>NZ_CP127405.1:420000-4662500 GCF_030291015.1 Stenotrophomonas sp. As-7
CCTCCAAGGCTAAATACTACTGACCGACCGATAGTGAACCAGTACCGTGAGGGAAAGGCGAAAAGAACCCCGGAGAGGGGAGTGAAATAGATCCTGAAACCGTGTGCGTACAAGCAGTAGGAGCCTCGCAAGGGGTGACTGCGTACCTTTTGTATAATGGGTCAGCGACTTACTGTTCGTGGCAAGCTTAACCGTATAGGGGAGGCGAAGGGAAACCGAGTCTGATAAGGGCGCATAGTCGCGGGCAGTAGACCCGAAACCGGGTGATCTAGTCATGGCCAGGGTGAAGGTGCCGTAACAGGTACTGGAGGCCCGAACCCACGTCTGTTGCAAAAGACGGGGATGAGCTGTGATTAGGAGTGAAAAGCTAATCGAACCCGGAGATAGCTGGTTCTCCTCGAAAGCTATTTAGGTAGCGCCTCATATGTATCCTCTCGGGGGTAGAGCACTGTTATGGCTAGGGGGTCATCGCGACTTACCAAACCATTGCAAACTCCGAATACCGAGACGGACTGTATGGGAGACACACGGCGGGTGCTAACGTCCGTCGTGAAAAGGGAAACAACCCAGACCCACAGCTAAGGTCCCAAATTTTGTGCTAAGTGGAAAACCATGTGGAAAGGCACAGACAGCCAGGAGGTTGGCTTAGAAGCAGCCACCCTTTAAAGAAAGCGTAATAGCTCACTGGTCGAGTCGGTCTGCGGGGAAGATTTAACGGGGCTAAGCACAGAACCGAAGCTTGGGGTGTGCATATTTATATGTACGCGGTAGAGGAGCGTTCCGTAAGCCGTTGAAGGTGGATTGAGAAGTCTGCTGGAGGTATCGGAAGTGCGAATGCTGACATGAGTAACGATAATGCGGGTGAAAAACCCGCACGCCGAAAGCCCAAGGTTTCCTTGCGCAACGTTAATCGGCGCAGGGTGAGTCGGCCCCTAAGGCGAGGACGAAAGTCGTAGTCGATGGGAAGCAGGTTAATATTCCTGCACCTCGCGTAAGTGCGATGGAGGGACGGAGAAGGTTAGGCATACCGGGCGTTGGTTGTCCCGGGGAAAGGCGGTAGGTTTGGATCTTTGGCAAATCCGGGATCCTTCAAGACCGAGCACCGAGACGAGCCTTTATGGCGAAGTTGCTGATACCACGCTTCCAGGAAAAGCTCCTAAGCTTCAGCTTACGCAGACCGTACCGTAAACCGACACAGGTGGGTAGGATGAGAATTCTCAGGCGCTTGAGAGAACTCGGGTGAAGGAACTAGGCAACATGGCACCGTAACTTCGGGAGAAGGTGCACCCTTTTTGGTGGCTCGTGCGAGCTATAGCTGAAGAGGGTCGCAGTAACCAGGCCGCTGCGACTGTTTATCAAAAACACAGCACTCTGCAAACACGAAAGTGGACGTATAGGGTGTGACGCCTGCCCGGTGCTGGAAGGTTAATTGATGGGGTCAGCCGCAAGGCGAAGCTCTTGATCGAAGCCCCAGTAAACGGCGGCCGTAACTATAACGGTCCTAAGGTAGCGAAATTCCTTGTCGGGTAAGTTCCGACCTGCACGAATGGCGTAACGACAGCGGCGCTGTCTCCACCCGAGACTCAGTGAAATTGAAATCGCTGTGAAGATGCAGCGTTCCCGTGGCAAGACGGAAAGACCCCGTGAACCTTTACTATAGCTTTACACTGAACGTTGAGTTCGTCTGTGTAGGATAGGTGGGAGGCTATGAAACCATGGCGCTAGCTGTGGCGGAGCCATCCTTGAAATACCACCCTGTCGTGCTTGACGTTCTAACCTGGGTCCATTATCTGGATCGGGGACCGTGTATGGTGGGTAGTTTGACTGGGGCGGTCTCCTCCTAAAGAGTAACGGAGGAGCTCGAAGGTACGCTCAGCGCGGTCGGACATCGCGCACTGTGTGCAAAGGCATAAGCGTGCTTGACTGCAAGATCGACGGATCAAGCAGGTAGGAAACTAGGACTTAGTGATCCGGTGGTTCTGTATGGAAGGGCCATCGCTCAACGGATAAAAGGTACTCCGGGGATAACAGGCTGATACCGCCCAAGAGTTCATATCGACGGCGGTGTTTGGCACCTCGATGTCGGCTCATCACATCCTGGGGCTGTAGTCGGTCCCAAGGGTATGGCTGTTCGCCATTTAAAGTGGTACGCGAGCTGGGTTCAGAACGTCGTGAGACAGTTCGGTCCCTATCTGCCATGGGCGTTGGAGATTTGAGAGGGGCTGCTCCTAGTACGAGAGGACCGGAGTGGACGAACCTCTGGTGTTCCGGTTGTCACGCCAGTGGCATTGCCGGGTAGCTATGTTCGGAAGCGATAACCGCTGAAAGCATCTAAGCGGGAAGCGCGCCTCAAGATGAGATCTCCCGGGGCACAAGCCCCCTGAAGGAACCATGTAGACTACGTGGTTGATAGGTCAGGTGTGTAAGTACAGCAATGTATTGAGCTAACTGATACTAATGATCCGAGAGGCTTGACCATATAACCTCAAGTTGCCTTGGCCGACATGACATGTCGATAGATCCAAGTGCACGCTACGTCACAAGACCAAACGAGAGGCAGGCGCTCAGGCGCGTCTCTTTGCAACGCTGGCATCACCATGCCCGCCCCCTGCAAAGACACGGCGTCCAAGCGACACTCCAACCGCCTCCCTGGTGAAATTAGCGCTATGGAACCACCCGATCCCATCCCGAACTCGGAAGTGAAACGTAGCTGCGCCGATGGTAGTGTGGCCTAAGCCATGCGAGAGTAGGTCATCGCCAGGGTTTATACCCCGAAAACCCCGCTGCTCATGCAGCGGGGTTTTCCTTTATTAAGTGAAGGCTCTGCTTTTTCGAGTTCCTTCCGCCCCAAGGGCAAGTACGCGAGCTGGCGCTGCAAGCGCTGCTGCAACCGTCTCCCTGGTGAAATTAGCGCTATGGAACCACCCGATCCCATCCCGAACTCGGAAGTGAAACGTAGCTGCGCCGATGGTAGTGTGGCCTAAGCCATGCGAGAGTAGGTCATCGCCAGGGTTTACATCCAAAACCCCGCTGCTCACGCAGCGGGGTTTTTCTTTGTGCGCGAGAAACCAAGGGTGGTGCCGGCCGCTGGCCGGCAGATGCGTGGATGCGCCCGCCTCGTACGGCGCTGCCAACCAAGGTTGGCAACTACCAACGGCGGGGCTGGATGCGCCCTCCACACACGCACAAAAGCAGCGGGGTTTTTCTTCAGGCGCAGGAAATACCCGGTAGTGCCGGTCGCTAGCCGGCAGATGCTCGGATGCGCACGCCGCCTACGGTGCTGCCAACCAAGGTTGGCAACTACCAACGGCGGGCTGGATGTGCCCTCCACACACGCACAAAAAAAGCGGCGCCCTTGCGGGCACCGCTTCGATTGCTTCACTGCCCGGCCGGATGTTACTTCGTCGTGGCCGGTGCCTTGGCCTTCATCATCGTGTCGCGTGCAGCCTTGAACGGATTGCCTTCGTACCAGTTCGGCCAACGATCGCCGCCGGCCAGTTCCTTGCCGACGCCGTACATCAGCTGCAGGTCCTCGACCGTGCCATCCAGCTTCCAGGTCGCCGCGTCATACTCGTCCTTCGGGCCGTGGTAGCGGTTGGAACCGTAGTCGGCGGCCGCCTTGCGGCCCGCCTCGACGCCACCGTCGCGAAGGTCCTCACCGCCGTCGGCATACAGCGCCGGCACACCCGCCTTGGCGAAGTTGAAGTGATCCGAACGGAAGTAGAAGCCGCTCTGCACCGAGGTCTCGCCGTGCAGGGTGCGATCCTGGGCCGCAGCCAGCGGCTTGAGGATGTCTTCCAGCTCGGAACTGCCGAAGCCGGTCACCGTCACGTCCTTGGCACGACCGGCCACCGACATCGCATCGATGTTGATGACACCGGCGATCTTGTCCAGCGGGAAGGTCGGGTGGGCGACGTAGTACTTCGAACCCAGCAGGCCGGATTCTTCCAGGGTCACCGCCAGGAACACAACCGAGCGTTCCGGCTTCGGCTCCTGGTGGGCCATGGCTTCGGCCACCTCAAGGATGCCGGCCACGCCGGTCGCGTTGTCGACGGCACCGTTGTAGATGTTGTCGCCCTGTTCGCCCTCGTGCTTGCCGAGGTGGTCCCAGTGCGCCATGTACAGCACGGCCTCATCGGCGCGCTTGCTGCCAGGCAGCACACCCACCACGTTGCGCGACTGCTTCTGCGCGACCTTGCTCTTCAGGTCCACCGACGCGGTTGCCTTCAGCGGGACCGGCTTGAAGCCGCGCTTGCTCGCGTCCTTGTAAGCCTGGTCCAGATCCAGCCCGGCGCCGGCGAACAGCGCCCTGGCGGCGTCGGCGCTCAACCAGCCCTGCACCGGCAGGCGCGGTTCGGCGTCGTCCTTGGCCGGCAGGTCGTACTGCGGGCCAGCCCATGAGTTTTTCACCACGTCCCAGCCGTAGGAAGCGCCCGCGGTGTCATGCACGATCAGTGCGGCGGCGGCACCCTTGCGCGCGGCTTCCTCAAACTTGTAGGTCCAGCGGCCGTAGTAGGTCATGCGCTTGCCGTCGAACAGCTTTTCATCATCGACATGGAAGCCCGGGTCGTTGACGAACATCACCACCGTCTTGCCCTTCCAGTCCTGGCCGGCGTAATCGTTCCACTTCTGCTCCGGTGCATCCACGCCGTAGCCGACGAAGACGAGGTCACTGGCATCGACCTTCACTTCTGTCTGGCCGGTACGGGTGCCCACCACCATGTCGGTGCCGAACTTCAGTTCGGTGGTTTTGCCGCCCTGGTTGAGCGTGAGCACGGTCGATTCATCAGCCGTGGTCTCGGTCATCGGCACGTCCTGGAACCAGCTGTCGCCGTTGCCGGGCTGCAGGCCGATGCGCTGCATCTGGTCGCGGATGTAGTTGACCGTCAGTTCTTCACCCTTGCTGCCGGGCGAGCGGCCTTCGAACTCGTCTGAGGCCAGGGTCTTCACCATCTCGGCAAAGTCGGCGGCGTTGATCGCGGCTGAGAACGTGTGCGGGGCCGGCTTGGCGGTGCTGTCGGCGCTGGGCGCCGGCGCCGGGGTATCTTCGCCTTTGCAGGCGCTGAGCGCGGCCGCAGCGGCCAGGCACAGGAGGAGTTTGCGGGGCATCATCGGTTCCTGGAAACACAAGGGACGGCCGCGCAGCAGGCGCGACCGGTATCGGCAGTATCGCCCAAGCCGCAGGCTCAGTCGGCCGGGGCGGTATCGGTATCGAAGGGGATCGGGTCGGCGCCGGTGACCGCGCCGATGCGTGCACTGCGGTGGACATACAGCACCACTTCGCGCTCGAACAGCAGGCTGCCGCTGACCACCGCATTGGGGCCGATGATGACCCGCGGCTTGCGACTGGCCGTCAGCGAGACACTGAAGTTCGGCTTGCGCACATGCACGCCGCCGCCGACCTGCGAGCCGATGCCGATGGTGATGTCGCCGTTGACGGTCTCCACGTCCTTGCGCACGCGGCTGCCGACCAGGCCGATGCCACCGTTGACGGTTTCCACGCCGCCCTCGATCTGGCTGCCCTGATCGCTGAAGATGCTGCCGTTGACCGTGCTGACATCGCCATGGGCCGTCACTTCGCGGCCCATGCGGATCCCGCCGTTGACGGTCTCGATGCTGCCGGTGCGGGCCCGATCGGCGACCTTGACGCCGCCGTTGACGGTGTCGATGCTGCCGGTTTCCACGCCTTCGCCGACACGGATGCCACCATTGACGGTGTCCAGCTTGCCGTAGCGCTGGCCCGGATCGGCGCTGATGCTGCCGTTGACCTTGCTGACGTCCGCCTGGGCCCAGGCCGGGCCACTGGCCAGCGCAATGCCCAACAGCAGCGGAATGGAGAGAGCTTTCATGGGAACCTCGTTGTTGTGCGGCTGGCAGGCCGCGTGCGGAGATGTCACCATTCCCTGCACGTCTCCGCATCTGCCTGAAGTCACTGGAAAGCCCTTGCGCAACAACGTCTTCCCCTCACGCCGGCATCACATCGCCACCCTGCGCGGTGGACGTTGCCTGTTGCTGGGAATGGCGCTTGCCCTGGCGCTGCCATTGCCGGGCGCAGCGCAGACCGCTTCGACCCGCGAGGCCGAGCGCAAACTGCAGAAGCTGCGCAGCGAGCTGAAGGGCGTGGCGCAGGAGCGCCGGCAGATCGAGGGCCAGCGCGGACAGGCGTCGCAGCAGCTGCGCGAGGCCGATGAAAAAGTCGCGCGCAGTGGTCGCACCTTGGCCCAGACCGAGGCGGCGCTGCGTGAGCAGACCCAGGCGCTGGCCCAGGCCGAACAGCGGCGCAATGCATTGCAGTCCAATCTGGCCAAACAGAATCGCGAACTGGCGGGCCTGTTGCGCGCCGCCTACCAGTTGGGCAACCACGCGCCGTTGAAGCTGCTGCTTTCGCAGGACACGGTGGCCGACGCCAACCGTGCGTTGGCCTATCACCGCTACCTGCAGCGCGAACGTGCGCAGCGCATCACCACACTGACGGCCGACTTGAAGGAGCTGGAGACACTGCAGACGCAGATCGCCCAGCGTCAACAGCAGCTGCAGGGCGTTCATCGCGACCAGAAGCAGCAGGTCGCCACGCTCGCGTCGGACCGTCGCGAACGCGCGCAGACCGTGGCTTCGCTGGAAGAACGCTTCAAGGACAAGCGCGAGAAGGAACAGGCACTGGGCCAGGATGCCAAGGCGCTGGAAACCCTGTTGGCCAACCTGCGTGCTGCCGCGGCCCGTGCCGAGGCCGAGCGCCGTGCCGCCGCCCGCAAGGCTGCCGCCGAAAAAGCCGCCGCCGAGCGCGCGGCCCGACAGGCGGCCGCAGCTGGCCGCCCGCCGCCGCCACCGACCAAGGTTCCCCCGGCGGTTGCCTCGGCGCCAGCGCCGAAGGTCGGGGGCCTGGGTTGGCCACTGTCGGGCAATCTGCTGGCCCGCTATGGCGGCAAGCTGCCGGACGGCCGCACCAGCAGCGGCGTGTTGATCGGCGCACCTGCCGGAAGCACCGTCACCGCTGTGGCCGACGGCACCGTGGTGTTCTCCGATTGGATGACCGGCTACGGCATGATCCTGATCGTCGACCATGGCAACGGCTACATGAGCCTGTACGCCCACAACGACACCCTGCTGAAGGATGCCGGCGCGCGGGTCAGCCGTGGCGACGCGGTGGCCAAGGTCGGCAACTCCGGTGGCCAGGGCGTGACGGCGCTGTACTTCGAGCTGCGCCGTGGTGGGCAACCGGTCAATCCGGACAGCTGGCTGCAGCGGCGCTGAATTCCGGCTGGCCGCACGAGGCCGGATTCAACGGGAATTTAGCCACGCTTCGCGCATAATCGGTGCATGTGCCTTGGGCACGATGCCATCGTCGACAGGAGTGATCCATGCGCGCAGCCCGTACCGCCACCCTCTTGCTGGCTCTGTTGCCGGCCCTGTCCTGGGCCCAGCAGACCGCCCCCATCCCGTTGAAGGAAACTCCCGGGAAGGCGGCGAGCAGCGAGGAGGCGGTGACCTCGAAGGTGCCGCTGGACGATATCCGCCGCTTCGTCGCCGTCTACAACGCGGTCCGCGCCGCCTATGTCGATCCGGTCGATGACAACAAGCTGATGCAGTCGGCCGTGCGCGGCCTGCTGCTCGACCTCGATCCGCACAGCACCTACTTCAACAAGGAAGATGCGGAGGCGTTCGACGAGCAGGCCAACGGCGCCTACGAAGGCATCGGCGTGGAGCTGCAGCAGCAGCCGGACAACGCCAGCATGAAGGTGATCTCGCCGATCGACGACACCCCGGCGGCCAAGGCCGGCATCCTCGCCGGTGACCTGATCATCGCCATCGATGGCAAGCCGATCAGCGCGATCGATGCCAGCGAACCGCTGCGTGGTCCGGCCGGCAGCAAGGTGGTGCTGACCATCGTCCGCGACGGCAAGCCCAAGCCGTTCGACGTCAGCCTGACCCGGCAGACCATCCGCGTGACCAGCGTGCGCAGCCGCCTGCTGGAGCCGGGCTATGGCTACATCCGCCTGAGCACGTTCCAGGCTGACACCGGCTCTGATTTCCAGAAGCACCTGCAGCAGCTGCAGAAGCAGTCCGGCGGCAACCTCAAGGGGCTGGTGCTGGATCTGCGCAGCAATCCGGGTGGTCTGCTGACCGCTGCCGTGCAGGTGGCCGATGACCTGCTCGACAAGGGCAACATCGTCAGCACCCGCGGCCGCATCAGCATCAGCGATGCACGCTTCGACGCCACTCCGGGCGACCTGCTGAAGGGGGCGCCGGTGGTGGTGCTGGTGGATGCCGGTTCGGCCAGTGCATCGGAAGTGCTGGCCGGTGCGTTGCGCGACAACAAGCGTGCACGCGTGATCGGCAGCCGCACCTTCGGCAAGGGCTCGGTGCAGACCGTGCTGCCGCTGGACAACGGCGATTCGGTGAAGCTGACCACGGCACGCTATTACACGCCCAGCGGCAAATCGATCCAGGCCACCGGCATCGTGCCGGAAGTGGAACTGAAGGCCGCACCACGTCCGGAAGACGAGGCATTGCCGGCCAGCCTGAGTGATTACAGTGAAGCGACCCTGCCGGGCCACCTGCGTGGTGACGAGGAAGGCACCGAGGGCTACCACGCAGGCGCCGTGCTGCCGGGCGATGGCCCGATCAACGATGCGCTGGCCGAGCTGAAGAACCCGGGTTCGGTGGCGGCGCGCTTGAAGGCAGAAGCCGCGAAGGCTGAAGCGGACAAGGCAGCGAAGGCCGCCGCCAAGCCGTCGCCGAAGGCGGAGCCCAAGGCGGAAGCAAAGCCCGAAGCGAAGCCCGAAGCGAAGCCCGAAGCGAAGCCCGAAGCGAAGCCCGAAGCGAAGCCTGCAGAGATCCCGGCCAAGCCTTGATTCTGTAGCGTCGAGCCATGCTCGACTGATGTCCGAACACCGCCCGGGCATGCCCCGGGCGTTTCGCAGAACGCGGCAAGCGGACGCTAGAACCCGTGCCGCTTGCGCAGGCGCCGTGCGATCGCCGCACGCACGTACATGCCGTACACCACGCCGAACACGAAGCCGCCGATGTGCGCCCACCAGGCGACCATGCCGAAGGTCGGGCCGATGTAGGCGAACACCACCTGCAGCGCCGCCCATACGCCGATCAGCAGATAGGCCGGCGCGCGCACGAACTCCAGGAACAGCCCCAGCGGAATCACCACGCCCAGGCGCGCACCGGGGAACAGCGCCAGATAGGCGCCGATCAATGCCGACACCGCACCACTGGCGCCGATGATGATCTGGTCCGGGCTGCCCATGGTGTAGATGGCGACCAGGTTCGAGATCGCACCGCCCACCAGGAACAGCAGCAGCAGCCGCCACGGGCCCAGCACCCGCTCGGCCGGCAGGCCGAAGATCAGCAGGAATACCAGGTTGCCCAGCAGGTGCGACCAGTCGGCGTGCAGGAACAGGGCGGTGAACAGGCGCAGCACGCTGCCGTCCTGCAGGGTCGCCCACCAGTCCAGCGGGTGGGTCAGGCCGGTGGACAGGGCGCCCCAGTCCAGCCACAGGCTTCCGCGGGCATCGTCCGGGCGCGAGATCGACCACAGGAATGCCAACCACAGTGCCGCAAACAGCACGGGTGTAGCCCAACGCAGGGTCGCCTTCTTGCGCGAGGGGAGGGAGACAAACATGGCACTAGCCTAGCGTGCGGGCACTTTTGGCGGGGAGGGAGCCTGTTCAGCTTTTGCGACGAAGAAAGCCCCGGCGCTGTTATTGTTTCATTAACGGCTCTGGGTAATACTCGCATACGGCGTCGTATGTCGGGAGGGGAATCCGGCGCGCTTCGAAGGGCCATCCGGCCTGACGGGCGCAGGCGCACTCAGAGCACCATCACCGCTTACCGGAGAGAGAACTACGATGCAAACTGCTTCCACCATTGCCCGCCTGACCCTGCTGGCCGTCGGCGTTGCCGGTGCGCTGGCCGCCGCCGATGCCAACGCCGCCGCCTTCCAGCTGAAGGAAAACAGCGCCAAGGGCCTGGGCCGCGCCTTCGCTGGTTCCACCTCGACCGAAGGCGACGCCTCGGTCATCGCCACCAACCCGGCCTCCATGCGCCTGCTCGACGGCACCGTGGTGCAGGGCGATGTCAGCGCCATCAGCTTCGGCGCCAAGTTCCGCGGCGAAGGCCGCTACGGTAACGGCGCGCCGATTTCCGGCGGCAACGGCGGCGACGCCGGCATGATCGCTCCGGTTCCGGCAGCTTACTTCCACGTCCCGTTCGGCGAAAACAACAACATGCATTTCGGCGTGTCGCTGACCGTGCCGTTCGGCTTCAAGACCGAATACGACCGTGACTGGGTCGGCCGCTACAACGGCGTCAAGACCGAGCTGCAGGCCGTCGACCTGGGTGCTGCGTTCTCCTATGACGTCAACCCGTACCTGTCGTTCGGTGCGTCGGTGTTCGCCGAGCGCCTGAATGTCGACCTGACCAGCGCCGTCGATACCGGCACCGCCATCAATGCAACTGCCCAGCGCACCGCTGCTGCGCGCGTGCTGGCTGCCGGTGGCACCCAGGCCCAGGCCGCTGCCGCTTCGCAGGCCGCTGCCCGCCAGGCCGCACAGCTCGGCTTCTCGCCGGGTACCGCCGATGGCTACCTGCGCATCAAGGGCGATGAGGTGTCGATCGGCTACACCCTCGGCATGACCGTCACCCCGGTGGAAGGCACCAACATCGCCTTCAGCTACCGCTCGGAAGTCGAGCACAAGATCAACGACGGCAAGGCCGACTTCACCATCCCGCAGAATGCTGCCGCCTTCCTGGCCACCGCTGCCCCGGGCACCTTCATCGACAGCAACGGCCGTGCCACCATCACCCTGCCGGCCAGCGCCACCGTCGGCTTCACCCATCGCGTGAACGACCAGTGGCAGATCATGGCCGAAGTCACGCGCACTGCGTGGAGCAAGTTCGACCAGGTCGTCGTCGATTACGACTCCAACCAGCCGGACAGCGTGCTGCCGTTCCACTACCGCGACACCACCTTCGCATCGATCGGTACCGATTTCCGCGTCAACGACAAGCTGACCCTGCGTGGCGGCCTGGCGTACGACCAGACCCCGACCACCGACGCCCACCGCGACGTGCGCGTGCCGGACACCACCCGCAAGTGGCTGTCGCTGGGTATGACCTACGCCGCTTCGGACAAGATGGAGTACAGCGTGGGCTACACCCACCTGTTCACCAAGGATCCGAACGTCAACTCGACCTCGGCCACCGCCAACACCGTGACCGGCAAGTACAAGGTCACCGGCGACGTGCTGGCTGCGTCGATGCAGTACAAGTTCTGATTCCGGCGATTGCCTGAAGCAGTACGAAGGAGGCCCCGCGCAAGCGGGGCCTTTTTTTGCGCGGATGACGCATCCGGCTCGTGCCTGTTTCGGGAGTGCCTGCTACCTTGCCGGCTTTACGCAGTACAGGCGAATGCGAAATGGTCGATCGTCGCTACCAGAAGCGGATGATCCGATACTGGGCTCGGGAAGAGGCCAAGGCGAACGCAATTCTGGATCGCGTGCTGGAGTCGGAATGGTTCGACTACTGGCACACGCATCTTGACTGGATGGGGCGCGGCAATCGCCATGTCAGTGACCGAATCGCCGTTGCCGCAGGGCTACTCCGGCTGCTCGAGCGGGCTGTGACGAGCGGGCGGGAGGATGTGCAGTCTTGGGTGACGCTGGCGCCAGATACCGGTCAGAGTGCGCTGTTCCTGCATTCGCCGAATCCTCGGGGAACACCGTGGCCGTACCCGTTCGATGGGGTGACCTGGGACATCGCTCCGCCTGACTGGCTTGCGCCGTTGCTCTCTACCGGCCTGCAGCCAGGGCGCTGGGGAAGCGGAGAGAGCCAGCGGTTGCTGGTGCGCGTGCGCGCTTGATTTCCATCCACGCATGGCGTGGATCCACCGGGCCGACGACGCAGGGCGCGGATCTACGCGACAATGCCGCGATGAACCTGTCCGACCCGAACTTCCAGCTGGAGCTGGCCGCCAACGTCGCCGTTGCCGGCTCGATCCTGCTGGCCGGTCGCAACAACGTGCATACGTGGTGGCTGGGCATCGTTGGCTGCGCGCTGTTCGCCGCGGTGTTCGAGCGCTCGCACCTGTACGCGGACATGGTGCTGCAGTTCTTCTTCGTGGTCATCAGCGTGTTCGGCTGGTGGCAGTGGCTGCGCGGTGACCATGGTGCGCCGCTGCCCATCACCCGCTTGCCAGCACGCGCGTGGAGCTGGCTGCTGCCGTTGGCGGTACTGGCGACCTTCGGTTACGGCTGGATGCTGACCCGCCTGACCAATGCCTATGCGCCGTACATCGATTCGGCGGTGCTGGTGCTGAGCGTGATCGCGCAGATCCTGATGATGCGGCGCAAGCTGGAATCATGGTGGGTATGGCTGCTGGTCAACACCGTCGCGGTGCCGCTGTACTACAGCCGTGGATTGCACCTGACCTCGATCCTGTACATCGGCTTCTGGATCAACGCACTGGTGGCGCTGCGTCACTGGCGGCACCTGATGCGGGATGAGGCCAGGGCGGCCGATGTTGTTGCCTGAGTACGCTGCGCGGGGCCTGGTGGTCGGCAAGTTCTGCCCGCTGCACCTTGGCCACGAGCGCCTGATCGAATTCGCCTCTACCCGCTGCGCGCAGCTGCTGGTGATCGGCTGGTCGCAACCGGGCTTTGCCGGCTACAGCGCAGAGCGCCGCGAACGCTGGCTGCGCCTGCGCTTTCCGCAGGCCACCATCGTGGTACTCGATGATGCGCGTCTGGCGGCGATGTGCGAGCAGCAAGGGGTACCGGTACGCGAGCTGCCGCAGGACAGCGACGACGAGCAGGTGCAGCGCGCGTTTACCGCATGGCTGTGCATGACGCTGTTCGGTGGACCGGTGCAGGCGGTGTTTACCGGTGAGGACTATGGCGACGGCTTCGCGCAGGCGCTGGCTGCGCACTTCGGCGCACCGGTACGCCATGAGCGCCTGGAACGCACCCTGGATATCGGGCAGGCCTGCGGGACCCAGTTGCGCGCCGATCCGCATGTGCACCGGCATAGCCTGTCAGCTGATGTGTATGCGGCCTACGTGCAGCGCGTGGCCTTCATTGGTGGCGAGTCCAGCGGAAAGACCACACTCGCGCAGGTGCTGGCCGAACGCCTGGGCACGGCATGGGTGCCGGAGTTCGGGCGTACGTTGTGGGAACAGCAGGGCGGTGAGCTGCGGGCGCAGGATCTGCTGCGCATCGCTGCGACCCAGCCGCAGCACGAGGACCAGGCCGCGCCGCACGCGCATCGTTGGTTGTTCTGCGATACCACGCCGTTGGTGACGCTGGGCTACAGCGGCTGGATGTTCGGCACAGCGCCAGAACCGCTGCAGCGGGCCGCAGCGCGTGCGTACGACCTGCTGTTCCTGTGCGCGCCGGATATCCCGTTCGAGCAGGATGGGACGCGGGTAGGGGAGGATTTCCGTCTACGACAGCACGCGTGGTACCTGCAGCAGTTGCAGGCGGGTGGGGTCGAGTACGTGTTGCTGGAAGGTGATCTGGAGACGCGGATTGCGCGCGTCCGAGTGGAGCTGGCAAAGCGTGCGGACAACCGGTTCAGCGTGGCGGCGTGATCGTCGCCGGGCATGGCCCGGCGCTACCGGCAATGTACAAAAAAACCCCGCTTTCGCGGGGTTTTTCGTTTACCGCATGACGCCTGGAATCAGTCGCCCAGGGTCAGCAGCGAGGCGTTGCCGCCGGCGGCGGTGGTGTTCACCGTCACCGTCTTCTCGGTGGCAAAGCGCAGCAGGTAGTGCGGGCCGCCGGCCTTCGGGCCGGTGCCGGACAGGCCCTGGCCGCCGAACGGCTGCACGCCGACCACCGCACCGATCTGGTTGCGGTTGACGTAGACGTTGCCGACGTGGACGCCGTTGCTGATGCGGTCGACGGTCTCGTCGATGCGCGAATGCACGCCCAGGGTGAGGCCGTAGCCGGTGGCGTTGATCTGATCGATCACGGCATCGAGCTGGTCGCCCTTCCAGCGGATCACGTGCAGCACCGGCCCGAAGATTTCCTTCTGCAGCTGGCCCAGGTCCTTCAGCTCATACGCGCGCGGTGCGAAGAAGGTGCCGTTGGCGGCTTCGGCGGACAGTTCGGCCGCCGCGATCAGGCGTGCTTCGCGGTCCATGCGCACGGCGTGGTCCTGCAGGATCTGCAGTGCGTCGGCATCGATCACCGGGCCGACGTCGGTGGACAGCAGGCCCGGATTGCCGACCTTCAGTTCCTTCATCGCGCCGGCCAGCATGGTCATGACCTTGTCGGCGATGTCGTCCTGCACGAACAGCACGCGTGCGGCCGAGCAGCGCTGGCCCGCAGAGGTGAAGGCCGAACCGATTGCGTCCTTGACCAGCTGTTCCGGCAGCGCCGAGGAGTCGGCGATGAAGGCGTTCTGTCCACCGGTCTCGGCGATCAGCACGCCGATGGCGGCGTCACGTGCAGCCATCGCGCGGTTGATCGCGCGGGCGGTGTCGGTGGAGCCGGTGAAGGCCACGCCGGCCACGCGCGGGTCGGCGGTCAGCGCAGCACCGACGGTGGCGCCGTCGCCCGGCAGGTACTGCACCACGTCGGCCGGCACGCCGGCATCGTGCAGCAGCTTCACCGCGTAATAGCCGATCAGGTTGGTCTGCTCGGCCGGCTTGGCGATCACGCTGTTGCCGGCGGCCAGTGCCGCAGCCACCTGGCCCAGGAAGATCGCCAGCGGGAAGTTCCACGGGCTGATGCAGACGAAGACGCCGCGGCCATGCAGCTGCAGTTCGTTGGATTCACCGGTCGGGCTCGGCAGCTTCTCGGCGTGGCTGAACTGCTCGCGCGCCTGCTTGGCGTAGTAGCGCAGGAAGTCCACCGCCTCGCGCACTTCGGCGATGCCGTCGGGCAGGCTCTTGCCGGCTTCCTTCACGCACAGCGCCATGAATTCGGGCATGCGCGCTTCCAGCTGGTCGGCGGCGTGCTCGAGGAGGGCGGCGCGGCTGGCGGCCGGGGTGCGGTTCCAGCCCGGCTGCGCGGCCACGGCATTGGCCAGCGCCTTCTGCACGGTGGCGGCATCGGCGGCCTGCCACTGGCCGACCACTTCACGGGTGTCGGCCGGGTTGGTCACCGGCAGCGATGCGCCGGTCGGGTTCGCGCCCGGCACCAGCGGTGCGGCCTGCCAGGGCTTCACTGCAGCGTTGAGCTGCTCGGCCAGGGCGCGCAGTTCGTTGTCGTTGGCGAGATTGGCGCCCATGGAGTTCTTCCTGTCGTGGTTCTGGCTGCGCAGCAGGTCAACCGGCAGCGGGATCTTGGGATGCGGAATCGATTCGAACGAGGACACCATCTCGACCGGATCACGGACCAGGTCGGCGATCGGCACGCGCTCGTCGGTGATGCGGTTGACGAAGCTGGAGTTGGCGCCGTTTTCCAGCAGGCGGCGTACCAGGTACGGCAGCAGGTCTTCATGCGAGCCAACCGGGGCGTACACGCGGCAGGGCAGGCCAAGGCGGTCGGCCGGCACTACTTCGGCGTACAGGTCGTCGCCCATGCCGTGCAGCTTCTGGTGCTCGTAGACGCCGCCGTTGGCGATGCTGCGCACTGCGGCGATGGTGTGCGCATTGTGCGTGGCGAACATCGGGTAGATCGCGTCGGCATGGGTGAACAGGCGCTTGGCACACGCCAGGTAGGACACGTCGGTGTTCTGCTTGCGGGTGAACACCGGGTAGCCGGCATAGCCTTCGATCTGCGCGCGCTTGATCTCGGCGTCCCAGTAGGCGCCCTTGACCAGGCGTACCTGCAGGCGACGGCCGGCGCGGCGCGCCATGTCGGCCAGGTGGTCGATCGTGTACGGCGTACGCTTCTGGTAAGCCTGCACGACCACGCCGAAGCCATCCCAGCCGGCCAGCGAGGCATCGCCGAACACCTGCTCGATGATGTCCAGCGACAGTTCCAGGCGATCGGACTCTTCAGCGTCGACGGTGCAGCCGATGCCGTAACTCTTGGCAAGCTGCGCCAGTTCCAGTACGCCGGGCACGAGGTCCTTCAACACGCGCGCGCGCTTGGCGTGCTCGTAGCGCGGGTACAACGCCGACAGCTTGATCGAGATGCCCGGTGCGTTGTTGACGTCGCCATCGGCACGGCCACCACGCGCCTTGTGGTCACCACCGATGGCGTGGATCGCACGACGGTAGTCTTCCAGGTAGCGCAGGGCGTCCTTCATGGTCAGCGCGCCTTCGCCGAGCATGTCGAACGAGTAGCGGTAGCTGGCGCTGTCGCCCTTGTGCGAGCGTGCCAGCGCTTCGCTGATGGTGCGGCCCATGACGAACTGGTGGCCCATGATCTTCATCGCCTGGCGCACGGCCAGGCGGACCACCGGCTCACCGACGCGGCCGACCAGGCGCTTGAACGCGCTGGGCGCATCGGCGCGGGTGGCGTCGTTCATCTGCACCAGCTTGCCGGTCAGCATCAGGCCCCAGGTGGAGGCGTTGACCAGCACCGAGTCGCTGCCGCCCAGGTGCTTTTCCCAGTCGGCATCGGCCAGCTTGTCGCGGATCAGCTTGTCGGCGGTCTCCTGGTCTGGAATGCGCAGCAGCGCTTCGGCCACGCACATCAGCAGCACGCCTTCCTCGCTGCCCAGGTCGTACTGGCGCATGAAGGCTTCGATCGCACCCTGGTCCTTGGCGCGCACACGCACGCGGGCGACCAGGTCGGCGGCCAGCGCCTGCACCTTGGCCTGCTCGTCGGCCGGCAGGCGTGCCTGCTCCAGCAGTTCGCGCACATGGCTGGCCTCGTCCTTCAGCCAGGCATCGGTGATGGCCTGGCGGAACGGGTTGGGGGACGCCGGCAGTTCCGGCGACAGCAGCGCCGAGGGACGCGGAGCGTCGCTGGCGGCAATGGGAGAGGAAGGTGCGTTCATGCCGGTCCGGCCAGTGGAAAACTTGGCGATTTTAATCATTTTTTCGACTTCAGGAAGGCCCGCGCAGCCACCTTCATGAATGCTGATAGCCCCTAGCGGTGGTGGATTCAGCGTGTTCAGCAAAGTCGGGTCGTTTTGTGCCGAATTCGTCATTCGTGCTGTTGGGGTCATGCTGTGTTGCAGCATCGGAAAAAGTGTGAATGCACCCTTGCTACCGGCGAGAGGGCAGGGCTACCATCAAGACGTTTCCCGCGGCAGGAACGCGGTTGCGACATGATCGAGGTGCTTACAGCTCCGGATGGGTCAGGTACGCAGCTGCGACTGCGTCCCCCACGGGCGCTCGATGCCCGGCAGTTCGTCCTGTTGTTTGCTGTGTTGTCGGGAGTGATGTGGCTGGTGTCCGCCTTCGGGTGGGTGGCCGGCAACGCATTCGCCCCCCTGTTCGCGCTGCTGTACAGCCTGTTGCTGGCAGCTGCGTTGCGCGCGTTGTGGCGCAGCGGTGAACGGCAGGAGGAGATCCGGGTAGTGCCGGCGTACGTGGAGGTCATCCCCGTGCCCGGTGGATTGCCGGTGTTCCGGGCTCATCCGCATTGGGTGCGCCTGCTCACCGACGACCAGAGGGTCCGGCTGGCATCCAGCGGCCGGCAGGTGGAGGTGGGGAGTTTTCTCGCGCCGGCCGAACGTCAAACGCTTGTTGAAACGCTTGAAGATTTGCTCGCCGCCAGCGATGGCGGCAACCGACGACGCTAAGGGTCTAGGCAATGAAGCAAAGCAGAGGGTGGGGCACGAAGTGCGTTGCAATGGCCGCCGCGATGGGGGCCCTGCTGTCGATGCCGGGGACGGCGCTGGCCCAGGCGGCCGATCCAAAGCCGTGGCAGTTGAACATGGGCAAGGGGGTGACCCAGACCTCGCGCCTGGCCTGGGAATCGAACAACCTCTCGTTGATCGTCTGTACGGTGATCGGCGTGATCGTGTTCGGCGCCATGGCCTACGCGATGTTCAAGTTCCGCAAGTCCAAGGGCGCGGTCGCCGCCACCTTCAGCCACAACACCAAGGCCGAGGTCATCTGGACGGTGATCCCGGTGATCATCCTGGTGGTGATGGCGTGGCCGGCCACGGCCAACCTGATCAAGATGTACGACACCCGCGATGCCGAGATGACGGTCAAGGTCACCGGCTACCAGTGGATGTGGAAGTACGAGTACCTGGGCGAGAACGTGACCTTCACCAGCCGCCTGGACCGTGAGTCCGACCGCATGCGGCAGAGTGGCAAGGTACCGACCCGCGAGAGCCATCCGCACTACCTGCTGGATGTCGACAACCGGCTGGTACTGCCGGTGGACACCAAGGTGCGTTTCGTCATCACTTCCGACGATGTGATCCACGCCTGGTGGGTGCCGGCGCTGGGCTGGAAGCAGGACGCGATTCCCGGCTTCATCAACGAAGCCTGGACCAGCATCGAGCAGCCAGGTGTCTACCGCGGCCAGTGCGCGGAGCTGTGCGGCAAGGACCATGGCTTCATGCCGATCGTGGTCGAGGCGGTGTCCAAGGAAGAGTTCAAGCAGTGGCTGGCGCAGCGCAAACCAGCGCCTGCACCCGCGACGCCTGCCGCGCCCGCCGAACCCACCTCGCCTGCCAGTGAATCGCCGGCGCAGCCGGCAGCACCGGCCGCCGCCGAGGCCGGCAACGCGCCTGCCGCGGCGGCCAGCGGAGCCTGATGTAACTGTCCGCGGCCGTGTCGCGGCCGCGGCGACAACCGATCCTGAGAGGTGTTTTGCAATGGCGCACTCGGCAGTTGGGCACGACGATCACCATCACCCGCAGAGCTTCTTCGAGCGTTGGTTCTTCTCGACCAACCACAAGGACATCGGCACGCTGTACCTGGGTTTCAGCTTCATCATGTTCGTCATTGGCGCGTTCATGAGCGTGCTGATCCGGCTGGAACTGGCCCAGCCCGGCATCCAGTACATCCGTCCGGAAATCTTCAACCAGCTGACCACCGTGCACGCGCTGGTGATGATCTTCGGCGGCGTGATGCCGGCCTTTGTCGGCCTGGCCAACTGGATGATCCCGCTGCAGATCGGCGCGCCGGACATGGCGCTGCCGCGCATGAACAACTGGTCGTTCTGGCTGTTGCCGGTGGCCTTCAGCCTGCTGCTGCTGACCTTCCTGCTGCCCGGTGGTGCGCCGGCCGGTGGCTGGACGCTGTATCCGCCGCTGTCGCTGCAGGGCGGCTACAACGTCGCGTTCACCGTGTTCGCCATCCACGTGGCCGGCATCAGTTCGATCATGGGTGCGATCAACATCATCGCCACGGTGCTGAACATGCGCGCGCCCGGTATCGACCTGCTGAAGATGCCGATCTTCTGCTGGGCCTGGCTGATCACTGCGTTCCTGCTGATCGCGGTGATGCCGGTGCTGGCGGGTGCGGTGACGATGCTGCTGACCGACAAGTTCTTCGGCACCAGCTTCTTCAATGCGGCCGGTGGTGGCGACCCGGTGATGTTCCAGCACATCTTCTGGTTCTTCGGCCATCCCGAGGTCTACATCATGATCCTGCCCGCCTTCGGCGTGGTCAGCGAGATCATCCCGACCTTCAGCCGCAAGCCGTTGTTCGGCTACCAGGCGATGGTCTACGCCACCGCGGCGATCGCGTTCCTGTCATTCATCGTCTGGGCCCACCACATGTTCACCGTGGGCATGCCGCTGGGTGGTGAGATCTACTTCATGTTCGCCACCATGCTGATCTCGATCCCGACCGGGGTGAAGGTGTTCAACTGGGTCAGCACGATGTGGCGCGGTTCGCTCACCTTCGAAGCCCCCATGCTGTGGTCGGTGGCATTCGTCATCCTGTTCACCATCGGCGGGTTCTCCGGCCTGATGCTGGCGATCGTGGCCGCCGACTTCCAGTATCACGACACCTACTTCGTGGTCGCCCACTTCCACTACGTGCTGGTGACCGGCGCGGTGTTCGCGCTGATCGCGGCGGTGTACTACTGGTGGCCGAAGTGGACCGGGCGCATGTACAGCGAGAAGTGGGCCAAGGTGCACTTCTGGTGGTCGATCGTGTTCGTCAACCTGCTGTTCTTCCCGCAGCATTTCCTGGGCCTGGCCGGCATGCCGCGGCGTATCCCCGATTACTCGGTGGCGTTTGCCGACTGGAACCTGATCAGCTCGATCGGAGCGTTCGGCATGTTCGCCACGCCGTTCATGATGGCCGCGATCCTGCTGTCCTCGCTGCGCAATGGCGAGAAGGCCGAGGCGCGCTCCTGGGAAGGCGCGCGTGGCCTGGAGTGGACGCTGCCGTCGCCGGCACCGGCGCACACCTTCACCACGCCGCCGACCATCCGCCCGGGTGACCTGGCCCACGACGATATCGGTCATTGAGGTGGTGCATGCATAACGAGAGTCCGCTCCCGATCGGTAGAGTCGAGCCAAGCTCGACTAACGAAAAGCAGCCGAGCATGGCTCGGCTCTACAACCGCGAAGGCGAAGCCCAGAGCGCCGGCATCGAGCAGCAGCGCCAGCGCGCCAAGCGCACCGCGCTGTGGGTGGGCGCGATCGCCGTGCTGGTCTACGTCGGCTTCATCCTCAGCGGCGTGATCGGTCGATGAGCGAAACGCCGGCCACCGCTCCGTCACGCAGCGCCGGCCTGCCGCGCCTGATCGGCGTTGCGGTGGTGGTGTTCCTGCTGACGTTCTCACTGGTGCCGCTGTATCGCATCGCCTGCGAGAAGGTGTTCGGCGTGCGCCTGGAACGTGGCCCGGGCAGCGAAGCCAGTACCGGTGCCGCCAGTGGCAAGCGCACCGTGAGGGTGGAATTCGATGGTGGCGTCAATTCGCGGCTGCCATGGTCGTTCCATCCCGAGCAGCTGACCATGGATGTGGTGCCTGGCGAGCTCAACGAGGCGCTGTACTTCGCCCGCAACGACAGCCAGCAGGCCGTGGTCGGCAGCGCGGTGCCTTCGGTGGCACCGGCACGCGCGTCGGGTTTCTTCAGCAAGACCGAATGCTTCTGCTTCACTGCGCAGACCCTGCAGGCCGGCGAGAAGCGCGACATGCCGGTGCGCTTCATCGTCGATCCGGACCTGCCGCCGGAAATCCGGACGATCACCTTGTCCTACACCTTCTACCGCAACGATGCGTTGTCCGATCGGCTGGCTCCGGCCGCCACGTCGGAAGGCGCCCACGCTGCTCCCTGACCCGGATACCGACCATGGCCCAGACACCTACCGACGCCAACGTGTACTTCGTCCCGGCCCAGAGCAAATGGCCGTTCGTCGGTTCCATCGCGATGATGGTGACCATGGTCGGCGTGGCCAGCTGGCTCAATGACGCCAGCTGGGGCCGCTGGACCTTCTACATCGGTGTGGCGATGCTGGTGCTGACCCTGTTCTGGTGGTTCAGCGACGTGGTGCGCGAGTCGCAGGCCGGCAACTACAACCGGCAGGTGGACGGTTCGTTCCGGATGGGGATGGTCTGGTTCATCTTCTCCGAAGTGATGTTCTTCGGTGCCTTCTTCGGTGCGCTGTTCTACACCCGCCACCTCGGCCTGTCGTGGTTGAGCGGTGAAGGGCGCGGGGTGATGACCAACGAACTGCTGTGGCAGGGCTACTCGGCCGGCTGGCCGACCAACGGCCCGGCAGCAATCGGTGGCGCGTTCCAGACGATCCCGGCCTGGGGCCTGCCGCTGATCAATACGCTGATCCTGCTGACCTCGGGCGTGACCCTGACCATCGCCCATCATGCGCTGAAGGCGGGCAACCGCCGCCAGCTGCTGATCTGGCTGGGCCTGACGGTATTGCTCGGCCTCGGCTTCCTGACCCTGCAGGCGGAGGAGTACATCCACGCCTACAAGGAACTGAACCTGACGCTTGGCTCGGGCATCTACGGTTCGACCTTCTTCATGCTGACCGGCTTCCACGGCGCACACGTACTGCTGGGCACGATCATGCTGATCGTGATGTGGCTGCGGTCGGCAAAGGGACACTTCACCCGCGACAACCATTTCGCTTTCGAAGCGGCTGCGTGGTACTGGCACTTCGTCGACGTGGTGTGGCTGATGCTGTTCCTGTTCGTCTACGTGCTTTGACCGCGCAGGCGTCGGCAGCCCTAGCCGCCGGCGCTGCCTGGTCTGACGTGGGGTCAGCTGCCGATGCCGTGCGGTTTGATCCAGCCCATGTAGATGCACACGATCACCAGTACGATCAACGCCACCGACACTCCGATGCGGCGGGTCAGTGCATTGACCGTGCGCTTGGTCTGGCCGCGGTCCACCAGCAGGTAATACAGGCCGGCGCCCAGATTCCAGACGATGACGATCAGAAACGCGATTACCAGCAGGGTCTTCAGCGAATCACTCATGCGCGGCTCGAGGGCAGGGTGGATGTGCCTATCTGACCGCGTTTGCGCGGACTTGTCATGATGCGCCAGCACACGCGCCTGATTGGATGGCTGATGGCGCTGCTGGCAATGGCCGGATTCACCGCGCTTGGCCTGTGGCAGCTGCAGCGGATGCATACCAAACAGGCGTTGCTGGATGCGCAGGCGCCGGCCGTGGCGCAGGCGATGCCGTTGGCACAGGCGCTGGCGGCGCAGGGCGCGCTGCATGGCGTGGCCGATCACGGTCGCTTCCTGCCGGGCGTGGTGCTGCTCGACAACCAGACCCGCCACGGCCGCGCCGGAGTGAAGATCTATCGTCCGTTCCGCAGCGACGCGGGCAGCGTGTTGCTGGTGGACCTGGGCTGGCGCGCGCTGCCGCCCGACCGCACGTTGCCGGAGGTGGCGGCACCGCCGTCGCCGGTGGACGTGCGTGGCCTGTTGGCACCGCCCCCTTCGGCCGGCTTGGCGCTGGGGCCGGCGTTCACCACCACCGATGTTGCAGGGCGCTGGTTGGCCAGTCGCCTTCCTGCCGATGGCCTGGCCGCCGCGCTGGGCCTGCCGTCGTTGCCCGAGCGCGTGCTGCGGCTGGATCCGGCGTTGCCGTTCGGTGATGAGCGCGATCTCGACCTGCTGCCGAACACGCTGCCGCCACAGCGCCACCTGGGTTATGCCGTGCAGTGGTTCGGGCTGGCGCTGAGCGTGCTGGTGGTGGCGCTGGTGCTGGAATGGCGCAGGCGGCGGCCCGGTGCCCGGTAGTGGCGGCCGCTGGCCGGCATCCCTTTCCCAACCATGAGAAAATGCCCCGCATGAACACTGCTACCTCCCCGCAGGCGCGCGGCAATGGCCGCCGGACCCTGGTGCTGCTGTTCGCCGTTTTCTTCGGGGCGATGGCGCTGGCCGCCATCCTGCGTTTCTCGGGTTGGCAGCCGACTGCGCATCGCAACAGTGGTCAATTGCTGAAGCCGCCGGTGGATCTGCGCCAGCAACCGCCGACGCTGGCCAATGGCGCGGCCTACCCCTGGAACCCTGACGCGCGCACGTGGCGCCTGCTGGTGGCACCGGCCGGTGCCTGCGACGCGCAGTGCGTCACTTTGTCGCAGGGACTGGGCAAGGTGTGGCAGCTGTTCGGCCATAACGCCGATAATGTCGAGATCCTGTGGCTGGGAACGCCACCGGCGTCGATCGCCTCGCTGCCTGCGCTGCGGCCGCTGGCCCCGTCGCCAGCCCTGCGCGCGGCGCTGCCCGGTGTCGATGATCCGGCGGGTCTGCCGGTCTACGTGATCGATCCGAACGGCTTCGTGATCATGCGTCATGCCCCCGGGAGCGATCTCGGAGGCCTGCGCAAGGACATGGCCACGTTGCTGAAACTGAAGTGAGTCCCGTTTGATGAGCCTTTCCGCGCGTCCGGCGCTGCACCGCAATTTCCACCGCCTGGCGTGGTTCGCCATGATCATGACCGCGAGCACGATCATGTTCGGCGCCTTCGTGCGCCTGTCCGATGCCGGCCTGAGCTGCCCGGACTGGCCGACCTGCTATGGGCAGGCGACCTGGCCGCAGCACGTGGAAGAGACCATCGGGCATCCGGCGGCGGAGATCCGTCCGCTGGAAACGCACAAAGCCTGGCGTGAGCAGGTGCACCGCTTCCTGGCCGGTGCGCTCGGCATCGAGATCCTGACCCTGGCCCTGTTGGCCACGCGCAAGCGGCGATTCGGCAGCACGGCCGTGGTCACCGCCTGCGTGCTGGTGGCTGCGGGCATACCGCTGTACATGATGGGCTGGCATGGAACCGCCAGCGCGCTGGCACTGATCGGCGAGGCCATCCTGCTGATCGCGGCACTGCGCTGGAGCAACATCGACCTGGCGCGCGCTGCGCTGCTGACGCTGGCGGTGGTGATCTTCCAGGCCCTGCTGGGCATGTGGACGGTGACCCTGCTGCTCAAGCCGATCGTGGTGATGGGCCATCTGCTGGGCGGCATGCTGATGTTCGGCCTGCTGGTGTGGATGGCGTGGCGTGCCACGCACATGCCGATCACCCTGGCCGAGGCGCCGAAGCTGAAGTGGCTGCTGCGCATCGGTGTGGCGGTGCTGGTCACCCAGATCGCGCTCGGCGGCTGGGTCAGTGCCAACTACGCGGCACTGGCGTGCGGCGGCGGCAGCGCCTCGCTGGACAACTTCCCGCGTTGCGCCAACCAGTGGTGGCCGCAGCACAACTTCGCCGAGGGCTTCACCCTGTGGCGTGGCATTGGCGTGGACTACGAAGGCGGCGTGCTCGACGGTGCCTCGCGCATCGCCATCCAGATGGCCCACCGCCTGTTCGCGATTGTCGTTGCCGTTTACCTGCTGTGGCTGGGCCTGCGCCTGTTCCGGCTGCCGAGCATGCGTGGCTGGGCCTCGGCCTTGGTCGCGCTGCTGGTGCTGCAGGTCACCCTCGGCATCCTCAATGTGAAGCTTGCACTGCCGCTGGAAGTGGCAGTGGCGCACAACGGCGTTGCCGTTGCCCTGTTGTTTGTATTGGTCAGCCTGCTGGCCCGCCTGCGTGCCCCGGACTGATTCCATGTTTTCCAACTATCGCCAGTACTGGGACCTGACCAAACCCAAGGTCGTCGCCCTCATCGTCTTCACCGCTTTGGTCGGCATGGTCCTGGCCATTCCGGGTGTGCCCAGCTGGGAGCAGGTGCGTGCCGGCCTGCTCGGCTTCCTTGGCATCTGGCTTGCCGCCTCTGCAGCTGCAGCCATCAACCAGCTGCTGGATGCGCACATCGATGCGCAGATGGCGCGTACCTCGTGGCGACCGCTGGTGGTGGGCAAGGTCAAGCCATGGCAGGTGCTGGTATTCGCCGGCGTGCTGATCGTGCTGTCGATGGCGATCCTGGTGCTGTGGGTGAACTGGATCACCGCGGTGCTGACCTTCGCTTCGCTGATCGGCTATGCGGTGATCTACACCGTCTACCTGAAGCGTGCGACCTCGCAGAACATCGTCATTGGTGGTCTGGCCGGCGCGATGCCGCCGATGCTGGGGTGGGCGGCGGTGACCGGCATGCAGGGCTCGTCGGACTGGGCGTACTCGTCGCTGCTGGTGTTGATCATCTTCATCTGGACGCCGCCGCACTTCTGGGCGCTGGCGATCTTCCGTCGCGAGGACTACGCCAAGGCGGAAATCCCGATGCTGCCGGTTACCCATGGCGTGGTGCACACGCGCAAACAGATCATGGCGTACTCGGTGGTGCTGGCACTGGTCTGCCTGCTGCCGTACCTGGTCGGCATGAGCGGGGCGTTCTACCTGGGCGGTGCGATCGTGCTCAACGCCGTGTTCCTCTGGTACGCCTGGCGCATGCTGAACCCGCCGGACGAGCTGTTCTCGATGAAGATGTTCAGCTACTCCATCGTCTACCTGATGGCGCTGTTCGCCTTCCTGTTGGTGGACCACTGGATCCTGCCCTGGTTGTGATGGGCTGAGGCATCCACGCATGGCGTGGATCTACCCGGGCATCAGCCGAGCATGGGCTCGGCTCTACAGTAGATCCGCGCTATGCGTGGATGATTTCCCGCAGCAGCCCGCACGTTCAGTAGATCCACGCCGTGCGTGGATGTTTTTCCCGCAGCAGCCCGCGCGTTCAGTGGATCCACGCCATGCGTGGATGATTTCGCGGTTGGGTCAGGGCGCGCGCTTGGCGTAGCGCTGGGCGATCACGCCGCAGACGATCAGCTGGATCTGGTGGTAGATCATCACCGGCAGCACGATCGCGCCGAGGCTGCCGCCAGCGAACAGCACCTTGGCGATCGGTACGCCCGTGGCCAGGCTCTTCTTCGAGCCGCAGAACACGATGGCGATCTCGTCTTCGCGGTTGAAGCGCAGGCGGCGGGCGATGAAGGTGATCAGCGGCATGGCGATGCCGAGCAGTACCGCGGCCACGACAGCCACCGCGAACAGCGAGAGCAGCGGTGTCTTGCTCCACAGCCCTTCAGTGACTGCTTCGCCGAACGCCGAGTACACCACCAGCAGGATGGTGGCCTGGTCGGTGTAGCGCAGCAGCGCGCGCTGCTTTTCCACCCAGCCGGCGATCCATGGCCGCAGCAGGTGGCCGGCCACGAACGGCACCAGCAACTGAAGCATGATGCCGCCGATGGCATGCAGCGGGTCATGCACGCCGCCGGAGGTACCGGCCAGTGCGGTCAGCAGCAGGGGCGTCAGGAACACACCGAGGATGCTCGACAGCGAGGCACTGCACACCGCCGCTGGCACGTTGCCGCGCGCCATCGAGGTGAACGCGATGGACGACTGCACGGTGGACGGCAGGGTGCACAGGAACAGCACGCCCAGGTACAGCTCGGGCGTCAGCAGCCAGCCCGACAACGGCTTGAACAGCAGCCCCAGCAGCGGGAACAGGATGAAGGTGCAGGCGAGGATCGTCAGGTGCAGGCGCCAGTGCAGCATGCCGCCGATGATCGACTCGCGCGGCAGGCGCGCGCCGTGCAGGAAGAACAGCGCGGCGATGGCGACGGTGGTGACATCGTCGAGCACCAGGGCGGCGGCGCCTTTCATCGGCAGCAGCGAGGCCAGGCCGACGGTGCACAGCAGGGCGAGGGTGAAGTTGTCCGGTCGCAGGCGCGACCACCAGCGGGTCATGGTGGATAGGCTCCTTGGTGCGGGGAATCAGTGGGTTGGAGAAGGGATGGCCAGGCGCTCGCGGGTGGCCGCTTCCAGCGACTTCAGGCCGGCACGCTGGCCCAGTTGCAGGGCCTGTTCCGGGCTGGCGTGTTCGTAGCGCGCGTTGAGCAGGCCGAGCACGGCACCGGCGCGGTTGCCGGAAGCGCAGTGCAGCAGCACCGGCCCCTGGCTCTGCTGCAGGGCCTGGTGCACGGCGCGCACGTTGGCGGCATCCAGGCCCTCGGCACCGGCCACCGGAATGCGTACATAGCGCAGGCCCAGCGCTTCGGCCTCGCGTGTTTCATCGAAGCCGCGATCTTCATCAGGTTGGCGCAGGTCGATCACCGTGCGCACGCCCTGTGCCGCCAGTTCGCGCAGTTGCGCGGCCGTGGGCTGGCCGCCGGCGTAGAGGCCGGGGCGGACTTCAGCAAGGGCGGGGTCCGCAGCCCAGGCCGGCAGAACCGGGCAGAGCGACAACAACAGCAGGCAGGTCAGGCGCAGCAGCATGGTCTCTCCGGGGCTGTGTTCTGCCGCTACAGGCGCAGATTGGCGCGGGCCTTGAGCAGCTCGCGCATCTCGTACTTGTCAGTATCGTCCAGACCCTGTTGTCGCTGCTTGGCGTTAAGGTCGTCGATCCGCTGGAACAGCAGCTGCTTCTCCAGCTGCCCGACCGCGTCATGCAGTTCCACCGTCCACATCGCTTCATCGCCCGCCAGCGTCTGCGCGGCCAGGGTGTGCAGCGAGGCCTGTTCTTCGCGGCCGTCGAAATGCTCCAGCAGGGCGCCGGTACTGATGTCCGGGCGTTGTTCGACCAGCCCCAGCAGTTCGAGCAGCAGCTCCACGCCCGGCAGGCGCAGGCCCTGGAAGTGGTGCTTGCCGCCCAGGGTCAGGGCCAGCGACGGCTGCTGCAGCAGCACGGCGATCGCGCCGCGCACCAGGCTGCGCTTTGCCACTGGCTGGATCGTGCGCGGCGCGGCGCGTTGAGGCATCTGCGGGCGGCCCGCCTGCGCGTTGCCGCCCAGGCCGGTCAGCTGTCCCAGCTGCTGTTTCATCAGGTCGCCGAACGCGCCGTCGGGAATCTGCGCGAGCATCGGCTTGGCGCGCTCGGCCAGCCGTGCCTTGCCGTCCAGCGTGCCCAGGTTGATTTCGCGGGTCAGCTCGTCGAAGAAGAACTGCGACAGCGGTGTGGCCTGTTTCAGGCGCTCATCGAACGCCTCGGCGCCTTCCTTGCGCACGATGCTGTCCGGGTCTTCGCCATCGGGCAGGAACAGGAAGAAGGCCTGGCGGCCGTCCTTCATGCGCGGCAGCACCGATTCCAGCGCTTTCCAGCCGGCGCGGCGGCCGGCGGCGTCGCCGTCGAAGCAGAAGAACACGTCCGGCGCGTTGCGGAACAGCAGCTCGGCGTGGTCCGGCGTGGTTGCCGTGCCCAGCGTCGCCACCGCCTGGGTGACGCCGAACTGGAACAGCGAGACCACGTCCATGTAGCCCTCGACCACGATCAGGCGCTCGATCTTCTGGTTGGCCTGGCGCACCTGCCACAGGCCGTACAGTTCGCGGCCCTTGTGGAACAGCGCGGTCTCGGGCGAGTTGAGGTATTTGGGGCCGTCGTCCTTCTCGAACACGCGCCCGCCGAAGGCGATCACCCGGCCACGGCGGTCGAAGATCGGGAACATCACCCGGTCGCGGAATTTGTCGTAGACGTGGCCGCGGTCGTTCTTGGAGAACAGGCCGGCGCGGTCGAGCAGCTTCATCCGCCGCTCGTCCTTGCCCAGCGCATCGCGCAGGCCGCTGTAACCATCCGGCGCATAGCCGATCTGGAAGCGCGAGCGGTTCTCTTCGTCCACGCCGCGGCCGTCGAGGTAGCTGCGCGCTTTCTCGCTGCCTTCCAGGTTCTTCTGGAAGAACTTGGTTGCCGCGTCCAGCGCGGAGTACAGCTCGCGGCTGTCATCCTGCTGCTGGGCACTGCGCGGGTTCTCGCTGCGCGGCACTTCCATGCCGGCGCGCTTGGCCAGTTCGTCCACCGCGTCGAGGAACTCGAGGCGGTCGTAGTTCATCAGGAAGCTGATCGCGGTGCCGTGCGCGCCGCAGCCGAAGCAGTGGTAGAACTGCTTGGTCGGCGAGACCGTGAACGAGGCCGAGCGTTCGTCATGGAACGGGCAGCGTGCCGCGTACTCCTTGCCCTGGCGCTTCAGCGGCACGCGGCTGCCCACCACCTCGACAATGTCGGAGCGGGCCAGCAGGTCGTCGATGAAAGCGTCGGGGATACGGGCCATGGGCAACAGGACGGGGCGCGGCCGCCAGGGCGCGCTGCGGGGGCGGCAAGTCCCCTAGTTTACTCGCTGGCGGTGGCTGGGCCGGTTTCCTGTGGGGCCACATCGGCGCTGGCCAAGCGTGCACGTGCGTACTGGCGTTCGTCGATCACCGCGGTCATCAACGCACCGACGAAGAACACGGCAGTGGCGTAGTAGATCCAGACCAGCGAAATCACCAGTGCGCCCATCGAGCCGTAGGCGCTGCCGGGGGCAACGGTGCTGATGTAGACGCCGATGCCATAGCGGCCGAGGGTGAACAGCAACGAGGTGATGGCGCCGCCGATGAACGCCTGGCGCCAGGCCACGCGCCGGTCCGGCAGGTAGTGATAGAGGAAGGCGAAGGCCAGCGTGTACAGCAGCAGTGATGTCAGGTAGCCGATCGCGGGCAGCACCGAGGGCAGCTGCGCGAACACCACCTGCAGTGCGGTGGTGGCAGTCATCGACAGGATCAGCAGGAAGCCCAGTGCCAGCACCACGCCGAAGGAGAACACGCGCTTGCGCAGCCAGGCCTTGATCCCGTCCAGGCGCTGCCCGCTGGTATGGAAGATCCGGTTCAGCGCGTTCTGCAGCTGCGCGAACACGGCGGTGGCGCCGACGAACAACAGCAACGTGCTCCAGACCCCGGCCAGCGAACCGACGCTGGGCTGGCTGTTGGCGTTGTGCAGCACGGTGTCGGCGACGCTGGCCACGCTGCTGCCGGCCACCGAGCCGATCTGTCCGATCAGTGCCTGCTGCGCCGGTGGATACAACGAGGCGGTCAGCCACAGCAGCAGCACCAGCAGCGGAGCCATCGACAGCAGGGCATAGAAGGAGACCGAAGCGGCCTGGGTCAGCACGTCGATTTCGACGAAGCGCTTGGCCACCGCCATCGGGAAGCTGTCCTGCAGGCGATCAGCGTAGTGGCGAAGCCGTGCGGGGATGCCGTGGGGACGCGTGTCGGTGGGGGCGTTGGATTGCTCGACCATGGGGATGTTGTAGCAGCCGGGGGTCGAAGGGGCGGTGAAACGGGTGCATCAATGGGGTCAGAGCCCTTCCGCGATGCGGAAGGGATCCGACCCTGGATGCTGGCTTACGCCAGCTGCTGCTTGACCAGCTTGGACACCAGGCCCATGTCGGCCTGGCCGGCGAGCTTGGGCTTCAGTGCGCCCATCAGCTTGCCCATGTCGGCTGCGCTGCTGGCGCCGGTCTCGGCGATGGCCGCCTGGATCGCCGCGACGATCTCGGCTTCGCCCATCTTGGCCGGCAGGTAGGCTTCGATCACCACGATCTCGGCGCGCTCGATTTCCGCCAGGTCTTCGCGGTTGGCCGCTTCAAACTGGCTGACCGAGTCCTTGCGCTGCTTGACCATCTTGTCGAGCACGGCGATCACAGCGGTGTCGTCGAGCTCGATGCGCTCGTCGACTTCCTTCTGCTTGATGGCCGCGTTGATCAGGCGGATGACGCCCAGCTTGTGCTTTTCGCCGCCCTTCATGGCGGCCTTCATGTCTTCGGTGAGCTGCTGCTTCATGCTCATGGCGAACCTCGTGGTGGTGGTGGGGCAGGGCGGACGCCCAGGCCCGGAAACGCAAAAAGCCGGCGACGCTCGCGCGTGCCGGCTTCGACTCCATCGCGGCAGGGAATGCCCACCGCAATGAAGATGCGTCCGATCAGTACAGGCGCTGACGCTTGGTAACGTCGCGCGAGGAACGGCGCAGCTGACGCTTCACAGCAGCGGCGGCCTTGCGCTTACGCTCCTGGGTCGGCTTTTCGTAGAACTCGCGCTTGCGGGTTTCGGCCAGCACACCGGCCTTTTCGCAAGTGCGCTTGAAGCGGCGAAGAGCAAACTCAAAGGGTTCGTTCTCGCGGACTTTGACGCTGGGCATGGAATCTCCGGGACACAGTAGAACCGGGTCACGCCCGGCGAGCCGCACATTATAGTGGCGAATAAACAAACTGCAAGCCACAAATCCTGAATAGGGGCAAGTTGTTGGATTGCAGTGAGACCTGCAAGTTCCCCCGAGGGGCTGGCAGGGGCGTCATAATAGCAGGCATGCGAGTCCTTGGCATCGAATCTTCCTGTGATGAGACCGGCGTGGCGGTGTATGACACCGATCTGTCCGGCAGCGCGGCCCTGCGCGCCCATGCGGTCTACAGCCAGATCGCCCTGCACGCCGAGTACGGCGGTGTGGTGCCCGAGCTGGCCAGCCGTGACCACGTGCGCAAGCTGCTGCCGCTGGTGCGGCAGACGCTGGCCGAAGCCGGCCTCGGCGTGAACGACATCGACGGGGTGGCCTATACCGCCGGCCCCGGCCTGGTCGGGGCGCTGCTGGTGGGCGCCGGCGTGGCCCGGTCGCTGGCCTGGGCACTGGAGGTGCCCGCCGTGGGCGTGCACCACATGGAAGGCCATCTGCTGGCGCCGCTGATGGAAGACGACCCGCCGCAGGCCCCGTTCGTGGCCCTGCTGGTGTCCGGCGGCCATACCCAGCTGGTGGCCGTCGATGCGATCGGCCAGTACCGCCTGCTGGGCGAAACCCTGGACGACGCGGCCGGTGAAGCCTTCGACAAGACCGCCAAGATGATGGGCCTGCCGTACCCCGGCGGGCCGCAGCTGGCCAAGCTGGCCGAGCAGGGCACGCCGGGCGTCTACCGCTTCACGCGGCCGATGACCGATCGCCCGGGCCTGGATTTCAGCTTCTCCGGCCTGAAGACCCAGGTCCTGATGGCCTGGCGCGACAGTGACCAGAGCGAGCAGACCCGCGCCGACATCGCCCGTGGCTTTGAAGACGCCGTGGTCGAGACCCTGTCCATCAAGTGCGAGCGCGCGCTGGAAGCGGCTGGCACCAATGTGATCGTGGTGGCCGGCGGCGTCGGCGCCAACAAGCGCCTGCGCGCACGCCTGCAGCAGATGGCCGAGCGCCTCGGCGGCCGCGCCTGCTTCCCGCGGCCGGCGCTGTGCACCGACAATGGCGCGATGATTGCCTTCGCTGGCGCATTGCGTCTGCAGGCCGGCCAGCACAGTCCGCCGAAGGTGGAAGTGACCCCGCGCTGGGACATGGCAACCCTGCCGGCCGTCTGAGCCGGACCTGTTCCTGTCGTGCCGGCCGCTGGCCGGCAACGTCATCGACGTTTGCCAAGCAGCGGCGAGGCCGCCAGCACCGTCGTCGCTCGTTCATGGCGCTGCAGCCAGCCAAGGGTGTGCGGGCAACGGGCGTGGATCAGCCGCCCGATCGCGGCCAGGTCGGCACCGATGTCACGTTCAAGGATGGGTTCGTGGTGGGCGATGCGGTTGCGCAGGTTGCGGATGCGTCCGATGTCTACGTGCATGGCTTTTCTGATGACACTGGGATGAGCCGAAGGCGCATGGCGCAGTACGCCGTTGAGTGCCGGAATCCACAGCGTGGAGTCGAAGCGACAGGTGAACAGCTGTTGCCAGAACACCATTGGCAGGTTGGCGACGATCTCGGATGTACTGGTCGCGCGACACGCTGCCTGTTCCAGCGCCGTCCTGGCAAATGCGGATGATGATGCCGGGAGCCTGCGTCGGAAGGCATCATTCCACGGCCATCGCGGACCATGCTGCCGCGCCAGTACCGATGCCGCTGCATTGCGGATGACCACTTCGCAGAGGTGGACCGGCATCATCAACGCACCGCACATCCGCATGTTCCAGAGGTACAGGGATTCGGCAGTGACGTCAGGGTTGCAGGTCGATGCGATTCTCTCGTAGGTCGACAGACGCTCCGCTGACAGCGCGCGTCTCAATGCATCGTATGCAGCCATCGTGATGTGCGCTGGTGTGGGGAAGACCGATGTTGGCCAAGGATGCAGTCGGCCACCATCAGGGAACGCCTTTGTGTACGTGGCCGATTTCCCGCGTTCAAGCTGAGGACAAGATGTTGGTCTGCGTTGTCGCACATGGCCTTGACCCGCAGTTTGGTTCCTGCCTAATCTGATCACCTGCGCCACCGGGACTTGCGGCTTGAGAAAGCTCCCCCCGGGGACAAACGGTAGTACCAAAGGGCCCCGCTAGCAGGGCCCTTTGTCTTTTCCAGCCCCTGTGAATGCCCGGCGGCCCATCGCCCGTTCCGGGCAGGCTCACCGCCGTCCCGTTACCATGACCGCCTGTTTTCCGGCTGGTAACCGCAATGGACAAGGTTTTCATCGAAGGGCTGACGATCGACGCCCTGATCGGGATCTACGACTGGGAGCGGCGGATCCGCCAGGACCTCGTGTTCGATCTGGAGATGGGCTTCGACAACCGTCGTCCGGCGGCCAGCGATGACATTGCCCACACCCTGAACTACAAGGCGGTCAGCAAGCGCCTGGAGCAGTTCGTGCGCGAATCGGAATTCGGCCTGGTCGAAACCCTGGCCGAGCGCTGCGCGCAGATCGTGCTGGACGAGTTCGACGTGAAGTGGCTGCGCCTGAAGCTGAGCAAGCCCGGGGCGGTGCGCGGCGCGCGCGCGGTCGGCGTGATCATCGAACGCTCGCGGGACTGACCTGAGGGGGCCGGCCGCTGGCTGGCACCCCCCGGTAGTGCCGGCCGCTGGCCGGCAACCTCAAGAACACTGATACAGACAGGAGACAACCGATGGTGGACGCAGTGGTGGCGGTACAGTGGCTGGAACAGCTGCAGAACACACTGGAACCCTATCCTGGCGCCTACCTGGCGTTGATGATCTCGGCCCTGCTGATCGCAGCTGGCCTGGCCAACTGGGTGACCAAGCACATCCTGGTGCGCGGCCTGCGACGCCTGCTGCAGCGCCTGCCGGGCGCCGAGTCCGGGCGTGGCAGCCACCTGATGCGGGTCATCGCGCGCCTGTCCAACGTGGTGCCCAGCCAGGTGATCGCCTCGGGCATCACCCTCATTCCCGACCTGCCGCCAGGCCTGGTCAACGTCATCATCAAGCTGTGCATCGTGTGGGCGGTACTGACCGTATCGATGGCGTTCTCGCATGCGCTGGATGCGGCCAACAGCCTGTACGAGCGCAAGCCCGATGCACGCAACAAGCCGATCAAGGGCTACCTGCAGGTGGTCAAGATCGTGGTGTTCGTGGCCGCGGGCCTGTCCATCGTCGCCACCCTGCTGGGGGTGAAGCTGGGCCCACTGGTCACCGGCCTGGGCGCGGCCACCGCGGTGCTGATGCTGATCTTCCAGGACACCATCCTGTCACTGGTGGCCAGCGTGCAGATCAGTGGCGATGGCCGCGTGCGCATCGGCGACTGGATCGAGATGCCCAGCCAGAACGCCGACGGCGATGTCATCGATATCGCCCTGCATACCGTCACCGTGCAGAACTTCGACAAGACCATCACCACCATCCCGACCAAGAAGCTGGTGACCGAGTCGTTCAAGAACTGGCGCGGCATGCAGGAAGCGGGTGGGCGCCGGATCAAGCGCGCGCTGTATCTGGACCAGCACAGCGTGCGCTTCATGGAAGAGGACGACCTGGCCTTCCTTGGCCAGTTCGCCCTGCTGGGCGACTACCTGCGCGGCAAGCAGCAGGAGCTGGGCCAGTGGAACGGGCGCCTGCGCGAGCAGGGCGTGGCCGAGGTCAACAGCCGCCGGGTGACCAACCTGGGCACGTTCCGGGCGTACGTGGAGCGCTATCTGGCCAGCCACCCGGGCATCCACACCGACATGACCCTGCTGGTGCGCCAGCTGCAGCCGACCACCGAAGGCCTGCCGCTGGAGCTGTACTGCTTCACCCGCAGCACCGCTTGGGGCGAGTACGAAGCGGTGCAGTCGGACATCTTCGACCACCTGCTGGCGATCCTGCCGGCCTTTGGCCTGCGGGTGTTCCAGGCGTCCAGCGACGCCATGTTGATGGCCGGGCAGCGCCAGTTGGCCGGCTCGGAGTAAGCTGCGATGCCCCCGGCCGGACCGTACGGATCCGGCTGGTGGCTGAAACTGAATGACGAAACCTCTCGCCAAATCGTCCGGGATCGCTAGAATGCCGGGCTTGTAAACGTTTTCATCAAGGACTGCCGGTGGCCTCCGATCGCATCGAATCCCTCATTGCCCAGATGACCGTCGAGGAAAAAGTCGGCCAGCTGGGTGTCTTCGCGGACATGGTCCGCCCGTTCGCCCCGGACGTGAACCCGGAAGCCAACGTGCGCAATGCCGACCAGGTGTTGCAGCAGGTGCGCGAGGGCAAGGTCGGCTCGCTGTTCAACGGTGTCGGCGCCGAGCTCGGCCGCCGCATCCAGCAGGTCGCCACCGAGGAGAGCCGCCTGGGCATCCCGGTGATCCTGGCTGCCGACGTGATCCACGGCATGCGCACCGTGTTCCCGATTCCGCTGGGCGAGGCCGCGAGCTTCGAGCCGGACCTGGCCGAGCGCACGGCGCGCGCCACTGCGGTTGAAGCCACCGCTGCCGGCCTGCACTGGACCTACGCACCGGCAGTGGACATCGCCCGTGACCAGCGCTGGGGCCGCGGTGCCGAAGGTGCTGGTGAGGACGTCGTACTGGGCTGTGCGTTTGCCGCCGCCCGCGTGCGTGGCTTCCAGGGCAGCGACCTGCGCGCCGCCGATTCGCTGCTGGCCACGCCCAAGCACTTCGCCGCCTACGGCGCGGTGATGGCCGGCATGGAATACAACATGGTGGACATCTCGCCGCAGACCCTGCGCGACGTGCACCTGCCGCCGTTCAAGGCCGCCTTCGACGCTGGCGCGATCACCGTGATGTCCTCGTTCAACGACATCAACGGCGTGCCGGCCAGCGCCAACGCCGAGCTGCTGACCGACATCCTGCGCGGTGAATGGAAGTTCCCGGGCGTGGTGATCTCCGACTACACCGCCGACATGGAACTGGTCGCGCATGGCTATGCCGCCGACGACCGCGATGCCACTGCCAAGGCGTTCACCGCCGGCCTCGACCTGAGCATGCAGAGCGGCTTCTACGCCGAGCACCTGCCGGGCCTGGTCGAGAGCGGCGAGGTGCCGATGAGCGTGCTGGATGAGGGCGTGCGCCGCATCCTGTGGCTGAAGGAAACCATCGGCCTGTTCGAGGACCCGTACCGTTCGCTGGACCCGGCGCGCGAAGCCGATACCTCGCACATTGCCGCCCACGACGAACTGTCGCGTGATGCCGCGCGTCGTTCGATCGTGCTGCTGAACAACCGTGACAACGTGCTGCCGCTGCAGAAGAACGGCCAGAAGATCGCGCTGATCGGCCCGTTCGTGCAGGACCGCGACAACATCGAAGGCTGCTGGACGCTGTTCGGCGACAAGCAGCGTTACGTGGATCTGGAAACCGGCGTGCGCGCGGCCATCGGCGATGACGCGCTGCTGGAAGTGGTGCCGGGTTGCGAGCTGGAAGTGGCCATTGCCGGTGGCACTGAAGCGGCCGTGGCCGCTGCGCTGCGTGCCGACGTGGTGGTGCTGGCGCTGGGCGAGCCGCAGCGTTACAGCGGTGAGGCACAGTCGCGCGTGGAGATCACCCTGCCACCGGCGCAGCAGGCGCTGGCCGAAGCGGTGGCGATGACCGGCAAGCCGCTGGTGGTGCTGCTGCGCAATGGTCGCGCGCTGGCACTGCAGGGCGCGGTGCGCAATGCGCATGCCGTGGCCATCACCTGGTACCTGGGCACGCAGACCGGCCATGCCGTGGCCGATGTGCTGTTCGGCGATTACAGCCCGTCCGGCCGCCTGCCGGTCAGCTTCCCGCAGGTGTCCGGCCAGCAGCCGTACTTCTACAACCACCCACGCACCGGCCGCCCGGAACTGCCGACGATGTCGGAGTTCAAGGCACGCTGGCGCGAGATCCCGAACGAGCCGCTGTATCCGTTCGGCCACGGCATCGGTTACACCACCTTCGCCTACGGCGTGCCGCAGCTGAGCAGCGCGCGCGTCGGCTGGGACGACACCCTGACCCTGACCACCACGCTGACCAACACCGGCAACGTGGCCGGCGAGGAAGTGGTGCAGCTGTACATCCATGACCGCGTGGCCAGCCGCGTGCGGCCGGTGCGTGAGCTGAAGGACTTCCGCAAGGTGGCCCTGCAGCCGGGCGAATCGACCGAGGTGGTGTTCACCCTGACCCGCGAGCAGCTGGCATTCACCGGCCGCGACAGCGTGCTGCGTGCCGAGCCGGGCCTGTTCGACGTGTGGGTGTGTGCCTCGTCGATGGCCGGTGAGGCGGTGCAGTTCGAGCTGCTGAAGGCCTGATCGGTAGAGCATCCACGCATGGCGTGGATCTACTGGCAATGAGTAGCGCCGGGCCATGCCCGGCCTCCTCACCCATGGCGAACACGCCGGGCGCGGCCCGGCGCTACCATCGGACTCCCTGTATCGATGGAGACCGCACATGCGCACGATGGCCTACCTTGTTCCTGTCCTGTTGCTGGCAGCGTGCTCGCAGCCGGCATCGCCGCCCGAGCCCGCTGCCGATGCGCCGCCGCCGATGACCGGTGCGACGCCGGCCGAGGCGGCCGCCAGCACCACGCCCGATGCCGTTGCGGCGCCGCGGGCTGCGGCGGAACATGCGAAGGATGCGGCGGCGACGCCTGCGGATGTTTCCAGCCCGGTCGAGCCCGCAGCAGACGACGCCCGCGCGCGCATCGAGACGCTGCTTGGCGATGCGGCGCAGTATGAAAAAGTATTCAATGCCTTCAAGACCGCCGTAGTCGCTGGTGACCGTCCTGCCGTGGTTGAAGAAGTGCGCTTCCCACTGAACATCAGTGGTGGCAAGAAGATCACCGGGCCCGGTGAATTCCAGCGCAACTACGAAAAGATCATCACCCCGGCGGTGGTCAAGGCCGTATCTGCGCAGGAGTTCGGCACGGTGTTCGTCAACCAGCAGGGCGTGATGATCGGCGATGGTCAGGTGTGGTTGAACGGGCAGTGCCTGGACAAGGCCTGCACGCGCACGGAAGTGAAGGTCATCACCATCCAGTGAAAGCAGACGGCCCCACATGCGGGGCCGTTGCAGTTCGGTAGTGCCGGCCGCTGGCCGGCAACCCGGCCAATCAGGCCTTCGGCGTGAGCTTCAGCAGCCGTGCCTTGCTGCCGTCTTCCAGCAGCCACAGCGCGCCATCCGGGCCCTGTTCAACTTCGCGGATGCGCTCGCCCATGTTGAAGCGTTCGGCTTCGCGTGCGTTGTCGCCGTCGAAGGCAACGCGCACCAGGGATGTGGACGACAGGCCACCGATGAAGGCGCTGTCCTTCCACTGCGGGAACAGGTTGCCGCTGTAGAACATCAGGCCGGCCGGGGAAATCACCGGGTTCCAGGTCACCTGCGGTGCGGCGAATTCCGGGCGGGTGTCGTGGTCGGGAATCGGACGGCCGTCGTAGTGGTCGCCGTTGGACACGATCGGGTAGCCGTAGTTGGCACCGCGCACGATCAGGTTCAGCTCGTCGCCGCCGGCCGGGCCCATTTCCTGCGCCCACAGCTTGCCGTTGGCATCGAAGGCGATGCCCAGCACATTGCGGTGCCCCAGCGACCATACCTGTGCGGCCACGCCACCCTGCGAGGCGAACGGATTGTCGGACGGCAGGCTGCCGTCGTCGTTGAGACGGATGATCTTGCCCAGGTTGCCGCTCATGTCCTGCGCCGGATCGAACTTCTGCCGTTCGCTGGAACTGATCCACAGCTTGCCGTCCGGGCCGAAGGCCAGGCGGTGGCCGTAGTGGCCTTCGCCACTGACCTTCGGCGTCTGCCGCCAGATCACCTTCAGGTCTTTCAGCTGGCCGCCGCCGTTGGCGTCGAGGGCAAGGGTGGCACGGGCCACGGCCGCGCCGCGCGTATCCAGCGTGCCTTCCTCGGCGTAGCTGACGTAGACCAGGTGGTTGCGGGCGAAATCCGGATGCAGGATCACATCACCGAAACCGCCCTGGCCGCCGTAGGCGACCTTGGGGACACCGGTGATCTCATGCTTCTGGCCACTGGCCAGGTCGAGGTGCTGCAGCTTGCCGCGCTTTTCGGTCACCAGCAGGCTGCCGTCGGGCAGGAAGGTCATCGCCCACGGCTGGTCGAAACGGCTGACCTCGGTGGCGGTGAAGGGGCGTTGGTCGTTGGCGGTGGCGGCTGCCGGTGCCTTCTGACCTGTCGCATCAGGGCCGGCCGCATTGCAGGCGGTGGTGGCGAGGATCGGCAGCAGGCCGAGTGCGAGCAGCAGGGGTGTGCGGGTCATGGGTATCTCCAGCGGAAGGGGATGCGGATGGCCAGGCTTTCCCTTGTATACCACCGGGCAGGTGATGGTCGTGGCCCGAAGGTCCTGCTACCCCCTGTGCGGCATGGCGCGGATCGTCTAGGGTGTTCTCGCCCGGGCAAAGCATGCCCGCCTGTCTGCCAAGGAACTGCAATGAACGCACCGATCATCCATCGACCCTCGCCCGCCTTCATCGCCGCCTCGTGGGTGGCCCTGCTGCTGGGGGCGGTGGCCTACCTGGTAGGCTTGTTCAATGCCGAAATGCCGCTGAACGAAAAGGGCTATTACCTGACCCTGCTGCTGTTCGGCCTGTTCGCGGCGGTATCGCTGCAGAAGAGTGTGCGCGACCGCGTCGAGAGCATTCCGGTGAGCGGCCTGTACTACGCACTGTGCTGGTTCGCGCTGCTGTCGGCGCTGTTGCTGCTGCTGGTCGGTCTGTGGAACGCCATCCTGGTGCTGAGCGAGAAGGGCTTCTATGGCATGGCCTTCGCGCTGTCGTTGTTTGGCGCGGTGGCGGTGCAGAAGAACACCCGCGACCTGATTGCCGCGAATGCGGCCGAGCCCAAACGCGCTTCGTCGATTCCGCCGTTGCCGGAACAGGACTGACGGGCGGAGGTAGAGCCGAGCCCATGCTCGGCTGCTGTGTATCGTATCGGTAGCCGAGCATGGCTCGGCTCTACAGCTGAGGCGTCAGCCGAGCATGGGCTCGGCTCTACAGGGCATGGTTATCCGCGGCTGTTCCGCTGCGGGTCCAGATTCACTGCTTCTTCCCAGCCGCGCCGTACGGCACTGCGGGCCTGCGCCCATTCCAGCCGGCTCTTGCCGCGCTCTTTCGCCCATCGCGATTCCAGCTCGCCTTCGATCTCTTCGTATGCGCGGATCATGTCCTGCGCGCGCGCGGTGTGGCCGATCTGGTACGCCGGCTCGTAATCGTCGAAGAACAGCTGGTTGTCGTAATACGGCTCGCTGGTATAGCGATCACGCCAGTAGTCCGAAACCGCCTGGCGTGGGGTTCCGTCTTCCGGCACGCGGCCGGGGATCTGGTAATCAGTGCTCATGGGCAGGAGGCTCCGTGGTGGACGAAGCCTGATCCTGCCTGTCGCCCGGTTAACGCATCGGGCCGGCAGCGTGATCGGCAGGTCAATCGGCGCTGGCGTCCTTGCGCGGCAGCTTGTAGATGACCGCGCCAACAGCGAAGGCGACCAGCGCCGCGGCGATGTTCTGCCAGCTGGCACTGGCGAACAGGGCCACGCACAGCAGCAGGGCCAGCACCGGAATCAACGGGCCACCGGGCAGCTTCAACGCGCCGGGGCGGTCCGCATAGCGCTTGGCCAATACCAGCACCGCAGCTGCAGTACCGATGTAAGCGAACAGGCGCGTGGTCATCGACAACAGCGCCAGCTGCACGAACGACCCGGACAGCGCCAGGCCGAGGGCGATCAGGCCCTGGCAGAAGATCGCTGCGGCCGGGGTACGGAAGCGTGGGTGCACCTGCGCCAGCACCTTCGGGCCGTAGCCATCGCGGGCCAGGGCGAACAGGAAACGCGGGCCCATCATCATCGTGTTGCTGTTGGTGCCGAGGATGGAGATGGTCGCGCCCACGGTGAGGATCAGCGCCAGCGCCTCACCACCGAAGCTGGAAGCGGCATCGGCCAGCGGCGTGGCCGAGCTGGCCAGGCCCGGCAGCGTGCCTTGCGCCACGATCTGCACTGCCGCGTAGATCACGGTGACGGTGACGATCATGGTGATCAGCGCAAACGGGATGTCGCGGCGTGGGTTGCGGTATTCGCCGGCCGCGGCCGGGATGTTCTCGAACCCGGCATAGGCATACAGCAGCAACAGCGCTGCCTCGCCCATGCGCTGCAGGTCGTGCGGGTCCGGGCGCTGGCCGGAGAAGGCGAGCTGCGGGTCGATGTAGAACGCGCCGATGGCCACGAACAACAGCAGCGGCAGCATCTTGCCGATCACCAGCACGATGCCGGTACGGGCGGCCGACCGCACGCCGATGATGTTCACCCCGGTCAGGAAACCGAGCGAGACCACGATGATCGCGATGCGGCCCATGCCGGCGCCTGCCCATGGCCAGAACCGCGCCACGGCGTCGGCCAGCGCATTGCTGAGCGCTGCAGCGGAGCTGATGCGGGTCAGCCAGATCATCCAGCCGATCTCGAAGCCGGCAAAGCGGCCGAAGGCTTCGCGCGCGTACAGGTAGCTGCCACCGGGTTCATCGAAATAGCTGGCTGCCTGCGCGTAGCACAGCACCAGCAGGGCGACGACGATACCGGCGGCCACCACGCCCCACAGGCTGAAGGGGCCGAGCAGGGCGACCGTAGCCGCAGGCAGCAGGTAGATGCCACTGCCGACCACGTCGTTGATCGACAGGCCAACAATCTGCCAGCGGCTGACGGCGCGTTGCAGTTGGGGTTCGTCGGCGGCGCTCAACGTGCGGCTCCTTCAAGCGCGGGCAGTTTCCACTGTGCCTGCAGGCGCTGGTATTCGGCGCGTGGCAGCAGCACGAAACGCGGCGTGTCCTGCGGGCGCAGCCAGTCCAGCAATGCCTGCATGCGCGCCTGTGGCATCGCGGTACAGCCAGCGGTGGCCTCGCCGGGCTGGCGCCACAGATGGGCAAAGATGCAGCTGCCCTTGCCGGGCTGGTTATCCGGGTTGTGCGCGATCACGAAGCCTTCCTGGTAACGCACGTCGCCCTTGTTGTGCAGGTCCAGCCGCATCGGTTCGGTGGAGCCGGTGATGGCGGCACTGCCAACCTTCTTTGCATCGACGATGCGGTTGTAGAACGGCGATGCCGGTACGTCCATGCAGTAGCTGGTGCTGCTCATCGGCTGGTAGGTCATCGCCGTTCCGGGCCGGGTGACGGCATAACCGAACGCGCTGCCCAGCGCGAACACACCGGCCGGACTGCGGCCGTCGCCTTCCTGTTTCTGCGGACCATCGGCCTGGGCAGTATGCAGGCCCAGGCCCCAGGCACTACCGGTGCGGCCCAGCGCCACCGGGAAGGCCTGGCCGTGCTTGCGCCATTGCTTGCCGTCGCGCACGAAGGCCTGCAGCTGCCCCTGCGTGCTGTCCCAGTTTTCGCTGGTGACGACGATCAGTTGGCGAGCCTCATCCAACGGGGCGGCATGGACAGTGACGGCCGCCACGAGCAGCAGCGCGGCGGATGCAAGGCGGGCCAGCAACAGGTTCATCGGGCGCTCCGGTCAGGAATCCAGCAGGTGATCGATCCGTTCCAGGTTCACCGCCAGCTGCTGCTGGCGATCCGGATTGGCGTGGCAGAGCAGCACGAACAGAAAATCGAGCAGGGCATGCATGGCGCTACGGTACAGCAGCTGCGCCACCTGCGGCGCGCGGTCGTGCGCGCACACCACCAGCGCCGCATCGGCATGTGCACGCAGCGGGTTGGCGGTGTGGCGGGTGATCGACACCACCTTGCCGCCCATGTCCTGGAACTGGCGCGACAGCTGCGACAGCTGTGGCAGGTTGCCGAACTCGGAGAACATCAACAGCACATCACCCGGACGCGCTGCCGACAGGTTGGCCAGCATCAGGATCGGATCGGTATGGGGCACTACCAGCAGGCCAAGCAGCGACAGCCGCATGGCGAATTCACGTGCGTACAGGCCGTCGTCACCGAGGCCGTGGACGAACAGCTTCGGCGCGCCGTCGAGCAGCTGCACGATGCGCTCGATTTCCTCGCGCGGGTTGGCCTGGCGGGTTTCTTCCTCGGCCTGCGCCTTGCTGCGGTGCAGGGCGTCACCCAGGCGCAGGTAGTCATCGCTGATGTCCGGAGCGGCCGGCGCCTGCTGCGGATCGGCACCGGCACGGGCGACGTCCTCGCCGATGGAGTACTTCAGGTCCGGGTAGCCCTTGAAGCCGAGCTTCTGGCTGAACTTGACCACGCTGGACTGGCTGATGCCCAGGGCACTGGCCAGCTGCTGCGAAGAGTAATCGCGCAGCAGGTGGGCGTTGTCGAGGATGAAGTCGGCGATGCGGCGTTCGATGGCCGACATCTGCCCGCGCTCGGTGCGGATTTTCAGCAGGGGCGGCATGCGGGGTGTCCGGGCATGTGTGGGCGCGTTGCGGTTGGTCGCGTAGAGCGTGTCATGGAGTGGGTCGGGCGGGTGGGGTTTGCAGGGGACGCCGTGAATCCGTCCATGGAGGCTTGTCCGCGCTTGCTCGTTTGCGCTGTCCTGCGCAAACGGCAAGACCGGGGTTGGGCGTCCTGCCCAACCCGCCCGAGGCATGCCTCGGGCCCATGGCGGGGCCCCCCCTGCAAACCCCACCCGCCCGACCCCGGACAGATCGCGCGCGTGCCAGCCGCGAAAGGGATACGGGGTGGGGCAAAAGCAAGAGCAGAATCAAATGCATCCACGCATGGCGTGGATCTACTGGGTGCAGCTGTTGAGTCCGCCTTCAAGCGAGCCGAGCACCGCAGGTCCGGCGAGGGCGAAGAGGCGCGGGTGTCTGAGCGCAGCGAGTTCCCGCGCCGTCCCTCGACGGGCCGAGGAGCGCAGGGAACCGGTGCACAGCACCGGCTCGCGGCCGGCGGAGCGTTTCTTTTGGTTACTTTTCTTTTCGCGAAAAGAAAAGTAACGCCCGACCCAAAGTCAGTTGTACGCCAAGCCAGCCGCAAGGCAGAAATCAACCCAGCATCTCCAGCCCCCGCACTTCGGTGATACCCAGCCCCGGCACGTCGCTGATGCTGATTTCCGATTCGTTGAAGCGCACGCCGCCGCTGACCGGATCGAACTGCCCCAGCGACGGGCCATCCAGATCGACCTTGGTGATCACATCGCTCTTGGCTACCGCCAGATGCACTGCCGCGGCGACGCTGATGCTCGACTCGATCATGCAGCCGATCATGCACGGCACGCCGTAGATGCCGGCGATGTCGGCAATGCGGATCGCGTTGGACAGGCCACCGGTCTTCATCAGCTTGATGTTGATGATGTCGGCGGCGCGTTGCTGGATCAGGTCCATTACCTGGCTCGGGCTGAACACGCTTTCGTCGGCCATTACCGGGGTGTTGACCCGGTCGGTCACGTACTTCAGGCCACTGATGTCGGCGGCCTTGACCGGTTGCTCCAGCAGCTCCAGCACCACGCCGGCCTCTTCCAGCGTGCGCATCGCATGCACGGCCTGCTTGGCGGTCCAGCCCTGGTTGGCGTCCAGGCGCAGCAGGGCTCGGCCCTCCACGGCGGCATGGATCGCCTTGACCCGCTCGATGTCCACGCCGATGTCCTTGCCGACCTTGATCTTCAGCGACTCGAAGCCGCGTTCGATCGCCGACAGTGAATCGGCCACCATCTTGTCGATGTAGTCCACGCTGATGGTGATGTCGGTGGTGATCACCGGGTCGCCGCCACCCAGCATCTGGTACAGCGGCGCGCCATGCAGCTGCGCCCACAGATCGTAGAGCGCGATCTCCACCGCTGCCTTGGCGCTGGTGTTGCGTTCCATCGCGGTCTGCACCAGCGTGCACAGGCGGTTGAGGTTGACCACCTCCTGGCCGATCAGGCGCGGGGCGATGAAGTGGCGGATCGCTTCGATGATCGAGCCGTGCGTGTCACCGGTGATGACCGCGGTGGCCGGCGCCTCGCCGTAGCCGGTGTGGCCAGTGTCGGTGCGGATCAGCACCACCACGTCTTCCACGGTCTCCACGGTACGCAACGCGGTCTTGAACGGTGTTTTCAGTGGCACGCGCAGCATGCCCAGTTCGATGGCAGTGATCTTCATTCAGGGATTCTTGGCACGCAGGCGTTGGATGTTGGTGATGCGGTCGATGTAGCGGACGCTGTCGCTGGCCATCATCGGCTCCAGCGGCGTGACCGATACGCCATTGAGATGGGCCTGCACACGCTTGCCGTCGGCGCCGAACCAGCTGCCGCCCGCAGTATCGTGGATCACCCAGGTGCGACCGTCGACGTGGCCGATGGCCATCATCACGTGGCCGGGGATGTAGACCAGATCGCCCACCTGCAGATCGGTGACGGCGCGGTCGCGCACGGCCTTGCTGTCCTTGCTGGTGAACGGCAGGCGGTCCAGCGCCGGGCTGATCGCCTGTGCGCTGGTATTGCGCGGCAACAGTACGCCGAAGCTGCGGTAGATCTCTGATACGAACCCACTGCAGTCGCGGGTGTCGTAGTCGTGGCCCCAGCCGTAGCGCTCGCCGAGGAACTTGAACGATTGCTGCAGCAGCAGGCGCGGGGTCAGCGGCAGGTAGTCGGCGGCGGTGTCCTGCGAGCGCGGCAGCAGTGCCGGCACCAGGCGCAGGCGGCCGTCGGCCTCGCGCACCGGCAGCTGCACCACCCACGAAGCGTGTGCCTGTTGCCCGTTCACCGGTTCGGCGGCGGGCCAGTCGGCCAGCACCGGCAGGCGCACGCCCATGTCCAGCTGCAGGCGCGATACACGCGGTTCTTCCGGTGTGTAGGCGGTGTGCGCGGTGGCACCGGTGACGATGCGGTACGGGCCCTTCGCGCCGTAGCCGAGCACCGTGGCCTTGTCACCACTGGCCACGGCATCGGCTTCGATCCAGGCGCTGTAGCGCTCGCTGTGCACGAACAGCCAGCGGTCATCGGCACTGCGGTGGACCACGGCGACCTTGTCACCGGGGAACAGCGCCGATTCCTGGAAACGGTCGATATCGGTGTCGCCGACGGTGCTGAAAACACGCTGACGGGTGGGGAAGGTGCGCAGCGCGGCGCGCTTCACCACCAGCCCGTACGACGGTGCGACCTGCGCAGGAACCGCGTCGAGGTCGAGGTTGGCTTCGATTGCGGTGCGCAGGCCGGGGGCGATGGCCTGGCCCTTCTCGTCATACAGCGCCCGCTTGGGCCAGCTTGAAAGCGCGCCGATGCTGTCGCGCACCTGCGTGGCGCTGAGCTGTGCCGGCAGCGCGGCGATGTCCTGGATGTGGCTGTCCTCGGCACGCATTCGCGCGTTCTGCGCCTGGATCTGCGCGCGGTCGAGGATCGGTGCGTCGGCGTTGTCCAGCCGTGCCGCCCAGTAGTCCGGGGTGAGGTAGGCCTCATGCAGGCCGATCACGTAGGGCAGCGGTGCGCCGGGGTCGGGTGCAGGCGTGGCCGCTTGGGTAAAGACCGGTACGGCCAGCAGGCCCAGGGCCAGCGCCAGGGTCAACCTGCGCGGCCAGTGCCGACGCGGTTCGCGGGAAGCCAGGATCATGCGCTGCACACCCTCCTCGAAAGCCTGTTGGAATATTTATTCCTTTCGGCCGCGAAAGCAAGAATAAATTATTGACCGGTCCCCCGGCCCGTGTTACACAGCCGTTACCACCCGCGCTTGGGAAGTGTCGCTGTGGATCCTGCCGTTCGCAAACCGTCTCTGCCTGTCGCTGCCGGACTATGCGCCGCGCTGCTGCTGTGGGCGCCGGCCACGCAGGCGGCAGAGGGACGCGGCAGCGAGCAGCGTGCGCGCCAAACGCAGGTGATCGACCTGGTCGACAGCGGTCGCTTCAGCGATGCCAATGCGCTGCTGGCGACCGGAAGCGATGCTGCCGAAAGTGCATTCCAGCGCGAGCGCATGCGCCGCATCCGTCTGGATTTTTCCCTCGACGAAGCCGCAGCCAAGGCCGCCGTGCGTCGCTGGATTCCCGAGCTGACCGACGACGAGTTCGCGCGCTGGGATCAGCAGGGCCTGATCGAGCACGTCGATATCGACGGCACGCGCTGGTACTTCAAGCGTGCGCCCTCCAACCTGTTCCTGCTCAGTGACGAGGCGCGTGCGCGTCGTCGGGCAGATGCACCGATGCCACCGCCCGGCCCGAATGAAGTGCTCAATGCGCATCACGCGCGCGCAGTCGCTGTCTCCGAACAGAGCGGCACGACATCTGTGCTGCCGCAGCGCATCGAATTCACGCAGTCGCTCACGGTGAAAGCGGATGCCGTGCCGGCAGGCGAAACCGTACGTGCATGGATTCCGTACCCGCGCGAGATTCCCGGCCAGCAGGAGCGCGTGCAGTGGATTGCCAGTTCGCCGGGCAAGGCGCGCATCGCCCCGGCCAGCACCCAGCAGCGCACCGCCTATCTGGAAGCCAAGGCCGTGGCTGGCCAGCCGACGCACTTTGAAATCCGCTATGCGGTGACGATCTTCGCGCGCCACACGGCAATCGACGCGACCAAGGTGCAGGCCACGCCGGATGATCCCGCGTTGAAGCCCTATCTGGCCGAGCAGCTGCCGCACGTGCGTTTCACGCCCGCCCTGAAGCTGTTTTCCGACCAGGTGCTGCAGGGCGAGACACGCCCGTATGAAGTGGTACGCAGGCTGTTCGCCGCGGTTGATCGCATTCCGTGGGCCGGTGCACGCGAGTATTCGACGATCAGCAACATCAGTGACTACGCGCTGCGTGCCGGTCACGCCGATTGCGGGCAGCAGACCCTGCTGCTGATCGCCCTGCTGCGCATGAACGGCATTCCCGCGCGCTGGCAGTCGGGCATGGTGTTTTCCGACGATGGCAGCGGCTACAACAACCTGCACGACTGGGGCCAGGTCTACCTGGCGCCGTATGGCTGGCTGCCGATGGATGTGACCACCGGTGCGCTGGCCAGCGACGCGCCCGCGCTGCGTGACTTCTACCTGGGTGGCCTTGATGGCTACCGCATCGCTTTCAACGACGATTTCGGCCAGGCCTTCGTGCCGGCCAAACAGCACTACCGCTCGGAAACGGTCGACTCGCAGCGTGGCGAGGCCGAGTGGTCAGGCGGCAACCTGTACTTCGACCAATGGAGCTATGACTTCCAGTGGCGGGTACTGCCAGCCGGGCAACGCTAGCGCGACACACCACCCCACCACCATTCAATTCTTGCAGGAGAGAGCAGGGGATGAAGGCTTACAACATCAAGCGGGCGGCCTTGTGCGTCGCCCTCGGTACGTGTCTGGCAACGCTGGCACCCAGCGCATTCGCACAGGACGGCGCGGTCGTCGGTCGCCTGACCAGCGATGCGGGGCAGGTGCCTGCCGGCGCCACGGTCACGGTCCGCAATCCCGCCACCGGTTTCGTGCGCTCGGTGCAGGCCGACAGCAAGGGCAGCTATCGCATCCCGTTGTTGCCGGTCGGCACCTATGACATGGAGGTAAACCTGCCAGGCGGTGCTGCCAGCCGCGTCGGCCAGGTCACGGTCAGCCTGGGCAGCGCAACCACGGTGAACGTGCCGCTGGGAGCTGTCAGCACGCTGGGCACCGTGGAAGTGCGCGCGCCGCAGGTGGTGTCGATGGTGGACGTGAAGTCCACCGAGTCGGCCACCAACATCACCCGCGAGGAACTGTCTCGATTGCCGGTGGACCGTGACATCACCGCAGTGGCGCTGCTGGCGCCGGGTGCGGTGAAAGGCAAGGGCTCGCTGGGCGGGCAGGGCATCTCCTTCGGTGGCTCGTCAGTGGCCGAAAACACGGTCTACATCAACGGCCTGAACGTCACCGATTTCTATAACCGGGTTGGCTTCTCGTCGGTGCCGTTCGCGTTCTACCAGGAATTCCAGGTCAAGACCGGCGGCTACTCGGTGGAGTTCGGGCGCAGCACCGGTGGTGTCATCAATGCGGTCACCCGCTCGGGCAGCAACGACTTCAAGGCCGGTGCTGAACTGGTGTTCGAGCCGCGTGCCTGGCAGTCGCAGGCGCGCGACCGCTATGACGGCGAAGGCAGCCGCTACATCTCGGCGCGTCGCGACGACTATTCGCGCAGCGCACTGAACGTGTTCGCTTCCGGTGCGCTGGTACAGGACAAGCTGTTCTTCTTCGGCATGTACGAGGCACGCGACTATCGTCCGACCTCGACCAATGACGCCGGCACGTTCCTCAGCCAGGGCAAGGCAGACGAGCCCTTCTGGGGCGGCAAGCTGGATTGGCAGATCACCGACAACCAGATGTTGTCGCTGTTCGGCTTCTCCGACAAGAACAAGACCCTCACCGACGTCTATCGTTACGACTACGACAGCGGCGACATCCTTGGCGAGCGCAGCAACCAGATCGTCAACACGGTGGGCGGAAAGAACTGGTCCGGTACGTACAGCTGGCAGGTCAACAACGACCTGACCATGAAGCTGATGTACGGCGAGAACAAGCGCAACCGCGTGCAGAGTTCGCTGATGGACGAGAACTGCAACCGCGTGTTCGACAACCGTACCGCGGCGCAGGGCGTGCCACCGAACCTGCAGGGTGACCGCAGCTGTACAAGCAGCTCGCAGCTGGAAGCGGCGCTGGATACACGCAAGGCTGCACGCGCCGACTTCGAGTGGTCGCTCGGCAACCACCTGCTGCGCTTCGGCCTGGACCGCGAAGAAAACACCTCTGACTACGAACGTGCCTATCCCGGTCCCGGTGGGCTGCGTTATGACATCTATTACCGGAATCCGGGCAGCCCGCTCAATGGCGGTACCGTACCTGCCAGCGGCCTGGTCGCACGCACCCGCCGCTATGAAGTGGCCGGCTCGTTCGAAACCATCAACTCGGCGTACTACCTGGAAGACAACTGGCAGGTCACCCCGAACTTCCTGCTGAACATCGGCGCGCGCGTGGAGAGCTTCGACAACAAGGGCGGCGACGGCGACAGCTACATCAAGATCGACAACATGATCGCCCCGCGCCTGGGCTTTTCGTGGGACGTGCGTGGTGATGGCACCACCAAGGTGTTCGGCAACCTGGGCCGCTATTACCTGCCGGTGGCCAATGTCATCAACATCAAACAGGCCGGCGGCTTCCTCGATGAGCGCACCTGGTACGAATTCCTGGGCTACACCGGGGCCGCCAACAACATCCCGAACCTGGGTGGGCAGATCGGCCCGGTCGACAATTCGCAGGGCGACGGCAGCGTGCCGGACCTGCGCGCCGAGGTGAACCGGGACATGGACCCGGTCTATCAGGATGAGGCCATCCTCGGCTTCCAGCACATGCTGAGTGAATCGTGGTCGGTCGCCGCCAGCGTCACCTACCGGCGCCTGCACAACGCCATTGATGACATGAACATCACCGCCACGGGGCAGTGCGGGGCGATCGACGGCGTGTGGATCATGGGCAACCCCGGGCGCACCAACACGGTGTGGGGCGATACCAACTGCGATGGCCGCAACGACGGCTGGATCGACATCGATACCTCCAAGGAGGGTTGGGCGCTGTATGACGACGATGGCAACTATGTGGGCCAGCGCGGCTGGGTGAAGCCCAAGCGCGACTACAAGGCGCTGGAACTGCAGGTCGACCGTGCGTGGGACGGCAAGTGGGGCTTCAATGCCTCGTATACGCTGGCCTACGGCCGCGGCAATGCCGAAGGTCCGGTCAACTCCGATACCGACTTCGCCGACGCCGGCCGCACCGAGAACTTCGACAATCCGTGGGTGAACTATCGCGGCTATGGCTACCTGGCCAACGACCGCCGCCACCAGTTCAAGTTCCGCGGCAGCTACGCGCTGACCGAGAACCTGAGCGTGGCGGCCACGCTGGGCGTGCAGTCGGGAAGCCCGATCACCCGCTTCGGCGCCGGCAATCCCTTCGACGACACCGATTTCCACAGCTACTACGTGTGCGTGTCCAACTGCCAGTCGACGGTGCCGTCCGAGCGCGTGTTCGTGCATTCGCCGCGCGGCGGTGACGGCCGTACCCCGTGGACCTACGACCTGGACGTGAGCGTTTCCTACAAGGTGCCCATTCCCACCGACCTGCGCCTGAAGCTTGCGGTGTACAACGTGCTCAACCAGCAGCGTGTGGTCACCGTGGACCAGGACTACGAGCCGCAGGACAGCATCGGCACGCCGAACACGATGTATGGCTATGGCACCGGGTTCCAGTCGCCGCGCTACGCACAGCTGACGGTGACCTGGAATTATTGAGGACGCATCTGCGCGCCGCCCTGCCGGGGGGCGCGGATTTGTGATCGCCGGATGTGATCCGGCACCGCCTGACGGAGACTGACTTGCATCGTCTGTTGCTACTGCTCGCGGCACTGGCCAGCCCCGCTGCCCATGCGGTGGACAGCGCACGCCTGGATGCCGACATCGCCTTCGTGGACCAGCATGAGCACCTGCCGGGGGTGGCGATGGCGGTGGTCGAGGATGGCCAGGTGGTCTATCGCCACACCGAAGGGGTGCGCGGTGACGGCGGCCGCATCGACGAGGACACGCTGTTCAAGATCGCTTCCAACAGCAAGGCGATGACCGCCGCACTGCTGGCCACGTTGGTGGAGCAGGGCAAGCTGCGCTGGGATGATCCGGTGCAGCGCCATCTACCGGCATTCCGCATGCATGATCCGTGGGTGGGCGAACACCTGCAGGTACGCGATCTGCTGATCCACAACAGCGGCCTCGGCCTGGGTGCCGGCGACCTGATGCTGTGGCCCGAACCCAACACCTTCACCCGCGCCGATGTCATCGCCGGTCTGGCACACCTGAAGCCGGTCACCAGCTTCCGCAGCGGCTACGCCTACGACAACCTGATGTACGTCGTTGCCGGCGAGGTGGCCGCGGCCGCCGGTGGCAAGCCGTATGACCAGCTGATGCGCGAGCGCGTGTTTGAACCGCTGGGCATGACCCGTTGCCAGGTGGGCGCATGGTCGGTGGAGCAGGTCGGCAATGTCGCCCAACCGCATGTGCGGCGCGACGGCCGCAATGTGGTGGTCGGTGCGGATGGAACGCTCAGCCCCGACCTGACGTCGATGGCGGCTGGTGGCATCCGTTGTTCGCTGCGCGACATGACGCGCTGGATGCAGGTGCTGCTGGACCCGTCGCTGGCGCCGACGTGGTTGGGTGCCGAGCAACGCCGCATGCTGTGGACACTGCACATGCCGATGCCGTTGGGCGAACGCCAACGCGACTGGGACAACGCCCGTTTCTACGGTTATGGGCTGGGCTGGCGGGTGTCGGACATGGACGGGCACTGGAAGGTCGCGCACACCGGGACACTGTCGGGCATGTATTCCTCGCTGGCGCTGCTGCCGGATCGCAAGGTCGGTGTGGTGATTCTGATCAACGGCGAGGCCGAAGACGCGCGTACCGCGCTGATGCAGTCGGCGCTGAAACAGTTCACCGCGCCGGAAGGCGCGCAACATGTGGGGTACTACCTGGCTGAGCTGGCCGCCGAACGGGCCGTGCGCGCCGCCACGGGGAGTCGTGCGCCCTCCACCCGGGCTGCGCAACCGGCTGCTGCCACCGATCTGGCGCAATGGCAGGGACGCTACCTCGATCCCTGGCTGGGCCCCGCCTCTCTGTGTCCCACCGCCAACGGCCTGCGCTTGAGCGTGGACAAGTCGCCCACGCTGCAGGCAACAGTGAAGCGGCTGGAAGGGCGCTGGCTGTTGCAGTGGGATACGCTGGAGCCCTCGGCGCAGGCGTGGCTGAATCCCGGCGTAGACACGCCGACGCTGGAGCTGCGCGCCATCGATCCGGAGATCGACTTCAGCTATGACTTCCAGGACCTGCATTTCACTCGTACTGGCGATTGCCCTGGCACCGGCGGCCCACGCCGCTGAGCCACCACGCATCTCGCCCGCCACCGACGCCACTGCGGCGGGGCTGGTGGAGATCCGCACGCTGTCACCGCGCATCGAGATGGACATCCGCTATGCCGGTGGCAACAACTTCACCGCTGCGCCCGTGCCCGGTTATGAGGCTCCTGCATGCTATCTGCTGGCGCCGGTGGCAAAGGCGTTGGCCGATGTGGAGGCCGACCTGCGCGCGCAGGGTTTCGCGCTGCGCCTCTACGACTGCTATCGCCCGGTGCGCGCGGTGCAGGCGTTCATGGCCTGGGTGAACGATCCGCAGGAACAGTCGCGCAAGGCGCTGCAGTATCCGGATCTGGACAAGCCGCAGCTGCTGAGCGATGGCTACATCGCCGAGCGTTCCGGCCACAGCCGTGGTGCCACCGTCGATCTTGGCCTGCTGGATTGCCGCAGCGGACGCTGTACGCCGATGGACATGGGCACCGACTTCGATTTCTTCGGCCCACGCGCGCATACGCAGGCGCCGGGTTTGAGTGATGCACAGAACGCCAACCGCCAGCAGCTGGTGCAGGCGATGGCACGACGTGGTTTCACCAACTATGCGCAGGAGTGGTGGCACTACACGCTGCAGCCCGAGCCGGATGCCGGTACCGCCTACGACGTGCCAGTGCGGTAGGGGGTGTCGGCAGGGCTGCGCCCTGCACCTGCCGAGGCCACTGCGCGAGCAACAGCAGAAGCAACAGCAACAGCAGAAGCTGGCATTCCGTGGGATGGCGGGGTGGGTCCGGTTGCGGGGGACGCCGTAAATACGTCCCTGTAGGCTTGGCCGCGGCATCCATGCCGCGGACACCCCCGCAACCGGACCCACCCCGCCTTCGACAGATTTCCGCGATCTGCCGGAATGGCATGGCCTGCGCTCGGTGGGTGTCGACCTTGGTCGACACGTAGATCCACGCCATGCGTGGATGCTCTTCGATCAATTGTCGAGATATTCGATTTCGATGGAGATTCATCCACGCATGGCGTGGATCTACCCGATCGCGGGAATCTGTCAGAGGTGGGGCGGTGTCGGAGTGCGGGGTGTCCGCCGCATGGATGCGGCTGCCAAGCCCCCAGGGATGGGTTTACGGCGTCCCCGCACTCCGACACCGCCCCACCACCCCACGGAATGCCTGCTGTTGCCGTTGCTTCGGCATCTGCAGGTGCAGGGCGCAGCCCTGCCGATACCCCTTACACTGGCCGCCTTCTCCTGCGTCCCCGCCCGATGAACCTTCCCCTGCATTTCGGCCTGCTCGGTACGCTTGAAGCGGGCCTCATCGCCCTGCTGGTCGGCCTGTTGGTGTACTTCCTGTGGCACCACCTGTGCCGGTTGCTGCACTGGACCGTGGGCCATGCGATCGGCTGGTCGTGCGTCATCGCGGTGATCATCTCCGCCGGCATCGACGCCTGGAAGCTGTTCTACATGGGCATCGTGCGGCTGGAGTCGCCGCTGTATGCGCGCCTGTTCCTGTCCACCATCCACGATCCGAACGAACTGGGCAGCCGCGTGGTGCTGGAAATCGCCGGCGCGCTCTCCGGTGTTGCATTGGGCTGGGTGTTGTTCAGTTCGCGGTCATCGGAAAAAACCGTCGACTGACGCAGGTTTTTCGTTCGCTGCCGGTTAAATCCGGTAGCGCTGAATGCTCGTCTTACTCCCTGCTCACTTCGCACTAACCACCGCGCTAACGCATGCGTCTGCGTGGGTGGTTAACCATGCGTGTTCGCGGCGATCGCCGCGCAAAATCGATTCAGAAACGCGGTGGCAGGGTAGGTGCCGTGCGGAGACAACGACCGCGCACTACCACCCTTCAGGAGACACCCCAGATGACTATTCGCAACCGCAAGCCCCTGATCGCCCTGATCGTCGCCGCCGGCAGCGTGTTGGCCATCCCGGCGATGGCGCAGTCGGCCAAGCAGCAGGCCGCGCATGCACAGAACGAAGCGGCGCAGGCCCAGCAGGCGGCGGCACAGGCAGGCCAGGCGGCCGACCAGGCGACCGATGCGGCCGCAGCAGCGTCGGCGCAGGCCAACGGCGGTGGCCAGACCTGGGCCAGCATCGATACCGATGGCAACGGCACCATCAGCAAGAGCGAAGCGCAGGTGAATGCGGGCCTTGCCCAGGTGTTCGACCAGGCCGATGCCAACAAGGATGGCCAGCTGAGTGCCGACGAGTACAAGGCCTACGTGGCCGCCCAGCAGGCCGGTGCCGGCGCGGGTGGCACGGCCGCAGGCCAGGGCCGCTGATCCACGGTTGAATTCGGGACAACCGGTGCATGGGCAACCCGGGTGGCTTCGGCCACCCGGGTTTTTTTCGTCATCTCTGCGCCTGTATCCTAGGGCGATGAACACCTCCACGCCTGCGCCCTCGCGCGCCATCGGCCTGGTCGGTTTTGACGGTGACGACACGCTGTGGAAGAGCGAGGACTACTACCGCAAGGCCGAGCAGGATTACCTGGACCTGCTGTCGCGCTACATCGACGTCCATGACACCCAGACCGCCCGCCACCTGCTGGAAGTGCAGCAGCGCCACCTCGGCGTGTTCGGCTACGGGGTGAAGAGCATGACGCTGTCGATGATCGAAGCGGCCATCGAGATCACCTCGCAGCGCATCGAGGCCAAGGACATCCAGCGCATCCTCGACATCGGCCACGACACCCTGCGCCATCCGGTCGAACTGATCGACGGCGTACGCGAGTCGGTGGCGGCCATCGCCGCGCAGTACCCGGTGGTGCTGATCACCAAGGGCGATCTGTTCCATCAGGAAGCCAAGATCAAGGTGGCGGCGCTGTCCGATCTGTTCCCACGCATCGAGATCGTTTCCGAGAAGGACCCGGAAACCTATGCCCGCGTGCTGGCCGAATTCGACCTGCCGATGCAGCAGTTCGTGATGGTCGGCAATTCGCTGCGCTCGGATATCGAACCGGTGATCACCCTCGGTGGCTGGGGCATCCATACCCCCTACGCGGTGACCTGGGCACACGAGACCCAGCACGGCGTGGCCGACGACGAACCGCGCATGGTCAGCGCCGATACCGCCTGGGACTGGCCCGCCGCGCTGGCGACGATCGAGGCCAAGGCCGCTGCCGCGGCCTGACACGGCGCGGCGGCTGCGGCAGAATCGGGTCATGAAACTGCCACTGCGCGCGCTGCTGTTGTCCCTGCTGCTGGCGCCGGCCATCGTGCTGGCCCAGCAGACCGCCGAACGTTCGGCGACCTACGAGGTGGATACTGGCGACACCTGGGTCGACACCCAGCTGGCCGACATCAACCATTACGCCGAGCGCTACCCCGATGCCTTCCTCGACGAGGTATCGCGCTACGCCGGTGTACCGCGCGGCTACATCGCCGCGTTGGCCACCACCCACCAGTGGCAGGCCGGCGACATCTACTTCGCCTGTTTCTGGGCCAAGGCCAGTGGCCAGACCTGCCGCGACAGCGTGCGCGCCTTCAGCCAGGACCCCGAGGGCGGCTGGGCCGAGGTGGTGAAGCGGATGCCGGCCAAGCCGCAGAACCTGCATTACCGCGCCGTGCGCCACGCCATCGTCGCCAGTTACGAGCACTGGGACAGGCCGATCACCTTGGATGCCACGCTGAAGCGCCAGTTGAAACGGTAGCGCCGGGCCACGCCCGGCGAGCGCGCAGCGCGGCCCTGGGGTCCGCCGGGCATGGCCCGGCGCTACCGATGTTCTTCATGTTGCTCTGCGTATCGCCGCGGCCGCGCACTCCGGCGACAATACGGGTTCTCGCCGTTCCCCGTTCCCGTAACCGAGTGACTGATGAGCGCCTCTTTCGTTTCGCCTGATGTGATCCGCCGCCTGTTCGCCCAGGCCATGTCCCGCATGTACCGCACCGAAGTGCCGCTGTACGGCACGCTGGTGGAACTGGTGGAGCGGATCAACTCGCAGGTCCTGGCGCAGGACCCGGCGCTGGCCGCGCAGCTGCTGCGCAACGACGAGCGCGCCCGCCTGGATGAAGAACGCCATGGCGCGATCCGCGTCGGCACCCCGCAGGAACTGGCGACCCTGCGCCGCCTGTTCGCGGTGATGGGCATGTACCCGGTGGGCTACTACGATCTGTCGGTGGCCGGCGTGCCGGTGCATTCCACCGCCTTCCGCCCGCTGACCGCCGCTGCGTTGGCACTGAATCCGTTCCGCGTGTTCACCTCGCTGCTGCGCCTGGAGCTGATTGAAGACGAGGCGCTGCGTGCGCAGTCGGCCGAGATTCTCGCCCGCCGCCGCATCTTCACCGACGACGCGCTGGCACTGATCGAGCAGGCCGAGCGCGAGGGTGGCCTGAGCCAGGCCGATGCCGAACGCTTCGTCAAACAGGCGCTGGAGACCTTCCGCTGGCATGGCGACGCCACCGTGGATCTTCCGACCTACCACGCCCTGCACAAGGCGCACCGGCTGGTGGCCGACGTGGTCAGCTTCCGTGGCCCGCACATCAACCACCTGACCCCGCGCACGCTGGACATCGATGCTGCACAGGCGGCGATGATCGAGCACGGCATGGCCGCCAAGGCGGTGATCGAGGGCCCGCCGCGCCGCGCCTGCCCGATCCTGCTGCGGCAGACCAGCTTCAAGGCCTTGGAAGAGGCCGTGCACTTCCCGGACAACGAGGGCGGCGACGCCGGCACCCATACCGCGCGCTTCGGCGAGATCGAACAGCGCGGCCTGGCACTGACCGCGAAGGGTCGCGCGCTGTACGACCAGCTGTTGACGCAGGCACGCGATGCCGGCGGCGCGGGCAGCACAGGCGGTGACTACGGCCAGCGCCTGCAGGCGGTGTTCGCCAGTTTCCCGGATGACCATGACACCCTGCGCCAGGAAGGCCTGGGCTACTACCGCTACCAGCTGACCGACGCGGGCCGCGCCGCGCCGGAACGCGTGGCCGACCTGCCGGCCGAAGTACTGGTTGCAGCGGGCCTGGCCACGGCTGATCCGATCGTCTACGAGGACTTCCTGCCGGTCAGTGCAGCAGGCATCTTCCAGTCGAACCTGGGCGGTGGCGAGCAGCGCGCCTACACCGCACATGCCAATCGCGAAGCCTTCGAACAGGCGCTGGGCGCGGCGGTGAACGATGAGTTCGAGATCTACGAGCGCATCCAGGCCGAATCGCTGGCGGCGCTGCGCGGATAAGCCGCGTGCTGCGGAGCCGAGCATGGGCTCGGCTCCGCAGGATGTTGCGGTGCTGCCATTTGTAGAGCCGAGCCATGCTCGGCTCCACAGAAGCGGGCGTCAGCCCTTCATCGTGCCCGTATCCAGCCAGCGCTGGTGCCACGACAGCGCTTCCGGCAGCAGGTGCGGGGTGTGCTTGCCGTAGCTCTCGCGGCTGGCGCGGTCGAAGTAATCCTGCAGCTGCGCGCGGAAATCCGGGTGCGCGCAGTTGTCGATCAGCACCTGCGCGCGCTTGCGCGGGGTCAGGCCACGCAGATCGGCCAGGCCCTGTTCGGTCACGATCACCGACACGTCGTGCTCGGTGTGGTCGACGTGGCTGGCCATCGGCACGATCGCCGAAATGGTGCCGTTCTTCGCCGTCGACGGGCTCAGGAACGCGGACAGGAAACCATTGCGCGCGAAGTCGCCCGAACCGCCGATGCCGTTCATGATCCGCGTGCCCATCACGTGCGTCGAATTGACGTTGCCGTAGAGGTCCACTTCGATCATGCCGTTCATGCCGATGCAGCCCAGGCGGCGCACCAGTTCCGGATGGTTGGAGATTTCCTGCGTGCGCATGATGATGCGCTCGCGGTAGAAATCGATGTTTTCCTTGAACGTCTCGTTGGCCTGCGGGCTCAGTGCGAAGCCGGTGCACGAGGCATAGCTCAGCACGCCGTCGCGCAGCAGGTCGAGCATGCCGTCCTGGATCACTTCGGTGAACGCGGCCAGGTCGCGGAAGCCGCTCTTGGCCAGGCCGGCCAGTACCGCGTTGGGGATGTTGCCCACGCCCGACTGCAGCGGCAGCAGGTTGGCCGGCAGGCGGCCGCGCTTCACTTCGTGCTGCAGGAACTCGATCAGGTGCGCGGCGATCTGCTCGCTGGTCGCATCGATCGGGCTGAACGGGCTGTTGCGGTCAGGGCCATTGGTGCGCACCACGGCCACGATCTTGTCCGGGTCGCAGCGCAGCGCGGTCTCGCCGATGCGGTCGTTGGCATTGACCAGCGGAATCGGCTTGCGGTGCGGCGGCAGCGCGGTGCCGTAGTAGATGTCATGCATGCCATCGACGCCGGCCGGCTGCCACTCGTTGACCTCGATGATCACCTTCTTGGCCAGGTCCAGCCAGGTCTTGTTGTTGCCCAGCGAGGTGGACGGCACCAGCGAACCATCCTCGCGGATGGCCGAAACCTCGATCACGGCGGTATCGATCTCGCCGTAGAAGCCGAACCAGACGTGCTGGGCGACGTGGCTGAGGTGGATGTCGATGTAGTCCAGCTTGCCCTCGTTGATGCGGTTGCGCGCATCCGGGTCGCTCTGGAACGGCATGCGCATGGCGATGCCATCGGCCTTGGCCAGCGCGCCATCCAGTTCCGGCGCAGTGGAGGCACCGGTCATCAGGCTGATCTGGAAGGGCAGGCCCTGGGCATGCGCCGATTCGATGCGGCGGGCCAGTTCCACGGGAACGGCCTTGGGGTAACCGGAGCCGGTAAAGCCGCTCATGGCCACGGTTTCACCGGGCTGGATCAGCGCGGCTGCGGTCTCGGCGGAGACCACGCGGTCACGAAGACGCGCGTTGGCGATGCGATCAACAGTCATGACGACAGCGTTTCTGGGGGGAATCCCGATTATCGGCCATCCCCTGCCGTACGGGGGGTTCTACCTTCGTGGAATGGTGTTTCCGGCAACGCCTCTCCCATACCCGTCAGTTTTGTTTTGCAGTGCAGCGTGCAAAGTACTTTCGTACACCGCACGATGGCCCTGCATCCCGACGTGGGGGAGGGAGCAGAGCCCGCTGGCAGTTCGCTGCAAGCGGGCTTTTTTATTGCCTGTCGTCCAGTATGAATACGCGGTTTGCACTATTGGTAGTGCCGGCCGCTGGCCGGCAACCCCGACAACCTTCGGCAGGATCGCAGCAACGGGTCACAGCCCTTCGCCGTTGGCAAAGGGATCCGACCCCGCGAGAATCAGGGCATGACCCTCGCCCCCGCCGAATTGCCCGCCACCCTGCAGCCCCTCGTCGACCGCGCGCTGACGCGCCTGACCCAGGCAGTGCCCGATCCCATCCCGGCCAAGCTGCAGCCGATGCTGGTGCAACTGGCGGTCAGCAGCGACTTCGCCATGGATACCCTGGTGCGCCAGCCCGGCCTGTTGGCGCAGCTGTCCGCGCCGGGCTGCCCGCCGCTGCCGGCGCCGGTGCTCGACCCACTGCAGCCCAGCGACTGGCCGGCACAACTGCGGCGCTGGCGCACGGCGATGTCGACCCGCTTGATCTGGCGCGACCTGGCCGGGCTGGATGACGTACCGCAGACCCTGGCGGGCGCCACCGCGTTGGCCGAGGACTGCCTGCGCTTGGCGCTGGACGCCCTGCAGCAGGAGTTCGCCCAGCGCCACGGGGTGATTGCCGATGACAACGGCCGACCGCAGCAGCTGGTGGTGTTCGGGCTGGGCAAGCTGGGCGGTGGCGAGCTCAACTTCAGTTCCGATGTCGATCTGGTCTACGCCTACGTGCAGGGCGGTGAATCCGACGGTCCGCGCGCGCTGGCGGCCGAGGAGTACTTTGCCCGCCTCGGTCAGCGCTTGGCCAAGCTGCTGGATGAAACCACCGTCGATGGCTTCAGCCATCGCGTCGACCTGCGCCTGCGTCCGTTCGGCAGCGCCGGCCGCGTGGCGCTGTCGTTCGCAGCGATGGACCAGTACTTCCAGCGCGAGGGCCGCGACTGGGAGCGCTATGCCTGGTTGAAGGCGCGCGCCGTGGCCGGCGACATCGCGGCCGGCGAGGCGTGGCTGCAGACCCTGCGTCCGTTCGTGTACCGCCGCTACCTGGACTTCACCGCGCTCGATGGCCTGCGCGAAATGAAAGCGGCGATCACCGCCGAAGTTGCGCGCCGCGAGATGCACGACGACATCAAGCGTGGCGCCGGAGGCATCCGCGAAATCGAGTTCCTGTGCCAGGCACTGCAGCTCATTCGCGGTGGCCGCGAGCCGGTGTTGCGCGAGCGGCGGCTGCTGGTCGCGCTGGATGCGCTGGTCGCCGCCGGGCAGATCGCCAGCGATGATGGCGCCGCGTTGCGCGAGGCCTACCTGTTCCTGCGCCGGCTGGAAAACCGCCTGCAGATGCTGCGCGATGCACAGACCCATGTGCTGCCATCCGATGTGCTGGATCGCGAACGCATTGCCATCGGCCTCGGCTATGCCGATTGGGATGCGCTGCGTGCTGCATTGAGCGTGCAGCAGCAGCGCGTCAGTACCGAGTTCGCTGCGCTGCTGGCACCACGCAAGGGCCAGGCCGCGCCGGATGCGCTGGCCAATTACTGGCGCAGCCTGCCCGAGGGCAGCAACGCGCCGCTGCTGGCCGAGGCGGGGTTCCTCGATGCCAATGGCGCCGACCAGTCACTGCGCGATTTCGCCCAGGGCACGGGCGTGAAGTCGCTGTCCGATGCAGCGCGTGCGCGGCTGGACCGCGTACTGCCAGCACTGCTGCACGCCGCCACCCGCTCACCGCAGCCCGACGCCGCCCTCAAGCGCGTGCTCGGCCTGCTGCAGGCAGTGCTGCGCCGTACCAGCTATCTGGCGCTGCTGGACGAGCAGCCCAGCGCGCTCGCGCGCCTGGTCGACGTGCTCGCACGCAGCGCATTGCTGGCCGAACGCCTGGCCGCGTATCCGCTGCTGCTGGACGAACTGCTGGACGTGCGCGTGTCCGGGCCGATGCCCGATGCGGCCGGCATGCTGGCCGAATGCCAGCAGGTGCTGCCGGTGGAAGATCCCGAATCGCAACTGCGCTGGCTCAATGAGACGCGGCTCGCCCTCAGTTTCCGCATGGCCATGGCCACGCTGGATGGCCGCCAGGGTGCGGTTGACAGCACCCGGCAACTGGCCGAACTGGCGCAGGCGGTGGTCATCACCGTGCTGGCGATGGCCGAGGCGGATATGCACGCCGCGCACGGCGCTATCGCCGGCGGCCGCTTCGCGATCATCGGTTACGGCAGCCTGGGCGGCCTGGAGCTGGGTTTCGGCTCGGATCTGGACCTGGTGTTCCTGCACGATCACCCGGCGGGTGTGGAAGCGAGTGATGGCGCCCGCCCGCTGGAGCCGGGCCGCTGGTATGCGCGCCTGGCCCAGAAGGTGATGGCGCTGCTGGCTGCGGTCACCGCCGCCGGGCGGTTGTACGACATCGACGTGCGCCTGCGCCCGGACGGTGGCAAGGGCTCGCTGGTGTCTTCGCTGGCCAGTTACACCGAGTACCAGCGTGATCGCGCATGGACCTGGGAGCACCAGGCGCTGGTACGCGCACGCGGCGTGGCCGGCGATGCCAGCCTGCTGCAGGATTTCGAACAGGTACGTGCGCAGACGCTGGGCCGCGAACGTGATCGCGCGACGCTGTACGCCGATGTGCTGAAGATGCGCGGGCGCATGCGCACCGAACTGGACCGCAGCGATGCCGCACGGCTCGACCTGAAGCAGGGCGCAGGCGGCGTGGTCGATCTGGAATTCCTGCTGCAGACCGGTGTGCTGGCGCGCAGTGCGCAGACACCTGCGTTGCTGCAGCCGCGTGCCACGCCGGCGTTGATCGACGCGTTGGCAGCGGCGGGATTCCTGCCCGACGCCACCGCACAGGCGCTGCATGGCGCGCACGCCACGCTGCTGGAGGTAGGGCTGGCCTGCACGCTGGATCGCAGGCCGCGGTTGGCGCCGACGACGCCGGCCATCGAAGACGCGTGTGCGGCGATCAGCGCCGCGTGCATCGCCGCGGAGCTACCGTTCGGCTGAGTGCAGGTGGTGTGGATGCCAACCAAGGTTGGCACCTACCGGGTGATGGCCTGCTGTTGGCATCCACCGTGCGATGGCTTGCTGTTGGTAGGTGCCAACCTTGGTTGGCACGCTGTTGCCGGCGCCATGAACGCTGACGGATTGTGCCAACCAAGGTTGGCAACTATCGGGCGAAGGTCTGCTGTTGGCATCCACCGTGCGATGGCTTGCTGTTGGTAGGTGCCAACCTTGGTTGGCACGCTGTTGCCGGCGCCATGAACGCTGACGGATCGTGCCAACCAAGGTTGGCAACTACCTGGCGAAGGTCTGCTGTTGGCATCCACCGTGCGATGGCTTGCTGTTGGTACGTGCCAACCTTGGTTGGCACGCTGGTGCCGGCGCCAGGAATGCTGACGAAGTGTGCCAACCAAGGTTGGCACCTACCAGTGCAACGGTGGTCAGCCGGCGGTCCGCAGCGGCGCCATCTTCCACAGCAGCGCGCGGAACGGGGCCAGCAGGCATACGCCGATCGCCAGCTTTACCGCCAGGTCGCCCGCGGCCCAGCTCACCCACGGCAGGGTGGAACCGGCGAAGGCGATCGACCAGAAGATGGTGGTATCCACCGTCGCGCTGCAGGTGGTGGCCACCATCGGCGCGCGCCACCAGCTGCCACGGCGCAGGCGGTCGAACACGGTGATGTCCAGCAGCTGGGCCACGATGAAGGCCGAGCACGAGGCGATCGCAATGCGCGGCGTCGCCACCCACACCGACAGCAGCACCGCCACCGCAAAACCAATCCACGCCACGCGGCGGGCCGGGCCCGGGCCGAAGCGGCGGTTGATCAGGTTGCTGACCAGAAACGCGACCGGATAGCTGAAGGCGCCCCAGGTCAGCCAGTCATTGATCGGGTACTGCACCAGCACGTTGGACAGCAGCACCACCGCGCCCATGGCCAGCACCGCCAGCACCAGGGCGCGGGCGGTCAACGGGGCAAAAACAGGCGCAGGACGCACGGACATGGCGAGCCAGGGGAAAAAGGGGATCGCCCATTATCCGCCCGGCCCGCCGCAAAGCCAAAAACGGCCGTTCAGCTTTACAGCTGCTCGCTCAGCGCGTCGCCGGCCGCATAGGCCGTGGGCACATAGGCCAAGGCCTTGCCGTCGCTGTTCTTCACCGTCCAGCCGGCACCGGCATCGGTCGGGTCGAAGCGCACCTGCTGGCCGACCACGAAGCCGGCCACCGGGTCTTCGCCCTCAATCGCCGGCCACTGCAGGGTCGCGGTCTGGTCGGCCTTGTCCGGCACCTGCAGCTGCACCTGGCGCTCGCCGGCGGCGGTGGTCGCCACCTGCTTCACTTCCATCGGTGGCAGCGGCACCGCTGGGGTGCGCTCGGCGACCTTGCCATTGCGCTCGCTGGCCTTGAACGGCGCCTTGGACAGCGCGGCCAGGCCCATCGAGGTGGCCAGCGGAACCGACACCACGATCAACGAAGTGACCAGCACGCTGGCCTGGCCACTGTTGAGGTGCGGGGCGGCACCGGCGTGCACGGTCGGCACCGTCAGGGCCGAGAGCAGCAGGGCGGCGGCGGGGGCGCGCAGGGAACGAAGCATGATGACCTCCTGGTCGGAAAGAGAAGCAGCGGCTCAGCGCTGCGTATCGAAAAGATCGCGTGGACCGGTGGCCTCGGGCAGGTATTCCAGCGGCCGGCCCTGGTTGTCGCTCACCTGCCAGCCGTTGCCCGATCCGGTGGGTTGGAAGTTCACCGTCTGGCCCACGTTGAACTGCACGGCCGGGTCGCCGGGGCGCTTGGGCCATTGCATGGAGGCGGTGCTCTGCGGGTTGCTGGTGTCCTGCAGCAGCACCTCGCGGCGACCATCGACGGTGGTGGAAATGGCGCTGACCTGCATCTGCGGTAGCTTCACCGCGCCCTGGCCCGCGGGCACGCCGGTTTCTTCGGCTTCTTTGGCCGCCGCCGCTTGCGCAGCTGCCGCCATCGGTGCGGACATCTCCAGGCTCGGCCCTTCGGGCACGCTGTTCTGGATGATCACGATGCGGCGCTCGGCATGTGCCGGCGCTGCAGACAACAGGCTGCCGCACACAAGCACGGCCAACGCGGAAAACTGCAGGTTGCGCATCATCTTCCCCTTGCCAGGTCAGGGCGCAGCGGCGGCAGTGTCGGCCGTCGCGTGCGCAATGGTCAGTTCCTGCTGCAGCTGGCTGCGCTGGTGCAGGAAGTCGAATACCGATTCCACCGTCACCACCGAGTAGTTGCCGGAAATACGTTCACTGGCCGGATGGTCGGTGGTGGTGGCGTTGGCCACGAACAAGCGCGCCCCAACGCGCTTGCCCAGGCCGATATGCAACACGCTGGGCTGGAATTTCTGCGCGCGCAGCCATTGCTGCGCCTGTTCGCGCTTGACGATGACCGGGCCACCTTCAGCCTGCGCCATTGCCGCGGCCAGCACTTCCAGGATCCACTGGTTGGAATTCTGGAAGTCGGTGGCGAACGGATAGGCCACGACGTTGTACTTCGATTCGTGCAGCGCCTTGGGCTGGATCGCCGGTGCTGCCAGCATCCGCTTCAGTGCCAGCTGCAACGCCGGTGGCGGCACGCCGATGCGCAGATCGGTATGGGTGCCGCTCTCGCCGACGAAATTGCCCAGGCCCTCGCGGTACAGCTGCGAGCTGTCGGTCTTGCAGCGGTTGAGCAGGTGCATCGCACGCCAGCGGCCGTCGTCTTCGCGCAGCAGGAAGGCCAGGTGGCTGTGGCGCAGGCCGTAGCGGCTCAGGTCCTGGCCACCACGCGCGGCGATCACCACGTCCACGTCGGGCAGCGCATCCAGGCGCTCGGCCGTGGTCCACGCCACATCGAACATCGCCGCCTGTGCGGCCACGCTGGGGTAGCGCTCCAAGCAGGTGCCGCTGTCGGCCCATGCCGGCGCGGTGGCCAGCAGGCCCATCAACAACAGCAGGCCGCAGCGCAGGCGATGCAGACGTTCCATGTATACCGCTCCAGACGCGGGCAGGCCCGCGCGCCGATCATACCCGCATCGCTGGAATCAGCGCTCCACGCCCTTGCGCCGCAATTCCTTGTCGCAGGTATCGCTGATCGGCGCGATCGGCAACGGCGGGCGCTCGTTGCGCGGATTACGCAGCGCCGGCTGCTCGCGGTAGGCATCCAGCTGCTGCTGGCAGGCGTGCGACAGCGGATCAAGTTCGGTGGGGGTGGTAGAGCAGGCCGCCAGCAGGGCCAGCGGCAGCAGAAGCAGGGTACGCATGGGGACATCCAGTCCGAGGGGGGAGGCTGGACTCTAACTGCGCCGACGGATCGAAATGTTCAAAAAGCGCTGGACGGCATCACCCCAACGCCAGCCGCGCTTTGACCTCGGCGGCAATCCGCGCGGTCTCGCGCAGCGGTTCGATGCGGTCGTACTGCCAGTCCAGCCAACGTGGCTGCAGGCGCCCACGCTCGTGCAGCTGCTGCTGGAAGCGCGCCAGCCGTCCCTGCGCGGTATCGGCCAGGGCCACCATCACTGGCATGCGCGTGGCGCTGGCCTCGGACAGCAGGTTCACCGAATCGGGCGACACCACTACCCGGTTGGCCCAGCCGAGCAGGCCGGCATACGGGTTCACGCCATCGCCGCCATCGCCCCAGATCACATGCGGCAGGTCGGCGAACTTCGCGCGCAGGATCTCGGCCAGCGCCGGCGGCGTGCGCCGCGAAGTGGTCGCCAGCAGGCTGCCACCCTCGCTGCGGATCTGTTCGGCCAGCGCCTGGAACACGTGCACCATCGCCGTCTCATCCCATGGTGCCAGCGGCGTCGGGCCGCCCACCAGCAGCGCGGTGCGCGGGCCGGGCAGGGTGCTGAAGCTGGCGAACGCGGCGCGGCCCAAGGCCAGCCAATCATCGTCCACCGGGTTCAGGCTGCCGATCAGGGTCAGCACGTTGCTGCCGCGCAGGGCGTCATGCTCGGGCACCACCACCACGTCCCAGTGGCGGCAACCGATGCGCGGGTCGAGGATCTGCACCACCTGGCTGCCGCGCGCACGCAGCACGCGCAGCGCTCCGGCGGCCTGGCGGCCACAGCCGATCGCCAGCGCAGGCGCTTCGGCAGCGAGGGACGCAAACGCCTCGCCGTAGCCGTTCACATCACCGGGCAAGCGCCGCGGCGACAGCCAGCGCCACGGCGCGCGGGGTTGCAGTACCAGGGGGCGGTGGCTGCCCAGGCGCAGCGCCGTCGCCAGCGCGACCGCCTGGCGGACATTACCGGCACGGCCATCGGTGACCGTCCATGGCGTGCTCGATCGTTTCACCATTGGCATTAATTCGTTTCAATCCTGCTGGGTGTTGCAACAGTCGCGACACTCTACACTGCGGATCGACGTTTCGCCCCGCGCCGCCCGCGGGCACTGACCTTAGCCGCCCTGGAGATCCACCGATGTCCCACGCGCTCGACGCTGCTGCACTGGACCAGTTGTTCCGCACCGCCCGCACCCAGAACGCCTTCCTCGACAAGCCTGTCGAAGACGCGCAGCTGCACGCTCTGTACGACCTGCTGAAGTGGGGCCCGACCGCCGCCAACGGCAGCCCGGCGCGCTTCGTGTTCGTGAAGTCGGCCGAAGCCAAGGCCAAACTGGCACCGGCGCTGTCCGAAGGCAACCACGACAAGACCCTGGCCGCCCCGGTCACCGTCATCGTGGCCTTCGACCAGGACTTCCACGAGAAGCTGCCGTACCTGTTCCCGCACACCGATGCCAAGGCCTGGTTCGACGGCCCGCGCGAAGGCCGCCACGAAGGCGCGTTCCGCAACGGCAGCCTGCAGGGTGCCTACCTGATCCTGGCCGCACGCGCGCTGGGCCTGGATGCCGGCCCGATGTCCGGCTTCGACAATGCCAAGGTCGATGAAGCGTTCTTCGCCGGCACCAGCATCAAGTCGAATTTCCTGGTCAACCTGGGGTACGGTGACGATTCGGGCCTGTTCCCCCGTCTGCCGCGTCTGTCCTTCGACGAAGCGGCGCGCATCGCGTAAGTCGCTGTATCGGTTTCGGGCCCGCCCGCCGTGGCGGGCCATTGCTGCACTGTGTTCCCACCCTACGATCCGGAGAGTTCCTGAGATGAGCGCCACCCGTAAACTGCTGCTGCCGTTGGCCCTGACCCTGGCCATCGCCGCCTGCTCCAAGCCGGCCGACACCGCCGCCCCGGCCGCCGATGCTGCTGCCCCGGCCACCACCGAGCAGGCTGCCACCGCCCCGGCCGCCGATGCCGCTGCTGCCCCGGCGGCCGCCGCCATCACCATCGCCTCGGGCACCTACAAGCTCGACCCGACCCACACCGACGTGCTGGCGCAGTGGAGCCACTTCGGTTTCTCCAACCCGAGCGCGCACTTCGGCAACGCCGAAGGCACCCTGGTGTACGACGCCACCGACGTCACCAAGTCCACCGTGGAAGTGAAGCTGCCGCTGAGCGGCCTGAACAGCTTCACCGCCAAGTTCGACGAGCACCTGAAGAGCGCCGACTTCTTCGACGCTGCCAAGTTCCCGGCCGCCAGCTTCAAGAGCACCAAGGTCGAATCGGCCGGCACCAACAAGCTGACCGTCACCGGCGACCTGACCATCAAGGACATCACCAAGCCGGTGACCCTGGATGTGACCGTCAACGGCGGCGGCGAGCACCCGATGGCCAAGGTTCCGGCCGCCGGCTTCGATGCCACCACCACGATCAAGCGCAGCGATTTCGGCGTCGGCGCCTACGCCCCGAACGTCAGCGATGAAGTGAAGATCCGCATCACCACCGAAGCCACCGGCGAGAAGCCGGCTGCTTGATGCAACATCCCGCTCACTCGTCGTGAGAAGGCAGAAGGCCCGCTGAAAAGCGGGCCTTCTTTTTTGCGTGCTCCGGTAGGTGCCGACCTTGGTCGGAACACAATCAATCCGCAGGCCAACCAAGGTTGGCCACTACCGGGTATGCGCGCTCAGCGCAGCGTACCCAGCCACGCGGCCGACGCTTCGCTCGGGCTCTGCTTGGCCTTCACCGTCAACCCGCTCGCGCGCACGAACGTCTGCGCGGCCTGTGCCACCACCTGGCGGGCGATCAGCGCGGCCTGCCGGGTAGACGCCTGCTGCTTGCGCAGCTGCACGATATGCACCGACGGGCGACCCACCGGCGCGTACTTCTGGTCGCGGCGCAGGATGTCGGCCACCTGTGCCACTTCTTGTTCGGCCTGCAGGTAGCGGTGCTGTGCCTCGACCAGCTCACGCAGCGGTGCGCGCGCCGCAGCCGGGTCGGCGAAGGCAGACAGCACTGCGTCGCAGGCGCTGTCGTCGGCCAGGCGGGTACGCAGCGTGTCCACGCCGCTCAGGGTCAATTTGCCCACGTGGGGCCTCGTTGGTGCAGGAAAGGAGCGCGATTGTCGCATGGGGTCGCGGTTACCATGGCGGCCGCACTGAACCACGGAAGACAACACCATGCAGGAAGCGCAGTACTGGCTTGGCGAATTCTGGACCGGCCTGAGCGTGCTCGATCTGATCGGCGGCAGCGTGCTGGGCACCCTGTTGGGGCTGGCGCTGGGCATCTTCGCCTGGCGCTGGCTGCATCGGCGCGGTTGGCTGCGGCGACAGCGAGGTTGGCACCACGGGCTGCTGGCCTCGTATGTGGTGCTGCTGCCGTTGCTGGTCGCGTTCTTCGGCCTGCAGCTGGGCTTCACCGCCGGCGCGCACCGCGCGCTGTTCAAGCAGCTCGATCACTTCCAGCCACACCTGCAGACGATGGTGGAAGGGTGGAGTAGCGGCTTCACCGCCTCGCTGGAAGACGAGCGCATGCGTGCAGCGCTGCAGAGCCAGGGCACGGTGGGGGATGTGGCAGATTCGCTGGCCGCGATCTACCTGAGCGAGCATCCGTTGCCCGGCGTGGATCGCTTGGGTGACGGGCCGATGGCGCGCGGCGTGGGCTGGGTAATCGGCAAGGTGCGCGCCGGGCTGCTGCGCGCGATGGTGGAAGACACGCTGATCGACAAGGCCGGCACGGTCGGCCTGGAGCCGAAGATGGTGCGCGAGGCGTTGACCATGCGCATCGACGAACTGCTGCATACGCGCGGCGTGCTGCGGCTGGTGAAGGCGCAGATCAACGGCATGATGCCGGGCGTGTACCTGGGGTTGCTGTTGCCGCTGGCGATCATCGCGCTGCTGCTGGCACTGGAGATCTGGGCCGCGCACCGGTTCGGGTGGGTGCGTGGGGCTGCGCCCCGCGCTCCTGTAGAGCCGAGCCCGTGCTCGGCTCATCGCGCGTAGCGCGAGGGCGAATAGAACAGCAGCCGAGCATGGGCTCGGCTCTACATGGTCAAAGGCGTGCGGACCAACGGTCCGCACCTACCGTTCTGCGGTCAATCGCCGTCCTGTTCGTCCGGGTGCGCCTTCCAGTAACCGGTCGAGCGGATCCAGTCACGCGGCACGCCCAGGTGCCCTTCGATGAACTTGCGCATCATCCGTGCGCGGCGCGATTCGGTGGCGATCCAGTAGAACGCATCGCCGTCCGGGGCCTCGAAGTCGGTCAGCATGTCTTCCAGCAGCGTGCTGCTGGCCGCCGGGAAGCCGTTGCGCTCCAGCCAGTGGATGCGCACGTTCTCGTACTGCGGCAGGTCCTGGCGCTCGTCCTCGTCGGCCACTTCGATGTACGCCTGCACCTGCGCGCCTTCGGGCAGCACGTCCAGCCAGCGGGCGATGGCCGGCAGCGCGGTCTCATCGCCAATCAGCACATAGGCGTCGTAGCTGTCGGCCACCACGAACGAACCGCGCGGGCCGCCGATCACCAGCGTGTCGCCGGCCTGTGCGCGCTCGGCCCACGGCCCGGCAATGCCCTGGTCGTGCAGCACGAAGTCGATGGCCAGTTCGCCGGTTTCGTGGTCCCACCAGCGCGGGGTGTAGTCGCGCGCCGGCGAAGGCTGCTTGCCGTCCGGGTAGCTGCGGCCCTCGGCGGTCAGCACCGGCAGCACCATCTCGCCGCTGGCGTTGGGGAAGAACAGCTTGATGTGGTCGTCGGCGCCGGGCGAATCGAAGCCGGCCAGGTCGTCGCCGCCCAGCACGATGCGGCGCATGTGCGGGGTGACAGTCTCGGTGCGCAGCACCGTCAGTTCACGGAAGCGCACATCCAGGCGCAGGCGCGAGTTGTGATGTTCGGTCATGGGGGTACCTGTGGGAAGGTCGCGCGGGGGCGCGCGGCATGGGGGAAGACCTGGCTGGATTCAGTCTGGCTGGGTCGTAGAAAAGGGAGAGGACACGTTGCCGGCCTGGCCATTGATCAGCGCCGACGCGCGCGACAGCAGCGCCGCCACCTGCTCGGCTTCACCGTCGGCCCAGCGCCCGTGGTGGTGCACCAGCGCCAGCTTGAACTCGCGCAGCGCAGCGGCCAGCGGCGCCGGCAACGATGCCTTGGTGATCTCACGGGCGCGGTCGAACGCGCGTCGCTGGGCCAATCGCACCTGGGTGCGCTGCACCTTCAGCTCGAACTCGCCCGCAGTGGTGATGCGGAACACACGGCGGCCGTCCACCTCTTCCGACGCCACCCAGCCGGCCTGCTCGAAGCTGGCCAGCAGCGGGTACATGGTGCCGGCACTGGGGGTGTAGGCCTGCATGAACATGGTGCTGATGTGCTGCATCAACTCGTAGCCGTGGCGCGGCTGCTCGCCGATCAGCGCCAGCACCAGCAGGCGCAGGTCGCCACGGCTGAGCACGCGCGGCTGGCCGTTGCGGCGGGGTACCGCGGTATCGTCGGTGCGGCTTTTGGGGGAGGGGGAGCGACCCATTTCGATATATCGGTAACGTGTGCCGCAAACGATATATCGATAAGCCGGACCCGACAAGTACGGTTTCGGCCACAACGCTTGCCAGATCGGGCCATGCAGCCAGCTACTGCTAGGGCTGAAGGGGAGGGTTGCGTGCGGCGCAAGCCACCGTTGCGCGGCCTGACATCCGTATCGGGCCACGCAACGGCGCTGCGGGTTTTCGCCCCGGGCGGGGCGCAGCAGACGAGCGGCGAACCGCGGGAAGGGGCCTGCTCGCCGCCAACCGTGCGCAGCTGCCCCGTCCGCGTCGAGAGGCGCGCGCGACACGTTGTCGCGGGTTCAGCGGCAGCCCGTCAGACAACGCCGACACGGCGCCGGCCTTGCCCCACAACGGTCATCCGCAGCAGTAACACTGCGTCCTGCGCATGGGCGCAGCAGGCCGCAGGCGACAGCTGGCGCAGCCCTTGCAGGCAGCCATAGCGGCCTGCAGCAGTGCTTTGTCCCGCCGGTGGACGTCCCGGGACATGACCATGCAGACAGGGGTGGCCTGCCTCCATACGCCAGCGTAGCCAAGTGACGAAAGCCCTTGGTGCGCTACACTTTGCGGTCTAGAAATCTATCAACAGTCGCGCGCGTGCGTGCGGTAATGGGAGCGCTAATGAACTGGTTGAACGAGGTGCTGAACAACGACCCGAATCCTGTGGAAACCCAGGAGTGGATCGAGTCGTTGAAGGCCGTTATTGATGTCGAGGGCCCCGAGCGCGCGCATCAGCTGCTGGAAGGCATGGTGGAACTGACCCGTCGTTCGGGTGCCTATCTGCCGTTCTCTCCCACTACCGAATACGTCAACACCATCGAGCCGCAGCTGGAGGCCAAGAGCCCGGGCAACGCCGAACTGGAATGGCGCATCCGTTCGATCATCCGCTGGAACGCGATGGCCACCGTGGTCCGCGCCAACCGCAAGCCGGGTGACCTGGGCGGCCACATCGCCTCGTTCGCCTCCGGCGCAACGCTGTACGACGTGGGCTTCAACCACTTCTGGCGCGCTCCCAGCGAGAACCACCCGGGCGACCTGCTGTTCATCCAGGGCCACAGCGCCCCGGGTATCTACGCGCGTTCCTTCCTGGAAGGCCGCATCAACGAAGAGCAGCTGGACAAGTTCCGCATGGAAGTGGACGGCGGCGGCCTGTCGTCGTACCCGCACCCGTGGCTGATGCCGGAATACTGGCAGACCCCGACCGTGTCGATGGGCCTGGGCCCGCTGGCCGCCATCTACCAGGCGCAGTTCATGCGCTACCTGGAAAACCGTGGCCTGATCGAGAAGTCCGACCGCAAGGTGTGGTGCTTCATCGGCGACGGCGAGAGCGACGAGCCGGAAACCCTGGGTGCCATCGCGCTGGCCGGCCGTGAAGGCCTGGACAACCTGATCTTCGTGGTGAACTGCAACCTGCAGCGCCTGGACGGCCCGGTGCGCGGCAACGGCAAGATCATCCAGGAACTGGAAGGCGTGTTCCGTGGCGGCGGCTGGAATGTCATCAAGCTGCTGTGGGGCGGTTACTGGGATGCCCTGCTGGCCAAGGACACCAACGGCGTCCTGAAGAAGCTGATGATGGAAACCGTCGACGGCGAATACCAGAACTGCAAGGCCTTCGGCGGCGCGTATACCCGCGAGCATTTCTTCGGCAAGTACCCGGAAACCGCTGCGATGGTGGCCGGTCTTTCCGACGACGACATCTGGCGCCTGAACCGTGGTGGCCACGACCCGCACAAGGTGTACGCCGCCTACCACCAGGCCGTGAACACCAAGGGCATGCCGACCGTCATCCTGGCCAAGACGGTCAAGGGCTACGGCATGGGCAGCGCCGGTGAGGCACTGAACCCGACCCACCAGACCAAGAAGCTGGACGACGAAGCGGTGCGCCACTTCCGCGACCGCTTCAACATTCCGGTGACCGACGCGCAGCTGGCCGACGGCCAGGTGCCGTTCTACCACCCGGGCCCGGATTCGCCGGAAGTGCAGTACCTGCAGGAGCGCCGTGCGTCGCTGGGTGGTTACCTGCCGCAGCGCCGCCGCAAGGCCGAAAAGAGCTTCAATGCACCGAAGCTGGAAAGCTACGAGCGCCTGCTGAAGAGCAGCGGTGAGCGCAGCTACTCCACCACCATGGCCTTCGTGCAGAGCCTGAACATCACCCTGCGCGACAAGGAACTGGGCCCGCACATCGTGCCGATCGTGGCCGACGAAGCCCGTACCTTCGGCATGGAAGGCCTGTTCCGCCAGATCGGCATCTACGCCCCGTTCGGCCAGAAGTACAAGCCGGTCGATGCCGACCAGCTGATGTTCTACCGCGAAGACCAGAGCGGCCAGGTGCTGCAGCAGGGCATCAGCGAGCCTGGCGCGATCAGCTCGTGGATGGCGGCCGGTACCAGCTACTCGGTCAGCAACGTGCCGATGCTGCCGTTCTATATCTACTACTCGATGTTCGGCTTCCAGCGCGTGGGCGACATCGCCTGGCAGGCCGCCGACATGCGTACCCGCGGCTTCCTGCTGGGCGGCACCGCCGGCCGCACCACGCTGAACGGTGAAGGCCTGCAGCACGAAGATGGCTTCAGCCATCTGGTGGCCGGTGGCATTCCGAACGTGCGCAGCTACGACCCGACCTTCGGCTTCGAAGTGACGGTGATCCTGCAGCACGGCACCAAGGCGATGATGGAAGATCAGATTGACGAGTACTACTACGTCACCCTGATGAACGAGAACTACACCCACCCGGAAATGCCGGAAGGCGCGGCCGAAGGCATCGTCAAGGGCATGTACCTGCTGACCGACGCCGGCAAGCCGAAGAAGGGCGAGTTGCGCGTGCAGCTGCTGGGTTCGGGCACCATCCTGCGCGAAGCCATTGCCGCGGCCGAGCTGCTGGACAAGGACTTCGGCGTGACCGCCGATATCTGGAGCTGCCCGAGCTTCAACGAACTGCGTCGCGATGGTTTCGACGTGGAGCGTGCCAACCGCCTGCATCCGGAAGGTGAGCAGCGCAAGGCCTACGTGACCGAGCTGCTGGAAGGCCGCCAGGGCCCGGCAATTGCCGCCACCGACTACGTGCGTGCGTATGCGGATCAGATCCGTGCGTTTGTGCCGATGTCGTACACCGTGCTGGGTACCGATGGGTTTGGCCGTTCGGATACGCGTGCGAACCTGCGTCGGTTCTTTGAAGTTGACCGGTACTACATCGCGCATGCCGCGATTGCGGCGCTGGCGAAGGACGGGAAGATGACGGCTAAGGATGTGGCGCGGGCGATCAAGCAGTACAAGATTGATCCGGAGAAGGCTAACCCTGTTGGGGTTTGATCTGAGACTTTCAAAAAGGGTGGCATTAGCCACCCTTTTTTTGTAAATCAGAATTTGGGGCGGAGAGAGAGAAATGAAACCAGCTGATATGGATGTCATTCGAAACAAGATTTCTCCTCTGTTGGAGCGAGGAGAGCTGGCTCTTCTTCTTGGGGCCGGATTTTCAGTGGTAAACAGTGGAGAAAGAGGCCTGCTGCCAAATGGTGATCGGTTGAGGGATTTGATTCTCGCTGAGGCGGGCAAAAGGCCTGGGCTTAGAACTTCGCTGAAAGACGCCTATCTTGTGGGCGTGAGAGGAATTCTAGATTTCAATGGATTTCTAGCGTCTTGCTTTACGGTGTCTTCCGCTTTCAGGTGGCAGGAGCAGATATTCAACTATCCGTGGAGTAGGGTTTATACCACCAATATCGACAACGTGCTGTCTGTGGCGCATGAGCAAGCAAGACGAAAAGGCCGCCTTGGTGGTGATTTTGCTTTCTTTAACTACTCCGATCCAAATCTCGTAAGCGACACAATAGGATCGATTCCCGTCGTGGCAATCCATGGGATGTGTGACAGACTCTCAGATGGGTTTATATTCTCCAGCCTTGAGTATGCCAAGGCCACGGCGAAAATATTAGACTGGCATCGGGATCTTGCCGCAAAGTCATTGACTGGTGGGTTGTTGGTTGTCGGGAACCAGCTGGAAGAAAGTGATATTGATGCTTACATAGCAAGTCGGGAGATTGTTTACGATCCGTCAGAGAGAAGGTATGGAAACTGGATTGTTATGCCTAATCCTGATGAGATAAAGGCAGAAAACTACACGGCTGCTGGCTATACAGTTATAGATGCGACGGCTCAGGAGTTCTTTGATTATTTGTTTTCAATAACAAAGCCAAAGACTGTTGGCGAGATAGTGCTGGAGACAATTCCAACGGTAAAAGCTGCGGCGAATCGGGCCAAGGCTATGACTTGGTTTAAGGGTGCCTTCAGGCCTGTAATCACAGAGATTGAGTCTGCACGTCAAGAAAAAGGAATTCTCCGTCATTTTATAACTGGATCTGATCCTGAGTGGTTCTATATAGTTAACGATGCTCATGCCAGTACAGTTCGAGATGCTGTCTTGACGTCAAAAGTAGCCGATATGCTGCAGGCGAATTCAAGTGGTTTGGGTATATTCCACGTTACAGGGCCTAGTGGATCTGGAAAGACTACATCGATTCGGTCGATTCTTCGAAATATTGTAAATACATATCAATTCTGTTACGAGTTTGACGGTTCTGCTGGAATTGATTTGGATTACTTTAGGGATGTTGTTGACGGATTTACCGAAAAGAGTGTTTTTGTATTCTATTCTGCATCGGAATACTATTATGCGGTTGGCTACATGTCGAAGCACTTCTCAGGAAAGGATCGCCCTTATTGTCTTTTCATTCTCGAGGATAGGACGAGCGACTACAGGCGGAACGCTGCGCAGCTAAGAGTATTGTCGAGTCCGGTAGTTGTTGATATTTCTGATCTGGAAAGGTCTGATGCATTGGCAATTGCGAAGAAAATTGAGGATAGCGGGCACACGTTCAAGAATTTCTCAGAGTATTCTCTTGATAGAAGGGCTTCAATTATCCTTGATAAGGAAAAGGGGTATGGTGGTGATCTTCTTAGCGCCCTATTTTCGCTTACCACTCATGAAAACTTCGAAGAGAAAATATACCAAGACTATAATTCCGTTGCTGATCCACTGGCGACCCGGGTTCTTGATGTAGTCGCTATCGTAAACTCACTCGGATTCAGTGTGCCGATCAGCTATGTTTCTGGCATGTTGGCCGAGTCTCCTGCCGATGTTGAGCAGCGTTTGCATGATGATCTAGCAGGTGTGTTGGTTCGAAAGGGAGAGATGATTCGTTGTCGGCACAGAATTATCGCCAGTTATTATTTTGACAATTGCATAGCTGGGCATGGATCGGTCGAAATGATGGTGGACATTCTTAGTTTTCTTTCGCGGCAATTCGCAGTGGAAGATATTCGGCGGCATCCTCTTCCCTATAGGATATATAAAGAACTTATTTCATTTGAGTTTTTATATGATCAGTATCTTCCAATTAAATCGAGGCGAGATGGTGCCGAGTCTGTTTACCACGAAGCTCAAAGCATGTTTGGCCGGGATGGAATATTCTGGCTGCAATTTGGGCGGTACTACAGGAAAGTTGGAAATTTTGATAGCGCTATAGATTGCTTTAGAACAGGTCTGGAGTTCTATGAATCTTTCCAGACCAAGCACTCTCTCGGCGTAACGCTCATCGAGAAGTACATGGATAATGAATGTCTTGATCCATCGCTTTATCGAGAGGGTGTCCAGTTGCTGGACTCTGAGCGGATTAGGCGAGGAGCGGGCGATCCTTATCCAACTACTGCTTTAATTGACCTTCTGTCAAAGGTTGTAAGGGCCAATCCAGGTCTTCTTGATGCAAGAGATAAGTTGAAGGGTTGCATAAATTATGGGTTGAAGTACTTTTCTGGCGATGCATATTTCGCTGATCAGGTAAAGCGTTTTGTGCGAGGTGTTGATTACTAGGGATGACGTATCATTGGCCTCAGTGCAAATGGAGGGTGTAATATAAGTCTCCTCTGATTGTTCTTGTTCCGACTCCCCCCGGTTTTGGGCAGGGTGGCGATTTGGAGTTCAATTCCCAACGAGGCGGAGATTGGACATGAAGAAGCGCTTTTCCGAAGAACAGATCATCAGCTTCCTGAGTGAGGCGTGAGGCCGGCATGGCGGTGAAAGACCTGTGTCGCCGTCATGGTTTCAGTGAGACGTCCTACTACCTGTGGCGCAGCAAGTTCGGCGGCATGACCGTACCGGAGGCCAAGCGACTCGAGGAACTGGAGGCGGAGAATGCGCGGCTGAAGAAGCTGCTGTCCGAGCAGTTGCTGGAGATTTATGTCATCAAGGACACCCTGCGAGAAAGGTGGTGGGCGCACCGGCGCGCAAGATGCTGGTGCGGCATTCCATGGAACGCGGGCTCACCTAGCGATGGACACTGGCCGTGGTACGGATGAGCGCCGGGGCACTGCGCTATGTCCCGGGCCCTGATCGCAATGTCGAACGGCGCGAGCGGATACTGGCGTTGGCACAGAAGCACGAACGCTACGGCGTCCTGCTATTGGGGGGGATATTAAAAACAACGTCTCGGTGGAATTCCAAGAAGCCAAGTTGCCTCGGTGAGAAAATTCCATGCCGAAGCGATGTATCCAAGTTCAGACCGAGCCGATCTTGGACGTCAAACGGTAGGCTGCTCGAAACTAGTAGGCGACCGCTCGCCGAAAAGCTAATCCACCCCCGATCAAACAGCAGGTCCGCATGCGGAGCCAGTAGAAGACCGTTCTCGCCATCAACCCGTTCGCTATGAGTGCTATCCGCCCACGGTTTGATATGACTCGCGCGCAGGAATCTCAGGTCCTCAATGCCGGTAAGCCGGCAGCCCTTCTCAATACCAATTAGGCGCTCACGGAACAGGCGTTGCTTTGTCCGCACTTCGGTTTCGCGTCTTGCGCTGGTCGCGCCGACGTCGTCGATAGCAGCATCGATCTCAGCTTGATCCCTCTCACTTGCCGCCAGGCCCAGCGAGGCTTCCAGTGATCTCAAGCGGAACACGATGGCAGATCGTGGCTGCCCTTCTCGATCGGGCGTGCCAGGTTGAACGTAGGAGGACTGGCACATGAATCTACCGAGGTACCGGTAGGGCCGCCCCTTGCCCATCATCTGAAACACTACGAGGGTCTTGCCATCCTTGACGTGCTCGCCTATGGCTCGGTTGCCCGCCACATACTTCATGTCTCCGACTTGACCCTCGCCGAAGTAATGAAAGACTTCGTCGTCGTCCCAGAAGTCATGGTAGCCATGAGACACGCCGGCCTCGCCAGTGAACGCGATGACTAGCGGATGCTCCTTGGGTGTCGAAATACCGCCTTGCTGCTGCCCGCCAAATACACCATGGATCTGCTTTTGACGGTTGTAGAGCGCGCCCACCTCGAATGGGAGTTCCATCCTAGATCCCTGTCCCAGAAGCTAAGTGCTCAAGATTCTAGCTAGAACCAGGTTACTTGTGTCATTGATTGACGCGTTTGGCTGCTAGGACAGGGTGCAGATGGGTGCTATTGGGACGCAGACCGAGGGCAGCTGTTCTCCGGTGCGCTCAAGTTCCTCCTGCGTCCTTCTGCTGAGTCCCATCCATCTTTCCAGTGCTGTAGCTCTATTGCATCGCTCCCGACCGTAGACATGGTGACTATCAGAAGACTGGGCCCTGAGTTGTCAACGAACAGGATGGGATCGCCGCGCACGCTCAGATCAAAGAAGTGTGTACTGAAATCTTGCTTTCCGATGATGACGCCTTGGCAAGCCAACTCTTCGGAAAAGCTCTCGGCTTCGGCCTGAAATAGTGCGAACTCCGAGTCGGCGAGTCTTGGGTAGATCTCAAAATTTATTGTGGAGGCCGGCGCATACGCCCCGCCAATGATCAATCCCAGTAGCGCTGCCGCTGTCAGGGCAAGCAAAGTCCGGCTCGGCATAGTGAGGCCAGTGTTGGAGGCTAAAGGGCTCAGGTTGCTGTGAATGCTCTGGACCGTGAAACGATCCGGCGCACCGCAATCGACGTACGTAGCGAAGCGCGCGCTACTCCCGCACCTGCAACCGCTCAGCCACCTGCGCAGTCAACGCCACACAGGCCATCTTCAACCCTTCCATTACCCGATCCCCTAGATACTCCTCGGGCGCTCCGTTCTGCCGAGTCCGCTCCGCAGCCAGCATCAGCTCCGCCACCACGCGCAGCCCCGCCAGCGCGCAATCGGCATCCGCCAACTGAAGGCACCTACCAGGCAATTGATGCCGCTCCGGCCAAGGCTGGCCGTCTGCAGCCGCACCGGTGCCGATGCGATGCAGCGTGGCGACGAAGGTGTTGGGATCGACGGACGGTTCGCGCTCGGGTTCGGCTTTGTCCGGATCGTACTGCGCGTGCAGGGAACGGAAGTCCGATGTGTTCATGGCAATGCTCCGTACAGGACAGATAGCAGCGCCACCAGATAAAGGTGGCGGACGATGCGTGGCTCGAAAACCGGTAAGTACCAGACCGGCGGGCACGAAGGCCCCCACGCACCGCCCGCCATAGAACGCGAACGGATTGCCAGCCGGCGCCACACAAAAGGTGACGCCGGCCGGCAAGCGCATACATCTGGTACATAGACGGGTTTTCGAGTCCCGCGCCACCCTTTTTCGGTGGCATGCCAAGAGATACCCGCACAGCTACCAAATGCCAAGAAACTGCAGAACCGACGATCGCCAGTCCTGACGCTTTCGGGATTGTCGCACACGGTGTTAAGCCGGCAAGCGATTGCGCCGCAACGGTCTTGAAGGGCTTGGCGCTATTGGCCCCAAGCGCAGGATGCCCACAGCCAGGCCCACGGCGGCGGACCAATTACGACAGATTGGAGCAGCGGTTCAGCTGAGCGGCGCCTCGGCCGTGGGCACGAAGGTCAGACGGACCCGAACCCGCACATGCAGCGCGACACCCTCAACCACGACCGGTTCGAAGCGCCACTGGTCCACTGCGGTAAAGGCCGCACGATCAATCTCCCGCAGTCCGCTGGACCGCGCCACCATCACGTTGGAAACGTGACCCAGCTCATCCAGTTGAGCAACCAACAGCACCGCCATGGGAACCTGCAGCAAGGTATCGGGCGGCGTGGCAGGCGCCGTTGAGTACACAACGGCAGGCGCCTGCTGCAGCTCGAAGGTGGGATTGTCACCGCGCTCTACGAACACGTCAGTGGAAACCTGCGGGTCTGCCGCCATGGCCATGGCAGGTGTAGCGCCCAGCAGCATCAGAACGAGGTTCAGTGCCAGGGCGGTGTTCAAACGGGGCATGCGTCGTTTCCATTCCGGTGCGCTACCAGCATAGCGGCCATGCCCTGGCATCGCTTGCCTTGAATGCCGGCGTGCCGGACGGCTGAGCGGTTCACACAGGCACGCGCGGGCGTGGCCACAGCGCATCGTCGCGCTCCAGGTCGTAGTCGCTGCCGAAGGCGAGCGCTGCGTCGCGTGGTGGAAGGTCTGCGTAGCAGCGCAGCAGGTACTCATCCATGCCGGCATCGCGGTGTTCGATGGCGAACAGGTGGAGGAGCTCTTTGTCGAAGGCTTCCAGCCATGTGGGGTCGATCTTGGTCATGGTGATCCTCCAGTGGGGGAGGGAAGGATGGCTGAAGTGCGTCTCAAGACATGGGATGTGAATTCGACTTACTGCGGGCCCGGCGGTATCCGTCCGCTCTGTAGTGTCAGTCGTCGTAGATTGCTTTTAGGCCTGGGTGTATAAGAAGGCCTGGTGAAAACACACCTATCAATCGAAGCTGACGCGAGGACGGACGATGCTGCGACTGGGACGACGGATGCTGGGAGCAGGTGCATGCTTGGCTTTTCTTCTGCTGAGCGCTTGCCAGGCACAGACTTCCTCGCCGCGATCTGAGACTTCTTCAAGTGCTGCACAAAACAATGTGCCGCTTGTCAGGCCGCTTACTCTGACGTCAATGGCCGAGCCCATGGTCGTAGAGTTCAATCTGGAGCCGCCCGGTAGAAACGCCACGCCAACGCTCCTGGTTGCCGTCCGCGTAAGTGGGGAAGATGGTGCCGTAGCGCAGGAGCGGGCCTTGATGATTCGAAGCGCTGGTCTGCCTGCACGCGTACACCTCACTCATCTCGGGGAAATGGGTGAGGCAAGTGCTCCACTCGTCCGTGTTGAGCAGCGGCCAGGAACGGCCGCCACTCTCGTGCCGATCAACGCTGATGGACGCGTTTCAACGGTCTGGCTTGATGACGTGGACGACACCTCACTCGAAGCGGCAGGTCTGTCCAATCCGCAGGGGCACTACAAGCAGCTGGCGATGGCATGGGGCCAGAACCTCTCTCCGGGCAGGTACCGCCTGAGTGTGGAGTTGCTTGACCCACCCGTGCATCTCGCGCCGATCCCGGCAGAATTGATGGTCGCCTACAAGCACAAGTCGAAATAGGAGCGTTTCATGGACGAACGATATCGCGTGACAATTTACGTTGCGGCGCCAGGAACCCCGCTGTTGGAGGGCGGAACATCTACCGCGGGCCACGTCTATTACACAGTGGATAATGGCCGTGAGAGCATCAGCTATGGCTTTGCGCCAAAGGAGCACGGAGCGACGACCGGCCCCGGCAAGGTTTACGACTCTGACGCGCGGGAGTACCAGAATCCCTTCTACCAACGAACCCTCGAAATCTCGAAAGATCAGTACGAAAAGCTCAAGGAATTTGGTGCCACGCCGGACAAGCACGGGTTCAATACGGAGTACCACGGGCTCAACAACAGCTGCATTGATTTCACCTGGGGCGCGCTGAATCACGCGGGGCTCCATCGCACCAATGCGCTGTTCATGCAGGACAAGGATTTCCAAGGTGGCCTCAAGCCGCTCACCAATGTCGAGTACATCCGCAGCATCCGCGCACCGTTTCCCGATAGTGAGTTGAATATCGAGCATTACAACAAGATGCCGGACCGAACCCTGAAGCAACGCCTCATCAGCGATGAGCAATTGCCAGGCAACGATCGCGAAATGCTCGACACCATCCGCAAGGGCGTAGCGGGCATTGATGAGAGGCACGGTCGGGCCTACGACGAAACCAGTGAGCGCATCTCGGTGGGGTTGCTGGCCACCGCCAAGGAAAATGGGCTGGAGCGCGTCGATCATGTTGTATTGGGCAGTACCCCCGCTGATGGCTCAGCACAGCGGCTATTCGTCGTGCAGGGCGAGCTCAACGATCCTGCGCATGTGCGAGCCTCTATGACGGTAGAGGACGCAGCCCGAACGCCAGTGGAGCAGTCGTTCGCCAAGGTAGAGCAGATTTCGCAAAGCCAGCAGGAACGCGCCTTGGCGGCACAGCAGGAGCCCGTGCTGGAGCAGAGCCGGGCACCCATGCAAATGGGCTGACCCGGGTCGAGTACTGCATGGTAGATCACAGTTTCGGGGGCTTCGGCCCCCGTGCTGCTTTTCTCTCCACCTGCCCGCGAACCCACCTATGCGATCATCCGGCCAGGACCGCAGTACCCAACAAGGCTGAGCAGGCATGGAGCAAGCAACTCGCTACACGGTAACCCTCTTTCTGGCCGCGCCCGGCACCCCGCTGAACAGCGGCGGCAGCTCACCGCGCGGCCACATGTATTTCCAGACCGCCGCCGGTGAAGAAGTACACAGCTACGGCTTCGCACCGCCGCGTCTGACGCCCGATGAGGCCGCTGCCGGCGTGCAGTACGCCGAGGTCGTACACGATGATGCCGACGAGCACCGCGACCCGTACTACAGCCGCACCCTTGAGATCAGCGAGGAGCACTACGGCTGCCTGCGCGATTTCGCCGAGGAGCCGGCCGAGTTCGGCTTCGATGTCGATCGCCCGGCCACCATCAACCGCTGCAGCGATTTTGTATGGGCCGCGCTGCACTACGCCGGCCTGCATTCGCAGCCGGCACCACTGGACGGTGGCAGCGACCTGGGCGAGTTCGCGGTGCTGTTCAACCTACCGGAAATTCAATGCATTGCTGCGCCATTCCCGACCAGTGAGTTGAATGGCGAGCAGCACCACCCGATGCCCGAGCGCGAGGCCGAGCTGCACCGCGAAGGCGGTCGCCCGAGCCACGAGCCGCCGCCCAGCCCGATGGAAGTGGCGGGCACGCTGCTGGATCCCTCGCACCCGGACCACCGGCTGTTCGCACAGTTGATCCAGAAGGTGGCCGAGCTGGACGCCGCCCACGGCCGTACCTTCGACGACACCAGCCAGCGCATCAGCGCCAGCTTGCTGGTGCTGGCCAAGCAGAACAACCTGTCCCGCGTGGACCACGTGCTGCTCAGCCGGCCTACCAAGAGCAGCCATGAGGCGGAGAGCATCTTCATCGTGCAGGGCGACCGCGATGACCCCGGGCACCGACGCGCGAGCATCGCCACGGAAGTGGCGGCGCAGACCGATGTGGCTGATTCGCTGCGGTTGAAGGAGCAGTGATGCGCGCGGTGCGTGCGGTTGTTGCGTCTGCGGCGCTTGCCTTGTTGGTGGGATGCGGCAGCACCTCGCCGCCAGCTGAAGCGCCGAGGCTGCTGACCCGGGCCGAGGCTGATGCACGCAACGTGGTGCCGTTCACGCGGGGTGTGCGATTGGACAAGGCGGGGCGCATCGTGGATGTGACGTTCGATGCGCCGGCGGTGGTTGACCCGCAGATGTCGTGGCTGAAACTTGGGCTCCGGCTGCATGGGGCCGAGCAGAAGCCGGTGTCGCAAGCCACTGAAAACCTGAGGCAAGGGGTCTTGCAGGCGCGGATTGTGCTTCAACGCCTGGATGGCTCCGGTGCCAAGATCATCCCGCTATCCAGGCCGTCGAGCGGAGGCCGAAGCATGCAGGTGCTGCCTGAAGGGGGCTATGTCGAGCGGCTGAGCCCGGGTGGCGTGGATAGTTACCCGTTGGAACAGGCTGGGCTGAAATCGAAAGACGTGTTCTACCTGGTGTTGCAGATCGCGGATGCTGGGCTGATTGATGCGGGTCGCTACCGTGTAACGCTTGACCTTCTGGAAGATCGTCCGGATCTCGAAGATGTGCAACCCGAGTTTATTGCCGCGTACTACTCGCTAGGAAAGTAAATCATGCAGGATGCACAGGATCGCCGCACCGTAACCATTCATGTTGCCGCACCCGGCACACCGCGCAAGGGCATGCGTGCTGGGAAGGAGGTTGATCTCGATGACTCCGAGGTCGGTCACATGTATCTCTCCCTTGATCGGGTGGGGAAGGGCGAAGATGCCTTGAGCTATGGCTTTACCCGGAAAATCGGCCCTGACGGCAAGAGCTACGGAGAGGTCGACGAGCACGATCTGGAGGTCTACCAGAATCCGCGTTATCAGCGCACGATCGAGATTACCAAAGAGCAGTACGACAAGATCATTGAGTTTGCTGAAGCTCCGGAAAAACACGGTTTCGACAAGGACAACTACAACCTGGCGACCAACTCCTGTGTGGACTTCGCCTGGGGCGCCTTGAACCACGCCGGTATCCACGGCAACACCATTTTCGGGGAGTTCAAGACGTACGAAGGTACGTTGAAGGTGCTGGACAACATCGGGCCGGTGCAGAGCATCCGGACGCAGGTGAAAGGCAGCGAGCTGGACCGGGAAGAATGGAAGCCGATGCCTGAGCAGACCAATGCGATACAGCGGTGGTCCACAGACACCAATGATCCAGCCCGTGCGGAGGCCTTGGCGTGGGCCGGTACGCCGGCCGATCCCACCCACGCAGACAATCCACGTCTGAATCAGATCCACGAGCGTGTGGTTGCCATGAATGCCTTCGGCGCCCAGAACGGCAACGTCAGCGCCAGCCTTCTCGCCCTCTCCAAGGAGCAGCAATTCGCTCGCGTAGACGATGTGCTGCTCGGTGAGCGCCGTGGCGATGCAGCACCCAATCTCTTCATCGTGCAAGGCGATCGCAGCGACCCGGCGCATCAGCGCGCCAGTCTGCCGGCTGACGTTGCCGCGCAGACGCCAGTGGCCGCCTCCTTCGAGCGCATCGAGCAGTTGGCACAGGCACAGCCGCAGCGTGATGCCCAGCGGCAGCAGGAAGAGCAGCAGCTGGCCCAGGTGCACGCCCCGCGCATGGCGTAGGTGCTCCGCGCAGGATCGCGCGTCCGCCATGCATCCGCAGGCGGACGCCACGGGCCCCACCTGCTACCATTCCCCCGCTACCCAGCCAGCCCCACCCCGCGCAGACAGATGCAGGGCCGGGCCGTCGAAGAACGGCCCCGCGAGCCAGGACACCCTCCGTGCCCATTGAAGGACGCTCGCATGATCCGCAATTCCCTTTTCCGTTCGGCCGCGCTGGCCGTCGCCGTGTCGCTGAGCCTCGGTGCTCCGACCGCCTTCGCCGCTGACGCCGCCCCCGCCACCAGCCCCGCCACCCCGGTGCAGCGCCAGGCCGTCGCCCAGGGCCTGTACGAGCTGGCTTACAGCCCCAAGCAGAACGCCGTGTTCGTTGCCTCGTCTGGCGGCTTCGGCGATGACGCCGGCCCAGCCCAGGTGCTGCGCCTGAACCCGACTACGCTCGCCGTGGAAACCCGCATCCCGCTGGAACGCAAGGCCTTCGGCGTGGTGCTGGATGACGCCCACAACCGCCTGTACGTGGGCAACACCGTGGACCTGTCGGTGACCGTGGTCGATACTGCGCAGAACAAGGCCATCGGCACCGTGCAGCTGATGGAGAAGAAGACCGGCAAGGACGGCAAGGCCGCCTACACCCACGACCTGCGCGAACTGGTGGTCGACAGCGCCGCCAACCGCCTGTACGTGACCGGCCACAGCAGCCAGCCCGATGTGAGCAGCGTGCTGTTCGTGATCGATACCAACACCTTGAAGGTGATCAACACCATTCCGGGCCTGGGTAATGCCAAGGCGCCGGGCCTGGCGTTGGATGCCGCCAACAAGCGCGTGTACACCAGCAACCTGCTGGCCGATCTGGTGGTGGTGGGCACCGACTCCAACAAGGTGGAAGCCCAGCACAGGATCGCCGCCGAGCAGCCGATGAACATCGTGCTGGATCCGGCCGGCAAGCGCCTGTTCGTGACCGACCAGGGCTCGGAAATGCTGCGTGGTTACCAGGCCAAGAGCAGCGGGCTGGTCAGCAAGCATCCTGGCCAGCGCGTGCTGGTGCTCGACCGCAGCAATGGCAAGGAACTGGCCAGCATCCCGACCGACGCCGGCCCGCTGGGCATCCTGTTGGATGCACCGCGCAAGCGTCTGTACGTGACCAACCGCGAAGCCGGTACGGTGACCGCGTACAACAGCGACAGCTACCAGAAGGTGGCCACCTACGCCGTGCCGACGCACCCGAACAGCCTGACGCTGGATGCGAAGAACAACGTGCTGTACGTCAGCATCAAGAACGGTGAAAAGGATGCCAAGGGCTCGGAAGAGAGCGTGGCGCGGATTCAGCTGTGATGCGATGACGCTGGGCCACGCCCGGCGTCCTGACGCGTGAAAAAGGCAGGGCGTTTGCCCTGCCTTTTTCTTTGCCCGGTTGAAGTCCCCGCCGCCAACCCGCTAGGGTTTGAAGCCCATGGCAGGGAGCCAAAGGGTCTGAATCATGCTGGGTATCCACCGCTGGCTGCGCGTCGGCCTGTTGATCATCTTGAGCTCCGTGCTCGGCGCCTGTACCAGCCGCATCCCGGAGCCGCCGGAACCTCTGGAACTGACGCAGCCGATTACGGTGGATCAGCCGGGCCAAGAGGTTCGGTTCGAGTTCGAAGCGAATGCGCGCAATTTCGATGCAGGCCGAACCTATGCGCTGGAGTTGGAGTTGCAACGGTACGGACCGGTCACGAACGACGAGCCTGACGTAGGCAGATTGAAGGTCCCATTCGAGGTAACCCCGCAGCAATGGGGCGCCGATGTCTGGAAAGATGTTCCCACCTACGACAGCTACCAGGCCGGCGTGCTGAATGCAGGCAAGTCACTTCCCGAGTGGCATGCATCCAGCGAATGGCGCTACATATCCCCCCACATGGGTAGCGCGGGCCACTACCTGCTGAGCGTGGTCGCTCTGCCGCTGCAGTTCAACAACCGCTATCGCGTACAGGTTCGTACCGTACAGACCACGCCGGAATTGCAGCACTACTCGGCTCGGGTGCGGGTACATGCAGCGCGACCTGTAGGCAAATAGCTATCCTCGAGTTGTGGAGCCGACCCCTTGTCCGAATTGCGCTGCCCGTAGACATTCATGCGCGCTACCGCCTACAGGGTTCGTACCGTGCAGGTGAAGCCGGAGGTGCAGCAGTACACAGCGCGTGTGCGCGTGCATGTTGCTCGTCTGCCTGGTAATTAACCAACAGCAGACGCAGCAGTCCCAGCCGCGAGCGGGCTGATATCGGCCGATGCCACAGAGGCGTCGAAGACATCGACGCCAGGCGGTTCTCATCCCAGACGATGCATAGGATTCTGCTGCTGATCCTGCGCCTGTGCATCCAGCGTCTGCTGCTCGGCCTGCCCCGGCTGCTGCCCACCCAGCCCAAGTTTCTGCAGTGACTCCTCGGCCGGCGTCTGCGCGGCCACGGCAGTCGGCAGCATCGCCCGCAGGTGCGCCGGGTTGGCCGGGTCGCCCTGCACCACGAAGATGTTGTGCCCGGCCGGAAGGTTGGCGGTGGCGTTGCTCACCACCACGTGGTCGGCGCGTTCCAGGCCCTGTTCGCGGGCTTTGACGGCCAGGCTGGCGGCCACGTTCTCGCTGGTGGCGTCGAACGCACGGCCGTGCTTTTCGTCCAGTGCGGCTACGTTCTGGCGGATCTGCTGGTGAAGGGAATCATCAGGGGTCATGGGGGCTCCGTGTGGCCGCTACCGTGTGGCTAGATGGTGCCAGTGTAAAACGGCCGTGGGCTGCGCCGGTAACCGCTTTGTTGCTAGCCTGTGGCCCGGGGCGCAGGGGATGGCGCCCGGTGCAATGGCAGCGGGGGAAAGCGTGGTGCACGGGGAGACAATCCGGATACGGGGACAGGCGGCCGCGCGGTTGCTGCTGGGCGTGGGGCTGTGGGCCTGCGCAGGTGCTGCAGTAGCTGACACGCCGGCAGCAGCGGAAGATCCCGCCTGCCCATCGCAGGACTTCACGCGGTTCCTGCAACGCTTTGCCGACCCGGCCGATGACCGGGTGCGCCTGCGCTATACCTCCGACCCGCTGGAGTACGAGGTGCCGATGCACACCGTGCGCGACGACTACCAGGGGCTGGCACCCACCCACGTCGTGCTGGAACAGGGCGGCGCGCGATTGAAGCGCTTCAACTACCGCTACCTCGCTGCGTTCGATCTGTTCGTGCCTTCGCCGGTCAGCCGTGACCCGGTCGCGCTGGAGCGCATGCGCGCAGGTACCTACAACGCGCCCACACGCATCGAAGCGATCGACGACAACGGACAGCGCGTGACCTTCGGCAGCGACGACGAGCGCGATACCTACACCTTCGCGCGGCGCTACGGCTGCTGGACGCTGACGCGCGCCAGCAACCTGCGCGACTGAGCGGGCGTCGCGGCGCTGACGATCACTTGTCCGCCGGGCGGTGGTCGTAACTGATCACCCGCTCGGCCTGCCATTGACCGTCCACCCGGCGCCAGACCTGGATGAAACGGGCCTGCCCGGTCCAGCGTTCGACGCCATCGGTGCCACGCTCATGGAAGCGGTGGTCGCCGATCTCCAGGGCGCGATCGTCCTGCAGCGGAAAGACCTGCAGCGAGCTCTCCACCAGCTCGCGCCGCAGGTGCCAGCCGCCCTTGCGCGCGCTGTCACACAGATTGGCCACGCTGCGGCGGAAGTCGACGCGACTGCTGGCGGACTTGCCATCCTTGTCATGGAAGAACTCCATGTCCTCGGTGGTCATCGCGGCGGCCTTGTCTGCATCGCAGGCATCGAACGCTGCGGCGAACAGTTGCGTGTCGGCCGCGCGGATCTGCTCGCGCAGGGTGCCGCTGGCGGGCGAGGTGCCGGCGACGGCGGCGGCGGCGAGCAGGGGCAGGGCGAGCAGCATGGCATGGCTCCGTTGAGGACCGGCGCAGACTGGCACGGGAGCCGCCTCACCGTAACTGCCCGCTGACGAAACGGGGGCAGGGCCCGACCAGCGCCGTACTTGCGGGTGCGAACTCAGGCAACCCGGTGCCCGTGTACGCGATGTCATGGCCTGAGCCGATTCCATCACGGGCGGCTCCGTTGCGAGTGCCTAGGCTGGGTTCCTCATTCTCCCCGGGAGCTCCCATGCCTACCTCCTCCGTCCGCCTGCACATTGAAGACACCGGCGGCACCGGCCGCCCGGTGATCCTGATCCACGGCTGGCCGCTGTCGGCCGAAGCATGGAAGGCGCATGTGCCATTGCTGCGCGATGCCGGCTACCGCGTGATCAGCTACGACCGCCGCGGCTTCGGTCGCTCGGAAAAGCCCGCCGATGGTTACGAGTACGACACGTTGGCCGCTGACCTGGCCGGCCTGATCGATGAGCGCGACCTGCGCGATGTCACCTTGGTCGGCTTCTCGATGGGCGGTGGCGAGGTGGCGCGCTACGTCGCCAACCATGGTGAGGATCGCCTGCACAGCGTGGTGTTCGCTTCGGCCGTGCCGCCGTACCTGCTGAAGGGCGCGGACAACCCGGACGGGCCGCTGACCCAGGAAAAGGCGGATGAGATGCGCCAGGGGCTGGAGAAAGACCGGGAAGCGTTCTTCGACGGCTTCACCCGTGACTTCTTCAGTGCCGACGGCAAGCTGATGGTGACCGAGGACGAGCGCCAGGCCGCCATCGCACTCGCCCATCAGTCCGACCAGAACGCGGCGCTGGGATGCATGAAGGCGTTCGCCACCACCGATTTCCGTGCGGACCTGAAGAAGGTGACGGTACCGACGCTGGTGCTGCACGGTGACAGCGATGCCACGGTGCCGTTCGAAGGTTCAGGCAAGCGCACGCACGCGGCCATCGCCGGCAGCGAGGTGGTGGTGCTGGAGCATGCACCGCATGGCTGCAACACCAGTCACGCCGATGACTTCAATCTAGCGTTGCTGGAATTCCTGAAGAAGTAACACCGACTACGGCATCATCCACACATGCCTACTGCCCGCACGCCGCCCTGGAAAAAGCCCAACCCGAAGGGCCAGAAGACGCAGCCGCTGACGGAGGCGCAGAAAGCGGCGGCGCGGCAGCGGGCGGAAGAGAACGGGCGCCGTTACCCGAACCTGGTGGACAACATGTGGGCGGCGAAACTGCCGCGCGGTTGAAGCTTTACTGGCTGCTGCGCCCCGGCCACGGCTGCCAACCCCATTCCCGCCATGGCGCGACGATGCGGGCGTGCATCGTCAGTGCAGCGCCGGACGATGCACTGCAGGCGCGCAGGGCATCGCGCAGCACGGCTGCATCCACCGGCTGGGCCGTGGCCACCTGCAGCAGTGTGCCTCGGCGACGCATCTGCACCGGCAGCAGGCCATGTACCTCGACCGGGTTGCCGGTTCGGGACCTGCGATAGCGCATGGTGATGGGACGGACAGTCTGCAGCAGGACCGGCGTGCAGCTGTCCAGCAGGCGCAGCTGCTGCTCCGCCGGCGCCCGGACCTCGATGACGGTGGAGGGATAGCCCACGAAGCTCTCCACCATCACCTGGAAGCGCGGGCCGTCGGGTGTCAGGTAGACGGCCAGGCTTATCGTGCCGATGAAAACCATTGCTGCCAGCCAGATCCAGCTCCGCGGCACCTTCGGCGGTAGGGTGATGCTGTTCAGGCCGGGGCTGCGGCGCCGCAGGCGGCGATAACGTCGCTGTGCAGCGGAGCTGGGCAGCAGGCTGTCATCAGGCAGGGCAATCACGCGTGGCGGTAGACGGGCCAGCCGTCGATTGATCACCCGCGCGCCCAGCATCGCAACCGCCCCGCCCAGCACTGCCGGCAGCACGGTACGCACGAACAGATACAACCCCAGCATCGCCAACACTCCTGCATTGAACGCACATGATCGCGCATCACCGGCGATGGTGTCGCATCTGCCAGCCGACAGCATCGATTGGCTTGGCTAGCATGCGCGTCACTCGCTGGGGATACACCGATGACTGCCTTCACTGCCCGCCTCGGGCGCTTCTTCGGCGCTGGCCTGATGTTGTTGCTGCTGCAGGTGGTGGCGCTGCTGTCGGTCGGCTTGGCCGCAGGTTACTTCCATCACCGCGTGGACCTGCTGCTGGAGCCACTGTCCTTGGCCTGTGGTGGCACCGATCCGGGCGCGCGCCTGCACGTGGCCGAGCATCTGCTGGCGCGTGCCGGTGCGCTGGATGATTGGCAGCCGCTGTGCTGGTTGCCGATGGCAGCGCTGGTGCTTGCTCTGCTGGGTACGCTCCTGGTCTGCGTACACTGGCTGCGCCATGTTGATGCGCCGCTACGCCGCAGCGCATGGGGCCTGCTTGCCCTGCACGCGGCGGCACTGCTGCTGGCCAGCGCGATGCTGCGGCTGTATGAGCATGTGTGGGAAGGCATCACCACAGCACTGCCGGCGGCGTGCATGACAGATCTGGCACCGGATGGACATGAGCTGCCGTCCTCGATGCGGCAATGGTTGCTGCAGCTCTTCGCCAAGGCAGACCTGATGCCGCCGCACGCGCCTGACGCGCTGGCCATCATCCTGTGTGGACTGTTGCTGGCAGCGATGGTGATTGGCCTGTGGCTGTGGCGCACCACTTCGCAAGCGAACCGGTTTTGACGCCTGCGCGGACCGCTGACTGGCACCAACCGCGGCATTTACGGCACTCTATGCGGATGAATACGGAAACTTCATCCAAGCACACCAGCAAGTTTCTCAGTCTGGTGCTGCGCCATGAGCCCGAAAAAATCGGGTTGATCCTGGACGGCCAGGGCTGGGCCAACGTCGACGAGCTCCTGCAGAAGCTGGCTGCACATGGGCAGACGCTCGATCACGCCGGACTGCAGCACATCGTGGCGACCTGCAACAAGCAACGCTTTGCACTGAGCGATGATGGCCAGCGCATCCGCGCGAACCAAGGGCATTCGGTCACGGTCGATCTTGGACTGGTGCCGGTTGAGCCGCCGCAGTGGCTGTACCACGGCACGGTGCCGCGGTTCGTCGGCTCGATCCGCGAGCAGGGCCTGCGTGCGGGCGAGCGCCAGCACGTGCATCTGTCACTGGACCGAGAGACGGCCCACCAGGTTGGCGCTCGCCGCGGTGCACCGGTCATTCTCAGCGTGCACGCCGGGCGCATGCATGCTGAAGGGCATGTCTTCTACCGCTCCGCCAATGGCGTGTGGTTGACCGACCACGTGCCGGCGAAGTACATCGCCGACTGACTCGGCCCGGCGCCGCAACGCCGCGCCCACACTCGGCTGCAAGGCGCAATCGCGCTACAGTCGCTGCATCCTCATCCCATGGATGTACCGATGCGTCTGTTCCTGCGTGCGTTGCCGTTGCTGTTGTTGTCACTCACCGTCCACGCTGCCGAGGTCGATCGGCGCATTGCGGTGACCATTGACGATCTGCCTTGGGCGCGCCTGGATGAGATCGTGCCGGCCGATCTGCAGGCGCGTCATGCTGCGTTGATGGCACAGCTGCGCCAGGCTGAGGTGCCGGTGATCGGTTTCGTCAACGGCAACAAGCTGGAAGTGGATGGCAAGGTGCAGCCGGCGCGCGTGCAGATGCTACGCGACTGGCTGGACGCCGGCTACGAGCTGGGCAACCACACCTGGTCGCACATGGACCTCAACGCCAAGGGCGTGCCGGCGTTCCAGCAGGATTTCCTGCGCGGCGAGCAGGTACTGCGGCCGCTGCTGGCCGAACGCGGGCAGGCGCCACAGTGGATGCGTCATCCGTATCTGCGTGCGGGGCGTACGCCGGAAGATCGCGCGGCGATGGATGTGTTCTTCAAGCAGCATGGCTACCGCGTTGCGCCGGTGACGGTCGACAACGGTGAGTGGGTGTGGGCCTTCGCCTATGCCAACGTGATGAACGAGCAGCCCGATTCACCCGAGCGCGAGGCGACCTTGGCGAGCCTGCGCAAGGGCTATGTGCCGTACATGCTGAACAAGGTGGATTACTACGAGAAGCAGTCGCTGGCGCTGCTGGGGTATGCGGTGCCACAGGTGTGGCTGATGCATGCCAACGAACTCAACGCAGCGGCGTTCGCCGAGCTGGTGGCGGCCACCAAGCGTCGTGGCTATCGCTTCGTGTCGCTGCAGGAGGCGGTGCGTGACCCTGCCTATGCACGCGGTGCCGAGGGCTACAGTGGTCGTTACGGCCCGAGCTGGCTGCACCGCTGGGCGATGGCCGAGAACAAGCCCAAAGAATTCTACGCCGGCGAGCCGGAAGTGCCGAAGTGGGTGATGAAGCTGGCCAAGGTGGATGGCGAGTGAGGCTCAGCGCTTGATGGCCAGCACGCCGTCCAGCGCCAGCTCGGCCTTGAACCCTGCCTTTTCCAGGCGCTTGGCCACTTCGCGGGGCACGTCGCGGCCGCTGGTCAGTTTGTTCGGCGCGCCGGTGTAGTGGAACAGGCGCCCCCCCTTGCGGATGACGCGGGCGAGGTGGTCGTAGAACACCTGCGAGTACAGTTCGCCGGCGATGCCGAAGCGCGGCGGGTCATGCAGGATCGCATCGACGCTGTTGCTGGCCACCTGTCCGATCTGCTGCGATACGTCGCCGTGGCTGAAGTGCAGGCGACCGCCAGCGGCGGCTGAATCCGGATCGGGCGACCACGGATTGAGCGTGCGCAGCCACATCACGTCGGCGTTCTTTTCGAACGAGCGGATCTGGCCGACGCCGGCCTCCAATGCACAGGCGGCGAAGTAGCCCAGGCCACCGCAGGTATCGAGGATGATCTTGCCTGCGGGGGCGACCAACTCGACCTTGCGGCGCGCGTCCTCGAACGGCGACAGCTTGGAGGTCGGCAGCATCTTGATGCCGTCGATCTCGAAGGTCGGTGCGCCCCATTCGGTCGGCACCAGCTTGATCAGCGAGCCGCTGAAGCGGGAGAGGGCGGAGAACTCCTCGCCATCCCAGTAGTACAGCGTGCGGTCCTTCAGCTTGCCCGGCCACGGGTAGTGCTGGCCACGGAAGGTGAAACCCTCGACATCCAGCTGCGCGGCCTCTTCGCTGCGCCCCAGGTCGAGCGAGCCCTGCCATTCGGTGGCGCCCTTGTCATGGGCACGGCGCAGGGTGTCAGCGCTGTCGCGGGTCAGCAGGGGGCCGATGTAATGGGGCACGTTGGGCACAGGGGTGGCTCGGGGGAGGGCATGGTACCGCAGGCGCTGTGCAGCCGAGCCGGGCATGGGCGCGGCGCTACCGCAGGTCGGTGCAGCTGAATCCGTGGATGGTTCCCTCTCCTGAGATCAAGCCGACGCCTCGTGAGGGCTGCATGCCCTGCAACGCGCACGATCGGCGATGGGCATCCTGGGTGGCGGCGGGCTGCCGGTCGAAGTCGTAGCGCATGCTGCCGTCTTCCTGCAGCAACCAATGCACCGTTACACGCCTGGCGCGTTCCCCTTCGATTTCCCAGTCGAAGGTGCGCATCACCACGACGTCGCCGTCATCGGCCTCACGCACCTCGTCATAAGCACCCTGGGTCTTTGCAACGATCGCGGCCAGCAGGAGAAGAACGGTCATCGGTATTCCTCCTCGAAACCGGCAGCGTGTGCCAGCGGCATCGCTGAGGCCATGGGAAGAATTGCAATCTGGCCGCTACTGACACTTCACCGCATACACCGGCCCCGCGCCGATCAACAGCAGCGCCATGTAGTCGCTGTCGCGTGCCCGCGCCTTCAACGTGGCGCCGTCCTTGACGTGGAAGATGCCGAAGCCGCCGGCCATGCGGATCAGCGCGCTGTCGATCTGGTCGGCGTCGTCGCGGAAGTACTGCTGGATGTCGCTGCGGCTGGCCTTGTACAGCGAATTGGGTTCGCGCTGCCATTGGCCGTCGCGCTCGAAGGACACGAAGTACTGGCTTCCTTCCTTTTCGATGCGGAACTCGGCGGACTTGCGCGGGCTGGTGGCGAAGCAGCCGAGCATCGGGTCGGAAGAGAACGGCAGCTGGGTATCGCCGGAGCAGGCCACCAGCAGCAGGAGGGCAGCGGGCAGCAGCAGGCGGAGCGCGCGCATGGGATGTCCCGACGGGGCAGGTGCGGCCAGTGTAGGCAGCACGCGGTGGCGCCCGGTACAGATTTTCGGCAAGAACCGCGCCCCGCCCGGGTCACGTGCTGCGATGGATCTCCACGGTCACGTGCACCAGCTCTTCATGGATCGCCAGCGCCTGGCGCACGGTGTCCGGATCGAGCGTGGCATCACTGGTGACCACGCTGGCGGCGACGGCGTACTTGCCACGCCCCACCTGCCACACGTGCAGGTCGGCCAGGCGTGCCGGCCAGGGACCCTGCTCGATCACTTCGCGCACCTCGACTACCACTGGCGCGTCCATCTGCGCATCGAGCAGGATGCGGCCGCTGTCGCGCAGCAGGCCGATCGCCCACACGGTGACCAGCACCGCGCCGACCAGGCCCATCACCGGGTCCAGCCAGGTCAGGCCGAGCAGCTTGCCGCCGAGCAGGGCGACGATGGCCAGCACCGAGGTGGCGGCGTCGGCCAGCACGTGCACGTAGGCCGAGCGCAGGTTGAGGTCGTGCCCGTGGGAGTGATCGTGGTCATGCCCATGATGATCGCCATGGTCGTGTCCGTGTCCGTGGCCATGATGGTGATGCGCATGACCGGGGCTGTCGTGCAGCCACCACGCGCACAGCAGGTTCACGCCCAGGCCGACTGCAGCAATGGCGATGGCCTCGTTGTAGTGGATGGGCGCGGGCACCCACAGCCGATGCAGCGATTGCACGGCCATCAGCGCGGCAACACCAAGCAGGGCGATGGCGCTGGTGTAGCCGGCCAGGATCTCGATCTTCCAGGTGCCGAAGGCAAAGCGCGGATCGTGTGCATAGCGCCGTGCACAGCGGTAGGCGAATACCGAAAGGCCCAGCGCCAGCGCGTGCGAGCTCATGTGCCAGCCGTCGGCGAGCACGGCCATGGAATTGAACCACCAGCCACCGAGGATCTCGACCAGCATCATGCTGACGGTGAGCCACATGGCGCGACGGGTATTGCGTTCGGCCAGCGGGTTGCCGTCGTCGAAGCGGTGTTCGTGGCGGCGGGCAGCGGCGAGGGCGTCCAGGTGCATGGCGGAAGTGATGGATGGATACCCCCATAGGGTATATGATCCGCCCATGGCGCATGTACACAGGAATCGAAAGCAGCTGCTGACCCGGGTCCGTCGCATCGGCGGCCAGGTGGCGGCGTTGGAGCAGGCGTTGAACACGCCCGAGGGCGAGGCAGGCGACTGCGCCGACGTGCTGGTGCAGGTGGCGGCCGTGCGTGGCGCTGCCCACAGCCTGTTGATGGAACTGCTGCACGAGCACCTGCAGGAACACGTGGTGGGCGCGGAAGACCCGGCCCAACGGGCGGCCGAAGCCGAGGTGCTGGTGGAGCTGCTGCGGCGTTACGGCAAATAGCCGGGTAGTGCCGGCCGCTGGCCGGCAACCTGATTAACTGCGGACGTAGCCTGCAGTTGCCGGCCAGCGGCCGGCACTACCGGTGCCTGTGGCGCGCGTTCCAGATGTGCGTGGCGGCCAGCAGCAGGCTGCCGGTGACCGTCAGCGGGGTCTCCCACGCGTGCGAGGGCAACGCCAGCGCCCCGGCCATCAACAGCGCCAGGCCGATACCGGCGCTCAGCCACGCCAGTGCGGGCAGAGGATGGCGGCGTTCGGCCCGCCACAGGGCGAAGCCAGTCATCGGCAGCGCGATGGCCACGAAGACCAGGTGTACCCATTCCGCTTCGGCCCAGACGCCGAACAGCGGCAGCGCGGCCGCCAGCAGGGGCAGTGCCAGGCAATGCAGCAGGCACAGGCTGGACAGGGCGACGGCCCCGGCATCAAGCAGGGCGGCTGAGGGCGACTTCATGTAAGGAGGTTCCTTGCGCGACAATTGTTATACAGTAACATTTCCGTTCCGCAGCCAACCCGCTCCGACATGAACACTGTTTCCCGCGCCGACCGCCGCCTTCCGGTCACCGTGCTCTCCGGCTTCCTCGGTGCCGGCAAGACCACCCTGCTCAACCAGATACTGCGCAACCGCGATGGCCTGCGGGTGGCGGTGATCGTCAACGACATGAGCGAGGTCAACATCGATGCGCAGCTGGTGCGCGATGGTGGCGCAGAGCTGCGTCGCACCGAAGAGACGCTGGTGGAGTTCAGCAACGGCTGCATCTGCTGCACGCTGCGCGATGATCTGCTGCAGGAGGTCCGCCGTCTGGCCGACAGCGGCCGCTATGACTACCTGCTGATCGAATCGACCGGTATCGGCGAGCCGATGCCGGTAGCGGCCACCTTCGCGGTGCGCGATGAGCACGGCTTCAGCCTGAGCGATATCGCGCGGCTGGACACGATGGTGACGGTGGTGGATGGCAGTGCCTTCCTGGCCGATTTCGGTTCAACGCTGCGCTTGGCCGAGCGTGGCCAGCAGGCGGGGCCGGACGATGATCGCGGCGTGGTCGACCTGCTGTGCGAGCAGGTGGAGTTCGCCGACGTGATCGTGGTCAGCAAGGTGGACCAGGTGGACGACGAAGTGCTGCAGGACACGCTGGCGGTGCTGCGCGGCTTGAACCGCGACGCGAAGCTGCTGCTGTCCGCGTTCGGCGACGTGCCGCTTGCGGAGCTGCTGGATACCGGTCGCTTCGATTTCGATCGTGCGCAGCAGGCTCCCGGCTGGGTGAAGGAGCTGCGCGGCGAGCACACACCGGAAACCGAGGAGTACGGCATTGCCAGCTTCGTCTACCGCTCGCGACGGCCGTTCCACCCAGCCCGCTTCGCACGCACGTTGCAGCACGGCATGCCCGGGGTGATCCGCAGCAAGGGCTGGTTCTGGCTGGCCAACCGCATGGACTGGGTGGGCGAGTTGAACAGCGTGGGCGCGGCCACGCGCACCCAGGCGGCGGGCTTCTGGTATGCGGCGCGAGAGCGTGTACGTGCCGGACAGGAGGACACCACGCCGCTGCTGCCGCCAACGCCACTGCCTTACAGCGATCTGGGCTGGGCCCGGCAGCAGGCCGACTGCTGGAGCGCGCCGTTGCCCGATGCACAGGAATTCCCGGACGCGGCCGCGCACGCGGCGATGGCACGCCTGTGGCACCCGCTGTGGGGTGACCGCCGTCAGGAACTGGTGGTGATTGGCGTGCACATGGACGAGCGCATGGTGCGGAATGCGCTGGACGCATGCCTGCTCAACGACGACGAACTGCAGGCCGGACCCCTGCTGTGGCAGCAGATGCCGCAGGTATTCCCGGTGTGGAAGCGTGGATGAGTAGATCCACGCCATGCGTGGATGAATGCTCGGCCAGCCAGTAGATCCACGCCATGCGTGGATGCCAGCCGGCAGGAGCCGAGCATGGGCTCGGCTCTACAACGCATCGCGCCACTGCCAACCTGCATCACCGACCTGCAGCACCTGCGTTGGCCGCAACGCCTGCAGCAGGTGGGTGTCATGGCTGACCATCAACAATGCCCCCGGCCATGCCGCCAGCAGTTCTTCCAGCGCCTGCAGCGCGGCCAGGTCCAGCGCGTTGCCCGGCTCGTCCAGCAACAGCAGCTGCGGGGCAGGGTCGGCATACAGCACGCTGGCCAGCGCACCTTTCACCCGCTCTCCATCGCTGAGGCTGCTGGCCGGGCGCTGGATGCGCTGTGCATCCAGGCCCAGCAACGCCAACCGCGTGCGCAGCTCAGCCGGATCGGCCGTGGGATGGGCAGCCTGCACCGCGTCGAGAATGCTCTCTTCGCTGCGCAGATTCAGCAGCTGCTGGTCGAGCAGGGCCAATGGCGCATGCCGATGTACCTGTCCACTATCTGCGGGCAGCTCGCCGGCCAGCACGCGCAACAGCGTCGACTTGCCGCTGCCGTTGTCGCCGACCACGGCAATGCGCTGGCCCCGGCGGACGTCCAGCTGCAGTGGCGCACGACAGCCGTGCGGCAATACCAGGTCGTGCGCCTGCAGCAAACGGGCTTGGCCACGCTCGCCTTCGCCACTGAACAACGCCAGTTCCGGCGCCACGTGCACCGCTGCGGCGGCAGCGCGCACCTGCGCGGCGCTGGCCTGCAGGCGATCGCTCTGGATCTGCTGCGCGCGCCCGTGGCTGGCTTCGGCGCGCTGCTTCTGCCGACCGAGCAGGATCGGTGCCTGGTTGGCCTCGCGCGCCTCGCGGTTACCGCGTGCCTGGCGCTGCTGCTGGCGCTCGTGCTGCTCGCGCGCGCTGCGTTGCTGCTGCCGGTGCTGGGCGCGGACGTGGTCAAGCTGGGCGGCGGCGGCCTCGCGTTCGGCGGCACGCGTGTCGGCATAGTGCTGCCATGGCCCGCCGTAACGATGCAGGCCGTGCGCATCCAGTTCGACGATCTGCGTCATCTGCGAGAGCAGGGCGCGGTCATGGCTGATCGCCAGCAGTCCGCCCTGCCATCGCTGCAGCTGTGCATACAGTTGGCGGCGGTGATGGGCATCGAGGTGATTGCTCGGTTCGTCGAGGATCAGCCAGTCTGCGCCGCTGGCCCACGCGCCAGACAGGGCGACCTGCATCGCCTGGCCACCACTGAGCCGCGCGGCGGGTTGCGCGGGATCAAGGTCGGCCGGCAGCTGCATTGCCTGCCACTGCTGCTGCAGGCGTTCGCGCAGGTTCCAGCGGTCGCCGATGCAGGTGAAGTCCGCTGCATCGACGCTGCCCGCTTCGATGCGCGCCAGCGCCGCCAGTTCGGCGCCCACGCCGGCCAGTTCGCCGACCGTGCCACGTGGCGGATAGCCGGGCGTAGGCAACAGGAATACCTGGCCACTGCGGTGCACCTGACCCTCGTCGGGCGACAGCTGGCCAGCGAGCAGGCGCGCGAGCACGCTCTTGCCGACGCCGTTGGCGCCGACCAGACCAGTGGCCACCGGTTCGAAGGAAAAGGACAGATTGGAAAACAGCGGTCGGCCATCGGCCAACCGATACGACACGCGATCAAGCGTGAGGGAATACGAAGTCATGCGACCTCCATGGATGCCTGGTTCTCCCCTGCGCGCAGGGGCGGGAAGAGTCGGGCCGTCTAGTGCGAAGACGGCGGCATCACTGGCGCATTGGTCGCGAGCCTCTTGGAGGAATGAGTGCGCAGTATAGCGCCGTGAGCTGAATGGTCGCGGCCGCTGTGCCGCGTTACGGCACCGTATCCAGCCGCGCGCCGACGAATTCGATGAACACCCGCAGCTTCGGCAGTACGTGGCGGCCCGACGGCCACAGCAGGTGGAACGTGCCGCAGGAATGCACGTGCTCATCAAGCACGGTGACCAGCCGGCCGTCAGCGAGTGCATCGCGTACCGAATGCACTGGCACGAACGCCAGGCCACCGTCGCGCAGTGCCAGTGCCACCCGCGCCTCGATGGTGTTGGCGACCAGGTGCACCGGCAGTTCCTGTGCCGTGTCGCCCTCGGGCCAGAGGATCGGCCACGGTTCGAGTTTGCCGCTGCTGGGGAAGCGGTAGTGCAGCAGGCGGTGCTGCAGCAGGTCCGCCGGCACCTGCGGCGTGCCATGCCGTTGCAGGTACGCCGGTGATGCGACGACGCGGCGTGGGAACACACCGAGGCGGCGCGCGGTGAGACGTGAGTCGCTGGGCTCGCCGACACGCAGCACGGCATCGAATCCCTCTTCGATGACGTCGACCAGTCGATCGGAGAAATCCAGCTCCAGGCGGATGTCGGGATAGGCGGCCATGAATTCCGCCATCAACGGCAGGGTGAGGTCGCCTACCAGCGGCAGGCTGATGCGCAGGGTGCCGCTGGGGGTTGCATGTTGCTGGGCCAGTTCGGTGCGTGCTGCGTCGCGCTCGTCGAGGATGCGGCGGCAGCGCGCCAGGAACAGCTGGCCCTCGGCGGTGAGGGTGATGCTGCGCGTGCTGCGGTGGAACAGGCGTACACCGAGCGCCTGTTCCAGCCGGGCCACGCACTTGCCGGCGGCCGAGGCGGAGATGCCCTGCACGCGACCGGTGTCGACGAAGCTGCGGGTGTCCGCGGCGTGGACGAAGGTCTGCAGGTTGGCCAGGTTGTCGAGGACGGACATGGGGAAGGTCGCTGCGAAAGAGGGCAGGGTAGGCGGCGGTCGGCAGGCCCGGTGACGCAGCCGGTGCAACAGTGCAGTGCGGGCGCTTGGCGGGTCGGTGCGGCCCAGGGGTTCCGGGCATGATGCCGATTGCGGACCTTGCGGTCCATGATGCGCGGAGCCCGGCCCCGCTTTTTGCGGGCGCCGAAGCTGCCTACCGTGGCGGGCCTCTCCCCACGGATCACCCCGATGACACTTGCCCTTCCTGTTGAAACTGCACCGACATTGCCCGCGGTGAGCGCGCTGCTGCAGGCCGTGCATCCGCAGCGCCTGATCGGTGCGGTGGTGCTGGTGCGCGAGCACGGCGTGCTTCGCCATGCCAGCGCCAGTGGCCTGGCCGATCGTGAATCGAATACGCCGATGCACCGCGACCACCTGTTCCGGCTGGCTTCGGTGAGCAAGCCGCTGCTGACCACGGTGATCCTGCGCCTGGTTGCCGAGGGCGTGCTCGACCTGGATGCGCCGGTGCAGCGCTGGTTGCCGGCGTTCCGCCCGGCACTGGCCGATGGCAGCCAGCCATCGATCAGCCTGCGCCAGCTGCTCAGCCACAGCAGTGGGTTGGGCTATCGCTTCCTGGAAGCCGACGCCGAGGGGCCTTACGCGCAGGCGGGCGTAAGCGATGGGATGGACGCGAACGCGGTGACGCTGCAGCAGAACGTGCAGCGCATCGCGCAGGCGCCGCTGTTGTTCGCGCCGGGCAGCCAGTGGCTGTACTCGCTGGGCGTGGATGTAGCGGGCGCGGTGGCTGAAGCGGCCACTGGCGAAAGGCTGCAGGTGCTGTTCGACCGGTTGTTGGCGCAGCCGTTGGGCCTGCGCGACACCGCGTTTGCCACCAGCGACGGTGGCCGCCTGGCGACGCCGTATGTCAGTGACCTGCCGCAGCCGCATCGCTTGCAGGAGGGCGAGGTGGTGCCTGCCTTCGAGGGCTCGGTGGGCATCGAATACAGCTTGGCACGTGCGACCGATCCACACCGTTATCCGTCGGCCGGTGCAGGGCTGGTGGGCACCGCTGATGAGGTGATGACCGTGCTGGAGGCGTTGCGTGATTCGCGTGCCTCACAGTTGCTGCCCGACAGTTTGATGGCACAGATGGGAATGCCTCAGTTGGGCGAGCTGGGACCGATCGATCCGCCCGGTTGGGGCTTCGGCCTGGGTTTTGCCGTGCTGCGTGATGCCGCAGCCAGCGGCACACCGCAGACGGTGGGCACATGGCGCTGGGGCGGTGCCTACGGCCACAGCTGGTTCGTCGATCCGGCGCGCGGCCTGAGCGTGGTCGCGCTGACCAACACGTTGTACGAAGGCATGCACGGCGCGTTCGTGGATGAACTGCGCGATGCGGTGTACGCCGATCTGGAGACGGCGCGATGAGCGGCCACGCGATCGATGCCGGGGCACCGGCCGGTGAGGCAACGCGATTGCCGTGGCGTGGTCTGCTGGCCTTGGCCGGTGGTGGCTTCATCACCCTGTTGACCGAAACGCTGCCGGCCGGCGTGCTGCGGCCGATGGGCGAGAGTCTCGGCGTCAGCGACGCGGCGGCAGGCCAACTGGTCAGTGTGTACGCATTGGGCTCGCTGCTGGCTGCGCTGCCGATGACCGCGCTGACCCAGCGCCTGCCGCGTCGTCCGCTGCTGCTGGCGGCGATTGCCGGCTTCATGGTGGTCAACACCGTGACCGCGCTCAGCCACGACTACGTGCTGACCCTGGTGGCGCGCTTCCTGGCCGGCGTGGGCGCGGGCCTGCTGTGGTCGCTGGTGGCCGGCTACGCCGCGCGCATGGTGGTGCCGGAACTGCAGGGCAGGGCGATCGCGGTGGCGATGATCGGCTCGCCGTTGGCGTTGTCGCTGGGGGTGCCTGCCGGTACGTTGCTGGGCCAGCAGATCGGCTGGCGCTGGGCGTTCGCGTTGATGAGCGTGCTGGCGGTGCTGCTGCTCGGCTACGCGCGATGGGCGCTGCCCGCATTGCCGGCGGCCGGCGCGGGCCGGCGCATGTCGCTGGGTTCGGTCTGGCGCATGCCCGGCATCCGCAGCACGCTGCTGGTGATGGTGCTGTACGTGCTGGCGCACAACGTGCTGTACACCTACATCGAGCCGTTGGCGGTGCAGGCCGGCGCGGGCGGCTGGCTGGACCGGCTGCTGCTGGCGTTCGGCATCGCCGCGATCGTGGGTATCGCCATTGCCGGCTGGGGCGTGGACCGCCATCTGCGCGCGCTGGTATGGGCCAGCGTGATCGGCTTCGTGCTGGCGGTGGTTTCGCTGCTGCTGTGGCCAAGCGTGCCGGGCGTGCTGCTGCTGGTGACGATCCTGTGGGGCGTCGCATTCGGTGCCGTGCCAACCCTGTTCCAGACCGCACTGGCCCGCCGCGCCGGCGCCGCTGCCGACCTCGCGCAATCGATGCTGGTAACCGGCTGGAACCTGGCCATCGCCGCCGGTGGCGTCGGCGGCGGCCTGATGCTGCAGGCCAGCGGCGCACAGCACCTGGCCTGGTTGCCGTTGCTGCTGCTGGCGGTGTGTGCAGCCTGGCTGTGGGCTCGTCCGAAGGCCTGGGCGTAGGCGTCGATCATCGGTGACGGAGTTGCCGGGGTTGCCGGCCAGCGGCCGGCACTACAGAGAACAGAACGTGCGAGCGCAGCGACCCGCTGTTGTTTTTCTCTTCTCTCTTACGTGGTGGAACGCCGCAGAGATCTGTCCCGGGTCGGGCGGGGTGGGTACGCGGGGGTGTCCGCGGCATGGATGCGGCGGCCAAGCCTTATCTGATTGGAATCTGGCAGCGTAGGTGTCGAGAGCCGGCGTGGGCCGCCGTGTAAGCCTGGATCTCGACGATCGCCTTGGAGCTTGGCGCCCACGCCGGAATCTCCCTTGATCCGCCCGAACAGTTGCTGGAGCTGACACTCGCAGTAATAAGACTGGGCAAGCGGGGGAGCTCTCGACCCTTCCAGACTATACGGAGTCCGGTGATGAACGGGATCGGGATTGATGTCAGCAAGCGCCAACTGGATGTCGGCACGACGGATGGAGAGGTGCTGCAGGTCAGCAATAGCGCTTCGGGTTTCGCTGAATTGGATCTCTGGTTGAGGAAACATCCGGTGAGCCAGATCGTGCTGGAGGCCACTGGGGGCTACGAACAGTCAGTACTGAACTTCCTGCACAACGCCGGTCATGCGGTGGTCCGTGCCAACGCGCTGCGGGCTCGCAGGCTGGCCCAGGGAATGGGCCAGGTGGCCAAGACCGACCGTCTGGATGCCTATGCATTGGCGCAGATGGCGGCCTTGGTGAAACTGCCCGCCTATCAGCCACTGGAGCCCTGGCAGCAAAAGCTGCGGGAATTTGTGCGGGCGCGTCGACAGACGATGGAAGCCCTGACCGTAGCGCGCCAGCAGCAGGAGATGGTGACCGATCGTGAGTTGCGCCGACTGCTGCAAGCCAACATCAGCCGCCTGCAGAGGATGGTTGGGCGTTTGGGACAGCAGATTGCCGAGCAGGTTGCCCAGCAACCTCAGCTGGCGGTACTGAAGTCGATGAAAGGCGTGGGCCCTGTCCTGCAGGCGGTATTGGCCAGCTATCTGCCGGAGCTGGGCAAGATCAGCGGCAAGGCCATCGCCAGTCTGGTCGGTGTAGCACCCATGTCCCACGACAGCGGAACCATGCGCGGCAAACGAAGCATCCATGGCGGCAGGGCCGAGATCCGTCAGGTGCTTTACATGGCCAGCATGTCGGCCATGCGGCATGAACCTCGACTGCGCGATTTCTACCAGTCGCTGCGAGCCCGAGGCAAAGAAGGAAAAGTAGCCATCGTGGCGGTGATGCGGAAGATGCTGGTGATTCTCAACGCCCGCATGCGTGACGCTCAAGGCGGATCGATCCCCGCCTGAAGCCAGTCTGCGCGTGCCCCAAAAGGCTGCCGGCCAGCGGCCGGCACTACCGTGCGTGACTGTCGGAGGGGCCGAGGCCCCTCTCTCAACACAGTTGCTCCATGGGTGAGGGCGCTTTGCTTGCGAAGCACTGCTTCGCAGGCGCTCGAACGCACAGCCGCCAGCGGCTGGGCAGGTCTGGGGATTCACGGCGTCCCCCGCGTATCCACCCCGCCCGACCAACCCACGAACCGCTCTTAGCGACCCACCACGAGGAGCCGCGCCGTTCGCTGACTACTCCTCCCCCGCCTGCTCGCGCTCGAACGGTACGCTACGCGGATTCTGCATGTGCTCCCGCGCCGCGCCGTACTGCTGCTGGCGCTTGCGATGGAAAGCGATGAACTCATCGCGCGGCAACGGCCGCGAGAACAACCACCCTTGGCCGAACTGCACGTGCTGGCTGTGCAGGTAGGCCAGCTGCGCTTCGGTTTCCACGCCTTCAGCCACCACCCACAGGCCCAGCTCGCGGGCCATGCCGATGATGTGCGGGGTGACCGGGCTGGTTGCGCTTTCGGTGCCGATCGCATCGATGAAGGACTTGTCGATCTTCAGTGCATCCAACGGCAGCTGCTGCAGGTACTGCAGGCTGGAATAGCCGACACCGAAATCATCGATGGCCACGCTGTGACCCGCGCGTCGCGCCGCCGCCAGCATGGTGCGCGCACGGTCGATGTCGAGGAAGCCATGTTCGGTGGCCTCCAGCCAGATCTGCTGCGGCAGGATGCCGCTGCCGGCCATGCGCTGCGAGATCACCTTCAGCGCCCGCCCGCTGCTGATGTCCTCGGCCGCCAGGTTGATCGCGATGTGTGCGCTGCGATCCTCGGCCAGCAGTTCACGCATGTCGGCAACCACGTTCTCGATCACCAGGTCGGTGATGGCGGCGATCATCCCGGCCTCCTCGGCCAGGGGAATGAACAGGTCCGGACGCACCTGCGTGCCGTCGGGACGCTGCCAGCGCACCAGTGCCTCTGCGCCGACGCAGATGCCGGTATCCAGTTCGATGATCGGCTGGTAATGCAGATAGAGTTCGCGGCGGCGGATGGCGATGCGCAGCTCGCCGCGCATCGACAGCCGTCGTCGCGACAGCCAGATCACCAGGCCGGCACCGGCGGCGGCCATCAGCAGCCCCAAGGGCACGAACAACCACGCCTGCTGCCGGAAGGTAGCGGCCAGCGCGGTGCGTGGAGCGGTGGCGATCGCCAGCCATTCCCCGCTGCGCGCGCTGGCGTACAGCGTGTCGCGGTCCAGGCCCTCGCCGGGTTCGCGCAGCAGTTTCTGCAACAGGGTCGGGTCCATGCCGTCCTGCTGGGTCAGCAGCCGTCCATCCGGGCTTGCCAGGGCCAGCCGCACGTCTGGATCGACGATGACGTCGACGAAGCGACGGGGGTCGACCAGCACGTCGTACGACCCGTACATGATGGACAGCATCGGCCGCCGGCCCGCCGCCTCGGGGCGCACGTCCACGGTGATGCCGACGCCATCGCTGGTGACGTGGTCCGGCGTGGGCTGGTCCACATCCCGCAGGAACGGGCCCCACGACGTGCAGCGCAGCTTGCCGCCCTCGAAGTAGCCCATCTGGTCGGATGACGGGGTGGTCATCACCAGCGTCTGCATGCGCTGGATGTGTTCGGCCCCGCAGGCCGGCAGCACCGTGGCCTCCGCCGACTTCAATGCGGCAAGCGCTTCCTGGTAGGACACTTCGGTACGGCGCAGGCTGCGCTCGGCGATGGCATGCAGGCGCTGTTGCTCGACGCTGACGGCGCGGTCCCAGGTGGCATAGACCATGACCGCGATCGGCACTGCAGCGGCCAGCACGGCCAGTACGGTGCCGCCGATGATGACCCGCAGTCGGCTCATGACCGGGGCTCCAGAGAGGTGTGCAGGGCTGGGCACATGGGCGGGGCCGGTCCTTGGGCGATGGCGGTATATGAACACGGCGCCGGGCTGGGCGGAATGGGACAAATGCGGTAACGGGTCACATTGTGGTGAAGGCGACACTTGTTGACGGTCCTGGTCCGTCCGGCGCTGGTGTTGTGGCAGCCGGAGGACTACCGTCGGAAGCTTCACCCGCCTCTTCCCGCGCCCATGACCGAGCCCGCCACGCCCCCCGAGCACCTGCGCCGCAGCCTGTCCAACCGTCACCTGCAACTGATCGCCATCGGCGGTGCCATCGGCACCGGCCTGTTCATGGGCTCGGGCAAGACCATCAGCCTGGCCGGCCCGTCCATCGTGTTCGTCTACCTGATCATCGGCGCGATGCTGTTCTTCGTGATGCGGGCGATGGGCGAGCTGCTGCTCTCGAACCTGCAGTACAAATCCTTCATCGATTTCTCCACCGATCTGCTCGGGCCGTGGGCCGGATTCTTCTGCGGGTGGACGTACTGGTTCTGCTGGATCGTCACCGCCATCGCCGATGTGATCGCCATCGCCGCGTATGCGCAGTTCTGGTTCCCTGGCCTGGACGCATGGATACCGGCGCTGGCCTGCGTGCTGCTGTTGCTGGCATTGAATCTGGTGACGGTGAAGCTGTTCGGCGAAATGGAATTCTGGTTCGCGCTGATCAAGATCGTGGCGATCTGCGCGCTGATCATCACCGGTGCCGGGCTGGTGGCGTGGGGCTTCACCTCGCCCAGCGGGCATACCGCAGCGCTGTCGAACCTGTGGAATGACGGCGGCATGTTCCCGATGGGCCTGGTCGGCTTCTTCGCCGGTTTCCAGATCGCGGTGTTCGCTTTCGTCGGCATCGAGCTGGTGGGTACCACCGCTGCGGAAACGGCCGACCCGGAGCGCAACCTGCCCAAGGCGATCAACTCGATCCCGGTGCGCATCATCATCTTCTACGTGCTGGCGCTGATCGCGATCATGGCGGTCACCCCATGGCGCCAGGTGGTGCCGGACAAGAGCCCGTTCGTGCAGCTGTTCGTGCTGGCCGGCATTCCCGCCGCCGCCAGCCTGATCAACTTCGTGGTGCTGACTTCGGCCACCTCGTCGGCCAACAGCGGCATCTTCTCCACCAGCCGCATGCTGTTCGGCCTGGCCGAGGAAGGCCATGCTCCGCGCGGCCTGTCCAAGCTCTCGCGCGCAGCGGTGCCGGCACGGGGCCTGCTGTTCTCCTGTCTGTGCCTGCTGGGCGGCACCCTGCTGATCTACCTGATCCCCAATCTGGTGACCGCCTTCACCTTGGTGACGACCCTGGCGACGGTGCTGTTCATCTTCGTCTGGTCGCTGATCCTAGTGGCCTACATGGTCTACCGCCGTCGCTACCCCGAACGCCACGCGGCCTCGATCTTCAAGATGCCCGGTGGCGTGGCGATGTGCTGGGCCTGCCTGCTGTTCTTCGCCGCCGTGCTGGTCCTGCTGAGCCTGCAGGCCGACACCCGCCAGGCGCTGGTGGCCAGCCCTGCATGGTTTGTGCTGCTGGGCGCGGGCTACTGGCTGCGGCGGAAGATGGCGCGCTAGTCGGGGAAGACCCTCGCCAACAGATCTCACGGCCTCGGTGAGTCCCATCCACGCATGGCGTGGATCCATGTGTCGACCAAGGTCGACACCCACCAACAGCCGCAAGGTCGACACCCACCAACAGCAGCACAGAACACCGTTCCCAGGTCGCGGGGAATTGTCGAAGGCGGGGTGGGTCCGGTTGCGGGGGTGTCCGCGGCATGGATGCGGCGGCCAAGCCTTATCTGATTGGAATCTGGCAGCGTAGGTGTCGAGAGCCGGCGTGGGCCGCCGTGTAAGCCTGGATCTCGACGATCGCCTTGGAGCTTGGCGCCCACGCCGGAATCTCCCTTGATCCGCCCGAACAGTTGCTGGAGCTGACACTCGCAGTAATAAGACTGGGCAAGCGGGGGAGCTCTCGACCCTTCCAGACTATACGGAGTCCGGTGATGAACGGGATCGGGATTGATGTCAGCAAGCGCCAACTGGATGTCGGCACGACGGATGGAGAGGTGCTGCAGGTCAGCAATAGCGCTTCGGGTTTCGCTGAATTGGATCTCTGGTTGAGGAAACATCCGGTGAGCCAGATCGTGCTGGAGGCCACTGGGGGCTACGAACAGTCAGTACTGAACTTCCTGCACAACGCCGGTCATGCGGTGGTCCGTGCCAACGCGCTGCGGGCTCGCAGGCTGGCCCAGGGAATGGGCCAGGTGGCCAAGACCGACCGTCTGGATGCCTATGCATTGGCGCAGATGGCGGCCTTGGTGAAACTGCCCGCCTATCAGCCACTGGAGCCCTGGCAGCAAAAGCTGCGGGAATTTGTGCGGGCGCGTCGACAGACGATGGAAGCCCTGACCGTAGCGCGCCAGCAGCAGGAGATGGTGACCGATCGTGAGTTGCGCCGACTGCTGCAAGCCAACATCAGCCGCCTGCAGAGGATGGTTGGGCGTTTGGGACAGCAGATTGCCGAGCAGGTTGCCCAGCAACCTCAGCTGGCGGTACTGAAGTCGATGAAAGGCGTGGGCCCTGTCCTGCAGGCGGTATTGGGGTATTGGCCAGCTATCTGCCGGAGCTGGGCAAGATCAGCGGCAAGGCCATCGCCAGTCTGGTCGGTGTAGCACCCATGTCCCACGACAGCGGAACCATGCGCGGCAAACGAAGCATCCATGGCGGCAGGGCCGAGATCCGTCAGGTGCTTTACATGGCCAGCATGTCGGCCATGCGGCATGAACCTCGACTGCGCGATTTCTACCAGTCGCTGCGAGCCCGAGGCAAAGAAGGAAAAGTAGCCATCGTGGCGGTGATGCGGAAGATGCTGGTGATTCTCAACGCCCGCATGCGTGACGCTCAAGGCGGATCGATCCCCGCCTGAAGCCAGTCTGCGCGTGCCCCAAAAGGCTGCCGGCCAGCGGCCGGCACTACCGTGCGTGACTGTCGGAGGGGCCGAGGCCCCTCTCTCAACACAGTTGCTCCAGGGACGGATTCACGGCGTCCCCCGCCACCGGACCCACCCCGCCATCCCACCGAATGCCGCAGTTGCTGTTGCTTCGGCCGTTGCCGTTGCCGTTGCCTCTGCGGGTGCCGGGCGCCGCCCGGCCGAAAACCCCCATTCACTCATTGTTAGCGGCCGCCGCCGGATCATCCGGCCGCCATGTCCCTCCGTCCCGCCCTCGTCGCGCTGTTGCTGCTGTCTGGCCTGTGGCCAGGGCTGGCCGCTGCGCGCACGGTCTACCGCTGCGTCCAGGGCAACACGGTCAGCCTGGCCACCGCACCGGAGCCCGGCTCGCGCTGCACGCCAAAGGAGATCGACGACAGCGCCGTGCAGACCCCCAACCTGTGGGGCAACATGGGCGTGTTCAGTGGCGTGCTGTACGAGCGCGAGCAGGACGGCAAGCTGGTCTACTCCACCCGCAACCTGCCTGGCTCGCGCGTATTCCTGAAGTTCACCGTGGCCACGCCACCGGGCGAACCGGCGCATGAAGGCCTCGGCAAGGTCGGCAAGCCCCAGCTGGCCCAGCACGCAAAACAGTTCAAGGCGGCGGCCAAGGCCACCGGTGTCGACGATGCCTGGTTGCGGGCGATCGCCCATGCCGAAAGCAACTTCGACGCGCTGGCGGTGTCCAGCAAGGGCGCGCAGGGCGTGATGCAGCTGATGCCCGATACCGCGCTGGAATACGGCGTGCGCGATCCATTCTCGCCGCAGCAGTCCATCGACGGCGGTGCCCGCTACATGCGCGCGCTGCTGCGCCGCTACAACGGCGACCGTCCACTGGCAGCGGCGGCCTACAACGCCGGCATCGGAGCGGTGGCACGCTACAAGGGCGTGCCACCGTATGCCGAAACGCTGGCCTACGTTGACAAGGTGATGGCCCTGTACACCCGCTATCGCGAGGCGATGGGCATCCGTATCGAAGTACCGGCGAAGTAGCCGGCGCTCAGCGCGACGTGGCGCTGCCCACCAGGTCGTAACGCTCGATGCGGCCGACCCGCGAGACTTCGGCCTGCACGTCGGCACGCTGCTTGAGTTCGCGCCAGGCCGCATCGATGCGTACATCGCCTGGCAAGGAGGGATACACGCGCATGTCCTGCAGGCTGGCCAGCGCATCGCTGCGCTCCAGCGGCGAGCGCAGCTGCTCGATCAGCACCGCTGCGGCTCCATCCAGATCGCCTTCTTCCAGCAGCATCTCGCGATAGAAGAGCCGAGCGCCCTGGCGCTGGGCGACGATGACCGCACGTGCTGTGGCAGCAGTGGTGGCATCACCACGCTCGCGGGCGGCGGCGAAACGGATCAAGGCCTGCGCCGCTTGGCCATAGCCGCTCAGATCGGTCAATGTGGCCATCGCAGCGTCTGCTTCCTGCGTCTGGCCAAGTGAGTTGAGCACGAAGGCCAGGTTCATCTGGTGCTCCAGGCCATCCGGACCGAATGCGCCGATGCGGGCGGCCAGCTTCGCCGTCGCCAGCGCCTCCTCGGTGCGCTCCAGGCGTCGCAGTGCTGCGATGCGGCTGTTGAGCAGCCACGCCAACCACTCCGCTTTGGCAGCGGACGGCGATTGTCCTTCCGCGACGGCCTCGGCCAGATCAGCGGTCAGCGCCAGTACTTCCTCGTTGCGGTCCAGCATCAGCAGCGTGCTGCTGAAATCCACCAGGCGTGCATCCAGGTCACCGTCCAGCAGGCCGGATACGCGCAGGGCGTCCAGATGGACCTGCGCGGCCTTGACCGGATCGAAGCGTGCATCGGCACGGTCCACGTAGCGGTCGAAACGCTTGTCGCTGCGCAAGCGGATCAGCTCGGCCGGGGTGTCGATGCGGGCCAGCGTTGCCCGTACGGCATCGCCGCGACCGTTGTCGGCCTGCAGCGTCGCCAGATCCAGCCACAGGCCGGTGGGTTCGATGCCGCCACTCTTCCAGCCGTTGTCGAACAGTGCCTGCAGCAGCGCCATGCGCTGCACGGGCTGTTCGCGCAGGTGGTACTGCAGGTAGCTGACGGCGTGATGGTCGATCGGCAGCGGGCCGTCGGCACGCGCCAGCGCCTGTGTCAGATGCTCGACTGCCGCTGCCGGCTGGTCATCATTGAGATCCAGCGAGACCAGCGTGGCCAGGATGTGCGCATCGCCCGGCAATGCCTGCAGTGCCTGCTGCAGATAGCGCCGCGCCAGTGCGGGCTGCTTCTGCTTGGCGGCGGTCCAGCCGGCAAACTGCGCGGCGCGCCCCCGGCGCTCGGCATCGAAGTCGGCCAGCAGCGGACTGTCCATCAGCCGTTCCATGGCGATCAGCGCGGCGAGCGTATTGCCACTGCGGGACTGCTCGATGGCTGTATCCCACTGCTGCGCGTACTCGGCATGCGAAGCATCCATCGCTGCATCGGACGGAGGCTGCGAAGGAGAAGTGGGCGTCCGCGGCACGTTCGCCGAGGCGGTCGTACTGGTCAGCGCGGCAAGCAGCAGCGCAAGGAGTGGGGTACAGCGGGGCATGGTGGGCCTCCGTCCATGGAACGGACATTGAACCTGCTGTGGCAGCGCAGGACAAGCGCTGTGAGATTGCCCTGACCATCGGCCATGGCGCTGCACGGGCGCAGCGATTATCGTTCGTGCCTCTTCATGCAAGTACAGGCAATCGGGACGATGGCGCGGTGGCAAGGGATGGCGGTGGGTGCGGTGGTGGTGGCAACAGCGGTGGCCCTGGCGGCAACCTGGTGGGAGTTCCCCACCTCCGGCCCGCAGGCGCCGACAGGCCCACTACCCACGCCGCTGGCGTGGACCGCACAGATCGAGCTGCTGGCCGGCGACGGCCATCCGGGTGATCGCGATGGCGCATCGGCGCAGGCACGCTTCGCCGATCCCTACGCACTGCTGGGCAGTGCCGACGGCAGCGTCTATTTCACCGATGCCGGTGACAACAACCGCATCCGGCGCCGCCTGCCCGATGGCCGTATCGAAACGGTCGCGGGGCAGGGCGAAGGACGTGTTGATGGGCCTGCCCTGCAGGCGAGTTTCAACACCCCTTCGGGCATTGCCGCTGATGCACAGGGCAATCTGTATGTGGCGGACACCGGCAATCATGCGATCCGGCGCATCAGCACCGACGGACAGGTGACGACGCTGGCCGGCGGCCAGCAGGGCTTCGCCGATGGTCCCGCTGCACAGGCGCGTTTCGATGGACCGATGGGCATCGCCGTGGATGCGCAGGGACAGGTCTATGTGGCCGATACCTGGAACGACCGCATCCGCGTGATCGGTACCGATGGCAACGTGCGTACGCTGGCCGGCGGCGACCGCCCGGGCTTCGCCGATGCGCCCGGTACCGACGCGCGCTTCGACACGCCCGTGGCGCTGGCCTTCGATGCGCACGGCGCACTGCTGGTCGCCGATCTGTTCAACAACGCGATCCGCCGCGTCGGCGCCGATGGCATGGTCAGCACTGCAGTCGGCAAGGGTGAGGTCATCAACGGTCCGCTGTCACTGGCCACCACGCACGACGGTGTGCTGTATGTGGGTGACCTGGACGGGCGCATCGTGCAGGTGACCCCGCAGGGCCATCAACTGGCGCTGCTGGGCAATGACCGCCTCCCACGCCTGGCGCGGCCCAGTGGCCTGGCCGTGGAGGCCGACGGTGCTCTGCTGGTGGCCGACTCCGCAGGCTATCGCCTGCATCGCCTGCGCCCGCTGCCGGTGGGTGAACTGCCCGCACCGGCGTTGGTCGGGCCGGCCTCCGATGCGGCGCTGCCGGACAGCGGCGGGCGCTGGCCACTGGCACCACAGGATGGCTGGCATGAAGTAGTCGGCACGCTCGGCGAAGTGCGCGGCACCTTCCAGGGTGAGAGCCGCCATCACCTGCACGGCGGCTTTGACGTGCGCGGCGATGTCGGCCAGACCGTGCTGGCGATTGCCGAGGGCAAGATCAGCAGCCCGATTGCCGCCTGGAACCTGGGCGGGCAGGCTGAAGGCCTGGCCGTGGACCGGTTGAAGTACATCCACATGCGCGTCGGCCGCACGCCACGCGGCGAACCGTTCGACGCGCGCTGGCAGCCGCTGTACGCCGAAGACGGCACGCTGGAGCGCATCCGCGTGCGTCGTGGTACGCGCATCCACGTGGGCGACCGTCTGGGCAGCATCAACAACCAGGCGCACGTGCACCTGGCCGTGGGCAATGGCGGTTTCGAGACCAATGCGGTGGCGCTCGGGTTCAAGGACTACGCGGACCACTTCGCACCGCGCATCACCGATGTGGCGCTGCTGGATGACAACGACCAGCCGCTGGCTGCCGGCAGCGATGGCGTGGTGCTGCTGGCCCGGCAGGGACGCGGCGTGCAGATCGTGGTGGAAGCCTGGGACCAGGTGGACAACAACCTGCCGCGTCGCCGGCTGGGGCCGTACCAGGTGGGCTACCAGATCCTGGATGCCGCCGGGCAGCCACTGCAGGGCTACGAGCAACCGCGCTGGAACATCGTCTTCAACCGCATGCCGCCGCAGAAGCAGGCGGTGAAAGTGGCTTACGCGCCCGACAGCGGCATCACCGTGCACGGCAGTGCGGTCACCCGCTTCCGTTATCTGGTGACCAACACCGTGCGCGATGGCCTGATGGAAACCGGTCGCTGGCAGCCGGCGGCGTTGCCGCCGGGCGAGTACATCGTGCGTGCCAGCGCGCGCGATTACAGCGGCAACGAAGGCGTAGGCCCGCGCGAGATCAGGGTACGGCTGCTGCCATAGCCGCAGCGGGGGCGCCGCAGCGTTCGCGCTCGGCGTCCATGTCTTCCAGCGGCCGCACCTCGATGCTGCCGAAGCGTGCCCACGGGAAGCCCTGCGCGATACGCATGGCCTCATCGCGGTCGTGGGCGACGATGAGGTTGAAGCCGGCCAGCAGTTCGCGGGTTTCGGCGAAGGGTCCATCGAGCACCCGGCTGTGGCCATCGCGCACGCGCAGGGTCTGCGCCGATTCGATCGGCTGCAGTTTCTGCGCGGCCAGCAACGTGCCTTCGGCCTGCAGTTTGTCGGCATGGGCGAGGCAGTCGCGCATCAACGTATTGAAGTCGTCGATGGGCAGGGTGCGCAGCAGTGACGGGTCGATGTAGATCAGAAGCAGGTACTGCTGCATGGCGGAGTCCTGGCGGGGGCGGGGGTCCATGATCGCGCAGGTTTGCGCGGGGGCATGCTGCACTGCGAAAGGCAGAGCGGGAAGCGTGCCTTCGGCGGGGATCGGCGAACGGCGGGGCCCCTCCGTGGTGGCGGTTGGTCGTGAAGAGCTGCATCTCTGTGGGTTGGCCGGGCGGGTGGGCTGCGCAGGGGACGCCGTGAATACATCCCTGTAGGCTCGGGCGCGCCATCCATGGCGCTTACGCCCCTGCGCAACCCACCCGCCCGGCCACGGACAGGTTCCTGCGGCGTCCACCACGGGAAATCACAGGAAAAGGCGAAAGCGGGTCGCTCCGCTCGCAAGGCCAAGGCAGCCAGCCAACCGCTGCTGCTGTTGCTGTTGCTTCTGCCTTTTCTCTTGATCTTCCCGTGGTGGATCGGAGACCGGAACCTGTCCATGGCCGGGTGGGTAGGCGGGGCGGGGGTGTCCGCGGCATGGATGCCGCGGCCAAGCCCCCAGGGATGGGTTCACGGCGTCCCCCGACCCGCCTACCCTCCCGGCCAATCCCATGGCTCATGCTTGTGCTTGTGCTTCCACCACGGAGGGGCCCCGCCGTTCGCCGATCCCCGCCGAAGGCGCGCTCTCCGCAGGAAAAATAATTCGCACGAGTGTGTCGATTCCCGCGACCGTGGTTCGTTGTAAGAGAGAAGGGCACGCACCCGCAGCCCAGCGGAGACCGCAATGAAAGTGATGGTGATCGTCAAAGCCAACGCCGATTCCGAGGCCGGGCGCATGCCCAGTGAACAGGAACTGGCCGCCATGGGCGCCTACAACGAACAACTGGTGGCCGCTGGCATCATGCTCGCCGGGGAAGGCCTGCATGCCACCCAGCGCGGCCGCCGTATTCATTTCGGCAGCGGTACGCCGCGGGTCGAGACCGGCCCGTTCGGCCCGGCCGGCGAGCAGATCGCCGGGTTCTGGCTATGGGAGGTGCGCTCGCTGGACGAGGCCACCGAATGGGCCAGTCGTGCGCCCTTCAGTGCGGGCGGTGCGCTGGAACTGCGTCCGTTGATCTCGGCCGAAGACTTCGGCGAAGCCTTCACCCCTGAATTACAGCAGCAGGAACAGCGTCTGCGTGAGCAGCTCGACCGCGCCTGAGTACGGCCGCGCATTCATCCCAATCGACGGAGTATTCCCATGAAACTGATTCCCTTCCTCGGCTTCAGCGGCCAGGCCCACGACGCGATGGCGTTCTATGCGAAAGCACTCGGCGGCCAGGTCACGTCGGAAATGAAGTACCGCGACATGCCGCCGTCCGACGGTTCGCCGGGCTGCAATGAGATGCCGGCAGACACGCTCGACCATGTGGCCCACAGCCAGCTGGAGATCGGCAGCGCGATCGTGATGGCGGCCGATGGCCCCGGTGGAGGCGAGGGTGGTTCCACCACCATCAACGTCGACGTGGACAGCATTGAAGAAGCCGAACGCGTGTTCGCGGCCCTGGCCGAGGGCGGCCAGGTGCAGATGCCGATCGCCGAAACCTTCTGGGCGCACCGCTGGGGCATGTTGATCGACCGCTACGGCAAGCCTTGGATGGTCAACTGCATGAAGCAGCCCTGATTTTCCTTCTCTCCATCCATCGCAAGGAGCTTTACCGATGAGTACACCGCAGCCACAGATGATCTTCGTCAACCTGCCCGTGCAGGATCTGGAAAAAGCCAAGACGTTCTTCGCCGCGCTGGGCTACAGCTTCAACCCGGCTTTCACCGACGAGAACGCCGCCTGCATGGTGGTCAGCGAGAGCATCTTCGTGATGCTGCTGGTCAAGCCGTTCTTCCAGCAGTTCACCGCCAAGGGCATCGCCGATGCGCACACGCAGACCGAAGTGATCACCTGCCTGTCGGCCGACAGCCGCACGGCGGTGGATGCCATGGTGGACAAGGCGCTGGCCGCCGGTGCCAGCGAACCGCAGCCGGCGCGCGACTACGGCTTCATGTACCAGCGCGGCTTCCAGGACCTGGATGGGCATCTCTGGGAAATCGCACACATGGACGGCGAGCCGGGCTGACCGGCCACCGCAGGGAGACTCCCCATGGCTTACGTGGACGCTTACGTGCTGCCGTGCCCGCAGGACAAGGTGGCGGCCTATCGCCGCCTTGCCCGCCAGGCCGGCGCGGTGTGGAAGGACCATGGCGCGCTGCAGTACATGGAATGCGTGGCCGATGACGTGCAGCCCGGGAAATCGACGTCGTTCCCGCAGGCGGTGAAACTCAAGCCGGGCGAAACGGTGATCGTGGCCTTCGTGGTGTTCCGCACGCGCGCGGCGCGTGATCGCATCAACAAGAAGGTCATGGCCGACCCGCGGCTGGCGCATATCGGCCCCAAGGACATGCCATTCGATACCAAGCGCATGTTCTGGGGTGGCTTCAAGCCGATCGTGGACGCGTGAATGCCGGTGCTTGTGCAGGCCGGGCCCGCGTGCTGTGATCGCTGCATGCACGAGCCCGCCCTGAGCCAGCGCCTGGACACCCTCTGGCGGATGGAATCGCCGGTGTTGATCGCGCGCCTGGCGCGGCTGCTCGGCGGTGATGTCGGCCGCGCCGAGGAGCTGGCCCAGGACACCTGGCTGGCCGCGCTGGAGCGTTGGCCTGTGCAGGGCATCCCGGACAATCCCGGAGCCTGGCTGATGACCACCGCGCGCAACCGTGCCATCGATGTGCTGCGCCAGCACCAGCGGGTGGCGCAGCAGCATGCGCAATGGGGAGAGGAACTGCATCCGGCCGCCTTGCCCGCGCCCGACGACAGCCAGGCCCTGGAAGATGACATCGGCGATGACCTGCTGCGCCTGATGTTCGTGGCCTGCCATCCCGTCCTGCCTGCCGACGCGCGGGTAGCGCTGACCCTGCGCCTGCTGGGCGGGCTGACCACGATCGAAATCGCCCGCGCGTTCCTGCAGCCGGAGCCGACCATCGCCCAGCGCATCGTGCGCGCCAAGCGTACGTTGGCGCAGAAGCAGGTGCCCTACGAAGTGCCGCGTGCCGATGCATTGCCGGAACGGCTGGCGTCGGTGCTGGAAGCGATCTACCTGGTATTCAACGAAGGCTACGCGGCCAGTGCGGGCGACGACTGGATGCGACCGGCACTGTGCGCCGAGGCGCTGCGGCTGGCGCGCATTCTGGCCCATCGGATGCCGGCGCCACCGGCGCTTGGCCTGTTGGCGCTGATGGAACTGCAGGCCTCGCGCGCGGCGGCACGGGTGGATGCGCAGGGCGCGCCGATCCTGCTGGACCAGCAGAACCGGGCGCACTGGGATTGGCTGCAGATCGAACGCGGCCAGCAGGTATTGGCGCGCGCGGTGTCGGCAGGCGGCGGCGATGATCCGTATGTGCTGCAGGCGCGGATCGCCTTCTGCCATGCCAGTGCGCGTCGCGCCGAAGACACCGACTGGGCGCGGATCGCCGCACTGTATGCGCAGTTGCTGCAGGTGATGCCGTCGCCGGTGGTGGCATTGAACCGGGTGGTGGCGGTGTCGCGCAGCGAAGGTACGTTCGCGGCGTGGGCGCTGTTGCAGCCCTTGCTGGACGAGCCACGCCTGCAGGGCTATGCACCGCTGCTGGTGGTGCGGGGTGAGCTGCTGCAGCAACTGGGGCGGGAGCAGGATGCACGTGACGCATTCGCCTCGGCAGCGGCCCTGAGCCAGAACCAGGCAGAGCGGACCCTGCTGCGGCAACGGGCCGGCCTGCCGCCGGAAAATTGAAGCCGACAAGGTCAGCACTTGTCGGTTTGCCCCGGAGCGGCTATGTTTCGCGCCCAGCGGGCGTGTTCACGCCTGTCTTTCGTGTGTCATGACCGAGGAGCGGTTGGATGTTTTCAAGGACGAAGAGCGCACCGCGCGCTTTTGCGCGCCTGCTTGCCTATGCCCTGTGCCTGGCCGTATGGCCGTTGGCCAGCCAGGCCGCAGACAAATCGCAGCAGGCCTACTGGGCCGGCTTTGCCTATACCGCTGACGCCGCCGCCGTACAGGCGACCACCCCGCATGCGCACGCCGTGCTGGAAAAGCGTGGCCTGATTCCGCTCAACCAGACCCTGGCACAGGCGCTCAAGCGCCGCGCGCCGGCCAACCTGGAGCTGATCGACCAGCCGGTGGCGATGCTCGATGGCACTACCAGTGCCGTGGTGCTGGCCGCTGCGCTGGACCGCGAACTGGTGTCGGTCGAACCGATCGGCGACCAGTACAAGGTGCTGGTGGAAGTGGCCCTGCAGGCGCTGTTCTTCGATTTCCGCGAGCGCCAGGTGATCGCCTCCTATCCGCTCACCCTGCAGCGCATCGACGTGCAGGAGTACCGCCCGGACAGCGACGACATCGACGCGATCGTCGCCGATCTGCTGTACGGCGGTGCCGATACCAGCCTGTCGCAGGTGCTGGCCACGACCCTGGCGCAGGCCAAACTGCCGGAAGCGGCCACGCGTCGCCTGCAGGTGGGTGCGGTGACCCTCTCCGACGCCACGCTGGCCAAGCTGCCCGACCCGAAGTGGGCCGGTCCGCTGCGTGCCACGCTTGCCCATGAACTGTCCAAGACGCTGTCGTCCAATACCGGTGTCGGCCTGCTGCCGCCGGCCTCGGGCCAGGCGATCGGCGGTGCCATGGCGGCGCGCTTTGCCGACGGCAAGGTCTACCAGCTGAAGATCCCCGAAGCGGACTACGTCATCAGCCTGCAGGTGGATGCGCTGAAGAACGGCGTCATCAGTGAAACGCCGGCGATGAAGACGATGCTGTTCGGCGCCTTCTTCACTGCCAAGGTCACCGAGCCGTTCTCCGGCAAGGTGTACTTCGAACAACCGCTGCGCAAGGGCGCCACCAAGGTGGTGCCGGTCACGCAGTGGCAGGTCGACCAGTGGTCGGCCAGCTACGAAACCCTGCTGGCCGGCTTCGATGCCTTCGCCGGCGCCGCCGCCAAGCGTGCCGATTCGCGCGCCTGGCTGGACGAGCAGAAGCCGGGCGGACGCCCGCTGCAGCAACAGACCCAAGCCCTCCAGGAGTTGATCAAATCATGTCGTTGATGCGTACCATCCTGCTCATCCTCATCGCCCTGGCGGTGGCCTCGCCGGTCGCCGCGCAGACCGCCAGCTCGCGCGGTACCGGTTCGGCCAGCTACAGCCTGCGCCTGAGTGCCGATACCCGTGCCCAGGCCCTGAACAAGGCCAAGGCCAATGCACTGGAGGCGTACATCGCCGAATCCGGCGCGGCCAAGCTGCGCCTGTTTGAATCGCGTCGCGCCGAATTCCTCGGTGAAATCGACCGCTACGTGCTCAGCGCGGTGCAGCTGTCGGACACCGAAGACAAGAAGGCCAAGACCTACAGCGTCACCGTCCGCGCCGAGATCAACACCACGCTGCTGCAGACCAAGCTGGATGCCGGTTCGGCCGTGGCCGGTGCCACCGCTGCGCAGCGCTCGCTGCTGACCTTCCTGTTCATGGCGCGCTCGCAGGACACCGTGCAGTCGTTCCAGGACAAGGAATACCGTCGCGTCGACGCCAGCAGCAGCTACAGCGAGAACACCCGTGAAGGCGACAGCTTCCGCGGCAACTCGGTCAGCACCAACGGCAGCATCAACCAGAACGGCTCGGTGTCGGTCACCAGCGGCGGCAGCACCACCGCGCGCAGCGACAACATCAGCTGGAAGGTGGCCAACGCCGCCGAAGTCAACACCGCCATGACCGGTGCCTTCAGCGCTGCCGGCTACGAAGTGGTTGAAGCCGAATACGTGGAAGGCGAGTCGCGCGGCCTGCTCAGCATCGAGCGCATCCGCAAGGACTTCAGCACCGGCAACGATCTGTCCGCGGCCACCCTGCGCGATACCGCCAACGGCATCCGCGCGGCGAACATCCCGTACATCGCCGTCGGCACCCTCGACGTCGGCATGCGCGACCGTGATCCGGCCAGCGGCAACACCCGCGTGTTCGTCACCGTCACCGGCAAGGTGCTGGACGTGACCGGACGCTTCCCGCGCACCGTGTCGTCGGTGGGCCCGGTGCAGTTCTCCGGTACCGGCCCGAACGAAACCGTCGCCCGTACCAATGCGCTGCAGCTGGCTGCCGAAAAGGCGGCCCAGCAGATGATCAACGAACTGAACGTCAAGGCGGTCCGCTGATACCGGATGTCGCCCGGCTCGGGCTGTTCCGCTGCGCTCGCCGGGCATAGCCCGGCGCTACCAGTGGGCTGCCCAGCGCCATCCATTGCTTCCACGTGCCGCATCGCGGCCGTCTCTCCCAAAGGAATCTTCCATGATCCGTAATACCGCTCTCGTCGTTGCCATCGCGGCCGCTACCCTGTCGATGCCGGCCCATGCCCAGTTCGGCAAGCTGAAGGACATTGCCGGCGCCGCCACCGGCACCTCCAGCAGCAGCGCCAGCGCAGCCGCTCCGGACGAAGCCGCGCAGGAAGCGCTGGTCCGTCGTTTCGTCAGCTCGCAGTCGCACTCGCTGCAGGCGCAGACCTCCTTCGCCCGCGCCTTCGGCCTGGCCGAGCAGGTGCAGCTGCTGGAAGCCGAGCGCCAGGCACTGTCGTCCGGTTCGGTGAACGTCGACGCGATGAAGAAGTCGGTGTCGGTCAGCGAAGCCGCACAGGCTGCCATCGACGAGCGCCAGGCCGCACAGCCGGAACTGAACGCTGAATCCAAGCAGCACTACGCCGAAGGCCTGGTCTCGCTGCTGGCCTCGGCTGCCGAAGCACAGAAGCTGAGCGGCGAAGCCAGCGGCTTTGCGGCCGGCATGAAGAACCTGGGCGCCACCCAGATGGCCACCGTTGGCCGCAAGCTGGCCGCCGGTGCCTGGGTTGCCAAGGAATCGCCGGGCTTCATCAAGGGCCTGTACGGCTCGACCAAGTCGGCCGTGACCTTCGCCAAGAAGAGCAAGGTGAAGGTGCCGTCCAACGCCGATTCGATGCTGGATTCGCTCTGATACGAGGCAGCTCCGCATGCGTACGACGACTCGATTGATCGGCCTGGGCCTGGCCGCGGCCCTGCTGGCAGCCTGCGGCAAGCAGGATGCACCGGCAGAAGCCGCACCCGCCAAGGACAAGGCCGCCAGCGCACTGGCCAGCAATGCGCCGGTGCAGGAAGCGCCCCTGCGTGGCACGCCGGATTTCGGCGGCACCACCCAGGTCGCGCGCGAAGCCGACGGTATCGGCAGCACCCCGGAACTGGCGGTGCTGGCGGCATTGCAGTCGGCCGTGGCCCAGGTCAACGGCGTACGCGTGGCCAGCCAGATGCAGAGCCTGCGCGCAGGCCTGCATGTGGACGTGGACGGTGAACACGTCGGCGATATCCGCGCCGACGCGTTCTCCCAGCAGATGATTGCCGGCTCGCAGGGCGCGGTGCTCGGCTATGAAATCCTCTCGCAGGATGAAGTGAGCCAGCTCGACGAAGAAACCATCGCCCGCGTGCGCGCCAGCGACGAAGGCTGGAGCTTCAAGGGTTCGGCCTCGGCCAGCGCCTCCGGCGAAGCCTCCGCCAAGGGCGGTTCGGCGTCGGCCAGCGTCAAGGAAAACTACGAAGAGCAGGTCAAGGTCGACGCCAAGCGCGGTGCCAGCTCCTTCGATTCGGATGTCACCCGGCGCAGCATGCGCAGCTACTGGAAGGTGCGTGTACGCGCGCAGATTGCCCAGTACCGTGCACCGGATGAAGAAGGCAAGCCGAAGATCGTGGTGGCCCTGCCGCGCACCAAGTCGGGCAGTTATGCCGTTGGCGATGGCCGGGTGAATGCCGACGAGGTCGCCCAGGCGATCCGCGCGCGGCTGTCCGACACGCTTACCCAGACCCAGCGCTTCATCGTGCTGGACCGCGAGTTCGGCGACGAACTGCAGGCCGAGATCGACCACATCAACAGTGGCAACGTGCGCCTGCAGGACACCGCACGCGTTGGCCAGCAGCTGGCGACCGACCTGATCCTGATTCCGACCATCGAACGTTTCGAGTACCCGCGCAGCGTGCGCAACCTGCGCATGTCCGATCGCCAGGTGACCTCGTACTCCGGTGGCGGCCGCATCACCCTGCGCCTGGTCAACGCCACCACCGGCCAGGTGGTGATGTCCGACAGCTTCGACCACCAGCTGGCCTCGACCGGCCCGAGCACGCTGCCGCGCGTGGTCAACGGCCGCAGCATGGCGGCCTCGATGATGGATTCGCTGTCCGGCCAGATCGGCAGCACGATCGTCACCACGCTGTTCCCGGTGTCGGTGGTGTCCGTCGATGGCGACCAGGTGGTGCTGAGCCAGGGCGGTGACACCGTGCAGGTCGGCCAGCGCTGGCAGGCCGTGCGCCTGGGCGAAGAGCTGAAGGACCCGCAGACGGGCCGCTCGCTCGGCCGCAGCGAGCATCCGTGCTGCACCATCCGCATCGACCGCGTGGCCGCGCAGACCTCCTACGGCACCCTGGAAGAGGGCGTGGACGCAATGCGCGGCGGTTTCCGCCCGGGCCAGATCGAACTGCGCCAGAAGCTGGGCAGCAAGCCCAAGGCTGCCGCATCGGCCACCGCATCGGCCGCCCCGACCGCTGCCGCGCGCCCGGCCAGCAAGCCGAAGCCCAAGCCCGCCGCCGCCCCGGCTGAAGACCCGAACTGGTAACACGTCCAAGCAACACACAGATGGGGTCAGAGCCCTTTCCCGCCGGGAAAGGGATCTGACCCCTTCTTGTTTCTGGTCATCCACGCATGGCGTGGATCTACCGTGTCGACCAAGGTCGACATCTACCAACAGCAGCAGTACCAACAGCCGCGTGAACCTGTCGAAGGCGGGGTGGGTCCGGTTGCGGGGGTGTCCGCGGCATGGATGCCGCGGCCAAGCCTACAGGGAGGTATTTACGGCGTCCCCCGCAACCGGACCCACCCCGCCTACCCTCAGGAAACCAGCTTCTGCTGTTGCTTCGGCTGTCGCCGTAGTTTCGGCGGGTCCCGGGCGCCGCCCGGGCGAACCCCTTACACTCCAGAACGATTTCCCTGCTGGAGAGAGCAATGAAGCGAGTAGTACTGGGCGTGCTGGCCCTGTCGGTGTCGAGCGCACTGATGGCGGCCACCCCGAAATTCGATGGCGCGCGGATCTCCGCCGACGTCAAGGAACTGGCCTCCGACGCCTACGAAGGCCGCTCACCGGCCACCGCCGGCGAAGAAAAGACCATCGCCTTCCTCAGCAAGCAGTTCGCCGATGCCGGCCTGCAGCCCGGCGGAGACCTGAAGGACGGCAAGCGCCTGTGGACCCAGGCCGTGCCGCTGCGCAAGGGCGACATCGTTGGCACCCCGCAGCTGTCGCTGCAGCAGGGCGGCAAGACCATCACGCTGGAGCAGGGCAAGCAGATTGCCGTGCGTGCAGCCATGAACGGCGCCACCAACGTGGATATCAGCAAGGCACCGCTGGTGTTCCTCGGCTATGGCGTGAAGGCGCCGGAGCGCAACTGGGACGACTTCAAGGGCGTGGACCTGAAGGGCAAGATCGCCGTCGTGCTGATCAACGACCCGGACTTCGAGACCGGCAAGGGCGATTTCGATGGCAAGGGCATGACCTGGTATGGCCGTTGGCCGTACAAGTACGAAGAAGGCGCACGCCAGGGCGCACTCGGCGTGCTGATCGTGCATGAGACCGCACCGGCCTCGTACGGCTGGGCCACGGTGGCCGGTTCCAACACCAACACCATGTTCGACGTGGTGCGCGACAACCCGGCCGACAGCCACCCGCTGCTGGAAGGCTGGATCCAGCGCGATCTGGCCGTGGAGCTGTTCCGCTCGGCCGGGCAGGATTTCGAAGCCTTGAAGAAGAAGGCGCAGCAGCGCGACTTCACCCCGGTGCCGCTGACCGGCGCCAGCCTGGATGCGAAGTACGCGGTGAAGACCGAAGTGATCACCTCGCACAACGTGGCCGCGCGCTTGGAAGGCAGCACGCATGCGGACGAGACCATCCTCTACAGCGCGCACTGGGACCACATCGGCGTGGGCGAACCGGATGCACGCGGCGACCGCATCTTCAACGGCGCGCTGGACAATGCCAGCGGCACCGCCTCGCTGATCGAACTGGCGCGCGGTTTCGCCAAGGCGCCGCGTCCGCAGCGTTCGGTGGTGTTCCTGGCGGTGACGGCCGAGGAGAAGGGCCTGCTGGGTTCGGAGTACTACGCAACGCACCCGCTGTACCCGCTGGAAAAGACCGTGGCGATGATCAACATGGACGGCATGGCGCCGTTCGGTCCGTCGCGCGATTTCGGCATCTATGGCGCGGCGCGCTTCGAACTGCTGGACCAGTTGAAGGACGTGGCCAAGGGCTGGGACATCCGCTACACGCCGGACCCGAAGCCGGAGGCCGGCCTGTTCTTCCGCTCCGACCACTTCCCGTTCGCCAAGCGTGGCGTGCCGGCGCTGTCCTGGTCGGCCGGGCAGGACTGGGTGGACGGTGGCGTCGCGGCGGGCAAGAAGGCGTCCGAGGACTACACCGCCAAGCGTTACCACCAGCAGGGCGACGAGTGGCAGCCGGACTGGGTGTTCGCCGGCGCGGCCCGCGACCTGGAAGTGCTGTACACCTTGGGCAACCAGTTGGCCAATTCACGAGCCTGGCCGAACTGGAGCAAGGACGAGGCGTTCCGCGCCGTGCGTGACGCCAGCGCCGACCAGCGCAAATAAGGGAAGGCGGGGCGCCGCTCCGCCACACCTGGTAGCGCCGGGCCATGCCCGGCGTTTCCGTAAGGGCTTCCATCCACCCTTTCCGGCCCTTCGTCGCACACCGCTTGTTTGCCCGAAGGGCCGCTCTATGCTCGGCTCACCCCTTCCACCAAGGCGCCGCCGTGATCGCCAGCTTCTCCCTCATCATCCGTCACCTGCTGGCCTGGGCCGCGGCGCTGTTCGTTGCCGGCATGGTCTGGAGCGGCATCTTCAGCGGCATGAACGACGGCCCGGGCTGGGTGTTCGGGCTGCTGGTGATGTTCCTGATGATCTCCGCGCTGGGCAGCGCGATCACCCACGTGCGCCGGGTCTGGCTGGTGGCCGGTCGCCTCGATGGCGCCACACTGTCCGGCCGCCAGCGCCGGCAGATCGAACTGCCGATGGATGCCGGCCAGGCCTTTGCGGTGGTCGAAGCAGCCGTCGGCGAACTGCCACGGGTGGAAGAGGTGGAGAGTTCTGCCGGCAGCCTGCAGGTGCGTGCCTATGTGCGGCGCGTCGACCTGTGGAACGGTCGGCAACCATCGCGCTGGAACCTGCCTGCGCGGCTGGCGATCAAGCGCAACAGCGTGCTGGCCACGGTTACGCCGGGGCAGGGCACCAGCACCGTCACCCTGCTGTTCGAGCCGGATGCTGGTTGGTGGGCCGATCTGCTGGCACTGGATGAAGGCAGCAACTATGAGAACGCCGAAGCGGTGACCCGTGCGATCAGCCGCCGTGTGGCCGACCAGCGCCGCGACGAGCAGGCCGCCGCCGAACAGACCCAGGTGGAAAAGGAACTGTCGGTCGCGCGCTTGAACCTGCTGCACGCGCAGGTCGAGCCGCACTTCCTGTACAACTCGCTGGCCAACGCCCAGGTGCTGACCCGCACCGACCCCGCGCGCGCCGAGCAGATGCTGGGCCACCTGATCCAGTACCTGCGCAGTTCGCTGCCGCAGGTGGATGAATCGATGTCCACGCTGGGCGTGGAGCTGGAACGTACCCGCGCCTACCTGGAAATCCTGCGCATCCGCATGGGCGCACGGCTGGCGGTGGAAGTGCAGGTGCCCACCGAGCTGCACGAGGTGAAGCTGCCGGCGATGGCGTTGCAGACATTGGTCGAGAACGCGATCAAGCATGGCCTGGAGCCCAAGCCCGGTGGCGGTACGGTCTGGATCCTTGCGCGCGGTTTCGATGACCACGTCACCGTGACCGTCGCCGACGATGGGCTCGGCTTCGGCCAGGGCACCAGCGGTACCGGCATCGGTCTGAAGAACCTGCGCGAACGTTTGCGCCTGACCTGCGGAGAGCAGGCTGGGGTAGCGATCGTGGCCAATTTCCCCAGCGGTGTAGCCGCCACCATGACCCTGCCGCAGTCGGCCAAGGAACCCCGCCATGCCGCTTGAAGCGCTGATTGCCGAAGATGAAGAGCTGCTGCGGCACTCGCTGGTCGAGCAGCTCGGGCGGCTGTGGCCGGAGCTGAAGCTGGTGGCCGAATGCGAAGACGGTGCCAGTGCGCTGGAACAGCTGGCCGAGAAGCAGCCGGACATCGCCTTCCTCGACATCCGCATGCCCGGCATCAGCGGCATCGAAGTGGCGCGGTCATTGGCCGAACTGAGCCCGCGAACCGAGGTGGTGTTCGTTACCGCCTACGACCAGTACGCCATCGATGCCTTCGAGCAGGGCGCGATGGATTACCTGCTCAAGCCAGTCAGCGACGAGCGGCTGCTGGCCACGCGCGACCGCATTCTTTCGCGGCTGCCATCCACGCGCCAGGACGATGCGGTGCTGGAGCGCCTGCTGCAGCGCCTGGGTGCAGGCCCGGTCGCCAACGATCGGCCACCGCTGGCCTGGATCACCGCCAGCAACGGTCGCGATACGCAACTGATCATGCTCGACGATGTGGTCTATTTCCGCGCTGACAACAAGTACACCACGGTGGTCACCGCTGCCGGCGAAAGCCTGCTGCGTACACCGCTGCGCGAGCTGCTGGAAGTGCTCGATCCGCAGCACTTCCGCCAGGTGCACCGCTCCACCATCGTCAACATGAAGGCCGTCGCAGCGGTCAGCCGAGATGACACCGGGCGCGGTGTGCTGCGCCTGCGCCAGCGTGCGGAAACGCTGGTGGTCAGCCAGCCATTCATGAGCCTGTTCCGCGGCATGTAGCCGTGGCTTTTGCCATTCACCGAGGAACGAACATGCGCCGTATCCTGCTTGCAGCTGCCGCCGTGCTGGCCATCGCCGGCTGCGAAAACTCCAGCAACACCTCGATCACCCGCACCAACGCCAATGGCGTGGACACGCTGTACAGCAAGAGCACGGTGGTCGATGGCGTGGCGCGTTTCGAGTGCATCGCCAGCAGCAGTGGGCAATGCCATTACCTGGTGCTGGCCCCGGGCTGCAGCACCGACACCGCCTGTGCGACGCCGCCGCTGCGCCATTTCGCGGTGGCCGTAGGCAAGACCGAGCAGGTCAGTAACCTGCCGAAGGACTTCCGCCAGTGCGTCAGCGACGTGCAGAAAGAACAATGCCACCGTGACTGAGCACGGTGGCATTGTGGCTCCCCCCGGATTGCGTTCGGCTCAGTAAGCCGGCTGCAGCGTCATGTCGTGATGGTGTTCGGTTTCACCGACATGATTCAGGCGACCCACCAGTTCGGAGTGCTGCTTCATGCGCCCGATCTCGGTCATGATGCGGATGTCCTCGTGGCGCAGCTCGCGCTTGGCGGTGACCGCCTGCTTGTAGTCCAGCACTTCCGGATAGTGTTCAGCCAGGTCCAGCGCTTCGGCCACGTGCTCGACGCTGTCAGCCTTGGAGGTGATGCGGGCGCGGCTGTTGAAGGCCTTCATCCAGCGCTCGAAGCCGGCGGTGCGGTCGAACATGTTGGCCATGAACCAGATCACGAACAGGATCGAGATCCACGAGCCGAACACCACGACCACGCGGGTGAAGGTGATGTGGTAATCGTCGCGCCACAGGTAATTGGTGATCAGGCCGAGGATCAGCAGCGAGGCCGCCTGCCATCCGACGATCGAAGTGATCAGCCATTGGCACTTGGCCTGGGCCAGCACCGCCACTTCATCGCGGATCTGCTGTTCGCTGAGGCTGCGCCAGTGCGCGACCTGTTTTTCGAACGGGCTGCTGTAGAGCTCGTTGTCGCGAAGCAGTAATCCCAAACCCTTGAACAAAGCAATCATGGCTGGCTCCTTGGTGGAACGTGCGGCGATCTGCAGTGGACGGTGTGGCGGGTTCAGTTCTAGCACTTCCAGCGAGCGGTGCAATGGCCTCAAGGCCACGCGGCACAAGGGTTCTGTCTGAACAGGTGAATATTGGTGCGCCGCAGCATTGCTCGCATGGCCTGCGACAAGATGTCGCAGGGTGAAACGTGCTGCGCGCGCACATGAAACCGACGCTGAGCGGCCGGGCTCGCCGTGCCTGTCGTGATCGCCCAGAATCGGGGGGAACCGCGCAGGACGCGGTCCGCCCCTCCGTCGATCTGGACCCATGATGCCGCCGTTGCTGCACCGTCTTTCCCGCCCCGTCACCGCCCCGATCCGACGCTGGGTACTGGATGCGTTTCCGCGTGATCAGAGTGGCATCGACTACGACCACCCGCTGGGCGATCCCGGCTGGTTCGGTGCGGACAGCGTGACCTGGCGGATGCACGCCGAACTGCCCTCGATGCTGGCCGGCGGCCTGTGTGCCCTGATGCTGCAGACCCTGCATCCGCGCGCGCTGGCCGGTGTCTACGACCATTCCAATTTCCGCCAGGACCTGGTCGGCCGCCTGCGCCGTACCACCGCTTTCGTGGCCGGCACCAGCTACGCGCCGGCAGGCGAGGTGGAAGCGCTGGTGGCCAAGGTGCGGCGCATCCACGCGCAGATCCGCGGCCATACCGCGCAGGGTGAGCCGTATGCCGCCGATGACCCGCAGCTGCTGACGTGGGTGCATGTGACCGAGGCCTACGGCTTCCTGCAGGGCTATCGCCGCTACGGGCGTGAGGTGCCTGCCGCGATCGCCGACCGCTACTACGACGAGTACCGTTGTGTGGCCGAAGCGCTGGGCGCGGTGGATGTGCCGCGCAGTGCGGCGGAAGTGGATGCGTACTTCTGCGCGCGGCAGCCGGAGCTGGTGGTGGACGAACGCTCACGCGAGGTGCTGCAGGTGCTGTCCGGCGTTCGCCTGCCGGTGCCGGTGCCCGGCCTGTCACGCGAAATTTTCCTCGGTGCCGGTGCCGCGCTGCTGCCGGACTGGGCCGAGGGCATGCTCGAGCGCAGCACGCGCCAGCGTGCGCAGGCCGCAGCCTCGGCCAAGCTGATGCAGGGCATGGCGCCGCTGTTCCGCCGCGCGCTGCCCGATGGCCTGGCGACCCGCGCCTGCGCACGGGTGGGTGTGCCGGTGGACGTGTTGCGCGAGTGGCCAGCATTGCCCCGGTAGATGCCGACCTTGGTCGGCGCGCCGCCGCGCGGCGCCGCATCCACGCCATGCGTGCATGGTGCCCAGTAGATCCACACCATGCGTGGCTGGCCCACAGTAGATCCACACCATGCGTGGCTGGCCCACAGTAGATCCACGCCATGCGTGGATAGGCCTTACCCGGTCGACTTCAGCCCACGCAACAGCATCTCCAGTGCCGCCGTTGCTTGGCGAAGGCGTGCATCGCCATCCTCGCCTTCGGCAATCCAGAACGCTGCTTCGGCCAAGCTGCCGTAGATCAGCGAAGCCAGTGCCTGCGCATCCACCGGTGCGACCACGCTCTGCGCGATCAGCTGTTCGATCAATCGCTGCATCGAGTGCACGCAGTGCTGCTGCGATTCCGGTGATGCACCACCGAGCACCGCACGTGCGTCGCGCAGCACTATGCGCTGGATCTCCGGTTCCAGCGCCATCTCCAGGTAGGCACCACAGCGCCGCAGGAAGCCGTCCCAGGCATCGTCGGCGCCATCGCTGATCGCCTGCAGGCGCGCATCCGTCTCGGCGTCGAGCTGGGCGACCACCGCCGCCAGCAGCCCCTTCTTGTCGCCGAAGTGGTGATACAGCGCACCGCGGGTCAGCCCAGCCTGGGCTGTCAGGTCGTCCATCGAGGTAGCGGCATAGCCTTGTTCGCTGAACACGCGGCGGGCAGTAGCCAGCAGCTTGGCGCGCGTTTCTTCCATCTCGGCGCGGGTGCGACGGACCATCCGGAACTCCTTACATACGAAGTGCATGATTATTTACATACGCGCCGTATGAATGTAGCCTCTTATTCATACGCTCTGTATGTATTGTCGTGGCGCCGCGTGCGCCAGGCAAGTCTGCCCTGGAGATTTCGATGGCCACCCCGTACCGCGACTTGTTCGCAGCCCCCGGCACCACCGGCCTTGCCCTGGCCGGGCTACTGGCACGCCTGCCGCTGCCGATGACCGGCATCGGCTTCATCACCTTGCTGTCGCAGCTGCGCGGCAGTTATGCGTTGGCCGGCGCGGTGTCGGCCACCTTCGTGCTCACCTATGCATTGCTGTCGCCGCAGGTGTCGCGCTGGGTCGACCGCCATGGTCAAGGCAGGGTGCTGCCGTGGGCCACCGCAGCCAGCGCGACAGGCCTGCTGCTCCTGCTGGCCTGTACAGTGCTGCAGGCGCCGGACTGGACCTTGTTCGCCGCGGCGATGCTGGCCGGCTGCATGCCGAGCGTGTCGGCGATGGTGCGCGCGCGCTGGACCGCGATCCACCGCGGCCGCCCGCAACTGCAGACGGCCTATTCGCTGGAGACGGTGTTCGATGAGGTCACCTTCATCGCCGGGCCGCCGTTGTCGGTCGGGCTGTCGGTGGCGGTATGGCCGCAGGCTGGCGTACTGGCTGCCGCCCTGCTGCTGGTCGTCGGCGTGGCTTTACTGGTGCTGCAGCGTGGCACCGAACCGCCACTGCAGACCTGCGAGGGCGCCGCACCTTCGCGCTCCCTGCTGCGACAACCGGAGATCTGCCTGCTCGCATTGCTGATGCTGGCGATGGGTGTGGTTGTCGGCACGGTCGACATCACCAGCGTGGCCTTTGCCGAACAGCGAGGGCAGCCACTGGCAGCCAGCGCGGTGCTGTCGGCCTACGCACTTGGCAGCTGCGTGGCAGGCCTTCTGTTTGGTGCGCTGAAGCTGCAGGTGCCGTTGCAGCGCCTGTTGCTGCTGGGTGCTGGAGCCACCGCGTTGACCACATTGCCGCTGCTGTTGGTGGGCACCCTTCCTGCACTGGCCGCTGCGGTGCTGCTGGCTGGGCTGTCCTTCGCGCCGACGATGATCGTGGCGATGTCGCTGGTGGAACAGCGCGTGCCCGAATGGCGCCTCACCGAGGGCATGACCTGGTTGCTGGCTGGCCTGAACATCGGCGTGGCACTGGGTGCTGCGTTGTCCGGGCAGAGCGTCGATGCCGGTGGTGTGCGCAGCGGCTTCGTCGTCGCGTTGGTGGCAGGCAGTGTCGTGCTGCTGGTCGCCCTGCTCGCGCAGGGTGCGCTGCGCACTTCTGCTTCGTCCACTTCCTCTGCAGGGATGGTGCCGTGAGTACTTCATCGCCCGCGCACGCGGCGCCTGTGCCCCGCCATCCGTGGTGGGCCATCTCCGCCGTCGGCCTCGCCACCTTCTCCGTGGTCACCACCGAAATGCTGCCGGTCGGACTGCTGACCCCCATCGCCGACAGCCTCGGCGCGTCCGTAGGCACCGCCGGTCTGATGATCTCGTTGCCGGCACTGCTGGCGGCGCTGTTCGCACCGCTGGTGGTGATTGCAGCCGGTGGCATTGATCGTCGCCGCATCCTGTGCGCGTTGCTCGGCCTGCTGCTGGTGGCCAACGTCGCCTCGGCACTGGCGCCAGGCATCGCATGGTTGCTGGCCGCGCGTGTGTTGGTGGGCTTCTGCATGGGCGGCATATGGGCCATCGCCGGCGGACTGGCGGCGCGGCTGGTGCCGCCAGCGCGCATCGGCCTGGCCACCTCGATCATCTTCGGTGGCGTAGCCGCGGCCTCGGTGCTGGGCGTGCCGCTGGGCGCGCTGATCGGCGAGGCGCTGGGATGGCGTTGGGCCTTCGTGGTGATGGCTGCGTTCAGTGCAGCCGTCCTGCTGTTGCACCTGTGGGTGGTGCCGGCGTTGCCGGTGGACGGCTCGGTGCGCGCGCGCCAGTTCGTGCAGCAGCTGGGCAACCGCGGCCTGCAGCAGGGGCTGCTGCTGACCCTGCTGCTGGTGGCGGGGCACTTCATCGCGTTCACCTATGTGCGGCCGTTGCTCACCACGCTGGCACACATCGATGCGACATGGATCGGAGGCCTGCTGTTTGCCTATGGCATGGCAGGCATCGTCGGCAACTTCATGGTTGGCCTGCTGGCGGCGCGACGTCCGCGCGGGTTGCTGCTCGCCATTGCGCTGGGGTTGCTGCTGACACCGCTGTTGTTCCTGTGGACCGGCGGCACGCCAGCCAGCGGTGTGGTGGTGCTGCTGGTGTGGGGCCTGGCCTATGGCGGGGTATCGGTAGGGTTGATGACATGGATGATGGCGGCTGCCCCCAAGGCCGTGGAGATCGCTACGGCGCTTTACGTGGGCGTGTTCAACATCGGCATCGCGCTGGGCGCGTGGGGTGGGGGGCTGCTGCTGGATGGCCTCGGGTTGCACGCCAACCTGTGGGCGGCGGCCGGGTTCGCGGCGGCGGCGACGTTGGTCGTGGCGGGTATGCGCAGGCAATAGATCCCCGCCATGCGTGGATGCCTGAAAAGCGCCAACCAAGGTTGGCACCCACCAGAGCGGGGCGGGTGGATTCCAGCCATGCGTGGATGGCGGAAAAGCGCCAACCAAGGTTGGCGTCTACCCATGAAAACGAAACGGGCGCCTTTCGGCGCCCGTTCGCGTTACATCACCAGACCTTGACCCGCTTGTCCGGGGCCAGGTACAGCTTCTGGCCTTCCTTCACGTCGAACGCCGGGTACCAGGCGTCGATGTTGCGCACCGTCAGCGCGCGGAACTGGCCCGGTGCATGCACATCGGTCAGCAGCGAATTGCGCAGCGCCTGCTCGCGGCTCTTGCTGCGCCAGGCCTGGGCGAAGCCGAGGAAGAAGCGCTGGTCGGGGGTGAAACCTTCCAGGGTCTGGCCCGGCTTGCCCTGCAGCGACAGCTGGTAGGCGTCGTAAGCAGTGCCCAGGCCGGCGACGTCGGCGATGTTCTCGCCCAACGTCAGCTTGCCGTTGACATGTACGCCCGGGAACGGCTCGTAGCTGCTGAACTGCGCGGCCAGCGCATCACCGGCAGCGTTGAACTGCTTGAGGTCTTCGGCCGTCCACCAGTTGTGCAGCTTGCCGGTGTCGTCAAACAGCGCGCCCGCATTATCGAAGCCGTGGCTGATCTCATGGCCGATCACCGCGCCGATCGCACCGTAATTCACCGCGTCGTCGGCGGCGCCGTCGAAGAACGGCGGCTGCAGGATCGCCGCCGGGAACACCAGGCGGTTTTCCAGCGGCACGTTCATCGCATTGATGGTCTGCGGCAGCATCGCCCACTCGCTGTGGTCGACCGGCTTGCCCAGCTTGGCGATGTTGCGCTGGTACTCGAACAGTTCGGCGCGCTGTGCATTGCCCAGCGGATCATCACGATGGATTTCCAGGCCGCTGTAGTCGCGCCACTTGTCCGGATAGCCCATGCCCACGGTCAGGCCAGCCACCTTGGCCTTGGCGCTGGCCTTGGTCTGCGGTGACATCCAGGCCAGTGCGTCGATGCGCTTGGCGAAGGCGGCGATGATGTTCTTCGCCATCTCGTCGGCACGTTCCTTGGTCTTGGCATCGAAGTGCTTTTCGACGTAGCGCTTGCCGATGGCCTCGCCGACGGCATGGTTGGCGTCATCCACCGCACGCTTCCAGCGATCGCTCTGCTGCGGCGTACCGCTCAGCGCGGTGCCATGGAAGGCGAAGCGCGCATCTGCGAACTTCTTCGGCAGATAGGCGGCGGCACGGTCCAGCGCGTGGAAGGTCATGTAGTCCTTCCAGGCATCCAGCGGCTCGGTGGCCACCAGCTTGGAGAGGCCGGCCACGGCCTTCGGCTGCCACACGATGAAGTCCTGCTGCTTGCCGAGTGCGGCTGCGTCCAGGAACGCGGCCCAGTCCATGCCCGGCGCCTTGGCGTTGAAGTCGGCCTGGGTCCAGGGGTTGGCACCCTTGGTCACGTCGTTGGTTTCTTCCTGGGTGGCATGCGCCTGCGCGATCTTCGTTTCCAGGGCGAGGATGCGCTGCGCCTTGCCGGCCGGGTCGGCCACGCCGGCCAGCTGCAGCACCTGCGCGATGTAGGCCTGGTACTGCTTGCGCAGTTCGGCCATGCGGCCACCCCCCAGGTAGAAATCGCGGTCCGGCATGCCCAGGCCGCCCTGCACCAGGTACGGCGCAGTGCGGTCGGGCTGCAGCAGGTCCACCGAGACCCAGAGGCCGAACAGGCGGTCGGTGTAGAAGTTGGTGGCATTGAGCAGGTCGACATCGGCGCGTACGTCGCCGCCGAGGGCGCGGGCCAGGCCGGCCTTGTCGGCGATCGCATCGATGTTCTTCAGCTGCGGCTGCACCGGCGCCAGGCCGCGCTGTTCGATGCCGGCCTCGTCCATGTAGGCGGCGTAGTAGTCGCCGATCAGCTTGTCTTCGCCGCTGGCCTGGGCGTTGCCGGCAGCGCCTTCCAGGATCGCGCGGGTATCGGCCTGGGTCTTCTCGGCGATCACGTTGAAGCTGCCGAAGCGCGAGCGGTCCGCCGGGATCTCGGTGTTCTTCACCCAGCTGCCGTTGGCGAAGCCGAAGAAGTCGTCACCGGCGGCGACGCTGCGGTCCATGCCACTGGCATCGAAACCAAAGCTGCCCAGCATCGGCTTGGCGGCAGCGGGTGTCGCCTCGGCCGGTGCGGCGGTGCCGGCGGCCGGATCGGCCGGGCGGTCGCAGGCGGCCAGGGACAGGCTGGCAACGATGGCCAGTGCCAGGGTGGGGCGGCGCAGCTTGGACATGGACTTCTCTTGCGGCGGAAAACTCCAAGTCTAATCCGCTGCGGGCCGGCTGGACGTGCCCGGCAGGGCCAGCACTGTGCGTGATCTGGCTGAACACGCAGCAGCGACCTTCACGCGGTCATCGGCGTGGTGCATGCTGCGGGCTGGATGTCTGCAGCACCCGGGGGAGGGCGCATGCAGGACAGGTTGAGGCGTCAAGAATGGCGTCCGCCGGCCGTTGAGGTCGGGGATGTGGAGGAATCGTTCGCGCATGAAGCCAGCCGACTGCCCAGGGAAGACCGACTGATGCCGGCGCTGAGACACGCGCTGGCCCGGCCGTTGCGTGCCATTACCTGGGGCGGCGTGGTGCTGGGCGTGCTGCTGGCGGTCGGCCTGGCCGCGATGCTGGCCAACGATTACCAGCGCCGGCTGGAAGCCGCGCAGCGGCAGAGCCGGGCGCTGGCGGTAGGCAGCGAGCGCCTGTTGGCACTGGAACTACGCAACCTGGAGCGGGCGATGGGGGGCATCGCCGCCGATGCGGCCGAGCTGTTCCGCACGGTGCCTGCGCAGGCGCCCGCGCTGCTGGATGCCGCCATTGCCGGCGTGCTGCGCCGCCACGCCGAACTGCACAGCATTGTCGTGCTCGATACCTACGGCCGCGCCCTGACGGCCGGCAAGGGCGACCTGCAGCTGCCGCTGTGGACCGATCCGCAGCGACGCGGGCAGGGAAGCGCGCTGTACATCGGGCCGCCGCAGCGTGCCAACGACGGTGGCTGGGTGGTGCCGCTGGCGTTGCCGATGGAGGGTGATCGCTGGCTGCTGGCGCGGCTGCGCTGCGGCGAACTGCAGCGGATCGTGGGCGGTCTGGATGTGGGGCCCAGTGGCCTGGCCTCGATCAGCGACGCCGATGGCTACATGCTGGCCCGTGTCCCCGATCCGCATGGCACCGTCGGCCGCCGTTACACGCTGCCGGCACGCAAGCTGCTGGGCCGGCAGGCCGTGGTTGAACTGGGCAGCATTCCCGGCGCGGTGGACCACATCCCGCGCATCTCCACCATCAGTACCCTGGAACGCAGCCCATTGGCGGTGCAGGTTGGCCTGGCCAACGAAGATGTGCTGAAGCCGTGGTGGCCGTATCTGCAGGCGGCGATCGCCATCGTGCTGGCCTACGTCGGAGTGCTGGTGGTGCTGCTGTATGCGGTGCGCCGCAGCACTTGCCGGCAGCAGTCGATGGCCGAAGAGCTGCGGACCGGCCACGCCGAGCTGCGCCTGGCCCATCAGGTGGGCCGCGTATGTACCTGGTATGTCGACGAAGACGCTGCGCTGCTGCGCTGGTCACCGCTGGCTCGTGAGATCTTCGGTGTGCAGACCGATGCGCTGCCGGTGGCCGATTTCTTCGCCCGCGTGCACCACGATGACAGCGCACGCATGCAGCAGGCCTTCGACCAGGCCTTCGCCGGCACCGCGGTACTCGACGAAGAATTCCGCCTGGTGCTGCCCGGCGGTGCCGTGCGCTGGGTGGCCGCGCGCGGCCAGCGGGTGGCGGTGGCCGATCGGCAGCGGCGCATGATCGGTGCACTGACCGACCTCAGCGAGCGCTACCAGGCGCGCGAGCAGATGCGCCAGGTCGAGCGCCGCTTCCGCCTGCTGTTCGATCGCAACCCCGCGCCGTTCTGGGTGTTCGATCCGGACACATTGCGCTTCATCGAGGTCAACGAGGCGGCCGTGCAGCAGTACGGCTACAGCCGCGATGAATTCCTGGCGATGAGCATCCTCGACATCCGCCCGCGCGAGGGTTGGGACGAGGTCAAGGGCGCCATCGCGCAGGTGCGCAGTGGTGAACTGCAGGACGCTGCGGTGCGCCTGCACCAGCGCAAGGATGGCACGGTGTTCGAAGTGCGCGTGCACCTGTCGCAGCTGGATTTCGATGGCCAGCCCGCATGCCTGGTGCTGGCCGAGGATGTCAGCGAACGCCTGGCCTACGAGCGCGACCTGGCCTATCACGCGCGGCACAATCCGGCCACGGGCCTGCTCAACGTGCGCGCGTTGAGCGAACAGCTGGACGAGCAGTCCGGCGCCTACACCATCGCCTATGTACAGCTGCGCGGCCTGCAGCTGGTGGCCGATACGCTGGGCCGCGAGATCGGCGATGCGGTTCTGCAGTCGATGGCCTCGCGCCTGGGCGGGCTGGGCGCGCGCTTCGGCCTGCTGGCGTTCCAGCCGGCAGAAGACTTCGTGCTGGCGATCGCGCCGGAACACAACACCCAGCGCGTGCTGGATGATCTGCTGCAGATCGTCTCGGCACCGATGCGCGGCCAGGATTCGCTGCACCAGTTCGAACCCCGCATTGGCGTGGCGGTACATGACGCCGACGCAGGCCACAGTGCGGAACAGGCGATCGGCATGGCCGCGCAGGCGGCGCACGCGGCCCGCGCCGAAGGCAACGTCGTGGCCTGGTTCGATGCGGCGGTGACCACCCGCCTGGCCGACCGCCTGCGCCTGGCAGGTCGTATCCACGCGGCCATCGACAACGAGTTCCAGCTGTACTTCCAGCCGATCCGGCACGCCAGCGATGGCAGCCCGGCGTCACTGGAGGCCCTGCTGCGCTGGCCGCAGGCCGATGGCAGTTTCATCCCGCCCAGCGAGTTCATCCAGTTGTGCGAGGACACCGGCCTGATCCTGGCGTTGGGACGCTGGGTGATCCGCGCGGCGGCACAGGCACAGCGGCGCCTGGTCGAAGCAGGATGGGGCGAGCTGTCGATCGCGGTCAACGTGTCGGCGGTGCAGTTCTTCAACAGCGATCTGGTGGCCGAGTTCGCCCGCGCGCAGCAGGATTTCGGCCTGGCCCGCGGTGCACTGCACGTGGAGCTGACCGAGAGCAGCCTGATGCGCAAGCCGGCACAGGCGATGCAGACCATGCAGCGCCTGCACGAGCAGGGCATCAGCGTGTCGCTGGACGATTTCGGTACCGGCTACTCGAGCATGTCCTATCTGCAGCACTTGCCGCTGGATATCCTCAAGATCGATCGCAGCTTCGTCGCCGACGTGGAGACCAATCCGCGCAACGCGTCGATCTGCCGGGCGCTGCTGTCGCTGGGCCACAGCATGGGGCTGACGATCATCGCCGAGGGCGTGGAAACGCCGGGACAGCTGGATTGGCTGGCCGCGCATGGCTGCGACCAGGTGCAGGGTTACCTGCTGGGGCGGCCGGCACCGCTGGAGAAGATCATCGCGCAGCTGGATGAGGTTGTTGCCTAGGCCGCGCGTCGTGCTCGCCGGGCATGGCCCGGCGCTACCGTGTCATGGGCGCGCCTCTGGTAGCGCCCTCACACCCCGGTTTCCACCAGGTAATCGATGAAGCTGCGCACCTTTGGCGCCAGATGGCTGCGGCTGGTGTAGACGGCGAAGATGCCGATCGGCGCGGCTTCCCATTCCGGCAGGATGCGCACCAGGCGGCCATCGGCGAGGGCTTCGTGCAACAGGAAGTCCGGCTGCAGGATCACGCCCATCCCGGCAATCGCCGCTTCGCGCAGGACGTCGCCGTTGTTGGCGCGCAGCAGGGTGGTCACTGCCACCTTCACTTCGCCGCCGGGCCCCTGCAGTGGCCAGTGGTCGCCGGCTGCCCAGTAGCTGTAGCCGAGGCAGGTATGCGTCTGCAGATCCTCGGGTGCCTGCGGCGTGCCGTTCGCAGCCAGGTAGGCCGGTGCGGCACACAGGCTGATCCGTGATTGGCCCAGGCGCCGCGCGATCAGGGTCGGGCCCGGCTCGCGGGTGATGCGGATGGCCACGTCGTAGCCTTCTTCGACCATGTCCACCAGGCGGTCGGACAGCGCCAGGTCCAGTTCGACCTGCGGGAAGCGCTCGCGGTAACCGGCCAGCAAGGGCCCGAGGCGGGCGATGCCCCAGCTGACCGGTGCATTGATGCGCAGCATGCCGGACGGTTCCAGCGCCTGTGCGCCGATGCTGGCCTCCAGCGCATCGAACTCGGCCAGCAGGCGCACGCACTGGGCGTAGTAGGCGGCACCGGCGCTGGTCGGGCTGACCCGGCGAGTGGTGCGGTGGAGCAGGCGGGTGGACAGGCGTTTTTCCAGCGCGGCGACCTGGCGGGTGACCCCGGCCGTGGACATGTCCAGCGCCTGTGCGGCAGCGCTGAAGCCGTTGCGTTCGACCACCGCGACGAACACGCGCATGGCATCCAGGGTGTCCATTGTTTCGCCTTTTGAAATAAATACGGTCGATTCATCGTATTTATCGGTGGGGAAGAGCGCAATAACCTGTGCCCTGTCCCCACCGAGGTGCCCCATGAACGCTACCGCCACTCCCCTGTCCCCGCTTGCCCCGTATGCCGCGACCCTGCTGCGGCTGGCCCTGGGCGTGCTGTTCCTGGTCCATGCGCTGACCAAGCTGCTGGTGTTCACCCCCGCCGGTACCGCTGCCTTCTTCGAATCGCTGGGCCTGCCCGGCGTCCTGGGCTACCTCACCATCGCCGTTGAGCTGACGATTTCCGCAGCGCTGCTGCTCGGCATCTACGCGCGCTGGATCGGCCTGCTCGGTGTGCCGCTGCTGCTGGGCACCATCGTGACGGTGCATGGCGCCAACGGTTTCAGCTTCGCCAACACGGGCGGCGGTTGGGAATACCCGGCGTTCTGGGCGCTGGCCCTGGTCGTGCTGTTCCTGCTTGGCGATGGCCGCTGGACCCTGCGTTCGCGCTGATCGTCATCCGGCCCGCTGCCTGTTCCTGTCATTGGAGAAGATCATGTCCCGCCTGCCTTCGCTGTACATCTCCCACGGCTCGCCGATGACCGCCCTGCATCCGGGCCAGGTCGGCGTGCGCCTGGCCGAGCTGGCCCGCGACCTGCCGGCACCGCGTGCGATCGTCATCGCCTCGGCGCATTGGCTGGCCCGGCAGCCGCTGGTCGGCAGCCATCCACACCCGCCCACCATCCACGATTTCGGGGGCTTCCCACGCGAACTGTTCGAACTGCAGTACCCGGCGCCCGGTGATCCGGTGTTGGCCGAAGACGTGGCGGGTCGCATCGCCGCCGCAGGCCTGCCGGTGGCACTCGATCCGCAACGTGGCCTTGACCACGGCGCGTGGGTGCCGCTGCGCCTGCTGCACCCGCAGGCCGACATCCCGGTGGTACCGGTGTCGATCCAGCCGATGCTGGGCCCGCAGCATCAGTTCGCGCTGGGCCGCGCACTGGCGCCGCTGCGCGAACAGGGTGTGCTGTTGATCGGCTCGGGCAGCGTCACCCACAACCTGCACGACTGGGGCAACTACCACGACGGCAAGGAAGCGCCCTACGTGCGTCCCTTCATCGACTGGGTGGAGCAGCGGCTGGCCGCCAATGACCGCGATGCCCTGTTCGATTACCGTCGACAGGCACCGTTTGCGGAGCGTGCGCACCCCACCGACGAGCATCTGCTGCCGTTGTACTTCGCGATGGGCGCGGCGGGCGAGGGCGGCTTTGGTGCCAAGCGCATCGATGCCGGTATCGATGCCGGCTTCCTGGCGATGGACCTGTACCGCTTCGATGGCGCCGATCGCGCTCAGGATGCGGCGTGAACCCGCTGCTGCAACCGGTGCTGGAGCGCCCTGCGCAAGGACCGGCGCAGGGCCTGGTGGTGCTGTTGCACGGGGTGGGCAGCAATGAGCAGTCGCTGCTTCCGCTGGCCTCGGCCATCGACCCGCGCCTGCACGTGCTGCTGCCGCGCGGTCCTGTGGTCTTCGGGCCACAGGCGTTCGGCTGGTTCACGGTGCGCTTCGATGCGCAGGGGCCGGTGATCGATCCGGCGCAGGCCGAGACTTCGCGCCTGCTGCTGGCGGATTGGCTGGCTGGCCAACAGCAGCGGCTGGGACTGGATGCGCGGCAGACTGCGCTGGCCGGCTTCAGCCAGGGCGGCATCATGGCCGCCAGCGTCGCCCTGACCCAGCCGCAGCGGGTGACATCCTTCGCGATCCTGTGCGGGCGCATCCTGCCGGAAATCGCGCCGAGCATCCCGGCTGATGTGGGCCAGGCCGGGCTGGACGCGCTGGTGGTGCACGGCTACGACGACGACAAGCTGCCCTACACCCTGGCCGAAGCCGCATCGCACCGGTTGCAGGCACTGGGCGTGGCCCATCAGCTGCGTGGCTACCCGGTCGGCCATGCGTTGTCCGCGGACATGCAGCGGGACACGCTGGCGTGGCTCGGGCGGCGCTTGCTGTCGCGGTCCTGACGCGCATTCAGATGGCTGGCCGCAGTGGCGGCCTGCTGTGTTAAGTTTTTTCCCGTCCCCCGGCGCACTCCGGTTTTTCCGGCCCCACGCGCCGCTCCTGTGGAAGAAGCATGCACACCATCGAAGTCGTCCTGGCGATGCTGGTGGCCGTTGTCGCCAGCGGTTACCTGGTTCGCGTCCTGCCATTCTCGTTGCCGCTGCCGTTGGTGCAGATCGGCCTCGGTGCGGTAATCGCCGGGGTATTCAACCGCGGCCACGCGCTGGAACCGGAAGTGTTCTTCCTGCTGTTCCTGCCGCCACTGTTGTTCCTCGATGGCTGGCGCATTCCCAAACAGGGCCTGTTCCGCGACAAGGGCGCGATCCTCGAGCTGGCGTTCGGGCTGGTGGTGTTCACCGTGATCGGCGCGGGCCTGCTGATCCACTGGATGATTCCGGTGATGCCGCTGGCGGTGTGCTTCGCGTTGGCCGCGATCGTATCGCCGACCGACCCGGTGGCGGTTGGTGCAATCGCTTCGAAGGCGCCGATCCCCAAGCGCCTGATGCACATCCTCGAAGGCGAGTCGCTGCTCAACGATGCCTCCGGCCTGGTCTGCTTCCGCTTCGCGGTGGCGGCGGTGATGACCGGCACCTTCTCGCTGGCGACCGCCTCGCTGACCTTCCTGTGGGTGGCGGTGGCCGGCCTGGCCGTCGGCGTGGCGGTCACCCTCGGCGTGTCCACGTTCCAGCGCTGGCTGTGGCGCCGCTTCGGCGAAGAGCCCGGCGCGGCGATGCTGGTCAATCTGCTGATCCCGTTCGCGGCGTACCTGCTGGCCGAAGAGATCAACGCCTCGGGCATCCTCGCTGCGGTCGCAGCGGGTATTTCGATGAGCTACGTGGAAATGACCGGCCGTGTCTCGGGCAGCATGCGCGTGCAGCGCGCCGGCGTCTGGAACATGCTGCAGTTCAGCTTCAACGGCATCATGTTCGTGCTGCTGGGCGAGCAGTTGCCGGGCATCGTCGAACGCGCCACCACCACCATGAACGAGAGCGGCCACCAGAGCGCATGGTGGTTGCTGGTGTACGTGCTGGTGATCAACGCGACGCTGATCGCGCTGCGCCTGCTGTGGGTGTGGCTGTCGCTGCGCTGGAACCTGCTGCGCGCGCGACGCCGCGGCCTGGAGCATGGCGAGGCACCGAACTGGCGCATCGTGGTGGCCACCTCGGTGGCGGGCGTGCGCGGTGCGATCACCCTGGCCGGTGTGTTGACGCTGCCGCTGTTCCTGCCCGATGGCAGCCCGTTCCCGGCACGCGACCTGGTGATCTTCCTGGCTGCCGCGGTGATCCTGTGCTCGCTGGTCGGCGCCAGCGTGGCGCTGCCGCAGCTGTTGAAGGGCCTGCAGCTGCCGGCCGATTCGGGTGAGCGCAAGGAAGAGGATCTGGCCCGCAAGCTGTCCTCGAAGGCCGCGTTGGCGGGCGTGGAGCGCATGCGCCAGCAGCTGGTGCTCAACCAGAACACCGAGAACGTGCAGCTGTACAACGACGCCGCATCGCGGGTGAGCCTGCTGTATCAGCGGCATCTGGACCGCGACAACCCCGATGTGGATCCGGAAAAGGTGAACCGGATGGAGATGGGCTACCGCCAGCTGCGCAGCGCCGGTCTCAATGCCGAACGCGAGGAACTTTTCCGGCTGACCCGCCGCGGCGTGGTGTCGGACGAGATCGCGCGGCGGCTGATCCGCAACCTGGACTTGCTGGAATCGCGCAAGCGCGAGTGATGGGTCTGTTGTGTAGAGCCGAGCCCACGCTCGGCTGAGCTTTCCGTCCAGGTGCCATGACACCTGAGCAGACAGCAGCCGAGCGTGGGCTCGGCTCTACAAGGCAGCCGTCAGGCTTCCGGCTTCTGTTCCAGGAAGTAAGCCTCGACCTTGCCCTTGACCTTGATGGTCATCGGGTTGCCGCGACGGTCGCGGGCCTTGCCGGCCTGCACGCGGATCCAGCCTTCGCTGACCGAGTATTCCTCGACGTTGTCGCGCTCGACATCGTTGAAGCGCACGCCGACGCCGCGCTCCAGGGCCTGCGCATCGTGGAAGGGGCTGGCCGGGTTGATCGCCAGGTGGTCGGGAGGGGTATCGCTCATCGCTTCATTCACAGTGACGGCCACCACGGCCGGCTTCAGCGGTACAGGATAAACCGTAGAATGCCCACCTGCTCCCGAGGATGTTCCGCCATGCCTGACAACAGCGACTATTTCGACTTCGAGGAAGACGCCCACGATTTCGACGAGGACGACTTCGAGGCGCGGGTCTGGAATCTGCTGGTCCTGATCAATCCGGGCGACGAAGAGCTGGCCCTGCAGCAGTTCAACCGCTGGCGCGAGCATCTGTCCGAGGACGGCCAGCCGCTGGAAGCCGACAGCGATTGGCTGCCGGCGCTGTTCACCGCCATCGCCTGGCAGTCCGGCTTCGAGGTCGAACGAGATGACTTCGATTCGCTGCAGTCGGCGGTGAACGAGCTGTCAGCGCGCTTCAACCTGCAGCTGGACTGGGGTGGCGACCTGGACGATGAGGACTTCGCCGCAGACCTGGACGGCGTGCAGCTGATGAGCACCGCCTTCGACCGCCTGCGCGAGCACAACTACACGCTGTGGAGCGTGGATGCCGGCAACGACGGCTTCAGTGGCTGGATGGCGCTGACCCGCGATGACGACGCCCTGCTGGCGCTGTGCTCGCTGCTGAACGTGGAAGTGCGGCTGGGCAGCGACCCGTTCTGAGAGTCACCGGTAGCGCCGGGCCATGCCCGGCGGCTTCTCGCCGCGCTGGATGAATCGTGTCCAATGTGTCGCGGCAGGTTCCGCGCGCATTGCGATGCGTTCATGCCAATCGCGCCCTCGTGTTCCTTGGGCGCGCCTACGGCCTGTACTGCGCCCTGGCATTGGCGATCACCGCTTTCACCTGCGCGCGATCCACGTGCCGGGAAATGGCCACCGCGCCCAGCGCCAGCGCCTGCGCACGCAGCTCGGCGGTGACATCGTAATGCGCCCCGCTGGCCTTGTTCTGGAAGGCCCGCAAGGGAATGCCGAGCTGCGCCGCCATCGCGTGCAGCTCGGCCAGGGTATCGGCCATCAGGTGCGCCCAGCGCTGACCGCGCCAGGGATGCACCGCGTCATCGACGTAGACCGACACCGCCGCCGCCGGATCAGGCCTGCGGCTTGCCGTCGGCGTCGGCGGCCGTATCGGCCTCGGCGTCGGCAGCGCCTTCGGCGCCGGCAGTGTCCGCAGCCGCTTCATCGGCAGCGTCGCCTTCGGCCGCTGCGTCTTCAGCCTGCTCGCTGGCGAACTGGGCCACCAGCTTGTCCAGGTACTCCTCGGCGGTCTGGCCTGCTTCTTCGGCCAGCGTGTCGAGCAGCTTCTGCATCAGCTCGGAATATTCCAGGGTGACCTTGCGGCCTTCGGCTTCCTGCACGTTGGACAGGTGCTTGAGCATGGCCAGCATCGGCACCGGGTTGTCGGCGTTGCCCATGGTCTGGCCACCGATGGCCAGCAGCCACTCGCGGCCCTGCAGGCCGATGGCGGCCACGGCCTGGCCGTCCTCGTTGACCAGCACGGCATGGTTCTGCACCTGCTGCTGGGCGTTCAGACGGAGGAACGGGCGCTTGGCCTGGTGCTTCTTGCGCTTGTCGCGCTTGGCCTTGGAGGACTGGGACATGGGGTGGGATCACCTGGAATCGGAAAGACCGCCATTGTACTGGGTGCCGCGCTGCGCGCTCGCCGGGCATGGCCCGGCGCTACCTTTGGGCGTTGGGATCCGGTAGCGCCGGGCCATGCCCGGCGGAAACCGGTCAGCGGTCAGAGCCCTTTCCTGCAGAAAGGGATCCGACCCCTGCTGGCCCCTGCGCGGCCTGCACGTCCGGGTCCACGGTGGTCGCCGACAGGCCCACCTGCGGCCCGGCACCGGCCAGTGCGGCCTCTTCGGCGGCCTTGGTCATCACCACGATGCTGATGCGGCGGTTGATCGGGTTCTGCGGGTCGGTCCTGTCGAACAGCACCGACGAAGACAGGCCGACCACGCGGGTGATCTTGCCGTCGTCCATGCCGCCATCGATCAACGCGCGGCGCGCGGCATTGGCGCGGTCGGCGCTCAGTTCCCAGTTGCCGTAGCCGCGTGCGGCCGAATAGGCGGTGATGTCGGTGTGGCCGGTCAGGCTGATCCGGTTCGGCACGTGGTTCAGGTACTCGGCCAGCTCGTGCAGGATCTGCTGCGTGTACGGCTTGAGGGTGGCGCTGCCGAGGTCGAACATCGGCCGGTTCTGCTTGTCCACGATCTGGATGCGCAGGCCTTCCGGGGTCAGGTCCAGCAGCAGCTGGTCCTTGAACGGTTCCAGCGCCTGGCTGCGGCTGATCGCCTCCTGCAGCTCCTTCATCAACGCTTCCAGCTGCTGCTTGTCGCGCTGCTGTTCGTCCACCGGCTGCGGTATCGCCTTCTGCTGGTTCTGGAAGGGATCGTTGCTGTTGCCACGCGAGACGTCGGTGGCGCCGCCCAGCTTGATCATCGAGGTACTGGCGCCGCCCGGTCCGGCCATGCCCGGTGCAGGCGTCGCGCTGGAGCCGACCAGCGGGCTGGGGTTGCGGAAGTATTCGGAAATGGCCGCGCGCTCGGGCTTGCTGGTGCTGGCCATCAGCCACAGCACCAGGAAGAAGGCCATCATCGCGGTCACGAAGTCGGCATAGGCCACCTTCCACGAACCGCCGTGGTGGGCGGCGTGGCCGGCCTTCTTGACCCGGCGGACGATGACGGTGGGCTTGGTCTCGGCCATGGCTTACTTGACCGTCTTCAGGTGCTGCTCGAAGTCGGAGAACGCCGGGCGCACGTTCGACGGCAGCGTCTTGCGGGCGAACTCCAGCGCGATCTTCGGGTTGTAGCCGCGCAGGCAGGCCAGCAGGGCAGTTTTCACCGACTCGTAGATGCGGCTGTCCTGCTCGGCGCGGGCTTCCATCGCCGACGCCATCGGGCCGACGAAGCCGTAGCCCAGCAGGATGCCGAGGAAGGTGCCGACCAGCGCGCCGGCCACATGGCCACCCACTTCGACGATGTCGCCGCCGATCGAGCCCATGGTGATGACGATGCCCAGCACCGCCGCGACGATGCCGAAACCGGGCAGGCCGTCGGCGACCTTGGTCAGTACCTGCGATGGTGCCATCGCCTCGGCGTGGTGCTTCTCCAGCTCCAGCTCCAGCAGTGGCTCCAGCTCGTGCGGCTCGATGTTGCTGCCGATCATCAGGCGCAGGCAGTCGGTGATGAAGTCGATCAGGTGGTGGTCGGCCTGCACCTTCGGGTAGTTGCCGAACAGCGCGCTTTCGGCCGGGCGCTCGACGTGGTCTTCCAGCGCCATGAAGCCTTCACGGCGAGCCTTGTTGAGCAGTTCGTACACCAGGCTGAGGACATCGATGTAGTCCTGCTGCTTGTAGCGCGGGCCCTTGAACACGCCGACCATCGCCTGCAGCGTCTGCTTGACGGTCTTGGCCGGGGTGCCGACCAGGAACGCACCCAGTGCGGCACCGCCGATGATGACCAGTTCGTAAGGCTGCCACAGCGCCCCAAGGCGGCCGTGTGCGCCGAGGTAGCCGCCCAGCACGCTGATGATGACGACCAGGAATCCAACGATGATGAGCATGGCGCGACGCAAGGAGGGGGGATATCTCCTTGTCGGCCTGACACCGGTGTTTCTGAAGAGGGAATTCTGTGAAGTCGGTCAGCGGGCCATTTCGGCGGGTCTCAGCCCGCCACGCCGGCTTCCGCGCCGCCACGCTGCAGCGGATCGGGCCACGGCTCGCCGTTGCCGGTGAACGAAAGTGAGACCGAGTTCAGACAGTGGCGCTCGTAGGTAGGCGGCGGGCCGTCCGGGAAGACGTGGCCCAGGTGGCTGCCGCAGCGGGCACAGGTGATCTCGGTGCGGACCATGCCGTGGCTGCTGTCGCGGATCTCGCGCACATGCGCCGGATCGAACGGGGCGAAGAAACTGGGCCAGCCGGTGCCCGAATCGAACTTGGTGCTGGAGCGGAACAGCGGCAGTGCGCACAGCCGGCAGCAGTAGACGCCTTCGCGCTTGTTGTCGAGGAACACCCCGCAGAAGGGCGCCTCGGTGCCGTGCTGCAGCAGCACGCGGCGCTCCTCGGCGCTCAGCCCGGCGACCAGGGCTTCGGTCTGCGTGGCAGTGGGGGGCGTCAGATCGAAAGCGCTCATGCCGGCTCTCCGTGGGGTTGTGGCCTGGGATGCCGCAGACGTGGGGGTGTGAACACGCGCTTGCAAGTGTGATGGCCGTTCATGGCCGGCACACAGGGGCAGGCGCAGGGTGAACGTGGTTCACCCTGGAGCGCGCCATGAAACCCCGCCTTGTCCTGCTGCTGTCGGCCCTGCTGCCTCTGCTCGCCCAGGCGCAGGTGCCCACCGGCAATCCGACCGCCACCCGCAGCAGCTCGACGGTCGCACCGCCGCCTGTAACCCCGCCACCGCAGGCATCGCGCCCGCAGCCGCAGGTGCTGCCCTCGCCGCAGCCGGCACAACCGATCCGCTCGACCGGCCCGGCCCAGGTGACCCCCACGCCCGCACCGGCACTGCCGGACAAGGTCTACGACCGCAACGGCCGCATCGTTCCCGGCGTCAAACCGGCCGGCCCCAACCGCGTATTCGACTCGCGCACCGGCCGCTACTACGACAGCGTACCCACCGGCGACGGCCAGCAGATCAAGCGCTGACCCCAGCGCCCCAAACCGATCGCGTACCCATAGAGAGCGCAGCGACCCGCTGTCGCTCTTTTTTTTTTCTTTCCGTGGCTGGCGCCCGCATGAACCTGTCCAAGGCCGGGCGGGTGGGCTGTGCAGGGGCGTAAGCGCCATGGATGGCGCGCCCGAGCCTACAGGGACGTATTCACGGCGTCCCCTGCACAGCCCACCCGCCCGGCCCACGCGCAGCGCCGCACCAGGCCCCAGCCACGAGGGGCTCAGCCGTTGGCAGGAAACCCGCCACCCACATGAACGCCGGAAAACAGCCTCCGCCCTCCACACCCCGCATCACCCGTTTTTCGCCTGCGATTAACCGCGCCAGGACCACGGTGGACCTGCGCCGGCATCCCCGCCGTCGCGCTTCCCTCGTCCCCTTGGAATACGATCATGGCCAACCAGCAGAACCGTCATCCCGGCAAGGAACAGCAGGGCAAAACACCGCAGGAACAGCAGCGCCAGCAGCAGCAACAGCAACAGCAGCCGAACGAGCAGCAGAAGAAGAATCCGCAACAGGGTTCCATGAAGAACCCGCAGCAGCGCTGATGCAGCCAGGGGCCAGAGCCCGTGCTACGGGGTCTGGTCCCGCTGTCGCCGGTCGATTCAATCGGGAATCGGCAGCGACCAGGTCTCCTTGACCTCTTCCATCACGATGTAGCTCTTCGATTCACGCACATGCGGCAGGGTAAGCAGAGTGCTGCCAAGCAGCTTGCGATACGAGGCCATCTCGCTGATCCGCGCCTTCAACAGGTAGTCGAAATCGCCCGACACCAGATGGCATTCCAGTACGTTGGGCAGCTTCAGTGCCGCCCGCCGGAACTCCTCGAAGATGTCACCGGATTTGTAGGCCAGGCTGATCTCCACGAACACCAGCAGGCTCGCCTTCAGCGCCGACGGGTCCAGGTGGGCGTGATAGCCGGTGATCACCGCTTCGCGCTCCAGCCGGCGTACGCGCTCGGTGCACGGGGTGGTCGACAGACCGACCCGTTCGCCCAGCTCGGTGAAGGAAATGCGGCCTTCGCCCTGCAGGATGCGCAGGATCTTGCGGTCGATCTTGTCCAGTTCGCGGGGGCGGGTGGTCATGGCCGTCAGCCTCGGGGAATGAATCAGAGGAAAATATCCTGCCTGCATTCCTAAAATCAGGCAAATCACCTAGGAACGGAAGAATATACTTCCCCGATTATGGCCCCTGCGCACACAAATGCAGGGAATGATCGGGTTGGAGAATTTCCATGCGAGTCCTAGTTCTCGGCAGCGGCGTGATCGGCACCACCAGTGCCTGGTACCTGCGACAGGCCGGGTTTGAAGTCACGGTCGTCGACCGCCAGCCCGGTCCCGCGCTGGAAACCAGCTTCGCCAATGCCGGCCAGCTGTCCTTCGGCTACACCTCGCCGTGGGCCGCTCCGGGCGTGCCGAAGAAAGCCATCGGCTGGCTGTTCGAAAAGCACGCACCGCTGGCGATCAAGCCGGGCATGGACCTGGCCCAGTACCGCTGGCTGTGGCAGATGCTGCGCAACTGCACCCACGAGCGCTACGCGATCAACAAGGCGCGCATGGTGCGCATGTCCGAGTACAGCCGCGACTGCCTGAACGAGCTGCGCGCGCAGATCGGCATCGATTTCGAAGGGCGCGACCTGGGTACCACCCAGTTGTTCCGCACCCAGCAGCAGCTGGATGCATCGGCGCAGGACATCGAGATCCTGGCCCAGTACGGCGTGCCGTACGAAGTGCTGGATCGCGCCGGCATCATCAAGGCCGAGCCCGCGCTGGCCCACGTCGATGGCCTGGTCGGCGCGCTGCGCCTGCCGCGCGACCAGACCGGCGATTGCCAGCTGTTCACCCGCCGCTTGGCGCAGATGGCGGCCGAAGCGGGTGTCGAGTTCCGCTACGACCAGGACATCACCGGCGTTGAATTCGACGGTGACCGCATCACCGGCGTGCGGATCGGCGGCAAGCTGGAAACCGCGGACCGCTTCGTGGTCGCACTGGGCAGCTATTCACCGGGGCTGGTCGCGCCGCTGGGCATGCGCCTGCCGGTGTATCCGCTGAAGGGCTACTCGCTGACCCTGCCGATCACCGACCCGGCGATGGCGCCCACCTCGACCATCCTCGATGAGAGCTACAAGGTTGCGGTGACCCGCTTCGACAACCGCATCCGCGTCGGCGGCATGGCCGAAGTGGCTGGTTTCGACCTGTCACTGTCGCCGCGTCGCCGCGAGACGCTGGAGCTGGTGGTGCGCGATCTGTACCCGAAGGGCGGCGACCTGGCCAAGGCCGAGTTCTGGACCGGCCTGCGCCCGGCCACGCCGGACGGCACGCCGGTGATCGGCGCCACGCCGTTCCGCAACCTGTTCCTCAACACCGGCCACGGCACGCTGGGCTGGACCATGGCCTGCGGCTCGGGCCGCTACCTGGCCGACCTGATGAGCGCGCGCCAGCCGCAGATCAGCACCGAAGGCCTGGATATCTTCCGCTACGGCCAGTACCGCCACACCCCGCAACATGAGAACCGCACATGCGTCCTGCCCGCGCGCTGATCGATCTGGGCGCACTGCGCAGCAACTACCGTCTGGCCCGTGAACTGGGTGGTGGCAAGGCGTTGGCGATCATCAAGGCCGATGCCTATGGCCACGGTGCAGTGCGCTGCGCGCAGGCACTGGAAGGCGAGGCCGACGGCTTCGGCGTGGCCACGATCGAAGAGGCACTGGAGCTGCGCCAGGCCGGTATCCGTGCACCGATCCTGCTGCTGGAAGGCATCTTCGAGCCCAGCGAGATGGCGCTGGTGGCCGAGCATGACCTGTGGTTCTCGGTCGGTTCGCCGTGGCAGCTGGAAGCGCTGGCCGCGTTCGACAGCCCACGCCCGCTGACGGTGTGGCTGAAGCTGGATAGTGGCATGCACCGGCTGGGCCTGGACGTGGCCGGTTTCCGCGCCGCGCACGCACGTCTGTCTGCACTGCCGCAGGTGGCGCGCATCGTACTTATGACCCACCTGGCACGCGCCGACGAGCTGGACAGCGAGCGTACCCATGAGCAGGCCGCGACCTTCGTCGAGGCCATCGAAGGCCTGCAAGGCGAGACCAGCGTCTGCAATTCGCCGGCGCTGCTGGGCTGGCCTGACGTACGCAGTGACTGGGTGCGCCCGGGCCTGATGCTGTACGGCGCAAACCCGCTGCCGGACAACAGCGAGCTGACCGCGCGCCTGCGCCCGGTGATGACGATGCAGTCCAAGGTGATCGCCGAGCGCTGGATCGAGGCCGGTGAGCCGGTCGGCTACGGTGCGCGTTTCGTCGCCAAGGCACGCACACGCGTGGGCGTGGTCGCACTGGGCTATGCCGATGGCTATCCGCAGTTCGCGCCCAATGGCACCCCGGTGCTGATCGATGGCCAACCCGGTGGGCTGATCGGCCGGGTGTCGATGGACATGCTGACCGTGGACCTGACCGCACATGCGCAGGCCGGGGTCGGCAGCGTGGTGGAACTGTGGGGCACAGCGCCGACGCTGTCCGAGCTGGCCCCGCGCTGCGGTGTCAGTGCCTACCAGCTGCCGTGCGGCGTCAAGCGCGTGGCACGTGTCTACCAGGATTGACCGGCGCTGCGCACGGTTCTGGTAGCGGCCGACCTTGGTCGGCGCTTTGAATGTGTGTCGACCAAGGTCGACACCTACCGGATCGATCAGGCGCTGCGCACGGCTCTGGTAGCGGCCGACCTTGGTCGGCGCTTTGAATGCGTGTCGACCAAGATCGACACCTACCGGTGGGTCGCGCTGCGCGGGGTTACCGGGCAGCGGTGACGCGCGAGGTCAGCTGGCGCTTCACCCAATCATCGATCAGGCGCTTTTCATAGCGCAGCGGATCGGTATCGCTCTTCAGGCCGATGTTGTGCAGGTAGCCGCTGTCGCTCAGGCGGGCGTCGCCTTCATCGATGATGCGCCCGCTGGCATCCTTCAGCGTGTACTGCAGGGTGATCCGCGGCGGGTAGATGTCGCGCATGATCCGGATATCGCTGCCGCGCGGGCCGTGCCAGGGCTCGTAGTCGCCCGCGCGCTTGATATCGACCAGGGTCACGTCCAGCGTCTGCCCGGCCTGCAGGGGCTTGGCGGCGCTGGTCTGTACGTAGCGTGCCAGCTGCTGCACCCAGTCACCGCGTTCAGCCTCGAAGCGGTTGCTGCTCTGGCGGAGCTCGGTGAATTTCGCCGGATCGTCCCACTTCACGCTGACCGGGCCATCGGCCTGCAGCGCGCGCGGCGCGTCGGGCGCTGTTACCGTCCGCGGCGCGGCGGCCACGCTGCCCACGGCAAGCATGCCGGCCAGCAGCAGGGCGGTTGAAAGCGAACCTTTCATGGCAGTCTCCTGCGTCCCCGAAGCGGGGAGGATGATGATCTCGGATCGAGTGTGATCCCGCCGCAGGGCCGCAGCAATGGCCAAGAGCGTCAGATGCGTCAACAGTTGCCGCCAATTCATGGTCGTCAACCCTGACTGACGGCGCTTGACGCTGTGAATACGCCCTCTGGAAGATGCTGTACCTCCATCCGGTCTTTTCTTCCCCACGCCCTTGTCCACATTGCCGCCCCTCGTGGAGCGCTCACCCTTGATGGTGCCGGCGCCCGAACCCGACCTGCACCATGGCGTGCTTGAGCGCATCCACGCAGGTTTCTGTGTGATCCAGGTGCTGTTCGACGGCGACGAGGCGATCGATTACCGCTTCCTTGAGGTCAACGATGCCTTCGAACGCCATACCGGCCTGAAGGATGCCTGCGGCAAGCGCATGAGCGCGCTGGAGCCACAGCACGAAGGCGACTGGTTCCGGATCTACGGCGAAGTGGCGCGGACCGGGCGACCGGCGCAGTTCGAGATGGACGCCCGTGCCCTCGGGCGTTCGTTCGCGGTGGATGCGGTGCGTGTCGGCCGGCCGGGCGATGACCTGGTGGGCGTGCTGTTCTTCGATGTGACCGCGCGCAAGCAGATGGAAGTGGAGCTGGGCGAGAGCGAGGCGCGTTTCAGTGCACTGGCCGATGGTTTGCCGATGCCGGTGTGGGTGCTGGACGAGCGCGGCCATGCCCGCTTCGTCAACAGTGCCTTCAGCGAGTTCTTCGGCGGCGACGAGAACCGTGTGCCGGAAGATGTCTGGCGCGGTCTGGTGCATCCCGACGATGCGTCGGTGTTCGAGTACGAACTGCAGGAAGCGCTGAAAGCGCAGCGTTCGATGCATGCCCTGGTACGCGCCCGTCGCGCCGATGGGCAGTGGCGCTGGCTGGAAATGAACGCCCGTCCGCGCTTCTCGCGGATGGGCCGTTTCATCGGTCTGGCCGGTAGCAGCCCGGACGTCACCGAGCGTCGCGAGATCGAACTGGCGCGTGAGGAGCTGCTGCAGTCCGAGCGCGCCGCGCGCAGTGCGGCGGAGAACATGGCGCGGCTGAAGGACGAATTCCTGGCCACGCTGTCGCACGAACTGCGCACGCCGCTGACCACGATCCTGGGCTGGAGCGAACTGCTGCTGCAGCGCGTGGATTCCACCAGTCCGCTGTACAAGGGCCTGGGCGTGATCGCCAACAGTGCGACCGCGCAGAAGCGGTTGATCTCGGACATGCTCGATCTCAGCAGCATGCTGCTGGGCAAGGTGCAGCTGGAAGTGGAAGTGCTGGATCTGCGCGACCAGTTGAACGAAGCGATGGGCGCGCAGGAGCTGGTGGCCGAGGGCAAGGCGCTGGACGTCACCCTGCAGTTGCCGGCGCAGGCCTGCCAAGTGCTGGGCGATGCCACCCGCCTGCAGCAGGTGTTCTGGAACCTGCTGTCCAACGCGATCAAGTTCACCCCGGCCGAGGGCCGCATCGACGTGCAGCTGCAGGCCGATGGCAACTATTGGACGATCACCGTGCGCGATACCGGCGACGGCATCGCACCGGAGTTCCTGAACCACCTGTTCAGCCGCTTCCGCCAAGCCGACGGCACCACCACCCGCCGTCATGGCGGTCTGGGCCTGGGCCTGGCGATCGTGCAGCAGCTGGTGGAGCTGCACGGCGGTACGGTCAGCGCGGCCAGCGATGGCCACGGTCACGGTTCCACCTTCACTGTGCGCCTGCCGCAGCACCTGCCCGATGCCGAACGGCGACCGCTGCGTGAGGTCGTCAGCGGTCCGATCCTGGAACCGATGGTGGTCGAACCGTACCCGCTGCGCGGCCTGCATGTGCTGGCGGTGGAAGATCAGCCAGAAGTGCTGGAGTACCTGCGGCGCATGCTGGAAGAGCAGGGCGCCAGCGTATCTGCGGCCAGCTCTGCGGGCGAGGCACTGGCGCTGCTGGCCGACAATGGCCACCTGCAGTACCACGTGCTGCTGACCGACATCGGCATGCCGGGCATGGATGGCTATGGCCTGGTGAGCACGCTGCGCGAGGACCTGGGCGTGGATGCCACGGCATTGCCTGCGGTGGCGGTGACGGCACTGGCGCGTGCTGATGACCGTCGCCGTGCGTTGGCCTCGGGCTTCCAGGAGCATGTGGCCAAGCCGTATTCGGTGGCCCAGTTGGTGGGTGTCGTGCGGCGCGTGCAGGCCACGCGCGGGGACAGCCTGCTGCACTGAGCATTCACGGCCAATCGGCGATCCTGCATGCCTGCACGCAGGAGGTTGTCGATGTCCCGTATTGCTCCCCGAATCCATACCGATGCCGCGCAGATCGCGCGCCTGGAAGCCCTGCTGCCGCAGTTGCACGGGGAAACCCAGGTCCAGCTGACCCTGCACGACGGCCGCCGCCTGCTGGGCACGGTTGCGGTGCAGCCGACGCTGCAGCAGTACCGCAATGACGCCGGCGACGAAGGCAGCAACGGCCAGCTGCGGCTGGACGATCTCGATACGCCGGTGCAGCAGCATCACGTGTGGCTGGATGAAATCGCCAGCATCCGCGAGCTGCCGCCCACGGCGCCTTGATCCGATGTAGAGCCGAGCCCATGCTCGGCTGCCGTTTGCGCGGCTGTGCCGCCGCCCGAGCATGGGCTCGGGCGCTACAGGCCTGTCAGTGCTCGAACAGCGTTGCCGTCGCCTCGAACCTGCGCGCATAGGCGCGCTCCTCGGCTACCCGGGTCACTTCCTCGTCGGCCAGATCCGGTGCCCCATACACGGCGTAGGCCACACTTCCATCGGCGCCGTGGCCGACCTGGTGCAGGCGGTAGCGGGAGTGACCACCGCCGGTATCCTCCGGGTAATGGACGGGGGGATGGCTGCCTTCCAGGTCCATTTCACTGTTGTCGACAACACCTCCGACGAACAAGGCACGCATGCAGGATCTCCAGGAGTTGCGGGGAGCTTCTACCCTGAACGCTGGCATGTTGCTGCGGCATCAAGGCAACGTTGAAGTTTCGCAAAGCGGCGGCCGGGGCCGGGCCGGACAAGCCGGTACAATGGACGGCCCTCACGCTTCCAGTACCCGCGCCGATGGCATCCAGCGACGACGCCCCCCTGCAGACCCTGTTCCTGCCGTTCTCCAGCGGCGCCCTGCGCTGGCCGGAGGGGCCGGTGGCCTTCCTGCGCGCCCGTGACGGCTGGCCCCTGCGCGAGCAGGCCGGCGGCCGTGAGGTCGACTGCGAGCAGAGCTTCGCCCCGTTCGCGCAGCCGCTGCAGCAGGCCGCTGGCTGGACCGTCAGCGGCCAGCTGGATGATGCTGCCGGCCACGGCCGTTACCCGCTGGTGCTGGTGCTGCCGCCGCGCCAGCGCGAGGAAGCCCGCGCGTTGTTCGCCCGCGCCTTGGCGCTGGTTGCCGAGGGGGGCCGCATCGTGGCCTGCCAGCACAACAACGAAGGCGCCCGCTCCGGCGAAGGCGACCTCAAGCAGTTGGCCGGCCTCGGCGGCAGCCTGACCAAGAACCACTGCCGCGTGTTCTGGACCGCACCGCTGCAGGGCCAGCATGACGCGGACGTGGCCAAGCGCTGGGGCAGCCTGGACGCGGTGCGGCCGATCGTCGGCGGCCGCTTCCTCAGCCGTCCCGGCGTGTTCGCCTGGGACCGCATCGATCCGGCATCGGCGCTGCTGGCCGAACATCTGCCGGCCGACCTGGCCGGGCGTGCGGCCGACCTCGGTGCCGGCTACGGCTACCTGTCGCGCGAGCTGCTGGAGCGCTGCCCGAAGATCACCGCGCTGGACCTGTACGAGGCCGAGAAGCGCGCGCTGGACCTGGCCGAACTCAACCTCGCGCCGCCACCGCGCCCGGTGCCGCTGCGCTTCCTGTGGCGCGATGTCACCGCCGGCATCGAGCCGGACTACGACGTCATCATCAGCAACCCGCCGTTCCACACGCCCTCGCGTGCGGATCGTCCGGACATCGGCCAGCGCTTCATCGCCGTAGCCGCGCAGGCGCTGCGCCCGGGCGGGCGCCTGTACGTGGTGGCCAACCGCCACTTGCCGTACGAGTACACGCTCAACGAGAGCTTCGGCGCGGTCCGCGTGGTTGCCGAGCGCGATGGCTTCAAGCTGGTCGAGGCAGTGAAGGGCAAGGGGAAGGCCCGGTGAAACTGGTCAAGCTCATCGCCAACCTCGGCTACGGCAGCCGCAAGCAGGTGCAGTGGATGTTCCGCGAAGGGCGCGTCACCGACGCTGACGGCGAGGTGCTGTATGCCGACGACCAGGTGCCGCATGAAGCGGTGCGGGTCGATGGCGAGCCGCTGGACCCGCCGGTGGGCCTGTCGCTGGCGATGTACAAGCCGGCCGGCTACACCTGTTCGACCAAGGACAAGGGCCGCCTGATCTACGACCTGCTGCCGCCGCGCTTCCGCGACCGCGACCCGGTGCTGTCCACCGTCGGCCGCCTGGACCGCGAGACCAGCGGCCTGCTGCTGCTGACCGACGATGGCAACCTGCTGCACCGGATCATTTCGCCGAAGTCGAAGCTGCCCAAGGTCTACGAAGTGGAGCTGGCTGAAGACCTGCGCGGTGACGAGATGGCGCTGTTTGCCAGCGGCACGCTGATGCTGGAAGCGGAGAAGACGCCCCTGCTGCCGGCTGAACTGCAGGTGCTCGGGCCGCGCAAGGCGCGCCTGATACTGCACGAAGGTCGCTACCATCAGGTACGCCGCATGTTCGCTGCCGCAGGCAACCACGTGCAGGCACTGCACCGCAGCCGTGTCGGTGGCCTGGACCTGCAGGGACTGGCCGAAGGGCAATGGCGGCTGCTGACCTCCACCGACCTGGATACGCTGTTCGCTCCATGACCTCCATCGCTGCGCTGCCGTTCCTGCCTGACGCCGTCATCTTCGACATGGACGGCCTGATGATCGACAGCGAGCGTGTGTCGCTTGCATGCTGGAGCGAGGCCGCAGGGGAGTTCGGCCTGCCGCTGGATGCCAACTTCTTCGTGCGCATGGTCGGTCTTGGCGACCGCGACAGCCAAGCGCTGCTGCGCCAGCAGGGGATCGAAGACAGCGTGATCGAGGCGATGGCGGCGCGCTGCCATGATCTGTACGAGGAACGCACGCAGACAGGGTTGCCGCTGCGCCCGGGCATCCTGGAACTGCTTGAGTTGTTGAAGTCGCACGCGGTGCCGCGTGCGGTGGCGACCTCGACCCGGCAACCGCGGGCCAACCGCAAGCTGGCCGCGACCGGGCTGCTGCCGTACTTCGACGCGGTGGTTGCCGGTGGCGACGTGGCGCGGGCCAAGCCGGCACCGGACATCTACCTGCTGGCCGCGCAGCGGCTGGGCAAGGCACCGGAACGCTGCCTGGCGCTGGAGGATTCCCCAGCCGGCACGCGTGCCGCACTGGCTGCGGGCATGACCGTGATCCAGGTGCCGGACCTGGTGCATCCCGATGAAGAACTGCGCGCGCTGGGCCACCGCATCGTCGGCTCGCTGGTCGACGCGCACGCGCTGCTGCTGCCGCTGTTGCCAAGGTAGCTGCCAACCTTGGTTGGCACTGAGCCGAGCATGGGCTCGGCTCTACATCCATGGCAACCGCTCTGGTAGGTGCCAACCCCAAACCCGGTGGGTGCCAACCTTGGTTGGCACGCTTTGCGATCACACCCTGCCGAACACCAGCGCCGCGTTGGTGCCACCGAAGCCGAAGCTGTTGGACATCACCGTGTCCAGCTTCTGCTCGCGGCTTTCGCGCAGGATCGGGAAGCCTTCCACCCTCGGGTCCAGCTCACCGATGTTGGCCGAGCCGGCCACGAAGCCGTCGCGCATCATCAGCAGGCAGTAGATCGCTTCATGCACGCTGGCAGCGCCCAGCGAATGGCCCGACAGCGCCTTGGTCGAGGACAGCGGCGGAATCGCATCGCCGAACACCTCGCGGATCGCACCCAGCTCGGTCACATCGCCCAGCGGGGTCGAGGTGCCGTGGGTGTTGAGGTAATCCAGCGGACGATCGACGTTCTGCAGCGCCATCTTCATGCAGCGCACGGCGCCTTCGCCGGACGGGGCGACCATGTCGGCGCCATCGGAGGTCACGCCATAACCGATCAGCTCGGCATGGATGTGCGCGCCACGTGCCACGGCGTGGTCGTAATCCTCCAGCACCAGCATGCCGCCACCACCGGCAATGACGAAGCCATCGCGGTCCTTGTCATACGGGCGCGAGGCGCTGGCGGGGGTGTCGTTGAAGCTGGTGGACAGTGCACCCATCGCATCGAACATCACGCTCATCGACCAGTGCAGGTCTTCACCGCCGCCGGCGAACATGATGTCCTGCGCGCCGTGACGGATGAGGTCGGCAGCCGCGCCGATGCAGTGTGCGGAGGTCGCGCAGGCGGCCGACAGCGAGTAGCTGACGCCCTTGATCTGGAACGCGGTGGCCAGGCACGCCGACACGGTCGAGCACATCGTGCGCGGCACCATGTACGGACCGACCTTGCGCACGCCACGGCTGCGCAGCAGATCGACCGCACCCACCTGCCATTCGCTGGAGCCACCGCCGGAACCGGCGATCAGGCCGGTGCGCAGGCCACTGACCTGCTCCGGGGTCAGCCCCGCATCGGTGATGGCATCGGCCATCGCCAGGTAGGCGAAGGCGGCGGCATCGCTCATGAAGCGCTTCTGCTTGCGGTCGATCAGCGCGTCCAGGTCGAGGTCGACACGACCGCCGACCTGGCTGCGCAGGCCGGCTTCGGCGTGGTCGGCCAGCGCGGTGATGCCGGCGCGGCTCTCGCGCAGGGCGGCCGAAACGGTATCCAGATCATTGCCGAGGCAGGACGTGATGCCCATGCCGGTGATGACGACGCGACGCATCAGAAGCTCCCGGTTTCAGTGAACAGGCCCACGCGCAGGTCGCGGGCGTTGTAGATCTCGCGGTCGTCCACGTACATGCGCGCGTCGGACTGGGCCATCACCAGCTTGCGGTTGATGACGCGACTGATGTCGATCTCGTAGCGCACCAGCTTGGCATCGGGCAGCACCTGGCCGGTGAACTTCACTTCGCCGCAGCCCAGGGCGCGGCCCTTGCCGGGCGCACCCAGCCAGGTGAGGAAGAAGCCGGTCAGCTGCCACATGGCATCCAGGCCCAGGCAGCCGGGCATCACCGGGTCGCCGATGAAGTGGCAGCCGAAGAACCACAGGTCCGGGCGGATATCCAGTTCGGCGCGTACCATGCCCTTGCCATGCGGTCCGCCGTCCTCGCGGATGTCGGTGATGCGGTCGAACATCAGCATCGGGTCGTTGGGCAACCGGCCGGCGGCAGCGCCGAACAGTTCACCGCGTGCGCTGGCCAGCAGCTGGTCGCGGTTGAACGCGTGGAGACGAGTCATGGAAAGCGCAATCCTGGAAGCGAAAACAAGGCAACGAGTTCCCGAGGATGCACGACGGATCAGGCGGATATCAAACCGCCTCTCCGTACGCGTGCGTAGTGTTTTCAGCTGAAACCACGCATCCCGTTGATGCACAACGACCATACTTCGGCGTCTGGACGGGTACGGTGCAGGTATCATGTGGGCCAACCATGAACGCACTGCGCAAGATCATCCACGTCGACATGGACGCCTTCTACGCGTCGGTGGAGCAGCGCGACGATCCGTCACTGCGCGGCAAGCCGGTGGTGGTGGCATGGCGCGGCGCGCGTTCAGTGGTGTGCGCCGCCTCGTACGAGGCGCGCGTGTTCGGCGTGCGTTCGGCGATGCCGGCCCTGCGCGCCGAGCGCCTGTGCCCGGATGCGATCTTCGTGCCGCCGGACTTCGCACGTTACAAGGCGGTGTCGCGCCACGTGCGCGAGATCTTCCTGCGCCATACCGATCTGGTCGAGCCGTTGTCTCTGGATGAGGCCTATCTGGATGTCACGGTGCCGAAGAGTGACATCGTGCTGGCCACCGACATCGCCCGCACCATCCGCGCGCAGATCCGCGAGGAAACCCACCTGACTGCTTCCGCCGGGATCGCGCCGAACAAGTTCCTGGCCAAGATCGCCTCGGACTGGCGCAAGCCTGACGGCCAGTTCGTGATTCCGCCGCAGCGGGTGGACGCATTCCTGCTGCCGCTGCCGGTGAACCGCGTGCCCGGCGTCGGCAAGGTGATGGAAGGCAAACTGGCAGCGCGCGGCATCGTCACCTGCGGCGACCTGCGGCAGTGGACGCTGCCGGACCTGGAAGAAGCCTTCGGCAGCTTCGGCCGCAGCCTGTACAACCGCGCACGCGGTGTCGACGAGCGGCCGGTGGAGCCTGACCAGCAGGTGCAGTCGATCTCCTCCGAAGACACCTTCGCCGAGGACCTGTTGCTGGAAGACCTCGCTGAAGCGATCGTGCAGCTGGCCGAGAAGACCTGGCATGCCACGCGCAAGACCGAACGCATCGGCCACACCGTGGTGCTGAAACTGAAGACCGCGCAGTTCCGCCTCCTTACCCGCAGCTTCACCCCGGAACGCCCGCCGGAATCGATGGCCGAACTGCGCGACATCGCGCTGTCACTGCGCGCCCGCGTCGACCTGCCCGCCGACACCCGCTACCGCCTGGTCGGCGTCGGCCTCGGCGGCTTCCGCGAAAAAGAGCCGGTGGTGCAGGGCGAATTGTTCGAGCACACCCAGACCGATCGTCCCTGATCGTTCATCCACGCATGTCTGGATCTGCGTGTCGACCAAGGTCGACACCTACCAAGGGCAGGACATGCCATCCAGACAGGTTGCGAAGACATGCCATCCAGACAGATTGCGGAAATCTGTCGAAGGCGGGGTGGGTCCGGTTGCGGGGGTGTCCGCGGCATGGATGCCGCGGCCAAGCCCCCAGGGACGGGTTTACGGCGTCCCCCGCAACCGGACCCACCCCGCCAACCCACGGAATGCCCGCTTTTGCTTTTGCTTTTGCTGTTGCCGTTGCCGTTGCCGTTGCCGTCGATTCGGCAGGTGCAGGGCGCAGCCCTGCAAAAGAAAACCCCTACCTTACGGCCACTGCATCTCGCCCTTGGCCACCTTCGCACTCAACTCCAGCGACGTCACGCCCGCCAGCTTCGGATAGCGCGCCTGCATCGCCTTCACCAACGCCGCACTGTCCTTGGCCTTGGCCGTTTCAACATCGAAGGCGCGGATGTAATCCGCCGTGAAGCGCAGCGCACTGGCATCCAGTGCCGCACCCTCCGCGTAATGACCGGGCACCACCACCTTCGGCTTCAACGCCTGCAGCTGCTGCAGCGTGCGCAGCCAATCGGCATGCGACTGCGGCGTCTGCGTGTCGGCCATCCACACATGCTCGCCGGCCACCACCGGAATGCCACCGACGATCGCGCGCAGTGACGGCACCCACAGCACGCTGCGGTCCGGCGTCGGTCCATCCAGGCCGATCAACAGCAGGCGCTGGCCTTCCAGCTGCAGTGCATCGCCTTCCAGTACCGCTGGCACCACGATGCGTGCGGGAGCGTCGGCGCCCATCTTCGGCCCCCAGTACGCCAGCTTGCCGGCCTGGGATTCACGGATATGCGCCACGGTCTGCGCGGTGGCGACGATGCGCGCCTGCGGGAACGCGTCCTGCACGGTGGCCAGGCCGAAGTAATAGTCCGGATCGCCATGGCTGATGTAGATGGTGGTCAGCTGCTTGCCGCTGGCGCGGATCTGCTCGACCAGCCGACGCGCATCGCCGGCAGCGAACTGCGCGTTGACCAGGATCGCATCGTTGCGCCCTTCGATCAGCACCGAGGACACCGAGAACATCGCCTGCGGGCCGGGATGGAAGGTCTGCAGGCGCAGCTGGGATTTCGCAGCGCTGGCAGGCGCAGGCGCGGCCGGTGCGGCCAGCAGCGGGGTGCTGGCGAAGCTGGCAGCCAGCGCGAGGGGAAGCAGCAGGGCAGCGGTACGCATTGGGAATTCCTCGTGTAGAGCCGAGCCATGCTCGGCTGCATGTTTGCGTTGAGTCGAGCGTGGGCTATGCCGGGCGTCCTTGCCCGGCCTCCTGCGGGCCGTCGCAAGCGACGTTGGCAACGGCTCCTGCCGTTGCCTTCGGCTCTACAGAACAAGCGTGTCGATCAATATGCGGCAGTGATGATCTGCTTCGGGTACTTGCGCGCTTCCAGTTCGGCGACGAACGCGGCGCCGTAGTCGGCGTAGCTGATGCGGCTGTGGCCGCTGGCATCGGCGAGGAAGGCCTTGGGCTGCACGCGATACTGCCCACGCTCTTCACCCGGGCCGATTTCGGCCGCCGGCGAGAAGAAGGTCCAGTCCAGGTCATCCACTGCCTGCAGGCGGTTGAAGGCTTCACGGTGGGCCAGCGCGTAGGGCTTGTAGGCCTCCGGGAAGGTGGGGGTGTCGACCAGCTGCACGCCGGGGGCGACTTCCAGGCTGCCGGCACCACCGACCACCACCAGGCGCGGCACGTTGGCCTTGCGGGCGGCGTTGGCCAGCTGTGCGGCAACCTCGCCGACGCGACCGATGTCGTCGCCCGGGCGCGGGCCGTAGGCGCTGGCCAGCACGTCGTGGCCGGTGATGGCGGCGACCAGGGCGTCCTGGTCATCCAGCGAGGCGATGACCGGATGGGCGCCTGCCAGCTCGGCCGGCAGGTCCTGCGCGCTGCGCACGATGACGGTCAGTTGATGGCCGTTGGCCAGCGCGTGGCGGGCGATCTGGCGGCCGATGTTGCCGGTGGCACCGACGAGGGCGATCTTCATGGCAGGACTCCGTGGGGGTGGTGGCTGGGAATGGGGCCACTGTAGGCCGCTGCAGTCGCTCGAAAAACAACGTATAACGCGCTTGTTTGTTGCATGGATCGAGCAGATGGACCGATTGACCGCCATGACCGTATTCGTCGAAGTTGCCGAGCGCGGCAGCCTGACCGCCGCCGCCGAGGTGCTGGACATGTCGCGGGCGATGGTCAGCCGCTACCTGGCCGAGGTGGAGGGCTGGCTGGGCGCGCGGCTGCTGCACCGGACCACGCGGCGGGTCAGCCTGACCGGGGCCGGTGAAGCCGCGCTGGCGCGTTTCCGGCAGATGCTGGCAATCGGCGAGGAACTGCAGGGCGAGCTGGCCAGCGACGATCCCGAGCCACACGGAACGCTGCGCATCACCGCCAGCGTGTCGTTCGGGCAGAGCCATCTGGCGCGCGCAGTGGCCGCCTTCGTGCAGCGTCATCCGGCCGCACGCATCGAACTGCTGCTGGTCGACCGCACGGTCAACCTGGTGGAGGAGCGCGTCGACCTGGCGGTGCGCATCGCGCGGCAGATCGATCCCAGCCTGATCGCACGTCGCTTGGCGATCTGCCGCTCGGTGCTGTGCGCGACGCCGGCCTATCTGCAGGCACGTGGCACGCCGACTGCCCCCGAACATCTCGCCGCGCACAACTGCCTGACCCATCACTACGTCGGCAAGAGCCTATGGCAGCTGCATCGCGAAGGGCGTTCGTTGTCGGTTGCGGTGGGCGGCAACATCAGTGCCAATGAAGCATCGCTGCTGCTGGAGGCCGTGCGCGCCAATGCCGGCATCGCCATGTTGCCGACCTATCAGGTCGCACCGTTGCTGCGCAGTGGTGAGCTGATCGAACTGCTGCCCGAGTACAGCCTGGACGAGCTGGGCATTCATGCGGTGTACGCCTCGCGCCGGCAACAGCCCGTTATCATGCGGCGATTCCTGGATTTCCTCGCCGAGTGCTTCGCCAGCCCGGCCTTCCAGGATCTGGACCGGCGCCCTTCGGGCAAGGAGAACACATGAACCAGGGACAGGCGTTGATCGACCACAACCGTGCTGCCTGGGACCGCCAGGCCAGCGAGGTGCGCGAGTGGTCGCGACCGGTGGATGCCGAAACGATTGCCGCCGCACGCGAGGGACGCTGGCAGGTACACCTGACGCCGCGTGCGTTGCCGCTGGATTGGCTGGGCGATGTGCGTGGCAGGCGCATCCTGTGCCTGGCCTCGGCCGGTGGCCAACAGGCACCCGTGCTTGCCGCGGCAGGCGCCGAGGTGACCGTGTTCGATCTTTCCGACGGGCAGCTGGCGCAGGACCGCGCCGTCGCCGACCGCGACGGTCTGTCGCTGCGCACCGTGCAGGGTGACATGCGTGATCTGCAGGCCTTTGCCAGCGACAGCTTCGACGTGGTGTTCCATCCCATATCGAACCTGTACGTGCCCGACGTGCGTCCGGTGTGGGCCGAGTGCCGCCGGGTGCTGGCACGCGATGGCCTGCTGATGGCCAGCTTCTACAATCCGGTGGTGTTCGTTGCTGCGCGTGATGCACAGCTGAGCGAGCAGGGCCTGATCCGCCCGCAGTACGCGATTCCCTATTCCGACCTGGAAGACCTGGAGCCCGCCGCGCGCGAGGCCAAGCTGGCCCGTGGCGAAGCGCTGACATTCGGCCACAGCCTGGGGGATCTGATAGCAGGGCAGCTGGAGGCCGGGTTCGTCATCGACCGCTTCATGGAAGACTGGCAGCCGCAGCCGCGCTTCCTGATCGACCGTTACCTGCCGACCTTCCTGGCCACCCGCGCACGCCGGATCGGCTGAAGACGCGGGCGTACAATGGACGGCCCCACGTTGCACGAGTGAGCCGTCCCTTGTCGTATCCCTATCCGCTGGTCGTGTTCGACCTCGATGGCACGCTGGTCGACAGCGCCGCCGATATCGCCGAAGCACTGAACCGCACGCTGGAAGACATCGGCCTGGCGCGCGTACCCGAAGCCACCGTGCTGGGCTGGATCGGCGACGGCGTGCGCCGGCTGGTCGAACAGGCCGTGCAGGCCGCCGGGCGTCAGATCGATCTGGCAGCGGTGATGCCGACTTTCATGGTCCACTACCGCGAATGCCTGCTGCGCAGCCCGCAGCTGTTTGATGGCGTGGTCGAAGCGCTGGCGCAACTGCGCGCATTGAACGTACCGCTGGCCATCTGCACCAATAAGCCGGCCGCGCTGGTGCCGCCGTTGCTGCAGCATCTGGGCATCGCCGAGGCCTTCGCGCTGGTGCTGGGCGGTGATTCGCTGCCGCAGCGCAAGCCCAGCGGCGAGCCGTTGCGGCATATCGCCGCGCATTTCGAACTGCCCGTTGATGCTTGCCTGATGGTGGGCGACTCGCTTACCGATTACCGCGCCGCCGAAGACGCCGGCATGCCGATCGCCCTGGTGCGTTACGGCTATCCGCGCGGACTGGACCTGGACAACGCGCACGCTGTCGCGGTGATCGACGATCTGCGTGAACTGCCGGGATTGGCTGCGGTATCGGCGATCTGACCCGCCGGTAGCGCCGGGCCATGCCCGGCGGCCCTTCGATCTGGCGCCCCGACGCCGGGCATGGCCCGGCGCTACCACTTACCTGGGCTGGTAACGCACGCTCAGCTGATACTCGCGGCCTGGCTGGTTGAACCACGCCACGGTCTCGTACTCGCGGTCGAACACATTGGCCACCCGCGCCAGCACCGACCATGCCGGGGTCAGCGCGTACTCGGCGCGCAGATCCAGCGTGCCGTAGCCGCCGACCTTCACCGCGTTGGCGGCATCGTCGTAGCGCTTGCCCGCGCCCTGTACGGTCAGGCCGGTGCGGAAGTCGCCGAAGCGGCGGTCGATGTCCAGGCGCGCGGTCTGCTGCGCACGGCGTGCCAGCCAGTTGTCGAACTGCGCGCTGCCGTTGGTGCGGTTGCGCGGGTCGGTGAAACTCAGCTGCGCGTTGATGTCGAAGCCGGCCACGGTGGCGCCGCCGGTCAGTTCGGCACCGCGGATGCGTGCCTTTTCGACCTGCTGCATGCGGAAGGTGGCCGCGTCGTAGGTGATCAGGTCATCGATGCGGGTTTCGTACACGTCCAGGCCCCAGCGCCAGCCCTGGCCCTGCTGCGAGATGCCGAGGTTGGCACTCTTGGACTTCTCCGGGTCCAGCGTCGGCACGCCGCTCCACGGGTCGTACAGGTCGCTGAAGGTCGGTGCCTTGAACGCGGTGCCGTAGCTGGCGTTGACGCGCAGGCCGTGGCCCAGCTCCATCGCCCAGCCGAGGCTGCCGGTGGCATGGTTGCCGAACTGCTGGTTGTCATCATTGCGTGCGCTGGCCTGCAGCTGGTGACGGCCGAAGCGCGCCTGGTACTGCAGGAACACGCCGGTGTTGCGACGGCTGTCGACCAGGTAACCGGCGCTGCTGCCATCCAGGTTGTCCTCGCTCCAGTCCACGCCGGCGCTGAGCAGCTGGCCTTCGGCCACACCGATGTCGGCCTGCAGCGAGGCGCTGTCGCGGTGCGTCTGTGCGCTGCCGCGTGCACCAAAATCGCCGAAGTTGTCGGACTCGTTGTCGCTGCGGCCGACATTGGCAGTCAGCGTCAGCTGCTCGGACGGGGTGTAGCGCACCTTGCCGGCCAGCACCTGCTGGCGGGTCTCGGAGTAGTTGTAGTAGCCGTCGTAGTGGTTCTTGCCGTCGGCGCGCAGGGCGCTGCCTTCCACGGTCCACTGGTCGCTCAGGTTATAGCCACCGCGCAGGCTCTTGGACAGGTTGCGGTAGCCGTCGCGGTCGGGTTCATCGGCGAAGCAGCCGGCAAACAGCGTGGCCGAGCCACGGCAGGCATCGATGCCGTCCGAATGCTGGTAGGCGATGTCGGCGCCGAACCAGCCGCGTTCGGTGCCACCGCCGATGCCGCCACTGGCTTCACGCAGGCCGTTGCTGCCGCCGCCCAGCTGGAAGTGCGGAGCGAAGTCGCCCTGGTTGCGGCGGGTGAAGATCTGGATCACGCCACCGATGGCGTCGGCACCGTACAGGCTGGACTGCGGGCCGCGCACGATTTCCACGCGCTCGATCTGCGCCAGCGGCAGATCCTGGTACATCGCCAGGCCGAGGTCGGCGCTGTTGATGCGCACGCCATCAACCAGCACCACGGTATGCGAGGAGTTGGTGCCACGCAGGAACAGCGAGCTCTGCTTGCCCAGGCCACCGGCATTGGTCAGGTTGATGCCGGCGCGGCCCTGCAGCAGTTCCTGCAGCGAGGTGGCCTGGCTGGATTCGATCTGCGCACGGTCGATCACCTGCGCAGGCGCAATGCTGTCCTGCAGGGCGATCGGCGTGCGGGTGGCGGTGACCAGCACCTGATCGAGGTCGGCGGCGCGATCTTCGGCCAAGGCCAGCGCAGGAAGAGCGGCCAGCACGGCCAGGGACAGCATTCGGGACTGCAGTTTCATCGGGGGGACTCCAGGTGCCGCGCACGCCCGCGCAGCGAAGGGGAGAAGTCACAACAGGCAGGCACGCGCCGATGCCGTGGCCACCGCCACAGACATCCAGCGCCATGCCCACCGCATCGCGACCTGAGGCTTCCGGGCCGGTCTCCGGGCTCGCCGCCGGGTGGCCCGAGGCCACCGTCCAGGCGCCTTCCCATGCCTGCGGCACAGTGGCGGGTTGCCTGGAACTGACGTGCTTACCGTTGCGGGGGCAGCGCCGGCCTGGCGTGTTGTCACGCGTCACCGGCTTCCCGTTTCAACCTGCCGGCAGGGCCGCAGGTCACCTGGAAGTGCGCGCAGTCTACGGCATCGCGGCCGGCCCGTAGCGCCGCACCTGCGCGGTTGATCAGGTGCGTATGTGCCTGCACGGTGCAGCAGACCTGCGCCAGCGCCTAGAATGCAGCTCGAATTATCGTGGTGCCGTTGCCGATGTCCGTCTGTTTTCCGCTGTTCCCGCGCCGCCCTGACTGGGCACGCGCATGATCCTCGACCTGGTCCGCCATGCCGGCAACGGTCGCGATGAGTTCCTCGATGGCCGCAGCGATCCGCCGCAGCTGGCCCGCCTGCCGCAGGAGCTGGTCGATGCCTATGCCGGGCAGTCGTGGGAACGGGTGATCAGTTCGCCGCGCCTGCGTTCGCTGCATACGGCGATGGCACTGGCCACACCGCGCGCGCTGGACGTGGAGGCGGACGAGGAGTGGGAAGAGCTGGATTTCGGCGACTGGGATGGCCAATCGCTGTTCGACCTGCCGGAAGACGCGTTGGCCGCCTTCCACGCCGATCCGCACGCGTTTCCGCCACCGCATGGCGAAAGCTGGGGCCATTTCGAACGGCGCATCGCACGCGCACTGGATCGACTGCTGGATGACGACGACCCGCCGCCGACGGTCGTGGTCAGCCACGGCGGCCCGCTGCGCATGGTGCTTTCGCAGGTATGTGGCCTGCCGATGTCGCTGTGCTGGGCGCTGCGCATCGACCACGGCACCCGCCTGCGCGTGTGGGTCGAGCGCGGTGAAGCAGGGCTGGTGGGCGAGCTGCTGGAGCTGCAGCAGCCCTGACGAATCCGGTAGCGCCGGGCCATGCCCGCCGGATTCCACATCACCCGCGCTACGCGCTCGCCGGGCATGGCCCGGCGCTACCGATCAATCCTCGTCGGTGCTTTCGGCCGTGCCTTCTTCGCCGTCGTCCTCGGCGTCGAAGCGCTGCTCGTGCACCGGGCCTGATGCCGGACCTGCCGCCTTCAGCGGATGCACGGCGATACGCGCTTCGTAGTCCTGCACCAGCGCGGTGCGCTGCGCTTCGCTCAGTTCCTGCCAGTGGCAATCCAGCAGCGCACCTTCCAGCGAATACAGCAGGTTGAGGCTGGGCTTGAAGCCGGCACGCTTGACCTTGACGAAGGCGCCGACGGCACCGATGGCAACCAGATCCTCGCGGCTGCGCAGGCCCACCTGGCGCAGCCATGCCGCACTCTTCGGGCCGATGTTGCGCAGCTTGACCGCGCTCACGCCAACGCCCCGACGAACACCTGGGCGATGGCTTCCAGGCCGGCCTGGTCCTCAGCATCGAAGCGGCCGACGACCGGGCTGTCGATATCGAACACGCCGATCAGCTCCTCACCCCGCACCAATGGCACCACCAGCTCCGAGCGCGATGCAGCATCGCAGGCGATATGGCCGGGGAACGCCTCCACGTCTTCGATGCGCTGGGTCACGCGCTGGCTGGCGGCCGCACCGCACACGCCCTTGTCCAGCGGAATGCGCACGCAGGCCGGCAGGCCCTGGAACGGACCGACCACCAGTTCCTTGCCGTCATACAGGTAGAAGCCCACCCAGTTCAGGTCGGGCAGGGCGTGGTAGACCAGTGCAGCGAGGTTGGCCGCATTGGCGATGCGGTCGGACTCTCCGTAGACCAGGCCACGGGCCTGTTCCAGCAGCTGGGCGTATTGTTCCGGCTTGCTGCCGGTGAGCGAGGCGTTGGCGAACATGGCCGCAGTCTAGCAAGCGTGCCGGGCCAGCGATAATGCAGGCTCTGTTGCCCTGCTGGAGCCTGTGATGTCCCTGCCTGCCACGTTGCCGACGGCCCTGTTCGTCACCGGCACCGATACCGAGATCGGCAAGACCGCCGCCAGTACCGCGCTGCTGCATGCGCTGCGCCGGCGCGGCCTGCGTGCGGTAGGCATGAAGCCAGTGGCCAGCGGCAGCCACGATCTGGGGCAGGGGCTGCGCAACGACGACGCGCTGGCACTGCAGGCCGCCAGCCTGCCGGTGCCGGACTATGCCGATCTGAACCCCTACGCATTGCGCCAGCCGTTGGCGCCGGAGCTGGCGGCGGCAGAAGATGGCGTGCGCATCGAACTGTCCCCGATCGTGGCGGCCTTCGAACGCCTGCGCGCACAGGCCGACGTGGTGGTGGTGGAGGGCGTGGGCGGCTGGCTGGCGCCGCTGTCGGCACAGCTGGACCAGCTTGACCTGGTGCGTGCGCTGCGGCTGCCGGTGGTGCTGGTGGTCGGCATGCGCCTGGGTTGTGTCAACCACGCGCGGTTGACCGCGCAATCGCTGCAGGCCAGCGGCGTGGACTGCCTGGGCTGGATCGGCAACCACATCGATCCGTCGATGCAGCGCCAGGATGAGAATTTCGCGACCCTGCAGCAGCGCCTGCCGATGCCCTGCTGGGGACGGCTGCCGCATCTGCCGGAAGCCGGTGGCGAAGCATTGAGCACACACCTGCACGACGCGTGAGGGTAGCGCAGGGCCATGCCCGGCGAGCGCTCAGCGCGGTAGGCAGAGAAGCCGCCGGGCATGGCCCGGCGCTACCAATCCATCAGCCCGCCACCAGCTCCCGCGCGATCGCACCTAACCGTTCTACCGCACCGATGAAGCGCGCGTCCAGGGTCTGGCAGCACGACAACCGCAGGCAATGCCGGTACCGCGCGCCACGCGAATACACCTGGCCCGGCATGAACACGATGTCCTCTGCCAGTGCGCGCTCGAACAGTTCACGGGTGTCCACGCCCGGCAACTCCAGCCACAGCAGGAACCCGCCCTGCGGCTCGGTCGCGCAGGTTCCGGCCGGGAAATGTTCGGCGACCAGTTGCCGCAGGCGACCGACCTGTTCGCGGTACAACCGGCGCATGCGATGCAGGTGGTGCTCGTAACTGCCTGCTTCCAGGTAGGCGGCCACCGCATCACCGAGCAGCTGCGGTTCGCCGCCGGTGGACTGGAACTTGAGCAGCGCGATGCGTTCGGCAAAGCGTCCGCCATCGAGCCAGCCGATCCGGTAGTCCGGTGCCAGCGTCTTCGAAAAGCCACCGACCACCATCACCCAACCATCGCGGTCGAACGCCTTCAGCAAGGGGGCCGGCGGCTCGCAGAACTGCAGTTCGGCATACACCGCATCTTCGATCAGCGGCAGCTGGCGTGCGTTGACCAGCTCGGCCAAGCGTTGCTTGTCGGCGATCGGCATCGTACAGCCCAGAGGGTTGTGTACGGTCGGCATCACCACCAGCGCCGCCACCGGTGTGCGCTCCAGCAGTGCTTCCAGCGCATCCACGTCCAGGCCGCGCTGCGGATGGGTGGGTAGTTCGATCGGTTGCAGGCCGAGCGTGGTCAGCAGGGGGTACAGGTTGAAGTACGAGGGCGCCTCGATGCCGACGGCATCACCGGCCTGGGTGACCGCGCGCAGGGCCAGCTGCAGTGCCTCCATCGCGCCATGGGTCAGCAGCAGGCGCTCGGCATGGGTATGCAGGCCCAGCCGGGGCCCACGCCGCACGATCTGCGCCAGCAGGCGCTGCGAACCGTTGGGGCGGGCATAGGTCTCCACGGTCTGCTGGCCATGTCGCAGCACCTGTGCGGTATGCCTTGCCAGCTGCGCGCCAGGGTAGAACTGCCGTCCGCGTGGGCCGGCAAAGGCCAGGTCGACCACGCCGGGGCGGCGCTGTGCTTCCAGCACGCGCGCCATCAGCACCTGCTGCAGCGGCGCAGTGGGTGCTGACGGTGCATCGCGCAGCGATCGCTGCGGCGCCGACAGTCGCGGCGCGACTTCGAATCCGGCCTTCGGCCGTGGAATGACCAGTCCGGCGTCTTCCAGCTGGCGATAGGCCGCAATCACGGTGTTCAGGCTGAGCTGGCGCTGCGAAGCCATCTGCCGCAGCGACGGCAACCGGCTGCCGACCGGCAGGCGCCCGCCGTGGATGGCTTCAGCCAGCTCGTCCGACAGCCGCTGGTAGCGGGGTGGGATCATCGTGGTGGTGTCTTCTGTATCCATCGACTCGACCCGCATCTGGTCCTGTACCCATGATGCCGACGAGCCTAGCATGTCGTTGTCGGCCGGGCCTGATCGGGGCCAGGTCGATACTTCCCAAGCGCACGGCCCTGTGGCCGTGCGTCTTTTTCTGTTGTGTGTAGAGCAGAGCGCATGCTCGGCTGCTCTTCCGCCAACAGCAGCCGAGCATGGGCTCGGCTCTACAGAAGAGGGGGTCACCGCATCGGTACCAGCGCCGGATCGCGCCGGTACAACGCCGGGAACTGCTTGCCCAGCGCGGCCAGCTTGGGCGCGTCGTAATAGCGGATGTACGCGGCCTGCGGGTAGTTGCTCATGTAGTTCTGGTGGTAGCTCTCGGCGGGGTAGAAGCGCTGTCCACTGCCCACCTGGGTAACGATCGGCGCGCGGTAGCTGCCGGCCTGGCCGAGCTGGCCGATGTAGGCGCGGCTTGCTGCCAGCTGGCGCGTGTCATCGACGAAGATCGCCGAGCGGTACTGGCTGCCGTGATCGGGTCCCTGGCGGTTGAGCTGGGTCGGGTCGTGCACCACCGAGAAGAACACCTGCATCAGCTGCCCATAGCTGACCTGGCGCGGGTCGTAGTCCACCTTCACCGCTTCGGCGTGGCCCGTGCGGCCACCGCTGACGTGCTCATAGCGGGCATCGGTGGCACTGCCTCCGATGTAACCGGACACCGCGTTGCTCACCCCTTTGACGTGCTGGAACACGCCCTGCACGCCCCAGAAACACCCGCCGGCAAAGACCACGCTGGCATGGCTGGCGTCATCGCGGAACGCCGCGTCGCCGCTGGGCGCAGGCAGCGCCTGCACCTGTGCCGTGGGCTCGGCCGCTGCGGCCACCGCACCGCGGTCCACCAGCAGCACACCGGCGACCAGCGCGGTGGCGACCAGGCCGGCGACGCCGGCGGCAATGCCCTGTTCGAAGGAGAGTTTCATCGTGTGCTCCCGGTTCAACCGAAGGTGAAGGCGTAGGCCTGCACGCCTGCGTCGAGGAATTCGATCTCGAAACGATGCGGACCGATCGTGCCGCGTTGGCGGATCAGCTGGTACAGGCGGTGCTCGTTGACGGTGCCGGTGCCATCGGCCGCCACGTCGGCGCCGGCATCGGCCGCGGGCAGTGGCTTGCCATCAAGCAGCACGCGGAAGCGCACCGGCGTTCCGTCCTCGCCCGGTGCCAGCACCAGATGCAGGTCGCGGGCATGGAACTGGAAGGCGATGCGGCCGCCGGCCTGCTGCAGCTGTCCCGCTTCATCGTCGACCCGCCACTGCCCGGACAGGCCCCATTGGTTCAGCGCCAGGGTGGACGGCAGCGTATAGCCGAAGGCTGTGTCGGCGCGCTGCCCGCCCGGTGAGGCGAACTGCTCGGCACGTGCGTGGCCCAGGTAGGTTTCCGGCGAGCGCAGGTTGCCCATGTCGGCCTGCGTGGCTACGCCCTGCAGGTCGGCCGCAGCGGGGTCTGCAGGCGGTGGCAGGTCGGTCTGCCCGGCTTCCACCAGCAGGCGGCGGATCACCTGTTCGGAGTGCGCGTAGTTGCCCTCGCCGAACTGATGGCCGCGGATGTTGCCCTGCGCGTCGATGAAGTAGTGCGCCGGCCAGTAGCGGTTGTTGAACGCGCGCCAGATCGAATACTGGTTGTCGAGCGCGACCGGATACTCGACCTTCAGCTGCTGCACGGCCTTCATCACGTTGCGCGGGTCGCGCTCGAACGCGAACTCCGGCGTATGCACACCGACCACCACCAGGCCATGGTCGCGGTAACGCTGCGCCCACTCGTGAACGAACGGCATCGCGCGCAGGCAGTTGATGCAGGAGTAGGTCCAGAAATCGATCAGCACCACCTTGCCGCGCAGCTGCTCCGCACTCAGCGGTGGGCTGTTGAGCCAGCCGGTGGCGCCGCTCAGCGAAGGCAGCGTGCCTTCCACTGGCAGCGGCGCGTCTGCCTGCCCGGCCGCCATCATCATCATCGGCGGTGCTGCCGGCTGCGCATCGGGAACAGCATCCAGCAGGCCCTGTTCGATGCGCGCGGTGCTGACCGCAGACAGGCGGGTCAGCAGGCCGGTGTCCCAGCCCAGGCCGATCGCCACCACCGCCAGCAGCGCGGCCACACCCAGCACCCGGCGCACCACATTACCCAGCCCGAGCCGGGCCTGCAGGGCACGGAACACGCGGCCGCCCACCCACACCGCCAGCGCCAGCGCGGTGACTGCGCCCAGCGCGTAGGCCAGCAGCAGCGAACTGGTGCCGACGCTGGCACCGTTCAGGGCGGCGCCGGTCAGCACCAGGCCGAGAATCGGACCGGCGCAGGGTGCCCACAGCAGGCCGGTGGCGATGCCGATCAGCAGCGAAGTCCCGGCGCCGCCACGGCCGGCCGCATCCGCGGCGTCGGCACGCGCGCTCAGCCGCGCACCGATGCGCTGGAACGGCGCCAGCAGATGGTCGGCCAGTGTCGGCCACAGCAGAGCGATGGCGAACACGGCCATCAGCACCAGCGCCACCCAGCGGCCGATCTGGTTGGCCTGCGCCACCCACTGGCTGCCGACCGCGGCCAGGCTGGCAACCACGGTGAAGGTCAGCGCCATGCCCAGCAGCAACGGCAGGGTGCTGCGCAGGAAAGGACGATCGGCGCGTGCGAACACGAACGGCAGCACCGGCAGGATGCACGGGCTGAGCAGGGTCAGCACGCCCCCGAGATAGGCAAGCAGCAACAGCAGCATCATCACGCTCCCGAAGTGGGGGAAGAACCCAGCGGCACGCGCCAGCCGCCAGCGGCGTCCTGTTGTGCAGCCCCAGGAATGAACGCCATCGCCGCGCCGTTCATGCAGTAGCGCAGTCCGGTCGGACGCGGGCCGTCGTTGAACACATGGCCGAGGTGGCCGCCACAACGACGGCAATGTGCCTCCACCCGCAACATGCCGAAGGTGGTGTCACGGTCTTCGCCGATGGCGTTGTGCAGCGGCGCCCAGAAGCTGGGCCAGCCGGTGTGGCTCTCGAACTTGGTGGACGACGAGAACAGCGGCAGCGCACAGCCGGCGCAGGCGAATGTCCCCTGCCGGTGTTCCTTGTTCAGCGGGCTGCTCCAGGGGCGTTCGGTGGCCTGCTGGCGCAGCACGGCATACTGCGCCGGGCTCAGCAGCCGACGCCACTCGGCATCGCTGCGGGCCACCTCGAACTGTCGCGAAGGCCGTGCCTCGGCAGCGGCGGGGGCAGCGCGGCTGCACGCGCCCAGGCCCAGCAGGCCGGCGGCGGTGACAGCACCGCCCAGGCCCAGCAGATGGCGGCGGGTGAGGGACATGGTGGACTCCGGGAAGGGGCGACAGGGTCATGCTGCGCCCCCTCCGGTCAACGAATCCTCACGCAGGATTCAATTTTTCGTGAGGTATCCACGCCGCTCCCGCGCCACAATGCGGGCAGCCTCCCCACTGGCCCGAACCTGCCGATGTCCGCCAAACGTGTCCTGATCGTTGAAGACGATGCCCATATCGCCGACCTGCTGCGCATGCACCTCGGTGATGAGGGCTATGAAGTCGCGCACGCCGCCAGCGGCGATGCCGGCCTGCGCCTGATCGAACAGGAAGGCCCGTGGGATGCGCTGGTGCTGGATGTGATGCTGCCGGGCGTGGATGGCCTGCAGGTCTGCCAGCGTGCACGCGCGATGGCGCGCTATGTGCCGATCATCATCATCAGTGCGCGCGGCAGCGAAACCCAGCGCATCGTCGGCCTGGAACTGGGCGCGGACGACTACCTGGCCAAGCCCTTCTCGATGCCGGAGCTGGTGGCACGCGTGCGTGCGCTGCTGCGCCGCGCTGAAGCCATGGCACAGAACGCGCGCATCGATGCCGGGGCGATCGAACTCGGTGGGCTGCGCCTGGACCCGGTCGCGCGCACCGCCGCCGTCGATGGCAATGCACTGGAACTGACACCGCGTGAGTTCGAACTGCTGCTGTTCTTCGCCCGCCACCCGGACCAGGTCTTTGCGCGGATGGAACTGCTCAACCAGGTCTGGGGCTATCAGCACGATGGCTACGAGCACACGGTCAACACCCACATCAACCGCCTGCGCAGCAAGATCGAAACCGACCCGGGCAACCCACGGCGTCTGCTGACGGTATGGGGGCGCGGCTACAAGCTGGTCGACCCGGCCGGGGCGGCAGCATGATCAAGCCGAACCTGTGGCAGAAACTGGCGCTGGTGATGTCAGCGCTGATGCTGACGTGCTGCATGGCGCTGCTGGCCTTGCAGATGCGCACCAATACCCGGCATGAGCAGGAAGTGGTGCAGCGCCTGTCGCTGGGGTTGGCCGAGCACATCGCACAGCGCAGTGAGCTGATGGACACCAGCGGCATGCGCGATGCGGCGGTACGCGCCTTGTTCGGCCAGCTGATGGCGGTCAACCCCAGTGTCGAGGTGTACCTGCTGGACGACCAGGGCCGCATCCTCGGCCACGATGCGCCCAGCGGCCACCTGATGCGCAGCCAGGTGGACGTGGCACCGCTGCGGCGCCTGCTGTCCGGCGCGGCGCTGCCGATCCTCGGTGACGATCCGCGCAGCACGGATGGTCGCAAGGTGTTCAGTGTCGCGCCGCTGGTGGTGCAGGGGCGGCAGGCCGGCTACGTGTACGTGGTGCTGGTGGGCGAACACCGGCAGATGCTGGCCGATGATCTGGCCGCCGGCAGTCAATGGCACACCACGCTGTGGTCGGTGCTGTTGATAGGCGGGCTGGGGCTGCTTGCCGGCCTGGTGGCCTTCTATTGGGTGACCCGACCGCTGCGTCAGGTCACCCGGCGCATACAGGCCTTCGACATCGACGCACCGACGCCGCTGCCCGCGCCGGTACCGCTGCGCGCGGGTGAGCGCGATGAACTGAAGATCCTCGAACATGCCCATGCACAGATGGCACAGCGGCTGGGCGAGCAGTGGCAGCAGCTGCGCCAGCAGGACCTGCAGCGCCGCGAACTGGTGGCCAACATCTCGCACGACCTGCGTACGCCGTTGTCCTCGCTGCACGGTTACCTGGAAACGCTTGCGCTGAAGGAAGCCACGCTGTCGCCGCAGGAGCGTCGTCGCTATCTCGGTATCGCGCTGGCGCAGAGTGCCAAGGTCGGCCGTCTTGCCCGTGCACTGTTCGAACTGGCACGGCTGGAACACGGCGAAGTGCGGCTGGAGTGGGAAGTATTCGCGCTGCCGGAACTGCTGCAGGACGTGCTGCAGAAATTCGAACTGGCCGCGCAGGCACGCGGGCAGCGCCTGCATGCTGACTTCCCGCCGGGCCTGCCGCTGGTACGCGCCGATCTCGGCCTTGTGGAGCGCGTACTGACCAACCTGCTCGACAACGCGCTGCGACATGCGCCGGACGGTGGCCGCGTGCAGGTGCAGCTGTCGGCGCTGCCCGACAGTGTGCAGGTGGCGGTGCAGGACGATGGCCCCGGAGTGCCGACAGCGCTGCGTGGGCAACTGTTCCAGGCACCAGCGGCACTGGGGGCGCGGCGTGGCGAAAACGGCGGGCTCGGCCTGCTGATCGTGCAGCGCATCGTGCAGTTGCATGGCCGGCGCATCGAGCTGCGCGACAGCGAGCAGGGTGCGCTGTTCGTGTTCGCCTTGCCACGCGCGGATGCGGAGACGAACTAGACGGCTTCTGCCGGCGGCGCCACGCCGCTTTCCATCGGCAGCAGCAGCCGGATGCAGGCACCACCGAGCGCAGAATCGGCCACTTCCACGTGGCCACGATGCTTGTCCGCCACCACCTGCACCAGCGCCAGCCCCAGCCCGAAACCCGGGCTGGCCTGGTCCAGCCGCACGTAGGGCTGCAACACCTGGCTGCGCAATTCGACGGCGATGCCGGGGCCGTCGTCCTCCACCTGCAGGCACAGCCATCCCTCGTTGAGCGTGCTGACGATGCGGATCTGCCGGCGCGCATAGCGCAGCGCGTTGCCCAGCAGGTTGCGCAGCGCCAGTTCCAGCATGTGCCGGTTGACGTTGACCAGCCCTGCCGGCGACAGGTCCAGCTGCACCGGTATCGTCAATGGCGCGAACTGGTCGACCACCCCGCGTACCAGCGCGGCCAGCTGCAGGCGCTGGCGGGTGAGCTGATGGCAGCGCCCGAGTGCCGCATATTCAACGCCGGCGTCGGTCAGGTGCTGCAGCCGGTCCACATCGATGCGCAGCCCGGACAGTGCATCGCGCTGGGCGTCATCCAGTCCGGTTTCTTCCAGGTCCGCAAGGCCGAAGCGCATCCGTGCCAGCGGCGTGCGTACTTCGTGCGCCACCGCCTGGGCCAGCACGCGCTGGCTTTCCAGCAGCAACTGCAGCTGTTCGGCCATGTGGTTGAACGCCTTGGCCAACGGCCGCACCAGCGCGGTACCGGCGCGCGGCGCACGGCTGTCGAGCTGGCCATCGCGCATCCGTCGCGCGGTCTGCGCCAGCTGCGAGACATCGCGCCACAGCCGGTAGACCATCACGTACATCGGCAGGGCCACCGCCACCATCAGGATCAGCAGGATGATGGCCACGCCGGAGGCCTCGCTGTCCTGCCAGCCTTCCTCGGGCAGGGCCTGGTCCAACGGTCCCAGGATCAGCGCACTGCTGCTGTTGCCGACGCGCTGCAGGCTGCGCATGCTGTCCAGCTCGATCTGCACGTGTCCGTTGAGCAAGCCCTTGCGCTGTTTCGCCGGCAGTATCGCGGCAGCCTCGGTCAGCGGCATCAGCTGCAGCGGATAGGCGAAATCGCTGTCCAGCTGTTGTGCGAGGGCTGGCCACTGCGCCGGCGGCGTTTCGGCGAAGCGATGTTGCAGCATCGCATGTGGGCCGCGCATTTCCGCCTGCAGGCTGGCCTCGGTGCGATCTTCCAGCAGGGCATCCCAGGCCCACAACCCGGCGACGATCAGCAGAAGGTGGACGACCAGGAAGCCGATGCCGTAGCGCAGGAAGTGGAAGGCGTGGCCACGCATGGCCGAAGATGGGTGCTTCATCCCCATGCCGATCGGCTGAACAGGTAACCACGGCCGCGCACGGTCTTGATCCGCTCGGGCTGTTCCGGGTTGTCGCCCAGCTTGCGCCGCAGGCGCGAGATGCGCGCATCGATCGAGCGGTCCAGGCCATCGAAGGCGATGCCGCGCAGGCCGCGCAGCAGCGCATCGCGGTCGAGGATCTGGCCCGCGTTGCCGGCCAGCAGGAACAGCAGGTCGAATTCGGCGGTGGTCAGTTCCAGCAGGCGGCCCTGCAGATGCACGTTGCGCGTGGACGGGTCGATGCTCAGTTCACCGAAACGCAGCGCTTCATCGCGTGGCTCGACCCGACGGTGGCGGCGCAGATGGGCGCGCAGCCGGGCCAGCAACACCCGCGGTTCGATCGGCTTGCCGATGTAGTCGTCGGCGCCCAGTTCCAGCCCCAGCACCTGGTCGATGTTGTCGGTACGGGCGCTCAGCACGCAGATGATCCCGTCATAGTGAGGCCGGATCTGCCGACACACTTCGAAACCATCCTGGCCCGGCAGGCCGATGTCGAGCAGGACCAGCGCCGGCTTTTCGCTCAGGATCCGGGCGATCGCGCGCTGGCCACAGCGCTCATGGGCGACCTGGTAACCGTGGCGCTGCAGGTAGTCGCTGACCATCGTGCCCAGCCGAGCGTCGTCTTCAACCAGTACGATATCCAGCATTTACAAGGCCTCCGGGGCGCTTCCGTACCGCCGTGGCACGAGCGCGGCGATGCTATCCCAGCTGTCGGGCCGCCCGGGTCCTGGGGGCGGGCGCCATTCAGCCGGGGTTGCTGGCGCACGGGCCGGGCCTCAGGCCGGGCAATGACTTGGCTGCAGGGTAGCAATCCGGTTGTTACAAAACGTTACGCAAGGCGCGCCTGCGGTGACGGTCGCTGACAGCGCTACGACTGACGTGGCGCGCGGCGGGGCCGAGCATTGCAGCTCTCCCCATCCGCGTGCCGCCCTCATGCCGTCCGCCTCCTGCCCCGTGCGTTCCCTTGATTGCCATTGCCATGGAGGCCAGCGATGAGCGGCGTGGTCGGGGCCTGGCTGCCGCCGGCCGACGACGAGCAGCTGCTGCAGCAGCTCGCGCCGATGCTGCGGGCGCTGCAGCAGCGCGGCCGCGGTCGCATCGGTTACTGGACCGATGCCGAAGCAGGACTGGCCCTTGGTCATTGCCGCGCGCCGACCGACATGCCGTTGCAGCCGCTCAGTTCCAGCTGTGGGCGTTACGTGCTGTGCCTGGATGGGCGCATCTACAACAGGGCGGCGCTGCAGTCGCAGCTGCGCGATCTGCCGCGCAGCTGCACCGATGCACGCCTGCTGCTGCAGGCCATCGTCGAGTGGGGCGTGCAGCGTGCGCTGTCGCGCATCGAAGGGGCGTTTGCGTTCAGCGTCTGGGACCGCCATGCGCATGAACTCTGGCTGGCGCGCGACCCGGTCGGCGAACGGCCGCTGTATTACGGGTGGTACCAGGGCCAGTTCCTGTTCGCTTCGGAGTTGAAGGCGCTGCAGGCCTTCGCCGGGTTCGCTCCCAGCATCGACCAGGATGCATTGAGCCTGCTGCTGCGGCATGACTATGTGCCCGCGCCGCATACCATCTATCGCGGCATCCACAAGCTGGTGGCCGGGGCGATGCTGCGCGTGGACCTCAAAGACCATGCCGCCGGCGGATCAACGCAGGCGACGCAGGGAGGCCATCGCTACTGGTGCGCGCGCGATGCGATGCAATCCGCGCTGCAGGAGCCGTTGCAGCCGGCGCCGAGCCTGGAGCAGGCCACCGACCAGCTGGAGGTGGTGCTGCAGCAGGCGATCGCCGCGCGCATGCATTCACCCGTGGCCTGCGGTGCGTTCCTGTCCGGCGGTACCGATTCGTCGCTGGTGGTGGCGATGATGCAGGCGCAATCGGCGTTGCCGGTCGAAGCATGGACGGTGGGTTTCGATGACCCCGGTCACGACGAGAGCGACTGGGCCTCGCAGGTCGCCCGCCATCTGGGCGTGCATCACCACCTGCACAGGATGGACAGCCGGCAGGGTCTGGATCTGCTGCAGCGCTTGCCGCAGGTCTGGTGCGAACCGTTTGCCGATGCCTCGCAGCTGCCCACCTTGCTGGCCAGCGAGCTGCTCGGCGCGCGCAAGCCGGTGGCGCTGACCGGCGACGGCGGCGATGAACTGTTCTTCGGCCACCCCAGCTACGGCCGCGCGTTGCGCAATGCGCGCCTGTGCGGTGGCCTGCCGGACTGGGTGCGTGATCTCGCGCGGCGTGGCAGCAGCCGCTTGAACGTGGAGCGGGGGCGGCTTGGCGGCTGGCGGGCACTAGTGGCCGAAGTGGCGGCCAACGATGTGGAGGGGCATTACCTGCAGCGTGTCACCCGCTGGCGGCAGCCGACCCAGGTGGTATTGGGCGCACGCGAGCCGGCGACGATCTTCCAGCAGCAGGACACCGCACTGCCGGCAGAAGCACGCATCCAGCTGCTTGATTTCCGCATGGATCTGGCCGAAGGCATCCTTGCCAAGGTCGACCGTGCCGGCATGGCGGCCGGCGTGGAAACGCGCTCGCCGTTGCTGGACATGGAGGTGGTGCGCCTGGCCTGGCGCCTGCCGCAGCACCTGAAATATCACGACGGTGAGCACAAGCGGATCCTCAAGCATCTGCTGTCGCGCTATCTGCCTGCACCGCTGGTCTATCGTCCCAAGCGCGGTTTCGGCCCGCCGATGGCGCGCTGGCTGGCTGGCCCACTGCGTGACTGGGCGGAAGCGCTGCTCGATCCGCAACTGCTGCGCAACCAGGGCTGCTTCGATGCGGTGCGCGTGCGCGCGATCTGGGAGGCGTTCCTGCGCGGCGAGCGTAAATGGCATACGCACCTGTGGAACGTGTTGATGTTCCAGGCGTGGTACCAGCACTGGCACGGCAACCGCGGGCGCTGAGTATTCCTTGCGCGACGAACTCATTCTGCGCGGCGCAGGGCGGAGGCCCTTGCGTGCGAATGTCCTCCGGCGCCGGCCTGTGGCCGTCACCTCCCCCTTTACTTCGCACGCAAGGGCCTCCGCCCTGCGTGGGGAGATCTTCGGTGGCCTCAGGAAAGCAGCGATCTGCGCGCCTGCTGCCGCAAGCCGAGCCTCGTGGTGGCCGGTAAGGGTTTGGACAAAGTAAAGGAGGAGGGGGCGGCCGCAGGCCGGCGCCGGGGGACATTTGTCCAAACCCTTACCGGCCACGGCGAGGCCCATCCGGTCGCGGCTGATCCAGGCGAAGAAGGCTGCCTGGCGGAGGCGAAAAAAAAGACCCGGCAGAGGGAGGGATCTGCCGGGTCCGGATTGCATGGGGGGAGGGACCCATGCAATGAGCGTGGGCGTCGCGCCAGTGGCTGTTGCCAGTCGCATCCGCCGTGCATTTGCGTTGATGCAATGCAGCATACGCCGATCATGTGGCAATGCAACAAAAAATACGAAGGCGCCGTTTCCGGCGCCTGGATTCCTTTCAGATCAATGGGTTGATCAGGCGGCAGGGCCGCGGTAGCGGCAGCCCGAGGTGCAGGTTTCGTGCACCGTGATCTCGCTCAATGCCGGCAGGGTGGGCTTGAGCTCGTTCCAGATCCACACCGCCAGATTCTCGCTGGTCGGGTTCTCCAGGCCGGGGATGTCATTGAGGTAGTGGTGGTCCAGGCGGTCGTAGATCGGCTGGAAAGCCGCCTTCACATCGCCGAAATCCATGATCCAGCCGGTCTGCGCACCCGGCTCGCCCTCCACCTTCAGTTCCACCCGGAAGGAGTGGCCGTGCAGGCGCGCGCATTTGTGCCCCGGCGGCACGTTGGGGAGGCGGTGCGCCGCCTCGAGCATGAAGACTTTGAAGATTTCCATGTCGCGATTGTACGCCGCAGCCGCCCGATCAGCCCGGTCCCGCGTTGTCCTTCCGTGAAGAAATTCTTTCCATCCGGATGAAGAGATGATAGTTTCTCTTATATCCGTATGAAGAGATGTTATTGGCCGCAGCCCGGCCAAGCATGGATTACTGCGGAACTTACCTCGTCCTTCCACTACCTCCCCCACATCGTCATGCCCCAGCACACCCTGCTCGTGGCGGCCCTGGCCGTCGCTCTGGCCGCGCCTTTGTCTGCCGCCGCCGAAACCACCGCCGACGCCAGCGGCGACGCCAGTACCCTGGCTGCCGTGCGCGTCACCGGTTCCAACATCAAGCGCGCCGATACCGAAGCCTCCAACCCCGTGCAGGTGATCGGCCGCCAGCAGCTGGAACAGACCGGCAAGGCCACCGTGGCCGATGTGCTGCGCTCGATCTCGGCCAACACCGGCAACGCCAGCAACGAGACCACCAACAACGGTTGGGCATCGGGCTCGGCCGGCATCGGTCTGCGCGGCCTCTCGCAGAAGAACACGCTGGTGCTGCTCAACGGCCGGCGCCTGGCCAACTACGGCTTCCCGGCCGGCGGCCTGTCGGACACCTTCGTCGATCTCAACGCGCTGCCGCTGGTGGCTGTCGAACGCATCGAAGTGCTCAAGGACGGTGCATCCGCGGTGTACGGCAGCGATGCGGTGGCCGGCGTGGTCAACATCATCACCCGGCAGAACTTCGAAGGCGCCGAGATCGGCGGCAGCTTTGGTGGCGCCGACCAGGGCGGCCTGCACGAGCAGAACCTGAAGTTCGTCGGTGGTCTGGGCGACATCGACAAGGATGGCTACAACATCCTCTTCAGCCTGCAGGCCTACAACCGCGAGCGACTGGACCAGGACGAGCGCAACCTGACCAAGAGCGGCATCTACAGCGACCAGCCCGGGGGCCGCTGGAACGGCTGGTCGGCCAAGGGCGCACGCTATCTGGTCAATGGCACCTCCGTGCCGATGCTCGATGCCAACGGCAACTGCCCCACCGGCACCACCCGCGTGGCCAGCGCGCCGATCGACGGTCTGGCCGGTGACACCTGCGGCTTCAACCAGGCGCCGTACACCACCCTGATCCCTTCGACCAAGCGCTACCAGGCCTACGCCAACGGCACCTTCCGCCTCGGCGACAACGTCGAAGCGTTCGGCGAAGTGCTGTACAGCCAGATCAAGAGTGCTGCCTGGTTCGGCAGCAGCCCGTTCTTCACCCTGGAAAGCGGTCGCTTCGCACTGAACGCGCAGACCGGCCTGGCCGAGCCGGTGTCGTCCAACCTGCCGGCCGGCAATCCGTACAACCCGTACGGCCGCGCGATTCCGATCGAATACACCTTCTTCGACCTCGGCGGCACCATCAAGACCAACCGCTCCACCGCCTATCGCGGTGTGTTCGGGCTGCGTGGCAACACCGAGAAGTGGGACTGGGAAGTGGCCGCGTTCGGCGCGCGCAGCAGCGAGCGCGAAACCGTCTCCGGCGGCTTCGCCAACCGCTGGGCGCTGGCCAATGCGCTGGCGACCGGCAGCTACAACCTGCTGAATCCGGCGGCGACGCCGCAGTCGGTGCGCGACTCGATCAACATCGCCACCCTGCGTCCGGCCGAATCCAAGCTGCAGGGCATCGACGCGAAGATCTCGGGCAGTCTCGGCCACACCTGGGCCGGCGACATCGGTTTCGCCGCCGGTGCCGAATGGCGCCGCGAGAAGCTCGATTCGAACAACCCGTGGCAGATCGATGCCGGCCTGCAGGTACGCCCGGCGATTGCTGAAGTGCACGGCGAGCGCAAGGTCAGCGCCGCCTATGCCGAGGTCAATGTGCCGCTGGCATCGACCCTGGAGCTGTCCGCCGCCGCCCGCGCCGATCATTACGATGATTTCGGCGACGCGTTCTCGCCCAAGCTCGGCCTGCGCTGGCAGCCGCTGGATTTCCTGCTGGTGCGAGCCTCGGCGTCGAAGGGCTTCCGTGCGCCGTCGCTGTCGGAGAACTCCAACAGCACCAGCATCGCCTACGGCAGCGTGGTCGACCCGCGTGATCCGGACGTGCCGGGCTCGCGGCAGAACCCGACCTTCTTCACCGTCGGCAACAACGACCTGAAGCCGGAGCGCACCAAGAGCGTGAACTTCGGCGTGGTGCTGTCACCGTGGGCGAACACCAACCTGAGCATCGACTACTACCGCATCCAGCTGGACAACCTGGTCGGTACCAACAACACCCAGACCCTGGTCAACGACAACGTCGCCGGTGCCGTGCAGCGCGATGAGCGTGGCAAGCTGCAGGCGGTCTACAACCGCTACCAGAACCTGAGCGAGCTGAAGACTTCGGGCATCGACGTCGAGCTGCGCCAGCGCATCCCGACCACCGCCTTCGGTGACTTCACCGTGACCTCGGCCTACACCCACGTGCGCGACTACCGGCGCCCGACCGTGGTCGGTGGCCCGTTGGTGGACTATGCCGGCAGCAACCTTGGCGCCACCCTGCCGAAGAACAAGGCCACCACCACCCTGGACTGGAAGTACAGCGACTACACCGCTGCGGTGACCTGGTACTACACCAGTGGCTACGACCAGAAGGCCAGCACCGCCGCCGCCGCGGTGCAGAGCCGCGTCGATGCCTACAACCAGTTCGATCTGTACCTGGGCTACACCGGCATCGAGAACCTGACCGTGTATGCCAAGGTGCAGAACCTCGGTGACAAGACGCCGCCGTACGACGCTTCGTTCCCGGGCATCCGTGCGCCGTACGACTTCAGCCAGTACGACCTGCGTGGCCGCTACTTCACGCTGGGCTTCGATTACCGCTTCTGATCCACCCGCCGCGGCCGGCCACCCCGTGTGGCCGGCCGTGTTGCCATGTTTCTGGGGAGTCACCGTGTCCTTCCACCGCCGTGCTGTTTTCCCGCTGTTGCTTGCCGTCGCCACCGCCGTATCGCTGCCGTCTGCGGTGCATGCGCAGAGTGCCTATTTCTTCCCGAAGACCACCGATGCAGCGGCCTTCGATAGCGCCATTCCCACGCCGGAGCAGTTCCTCGGCTATCCGATCGGCAGCCGTTACACCCGCCACGACCAGCTGGTGGCCTACTTCCAGGAGCTGGCCAAGCACTCGGACAGGATCAGCGTGCGCGAGATCGGCCGCAGCTATGAGGGCCGTCCGCTGCTGATCGCCACGGTCACCGCTGCCGGCAACCACGCGCGGCTGGAACAGATCCGCCAGCAGCACGCGACCCTGGTCGATCCGGCACAGCCGCGCAGCGCTGCCGGTGACAGTCCGGTGGTGGTGTGGCTGGGCTACAGCGTGCACGGCAACGAGACCTCCAGCGGCGAAGCGGCGATGCTGACCGCGTACTACCTGGTGGCCAACCGCAGCGCGGAAACGCAGCAGTGGCTGCAGCAGGCGGTGGTGCTGTTCGATCCGGCGCAGAATCCCGATGGCCGCGACCGCGCCGCCAACTGGCACAACGCCTGGGCGTCAGATCCGGCCTCGGCCGATCCGGCCGACAAGGAGCACGTTGAGCCGTTCCCGCAGGGCCGCACCAACCACTACTTCACCGATCTCAATCGCGATTGGCTGGCGCTGACCCAGCAGGATTCGCGACCCAAGGTAGCGCAGTTCCACCAGTGGTACCCGAACGTGCAGATCGACTTCCACGAGATGGGCAAGGACAGCACGTACTACTTCGAGCCATCGCCGAAGAGCATGCACAGTCCATTGATCCCGGCGGCGTCGTACGAGTTCAACAAGACCCTGGCCAAGTACCATGCCCAAGCGCTCGATGCGCTGGGTTCGCTGTACTACACCGGTGAGAACTTCGACAATTTCTCGCCCGTGTACGGCTCTACCTATCCGGACTTCCACGGCGCGGTTGGTGTCACCGTCGAACAGGCCAGCTCGCGCGGTCGCGTGCAGGAATCGGTGAATGGCCTGCTGACGTTCCCGTTCACCATCCGCAACCAGGTGGCCACCGGCTTGGGCACCGTGCGCGGCGCGGTGACCGAGCGCAGCGCCCTGTTCGATCTGCAGAAGCAGTTCTTCCAGAGCGCGCTGAAGCAGGCCGCGCAGCAGCCGGTAAAGAGCTTCGTGTTCGGCGATGCGCATGATCCGGCATTGACCCGGCGCCTGCTGGAACTGCTGTTGCTGCACAGGATTGAAGTGCATGCGCTGGATCGCGCCGTCACCGTGGATGGCCAGCGTTTCGAAGCAGGCAGCGCCTACGTGGTGCCGGTGCAGCAGGCGCAGTTCCGGCTGGTCCATTCGATCTTCGCCGAGACCCCGCCGATCAAGGGCGACGTGTTCTACGGCAGCACCAGCTATGCGATCGCCCCGGCCTACGGCGTGGCCTCTGCCGGCAGCCGCAGCCGCATCGACGGCGGCGCCCGCGTGCTCGAGGTTCCCGCGGTACAGGGCGGAGTGATCGGTGGTGAAGCGGGCTTCGCCTACGTCATTGACTGGCGCGACTACAGCGCGGGCCGCGCACTGGCCAGCCTGCAGGCCAAGGGCTTGTCCACGCGTGCCACCTTCCAGCCGTTCACCGCCAGCACCGCGCAGGGCGACGTAGCCTTTGCCGGTGGCAGCATCGTGGTACCGGTGGCCGGGCAGCCACTGCAGGGCGCGGCGCTGCAGGAAGCGGTCGCCGCTGCAGCGCGGGCAGCCGGCGTGCAGGTGCATGCGCTGTCCAGTGGCCGCAGCCGCGATGGCATCGACCTTGGCAGTGATGGCGTCAAGGCACTACGCAAGCCAGCCGTGGCGCTGGTGATGGGCGAGGGCGTGGCCGCCACCGAAATCGGTTCGGCCTGGTTCCTGCTCGACCAGCAGCTGCGCCTGCCGGCCAGCAAACTGGACCCGCAGCAGCTGGGCAAGGTGTCGCTGGACCGCTACACCACGATCGTGCTCTCCGGCGGCACCTACACGGGCATCGACGCAACCGCCGTAGCGGCATTGAAGCGCTGGATCCAGGCCGGTGGGTCACTGGTGACCTATGGCAGCGCTTCAAAGTGGGCGATCGAACAGAAGCTCGCCGACGGAGAGAAGCTGGGCAAGGAAGAGGACTCGGGAGACAGCGCGCGCCGCGCCTTCGGCGACCAGCGCGATATCGCCGCGATCGAGCGTGTCAGCGGCAACATCCTCAGCGCCGACGTCGATCCCAGCCATCCTTTGGCGTTCGGCGTGCCGCGCCGGCAACTGGCGATCAACAAGGAGAACACGGTCATCCTGCAGCCGAGCACGAACGGGTTTTCCACGGTGGTACGGATCGACGACACGCCACGGGTGAACGGGTATCTGTCCGAGCGCAACCGCAGTCGCGTGGCGGGGAGTGCGTGGCTGCTGGTGTCGGCGCAGGGGCAGGGCAACGTGATCCTGTTTGCGGATGATCCGGCGCATCGCAAGTACTGGCATGGCACCGACCGGTTGCTGATCAATGCGATCTTCTTCGGGAATCTGGTGAATCCGAGTAAAGCGCGGGGTTGAAGCGTTCGGCGCCTTGATTGATACGTGGGCGGGGAGGCCGGGCGGGCTGCGCAGGACACGCTGTAAATACGTCCATGTAAGCTCGATGGCGCCTTGCTCGTGTGCGCTGTCCTGCGCACACGGCAAGACCGGGGTTGTGCGTCCTGCCCAACCCGCCCGAGGCATGCCTCGGGCCCATGGCGCCAACGGTCCTGCGCAGCCCATCCGCCCTCGACGCAGCCCACCGCCAGCTCTCAAACCACCCGGCAGCCAGCAACAAAAAAGGGACGACGCGTTAGCGTCGTCCCCTGATAAGCAGCCCCCGCGCAGCGGGAGACGCCATCCCTGTCAGCTGGGATCAGCTGGCGCGACCGCCGCCGCTACCCTGGCCGCGGCCACGACCGCCACCCGTATTGGCACCGCCACCGCGACGCTGGCCCTGACCGGCACCTGCGCCCGCGCGCTGCTGGCCGTTGCCAGCGCCCTCGCGACGGCCACCGCCGGCCTTCTTCGGGCCTGCATGTGCATGACGCGGCGCATCGCCGTGCGGACGGCGGGCGTGGGTCTTGCGCGGCACGCGCTCGCCGGTATCGGCCTCGGCCTTGCCCGGTGCACTGTTGCCCCAGCGGATCGGCGTCTGCAGCTCGAAGCCCGGCACATCGCGGATGTCCATGTCGCGGCCGAGCAGGCGCACGATCGCACGCAGCAGCTTCACTTCATCCTGCGCCACCAGCGAAATCGCTTCACCGGTAGCACCGTTGCGGCCGGTACGGCCAATGCGGTGCACGTAGTCTTCGGCCACCATCGGCAGATCGAAGTTGATCACCTTCGGCAGCTCGTTGATGTCGATACCGCGCGCGGCGATGTCGGTGGCCACCAGTACGGTGACACGGCCGGCCTTGAAGTCACCCAGCGCACGCAGGCGCTGGCCCTGGCTCTTGTTGCCGTGGATCGCCGCGGTCTTGATGCCGGACTTTTCCAGGAACGCGGCCAGCTTGTCGCTGCCGTGCTTGGTGCGGGCAAACACCAGGGTCTGCTCGCGGCTGTCCTGCGCCAACAGGTGCAGCAGCAGGTCGCGCTTGCGGCTGCCATCGACCGGATGCACCTTGTGGGTGATGGTCTCGGCCACGGTGTTCTTCGGCGTCACCTGGATCTGTTCCGGGTTGCGCATGAACTCCAGTGCCAACTGGCGGATGTTGTCCTCGAAGGTGGCCGAGAACAGCAGGGTCTGGCGGTTCTGCTTGGGCAGCTTGGCCAGGATGCGCTTGATCGAGGGCAGGAAGCCCATGTCCAGCATGCGGTCGGCTTCGTCCAGCACCAGCAGTTCAATGCCGGACAGGTCGATGCTGCGGCGCTCCAGGTGGTCGATCAGGCGGCCCGGGCAGGCCACCAGCAGGTCCACGCCGCGACGCAGGATGTCGAGCTGGTTGCCCATGCCGACGCCGCCGTAGATGCAGGCGCTGGGAATGCGCAGGTACTTGCTGTAACCGCGCAGGCTGTCATGCACCTGAGTGGCCAGTTCGCGGGTCGGTGCCAGGATCAGCGCGCGCGGCTTGCGCGGGCCGGTACGCACTTCCTGCGAAGCGGTGCCCAGATGCTGCAGCAGCGGCAGGCCGAACGCGGCGGTCTTGCCGGTGCCGGTCTGTGCGCCGGCCAGCAGGTCGCGACCGGCCAGCACCAGCGGGATCGCCTGCTGCTGGATCGGGGTCGGGGTTTCGTAGCCCTGCTCGGCGAGCGCACGCAGCAGGAAGGGCGCAAGGCCCAGGGATTCAAAAGACATCGAGATTGCTCCAAGTACAGTTAACGCCTGTCCGAACGGACAGACGGGGGCAGATCAAACTGATCGGCTGACTCGGAGCGTTCCCGTGAACCGCGCTGCGAGAATTGGGTGCAGCCAACGCGAAGCGCAGGCTGGAATGCGTGACGAACGGCGTCGGAGTGGGGGCGGGCGATGGGGCGGACCCCTGTCGCCGGCGATCCCGGAGGGAAACGGACGGCCGCTGCAGACCCGCATAGTCTAGCGGAAGGATGAGACCTGACGCAAAACAGGCTGTTCAGGTTGGGGTTTCCGGCAGGGCTGCGCCCTGCACCCGCCGAGGCCAAGGCAACGGCAACGTCAACAGCGGGCATTCCGTGGGATGGCGGGGTGGGTCCGGTTGCGGGGGACGCCGCAAGTACGTCCCTGTAGGCTTGGCCGCGGCATCCATGCCGCGGACACCCCCGCAACCGGACCCACCCCGCCTTCGACAGATTTCCGCGATCTGTCGGAATTGCATGGCCTGCTCCTGGTAGGTGTCGACCTTGGTCGACACGGTGATCCACGCCATGCGTGGATCTACGTTCAATTGTCGAAATATTCGATTTCGATGGAGATTCATCCACGCATGGCGTGGATCTACCAGACACCGGAAAACTGTCAGAGGCGGGGTGGTGTCGGATTGCGGGGTGTCCGCGGCATGGATGCCGCGGCCAAGCCCCCAGGGATGGGTTTACGGCGTCCCCGCAATCCGATACCGCCCCGCCATCCCACGGAATGCCGCTTTGGATGTTGCTCCGGCTGTGGCTTGAAAGCATCTGCAGGTGCAGGGCGCAGCCCTGCCTGACACCCCCCACTACGGTAGGGTGGCCCGATGCCGCGCTGCAGCTTGGCGCCGCCGCATATTTTATTACACTTGAAACTTGTTTGCCCACGACTCCGGACACCCACCATGAAGCTTGGTTCCTTGAAGGAAGGCGGCCGCGACGGCACCCTGATCGTCGTCTCGCGTGATCTGCGCCACGGCGTGCGCGCCACCGGCATCGCCGCCACCCTGCAGTTGGCCCTGGAGGACTGGAGCCATCTGGCTCCGCGCCTGAACGCCCTGTATGACTCGCTCAATGCCGGTGACGCCGATGGCGTGTTCGACCTGGACCCGCAGGCCCTGGCCGCGCCGATGCCGCGCGCCTATGAATTCGTTGATGGCAGCGCCTACCTGCCGCACGTCGAGCGGGTCCGTCGCGCCCGCGGCGCCGAGGTGCCGGAGAGCTTCTACAGCGATCCACTGATGTACCAGGCCACCAGCGCCGGCTTCTACGGCCCGCGCGACGCGGTCAAGGTGGTCAGCGAGGACTACGGCATCGACCTGGAAGCAGAGATCGTGGTGATCACCGACGATGTGCCGATGGCGGCCACCCCTGAGCAGGCCGCCGGCCACATCCAGCTGGTCGGTCTGGTCAACGACGTCTCGCTGCGCAACCTGATCCCGGGCGAGCTGGCCAAGGGCTTCGGCTTCCTGCAGTCCAAGCCGCGCTCGGCGTTGTCGCCGGTGTTCGTCACCCCCGATGAGCTGGGCGCTGCCTGGCAGGACAGCAAGGTGCACCTGCCGCTGCTGACCCACATCAACGATAAGTGGTTCGGCGCGCCGGAAGCCGGTGTCGACATGCAGTTCAACTTCGCCCAGCTGGTTGCACACGCGGCGAAGACGCGCCCGCTCAGTGCCGGCACCATCGTCGGCTCGGGCACCATCGCCAACGAAGACACCAGCAAGGGCGCGTCCTGCTTCGCCGAACAGCGCGTGGTGGAAACCCTGCGCGACGGCAAGCCGAGCACGCCGTTCATGTCCTTCGGCGACGTGGTCCGCATCGAAATGCTCGATGCCGCCGGCAACAGCATCTTCGGTGCGATCGAGCAGCGCATCGAACAGGCGGCCAAGCCCTGAGCATGGAGGCGGCGATGGAGATTCCGGTCGACGACGGCATCGTGCTGTACACCTACTGGCGATCCAGCGCCGCCTACCGCGTGCGCATCGGCCTGGCATTGAAAGGCCTGGCCTTCGAATCACGACCGGTGCACCTGGTGCGCGAGGGCGGTGAGCAGCACCAGGACGCCTACCGCGGGCTCAACCCGCAGCAGCTGGTGCCGACGCTGCTGCACGACGGTCACGTGCTGACCCAGTCACTGGCGATCCTGGATTATCTGGAAGAGCGCTTCCCGCAGGTGCCGCTGCTGCCGGCCGATGCCGCTGGCCGTGCACGGGTGCGGGCGCTGGCGCAACTGGTGGCCTGCGACATCCACCCGATCAACAACCTGCGGGTGATGCAGTACCTCGAGCGCGATCTGCAGTTGCCGGCCGATGCACGCACGCAATGGACGCTGCACTGGATGGCCGAAGGCTTCGCGGCGATGGAGACGATGCTGGCAGCCAGTGGGGAGACAGGCACGTTCTGCCACGGTGACCGCCCGGGCCTGGCTGACATCTGCCTGTTGCCGCAGATGTACAACGCGCATCGGTTTGGTCTGGATCTGGCGCCGTACCCGATCCTCCGCCGGATCGAGACTGCCTGCCAGCAGCTGGACGCATTCACCGGTGCACGCCCGGAAAAGCAGATCGACGCCGCCTGACGTGCCGCTGTGCTCGCCGGGCATGGCCCGGCGCTACCGGTCTCCGGCGCGCGCGGAATCGGCCACCAGCAGCTGCCGCAGGTCATCGCGGAACAGCCTGTAGGCGTCCTCGCGCCGCGCTTCATCCTTCTGCCGCAGCACCCAGGCCGGATGCACCGTGGCGTAACCACGGGTCCCATCGTCCAGCACGTGCCAGCGACCACGGTCGCGCATCAGGTTGAAGCCGCTGCCGAACAACGCGGTCGCTGCGGTGGCACCCAGGCAGACGATCACCTGCGGTTTCACCCGTGCGACCTCGCCCTGCAGCCACGGCCGGCAGGCGTGTACATGACGGCTCTCCGGGCGCTTGTGCAGGCGCACCTTGCCGCGCCGTTCGTGGTGGAAATGCTTCACCGCGTTGGTCAGGTACAGCGTGCTGCGTTCGATGCCCAGTTCCTGCAGCGCGCGGTCCAGCAGCTTGCCGGCCGGGCCCGCGAAGGGGCGGCCACTCAGGTCCTCGACATCGCCGGGCTGTTCGCCCACCAGCATGATGTGTGCATCGGCACGACCTTCGCCGAACACGGTCTGGGTGGACGCCTCCCACAGCGGGCACTGCCGGCAGACGGCTGCTTGCTGGCGCAGTGCCTGCAGGCTGCCATCGTCCGCAGCGGCATCGATGGCACCGTTCGGCCGCGCTGGAATACGTCGTTGCGGGGCCTGCGCCGGCCGATCGTGCATCTCCTGCACGCGGTTGGCCGCATCGCGGACAAGGCCAGGCAACAGCTGTGCTTCGGGAAGGTGCTTCCAGTACCGGGTGGGCATTTCCTGCTGCATCATCCGCGTGTTGAGCCGCGCCGGATTGAAGATGCTGGCGTAATAGGTCTGCCACAGCGTTTCGCGTGCGTCTTCGGCGGGGGCATCCTGGCGGGTGCCGCCATCGCCGAACCATAACGCGCTGCCATCCCACTGCACGCTGCGCGTGGGCGTCAGGATCGCCCAGCGCATGCCGGCGAAACGGCGGGCGAAGAACGGCGCGACGCGATCGACGATGTTGTGATCGGGCTCGAACCAGGCGATGAACGCGTCGGTCTCGCCGGGCACCTCGCGGAAGCGCACGAAGGCCTTCATCTTGTGCGTATCGCGGCGCACCGCCTGCGCCAGCGCCATCAAACGCAGCACATCGGCATCGGCCGGATTGGACAGCACCGTACGTTCGCCGTGGGCGATGCGCCACAGCAGGCGGTACAGCAACGGCAGGCGCTGCGGATCGCGATGGCACAGGCAGGTCGCGGCCAGTTCCACGAAGTCGCGCGGCACGTTCGGTGCGGTGGCACCGTCGGGCAACGGCGCCTGCTGCACCGCTGGCGCATCCAGCAGGGACGATTCTGAATCCACCAGCCAGTCCAGCTGTTCAGGGCGCACGCCGCGCAGCAGCGCCTCCCGTGCCGCGTTGCGCCAGGCGTCCAGTGACCACGGCGGGTCCACCCGCAAAGACCAGCGTTGCATCTCAGGCAGCGGGCGCGGCATCGAACAGCGAGCCCTGGCGCGGCGGTGGGGCCAGCTTCGCGCGTAGCGCCGTCGGATCATCGAGCGCGTTGCGGGGATGGTGGTCGGCCAGCTGCACGAACGGCAGCAGCTTGCTCATCGGTGCCTTCAGCCGGGCCAGGTCGGCGACGCGTAGACGACCGTGGCGGCGTGCCATCAGCACGCGCTTGACGTTGCGCACGCCCAGCCCGGGCACCCGCAGCAGCAGCTCCTTCGGTGCAAGGTTCAGGTCCACCGGGAAGCGCTCCGGATGCCGTATCGCCCAGGCCATCTTCGGATCGATGTCCAGGTCCAGCATGCCGCCCTGGGTGGTGTCGGTGATCTCCTCCACGCCATAGCCGTAGAAACGCAGCAGCCAGTCGGCCTGGTACAGCCGGTGCTCGCGCTGCAGCGGGGGCGGTTGCAGCGGTAGCTGGCGGCTCGCATCGGGAATCGGGCTGAAGGCGGAGTAGTACACCCGGCGCATGCGGTAGTTGCCGTAGAGGCTGTCGGCGCTGGTCAGGATCTGCTGGTCACTGGCACCGTCGGCGCCGACGATCATCTGCGTGCTCTGCCCGGCCGGTGCGAAGCGGGGCGGGCGAGGGCGCGCGCTGCGGCTGGCAACCGGCGCGATCACTGCCGGTGCCTTGCGGGCCTCCTTGGCTTCTTCGATGCGCCAGCGCAGCTCCCCCATCGCGCCGCGGATCGATGTGCTGGTCTTTTCCGGGGCGAGGGTGGCCAGGCCCGCCTCGGTGGGCAGTTCAACGTTGATCGACAGGCGATCGGCGTAACGACCCGCAGCGGCCAGAAGCTCCGGCGATGCCTCGGGGATGGTCTTCAGGTGGATGTAGCCGGCGTACCGATGTTCCTCGCGCAGCCGTCGTGCCACTTCCACCATGCGTTCCATCGTGTAGTCCGCATTGCGGATGATGCCGCTGGAAAGAAACAGGCCTTCGATGTAGTTGCGCTTGTAGAAGTCCAGGGTGAGCGTGACCACTTCGTCCACGCTGAAACGCGCGCGCTGCACGTTGCTGGACACCCGGTTCACGCAGTAAGCGCAGTCGTAGACGCAGAAGTTGGTCAGCAGGATCTTCAGCAACGACACGCAGCGGCCATCGGGCGTGTAGCTGTGGCAGATGCCCATGCCTTCGGTACTGCCGATGCCGCCGGAGGCGCGCGAATCGCGCTTGCCCGCGCCGCTGGAGGCGCAGGACGCATCGTATTTTGCGGCGTCGGCAAGGATGGCCAGCTTGCGTATGGTTTCCATTGAAGAAACCTACGCACGAGGGGTCTCATCGGATGAGACCACCCCTTAACCCTTCAGATTCCGCCGGGCATGGCCCGGCGCTACCGGACGCGTGGTGGTGCGCCGGGCCATGCCCGGCGGGCGCGTCGTCAGAACCCGTGGGTAATGCTCGGCGCGCCGGCCGAGAAGTCCGCATACGGATCATGCTCGCCGCTGCCGCCTTCGGACAGGCGGAATTTCAGCGCCAGGCCATCGCGGGAGTCGGCCGCACGCAGTGCCTCTTCCTGATCGATGGTGCCGTTCTTGGCCAAACGGAACAGGCACTGGTCGAAGCTCTCCATGCCTTCTTCCAGCGACGCCTCCATTGCTGCCTTGATCTCGTGCACCTGGCCGCGACGCAGCAGGTCGCGGATCATCGGCGTGTTGATCAGCACTTCGGTGGCTGGCAGGCGGCGCCCCTCCTTGTTCTTCACCAGACGCTGGCTGACCACCGCACGCAGGTTCAGCGCCAGGTTCATCAGCACGTTCTTGTGCGCGCTTTCCGGGAAGAAGTTGAGGATGCGCTCGATGGTCTGGTCGGCGTTGTTGGAATGCAGGGTGGCCAGGCACAGGTGACCGGTTTCGGCGAAGGCGATTGCCGCCTCCATCGTTTCCGCATCCAGGATCTCGCCGATCAGGATCACGTCGGGTGCTTCACGCATCGCGTTCTTCAGCGCGTCGTGGAAGGTGTGGGTATCGAGCCCGACCTCGCGCTGGTTGACGATCGACATCTTGTGTTTGTGCAGGTACTCGATCGGGTCCTCGATGGTGAGGATGTGACCGGTGGTGGTGCTGTTGCGGTGATCGATCATCGACGCCAGCGAGGTGGACTTGCCGGAGCCGGTGGACCCCACCACCAGCACCAGCCCGCGCGGAGTCATGATGACGTCCTTCAGCACCTGCGGCAGGTTGAGCTCTTCGATGCTCGGAATCCGGCTGCGGATGGCGCGGATGACCATGCCCACTTCACCGCGCTGCTTGAACACGTTGACTCGGAAACGCCCGGCATCGGCCAGGGCGATGGCCATGTTGAGCTCCAGCTCGCGCTCGAACTGGGGCACCTGGCCCTCGTCCATCAGCGAGTAGGCGATCTTCTTCACCATTCCCGGCGGCAGGCCGGTATTGCCGAGCGGATACAGCTTGCCCTCGATCTTGATGTACACCGGCGCGCCGGTGGTCAAGAACATGTCCGAAGCGTTCTTTTCGGTCATCAGCTTCAGGAAGTAGCCGATATCCATTGCGAATTTTCCCCAACGAAACTGCCGGTGCCCGTTGCAAGCACGGTACCGGCTTGACGACAATGGCCGCGAACCGACAACCGGTACGGCCTCCCCAATGAAACGACTTAGCTTCGCACGAATGCGCCACAGCCTGTATGTGATGGCGTTTGCATTCGCACTCTCTGCCCCCGCCTGGGCGCAGGACGGCGCGTTGGAACTGGCGCAGGCCCGGCAGGCGGTGGACAAAGCCACCCAGGCCGATGCCGACCAGTACGCCCCGGACCTGATCGGGCTGGCCCGTCAGGGACTGGAGCAGGCCCAGCGTGCCGCGGGCGACCGCCGCGAGCGCAAGAACGCGCCGGCCATGGCCCTGCGTGCAGCCGTTGACGCCGATCTGGCCCGTGCCCGCAGCGAGGAAGCCACGGCGACCGCACAGTTGCAGCTGCGCCGCAACGAGGTCAATCAGCTGCAACGCCAGTTGTCGACCGGGGAGGACCGCCGATGAAGACCATCTCCGCCCTGACCCTGGCCACGCTGCTGGCCCTGCCGACGCTGGCCCTCGCCGCGGACAACCCGATGGTCGGCCAGCTCAGCCAGCGCCTGCTGTCGATCCAGGCCAATCCGGACACCGCCGAGCTGGGCGCCTTCGAGCGCATGCAGGCGCAGCAGGCCATTGCGACCCTGGAGAAGGCCAAGCGCCGCGACCAGGAACTGGCTACCTACCTGGCCGAGCGCCGGGTCGAGATCGCCGAGACCGCCGTGCGGGCTGCGCTGGCCGCACGTGAGGTCGACCGCCTGGAACGCACCCGCAGCGACCTGCTGATCGAAGCCAGCCGCCGCGATGCCGCCCGCGCCCGCCAGGAAGCCGAGCAGCTGCGGATGCAGGCGCAGATGCAGGCAGAAGAGGCCGAACGCCTGCGCCAGGCGGCCGAGGCCGAAACCCTGGCCCGCCAGGATGCCGAGAACGCCCTGACCAGCGTGGCCGGCAAGCAGCAGCAGCGCCTCAGCAGCGCCCAGCAGAATGCGGCCAAGCTGGCCCGTGAGGAAGCCGAGCTGGTGTCCGGGCAGAAGCTGCCGGGCTCGAAGTTCGATGGCCGTGGCGAGGTCTTCACCTTTGCCGGTGACGCGTTCGCTGCCGGGGCCTCGAGCCTGTCCGGCGGCGCCCGCAACCAGGCCAAGGCCCTGGCCGAGTACGTGAACATCGGCAAGAAGGGCAGGATCCGCATCGAGGCCTACGACAGTGCCAATGGCGTAGGCCAGAAGCGCGCCGATGCACTGCGTGACGCGCTGGTCTCGGCCGGCGTCGCCAGCAGCCGCATCCAGGTTGCCGGCAAGAAGGCGGCGTCCACCCGGGCCCGCTCGGCCGAGGTCGTCATCGCCCCGTAATTGCTTGATATTGTTTGTTTTTCGTTGTGTTGAGTATTCAGCCTGAACCCCGCCTCGGCGGGGTTCGGTCTTTTTGCCGCAGGGGCTTGAACCCCGTCCAGAGCAAGCGTAGGGTCAATTGTCCGGGACGCAATAACGCAGACCGGACGATGGGAGGGCCGGGCCGATGCAAGCAGGGCGCGAACCGCAGCAGATCGACGTGCGCAGGCCAGTGCCGCACGTTGTTGTGGGCACCCATGTGGGCATCGATCGGCACTCCTCCATGAACAACGCCCCGGGCCTTGCGGCCGGGGCGTTCGTGTATCTGTCGAAGGAGGTCCATCATGTTTGAAGATCAGCCCCAGAGCGAGATCGACGCCCGTCGCGCGCGCGATCCGGAGTTCCGGGCACTCCATGACCAGCACCGCAAGTTGAACAAGAAGTGCATGGATGCGGAGTTGGGTGTACTCCCGATCGATGATGTCACCCTGGGTCGAATGAAGCGCGAGAAGCTGCTGGCCAAGCAACGCCTTCTGCGAATGTACGAAACACCGCTCGCAGCGTCGTCCCCCACGCATTGACGCACCCCGGTCGTGCCCGGAATGGCATGACCCGGCCATCGATGGCCCCGCCAGGCACTCCTGACCTGGCAACGCGGCGCCGCTGAACGCAGGCGTCGCGCCAAGGCACCACACGCGGTGGTGCCTTGGCCCTGCAGGCACGTCCCCCGATGCGGGCGGTACCGGTCTCCTCGTCGATCCGGGGCCGTCCGCATCCCTTTTTGGGCGGGCTGTCGCCTTGGCATCGAACCGGCCTGACTTTCGTCGCCATCCGTCGGATAATCATCGGTCCGGCCCTGCGTGGCGCGAACCGAAGTCCCCCGAATGCCTATCCATTCTTCCGTCCTCGAACTCATCGGCCAGACCCCGATCGTCAAGGCCCAGCGCCTGGATGCCGGCGTCTGCGAGCTCTACCTGAAGCTCGAAAGCGCCAACCCGGGCGGATCGATCAAGGATCGCATCGGCCTGTCGATGATCGAGGCGGCAGAAAAGCGCGGCGACCTGAAGCCCGGCGCCACCCTGGTCGAAGGCACCGCCGGCAATACCGGCCTGGGCCTGGCACTGGTGGCCCAGCAGAAGGGCTACAAGCTGATCCTGGTGGTGCCGGACAAGATGAGCCGGGAGAAGATCTTCAACCTGAAGGCGATGGGTGCCGAAGTGCGCCTGACCCGCTCGGACGTGGCCAAGGGCCACCCGGAGTACTACCAGGACCTGGCCAAGACCATCGCCGAGCAGACCCCGGGCGCGTACTTCATCAACCAGTTCGGCAACCCGGACAACCCGGCCGCACACGAATTCGGCACCGGCCCGGAGATCCTCGAGCAGATGGGCGGCGATCTGGATGCCATCGTGTTCGGCTGTGGCAGCTCCGGCACCATGACCGGCCTGTCGCGCGCCTTCGCCACGCTGTCGCCGAAGACCGAGCTGGTGCTGGCCGATCCGGTCGGCTCGATCCTGGCCGAATACATCAACGACGGCGTGCTCAACGACAAGTCGGGCAGCTGGCTGGTGGAAGGGATCGGCGAGGACTTCCTGCCCTCGATCTCCGACTTCAGCCGGGTGAAGCAGGCCTACGCCATCACCGACGCCGAGAGCTTCCACACCGCGCGCGAGCTGCTGGCCAAGGAGGGCATCCTTGGCGGTTCCTCCACCGGCACCCTGCTGGCGGCGGCGCTGAAGTACTGCAAGGCGCAGACCACGCCGAAGAAGGTGCTGGTGCTGGTCTGCGATACCGGCAACAAGTACCTGTCGAAGATGTACAACGACTACTGGATGCTGGACAACGGCTTCCTTGAGCGCCCGCAGCACGGCGACCTGCGCGACCTGATCCTGCGCCCGTATGGCCAGCGCGACACCGTGGTGATCGGCCCGAACGACCTGCTGACCACCGCCTACCAGCGCATGAAGCTGTACGACGTGTCGCAGCTGCCGGTGATGGATGGCGACCAGCTGGTCGGCATCGTCGACGAAAGCGACGTGCTGCTGCATGTCTATGGCGATGAAGCACGCTTCCGCGACCCGGTGGCCACCGCCATGGTCAGCAAGCTGGACCGCCTGGATGTGAAGTCGCCCATCGAGGCGCTGCTGCCGGTGTTCGACCGTGGCCAGGTGGCCATCGTGATGGATGGTGATGCCTTCCTCGGCCTGATCACCCGCATTGATCTGCTGAATTACCTGCGTCGGCGCGTTCAGTAAGGCGTTTATCGCCGCAGATCGCTGCTGAATCCCGGTTTATCCGCGTCAAAGCTCGTTAAGGCCGCGCTGATAGACTCCCGCTCCTTCGACGGCGCCGGTCATCGGCGCCAATCAGGAAACGACATGTCCAACGCTTCTTCCCCGGACCGCGCGCTGGCGCTGGCCACCCTGGCCATCCATGGCGGCCAGTCGCCCGACCCGAGCACCGGCGCGGTGATGCCGCCGATCTACGCCACCTCGACCTATGCGCAGTCCAGCCCGGGCGAGCACCAGGGCTTCGAGTACTCGCGCACGCACAATCCGACCCGCTTCGCCTACGAGCGTTGTGTGGCCTCGCTGGAAGGCGGCACCCGCGGCTTCGCCTTTGCTTCGGGCATGGCCGCCAGCTCGACGGTGATCGAACTGCTGGATGCAGGCAGCCACGTGGTGGCGATGGACGACATCTATGGCGGCAGCTTCCGCCTGTTCGAGCGCGTGCGCCGTCGCACCGCCGGGCTGGACTTCAGCTTTGTCGACCTGACTGATCTGGCGGCGTTCGAAGCGTCGATCACGTCGAAGACGAAGATGGTGTGGATCGAGACCCCCACCAACCCGATGCTGAAGATCGTCGATATCGCCGCGGTCGCCGCCATCGCCAAGCGCCATGGCCTGATCGTGGTGGTCGACAACACCTTCGCCTCGCCGATGCTGCAGCGTCCGCTGGAGCTGGGCGCGGACCTGGTGCTGCATTCGGCCACCAAGTACCTCAATGGCCACTCGGACATGGTCGGTGGCATGGTCGTGGTCGGTGACAACGCCGAACTGGCCGAGCAGATGGCCTTCCTGCAGAACTCGGTGGGTGGCGTGCAGGGCCCGTTCGACAGCTTCCTGGCGCTGCGCGGCCTGAAGACCCTGCCGTTGCGCATGAAGGCGCACTGCGCCAACGCGATGGCGCTGGCACAGTGGCTGGAAAAGCACCCGGCGGTGGAGAAGGTGATCTACCCGGGCCTGGCCTCGCACCCGCAGCATGCGCTGGCGGGCAAGCAGATGAACGGCTACGGCGGCATCGTCTCGATCGTGCTGAAGGGCGGCTTCGAAGCCGCCAAGCGCTTCTGCGAGAAGACCGAGCTGTTCACCCTGGCCGAGTCGCTGGGCGGCGTGGAAAGCCTGGTGAACCACCCGGCGGTGATGACCCATGCCTCGATCCCGGTGGCACGTCGCGAGCAGCTGGGCATCAGCGATGCGCTGGTGCGGTTGAGCGTGGGTGTCGAGGACCTGGGGGATCTGCAGGTGGATCTGGAACGGGCGCTGGAAGCAGGGAATCGCTGATCCATGCAGAAGCATGCCAATCTCCTGTTCCTCTTCCGCCAGCTGCTGGGGCGTGAGTTGGCAGCGCGGTATCGCACCACTGTGCTTGGCGTGTTGTGGCTGGTGCTGCAGCCATTGCTGATGCTGAGCGTCTATACGTTGGTCTTCAGTGGTGTCTTCAAGGCCCGATGGGCTGGCGCCGAATCCACCGGTGATTTCGCGCTGATGCTGTTCGCAGGTCTTGTGCCATTCACCTTGTTGTCGGAAGTGCTGATCACCGCACCGGGCATCATCGCTGGTCAACCCAACTTCGTTAAGAAAGTGGTGTTCCCGCTCCCAATGCTGTCTATTGTCAAGGTCGCGGCCGCACTGACCACGTCGGCAATCGGCTTGGCCATCCTGTTGATCGTGTTGACCTGGCAGTCCGGTCCTCCTTCGCCTTGGGCGCTGGTCTCGCCGCTGATCCTGCTGGAAATGACCCCCATGCTGCTGGCCATCGCCTGGTCGCTGTCGGCATTGGGCGTATACCTGCGCGACATCGGCCAGTTTGTCGGCATCCTCAGCAGCGTGCTGCTGTTCCTCAGTCCGATCTTCTTCCCGGCACATGCGATGCCGGCGGCGGCCAAGGGGCTGGTGTACTTCAACCCTCTGGTGACTCCAATTGAACAGTTGCGGGCGGTAACACTGCAGAACACGGCACCTGACCTGGCCGTGCTGCTGCCGCATTTCCTGCTGTCGATTGTGGCGGCCATGATTGCCTATGCTCTTTTCCGTCGCCTGTCGCGCGGTTTCTCGGACGTCCTATGACCAACACACAGCCCGCCCCGATGCAGGGCAACGCCGATTCGGCGATCGAAGTGCTGAGTGTGACCAAAGACTATCCGGTCTATGCCAGCCCACGCGATCGTTTGCTGTCATTGCTCAAGCCCTCCGGTGATCGTACCAGCCGCACCTTCCGTGCCCTGGATGGTGTCAATCTGGTTGTACCCCGAGGGGAAACCGTTGGCATCATCGGTCGCAATGGCGCCGGCAAGTCCACGCTGCTGCAGATTCTGTGCGGCACCGTGCGGCCCACCTCCGGTTCGGTGGCCATCCATGGCCGCTTCGCAGCCCTGCTGGAACTGGGAGCGGGATTCAATCCTGATTTTTCTGGGCGTGACAACGTCTACCTGAGTGCATCGCTGCTCGGCCTGAGTCGCAGGGAAGTGGATGACAAGCTGCAGTCGATCATCGACTTCGCTGATATTGGTGATTTCTTCGACCGTCCGGTAAAGACGTACTCCAGCGGCATGTATGTACGACTCGCGTTCTCCGTGGCCATCCACACCGAGCCGGACGTACTGATCATCGATGAAGCCCTGTCGGTAGGCGACATCCGCTTCCAGATGAAGTGCCTGGCAAGGATCGAGCAGATCCGCGCACGCGGCGCTACCATCCTGTTCGTCTCCCATTCGCTGGAGCAGGTAAAGCGCTTCTGCCAGACAGCGTTGTGGCTGGAAGGTGGGAAGGTGAAGCTGCACGGTGAGGCGAGTTTTGTCGCCGACCGTTTCCGCGATTATGAGCTGGGGCGCGAACAGGCCAGCGAGGCGGCGACCGAGTCGTGCAGGGCACCGCGTCCGGACAGCATCCCCGCGCATCTGGAGACGGTTGCGTTGAGTACCGACATGCTTGCGCCGTTCGAGCCGCTGAGTGTGGACATCAGCTATACCGTGGTCGACGACACTGTGCAGGGACTGTTGCTTGGTGTGGCCATCAAAGGCATGGATGGCCTGCATATATTCGGCCCCAATACCTATCTGGAACGCGTGCAGATCCCAACCTCACGCGGATCGCACCGGGTCACCTACCACATCCCGTCGATGACCCTGCTTACCGGTACCTACCGTATCGATGTTGGCCTGTTCACCGACAAGGGTCTTGTCTGTCTGGACTACCTGTCCGAAGCCAGCGTGTTTACCGTGGCTGCGCCGTACTTCAGTGAAGGCGTGGTCTATATCCCCCATGAGTGGAAGGTCCATGACGTCGACGCTTCTTGATATTCCGTTCGACCATTACCAGCGTTACGCTGCGGCCGCCCACCTGCTCCAGGCCCTGGCGCTTGATGCGCCGCGCGTGCTGGAAGTTGGCGCCAACCGGCAGCGCCTGCTGGGCCAGTTCCTGCCGCAGGCTACCTTCCTGTACACCGACCTGCACGCCGAGGGCGATGAAACGGACTTTGTGGTCGCCGATGCCACCGCGCTGCCGTTTGCCGACCAGCAGTTCGACGCGGTGGTGTCCCTGGATGTGCTGGAACACATCCCCGCTGCGCTGCGCACGCGCGCGATCGCGGAGATGGCACGGGTGGCCGGTCGTGCCGTGATCGTGGGCTTCCCCCCGCAGCGGCCGTGGGTTGAGCGGGCCGAGCTGGACGCCAACGGGCGCTGGCACGAACTGTTCGGCGAAGATTACGTCTGGCTGCAGGAGCACAAGGAATTCGGCCTGGTGCAGACCGAAGACGTGGTGCAGACGTTCGAAGCAGCCGGCATGGAAGTGTTGCGCTTTGGCCAGGGCAATGCCGATTTGTGGGCCGGCCTGATGGGCGCGCATTTCATCAAGGTGAAGTTCCCCGAACTGGAGCCGCTGGTGCAGGCTGCCGACCGCCTGTACAACAGCCGCGTCTTCGCCGGTGACCACAGCGATGCGCCGTACCGCGAGTACTACGTGGCCGTGCGCAGCGATGCCGATGCGGCGCGCCTGCGTGCCGATCCTCCCTTCCAGGCAGGCTCCGACGCCGAAGCGACGGCCCTGCTGACAGGGTTGGCCGGCGGCCTGCGCGCGCTGGCACTACGCGCCCACAACGCCGAGCGCGAGTGGGAATCGACCGCCCGCATGCTCGATGCGTACATCGCCGACCTGGCCGTGGCCAAGCGAGAATGGGGCACCACGGCCGAGTACGTACACCAGTTGCAGGCAGCCAAGGACCAAGGCGATGCTGACTGGTTGTCGCGCGAGGCCGCAGGCCAGGCGGCGTTGCAGCAGGTGCAGGCGGCATTGCAGCAGCGGAGTGCGGAGATCGACGAACTCGGCCAGGTCGTCGCCCAGCGCGACGATCAGCTGATCCAGGCCGATGCGCGCCTCCAGGACGAACGCGAGCAGCAGGCGCGGGCCCGGCAGGACCTGCAGCACAAGCTTCAGGAGGATGCCGAGGCCTACGCACGCTCGCGCAGGAAATGGAAGCTGGCGATGCTGGCATTGGCGGTGGGCGGCCTGGTAGCCGGCTACCTCGTTGCTTGGGCTACGTCGTGAGCCGGTCGACGATGGTGTGCGATCTGGCACCGAACCAAAAGGGAGATATCTGATGCTTTCCAAGCTGCGCAACGTGCTCAAGGCAATCTACTGGAGCTTGCGCCGTGCGCAGGGCCAAGGTGTTTCGGCAGGAAGCATTTTCTCCGCGCTCGTGCGTGCCTCACGCAAGGGCCCGCGCCAACTGGTGCGGGCCATCCTGGCCTATGCCAATGGCCCCCAGGCGCAGCCCAACGCGTTGGCGCCCGACGCCTACGCGCAGTGGCTGGCCGCCCAGCCACCGGTGCCGGTGCCGGCCGATGCCGGGCTGATCAGCATCGTGATGCCGGTCTGCAACACCCCGGAGAATTTCCTGCGTGAAGCCGTGGCCAGTGTCCAGTCCCAGACCTATGTCCACTGGGAACTGTGCATCCACGACGATGCCTCGGACCAGCCGCACGTGGCCCGGATCCTGGCCGAACTGTCTGCGCGGATGCCCAATCTGCGCGTCTCGCGCACCACCACCCGCCAAGGTATCGCCGCCACCACCAACGCCGCCATTGCGCTGGCGCAGGGGCGTTGGATCACGTTCCTGGACCACGACGACCTGCTCGAGCCGGAGGCCTTGGCCGCGGTTGTGGCCAGCCACCTGGAGACCGGCGCACAGGTGGTCTATACCGACCACGATGTGCTCGGCGATGATGGCCAGCTGCGCCATCCGTACTTCAAGCCGGACTGGAACCACGACCTGTTCCTGTCGCAGATGTACCTGGGCCACCTGGTCAGTTTCGATGCGGCGCTGGTGCGCCAGATGGGTGGCCTGCGCAGCGACTGCGATGGCTCCCAGGATTACGACCTCGTGTTGCGCTGCGTAACCTCCGGCGCACGCGTCGCCCATGTCCCGCGCGTCCTGTACCACTGGCGTGCGCATGCCGGTTCCACCGCGGCCAATGCCGGGTCCAAGCCGTATGCCCACGATGCGGGCAAGCGCGCGCTGCAGGCCCATGTCCAGAGCCGCCACCCAGGGGCATACGTGGACGACGGCAGCCAGTTGTTCTGCTACGACGTGCGCTATGGCTATGCCGACCAGGGCGCGCTGGCGAGCATCATCATTCCCACCCGCGACGGGCTTGACCTGCTGCGCACCTGCGTGGAGTCGCTGTACGCGCAGACCGTGTACCCGGCTTTCGAGATCATCGTCGTGGACAACGGCTCGACCGACCCGGAGACGCTGGCGTGGCTGCAGCAGATGGGCCAGCGTGATGACTTCCGGGTGATCCGCGCCGATGTGCCGTTCAACTGGTCGGCCCTGAACAACCTTGCCGCCCAGCAGGCGCGTGGCGAGGTACTGGTGTTCCTCAACAACGACACCGAAGTCATCGATCCGCACTGGCTGCAGCGCCTGGCCGAAAACGCGCTGCGTCCGGACGTCGGTGTCTGCGGCCCGCTGTTGCTGTATCCGGACCGGACCATCCAGCACGCTGGCGTGGTCATCGGCATGGGCGGCTGGGCAGACCATGTCTTCAAGGGCGAGGCGCCGGTACACAACCAGAACCTGTTCGTCTCGCCAGTGCTGCAGCGTCAGGTACTGGCGGTGACGGGCGCCTGCATGGTGGTGGCGCGTGACACGTTTGACTCGCTGGGCGGCTTCGATGAGAGCTTCATCGTCTGCGGCAGCGACGTGGAACTGTGCCTGCGTGCCTATGCGCGTGGCCTTTCCACGGTTTACGTGGCCCGTGCGGTGATGATCCACCATGAGTCCAAGACCCGTGACCCGCGCGCGATTCCGGAAAATGACTTCGTCCGCTCGGCGCAGGCCTATTCGCCGTACCGGGAGGAGGGCGACCCCTTCTTCAGCCCCAACCTGGACTACATGGCCTCTTCGCCGCGCCTGCGCGGGGCGGCACGATGAGCCGTCTGGGGAATCTGCTGCGGCGGGTGGCCGCGCGGCTGGATGCCAGCGCGCCAGGCGTTGCTGCACCCAACACCCACGTTGGTGAGATCACGCCCTGCACGCCGCGGCGTGACCCTTGGGAAGGCAAGCGCCTGAACCTGGTGCTGCCCTCGATCAACAAGCAGCACTACTTCGGTGGCATCCATACGGCCGTGCTGATCTATCGTGAACTGTGCCGGCATTTTCCCGCCTCGCGGATCCTGCTGGTGGACAGCGCACCGGATGAGGAAGCGCTGTCGCGCTTCGGCGACCATGTGCTGGTGCCTGCGGACCAGACCTCGTCGGCGCTGCGCCAGATCGTGCCGTTCAGCGACCGGTACCAGAAGACCCTGCCGGTTGCCGACCAAGACATATGGGTGGCGACTGCCTGGTGGACTGCGTATGCAGCACAGCGGATGTCGCAGTGGCAGGGTGAACACGGCGGCGTTGATCGTCCGATGATCTACCTGATCCAGGATTTCGAGCCTGGCTTCTACGCTTGGTCCAGCCAGTATGCGCTCTCACTGAGTACCTACCGACCGGCGCGCGACATTGGCATCTTCAATACCGCCCTGCTTGCCGACTTCTTCGAGCAGCATGGCCTGCGCTACGACCAGCGCTCGGTGTTCGAACCGGTCCTGCATGACGGGCTGCGCCCGGCACTTCAGCAGGCGCGTGATGCCGCAGTTCCACGCAAGCGCCGCATCGTGGTCTACGCGCGTCCGGGTACCCCGCGCAATGCCTTCGAACTGATCTGCGAAGGCCTGCGCCTGTGGGGGTGGAAGGATCCGCGCGCGGCGCAGTGGGAAGTGGCGGCGCCGGGAGAGCTGCAGGGCGACCTGGACCTGGGGCCGTTCGCGCTGAAGGCGCTCGGCAAGCTCGATATCGATGCGTACGCGCAGCTGTTGTCGACCTCCGCCATCGGCCTGTCGCTGATGGTTTCGCCTCACCCCAGTTATCCACCGCTGGAAATGGCGGCGTTCGGCATGGATGTGCTGACCAACCGCTATGACAACAAGCGATTGGATGAGACCGTGGACAATGTCCATTCCTTGGAATCGATGACACCCGAGGCGATCTGCGCGGGACTGAGTGCGCTGGTCGATGCATGTGAGTCGCGCGCCATGATGGCTGCACCGATAGCCTCGGCAGGTCATTCGATGTTGGCACTGGGCAGTTTCGACCAGATTGCGGCCGACGTTGCACGAACCGTGGAGTAACTACGGTGATCGGCGCGCGAAGAGGCGGGGAGGCTGGCAAGGGCCCATTGGAAGTCGTGAGGCACCGTCTTGCTGGTCGGACAGCCGTGTTGGCGCTATGCCTGGTGAGCATGGCTGTGTTCGCGAGAACGCACTGGCAGTTCGAGTTCATGCTGCTGCTGTCAGTGTCGCTGCTGACGATGTCTCTGATCGGGCATCGTCTGCTTACGTGGTTTGGACCCTCCCCGCAGCCCGGGGCGCCGCTCCTGTTCTTCAAGGCGCTGCTGGGGCAGTTCGTGCTGGTCGTCGCATGGCTGGTCTGCAGTCCGCTTACTTACGTCTGGACAGTGACCCTGGACTTGCCGTTGGCGCTGCCGCTGTTGGTGATGGGCCTGGCGGGGCTGGCGGTCTGGAGCCTGTCCAAGGACAGGGCTGAAGGAACGGCTGGCGATCTGCCCACGCCGTCCGTCCTGGCATGGCTGCCCATTGTGCTGGGCGGCTTGGTCTGCATTAAGTTGGCGTCTTATTACTCCTTGCGCGCCGGCAGCCTGGGCTTGGATACGCATCAGCATATTGCCTTCAGCCTGGATCTGTTCCGTGCCGGCTATCCCAAGCTGAGTGCAGGCAACACCGATTGGCTGGAAAAATACCCCAAGATGCTGCATGTGCTCACCTCATTGTGGGCCTGGCCGGGGATGGGCAACCACATGGGCCCGTTCCTCAAGGTGCAGCCGGTCCTTCAAGCAACGTTAGCCTTGTTCGCGTTGCTCGAGCTGATCTGCTGCCTTCTGCGGCGGACGCTGCTTCACGCGTCGCTGCAGATTGCGTTCGCCACCGTCGTGTCGGTGCTGTGGTGCTACGTGTTGTTACGCGGAACGGCTTACTTCTATCCGGTGATGGACCTCAACAGTACAGGTCGGTTGGCCGGATTCGGGGTGATTCTGCTACCTACGCTTTGCGCTCTGCTGTGCTGGCTGGTTCCCACCAAGGCGAATCAGCTGCTGACATGGGCGATATTCGCGTTGGCTGGCGCCATGGCGGCCAAGCTCAATCCGTCGCTGGTGATTGGGTACGTCAGCTTTGCCGCGCCCTTGTTCCTGGTGGTCATGGCGGGCACCTGGTGGAGGTCTGGAGGCGTTGCCCAACGCGTTGGCTATCCAATGCTCGGAATGTTCATTGGCGGACTGGTCGGGGTGCTGCTGCTGGCGAGCGATCCGTACTACCTACACTTGCTGGCAGACGTCAGTCCGGCTGTTCACGGTTTTGTCCAGCACAGCCTGGGCCTGCGTTTACTGGAAACCACCCCTGACATCAGCTCGGCGACTGGCGGATTGACACGGCTGTGGGAGGTCCTGCGCTGGGAGCTGTGGTATGGCCCGCAGCCCGCCCTATGGGATCAATGGCTGCCGCCTGCGCCGCAGATATTTAGCGCCAAATTGCTGTGGGTGACGCGTGCGGGCGCCATGCTGGGTCTATTGCTTAGTCTTGCGTTCGTTGTCCTCATACCCGTCCGCCGGCCACAGCGTGCGGGATTTGCCCTGCTGTTCACCCTTCAGCTCGGGGTGATGGTCGCGGTCATGGCTGCGATGCGTTCGTCCAACGTGATATCGCTGGTGATGGGCCACGAAACATTGCAGGCCAGTCTGCTGAGCACCTACACCCAGCGTTACGTCGACCTGCTGGCGATGTACAGCGTGCCGATGCACTGGCTGTTGCTGTCTGCCTTTGGGGTCCTTGCCTGGGACACGCTGCGCCCGACAGCAACCATGGCGCCCACGTCGCCTATCGCCCAGCGATGGATGATGTGGGGACTGTTGTTGGTTCTACTAGGCTCCGCCATCGCGCTTCGCAAAGTCGACGTGCACGGACCGGCGCCCAAGAGTATGGGCTGGACTGTGCCCATCACAGAAAAAAAGGTACGCCAGTTCCGTGCTGCCGAGGCCAAGCTGCCCAAGGGCGCTGTTGTGCTGGCGCCTGCTTACAGCAAGGTACTCAACGGCCGCGAGGACTGGGTGCTGCCAGCCGCTGACATCGCGTCCTACTTGCCATTTGGTGCCCGTGACTACCTGTTCAATGTTCGCCTGGGCAGCGGTTATCCGCTGCAAGCCAATGACCTGGATGCCGCGTTCTGCCATGCCTCGCGTGCGGACGCGCGTGCACTGCTGCGCAGCCACGGCATAACGCACATCATTGCCACCCGCGGTACTGCCCGGGCCCCGCTTTACGACCGGGAGTACTGCTCGCTGAGCTACCGGGACCTGGGCCTGTGGGGCCACGAGGTATCCCAAGGGCCAGATGGCATCGTCTTCTACCGTATTCTGCCCTGACGTGATGATCTCCGAGCCATGCCGATGAGTTTCCTTCAGACCACGCCCCCCAGTTCGCCACGGATTGCAGTGGTGATCCCCTGTTACAAGGTGACGCGGCACATCCTTGGCGTGATATCGGCGATAGGACCAGACGTTGCAGCCATCTACTGCGTCGACGACGCCTGTCCGGAATCATCGGGGGATCTGATCGAGCGCCAGAACATCGATCCCCGCGTCAGGGTGGTCCGTCGCGTCGAGAACGGCGGCGTTGGCGCGGCGGTCCTCAGCGGCTATGCGCAGGCGGTTGCCGACGGAATGGATGTGATGGTCAAGATCGACGGCGACGGTCAGATGGATCCGAAGCTGCTGCCACATTTCGTCAACCCGATTCTGCGTGGTGAGGCCGACTACACCAAGGGCAACCGTTTCTGGGATCTTACGCAGATCCGTCAAATGCCATGGCTCCGCCGCGTCGGCAACCTCGGCTTGTCTTTCTTGGCCAAGGCCTCAACGGGCTATTGGGACACCTTTGATCCTACCAATGGCTATACCGCCATTCACGCGCGAGTGGCCGAGCGCCTGCCAGTAGATGCAATCAGTAAACGCTACTTCTTTGAAACCGACCTGTTGTTCAGGCTCAACACCATGCGCGCAGTGGTAGCGGATGTACCCATGGACGCTGTCTACGGCGATGAAGAAAGCAATCTGAGCATCGGAAAAGTGCTCGGCGAGTTCGCGCTGAAGCACCTGCGCAACCTGCTCAAACGTGTTGCCTACAATTACTATCTGCGCGATCTGTCAATTGCCTCGTTGGAGCTCATTGCAGCGGTCGTCCTGCTCATGGGTGGCAGCGTGTACGGAGGGTGGCACTGGTGGCAGGCCGCCTCGCACCAGGTGCCTTCGCCTGTCGGAACAGTCGTCCTGCCGGCCATTGCCTTGGTAAGCGGACTACAGTTCCTGCTCGCTTTCATTGGCTATGACATCGCTGCAGTACCGCGTCGTGCACTGCATGACGCGTTGCAGCCGAAATAGTTCCGCCGCACCCGCCCCTCCGTCCCGCGTGTTCCGAGGGAGAGGGGTCAGGTCAGGTCAGGTACGGAAAGCCAAAGGTGACGTAGGAATACAGCGATGTCACCGCGACGCAAAGAACCAGGGCTGTGAACACGACGCGGCTTCTATCCGATTCTCCGACCCACTGGAAGATGGGGACGGCCATGATCAGAATGCCGAGCACATAGCGCCCTTGTGGCTGGAAGTCGTACGTCCAACTGTGCAGGAAGGATGCCCCGACCAGTGCCGTGGCGCAGCCAACGCTGATAATCGACTGGGATGCGGTCAAGCGGCCAGTCAACTGTCCCCAGATCATCGCCAGCAGCAGCGTGGCCAATGCGAGACAGCCGATGAAGCGGTAGCCGGCCTCGGAGTTGAAATACTCCATATACCCATACGCGCCGAAGAAGCTACGGAAGGTGCCCACGTGCCACTCTTTGGGCGCATCCAGCAGCGCCGCCATGGGCATGCCCTTGGCCTGCAGCTTGAAACTCGATTGCTGGACTGACATCGCGTTCGCGGCCGAGATCTTGAACGCTGGTTCGGCGTAACGCTCGCGCATCTGTTCAGCCACGGCGATCTTTCCTGGTCCGCCGCTGTTCTTCAGCATGTCTACCGTGATCCACGGCAGAGCGACGAGGAGTGAGAGGCACAGCAACGCGCCAATGCGCAGCAGGGCGCGCCGCAGCAGCACGTCCTTCAACACCCGCCATGCCTCCAGCAGGCAGGCGATCAGGGCCGCCAGCACCACCGCAAGGGAAACCCATGCAAGATGGCTACCGAACTCTTTCACCAACGCGGCACCTGCAGTGTTTCCCCATACCGCAACGATGAATAGTGCCATGAGTGCGAGCGCCACCCTCGCACGGCTGCGCAGGGCCATTGCGGCCATCGAGACCACGATGAACACCGCCACTGGCCAGTAGTTCTTCTTGGAAATGATCAACAAACCGAAACAGGTCACAAACAGAAGGCTGTGTGCAATCAGTGGCCAGTCAAGTTGAGTTTTACCGGATATGAAGGCTGCAAGCCGTCCATTGGGTGAGAGCGCCACAGTTGTGGCGATCATAGCCACTGCGAACGGCAGTGCATCACCATTGAAATAGGAGAACACGTACCAGAGCTGTGGCGTCAGCAGCAGCGGGATGAAGCTGCCTCGGGGCGCCCGTATGTACACCAGCGCGGCCAGCATGAGCCCGAACAACGCAACATTGAACATCCTGTAGGACAGGATGGCGCTCGCCCCAAGCTCGGAGAATACCCGCGAGCTCTTCGCGGCCAGAAGGTAGACGACGTTCCATTCCACCAGGTAAGACACGCCGTACGGACTGCTCTTGTAACTGGTTACCAGGTCTGGTGCATCCAGTGCTGGTGGTGTCCAGTGCCGTTGGAAGTAGCTCGCATCGGCATCATGAAGAAGCTCGTCCGGGTGGACCGAGTGCTGGGTGAAAGACATCAACGCCATCGCCGCGCACAACCCGAGGACAATCAGGCTCAGGCCCAGCGTAGGCAGCGGCCGGCGCACGAACTGCAGGGCAATGGCGATCAGTACGCTTGCCCAGAAAAAAATCCAAAGGCGTGACCAGGCCTTCTCGGAGATGCCCTCATGTGAAGCGACCGGATGGATGAGTGGGACTGTGATCTGTGGGTCGGTTGCCCCCTCCGCGATTGCGAACGTCGTCCCACCGGGCGTGCCATTGTCAATCGCGTCCATCTCGTGGCCGGCCGGCAACTGATCCGCCAGCGCAAGCCATTCGATCGGTCTGGAGAAACCGCGAACGCCGATGCCCGACAGGGTGATCTCACGCGCGGACGCCTCCGGGTCGATCCGTACCGCCTGGGTTTCTCCAGGCGGCAGCGGGAACTCCACGCGGGAAAATCCGGACGTGTAGCGCCGATGCAACGAGAGTGCTTCGGTCGGCCCGGTGCCCTGGTCAAAGTAGACTTGAAGCTTGCCCGGCGACTCACTCTGCACGTCGATGATGATGGCGTTGCGGCTGAAGGGTACGCTGACCAGAGTCAGAAGCAGCAGGGCCGATAGCACCAAAAACGCGCCTTGCACCTTGCGTCGGATCGGCATGCGTGCAATCTCAGAGAGCAGCATCGTCATCGTCCCGCGTGTACTCCTTTCATTCCCATTGATCATTGCCATGCTCAGGAAAGTGCCTTGTCAGCGGCGGCGAATATGGTGTCCAGATGATCCTCGACGCCGATCCATAGTGGAAGGCGGACCAGACAATCGCTGACCGTATCGGTCACCGTCATCGCGCCATGGGGGCGCCCCAGCGCTTGGCCAGCAGGTGCTGAATGCAACGGAATGTAATGGAAGACCGTCTGCACTCCGGATGCCTTCATATTGGCGATGAAGGCTGTCCGCGCCTGCAGGCTGGGCAGCAGCAGGTAGTACATGTGCGCGTTGTGGTGGCACTGCTCCGGGATCGTGGGTAGGCGCACCTTGCCCTGATCGGCATGCTGGCGTGCCCAGGTGTTGTAGCGCTCCCAGATGGCAAGGCGCCGCTGGTTGATCTGCTCGGCCTCATCCATCTGCGCCATCAGGAACGCGGCCGTGATCTCGCCAGGCAGGAATGACGAGCCGCGATCAACCCAGGTGTACTTGTCGACCTGCCCACGGAAGAAGCGGCTACGGTTGGTGCCCTTTTCGCGGATGATCTCGGCGCGCTCGGCGTACTGGCTGTCACGGCACAGCAGTGCGCCGCCTTCGCCGGAAATGATGTTCTTGGTTTCGTGGAAGCTGAGCGCGCCCATCTCGCCAATCGCACCCAGCGGACGACCCTTGTACGTAGACATGATGGCCTGCGCGGCATCCTCCACCACCACCAGCCCGTGGCGCGCGGCGATCTCCATGATCGTATCCATCTCGCATGCGACCCCGGCGTAGTGGACGACACAGATGGCCTTGGTGCGCGGGGTTATCGCTGCCTCCACCAAGCGTTCGTCCAGATTGAGCGTGTCCGCACGGATGTCCACGAACACTGGGACCGCCCCACGCAATGCAAACGCATTCGCTGTGGAAACGAAGGTGTAGGAGGGCATGATCACTTCGTCGCCTTCCTGCAGATCCAACAGAAGGGCGGACATCTCCAGCGCCGAGGTGCAACTGTGAGTGAGCAGTGCACGGTTCGCACCGGTATTCTGCTCCAGCCAGGCATGGCAGCGCTTGGTGAACTGGCCATCGCCGGACAGGTGGCCATTGGCGTGCGCCTGGGCAATGTGCCACAGCTCGCGGCCAGTCATGTAGGGCTTGTTGAACGGAATCATGATGCGTTCTCTGCAGGTGCGGGTTACGGGGCTTGGGGAGGACTGATCAACCGACGGACCGCGACAGGACGAGGACGCCAACCATGATGATGGCGGTGCCTGCGATCTTGTATGCATCCAGATGCTCGCGGAACAACCACGAAGCCAATAGCGCTACCAGGAAGAAGTTGACCGCCATGAACGGGTAGGCGCGGCTCAACGGCAGCTTGCTGATCGCCGCCATCCAGCATAACGACGCCCCAAATGCGGCAGCAAACGCCGAAATCACCCAGGGTTTCAGCAGAAGGGTGGCGATGTTCTGCAGGCTGAAAGGCTGGCTGATCAAGTGCGGATAGACACCAACCTGCCATTTAAGAACCAGCTGTCCATATACAGTCAGCAGGATGGTAAGGGCGACGAATAGATAGGCCATGGCTCGTTGCTCATTGAAGTAGATGTTCAGGCGACGCCCCATGCGCAGTGGGCGCGCCGCACCTCCCGGGTTGGGAGCGAAAATCCGGACGGATCAGACGTTTGCACACGGGCGTGCCGCCCGCAGTCAGCGTCCGTCGCGCCAGCCCCAGATATGTTCGGCAGCCTTGTCGCCGGTATTGAAGATCAGATCCAGCACGCTTACAGCGTGTTCGAACGCATCCCCCTGCTGACGGTATGTCGGGTATCCGGCGTAGTTTTTGTACTCCAGCTGGATCCCTTCCCGTTCGAATGCGGCTGGGTCTATATAGGCTTTCGCTGCGGGTCCGGACAGATAGTGTGTGGCGCCGGACTGGCGAACCAGATCAACCAGCCGCTCCAGTTTGCTGCCGTGCAGGTCAAATTCAGTAGAACTACGGAATTCCACCTCGATTTTCAGCAGGTCCTGCGCGATCACCCGAATGAAATGCTGATTCATTTCCGAGAGCGAAGTCCACTCGCGTTCAAGATAAAGGCGCTCCACCACCTCGGCGAATTGCTTGAAACAGGGCGCCTTGGTATACGCGTGACGCAGCGTGGACCAATGCTTGCGCTGCCACGCGGCATTTGGCAGCGTCACTTCATTGATCAAACGTTTGATATCGCTACCGGTGGGCACGGTCATCCACACTGGCGCCCCATTGGCGATGATGCGGTTGCGCGACCGCCAATCCTGGCGGGTGAACTGAACATCGTCGTAGAAGATAAAGGTGTCTACATCATTGATGATGTCGAAGTAGCCCTTCCAAGGGATGTAACTTGATTGAAGGACAGCAACGCGTTTGGTGGAAGTCATGTGTTCGGGGGCCTGCTGTTGTGCCGGCTACCGGCCTTGATGAAAGACGAGGCGGGCAGGATCGACCCATCGATGATGACGCTGTTGGCGCCGATGAAGCTGGAGACGCCAACGTTGACGAACCCGCACAACGTCGCAGCCGGACTGATGAACGTGTTGGCACCCACAGTGCAGTCATGGCTCACGGTTGCCTGCGGCCACAGTACGCACGCTTTGCCAATGGCAGCAAAGGCATCCACGTTGGCCCCTGCCATGATCATGGCCCCGGCACCGAGGGTTGCCTTGCGACTGACATACGCGGCGGGGTGCTGTAGCACCGGAAACGAAAACCCCCGCTCCGAAAGATCTCTGAACAGCGCGAGGCGCCGTTCCAGGTGTTTGTAGCCGATGGCCATCACCAATTCATAGGTGTCCGCTTTCAACCCTCGGCCAAGGTCCTGGGTGCGGCCGCACAGTGCTTCATCATTGCTGTAATCATCGACGAAGCCCCTTACTTCCCGGCCTGAATCCTCTGCGAGTATCTTCACCAGGCGCCCAAATGACGAGGCGCCGATGATCAACAGCGGCTTCACTGTCGGGTCTCCTGCTCCACCAGGAACAGGGGCATGGACGCGGTCTTGAAGTTGATGCGTGCCAGGTACTCGCCGAATATGCCAAGGATCAACAACTGGATTCCTCCGAGGAAGGTCATTCCTGCCATGATCGAGGCGTAACCGCTGACGCCCAGCGAGCCGGTCAGCTTTGCCACCAGGATCGCAAGACCCCACAGTCCGCCACCGAGCGATGCACTCAGGCCCAGCCACGTCGCCATGCGAAGTGGCAGATCGGAAAAAGTCACGAAGATGTTGACCATGTGCACGATCAACTTGCGAAGGTTGTAGCTGCTGCTTCCGTGCACGCGCTCATCGTGTGGCACCACGACGGTCGCATAGTGATTGGTGATCCAGGAAATGTACCCGTCGATAAAGGTAAACGGCGACTGGAAGCGATCCAGTCCTGCCGCAACCGATCGATGGATTACCCGGAAGGATGTGTATTCGCGATTAAGCGTGGGGATGGCGAACTTGAAGAGGCTGCGCCCCACTTCCGAGGTAAGGTTACGCCACCAGGCGTGGCTTCGCTGTTCGGTGACGCCATAGACGACGAGGTGTCCCTCTTCGGCCTTGGCCAACATGGATGGCAGTGACTCGGGTGGTTGTTCCAGATCTTCGTCGATAGTGACGATCCATTCGCCACGGGCGCTGGAAATCCCACACAGCGTGGCTGCATGCTGGCCGAAGTTCCTGCTGAGGCGGATACCACGGACATGCGGATGTGCCGCACTCAGTGCTTGGATCACCTCCCAGGAGTTATCGCCACCGCGGTCATCCACGAAAATGATCTCATGCCCGCCCTGCTCGCCGGCCAGGGCCGCATCGACCCGCTTCTGGAGCGGGCCGATCGACTCCGCGCCCCGGTATACGGGCACGACCACGGAGATCCGCACACTTTCCACAGGGGCGTCAGTCGGAGCTAGCATGTCTACACGCGTCTAAATGAATACTTGCCGACAAGTATAGAGGCTGCTGGCCCGCCCTCGGCGTGCCGATGCGGCCATTCCGCCGCACCGGACTCTTCTCCTCAGCCCAGCGCCGCTTCCAGCTCCGGCAGCAGGGTGAACAAGTCACCCACCAGGCCGATGTCGGCGATCTCGAAGATCGGCGAATCCGGGTCCTTGTTGATGGCTACGATCGTGCCGGCATCCTTGATGCCGGTCAGGTGCTGGATCGCACCGCTGATGCCGACGGCCACGTACAGCTCCGGCGAAATGATCTTGCCGGTCTGGCCGACCTGCAGATCGCTGGGCACGTAGCCGGCATCGACCGCGGCGCGCGAGGCACCGACGGCGGCACCGAGCTTGTCGGCCAGCTGGAAGATGACCTTGAAGTTCTCTTCCGAACCGACGCCACGGCCGCCGGAGACCACGCGCTTGGCGCTCTGCAGGTCCGGGCGGTCGCTGGCGCCGGCGGCCAGGCCGACGAAACGGGTGTGGCTCGGCAGGGCCGCATCGACGCTGGCGGCTTCAATCGAGGCACTGCCACCCTGGGCGGCTTCCGGCCACGACGCGGCACGCACGGTGGCGACCACGATCTGGTCGGCCGGCGCTTCGACGGTGATGATCGCGTTGCCGGCGTAGATCGGGCGCTTGAAGGTGTGGCTGCCTTCGACGGCCATCAGGTCCGAAACCTGGTTGACGCCGAGCAGGGCGGCCACGCACGGCATCAGGTCCTTGCCGAAGGTGGTCGACGGGCCGAACACGTGGGTGTAGCCCTTGGCCAGCTGCGCGATCTGCGGCGCCAATACCTGGGCCAGGGCCTGGGTGTTGGCGGCGTTGGCCACGGTCAGGACCTTGGCGACGCCGGCGATCTTCGCCGCTTCAGCAGCAACGGCGGTCGGGTCGGCAGCCAGCACCAGCACATCGATGCTGGCGCCGGAAATGGCGGCCGCAGCGCTGACGGTCTTGGCGGTGGCGGCGTTGAGCTTGCCGTCGTGGTGCTCGGCGATGACGAGAATCTTGCTCATTACAGCAACCCCTTCTGCTTGAGTGCGGCGACCAGTTCGGCCGCGTCCTTGACCATCACACCCTTGCTGCGCTTGGACGGCGCGGCGTACTGGGTGGTCTTGAAGGTATCGGCGGCTTCAACACCGAGGTCGGCCAGTTGCAGGGTCTCCAGCGGCTTGGCCTTGGCCTTCATGATGTCGGGCAGCTTGATGAAGCGCGGCTCGTTCAGGCGCAGGTCGGTGGTGACCACGGCCGGCAGATCGACTTCCAGCGTTTCCAGGCCAGCATCGACTTCACGGGTCACCGTGGCCTTGCCGTCGGCGATCTCGAGCTTGCTGGCGAAGGTCGCCTGCGGACGGCCCCAGAGGGTGGCCAGCATCTGGCCGGTCTGGTTGGCGTCGTCGTCAATGGCCTGCTTGCCCAGGATCACCAGATCCGGCTGTTCCTTCTCGATCAGCTTGAGCAGGGTGCGGGCGGCGGTCAGCGGCTGGATGGCCTGGTCGGTGACCACGTGGATGGCACGGTTGGCACCCATGGCCAGGCCGTTGCGCAGATGCGCCTGGGCGTCGGCCGGCGCGATGGTGGCAACCACGACTTCGCTGGCGATGCCCTTGTCGCGCAGGCGCAACGCTTCTTCCAGGGCGATTTCATCGAAGGGATTGGGGGACAGCTTGACGCCGTCGGTGACCACGCCGGAACCGTCCGGCTTGACCTGAATGCGGACATTGTAGTCCACCACGCGCTTGTACGCGACGAGGATTTTCATCTGGTACGAGATCCTTGTAGTGCCGGTTGCTGGCCGGCTCACAGTTGCTGGAGAACGTCCGGCTCTGCGACAGCAACCGGTTCGGGGGTGGGACCCCGATTCTAGCTGGCTTGGGGTGACCATGCGAATGCGTATGGTTTGCTGCGGCGCGGCAAAAAGCACCGCCCTGGCGGTGTCCCGTTCACGTCGCGCAGGCAGTCGTGAAGGCCAACGGCATGTATCCTGTGCCGCTGTGCCGGGGCGCCTGCGGGTGCTCCGTGGATGAATTTCGATAAGGAGAACAGGTAGTGCCCACATGGCTTGTCACCGGCGGCGCCGGATTCATTGGCGGTAACTTCGTTCTCGAGGCTGCCGCCCGCGGCATCAAGGTCATCAACCTCGATGTGCTGACCTACGCCGGCAATCTGAAGACCCTGTCCAGCCTGGACGGCAATCCCAACCACGTGTTCGTCCAGGGTGACATCGGTGACCAGGCCCTGGTTGCCCGCCTGCTGACCGAACACCAGCCGGACGCGGTGCTGAACTTCGCGGCCGAGAGCCACGTTGACCGCTCCATCGATGGCCCCGGCGCGTTCATCCAGACCAATGTCGTCGGCACCCTCGGCCTGCTCGAGGCGGTACGCGATTACTGGAAGGCGTTGCCGGCTGAACAGGGCGCAGCCTTCCGCTTCCTGCATGTCTCGACCGACGAGGTGTACGGCACTTTGGGCGAGACCGGCAAGTTCAGCGAAACCACGCCGTATGCGCCGAACTCGCCGTACTCGGCGTCGAAGGCCGCTTCCGACCATCTGGTCCGCGCCTTCCACCATACCTACGGGCTGCCGGTGCTGACCACCAATTGCTCGAACAACTATGGCCCGTATCACTTCCCGGAGAAGCTGATCCCGCTGGTGATCGCCAAGGCGCTGGCCGGGGAGCCGCTGCCGGTGTACGGCGATGGCAAGCAGGTGCGTGACTGGCTGTTCGTGTCCGACCACTGCGAAGCGATCCGTACCGTGCTGGCCAAGGGCGAGGTCGGCGAGACCTACAACGTCGGCGGCAACTCGGAAAAGCAGAACATCGAAGTGGTGCAGGCAATCTGTGCGCTGCTGGACCAGCGCCGCCCGCGTGCGGATGGCCAGCCGCGCAGCAGCCAGATCACTTACGTCACCGACCGCCCGGGCCATGACCGCCGCTATGCGATCGATGCCTCCAAGCTGAAGAACGACCTGGGCTGGGAACCGGCCTACACCTTCGAGCAGGGCATCACCTTCACCGTCGACTGGTACCTGGACAACCAGGAATGGGTCAACGGCGTGCTCGACGGCAGCTACCGTCTGCAGCGCATCGGCACCGCAGCCTGAATCCAGGAGACCTCATGACCCAGCGCAAGGGCATCATCCTCGCCGGCGGCTCCGGCACCCGGCTGTATCCGATCACCAAGGGCGTCAGCAAGCAGCTGTTGCCGGTGTACGACAAGCCAATGATCTACTACCCGCTCAGCGTGCTGATGCTGGCGGGCATCCGTGAAGTGCTGATCATCAACACCCCGCACGAACAGGCTTTGTTCCAGCAGTTGCTGGGTGACGGTTCGCAGTGGGGCATGGATATCCAGTACGCCGTACAGCCCAGTCCCGATGGCCTGGCGCAGGCCTACCTGATCGGGCGTGACTTCGTTGGCGGCAAGCCGAGCTGTCTGGTGCTGGGCGACAACATTTTCCATGGACATGGCCTGCGCGAGGTGCTGCGCAATGCCGATCAGCGTGACCACGGCGCGACGGTGTTCGGCTACTGGGTCAATGATCCGGAGCGCTATGGCGTTGCCGAGTTCGACAAGTCCGGCAAGGTGGTCGATCTGGTGGAGAAACCGGAGAACCCGCGTTCCAACTACGCCGTGACCGGCCTGTACTTCTACGATGGCAGTGCCAGCGACCATGCAGCAGAGCTGAAGCCGTCGCCTCGTGGCGAGCTGGAGATCACCGATCTGAATCAGCGCTACCTGCGTGAAGGGAACCTGCATCTGGAAGCGCTGGGGCGCGGCTACGCGTGGCTGGATACCGGCACCCACCAGTCGCTGCTGGAAGCATCCAACTTCATCGAGACCATCCAGACCCGTCAGGGTCTGCAGGTCTGCTGCCCTGAGGAAATCGCCTTCGGCCAGGGCTGGATCAGCGCCGAGCAGCTGGAAGCGCTGGCTGCACCGCTGATCAAGAACGGCTACGGCCAGTACCTGCACAAGCTCGCTCTGCGTGGAGTTGTTCCGTGAAAGTGATTGAAACCAAGTTGCCCGGTTGCGTGGTGATCGAGCCAGCCGTGTTCGGCGATGAACGCGGCTATTTCTTCGAGACCTGGAATGCCGAGCGCTTCGCTGCGCTGGGCCTGCCAGACCGCTTCGTGCAGAGCAACGTATCGACCTCGGCACAGGGGGTGTTGCGTGGCCTGCATTACCAGTGGCCGCGACCGCAGGGCAAGCTGGTCAGCGTGCTGGAAGGCGAGGTCTATGACGTCGCCGTGGATATCCGCCGTGGCTCGCCGACCTTCGGTCAGTGGGAAGCGGTGGTGCTGAGCGCGGAGAACAAGAAGCAGTTCTGGATTCCGGAAGGTTTCGCGCATGGCTTTGCCGTGCTGTCCGAGCGCGCAGTGTTCAGCTACCTGTGCACTGAGGTCTACCTCAAGGACTTCGATGCCGGCGTTCGCTGGAACGATGAGGACATCGCAGTAAACTGGCCGGTCAGTGCACCGACGCTGTCGGCCAAGGACGAGAACGCCCCCTTCCTGAAGGACATTGCTGAAGACCGCCTGCCGGTCTACGTGCCATGACCGTGCTCGTGTTCGGTGGCAACGGCCAGGTCGGCCAGGAGCTGCTACGCGCGCTGGCCCCGCTGGGGCCGGTGGTGGCGACCACCCGCAGTGGCCAGCTGCCCGATGGCAGTACCTGCGAGGTGGCCGATTTCGGCCAGCCCGACAGCCTGCCGGCTCTGCTGGATCGCCTGCAGCCGTCAGTGGTGGTCAATGCCGCCGCCTACACCGCCGTCGACCGTGCCGAGCAGGACGTGGAGGCCGCGTTCGCGGCCAACGCGCAGACTCCCGGCGTGATCGCGCGCTGGTGTGCGGCGCATGGCGTGCCTTTCGTGCATTACTCCACCGACTACGTGTTCGATGGCCAGGGCAGTGTGCCTTACCGCGAAGACGAGCCGACCGCGCCACTGGGCGTGTATGGCACCAGCAAGCGTGACGGCGAAGATGCCGTGCGCGCTGCCGGTGGTCGCCACCTGATCTTCCGCACTGCGTGGGTATATGCCTCGCATGGTGCGAACTTCCTGCGCACGATGCTGCGCGTGGGTGCCGAACGCGATCAGCTGCGAGTGGTGGCCGACCAGATCGGAACGCCGACCCCTGCGGCGCTGATCGCCGATGTCACCGCACAAGCGCTGCAGCATCCGGGTCAGCTTTCAGGTACCTGGCATCTGACTGCCAGTGGCCAGACCAGCTGGCATGGTTTTGCCGAGGCGATCTTCGCCGAAGCGCTGGCCATGGGCGTGCTGGCCAAGGCGCCCACGGTGGAAGCGATCGCCAGTTCCGAGTACCCCACCCCGGCCAAGCGGCCGGCATGGTCGGTGCTGGACAACGGCAGGTTGCAGCAGGATTTCGGCATCGTGCTGCCGTCGTGGCAGGACGGGTTGAGGCGGGTGATGGCTGAAATTGCCTGACCCGGTCGGCGGCGTGCCGACCCACGGTCGGCACCCACCCCGACCCACGGTCGGCATGCACCGCAGGGCGACGGGTCAACTGCGCCCGTACGTATCCTCGAACCGGACGATGTCATCCTCTCCGAGATAACTGCCTGACTGCACTTCGATCAGTTCCAGCGGCAGCTTGCCCGGGTTGCGCAGGCGATGGGTCACCCCCAGCGGGATGTAGGTGCTCTGGTTCTCACTCAGCAGGATTACTTCATCGCCACGGGTGACCTCAGCCGTGCCGCTGACCACGATCCAGTGCTCGGCACGGTGGTGATGCATCTGCAGGCTCAACGTACCGCCCGGCTTGACCGTGATGCGCTTGACCTGGAAACGCTCGCCGTTGTCGATCGAGTCGTAGGCCCCCCATGGGCGGTAGACCTTGCGGTGCCAGGTCGCTTCGCTGCGGCCGTCGGCCTTCAACTTCGCCACCACTGTCTTGACCTCCTGCATGCGGTCGGCCTTGCCGACCAGCACCGCATCGTCGGTCTCGACCACGATGACATCATCGAGCCCGACCATCGCCACCAGGCGCTGGCCATAGGCATAGGTGTTGCGGCAGTCGATGGCGATCACATCACCCTGGTGCGCATTGCCGTCGCCATCCTGCTGCGATACATCGCGCAGTGCGGTCCAGGAGCCGACATCGTTCCAGCCGGCATCCAAGGGCACGACGACGGCATCGGCGGTCTTTTCCATCACCGCATAGTCGATCGAATCTGACGGCACCGCAGTGAACGCGTCCTTGTCCAACCGGGTGAAGTCCGCATCGCGGCGCGCGCCCTGCCATGCCGTGCGGCAGGCCGACAACATGGCCGGCTGCAGGCGTTCCAGCTCCTGCAGGTAGCGCGAGGCCTTGAACAGGAACATGCCGCTGTTCCAGTAGTACTGGCCACTGGCCACGTAGCCGGTGGCGGTTTCAAGATCGGGCTTTTCGACGAAACGCTCGACCGCGCGTACGCCCTGGCCATGGGCTGCCTTGATGTAGCCATAGCCGGTTTCCGGACCGGACGGCACGATGCCAAAGGTGACCAGTTTGCCGGCTTCAGCGGCGCTGGCCGCCGCCTGCACCGCCGCGCGGAAGGCGGCTTCATCGGTGATCACGTGATCGGAGGGCAGCACCAGCAACAGTGTGTCGGCACCATCGCGGGTCGCTTCCAGTGAGGCCACGGCAATCGCCGGGGCAGTGTTGCGGCCGACCGGCTCGAGGATGATCGCGGCCGGTTCGGCACCGACCTGCTGCAGTTGTTCGGCAGCAACAAAACGGTGCTCTTCGTTGGCAATGACCAACGGGCCATGGCTGGCAATGGGAGCCACACGCTGCCAGGTCGCCTGCAGCATCGTCAGCTCACCGGCCAGTGGCAGGAACTGCTTGGGGTACGCCTCGCGCGACAGAGGCCACAGACGGGTACCGGAACCACCGGAGAGGATGACGGGCTGGATGGTGTTCATCGGGACGTCTCTGCTCAGGCTTTCAACAGCGCGGCGATTTCATCGGTACGCGCCTGCATCAGCGCTGCATCTCCGCGGGATTCCACGTTCAGGCGCAGCAATGGCTCGGTGTTGGAGCTGCGCAGGTTGAAACGCCAGTTGCCGAAGTCGGCACTGATTCCATCAGTATGGTCCAGCGCCGGCGACTGCGCGGCGAAGTGGTTCATCACGCGGGCCACGGACGCCTTCGCATCGCTGACCTTGAAGTTGATCTCGCCACTGCACGGGTACGCCGCCATGCGGTCCTCCACCCAGTCGGCCAGCGAGCGGCCGCTTTCGGAAATCAGCTGCGCGATCAGCAGCCAGGGGATCATTCCCGAGTCGGCATAGGCGAATTCGCGGAAGTAGTGATGGGCGCTCATTTCGCCGCCGTATACCGCATCCTCTGCGCGCATCTTCTCCTTGATGAAAGCGTGGCCGCTCTTGCACAGCACCGGCACGCCGCCTGCCTGCTCGACCATTTCCACGGTGTTCCAGACCAGGCGTGGGTCATGCACGATCTTTCCGCCCGGGTTGCGGTCCAGCGCCGCCTTGGCCAGCAGGCCGACAAGGTAGTAGCCCTCGATGAAGCGTCCGCTGTGATCGAAGAAGAAGCAACGGTCGAAGTCGCCGTCCCAGGCAATACCGAAGTCGGCGCCGTGCTCGCGAACCGCCTCAGCGGTCGCGGCGCGGTTCTCCTGCAGCAGCGGATTGGGGATGCCGTTGGGGAAGTTGCCATCGGGTTCGTGGCAGATGCGGATGAACTCGAACGGCAGGTGCGGTGCCAGCAGGTCGACAATGGCGCCGGCGCCGCCGTTGCCGGCGTTCACTACCAGCTTCAGCGGCTTCAGTTTGCTGACATCGACATAGGACAGCAGATGCTGGATGTAGGCGCTCTTGTCGTGCTCGGCGGTCTGCCCAGCCTTGGCCGGGGCGGCGGGCGCGGTATCGGCGGCAACCGCATCGGAGATCGCGAACAGGCCGGTGTCCGAGCTGATCGGGCGCGCGTTCTCCTTGACCAGCTTCATGCCGTTGTAGTCCATCGGGTTGTGGCTTGCGGTCACCATCACACCGCCAGCTGCACCCAGGTGATCGGTCTGGAAATACACCTCTTCGGTACCGCACAGGCCGATGTCGATCACTTCGCGGCCGGTGCCGCGCAGGCCCGATGCCAGCGCATCCTGCAGCGCCAGGCTGGTCAGGCGCACATCATGGCCAAGGACCACCGGGCCGGGCGCGAGCTGCGCGGCCAGGGCCACGCCTATGCGGCGGGCCAGATCTTCGTTCAGTTCTTCCGGCACGCGGCCACGGATGTCATAGGCCTTGAAGGCGGGCAGGGGCATCGATCAGATCCTTTGGTGAGCTCAGCTTCTAATTGTAGCGCTCGGGCTGTATGGGAATCGTTTCCACCAGGCAACGCCACATGACTGACGTTCCATATCAGGCCTGCGCCGGCCGCCTGCCGGCCCTGCCAGGGCGTTTGGCCGGCGCGCCCGGCAGCGGCGCCAGCAGCGCCTCCAGATCTGCTGCGTCGAAGCGAGGACCTGCACCACCAGCACCCTCCAGGATTGCATCGGCCAGCTCGGCCTTGCGTTGTTGCAGCTCGGCGATGCGTTCTTCGACGCTGCCCGCGGCGATCAGCTTGTAGACGAACACGGGCTGATCCTGGCCGATGCGATGGGCACGGTCGGTGGCCTGGTTCTCGGCGGCCGGATTCCACCATGGATCGAAGTGGATGACGGTGTCGGCGGCGGTCAGATTCAAGCCCACGCCGCCGGCCTTCAGGCTGATCAGGAACACGGGAACCTCGCCGTCCATGAAGCGCTGCACCGGTGTGACCCGGTTCTGGGTGTCGCCGGTCAGGGTCACGTAGGCAAGGCCCAGTGCATCCAATGCCTGCGCAATCAGGGCCAGCATGCCGGTGAACTGCGAGAACAGCAGGATGCGACGTCCTTCTTCGACCATGGACGGCAGCATCTCGCGCAGCAGGTCCAGCTTGGCCGAGCCGGCAGTGCGCGCGGGTGCATGGCCCGGCAGCAGACGCGGATCGCAGCAGACCTGGCGCAGCTTCAGCAACGCGTCCAGCACCACGATGTGATTGCGCGCCAACCCACTGCCGTTGATCGCTTCGCGGACCTGTTTTTCCATTGCCGCGCGCACGGTTTCGTACAGTTCGCGCTGGCCGCCTTCCATCGCCACGGTGCGGGTGATGACCGTTTTCGGCGGAAGTTCGGAGGCGACCTGGTCCTTGCGTCGGCGCAGGATGAAAGGGCGCATGCGCTGGGCCAGCAGCTGTGCGCGCCGGCGGTCGCTGCCGCGCTCGATGGGGTGGCGCCAGTGCTGGTTGAACTGCTTTTCGCTGCCGAGCAGCCCGGGCAGCAGGAAGTCGAACTGCGTCCACAGCTCGCCCAGATGGTTCTCCAGCGGAGTGCCGGTCAGGCACAATCGATGACGGGCCTGCAGCGTGCGCAGCGTGGCCGCTGCACGCGATCTGGGGTTCTTCACCTGCTGTGCCTCGTCCAGGATCAGCAGGTGATAGGAATGCGCCTGCAGCGCCTGTTCGTCGCGCCAGAGCAGGGGATAGGTGGTCAGTATCAGATCATGTGCGGCAATGGCATCGAACTGCGTGTCACGCGCGGGTCCGTGCAGGGCCAGTACGCGCAGATCCGGGGTGAAGCGCGCAGCTTCACTCTGCCAGTTGTGCAGCAGTGACGTCGGCATGACCACCAGCGCCGGTTTGTCCAGGCGGCCGCTCTGCTTTTCAACCAGGAGATGGGCCAGGGTCTGCAGTGTCTTGCCCAGGCCCATGTCGTCGGCCAGCACGCCGCCCAAGCCCTGCTGGCGCAGGTACTGCAGCCAGGACAGGCCCTCAAGCTGGTAGCTGCGCAGCGTCGCGCGCAAGCCCTGCGGCGCCGGGACAGCGGTCATCGCCGGCGCGTCCAGCAGGCGCTGCACGCGTGCGCGGGTATCGTTGCTGCTGTGCAGTCGCAGCTGCGCGGCGTCCTGCAGTGCCTGCAGGCGCCCGCGGTCGTGCACCTGCAGGCGCAGCGGTTGCCCGTGGTCGCCGAACAGATCCGCCAGCAGCGCGATCACCGGTTTCAGACGCCCCGCGCGCAGTGCCAGGCGTTCATTGCCCGCCGTCGTCAGCAGTACGTTCTCGTCATCGCCGATCGCGTCCAGCTGACCGCGCAGCCAGCGCGGATCAGACTGCAGTACGCCCTGCAACAGCGGAACCAGTGCAACGCTGCGGCCATCGACGTCGATGGTCAGGGCCAGGTCGAACGCAGCGCTGTCGGTGGACATCGACCGCACATCCAGGTCGATCTCCTCCACCCGGGTGATGCGATGGCGGAAGGCATCGTCAGTCTCGATCTTCCAGCCCAGCGCTTCCAACCGCAGCACATCCTCCAGCAGGAAGCGGGTCCAGTCGAAACTGCGCAGCTCGAACAATGGACCGCCGCCGTCCAGCACGATGCGCGGTTGCCGCTCGCGGTGCAGGTGGACGCTGTGCAATTCCGCTTCACGCCGTGCCTCCCCGGCCAGGTCACGCGGCAGCAGGTAGAGCTGGCCCTCGGCGCCATGCACGAACAGCGACGGGTCGTCGAGAAAACGCACGTGTTCGCCGTACTCGAAAGCGACGGTGGCAACGTCGAGCCACTGCGAGGCATCGCGTTCGGTGAGCCAGGTGGGACGGTATTCCATGCTGTGCAGATGGAGGATCGGCGTCATCGCCTGGGTCTGCAGGGTGGGCAGCGTTGGCTTGGCGGCCGGGCGCAGCAGGCCCGGCGTACCCTCCAGGGAGGTTGCCAGCGCGGCCAGCAGTACGGCGGCGACATGCTCGCAGTGCCCGCCAACCGGACAGGTGCAGCGACTTTGCAGGGGGCTGTGCGGTGTGCGGGCGCTGGCATCCAGGTCGATCGACACCTGCCAGCCCTCGAGCTGGGCGGTCAGCAGCGGTGACTGGTAGCGCAGTTCACGCACTGCCGAAACGAGGTGGTTGCCCTTTCCCAGTGTCCCGGCATCCAGCCAGCGGGACAGTTCCCCTCCGGTGAATACTACGGCCATGCGTCGTCCTGTCCTCTCCATCTGCAGCACGCGTTGCCGAGGGCACCGCAAGCGGGGAAGCGGACATTCTACGGATTGAGGGCCCGGCATGCTGGTTCATGCTGCGGCGCATCCCAGCCGGCAACGGGTGTACCGCTAGAATGGCGGCATTCTCACCGGGTAGGGCAGTAGAGATGCAGCAATCGACTTCCAGCGGCACGCGCAGCAAGCGTTTCGCCTCTGCGGCGGATGCCCTGCAGGGCGTGGTCGCTGATGGCCAGGTTCTGGCCGTGGGTGGCTTCGGCCTGTGCGGTATTCCTGAAGCACTGATCGCCGCACTGCGCGACAGTGGCGCCAAGGGCCTGACCGTGATCTCCAACAACGCCGGCGTGGATGGCTTCGGCCTGGGCCAGCTGCTGGAAACCCGGCAGATCAGGAAGATGATTTCGTCCTACGTGGGCGAGAACAAGGAGTTCGAACGGCAGTTCCTGGCCGGCGAGCTGGAGCTGGAATTCAATCCGCAGGGCACCCTGGCCGAACGCCTGCGTGCCGGTGGTGCGGGTATCCCGGCGTTCTTCACCGCTACCGGCTATGGCACGGTGGTGGCCGAAGGCAAGGAAACCCGTGAGTTCGACGGCAAGCACTACGTGATGGAAACCGCGCTGCGCGCCGACGTGGCACTGGTCAAGGCCTGGAAGGCCGACGAGGCCGGCAACCTGGTGTTCCGCAAGACCGCGCGCAATTTCAACCCGGCCTGTGCGATGGCTGGCAAGGTCTGCATCGTGGAAGTGGAGGAGGTGGTGCCGGTCGGCAGCATCGACCCGGACCAGGTGCATCTGCCGGGTATCTACGTGCACCGCATCGTGCACAACCCCACTCCCGAAAAACGTATCGAACAGCGCACCATCCGTGCGGAGGGCAACTGAGATGGCATGGACCCGCGACGAGATGGCGGCGCGCGCTGCGCGTGAACTGACCGATGGCGCCTACGTGAACCTGGGCATCGGCCTGCCGACGCTGGTGGCCAATCACATTCCCGACGGCGTGGATGTGTGGCTGCAATCGGAAAACGGCCTGCTGGGCATCGGCCCGTTCCCGACCGAGGATGAGGTCGATGCAGACCTGATCAATGCCGGCAAGCAGACCGTCACCGCACGTGCGGGGGCCAGCTATTTCGGCAGCCATGACAGCTTCGCGATGATCCGCGGTGGTCACGTCAACCTGGCCATCCTTGGCGCGATGCAGGTCACCGACAAGGGTGACCTGGCCAACTGGATGGTGCCCGGCAAGATGGTCAAGGGCATGGGCGGTGCGATGGACCTGGTGGCCGGCGTACAACGGGTGGTGGTGCTGATGGAGCACACCGCCAAGAACGGCGAACACAAGATCCTGGCCGAATGCACGCTGCCGCTGACCGGTGTGGGCGTGGTCGATCGCATCATCACCGACCTGGCGGTATTCGATGTGACCGATGACGGTCTGGTGCTGGTGGAAGCCGCGCCCGGAGTTGGCGATGGCGAGTTGAAGGAAAAGACGGGCGTGGCCTTCAAGCGCGCCTGATTGATCCGCGACAGGAGGTGTGCAGTCCCTCCTGTCGGTCAGCTGCGTCGGGCGTAGGCGTATTCGCTGCCGTGGGCGTCGGGCTCGCCGACGCATGCGGCCGCTGTCGCTACACGTAGTCCGGCGTGTTCACAGCATGTACCGAACACGCGTTCGATGGCATGGGCGAGCGTTCCATCTATCTGGCCGTGCTCAGCCTCGAAGTTGCTTCGGTAGAGGTGTGCGTCCAGCAGCGGGCGCAGGGCCCGCAGCCGCCACCAGCCCATGCTGCCGGCACCGAACTGGCTGCCGTCTGCTGCAGCGTGCAGGCCGATCCGCGCCTGGAGCCGTTGCAGTGCCGGACCATTGCCACCAACGTACTCGGCAACCGGCAGCAGGTGACCCTCGGCGACGACCATGCCCAAGCTGGGATCGGCCTGGAACGCAGCGTGGATGCGTGCGGCTCGCCCGCCCTGTACCAGGCGCTGCAGCAGTTCCTGCCGCCACTGATCGCCATCGGACCGATGGCTGGAACGTTTCGTATGCAGCTTCAGGATCACATCGTGCTGGTCCTGCAGCAGTTCAGCCACTTCAAGGAACGGCAGGATGTCCCGGCCATGGTTTTCCACAGCCATGACCTCGCCCTGCAGGCCATGTGCGGCAAGCGCCTGATGCACTGCGTCCACGTGCTGCGCCGGAGTGGTCACCACGATCCGCCAGGGCAGCGCTGCATCGTGTAGTGCAGACAGGACTTCCGGCAGCGTCTCCAGGTACCAGGCATGGAGATGCACCGCCGGCTGCTGGACTGGTGCAGCGGTCGGTGACAGCGCATCACGGGTGGCCTGCAGCCACGCATGACCCAGCCTCGCATCCGGTTCCAGCACTGCACCTTCGGCCCATTCGTTCCAGGCGTTGATGAATACCATGCGCTTGTTCGTGGGCGCGGCAGCAAGGCGTTTCTCGATCGTGCTGCGCAGCCAATCACGATAGCCTCTGGGCGATGCATGCAGGTACACCCGGCCGCGCCCCGAACGGCGAGCCTCGTTGTCCCAGCCCGGATTCACGCCGGGGTAGAGCGGATAGTCCGGCAGCGGACGTGCGCTGATCTCGGCAGCCAGTTCACGCCAGTCGCGCACGTCGCCATTGAAATCGGGATTGAGCAGCCACTGCCGCGCCGACAGCGAGGAAGGGTTGCTCATGTTTGGAGGGAATTCGACCGCAGCGTCGAATCCGATGTCACGAGGGTCGGGGCGCTCGAAGCCTTGAACGTAGGCCAGATGGATCTCGCCCACGCCATTGTCGCGACACCAGCGACGCCAGCGTTCGGCAGTCGCCCGGGCATCGGGCAGCAGGTGGGGTCGGTAGACCAGCAACATCGGCAGGCCATCGACTTTCAATGCACGGCGGTCGCGCAGATAGGGTGCGATGTGGGCGATGAAGGCCAGATCGTCTTCGGCGCTGTGCCGCTGGCCGATCAGGATGTCATCGTCGCGCCCGTCCCAGCGCCGTGCCCAGTTCTCGTTGGCCCAGCACAGGCAGAACGGCAGGTCGATGCTGTCGTCGTCCAGCCATTGGCGCAGCGGGTCTTCCATCAGCGTGCGACCGCTGAACCAGTAGTAGTAGAAGCAGAACGCGCCGATGCCATACTCCGCAGCCAAACGCGCCTGGTCACGCATCACCTGCGGATTGCGCAGGTCGTAGAAGCCCAGGTCGGCAGGCAGGCGTGGCTGCACATGGCCTTCGAACTGCGGCAGGGCGCGGGTGACATTGCGCCATTCCGTAAAGCCCTTGCCCCACCAGGCATCGTTCTGCGGGAACGTGTGGAACTGCGGCAGGTAGAACGCCACCAGGGTGGCGGGCAGTGGCGAGGGCAGGATGCCTTCGCGCCAGGGGACGTGGCCGATCGCTGGTTCGTCGGCGCGCCACCGCAATTGGGCATTGGCGCGCGGTCCGCCGGCGTCCTGCTGTCCTTTCGGCGGTGGCGGCACCCAGTCGCCATGGCTGGCCAGAAAGCGGGTGCGCAGGCGATCACGCTGCCCCTGTGACAGCGGCAGCGCCCGAAAGGCCGCGCGCAGCAGCGGGAACAGTACCCGGCGCAGGTTGATGCCGGTCATCTCACGTGCTCGTTCAGGAGGGCGCGTGAGCAGGGTTTGGTAACGTAGATGTCGGTCATTTCTCCATTTTCAGCGTTGGCGGCCGTCGGGGCAAACGTCACCGTGCTAGCGTTGGCCAATGCTGTTCCCCCATGACCTGCCAGACGCCGACGTCCGCCACCTGACCGGGTGGCTGCCCGCCGCTGAAGCCGACGCTCTGCAGCAGGCATTGGCACAGGAAATTCCTTGGGAAACCCACCGCATCCGCATGTTCGGCAACTGGGTGGACTCACCCCGGTTGAGCTGCTGGATCGGCGATCTGCAGGCGCGCTACCGCTATTCCGGCGCCGAGTTCGTGCCCCATCCGTGGCCGCTTGTGCTGGGGGCATTGCGCGACCGGCTGCAAGCGCAGGGCGTGGGTCGATTCAACAGCGTGCTGCTCAACCGCTATCGCGGCGGCACCGACTACATGGGCTGGCACAGCGATGACGAGCCGGAGCTGGGGCCGGCGCCGCTGATTGCTTCGTTGAGCCTCGGAGCGGCGCGACGGTTCCTGCTGCGCCGACGTGACGATCCTGCGCGCAAGGCCGAGTACCTGCTCGGCCACGGCGATCTGCTGTTGATGGCCGGGCAGACCCAGCGCCACTACCAGCACGCGCTGCCGAAGATGGCGCGGGTGCAGGGTGAACGCATCAACCTGACGTTCCGCTGGATCACGCCGCGGACCTGACGCAGGTCCCGGAGCATTCATCCACGCATGGCGTGGATCTACCCGCATCGCGGGACCAGGCCCGGCGTAATCAGCGGAAACCGATCAGCGCTTCAGCGTCTGCTTGTCGTTCTGCCCGCTGGTCAGCGTCCAGCCCACCACGTCCTGCGCTACCTGCTGCAGTCCACGCTCGAAGGCGGCGGCCACCGCCGACACATCAGTGCTGCCTACCGGCTGCAGCTGACGGAAGGTGCGGTCGGCGACCACGCGCTGGTTGGTCACATCGATCAGCTTGGCGTTGATCTCGATGACGACCGTTGGCGTTGCCTGGCCCTGGTAGTCCGATTCGAAGCGACGGATGTCGGTCGACAGCTTGTAGTCGGCGCGGATGCCGGCGGCGACGCGGGCCACGCCGTGGATGCGGCCGGAATCCTCGAAACCACGCAGCAGGGTGTCTTCGATCATGTCGGTGGCCGGCTGCGCCCAGCTGGCACCCTTGTAGATCTCCAGCTCCGACGGCGTCGGCCGCACGTTGATGCGCGGGCTGTCGACCATGCGCGCAGCGCTGGGCTTGGCCAGCACCAGTTGCCAGTCGGCCTGCGGCCAGCTGGGGTCGACCTTCACCTGCACGGCGGGGGAATACAGGGTGACGGGATTCTTGTCGCCGCTGCCGAGGATCGAGCAGCCACCCAGCAGGGTGGCCAGCGACGCGGCCAGCAACAGGCGCGGAAGGGTGGTCGGGCTCATTTGGGTTCGAACTCCTTCGGGGCGTCGCGGCCGAGCAGGTAGCGCGCGGGGTTGTTCTCAAGACGGTCGCTGACCCGGCGCAGGTCCCGGATCAGGCCACGCAGTTCACCCAGCGTCGGGCCGAGCTGGCCCAGACCATCATTGGCGAAGCTGTTGATGGCCGCGCGGTTCTCGCCAAGGATCGAATCGGCATTGCCGGCGGCCGAATCCAGCTTGGCCAGGGTGGCGTCGAGCTTGTCGATGATGCCCGGCAGCTGCTGCACCAGGTTCTTGTCCAGGCGCTCGATGGTGCCGTTGGTGGTCTTCAGGGTGGCGTCCAGGCTGCGCGCGGCATCGCGCGCGCTGAGCAGCAGCGACTGCGTGCCCTGGTCGCGGTCGGCCAGGCCGCCACTGATCGTTTCCAGATTGGCCAACGTGGCGTTGATCGAGGCGACGTTGCGGTCGCTGAGGATCTGGTCCATGCGCTCGACGATGCGGTTGGCCACGTCGGTGATGTTCTGCAGCGCTGACGGCGTGGTCGGGATGATCGGCGCCGGATCCTTGTTGACCGTGGTCAGCGCCGGCGACTGCGGCGTGCCGCCGCTGAGCTGGATGATCGACGGGCCGGTCAGGCTGGTGATCGCCAGCTTGGCGCGGGTATCGGTCTTGACCGGCGTGGTCGAGTTCAGGCGGATGCGTGCGACCACCTGGCGCGGATCGTCCGGCACCAGGTTCAGTTCGGTGATCGAGCCCACCGCGATGCCGTTGTACTGCACCGGGCTGCCGACCGACAGGCCGGTCACCGCTTCGCGGAACACCACCCGGTATTCCTGCCAGGTACGGTCGGAGGAGTACTTGGCGGCCCACAGGCCGAAGGCCAGCAGGGCCAGGCCGGTGATCAGGGTGAACGCGCCGATCAGCACGTAGTTGGCTTTTGTTTCCATGGCTCAGGCACTCTCGATCTGTTCGCCACGCGCGGCGCGCGCGCGGGGTCCGTGGAAGTATTCCTGGATCCACGGATGATCCAGTTTCTCGATTTCCGGTAGCGGCGCATTGGCCACCACCTTGCGGTCGGCGATGACTGCCACCCGGTCGCAGATGGCATACAGCGTGTCCAGGTCGTGGGTGATCAGGAACACGGTCAGCCCCAGCGCTTCCTGCAGGGTCTTGATCAGGCGGTCGAACGCGGCCGCACCGATCGGGTCCAGCCCGGCGGTGGGTTCGTCCAGGAACAGCAGCGGCGGATCCAGCGCCAGTGCACGTGCCAGGCCGGCGCGCTTGCGCATGCCGCCGGACAGCTGCGAGGGCAGCTTGTTGATCGCATCGGCGGGCAGACCGGCCAGTTTCACCTTCAGCAGGGCCAGCTCGTAGTGCCAGCGCTCGGGCAGTTCGCGGTGGTGTTCCTTCAGCGGCACCTGCACGTTTTCGCCCACGGTCAGCGACGAGAACAGGGCGCCGTCCTGGAACAGCACGCCGGTATTGCGTTCGATGTGCAGGCGGCTCTCGGCGTCGTCGGCACGCGCGTCGCGGCCGAGCACTTCGATCTGCCCTTCATCCGGCACGCGCAGGCCCAGGATCGAGCGCATCAGCACCGATTTGCCGGTGCCCGAACCACCCACCACGCCAAGGATCTCGCCACGGCGCACGTCCAGGTCCAGCCCTTCGTGCACGGTCTGGCTGCCAAAGCGGTTGACCAGCCCGCGCACGCGGATGGCCAGGTCGTGGCCTTCGTCGTCCTGCATGGGCACTTCTTCGGGGATCGGATGCGTGCTCATGTCACCAGTCCATGTGCATGAACCACAACGCCGCGAAGGCGTCGATGATGATCACCAGCGAGATCGTCTGCACCACGCTGGAGGTGGTGCGCTCGCCGACCGACTGTGCGGTGCCTTCGACCTTCAGGCCTTCCAGACAGCCGATCAGGCCGATCACCAGCGCAAATACCGGTGCCTTGGACAGGCCCACCAGCATGTGCCGCACTTCCATCGTGTCGTGCATGCGCGCGATGTACATCTGCGGCGGAATATCCAGGTCGAACGCGCCGACCGTGATGCCGCCGGCCAGGCCGGCGATCATCGCGATGAAGGTCAGCAGCGGCAGCGTCACCAGCAGCGCGACCAGGCGCGGCAGCACCAGCAGGTCGATGGGGTCGAGCCCCAGGGTGCGCATCGCATCGATCTCCTCGCGTGCCTTCATCGCACCGATCTGCGCGGTGAACGCACTGGCGGTGCGGCCAGCCAGCACGATCGCGGTCAGCAGCACGGCGAATTCGCGCAGGAAGGCGATGTTGACCAGTTCGACGACGAAGATCTCCGCGCCGAAATCGCGCAGGATGGTCGAGCCGAGGAAGGCGATCACTGCGCCGACCAGGTAGGACAGCAGCGCGACCAGCGGCACGGCGTCCAGCCCGACCTGCTCCATCTGGTGCACGGTCGCGGTCAGGCGGAAACGTCGGGGTTCCTTGACCAGGCGTGCGGCCTTGACCAGGTTCTCACCGAGGAAGCTGCACAGCGCCTTGATGTTGTGGCCCGTGGCATGGACGCTGACGCCCAGCCGCTCCAGTGCCGCCAGCACGCCGAAGTCACGCTTCGGCTTCGGGCGGTCGTCGGCCACTTCCTCGATGGTGCACACCAGCGCCTGGTGGTCCGGGCGGAACCGCAGTGCGTCTTCGCTCAGGTCAGCGCGATGGGCGACGCGCAGCACCTGCAGTACGCCGGCGGAGTCGAGCAGCTCGATGCCGGTGGCGTCGATGCCGGTCAGCGTGTCCGGAACGCCACGCAGCACTTCGGCCGCGGCCAGCGCGGTCTTCAGGGTCCAGTGGCCGGACAGCCGGATCAGTCCCGGATCCTGAGCGTCCTGTTCGAGCTGGGGGGCGTGGGTCGGGGTCATGGGGGCCATTCGGGTCGCAGCATAACCGTTCTGAATTGCACGTCGCGTCGAACCAGGATGAATTTCTCCAGCAGAGCCTGACGTAGGTAATACTACGGCGCATGTCTGCAGACGCTCACACGATCCCCACGCCCCAGGCCACCTACGCGCAGCGCGTGGCCTTCGTTTCCGAGATCGCCGGCCGCCTGCACAGCTACGGCACCACGGCCCAGCGCCTGGAAGCGGCGGTGGTTGCATTGGCCCGGCAGCTCGATCTGGATTGTGAACCGTGGTCGAACCCCACCGGCATCATCCTCAGTTTCAGCGATCCGGCGCAGGCCATCGGCTCCAGTGACATCACCCGGGTGATCCGGCTGGCGCCCGGCGAGAACGACCTGCACAAGCTCAGCGTGGCTGACGGAATCGCCGAAGAAGTGGCCAACGGCCGCATGAGCATCGCCCAGGGTCACACCGCGCTGCGCCAGCTGGACAAGGATCCGGGCCGGCGCGGCAAGCTGCGCACCATCCTGTCCTTCACCCTCGGTGCGGCCGGCGTGGCAGGCATGTGGAAGCTGCCGTGGCTGGACATCGCCACCGCCGGTGTCATCGGCCTGCTGATCGGCCTGCTCGGCATGGTCACCGACAAGCGCCCGGCCAGCCGTGAAGCGGCCGAAGCACTGGCGGCGCTGCTGGCCGGCCTGGTCGCCACCGTGGTTGCCACCTTCGTGGGCGCGCTGAATCTCAACACGGTGATCATCGCTTCGCTGGTGGTGCTGCTGCCGGGCATGTCGCTGACCAATGCGGTCAATGAACTGGCCAGCCAGCACTGGGTGTCCGGCACCGCGCGCTTTGCCGGCGCGTTGACCACGATCATGAAGCTCAGTGTCGGCGCGATGATCGCGGTGACCCTGGCCGATGTGCTGGGGCTGGACCCGATGATCCGTGCCTCGCGGCCACAGGGGCCGTGGGTCGAGTGGGGCTCGCTGCTGACGGCGGCGTTCGCCTTCGCCATGTTGTTCAAGGCCAATCGTCGCGACTATCCGTGGGTGATCGCCGCCTCGGTGGCCGGTTACGCGATCTCCAAATTTGGTGGTCATGCCTGGGGTACGCCGGCCGGCATCTTCCTGTCGGCGATGCTGCTGACCGCCGGCGGCAATCTGTTCGGGCGCGTGGTCGGCCGTCCCGGCGCGATCATCCGCCTGCCGGGCATCATCATGATGGTGCCTGGCAGCACCAGCCTGCGCGGCGTGCTGACCCTGGTCCAGCAACAGGACGTGGGCGCCGGCCAGAGCGTGTTCCTGACCGTGTTGAACGTGGTGATGGCGCTGGTCGCCGGCCTGCTGTTCGGCAACCTGCTGATGCCGGCGCGCAAGACGCTGTGATCGGGGGCGGTAGCGCCGGGCCATGCCCGGCGGATCGGGAAACCAACCGCTGCGCTCGCCGGGCATGGCCCGGCGCTACCCCAAAAAAAACGCCGGCTTTCGCCGGCGTTTTTCATTGCGACCCGATCTGGCCTCAGGCCTTCTTGATCAGGAAATCTTCCGGCTTCTTGCTGCCCTTGGCGGTCAGCTCGGCCATCCAGCGCGGCTGCTTGCCACGACCGGTCCAGGTTTCCTTCGGGTTGGCCGGGTTGCGGTACTTCGGTGCAACCTTGCCCAGCTTGCGGCCGGCGGTCTTGGACGGGGCCTTGGTGGCCTTGGCGACCTTGCGCGCGCGCGGTGCGGGTTCACCACCGAACAGTTCCTCGATGGTGTAACCCTCGGTCTTGGCCAGCTTGCTCAGCTGGGCACGCACCTTGGTGATCGGGCGACGCTTGGCGACGATGGTCTGCTGCTTCTTGGCTGTGCGGATCAATGCGCCCAGCTCACGTGCCGACAGGCCGGTCAGGTCGATGCTCATCAACGATTACTCCAGAAACTAATTTAGGGACAGGGACGAGCCGGTCCGTGGCGTCGCGGGACAGAGTAATGAGGAATTAATCCCAGCACAAACAGTTGCGGTCACCGTCTGTCGGCTGGCTGGCCCGGTTGCGACCATTTTGACCGGATTATGTCCGCTGCGATTTTCCGGGGGCGGCCATCCGGCAAAAAAAGACCGGGGTATACCCCGGTCTTTTCCGATCAATCCTGCAGGCGCTGCAGCAGGGTGGCCTTGTCCAGGCTCTCCGCTTCGGCGGCGCGGCGCGAGCGGTACTCGAAGGTGCCTGCGGCCAGGCCGCGCTCGCTGACCACCACCCGGTGCGGGATGCCGATCAGTTCCATGTCGGCAAACATCGCGCCCGGGCGCAGACCGCGGTCGTCCAGTGCGGCATCCAGACCGGCGTCGCGCAGCTCCTGCAGCAGGCCTGCGGCCGCATCGGCCACGGCAGCGTCGCCCTTCGGATTGATCACGCAGACCACCACCTGCCACGGCGCCATCGCGTCGGGCCAGATGATGCCGGCGTCATCGTGGTTCTGCTCGATGGCTGCGGCAACCACACGCGAAATACCGATGCCGTAGCAGCCCATCGTCATCACCGCGGCCTTGCCGTTCTCGTCCAGCACGGTGGCATCGAGCGCCTTCGCATAGGTGCGGCCCAGCTGGAACACGTGGCCAACTTCGATGCCGCGGGCGATTTTCAGTTCGCCGCCATCCAGCGCACGATCACCGGCACGCACGTTGCGGATGTCCGCCACTTCCGGTTCCGCCAGGTCGCGGCCCCAGTTGACGCCGGCCAGGTGGAAACCGGCCTCGTTGGCACCCACGACGAAGTCGGACATCGCCGCCACTTCGCGATCGGCGACCACGCGGATCGGCTTGGCCGGCGCGACCGGACCGAGGAAGCCCGGCACGCTGCCGAGGTAGTCGGCGATCTCTGCTTCGCTGGCAAAACGCTGCTCGTCCAGGCCGGCAACCTTGCCCAGCTTGATCTCATTGACCTCGTGGTCGCCACGCACCAGCACCAGCACGAACTGCTGTTCCTTGCCTTCACCGGCGATCAGCGCCACCGACTTCACGGTGCGCTGCAGGTCGATGCCGAGCAGGGCGGCAACGTCTTCGCAGGTTTTCTGGATCGGGGTCTCGACCTTGCGCAGCGCTTCGCTGGCCGCAGCGCGCGCAGCCGGATCGGCGGCAATGGCCGCTTCCATGTTGGCGGCGTAGTCAGAACCGGTGGAGAACACCAGCGCGTCTTCACCGGAATCGGCGATCACGTGGAATTCCTGCGAGGCGTCACCGCCGATCGCGCCGGAATCGGCCTGCACCATGCGGAAGTCCAGACCCAGGCGGGTGAAGATGCGGCTGTAGGCCACCTTCATGTTTTCGTACTCACGCACGAGGTCTTCGTCGTGCAGGTGGAACGAATAGGCGTCCTTCATCAGGAACTCGCGCGCACGCATCACACCGAAGCGCGGACGGATCTCGTCGCGGAACTTGGTCTGGATCTGGTAGAAGTTCACCGGCAGCTGCTTGTAGCTGGACAGTTCGCTGCGCGCGAAATCGCAGGCCGCTTCTTCGGCGGTGGGGCTGTAGCAGAAGGTCTGTTCCTTGCGGTCCTTGATCTTCAGCAGCTGCGGGCCGAACTTCTGCCAGCGGCCGGTCTGCTCCCACAGTTCCTTCGGCTGGATGGTCGGAATCTGGAATTCGACGGCACCGGCACGGTCCATTTCCTCGCGGACGATGCGTTCGACCTTGCGCAGCACGCGCAGGCCCAGCGGCGACCAGGTGTACAGGCCGGATGCGAGCTTGCGGATCATGCCCGCGCGCAGCATCAGCCGGTGGCTGGTCAGCTCGGCGTCGCTGGGGGTTTCCTTGGTGGTGTGCAGGTGGAACTGGGAGAGGCGCATCGTCGGCTTCGGATTACGGCAGAGACACCTATTCTGCCAGCCCGGCCGGGGGAGGGGTATCGGCCGGGCGGCGCCCGGCACCCGCCGAATCAACGGCAACGTCAAAAGCGGGTATTCCGTGGGATGGCGGGGTGGGTCCGGTTGCGGGGGACGCTGCAAGTACGTCCCTGTAAGCTCGGTCGCCGCATCCATGCGGCTCACGCCCCCGCAACCGGACCCACCCCGCCTTCGACAGATCTCCGCAATCTGTCTGGATGGCATGGCCTGCTCTTGGTAGGTGTCGACCTTGGTCGACAGTAGATCCACGCCACGCGTGGATGCTCTTCGATCATTCGATCAATTGTCGAAATATTCGATTTCGATGGAGATTCATCCACGCATGGCGTGGATCTACTGGCCACCGGGAAACTGTCGAAGGCGGGGCGGTGTGGGTGTGCAGGACCGTTGGCGCCATGGATGGCGCCATCGAGCCCCCATGGATGGGTTTACGGCGTGTCCTGCACACCCACGCCTCCCCGCCATCCCCCAGGAAGCCGCCGTTGCAGTTGCTTCGGCCGTTGCCTCGGCGGGTGCCGGGCGCCGCCCGGCCGATCCCCCCTTCAACCCGCCGGTGGGCAGTACGCCTTGATTGCCGCCTCGGCCAGGCCCTTCTGCGCGCTGCGCTGTTCCGGGGTAAGCGCGGTATCGGCCTTGCCGTCGCCATCGGTGTCCTGCATCACCGGGCCGCTGCCCTCCAGCAGCGCCACGTTCGCGCGGGCGGTACTGCATTGTTCCGGTACCGGCGCGGCGGAAGGCTCCGGGGCCGCGTCCGTCGCCGGTGTCCTGGCCTGGGCTCGGGTCTCGTATTTGGCCCCGGCCGGCGGCGTTTCCGAATACTGGGTCACGCCCCTGGCGTCCTTCCACTTGTAGACGGGGCCTGCCAGCGCAGTGGTACTGGCCAACAGCAGCAGGTATCCCAGGCAGGACAGGGCACGCATGGCAAACTCCGCAGAATGGGCGTAGAACGCCGATTGCAGCATTGGCGCCGACCGCTGGCAAGTCGATTAAACTGGATTCCATGGACCCGATCACACCGCCGCCGCGCTCGCGCACGATTTACCTGCTGCCCAACCTGTTCACCACGGCTGGGCTGTTCTCTGGCTTCTACGCCATCATCGCCGCGGCCAACGGGGATTTCGTCAATGCCAGCATCGCCGTGTTCGTGGCGGCGGTGATGGATGGCCTCGATGGCCGTGTCGCGCGCCTGACCGGCACCAGCAGCGAGTTCGGCGTGCAGTACGACTCGCTGGCCGATCTGGTCAGCTTCGGCATGGCGCCGGCCCTGGTGATGTACCACTGGTCCCTGTCGGAACTGAAATACGACGGTGAGCTGGTCGGTCGCCTGGGCTGGGCGGTGGCGTTCCTGTACGCCGCCTGCGCGGCGCTGCGCCTGGCGCGCTTCAACACCCAGGTGGCCGTGGTCGACAAGCGCTGGTTCGTCGGCCTGGCCAGCCCGGCTGCCGCCGGCCTGATGATGTCCTTCGTCTGGGCCTTCGCCGATGGCACCCTGGGCTGGAACGGCAACGAGCTGCGCTTCGTGGCGCTGGCGGTGACCCTGGTCGCCGCACTGCTGATGGTCAGCCGCATCCGCTTCTGGAGCTTCAAGGGCGGCGCGGCCAAGGAGGGCGCACGTTCGGACCGCGTCCCGTTCCTGGTGCTGGCACTGGTGCCGATCGCCATCGCCATCGCGGTGATCGACCTGCCCCGCGTGTTGTTCGTCGTCGGCATCCTGTACGCGCTGTCAGGCCCGGTGATGTGGGGCGTGCAGCGCCTGCGCAAGAAGCCCGAGGCGGCGTGAGCCAGGACCTGCCCGTGTTGTGGTCCCCGGCCCAGCAGGCCTGGCTGCAGGCCATGGGCTACACCGTCTATCACGATGGCAAGTTGGCTGCCGAGATGGAGGCGGCGTTGCAGCTGAGCGTGGCCGAGGCGGCAGCATCGGCACCCGCGCCGGTCGCGCCGGTCGCGCCGACGCGCACGGCGCCACCATCGATGCAGCACGCACCCAGCCAGCGCGACGCGGCGCCGGAACCTCGGCCCGAGCGCGCGCCACCACGCACTGCCGTGCCGGTGGCGGCGCCGGATACCGTACCGGCGGCGGCCCGTCCGCTGCCCACCGGTAACGCGCGCCAGCCGCTGGTGCGCCTGCCTGATCGCCTGCAGATCGCGCTGTTGCGTGCCTCGGGCTGCAATCCCAACGACCCGGCCACACAGACGCTGATGGAAAGCTGGCCGCTGGAACAACTGCGTCGCGACCCCGCAGCCAAGCGCGCCTTGTGGCCGCAGCTGCGCGCACTGCGCAAGGGCGGAACCGCATGAGTGCGGTCAGCCAGCCCGGGCCGGTAGCGATGCGTGCACTGCGCGAGAGCGATCTCAACGCGGTGATGGCCATCGAAGTGCGTGGCTATCCCTATCCGTGGACCCGCGGCATTTTCCTGGATTGCCTGCGTGCCGGATATCCCGGCCTGGCGATGGAGCGCGATGGCCTGTTGATCGGCTATGGCGTGCTCAGCCTCGCTGCCGATGAAGCGCATGTGCTGAACATCTGCATCGATCCGCTGGTGCAGTCGCGTGGGCTCGGCCGTGAGCTGCTGCGTGCGCTGGTCCGCCTGGCCGCTGATCGAGGCGCGCAGCGAGTGTTCCTGGAAGTGCGTCCGTCCAATACGCCAGCCCTGGCGCTGTATCACAGCGAAGGCTTCAACGAGATCGGCCGGCGCCCTCGCTATTACCCTGCTGCGCAGGGGCGCGAAGATGCACTGGTGATGGCGATCGAACTGGTGGACGGCGAGCTGGAGACGATGCCGCCGCTGTAATCGGCGTCGCATGGCCGCTGCGCTCGCCGGGCATGGCCCGGCGCTACCGATGCGTTGTTTACGCCAGCCGCAGGGCCAACACGCCGGCCACGATCAACGCCGCCGCCAGCCAACGCGCGCGCGTCACCCGCTCGCGCAGCAGGAACACCGAGATCAGCAGCGCGAACAGGATCGACGATTCGCGCAGCGCCGACACCATGGCCACGGGCACCTGGGTCATCGCCCACAGCGCCATCGCATACGAGGCGGTGGTGCCGATGCCGCCGGCAACACCCAGCGGCCAGTGCTGGCGCGCATACGCCAGCAACTTGCCGCGCTGCCGATGCAGCGCCCACAGCGGCAACGGAATGCCCGACAGCAGGAACAGCCACAACGTGTAGCTCAGCGCATTGCCGGACAGCCGTGCGCCCTGCGCATCGACCAGCGTGTAGGTGGCGATCATCGCCGCCGTCAGCAACGGCAGCCGCAGCTGGCCACTGCGTGCGCCGCGGGCCATGCACAGGATGCCGCCACTCACCAGGATGACGCCGAGCCAGGCCGACGGCGGCAGGCGTTCGCCGAGCACGGCGCCGGCCAGCGCAACCAGGATCGGCGCGCAGCCGCGCATCATCGGATACGCCAGGCTCATGTCGACCTGCTGGTAGCAGCGTGCGACCAACGCGTAGTACGTCACCTGCAGCAGCACCGACGCGCCCAGCCACGGCCAGCTTTCCGCGGCAGGGAAGTGCAGCCACGGCAAGACGAGCGCAGACAACAGCGCGGCGCTGCCGGTGACCAGTACGGTGCCGAGGAATTTGTCCGGTCCGCGTTTGACGATCGCGTTCCAGCTGGCATGTAGTGCCGCGGCAGCGAGGACCAGCAGGAAGATGGAAAGTGGCATCGGGTGATGATGCCAAAACGCAGGGGTGGGTGCCGACCTTGGTCGGCACATCGTTCTGCAGGGCAGGTGCCAACCTTGGTTGGCACTTCACAGCGGTGCGGACCACGGTCCACACCCACCGGCGAGGCGTTACAGCTTCGCGCGCTGCTCGCGCAGGCCAGCCAGCTGGTTGTTCCAGTCGACCAGGCGCACGCGCTCCTGCTCGATCACCGCCGGCGGCACCTTGTCGGAGAACTTGGCCAGCTTGGTCTCGCTCTTTTCCTGCTCGCCTTCCACGCGCTTGATCTCTTTGTCCAGGCGCGCGCGCTCGGCATCGAGATCAACCAGGCCTTCCAGCGGTACCAGCAGCTTCAGCTCACCGACGATCGCGGCGGCTGCCGGCGGCGCACTCTGCGCGTCGGCCAGCCACTGGATGCTGTCCAGCTTCAGCAGGAACGACAGCGAGGCACTGAAGCGCTCGATGCGCACGCGGTCCTGGTTCTGTCCGGCATGTTCCTGGCCGGCCAGCAGGCGCAGCGGCACCAGCTTGGACGGGGCGACGTTCAGTTCGCTGCGCACGCGGCGCACGGCACTGATCACCGCCTTCAACCACTCAACGTCGGCCTCGGCCTGCGCATGATCGCCCTCGAACTCGGCGGCGGTCGGATACGGACGCAGCGACAGCGTGGTTTCGGCCAGGCCCAGGCGCGGGGCCAGCTGCTGCCACAGCTGTTCGGTGATGAACGGGGTCAGCGGGTGCAGCAGGCGCAGCAGCGCTTCCAGCACATACAACAGTGTGTGGCGGGTGCTGTCAGCGTCGGCGGCATCGGCGCCATTCAACGCCGGCTTGCTCAGCTCCAGGAACCAGTCGCAGAACGCGTTCCAGGCGAATTCGTACAGGCACTGCGCCAGCAGGTCGAAGCGATAGGCGGCGAAATGGCCCTGCGCTTCGGCGGTGGTAGCGGCCAGGCGCGAGAGGATCCAGCGCTCGGCATCGGTACGCGGCGTCGGCACGCCGGTGAACGCCGCACCTTCGGTGTTCATCAGGGTGAAGCGGCTGGCGTTCCACAGCTTGTTGCAGAAGTTCTTGTAGCCCTCGGCGCGGTTCATGTCGAACTTGATGTCGCGGCCATGGGTGGCCAGCGCGGCGATGGTGAAGCGCAGCGCATCGGCACCATGGGCGGCAATGCCGTCCGGGAATTCCTTGCGCGTGGCCTTTTCAATCTTCTCCACCATGCGCGGCTGCATCAGCCCACCGGTGCGCTTGGCCACCAGGTCATCGATGGTGATGCCGTCGATGATGTCCAGCGGATCGAGCACGTTGCCCTTGCTCTTGGACATCTTCTGGCCCTGGCCATCGCGGATCAGGCCGGTGAAGTAGACGTCCTTGAACGGCACCTTGCCGGTCAGGTTGTCGGTGGCCATGATCATGCGCGCCACCCAGAAGAAGATGATGTCGAAGCCGGTGATCAGCACCGACGACGGCAGGTAGCGGTCGAAACCGCGCTCGGCCATCGCCTGCTCGTTCGGCCAGCCCAGGGTGGAGAACGGCCACAGCTGCGAGGAGAACCAGGTCTCCAGCACGTCGCTTTCCTGGCTCAGCACCACGTCGCTGCCGAGATTGTTCTTCGCCCGCACTTCCTCTTCGCTGCGGCCGACGTAGCAGCTGCCGGTGGCGGCATCGAACCACGCCGGAATGCGGTGGCCCCACCACAGCTGGCGGCTGATGCACCAATCCTGGATGTTGGTCATCCAGTGGCGGTAGGTGTTGATCCAGTTCGGCGGCACGAAGGCGATAGAACCGTCTTCGACCAGCTCGAGGCCACGACGCGCCAGTTCGTCCATCTTCACGAACCACTGGTCGGTCAGGTACGGCTCGATCACCTGGCCGGTACGGTCGCCACGCGGCACCTGCAGCTTGTGCGCCTTGGTCTCGACCAGGATGCCCAGGTCTTCCAGTTCACCCAGCACGGCCTTGCGCGCGTCGTAACGGTCCAGCCCCTGGAAACGTTCCGGCGCGTTGTCGTTGATCGCCGCCACCGGGGTGAACAGGTTGATCATCGGCAGGCTGTGGCGCACACCCACCTGGTAATCGTTGAAGTCATGCGCCGGGGTGACCTTGACCACGCCGGTGCCGAACGCACGGTCGACGTAATCGTCGGCGATCACCGGCACGCGGCGGCCGGTCAGCGGCAGCACCACGTTCTTGCCGATCAGGTGCAGGTAACGCTCGTCTTCGGGGTGCACCATCACCGCGGTGTCGCCCAGCAGGGTTTCCGGGCGGGTGGTGGCGACCACCAGGTAATCGCGGGTTTCGCGCAGGGTTTCGACGCCGTCGGCATCACGCTCGACGTGCTCGTAGCTCAGGCCTTCATCCAGCTGGTAGGCGATCGACCACAGGAAACCGTCTTCCTCGGCGCTCTCCACTTCCAGGTCCGAAATCGCGGTCTTCAGCACCGGATCCCAGTTGACCAGGCGCTGGCCGCGGTAGATCAGGCCCTGTTCGTGCCAGCGCACGAAGGCTTCGATCACCGCTTCGGACGGCTGCGGGTCCATGGTGAAGGTGCTGCGCGACCAGTCGGCCGAGGTACCGAGGCGGCGCATCTGCCGTTCGATGATGTCGCCGGACTGCTGCTTCCACTCCCACACCTTGCCGATGAAGCCCTCGCGGCCCAGCGAATCGCGGGTCTCACCGTTGCCTTCCAGCGCCAGGTTGCGGCTGACCACCATCTCGGTGGCGATGCCGGCGTGGTCGGTACCGACCTGCCACAGCGTGTCGTAGCCGCGCATGCGGTGGTAGCGCACCAGCGCATCCATCAGGGTCTGCTGGAAGGCGTGGCCCATGTGCAGGGTGCCGGTCACGTTCGGCGGCGGCAGCAGGATGGTGTACGGCTCGCCCTTGCCGGACGGCTTGAAATGGCCGGCCTTCTCCCAGGCCTCGTAGAGGTCGGTCTCGAAGGACTTCGGGTCGTAGCTGGAGGCGAGTTGGGTCATGCGGGGGAACCAGTCATCAAGGCGGGAAGGGAGATCAGCGCGACCCGAGGGTGCGCCGGATCTTCTGGTCGGTGTGGTACTGGCTGACCGAATAGGCAGCCCAGATCGCGGCGGGCAGCCAGCCGATCAGGGTGATCTGCAGGATCAGGCAGACGATGCCGGCAAAGGGCCGGCTGATGGTGAAAAAGGACAGCCAGGGAAGAATCAGGGCGATCAGCAGGCGCATCAAGGGGTCCTCGCAGGGCTTACATGTCGTGCTTGTTCAGGTCGTAACCGGCGGTCTTGTACTGGCGCCAGCGCTCACGCAGCGGTTCGCGCGCTTCCGGATCGGCCGGCACCACTTCCAGCACGCGCTCGCACTGGCCAAGCCAGGGTTCGTCGCGCAGGTTGATCACCAGCGGCCGCACGGGCGCCTCGCCACCGGGCGGGGCGATCAGCACCAGCGCCTCTTCCTCGTCCACGTCCTCACCCACGATCTGGTGCGGAATGTAGGCATCGTCGTCGAACGACCAGAGAAGTTCGTCCAGTTCTTCGGCCTGGGCCTGGTCGCGGGCCAGCACCAGGGTGAACAACCCGGCGTCGTTGGCCTTGCGCGCCAGTTCGCAGACCAGGCGCAACGGCTCGGTCAGGAATCGGGGCTTGGCGATCAGGTAGAAGTCGGCGCGGGGCATGGCGGCATCCAAGTGAGGCAGGTGCCGATCCATGCCGGCTGACGGCTGGAGCGGCGAGGCCCCGGCCGGCGGTTGCCGGCCAGGGTCAGGTACAGCGTCAGGCGCGGGCGACCTGGTCCAGCAGCCACTGGCTCAGCAGGCCGACCGGACGGCCGGTGGCCATGCCGCGCTTGCCTTCATCGCTGGCCACGCCGGCGATGTCCAGGTGGGCCCAGCGCTGGCCTTCGGCGAAGCGCGACAGGAAGCAGCCGGCGGTGATGGCACCGGCCCAGCGGCCGCCGATGTTGTAGACGTCGGCGAAGCTGGAATCCAGCATCGGCTGGTACTCGTCCCACAGCGGCAGGCGCCAGGCGCGGTCGAAGACCTGCTCGCCGGCGGCCAGCAGCTCGTTGGCCAGGTCGTCGTGCTTGCTCATCAGGCCGGCGGTCTGGTGGCCGAGGGCGACCATGCAGGCACCGGTCAGGGTGGCCACGTCGACCAGCGCCTGCGGCTCGAAGCGCTGCGCGTAGGTCAGGGCGTCGCACAGGATCAGGCGGCCCTCGGCGTCGGTGTTGCCGACTTCGATGGTCTTGCCCGACATCGAGGTGATGACGTCGGACGGGCGGTAGGCATTGCCGTCGATGGCGTTTTCCACCGCCGGCACCACCACCACCAGGTTCAACGGCAGCTTGGCCTTGACCGCAGCGACGAAGGTGCCGATGACGTTGGCGCCACCGCACATGTCGTACTTCATCTCTTCGATGCCGCCCTGGGTCTTCAGGTTGACGCCGCCGGTATCGAAGGTGATGCCCTTGCCGACCAGCACGTAGGGCTTGGCGTCGCCGCCATTGCTCCACTTCAGCACCACCAGGCGCGGGCGGTTGGCCGAGCCACGGGCCACGGCCAGCAGCGAGCCCATGCCCAGCGCTTCCATCTGGGTCTCGTCGAGGATCTCGGCTTCGGCACCGTCATGCTCGCCGGCGAATTTCACGCCCACTTCAGCCAGATAGGCCGGGGTGCAGTAGTTCGGCGGCAGGTTGCCCAGCTCGCGGGCAAACTCGACACCGGCAGCGATGGCCTGGCCCTGGGCCAGGGCCTGCGCATCCTCACCGGCGATGGCCAGCTGGGCCAGGCCGGCATCGTCGGCCTTCTTCTTGCCCAGGGTGGCGGTGTAGCGGTAGGCCGCGTGGTCGGCAGCGATCACCGCCTGGCGGATCGCCCAGGCCGCGTCGCGGTCCTTCACCGTCACTTCGGACAGGGTGAACAGTGCGCTGCGCGCAGCGCCGGCCTTCAGCGCGCGCACAGCATCGCCGACTGCCTTCAGGTACTGCGGCACGCCGAAGCGGGCGGCATCGCCGAGGCCGACCACCAGCACGCGCGGGGCGGTCACGCCCGGCAGGTCGTGCAGCAGGGTGGTAGCGCCGGTCTTGCCGGACAGGTCGCCGCGCTGGGCCAGGGCGGCCAGGCGGCCACCGCTTGCAGCATCCAGTGCCTGCGCGGACGCAGTCAGGGTATGGTCGGCATAGGCGCCGACGACGAGGCAGTCAACGGCGGCCGAAGCCGCAGCGAGGTGGTTCAGGGTGAATTCGAGAGCCATTGAGCAGATTCCATTGGCAAGTCCGTACAATCGCGGACCGTTTACGCCCAGACGCTAGACTGGGCGGCACCGCGAACGAACCTGAGAGTTTAAACCACCGCCCCATGTTGAAGCTCGACCGCTATCTATTGGGCGATTTCGTCCAGAGTTTCCTGGCTACCCTGATCGTCCTGCTGGTGGTCAGCGTGGGCGGCGTGCTGGTGGACATCCTCGGCAACATCGCCGACGGGCGGCTGCCGGCCAAGCTGCTGTTCTCGCAGCTGGGCCTGCAGTTCATCGTCTACATGCCGCTGATCCTGCCGCTGGCACTGATGCTGGGCCTGCTGCTGGCCATCGCCCGCCTCTACCGCGACTCGGAAATGGCGGTCATCACCGCCATCGGTGTCGGCCCCAAACGCCTGCTCAAGCCCCTGCTGCTGCTGGTGCTGCCGGTGATCGCGGTGGTCGGCGCCTGTTCGTTGTGGCTGGGGCCCTGGGCCCAGCGCACCGCAGAACAGATGATCCAGGACGCCAACCGCAGCGTGCTGATGGCCGGCCTGGAGCCTGGCCGGTTCACCCCGCTGCCCAATGGCGGCGTGGTCTACGTCGCCTCGATCTCCCCCGATGGCAGCCAGCTGGGCCGGGTGTTCCTGCAGCGGCAGAAGGAGGATCGCCTTGAAGTGGTGTCCGCCGCCAGCGGTCGCATGTACTTCGAAGGCGCCCGCCAGCGCTTCCTGGAACTGGATGATGGCCACCAGCTGGAAGGGCCGGCGGCCGGCGCACTGGATTACCGTCTGGCGACCTTCGCCCGCAACGACGTGGCCCTGCCCGACGGCAGTGAGGCCCGCAAGAGTGATGATCCCGAACTGATGCCGACCACCGCGCTGTTCGGCGACAAGCGTCCCGAGGCGCAGGCACAGCTGCACCGCCGCCTGGCCCCGCCGCTGATCGCGCTGGCCTTCGCCCTGCTGACCGTGCCGCTGGGCCGCAGTTCGCCGCGCCAGCAGCGTTACGGCCGGATGATGCTGGCCCTGCTGGCCTACATGGTCGGCACCAACATGATGTTCATCGGCAGCGGCTGGATTGCCAACGGCCAGATTCCGTCGGCGCTTGGCCTGTGGTGGCTGACCCTGCCGCTGCTGGCACTGGCGATCTGGATGTACGCGCGTGACGGCCGCATGGCCCGCCCGAAGGGAGCCCGCGCATGATGCTGCGACCGATGCGTTTCGATCTGTACCTGGGCCGCGCGGTGCTGGGTACCGTGCTGCTGACCTGGGCGGTGCTGGTCGGCCTGGACGTGCTGATGGCCTTCTCCGGCGAGTTCAAGGACATCGGCAAGAACGGCTATTCGCTGGGCCATGCGGCAGCCTGGGTGCTGTACACCGTGCCGCGCCGGGCCTACACGATGTTCCCGACCGCAGCGGTGATCGGCGCGCTGATGGGCCTGGGTCAGCTGGCCGCGACCTCGGAGCTGACCGCGCTGCGCGCGCTGGGCCTGTCGCGCAAGCGCCTGAGCGTGTCGGTGGCGATCGCCCTGTCGTTGCTGACCGGGCTGATGGTGATCAGCGCCGAGACCCTGGGGCCGTGGGGCCAGAACCGCGCCGATTCGCTGAAGATGAGTGCCAAGTGGGGCACCGACATTGCGGTAGCGCGTTACTCCGGGCTGTGGGCGCGCGAGGGTGACACCTTCCTCAACGCACAGACGGGCGAAGAACAGCTGGTCGGCGACAAGGGCACCCGGCTGATTCTGCGTGACGTGCGCCTCTACAGGATCAACGAGGACGGGCGGGTGGGCACGCTGACCCATGCCGCCACCGCCGAGCATGACAAGGACGGCTGGGTGCTGACCGGCGTGCGCCGCGACACCTTCGGCGAGCGTTCGGCAACGCGCCAGGAAGTGGCCCGTGAGCCGTGGAATTCCAAGTTGGATGCCGGGGCGCTGGCCACCGGCATCGCCAAGCCGCGCAACCTCAGCGTGTCCGAACTGAGCACCAGCATCGCCTACCGCGAGCGCAACGGGCTGGATGCACGCGACTATGAGGATGTGTACTGGAGCCGCTGGTTCTATCCGTTGAATGTGCTGGCGCTGTGCCTGGCGGCGGTGCCGTTCGCGTTCGGTTCGCTGCGCAGTGGCGGCATGGGCAAGCGCCTGTTCCTGGGCATCCTGTTCGCGCTGGCGTTCTGGCTGCTGCAGCTGTTCTTCGGTCGCATGGCCGGCGCGCTGAAGTTCGACTACCGCATTGCCTACGCGCTGCCGCCGATCGTGATGCTGGCGGTGTCCGGATTGTTGTTCCGGCGCAAATCGGGCTGATTCCGGTGGCGCCGGGCCCTGCCCGGCGAAGGTGTGCGATATCCCACGTCCGCCGGGCCCTGCCCGGCGCTGCCAGCACAGGTCAGCGCTTCGGCATCCGCAGCAGCCGCGTGGCGCTCGCGCGGTCGTGCCAGGTCAGCCGCTGGCGATCCACCAGCGCCCACCAGAAGCCCACTCCGCCCAGCAGCAACGACAGCGTGGCCACCGCGAACCGCAGCCACAGCTGGCCGCGTCGCAACGGCGTGCCGTCGCGTGATTCCAGCTTCAAGCGCCACGGGCGCATGCCCAAGGTCTGCCCGCCGCGTCGCCAGCTGGCGGTCGCGTACCACCCGGTCATTGCCCAGCACACTGCCCACAGCAGCCATTGCCAGGCGCTGAAAGGCGCGATGTTGTCGCGCTGCGCATGGCCGCTGAAGGTATAGGCCAGGGTGAACACGGTGCCGGCCAGCATCCACAAGGCCAGCACCGGCAACGCGTCATAGATCATCGCCAGCAGGCGCCACAGCAGCAGCGCGCGCGGGCGGGGCGTATCAGCGGCGACGTGGGCCGCATCGGTGGCGGGGCTCGACATGTGCCGAGCATACGCAATGCTGGCCGTGCCCGCAGTCGGCCTCGTATCCTGCGTGCATGGCCGTCACTTCCACTCCCGCCGAACGTCGTCAGCTGGTCCAGCAACTGCCCGAGCTGCGCAGCGAGGACGGCCAGCGCATCCAGCGTTTCCTCGACGCGATCTGGGCCGAGCACGGCCTGGCCCGCGCCACCCTGGACAGCTACCGCCGCGACCTCGAAGGCCTGGCGCGCTGGTGTGATGGGCGCGACGGCGGTCTGGCCGGTGTTGAACGCGCCGGGCTGTTCGATTACCTGGCCTGGCGCACCCGCCACAACTGGTCGCCGCGCAGCAATGCGCGGCTGCTGTCGGCGCTGCGTGCGTTCTTCGCCGACGCCGTGCGCCGTGGCGAACGCAGTGAAGATCCCAGCGCACTGCTCGATCCGCCGAAGCTGCCACGGCTGCTGCCCAAGGCGCTGGCCGAAAGCCAGATCGATGCGCTGCTGGCGGCGCCGGATATCGACAGTCCGCTCGGCCTGCGCGACCGCGCCATGCTGGAACTGATGTATGCCGCCGGGCTGCGCGTGAGCGAGCTGGTGCTGTTGCCCGCCACGGCAGTGAATCTGCGCCAGGGCGTCCTGCGGGTGACCGGCAAGGGCAGCAAGGAGCGCCTGGTGCCGCTGGGCGAGGAGTCGCAGTACTGGCTGGAACGCTATCTGCAGCAGTCGCGACCGCAACTGGTGGGCAAGGGCAAGGTGCAGGCGCTGGCCGACGGGCAGACGCCCTTGTTCATCGAACCGGCGCTGCATGGCTTGACCCGCCAGGCGTTCTGGCACCTGGTCAAGCGTTATGCGGCGGTGGCCGGTATCGATCCGGCGCGGATCAGTCCGCATGGCCTGCGGCACAGTTTCGCCACCCACCTGCTGAACCGTGGCGCCGATCTGCGCGCGCTGCAGATGCTGTTGGGCCACAGCTCGCTGTCCACCACCCAGATCTACACGCTGGTCGCACGCGAACACCTGCAGAAACTGCACGCCCGCCATCATCCACGCGGCTGAGCCCACGGCTGAACCCTGCCGGGCCTGTGCGCGGCATCGCGGACCGCTCAGGATGGCTGTGTCAGAATCCGAAGTCTTCTTTCTGCTGCGGACTGCTCCATGCTCCGATTCGCCATCGCCGCCGTGTTCGGCGCGCTCAGCCTGAGTGCCTGCGCCCAGCCCGCCCCGCCCGCCGCAAAGGCGCCCGCCGCAGCGGCAGCCAAGGCCGGTCCTGCCGCCGCGGCCAATGGCCCGGCCGAGCAGGCCGTGCGCAAGGCACTGACCGAGCTCAACCCCGGCTTCCAGGTGGATTACATCGGCGCCGCGCCCTTCCCGGGCTTCCGTGAAGTGGTGGTCTCCGGCCAGCTGCTGTACGTCTCCGACGACGGCCGTTACCTGTTCCAGTCGCAGCCCTACGACACCCGCGCCAAGAGCCCGGCCAACAGCGAAGGCCTGCTGGGCTACCGTCGCGACCTGCTGGCCAAGGCCAATCATGGCGACCGCATCGTGTTTGCCGCGCCGAACGCGAAATACACCATCAGCGTGTTCACCGACATCGAGTGCGGCTACTGCCGCAAGCTGCACCAGGACATCGCCGAGCTCAACCGCAACGGCATCACCGTTGAATATCTGGCGTTCCCGCGCATGGGCCTGGGCAGCAAGGATTACACCGACATGATCTCGGTCTGGTGCGCGGCCGATCGTCGCCAGGCGCTGACCAATGCCAAGCGCGGTGGCACGGTGGCCGCGAAGAACTGCACCAACCCGGTGGCCATGCAGTACGCCTTGGGCCAGCAGCTGGGGGTGAACGGTACGCCGGCCATCTTCGCGCCGGATGGCACCCAGCTCGGCGGCTACCTGCCGCCGGCGCAGCTGCGTGCCGCGCTGGAGAAGCTGTCGGCCAAGCGCTGACCGCCGCTGACCTTTTTCTGTAGAGCCGAGCCCATGCTCGGCTGCGGACACATCAGCCGAGCATGGGCTCGGCTCCACAGGTTGGAAACCGGGGATGCCAGTCGCATCCCCGGTTGTCTGCTTATTTCAAGCCATCACTGACCGCCTTGGTCAGCGTGCCCTGCGCATCGTCGCCGCTGAACTCCCAGACAAACGCACCGCCCAGTCCCTGGGTCTTCACGTAGCCCATCTTGCGGGTGATGTTGGCCGGGGTATCGAAGCTCCACAGTGTGCTGCCGTTGTAGATCCAGGTGGCACCGGCGGTGTTGTCGGTGTAGCCCTGCCACGCCAGGTTCTTCAGCACCTTCCAGTCTTCAATGCCGGCTTCATACGTGCCGGGTGCCGCACCGGTGGCGCTCTGGTACAGGCCGTTGTTGACGTTGGTCACGCCGGTCCAGCCACGCCCGTAATAACCGATGCCCAGGTTGAGCTTGGCGGCGGGGACACCGCGGCTGATGAAGGCCTCGATGGCATCATTGCTGTTGTACAGCTTCTGGTCGCCGGTGGACGGATCACTCGGCGAATCGAACAGCGCCGATTGGTGATTGGTCTTCGCATCCCACGCACCGTGGAAGTCGTAGGTCATCACGTTGATGTAGTCCAGGTACGGGTGGTACGCGGCCGGATCGGTGACGCGGATCTTGTCGATGCCGGCGCCGACCGCCACCGTCAGCAACAGGCCCGGACGCACCGCATCGAGCTGGCGGCGGAACTCGGCCATCAGCGCGGTGAAGTTGGCATTGTCCTCGGGCGTGCCGCAGGCAATACCGCAGGCCACCGGGTATTCCCAGTCGATGTCGATGCCGTCGAACACGCCCAGCGCTGCGCCAGGGCCACCGGCGCCGTCGGTCACCGGCAGGTTGCCCTTGATGTAGGCGTCGATGCACGAGGCGACGAAGGCCTGGCGATTGGCCGGCTGCGCCGCGCTGGAGAAGCCGCGCGACCAGGTCCAGCCACCCAGCGAGATCAGCACCTTCATGCCCGGATACTTGGCCTTGAGCTGCTTGAGCTGGTTCCAGTTGCCACGCAGCGGCTGGTCCCACGTGTCGGCGCTGCCGCTCACGCTTTCGCCGGCACCGAAGGCCTTGGTGTAGTCGGCGAAGGCATCGCCACCGGCACCGCTGTTCGGATCCGACGCCTGGGTGATGCCCACTTCGCAGCGGTTGTTGCGCACGTTGCCGAAGGCGTAGTTGATGTGGGTCAGGCGCGCGGCCGAACCGCTGCTGTCGATGTTCTTGACCCGATAGTTGCGGCCATAGATGCCCCACTGGGTGAAGTAGCCGATGACCCGCTTGCCGGTGGTGCCACCGTCGCCGGCCAGGGTGCTGGCGGTCACCGCCGTGCCCTGCGCGGAGGCATTGCCGGCGTTGTCGCGGGCGCGCACGCGGTAGCTGTAGCTGGTGGAGGCGGTCAGCCCGCCATCGACATAGCTGGCGCTGGACGGTGAACCGACCAGGCTGCCGTTGCGGTACACGTCGTAGCCGGCCAGGCCGCTGCCACCGGTGTTGTCGGTGGACGGGCTCCAGCTCAGGGCGATGCTGTTGGCGGTGCGGGTGCCCACGGCCAGGCCGCCGGGCACGCTGGGTGCGGTGGTATCGCCGCTGGCCGCGTTGACGGTGATGGTGATGGTCGCGGTGCTGGCGGTGGCGTTGTTGTTGTCGGTGGCGACCGCGCGCAGGGTATGGCTGCCGGCGCTGGCGTTGGCCCAGCTGGCGCTGTACGGCGCGCTGGTGTCGACGCCCAGCGAACTGCCATCGCGGAAGAACTCGACCTTGCTGACGCTGCCGTCCGCATCGCTGGCATTGGCGGTCACGTTGACCGTGCTGCCGGCGCTGAAGGTGGCGCCGTTGGCCGGCGAGGTCAGACTGACCACCGGCGGCTGGTTGGCGCCGCTGCCGTCGCAGGCGCCGAGGTTGGTGTAGTAGGGCGCTCCGGCCGGATGGTCCGGCGGCGCGTTCCAGATGTCCTGGTTCGCCCGGTAGAGGACGCCTCCTTTCTGCAGGGTATCGCCACTCCGGTAGATCTTGGCCTGGTCCCATTCGGCCACGCCGGCACAGCTGGCGGCCTGGGCCAGGCCGGGCAGGGCAACGGCCCCGGCGAGGGCCAGCAGCCAGGCCAGACGGTGCGGGCGACAGCGATGAAGGGAAGGGCGGGCACTGCGTACATCGGCACTCTGCACAAGCGGGTCGTACATGGTGTGTCTCCGATCGATGGTTGGCGCACGGGCCACGACGGCGCCGCACGTAACGCAGGGTCCGGACATCGCCCGGGAAGGCGACGGAGGGGGCGGACGGAGGTACCTGGTGGGCCGGGGAGAGAGTCCGGCGCCAGGTGGGGACAACGTTGTCATCAATTGCGTGGTCAATCCGTGAGCGAGCGCATGGTTCGGGGATTTGGGCGAGCGCGGCGCTGGCGCGCGGTCGGCAGCCATCGGCAGAGCCCCTTCGTGGTTGGCATCTAGAGCAGGTTCCGGGGTTGGGCCGGGCGGGTGGGGTCATGCGGGGACGCCGTGAACCCATCCCTGGGGGCTTGGCCGCGGCATCCATGCCGCGGACACCCCGCCTGACCCCACCCACCCGGCCCCCGACAGGTTCATGCGGGCGCCAGCCACGAAAGACGAACAAAAAATCAAAATCAAACGCCGATCGCTTCGCTCTCAGGCGTTTGATTCCAGACATTCCTGTGGTTGCCGGCCAGCGGTCGGTAACCAAGGAGCATCCACGCATGGCGTGGATCTACCAACAGATCGCGGAGGTCTGTCGAAGGCAGGGTGGGTCCGGTGGCGGGGGTGTCCGCGGCATGGATGCCGCGGCCAAGCCCCCAGGGACGGGTTTACGGCGTCCCCCGCCACCGGACCCGCCCCGCCATCCCACGGAATGCCCGCTGTCGCTTTGGCTGTTGCCGTTGCTTCGGCTCTGGCTCTGGCCTCTGCGGGTGCCGGGCGCCGCCCGGCCGAAGCCTACTCCCGCTTCCGGTACAATGTCGGGCCCGTTTCCCAACTACGGTTCCCCGGACATGATGGTCCTCGAGGGCGCGCCCGCCCTGTCGCCGTTCCGCCGCGAACGTCTTGAATCCCGCCTGCAGTCCATCGCTCCCTCCCTGCGCATCAGCGGTGCCTGGCACGTCTACTTCGTGCAGGCCGAGGGCACTGCCGCCCCCGACGTCGACACCCTGTGCCGCATCCTGGAAGCCCGCCCGCAGTCCGAGGCGGTCGCGGACGGTGCGGTCAGCCGCATCGTGGTGCCGCGCCTGGGCACGCTGTCGCCGTGGTCGAGCAAGGCCAGCGAACTGGTCCGCGGTGCCGGCCAGCCGGTGAGCCGGGTCGAGCGTGGCCTGCGCATCGACGTACTGGGATGGCCGGCCGATGCCGCCGCCCAGCAGGCACTGATCAAGGTGCTGCACGACCCGATGACGCAGTCGGTGCTGGAGACCGTCGATCAGGGCCAGTCCCTGTTCTCGAGCCCGGCCCGTGGCGAACTGGAGCGCGTGCCGGTGGACCAGCTGGAGGCCGCCAACCAGCGCCTCGGTCTGGCCATGGCGCAGGACGAGATCGACTACCTGCGCGAGCGTTTCACCGCGCTGGGCCGGTCGCCGTCGGACGTGGAGCTGATGATGTTCGCGCAGGCCAATTCCGAGCACTGCCGGCACAAGATCTTCAATGCCAGCTGGACCATCGACGGCCAGGAGCAGGACCGCTCGCTGTTCCGGATGATCAAGAACACCCACCAGCAGACGCCGCAGCACACGCTCAGCGCGTACAGCGACAATGCGGCGGTGATCGAAGGCCACCCGGCCTCGCGCTATCGCCCGGACCCGGCCAGCGGCGAGTACCGCCGCGAACCACAGGTGCCGAGCGCGTTCCAGATCAAGGTGGAAACGCACAACCACCCGACCGCGATCGCGCCGTTCCCGGGCGCGTCGACCGGCGCCGGTGGCGAAATCCGCGACGAAGGTGCAACCGGTCGTGGCGGCAAGCCGAAGGCTGGCCTGAGTGGTTTCTCGGTCTCGCACCTGCGCATTCCCGAGCTGCCGCAGCCGTGGGAGGCGCCGCGTGCGCTGAACCCGCGCATGGCGCCGGCGCTGGAGATCATGACCGACGGCCCGCTCGGCGGCGCTGCGTTCAACAACGAGTTCGGCCGCCCGGCCCTGCTCGGCTACTTCCGCAGCTTCGAACTGCCGGAAGGCGCCGACCTGGTACGCGCCTACGACAAGCCGATCATGCTGGCCGGTGGCCTTGGCGCCATCGATCGCGTGCAGGTCGACAAGATCCTGCTGCAGGACGGCGATGCCGTGATCGTGCTCGGCGGCCCGGCGATGCTGATCGGCCTCGGCGGCGGTGCCGCCAGTTCGGTCGCCTCCGGTGAAAGCGCCGAGGATCTGGACTTCGCCAGCGTGCAGCGCGACAACCCGGAAATGGAGCGTCGCTGCCAGGAGGTCATCGACCGCTGCGTGGCGATGGGTGCCAACAACCCGATCAAGTTCTTCCATGACGTCGGTGCAGGTGGCCTGTCCAACGCCATTCCCGAACTGCTGCACGATTCCGGCGTGGGCGGCATCATCGACCTGGGCAAGGTGCCCACCGACGATCCGTCGCTGTCGCCGATGCAGCTGTGGTGCAACGAGTCGCAGGAGCGCTACGTGCTCGGTGTGGCGCAGGAGCGCCTGGCCGAATTCGCGGCGCTGTGCGCACGTGAGCGCTGCCCGTTCGCTGCGGTCGGTGTCGCCACCGCAGCCGAACACCTGGTGGTGGCCTATGGCGCCGTGCCGGGTAACATCCCGGCCGACGCGCCGATCGACCTGCCGATGGACGTGCTGTTCGGCAAGCCGCCGAAGATGCACCGCGATACCGCGCACCCGCCGGCACCGCGCTGGCCGGCGCTGAAGACCGGTGGACTGGACCTGCAGGAAGCCGGTCTGCGCGTGCTCGCGCACCCGACGGTGGCCTCCAAGAACTTCCTGGTCACCATCGGCGACCGCAGCGTCGGCGGCCTGACCGCGCGCGAGCAGATGGTTGGCCCGTGGCAGCTGCCGGTGGCCGACGTGGCGATCACCCTGGCCGATTTCGACGGCGTGGCCGGCGAGGCGATGGCGCTGGGCGAACGCACGCCGCTGGCGCTGCTGGACGCGGCTGCTTCGGCCCGCATGGCCGTGGGCGAAGCGCTGACCAACCTGTGCGCGGCCCCGGTCGATGCGCTTGATGAAATCAAGCTGTCGGCGAACTGGATGGCCGCGGCCGGCCACCCGGGCGAAGACGCGCTGCTGTACGACGCGGTGAAGGCGGTGGGCATGGAACTGTGCCCGCAGCTGGACATCAGCATCCCGGTGGGCAAGGACTCGCTGTCGATGCAGGCGCAGTGGCACGACCAGGGCGAGGTGCACAAGAGCGTGTCGCCGGTGTCGCTGGTGATCACCGCGTTCGCGCCGGTGGCCGATGCACGCCAGCAGCTGACCCCGCTGCTGGACCGCGATATCGACAGCGAGCTGTGGTTGATCGGCCTCGGTGCCGGCAAGCAGCGCCTGGGCGGTTCGATCCTGGCCCAGGTGCACGCCGACCATGGCGACCTGCCGGCATTCGCCGGCGCCGCCCCGGACCTGGACGACCCGCAGCGCCTGCGTGGCTTCTTCGAGCTGATCCGCGATGCACGCCAGGCCGGCCTGCTGCGCGCGTACCACGACCGCAGCGACGGTGGTGCGTTCGCCGCGCTGTGCGAAATGGCCTTCACCTCGCGCCTGGGCCTGGACATCACCCTCGACGCCTGGGGCGATGATCCGTTCCGCAGCCTGTTCAATGAAGAGCTGGGCGCCGTTGTGCAGATCGCACGCGAAGACCGCGCCGCGTTCGCCGACCTGGTCGAGCGCCACGCGCTGACCGAGTGCGCGCAGCGCATCGCCAAGCCGACCACCGCGCCGGTGGTGCGGGTGTCGCTGGGCGGTGACTCGCTGGCCGAATGGCGCTGGGAAGCATTGTTCGATGCCTGGTGGTCGGTCACCCACGCGATGCAGAAGCGCCGCGACAATCCGGCCAACGCCGATGCCGAGCGCGAGATCGCCCGCGCCTTCACTGCGCCGGGCCTGAAGCCGAAGTTGAGCTTCGATCCCAATGAGGATGTCGCCGCACCGTTCGTGCAGACCGGGGCGCGTCCGCGCGTTGCGATCCTGCGCGAACAGGGCGTCAACGGCCAGATTGAAATGGCGAACGCCTTCGAACGTGCCGGCTTCCGCGCATTCGACGTGCACATGAGCGACCTCATCGAAGGCCGCGTGGCGCTGCAGGACTTCACCGGCCTGGTCGCCTGCGGCGGCTTCAGCTACGGCGACGTGCTGGGTGCCGGCCGGGGCTGGGCGACCTCGATCCTCGAGCGCACTGCGCTGCGCGATGCCTTCGCCGCGTTCTTCGCGCGCGAGGACAGCTTCGCCCTGGGCGTGTGCAACGGCTGCCAGATGATGAGCCAGCTGAAGGACATCATCCCCGGTGCCGAGCACTGGCCGCAGTTCCGCCGCAACGCCAGTGAGCAGTTCGAAGCCCGCACCGCGCTGCTGGAAGTGGTGGAGTCGCCGTCGATCCTGCTGCGTGGCATGGCCGGTTCGCGGCTGCCGGTGGCGGTGGCGCATGGCGAAGGCCAGGCGGTGTTCGACAACGCCGTCGACCAGGCCACAGCCCGCGTCGCGCTGCGCTACATCGATGGCAACGGCAACGTCGCCAGCCAGTACCCGCTGAATCCGAACGGCTCGCCCGACGGCATCACCGGCCTGACCAGCACCGACGGCCGGGTGACCATCATGATGCCGCACCCGGAGCGCACCCCGCGCGCGCTCAACCTGAGCTGGGCCCCGGCCGAGTGGCAGGGCGATTCACCGTGGATGCGCATGTTCCGCAACGCACGGGTGTGGTGCGGCTGATCGCACACGCGTTGCGCAGCTGACGATGCCATCGCGTATGGAAACCCGCCGGGAAACCGGCGGGTTTTTCTTTTTGAATACGGAAACTCCTGTGCTGGCCATCAGTTACATACGTTTTCATATGTGAGGATTTCCTCACGTACGCCTAACAAAATACGTACATAAACAAGTGAAACAGTGAACTGCTTCACGGCAATGGCTTTTGCTGCGTCAAACTCTTGACGATTCGCAAAGATGCCGTTAACACTTGACCCCCGTTTCAAATCTGTTCATCCCGCAGTAACCGCACGGCGCATGCGCTCGGTTTTCTGTCCCTGCGCGCCGTTCGGCAATACCCCGCAGTAAATCACGCGAATAACGCCCCCAGGGGACGTTGAACCACGAAGGTTCGGCGGTGGCGTTGCTTTGCCCAAAACCAGTCCAATCAGGAGCCGTACCGATGAATCGGATTTATCGCAAGGTCTGGAACAAAGCATTGGGTCAGTTGGTGGTGGCCTCGGAACTGGCCTCTTCCAGCTCATCAGGCGGGGTCGTCGACCAGCGCCGCAGTGCGACGGATGCCGCGCCGGCACGACTGGCCGCAGCGTTGGCCTTGGCAATGGGACTGGGAATGACCGGTATCGTTTCGGCGCAGTCGGTCGAGATTGGTGGCAGCGCGAACTGCGTGGTGCTCAACAGCAAAGTGGTGGACAAGTGCGCGGTCGATGGCACTGCCAGCGCCAAGGGCAGCAACGCGGTGGCGATCGGTGCGGGTACCAGCGCCACCGGCGCCAACAGCGTGGCGCTGGGCGCCGGTTCCAAGGCAGCACGCGCCAACACCGTCTCTGTCGGTGATGCCGGCAAGGAACGGCAGGTGACCAACGTCGCCGCCGGTACCGCCGCCACCGATGCGGTGAACAAGGCGCAGCTGGATGCACAGGCACGCGCCACGCAGGCTGCGCTTGCGCAGGCGGTGGCCGAGGGCAGCCGCTATTTCAAGGCCGATGGCGCGGGTGACAACAGCGACGCGGCGAAGATCGAAGGCGAGGGCGCCATCGCGGTCGGCAGTGGCAGCCAGTCGCTGGCCAACGCCACCACTGCGGTCGGCACCCAGGCGATTGCTGCGGGCGTCGGTGCCAGTGCCTTCGGCCAGAACGCGCTTGCCTTCGGCGATGCCAGCGTGGTGGTCGGGCAGAGCGCGGCCGCATTCGGCTTGGGCGATACCGCCGTCGGTGCCCATGCCGTGGCCGCCAGCGAGAACGGCGCAGCCACCGCACTGGGTGCACTGTCCGAAGCCAGCGCCGATGGCGCAACTGCGGTCGGTGCAGGCGCGGTGGCCATGGGCCCGGGCAGCACCTCGCTGGGCCGCGGTGCAACGGCCGCCAACGAAGCCTCCATTGCCGTCGGTGCGTTCAGCACCGCAGTGGGCGAGTACAGCACCGCGCTCGGCTCCAATTCGGCCGCCGTGGCCACCGGCAGCGTGGCGCTCGGCGCCGGCTCGCTGGCCGATCGCGTGGATACCGTGTCGGTAGGCGCGGTCGACTACGGCCTGACCCGGCAGATCACCAGTGTCGCCGCAGGTACCGAAGACACCGATGCGGTCAACGTCGGTCAGTTGAAGGGCGTGGCGGCAGTAGCCGATACCACCGCCAAGCGCTTCCAGGCCACCGGCAGCAGCAACAGCGATGCCGGCGCATTGGCCGAGGGAGATGACGCGCTCGCCGCTGGCGAAGCCGCCAATGCAATCGGCAACGGCACGACCGCCGTCGGTGCAGGTGCGACCGCCGTCGCGCAGAACGCCACTGCGGTCGGCAACAACGCGCTGGCCTCGGGCCAGAACAGTGCGGCCTTCGGCAACAACGCGCAGGCAGTCGGTCCGGGCAGCGTCGCCGTCGGCGGTGCTGCGGTGGATGCTGATGGCAATCCGCTGATCACCAGTGGTGGCGTGCCGGTAGAGACCGGCGCCACCAGTGCCGGGGTCGGTGGTACCGCTGTCGGCGCCAGCGCCGATGCCGGCGGTTTCGCCGCCTCGGCGTACGGCGTGGGTGCTTACGCGGCAGGTGTGCAGTCGTCGGCGTTCGGCGCGGTCTCCAATGCCATCGGCGACTACTCCACGGCCGTCGGTACGCAGAGCAACGCTACCGGCACCAGCAGCGTGGCCATTGGTGGCCCGGCCGATCTGATCCCGGGCCTGGGCTTCTTCGTGCAGACCCAGGCCAGTGGCGAAGCGGCCACGGCCGTCGGTGCCGGCGCGATTGCCAGCGGTGACCATGCCGTGGCCAACGGCAGCCTGACCGAGGCCTCCGGCACCGATTCGGTCGCAGTGGGTTACTTCGCCTATGCACCGGGCGAGAACGCCAGTGCATTGGGTGCGCAGACCTGGGCCAGTGGCGCGCAGAGCACCGCCGTCGGTTACTACGCCACTGCGCGTGGTGCCAACAGCGTTGCACTGGGTGCGAATTCCGAAGCGGTGCGCGCCAACAGCGTGGCTGTGGGCAGTGCCGGCAACGAGCGGCAGATCACCAGCGTGGCGGCCGGCAGCGAAGCCACCGATGCAGTGAACAAGGCACAGCTGGACGCCGTGGCCAGCACCGCCGACACCACCGCGCGCTTCTTCCAGGCGCAGCCGGAGAGCGGCAGCGATGCCGGTGCCTATGCAGAAGGCGAGGGTGCGGTAGCGGCGGGTTCGGCCAGCAACGCCATCGGTGCCGGCGCGCTGGCACAGGGCGCAGGCGCTGCGGCCATCGGCGCCGACAGCGTGGCACTGGGTCGCAATACCTTCGCCGACGGTGACGGTGCAGTGGCCGTGGGTGGCCTCGGCCAGGCGTACGACGAATACAACCAGCCCCTGCTGGATGACCAGGGCAATCCGGTGCAGATCGGCACCACCGCGTCGGCCGGTTCCACCGCCGTCGGCAATGCCGCGCAGGCGACCGGTGCCAGCAGCAGCGCCTTCGGCAATGCAGCACAGGCCACCGGCGACAACAGTTTCGCGGCAGGCGGCAAGTCGCGCGCTACCGGCAGCTATGCCGTCGCCATCGGTGACAGCGCCTTCGCCAAGTCCGACGACAGCACCGCGGTGGGTGGTTACAGCACCGCCAGCGAAGAGGGTGCCACCGCCTTCGGTGCCGGTGCCTGGGCCACCGGCCGCAATGCCTCGGCGTTTGGTCCGGCGGCATGGGCCAGTGCCAACGGCGCGACCTCCATCGGCTACAACAGCTGGGCCAACGGCATCAGTTCCACCGCCGTCGGCCGCGGCGCCTTCAGCTACGGCGACAACAGTGTTGCGCTGGGCTTCCAGGCGCTGGGCAACAGCATCAACAGCATCGCCATCGGCACCAACACGGTGGCCGGCGGTGAAAGTGCGATCGCCTTGGGCGCGGGTAGTACGGCCAGTGGCAACAACGCGGTTGCGCTGGGTGCCGGTTCGGTGGCCAGCCGTGACCGCAGCGTGTCGGTGGGCAGCGCCGGCAACGAGCGGCAGATCACCAGTGTGGCGGCCGGTACGCAGGCTACCGATGCGGTGAACAAGTCGCAGCTCGATGCGGTTGCAGCCAGTGCGGCGACCACCAGCAAGTACTTCCAGGCCAGTGGCAGCGCCGACAGCGATGCCGGCGCCTACGTGGAAGGTGACAACGCGCTGGCCGCCGGTGAATCGGCCAACGCCATCGGCAACGGTGCAACCGCGCTGGGCAGTGGCGCCAATGCGCTGGCCAGCAATGCACAGGCCATCGGCTTCAATGCCCTGGCCACTGCAGCCAATGCCAGCGCCATCGGTGCCAACGCGCAGGCGACCGGCGAATACGCCACCGCACAAGGTGCCGAGAGCGAAGCCAGTGGCGAGCAGAGTGCGGCCTTCGGTGCGGCCTCGGTGGCCAGCGGCGCCGGCAGCACCGCCACCGGCGTGTTGTCCGAGGCGAGTGGCGAGGAAGCCGTAGCGGTAGGTTACTTCAGCAATGCCAGCGGTGAGGCGGCCACGGCGGTCGGCAGTGAAAGCGTGGCCAGCGGCACCGCTTCGGCCGCGTTCGGCATCGGCGCCGAAGCGACCGGCGGCTACAGCACGGCCATCGGTGGTTACGCCAACGCATCGGCATTCAACGCCACCGCCTTTGGCAACTTCGCCAACGCCTCCGGCTCCAACAGCGTGGCGCTCGGCGGCGATTCCGAAGCGTCTGGTGCCTACAGCACCGCCACCGGCCAGGGCAGCCTGGCTACCGGCACCAATGCCGTGGCCGTCGGTGGTTCGTTGTTCGGCCTGCTGGCGACCGAAGCATCCGGCGACTATTCCACCGCGGTCGGTGGCGGCGCCTATGCGCCGGGCATCAACAGCACCGCGCTGGGCAATGCGGCGGAATCGCGTGGTGCCAACAGCGTGGCGCTGGGTGCCGATTCGATTGCCGACCGCGACAACACCGTGTCGGTGGGGGGCGGCGGCAACACCCGTCAGATCACCAACGTGGCAGCGGGTACCCAGGGTACCGATGCAGTGAACAAGGACCAGCTGGACGCAGTGGCCGCCGAAGGGGCCAAGACCAGCAAGTACTTCCAGGCCAGTGGCAGCGCCGACAGCGATGCTGGTGCCTACGTGGAAGGCGACAGCGCGCTGGCTGCGGGTGAGGCCGCCAATGCGATCGGCACCGGCGCCACCGCGCTCGGCAGTGGCGCAACGGCGGTAGCCGCGAACGCCACGGCGGTGGGCTTCAACAGCCTGGCCAGCGGCGGCAACGCGGCCGCAGTAGGCAACAACGCGCAGGCGACCGGTGAAGACAGCGCGGCGCTCGGCAGCGGCGCGGTAGCCAGTGGCATCAGCGCTACCGCCACCGGCACCGCTGCAGAGGCCAGCGGCGTCTACAGCACCGCCAACGGTGCGGAGGCTGTCGCCAGCGGTGCGCAGTCGCTGGCCAGTGGTTTCCGCAGTGCGGCCTCGGCCGATGGCACCACCGCCATCGGTGGTTACAGCGAAGCCAGCGGCCGCCTCGGCACCGCGCTGGGCTACGGCTCGGCGGCGACCGGTGCCAACACCACGGCTGTCGGCTTCGGTGCGGCAGCAGCAGGCAGCGGCGCAGTCGCCGTCGGTCAATCCAGCGAAGCCAGCGGCGATGAGAGCGTGGCCATCGGTGGCAGCACCTTCTTCGGCCTGGTGCCGTCGCGTGCCAGTGGTTACGGCGCAGCGGCGTTCGGCGCCGGTGCCTGGGCCACCGACGATTACGCCACCGCCATCGGCTGGAACTCGTGGGCCGATGGCGCCGAGTCGACTGCGCTGGGTGCCAGCGCTACCGCCAACGGCGCCAACAGCGTGGCTCTGGGCGCAGGTTCGAAGGCCGACCGTGACAACACCGTGGCCGTCGGCAGTGCCGGCAGCGAACGCCAGGTGACCCACGTCGCCGCGGGCACCGAAGGCACCGATGCGGTCAACAAGAACCAGCTCGATGCCGTCGCTGCCACGGCGGACAAGACCAGCAAGTACTTCCAGGCCAGTGGCAGCGCCGACAGCGATGCCGGTGCCTACGTGGAAGGCGACAGCGCACTGGCTGCCGGTGAAGCGGCCAATGCGATCGGAAATGGCGCCACCGCGCTCGGCAGCGGTGCCACGGCCGTGGCCGCCAACGCGACCGCCGTCGGCTTCAACACGCTGGCGACCGGCAGCAATGCGGCCGCGGTCGGCAGCAACGCACAGGCCACCGGCGCAGACAGTGCCGCACTAGGCAATGGCGCGGTGGCCAGTGGAATCAGCGCTACCGCCACCGGCACCGCTGCACAGGCCAGCGGCGTCTACAGCACGGCCAATGGTGCAGAGGCTGTCGCCAGCGGTGCGCAATCGCTGGCCAGTGGTTTCCGTAGTGCGGCTTCGGCCGATGGCACCACCGCCATCGGTGGCTACAGCGAAGCCAGCGGCCGCCTTGGTACCGCACTGGGCTATGGTTCGGCGGCGACCGGTGCCAACACCACAGCTGTTGGCTTTGGAGCAGCGGCAGCAGGTAGCGGTGCGGTCGCCGTCGGTCAATCCAGCGAAGCCAGTGGCGCAGAGAGTGTCGCCATCGGTGGCAGCACCTTCTTCGGCCTGATCCCGTCGCGTGCCAGCGGTACCGGTGCGGCGGCGTTCGGTGCCGGTGCATGGGCCACCGACGACTACGCCACCGCGATCGGTTGGAATGCGTGGGCCGATGCGGCTGACAGCACCGCGCTGGGTGCCAGCGCTACGGCCAGCGCTGCCAACAGCGTTGCTCTCGGTGCGGGTTCAAAGGCGGACCGTGCCAACACGGTGGCCGTCGGCAGCGCAGGCAACGAACGCCAGGTCACCCATGTTGCCGCCGGCACCGAGACCACCGATGCGGTGAACAAGGGTCAGCTGGATGCAGTAGCCAGTGTCGCCGACAAGACCAGCAAGCACTTCCAGGCCAGTGGCAGTGCCGACAGCGATGCCGGGGCGTACGTCGAAGGCGACAACGCGCTGGCCGCGGGTGAAGCGGCCAATGCGATCGGCAACGGCGCCAGTGCGCTCGGCAGCGGTGCCACCGCAGTTGCGGCCAACGCTACTGCGGTCGGTTTCAATGCGCTGGCCAGCGGCGCCAATGGCGCTGCGCTGGGCAACGCGGCACAGGCCACCGGCGTGGACAGCGTAGCCCTGGGCAGTGGTGCTGCCGCCAGCGAACTCGGCTCCAGTGCCACCGGCGCCGGTGCACAGGCCAAGGGTGCCTACAGCACCGCCAGCGGCGCGCAGTCCACCGCCAGCGGCACGCAGTCGCAGGCCAGTGGCTTCCGTGCCACCGCAACGGCGGACGGCGCTTCGGCGCTGGGCAGCTACGCCGAGGCCAGCGGTCGCCTCGGCACCGCTGTCGGCTACAGCGCCAAGGCCACCGCCGCCGGTTCCACGGCGGTTGGTTTCGGTGCCACCGCAAGTGCCGCCAACAGCACGGCGCTGGGCGCGTCGGCAGTAGCCGATCGGGCCAACACGGTATCGGTGGGCAGTGCAGGCGCAGAGCGGCAGATTACCCGCGTTGCCGCCGGTACCCAGGCCACCGATGCAGTCAACCGCGCGCAGCTGGATGCGGTCGCTTCCACCGCCGACACCACCAGCCGCCACTTCCGCGCCAGCGGCAGTGGCACCGCAACCGCCAGCGGCACCGACGCGGTGGCCATCGGCTCGGCTGCCAACGCCGGCGGTGCGCGCAGCAACGCATTGGGTGCCAATGCCTCGGCCATTGGTGGCGGCGCGCTTGCGCTGGGTGCCAACAGCGGCGTCACCGGGACCAACTCGGTCGCCCTCGGCACCGGTGCACGTGCCCTGGAAGCCAACGTGGTGTCGGTCGGTGGCGGCAACGGCACCGCCGGCCCTGCCACGCGCCGCATCGTCAACGTTGCAGATGGCCGCATCACCGCCGGCAGCAGCGATGCCGTGACCGGTTCACAGCTCAACGTCACCAACCAGCGCGTGGGCGCGGTGGAAACCCGGGTCGGAGATTTCGACTCGCGCATCGCCACCGTTGAAACCAGCGCGGCCAGTTCGGTCGGCTACGACGATGCCAGCCGCGACCGCCTGACCCTGGCCGGTATCCAGGGCACCACCATCGACAACGTCGGCGCCGGCAGCATTGCGTCCGGCAGCCGCCAGGCGATCAACGGTGGGCAGTTGTTCCAGTCGCTCAGCGATGCCGCCAGCTTCCTCGGCGGCGGTGCCAGCGTCGGCATGCAGGGGGTGTTCGTTGCGCCGAACTATGTGATCCAGGGTTCCACCTACAGCAACGTCGGCGACGCGCTGGGCGCACTGGACCGCAAGGTCAGCGAGATCGATCGTCGTACCGCCAGCGGCACGCGTTCCGGCGCGGCCAGCCTGCGTTCGATGGCCGCTCCGCTGGACGCCGACGCGGCCAGCGCGGCCACGGCTTCGGCCAGCGCCGATGCGAGCCTGGCGGATAGCGGATCGGCAACGGCCACTGCCCGTGTGCAGGGCACCCCGACCGCAGCCAGCGCAGGCAGTGCGCAGCCAGCACTGGTCGCAGGCGGTGGCATCAACGCCGTCGCGATGGGGGATGGCGCTGTCGCAAGTGGTGCATCGTCCACCGCGGTCGGCCAGGGTGCGAGTGCAACGGCGGCCAATGCGGTGGCGCTGGGCCAGGGCTCGGTTGCCGATCGCGCCAACACCGTCTCGGTCGGCAGCGAGGGCAACGAACGCCAGGTCACCAACGTGGCGGCCGGTACCACCGCAACCGATGCGGTCAACAAGGGCCAGCTGGACCGTGGCATCACCACCGCCAACAGCTACACCGACAGCCGCGTGCAGGCGGTCACCGACAGCTTCGATGTGTTCAAGGGCGAAGTTGATGGACGCCTGCGCCACATGGATCGCCGCATCGACCGTCAGGGCGCGATGAGCTCGGCGATGCTCAACATGGCCACCAGTGCCGCCGGCATCCGTACCCAGAACCGGGTCGGCGTCGGCATCGGTTTCCAGGGCGGCGAGTCGGCCATGTCGCTGGGCTACCAGCGTGCGATCAGCGATCGCGCCACGGTCACCATCGGTGGTGCCTTCAGCAGTGATGACAGCTCGGTCGGCGTTGGTGCCGGCTTCGGCTGGTAAGTGCGCAACAACGTGCCGGTGGGGAGCCCCATCGGCACGTCGAGCAGTGAGCGCCAAAGGGGCGTGGCACGGCAACCCTGGTGGGCCAGCCAGGGCAGTCGCAGGGAGTGATGGCCGTAGTGAGCTCCGTCCGTGCAACGGGCGGAGAAGGAAAGCTCAACCATGACCTTGAAGAGGATTTCGAACGTGACCAAGAAGCAGACCCTTCGCATCAATGTGCTGGCTGCCGCCGTGCTGTCGTTGACTGTCGGCGTCGGTGCGGCGCATGCGGCCAAGCCGGGCGTGGCCAAGGAACCGGCACGCGTGGCCAGCACTGCCCAGCAGAGCGTGGACGGCATCATCGTGAAGTACCGCAACGGCACTGCTGCCGCCAGCGATCGTTCGACCAAGCTCTCGGTCGTGCAGTCGGCGTTGTCGCGTGCCATCGTCAGCAGCGGCACCACCAGCCGCGCCGCGGCACTGTCTCCGCTGGTGGAGCGCAAGCTCGGTGCCGGTGGCGACCTGATCCGCCTGAAGTCCAAGCTGGGCTCGGCCGACATGCAGAAGGTGCTGGCTGAGCTGAATGCCGATCCGTCGGTGCAGTACGCGGTGGCCAACGTGCGCCTGCAGCGTTCGGACCTGCGTGCCACCAACGCGCAGCCGGCACTGGTGCCCAACGACCCCAACTACGCGCAGTACCAGTGGAACTTCTTCAATGCCACCGGTGGCGTGAACGCCCCGGCCGCATGGGATCTCTCGCAGGGCGAGGGCATCGTGGTCGCCGTGCTCGATACCGGCATCCTGCCGGGCGTGCCGGACTTCGGCAGCAACCTGCTGGAAGGCTACGATTTCATCAGTGACAAGGAATCCTCGCGCCGCCCGAACGACGGCCGCGCGCCCGGCGCCACCGACTACGGTGACTGGGTGGAAACGGCCAACGAGTGCTACACCGGCTCTGAACCGGAAGGCAGTTCCTGGCACGGCACGCACGTTGCCGGCACCATTGCCGAAGTGACCAACAATGGCAGCGCCCTGGCGGGCCTGGCCTACAAGGCCAAGGTGCTGCCGGTGCGCGTGCTGGGCAAGTGCGGTGGCACCCTGGCCGACATCAGTGACGCCATCACCTGGGCCTCCGGTGGCACCGTGCCGGGCATTCCGGCCAACACCAACCCGGCCGAGATCATCAACATGAGTCTGGGCGGTGGCGGCGCATGCGATGCCGCCTACCAGGACGCGATCAACGGCGCGGTGTCGCGCGGCACCCTGGTGGTGGTCGCGGCCGGCAACGAAACCGACAACGCATCCAAGTACCGTCCGGCCAGCTGCAACAACGTGGTGGCGGTGGGTGCGACCCGTGTCACCGGTGGCATCACCTATTACTCCAACTACGGCACCGCGGTCGACCTGTCGGCCCCGGGCGGTGGCGGCAGCGTCGACGGCAACCCGAACGGCTACATCTGGCAGGTCGGCTCCAGTTCGGAAACCACCCCGGACGCCGGTGAGTGGGTGCTGATGGGCAAGGGCGGCACGTCGATGTCCTCGCCGCACGTTGCCGCCGTGGCTGCCATGGTGCAGAGCGCGCTGATCGCCAAGGGCAAGGAACCGCTGGCCCCGGCCGCGCTGGAAACGCTGCTGAAGCAGAGCGCGCGCAAGTTCCCGGTGACCATCCCGGCGGCGACCCCGATCGGCACCGGCATCCTCGATGCCAAGGCCGCGCTGGATGCCGCGCTGAAGGAGCCGTGCACCGAGAACTGCGAGCCGGAAGGCATTCCGCTGACCAACAAGGTGACCGTGGGTGGCTTGGCCGGTGCGGCCGCCAGCGAAACCGTCTACACCTTCGAAGCGGCGGCCGGCAAGACGCTGAGCGTGCTGACCTACGGCGGCAGCGGCAACGTGTCGGTGTATCTGGCGCAGGGCCGCGTGCCCACCGCGACCGACAACGATGCCAAGTCGACCCGCCCGGGCAATACCGAAACCGTGCGCGTAGCCAAGCCGGTGGCCGGTACCTACTACATCAAGGTGGTGGGTGAGGCCGCTTACAGCGGGGTGAGCATTCTGGCGACCCAGTAATAACCGACTGTCGTAAATGAATAAGCGAGGCCCGTCACCTGTGTGACGGGCTTCGTCTTTTTACGAAAGAAGAATCGGAGAGGGTGGAAACCACGGCTTAACTGCTAAAGTCGGGACGATCGACAGGAGAGTCACGTGAACGCGCTCGCTGCCACCGCCATCGACGACACTGAAGGCCGCATCCTCGATGCGCTGCTGGCACGTGGTCGGCTCAAGGAAGGAGATCTGGCGCGTGCGCGGCCACTGCATGCCGAGGCCGGTGGCAGCCTGCTCGGCCTGCTGGTCCGGCTTGGGCTGGTGTCCGAACGTGACCAGGCGCAGGCCAGCGCTGATGTGCTGGGCCTGCCGCTGCTGGAAGGACGGCAGCTGCCTGAATCGCCGCCGCAGGCACTGGCCGAAGGCCTGCCGCTGTCGCTGCGCTTCCTCAAGCAGTTCCACGTATGCCCGCTGGCGCTGGATGAACACGGCGTGCAGTTGTGGCTGGCCGACGCCCACGATCCGTACCCGCAGCAGGCCGTGCAGCTGGCATTGGGCGTGCCGGTAACGCCGCTGCTGGGCATGCGCGCCGAGATCGATGACCTGGTCGAGCGCTGGTTCGGCCAGGGCCGCAGCGCGATGGGGGCGATCGTGGAAACCGCCGATGGCGAAGGCGGTGCAGTGGACGATATCGAGCACCTGCGCGATCTCGCCTCGGAAGCGCCGGTGATCCGCCTGGTCAACCTGGTGATCCAGCGCGCGGTCGAACTGCGCGCATCGGACATCCACGTCGAGCCTTTCGAGAACCGGCTGAAAGTGCGCTACCGCGTCGATGGCGTGCTGGTCGAAGGCGAGAGTCCGCCGGCCAACCTGACCGCCGCGGTGATCAGCCGCATCAAGATCATGGCCCGGCTCAACATCGCCGAGCGCCGCCTGCCGCAGGACGGCCGCATCATGCTGCGCGTGCAGGGCAAGGAACTGGACCTGCGTGTCAGCACGGTGCCCACCGCGCACGGCGAAAGCGTGGTGATGCGCCTGCTCGATCGCGAGACGGTGGTGTTCGACTTCCACCGGCTGGGCTTCACCGATGCCTTCCTGCCGCAGTTCCGCAAGGTGCTTGAACAGCCGCACGGCATCCTGCTGGTGACCGGCCCCACCGGTTCGGGCAAGACCACCACGCTGTACACCGCGCTGAGCCAGCTCAACACCGCCGACGTCAAGATCATCACCGTTGAAGATCCGGTCGAGTACCAGATCGAGGGCATCAACCAGATCCAGGCCAAGCCGCAGATCGGGCTGGATTTCGCCAATGCGCTGCGCAGCATCGTGCGCCAGGATCCGGACATCATCATGATCGGCGAAATGCGCGACCTGGAAACCGCGCGCATCGCGATCCAGTCGGCGTTGACCGGCCACCTGGTGCTGTCCACGCTGCATACCAACAATGCCGCGGGCGGCATCACCCGCCTGCTCGACATGGGCGTGGAAGACTATCTGCTCACCTCCACCATCAACGGCATCCTGGCCCAGCGCCTGGTGCGCCGGCTGGAACCGACCCACGCCGAGCGTTATGAAGCCTCGCCGGAAGAGATCGAGCGCTTCGACCTGCGTCGCCTGCAGCCGCAGGGAACGATCCACCTGTATCGGCCGAAGCCGTCGGCACTGGCGCCGACCGGCTACCTGGGGCGCACCACCATCATGGAATTCCTGGTGATGAACGACGCGCTGCGGCGTGCGGTCATGCGTCGCGATGGCATGGGCGAGATCGAACGCATCGCCCGTGAAGCCGGCATGCGCACCATGTACGAGGATGGCCTGAGCAAGGCCCTGAGCGGGCAGACGACCCTTGAGGAAGTCCTGCGCGTGACCGAGGAAGGCTGATGCGCGGGCAGGGACGACGCTGACATGCCGAACTACCGTTACAAGGCTCTGAATACACACGGTGAAGTGTTCGACGGGCAGATGGAAGCGGCCAGCGAGGCCGAGCTGGTCGCTCGCCTGCAGGACCAGGGCCATCTGCCGATGGAAACGCAGCTGGCCGACGGTGGTGCGGTTGGCGGCAGCAGCCTGCGCGGCCTGTTCCGCCAGCGTCCGCTGCAGGGCGCGGCATTGCTGCAGTTCACCCAGCAGCTGGCGACGCTGCTCGGTGCCGGGCAGCCGCTGGACCGCGCGCTGTCGATCCTGCTCAGCCTGCCCGAAGACGAGCGCTCGCGCCGCGCGATCACCGACATCCGCGACGTGGTGCGCGGTGGCGCGCCGTTGTCGACCGCGCTGGAGCGCCAGCACGGCCTGTTCTCGCGCCTGTACGTGAACATGGTGCGCGCCGGTGAAGCCGGTGGCAGCCTGCACGACACGCTGCAGCGCTTGGCCGATTACCTTGAACGCAGCCGTGCGCTGCAGGGCAAGGTGATCAACGCGCTGGTGTACCCGGCGATCCTGCTGGTGGTGGTGGGCGGTGCGCTGCTGTTCCTGCTGGGCTATGTGGTGCCGCAGTTCGCACAGATGTACGAAAGCCTGGACGTGGCGTTGCCGTGGTTCACCAACCTGGTGCTGCAGCTGGGCCTGTTCGTACGCGACTGGTGGGTGCTGCTGCTGGTGGTGCCGGGCGTGCTGCTGTTGTTGTTCGAACGCAAGGCGCGGCAGCCCGCGTTCCGGCTGGCGCTGGATGGCTGGCTGCTGCAGCGCCGCGGCATCGGCCGCCTGCTGGGCGAACTGGAAACCGCGCGACTGGCGCGCACCCTGGGAACACTGCTGCGCAACGGCGTGCCGCTGCTGGCGGCGTTGGGCATCGCCCGCAACGTGCTCGGCAACCGTGCGCTGGCGGCCGATCTGGAAACCGCCGCCGACGAGGTCAAGAACGGCACCGGCCTGTCGCTGGCGCTGTCGCGCGGCAAGCGCTTTCCCCGGCTGGCCCTGCAGATGATCCAGGTCGGCGAGGAGTCCGGCGCGCTCGATACCATGCTGCTGAAAGCTGCTGATACTTTCGAACAGGACAGCGCTCGCCGCATCGACCGCCTGCTGGCGGCGATGGTGCCGGCGATCACCCTGGTGCTGGCCTCGGTGGTCGGTGCGGTGATCGTGGCCGTGCTGGTGCCGTTGTACGACCTCACCAACGCCATCGGCTGACGATGGCCTCCTTCGCAACCCCGACATCCCGTACCTGAAAGGACCGACCATGATTGCTTCCCGTCGACCGATCCGCCTTTCCTTCACTGCCGCACGCCACCAGTCGGGCATGAGCCTGCTGGAGATCATCATCGTCATCGTGCTGATCGGCGCGGTGCTGACCCTGGTCGCCAGCCGCGTGCTCGGCGGCGCCGACCGTGGCAAGGCGAACATCGCCAAGGCGCAGGTGCAGACCGTGGCCTCCAAGGTCGACAACTACCAGATCGACACCGGCAAGCTGCCCGCCTCGCTCAACGACCTGGTGACCGCACCGGCCGGCGTCGGTGGCTGGCTGGGCCCGTATGCCAAGCCCGCCGACCTAAACGACCCGTGGGGCCACGCGCTGGAGTACCGCGCACCGGGCGAAGGCCAGGCGTATGAGCTGATCAGCCTGGGCAAGGATGGCAAGGCCGGCGGCAGCAGCGTCGACGCTGACATCCGTTACCAGCCGTAAGCGCGCATGCTGCTTTTCCTGCCGCGCCGGTTGTCACGCCCGCGCCTGCACGGCAGGCGCGCAGCGGGCCTGTCGCTGCTGGAAATGCTGCTGGTGATCGCGTTGATCGCGGCCATCGGCCTGATCACCGCCGCTGGCATGTCGCGCGGCTTTGCCGGCATGCAGCTGCGCAGTGCCGGCAAGGACATCGCCAACCAGCTGCGCATGGTGCGCGCGCAGGCGATTGCCCGCGGCGAGCCGCAGCGCTTCGTGATCGAACCGGCGCAGCATCGCTGGCAGGGCGCCAGCCAGCGCCACGGTGAAGTGCCGGCCAAGCTGAAGGTGCAGTTCGAAGGTGCCGCGCAGCTGGCCACCGCACCCGGTCAGGGCGTGATCGAATTCCATCCCGACGGTGGCTCCAGCGGCGGCCGTATCCGCTTGCAGCTGGAGAGTGCCGAGTGGCGCATCGATGTGGGCTGGTTGACCGGTGAAGTCCGTTCCGGACCATGGCGGGCGCAATGAGGTCGCGCGCCCGTGGCTTCACCCTGCTTGAAGTGATCGTTGCCTTCGCACTGCTTGGGTTGGCACTGACGCTGTTGCTCGGCAGCCTGTCCGGTGGCGCGCGCCAGGTGCGTGATGCCGAGCTGCGCACGCGCGCGGTGCTGCACGCGCAGTCGTTGCTGGCTGCCGCTGGGGTGGAAGCGCCACTGCAGGCCGGCAGCCAACAGGGCGAGTGGGAGCAGGGGCGATATCACTGGCAGCTGCAGGTGCAGCCCTGGGCCGAGCCGCGCAGTGGTGCGCTGCCCGCTGCGCAGTCGCCGGGCGCACCGTGGCTGGCGGAACTGCAGCTGCAGGTGCGGTGGGGCGACAGCGAGCGCGAGCAGTTGCGCTGGCGCAGCCTGCGTCTGTTGCCCCCTGCGCTGGAGAATGCGCGATGAGGCGCCGCGCGCGGGGCTTCACCCTGATCGAAGTCATGCTGGCCACCGTGCTTCTGGCTGGCGGCCTGGCGTTGGCGTTCGCCAGCGTGCGCTCGGCGATGGCGATCAGCCAGCGCGGTGAGCAGATTGCCGCGCAGAGCGAACGCATGCGCGCAGTGCAGGCCCTGCTGCGGCGCCAGCTCGCCAGCGCCCTGCGCAGCCCGCTGGAAGTGCCCGATCCCACCCGTGAACCGGTGTTCTTCCAGGGCGACGATCAGGGCATGAAATTCGTTGCCGATCTGCCGGGTTATCTCGGTCGCGGCGGCCCGTACCTGCATGCGCTGCAGGTGGATGGCGCAGCTGGCCACCGCCGCTTGCTGCTGGAGCTGGTACTGCTGCAGGAAGGCGAGCGCATCGAAGAGAACCCGCCGCGCCCGCCCGAAGTGCTGGCGGAGGACTTGAAGGACGTACGGCTGCGCTATCGCGGTGTCGACGCCAGCAACGGGCAGATGACCGAATGGTTGCCCCGTTGGGATGACACCCGGCGCCTGCCGCTGCTGGTGGAAGTGCAGATCGTGCCAAGCAGGGGCACGCCGTGGCCGCCGCTGGTGGTGGCACTGCGCGCCGGCGGCAGCGGAGGCGCGCGATGAAGCGTCCACGCGGTGCCGCGCTGGTACTGGTGCTGTGGCTGATCGCGCTGATGACCGCGCTGGTCGGCGCTTTTGCGCTCAGCGCACGGGTCGAGCACCTGCAGCAGCGGGTGCTCGGTGATGATGCACGCGGCCAGGAGCGCGCGCGCGCGGGCCTGGAATACGCGCTGCTGCGGCTGCAGCCAGACCCGCAGCGTCCGCCGTGGCAGGCCGACGGCCGCGCCTATCGCTGGCAGTTCGACGAGGCCCGCATCGAGATCCGGGTGCTGGACGAGAACGGCAAGATCAACCTCAACCTGGCAGATGCGGCCCTGCTGTCCGCATTCATGCAGGCACTGGGCGAGCCGGCTGAAACCGCCAGGCAGTTGGCCGGCGCGATCATCGACTGGCGCGACGAAGACAGCCTGCTGCAGCCGGGTGGCGGTGCCGAAGCACCCGAGTACGCCGCCGCGGGCCTGCCCTATGGCCCGCGCAACAAGCGCTTTGAAACCCTGGGCGAACTGCAGCGGGTGCTGGGAATGCGCGGGTCGCTGTACGCCGTGATGCTGCCGCACCTGACGCTCTACAGCCGGCAGGCGCGTCCGGATCCACGCTTCGCCAGTGGCCCGGTGTTGACGGCAATGGGCCTGGATGCGGAACAACTGCTGGCGCAACGCGCCCAGCAGGAGCGTGACGGAGATAACGCTGCGGGTGCATCGGCGCTTGCCAGCAGCAGTGGCACCTATAGTATCGAGTCCCGCGCCACTGACGGCAGCGGACGTCTGTCGGTGCTGCAGGCGGTGGTGCGCAACGGATCGGGCGGGGTGCCCGGCCGGACCTACACAGTGCTTCGCTGGGAGCAGGGAATGGCAGCAAGATGACGGCTTGGCAGGACAGTCTGCGGCAGGTGCAGGGCCAGATCGGCCCCGGTGCCGGCCGTTTCCTGCGCTGGTGGCGGCAGTCGTTGCTGGCCTGGGTGCCGATGCGCTGGCAATGGGCGCTGGGCTGGTCGCAGACCCGCCTGCTGCTGCAGTGCGAAGACGGGCAGCTGCAGGTCTGGCGCGAAACCGGTGACGGCCTCGAGCCCGTGGCCCGTCTTCCGTGGCCGCTGCAACCGGCGGACCTGGACCGCGTGCTGGAGCCGCGCCTGCGCAGCCTGCCACGGGTGTGGCTGCTGCCCGCCGGGCAGGTTCTGCGGCGCACGCTGCGCCTGCCCGCCGCGGCCGGTGACCGTCTGCGCGCGGTGGTCGGCTACGAGATCGACCGGCAGACACCGTTCGAAGCCAGCCAGGTCAGCTATGACATCCGTGAACTGGGCAGTGCCGGCGAAGGCCTGCTGCAGGTGGAACTGGTGGCGTGGCCGCTGCGTCAGGTCGATGACTGGCGTGCGCAGATCGGCGACTGGGCTGACGCGCTGGCCGGTGTTGATGCGATCGATGCACAGGGCCGCACGTTGCAGGTCAACCTGCTGCCGCCCGCGCAGCGTCAGCAGCGGCCGGACCCGATGCGGCGCTGGAACCTGCTGCTTGCCGCAGCGGCGCTGGTGATGCTGGTGCTGGCGGCGATGCAGCTGCTGGACAACCGCCGCGCTGCTGTCGATGCGCTGCGCGAAGACGTCGAGCGCAGCGCCCGCAGCGCGCGTGGTGTTGCCAGCGAACGCAGCCAGCTGCAGGCGCTGCTGGATGGCGCGACGTTCCTGGAAACACAACGCAACCAGCGCGCCAGTACCGTCGAAGTGTGGAACGAGCTGACCCGGCGCCTGCCCGATGGCACCTACCTGGAAAAACTGGCGATCGAGAACAACAGCCTGCAGCTGATCGGCCTCAGCAGCGAAGCATCGCAGCTGGTTCCGCTGCTGCAGGACGCGCCGCAATGGCGCAAGGTCAACCTCACCGGCGTGCTGCAGGCCGATGGTGCCGCCAGTGGCCGCGACCGCTTCACCCTGACCGCCGAGCTGCAGCCATTGCCTTCGGCCGCACCTGCGCCCGCAGCCGCCGCGACTGAAACCACGGAGGCGGCCCATGCCGATGCCAAGCGCACGCCGTGACCGCTGGTTGGCACTGGCACTGCTGTTGGCAGTGCTGGGCCTGGCCTACCTGCTGCTGGTGCACCCGTGGTTCACCCAGCCATTGCTCGCGATCGACGCCGATGCCGCTGCCCTGCGCGAACGCCAGCAGCGCGTACAGGCGCAGCTGCAGCAGCAGCCGCAGATCGAACAGCGGCTGCGCGCGACCCGCGACGCCCTGCAGCAGCGCCCGGGATTCCTGCAGGAAGCCACCGCCGAGGCCGCTGCGGCCGCGCTCGGCGCACGCCTGCAGGATGCGGTGGCGATGGCCAGCCCGGGCAACCGCAGCTGCACCATCAGCAACCGCACGCCATTGAGCGACAACCGTCGCGATGCTGCGTTCGTCCGTGTGGCCATGCAGGTGCGCCTGCGCTGTGGCGTGGCCGAACTGGCCACCGTCCTGCACAGCTTGGAGACCGGCAGCCCGCGCCTGTTCGTGGACAACCTCAACCTGATCGCACAGCGCTTCCAGCAATCGCCGAACGAATCCGGCCTCGGTCTCGATGTGTCCTTCGAGCTGGCCGGCTACCTGTTGCCAGGTGCGGCTGCCGATCCCGCCACAGCGCCCGTGGCCACGCCACCTGCGGCGGCGCCGGTGGTGTCGCCGCCGGCACCGGCGGAGCAGCCTGCTGCCGATGCGCAGGAGGTGGCCGATGAAGCTTGAACAGATCAACCTGCGCACCGGGCTGTTGCTGGCGGTGGCCGGATGGGCCGCTGCGACCTGGCTGGCCACCGGCTTCGGCCTTGGCAGCCACCTGCCCACGGTCAGCACGGAGGGCGATGCCCAGGCCGCGCTGCCGGCGTTGCCCGTGCTGGCGCCCGAACGCATGGCCGGCGCAGACAGCTACAGCGTGATCAGCGAGCGGCCCCTGTTCGCAGAGGACCGCAAGCCGCGCCCGTATCTGCTGGGGGGCAGCGAAGCCGCCGCCAGTCCCGCGCTGCGCCTGACCGGCGTGCTGCTCACCCGTGATTTCAGCATGGCCACCTTCACCACCGAGCAGGGCCGCTCGCTGCGCCTGCGCCTCAATGGCGATGCCGTCGATGGCTGGCAACTGGTCGCCTTGGAACCACGCCAGGCCACGGTGATCGGCTCCAGTGGCAGTCAGGTGCTGGAGCTGGCCGTGTTCAATGGCCAGGGCGGTGAAGCGCCGACGGTCCTGCGCGGGGCCAATGGCGCACCGCCTGTGCCCGGCGCGGTGGTTCCGCCGCCGCCGCCACAGCCGGCGCCCAGCCAGACCCAGCCCAACCAACGTGCCACCGATGGCAACGTGGCTCCCGCGTCGCCTGCACCGGCCGCGGCCGCCGCGCCACCTGCCAACACCAACGGTCCCAGCGAAGCGCAGATGCAGGCCATCCGCGAACGCATCCAGGCCCGCCGCCGTCAGCTGCAGCAACAGCAGCAACAACCGTCGCCGCCCCCGGGCGATGGCACCAACCGATAGAGTGAATGCATGAATCTGCGTTTTCTTCCCTGGTCCCTTGCCCTGACACTGCTGGTCGGCTGCAGCACCGTGTCCGCCCCGCATGTGCAACGCAACGGCAACCTGCAGCCATCGGCCAGCGCCGGTCAGGCCGCCACCGATGCGCAGACCGAAGCGGCCGATCAAGCCCAGGGGACGCCGCAGGCGGTGATCCGCCGTGGCACCGGCACCATGATCAACCGCGAGGCCGCGCGCAAGCCGTCGCCTGCGTTGCATGCGGCCAGCTCCGGCGAAGCCACCTTCAACTTCGAAGGCGAGTCGGTACACGCGGTGGTCAAGGCCATCCTCGGTGACATGCTCGGCCAGAACTACGTGATTGCCCCGGGGGTGCAGGGCACAGTGACTCTTGCCACGCCCAAGCCGGTATCGCCGGCACAGGCACTGAACCTGCTGGAGATGGTGCTGGGCTGGAACAACGCCCGCATGGTCTACAGCGGTGGCCGCTACAACATCGTTGCCGCCGACCAGGCACTGGCCGGCACCGTGGCGCCGAGCACCGCGCCCGCCTCCAGCGCACGCGGCTTTGAAGTACGCGTGGTGCCGCTGCAGTTCATCTCCGCCACCGAGATGAAGAAGGTGCTGGAGCCCTATGCGCGGCCCAATGCCATCGTCAACGTCGACAGCGGCCGCAACGTGATCACCCTGGGCGGCACCCGTGCCGAACTCGAGAACTACCTGCATACCGTCGAAATCTTCGACGTCGACTGGCTCTCGGGCATGTCGGTGGGCGTGTTCCCGATCCAGTCCGGCAAGGCCGAGCAGGTCGCGGCCGATCTGGAAAAGGTATTCGGCGAGGAGAGCAAGACGCCCAGCGCCGGCATGTTCCGTTTCCTGCCGCTGGAAAACGCCAACGCCGTGCTGGTGATCACCCCGCAGGTGCGCTATCTGGACCAGATCCAGCAGTGGCTGGACCGCATCGATACCGCCGGTGGCAGCGCGCGCCTGTTCTCGCATGAACTGCGTTACATCAAGGCCCGCGACCTGGCAGAACGCCTCAGCGAAGCCTTCGCCAGCAGCGGCAACCGTAGCGGCGCCGGCCCGGCATCGCTGGCGCCGGGCGCCATTCCGTCGCAGCTGGGCAGCGATGGCGACCGCGGCATGGACGCCAACAACGGCAGCAGCTTCAACAACACGGTGGGTGGCAGCAGCGGCAGCAGTGGCGGCGGCAGCTCCGGTTCCCTGAACCTGCCGCAGCGCCAGTCGGGCAACGTCAGCATCAGCCTGGAAGTGGAAGGCGATCGTGTCGGCGTGTCGGCGGTGGAAGAGACGAACACGTTGCTGGTGCGTTCGACGCCGCAGGCCTGGCGCTCGATCCGCGAGGTGATCGAAAAGCTGGACGTAATGCCGTTGCAGGTGCATATCGAGGCGCAGGTGGCCGAGGTCGGGCTGACCGGCGACCTGAAGTACGGCGTGAACTGGTACTTCGACAACGCCGTAGCAGGGCGCGCGCTGACCGGTGCGCTGTCCGGGTTGTCACTGCCGGCGATGGCCGGCGGTTCCTGGAACACCTTCGCCGGCGCGGTGACCGGCACCGACGGTGCCAACTGGGCGTTCACCGGCCACAACGGCGCCGCCGTGGTCAGTGCGCTGGACAAGGTCACCGACGTGCGCCTGCTGCAGACGCCCTCGGTGTTCGTGCGCAACAACGCCGAGGCCACGCTCAACGTGGGCGACAAGGTGCCGATCAATACCACCACGGTCAACACCGGCATCGGCACCAGCAGCTACAGCTCGGTGCAGTACATCGACACCGGCGTGATCCTGAAGGTGCGCCCGCGCGTAACCCGCGACGGAACGGTGTTCCTGGATATCGTGCAGGAGATCAGCAGCGCCTCCGACGTACCGGAGAACTGCAATCCGCAGGAGCGCAACTGCAATCCGCGCATCTCCACCAAGAAGCTGGCCACCGAGGCGGCGGTGCAGAGCGGGGACACCATCATGCTGGCTGGCCTGATCACCGATTCGGCCACTGATGGCAGCAGCGGCATTCCCGGCCTCAGCCGGATTCCGGTGCTGGGTGCACTGTTCGGCCAGAAGAGCCGCACCAGCCGTCGTTCGGAAGTGATCGTGCTGCTGACCCCGACCATCGTCCGCAACGGCCAGGAAGCACGCACCCTGACCGACGAATACAGCCAGCGCTTCCGCGCGATGGAGCCGCTGAACCAGCCGGGCTCAAAGAAGTAAGGGGGTTCGGCCGGGTTGCACCCGGCACCCGCCGAAGCCGAAGCAACGGCAGCAGCAACAGCAACAGCGGGTTTACTGGGGGAGGGCGGGGCACTGTGGGTTTGCGGGGACGCCGTAAATACGTCTATGTAGGCTTGGTCGCCGCATCCATGCGGCTCACACCCCGCAAACCCACAGTGCCCCGCCTTCGACAGTTTCCTGCTGCTGTGGGTAGGTGTCGACCTTGGTCGACACATCTGTCAGATATCGAAATGAATCTGGGATCAGATCCGTTTTCCTGCGGAAAACGGATCTGATCCCAAGAGTCGTTCCGACAGTTCGCGGAAAACCGTCGAAGGCGGGGTGGGTCCGGTTGCGGGGGTGTCCGCGGCATGGATGCCGCGGCCAAGCCCCCAGGGATGGGTTTACGGCGTCCCCCGCAACCGGACCCACCCCGCCATCCCACGGAATCCCCGCTGTTGCCGTTGCTTCGGCGTCGGCTTCGGCCGGTGCCGGGTGCAGCCCGGCCGACACCCACCCGATGCTACGCTGTGGCCACCGACAACCACGGAGGCGGGATGGGGGCGATCGTGTTGTTGCCGCTCGGCGTGGACGACGCGGTGCTTGACCGCTGCCTGGCCGCGCTCGATGCCGGTACCGCAGCGGGGACATCGATCTGGCTGGGCGATGACGCACAGGCCGGGCCACGTGCACAGGCGGTGGTCGAACACTGGCTGGCACATACGCCGCTGCAGGCCGAATACACCCGCCGCGCCAGACCCCTCGGCGAGGTCGCCCATCTGGACGAAATGCTGCGTGCCTGCGACGGCCTGGACGTCGCGGTGCTGGCCCCGGACAGCGTGCCTGCACCGGGATGGCTGCAGCAGTTGCAGGCCACGTTTGCGCGTGACGCCGCCATCGCCACCGCCACGCCGTGGTGCAATGTGGGCGAAACCGCTGCCTGGCCGCGGCTGGGTGAACTCAACCCCGAGCCGAGCGACCCGGCGCTGCTGGCCCACGTCTGCGCGGCGCTGCCGACCCTGCATCCTGAACTCCCCTCGGCAGTCACTCATGCGGTGCTGGTGCGCGCCAATGCGCGGCGGCGTGCCGGTGGCCTGGATGCAGAAAGCTACCTGGGCTGGAACGCGGCGCTGGTCGATCTGAGCCTGCGCATGGCCGGCCTCGGCTGGCGCAACGTGTTGTGCGAAAACGCCTTCGTCAGCCGTGCCAGTGAAGCGCCCAGCCGCGACGGCGACCTGGAGGCATTGGCCGCGCGCTGGCCGGGCTGGGTACCGCGGCTGGCTGACTTCCTGATGCATGATCCGCTGCACACGCTGCGCCAGGACCTGCAGCACAACCTGCAGCAGGCGATAATGCCGCGCGGGCAGGGCGACCTGTTCGTGCCGTCATCACCGCTGGAGCCGCCTGTTTGAATTCCGCCATTGCCGCCATCGTCGTCACCTACCAGAGCGGCAGCACCATCGATGCCTGCCTGTCACGACTGCGCCAGGCGCAGGACGTGGCCGAGATCCGGGTGATCGACAACGGTTCGCTGGATGACACCCTGGAAGTCATACAGCGCCACGCCAGCCACGATCCGCGCGTGCGTTTCATTGCCAACCCGGACAATCCCGGTTTCGCCGCAGCCAACAACCAGGGCGCTGCTGATTCACGCAGCCCGTGGCTGGCCTTCATCAATCCTGACCTGATGGTCGAAATCGATACCCTCGCCGCACTGCGTGACCGTGCCGCTGCGGTGGGCGATTGCCTGCTGGGCGTGGAGCAGGTGGACGAGCACGGCCAGGCCGATGACGCGGTAAGGCGTCGTGATCCGGACTTCCTCGCCATGCTGCGCTCGCCCGGGCGCGGCGCGCGGTTGGCCATTGCCCGCGACCCGGTGCAGCCGTTGCAGCAGGTACCGGCATTGTCCGGTGCGCTGCTGCTGATGCCGCGCGCCTTGTTTGATCGCATCGGCGGCTGGGATGCCGGTTACCGGCTGCATGCCGAAGACCTGGACCTGTGCCGCCGCGTGCGTGAGGCCGGTGGCGTGGTCGCCATCGCCAACGACCTGAAGGTGACCCACGTGCGCGGGGTGTCCAGCCGTTCGCGCCCGTTCTTCGTGGAATGGCACAAGCATCGCGGGCTGTGGCGCTACTTCAGCAAGTTCGAAGCGCCGCAGCGCTCGTTGCCGGTGCGGGTGGCAGTGTGGGGCGCGATCTGGGCCCACGCGCTGGTGCAGGTACCGAGGCTGCTGCGCAGGTCGCTGTAACACGCTGCCTCAGGATCATCCACGCATGGCGTGGATCTACTGCAGAGCCACGCCGTGCGATAGGGCTCCACCTCCCCGCGGACCCCGGTTCACCCCTACAGGCGCATAATTCCAGCCATGCCTATCATCCAGTCCCTGCTCGACACCGACCTGTACAAGTTCACCATGATGCAGGCGGTGCTGCACCAGCACCCCGGCGCGCAGGTTCAATACCGTTTCAAATGCCGCACCCCCGGTATCGAACTGGCCCGCTACATCGACCAGATCGATGAGGAGATCGACCACCTGTGCAGCCTGCGCTTCAGCAATGAAGAGCTGGACTACATGCGTGGCCTGCGCTTCGTGAAGCCGGATTTCGCCGACTTCCTCGGCCTGTTCCACCTGGACCGCAAGTACATCCAGCTGCGTGCGTCGAAGACCGTGCCCGGCGAGATCGAACTGGACATCACCGGTCCGTGGCTGCACACCATCCTGTTCGAAGTGCCGTTGCTGGCGATCATCAACGAAGTCTGGTTCCGCAACACCACCACGGCCGATTTCGCCGAGGGCGAGCGCCGCCTGCAGGCCAAGGCCGCACTGCTGCGCGATACCCCCGGTTTCGAACAGTGCCGCATCGCCGACTACGGCAGCCGCCGCCGCTACTCGCGCGACTGGCATGCGCGCCTGCTGCCGCTGCTGCGCGACGCGCTGGGCCCACAGCTGGTCGGCACCAGCAACGTGCACTTCGCCCGCCTGTACGGCATGACCCCGCACGGCACCATGGCCCACGAATACCTGCAGGCATTCCAGGCGCTGGGCCCGCGCCTGCGCGATTCGCAGGTAGCGGCACTGGAATCGTGGGCGCGCGAGTACCGCGGCGACCTCGGCATCGCGCTGTCCGACGTGGTCGGGCTGGATGCGTTCCTGCGCGACTTCGACATGTATTTCTGCAAGCTGTTCGATGGCGTGCGCCATGATTCCGGCGACCCGTTCGACTGGGGCGACCGCATGCTGGCCCACTTCCAGCAGCGCCGCGTCGACGCGCGCAGCAAGGTGCTGGTCTTCAGCGATGGGCTCGACATCACCAAGGTGATGCGCCTGTACGACTACTTCCGCGGCCGCTGCCAGGTGGCGTTCGGCGTGGGTACCCATCTGACCAACGATCTGGGGCCGATCCCGCTCAACATCGTCATCAAGATGGTCCGCTGCAATGGCCAGCCGGTGGCCAAGCTCAGTGACTCACCGGGCAAGAGCATGTGCGATGACCCGGGTTACCTGTCCTACCTGCGGCAGGTGTTCGAACTGCCGGACCCGGTTCAGGGGTAGTCGACCACCACCAGATAGGCGCCTCGCAGCGGTTGGCGCTGGGAGGCTTCCAGGCGATAGCGCTCGGAGAACGACAGGTCGCCGGCACGCATCGTGCGTGCGGCCACGGCCAGCTGCTGGCCATGGCGGCCGCCTTCGCGCAGCGTTGCCGTTTCACCTTCGCCCAGCGCCGTCACCGCGACCTTGGCGCCCTTGGCCGACGGCGGGCACGCTTCCAGGCTCAGCTCCTGCTGGGACAGGCGCGTCGTGCAGCCGGGATCGACGATGCGACCGCTGAAGCGGACGCTTCCGCTGCTGGCCTGGGCCAGTGCGCTGACGGACATCAAGGCCACGCACAGCAGGATCGAGCTCTTCATGACACGTTCTCTGGTTCGGTGTGTCCTAGTTAGCGACAACCGCGAACAGTCATTGATAGGCAGTGTTTCGTTCTGCTAGGGCCATCACCTGAGAAGGGTGATGCGCGTCAAATAACACCGTTTTTACCTGCAAACGCGGTCGACGATCGAGTGCCATTTGCGTCGCACGCTAAGCCTGCCTTGGCTTCCCGGGCATCCTCCATTTTTGAGCTATCACGTCAATTTATTGGCGTCAAGATGTTGTGTTCATAAAAAATTATGAGAACTAGGTCACATTTATGCATATACTTGCGTCACGGATTCAGGGAGAGGTACGTCCGAATCCGGCGACAGGTGAGACGCAAGGAAGGGTCCGATGCCCGGCAGTGCTCCTTGCTTCCTCCTCTACTTTCCATCTCTTCAGTAGGGTTAGGTACAAGCAATGCACAAGATCAAATTCATCGCGGTTCTGATGCTGGCTGCCGCTCCGCTGGCCGCCAATGCTGCCGACGGCACCATCACCTTCAACGGCAAGGTCACCGACAAGACCTGCACCATCTCGACCCCGGGTGGCAAGGACTTCTCTGTCAACCTGCCGACCGTGTCCAAGAGCACCCTGGCTGCCGCCGGTGCCGTCGCTGGTCGTACCCCGTTCGCGATCAACCTGACCAAGTGCAGCGCCGGCAACGTCGCTACCTACTTCGAGCCGGGTTCGACCGTTGACTTCAACAGCGGCCGCCTGAACAACCAGGCTGCGGCCAATGCTGCCGGCAACGTGCAGCTGCAGTTGCTGGGCTCGAACAACCAGTTCCTGCCGGTCAAGGCCTCGGGCGCCAACCAGGCCCAGGACAACTCGCAGTGGGTGACCGTTGCTGCCGATGGCACCGCCAACCTGAACTACTACGCTGAGTACTACGCGACCGCCGCCGCGACTGCCGGTGAAGTCACCAGCAACGTCAAGTACACGATCATCTACAACTGATCGTAGCCGTACCCGCATTGGCCGGCGTACGCGCCGGCCAGTGCTTCGCGGCCCCTGGCCACACATCTCGAGCGTAGTAATTCCGATGAAAGCAATCTTTCCCCGGGCGCTGCTGCTGGCAGCGTTCACGCTGCCCTTCTGCCAGAACGCTCTGGCCGGCGTGGTGGTCAATGGCACGCGAGTGATCTACCCGGCGCAATCGCGCGAAGTCACCGTGCAGGTCGACAACGTGGGCGACTCGCCCGCGCTGGTGCAGGCGTGGGTCGACAGTGGCGACGCCAACCAGACCGCTGATACCAGTGATGCACCGTTCGTGCTGACGCCGCCGATCAGCCGTGTCGAGCCCGGTCGCAGCCAGGCGCTGCGCCTGATCTTCTCTGGCGCGCAGCTGCCGACCGACCACGAATCGGTGTTCTGGCTCAACGTGCTGGATGTGCCGCCGTCGCCGGAAAGCGCCGACAGTGGCGAACAGAACTACCTGCAGGTCGCGTTTCGTTCGCGCCTCAAACTTTTTTACCGGCCGCAGGGCCTGAAGGGCGTTGCCAACGACGCGCCTGCAGCACTGCGCTGGACCCGCAGCGGTGATCGCCTGCGGGTGGAAAACCCCAGTCCCTTCCACGTGACCCTGGCTGAAGTGCATGCCGTGACCGGCAGCGGCGAACGACCGGTCGAAGAGCAGGGAAAGATGGTTGCACCGAAGCAGAGCCTCGATTTCGCGGCTCCGGCCGGCATCGAGCAGGTCCGCTTCATCACCATCAACGACTACGGCGGCCGGGTCGAACACACGATCCGCCTGTCCGCTACCGGGGGCTGAAAGCGCCGCGTGGGCCATTGGCCTGCGCATCCCGCAACTGCCGCCGTGCGGCGAATTGAAGGAATGTCAGTGTGATCGGAAACAGATTGACATTGTCGATCCATCAGGCGCTTTGCCTGTTGGCTGCTGGCGTCGCCTGCCCAGGATGGGCACTGGCTGCACCGGCCAATCTCGGCGAACAAGCGCTGATGGCGCAAAGCGGTGCGGCAACGGCGCGTGCGCCGGAACAGGCGCAGTTCAATTCCAGCTTCCTGTCTGGCCAGGCCAAGCAGGTCGACCTGGCAGCTTTCTCCAATGGCAACCCGATGGTTGCCGGCAACTACCGCGTCGACGTCTACGTCAACGGCGCATGGCAGGGCCGCCGCGATCTGCAGTTCAAGGCCGATGCGCAGGGCCGTGTCGATGCCTGCCTGGATGTGGCGACGCTGGAAGAACTGGGCGTGGACAGCGAAGCGGTTCTGCTCCAGCAGGATCCGTCCGCAGCGCTGGACAAGAGCACCTGTGCGCCGGTGCAGCAGCGCATGGCCAACGCCTACGGCGCCTATGACAGCGGCAACCTGCGCTACGACCTCAGCATCCCGCAGGCGTTCATGCGCCGCGAAGCCCGAGGCTACGTCAATCCCGCACTGTGGGACCGCGGCATCAATGCCGGTTTCGTTGGCTACAGCTTCAACGCGATCGACAGTGACAGCCGCACCGACGGTGGCAACCGCAACCGCAGCGCCTACCTGGGACTCAACGCAGGCCTGAACCTGGGCGGCTGGCAGTTCCGCCACGATTCCAACCTGACCTGGAACGAAGGCGACGGCCGTCATTGGCAGAGCATCGCCACCTATGCGCAGCGCGGTATTCCGCAGGTGCGCGGCATGCTCACCCTGGGTGAGGCCTACACCAGCGGCGAGCTGTTCGATTCGATCGGCTACCGCGGTGCCAGCCTGGCCAGCGACGATCGCATGCTGCCCGATTCGCTGCGCGGTTACGCGCCGATCGTGCGTGGCATCGCCGAGACCAACGCGCGCGTCGAAGTCCGCCAGAACCAGCAGCTGATCTATTCGGCCTCGGTGTCGCCGGGCAACTTCGTGATCGACGACCTGTACCCGACCGGTTACGGCGGCGACCTGGAAGTGAGCGTGGTCGAAGCCGATGGCCGTCGCCGCGAGTTCAAGGTTCCGTTCGGTTCGGTGCCGCAGATGCTGCGCGCCGGTGTGTCGCGCTATGCGATTACTGCCGGCCAGGTCCGCAACAAGCAGCTGCGCGATGAGCCGTGGCTGATGCAGGGCACCTATCAGCGCGGCATCGGCAACCAGCTGACCCTGTACGGTGGCAGCGCGTTGAGCGATGGCTATCTGTCGCTGCTGTACGGTATCGGCGTGTCCACGCCGCTGGGTGCCTTCGCCGCCGATGTCACCCATGCCCGCACCTCGTTCGATCACTACGGCAACAGCACCGGCGCCAGCGTGCGCCTGAGCTACAGCAACATGATCGGCGAGACCGGCACCAACCTGACCCTGGCCGCTTACCGCTATTCCACTGAAGGCTTCTACAGCCTGCAGGATGCGCTGTACGCACGCGACGCCGATGATCGTGGCGTCGATCCGAGCACCCGCGGCCGCCAGCGCAGCCAGTTCCAGCTGACCCTGAACCAGCCGCTCGGCCGTCGCTGGGGCGCGCTGTACGTGACCGGCTCGGTGCGTGACTTCTATGATCGCCCCGGTACTGCCAAGCAGTACCAGGTGGGCTACAACAACGCCTGGCGCTCGGTGAACTTCGGTTTCTCCGCACTGCGTACCGAAGAAGGTGCGCTGGGCCGTTCCGATACCCAGTACCTGTTGTCGATGAGCGTGCCGCTGGGCCGCGGAACCCGCCCGGTCTCGCTCAGTGCCGATGTCGGTGTGCGCGAACGCGGTGGCTACGACAGCAGTCGTGTAGGCATCACCGGCGCCGCAGGCGTGGACAACAACTTCAGCTACGGCGTGGCCCTGTCCGATACCCGCGACGGTGGCACCACCGCCGTCGGCAATGCCGAGTACCGCAGCCGCTACACCGCTTTGAACGCGACCTACGGCCATTCGCGTGACTTCCGCCAGGCATCGTTCGGTGCCAACGGCAGCCTGGTCATGCACAGTGGTGGTGTGACCCTGACCCCGCAGCGCGGTGAAACCATGGTGCTGGTCGAGGCACCGGGTGCACGTGATGCCATGGTCAGCAACGCGCCGGGCCTGCGCATCGATGGTCGCGGTTACGCCGTGGTCCCCTACGTGTCGCCGTATCGCCTCAACACCGTGACCCTGGACCCGCAGGGCATGGCTCACGATGTCGAGCTGGAAAGCAGCAGCCAGTCGATCGCTCCGTTCGCCGGTGCCATCAGCTACCTGCGCTTCGATACCCGCAAGGGCAATGCGCTGCTGATCCAGGTGCGCAACGCCGACGGTCGCACGCTGCCGTTCGGCGCGCAGGTCAAGGACGAAACTGGCCAGCCGGTGGGCATGGTCAGCCAGGGCGGCCGCCTGTACGTGCGCAGCGAGAAGAACCAGGGCAGCCTGCAGGTTGAATGGGGCTCCGGTGCTGACCAGCGCTGCACGGTTGATTACCAGGTACCGGCGGGCGCCGATGCGTCCAAGACCGGCTTCATCCCGCTGGAGGCAGCATGCCGATGATTCTCTTCCGTGGCCGCAAGGCGCTGGCCACCCTTGCCGTGCTTGGCGGCGTGCTGCTGGCCCAACAGGCCAGCGCCTCCTGTCGTATCCAGTCCAGCTGGTTTACCGCTCAGGACGTGACGATGGACATGGGGCAGATCGTGATCCTGCCAAGCACCGCCGTAGGCGGTGTGATCAAGGAAATCAGCGTGGCGATCAATCAGCAGAACAGCGTTGCCCGCTGTGACTGGTCAGGTGGTCGTTCCGTCGGCGAGTACGTCAATGCAGCGCAGCGCCGGCCGGTTGCGGGCTTTTCCAATGTCTATGAAACCGATGTCGCGGGCGTGGGCATCCGTCTGTTCCGCGACTCCGGTGCCATCCAGACGTACTACCCGCACTCCATCAATTTTGCCGGCAACGCCACCATCTCGCTGGTGGGCGGTCAGTTCCGCATCCAGCTGATCAAGACGGCGGCACAGACCGGCTCAGGCACCATCGCACCGAACGGCCGCTTCACCACGTACTACTTCGACGGTGATGGTGCCGGGCGCCCGGTGCTGACGTCGACCTTCAAGGGCTCGGGCACCACCGTGGTCAGCCCGACCTGCGAAGTACAGGCCGGCAGCCGCAACATTCCGGTGGATTTCGGCAGCGTGCCCAACACCAGCTTCACCGGCGTCGGCTCCAAGGCCGTCAACCGTGATTTCGACATCCGCCTGAACTGCCAGGGCAGCAACCTTGCACAGTTCCAGAGCAAGGTCGGCATCCGCCTGGATGCCGACCAGGATGGTTCGAACATGCCGGGCGTGCTCAAGCTCAGCGCCGCTGCCAACAGCGCTACGCGCATCGGCATCCAGATGGTGCAGCGCGATGGCAGCAGCGAGCGCGAAGTGCGTTTCGGCCAGACCATCAACCTCGGCACGACCACTATTGGCAGCTCTACGTTGAGCCTGCCGCTGCGCGCCCGCTACGTGCAGACCCAGGCCGGTACCGTGGGTGCCGGTATTGCAAACGGGCAGGCAACCTTCACCATCCAGTACGAGTGAAGGCCACGCGGCATCGGGTAGTGCCGGTCGCTGGCCGGCAACTGCAGGATTCCCGAGGCATGTGAGGTTGCCGGCCAGCGGCCGGCAACAGCCACCGGCTTACTCCAGCGCGTAACGCAGCACGAACAGCACCGCCACCAGCCACACCGCCGGATGCACCTCGCGCCAGCGGCCGGTGCCCGCTTTCAGCGCGGCATAGGCAATGAAGCCGAAGGCCAGGCCGTTGGCGATGGAATAGGTGAACGGCATCGCCAGCGCGCACAGTGCCGCCGGCACCGACTCGGTCAGGTCGCTCCAGTCCACTTCCACCAGTTCACGCAGCATCAGCCCGGCCACGAACAGCAGCGCCGGCGCGGTGGCATAGCCGGGCACCATCGCCGCCAGTGGCGAGAACAGCAGTGCGGCCAGGAACAGCGCGGCCACCACCAGCGCGGTCAAACCGGTACGGCCACCCACCTGCACGCCAGAGGCGCTTTCGGCGAAGGCGGTGGTGCTGCTGGTGCCCAGCAGCGAGCCGGCGACAATCGCCGTGCTGTCGGCCAGCAGCGCGCGCCCGAATCGCTTCTGTGCGCCCGGCAGTTTCAGCAGGCCGGCACGGCCGACCACGCCATACAACGTGCCGGTGGCATCGAACACTTCCACCAGCACGAACACCAGCACCACCTGCAGCAGTACCGCCATCGGCGCGCCGCCGTTGTGGTGCAGCAGGCCGGGCAGGTCCAGCTGCAGGAAGGTCGGTGCCAGGCTCGGCGGCAACGACACCAACCCGTGGTACTGCAGATCGCCCAACGCCCAGCCGGCCGCGGTCACCGCCAGGATGCCGATCAGGATCGCGCCGCGCACACGCCGCGCTTCCAGGATCGCGATCAGCAGGAAGCCGCCCAGTGCCAGCAACGGCGGCGCGGTATTGAGCGGGCCCAGTGCGACCAGCGTGTCCTCGTTGCCGATGATCACGCCGGATTTCTGCAGCGCGATGATCGCCAGGAACAGGCCGATGCCGGCCACGATCGCCGACCGCAATGACGCCGGAATGCCCGACACCAGCCACGCGCGCACGCCGGTCAGCGACAGCACCAGGAACACCAGGCCGGAAATGAACACCGCCGCCAGCGCCTGCTGCCAGGGCAGGCCGGCAGCACCGACCACGGTGAAGGCGAAGAACGCATTCAAGCCCATGCCCGGCGCCATGCCCACCGGGAAGTTGGCCGCCAGTGCCATCACCACCGAGCCCAGCGCTGCGGCCAGGCAGGTGGCCACGAACACCGCACCCGCATCCATGCCGGTGGTGCCGAGAATCTCGGGATTGACGAAGACGATGTAGGACATCGTCAGGAACGTGGTGACACCGGCCAGCAGTTCGGTGCGCACGGTAGTGCCGTGCTGTTGCAGCTGGAACAGGCGTTCGAACAGGGACATGGGGGTTCTCACGACAATAAGGTGTCACGACCCACGGTCGTGACCTACCCGAATGCAGAACGTGGGTGCCGACCGTTGGTCGGTACGCCTTCCTTCACCACCAACGGTGGTGACCTACCTAAATGAGAAAGGCCGCGCGAGCGCGGCCTTTCCGGTTGCCTTACTTCAGCGCCTTGAAGCGCAGGCGCTTCGGCGCAGCGTCGTCGCCCATGCGGCGGCGCTTGTCTTCTTCGTACTCGCGGTAGTTGCCCTGGAAGAACTCCACGTGCGAGTCGCCTTCGAACGCCAGGATGTGGGTCGCGATGCGATCCAGGAACCAGCGGTCATGCGAAATGACGAAGGTGTTGCCCGGGAACTCCAGCAGCGCATCTTCCAGCGCACGCAGGGTTTCGATGTCCAGATCGTTGGACGGTTCATCGAGCAGCAGCACGTTGCCACCCTGCAGCAGGGTCTTGGCCATGTGCAGGCGGCCACGCTCACCACCGGACAGCGAACCGACCATCTTCTGCTGGTCCTGGCCCTTGAAGTTGAAGCGGCCGATGTAGGCGCGCGACTGGATCTCGATGCCATTGATGTTGAGGATGTCCAGGCCGCCCGCGATTTCCTGGAACACGCTGTGGTTGCCTTCCAGCGCGTCACGGCTCTGGTCGACATAGGACAGCTGCACGGTCGGGCCGACCACGATCTCGCCGGTATCCGGCTTTTCCTGGCCGGTGATCATCTTGAACAAGGTCGACTTACCGGCACCGTTGGGGCCGATGATGCCGACGATGGCGCCCGAGGGCACCAGGAAGTTCAGGTTGTCGAACAGCAGGCGGTCGCCGAACTTCTTGGAGACGTTCTTGAATTCCATCACCGCCTGGCCCAGGCGCTCGCCCGGCGGGATGAAGATTTCATTGGTCTCGTTGCGCTTCTGGTAATCGACCGACTGCAGCTCTTCCAGGCGGGCCAGACGGGCCTTGCCCTTGGTGCGGCCGCCCTTGGCGTTCTGGCGCGACCACTCCAGTTCCTTCTGGATGGCCTTCTGGCGAGCCTTTTCCTGGTTGTCTTCCTGCTTCAGGCGCTCATCCTTCTGGGTCAGCCAGTCGGTGTAGTTGCCCTTCCACGGAATGCCGCGGCCACGGTCCAGTTCCAGGATCCACTCGGCGGCGTTGTCCAGGAAGTAGCGATCATGGGTGACCGCCACCACGGTGCCGGTGTAGCGCGCCAGGAACTGTTCCAGCCATTCCACCGACTCGGCGTCGAGGTGGTTGGTCGGTTCGTCGAGCAGCAGCATGTCCGGCTTCTGCAGCAGCAGGCGGCACAGCGCCACGCGGCGCTTTTCACCACCGGACAGCTTGCCGACGATGGCATCCCACGGCGGCAGGCGCAGCGCGTCGGCGGCCACGTCCAGCTGGTTTTCCAGGGTGTGCGCGTCGCCGGCAGCGAGGATCGCTTCCAGGCGTTCCTGTTCCTTGGCCAGCGCGTCGAAATCGGCGCCTTCTTCGGCATAGGCCGCGTAGACAGCGTCCAGCGCAGCCTGCGCCTGCAGCACTTCGCCAACGCCTTCTTCAACCGCTTCACGCACGGTCTTGGTCGGGTCCAGCTCCGGTTCCTGCGCCAGGTAGCCGACCTTGATGCCGGCCTGCGGACGGGCTTCGCCCTCGAAATCGGTGTCCACGCCGGCCATGATCTTCAGCACGGTGGACTTGCCGGCGCCGTTCAGGCCCAGCAGGCCGATCTTCGCGCCCGGGAAGAAGGACAGCGAGATGTCCTTGATGATCTGCCGCTTGGGCGGGACCACCTTGGACACGCGGTTCATGGTGTAGATGTATTGCGAGGACATGAGGTCTCCGTAGGCGCGACCCTGCGCCCGGTCCGTCACGGGGAACTTCCCGTTGCGGCAGCGGGCACAGACTGAATGGAATACCGCCAATTATAGCCGGAACCGCTTACCACCCGCGCTGGCCGCAGCGCCCGGGGCTGGCCGAGGACTGAATGGGCCGTCACAGTCCCGCGGCGGGAAGCGTTTCCAGCCGGAAACCGTTCAGATCGAATGCGCAATATGGGCTCACCACCCACCCAGCAGAGGTCTCCCATGCACATCCATCGACTCATGGCCGGCGCCGTGGCCTCTGTACTGGCGCTGGGCGCCATCGCCCCGGCCTTCGCCGACAACGACCACCGTGGCCGCGACCACGACCGCCGTGAATGGCGCGAGGATCGCCGGGAATGGCGCCACGACCGCCGCGACTGGGAGCGCGACCGCCGCGAGGCACGCCGCGATTACCGTCACGACCGCCGCTACGACCATGGCTACTACCGTCCGGCACCGCCGCCGCCGCGCGTGGTCTACAGCCCGGGCTACCGGCCCGGCTATGGCTATGGCTGGCAGCGCGGCCACCGCTACCGCGACTACTACCGTGGCCCGATCTACGTAGTGAACGACTACCCGCGCTACCAGCTGCGCCGCCCGCCGTACGGCCACCACTGGATCCGCGATGACCGCGGCAACATGCTGCTGGTCGCCGTGGCAACCGGCATCATCGCCGACTACATCATCAACAACCGTTGATGCAGCGCCGGGGTCGGATCCCTTTCCGCAGGAAAGGGCTCTGACCCCACAACGCCATGCGGAACCATACGGGGCCGGATTCGTTCGTCGAATCCGGCCCCGGTCGTTTCGGCCCCAGCAGGCCGGGGCGGGGCTACAATCTAGGGCTGAGTCGTACCCCTTTCCCCGCCTGCTGGAGTACCCGATGTTCCCGCGTGACGTCCGCATCGAAACCTACGATCCCGAACTGGCCAAGGCCATCGCCGCTGAGACCCAGCGCCAGGAAGACCACGTCGAGCTGATCGCCAGCGAGAACTACACCAGCCCGGCGGTGATGGAAGCCCAGGGCAGCCAGCTGACCAACAAGTACGCCGAAGGCTACCCGGGCAAGCGCTACTACGGTGGCTGCGAATACGTGGACATCGCCGAGCAGCTGGCGATCGACCGCCTCAAGCAGCTGTTCGACGCGGACTATGCCAACGTGCAGCCGCACAGCGGTTCGCAGGCCAACCAGGCCGTGTACTTCGCGCTGCTGCAGCCGGGCGACACCATCCTCGGCATGAGCCTGGCCCACGGCGGCCACCTCACCCACGGCGCCAAGGTGAACGCCTCGGGCAAGCTGTTCAACGCCGTGCAGTACGGCGTCAACGACCAGGGCCTGATCGATTACGACGAAGTCGAGCGCCTGGCCCTGGAGCACAAGCCGAAGATGGTCGTGGCCGGCTTCTCGGCGTACTCGCAGGTGATCGACTGGGCGCGCTTCCGCGCCATCGCCGACAAGGTCGGTGCCTACCTGTTCGTCGACATGGCGCACGTCGCCGGCCTGGTTGCTGCTGGCGTCTACCCGAGCCCGCTGGAACACGCCCACGTGGTCACCTCGACCACCCACAAGACCCTGCGCGGCCCGCGCGGCGGCATCATCGTCGCCAAGGGCGCCGACGAAGACCTGGTCAAGAAGCTGCAGTCGATCGTGTTCCCGGGCATCCAGGGCGGTCCGCTGATGCACGTCATCGCCGGCAAGGCGGTGGCCTTCAAGGAAGCGCTGGAGCCGGGCTTCAAGGCCTACCAGCAGCAGGTGGTGAAGAACGCCCAGGCGATGGCCAACACGCTGATCGCGCGCGGCTACAAGATCGTCTCCGGCGGCACCCAGAACCATCTGATGCTGGTCGACATGATCGGCAAGGACGTGTCCGGCAAGGACGCGGAAGCCGCGCTGGGCAAGGCCCATATCACCGTCAACAAGAACTCGGTGCCGAACGACCCGCGTTCGCCGTTCGTGACCTCGGGCCTGCGCCTGGGCACCCCGGCGGTGACCACTCGTGGTTACGTGGAACAGGATTGCGTGGACCTGGCCAACTGGATCGCCGACGTGCTCGACGCGCCGGCCGATGAAGCCGTGATCGCCCGCGTGCGCGATGCCGTCAGCGCGCAGTGCCGCAAGTACCCGGTCTACGGTTGATCGGGCACTGGGGTCGGATCCCTTCCCTGCGGGAAGGGCTCTGACCCTGGGCACCGGAGTACCGCGCATGGATGAGCGCCGCCTCAAGTATCTCTATGCGGCCTTGGCTGTACTCTTCGGCCTGCCCAGCCTGGTGGGCGGCGGGGCCGCAGCGACGATGCTGCTGTTGATGGGGCTGGGCCAGTTTGGTCACGGCACTCTGGCATCGGTGACGCTGATGCCGCTGTGGGGCCTGTCCGGAATTGCCGGCTGCCTGGCCTGGCTGTGGCTCAGCGCAGGTTACCTGATGCAGGGACGTGCCGGTCTGCGTGTGCGGCCGGCCTGGTGGCGCATGCTGCTGGTCGGTGGTCTCGCCGCCATGCCGCCGCTTGGGCTGGCGCTGTGGTGGGGCATCGCGGTCCATGCCGAAGGCTTCAATCTGCTGCTGTTGGGGCCGTCGATGCTGGTGCCGGCGGGCATGCTGGTGTGGCTGAAAAGGCAGGCGTGAGATCGCGCGCCGGAAGAGAGAAAGAACGCATGGATGAGCGTCTGCACAAACGCCTGTATATCGCCCAATGCCTGCTGCTGGGGTTGCCTGCGCTGGTGGCCGGTGGTGGCGTCGCCGGGTTCGGCATCTACACCTTCCTGATCCGTCATGGACTGATGCGCGGCGACGAAGGTGCCGTGCTGTTCCTGTGGGCGAGTGCGGGTGTTGCCGGGTTGCTGGCATGGCTGTGGCTCAGCATCCGTTATCTGCGGCAGGGGCGCGAAGGCCTGCGGCGCTCACCGGCGCTGCCATGGATCGGGCTGGTGCTCGGCGCCATCGCGGCGTTGGCCGTGGTCGGCGTGGTGCTTTTCAGCTTGAGTGCCGGCAGCCCCTGGCAGGTGCTGGGGTATCTGGTACTGGGCGTGCCGTTGCTGGTACCGGCTGCGCATATGGTGTGGCTGCGTCGCGCTCCGGGCCTTGCCGGACAAGGCTGATCGCCGCCTGCATTTGCTGCAAAACCCCTTCTCAGGTACCGTTGCGACGCTGCCACGACCGTGGCAGCAGGTATTTCCCTGAGCCAGGCGTTCAATGCATTGCCCCTTCTGCCAGCATGCCGATACACGGGTCATCGACTCGCGCGTCTCCGAAGACGGCGCGACGATTCGTCGTCGGCGTGAGTGCGAGGCGTGCAACGAACGCTTCAGTACCCTGGAAACCGTCGAACTGAAGCTGCCGGCCATCGTCAAGAGCGATGGCACCCGCGAAGCCTTCGATGCCCGCAAGGTCCGCGCCGGCTTTGACCGAGCGCTGCAGAAGCGCGCGGTGCCGGAAGAGAAGATCGAAGCGGCGGTACGCGCGGTGGTGCATCAGCTGCGTATCAGCGGCGAACGCGAAGTGCCCTCGATCAAGGTCGGCGAGTTCGTCATGAATGAACTGCGCAAGCTCGACCATGTTGGTTATGTGCGTTTCGCCTCGGTCTACCGCAGCTTCGAGGACGTGGCCGATTTCCGCGAGGAGATCGAGAAGCTCGAACGCGACCTGCCGTCGAGCACCGAACAATTGCAGCTGCTGGGCGATGTGATCGCCCTGACCAAGAAGAAGAAGGGCTGACGCCCGTTGCCCTGGTAGATGCCAACCTTGGTTGGCGCTGTGCCGCCACCCACGCATGGCGTGGATCTACTGGACTCTGCCAACCTTGGTTGGCGTCGTGCCGCCATCCACGCATGGCGTGGATCCATACCAACGGCGCTACCATGGCGGCATGAGCACATCGTTCTCCGTCCTCGACCACCTGCACATGGCCAACGCACTGCGTCTGGCCGAGCGTGCCGCCTATACCGCCCGCCCCAACCCGATGGTCGGCTGCGTGATCGCCCATGGCGAGCGCGTGGTCGGGCAGGGCTGGCACCAGCGAGCCGGTGGCCCGCATGCCGAAGTGTTCGCCCTGCGCGAGGCCGGCAGCGAAGCGCGTGGTGCCACCGCCTACGTCACCCTGGAACCCTGCGCGCATTACGGACGCACGCCGCCGTGCGCATTGGCGCTGATCGACGCCGGCGTGTCGCGCGTTGTTGCGGCGATGCGCGACCCGTTCCCGAAGGTCGATGGCGGCGGTTTCGACCTGCTGCGCGAAGCCGGCATCGAGGTCGCCGAGGGCTTGATGGCGGCGCAGGCGCGCGAACTCAACAAGGGCTTCCTGTCGCGCGTGGAGCGCGGTCGTCCGTGGCTGCGGGTGAAGCTCGCCGCCAGCCTGGATGGCCGTACCGCGATGGCCGACGGCAGCTCGAAGTGGATCACCGGCCCCGCCGCGCGCGAGGATGTGCAGCACTGGCGCGCTCGTGCCGGTGCGATCCTGACCGGTGCCGACACCGTGATCGCCGACGACCCGATGCTGACCGTGCGCTTGGCTGGCACCGAGGTGATGCCACCACTGCGCGTGGTGCTGGATTCGCGCCTGCGTTCGCTGGAATGCAGCCGCGTGCGCGAAGGTGGAGCACCGACGCTGTACCTGCACGATGCGATGATCAGCCCGCCCGACGCAGCCGACGCGGCATTCGCCAGCGTCGCTGTCCGCCACGGCCGCCTTGATCTGGGCGCGGTACTGGCACTCCTCGCCGAACGCGGCATCAACGAAGTGCATACCGAAGCTGGCGCGACGCTGGCCGGTGCACTGCTGCGCGGCGGCTGGGTGGACGAACTGCTGCTGTACCAGGCACCGACCTTGCTCGGCGACAGCGGCCGCCCGCTGCTGGCAGGTCTTGGCATCGACACGATGGACCAGCAGCGCCGCCTGCGCGTGGTCGATCAGCGCCAGGTGGGTGAGGATCTGCGGTTGCTGCTGCGCCCCTGAAAAAGGGACGGAGGGGATTAAGTCGTTTATGCCACAAACGACTCAATCCCCTCCGTCCCTTTTTCAGTTCGGCAGGTGCTCGTTCCACTCGAAGAACGGCAGGAACGCATCCGCCAGTCCGCTCATCAGCGGCGTTGGGTTCTGCACGCGCCAGGCACCACCGTCAGGGTCGCGGTGGAACGACACCGTGATGATCCTTTCCCGGTCCGGTGCCACGGCGATCATCTGCGTATATGCCGTCGCCAGCTCCCTGGCCATCTGCGGCGGGTGCGGTCCATTGAACGGCACGGGATGCTGTCGATACACGGGCAGCAGTGCCGACAGGTCGGGCAGGTGGCAGCGATAGTCGACGTCGGCGCTGTCGGTCTGCGCATGGCGCACGCTGTCGGTGGCGCAATGCACCGAGGCTTGCCGCTTGCGTAGCGCCGCCGCGGCCTTCGGCCAATCAGCCAGTTCGGGCGCCTCGTCCAGATGGCTTGCGCCCGCCAATGCCGCGGCGAAGGCAGCCCCGTTGTCGGTATCGAGATAGCGGGCCAGCGTTGCCTGTGCCGCTGCATCGCCGTGCACCATCACCTGTGCATACAGGTCGAATACCTGCACGGGCGTCAGCGCAGGTGCCGACGCCAGTGCAGTACCAGGGGCCAGCAGCGCAGCCAGCCCCAGCTGTTTCAGCAGAACCACCTCACGCGCACTCATCAGTCCACATCATCTCGGCCATCGGCCGCAGCGACTTGCACTCCTGCGTCATCTCCTCGGCCGACATCACCTGCGTCTTCGCCTTCAGCTCTTCGGCCATCGCATCAACACCGCTGATCTGGTCCGGCGCGATCTTCGCCACGCAGCTGCGGTGTTGCTGCAACAGCAGATCGCACGCCGGCACGCCGGTCACCTTCGGTGCCTTGGCCGCTTCAACGTCCTGGAGCCATTCTTCGAACGGCGCCAGCGCGCCCAGCACCGGGCCCACCAGATCGTCGAAGTTGCTGCTGTACCAGTAGCCCTTGTCCTTGGCGGTGTACAGGGTGAGGGTGCCGGTCACGGCCTTGCGCGGGCCACTCTGCAGGGCCTTGGTATAGGCCTCGGTGAAGCGCGCACGGGTAGCCTGCTCATCACTGGTCAGGCTGGCGGTGAACAGCGGATGCACATTGCCCAGGTCGGCCAACTGGCAGCTGAAATCGACCCTGGCGATCTTCTGGTCGTCCACGTACTCGTTGTCTTCCACCGTGCTGCGCGTGGCACGGCACTGCGAGGCCTTCAGCGCCTTGGCGTACATCGCTTCGGCCGCTGCGGGATCGCCCTTTACGCCGGCCACGGCCAGCACCGTCTGCCACGGTTCGGCCAGGGCCAGGGCCATCATGCCCGGCACCGGCGTTACCGAGTCCTGGCCATCGAAGGCCGGCTTCAGTGCGTCGTTGAGCGTGCGCGCGGCAGCGGCATCGTCTTCCAGCAATGCGCGTGCATAGAGGTCGAAGGTCTGTTCCGGCGTCAGCTGCGCCGGTGCGGCCGAAGCGAACAACGGGGCGCACAGCAGTGCAGTGGCCAGCAGGCCGCGGATCGGGGTCTTCATGACGGTGTTCCTGTTCCAGAGGGCGGCAAGCCTAGCGCACTTGCCATGGCATTCGATGGTGCGCGACAGCCAAGCATATTGCGCGCGGCGGCCAACAAAAAACGGGCCCCTTGCGGGGCCCGTTCGATCACACGACGAGGATCGGGCAATCAGAAGCTGGCGCGCACGCCGGCCGAGTACTGGGTGACGTCGCGGTAGCCGGAGATCTCGCCGACCAGACCCCAGGTGCGGGTGAAGTTGATCTGGCCGCCGACGGTGCCGACCCAGGTGCCCTTGAACTCGTTGCCGCCGTCCATGTAACCGGCCTTGATCCAGGCTTCGGTCATGCGCGAAGGCTTGCCACGCAGGCCCATGGTGGCACGCACCAGGTTGGTGTGGTCCTTGATGGTGAAGCGGCCGTAGTCCACGTCCTTGACGGTCACTTCCGCCTGCTGGCGGACCCAGGCAATGTCAGCGGTGTAATCGACGCGATCACTGAAGGGCATGTGGTAACCGACGCCCAGCTCCGGCTGGTTCAACTTCAGCTTCATCGAGCCGTAGTCGTAGTCGTACGACTTGCTTCCGTAGTTCCAGCCGCCGAACACGTGCACCTGCTCGGCCAGCGCGATCGAACCGCGCACATAGCCACCATCGACCTTCGGGTCGTTGAATGCTTCGTCGTCGGTCTTGACCTGGGTCCAGCCGCCTTCAACGTAGGTGTAGCTCAGGGCGTCGGCCGAGGCCGAGAACGGGGCGGCGGCCAGCAGGGCGGCCACGATCAGGATCTTGCGCATGGGAATTCCTGTGAATTTCAGTCCATTGGCGGTCCACCTGTGCGGCAGTCCGTGGCGACCTCATGTCGTCCGAGCGCCGATTTTAATGAAAGTTTTACGAAATGCGAGCGACGGCCGTCACAGGCCAGGGCACGCCCCGGGTCATCCGACCCCGTTCAGCCCGGGCTGTTACACTGGGCGGGCCGGTTCGCCGGTACACAAACGTCTTCAGGGCGGGGTGCAATTCCCCACCGGCGGTAGGTGCGCAAGCACGAGCCCGCGAGCGCCCCGGCCTTACCGTCGGGGGTCAGCAGATCCGGTCCAATGCCGGAGCCGACGGTCATAGTCCGGATGAAAGAAGACGGTGCCACAGGGCCTTTGCGGCCCTGCGCCCGCCTGTTTGCCTTGCGGCGTTTTTCGCTCACTTTTCGCGGAGAACGTTACTTGTTTACTGGAATCATCGAAGGCGTCGGCCGTCTGGCCGCTCGCGAATCCATCGGCGGCGATGTCCGCTTCACCTTCAACGTCGGCAACCTGCCGTTCGACAACGTGCAGATGGGCGAGAGCATCGCCATCAACGGCGTCTGCCTCACCGTCATCGCGTTCGACGCCAGCAGCTTCCAGGCCGATGCGTCCACCGAGACCCTGGGCCTGACCACGCTGGGCCAGCTGGCCGAAGGCGCCGTCATCAACCTCGAACGTGCCATGCGCCCGACCGACCGCCTTGGCGGCCATCTGGTCAGCGGCCACGTTGATGGCCTCGGCCAGGTGCTGTCCATCCACGAAGATGCCCGTGCCCAGCGTTGGCGTTTCGCCGCGCCGGCCGCGCTGCGCCGCTACATCGCCAAGAAGGGCTCGATCTGCGTGGACGGCGTCAGCCTCACCGTCAACGAAGTGGACGACGAAGGCTTTGAAGTGGCGCTGATCCCGCACACCGTGGCCAACACCGCGTTCTCCGCCACCGGCGTGGGCAGCGCGGTCAATCTTGAAATCGATCTGGTCGCTCGTTATGTGGAACGCCTGATCAGTGTGCCGACCAACGGTCAGCACCCGCACGGAGATGCCGCATGAACTTCGCCCCGATTCCCGACATCCTGGAAGACATCCGCCTCGGCCGCATGGTCGTCATCGTCGATGACGAAGACCGCGAGAACGAAGGCGACCTGATCATGGCGGCCGAGCTGGTCAAGGCCAGCGACATCAACTTCATGGTCACCCACGGCCGTGGCCTGGTGTGCCTGCCGCTGACCCGCACCCGCGCCGCCGACCTCGGTCTGGCGCCGATGGTGCAGGCCAATACCGCGCAGTTCCAGACCAACTTCACCGTCAGCATCGAGGCCGCCGAAGGTGTCACCACCGGCATCTCGGCGCATGACCGCGCCCACACCATCCGCACCGCGGTGAAGCCCAACGCCAGGCCGGCCGACCTGCACCAGCCGGGCCACATCTTCCCGCTGATCGCCCAGCCCGGTGGCGTGCTGACCCGCGCCGGCCACACCGAAGCCGGCGTGGACCTGGCGATGCTGGCCGGGCTGGAACCGGCCGGCGTGCTGGTGGAGATCCTCAACCCCGACGGCAGCATGGCGCGCCGCCCGGAGCTGGAAGTGTTCGCCCGCGAGCACGGCCTGAAGATGGGCTCGATCGCCGATCTGATCGCCTACCGCCTGGCCACCGAAAAGACCGTCGAGCGCGTCGATGAGCGCGAGATCGAGACCGAATTCGGTCCGTTCAAGCTGGTCACCTACCGCGACCGCATCGCCCACGACCTGCATTTCGCCCTGGTGCGTGGCACCCCGGATGCCGACACCCCGACCCTGGTGCGCGTGCAGGTGGAAAACCCGCTGGCCGACCTGCTGCACTGGCGTCGCGACGACTTCGGCGTGGCCGCGACCGATGCGCTGCGTGCCATCGATGCCGAAGGCGCCGGCGTGATGGTGGTGCTGCAGGCCCCGCGCGACGGCGAAGGCCTGCTGGCCCGCCTGCGCCAGCAGCCGGCGCCGGTGGTGCCGGGCAAGGACAAGGACGTGAGCCAGTGGCGCCGCAACGGTGCCGGTGCGCAGATCCTGTCCGACCTGGGCCTGGGCAAGCTGCGCGTGCTGGGCACTCCGCGCCGCCAGATCGGCCTGGCCGGGTACGGCCTGGAAGTGGTGGAGACGGTCACCCCGTAACCCCCTTGGCGTGCCGACCAACGGTCGGCACCCACCGTCTGCCCTCTGGTGGGTGCCGACCGTTGGTCGGCACGCCTCCAGGCCCCCGCCAGCCACGGCCGGGGCCCATCCACGGTAGAATTACCCCTTAATCGAATCCCAAGCCGCATATGAGCCACTACGAAGGCGATCTTCGCACTCCCGAATCGGCGCGCTTCGCCATCCTGGCCAGCCGCTGGAATGCCCGTATCACCGACGTGCTGGTCGCTGGCGCCCGCCAGAGCCTGGCCGGCAACGGCATTGCCGAAGCCAGCATCGACGTGATCCGCGTGCCGGGTGCCTGGGAACTGCCGCTGGTCGCCGCGCGCCTGGCCGCCGCCCACGAACACGCCGCCATCCTCACCCTGGGCTGCGTGATCCGCGGTGACACCCGCCACTACGAACACGTGGCCGACCGTTGTGCCGAAGGCCTGATGCGCGTGCAGCTGGACTTCGGCGTGCCGGTGCTGAACGGCGTGCTGGCAGTGGAACGCGTGGAAGATGCCGAGGCCCGCGCAGGCGGCAGCCACGGCAACAAGGGCGAGGAAGTCGCACTCGCCGCATTGGAAATGGTCAACCTTCTGGAGCAGCTGCCATGAACAAGAACACCCAGGGCAAGCCCTCCGGTAAACCCGTCCGCCGCGATGGCATCGATCCGGTGCTGCGCTCGCGCGCGCGCCGTCGTGCCGTGCAGGCCATTTACGCGTGGCAGATCTCCGGTGGCAACGGCCAGTCGCTGATCGCCCAGTTCGCCCACGAGCAGGCCCGCGAAATCGCCGACCTGGCGTACTTCGAAGCGCTGGTGCATGGCGTGCTCGACAACCGTCGCGACATCGACGAAGCCTTCGGCCCGTACCTGGACCGCAGCATCGACGAAGTGGACGCGATCGAACGCGCCGTGCTGCGCCTGGCCGGGTACGAACTGCGTTACCGCCTGGACGTGCCGTACCGCGTGGTCATCAACGAAGCCATCGAATCGGCCAAGCGCTTCGGTTCCGAACATGGCCACACTTACGTCAACGGCGTGCTGGATCGTGCCGCCGTGGAATGGCGCAAGGTCGAATCGGGTCACTGACCCGATTCCTGTAGAGCCGAGCCATGCTCGGCTCACCGTGCAGCGCACGGTTGCGTCCGGCAGTGCGGCGCGTGATCGAACTGCAGCCGAGCATGGCTCGGCTCTACAAGAAAGCAGAACGCCCCATGTCCCTGGCCGAATTCACCCTCATCGACCGCATCCGCGCCCGCACCGTCGAGCGTGACGACATCGTGCTCGGCATCGGTGACGACGCTGCACTGCTGCAGCCGCGCCCGAACGAACAGCTGGTGGTCACCGCCGACACGCTCAACAGCGGCGTGCATTTCCCGGCCGAAACCCCGGCGTTCGACATCGGCTGGAAGACGCTGGCCGTCAACCTGTCCGACCTCGCTGCGATGGGCGCGCGCCCGGCGTGGTGCACGCTGGCGCTGTCACTGCCCGAGGCCAGCGAAGACTGGATCGAGGCGTTTGCCGATGGTTTCTTCGCATTGGCCGACCAGCACGACATCGCGCTGATTGGTGGGGACACCACGCGTGGCCCGCTGTCGCTGTCGGTCACCGCGATGGGGCAGGTGTCACGCGGCCAGGCACTGCGTCGTGATCGCGCACAGATTGGCGATGACATCTGGGTCAGCGGCACCCTCGGCGACGCTGCCGGTGCGCTGCGCCTGTGGCAGCAGGGCGCATTGAACGTGACCGCCGCCACGCTCCTGGCCGACTACGAAACCCTGCGCCTGCGCCTGCTGCGTCCCACCCCGCGCGTCACTCTCGGCCTGCGCCTGCGTGCATTCGCGCATGCCGCCGTGGATATCTCCGATGGGCTGCTGGCCGACCTTGGCCACATCGCGGCACGCAGCGGCGTGCGCGCCGAAGTCGATGCCGATGCGTTGCCGATGTCAGCGGCGCTGCGCGAACTGCTGGGCCGCGATGCTGCCCGTGAGTGCGCGCTGCACGGCGGCGACGATTACGAACTGTGCTTCACCGCCGCCGCCGACCAGCGCGACGCGCTGCACTTCGTTGCCGAATCGCTGGATCTGCCGATCACCCGCATCGGCCGCATCATGGAAGGGCAGGGCGTGCATACCGAAGGCCACGACGGCCCGAGCGGGTACGAGCACTTCGCCGGCTGAGCGCACCACGTCATGCCCGCTGCCGCGCGGCAACCTGGCGTTCGATGCTCGCCGCAATCAACGCGACAGCCTCAATGACTGTCGCCTTTGACGCCGCATCTGTCACACCCGTGCTGCGCAGGGCCTGCTCGGCCTGTTGGCAGCTGCGCGCCGCCTGGGTCTCTCCCAGGAATGCCAGCGCGCCGGCAAAGCTGTGCAGTAGATCGATCATGGCCGGTGCATCGGCACTGTCCAGCGCTTGGCTCAACAACGTGTAATCACGATGCGCGGTCTGCAGGAACGCCTCGCGCATCTGCCGCTGAATCGCCTCGCTTACCACGGGGGATAACCGTGGCCGGGCCGAGCGATCGAGGTCGAATCCATGCAGCGCGGCCTCCAGCGAGGGCAGGTCGAGTGGCTTCAGCAGCAGGGTGGACATGCCTGCTTCGCGTACGCGTTGCGCATCCTCGGGCATCGCGTTGGCGGTGAGCGCCACGATGGAGAGGGAGGGATCGTCCGCACGCAGCTTCCGGGCCAGCCCGTATCCGTCCAGGCCCGGCATGTTCAGATCGGTCAGCACGATATCGAACCGACCCTCGCACCAGCGCTGCCAGGCCTCATCGCCGTCGGCCGCGAGGGTGACCTGCCAACCGAGTGCGTGCAGCTGCCCCAGCGTCACGTCACGACTGATCACGCTGTCATCCACCAGCAATGCGTGACCGCGCGAGGCATGCATGCGCTCGACAGGCGCCGGCTGTGGCGGTGCGTCTGCCACGGTCGTGGTCCGGTGTGCCGGAATGTCCACGTGGAAAACGCTGCTGGTGCCCGGGGTGCTGCGCAGGCCGATGGTGCCGCCCAGCAGTTCGCTGAAACGCTGGCACAAGGCCAACCCAAGGCCGCTGCCGCCGTGCTGCCGTGCCGAGCCGGCACCAACCTGCACGAACGGCTTGAACAGGTTGGCCTGCGCCTCGGCATCGATGCCCGGGCCCGTATCGCGGACCTCCACGTGCAGCCATTCCGTGCCATCAGGCCGCACCGAGGCATCAACGCTGACCGCCACCATTCCCGATGCCGTGAACTTCACCGCATTGCCAACCAGATTGTTGATCACCTGCGCCAAGCGGCCTGCGTCGGCCACGTAGGCCGGTCCCAGCGTATCGCCCGTGTGCAGCTCCAGGCGCAGGCCCTTCGCGCTGGCCTGTGGTTCGAACAGTGTCGCAGTCTGCTGCAGCAGCGTACGCGGATCGAATGGCGCCGGCTCCAGCGTCATCAGCCCGGCTTCGATGCGGGAAAGGTCCAGGGTGTCGTTCACCAGCCCTTGCAGCACATCAGCGGCGCTGCGCGCACGCGTGACATGCGCGTGCGACGCCGGTGGCATGGTCTGGCGCGCAAGCAGTTCAAGATGGCCGAGCACGCCGCTCAAGGGGGTGCGTATTTCGTGGCTGATCATCGCCACGAAGGCGGTCTTGGCCTGGTCCGCAGCCTCGGCATCGTGCTGGGCCTGTTCGGCATGCCGGCGTGCATCCAGCAGGCGCTGCTGGGTTTCCTTCTGTGCGGTCACATCGGTTACCGCGCAGACCCAGATCGCCCGCCGCTGGTAGCGCGAGGCGGCCACGATGGACTGCAGGTAGCGCGGGGAGCCTTGCTCATCCGAGGAGGGCGCCTCGAACAGCTGCCCGTGTACCTGGCCGTCAACGCGTTGCACCAGGCGGCCGACCAGCACTTCCATCAGGTTGCCAGCGGTGTCGCCGATCAACTGCTCAAGCGCCTGGTTGTGCAGGATCAACTGCCCGCGCTGCTGGTCGAGCAGGCACAGGCCCACCGGCGAGGTTTCGATCAGCGTGCGGCTCAGCGCTTCACTTTCATGCACCCGTGCGGCTTCCTCCAGTGCCGGCCGCAGCACGCGCCGGTCCACCAGCAGCAACAGCGTCCACAGCGCGGCCAGCAACGCTGCCAGGGCCAGCCCACCGCCGAGCAGATAGATCCGCTGCGCCGCCCAGATGTCGCTCCAGCGGTAGAGCCGCAGCAGCGTCCAGTCGATGCCATGCAATGGCGTGGATACCACGAAGGTACGGCCGTCAGGCAGTGCCAGCATCGTAGGCCGGGGCGATGGCACGGCGTGCAGCGCAGGCTCGGAAATCGCAGCGTCCACCGCGCTGCGCAGAACATCGTTCTGCTGGCGGTCCAGCACCACCCAGGTGCCCGGGCTGGCTTCCTCCAGCCGCTCGCGCAGGCCTTGAAGAGATTCAAACGTCAGCCGGTTGATGAAGGGGGTGCCGTTGCTGCGCAGGCGCATCTGGGTGACCAGCGCATCCTCGCCGGTGAAAGGATTGCGGCCGAAGTAGGCGCGCAGCCGGCCGCTGGCCAGTTGAAGCTCGGAGTCCGCACCCGCCGACTGCCAGCCCGCATCGGCGGTCTGGGCCAGCGCGGCCAGCGCCTGTTCACGGCTCTGTACCTTCATGAGCTGCAGCAGCTGCGCTTCATCATGCAGCCCGGCGATTGCAAACAGCCGCCCTTCCGGTTCGAAGGCGAAGGAGATCAAGGAGGTGGGCGAATCCTGCGCCGCTACGGTGGCGGCCATGTACGCCGAATAGGTCTGCACCATGCCCAGGTACGCCGCCTCCACCTGGGGCGGAAGACGGCCGTCGCGCGGGGACAGCGCCAGCCAGGGGACGGACAGGGCGCCCGGTGCCATGACGCCTGCGGCGCCCTCCTGTGCCGAAAAGCGCTCACTGATAGACATGCCTCCGGCCACCAGCGCGGGCTGCTGGGTGGCCCACAACGTGGCGTTGGTGTTCAAGCTGGCCACGTAGGCCCGCCTGCGCTCACCGATGTAGCGATCCACCGTCTGCTGACCGCGTCGTAGTGCTTCGCGCTCGTTGATATGCACGGTTTCCAGGCGCAGCCACAGCGCCGCGCAGCCGGCAGCCAGCAGCAGCACGGTCAGGATGGCGCCGCCGCCGAACAGCAGCCGGCGCTGCAATCGCTGCAGGGTGGCAAGCACGGAGCCCGAGGGTGACGCCATGGTGCGAACCTGCGACGTGCGGGTGTGGACTACAGCCTGCCGCGCTGGCCGCCCTCAATGCAAGCAGTCGCCGATGCAGCGCGTAAGCGCAGTTTGCGCCTACCGTCCAACGCGCGCTTCGGCTTCGCGCGGCGTGCCGTAATCATCCAGCCACTTGAATGCCACCGTCGCTGGCATCGTGGCACCCTCCGGCAGCGCATAACGCACCTGTGCCCCCGGCGCGATCATGTCCACCTCCACGCTGCTTCCATCGGCCAGCGTCAACGTGCTCAACGTCACGTGGTACGCGCTCGGGTTGCGTACCTGCAGGGTATCGCCATCGGCAGACCACTGCAGCGTGGCTGCTGCGTCGCGCGCATTGCCCGGCAGTCCGGCGGGGCGATGGAACAGCTTCACCCGCGTACGCACCGCGAACTGCAGCAGGTTCTTGCCGCTGGCATCGCTGGGCTTGGGCGGAATGTCCAGCAGATTGAAATAGAACACCGATTCGCGATCGGTCGGCAGCGGCGCCTCCGATGGGCGCGGTGCGTAGGTGACGCGATATGCCTGGCCCTGCTTCGGCTGCAGCAGGCGTGGCTCGGCCGGTGTCAGCCTGAACGGAGTGCGCACGTTCTCCGGGCGCGACTGGCTGTCGCCGTCGTCGATCCACACCTGCGTCATCGCCGGCAACTCGCCCACGTTGCTGGCCTTGACCGTCACGTCGCGGCCCTTGCTGGCGTCGTGCACGATGCGCGTGCCCTGCAGTGTCACCGCAGCCGATGCCGGCGGCGCCACCGACACGGCCAGCAGCGCGCATATCCATGCCTCGGCGCGTAGTTTCATGGTCAACCTCATTCAAGGGTGCAGGCCAGCACAGCGTGGCGCTGGCCTGCCGGAAGTGGATTACTTGTAGAGCACTACGAAGTCGCCCGAGGCATTGGCGGTGCCTGCCTGCGCGTTCTGCGCCGGTGAGGCGTACCACGCGCTGTAGTCCAGCTGGCCGCTGCCACCGGCGGCGATGGTCACCCACACCGCCGGGTCCTCACCGATCTTCTGCTGGTTGCCCGCAGCGTCGTACAGGGCCACGCCAACATTGGCTGCAGAGGACGCTGCCGTCAGTGCCAGGTTGCCGGTGCTGCCATCGGGCGTACCGCCGAAGCGCACACCCACATCCTGCGATGCGCCGGAACCGGAGCAATCCAGAGCGATGGTGAAGTTCTTCTGGCCGGCACGGGCGCTGGCGTTTACCGAGGCCAGATCGACCTTGCCCATCGGCACGGTGATGGTGCCGCCGGTGGAGCCCACCGAACAGGTGGAGGTCATCAGTTCGCCGGTGATTTCCAGCGTTTCGGCAGACACCGACGGCGCGACGACGGCGAGGGCCGAAAGCGACAGGAGGCGGAGTGAAAGTGGCATGACAGTTCTCGGTTGTGGAATGAGGACACGCAGTGGCCGCCCACGGCAGCCAGTGGGGCCAGTTTCGATGCGCGCCTCCGCCTGCGGTATGCAAGAAGTTGTAAAAGCGCGTTGACGTTCGCGAACTGCAATTAATCCGATAGGAAGTGGCAGTGCCGCTGCCTAGACTGCGCGGCCTCGATTGGTTGTCGAAGGACTTGAATTGGTACTCCGCCGAAACTACTGGCGCGCGCTGTCATGGCGATTGCTGCTGTTGGCACCGGCAGCGCTGTTGCTGGCATCTCCGGCTGTCGCCTGCCAGCGACTGGTCCTCGGTGATCAAACCTTGGACGACAACATTTCGATGCCCAATCTGGACCTGCCAGACCGTTACTACCGTGGCACGGGGGGCTACCTGACCGATGCGTACGAGTGCCCGGCGGGAACGGCCGAGTTCGTGGTGGATGTATCTCTGGCAGGCCTGACCTATGTGCGCGACATCGTCTATGACGGCATGGTATGGGCAGCCTACGGATTCAGCGATCGCTCGCCGTTGATTGGCATGGTGTACCAGCTGACTGGCAGCTCAAACCAACCATTGCACCCTGGGCAGCGCATCACCCTTGATGCTTCCGTTACGAGCAACGGCAAGAAGAATGCTGGTGTGATCATCCGGTACTTCTTTCGGGGGGGCGCCATGGAAAGCGTGCCCTACAGGCATCTCGGCACAGTCGAAGCCTGGCCGGTGAGTGATCCCAGTCAACGCCTGCTTTCGCCCATCGCGCTGGGTTTTACCGTTCCCCCCGTCACCTGCACACTTGCCAACGCCTCCCACAGTCTCGACGACGTTCTCGCCAACGAACTCGCCGCCAGCGGCAGCAACGCGAAGGAATCGAGCTTCGACGTTGCGATGAACTGCCCGATGGACAACATCGACGTGCAGCTGTCGCTGGCCGACGCGAATGATCCAGGCAGCAGCAACGGCCAGCTTGCACCCGCCCCCGGTGCCACCGCTGGCGGCGTGCAGGTGCAGCTGTTGCGCGGTGGCCAGCCGGTGCAGTTCGGCCAGGCGTGGTCGCACGGCTGGTCCAGCAAGGGCCAGCAGGCCATTCCGTTCAGTGCACGCTATCTGCGTACACCCGATCCGCTGGTGCCCGGCGACGTCAAAGGCGAGGCGGTGCTGACCGCTGACTACCGATGATGGCCGTTGGCCATGCCCGAGCCGCCACGCGATCGCTCTGCGCTGCCATCGGTGCCGTGTTGTCGACGGGGCTGGCGTTCGATGCCGCCGCTGCGCCGGTCGAGTTCAGCGAAGGCTTCCTGATTGGCGGCGAAGCCATCGACATGGCGCGCTATGCCAACGGCAATCCGTTGCCGGCTGGCGATTACGCGGTGGACGTGCACGTGAACGGCGAGTACCTGCGCAGCCAGGACATCCGTTTCGTCATCGAAGACGATCCGCAGATTGCGGTGCCATGCTTGACACCGGCGCTGGTGCGCGGGCTGCCGTTGAAGCCCGCGTTCCTGGAGGCTCTGCCGGCCGAAGAAAACCGCTGTGTGGATCTGCCAGCGCTGGTGGGGGGCGCCAGTACCACCTTCGACAGCGGCGAACTGCAGTTGTCCCTCAGCATTCCCCAAGCGGCGCAGGCCATCGCCGCGCGTGGCTTCGTGGCGCCGGAACTGCGCGACGACGGCATCACCGCCGCTTTCATCGACTACAGCGCCAACCACTACCGCAGCCAAGGCAACGACAGCAGCTACCTCGGCCTTCAAGGGGGCCTGAACCTGGGCGCATGGCGCCTGCGCCACCGCGCGTCGTTCACCCATGGCAGCCAGGGTACCCGTCACCAGGTCATCAGCAGCCACCTGCAGCGCGACATTCCACGCTGGAACAGCCAGCTGCTGCTGGGCCAGGGCAACACCGGTGGCGAGCTGTTCGAAAGCGTGCCGTTCACCGGCGTGCGCGTGGCCAGCGACGAGCGCATGCTGCCCGACTCACTGCGCGGTTATGCACCGGTGGTGCAGGGCATTGCCGAAGGCAATGCGGTGGTCACCATCCGCCAGAACGGCAGCATCATCCACGAAAGCAATGTGGCGCCGGGCCCGTTCACCATCGAGGATCTGTATCCCACCAACTTCGGCGGTGACCTGGACGTCAGCGTCACCGAAGCCGATGGCCGCGTGCAGCGCTTCAGTGTCAATTTCTCCGCCGTGCCGCAGGCGTTGCGTGCCGGGTCGTCGCGCTTTGCGGTCACTGCCGGCGAGCTGCGCGACACCGGCAACACGCTGCAGGCGCTGCGCTTCACCGAAGGTACCTACGCGCGCGGCGTGAACAACCGACTTACCGTGCTGGGTGGCGCGCAGCTGGGCGAGGACTATCGCGCGCTGCTCTCCGGTGCCGCCGTCAACACGGCCATCGGTGCGTTCGGTGCCGATATCACCCATTCGCGCGCCCGCCTGCGCGGCAGCGAAGCCGTCACCGGCAACAGCTTCCGCGTGAATTACCAACGTTACGTGGCGCGCACCGGTACCAACTTCGGCCTGGCCGCGTATCGCTACAGTACGCGCGGCTTCCTCAGCCTCAACGATGTGGCACGCGCGCAGAGCGACGACTGGGGTTACGGCCAGCGGGCCCGCCAGCGCTACCAGGTGAACTTCTCGCAGAAGGTGGGGCAGCGCAGCAACCTGTATCTCAGCGGCGGCCACGTGGCGTACTGGGACAGTGCCCGGCGCCGCAACGATTTTCAGGTGGGCTTCCAGAGCACGCTGGGGCGGGTCAACTATGGTGTGTCCGCGCTGCGCTTCCGCTTGGGCGATGGACGCCAGGACACCCGCTACTCATTCACTCTCAGCGTGCCGCTGGGCCGCAGTGCCAACGCACCGCGTGCCAGCACCCAGCTCAGCCAGGCCGACACCGGGCGGCAGTCGCAGTTGGGCATCAGTGGCAGCCTGGGCGAGTCACGTGCACTCAGCTACAGCCTGTCCGGCGCGCAGGGCAGTGGACAGAACAGCCACAGTGCGTATGCCGCGTGGCAGGGCAGCCGTGGCAACCTCAACGCCGGCTACAGCCGCAGCGGCGACTACCGCAGCCTGTCGCTGGGTGCGTCGGGCAGCGTGGTGTTGCACAGCGGCGGTCTGAACCTGGGCGCTCCCGTGGGCGAGGGCTTCGCGCTGGTGCAGGCGCCGGGTGCGCAGGGCGCACGCATCGGCAGCAGTACCGACCTGCGTGTGGCGCGCAATGGCTACGCGCTGCTGCCGCACATCAGCCCCTATCGCTGGAACATCATCGACCTGGACCCGTCCGGCCTACCGATCGAGGTGGAGCTGCTGCAGACATCACAGCGTGTGGCGCCCACCGCCGGTGGCATCGTGCGTGTGCCGTTCCAAGTGCGTCGCGAACGCACGCTGTTCATCGACGCCACCGATGCCTTGGGCCAGCCGCTGCCGTTTGCGGCGGTGGTGCAGACCGAAGACGGCGCGCCGGCCGGTGTGGTGGGGCAGGGCGGGGTGATCCAGCTGCGCGGTGCACAGGACAGTGGCGCGTTGATCGTCGACCCCGATGGCAAGCGACGCTGCCGCATCGACTACCGCATGCCCGATGCGCCGGATGCCTACGGGCTGTCGTGGAGCCAGGCGGTGTGCGTACCGCAGCCGTTGCCGCCGGAGAGCCTGCAGGCGGGCACGCCGGAGCAGGAAGAGGGCGCCGCCCCATGAGTTTCGTCTTTACTTTCATCGTTCACAGGAGTTCAACCATGTCCCATTCCCTTCTTCAGTTGATCGCAGTGCCGATGCTGTGCCTGATCGCGTCGGCCGCAGGTGCGCAGGCCACCCTCACCATCAGCGGCCGCGTGCTGCCGGGCACCTGCACGCTTGCAGCCCCGGCGATCGCGCTGGACCCGGTGAAGGCCGATGAGATGACGCCAGGTGCCGCCAACAGCGTGAAGGCAGGTGCGTTGAACTTTACCGGCTGCGTGGGCGTCAGCCGCGCGCGCCTGTCGTTCGATGGCACGGCCGCCGACGGCGACCCGGAGCGCTGGAAGAACACTGCCGCCGCCACGCCAGCAACGGGCGTGACGGTCGCGCTGCTGGCTGGCGCGAGCGGCAACAATTACCTGAAGAAGGGCGACGCCGATATTCCGGTGGCTGTCTCTGGTGCGACGGCCTCTTATCCGCTGCGGGCGGGCTACTTCATCCCCAACACCAGCGGCATCAACGCCGGCAACATCTCCACCGAGATCGTGGTGACTGCCGCCTACGATTGAAAGCCGGTACGGCCCTGTAGCGCCGAGCCCACGCTCGGCTGCTCTTCGGTCAGGTTCCGGGCAAGCTCGGCATGGGCTCGGCTCTACAGAAGCCGCTAAGCCGCGTGCAGCTGCACATCCACATACTCGGCCAACCCCCGGCACGCCAGCAGCAACCCCTCGCGCGCGTCATCGTCCACCTGCTGGCTGATATCGCCATCCACGCGCACGCGCTCGGTGGCGTGCAGCAGTTCAAGTAGAAATGTCAGCCCGGCATTGGCGCGGTCGATGCGCGCCAGTGCCAGCCGCTGCCCTGGCGTGCGGCCTTTGCCTGGCCACGGCTGCCCATCGGCGGCGTCGCCCTGGCGGATGTGCTGCAGGCAGTGCAGCAGCGAGATGGTGCCGGGCGCTTCGCCTTCCTGCAGTGCGGCGAAGGTGCTTTCCAGCGTGCGCGCCAGATCGTCAGGCAGGCGCGTGGCGGCCTCGCCCAGAGTGGCGAACAGGTGGGGATAGTGTGATGTGGTCATGGCGGCGTCCTTGTGTGCGAAGCAAGGGGCCACCCCGCTTAACAGCGAGGGTGGCGGACGGTGCGTGGTTCCAATACCGGTGATTAGTGTCGCCAAATGCCGGCGGGCACGAGGCCCCCACGCACCGCCCGCCGAAGACTCGCGGACAGAATGCCTGCCGACGCCACCCAGGCACGAGGGAAGGCGGTGACGCCGGCAGGTAAGCGTAAACGACACTAATCAAACGGGATTGGAAGCCCGTGCCACCTGTTGTCGGTGGCATCTACATCTTGCGCACGTAGGTGCCGCTGTACCAATGAGAAAAGTTTCAAATTCAAGTTTGTTGCAATCTGCATGCGCGCGGAAGATCGTCATGCAGAGTGAGGCGAATGCGTCAGCATTCGCGCAGCGTCCTTGTAGAGCCGAGCCATGCTCGGCTTACCGCGCGAAGCGCGGCGCTTTTCGCAATCTGATAGGACAGTAGCCGAGCATGGCTCGGCTCTACAGAAAGCGGAACGGCGCCGGAGATGTCGGCGCCGTTCTATTCCCATTACCAGCTGTACGCCACCGACAGGTTGGCAGTCGCCTCGCGATACCCACTGTCACCACGCATCACACCAAACCCGCCCCATGCACTGAAACCGGAACGGAATTCCACACGCGCACCTGCGCTCAGTTCATAGCGGTTGCGCGGAATGCCGGCCTTCAGCACTTCATCATCGAAGGCGATGCCATTACCCGCGCCATCGCGGTACCAGTTGGCCGCCAGATAAGGGCTGACCGAGGCACCCGCTGCCGAGCGGGATTCACCCTGCAGGCGCAGGCCGGCACGGCCGGACAGGCCGCTGTTGCCCTGCGCACGCACCACGGTGCCGTTGGCTTCGGTATGCACGTCGGTCTTGGCGTCGGTGTAAATCAGCTGCAGTTCCGGCTGCAGGCTCAACGCGGTGTTGCCGATCTGGCCGATGTCGAAGCGGTAGCCCGCCTCCAGCGACGACTGCCAGATGTCCGAGTCATAGCGCTCCTCGGCCAGGCCATCGCCCTGCACGCGGTTGCGGAACTGGCCGCGCTGCACGCTGGCATCCACGTACATCCCATCGTTGGCCCAGTTGCCATACACGCCCAGCGCGCCACCTTCCACCTTGCCGCGTGCACTGAAGCCGGTCACGTCCGAACGCGAAGTCGCGCTGCTGCGTGCGGCGGTGCCCATCACGCCGACGCGGCCACGGCCGTCATCGAACACGCCGATGTCCGCACCCAGCTGCAGGCGCGAGCGGTCCACACGCAGGTCGAGCTGGTCATCTACTGCACCCAGCTTGCTCTGGGTGGCGTCAACACGGGCCCAACCACGGATGCCCTCCGCCGCAGCGGCGCCGCCCTGGCGGTCGCGGTAGCTGTGGCGCAGCATCTGGTCCAGCGCGAACTGGTTGGCCAGATACGCGCCGGTTTCCGGGCGTAGCACCGGGATCGGGTTGATCGGGTCAATGGGGTCAACCGGATCAATGATCGGCTTGCACTGCGGCAGCGACGGGTCAGCCAGGCACGGGTCCGGCGTGGTTGCCAGCTCCGAGCGCAGGTACCAGTTGCCGTTGGCATCCTTCACCAGGAAGTACTCGTACTGACCGCCCACAGCGCGGCCGACCAGATCGAACTGCGCGTTGGAGGCGCCGCCGATATCGATCAGCTCGATGCCGCGATCGGTCTTGGCACCGGCACCGCCGGCATTGAGCACGCGCACGTTGGCTTGGCCGTTGGCATCACCGGCGATGACCAGCTTGTCGGTCAGCGAAGTGTCGTCGCCCAGCTGGGTGTTGAACAGCAGGGTACCGCCGTTGCCAGTGAACTCGTCCAGGCTGAGCGTGTTGAAGCTGCTGCCATTGCCCAGCGCCACGGTGCCGCCGGCGCCCAGAGTGAGGTGGCTGACGCTGCTGTCGCCGGTCATCAGCCAGGTGGCATCGCTGTCGATGCTGGCAGTGGTGACGTTGATGAAGCGACCGTCGATCTGCGCCTTGTTGCGCAGGAAGACGTCCAGGCTGCCATCAACCGTTGCGGCATCGAAGCTGACATTGCCGATCAGGCGCGTGTCATCCACGTTGAAGCGCACATGGCTGGCTCCCGGCGTGCTGCTACCGGTAAGCGAGTCCACCTGCAGCAGGTTGCCATTCCCCCCGATCAACCGTGCACCGTTTGCCACGGTGATCTCGAAGTCGGCAGCCTCGTCGGCGCCCACGCGGATCGCCGCGCCGCGCCCGGAGCGAATAGTGGAACCGTCAATACCCAGACGTAGCGTGTCGGGCGTATGGATCGAGCCGTACATCAACACCCCCACGTTGTCGGCGTCGATTTCCGAGCCATTGACGATGTCTACCCGGCCGTTTTCCATGCGCACGCCCAGACCACTGGACATATCGCTACCGCTTGTCGTGTCCTCCACGCGCACATGGGTGGAATCCAGAATGGACCAGGCGCCGGGCAAGGGAATGCCGCCGGGGGTGCTGCCCAGCGTCAGGCCGATGCTGAGTGGATTGCCTGGCAACAGGCCGTCGGCAGCGGTGACAAGAATGCGGCTGCCGATCAGGTGCGCCGACGACGAACCCTGCACCAGGATGCCGCCGCCTCGGATCGTACTGAACTCTGATTCGAAGCGTGCCGTCCCGTCCAGTTCCACTGCACGCTGGTGGGAGCCGCTGCGGTTGATGGTGGCATTCCATATGGTCACGCGTGAATCAACGGCACGGATGTTGTTGGTCTGGCCACCCGTCACGTTCAATATCGCGTCGTTGCGCAGCGTCCATTCCTCAATCGGGTCGCCGTCGTTGACCGTTCCCACGGTACCGTCCAGATCACCGGCCCAGGCGCCGGCCAGCGGCAGCATGCAGAGTGCGAGGACGATTCCACGCGCCAGCGGGCGTTGATGAGGATGAGCAGTGCGGGTGCGATAACGGTTCATGGTCTTGTCCTTTCTGGGAAAGAGTCGACACAGGGGTCGTTCAGTCTGCGGTTCACGTATTTGGCCTTTTCGACTTGCTCCTGTGAAGCGGTTTTGATGAGCTGAACTCGCCGGTTTGTGTCTTGATCGGCACGAATTCTGGGCCTACTTCCCCTTTGATCCCATGCAATTTGTTGCAAAGTAGGAAGGCGGGTTGATTCAGGTCGGATGCCGTTCACTGCCGTGATTTCGAGTGCAAGTGAGCGCACGCGTTGCATTCCATACGTCGTCATCGTCGATGGCGATGATCAGAAGCCAGCGGCCGGTGAGTACCCCACCAACCGCATCGGTAGCCCGCGGCCATGCCCGGCGCCTCGTTGTAGAGCCGAGCCATGCTAGGCACACGCACATTACACGGGCTTAATCGTGATCTGACCGGAGAGCAGCCGAGCATGGCTCGGCTCTACAAGGGCTACCGTCTTACCAGCGGTACGCCACAGACAGATTGCCGGTCGCTTCGCGGTAACCATGGTCACCGCGCATCACACCGAATCCACCCCATGCGCTCAGGCCCGAACGGAATTCCAACCGAGCGCCCGCGCTCAGTTCATAACGGTTGCGCGGAATGCCGGCCTTCAGCACTTCATCATCGAAGGCGATGCCGTTGCTGGCACCATCGCGGTACCAGTTTGCCGCCAGATACGGGCTGACCGAGGCGCCCGCTGCCGAGTGGCCTTCGCCCTGCAGGCGCAGGCCCATGCGCCCAGACAAGCCGCTGTCGCCCTGCGAGCGCACTACCGTGCCGTTGGTCTCGGTGTGCACATCGATGTTGGCATCGGTATAGACCAGCTGCAGTTCCGGCTGCAGGCTCAGCGCGGTGCTGCCGATCGCACCGATGCCGATGCGATAACCGGCCTCCAGCGACGACTGCCACAGATCCGAGTCGTAACGCTCTTCGGCCAAGCCTTCGCCCTGTACACGGTTGCGGAACTGGCCGCGCTGTACGCTGGCATCCACATACACCGCATCGCTGTTCCAGTTGCCGTACACGCCCAGCGCGCCGCCTTCCACCTTGCCGCGTGCGCTGTAACCGGTCAGCTGCGAACGCGAAGTGGCGCTGGACTGCGCGACGGTACCCATCACGCCCACACGGCCGCGGCCGTTGTCGAACAAGCCGACATCCGCACCCAACTGCAGGCGCGAGCGGTCCACGCGCAGGTCCAGCTGCTCTTCCACTGCCGACAGCTTGCTCTGCGTGCCGTCCACGCGCGCCCAGCCGCGCACGCCATCGTTGGCCGTGCCGCCCTGGCGGTCACGCCAGCCATGACGCAGCAGCTGGTCCATGGCGAACTGGTTGGCCAGGTAGGCGCCCGCCTCCGGGCGTAGCACCGGGGTAGGTGGTTCGATCGGGTCAATCGGGTCTACCGGATCTACCGGATCGACGATCGGCTTGCACTGCGGCAGGGTCGGGTCGGCCAGGCACGGGTCCGGCGTGGTCGCCAGTTCCGAGCGCAAGTACCAACCGCCGTTGGTCGCATCCTTGAACAGGAAGTACTCGTACTGGCCGCCGACTGCGCGGCCCTGCAGATCGAACTGCGCATTGGACGCACCGCCGACGCGGATCAGCTCGATGCCCTTGTCGGTCTTCGCACCGGCGCCGCCGGCGTTGAGTACGCGCACGTTGGCCTGGCCGTTGGCATCACCGGCGATGACGAGCTTGTCGGTAGCCGAGCTGTCGCCACCCAGTACGGTGTTGAAGCCCAGCGTGCCGCCGTTGCCGGTGAAGGTATCCACGCTGAGGGTATTGAAGCTGCTGCCATCACCCAGCGCCACGGTACCGGTGCTGTCCAGAGTGAGATGGCCGACGTTGCTGTCGCCGGTCATCAGCCAGGTGCTGTCAGTCCCGATGTCTGCCGAAGTGACGTTGATGAAACGGCCATCGATCTGGGCATTGTTGCGCAGGAACACGTCCAAGGTGCCTCGCCCTGCGCTGTTGCTGTCGCGATCGATGTTTCCAGACAGGCGCGCGTTGTCCACGGTGAAGCGGATGTTGCCCACAACAGCGGCGAACGGATCAAACGACGCTACTCGCAGCAGGTTGCCGTCGCCTCCATGAAGCTGTGATCCATTTGAAACGTGGATGTCGAAGTTTGGGTTGCCAACAAGCGCTGCGATCCGGATGGCAGCACCGGTTCTTCCAATCACAGTGGAATCATCGATGGCCAGGCTGCTCCGCACTGTACTTCCACCGCTGTACAGCAGCGCGCCGATATCTGCGGCATCAATGTAGGAGCCGTTGCGGATGAAGAGCTGCCCCTGAGCTTGTCGGGTTCCTATGCCGGTGTACCCCGGCTGCTGGAACTCTACCTGCTCGACCTGGACACGGGTTGAATCAAGGACTACCTGAGCACCCGAGGTGGTGCCGGGAAGGTCATCCAGATCCACGCCGATGGACGACCAGTTCCACGGGTCCAGGCCTGCTTGCTGGGTGACGTCTATCCGGCTGCCTACCAGCTCGGCCGAGGCCGTGCCGCTGACCTGCAGCCCATTGCCCAGAATCGAGGTCTGATGGGCGACGAGCGAAGACGTATCTTCCAGCAGGATGGCGTAGTCCAGCCAGAAAGACGAATCACGTACAGTCGCGCCCGAGAGCCGGATGGAAGAGCCGCCGGACGCCTGGATGTTCAAGGTTTCCGCGTCGGTGACCTGGAGCTGCGAGCCCAGTCGCAGTTGCCAGGCTTCTGCAGGCTGTCCTGGGACGACCTGCTCGGATTCACCCACAAGTTCGCGCGAGGTCGCGCTGCCCGCCACGCTGGTCAGGGCCAGGACCAGGCAGCCAGCCAAGCGTGCCGGCTGCGCCGGGTGCGGATGCCGTGCGCGGGGAGATAGGTTCTTCATTTGATCAGCTCTGAAGGAAGAAGCAGCCAGCGTTGGTCGGCCTCCTTGGCAAAGGAGGCCGGCCAGTTGCCTGTGGATTACCACCTGTAGGCAACACTCACGTTCGCAGTCGCTTCGCGGTAACCGTGATCACCGCGCATCACACCGAAGCCCCCCCAGGCACTCAGGCGCGAACGGAAGTCGACGCGCGCACCGGCGTTCAGCTCGTAGCGGTTGCGCGGCACGTTCGCCTTCAGCGCGTCATCGTCAAAGGCCATGCCGTTGCTGGCGCCATCGCGGTGCCAGTTGGCCACCACGTAGGGGCTGACCGAGGCACCGGCGGCACTGTGGCCTTCACCCTGCAGGCGCAGGCCCGCACGCCCAGAGAGACCGCTGTCGCCCAGGCTGCGCACCACGGTGCCGTTGGCCTCCCTATGGCGATCGATGTTGGCATCGGTGTAGACCAGCTGCAGTTCTGGCTGCAGGCTCAGCGCGGTGCTGCCGATCGCACCAATGCCGATGCGATAACCGGCTTCCAGCGACGACTGCCACAGATCCGAGTCATAACGCTCTTCGGACAGGCCCTCGCCCTGCACGCGGTTGCGGAACTGGCCGCGCTGCACGCTGGCGTCCACATACAGCGCATCGGAGTTCCAGTTGCCGTACACACCGAGTGCACCACCTTCCACCTTGCCGCGAGCGCTGTAGCCGGTCAGCTGCGAACGCGAAGTGGCGCTGGACTGCGCAACGGTACCCATCACGCCCACACGGCCGCGGCCGTTGTCGAACACGCCGACGTCCGCACCCAACTGCAGGCGCGAGCGGTCCACGCGCAGGTCCAGCTGGTCTTCCACAGCCGACAGCTTGCTCTGCGTGCCATCCACGCGGGCCCAGCCGCGCACGCCATCAACGGCGGAGGTGCTGCCGCCCTGTCGGTCGCGCCAGCCATGACGCAGCAGCTGGTCCATGGCGAACTGGTTGGCCAGGTAGGCACCCGCTTCCGGACGCAGCACCGGGATCGGAGTGATCGGATCGATCGGATCGATCGGGTCAATCGGATCGACGATCGGCTTGCACTGTGGCAGGGTCGGGTCGGCCAGGCACGGGTCCGGCGTGGTCGCCAGTTCCGAGCGCAAGTACCAGCCGCCGTTGGTGGCGTCCTTGAACAGGAAGTACTCGTACTGGCCGCCCACCGCGCGGCCGCTCAGGTCGAACTGCGCATTGGACGCACCGCCCACGTGGATCAGTTCGATGCCCTTGTCGGTCTTGGCGCCGGCGCCACCTGCGTTGAGCACACGGACGTTGGCCTGGCCGTTGGCATCACCGGCGATGACCAGCCTGTCGGTGGCTGAACTGTCGTCACCCAGTGCGGTGTTGAACGCCAGCGTGCCGCCGTTGCCGGTGAAGGTATCCACGCTGAGCGTGTTGAAGGTGCTGCCATCGCCCAGCGCTACGGTACCGGTGCTGCCCAGGGTGAGATGGCCGACATTGCTGTCGCCGGTCATCAGCCAGGCGCTGTCGGTGTCGATGGCGGCAGAGGTGACGTTGATGAAGCGGCCGTCGATCTGGGCGTTGTTGCGCAGGATTACGTCCAAGCTGCCGTTGGTGACAGACGTCGGGTCGAAAGTGACGTTGCCGATCAGGCGGGAATCATCCGCCGCGAAGTGCACATCGGTGCGGGCACTCGATACGCTGCCTTCGCGACCCACCAGCAGCAGATTGCCATCGCCGCCGGTCAAATGAGCATCGTTGGCCACGGTGATCTCGTAGGTGTTGTCAAACAATGGCATCACCTGGATCGCCGCGCCGCGGCCGGACTGGAGGGTAGAGTCGTTGACGTTCAGCCGCAGCAGTCCGTCGCCGTTGCGCTCACCCCACAGCATGGCGCCCACGTTGGCGGCCACTATCTGGGAGCGATTGACGATGTCCATCTGGCCGACCATCAGGCGTACACCGAGACCGCTGTTGTGGGGCCGACTGGGCGCGGCGAGATCGTCCACGTGGATGGAGGTGTTGTCGACCAAGGCATAAGGGGTGTCCCTCGTATTGGGATCGAGCCCCTGTGACAGGCCGACACCTACGGATTTTCCGGCCCCAGGCCGAAGTTCTGCGGCCGTCACGCGAATGACGCTGTTCTTGAGGGTAAGCGAGGTACTGCCGCCTCTCAGCTCCACTTCACCGTTGATCCTGGACGCATTGGCGTTGAGCGAGGATTGTTCCCACAATTGGATGGCGGCGGTCTGGTTGCCAGTGCGGGTTACCTGCGCATTGTCCAGAAGGACCTGCGAGGTGTCGTCTGCCTGGATCTGTTCGGTCTGGCCGCCGTTGACGCTCAGGCGGGAACCATTGATCAATCGCCAGGCCTCGCTCGCATCCCCTGCGACGACTTCGGCCGTCTGACCATCAAGATCGCCCGCCATCACAGTGGCTGCGGGCAGGGTTGCCAGCGCGACCAGCAGGCTGCGGAGGAGCGGGCGCACGGTGGGCCTGCAGGTTGAACGGGTATGGGGGGCGATCTGCATGGATGCATCCTTGTGTCAGGGAGGGAGACACGCGCCACCACATCGGGCCAAGCGTATTCAGGTCAGGAGCCGTATAGCCTCCGTTGCCGTGAAAATCCCGTGAGGATAGGGGCTTAAAGCGATAGCGCATGTCTCTGTTGGCCGCAGTGTCACGGCCAACGCGCAGCCATCCCATGCAAAAAGTTGCAAAGCGCACTGAACATGCGGCATCGCTTCAGCCACCGTGCAGGACTGCGACGCTGTGTCGCATGTGCTTTGCGGCGCGTTCTATTGCCGCGCCCTGTACAGACGTGCCAAGTCCGGCAGAGCGGAGGGCAGACCATGCTCCGCACCCACGCACACCTGCCACCCTGATGGGTCACACCGGCGGCAGCACTTTGCCGGGGTTGAGAATCCCGTCCGGGTCCATCGCATGCTTGATCGCGCGCATCGCAGCCAGCGTCGCCGGGGTGAATGCCTGCGCCATGAAATCGCGCTTGGCCAATCCAATCCCGTGTTCGCCGGACAACGTGCCGCCCAACGCCAGCGTCAGTTCGAAGATCTTCGGCAGCGCCGCATGTGCACGTGCGTTCTCGTCGGCGTCGTCCGGGTGGTAAAGGATGTTGACGTGCAGGTTGCCGTTGCCGGCATGGCCGAAGGTGACGATGGTCAGCGCGTACTCGCGCGCCAATGCCTGCACGCCAGATACGAGTTCCGGAATGCGCGACACCGGTACCACCACGTCTTCGTTGATCTTGCCCGGGGCGACGCTGCGCAGCGCGGGCGACAGCGCCTTGCGTGCAGCCCACAACTGATCGCGCGCGCGGCCTTCCATGGCCACGTCGAGTTCGATCATGCCGTCGCCCTCGGCGGCGGTGGCCAGCGCCTGCAGCAGGTAGGGCAGGGTGTCGTGGTCGCCGTCGGCTTCGACCAGCAGCATTGCACCGGCTTCCGGTACGTCTGCACCGTTGAGGCGCAGCAGCTGCAGGCTGCGTGCGTCCATGAATTCCAATCGCGTCGGAACCACAGGCTGCGACATCAGCCGCGACACTGCTGCGGCGGCGGCATCGGCATCGCGGTACAGCACGCGCAGGCCCGCCTGGCTGACCGGCAACGGGGTCAGCTTCAGCGTCGCTTCCACGATCAGCGCCAGCGTGCCTTCACTGCCCACCAGCAGATGGGTGAGGTCGTAGCCGGTGGCGTCCTTGGTGTAGGCGCCGCCGCAGCGGATCACCTCACCGGTGCCGGTCACCGCCACCAGGCCCAGTACGTTGTCGCGGCTGGTGCCGTACTTCACCGCGCGCGGGCCGCCGGCATTGCAGGCGAGGTTGCCGCCGATGCTGCAGATCTCCGCGCTGGAAGGATCGGGCGCCCAGAACAGGCCGTGCGGTGCCAGCGCCTGCTGCAGCGTTCCATTCAGTACGCCCGGTTGCACCACGGCACAGCGATCACCGGCGCGGATCCCGAGGATGCGGTCCATGCGGGTGAACGACAGCACGATGCTGCCGGGCAATGGCACCGCCGCACCGGTGGTGCCGGTGCCGGCGCCACGCGCAACCAGTGCCACGCCATGCGTGCGGCAGGCGCGCACCAGCGCCTGCACCTGTTCGATATCTGCCGGCAGTGCCACGGCAGCCGGGCGCTGGTGGCGCCACGAGTTGTCCTGCGCGTTCGCCTCCAGCGCGCCGTCATCCATGCGCCAGCCATCGGCCCCCAGCAGGGCGGACAGCTCGGCAACCAATGCAGCGGGCAAGGCAGTACTCATGACGGATCTCGTGGGGCAGCAGGGGCGGGTTGAATCAGTTTCCAGGCAACAACGGCGCCGGCCAGCGGCAGCCACACCCAACGCAGTTCCGACAGCAGCGTGGCCAGGCCGCGCGCACTGAAGAACTGCGGGGCAAACGGGGAAACGCGGATCGGGCGCCAGGGTGCGAAGAAGCGGTGGTCGTTCCAAGGCCAGGCCAGCGCGACGCCGAGACCGCCGGAGGTCATGGCGTCGAGCAATGGATGGCTGGCGGCGCACACGAAGACGAACGTCGCCGCTTGAACGGTAGATGCCAACCTTGGTTGGCACAAACCCGCCGACCAAGGTCGGCGACTACCGGAGCTGTGCGGTGCCGACCAAGGTCGGCCTCTACCAACGCCAAGCGCCAACGCCGCCAGCATGGCAAGCACGAGGGCAAACAACAACGAATGGCTGGCGCCGCGATGGCCGAACGCATCGGCATAGGGAATGTGCAGGGCGAAGGCCAATACATCGGCGTCGGGCAGCATTGCCGCGATCACCCCGGCTGCCAGCAGACGTGGCGGAATGCGGCCGCGATCAGCCGCGCACCACAGCGCCAGCGGCACGGCAGCGTGGGTGATGATCGATGGCATCAGTCACGCCCCATGGTAGTGCCGGCCAGGCTGCGCTCTGGTAGGTGCCAACCTTGGTTGGCACAGAAGCGCCGACCAAGGTCGGCCTCTACCAAAGCGGACGGTACCCATCAGCAATCATCCAGCCGGAACGCGTCGCGCAGCCAATGCAGCTGCGGCGGATCGCCAGTAGCTTCAACCACATCAAAGCGGCAGGGCGCATTGGCCACGGCGGGATGTTCCTGCAGGTACAGCTGCGCGGCATGCACCAGCCGACGGCATTTGCGTGGATCGACCGAGGCCGCGCCGCCACCGAAGTCCTGTCGCGCGCGATAGCGCACTTCCACGAAGACCACGGTGCCGGCGTCATCCATCACCAGGTCCAGTTCACCGCCGCGATAACGCACGTTGCGTGCGCGCGGCTGCAACCCGGCCTGCTGCAGATGCTGCTCGGCGGCGGTTTCCACCGCCGAGCCACGTTGCAGGTGCTCAGCGACCACCGGCGATCGGCATCGGCCGGCCACCGCTGAAGGTCGACCATGCCGGCTGGCGCAGGATGTTGCCGTTGCTGTCCAGGTACAGCGTGCCGGTGGCGCCGTCCAAGCCGCCTTCGGTGGCCAGCTTGTCCAGGTAGGCACTGATCTTCCACGCATCGGCGCCGAAGGCGAACAGGCGGCTGGCCGCGCCGCGCGCGCTGGGCAGGGTCTGCGCGACCTGGGCAGCGGACGGCACGCCGGACACGCTGCGCACGTTCCAGGCTTCGTTCGGGTAGATGATGCCGTCCAGCGCTACGTCTTCTTCGACCTTGCCGCTGCCGGTGGTCAGCTGAGACGTACCCACGCGGGTGGCACCACCGGCACCGGCCAGCGCCAGCTGCGGTGCCAGCAGGCGGGCCTGTGGCGCACGTACGGCCAGGAACACCGCATCGACCGCGCCGGCGTTGCGCACCTGCGCGCTGACATCCCCCACCGTTTCGCTGACCGCGATGGTGGCGGCGACGCTGCCGCCACGCTGGGCAAAGCGCTGTGCGAATGCGGCAGCGGCGCGGCGGCCGGTGTCATCGCTGCTGTTGATCACCAGCGCCTTGCTGCGCTCGCGGCCACGCATGTATTCGGCGGCGACGATGCCGTCGTCTTCCGGTGCCAGCGAGAAACCGGCACTGCCGGCCGGCGGTGCATCCTTGCCGCGGTTCAGGCCCAGCACCGGCACCGGCAGCTGCTGGCGGCCATACACGGCATCCACCTCGTCGCGGCCGAGCGGGCCGACCACGAAGTCGGCGCCGGACGCCACGGCCTTGTCATAGGCGGCCAGTGCACCGGCCGGGGTACCGGCGGTGTCGAAGAAGTTGACCTCCGGACGACGGCGGGTTTCGCCGTAGTAGGCGCTGAGCAGGCCATCGCGCACCGGCTGCGCGGCGGTGGCCAGGCGGCCGCTGAGCGGCAGCAGCACCGCCAGCTTGGCCGGCGGGCGGTAGCCATCGCTCATCGCCGGCGGGCGCTTGCTGGTGTCGAACTGGGCGGCGCCATCGCGATCGAACGGGCGCGGCAGCGGCAGGCCACGGGCGATCAACGCGCGGCCGGCAAAGTTGTACAGCGGGTCATTGGCCGGCAAGGCGGCGGCGCGGCTGCGCAGGGTGGCATCGTCGAGGGTGCCGAGCAGGCCGGAGATGGCGGCCTGGTTCTCGCTGCGCGCAGCACCGGTCAGGCCGGCATGCGCACGGGCGCGTTCGGTGGCGGCGCCGAATGCATCGCCGGTGGCCTGCAGGGCATTGGCGCGGGCCAGCGACCAGCGCGTGCGCAGGCTCGGGTGCACGTTGTCGCCATGATCCTTCAGCAGGGCCAGCGCCTGCGCCGGCTGCTTGTCGGCCAGCGCCAGCTCGGCACTGGCCAGCTGGTAGCGCTGCAGGCTGGCACCGTTCACCTGGCGGGCGGTCACCTGGCCCAGCAGGCTGCGCGCGCGGGCGCTGTCGCCGGCCAGATGCCAGGCCCAGGCCGCATCGGCCAGGGCGTTGCTGCGGGCACCACCACGCAGGGTGGCGGCCAGCGCTTCCAGTTGCAGGGCGGCGTCGCGCGGCTTGCCTTGTTCGATCAGCGCCAACGCCTGGCTCTGGGCCGGCGATTCGGGCGCGCTGACGAGGCTGGTGGTGGCACAACCGGCCAGCAGCACCAACGACAGCGACAGGGCAGAGATGCGTGCGGCGGGCTTGTTCATGATCGGGTCCATGCGATGAGGGCAGCGGCCTTGGCCAGGTACACGCTAGGATTCTACCCTTGCCCCGTGAGTACCGCTGAAATGAGTGTCCCAACCCTGTATGTCGTCGCCACGCCGATCGGCAACCTGGCCGATCTGAGCCCGCGCGCGCAGGAAGTGCTGCGTTCGGTGGCGGCCATCTGCGCCGAGGACACCCGCCGCAGCGGCCAGCTGCTGTCCCATTTCGGCATCCAGCAGCCGCTGGTGGCCCTGCACGAGCACAACGAAGAGGCCCTGGCCCAGCGCCTGGTGGCACGCCTGCAGGCCGGCGAGTCGCTGGCGCTGGTCAGCGATGCCGGCACCCCGCTGGTCAGCGATCCGGGCTTCCGTCTGGTGCGCGCGGCGCGCGCAGCTGGCATCAAGGTCAGCCCGATTCCCGGCGCCTGCGCCGCCATTGCCGCGCTGAGCGTGGCCGGCCTGCCCAGCGACCGCTTTACGTTCGAGGGCTTCCTGCCGGCCAAGGCCAGCGGCCGCCGCGACCGCCTGCAGGGGCTGGCCGGCGAAGTGCGCACGATGGTGTTCTACGAATCCTCGCACCGCATCACCGAATCCCTGGCCGACATGGCGGCGATCTTTGGTGGCGAGCGCCCGGCCGTGCTGGCGCGTGAGCTGACCAAGCTGTTCGAGACCGTGCTGGATGGCGACCTGGCCGGGCTGCTGGCGCAGGTGGAAGCGGACGACAACCAGCGCAAGGGCGAGTTCGTGGTGATGGTGCAGGGCGCTGGCGATGATGCCGAAGCGCAGCTGGCTCATGGCCGTCAGGTCTACGCCAAGCTGAGCGAGCACCTGCCGCCGTCGACCGCGGCCAAGCTGGCGGCCGAAATGACCGGTGCGCCGCGCAAGGCGTTGTACGGAAGTTGATGGATAGCCGCAGCCACGCATGGCGTGGCTCTACTGCAGATCCACGCCATGCGTGGATGAATGAATCGCGTGCCGTAATCAACCCGGCAGGGCAGGTCCACGTGCGGTAGAATGCGCGCGGCGGAGTCGGCCAGACAGTCGCGTCATCCCTTCGGGGGTGCCGAGGAAAGTCCGGGCTCCATAGGGCAAGGTGCCAGGTAACGCCTGGGCGGCGCAAGCCGACGGAAAGTGCAACAGAAAGATACCGCCTACGTCTTCTTCGGAAGGCCGGTAAGGGTGAAATGGTGCGGTAAGAGCGCACCGCGAGTCTGGCAACAGACCGGTACGGCAAACCCCACCTGGAGCAAGACCAAATAGGGATCCATTGGCGCGGCCCGCGTTGGATCCGGGTAGGTTGCTTGAGCGTTGCGGCGACGTAACGCCTAGAGGAATGACTGTCCACGACAGAACCCGGCTTATCGGCCGGCTCCGCCCCTTCATTCCATCCACGCATGGCGTGGATCTACCAGGTAGTGCCGGCCGCTGGCCGGCACCCGGGATCACCTGCCGGCCTCAGCCCGGCTTCCGGTACTGCCCGGCAGAAATGAACTGCGAGAAGCGCTCGCACCACACCACCACGGTGGTGAACTCATCCACGTCCACGTTGGCCGGCACATCCACCAGGAAGCGGTTGAAGGTCTTGACCTCGCCGATGCGCTGGGCCTTGTCCTTGATCTTCAGGAAGTCGGCCTTGTTGTCGACGAAGTCGTGGACCAGGTAGACCTTGTAGTCCGGGCCAGGGCCCATCTTGCCGTCGAAGGCGACCTGGCGGGCGCTGACGCTGACCTCGCCTTCGGCCCAATGCACCGCGTCACTGCCTTTGAGGTCGCGACGGAAGGTGGTGCGGTAAGTAGCGTCGGCCATCGCGGTCTGTACCTGCTCGACCGGCGGATCGTCGGGGGCGATCAGGATGGGCAGGAAATACACGCCCAGGCCGAAGCCAAGGCCGAGGGTGAGTACGTGGGTGGCGAGCAGGATGAGGATGCGGCGCATGGGGCCTCCTTGTGGGTGTGGATCGCGCGGCATGGCGCCGGGCAGGACCACCTTGGGAGGCTGGGGCGACATTTATAGACACAGTGCCGAAGGCGAAAAGGGCACAGCGGGGTGTCTGTGGTGCTGTAGCCCTTGTGGCAGAGGCGGGTATTGGTCGCGCCCTGAAGCTGAATGACGCGTTTGGTCTGTCCCGTCGACGGCCCATTTGATGGAGAACACGACACGCCGGGCGCTGGTAGTGCCGGCCGCTGGCCGGCAGGCGCGCGACCTGCCCGTAGATGCAGAGGTTGCCGGCCAGCGGCCGGCACTACCGGGTCAGAAGATGACGTGACTCTGTCCGCTGGGTACGCCTTGCGGTCCAAAGCGACGCTCATGGATTTCGCCGTGGCCGTTCGCGTCAATCAGCAGCACGGTGCTGGCGCGGGTGCCGTAATCGTCGCCACGGATGAAGGCGGGGCTGAGCCAGCGTTCGCGCTCCATGCCGATGCCGGTATCGGGCAGGTCGCTGTCGGCCGGGCGATGTTCGTCGGCCAGGGCGTTCCACAGTGGGGTCAGATCCCTTTCCCCTTGGGAACGGGATCTGACCCCGTCCTGTTCCAGCCAAGCGGAAAGTGCGTCCATCAACCGTCGGGTCTTTGGCCAGGGCGCGTCGATGGCGCCATTGGACATGCCGTGTACGCCCGGCCCAAGCGTCTGCCGCTCGGCCGGGTGGTTGCCCAGGTATTCCAGGCTGTGGCCATCGGCCAGCAGCAGGTTGAACGGGGCGTAGGCCGCGGAGATTCCGGCCAGACGTTCTATATGCGTACCCGCCGGATCGCGGCCACGCAGGTAGTCGGCCACCAGGGCACCACGTGACGGCCCGGTCTGGGACGCCTGCGGATCGCGGACGTTGGTCACCACCGCCATCCGGCCGCCGGCACCGACGCCGGCCCAGCCGCCGCCGGAGCGCAGGTCGCGCCCGCCGATGACGGACGTCTCATCCTGCCAGGGGGCCAGGGCCGCGGTGGGGCGGGCGTGGAACTCATCACGGTTGCCGGCCATGACCAGCCGCCAGCGCGGGTGGTGCAACCAGCCAAGAGCAAGCAGGCACATGGGGCCATTGTGCCCGGTTTGCGCAGAGCGGGGTCGCTTTCAGCCTGTTCCGGATGAATGCGCAGGCCATGTTTCACGCGGCCTCCACACCCCTGAACTTCCGTTCAATCTCAAAAATTGAGACGGATCAGCAACTTGTGGATAAACCTTGAACAACTCTCTAAACATTGGCGCAAGCCATTGATGCGGCTGGCGATTTCCCTGCTGAAAAGTTGTTGACAACCCTTGGGCCGCTGCTAAGGTGGGCATCAGAGGGAAATCCGGGTGTTTTGTGGATTTTCGTGGTTCAATGTTTCACCGGGCGAAGGATAAGGTGCAGGCGTCGTGTTCCAGGGCGAGACGGCCATCACAGTTGACGACAAAGGACGCATGGCGGTTCCCACCGCTCATCGCGACCTGGTTGCGCGCGTCAGCAACAACCGTCTCGTATTGACCTACAACCCCTTCGAATCGGGCTGCCTGTGGCTGTATGCCGAGTCGGAATGGGAGCGGGTACGCGACGACGTCATGTCCAAACCCAACACACAGCGCGTCGTACGTCTGCTGCAGCAGAAGCTGGTCGGTTCAGCCGCCCACCTGGAGCTGGACGGCAACGGTCGCATCAGCATTCCCGCCAGCCACCGCGGTGCGGTGGGCATTGAGAAGAAGGCGGTATTGCTCGGTATGGGCGACAAATTCGAATTGTGGAGCGAGCAGGCGCATCGGGCCCTGATCCAGCAGACGTTGTCTGATGAGGATCTGGGTGATGGGTTGCTCGACCTGAAGTTGTGAGCCGGGGTGCCCGGATGCGCCCAGAAGCGCAGACCGGTCACCTTCCGGTGTCGCAGTCGCCGGCGGTGCATCTGCCGGTCCTGTACACCCAGGTCCTGGAAGGCCTGAGGGTGATCGAAAACGGACGTTATCTGGATGGCACGTTCGGTCGTGGCGGTCATGCACGTGGCGTGCTCACCCAGCTCGGTCCCGAGGGACGCCTGCTGGTCATGGACAAGGATCCGGAAGCCATTGCCGTTGCCGAGCGCGATTTCGCGCCGGACCCGCGCGTGTCGATCTTCCGCGGCAGCTTCGCCCAGCTGCTGCAGTGGAACGAGACCGTCGAAGGCCTGGACGGCGTGCTGTTCGACCTTGGCGTGTCCTCGCCGCAGCTGGACGTGGCCGAGCGTGGTTTCAGCTTCGGCAAGGACGGCCCGCTGGACATGCGCATGGACCCGGACAGTGGCGAAAGCGCTGCGCAGTGGATCAACCGCGTGGAAGAGCGCGAGCTGATGGACGTGCTGTGGACCTATGGCGAAGAGCGCCAGGGCCGACGCATCGCCAAAGCCATCGTGGCCCGCCGTGAGAAGCAGCCGTTCACCCGCACCGCCGAACTGGCCGAGCTGATCGCCTCGGTGATGCCGCGTGGCAAGGACAAGATCCACCCGGCCACGCGCAGCTTCCAGGCCATCCGCATCCACATCAACCGCGAACTGGCCGATCTGGAAGCCGGGCTCGATGCGGCGGTGGAGCGCCTGAAGCCCGGTGGCCGGTTGGCGGTGATCAGCTTCCACTCGCTGGAAGATCGCATCGTCAAGCAGTACATGAACCGCCTGGCCAAGGCGCCGCCGGCCAACCGCCGGCTGCCCGAAGCGCAGGCATTCGTGCCGACGCTGGACCTGATCGGTGGCGCCATCAAGGCCACCGACGAAGAGCTGGCGATGAACCCGCGCGCCCGCAGCGCCGTGCTGCGTGTGGCCCAGAAGCGGGAGGCCGATGCATGAGCCGGCTGCTGCTGATCATCCTGTTGGCCTGCACCGTGGCCTCGGCGATCGGCGTCGTGTTCGTGCGTCACCGTCACCGGCAGACGTTCATCGAGCTGTCGCGCGCCGAGCGTGCGCGTGATGACCTGAACATCGAATTCGGCCGCCTGCAGCTGGAGCAGGCGACCCTGGCCGAAGCCAACCGCGTGGACAGCATCGCCCGCGAAAAGCTCGGCATGAAGTTCCCCGAGGCCGCCGACGTCGTGGTGGTGCGCCCATGAGCAAGACCGGCCGCAACCGTCCCCGCAACGCCTTCAACCTGCGCCAGCGCCTGCGCTGGGTGGCCTTGGCACTCGGCCTGTGCTCGGTGTCGCTGGTCGGTCGTGCCGCCTACGTGCAGATCATCAACAGCGACTTCTACCAGCGCCAGGGTGAAGCACGTTACCTGCGCGAACTGCCGATCAAGACTTCGCGCGGCATGATCACCGACCGCAACGGCGAGCCGTTGGCGGTGTCCACGCCGGTCGCTTCGATCTGGGTGAATCCGCAGGACCTGCTGCGTTCGCCCGAGCGCATCCCCGAGCTGGCACAGGCGGTGGGCATGTCGGTGGACGAGCTGAGCAGCCGCCTGTCGCAGAAGTCGGACAAGGAATTCATGTACCTGCGTCGCCGGATCAATCCGGACGAGGCAGAGCGCGTGGTCGCCCTGAAGATTCCGGGCGTGGCGGCACAGCGCGAGTTCCGCCGCTTCTACCCGCAGGGTGAAGCGATGGCGCACGTGCTGGGCTTCACCAACATCGACGACCGCGGCCAGGAAGGTCTGGAGCTGGCCTTCGACGAATGGCTGCGTGGCAAGCCCGGCGGCAAGCGGGTGATCCGCAACCGCAAGGGCGAGACCGTCGAAAGCGATCTGCTGCGCGCCGCCGAGCCGGGCAAGGACCTGACTCTCAGCATCGACCGCCGCATCCAGTACCTGGCCTTCAAGGAACTGCGCAATGCGCTGGTGGCCAACAAGGCGGCCGGCGGTTCGATGGTGATCATGGACGTGACCACCGGCGAGATCCTGGCCATGGTCAACCTGCCGACCTACAACCCGAACTCGCTCAACGGCGCGGTGCCGGACACGCGCCGCAACCGTGCGGTGACCGATCTGGTCGAGCCGGGTTCGACGATGAAGCCGCTGACCATCGCCACGGCGCTGCAGGCGGGGGTGGTGACCAAGGACACCGTGATCGATACCAACCCGGGCTACATGCAGGTTGCCCGCTTCACCATCCGCGACGTGCCGCGCAACAACGGCGTGCTGAACGTCACCGGCGTGATCACCCGCAGTTCCAACATCGGTGCGGCAAAGGTTGCCGCGAAGATGCCGGACCAGGTGTTCTACGACGGCGTGCGCCGCTTCGGCTACGGCTCGGTGCCGCACAGTGGTTTCCCGGGTGAATCCGGCGGCGTAGTGCGTCGCCCGGCCAACTGGGACGGTGCCACCAAGACGACCATGTCCTACGGCTATGGCCTGAATGTCACGCCGCTGCAGATCGCCACCGCCTATTCGGCGCTGGCCAACGGCGGCAAGTTGATTGCGCCGACGTTCGTCAAGGGCCAACGCAACGAAGGTCATCAGATCATCGACGAGAACGTCGCCAAGCAGGTGGTGGCGATGATGGAAACGGTGGTCACCCAGGGCGGCGCCAAACAGGCGGCGGTGCTGGGCTATCGCGTGGCCGGCAAGACCGGTACCGCGCGCAAGACCGGCCCCGGTGGTTACGAGCGTGGCCACTACAACGCGCTGTTCGCCGGCGTGGTGCCGGCCACCAATCCGCGGTTTGCCACCGTCATCGTCATCAACGACCCGCAGGGCGGCAAGTTCTACGGCGGCCTGGTGTCGGCGCCGGTCTATCACAACGTGATGGAAGGCACCCTGCGCCTGATGGACGTGCCGCTGGACGACCTGCAGTCGTGGCTGGCGGCCCAGCAGTCCGGAAAGATCGGCCATTCGGCCTCGGTGCTGCCGGTGCCACCGGCCGAAGCCGCACTGCCGGTGGATGCTGCCGCTGAATTCGATGCCGCGCTGCCCAGCGCGCAATCCCATGTGCCACCCGCTACGGGAGGCACGCAATGAGTCCTTCGATGTTGCTTTCGCAGTTGCTTCCGGACGTGGCCCTGGCGGGCCATGATCCCGTTCTGACCGGCCTGGTGCTGGACAGCCGTGCCGTGCGCCCCGGCAATGCCTTCGTCGCCATCGCCGGTTTCGGCGCGCATGGCCTGGGCTTTGTCGAGCAGGCGCGCGCAGCCGGCGCCGGTGCCATCCTGTTCGAAGCACCGGCGCCCGCCGAACTGCCTGCACCGGCCGATGCCATCGCCGTGCCGGACCTGCGTGCGCGGCTGGGTGCGATGGCCGACCAGTTCCATGGCGCGCCTTCGCGTGCGATGACCATGGTTGGCGTGACCGGTACCAACGGCAAGACCTCCACCGTGCAGCTGCTGGCCCAGGCCTGGCATCTGCTCGGTACGCCCAGTGGCAGTATCGGCACGTTGGGCGCCGGACTTTATGGTGCGGTCGAGCCGACCGGTTTCACCACGCCGCTGGTGCTGCAGATGCATGCACTGCTGGCACAGCTGCGCGACGACGGCGCGCGTGCGGTGGCGATGGAAGTCAGCTCGCACGCACTGGACCAGGGCCGCGTGGATGCCGTGCACTACGACGTGGCGGTGTTCACCAATCTCACCCGCGATCACCTTGATTACCACGGCGACATGGCCAGCTACGGCGCGGCCAAGGCGCGGTTGTTCCATCGTCCGGGCCTGAAGGCGGCGGTGATCAATCTTGACGATGCATTTGGTCGCCAGCTGTTCGCCGGCCTGCCGGCGGGCGTGCAGGCGATCGGCCTGAGTTCGCGCGGTGCCGACGGCGCCAACGTGCGCGCCGACGCACTGCGGCTGGATGGCCGCGGCATCAGTTTCGAGCTGATCATCGATGGCCAGCGCGCTGCGGTGCAGTCGCCGCTGCTGGGCCGCTTCAACGTGGACAACCTGCTGGCCGTGGCCGGCAGCCTGCATGCGCTGGGGCATCCGCTGCCGCGCATTGCCGAGGTGCTGTCGGCGCTGCAGCCGATCCGTGGCCGCATGAACCGCCTCGGCGGCGAAGACGGCCTGCCGACCGTGGTGGTCGACTACGCACACACCCCCGACGCGCTGGAACAGGCGCTGGACAGCCTGCACGGCCACCTGCAGGGCACGCTGTTCTGCGTGTTCGGCTGCGGTGGCGAGCGCGATACCGGCAAGCGCCCGCAGATGGCTGCGATTGCCGAACGTCTGGCCAACCAGGTCATCGTCACCGACGACAACCCGCGTGGTGAAGATGGCGACGTGATCGTGGCCGACATCCTGGCCGGCTTCGCTGATGCCTCCACCGTGACCGTGCAGCGCAACCGCGCGCGCGCGATCGGCCTGGCGGTGAAGCGCGCCGGTGCCGGCGACATCATCCTGATTGCCGGCAAGGGCCATGAGCCGTACCAGGAAGTGAATGGCGTGCGCCATGACTTCGACGACACCGAAGTGGCCGCTGCTGCACTGGCCGCCAAGGTCGGTGTGCTTTCCGCGCAGGCCGGGGAGGGCGCGGCATGAAGCGCACCCTGCTTTCGCTGATCGCGCACTGGGCCGGTGGCGAGATCCACGGCGACGACGTGGCCATCGACGCCTTCAGCAACGATACCCGCAGCCTTGGCCCGGGCAGCCTGTATGTGGCGCTGCGTGGCGAACGCTTCGACGGCCATGACTTCGCCGCTGACGCACAGGCACGTGGCGCCAGCGCGCTGCTGGTCGAGCGCCTGCTGCCGCTGGACCTGCCGCAGGTGCTGGTGGCCGACAGCGAGCGCGCGCTGGCGAAGATCGCCGCCGGCATGCAGCGCGACCGTGCCACCGAACTGTTCGCCATCACCGGCAGCAACGGCAAGACCAGCGTGAAGAGCCTGCTGCTGGCGATCCTGCAGCAGGTGGCCCAGCACGCGCACAAGGTGGTCTACGCCAACCCGGGCAACCGCAACAACGAGATCGGCCTGCCGCTTGCAGTGATCGACGCACCGGAAGATGCCGACTACGCCGTCTACGAGATGGGCGCCGGCAAGCCGGGCGACATCGCCTACCTGACCGACATCGCGCGCCCGCGCTATGCCCTGGTCAACAACATCGCCCCGGCGCACCTGGAGCGGATGGGCAGCCTGCTCGGCGTGGCCGTGACCAAGGGCGCGATCTACGCCGCACTGCCGGCCGATGGCGTGGCCGTGATCAATGTCGACGACGCCTACGGGCGCTGGTTCGAACAGCATTTCATCGGTACCCCGGCACGTTGCCGGGTGCTGCGCTATGGCCTGGAACACACCGCCGACGTCACCGCGCGCGACATCCGCGCCGGTGCGCAGGGCAGCCGCTTCACGCTGGTCACGCCGATGGGCGAGGCGGGCGTGGTGCTGGGTCTGCCGGGTCGCCACAACATCAGCAATGCACTGGCCGCCGCCAGCCTGGCGCTTGCCGCCGGCATCGAACTGTCACTGGTCGCCACCGGCCTGGCCGAAGCGCAGCCGGTGCCGGGCCGCCAGATCGCCCATCAGCTGCACAACGGCGCGGTGCTGGTGGACGACAGCTACAACGCCAACCCCGGTTCGCTGGCCGCCGCCATCGACGCACTGGCCGCCGCACCGGAAGAGGGCTGGCTGGTGCTGGGCGACATGCGCGAGCTGGGTCCCGATGCCGAGGCGCTGCATGCACAGGCGGGCATCCGCGCGCGTGCCGCCGGCCTCAAGCGCCTGTATGCACTGGGCCCGCTCAGTGCCGCCGCTGCCGCCGCGTTTGGCGAAGGCGGACGTCATTTCACCACCCATGACGCGCTGTCGCAGGCGCTGAAGGACGAGCTGCACGCCGGCGTGCGCTGCCTGGTCAAGGGTTCCCGTGGCAGCGCCATGGACACGATTGTCAAAGCGCTGCTGGCGCAAGGAGAGGAATCCCCGCATGTTGTATGAACTGGCTCGATGGTTGCAGCAGTTGGAGAGCCTGTTCGGGCTGTTCAACTACCAGACGTTCCGCGCCATCCTTGCCGCGTTGACGGCGCTGTTTCTGTCGCTGTGGCTCGGCCCGGCGATGATCCGCAAGCTCGCCCAGTTCAAGGGCGGCCAGCCGATCCGGACCGATGGTCCGCAGACCCATTTCTCCAAGGCCGGTACGCCGACCATGGGCGGTTCGCTGATCCTGCTCACCGTCACCCTGTCGGTGCTGATGTGGGCGGACCTGCGCAACCGCTACGTGTGGCTGGTGCTGGCGGTGATGCTGTGCTTCGGCGCCATCGGCTGGTACGACGACTGGATCAAGATCGTCCGTCGCGACCCGAACGGCCTGAAGTCGCGCTGGAAGTACCTGCTGCAGTCGATCTTCGGCCTGGCTGCGGGCATCTTCCTGTTCCAGACCGCCGACGTGCCGGCGGCGCTGACCTTCTACATCCCGATGTTCAAGTCGGTGGCGCTGCCGCTGGCCGGCATCGGCTTCGTGGCCATTGCCTATTTCTGGATCGTCGGCTTCTCCAACGCGGTCAACCTGACCGACGGCCTGGATGGGCTGGCGATCATGCCGACGGTGCTGGTGGCCTGTGCGCTGGGCGTGTTCGCCTATGCCTCGGGCAACGCCGTGTTCGCCAACTACCTGCAGATCCCGCAGATTCCGGGCGCCGGTGAGCTGGTCATCATCTGCGCGGCAATCGCTGGCGCAGGGCTGGGCTTCCTCTGGTTCAACACCTATCCGGCCATGGTGTTCATGGGCGATATCGGCGCGCTGTCGCTGGGCGCGGTGCTGGGCACCATCGCGGTGATCACCCGCCAGGAACTGGTGCTGGTGATCATGGGCGGCGTGTTCGTCATCGAAACGCTGTCGGTGATGATCCAGGTCGCCTCGTTCAAGCTGACCGGCAAGCGCGTGTTCCGCATGGCGCCGATCCATCACCACTTCGAGCTGAAGGGCTGGCCGGAGCCGCGCGTGATCGTGCGCTTCTGGATCATCTCCGTCGTGCTGGTGCTGATCGGCCTGGCCACGTTGAAGGTACGCTGATGAATGACCTGTCGCACCAGGCAACACGCCTTGAGGCCATCGGTGGCAGCTACGACAAGTGGCTGCTCGGCGCGATGATCGCGCTCACCGGGCTGGGCGTGGTGATGGTCGCGTCCAGCTCGATCGCGTTGATGAGCAGCCCGTTCTACTACCTCAACCGCCACCTGATCTTCCTGGCGGTCGGCATCGTGCTGGCCATCATGGCCGCGCGTACCGAGCTGAAGACCATCGAGCAGTACAACCAGATGCTGCTGCTGGGCTGCTTCGCGCTGCTGGTGGTGGTGTTCGTCCCCGGCCTGGGCAGCAGCGTCAACGGCGCCCGCCGCTGGATCAACCTGGGCATCTCCAAGTTCCAGACGGTCGAAGCGGTGAAGGTGCTCTACATCGTCTGGCTGTCCAGCTACCTGGTGCGCTTCCGCGACGAGGTCAACGCCACCTGGCCGGCAATGCTCAAGCCGCTGGGCGTGGCCGGTGCGCTGGTGGTGCTGCTGCTGCTGCAGCCTGACTTCGGTTCGTCCACCCTGCTGCTGGCGATCACCGCCGGCATGCTGGTGCTGGGCGGGGTGAACATGCCGCGCATGTCGATGCCGGTGGTGATCGGCCTGGTGGGCATGAGCGCGCTGGCGATCATCGAGCCGTACCGCATGCGCCGCATCACCTCCTTCCTCGACCCGTGGGCCGACCAGCAGGGCGACGGCTACCAGCTGTCCAACGCGCTGATGGCGGTGGGCCGCGGCGAGTGGACCGGCGTCGGCCTGGGCAATTCGGTGCAGAAGCTGTACTACCTGCCCGAAGCGCACACCGACTTCATCTTCTCGGTCACTGCCGAGGAATTCGGCTTCCTCGGCACCTGCACGATCGTGGCCCTGTACGCGCTGCTGGTCGGCCGTACGTTCTGGCTGGGCATGCGCTGCGTGGAAATGAAGCGCCACTTCTCCGGCTACATCGCCTTCGGCATCGGCCTGTGGATCAGCATGCAGACCTTCGTCTCGATCGGCGTGAACCTGGGCATCCTGCCGACCAAGGGCCTGACCCTGCCGCTGATTTCGTCGGGCGGTTCGTCGGTGCTGATGACCTGCGTGGCGATGGGCCTGCTGCTGCGCGTGTCGTATGAGCTGAAGCGTGCCGAGCGCCGCCAGGCCGTGCGCATGGGCGCCGCCGACGACGTTGCTGGCCCGGCTCCGGCCGAGGCGCCAGCCGCACCGGTGGCGAAGAAGGTGCCGATGGCCGCCGAACCGGCCGCGGCCGAGTCGGCCGCCGTGCGCGGCACCAGCCGCCTGCAGTCGCGCGTCGAACCTACCTTCGGGAGGCTCGGATGAGCACAGTCCAGAACAACGCCCGGCCGGTGATGATCCTGGCCGGTGGTACCGGCGGGCATATCTTCCCGGGCCTGGCCGTGGCCCGGGTGCTGCGCGCGCGTGGCGTGCCGGTCACCTGGATGGGCGCCGCTGGTGCGATGGAAACCCGTCTGGTTCCGCAGCACGACATCCACATCGATACGCTGGCCATCACCGGTCTGCGCGGCAAGGGCAAGCTGGCCCTGCTGGCCGCGCCGTGGCGCCTGATGCGCGCGCTGCGTGCCGCCGGCCTGATCATCCGTGATCGCCAGCCGCGCGCGGTGGTCGCTTTCGGTGGCTTCGCCTCCGGCCCCGGTGGCATGGCCGCGCGCCTGCACGGCCTGCCGTTGATCGTGCACGAACAGAACCGCGCGCCGGGCCTGACCAACCGCATCCTGTCGCGCTACGCGCGCCGCCTGCTGACTGGTTTCCCGGGCACCTTCGCTGCACGCGAGGAATTCGTGGGCAACCCGGTGCGCGCCGAAATCGCCGCCGTCGCGCCGCCGCAACAGCGGCTGGCTGATCGCAGCGGTCCGCTGCGCCTGCTGGTACTGGGCGGCAGCCAGGGCGCACGCGCCCTCAACAGTGGCGTGCCGCAGGCACTGGCCGCGCTCGGTGCGCAGGTGCCGGTGGTGGTGCGTCACCAGAGTGGCGAGAAGCTGCACGCCGAAGCGGTGGAGGCCTATGCCAAGGCCGGCGTGCAGGGCGAAGTGACGCCGTTCATCGCCGACATGGCCGAAGCCTTTGCCTGGGCCGACTTGGTGGTGTGCCGTGCCGGCGCGTCCACGCTTGCCGAACTCTGTGCGGTCGGCATCGGCAGCGTGCTGGTGCCATTCCCCGCTGCCGTCGACGATCACCAGACCCGCAATGCGGAGTATCTGGTCGAGCGCGACGCGGCCGTGTTGCTGAAGCAGGACGAAACGCTGGCAGACGGCATTGCCGCGCTGCTGCGTGATCTGTCCGAAAATCCCGCCCGCCGCATGCAGATGGCGCAAGCCGCGCGTGCCCTGGCCAAGGTCGATGCCGCCGAGCGCATCGCCGATATCATTCTCGAGGAAGCTGTATGAAGAAGGCACGCTCCAGCGCCTGCCCTGCGCGAGGCCGCGCATGATCCGCCGCCTGCATGACACCAACGATCTGGTGCGCGCGTTCCCGCGCGTGCATTTCGTCGGCATCGGTGGCACCGGCATGAGCGGCATCGCCGAAGTGATGCTGACGCTGGGCTATGAAGTGTCCGGCTCGGACAACGCCGACAACGCTGCCACCCGGCGCCTGGCCGGCCTGGGCGCGCGCATCATGCGCGGCCATTCCGCCGCCAACGTGCTGGGCACCGACTGCGTGGTGGTCTCCAGCGCGATCCGCGAGGACAACCCGGAGCTGATGGAAGCGCGCAGCCAGCGCATCCCGATCATGCCGCGCGCGGCGATGCTGGCCGAACTGATGCGCTTCCGCCGCGGCATCGCCGTGGCCGGTACCCATGGCAAGACCACCACCACCAGCCTGACCGCTGCGGTGCTGAGCGAAGGCGGGCTGGACCCGACCTTCGTGATCGGTGGCCAGCTGCTGGCGGCAGGTGCCAACGCCAAGCTCGGCGGAGGCCAGTGGCTGGTGGCCGAGGCCGACGAGAGCGATGGCAGCTTCCTGCGCCTGAATCCGTTGATGTCGATCATCACCAACATCGATTCCGATCATCTGGAGAACTACGGCAACGACTTCGCCCGCGTGCAGGCGGCGTTCGCCGAGTTCCTGCAGCGCCTGCCGTTCTACGGCCTGGCGGTGCTGTGCATCGACGACCCGGAAGTGGCCGCACTGGCCGCCAAGACCCCGCGCCACGTGATGAGCTACGGCATGAGCCCGCAGGCCGACGTGCGCGCGGAGAACGTGGTGCAGGAAGGTTCGCGCATGCGCTTCACCCTGCGCCTGCCGCAGGGCACCAGCCAGGAAGTGGTGCTGGCGCTGCCGGGCAAGCACAACGTGCTCAATGCGCTGGCCGCTGCGGCGGTGGGTTGGCAGCTGGGTGTGTCTCCGGACACGATCGCGCGTGCGCTGGCCAGCTTCGCTGGCGTCGGTCGCCGCTTCAACGATCTGGGCGAAGTGACCACCGCCACGGGTGCAAAGGTCCGCATCATCGACGACTACGGTCACCATCCGAGCGAGCTGGAAGCCGTGTTCGCCGCCGCGCGCGGTGGCTGGGCCGACAAGCGCCTGGTGGTGGCCTTCCAGCCGCACCGTTACAGCCGTACCCGCGATCAGTTCGACAAGTTCGCAGCGGTGCTGTCGAGCGTCGATGCGCTGGTGCTGAGCGAGGTCTATCCGGCCGGCGAAGAGCCGATCGCCGGCGCTGATTCGCACGCGCTGGCCCGCGCCATCCGTGCGCGTGGCCGCAGCGAGCCGGTGGTTGTCGGCAAGGCGTCCGAACTCGCCACCGTGCTGCCGGACGTGCTGCAGGACGGTGATCTGCTGCTGATGATGGGTGCCGGTGACATCGGCGCCGTCGCCAGCCACATTGCAGTGGAAGGTTTCAAGGCGGAGGGCGAGGCGTGAGCACGCTGACCTTCCCGTCGCTGCGCAGCACCGACCCGGCCGTGTTCGGCCGCGTTGCCGTGCTGCTCGGTGGCAGTTCCAGCGAGCGTGAAGTGTCGCTGGATTCGGGCCGCAACGTACTTGAAGCACTGCAGTCGCGTGGTGTCGATGCGATCGCCATCGATGGCATTCCGGCGCTGGCCAAGGCGCTGGCGGCCGGCGGCATCGATCGCGTGTTCAACATCCTGCACGGCCACAACGGTGGTGGTGAGGACGGCATCGTGCAGGGCCTGATGGACGCGTTCGGCGTGCCCTACACCGGTTCCAACGTACTGGGCTCGGCCTTGAGCATGGACAAGATCCGCACCAAGCAGGTGTGGCTGTCGCTGGGCCTGCCGACCCCGCAGTACCGGAAGGTCGATGCATCGACGGTGCATGCGCTGGCGGCCGAGCTCGGCTTGCCGGTAGTGGTCAAGCCGGCCAACGAAGGCTCCAGCGTGGGCATCAGCCGGGTCACCGACGACGCCGGCCTGGACGAAGCGGTGGCCCTGGCCGCGCGCTACGACGGCCAGCTGCTGATGGAACAGATGGTGGTCGGCGATGAACTGACCGTGGCCATCCTGGGTGATGTCGCGCTGCCGTCGATCCGCATCGTGCCCAAGGGCCAGTGGTACGACTACAACGCCAAGTACATCGCCGAAGACACCCAGTACCTGTGCCCGGGCCTGGATGGTGATGACGAAGAAGAGATCCGCCGCATCGCGCTGGCGGCCTTCCGCGCCGCGGGTTGCCGTGGCTGGGGTCGCGTGGATGTGATGCGTGATCGCGCCAGCGGCCGCTTCTTCCTGCTGGAAGTGAACACCGCGCCGGGCATGACCAGCCATTCGCTGGTGCCCAAGGCGGCCGGGCAGGCTGGCATCAGCTTCGAGGAGCTGGTGTGGCGCGTGCTGGAACAGACCCTGGAGGCATCGCACGCATGAATGCGGTGCTGCGCATCTTCGTCTGGCTGTTGGCCCTGTCGGTGGTTGCACTGCCGGTGGTGGCCGTAGTCAATGGCTGGGTCGGCGCCGAGCGCTGGCCGCTGGCGAAGCTGCGCGTACACGGTGAGTTCAAGCGGGTGCCGCCGGAACAGCTGCAGCAGGTGCTGCTGCCGTATGCACATGCCGGTTTCTTCGCGGTCAAGCTGCAGGACGCGCAGGACGCGCTGGAAAAACTGCCGTGGGTGGAAAGCGCGCAGGTGCGCAAGCAGTGGCCGGACGTGCTGGAAGTGACGCTGGTCGAGCACAAGCCGTTCGCGCGCTGGGGCGAAGGCCGCCTGCTGTCCGAGCAGGGCAAGCTGTTCCCCACGCCGAAGAAGCTGGCCGACCTGCAGCTGCCCGAGCTGGATGGCCCGGACAGCCAGACCGAAGAAGTGGTCAAGCTCTACAACGATTCGCGCGCACTGTTCGCGCCGGCTGGCGTCGATGTGCGCCGGCTGACCATGGACGCGCGCGGCAGCTGGTCGCTGCTGCTGAGCAACGGCACTGAAGTGGTGGTCGGCCGCGATGACGCGCGTTCGCGCCTGCAGCGCTTCGTGCGCGTGCTGCCGCAGCTGGCCAACCAGGCCGCGCCGATCGAGCGCGCCGACCTCCGATATACCAATGGTTTCACGCTGAGCTGGGGCACTCCGGCCGCCCCCGCCAATGCACCGGGCACCCCGGCAAGAAGGACGCAGGAAAGAACATGAATCGCAAGGGTGACAAATCGCTGATCGTCGGCCTGGATATCGGCACCTCCAAGGTGGTGGCGCTGGTGGGCGAGTATTCGCCGGGCAACCCGATCGAAGTGATCGGCATCGGCTCCCATGAGTCGCGCGGCCTCAAGCGCGGCGTGGTGGTGGATATCGAATCGACCGTGCAGTCGATCCAGCGCGCGGTTGAAGAAGCCGAGCTGATGGCCGGCTGCGAGATCCGCTCGGTGTATGCCTCCATCTCCGGCAATCACGTGCAGTGCAAGAACTCGCCCGGCATCGTGCCGATCCGCGACGGCGAAGTGACCTGGGGCGACCTGGATCGCGTGCTCGATGCGGCCAAGGCGGTGGCGATTCCGGCCGACCAGAAGATCCTGCATGCGATCCCGCGCGAGTACGTGCTGGACGATTCGCAGGAAGGCATCCGCAACCCCGTCGGCATGACCGGCGTGCGCCTGGAAGTGCATGCGCACCTGGTGGTGTGCGCGCAGTCGGCCGCCGCCAACATCAGCAAGTGCGTGCAGCGCTGCGGCCTGCAGGTGGACGACCTGGTGCTGTCTTCGCTGGCCTCCAGCGTGGCGGTGCTGACCGCCGACGAGCGCGAGCTGGGCGTGGTGCTGGTCGACATGGGCGCCGGCACCACTGATATCGCGGTGTTCGTGCAGGGTGCGATCTGCCACACCGCCTCGCTGCCGATCGCCGGCGACCACGTGACCAACGACATCGCGCACATGCTGCGCACGCCGACCCCGGAAGCCGAGCAGATCAAGGTGCGCTACGCGTGTGCCCTGGCCCAGCTGGCCACCGCCGAGGAAAGCATCCAGGTGCCGTCGGTCGGTGATCGTCCGCCGCGCCGCATGCCGCGCCACGCGCTGGCGCAGGCCGTGCAGGGCCGCTACGAAGAAATCTTCGAAATGGTGCAGGCCGAACTGCGCCGCTCCGGCTTCGAGGAACTGGTGCGCGCCGGCATGGTGCTGACCGGTGGTGCCTCGAAGATGGAAGGCGTGGTCGAACTGGCCGAGGAAATGCTGCAGATGCCGGTGCGCGTGGGCATCCCGCAGCACGTCACCGGGCTGGGCGAAGTGGTGGGCAACCCGGTGCACGCCACCGGCGTGGGCCTGCTGCTGATGGGCAGCCAGATCGAGCATCCGCGCCGGCCGTCGCTGCCGACCGGTCGCGCTGGAAGCATGTTCAAGAAACTCAAGACCTGGTTCCGCGGCGAATTCTGACGCGGAACCTGCACTACCCGGGCTCGCCCGGCTGCAACACCGGCAATACGACGCAACACCGGCAACACATAACCCACACAGCCGCAACGACGGCATGCAGCACGAAGGCAGGACGCCCGAATGCCCATGCAATCGAAAGCGGATACAACGAGGACACGGACATGGCGCATTTTGAACTGATCGAAAAGATGGCACCCAATGCGGTGATCAAGGTTGTTGGCGTGGGCGGCGGCGGCGGCAATGCCGTGGCGCACATGGTCAACTCGGCAGTGGACGGCGTGGAGTTCATCACCGCCAACACCGACTCGCAGGCCATCAAGAATTGTGGTGCCAAGCTGCAGCTGCAGCTGGGTACCAATGTCACCAAGGGCCTGGGCGCAGGCGCGAATCCGGAAGTCGGCCGCCAGGCTGCGCTGGAAGACCGTGAGCGCATCATGGACGCGCTGCAGGGTGCGGACATGGTGTTCATCACCGCTGGCATGGGCGGTGGCACCGGTACCGGCGCTGCGCCGGTGGTGGCACAGCTGGCCAAGGAAATGGGCATCCTGACCGTGGCCGTGGTCACCAAGCCGTTCCCGTTCGAAGGCCGTCGCCGCATGCAGGTCGCGCTGAAGGGCATCGAAGAACTGAGCCAGCACTGCGACTCGCTGATCACCATCCCCAACGAGAAGCTGATCACCGTGCTGGGTCGCAACGCGACCATGATCCAGGCCTTCCGTGCCGCCAACGACGTGCTGCAGGGCGCCGTGCAGGGCATCGCCGACCTGATCGTGCGTCCGGGCCTGATCAACGTCGACTTCGCCGACGTGCGCACCGTCATGTCCGAAATGGGCCTGGCGATGATGGGTACCGGTACCGCCCGCGGCGATGACCGCGCGCAGGCCGCGGCCGAGTCGGCCATCCAGAACCCGCTGCTGGACGATGTGAACCTGGCCGGTGCCAACGGCATCCTGGTCAACATCACCGCCGGTGCCGACTTCACCATGGCCGAGTTCGACGAGATCGGCCGCACCATCGACGGCTTCGCTTCGGAAGACGCGACCGTGGTGGTGGGTACCGTGCTCGATCCGGACATGCAGGACGAAGTGCGCGTGACCGTGGTCGCCACGGGTCTGAACCGCGTCTCGGCCAGCAAGACCCAGCGTCCGGGCGAGCGTGCACCGATCAAGCTGGTCCGCAACGCCACCACCGGCCAGCCGGAGTTCGGCGAGTTCGACAACGGCGGCGATGCGGTGTCCAAGGCCGTCGGTGGCATGGGCCTGGGCCTGCGTCGGGCCAGCAGCGACAGCGTGGCGGCTTCCACCCCGTCGGCTCCGGCCTCCTCGGCCCCGGCTGCTGCGGAACTGCCGAACGATTACCTGGACATCCCGGCGTTCCTGCGCCGCCAGGCGGACTGATCGACGCTGCCCGGGGCTTGTCCCCCCCGGGTTGCGCCACCATGTCCTGAAAACGCGGGCGCCGGGCCAGGATGGGCCCGGCCGCCCTGCTTCACGCGCGTCCTACCGGCGCGCCGGTGTGTCCTGCCGGCGTTTCAGCCGGGGTAGGGGACCCTGCGTGTTAATCTAATGTGTCACTTCCGGTCGTCCCCCATGATCCAGCAACGCACCCTCAAGAACACGATCCGCGCCACCGGCGTAGGCCTGCACAGCGGTGACAAGGTCTACATGACCCTGCGTCCGGCGCCGGTCAACCATGGCATCGTGTTCCGGCGCGTGGACCTGGACCCGGTGGTGGAAGTACCTGCGAAGGCCGAACTGGTCACCGAAGTGACCCTGTGCACGGGCCTGACCTGCAACGACGCCAAGATCCAGACCGTCGAACACCTGATGTCGGCCCTGGCCGGCCTGGGTGTGGACAACATCATCGTCGAACTGTCCTCGGCCGAGCTGCCGATCATGGACGGTTCGTCCGGTCCGTTCGTGTTCCTGCTGCAGTCGGCAGGCATCGTGGAACAGGATGCGCCCAAGCGCTTCATCCGCGTGCTGAAGACCGTGGAAGTGACCGAGGGCGACAAGATGGCCCGCTTTACCCCGTACGAGGGGTACAAGCTGGGCTTCACCATCCAGTTCGACCACCCGATGATCCCGGCCAAGCAGTCGCGCCAGGAAATCGAGTTCTCGACGATGGCCTACACCAAGGAAATCTCCCGCGCGCGCACCTTCGGCTTCATGCGCGATCTGGAATACATGCGCGAGCGCAATCTCGGCCTCGGCGGTTCGATGGACAACGCCATCGTGCTCGATGAGTTCCGCGTGCTCAACGAAGACGGCCTGCGCTACGCCGACGAATTCGTGCGCCACAAGATCCTCGATGCGATCGGCGACCTCTATCTGGCCGGCGGCCAGGTGCTGGGCGCCTACGAGGGCTTCAAGTCCGGCCACGCGCTCAACAACAAGCTGGTGCGGGCGCTGATGGCCGATGCCACTGCCTGGGAATGGGTCACCTACGACTCGCCGGCGGTGCCGGACCCGGTGGTGTACGCCACGCCGGCCTATGCCTGATTTTGCAAGTTGTTGAATTTTAATGCAAAAACGCCGCCTTCCAGGGCGGCGTTTGCGTTTCCGACGTTCCGTGAGGCGCTGGCGCAGCCGGTGACGCGACGGCCGGGCCGAAGTCACGGTTTTGTGAACCTGTTGGATCGGAAGCCTGAATTTAACGTTGTTTTAACAACAATCTAACGACTGCCCCACCGGGGCCAGCTAGGATGCGACCCGGCCCCCGAAATGTTTCACGCTGCGGTGACACGCGCGACGGGGAGTGGAGCAGGACGCTCCGCTGCTTTCAGGTTTCCCGCTTCGGTTTCGAAGGAAGGTCCTGCAGAGCTGCCAAGGCGTCGCGTAGCCCTTTGTGCGTGGCGGCTGAAACTGCGTGGGGTCCATTCCGGTTGTCGAGCGCTGGGGAGCGCGTGGGAGTGGGAGACGCAGTCTTGACGGTCACCTTGGTGGCCTTCAGCCCGATGGACCGGGCCGCGTCGAGCAACTGGGCTTCGGCAAGCCGCAACTTGGCATGCCAGACCGGGGACTCGACGAGAAAAACGAGGTGTTCCCCGTCCACATTGGCCAGCCGGCAACGGCTGCGCAGAGGTGGCGGCAACTGGGGGCGCAACTGACGGTCCAGCGCGTCGAGCCATAGGGCACGCCGCAGCGGGTTCCCGCTTTTGTCCGCCATCACTACATCCAGGGCCGGTTTCGGTCTGGATGCGGGACGAACGCTGGATTTCGGCTCAGACATGAAAACTCACTGATGGCATTCAAAAAGATCGTAATCAAAACGCGTGAAGGACAGGCCAAATCGGCGCTCACGCGTTTGCGGTTCTACTTCGAGGACCGCCCCCGAGCCCTGCTGGGCAGCGTGCTCGGCGCAGGTTGCATTATCGGCCTTGCCGGCGGCATTGGCGCCAGTGCGCTCAATGATTCGCGCCTGCAGGCCAAGGTCGACCGCCAGGAGGCCGAGCTGGCCAAGGTCCAGCGCGATGCGCAGACCCAGGTCAACGCGCTGGCCGCCCGCCTCGGCGAGCTGCAGGCACAGGCCACCCGCCTGAACGCCCTGGGCGAGCGGCTGACCCAGATGGGCAAGCTGGAAGACGGCGAATTTGACTTCAACGAGACCCCCGGCCTCGGTGACGGCGATGCCGGCGGCCCGACCGCCGACATCCCGGTGAAGGACGTCAACGCCGACTTACAGGTGCTGGAGCAGCGCTTCGCTGCTTCAGGCCGCCAGTTGTCGGTGATGGAATCGCTGATGTTCGACCACCAGCTGCAGCAGAACGCCGTGCCCTCGCGCATGCCGATCCGCAACAGCTATGTCACTTCCGGCTTCGGTACCCGCGCTGACCCGTTCGGTCGCGGTGCTGCCACCCACAAGGGCATGGACTTCCACGCCCGCGTCGGTGACCCGGTGATGGCCGTGGCCGATGGCGTGGTCAGCTTCTCCGGGGTCAAGGGCGGCTACGGCAACGTGGTCGACGTCGACCACGGCAATGGCTACGTCACCCGCTACGCGCACAATTCGCGCCTGGTGGTGAAGGTCGGCGACCTCGTCCGCGCTGGCCAGGAAGTGGCCAAGGCCGGTTCCACCGGTCGTTCGACCGGCGCCCACGTGCACTTCGAGGTGTGGGAGAACGGCAACGTGGTCAACCCGCGCAAGTTCCTCGGCGATGGCGGCAATACCCCGGTCGGCCGCATCACCCGCGGTTGATTGCGACGCCGGGCATGGCCCGGCGCTACCGGCGCGCCGTCGGATCCCGGCGGTAGCGCGGGGCCATGCCCCGCGAGCGCGAAGCGCGGCCGCCAGGACCCCGGTCCCGGCCGCCTGGACGACCGCAAAGGGTTGAAACCCCTGCCGCCCATCCCAAGCTACAATGGGTGTTGCCATCGACAGGGCGCCAGGCGCCCTGTTTCGTTTGCGGCGGACGGATCCTCCCGGAGCCGTGCGGCATTCCCATCCAACCCGGTTCCTTCAATGATCAACAGCCTGCTTACCCGCGTATTTGGCAGTCGTAATGAACGACAGCTGCGCCAGCTCAACCGCATCGTCGCCAAGATCAATGCGCTGGAGCCGGAGATCGAGAAGCTTTCCGACGAGCAGCTGCAGGCCAAGACGCCGGAGTTCAAGCAGCGCATCGCCGGTGGTGAAGCCCTGGACAAGGTGTTGCCGGAAGCCTTCGCGGTCTGCCGCGAGGCCGGTCGCCGCGTGCTGGGCATGCGCCACTACGACGTGCAGCTGATCGGCGGCATGGTGCTTCACCTGGGCAAGATCGCAGAAATGCGCACCGGTGAAGGCAAGACCCTGGTGGCAACCCTGCCGGTGTACCTCAACGCGCTGGAAGGCAAGGGCGTGCACGTGGTCACCGTGAACGACTACCTGGCCCGCCGCGATGCCGCGCAGATGGGCAAGCTGTACAACTGGCTGGGCCTGAGCGTGGGCGTGGTCTACCCGGGCATGCCGCACAGCGACAAGCGTGAAGCCTATGGTTCGGACATCACCTACGGCACCAACAACGAATTCGGTTTCGACTACCTGCGCGACAACATGGCGCTGTCCAAGGCCGACCGCTACCAGCGCGGCCTGCACTACGCCATCGTCGACGAAGTCGACTCCATCCTGATCGACGAAGCGCGTACCCCGCTGATCATTTCCGGCCCAGCCGACGATTCCCCGGAGCTGTACATCCGCGTCAACCGCATCGTGCCGAACCTGGTCAAGCAGGAAGCGGAAGACGGTGAGGGCGACTTCTGGGTCGATGAGAAGGGCAAGCAGGTGCACCTGTCCGAAGCGGGCATGGAGCACGCCGAGCAGCTGCTGGTCGACGCCGGCATCCTCGATGCCGAGACCGAAGGCCTGTACGCGGCGCAGAACCTGACCGTGGTCCACCACCTCAACGCCGCCCTGCGCGCGCACGCCATCTACCAGCGTGATGTGGACTACATCGTGCGCGATGGCGAAGTGGTCATCGTCGACGAATTCACCGGCCGTACCCTGGCTGGCCGCCGCTGGTCCGATGGCCTGCACCAGGCGGTGGAAGCGAAGGAAGGGGTGCCGGTCCAGCGCGAGAACCAGACGCTGGCCAGCATCACCTTCCAGAACCTGTTCCGCATGTACAAGAAGCTGTCCGGCATGACCGGTACGGCCGATACCGAAGCGTTCGAATTCCAGAGCATCTACGGCCTGGAAGTGGTGGTGATCCCGACCAACCGTCCGACCATCCGCAAGGACAGCCCGGACCAGGTGTTCCTCAACCGCAAGGGCAAGTTCAATGCGGTGCTGGCCGACATCGAAGAATGCGCCAAGCGCGGCCAGCCGGTGCTGGTGGGTACCACCTCGATCGAAACCTCGGAAATGCTGTCCGAGCACCTGCGCAAGGCGGGTGTGAAGCACGAAGTGCTCAACGCCAAGCAGCATGACCGCGAAGCGACCATCGTCGCCAACGCTGGTCGTCCGGCCGCCGTGACCATCGCCACCAACATGGCCGGTCGTGGTACCGACATCGTGCTGGGTGGTTCGCTGGAAGCGGAAATCCACGAGCTGGGCGAAGGCGCGACCGACGAGCAGAAGGCCGCGATCAAGGCCGAGTGGCAGAAGCGCCATGACGCGGTCAAGGCGGCGGGCGGCCTGCACATCGTTGGTACCGAGCGCCACGAATCGCGTCGTATCGACAACCAGCTGCGTGGCCGTTCGGGCCGCCAGGGTGACCCGGGTTCGTCCCGTTTCTACCTGTCGCTGGAAGACAACCTGATGCGCATCTTCGCCTCCGACTGGGTGCAGAAGGCCATGCGCATGATGGGCATGAAGGAAGACGACGTCATCGAGGACCGCCTTGTCAGCCGCCAGATTGAAAAGGCGCAGCGCAAGGTCGAGGCCCATAACTTCGACATCCGCAAGAACCTGCTGGATTTCGACGACGTCAACAACGACCAGCGCAAGGTGATCTACGCCCAGCGCGATGAACTGCTTGACGCTGAGTCGGTGAAGGACAACGTCGATGGCATCCGCGACGACGTGATCTTCGACATCGTCGCCCGCTTCGTGCCGCCGAACTCGGTGGACGAGCAGTGGGACCTGCGTGGCCTGGAAGCCACCCTGCAGTCGGACTTCGGCGTGGACATGTCGCTGACCGATCTGGTCAAGTCGCACGAGGAACTGGACGCCGAAGGCATCACCGCCAAGGTGCAGGAACGCATCAACCAGCACTTCGCCGAGAAGGAAGCGGGTGTGGGCGAAGAGACCATGCGCGCGCTGGAGAAGCACGTGATGCTGACCGTGCTCGACCAGAGCTGGAAGGAGCATCTGGCACGCATGGATTACCTGCGCCAGGGCATCTACCTGCGTGGTTACGCGCAGAAGCAGCCGAAGCAGGAATACAAGAAGGAAGCCTTCGAGCTGTTCTCGGACATGCTGGAGAACGTCAAGCGCGAAGTGGTGACCCTGCTGGCCCGCGTGCGCATCCGCAGCGACGAGGAAGTGCAGGCACTGGAAGCGGCCGAGCGCCAGCAGGTGGAAGCCCGCCTGAAGCAGTCGCAGTTCCAGCACCAGGACGCAGGCGGCTACAGCGCCGACGAGGAAGCGGCGCAGGTCGAGGCCGCCCAGCTGCAGCGTGACGAGCCGAAGATCGGTCGCAACGATCCGTGCCCTTGCGGCAGCGGCAAGAAGTACAAGCACTGCCACGGCCAGCTGAGCTGACCCCCGGAGAGCCCCGCGAAAGCGGGGCTTTCCTGTTATGGGCCTTGAAGCGTTCGGCGATTGCGCCGGTGCCCCGGTTTTCGGCATGCTCCCCCCATGCCTTCCCCGAAACGATCGATCCACGTCGTAGCCGCCGTCATCACCGACGCCCGCGGCCGCATCCTGCTCAACCGCCGTACCGAAAGCCGCGACATGGCCGGCCTCTGGGAATTCCCGGGCGGCAAGCGCGAGCCCGGTGAGACCTCCGAACAGGCGCTGGCGCGTGAACTGCATGAGGAGCTGGGCATCGAGGCCGAGGTGGGCGAGTGGATCATGGACGTGCCGCAGCGCTACCCGGACAAGGACCTGATCCTGGAGGTGCGGCACGTACGCAGCTGGAAGGGCAGCCCGCGTGGACGCGAGGGCCAGGCCATCACCTGGGTGGCGCCGGACAAGCTGGCCCGCTATTCCATGCCGCCGGCCGACCTGCCGGTGGTGGCTGTGCTGCGGCAGCCGGACTGCTACCTGATCACCCCAGCGCCGGACACGGATGAGGGTGCCCTGCAGCGTTGGCTCGGCCAGCTGCAGCAGGCGGTCGCTTCGGGGCAGCAACGCATCCAGCTGCGCCTGCCCGCCGAGCATCCGCAGCGGCAGGGCATGATCGAGCAGGCTGTGCGCACGCATCGGCGCGGCGTGCAGTGGCTGCTCAACCGCGATATCGAGCTGGCACGCACCCTCGGCGTCGGCGTGCACCTGGGCAGCGAGCAGCTGCAGTCACTGCAGGAACGGCCGCTGCCGGCCGGGCAACTGGTGGCCGCCTCCTGCCACGATCTTGAACAGCTGTTGGCGGCACAGCGGCTCGGCTGCGATTTCGCGGTCCTGGGGCCGGTGCAGGCTACTGCGAGCCATCCCGATGCAGTGCCGTTGGGGTGGGAAGCCTTCGCCGCGATGCGCGCGCAGGTCTCGCTGCCGATCTACGCACTCGGCGGCATGACGCCGCAGCACGTGGCCGAGGCACGGCGTCATGGCGGGCAGGGCATCGCGGCCATCCGCGGCCTGTGGCCGGCCTGATGCCCTGCACGGGTACCGATCCGACGCCATACAGGGACGAGTAGATCCACGCCATGCGTGGATGAGCAGACCCCCGCCGCGCAGGGACCAGTAGATCCACGCCATGCGTGGATGGCGGTTCCGCAGCACCGCTCACAACGTAATCCAGAAACACCCATATTGCCGCCGCAGCCCAAGCACGGTCGCCGCGCGCGTGGCGCTGCCCGGCAGGGTCTGCTCCAACCGCAACCCGACCGGATGGCGCCGCGCCGTCGGTTCCGATTCCAATTCCGGTACCTGCGCAGCAGTGCCCGCGCCTTCATCCAGATCCTGCCGCGGATACACCGGCACCACATCCACCAGTGGCCGCCGCACCACCGATTCCAGCTGGCCAAGAATCCGCTGTGCGCCCGCATCGGACACCGCGCCCCACAGGTACAGCGAAGAGAGCCGGTTCACATCACCGATGGCGACCGCCGTGTGCAACGCCTGCACCAGTTCACTCAGCCGACGTGGGCAGCTGCTGCCGAGGCTGTCGCGCTGCAGGGTGTTGCCGGAAGGCGCCGGCGGCGGACGCCGGGACTGCGCACCCAGGCTGTCGCAGGGGCGGTCGGTGTAGACACTTTGTCCCTGCGGATCGGTGCAGCGATTCAAGCGCGTGGGTTGCGCCTGTGCGACGGCGCAGACGCCGGGCAGCAGCAGGAGCAGCAACAGGGAGAGGACGAGCTTCATCGACGCAGCGTAGCGCCGATTGCGATAACGCAGCGTACTTTTCAGCCGCGCAGCAACGTCAGTACCGAGACCGTCGGCTTGGCCAGGTTCAACGTGTAGAAATGCAGGCCCGGTGCGCCCCCTTCGATCAGGCGTTGGCACAGCTTGGCTACCACTTCGGCGCCGAAGGCGCGCACCGATTCGGCATCGTCACCGTAGGCCTGCATCTTGCGGCTGATCCAGCGCGGGATTTCCGCACCGCACTGTTCGGAGAAGCGGCGCAGCTGGCTGAAGTTGGAGATCGGCATGATGCCCGGGGTGATCGGCACCTGCACGCCAAGCCGCTGCACTTCGTCGACGAAGTGGAAGTAGGCATCGGGGTTGAAGAAGTACTGGGTGATGGCCGCATCGGCACCGGCGTCGATCTTGGCCTTGAAGTGCTTCAGGTCGAGCAGTGCGTCCTGTGCCTGCGGGTGCGTTTCCGGATACGCGCCCACTTCGATGCGGAAGGCATCACCGTGTTCGGCGCGGATGAAGGCGATCAGTTCGGAGGCGTAACGCATGTCACCAGGGAAGCCCATGCCCGACGGCAGGTCACCGCGCAGCGCGACCAGGCGCCGGCAGCCGATGGCGCGGTACAGCTTGAGCAGCTCGCGGATCTCCTGGCGGGTGCCGCCCACGCAGGACAGATGCGGGGCCGCCTCGAAGCCGTGGTGCTGGTTGAGATGGCGCACGGTCTCGGAGGTGTAGCTGAGGGTCGAGCCACCGGCGCCGAAGGTACAGGACACGTACTCGGGGGCATACGCCTTCAGCTTGGCCGCGGCACGGTCCAGCTGGGTGCGCTGTTCGTCGGTCTTGGGCGGATAGAACTCGAAGCTGATGGCGGTCATGGCAGGGGCAGCGGCGGCGGGTGCGGATCAGTATATCGCTTCATCAAGATGGATGTGCAATAGGTGCGTGAGATCGGCCGTCCCATGCGGGCGACCGTTCGCCCCGCTGACGGGCCGTTGCTCCGTAATCGCAACCGGGGCACCGGAAGCGGAGCCACGCTGGCCCCATTCCCGGCACCACCCACCTGATGAAGGAGCAGACGATGAAGATCTTCCTGGCGTTCTGGTACGCGATGAAGGCAATGGCGCGGCTGGCGTTGGTCGGCATGGCGATGGCGGTGCTTGGCTCGGGCCCGGCCCATGCCACCGCCGTCGACAAGGCCGCCGTTCCAGGCGCAGTGCAGGTCGAGGTGGTCGGCAAGGGGCGTCCATTGCTGATGATTCCCGGCCTGAACAGCAGTGCCGAGGTCTGGCGCGAGACCTGTCTGGCGCTGAGGGACGTGCAGTGCCATCTGGTGCAGCTGCCGGGTTTTGCCGGTGCGGCGCCTGCCGATCCGCGCCCGGCAGATTTCCTGCCGGCGATGCGCGATGAGCTGCTGGGCTATCTGCAGGCGCAGCACCTGCCGAAGGCTGCCGTGATCGGCCACAGCCTGGGAGGCGTGCTGGCGATGCAGATGGCACTGAAGGCACCCGATGCCGTCGGTCCGCTGGTGATCGTGGATTCGCTGCCGTTCTATGCGGCCGTGATGAACCCGCAGGCCACCGCGCAGAACGTGGGGGTGATGGCCGGGCAACTGCGCGAAGGCCTGCTGGCGGCCGATGAGGCCAGCTTCAATGCACGCAACGACGCGACCGCCAAGGTCCTTACCCGCAGCACGCAGCATCTGCCGGAGCTCCAGCGCTGGGGGCGCGACAGTGATCGCACGAGCATGGCTGATGCGATGTACTCCATGCTGGTGCGCGATCTGCGTGAGGACATCGCCGGTATCCACACGCCGGTGCTGGTGCTGGGCAGCTGGGCCGCTTACCAGTCAATGGGTGGTACGGAAGCCAGTACCCGTGCGCAGTTCCAGGCGCAGTACGCGAAGCTGCCGGGCGTGCAGATCGAGATGAGCGCACAGGGCTACCACTTCCTGATGTGGGATGATCCTCGCTGGCTGCAGGCGCAGCTGCGCCGCTTCCTTGCCGCGCATTCCTGATCGTTGCATGCCCTTCCTTCCACCGCTGAGGCTGCCTTTGGACGCAACCACGCCATCCCGCCGCTTCTGGACCCTCAACGCGCTGGCGTGGGCAGGCTATGCGGCGTACAGCCTGTGGCTGGGGGTGCGTATCGGCGGCGGCACGCTGTTCAGCGGCGTGGTGTTGATTTCCCTCAGCATCGCCGTGTCCCTGTGGTTGTGCAGCGGCGCGCTGCGTTCGGTCGCGCTGCGGCAGCGCTGGTGGGATGGCAGTCTGGGCAGCCTGGTACTGAAGCTGGCCGCTGGCGTGGTGGTCGGCGCCAGCATTGCACAGGGGCTGACGGCGGCCTTGCTGCTGCCGGCACTCACCATGGGCTGGGTCCAGTTGCCCGGTGGACATGCCGACTATCAGCTGTCGTCGGTCGTGCTGTACTGGATGAACACCGCCTTGTTCCTGGTGATGTGGACGGGCCTGTGGGCGGGCCTGCATGGCTTGCGCCGCGCGCGCCACAGCGAGCTGGCGCGGTTGCGCGTGGAGGCGGAGCGCAGCGCCCTGGAGCGCGATGCGTTGCGTGCGCGGCTGAATCCACACTTCATGTTCAACGCATTGAACAATCTGCGCGCGCTGATCCTGGAGGACCCCGAGCGTGCCCGCGACATGGTCACCCGCCTGTCGCGCACGCTGCGCCACGCATTGGCCCACAACCGCAGCGAGCAGGTGACCCTGGCCGAGGAACTGGCGGTGGTCGATGACTATCTGGCCATCGAGGGGATCCACTTCGAACAGCGTCTGCAGGTACGGCGGGAGATCGCCGCAGAAGCTGTGCAGGCACAACTGCCTGCAATGGCACTACAGCTGTTGGTGGAGAACGCGATCAAACATGGCATTGCCAGCCGCGCGGGCGGCGGAGAGGTACATATCCACGCGTCGCTGGAAGATGGCCTGCTGCGCCTGCAGGTGGACAACCCGCTTGGCAACGCCAATGAACCCACCCTTGGCCATGGTGTCGGCCTGGCCTACCTGCGTACGCAACTGGGTACGCGTGGCCGTTTCGCCCTGCAGCCGATCGGCGACCGTATGCAGGCCCTGCTGGAGATTCCGCAATGACGGCCGTGCTGCGTGTGTTGATTGTCGACGATGCACGGCTGGCGCGGCAGGAGCTGCGTACGCTGCTCTCGTCGTTGCCGTGGGTGCAGTGCGTGGGCGAGGCCGACGACGTGCCGGCCGCGCGCGAGGCCATCGCCACGCTGGCACCGGACCTGGTACTGCTGGACGTGCAGATGCCCTCCGGCAGCGGTTTCGATGTACTGGACGGGCTGGAAAGGGTGCCCGCGGTGGTGTTCGTCACTGCCTATGACACCTACGCAGTACGCGCATTCCAGGCCAACGCGCTGGACTACCTGGTCAAGCCGGTGGAAGCCCCGCGCCTGCTGGAGGCGCTGGAGCGTGCCCGCCAGCATGTGCAGCTGAATACCGAAGCTCCAAGCGGTCACGGCGCGTTGGGCGCGCACGACCAGGTGTTCGTGCGGGAAGGCGAGCGCTGCTGGTTCGTGGCCGTTGCCGAGATCCGCCGGTTGGTGGTGGATGGCAACTACACGCGGCTGTGGTTCCGCGACCAGAACGCATTGCTGGCCCGCAGCCTGAGTGCGTTGGAAGCGCGATTGCCGCCGGATCTCTTCTTTCGTGCCAACCGCAACACGCTGGTCAACCTGCGGCGCATCCGTGCGGTCACGCCGAGCATCGGCGATGGTTACGATCTGGCGCTGGATGATGGTAGCGAAGTCGAGGTATCGCGCCGGCAGGCACGGGAGCTGCGCGAGCGGATGGCGCTGTAGGCGGTACCACACGGTTGGCGATCATCCCGGCATCGGCAATCCGCGCAGGATCGCCCGCACGCCAAGGGTGTGTCGTTCGATCCGCAGCTGCAGGCCATGGTGATCGCACAGGCGACGCATGATGTCCAGGCCGAGACCGTTGCCCAGGCTGTCTTCGCCTTTTTCAAAAGGGCGTGGATCGGGCCAGTGACCAAGGGATGCGTCGCTGCCGGTGCTGTTGTACACCGACAGTTCGCCTGCTTCCATGCTGATACGCACATGTCCCAACGGTGTATGGGCGAAGGCATTGCCGATCAGATTGGCCAGCACCACGCGCAGAGCCGGCTCCGGCGCGCAGAGCGCCGCATCGTCGGCCAACGTCATCTGCACCTCCACCGGCCGTGCGCCAAGCAACGGCGCCTGTTCAACGATGACCCGCTCCAGCAGTGGCACCAGACGTACCTGCGCGGCGGGGGGCGCCTCGTCCTCGCGGGCCAGGGCCAGCAGTGCCGCCACCGCCTGCTGAAGCTGCAGCGCGGACAGGCGGATATGCTGCAGGTGCTGCTGCCCGCGCTCGGACAGCCCGGGTTCGTGCAGCAACTGGCCAGCGGCGCTGGAAATCACTGCCAACGGTGTGCGCAGTTCGTGGCTGGCATCGCGGGTGAAGGCGTGTTCGCGGGCAACAAAGGCGGCCACCCGGGCGGACAGCCGGTCCACGGCACGCGCCAGCACACCGATCTCGTCATCGTCGAAGTGAGCAGCCAGGGCGGTGTCTTCCCGTGGCAGCAGTGGCAACGCCTCAACGTGCGCCACGAGCGAATACAGAGGGCGCGTGCCACGGCGCGCAAGCCACACGCCCAGCAGGATCGCCAGCAGCACCATCACCAACGCGGTGCCGGCCAGCAGGGCCACTACTTCATCGCGGATCGGGCGCACCGCCAGTTGAGAGCTGACCTCGGCGATCAGCCAGGCAGGCCGTGACGGCGGTGGCGGATCCATGCGTCGCACGTGGTAGTGCCGGCCCTCCTTGCCGCTGAATTCAGAACGCCACGGCTCCTGGGTGAATGTGGTCTGCAGATCGCTTGGGAACGCGCTCGTGTCCTGATAAAGGCGGATGGCCGCATCACCCGGCGCCCGCCATCGACCCGTAGCTGCATGGACGGCGAGCTGCGCCGTCGCTTCACGGGCCAGCTGTGCATTGAAAACGCTGTCTTCCACGGCGTACATGAAGACCAGCGAATACAGCCCGAACACCGCAGCAATGAAGAGGGTGAAGGACGTAAACGCGACGACCAGGCGGCGGCGCAGGCGCTGGATCGGCCGCCGCTTCATGGCGAAGCCTCCAGCCGGAAGCCGACGCCGTGCACGGTACGCAGCATCTCACCGTCGAATGGCCGGTCCAGTACCTGGCGCAGCAGGTACAGATGCGAGCGCAACGGATCGGAGGGAGGCGCTTCATCTCCCCACAGACGTTGCACCAGTTCGCTGCGGGTGACGGTGCGCGGCCAGGCTTCGGCCAGCGCCAGCAGGATGCGTTGTGGAACCTGCTGAAGCTCCAGCGCTGTGCCCGCGCGCCAGGCCTGGCCACTGCGCCGGTCGATGCTCAACGCACCGATCTGCAGCAGGTTCGGTTGACCCACGCGATGGCGCCGGGCGAGGGCAAGGCAACGGGCCAGCAGCTCTGCGTCGTCGAACGGCTTGACCAGGTAGTCGTCCGCGCCGGCAGCGAACCCCTGCAGCTTGTCGTCGATCGCATCGCGTGCAGTCAGCATCAACACCGGCACATGGCGGTCGCTGCATTCACGCAACCGCTGGCACAAGGTGATGCCGTCGATGCCAGGCAATCCCACATCGAGCAGCAGCACGTCCGGTGGTGTTGCCAGCGCCAGCCGCAGGCCGACCTGGCCGTCGGCGGCGAAGTCGACCTGATGGCCCTGGGCCTGCAGCAGGTCGACGATGGCCGAGGCCAGCGGCAGGTTGTCTTCGATCAACAGCAGGCGCAGGCGCTCGGCGTCCATGATCAGGGCTGCATGCGGGCCAGGAGAGCCTTAGCTTCGTCCAGCTGCGGCTGCTTTTCCAGCAGTGCCAGCAACTGCTCGCGTGCCTGGGTCGTCCTGCCGAGGCGCCAGTGCGCATCGGCGATGGCCACGTCCAGTCGCGGTTCCTGCATGTGCGGGCGGGCCAGTTGCATGATGGCCAGTGCATCGGACACCTGAGTGCCGTCGGCTGCGCTCTGCAGCTGCACGTACCCCAACATGCCGATCAGCTCCACATGGAAATCGGTGCTGCGCTCTGCCAGCTGCCGCGCTGCGCTGTCATCGCGCCGCTGCAGGTGCTGCTCGACCAGGGCCATGCTGCGTTCGTCACGCCAGGGCTCGCGCGCTGCAGGAGTGCGACCGCTGGCGCGCACGAAGGCATCGGCGAGGGCCGCGGTTGAGAACGGGTTCTGCCCGGTCAGCAGCCGGCCATCAACCACCACCTTGGGCATCATCAGCGGTGCCTCCTGCCAGTGTGCCCCCAGTTCGCGCATGCGCGGCTCCAGCTGGAAGCTGAACTCCTTCGCCCAGCGCTTGCCGAACTGGGTTTCCTCTTCCTCGGTGAAACCGGTCATCGTCCGGCCCTGCACAAGCGGGCGTCCATTGTTCAGGCGTACCTCCGCCAACGCGGCGGGGCCGTGGCAGACGGCCGCAACGACGCCGCCCTGTTCCCAGATGCTAGCGATGGTCTTCTGCAGGGCGATATCGCGTGGCAGGTCGAACATCGCGCCCTTGCCGCCGATCACCAGCACGCCCTGGTAATCGGCGGCACGAAGCTGTTCTGTGGGAAGCGTGGCAGCCAGTTTGGCAACGGCCTGCTGATCGGCAAGCAGCGCGGCATTGAATGCTTCGGCGGGGTTGTACTTGTCTGCTTCCACGGCACCGCCGCGGGGGCTTGCCACATCGATGGCAAAGCCGTTGCGCTTGAGGATCAACCAGGCTTGGGCGAACTCGTCCATCTCGAAACCGGGACGGCTCTTGCCCTGGTCGCGGCCCTCGCTGCTGACCACCAGCAGCACGCGCGGCGGCTCTGGGGGAGCGGGGGCCGCAACAGCGGTCAACGGCAGCAGGACCAGCGCCAGCAGGTGGCTCGGGTTGAATCGGAACATGCTCGTCTCTCCTGGGGTGTGCGGCGCAGTCTGCGCGGCAGATGTGAAGCAGACTTCAAGCACGCCGGCGGTTAACCTGAGTCCCTGTTCCCGCATCACATCACCATGTCCATCGTCCTCACCGATTTCGCCCGCCCCCGCCTGTTCCCCCGCGTGCCGCGCGGCAACACCATCCAGGACTGCAGCGCCGAGCAGTTCGAGGCGCATCTGAACGCGCATCCGCCGTTGAAGATGCTCGATGGCTACGCGCCGTTCTGCAAACTGTTCGTGTACGAGAACTGGACCAGCACGCGCTGCCTGACGGTGCCGATCACCGAGGCCAACCGCCACCAGCTGCGCAGCGGCTACGAAGCGCGCAACCGCGAGGAACTGCCGGTGCTGGTGCGCTGGTTCGAGGGCGTGGAATCGCCGCGTGCCAACTACCTGGTGGTGATCCTGTACAGCGCCGAGCAGCTGGCGAAGGAGGGATCGCCGATTGCGGCGGACTGGGGCATCGTCGGCTGCATCTACACCGCCGAACCGGAAGAAGTGCCGATGGCACCGATCACGATGATGCGCAATGCGCTGGGTGTGGAGGAAGGTGGTTCGGGCGTGCCGCTGGACCGCGAGGCGTACCAGCACGCGGTGGCATTCTGGGAGAGCAACGCCAACTGGCGGCCGTGAGAACGCAACGTCGCCAAGCGCAGTGCGAGGCCGCCCGGTAGTGCCACGCCATGCGTGGCATCGACAGCGCGTCGGGATGTGAATTCGCGCCGGATGCCGCGCGATACGATGCAGTCTCCATCACAGCAGGAAGCAATGATGATCAGGACGTGGATGCCGTGGGCGTTGGCACTGGGCGCCTTGCTGGGTTCATTCGACAGTTCGGCCCAGCGTTACAATGCGGCCGCGGCATGCGGTGGATTGACGGACGCGACATCCATCCAGGATGTGGGCGTCACCGCGCTGCAGGCACGTGTCCAGCAAGGGCGCTGCACACTGCACGTGGTGGCTGTTGATGTGGACGCATTGGCGCGCCAGCAACGCATGCTGGAAGCGGTGTCGATGGCCGCATGCAAGGCCGCCGTGGAACCGCAGCCATCTGCGCAGCCGCTCTCTCTGGAGCTGCGTATGCCTGCACGTTGTCCGCTGTCGTCCAAGACCACGTTGTTCCCTGCCGCCAGCGGCAACTGGAAGCCCGGCATTCCGGAATATCCGGCTACGGCTGTCCGTGACGGGTTGCAGGGCAAAGTGCGTCTGAGGGCGCTGGTGAACGAGAACGGCCGGGTTGTTGCAGCGGTAGTACGCGTGTCCAGCGGTCACGCGGTGCTGGACACGGCAGCGGCCAAGGGGGTCCGCTCGTGGACCATGCAACGCGACGTGCAACAGCCTGCACTGCCCGCCATGAGTGTGATGGAAGTGCCGGTGACCTTCGCCCTCAACGAATGATGGATGCGCCTGTTTGGCATCCGTAACCGGAACCGGCGCAACCAGCTTGGCGTAGACCCACCTTCGCGGCGGAGCCACGCCATGCGTGGCTTCAATCATCGGCGACCACGATCCACTCCCACCAAGGGTAGTGGTACTCGCGGTCAGTGGCGTCCCATTGCTGGCTGCAGTTTGTGCAGGCCACTCGATGCCGGTCACCCCAGCCGTCCTCGGCCACGCCCAGTTGCAGCAGCTGCACATGCCCCTGTTCAATCAGACGGCGTGGGTCGAAGAACAGGTAGTCCGGATACAGCGCGCACAGGCAGCCGCTGCGTTCTCGCCAATAGCGCAGGCGGCGCAGTGCGGCTTTCAGGTGCACGTCGTTGCTCACCAGCGCACCGCCGAGCTGCATGCCCTGGCAGGCCTGCTCGATCCGTTCGGCATGTGGCGCCAGTGCATCAAGCGTAGCGGCGCTGAACAACCGAGCCAGGCGGCTGCTGGCGGCATGGATACGACTGGCATCGCGCGACAGCAGATCCTGCAGCAGCACGTCAGCCTGCGGATCATCCAGCCGCGGTGGCGGCGATGCGGACCATGGCCAGCGCATCAACGGGCCCTGCCGATCGCGGCGTAATGGCCGCCGGTCAGGCGCAGCAGGTCGGCCGGTGCCAGCTCCACTTCCAGGCCACGCCGCCCCGCGCTGACGTGCAGGGTTGGCAGCGACCGCGCGCTGTCATCAAGGAAACTGCGGAGGCGCTTCTTCTGCCCCAGCGGACTGATGCCGCCAACCAGATAGCCGGTTGCGCGCTGCGCGGTATCGACGGCGGCCATCTCGCATTTCTTGCAGCCGGCGGCTTCGGCCAGTGCTTTCAGGTCGAGCTGGCCGGCCACCGGCACGATCGCCACGAGCAGTTCGTGGGTTTCGGTGCTGGCCAGCAGGGTCTTGAATACCTGTGCCGGGTCCAGGCCCAGCTTTTCGACAGCCTCGCCGCCGTAGGATTCGGCATGGACGTCGTGCACGTAGCTGTGCACGGTATGGGCGATCTTCTCGCGCTTGAGCAGGTTGATGGCCGGGGTCATGGGGGAATCGTAGCGCGGCCTTTCCCTGCTGACTTGACCGAGACTACTGCTGCATCGGCTGGTGATGCGAACCGGCTTTCCGGCATCCCGGGGCGGGAAGCTCATCACTTCCACGATGCCCTGCGGTAGATGGATCCACGCCATGCGTGGATCCACCCGATCCATCGCAGATCAGCGCGACATCGGCTGCTGCGCTTGTGCCTGTTCCTGCGCCTGCCTTTGTGTCTGTTCGGCGTTCAACGCTTCGCTCTGGCGTGTGCTGGACGGCAGGTCCTGGCCGACCGCCTGCGCAAGGTCGATGTAGGTGCGGTGCGCTGCAGGATCACCCAGTTGGCCCTGCACCGCGAATACGCCCTGTCCATCCGGGCGCGCCACTACGGTGTCCACCTGTGACATGCCGACGACCTTGGACTCGTAGGCGACCTGCCCAGCCGCGTTTTCCAGTTGGTTGCGGTCATGGAACAGCGGCGACAGCCCACCCTGGCTGCGCTGCTGTTCAAGGGCTTCCAGTTTCTCCACCACCTGCTGGTAGCGCGGATTGTCGGCGTGCCCGGGCGTGGCCATGCTCGGTGCTGCTGCGGGCGCCGCAGGTTCGGCCTGCTGTTGACGCTGCTGGCTTGCCGCGTCCAGCGCACCCAGGGTGCCGTTGCCGGCTTTGCCGTCCACCGTCAGCTGATGATCGCGCTGGAACTGCTGCACTGCCTGCAGCGTGCCTGGGCCAAAGTGACCGTCGGCCACCAGCGGTGCACCGTCCTTGCCCGTGTAGCCGAGGTCGGCCAGTTTCTGCTGCATGGCCTGCACTTCATCACCCTTTGCGCCGTTTACCAGCACGCCACTACCAGCCTGCGCACCGGGCGTGGTGGGCGAGCCGTGCGAGGGGGCATGGGTCTGGGCGATGCCCAGCTGGCTCATGGCCGTGTCGAAGCGTTCATCACGGCTGGTCACGGCCGCAGGCGACTGGATGCCGTACTTGGTTGCATCGACGAAAGTCTGTACGTCGGCCCGGGTGGGTGGATCGCCGGCCTGGATGGTACCGCCCTGCAGCTTTTCCGCATTGCCGGACAGATAGTTGATGAACTGCGGGCCCATGCTGCCGAACTGGTTGTCATAGTCGGCCATGGCCAGCTGCAGTTCCGGGTTTGCCACGATGGCATCGGCGGCGGCCGGGTTGGTCGCACGCACCTTGGCGATGGCTTCGTCGACGCGCCCGATGGCGCTGTCCAGCTTGGCGTTGGTGAGCTGATCGATGTTGGCCTGCGGAATGGCCTGCAGCTTGGCGTCGAGCGCAGCCAGCTGCTGCGTGCTCAGCCCCCCCTGCTGGGACAGCAGTTCGATGTCACCATTGGTGAAGCCGTTGTCGCGCAGGAAACGCCTGGCCTGGGGGTTGCCGCCGACGTCGAATTGCACCAGGCCGAACGAGTAGGTGCTGGTGCCTTCCTTGGCGTACGCGAAATGGTCCAGATGGCGGGTGTTGCCGCCCAGCTCGGTGTTGAGGAACAGCGTGGACAGCTGCTCGCGGGTGAGGGTGGAATCCGTTGCCATGATGATCGTCCTTCACTGAGGAAAAAGGAGCCGGGCCTGTCCGGCGGATATCAGCCGGCGCAGTGCTGCTGGGTGAAGCCGAGCAGCTGGCGTGTGGCCTCGGTGCCGTAGGCGGCCGGCGCCGGTTCGATGGCGAACTGGCCGACCATCTGGTTGCTGCACAGCTGCACGCTGCGCTTGCCGCTGGCGGTTTCCTGGGTGCAGTTGGCCGCCAGCTGGGCGTTCTGCCCGCCGCCGATGTTGGTAGCCGCCGTGCAGCCCAGCAGGCGACCTTCCTGGCCGTTTTCACCCAGCAGCGTGTTGAAGGTCGCCAGCTGGCTGTTGGGGTCGCGCAGCACCAGCATGTCCACGCACTGCTGCTGGCCGTCGGGTACTTCGCAGGCGTCCTGGTCGACCAGGCCGTCGCGCGTGGCCGACAGCACCTTGAGGCGGTCGGTAAATACCTGTTGCAGGCAGTGCGCGTCGCTGCACAGATCGCGCGTGTGCTGGATCCAGCGCTGCTGCTCGGCCTGCAGCTTGGCCTTGCCGGCGGTATCGAGGGTCTGGCTTGCGGTGGCTTCGGCCTTGGCCAGCTCGCCTTCCTGCTTCAACAAGGCGGGGTCGTTGCAGATCAGGGCCTGCACCGGCGATGCCGAATCGGCGCAGGCGGTGCTGCTGCCGGCGGCCGCTGCCGCAGCGCTGGCCGCCTTGCCGTCGGTGTTGGCCTGTCCGGTGGCTGCTGCAGGCGTCGTGGCCTGGGCATCGCCGGAAGGCGGGGTGCAGGCGGCCAGCAGGGCCACGCAGCACAGGGTCATCAGGGGCTTGATGGTTCGGGTCATACGTTCACTGCTGCGCTGCATGTCTGTCCTTTGATGTCTGCGTCCTGGCGCATGGCCTGCGGGCGGCGGGGGCATGGGTCGAAAATCGTAGCAAGCGGCTTCTTAGGGCTCTGTGACAGGGCGCGCGGATCGGGCTGGCGGGTGCCGGAACGCAGAACGGGCGCCCGAAGGCGCCCGTCCGTGTGCATCCGTTGCTGGGGCCAGAGCCCTTTCCTGCGGAAAGGGATCCGACCCCGCGCACGGCATCAGTAGCGGTAATGATCCGGCTTGAACGGACCTTCCACCGGCACGCCGATGTAGTCGGCCTGTTCCTGGCTCAGGGTGGTCAGCTTCACGCCGATCTTCTCCAGGTGCAGGCGGGCCACTTCTTCGTCCAGCTTCTTCGGCAGCAGGTACACCTTGTTCTCGTAGCTGCCCTTGTTGGCCCACAGGTCGATCTGGGCCAGGGTCTGGTTGGCGAACGAGTTGGACATCACGAAGCTCGGGTGGCCGGTGGCGCAGCCCAGATTGACCAGGCGGCCTTCGGCCAGCAGGAAGATCGCGTTGCCGTTCGGGAAGATGTACTTGTCCACCTGCGGCTTGATGTTGACGTGCTTCACGCCCGGGAAGGCGACCAGCGCATCGACCTGGATCTCGTTGTCGAAGTGGCCGATGTTGCAGACGATGGCCTGGTCCTTCATCGCGCTCAGGTGCTCGATGCGGATGATGTCCTTGTTGCCGGTGGTGGTGACGTACAGGTCGGCACGGCCCAGGGTCGACTCGATGGTGTTGACCTCGAAGCCTTCCATCGCCGCCTGCAGGGCGCAGATCGGGTCGATCTCGGTAACCACGACGCGCGCGCCGTAGGCACGCAGCGAGGCGGCGCAGCCCTTGCCGACGTCACCGTAGCCGCAGACCACGGCGACCTTGCCGGCCAGCATCACGTCCATCGCGCGCTTGAGGCCATCGGCCAGCGACTCGCGGCAGCCGTACAGGTTGTCGAACTTGCTCTTGGTGACCGAGTCGTTGACGTTGATCGCCGGGATCAGCAGGGTGCCGGCCTGCGCCAGCTGGTACAGGCGGTGCACGCCGGTGGTGGTCTCTTCGGAGACGCCCTTCCAGTCCTTGACCACGCGGCCCCAGTAACCCGGGCGCTCCTTGGCCACGCGCTTGAGCAGGTTCTTGATCACCTGCTCTTCGTGCGAGGCGGCCTTTTCGTCGACCCAGGTGCTGCCGTTTTCCAGCTCGTAGCCCTTGTGGATCAGCAGGGTCACGTCACCGCCGTCGTCGACCACCAGTTCCGGGCCGGTCAGGGTGCCGTCGGGAAGGGTGAAGGTCAGCGCGTCCAGGGTGCAGTCCCAGTACTCTTCCAGCGACTCGCCCTTCCAGGCGAACACGGGGGTGCCGGTGGCGGCGATCGCCGCAGCGGCGTGGTCCTGGGTCGAGAAGATGTTGCACGAGGCCCAGCGCACGTCGGCGCCGATGTCCTTCAGGGTCTCGATCAGCACCGCGGTCTGGATGGTCATGTGCAGCGAACCGGTCACGCGCACGCCCTTCAGCGGCAGCTCGGCCTGGTACTTGCGGCGGATCGACATCAGGCCCGGCATTTCGTGCTCGGCGATGTCCAGCTCCTTGCGGCCCCAGTCGGCCAGGGTGATGTCGCGGATCTTGTAATCACCTTCGGTGGAGAAGGTCTTGGCAACAGCATTCATGCAGTAGCTCCGGTTGTGGGCGAGCGGATGCTCGCATCTGGCCGGGCGCCGTTGTTGCAAAGCCACCTGGCCGAGCCTGGCCGGTCTCAGGGGATCCGGTCGCAGCGCCCCTCGGCAGGGGAGGATGCCCATTATATCGCGCCTCCGCTGTGACACAGCGATGACCCAACCATCGGCAGATGGGCGGATGTGCATGGCCTGTTAAGGTCGAGGGCTTCACGCAGCGAACAGGTGGAACAATGATGAGCACGCACGCACGCCGCAACCGGCGCTTGACTGGCCTGGTCCTGTCGATGGCCCTGCTGGCGGTGGTCCCGCAGGCCTTGGCTGCGGCCCCGCAGGCGGCACAGACCCAAGCGCAGGGCGTGACCGGCTATGAGCTGCCCTCGGCCGCACTGCAGGCGGTGGTCGACGCGCCGCGGGCACCGTCGCTGTACCTGTCGCCACGCCGCGACGTGGCCGCGCTGATGCAGATGCCGTCGCTGCCGTCGATCCAGGTGGTGGCGCAGCCGGAACTGAAGCTTGCCGGCCTGCGCATCAACCCGCGCACCTTCTCCGACAGCCGCTTCAGCTTCGGCCAGAAGCTGTGGCTGATGAACGTGGCCGACGGCAAGGAGCGGCAGATCAGCGGGTTGCCGGCCTCGTTGTCGATTGCCAGCCTGACGTGGTCGCCGGACCAGAAGTGGCTGGCCTTCAACCAGGTCGATGCCGCTACCGGTGCCAACGAGCTGTGGCTGGTGGACGTGGCCGGCGGCAGTGCCCGTCGTCTGGTCGCCGGCCTGAACACCGTCCTGGGCAGTGGCTACCAGTGGTTGCCGGACAGCCGTGGGTTGGTGGTGTTCACGCGCCCGGCCAACCTGGGCGCCGCGCCGGCCGCAGATGGCATCCCGACCGGCCCGGCCGTGCAGCAGACCAGCCAGGGCGGGGGCGTGGTCTCCATCCGTACCTACCAGGACCTGCTGAAGAACGAGGCCGACGCGCGCCAGTTCGATTACTACGCCACCACCCAGCCGGTGGAGGTCAGCCTGGACGGGCAGAGCCGTGCCATCGGTGCGGCCGGCATTTTCATGGGCTTTGCGGTGTCGCCCGATGGCCGCTTCGTGCTCAGCCAGCCGGTGCAGCGCCCGTACTCGTATGTGGTGCCGGTGAGCAGTTTCCCGCGCCGCATCGAAGTGCTCGACCGCAGCACCGGCAAGCTGGTGCACACGGTAGCGGTGCGTCCGCTGGTGGAAGGCCTGCCGACCGGCAACGATGCCGAAGTGACCGGCGTGCGTGACATCAGCTGGCGCGGCGACGCCGATGCCACCCTGGTGTGGGCCGAAGCGCAGGACGGCGGCGACCCGAACAGGGAGGCCAAGGTGCGCGATGCGGTGTTCATGCAGGCCGCACCATTCGACACGCCGCCGGTGACCCTGGCCCAGCTCGGCAGCCGCTACGCCGGCATCAGCTGGGGCCGTGGCGACCTGGCCCTGCTCAACGAATCGTGGTGGAAGACCCGCCGCAGCAAGACCTGGCTGATCGCACCGGACAACGCCAGCGCCGATGCCAGGCTGCTGTGGGACCGCGATGCGCAGGACCGCTACGCCGATCCGGGGCGTCCGCTGATGACCAGCGATGACCGCGGCCGCTCGCTGCTGCAGACCACCGCCGATGGTGGCAGCCTGTATCTGGCCGGTGCCGGTGCATCGCCGGAGGGCGACCGTCCGTTCGTTGATCGCTTCGAGGTGGCCAGCGGCAAGGCGACGCGCCTGTTCCATTCGCAGGCACCGACCTACGCTGCGCCGGTGACGCTGCTGGATGCGCAGGCCAGTTCGCTGCTGATCAGCCGCGAGAGCCCGGACGAGCCGACCAACTTCTACGTGCAGTCGCTGGCCGACACCAACGCTGCACCGCGTGCACTGACCCACTTCGCCCATCCGCTGCCGCAGTTGAAGGGTGTGCAGAAAGAGCAGATCCGCTACAAGCGCAAGGACGGCGTGGACCTGACCGCGACCCTGCTGCTGCCGCCGGGATACGACCCCAAGCGCGATGGTCCGCGGCCGCTGCTGATGTGGGCCTACCCGGGTGAGTTCAAGAGCGCCGCAGCCGCCAGCCAGGTGACCGATTCGCCGTACCGCTTCAACGCGATCAGCTACTGGGGCCCGCAGGCGTTCCTGGCCAAGGGCTATGTGGTGCTGGCCAGCCCGTCGATGCCGATCATCGGCGAAGGCGACAAGGAACCCAACGATACCTACATCGAACAGCTGGTCGCCAATGCGCAGGCCGCGGTGGACGAGGTGGTGCGTCGTGGCGTGACCGATCGCGAGCACATCGCCATCGGTGGCCATTCCTACGGTGCGTTCATGACCGCCAACCTGCTTGCGCATACCCGCCTGTTCAAGGCCGGCATCGCCCGCAGCGGCGCCTACAACCGCACGCTGACCCCGTTTGGTTTCCAGGCCGAAGAGCGCAATTACTGGCAGGCGCAGGACGTGTACCAGAAGATGGCACCGTTCAATTACGCCGACCGGATCAAGGATCCGATCCTCTTCATCCATGGCGTGGACGACAACAACTCGGGCACCTTCCCGCTGCAGAGCGAGCGCATGTTCGCTGCGGTGAAGGGGCTGGGCGGCACGGCCCGCCTGGTGATGCTGCCGAACGAGTCGCATGCCTACCGCGCCCGCGAATCGATCATGACCATGCTGGCCGAAAGCGAGCGCTGGCTGGAACAGACCATCGGCCCGGCCGAGCAGGGCAAGGCCAGGAAGAAGCGCTGACGCGCATGACGGCGGCCCCCGCAACGGGGCCGTCTGTGCGGCTGCGCCGCCGCCCGAGCATGGGCTCGGTCGCTACACGGTATGGCGCGTGATGACGTGTAGAGCCGAGCCCACGCTCGGCTGCTTCTGCTGCGGATACGTGCAGATGAAACCATTTCCGCATCGCAGCATCGTGCGTAATCTGGTTTAGGCTTGGGGTCTGGATCCGTTGACCGAGGCCTGTGCGTCGCCGATGAACGAGTACCGCAGCAGTATCGAGTTCGCTTCTCCCGATCTTCCCCTGCGTGACGACGTGCGCCGTCTCGGTGCACTGGTCGGCGACCTGCTGGTCGAGCAGGTGTCGGCCGCTTTCCTCGATGACGTCGAGGACGTGCGTACGCGTGCCATCGCCCGCCGCGAGAACCAGGCGCCGCTGTCCGAACTGGCCGATGGCCTGGCCGGGCGTGCGCCGCAGCAGGCCGAGACCATGGTGCGTGCGTTCAGCACCTACTTCCAGGTGGTCAACATCGCCGAGCGCGTGCATCGCATCCGCCGCCGCCGCGACTACCAGCGCGCCGTTGCCGCCGCACCGCAACCCGATGGCCTGCAGGACGCCCTGCAGCACCTGAAGGCACAGGGCGTTGGCCTGGACGAACTGGCGCAGTGGCTGCCACGCATCGATATCGAGCCGGTGTTCACCGCGCACCCGACCGAGGCCGTGCGCCGCGCGCTGCTGGAAAAAGAGCAGCTGATGGTGGCCAGCCTGGTCGACAACCTCGACGGCCAACGCACCCCCGGCGAAGCCGCCGCCGACGCCGCGCGCTTCCGCATGGCGTTGACCGCATCGTGGCAGACCACCGATTCCTCGCCGGTGCGTCCGACCGTGGACGACGAGCGCGAGCACGTTGGCTTCTATCTGGTGCAGGTGCTGTACCGGGTGATTCCGGTGCTGTACGAATCGCTGCAGCAGGCACTGCGCGATACCTATGGCGAAGAGGTGCCGTTGCCACGCCTGCTGCGTTTCGGCACGTGGGTGGGCGGCGACATGGACGGCAATCCCAATGTGGATGCGCACACCATCCGCAACACACTGGATGCACAGCGCGTTGCCGTGCTGGGCCAGTACCAGAAGGAACTGCTGCAGCTGGCCAGCCTGCTCAGCCAGTCCACCGAACGGGTGGGGGTGAGCGATGCACTGCAGGCGCGTGTCGCGCGCTATCAGCAGTTGCTGCCGCAGGTGCAGTCGCGGCCACGCCATGCCGACATGCCGTACCGGTTGCTCAACGACCGCATGCGCGCGCGCCTGCAGGCCACGCTGGATGATGCCGACGGCGCTTATGCCGGCCCCGACGAGCTGATCGATGACCTGCAGCTGATCCTCGACAGCCTGCGTGCGAACCGTGGCGAACATGCCGGCGGCTTCGCCGTGCAGCGCCTGCTGTGGCGGGTGAAGACCTTCGGCTTCCATCTGGCGCGGCTGGATGTGCGCCAGGAATCGAGCGTGCATGCGCGCGCGCTGGCGGAAGTGTTGGGTGGCGACGCAGCATGGGATGCGTTGGATGCAGCCGGACGCGCACGCCTGTTGGCGCCCCATGCCAGTGGTGAAACACCCTTGCCCGTTGGCGATGATGAGGGCAACCAGCGCTTGGATGCGGTGTTCGCTGCATTGGCCGATGCGCGTGCGCGGCATGGTGGCGACGCGCTGGGCAGCTACATCATCTCGATGGCGCACGACCGTGGCGATGTGCTGGCGGTGCTGGCGCTGGCGCGTCGTGGTGGCCTGGTCGATGACGCCGGCGACGTGCCGCTGGATATCGCGCCGCTGTTCGAAACCGTGGACGACCTCAAGCGTGGCACTGCAACACTGCGCGATCTGCTGGCCGATCCGGTGTACCGCGCGCATCTGCGTGCACGTGACGACGTGCAGATGGTGATGCTCGGATACTCGGACAGCAGCAAGGACGGTGGCATTGCCGCCTCGCGCTGGGGCCTGCAACGCGCACAGGTTGAACTGCTGGAGGTAGCGGCCGACGCAGGCCTGCGCCTGACCTTCTTCCATGGCCGGGGCGGTTCGATCAGCCGCGGTGGCGGCAAGACCACGCATGCGGTCGATGCCTCGCCACGCGGCAGCATCGATGGCCGCCTGCGGGTGACCGAACAGGGCGAGGTGATCCACCGCAAGTACGGCATCCGCGCGCTGGCGTTGCGCTCGCTGGAGCAGGCCACCGGTGCGGTACTGCGCGCCAGCCTGCGCCCGCGCGCCGCCGAGCCGCGCGAGGACGCATGGCGCCCGGTGATGGACGTGGTCGCCGGCTCCAGCAGCGAGATCTATCGGGCGTTCGTCGGCCAGCCGCGTTTCATGGATTACTTCCGCACCGCTACGCCGATCGATGTGATCGAACGGATGACACTGGGGTCGCGGCCGTCGCGCCGGCTCGGCCAGGATGCGGCGTTGACCAACCTGCGTGCGATTCCGTGGGTGTTTGCCTGGAGCCAGGCGCGCGCGGTGATTCCGGGCTGGTATGGCGTCGGCAGCGGCCTGCAGGCGGCGGTGGACGCCGGCCATGAAGCCACGCTGCGCGAGATGGCGCGTGACTGGCCGTTCTTCCGCACGTTCCTGGATGACATCGCGATGGTGCTGTCCAAGGGCGATATCACCATCGCCGAACAGTTCTCGCGCCTGTCAGGCGAGCTGCACGATGCGTTCTTCCCGCAGGTTGAACGCGAACTGGAACTGACCCGGCATTGGCTGCTGGCGCTGATGGAGCAGCAGACCCTGTTGGACCACGACGCGCGGCTGGCGCTGTCGATCCGCCTGCGCAACCCCTATGTGGACCCGATCAGCGTGCTGCAGGTGGACCTGCTGCAGCGCTGGCGCGAAAGCGGGCGCGAGGACGATGACCTGCTGCGTGCGCTGGTGGCCTGCGTGAATGGTGTTTCGCAGGGCGTGCAGAACACCGGCTGACCCGTATCCGCCGGGCATGGCCCGGCGCTACCGGCCTCGGTAGGTGCGGGGCTTGCCCCGCACGCCTTCATTCTTCCGGCGACGGCGGATTCGACGCCAGCAGTTCCAGATGCCGCTGCTCCATTTCCTGGCGCAGCTGGCGGCGGATCAGCGCTGCGGCCTGGCGGCGCTTCTCGTCTGAACTGGCTGGCTGCAGCGACGGAACCGGCGTTGGCCGGCCTTCCTCGTCCACCGCCACCATGGTGAAGAAGCAGCTGTTGGCGTGGCGCACGCTGCGCTTGAGGATGTCCTCGGCCACCACCTTGACGCCGATTTCCATCGACGAGGTGCCGGTGTAGTTCACCGAGGCCAGGAAGGTGACCAGTTCACCCACCGCGATCGGCTGGCGGAACACCACCTGGTCCACCGACAGGGTGACCACGTAGCGGCCGGCATAGCGGCTGGCGCAGGCATAGGCGACCTGGTCGAGCAGGCGCAGGATCGCGCCGCCGTGGACCTTGCCGGAGAAGTTGGCCATCTCCGGCGACATCAGCACGGTCATGGACAGCTGGTGGGATTTGAGTTCGGTCGACATGGAGCGATTGTATCGACGTGGCGTGGCTCGTGTAGAGCCGAGCCCATTGCTCGGCTGCTCTTGGCGCAGACAAAAAGAAAGCCGAGCATGGGCTCGGCTCTACAGGAAGCAGAAGGGCCGCTTGCGCGGCCCTTCTTGAAGGTCAGCCGACTAACAGTCGGCTCTACAGCGGCCCTTCGTCTGTCTTACTTCAGCTTCGCATCGGCGCGCAGGGCGGCGGCGCGATCGGTCTTCTCCCAGGAGAAGGCCGTGGCGTTGACGGTCTCGCCTTCACCGTTGATGTAGCTGAACTCCTTCGGCTTGCGGCCGAAGTGGCCGTAGGCCGCGGTCTGCTGGTACATCGGGTGGATCAGGTCCAGCATCTTGATGATGCCGTACGGGCGCAGGTCGAAGTGCTTGCGGATCAGCTTCTCGATCTTGTCGTCGCTGATCTTGCCGGTGCCGAAGGTGGTGACCGAGATCGAGGTCGGCTCAGCCACGCCGATGGCGTAGGAGACCTGCACTTCGCAACGGTCAGCCAGGCCGGCGGCAACCACGTTCTTGGCAACGTAGCGGGCAGCGTAGGCGGCCGAACGGTCGACCTTGGACGGATCCTTGCCGGAGAACGCGCCACCACCGTGACGGGCCCAGCCGCCGTAGGTGTCGACGATGATCTTGCGACCGGTCAGGCCGCAGTCGCCCACCGGGCCGCCGATCTCGAACTTGCCGGTCGGGTTGATGTGGAACTTGGTGCCCTTGTGCAGCCACTTGGCCGGCAGCACCGGCTTGATGATCTCTTCGCGGACGGCCTCGATGAGGTCCTTCTGCTTGATGCCCGGGGCGTGCTGGGTCGACAGGACCACCGCGTCGATGGCCGAGACCACGCCGTTTTCATAGCGCAGGGTGACCTGGCTCTTGGCATCCGGACGCAGCCAGGACAGCGGCGAGTTGCGCTTCTTGCGGATCTTGGCCTGCTGCTCGACCAGGCGGTGCGACAGGTGGATCGCCGCCGGCATGTAGCTGTCGGTTTCGTTGGTGGCATAGCCGAACATCAGGCCCTGGTCGCCAGCGCCCATTTCTTCCGGCTTCTTGCGGTCAACGCCCTGGGCGATGTGCGGGGACTGCTTGCCGATCAGGTTCAGCACGCCGCAGGTGGCGCCGTCGAAGCCGACTTCGGAGCTGTCATAGCCGATGTCCACGATGACCTTGCGGGTCAGCGCTTCCAGGTCGATCCAGGCGCTGGTGGTGATCTCGCCGGCAACGATGGCAACGCCGGTCTTGACCATGGTCTCGCAGGCCACACGGGCGCGCTGGTCCTGGGTCAGGATCGCGTCCAGCACCGCATCGGAGATCTGGTCGGCAACCTTGTCCGGATGGCCTTCAGAGACCGACTCGGAGGTGAAGAGGTAGCTGGACATCAGGCTTAATATCCTTTGATTCGGATGGAAAGATGGGCGCGAATGATACACGGGGTGCGCCGCCTGTGCATTGTGAACCCGTATGGGTTGCCGGTGGTTAAGGTGTTGTGCCCGGCAGGGCAAGGCCTGGCGGGCATTGCGGGGGCATCGTGCGCAGGCAGTGTTCCACTGGCGTGACCATTGCCGCCCCCGCCGGGCCCGGATGGGCCGGTGCAGGCGCCGTCATCATTCTGCCGCCAAATCGCCATCTGGCTGCCGCGTCCTGGGCGCAGGCTCTCGGCCAACCCGGCCGCCGGGCAGGAGTGGACACGCCATGCAGGAACTCGAACAGCGTCTGCAGCAACGCTATCCCGACTGGTTCCATGGCCGTCGCGGCCAACTGGCCCGGCCCCTGCTGCGCAGCGTCGGACGCTGGTCGCGGCTGGACCGGATCGAAGAGTTCCTGCGCCGCAACGCCAACGTGCGCGGTTTCGACTTCGTCGCCGCCGGACTGGAGTTCATCGAGGGCCGCTACCACGTGGACCCCGCCGCACTGGCGCGGATTCCGGCCACCGGCCGCCTGTTGATCGTGGCCAATCATCCTTCCGGCGCGCTGGATGCCTTGGCACTGCTGGATGCCGTCGGCCGCATCCGCCGCGACGTACGCATCGTGGCCAACGATCTGCTGGGCGCGATCGGGCCGCTGCAGGACCTGCTGCTGCCGGTGCGCATCCTCGGTGGCAAGGTCCAGCGCACCAGCCTGCAGGCGGTGGAGCAGGCGCTGGCGGCCGAGCAGTGCGTGATCGTGTTCCCGGCCGGCGAGGTCTCGCGGTTGTCGCTGCTCGGCATCCGCGATGGTCGCTGGCAGCGGGGTTTTGTCCGCTTTGCCCGTGCCGCCGCTGCACCGGTGCTGCCGGTGCGGGTGGAAGCGCGCAACTCCGCGCTGTTCTACGGCGCCTCGACCCTGTTCAAGCCGGCCGGTACAGCATTGCTGGCACGCGAGATGTTCGCCCGCCGTGGCCGGCCACTGCGGCTGCGCATCGGCGAACCGATGCAGCTGGGGCAGGGTGACCCCGGCGCGCAGCTGTTGGCTGTGCGCCGCGCCGTATACGCCCTGGGGCGCACTACGCCGGTCGCCGAAGGCTGCCCTGCAGGACCCGAGCCGCTGGCCGCACCGGTGCCGCCTGCACAGGTTGCCGCTGGGATTGCCGCTGCCACCGTGCTGGGGCAGACCGCCGATGGCAAACAGATCCTGCTGGCCAGTTGCACGGCTGATTCGCCGTTGCTGCACGAGCTGGGGCGGCTGCGCGAATTGACCTTCCGCCAGGTGGGCGAGGGCACGGGGCGCAGTCGCGACCTGGACGACTTCGACCTGCACTACCAGCACATCGTGATCTGGGACGGCACCGCCCAGCGCATCGCCGGTGCCTACCGGATCATGCGTGGCGCGCAGGCGTTGGCGCGCCGGGGCCTGGCCGGGCTCTACAGTGCCTCCCTGTTCCGCTATTCCGACGATGCCATTCCACGCATTGCCGAAGGCCTGGAACTGGGCCGCAGTTTCGTGGTGCCCGATTACTGGGGCAGCCGCAGCCTGGATTACCTGTGGCAGGGCATCGGCGCCTATCTGCAATGCCAGCCCGGCATCCGTTATCTGTTCGGTGCGGTGTCGATCAGCGCCGCCTTGCCCCGCGATGCGCGCGAGCAGCTGGTGGCCTATTACCAGCGTTACTACGGCGCGGCCGATGGTCGGGTGCAATCGAACCGGCCGTTCCAGTACTTCGCCGCGCCACCGTGCTTCGGTGAACTGGATGCGGCGGCCGCCTTCGACGTGCTCAAGGCCAACCTCGCCGCGCTTGGCACCGGCGTGCCCACCTTGTACCGGCAGTACACCGACCTGTGCGAACCCGGCGGTGCACGGTTCCTGGCGTTCGGCGTCGATCCGGATTTCAGCGACTCGATCGACGGCCTGATCGAAGTCGACCTGCACGCGATCCGGCCACACAAGCGCAAACGCTACCTGCGCGAAGCGGGGATGCCGGCATGAGCACGCTGGCGAACCTGGCACCGCATCGTCGCGCCGTGTTCGTCTCCGATGTGCATCTCGGGTCGCGGCATTGCCACGCCACCGAGCTGGCGCGTTTCCTCGGCACGCTGCGCTGCGAGCGCCTGTACCTGGTCGGCGACATCATCGACCTGTGGTGGATGGCACACCGGCGCGCCAACTGGCGGCAGTCGCACAGCGAGGTCATCCTGGCCCTGCACGCGCTGCGGCGCGCCGGTACCGAGATCATCTACATCCCCGGCAACCACGACGCGTCGCTGCGCCAGGTATGTGGGCTGATGCTGCCGGCGATGCAGGTGCGCCGCCGCGCGATCCACACCACGGTCGATGGCCGCCGGCTGCTGGTGGCGCATGGCGACGACTATGACGGCGTCACCCACTTCGGTGGCCTGCAGGAGCGCTTCGGTGACTGGCTGTACTACCGCATCCTCACCGGCAACCATCTGTTGAACGCGGTGCGGCGTCGACTCGGAATGCGCTACTGGTCGCTGTCCGAATTCCTGAAACGGCAGAGCAGTGCGGCCGAACGCTACATCGAGCGCTTCGTGCAGGCCGGTCTGGATGATGTGCGCCGGCGTGGCCTGGATGGCATCGTCTGCGGACACATCCACCGCGCCGCGCTGATCGAGCGTGACGGTCTGGTCTACGCCAATGACGGCGACTGGGTGGAAAGCCTGACCGCGTTGGCCGAGGACCACGACGGCGCGTTGCGGCTGCTGGACCACAACGGGCAGACACTGGTCGAGCTGCCCGGGGCGCGGTTGTCGCAGGCGGCATAAACCGCTCCTGTAGCGTCGAGCCATGCTCGACGGGCGGGCAAGGTGGTCCCCCTGTAGCGCCGAGCCCATGCTCGGCTGTCGTGGCGCCGAACGAAGCGCAGCCGAGCATGGGCTCGGCGCTACATACACCGCGCGCAACCCGCTAGCATCGGCCGATGGACTCATTGACCCAGATCGTTCTCGGCGGCGCCGTCGCTGCCGCCATCGCCCCGCCTGGACACCGCCGTGCCGCTCTGCTGGCCGGTGCCGCGCTCGGTACCCTGCCGGACCTGGATGCCCTGTGGCTGGGCGTTGCCGCCGCCGACCCGGTGGCGAACATGACCGACCATCGCAGTTTCAGCCATTCGCTGCTGGTGCTGCCGTGGGTAGCCGCGTTGATCTGGTGGCTGTTCAAGCGCTTCGGCAAGGGCAGGGTGGCGCAGTCACCGGTGCGCTGGTTCTGGGCGATCCAGCTGGCGCTGGTCACCCATCCGGTGCTGGATGCGTTCACCGTCTACGGCACGCAGCTGTGGTGGCCGTTGCAGCCGCATCCGGCGATGGGCTCGAGTGTCTTCATCATCGATCCCGGCTACACGGTGTGGCTGCTGCTGGGCTGCGTGCTGGCCTGGTTCGGTCGGGCGCGGCCGTGGGCGGGCAAGGTGCTTGGTGTTGCGCTGCTGCTCAGCAGTGCGTACCTGGGCTGGGGGCTGATCGCCAAGGCCCAGGTCGACCGTGCCGCGCAGCAGAGCCTGGCCGCGATGGGCCTGGGCGACGCGCCGCGGTTCTCGGTGCCGATGCCGTTCAATACCCTGCTGTGGCGGGTGGTGGCGATGACCCCCAATGGCTACGTGGTGGGTGACCACTCGGTGGTGGCCGACCACGCGCCGATGCGTTTCGAGGGGCATCCGTCCAACGTGCAGGCATTGCGCGAAGCGGCGGGAATTCCGGCAGTACAGCGTCTGCAGTGGTTCAACCGTGGCTTCATGCGCGCACAGGTGGTTGAAGGCCGGCTGGTGCTGAGCGACCTGCGCATGGGCCTGGAGCCGGACTACACCTTCAACTTCGCGGTGGCCGAGCAGGTTGACGGCCAGTGGCGCGCGATCGTGCCCGAGCAGCTGCGGGTGGACTACAGCAGCCCGGCCGCGCGTGCCGATGCCGGCCGCCGGTTGTCGGCCATGTGGCAGCGCATCTGGCACGAACCCGAACAGTAGATCCACGCCACGCGTGGATGGGGTGTGCATCGGCGGCGGCAGCCACGCATGGCGTGGCTCTACTGCCTCAATCGGTAGTGCCGGGGCCGCTCAATACACCGTCGCGCGGCCCTGCACGAACGAATAGAAGAACACCGCGTTCGGATCGTTCTGCACCAGCCGGAACTCGCGACGCATGCCCTCCACCGCTTCTTCGTCCACCGTGCCGGCCTGCAGCAGCTGGTCAGCCGCTGACAGCAGCAGCTGTTCCCAGAACGCGATCATCGTCTTGCGACGTGCCGGTTCGCGGTTGTCCAGGTGGATGGTCTTGATCTCGGTGTGCACATCGCGGAAGCCGCCGGCCAGCAGCAGATTGCCCAGCTTGGCGCCGACGAACGGGTCACCGCCATGGTCGTACTGGAAGTCATTGAAGGCCATCCAGTAGCGCCAGATGTGCGGCGAATACGGATCAAGCAGGAACGAGGCATTCATCACCTCGGTGATGTACACCGGCGAGCCCGGGGCGAGTACGCGGCGTACTTCACTCAGCACGCGCGCGGGCGAGGGCACGTGTTCCAGTACCCAGCACAGGAAGGCCGCATCGAAGGTGCGCGCCTCGAACGGCAGTTCGCCGGCATCGGCCTGCTGCAGCGTGTAACGGTCGCTGCACCACGGCGTACGCGCCAGATTCTCGCGTGCGGTTTCCAGCTGGGTCTCGCTCAGGTCCACGCCGGTCACGTGCAGCTCGGGAAAGCGGCGCAGCAGGATCTCGGTCTGTGCACCCACGCCGCTGCCGACTTCCAGCAGGCGCTTTGCGCCGCTGTAATCGATCTGGCCGAAGATGCTCGATTCCAGCAGGCGCGCCTGGGTCATCAGGCGCTGCTGCTCGGTGCCGGAGAACCCGTGCAGGTAGGTCGGGGAAGAAATCGGCGGGGTCATGATGGCGGGCTCAGGCAGCAGAAGACATCGCCGGTTCCCCGGCGATCAGGCGGTCGAAATAGTCGGTGGTCAGTGCGATCTGGCTGGCCGGATCTTCAGCACGGTTGACCACCGCGCGGAACGCGGCATTCTCCGGCCGGTCCTTGGCGTACCAGCCCAGGTGCTTGCGTGCGATGCGCACGCCCTGCGGTTCGCCATAGAAATCGTGCAGTGCGTGCAGGTGGCCGAGCAGGATGTCGCGCACTTCGGCCAGCGACGGCGGCGGCAGTTCCTCGCCGGTGGCCAGGTAATGCGCCACCTCGCGGAAGATCCACGGCCGGCCCTGTGCGGAGCGGCCGATCATCACCGCGTCCACGCCGGTCTGCTGCAGTACGAAGGCGGCCTTCTGCGGCGAATCGATATCGCCGTTGGCGATCACCGGAATGCGCAACGCGGCCTTGATCTCGCCAATCGTGGCGTACTCGGCCTGGCCGGTGTAGTGCTGGTCGCGGGTACGGCCGTGCACGGCCAGGGCGGCGATGCCACTGGCCTCGGCGATGCGGGCGATGACCGGGCCGTTGCGGTGGTCGCAGTCCCAGCCGGTGCGGATCTTCAGCGTCACCGGTACGTCCACCGCGTTGACCACGGCTTCCAGGATGCGCGCGACCAGCTGCTCGTCGCGCATCAGCGCAGAGCCCGCCCAGGCGTTGCACACCTTCTTGGCCGGGCAGCCCATGTTGATGTCGATGATCTGCGCGCCATGGTCGACGTTGTAACGCGCCGCCTCGGCCAGCTGCTGCGGCTCGGTACCGGCAATCTGTACGCTGATCGGCGCCGGTTCACCGGCATGGTCCATGCGGTGGATCGACTTGCGCGTGTTCCAGAAGCGCGGGTCGCTGATGGTCATTTCCGAGGCAGCCAGACCCGCGCCCAGCCGTTTGCACAGCAGGCGGAAGGGCTTGTCGGTGACGCCGGCCATGGGTGCCAGCACGACGTTGGGGGCAATGGAGTACGGGCCGATCTGCATGCGCCCATTGTAGGGCGCGGCCGGCGCCCCGGCGGGGTTGCCGGCCTGCCGGTTCAGGCCGATCCGGACCGACCTCATGCCGCACGGGCATCAGCAGATGCTTGACGGTTGCTTCCGTCGCCCCCAAGGGCAGGCGATGGTGGTCGGCTGGGTGAACCGCTGCCCTACAGGGATTGCCAGGTTTGGGCGGCGCCGAACGCGAACGCCAGCCCGAGGCCGAGGCAGACCAGCGAACTGGCCACCCAGAAGCGCTTGCCGTTGTAGCCGGGGCGCAGCACCGCCAGCACGAACCCCATCGCCGCGCGCAACAGCAACAGGGCAGCGATGCCGGGCAGTACCCAGTGACTGCCGACCATCGGCGCATGCCTTGCTGCCGCCAGCGCATACAGTGCCCAGACCAGCAGCACGGCGGTGATGCCAGTTGTCATCAGTGGCGGCCACCAATGCCCGGCCTCGGCCAGCTGGACCACGCGCCGACCGGCACCGAAGCGCTCATACCAGGGGGCACCGAAAGCGATGCAGCCGATGTGCAGCAGGGCCGCGATGGCACTGCCGGTGGCCGCGACCAGCAGCCAGGGGAATCCGTTCATGTCGCGCCTGAGCAGAGAAGCTGGGCGGATGGTGGGCGAGGGCCAGGGCGCGGGCAATGCGGCAGGCAGTCGCACCTGCATCGACGGCACGACACCACGCGCGGGAGGTGGTTCAGCGCGGTGGATCGATCCGCAGCCCAGCCGCCAGCCGGTCCAATGCCACATCCACGCGCGGTAGCAATTGTCGGCCTTGCGACCACAGCAATCGCAGCGGCAGGCCGCGGCAGTCCAGTTCCGGCAGGATCGAAACCAGGCTGCCGCGTGCCAGTGCGTCATCGAGCAGCCAGGTGGCGAGTTGGGCGATGCCGAAGCCGGCTTCGACCGCCGCCACCTGTGCTTCGGCACTACCGACCACCAGCCGAGCTCGGGCCTGCAGCGGTGCGATGCGCTGCCCGGCATCGGCGACCTGCCACGGCCCAATGCTCCCATCGGCACGGCCGAACAGTACCCCATCATGGTCGGCCAGCTCGGCCGCCGAGCCGGGCAAACCGTGCCGCTGCAGATAGGCTGGTGACGCACAGAAGCGCAGGCATTCGTGGCCAAGCAGGCGGCTGCCGAGGGTGACCGGCAGTGGTTCCGGGCCACCGATGCGTACAGCCAGATCGACGCCTTCCTCGGCCAGGTCGATGAAGCGGTCGCTGAAGGTCACCTGCGGCCACAGCTGCGGAAACTCGGCGGCCAGGTGCAGCAGGATTGGCCAGACCTTCACGCGCCCGAAGGTGGCCGGTGCATCCACCCGCAGGCGGCCCACGGGGGCGTCTGCGTGTGCGGCCAGTACCGATTCGGCATCGGCCAGTTCGCCCATCACGCGGACACAGGTGCGGTAGAAGCCCTCACCGGCTTCGGTTAGGCGCAGGCGCCGCGTGCTGCGCTCGAACAACCGCACTCCCAGCCGTGCCTCCAGCCGGGCAACGGTCTTGCCGATCGCCGAACTGGTCAGGTGCAGGCGCTCGGCGGCAGCGGTAAAACTACCTGCATCGGCGGTGGCGACGAAGGCCTCGATGCCACGCAGCCGCTCGGTGGGAAGCATTGGCGAATATCTGTCCGGAATTGGCCGAAAATATAGCAACAATCGGAATGGATGCAGGGAATAGGCTGTCGACTCCTGACCTGATTCACCTGAATGTCCTCTCTCGATTCTTCACTGGCTCTTGGCCACAGCGTTGCCCGCGCACGCCTCTCGAGCGTGTTGCTGGCAATATCCGCGTTCGTTATCGTCACCACCGAATTCCTGATCGTCGGCCTGTTGCCTGCGCTGGCACGCGACCTCGGCCTGAGCATCGCCCGCGCCGGACAGCTGGTCACCCTGTTTGCGTTCACCGTCATGCTGGCCGGGCCGCCGTTGACTGCGCTGTTGTCGCACTTCAACCGACGCCGCTTGTTCGTGGTCATTCTTGTGCTGTTCGCGGCCTCCAATGCGCTGGCCGCCGTGGCCGAGCAGCCGTGGGTGCTGGCGCTGGCGCGGGTGTTGCCGGCGTTGGCGCTGCCGGTGTTCTGGGGCACTGCCAGCGAGACCGCCGTGCGGTTGGCGCCCGCTGGTCAGGGCGGACGTGCGGTGGCACGGATCTATCTGGGCATAACCGCCGCGATGCTGTTCGGTATCCCGCTGGGTACGCTGGCCGCCGATGCCATTGGTTGGCGCGGCAGCTTCTGGCTGTTGGCCGCGTTGTCGCTGCTGATGGCCGGGGCGCTGGCGCTGTGGATGCCGGCGGAAACGAGCGTTGAACCGCGGCGAGCGCTGGGTGAGCAGGCGCGTGTGCTTCGCCAGCCGTGGCTGTTGGGCAATGTGCTGTTGTCGGTGCTGGTGTTCACCGCCATGTTCGCCGCCTACACCTATCTGGCCGACGTGCTCGAACGCTTGTCACGCGTCCCTGCCGGGCAGGTGGGCTGGTGGCTGATGGGCTTCGGTGTGGTGGGGCTCCTCGGCAATGCACTGGGCGGGCGCTGGGTTGACCGCGCACCGCTGGGTGCGACCATCGCGTTCTGCACGGTGCTGGCGGTGGGAATGCTGGCGAGCGTCGGCTGGGCCGGGCAGGGGGCATTGACAGTCATCGCACTGGCGCTGTGGGGGATTGCGCATACCGCGTTGTTCCCGCTGTGCCAGGTGCGGGTGATGCGAGCCGCGCCGCAGGCGCAGGCGCTGGCCGGTACCTTGAATGTCTCGGCGGCCAACGCTGGTATCGGTCTGGGCGCGCTGCTCGGTGGCGGCGTCATCGAACGCTTCGGCCTGGCCTCGCTGGGCCTGGCTGCGGCCGCCGTGGCGGTGCTGGCGATTGCCGCTGGCCTGTTGCTGCGGCGTTGGCAGTAAATCCACGCGGTGCGTGGATGGAAGACAAAAAAAAAGCCCGGGCATCTGCATGCCCGGGCCCTTCATCCACGCGTGGCGCAGATCTACTTCACTTCATTTACTTCACTTCGGCATCGGCCGGGGTGAAGCGCGGCATTGCCGCGGCCGCGCCTTCCTTCTCGGTCGAGCGGCCGGCGAACTGATTGGCGAAGCGCACGTGGCGGGCGAACGGAGCGTCCGGCACCTGGGCGAGCGAGGCCACCAGTGCACCGTTGAAGGCATCGCCGGCACCGGTGGTGTCGATCGCCTGCACCTGTTCGGCACCCACGCGATAGTACGGCTGGGTGTCACCACGCAGATGCTCGTCGGCATGCGACACGAACACGCCCACCGAACCCAGGGTCACCACCACCGTGCCGTTGCCGACCAGCTTGCGGCACAGCGCATGCAGGCTGGCGCCGTCCAGCGCGGCGACGTCGTTGGCATCCACGCGCTCGCCGACATGACGGCCGAGCAGGGCAGCGAATTCGGTCTCGTTCGGGGTGATCACGTCGGCCAGCTTGAGCAGGCCGATGGTCGAGGGTGCGTCGGCCGGTGCGGTGTTGAGCACGGTGGTGACACCGGCCTCGCGGGCCACGGCCAGTGCCGCTTCGATGGTCTGCACCGGCGATTCCAGCTGCACCAGCACCACCTTGGCGCCGGTCAGCAGGGCCTGCTGTTGCTGCACGAAGTCGGTGCTCAGCGCCGCATTGGCGCCCGGGCCGATGACGATGGTGTTGCGGCCACGGGCATCGACATAGATGCCGGCGGTGCCGGTCGGCTCGCTGCTGGCTTCGGCGATCAGCGCGAAACCATCCTGCGCGGCCAGGTCACGGGCGGTGGCACCACCCGCATCGTCGCCCAGCGCACACAGGAAGCTGGTGTCAGCGCCGGCACGGCAGGCGGCAACGGCCTGGTTGAAGCCCTTGCCACCCGGACCGGTGCTGTAGCGGCCGGCAATGGTCGCACCCGGTGCCGGCAGCGACTCGCACCGCCACACGTGATCGACATTGAAGGAACCGACGACAACGACACTGCTGCTCATAGGGAATCTTTTCTCAAACAAGGGTTCAGCTGAAATGCGTCAGCACGCCGGCGATGGTAGCCGTCATGAAGGTTGCGATGGTACCGCCCAGCACCGCGCGCAGGCCGAACTTGGCCAGATCGTGGCGACGTTCCGGTGCCAGACCGCCGATGCCGCCGATCTGGATCGCAATCGAACTGAAATTGGCGAAGCCGCACAGGGCGTAGGTGGCGATCAGGCGACCTTCTTCCGACAGGCTCATGCCCGGCACCTGGCCATTCACGATCTTCGACAGTTCGGTGTAGGCGACGAATTCGTTGATCACGACCTTCTGGCCGATCAGCGAACCCACGGTGGTGGCGTCGGCCCACGGGGTACCGATCACCCAGGCGATCGGCGCCAGCACGTAGCCAAAGATGGTCGACAGGTCGGTCGGCTTGCCGATCGCAGCCGCCAGGCCGGTGACTTCACCAATCCAGGTCAGCGGCGCATTGAGCAGGGCGATCAGGGCGATGAAGGCCAGCAGCATCGCACCGATGTTCAGTGCCAGCTTCAGGCCGTCACCGGCGCCGGCAGCGGCCGCGTCGATGATGTTGCTGGAGGTCTTCTCCACTTCCATCTTGACAGTGCCGCGGGTCAGCGGGGTACCGGTTTCCGGAATCAGCAGCTTGGCCACGACCAGGGTGGCCGGGGCCGCCATGATGCTGGCCGCCAGCAGATGCTTGGCGTAGAACGCCTGCTGCACCGGATCGCCGCCGCCGAGCATGCCCACGTACGCGGCAAGCACGCCGCCGGCGATATGGGCCATGCCGCCGATCATCATCGTCAGCAGCTCGGACTGGGTCATCTTGGCGATGTACGGACGCACCGTCAGCGGTGCCTCGGTCTGGCCGATGAACACGCTGGCGCAGACGCTGGTGGTTTCCGCACCGGACACGCGCATCACCTTGGTGATCGACCAGGCCATTACCCGCACGATCGCCTGCATGACGTTGAGGTGGTACATGACCCCCATCAGCGCCGAGAAGAAGATGATCGTCGGCAGCACCTGGAAGGCGAAGATGAAACCGTAGTTCTTGACGTCCATCAAGGAGCCGAAGATGAACTTCGAACCTTCGTTGACGAAGCTCAGCACCTTCACGAAGCCCTGGCCCAGCGCATCGAATACGTCGCGCCCGCCCGGTACCAGGATCACCAGTGCCGCAAAGGCGATCTGCAGGGTGATGCCGGTGGCGACCAGCTTCCAGTCCACCGCGCGCTTGTTGTTGGAAAACAGCCAGGTGATGCCGATCAGCACCGCCAAACCGAACAGGCCGAAGCCGATCCTGCCCAAACCTTCGACCATCTGAGTGACTCCCCTGGGGCGTCGCGAAAAACGGGAAGCCTAGTGCAGGGCAGGTGCCGGAGCAAGGAAAAGCGGTCTGCGCGCGGCCATCGGCTCCGATCAGGCCAGCAACAGCAAGGGGTTGCGCCTGCCGGGACAGGTAGAATGGTGGCTTGATCCCGGCCCGTATGCGGGCCCGCAGCAGGAGAATCGCATGCTCTACCGTCGCCTTGGCTCCACCGGCCTGCCGATGTCCGCCCTGTCCTTCGGCGCCTGGGTGACCTTCGGCGACCAGGTGCCGCGCGATGAGGCGCGCAACCTGGTGGCGGCGGCCTGGGACCATGGCATCAACTTCTTCGACAACGCCGAGGGCTATGCCAACGGCCGCGCCGAGCAGGTGATGGGCGATGTGATTGCCGACCTGCGGCTGCCGCGTGATGGCTTCTGCGTGTCCAGCAAGGTGTTCTTCGGCAGTGCCAAGGACCCGCGGCCGACCCAACGCGGCCTGTCGCGCAAGCATGTGACCGACGCCTGCCACGCTGCGCTCAAGCGCCTGCGGGTGGACTATCTGGACCTTTATTATTGTCATCGCCCGGATCCGGACGCCCCGATCGCTGAGACGGTGCATGCCATGGATACCCTGGTCCGGCAGGGCAAGGTGCTGTACTGGGGCACGTCGGAATGGTCGGCCAACCAGATCCAGCAAGCGGTGGACATCGCCGCGCGCCACAACCTGCAGGCACCGTCGATGGAGCAGCCGCAGTACAACCTGCTGCATCGGGAGCGGGTGGAGGTGGAGTACGCGCCGCTGTATGCCACCGCCGGGCTGGGCACCACGATCTTCTCGCCGCTGGCCTCGGGCCTGCTGAGCGGCAAGTATGACGACGGCGTGCCGGCCGATGCGCGGCTGGGCCGCGAAGGCATGGGCTGGTTGCAGGACCTGGTGCTGGGCGACAACGCCGATGCGCGCCTGGCCCAAGTGCGACGCTTCAGTGCGGTAGCCCGCGAGCTGGGCCACGCCCCGGCCAGCCTGGCCATCGCCTGGTGCCTGCGCAATCCCAACGTCTCCAGCGTGATCCTCGGCGCCAGCCGGGTCAGCCAGCTGCTGCAGAACCTGCAGGCGCTGGACGTACTGGCGCAGGTGGATGATGCCGGCTGGGCGCAGGTGGAAGCCGTATTCGCCTGAGGGCCGAGGACAGGTTGTAGGGCCGAGCCCACGCTCGGCCGGCCTTACCGCGCCCAATTGCACCTATTTCGATAGGCAAAGGCTATCGAAATTGAAATTTCGATCATTAATTCCATCAATTAAGTTGAGAATGATTGTTGATTGTCAACTGAGAATCATTATCATTTAACTCGTCCCTCGCACGAGTCCAGATGCTCATGAATGCTCAACCTGTACTGCTGCGCCCCGAAACGTTGACCCTCCGCGACCGCCCGGTTCGTGTCGTGCCGCCGGAAGAGGTCATCGACAGCGAAGCCCTGCTCAAGGGCCGTCGTGAAATCCTGATCCAGCACGGTGACCGTTTCTACCGTCTGCGTCATACCAGCAACGACAAGCTGATCCTGACCAAGTAACGCGGTCTGGTCGCCCGCCTCCCTCCCTCCTGTCGGCCGCGCCGGCAGGGTGGGCGACCCGTCCGCTCCTGCTCTCTCCCCCTCGGTCTACCGTTCATGCCTGCTTGGCGTGGCGGTGTCCGGGGGTTCCCCTGCCTGACCGAACGATGCCGATGACCCGCCCGACTGCCCTTTCCATTGCCCTGTGGATGGCCCTGCCGCTGTCCGCCCATGCTGCTGCCGACGCCGCGCCTGATGCGCGCGAGTTCGATCGCGTGCAGGTCACCGCCACCCGTACCGAACGTGCGGTCAGCGATGTCGCTGCCACCGTCGATGTGATCGACCGCGAGCAGATGGACCGGCAGCTGGTGCAGGACATCAAGGATCTGGTGCGCTACGAGCCGGGCCTGTCGGTCAGCCGCAGCGCCACCCGCTTCGGCATCGGCAGCATCCGAATCCGCGGCCTGGACGGCAACCGTGTGCGCATCCAGACCGACGGCATCGCCATGCCGACCAGCTTCAACATCGGCTCGTTCTCCAACGCCAACCGCAACTTCACCGACCTGGACACGCTCAAGCGCGTGGAGATCGTGCGCGGACCGGCCAGCTCGCTGTACGGCTCGGACGCACTCGGTGGCGTGGTTGCCTTCGTCACCAAGGACCCGGCCGATTACCTGAAGGATGGCAAGGACAGCTATGTCGGCCTGAAGTTCGGCTACGACGGTGAGTGGAAAGGCCTGCTCGGCGGTGTGACCAGCGCCTTCGGGGGGGAACACTGGAGCGGCATGGTCAACATCAACCACCGCCAAGGCCAGGAAACCGACAACAAGGGGGATGTGCGCAGCAACGACAACACGCGCACCGCGGCCAACCCGCAGGACCGCGATGGCCGCAGCGGCCTGGCCAAGCTGGTCTATGCGCCCAGCGACGACCAGCGTTTCCGCCTGACCGTGGAAGGCAACGAAGACAACACCGATACCAACGTGCTGTCCTCGATCGACCGCACCACCACCACCGGCATGAAGGCGCGCGACACGCAGAACCGCACCCGCGTGTCCTTCGCCCACGAGATGGATGCGCTGGACAAGGGCTTCGCCGACAGCCTGCACTGGCAGGTCTACACGCAGGACAGCGAAACCAGGCAGCGAACCAATGAGGCGCGCGCAAATGGCAGCACCCGCCATCGCGAGTTCAGTTTCGACCAGCGCGTGTATGGCCTGCAGGCGGTGTTCAACAAGGCCTTCAGCACCGGCAGCGTCGAACACGCGCTGACCTATGGCTTCGATGGCGCCCGCACCGAGATCCGCCAGAAGCGCGATGGCTACCAGGTCAGCAACCGTGGCGTGGTCAGCACGACGATCCTGCCCGACGCGTTCCCCGTGCGCGATTTCCCGATCAGCAAGACCACCGAGCTGGGCCTGTACGCACAGGATGAAATGCGCCTGGCCGACGGCAAGCTGTCGCTGGTGCCGGGCGTGCGCGTGGACCGCTACGAACTGAAGCCGGACGTGGACAGCATCTTCGCCGAGGACAACCCCGGCGTGGCCGTGTCGGAACTGAAGAAGACCAGCGTGTCGCCGAAGTTCGGCCTGGTCTATCGCTTCACCGACGAGTGGTCGCTGTTTGCCGGTTACTCGCGTGGCTTCCGCTCGCCGCCGTACAACGACGTCAACCTCGGTTTCACCAACTTCGCTTTCGGCTACACCGCCATTCCCAATCCGGACCTGAAGCCGGAAACCAGCGACGGCGTCGAACTGGGCATGCGCTTCCTGTCGCCGGCGGCGTACGTGAGCCTGAGTGGCTACTACAACGACTACAAGGACTTCATCGAGTCGCAGACGCTGGTGGGCACCAACGCGCAGGGCCTGATGGTGTTCCAGTCGCGCAACATCGCCGACGCACGCATCTACGGTGCCGAACTGAAGGCCGGTGTCGACTTCGGCCAGATCAGCCCGGCGCTGCAGGGCTGGGCGCTGCGCAGTGCAGTGGCGTGGTCGCGCGGCGACAACAAGACCGCCGATGTGCCGCTGGATTCGGTCGATCCGATGCGCGGCACCGTCGGCCTGATGTACGACACCGATACCTGGGGCGTAGAACTGGCCGGCACCTTCGTCAAGCGCAAGGACCGTGTGGCCTCGACCGCCATCTATCGCCCAGCCGGCTATGGCGTGGCCGACCTGATGGCGCACTGGAACTTCGCCCCGGGTGCGACCTTCAACGTCGGTATCTTCAACCTGGGTGACAAGCGTTACATCGACTGGTCCAACGTCGGCTCGACCCTGTCGGCCAGCAGCACCGTTCTGGACCGCTATACCAGCCCCGGCCGCACTCTGTCGGCCAGCCTTGCCGTGTCCTGGTGATTCCATGAGCCGAGCCCTGTCTGCACGTCGCCTGCCGTCCTCCCTGTCGCGTTTGTCGCTGCGGGCCTGGCCTGCGCCGGCACAGCTGGCAGCGCTCGGCACCGTGTTGTGCCTGTACCACGCCGATGGCAATGAACTTGGCGGCTGGCGCCAGGCAGTATCGGTGCATGCCTGCCAGGGTGTGGACAGTGAGGGCCTGCGCGAAAGCCTGTGCTTCCTCGATGCGCGCGGCCGCTGCGTGTGGCGCCTGTACCTGTTGCCGGACAGTGATTTCCTGGCCTGGGACCGGCTGGTGGCGACGCTGCCGCCAGGCCCGGAACACGACAGCGACGCCAGCGTCGGCGAGCGGCTGTGGCGGCGCCTGGCCGGGCACCTGGGCGGCCAACGCTGGCGCCTGTGCACGCTGCGCCTGCACGCCGCCGACGAAGGCCGCACGCTCGCCGCCAGCCTGTCCACGTTGTCGTCGCTTGGTGCCGCCACCGCGCGCCGGATCGCGCGCATCGAAGGAGCCGAAGGCGAACTGGCGATCGACGACTGTTGTTGTGCCGATGCCGCACGCCGCCCTGCCGCACGCGCTCCCGGCGACCTGCCGCTGGTCCGCCTGTGACCTGATTGCGATGGATCGACTGCTGGCCAGGATGGCCTTTCCACGAAACCTGCAACCCCGAAGGAAGACCCGATGAAGTTCCAGACAGCCAGCGTGATGGTGCTGCTCGCCGCCAGTGGCGCCGCCAACGCGCAGCCCTCCGACATCGCCCGTGACCACGACAGCATCCTGGCCATGCAGGGTGAGTACACGGTGGATTTTGCCTTCGATGAGACCGTGCTGCTGAAGCCGGGCTACGAGCGCGCACCGGCCATGCGCAGCGGTGGCAACGAAGTGGTGATCGTGGTCGAGGACAGCCCGAAGCGCATCGTGCTGCAGCACCTGCTGCTGGACGAGAAGAGCGGCCATGTGACCAAGCACTGGCGTCAGGACTGGGTGTACGAAGCGCCGAACCGTTTCGAGTTCAGCGCCGACCAGACCTGGCAGGTGCGCACGATTCCGGCGGCGACCAACCAGGGCGCCTGGACCCAGTGCGTGTACGAAGTCAGCGATGCACCGCGCTACTGCGGCACCGGCACGTGGACCTACGGCAACAACGTGCCGACCTGGACCAGCGACATCAGCTGGCGCCCGCTGCCGCGGCGTGAGTACACCAAGCGCAGCGATTACAACGCGCTGGCCGTGGTCAACCGCCACACCCTGACCCCGAACGGCTGGACCCACGAGCAGTTCAACACCAAGGTGCAGCGCAACGCGGATGGCAGCCAGGTCGAAATCGCCCGCGAATTCGGCTTCAACGACTACATCAGGACCACCGAGGTCGACTTCACCCCGGCGCGTGATTACTGGAAGGCCACTGCCGGTTACTGGAGCAAGGTACGCCAGCGTTGGGACGGCTTCCTGACCCAGGCCCCGGGCGTGCACCTGAAGACCAAGCTCGATGGCATGGCAATGATCATCCCGTTGTTCACCCAGGCTGAGGATGTGCAGGCCGGCAAGAAGGTGAAGGACACGCAGATCGACGAAGTCTTCGCCAAGTTCGTGGAAAAGGCGCCGAAGGAAGGGTGATCGGCGCGGAGGGTGTCGGCCGTGCACTGCACTGGTGGGTGCCGAGCTTGCTCGGCACGCTCTCCGGCGGTGATTGCACCCGGCATCCACGCGTCGTGCCGCGTTGTTTGGCGCCGAATGCGCCTGGCTATGACGCGTTTCACCGCGATTTTCCTCGCATTTCTGCGTGAGGCTGGCACGCGATAGGATGGGCAACCTGTGCTGTCCACGATCTTCCCCATCGATGAAACTCTCCACTCTCTGCAACCAGCTGCTGCCCGGCGAAGCCTGCGATGACATCGAGAGCTTCTTCCTCGAAATCGATGATTTCGAGGAGGTGCCGCTTGTTTCGCGCTTGAGTCGAATCGATGACTTGCTGGAGCGATTGGGGCCTCGATGGACATCGGCCTATCTGCTCAGTCTCTGCAGCCACGTGCTTTCAACCGTGCGTATTGCTGGCAGGGTGCGCAGTGCGACGGGCTCGGAAATGTTCCTCGCGTTGAGTTTTACCGAGTTCGAGCTGCATGCGGAGGAGGGTGTGCTGCTTCCTCACGTCTTCTACTACCCAGGCCCCGAGGGCGTCGCCCTGGGGCATCGCCTTCGGCACGAATGCGACACGACCGCTTTGGCAGAAATCGCGCTGGTGCGCTCCGTGTTCGAAGATGCGGATATGCTCGCGGGCTTTCGCTTCTGCGGGAGCCGGACGGATGGTCCGCCGGGTCACGACGTCGTCCGTGTCTTTGCGATTCCAGTGGCGGAAGGCAGCGAGTGCTGAGGGCGATCGTGCCAGATCTCCCGATGTTCGATGGCTACCTGACCAACCCGATAACCTACGACCGTCTCGAGCAGCATTTCCTCGACCACTTCACGGCCGGAATCCAGGCGACCAAGCTGCGCGCTGAAGACTTCCGTAACCCACATTACAACGTGTTCTTCGAGGATGGCACGAAGGATCGCGAAGCCAACCCGATCTTCTCCGCCAAGCACCTGCCCAGCGGCAACATCGTCCGTATCGTCATTTTCGATAGTTCGCCTGAATACAGCGAAGTCCATAAGCGGGTGGGAGACAACGACGAAAAGGACGAGCTCTGCCTGTTCATAACGTTGCCGGGCATGCAGCGCGCGATGGGCACGGCCCTGGCCTGGGCGCAACAACAGGCGTCGTGACCCGAATCCACGCACGGCGTGGATCTACTGGGGCTATCGCTGGTAGATCCACGCCATGCGTGGATGCCTTTGCTTTCACAACGGTGTCAGGCCTCCCGCAATGCCAATGCCGGCGGCGTGTGCAGGATCCGCCGCGTGCCCAACCAGCCGGCCAGCAGGCTCAGCGCAATACCGAGCAGCCCACCCAGCAGCAGACCCGGCCACGGCGGCAGCAGCGGCAGCTCGAACACCTTCTGCGACACCGCCACGCCGATCACCGCTGCCGCGCCCACCGCCAACAGCGCCGCCAACGCGCCCAGCGCACCGAACTCGACCAGTACCGCGCCACGCAGCTGGCGCCGCGTTGCACCCAGCGTGCGCAGCACCGCGCTGTCATAGCGGCGCTCGCCAGCCGTCGCCTGCAGCGCCGCCAGCAGCACCAGCACGCCGGCCAGCAGGCTGAACACCATCACCAGCTGCACCGCCTGCGCCACCCGTTCCATCACATCGCGCACCTGCGAGATCACCGCATCCACGTCCAGCAGTGACAGGTTCGGCTGCGCGCGCACCAGGGCCCCGAGACCCGCCGCCTGTCCCGCAGGCAGGTGGAACGCCGACAGCAGGTTGTGCGGCGTATCGCCCACCGCATTCGGGTTCAACAGCACGAAGAAGTTCGGCCGGAAGGTGTTCCAGTCGGCCTTGCGCACGCTGGTGACGGTGAACTCGCGCTCCTGTTCGCCCACCGCAATGGTGATGCGATCACCCGGGTACACGCCATAGCGCTTGGCCCAGCCGATCTCCACGGATGCCTCGGCGGCGGTGCTGTCCGGTTTCCAGAACGTGCCGTTGACCAGTGTGTTGGCCGGCGGGAACGTGCTGCGCCAACTGAAGTTCAGTGGCCGGTTCTCGTCATCGTCGTCGCGCTGGCCTTCGCCCTGCGGCCGAGTGTCGTCGGCCGGCGTGCGGTCCACCCGCAGCGGTGGTTTGCCGTTGATTGCGATCAGGCGGCCGGTGGCCATCGGTTCGATGCTGGCATCATCCGCACCCAGGCCCTGCAGTGCGGCCAGCACGCTGTCGCGCTGCTCGGGCTGGATGTTGATCAGGAAGTAGTTCGGCGTGTCCGCGGGCAGGCGCTCGCGCCACTGCTGCAGCAGGCCGGGGCCGATCACCGCCAGCAACAGCAGGGCGCACAGCGACAGTGACAGCCCTACCAGCTGCATCACCGCCAGCATCCGCCGCCGCGTCAGTGCGGCCAGGCCCAAGCGCCAGTTGCCATGCAGACGATGCTGCAGGCCACGCAGCAGCTGCAGCAGCAGGAACCCGACCACGCCTGCAGCGACCGCCAGCCCGGCCAGGCCACCCAGCACCCACAGGGCCAGCTTCAGATCGCCGGTGACCTGCACCGCCAGTACCAGGCTGGCCGCCAGTGCGGCCACATAGGCCAGCAGCGAAGCAGGCGGCAGGGCGGCGAACGAGCGGTTGAGCACACGCATGGGCGGCACCCCACGCAGGCGCAGCAGCGGCGGCAGTCCGAAGCCGAACAGCAGCAACAGGCCGATCCCCGCGCCGGTCAGCGCAGGCATTGCTTCGGGCAGCGGCAGGCGTTGCGGCACCAGGCTGCCCAGCACCTGCACCAGTCCTTCCTGCGCCGCCATGCCCAGGCCGATGCCGATCGCACAGGCCGGCACCGCCAGCATCAGCAGCTGCAGGGCCAGGCCAGCCAGGATGTCGCGCTGGCGTGCGCCCAGGCAGCGCAGGATCGCCACCTGGTCGATGCGACGCAGGGCGAACCGGTTGGCCGCCAGTGCGGTGGCCACGCCGGCCAGCAGTACCGCCAGCAGTGCGCTCAGGCCGAGGAAACGGCCGGCCAGGTCGAAGGCCTGGCGCACCCCGCGCTGGGTATCGTTCACGCTGAGCAGGCGCATGCCTTTGACCTGCGGCAGCAGCCATTGCCGGAATGCAGCGATGTCGGTGGCCGGGCCGGCGAACATCAGCCGGTAATTGATGCGGCTGCCGGGGCCGAGCAGGCCGGTGCCTTCCACATCGGCGCGGTTGACCAGCAGGGTCGGCGACAGCGTCAGCAGGTCGCCGCCGGCATCCGGTTCCGATTCGATGATGCCGGCGATGCGCAGCGTGCCTGCACCGAATTCCAGATCGTCGCCGGCCTTCAGGCCCAGCGCCTGCAGCAGGCGTGGATCGGCATAGGCCTGGCCTTTGGCCGGCATGCCGGCGTCGGCAATCAGCGTGCCGCCGGGCGTGGCGCGCACACGCAGCGCACCACGCAGCGGGTAGCCTGCTTCCACGGCCTTGATGCTGGCCATCTGGCTGGCATCTCCCTGGAACAGCACGCTGCCGAAGCTGGCCAGCCGTGTGTACGCCAGGCCGCGTCGCTGCGCCTCGTCGGCAAATGCCGCAGGCGGGTCATCGCGCCCGGCCACGCCGAGGTCGCCGCCGAGCATTTCCGCTGCGCTGCCGGTCAGGGCCAGGTTGACCCGGTTGACCAGCGTGCCCACCGCCGTCATCACCGCCACGCCCAGTACCAGGGCGGCGAAGACGGTCAGCAGGTCACCGGCCAGGGCTTCGCGGCGCAGCGCGCGCCACGCATGCCGCAGCAGGTTCATGCGTCCACTCCATGTTCCACCGGCTGCAGGCGGCCGTTGTCGATGCGATGGATGTACTGGCAGCGCTGCGCCAGGCGCAGATCATGGGTGACCAGCACCAGCGTGGTTCCGCTGCCGGCATTGAGTTCGAACAGCAGATCGCTGATGTGCTGGCCGGTGGCCTGGTCCAGCGAGCCGGTGGGCTCATCGGCGAACAGGATGCGCGGGCGGCTGACGAACGCGCGGGCGAGGGCCACACGCTGCTGCTCGCCGCCGGACAACTGCCGCGGATAGTGGCGGGCGCGGTGCGAGAGCCCTACCGCAGCCAGCACCTCATCCACCCGCGTGCGGTCCTCGCGCCCGGCCAGTTCCAGCGGCAGCGCGATGTTCTCGGCCGCCGTCAACGCCGGCAGCAGGTGGAAGCTCTGGAACACGAAGCCGACGTCGCGCGCGCGCAGCTGTGCACGCGCTTCTTCATCCAATACGGTCAGATCCTGGCCCGCCAGCGTGATGCGGCCGCGGCTGGGCAGGTCCAGCCCGGCCAGCAGGCCGAGCAGGGTGGTCTTGCCGGAACCGGAGGCGCCGACGATGGCCACGCTGGTCCCTTCATGGACGGTCAGGGTGATGTTGTCCAGTATGTGGACTTCACCCTCCGGGCCATGCACGGATTTGCCGACCTGGTCGACGGCGATGGCGACGGGCGCGCTGCGGGGGGACAGGCTGTCGATGAGGAGACTCCAATGCACAAGACGGGATGGAGCCGGCAAGCCGGCGCAATGATGATGCTGTTGCTAGGGTTGCTGCTGTTGCCGGCACTGGCGTGTGCCAAAGGTCCGGCCACCGGTACCGTGCTGGTGCTCGGTGACAGCCTCAGTGCCGCCCACAATATCCCGGCCGACGCAGGCTGGGTCAGCCTGCTGCAGCAGCGGGTCAGGCAGCAGTCGAAAACTCCGCCGCGCATCGTCAACGCCAGCATGAGCGGGGAAACCACCGCCGGCGCGCTGACCCGGCTGCCGGGCCTGCTGGGGCGGGAAAAGCCCACGGTGGTGGTGATCGCCCTCGGTGGCAACGATGCGCTGCGCGGCCTGACCCCGGCGCAGGTGCAGGGCAACCTGGAAAAAATGGTGCAGGCCAGCCAGAAGGCCGGTGCCAAGGTGCTGCTGCTGGGCATCGACGTGCCGCCCAACTATGGGCCGGGCTACCGCCAGCGCCTGGCGGCGGCGTACCGGACGCTGGCCACGCAGTACAAGGTGCCGTTGCTGCCGTTCCTGCTGGAAGGCGTGGCCCTGCAGCCGGGATTGATGCAGGCAGACGGCCTGCATCCCACCGCGCAGGCGCAGCCGAAAGTGCTGGACAACGTATGGCCGCTGCTGAAACCGCTGCTGTGAGCACGCCATCTTCTTTTCATTGACGCAACTTCACATCGCGTGCACCGTCGATCGGGCATGTTTCACAAAGCTGAAGAAAGAGGGATTCTCATGCGTCAGACGAAGGAGACTTCCGGCTTGGTGCTGGTGGTCGAAGACAACCGCAATATCTCCGAGATGATCGGTGAATACCTGGAAGGCCGTGGCTTCGAGGTGGACTATGCGCAGGATGGCCTCGACGGCTACCGTCTGGCTGCCGAGAACAGCTACGACGTGGTCGTGCTGGACCTGATGCTGCCGCGGCTGGATGGCATCGAAGTGTGCCGCCGGCTGCGCAACGATGCGCGCAAGTCGACCCCGGTGCTGATGCTGACCGCGCGCGACACGCTGGATGACAAGCTCACCGGCCTCGGTTTTGGTGCCGATGATTACCTGACCAAGCCGTTCGCGATCCAGGAACTGGAAGCCCGCCTGCGCGCGCTGATCCGCCGTGAACGTCGCCAGGTCGGTTCGGAAGTGCTCAAGGTCGCCGACCTGGTGCTCGATCCGGTCAGCATGCGTGCCACGCGTGCCGGCACCGAGCTGCAGCTGTCGCCGATCGGACTGCGCCTGCTGACCATCCTGATGCGCGAATCGCCGCGTGTGGTCACCCGCCAGGAAATCGAACGCGAAATCTGGGGCAACGGCCTGCCTGATTCGGACACGTTGCGCAGCCATCTGTACAACCTGCGCAAGATCATCGACAAGCCGTTCGACCGGCCGCTGCTGCACACCGTGCAGAGCGCGGGCTATCGCATCGCCGATATCGCCCAGCCGATGGCCTGATCGACGTCGTGCCGGTGTTGCAGCAGAACCGGCACGGCCGTGGTCGGCAGGGAAGGGGTGAACGTTCCGGATGCCCGGTCGTCATCGTCCATGCACGATCACGGCACAGCGCGCTGCCTATAATCGCAGCGCTCTGACCGGGACACCGCAATGCCGCACGGCCTGCCGCGCAAGATCCGTATCGCCTTCATCCTGCAAGCCGTGCTGGCCAGCCTGGGTATCCTGCTGGGTGCCTGGCTGGTTTCGCTGGTGATCAAGCACAGCCTGGTCGGCGCTGCCCTGCGCGAAGAAGCGGCGTACTACTGGACGCTGCACGAGGCCTCGCCGGTGCAGCCGCCGCCCAATACCCAGAACATCCGTGGCTACCTGCTGGAACGCGGGCAGTCCAGCCTGTCACTGCCCGCCAACCTGCGCACGTTGGAACCGGGTTTCCACGAACTGCCCGACGATGATCAGCTGGTGCTGGTCGACGCCCGCGAACAGGGGCGCCTGTACCTGGTGTTCCTGCGCTCGCGCGCGGAGATGCTGGCGTTCTGGTTCGGCATCGTGCCGGTGCTGCTGACCCTGCTGGCGGTGTATGGCGCCTCCTGGATCACCTACCGCGCCTCCAAGCGCCTGGTGTCACCGGTGAACTGGCTGGCGCGCCGCGTCTCGCGCTGGGATCCGGGTCATCCGGAAGCGGCCGATCTGGAACCGAACAAGCTGCCCGCAGACATGCAGGGCGAGACCCGGCAACTGGCAGCGGCGCTGCATTCGCTGGCCAACCGGGTCACTGCGCACGTGGCACGCGAGCGCAACTTCACCCGTGATGCCAGCCATGAACTGCGCACGCCGCTGACCGTCATCCGGGTGGCCAGCGACATGGCGCTGGGCGATGAAAGCCTGGAGCCGCGCCTGCGCCGCAGCCTGCAGCGCATCCAGCGTGCCGGGCGGGACATGGAAGCGGTGATCGATGCGTTCCTGATCCTGGCCCGCGAGGCCGACGTCGAGCCGCAGGTGGAACTGTTCGACGTCAACGACATCGTCCGCTACGAAGTGGACAACGCCAACGAGCTGCTGGTGGGCCGGCCACTGGCGGTGCACCTGCACAGTGACGCGGCCGTGCAGCTGCATGCACCGCCGCGGGTGCTGCAGGTGGTGGTCAGCAACCTGGTGCGCAACGCCTGCAGCTACACCGACGAAGGTCGCATCGACGTGCACGTGCACAACGACCGGGTGGTGGTAAGCGATACCGGCATCGGCATGTCGGCAGACGCGCTGTCGCGTGCGTTCGAGCCGTTCTATCGTGCCGATCCCAGCCGCCCGCAGGGTACAGGTCTGGGGCTGTCAATCGTGCGTCGCCTGTGTGACCGCTTTGGCTGGAAGGTCAGCTTGACCAGCGAGCTGGGCAAGGGCACCGAGGCGACGGTGATTTTCCGCTGAGCGCCGGGCTGCGCCCGGCACCCGCAACCTCAACAGCAACAGCGCGCATTCCGTGGGACGGCGGGGCGCTGTGGGTGTGCGGGGCCGCCGTGAACCCCCAGGCCGGCCCAGCCGCTGGCGGCTGGGCGTTCGGGCGCTTGCGAAGCAGTGCTTCGCAAGCAAAGCGCCCTCACCCATGGGGGCTTGGTCGCCGCATCCATGCGGCTCACACCCCGCAAACCAACAGCGCCCCGCCTTCGACAGGTTCCCGCTGCTGTTGGTAGGTGTCGACCTTGGTCGACACGCAGATCCACGCCATGCGTGGATGGAGCTTTTCCGGTAGTGCCGGCCGCTGGCCGGCAACCCCAGCATCACTCAGTTGCAGTTGACCTTCGGCGCCAGCGCCTTGGTCCAGATCGCATAGCCGGCCGGGGTCATGTGCAGCATGTCCTCGCGGAACAACGCGGCATCGGGCTGGCCATCGGCCCCCAGCATCGGCGTGTAGATGTCGGTGTAGCCGGTGTTGGGCAGCTTCGCCAATGCAGCCTTGATCTTCGCGTTGGCGTCGTTGATCGCCGGCAGCAGGTGCGCCCGCGACGGGCTGGGCTTGATGGAGACGTACTCCACCTTCGTCTTCGGCAGGTCGCGCTGCACGCGCTGCACGAAGGCCACCACGTCGTCGCGTACCTGGGTTGCGCTGCGGCCGCTGTTGAGGTCGTTGTCGCCGGCGTAGAAGAACACCTTGCACGGCGCGTACGGCACGATGGCCTGGCCGGCATACCAGGTGCTGTCGCGGACTTCCGAGCCACCGAAGCCGCGGTTGAACACCGGTTGCCCCGGGAAGTCCTGGGCCAGGCTGTCCCACATGCGGAAGGACGAGCTGCCGATGAATTCGATGCCACCGCGCGGCGGCGGATTGGTGCGGTCGGCGGTGGCGAAGGAGGCCATGTCGGCGGCCCAGGCCACGTTGGAGACCTGCGCGGGTACCTGCGGCGGCGCCGTCGGGCTCAGCGCCTGGGCCAGCGGCGCGGCCAGCAGGCCAAGCAGGATCAGGCAGGTGCGGGGACGGGTCATCAGGCACTCCGGCAGGGCAGGGGGGCATCCATCATAGAAGCTGGTCCGGCCCTGCGCTTGGCTGTGCTGGGCCGTTCGCAGGGCCTTGCGGCGCGGCGTCCGGGGGTGCCGTGGCCGCCCTTGTGGCAAAATGGGGGCTGTCTGCCTATCCCTGTGCACCCATGATTCCCTGCCGTGCGTCTGAGCGGTCGCTGCGCCGCGCCCCTGTTGCTGGATGCTTCACCCGTGGCTGATCAGTTCGGCCACATGCCCCGCGGCCCACGTCGCATCTTCCAGGCCGCCCGTTGGTCCTGGCAGGGCCTGCGAGCCGCCTGGCTGCACGAGTCCTCGTTCCGGCTGGAGGTCTACCTGCTGGTGCTGCTGACGCCGCTGGCGATCTGGCTGGGCCAGACACCGGTGGAGCGCGCGCTGATGATCGGCTCGATGCTGCTGGTGCTGGCGATGGAGCTGGCCAACTCGGCCATCGAGGCGGTGATCGAACGCTATGGCGCGGAAATCCATGAACTGGCCGGCCGTGCCAAGGACATGGGCTCGGCGGCGGTGTTCGTGCTGATGATGAACGTGCTGCTGTGCTGGGCCCTGGTGCTGGTGCCGCGGTTGTTCCCGGCCAGCGTCGGCTGATCCTTCTTCCTCCCCCTTGTTGAAGACTTCCCATGTCCCTTGAGTTTCTCGCCGATCCGAATGTCTGGTTGACCCTGTTCACCCTGAGCGCGCTGGAGATCGTGCTCGGCATCGACAACCTGGTGTTCATCTCCATCGCCGTCAGCAAGCTGCCCGAGAACCGCCGGCCGTTCGCGCGCCGCCTCGGCATCGCCGTGGCCTGCATCACCCGTATCGGCCTGCTGGTGTCGCTGGCGTACCTGGCGCACATGCAGGCGAACCTGTTCACCGTGGCCGGCATGGGCATCTCCATCCGCGACCTGGTGCTGATCGTCGGTGGCCTGTTCCTGATCATCAAGGGCTGGATGGAGATCAAGGAAATGATCTCCGGTGGCGAGGACGAGGATCCGACCACCACCAAGACCTCGGCCGTGTTCGGCTATGTGATCGCGCAGATCGCGATCATCGACATCGTGTTCTCGCTGGACTCGGTGATCACCGCCGTCGGCATCGCCGACCACGTGCCGGTGATGGTCGCTGCGATCCTGCTGTCGGTGGCGGTGATGCTGCTGGCGGCCAACCCGCTGGGCCGTTTCATCGATGCCAACCCGACCGTGAAGATGCTGGCCCTGGCCTTCATCCTGCTGATCGGTGCCGTACTGATCCTGGACGGCCTGGACGTGCACGTGCCCAAGCCCTACATCTACGCCGCGATGGGCTTCTCGGTGCTGGTGGAGTGGCTGAACCTGCTGATGCGCCGCCGAGCACGGGAACACCACGTGCCGGGTGCCGGCGACTGGTAAGCACTACCCCGAACCCCCGGCCAGCGCCGGGGGTTCTGTTTTCCGGGCCCCGCTGCGCTCGCCGGGCATGGCCCGGCGCTACCCGGCTGGCCGACCTGCCCGACACTTGTGAATCGGGGTCAACACTGTTTTCCCGCGCCGAGGCTTACTCCCGGCCGGCAATGCGCGCAGGCTACGCGCTCATTTTCCACAGGGCCTGCCCCACGCAGGCAACCCCCATGAATTCCAGAGCCGCTTTGCTGGCACTCGCCGTCGGCGCCTTCGCCATTGGCACCACCGAGTTCACCCCGATGGGTCTGTTGCCGGTCATCGCCAACGGAGTGGGGGTCAGCATCCCCACTGCCGGCATGCTGATCACCGCCTACGCGGTGGGCGTGATGCTGGGCGCGCCGGTGATGACCCTGCTGATGGGACGCTTCGGCAAGCGCACCGCGCTGATGCTGCTGATGTCGATCTTCGTGGTCGGCAACGTGCTGTCGGCGCTGGCTCCGAACTACGGCCTGCTGTTGCTGTCGCGGCTGGTGACCAGCCTCAATCACGGCGCGTTCTTCGGCATCGGCGCGGTGGTCGCCGCCAGTCTGGTGCCCAAGGACAAGCAGGCGGCGGCCGTGGCAACGATGTTCATGGGCCTGACCATCGCCAACATCGGCGGCGTGCCGCTGGCGACCTGGGTCGGCCAGCAACTGGGTTGGCGTTTGGCTTTTGCCGGCACTGCCGTACTCGGCGTGGTGGCGATCACCGCATTGGCGATGGCGCTGCCGCCGTCGGCCGCAGGTGCACGCCCGGATGTTCGACGTGAACTGAAATCGATCATGCAGCCGCAGGTGCTGCTGGCGATGGCGACCACGGTGCTGGGCGCAGGCGCGATGTTCACCCTCTACACCTATGTGGCGCCAGTGTTGACCGAGCTGACCGGCGCCTCGAACGCCTTCATTGCGTTGTCGCTGGCACTGATCGGTATTGGTTTCACCTTCGGTAACGGCATCGGTGGACGCATGGCCGACTGGTCGCTGGACGGCGCCACGCGCATTTTGCTGGCCATCCTGGCGGTGCTGATGTTCGTGCTGCCGTTGGCCTTCATGAGCCACGCGACCGCAGCGCTTGGCGTGTTGCTGTTCGGCGCGGCGACCTTCGCCATCGTGCCGCCGCTGCAGATCCGGGTGATGCAGGCGGCGAGCGAGGCGCCGGGACTGGCGTCGTCGATCAACGTCGGTGCGTTCAACCTGGGCAATGCACTGGGCGCGGCGCTGGGTGGTGCGGTGATCAGCCTTGGGCTGGGCTACGCGGCGATTCCGGTGGCCGGTGGCCTGCTTGCGGCGTCGGCGCTGCTGCTGGCGTGGCTGGGGCGTGCGCGCGTGCCGGCTGCTGAGGCTTGCTGAGGGGTTTGGCGGCAGGGCTGCGCCCTGCACCCGCCTAGGCAACGACAACAGGCCGGAGTAACGGCAAAAGCTGGCTATCCGTGGGATGGCGGGGTGGATCCGGTTGCGGGGGACGCCGTAAACCCATCCCTGGGGGCTTGGCCGCGGCATCCATGCCGCGGACACCCCCGCAACCGGACCCACCCCGCCTTCGACAGTCTCCCGCGATCTGTCGGGACGGCGTTCTGTGCTGCTGGTAGATGTCGACCTTGGTCGACACAAATGTCTGAAGAATCGGTTTTTGCTTTTGATTTTTCTTTTGATCTTCCCGCGGTGCGCAGGAAACCGTCCGTGGCCGGGAGGGTGGGTTGGCTGGGGGCGTAAGCGCCAAGGATGGCGCGCCCGAGCCTACAAGGACGTATTCACGGCGTCCCCCAGCCAACCCACCCTCCCGGCCCACCCTGATATCCAGCAGACACAACCACCGCGGAGGGGGCGGCGCCCGATGGCCGACGATGGCCGACACTCTCCACACGTCCGTTAACACCGACCATGGCATGCTCGGCGCTCAGTCCACCCGGAGCCTTGGCCATGCGCCTGTTGACCCGCCTCATTCCCCTGTTGCTGCTGGCCTCCCTGCTGTCCGGCTGCGGCTACAACGCCATCCAGCAGAAGGACGAAGCGGTCAAGGCCAGCTGGTCCGAAGTGCTCAACCAGTACAAGCGCCGCGCCGACCTGGTGCCGAACCTGGTGCAGACCGTGAAGGGTTTCGCCAGCCAGGAAGAGCGCGTGCTGACCGAAGTCACCAACGCCCGCTCGCGCGTTGGCCAGATCAACGTCAACGCCGACGATGAAGCCTCGCTCAAGCAGTTCCAGCAGGCCCAGGGCGAACTCGGCAGCGCGCTGTCGCGCCTGCTGGTGGTCACCGAGAACTACCCGGTGCTGAAGTCCGACCAGAACTTCCGCGATCTGCAGGCGCAGCTGGAAGGTACCGAGAACCGCATCACCGTCGCCCGTGGCCGCTACATCCAGCAGGTGCAGGACTACAACACCTACATCCGCTCGTTCCCGCAGCTGATCACCGCCAAGATCTTCGGCTACCAGCCCAAGCCGAACTTCACCGTGGAAAACGAAGCGCAGATCTCCAACGCGCCGGCGGTTGATTTCGGCAACGCGCCGCAGCAGCAGCCAGCCCCGGCCCCGGGCCACTGACCGATGCGCCTGGCCACCACGCTGCTGGCCCTGTTGCTGTGGCTGCCGTTGGCCGTGCAGGCGCAGACGCTGGCGCCGATCCCGGCGCTGGATTCGCCGGTGGTCGATACCACCGGCACCCTGGATGCCGCGCAGAAGCAGGCGCTGGTGCAGCAGGCGCTGGACCTGCAGCAGCGCAAGGGCAGCCAGATGCAGGTGCTGGTGGTGCCGACCACGCAGCCGGAAGACATCGCCCAGTACACCACCCGCGTGTTCGACCAATGGCAGATCGGCCGCAAGGGCGTGGATGACGGCGTGCTGCTGGTGGTGGCCAAGGACGATCGGCGGGTGCGCATCGAACCGGGCTATGGCCTGGAGGGTGCGATTCCCGATGCGATCGCCAACCGGGTGATCCAGGAGTACCTGGTGCCACGCTTCCGCGCCAATGACTATGCCGGTGGCATCACCGACGCCACGGCGATGCTGGTGAAGATCATCGACGGCGAGCCGCTGCCGGCGCCGGTCAGCGGCCAGCAGGGGCGCGCGCCTGACGGCGGCGGCGATACCTGGTTCCTGGCGTTGTTCATCGGCGTGTTCGCCGGCAGCATCCTGCGTGGCGTGTTCTCACGCGTGCCGCGCCCGCTGCGCGGCCTGCTGGGGGGCGCCGGTGCGGCCGTTGCTGCCTTCCTGTTCACCTCCACGCTGCTGGCCAGTGGCCTGGCCGGCGTGGTTGGCCTGGTGGTGGCGATGCTGTCCGGCCATCCGGGGCGCTTCGCCGGCGGTGGCGGTTGGGGCGGAGGCAGTTGGGGTGGCGGCGGCTTCGGGGGTGGTGGTGGATTTGGCGGTGGCGGCGGTTGGGGCGGCGGTGGTGGCCGTTCCGGCGGCGGCGGCGCGTCGGGGGGCTGGTGATGATCCAGCGTCTTTGTCGGCATCTGTTTTCGCCATCGGTACGGCGGGCGTTCCCGCCGGCCACGCTGCAGGCGATCACCGAGGCAATCGCCGCAGGCGAGCAGCGCCATGGCGGTCAGGTGATGTTCGCGGTCGAGGCCGACCTGCCGCTGCACGCGCTGTGGCACAAGATCACCCCGCGGCAGGCCGCCGAACATGCCTTCGCCCGCTTGCGCACCTGGGATACCGTCCACAACAACGGCGTGCTGATCTACCTGCTGCTGGCCGACCATGCCATCGAGATCGTCGCCGACCGCGGCCTGCAGGGGCGGGTCGCGCCCGAGCAATGGCAGCGGGTCTGCACCCACCTGCGTGAGGGCCTGCGCGGTTCGCAGCCGGTAGCGGCGCTGCGCGACGCCATCGATGAGGTTTCCACCCTGCTGGAAGGGCACTTTCCGGCCTCGGCGCGGTCCGATCAGGACGGCCTGCCGGACACGCCGCAGATCCTGGGCTGAAGCCCGGCAATCGCGTGACCGGGGCCGCCGCGAGGCCGCTCCCGGGCGGCGCTAGAATATCGGCATCCCTGCAAGGCGCCCTTCATGATCTATTTCCACGACATCGACCCCATCGCCCTCTCGCTGGGACCGATCAAGGTGCACTGGTACGGCATCATGTACCTGCTCGGCTTCACCGCCGCCTGGCTGTTGGGGCGCAAGCGGATCGCCGACGGGCGCCTGCCGGGCGTCGATGCCAACGGCTTCTCCGACCTGCTGTTCTACGCCATGCTCGGCGTGGTGCTGGGCGGACGCATCGGCTACATGCTGTTCTACGCGCTGGGCGATTTCCTGCACAACCCGCTGCTGCTGTTCAAGGTATGGGATGGCGGCATGAGCTTCCACGGCGGCCTGCTCGGCGTGATCGCGGCCTGCTGGTGGTGGTCGCGCAAGCATGCGCTGCACTTCTTCGACACCATGGATTTCATGGCGCCGCTGGTACCGCTGGGCCTGGGTTTTGGCCGCATCGGCAACTTCATCGGTGCCGAACTGTGGGGCAAGTACACCGACGGCAGCTGGGGCGTGGTGTTCCCGTCCGGCCTGCCGGCGCCGCTGAACCAGCTCGACCACGCCACCCTGCAGTCGCAGTTCGCCAGCGGTGCGCTCAACCAGTTCGCCCGCCATCCGTCGCAGTTGTATGAAGCGCTGCTGGAAGGGCTGGTGATGTTCGTGGTGTTGTGGACGGTGTCGGCCAAGCCGCGCCATCGCTATCTGATTGGCGGCCTGTTCGCGCTGCTGTACGGCATCTTCCGCTTCGCCGTCGAGTTCGTGCGCATGCCCGACAACGGCGTCTATGTGGCGTTCGGCTGGCTGACCAAGGGCCAGATCCTGTGCGTGCCGCTGATCGCCTTCGGCCTGGTGCTGCTGGTGATGTCGCGCCGCGCGCCGGTGCTGCAGCCGCAGCCGCTGGTGGTGGCGGAGGGCAAGGCATGAAGGCCTACCTGGACCTGCTTTCGCACGTGCTCGAACACGGCGCGGAGAAGAGCGACCGCACCGGCACCGGCACCCGCAGCGTGTTCGGCTGGCAGATGCGCTTCAACCTCAACGACGGCTTTCCGCTGGTCACCACCAAGAAGCTGCACCTGCGCTCGATCATCCACGAGCTGCTGTGGTTCCTGAAGGGCGATACCAACATCGGTTACCTCAAGGACAACCAGGTGCGCATCTGGGACGAGTGGGCCGACGACAACGGTGACCTCGGCCCGGTGTACGGCAAGCAGTGGCGCAGCTGGGCCACGGCCGACGGCGGCAGCATCGACCAGATGCAGTGGCTGGTGGACGAGATCAAGCGCAACCCGGATTCGCGGCGGCTGGTGGTCAGTGCCTGGAACGTGGGCGAGCTCTCGCAGATGGCGCTGATGCCGTGCCACAACCTGTTCCAGTTCTACGTGGTCGACGGCAAGCTCAGCTGCCAGCTGTACCAGCGCAGTGGCGACATCTTCCTCGGCGTGCCGTTCAACATCGCCAGCTACGCGCTGCTGACCCACATGGTGGCGCAGGCCACCGGCCTGGGCGTCGGCGATTTCGTGCATACGCTGGGTGACGCGCACCTGTATTCGAACCACTTTGAGCAGGCCCGCGAGCAGCTGACGCGTGAACCGCGCGCGCTGCCGAAGCTGTGGTTGAACCCGGAGGTGACCGATCTGTTCGGCTTCCAGTTCGATGACATCCGCATTGATGGCTACGATCCACATCCGGCGATCAAGGCGCCGGTGGCGGTATGAGCGCGCGCGCGCGCGTTGTGGCGCTGCTGGCGTTGGCTGGCCTCGCGCCGCTGAGCCTGGTCCAGGCGGCGCCTGCAGACACCCTCGCATTGGCCCGGCAGGTCAACGAGCAGATCGTGCACGAGCACATGCGCGGGGAATTGCAGTCCTTCGTCCGGTCGCTCGATGGCAGCGCCCCACTGCCCAGCGACATGCCGGCCGGCTGCCAGGCGCAGGTGCGCGAGGCGGTGACCGGCATGTACGCGGCGATGGCCGAGCACCTGAAGGCTGGCATCGAAGAGCCCGCCTACCAGCATGAGCTCGAGCAGCGCCTGGCGGTGGTCTATTCCAGCAAGGATCTGCAGGGATTCCTGGCGCGCAGCGGCAGCACCGACGTTGCCACGCTGTCCCGCGACATCCTGTCGGGACCGGGCCTGGAGGAGATCAAGGACGCGCAGATGCAGAGGATCCTCGAAGGCCTGGACGAGAATTCCACGTCGGACCCGGCGCTGGCGGCGGCGCTGCGCGCGGCCAGTGCCGCCAATGAAGCCTGTACACGCCTGCAGATCGATGCCGGCTGAGGAGGCCGCACCATGAAACTGTCGATGATCGTTGCACTGGATCGCAATCGTGGCATCGGCCAGGGCAATGCCATGCCCTGGCACCTGCCGGACGACTTCATGCACTTCAAGGCGCTGACCCTGGGCAAACCGATCCTGATGGGGCGCAAGACCGCCGAATCGATCGGACGGGTGCTGCCGGGGCGGACCAACCTGGTGCTGACCCGCAGCGGCCAGGTGCCGTTCGAGGGCATGCGTGCGGTGGCCTCGCTGGACGAGGCGCGGGCCATTGCCGAAGGCGAGGGTGCCAGCGAGCTGTGCATCATCGGCGGTGGTGAGATCTTCCATCAGCTGCTGGACCAGGCCAGCGACCTGTATCTGACCTGGGTGGATGCCGAAGTGCCGGCCGACACCCATTTCCCCGAGGTGGACGCGCAGGACTGGCAGGAAGCGAGCAGCGAGCCGCACCCGGCTGACGAACGCCACGCGTACGCGTTCCGCTTCGTGCATTACGTGCGCAGCTGAGCGCGGAGTCCTGTAGAGCCGAGCCATGCTCGGCTGCTTTTGGCGGACACAAATCGCAGCCGAGCATGGCTCGGCTCCACAGCACCGCCTCACTCACGGCATGCGGTAGTGCCCGATGATCGCGTGCTGGAACAGCAGGTTTTCTTCCCGCGTACCCCGCGCGATGTTGTGCAGCACCAGCGGCGTGCCGTCGGACAGGCGCCGGTCGGAGACGATGCCCACGTGCAGCAGGCCGTTGCCGTTGAGCTTCCAGGCCACGATGTCGCCGGCAGCGAAGTCGCTGGCAAGCGCACTGATCGGCTGCTGCCAGCCCTGACGATCGAACCAGCGCATCAGGTTGGGCACGCGCCGATGATCGATGTTCCGATCCGGTCGTGACAGGCCCCAGAGCGCCGGATAAGCGCTGAAATCAGCGCGCATGTCTTCATTCACGCGGACCTGCAGGTCCAGCCCTTGTGTACGCAGGGCGCGGACCACTACGTCGGTGCATACGCCGCGATCCGCGGGCACATCGCCACCGGGGTAGGCGAGCACCCGATAGGCAGGGTCGTAGCGGGTGGTGACGCCGATCTGCGCGCGGGCGGCAGCGACCAGCGGTGGTGAAGGTGTCGGTGCCGTTGCTGGGGCGGCGGACTTGTCGGCGCCGGCGGTCGCTGGCGACGACGTGGGATGGCAGCCGCTGGCCAGGGCCAGCGTCAGCAGCAGCACCGTCCATGGTGCGCGGTTGCCTGGCTTCATGCCGAAGGAGGCGTGCCGTTGTTGTTGCCGCCACCACCGCCACCGCCACCGCCACCGCCACCGCCACCACCACCACGGCGGCGGCGCCGACGCGGACCACGGTTGCCGGGGGCGCCGGCCGTTGCAGCGTTGCCGTTGCCCTGGCCGCTGTCCTTGCCTTGCCCTGCCGCGCGCTCATGGGCAGGCCGCGCAGGCGGCCGCGCGTTGGCGACGGGTGCCGGCACGTCACGTCCCGGTACCTGCACCACGCGCAGCTCATCGGTGTCGAGCTGGATCGCGGTGAGCTTGCCGCCCCACACTGCACCGGTGTCGATCGCGTGGATGCCCTGGGTGATGGTCAGGCCGAGTGCGGACCAGTGGCCGCAGACCACCTTCAGGTCGCGCTCGACCCGGCCCGGCACTTCGAACCAGGGATACAGCCCCTGTTCCTGGGTGCCCGGCGTGCCCTTGTCCTCGATGCCGATACGGCCGCGCGAGGTGCAGTAACGCATGCGCGTCAGCACGTTGATGATCGCCCGCGAGCGCTCGTAGCCGGTCAGGTTGGGCGCCCAGCTGGGCTTGTCGCCGTACATGTTGCGGAACAGCTTGCGGTAGCCGGCACCGTGCAGCTGCACTTCCACTTCGGCCGCATGCTTCTCGGCCATCTGCGTGGTCCACTTCGGCGCCAGGCCGGCATGCACCATCATCCAGCCCAGTTCGCGGTCCACGTGCACCAGTTTCTGCAGGCGCAGCCAGTCCAGCAGCACGTCACGGTCTTCGGCCTGCACGATGCGCAGCAGGTCCGGGTTGACCTTGCGCTGTTCTTCTTCGGTGCGCGCACCGACGGCCAGCAGGGAAAGGTCGTGGTTGCCGAGCACCACCACGCTGTGTTCGCGCAGCGAATGCACCAGCCGCAGCGTTTCCAGCGACTGTCCGCCGCGGTTGACCAGGTCGCCACAGAACCACAGGGTGTCCTGCGCCGGATCGAACCGGATCTTTTCCAGCAGGCGCTGGGTTACGTCATAGCAGCCTTGCAGGTCGCCGATCGCCCATACACTCATCGTTCGGCCTCCGTGTCAGTGCAGGGTGCGCGGGATGGCCAGCACGAAGGGTGCGACCGGCGCGGCGAATTCGGTGCCATCGTCGGCCACCATGTCGTAATGGCCCTGCATCGTGCCGTGCTCGGTGCCGAGCATGACACCTGAGGTGTAATGGAAGTCTTCACCCGGACGCAGGCGCGGCTGTTCGCCGATCACGCCATCGCCATCGACATGCTCGACGCGGCCGTTGGCATCGGTGATGCGCCAATGGCGTGCGACCAGGCGGGCGGCAACGCGGCCCTGATTGTGGATGCGGATCGTATAGGCGAACGCATAGCGACCGTCTTCCGGTGCGGATTGGTCGTCGAGGAAGCGCGGCGCGACTTCGACGGAGATGGCGTAAACGTCAGCGTCTTCCATACCAGCAGTGTAATCAGGAGGCATTGGCCAAAGCGATGAATTCAGCCACGTCCAGCTGTTCGGCGCGGGCGTCGGGACGCACGCCGGCGGCCACGAACTGCTCGGCGCTGACCACGTTGTTCAGGGCATTGCGCAGGGTCTTGCGGCGTTGGCCGAAGGCGGCCCTGACCACGTCGGCGAAGCGCTTGTGGTCCTTGATGTTGATCGTGGCCGGATCGCGCGGTATCAGCCGCACCACGGCCGAGTCGACCTTCGGCGGCGGCCTGAACGCACCCGGCGGCACCACGAACAGCGAGGTCACCTCGCAGTAGGCCTGCAGCATCACGCTGAGGCGGCCGAACACCTTGCTGCCGGGACCGGCAGCCATGCGATCGACCACTTCCTTCTGCAGCATGAAGTGCATGTCGGAAATCACCGCAGCGTGTTCCAGCGCATGGAACAGGATCGGCGAGGAAATGTTGTAAGGCAGGTTGCCGACCAGACGGATCGGCTGGCCATCGGCAAGCTCGGTGAAGTCCACCCGCAGCACGTCGCGGTTGACGATGGTCAACTCGCCCAGCGGTTCGGCGGCGGCGGTCAACGGCGCGATCAGGTCGCGGTCGAACTCGATCACCGTCATCTTCGGGTGCACGCGCAGCAGCGGCAGGGTGATCGCACCCTGGCCCGGGCCGATCTCGACCAGGCGGTCGCCGTCCCTGGGATTGACCGCCATCACGATCTTGTCGATGTAGTAGCGGTCGGCAAGGAAGTGCTGGCCGAGCTGCTTCTTGGCCGGGGCGGAAAACACCGGGCCGGAGGGGGAATGCGGGGAAGTCATGTGCTCAGTGTACGTTGCCGCGCCAGCCGCGCACACAGCGTCGTGGCGGCCTGCAGGCTGGAAGGATCGGCAATGCCGCGGCCGGCAAGATCCAGCGCGGTGCCGTGGTCCACCGCCACGCGCGGGTAGGGCAGGCCCAGGGTCAGGTTCACCGCCTGCTCGAAGCCGGAGTACTTCAGCACCGGCAGGCCCTGGTCGTGGTACATGGCCAGCACGGTGTCGAAGCCGGCCAGCTTGGCCGGCAGGAACGCGGTATCGGCCGGCAGCGGGCCGATCAGGTCCATGCCCTCGCTGCGCAGGCGCTGCAGCAGCGGGATGACCAGATCCAGTTCCTCGCGACCGAGGTGGCCGTCTTCTCCGGCATGCGGGTTCAGGCCAAGCACGGCGATGCGCGGTGCGGCCAGGCCGAACTCGCGGCGCAGCGCGGCATGCACGGTGCGCAGGGTGTGTTCCAGGCCGGGGCCGGTGATCGCATCGGCGACCTCACGCAGCGGCAGGTGGGTCGTGGCCAGGGCAACGCGGACGATGTGGTTGGCCAGCATCATCACCACCTTCACTCCGGCCTGGTCGGCCAGCAGTTCGGTGGTGCCGCTGTAGACGATGCCGCCCTGGTTGATCACCGCCTTGTGCACCGGGCCGGTCACCACGCCGTGCAGTTCACCGGACAGGCAGGCTTGGCCAGCACCCAGCAGGGCAGCGATCACTGCGCCTGCGTTGGCAGAGTCGGTATGGCCAAAACGGCTGGGGGTGCTGTTGGCGACGGCGCGCAGGCGCAGGTCGCCGGGGACGCGGGCATGCGCGTCCTCGGGCAGCAGTTGCAGGGGCAGGTTCAGCGCGGCAGCGGCCGCGCGCAGGGTGTCCGGATCGGCAAATGCCAGCAGCCGGCAATCATCGCGCGGCTGCTGGACCAGTCGAACACACAGCTCCGGGCCGATCCCGGCGGGCTCGCCCGGTACCAGAGCGAGCTCGGGGAGCATGGCTCAGGACTGCGGCGGCGTGGCGGTATTTTCCGCCCGGTCACCGCTGCGGAAGCTGACGTAGGCTTCGCCACGCAGTTCCTGCAGGAAGCGGTTGTACTCGTCTTCCAGCTTGCGGCGGCCGATGGTCTCGCGGACCTGGGCGCGCTGGTTGTCGCTGCCGACGTCGGTCTGGCGGGTGCCCACGCGCTGCACGATGTGCCAGCCCGCATCGGTGCGGAACGGCTGGCTGACGCCGCCGTCCTGGATGCCTGCCACCTGCTGGCCGAAGGCCGGGCCGAATGCGTCGGCCGGGAACCAGCCCAGATCGCCGCCCTGGCCCTTGCTGTTGGTGTCCTCGGACGATTCCTTGGCCACCTGCTGGAAGTCGGCACCGCCGGCAATGCGGGCGCGCAGGGTATCGATCTTGGCCTTGGCGGCCGCGTCGGACTGTGCATCGTCCACGCGCACCAGGATATGGCGGCCGTGGTACTCGGTGACGGTGTGGGTGCCTGCCGCCGCGCTGGCGTCACGCACTTCCACCAGCTTCAGCAGCTGGAAGCCGCTCGGGCCGCGGATCGGGCCAACCACTTCGCCAGGCTTCATCTGCTGCATCGTCTGTGCGAACGCCGCCGGGATTTCATCCAGGGTGCGCCAGCCGAGGTCGCCGCCTTCCAGTGCATTGGGGCTGTCGGAATAGCGCACGGCCGCCGCATTGAAGTCCAGTTCGCCCTTGTCCAGCAATGCCTTCACGCCGTCGGCCTTCTTCTGGCCGGTGGCGATCTGCTCGGCGCTGGCGCCATCGGGCAGGGCGACCAGGATGTGGGCCAGGTGGAACTGGTTGCCGGCATCGGCCTGCTGCTTCAGGGCCGCATCGACCTCGCCTTCGCTGACGCTGATGCGGCTCTGCGCAAAGCTCTGGCGCAGGCGCTGCACGGTGATCTCGTCACGCACCGAGGCGCGGAAATCGTTGAAGTCGATGCCGTCATGGGCCAGGCGCTGACGCAGGGCATCCAGGGTCGAACCATTCTGCTGGGCGATGGCGTTCATCGCCTGGGTCAGTTCCTGGTCGCTGACACGGATACCGCTGCCCTGGGCGCGGGCCACCTGCAGCTTGACCAGCACCAGGCGCTCCAGCACCTGGCGGCTGAGCACATCATCCGGGGGCAGCTGGGCCTCGCGGCCGGCGTACTGCGCCTTGATGTTGGCGATCGCACGCTGGAGCTCGCTCTGCAGGATCACGTCCTCATCGACGACAGCAGCGATGCGGTCCAACGGCTGGGCCTCCTGCGCAATGACCTGCAGGGGGGCGGACACGCTGGACACCGCCAGAAGCGATGCGAGGAGAACGGGGAAGCTCTTGGTCATGGGATCTGATTCGGATCGTAGTCATCGCGGGCCGCTCCGGTGTTGCTGGGCGGCACGAGATAGAGGTCGTCGCGGTTGTAGCCGAGGATAGCACGGCGCAAAGTGCGGTCCGTGTCCTGGCCGAGGGAGCTCAAGCCCTTGAGCACGAACTCGAGCTGGATGGAGTTGTTCATTTCGCCTTCGCGGTTGCGTACGTAGCGGCGGGCCACGGCGCGCACGGCCAGGCAGCAGCTGTCCCACTGTACGCCACCGATGATCTCCAGCGGTTCCTTGTCCTGCAGCGAGTAGTAATAACGACCGACCAGGCTCCAGCGCTCGTTCAGCGGGTACAGGAACGACAGGTCGGCCTGTTCCAGCAGGGTACGGTCGTGCTTGTTGGCGTTGGCCGGGGCACCGGAATTGATGCGGTAACGGTAGCTCAGGTTGACCACGCCATCGTTGGACATCAGGTAGCGGGCACGCACGCTGGCCAGATCCTCGCGCTTGTACTTGGGATCCCACTGATAGGTGGCGCCCAGCGTCCAGCGGTCGTTGATCATGTAGTTGCCGTCGGCGATCCAGGCCGACTTGCCCTTCTCCACCGGCGCACCGCCGGGAGTCACGCTCACCCGCGATTCGTCGAAGTACTGGATCTGGCCGATGGAGGCCGAGAAGCGTTCCTTGCCGGTGGTCTGGTCGATGAAGCGGGTGCCCAGCGCCAGGGTCAGCTGGTTGGCGTCGTTCTGGCGATCGGCACCGGTATAGCGCGAATCGCGGAACAGCTGGCCCCAGCTGAAGGTGAAGTCGCGGGTATCGAAGATCGGCAGTTCGTCCTGGTTGCGATAGGGCGTGCGCAGGTAGAACAGGCGCGGTTCCAGGGTCTGCAGGAACGACTTGCCACCGATCTTCGTCTCACGATCGAAGAACAGGCCGGCGTCGAGGCTGGCGATCGGCAGGCTGCGACTGGGCGAGGTATTGCCGCGCAGCTGTTCCGGCGTGGCCGTGTTCGGATCGATGCCCTGCGAGACCAGGATGCTCCTGCGGGTGGCATCGGCCAGCCCGCGGTCCAGCTCGTAGCCGGTGTAACGGTAGGCCAGGGTCGGGGTGACGTACCAGGCCGCGCCGCTGATCGGGAACGACACGTAGGGCTTCACATCCAGGCGCGAGCCGCCGTAAATGCGCTGGGTCTGGCCGTTGCGCGTGTACTGCAGGTCGGGACCGGCACTGGCGTCGTACTTGAAGTTGATGTCGTCGTGGGTGAAGCGCACGGCCTCGGCATAGACACCGGTCTCCAGCCACGGCAGCAGCGGCTTGTCCCAGTTGAGGAACAGGCGTGGCTGGCGGTTGTACGGCAGCGCGCTCTCGTTGAGGGTGTAGTCGGTCAGCTGCCAGCGGTCGGCCATGATGCCGGCCGTCCAGTTCTTGCCGGTGCCGTACAGGCCGACGGTGCTCTGCAGGTTCGAGGCGGTGACACCCACCAGGCGGTTGGCGAAGTCCTCCACGTAGCGCTCGTCGCTGACCCAGGCCAGGTTGGCGCGTGCCTGCCAGTGGTCGTCGAGGTTGTGGTAACCGCCGAACATCACCCGGCCGCGGTCGCGGTCGCGCAGCTTGTCGTTAGGCATGAACGCGGTCAGCAGTTCGCCGCGGCCGCCTTCGTAGAGGTAGCGGAACTCGTTGTCGAGCATCAGGCCGCGCCGGCTCATGTAGCGCGGGGTCAGCGTGTCGTCGTAGTTCGGCGCCAGGTTGAAGTAGATCGGCTGTGCGTAATCGAAACCGTTGCGGCCGGACATGCCCAGCTGCGGGAACAGCAGGCCGGTCTTGCGCCGGTCATCGATCGGGAACTTGAAGTAGGGCGCCCACAGGATCGGCACCTTGCCGATCCGCAGTACGGCGTTGCGGGCGGTGCCGAAGCCTTCGTCGTTGTCGACTTCGATTTCCGGCGCCGTCAGCCGCCATACCGGCTGCGACGGGTCGCAGGTGGTGTAGGTGGAGCGGTGCATCTGCCCGACCGCGCCCTGCAGGTCGACCGATTCGGCTTCGCCATTGCCGCGGCGGGACACCAGCTGGTACTGGATGTCGGTGATCTTGTGGGTGTCGCTTTCCTGGTTGCCCTCGGCGCGCTTGGCGACCATCCGGATCGAGGCATCCTGGTAACGGACGTTGCCGTCAGCGACGTAGTTGCCGCTTTCGGTATCGAAGCTGAGCTTGTCGGTACCCACGAACTGGTCGCCCCGGCGCAGCGCCACGTTGCCCTGGTACTGCGGCACGGTGGTGGTGCCCAGCAGCTGGTCGCCCTCGATGTCGGTGGGCTGTTGCTCGCGCGCAGCGCTGGCGGCAGCCTTGTCCTGGCCGGGCACCGGCGTCGGCGCGTCGGTGAACGCAGGGATCACGTCCGTGGCCGGGCAAAGGCCCCAGTTGAGCGGCTTGTCATCAGCCCATGCCGGAAGGCAGACGGCGATGCTCAGGGGCAGGGGAAGCAGGCGGAGGGCTCGGCGCACGCGGTTCGGATTCGGGCGAAAACGGACGGTAGCTTGCCCCATCCCTTGCATAGGGGCAATGAAGGCCTCCCCGGATTGCCGGTTCGGGTTCATCCAGGCCCGTTGCCGGAAGGCGTCGCCATCAGTGCCTGCAGATGGGCCACGCTGCACTCGGCCAGGGCCTGCAGGTCGTATCCGCCCTCCAGCATCGACACCACCCGGCCAGCGGCATGGCGGCGTGCCAGCGCGTGCAGTTCGCGGGTGATCCAGGCGAAATCGTCGGTCTCCAGCATCAGGTCGGCCTGCGGATCGCGCAGGTGGGCATCGAAGCCGGCCGAGATCAACAGCAGCTGGGGGCGGAAGTCGTCGATCGCCGGCAGCATCTCGTCGGCCCAGACGTTGCGGAAGCGGAAGCCACCACTGCCCGGTGGCAGCAGGATGTTCATCAGGTTGCCGGCGCCGCGGTCACGGCGCAGGCCGGATTCGGGGAACAGGCCTGCCTGATGGGTGCTGTAGTAGGACACCCGGGCGTCGTGCTGGAAGATGTCCTGGGTGCCGTTGCCGTGGTGGACATCGAAGTCGACCACCGCGATCCGCTCCAGACCGTGCCGGTCGCGGGCGTAGGCGGCGGCAATGGCGATGTTGTTGAGCAGGCAGAAGCCCATCGCGGTACTGCTGGTGGCATGGTGGCCGGGCGGGCGTACTGCGCAGAAGGCCAGTGGATCCTCACCCAGCATCACCGCATCGACGGCCGCGACCCCTGCGCCGGCGGCATGCACCGCGGCGCTGGCCGAGCCTGGCGAGGTCCAGGTATCCATGTCCAGCTGGCGCAGCGGCGCGGTCTGCGGTTGCAGCACCAGATCCAGCAGCGCGCTGTCGTGGACCCGGGTCAGTTCGCCGAACTTCGCCGGTGGCGCTTCGCGCCACTCCAGTTGGCCAGGGAAGGCCTCATGCAGCGCATCGAGCACCACCTGCAGGCGTTGCGGGCATTCAGGATGGCCAGGGCCGGGATCGTGCAGCAGGCAGGCGGGATGGGTGAAGACCAGCATGGCGGCTCAGCGCTGGCGATGCTGTGGTTGCCACAGCGCTTCGCCGTGGCCATCGGCCCGTGCCAGTACCCGGGCCAGCACGAACAGCAGGTCTGACAGCCGGTTGAGGTACTGCAGCGCTTCGCTGCGTACCGGTTCCACCCGGGCCAGGGCGACCGTGTCGCGCTCGGCGCGGCGGACCACGGTACGGGCCATGTGGCAGCGCGCGGCGGCCTCGCCACCGGCTGGCAGGATGAACTCCTTCAGCATCGGCAGGTCGGCGTTGTAGTGGTCCAGCTGCTGTTCCAGCGCCGATACGTCGGCGGCGTGGATCGCAGCATGGCCGGGAACGCACAGTTCGGCGCCCAGATCGAACAGCTGGTGCTGCAGGTGCACGACCAGCGCGCGGACGTCTTCCGGCAGCGGCACGGCCAGCAACAGGCCGAGCGTGGCATTGGCTTCGTCGACGGTGCCATAGGAGGCAACACGCAGATCGTCCTTGCCGACCCGGCTGCCGTCACCCAGGCCGGTGCTGCCGTCGTCGCCGGTGCGGGTGTAGATGCGCGAGAGGCGATGACCCATGGCGCGGCTCAGTGATGGATGTCGCGGCGGGCCTGCAGGAGCTTGAGCACCTGCTCCACGGCCAGCTGCAGTGCGGCGGCCAGGGCCACGTAGATCGCGGTGGTGCGCAGGTAGGGGCCGAACCACTGTGCGTAGTTCTGCGCCCAGCCGGCCATGGTGGGCTCGGCCACGTTCTGGCTGGTCCAGTAGAAACCACCCTGTGCCAGCAGATGGCACAGCGCCACCGACGTCACCAGCAGCAACGCACCCTTGCCCAGCACCGACCACTGCGCACTGCGGTAATTGCGGCCCAGCAGCATGCCGCCGGCCCACATGGCGAAGTACGCCGGCAACAGCAGCCAGTAGCCCGGCGACACGCAGTAGTGCTGCCAGAAATCGAGGCCGCTGCTGCGGATCACGATCCAGTCGACCAGCACCGCGAACACCATCAGCAGCGGGAACGCCCAGCGGGTCCAGCGGGCGAGGTAGAAGCCGCCGATGAAGAACACGGCCCAGGAGGCGTCCGGGATTGCCGCGAAGTGATTGACGCGGGTCGCCGCCAGCAACAGCACGAGCACTGACAGGACGAAGGCGCGGGGTGCGGAGTCGGACATGGCGGTGGGGGCCGGAGCGGATTCAGGTTTCATTCTAGCCCGGCGCGACGCTTGGCGCAGGCGGGGCCGTGCCGGGCATGCAGGCGCGGCGAGCGCGTATCATGCGCCCATGAGTGAACGACATGACGTGCTGATCGTCGGTGGGGGTCTGGTGGGTGCCAGCCTGGCCATCGCCCTGGACCGGCTGGGCCGCGACGTGGGCCTTCTCGAGGCCAGTCCGGCTGGCGAACTGCCAGCAGTGTTCGACCAGCGCAACCTCAGTTTTGCCGCAGCCACCATCAACGCGCTGACCGCGCTGGGGGTCATGCAGAAGCTGTCGATGGCGCCAGGCCCGATCCGCCGCATCCATGTCAGCCGCGCCGGTGATTTCGGCCGCGTGCAGCTCGATGCAGCGGACTACGATCGGCCATGGTTCGGCCAGGTGGTAGTGGCGCGTGATTTCGGCCAGGCGCTGGAAAGCCGGCTGCAGGAGCTGCCACGGCTGCGCCGCTACCGGCCGATGCGTTTCCTTGGCCTGGGCGAAGTGATTGACGGCTACCGCCAGGTGCGGGTGGCCGACGACAGCGGCGAGCGCATGCTGTTGGCGCGGCTGGTGGTCGGTGCCGACGGCACCAGCAGCGGCGTGCGCGATGCGTTGGGCATCGAGGTCGATCGCCACGATTTCCAGCAGACGCTGTTCGTGGCCCGCGTGCGCAGCCAGCGTGCCCCCGATGGCACTGCGTGGGAGCGCTTCACCGATACCGGGCCGACGGCGTTGCTGCCGCGTGGCGACCGCCATTTCGGCACCGTGCACGGCGTTGCCCGTGACCAGGCCGAGGCGGTGATGGCGCTGGACGACACAGCTTGGCTGCAGCGCCTGCAGCAGGCCATCGGCTGGCGCGCGGGTCGCCTGCTTGACTCTGGTCCGCGCAGCGCCTATCCGCTGATCCAGGTACTGGCGCGCGCGCTGGTGGGGGAGCGCACGGTGCTGCTTGGCAACGCCGCGCAGACCATCCACCCCCTGGGTGCGCAGGGCTTCAACCTCGGCCTGCGCGATGCGTTGACGTTGGCCGAGCTGCTGGAAGTGGAGGGCGACGCCGGCAGTGATGCGCTGCTGCGGTCCTACGTAGCCCGCCGCGAGGAGGACCGCCGGCAGACGGTGGCGTTCTCCGGTGGTCTTGCCCGGCTGACCAGCAATCCGGCGCCGCTGCTGCGCCCCCTGCGCAGCCTGGGCCTGGTCGCCGCACAGCGCGCCTCGGTGCAGTCGATGCTGGTTGGCGGTGCAATGGGCTTCCGTGGCGACGTGCCGCGCCTGTGCCGTGGAGAAGCTGCATGAACCGCCGCGCACGCCTGGACGTAGTAATTGTGGGCGGCGGTGTGGTCGGTGCTGCCTGTGCGCTGGCCCTGGCCGATGCTGGTCTTGCAGTGGCATTGGTGGAGGGCCGTGAACCTGCGCCGTGGCAGGCCGTACAGCCGGATCTGCGGGTGTTCGCCTTCGCCGCCGACAACGTGCAGTTGCTGCAGCGACTCGGCGTGTGGCCGACGATCGCGCAGGCGCGCGCCTGGCCGTACCGGCGCATGCAGGTGTGGGATGCGGCCGGTGGCGACGACCTGCTGTTCGACGCGGACCGCTTCGGCCGTCGCGAACTGGGTTTCATCGTCGAGAACGGCTTGCTGCAGGATCGCCTGTGGGCGGCGCTGCCGGCCGCCGGCGTGGAGCTGCATTGCCCGGCACGCGTGGAAGCGCTTGAGCAGGACGAGCACGGTGTGCGCCTGCGCCTGGATGATGGCCGTCGCATCGAAGCCGCGCTGGCCGTGGCCGCCGACGGTGCGGAATCGACCCTGCGCGGACTGGCCGGGATCGAGGTCGAGCGCCACGATTACCAGCAGCGCGGCGTGGTCGCCTATGTGGACAGCGAGCTGCCCAACCAGGCGACGGCCTGGCAGCGCTTCCTGCCGACCGGCCCGCTGGCGCTGCTGCCGGTGGCCGAGCGTCGCAGCTCCATCGTCTGGACGTTGCCCGACGACGAAGCGGCACGCGTACTGGCGCTGGACGAAGACGCATTCAATCGTGAACTGACCCGTGCCTTTGCCGCGCGCCTGGGTGAGCTGCGGCTGGCCTCGCCGCGCGCGGCGTTCCCGCTGCGCCGGCAGCTGGCCCGCCACTACGTGGCCGGTCGCGTGCTGGCGCTGGGCGATGCCGCCCACGTAGTGCATCCGCTGGCCGGGCAGGGCGTCAACCTCGGCCTGCGCGACGTCGCCGCCCTGCAGCACTGGCTGGCGCCGTCCGCCGCACGTCGTGGGCAGCCACGGTTGTCGCCGCAGCGTCTGCAGCGCTGGGCGCGTGAGCGTCGCAGCGACAACCAGATCGCTGCTTACAGCTTCGACGCGATCAACCGACTGTTCTCCAACGACGAGATGCACCTGACCCTGGCGCGTGGACGCGCGCTGGGCTGTGCGGGCAAGTGGCCGCCGCTGGTGCAGGCCTTCTGGAAGCGCGCCGCAGGGGTATGACCGCGGGGTGCCAACCAAGGTTGGCAAGTACCAACCACGGGTGATGCGGGCCCGCGCCGAATCGCTTCTGGTAGACGCCAACCTTGGTTGGCGCGCGTGCCCCGGATCATCCACCGGTAGCGCCGGGCCATGCCCGGCGAGCGCGCAGCGCGGTTCATGGATCCCGCCGGGCATGGCCCGGCGCTACCGCCGTCGGTAGATCCACGCCATGCGTGGATACCGTTACCGCAGCGGCGTCAATCCACCAGCCAACCGGCCAGATCGGCGCGGTCCAGCTTGCCGCGACGCTTCACGTCCAATGCGTTGAACTCGTCGGCAAGCGCCGGGTTCACCTGCGCCTCCTCACGGCTGATGAAGCCATCACCGTCCACGTCCAGCTCGGCGAAACGCATGCGGTACTGGCCGACCACGCTGGCCGGCGCCACCGAACGCACCGTTACCGGGGTTTCGCCCAGCGGCACCACGATGTCGACGCTGCCGGTCACCCGGCCGGCCGACAGCGACTGCTGGCGGACCACGCCACTGTCATCGCGCAGCGGAGCACTCTGCGCCGGCTGCGGGCGCACCGGCTGTGCCAGTGCCGGCGATGCCAGCAACGCGGTACACAGCAGCAGGGAAATGCGCGGGGTGTTCATCAGCGCAGCGGCGACGCCAGCACCGTGATTTCCTCACGGTCGTGGTACAGCTGCTTGGCACGCACCACCAGCGGCTTGCCGGCCTGGTCCTGGAACAGGTCCAGGCACAGGCGCGTTTCGTCCCAGCGCTTCTTCATCGGCAGCTTCAGGTTGAAAATCGCGTGCTTGCACCAGCCTTCGCGGAACCAGGTGGCCATGCGTTCGGCGACGCGACGCGGTTGCTCGACCATGTCGCAGACCATCCAGTCCAGCGGCTGCTCCGGGTGCCAATGGAAGCCATCGGCACGCAGGTGTTCGACCAGGCCGGTGTCCAGTACGTGCTGGCGCAGCGGGCCGTTGTCGATGCTCAGCACATGCACGTGCTGGCGGGTCAGCACCCAGGTCCAGCCGCCCGGCGCTGCGCCGAGGTCGGCCGCACGCATGCCCGGGCGAACCAGCGCTTCGCGTTCTTCCGGGGCAAGCAGCGTCAGCAGTGCCTCATCCAGCTTCAATGCCGAGCGCGAGGGTGCGTCGGGCAACAGCTTCAGGCGCGGAATGCCCAATGCCCAGGGTGCACTATCGTCCGGGTTGGCCACGCAGATGAAAGCGTGCGTGCCATCGACGAACACCACGTGCAGGCGCGGCAGGCGTGCGTTGGGTTTGTCGCTGAGTTTGCCGGCCTTGCGCAGCGCCGGGCGCAGGGCATTGCCGAACGCACGCGCCAGTCCGGACAGCGGTTTGCCAGCGTCCGAATCCGGATGCTCCACCCACAGATCACCAAAGCGCGGCGCATCGGCCAGCACGTCCAGCATCGGGGTGATGCGGTCGGCGGGGTCCAGCTGCGGCAGCTCGGCCAGCACCACCAGCTTCTGGCGGGCGAAGATCAGCTCGCGCCACGGCAGTCGCGGTGCAAGCGCTGCGGCTTCGTCGCACATGAAGAGCACGTAGCCATCATTGCGCTGGGTACGGGCGTAACCGGCAAAGCCGGCGGCACCTGCGCGGAACTGCAGTTCGCCGGCCAGCTCCGGCTCGAAGCCCTGCCGGCACAGGCACAGCAGGCCGATGCCGGCCTCAGTAACGGGCGCCATCGCTTTCCCCATAGGCACGCAGCACGCTGCGCGCCGCATCGCGGTTCAGACCCTGCACCACCTCGATGCCGCGCTTGTTGAGCTCACCCACCCAGTCGGCCGGCAGCGGGCCTTCATCGAACGGGGTCAGCTCTTCCACGTCGGCCGAACTGGCACCGATCAGCAGGCGGTCGATGCCGGCCCACACGGTGGCGCCGTAGCACTGGCAGCACGGCTGCGAGCTGGTGGCCAGGGTGATCGGCGACAGCACCGCGTTCAGGCGCGGGGTCTGCAGGCGCTGCTGGGCCAGCATGTAGGCCATGTTCTCGGCGTGCGCCAGCGAGGTCGAGTGCGGCATCACCCGGTTCACGCCGGCGGCGATCACCTTGTCATCCGGCCCGAACACCACGGCGCCGAACGGGCCGCCACTGGCGTGGTCGACATTCAACCGCGACAGCTCGATCGCCAGCGCGACCTTGGCCTCGTCGCCCGGATATCGACGATCCAGGTCGATCTGGTCGTGGATCCAGGCGGGAAGGGTCAGGTGGACTTGCGCGTACAGCATCGCGGGGGTGCCTCGTTGGGAGTGAAAGGAACAGGTGCAGCAGATGTCGGCGCGCAGTGTAGCGGCAGTGGCATGTACCGGGCGTGCGCGCTGGATTCAGGCCGGTGACGGTGAGCCGGTGCGGATCACCACGTACTGCTTGCGGAACTCCAGCCCCGCCTGCGGCCAGCGCGCGGCGTAGGCGCGCAGCAGCGGCAGGGCAGGGGCGAAGTCATGGCCGTTGACCCGGCAGTCGGCTTCGCACTGGCCCTGCTCGTCGCGCGACGCGAACAGGCGGATGGCCAGGAAGTGGTGGGCCTTCAGCAGGTCGTCGAAGGCGTCGATGCTCTTGGTGAACAGGCAGCAGGGGCAGGAACCGTGGTCGTCCTCGCTGCACGCGGCAGCGTCGTCCAGTTCGCGGGCGCGGTAATGGGCCAGCGGCCCCAGCACCACGGTGCGCTCGTGTTCTTGGCCTTCGTCGCCGGTCGGATAGGTCAGCCCCATCATCGGCAGATCCGGTGCGTCTTCGGCGCCGACGGCGGCCTGCAGGGTCGCCAGATCCACGCGCACCCAGGTGTCGAAACCGGACAGCAACGACTCCTGTTCGGTCGCGCCATTGGCGTGCTGGTACTCGAACAGGCCATCGGCGAACAGGCCGGCGTGGCGGGTCTCGATGACGGTGGAGGTCTGCCAGCCGCCGTTGTCGCGTTCGTTGCTGGCGACGCTGTGTGGCGTCAGGTACAGGCCGCTGTCGAGTCGCAGGTCGTCGCCCTCGACGGTGCAGGCGATGTCACGGCCCAGCAGGACCTGTTGCAGCAGCGGCAGAAGTGCACTCGGGGCAGCGGACATGGCAGGGCCTGACAGGGGCAAGGAGGGGATGATGATGCAGACAGCGGTTGCGCGGTGGCATTGCGTGCCTGCGCTCGCGCAGCAGGGCCCGCCGTTACCGCAGGTCGGCTACGCGGGCTTCAGCAGAGGATGAGGCAGTAGCGAGATGACGCGGGCGCCTTTGCGGCGCCCGCGCAGGTGCTCAGGCCGACCAGGTGTCGCGCAGGGTCACGCTGCGGTTGAACACCGGCTTGGCTTCGGTGTGGTCGCGGCGGTCGGCAACGAAGTAGCCGGTGCGCTCGAACTGGAACGATTGTTCCGGCGCAGCGGTGGCGGCAGCCGGCTCGACATAGCCGGTGACGGTGCGGCGCGATTCCGGGTTGAGGTAGTCGCGGTAGGTCTTGCCTTCCGATTCGTCGTCCGGGTTGGGCACCGAGAACAGGCGGTCGTACAGGCGGATCTCGGTCGGCACGCCATGCACGGCGCTGACCCAGTGGATGGTGCCCTTGACCTTGCGGTTGGCGCCTTCCATGCCCGGGCGCGATTCCGGATCCAGCCAGCCGCGCAGCTCGGTGATGGTGCCGTCGGCATCCTTGATCACGTCATCGCAGCGGATGATGCCGGCGCCGCGCAGGCGCACTTCGCCACCAGGAACCAGGCGCTTCCAGCCCTTCGGCGGCACTTCGGCGAAGTCCTCGCGGTCGATCCACACCTCACGTGCGAATGGCACTTCGCGGGTACCGAAGCTTTCGTCCTTCGGGTGGTTGCTGAAGGTCAGCTGCTCTTCGTGGCCTTCGGCCAGGTTGGTCAGCACCAGCTTGACCGGGTCGACCACGGCCATGCGACGCGGCGCGGCGCTGTCCAGGTCTTCGCGCAGCGCGCCTTCCAGCACGCTGAAATCGATCATCGAATTCTGCTTGCTGATGCCCACGCGCTCGGCGAACAGGCGCATCGCCGCCGGCGTGTAGCCACGGCGACGCAGGCCCTGCAGGGTCGGCATGCGCGGGTCTTCCCAGCCGTCCACCAGCTGTTCGGTGACCAGCGCCATCAGCTTGCGCTTGCTCATCACCGTGTAGTTGATGTTCAGGCGCGAGAACTCGATCTGGCGCGGCTTGGCCGCTTCGCGCGGCAGGCCGGCGTCGACCAGCGGCTGGGTCAGCGCGTCATCGTGGGCGAAGTCGACGTTGTCCACGCACCAGTCGTACAGCGGGCGATGGTCTTCGAATTCCAGCGTGCACAGCGAGTGGGTGATGCCCTCGATCGAATCGCCCAGTGCATGGGCGAAGTCGTACATCGGGTAGATCGGCCACGCGTTGCCGGTGTTCTGGTGCTCGACGTGCTTGATGCGGTACAGCGCCGGATCACGCAGGTTGATGTTGCCGCTGGCCATGTCGATCTTGGCGCGCACGGTGCGCGCGCCATCGGGGAACTCACCGGCACGCATGCGGCGGAACAGGTCGAGGTTTTCCTCGACGCTGCGGTCGCGGTACGGCGAGGGACGACCCGGTTCGGTCAGGGTGCCGCGGTAGGCGCGCACTTCCTCGGCCGACAGGTCGCACACATAGGCCTTGCCGTCGGCGATCAGCTTCTCGGCGGCCAGGTAATAGGTCTGGAAGTAGTCCGAGGCGTGGCGCAGCTCGTTCCATTCAAAGCCCAGCCAGCGCACGTCGTCCTGGATCGCGGCCACGTACTCCGGGTCTTCCTTGGCCGGGTTGGTGTCGTCGAAACGCAGGTTGCAGACGCCGCTGAACTCACCGGCGATGCCGAAGTTCAGGCAGATCGACTTGGCATGGCCGATGTGCAGGTAACCGTTTGGCTCCGGCGGGAAGCGGGTCTTGATCGCCTGGTGCTTTCCGCTGGCCAGGTCCTCGCGCACGATCTGGCGGATGAAATCGCGCTTCTCGTGGCTGTCGGCGGGGGTCTCGGGGCTGGCGGGGGTGTGCTCTGACATGAGTCGGCGAAAGAAAGGCAGAAAGATTGCCAGTCTAACGCTTACCGGGAAGGGCTGCCCGGGTTGCCGCTACGCTCGCCGGGCATGGCCCGGCGCTTCCATCCCGCACCGGTAGCGCCGGGCCATGCCCGGCGAGCGCAGCGGCACCATTCAGCCCCCGGGCGTATGCTGGAATCCTGTCCCACGGAGCCGCCCCATGCACATCGTGTACAAGGCCGACAATCTGTTCGACGCCCACCTGGTCAAGCACGCGCTGGAAGACGCCGGCATCCCGGCCTTCGTGTTCGGTGAGTCGCTGCTGGGTGGCATGGGTGAGCTGCCGCTGTTCGGCGTTCTGCGGGTCGGTATCCCCGACGCCGCGCGCCCGCAGGCCGAGGACATCGTCGCCGCGCTGGACTTGGGCCACGCCCCCGGCGACCCCATTTCAGATGCTGACGACATTGCCGGCCTTCCGGCGTAGGAGCGCATCATGTTGGGAATCGGACAGGGCATCCTCGGCATCGGGGCCTTCAAGCAGCGCCTGCCGCGCCCGGAAGAAGCGCTGCCGGGCCGCGAGCAACCGCTGCCGCTGCACAGCAACCAGCACTTCGTGAACAGCCATCCGCTGAAGGACCGGTTCGCCGGCCTGCAGCAGATCCGCTTCGCCTTGGGCTGCTTCTGGGGCGCCGAGCGCAAGTTCTGGAGCGAACCGGGCGTGTACAGCACCTCGGTGGGCTATGCCGGCGGCATCACCCCGAACCCCACCTATGAAGAGGTCTGTTCAGGCCTGACCGGCCACACCGAGGTGGTGCAGGTGGTGTTCGACCCGGCGGTGGTGAGTCTGGAGCGGCTGCTGCAGCTGTTCTGGGAGAGCCACGACCCGACCCAGGGCATGCGCCAGGGCAACGACACCGGCACCCAGTACCGTTCGGCGATCCACGCCACCGATGAGGCGCAGTACGCGGCGGCGCTGGTCAGCCGCGAGGCCTACCAGGCGCAGTTGGCTGCAGCGGGCTATGGCCCGATCACCACCGAGATCGTGTACCCGGCGCCTGAGTACTACTACGCCGAGGATTATCACCAGCAGTACCTGGCGAAGAATCCGAACGGTTACTGCGGCATCGGCGGTACCGGCGTGAGCTGCCCGATCGGGCTGGATGTGGAGGTGCCGCGCTGACGCGCGGTGGTCCGCCTGCGGCGGGCAGAAGCTGAAAGCAACGGCCAAAGCCAAAGCCAAAGCCAAAGCGGCTCTGGGTTGCTGTGGGTTTGGCGGGACGGGTACAGATGGCGGGACACGCCGTAAACCCATCCTTGGGGGCTCGGCCACGGCATCCATGCCGTGGACGGTCCCGCCATCTGCACCCGTCCCGCCTTCGACAGATTCCCGGTGACGGTGGGCAAGAGCATTGGTTACTGACGAACTGATGGAAAAGAAAAAGGACGCGGCCTTCGCCGCGTCCTTTTTCTTTGGTTCTGCAGTGCCCTTTGTAGAGCCGAGCCATGCTCGGCTACGAGCAAGCAGAGCGCGCGACCCGCTTTTGCTCTTCTTTTCCTTCTTCCGTGGCGGACCGCCGCAGGAAACTGTCAGAGGTCGGGCGGGTTGGGTTCGCGGGGGTGTCCGCCGCATGGATGCGGCGGCCAAGCCTTATCTGATTGGAATCTGGCAGCGTAGGTGTCGAGAGCCGGCGTGGGCCGCCGTGTAAGCCTGGATCTCGACGATCGCCTTGGAGCTTGGCGCCCACGCCGGAATCTCCCTTGATCCGCCCGAACAGTTGCTGGAGCTGACACTCGCAGTAATAAGACTGGGCAAGCGGGGGAGCTCTCGACCCTTCCAGACTATACGGAGTCCGGTGATGAACGGGATCGGGATTGATGTCAGCAAGCGCCAACTGGATGTCGGCACGACGGACGGAGAGGTGCTGCAGGTCAGCAATAGCGCTTCGGGTTTCGCTGAATTGGATCTCTGGTTGAGGAAACATCCGGTGAGCCAGATCGTGCTGGAGGCCACTGGGGGCTACGAACAGTCAGTACTGAACTTCCTGCACAACGCCGGTCATGCGGTGGTCCGTGCCAACGCGCTGCGGGCTCGCAGGCTGGCCCAGGGAATGGGCCAGGTGGCCAAGACCGACCGTCTGGATGCCTATGCATTGGCGCAGATGGCGGCCTTGGTGAAACTGCCCGCTTATCAGCCACTGGAGCCCTGGCAGCAAAAGCTGCGGGAATTTGTGCGGGCGCGTCGACAGACGATGGAAGCCCTGACCGTAGCGCGCCAGCAGCAGGAGATGGTGACCGATCGTGAGTTGCGCCGACTGCTGCAAGCCAACATCAGCCGCCTGCAGAGGATGGTTGGGCGTTTGGGACAGCAGATTGCCGAGCAGGTTGCCCAGCAACCTCAGCTGGCGGTACTGAAGTCGATCAAAGGCGTGGGCCCTGTCCTGCAGGCGGTATTGGCCAGCTATCTGCCGGAGCTGGGCAAGATCAGCGGCAAGGCCATCGCCAGTCTGGTCGGTGTAGCACCCATGTCCCACGACAGCGGAACCATGCGCGGCAAACGAAGCATCCATGGCGGCAGGGCCGAGATCCGTCAGGTGCTTTACATGGCCAGCATGTCGGCCATGCGGCATGAACCTCAACTGCGCGATTTCTACCAGTCGCTGCGAGCCCGAGGCAAAGAAGGAAAAGTAGCCATCGTGGCGGTGATGCGGAAGATGCTGGTGATTCTCAACGCCCGCATGCGTGACGCTCAAGGCGGATCGATCCCCGCCTGAAGCCAGTCTGCGCGTGCCCCAAAAGGCTGCCGGCCAGCGGCCGGCACTACCGTGCGTGACTGTCGGAGGGGCCGAGGCCCCTCTCTCAACACAGTTGCTCCAGGGACGGATTCACGGCGTCCCCCGCGAACCCAACCCGCCCGACCCAGCACGGCTGTTGCTTCATGCTTTTCGCGACCAACCGATCCGCCACGAGGGGCTCAGCCGTTGGCCGGAATCACAGCGCCTCGCGAATCCGCTGACGCAGCGCTTCCAGATCCTTGGCAAACGCATCGATACCCGTTGCCAGCTTCTCGGTTGCCATCGGATCGGCCGCCAGGTCCGCAGCGAACGTCGCCGCGTCGATCGGCGTCACCTGCACCGCCTCAGCGGCACCGGCCACCAGCTTGCGCGGCAGCACGCCGTGGTCGGCATCCAGCTTCTCCAGCAGGTCCGGCGAAATGGTCAGGCGGTCGCAGCCGGCCAGCGCTTCGATCTGCGCGGTCGAACGGAACGAGGCACCCATCACCACGGTCGGCGAACCGCGGCGCTTGAATTCGGCATACACACCACGCACGAACACCACGCCCGGGTCCTCGTCGATGTTCGCCGGGGTCTGGCCGTTGGCCACGTACCAGTCGAGGATGCGGCCGACGAACGGCGAGATCAGGAACGCGCCGGCTTCGCTGCAGGCGAGTGCCTGGGTCGGGTTGAAGATCAGGGTCAGGTTGCAGTCGATACCTTCGGCCTGCAGCACGCGCGCGGCTTCCACGCCTTCCCAGGTCGCAGCGATCTTGATCAGGATCTTCTCGCGCGGCACGCCGGCATCGGCGTACATCTGGATGAACTGGCGGGCTTTGGCCACGGTCGCGGCGGTGTCGTGGGCCTGGTCGGCGTCCACTTCGGTGGACACGCGGCCTGGTACCAGCGTGCTCAGCAGCGCGCCGACGCCGATGGTCAGGCGGTCGGCCACGGCGTGCACCACGGTCTCGCGGTCGCCGCCCTGCTGACGGCCCCAGGCCAGTTCGCGTTCGATCAGTTCTGCATAGACCGGCAGGTCCAGTGCCTTCTTCACCAGGGTCGGATTGGTGGTGCAGTCCACCGGCTGCAGGCGCTTGATCGCCTCGTAGTCACCGGTATCGGCAACGACCACGGACAGTTCGCGCAGCTGGGACAGTTTGGACGGGGTACTCATTACGGCTCCTGGTGCGGGGATTGCAGGGAAACTGATCGCGCGCGGTACGCAGCGCAGGTCAGGGACGGTCGTTGTGGACCGCGCTCACGCGCAGCCGCAGCTTGCGGCCGCCGGGGGCGGTCCAGTCGATGCTCTGGCCCACGGCCAGGCCAAGCAGGGCGCTGCCGACGGGCGCCAGCACGGACACCTTGCCTTCATCGACATTGGCTTCGCGGGGGAAGACCAGGGTCAGGACATGTTTCTCGCCCGACACTTCATCTTCGCACTCCACGCGCGAATGCATCATGACGATGCCTTCGGGAATCTGGTCTGGCGGCAACACGGTCGCCCGGTTGAGTTCGTCGGCAAGCGCACGCGCGGCCGGCGTCTGGCTGTTTGCCGGAGATTCGAGCATGGCGTCCAGGCGGTCCATGTCGAGGGTGGAAACGGTGATCGACGGCGGCAGGCCGCTGGCGGTGTTCATGGTGACGCTCCTTGGTTGAAAGCCATGCAAAAGGCGGCACCTGCTGGCGCCGCCTGACTGTATTGTGGGGACAAATGCGGCCGGAATCGACTCCCGGCGGTTTCGAGGCCCGGCTGCGGTGTCTCAGCCGTTCAGCACCGGCGTGGGCGGGGTGGCAGCATCGCCGTTGGCCGGGGCCAGCGCCTCCAGCGTGAACAGCGCATCGGGCAGGCGCTTGAACTGCTCGGCCAGCTCCATCAGGAACTCGTTCATCGCCGAGCTGCGGCGCCAGATCATGGCGATGCGCCGGCTGGGACGGCCCTCGCCGACGAAGTCGAGCAGGCGGATGTTGTTCGAGCGCGGCACCGGCGGCTGCACCGACAGGCTGGGCAGCAGGGTGATGCCGACGTCGGCAGCGACCATCTGTCGCAGTGTTTCCAGGCTGGTGGCGCGGAATTCGGACTTTTCATTGGCGCCGAACAGGCGACAGACTTCCAGCGCCTGGTCACGCAGGCAGTGGCCGTCTTCCAGCAGCAGCAGCTTCTGCGTGGCCAGTTCCTGTACGTCCAGATGCTCGCGCGTGGCCAGCGGATGGCGGCCGGACACGGCCAGCAGGAACGGCTCCTCGAACAGGAATTCGGCATGCAGCTGGTCGTCGATCACCGGCAGCGCCAACAGTGCGGCGTCCAGTTTGCCTTCGCGCAGGCGCTCCAGCAGCACATCGCTCTTTTCTTCCACCAGCAGCAGTTCCAGCTCGGGGAAGCGCGTGCGGATGCGCGGAATCACGTGCGGCAACAGGTACGGGCCCAGGGTGGGGAAGATCCCCAGGCGCACGGTACCCGCTTCCGGATCACGGCTGCGCCGCGCCGCTTCCTTCAGTTGTTCCACCTCGGACACGATCACCCGTGCCCGCGCGGCCGCTTCCTGGCCTGCAGGGGTCAACATCACCTTGCGCGGCGCGCGTTCCACCAGCGGCAGGCCCAGTTCTTCTTCCAGCTTGCGGATCTGCGTCGACAGCGTGGGCTGGCTGACGAAGCAGGAGGCGGCGGCCCGGCCGAAGTGCTTGTGATCGGCCAGGGCCACCAGGTATTTCAGGTCACGCAGGTTCATCCTCAGACCTCTCGGGGTACTGCACCGGCAGGGCGTGCCCAGTCGGTTGATGGTGCTCCCGATGGCCTGGGAACGTTGGATCAGGCCGCTTCGGCCACCGCACCGCTGCTCTTGGGAACCGAGGAGCGGATCAGGTGATCGAAAGCGCTCAGTGCGGCGGTCGAACCGGCGCCCATCGCGATGATGATCTGCTTGTAGGGTACCGTCGTGCAATCGCCCGCGGCGAACACGCCCGGCAGATTGGTCTGCCCGCGGTCATCGATGACGATCTCGCCACGCGGCGAAAGGGCCACGGTGTCCTTCAGCCATTCGGTGTTCGGCAGCAGGCCGATCTGCACGAAGATGCCTTCCAGTTCAACGCGATGGGAGTCGCCACCGACACGGTCCTTGTAGACCAGGCCGGTGACGCGGCTGCCGTCGCCCAGCACTTCGGTGGTCTGCGCGCTGGTCAGCACGGTGACGTTGGCCAGGCTGCGCAGCTTCTTCTGCAGCACTTCGTCGGCACGCAGGCTGGAATCGAATTCCAGCAGGGTCACATGCGACACGATGCCGGCCAGATCGATGGCAGCTTCAACGCCGGAATTGCCACCGCCGATCACCGCCACGCGCTTGCCCTTGAACAGCGGGCCGTCGCAATGCGGGCAGTAGGCCACGCCCTTGTTGCGGTACTGGTCTTCGCCGGGCACGTTCATCTGCCGCCAGCGGGCGCCGGTGGACAGGATCACCGAGCGCGACTTCAGCGCCGCGCCGTTTTCCAGCTGCACCTGCACCAGGCCGTCTTCACCGGCCGGCACCAGCGCAGTGGCGCGCTGCAGGTCCATGATGTCGACCTCGTATTCGCGCACGTGCTGCTCCAGGGCCGTGGCCAGCTTCGGGCCTTCGGTCTCCTTCACTGAAATGAAGTTCTCGATCGCCATGGTGTCCAGCACCTGGCCACCGAAACGCTCGGCGGCGATGCCGGTACGGATACCCTTGCGCGCGGCGTAGATCGCCGCAGCGGCGCCGGCCGGGCCACCACCGACCACCAGCACGTCGAAGGCGTCCTTGGCGCCGATCTTCTCGGCATCGCGCTTGCTGGCATTGGTGTCCAGCTTGGCCACGATCTGCTCCAGCGTCATGCGACCCTGGTCGAACACCGCACCGTTGAGGTAGACGGTGGGCACCGACATGATCTCGCGCTGCTCGACTTCTTCCTGGAACAGCGCACCGTCGATGGCCACGTGCTGGATGCGCGGGTTGAGCACGGCAGCCAGGTTCAGCGCCTGCACCACGTCCGGGCAGTTCTGGCAGGACAGCGAGAAGTAGGTTTCAAACTTGTACTCACCTTCCAGGTTCTGCACCTGCTCGATCAGCTCGGCGGTGGCCTTGGACGGATGCCCGCCGACCTGCAGCAGGGCCAGCACCAGCGAGGTGAACTCGTGGCCCATCGGCAGGCCGGCGAAGGTCAGGTGGATGTCCTGGCCCGGCGTGCCCAGGTCGAAGGACGGCACGCGGCCCTGGCCATCGCGCAGCACCTGCAGCGAGATCTTGTCCGACAGGCTTTCCAGGGTCTGCAGCAGGTCCAGCATCTCCTGCGACTTGGCACCGTCGTCGGCATGCGCGGTGATCTGGATCGGGCGGGTCACGCGCTCCAGATAGGTCTTCAGCTGCGACTGCAGGTTGGCGTCCAACATGGTCTTCTCCTGGCTTCAGGCAAAACGAGGGCGTGGCACCGCTGTAGAAGGTAGCGGACCAGCGAGGGGTAGGGGTGAACCCAAGGCAGCAGAGGCAGCTGGAGACAGCTGTGGAAGGGGCTGGCGAGCGGTGGCTTGCGGGCTCGGCTGTCTTGGGTTCACCCCCACGCCGGCGGGGGGACCGGCACGGGGATGAAAGGCGCGCCGCAGCGTGGGGCTGCGGCAGGCCGGTACTGCGGGTACTGCTTTAGATCTTGCCGACCAGGTCCAGCGACGGGGTCAGGGTCTTTTCGCCTTCCTTCCACTTCGCCGGGCAGACCTGGTTCGGGTTGGCGGCGGTGAACTGGGCAGCCTTCAGCTTGCGCAGGGTCTCGGAGACGTCACGGGCGATCTCGTTGGAGTGGATCTCCAGGGTCTTGATCACGCCTTCCGGGTTGATGATGAAGGTGCCGCGCAGGGCCAGGCCTTCTTCTTCGATGTGCACGCCGAAGGCGCGGGTCAGCTGGTGGGTCGGGTCGCCGACCAGCGGGAACTGGGCCTTGCCGACGGCCGGCGAGGTTTCGTGCCAGACCTTGTGCGAGAAGTGGGTGTCGGTGGTGACGATGTAGACCTCGGCGCCGGCCTTCTTGAACTCGGCGTAATGGTCAGCGGCGTCTTCGATCTCGGTCGGGCAGTTGAAGGTGAAGGCTGCCGGCATGAAGATCAGGACCGACCACTGGCCCTTCAGGGTGCTGTCGGAGACCTTGATGAACTCGCCATTCAGGTAAGCATTGGCTTCGAACGGCTGGATCTGGGTGTTGATCAGGGACATCGTTTTTCCTCTGGGTGAAGGGGAGTGGGTGAATCGACAGGACCTAGATTACTGGTTCCGTTTCGATAAGGACAATGCATTGATTGCATCTATTTAATAGATGGAGACTATCAAAATCCAATGAGCAGGCACTGAACCCGGCCACGTCCATCCTGCAACTGCCTGTGTGACAAGGAAAATCTTCCTGGACGTGTGAAGAGGGCTGATAGCCCCTCCTTATCCCCTCTGGCGGAACCTGAACGAATTCCAGCATCCTCTAGCGTCGAGCCATGCTCGGCTGGGGCTACCGCGAACAGCAGCCGAGCATGGGCTCGGCTCTACAATTGCCGGATGTCTCTACAACCCGAACCCACCCTGCGCCAAGTCGTGACCGACGCGAGTACCCGGCTGGGCGGCGTCGACGCCCGCCACGAGGCCGAGCTGCTGCTGCTGCACGTGCTGGAGCGCCCGCGCAGCTGGTTGTTCGCGCATGCCACCGATCCGCTGCCGGCCGCCGAACAGACCGCCTTCGAGGCCCTGCTGGGTCGCCGCCTCGCAGGCGAGCCGGTGGCCTACCTGACCGGTCGCCGCGGCTTCTGGACGCTGGACCTGGAGGTGGACCCGGCCACCCTGATTCCGCGCCCGGAAACCGAACTGCTGGTGGAGCTGGCGCTGGAGCGCCTCCCCCCGGACCTGGCGCTGCACCTGGCCGACCTCGGCACCGGCAGCGGTGCGATTGCACTGGCACTTGCCAGCGAACGGCCGCTGGCGCAGGTACTGGCCACAGATGCCAGTGCCGCTGCGCTGGCGGTGGCCGCCCGGAACGCCGCGCGCCACGAGCTGGGCAACGTGCGTTTTGCCGAAGGTGGTCACGACTGGTATGCACCGCTGCGCTGCGAACGCTTCGATCTGATCGCCAGCAATCCGCCCTACATCGCCAGCGCTGATCCGCACCTGCAACAGGGCGACCTGCGCTTCGAGCCGGCCACGGCACTGGCCTCGGGCGTTGATGGGCTGGACGACATCCGCCGCATCGTCGCCGGCGGCGGCGACCACCTGCAGCCCGGCGGCTGGCTGCTGATCGAGCACGGCTGGGACCAGGGCGATGCCATCCGCGCGCTGTTCGAGCAGGCCGGCTACAGCGACGTGCAGACCGTGCAGGACCTGGAGCAGCGCGACCGGGTCACCCTGGGCCGGCGACCGGCCTAGAATGGGGGTTCTCCTGCCAAGGGCAGGGCACCACCACGGAGCTGCAAGCATGCGTACGCTGTACCCCGCCATCACCCCTTACGACGTCGGCACCCTGAAGGTCGACGACCGCCACACGCTGTACTTCGAACAGTGCGGCAATCCGGACGGCAAGCCGGTGGTGATGCTGCATGGTGGGCCGGGCGGCGGCTGCAGCGACAAGATGCGCCAGTTCCACGACCCGGCCAAGTACCGCATCATCCTGTTCGACCAGCGCGGTGCCGGCCGTTCCACGCCGCATGCCGACCTGGTGGACAACACCACCTGGGACCTCGTCGCCGATATCGAGAAGCTGCGCGAGCACCTCAAGGTCGATCGCTGGCAGGTGTTCGGCGGCAGCTGGGGCTCGACCCTGGCGCTGGCCTATGCACAGAGCCATCCGCAGCGCGTGACCGAACTGGTGCTGCGCGGCATCTTCATGCTGCGCCGCTGGGAGCTGGAATGGTTCTACCAGGAAGGTGCCAACCGCTTGTTCCCGGATGCGTGGGAGCACTACCTGAAGCCGATTCCGGCGGTGGAGCGCCACGATCTGATCTCCGCCTTCCATCGCCGCCTGACCAGCGAAGACGAAGCAACGCGGTTGGATGCGGCCAAGGCCTGGGCGGTGTGGGAAGGCGCGACCAGCTTCCTGCACGTGGACGACGACTTCATCAACAGCCATGAAGACCCGCATTTCGCGCTGGCGTTCGCCCGCATCGAGAACCACTACTTCGTCAACGGTGGTTTCTTCGAAGTGGAAGACCAGCTGCTGCGCGACGCGCACCGCATCGCCGACATTCCGGGCGTGATCGTGCACGGCCGTTATGACGTGGTCTGCCCGCTGGCCAACGCCTGGGACCTGACCAAGGTGTGGCCGAAGGCCAAGCTGGAGATCACCCCGGCCTCCGGGCACTCGGCGTTCGAAGCCGAGAACGTCGACGCGCTGGTGCGCGCCACCGATAGCTTCGCCTGATCTTTGGCAATGCCGGCCGCTGGCCGGCAACGCCTTGCCGGTAGCGCCGGGCCATGCCCGGCGGCATTTGTATTGAAACGCTCATCCACGCATGGCGTGGATCTACTCCGGCCCAGTAGAGCCAGGCCATGCCTGGCTGCTCCTGCGCTTGAACCTCATCCACGCATGGCGTGGATCTACCAATCCCCAGCGAGCAACGCCTCGGCCAGCACCTGCAGCTTCGGCGAATGCTGCCGCGAAGGCGGGTAGATCAACGACAACGCGCGGCTGCGGCCTTCGAACGGCTGCAGCACGCGCTGCAGGCGACCATCGGCCAGCGCGTCGGCCACGGCGAAATCCATTACCTGCACGATGCCGATGCCCGCGATCGCTGCTTCGACCAACGGATCGCCGCAGTCGAACACCATCCGCGTCGGCGGCGTGACCTCACGCAGCTGCCCGTCCTGCAGAAACTGCCAGTCCACCAACCGGCCACTGCGCAGGTTGCGCACCGCCAGGCAGGCATGGTCCTGCAATGCCGCCACATCGGCCGGCTCGCCCTGCGCGGCCAGGTAGGCCGGGCTGGCCACGGTCACCCAGCGCAGTGGCTTCAATGGACGCGCGACCATCCGCTGGTCAGCGATGGTGCCAGTGCGCAACGCCGCATCGAAGCCTTCCTCCACCAGATCCACCAGGCGGTCGCTGAGCACCGCTTCCACCTGCAGCTGCGGATGCCGTTCCAGCAACGGCCCCAGCAACGGCACCAGCACCTTGCGCCCGAACATGGAGGGCGCGCTGATTTTCAGCACGCCCGAGGGCGTGCAGGGGCGGTCGGCCAGCAGCCGCTCGGCGTCTTCCATGCCGCACAGCAGCGGTCCCACCTGCTCGACGAACTGCTGGCCATCCGGGGTCAGCGCGACATTGCGGGTGTTCCGCTGCAGCAGCTTCACTCCCAGCGACGCTTCCAGCCGGCCGATCGCGCGTGACAGCCCGGACTGGCTCAGGCCGAGCTGGCCGGCGGCCACGGTGAAGCTGCGCGCTTCGGCTACCTGCACCAGCATGCGCACCGCATTGAGGTCCATCGAGGATCCATTCATGCCAAAAATCATGACAGAAATCGCGCGAAGGGGGTTTATTGATGCACCGGCATCAATGAGACTGCCGTCCCCCCTCCGAACCGGGCGCCGCATGCCTCCCCTGAAATACCCGCGCTGGGCGCTGACCCTGCTGGCCACCGCGCAGCTGATCATCGCCCTGGACGCCACCATCATCTTCGTTGCCCTGCACGACATGGGCCGCGCGCTGCAGATAAATGCGCAGCAGCTGCAGTGGGTGGTCAGCGCCTACACCGTGGCCTTCGGTGGCAGCCTGCTGCTGGGCGGGCGTGCGGCCGATCTGCTGGGCCGGCGCCGCTTCTACCGGCTGGGCATGCTGCTGTTCGCGCTGGCCTCGCTGCTGGGCGCGCTGGCGCCCAATGCCACGCTGCTGATCGTGGCGCGTGCGGCGCAGGGCATCGGTGCGGCACTGCTGTTCCCGGCCACCCTGGCCTTGATCAATACCCTGTATGCCGAAGGCCCGGTGCGCAACCGCGCGCTGGCGATCTGGAGCATGGCCAGTGCCGCGGGCCTGGCGCTGGGCACGCTGCTGGGCGGCGTGCTGACCCAGGCGTTCGGCTGGCCGGCGGTACTGGCGGTGATCGTGCCACTGGCCACGGCCTGTGCGGTTGCTGCGGGCGCGTGGCTGCCGGCCGATGGCCCGCGCGTGCGCGGCCGTTCCTTCGACCTGGCCGGCTGCCTCACCGTCACTGCCGGCGGCAGCCTGCTGGTCACCACCCTGGTACAGGGGCCGGAGTGGGGTTGGACGGCGCCGGCCACGCTCATCTGCCTGCTGCTGTCAGCGGTACTGCTGACGGTTTTCGTGCAGATCGAAAAGCGCAGCCGTGATCCGCTGATGCAATTCGCACTGCTGCGCCTGCCTGGCCTGCGTGCGGCACTCGGCCTGACCTTCGCGTTCATGAGCAGCTATGGCGTGCAGTACTACTTCCTGGCGCTGTATTTCCAGGATGGTTACGGCTGGAGTCCGCTGCAGGCTGGCATGGCCTTCCTGCTGCCGACGCTGGTGTGCACCTTCGGCATCCGCATTGCCGAGCGCATGCTGCAGCGCCGTTCGCCACGGCAGGTGCTGGCCTGGGGCTTCGCCGCCGGTGCCATCGGCATCACCGCAGTGGCGCTGGCGATGCCGCACGGCGCCGGCTACTGGCCGCTGCTGCCGGGCATCGTGGTGCTCAGCGTCGGCCAGGGCATGAGCTGGACGGCGATGTGGATCGTGGCCGGGCAGGGCGTGCCGGGTCCACAGCAGGGTGTCGCATCCGGCATGGCCGCCACCGCACAGCAGATCGGCGGCGCGTTGGGGCTGGCGGTACTGGTGATGGTGGCCAATGCCGCGCGCGGTACGCAGGCGGCAACCAGTGCTGATGCCCTGCAGGGCATGGTCAACGCACAGTACGGCGCTGCGCTGTTCGCTGCACTCGGCGTGGTCATCGCGCTGGGCCTGCGTCCGGCACGGGTAGACTCGGCGGCGACCGCTTGCCTGAGCAACGAAGCATGATCGAGCTGCTGGACCTGCAACAGACCCTGCACGCGTTCGCAGCCTGCAACGATGACGATGAGGTGTATGCCTCCTTCGGTTGGGTGCACGCCACCGATGACGACCTGCTGCAGGCGCGCTTCTGGTTGCCGGCCGATGAAGACGCCGCGTTCGATGATGACGGTGAGGTGCCCGAGGCCGCGCAGGCGCTGGGTCTGACGACCTACCTGGAACCGGCCACGTTCGCTGACGTCCTGGATGTGCAGAAGCGCCAGCGTCCGCTTTCTTCCCTGCACGATTACGCCGAAGCGTTGGCGTACTACGCCGAGTACGACGCCTTCCTGCAGGTGGACGGTGTCGATGAAGCATTGGGCGAAGCGGGTGCTGCGGAGCAGGCCGCTGCGCACGCAGCCGGGGTAGGGCCGGGCATCTTCGCCGTGTTCGGGTTGACGCTGGAGGGATGTGCGGACGAACAGATCAAGGCTGCGGCACAGCGCGTGGCGCACCTGCTCGACATTCCGGTGGGTGAAGCGTTGGCACGCTGCCGTGCGCTGCCGCTGGTGCTGGGTGAAGCACTGGATCGGCGTCGCGCACAGGCGATCAAGGATGATTTTGCAGCGATCGGCGCACGCGTGCAGGTGCGCGGGTTCAAGCCGTTCCCTTGGATGGATGTTCCCGTGCTGCGTTGACGAAAATCATCCACGCATGGCGTGGATCTACTTGTAGTGTCCCAGTAGATCCACGCCATGCGTGGATGCGGTCATCCGAACGCCAACAACTGCGGCTGCAACGCGGTGAAAATCCGCGCCAACCGCTCCGCCCATGCCTGCTGCCCGGCTTCATCGGCAATCAGGTCCTGGCGGATCTCCAGTTCCACATGCACCAGGCCGCGGCCTTCGCCGTGCACCGGCACCGCGTAGTCGCTGCTGCTGTTGACCGAATAGGGTTCGTTGTCGCCCACCACCAGGTCGCCTTCATCGCGCAGCGCCTGCAGCAGGGCATGGGCAAAACGGGTGTCCTGGTGGTACAGCACGCCGGCATGCCAGGGACGCTCAACGCCGTTCATCACCGGGGTGAAACTGTGCATCATCACCAGCAGCGTTGGCCGTTCCGCATCGCCGCGCGCATCCAGTTCGGCATCGATGCGTGCATGGTAGGGCGCGTGGATCGCATCGATGCGCTGCTGCCGCTGCGCGGGCGACAGCCCGGCATTGCCCGGCACCACGGTGCGGTCGCTGACCTCGGGGATCAGCGTGGGCGAAACCAGCGGGCGGTTGCAGTCGATCAGCAGCCGCGAATAGGTCTGCTCGATCGCCCACGCATCCAGCCGCTCGGCCAGTGCACGGGTGGTGCCGCCGATGCCGATGTCCCAGCCGATATGGCGGTCCAGTTCGGTCTGCGGCAATCCAAGATCGGCCAGCGCACGCGGCACCTGCTGGCCGGCATGATCGGCCAGCAGCAGGAACGGCGAGGCGCCCTGCGACTGGTGGATCGTGTAGATCGCCGGGTCGTCGGCGCCGAGCAGCGCCGGCAGCGCGTGCAGGCCGGCATCAGCCACGGGGGCGGCCGTCCAGGTGGTGCTCGATCATCCACAGGCCGGCCCACAGCTTGGCATCGGCTTCATAGCCTTCGGCCATTTTCTGCACCAGCCAGGCGGCCGCCTGCGTACGCGGAATCTCATGCACGGTGATGTCTTCGCTCTCGTCGCCGCCGCCTTCGCCGATGCGACGCAGGCCGGTGGCACGGACGAAGGCGATCTTCTCGCTGCTGGCACCGGAGGAGGTAGGACCGATCATCAGGACTTCGGCGTGCTCGGCGGTCCAGCCGGTTTCCTCTTCCAGTTCGCGTACCGCGGAAACTTCGATCGACTCGCCCGCATCGATGTCGCCGACCAGCCCGGCCGGCATCTCGATGGTCGGTGCCTGCAGCGGCACGCGGAACTGTTCGACGAACAGCACCTTGTCCTCGGGGGTGACGGCGATGATGATCGCGGCCAAGCCACCGGCGTGGGTGCGCTCGCTGTATTCCCAGGTGCCGCGCACCACCATGCGCTGGTATTTGCCTTCGTAGACGACACGCGGTGCTTCGGTGTTGCGCTGGCTCATGCGGGCTCGCTGGAAGTGGGAGAAGTGGGAACGGGGTCGGAAATGCCGGCCGCATTGAACAGCCGACGACGGGTCATGGGGCCGAAGCGCAGGGTCTGGCACAGGCCGCCAAGCAGCTCTGGATCGGCCGCCTGGCGCGGCATGCCGGGCTGGCAGCCTTCCAGTGGGGCGTCCAGGGCGATGGTGGTCAGCTGGCGCCAGAGCTGGGCATGTTCGCGCTGCTCACGCAGGCGCACCGCCATCTGGGCCGCGCCGCGCAGGCGCAGGAACGGCACTTCGTCCAGGCGTTCGTACAGCACGTCCATGCTGCCGAAATGGGCCAGCAGCACGGCTGCCGATTTGGCGCCGACACCGCTGATCCCCGGAATGTTGTCGACCGCATCGCCGCACAGCGCCAGGTAGTCGGCGATCTGGTGCGCGTGCACGCCGTGCCTGGCCTTTACCCCGGCCACGTCCCAGCGCTGGTTGCGTGCGTAGTCCCACTGCTCGTCATGGTCGAGCAGCAGCTGCGACAGGTCCTTGTCGGCGGAAATGATCACGCCGCGATGGCTGTTGCGGTGGCCATGCAGGGCGCTGCCGATCAGGTCGTCGGCTTCGTAATCGTGGTGTGCCAGCACCGCCAGGCCCAGTGCCGCGCACAGCGCCTTGCAGTGCACGAACTGGCGCTTGAGCGCCTCTGGCGCCGGATCGCGGTTGGCCTTGTAGGCCGGGTACAGGCGGTGGCGGAAGCCGCTGTCGAGCGCTTCATCGAAGGCGATGGCGATGTGCCGCGGGCGTTCGCGTTCCAGCAGGTCGAGCAGGAAACGGGCGAAACCATGCACGGCGTTGGTCGGCCAGCCCTGGCTGTCCTGGAACTCGTCCGGCAGCGAATGCCAGGCGCGGAACACATAGATGCTGGCGTCGACCAGGTACAGCGGCGGCGGTGCCGGCAGGCTCATGCCGGCGGGGTCCAGTCACGCAGCAGGGCCGCCGGGTCCGGGCGCTCGCGCTCGGGCACCTCGGCCTTGGGCGTGCCGATGTGGATGAAACCGGCAATGCCTTCGCCCTCGGCCAGTCCCAGATGGGCGTGCACGGCGGGATCAAAGGCCATCCACGCGGTCAGCCACTGCGCGCCGAAGCCCAGCGCCTGGGCCGCCTGCAACAGAGCAAAGCACACGCAGCCAGCGGTCATCAGCTGTTCCTGCGCGGGCACTTTCGGGTCCGGGCGCGGGCTGGCTACCACCACGATCACCAGGGGTGCGTGGCTGAAGCGCTGGCGGTCCTTCTCGAACACGGCGTCGCCGGCATGCGGATCGCGCTCACGGCTGCGCGCGGCCAGAAAGTCGCCCAGAGTGTGACGTGCATCGCCGGCGATCTTCAGGAAGCGGAACGGCACGCGCTTGCCGTGGTCGGGCACGCGCACCGCCGAGGTCAGCATCCGCTGCAGGGTGGCCGGGTCTGGTCCGGGCTCGCCCAGTTGCCGCGAGGGCACCGAGCGGCGGGCATCCAGGGCAAGCAGGGCAGCAGGGTCGGGCATGGAGTCTGAACCGGTCATCACGGGTCGCTGATTATAGTCGGGGAGGTAGATGACGCCGTTTGTGTCGCGTCAGACCCCTGAATAGCAAACTGTGATGAACATCATGCCACTGGCGGATCACGAAGCCCCGCTTCCCCTCGCCTCGCAGGCCCTGCACGGCTTACGATACGTAATATTGCCGGGCCGCCGTTCATGAGGTTTGAAGTGAGGACTGTTTCACTGTCCGTGATGGGCTGGCCGGCCTACCATCGAGGGACCGGTGCATGGGGTGCACCGGCCGTCGCGATGTCCATGATGTCTGTCGCACCAGAGAAGGTGGGGAGCCTTCCCGAATGATGAGCGCGCCCACTCCGATGGGATCGCCGGGCCGTGACCCGGCCCAGCTCCAGCTTGCCCGGGACATCGTCCTGCCGGCGTTGTGCCAGGCCTTTGGCGCGGCACTGGCCCGCTTCGATGATGCCCTGTTCGACCGTGCCGGCAATGCCGGCTCGTCGCAGTTGCTGTTCCTGGACGCGATGCGCGAGCTGCGCCGCCGCCGTGAGGAGATTGCCGGTGCCTTCGCCGGCCATCTCGGCCATGCCTGGGCCGGCCTGGCTGCAGGCGAGCCCGTCTCTGCCGAGCTGACCCTGTCCGGACAGGCCCAGGACGGCCTGAGCCTGGTGCCGGAACATGTACTGGAATCGCGGTTGGCGGTGCGCAACTTCGCCACCGTGCTGCTGCGCGACTTCAAGCCGGTGCTGGCGCGGCTCGACCGTCGCCTGGGCTGGCTGGGTGGCGGTATCGACCTCGATGCCGACCGCAACCCGATCAGCCCCGAGCATCTGGGCGTGGCCATCCACGAAGCCTTCGCCGGCTGTGAGCTGGCCCCGGAAGTGCACCTGGTGCTGATCAAGCTGTGCGAGCGCGACATGCGCGCGCCGGTGGGCCGCATCTACGAAAAGCTGGACGAGCACCTGGCCGCGGCCGGGGTGATGTCGCAGATGGGTGCCCCGCGCCGGCCACTGGCACCGGCCCCGACGCAGCACGTTGCGCATGGCCTGGATGATCTGGTCGAGCAGCGCACGGCACCGGGCTTCGACAACGAATTCAATGACGACGAACAGGCCGCACCGGCCTGGGCGCAGCGATTTGCCGCGCGCTGGTCGGAGCGTCGTGGCCACATGCAGCAGCACGCGGGTGGCGAAGAGAGCCCGTCCGGTGAAGCCTATTCCGGCCAGCAGGGCATGCTGCTGGAGGCCCTGCACGAACTGCTGCAGCAGACCCGCCACGTGCGCGAGGACGCGACCTCTGCGGCGCAGGTCGCGGTTGGCCAGCATCGCCCGTTGAGCCAGCGCGAAATGATGTCCGTACTGTCGCTGCTGCAGGCCACGCCCAGTGCGACCCTGCGTGCGGCGATCGGCGAGGACGGCGAATCCCTGGCGCAGCGCTTGAAGAGCGAAGTGCTGTCCAGCGCCACCCGGCTGGGTGTCGATCCGGGCCAGACGCGGCTGGACGCGCAGGACGAGGATGCGATCGACCTGGTCGGCATGCTGTTCGATGTGATGCTCGATGAGCGCGAGCTGGAAGGCCGCTCGCGTGAGCTGATCGGCCGCCTGGTGGTTCCGTTCGTGAAGGTGGCGATGCTGGATCGCCGCATGTTCGTGCAGAAGACCCACCCGGCGCGCAAGCTGCTCAATTCGCTGGCCGAGGCCTGCGAGGGCAACACCGGCGAAAGCCAGGCCGAGCGCATGCTGATGGCCAAGGTCGAAGAGATCATCGAGCGGCTGGTCGCCGAGTTCAACGAGAACCTGGCGATCTTCCTGACCCTGGAAGAAGAGTTCCGCGATTTCCTGGTACAGCACCGCCGTCGCGTGGAAATCGCCGAGCGTCGGGCCGCCGAGACCCAGCGCGGCCAGGAAAAGCTGGAAATGGCCCGTACCCGTGCCGGTGCCGAACTGGATCGTCGCATCGGCGACGCCACCCTGCCGCCGGCGATCGCCGAATTCCTGCGCCAGCCCTGGCAGCACCATCTGACCTTGGCGCTGCTGCGCGAGGGCGAGGAGGGGGCTTCGGTGGCCGAGGCGCTGACCCTGGCTGATGGCCTGCTGGAGGAAGTGGCCGAGGCGCGCCGGCAGATTGTCGGCAAGCCGTGGCTGCAGGCCTGGCAGCCGCTGCTGGCCAAGGTGTTTGCCAGCGTCGGCGTGCATGGCGACGCTGCCACCGCAGCCGTCGACGCGCTGCACGACACATTGCAGGGCATCGCCGAATCGCGACCGGAGCTGCAGCGCGCGTTGCCTGAGCTGCCGCAGGTGGTGCTGCCCGCACCGCCGGCACCGGAAACGCCGGCCGTGGAGCTGGGCAGTAGCTTCAATACCGACGATTTCGACAACGCCGATGCCGATCGCTTCCGCCGGATGGAAATCGGCAACTGGCTGGACTTCGTCGACAAGGATGGCAAGGTGCAGGCCGGCAAGCTGTCCTGGATCAGCCCGATTTCCGCGCGCCTGCTGTTCGTCAACCGTCGTGGCGTGCGCTTCTGCGTGGCCTCGCCCGAGGAGCTGGCGGTGATGGTGCGGTTGGGTCGCCTGCGTCCCCACGTCGACGATGGCGCCTTCGACAGCGCCATGCAGGGCGTGCTTGACCGCCTCGACCCGGGTGGTGCGACGCTGCACTGAGCCGCGTACGCCTGCTAGGATCGGACCCACTCACCGATCAGCGGGAATCTGCATGGCCGTGGCGTTGCTGGGGATCAAGGAGACCGCGCCGGGCGAACGACGCGTTGCGCTCACGCCGGAGACGGCGCGCAAGCTCGGTGCGCTGGGCATCACCGTGTGGTATCAGCCCGGTGCGGGCCAGGCCGCCGGTTTCACCGATGCCGCCTACGACGACGCAGGTGCCCGTGCCTTCGATGCCGCCCGTTGGGCCGAGATCGACATCCTGCTGTGCGTGCAGGCGCCAGCGGCAGAGGTGCTGGCCCAGCTCAAGCCAGGCGCCAGCGTGGTCGGTCTGCTGACCCCGGCGGCTGACCCGGCGTTGGCCGCATTGGCTTCGGATGACCGCCTGCACCTGTTCCCGCTGCAGCAGTTGCCGCGCACCACGCGCGCGCAGGCGATGGACGTACTCAGTTCGCAGGCGGGCATGGCCGGCTACAAGGCGGCATTGATCGCTGCCGAACGTGCGCCGCGTTTCTTCCCGATGCTGACCACTGCCGCCGGTACCGTGCGTCCGGCCAAGGTGCTGGTGATCGGCGCCGGTGTCGCCGGCCTGCAGGCCATTGCCACCTCGCGCCGCCTGGGTGCGCAGGTGGAGGGCTTCGACGTGCGCCCGGAAACCCGCGAACAGATCCAGTCGCTCGGTGCGCGCTTCCTCGATCTCGGGGTAAGCGCGGTGGGCGAGGGCGGTTATGCGCGGGCGCTGACCGATGAAGAACGCGCCGAACAGCAGCGTCGCCTCGGCGACCATCTGCGCAGCGTGGACGTGGTGGTCTGCACTGCCGCCGTGCCGGGACGCCGTGCGCCGACGATCGTCACCGCCGCGATGGTCGAAGGCATGGCTGCAGGCAGCGTGATCGTCGATCTGGCCGCCGAGAGCGGTGGCAACTGCGAACTGACCCAGCCCGGCGAATGCATCGAGCACCAGGGCGTGACCATCGACGGCCCGCTGGGCCTGGCCAGCCGGGGCGCCACCCAGGCCAGCGAGATGTATGCACGCAACCTGATGAACTTCGTCGCCCTGTTCGTGCGCGACGGCCAGCTGGGCTTCGATTGGGAAGACGAACTGCTGGCCAAGACCCGCTGGCAGGCATGAGTTGGTAGCGCCGGGCCTCTCCGGTAGATCCACGCCATGCGTGGATGAGGGGCCCAGCGTGCGGATGGCGGGTTACCGCGGCTTCGCCGGCGGTGGGTTGTCGCGCACCCATTCCCTGCGTTCTTCCGTGCTCATCTGTGACCAGCGCTCGCGCATGGCGTCGCGCTGGGCCGGGCTGAGGTCACGCATCTGGCCGAACAGCGCCCGGGCCTGCTCGCGCTGTTCCGGGCTCATGTGTTCGAAGCGGCGCAGGCCGCGACGGGCCTTGTCGCGCTCTTCCGGGCTCATCGACTGCCAGCGCTGGCCGTGCGACAGCATGCGCTGGCGCTGCGCGGGATCGGCGCCGTTCCAGCGGTCACGCAGCGGCGCCAGCAGCGCCTCGCGCTGGGCCGGGCCCAGCTGTTCCCAGTTTGGCAGCGGCGTGGCAGCAGGTGCCGGCCGGGTGGCAGGCACCGGTGCGGAGGCCTGCGCCAGGGCCGACGCAGCCGGCAACAGGGTCAGGGCGATCAGCAGGGGCAGGGAGGGGTATCGCAACATGGGTTCACTCCATCGCCAGGTCGTTGTCGCCCAGCCACAGGTACAGATCGGGATTCTCGTCGTACAGCGCGCCATTGTCTTCTTCTGCGGCCGCGATCGGCGTGGTGGCAGCGCCCTGATGCTCGCCCGGGCCGACGAACTGGACACCGACGCCCAGTGCGATCACCAGCGAACAGGCGCTGGCCAGCCACCAGCGCCAGCGACTGGCGTGCGCCCTGCTGGCGCTGTGACGGGCATTACGCAGGCGTGCCAGCGTGGCCGGCGACAGCGCCTGCAACGACTGCGCGTGCAGGCTGCGCAGGGCGTCTTCGGAAGGCAGGGGGCGGTTCACGGGTGTATCTCCAGTTCATTCTGCAGCGCCTGTCGGGCGCGCGCCAGATGGGTCTTTACCGCGCCCTCGCTGCAGCCCATGGCGCGGGCGGTGGTGGCGCCATCCAGGTCCTGCAGCACGCGCAGGGTGAAGGCTTCGCGCTGGCGGGCGGGCAGCTCGCGCAGCGCCTGCACCAGCTGCTGGTACTGCTGGCGCTGCTCGTGCGCCTGCGCAGGGTCCGGGCCGGGATCAGCCCAGTCGATCTCGCCCCCCTCCGCATCCTGGTTGTCGCGCCAGAACGGCAGGCGGAAGCGGCGACGGCGCTGCACGTCGATCACCCGCCGGCGCAGGATGCTCCAGAACAGCGGCGCCCACTCGGCGGCCGGCTTGTCGGCGTAGTCCAGCATGCGCATCAACGCGTCCTGCACCGCATCCATGGCGTCGTCGCGCTGGCGCAGGCCGGCTTCGGCGAAGCGGAACGCGCGGGGGCCGACGCTGGCCAGGAACGCTTCCAGCGACGCCGGCAGGGCATCGGTCTCGGCGCTCGGGGGGACAGGGCTGCTCACCAGCACAGGGTACGGTTCCTCGACAGGGGTCACCATCGACAACGCGTGAGTGCCGCCGTGGTTGACCGGGACGCGCGCGGGGTTCAGCCCGTGGTTATGATGGGGCGACGAAGACAGAGCAGGAGCGTTGCCGGTGAGTGACGGGTTCGTGGCGCTGTACATCTTCATGTTGGCCGCCATTGCCGGCCACGTGATCATTTCCCGGGTCCCGGTGATCCTGCATACCCCGTTGATGTCGGGCTCCAACTTCATCCACGGCATCGTGCTGATCGGCGCGATGGTGGTGCTGGGGCACGCGCAGACACCGCTGGAGAAAATCCTGGGGTTCCTTGCCGTGGTGCTCGGCGCCGGCAACGCAGCCGGTGGCTATGTGGTCACCGCGCGCATGCTGGAAATGTTCAAGCCGAGCGTGCGCAAGACCGGCAACGATGAACCGAAGGAGCCACAGGCTTGAACATCAGCACTGTCGAACTGCTCGATTGGCTGGTCAAGGCCAGCTACCTGGTTGCCGCCACCCTGTTCCTGCTCGGCCTGCAGCGCATGGCCTCGCCGATGACCGCAAGCAGCGGTATCCGCTGGGCGGGGCTGGGCATGCTGCTGGCCACGGTGGCGACCTTCTTCCTGCCCGAACTGCACAACGTGCCGCTGATCCTGGTGGCACTGCTGCTGGGTGCCGGCCTGGCCTGGTGGTCGGCGGGCAAGGTCGCGGTCACCGACATGCCGCAGATGGTCGCGTTGTACAACGGCATGGGCGGTGGCTCGGCGGCGGCCATCGGCGCGGTGGAACTGCTGCGCTATGCCTTCCTGGCCAACCGCGATACCACCCACTGGAGTGCGCAGGCGATGGCCGACCTGGCCGCGCGCCAGCCATCCGGCACGGTGCTGGTGCTGGCCGTGGTCGGCGCGGCGATCGGTGCGGTGTCGCTGTCCGGTTCGGTGATCGCCTGGGCCAAACTCGATGGCCGCCTCGACAAGCGCGTGACCTGGCCGGGCCAGCAGGTGATGAACCTGCTGGTGGCGCTGGCCGTAGTGGTGCTGGGCATCATCGCTGCCAGCACGCTCAGCACCTGGGCCATCGTCGCCTTCTTCGTGCTGGCGCTGGCGCTGGGCGTGTTGATGACGCTGCCGATCGGTGGCGCCGACATGCCCGTGGTGATCTCGCTGTACAACGCGTTCACCGGCCTGGCGGTGTCCTTCGAAGGCTACGTGCTGGGCAACGAGGCGCTGATCATCGCCGGCATGATGGTCGGTGCAGCGGGCATCCTGCTGACCCGGTTGATGGCCAAGGCGATGAACCGGCCGATCCGCAACGTGCTGTTCTCCAATTTCGGCGGTGGCGCCGGGGGTGAAGCGCAGGCGATTTCCGGTTCGCAGAAGCCCATCGAAGCGGCCGACGTAGCCGCGATGATGGGCTTTGCCGAACGTGTGGTGATCGTGCCCGGCTATGGCATGGCCGTGGCCCAGGCCCAGCACAAGATCTGGGAACTGGCACAGCGGTTGATCACGCGCGGGGTGAAGGTGAAGTTCGCCATCCACCCGGTGGCCGGGCGCATGCCCGGGCACATGAACGTGCTGCTGGCCGAAGCGGGTGTGCCGTATGACCTGATCGCGGACATGGACGACATCAATCCCGAATTTGCCACCACCGACGTGGTGCTGGTGATCGGCGCCAACGACGTGGTCAATCCGGTGGCGCGCACCGATCCGGCCAGCCCGATCTACGGCATGCCGGTGCTGGACGTGGTCAACGCGCGCAACGTGGTGGTGATCAAGCGCGGCAAGGGCACCGGCTTTGCCGGCATCGAGAATGCGCTGTTCTACGCCGACAACACGCGCATGCTGTACGGCGATGGTGCGGAGGCGGCGTCCTCGCTGGTCAGTGAGCTGAAGGCGCTCGACGGCGGGCATTGAGGCCGTACGGTAGCGCCGGGCCATGCCCGGCGGCCTTTCGTGCAGATCGCTGCGCTCGCCGGGCATGGCCCGGCGCTCCCCCCCCATCCACGCATGGAGTGGATCTACCAGACATGTCCACGCGTGGCGTGGATCTACCAGGGCATCACCGGCGCGATCAACGCGCCAGCCAGGCACCTACGGCAATGCCTACCGCCAGCCACAGCCATTCGACCACGCCATTGGCCAGGGTGATCAGCGTCCAGGCCAGGTGCGGGCCCATCCGCAGCGAGGCGTCCCACGGGTTCAGGCCCATCGAGCCGCCCATCCAGGCACTGGCGATGGCCCAGTTCGCGATGGCGGCCACCAGCAGCGTGCCCAGCACGACCAGGGCGATGCGCAGCTTGCCGGGGCCAAGCGTGCCCAGACGCAGCATGAACACCAGTTCCAGGGCGGTCAGTACCGCCATCCAGCCGACCGGACGGCCGGTGAACAGGGCGATAAGCATCCAGGCGAGGGGGGCGGTGGCCAGCGCCAGCAACAACATGAAGGGCCAGAGCCAGGTAACGGTCCTGGCACGTGCGGCATTGGAGGACATCGAAGCTCCTGAAGGTCGCCCACAGGATACTGTGGTTTGCCGCAGTGCACCGGCGAGGGCCGGGCGCCTACGTTAGAATGCCGTCTTGCGTGGCTTCGGCCGCAGCCCCATATCGGTCCCCATGTATTCCCGTAGCAGCGAACCCGTCCACTTCGAACGCGATTGCGAGGCCGTGATGGTCCCGCAGGGCGACACCGTGACCCTGCCCGCCGGCAGCTATGGGTACATCACCCAGGCGTTGGGCGGCAGTTATTCGGTGTTCGTCGAGGGCAATCTTTTCCGTATCGCCGGCAAGGATGGCGATGCCATCGGCAAGGAGGCGCCGGCGCCGCTGGAGCTGCCCGACGATGCCAGCGACGAGCAGGTCGAACAACTGGTGTGGCAGCAGCTGCGCACCTGTTTCGACCCGGAAATTCCGGTGAACATCGTCGAACTGGGCCTGGTCTACGAGGTCGAGATCAAGCACCTGGACGAAGGGCAGCGCGAGATCGACGTGAAGATGACCCTGACCGCGCCCGCGTGCGGCATGGGCGACATCCTGGTCGACGACGTGCGCAGCAAGCTTGAAATGATCCCGACGGTGGCCGAGGCCGACGTCGAGCTGGTCTTCGACCCGCCGTGGAACCAGCACATGATGTCCGAGGCCGCCCGGCTCGAAACCGGCATGCTTTGACCCACGGCCCGCAGTGACGCGGGCCCGGCATTACCCGCAACCAGAACAGGAAATCTCCGGTGTCCCAGTCCATTCCCAGCTTCGCCGTCACCCGTTCGGACCACCCGCGCAGCGCTGAAGAGCGCGCCCAGATCCTGGAGAAGCCGGGCTTCGGCCTGCACTTCACCGACCACATGGTGGAAGTGCGCTGGGACAAGGACACCGGCTGGCACAACGCCAACGTGCGCGCCTATGGTCCGCTGCAGCTGGACCCGGCCGCGGCCGTGCTGCACTACGGCCAGGAGATCTTCGAGGGCATCAAGGCCTACCGCCATGCCGATGGTTCGATCTGGACCTTCCGTCCCGATGCCAACGGCCGTCGCCTGCAGCGTTCGGCGCAGCGCCTGGCGCTGCCGGAACTGCCGGTGGAGATTTTCGTCGAATCGCTGAAGCAGATGATCGCCGTCGACAGCGCCTGGGTGCCGTCGGCCGATGAGTCGAGCCTGTACTTCCGTCCGTTCATGATCGGCGATGAAGCCTTCCTCGGCGTGCGCGGCGCACACAAGGCCGGTTACTACGTGATCGCCAGCCCGGCCGGCCCGTACTTCGCCAAGGGCGTCGCCCCGGTGTCGATCTGGCTGTCCACCGAGTACGCGCGTGCGGCCAAGGGCGGCACCGGTGCGGCCAAGTGTGGTGGCAACTACGCCGCGTCGCTGCTGCCGCAGCAGAAGGCGCAGGCACAGGGCTGCTCGCAGGTGCTGTTCCTGGACCCGGTCGAAGGCAAGTACCTGGAAGAACTGGGCGGCATGAACGTGTTCCTGGTCTACAAGGACGGCACCCTGGTCACGCCGGAACTGTCCGGCAGCATCCTCGAGGGCATCACCCGCGAGAGCATCCTGCAGCTGGCCCGCGACCGTGGCATGAAGGTCGAAGAGCGCAAGGTCACCATCGATGAGTGGAAGCAGGGCGTGACCTCCGGCGAGATCGCCGAAGTGTTCGCCTGCGGTACCGCTGCGGTGGTCACCCCGATCGGCCAGCTGAAGGGCGAAGGCTTCTCGGTGGGTGACATCGATGCGCCTGCCGGCGAAGTGACCATGTCGCTGCGCAAGGAACTGACCGACATCCAGTACGGCCGCCTGCCGGACCGCCACGGTTGGCTGGTCAAGCTGGGCTGATCGCCCGCATTGAACTGTAGAGCCGAGCCCACGCTCGGCTGCTCCTCTGGAAAGCCCGTCCTCGCGACGGGCTTTCTGCGTTGTGAGCCTGGGGTCAGATCCCTTTTCCTGCGGAAAAGGGGTCTGACCCCGAATCTCCCGACGCCGATGTCGGCAAAGACATGATGAGACAGGACATTGCGCAGTCAGGTCTGTGCAGGTGACGCGAAAGTTCCTTCACCTTCACAAACCCTCGACCCGGAAAGTCTCAGATCCAACATTTCATCTTGCTGAAAAGACGCTGAAAATCTTGTGGTGTCCGGTTTGAGCCACTAGCGTCATCAACACAGCGGATGGTCAGGGGAATCCGCTGGCTCGCCGGACCCGAACCTCGCCATTGCAAGCCAGCCCACGGTTCAGGCCGGTGCTTCTGCCGATTCCGGCATTCCTACCATTAGAAGGGAAATCCGATGTCCCAGGTAACGCAACCGCGTGTGCGTCGTGTGTGGGTGGTCCTTGGTGCGTCCGTCCTGTCATCGCTGCTGCTGGCCACGCCTGCGCTGGCCGGTGATGTCCAGCTCAGCGGCCTGCAGTCCGCGCCGACCCATCAGCGGTTCATCGTGAAGTACCGCGACGGCAGTGCGCCGGTGGCCAACACCACCGCACTCGCCTCATCGCTGAAGACCGCTGCTGCCGGCATCGCCAGCAGCCAGGGCCGCGCGCTGGGCCTGCAGCAGGTCCGCAAGCTCGCTGTCGGCTCCACCGTGGTCAGGACTGACCGTGCGCTGGACCAGGCCGACGCCGAACTGCTGATGCGCAAGCTCGCCGCCGACCCGAACGTGGAATACGTCGAAGTCGACCAGATCATGCGCCCGACGCTGACCCCGAACGACACCCGCTTCAGCGAGCAGTGGGGCTTCGGTACGTCCAACGCGTCGATCAACGTGCGCCCGGCCTGGGACAAGGCCACCGGCACCGGCGTGGTCGTGGCCGTGATCGATACCGGCATCACCAACCATGCCGACCTCAACGCCAACATCCTGCCCGGCTATGACTTCATCAGCGACGCGGCGATGGCGCGCGATGGTGGTGGCCGTGACAGCAATCCCAACGACGAGGGTGACTGGTACGGCGACAACGAGTGCCAGGCCGGTTACCCGGGCTCGAACTCCAGCTGGCATGGCACCCACGTGGCCGGCACGGTCGCTGCGGTGACCAACAACAGCACCGGCGTGGCCGGTACCGCCTTCAATGCCAAGGTCGTGCCGGTGCGCGTGCTCGGCAAGTGCGGCGGCTATACCTCCGATATCGCCGACGCTATCGTCTGGGCCTCCGGCGGCACGGTCAGCGGTGTGCCGGCCAACGCCAATCCGGCCGAGGTCATCAACCTCTCACTGGGCGGCGGCGGCAGCTGCTCGACCACCTACCAGAACGCCATCAACGGCGCGGTCGGCCGTGGCACCACCGTGGTGGTCGCTGCCGGCAACAGCAATACCAACGTGTCCTCGTCGGTTCCGGCGAACTGCCCGAACGTGATCGCGGTTGCCGCGACCACCTCGGCAGGTGCACGTGCCAGCTTCTCCAACTACGGCACCGGCATCGACATCTCCGCACCGGGCCAGGGCATCCTGTCCACCCTCAACAGCGGCACCACCACCCCGGGCAGCGCCAGCTATGCGTCCTACAACGGCACCTCGATGGCGGCGCCGCACGTGGCCGGCGTCGTTGCGCTGATGCAGTCGGTGGCACCGAGCCCGCTCAGCCCGGCGCAGGTGGAAAGCATCATCAAGAGCACCGCGCGTCCGCTGCCAGGTGCGTGCTCGGGTGGTTGCGGCGCCGGCATCATCGACGCCGATGCCGCAGTGACAGCCGCGATCAACGGCACCACCCCCAACCCGGGCGGCACCGTGCTGCAGAACAACGTGCCGGTCACCGGCCTCGGCGCGGCCAGCGGCGCATCGCTCAGCTACACCGTCAACGTCCCGGCTGGCAGCGCGCAGCTGCGCGTGGCGATCAGCGGCGGCAGCGGTGACGCCGACCTGTACCTGCGCCAGGGCAGTGCCCCGACCGACACCGTCTACACCTGCCGCCCGTACCTGAGCGGCAACAACGAGACCTGCACCGTCAACAGCCCCGCTGCCGGCGTATGGCACGTGCGGGTGAAGGCCTACAGCACCTTCTCGGGCGTGACCCTCAACGCCCAGTACTGAGCCCAAGCCCCTCTCCATGGGCACGCCCCGGCCTCGGCCGGGGTGTTTTTTTTAGGCGGCGAAGCGGAGAAAGCAATGTGCAGCAGTGCATTTGCTCTTGCTCTGCCCTTGACCTTGATGGCCGCGCACCGGCAACTGTCTGGAGAGGCTCAGGCTCCCATCGCAGGACCGTTGGCGCCATGGATGGCGCCATCGAGCCCCCATGGATGGGTTTACGGCGTGTCCTGCGATGGGAGCCTGAGCCTCTCACCACTACAGCAACCGAAACGCCGACGCGCGACAGCGCGCCTCAATCCCTCAAACCGACTCGAACCGGTTCGCCGCCACGTTCTTGCGCACATGCTGCGGATCGAAGATCCGGCCATTCATCGCGATGAACACCCCCGCAGGCAGCGACTGCACCGCACCGATCGCACAGCCGATGTTGAACTCCGCATCCGAACCACGGAAACGCGCCGGGCTCAGCGCACCGGTCATCACGATGGTCTTGTCCGGAATCGTCGCCAGCACCTTGCCGGTCTGCACCATCGAATCGGTGCCATGGGTCACCAGCACGTGGCGGGTGGGCTGCGCAGCGATCGTCGCGCGGATCAGCTCACGATCGTCGTCGTTGATGTGCAGCGAATCCTTGCGCAGGATCGGAATCACGTTGAACCGGAACGTGACCCCCAGTTCGCGCAGGATCATGCCGATCTGCGGGTCGCCGATCTGGTAGTCCGACTTGTCGTCGAAATAGATCTTGTCGATCGTGCCACCGGTGGTGACGACCAGGAGCTCTTCCATCATGTGCATGCGCGAAACCAAGGCAGGTACAGCGGCGCGGGGCCGGGAACACAGATGATACGGCCCACCGGGCGCAGCGTCAGCGCCGCCGCCCGAAACGGGCGCGCAGGCCGGGCAGGCTGGCCGAAAAGATCACCAGCAGCGCCAGCACGATTTCGATCAGCGCCAGCCAGCGGGTCTCGGGATGGCTCCAGGCGCTCATCACGCCGTGGCTGAACCAGCCCAGGGCCAGCACCGCCGCCCAGAACCCGGCCTTGCGCCAGCCCAGCCGCAGGGCGATGGCCAGCGCCAGCGGTGGCGCGGTGAACACCAGCTGGGTGGCCAGCCAGTGCCTGTCGTTGATGAACCAGCCGGCAAACAGCGCCGCCAACCCCATCAAGGCCAGCAGCAGCACGGTGCGCGGCGCGGCGCTCATCGTGCCAGCCGCTGCGCGATGTCGGCCACGCGCCGGCCCAGCGCCCGTGCCAGAACCGCCTCATCGTCGGTCGGTTGCGGGTCGTCGGCGGCACCGGCCACGTGGCTGGCGCCATACGGCGTGCCGCCACTGGTGGTGTGGCTCAGCGCCGGCTCGGTGAACGGAATGCCGACGATCAGGCAGCCGTGGTGCAGCAGCGGCACCTGCATCGACAGCAGGGTCGACTCCTGGCCGCCATGCATCGACGCGGTGGACGTAAACACCCCGGCCGGCTTGCCCGCCAGCGTGCCGTTCACCCATTCGGCGCCGAGCCCATCGAGGAAATGCTTGACCGGCGCGGCCATGTTGCCGAAACGGGTGGGGCTGCCCAGCAGCAGTCCCTGGCACTCCACCAGGTCCTGCACGCTCACATACGGCGCGCCATCGTCCGGCACCGGAGGCTGCGCGGTCTGGGTGACGGCAGCCACCGGCGGCACCGTGCGCAGCCGCGCCGCCATGCCCGGCACCTCGCCGATGCCCCGCGCGATCTGGCGCGCCAGCCGTGCCACCGAACCGCCGCGGCTGTAGTACAGCACCAGGATTTCGCCCATCGCGCCCAGCTCTCCTCATCGTGTGGACGCCAGTATGGCTATCCTGCATCGATTCCGCATCGGGTACCCTTTCGCCGATGGAACCTTTGGATACGCTCAATTTGTGGATGGAGCGCGCGCGGGATCGCGCACGCGCCGCCAGCTTCGGCCGCTTCCTGTGGCGCCGCTTCCTCGACGACCGCCTGTTCCAGGCGGCCGCCGCGCTGGCCTACACCACGGTGTTCGCGCTGGTGCCGTTGGCGATCGTGGTGTTCGGCGTGCTCTCGGCCTTCCCGGTGTTCGACCGCTGGAGCGACCAGCTCAGCGACTACGTCTTCTCCAACTTCGTGCCCAATGCCGCGCGCGCCGCCGAGGGCTACCTGCGGCAGTTCTCGGCCAGCGCGGGCCAGCTCACGGCCGCCGGCTTCATCGCCCTGGTCATCTCGCTGCTGATCACCCTCAACAGTGTTGAAGAGACCTTCAACCAGATCTGGCGCGTCGGCAGCAGCCGGCCACGACTGACCCGCTTCCTGGTCTACTGGACGGTGCTGACCCTCGGCGCGATGCTTGCCGCCGCTTCACTGGCCGTGTCGGCGCGGGTGTTCGCGATGCCGCTGTTCGGCACGCAGGAGGGGCGCTGGCTGGCCGATCTCGCGTTGCGGCTGGCGCCGATCCTGATCGAATTCGTCTGCATCACCCTGATGTTCCGGGTGGTGCCACACCACACGGTGAAGTGGCGCCACGCGGTTCCGGGTGCGATTCTCGCCGCGGTGATCCTGGAGCTGGTGAAGTGGGGCATCGGTGCTTACCTGGGCAGCTTCCAGTCCTACCAGAAGCTGTATGGCACGGTGGCCTTCGTGCCGATCCTGCTGCTGTGGATCTACCTGTGCTGGGTGGCCGTGCTGCTGGGCGCGTCGCTGGCATCGTCGATGGCGGCCTTCCGCTACCAGCCGGTGGAACTTCGCCTGCCGCAGGGCTACGAGTTCTATGGCCTGCTGCGCCTGCTCGGGCGCTTCCAGCACGCACGCGCCAAAGGCAGGGGTCTGGCCGACGACGAGATCCTGCGGCTGGAACCGATGCTGACCGACTCGCTGCTGCAGGACCTGGCCTGCCACCTGGAGGGCATCGGCCTGCTGCGCCGTGATGAGCGCGGGGAATGGCTGCTGGCCCGTGACCTGGACCAGGTCAGCCTGGGCGATCTGTACGAATGCACGCAGCTGCGCATTCCGGTGGCCGAACAACACCTGCCTTACCGCGATGACAGCCTTGGCCGGGCCGCATTGGCCGCGCTGGATGAGTTGCGCCTGCCGCTGCGTGAACGCCTCAAGCGTCGCGTCAGCGACATCTACCCTGATTCTGGAGACGCCCCATGACCTGCAAGACCCCGTTGCTGCTGGCTGCGCTGCTGGCCCTGGCCGCCTGCAAACCCGCGCAGGAGCCGACCCCGGCCAGCAGCCAGCCGCCCGCGCAGGCACCGACCCCGGCCGCGCCGGCGCCGGTGGAGGACACGCCCGCCGAGCGTGTCACTGCCGAGTTCCCGACGCTGAAGATGAAGGCGGTCGATGGCAGCGATTACGACCTGGCCGCACATCGCGGCAAGTGGGTGGTGGTGAACTTCTGGGCGACCTGGTGTGCACCCTGCCGCAAGGAAATGCCCGAGCTGTCGGCATTGCATGCCATGCGCAGCAACATCGAAGTGGTTGGCCTGGCCTACGAGGACATCGAGGCGCCGGAGATGCAGTCGTTCCTGACCAAGCATCCGGTGACCTACCCGATCGTGATCGTCGATCCGTTCGATCCGCCGGCCGACTTCGCCACCCCGCGCGGCCTGCCGCTGACCCACCTGATCGATCCGCAGGGCAAGCTGGCGCACAGCTTCCTGGGCCCGGTCACGGCGGCCGACATCGAAAAGCAGATCGCGGCTGCCAAGTAAGGGGTTGGTCGGCAGGGCTGCGCCCTGCACCCGCAGAGGCCAGAGCAACAGCCGAAGCAACAGCAACAGCCGAAGCAGAAGCGGGTTTCCTGAGGGTAGGCGGGGTGGGTCCGGTTGCGGGGGACGCTGCAAGTACGTCCATGTAAGCTCGGTCGCGCCATCCATGGCGCTCACGCCCCCGCAACCGGACCCACCCCGCCTTCGACAGATTCTCGCGAACTGTCGGAATGGCTCTTGGGGTCAGATCCGTTTTCCGTAGGAAAACGGATCTGACCCCATTCTTTGATATCGATATCTGACAGATGTGTCGACCAAGGTCGACACCCACCAACAGCCGCGGAAATCTGTCAGAGGTGGGGCGGTGTCGGATTGCGGGGTGTCCGCGGCATGGATGCCGCGGCCAAGCCCCCATGGACGGGTTCACGGCGTCCCCGCAATCCGACACCGCCCCGCCATCCCTCGGAATATCCGCTTTTGCTGCTGCTTCGGCAGTTGCCTTTGCCGGTAGCAGGTGCAGGGCGCAGCCCTGCCGAACCTACCTCAGTCCTTGACCGGGAAATCCTCGATCGGCTTCAGTACATCGTAGTGCTCGCGATGCAGCTTGCCCTTCAGCTTCGGCAGCTCCGGCAACGGTGCATCCACCCGCGTGTCCGGCAGCCGGTCCAGCAGGTTGCGGGCAAGGGTCAGGCGACCGAGCCGCTGGTCGTTGAAATCCACCAGCGTCCACGGCGCACCGTCGCGATGGGTCGCGCGCAGCATCGCCTCGCGCGCTTCGGTGTACGCGCTGTACTTGCTGCGTGACTTCAGGTCCACCGGTGACAGCTTCCAGCCCTTCAGCGGATCGACATGGCGTTCGGCAAAGCGCTTTTCCTGCTGCTCCTGGTCCACGCACAACCAGTACTTGAACAGCAGGATGCCGTCATCCACCAGCAGCTGTTCGAACACCGGCGCCTGGCGCAGGAACTGCTGGTATTCGGTCTCGCTGCAGTAGCCCATCACCCGTTCAACGCCGGCGCGGTTGTACCAGCTGCGGTCCATCAGCACGATCTCGCCGGCAGCCGGAAGATGCGAGGCGTAGCGCTGGAAGTACCACTGCGTGGCTTCGCGGTCGGTGGGTTTGGGCAGCGCCACCACCCTGCATTGGCGTGGGTTGAGGTGCTCGCTGATGGTCTGGATCGCGCCACCCTTGCCGGCGGTATCGCGTCCTTCGAACAGCACCAGCAGGCGTTGCCCGCTGTGCTGCACCCAGCGTGCCATCGCCGCCAGTTCCAGCTGCAGCGGCTGCAGCAGTTCGTCGTATTCCTTGCGCTTGAGCTTGGCCATCGTCATACCACGCGGGAAGGAGGCCCGAGCGTAGCGCAGGGCGAGGTCAGGGCGTGTCGAGGCCCTGCCAGCCCTGTTCGCGGGCCAGCTGCTGCAGCAGTGCGGACAGATCACGCGCGAAAGCTGCCATGTCGAACAGGCCGCTGCGCTCGCGTGCCTGCGCCAGTTCGGCGCGCACTGCGGCCAAGGCGACAGGGTCGTTGCCGAGTGCACTGGCGGTGGCGACGAACGCCGCATCGTCGGCGACGTTCATGTGCTCCAGACCCAGCTGATGATTAAGGCTGCCGGCCACGCGCGCGGCGAAGGTGGCGCCGGGGCAGGTCAGTACCGGGCAGCCGGCCCACAGTGCATCCGACGCGGTGGTGTGCGCGTTGTACGGGTTCGTATCCAGGAACAGGTCGGCCAACTGATAGCGGGCCAGATACTGCGGATGCGGCAGCTTGGCCATGAACACCAGACGCGCCGGATCGAGTCCTGCTGCCTGCGCAGCGGCACGCAGCCGCGCATCGGCCTGGCCGGGGCCGGACAACAGCCACAGCACGCTGCCGGGTACGGCCTGCAGCACCGCGAACGCGCGGCCCATGCTGCGCGGGTTGAGCTTGTAACTGTTGTTGAAGCAGCAGAATACCGTGCCCTGCGCAGGCAGTCCGCACGCCGCGCGGTCCGGTGCCGGCTCCAGCACGCGGGTGTTGTCCGACGGCTGGAACGCACGCGGCAGGCGCAGCACACGTTCGCTGTAGTGCGCTTCCAGTGAGGGCGGCAGCGCGAAGCTGTCTCCGATCACTGCCTCCAGCCACGGCGCTCCGGAGGTGCCGGGGTAGGCCAGCCAGTTGAGCTGCAGCGGGGCAGGGCGCATGGCTAGTACTTCCGGTGTGCCGCCGCCGCCCCAGCCGCGCAGGTCGAACAGCAGGTCGATGCCCTGTGCGCGGATGCGCGCGGCGGTATCGGCATGGCGCAATCCCGCCACGTCATGCAGCCGGGTGGCGGTCTGCAGGCGTTGGCGGATGCGGCTGCCATCGTCGGCGTTGAGCGCGAACAGATGCAGCTGCAGGGCCGGGTCCTGGCCCATGTGTTCCAGCAGCGCCACCGTCAGCAATCCGGTGGGATGAGCGCCGAACCCGTTGGACAGGAAGCCCACGCGCAGTGGACCCCGTTCGCGCAGCTTCACCGGCGGCAGTGGCCGCACCGCAGCAGCGACAGCGGCCGCGCGCGCACGCGCACAAGCCAGCTGTTCGGCCGCGCTGGCGTCTTCGCTGAGGAACGCGAAGGGCTCAACCACGCCCTGGCCAGATGCAAGCGCGCCGCGCACCTGGGCGGCCAGCGCATCCACGTCCTGCCAATCGCACAGGCGACGCTGCCAGGCGAGGCGCTGTGCGGCGATATACGGCTCATCGGGCATCAGCGCATGCGCGCGGCGATAGGCTGCCGATGCACCTTCCGCATCGTTGGCATCTTCCAGCGCGTGCCCCAGCCACAACGCGATGCCCGGGTGCTCCGGTGCCAGCGCAGAGGCCTGGCCCAGCAGCGTGGCGGCATCGGCGTGCGCCCCTGCCATCCACGCTACCCGGCCCAGCCGGGCAAGTGCTTCAGGATGATTGGGCCGCAGCTGCAGCGCGCGTCGCGCGGCCTGCTCGCCGGCCGCAATGTCGCCGGCTTCCAGTTCCAGGTCGGCCAGCATCACCCAGGCAACGAAGTCGCCGGGCTGGCGCGCGATCGCCTGCTGCAGTTGCTGCCGCTGCTGCCAGGCCGACATGCGGGTCAGCCGGCCGAAAGCTGGGCCAGGGCATCGACCTGGTGCTCGTGGCTCAGTCGCTGCAGCAGCGGATCCAGGTCGCCGGCCAACACGTTGGGCAGGTCGTACAGGGTCAGCCCTTCCACGCGGTGGTCGGTGATGCGGCCCTGCGGGAAGTTGTAGGTGCGGATGCGCTGGCTGCGGTCGCCGCTGCCGACCTGCAGGCGCCGAGATTCGGCCTGCGCCGCGTCATGGCGCTGGCGCTCGGCATCGAGCAGCTGTGCCTTCAGGCGTTTCATCGCCTTGTCCCGGTTGGCGTGCTGGCTGCGCTCGGTCTGGCATTCCACCACCACGCCACTGGGAACGTGGGTGATGCGGATCGCCGATTCGGTCTTGTTGACGTGCTGGCCGCCGGCGCCGGAAGAACGGTAGGTGTCGACTCTCAGGTCAGCCGGGTTGATGACGATCTCATCGACTTCGTCGGCTTCCGGGATGATCGCCACGGTGGCCGCCGAGGTGTGGATGCGGCCCTGCGATTCGGTGGCCGGCACGCGCTGCACGCGGTGCGTGCCCGATTCGAATTTCAGGCGCGAGAACGCGCCACGGCCGACCACGCGTGCCACCACTTCCTTGTAGCCGCCATGTTCGCCGGGATTGTCCGATTCGATCTCGACCTTCCAGCCCTGTCGCTCGGCGTAGCGGGCGTACATGCGGAACAGGTCGCCAGCGAAGATCGCCGCCTCGTCGCCGCCGGTACCGGCGCGCACTTCCAGGAACAGGTTGCCTTCATCGCGCGGGTCGCGCGGCACCAGCAGCAGCGCCAGTTCCTGCTCCAGTTCCTGCAGGCGGGCCTGTGCGGCGGCGATTTCCTCGTCGGCCAGCTCGCGCAGGTCCGGGTCCGTACGCATGCTTTCGGCCGCAGCCAGGTCGGCCTTGGCGCGTGCTTCATCGGCCAGTGCGGTGGCGATCGGTTCGAGCTGGGAAAATTCGCGCGAAAGATCGCGGAAGCGCGCGTTGTTGGCGACCACCTCCGGTTCGGCGAGCAGACGTTCCAGTTCTTCGCGGCGCTCGGCCAGCGCTTCCAACTTACGGCGCAGGGTCGGCGTCATCGGTTCTCACAGGTGGGTGGCGGTAACCCGGCGTCGCCGGGAACAGGCGCTCGGCGGCGCGGGTCAGGTCGGCATCGCCGCTGAGCGCAGCCGCACGCAGGGCGGCGGTCGGCGGATGCAGCAGGCGGTTGGTCAAGCCGTGGGCAAGCAGTTCCAGCACTTCGTCGGCCGGCTTGCCGTTGGCCAGCTGCTGGCGCGCGCGTTCCAGCAGTTCGGCACGGGTGGCCTCGCCGAAGGCGCGCAGCTGCCGCAGCGGTGCCTGGTGGGCACTGGCCTGCAGCGTTTCCACGAAGCGCGAAACCTGCAGGTCGATGATCGTCTCGGCCTCAGCGGCGGCCTCGCGGCGGCTGCGGCGGTTGTCTTCCACCGCGCGCTCGAGATCGTCCACGGTGTAAAGGAACGCATCCTTGAGCGTGGCAACGTCGGCTTCGATGTCGCGCGGCACGGCCAGGTCGAACAGCAGCATGGGCTTGTGCCGGCGTGCGCGCAGGGCGTTGGCCACCGCGGCACGGTGGATCACCGGTTCGCGGGCGGCGGTGGCCGAGAACACCACGTCGGCCTCGGCCAGGTGGCGTTCCAGTTCGGTGAGCGGCAGCGCCACACCGCCATGGCGGCTGGCCAGTTCCTGCGCATGGGCGAGGGTGCGGTTGGCGATCAGCAGCCGCCGCACCTTGCCTTCGCTGAGGTGGCGCGCGGCCAGTTCGATGGTCTCGCCAGCGCCGACCAGCAGCACGGTGGAATCATCCAGGCGGGCAAATGCGTTCTGTGCCAGGCGTACCGCTGCCGAGGCCACCGATACCGGGTTGGCGCCGACCTGGGTATCGGTACGCGCGCGCTTGGCCACCGAGAACGTCTGCTGGAACAACCGGTCCAGGCGCTGGCCGAGCAGGCCGTGGTCGCGCGCGGTCGACCAGGCATCCTTCACCTGGCCGAGGATCTGCGGCTCGCCCAGCACCATCGAATCCAGTCCCGTCGCCACCCGGAACAGGTGGCGGACGGCATCGGCATCGGCGTGCTGGTACAGGTAGCCCTGCAGGTCGCCGGCCTGGGCGTGCAGCCACTGGTCCAGTGCCTGCGCGGATTCGGCCACGGCATACAGCTCGGTGCGGTTGCAGGTGGACAGCAGTACCGCCTCGGCGATCTGCGGGGTATCGCGCAGCGAACCGAGCGCGCGCGGCAACGCGTCACCGGCGAAGGCTGCGCGTTCGCGCAGTTCCACCGGTGCGGTCTGGTGATTCAGTCCGAGCACCCACAGGGTCATTGTTCAGTTGCTTGCGATAAGCTGCTGGCCATTGGACGACATTTTAAGGCCCCGATGCCGACGATGCCCGCATTGATTCGCATCCCCAGTGTTCTGCTGCTGTCTCTGGCCTGTGCCCAGGCCCTGGCGGCGGTGCCCGCCAAGGCGCCTGCACGGCCCGCGGTGACTGAGGAACTGGCGCTGGAGCCGGTCCTGGCTGGTGAGTTCGCCCTGCAGGCGGGCAAGCTGGCCGAGGCCGCGCGCTGGTACCTGCAGGCCGCCCAGCAGACCGACGGCGACGCCGGCCTGGCCGAGCGGGCGACCCGCATCGCCATGCTGGCCAACGAGGATGATGCTGCGGCCAAGGGCCTGGCCCTGTGGCAGCAGCGTGCGCCGCGCTCATTGGCGATGCGCAGCGCCGCCGGTGCGCTGGCGATGCGCCAGGGCGATGTGAAGGCTGCGCGCAGCGAGCTTCAGGCCTTGTTGCAGGATCCGGGCGACGAGGGCTGGAAGTTTGCCCTGGGTGCCCTGATCGGCGGCGGCCGCGATCCGGCCGTGCCGGCCCAGGTGCTGGGCGAGCTGGTCGATGCCAACGCCATTCCCCAGAAGATCGAGGCCTGGCAGGAGTTTGGACGCTTGGCGTTGCGCATGGAAAAGCCCGAGCTGGCGCGGCGCATGATCGATGAGGTGGTCAAGCGCTTCCCCGAGGAGCCGCGCGTCGCCTTGCTGCGCGCCAGCCAGCTGCAGCAGGCCGGACAGACCGAGCAGGCGCTGTCGCTGCTGCGTGGGGTGGAACCGAAGACCCGTCAGGATCCGGAACTGCGCAATGCGGTGGCCATCGCCTATGACAGCCTCGGCCAGCCGGCAGCGGCCGAGCGCGTGCTGGCGGTCGGTCCGCAGAATGTGCAGACGTGGGGCATGCGCGCTTCGCTGCTGGCCAAGCAGGGCGACAAGGCCGCGCTGTCCAACCTGTACAACGAGCTGTCGCGGCAGGCGGCCAAGCCGGACCCGGCGCAGCGCCTGTTGCTGGGCAAGATCGCCGAGTACCTCAAGCGCTACCCGGAGGCGGTCAACTGGTACCACAGCGTGCCTGGCGGCGATGAACTGAATGAAGCGCGCCTGCGCGCGGCCAATGCACAGGGTCTGGCGGGCCGGCAGTCGCTGGCGCTGGATGAAGTGCATGCGATCCAGTCCGATGCCGGCGTGGATGACGATGTGCGGCGCGATGCGTATCTGCTGGAAGCCGAGCTGCGTCAGCGCGCCGACGACCTTCCCGGCGAGATCGATGCACTGGCCCGTGGCCTGGCTGCGTATCCGGACGAGAACGGCCTGTTGTATGCCCGTGCGCTGGCCTGGGAGCGTCGCGATGACATCGCCCGCGCCGAGGCCGATCTGCGCAAGATCCTGGTGACCGAGCCGGAAAACGTGCCGGCACTGAACGCACTGGGCTACACCCTGGCCGACCGTACCGGCCGCTACCAGGAAGCGCTCGAACTGATCGACCGCGCGCGCGTGGCCGAACCGGACAACGCGGCCATCGTCGACAGCTATGGCTGGGTGCTGTATCGGCTGGGGCGCAACGCCGACGCGCTGGTGCAGCTGCGCCGCGCCTGGACGCTGGCCAAGGACCCGGAAATCGCCGCCCACGTGGGCGAGGTGCTGTGGGTGATGGGCAAGCACGATGAGGCCCGTCACTTCTTCGAGGAAGCGGCCCGGCTCGACCCTGAAAACCGCGCGCTGCTGCGCGCCCGCGAGAAATTCAATCCATGAGTGTTTCCACGATCCGGCCCCTGCTGCTGGTGGCCGTGACCCTGGCCCTGAGTGCCTGTACCACCGTTGGCCGGCAGAAGACGCCGGCACCGGCCGTGGTCACGACCGTTTCCGCCGAAGCGGCCGCGGCCGAGACCGCTCGCGTGGATGCCGTGCGTTCGGCAGCGGACTGGAATTTCCAGGGCCGGGTGGCGGTCAGCAAGGGCAAGGACGGTGGCAGCGGCCGCATCGACTGGAAACAGGAAGGCCAGCGCTATGTCGTCGAATTGAGCGCACCGGTGACCCGCCAGAGCTGGAAGTTGAGCGGTGATACCCACCATGAAGCCGGGCGCCTGGAGGGACTGGCCGGTGGTCCGCGCGAGGGTGAAGACGCGCAGGCGCTGCTGCTGGAGGCGACCGGCTGGGATATTCCGGTCAATCAGCTGCCGGACTGGGTACGCGGCCTGGTTGCCGGCGACAGCGCGGGGCCGGGAAAGATCGATCGTGATGCGGATGGCCGTCCGCGGCGCATGCAGCAGATGGGGTGGGTGATCCAATATCTGGACTGGTACCCGGCCGAAGCCGGGCGTCCGGCCCTGCCGCGCAGGGTCGAAGCGGTCAATGGCGACGCCAAGGTGCGCCTGCTGGTCGACCAATGGGGCCAGGGCGCGCCATGAACGCGCGGGTGGATGACGCGGGCTGGTCCTGGTGGCCGGCCCCGGCCAAGCTGAACCTGTTCCTGCACATTACCGGCCGCCGTGCCGATGGCTACCACGAGCTGCAGACGGTGTTCCGCCTGCTCGACTGGGGCGACCGGATCGGCCTGCGCCTGCGTGAAGACGGCCAGGTGCGACGGCAGGGCGATGGCCTGGCTGGCGTCGCCGAGGCCGATGATCTGGCGGTTCGCGCGGCGCGGATGCTCAAAGAGGCGGCGAATGTCGATCAAGGTGTCGACATCATCGTCGAAAAGCATGTTCCTGCGGGCGGCGGTTTCGGCGGCGGTTCGTCCGACGCGGCCACCGTGCTGGTGGTGTTGAACCGCCTCTGGGGTGCGGGGCTGGACGAAAATGCGCTGGCTGCGCTGGGGTTGCGCCTTGGCGCCGACGTGCCGGTGTTCGTGCGTGGCCACAACGCCTGGGCCGAAGGGGTGGGCGAGCGGCTGCAGCCGATTACCCTGCCGCAGGCCTGGTATGTGGTGGTCGAACCGGGCGTTCATGTGCCGACGCCCCTCCTGTTCGCTGATCCGGATTTGACGCGCGACAGTCCACAGGCGAAAATAGAGGACTTCGCTTCCGGCTCGCTGGTCGGGAACGTGTTCGAACCGGTGCTGCGCCGCCGTGAGCCTGCCGTCGAGGCGGTGCTTGCTGCGTTGAGCGACATTGGCACGGCACGCCTGACCGGTTCGGGAAGTGGTTGTTTCGTCGAGTTCGATTCGCAGGCTGCCGCCGAGCAGGGACGAGCGAAGTTGTCGAAGGAGTTGCGGGCAAGGGTGGCTGCGGGCGTTGCACGTTCGCCACTGCTGGATGCACTCGAGCAACACTGATTCATCAATGCAGGGGCGTCGCCAAGAGGCCCAAGGCACCAGGTTTTGATCCTGGCATTCGGAGGTTCGAATCCTCCCGCCCCTGCCAATGCGGCTGCGTCCGCGCCTTCCAGCGCATCACCTGCGCGGGACGTGGGAACAGCCGCGGTGTTGTCAGCAGCAGGGGCCGCAGTGGTCCTTGCCGCTACCGGATCCCCGCCACTCGTCCCCGCCCGAGACAATCATGATGCAAGAGTCCCCGAACCTGCTGGTCTTTTCCGGCAACGCCAACAAACGTCTGGCGCAGAACATCTGCAAGGAACTGGGAGTGCGCCCGGGCAAGGCGCTGGTCTCGCACTTCTCCGATGGCGAAGTGCAGGTGGAAATCGAAGAGAACGTCCGCAAGCAGGACGTGTTCGTGATCCAGCCGACCTCGGCGCCGAGCGCGGAAAACCTGATGGAACTGCTGGTGCTGATCGACGCGCTCAAGCGCGCATCGGTGGCCAGCGTGACCGCGGTGGTGCCGTACTTCGGGTACTCGCGCCAGGATCGCCGCATGCGTTCCTCGCGCGTGCCGATCACCGCCAAGCTGGCGGCGAAGATGTTCAGCACCGCCGGCGCTGATCGTGTGCTGACCGTCGACCTGCACGCCGACCAGATCCAGGGTTTCTTCGATATTCCGGTCGACAACGTGTATGCCTCTCCGCTGCTGCTGGCCGACATCTGGCGCGCCTACGGCACCGAGAACCTGATCGTGGTGTCGCCGGACGTGGGTGGCGTGGTCCGTGCCCGCGCAGTGGCCAAGCGCCTGGATGACGCCGACCTGGCGATCATCGACAAGCGGCGTCCGCGCGCCAACGTCTCCACCGTGATGAACATCATCGGTGACGTCGAAGGCAAGACCTGCGTGATGGTCGATGACATCGTCGATACCGCCGGCACCCTGTGCGCCGCTGCTGCTGCCCTGAAGGCGCGCGGTGCGCTCAAGGTCGCCGCCTACTGCACCCACGCGGTGCTGTCGGGCCCGGCGGTGGACAACATCACCAATTCCCAGCTCGATGAGCTGGTGGTGACCGACACCATCCCGCTGAAGGACGCCGCGCGGGTGTGCAGCAAGATCCGCCAGCTGAGCGTGGCGGAAATGCTGGCCGAAACGATGCGCCGCATCGCCTTCGGTGAGTCGGTCAGCTCGCTGTACGTCGATTGATTTTTTCGTCCCCGCCGGCAACGGCAGGGACACACTGGGCACTTCTGGTCGCGGAAGTGCCTTCAACCGCCAAGCCGCAAGGCAAGGCAACAACCGAGTAGTCGAAAATGTCGAAGACCCATGAAATCAAGGTCACCAAGCGTGAACTGCAGCGTAAGGGTGCGAGCCGCCGCCTGCGTACCGCTGGTGTGATCCCGGCGATCGTGTACGGCGGCAACGCCGAACCGGTCGCCATCAGCCTGGACCACAACGAAATCTGGCTGGCCCAGCAGAACGAGTGGTTCTATGCCTCGATCCTGGACCTGAACCTGGACGGCCAGGTGCAGAAGGTGCTGCTGCGTGACATGCAGCGCCATCCGTTCAAGCAGCTGATCATGCACCTGGACTTCCTGCGCGTGAACGAGAACGAGAAGCTGACCGCTTCGGTTCCGCTGCACTTCATCAACGAAGACACCTCGCCGGCTGGCAAGGCTGCCGACGTCGTGGTCGCCCACGAACTGAAGGAAGTGGCCATCAGCTGCCTGCCGAAGGACCTGCCGGAGTCGATCGAAGTCGACCTGGGCGAGCTGAAGGCTGGCGACGTTGTGTACCTGTCGGACATCAAGCTGCCGAAGGGCGTGGAAATCCCGGCGCTGGCGCTGGGCAAGGACCACGACGACGCCATCGTCACTGCCAAGCACGGCAAGCAGGACGCTGCCGACGCTGAAGAAGCAGCGGCCGAGTAATACCCCGCGGCGCCTGTCCTTCGGGGCAGGCGCCGTATCTGGATGGAACGATGGCAGGATTGCGACTGATCGTCGGTCTGGGCAACCCCGGATCGGAGCACGCCCGGACCCGGCACAATGCCGGGTTTCATTTCGTTGAGGCCCTGGCCGAAAAAGCCGGTGCACGATGGAACGTGGACAGCAAGTTGTTTGGCGAGACCGCCAAGGTCGACATTGCCGGACAGACGGTGTGGCTGCTCAAGCCCGCCACCTTCATGAACCTCAGCGGCAAGTCGGTCACCGCCGCGCAGCGGTTCTGGAAGATCGAGCCGGAGGAGACCCTGCTGGCCCACGACGAACTGGACCTGGCGCCCGGCGTGGCGCGGCTGAAGTTCGACGGTGGCCACGGTGGACAGAACGGCCTGCGTGACACCATCCGGTTGCTCGGCCACGGCAAGTTCCATCGCCTCCGCGTGGGCATCGGTCATCCCGGCCACAAGGATCGCGTGGTGGGCTGGGTGCTGGGACGCCCCTCCAAGGACGATGAAGTACTGATTTCGCGCGCCATCGACGATGCGATCGACGTGCTGCCGTTGGCGGTGCAGGGCGATTTCAGCGAAGCGATGAAGCGGCTGCACACCCCGCGCTGATCATGACCGACCCGCGTACTCCCTGCACTGCGTGTGGCGCCATGATCCTGCTGGCGACGGCGGCCCGGAACGACGGGCTCTGCATGCCATGCCGGAATGGCACGCGACAAAGCATGGAAATGGCGAAGACGCGAGATCGGGAAATTCGGGAAGAGCGCAAGCGGTTCGAGGAATCTGCAGAGGGGCGGCATTGGCATTGGTTGGTCGAACAGGTCCACGGGAGCGGTTGTGGATTTGCTGGATTGTCAGTGCACGATCAGTGTTTCTTTGCGATCAACGCGCTCATCAATGATGTCTACCGTGGAGGGCTTGATGCCTATTTCCATAATTCTGCTGGCGGCTACATTGCTGAAGCGCTTGCAGGGCTTGAGGAGATACAGCAGCTTGACGTGCGCGACATCGTGCTGGCGGCCCAGCAGCTACTGTTTGGCAATGAGGCCATGGCAGATCATCATGCGCAGAGGCGCCTGCAGATCTATCGTACTGACGGGTATCTCAGCGATGAAGTTGAAACAGCACTTGATGCGCTGGATGGGCGATTCTATGCACTGGTCGATGGCGGCCAGCTTGAAGAACTGCTGAAAGCGTACGCAGAACGTCACAGGTTGTACGCCGCGTTCTAACGCGGGCTACTGGAAGGACGATTGGGGATTGAGGGCATGCCTGCGGGCGAGCCTTGAATCCCGAATCATCCACTTACACTCAAACCCGGATTCAACCCATGGGTATCAAATGCGGCATCGTCGGCCTGCCCAACGTCGGCAAGTCGACCCTGTTCAACGCGCTGACCAAGGCGGGCATCGCCGCGGCGAACTTCCCGTTCTGCACCATCGAACCGAACGTCGGCATCGTGCCGGTGCCGGATCCGCGTCTGAACGAACTGGCAGCGATCATCAACCCGCAGAAGGTCATCCCGACTGCGGTCGAGTTCGTCGACATTGCCGGCCTGGTGGCCGGTGCCGCCAGCGGCGAAGGCCTGGGCAACAAGTTCCTCGCCCACATCCGCGAAGTGGATGCGATCACCCACGTGGTGCGCTGCTTCGAGAACGCTGACGTCATCCACGTCAACAACAAGGTCGACCCGATCTCGGACATCGACACCATCGATACCGAACTGGCCCTGGCCGACCTGGACAGCGTCGAGAAGGCACTGAACCGCGCCGAGCGTGCGGCCAAGGGCGGCGACAAGGACGCAGCGGCACGCAAGCCGGTGCTGGCCAAGCTGCAGGCCGCGCTGGCCGACGGCAAGGCCGGTCGTTCGGCAGGTCTGGACGAGGAAGAGAAGGCGCTGGTGCGCGATCTGTTCCTGCTGACCCTGAAGCCGGTGATGTACATCGCCAACGTGCTGGAAGACGGTTTCGAGAACAATCCGCACCTGGATGCCGTGCGCGCCCGTGCTGCCGAAGAAGGCGCACAGGTGGTGCCGGTGTCGGCAGCGATCGAAGAAGAACTGTCGCAGCTGGACGACGAAGACCGCGATACGTTCCTGGCCGACCTCGGCCTGACCGAGCCGGGCCTGAACCGCGTGATCAACGCGGCGTACAGCCTGCTCGGCCTGCAGACCTACTTCACCGCTGGCGTGAAGGAAGTCCGCGCGTGGACCGTGCGCAAGGGCGCCACCGCGCCGCAGGCTGCCGCAGTCATCCATACCGACTTCGAGAAGGGCTTCATCCGCGCCGAAACCATCGCGTATGACGACTTCATCAAGTACAAGGGTGAAGCTGGCGCCAAGGAAGCCGGTCGCCTGCGCCTGGAAGGCAAGGAGTACCGCGTGCAGGAAGGCGACATCCTGCATTTCCGCTTCAACGTCTGATCGACCGCGCGTCGTGATGTCCAACAAGGCCCCGCAGTGCGGGGCCTTGTTGTTTCCGGGGTTGCGCGGCATCCTGCGCGGCGAATCGAGCGACCAGGGAAGGTTTAGCCATGACGCCCCCACAATCCGACATGCCGCGCCCCGGCGGTGCTGCCCGGCTGCTGCTTGGCCTGCTCCTGCTGCTGGCCGTGGTCGTGTGTGCTGTCATCACGCTGGGCGCGGTGGCTATGGCCTTCTCGCTGCAGGACCGCGAACATGTGCAGGGCGCCGTGCACCTGCTGATGGGCGATGCGCCGTCCTGGCGTGGTGGACTGACCTTCGTCTGGCAGCGACTGACGTCTACGTTGTCGGGGCCGGCCGGCGTGATGCTGATGATCGCCGCAGTGGCAACCTGGGGTGCGACATCGGCCGCCATCGCCTGCGCCCGGCTGGCCAACGCCACGGCGCCCGTCCTGCGCACCGCTGGCAGCCGGCTGCAACGCGTGGGCGTGTGGGTGCTGCGTGCGGCGTTGCTGATCTTCGCCTTGCCGCTGCTCTACAGCGGCCTGCGTTCCGCAGTGGAAGTGCTGCGGGGCTGGAGCCGGATGCGCGCGATGGGCATCGACGGCTCAGCTGTCGCCCGGCACATCGCCAACGGCGGAACGGACTTCCATATCGCGCTCTCCTGCCTGCTTGGTGCTGCGCTGCTGGGGGTGTTGCTGCTGCTGACGCTGCGCTGGCGTGCCCCTGGACAAAAAATCATCATGCATTGAAGCGCTTGCAGTGCGGGGCTCGCAGCCACTTGTCCACACCAAACCCCCATCGCTTTCCACGCGCGGTGTGGAAAACCACGGGTAGCCCGCCTGGTGGGTGCCAACCTTGGTTGGCACAGCACGGCATGGACAAATTTTCACCACACCTTGGAACGCCTGCGCCGCAACGCTCGCACCTACTTGTCCACACCAAGTTCCCATCGCTTTCCACGTGCCGTGTGGAAAACAAACGTCGGCCTGGACAAAAAATCACCACGCCTGCAAACGCTTGTGCGGCAGTGCTCGCGCCCACTTGTCCACATCCAGCCCCCACCGATTTCCACGCGCGGTGTGGAAAACAACGAGGGGTCCGACGATGCATCGTCGGACCCCTCGCTTGGCTCGCCCGTGGCAGGTCTTACCAGCGGTAGGAGACGCCCAGCTGACCGCTGGTATCGCGGAAGCCCATGCCACCGGTCTGCCGGCTGATCTCGCCCCAGCCGCGCCAGCCACCCGACAGATTCACCTGCACGCCAGCCTTGGCTTCGTAGATGTCACGCGGCAACTGCCGGCGCAGGCGTTCGCCGTCCACGGCGATGGCCGCGTCGTTGCCACCGGACCACCAGTTCACCGCGACGAACGGCTGTACCTGCCCCTGGCGCTGCGTCAGCGAACGGGTGTACAGGCGCAGGCCCACACGCGTGGTGGTGCTGTCCTTGTCGTAACCTTCAACCACCGTGCCGTTGGCCTCGACCACGCGGTCGGCGTCGTAGCGGCTGTGGATCACCTGCAGCTGTGGCTCCAGGTAGACACCGCGCTGCGCCGTGCGCTGCACGGGCAGCACATAGCCAGCCTCGGCCGAACCGGTCCAGCTGTGCGAGCGATAGCGCTCCTTCTGCAGCCCTTCGCCCTGCACGCTGTTGCGGAACCGCCCGTATTGCAGCCAACCGTCCACATACGCGCCGTGGTCCATCCGTGCGTCCTGCAGCCAGGTGGCATACAGGCCCAGGCTGGTGCCGTTGACCACACCGCGCGCGGTGTAGCCGGTCACCTGCGATCGACTGTCGTTGCGTGCCCGGCCCTGGCCGGCCATCACACCTGCCTGCAGCTGGCCACCCGCATTGGCTTCGAAGCGACGACCGACACCCAGCAGCACGCTGTTCAGTTCGCTGTCCACATCCACCTGGCGGCCGCGGCTGCCGGGCTGGCTGCTGCGCACCTGTGCCCAGGCAACGGCGTCACTGCCGCCGTCGGCTGTATCGGCAGGATCGCCACTGCGGTCGTACAGGCTGTGCCGGAACATGCCCAGCGCACTGCTCTGGTTGGCCATGTACACCGCTGGCTCCGGGCGCTCCACGCGCGGCGGCGCTGGCGGCAGCGGCGGGTCGACCGGCGGCACCACCGGCGGATCGATCGGCGGAGCAGGGGGATCAATCGGCGGAGTCGGCGGATCAATCGGCGGCTCCGGCGGATCGGGCGGTTCCGGCGGATCGACCGGCGGTACGTATTCCGAGCGCAGGTACCAGTTGCCGTCGTCCGGGGTGGCGACGCCACCCTTGTACAGGAAGTAGTCGTAAGCGCCGGCCACCGCGCGTCCCTGCAGCGAGAACTGCGCATCGGACTGGCCAGCCACGCTGATCAGGCGGATGCCTTCGCTGGTCAGGGCACCGGCGCCCCCCGCGTTGCGCACGCTGACGGAGGCCGTGCCACTGCTGTTGCCCTGGATCACCAGCTGGTCACCCCGCGAAGCATCGTCGCCCAGCGCGCGGTTGAACAGCCAATGGCCACCGTTGCCGACATAGTCGCCGGTGACGGTCAGGGTCTTGAAGTCGTCGGTGGTGGGTGCGACGAAGGCGATGGTGCCGGCATGGTCCAGGGAGCCGACGCTGGAAGTGTCACGTACGTTCCACTGGCTGCTGCCATCCATCGCCAGCTGTGCGACCTGGTAGCCCGAGTCGTTGCGCAGTGCACCGTTGAACACGGTGCCGTTGCGCAGCGTCATCTGCACGTTGGCGGTGGCGCTGTCGACCACGACATCGCCGGTCAGGCGGCTGTTGTCGGCAGTGAAAACAATGTCCGCGGTGGCGACCGAGCTTCCATCGGTGAACACCGTGTCGCTCACCCGTAGCAGGCGGCCACCGTCGAGGCTGTCCTGCTGGCGCGCGACGACATCGGTGTTGTTGAGCGTCAGCTCGTGGTTGCTGCCCTGCAGCCACAGCGCGGGACCGTCCTGGGTCTGCAGGGTGCTGTTGTTGAACACCAGACGGTCCCAGTACGGCCCGAACACCGTGATGTAGGAGCGATAGGCACCCGAGTTCGTCCCTTGTGCATGGATGCTCAGGTTGTCGGCGGTGAGCTTGGCGGTGTTCATCTGCACGATGCCGAACGAGGAGGCACCCCGCGTGGTGATCGAGCCTCCGTCCAGCTGCGCATCGGCCGTGCTGCCACCGAGGAAGACGCCGCCGCCGCCGGTGCCGTAGGTGGTGATGTCCAGATCCTTGGCACGGATGCGCGAATAGGGCGTCGGTGGATTGCTGCCCGAGGCGCGCAGGCCGTAGACCCCGTCGCCGTGGGTGTCGATGCTGCCGCCGGTGATCGTGGCGGTACCGCCCCAGACGTCCACGCCGTGGCCGTAGCCGTTGTCGCCGTAGGTGCTGAGCGTGGTATCGGTGAGGTCGGCCAGCGAGTCCGCGCCGGACAGCCAGATGCCGGAATAACCATCGCGCACGGTGAAGTGGGCGCCGTTGGCGGTCAGCTTCGCCCAGCTGTTGACGTTGACGCCATAGCCGCCGACGGTCTCGAAGCGGCCGCCGGTGATATCGGCGGTGGAGTATACGCGGTTGATTCTGTTGCCGAGCAGGCGGATGCTGCTGCCGCTGCTGCTGGCACTGCCGCCCACGATCTGCAGCGTGCCACCGTTGTCGATATCGAAGTAGCCGTTGACCACGTCCACGTCGCGCAGCGACAGCACGCTGCCGCTGCCATCGGAGGACAATCGGCCGCTGTAGCCGTTGCTGGCGTCGGCGAAGGTCATCTTCAGCGATTCCAGCGACAGCAGCGCGCCACCCTCGGCGTACACCGCGCTGTTGGCACCGCCATTGATCTCCGTACCGGCCACGTGCAGCTCGCTGCCGCGCCCAGTGGAATACAGCGCGTGCCCGCCGCTGCTGATACTGCCACCGTTCAACCACACCTTGCCACCGCCGGTGGCATTGACCGTGCCGTAGCCGGAGCCGTTGCGATAGGCATTGATGACCAGGTTGTTGGCCCGGATCACACTGCCCGCACCGCTGGCGTTCAGCGCATAGCCGACGGTGGTGCTGCCATCGCCGACCTGCAGGATGCCGCCCTCGATCAGGACGCTGCCGCCGGCGCTGGCAAGGATGCCGCTGCCGCCTCCGTTGCTGGAGATCCAGCTGCCATTGACGGTAATGGTGCTGCCGACACCATTGGCCTCTAGGGCGTAGCCACCAGCACTGTGTGACAGGGTGTCGTCGGCGCCCAGCTGCAGGCTGCCGCCATCGGTAACCTTCAACGGCCCCTGCAGTTCGGCCGCGTGCACGGGCAGGGCGGCCCACAGCGCGCTGGCCAGCAGGCTGGGAATCAAGGGGAAGCGCGAAGCGCGCGCGCAGGCGGACGCACGGCGGCGCCGTGGGGGAGAGGCGTTCATGCTGGTGGATTCCTGTGGCAGGGCGCAGCGCGGCTGCGCGATCTGGCGCGGCAGGGCCGCGTCGCTGTGGAAACCGGGTGCGATGGCCACTGCAGGCGCCATCCGGTTTCGCTCCCGCCGGCAACGCGATGACGAGAGGAAATCGTCACCGTGGCGGGATGCATCCAGACTAGAAATCAGCCCTGTCCGATGGAATCAGGCGTTTCCTAAAGCACGTCGTGCCCTGCACAGGGGCGGGGCACGGTTCAGCGATGTGGAGGCCTCAGCCGAACATCGACGACTGCAGGCAGTACTCGATCAGCGCCTGGTCGCTGTCCACGCCCAGCTTGCGCATCGCGTTGATTTTCTGCGTGCTGACCGTCTTCGCACTGCGCTGCAGCTGGCGGGCGATGTCGCCCACGCTCATGCCGCCGGTGAACAGACGGATGACTTCCAGTTCGCGCGGCGAAAGGCGCGCCAGCACCGCCTCGGCATCGGCCGGTTCTGCGGCCGCAACCGGCAGCAGGCCAGGTGGACGGTAGACGCGGTCGGCCAGCACCGTGCGCAGCGCCTGCACCAGGCTGCCCAGGCCGTGGCTCTTGAGCACCACGCCGCTGGCACCGGCTGCGTACATGGCCGCCACCAGTGAGGGATTGGAGACCATCGTCAACACAAGCAGACGCACATCGGGGAAGCTGCGGCGCAGGAACGAGATCAGCTTGATGCCATCGCCGAAGCTGTCACCCCCGGGCATGCTGTAGTCGGTGATCACCGCATGGGGCAGGGTGCTCGTCATCAGCTCGATCAAGGTCGCTGGATCGGCGGCCTCGCCGACCACGTCCAGGTCCAGTTCGCCGGCCAGCACATCGCGGATGCCGGCAAGCACGATCGGGTGGTCGTCAGCGATGAGGATGCGGGTGGTCATGGCGGTGTCGGCTTGCTGGGGGATGAGGGGGCGGCGACGTGCACCAACGGTTGCAGCAGCCGCTGCAGGCGCCGTTGGAAATGGTCGAGCGCCGTAGCGAGGGCAGGCAGCGCGTCGCCGTCGCCGATCTGCTGTTCGATCTGCTGGCCGTATGCCACCAGCGCCGGTGCGCCAACGATCACCAGTGCGCCGCGGATGCGGTGCAGTACCTGTGCCACGCGTTCGGGGGCGCCATCGTCGATCGCCCGCCGCAGGCTGTCCAGGTCGGCCTGCATGGTCTGCACGAACAACGCCTGCATTTTTTCCGGAACCTGCAGGGGAGCATCGGCTCGGTCGTCGATGGGTTCGCTGTGCGGCTGGGCTGCAACCTGGCTCAGCAGCCGCTGCAGTGCTGCCAGGGTGATCGGCTTGACCAGCACGCCCTGCATCCCCGCGTCATGGCAACGCTGCCGCTCCGCCGGGTCGGCGTTGGCGGTTGCGCCATGGATCGGTACGTCAACCCCACGCGCGCGCAGTGCACGGGCCAGACCGTAACCGTCCAGTCCCGGCATGTTGAGGTCGGTCAACACCAGGGCGAAGGGACGCTGTGGCCAATAGTGCAGGGCTTCATTGCCGTCACTGGCGACCACGGCGTGGCAGCCGAGCTGTTCCAGCTGGTCACGCAGGATCGCCTGGTTGATCGGGTTGTCTTCGGCGACAAGGACCTGCAGCCCGAAACTGCGTGGCGCCGGCAGACGTCCGTTGACCTCGGCGGGCAAGGTTCGCCCGCCTGCAGCCGCCAGCGCGAGCACGATCGCATCCAGACGATGCACGCCGACCTGCCAATGCCCCTGCACTCGTTGCGGCTGCATTCCGCCTTCGCGGCAGGCCACCACCTGCGGTCCAGTCCACGTGGGCGTACCCTCGTCCAGCACAAGGTCGAGCATCACCGTGCCGGGATCGACAAGCTCCGGCGCATCATCGCGATGCATGCTGGCCTGTGCGCCGCGCTGCTGCAAGCGCTCGCATATCGATTGTGCGAACTCGCGGACGCTGCCACGAACCTGCACCGGCAATGCTGCCGGCAATCGGGGTGAAGCCGCCTGCAGCGGATCGGGTGTTGCCTCGGGCAGCGGCAGTTCGACCGAGAAACTGCTGCCCAGGCCGCTTTCGCTGACCACCCGCAGGTGGCCTTCCATCATCGTGGTCAGATGCGCACAGATCGCCAGGCCCAATCCGGTGCCGCGCATGGCGTCGGTACCGGGGTTGGCCTGGAAGAAAGGTTCGAACAGATGTGCCTGGTGCTCGCTGGCAATGCCGATCCCGGTATCGGCTACCTGCCAGCGCAGCCAGCAGCGGTCGTCAATGCGCTGCGCACCCAGTCGTACCACGACCCGGCCGCTGTCGGTGAACTTCAGCGCGTTGCTGATCAGGTTGTTGAGGATCTGGCGGATGCGCGCGGCGTCACCGTTGACCGCAGCCGGTACGTCCGGATCGATGCAGGCGTAGAACTGCAGGCCCTTGTGTGCGGCGGCAGCGGCGTAGGAGTCCAGCGCGTCTTCGGTCAACCGCACCGGATCGAACGCGCCGGGTTCCAGGCTCAGCTGGTCGGCCTCGGCCTTGCTGACATCCAGGATGTCGCTGATCAGCTGCATCAACGTCGATGACGAACGCTGGATCGTGTCCAGGTAGTCCTGCTGGCGCGCATCCAGCGGGGTCAGGCCCAGCAGCTCCAGCGTGCCGAGCACGCCGTACAGCGGGGTGCGTATCTCATGGCTCATGGTGGCCAGGAACTGGCTCTTGGCCCGGTTCGCCTGGTCGGCCGCTCGCCGTGCCTGCTGCAGCACCTGCTCGGCCTCGTGCTGGCTGCTGAGGTCGATGAACAGGCACAGCACGGCGGGTTCGCCGCGATAGCGCGCGGGCGTCGCGGTGATCAGCAGATGGCGGTTGTCCGGCGTGGTGTAGGCCAGGCCATCGCCCGCCGTGGTGCCGCCAGCGGCGAGCACGATGCGTCGCCAGGGGCCGTGCCAGCCACCGTCGTCGTGGTCTTCCCCCAGCCACCGACGCGCCAGCGCGTTGTCCAGCAGCACACGGCCATCGGTACGGCGCAGCAGGCACAACCCGATCGGCGCGTTGTCGAGGATGGTGCGGCTGAAGGCCTCGCTTTCCAGCAATCGTGCATGGTTGCGGCGCAGTGGCTCGATCACCGAGCGCCGGTAGGCACGCAGGATCAGCATGCCACCGGTGGCCAGCAGCAGCGCCACCACCATGCTGCCCAGCAGCGGCCCGCGCGGGTGCTGGAACACCTGCTGCCAGCCCACGTGATACACCGCCAGCCAGCCCTGTTCGCTGCGCATGCGGAACAGCAGGCCGTCCAGGCCCGCGCGCCAGGATGTACCGGCGCGGCTGGCATCGCTGGCATCACCGAGCAGCAGGCGGCCGTTGCCATCGAACAGCGACATCCGTTCGAACACCGGCGTACCCATCACCTGGCGGTAGTCATCAACGCGGCCGGGATCCAGCAGGCAGGCCACTGCGGCCAGCGACTCGTCCTCGCTCTCGCCCCACAGGCGGGCATCCTGCGGTGCGTGCGCGATGGCAAGCAGCCGGGTCTGTCCCTCGCGCCAGGCCACCGGCGTCCACACCACGTTGCCGCGGCGCAGCGCCGGCCGTTCGCGCAGAACCTGGTGGATGGCGGTCAGTGCTGGTTGCAGGTGATGCGGGCTGCTCTGACCCGGGTCACCACGCACGGTCTGGATCGGTGCAAGCAGGCCACGGCGGCCCTGGCCATCGACCAGCAGGCACTGCGGCGGTGGAAACCGGGAGGCCGCCCAGAAAGCACCGTAGAAGCGCAGGAAGCGGTCGCCCAGTTCGGCCGTTGCCTGTGTCGGGGCGCCGCCGTCGCCACCGATCCGCGCGAAACTGGCGAACAACGGGCTGGGCTGTGCACTTGAGGCGGCGTCGTCCACGGCCTGCCCGCCATTACCCACGTCATGCAGGCGCCATTGCCGCAGGAAGCGTTCCTGTTCCTGCAGCGTGCCGTCCAGGCGACGGAAGTGATAGCGGATCTTGCTCTGTTCTTCGTTGAACAGCTGGCTGCCGGTGGACAGCAGCAGGCCGGCCTGCAGGGTGGCCAGCACCACCACGCCAATCAACAGCGCATGTACACGCAGGGAGCGGCGGGCGAGTCGGCGTACGGGAGCGGCCTCGGCCGGCATGGACAGGTCTCGGAGCAGTAGGCGGTCGATGGCGGCCCGAAGGGCCCAGGGCACGGCCGGTACCGCCGCGCAGAGAGGATCGTCAAAGACTCTTGATGGGATTGTGAAGCCTTTCCACCGCGCCTGTCAGCGCGAAGCGGCCCGGTTGCTGGCAGTGGCCGCATGGGGAACCTCTTCGTCCAGCAGACGGGTGAAGTCGTCCGAGGGCAGCGCCTGCGAAATCAGGAAACCCTGTACCTGGTTGCAGCCGAGCTGACGCAGCGCGGCCAGATCGGCATCGCTCTCCACGCCTTCGGCAACGATTGTCAGGCCGAGCTGGTTGGCCAGCGCGATCACGGTGGTCAAGGTCAGGTGCAGGGCGGGATCACGCGCGCAACCGCTGACCAGCGCACGATCGATCTTGACCTCGGTGAAGGGTGTGTTGACCAGGTTGTGCACCGAGCTCAGCCCTTGGCCGAAGTCGTCCTGGGCCAGGCCGAACCCCTTCATCCGCAACCGGCACGCGCCTGCATAGAAGTCGCTGACGTGCCGGGTGGTGCTGTTCTCCATCAGTTCGAAGCAAAGATCCGCCGGATTGCCACCCGCGGCCAGGGTCAACGCCAGCAGTTCATCCGGAAGATCGGACTGCTCCAGCAGGTGCGGCGGCAGGTTGATCGATACCGGCACGCGGAATCCCTGCGCGCGCCAGCGCGCCTGCGCTTGGATGCTGGCGGTGAGCATCGCGCGCAGCAGTTCGCCCTCCAGGCCATGGCGGCACAGCGCCGGCAGGAAACTGCCGGGCGCCAGCGTCCCCAGCTGCGGGTGGCGCCAGCGCACCAGTGCCTCGGCGGCAACCACGCGCCCGGACTGCAACGACTTCTTCGGCTGGAACCAGGCGGTCAGGCTGCCGTCGGCCAGCGCCTGCCGCAGCTGCGCCGCGTCCGGCTCGGGCGTCAGCGCCGCAGGGCTGGTCCGCACCGCTGGCCGTGTCTGGGCCAGTGCATCGAGCAGTGCATCGACATCGCTGGCAGCGACCGGCTTGGCCAGCAGGCCGACCACGTCCAAGCCCAGTGATTCGGCCATCAACCGCGCCGAACTCATCATCCTCCGCGAAGCTGCGCTGACCACGGCAAGCCGCGGCGGGCGCGGTTGCGCGGCCAGCGCCTGGATGAACTGGATGCCATCCTGGCCGGGCATCAACAGATCGCTCACCACCAGGTCGTAGGCCTGGCAGGCACAAAGCGCGATCGCCGCGTCCACGTCTTCGCAGGCGTCGACCTGCACGCCGGCGCGCGCGCTGAACAGATTGACGAGGTAACCGCGTTGGAAGGGCTGGTCTTCCAGGATCAGGACACGGCGGGTCATGCGGGATCTCCTTGGCGAACGGCGGAAAGCGCCTGACGCAGGCGTGCGATGTCGATGGGTTTGCTCAGATAGCCCTGCATGCCGCTGGCCAGGCAGCGCTCGCGCTCTTCGGCGGTCGCGTTGGCGGTGGCGCCGATCACCGGCAGCAGGTTGCCCTCTGCCCGCAGCCGGCGCGCCAGGGTATGGCCGTCCATGCGCGGCATGTTGATGTCGGTGACCACCAGGTCGAAATCATGGGTCTGGCACAGCTGCAACGCCTCCACGCCATCCTGCGCAAGCTCCACCTCGCAGCCCAGGGCCTGCAGCTGTTCGGCCAGGATCACCCGGTTGATCGGATTGTCTTCCACGGCCAGCACCCGCAGTCCCAGCGGGCCCGGTTGCACATCGCGCGCTGCGGTCGGCAGCGTTGCGCATTGCCGCTGCTGGCGTGCGACCGCCAGGGCGATCGAGGACATGCCATGCAGGGTGACCAGCAGCGCGCCATCGGCGGTGGGTGCGGGTTGGTCGCCACCATCGATGGAGGCCAGCACTCGCGGGCCCTGCCACGCCAGCGGCTGTTCCGCCTCGCCATCCATCAGGATCGCCCCGGCGTGGTCGAGCAGGGCAGGGTCGCCCTGCAGCGGCTGCGCATTGGCACCCCAACGTCGCAGCCAGCCACAGGCACTGTCGACCAGCTCGCGGTCGCGGCCGCGCACGTAGACCGGCGGTTCGGCCAGCAATGCCGGGCCATCCTCGGTCGCGGCCAGCACCGGCAAGGGCAGGCGCACGGTGAAACTGCTGCCCAGTCCCGGTTCGCTGACCACGCGCAGTTCGCCACTCATCAACCGCACCAGCCGGTCGCTGATCGACAGGCCCAGCCCGGTGCCCTGCGCGCTGGCCGCGCCCCGGACCTGGCGGAAGGGCTCGAACAGTCGTGCCTGTTCCTCGGTCGCGATGCCCACGCCGGTATCGGTGACCTGCCAGGCCAGCACGCTCGACTCGCCTTCGCGCTGCACCAGGCGCGCGCGCAGCACCACCCGGCCATGCTCGGTGAACTTGATGGCGTTGCTGAGCAGGTTGCCCAGCACCTGGCGGATCCGGTCGGCATCGCCAAGCACCCGTGTCGGCAATCGCGGATCGGTGCAGACCAGTACCTGCAGGCCCTTGCGCGTGGCCGCAGCAGCGAAGCTGCGCAGCACGCTCTCGGTCAGCTCGCGCGGCGAGAACGATGCCGGCTCCAGGCTCAGCTGCCCCGACTCGATCTTGGACACATCCAGTACGTCGCTGATCAGCTGCAGCAACACCGACGAGGAACTCTCGATGGTGCGCAGGTACTGCGACTGACGCGAATCCAGCGGCGTGCGGCCGAGCAGCTCCAGCGTGCCAAGCACTCCGTACAGTGGGGTGCGGATTTCATGGCTCATGGTTGCCAGGAACGCGCTCTTGGCCTGGTTGGCGGCGTCGGCCGCCTGCCGCGCCGACGACAGCGCCGCCTGTGCCTGCCGATGGCGTGAGATGTCATGGAACACGCACAGCAGCACGTCGTCATCCTGGTAGCGGCAGGCCGCATGCAGCACCTGCAGCTGGCGACCGTCGCGCGCGGTGAACTCCAGCCCGCGGCCGCGTTCGCCGGCATGCCCGCGCCACGGTGCCTGCCAATCGCTGTCGGTGCCGTCCTCGCCCAGCCAGTCGCGCAGCAGCTGGTTGGACAGCAGCAACTGGCGGTCGCTGCGACGCAGGACGCAGATGCCGACCGGCGCCAGGTCGATCACCGTGGAACTGAAGTCCAGGCTTTCCAGCAAGCGCCGATGCTGCAGCAGGGCTGGCTGGATCAACTGGCGGTCGACGCGGTGCCGCAGCAGGCGCAGGGCAATGCCAGCCAGCAGCAGCAAGGCACTGCCGATCAGCAGCGAAGTCGCCATGTCGCCGAGCAGCAGGCGCGGAGGCAGGTGATAGACCAGCCGCCAGCCGTCATTGCCCACGCCCTTCACCAGGGCCACGCCGCGCGGCAGACCCGTGCTCCAGAGCACGCCGAAACTGTCGTCCTGGCGCTGCTGCAGTGCTTTCCAGCCTGCGCTGTCCAGCCGCGGTGCCAGGCTCGACAGCGCGGGCTGCCCGTCGCGGTCCAGCAGGGCGTAGCCGCCGATGCCCTGGCCATCGATCATGTCCGCGGCGGCCGCACTGTCCAGCAGCAGCATCAGCCACTGGCTCGGCTGCGGTCCGGCCTGCACCGGTTGTGCCAGGGCGACCCCGGCATCGCCCGCGCGCAGCCAGTACACCGGATCGGTACCGGCAAGCGTGCCGCTGCGCTGCCGCAGCACCTGCAACGTGGGCAGGCCGGCGATGTCAACGTCGGCCTGGCCGCCAGCCAGCCAATGCGTTCCCTGCGCATCGACCAGCAGCAGATGGGTCTGCAGGGTCTGCAGCGTGTGCTCCGCGCGCGGCGACAGCAGCAGGCGCTGGCCCGGCTTGCCACCCGGTCCGTCCAATGGCAGCTGGCGTACGCCCTCGCTGGACGGCACCGACGGATCACCCACCACTACCGAATCGCCCAGGTAGCGCAGCAGGGCTTCGCGCTGGTCGAAATAGATCTGCGCCTTGTACGCGGCAGCATTCATGTCGCGGCGGTGGCTGGAGATGTCTTCGGTCAACGCGGTCAGCAGGTAGAAGCCGGTGGCGGCCGCCAGGCACAGGAACACGCACACCGTCAGCCAGCGCAGCAGCACCGAAGCGGTGGTCGGCGGTGCGACCAGGGGCAGGGAAGGGCGAGGGAGTCGGAACATGCACCGATCCTAGGGAGGACGGTCACCCGCCCGGAATCAGCCATGTCCTAAAAAGCGGCCTGTATCCCGTGCAGGAGACCACCGGCGGGGAACCGTTCAGGCTGGCGCTGGGCCGGCGCTCAAAAAAAGACCCCCGCCGAAGCGGGGGTCCGAGGCGTGCAGCCAGCAGGGGCGCCTTTACAGCGCGCTGCCGCCGAACCTGTGCGTGTACTGCAGGTTGATGGTGCGGCCGACGCTGTCGAACCAGGACACGTCGTAGTACGGATACGCCGTATAGGTCTTGTCCTTCGGCGGCATCTTGTTGAACACATTGACCACCGACAGCGACAACCGCGAGTGATCGTCGAAGCGGTACTGCAGCGAGGCGTTGTAGCGGTAGGTTGCCTTGATCCACGGGCTGTCGCCGCTTTCCTCATCGAACACCTGGTCGTAGCTGTCCGAGGTCGGCAGCTTGCCCAGGCGCGAGCCGTACACGGTGGCAGACCAGGCATCCTTCTCCCAGGTCACGCTGACACTGGTCTTGGTGCGGGGAATATCGAAACCGCTGTTGATCGCGAACTGGTCCTGGGTCACATCACCGGCATAACGCTGGAAGTCATGCTTCTTCACCCAGGTGTGGGTGCCATTGAAGATGAAGTCGCCGATGCCGGTCTGCAGGCGGTAACGCAGGCCGACGTCGATGCCGGAGGTGGACTCGCGCGCAACGTTGATCGGGTTCACATGCACGCCGTACAGACGGCCATCGGCAGTGCGGGTGATGCGGGCCAGGGCGTCCACGCAGGTCGGCGAGGCGGGGTCGGCGCTGCCCAGCCGGCAGTTCGCCTCGTTGGCCAGGATCGTGCGTACGTCCATGTCCTGCACCTGGTCGCGCATGTCGATGTTGAACCAGTCGGCCGACAGGTCCAGGCCGATAGCCGGCGACCACACGAAGCCAGCGCTCCAGGAGGTGCTGGTTTCCGGCTCCAGCTCGCGGTTGCCACTGCGGCTGCGGATCACGTTGCGCTCGTAATCAGCGCAGTCATCGGCGGCATCGGCGCGGCAGTTGTACAGATCTTCCGCGCTGGTCTCGTCGTTGCCCGGGCCGGCGAAGACATAATGCAGGTCCGGCGCGCGGAACGCGGTGCCGTACGAACCGCGCACCAGCAGCGTGTCGATCGGACGCCATTCCAGGCCACCGCTCCAGGTGGCCTTGCCGATGGTGTGGCCCGAATAGCGGTACTGGTCGTAACGGCCGGCAACGCTCAGGTTGACCGTTTCATGCAGCGGCATGCGCAGCTCGGCAGCAGTCGCCCAGCGGTTGCGCGAGCCCTTGCCGTCCGAATCCTTCCAGCTGTAGTAGTAATAGCCGGTCGCCAGCGGGTCCGGGTTGAGTGCATAGGCCTGCTGGCCCACCTCCACCGTCGCGGCAAAGCCGGCATCGCCACCGGGCAGGGTGAACAGCGAACCATTGGTCAGCGTCAACGCCGCTGTCTCGGTGCGCGACTTCGGCGTATAGGTGGTGCGTGCGGCGATCGAATCGTACTCGGCACGGGTCAGCGGCCGGTACAGGCGCGACGGATCGGCGTTGTAGATCGGGAAGCCGTCATCGTCCTCGCCCAGCTGCGGGCCCAGGAACAGGTCGTTGGCCTTGGACGCGATGATCTGCGCCCAGCTGATCCGCGACTGGTACTGCGAATGGCTCAGTGACGCTTCGTAGTCCCAGCTGCCGGTCAGGTTGCCCTTGAAGCCGGTGGTCACGCTGAAGGTCTTCTGCGTGCTGCGCACCATTGCATTGTCCAGCCCGCCCATTTCCTCGGGCGAGAACTGGCGCTGCCAGAACTCGATCTCGCCGGTCGCTTCATTGTTGAAGTAACCCGACTCGTCGCCGTCGGCGGCCATGCGGCCCCACTTGGTGACATCGCGCATCAGCGACATCGTGTGGTAGCCCAGCTGCACGTCGGCGAACCACTGCTGGCCGTTGTCGAAGTCGTAGCTGAGCGAGGCATAGCCGTTGGCGCCGCGGCGCTTGCTGAGGATCGTGCCGTAGCCGATCGCGCTGTCGCTGCCACAGTAGTAGCCGTAGCGGGGGCGGAACGCGCGGTAGGTGCTGCCCTGGTTCTGCGCGGACAGTGCATCACAGGTCGCTGCGCCCGGGTCCAGGTAGTCATCGTTGTAATCGGTGCGCAGGTAGGAACGACGGGCGATGCGCGCGCCTTCGGTCGGGCCGTCCTGGGTCGAGTCCTGGATGTCGCGGTCGTAGGCCCACAGCGGCGTCTGCGACTGCAGTTCGACGCTGTACACCGCGTTGAAGTTGCCACTGCTGAAGCCGCTGGCCAGGCTCATGTCGAACGATTCACCACCGCCTTCGGTAGTGGTGCCCATGCGCATGTCGATGGTGGTGCCATCGGCCTTCTTCTTCAGGATGAAATTGACCACGCCTGCGATCGCATCCGAACCGTAGATCGCCGACGCGCTGCCGGTCAGCACTTCAATGCGGTCGATCATGCCCAGCGGGATGTTGGACACATCGGTGAAGTTGCTGCGGCCCTTGAACGGCATCGGGAAGTCGGCGATGCGACGGCCGTTGACCAGCACCAGGGTGTGGTTCGGCCCCAGCCCACGCAGGTCGACCTGCTGCGCACCCGGCGAGAAATCGGCACCGCCGGAGGACTGCTGGCTCTGCGTCTCACCGCCGTTCTGGGTCATCGCGCGCAGCACGTCCGGCACGGTGGTGAAGCCGCTGGAGCGGATCTGCTCTGCGTTGATGACAGTGATCGGCGCCGGCCCCTCCACCTGGGCGCGCGGGATGCGTGAGCCGGTCACCTGCACCGCATCCAGCTGTTGTACCGAAGAGGAAACGGGAGTCTGCGCCGCCGCCGAAGCAGCAACGCCCATCAACGCCAGCTGGATCGACCACGCCATCGCCTGTCTACGCATGAGAAATTCTCGGAAGTAATGCCGGCCCGCAGAGGAGGGGCCCTGTCCCCCATTCACATTTCAGCAATGGGCGCGCGCATTTAACGCCTTTTTCATGTCCTTGACTACTGGGAACATGTCTGGCAAAGAGTGAAAACGGTTGCAGGTCGTCTTTGTTCAGGGAGATCAAGATGCGACGCCTTCGCTACGGGCTGCGTGGCCCGCTCCTCGCCTTGCTGCTGTCGGTGCTCTGCTGGTCCTCGCCAGCAGCTGCACAGGAGCTGATGGAGCCGGGCTTCGCCTACTACGAAGTGGGTGATCTGGATGCGCCGCGGCCCGGTCCGCGCGCCCCCGCGATGATGCTGATGGGCGGCGGCGAATGGGTCCCCGAGGCCTTCCAGTGGTGGCTGCGCCAGGCCGGCAATGGTCGCGTGCTGATCCTGCGCGCCTCCGGCACCGATGAGCTGCAGGACCGCCTGTACCGCGAGATCGGCGGCACCACCGCCGTGCAGACCCTGGTGTTCGACAGCCGCCGCGGCGCCGACGACCCGGCCGTGCTGCGGGTCGTGGCTGCGGCCGATGCGATCTTCATCGCCGGCGGCGATCAGTCCCGCTACATCCGCTTCTGGAAGGGCACCGCGCTTAATCGCGCACTGAATGCCCACGTGCGCGCCGGCAAGCCGATTGCCGGTACCAGCGCCGGCCTGGCCATCCTCGGCGGCTACGCCTATGGCGCGCTGGATGGCGGCAGCATAGATTCGGCCAGCGCCATGGCCGACCCGATGGGCGAGGCCGTGACCCTGGACCGCGGCTTCCTGCAGTTGCCCTACCTGCAGCGGGTGGTCACCGACACCCACTTCGACAAGCGCGACCGTCTCGGCCGCCTGATCGTGTTCGTGGCCCGCGCCGCGCATGACAGTGGTGACCCGGACATGGTCGGCATCGGCGTCGATGAAGACACGGCCCTGTGCGTGGAGCCTGACGGCCAGGCGCAGGTCTACAGCGCCGACGGCGAAGGCAAGGTCTGGGTGGTCAGCCCCGGACGCGATGCCGATCGGCTGGTGGAAGGTGAACCCCTGCGCTTCCACGCGGTGCCGGTCACCGTGGTTGCCAGCGGCAGTCGCATGCGCCTGGACGACCTGCAGGCCGAGGCGGCCTACGAGGCCTTGGCTGACATCAGCGACGGCGAGATTGAAGTCATCCGCCAATGATCCGGTAGCGCCGGGCCATGCCCGGCGGATGCCGCCGCGCTGTGCCTTCCACCGGGCATGGCCCGGCGCTACCGTGCAATCCAATCCCTTTCCTGCTGGAGATCTGCTTCCATGAAACTGCGCCTGGCGCTGTCCGCGCTGTTGTCCCTGCCACTGCTGGCCCAGGCCGCACCCGCCGCATCACCGCTGCTGGTCATCCACGGCGGTGCCGGCGTGGAGCGCAAGGATCTCTCTGCGGCGGAAGAACAGGCCGCGCGCGCTGCGCTGAAGGCGGCATTGCTGAAGGGCCATGCCGAACTTGCAGCCGGGCGTCCGGCATTGGCGGCGGTCACTGCTGCGATCACCGTGCTCGAGGATGATCCGACCTTCAACGCGGGCAAGGGCGCGGTGTTCACCCACGAAGGCCGCAATGAACTGGACGCGGCGGTCATGGATGGCGCCACCCAGGCAGCCGGCGCGGTGGCCGGCGTGCAGCGCGTGCGCAACCCGATCCTCCTCGCGCAGACGGTGATGCAGAAGTCCAGGCACGTGATGATGGTGGGGCAGGGCGCCGAAGCCTTTGCCACCGAACAGGGCGTGACCCTGGTCGACCCCGCCTACTTCCGCACCGACAAGCGATGGCAGCAGCTGCAGCGTGCATTGAAGGAAGAGGCGAGCGGGCAAGCGCATGCCGACCTGGAAACCGCAAAGCACTTCGGCACGGTCGGTGCGGTCGCCCTGGATGCACAGGGGCATCTTGCTGCAGGCACTTCCACCGGCGGCATGACCAACAAGCGCTATGGCCGTGTCGGCGACTCGCCGATCATCGGTGCCGGCACCTGGGCTGATGCGCGCTGTGCGGTATCGGGTACCGGTTGGGGCGAGTACTACATCCGCACCGCCGCCGCCCATGAGATCTGCGCGCGCATGCGTTACCTCGGTCAATCGCCGGAACAGGCGGGCAAGGGCGTGATCAACGACGCGATTCCGCAGATGGGCGGCGACGGCGGGGCGATCGTGCTCTCCGCAGACGGAAAAGCGGCAACGCCGTTCAACACCCAGGGCATGTATCGGGGCTGGATCGGGGCCGATGGCGTTGCCCATGTGGCCATCTTTGCCGACGAGACAATCGCACTGCCCTGAGCAGACCCTTGCGTATCAAGGGGTTTGCGACGCGTGTGAAAAAAAGTGAAAAAAAGCGTTGACAGACCCCCGCTTCATCTCCAGAATTGCGGGCTCACCACCACACACCGCAACGCTTCGGCGGCACGGGACGGGGTGGTAAAAGGAGGGATACCCAAGCGGCCAACGGGGGCAGACTGTAAATCTGCTGGCTTACGCCTTCGGTGGTTCGAATCCACCTCCCTCCACCAGCTTCACGTTGTGGCACATTCCCGGTGCGGGAGTAGTTCAATGGTAGAACCTCAGCCTTCCAAGCTGATGGTGCGGGTTCGATCCCCGTCTCCCGCTCCATTGAGTGAACTTTGAATATTATCGAGTTCATGCCATAATGCAAAACTCGCTCACATAGCTCAGTCGGTAGAGCACTTCCTTGGTAAGGAAGAGGTCGAAGGTTCGATTCCTTTTGTGAGCACCATCTTCAGCACCACACCAGACGAATTCGAGATAAGCAGCCATGGCCAAGGGTAAGTTCGAGCGCACCAAGCCGCACGTCAACGTCGGCACCATCGGTCACGTCGACCACGGCAAGACCACGCTGACCGCCGCACTGACCAAGATCGGTGCAGAGCGCTTTGGTGGCGAGTTCAAGGATTACTCCGCGATCGACGCCGCGCCGGAAGAAAAGGCACGTGGCATCACGATCTCGACCGCGCACGTCGAATACGAATCCACCGTTCGTCACTACGCCCACGTCGATTGCCCGGGCCATGCTGACTACGTCAAGAACATGATCACCGGTGCTGCCCAGATGGACGGCGCGATCCTGGTGTGCTCGGCCGCTGACGGCCCGATGCCGCAGACCCGCGAGCACATCCTGCTGTCGCGTCAGGTCGGCGTGCCGTACATCGTCGTGTTCCTGAACAAGGCCGACATGGTTGACGATGCCGAGCTGCTGGAACTGGTCGAAATGGAAGTCCGCGAGCTGCTGAGCAAGTACGACTTCCCGGGCGACGACACCCCGATCATCTCGGGTTCGGCCCGTCTGGCGCTGGAAGGCGACCAGAGCGACATCGGCGTGCCGGCCGTCATCAAGCTGGTCGAGGCGCTGGACACCTGGATCCCGACCCCGGAGCGTGACGTCGACAAGGCATTCCTGATGCCGGTCGAAGACGTGTTCTCGATCTCGGGCCGCGGCACCGTGGTGACCGGTCGTATCGAGCGCGGCGTGATCAAGGTCGGCGAAGAAATCGAAATCGTCGGCATCCGTCCGGTGCAGAAGACCACCGTGACCGGCGTGGAAATGTTCCGCAAGCTGCTGGACCAGGGTCAGGCAGGTGACAACGCCGGTCTGCTGCTGCGCGGCACCAAGCGTGACGACGTCGAGCGTGGCCAGGTTCTGGCCAAGCCGGGTTCGATCAAGCCGCACACCAAGTTCGACGCCGAAGTCTACGTTCTGTCGAAGGACGAGGGCGGCCGTCACACCCCGTTCTTCAAGGGCTACCGTCCGCAGTTCTACTTCCGTACCACCGACATCACCGGTGCGGTTGAGCTGCCGGAAGGCGTCGAGATGGTGATGCCGGGCGACAACATCAAGATGGTTGTCACCCTGATCAACCCGGTCGCCATGGACGCCGGCCTGCGCTTCGCAATCCGCGAAGGTGGCCGTACCGTCGGTGCTGGCGTGGTTGCCACCATCCTCGAGTAAGCCTGCATGCCGGCGGTCGCATAGCGCTGCCGGTCTGGCGAGTGGCGGGCCGGGAACCTCGGTCCGCCTTCGCCGTCTAAGGGAAGGCAAGTTTTCTACGTACGCCAGTAGCTCAATTGGCAGAGCAGCGGTCTCCAAAACCGCAGGTTGGGGGTTCGAGTCCCTCCTGGCGTGCCATCTGCCCACCTTACCCAGCGGCCCTGCCGCTAAAGCAGACACAGCCTGATGAATAGCAAGATCGAACATTCCAAGGACACCTCCGCGCAAGGCGGGGATATCGTCAAGTACGTCCTCGCATCGTTGCTGGTGCTGGCAGGTCTGTTCGTCTGGTTCTGGTTCTCCGCCGATTCCGGTCGCGCTGCCCAGCTGGGCTCGTGGACGGGTCAGCTGCGTGCGTTGGCGGTCGTGGTCGGCCTGGTTGGCGGTATCGGCGTGTTCATGCTGACCGGCAAGGGGCGCGACACCCGCGAATTCCTCTCCGAGTCGCGCTTCGAACTGCGTAAAGTGGTTTGGCCGACCCGCCAGGAAGCCATTCGCATGACCTGGGTGGTGATTGTCGTCGTCCTGATCCTCAGCCTGCTGCTGGGTGGGTTCGACTTCTTCATCCAGAAACTGACTCAGTGGTTCCTGAGCCGCTAAGGAGAAATGCATGAAGCGTTGGTACGTCGTTCACGCCTATTCGGGCTTCGAGAAGTCGGTGGCGCAGGCTCTGCGCGATCGCATCGTCCGTGACGGCATGGAAGAGCGCTTCGGCGACGTCCTGGTTCCGACCGAGGAAGTGATCGAAATGCGCGCCGGCCAGAAGCGCCGTTCCGAGCGCAAGTTCTTCCCGGGTTACGTGCTGGTCCAGATCGAGACCCACGAAGAGGCGGGTATTCCGCGCATCGACAACGAAAGCTGGCATCTGGTCAAGGAAACTCCGCGCGTCATGGGCTTCATCGGCGGAACCGCTGATCGTCCGCTGCCGATCGCAGATTCCGAGGCCGAGGCGATCCTGAACCGTGTCCAGGAAGGCGTCGAGAAGCCGCGTCCGAAGGTGCTGTTCGAGCCGGGCCAGATGGTCCGCGTCACCGAGGGTCCGTTCAACGACTTCAATGGTGTCGTCGAAGAGGTCAACTACGAGAAGAGCCGTCTGCGCGTCTCGGTGCTGATCTTCGGTCGCGCCACCCCGGTGGAGCTCGAGTTCGGTCAGGTCGAAAAGGCCGTCTGATCTGTATTCATATGCCGCTTCAGGCATGTGAAGAAAAAACCTGATATGCTGCGCGGCTCCCGTTGGGAAGCTTGCGGGACGAGGCCGCCGAAAGGTGGCCTTCGGCATGATTTCAAAACGCGATGCCGGGACGCGTGATTCCCGGTCCGATGGGGAGCCTGTTGTCGCAAGGCGCTAGCACCCGGAGAGTACTCACATGGCAAAGAAAGTTGTCGGTTATATCAAGCTGCAGGTGAAGGCCGGTCAGGCCAACCCCTCGCCGCCGGTCGGTCCTGCGCTGGGTCAGCGCGGCCTGAACATCATGGAATTCTGCAAGGCCTTCAATGCCGCCACGCAGAAGCTCGAGCCGGGTCTGCCGGTTCCGGTGATCATCACGGCCTATTCGGACCGTACGTTCACCTTCATCACCAAGAGCACTCCGGCCACCACCCTGCTGAAGAAGGCCGCTGGCATCTCGTCGGGCTCCAAGCGCCCGAACACCGAGAAGGTCGGCAAGGTCACCCGTAAGCAGCTGGAAGAGATCGCCAAGGCGAAGGAACCGGATCTGACTGCCGCCGACCTGGACGCCGCCGTGCGTACCATCGCTGGCTCTGCCCGTTCCATGGGCCTCGTGGTGGAGGGTTAATCAGATGGCACAGAACAAGCGCGAAAAGGCCATCAAGGCCGCCGTTGTCCCGGGCAAGGCGTATGCCTTCGAGGACGCAATCAACATCCTGAAGACCGCCACCAAGGCCAAGTTCGTCGAGTCGATCGACGTCGCTGTGCGCCTGGGCGTCGACGCGAAGAAGTCCGACCAGCAGGTCCGTGGCTCCACCGTGCTGCCGGCGGGTACCGGCAAGTCGGTCCGCGTCGCTGTCTTCGCTCCGGCCGGTGCCAAGGCTGATGAAGCCCTGGCCGCTGGTGCCGAAGCCGTCGGTATGGACGACCTGGCCGAGAAGATGCAGGCCGGCGATCTGAACTACGACGTCGTGATCGCGACCCCGGACGCAATGCGCGTCGTCGGCAAGCTGGGTACCGTGCTGGGCCCGCGCGGCCTGATGCCGAACCCGAAGGTCGGCACCGTCTCCCCGAACCCGGGTGAGGCTGTGAAGAATGCCAAGTCGGGTCAGGTGCGTTACCGCACCGACAAGGCCGGCATCATCCACTGCACCATCGGCAAGGCCGACTTCGCCGAAGACGCGCTGAAGTCGAACCTGACCGCGCTGCTGCTGGACCTGATCAAGGCCAAGCCGGCCACCTCGAAGGGCCTGTACCTGCAGAAGGTGTCGGTCAGCTCGACGATGGGCCCGGGCGTCACCGTCGACCAGTCGTCGCTGAGCCTGAAGTAATCGTTTCAAGCGGTCGCGGGCCCCTCGGGTCCCGCGACCGTGACATTTGAAGGCATCGCCGGCAACCCATCGCCGGTGGTAGCCGTCAAAGACCGCAGGTGCGGTCGTGGTATGCCGGCGACGGGCACGGAAGCTCGATTTGGCAGGGAGTCGCCGCCGGAGCAGTCACGAACGCTTAATCGATTCCCCGGAATCACCCTGCGTAGATGGTGCCCTTCTGGAGTTTTTCTGGTTCACGCACGTCTGGGGTTACCCAGGTTGGCCCACTCCAGGTCTAGAACGGCCCACCCCCCGGAACATCATTCCGATGTTCCCGGCGTCCAGGACGGATGCCGCACAGGACCGCACACGGCAGGAGCCGTAAGCGGAGTTCAATCGGAGGAGTGCAATGGCTCTCAATCTGTCCCAGAAGCAAGAAGTAGTCGCGGAGCTGGCAGACATCGCCGCCAAGGCCCACTCCTTGATCGCAGCCGAATACGCTGGCACCACGGTCGCCCAGATGACCGCGATGCGCAAGCAGGCTCGTGAAACCGGCGTTTTCTTGAAAGTTGTCAAGAACACCCTGGCTTCGCGTGCTGTTGAAGGCACCGAGTTCGCAGTCGCACAGGACCAGATGGTTGGTCCGCTGCTGTACGCGTTCTCGCTCGAGGAGCCCGGTGCTGCCGGTCGCCTGATCAAGGATGCCGCCAAGGGCAACGACAAGCTTAAGGCCAAGGTCGTCGCAATCGGTGGTGAAGTGTTCCCGGCAAGCCATGTCGACGTGTTGGCCTCGCTGCCGACCCGCGACCAGGCCCTGGCAATGCTGGCACGCGTCCTGACCGAGCCGGTCACGATGTTCGCCCGCGCCATCAAGGCAATCGGCGACAAGCAGAATGGTGGCGACGTCGCCGCCGACGCTGCTGAACCGGCCGCCGAGACCGCCTGAGTTTCGACTAATCGTGGTTCCTGACGGAACCTCAATCCAGAAAAACATCCAAAGGTAATTATCATGTCCCTTACCAACGAACAGATCGTCGACGCCATCGCCGAGAAGTCCCTGATGGAAGTGATGGAGCTGGTCAAGGCCATCGAAGAGAAGTTCGGCGTCTCCGCCGCTGCTCCGGTCGCCGCTGCTGTGGCTGGCCCGGCTGCCGTCGTTGAAGAGCAGACCGAATTCGTCGTCACCCTGAAGACCGCTGGCGACAAGAAGGTCGAAGTCATCAAGGCCGTCCGCGCCATCACCGGCCTGGGCCTGAAGGAAGCGAAGGACCTGGCCGAAGCCGGCGGCGTCCTGAAGGACAACGCTTCGAAGGACGAAGCCGAGAAGATGAAGAAGGACCTGGAAGCTGCTGGCGCGACTGTCGAAGTCAAGTAAGCACTTCCATTGCGTCGCCATCGAAATCCGGCGATGCAGCCAAGGCTGGGGGCGTAAGCCCCCGGCCTTTGGTCGTTGTTGTAGGGCCAGCCAATCGTGGCGCGGTTCTACGGAAGTACGGTGAAAAAGCCCAACACGGGCTGCGGTCAAACCCTGGCCGGCCAGCGCAACGCGCGGCGGCGGGGGAGTGGATGCAGACGAGTTGGCAGTTGGAAGTAGCGGGAGAAGGCGTGCTGGTGCCGGCAATACCAGCGACTTCCAACTGACAATTTCAAGTTCCCTTCGGGTCGTGGGCGCACGACTCGCACAACAAGGTGGAAGACCTCATGACGTCCTATTCGTTCACCGAAAAAAAGCGTATCCGCAAGGATTTCGGCAAGCAGCGTTCGATTCTCGAAGTGCCGTTCCTGCTCGCCATCCAGGTGGATTCCTACCGTGAATTCCTGCAGGAAAACGTCGATCCGGCCAAGCGCACGGACCACGGCCTGCACGCTGCACTGAAGTCGGTCTTCCCGATCGCCAGCTACAGCGGCAATGCTGCCCTGGAGTACGTCGGCTACAAGCTGGGCGATCCGGTCTTCGACGAGCGTGAGTGCCGTCAGCGTGGCATGAGCTACGGTGCGCCGCTGCGCGTGACCGTGCGCCTGGTGATCTACGACCGCGAGTCGTCGACCAAGGCCATCAAGTACGTGAAGGAGCAGGAGGTCTACCTCGGCGAAATCCCGCTGATGACCGACAACGGCACCTTCATCGTCAACGGCACCGAGCGCGTCATCGTCTCGCAGCTGCACCGCTCGCCGGGCGTGTTCTTCGACCACGACCGTGGCAAGACCCACAGCTCGGGCAAGCTGCTGTACAGCGCCCGCATCATTCCTTACCGCGGCTCCTGGCTGGACTTCGAGTTCGACCCGAAGGACGCGCTGTTCACCCGTATCGACCGTCGCCGCAAGCTGCCGGTGTCGATCCTGCTGCGTGCGCTTGGCTACAGCAACGAAGAGATGCTGGCCGAGTTCTTCGAGATCAACACCTTCCACATCAACCCGGATGAAGGCGTCCAGCTGGAGCTGGTGCCGGAGCGCCTGCGCGGCGAAACCCTGGGCTTCGACCTCGCCGACGGCGACAAGGTCATCGTGGAAGCCGGCAAGCGCATCACCGCGCGCCACATCAAGCAGCTGGAAGCCTCGGGCATTGCCGCCCTGGCCGTGCCGGACGACTACATCGTCGGCCGCATCCTGTCGCACGACGTGGTCGATGCCTCGACCGGTGAACTGCTGGCCCAGGCCAACGACGAAATCACCGACGAGCAGCTGCAGAACTTCCGCAAGGCCGGTGTCGATGCAGTGGGCACCCTGTGGGTGAACGACCTGGATCGTGGCCCGTACCTGTCCAACACCCTGCGCATCGATCCGACCAAGACCCAGCTGGAAGCCCTGGTCGAGATCTACCGCATGATGCGTCCGGGCGAGCCGCCGACCAAGGATGCTGCGCAGAACCTGTTCCACAACCTGTTCTTCACCTTCGAGCGCTACGACCTGTCCGCCGTCGGCCGCATGAAGTTCAATCGTCGCGTGGGCCGCAAGGAAACCACCGGCGAAGCCGTGCTGTACGACCGCAAGTACTACGGCGAGCGTAACGACGAAGAGTCCAAGCGCCTGGTTGCCGCCCACGGCGACAGCTCGGACATCCTGGACGTGATCAAGGTCCTGACCGAGATCCGCAACGGCCGTGGCGTGGTCGATGACATCGATCACCTGGGCAACCGTCGCGTGCGTTCGGTCGGCGAAATGGCCGAGAACGTGTTCCGCGTGGGCCTGGTCCGCGTCGAGCGTGCGGTCAAGGAACGCCTGTCGATGGCAGAGTCGGAAGGCCTGACCCCGCAGGAGCTGATCAACGCCAAGCCGGTGGCTGCGGCGATCAAGGAATTCTTCGGCTCCTCGCAGCTGTCGCAGTTCATGGATCAGAACAACCCGCTGTCGGAAGTCACGCACAAGCGTCGCGTCTCGGCCCTGGGCCCGGGCGGCCTGACCCGTGAGCGCGCCGGCTTCGAAGTGCGCGACGTGCACCCGACCCATTACGGCCGCGTCTGCACCATCGAAACCCCGGAAGGCCCGAACATCGGCCTGATCAACTCGCTGGCCGTGTACGCCCGCACCAACCAGTACGGTTTCCTCGAGACCCCGTACCGCAAGGTCGTGGACGGCAAGGTGTTCGACGAAGTCGAGTTCCTGTCGGCCATCGAAGAAAACGAGTACGTCATCGCCCAGGCCAACGCCCTGACCGATGCCAACAGCGTGCTGACCGAGCAGTTCGTTCCCTGCCGTTACCAGGGCGAATCGCTGCTGAAGCCGCCGGCGGAAGTCCACTTCATGGACGTCTCGCCGATGCAGACCGTGTCGATCGCGGCCGCGCTGGTTCCGTTCCTGGAGCACGATGACGCCAACCGCGCACTGATGGGCGCCAACATGCAGCGTCAGGCCGTGCCGACCCTGCGTGCGCAGAAGCCGCTGGTCGGTACCGGCATCGAGCGCGCCGTGGCGCGTGACTCGGGTGTGACCGTGAACGCCCGTCGTGGTGGTGAGATCGTGCAGATCGACGCCGCCCGCATCGTGGTCAAGGTCAACGAAGCCGAGATCACCGATGCGTCCGATGCCGGCGTCGACATCTACAACCTGATCAAGTACACCCGCTCCAACCAGAACACCTGCATCAACCAGCGTCCGCTGGTGGAAGTGGGCAACGTGGTGGCGCGTGGCGACGTGCTGGCCGACGGTCCGTCCACCGACATCGGTGAACTGGCCCTGGGCCAGAACATGCTGATCGCCTTCATGCCTTGGAACGGCTACAACTTCGAAGACTCCATCCTGCTCTCCGAGCGCGTGGTGGAAGAGGATCGCTACACCACGATCCACATCGAAGAGCTGACCTGCGTTGCGCGTGACACCAAGCTGGGGCCGGAGGAAATCTCCGCCGACATCCCGAACGTTTCCGAGCAGGCGCTGAACCGCCTGGACGAGAGCGGCGTGGTGTACATCGGTGCCGAAGTCCGCGCCGGCGACATCATGGTCGGCAAGGTCACCCCGAAGGGCGAAAGCCAGCTGACCCCGGAAGAGAAGCTGCTGCGCGCGATCTTCGGCGAGAAGGCTTCGGACGTGAAGGACAGCTCGCTGCGCGTGCCGCCGGGCATGGACGGCACCGTCATCGACGTGCAGGTCTTCACCCGCGATGGCATCGAGAAGGACAAGCGCGCCCGTCAGATCGAAGAGTCTGAAATCAAGCGCGTCAAGAAGGACTTCGACGACCAGTTCCGCATCCTGGAAGCGGCCATCTACGCCCGTCTGCGTTCGCAGATCGTGGGCAAGGTGGTCAACGGCGGCGCCGGCCTGAAGAAGGGCGACGTCATTTCCGACGCCTACCTGGATGGCCTGAAGAAGGCCGACTGGTTCGTGCTGCGCATGAAGGACGAGGACGCTGCCGAAGCCATCGAACGCGCACAGAAGCAGATCCAGGCGCACGAGAAGGAATTCGAGCGTCGCTTCGCCGACAAGCGCGGCAAGATCACCGCGGGCGACGATCTGGCTCCGGGCGTGCTGAAGATGGTCAAGGTGTTCCTGGCCGTGAAGCGCCGCATCCAGCCGGGCGACAAGATGGCAGGCCGCCACGGCAACAAGGGTGTGGTGTCCAACGTGGTGCCGGTCGAGGACATGCCGTACATGGCCTCGGGCGAAACCGTGGACATCGTGCTGAACCCGCTGGGCGTGCCGTCGCGTATGAACATCGGGCAGATCCTGGAAGTGCACCTGGGCTGGGCTGCCAAGGGTCTGGGTCGCAAGATCCAGGCGATGCTGGAAGCCCAGGCGGCGGTTGCCGACCTGCGCAAGTTCCTGGACGACATCTACAACCACGATGACACCAACGTGGCCAACCGTGTCGACCTGTCGCAGTTCAGCGACGAGGAACTGCTGCGCCTGGCCCGCAACCTGTTCGACGGCGTGCCGATGGCAACGCCGGTGTTCGACGGTGCCACCGAAGCGGAAATCAAGCGCATGCTGGAACTGGCCGACCTGCCGAGCAGTGGCCAGACCCAGCTGTATGACGGCCGCACCGGTGAAGCCTTCGATCGCCACACCACCGTGGGCTACATGCACTACCTGAAGCTGAACCACCTGGTCGACGACAAGATGCACGCCCGTTCGACCGGTCCGTACTCGCTCGTCACCCAGCAGCCGCTGGGCGGCAAGGCGCAGTTCGGCGGCCAGCGCTTCGGTGAAATGGAAGTCTGGGCGCTGGAAGCCTACGGCGCGGCCTACACCCTGCAGGAAATGCTGACGGTGAAGTCCGATGACGTGCAGGGCCGCAACCAGATGTACAAGAACATCGTCGACGGTGAGCACGAGATGGTCGCGGGCATGCCGGAATCCTTCAACGTGCTTGTGAAGGAAATCCGCTCGCTGGCCATCAACATGGAACTGGAAGACAACTGATCCATGCCGGCGCGGCGGTCAATGCCGCCGCGCCGCTGGCAGTCAACTGAAAGCCCATCGACACAGCATTCCTCCTTCTGGAGAACACCATGAAAGACCTGCTCAACCTCTTCAACCAGCAGCGCCAGACGCTGGACTTCGACGCGATCAAGATCGCGCTGGCTTCGCCGGACCTGATCCGTTCGTGGTCCTTCGGCGAAGTGAAGAAGCCGGAAACCATCAACTACCGTACCTTCAAGCCGGAGCGTGACGGCCTGTTCTGCGCCGCCATCTTCGGACCGGTCAAGGACTACGAGTGCCTGTGCGGCAAGTACAAGCGCATGAAGCACCGCGGCGTGGTCTGCGAGAAGTGCGGCACCGAAGTGACCCTGGCCAAGGTGCGTCGTGAGCGCATGGGCCACATCGACCTGGCCTCGCCGGTCGCGCACATCTGGTTCCTGAAGTCGCTGCCGTCGCGCATCGGCCTGATGCTGGACATGACCCTGCGCGATATCGAGCGCGTGCTGTACTTCGAAGCCTACGTGGTGACCGAGCCGGGCCTGACCGCCCTGGAGCGCCGCCAGCTGCTGACCGAAGAACAGTACCTGCAGGCCCGCCAGGAGCACGGTGACGACTTCGACGCCGCCATGGGCGCCGAGGCCGTGTACGAACTGCTGCGCACCATCGACCTGCAGTCGGAAATGACCCGTCTGCGCGAAGAGATCGCCAGCACCGGTTCGGAAACCAAGCTGAAGCGCCTCACCAAGCGCATCAAGCTGATCGAAGCCTTCCTGGAATCGGGCAACCGTCCGGAGTGGATGGTCATGACCGTCCTGCCGGTGCTGCCGCCGGACCTGCGTCCGCTGGTTCCGCTGGATGGTGGCCGCTTCGCGACCTCCGACCTGAACGACCTGTACCGTCGCGTCATCAACCGCAACAACCGCCTGCGCCGCCTGCTCGAGCTGAGCGCGCCGGACATCATCGTGCGCAATGAAAAGCGCATGCTGCAGGAATCGGTCGATGCGCTGCTGGACAACGGCCGTCGCGGCCGTGCCATCACCGGCACCAACAAGCGCCCGCTGAAGTCGCTGGCCGACATGATCAAGGGCAAGCAGGGCCGCTTCCGTCAGAACCTGCTCGGCAAGCGCGTCGACTACTCGGGCCGTTCGGTCATCGTGGTCGGCCCGTACCTGCGCCTGCACCAGTGCGGCCTGCCGAAGAAGATGGCACTCGAACTGTTCAAGCCGTTCGTGTTCGCCAAGCTGCAGCGTCGTGGCCTGGCAACCACCATCAAGGCCGCCAAGAAGCTGGTCGAGCGCGAAGAAGCCGAAGTCTGGGACATCCTGGAAGAGGTCATCCGCGAGCATCCGGTGATGCTGAACCGTGCGCCGACCCTGCACCGTCTGGGCATCCAGGCCTTCGAGCCGGTCCTGATCGAAGGCAAGGCCATCCAGCTGCACCCGCTGGTCTGCACCGCGTTCAACGCCGACTTCGACGGTGACCAGATGGCCGTCCACGTGCCGCTCTCGCTGGAAGCCCAGCTGGAAGCGCGTGCGCTGATGATGTCCACCAACAACATCCTGTCGCCGGCCAACGGCGAGCCGATCATCGTGCCGTCGCAGGACGTCGTGCTGGGTCTGTACTACATGACCCGCTCGCTGGAAAACAAGAAGGGCGAGGGCATGGCCTTCGCCAACATCGCCGAAGTCAAGCGCGCCTACGACAACCGCGTGGTGGAACTGCACGCGCGCGTCAAGGTCCGCATCACCGAGGTGGTGACCGACGAGGAAGGCAACAAGCAGAGCAAGACCTCGATCGTGGATACCACCATCGGTCGCGCCCTGCTGGCTGAAATCCTGCCGGAAGGCCTGCCGTTCGCGCTGGCCAACACCGAGCTGACCAAGAAGAACATCAGCCGCCTGATCAACTCCAGCTACCGCCAGCTGGGCCTGAAGGACACGGTCGTGTTCGCCGACAAGCTGATGTACACCGGCTTCGCCTACGCGACCCGCGCCGGCGTCTCGATCGGCATCGACGACATGCTGATCCCGGACGAGAAGAAGGGCATCCTCACCGAGGCTGAAGCCGAAGTGCTGGAAATCCAGGAGCAGTACCAGTCGGGCCTGGTCACCGCCGGCGAGCGCTACAACAAGGTGGTCGACATCTGGTCGCGCACCAATGAGCGCATCGCCAAGGCGATGATGGACACCATCGGTACCGAGAAGGTCATCAATGCCAAGGGCGAGACCATCGACCAGAAGTCGATGAACTCCCTGTACATCATGGCCGACTCCGGTGCGCGAGGCAGCCAGGCGCAGATCCGTCAGCTGGCCGGCATGCGTGGCCTGATGGCCCGTCCCGATGGCTCGATCATCGAGACGCCCATCAAGGCGAACTTCCGCGAAGGCCTGAACGTGCAGGAGTACTTCAACTCCACCCACGGTGCCCGTAAGGGTCTGGCCGATACCGCGCTGAAGACCGCGAACTCGGGTTACCTGACCCGTCGTCTGGTCGACGTGGCGCAGGACGTGGTGATCACCGAGGTGGATTGCGGTACCACCGAAGGCCTGATCATGACCCCGATCGTGGAAGGCGGCGACGTGGTCGAACCGTTGAAGGATCGCGTGCTGGGTCGCGTGGTTGCCGAGGACGTGTTCCTGCCGGGCAACGACGAAGATCCGATCGTCACCCGCAACACCCTGCTCGACGAAGCCTGGGTCGCCAAGCTTGAAGAGGCCAGCGTGCAGACCATCAAGGTCCGCTCGACGATCTCCTGCGAATCGGCCTTCGGTGTCTGCAGCCGCTGCTACGGCCGCGATCTGGCCCGTGGCCACCTGGTCAACATCGGTGAAGCGGTCGGCGTCATCGCCGCCCAGTCCATCGGTGAGCCGGGTACCCAGCTGACGATGCGTACGTTCCACATCGGTGGTGCGGCATCGCGAGCTGCTGCGGTCGACAACATCACCGTCAAGACCACCGGCTCGGTCAAGTTCAGCAACCTCAAGTCGGTGGCCCATGCCAATGGCTCGCTGGTCGCCGTGTCGCGCTCGGGCGAAATGTCGGTGCTCGATGCGCACGGCCGTGAGCGTGAGCGTTACAAGCTGCCGTACGGCGCAACCATCACCTCCAAGGACGGTGATGCGGTCAAGGCTGGCCAGACCGTGGCCAACTGGGATCCGCATAACCACCCGATCGTTTCGGAAGTGGCTGGTTTCATCCGCTTCATCGACTTCGTCGACGGCATCACCGTCATCGAGAAGACCGATGAGCTGACCGGCCTGGCATCGCGCGAAATCACCGACCCGAAGCGCCGCGGCGCCCAGGCGAAGGATCTGCGCCCGATCGTCCGCATCGTCGATGGCAAGGGCAACGACCTGTCGATTCCGGGCACCGACCTGCCGGCGCAGTACCTGCTGCCGCCGCGCTCGATCGTCAACCTGCAGGACGGCGCTGCCGTCGGCGTGGGTGACGTGGTCGCCAAGATCCCGCAGGAAGCGTCCAAGACCCGCGACATCACCGGTGGTCTGCCGCGCGTGGCCGATCTGTTCGAAGCGCGCAAGCCGAAGGATCCGGCGGTGCTGGCCGAGCGTTCGGGCATCATCAGCTTCGGCAAGGACACCAAGGGCAAGCAGCGCCTGATCATCAAGGACACCGATGGTTCGGAGCACGAAGAGCTGATTCCGAAGTACCGTCAGGTCATCGTGTTCGAAGGTGAGCACGTGACCAAGGGCGAAACCATCGTCGACGGCGAGCCGAGCCCGCAGGACATCCTGCGTCTGCTGGGTGTCGAGCCGCTGGCCGCCTACCTGGTCAAGGAAATCCAGGACGTGTACCGCCTGCAGGGCGTGAAGATCAACGACAAGCACATCGAGGTGATCACCCGCCAGATGCTGCGCAAGGTCGAGATCACCGATCAGGGCAGCAGCAAGTTCCTGAACGGCGAACAGGTCGAGCGCCAGCGCGTCATTGAGGAAAATGCACGCCTGACCACCCGCAACGAGCTGATCGCTCGTTTCGATCCGGTCCTGCTGGGTATCACCAAGGCCTCGCTGGCAACCGAGTCGTTCATCTCGGCCGCTTCCTTCCAGGAAACCACCCGTGTGCTGACCGAGGCTGCCGTCCGCGGCACCAAGGACAACCTGCGCGGCCTGAAGGAAAACGTGATCGTCGGTCGTCTGATCCCGGCCGGTACCGGTCTGTCCTACCACGCCAACCGCCGCCGCAACGCGAGCGGGCTGACCGACTCGGAAATGCAGACCCTCGCCGGTACCCCGGCAGCTGCAGCCCCCGTGGCCGTGGCAGCACCGGAAGTGGTGGTGGAATCGACCGACGCCGAGCAGGCCGAGGATTGATCGGCGGGTCCGGCTCCGGCCGGACCTCGATCGGGCAGGGGACGGCCATCGGCCGGTCCCTGCCGGACAAGCATCACGCAGCACCGGTTCCGGCCGGAACTGCACTCGAGGGCACGGGCCGCTGGTCTGTTCGCCTTCGATGAGGTAGGATGCCGCCCGGCCCAGCGATGGGTCGGACGACAACCTGAACGGGGGGCATGGAGAAGGCTCCCCTGTAACGGCCCAGGATCAGGGCTGGCTTGGCGTGTGCGCATTTGACCGCGTTTTCGCCAGGTTGCTACAATCGTCTGTCTCAGCAGGCCGGTTTTTCGCCTGCTCGCACATATCCGCATTCATGGCCGTTTTTTTTCGGCCTCTCTCAGAAGAACATACTGATGGCGACGATCAATCAGCTTGTCCGCAAGCCGCGGCAGGCAACCACTTATAAGAGCGCCTCGCCGGCTCTCGAAAAGTGCCCCCAGCGCCGTGGCGTCTGCACGCGCGTTTACACCACTACTCCGAAGAAGCCGAACTCGGCGCTTCGCAAGGTTGCCAAGGTTCGCCTGACCAACCAGGAAGAAGTGATTTCCTACATCGGCGGTGAAGGCCACAACCTGCAGGAGCACTCCGTGGTCCTGATCCGTGGCGGTCGCGTCAAGGATCTGCCGGGTGTGCGTTACCACACCGTTCGTGGTTCGCTCGACGCCTCCGGCGTTGCCAAGCGTCGCCAGGGCCGTTCCAAGTACGGCGCCAAGCGTCCGAAGAGCTAAGGGAAAGCACACATGTCTCGTAAAGGTAATACGCCGCAGCGCGCAGTCCTGCCGGATCCGAAGCACGGAAGCGAAACCATCGCCCGTTTCATCAACATGGTGATGCTGAGCGGCAAGAAGTCGGTCGCTGAAAAGATCGTCTATGGCGCCATGGACGTGATCGGTGAGAAGAACCCGAATTCCGTCGAGCTGGTTCAGAAGGCTCTGGAAAACGTGGCTCCGTCGGTCGAAGTCAAGTCCCGCCGTGTCGGTGGTGCCACCTATCAGGTGCCGGTCGAAGTGCGCGCCTCGCGCAAGATGGCCCTGGCCATGCGTTGGCTGATCGACTCCGCGCGTAAGCGTGGTGAGAACACCATGCCGAAGAAGCTGGCCGCTGAACTGATCGACGCTGCGGAAAACCGTGGCGGCGCCATCAAGAAGCGCGAAGAAACCCACCGCATGGCCGAAGCCAACAAGGCATTCGCCCACTACCGCTGGTGAGTTTGACGGCCTTGTAAAACAGGCAGGGCAGCACCATCTCGGTGCTGCCTCGCGGCCTCAGAAGGGCTGCGCCAATCCGAAGGCCGCCGAAAGGCGGCGTTCGGCCATCCGAAATCCAAGAAATCTGAGAGGCTCCCCGTGGCCCGTTCCACTCCCATCGAGCGTTACCGCAATTTCGGCATCATGGCTCACATCGATGCCGGCAAGACCACCACGTCCGAGCGCATCCTGTTCTACACCGGCAAGAGCCACAAGATCGGTGAAGTGCATGACGGCGCCGCCACCATGGACTGGATGGAGCAGGAGCAGGAGCGTGGCATCACGATCCAGTCCGCTGCGACCACCGCGTTCTGGAAGGGCATGGACAAGTCCCTGCCGGAGCACCGCTTCAACATCATCGACACCCCCGGGCACGTCGACTTCACCATCGAAGTGGAGCGCTCGCTGCGCGTGCTCGACGGTGCCGTCTTCGTGCTGTGTGCCGTCGGTGGCGTGCAGCCGCAGTCGGAAACCGTGTGGCGCCAGGCCAACCGTTACAAGGTGCCGCGCATCGCGTTCGTCAACAAGATGGACCGCACCGGCGCCAACTTCAGCAAGGTCGTTGGCCAGCTGAAGGCGAAGCTGGGCGCCAAGGCCGTTCCGATGCAGCTGCCGATCGGCGCTGAGGAAGGCTTCAAGGGCGTCGTCGATCTGCTGAAGATGAAGGCCATCCATTGGGATGAGGCTTCGCAGGGCATGAAGTTCGAGTACAGCGATGTGCCGGCCGAGCTGCTCGCTGAAGCAACCGAAGCCCGTACCTTCATGATCGAAGCGGCTGCCGAAGCCAGCGAAGAGCTGATGGACAAGTACCTGGGCGGCGATGAGCTGACCGAGGCCGAGATCATCGAAGCCCTGCGCGTGCGCACCCTGGCCACCGACATCGTGCCGATGTACTGCGGCTCGGCGTTCAAGAACAAGGGCGTGCAGGCCATGCTGGACGGCGTGATCCAGCTGCTGCCGTCGCCGATCGACGTGCCGGACGTGACCGGTACCGACGTTGACGATGAAACCAAGGAAATGAGCCGCAAGTCTGACGACAAGGCTCCGTTCTCGGCCCTGGCCTTCAAGATCATCACCGATCCGTTCGTCGGCGCGCTGACCTTCTTCCGTGTCTACTCGGGCACGCTGAATGCAGGCGACCAGCTGCTGAACTCGGTGAAGGGCAAGAAGGAGCGCATCGGCCGTATCCTGCAGATGCACTCCAACAACCGCGAAGAAATCAAGGAAGTTCTGGCCGGCGACATCGCCGCCGCCGTGGGCCTGAAGGACACCACCACGGGTGACACCCTGTGCTCCATGGATCAGCCGATCATCCTCGAGCGCATGGTGTTCCCGGAGCCGGTCATCTCGATGGCTGTCGAGCCGAAGACCAAGTCCGACCAGGAAAAGATGGGTCTGGCACTGGGTCGTCTGGCACAGGAAGATCCGTCGTTCCGCGTCAAGACCGACGAAGAATCCGGCCAGACCATCATCTCGGGCATGGGCGAGCTGCACCTGGACATCATCGTTGACCGCATGAAGCGCGAGTTCAACGTTGAAGCCAACGTCGGCAAGCCGCAGGTGGCCTACCGCGAAACGATCACCATGTCGGACGTGAAGTCGGACTACAAGCACGCCAAGCAGTCCGGTGGTAAGGGTCAGTACGGTCACGTCGTGATCGAGCTGTCGCCGATCACCGAGGCCGATCGTGCAGATCCGAAGATCGCTGCTGGCATCAAGGACGACTTCCTGTTCATCAACGACATCACCGGTGGCGTGATTCCGAAGGAATTCATCCCGTCGATCGAAAAGGGCCTGCGCGAAACCATCACCAGCGGTCCGCTGGCTGGCTTCCCGGTCGTGGACGTCAAGGTGAAGCTGGTGTTCGGCTCGTACCACGACGTCGACTCCTCGGAAATGGCGTTCAAGCTCGCTTCCTCGATGGCCTTCAAGGAAGGTTTCCGCAAGGCCAAGCCGGTCCTGCTGGAGCCGATCATGAAGGTCGAGATCGTGACCCCGGAGGATTACCAGGGTGACGTGATGGGCGACGTCAGCCGTCGTCGCGGCGTTCTGCAGGGTTCTGATACCACCGGTGACGGTTCGGCCAGCATCATCAACGCGATGATTCCGCTGGGCGAAATGTTTGGCTACGCGACCTCGCTGCGTTCGCAGACCCAGGGCCGCGCCACCTTCACGATGGAATTTGACCACTACGAGCCGGCGCCGAACAACATCGCCGACGAAGTCATGAAGAAGGCCTGAGCGTAACGCTCAGGTCCTCCAAACCACTTACGAACCAATAAGGTAGAAAGAAATGGCAAAGGGTAAGTTCGAGCGCACCAAGCCGCACGTCAACGTCGGCACCATCGGTCACGTCGATCACGGCAAGACCACGCTGACCGCCGCACTGACCAAGATCGGTGCCGAGCGCTTCGGTGGCGAGTTCAAGGATTACTCCGCGATCGACGCCGCGCCGGAAGAAAAGGCACGTGGCATCACGATCTCGACCGCGCACGTCGAATACGAATCCACCGTTCGTCACTACGCCCACGTCGATTGCCCGGGCCATGCTGACTACGTCAAGAACATGATCACCGGTGCTGCCCAGATGGACGGCGCGATCCTGGTGTGCTCGGCCGCTGACGGCCCGATGCCGCAGACCCGCGAGCACATCCTGCTGTCGCGTCAGGTCGGCGTGCCGTACATCGTCGTGTTCCTGAACAAGGCCGACATGGTTGACGATGCCGAGCTGCTGGAACTGGTCGAAATGGAAGTCCGTGAGCTGCTGAGCAAGTACGACTTCCCGGGCGACGACACTCCGATCATCTCGGGTTCGGCCCGCCTGGCGCTGGAAGGCGACCAGAGCGACATCGGCGTGCCGGCCGTCATCAAGCTGGTCGAGGCGCTGGACACCTGGATCCCGACCCCGGAGCGTGACGTCGACAAGGCATTCCTGATGCCGGTCGAAGACGTGTTCTCGATCTCGGGCCGCGGCACCGTGGTGACCGGTCGTATCGAGCGCGGCGTGATCAAGGTCGGCGAAGAAATCGAAATCGTCGGCATCCGTCCGGTGCAGAAGACCACCGTGACCGGCGTGGAAATGTTCCGCAAGCTGCTGGATCAGGGTCAGGCAGGCGACAACGCCGGTCTGCTGCTGCGCGGCACCAAGCGTGACGACGTCGAGCGTGGCCAGGTTCTGGCCAAGCCGGGTTCGATCAAGCCGCACACCAAGTTCGACGCCGAAGTCTACGTTCTGTCGAAGGACGAGGGCGGCCGTCACACCCCGTTCTTCAAGGGCTACCGTCCGCAGTTCTACTTCCGTACCACCGACATCACCGGTGCGGTCGAGCTGCCGGAAGGCGTCGAGATGGTGATGCCGGGCGACAACATCAAGATGGTTGTCACCCTGATCAACCCGGTCGCCATGGACGCCGGTCTGCGCTTCGCGATCCGCGAAGGTGGCCGTACCGTCGGTGCTGGCGTGGTTGCCACCATCCTCGAGTAATCTGCTAGAATCTGCGCCCCGATGTTGCCTGGGTAGGGCATCGGGGCGTATCAAACGGGAAAGTAGGCACAGGATGTGCCTTGTGTTCCCCGGACCAGGAAGGGTCAATGCCATTCAGGCGGCGTCAACAGGAGACTGTTGACAGCTGCCTTGCGTGCCATTATGCTTCTCCGTCTGGGCAGGCCAGTTTCATGGGTCTGCCTATGCATTTGGGGTCTACGGATTGACCTTGTCGGCCTGCGGGAATGCGGGCCGTCTGTATTCAGGGATTTCATGGGGCAAAGCAACCCAGAGGCTTTGTCTGTCGCTCTTTTATCGAAGGAACCTACCGCCATGGCGGACCAAAAGATCCGGATCCGGCTGAAAGCGTTCGATCATCGTCTGATCGACCGTTCGGCCAGCGAGATCGTTGAGACGGCGAAGCGGACCGGCGCGCAAGTGCGTGGCCCGATCCCGCTGCCGACCAAGATCGAGCGTTACACCATCCTCGTCTCCCCGCACGTCGACAAGGACGCGCGTGACCAGTACGAGACCCGCACGCACAAGCGCGTGCTCGATATCGTTGACCCGAATGACAAGACCGTGGACGCGCTGATGAAGCTCGAACTGGCTGCCGGCGTCGACGTTCAGATCAAGTTGACCTGAGGACTACGACCATGACGAAGAAATATTCGTTGGGCTTCGTGGGCCGCAAGGCTGGCATGAGCCGCGTGTTCACCGAAGATGGCCGTTCCATCCCGGTGACCCTGATCGAAGCAACCCCCAACCGCATCGCGCAGATCAAGACCGTCGAAGCTGACGGCTACAGCGCCGTGCAGGTGACCGTCGGCGCGCGTCGCGCTGCCCTGGTCAACAAGCCGGAAGCCGGCCACTTCGCCAAGGCGAAGGTGGAAGCGGGTCGTGGCCTGTGGGAATTCCGCGTTGAAGACGCCCAGCTCGGCGATTTCGCCGTTGGCGGCGAAGTCAAGGCGGACATCTTTGAAGTCGGCCAGATCGTCGACGTCCAGGGTGTCACCAAGGGTAAGGGCTTCCAGGGCACCATCAAGCGCTACAACTTCCGCATGGGTGACGCTACCCACGGCAACTCGCTGTCGCATCGCGCGCCGGGTTCGCTGGGTCAGCGCCAGACGCCCGGCCGCGTGTTCCCGGGCAAGAAGATGTCCGGTCACATGGGTTCGGTGCAGCAGAGCACCCAGAACCTGGAAGTTGTCAAGGTCGACGTCGAGCGCGGTCTGATCGCAGTTCGCGGCGCCGTTCCGGGCGCGGCGGGTGGCGACGTGATCGTCCGTCCGGCGAGCAAGGCATAAGGAGAGATGACGATGGAACTCGTTATCACGGGTAGCAATAACAAGGTCTCGGTCTCCGACGCCGTGTTCGGTCGCGATTTCAGCGAAGATCTGGTTCACCAGGTCGTCGTTGCTTACCGCAACGCCGGTCGCGCCGGCACCAAGGCGCAGAAGACTCGCTCCGAAGTGGCAGGTACCACCAAGAAGTCGAAGAAGCAGAAGGGCGGCGGCGCGCGTCATGGCGCACTGACGGCTCCGATCTTCGTCGGCGGCGGTGTCACCTTCGCGGCAAAGCCGCGCAGCTTCGAGCAGAAGGTCAATCGTAAGCAGTACCGTGCCGCCATGTGCGCGATCCTGTCCGAGCTGAACCGTCAGGGCCGTCTGACCATCGTGGAGTCCTTCGATGTCGAAGCGACCAACACGAAGGCTCTGATCGCCAAGCTGGCCGGCCTGGAAGTGGGCAAGCGCCCGCTGATCGTCACTGAAGAAGCCTCCGAGCACCTGTACCTGTCGGCGCGCAACATTCCCTACGTGGAAGTGCGTGACGTCCAGGGCCTGGATCCGGTGTCGCTGGTCGGTGCCGACACGGTCGTCATCACCGCTGACGCGGTCAAGAAGGTCGAGGAGTGGCTGGCATGAACAGCAACGAAAAAATCTTCAGCGTGCTGCTCGCCCCGCGTGTCTCCGAAAAGACCGCGCGCCTGCAGGAACTCTCCAATCAGTACGTCTTCGAAATTTCGAACGAAGCCACCAAGGCCGATGTAAAGGCCGCGGTTGAGCAGCTGTTCGACGTCAAGGTCGAAGCAGTCAACGTGGTCAACGTCAAGGGCAAGAACAAGTCCTTCCGTAACCGTGCTGGCCGCCGCGGCGATTGGCGCAAGGCGTACGTTCGCCTGGCCGACGGCCAGTCGATCGATGTAACGGCCAAGGCCTGAGGTACATCCCATGCCATTGATGAAATTCAAGCCCACTTCTCCCGGCCGCCGTTCGGCCGTGCGCGTGGTTACTCCCGACCTGTACAAGGGCGCTCCGCATGCCCCGCTGGTCGAGTCGCAGAGCCGTTCGGGTGGTCGCAACCACCACGGCCGCATCACCGTGCGTCACGTCGGTGGTGGCCACAAGCAGCACTACCGCCTGATTGACTTCAAGCGCAACAAGCTGGGCATCCCGGCGCGCGTGGAACGCATCGAATACGATCCGAACCGCACCGCCCACATCGCCCTGCTGTGCTACGTCGACGGCGAGCGCCGCTACATCATCGCCCCGAAGGGTCTGAAGGCTGGTGATCAGGTGATCGCTGGTTCGGATGCTCCGATCAAGGCGGGCAACACCCTGCCGCTGCGCAACATCCCGGTCGGTACCACCATCCACTGCATCGAGCTGAAGCCGGGCAAGGGCGCTCAGATCGCCCGCGCTGCAGGTGCTGCCGTGCAGCTGGTTGCTCGTGAAGGCATCTACGCCACCCTGCGCCTGCGCTCGGGTGAAATGCGCAAGGTTCCGGTCGAGTGCTGCGCGACCATCGGCGAAGTCGGCAACGACGAGCACAGCTTGGAAAAGCTGGGCAAGGCCGGTGCCAAGCGCTGGCGCGGCGTCCGCCCGACCGTTCGTGGTGCTGCCATGAACCCGGTTGACCACCCGCACGGTGGTGGTGAGGCGAAGGCCGGCCAGGGTAACCCGCATCCGGTCACCCCGTGGGGTGTTCCGACCAAGGGTTACAAGACGCGCCATAACAAGCGCACTCAGCAGTTCATCGTCCGCGATCGTAGGGGCTAATCGACCATGGCACGTTCACTCAAGAAGGGCCCGTTTGTCGATCACCACCTGGTTGCTAAGGTGGCTGCCGCTGCGGGTAGCAAGCGTCCGATCAAGACCTGGTCGCGTCGTTCGATGATCCTGCCTGACATGGTAGGCGTCACCATTGCCGTGCATAACGGCAAGAACCACATCCCGGTTCTCGTCAACGAGAACATGGTCGGCCACAAGCTCGGCGAATTTGCCATCACCCGGACCTTCAAGGGTCACGGTGGTGACAAGAAGTCGGGCAAGTAAGGAGAGATGACAATGGAAGCGAAAGCCATCCTGCGCACCGCGCGCATCTCCCCGCAGAAGGCACGTCTGGTCGCTGACCAGGTGCGCGGTCTGCCGGCCGAGCGTGCCGTCAACCTGCTGAAGTTCTCGGACAAGAAGGCTGCCCACCTGATCAAGAAGGTGGTGGAGTCGGCTATTGCAAATGCCGAGAACAACCAGGGCGCCGACGTCGACGAGCTGAAGGTTCAGACCATCATGGTAGATGAAGGTCCGACCCTGAAGCGTTTCATGGCGCGGGCGAAAGGCCGCGGTACCCGCATCCTCAAGCGCACCAGCCACATCACTGTGGTTGTGGGCGCCGCCAAGTAAGCGGATAAGGAAAAGACCATGGGTCATAAAGTTCATCCGATTGGTATCCGCCTCGGCATTTCCAAGGACTGGAACTCCAAGTGGTACGCCAACAAGGCCGAGTTCGCTGGTTACCTGGCAGCCGACCTGAAAGTGCGCGACATGCTGCGCAAGAAGCTGGCTCAGGCCGGCATCAGCAAGATCCTGATCGAGCGTCCGGCCAAGACCGCTCGCGTGACGATCCACACCGCCCGTCCGGGCGTGGTGATCGGCAAGCGCGGTGAGGACATCGAGAAGCTGCGCAAGGAAGTGAGCGAGATGATGGGCGTCCCGGCGCACATCAACGTCACCGAAGTGCGCAAGCCCGAGCTGGACGCACAGCTGGTTGCCGAATCGATCGCGCAGCAGCTGGAGCGTCGCATCATGTTCCGCCGTGCAATGAAGCGCTCGGTCGGCAACGCGATGCGCCTGGGTGCCCTGGGCATCAAGGTCAACGTCGGTGGCCGCCTCAACGGTGCAGAAATCGCCCGTTCGGAGTGGTACCGCGAAGGCCGCGTGCCGCTGCACACGCTGCGTGCCGACATCGACTATGGCTTCGCTGAAGCCAAGACGACCTACGGCATCATCGGCATCAAGGTCTGGATCTACAAGGGCGAGGTCTTCGATTTCTCCCAGGTTGGCCAGGAAAAGCAGGACGACACCCCGTCGCGCAACGATCGTCATGATCGCGGCGACCGCGGTGACCGTCAGCGCCCGGCTCGTGAAGCGAGGTAACGACAATGTTGCAACCCAAGCGAACCAAGTACCGCAAGGTGCACAAGGGCCGTAACGAAGGCCTCAGCTGGAGCGCAAACGCTGTCAGCTTTGGCGAGTACGGCCTGAAGGCAACCGCCCACGGTCAGCTGACCGCGCGTCAGATCGAAGCGGCTCGCCGTTCGATCAGCCGCTACGTGAAGCGCGGCGGCAAGATGTGGATCCGAGTGTTCCCCGACAAGCCCATCACCAAGAAGCCCATCGAAGTTCGAATGGGTTCGGGTAAGGGCAACGTGGAATACTGGGTGGCCCAGATCCAGCCCGGCCGCATGATCTATGAAATCGAGGGTGTTACCGAGGAAGTGGCACGCGAGGCGTTCCGCCTGGCCGCTGCCAAGCTCTCGGTCACCACCACTTTCGTGACCCGGACGGTGCGCTGATGGATATCAAAACTCTCCGTGAAAAGTCGGCTGACGACCTCAAGGCCCACCTGATCGACCTGCGTAAGGAACAGTTCTCTGTCCGTATGCAGCAGGTCACCGGCCAGCTGCCGAAGACACACGACATCCGCCGGGTGCGTCGCGAAATTGCTCGCGTCAAGACCCTGCTCGGCAGCACGAAGTAAGGATGGCCGCTATGAGCGACAATACTGAAAACAAAGCGCTGCGCACGGTCGAAGGCCGTGTCGTCAGCAACAAGATGGACAAGACGGTTACCGTCCTGGTCGAGCGTCAGGTCAAGCACGCACTGTACGGCAAGTACATCAAGCGCTCGACGAAGCTGCACGCCCACGATGCCGACAACGCCTGCAAGGAAGGCGATGTCGTCCGCGTGACCGAGATTGCTCCGATGTCCAAGACCAAGAACTGGCGCGTGGTGGAAGTCATCACGCGTGCGGCTGAATAAGGAGTCTGAATCATGATCCAGATGCAGAGCTACCTTGACGTCGCCGACAATTCTGGTGCCAAGCGAGTGATGTGCTTCAAGGTGCTGGGTGGTTCCAAGCGCCGTTACGCCGGCATCGGCGACATCATCAAGGTCACCGTGAAGGATGCGATTCCGCGCGGCAAGGTCAAGAAGGGTGAAGTGTATGACGCCGTCGTGGTGCGTACCCGCAAGGGTGTGCGTCGCGCCGACGGCTCGCTGATCCGCTTCGACGGCAACGCTGCCGTTCTGCTTAACAACAAGCAGGAGCCGATCGGGACCCGTATCTTCGGGCCGGTGACTCGTGAACTTCGTTCGGAGAAGTTCATGAAGATCGTCTCGCTCGCTCCCGAAGTGCTGTGAGCGACAGGAGATAATCATGGCTAACCGTATCAAGAAGGGCGACCAGGTTGTCGTCAACGCCGGCAAGGACAAGGGTAAGCAGGGCGAAGTCGTCCGCGTCGATGGCGACCGTCTGGTCGTCGCCAACGTGAACATCGTCAAGCGCCACACCAAGCCGAACCCGCAGGCAGGTGTTGCCGGCGGCGTGGTCGAGCGTGAAGCGTCGATCCATATCTCCAACGTGAATGTGCTGAACCCGGCTTCGGGCAAGGGCGAGCGCGTTGGCTTCAAGGTGCTGGAGGATGGACGCAAACTGCGTGTGTTCCGCTCCAGCGGTGAGGCGCTCGACGCCTGAGGAATGAGAAGATGACTTCCCGTCTCGAAAAGTTTTACAAGGAAGAAGTGGTGCCGGCGCTGATGAAGCAGTTCGGTTACACCAATTCCATGCAGGTGCCGAAGCTGGTCAAAGTCACCCTGAACATGGGTGTCGGCGAAGCGGCCACCAACAAGAAGATCCTGGAAAACGCCGTTGGCGACATGACCAAGATCTCGGGCCAGAAGCCGATCGTCACCAAGTCGCGTATCTCGGTGGCATCGTTCAAGATCCGTGATGGTTGGCCGATCGGCTGCAAGACCACGCTGCGTCGCCACAAGATGTACGAGTTCCTGGACCGCCTGATCAACATCTCGCTGCCGCGCGTGCGCGACTTCCGTGGTGTTTCCGGTCGTTCCTTCGACGGTCGCGGCAACTTCAACATGGGTGTGAAGGAACAGATCATCTTCCCGGAAATCGACTTCGACGCTGTCGACGCGATCCGCGGTATGGATATCGCCATCACCACCACTGCGAAGACCGACGCGGAAGCGAAGGCGCTGCTGGCAGCGTTCAAGTTCCCGTTCCGTAACTGATTCGTCGAGGAAACCGAAATGGCAAAGACCTCCATGGTCAACCGCGACATCAAGCGGAAGAAGCTGGCTGAAAAGTTCGCTGTCAAGCGTGCTGCTCTGAAGAAGATCGTGTCCTCCCCGGACGCGAGCTACGAAGAGAAGATCGAGGCCGCCACCAAGTTGTCGAAGCTGCCGCGCGATTCGTCGCCGAGCCGCCACCGCAACCGTTGCGAACTGTCTGGCCGCCCGCGTGGCGTGTACAGCAAGTTCGGCCTGGGTCGCAACAAGCTGCGTGAAGCCACCATGCGTGGCGACGTTCCGGGCCTGCGCAAGGCCAGCTGGTAATACCAGCCGGTCCTGCCAGCGAGGGCGCCTTCGGGGGGCCTCGCAGCCGGGGAGGGGGAGTGTTCAGCTTTCCCTCTGCAAAAAACCGAAGAGCCCGACGCAAGTCGGGCTCTTTTGGCGTATACTCCCGCGTCTTGCTCTGCGCAACGCGTAGGGGAGGGGGCCTGGCCCGTTTCCAGGAGACAACAGATTTTCGCGAAAGCGGATATCGGTGCACTCAAAGGTACTCATATGAGCATGACTGATCCCATCGCCGACCTGCTGGTCCGCATCAAGAATGCGGCAGCGGTTGGCAAGCAGACGGTGAAAGCCCCGTCGTCCAAGATCAAGGTTGCGATCGCCCAGGTCCTGAAGGACGAGGGTTACATCGCCGACCTGCGCGTGACCGCGCTCGAGAACAACAAGTCCGAGCTGGAAATCGTGCTGAAGTATTTCGAAGGCAAGCCGGTCATCGCGACCCTGAAGCGCTTCTCGCGTTCGGGCCTGCGCCAGTACCGCGGCAAGAGCGAACTGCCGAAGGTCATGAACGGCCTGGGCATTTCCATCATTTCCACTTCCAAGGGCATCATGACTGATGCGCAGGCGCGCCAGTTGGGCGTCGGCGGCGAAGTCCTGTGCTTCGTGGCCTAAGGCGAAAGGAGTAGACCATGTCCCGTGTAGCCAAGAAGCCGATCGACCTGGGTAAGGTTGAACTGAACGTCCAGAACGACAACGTCATCGCCAAGGGCCCGAAGGGCACCCTGTCGCTGGCCAAGCCGGCTGGTATCAACATCAATGTCGAAAACGGCGTTGCCACCCTGAGCACCGACAACGTGGACCTGATCCCGCTGACCGGTACCGTCCGCGCCATCCTGTCCAACATGGTCAAGGGTGTTTCCGAAGGCTTCGAGCGCAAGCTGGAGCTGGTCGGCGTGGGTTACCGTGCTGCGATGCAGGGCAAGGACCTCAGCCTGTCGCTGGGCTACTCGCACCCGATCGTGTTCGTGGCGCCGGAAGGCATCACCATCACCACCCCGACCCAGACCGAAATCCTGGTGCAGGGCGCTGACAAGCAGGCCGTCGGTGAAGCTGCCGCCAAGATCCGTGCGTTCCGCAAGCCGGAGCCGTACAAGGGCAAGGGCGTGAAGTACTCCGACGAAGTCATCATCCGTAAGGAAGCCAAGAAGGCGTAAGCGCGAGTCCCTCGCATGAGCCCGCGCATCCATGTGCGGACTTTCCAGGGAAAAGCCCAACCTTCAGCTTTCAAGGAAAAAACATCATGAACAAGAACATCGCCCGCCTGCGTCGCGCCAAGTCGACCCGTGCCCACATCCGTGTGCTCGGTGTGGCCCGCCTGTCGGTGCTGCGCACCGGCCAGCACCTGTACGCACAGGTCTTCACCGCTGACGGCTCGAAGGTGCTGGCTGCTGCCAACACCACCCAGGCCGACATCAAGGAAGGCCTGAAGAACGGCAAGAACGCCGATGCCGCCGCCAAGGTTGGCCGCATCGTCGCTGAGCGCGCCAAGGCCGCCGGCGTCGAGAAGGTTGCCTTCGATCGTTCGGGTTACCGTTACCACGGCCGCATCAAGGCCCTGGCTGACGCTGCCCGCGAAGCCGGCCTGCAGTTCTAAGGGATCAGGGCGGGGGACTTCGGTCCCCATGCCCGCCTGCTCGCCAGCCTGAGTGAGGCTGGGCGGCGCCGCTCTTCTGCAGCGGCCCACCGTAACAACGCGTCACTCCACAACCATAAGCGGCCTCGAGCCGTACATAACCCAACAACCAAGGAATAAACATGGCAGAAGAACGTCAGCAGCGGGGTCGCGATCGCGACCGTAACCGCGAAGAGAAAGTCGACGACGGCATGATCGAAAAGCTGGTCGCGGTCAACCGCGTCAGCAAGACCGTCAAGGGTGGCCGTCAGTTCACCTTCACCGCCCTGACTGTTGTCGGCGACGGCGAAGGCAAGGTCGGTTTCGGTTATGGCAAGGCACGCGAAGTGCCGGTCGCCATCCAGAAGTCGATGGAGCAGGCTCGCAAGAACCAGGTCACCGTCGATCTGAACAACGGCACCCTGTGGCACACCATCAAGGATGGTCACGGCGCAGCGCGCGTGTTCATGCAGCCGGCTTCCGAAGGTACCGGCGTCATTGCCGGTGGTGCCATGCGCGCCGTCCTGGAAGCAGTGGGCGTGAAGAACGTGCTGGCCAAGGCCACCGGTTCGCGCAACCCGATCAACCTGGTGCGTGCCACCGTGAAGGGCCTGACTGCAGCGCAGTCGCCGGCTCGTATCGCGGCCAAGCGCGGCAAGAAGGTGGAGGATCTCAACCATGGCTAATGACACCACCAAGACCGTCAAGGTCCGTCTGGTTCGCGGCCTGCGTGGTGCCCAGGCGCGTCATCGCCTGTCGGTGCGTGCGCTGGGTCTGGGCAAGCTGAACGATGTGCGTGAACTGAAGGACAGCCCGCAGGTTCGCGGCCTGATCAACAAGGTCCACTACCTCGTCAAGGTTGAGGAATAATCCAATGACCATGCATCTGAATGAATTGAGCCCGGCACCGGGCGCCCGCAAGGAACGTACCCGCGTCGGTCGCGGTATCGGTTCCGGCCTGGGCAAGACCTGCGGCCGCGGCCACAAGGGTTCGTTCGCCCGTAAGGGTGGCGGCAAGATCAAGGCTGGCTTCGAAGGCGGCCAGACCCCCATGCAGCGTCGTCTGCCGAAGATCGGCTTCCGTTCGCCGATCGCCAAGGACACCGCTGAAGTGCTGCTGTACCAGCTGGACAAGCTGCCGGCCGGCGAGATCGACTTCGCTGCCCTGCGTGCTGCCAAGCTGGTTCCGAGCACTGCCAAGAAGGCCAAGGTCGTCGTCAAGGGCGAAGTGACCAAGGCGTTCACCCTGAAGGGTGTTGCTGCCACGGCTGGTGCCAAGGCTGCGATCGAAGCTGCCGGCGGCAGCGTAACGGAGTAAGAGAATCATGGCGCAAGCTGGCATCGGTAACCTCGCGGGCGGAATGGGCAAGTTCACTGAACTTCGCCAACGTTTGCTGTTCGTCGTCGGGGCTTTGATCGTCTATCGCATCGGCTGCTACGTGCCGGTGCCGGGCGTCAATCCCGATGCCATGCTTGCCATGATGCAACAGCAGGGCGGCGGCATCGTGGACATGTTCAACATGTTCTCGGGCGGCGCCCTGCACCGTTTCAGCATTTTCGCGCTGAACGTGATGCCGTACATCTCGGCATCGATCGTGATGCAGCTGGCTGTGCACATCTTCCCCGCCTTGAAGGCGATGCAGAAGGAAGGTGAGTCCGGCCGCCGCAAGATCACCCAGTATTCGCGTATCGGCGCCGTGCTGCTCGCAGTGGTGCAGGGCGGTTCGATCGCGCTGGCGCTGCAGGGCCAGGTGTCGCCGACCGGCGCACCGGTCGTGTACATGCCGGGCATGGGCTTCGTGCTCACTGCCGTGGTCGCACTGACCGCCGGCACCATGTTCCTGATGTGGGTTGGTGAGCAGGTGACCGAGCGCGGCATCGGCAACGGCGTCTCGCTGATCATCTTCGCCGGTATCGTGGCGGGCCTGCCGGGTGCGGTCATCCACACCTTCGACGCCTACCGCGACGGCAACATCCAGTTCATCCAGCTGCTGCTGATCGCCATCGTCGTGCTCGCCTTCACCTTCTTCGTGGTGTTCGTCGAACGCGGCCAGCGCCGGATCACGGTGAACTACGCGCGCCGCCAGGGCGGTCGCAACGCGTACATGAACCAGACCTCGTTCCTGCCGCTGAAGCTGAACATGGCTGGCGTCATCCCGGCGATCTTCGCTTCGAGCCTGCTGGCCTTCCCGGCGACCCTCGCCATGTGGTCCGGCCAGGCTGCCAACCAGAGCACCTTTGGCCAGACCCTGCAGAAGGTCGCCAATGCCCTGGGTCCGGGCGAGCCGCTGCACATGATCGTGTTCGCTGCGCTGATCACCGGTTTCGCGTTCTTCTATACCGCGTTGGTGTTCAACTCGCAGGAAACCGCCGACAACCTGAAGAAGTCGGGCGCGCTGATTCCGGGCATCCGTCCGGGCAAGGCCACCGCCGACTACATCGACGGCGTGCTGACCCGACTGACTGCTGCCGGTTCGGCCTACCTGGTGATCGTCTGCCTGCTGCCGGAACTGATGCGCACGCAGTTGAATGCCTCGTTCTACTTCGGCGGTACTTCGCTGTTGATCGTGGTGGTGGTGGTGATGGACTTCATCGCCCAGGTGCAGGCGCACCTGATGTCCCACCAGTACGAGAGCCTGCTGAAGAAGGCCAACCTGAAGGGCGGCAACCGCGGTGGTTTTGCTCGCGGCTGATTAGCCTGTTATACTTTCGTCTTCCTGACGTGATGGTCCTCCGCTTCGCGGACTCTGGCCACACAAACGAAGGGCGGCCCCCGCAGCGGTTCCGGGTGGGGGTGTGATGAGGTGGTCCCGCGCTGGAGTAGCGCGGGCGGTCCGGGAGGCAACTCCAGGTCCAACCCCATCCGGCGCCGGAGCCTGGGCACACTCCCCGGGCCGGGTTCATGAAACCTCTGGTTTCACGGGCTTCCAAGTAAACCGGAACCTTGTTAGTATCACTGGTTCACTTTTTTGATCCATCCTGCCGGATCGGCGTGCCTTGAGCGCGCTGTCGGCCATCACTCAGCTGGAGAACCGCGTCATGGCGCGTATTGCAGGCGTCAACCTGCCAGCCCAGAAGCATGTCTGGGTCGGGTTGCAAAGCATTTACGGCATCGGCCGTACCCGTTCGAAGAAGGTCTGCGAAGTCGCAGGCGTCACTTCGACCACCAAGATCCGCGATCTGTCGGAGCCGGAAATCGAGCGCCTGCGCGCCGAAGTCGGCAAGTACATCGTGGAAGGCGATCTGCGCCGTGAAATCGGTATCGCGATCAAGCGCCTGATGGACCTGGGCTGCTACCGCGGCCTGCGTCACCGTCGCGGTCTGCCGCTGCGTGGCCAGCGCACCCGTACCAACGCCCGCACCCGCAAGGGCCCGCGCAAGGCGATCAGGAAGTAAGGGACATATAAATGGCTAAGCCTGCTGCTAAGACCAAGAAGAAGATCAAGCGCGTCGTCACCGACGGCGTTGCCCACGTCCACGCTTCGTTCAACAACACCATCGTGACCATCACCGACCGTCAGGGCAACGCTCTGTCGTGGGCGACCTCCGGTGGCGCTGGCTTCCGCGGTTCGCGCAAGTCGACCCCGTTCGCAGCCCAGGTGGCTGCCGAAAAGGCCGGTCGTGCTGCGCTGGACTACGGCGTGAAGTCGCTGGAAGTCCGCATCAAGGGTCCGGGTCCGGGCCGTGAGTCGGCCGTGCGTTCGTTGAACAACGTCGGCTACAAGATCACCAACATCATCGACGTGACGCCTATCCCGCACAACGGGTGCCGTCCGCCGAAGAAGCGTCGCGTCTAAAGGGAGCGATAAGAAATGGCTCGTTATATCGGTCCTACCTGTAAGCTCGCCCGTCGCGAAGGCGCCGACCTGTCCCTGAAGAGCCCGGCGCGTGCGCTGGACTCCAAGTGCAAGTTGGAGCAGAAGCCCGGCCAGCATGGCGCCACTGCCCGTAAGGGCAAGCTGTCCGACTACGCTACCCAGCTGCGTGAAAAGCAGAAGGTCAAGCGTATCTACGGTCTGCTGGAGCGTCAGTTCCGCAACTACTACAAGAAGGCCTCGACCAAGAAGGGCAACACCGGCGAGAACCTCCTGCAGCTGCTGGAAACCCGCCTGGACAACGTTGTCTACCGCATGGGCTTCGCCGTGACCCGTCCGGCTGCCCGTCAGCTGGTGTCGCACCGCGGCGTCACCGTGAATGGCAAGTCGGTCAACCTGGCCTCGTACCAGGTCAAGGCTGGCGACGCCATCGCCCTGTCTGAAAAGGCTGCCAAGCAGCTGCGCGTCCAGGAAGCCCTGACCGTCGCCGCCCAGCATGACCTGAGCCCGTCGTGGGTTGAAGTGGATTCCGGCAAGTTCTCCGGCATCTTCAAGGCTGTTCCGGATCGTTCGGATCTGCCTGCAGACATCAACGAAGCGCTGATCGTCGAGCTGTATTCGAAGTAATTCACATTGGAGAGCCCCCGGCGACGGCCGGGGGTTCACTAGGAGAACCCGCAACATGACGGTTACCGCCAACCAGGTTCTGCGTCCTCGCGGTCCGCAGATCGAACGCATTACCGACACCCGTGCAAAGGTCGTTATCGAACCTTTGGAGCGGGGTTACGGGCATACGCTGGGTAATGCCCTGCGTCGCGTGCTGCTGTCGTCCATCCCGGGCTTCGCCATCACGGAAGTCGAAATCGACGGCGTGTTGCACGAGTACACCACGGTCGAAGGTCTGCAGGAGGACGTGCTGGAAGTCCTGCTGAACCTGAAGGACGTGGCCATCCGTATGCACTCTGGCGACAACGCGACTCTGTCCCTGTCCAAGCAGGGTCCGGGCGTTGTCACCGCTGCCGACATCAAGGTCGACCACAATGTGGAGATCTTGAACGGCGACCACGTGATCTGCCACCTGACCAAGGACACGGCAGTGAACATGCGTCTGAAGATCGAACGTGGTTTCGGCTATCAGCCGGCTGCTGCGCGTCGTCGTCCGGACGAAGAAACCCGTGCCATCGGCCGTCTGGTCCTGGATGCCTCGTTCTCGCCGGTCCGCCGTGTCGCCTATGCCGTGGAAGCGGCTCGTGTCGAACAGCGCACCGATCTGGACAAGCTGGTCATCGATATCGAGACCAACGGCACCATCGACGCCGAAGAAGCAGTGCGTACCGCTGCCGACATCCTCAGCGATCAGCTGTCGGTGTTCGGTGACTTCACCCACCGCGACCGCGGTGCGGCGAAGCCGGCCAACAACGGCGTGGATCCGGTGCTGCTGCGCCCGATCGACGATCTGGAGCTGACCGTGCGTTCGGCCAACTGCCTGAAGGCCGAGAGCATCTACTACATCGGCGATCTGATCCAGAAGACCGAAGTCGAGCTGCTGAAGACCCCGAACCTGGGTAAGAAGTCGCTCACCGAGATCAAGGAAGTGCTGGCCCAGCGTGGCCTGTCGCTCGGCATGAAGCTGGAGAACTGGCCGCCGGCCGGCGTCGCCAGCCACGGCATGCTGGGCTGATACAGCCTTTCTGCAAGACTGCATGGCCCCGTCGGCAACGACGGGGCCATTGCACCAAGGCAATACCGCCACGACGAACGAAGGTTCGCGGGCAGGTCGTCCAGGACGGATGGCCAGGACCAACCGCAGTCCGAGCAGCAGCGCCAGGAAGGCGACAACGATCCGCAAAGCCACATCATTAACCAAGGAATATCACCATGCGTCACCAGAAATCCGGCCGTAAGTTCAGCCGTACCAGCGCCCACCGCGAAGCGATGTTCAAGAACATGGCCGCCTCGCTGTTCAAGCACGAGCTGATCAAGACCACCCTGCCGAAGGCCAAGGAACTGCGCCGCGTCGCCGAGCCGCTGATCACCCTGGCCAAGGTCGACTCCGTCGCCAACCGTCGTCTGGCCTTCGCCCGTCTGCGCGACAACGAAGCCGTCGGCAACCTGTTCACCATCCTGGGCCCGCGCTACGCGACCCGTCCGGGCGGCTACCTGCGCCTGCTGAAGTGCGGCTTCCGCGCCGGCGACAACGCGCCGATGGCCTACGTCGAACTGGTTGACCGTCCGGTCGTGGCTGAAGCCGTCGAAGAATAATCGACGCGCGACACCCGTCATTCGGTGAAGAACCCGGCCTCGTGCCGGGTTTTTCCGTTTCTGGGGGGCAGAGCCCTTTGCATCCGCAAAGGGATCCGACCCCGCACTGTTCCGACGGGCGCGACGTTGTGGCGGTTCGAACGGCGCGCACTCTCGGTTACGCTTGCGGTCCGTACTACACGAGCGTTGCCGATGAATCCTCTGCGCTGGCCTTTCCGCGCCCAGTTCCTGCTGGGCTTCCTGATCTGCGCGGGCCTGCTGGGCTACGCCATCTTCCTGCAGTTGAAGATGGGGCTGGAGCCGTGTCCGCTGTGCATCTTCCAGCGCCTGGCGTTCGTCGCCCTGGGCCTGCTGTTCCTGATCGGTGCGCTGCATGGTCCGTCCAACCGTCCGGGGCGGGCGACCTACGGCATCCTCGCGTTCATCGCTGCTGCCGTGGGCGTGGGCATCGCCGCACGCCACGTCTACGTGCAGATGCTGCCGCCGGAGATGGGTGCAACCTGTGGCCCGCCGCTGGCCTTCCTGCGCGAAACCATGGGGCCGCTGGAAGTATTCCGTACCGTGCTGACCGGCACCGGCAACTGCGGCAACATCGACTGGACCTTCCTCGGCCTGACCATGCCGATGTGGTCGGGCGTGTGGTTCGTGCTGCTGGCGCTGTGGGCGCTGGTTGTGTCGCTGCGCAAGGTCAAGCGCTGATCCAGCCTGGAGCCACGCATGGCGTGGCTCTACTGCATATCGGCAGCCACGCATGGCGTGGCTCTACTGGGTTCCGGTAGCAACCCTGAGGGCGGTGCAGTCCCCTGCAATGCCGGCCAGCGGCCGGCACCACCTTAGAAATCCTGCTGCAGGCTCAGATAGGCGCCGCGACGCGGCCCCCATTGCGGCGCGAACACGCCGATGCCGCCGCCATCGCGCAGCTGGTAGCTGCGGTCCAGCGTGTTGAGCACGGCCAGCTGCACATGCAGCGGATGGCCGCTGTCGGCGTTGAAGTCATGCGCGGCGCTGAGATTGACCTGCAGGTACGACGGCAGCTCGCCGCCATTGGGCACGCCCTCGATGTCCGAACGCAGGCCGCTGCCGTACACGTAGTTCGCGCCCACCCGGTTATGGCCAGCGAACGCGTAGCTGACGCCGCCGGAAGAGGTCAGCTTCTGGTCGTGGTCCAGATGGATCCAGTTCTGCTGCACGTAGGCCAATGCATCCGGATCGAGGTTGTACTGGCTGGTGATGACCTGGGTGCCCATCGCCTTGTTGTAGGCGGCGTTGAAGTACGCACTGATCGGCCCGTTGCTGTAGTCGGCGCTGAACTCCAGGCCGTGGATGTGGCCGCGCCGATAGTTGAAGGTGGAATAGATGTAGGCGGCGCCGAACTGGCCTTCGTCCTGCAGGCGCGAGACGCGGCGGTCGTAGGCATCCAGGCCGAGGGTGAGGTGCTCGCCGACCTGCTGTGACACGCCGATGTCGTAGTAGTCACTGCGCTCGGACAACGGCGTGTTGCTGCCACCGGCGGGTTGCTGGTTGCTGGTGCCCTCGAACAGGGCCAGATCGCTGCCGGCAACCAGTTCGCTGGCGGGCGGGGTGAAGTAGCGCGAGTAGCCGGCATGCACCGTGGTGCTGTCGCTGGCATTCCAGACCACGCCCAGGCGCGGGCTGAGCTGGCCCTCGGTGTGGCCGAACGCCTTGAAGCGGTCGCCGCGCAGGCCGTAGTTGACGGTCCAGTCATCGCCTATCCGCCACTCATCCTGCACGTACAGTGCGGCTGTGCTGGCGTGGAAGGCGTTGCGGTCCGGGATCAGCTGCGGCGTGGTGCTTGTCTGCCGGCCATCGGCATCGACCGGGAAGACCCAGCTGCTGTTGTTGGCCGCGGCGTGTTCGTAGTTGCCATACAGGCCATAGCGCAGGGTGTGGTTGTCGCCCAGCGGTGTGGAGAAATCGGCCTGCAGGGTGTTGGCGCGGTTGCTGCGCTGGACCTGCGAGGCGACGCCACTGAACACCAGGTCGCCGACGATGTCCGGGTTGAAGGCCACGTCGCTGTAGCGCTGGCCGGCCGACAGCTGGTACGCGGTCTGGCCCAGCGTGCCCTGCAGCACCAGCATGCCGAAGCGGGTGGTTTCGCGCTGGGTTTCGTCCAGCTGGCTGGAATCGAAGGTGGTGGTGTCCAGGTAACCGAACTGCGGGGTCTGCCCCGGGTTGACCGGAATCTGGAAGCGGTTGTTGGCGAAGCCGGCGAACACGCTAAGGCGGGTGTTGTCGTTGACCAGATAGGTCAGGTCGGCAAAGGCCTTCCCTTGGTGGGTATCGTCATGCAGCGGCTTGCGTGAGTTGGTGGGGTTCTCCAGCCCGACTTCGTTCTGATCGTAGTTGCCGGTCAGGAACCAGCTCCAGCGGCCCTGGTTGCCCCACCAGGAGGCATTCGGGTTGACCTTGCCGAACGAGCCGGCGGTGATGCCGGCGCTGCCGCCGTTGCCCAGCTCGGCCCCGCTGCGGGTCGTGATATCGACCACCGCGGCGGTGCGTTCACCGAACTGGGCCGGCAGGGCACCATCCATCAGGCGGATGCTCTTGATGGTGCGGGCATCCAGGGTCTGGCCGAAGCCGGAGATCGATTCGGGCAGCAGTACGCCGTTGATGCGGTACTGCAGGTTGGCGTGGTCGCCGCGCACGTGCACGCCGCCGTAGGAGTCCTGGACCACGCCCGGGGCCTGCAGCAGCACCTGGCTGAGCGGGGCGGAGGCGCCCAGAGGCTGCTTCTGGATGTCCTCGGCGGTGATCTGGTACTGGCTGCTGCCGATGTCCGGGGACAGGGCGTTGCGGGCCTGGTCGAGCTGGGCGCTGACGGTGACCACGTCGAGGTTCTTGACCGCAGCCGCGCTGGAATCAGTGTCGGCGGCAAGTACGGGTTGGCTGGCCAGGATCAGGGCGAAGGTGATGGCGGTGGTGAGCAGGGAGGGCTTCATGGGAAATGGGCAGGGAAGAGGGAAGGGGCCGGTCCATGAGGGAGTGTTACTCCGTAACAACTGCGTGCCGATCATGCGCCTGTCCCGCGGCGGCGACCATGCCGTTTCTGGCCGATCACGCGGCCCCTTTGCACGCCGTTCAGGCAGTCGTGGCGGTGCCTGGCCCTTTGCGTCAGCGGCTGGCTCTGCGACCATGACCGCCCCCCACCCCCGGATGTCCGTGATGAGCCTGTCCGCCGTTCCGCCCGCCCACGATCCTGCCGCCATCGCTGCTGGTGCTGCCTGGTCACCGGAGAGCTGGCGGGGCAAGACCGCGCTGCAGATGCCGACCTATCCCGATCCGGTGGCACTGGATGCGGCGCTGCACGAGTTGAAGCGGCTGCCGCCGCTGGTGACCTCGTGGGAGATCCTGGCGCTGAAGCAGCAGCTGGCCGACGCCCAGGAAGGCAAGCGTTTCCTGCTGCAGGGTGGCGACTGCGCGGAGAATTTCAGCGACTGCGAATCGGGCACGATTTCCAACCGGTTGAAGGTGCTGCTGCAGATGAGCCTGGTGCTGGTGCACGGCCTGCGTCAGCCGGTGATCCGCGTCGGCCGTTTTGCCGGGCAGTACGCCAAGCCGCGCTCGGCCGATACCGAAACCCGCGACGGTGTGACCCTGCCCAGCTACCGTGGCGATGTCATCAATGCGCCGGGCTTCACCGAAGCGGCGCGACTGCCCGATCCGAAGCGGATGCTGCAGGCCCACGCGCATTCGGCAATGACGATGAACTTCGTGCGGGCGCTGATCGATGGCGGCTTCGCCGACCTGCACCATCCCGAATACTGGAACCTGGAATGGGTAAGCCATTCGCCGTTGGCCGCCGAGTACCAGAAGATGGTCGCCTCGATTGGCGATGCCGTGCACTTCATGGAGACCCTGGCCGGGGCCCGCGTGCACAACCTCAACCGCATCGATTTCTACACCTCGCATGAAGCGCTGCTGTTGCCCTACGAGCAGGCGCTGACCCGGCAGGTGCCGCGCCAGCAGGGCTGGTTGAACCTGAGCACGCACTATCCGTGGATCGGCATGCGTACTGCCGCACTGGATGGCGCACACGTGGAGTACCTGCGTGGTGTGCGCAATCCGATCGCGATCAAGGTGGGCCCGTCGGTGACGCCGGACCAGTTGCTGCGCCTGATCGATGTGCTCAATCCGGATGACGAGCCGGGCCGCCTGAGCTTCATCCACCGCATGGGTGCGGCGCAGATCGCGCAGAAGCTGCCGCCGCTGCTGGATGCGGTCAAGCGCGATGGTCGTCGCGTGCTGTGGGTGTGCGATGCGATGCACGGCAACACCGAAAGCACCGCCAATGGCTTCAAGACGCGGCGCTTCGACAATGTACGTGGTGAGGTCGAGATGTCGTTCGACCTGCACGCGGCCGCAGGCACCCGCCTGGGGGGCGTGCATCTGGAACTGACCGGTGAGGATGTGACCGAATGCACCGGCGGTGCGCGCGAGTTGACCGAGCGTGACCTGGAACGTGCGTATCGTTCGACTGTCGATCCGCGTCTGAACTACGAACAGTCGCTGGAGATTGCGATGGCGATCGTGCGCAAGCAGGAGCAGGTACGGTAAAAGGTGTTTCGGCAGGGCTGCGCCCTGCACCTGCCGAGGCCACTGCCAGAGCAACGGCAACAGCAAGAGCGCTATCCGTGTGTTGGCGGGGCGGTGTCGGAGTGCGGGGACGCCGCAAGTACGTCCCTGTAGGCTTGGCAGCCGCATCCATGCGGCTGACACCCCGCACTCCGACACCGCCCCACCTCTGACGGATTCCTGCGGCTGTTGGTAGGTGTCGACCTTGGTCGACACAAGTAGATCCACGCCATGCGTGGATGACTCCATCGGAATCGACTATTTCGATATCGGAACGAATTGAGCCGAGCATTGCTCGGCTCCACAGAAATGCCGGCAGATCGCGGAAATCTGTTGAAGGCGGGGTGGGTCCGGTTGCGGGAGTGTCAGCGGCATGGATGCCGCGGCCAAGCCCCCAGGGATGGGTTTACGGCGTCTCCCGCAACCGGACCCACCCCGCCATCCCGCAGGAAATCCGCTTCTGCTTCGGCTGTTGTTGTTGCTCCAGCTTGCAGCAGGTGCAGGGCTGCAAGCCCTGCCGACCAACACCCTCCTTACGAACGACTGACGTGACGCTCATGCGCTATGCGCGAGGCTGTCCGCTTGGTGTTCGAGTGGAGGTGGCAACGGTGCACTGGGAAAGCGCACAGGCCTATGCATGGCCGTTGGGATTGGCAGTGTTGGTGGGTGGCATCGGCGCGTGGTTGATCCTGTGGATCTACCATCGGCTGAAAGGACGTGATCGTCGCCGCGCGCGCATCGGTCGTGTGCTCGGGCTGCCGATGGCCACGGCATGGCCGTTGCTGCTGCTGATTCCCGCGTTGCAATCCACACCGCTGCCGGAACACGCGCTCGATCAGCTGCTGCGCGTGCTGCACATCGCTCTGACTGCCTGCTTCATCTGGCTGCTGGTGCGCGGCGTTGCTGCGGGTGAGCGGGCGATCCTGCGCAGTCATCCGATTGATGTCTCGGACAACCTCGAAGCGCGCCGCATCCAGACCCAGACGCGGGTGCTCAGCCGCGTGCTGATGGGCGGCATCATCGTGCTCGGTGCTTCGCTGGTGCTGTTGACCTTTCCGATGGTGCAGAAGATCGGCACTGCACTGCTGGCGTCGGCCGGCCTGATCGGCCTGGTGGCGGGTATCGCTGCCAAACCGGTGTTCGGCAATCTGATCGCCGGCCTGCAGATCGCGGTGACACAGCCGATCCGGCTCGACGACGTGGTGATCGTCGAAGGCGAATGGGGGCGCGTCGAGGAAATCGGCAGCAGCTATGTGGTGGTGCGCATCTGGGATGAGCGGCGGATGGTGGTGCCGCTGACATGGTTCATCGAGCATCCGTTCCAGAACTGGACGCGACGCAGTGCCGACCTGCTGGGAACGGCTTTCCTGTGGCTGGACTACCGTGCGCCGATCGCGGCGATACGTGCCGAGCTGGAACGCATCTGCCAGGGCCAGCCGCTGTGGGATGGACGGGTGTGCGTGACCCAGGTGACCGAGACCAGCGAGCGCGCGATCCAGGTGCGCCTGCTGGTCAGTGCGCGCAGTTCCGGTGATGCGTTCGACCTGCGCTGCCTGGTGCGCGAGCGCATGCTCGATTTCCTCGCGCGCGAGCATCCGCAATCGCTGCCGCAGGTGCGCGCGCGCCTGCAGCGGGACGATGAGCTGGATATGCCGCGGATGCGGCGTGCAGGCAGCGCCGATGTGCGCTCGCCGGGTGCGGAGGATGGTGAGGCGGCGATCGCGCCGGTGGAGCCGGAACCGCCTCTGTAGAGCCGAGCCCACGCTCGGCTCTACAGAAGCCGGTCAGGGATCGCCGGAGTCGATCAGTGCATCGGTATCGAAGTGCGGCGGACGCCTGGCGCGCGTGCGCTGCTCATACGCGTAGGCCATCTCGATCAGCTTCGGTTCGCTCCACGCCGTGCCCATGAACAGCAGCCCCGCCGGCAGGCCATCGATCTGGCCCATCGGCACGCTCAGGCTGGGGTAGCCCGCGACGGCGGCGACACTGTAGCTCTCGCCGGGGAAGTCATCACCCGTGCTGCGCAGGGGCCAGGCCACGCCGGTCGTCGGTGCGACCAGCGCATCCAGCTTCTGCGATGCCAGCACGGCGTCGATGCCCTCCGGGCCCGCCAGTCGCCGCGCATCGCTGCGCGCGCGGATGTAGACGGGATCGCCCAGGCCAGGGGTTGCCTGGGCCTCCTGCAGCAGCTCCTGGCCGAACAGGCCCAGTTCCTGGCCCTTGTGTGCCTCGTTGAAGGCGATCAGCCCGGCCAGGCTGCGCAGTGGCGCCTGGTAGGTGCTGAGGTAGCGCTCCAGTCCCGCCTTGAATTCATACAGCAGGACGATGCGCTCGGCATCAGCCCAGGCGCCCTGGTTGGGCAGTTCCACCGGCACCACCACGGCGCCGGCGCGGCGCAGCTCGGCGACCGCCTGCTCAACCAGCGGCGGCATCCCGCGATACTTCAGCAGTGGTGTCTGCAGCAGGCCGATGCGCTTGCCGCGCAGGCCCTGCGGATCCAGTCGTGCGGTGTAGTCGTAGACCGCGCGGCCAGGCATGGTCGCGGTGGCGGGATCGGCGTCATCACGGCCGGCGATAGCGGTCAGCACGGCGGCGGCGTCGGCGACGCTGCGGGTCATCGGGCCGGCGGTGTCCTGGCTGAAGGAGATCGGGATGATGCCTTCGCGGCTGACCAGGCCGACGGTCGGCTTCAGACCGACCACGCTGTTGATCGCCGCCGGGCAGACGATGCTGCCATCGGTCTCGGTGCCGATGGCCACGCTGGCCAGGTTGGCGGCCACGGCTACCGCGCTGCCGCTGCTGGAGCCGCAGGGTGAATGACTGAGGCGGTAGGGATTGCGGGTCTGGCCCCCGCGCGCGCTCCAGCCGGAGATGGAGTCGTTGCCACGGAAGTTGGCCCACTCGCTGAGGTTGGTCTTGCCCAGCACCACCGCGCCCGCTTCGCGCAGGCGTCGCACCAGGTAGGCATCGTCGGGGCGGAAGCCCTGCAGGGCGAGGGAGCCGGCACTGGTGGCCATTGGCGCGGCGTTGATGTTGTCCTTCAGCAGGATCGGGATGCCATGCAGCGGTCCGCGCAGGCGGCCGTTACGGCGCTCGCGATCACGCTCGGCGGCTTCCTTCAGGGCATCGGGATTGAGCTCGATCACCGCGCGCAGGCGTGGCCCGGTGCGGTCCAGGGCGGCGATGCGCTTGAGGTAGGCGCCGGTCAGGGTGACGCTGTCGAGCTCACCGGCGACCATCCGCGCCTGCAGGTCGGAGACTTCGGTCTCGGCGTAGGGGAAGGGCATGGTGCTGTTGCCGGGTTCACCGGCATGCGCGGTGGACGCGGCCGGGCTGCAGCCAGCAGCGAGCCCCGCAGGCAACGCGGCGATCAGGAAGGACAGGAGGGGCGGCAAGGACAGGCGCATGGGGCAGCTTCGACGGCTCCGATCCCCAGTGTAGCGACTGCTCAGCGGCGGCGCTTGCGCAGGTCGCGCGCCAGCACGTAGACCACGATCAGGTTGATCGCCAGCACCGTCCACGAGGCCCAGCCGGGATGGCGGACGATCGCGTAGATATCGAAGGGCAGGTAGATGGAGGCGGTCAGGCAGCCCAGCCAGGAGGCCCATGCCTTGGCTTTCCACAGACCCCAGGCTTCGACCAGATGCAGCAGGCCGTAGCCGATCATCGCCGCTGCGGCCAGGTGCACCGCGTCGGGGCTGATTGCATTCAACAGCGAGGGCAGGGTGCCGTGATCCGGGTCCAGGCTGAAACGCCGGATCAGGGCATTGACGCCGTCGCGAAGCGGCTGCGGACCGAGGATTTCCAGTCCGGTAGCCGCCAACAACGCCAGCATCGCCTTGCTCGCTTCGAGCAAGGCGATGACATGGAGGCCCGGATGCCGATGCGGATCCGGGTTGTAGCCGTTCTGGCTCACGGTTCGCTGGATCAGCCGCCGCGCGAGTTCTTCTTGCGGTCGCTTTCGGTCAGGAACTTCTTGCGCAGACGGATCTCCTTCGGGGTGATCTCGACCAGCTCGTCGTCTTCGATGAAGTCCAGGGCCTGTTCCAGCGAGTACTTGATCGCCGGGGTCAGCTGGATCGCATCGTCCTTGCCCGAAGCGCGCATGTTGGTCAGCGGCTTGGTCTTGATCGCGTTGACGGTCAGGTCGTTGTCCTTGGAGTGGATGCCGACCAGCTGACCTTCATACACGTTGTCGCCTTCAGCAGCGAACAGCTTGCCGCGTTCCTGCAGCGGGCCCAGCGAGTAAGCCGGGGTGGTACCCGGGGCATTGGCGATCATCACACCGTTGATGCGCTTGGCGATGGCGCCCTGTTCCTTCGGGCCGTAATGGTCGAACACGTGGAACAGCAGGCCCGAACCCTGGGTGAGGGTCTTGAACTCGTTCTGGAAGCCGATCAGGCCACGGGCCGGGATCTGGTACTCCAGGCGCACACGGCCCTTGCCGTCCGATTCCATGTTCTTCAGCTGGCCCTTGCGGGTGCCCAGCTTTTCCATCACGCCGCCCTGGTGGACTTCTTCGATATCCACCACCAGCTGCTCGATCGGCTCCATGGCCTGGCCGTCGATCTGCTTGATGATCACTTCCGGGCGCGACACGGCCAGCTCGTAGCCTTCGCGACGCATGTTCTCGATCAGCACCGACAGGTGCAGTTCGCCACGGCCGGAGACCAGGAACTTGTCGGCGTCTTCCAGCTGTTCGACCTTCAGGGCCACGTTGTGGACCTGCTCGCGGTCCAGACGGTCCTTGATCTGGCGGCTGGTCAGGAACTTGCCACCGGACAGGTCCTTGTTGCCGGCGAACGGCGAGTTGTTGACCTGGAAGGTCATCGAGATGGTCGGCTCGTCGACGGTCAGTGCCGGCAGCGCTTCCGGGGTTTCCGGGTGGCACAGGGTGTCGGAGATGGTCAGTTCCGGAATACCGGAGATGGCGACGATGTCGCCGGCTTCGGCGGTGTCCTGCTCGATGCGCTCCAGGCCCAGGAAGCCCAGCACCTGCGCGACCTTGCCGTTGCGCTTCTTGCCTTCACGGTCGATCACCGCGACCTGCATGTTCTTCTTCAGGGTGCCGCGCTGGATGCGGCCGATGCCGATCACGCCCACGAAGTTGTTGTAGTCCAGCTGGCTGATGCGCATCTGGAACGGACCTTCCGGGTCCACTTCCGGCTTCGGTGCGTGCTGCATGATCGCTTCATACAGCGGGGTCATGTCGCCGTCGCGCACGGTGTCTTCCAGGCCGGCGTAGCCGTTCAGGGCCGAGGCGTAGACGATCGGGAAGTCGAGCTGCTCATTGGTGGCGCCGAGCTTGTCGAACAGGTCGAAGACCTGGTCGATCACCCACTCCGGACGCGAGCCCGGACGGTCGACCTTGTTGACCACGACGATCGGCTTGAAGCCCATCGCGAAGGCCTTCTGGGTGACGAAGCGGGTCTGCGGCATCGGGCCGTCCATCGCGTCGACCAGGATCAGCACGGTGTCGACCATCGACAGCACGCGCTCGACCTCGCCGCCGAAGTCGGCGTGTCCGGGGGTGTCGACGATGTTGATCCGGTTCTTGATACCGGTCTTCTTGTCTTCCCAGGTGATGGCCGTGTTCTTGGCCAGGATGGTGATGCCGCGTTCCTTTTCCTGGTCGTTGCTGTCCATCACGCGCTCGGCGAGGACGGTACGCTCGGACAGGGTGCCGGACTGCTTCAGCAGCTGGTCGACCAGGGTGGTCTTGCCATGGTCGACGTGGGCGACGATGGCGATGTTGCGAAGATTTTCGATGGACATACGAAAGGGGGCCAGTCGGCGCCGGATTTGGAAAAAGAAGTCCAACATTATACGTCGAACTTGACGATTGGCGAAAACTTGGATTTCAGGACTGCTGAGGTCCCCATTCAGCCTGGCCCCCGGCGCTGTCCAACCGCGGGCTGAAGACCCTGCCTGCGCCGATGGTCGAAGCAGCCCATGTCACGGGGGAGGTGTATCCTTATGGGGCTGATTACACACCCCGCATCCCAAGGATCTGCATGTCCCTCATCGCCACTTTCGACACCACCCAGGGCCCGATCAAGGTCGAGCTGTTCGCCGACAAGGCGCCGCTGACGGTCGCCAACTTCGTGAACCTGGTCAAGCGCGGCTTCTATGATGGCCTGATCTTCCACCGCGTGATCCCCGATTTCATGATCCAGGGCGGTTGCCCGCAGGGTCGTGGCACCGGCGGCCCGGGCTACAAGTTCGAAGACGAGAAGAATGGTGTGAAGCACCAGATCGGCTCGCTGTCGATGGCCAACGCCGGCCCGAACACCAATGGCAGCCAGTTCTTCATCACCCACATCAAGACCGATTGGCTGGACGGCAAGCACACCGTGTTCGGCCAGGTCCTGGAAGGCCAGGCGATCGTTGATTCGGTGAAGCAGGGCGACGTGATCCATTCGATCACCCTGGAAGGCGACACCGACGCCGTGCTCGCCGCCCAGGCTGAGCGCGTGGGTGAGTGGAACAAGATCCTCGCCGCCTGATCCGCCCCCGACGGCCCCCTGCAGAGGGGGCCGTTTCCATGTTGCGGCCGCCCCGCCAGGCCCATCCCCGCCCGCGCGGCCATCTTCTACAACGCTATTTAGCTTCTTAGCAGAGGAAATCCCCATGAAAGCACCTGTTCGTGTTGCCGTGACCGGCGCCGCCGGCCAGATCGGCTACGCCCTGCTGTTCCGTATCGCCTCCGGTGAAATGCTGGGCAAGGACCAGCCGGTCATCCTGCAGCTGCTGGAACTGCCGGTCGACAAGGCCCAGGCCGCCCTGAAGGGCGTGATGATGGAACTGGAAGACTGCGCGTTCCCGCTGCTGGCCGGCATGGTCGGCACCGACGACGCTGAAGTCGCCTTCAAGGACGCCGACATCGCCCTGCTGGTCGGTGCGCGTCCGCGCGGCCCGGGCATGGAGCGCAAGGATCTGCTGCTGGAAAACGCGAAGATCTTCACCGCCCAGGGCGCCGCACTGAACAAGGTCGCCAAGCGTGACGTGAAGGTGCTGGTGGTCGGCAACCCGGCCAACACCAACGCCTACATCGCGATGAAGTCGGCGCCGGACCTGAACCCGCGCAACTTCACCGCCATGCTGCGCCTGGACCACAACCGTGCGCTGAGCCAGCTGTCGACCAAGCTCGGCAAGCCGGTTGCCGGCATGGAGAAGCTGGTGGTGTGGGGCAACCACAGCCCGACCATGTACCCGGACTACCGTTTCGCCACCGCCGATGGTGCGTCGATCGCCGATGCGATCAACGACCAGGAGTGGAACGCCAACACCTTCATCCCGACCGTCGGCAAGCGCGGCGCGGCGATCATCGAAGCCCGTGGCTCATCCTCGGCTGCTTCGGCCGCCAACGCAGCGATCGACCACGTGCGTGACTGGGTGCTGGGCAGCAACGGCAAGTGGGTCACCATGGGCGTGCCGTCCGACGGTTCCTACGGGATTCCGGAAGGCGTGATCTTCGGCTTCGCGGTCACCACCGAGAACGGCGAGTACACCCTGGTCAAGGATCTGCCGGTCGACGACTTCAGCCAGAAGTACATCGACAAGACCCTGGCCGAGCTGGAAGAAGAGCGCGCCGGCGTCGCCCACCTGCTGGGCTGATGCGGTCTGTGCCGGCAGCTTGCCGGCACGTTTTCCATCAGGGTAGGTGCCGGCCGTTGGCCGGTACGCAGGAAACGGGGAGGCTTCGGCTTCCCCGTTTTCGTATGGAGCACCTGGCAACGACATGATCCACCTGCATTACATCGACAACGCGCTGCTGGTGGCCGAGAAGCCTGCCGGCCTGCTGTCCGTGCCCGGCCGCTCCGCGGAGAACCAGGACTGCGTGGTCGCGCGGTTGCAGGCGGTGTATCCCGATGCGCTGACCGTGCATCGCCTGGACCAGGTCACCTCCGGCCTGCTGCTGCACGCGCGCGGCAAGGACATGCAGGTGGCGCTGTCGACGCAGTTCGAGAAGCGCGAGGTGGGCAAGTGCTATGAAGCCATCGTGCAGGGGCTGCTTGAAGGGGAAGCGGGTGAAGTGGATCTGCCGCTGATCGTCGACTGGCCGAACCGGCCGCGGCAGATGGTCGACCACGAACGCGGCAAGCCGGCACTGACCCGGTGGCGCGTGCTGTCGCGTGACGTCGCGGCGCAACGCACGCGCGTTGAACTGGAGCCGGTCACCGGCCGCAGCCACCAGTTGCGCCTGCACATGGCCAGCCTCGGTCATCCCATCGTCGGCGACGTGCTGTACGGCGCCGACGCCGCGCAGCGCGTGCACCTGCATGCGCGGAAGCTGCAGTTCACCCATCCGGTGACGGGCGAGGCGCTCGCGTTGGAGTCTGCGATTCCGTTCTAGGGGGGGCAGGGCTATCGGCAGGGCTGCGCCCTGCACCTGCCGAGGCCGGAGCAACGGCAACGGCAAAAGCGCGCATTCCGTGGTGTGGCGGGGCGGTGTCGGATTGCGGGGACGCCGCAAGTACGTCCCTGTAGGCTTGGCAGCCGCATCCATGCGGCTGACACCCCGCAATCCGACACCGCCCCACCTTCGACAGATTTCCGATGGCCGATGGGCCCACGCTTTGCGTAGATCAAATCCATCGGAATCGAATATTTCGACAATTCATCGAAAAGCATCCACGCATGGCGTGGATCTACGTGTCGACCAAGGTCGACAGCTACCAACAGCAGCCCAACAGCAGCGGGAAATTGTCGGAGGCGGGGTGGGGCAGATGGCGGGGGCGTGAGCGCCATGGATGGCGCGACCGAGCTTACATGGACGTACTTGCAGCGACCCCCGCCATCTGCCCCTCCCCGCCATCCCACGGACTGCACGCTTTTGCCGTTGCCGTTGCTCCGGCCTCGGCGGGTGCAGGGCGCAGCCCTGCCGGCAACACACCCCCTACCAAGGTAGGGCGGCCCGCGCGCCAGCGCCGGACTATGCTCGAACCATGACTTTGTCTGGGAGGGCTGCGTCATGAACTACGAGGAAACCTACCGCCGTTCGATCGACGAGCCGGAGGCATTCTGGGGCGAGGAAGCCAAGCGCATCCATTGGCACAAGCCGCCGCAACAGGTGCTCGACTACAGCAACCCGCCGTTCCGGCGCTGGTTCGTCGGTGGCGAAACCAATCTCTGCTACAACGCCGTCGACCGGCATCTGGCCGACCGCCCGGACCAGCTCGCGCTGGTCGCCATCTCCACCGAAACCAACAGCACCCGCGAAGTCACCTATCGCCAGCTGTATCGCGAAGTGAACGACTTCGCCGCCGTGCTGAAACATCTCGGTGTCGGCCACGGGGATCGCGTGGTGATCTACATGCCGAACATGGCCGAGGCCGTGTTCGCCATGCTTGCCTGTGCACGTATCGGTGCGGTGCACTCGGTGGTGTTCGGTGGTTTCGCCGCACACAACCTCGCGCTGCGCATCGACGATGCCAAGCCGAAGCTGCTGATCGCTGCAGATGCCGGCATGCGTGGCGGCAAGCTCATTCCGTACAAGGCGATGGTCGATGCCGCCTGCGCCGAAGCCAGCAATCCGCCGCCGCACGTGCTGATCGTGTCGCGCGGGCTGGACCCGGCCGAGCCCCGCATCGAAGGGCGTGATGTCGAGTACGCCAGCCTGCGTGCGCAGATCGGGCAGACCGATGTGCCGGTGCAATGGCTGGAATCGAGCGAGCCCAGCTACCTGCTGTATACCTCCGGCACCACCGGCAAGCCGAAGGGCGTGCAGCGCGATGTCGGTGGCTATGCGGTGGCGATGGCGCAGTCGATGCAGACCGTGTTCGACTGCAAGCCGGGGCAGGTGATGTTCTCCACCTCCGACGTCGGTTGGGCCGTGGGCCATTCCTACAACGTGTATGGCCCGCTGATCGGCGGCTGCACCTCGCTGCTGTACGAAGGGCTGCCGACCAACCCCGATCCGGGCATCTGGTGGGCGCTGTGCGAGCAGTACAACGTACGCACGATGTTCTCTTCGCCGACGGCGATCCGCGTGCTGAAGAAGCACGACGCCGATTTCATCCACCGGCACGACCTGGATGCGCTGAAGTATCTGTTCCTGGCCGGCGAGCCGCTGGACGAACCCACCGCACACTGGATCAGCGACGCGCTCGGCAAGCCGATCATCGACAACTACTGGCAGACCGAAACCGGTTGGCCGGCATTGACCCTGCTGCCTGGGCTGGACATGAAACCGGTGCGTTTCGGCTCACCTGGTTTCCCCAATCTCGGCTACCGGATGAAGGTGATCGACGAGAACACCGGTGAAGAAGTGGCTGCCGGGCAGAAGGGCGTGCTGGTGATGACGCCGCCGTTGCCGCCGGGCTGCATGAGCACGGTCTGGAATGACGACAGCCGCTTCCTGCAGAGTTACTTCAGCCACTTCAAGGAACTGCTGTACAGCTCGCTGGACTGGGCCATCCGCGATGACGATGGCTATACCTTCATCCTGGGCCGCACCGACGATGTGATCAACGTGGCCGGCCACCGCCTGGGCACGCGTGAGATCGAAGAGGCGATCTCCAGTCATCCGCGCGTGGCCGAGGCCGCGGTGATCGGGGTGAAGGACGAGTTGAAGGGGCAGGTGCCGCTGGTGTTCGTGACGCTCAAGCAGGGTCTTGATGGCGAAGACCCGGCGGCGGTGGTGGCCGAGATGATGGCCACGGTGACCGCGTCGCTGGGGGCGGTGGCGCGGCCGGCGCATGTGCACGTGGTCAACGCCCTGCCCAAGACCCGTTCGGGCAAGCTGCTGCGGCGTTCGCTGCAGGCATTGGCCGAGCAGCGCGATCCCGGCGATCTGTCGACGCTGGACGACCCGGGTGCGCTGGAAGAGATCCGCCGCGCGCTGGGGCGTTGATCCGGTCCTGTAGAGCCGAGCCCATGCTCGGCTGCCCGGGTCAGGTACACGCAGCCGAGCATGGGCTCGGCTCTACAGAGATCCAGCGGTGCTGCAGCGCAGCTTCCTCGCCGCCACCGGTGCGCTAAGCTCGCCCCCGGGGAGCGTGCCCGCAAGGGCACGCATGCGTATCGCATCGAGGGAGGGGGGAGCTATGGCACTGCTGCATGCCAAGACGGCCGCTGGCCGCCAGGAGATCGAAGACCGCGCCCGGCGCCTGCCGGCGGCGCTGCGTTCGATCCTGTTGATGGTGGACGGTCAGCGCGATGAAAGCGAACTGCGCGGCTTGTTCGAAGGACTGCGCGCACCGCAGGATGCGCTGGAGCAGTTGGCCGCACTCGGCCTGATCGAAGTGGTCGGCGGCAGGGCCGAACCTGCCCCGCAGCGCGGACTCTGCAGCGGCCGCGAGCAGGATCCGGCGCTGTACCAGCAGTTGTACGATGCGATGAGCGATGCCGTGCGCCGCCATCTCGGCCTGAAAGGCTACTTCATGCAGTTGAAGATCGAGCGCTGTACCGACGCGGTCACCCTGGAACGGCTGTGCCCGGAAATGATCACCGCGATCGGCAAGGCGCGCAGCCCGGCGCTGGCCCAGCGCTGGTGGCAGGAGGTCCAGGTGTCGCTGGCACCGGTCACCGCCGAGGTCGTGCCCGGCTGACACGCGGGGTAAAGTGGTCCGCTCTTTTTCCGCCCAGGAGCCCCGCATGCAGGACGACACCGATACACCCGGTTGGGATGCGATCAATGCCGCATTGGCGCCGCTGTACGCCGGCCAGGAGCCGCGTCACTTCGGTACCGCGTTGCCGTACACGCTGGGTGGCCAGGATCCGCTCGACGGCATCAGCGTGTACTGGGTGGAAGCACCGGTTCCGCATTGGCACTACGTCACCTACGGTTTGTCCGAACTGTATGCAAAAGAGAGCAGCGATGCGGCCACCAGTGGCTACGGCTTCGAGCTGACGTTCCGCCTGGCTGCGGACAAGGGCGAGCATGCGGAGAGCACGCCGCCGGCGTGGCCGATGAACCTGCTGCAGAATCTGGCGCGCTATGTGTTCAGCAGCGGCAATGTGTTCGAGGATGGACACCACCTCAACGCCAACGGCCCGATCGCGCTGGAGACCGACACCCGGCTTTGCCATCTGGCGTTCGTCGCTGATCCGCAGTTGCCCGCGCGCGATACCGCCAATGGGCAGCTGCAGTTCCTGCAGGTGGTGGGGCTGACCGACGGGGAAATGGACGCGATCAAGCGCTGGTCCACGCGCGGTGTGCTGCAGGTGCTCGAGCCGGCGATGCCGTTGTGGATCACCGATCTGCATCGCGGCAACCTGCTGGATGATCCGGCGTTGGCCGTGCAGGTGCAGGCCGGCAGCGAGCGTGAGGGGTCCAGTACCGGCATGTTGTTCATCGAGACGCTGGATTGGCGGCAGGCGGCCGGCATCACCACGCTGGTGCTGGGGGCAGGGCAGGTCGGCAGCGTGGGTGAGCTGCTGCCACTGCGCCTGCGCCACGGCAAGGCACTGACGCTGGTCAGCCGCGAACGGCAATGGGAGTTCGTGCCTGCTACCGATGGCGCCACCACGGTCGAGGGCGACAACGTGCGCTGGCTACTGGACGACGCGGCGTTGCAGGCCTGGCATGAAGTGCGGCCGGAACGCGGAACCTACACGGTGTCGAGCACATTGCAGGTTGAAGTGGTGCCGACGTTCCTGCGCGATGCGAAGGGCGAAGTGATCCGCGAAATCGGCTGACAGCGTCGATGGTACCGATGGAGTCGGAGCCGTTCGCGCTGCGAACGGATCCGACCCCGGTTCCATCAGGCCAGGCCTTCGGCCTTCAGCGCCGCCTGCACGCCCGGATCGGCATCCATGCGCGCCTTGTAGGCGGCCAGGTTGTCCAGGCCCGACAGGTCAACCTTGGTGCCGGCGGCCCAGCGCAGGGTGATGTAGAAGTAGGGATCGGCGAAGCTGCGGAAACCGGCCAGCCACGGCTTGTCGGCCAGCTGCTTGTCGGCGGTCTCGAACAGTGCGCGCAGGCGCTTGTGTGCAGCGGCGCGGATCGCGTCGTACTGCCCTTCATCGGCGATGAACTTGCCCGGCGAGAACAGCGGCGAGAACGCCGGGTGCACGTCGGAGTTGACGAAGGCCAGCCAGCGGGTGGCTTCAGCGCGCTGGCGCGGGCTGCCATCGCCGCCGAGACCGGCCTGCGGGTAGGTGTCGGCGATGTAGCCCATGATCGCTGCGTTCTGCAGCAGCACGAAGTCGCCATCGACGACCGCCGGCACGGCGCCGGCCGGATTGATCTTGAGGAATTCCGGACCCTTCAGGGTGTCCTTGTTCAGCAGTTCGACCTCGAACGGCTGGCCGGTCCACTGCAGGGCGATGTGGTCGGCGGTGGAACAGGCACCGGGCTTGCTGTACAGCTTCATGGGAACTCCAGGCGGGGTGTGGCGGGAAACCCCCACTATCCCAGAGCCCACCGGCGCGCAGCAACGCTGCCGCCGGCAACGGATCGTTACGACTGCCGGGGCTTGAGGTTCTGCACTTTGTAGAAGGTGTGATCGCCGATGGTGGCCACCTGGTACGCATTGCGCCAGTTCGGGCTGGCAATCGCCAGCGCAGCGAAGTGGCTGGCGCCGGGTACGATCTCGCGGCGCTCACCGGCCGGCAGCGCCCAGTTGCGCTCGGCGTCGAAGGCCACGTCCATCGCTTCACTCCAGGCCGCATCGTTGCCCAGCTGGGTGCCGGGGGAGACGATGGTTGGGGCGAACTGCTTGCGCGCGGTCACCACCTGGCACATCGAGTCGCCCCAGAGGCCGCTGTCGAGACGACGCAGGGCGACCTCGGCCACGGCCTGCTGGCCGCGCAGGGTCTGGTCGCGGGCTTCCAGGTAGACGGTGGTGCTCAAACACAATGAATCAGCGGCCGGCTGCGGCAACAACTGCGACAGCCAGAGAATCCAGGCCAGTTTCATATAACTCCTTGCTCCGTGTGGGACGCACCTGGCGGTTCCGGCAGCGCAGGCTGCTGGAGGCGGGGTACGACTTGGCGTCATGGGGAGGCGGCCATCGGGGCTGCCCCGTGGGCGGCCCCAAGAACACGATCGTGGATCGATCGGCGGGGTCCGCACCGGCTCACCGGAAACTGGCTGGTGAGCGGAAAGATGGCGCAAGGTAGGGGGGGATTGCCGAACGCATCCTGAATCGTCCGGCTTGACATTCAGCTTTGGGGCCGGTGACGGAAATCACATTCCGGCCCCTATTCAGGTATTGATCAGAGCGCGGCGGCGACCCGGCTGCCCTGATCGATGGCACGTTTTGCATCGAGTTCGGCGGCCACATCGGCACCGCCGATCAGCTGTGCGGCGATGCCGGCTGCCTGCAGTTCGGCCTGCAGCGCGCGCTGCGGTTCCTGACCGGCACAGACCACCACGTGGTCGACCGGCAGCAGCTGTTCGCTGCCATCGACGCGGATGCGCAGGCCCGCATCGTCCACGCCCAGGTACTCGACACCGCCCAGCATGCGCACGCCCTTGGCCTTCAGCGTGGCGCGGTGGATCCAGCCGGTGGTCTTGCCCAGGCGCGCACCGGGCTTGCCGGCGCTGCGCTGCAGCAGCCACAGCCTGCGCGGCGAGGCTTCCACGGCCGGCCGGGCCAGTGCGCCGCGGGCCTCGAAGGTGGCATCCACGCCCCATTCGGCCATCCAGCGCTGCGGGTCCAACGATGGAGAAGGGCCGTCATGGGCAAGGAACTCGCCGACATCGAAGCCGATGCCGCCGGCGCCGATGATGGCGGCGCTGGCACCGACCTCGACCCGGCCCAGCAGCACATCCAGGTAGTTCACCACCTTGGCGTGGTCGGCACCGGGGAAATCGACCTTGCGCGGCACGATGCCGGTGGCCAGCACGACCTCATCAAAACCGGCCAGGCTGGCGGCGTCGGCACGGGTGCCCAGGCGCAGTTGCACGCCGGTCTCGGCCAGTTTGTGGCGGAAGTAGCGCAGGGTCTCGTGGAATTCTTCCTTGCCAGGAATGCGCTTGGCCACGTTGAACTGGCCACCGATCTCCTCGCTGGCATCGAACAGGGTGACCTGGTGGCCGCGTTCGGCAGCGACCGTGGCGCAGGCCAGGCCGGCCGGGCCCGCGCCGACCACGGCCACCCGCTTCGGTGCGGTGGTCGGGGTATAGACCAGTTCGGTCTCGTGGGCAGCGCGCGGGTTGACCAGGCAACTGGCCAGCTTGTTCTCGAACACGTGGTCCAGGCACGCCTGGTTGCAGGCGATGCAGGTGTTGATGGCCTCGGCACGGCCGGCGCGGGCCTTGTTCGGCCATTGCGGATCGGCCAGCAGCGGGCGTGCCAGCGACACCATGTCGGCCCCGCCATCGGCGAGGATGCGCTCGGCCACCTCGGGCATGTTGATGCGGTTGGTCGCCACCAGCGGCAACGTCACGTGCGGCTTGAGCTTGGCGGTGACTGCGGCGAACGCGCCACGCGGTACCGACGTGGCAATGGTCGGAATGCGCGCTTCGTGCCAGCCGATACCTGAGTTGATGATCGTAGCGCCAGCGGCTTCGATGGCCTGGGCTTGCTGCACGATCTCTTCCCAGTTGCTGCCGTCTTCGACCAGGTCGACCAGCGACAGGCGGTAGATGATGATGAAATCCGGACCACAGGCTTCGCGGATGCGCCGCACGATCTCCACCGCGAAGCGCATGCGCTGTGCGGCATCACCACCCCAGCGGTCGTTGCGCTTGTTGGTGCGCGGGGCGATGAACTCGTTGATGAGGTAGCCCTCCGAGCCCATCACTTCCACGCCGTCGTAGCCGGCCTCGCGGGCCAGCTTCGCGCTGCGTGCGTAGTCTGCGATGTGCCGCTCGACGCCGCTGGCCGACAAGGCGCGCGGGGTGAACGGATTGATCGGCGCCTTCAGCTTCGACGGCGCTACCGACAACGGGTGATAGGCATAGCGCCCGGCATGCAGCAGCTGCAGGCAGATCTTCGCGCCGTGCTGGTGCGCGGCGGCGGTCAGCTGCCGATGCGGACGCACTTCCCATGGCCAGGACAGCTTGCCGCCGAACGGCTTGAGCCAGCCCACCACGTTCGGCGCGAAACCGCCGGTGACGATCAGGCCGACGCCGCCTTCGGCGCGCTCTGCGAAATAAGCGGCCAAGCGCGGGAAGTCGCGTGCGCGGTCTTCCAGGCCGGTGTGCATCGAGCCCATCAGCACCCGGTTGCGCAACTGGGTGAAGCCCAGGTCCAGCGGGGCGAACAGGTGGGGGTAGGCGCTTTCGTTGGCTGGCGACATGTCGATACGCTTGCGTACGGAAGCGCGAAGGGTGCCGCGAAACGGCGCCGGGGGCAAGGGCTGGCAGATGGGGAGCGCCGGTCGCTATGGGTCAGGGGGCCTGCGGTTGCCGGCCAGCGGCCGGCACTACCGGTACGCGGCCGATCCCGAACCAGCCGAGGGTGATCCCGCACAGCGGCCCGATCAGCAACGCGAAGGCGAGCGTGCCGACGCCGACGTTGCCGCCCAGCCACCAGCCCAGCAGCAGCACGCTGCCTTCAATCAGGCTCCGCACCTTCCAGATCGGCCAGCCGGTGCGCGCGTGCAACCCGGTCATCAGGCCATCGCGCGGGCCCGGGCCCAGCTTCGCGCCGATGTACAGGCCGGTGGCCAGCGCCACCAGCAGCATGCCGCCGCAGAACATCGCCACCTGCCAGCCCAGGCCGACGGCCGGGGGCAGCAGCCACAGCCCGAACTGGGCCGAGGGGCCGATCAGCATCACGTTGAGCACGGTGCCGACGCCTGGCTTCTGTCGCAGCGGCCACCACAGCAGCAGTACCAGCGCGCCGATGACATTGGTGGCCAGGCCGAACGACAACGGTGTCTGTTCAGCGATGCCCTGCGACAGCACATCCCACGGCGCGACACCGATCGCGGCGCGGATCATCAGCGAGGCGCCGAAGCCATAGAGGAACAGGCCGATGATCAGTTGCAGCAGGCGGAGGGGCAGGGCGGTGGGCATGACGGGCTCGGGGGGGGGGGCTGTTTCCACCCTATCCCCGAAATGGGCCATTCAATAGATACAGATGCCGGCCAATCCACTGCCACAGGTCGCAACCAACGAAACACCGAGCAGCGCCCGGTGCGCGCGGCAGTCAATCAATCGTCCCAGCCGGCCAGCGCCAGCTTGCCGATGGTGCGGCCGCCGGCCAGGCGCTGGTGGGCGGTTTCCAGGTTGGCTGCATTGATCGGCCCCAGCACTTCGCTCAGCGTGCCGCGCAACTGCCCCGCATCGATCATGCTGGCGGCGCGGTTGAGGATGCGGTGCTGCTCGATGCGGTCGGCGGTGGCAAAGCGCGCGCGGGCGAACATGAATTCCCAATGGATGCCGATGCACTTGGCCTTGTAGGGATCGCCGATGCGCAGCGGGCCGCGCGGTTCGACGATCAGGCCGACATGTCCCTGCGGCGCCAGCAGATGGCCCAGTTCGTCCCAGTAGTGGTCGGTATCGGCCAGATTGAGTGCCACCTGCACGTCGTCGATGCCAAGCGCCTGCAGCTGCGGCAGCAGCGGCTGGCGATGATCGATCACATGTTGGGCGCCCATCCGTCGGCACCAGTCGATCGAGGCTTCACGCGAGGCGGTGGCAATGACTTCGAAGCCGGCGTGGTGGGCCAGCTGGATTGCCATCGAGCCGACGCCGCCGGCACCACCGATCACCAGCAGGCGCTGGCCGGCGTGGCGGCGGTCATCAAGCAGCAGGGGCATGCGCTGGAACAGCAGTTCCCACGCGGTCAGGGTGGTCAGCGGCAGCGCGGCCGCTTCGGCGAAGTCGAGGGTAGTCGGTTTGCGCGCCACCAGCCGCTCATCCACCAGCTGATACTGCGCATTGCAGCCAGGGCGGGTGACATCACCGGCGTAGTAGACCTCGTCACCGGAGGCGAACAGGCTGGCCTCCTCGCCCATCGCTTCGACCACGCCTGCCGCGTCCCAGCCGAGAATGCGCGGAGTATCCAGCGATGCGGCCGACGTGCCTGCACGCAGCTTCCCATCCACGGGATTGACGGAAAGTGCTTCGACACGGATCAGCAGGTCACGGCCCCGCGGCGGCTGCGGTGGTGGCAGCACCAGATCGCGCAGGGCAGGGGCGGATTCACGGCACAGGGCGACGGCTTTCATTGCGGCTCCAGCTCGGTTCCTGTCTGCATCATAAGGTTCCTCACCTCGATGGGCGCGCGCTGAACCGCTTTGCGATAAACCAGAGGCAAAACTGTCGCATCTGGCCCTTAAACCCTTCCAAACCCTTGTGGTGTGTGGGTCTTGCGGATTTTCATCATCCTGTATAGGGTTTCAACGTCGGACCGGTGGCCGGTCGTGCGCAGCGCTTCACATGTTACGGGACTGTTAACATGACCTTCACCCGCCTGAGCATAATGTTCGCGGCGGTGGCGTGCTGAATCGGCTGTCTGAACATCGACGCAGTAGTGCTGGCCCATGCCTCTACCGGTTTCATACCCCCGAAATAGGAGCTGTACTCAATGAACAAGAAGATCCTTACTGCCGCGCTGCTGGGCGGTCTGGCTTTCGCCCAGGCTGCGTCGGCGCAGGAGTTCGATGACCGCTGGTACCTGACCGGTTCGGCCGGCTTCAACTTCCAGGATAACGACCGTCTGACCAACGACGCTCCGTTCGTGACCCTGGGTCTGGGCAAGTTCATCAGCCCGAACTGGTCGCTGGATGGTGAGCTGAACTACCAGAACCCGAACTTCGACGCCAACCAGGATCAGAACTGGTCGCAGTACGGCGTGTCGTTCGATCTGCGTCGCCACTTCATCAAGGAAGGCCGCGGCTGGAACCCCTACATCGTGGGCGGCCTGGGCTACCAGAAGTCTGAAGAAGAGTACGCAGCTGGCCCGAACGGCCCGGCCGACCGCAAGGACGGCAACCTGGCTGCCAAGCTCGGCGTCGGCCTGCAGACCACCTTCGACAAGCGCGTTGCTGTCCGCGCCGAAGTGGCCTACCGCGCTGACTTCGACGACCAGAGCATCGCCGCGCGCGACGAAAGCTGGTTCGGCGACGTGCTGGCTTCGGTCGGCGTCGTGATCCCGCTGGGCCCGGCCCCGGTGGCTGCTGCTCCGGCTCCGGCTCCGGTTGCCCCGAGCTGCGCCGACCTGGATGACGACGGTGACGGCGTCAACAACTGCGACGACAAGTGCCCGAACTCGCAGCCGGGTCAGACCATTGGTCCGGACGGTTGCCCGGTGCCGGTCTCGATCGACCTGAAGGGCGTGAACTTCGACTTCGACAAGTCGAACCTGCGTCCGGACGCTGTGGCCATCCTGAGCGAAGCCACCGAGATCCTGAAGCGTTACCCGGATCTGCGCGTTGAAGTCGCCGGTCACACCGACTCGAAGGGTACCGACGCTTACAACCAGAAGCTGTCGGAGCGCCGCGCCACCGCGGTGTACAACTACCTGACCAAGAACGGCGTCGACGCTGGCCGTCTGGCCGGTCCGATCGGCTACGGCGAGAGCCGTCCGATTGCGCCGAACACCAACCCGGATGGTTCGGACAATCCGGAAGGTCGCGCCAAGAACCGTCGTACCGAGCTGAACGTCCAGAACTAAGTTCTGACGCTCTGCCAGTAAGACACAGCAGGACCCGGCTTCGGCCGGGTCTTGTTGTTTGTGCGGCCCGGCATGATGAATCAGCACTTCAGTGGCGACCGTTCGTCGGCGATTTGCCCATGAAACCAATGAGTTGCCGTATTCATTGAAAGTGGCGCTTGAAAGATGACGCGGCATTGCTAAACTCGCCGCGTCACTTCCTTTCGTGGATGCCCTCATGCTGCGCTCTGCATCGGCTGCCGTTCTGGCGCTGGCCCTGGTTCCTGCTGCTCACGCTGCGGTCGATTGCTCGGTCAACACCAGCGCTTCGCCGCTGCCGTTGCCGGCCACGGCCGTCGCCCCGGTGGCCGACGAGCTGTACATCCGCAGCAGCCAGCTGGGCATGGCCAGCGGCGTGCTGGGCAGCAGCTACGATCCGTCCCAGTCGCTGGACCAGGTGCTGCAGCGGTTGCGCATCGATGGCTGCCAGAACATCGCCAAGGCGATTCCGAGTGCGCCGGCGGTGAAGCCGAATGATCCGGCCGCGTACAAGCCGCAGACCGAGTTCGACAACACGCCGTGGCGCTTCGACATGAGCCAGAACGGCAAGCGCATGACCGCCGAAGAGTTCGACGCCTGGATGAAGGCGCGCGGCGTGCGCGTGGTCAAGGCGCGTCCGGTTCCGGCCGCCACCCCGGCCGCAGCCGAAGTACCGGCTGAGACCAAGCCGGTCGACAAGAAGTAAGCGCGGCGGGGAGCAGAGGCTTGCGCACGCGCCGCCCACCTGCTGCCCCCGCTGCCCGCTCCCACGCTGCGCGTGGGCGTGCGAATCCTCCTGCGGTTTCCGCTGGCGTGCGCCATGGCCTGGCGCGCGTGCTGTCCAAGGCCGGCGTGTGCTCGCGCAGCGAAGCCGCGCGCTGGATCGCCGATGGCCGTGTCCGTGTCGCCGGGCGCATCGTCCGTGATCCGGAATTTCCGATTGCCAGCCCGGCGCCGCCGATCGAGGTCGACGGCCAGCCGATGGGCGCACCACAACGCCTGTACCTGATGCTCAACAAGCCGCGCGGGGTGATCACCACCGTGCAGGACGAGCGTGGCCGCGACACGGTGTACCGCTGCTTCGATGGCGCGGGCCTGCCGTGGATCGCGCCGGTCGGTCGCCTGGACAAGGCCAGTGAAGGCCTGTTGCTGTTCAGCAACGATCCGCAGTGGGCTGCACGCCTGACCGATCCGGAGACCGGCCCGCAGAAGACCTACCACGTGCAGGTGGATCGCCTGCCCGATGACGACACCCTGGCGGCGCTGCGCGCCGGTGTCGAAGACGAGGGTGAATTCCTCCTCGCCCTGGCCGTACGCGTGCTGCGCAGCGGCGACAAGACCGCCTGGTTGGAGGTGGTCCTCGACGAGGGCCGCAACCGCCATATCCGTCGCCTGCTGGCGGCCTTCGACCTGCAGGTGCTGCGCCTGGTCCGCGTTGCGATCGGAGAGCTCACGCTCGGCGATCTCGGCAAGGGCCAGTGGCGGGCGCTGGAGGTCAGCGACCAGCAGCGGCTGGGGGCCGCTGCACCGGGCTGAGTGATGCCCACGGCCGGCGGTTGCCGGCCACCGTTCCAGGCGTAGGGGGCGCCTGGTTGTCGAATGTCCAGAACGGAGCCTGCCCATGTATCACCCGACCCTCAAGCAAACCCTGCGCTGCGCCAGCCTGTTGTTGCCGATCGTGCTGTTGACCGCGTGTGGCGGCCACAAGAAAACGGCCAAGGCCGATCGCCCGGCCGAGACCCCGGTGGTTGAAGTGAAGACCCCGGAACTGGATGGCCGCGGCAGCTATCGCTTCATGATGAGCAACGGCGACCAGAAGATGACCGCCGACCAGTTCGATGCCTGGATGAAAGCCAATGGCATCCGCGTTGCCAAGGGCAATGGGCAGGATGCTGCCGCCAAGCCGGTGGTGGTCGCCAGCAAGGACGAGCCCAAGGACAAGAAGAAAAAGAAATGACGCGCGTCGCGCGTCATTTCGGTAGCGCCGGGCCGTGCCCGGCGAGCGCATGGCGCGGCTATCGGGAAACCGCCGGGCATGGCCCGGCGCTACCCGTGGGGATCCGACCCCGGCGCTGATCAGCCCTTGATCACGCCCAGCTCGACGCCGATGCGGGTGAACGCATCAATCGCGCGGTCCAGATGCTCACGGCTGTGCGCGGCGCTGATCTGGGTGCGGATGCGCGCCTGGCCCTTGGGTACCACCGGGAAGAAGAAGCCGATCGCATAGATGCCTTCTTCCAGCAGGCGCTCGGCGAACTTCTGCGCCAGCGGTGCGTCGTACAGCATCACCGGGCTGATCGGGTGCACGCCGGGCTTCACGTCGAAGCCGGCAGCGGTCATCTTCTCGCGGAAGTAGCTGGTGTTTTCGGCCAGGGTGCTGCGCAGGTCATCGGCTGCGGCCAGCATCTCGAACGCCTTGATGCCGGCGGCAACCACGTGCGGCGGCAGCGAGTTGGAGAACAGGTACGGGCGCGAACGCTGGCGCAGCAGCTCGATCACTTCGGCGCTGGCGCAGGTGAAGCCACCCAGTGCGCCGCCCATGGCCTTGCCCAGGGTGCCGGTGATGATGTCGATCTTCTCCAGCACGCCCTTGACCTCGGCCGAGCCGCGGCCCGTCGCGCCGAGGAAGCCGGTGGCATGGCATTCGTCGATGTGCACCAGCGCGTTGTACTTCTTCGCCAGTGCGGTGATTTCGTCCAGCGGCGCGATGAAGCCGTCCATCGAGAACACGCCGTCGGTGGTGATCAGCTTGGTCTTGCAGCCGGCAGCATCGGCGGCCTGCAGCTGCGCCTCCAGGTCGGCCATGTCGCAGTTGGCGTAGCGGAAGCGCTTGGCCTTGCACAGGCGCACACCGTCGATGATCGAAGCATGGTTCAACGCATCGGAGATGATCGCGTCGTTCTCGCCCAGCAGCGGCTCGAACAGGCCGCCGTTGGCGTCGAAGCAGGCCGCGTACAGGATGGTGTCCTGCTTGCCGAAGAAATCGGCGATCTGCTTTTCCAGTTGCTTGTGCAGGTCCTGGGTGCCGCAGATGAAGCGCACCGATGCCATGCCGAAACCATGGCTGTCCAGCGCGTCCTTCGCGGCCTGGATCAGGTCCGGATGGTCGGCCAGGCCAAGGTAGTTGTTGGCGCAGAAATTCAGCACCTTGCGGCCGTCTTCGAGGGTGATCTCGGCGGACTGCGGGCTGGTGATGATCCGCTCGGACTTGAACAGGCCCTGGGCGCGGATGGCGTCCAGTTCCTCAGCATAGTGGCGGGTCAGGGCGGAGGAGTCGGTCATGGCGTGGGCGCGGCTCAGCACGGGAAACCACTGATTCTACCGGGCATCGACGGCTGCGGACCGGGCCGGTCGGGGCACCGCCATGGCCGGCACATGTTGCATCGCAATAGCAAACGGGTTAAAAATTCGTGAACCGGGCCTGTCTGGCTCCGGTCGCTGCGCCCGCTGCAGATCCCGCCTTCCACGCCACCGCCCCCACCGGAGACGCCCATGAAGCACGCCCGTGCCTGCCTCGCCATTGCCGCCGCCCTGACCCTCGCGCCGTTCGCCGCCAGTGCCCAGGACAACGAATCTCCGTACAGCTGGAACGTCACCGCCGTCTCGGACTACCTGTTCCGTGGTGTGTCGCAGACCGATGAGGATCCGACCCTGCAGGCCGGCTTCACCTACACCAGCCCGGTCGGCCTGTATGCCGGCGTCTGGGGCTCGGGCGTCGACTTCGGCGCAGGCGATCCGAAGACCGAGGTCGACTACCTGATCGGCTACGGCGTGGACGTGACCGAGCGCGTCAACTTCGACGTGCTGTTGAACCGTTACACCTACCTGAAGTCCAGCCACCAGAACTACAACGAGCTGATCACCACCACCACGCTGGACGACACCTACAAGCTGACGGTGGCCTACAGCAACGACGTGTGGAACAGCAGCACCGATGGCTGGTACTTCGGCCTGGGTGGCAGCTGGGGCCTGCCGAAGGAGTTCACGCTCAACGCCAACGTCGGCCGCAGCACCTTCGAGGACGGGATCGCCAAGGACTACACCGACTGGAATGTCGGCGTCGCCCGCCAGTTCGGCCTGTTCAACGTCGGCCTGGGCTACTACGGCACCGACGGCAATGGCCGCGACAACTCCGGCAAGCTGGCGCACAGCCGGGTGATGCTGAGCGTGGCGGTCGGAAAGTAACGCCGCAGGCGTTACCGGTAGTGCCGGCCGCTGGCCGGCAACACCAAAGAAAAAGGCGCCCAACGGGCGCCTTTTTCAGTTCCGGCGACGCCGGGCATGGCCCGGCGCCACCGTGGGCCGGATCAATTCCAGCTCAAAACAACCTTGCCTGCCTTGCCTTCTTCCATCAGGTCGAAGCCCTTCTGGAAGTCGTCGATCGGCAGCTGGTGGGTCATCACCTTGCCGAGCGGGAAGCCGGACAGCACCAGCTGGGTCATCTTGTACCAGGTCTCGTACATCTTGCGGCCGTAGATGCCCTGCACGGTCAAGCCCTTGAAGATGATCTTGTCCCAGTCGCAGCCGGCGCCCTTGGGCATGATGCCGAGCATGGCGATCTTGCCGCCGTGGTACATGCAGTCGAGCATGTCGTTGAACGCGCGCGGATTGCCGCTCATTTCCAGGCCCACATCGAAGCCCTCCATGTGCAGTTCCTTCATCACGTCCTTCAGCGACGTGTTGGCAACGTTGACCACTCGCGTGGCGCCCATGTCGGCGGCCAGCTTGAGGCGGAAGTCGTTGACGTCGGTCACCACCACGTTGCGTGCACCGATGTGCTTGCAGATGCCGGCGGCGATGATGCCGATCGGGCCGGCGCCGGTGATCAGCACGTCTTCGCCGATGACGTTGAATTCCAGCGCGCAGTGCGCGGCATTGCCGTACGGGTCGAAGAAGGCGGCCAGCTCGGACGGGATCTGGTCGGGGATCGGCCACAGGTTGCTGGCCGGCATCACCATGTATTCGGCGAACGCGCCGTTGACGTTGACGCCGATGCCGACGGTGTTCGGGCACAGGTGCGGACGACCGCCGCGGCAGTTGCGGCAGTGGCCGCAGACGATGTGGCCTTCGGCCGACACGCGCTGGCCGATCTCGTAGCCGGTCACGCCCGGGCCGATCTCGGCGATGCGGCCGACGAACTCATGGCCGATGGTCAGGCCCGGCTTGATCGTGCGCTGGCTCCATTCGTCCCACAGGTAGATGTGCAGGTCGGTGCCGCAGATCGCGGTCTTTTCCAGCTTGATCAGGACCTGGTTGGGGCCCGGGGTCGGCACCGGAACCTCTTCCATCCAGATGCCCTTGGCCGCTTCGCGCTTGACCAGGGCCTTCATCGTTTGCTGCGCCATCGGGGTGGAACTCATCAGGGGGAAAGCGCGGATTATAGGGCGCCACGCGGATTTCCCATGTTGCGCTGCGGGTGCATTGGTGGAACGAAAGCTGCACGCAGGCGGGCGTTTCGAACGGCGCCGCTGCGCTCGCCGGGCCATGCCCGGCGGATGCGTGGGTGCCAACCAAGGTTGGCTGCTACCGGGGCATCGGGGCGTCCGGCCCATGACTTCCGGGGTTCGGGGCGGGGCAGGGTGGCGGGCTACAATCGAAGGTTCCACTACCAGGGGCCGCTCCATGCGCTCGAACCTGCTTGCATTCTCCGTCGTCGCCAGCCTTGGGCTGGTCCAGGTCGCCCATGCCGCTGAAGGCATGTGGGTGCCGCAGCAGCTGCCGGAAATCGCCGGCCCGCTGCAGAAGGCCGGCCTCAAGCTGTCCCCGGAACAGCTGGCCAACCTGACCGGCGACCCGATGGGCGCCGTGGTCGCGCTGGGCGGCTGCACCGCCAGCTTCGTCTCGCCGCAGGGCCTGGTGGTCACCAACCACCACTGTGCCTACGGTGCGATCCAGCTGAATTCGACCGCGCAGAAGAACCTGATCAAGGATGGCTTCAACGCGCCCAAGCTCAGCGATGAACTGAGTGCCGGCCCGAACGCCCGCGTGTTCGTGCTCGACCAGATCACCGACGTCACCGCCCAGGCCAAGGCCGCCATCGCCGGCGCCGGCAAGGACCCGCTGGCCCGCAGCCGTGCGCTGGATGCCTTCGACAAGGCCCAGGTCGCCGCCTGTGAAGCCGATGCCGGTTTCCGCTGCCGCCTGTACAGCTTCTCCGGCGGCAACACCTACCGCCTGTTCCGCAACCTGGAAATCAAGGACGTGCGCCTGGTCTATGCACCTCCGGGCAGCGTCGGCAAGTTCGGCGGCGACGTCGACAACTGGATGTGGCCGCGCCACACCGGTGATTTCTCGTTCTACCGTGCCTACGTCGGCAAGGACGGCAAGCCGGCGGCGTTCTCGGCCGACAACGTGCCGTACCAGCCCAAGCACTTCCTGAAGTTCGCCGATACGCCGCTGGGTGCCGACGACTTCGTGATGGTGGCCGGCTACCCGGGCCGCACCAACCGTTACGCGCTGGCCGGTGAGTTCAACGAGACCGCCAGCTTCACCTACCCGACCATCGCCCGCCACTACAACGCGGTGCTGAAGATGATCGCCGACGCCGGCAAGGCCGACGCCGACGTCAAGGTGAAGTACGCCGCCACCGCCGCCAGCATGAACAACGTGGCCAAGAACTACCTGGGCCAGCTGGAAGGCTTCAAGCGCATCGACGCCGCTGGCCAGAAGCAGGCCGAAGAAGCCGCCGTGCTGGCCTGGCTGAAGAAGCAGGGCGCTGCCGGCAAGCCGGCGCTGGCCGCACACGCGCAGCTGCTGCAGCACCTGGACACCAGCAAGTCCACGCGCGAGCGCGACCTGTTCGTTGGCCAGTTCAACAACACCTCGGCCGTTGGCGCGGCGATCACCCTGTACCGCCTGTCGATCGAGCGCAGCAAGCCGGATGCCGAGCGCGAAGCGGGTTACCAGGACCGCGACCTGACCACCATCGAGGGCAGCCTGAAGCAGATGGATCGCCGCTACGTGGCGAAGATGGACCAGCAGCTGCAGTCTTACTGGCTGGACCAGTACGTGGCCCTGCCGGCCGCGCAGCGCGACAACGAAGTGTTGAACAAGTGGCTGGCCGGCAGCGATGCCACTGCGGTGAAGTCGCTGGTGACCAAGCTGGGCGGCACCGAGCTGGGCAGCCTGGACAACCGCCTGAAGTGGTTCAAGGCCGACCGCGCTGCGTTTGAAGCCAGCAATGATCCTGCCATCCAGTACGCGGTGGCCGTCATGCCGGCGCTGTTGAAGCAGGAAGAGCAGAAGAAGATCCGCGAAGGCGAATCGCTGACTGCCCGTCCGCTGTACCTGCAGGCCGTGGCCGACTACAAGAAGAGCCAGGGCGAGTTCGTCTACCCGGACGCCAACCTGTCGCTGCGCATCACCTTCGGCAACGTCATGGGCTATGGCAAGGACGGCGTGAAGTACACCCCGTTCACCACCCTGGAAGGTGTGGCGGCGAAGGAAACCGGTGAAGATCCGTTCGACTCGCCGAAGGCACTGCTCGATGCGGTCAAGGCCAAGCGTTACGGCGGCCTGGAAGACAAGCGGATCGGTTCGGTACCGGTGAACTTCCTGTCCAACCTGGACATCACCGGCGGCAACTCCGGTTCGCCGGTGCTCGATGCCAACGGCAAGCTGGTCGGCCTGGCCTTCGACGGCAACTGGGAATCGGTCAGCTCCAACTGGGTGTTCGACCCGGTGATGACCCGCATGATCGCTGTCGACAGCCGCTACATGCAGTGGATCATGCAGGAAGTGGCGCCGGCGCCGCAGCTGCTGAAGGAACTGAACCTGGCGAAATAAGGTAGTGCCGGCCGCTGGCCGGCAACCCCGGCAGCCACTGCCGGGCGGTGCATCCACGCATGGCGTGGATCTACTGCTCTGCTCAAACCCCGCGACGTCTGTCGCGGGGTTTTTTTGTCAGCAGCCCTAAGCGGTTTCCCAGGGAACTGGTCGTCCCATCCCCGACACATCGCTGCCTGCTCCGAGCACTCGACAGTGATTCCAGTAGTCATCTTCCGAGCCTTCGAGGCTGTCGAGATGCAGGCGGACGGATGGGAGAGGCCAGCTGTGCTCCATTGCAGCCAGCGCGATCAGCTGTTCGCATACGTCATCGTCCGGTGCATCCAATCCGGACAACAAGTGCTCGAACGCTTCATAGAACTCTTCCTCGGGATCGTTCAGGGCGGCGATTTCGTCCATTTCAATCGAAATGTACTCATAGGGTGCATCTTCAATCAGCCGCTCAAGCATGCTCACGTAGGGAGCAAGATCACCAATGCCCGCGAATGCCTGGACGATGCCTGCGTGGCGCCGCCGCAAGGTATCGAGCACTTTCTGCTTGGGTGCCGAGGGTGCCCGGCCAATCACAACTTCGCCATCGACTTCGAATTCGGCGCGCTGGAAATCTGCAGGTGTAAAAAGTGCCGGCCACAGTAACGGTATGCAGTAGACATCGTTCGCCAGCGTCTGGACGTCCGAATCGTACTCATCGGCGAAGCTGGGATAGATGCCGGGCAAGGGGCTGGAGCACAGATAGGATCGATTTGACATGGATCGGCCTGCAAAAGCCTCAAGCATGGACATCGGTTGCCGGCGATACCATCAGATTCCTTGCATATTGCGAAGTGTACGCGGCTGTCCGTTTCGAGGTTGTTGGGTGTGCTGTGATCCCGGCCGTCCGGCCCGGTCCGCCGAACAGGTATCATCCCTGTTCCGCGTACTTCACAGGATGTGAACGAAACGCGGAAACCTCCTCCCCCCAGGACCCCTTGTTCGCATGCGCATCCTGCTTGCCCGTCACGGCGAAACGCCGTGGAACGCCGAAGGCCGCTACCAGGGCCAGATCGACATCCCGCTTTCGCCCATCGGTGAAGCCCAGGCGCAGGCGCTTGGCGCCCGCCTGGTTTCGGTGGACATCACCCGTGCGGTGGCCTCGCCGCTGTCGCGCGCCCAGCGCACCGCGCAGCTGGCCCTTGGCGCTGAGCGCGCCGACATGCTGCTGACCGAGCCGGAACTGCAGGAGATCGCCCACGGTGAGTGGGAAGGTCTGCTGGCCAGCGAAATCAACGAAAAAGATCCGTCGCGCCTGCAGGCCTGGCGCAATGAGCCCGACACCGTGCTGATGCCGGGCGGCGAATCGCTGCGCCTGGTGCTGGAGCGCAGCTGGCGCGGCTTGGCCCGTGCCGTTGAAGGCCTTGGCGAACACGACACGCTGCTGGTGGTCGCCCACGACGCGGTCAACCGGGTGATCCTGTGCAAGGTGCTGGGCCTGCCGCTGTCGCGGCTGTGGACCTTCCGCCAGGCACCGACAACCCTCAACCTGCTTGAAGGCCCCGATCTGGACAGCCTGGAAGTGGTGCGCCTGAACGACTGCGCCCACCACACGCCGTTCTTCGGTGAAGCCAAGCACCGCGCACTCTGAATTTCCTGTCCTGAGCCACCTGTACCTGTTGGAAGCCTTGCCGTGAAGAACACCCCGACCACTCTGGCCGATTGGCTGGATTACATTGAACGCCAGCACCCGGCCACCATCGACATGGGACTGGAGCGCGTGCGCACCGTGGCCACCGCGATGGGCCTGGGCACGCCGGCCAGGCACACCATCGTGGTCGGTGGTACCAACGGCAAGGGCTCCACCGTTGCCTTCATCGAAGCCATCGCGCGCGCTGCGGGCTGGAAGGTCGGTGCGTACACCTCACCGCACCTGCTGCGCTACAACGAGCGCGTGCGCATCGATGGCCAGGATGCCGATGACGCTGCACTGGTCGCTGCGTTCAACGTAGTCGAGGCCGCGCGCGGTGATGTGACGCTGACCTATTTCGAATACGGAACGCTGGCCGCGCTGCAGTTGTTCGCCGACGCCGATCTTGATCTGGCCGTGCTGGAAGTTGGCCTTGGCGGCCGCCTGGATGCGGTCAACATCGTCGATGCCGACGTGGCGGTGATCACCACCGTGGACATCGATCACGCCGAATGGCTGGGCGAGGACCGCGAGGCCATCGGTGCCGAGAAGGCCGGCATCATCCGCGGCTGGAAGCCGGTGATCCTGGGCGAGACCGATCCGCCGTCGAGCGTGCTGGCGCGCGCCTACCTGGTGGGTGCCAACGCGATCCGCGGTGGCAGCGACTATTTCTACGAACCGATCGACGCGCAGCGTTGGCGCTGGCGCGATGTCGGCACCCGCCTGGAGCTGCCGACCCCGGCGCTGGCCGGGCCGATCCAGCTGGCCAACGCCGGTGCGGCGATCGCGGCGCTGCGTGCGCTGGACAAGCCGGTGCCGCGCGCCGCATGGGCCGCAGGCGTGGCTGCGGCGCGCATCGCCGGGCGCCTGCAGGCGTTCGAGCGCGATGGCGTGCAGGTCCGCGTCGATGTCGGCCACAACCCGCAGGCGGCCGGCCAGCTGGCGCGCGCGCTGAAGGCCGAGGCGACTCCCGGGCGCACCCTGGCGGTATATGCCGCGCTGCAGGACAAGGACGCCGTGGGCGTGGTGCAGGCCCTGCAGGACGTGGTGAACGACTGGACCCTGGCCGGCCTGGATGGCCCGCGTGGGCAGAGCGCGGCGCAGTTGCAGGCGCGCCTGGCCGATACCACTGCGGCCGCTGCGGCGTTGGCCGACACGGTCGAACAGGCGCTGGCGCAGGTGCTGGCCCGTGCCGAGCGCGGCGACCGGGTATTGGTGTTCGGTTCCTTCCATACCGCCGCCGCTGCGCTGCAATGGCTGCAGGCCCCTGCCTGACCGCCGTTCAGCCATTACCGACGCCGCCCGGTCGCGCACCCGTATAATCGACCGCAACGTCCAGCCTGCCGCCTGCCCTACGTGGATACGCCCCTGAAACAGCGTCTGATTGGTGCCATCGTCCTGGTGGCCTTGGCCGTCATCTTCCTGCCGATGCTCGTCAAGGGCCCGGCCCCGGACAGCGGTGTGGCCAATGTGCCGATCGCCGCGCCCGATGCGCCGGCCGATGGCCAGTTCGAAACCCGCGAACTGCCGCTGGTCGCGCCTGCCGGTGGCGCCACCGGATTGCAGAGCGGCCAGGCCCGTCCCGTCGAGGAGTTCGCTGCACCGGCTGCGCCGCCGACTGTGGACACCTCGCCAGCAGTCGCCGCCGGCAACTACGCGGTGACCTTCGGCGCCTACGGCAGCCAGGCCGATGCCGATGCGGTGGTCGCCTACCTGAAGCGCTCGCAGCTTCCGGGCTTCATCGAGACCGCATCGATCAACGGTCGCCCAGCCTGGCGCGTGCGCGTTGGACCGTATGCCGACCGTGCGCAGGCCGAAGCGGGCCGGCTGCAGGCGGTGAAGGTCCGTGCCGACGTGAAGGCAGAAGTCATCACCCTCGATGCCAAGCCCTCGACCAGCGCACCGGTGGCCAGCACGCCGGCGCCCGCGCCGAGCGCCAGCACCCCCGTCGCGGCGACTGCGCCGTCGGCGACCGGCAATCCGGTGCGCAGTGAAAGCCTGCCGCCGAGCACGCCGACCGCAGCAACAGCGCCGGCCACCAAGCCGGAACCGGCCAAGCCCGTGGCAAAGCCGGAACCAAAGCCCGAACCCAAGCCCGAAGCGACTGCCAGCAAGCCGGCCACCCCGCCGACTACGCCGGCCGCACCGGCTGCGAGCGGCGTGGGGTTTGCCGTGCAGCTCGGTGCATTCGGCCAGGCCAACGATGCCAACGCCCTGCGCGACAAGGTCCGCGCGGCAGGCTTCAGCGCCTTCGTCGAGCAGGTGCGCACCGAAAAGGGCAGCCTGCACCGGGTCCGGGTCGGGCCGGTCGCCAACCGCGCCGATGCCGAACAATTGAAGGCGCAGGTCGCCGCCAAGGTCGGCGTGGCCGGCATGGTGCGACCGCACCCATGACCTGTACGCAGCCCCGTTGCCAGCGCCGCCGAAGGAGCGGGGCGCCATGATCGACGTGGTGCTGCTGATCGTGATCGCCGCCTCCACCCTGCTCGGGTTGCTGCGCGGCTTCGTCGGCATCGTCATCGGCACCGTATCGTGGCTGGTGGCCGCCTGGGCGGCCTTCGCCTTCGGCAACGACGCCGCACGCTGGTGGGCGGCACCGGCCGCGCCCGGCGGCGAGCATTTCATCGGCGGCTACCTCAGCGTCGGCATCGGCGTGATGATCGTCGTCGCGGTGATCGGCATGGTCATCAAGGCCATCGTCCACCGCAACATGCTGGGCAGCCTGGACCGCCTGCTGGGCGGCGTCCTCGGCGCTGTTCGTGGGGGCCTCATCGCGGCCGTGTTGCTGCTGCTGGCCGGCTTCACCCCGCTCACTGCCGAACCCTCCTGGCGCGGCTCGGCGCTGCGGCCGGTGTTGAACCCGGCCGTGGCCTGGATGAACAGCAAGCTGCCGCACTGGCAGGTGCCGGGGGCCGACCTGCTGCCCAAGGCCTTGCCGATGGACGCACTGTCCCCATCTGCGTTGATGGAGCTGGGCAAGAGTGCCGGCGCCGGAGTGGGCAAGCCGGGGGCGACAGGCGATAATGGCGTACTCGGTCAGATAGTGGCGGGCAGCGGATGGCTGCGGCCTGCGAAGGCGGAACAGGGCGAGGCATACGATCCGGCCGAAGTGCGCCCGGACGCCCCAGCACTACCGGGCAGCATCGAGCCGGACGACCCGGCCAATGTCGACCGCAGACGCGGCGACAACTCTGGCCAGGTACGGCCACCTTCCTTGTAACTGGGCACAGCCCAGCGGAGACCTCGCATCATGTGTGGCATCGTCGGAATCGTCGGCAACCAGAACGTCGCCGGGCAGTTGTATGACGGCTTGACCGTCCTCCAGCATCGCGGCCAGGACGCGGCGGGCATCGCCACCGTCAACGGCAGCCGCCTGCGGGTGCAGAAGGCCACCGGCCTGGTCCGCGATGTCTTCGATGCACGCACCATGTCCACCCTGGAAGGCAGTGTCGGTATCGCCCATGTGCGCTACCCGACCGCCGGTTCGGAAGGCATGGACGAGGCGCAGCCGTTCTACGTCAATTCGCCGTACGGCATCGCGCTGGCCCACAACGGCAATCTGATCAACACCGAGGACCTGCGCCAGCAGGTGTTCGAGCAGGACCGCCGCAACGTCAATACCGATTCGGACAGCGAAGTGCTGTTGAACGTGTTCGCCTACGAACTGGAGCAGCAGCGCCAGCTCAGCCCGGAAGCGGCCATCCGCGCGGTGGCCGGCGTGCACCGTCGCTGCAAGGGCGGCTATGCGGTGGTCAGCGTGGTGCTGGGCCTGGGCCTGGTCGCTTTCCGCGATCCGCATGGCATCCGCCCGCTGGTGCTGGGCAAGCGCAGCCACGCCGAGGGTGACGAGTACATCGTGGCCTCCGAGTCGGCCGCGCTGGACGTGCTGGGCTTCCAGCGCGTGCGTGACGTGCAGCCGGGCGAAGCACTGGTGATCACCGCGCGTGGCGAACTGTTCTCGGAAATCTGCGCCGAGCCGGCCGAGCACACCCCGTGCATCTTCGAGTACGTGTATTTCGCACGCCCGGATTCGATGATCGACAACGTGTCGGTGCACAAGGCGCGCATGCGCATGGGCATCAAGCTGGGCGAGAAGATCCTGCGCCTGCGCCCGGACCACGACATCGACACCATCATCCCGATCCCGGACACCTCGCGCGATGCCGCGCTGGAGATCTCCAACGTGCTCGGGGTGAAGTACCGCGAAGGCTTCATCAAGAACCGTTACATCGGCCGCACGTTCATCATGCCGGGCCAGGGCGAGCGGGTGAAGTCGGTGCGCCGCAAGCTCAACCCGATCCACCTGGAATTCCGCAACCGCGTGGTGCTGCTGGTGGACGACTCGATCGTGCGCGGCACCACTAGCCAGCAGATCGTGCAGATGGCGCGTGACGCCGGCGCACGCAAGGTCTACCTGGCCAGCGCCGCGCCGCCGGTGCGTTACCCGAACATCTACGGCATCGACATGCCGGCCGCTGAAGAACTGGTCGCGCACAACCGCAGCATCGAGGAAATCGAAGCCCACCTGGGCTGCGACTGGCTGATCTACCAGGACATCGAAGACATGGAAGCGGCGGTGAGTGAAGGCAATCCGGCGCTGCGCAACTTCGATTCGTCGTGCTTCAACGGGCATTACCCGACGGGCATCGAGCCGGGTTACTTCGAGCGCATCCAGCAGCTGCGTTCGGACGACGCCAAGCACAAGCGCCGCGCCTGAGGTCCAGGCGGTGATCGACGTGCCTGACGTCGGTGGCAATCTGCTGCGCGCCGCGCAGCAGTGCCTGGCCGAAGCCGATCCCCTGCGCAAGGTTGCACTGACCCAGGCCTACGCCGCTGGGTTCCGCGCCGGCCGGTTGAACGTACCGGCCGATGCGCCGCCAGCCGAACCGATCCGCATGCCGGGCCGACCGCCGCAGCTGCTGATGGTGCATCCGCGTGAAGTGCCCCGGCGCGGCCTGGGCGGGGTGGAGGGGCGCGCGGCGTTCATCCATGCCATCGCCCATATCGAGCTCAATGCGATCGACCTGGCCTGGGACGCGGTATACCGCTTCCGCGGTCTGCCGGCAGCGTTCCATGCCGACTGGGTGAGCTGCGCCGACGACGAATCGCGCCACTTCATGCTGCTGCGCGAGCGCCTGCTGGCACATGGCCATGAGTACGCCGATTTCCCTGCGCACAACGGCCTGTGGGAAATGTGCGAGAAGACCGCGCACGACGGCCTCGCGCGCATGGCGCTGGTGCCGCGCGTGCTGGAAGCGCGTGGGCTGGACGTGACCCCGGGCATGATCGACAAGCTGCGCAATGTCGGCGACGGTGAAACCGCTGACGTGCTGGAAGTGATCCTGCGCGAGGAGGTTGCACACGTTGCCGCTGGGTCGCGCTGGTTCCGCTGGTACTGCGAGCGCGCCGGCGTCGAACCGCGTGCACGTTTCAAGGAACTGCTGGTCGAGTATGCCGGTGGCTACCTGCACGGGCCGTTCAACATGGAAGCGCGCCTGCTGGCGGGGTTCGATGCGGATGAGCTCGCCAATCTGATCGAACAGGCGGGTTGACCGGCGTCGGCCGATCCACATCCACGCATGGCGTGGATCTACTGCAAGGCCGGTACCCCGGTGGATGAGGTCCACCCGCCACCCCAGGAGATCCACGCCATGCGTGGATGCCGTTCGCTCGTTCACCCGTTCGGCAACACCACGCGCCTGCCATCCACCGTCGGCCGGTTGATGTAGAACAACCCCGGCCCAGGCCGATACGGCAGCTCGCTGACACCAGCATCGGCGGTGTAGGTCAGGGCGGTATCGCCCAGCGCATCGAAATTCCAGTGTGCGGACTGCATCAGGTAACGGCGGCGCAGCAGCGCTTCCTGCGTCGGGGTCAGCGACTGGCCGGAGATCAGGCGGCGCGCGATCGGCTGCAGTGCACCAGGCAGCTCCCAACCCGCCACCTCGGCGGCGTCGGCGGTCCAGGTCACGCCGGCATCGATGGCGTGCTTCTGCATCACCTGCAGCGCAACCAGCTGATAGCGCCAATCGATGCGCCGGTGCAGCACCACCGCAGCGGTGACGTACAGCACCGGCGACATCAGCACGCTGCGGCTGCCCGCGCGTCGTTGCTGCTGCCACTGGTGCCAGACATCGACCCACACTTCCTTCGAGCTCAGCCCCAGCTGCTGCCGCCAGCGTTCGGCGTCAGCCTGTGCCTCAGCGTAGGCGGTCGTCGCCTGCAGCAGGGCCAGTGGCGGCGTCTGGTAGTCCTCCACGCTGGGCTGGCGCAGCTGCTGCCGTCTGGGCCGGCTGAGCAGCTTGGGCCCTTCCTCCACCTGGTCGTAGCCTCCACCGATGTTGGCGTGCACACCGGGCAGTGCGATTTCGGGATGGGTCGGTGCCACCGTGGTCAACGCATAGTGCTGGCGATGCTCATCGCGCGCGCTGAGCTGCAACACAGCCTCGGCGATGCCCGCGGGCAGGGCGATGCGGGGATGCTCGTCGGCGCGGCCACCGTTGACGGCGACCACCGTGTCGAACAGACCGATGAAGCGCAGTGCCGGCCGCGGCAGGGCGAAATCGGCGCTGCACGAAAGCCCCGCGTGCAGCAGAAGCTGCTGCCAGCGCGCGGCATCCCACCCGCGCAGGTGGTTGGCCACATCGCGCGCGGAGGCCGCGCCGCGTGAGTAGCCGAACAGATCAAGCTGCACGCTGTGCAGCGGCGCGCGCCACTGCCCGGCAAGTGACGACAGTGCGGCCGGCAGCAACACCCGCAATGCACGCTGCACCTTCGCCTGCACGCCACTGGCGCCAATCCCGAAGGCCAGGCCGATCAGGTCGTCCTCGGCATCGTCGCGGGTGCCGACACCTTCAACATAGATCGCCAGCGAAGGTGCGCTGCCCGGTGTGCGTCGGCTGTCCGGATACAACTGGTGCAGGCGCGCGATGTTGGTGGCGCCGTTGTCGTAGCTGCTGGTCAGCCGGCTCTGGTAGGTCGAATCGTCATCGGCGCGGAGCAGGGCAGGGCGTGGTCGCGGCACCTGCCGGTGACCCTGCGCCAGGTTGTGCGCGTTGTTGCGGGTGCCGTCGAAGAACAGGCCGATCCGCAGCAGGCCCGGATCAGCCGTCATGTCACTGCTGTGCTGTCCTGGTGCCATGTGCATTTCCCGTCGTGGCCACGTCACGGTAGCGCGAAAGCTTTGTGTTGGCGAAGTGTACTGACGCTTTTGACCTCACTGAACGCAGATGCGGTCGATCACAGATCGCGATTTCCATTCCCCTCATCTATTGAATTCACGCGCCCTGCGCAGGCCTGATGGCCGAACCCGGCTCCCCGGGTCGTGCTGCATCAACGCTGTCTACTTCACTCCAAGGAGCGACAAGATGATGTCCAGATCGATAGGTAAAGCGACAGGTGGTCTGTTGTTGGGATTGTCGGTAACGGCCGCCGCGAGTGCGGCGCCGTTGTTCGAGCCGGTCACCGTGCTCAGCCGTGCATCGGCCAGCAGTGAGCCGGCACTGGGGCGATTGCTGGCCACCCCGTCCACCGCCGCCGTACAGGAAGTGCGAGTCGATGCCGCCGCCACCGCGCAGTCGCAGCTGGAATTCGAGCTGCTCGGGCAGAAGGTGCAGGCCGTTCGCAGCAAGGTCGAGGCGCTGCCGGATGGCGGCAGCGTCTGGTATGGCCAGTTGCGCGCGCCGTCCGATCGCCTGCAGGCGGCCACGTCAAATGGCCAGGACGATCCGGGCAACTCGCTGATCCTGGTGCGCTCGGGCAACACTCTCACCGGCTCGATCCGCAAGGACGGCAAGCTGTATCGCCTGCGTCCGCTGGGCAATCGCCACGTGCTGGTCGAGGTGGATGAGTCGCGGATGCCGGCAGACCATCCGGCCGACTACAACCAGTTGCCGAAGATCGCCATGCCGGCCAATGATCGCCTTGGCACCGCGCAGGCCTCGTCGGGAAGCCCGGCGACCATCCGCGTGCTGGTGGTGGCGACCAACGCTGCAGTGAGCGCCTACGGTGGCAACATGCAGTCGCTGGTGCAGCTGGCCGTTGCCGAATCCAACCAGGGGTATACCAACAGCAACGTGGGCCTGACCCTGCAGCTGGCCGGTTATGAAACCACCAGCTACACCGAGTCCGGCAATTTCACCACCGACCTGTCGCGCTTCCGTGGCACCAGCGACGGCTACATGGACAGCATCCACACCAGCCGCAACAACACGGCCGCCGACGTCGGCGTACTGCTGATCAACAACACCAGTTACTGCGGGCTGGCCTCGGGCATCGGCTCCACGGCGTCGACGGCGTTTGCCGCGGTGTACTGGGATTGCGCCACCGGCTACTACTCGTTCGCCCATGAAATCGGCCATCTGCAGAGCGCACGGCACGATATCGCCAGTGATCCGAGCACGTCACCGTATGCCTATGGCCATGGCTATCGTTATGAGCCGGCCAGCGGATCGCGCTGGCGCACGATCATGGCCTACGACTGCTCGGCCGGCTGTCCGCGGCTGAACTACTGGTCCAATCCGAACATCAGCTACAACGGCGTGCCGATGGGCATCGCCAGCAGTGCCGACAACCAGCGCGTGCTGGTCAATACCAAGGCCACCATCGCGGCCTTCCGCTGAGGCCAGGCGCCGACCAGGGTCGGCGTCTGGCAGAGCGCGTACACCTGCTCTGCTGGATGCCAACCTTGGTTGGCACCCTGCGATCCATCATTCGCGGCTGAGCGTATCCAGCGTCCAGCCGTTGGCATCCACGCGCAGCACCGAGCCCTGTTCGTACCAGTCGCCCAGCACGATGCGGGTGCAGCTGCGTCCGCCGGCCTGCAGGGTGTGGATCGCCGGGCGATGGGTATGGCCATGGATCATCGTGTCCACGCCGTGGCGCACGTAAGTGGCTTCCACTTCGGCCGGGGCCACGTCGGTGACCGTTTCGAACTGCGCACGATCGCCCTGTTTCATTTCCGACTGGCGCGCCTGGCTCGCATCGCGCGCTTTCTGCGCGAAGGCGATGCGCGCTTCCAGCGGCTGCGACAGGAACTGCGCCTGGAAGACAGGATCGCGGGTCTGGGCGCGGAACTGCTGGTAGGGAATGTCATCGGTGCACAGCAGGTCGCCGTGCTGCAGCAGCACCGGGCGGCCGTACAGCTCGATCATGCACGGGTCCGGCAGGATGCGAAGGCCGGCGCGGCGGGCATAGTCTTCGCCGAGCAGGAAATCACGGTTGCCGCGGATGAAGAACACCGGCACGCCGCTGTCGGACAGTACCTTCAGCGCATCGGCCACCGCATCGGCTGCGGCCGAGGGGGTGTCATCGCCGATCCAGGCTTCGAACAGATCGCCGAGGATGTACAGCGCGTCGGCGCCGGGCGCCTCCTCGCGCAGGAAGCGCAGGAACAGGTCGGTGATGGCCGGACGGCTGGGGTCCAGATGCAGATCGGAGATGAACAGCGTGGTCATGCGGATATTCTAGGGCATCGCTTCGCCGGTAGCGCAGGGCCCTGCGCAGTCGCCGGGCATCACACCGGCAACGGCAGCCAGGCCAGGCTGGCCGAGGCCAGCAGTGCAGCGATGCCGGTGGCCGCCAGAACGTCGCTCGGGTAGTGCAGGCCCAGTACTACGCGCGACAGGCCCACGCCGAAGGTGAACGGCACCAGCAGCGGTGCCAGCCAGGGGTAGTAGGCCAGCGCGACGATGGTGAACGACACCGCGTGCAGGGTATGCCCGGACGGGAAGCTGAACTCATCCAGCGGCGCCACCCAGGCACGGATACGCAGGTCGGCCGCGTACGGTCGTGGTCGCCGGGTCCAACGTTTCAGCCCCTTGTACAGCAGCAGTGCGGCCAGGCCGGTGGCGGCCATGTGCACCGATGCACGCAGGCCATCGAAGCCATCAATGAGCACCAGCGCGCCCATCAATACGTACCAGAACACGCCATCGCCGAGCCGGCTGATGATCGAGAAGACGCGGCGCACGCGGCGACGTCGGCAGTAGTGGTTGGCGCGGCGACACAAGCGCGCTTCGCGGCCGGCCAGCAGCTCAAGCGGCGTGGTGCGCATGTCCGCTCCTCCGCGCATTGGCCAGTTCCGCCAGCAGGTTTTCGAACTCCGCCACTACCTGCTGTGGGTGCAGCCGCTTCATCGCCCGTGCCGCGTTGCCGCCCAACTCGCGGCGCAGGGCGTCATCGGCAGCCAGTTGAACTGCCGCCTGCACGAACTGCTCGTCGTCATCCACTGCCGCACCATTCTCGCCGTTGCGCAGGTACTCGCGGGCCGCGCCGTAGTCGAAAGCGACAGTAGCCAGGCCGCTTGCCATGCTTTCCAGGGTCACGTTGCCGAATGTCTCGCTGCGGCTGGGGAACAGGAACAGGTCGCCACTGGCGAAATGGCGGGCGAGGGCATCGCCACGCTGGATGCCGCAGAAGATGAAATCGGGATTCTCATGGGCCAGTTTTTCGCGCGCCGGGCCATCGCCGACCCAGATGAAGCGTGCTTTCGGACGCACCTGCTGCAGCTTGCGGAAGGCTTTCACCGCCAGGCCGAGATTCTTTTCGGCGGCGATGCGGCCGACGTAGATCGCTGCCAGCCCCGTACCATCGATGCCCCATTCTTCGCGCAGCGCCGGGTCGCGGCGTGCGGGGTCGAACTGCTGGTTGTCGACCGCGCGCGCGAGCAGGCGCACACGCTCGAAACCCTGTTCGGTGAGAAATTCCTGCAGTTCACGGGTGGGCACCAGGGTCGCGTCGGCCTGGTTGTGGAAGCGGCGCATCCAGCGCATTGCCGCCGATTGCAGCCACGCCACTCCATAGTCAGGCAGGTATTCGTCGAAGCGGGTGTGGAATCCGGTAGCCACCGGAATGCCGAGGCGGCGCGCGGTGCGCAGCGCCGACCAGCCCAGCGGGCCTTCGGTAGCCACGTAGATCGCGTCCGGGCGCTGTTGCCGCCAGTGCCGGCCCAGCCGGATCGGTGCGGGCAGGCCGAAGCGCAGGCCGGGATAGCGCGGCAAGGCCGCACCCGGAACCAGCAGGGTGCCCGGTGCCGCCTCCAGCGCTTCACTGGCCTGTCGCGGGCGGATCAGGTCGACCTCGTGGCCGGCGGCGCGCAATCCCTGCTCCAGGCCCTGCACGGTCAGTGCGACGCCATTGATCTCCGGCGGGTAGGTTTCGGTGACGATGGCATAGCGCATGGCGGGCCTCCGGTTTTACGCATGCTCGGGCCTGGCGATGTAGCCGACATGACCGCTTTGCGACAGCGCGATGACGGCCAGGCAAGGCGAGGCCTGCGTAGTTCCGGGGCACAAAAAAACCACGGCCCCGCAGGGCCGTGGTCGTGGTGTTGCGTCAGCGTATGGATCAGAAGCTCTGCTTGTACTGCATGTACACGAAACGGCCGATGTCGAAGCTGCCCGAGTACGAGTACACCGAATTCGGCTTGGTGTACATCACTGGTCCGAGGCGGTTGAACACGTTGTTGGCACCAACCGACACGGTGGCGTTCCACGGCAGCTTGTAACGCACCTGCACGTCGTTGAAGGTCACCGAACCGCGCTCGTTGTAGTTGCGCGCGCCCTTGTACCACGGTGCGTACACGCCCGGATCGGAGCACTCGTCGGGGTGGTTCGGCAGGCTCAGGCACTGCTCCTTGACACCGGAGTAGTAACGCGCCGTCCAGCTGACGCCGAAGTTCTCGTAGTCCCAGCCGATGGTGGCATTGGAGCGCACGCGGAAGCCGATGCCGGTGTTGGTGGCGATACCGTTGGTGGTGGTCGGCACGGTGGCCACGTCATTGGACGAACGGTTGATGTTCGAACTGACGTAGGTGGTCGACCACGAGGTGCTCAGCTTGCCGTAGTCGGTATCCAGACGGTAGCTGACGTCCATGTCGTAGCCTTCGGTCTCGGCGAAGCCCGCGTTGCGGTTGCCGAACTTCAGGCCGGTGACGATGCCGGTGACCGGATCACGCGAGAAGCGCGCGCAACGCGACTCGATGTTCTGCTCGTAGCAGTCGATCAGGATCTGGTTCGAGCTGTCGGACACGATGGTGTTGTCGATGCGGATCTTCCACCAGTCCAGCGACACATTGAAGTTGCTGATGAAAGTGGGGCTCCACACCACGCCCAGCGTGCGGCTGGTCGAGGTTTCCGGCAGCAGGTCCGGGTTGGAGCCAGAGGTGAACGCGACCGGGCTGGCCGCGCTCGAACCGCTGGTCGGCCTGTTGGTGCTGTCCAGCTGGCGGTACGTATCGATGTTGGCAATGTCCTGGGCGCAACGTGCACGCACGGCGCTGTTGGAACGGGCCGAGCCGTACACGCTGTCGCAGGGATCGCTGAAGGTCGGGAAGGTCTGCGAGCCGCCGCCGTACAGATCGTTGATGGTCGGCGAGCGGAAGCCCTCGGCCCAGGTGCCACGCACCAGCAGCTGGTCGATCGGCTTCCACTTGAAGCCGAACTTGCTGTTGAGGGTGTCGCCGAAGGTGTTGTAGTCGGAGTAGCGGGTAGCTGCGTTGAAGCTCAGTTCACGCGCGCCGGGCAGGTCGGCCAGCACCGGCACGTTCAACTCCAGGTAGGCTTCCTTCACCTTGTACGAGCCGCCGGTCGGGCCAGCGGCCAGGTTGGTGGTCGCGCCGGTCTGGGCCAGGGCATCGGGAATGAACTTGCCGTTCTCTTCGCGGTTTTCCAGGCCGAATGCGAAGCCCAGGTCGCCTGCCGGCAGGGTGAGCAAGCTGCCACTCAGGTTGGCGAACCAGTTCTTGGTCGTGGTTTCACCCGTGGCGTTCTCGGCGGGGAACAGCCAGTCCTGCAGCGCCTGGTTGCCGTCCAGGCCATACGGGTTCTGCACGCCGTAGGGAACCAGCGGGTTCCACACCATGCAGTTGGCCTTCGGAGCCGCAGCGCTGCCGCACTCGACCTTGCCGGTGGCGTTGTTGAAGTAGGACGGGCCCACTGCATCGATGACACGCTGCTTGTGCAGGTTGCCAGTGGTGTGCTGGGTCAGCTCGTTCTTGCTGTACTGGTAGCCCACTTCCCAGTCGAAGTAGCGCTCGCCCAGGTCGAAGGTGCCTTCGAAAGCGGCGACGGCGCGGTAGGTCTTCAGCTCGCTGGTGCTTTCGCGCGGCATTTCCCAGGTACGGCGGTTCCACGCCACCGACGTCGGCGTCGCATAGCCGTTCTTGTTGCCGAACGGGTTGAAGTAGCTGTCGATGGACATGTTGCCCGCAGCACCCGTCGCGCCCAGCGTGTTGGAAGCCAGCGGATAGCCAGCGGTGACGCGGGTCGAGGAGCGCTTGTTGTAGCCCAGTTCGGTCTTGAAGCGGACGTTGTCGGTGATGTTGGCCTGGCCGGAGAAGAACACCGAATCGCGCTTGATCGGATAGCTCAGGTGCATCTGATCGTTGGTGTTGCTGGTGTCGCCGGTGAATGCGGCCGGATCGGTCAGGTGGTAGTTGCCCGGCTTGGTCGGGTCGGCGCCACGGTTGAGCGAGTAGCCGCAACCGGCTGCGACCGTACAACCGGGACCACGCAGGCCGGTGAACTGGCCCCACTGGCTGGTCGTGGTCCAACCTTCGGTCGGGTGACGATCGGTGTTGCTGTAACGGCTGAAGCCGCGGTCACGTGCCCAGACGGCCTTTTCCTCGGAGTGCTCCAGTGCAAGGGTGGCCGAGAAGCGGTCATTGGACCAGCCGGCAACCACGTCGACACGGTCGCGGGCACCGTCACCCTCGCTGAACTGGCCGTGGTAGACATTGGCGGTCACGCCGCTGACATTGCTGCGGGTGATGATGTTGACCACGCCGGCCATGGCGTCGGAACCATAGATGGCCGAGGCGCCATCCTTCAGGATCTCCACGCGCTCGATCGCCGACACCGGCAGGACCGACAGGTCCTGGTAGCCGGAGGTGCTGATGCCCAGGCGCTTGCCGTTGATCAGTACCAGCGTGCGCTGGGTACCCAGGCCGCGCATGTCCACGTAGGTGCCACCGGCATTCTCACCGGCGGTCAGCACGTTGGCGCGGCTGATGGTCGGGGTGCCCATCGCGGTGACGTTCTGCAGGATGTCCGAGACCGAGCTGAAGCCTTGGCGCTCGATGTCCATCCGGCTCAGCGCCAGCACCGGCTGGGCGGTTTCAACGTCGACCTGGCGGATACGCGAACCGGTGATCTCGATGCGGTCCAGGTTGGTCGGCGAGGCAGTGCTGCCGCTCTGTGCGAACGCCGGCAGGGCGGCCAGGGTGGCAGTGGTTGCCAGGGCGTAGCGGATGGCCTGCCCCAGTGCGGTGGTGCGTGAAGTCATGACGAGCTCTCTCTCTCGGGTCGTGCAAAGGACGCCAAAACGGGCGTCGAAGGAATCGGCGGGTCCAAGACCGAGCCGATGACCCGATAGTAGTCTCGTTGGTTAATGCTCTGTAAAGAGCGCATGTCGGTTTGTGTCGTTACGCATCACCTGTTTTCACCAAACGTGAACAAAAGCAGGGGTTTACGTGAAGACGCGGCACGCGCAAGCGCCGCCAGCTGCTGCGTTGCAGCAGGAATCGGCGGTCGATTGCGCGAACTGTAACGAAATGTAATCGGGCGCCGACGGCGATGCGTGGGCGCCCGGCGCCCTGCTCAGACCACGAACGGACGGAACTGGATGCCCAGTCCGGCGATGCCTTCGGTCTCGCCGATCAGGTCGGCGCGCAGCAGCGGCCGCGCATCGATGAAGGCCTGCGGCACGATCAGCGACAGGCGGCTGTCGTCAGCGGTCAGCTCCAGCACCGGCAGCGGTGCATCTTCATGCGCGCGGTTGAGCAGTACCGCCAGGCGCAGCAGGGCAGCCAGGCGCCGTGCCGTCAGCAGCAGGCGTTCGGGGATGGCATCGAAGGCGGTCTTGCTGATGCCGCGGCGGTGATTGCGCACCAGCGTCGCCAGCATCTGCTGCTCCTGCCGCGAGAAACCGGCGATGTCAGAGTTCTCCAGCACGTAGCTGCCATGCACGTGGTAACCGCTGTGGGCGATCATCAACCCCAGCTCATGCAGGCGTGCGGCCCAGCCGAGCATGCGTGCATCATCGGCATCCAGCTTCCAGCGTTCCTGCACCTGCTCCAGCAACGACAGTGCGGTGTCCTGCACGCGACCAGCCTGCACCGTATCGATGCCGTAGCGATGGGTGAGGGCAGCCACCGATTCATCGCGCGGGTCGTTGTCGCCGGCACGGCCGAGGATGTCATAGAGGATGCCCTCGCGCATCGCGGCCTTGCTGACCAGCAGTTTCTGCAGGCCCAGCGCCTGGAACGCTGCCTCCAGCACCAGGATGCCGCCGGCGATGATCGGGCGGCGATCGCTGGACAGGCCGGGCAGCACGATGTCGTCGATCTTCTTGGCCTTCAGCAGCTCATCGCGGAGCTGCGGCAGGGCCTCGGCGGTGATCGCGCCCTTGCTCAGCTTCATCGTCGCGCAGATCTCGCTGATGGCCTTGTGGGTGCCGGACGACCCCAGTGCCTCCTGCCAGCCCAGCGCGCGGTACTTGCTGGCGAACGGCTGGAACTCGCGGCCGATTTCGGCCAGTGCATCCTTCCAGCGCTTCTTGCTGAGTTTGCCGCCCGGGAAGAAGCGGCGGGTGCTGGCGATGCAGCCGGCCTGCAGGCTCTCGCGCTCCAGGGTCTGCATGCCCTTGCCGATGATGAATTCGGTCGAGCCGCCGCCGATATCGATGACCAGGCGGTGCTGATCGGGCTTGGGCGGTTGTGCATGGGCCACGCCCAGGTAGATCAGGCGCGCCTCTTCGCGGCCACTGACCACTTCGATGGCATGCCCGAGTGCGGTTTCGGCCGGCATCAGGAAGGCCTGCGGCGAACGCAGCTGGCGCACCGTGTTGGTGGCCAGTGCACGTACGCGATGTGGCGGGACGTTGCGGATGCGCTGGCCGAACCGGGCCAGGCACTCCAGCGCGCGCTGCCGCGCTGCTGCGGAGAGTCCGCCCTTGCCGTCCAGGCCGTCGGCCATGCGCACGGTCTCGCGCAGGCGGTCGATCACCCGCAGCTGGCCAAGCGTGTAACGCGCGATGACCATGTGGAAACTATTGGAGCCAAGGTCGATGGCGGCCAGCAGGTCGCCATCCTGCAATGCGGGCGGAGTCGTGGTGGTATGCGGCATGGGCGAATGTTAGCCGAAGGGGCGGTGAACTCGTCACCGCGCGGCCTTCACATTTTGTGGTGGGGGGGCGGCGGCAGGGCTGCGCCCTGCACCCGCAGAGTCAACGTCAACATCAACGTCAACGTCAAAAGCGGGGTATCCGTGGGATGGCGGGGTGGGTCCGGTTGCGGGGGACGCCGTGAACCCATCCTTGGGGGCTTGGCCGCGGCATCCATGCCGCGGACACCCCCGCAACCGGACCCACCCCGCTTTCGACAGATCTCCGCGATCGGTCGGAATGGCATGGCCTGCTCTTGGTAGGTGTCGACCTTGGTCGACACGGTAGATCCATGCCATGCGTGGATGAATCCAAACGTGCCGACCAAGGTTGGCACCTACCGGATCAAAGACCCTGCATCTGTCGACCTTCGACAGGTCGCCGCGGCTGTTGGTAGGTGTCGACCTTGGTCGACACGGTAGATCCACGCCATGCGTGGATGAATCCAAACGTGCCGACCAAGGTCGGCATCTAACGGATCAAAGACCTTGCATCTGTCGACCTTCGACAGGTCACCGCGGCTGTTGGTAGGTGTCGACCTTGGTCGACACGGTAGATCCACGCCATGCGTGGATGAATCCAAACTCGCCGACCAAGGTCGGCATCTACCGGATCAAAGACCCTGCATCTGTCGACCTTCGACAGGTCGCCGCGGCTGTTGGTAGGTGTCGACCTTGGTCGACACGGTAGATCCACGCCATGCGTGGATGAATCCAAACTCGCCGACCAAGGTCGGCATCTACCGGATCAAAGACCCTGCATCTGTCGACCTTCGACAGGTCGCTGCGGCTGTTGGTAGGTGTCGACCTTGGTCGACACGGTAGATCCACGCCATGCGTGGATGAATCCAAACGTGCCGACCAAGGTCGGCACCTACCGGATCAAAGACCCTGCATCTGTCGACCTTCGACAGGTCGCTGCGGCTGTTGGTAGGTGTCGACCTTGGTCGACACGGTAGATCCATGCCATGCGTGGATGCATCCAAACGTGCCGACCAAGGTCGGCACCTACCAGGTCAGAGTCCCTGCATCAACGCCATCTGTGCCGAATGCGGGGCTTCGTCGTGGGCCGGGGCGCGCTTGTGGTAGATGCCCTCGGCATCCAGTTCCCAGGCGTTGAGATTGTCGTCCAGGTAGTTCTGCAGCACTTCGCGATAGACCCGCTTGGCCAGTGCCGGGTCGAGGATCGGGAAGCAGGTTTCCACCCGGCGCAGCAGGTTGCGTTCCAGCCAGTCGGCGCTGGCGCAGTACAACTCCGGTGCGCCGTCGTTGCCGAACCAGTAGACCCGGCTGTGTTCCAGGAAACGGCCGACGATCGAGCGCACGCGGATGTTGTCCGACACGCCCGGTACGCCCGGGCGCAGGGTGCAGGCACCGCGGATGATCAGGTCGATCTGCACGCCCGCCTGCGAGGCGGCGTACAGCGCACGGATCACCTGCGCTTCGTTGAGGGCGTTCATCTTGGCGATGATCCGCGCCGGTCGCCCGGCGGCGGCGATGCGCGTCTCGCGCTCGATCCTCGCCAGGATCCCGGTATGCAGGGTGAAGGGCGACTGCAACAGGCGCTTGAGCTTCATCTTCGAGGCCAGCCCGGACAACTGCTGGAACAGCAGGTGCACGTCGTTGCCGATGTCGGCATCGGCGGTGATCAGGCTCAGGTCGGTGTACGCGCGGGCGGTGCCACTGTGGTAATTGCCCGTGCCCAGGTGCACGTAGCGGCGCAGCTTGCGGCCTTCGCGGCGCACGATCAGCAGCATCTTGGCATGGGTCTTGTAGCCGACCACGCCGTACACCACCTGCACGCCGGCCTCCTGCAGCCGATCGGCCAGGCCCAGGTTGGCTTCTTCATCGAACCGCGCGCGCAGCTCGACCACCACGGTCACGTCCTTGCCGGCACGTGCCGCCTGGATCAGTGCATCGACGATCAAGGAGTCCTTGCCGGTGCGGTACAGGGTCTGCTTGATCGCCAGCACGTTCGGATCGAGCGCGGCCTGGCGGATCAGGTCGAGCACCGCTGCGAACGCGTCAAAGGGGTGGTGCAGCAGCAGATCCTGGCGGGCCACGGTCTCGAAGATGCCGTCGCTGTCGCGCAGGGTGCGCGGGGTCATCGGCGGATACTTCAGGTCCGGCTGCGCGATCAGGTCGTACAGCTGGATGATGCGGTTGAGGTTGACCGGTCCATCGATGCGGTACACCGCGTTCTCGGTCAGGCCGAAGTTCTGCAGCAGGGTGCGGACGATGTCGCGCGGCATGTCGTGGGCGATTTCCAGGCGCACCGCAGGACGATAACCACGGTCCACCAGCTCGTCGCGCAGGGCCAGCGCCAGGTTTTCCACTTCCTCCTCGTCCACCACCAGCTCGGAGTTGCGGGTGACACGGAACTGATAGGCGCCCAGCACTTCAAGGCCCGGGAACAACTCGTCCACGAAGGTGGACAGCACCGAGGACAGGAACACGAAGTTCTGCGGCCCGCCGAGTTTTTCCGGCAGCTGGATGATCCGCGGCAGCGAACGCGGTGCGCGCACGATGGCCAGGTGGCCGCTGCGGCCGAACGCGTCGGTGCCCTTCAGCACCACCACGATGTTCAGCGACTTGTTGAGGATCTTCGGGAACGGATGCACCGGATCCAGGCCCAGCGGCGACAGCACCGGCATGATCTCGTTGCGGAAGTAGGCACGCAGCCAGCGCTTCTGGCGATGGGTCCAGGAATTGCGGCCGAGCACACCGATGCCGGCCTCCATCAGCGCCGGACGCAGCGTCTGGTTCCAGCAGCGGTACTGCTGGTCCACCAGCTCGGCGGCGCGCTCGTGGATGGCATTGAGGATGGCCTGCGGGCTCATGCCGTCCGGGGCCGGCGGCAGGCCGAACTCCTGCGCATGACGGACCGCAGCGGCACGGATCTCGAAGAATTCATCCAGGTTGGTGCAGGAGATGCACATGAAGCGCAGGCGCTCCAGCAGCGGCACCTGCGGGTCCATCGCCTGTGCCAGCACGCGGAAGTTGAAATCCAGCTGCGACAGTTCGCGGTTGATGTACAGCGCCGGGTCGCGCAACGGATCGCTGTCCGTGCTCACGGGGAGGGGGAGGGATCCGAGGCTGCTCATGGCGTCATTCTTCGAAGGAGGTCAGGGGGGCGGACTCACGCGGTCGCACGTGGTCGGCATCGAAATGGCAGGCGAACACCGAGCCCTTGCCGACCTCGCTGTCGATTTCCAGGCGTGCGTGGTGCAGACCGAGGATGTGCTTGACGATCGACAGGCCCAGGCCGGTGCCGCCGCTTTCGCGCGAGCGGCTGCTGGAGACACGGTAGAACCGTTCGGTCAGGCGCGGCAGGTGCGTGGCGGGAATACCGTAGCCGGTGTCACGCACCGCCAGCACCACACCATCGCCCTCGCGGCGGAACTCCACCGCGATGCGGCCACCGGCCGGGGTGTAGCGCACCGCGTTGGTGACCAGGTTGGAGAAGGCGCTGTGCAGTTCCTTGGTCGAGCCCTGCAGGTCCACGCCGGCCAGGTCGTCGATGCTGATCTGGTGGCGGCCCTGGCTGTGCGCCTCGGCTTCGCGGCGCAGCGTGGCCAGCATGGGCTGCATGGCCACCGTCTCTGCTTCGCTGTGTTCCTGCGATTCCAGCCGCGACAGGGTCAACAGGTCTTCCACCAGCTGGGCCATGCGCTGGCTCTGCTTGCGCATCTCTTCCAGCATCGGTCCGGTTCCCGGGAAATCCTCCGGGTCCATCATGTCCAGGTAGCCGTGGACCACGGTGAGCGGGGTGCGCAGTTCGTGTGAAACGTTGGCCACGAAATCGCGGCGCACCTGTTCCAGGCGCAGCAGCTTGCTGACGTCGCGGGCGATCAGCAGCCAGTAGTCGGACGAATAGGGAATCAGGCGCAGGTTCAGGCGGATCGCAGGATCGACCGGCGAGGGCACGTCCAGGATCGGTTCGGCATTGCGGCCACCGGCCAGCCAGTGGGCCAGCGGCATCGGCTGCAGGCGTTCGACCAGGGCTTCACCCAGATCGCCAGGATGGTGCAGGCCGAGCAGCGCCGTGGCCGCTTCGTTGAACCACTGCACGCGCTGGCTGTTGCGGTCCAGCACCACCACGGCGTCGGGCAGCGCGGCCGCTGCAGCGCGATAGCTGCGCAGCATGTCCAACAGGCGTCGCTTGCGCACGCGCATCTCGACCTGGTTGCGGTACAGCAGGCGGTCCAGCTCGTTCCAGACGCCGGTGCCTTCGGCGGCGGTATCCCAGCGCTGGCGCGCGGTCAGCCGACGCAGCACGCGGCGCAGCCGCCAGTAATGCCAGACCAGCGTGGCCAGTGCTGCCAGCGCGATGCACAGCCACAGGTGGCCAGTGAACCATCCGACCAGACCGGCCAACAGCAACACGGTGGCCACGGTGGCCAGTGTCTTCAACCAGGCAGAGCGGATGTGGCGGGGCATTGCGGTCTCGTCGTGGGTTGCGGCGGTTCACGCAGGTGAACCGAGGGTTATAGCAGAGTTGCCGACGCCGGCACCGTGGGGTGCACGGCGCCGGCACGACGAGGCTCAGGTTGCGGTGGAGAAGCGGTAACCGGCGCCGCGCACGGTCTGCACCATGTTCTCGGCGTTGAACGGTTCCAGCGTCTTGCGCAGGCGACGGATATGCACGTCGATGGTGCGTTCTTCCACATACACGCTGCCGCCCCACACATGGTCCAGCAGCTGCGCACGGGTATACACGCGCTCGGGGTGGGTCATGAAGAAGTGCAGCAGGCGGTATTCGGTCGGGCCGATCGGCACCGGCTGGTCGTTGGCGAACACGCGATGGGCGGCGCCATCGATGCGGATCGAGCCCACCGCCACGCTGCCGTCCTCGTCATCGTCGCGGGCGCGGCGCATGACCGCGCGGATACGGGCCAGCAGTTCGCGCGCCGAGAACGGCTTGACCACGTAGTCGTCCACACCGGCTTCGAGGCCGCCGACGCGGTCGTTCTCTTCGCCGCGTGCGGTCAGCATGATGATCGGCACTTCGCGGGTCAGGGTTTCCTTGCGCCAGCGCCGGGCCAGGTCCAGGCCGCTGGTGCCGGGCAGCATCCAGTCCAGCAGGATCAGGTCGGGGACGCGGTCGGCGATGGCGGTCTGGGCCTCGCGGGCGTCACCGGCGTGGACAGGTTCGTAATCGCCCTTGCGAAGGGCGAAGGCGACCATTTCGCGGATCGCGGGCTCGTCATCGACGATCAGGATGCGTTTCTGCACGAGGGCACCGTAGGGCTCAGTTACTGGAGTGGTGCCAGTAGACTACGGTTTGATGACATGTTTGTGACTGCCTGGCCGGCATCTGGCATTGCTGCCATCTGCCGGTCATGCCGTGCTCAGCGGCGGTCCAGGTCCGGGTCCTGTACACCCTGCCGGCGCAGCTCGAGTACGGTGGGCGTGATCGACTCGATCCGCGCATCCACCCGGGCCCGGCCGACGTAGTCCAGGGCGGGGTTGCGCTTGAGTGCCTGCAGCTGCATCAGGGCCTGTTCGGGGCGCCCGCCCAGGAACGCTGCCTCGGCATAGGCCTCGCTGGCGCGGACACTGTCACCGGCCAGTTCACTGGCGCGGGCGTAGCGCTGCTGGAAGACCGGATCGTTACCGCTTTGCGACAGCAGCGGACGCAGCATCGCCTGCGCGCGCTGACCCGCAGCCTGGCCGCCCTGCTCGTTCAGGATCTCGGCATAGGTCAGGGCCACCGGCCGGCTGTTGGGGTGCTCATGCAGCAGCTGCTCGAAGCGCGCATTGGCCTGGGTGGACTGGCCGGTGCGCGATTCTGCCTCGGCCAGGGCCAGGGCGACCCAGAGGCTGTCCGGGTGGGTCTTCAGCAGGTCGGTCAACGTCTGCCGGGCCTCGCTGGCGCCGCTGCGGCCGCCGCGCATGCTGGCCAGTGCCTGGCCGTAACGCTGGGCGTCGTCCAGGCCGTCCTTCTGCCGCCGCGCAAGATCGGCGTACTCGCGTTGCAGTTCGGCCGGGCTGTCGGCGCTGAGTACGCGCAGGCGCTCGCGGGCCCAGTTGAAATCACCACTGGCGCCGCGGCTGAGCTGGCCGATCGGCACCCGCAGCACGCTGCCGGGCAACAGCGGGTTGATGCCGCGCAGCAGCGGATCGCCCAGGGTCGGGTCGGCCGGATCCACCCGTTCCCTGCGCTCGCCGCTGGGCGTGCGCGTGGTCAGCAGCACCGTGTCCTTCTTCATCTGTTCGGCGCGGGCCTTGGCCTCGCTGATGCGGGTGGTGTTGACCGGATGGGTGCGCAGGAAGTCCGGAACGCTGTAACCGCCATCATTGCCGCGCATCGCCGAGGACATGCGCTCGAAGAAGCCGGCCATCGCATCCACGTCGTAGCCGCTGCGCGACAGCGTGCGGATGCCCAGCCGGTCGGCCTCGGATTCATTGGAGCGGGTGTAGTCGATCTGCCGTTGCTGCATCAGGCCCATGCCCGAGCTGATCGCCGCCATGGTGGCGTTGCCCGAGGAGGAGCTGTTGCTGGCCTGGGCGGCAACCACCGCCGCCAGCATGCCCAGCAGGATCGGAATCTGGTCGCGCTGGGCGCGCTCCACCCCGCGCAGCACATGCTGCTGGGTGACGTGGGCGATTTCGTGCGACAGCACCGCCGCCACCTCGTCCTCGCGCTCGGCCGTCAGCACCAGGCCGGCATTGACGCCGATGTAGCCGCCGAGGGTGGCGAAGGCATTGATCTGGCGGTCCTTCATCACGAAGAACGTGTAGGGCTGGCGTGGCTGGTCGCTGTTGGAGCCGAGGCGGGTGCCCATGGTCTGCAGCCAGTCGTTGACCAGCGGATCGTCCAGCAGGTAGCCGTAGTTGCGCAGCTCGCGCAGCATCATCGCGCCGTACTCGGCCTGGCGGGCCGGGGTCAGCAGTTCGCCCGCCGAGGAACCAATGTCCGGCAGCTTCTCCTGGGCCTGCGCCAGCGGGGCGGCCAGGGCCAGGGTCAGGGCAGCGGTGAGCAGCAGGGGTCGCAAGCGGTCGGTCCTCGGGCAGAGTCTGCCCAGCGTGGCAGGGCAGGGGGCAACCATTCGTTAATCAATCCACAGTGTTGCGGGCGTGGCGTGGAAATTCCAGCGCACCGGTACCATATATGGACCGTCGATCCATCGTGGAGTTTCCCGTGACAGCCCAGTCCGCCGGCGCTACCCCCGCCATCACCATCTATTCCACCGCCGTCTGCCCGTACTGCGTGGCCGCCAAGAACTTCCTCAAGAGCAAGGGCCAGCAATGGACCGAGGTCCGCATCGACCTGGACCCGGTCGAGCGCGAGAAGATGATGGCCAAGACCCGCCGTACCAGCGTGCCGCAGATCTTCGTGGGCGACGTCCACGTGGGCGGCTACGACGACATGATGGCCCTGCATCGTGAAGGCAAGCTCGAGCCGCTGCTGGCCGGGCAGGGCCAGGCATGAGCGCGGCCGACGACGGCAGCAAGGACCGGATCGCCGAGTTCACCGATTTCCGCAAGCGCATGAATGAACGCATCCTGGGTGAGCCGAACCAGGTGGTGCGCCGCTTCTTCGCGCTGGACACGCAGACCTACCAGGCCGGCGCGCTGGACGTGAGAACCAAGGAGCTGCTGGGCCTGGTGGCCTCGATGGTGCTGCGCTGCGACGACTGCATCAGCTACCACGTGGCCCAGTGCAAGGACGCTGGCGTCACCCGTGAAGAGTTCTTCGAGACCTTCTCGGTCGGCCTGGTGGTCGGCGGCTCGATCGTGATCCCGCACCTGCGCCGCGCCGTGGACTTCCTCGACCAGCTGGAAGGTGGCGCCGCCGCCCCCGAAGCGCACGAGCATTGAGGTAGCGCCGGGCCATGCCCGGCGGGCACCTGAACGAAAGGCCGCCGGGCATGGCCCGGCGCTACCGATGACGTTCATCGGGGCCTTCTCCGTGATCTTCCAGCCCAGGAGCCCCCTTGTTGTTCAAGGGGGCGCGCCGAAGGCGTGGGGATAAGGTGGGATGCGCGGGCAATTCTGCCTTACCCGGCTCGGACTAATTGCCTATTTGGGGTCTCCGAGCCGGGTAAGGCATAATTGCGGGTGAAACTTCCTTTGCGCCGGCGTTTCCGGGCACGTCCGGACGGCGTTTTTCCCCCTGTTCGGAACATCGATCAATGACGCAGAAAATTACGGTCATCCGCGGCGACGGCATTGGCCCGGAAATCATGGACGCCACCCTGTTCGTGCTCGACCAGCTCAAGACTGGCCTGGAGTACGAAGACGCCGACGCCGGCCTGGTCGCGCTGGAGAAGCACGGCGATCTGATGCCGGCGGTGACCCTGGAATCGATCGCGCGCAACAAGGTCGCGCTGAAGAGCCCGCTGACCACGCCGGTCGGTGGCGGCTTCACCTCGATCAACGTCAGCCTGCGCCGCCACTTCGACCTGTACGCCAACGTGCGTCCGGCGCACACCTTCCCGAACACCAAGTCGCGTTTCGAGAACGTCGACCTGATCACCGTTCGTGAGAACACCGAAGGTGCGTACCTGGCCGAAGGCCAGGAAGTGTCGGCCGACGGCGAGACCGCCTTCTCCGGCACCCGCATCACCCGCAAGGGCTCCGAGCGCATCGTGCGTTACGCCTTCGAGCTGGCCAAGAGCACCGGCCGCAAGAAGGTCACCGCCGTGCACAAGGCCAACATCATCAAGTCGACCTCGGGCCTGTTCCTGGCCGTGGCCCGTGAAGTCGCCGCGCAGTACCCGGACATCGAGTTCCAGGAAATGATCGTCGACAACGCCTGCATGCAGCTGGTGATGCGTCCGGAACAGTTCGACATCATCGTCACCACCAACCTGTTCGGCGACATCATTTCCGACCTGTGCGCGGGTCTGGTCGGTGGCCTGGGCCTGGCTCCGGGCGCCAACATCGGCAAGGACGCGGCGATCTTCGAAGCCGTGCACGGCACCGCACCGGACATCGCCGGCCAGGGCAAGGCCAATCCGTGCGCACTGCTGCTGGCAGCGGCACAGATGCTTGACCATGTCGGTCAGCCGGAAAACGCCGAGCGCCTGCGCAAGGCCATCGTGGCCACGCTGGAAGCCAAGGATTCGCTGACCGGCGACCTCGGCGGCACCGGCAACACGATGGGCTTCGCCAAGGCGATCGCCAGCCGCCTGTAAGCCACGGCTCGACTCCGGTCGGATCCACAGCGGGGCGCCTTCGGGCGCCCCGCTGCGTTTCACCACCTCCGCAAGAATGGATCTGTGCATGTTCCGCACAGATCGTGTGCTCGAAGGTGGCTGGTTCGTGCATTCAATGCTCCTCATCCTGTGCCGACTTTCCCTCGTACAGGAGCTTGACCATGAACCTCACTGCTTTCGGCCTGGCCGGCCTGATCGGCATGGCGGCCACCACCCAGGCGGCCGCCGCCGAGTCGTCCCATCCCACCATCCGCCATATGGCCGGCGCCCCGGCTGCCACCTCGCTCGACGCAGCGAAGACGGCCGTGCTGGTGATCGATTTCCAGAACGAGTATTTCGATGCCAGCGCCGCCGTTGGTTTCGCCGGTGGTCGCATGGTCATTCCCGATGGCGTGGCGGCCCTGCGGCAGACCCGTCGCGTGGTCGACTTCGCTGATGCCAATGGCATCCGCGTGATCCATGTGCAGCACGTGCTGCCGGCCGGCGCGCCGCTGTTCGCAGAGGGCAGCGTCAACGCCGCCTTCCACCGTGACATGCAGCCGCGCAAGGGCGAGACCGTGGTGCAGAAGGACAACGTCAGCGTGTTCGCCGGTGCCTCGGCAGCGGTATTGGACAAGGCGCTGAAGGATGCCGGTATCGACACCCTGATCGTCACCGGCCTGCAGACCCATGCCTGCGTTGCCGGTGCTGCACGTGATGCCGCTGCGGCGCCGCGCGGCTATCGGGTGATCGTGGCCTCCGATGCCTCTGCCAGCCGTGATCTGGATCTGGTCAATGGCGGGAGCATCGGCCATCGCGCATTGCATGAAGCGTCGCTGGCGCAGATCGAGGATGCCTTTGGCGATGTCATGACCACCTCGGCGATTCTGGCCCTGCCGGTGCGCAAGGCCGGCGGCGACGCTTGATAAGCTGGCGGGGTCCGCAGCCAGCGGGCCCCGCCGACCGGAGTTACCTCCTGATGGACCATTTCGCCGCCCTGCGAGCTTTGCGCGCGATCGTCGATGCAGGCAGTTTCACTGCCGCCGCCGAGCGGCTGGATACTACCCATTCGGCGATGTCGCGGCAGTTGCGTCAACTTGAAGAGCACCTGCAGGTGCGGCTGCTGGATCGCAACAGCCGGCGGTTGTCGTTGACCGAGGCCGGGCGCGACTACTATCGCGAGGCAGTGGCGCTGCTTGAACGGCTGGAGGCCGCCGATGATCGTGCGCGGGCCGGCCAGGCCCAGCCCAGCGGGCGCGTGCGGGTCAACGTGCCGCAGGTGGTCGCCAGCCAGGAGTTGCCGCATTGGCTGCCTGTCTTCCTGGCGCGCTATCCGCAGGTGGCGCTGGAACTGTCGGCCGACGATCAGCTGGTCGATGTGGTCGGCGGTGGCTTCGATCTGGCCCTGCGCATCGCACCGTCCTTGCCAGACAGCCAACTGGTCGCCCGTGAACTGGCGCGATGCCCGCGCATCCTGGTTGCGGCACCGGCCTACCTCGCCCGGCACGGACTGCCTCGACAGGTGGCCGATCTGCACAGCCACACGCTGTTGGCATTCAACCCGGTTGCGGCGATGACGCCGTGGCAGCTGCACGGGCCGCGTGGTGCCATCGTCAGCATGGAAGCAGGCCAACGACTGCGCGTGGACGCTACGCCGGCACTATATGCGGCCGTGCTGGCCGGCATGGGCATCAGTCTGTTCACCGCGCTCACGGTGCAGGAAGACCTGCGCGCCGGCCGGTTGATCCGCGTGCTGCCCAGCTGGCACGGTGGCACGCGCTGCTATTTCGCGCTGTATCCGCATGCGCGTGCGCTGGCGCCGAAGGTGCGCGCGCTGGTCGATCATCTGGCCGCGCATTACGCTGCAGCGTCGGGTGCGGCAGGGTAGTTGCACGGCAGCGGTGAGGAGTGGGGATGGAGTCGGTGTATCTGCTGGTCGCGCTGGGCGCGATCGTCGCGGGGTTCGTGCAGGGCCTGTCGGGTTTCGCGTTTGGCATGGTCGCGATGTCGTTCTGGGCGTGGGGGCTGGATCCCCGGCTTGCGGCGACGCTGTCGGTGTTCGGCGCGCTGGTCGGCCAGTTGCTGGCGGTGTTCACCGTGCGCCGTGGCTTCAACCTGCGCCTGCTGCTGCCGTTCGTGCTCGGCGGGTTGGCGGGCATTCCGCTGGGCGTGCTGGTGCTGCCACAGCTGGACATGGTCTGGTTCAAGGCGCTGCTGGGAGGATTCCTGGCGCTGTGGTGCCCGGTGATGCTGATGGCGCGCTCGTTGCCACCGGTCACCGTTGGCGGCAGGTTTGGCGACGCGCTGGCCGGCATGGCTGGCGGTGTGCTCAGCGGCATCGGCGGCTTCGCCGGACCGGTGCCGACGCTGTGGAGCACGCTGCGTGGCTTCGGCAAGGACGAGCAGCGCGCGGTCATCCAGAACTTCAACCTGGCGATGCTGGCGGTGACCATGGCCACCTATGTCGGTACCGGCATGGTGACCCGGCAGATGCTGCCGTACTTCGCCATTGTCGCGCCGGCAATGCTGGTGCCAACGCTGCTGGGGGCGAAGCTGTATGTCGGTATCAGTGAAGCGCGTTTCCGGCAGATCGTGCTGGGGCTGTTGACGGCCTCCGGCGTTGCCATGCTGGCCTCGTCGTTGCCGCTGCTGCTGTCCCGTGGGGCGGCGGGATGAGGGCTCAGGCGGGCCGCAGCATGCGGAAGCGTTGCTCGGCGGTGATCCGGAAATAGTCGGCCGGTCCGCCGCCACGCAGGATGGTGTCGCTCGCTGCGGTGTCGTAGATGCCGTCGACGAGCAGCCGCGTATCGATATGCACGGCGACCACTTCTCCCAGTACCAGCCAGCCATTGGTGTCGTTACCGGCCGCATCACGCAGACGCACGATCTGCGTGCAGCGGCACTCCATGCTTACCGGGCTCTGCGCCACGCGCGGCGGTGCAACCTGCTCCGATGGCAGTGGTGCCAGCCCCGCCAATGCGAACTCGTCCACTTCGGGCGCGACGGCGCGGCAGCTTTCGTTCATTGCCTGGGCCAGATCGAATGTGGCGAGGTTCCAGACAAACTCGCCGGTGGCTTCGATGTTGCGCAGCGAATCCTTGCGCCCCTGGCTGCTGAAACCAATGATCGGCGGCGTGTAGTTGAAGGCGTTGAAGAAGCTGTAGGGCGCCAGGTTCACATTGCTGTCGGCGTCACGACTGGAGATCCAGCCGATGGGGCGCGGGCCGATGATGGCGTTGAACGGATCATGTGGCAGGCGATGGCCATCGGCCGGGCGATAGCTGTGGAAGCGGGGAGGGAGGGTGTCTGCCATGGGTGTGTTTCCGGGGGAGTCGAGCGTGCTCGACGCTACAGAAAAGGCCGCGATCCCGACGGACCGCGGCCTTGTCGTTTACGGCATGGATTGGATCAGCGCTGCTGGATCTTCGACAGCAGGCGCAGGAACTCCACATACAACCAGACCAGGGTCACCATCAGGCCGAATGCGCCATACCATTCCATGTACTTCGGCGCGCGCTGGGCCACGCCGGTTTCGATGAAGTCGAAATCCAGCACCAGGTTCAGCGCGGCCACGACCACCACGAACAGGCTGAAGGCGATGCCCAGCCAGCTGGCGTCATGGATCACCGGTACGTTGATGTTGAAGAAGCCCAGCACGAACGAGGCCAGGTACAGCAGGGCGATGCCGCCGGTGGCGGCGACCACGCCGAGCTTGAAGTTCTCGGTGGCCTTGATCAGGCCGCTGCGGTAAGCGAACAGCAGCGCGAACAAGGTGCCGAAGGTCAGCAGCACCGCCTGGAACACGATGCCGGGGAACTTCATGTTGAACACGGCCGAGATGGCGCCCAGGAACAGGCCCTCCACCAGCGCATACATCGGCGCGGTGACCGGCGACCACTCCTTCTTGAAGACGGTGATCAGGGCCAGCACCAGGCCGCCGATCGCACCGCCCATCGCGTACAGCTTGGCGCCGGCCATCACCTGGCCGTAGTCATCCACGGTCTGGTTCCAGGCGAACGCTGCAGTCAGCACGGTCAGCAGCAGCAGGAAGCCGGTCTTGTTGACGGTGCCATTGAGGGTCATTACCTGGCCGGGGCTGGTCACCACCGAGCCACTGGCCAGATCGAGGAAGGTCGACTCGGAAAGAGCCGGGTTGCCGCTGCGCATGCGAGGTCTCCGTGCGAAAAGGGGGCGATTCGGCCATCCGGCCGATGGCTGCGAGCATAGCCGATGGCTGCGCAAGCTGTGGTCATGGCCGGGCAGGGCGGGGATTGCGCGTTGACAGTTCGCACGACGCTTGGCCACAATGGTCAGCTCCCCGGGTCCACGCCCGAGGGGATTGCAACACCGGGGTATAGCGCAGTCTGGTAGCGCGCCTGCTTTGGGAGCAGGATGTCGGGGGTTCGAATCCCTCTACCCCGACCAATCCACATCACGTCGGATTGGACGCCGTTCCGGTTCGGGCGCCCGTAGCTCAACTGGATAGAGCACCGGCCTTCTAAGCCGGCGGTTACAGGTTCGATTCCTGTCGGGCGCGCCATTGGTTGGTGCGACACCGGAACGTAGCTGGCGGATGTGAAGAAGTGCTTGCAAAAGCCTGTCGACTCCACCAGAATGTCGGACTCGCTTCGGCGGACCTGAACTTCGGTGACAGTCCTCGGGCAACGTATCAAGCGTCAACGTCGGCAGCATCGACGGTGAAGCGAAAGTTTCAGTGGTGGCTGTAGCTCAGTTGGTTAGAGTACCGGATTGTGATTCCGGTGGTCGGGGGTTCGAATCCCCTCAGCCACCCCACTGATTCAACCGCATCGGCAACGCCGAAACGGTATTGCAATAAACAGAGTGCACGCTACAATATGCGTCTGAGTTTCAAGGGCTGTTAGCTCAGTTGGTAGAGCAGTTGACTCTTAATCAATAGGTCCAAGGTTCGAATCCTTGACAGCCCACCAAGACAGAAGCCATCGGGTCCACCCGGTGGCTTTTTTCTTCAGATGTAACCCTTCGCGATGGATCGCCGGTTGCAGTGCTTGTTTCAACGACGTTGAAGAAAGTACTTGCAATGCCCTCGCGGATCGGGTCATAATTCGCCCCCCGATTTCGGGCTGTTAGCTCAGTTGGTAGAGCAGTTGACTCTTAATCAATAGGTCCAAGGTTCGAATCCTTGACAGCCCACCAGACGAAAGCCACTTGGTCCGCCAAGTGGCTTTTTTCTTTCTGTCTCCGCTGGCGTGGAGCCGGCTGGAGGATAGCCCCCTTGAGTCAAGGGGGCGCGGCGAAGCCGGGGGGATGTGGGTGTGGGTGAGAGGGGCCCGCGCGGTGCGCAGCAGCGCGTGGGGCGGCAGCGCGAATGCGCAGCCGCGTCCCCAAGGTTCGAATCCTTGACAGCCCACCAGACGAAAGCCACTTGGTTCGCCAAGTGGCTTTTTTCTTGCCTTCGACAGCACTGGTAGGTCCGCGCCCTGCGTGGATGAAGGCTGTACGAAACGCGCAATCCACGCATGGCGTGGATCTACTGAAGCACGGCTGAAATCAGCGTCAAATGCGTCATCGGCATGTTCAATGCTGTGAGCTGCTTCTCACCGGTTGCCATCGGCATCGCTCCCAATGGGTGTTCCGCGCCGAAGGCGCATGCATGAGGAGTGCTTTGATGGCCATTAACAGAGCTGTGGGTCTGATGCTGTCCAGCGTGGCGGTGATCGCCCTGTCGGGCTGCAGGGCGGACGACGCCGCCACTGCCGGGGCCGCACCGGATCACGCGCAGACGGTGGAGCGCGCTGCGGATGTCGAGCATGTTCCCGCGCAACCGGTCGACGCCGCGATGGCGATGCGTCCGGCCCAGGCGACGGAGGAGGGGGTGTCTGCGGATGCGGCTGAAATGAAGCGCTCTGAAGACGGCGCGACGCCCGAGGCCCGCAAGCGCAATGCGGCGATGGGCAGCGATGGTGCGGCATCGGGGCAGGTGCAGCCCGCGCATTGATCCGGTGGCCCGGGCCTGCACCCGCCGCCCGGGCCGCTTTCTCCATCAAATGGCGTATTCAGTTTTGTGGAAGCCTTCCGCTTTCCGCCCCCGCCTGCAACAATGAACGCCTGAGCCGGCCACGCGAAAGTGGCGGAATTGGTAGACGCCCTGGATTTAGGTTCCAGTGCCGCAAGGCGTGGGGGTTCGAGTCCCCCCTTTCGCACCAGGCCGGCCCGTCCCCCGCCCAGTCGGGCATTCCGCGTCAACCCCTGCGCCCCGCCATGCTGGCGGCGCCGCCCGAATTGGGCGAAACTAAAGGGCTGCGGCAAGCAGGCGCGTCATCGACGTCGTGTCCTTACAACCGTTTCATCCATCATCGAGCCGGGGGCCAGGGCGCCACCGGTGGCAGGAGTCAACATGCAAGCTTCGATCGAAACCATCGGCAACCTGGAACGCCGCCTGAGCTTCTCGCTGCCGGAAGACCGTCTGCAGAGCCACATCAACGGCCGCCTGGGCGAAATCGCCCGCACCACCCGCATCAAGGGTTTCCGTCCGGGCAAAGTGCCTGCCAAGGTGATCGAGCAGCGCTTCGGTGCGCAGGTCCGTGGCGAGGCGCTGGACGGCCTGCTGCGCGAAACCTTCGACGCCGCCGTGCGCGAGCACGACCTGCGCATCGTCGGCAGCCCGCGCATCGACAAGGGTGACGAGGGCGAGTTCTCCTTCGTGGCCACCGTCGAAGTGGTGCCGGACTTCGGTGACATCGACGTCAGCAAGCTGACCGTCGTGCGCCACACCGCCGAGATCACCGATGCCGACATCGACCAGATGATCGAGAACCTGCAGACCCAGCGTCGCAGCTGGTCGCCGGTCACCCGTGCCGCGCAGGACGGCGACCTGGTCGCACTGGAAACCTGGTCGCAGGCCGGTGACGAGCGCCTGCCGGCGGAAGGCACCGAGAAGGGCAGCATCGTGCTCGGTCAGGGCATGATGTTCGAGACCATCGAGCAGGGCCTGGTCGGCATGACCAAGGACGAAGAGAAGACCCTGGACGTCGAGTTCCCGGCTGACTGGCGCGTGCCGGCGCTGGCGGGCAAGACCGTGCAGGTCACCGTCAAGGTCACCGACATCTCCGAGCCGGTCGTGCCGGCGGTCGATGAAGCCTTCATCAAGAGCTTCGGCGTGAAGGGCGGCGACGTCGAGCAGTTCCGCAGCGACATCCGTGCCAACCTCGAGCGCGAGCTCAAGGGCGCGCTGATGAACCGCCTGCGTCGTGAAGTCGGCGAGCAGCTGATCGCGGCCTACGCTTCGGTGGAAATGCCGCCGCGCCTGGTCGAGAACGAAGCCCGCGCCATGCTGGCCCAGCAGGTCGAGCAGATCCGCCGCAGCGGCCGCAACCCGGGCGAGATCCCGGCCGACGCCCACGAAGGCTTCAAGGACGCTGCTGCCAAGCGCGTGCTGGTCGGCCTGGTGGTCGGCGAAGTGGCCCGCAGCAACGACCTGCGCCTGGAGCCGAAGCGTCTGAATGAAACGATGCGTCTGATCGCTTCGACCTACGAAGAGCCGGAGCAGGTCATTGAGATGTACCGCAACGACCCCCAGCTGATGTCTGGCCTGCAGAACCGCGTGATGGAAGAGCAGGTGATCGACTGGATCGCCGAGCGCGCCCAGCACACTGAAGAAAAGCTGTCGTTCCAGGACGCGATCCGCCAGTAATCCCTGGCCGATTGCCGGATACCCCGCGCCAGCCCTGGCGCGGGGGTGTTTCCCCCCAAGATAGGTACCTCACGAAATGGACAACCGAACCAAAGCCCTGAACATGGTTCCCATGGTGGTCGAGCAGACCAGCCGCGGCGAGCGTGCCTACGACATCTATTCGCGCCTGTTGAAGGAGCGCCTGATCTTCCTGGTTGGCCCGATCGACGATCACATGGCCAACGTGGTGGTGGCGCAGCTGCTGTTCCTGGAAGCGGAAAACCCGGAAAAGGACATCAGCATCTACATCAACTCGCCGGGTGGCGTGGTCACCGCCGGCATGGCGATCTACGACACCATGCAGTACATCAAGCCGGACGTGAGCACCATCTGCGTCGGCCAGGCCGCCTCGATGGGCGCGCTGCTGCTGGCTTCCGGTGCAGCCGGCAAGCGCTATGCGCTGCCGAACTCGCGGGTGATGATCCACCAGCCGCTGGGCGGCTTCCAGGGCCAGGCCACCGACATCGACATCCACGCACGCGAGATCCTGACCCTGCGCGCGCGCCTGAACGAAGTGCTGGCCAAGCACACCGGCCAGTCGCTGGAGACCATCGCGCGCGATACCGAGCGCGACAACTTCAAGAGCGCGGTCGATGCGGTCGCCTACGGCCTGGTCGACCAGGTCCTGGAGCGTCGTCCGGAAGAGTCGATCCAGGCCGGCTGACCGGCACTCACGGGGCCATGGCAGGCCCCGTTCCTGCAGGGTCGGGTGGACTGATGTCCCTCCGGCCCTGTGTTATTCTCGAATCGAACCCCCGTTCAGCGGGTGGCGTAACTGGGTAAGCGAAGCATGAGCGAAGACCGCCAAGGTCGTTCCACGGACACCGGCAAGATCCTCTACTGCTCTTTCTGCGGCAAGAGCCAGCATGAAGTGCGCAAGCTGATTGCCGGTCCGAGCGTGTTCATCTGCGATGAGTGCGTGGAGCTGTGCAACGACATCATCCGTGAGGAGCTTGAGGAAAAGGCGCAGTCGGCACGCAGTTCGTTGCCCAAGCCGCGCGAGATCCTCGAGGTGCTCGACCAGTACGTGATCGGCCAGAACCGCGCGAAGCGGACGTTGGCCGTGGCCGTGTACAACCACTACAAGCGCATCGAGAGCCGCCAGAAGAACGACGAAGTCGAGCTGGCGAAGTCGAACATCCTGCTGGTCGGTCCGACCGGTTCGGGCAAGACCCTGCTGGCCGAGACCCTGGCCCGCCTGCTCAACGTGCCGTTCACCATGGCCGACGCCACCACGCTGACCGAAGCCGGTTACGTGGGCGAGGACGTGGAGAACATCATCCAGAAGCTGCTGCAGAAGTGCGACTACGACGTCGAGAAGGCACAGCAGGGCATCGTCTACATCGATGAAATCGACAAGATCTCGCGCAAGAGTGAGAACCCGTCGATCACCCGCGATGTGTCCGGCGAAGGCGTGCAGCAGGCCCTGTTGAAGCTGATCGAAGGCACCGTGGCCAGCGTTCCGCCGCAGGGTGGACGCAAGCATCCGCAGCAGGAATTCCTGCAGGTGGACACCAAGAACATCCTGTTCATCTGTGGCGGCGCGTTCGCTGGCCTGGACAAGGTGATCCAGCAGCGTTCCAACGACGCCGGCGGCATCGGTTTCGGCGCCAAGGTGAAGAGCAGCGAGCGCAAGCAGGAAGTGGGCAAGGTGCTGGCCGAAGTCGAGCCGGAAGACCTGATCAAGTTCGGCCTGATTCCCGAGTTCGTGGGCCGCCTGCCGGTGGTCGCGACCCTGGAGGAGCTGGACGAGCCGGCCCTGATCCGCATCCTGACCGAGCCGAAAAACGCCATCACCAAGCAGTTCAAGAAGCTGTTCGAGATGGAAAACGTGGAACTGGAGTTCCGTCCGGACGCGTTGTCGGCCATCGCCAAGAAGGCGCTCAAGCGCAAGACCGGCGCCCGTGGCCTGCGTACCATCGTCGAATCGGTCCTGCTGGACACCATGTACGACCTGCCGTCGCAGGAAAACGTCAGCAAGGTTGTCGTGGATGAATCGGTGATTGAGCACAAGTCCGAGCCGTACCTGATCTACCAGACCCCGCCGGCCCCTGAACAGAAGGCCGCTGGCGCCGAATGATTCTTTCAACTTGTTGAATAGAAAGAATTTTCTCGGAACGTCTTGCATCTGAAAGCCGATGGCCCCATAACGGGGCCATCGGCTTTTTTTGTCTCCGGAAGATGCCCTCCCGGAGACGGTTTTCCCCTTCCCTGGAGCCCCCATGGCCCGTTCCCCAAGTGAGACCCTCGACCTGCCGGTCCTGCCGCTGCGCGACGTAGTGGTATTCCCGCACATGGTCATCCCGCTGTTCGTCGGCCGCGACAAGTCCATGCATGCGCTGGAACAGGCAATGGAAGCGGACAAGCGCATCCTGCTGCTGGCGCAGAAGTCGGCCGAAACCGATGACCCGCAGGCCGCTGACCTCTACCAGGTCGGCACCCTGGCGCAGGTGCTGCAGCTGCTGAAGCTGCCTGACGGCACCATCAAGGTGCTGGTCGAAGGCCTGTCGCGCGTGCAGGTGACCAGCGTCAGCGAACGTGATGGCTCGCTGCACGGCCAGGCCGTCGAAATCGAGGCCACCGACGCACGCGAGCCGCGCGAGATCGAGGCCATCGCCCGCTCGCTGATGTCGCTGTTCGAGCAGTACGTCAAGACCAATCGCAAGCTGCCGCCGGAGCTGCTGCAGACCCTGGCCGGCATCGATGAGCCGACGCGCCTGGCCGACACCATCGCCGCGCATATCAGCGTGCGGTTGTCGGACAAGCAGCGCCTGCTGGAAACACTGGCCGTGGGCGAACGCCTGGAGATGCTGGTCGGTCTGGTCGATGGCGAGATCGACGTGCAGCAGATGGAAAAGCGCATCCGCGGCCGCGTGAAGTCGCAGATGGAAAAGAGCCAGCGCGAGTACTACCTCAACGAACAGATGAAGGCCATCCAGAAGGAACTGGGTGACCTCGACGACGCGCCGGGCGAACTGGAAGAGCTGGCGCGCAAGATTGCCGAGGCGGGCATGCCCAAGCCGGTGGAAACCAAGGCGCGCAACGAGCTCAACAAGCTCAAGCAGATGTCGCCGATGTCCGCCGAAGCGGCGGTCGTGCGCAATTACCTGGAGTGGCTGCTGGGCGTGCCGTGGAAGAAGCGCAGCAAGGTGCGCAAGGACCTGAAGGCCGCGCAGGACACCCTCGATGCCGATCACTACGGCCTGGAGAAGGTCAAGGAGCGCATCCTTGAATACCTGGCGGTGCAGTCGCGGGTGAAGCAGATGAAGGGCCCGATCCTGTGCCTGGTCGGACCGCCGGGCGTGGGCAAGACCTCGCTGGGCCAGTCCATCGCCAAGGCCACCAACCGCAAGTTCGTGCGCATGTCGCTGGGCGGCGTGCGCGACGAAGCCGAGATCCGTGGCCACCGTCGTACCTATGTCGGTTCGATGCCGGGCCGCATCGTGCAGAACCTCAACAAGGTCGGCAGCAAGAACCCGCTGTTCGTGCTGGACGAGATCGACAAGATGTCGATGGACTTCCGCGGAGATCCGTCTTCGGCGCTGCTGGAAGTGCTCGACCCCGAGCAGAACAACGCATTCAACGACCACTACCTGGAAGTGGACCTGGACCTGTCCGAAGTGATGTTCGTGGCCACCTCGAACTCGCTCAACATTCCGGGGCCGCTGCTGGACCGCATGGAAGTGATCCGCATCCCCGGTTACACCGAGGATGAGAAGCTCAACATCGCCACCCGTTACCTGGCTCCCAAGCAGATCAAGGCCAACGGCCTGAAGCCGGAAGAGCTGGAGATCGGCAGCGATGCGATCCAGGACATCGTGCGCTACTACACGCGCGAATCCGGCGTGCGCAACCTGGAGCGCGAGATCGCCAAGATCTGCCGCAAGGTGGTGAAGGAGATCGCGCTGGGTGGGCCGCAGCCGGTGGCGAAGGTGAAGAAGGGCGCGCGCAAGTCCAAGGCGCTGGTGAGCGTGTCGAGCAAGAACCTGGACAAGTACCTGGGCGTGCGTCGCTTCGACTTCGGCCGTGCCGAAGAAGAGAACGAGATCGGCCTGGTCACCGGCCTGGCCTGGACCGAAGTTGGTGGCGATCTGCTGCAGATCGAATCGACGCTGGTGCCGGGCAAGGGCCAGCTGATCCTGACCGGCCAGCTCGGCAACGTGATGAAGGAATCGGCGTCGGCGGCCTTGTCGGTGGTGCGTTCGCGTGCGGTCGGCTTCGGTATCGATCCGGAGTTCCTGCAGAAGCACGACGTGCATCTGCACGTACCCGATGGTGCGACGCCGAAGGATGGCCCCAGTGCCGGTGCGGCGATGGTGACCTCGCTGGTGTCGATGCTGACCAAGGTGGCCGTGCGCGCCGATGTGGCGATGACCGGCGAAATCACCCTGCGTGGTCGCGTCACCGCGATCGGCGGCCTGAAGGAGAAGTTGCTGGCGGCACTGCGCGGCGGAATCCGCACGGTGATCATCCCCGATGAGAACCGCAAGGATCTTGCCGACATTCCCGCCAACGTCACCCGCGATCTGGAGATCGTGCCGGTGAAGTACATCGAGGAAGTGCTTGATCTGGCGCTGGAACGTCCGCTGGCGCCGAAGAAGACGCGCAAGAGTGCGCAACGCGTCACGGTGCGCAGCAAGGCCAAACCGAGTGGAAACGCCCGCGTCAAGCATTGATGCGTCCTGTCGAAATGCTTGAAACCCGCGTCGTTGCTGGCTTTCCAGCTTGCGTGGGGGTAGGGCCGCTGGTATAAAAGCAGCACTCGCGAATGAGTGATCGCAGTCAGCGCTCACTGAATTCGGCGAACCGTTTCCACATGGCAACCGCATGCAGACGTCGTGCGGTTGCTTCCCTGTCGAATACGCGGAACCCACCGCCAAAGGAGTTGTAAAGAATGAACAAGACCGAATTGATCGATGCCGTTGCTGAAGCTGCCGACCTGACCAAGGCCGAGTCCAGCCGCGCTGTCGATGCCGTCGTTGCTGCCGTCACCAAGGCGCTGAAGGACGGCGATGCGGTCACCCTGGTTGGCTTCGGTACCTTCCAGGTCCGCGACCGTGCTGCCCGCACCGGCCGCAACCCGAAGACCGGCGACACCATCAAGATCGCTGCTTCGAAGAATCCGTCGTTCAAGGCTGGTAAGGCCCTGAAGGATGCTGTAAACTAAGCGGCTCGCTGGGGTGCTTAGCTCAGCGGTAGAGCGTCTCCTTTACACGGAGAGGGTCGGGGGTTCGAAACCCTCAGCACCCACCACAGCACCGCGGTAAGTTTGAAATGTGGAGCGGTAGTTCAGCTGGTTAGAATGCTGGCCTGTCACGCCGGAGGTCGCGGGTTCGAGTCCCGTCCGCTCCGCCATTTTCAACGAGGCCCCCGGCCGAAAAGCTGGGGGCCTTGTTTTCTCTCCAACCTCCCGGTTGCAGAGAAAACAAAGAGGTCTGCAATACGGAGCGGTAGTTCAGCTGGTTAGAATGCTGGCCTGTCACGCCGGAGGTCGCGGGTTCGAGTCCCGTCCGCTCCGCCATTGCAAAACTCTTAAATCCTCGTGAAAAAACTTTGAAAAAAGTGTTCAGCGGGGTAGGTTTTCAGGAAGTCTTCGGATATACTGAGCGCCTGCAAAGTTTCAAGCGCGGAGCGGTAGTTCAGCTGGTTAGAATGCTGGCCTGTCACGCCGGAGGTCGCGGGTTCGAGTCCCGTCCGCTCCGCCAACTCTAAGAGCCCTCGACGCAAGTCGGGGGCTTTTTCTTTGCGTCGTTTTCATCGTTTGATGCGCGCGATAGTGTCGATCGCCTGGCCAGGGTGGCGCCAGACCCCGCCGGCCCTGCTTTTGGTCCACGCCGCGAAGCGGGTTACACTGCCGGGCTCGCCAATCAAGCCTTGTGATTCCTCACCATGCTGCAGAAACTCCGCGACAAGACCTCAGGCTGGATCGTTACCGTGATCCTGGGGCTGCTGATGATTCCGTTCCTGTTCGTCATCGACAACAGCTACCTCGGTGGCGTCGGCGCACAGAACGTCGCCAAGGTTTCGGCACCGCCGACCTGGTGGCGCTCGGCACCGTCCTGGTGGCCGGTGCGCATGATGTGGCAGCACCATGAGATCAGCGCACAGGATTTCCGCACCCGTTTCGAGCAGGAACGCATGCGCGAACGCCAGCAGCAGGGCGAGAACTTCGACCCGCGCGCGTTCGAAAGCACCGAGAACAAGCTGGCCGTGCTCGACCAGTTGATCGACGAGCAGGTCGTGCGCCTGGTCGGTGAGCAGGCCGGTGTCGTGATTGGCGACGGCGCTGTGCGCGAATACATCACCACCATTCCGGGCTTCCTGGGCGCCGATGGCAAGTTCAGCGAGAGCAATTACCGTCTGGCCCTGGCCGGTGGCAATCCGCCGCGCACGCCGACCCAGTTCCAGGAACTGGTACGTGAGAGCCTGCAGCAGTCGGTGATCCCGTCGGGCCTGCAGAACTCCGGCTTTGTCACCCAGGCCGAGACCGAGCGTCTGTTGAAGCTGCTGGGCGAAACCCGCGATGTGGAACTGGCCGCGCTGCCGGAACTTCCGGTTGATACCGCGCCGGTGACCGACGCGCAGATCAAGCAGTGGTACGACAGCCATGGCAAGGATTTCCGCCAGGCCGAATCGGTGTCGCTGGAATATGTCGAGCTCAATGGTGCGAACCTGCCGGCGCCGACCGCGGCCGACGAGGCAACCCTGCGCAAGCGCTATGAAGACGAGAAGGCCAAGTTCACCACGCCGGAACAGCGCCAGGCGGCGCATATCCTGATCACCGGCGACGGTGCTGAAGCCAAGGCCGCCAAGTTGGCTGTCGAAGCAAAGGCGGCAGGTGCCGACTTTGCCGCGCTGGCCAAGGCGAACTCGGAAGATCCCGGTTCCAAGGCGCAGGGCGGTGACCTGGGTTGGGTGGAACGCGGCGCGATGGTCAAGCCGTTTGAAGACGCACTGTTTGCCGCCAAGGCCGGTGAAGTGATCGGCCCGGTCAAGACCGACTTCGGCTTCCACATCATCAAGGTCGCTGCGGTTCGTGGTGGCCAGGGCAAGTCGTTTGAAGAAGTGCGTGACACCCTGGCAGCCGAGCAGCTGAAGGCAGACGGTGAGCGTGGCTTCAACGATCTGGCAGGCCGCCTGGTCGATGCCATCAACAAGAGCCCGAGCGACCTGGCCGCAGCCGCCAAGGACGTCGGCCTGCCAATGCAGACGCTGGGCCCGATCACGCGCACCACCGCCACCGGCATTGCCGCTGATCCGGCCGTGCTGCGTGCTGCCTTCTCCGACGTCCTGGTGCAGGACGGTACCGCCAGCGATCCGATCGCCCTGGGTGGCAGCAGCAACCACAGCGTGGTGATCCGTGTTGCCGCGCATACCCCGGAGCAGGCGCTGCCGCTGGACAAGGCGCGTGAGCAGGTGATCGCCGCGATCCGTGCCGACCGTCAGCGCCAGGCCGGTGACAAGGCCGCCGATGCCCTGCTGGCCAAGCTGAAGGCGGGCGCGACCCTGCAGTCGCTGGCCGCCAGCGAGAAGCTGCAGCTGAGCCCGATGCCGGGCCTGCCGCGCAGCCAGCCGGTGCCGACCCCGGAGATCAACCGCGCGATCTTCAGCGCGCCGGTGCCGGCCGAAGGCAAGCCGAGCTACGGCAAGGTCGACGTCAACGGTCATGCACTGGTCTTCGCAGTGAACAAGGTCAACCCGGGTGACATCAAGGAAGTGACCGCCGAGCAGCAGAAGCAGTTGAAGGACCAGCTGAGCCAGATCGACGGCATGGCTGCTGCCAAGGCGTACATCGACGCGATGCGCAAGCGCTTCCTGGTGCAGACCACCGAAGCGAACCTGTAAGCCTCTGGCGAGCAGGAACGAAAAGGCCCGGCATTGCCGGGCCTTTTTTGTTGTTGCAACCTCGATCAAACCGTGACCCGAGCAATGAGTGCCGACCAAGGTCGGCCGCTACCAGAAGCGACACGCGTCTGCTCCTGCTCTTCATCTTCTGATCCGTGGGTGCCGCCGGAAACTGTCCGCGGCCGGGCAGGTGGGCTGCGCAGGGGCGTGAGCCGCATGGATGCGGCGACCGAGCTTACAGGGATGTACTTGCAGCGGCCCCTGCGCAGCTCACCTGCCCGACCGCATACGAGCGATCCGGGCCACCCGCGAGGGGCTCCGCCGTTGGCCGGAAACCGCGCGGCAGCGCCGCGCCGACCTCAGTCTTCGACGCGCAGTACCGCGCCTGGCTTCAGCACGCTGCTGCCGCTCAAGCCGTTCAGCGACAACAGTGCCTTGACCGGCATGCCGTAGCGGCGGGCGATGGTCCATGCCGATTCGCCGTTGCGCACGGTGTGGCGGCGGTTGCGCGGACGATCAGCAGCCGACGCGACCACCTTTGCCACCTGCGGGCTCGGCGCCGCGCTGGCGGTGCTGGCCAGTGCGGTGGCAACGGTCGTGCTGGCGATGTCGGCTACGTTCGCGCTGGACGCCGAAACCGGGGCCAGTACGCGGGCCGTGCCCGACGGGCGGTTGCCGGCGGCCAGTGCCGGATTCAAGCGGGCGATCTTCGCCGGGTCCAGGGCGCGCTGGGCGGCCCACTGCTGGACGCTGGTGCCTGCCGGCAGGGTGTGATCCTTCAGCACCGGTACGGTGCGGTCCAGCGAGGCCATCACGCCCGGCTGGTCTTCCACGTCTTCCAGCACGCAGGCCAGGGCATGCAGCTTCTCGACGTAGGCGTGGGTGACCGGCGACAGCCCGGGCAGGCCGGCCGGCTTGGCGTTCTGCGCGTTCATGCCGGCCTTGCGCATGGACTGCAGCACGCGGTACTCGCCAGCGTTGTAGGCCATGGTGGCCAGGCGCCAGTCGCCACCGAACATGCCATGCAGGGTCTTCAGGTAGCGCACGGCGGCCTGGGTGGACTCCACTGCAGACAGCCGGCCGTCGTAGTTGTTGCTCATCGGCACGCGATGGTTGCGTGCGGTGGTAGCGATGAACTGCCACAGGCCGGTCGGGCCGCTGCCGTTGCGGGCATTGGGCCGGTAGCCGCTTTCGACGAAGGGAATCAGGGCGAATTCGGTCGGCAGGTTGGCCTTGCGCAGCTCTTCGACCACATAGCCGAACAGCACCAGCGCGTCATCATCCTGGTTGGCCAGCCGCGAAGGGGCGTGGGCGAACTGCTTCTGCCAGCGCGGGCTGGTCGCCTCGGCGTCACAGGTGGGTTCAGCCAGGCCGTCGCGGAAGCTGGAGAAGATCTCCTGGCCGTTGCGTACCGATGCAGCCGGCAGCGTCGACGGATCCAACGGCAGGGCCGAGGCGGCGGTCAGGTTCTGGCTGATGCCGGCGCCCAGCGATTGTGCGCCGGCAGTTCCGGCCAACCCCAGGACGAGACCCAGGGCCAGCGGCAGACTTCGGCGACTCATGCGCGGAAGCCGTCTTTCCAGTGCCGGAGACCGGCCATGACGTCGACGTCATCCACGACCTCGCGCCCCAGGTGCGCCGACACGGCCGCGCGGATGGGCGCAGTGTGGGTACGCAGGAACGGATTACAGGCAATTTCATCGGCCAGGGATACTGGCAGGGTGGAACGGTCATCGCGGCGCATGGCCAAAGCCTCCTCTTGGCGCTGCAACAAGGCAGCGTTGGCGGGGTCGACATGCCGCGCGAAGACGGCATTTGACACGGTGTACTCGTGAGCGCAACACAGCAGCAGTTGCGCGGGCAGGGCACCCAGCTTGCGCATCGATGCCAGCAGCTGGGACGGCGTACCTTCGAACAGGCGTCCACAGCCCAGGCTGAACAACGAATCTCCGCTGAAAAGCTGTTCAGCGGTGTGAAACGCGATGTGGCTGCGGGTGTGCCCGGGGACGGATAGTACGTGGAACATCTGGCCCAGTGCCTGAACACGTTCACCTTCGCCGACCCGCTCGGTGGCCATCGGGATGCGCTCTTCGACCGGTGCGACCACGCGCACGCCAGGGAAACGCGCCTGCAGCGCCGCTACCCCGCCGATGTGATCGTCGTGGTGATGGGTGAGCAGGATGGTGTCCACGCGCACGCCTTGGGCAGCCAGCGCCAGTACCGGCGCAGCATCGCCGGGATCGACGACCACGGCAGCACCGTCGTCGGCGATCAGCATCCAGATGTAATTGTCCGCAAATGCGGGCAGGGCAGTCAGTCGCATAGAATTGGACCATGCCCGCGCTGCAGAGCACCCGTCAAGCGAGCCAGGCCCCGTGGTTCGACAGCGAACCGGCGGAGGCCTTGCGCGTGCTTGAACGGCAACTGCTGCTGCCGCAGCTGTCGCTGCTGCCGGCCCGGCCCTGGTTGTGGATCGCCCCCAGCGCCGCCTGGCTGGCCGATGCGCAGCTGGGCGGGCGTGGCCTGCGCCTGCACCGCGAGGGCAGTGGTTACGCCGGCGATACCCGCTGCGCACTGCCGTTGCCGCTGCCCAATGAGAGCGTCAACGCCATCGTGCTGCAGCATGTGACCGTCGGTGATGCCGACCATCTGCTGGACGAATGCGAACGCGTGTTGATGCCCGGCGGCCATCTGTGGCTGACCAGCCTCAATCCGTTCAGCCCGTTCCGCACCCGATGGCGCCAGCACGGGCTGGCGGTGCGCACGCCGCAGCGGATCCGCCAGCTGCTTGAGCGCCATGGGCTGGAATGCGAGGACACGCGCTACCTGGGGCCGATGTGGCAGGGGGCCGGCAGCCGCCGTCGCGGCGGCTGGGCCCCCCTGCGCGCGGCCTGCCTGTTCCACGCTGAAAAACGCACGCTGGCCCTGCCCGGGCCGACCCCGTTGCCCGTGCGCTGGCACGGCACCGTTGCTACCTGATCTGGAGTTGTATTGAAAACCATCGAAATCCACACCGACGGTTCCTGCCTCGGCAATCCCGGCCCCGGCGGCTGGGCGGCGCTGCTGCGCTACAAGGGGCACGAGCGCGAACTGAGCGGTGGTGAAGCGCATACCACCAACAATCGGATGGAGCTGATGGCGGCCATTTCCGGCCTGGAGTCGCTGACCGAGCCCTGCGAGATCGTCCTCTACACCGATTCGCAGTACGTACGGCAGGGCCTGACCCAGTGGCTGCCGGGCTGGATCCGCAAGAACTGGAAGACCGCCGGCGGTGATCCGGTGAAGAACCGTGAACTGTGGGAGCGGCTGCAGGCCGCCACGCTGCGGCACCAGATCGATTGGCGCTGGGTGAAAGGACACTCCGGCGACCCGGACAATGAACGCGTGGATACCCTGGCCCGCAACGCCGCGATCCAGATCCGCGACGGCAGCCCGGTAAACTGAGCGCATGCGTCAGATCATCCTTGATACCGAAACCACCGGCCTCGAGTGGAAGAAGGGCAACCGCGTCGTCGAAATCGGCTGCGTCGAGTTGTTCAAGCGCCGCCCGACCGGCAACACCTATCACCAGTACCTGAAGCCCGACTGCGAATTCGAACAGGGCGCGCAGGAAGTCACCGGCCTGACCCTGGAATTCCTGGCAGACAAGCCGGAGTTTGCGCAGGTCGTGGAGGAGTTCCTGGCCTTCATCGATGGCGCCGAGCTGATCATCCACAACGCCGCGTTCGATCTGGGCTTCCTCGACAACGAGCTGTCCCTGCTCGGCGAGCAGTACGGAAAGATCACCGATCGCTGCACGGTGATCGATACCCTGGCGCTGGCGCGCGAGCGTTTCCCGGGTCAACGCAACTCGCTCGATGCGCTGTGCAAGCGGCTGGGCGTGGACAACTCGCACCGCGCCCTGCATGGCGGTCTGCTGGATGCGCAGATCCTGGGCGATGTGTACATCGCACTGACCTCGGGCCAGGAGGAGATCGGCTTCGGGCTGGGCGATGATGATGCCGGTGGCGCTGCGGTGTTGCAGGCGTTCGATGCGTCCAAGCTGCTGCCGCGCCCGCGCGTGGTGGCCACGCCGTCGGAACAGGAAGCACATGCGGCGCGCCTGGAGCGGCTGCGCAAGAAAGCTGGCCACGCGTTGTGGGATGGCCCGAAGGTGGAAGAGGCTGCGAGCGCGTAGGCGACCGCGGCAGCCACGCATGGCGGGATGACAGGTGCGAAACGCAGCCACGCATGGCGTGGCTCTACTGTAGATTCACGCCATGCGTGGATGCCGTTGCTCAGTGGCAGCGCACCAGGATCACGGTGATGTTGTCCGATGACGCGCCAGCGCAATCGCGCTGCGGCCCCACAATTTGCGTTGCAAATCGTGGGCCCCGTCTCACCAGCATCCATACCCCCGCCGCTTCGCGGCCGCCCCCTGACTCAGGGGGCTTCCCTCCAGCCGGCTTCAGTGGCAGCGCACCAGGATCACGGTGATGTTGTCCGAACCGCCGCCGTCGAGGGCGGTGGCGACCAGGCTGTCCACGCATTCCTGCGCGCTGGCATCGTCGAAGGCGAGGGTGCGGGCGATGCCGCGGTCATCCACTTCCTCGGTCAGGCCATCACTGCACAGCAGCAACTGCATGCCCGGGCGCAGCTCGCCGCTGGTGGTTGCCACATTCAGGTGTGCCGGGTCGGTGACGCCCAGTGCCTGGGTGACCACGTTGCGGTGGGGATGGGCGCGCGCCTGCTCGGCGGTCAGGTTGCCCTGCGCGACCAGTTCCTGCACCACGCTGTGGTCCTGGCTGAGCTGGGCAAGCTGGCCATCGCGCCACAGATAGGCGCGGCTGTCGCCGACCCAGGCCACTTCGTAGCGGTTGCCCTGCACCCGTGCAGCGACCACGGTGGTGCCCATCGGCAGGCTGTCGTTGCGCCGGCGCGAGGCGCGGATGATCTCTTCGTCGGCCGTGCGGATCGCCTGCGCCAACGGCGCGCCACGACGGATCTCGCGGACGATGGTCTCGCGCGCCAGTGCGCTGGCCACCTCGCCGCAGGCGTGCCCGCCCATGCCGTCGGCCACCAGCCACAGGGCCAGCTCGCCGTCACCGTAATAGGTGTCCTCGTTGAGCTCGCGGCGCAGGCCGGGGTGGGTGAGATGTCCGAATTCGATCATGGTGGCTGCTGGGGACGGGGTAATGCCGGGGAGAACGGCATCATCACGGCCAAGCGGACATCCGGCAAGCCATGCAGTCAGGAAAATTTCACTTCATCGGGCGTAATGACTTGTCGTCAGCCGCGCTTCCTCGTATGATGCGCGTCCCCGGTTCGCCGGGGAACATCTGGAGAGGTGGCAGAGCGGTTGAATGTACCTGACTCGAAATCAGGCAGGCGTTTATAGCGCCTCGGGGGTTCGAATCCCCCCCTCTCCGCCAGATAAAAAGAAAAGGGCTGCCGAAAGGCAGCCCTTTTCTTTTTATCTGGCGCGGGGATGCGAAGTGCGCTTTGCGCGCTTCGCCCCATGCGTTGCTGCGCAACGAATGGGCCCCTCCCTTTGCCGGCCTCTCCCCGCCCCTGTCGGGGCAGCCCCTCAACAGAGGGGCTTGTTCCTCCAGACAGATCAGTAGATCCACGCCATGCGTGGATGCCTCTGCCCGCCGTGCGCTGCGGGTTACCATGTGCGCATCATTTGCTGGAGCGCCTCCATGACCGCTGAAATCCTCGTCCCCGTTTCATTCGGCGAGCTGCTGGACAAGATCTCGATCCTGCAGATCAAGTCCGAGCGCATCAGTGACGAAGGCAAGCTGGCCAACGTACGCAAGGAACTGTCCGCGCTGGAAACCACCTGGATGGCGCACCCGGCGGCAGTGAAGGACATTGCCAAGCTGCGTGCCGAGCTGAAGGCGGTCAACGAGCAGCTGTGGGAGATCGAGGACGACATCCGCCTGAAGGACAAGGCGCAGGCCTTCGATCAGGGGTTCATCGACCTGGCGCGCAGCGTGTACCTGCGCAACGACGAACGCGCGCGGATCAAGAAGGCGATCAACCTGGCGCTGGGCTCGGCCTATGTGGAAGAGAAGTCCTACCAGGACTACACGCAGCGCGCGTAATCCCAGGCAGCCCGATGCAATGGATCCACGCCATGCGTGGATGGAGCCACCGGGCTGCGGGACGGTGCGGACCAGGGCCCGCACCCACCAGACCCCGCTCAGCCGTTCGGTCCGCCACTCAGCCCAGGTGGTCAGCCACGTAGCGCTCGAACGCAGCAATGCCGTCCTCGACGGTGATCAATTCCATCACGTCGTCGAATTCGATCTTGGTACCCCACTTGAGGTCGGCGGCCTGCTTGCCCAGGTACTTGCGCGCCGCGTCGTCGTAGCGGTCCGCGCAGTAGCGGCGGTCCGAGTACGGGCCGCTGCGGTTCGGGTTGCTGGCCGCGTGCAGGCCCAGCACCTTGGCGCCCATGGCATTGGCGATGTGCATCGGACCGGAGTCCGGCGTCATCACCAGGTTGGCGCGGGCCAGCAATGCCGGCAACTGCTTCAGCGTGTCCTTGCCGACCAGATCCAGCGCCGGAACATCCAGCTGGGCCAGGATGGCGTCGGCCATGCTGCGCTCCAGTTCGCTGCGACCACCGCACAGCACGATCCGCCAACCACGCGTGACGGCATGGTTGGCGACCTCGGCATAGCGGTCGGCGTACCAGTTGCGGCGCACGTGGCTGGAGCAGGGCGAGATCATCAGCACCGGCCTGCCATCGTCCTGCCATTGCGCAGCGGCCCAGTCATAGGCGGCCTGCGGTACGGCCAGGTCCCAGCTGACGTCGGTCTGGCGCAGGCCCAGCGGCTCGCAGAAGCTGCCGATGGCATCGAGCACATGGATGCCCGGGCGATCAGCGATGCGTTCGTTGATGAAGAGGCCGTGCAGGTCCTTGGAGCGGCTGCGGTCGTAGCCGATGCGGCGCTCGGCGGGAATGAAGGCCGACAGCACGTTCGCGCGGAACGCCACCTGCATCTGCAGCAGCGCCTCGAAACGCCCGGGCGGCAGCTGCTTGCGCAGTTCCTTCACCCCGGCCATGCCGGTCTTCTTGTCGTAGGCATGGAAGGTGACGCCCGGCAGGCCATCAAGCAGCTTCTGCCCGACCTTGTCGATGATCCAGTGGATCGGCGTGTCCGGACGCGCGGCCTGCAGGGTGCGCACCAGCGGCACTACGTGGGTCACATCGCCAAGAGCGGACAGGCGCAGAAGACACAAGGAGGAGGACGCTGATGCCATGTGTTGTTAGACTCAAAGGAATGGTCGCATTCGACGCCAATGAAGCGCTGACGCCATGCCGCGAGGGTCGCGGCATCGGGGCCATTCTGTTCGACCGCGAGCGGCTGCGGCAAGCCGACATCGGTCTGTTCTCGCCACAGCACTGGGCCGGCAAGGCCCGGCCGGTGGGTGAGGGCGGCCGCGGCAGTGCCTGGTTCGTGGATGCGCCGTTCGGTCCCAGCGTGCTGCGGCACTACCTGCGCGGGGGGCTGGCGGCCCGGATCAGCCACGACCAGTACATCTGGCGGGGCGCGGACCGGACCCGCAGTTTTGCCGAATTCCGGCTGATGCGCGCGCTGCGCGAGAAGAAGCTGCCGGTGCCCAGGCCGATTGCCGCCTTCTACATGCGTGAAGGCCTGCGCTACCGCGCCGCGATCCTGATGGAACGGATCGAAGGGGTGCGCTCGCTGGCCGATCGCGCGCTGGTGGCCGGGCGCGGTGCGCCGTGGGAGGAAACCGGGCGGATGATCGCGCGCTTTCACCGTGCCGGCCTGGACCATGCCGATCTCAATGCGCACAACATCCTGTTCGACGGCAACGGCCATGGCTGGCTGATCGACTTCGATCGCGGGGTGATCCGCATCCCGGCCACCGCCTGGCGCGAGCGCAATCTCAAGCGCCTGCTGCGCTCGCTGATCAAGCTGCGCGGCGAGCGCAGCGTGGAAGACGTGGAAAAAGACTACGCGCGTCTGCGTCGCGCCTATGACATGGCCTGGAACCGGGGCACCTGATGGACTGGTCGTTGCGTTTCCTCGGCGTCGGCAATGCGTCGGCGGTCGAGCTGGGTTCGCCGATGTCGGTGATCGAGCGCGATGGCCGGCCGTGGCTGGCCATCGACTGCGGCGGCGAAGGCCTGACCGCGTTCAAGGCGCACTACGGGCATATGCCGCAGGCGCTGTTCGTCACCCATGTACACCTGGACCATGTGGCGGGTTTCGAGCGGCTGTTCGTGGACACCTTCTTCAGCGCGCAGCGGCGCGGCAAGGTGCGCCTGTACGTGCCGGCCACGGTGGTGCCGCTGCTGCACAAGCGCATCGGCGATTACCCGAACGTGCTGGCCGAGGGCGGCGCCAACTTCTGGGATGCCTTCCAGCTGATCGTGGTGGGCGATGCGTTCTGGCACGAGGGTGTGCGCCTGGAAGTGTTCCCGGTGCGCCACCACTGGCCGGAGACGGCCTATGGCCTGCGCCTGCAGGGCGCGCTGACCTGGAGCGGCGATACCCGGCCGATTCCGGAAATGCTGGCGCGCTTTGCCAATGACAATGAGCTGATCGCCCACGATTGCGGGTTGCATGGCAATCCTTCGCACACCGGCGTGGATGACCTGGAGCGCGAGTACAGCACCGAGCTGCAGGCACGGATGATGCTGTACCACTACGCCAGCGTGGCCGATGGCCAGGCCCTGGCCGCGCGCGGGCACCGGGTGGCACAGCCGGGGCAGTGCGTTGTGCTGGCCACGCCGACTGCTCCGCACGTACTGGCGCAGGATCCGCCGTGAGCAGCGCTGGCCACGCCGCAACGCCGGCGTTGGCTGCCGAGCTGGAGCGACTGGAACGTGCACTGCATTGCCCGCAGGTGCGCGCAGATCATCAGCGTCTGGCGGCATTGCTGGATGAGGATTTCAGCGAGATCGGCAGCTCCGGCCAGTGCTACGGCCGTGAGACCGCGCTGGAAGAGATCCCGCTGGAGCGTGCGCAGGTGGTGATCGAGTCGGGCCAGTACGCCGTGTGGATGCTGGCAGAGGGGCTGGCCCAGGTGCGTTACCGTAGTCGCTATCACGTCGATGGCCAACCGCAGCGCTGGGTGCTGCGCAGCTCGCTGTGGCGTCTGCATCCAACGGGCTGGCGGGTGGCGTTCCATCAGGGGACGCCGGAGGCGCGGTAGCGCCGGGCCATGCCGCGAAGGGCGGCAACCAGGGTTGGCATCCATCAGGGGCGGGGTATCGCCTGAAAAGGCGGTGGCCCCGCCGGCTGACCTCGGCGCCCGCGTCGATCGATACCGTTGCTGCCTTCCGGCCCTGGCGGAGTTTTCGACCTAGCGTCGCGAGGGGCCGACGGGGCCACCATAGAGACGTTGGCCGCCCGGAGGCGGCCGATTCACGGATCAGGGGAAGCAGCGCGTCGTGCGCCGGAGACCACAGCCGGACTGCGCATCAGTTGACCGATGGCAGACGCGCATTCTAGCGCAGGCATGGGTGCTGATGCCAGCTTCACGCGCTGAATCCGATGTAACCCGTTGCCTGCGGCATCGGCCCGGGGCTGCTGCCGTTGCTAGAATCCGGCCGCAGGAGGAACGACCTCCCCCACATCGGGATTCAATGACCAGGACGGCCTGGCCCTACCAAAGGAGGGCTGTCATGGCCTGGATCTATCTGTTGTTTGCCGGCTTGCTGGAAATCGTCTGGGCCGTGTCGATGAAGCAGTCTGAAGGCTTCACCAAACTCACCCCCACCGTCATCACCATCGTCGGCATGATCGCCAGCTTCTGGCTGCTGGCCATCGCCATGCGCAGCCTGCCGCTGGGCACCGCTTATACGATCTGGACCGGCATCGGCGCGGTCGGCGCCTTCGTGGTCGGCATCGTGTTCCTGGGCGAGCAGGTCAGCCCGATGCGGATTGGCGCAGCGGTGCTTATCGTCGCTGGCCTGGTGCTGATGAAACTCTCCAGCAGCTGAGGCTGGTAACTGGTGTGACGGGGATAAGGATATTCCCGTTTAGCCGGAACAAGAGAATATGCATATTCGGCAAAGTCGTGACGACTGCCGTGATTATTTGACGGCCATCATGAAAATAACGTGCCGGATTCACGTGGTGCTGGCGGTGGCGGTCGCACAGTGCGCCCATTCGTCAGGCGAAACCGGGGAGTTTTCGCGATGACGGACGTGCAGGGGCACGCAGCTCCTGCAGTGCTTGGACGTGAAAGTGTGAGTGTTTTCCAGGGTTGATACCGCAGGTCTTGCTCCCAAGGTGGGGCAGGGCGGGACGACATCACCTCAAAAAAACCTGCCTGCTGTGCCACCGGTCATTTCATGGAGATTTACCGATGAACCGCATTTACCGTCTGGTTTTCAATCGTGCCCTCGGCGTAATGCAGGTTGCTTCGGAGGTCGCCCAGAATCCCGGCGGAAGTGCCGCCACCTCGGCAAGGTTGCCGCGATTGCGGACGCACCAGTTGGCGGTTGCCTTAGCCGCCACGCTGGCCAGTGGTTCGGCGTTCGCGGCGTGCAACACGGTGGGCGCAGTCGTTACCTGCGACCCTGGCACTACGGTCAACAACTACACCAACGCTACCTCCGGCATCACGCTGAACGTACTGGCGGGGGCCACGCTGCGCACGCCCCCGGTTATCGGTGGTGGCAACGCGGCGACGTTGAGCGGCGACAACGTGACGGTCAACAACAGTGGCACGATCGATCCGAGCTCGATCATCCTCGCCTCGCCCGGCCTGGTCGTCGGCAATGGTTCGGCCAACAACAGCGCGATCGTCGTCAACAACAATGCAGGCGGCCAGATCAAGGGGGTCGTCAACATCGCAACGCTGCTGGGTTTCGGTGGACAGGCGCTGGTGGCACAGAATGTCAACGGTACCACCACCGTCAATAACACCGGCCTGATCAGCACGTCGTTGATCGGCGTTGGCAGTGTGTCCGACGCGACCACGGTGGTGACCTATGGCGGCGCGGCAGCCAATGTGACCAACAGCGGCACCATCGACGGACGCGTCGGCCTGGGAGCCTCTGGCGGCAATACATTCCTCAATGCGGGCACTGTCAACGGCAGCGTGCACCTGGGTGACTCGACCGGCGGCAATACCTTCACGGCCGTTGCCGGTTCCAGCGTCTCCGCGAGTGGCGGCGTTGCAGGCGCGGGTACGCTGACCGGCATTGCCGGCGTAAAGGTTGCGGCTGCAGGCACGGTCAACGCAGGTGCCGGTACCGGTGCGGCCAACAACACGCTGGTACTGCAGGACAACGCCGGCAACAACGGTCCGGTATCCAGCATCGGCTGGAGCAACTATCTGGGCTTCCAGAAGCTGACCGTCAACAGCGGCACCTGGAATCTGCAGGGACCGTGGTCTGGAACAGGGGCGATCACCCTCGGCGGTGGCCAGGTGAACTTCGACAGCAACACGTCGTTCGGTTCCGGGCTGTTCACCGTCAACGGCGGCGCGATCGCTGCAGGTGGTACAGGCCTGTCCCTGGGCAACAACTTCGCCCTCAATGCCGGGCTGACCCTGGGCGGCACCAACGCCTTTGGTTTGAGTGGCGTGCTTTCGGGGGCGGGCGGCCTGACCGTCAACAACACCGGCGTGGTCACGCTGGGCGGCGCCAATCTGTTCTCCGGTGGCGTCAACCTCAACGCCGGTGGCTTGCTGCTTGGCAATGCCGGTGCACTTGGCGGCGGCAGCCTGACGGTAGGCGGCAGCGCATCGCTGGATACCAGCGGGGCCTTCAACCTCGCCAACAACATCGTCGTCAACAGCGGTGGCAACCTCAATCTGCTCGGCAGCAATGCGGTCACCCTCAATGGTTCACTGTCGGGTGCGGGCAACCTGATCAAGAGCGGTGCGGGCACGCTGACCCTGGGCGGCGCGAATTTGCTGACCGGCGGTTTCTCGATCACCGGGGGGGCGCTGGCGCTCGGTGCGGGTGGCAGTCTGTCGCCCACCGGTGCGTTGACGCTGGCCACCGGCACGACGCTGGACCTCACCGTTGCAGCCAACCAGACCGTGGGTTCGCTGGCAGGGCTCGGCGGCACCGTGAACCTGGGCACCCGCACATTGACCCTCGGCGGGCTCGGCAACACCTCCTTCGCTGGCAACTTCACCGGCACCACGGGCGGCTTGATCAAGGTGGGTACCGGCATACAGACCCTGTTGGGCAGCAACGCGCTTACCGGCGGCGTGGCCCTCAACGGCGGCGGGCTGCTGCTGGGCAACAGCAACGCGTTGGGCACAGGTACGTTGAGCGTCGGTGCTGAAGTCACTCTGGATGGCACAACCGCGCTTTCGTTGGGCAACGACGTCTCGCTTGGCACCGGAGGTTCGCTGGCGCTGCAGGGCGGGCAGCCGTTGGTATTCAACGGTGTGATTTCCGGCGACGGCAGCCTGGTCAAGAACGGCGCCGCACTGCTCACGTTGAATGGCGCCAACACATTCGGCGGCGGTGTGGTCGTCAATGGCGGCAACCTGCTGCTGGGCAGCAACACGGCACTGGGTACCGGCCTGCTGGACATCAACAATGCCGCCACGCTGGATGCAAGCGCGGCGTTGAACCTGACCAACAACATCAACCTTGCCGCAGGTGGTTCGCTGAACGTGCTGGGCGGCCAGCCGCTGACGCTGGGCGGCGTCCTGGGTGGCAATGGCGGCCTGATAAAGAGCGGCGCTTCGACCCTGACGCTGACCGGCGCCAATACCTTCACCGGCGGTTTGAACGTTGCTGCCGGCACGGTGGCGTTAGGCAGTGGCGGCAGCCTGGCCGCGACCGGCGCGGTCAGCCTGTCGGGGGCCGGGGCGGCGCTGGATCTTTCCCTGGGGGGCAATCAGACCATCGGTGCGCTGTCCGGCGTGGCCGGTAGCAGCGTAGCCTTGGGCGCCAACATGCTCAGCTTTGGTAGTGCGACCGACCAGACGTTCGCCGGTGTGATCAGTGGCGTCGGCGGAGGCCTGGTAAAGACCGGCAGCGGCGTACAGACATTGTCCGGTGCAAACACCTTTACCGGCGGCGTCGCGCTCAATGCCGGCGGTCTGCTGCTGGGCAACAGCGGTGCGCTGGGAACCGGTGCGCTGAGCATCACCGGTGCTGCGACGCTGGACGGCACTACCGCGCTCAACCTGGGCAACCTCGTCAACCTTGGCGCGGAGCTGACGTTGGGGGGCAGCAACAACATCACCTTGGCCGGCGACATCTCCGGCGTCGGCAGCCTGACCAAGAACGGCGCCTCGCTGCTGACCTTGAACGGCGCCAATGGCTTCAGCGGAGGTCTGAACCTCAATGCCGGCAGCGTGGTGCTGGGCAGCAGCGCAGCGGCAGGGACCGGCGCGCTGAACATCGGTGGCAACGTGTCGCTGGACGGATCGACCGCACTGAACCTGATCAACAACGTTGCATTGGCTACCGGTGCGATCCTTACGCTCCCCGGCAGCCAGAACGTCACCCTGGGCGGCGTGGTGTCCGGCGACGGTGGCCTGGTGAAGAACGGCGCCACGGTGTTGACGCTCAATGGTGCCAATACCTTCGGTGGCGGCCTGAGCCTGGCCGGCGGCGGCCTGCTGCTGGGCAACAGTGGAGCGCTGGGAACCGGCGCACTGAACGTTGCTGCGAACGCCAGCCTGGATGGCATCGTTGCGCTTGATCTGACCAATGCGGTCAACCTTGGCGCAGGCTCGGCACTGACGCTGATCGGCAGCAACGCACTGACGCTCGGTGGTGTAGTGTCCGGTACCGGCGGTCTGGTCAAGAACGGCGCCGGTACACTGACTCTCGGTAACGCCAACGGCTTCAGTGGTGGCCTGGCGTTGAACGGTGGCAACCTGCAGCTGGGCAATGCCGACGCTCTGGGAACGGGCGCGCTCAACGTCGGCGGCAATGCAACGCTGGATACTGCAGCAGCCTACACCGTAGGCAACGCGATCAACCTGGCTTCGGGTACCACGCTTGCCCTGCAGGGCAGCAATGCGCTGACGCTCGGCGGTGTGGTGGCCGGCAATGGTGCATTGGTCAAGAACGGTGCGGCCTCGTTGACCCTGACCAATGCGAACACCTACGTCGGCGGCACCACGATCAACGCTGGAACCCTGGCACTTGGCGCGGGCGGCAGCCTGGCTCTCGGTGGTGACGTCACCCTCGGCGGTGCTGGCGCGGGCTTTGACATATCGGCGGCAACCGGCAGCCAGACCATTGGTGCGCTGAATGGCGTGCTCGATTCGACGGTTGCGCTGGGCGGAAATTCACTGACCTTCGGCACCGCCACCAATGCGGTGTTCGGCGGCGTGATCAGCGGAGGCGGTAGTCTGGTCAAGGTGGGCGCAGGGGTGCAGACCCTGTCCGGCGTCAACACCTTCGGCGGCGGCGTCAGCCTCAATGCCGGTGGCCTGGTGCTCGGCAATGACGCGGCGCTGGGCAGCGGTGCGCTGACCGTGGGCGGTGCGGCGACGCTCGATACCAGCCTGGCAGCGACGCTGGTCAACAACATCGCACTCAACGCCGGCTTGACCGTGCTGGGCAGCAATGCGCTGACGCTCAACGGGGTGATCTCCGGCACCGGCGGCCTGACCAAGAACGGCGCTGCCACGCTCACCTTGAACGGTGTGAACACCTATACCGGCGGCACCAATGTCAATGCCGGCACGTTGGCACTGGGGGCAGGTGCAAGCCTGGCCGCCAGCGGCATCGTCAACCTGGCCACCGGCGCCATCCTGGATCTCTCTGCGGGCAGTGGTACCCAGACCTTCGGCACGCTGACCGGCAATGGCACGGTCAACCTGGGGGCGAACTCGATCACTGTCGGCGGACCGACCAACGGTGTCTTCAGCGGCTCCATCGCCGGCACAGGTGGCCTGATCAAGGAGGGGACCGGCACTGAAACGCTGACCGGTACCAACACCTTCACCGGTGGCACGCTGATCAATGCGGGCACGCTGGCGATCGGTGCCGGCGGCAGCCTGGCGGCAACAGGCGCGGTTACGCTGTCCGCGCCGGGCACCGGCTTCGATATCTCGGCCGCGGGTAACCAGGCGATCGGCGCGCTCAACGGCGTCGCCGGCAGCGCCGTGGCGCTGGGTGGCAACACGCTGACCTTTGGCGGCACCGACAACGGCACCTTCGATGGCGTGATCGGTGGTACCGGCGGGCTGGTCAAGAACGGCGCGGGCATCCAGACGCTGGGCGCTGCCAACCTCTTCAGTGGTGGGGTGGCACTCAACGGTGGCGGCCTGGTGGTCGGCAACAATGCCGCGCTGGGTACCGGCGCGCTGACCGTGGGCGCCAACGCGTCGCTGGACAGCAGCATTGCCGCGACTCTCGGCAACGACATCGGCCTGCTGGCCGGCGCGACGCTCAATCTGCTCGGCAGCAATGCATTGACGTTGGGCGGGGCAGTCACTGGCGACGGTGGCCTGATCAAGAACGGCGCGGCAACGGTGACCCTGACCGGCAGCAATACCTTCACCGGCGGTACGGTCATCAACAGCGGCACGCTGGCGATCGGCGCGGGCGGAAGCCTGTCGCCGACCGGTGCGGTGAACCTGGCCGGTACCGGCACGTTCGACATCTCCGCCGGTGGCAATCAGGGCATCGGTTCGCTGGCGGGCGTTGCCGGCAGCACGGTGTCGCTGGGCGGCAACAACCTGACTCTGGGAGGCACCACCGACGCGACCTTCAACGGCGCCCTGACCGGCAGCGGTGGACTGGTCAAGAATGGCAGTGGCGTGCAGACGCTCAACGGTGCCAGCACCTTCGGTGGCGGCGTCACCCTCAATGCCGGCGGCCTGGTGGTGGGCAACAACACGGCGCTGGGTACGGGCACGCTGACGGTCGGCGGCGCTTCCACGCTTGATTCCAGCAGCGCGGTGACCTTGGCCAACAACCTGGTGCTCAACGCCGGCCTGACCGTACTTGGCAGCAACGATCTCACGCTCAATGGCGATCTGTCGGGTACCGGCAGCCTGACCAAGGACGGCGTTGCTACTCTCACGTTGAACGGCACCAACACCTATACCGGCGGGACCAACATCAACGCGGGTACGCTCGCCCTCGGTGCCGGTGCCAGCCTCAGCGCAAGCGGCATCGTCAATCTCGCCACGGGTGCCACCTTCGATCTTTCAGCGGGCAGTGGCACGCAGGTGTTCGGCACGCTGATCGGCAATGGTACGGTCAACCTTGGTGCGAACACGTTGACCATCGGTGATTCCACCAACGGCGTGTTCAGTGGTTCGATCGGCGGCACCGGTGGCCTGATCAAGGCAGGCACGGGTACCGAGACATTGACCGGCACCAACACCTTCACTGGCGGCACCACCGTCAACGCCGGCACGCTGGCGATCGGTGCCGGTGGCAGCCTGGCCGCAACCGGCGTGGTGAACCTGGCCAACGCCGGTACCGGTTTTGACATCTCCAGCGGTGGCAACCAGGCCATCGGTACGCTGTCCGGTGTTGCCGGCAGCACGATCAGCCTTGGCGGCAACACGCTGACCACCAACGCAGCGGGCAACAGCACGTTTGCCGGCGACATCAGCGGCAGCGGTGGACTGGTCAAGAACGGTGCGGGCGTGCTCGGCCTGACCGGCAGCAACACCTTCGGTGGCGGAGTGGCGCTCAATGCCGGTGGTCTGTCGCTGGGCAGCAATGGTGCCCTGGGTACCGGCGCGCTGACCGTCGGCGGCGATGCCACGCTGGATGGCAGTGTGCCGCTGACCCTGGGCAACAACGTGCAGCTGGCAAGCGGCACGCTGACCCTGCTGGGCGGCACGCCGCTGACGCTGGACGGCGACATCGCCGGCGCCGGCAACCTGCTGAAGGATGGCGCAGCGACGGTGACCCTGGGCGGTGCCAGCAGCTACACCGGTACCACGACGATCAACAGCGGCACCCTGGCAGTCGCCGCCGGTGGCAGCCTGTCCTCGGCCAGCACGGTGAATCTGGCCGGCGCCGGAACGCTGGATATCAGTGCGGCCGGCAACCAGAGCATCGGTGGCCTTGCCGGTGTTGCCAGCGGCAACGTGGTGCTGGGCGGTTCCACGCTGACCACCGGCGGCAGCAATGCCAGCACCACCTTCGGCGGCACCATCGGTGGAAGCGGTGGGCTGGTGCAGACTGGCACCGGCACGTTGACCCTGACCGGCAACAACACCTACACCGGTGGCACCACCATCAACGGGGGCAGCACGTTGCAGATCGGCAATGGCGGCGCGACCGGTGCGATTGTTGGCGACGTGACCAACAACGGCGCGCTGGTAGTCAACCTGTCGGGCAACACGACACTCGGTGGGACTCTCAGCGGCAGCGGTGGCCTGACCCAGGCGGGCAGCGGCACGCTGACCCTGACCGGCAACAACACCTATACCGGCGGCACCACCATCAACAGCGGTGGCACCCTGCAGGTGGGCAACGGTGGTGCCACGGGGGCGATCATCGGCGACGTCGGCAACAACGGCAGCCTGGTGTTCAACGTCGGTGGCAACACCACGCTCGGTGGCGTGGTCAGTGGCAGCGGCGGGCTGACCCAGGCCGGAGCCGGCACGCTGACCTTGACCGGCAACAACACCTACACCGGCGGTACCACCATCAACACCGGCGCTACGCTGCAGGTCGGCAATGGCGGTGCCAGCGGTGCGATCGCCGGCAACGTCAACAACAACGGCAGCCTGGTGTTCAATGTCGGCGGCAACACCACGCTTGGCGGCGTGGTCAGTGGCAGCGGCGGGTTGACCCAGGCGGGCAGCGGCACACTGACCCTGACCGGCAACAACACCTATACCGGTGGCACCACGATCAACGCTGGTGGCACCGTGCAGATCGGCAACGGCGGCGCCAGCGGCGCGATCACCGGCAACATCACCAACAACGGTGGCCTGGTGGTCAACACCGGCGGCACCACGACACTGGGTGGCAGCATCAGTGGTACGGGCAGCATCGTGCAGGCCGGCCCGGGCCCGCTCAACCTGGGCGGCAACAGTGGCGGATTCACCGGTACCGGCCAGGTCACCGGCGGTGGCCTGAATGTCACCGGCACCATCGGTGGCCAATGGACCATCGGCAGCGGCACCACGTTGTCGGGTACCGGCACCATCGGTGGCAGCGCTGGCGGCGTCACCGTGAGCAATGGCGGCGTGCTGTCGCCGGGCAACGGCCCAGGCAATGGCAGCAGTGGCGGCAACGGTGCGGGCACGATCACCGTGGGTGGCAACCTGACTCTGGCACCGGGCAGCACGTTGTCGGTCGACCTGGGCGCTACCGGCAGTGACGTGGTGCAGGTGGGCGGCAGCGCGAACATCGGCGGTGCATCGGTGGTGGTCAATGCCATCGACCCGAACACCAGCTACCAGCAGGGCCAGCAGTACACGATCATCAACGCAGGCGGCGGCGTCAGCGGGCAGTTCGTGCCGCCAACCACCACCTCGGCGTTCCTCTCACTGAGCCCGGTCTATACACCGAATGCCGCGCAGCTGAAGATCGATGTGAAGCAGACAGCGGCCTTCGTCACTGCTGCGCAGACCCGCAACCAGCTGGGCGTGGCATCGGCGCTGGACAGCCTGCCGCAGACCGGCGCGGCGCTGGGCCTGTACAACACGCTGCTGGCCTACGACACCGCCACCGCGCGCAACGCCTTCAACCAGCTCTCCGGTGAAGTGCATGCGGCCAGCCGTGCAGTGCTGCTGTACGACAACTACCTGGAAGAGGGCATCCGCCAGCGTCTGGGCAGCGAGCTGCCGACGGTGCGTGGCGAGCGCGCTTCGGCATGGCTGGCCGGTAGCGGCAAGGTGTTCAAGCAGGACGGTGATGGCAACGGTGACGAGATCCGTGCCAACCGCAATGCACTGATGGCCGGTGTCGACTGGAGGCTCGGCGAGCATGTAGTGCTGGGTGCGGCGGCGGGCAGCGAGCGGCTGGACACGCGGCTGTACGATCGCCAGTCGCGTGCACGCCTGCGTGGCAATACCTATGGGCTGTATGCGCAGGGCGAGTGGAACAACGGGTTTGCGGTCGGTGGCAGCGTGTCGCGCGGTGATTACCGCACGCGCACCACGCGTGAAGTGCCGCTGCTGGCACAGACGCTGCACAGCCGCCAGGATTCGGATGTCACCATCGCCCAGATCGAAGGCAGCTGGACCTGGACCCATGGCAGGACGCAGCTGCAGCCGTACGTGCAGTTCACCAAGCACTGGGTGGACAGCGATCGCGCGGTGGAGCAGGGCGGCAGCGCAGCGCTGGTGCTGGAGGGCGGCAAGGACACGCTCAATGTCAGCACCGTCGGCGTACGCGGCCGCTGGGATGTGGGCAGCGGCGAGCGCTATCCGGCACAGTTGACGGTCGGGCTGGGCTGGCAGCACGCGTCCGGTGACACCGACGTAGCCAGCCGGCAGAGTTTCGCCGTCGGTGGCAATGCGTTCGATGCCTACAGTGCCGTGATGGCGCGCAATGCGCTGGTCAGCCAGGTCGGCGTAGCGGTTGGCCTGGGACGCAGCAGCCAGCTGTCGCTGTTCGTGCAGGGCCAGCATGGTGACGGTCGCAACGATATCGGTGGCCAGTTGAACCTGCGCGTCGGGTTCTGAGCTGGTTTGCCAACGATAGATCCACGGCATGCGTGGATCCGTCGGGAGCGGGGGCTACAGCACCCGCTCCATTTCCACGGCGTCGATCCCGGCGCCGTGGCCGTCGGCCACTACGCGTACCACCTGGAAGCCGAGGCCGGCATAGAAGCCCTGCGTGTGCTGGCTGGTGCTGAGCGTGATGCGCTGGATCGACCGGTCTGCTTCAGCCTGGTGCAGGCGGGCCACTGCCAGCGCGCGTCCCAGCCCCTGTCTGTGGCGACCTCGTTCAACCATGCCCCAGCAGAAGCTGGCGCTGCCTTCGCCACAGTTCCAGAGGCCGCCACAGGCCACCACCTGGCCCTCGACTTCGATCACCTGGAATACGCACTGCGCGGCGTGTTCATGCAGGAAGCGTTCGAAGTCTCCTCGCTCCTGGGGGGCGAAATAGGTGGGCACGTTGCTGTCGAAGATCGACAGGCAGGCGGTGATGTCTGTGGGGCGGTAGAGGCGGAAGTTCACGAGGCCTCGATTCTCAAGATCAGGGTCATGCGCGGAAATCAGGTGTCATAGATCCCGCTATCCCAAGGCTCGAAGAACGCCATGTAATTGCCCGGTTGCATCTCCACTGCCCAAACATCTTCATCGTCATAAGGCGGGCGCACCACGAGTCCAAAGGTAGTGCCGAAGCGCTCCAGAGCGAATGGTGCGACATTGATTCTCTGATAGGTGACTTCGCCCAGTTCATTAAGGTGTGCCTCGTAGAGACGCCTGCGCTCTGCCCGGTCCAAGGTTGCACGCTGGCCAAGCTCGTCGATGCGGGCCTCAAGCAGATTGCCAGCCGTATCGAAAAGATAGAGAGCAATGTACTCGCCTCCGCCTCCGCCTCCGCCTCCGGTGGAGCTGGGGACGAAGGGCGTCGTCAGGAAGAACTGCTTCCCGTCAGCGGTTTGTCCGACATGTTCCGCATGATAGTCGTCGTGCTCGATTGCGATCAGGTCCGGGCGGCTCATGGCGGTTTCCTTCAGGGGAGCGCAATTGAATACCGGTCACTGATGCCCTTCAAGGCTATTAGCGACATTCAGGCTGAAATTCCCGCCAGCACGGCGTACATCAGCTCGAAGCTCACCAGGAACAGGTAGACACCGCCGTTGGCGAAAGAGCGCTGCTGCCTCCACAGCAGATAGATCGGGACCGCCAGCCACAGCGTACAGCGGTGGGAAGCCGCTGCGAGCATCCACGCATGGCGTTGAGCAAATTGACGTATCCGGAGTAACAAGCCCCTATGTTGTGGGTCTGCGCCGATAGGGAGCGGTGAGAAGGAGAGGCTGTTGAGTCGAGCCTGACCCCTTGAACCGCGTGGCATTCGGATCACGATTTGAGATTGCAGTGCTTACATTGGCGAGAGGGCTAGGGAGGCGAGATGATCATTTTCAGGACGAGTGAAGACACCATCCTTCAAGTTGTGAAGCACCAGAAATATGCGCTTGCGGGCACGCCAGCCAAGCTCTCCCCCGGTGATTGCATTCTGCTTTCGCTTGTTGGGAGCCGCGAGGTTGCTTTCAGGATGGAACTGATCCGCGTTCGGTTGGACAGAAACAACGAGACGGACAAAATCTTTGGAAGGCATTGGCCCGTGATTCTCGACTGTAGGGGCTGTTTGCCGCTGACGACGCCTTTCGTGATGAGTGACCATGCGGTATCGGGGCACAACTATGGGCCCGGAGGGACGAGCGTCTACGTTCAGCGTCAAGACCAAGAGGTCATCCGCGCAAAGGGCCTTCTCGAAACAAGGCCGTGGGCGGAATACCTGGGGGCGTAGCCCCCCATCACCGGGGAATTGTCGGGTGAATCCATGCGCCCGATCCCGGTGCGGGTTGCGCCCCGGTACCCGCCTTCGGCCGCCGTTCGTGCATGTCCGCGCATCTGGAGGAACAAGCCCCTCTGTTGAGGGGCTGCCCCGACAGGGCGGGGAGAGGCAGGCAAAGGGAGGGGCCCGGACGTTGCGCAGCAACGTCTGGGGCGAAGCGCGCGCAGCGCACTTCGCGTCCCCAGCCAGATAAATAAAAAAGGCCACCCGAAGGGCAGCCTTTTTTATTTATCTGGCGGAGAGAGGGGGATTCGAACCCCCGAAGCGCGGTTTAGACGCTTACACACTTTCCAGGCGTGCTCCTTCAACCACTCGGACACCTCTCCGGATCCCTGCCATCGGCAAACGCCTCAGCAGGGGCGCAGATTCTAGCGGGCGCAGCGGCAGGACACAAGCACTGGTTTGCAGGGCGAGAGGGCTGGACAGGCGTGGCACAATGGAACATCCGATGGAAGACGGTGGCCTGATGTCCTATCTCGTCCTTGCCCGCAAGTGGCGTCCGAAGCGTTTTGCCGAGCTGGTGGGCCAGGAACACGTGGTCCGTGCGCTCAGCAATGCGCTGGACAGCGGCCGGGTCCACCATGCGTTCCTGTTTACCGGTACCCGCGGCGTGGGCAAGACCACGATCGCGCGCATCTTCGCCAAGTCGCTGAACTGCGAGCAGGGCACCAGTGCCGATCCCTGCGGCCAGTGTGCGGCCTGCCTGGACATCGACGCCGGTCGTTACATCGACCTGCTGGAAATCGATGCCGCGTCCAATACAGGCGTGGACGATGTGCGCGAGGTGATCGAGAACGCGCAGTACATGCCCTCGCGTGGCAAGTACAAGGTGTACCTGATCGACGAAGTGCACATGCTGTCCAAAGCCGCGTTCAATGCGCTGCTGAAGACGCTGGAAGAGCCGCCGGAACATGTGAAGTTCCTGCTGGCCACCACCGACCCGCAGAAGCTGCCGGTCACCGTGCTCAGCCGCTGCCTGCAGTTCAACCTCAAGCGCCTGGACGAAGATCAGATCCAGGGGCAGATGACCCGCATCCTCGCCGCCGAGGAGATCGAGTCGGACCCGACCGCCATCGTGCAGCTGGCCAAGGCCGCCGACGGCAGCCTGCGTGATGGCCTGTCGCTGCTCGACCAGGCCATTGCCTACGCCGGCGGTGCGCTGCGCGAGGACGTGGTGCGCACCATGCTGGGCACGGTCGACCGTACCCAGGTGGCGGCCATGCTCGATGCCCTGGCCGAGGGCGATGGCCCGCGCCTGCTGCAGGTGGTAGCGGCGCTGGCCGAGTTCTCGCCGGACTGGAGCGGCGTGCTTGATGCGCTGGCCGAGGGCCTGCACCGCATCCAGGTGCAGCAACTGGTGCCGGGCGCGTCCGCCGCTGCCGAAGGACTGGATGCCAGCGTGTTCGCCGAGCGCCTGCGCCCGGAAGTGGTCCAGCTCTGGTATCAGATGGCCTTGAACGGTCGTCGTGATCTGCCATTGGCGCCCAGCCCGCGTGCCGGCTTTGAAATGGCCGTGCTGCGCATGCTGGCGTTCCGCCCTGCGGCTGCGGTGCCGTCGGTACCGCGCACTCCGGAATCCTCCGGTGGCGGCGCACCGACCGGCACGGGCCAGACCGGGGGCGGTGTTGCTGGCAGCCACGAAGGCGCTGCCCCAGCGGCTGCTGCGGCGCCTGAAGCCGCAGCCGTCACCCAGGCCCCGGCACCGGTGCTGGCAGAGGCCATCGCGCAGGCGCCGACCCCGGCACCACAGCGCGAACCCGAGCCGGAACCCAAGCCGACCCCGGAACCGGATCCGACGCCTGAACCTGAACCGGTTCCGGTCGAGGAACCCGGGTCGCCGCCGCCGATGAAGACGCAGTTGGCTCCCGAGGCAGCCATGCCCAATGCACCCGCCGAGGCAGACGACCTGCCGCCGTGGGCGACCGACGAGGACACCGCCCGCGATGAGGCGCTGGCCGCTGAAATGGCGACGCCCGACGCGGCCATGGTCGCCCCGTGGCACGAGCCGCCAGCGCCGGCGCCGCAGCCGGTTGCAGAGGCTGTCGCGGTGCCGGAGCGCCCGTTCCGTGCGGAGGGCATCGCGATCGCCCCGGCCGTCGCGGCTGTCGCTTCCGACCGCGCTGCGGCGGGCAGCGTCAGCGAACTGGCCTGCGCCGAGGACTGGCTCGACCTGGTTGCCAACAGCGGCCTGAGCGGTCCATCGCGACAGCTTGCAGCCAATGCGGCCTTCATCAGTTGCCAGCAGGGGGTCTTGAAACTGGGCCTTTCGCCCGGATTTGAATATCTGCGCTCCGAGCGCGCGCTGGCAGCGCTGGGCGAGGTGCTGGAAAAGTCCCTTGGCCACGCGCTGAAGATCGTGGTCGAAACCGTGGAAACCGAGCAGGTCCCGGCCGAGACCCTGCACCAGCGCGCCGACCGCCAGCGTGGCGAGCGGCAGCAGGCTGCCGAGGCCATTTTCATGGACGATCCGGAAGTCCAGCTGCTGATCCAGCAGCACGGCGCCCGGGTTGTTTCCGATTCCATCCGTTCTTTTGACGAGTAAGACGACATGCGCGGCAATATCGCCCAACTGATGCAGCAGGCCCAGAAGATGCAGGAAAACCTGCAGAAGGCCCAGGAAGAAATCGCCAAGATCGAAGTGACCGGGAGCGCCGGTGGCGGCATGGTCAGCGTCACCCTGACCGGTGCCAAGGAGTGCCGCAAGGTGCGCATCGATCCGTCGCTGGCCAGCGATCCGGAAATGCTGGAAGACCTGATCGCCGCCGCCTTCAACGATGCGTCCAACAAGATCGACGCCGAGTCGAAGTCGAAGATGGGTTCGGCCACCGCCGGCATGCAGCTGCCGCCGGGCATGAAGATGCCGTTCTGATGTGCCGCGTGGCATCCGCACTGCCGGGTGCCACGCACTGTGTAGCGTCGAGCGTGCTCGACTGCCCGCAATTTCCAGTCGAGCACGCTCGGCTCTACAGAACACACCGCCGTGTCCGCACCGCTGCTTGAACAACTGATCGATGCACTGCGGGTGTTGCCTGGCGTAGGCCAGAAGACGGCCCAGCGCATGGCCTACCACCTGCTCGAGCGCGAGCGCGAAGGTGGCAAACGCCTTGCCGGGACACTGGCAGAGGCGGTCGAACGCATCGGTCATTGTGCGCAGTGCCGCGACTTCAGTGAAACCGAGCTGTGCCCGACCTGCGCCAATGGCAGCCGCGAGCGCAGCCAGTTGTGCGTGGTGGAATCACCGGCTGACCGCTTGGCGATCGAGAACGCCACCGGCTATCGCGGCGTCTACTTCGTGCTGCAAGGGCGCCTGTCGCCGCTGGATGGCATCGGTCCGCGCGAGCTGGGTCTGGAGCAGCTGGAACAGCGTCTGGCCGAAGCGGAAGTGCAGGAACTGATCATTGCCACCAGCGCCACCGTCGAAGGCGAAGCCACCGCGCACTACCTCGCTCAGCTGGCGCGCGCCCGCCAGGTGCGGCCGAGTCGACTGGCCCAGGGCTTGCCTCTCGGCGGTGAGCTGGAGTACGTCGATCGTGGCACGCTGTCGCACGCGTTCGGTACCCGCAGCGAAGTGCGCGATTGAGTCGATGCCGGGCATGCCCCGGCGTTACCGGCCTACAATGCGGTGACACCCCGCCGAGGCCGACCATGAGCAGCGAAACCCTCTTCAGCAAGATCATCCGTCGCGAGATCCCGGCCACCATCGTCTATGAAGACGAGGACGTGCTGGCCTTCAAGGACATCGCACCACAGGCGCCGGTGCACGTGCTGTTCATTCCGAAGAACGAGATCATTCCGACCCTGGATGACCTGCAGCCATCGCAGGCGCACCTGATCGGCAAGCTGGCCCTGGCCGCCGCCGAGTACGCGCGGCAGGAAGGCTTCGCGCAGGACGGCTACCGCATCGTGATGAACTGCCGCGAAGATGCCGGGCAGACCGTGTTCCATATCCACATGCATCTGCTGGCTGGCGCAGCGCTGGGTCATTTCGGCACGCCGGGGCACTGACGCGGTCATCCACGCATGGCGTGGATCTACAGCGCGCACCAACAGCAGTAGATCCACGCCATGCGTGGATGAAAAAAGGCCGCCCCATGGGCGGCCTTCTGCTTCATGCGTACCGGGCCTGGACTACCACCAGCCCCAGCCGCGGTAACCGCCCCAGTACGGGCCGTATGGGCCCGGGCCCCACGGTCCGTAGGGGTAGGGCACCACATCGACCTGGCGCTGCTCCGGCCACAGGTAGATCACGTCGGCCGCCAGCTTCGGCAGTCGGTAGTCGTAATCACCGATACGGGTGTTGGCGTAGCCATCGATCTTGCCGATGAAGGTCACGTCGCGGCCGGCTTCGAACACGGCCGGATCGTAGAAGCCGGCACGGCAGGCAATGAAGCGGCCGTCACTGGCATCGGAGGAGGTCGTGTTCGGGCGGCCGCTACCGTTGAGCGGGCGCGAGATGATCTGGAAACAGGTCTCGCCCTGAGCGGGCTTGGTTTCGATGATCCGGCCACCCCAGCGCACCGGCGTGCCGACCTGCTGGGTGGCAACCGAGTCGCGCGGGGAAACCAGGCTGAATTGTCCCTGCAGCGGCTTGGGGGCCGTGGCGCAGGCCGACAGGGCCAGGGCGGCCACGGCGGTGAGGAGGAACTTGGTATTCATGGGGAGGCTCCGGAAGTCGGGCGATGCCTGCGCAGGTCCCGCAATAATGGGGCGAGCTCGGTACAAGTGCCAGCGTAGCGTGCATCAGCGAAACGCTGGCTGAGTGTGATGAGGCCCGGGTCGGGTCGTTGCGCGTTGACCCGTCGCGCCCAGTGCAGGGCGGGTTCGTGCGGTTCGCGGCCCAGCCCAAGCCGCGCATAGCGCTGCCCCAGCCGGTGCCAGGCGCGTAGCAGCGGGTCGCGCTCGCGTTCGCCACGGGCCAGCAGCCACGCCATCCACGCCAGCGCCAGCAACGCGGCCATCACGAAGCCGGCCAGCAGCTGTCCCGGCTGCAGATCGTCCAGCCCGAACGGTTGCAGCAGTTGCTGCTGGCGGCGCGCGTCGAAGGACAGGACCAGTTCGTTCCAGCCTCTGCGCATCCAGTCGCGGACCTGGCCCAACTGCAGCCAGCGCTGCTGCAGGCCGGTATCGGCCCCGGCCTGCAGACGGTCGTCGAGCGTGTCCAGGATGCGCTCGGGTGCTACTGCCGCTGTCGGGTCGATGCGCACCCAGCCGCGTTGCGGCAGCCACACCTCGGCCCAGGCGTGGGCGTCCATCCGCCGCAGTACCCAGTAGTCGCCGATCCGGTTGCGCGTGCCGCCAGCGAACCCGGTGACCACCCGCGCCGGAATGCCTGCATTGCGCATCAGCACCACGAAGGCAGAGCTGAAATGCTGGCAGTAGCCCGCCTTGTAGTCGAACAGGAATGCATCGACGGGATCGCGGCCGGCGGCGGGTGTCTCCAGCGTGTACGAGAAGTCCTCGGTTATCCACGCGAGGGCACGACGGACCACGGCGGCGTCATCGTTTCCTGCGTCCTGCCGCCACTGTCGGGCCAGGGTTGCCGTGCGGGGGTTGAAGCCTTCCGGCAACTGCAGCGCAGCGCGGCGCTGATACGACGACAAGTTGGCATCAAAACGCAGCGGCGGGGCCGAGTGCAGGCGCCACCGGCTCAACGCGGACAAGGTGCGGTCGCTGCTCAGGCTCAGGGCTGCATCAAGCCGGCTGCCTTCCGGTGCGGCGGTCGGGAGATCCAGGGCGACCAGCTGGCGACGGTCGGTGGGCTCGTAGTCGATCTGGTAATCCCAGCCGTCCGTGCCGTGCTCGACCACTGCAGGGAGCAAACGCTCGGTACGGCGGTCGCGTTTCCAGACATGCCCATCGAACTGCGTCAGTACCGGCCCGCGCCAGTAGCGCTGTGCCGGTTCCGGAACCGCGCCGAAGAACTGCGCCCGCAGGGCCGGGGTGTCATCGGCCATCAGATCCAGCCACTTGTCCGGCTCCATCGTGTCCGACAGGCCGGGTGTGCCGACGGCGCGATCGGGAATGCCCCACAGCGGCGTGGCCAATCGTGGGAACAGCCAGAAGCAGGCCAGCGCCAGCGGCAGGCCGATCAGCAGCAGCCGACCGACGCCGCGAAGCTGCGCGGACAGCGGGGGTGGCGTACTGCGGCCTTCACCCTGTACCAGTCGCTGCAGCGCAATCAGGGTGCTGATGCCGGCCAGCACGGCGAGCACGGTGGTCAGCGGCCCCTGGTCGAGCAGGAAGGCAGCGAACGGTGAAAACAGGGCAAAGCCGAGCAGGCTGCGTGCATCGCGCAGGGTGCGCAGCTCGCTGGACTTGATCGCCAGCATCGCCGCCAGCAGTGCACAACCGGTATCCCGGCCGGGGCGCACCGCCCCCATCTGCCAGACGATGGCGGCCAGCATGCCCAGCACCAGCAGTACGCGCACCGGCATCGGCAGCATGCCGCGCTGCGACAGTGCTGCAGTGACCAGTGCTGCCACGGCGATCAACGCGGCCAGCGTGGTGGGCAGCTGCAGCAGCAGCGGCAACAGGGCCAGTGCGGCGCTGGCCAGCGTCCACGTGCGGGAGTTGCGGTCCAGCAGCAGGGCAGGCTCAGTCATGGGGAAGCAACGCCAGCGCGCGCAGGCACAGATGGTGGTGGCTGGCTCCCTGGCCGGGGCCGATCGGTGGGTGCATCGGCAGCAGCAGCGTGTAGCGGCGGCCTTCGCGCTCGGCGCTGTCCACCCAGCGTGCCAGCCGCGCGATGCGGGCCTCCTGGCCCAACGGTGCCAGCGCGCGCCAGTCCAGCACCACTTCGATGCCTATCGGCTTCTCGTGTTCGCGTACCAGCAGCGTGTCGCGGCGCGCGGAGTGTTTCCAGGCAATGCTGCGCGGTGGATCTCCAGCGCGATACGGGCGCAGCTGATGCAGTTCCTCGCCGTTGGCGTGGGCGCGGGTGTGCAGTGGATCGCTGCCCTGCTGTGGCAACGGCGGCGCCTTCGCTTCGGCCAGCGGGTAGACCAGCAGGGGTTCTTCCGGCCACACCCATGACCACGCCCTGACCAGGCCAAGCGGTTGTGTGGTGGACAGGCGGATACGCGGCAGTTCCAGCCAACCACGGCGTTCGCTGGGCACTTCCAGCTCGGCTTCACCGCGGCCGTGTGCGGGCAGGTCGAGCCACGCCTCGCTGTCGCCCAGCTGCAGGTGCAGGCCATGGCGCGCTCGCGGGTCGCGCAGCGACAGGTCCACGCGCATGCGCAATGGTTGCCCGGCTGGCAGCGGTTCGGCGGAGATCGCGTCGATCTGCACACCGGACAACTGCAGGTGCGCGGCGATGGCGCTGGCGATCGCTGCCGCGGCCAGCAGCAGCGCCAGTAACAGCGCAGGGTTGTTGTTGTAGTTCAGCGCGCCCAGCAGCATCGCGACCAGCAGGCAGGCCACAAACAGGCCGAAGCGGGTCGGCAGCACGTAGATGCGCCGTCGGTCCAGCCGTTGCGGCAACGACTCCGGCGTGCGTGGGCGTGCCAGCTGCAACAGTCGCCGGGCATGCGATGCCATCTTCAATCGACCGCGACGGTCTGCAGGATCGCGCGAGCCAGCGCCGGCCCCGAGCTCGACTCGGCTTCACCCACCAGGCGATGGCCAGCCACCGCTACGAACAGCGTCTGCACGTCTTCGGGTACCACGTGGCCACGGCCGAGCAGCAGCGCATGTGCCTTGGCCGCGCGCAGCAGAGCCAGGCCGGCGCGCGGCGACAATCCCACGCGTACGCCGGCATGCTGGCGGCTGCGGGTCAGCAGGGCCTGCACGTAGTCCACCAGCGCGTCGCTGACATGCACCTGGCCGACGGCTTCGCGCAGTGCACGTACCTGGGTGTCGTCCAGCTGGGGCAGCGCGCGGGCGATCAGGTCGCGACGATCGCTGCCACGCAGCAGCTCACGTTCCGCCTGCGCGCTGGGGTAGCCCATCGCCAGCCGCAGCAGGAAACGGTCCAGTTGCGAATCGGGCAGCGGGAACGTGCCTGACAGATCCACCGGGTTCTGCGTGGCGATCACGAAGAATGGATCGGGCAGGGCATGGGTTTGGCCGTCGAGGGTGACCTGCTGCTCGGCCATCGCTTCCAGCAGTGCGCTCTGCGTGCGCGGCGGCGCCCGGTTGATTTCGTCGGCCAGCAGCACGTGGGTGAAGACCGGCCCGGGATGGAACTGGAACTGGCGGCTGCCGGCGTCGTAGACCGATACGCCGAGTACGTCGGCCGGCAGCAGGTCGGAGGTGAACTGTACGCGCTGGAAGCTCAGCCCCAGGCTGCTGGCCAGGGCATGGGCCAATGTGGTCTTGCCGAGACCGGGCAGGTCTTCGATCAGCAGATGGCCGCCAGAGAGCAGGGCCACAAAGGCCAGTCGAACCTCCTGCACCTTGCCCAGCACCAGTGCATTGACCTGGTCCTGCGCGTTGCGCAGGGACTGACGCAGTTGATCGGTTAGCATGCTGGGCATGGGGGACGAAGCTGTCATGGTCGTCTCAAGTTCGGTAACCGGTCGATTCTATCCATAGAGCAATGCAGGGCGAACAACGCGCACGTACGATTTTTCTCTGGTTATGGACGCTCGTCACAGCGGCCAAGCTGGTCGTGGCCGCACGCCTGCCGTTGTTCGTCGATGAGGCGTTCTACTGGCAGGAAGGCCAGCATCTGGCTGCGGCCTATTCGGATCTGCCGGGGCTGACGGCCTGGTTGACCCGGTTGGGTGTGGAGCTTGGCGGCCAGCACGTGCTTGCGCTGCGCCTGCCGTTCCTGGCCATCGGTGCACTGCTGCCGCTGCTGGTATCGCGCATTGCGGCGCGCTGGTTCGGCAACGTTGCGGGTTGGCAGGCCGGCAGCTTGACGCTGCTGATGCCGTTGTCGGCCACGCTGGGTCTGCTGGCTGTACCCGATGTGCCGATGGCACTGGCGGCAGTGCTTTGCCTGGATGCCGGCGCACGCCTGCTGCGCAACGTAGACGCGTCCTCGGCAGTGAAACTGGCGCTGGGCCTGCTGATCGGCGCGCTCAGCCACTATCGCTTCATCGGTGTGATCGGCGTCGGCTTCGTTGCCCTGCTGGCGCTGCCGCAGGGCCGGCGCATGCTGGCCGATCCGCGCGTCTGGGTGGCCCTGGCCGTTGGCGTACTGGCATGGCTGCCACTGCTGGCCTGGAATGCCGACAATCACGATGCCGGCCTGAAGTTCCAGGTGGTCGAGCGTCATCCGTGGGCGTTCGAGTGGCGCGGACTGTGGTTCCTGGTGATCCAGCCGATGCTGGTCACGCCCATCCTGTGCATCGCGATGTGGAAGGTGGCGCTGGCCGGTACCCGCAGTGGCGGCGGTGCGCGCGTGCAGTGGCGTTATTTCGGTCTGGTCGGCGGTGTGTCGACATTGGGCATCTTCGCACTGGGCTTCTTCACCGACGTCGAGCGCATCAGCTTCCATTGGCCGTTGCCGGGCTACCTGGCCCTGCTGGTGGCGGTGCCGGTGATCCTCAACGGCTGGCCGCGCTGGTTGCGGCGTACCGGCTGGTGGCTGGCCGGGCTGGGCATGGTACTGGCCTTCGGCTATTACCTGATGGCGTCCTCGTCATCGCTGCGCGAGCAGTTGGCCGGCGACAAGTACTACCCGCGCAACTTCGCCGGCTGGCAGCCGCTGGCTGCTGCGGTCCGCGAAGAACTGCAGCAGATGCCTGAAGGCAGCCGCGTACTGGCCGGCAACTTCAAGGTGGGCGCCGAACTGGGCTTCCAGCTGGGCCGCGGTGACATCGAAGTGCTGCCGCATCCGCTCAACGACAAGCACGGCCGTACCGCGCAGCTGGCGCAATGGAACCAGGTGCATGAGGGCGAGCGCGACGTGCCGATGCTGCTGGTGCTGTCGCCCAGCGATCAGCGTTTCCGCGATCTGCTCACCCGCTATCACGCCCTCTGCGAACAGGTCGGGCCGCTGCCGCCGCCGCGCGTGGTCAGCAACGATCATGGATTCCAGCGCTTCCTGCTGTTCCGCCTGCCGGTGCAGCGCGCGCAGGGCCCATGTGTAGCCCCCGCACTGGCCTGGCTGGACACCCCTTCCAACGGCGACGTGGTGAGCGGCACGCTGGCGATCAAGGGCTGGGCGTTCAAGGAAGGTGTCGGCCTGTCGCGGGTTGAAGTGCTGGTGGATGGTCGTTCGATCGGCGACGCCAGCTATGGGCGGGTGTTCGATATCCGACATGCCTGGCCAGACAGCACCGACCCGCAGCATCCGGCTGTCGGTTTCGATGCAACGCTCGATACGGGTACGTTGTCACCGGGAAAACACTGGCTGGGCCTGCGCCTGCATGGTCGCGATGGCAGCGTGGAGCCGTGGCAGGAACAGCCGTTCGTCGTGGAAAAGCGCTGAGGCATCGTGCCTCGTGTAGCGGGCCGGGTTACGGCACCGAGAATCCGGCCCTGCGCAGCAATCCGCACAGTGCGATCAGCGGCAGCCCGATCAGCGCCGTAGGGTCGCGATTGTCGATGGCGTCGAACAGGCTGATGCCCAGGCCTTCGCACTTGAAGCTGCCGGCGCAGTCCAGCGGTTGTTCGATGGCCACGTAGCGGGCGATCTCCGGCGCCTGCAGCGTGCGGAAGCGCACCTGGGTCAGATCCATTGCCGTGAAGGATTCTCCGTCACGGGTGAGACTGATCGCAGTGTGGAAGCGCACCGTCTGCCCGGACATTGCCGCCAGCTGTGCGCAGGCCGCCTCGACCGTACCCGGCTTGCCCAGCGGCTGACCGTTCAGGTCCGCCACCTGGTCCGAGCCGATCACCCAGCTGCCGGGATGGCGGGCGGCCACGTCGGCCGCCTTGGCGCTGGCCAGGCGTGCCGCCAGCGCCAGCGGGGCCTCGTTGGCGTGCGGGGTCTCATCCACCTGCGGGCGTGCGCAGTCGAAGGGCAACCCCAGCCGTTCCAGCAGGTCGCGGCGATAGCGGGAGGTGGAGGCCAGGACCAGGGCAGGCATGCGGGAATTCCGGGGGCGGGGCGCGGCAGTCTGGCCCGGCACAGCCAGCCACAGCAAGCCTTTCATGGCAGTCATTTGACACGGGACCTGCCGATCCTTAATATTCGGCGGCTTATGTCCGCGAACGTACCCGAAACGCTGGATGCCTGGCGGATGGTCGTAGCGCGAAGGCGCTTCGACGGTCAGGTCTCCCTGGCTGAATTGACTCGCCTGCAGGGGCTTGTCGCAGATACCGAAGGCGAGTGTAATTACTCGCTCGAATTCGGTCGCGACGAGATCTTGCGGGTATCCTATGTGGAACTCAGCATCGATACCGCGTTGCCGCTGACCTGTCAGCGCAGCATGCAGCGTTTCCTGCTGCCGGTGAAGATGACCCAGAGGCTTGGCCTGATCCGCGACGAAGACGAGGAATCGTCCTTGCCGGAGGAATACGAGCCGTTGCTGGTGCCGGAAGATGGCCAGCTGCGCCCGTTGGACCTGGTCGAGGACGAGCTGGTGCTGGCGGTGCCGGTGGTACCCCTGTCGCCGTACGGTGAGGCAGTCGACAAGGACTGGGCACCGACCGAAGAAGAAATTGAAAAGGCCAACCCGTTTGCGGCGTTGGCGGCATTGAAGAAACAATAGCAGCCGGTTGTCGTCGGCGGCTGCGGCGAAAGCGAAAAGTGTGCTGGACGCTGGCGTCCTGTGCGACGAAACGACGAAGCAAAACGAACCGAGTTTGGAGCAATCCCATGGCTGTCCAGAAATCCCGTGTTACCCCGTCCCGTCGTGGCCAGCGTCGTTCGCATGACGCCCTGAGCGCCAAGCAGCTGTCGACCGACCCGACCACCGGCGAAGTGCATCTGCGTCACCACATCACTGCTGACGGTTTCTACCGCGGCAAGAAGGTCATCCAGACCAAGTCTTCGGCTGTCCAGGAAGACTGATGTGCCGGAAGGTCGCTGCCCTATGGGCAGCGGCCTTCGCCTTCTTTCCCGGGCACGCCGGTGAACGGCGGCTCGTGCAACAGGAAACATGATGAGCAAGCGGATCTACTCGAGGATCGCGGGCACCGGTAGCTATTTGCCGGAAAAAGTCCTGACCAACGCCGACCTGGAAAAAATGGTCGAGACCTCGGACGAGTGGATCCAGACGCGCACCGGTATCCGTGAACGGCACATCGCTGCCGAAGGCGAAACCACCAGCGATCTCGGCTACCAGGCCGCGCTGCGTGCGATCGAAGCGGCCGGTATCGACGCCTCGCAGCTCGACATGATCGTGGTCGGCACGACCACTCCTGATCTGATCTTCCCCTCCACCGCGTGCCTGATCCAGGCCAAGCTCGGTGTGAGCGGCTGCCCCGCTTTCGACGTCAACGCGGCCTGTTCGGGCTTCGTGTTCGCGCTCAGCGTGGCTGACAAATTCATCCGTTCCGGTGATGCCCGCCATGTGCTGGTGATCGGCGCGGAAACCCTGACCCGCATCGTCGACTGGGAAGACCGCACCACCTGCGTGCTGTTCGGTGATGGCGCGGGCGCCGTCGTGCTCAAGGCCGACGAAGAAACCGGCATCCTCAGCACCCACCTGCATTCGGATGGCAGCAAGAAAGAGCTGCTGTGGAACCCGGTCGGCGTCTCGGTCGGTTTCGGTGAAGGCAACAACGGTGGCGGCACCATCAACATGAAGGGCAACGACGTGTTCAAGTACGCCGTCAAGGCGCTGGACTCGGTCGTGGACGAAACCCTGGATGCCAACGGTCTGACCAAGTCCGACCTGGACTGGCTGATCCCGCACCAGGCCAACCTGCGCATCATCGAGGCCACCGCCAAGCGGCTGGACATGTCGATGGACCAGGTCGTGGTCACTGTCGACAAGCACGGCAATACCTCGTCCGCCTCGGTGCCGCTGGCGCTGGATGCGGCTGTGCGTTCCGGCAGGGTCGAGCGCGGCCAGCTGCTGCTGCTGGAAGCATTCGGTGGTGGCTTCACGTGGGGTTCGGCACTGCTGCGCTATTGATAGTGCCAGTTACGACAACGTGAAACCGTCGTTACGGCCCCTCTGGGGCCGTAATGCGTTAAAGGAGACTGTCATGGTTGAGCCCATCGTCATCGAAGGGCAACGCGCCTGGCTGAAGCAGTACGGCGAAGGAAGCCGAGCAGTGGCCCTGGGCCTGCTCAATTTTATTGCCCGCCGGTTCCATCTCGATGCCCTGCGCCCGCCGCCGCACCGCGGTGGCGACGCCGCGCGCGAAACCGAGGCCCGCCGGCTGGCCGAACTGCAGGCGCAGGGGGTGAATGTTCCCGCGGTGATCGGCAGCGGCCATGCCGCGCTGGTGATCGGCGACAACGGCAGCTCGTTCAATACCTGCCTGCGCGAGGCCGACGATGCCGGCCGCGATCGCCTCGTGGCTGCAGCGATGCAGGCCATTGCCGAAGCGCACGCGCGTGGCGCCTATTTTGGCCAGCCGCTGCCGCGCAACCTCACCTGGGATGGCCAGAACGTCGGTTTCATCGACTTCGAAGAAGATCCGCTGGAAGTCATGGACCTGGCCGAGGCACAGGCGCGTGACTGGCTGATGTTCGGCTACGGCGTTGCCAAGTACTACGCCGACCGCCCCGAATGCCTGCAGGCGATGATGGCCGAGGCGATGAACGGGGTGCAGGCACCGGTGCGTGCGCACGTACACGCCGTCAGTGGCCGCCTGCAGCGCCTGGCACGGGTGTGCATGAAGCTGGGGCGCTCGGCGCGCGCGCTGGCCCACTCCATTTTCATCACCCACGGCGCCACCACGCTGGGCCTGCTGATGGTGGTCGGCCTGTGCATGGACTGGTTTGCCGACGGCGAGCTGGACATCCTGCAGCTGCTCTGCTGACAGCGGGGCAGCCCGCAGCATCGGGTAGTGCCGGTCGCTGGCCGGCATCACCCGCTGCCCGATCCGGCAGGCCGCCTCCATACGCCGTGCATACGCGCACGTACAGACGACACGGCATGTTCCCCCTTATCATGGCCCGCTTCGATTGCAACAAGCGGATGACCGCGTGACCCTATCCACCCTCGCTTTTGTCTTCCCCGGTCAGGGCTCGCAGTCTGTGGGCATGCTGGCCGAGCTGGCCGAACTGCACCCGCAGGTGCGTGAGGCCTTCACCGAGGCATCCGATGGTGCCGGCGTCGACCTATGGGCGTTGTCCCAGGGTGGCCCGGAGGAAATGCTCAACCGTACCGAATACACCCAGCCGGCCCTGCTGGCCGCCAGCATCGGCGTGTGGCGCGCCTGGAACGCCGTGGGTGGTCCGCGTCCGTCGGTTCTGGCTGGCCACAGCCTGGGCGAGTACACCGCCCTGGTCGCCGCTGGCGCCCTCAGCCTGCACGACGGTGCGCACCTGGTGCGCCTGCGCGGCCAGCTGATGCAGGACGCCGCGCCGGCCGGTGTTGGCGCGATGGCCGCCGTGCTCGGCGCCGAAGACCAGCTGGTGCTGGACGTCTGCGCGGAAGCCGCCGGCAGCCAGGTGGTCGTTCCGGCCAACTTCAACTCGCCGGGCCAGATCGTGATCGGCGGCGACGCTGCCGCGGTCGACCGTGCGCTGGCGCTGCTGGCCGAGAAGGGCGTGCGCAAGGCGGTCAAGCTGGCCGTCAGCGTGCCCTCGCACACCCCGCTGATGCGCGAAGCCGCCAACCGTCTGGCCGAAGTGATGGCCGGCCTGTCCTGGCAGCTGCCGCAGCTGCCGGTGGTGCAGAACGTCGACGCCAAGGTGCACGACGGCTTGGGCGCGATCCGCACCGCGCTGGTGCAGCAGCTGTACCAGCCCGTGCAGTGGACCGGCTGCGTGCAGGCCCTGGCCGCGCGTGGCGTCACCCAGATCGCCGAGTGCGGCCCTGGCAAGGTGCTGACCGGCCTGGTCAAGCGCATCGACAAGGCCATCGACGGCCGTTCCCTGGCCACCCCGGGCGACTTCGAAACCGCCCGCGAGACGTGGTCGGCCTGATTGCCCCTGTTCCTGCCGACCGTGCCGGTGGCCGCTGCAAGCGGCACGGGTGCGGCGGCCGCCCCAGCCTGAGGAAAACATCATGAGCAAGCCCCTGCAGGGTGAAATCGCACTGGTCACCGGTGCCAGCCGTGGCATTGGTGCCGCCATCGCCGATCTGCTGGCCGCCCAGGGCGCCACCGTCATCGGTACCGCCACCACCGATTCCGGCGCCGCCGCGATCGGCGAGCGCCTGGCCGCCCACGGCGGTCACGGCCGTGCGCTGAATGTCACCGACGCTGCCGCGCTCGACGCCGTGCTTGACGGTATCGCCAAGGAATTCGGCCCGATCTCGATCCTGGTCAACAACGCCGGCATCACCCGTGACAACCTGCTGATGCGCATGAAGGAAGACGATTGGGCGTCGATCATCGACACCAACCTGACCAGCGTGTTCCGCACCAGCAAGGCCGTCATGCGCGGCATGATGAAGGCGCGCAAGGGCCGCATCATCAACATCGCCTCGGTGGTGGGCGTGACCGGCAACGCCGGCCAGGCCAACTATGCCGCCGCCAAGGCCGGCATCATTGGTTTCTCCAAGTCGCTGGCCAAGGAAATCGGCTCGCGCGGCGTCACCGTCAACGTGGTCGCGCCGGGCTTCATCGACACCGACATGACCAAGGCGCTGCCGGAAGAAGCGCGTGCCGCGCTGATCGGCGACATCGCCCTCGAACGCCTGGGTTCGCCGGAGGACATCGCCCATGCGGTGGCCTTCCTGGCCAGCCCGGCTGCCGGCTACATCACCGGCGAAACTCTCCATGTGAACGGCGGCATGTACATGCCGTAAGCAAGGGGCGCAGGGATCGCGCCGCAAGTGGTTGATCTGCGAGGATTTTTGCTGCAATGCAAGGTCACGCCGGTTTCCACTACACTATCCCACGGCCATCGCCTTTGATGGCGACCACTTTTGAACCACTACTCCATCTGGAGCGATATCCCATGAGCACCATCGAAGAACGCGTCAAGAAAATCGTCATCGAACAGCTTGGCGTCAAGGAAGAAGAAGTCACCAACAGCGCATCGTTCGTCGATGACCTGGGCGCTGACTCGCTGGACACCGTCGAGCTGGTGATGGCGCTGGAAGAAGAATTCGAGTGCGAGATCCCGGACGAAGAAGCCGAGAAGATCAGCACCGTGCAGGCTGCGATCACCTACATCACGGCCCACGTCAAGGCCTGATGCAGGACGTCAGTGCGCGCGCGGGCGTTGAGCTCGCCGCGCACGACACCCCATGGGGCCGCTGTTTGCGGCCCCGTGTGTTTGCGTACCACACCGAAGTAAACCGCGTTACCCGCAAAGAACGTTCGGGTCAGGAGAATCAGCAATGAAGCGTCGCGTCGTCGTAACCGGCCTGGGTATGGTCTCGCCGTTGGGCAATGATCTGGCCAGCAGCTGGGAAGGCATCACCCACGGTCGTTCGGGCATCGGTCCGCTGACCAACGTTTCTGATGCCTACCTGGAACGGTTCACCACCAAGATCGCAGGTGAGGTCAAAGGCTTTGACATCACCGCCGACAACGAACTGTTCGGCAAGTACCGGGTCAGCGGCAAGGATGCCAAGAAGATGGACCCGTTCATCCATTACGGCCTCGGTGCCGCCTTCATGGCCCTGCATGATTCGGGCCTGGAGATCACCGATGCCAACGCCGACCGCATTGGCGCCATCGTTGGCGCCGGCATCGGCGGCCTGCTCGGTATCGAAGAGCAGACCATCGAGTTCCACGAAGGGAAGAAGATCTCTCCCTTCTACGTGCCCAAGACCATCATCAACATGCTGCCGGGCCAGCTGAGCATCATCAGCGGCCTGAAGGGCCCGTCGTTCTCGGCGGTCTCGGCGTGCGCCACCTCCAACCATTCCATCGGCACCGCCATGCGCATGATCCAGTACGGCGATGCGGACGTGATGGTGGCCGGCGGTGCCGAACGCGGTTCCTCGCCGACGGCGCTGGGCGGCTTCTGCGCGATGAAGGCGATGAGCACCCGCAACGACGCCCCGGAACAGGCCTCGCGCCCGTGGGACAAGGACCGTGACGGCTTCGTGCTGGGCGACGGCGCCGGCATCCTGATCCTGGAAGAGTACGAGCACGCCAAGGCACGTGGCGCGAAGATCTACTGCGAGCTGGCCGGTTTCGGCGCCAGCTCCGACGCGTACCACATGACCGCGCCGAGCGAGAACGGCGAGGGCGCTGCGCGCTGCATGACCATGGCCCTGAAGGACGCGGGTGTCACCCCGGAACAGGTCGGCTACCTCAACGCACATGGCACCTCGACCCCGCTGGGCGACCTCGGTGAGACCATGGCGATGAAGACCGCCTTCGGCGACCACGCCTACAAGATGATGGTCAGCTCCACCAAGTCGATGACCGGCCACCTGCTCGGCGCTGCCGGCGGCGTGGAAGCGATCTTCTCGGTGCTGGCAATGCGCGACAACCTGATTCCGCCGACCATCAACCTGCAGCAGCCGGGCGAAGGCTGCGACCTGGACTACGTGCCCAACGAAGCACGCCAGGCCAAGGTCGACGTGGTGATGTCCAATGGCTTCGGCTTCGGCGGCACCAACGGCACGCTGATCTTCAAGCGCGTCTGATCGCACCGGCAGCGTCGAGCCAGGCTCGACTCCGCCAACCACGAGGCCGCCGCAAGGCGGCTTCCGTGTATCCGTCTCCCAGAACTGGCCGCCATGACCCACGCCCCGCTGATCCACCCGCTGCCGCACCCGATCGACCTGCTGGCCCTGCAGCAGCGCGACCCGGCGCGTTTCCCGCTGCTGATGGAGTCCACCGCCTCGGGTACCGCGCAGGGCCGCTGGAGCCTGCTGCTGGCCGCGCAGGGCGACACCCTGCAGCTGGACGCCGATGGCCAGGTGCGCGACCAGCACGGTGCGCTGCAGCCCGGCAGTTTCCTGCAGGCGCTGGACCGCGCATGGCACGCGCAGCGGCTGCCGTACGACGGCGGCCACGCGCTGCCGTTCCGTGGTGGCTGGGCGCTGATGCTGGATTACGAAGTGGCCAGCCAGGTTGAGCCGGTGCTGCCGGCGCGCGCGCGCGATGACGGTCACCCGACCGCACTGGCCCTGCGTTGCCCGGCCGCCGTGCTGCATGATCACCAGGCCGACACCAGCTTCCTTATTGCCGAGGCGGGCGAGCAGGCGCTGCTGGACACGCTGGTCGCCTTGCTGGCCGGCGAACTGCCGCAGGCCGGGCAGGGCTGGCAGCCGCCGCAGTCGGTCAGCGAAGACGAGCCGCAGCGCTTCACCGATGGCGTGCGCCGGGTGATCGAGTACCTGCGTGCCGGCGATGTGTTCCAGGTGAACCTGTCGCGGCGCTGGAGCGCGCATTTCGCAGCACCGGTCAGTCCGCAGGCGCTGTACGCGCAGCTGCGGCGCGCCAATCCGGCGCCGTTTGCCGGCCTGTTCAGTGCGCACGGCCGGCATGTGGTCAGTTCGTCGCCGGAGCGGCTGGTATCGGTGCATGGCGGCCACGCGCAGACCCGCCCGATCGCCGGTACCCGCCCGCGCTTCGAGGGCGACGACGATGCCGCGCGCATCCAGGAGCTGGTCGGCCATCCCAAGGAGCGCGCCGAGCACGTGATGCTGATCGACCTGGAGCGCAACGACCTGGGCCGCATCTGCCTGCCTGGCACGGTCGTTGTGGACGAGCTGATGACCGTGGAAAGCTACGCCCACGTGCACCACATCGTCAGCAACGTCAGCGGCCACCTGCGCGCGGACGTGACCCCGGGCGAAGTGATCGCCGCCACCTTCCCCGGCGGCACCATCACCGGCTGCCCGAAGGTGCGCTGCATGCAGATCATCAGCGAGCTGGAGCAGGTGCCGCGTGGCGCGTACACCGGTGCGTTCGGCTGGCTGAACCGCGATGGCGACCTGGACCTGAACATCCTGATCCGTACCGCCGAAGTGGATGGCAACGAGGTCAGCTTCCGTACCGGTGCCGGCATCGTGGTCGACTCGGACCCGGACAAGGAACTGGACGAAACCCGGGCCAAGGCGCGCGGGCTGCTGCGGGCGCTGGGGCAGCAGGGGTGATCGATTGCCGCCGCCGGGCATGGCCCGGCGCTACCGGTCCTGGTGGGTGCCGACCGTTGGTCGGCACGGACGCGTGGCTCCGGTCATGACCCCACACCAGCGGCACGGTATCCTGCACGACGGAATCGAGTTCAGAGGTAGTCCATGGCGGGAGCCAAGCGCGGGTGTCTGTGGGTGGTAACGCTGCTGCTGGTGCTGGCCGCCATCGTGGCCGGCGCGGGCGCGTGGTTCTTCTACAAGCAGAGCCAGTTTGCCGACGTACCGTTGACCCCCAGTGCGGACAGCGTGGTCATCGCCAGCGGCGACGGCATGAACAGCGTGCTGCGCAAGCTGCGCGAGGCCGGCGTGGACGAGGGCCAGGACACCCAGTGGCAGCTGCTGGCGCGCCAGCTGGACGCCGCCGGCAAGCTGAAGGTAGGCGAGTACGCGCTGAGCACGGACCTGACCCCGCGCGAACTGTTGCTGCGCATGCGCGCCGGCAAGGTGCTGCAGCACCGCGTCACCATCATCGAAGGCTGGAACATCCGCCAGCTGCGCGCCGCGCTCAAGCGTGCCGATCCGCTGCTGCACACCACCGACGCCCTCGATGACGCAGCGTTGATGGACCGCCTCGGTTTCGCCGGCCAGCACCCGGAAGGCCGCTTCCTGCCGGAGACCTACGTCTACCAGCGCGGCGACAGCGACCTGGACGTGCTCAAGCGTGCCCACGGCGCGATGGAGAAGGCGCTGGACGAAGCCTGGGAAAGCCGCGCGCCGGATCTGCCGATCAATACGCCCTACGAGCTGCTGACGATGGCGTCGATCATCGAAAAGGAAACCGCGCTGGCCAGCGAGCGACCGCAGATTGCCGGCGTGTTCATGCGCCGCCTGAAGATCGGCATGCGCCTGCAGACCGACCCGACCGTGATCTACGGCATCGGCGCGGCGTACGACGGCAACATCCGCCGCCGTGACCTGACCACCGATACGCCCTACAACACCTACACCCGGTCTGGCCTGACGCCGACCCCGATCGCCATGCCCAGCCGCGACGCGCTGATGGCTGCTGCGCAACCGGCACCGGGCGATGCGCTGTACTTCGTCGCCGTGGGCGATGGCAGCGGCGCACACGTGTTCTCGCCCAGCTTGGACAAACACAACGCCGCCGTGGCCCGCTACCTGCAGCAGCTGCGCCAGCAACGCACCCAGGAGACCCCGGCGCAATGAGTTCCGCGCTGCTTCGCCATCCCCGTTTCGTCAGCCTGGAAGGCGGCGAGGGCGCGGGCAAGACCACGGCCATCAACGCCATCCGCGAGTGCCTGCGCCGCCACGGCCATGAGGTCGTGCTGACCCGCGAACCCGGTGGCACGCCGCTGGCCGAGCGCATCCGCGGGCTGGTGCTGAAGCCCGATGCCGAGATCGCTGCTGAGCCGCTCAGTGCCGAGGCCGAACTGCTGCTGGTGTTCGCCGCACGTGCGCAGCATGTGCGCCAGGTGATCCAGCCGGCGCTGCAGCGCGGCGCCTACGTGCTCAGCGATCGCTTCACCGATTCCAGCTACGCCTACCAGGGCGGTGGCCGCGGCCTGGACCCGCAGTGGATTGCCGACCTGGAGCGCCGCGCCGTTGGCCTGCTGCCCGGTTTGACCCTGCTGCTGGACGTGGACGTGGCCGTTGGCCGCGCGCGTGCCAATGGCCGCGATCTGTGGCCGGACCGCATCGAAAGCGAGCAGGACGATTTCTTCCAGCGCGTGCGCGAGGTGTTCCGCAGCCGCGCACAGCAGGACCCCCAGCGCTTCGCGCTGGTCGATGCCGGCCAGGTGCAGGAACGCGTGGCTGCTGATGTGGTTGCGCGTGTCGAGCGCTGGCTGCAGCAAGGGGAGGGTGCATGAGTACGTTCTCGCCCTGGCAGCAGCGCGCGTTCGACCAGACCGTGGCCGCGTTGGATGCGGATCGGCTGGGCCACGGCCTGCTGATCTGCGGCCCGGCCGGGCTGGGCAAGCGTGAGGTGGCGCTTGCGCTGGCCGACCACGTGCTGGCACGCGGCGATGCCGCGCACGCCACCCGCACCCGGCAGCTGATTGCCGCCGGCACGCATCCCGACCTGCAGCTGATCAGCTTCATTCCGAACAAGAGCGGCGACAAGCTGCGCACCGAGATCGTGATCGAGCAGGTGCGCGAGATCACCAACAAGCTGGCGCTGACCCCGCAGTACGGCGTGGCGCAGGTGGTGATCGTCGACCCGGCCGATGCCATCAACCGTTCGGCGGCCAATGCGCTGCTGAAGACTCTGGAAGAACCGCAGCCCGGACGCTACCTGTGGTTGATCAGCAGTGACCCGGCGCGCCTGCCGCAGACCGTGCGCAGCCGCTGCCAGCGCCTGGAGTTCAAGCTGCCGCCGCGCGAGGAAGCGCTGGCCTGGCTGCAGCAGCAGGGCCACAGCGAGGCGGCCGCGCGCGAGGCACTGGATGCAGCACGCGGCCATCCCGGGCAGGCCGACAACTGGCTGCGCGAAGATGGCCTGAGCCTGCGTCGCGACGTCGGCCGCGAGCTGGAACAGTTGGCTGCTGGCAAGACCGGTGCGGTGGAACTGGCACAGAAGTGGTGCGCCGATGACAACGCGGCGCTGCGCCTGCGCTTCGCTGCCGACCTGGCGCTGGCCCAGGCCAGCACCGATGCCTTGACCACGCCGGAGCGATTGCACAAGCTTGCAGCCTGGTTCGATGCGGCCAACCGCACCCGCGATCTGCTGCGCACCACCGTGCGTGCAGACCTTGCGGTGGTCGAGTTGCTGCTGGCCTGGAACAAGGTGAACGAGCGGCCTGCCGCAAGGGGAAATCGATGAGTGCCAGCAACGCCCGCCAGGGCATCCTGTCCCTGGCCGTGAAGGACAAAGCCGCGCTGTACAGCGCGTACATGCCGTTCGTGAAGAATGGCGGCATCTTCGTGCCCACGCCCAAGCGTTACTTCCTGGGCGATGAGGTGTTCCTGCTGCTGACCCTGCCTGATTCCAGCGAGCGCCTGCCGGTGGCCGGCAAGGTGATCTGGGTGACCCCGGCCGGCGCGCAGGGCAACCGCACGGCCGGCATCGGCGTGCAGCTGGCGGACGGCCAGGAAGGCGAGACGGTGCGGCACAAGATCGAGACGATCCTGGCCGGCCTGACCGGTTCGGACAAGCCGACGCATACGATGTGATGTGGGCGGATTGCCCTCCCCAGTAGAGCCAGGCCATGCCTGGCTGATTCGGGGAAATGGGCTGGGAAACACGATGTGAAAAGGTGTTGACGCCCTGAAAAACCGCCCTATAATGAGCGGCTCAGCAACACACCGGGCGGTTAGCTCAGCGGTAGAGCATTGCCTTCACACGGCAAGGGTCACAGGTTCGATCCCTGTACCGCCCACCAAAAATACCTTTGAGAAATCAAAGAGTTGGAAGAAGAAAAAAGCCGGCGCTTCAGCTGGCTTTTTTTGCTTAAGTGCAGCGTAAGTGCGAATTCCCATCATGGATCGGGGGAGGGGCATGATAGACAATCGCTCAGGTCGACGCCGAATGGCTGTCTGCGTAGTCACCTGCTCAAGCCTTGGGTTGAACAAGCGCCCATCATCGTCCTTGCGCCTGCCGCTCAGCCCCTCAGGGGCTCACAGCGTCCGTGTCCAGATCTCCGAATGCTGCGTTCAACTACGCGGTGGACGCTGCAATGCAGAGCTCGCTAAGTCTCCCTTAGGGCCACTTACGGCCCTGAATCGTATCCCTACTGGCCCATTCGGAGCCGGTCATTTCCTGCCCGAAGCCCCCGTTAAGTCAGCGCCAGGGCGCCCTTCACTTTCCCAAATGCACCAGAGCTGCCTCGCGCGATGGAGGAAATCCTGTGAATGAACATACTGTGGTCAGCGATGAAATCGACGATAGCGTTGAGCTGACGGACGAAGAAAGTCAGTACAAATTTGACCTTACATTCTATGGCGCTGACTATCCGGTCGACGGCCTTGTGAAGCGCCTGAAGCGAGGCGATATCGTCGTGCCATCGTTCGATCCAGTCAACGAAGGAGCCTTTGATGTTGAGGCGTTCCAACGCAAATTCGTTTGGTCTAAGTTGCAATGCGATCGCTTTATAGAATCGTTGCTCTTAGGGCTCCCGGTGCCAGGGATTTTCCTTGTTCAACAGTCGAATAAGACGCTTCTTGTTCTGGACGGACAGCAACGTCTACTGACTCTCGTGGCGTTCTATTCTGGAATTTTGAACAAAAAAGAATTCGTGCTGGAGCACGTGCAGGATCAATTCAAGGGGCATAAGTACGACGGCCTTAAGGATGATGAAAGGCGCATCATAGATGACTCCCTTATCCATGCGACTGTAATCAAAAAAACGAGCGAAGAACAGGACCTTTCAAGCATTTACAGCTTGTTTGAACGGCTGAACTCCGGCGGGACGCAGCTTTCTCCTCACGAGATCCGAGTGGCGCTTGCGCCCGGGCAATTGATGAACCTGGTTCGCGATCTCAACGCGGATTTGAGGTGGAGGGAGATATTTGGGCCAGTGTCTAAGAAGCTTAAGGATCACGAGCTTATTCTGCGTTTTCTTGCACTTCGGTATGAGGCTGGAGGCTACAAAAGTCCAATGAAGGACTTTTTGACAAGCTTTGCGCAGAAGTACTCAGCGCTTGATCAGAAAACTGGGGAAGATTTCACGAAGTCGTTTGTAGGCGCAATTGGCCTCGCCCACGAAATTGCTGGCAAAAAGGCATTCAAGTTGACGAACGCGCTGAATGCGGCGGTGTTCGACTCCGTCATGGTTGGCCTGGCGAGCCGGTTGGACAAAGGCGATCCTCTTCCTGATGTTGAGGCATTGAAGGGGGCGTATGAGACCCTGCTTCAGGATGCCAAGTACATCGCTTCTGTGAGCAAAGCTACAGCGCGAGAAGATCAGGTAGCGGAAAGGATTGGTCTGGCTGTAGCAGCCTTCGACGGGGTATAGAGACATGCGTCGAGCTTCTAGGAAAGATGTGCTTGATGCGGTGTTCGATCGGGCTAAGAATATTGATCTAGGGGACTCGGAACTGCGCGCAGACATGGCAAGGCACCTTTGCATTCTTGTCTCCGGCTACATTGATCAGTCGATAAAGGCGTTCACGAAGGAATATGTAGAGAGGCGATCCGGGCCCACCGTGGTGCGCTATGTCGAAGCTTCAAGCAAAAATCTGACCAATTTGAAGGCGGAAAAGCTCACAAATCATCTCCTCTCGTTCGACAGCGATTGGCGTAGTCCCTTGGCTGTTCTTATAGCTGACGAGCGTAAGTCGGCACTTGATAGCCTCATTGATGTTCGCCACAAGATCGCTCACGGTAGTCCCAGCGACGTAACAATCGCTCGGGTTCAGGGTTATTACAATGAGATTCAAAAGCTGCTGGACGGCGTCCGCGTTTTGATGGGCCTGCCGTGAAGTGGCTAATGATGCGAGTGGGCCGAATACGGTCTAACGTGGGTGTGCCAAAATTGAGGGCGCGTGGAGTATCGTGCCAATTGTTCAATTACGAGGCGGGGAAAGAGAATGAACGCGCGAACAGATGTCGAATCTCAGTTGGAAGATGTTGAAGGTAAGCTTGCTTCGGCGTCTTCGAGGCTTGATCAACTGGTTCTGGATTTTGCGCTGTCCATTGCGCCGGACGTTAGCTCTTGGATAGAGCAGGCGGCTGTCCGTAAGCTTGAAGAAAATCACGAAAAAGTGAACGCAGGCGGGTTGGAATTTGTACGGATGTTCAAGGCCGATGTGACTGAATTGAGGGCAAGAGCGACAGCCATTTGTGAGGAGGCCATTGGCAAGCAAGATCAATGGCCTCACCACAGGGACTTAGTAGAGTCCGATTTGTACTCCAATAGAACAGACTTCTTCGGCGCGATCTACAAGCGTGCTGTGTCTTCGCTGGGAGACGTGTTGAATAAGCATGGGCTGATCGGCGCGCGAGATGGGAGCTGGCAGCGCGTCAGAGGGTCGCACTACGAGTACGCATATCACACTGGCTTCGACGCGAGGAAATACGAAGAAGTTGAGGCCTATCGCTTGCTCTTGAGGGAACATTTCGCACTAAAGAGCGAAGTCGCGAGACTCGTCGCAGAAATCCAGAAGGCCAAAGCCAGGGCTTTGTGGGACGAAGCACCATGAGCGTTACTCGGGCTGCTCAGGACACGTGCCCAATATTTGAGCAGCATGGAATCGCTGTCCCAGTCGCCCCCTTGTCTCGCAGGTCGACCCTTGCGCCGTTGAGAACCGATTTGGAGATCGGTTTTTTTAACTGACGGCGCAAGTTGAAGACGGGGCGCGTGTCTCGAGGCCGTGACACTCTCAACTTTCGACAGGCCCCTCCCGAAGCAGCCTGAGCGGGTTAGTGGAAGAAGCGTTCATCGGCGTCTTGCTCATCCTGCGAATGACTGACCTTCGACTCGTCGGTCGGCGTCGCACCGAGCTTGGATAGCATCGCGCTGAGCGCGTGCGTGGATGACACGCTGAGGGGTTCCCCGGTTTCCATGCGAGCGGCCAATATGCACACCTGGCGCAGTAACAGGCGGTGAGCGGCATTGAGCCAAGGCATGTTGGTGGCGCACTCCTTCCAGACCCGTGCCTGTGCGGCGGTCATGCCCTTGTAGGGGGTGCCGATGGGGTCGGGATTGGCTGGCTCCGAGCGGTTCTTGTACCGGCCTGGGTCCTTGATGGTGGCGCCCGATACGCGGGCCTTCTTGGTAGGGGTTCGTGGCTTTGCCATAGGGTCTCCTTCGCCCGTGAGGGTCGTATTTCCAATTGCGGATGCGCGAAGAAAGGGGGGCGCACGTATCGCCAGCGGATCGACCAAAACTTTTCGCCTCCCCATACGGTCCATGCATTCATCCGTATGGTTGCGTCCGAAGAACGAGAAAGGCCCGTTGCCGGGCCTGCTCGGGACGCTCAGTGGCCTAAGAGTGCACCGCGTCCTGCCGGTGTTGTTGCGGACACCGCCGGCTGGTCCTGGCCTGTGAACCTGCAGGCCGACCCTTACTCATTCCGCAGCGGGCCGCACGCCAGTGATGACGGTGAACTGCTGCGGGTAGTTGATGACCACATCCGCGCGCATGTGGCACAGGAAGCCAATCTCGCCGGTCTTGGCGTACGCCTCGCGCAGCAGCTGGACGGACAGCGCTTCGCGCATCAGGAAGTACAGGCCGTTGAAGTTGCCAACGAAGATCTCGCTGGCGTCATCGGACGTGCCAGCGTCCACATCGGTTGGCAGCTGGCTGGTCGGGACGAACGACATGTCATCGATCAGGCGCGGGCGTTGGAGCGGCTGGCCGGTGGTGTCGGTCAGGCCTTCAAAGTCCATCAGCGTGCGGGTGGCCATGATTGCGGCAGTCGGAGCCGGGGCGTTCACGTCGATGATCGAACCGTAGGCATTGAGCAGCGGGCGGAAGCTGGCCAGCGCAGCGCCATTGGCGCCCATCGATACAGTGTTGATGCCGGGCGTGTTGCGCAGTCCGCGCGGCTCAGGGGCAGTGCCCAGGAGGCCCACACGATCCAGCTCCTTGGCGAACGCCTGTGCGATCACCTGGCGCAGCGCGCGGTCCACGTCCGAGCCATCGGCCAGCAGCTCACGCGACACGCGCACGATGCACGCCAGGCTGCGCGGGGTGGACTGCACCGAGCGAAGGGTGGGCTCGCTTTCGCTGATGTTGCCCAGCTCATTGCGCCAGGTGGCGGTGGGCAGGGTGTCGATGGCAGCGGTGGATACCGACTTGGCGCCGTAGCCCATCGGAACGATGCCCGCACCCGCCTGCAGCAGCGAGGACGCCGGGACCAGCGCGGACAGGATGCCCGGCATCACCACGTCCGGCACTGCGTAGCCGCCTGCACTGTCAGTGCCGACGGCAAGCGAAGCCATCACGGCCTCGGTGCTGCTCATACCGGCTACGCCACGCATGAAGTCGGTCAGCGTGGTGTCGCCAGCGCGCGGCTTGTCGTCGGCGTCGCGGCGGCTGGCGTAGTGCGCACGGAAATCGGCCGGAGTGCGCAGAACCTTGATGCCACCGCCGTCCAGGTCCGCAGCGGGCGCATCGGTCGAGCCGCCGCCGTTCATCTGCCACGCGGCCAGTGCGGTGCTGTTCTCGTCCACCTGCTGACGCACGGCGTCCACGTCTGCGGTGTGCTTGGCCTTGAACTGGTCAAAGGCCTCGTTGAGCTTGGCGACGATTCCGGCCACGTCGGTCGGCTCGCCCTCTGCGCGTACGGCCTGGATGCCGCGTGCGATCTTGGTTGGCTTGGTCATGCTGGGCTCCTGTGTAGGAGTCCAGTGTCTGTTTCAGGCGCAGCCCCAACCATCAGTTATCGTGGGGTTGCGTGGAGTTGCGTTGCCCGATTTACTTCCTGTACGCCTCAAGCCAGCGCGCGGCCTCGACTAGGCGATAGGTAATCCTGTGTCCGCCGCCGCCGATTGCGTACCACGGTGGCGAAGTGCCCTCCCTGCGCTTGTTCGCCAGTGTGCCAGGTGCGATGCCGATCAGCTTGGCCAGGTCTGCCTCGCCAATGCGCCCATCTGCACTGAGCCACAATCCGTGATGCTCTGCCTGCTGGCGTAGCAGTGCAGCGGTTGCGTCAGCGCGGCCGTCCATTGTTGCGCGCAATGCGTCCAGGCTGTGCGCGAGCGTGCTACTCGGTTTCAAGGTTCCTCCTGGTGGTGAACGTGGTGCACTGGTGAACGTGGTGCATCGGGTGCGCCCGGTGCAGCCCTGCGCCCCGTGCCTCAGTTGTCACCCGTGACGTGGTGTCACCCGTGACATTGCGGGTCATGCGGAGCGGTGCCGGTGATGCACACAGCAGGGGCGGGGTGTGCGCTAAACAACACACCCCCTGGTAGTAGTTATCTGTGTAGCGTCTGGCGCTACGGTTTTTGACCATAAATCGCTCCATCCGTAGCGCCTAGCGCTACGCTTTCGTTAGTTGGTCGTTACGCGGCCTTGTTGCCGTAGTGCTGAGCGCTACGGTTTGTAGCGTCTGGCGCTACCGTGTTTTTTGGCATTCGCTGGCGTACGGCTTCCAGTGCATGTACGTCCGCTTTGCATCAACGTCATCGCCGGCAGGGCCAATGTTCGTCAGGAGGAATGAGCGAGCGCGTCCCGTACCTGTCTTCTGATCGAAGCTGCCGGCCTTGGCCTCCTCGATCCACCCTCGCTCCAGCAGCGACTTAAATGCGTTCTGCACGGGCCTTTGCGTGACGCCTACGCGTTGCATGGCCTCCCGAACGCTGAGAAACACCTCAGCGCCGGTAGATGGCCGGTACAGCGCGCGTAGCTCTACCAGCAGCGCGCGCGCGACGGGATCGAGGGTGCGATACGCCTGGCACTCCAGCTCCCAGGCGTACAGGCGGACGTGTGGCGAGATTGGCACGTAGACGTTACTGCTGCGCCCCGTCGCCCGTGCCCGCCGCTTGGCCTGCTTACGGGCTTCTCGCTCACTCATCAGCCTCCCCTACGATCACGATTGCCACCTTCTTCCCGATGTAGTGCTTGGGGAGGACGGTGAAGGGGAGGCAGGCGCCAACCTGGGAGCGGTAGATCACCGCTGCGGTGACCGCAGAGTCCAGGTCCTGCAGCGCGCGCCTAGCGGCGGCTGAGTTGCCCTTCTCCAGAGCATCGAACAGATCCCGATTCATATCAGGCCTCCAGCGTGGCGTTCAGCGCGGTGGAGAACATGGTTTCGGCATCCCTAGCTTGCTGAAGGTATCCCTCAAACTCCTCCACGCGTGCCGCTGCGATCCGCTGCAGGCGGTACAGCTCCGCCCGCCCGCGAGGATCTGCGGCCATGGCCCGAAGCTTGGCGGTGTCGCAGGTGGCCAGCATCGTGCGCATGAGCGTCTCTGCATTCGGGCTGACGCGCAGCCGCGGTGCTGTGGTCTTTCGCTTCTGTCGGCTCATGGCTGCGCCCTCTGCTGGCGGACTTGCCGGTGAAGCTCGTAGGCGCCCAAAGCCGCAGCGCGCGCCTTGTCGAGCGACACGCAGTGGCCGGGTTGCCGGTTGGCGCGTTCCTGGAGCAACAGAGCCAGCTTTTCCAGCTCAGTGCCGAGGTCACCATCCGGCCAGGCCGGCGCGCGGCTGCTGGTGGGGAAGGGGATGATGTTGGAGCTCATCGTGCAGCCTCCCCGAAAGCGTCTTGATACTTCCGCAGGTAGCGATATGCGGTTGCGCGGCACATCCCGTAGCGGTCGAGCAGGTCACTGGGTGTGGCTGGCGTGCGCCGCGACTGCATCCATGCAACAAACTGGAAGGCGAACTCGGTTGGGCTGGCAGCGCCTGCCTGACGCTCGTAGAAGGCGCGGCGCTTCATCCGACCCTCCGCGTGGTGGTGGCGTACATCACTTCGCCAAGGACGGTCAGCAGCTCGCGGGCGATGGGGTACGCGGTGCCCGGGTGGCCCACGGGGTAGATCCACAGCCCGCCAGGGCGGGCCTGCACGATACGAACCATCTGCTGTCCGCCGATCTCGACCACGTAGTGGCTGTCGCCCATGAATCGGTTCCTGCCCAGGTCGACGTGCAGCACGTCGCCTTGCTGGAAGCGCGGGGCGTTGAGGTTGTCCTGCACCAGCACCTGGGCCCAGCGCGCGGTGTCAGAGAAATCCGGCAGAGCAGCGGGGAAATGCCCGATTGCGGCCGGCAGGGGTTGGTGTACGATGGGCGTCATGGTCTCGTTCCTTGCAAGGGTTCGATGGCTTTTACGGCTCACTCCGGCTGCAACCGGGTGGGCCGTTTCTATTTCTGGGCACTTGGTCATGGCTTGCCCCTTAGGCGGCGGCTTCTTTCTCGCGGTCTTCGATGTACTCGCGCAACGCGCGGGCCGACACCATGCGGCGCTTACCGACTTTGAAGGTGCTGAGCTGGCCTGCGGCCATTGCTCGATAGAGGGCATTGCGGTTGAGGCCGGTTACGGCGCATGCCTCTTCGGTGGTGTAGCTGAGGCGTTCGGTCTGAGGCTTCATTTCATCTCCAGTTTGAACAGGTTTCGCACACTGCGAAACCTGTGGAGACGCTATCACGCGCAATTGGCCGTTGCAACAGGTTTTTCAACCTGCGAAACTCGGCGCCATGGCAGACAAGAATGCAACCGCGAAGAAGAAGCCGGGCCGCCCTCGCAAGGCACCCGAGGAGAAGCTGGAGCAATTCAGTATCCGGCTCCCGCCCAAATTGAAGTTGGGTCTCGAGTTGCTCGCCCGAGCTCAGCACCGTTCGCTAAGCCAGGCGGTCGAGTGGGCTCTAAATGCAGGGTTGAGCAAGTTCGAGTTGGCAAGCGATGGCTACTATTCGTCGCTTGCCGCTCTATTGGATGACTTGTGGGATTTCACTCCACCGCAGCGCGCCGTCACCTTGCTGCTGCACGCACCGGAGCTGCTCACCTATGAGGACCGGATTGCAGCGGAATTGATCAAATACAGCGTCGAAGGGCAAGCCATAGAGCACGGCAAACCTGGCGGGATTGAGGCCGCTGAATTTGACCAGTTGGTCGAGCAGAACTGGGATTCCATCCTGGCTGTCGCATCGAGCATCATCAGTGCCGGCGAATCGCCGCGCGGCCATTCTCTTGTTGGCCTTCAGAGCTATGGCTGGCCGCAACGCTCGTAACGCTCAGAGGAACTGCACCTGCGCCAGTTTCTCGCGCGCTGCGCCCTGCACCAGGTGGCCATAGTGCTTTTCGATCATCGCCAGTGACGTGCCGGCGAGCTTGGCCACCGTCAGCAGGTCCATGCTGCCTACGATGGCGTCGGTGATCCAGCAGTGGCGCAGCGTGTAGAGCGTCACGCCGGCAGGTAGTCCAGCGCGCGCTGCGGCATCCCGAACAAGCTCGCTCCAGTCGGTGGGCGTCCACACCTTCTTCCCGTCCTGGGTGAACAGATGTGCCTTGGGCAGCTTCCCCTTGGCCAGGCGGTCGAACAGCGAAGTGGCGGCTGGGGAGAGCGGTATCTTGCGGTCGTGGTCCTTGCTGCGGAACCTGACGCTGGCAGTGCGGCCGTCATAGTCCGAGCGCAGGCACAGCGACGGATCGCCAGGCCTGCAGCCCGTCAGCGCCACACACTCAATCAAGTCGCGCACGGGGCCCTCAGCGGCCTCTAGCAGCGCGCGGCGCTGCTCGCGCTCCAGGTACAGGCCCCGCCGCTGGCCGGCGTCCTTGAGCGGCTTCACGGCGTTCCATTCGAATGCGAGGTCAGGGGAGACCTTGCGGCGGGCCACAGCGTGGTTCAGCGCGGCTACCAGCGTCGTGCGAATGCGGTTGATGCTGGACCGCGCCAAGGGCTTCGGCACCGGTGGACGGCCGCGCTTCACCGGCAGCGGCGGGAGGTCGCCTTTCTCCACGCGGTCGCGCCATGCCTCAATGTGATCCTGGTGGAGATCCTTGAGGCGCACCTTGCCCAGCTTGTCGCCGTAGACGCAGCGCTCAAACCGGCGCTTGGCATCATCCGACGCAGTTTTGCGTCCGTCCTTCTCCAGAGCGGTCACGTAGTCGCGGCAGGCGTCGGACACCGTGATATCCGCCTTGGGCTTGCTCACAGCCACTGGGGCGCCGTGCTGGGATGCTTCCGATAGAGCGGCCAGTGCCGCAGCTCGCGCGCCGGCCAGCGTCATCACCGGGTGCTTGCCGAGCGTTCGCCGCTTCCCTCGGCCCCACGTCACTATGTAGGACTTCACGCCCGAGGGCTGCACGCGCAGCAGCAGGCCCTTCATGTCGCTGTCGCTGATCTCGTAGGGCTTCTCGCTGGGCTTGGCCAGCTCCACGGCGCGGATCGTCAGCTTGGTTCCCATGTCCCGTAAGTGCGTCGTAAGTGCAAATTGCAGTGTGCGGCCAAATTCAGTGGGACGCAACGACACAGAGAATCAAGGGGTTTCAGGCGTATTCCTTGCGCGCCAAGGGCCTATTTCGTCCTTCACACGGCAAGGGTCACAGGTTCGATCCCTGTACCGCCCACCATGTTGCAGAACGAAAAAAGCCTCCAGCAATGGGGGCTTTTTTGTTGCCCGTGATTCAACCGGGCTCCTTTCCCACGGCTGTGATTGCATCGCCAAGGCCGGTCTGCGCGGCATGCGCGATCTGGCGTGCAGCCAGCAGCAGACCGTTTCGATGAAAGTCGCCAATCTGCTCGTCGGCACCTCCGTCCATGCGCGTGTGCTCTGCCGCGTGCAGAAGGTCCAGCACGACGTTCAGTGCGGACAGTGAACGGCCGAGGGCGGCGAGGGTGTGCGCGTTGAGGGTCTGCGTGGTGCAGGGCTGGCCGTCTTCGCCATCTCCCCTGCGTATCGCATCAAGGAGAGTGAAGAACATCGGCTTTGATGGTGGGATCTGCTGTTCCTTGAGTGCGCACTCGATCTCGCGTGCGAGGTCTTCGGGAACGTCGGTAGCGATGTCGCCGATCAGGGCGTGCAGGTGGGGATGGATGGCGGTGCGGTTGGTCATGGCGGAACCCTCACTGGCATAGGGCCACCCTCCAAAGAGAGGGTGGCGGACGGTGCGGGTTGGCGTGCCGGGGCAAACACAACGGAGTGAGAAATCACCCGGCGGATCGAGTGATCCCCACGCACCGCCCGCCATTGAGGGCCGTCGGTGCATTCTTGCGGCTGCGCACTGCTGCGCAACCAATCCGTCAGGTTTGCTTTTTCGAGACGCCAATCCCGGCCAAGGCAACTTGCCTCGGCCCGGCGATCATCAAGTCGAACAATCACGTCGGTCTGTAAGGAAAGTTCTCAACTGCCCCTAAGCAGTCCAAGCGTGTTCTGTTCTGTGCCGTCGAGCACCAGCCCGCTGGGCAGCCCATCACCGATGGTGTAAATCGCCGCCCCTGCCAGGCGTGCACATGACGACTCCGCAGGAACGCCACCACGGCAATCGCGTCACCTCGCGCAGTTCTGGCGGGAACATGTCACGGATGGAGGCAGAGGGTTCCATCCATGCGCTGTTCCGGCGCCCTTGGCGGGCGTAATCTCGGGCCATTGTTGTGCCCCTCCCATCCTTGGAATGCCACCATGCCGCTCGCCCGCATCGATCTTCGCAAAGGTAAATCCGTCGAGTACCGCCAGCGTGTCGGCGAAGCCATCTACCAGGCCATGCGCGCGGTCGGCGTGCCGGAAGATGATCGCTTCCAGATCTTCCACGAGCACGACGACGACACGCTCGTGTTCGACCCGGGTTACCTGGGCATCGCCCGCACCGATGACTTCATCTGCATCCAGATCACCTGGAACGAAGGGCGCACGTTGGAGCAGAAGAAGGCGCTGTATGCCGGTATTGCCGATGGCCTGCACGCGGCGGTGGGGATCCGCCGCGAGGATGTGTTCATCAATCTGGTGGAAGTGAAGAAGGAGAACTGGTCGTTCGGTAATGGCCAGGCGCAGTACGTGAGTTGATGCGCGAAGCGCATCCACGCATGGCGTGGATCTACTGGATCCGTCGCGAAGACGTGTTCATCAATGTTGTCGGTGCCAGAGCCCTGCGTCACAGTGTCGCAGCAGGTAAACCCTGAACGCGGTCCAGGGTTGGTCCTGGCCCCGTAGAATGGCTGCGTGCGCCGCTCTGCTCTCCACCGCCGGTTCCAGGCCCTGGCATGGCTTGCCATGCTGCTGGTCCTGCTTGCCCCGCTGGTGAGCCGCTGGCTGGCGCATGCGCACGTTGCTGTTGCTGCACCGGTGGCGGTCATGGACCACGCCGTGCACGCGCAGCACGCGATGGAAGGGCACCACGACCACCACGCGATGGCAATGCAGCATGGCGAAGCAGCACCGAAGCCGCCGGCCGATCCACACGCCGACCACGAGATGGGCGTGGACTGCGACTACTGCCTGATTGCCGCACGACTGATCACCCTGCTGGTGGCGGCGCTGCTGTTGATGATGCCGCTGGCACCGGTGTGCCGCGCGCTGCGCGGTGCAGTGCAGACGTTGCCGCAGCGGATCTGCGGCACGTTGGGAGCGCGTGGGCCACCGGTACTGCTGGCTGCTTGAGCCCTGCGCGTGCGCCCTTGGATTGATTCTCCCGAGCTGCCAGGCATGGCCTGGCACTACTGCGTGCGCGTTTCCCGAACTCCTTGAGCTTCCCTGCTACTGCGGGGTGGCCTTGCATGCCGTGAAACAATGAAAACAAACCCAAACTCCGCGCGCCTGCGCCGGGCGGCGCTGTCTGCCGCTTGTGCGCTGCTGCTGCACTCCGCTTCTGCCCTTGCTTCCGACGCGGCACCACCGACCACGCTGGATACCGTCCGCGTGGTGGATACCCGCAGCGGTGCGCTGTCCTCCACCGCCAGCACCGGCTCGGCCCTCGGCCTGAGCGTGCTGCAGACCCCGGCCAGCCTGACCGTGATTTCGCGCGAGCAGTTGGAGCAGCGCGGTGATTCCAATCTCAACGACGCGATCACCCGCGCCGGCGCGATCAGCGCACTTCCCCATCCGGGCAACGGCCTGAGTGCGCTGTCCAGCCGTGGCTTTACCGATGGCGCCTCGGTGATGCGCCTGTACGACGGCCTGCGCCAGTACGGCGGCGTGGGCATCACCTTTCCGTTCGATACCTGGTCGATTGAGCGCATCGAGGTGCTGCGTGGGCCGGCCTCGGTCATCCATGGTGATGGCGCCATCGGCGGCGTGGTCAACATCGTGCCGAAGAAGCCTTCGCGCGGTGCCATCGAGAACCAGGTCAGCGTGACCCTGGGCAGCGAAGACACCGCGCGACTCGGATTCGGCAGTGGCGGTGCGCTCACGCCGGCGCTGGCCTACCGCGTGGACGTCAGCGGCAACTACAGCAGCGGGTGGGTCGACCGCGGCCACAACGGCGATGCCACGTTTTCCGGTGCGTTGCTGTGGCAGCCACGGGCGGATCTGCAGTTCACGCTGACCCATGCGCAGGGCTACCAGAAGCCGATGCGCTACTTCGGTACGCCGCTGATCGATGGGCGGCAGCTGGATGCACTGCGCCACGAGAACTACAACGTGGCCGACAGCGTGATCCGCTTCCGCGACCGCTGGACCCAGCTCGATGCGCTGTGGACGCCGAACGAGAGCGTGGAGTGGCGTACGCGCGTCTACCAGATCGACAGCCAGCGCGACTGGCGCAACGCCGAGGCCTATGTCTACAACGAGCGCACCGGCCTGATCGACCGCTCCGGCAACACCCAGATCACCCACAACCAGGACCAGACCGGCCTGACTTCCACGCTGCGCCTGCTGGGAAATGCGGGTGGTCTGCCCAACAGTTTCGCCGTTGGCTTCGATGCCAACCGTGCGCATTTCAAGCACACCAACAACACCTATGCGGGCAGCTCGGGACCGGTGGATCCCTTCAACCCGGTGCCCGGCGGGTTCGTCAGCGATGCACCCAACCTGCCGCGCTACCGCAACAGCGCCGAGCAGGTCGCGCTGTTCGTGGAAGACCGGCTGGAACTGAGCGAGCGTTGGTCGGTGCTTGCTGGCGTGCGTCACGATCGCGCCACGATCGATCGCAACGACCTGGTCAGCGGCCAGCGGGCGTTCTCGAAGACCTACAGCAGCACCGGCTGGCGAGCGGGCACGGTGTTCGCAATACAGCCGTCGATGACCCTCTATGCGCAGTATTCGCAGGCGGCAGACCCGGTCAGCGGGCTGTTGATGATCAGCCCGGCCAACGGCGTGTTCGATCTGGCCAAGGGCAAGCAGATCGAGATCGGCATGAAGCAGGCCTTCGATGGGGGCGAATGGACGCTGGCGGCCTATCGCATCCGCAAGACCGGATTGCTCAGCCGTGACCCGTTGCAACCGGACCGTCGCGTGCAGGTGGGTGCACAGGCCTCAAAGGGAATCGAAGCCTCGTTGAACTGGGCCTTCGCGCCGCAGTGGTCGCTGGATGCCAACGCGACCGTGCTCAAGGCCGAGTTCGAGGACTTCCTGGAAGCCACCGGCACGCCGGCGGTGATTGTCTCGCGTGATGGCAACGTGCCGCCAAACGTGGCCGAACGCCTAGCCAACGTCTGGTTGAGCTGGCAGTTCCTGCCCGACTGGAGCGTGGCCAGTGGCGTGCGCTACGTGGGCAAGCGCTATGCCGACAACGCCAATACGCTGCAGCTGCCGGGCTATACCACCACCGATCTGGCCCTGACCTGGCAGGCAGCGCCACGTACACGGGTGACCGCGCGCATGTTCAACGTGTTCGACAAGGCGTACTACGCCACGGCCTACTACACCAGTACGCAGTGGCTGCTGGGCGCGGACCGGCGCGTCGAATTCACCTTCGACCATCGCTTCTGAGGATGGCCGCCATGTCGCTGCGATCCACTGCCAAGCGCTGGACCTACCTGGTGCACCGTTGGCTGGGCATTGGTGGGTGCCTGCTGATGTTGCTGTGGTTTGCCAGCGGCATGGTGATGCTGTTCATCGGTTACCCGAAGCTGACGCCGGGAGAACGCTTGGCCGCACTGCCCGCTTTGGCCGATACGCGCGGCTGGCAGGCACTTTCCGTGCTGCCGGACGCCGTGCGACAGGAGCCTGAGCGGGTTGTGTTGACGACGCTGCGTGGCGAGCCCGCCTACGTGGTGCGCTCTGGGACGCACATGGGCGCGTGGTCGGCGCTTACCGGGCAGGCATTGCCGCCGGTATCGGCGCAGCTGGCCGAAGTCTCCGCCGCGCAGTTCGCCGGTGGGCCGGCTTTCGTTGGTGCCATGCCGCTGGACGAGGATCGCTGGACGCATTCGCGCGGCCTTGATCCGCATCGGCCGCTGTACCGCGTCGGCGTGGGTGGCGCACAGCCTGGTGATGTCTACGTGTCCTCGCGTACCGGCGAAGTGGTGCTGGATGCACCGCGCCTGCAGCAGCGGTGGAACTATGTGGGCGCGTGGCTGCACTGGCTGTACTTCCTGCGCATGCAGTCGGTGGACCCGGTGTGGACCTGGACGGTGATCGTGCTGTCGGCGCTGTGCACGGTGGCCGCGGTCAGCGGGGTCGTGGTCGGCATCTGGCGCTGGCGGTTTCGCGGGCACTACCGGTCGGGGTCGAAGACGCCGTATCAGGAACCGTGGATGCGCTGGCATCATCTGATCGGATTGATGGCGAGCGCGTTCGTTTTCACCTGGATCTTCAGTGGCCTGATGTCGATGAATCCGCTGGGAGTGTTCAGCAGCTCACGCGCCTCGCTCGACGTTGCGCGCTATCAGGGTGAGGTTCCGGCGGATGCAGGCGTCATCGCACAGCCGGCTGCTGTACTGGCTGCAGTGCACACGCCGCAGTTCGTGCCGGTCGAGATCCAGTGGCGACGGGTCGGCGGTGACCTGTTCGCGGTGGTGCTGGATGGCAATGCCGATTCGCGCGTGCTCACGGAGCGCGGCGGCACGCTGCAGGTGTCCACTGCATTCGGTGCAGACTGGCTGCGGGGCAGGGTAGAGGCGATGTCCGACGCGCGCCTGCGTGGGTTCACCATTCTGCAGGCGCCCGATGCCTACTTCTATCCGCGCGCTGCGGAGGCGATGAACGGCGCCGCGGTACGTCGCTTTCCGGTGGCGATGGCTGACTTCGATGATGCTGAGGCAACCCGCGTCTATGTCGACCTGGCTACCGGCGATCCGCTGTTGACGATGGGCAGGCGCGAGCGGGTTGGGCGCTGGCTGTTTTCCTTCCTGCACAGCTGGGATCTCCCCGCGCTGCTGCGACAGCACAACGGCCGCCTGATCATGCTGCTGTTGCTCAGTCTGGCAGGCACCGCGCTGTGCGCGACGGCCACAGTGATCGGCTACCGGCGCCTGCGGATGAAATTCTCGCGGCGGCAACGGTAACGCCAATACCTCTGCGTGGAAGGCTGTGAGACTATCCGGAGTTCCTGGGCAACGAGGGGCTGCGGTCCGTAGCCGACGTCTGCGGCCAGGAAAGTGCAGGGGCTCAATGCTTGCAGTGCTTCGATGGTAGTCCCTGGATAGGATTTCCACACAACGTAGATGGAGCAAGGATGAATTACGTTTCGATGGGTGTTCTCGCAATTGGAATTGCAGCTGCGTCTTCAGGCGCACAGGCCAAATCGTTGCCGCGTCTATACAACTTCCCGACCACCACAACGGCCTCTGTTTCCAACGCACTTCCGGCGCCGGGGCAGGTGATCCAGCTTTCCGCGCAGGTCGATGGCCAGGCGCTGGGGCTGTATCACATTCCGGGCAACGATCAGATCGGTGGGACGGTCGAGTTCAAGGTCAATGGCCAGGCGGTGGGCAAGGTGCAGGTCAGTACGGCCAACACGCCGTTCCTGGGCACGGTTTCTGACCTGGACAAGGGGTGCTGGGCTGCCATCCGTGACGTCCAGGCCTGTACGCACAAGTACGCCTACGGCCGTCCGGCCAAGGTCGCGATCAACTATACAGTTCCGGCAGGTTTCACTACCGCGTCGATCACCGCGACGTTCAGTGGCGATGGTCAGTTCTCGCAAGGGTCTGTGTCGGCGCCGGTCAACCTGCGCAACATTCCCACCTTTGGTGAGATCCGCGGCATGGGCAACAAGTGCCTGGATGCCGAGGGCGCCAACACCGCGCCGGGCACCGCCATCCAGGTGTGGGATTGCACGCCGGGCACCGCACAGCAACTTTGGACGGTGAAGCCCAATACCTCGACCATCACGGGCGTGCCCAGCAATCGCGTGCTCGATATCGTGGGCTATGGCACCAGCAACGGAAGCCGGATCCAGCTGTACGACGCGCATGGTGACTGGAACCAGTCGTGGAAGTTCACCAACACGTCCATCGTCGGTGTGGCCGACAAGGTGCTGGATGCCACCGGTGCATCAAGCGCCAACGGCACCAAGATCCAGCTGTACAGCAATGCGCTGACCAGCAACCAGAAGTGGGAGTTCAATCCCGCCAACGGCTCGATTGTCGGTGTCGGTGGCAAGTGCCTGGATGTTGAGGGTGCGAATTCTGCGGATGGCACCCGCGTGCAGTTGTGGGATTGCACGGGCGTGCCGCAGCAGCGCTTCGAGCTGGGCGCGGACGGGTCTATCCGTGGGCTGGGCGGCAAGTGCCTGGAAGCGGCTGACGGTGCGAGCCATGATGGGAATCCGATCCGCATGTGGTCCTGCAACGGTGGCGCGCACCAGTCCTGGCGGCTGGTAGGCGAGATCCGCAACCCGCAGACCAACATGTGCCTGGATGACCCGGGCATGGGTAATACCAATGGCTCGAAGGTGCACATGTGGATGTGCCAGGGCACAGAGAACCAGCGCTGGGAGTTTTCTTCCTACTGAGTTCTCGGCCCGATGCAGTGGTGTGGAACCGTGCGCCTTAGCGCGCACGGTTCTTTGCAGGGACAGGTCAACCGCCTGCCATGCGGGTTTACATCCGCAGCCAGCGCGTCGACACCGCCACCAGCAGCAGCGCCATCGCCACGCCGACGAAGGCGGCGATGAGGCCGAAATGATTGGCGGCGAAACCGATCAGCGCTGGGCCGGCAAGAATGCCGGCAAATCCAAGCGTGGAGACCGCGGTGATGGCGATCGCCTGCGGCATCCGGTTCTGGCTGCCAGCCAGCGAGAACAGCGCCGGGGCGATGTTGGCGCAGCCCAGGCCGACCAGCACGTAGCCGCCCAGTGACGCCTGCCACGGCGTGACCAGGGTGAGCACCAGCACGCCGGCGCAGGCCAGCAGCGCACCGGCCACGATGGCCTTCTGCCGGCCGATGCGCTCCACCAGGCGGTCGCCGAGCAGGCGCGCCACGGTCATGGTCAGAGTGAAGGTGACGTAGCCGATGCCGGCATGGCTGGCATCGACCTTGCGGATGTCGGTGAGGAACACCGCACTCCAGTCCAGCATCGCGCCTTCCGCCAGGAACGCGATGAAGGCAAGCACGCCGATGAACATGACGATGCCGCGCGGCCAGGCCAGCAGCGGTGCATCGTGTGCGACGCGCTCGCCACGCCAGTAGCGCGCCGACAGCAGTGCGACCACACCCATCATCAATACGCCGAGCAGCACCGCCGAGATCGGCGCCATGCGCGCGCTCAGCAACAGGGTCATCGTCGCCGCGCCGAGGAATCCACCGATGCTGAAGAACGCGTGGAAGCCGGACATCATCACCCGCTGTGCTTCGCGTTCCACCACCACGGCCTGTACGTTCATCGTGCAATCCATCGCGCCCACGCCGGCACCGAAGACGAACAGCACCAGGCCCAGCATCCACGCCGACTCAGCCAACGCCAGGCCGGGTACCGTTGCGCAGATGATCAGCGTGGTGGCGACCATCACCCGGCGGCAACCCAGCCGTGCGGCGAACAGGCCCGACAGCGGCATGGCCAGCAGCGAGCCGGCGCCCAGGCAGAGCAGCACCAGACCCAGCGTGGCGTCGTTGATGTCGGTGCGCGCCTTGGCGAAGGGCACCAGCGTGGCCCACAGCGCAGTAGCGAAGCCGGGAATGAAGAATGCAGCGCGGGTCGCGTGCTGTTCGGCACGCGGTCGGTTGGCGAGGGACATGGGCGGTACGGTCAGGGAGGTGTCGGATGTACGGCGATGCCGGCGGCACGGAAACGGGCGGCCAGCGCAGGTGGTGCCGAGGTGGTCAGTACCAGATCGTCGATGTCGTCCAGGCCGGCGATCTGCCAGTTGCCGCGTGCGCCCAGTTTTTCGGTGGTGGCGGCGACGATGATGCGGCTGCTGCAGGCGACCATCGCGCGCTTGAGCGTGGCTTCCTCGGCGTCCATCGCCCACACGCCGGTATCGACGTCGACGGCGCAGGGGCCGGGCAGAAAGACATCCGCCCGCAGGTGCTGCACCTGGGCCAGCGCCTCGGCACCGACCGCGCCGCCGCCTGCGGCCAGACGCCCACCGATCAGCTGCACGGTGGTGCCGTCCTGCCATGCCGCAGCGGTGGCGATCTGCGGTGCGTTGGTGATCACCGTCAGCCCCAGCGCGCCCGGCAATTGCTGGGCAATGGCCAGATTGGTGGAGCCAGCGTCAATCAGCAGGACTTGGCCGGGCTGCAGCAGCGTGCAGACGCGGGCGGTCAGTTCATCCTTGCCGGTGCGGTCCTGGGTCATCCGTTCGCGCAGCGGTGCCGCCTTCGGAGCCGGCAGCACCGCACCCCCATAGACGCGCTGGCACAGGCCCTGGGCGGCCAGTTCACGCAGATCGCGGCGGATCGAATCTTCGGATATGCCATAGCGGCGGGCCAGTTCGGCGGCCACTACGCGCCCCTGCTGGCGCAGCTCCTGCAGGATCAGCTGGGTACGTTCGGCGGGGAGGGTGGGGTCGGAGTTCATGCTTCAATTGTGCATAAACGTGCATAAACGTGCAACATCGAGTGCCCAGCCAGAAGTTGGCGAGACGGGCTGTACACACTCCAACTGCAGCGATGGTGAATCGCGCGGGCGCTGGCGCTGCCCATCCCCTTTCCCGCGCGGCATCATGGCGAGGCACCCGGCACGGAACCCTGCATGTCCTCCACCGTTCATCACAAGCTGCGCATCGGCATCGATCAGTTCACCGGCCAGAAGGTGGTCGACCAGCAGTTCCATGAGTGCGATTTCTCCGGCGCGGACCTCACCGCCACCGAGTTCGTGAACTGCGGCTTCTACGACGCCGAAACGCGCACCGGGTGCCGTTTCAGTGGTGCCACGTTGAAGGAAGCCAGCTTCCGCCAGTGCGACATCAGCATGTGCAACTTCAACTTCATCAAGGCGCTGGGGCTGGAAATCAGCGAGTGCCGCGCGCAGGGCGCCGATTTCAGCAACGCCAGTTTCATGAACCAGATCACCACGCGCAGCTGGTTCTGCAGCGCCTTCATCAAGAAGACCAACCTGCGCTATGCCAACTTCTCGCGGGTGACGCTGGAGAAGTGCGAGCTGTGGGAAAACCGCTGGGAAGGGGCCAACGTCAGCGGCGCCAGTTTTGCTGGGTCGGACCTGTCCGGTGGCCAGTTCGATGGCATCGACTGGAACACGGCCAACTTCACCGATTGCGACCTGACCAACTCCGAACTGGGTGAGCTGGACGTGCGCAGCACCAACCTGCGTGGCGCCACGCTGGATGTGCAGCAGGTGGCGCTGCTGATGCAGCGGATCGGCATCACAGTAGTTCCTTGAGCATGCGTCGCAGCGCTATGCCGCTGCGGTCGGCGCATGGGCCACCCATCCCTTGAAGCTGAAGCCGGCATAGAACAGTTCCACCTTGTCGAAGCCAGCCTCCTGCAGCAACGCCACTTCCTGCTCGGGCGACAACAGCGGTAGACGCTCGGCGATCGTGGCCGCTGCGCGCTGCGCGTCGGCACGTGGAATGCCGGAGGCCTCCCCGAATGCGGCGTAGCGTTGCAGCCAGCGATGCTTGCCGGCCGCGTCCTGCGGCACGCTGTGGTGGGCTACCACCAGCGGCGCACCCGGCCGCAGCCGTTGCCGCAGTTCGTGCAGGGTGTGCAGGCGCTGTTCAACGGTGAGGAAATGCAGGGTCAGCAGGCAGGTGGCGCCGTCGAAGACGGTGTGCGGGGCATCGTCGATGTAGCCTTCCAGCAGCGTGACCTGCGCCATCAATGGCCCCAGGGTCTGTTCGGCCAGCGCGAGCATGGGCGCGGCCGGATCGATACCGAGCATCTGCCACTGCGGATGCGCTTCGGCGAAGGCCTTGAGCTCCAGGCCGCCACCTGCGCCGAGCACCAGCACCTGGCCATCGTCGGGCACATGTTCGGCCAGCAGCAGGTGGGTCATCTGCTGCAGTCCGAGGAAACCCGGCACCTGCCGCAGCGGACCGTCGGCATAGCGTGCGACGGCGTGAGGATCGGAGAAGGACATCGGAAGCATTCCTGCAGCAATGGCGAGCATCCACTTTACCGCGCTCCGCAAGTGTCGATTGCAGGGATGCCCGCCTTTGATTAAGGTCTGCGCCCGTCTGTATTCCAGAGATCGCGAATGGACCCTCGCACAGCCCCGATGCCATCGGCGGAAGCCTTCGAACTGGCGCTGACATTGCTCGGACGCGAGGACGTGGATGAGGAGCAGGCCGAACAGGCACTGCTCGCGCTCGGCAGCGAACACGGGCCGATGCGCCGCCTGCTGGTGTGGTTGCCTGAAGCATTCGCCATGGCCTTGATCGGGCACATGGAACTGGGCATGCTGCTGCCGCGGACATTCACCGCTTCTGACGCGCAGGGTGAGCTGCATGAACTGCCGCTTGACCGCGAGCCGGTATTCGTCGATGGCCTGCAGCGCGCCCTGGCCATGTACCACGAAGGCCCGCGCGCTGCGTTCAAGGCGATCTGCCAGCGGAGTTCGCTGCTCAATGCGATCGACAATGCCTTGAACACCGGCGCCGATCTGCAGGGCGCGACGCTTTCAGGTCCAGAGCTGCTGGACATTCCCGCAGAGACCTATATGGGAGCGCATCATGCGTGACTACGGGGCGCATTGGTGGCCAGCGCCTTCCCCAGTACCTGCCAGATCTTCGGGTCCTGGCACTGCGACACATTGAATCGCACGTAATCAGCGGCTTTCTGCGACTGGCTGAAGGCATTGCCGGGCGCCACCACCACGCCTTCGCGCAGGCACAGCCGTGCTACCGCTGATGCATCGCGCCCATCGGGCAGCTGGCACCACAGGAACAGCCCTGCTTCCGGTTGCAGCCATGGCGTGATGCCCAGCTTCTGCACCTGCCGCAGGGTGTGCTTGCGCGCATCGGCCAGGCGCGTGCGCACCGCCTGCATGTGCCGTCGGTAGCCGCTGTCGGTCAGTGCGATCTGCATGAGGTGCGCGGCCAGGTGCCCACCGCCGAAGCTGGTGGCCAGCTTCAGATCGGTCAGTGCCTCGATCCAGTCAGGGCGTGCGGCGATGTAGCCGCAGCGCGATGCCGCTGAGATGGCTTTGGAGAAGCTGCCGACATGGATCACCCGCGACAATCCATCCAGCGCCGCCAGCCGCGGCGCGGGGCGCAGCTCGAAGTCGGCGAAGATGTCATCCTCGATGATGATCAGTTCGCTGCGTTCGGCCAGGCCAAGCAGGCGATGTGCCGTGGTCGCCGACAGCACCGCGCCCGTCGGGTTGTGCAGACCGGCGTTGGTGATGTACAGGCGCGGCGCGTGTTCCTGCAATGCGCTGGCGAACACCTCCAGATCCGGCCCGGTGTGCGTGTAGGGCACGCCGATGGCCTGGACCTGATGCGCCTTCAACATCGCGTGGTAATTGAAATAGCTCGGGTCGTCGACCAGCACGCAGTCGCCGGGCTTCAGCAGGAAGCGGCAGATGAGGTCGACCGCATGCGTCCCCGATTCGGCCAGCAGCAGCTGCTCCATCGACGCTTCGATGCCCAGCGTGGCCGCGCGTCGCTGCAGCGTCTGCCGCAGTGCCGGCAGGCCGAGCGGCCCCGCGTAGTCGACCAGGTGTGCGGCGTCGGCGCGGGCCATGCGGCGCAGGCCGCGGCGCAGGCCATCGTGGTACAGCCAGTCGCTGGGCATCCAGCCGCAGCCGGGCTTGAGGTGGCCGGGCGGGGTTTCCAGTGATTGCCGCGATACCCACAACGGGTCCACCGCGCGATCAAGGCGCGGTTCCATCTCGGCCAGCGCCAGCGGTGCTGCCGGGCCAGTCACGTAGAAGCCGGAGCCGGCGCGCGCAGCGATCACGCCCTCGGCCGCCAATCGTTCGTAGGCCTCGACCACGGTGGACACGGAAACGCCCATCGTCGTCGCCTGCGTGCGCACCGAGGGCAGGCGGCTGCCCGGGCCATCCAGGCGCGAGCTGATGCGTGAGCGGACGGCGTGGATGACGCTGTCGATGCGGCTGGACGGTCGGGACATGGGCGTGACTGTAAGGGGATTGTTAGCAGTACAGTTACTTGTGACTGTACTGGATTGTAGCTGTGTATCGCCGGCACCCGGTGGCTCAATGACGGGCACAGCCGGCTATTGCCCGGTACTTCTGGAGCAGGGTGTGGAACGGTCGGCAAGCGGGTGGATCAATGGCTTCATCGGTGTGGTGATCTTCGCCGGCTCTTTGCCGGCCACTCGCATGGCGGTGATGGAACTGGACGCCAGCTTCGTTACTGCCGCACGCGCCAGCATCGCCGCGTTGCTGGGGCTGGTGCTGCTGCTGGCATTGCGGCAGCCGCGGCCGGTCAGAAGCGATCTGCCTGGCCTGGCGCTGGTCAGCCTGGGCGTGGTGGTGGGCTTTCCGTTGCTGACCGCGCTCGCCCTGCGCCACGCCTCATCGGCGCACACCATCGTGTTCCTCGGACTGCTGCCGCTGAGCACGGCGGTATTCGGCGTCCTGCGCGGCGGCGACCGGCCACGCCCGGCGTTCTGGGTGTTCTCGCTGCTGGGCAGCGCCTGTGTCGTCGGCTATGCCGCACGCAACGGCATCGAGGCTTCCCTGCAGGCCGACCTGCTGATGCTGGCGGCGATCGTGGTGTGCGGGCTCGGCTATGCAGAGGGCGGCCGCCTTGCCCGGCATCTTGGCGGTTGGCAGGTGATCAGCTGGGCACTGCTGCTGGCATTGCCGGTCATGCTGCCGCTGATGGTGGCGATGCGCCCGGTCTCGTTCACGGCGGTCGCTGCTTCCGCATGGTGGGCGCTGGGATATGTAGCGGTGTTCAGCATGCTGATCGGGTTCCTGTTCTGGTATCGCGGTCTGGCCCAGGGTGGCATCGCCGCGGTTGGCCAACTGCAGCTGCTGCAGCCGTTCTTCGGCCTGGCGCTGGCGGCAATGTTGTTGCACGAGACCGTCAGTGCCGGCATGTTGCTGGTGACCGTGGCGGCGGTGATCTGCGTGGCCGGTGCCCGTCGCTTCAGCCGCTGAGAGCTCAGCGCCATCGCCGCGCGATACCGTTGGCGTATCGCGAGGACGTGCAAACAGTATTGGCCGAGGAGGATGGCGCTCGCCGATGCTGGCCGGATGAAACCCAATTCCAGTATCTCGTTCGAAGGCCAGGTGGGCCTGGTGACCGGTGCCGCCGGTGGCCTGGGCATGGCCTACAGCCGCCTGCTGGCGCAACGTGGCGCGCATGTGGTGATGCATGACGTGGGCGCTGCAACGGACGGCACGGGCGCCGATCCGCAGCGCATCGCCACGGCGGTGGCGACACTGCACAGCCAGGGCCTGCCGGTCGAGGCCGCCAGCGGCCCCATCAACGAGCGCAGTGGTTGCCATGCGCTGGTGCAGGACATCCTGCAACGCCACGGTCGCCTGGACTTCATCATCCACAACGCCGGCTGGGTGGCCTATGCCGGTATCGAAGCGGTGGAGGACGATGCGCTGGAGGAGATGTTGTGCCTGGCCGCAAAGACACCGCTGTGGCTGGCGCAGGCGGCATGGCCCGCGATGCGTGCTGCCGGCGGCGGCCGCATCGTGCTGACCACCTCCGATCGCGCGCTGTACCCGCAGTATGCGCAGCGCGGCCTGTGCGGCTACGCGATGGCCAAGCTGGCTGCGCAGGGGCTGGTCAATGTGCTGGCCCTGGAAGGCGCCGAGCATGGCATCGTGGTCAACGCGGTTTCGCCGGTGGCCAAGACCCGCATGTGGGGCATCGACGGAGAGCCGGATGAACTGCATCCCGATGCCGTGGCCACCGGGGTGGCCTTCCTGGTTTCGGCGCGCTGCCGGCAGGGTGGCTGGATTCTGCGTGCCAGCAACGGCCAGTTCCATGCACTGCGGCTGCAGGAAGCAGAGCACGTGGACTATCCACGCGACCTGCGCGCCGTGGCCGCCGACAGCATCGAATCGGTGGCGCTGCAGTGGCCGGTCATTGCACGGCCGAGTGTCGACGCGCGCGGCTGAGCGCGTACCCTAGGCGGGTCTCCACCTGCCTGCGATGAAATGATCGATCTGCGCCTGCTCCGCCAGTTCGTGGCGGTGGCCGAAGAACTGCACTTCCATCGCGCCGCTGCACGCCTGCACATGTCGCAGCCGCCGTTGACGGCGGCGATGCGGCGCCTGGAAGACGAAGTGGGCACGGGATTGATCGTGCGCGGCAACCGTACGCTGGGCTTGACCGCAGCGGGGCAGACGCTGCTGGTGGAAGCGCGCGCGACGCTGCAACAGGCCGAACAGGCGTTGCAGCGCACGCGCGAATCGGCGGCAGGGCAGACCGGCAGCCTGCGCGTAGGCTACGTCGGCAGCGCACTCTATGGGCGCCTGCCGGCGCTGATCCGCCAGTTCCGCCACGCGTTTGCGCAGGTGCAGCTGCATCTGCACGAAGCCACCTCGCGGCAGCAGCAACAGTGGCTGCGCGAAGGGCGCATCGACCTGGGCATCCTGATTCCACCGATCATTTCCGCAGAACTGCATCTGCAGGCGTTCGACCATGATCGACTGGCCATTGCCCTGCCGCGCGCGCATCGGCTGGTCGCACGGCAACGGCTGGACGTCGCAGACCTGGTGGACGAGCCCTTCGTGTCATGGCCCTCTGCTGAAGGTGTCGGCTTCCATGCACAGGTACTGGGCCTGTGTACCGCTGCCGGCTTCACGCCACGGGTCGTGCAGGAAGCGCAGGGCATGCATGCGGTGCTGTCGCTGGTGGCTGTGGAAGCGGGCGTGGCAATCGTGCCGGCAAGCATGAGCGGGTTCCGTCCCGAAGAAATCGTCTACCGGCCACTGGGCGGTGGCAATGCTGCGTTCGAACTGCAGTTCTGCATGCGCCCGGAATCGCCGACGCCGGTGCTGCAGAATTTCCTGGCGATGGCAGCGCAACCGGTAGTGTCGTGATTGCCGGTTGAGCTTCCGTGCTGCATGCACGGGTAGAGCAGTTGTCTGCGTCGTGCATGCCTCTGGAATGTGATCCGGCCTGCAGTTCTGACCCTGGGAATCGCGCCTGCCGCAAGCCTGATGCACAGGCGCGGGCAACCCCTACATACCGCCTCGGCGACAACGACCAGCATATCGCCGTCGGCCATCATCGGCCGGCTGGGATTGGCGTCCCACAATCAACTCTGGCACGTGATCGGCAGGCGCACGGATGGCGCCTTCCGGTCACGTGACCCGCTGTCCGTGGTGGGCGATGTGTGGGGATCACCATGATCCGCCGGTCAGTCCCAGAGTTGTCCGGTACGCCAACCCGCATCGCCCGCCGCCTGTTCGTGGTCAGCCACGAATGCGTTGATCGCGCTTGCCTCGGGGGTGGCAATGCGCGTCGTGCATGGGGAGCGGCGGCGGGCGGTGCATCTGTCTGGCGGTAACCAGGGCACCGTGTGCTTTGGGGCGGGGCATCGGTAGTTGCAGGGATCAGAACCGATCGCTGACGGTGCCGGTGACTACGCGTGGGTAGCCAGCGAAACAATCGCCGCAGGCGCGGCATGGCGCGTAGTAATGCCTGCGGTGAGGTTGGTGATGTTCAAAGCCCAGGTCCAGTTGGTCACCTGCACACTTGCGGGTGGTGGGCCGGGCCTCAGGGAAGCCCGTCTGCAGCGCCGCGGATGCTCATCCAGGCGCCGCCGTCGGGCGCGCTGCCGGCGCGGACGCGGAAGCCGTGCAGTCCGGCAATGGCAGCCACGATCGACAGCCCCAGGCCAAATCCTGGAGCTTGCCCGGCACTGCTGCTGCCGCGGAAGAAGCGCTGGTAGATCAAGGTGCGGTCCTGCGGCGGGATGCCCGGCCCGTTGTCGATCACATCGATGCGGGGCGCGCCGTGGTCGTCCACCGCGCGCAGCAGGATGCGCCCGTGCGCGGGCGTGAACTGCAGGGCGTTGGACAGCAGGTTGGCCACCGCTTCGAACAGCAGCTCGCGATCGCCGCGCAGCACGCCGATCTGCGGCGCGACCTGCAGCTGCAGCTCCTGTTGTTTCTCTTCGGCCAACGGCAGGTAGAACTGGTGCAGCTCCTGCAGCAGGTCGGCGATGTCGACCTCGTCGAAGGCTGAGCGGCGCTGGTGGCTTTCCAGCTCGGACACGCGCAGCAGCGCAGCGAAGCGCGCCATCAGCATGTCAGTCTCCGCCAGCGCCTTGTCCAACGGGTCCGCATGCGGGTCGTGCTCGTCCAGGCCCACGCGCATGCGGTAGAGGTGCGCACGCAGCCGGGTAAGTGGCGTGCGCAGATCATGCGCGATGCTGTCGCACACGCCTTTGACCTCGGTCATCAGCTGTTCGATGCGTTCCAGCATGGCGTTGACGATGCTCGACAGCCGATCGATTTCATCGCGCCGGTTGGATACCGGCAGGCGTTGCCCGAGGTCGCCGGCGATGATCCGGTTGGTGGCCGCTTCGATCTGCTGGATCCGCTTCAACGGGCGCCGGCGCAGCAGATGCCAGCCCACCAGCCCGGGAATGACGGTCAGTGACACGCCCCACAGCAGCGCATCGAGGATGATGCTGTTGACCGCCATCAGCTTGCCGTTCTGGCGCACGAACACCAGTGTGCGGCCATCGCGGGTGACCACGCCGAGTGCGCTGCCACCGCTCTCATGCGGGCCATCGACCAGTGTCCAACCCGCCACAGGATGCGAGTTGCCATCCAACGGCAGTCCCTCGGGAATGGCCGTCAGCGGCCCCGCCATCGGCATGCCGGCGTTGTCGAACAGCCCGTACGTATACACCTGGTGCAGGTCGAAGCGCTGGCTGTCGCGCAGCGCGTCATCCAGGGCAGGGCCGTCGAAGCTCATGAACAGATGGGCGCGCTGTTGCAGACCCGATTCGGTCAGGTCGTTCAGGTAGTCCGAGATGCGCCAGTACATCACCCCCAGCAGCATGCTCGACCAGGCCACGAACAGGATGCAGTACAGGCCAAGAAGGCGGCTGCTGGACGAGCGCCACTGATCAGGGTTGCGCGTCGAAGACATAGCCGGTTCCCCTTACGGTCTTGATCGGCTGCGTACGGCCGGGCTGCTCGATGCGTTTGCGCACACGGCCGATATGCACGTCGATCAGGTTTGTGCCTGGGTCGAAGTGGTAGCCCCAGACTTCCTGGAACAACATGGTGCGGGTGACCACCTGGCCGGCGTTGCGGACCAGGAATTCGAGCAGCTTGAACTCGGTCGGCAGCAGGCTGATCTCCTGGCCGCCACGGCGCACCGAGCGGCTCATCAGGTCCAGTTCGAGGTCGCCGGCGCGCAGCATGCTGTCGACGGTGCCCAGCTGTCCGTGGCGGCGGATCAGCACCTCCACCCGCGCTGCCATTTCATCCGAAGCGAACGGCTTGGTCAGGTAGTCGTCGCCACCGGCGCGCAGCCCGCGCACGCGCTCGTCCACGTCCGACAATGCGCTGATCATCAGTACTGGCGTGGTCACGCCTTCGCGGCGCAGCGTGGTGACCAGGGTCAGCCCGTCCACGCCCGGCAGCATGCGATCCAGGGTGATCACGGCGTAGTCGCCGGCGCGTGCCAGCGCCAGGCCATTGCTGCCATCGGCCGCCAGGTCGACCTCGAAGCCGTGGCTGCGCAGCTCGGTGGCGATTTCCTCCGCGGTGACAAGGTCGTCCTCGATGGTGAGTACGCGCGGCATGGGCCACTTTGCAGATTGGGACCAGCGCATCCTCGCAACCACGGGCGTGCACTGCAAATGAAAAATGTTTCATGCGTTTTTCGCTGGATCGCAGCGTGGGGTCTTCTATATTCGGCGCCGAGCGCTCCCCCCGGCGCGTGGAACCTGCTGCCGATGACCCTTCCGTATTCCTTCCCGCCGGCTGCGGCCTGGCGCCTGCCCCGAACCTGGCGCCTGCCGCTGCTGTTGATAGCCCTGGCGACCCTGCTGGCCGGTTGCGGCAAGGACGCGCCCAAACCAGGCACAGCGACGCCGGAAGTGACCGTGCTGACGCTGCAGAACCAGTCGCTGGCGCTGGAGCAGGAGCTGCCGGGACGCACCATCGCCTCGCAGGAATCGGATGTACGCCCGCAGGTGGATGGGGTGCTGGTGAAGCGGCTGTTCGAGCAGGGGCAGCTGGTGAAGGCCGGGCAGCCCCTGTTCCAGATCGAGCCAGCGCTGTACCAGGCCGCCCTGAACGAGGCGCAGGCCAACCTGAAGACCGCCGAAGCGGCGGCCGTGACCGCGCGTCTGCGGGCGCAGCGGATGCAGGCGCTGGGCAAGGACCAGCTGGCCGCGCGCCAGGACGTGGACGACGCCATCGCCAGTGCCCAGCAGGCAGCTGCGGCAGTGCAGGCGGCGCAGGCGGCGCGCGATACCGCCAGCACGCGGCTGGGTTTTGCCACCGTCACCGCACCGATCGCCGGCCGCATCGGGCGCGCGCTGTTCACCCCCGGTGCGCTGGTGACGTCCGCCCAGGCCGACCCGCTGGCGCGCATCCAGCAGGTGGATCCCATGAACGTGGATATCACCCAGTCCAGCAACGAGTACCTGGCGTTGCGTCGTGCCATTGCCGAGGGTGGGGTGCAGGCCAACAGCGCGCCGGTGCGGCTGCGCTTGTCCGATGGCACCGACTATCCGCTGCCGGGCACGCTGGAGTTCGCCGACATCGATGTGCAGCAGGACACCGGCAGCATCACCCTGCGGGCGCAGTTCCCCAATCCCGAAGGACAACTGCTGCCGGGCATGTATGTGCGCGCGCAGGTGGGCCAGGGCACGCAGCAGCAGGCGCTGCTGGTGCCGCAGTCGGCGGTGGACCGCAGTGCCAAGGGCGAGGCGCAGGCGTGGCTGGTCGACAAGGAGGGCAAGGCGCGGCTGCGCACGTTCCGCACCGCACGCGCGGTCGGCAACCAGTGGCTGGTGCTTGACGGCATCAGCGCTGGCGAGCAGGTGGTGGTGGCGGGGGCGCAGGGCCTTGCCGACGGCATGCCGGTGCGGGTGAAGCCCGCGCCCGTGGCCGCGCCGGCCGGAAAGGACTGAGCGCATGCTGCCGCGCTTCTTCATCCACCGCCCCGTATTCGCCTGGGTACTGGCGATCTGCATCATGGCGTTCGGCACGATTGCGGTGACCCAGCTGCCGGTCGAACAGTATCCGGACATCGCACCGCCGCAGGTCAATATCACCGCCAACTACACCGGCGCGTCTGCGCAGACGGTGGAAGACAGCGTCACCCAGGTGATCGAACAGCAGATCAAGGGCATCGACCACCTGCTGTATTTCTCTTCCACCAGCTCGTCTTCGGGGCAGGCGCGGATCACGGTCACCTTCGACCAGAGCGCCAACCCCGACATCGCCCAGGTGCAGGTGCAGAACAGCGTCAACCAGGCCATCAACCGCCTGCCGCAGGAAGTGCAGCAGCAGGGCGTGACCGTGGCCAAGTCGCAGGGCGACTCGTTGATGGTGGTTTCGCTGTACGACACCAGCCGGCGCATGGAGCGGGTGGACGTTTCCGACTTCCTGGTCAGCAACGTGCAGGATCCGATCAGCCGCATTGCCGGCGTCGGCGAGATCAATGTGTTCGGTTCGGCCTATGCGATGCGGGTGTGGCTGGATCCGCACAAGCTGCGTGCATACGACCTGATGCCGTCTGATGTGCGCAGTGCGATCCAGGCGCAGAACACCCAGGTCACGGCCGGTGAACTGGGGGCGCTGCCGTCCAGTGCGACGCAGAGCCTCAATGCCACCGTCACCGCGCAGTCGCGCCTGCAGACACCGGAACAGTTCCGCGCGATCATCCTGCGCACGCTGCCCAGTGGCGCGGCAGTGCACCTGGGCGATGTGGCGCGGGTCGAGATCGGCGCGGAGAATTACCAGACCAGCAGCTACCTCAACGGCTATCCGGCCGCAGGTTTCTCGGTGACCCTGGCCTCCGGCGCCAACGCGCTGGCCACCGCCGATGCAGTGCGCGCGGAGCTTGAGCGGTTGCGGCCTACGTTCCCGCCCGGGCTGCAGGTCGCCTATCCACGCGACAGCACGCCGTTCGTACGGGTCTCCATCGAAGGGGTCATCCACACCCTGATCGAGGCGATCGTACTGGTCGTGGTGGTGATGTTCCTGTTCCTGCAGAACGTGCGCGCCACCCTGATTCCTGCGATCACGGTGCCGGTGGTGCTGCTGGGTACCTTCGGCGTCCTCGCGGTGGCCGGTTTCACCATCAACACCCTGACGCTGTTTGCGATGGTGCTGGCCATCGGCCTGCTGGTCGATGACGCGATCGTGGTGGTGGAGAACGTGGAACGCATCATCCACGAAGAGCATCTGCCGCCACGCGAGGCAACCGAGAAGTCGATGAGCGAGATCACCGGTGCGCTTATCGGCATCACCGTGGTGCTCGGTGCGGTATTCCTGCCGATGGCGCTGTTCGGTGGTTCCACCGGCATCATCTACCGGCAGTTCTCGATCACGATTGCATCGGCCATGGCGTTGTCGGCGCTGGTCGCGCTGACTTTGACACCGGCGCTGTGCGCGACCCTGCTCAAGCCCTCGTCGGCACAGAAACCAGCGGGACGCTTCTTTGCTGCGTTCAATCGCGGCGTCGAACGCAGCCAGTCGGCCTACCAGGGCAGGCTGGGCGGCGTGGTTGCCCGTCCACGCCGCTGGATGGCGTTCTACCTGCTGCTGGTGATCGCCATGATTGCCCTGTATGCGCGCATGCCGACCGGCTTCCTTCCGGTGGAGGACCAGGGCCAGGTGACTTTCCAGTTCTCCACGCCGGAAGGCACGCCGATGGCGCGCACCGAGGCGCTGGGCGAGCAGATCAGCCGCTACTTCATGGAGCACGAGAAGCAGAATCTGGACGTGGTGTTCGTGGTGGTTGGTCGCAACAATGCGGGTACCGGCCAGAATGCCGGCCAGGGCTTCCTGGCGCTCAAACCGTGGGGCGAGCGCAACGGCGACAACACGGCGGCGGCGATCATCGCGCGCGCCAATGCCTATTTCCGCAAGCTGCCCGACGCCAAGGTGAATGTACTGGCGCCGCCAGCCGTGCGCGGTCTGGGCCAGTCCAGCGGTTTTGAACTGTGGCTGCAGGACACCAGCGCGGCAGGTCGCGTGGCCTTGCAGGCGGCGCAGGAACAGGTGGTGCGCGCAGCCGGCGAGGATGACGGGCTGACCTCGGTGCGCTTGAACGGGCTGGGTGACAAGGCCGAGCTGCGGCTGGACATCGACCATGCGCAGGCCAGTGCCCTGGGTCTGGCCCAGGCCGACATCAATTCCACGCTGTCCGCTGCTTGGGGCGGCAGCTACATCAACGATTTCCTGGACCGTGGCCGGGTCAAGCGCGTCTACATGCAGGGCGACCAGCCTTACCGCAGCGTGCCCGACGACATCGGCCAGTGGTATGTGCGCGGCGGCAACGGTCAGATGGCATCGTTCGCCAGCTTCGCCAGCAGTCACTGGGCGCGTGGGCCGCAGCTGCAGCAGCGCTTCAACGGCCTGCCTGCGATGCAGATCCAGGGCAGTGCGGCCGAAGGGCGCAGCTCGGGCGAAGCGATGCAGCGCATGCAGGCGCTGGTGGCCGGACAACCCGGGTTCGATCTGCAATGGAGCGGGCTGTCCTACCAGGAACAGCTGGCCAGCAACCAGACCCTGTACCTGTACGCCGCGTCGATCGCCTTCATCTTCCTGTGCCTGGCCGCGCTCTACGAGAGCTGGACGGTGCCGGTGGCGGTGGTGCTGGTGATCCCGCTGGGCGTGATCGGTACGGTGCTGGCGACCACGGCGGCGGGCTTCGTCAATGACATCTACTTCCAGGTGGGGTTGCTGACCACGATTGGACTATCGGCAAAGAACGCGATCCTGATCGTGGAGTTCGCCGAAGCGCGCTACCGCGCAGGTAGTTCGGCGGTGGAGGCGGCACTGCAGGGCGCGCGCCTGCGCCTGCGGCCGATCGTGATGACTTCGCTGGCCTTTGTGGCAGGCGTCATCCCGCTGGCGTTGGCCACCGGCGCCGGCGCGGTCAGCCGCCGTGAAATCGGCATGAGCGTGATCGGCGGCATGCTCTCGGGAACGGTGCTGGCGGTGGTGCTGGTGCCGCTGTTCTTCGTGCTGGTACGGCGGCTGGGCAGGGCGCGGCCGGTGCACTGAGGGCAGGGCCGCCAGCTGTCATCGGTATGCCGCAGCGCCATCACCCGGTCTTGGCCTGGGCATCGGTACGGTAGATCGTCCCCGCCCCCAATGGAGACCTGCCATGTGGTTGCTCGACCGACTCTGGCCCCCGCGCCCTGTGCTGCCCGCCGAGACGCTGCCGCCTGCAGCGGACACGCCCTCGCGTCGAGCGCCGTTGAAGCGCCCGTTGCGCGTCGGCCGGGCCAGCATGGCGCCGTGGCAGAAGATCGCGCCGCCGCTGCGGCGCAGCCGGCACTAACCGGTACGGTCGGCGGGGTGGTTCACCCCGTCATTGACCGGAATCGTTCCCAGCGCGAACGGATCGATGCCTTCCAGGCAGGCCACGTTGTAGCCGTACTGGTCCGGGTTGGAGCGGCGGCGGTGGTGCGTGTAGATGCCACAGACGCCGCAGAAATAGTGCTCGGCCACGTGGGTGTTGAACTGGTACAGGCGCAGATGAGCCTGGCCGCGCACGATCTGCAGCCCGTCCCGTGCCACGCTGGCGGCGATGGCGCCGCGGCGCCGGCACATCGAACAATCGCAGCGGCGCGGGTCGACGATGCCCTCGGGCAGGTCCAGCAGCAGCTCGACCGTGCCGCAATGACAACTGGCCCGGTGCTGCGCCTGCACGGCTACGCCGGCCACGGTGGTGATGCCCATCTCTGCTCCCTGCGCGCCCTTGGTGGGTGCCAGTATGCCCCCGGCCACGCCAGCCTGAACCGGTTGTAGATGTCGCCGTGAGGCGGCTTGTGGCTAACTATGCCGCCCCGGGACCTCGACAGGACGCCAGTGAAAGCCGCAGGACGATGGATGACAGGATGTGTGATGGTGCTGCTGGCGCTGTGGGTGGCCGGTCTGTTGACCTACCAGATGCCCGGGCCGGGCTGGCTGGGCGGCGCTGTGGCGTTGCTGTGGTTGCTGGCCGCCGTCTGGGCGGCCTGGCAGGTGGCGCGCGGCCGTGGCACGCGCAGGCTGTGGGCGGCCTTTGCCGGCGCTCTGGCGCTTGCGGGGCTGTGGTGGCTGCTGCTGACCCCGCGCCAGGACCGCGACTGGGCCGATGACGTGGCGCAGCGCCTGCACGTGGAATCCTTCGATGGCCGCCACGTGGTGCTGGACAATGTGCGCGATTTCACCTGGCGTACCGAGACCGACTACGACGCGCGCTGGGTGCGCCGCAGCTACGACCTCGACCAGCTGCGTTCGGCCGATCTGGTGCTGTCGTACTGGATGGGCCCGGCAATCGCCCACACCCTGGTCTCGTTCGGATTCGAGGACGGGCGCCACCTGGTGTTCTCACTGGAAATCCGCAAGGAGCGCGGTGAATCGTTCTCGGCGCTGGGCGGCTTCTTCCGCAAGTTCGAGATGACCCTGGTCGCCTCCGAAGAAACCGACATCATCCGCACCCGCACCAACGCGCGCGGCGAGGATGTCTACCTGTACCGCCTGCACGGCATGGACCGCAACCAGCTCAAGACCCTGTTCGCTGCCTACATCGACCAGGCACGCCAGCTTGATGCTGCGCCCGGCTTCTACAACACCCTGACCAGCAACTGCACTACGATCGTCTTCGATCTGGCGCGGCATATCGCCCCGCGCCTGCCGCTGGACTACCGGCTGCTGGCCTCGGGCTACCTGGCCGAGTACGCGCAGGAGGTGGGCGCGCTCACGCCTGGCGTGCCGTACGCCGAACTGCATGCCAAGGGCCGCATCACCGAGCGCGCGCTGAAGATGGCCCCCGACGATGATTTCTCCACCGTGATCCGCCAGGGCATCCCCGGCACCGAGCAGGACCCGCAGCAATGACCCCGATGATCCTGTTCCGCTGGCAGCGCGTGCTGCCGGCGCTGTTGGCTGCCTTCCTGCTGCTGGGTGGCAGCGGCTGCGCGATGGTCACCGTCAAGCAGGTGGCGTCCAGCGATTACCTGGTCAACAAGCGTGCCGACGTGCTCAACACCGGCAAGCTCAGCCCCGCCTCGCGCGAGACGCTGAGTGCGGCCGGGCTGGACGAATCGCAGTGCGAGAAGGACTTCCTGGTCTGCCGCAGCACGCTGTTGATGACCGATGATCTCAACGTCGAGCAGCGCTTGTCGACGCTGTCCGAGCTGTGGGTGAAGGCCGCTCTGGCACTGACGCCGAAGAAGCAGGCGGCCAACGAGCCGCCGATGAGCGATGCAGCGCTGGATGCGTGGCTGGAGGCGGCGCGCTATGGCTACGCCTATCTGTTCTACAGCGGACGCTCGCCCTCCGATCGTGCGTTCGAGGACCGGCAGACGCAGGTGCGCGATTACTACAACTACGCTGCCGAGAAGGCCGCCGTGGTGTTGTTCGCGCGCGCCCGCGCCGCCGCATTGGCCGGCGAGGACTACACCAAGCCGGTGTCGGCGGGCAGCTGGACGCTGGCGTCCGATTTCCAGCGGCTGTCGCTGAAGAGCATTCCCAAGCAGCTGGTGCCGGCAGGCACCGTCAGCTTCGTCGGCATGCGCAGCACCTATCGCCGCGATGGTTTCGGCGCCGAACTGGTGATGGTGATGGACCCGCCGAAGCTGGTGGTGCCGGTGGTCGCCGCGGAAGGGCCGAAGGCCGAAACGGCACAGGCGCAGGCCACCAAGGACGAGCAGGAGGAGGGCGTACGTCGCGGACGCCGCCACCAGCACGACGATTCGGTGCCCGAGTACAGCGAGATGTCCTCGATCAATGTCACGGCGTTGCTGCGTTTTGAAGGCAACACGCTGGAGGACGTGATGCGTACCCGCCAGGTGCTGCTGGATGGCTATTCGCCGGAGGCGACCGAGCGCATCACCCTGCATGGCGAAGAGGTACCCTTGGCTGGCAACTTCACTGCTGCCTACGGCCTGTGGCTGGCGCAGAGCGGGTTCGCCACGCAGTCGCTGCGTACCCTGTTCGGCATGAGCGAGGGCATCGGCGAGCCGCACATTTACCTGATGCAGCCGTGGGATCCGAACCGCCGCATCATCTTCATGCTGCATGGCCTGGGCAGCAGCCCGGAAGCGTGGGTGAACCTGGCCAACGAGATCATGGGTGACCCCGAACTGCGCCAGCAGTTCCAGGTGTGGCAGGTGTACTACCCGACCAATGCGCCGATCGCGCTGAACCGCTATGAGATCGCCAACGCATTCAACGACACGTTGAAGCACTTCGACCCGAACGGCAGCACGCGTGCCTCCAAGGACATGGTCTACATCGGCCACAGCATGGGCGGCGTGCTGGCGCGGCTGCTGGTCAGCGACTCGGGCGACGTGCTGTGGAACGATCTGCTGGCCAACTATGACCTGAAGGGCGAACGCCTGAAGCGGGTGCAGTCCAAGCTCGGTCCGCTGCTGCACTTCAAGGCCGAACCGAACGTGGAGCGTGCGATCTTCATCGCGGCCCCGCACCAGGGCACGGACATCGCCGGCAACAAGGTCGGCCGCCTGATCGGCCGCCTTGTTCGCCTGCCGTTGACCATCCTCGGCAAGTTCGAGGATGTGTTTTTGGCCCTGGCGCAGGCCGAGCAGCAGGTGGATGGCACGGCCAAGCCGAAGATTCCCAACAGCATCGACAACCTCAAGGCCAGCGACCCGTTCGTGAAAGCCGCTGCACAGCTGCCGATCACGCCGGGCCTGAAGTACCACTCGATCATCGCCCAGCGCAAACCGGAACTGCCGGTGGAGAAGTCCGACGATGGGCTGGTGCCGTACTGGAGTTCGCACCTGCCCGGCGCGCTGTCGGAGAAGGTGATCATTTCCGGCCACAGCGTGCAGGAAACCCCGCAGGCAGTGCTGGAAGTACGCCGCATCCTGCACCAGGACATCGATGAAGTGGGCACGGTGGCGCGCCCCTGATCGCGGGTTCCGCCGGGCGTGTCCCGGCGGAACCCGCGGCGTGTCTACACCCGCCTGGCGATCACGGTGGCGAACGCGGCCAGGCCGAGGGTGATGGCCAGGCACATGATGTAACCGGTATGCGGGGCGCTTTCCACGAACAACGCGAACAGCGCGCCGGATACCGCCAGTGCGGTGGTCACCGACAGCGCTTCGCTCAACTGCAGGGCCGAGGTGTTCGCGCCCTGTTCGTGCGGCGGTGACAGTGACAACGTCAGCACCGACAGGCTGGCGTAGATCATGCCCATGCCGAAGCCGGTCAGCGTCCAGCCGACCAGTGCGACCGGCAGTGGCACCGCAGTGAACAGCACCGCCAGCGTCGCGGCGATGCCGACGGTCATCAGCGGCGTGCCCACGCGCAGCAGTTGCTGGCGCGACCAGCCGCGCTGCTGGTGGCCCTGCAGCCACGAGCCGGTGAACCAGCCCAGTGCACCCAGGCTCAGCACGGCACCGGCCCAGCTGGGCGACAGCCCTCGCTCGCGCTGCAGCAGCAGGGGCAGGTAGGCCTCGCAGGCGAAGAACGCGGCAGCGGCCACACCGCGCAGCGCGATCACGCTGGGCAGGCCGCGGCGCAGGCGCAGGGTGCCGGCCGGCAACAGGCGATGCACGCAGAACAACAGCGCCAGCATTGCCACGCCGATGCACACTAGCGCCGGCACGCCCTGTTGCTGCCCACCCAGGTACAGCAGCAGGGCAGCAAGGGACGCGCCGGTGGCCCAGCGCACGATGCTGCCGCGGCCATCATCGGCAACACCGGTCGCTGGCGCCTGCATGCGCGCCAGCGCCGGTCGCAGCAGCAGGCCGGCCGGTATCGCCAGCAGCGGCACCGCCAGGAACACCCAGCGCCAGCCCAGGTGCTGCACGATCACCCCGCTCAATGCCGGGCCGATCATCGAGGGCACCACCCAACCGGCAGAGAACGCGGCGAATACCTTCGGCCGCAGATGCTCGGGATAGGTGCGGCCGACCATCACATACAGCGAGACCGAGATGGCACCGGCGCCGAGGCCCTGCAGCAGACGGCCGGCCACCAGCATGCCCATGCGCATCGCGAAGCCGGCCAGCAGCAGGCCCAGCACGAAGCAGGCCAGACCCCACCACAACGGCCGTGCCGGCCCGTGGCGGTCGGCCCAGCGGCCGGCCAGGGTCATGCCGATCACGCTGGTGGCCAAGGTGCCACCGAAGGCCAGCGCATACAGGCGCAGGCCATCCAGGGCCTCGGCTACGGTAGGCATGGCGGCGGCTACCGCCAGCGCCTCGAACGCATGCAGGGAGACCAGGGCGACCATGCCCACGGTGGTGGCGCGGTAGCGCGCGGACAGGATGGAGGAATCGACCGGATCGGCCGTGGCAGCGGGGGAGGGCATCGGGTTCCTGCGGGTGGCGGACGGGCCGCGCTTGTCATCTGGCGGCGATGGTAGCAGCATGCCACCTCAACCAAAGTTGAGGTCAATCGATGCTGGCACAGGACATGAGCGTCGGCGATGTCGCCCGCCGCAGTGGCGTAGCGGTTTCTGCGCTGCATTTCTACGAGCGCAAGGGGTTGATCAGCAGCCTGCGCACGTCGGGCAACCAGCGCCGCTACGCCCGCGATGTGCTGCGGCGGCTGGCGGTGATCCGCGTGGCGCAACGCGTGGGCATGCCGCTGGAGGCGGTGGCGCGTGCGTTCGAGAGCCTGCCGCAGGGGCGGGCGCCGACCAAGGCCGACTGGGCCAAGCTGTCGGCACGCTGGCAGGTGGAGCTCGAAGAACGCATCCACATGCTGCAGTTGCTGCGCGACGAGCTGACCGGTTGCATCGGCTGCGGCTGCCTGTCACTGAAGCGTTGCCGCCTGGCCAACCCGGATGATGTGCTCGGCGAGCGCGGCGACGGCCCGATGCGCTGGGGCTGACCGTGCTGGTGGGTGCCGACCCTGGTCGGCACGCCCGTCACCAGACCGTGATCGTTTCGCCGCTCTGGATGCCTTCCACCGCGCGCTGGAAGGCCAGCGCCGCGCGCTGTGCGGTGACTGCTTCAAAGCCGGGGAAGTACGGAGCGTAGGCCTCCATCGATTCCACCAGCACGTTCGGGCTGACCACGTTGATGCGCAGCCCGCGCGGCAGCAGTTCCAGCGCCGCCGCGCGCACGAAACCTTCCAGTGCATGGTTGACGGCGGTGGCGTTGGCACCATCGCGGATTGGCTGCGCGCTGACGATGCCACTGGTCAGGGTGATCGAGCCCCCCGCGTTGAGATGGTGCTGCGCGGCCAGTGCAAGGCGCACCTGACCGAGCAGTTTGTCCTGCAGGCCGACGTTGAACTGTTCGGGTGTCATCTGCTGCAGGGGGCCGAAATGCAGCTTGCCGGTGGTGGAGATCACTGCATCGACCGGGCCGGTCTGCGCGAACAGCTCGCGCACGCTGGCGTCGTCGGTGAGGTCCACGCGCAGGCTGCCGCTGCGGCGGCCGGCTGCGAGGATCTCGTGCTGCTGGCCCAGGTGGCGGGCAACGGCCTGGCCGAGGGTGCCGCTGGCACCGACGAGAAGAATCTTCATGACAGTTCCTTGCGAGAGGGGATGGACGCAGTCTGCGCCGTCGCTGGCTGGTTTGGTAAGGGGCGTATGATTCGCATATTCCTAACCATGGGTTTGTAATGGATACCTTGCGCTGCATGCAGGCCTTCGTCGCCGTGGCCGAGCACGGCAGTTTTTCCGCTGCGGCCAGCCAGCTGCAGGTCTCGGCGGTGATGGTCGGCAAGTACATCCAGCAGCTGGAAGCGCATCTGGGCACCGCGCTGCTGCAGCGGAACACCCGGCGCCAACGCCTGACCGAAGCCGGCAATGCCTATCTGGCCGGTTGCCGGCAGGTGCTGGAACAGGTGCAGCAGGCCGAGGCCGACGTGGCCGGGCTGCAGGTGCAGCCGCGCGGGCTGTTGCGGGTCAGTGCGCCGACCACCTGGGGCAGTTGTGTCCTGGCGCCATTGCTGGCCGAGCTGCTGCGGGCACAGCCGCTGCTGAACCTCGAACTGGACCTGAGCAATCGCCGCATCGATCTGATCGAGGATGGTTTCGATGCAGCGATACGCGTCGGTCCGCTGCCGTCGCAGGAACTGGTGGCGCGGCCGCTGCCGCCGTATGCGATGAGCCTGTGCGCATCACCGTCGTACCTGCGCCGCCGCGGTACGCCGCGCACGCCGGCCGATCTTGAAGGACATGATTGCCTGAGCCACCTGGCCTGGCGCGGTGGTCACGGTTGGCAGTTGGCCAACGGCGAACAGGTGGACTGGGAAGCACGGTTGACCAGCAATGACGGTTACGCGCTGCGCGAAGCAGCCGTGGCGGGTGCGGGCCTGGTGCTGCAGCCGACGGCGCTGCTTGCTGGTGAAATCGCGGCAGGACGATTGAAGCCCCTGCTGCGTGACCATCTGCCCGAGCCACGGCCGATGCACCTGATCTACCTCCCCGACCGTCGCCCACGACCGCGTCTGCAGTGTTTCGTCGATTTCGTCATGGCCAAGTTGGGCACGTAGATCCACGCCGCGCGTGGATGGCGGCGGGTGCCGACCGTTGGTCGGCATACCTGTTTCAATCATTCGCTGCAGAGAGCTCCCGCCCACGCACCTGCGCTGCACGTAGTGCTTTTCCCACCAACGCTTCAAACCCGCCGGCCTGGAAGCTCTCGATCGCCGCCTGCGTGGTGCCGTTGGGCGAGGTCACCCGGCGACGCAGTTCGGCTGGGCTTTCACCGGCTTCGTCCAGCATGCGCGAGGCGCCCAGCAGCGTCTGCACCACCAGCGTGCGCGCCGCCTCTGCAGGCAGGCCCTGTGCGATACCCGCCGCTTCCATCGCTTCGGCCAGCAGGAACACATAGGCCGGGCCACTGCCGGATACGGCAGTGACCGAATCCATCTGTGCTTCATCGTCGATCCACACCGTGCGTCCCGCGCTGGCCAACACACGTTCGGCCTGCGCATGCTGCTGCGCATCCACCGACGGCGTGGCATACAGACCGGTGACCCCGGCACCGAGCAGCGCCGGCGTGTTGGGCATCGCGCGCACCACCGGCAGCGAGCCACCCAACCAGCGCTGCAGCTGCGGGCTGGTGATGCCGGCGGCGATCGAGATCACCAAGGGCTTCTGCGCCTGCGCCAGTACCTGCAGTGACTGGCAGACATCGCGCAGCACCTGCGGCTTCACTGCCAGCAGCCACGTATCGCCGTGTGCTGCGGCGTCGGCCGCGTTGTCATGGGTCTGCACGCCGAAATCGGCAGCCAGTGCTTCCCGCAGTCCGGCCACCGGCTCGGCCACGTGGATATGCGTGGCCGGCACGCCCTGCCGGATCAGGCCGGCGATCAGGCTGCGTGCCATGTTGCCGCCGCCGATGAAGGTGATGGAATCAGCTGCCATGAGAATCTCCTTGGAATCAGGCCGGGCGCGGACGCGCGCCGAACAGGGCGGTGCCGATGCGCACCAGGGTGGCACCTTCGGCAATGGCTTCAGCGTAGTCGCTGCTCATACCCATCGACAGGGTGTCCACTTGGGGATGACGGGCCGCCAGTGCCTCGAAAAGTGTGCGCATGCGCACGAACGCATCGCGTCGGCGCTCGGCCTCGGGCCACGGCGCAGGAATCGCCATCAGGCCGCGCAACCGCAGGTTGGGTTCGGCGAGGATGGCCGCGGCCAGCGCCTCGACGTCCTCCGGCACACAACCGTGCTTGCTCGATTCGTCATCGATGTTGACCTGGATGAGCACGTTCAGCGGGCCGCGTTCAGCGGGGCGGTAGCGGGCCAGGGCGGTGACCAGCTTGGGCCGGTCCACGCTCTGCACCCAGTCGAAGTGCATGGCCACCGGTTCGGCCTTGTTCGACTGCAGGTGGCCGATCAGGTGCCATTCCAGCCCCAGACGCTGCAGCTCCTGCATCTTGGCCAACGCCTCCTGCACGTAGTTCTCGCCGAAGGCGGTCTGGCCCTGCGCGGCAAGGGCCGCGACGGCCTCGGCCGGCTGGGTCTTGGACACCGCCAGCAGGCGCGGCGGTGGCCGCCCGGCGGCATCGGCGGCGTTGTGCAGGTTGCTCAGGATCTGGGGCAGGGGAGTGGCCACGTAACGCGTTCCGTTCAATCAGGAGGCTATACTGCCGCCCGGGGAAAGATCCTTCCAGTCGAAGCCGTTATTGGGGAGTAGCCGCTCATGGATATCGCCGAGCTGTTGGCGTTTTCCGTAAAGAACAAAGCGTCCGACCTGCATCTGTCCGCAGGCCTGCCGCCGATGATCCGCGTGGACGGCGACGTTCGCCGGATCAACATTCCAGCCCTGGACCACAAGCAGGTCCATGCGCTGGTGTACGACATCATGTCCGACAAGCAGCGCCGCGATTACGAGGAATTCCTCGAAGTCGACTTCTCCTTCGAGATCCCGTCGCTGGCGCGCTTCCGTGTCAATGCGTTCAACCAGAACCGCGGCGCCGGTGCGGTATTCCGTACCATTCCGTCCGAAGTGCTGACCCTGGAAGACCTGGCCTGCCCGCCGCTGTTCCGCGAGGTGATCCAGCAGCCGCAGGGGCTGATCCTGGTGACCGGCCCGACCGGTTCGGGCAAGTCGACCACGCTGGCGGCGATGATCGACTACATCAACAAGAACGAATACGGCCACATCCTCACTGTCGAGGATCCGATCGAATTCGTGCACACCTCGCAGAAGTGCCTGATCAACCAGCGCGAAGTGCATCGCGATACGCATGGTTTCAACGAGGCGCTGCGCTCGGCGCTGCGTGAGGACCCGGACATCATCCTGGTCGGCGAACTGCGTGACCTGGAAACCATCCGCCTGGCGCTGACCGCCGCGGAAACCGGCCACCTGGTGTTCGGCACCCTGCATACCAGTTCGGCGGCCAAAACCATCGACCGCATCATCGACGTGTTCCCGGCCGGCGAAAAGCCGATGGTGCGCTCGATGCTGTCCGAATCGCTGCGCGCGGTCATTTCGCAGGCGCTGCTGAAGAAGGTCGGTGGCGGTCGTACTGCTGCGTGGGAAATCATGGTCGGCACCCCGGCCATCCGCAACCTGATCCGCGAAGACAAGGTGGCGCAGATGTATTCGGCCATCCAGACCGGCCAGCAGTACGGCATGATGACCCTGGACCAGCACCTGCAGGACCTGGTCAAGCGCAGCCTGATCACCCGCAACCAGGCCCGCGAATACGCCAAGGACAAGCGTCTGTTCGAGTAAGGCGAGGCAATGACGGGGCAGGGCGCAGCACTACGCCATCGGCCCCGCGCTGTTTCCTCCACCGACCGATTCCTGGTACATGCCCCATTGGGAGCCCGCCGTGAACACCACCGCGACCACCATCGATTTCACTTCGTTCCTCAAGCTGATGGCGCACCAGCGCGCCTCGGACCTGTTCATCACCGCTGGCATGCCGCCGGCGATCAAGGTCAACGGCAAGATCTCGCCGATCACCCAGACTCCGCTGACGCCGCAGCAGAGCCGCGACCTGGTGCTGAACGTGATGACGCCGGCGCAGCGCGAGGAATTCGAAAAGACCCACGAATGCAACTTCGCCATCGGCCTGTCCGGTGTCGGCCGCTTCCGTGTGAGCTGTTTCTACCAGCGCAACCAGGTCGGCATGGTGCTGCGTCGCATCGAGACGCGCATCCCGACCGTGGAAGAGCTGAGCCTGCCGCCGATCATCAAGACGCTGGCGATGACCAAGCGCGGCATCATCCTGTTCGTCGGCGCTACCGGTACCGGTAAATCCACGTCGCTGGCCGCGATGATCGGCTACCGCAACCAGAATTCGACCGGGCACATCATCACCATCGAAGACCCGATCGAATTCGTGCACAAGCACGAGGGCTGCATCATCACCCAGCGCGAAGTCGGCATCGATACCGACAGCTGGGAAGCCGCGCTGAAGAACACCCTGCGCCAGGCCCCGGACGTGATCATGATCGGCGAGGTGCGTACCCGCGAGGGCATGGACCACGCCATCGCCTTCGCTGAAACCGGTCACCTGGTGCTGTGCACCCTGCACGCCAACAATGCCAACCAGGCGATGGACCGCATCGTCAACTTCTTCCCGGAAGATCGCCGCAACCAGCTGCTGATGGATCTGTCGCTGAACCTCAAGGGCGTGGTCGCGCAGCAGTTGATTCCGTCGCCGGATGGCCGCTCGCGCAAGGTCGCGATGGAGATCCTGCTGGGCACGCCGCTGGTGCAGGACTACATCCGCGACGGCGAGATCCACAAGCTGAAGGAGCTGATGAAGGAATCGGTCCAGTTGGGCATGAAGACCTTCGACCAGAGCCTGTTCGAGCTGTACCAGGCCGGTGAGATCAGCTACGAGGACGCACTGCGCTACGCCGATTCGCAGAACGAAGTGCGCCTGCGCATCAAGCTCAGCCAGGGCGGCGATGCCCGCACCCTGTCGCAGGGGCTGGATGGGGTGGAGATTTCCGAGGTCCGGTAACGGCGGCGCCGGCCACCGGCGCCAGTGCGATGGGTGGCTGGACGGCATTCATGAAATCCAGTCATGACCGACTGCCATCCAGGTCGTTCAATCCACCGGCCCTGCAGGCGTATCGTCATCGCTCCCCTACTGGAGCACGACGATGCAGACACGTGAACTCGGCCGCAGCGGCCTGAAAGTCTCCGCCCTGGGCCTGGGCTGCATGGGCCTGAGCCATGGCTACGGTCCCGCCGTCGAGCAGAGCCAGGGCATCGCCCTGCTGCATGCGGCGGTCGAACGCGGCGTGACCTTCTTCGACACCGCCGAAGTCTACGGGCCGTATACCAACGAAGATCTGCTCGGCAAAGCGCTGGCACCGCACCGCGACAAGCTGGTGATCGCCACCAAGTTCGGCTTCAAGGACGCACAGGTCGACACCGGCTTGGACAGTCGCCCGGAGAACATCCGCGCGGTGGCCGAAGCCAGCCTCAAGCGCCTGCGCACGGACCATATCGACCTGTTTTACCAGCACCGTGTGGATCCGAACGTGCCGATCGAGGACGTCGCCGGTACCGTGCGTGACCTGATCGCCGAGGGCAAGGTGCGCCACTTCGGCTTGTCCGAAGCCAGTGCGGCCACGGTGCGTCGCGCCCATGCCGTGCAGCCGGTGGCTGCTGTGCAGAGCGAGTACTCGTTGTGGTGGCGTGAGCCGGAACGCGAACTGCTGCCGGCGCTGCAGGAACTGGGCATCGGCTTCGTCCCGTTCAGTCCGCTGGGTCGCGGCTTCCTGACCGGCGCGATCAACGCCGACACCACCTTCGCCGACAACGATTTCCGCAATACCGTGCCACGTTTCGAAGTGGAAGCACGTCGGGCCAATCAAGCGCTGGTTGATCGCATCACCACGATCGCGGCGGCGCGCGGCGCCACTCCGGCACAGGTCGCGCTGGCCTGGCTGCTGGCGCAGGCGCCGTGGATCGTGCCGATTCCGGGTACGACCAAGGTCCATCGCCTGGAAGAGAATCTGGCCGCCGCCGACCTGCAGTTGTCGCCGGCCGAGCTGGAGCGTATCGCGCAGACGCTGCAGGAGATCGCCATCGTCGGCGAGCGCTACAACGCACAACGTGCGGCACAGGCCAAGGGCTGATCGCAGTGGGTGCGTTCTATGGTGGGTGCGGACTCTCGGCCTGTGGTGGGTGCGGACCGTTGGTCCGCACTCCTCAATCCATCATCGGCCCACGCAGCGCATCAAGCACGGTGCGCATCGCCACGGTGACATGCCGGCGCGACGGGTAGTACGCGTAGTAGCCGTCGAAGTGCGGGCACCAGTCATCCAGTGTTGATTGCAGCTGGCCCTCCTGCAGGGCCGCCTGCACCTGGTCCTCGGGCAGCCAGGCCAGGCCACTGCCAGCCAATGCTGCCGCCCGCGTCATGCCCATGGTGTTGAAGGTCCACTGACCAGAGACGCGGATGCTCAGCTCGTTGCCGTCCTGGCCGAAATCCCACGGCATCAGGCCGCCATGGGTGGGCAGGCGCAGGGTGATGCAGTTGTGCCCGGCCAGATCGTGCGGGTGCACCGGCGCCACGTGCTGGCGGAAGTACGACGGCGCGCCCACCACGCGCATGCGCAGCGGCGGGCTGATCGGCAGCGCCACCATGTCGCGTGCCAGGCGCTCACCGAGACGGATGCCGATGTCATAGCGCTCGGCGACGATGTCGGCCAGGCCGTAATCGGTGGTCAGCTCGACCTTCAGGTCGGGGTACTGCTGCAGCAGCGGCGCCAGCCTTGGCCAGGCCAGGTATTCGGCGGCGTGGCCGGTGGCATTGATGCGGATGGTGCCTGCGGGCCGCTCGCGATATTCGGCCAGTGCAGCCAGTTCGTCTTCGATCTCGGCCAGGCGCGGGGCCAGTGTCTCCAGCAGACGGGCGCCGGCCTCGGTGGTGGCGACGCTGCGGGTGGTGCGGGTCAGCAGGCGCACGCCCAGCCGTTCTTCCAGCCCACGCATGGCATGGCTGAGGGCGGACTGGGACACGCCCAACTGGGCGGCGGCCTTGGTGAAGCTGCCTTCGCGGGCGACGTGGACGAAGGCTTGCAGGTCGTTGAGGTTTTCACGCGGCATGAGGGGATGATACGGCCGGGCTGCGCCCGGCGCCCGTGGTAGTGCCGGCCGCTGGCCGGCAACCTCAACAGCAACAGCCGAAGCAACAGCAACAGCGTGCATTCCGTGGGATGGCAGGGTGGGTCCGGTTGCGGGGGACGCCGTGAATACGTCCCTGTAGGCTTGGCCGCGGCATCCATGCCGCGGACACCCCCGCAACCGGACCCACCCCGCCTTCGACAGGGCTCCGCGACCTGTCGGAATGGCATGGCCTGCTCTTGGTGGGTGTCGACCTTGGTCGACACGTAGATCCACGCCATGCGTGGATGCGTGCCCGGTGGTACCAGCGCTGGTCGGTAAATGCCGATGTCGATTTGTGGTTCCGTGGTTCGTCGAATGGGTACTTTCCAAACAACAGGGAGCAGCACATGAGCACCGACAGCAAACCCAAGGGCCCGGCGTCCTACTTTCCGTCCATCGAGAAGACCTACGGGCAGCCGGTGGCACATTGGTTGGGGCTGCTGGCCAAACGGCCGGGGCTGAAGCACATGGAGCTGGTCAGCTTCCTGAAATCCGAGCACGGACTGGGCCATGGCCATGCAAACGCCCTGGTCGCCCACCACCTGGCCACCCAGCGCTGAGACAACCGCTCCACCGAGCGCAGCGACCCGCTTCTGCTCTTCTTTTCTCTTTACGTGGCTGGACGCGCACGGAAATTGTCCAAGGCCGGGGGAGATGGGTTCGCGGGGGTGTCCGTGGCATGGATGCCGCGGCCAAGCCCCCAAGGACGGGTTCACGGCGCCCCCCGCGAACCCATCTCCCCCGGCCAAGCGCGGCTTTTGCTGTTGATACGCCCAGCCACGAGGGGCTGCGTCGTTCGCCGGAACTCCCAACTGAACGATTTCATCTGCAACTGTCATGCAGATCGTGTCTAATACCGCTCCCCACCCGTAGTGCCCCCACCTGTATGTCCCTCCAATCCCATGGCCCGGCGCCGTGCGACGACGCTGACGGCCACCTGGTCACCGCTGGTCCGCTGACCCCGCCGCCCGATGTTGCCGGCACCCCCGCCGACGAGAAGGCACTGCGCCACTCGGTCGCCGAGGACGTGCAGGGCATGGTGCTGGCGATGCTGGTGGCCTCGCTGGGCCTGGCCATCTTCGCCAAGGGCGGGCTGATGATCGGCGGCATGGCCGGCATGGCCTTCCTGCTGCACTACGCCATGGGCTGGAACTTCGGCCTGGTGTTCGTGCTGGTCAACCTGCCGTTCTACTGGGTGGCCGTGCGCCGCATGGGATGGGAATTCACCCTGAAGACGTTCGCGGCGGTCACCGCCTGCGGCCTGCTGACCGACATCCTGCCGCGCTGGGCCGACTTCTCGCATATCGCGCCGTTGTACTCGGCGCTGGTCGGTGGCGCGCTGTCCGGCCTGGGCATCCTGTTCTTCATCCGCCACCGCGCCAGCCTCGGCGGCATCGGCATCCTGGCGGTGTACCTGCAGCGCACCCGCGGCTGGAGTGCCGGCAAGGTGCAGATGTCCTTCGATGCATGCCTGATGGTGGCCGCATTCTTCGTGCTGTCGCCGTCGAAGGTGATGTACTCGGCCATCGGTGCGGTGGTGCTCAGCCTGGTGCTGATGTTCAACCACCGCCCGGGCCGCTACATGGGCGTCTGACGGCTCAAGGGCAATGCCGGCCAGTCGCCGGCATTAGCGGGGCGATGACTGCAGCCACGGTGGCGCCAGCTTCAGCAGCGTGGCGTGCACCGGGCAGTCCTCGGCATGCGCGCCCGGCAGGTAGCCCAGGCTCATCAGGAACTCGCCGGTGATCTCGCCGCCGGTGAAGCGGAACGTCTTCTTGAACAGCTTTACCCAGTCGGCCTTGCTGCGCGGGTGGTGCGCGTCCAGCCATGCGGCGAAGCTGCCGTGGCTCTGGCGCAGCTGCTGGATCACCTGTGCGTTGTGGATCGCCGCCAGCACCTTCAAGCGGTTGCGGATGATGCCGGGGTCCGACAGCAGGCGCTCGATGTCCTGCTCGGCATAGGCGGCGACGCGATCGACGTCGAAGGCGTCATAGGCCGCGCGGAACCCCTCGCGCTTCTTCAGGATGGTTTCCCAGCTCAGGCCAGCCTGGTTGATCTCCAGCAGCAGGCGCTCGAACAGCTCGCGCTCATCACGCTGCGGGAAACCATATTCGTTGGCGTGGTAGTACTCGTGCACCGGGTGGCCCGGGGCGATGCGGCAGTATCCGCTCATTGCTTTTCCTTCATCCTGCCGAAGTCATGGGAGTGGTGGATGTCAGCCGGTTGGTCGCCCAGCGAAAGATCGGGCCAACGGCTGGGCGCAATGCGTAGCTGGCCGTCGCGAAGCGCCTGGTTCGCCGCCTTGCCATCGTCTTCGCGGAAGTTTACCTCGGCCGCCTCCCGCCACTGGGCGTCCTGCCAGACATGCAGCGCGCACTCCGGCCCCCGGCTGCGGCCCTCCTTGCACAGCAGCACCTCCTGCTGGCCATCGCCATCCAGATCGCGCTGCAGGGCGATGCAGCCGTTGTCTTCCTTCACGCAGTCGCTTGCATCCATATGCTCCAGCACGCTTGTCCACCAGGTGTCCGGCGGCGATGCGCTGCCCTTGGCCAGTGTGATGCGCTGCTTCAGCGTCAGAAGGTCGTAGACACCCGCCTCCACGTAGTCCTCCAGGGTATAGCTGGCACCGGGTTCACCCTTCATCTGCTGGGCGATGATCGCCGTTGCGCGCCGGTCGGCCTGGATGACCGGGTCCTGCTGCAGCGCGCGCAGCGCATCCACGCCGGGGCGCCCGTTGTACTGCCGCAGCTGGCGGCTGTCATTGACCGTCAGTGCGGAGGGATCGGCACGCACACGCTCGGCCAGGCTGCGGGCGGCGATGCGTGCTGGATCCAGCAGCGGCGTATTGCCCAGCACGGCCAAGGCCAGCACGGCCCAGCACATCACCCGGTTCACCGGTTCGATGCCCTGCAGCCAGCGCTCGCTCCGGCGCACCACCGCCAGCGCATAGCCTGCGGCGTAACCGGCGGTGAGCACGCCAACACCCACGCCCCAGAAGCGCTCGATGGTCCAGCCATACTGGCCGATGCGCAGCGCCAGCGAGTACAGCGCCACGCCTGTGTACACTGGCAGCACCAGCAGACTGGCCTCGACCACCCGGCGCAGCATCGTCGGGTAGGGGCGCTCGATGCCGCTGCGCTGATAGACCGCGTTGACCATGCATACCAGCAGCACTGCCAGAGTCAGCAGCTCCTGCGCCTGCGAGCGATAGCCACCTGGCGAGGCCAGGCCTGTCAGCGGCAGTGAAATCACGAACAGCACCGCAATGAACGAAAGCAGCGGCAGCAGCCCGCGGCAAAGTGCGAACAAGACCTGGCGGATGATCTGGATGGCGCGATGCTGGGTACGGCCGATCAGCACGCCGAACCCGGCCAGGGTACCGGTCGCCAGGGCGACGAATGCGCGCTCCCTGAACAGATGATGGAAGAAGTCCACTTTCACGACCGAGAACAGCGCCGCCCACAGCCACAACAGCATCCAGGCCAGGCCGGTGAACACCGCCGCGACCAGCAGGATCAGACCGTTCTGCCACGCCCGCTCGAACAGCGCCGGGTAGTCCGCGCGCCAATGCCCGTGCTGCAGACGGAACTGCCACCATGGCAACAGCACGAAGGTGGCGATGGCCAGGCTGATCGACAGCGGATCGCGCAGGGACGCAACCCAGATGTTTTCGACGCCGGCAAGATTCCAGCCAACCCATGCGGCCAGCGCGATCACCAGCAGCGAGGCCAGCAGGGCGTGCAGCCACAGGCGCCGGTCACGCAGGTGGCCCAGGGTCAGGGCGATGGCCGAAGGCACCGTCAGTACCCAGGCATTCCAGCTGTAGCGGCAGGCCAGATCGTGGAAGGGCCAGTGCGGCGCCAGTTCCTGTGCGGCGTACAAGGCCAGACCCTGCAGCAGCGCGATCAGCACGATCATGCTGCGGGTCGACCAGGGCAGCGGAGCATCCTGTTGCATCGCTCAATCCTCCATGGAATCACACCATCCTAGCCCATCCCTTCGCGCCCGCATCCGGCCGCAGCGGTTAGAATGACGCCCATGCCAGTAACGCCGACTTCCCTCGCCAATCACCTGCTCGTGGCGCTGCCGTCGCTGATCGACGCCACCTTCGCCCGCACCGTTGCGCTGATCTGCCAGCACGACGAGAACGGGGCAATGGGGGTGCTGGTCAACCAGCCGTCCGAGTACACCCTGGGCGAAGTGCTGGCGCAGATGGACATCGCCACCGTCGATGGCGTCCTGCAGGCGCGTCCGGTGCTCAATGGCGGGCCGGTGCATCCCGAACGTGGCTTCGTCATCCATGACGATGCGCGCGCGTGGGATTCCAGCCTCGTCGTCGGTGACGGCCTGTACCTGACCACCTCGCGTGACATCCTCGAGGCGATGGCGCGCGGCGAAGGCCCGGCCAACGCCGTGGTCACCCTGGGCTGCGCGGGCTGGAGTGCCGGCCAGCTGGAAAGCGAACTGTCCGAAAACAGCTGGCTGACCGTGCCGGCCGACGCCGAGCTGGTGTTCCAGCTGCCGCTGGAACAGCGCTGGCAGGGTGCCGCCTCGCGCATTGGCGTCGATCTGTTCCGGCTGACCGATTACAGCGGCCATGTCTGAGCCGGCCCTCATCCGCCGCGATGGCACCGTGCTCGGCTTCGATGTCGGCTCGCGCCGGATCGGTGTGGCGATCGGCAGTGCGTTCGCCGCGCATGCGCGCGCGGTGGCCGTGGTCGATGTGCACGGCAATGGTCCCGACTGGGCGGCGATCGAACGCCTGCTCAAGGAATGGAAGCCCGATGGCCTGGTGGTTGGCGATCCGCTGACCCTGGACGGCCAGGACCAGCCCAACCGCAAGCGCGCGCAGGGCTTTGCCCGCCAGCTGCGGGAACGTTTCAAACTGCCGGTGGTGATGATCGACGAGCGTTCCAGCTCGGTCGAGGCCGCCCGCCGCTTCGCCGTCGAGCGCGCCGAAGGGCGCAAGCGCCGCCGCGATGCGGCCGCCCTCGATGCCGTGGCCGCGGCGGTGATCATCGACCGCTGGTTGTCGTCGCCGGACGACGCCATTCCCATTCCCTGACGATACGAACCCCGCCATGACCGCCCAGCAACTCGATGACTCCGGCCGCCTGCGCCACCTGTTGACGCTTGAAGGTCTTCCCCGCGACACCCTGGTGCAGCTGCTCGACCGCGCCGGCCAGATCCGCGATGCCGCGGTCGGCCGTGTCGGCAACAAGCGCCACGTGCTGGGCGGATCGGCGGTGTGCACCTTGTTCTTCGAACCCTCCACCCGTACCCGCAGCTCGTTCCATCTGGCGGCGCAGCGGTTGGGTGCGGACGTGCTCAACTTCGACGCCTCCACCTCGTCCACGCGCAAGGGCGAAACCGCGTGCGACACGCTGAAGAACCTGGAAGCGATGGGCGTGCGTGGTTTCGTCGTACGCCACCCGGATGACGGCGCCGTGGCCGCGCTGGCCGCCGTGGCGGGCGAGGGCACCGCGCTGATCAATGCCGGCGACGGCCGCAGCTCGCACCCGACCCAGGGCCTGCTGGACATGCTGACCCTGCGCCAGGCCAAGGGCCCGGACTTCTCGAAGATGAAGGTGGTGATCGTCGGTGACGTCAAGCACTCGCGCGTGGCCCGCACCGACCTGCATGCGCTGCGTACGCTGGGCGTGGGCGAGATCCGCGTGTGCGGCCCGCAGTCGCTGCTGCCGGACGACGACACCCTGAAGGGCTGTGTGGTCGGTGATGATTTCGACGCGATGCTGGAAGGCGTCGACGCGCTGATGATGCTGCGCCTGCAGCGCGAGCGCATGGAAGAGGGGCTGGTGCCGTCGCTGGAGCAGTATCACGCACAGTACGGGCTGAACACCGAACGCCTGGCCCGCGCCGGCAAGGACGCAGCCGTGCTGCATCCGGGCCCGATCAACCGCGGCGTGGAAGTGACCGACGACGTGGCCGACGGCCCGCAGTCGTGGGTGCTGCGCCAGGTCGCCAACGGCGTCGCCGTACGCATGGCCGTGCTGGAAACCCTGCTGGGTTGATTGCCGGTGGGTGCCAACCTTGGTTGGCACTGGCCCCGCTCTGGTAGATGCCAACCTTGGTTGGCACGTGCACTGCTTTGGTAGATGCCAACCTTGGTTGGCACTATCCGTCCGTGAATGCCTCCGGCCAATCACCCAAGGCCTCCAGCTCCCACTCGCACCATGCGTGCGGATACTGACCGAGCTGCGTCGCCAGACCCGCCCTGATCGGATTGCCCATCAGGTACAGCGCATGCCGGTACAACGATTCGTCCGAGCGGATCGCATGATCGTGGTAGCAGGCCTGCCAGAAACGCCCGACCCTTCCCAACAACCGGTTTGCCTGCTGCGCCGTGCGCGATTTGAAGCGCTTCATGACGGTTTCCAATGTTCCTGCACGCAATTCGAACAGCCAGTGGATGTGATCGGGCATGACTACGTAGGCGATCGAGCGGGTGAAGCCTTCCTGATCGAGCCTCTGGAATTCCTGGATTGCCAGGGCTGCGGCAGCATCGTTGGCGAACAGGGGCGCGCGGCGATCCACGACGGTAGTGAGGAGGTAGCTGAGGCCGACGCTGGAGCGACGGCCGAGCAGGAGACGGACGTTTTGCATGGCGCAAGCTTGGGTGGACATGCCTGCGACGAACATCGGGGAATGGCTTGATCTTGGGTAGGCCAGTGCCAACCAAGGTTGGCATCTACCAGAACAGTGCCAACCAAGGTTGGCATCTACCAGAACAGTGCCAACCAAGGTTGGCATCTACCAGAGCAGTGCCAACCAAGGTTGGCATCTACCAGAACAGGCGCTCAGCGCTTCTGCTTGAACAACCACGCCCACATCGCCGCGTCGGCGTAGGTGGCATCCCAGGCATTGTGGTTGCCTTCCGCGTACTCGGTATAGCGCACGTCACGCGCGCCTGCGGTCTGGAAGGCGGCATGCAGCCGGCGGTCGTCATCCGGCGGCACCACATCATCCAGCGCGCCGTGGAAGATCCAGATCGGGGTGCGCTGCAACCGTTGCGCGATCACTGCATAGGGATCCGCTTCGTTCGTCACCTGCTCCACGAACAGGGTGGGACGTACCGCACGCGGCGCCAGTACCGCACCGCAGACCGGCACGATCGCGGCGAAGCGCTGCGGGTCATCCAGGGCGATGTTCCAGCTGCCGTAGCCACCCATCGACATCCCGGTCAGGTACTGCCTTGCAGGGTCGGCGCCGAATTCGGCGATTGTTGCATCGAGCGCGGCCACGGCCACACGGTTGTTGCGTCCACTCCATTCTCCACGGCCGGGTACCTGCGGAAACACCGCCAGTGCGGGGAAATCGGCGGCGTGCCGACGCAGGTACGGGCCCAGGCCTGCGTGGGTCTGCTTCACGCCATCGCCGCCGCGCTCGCCGGAACCGTGCAGGAACAGCACCACCGGCAGCGGCCCAGACGCGCGCGCGGTTTCGGCTGGAATGAACACCTGGTAGTAGGCGGTTTCGCCGTCCACCTTCACCGCGCGGGCCTCGAAGTGGCCGCGCGCACCGGGCGGCGTACTGGCGCACCCGGTCATCATCAGCAGGGCCAGCAGTGGCAGCCAGCGCGAGAACGATCGAAGCATGGCGATTCCCATGAGGGAGAGGTCGCTTCGATGGTAGTGTGCTGCGGCCAGCCCGGCATCGTGCGCCGCATCACTGCGGGCGCGGGAAACTGGCGATGATCTGCAGCTGCTCCTGCGCTTCGGCATTGCCGCCTGCGGCTGCGGCCTGCACCTGGGCCATGTCCGGATGCAGCACCACCAGCAGCGGGTTCTCACACACCGGGCACACGTACTCGGTGGCGTCCTCGTCCAGCTCCATCACCATTGCCCGTGAACTGCCTTTCCACTCGCAGGCCGCGCAGGTGTGAGGCTGGTCGCGCCAACCCGGCGCAAAGTAGTTTTCGATCGTCGTTGCCATGGCAATTCCAGTCAGTGCAGCAGGACCATGGTGGCCAGGCCGAGGAAGGTGAAGAAGCCCATCGAATCGGTCACTGCGGTCAGGAAGATGCCGCTGGCCAGCGCCGGATCGAAGCCGAAGCGCTTCAGGCCCAGGGGCACCAGCACGCCGGCCAGTGCCGCGAACAACAGGTTGCAGGTCAGCGCGATGGCGATCACCGCCGAGAGTCCGGGCGAGTGGAACCAGGCGAGCACGATCAGGCCCAGCACCGAGCCGAGCACCACGCCATTGAGCAGGGCGACCCGTACTTCCTTCCACAGCAGCGTGCGTGCGTTGGAACTGCCGACCTGGCCCAGCGCCAGGCCGCGCACCATCAGCGCCAGCACCTGGGTGCCGGCATTGCCGCCGAGCCCGGCGACGATTGGCATCAGCACGGCCAGTGCGACCAGCTTGTCGATGGTGCCTTCGAAGTGGCCGACCACGCTGGAGGCCAGGAACGCGGTGCACAGGTTCACCGACAGCCACATCAGTCGGCGCCGCATCGCGCGCCAGACCGGGCTGAACAGATCCTCGTCCTCATCCAGGCCGGCGGCGCCCAGCGCCTGGTGCTCGGCCTGGCCACGGATGATGTCGACCACGTCATCGATGGTGATGCGGCCGATCAGGATGTTGTTGTCATCGACCACCGGCGCGGAGATCCAGTCATGGTCGGAGAACTGCCGCGCCACTTCCTGGTCGCTCTCGCCGACATCGATGGCAGGCTGTTCATCGTCGATCAGGCGGTTGATCGGGGTGGTGTCTTCATGGGTCACCAGCGAGGCCAATGACACGCGGCCCAGGTACTGATGGCGGCGGCTGACCACGAACAGGTGATCGGTGTGGTCGGGCAGCTCGCCGCGCAGGCGCAGGTAGCGCAGCACCACATCGACGTTGACGTCGGCGCGTACCGTCACCACGTCCGGGTTCATCAGGCGGCCGGCGCTGTCCTCGGGGTAGGACAGCACCTGTTCCAGGCGCTCGCGGTTTTCGCGGTCCATCGACTTGAGGACTTCGTCGATGACCGTGTCCGGCAGATCTTCGACCAGATCGGCCAGATCGTCGATGTCGAGGTCTTCGACCGCGGCGATGATCTCGTCCGGGTCCATGTCTGCGAGCAGGCTCTCGCGCACGTCGTCGCCGACGTGGACCAGCACCTCGCCGTCGTCTTCCGGATCGACCAGGCCCCAGACGATCTCGCGTTTGCCCGGTGGCAGCGATTCGAGCAGGTTGCCGATCTCGGCCGGCGCCAGGGTATTGACCAGACGGCGTACCGGGCCCAGCCGACCGCTGTCCAGTGCATCGGACAGCATCCGCAACTGGCGCGCAGTCTTGTCGTGGCGTACAGCCTCAGCCATCGCAGCTCCCGCGGGATAAGAAAAGCCGCGATCCTTGCAAGGATGCGGCAACAGGGGTGTTCAGCGCGTCATTATCGCAAGGGGATGTTTCAGCGCATACCCCGCTGGCCTGCGGCCACCGGGGCCCACACATTCCGCCGGGCATGGCCCGGCGCTACCAAGGGTGGCACGCGGCGGTAGCGCCGGGCCATGCCCGGCGAGCGCGTAGCGCGGGAATCAGGACGCGTCCGCCACCAACGCCAGCCAGCGCTCGATGCCGCGGCGGTCACGCATGCCCAGCAGCTTCGGTGCGCGGGCGCGCAGGGCACCGAGGTCGGCATCACGGACAGCCCGGCGTACTTCCAGCAAGGTGCCCGGGTGCAGGCTGAATTCGGTCAGGCCCAGCGCCAGCAGCAGCGGGGTCATCCGTGCGTCGCCCGCGATTTCGCCGCAGACCGCCACCGGAATACGATGACGCGCGCCGGTTTCGATCACCATCTGCAGCAGGCGCAGCACGGCCGGGTGCAGCGGCGAATACAGTTCGCCCAGTGCTTCGTTGTTGCGGTCGGCGGCCAGCAGGTACTGCACCAGATCGTTGGTGCCGATCGACAGGAAGTCGACCAGGTCGATGAAACTCTCCAGCGCCAGCGCGGCGGCGGGCACTTCGATCATCGCGCCCAGTGGCACATGCTCGGCCACCATGTGGCCCTCGGCGCGCAGTTGCTCGCCCAGTTTCAGCATGCGCCGGCGTACCGCCAGCAGTTCGTCGCGGGTGCTGACCATGGGCACCAGTACGCGCAGCTTGCCGTAGGCCGAGGCGCGCAGGATCGCGCGCATCTGGGTGTCGGCCACCTTGGGCCGGGCCAGTGACAGGCGCACGCCGCGCAGGCCCAGCGCCGGGTTTTCCTCGTTGCTCAGGGTCAGGCCGGTGCGGTCGGCCTTGTCTGCACCCAGGTCGAGGGTGCGGATGGTCACCGGGCGGCCACTCATGCCCAGTGCCGCATCGCGGTAGGTCTGGAACTGTTCTTCTTCGTCCGGCAGTTCGTTGCGCTGCAGGAACAGGAATTCGGTGCGGTACAGGCCCAGGCCGTGCGCGCCCAGCGCATGCGCTTGGGTTACATCTTCCAGCGATTCGGCGTTGGCCAGCAGGGCGATGTCGACCTGGTCGCGGGTACGGCTGGGCTTGCTGCGCAGGCGGCCGAGCTCGCGCTGCTCGCGCGCGTGCTCCTTCAGGCGTGCGCGGTAATCACGCAGGTTGTCGGCCTGTGGGTTGACGGTGATGCTGCCGTCGGCGCCATCGATGATCAGCACGTCGCCATCGATCACCCTGCTCAGCAGCTGCGGCACGTTGACGATCAACGGCAGGTGCAGGCTGCGGGCGAGGATCGCACTGTGCGAAAGCGCGCTGCCCGCGCTGGTCACGATGCCGACCACACCGTGCGACTGCAGCTGGGCCAGCTCGGAAGGGGCGATGTTGTCGCAGACCAGGATTTCACCGGCCAGGCCCTTTACCGCTGCCGGCCGCTCGGGCTGCAGGAACGCATGGATGCGCCCGATCACATGGTCGAGGTCGTCCATGCGGCTCTTCAGGTAGGCATCGTCCATGCCATCGAAGACTTTGGCCAGGCGGTCGCGCTGCAGTCGCAACGCATAGCCGGCGCTGTAGGGACCGCTGCGGATCAGTTCGTCCAGGCCGAACAGCAGTTCGGGATCGTCCAGCAACAGTGCATGCAGGTCGAGGAACTCGCCCACTTCCTGGTTCAGCGCACCATGCAGGCGCTGGCGCAGCTCGTGCATTTCCGTGCGCGCCGCGTCCACGGCGCGGTGCAGGCGTGCCAGCTCGGATTCAACCTGGGAAGGGGTGACGCGCTGTTCGGCTACTTCCAGCGCATGCGGCAGGCGCACGCGGGCGCGGCCCATCGCAGTACCGCGGGCGGCGCCGTGCCCGGCCAGCAGCTGTACCGGCCGTTGGCCGGTGGGGGCTTGGCCGGCGCGCGCGCGCGGCACGCTCAGTTGTCCTCGTCGAAGCGGCGCTCGAACAGGTCGACCACCGCGTCCATCGCCGCGACTTCGTCCTCGCCGTTGATGCGGATGGTGACCGGCGTGCCTTGCCCTGCCGCCAGCAGCATCACGCCCATGATGCTCTTGGCGTTGATCTCACGGCCCTTGGCGGCCATGGTCACATTGCAGCGGAACGGCGCCAGGGTCTGCACCAGCTTGGCGGTGGCCCGGGCATGCAGGCCCAGGCGGTTGCTCACAGTGAGTTCTCGTTCAAGCATCGTCGACTATCGCTCCATTACGGGTGCCCGCCGCCGCAGTGGCAGGCAGTTGATCCAGTCCCTGTTCCGGATAATTCATCACCCGCAGCAACATCGGCAGACTCAGCGCCGACACCCGGCGAACCGGGGTCCCCAACCGGGCCAGCTGCCCGGCAAGGTTGGCGGGGCTGGCGCCGTACAGGTCGGTCAGGATCAGCACGCCCTCACCCCCATCGACCCGCCGCAGAGCGGCCGAGGCGAGCGGGAGCAGAGCATCCAGGTCTGCGTCGAACGGTACTTCGAAAGCTTCGGTTTTCAACGGCAACTGCCGCAGAAGCCGGGTCGCCACCTCAAGCAGGGCGATCCCGACCCCAGGATGTGTTACGAGGAGAATGCCACAGGTCATTACTGCACGTTAACAGGTCAAGGTGAATTGGCGATAGCAGCAGGAGAGGGGCACTGTGTCCCGTATTCAGCGTTACTCGGGTCGGAGCCCTTTTCCGTTGAAAAAGGGATCCGACCCCATCCGTTTTTCGATGCATGACAGAGAGCCATCCACGCATGGCGTGGATCTACTGTGTCGACCAAGGTCGACACCCACCAACAGCAGCAGAGAACGCCGTCCCGACAGATCGCGGGAACCTGTCGAAGGCGGAGCGGGTCAGCAAGCGGGGGCGTGAGCCGCATGGATGCGGCGACCGAGCTTACATGGACGTACTTGCAGCGTCCCCCACTTGCTGACCTGCCCCGCCACCCCACGAAATGCAGGCGTTTGACGTTGACGTTGCCGTGGCTTCTGCGGGTGCCGGGCGCAGCCCGGCCGACCACCCCTCAATCCTGCTCGCGGTGGTACGTCGCCACGTCTTCCCAGCCCATCTCACGTGCATGGCGGGCCAGGCGTTCGGCCAGGAACACCGAGCGGTGCTTGCCACCGGTACAACCGAAGGCCACCGTCACATAGCTGCGGGTGCCATCACCCAGCTTGGGCAGCCACGTATCCAGGAAATCCATCAGCTGCGCCAGGTAGCGCTGCACATCCGGCTGCGCTTCCAGGTAGTCGCGCACGCCGGGCTCGCGACCGCTCAGCGCCCGCAGTTCCGGATCCCAGTGCGGGTTGGGCAGCACGCGCGCGTCGAACACGAAGTCGGCCTCGGCCGGCACGCCGCGCTTGTAGGCGAACGATTCGAACAGCAGCGACAGGCGGGTGGCATGGCCCATCGCGAATTCGGTGATGATCCGGCGCCGCAGCTGATGCACGTTCAACGCACTGGTATCGATCACCGCATCGGCTTCGCGGCGCAGCGGCGCGATCAGTTCGCGCTCGCGGGCGATCGCTTCCGGCAGCGACAGGCCCAGCTGGCTCAGCGGGTGCCGGCGGCGGGTGTCGGCATAGCGCTTGAGTACCGTTTCATCGTTGGCCTCGAAAAACAGCACCTTGGCGTCCACGCCGGCATCGGTGGCCAGCTGCCGCCAGCTGGACAACTGGGTCAGGTCGCTTTGCCCGCGTACATCGATGCCCACCGCCAGCCGGCGCGCTGCTGCACCGTTGTGGTGGCTCAGGACATTGCGCACGAAGTCCGGCAGCAGCTGGATCGGCAGGTTGTCCGAGCAGTAGTAGTCCTGGTCCTCGAAGGTCTTCAGGGCGACGGATTTACCCGAGCCGGACAGGCCGCTGACGATGATCAGGGTCGGGGCGGTGGGACTGACGGTGCTCATGGACGGACTCTTCGAAGGGCAGGAGGGTCAGGGCGTTCGCCGTTCCAGCAGGTTGCTGTGGCGGGCGATGAACATCGCCGCCGGGTCGATACCCTTGGTACGCAGAATGTGCAGGCGGGTGGCCGCCTCGGTCAGCACGGCCAGGTTGCGGCCGGGCATCACCGGCAGGGTGATCAGCGGCACGTCCAGGTCCAGCACGTGGCGCGTGCCCGAGTCGCCGGTCAGGCGCTCGTAACCATGGGGGGTGGGCTCGGTCATCGGCTTGGTCAGGTGGACGATCAGCCGAAGGTACTTGTTCTTCTTTACAGCGGTGTCGCCAAACATCTCGCGGACGTTCAGCACGCCCAGGCCGCGCACTTCCAGCAGGTCCTGCAGCAGTTCCGGGCAGGTGCCGTCGAGCACGTCGGGGGCGATCTGGGTGAACTCGGGGGCGTCGTCGGCCACCAGGCGGTGGCCGCGACTGAGCAGTTCCAGGGCCAGCTCGCTCTTGCCCGATCCCGCTTCACCGGTGATCAGCACGCCGATGGAATAGATCTCCATGAACACGCCGTGCAGGATCACCCGCGGCGCCAGCGTCCGCGCCAGGTGGTACGACAGATGGTTGAGCAGTTCGTGGCCGCGCTTGGGCGAGAGCCACAGCGGCGTGCCGGATTCATCGGCGGCCGCGCGCAGGTCTTCCGGGCAGGGCTGGTTGCGGGTCAGCACCAGCGCCAGCGGATGCGACTGCATGATTTTTTCGATGGTCTCCCAGCGCTGGCGTGGTTCCAGCGCGTCCAGCCAGGACAGTTCCTCGGTACCGAGGATCTGCACCTTGTTGGGATAGATCGCATTGAGATAGCCGGCCAGCGAAGGGCGTCGCGAGACCGTATTACCGGCCTCCAGCTCGCGCTTCTCGCCGGATTTGCCCGCTGCCCAACGCAGGCCAAGCCGCTCACGCTGCTGTTCGAACAGTTCGCGGGCAGTGATGCTGGTATTCATGCGGCGCTCGCCGGTGGGGTGAGGTCCAGGGCCTGGCGCAGCTCCCGTGCATCACCGGCCTCGCGCAGCGCCTGGCGGATGCAGGGCGCGGAAAACAGCTCGGCCAGCTCGGACAGCAGCATCAGGTGTTGATGGGTGTAGTGGGCGGGAACGGCCATGGCGAACACCAGGTCCACCGGCTCGTCGCCACCGAAATCGACCGGGGTCTGCAGACGCAGCAGCGCGCCACGGGGTCGATCCAGGGTCGGCGCACGACCATGCGGGATGGCGATGCCGTAACCGATCGCGGTACTGCCCAGCGCTTCGCGCTGGCACAGGTTGAGATAGATCTGTTCGGCATTGGCCTGGCGGCAGGCCAGCAATCCGGCCGCGGCCTGCAGGACGCTGTCGCGGTCGGTGGCCGTGCAGAGCTGGGTCTGCACGGCCGCCAGGAGGTCAGTCAGGGGCATGTCTGCGGGAGCGGTGGCCATCAGCCACCATTGTCGCCCACCGGCAGCGGTGCGTGCTGCTGTTTTTTCTCCTTGTGCTTGATCACCAGGCGGTCAAGCTTGTCCGCCAGCAGGTCGATCGCGGCATACATGGTCTGCGCATTGGCTTCAGCGTGCAGGGTCTGACCCGGAATATTGAGGCTGGCATCGACGTGGTGTTCAGTCTTCTGCAGCTTGAGCGTCACCCGCGCTTCGCAGTGCTGGTCGAAGTGTTTGCCGATCCGGGCCAGCTTCTCCTCTACATAGGACTGCAGGGCCGGGGTGACTTCGACATCTTTGCCAAACGTTTCGATGCGCATCGGGTTTCTCCTTTGATCGGATGTGCCAATGAACCTCTCCGCCGGGCGCGGCGGCGCGTCAAACGATTCTGACTCTTTCGTGCGAGGCGGAGATGTTCATGGCCTCACGATACTTCGCCACGGTGCGCCGCGCTACTGGGATTCCCGATGTTTTGAGCAGGTCAGCCAGCTTGGCGTCAGAAAGCGGCTTGCGTGGGTTCTCGTCATCGATCAGGCGCCGGATCATGGCCTGGATGGCGGTGCTGGATGCTTCGCCACCACCCTCGGTGTCGATGCCCGATGCGAAGAAGGCACGCAGCGGCAGGGTGCCGCGTGGCGTACGCACATGCTTGCGGGCGATCGCGCGCGACACGGTGGATTCGTGCAGGCCCAGTTCGCCGGCGATCTCGCGCAGGGTCAGCGGGCGCAGAGCCTGTTCGCCGAATTCAAGGAAGCCCGCCTGCTGCTGGATCAGGCTGCGCACCACCCGCAGCAGCGTCTCGCCACGCGCCTGCAGGCCCTTCAGCAGCCAGCGCGCTTCCTGCAATTGGCCGCGCAGATAACCGGCATCGGCGTCACCGCAGCGACGGATCATCTGTTCGTACCCGCGGTGGATCACCAGCTTGGGGCCGGCATGGGCGGCCAGCGCGGCGCGCCAGATGCCGTTCTGCCGCCACACGACCACGTCCGGCACCACGTAGGTGTCCTGGGCGAGCGGAGCGATCTGGGTGCCGGGGCGAGGGTCCAGCGAGCGCAGCAGGGCCACGGCGGTCTCGACCTCGGCCAACGGCTGCTTCAGCTGCTGGGCCAGGCCGGTCACGCCGCTGCGCGGCAGTTGTTCCAGTGGACCGGCGGCGACCTGTCGGGCCAGGGCCAGGCACGGGGTGTCGACAGGCAGCACGTCCAGCTGCAGTTGCAGGCATTCGCCGAGGCTGCGTGCGGCCACGCCAACGGGGTCGAAGCGCTGGATCTGGTGCAGCACGGTCAGGATTTCGTCTTCACCGGCATGGATCGCCGGCAGCAGCGCTTCGGCAATGGCCGAGAGCGGCTCGCGCAGATAGCCATCGTCTTCCAGCGAATCGATCAGCGCGGCGCCGATGCTGCGGTCGCGGTTGGACAGGTGGGTCAGGTGCAGCTGCCACAGCAGGTGGTCGGCCAGGGTTTCGGTTTCGGCGACGCGTTCGGCAGCACTGCCGTTGTCGTCGTCATCATCGAAACTACCGCCGCTGCCGCCACTGCTCCAGTCCAGCTCGGCGGGCGCCCAGTCGTCGCCACTGCTTTCAGCATTGTCGGGCGGGGCGTCATTGTCTGCGCCCGCGTCGTCGCTGCTGGCGTCCTTGTCGACACCGGCGCCTTCGTCGCTGCTGTCGGACCAGTCCAGCAGTGGATTGCTCTCCACCGCCTGGGCGATTTCCAGCTCCAGCTCGGTCGTGGACATCTGCAGCAGCTTGATCGCCTGCTGCAGCTGGGGCGTTAGCACCAGCTGCTGTCCCAACGATGTCTGCAGCCGAGTCTTCATGCCTGTGCCGAACGGAAGGGAGAGGGCCCGGCGGCCGCGGTTACAGCTTGAAGGAATCCCCAAGGTAGACGCGGCGCACGTCGGCGTTGTCCAGGATCGCCTCGGGCGAGCCCTGGGCCAGTACGGTGCCCTCTGCGAGGATATACGCGCGGTCGCAGATTCCCAAGGTCTCGCGCACGTTGTGGTCGGTGATCAGCACACCGATGCCGCGCTGCTTGAGATGGGTGACGATGCGCTGGATTTCGCCGACCGAGATCGGGTCCACACCGGCGAAGGGTTCGTCGAGCAGGATCAGGCGCGGCTTGGCGGCCAGTGCACGCGCGATCTCGCAACGACGGCGCTCACCACCGGACAGGCTGGCACCGAGCTGTTCGGACACGTGCCCCAGCTGCAGTTCGTCGAGCAGGCTGTTCAGTTCGCGCTCGCGGCCAGCCGAATCCAGGTCCTCGCGCAGTTCCAGCACCAGGCGCAGGTTGTCGGCCACGGTCAGCTTGCGGAACACCGACGGTTCCTGCGGCAGGTAACCCACACCCTGCTTGGCGCGGGTGTACATCGGGTCGCCGGTGATGTCCTTGCCGTCCAGCACGATGCTGCCGGCATCGGCACCGACCAGGCCGACGATCATGTAGAAGCAGGTGGTCTTGCCGGCACCGTTGGGACCCAGCAGGCCGACCACTTCGCCGGCGTCCAGAGTCAGCCCGAAGTCCTTGACGACTTCGCGCTGCTTGTAGCGTTTGCGCAGGCCAGTTGCGACGAGCATTACTTCTTGCCTCCCGCCGGCGCCGCAGCCGGGGCGGCCGCAGGCGTCTTGTTCTTCGGCGGAATCACGGTGCGCACGCGGCTGCCATCGCCGCCGGAGTTCATCTCACCGCTGCGGGTGTTGTAGACCATGCGCTGGCCGGCATTGGTGCCGCGCGCGCTGGTGACCTTGTAGTTGCCGGTCAGGGTGATGATCTCGGTGGTGATGTCGTAGTCGATCCGGTCGGCCACCGCATCCATCCAGCTGCCATCGTCGAGCTGCTGCTTCATCTTGGCCTGCTTGCCGGTGAACACCGCGCGCACGGCTTCGCCGCCCTTGAGGTAGATCTCGGCCTCGGACGAACGCAGGTCCAGCGTGCCCTGGGTGATGATCACGCCGCCCGACAGCACGGTCTTGCCGTCACCGGTGAGGGTGCCGGACTGCGCGCCGGAATCAATGTTCATCGCTTCATTGCGGTCGGTCGACTTGGCAAAGGCGACAGCGGGGACAAGAAGACTGAGTGCGAGCACGGCTGCAAAGGGAATCTTCATCGGGGTCCGTTCTACCGGTGGTGGCCCTCCGGCGGGACCGGGGGCTGCGGGTGGGGGCTGCCTGCTTCGCGCCTGTCGGGAAGACGTCGCGGGCGGGCGGCGGAATCAGCGCTTGGGCGTGTAACGGCCTTTGGACTGGCTGAGGAAATGATACGTGTTGTTCTTCGAATCCACCTCGAACCCGACGCCGGACTGCTCCATGCCCGGGCGGGTCATGGTCACCAGGGCATCGGTACGGGCGCGGTTGTCCTTCGGGAATACGTCCAGGTGGTCGGTGCGGAAGGTGGTCGGGACCACGCCGGGATCGGCCGGGCTGTCGCCGGCGACGTTGCCCCGCAGCTTCATCTCGTCGCCCTTGGCACTGAGCCAGCCGGTCTCGGCGCGCAGTGTCCAGTGCTTGCCGTCCTTGTCGGGCATTTCGAACAGCGGGGTGGTGATGTTGAGCGTCTGGTCGCCACGCTGGCGTTCCAGCAGGGGCGCGCGCAGGGTGGTCGATTCCTTGCCGTGTTCGTCCAGGGCGACGATCTGGAAGTCGTGCAGGATGTAGTCCACACCGGCGTCCTGGCCTTCGACAACAGGTGCCTTTTCACGGTTGCGCAGCGCGGCCCAGCTGCTCAGCAGGGCCGCCAGCAGCAGGCCCACGCCGAGGATCATCCGCCAGTTCAAGGTGGGGGCATTCATGCGCCGAACCTCGCCAGCACGGCGTCCAGGCGGCCCTGCGCGGCCAGCAGCACGTCGCACAGCTCGCGTGCGGCACCACGGCCGCCGTCGGCGCGGGTGATCCAGTGCACGCGCTCGGCGATCCACGGATGGGCATTGGCCGGAGCCACGGCCAGGCCGACCGCGCCCAGTGGCGCCAGGTCCGGCAGGTCGTCACCCATGAAGGCCACCTGCTCCAGGCCGATGCCGTGCTGCGCGCACAGCGCCTGCACGCTGGCCAGCTTGTCGCCGACGGCAATCTGGGTGTCGATGCCCAGGTCGGCGCCGCGCTTGAGCGCGGACTGGCTGTTGCGCGCGGTGATCAGCACGGGGTGGATACCGTGCTGCTGCAGCAGTTTCAGGCCCAGGCCATCCTGCACGAAGTACGCCTTGCTCTCGTTGCCATCCTTGTCGTAGTACAGCCGACCGTCGGTGAGGGTGCCGTCCACGTCGAAGCAGGCCAGGCGGATATTGGCCGCAACGGCATGCAGGTGGGCGGGGAAGGCGGGCAGGGGGGACCAGGGCATCAGGGCATCGGACTCGGTGGTTGCGGGCTCGTTGGTACAGACTGAATGGGGTCTACGGACTGTCGGTTAAACCACCCGGGCCCGCAACAGGTCATGAATGTTCAGGGCGCCGACCGCGCGGCCCTCGCTGTCGACCACGATCAGGCCGGTGATCTTGTGGGTTTCCATCAGCCGGGCAGCCTCCACCGCCAGCTTGTCAGCGCTGATGGTGCGCGGTTGCCGGGTCATCACATCGGCGATCCTGGCGGTGCGCACGTCCAGATCGGTGTCCAGGGCGCGGCGAAGGTCGCCGTCGGTGAACAGGCCGATCAGCACGCCCTGGTCGTCGACCACGGCGGTCATGCCCAGGCGCTTGCGGCTCATCTCCATCAGCGCTTCGCTGAGGCTGGCGCCGACATCGACCTTGGGCAGGTCCTCGCCGGTGTGCATGACGTCGGTGATGTGCAGCAGCAGGCGGCGGCCGAGGCTGCCGGCCGGGTGAGAGCGGGCGAAATCGTCGGCGGTGAAGCCGCGCGCGTCCAGCAGGGCCACCGCCAAGGCGTCGCCCATCGCCAGCGAGGCGGTGGTGCTGGAGGTGGGCGCCAGCGCCAGCGGGCAGGCTTCGGCCGGTACGCTCACATCCAGGTGGAAATCGGCGGCGCTGGCCAGGCTCGACTGCGGGCGTCCGGTCATGGCGATCAGCACGTTGCCCTGGCGCTTGAGCACCGGCAGCAGCATCAGCAGCTCATCCGATTCACCCGAATAGGACAGGGCCAGCACCACGTCGTCCTCGGTGATCATGCCCAGGTCGCCATGGCCGGCCTCGCCCGGGTGCACGTAGAACGCGGGGGTGCCGGTGGAGGCCAGGGTGGCGGCGATCTTGCGTGCGACATGGCCGGACTTGCCCATGCCGGTGGCGACCACCCGGCCGCGGCTGCCCAGGATCGCCCGGCAGGCCTGCTGGAAGGCGTCGCCGAGGCGGTCGGCCACGGCGTCCAGCGCCTGCCGTTCGATCTCGAACACGCGCCGGCCACTGGCGACCAGGGCGGCTGGGTCGGCGGAACGGGGGGGCAACAGGGATTCGGCCATGCGGACGCCACGCAGCGGAAGTAGAATGGACGCACATTTTATTAGGAAAGCCCGTTGGACGCCGACACCATCCGCAATCTGATCGAAACCGGCCTGCCCGGCGCCCGCGCCGACGTGCAGGGTGACGATGGCGTGCATTTCGAAGCGACCGTGGTCAGCGAGGCCTTTGCCGGCAAGATGCCGCTGGCCCGCCACCGGATGGTGTATGCCACTCTGGGCGACCTGATGGGCGGCGCGATCCACGCGCTCGCATTGAAAACCGTGACCCCGGCCGAAGCCGGCTGAACCGCAGAAGATCCCCAATACATGGCCAAGATCGTTGTGACCGGCGGCGCTGCGCTGCACGGTGAAGTAAGCATCTCCGGCGCCAAGAACGCCGTCCTCCCCATCCTGTGCGCGACCCTGCTGGCCGACGCGCCGGTGGAGATCACCAACGTGCCGCATCTGCACGACGTGGTGACCACGGTGAAGCTGCTGGGCGAACTGGGCGCAAAAGTGACCATCGACCAAGGCACGCTGTCGCGCGGCAGTGCGATCGTGGTCGACCCGCGTCCGGTCAACCAGCATGTGGCTCCGTATGAGCTGGTCAGGACCATGCGCGCCTCCATCCTGGTGCTGGGCCCGCTGCTGGCCCGCTTCGGCGCGGCCGAAGTGTCGCTGCCGGGTGGCTGCGCGATCGGCTCGCGTCCGGTCGACCAGCACATCAAGGGCCTGCAGGCACTCGGTGCCGACATCGTGGTCGAGAACGGCTTCATCAAGGCCACCGCCAAGCGCCTGAAGGGTGGCCACTTCACCTTCGACATGGTCAGCGTGACCGGTACCGAGAACGTGCTGATGGCAGCGGTACTGGCCGAAGGCACCACCATCCTCGACAACGCGGCGATGGAACCGGAAGTCACCGACCTGGCGCACTGCCTGATCGCGCTGGGCGCGAAGATCGAAGGCCTGGGCACCGCACGCCTGGTCATCGAAGGTGTCGAGCGCCTGTCCGGTGGCCGCCATGAAGTGCTGCCCGACCGCATCGAAACCGGCACCTTCCTGGTGGCCGCCGCGATGACCGGTGGCAAGGTCACCGTCAACCGCGCGCGTCCGAACACCATGGACGCGGTGCTGGCCAAGCTGGTGGAAGCCGGCGCCACCATCGAGACCACCGAAGACAGCATCACCCTGGACATGCACGGCAAGCGGCCGAAGGCGGTCAACCTGACCACCGCGCCGTACCCGGCGTTCCCGACCGACATGCAGGCGCAGTTCATGGCGCTCAACTGCGTGGCCGATGGCGTGGGCGTGATCAACGAAACGATCTTCGAAAACCGTTTCATGCACGTCAACGAACTGCTGCGCCTCGGCGCGGACATCCAGGTGGAAGGCCACACGGCCATCGTGCGCGGTCACGAACGCCTGAGCGGGGCGCCGGTGATGGCGACCGACCTGCGCGCATCGGCATCGCTGATCCTGGCCGGCCTGATGGCCGATGGCGATACCACCATCGATCGCATCTACCACCTTGATCGCGGCTACGAGAACATCGAAGAGAAGCTGTCTTCGCTCGGCGCCACCATCCGGCGCGTGGCCGCATGATCCTGCGCGGCAAATTCAGCCGTCGCCGCAAGGCGCTGTTGGTGCTGGTGTTGATCGTACTGGCGTGGCTGGGCTACGCCTGGTACGCCAACATCGCCATCACCAAGGGCATCGAGCAGAAGGACATGGACTGGAATGGCGATGGCACGGTGACCCGTGACGAGATCATCCAGTCGTTCTACGCGGTGGCGGTGAACGACAGCCAGGACGGCAACCGCCATTGCCGTACCTTCGTGCGTCGATCCACGGGCGAGCAGATCCGGGTGGACTGCCGCACCGAGTTCGCGCCGGCGGAAGCGCCGAAGAAATAAAAAAAACGCCCGCGAAAGCGGGCGTTTTTTTGGGACATCCATCCACGCATGGCGTGGATCTACTGGGACGTGAAGTAGATCCACGCCATGCGTGGATGGCGCGGATCCCCGGTCAGTTCATCGCCTTGATGGTCAGGTCCAGCGCATCGCGACCGCTTTCACGCTGCAGCATGCGCGCCGGTACCGGGAACTCCGGCACGATCCAGGCGATCAGCTCCTTGTTGCCGTCGACGCGCGAGACCTTGGTGGCCTCGTAGCTCTTGCCGCCCACGGTCACCGATTCCTTGCCCACCACGCGGTAGGTCATGTTCTTGATGCGGCCTTCGTCGACCATGCGATAGGTCAGCGGCTTGCCGGCAGCCAGGTCGCGGGCAATGGCCAGGTTGATCAGCAGCGCGTCCATGTCGCCGGCCTTCAGGGCGATCGGTCCGGCGCGATCCGGCTTGATGTCGCCGGTCCAGGTGGCCTGGTTGCTGGTCCAGTTGTAGTTGGCCTGCACATTGCGCTTCTTCACCAGCAACGCCGAGCGATCCTGGCTGCTGAGCGGGCGCAGCTGCCCGCGCACCTCCTCGAACACGGTGGTCTGGCTCAGGTCGGCCAGCTGGTTCTTGACCTGCAGGCTGTAGCGCCACTTGTTGCTGCCTTCGCTGGCCAGGGTCATGCTGCCGTTGGCCTGCATGCCCATGTAGCTGGCCAGGTAGTCGGCCTTGAACGGCTGCAGGGCCATGGCCGGCAGGCTGGCCACCGACAAGGCGGCAGCGGCGATCCAGGTCAGGGGGCGGGTCAGGGTGTTCATGCTCAGACTCCTTGGTATTCGATCAGGCGCAGATCGACGCGATCTTCGCCGTCTTCGCGTTGCAGGATGCGCACCGGGGTGGGGACACCGTTGGCGATCCAGAGAATGGTTTCGTTGTTGCCGCCGTTGGTCCGATAGACCCGCAGCGCGTTGTAGGACAGGTCGCCGACCTCGACGTTCTCGGTCTGCGGCGCGGCCTGGTAATCGTGCTGGCGCACCTTGCCCATGTCGACGTAGCGATAGTGCATGGCCGCGCCAGGGCGGGCATCGCGCATGATCGCCAGGTTCATCAGCAGGGCGCTCTGGTCGCCGGCCTGCAGCGGAATCGGTTGTGCGCGCTTCTTTTCCACGTCGCCACTCCACTGCGCGGTGCCGGCCTGCCAGTTGTAGGTGCCGACGGCCTTCTTGCCGAGGAACAGGCCCTTGCGCACCGTGCTCTGGCTGAGCGGCGCGTACACGCCATTGCGCTCCTCGAACACGGTGCTCTGCTCGATGTTCAGGCCGAGCACGCTGGCAAAGCCGCGACGGCCGACCACCTGCATGTCCACCCGCCACTGGTTGCCACCGGTGTGGGTGACTTGCATGGTCGCGTCGCCCGCTTCCTTGCTCTTGTAGAAGGCCTGGTAGGTTGCGCTGAACGGCTGCAGCGGCGGCGGCTCCCAGGCCAGCGCAGGCAGCACCGGCGGCGCCACCTCGGCAGGTGCCGGCGCAGCAGGCGCTGTTGCCTGGCCCCAGCCCGCACAGGCGAGGACGGCAAGCGGCAGCAGCAGGGTTGTACGCAGCAGGGTCGTGGTCTTCATGGCCGACAGGAACCGCAGGAGGGGAGCAGGATGCCAGCCCCGCAGTCAGCGGGGCGTGTGCACGGGCGTTACCGGTTCAGGTTCCCGGCGGAATCTAGAGCCAAGGGGCTAAACAGGGGGTGACCGTCGAATGTCGGCTGGCCTTCCCGTTCAGCCAGACGGCCTGCACACAGCAGTTCCAGGGTGGCGATCAGCAGCGGATGCTCCACCGCGAGCACGCGTTCGGCCAGGGTCTGCGCATCATCGCCGGCAAGCACCGGAACCCGCGCCTGCGCCAGCACCGCGCCGGCATCCAGTTCCGGCACCACCAGGTGCACGCTGGCGCCGTGCTCGCTATCGCCGGCCTCAAGCGCCCGTGCATGGGTGTGCAGGCCCTTGTGCAGCGGCAGCAGCGAGGGATGAATATTGACCAGGCGGCCATTGAACCGCTGCACGAAATCGGCGCCCAGGATGCGCATGTAGCCGGCGCAGACGATCCAGTCCGGGGCGGATGCAGCCAGCGCATCACCCAGCGCCTGCTCGTAGGCGGCGCGGTCGCTGAACTCCTTCGGCGCATGCCCCCAGCGTCGATCCGCTGCCACCCGCTCCAGTGCGGTCGCATCGGGGCGGTCGGAGAACACGCCGACAATCTCGGCCTGCAGTCGCCCTGCCGCGATGGCGTCGACAATGGCCTGCAGGTTGCTGCCGCGACCGGAGGCCAGCACGGCGATTCGGCAGATGCTCATCGCCCCGCGCTCCGGCGCACCAACGGCCACAGCAACAGGCTGCCCAGGGTCGCCAGCAGCATGTCCGCATGCGCGTCCCACATGTCGCCCTGCTGGCCGTTGTAGGCCTCGGCCGCTTCCGGCGACAGGGCAAGGGCGATGCCCCATTCCAGCCACTCATACACCAGGCTGGAACACATCACTGCCATCACCGCCAGGGTGAATGCCTGGCCGATGCGCAGCGCAGGCCAGGACTGTCGCGCCAGCTGCAGCAACGCCGGTGTGAAGCAGACGCCATAGAGGAAGTGGATCAGGCGATCGAAGTGGTTGCGCTGCCAGCCAAAGGCGGCATCCGGCGACCATCCGAGCAGCGACTGCAGCCAGGCGTCATAGGGAACGTTGGAATACAGCCAGCGCGCGGCCACGCAGTGAATGGCGATGAAGCCGCAGATGGCGATGAACGCGCCGTTGTCCAGCTGCCAGCGCCGGTCCACCCACCACAGGGCGAGCAGGCCGATCACGGTCAGCGAGCTGTGCAGGGTCTGCTCGAGCGGCCACAGCGGATGGATCCAGGTTGCTGCGAATATGCACAACACCGCAGCCAGCGCGACCTTCTTCGGTCCCGACAGTGAGTGGGTGGCGCGGTTGCTGGCGAGCGTGGAGGCGGCGGGCGTGGACATGTCGGAGCAATCAGCAGAAGGGACGGAACATGCGCCTGCCAGCTCAGACGCTGACGTGGTCGCCGCGGTCGAACAGTGCAGCGATCTCCGGTTTGCGCAGGAAATACACCGCGTAGGCGGTCAACGCCATGCCCAGCGGGCCGGCCATTACCGCTGCCCAGGCCGCGCCGCGACACCAGGCCAGATTGCTGCGCTGGCCAAGCAGTCGCGCGGTGCGCAGCTGCAGGAAGCCCAGCCCGATGGCCAGCAGCGACACCGCGCCGTACACCGTCGCCAGCACGGCACCGTCATCCATGCCGCGTTCGAAGGCGACGATGCCGACAAAACCGAGGAACACCAGCGCTGCCAGCCAATGGAAGCCTGCCAGTGCATAGAACAGGATCTTCAGGTTGTGCAGGTGGCTGGCGGTCTGCAGGTCGGCCAGGGTCTGCCGGGGCAGGGGTGGCGGGTTCAATCCATCGCTCATGCCACACCCGCCTGGCCAGCGAAGGCGGCCTTCACCTGCGGGCGCTGCAGCACGACCAGGGTGAACACGCCGAGGATGGTGCCGATGGGGGTGAACAGGCACGACAGCCCCGCCACGATCATGCACAACAGGTAGCGGCGCTGCTGCGACAGGCAGCGGCCGGCATAGGCGACAAAGCCGGCCAGGGTCAGCCCACCAAGCACGATGCAGAAACCCATCACGGTGAACAGCCAGCCGACGAACTGCTGTTCTTCCGGCGAAGACGGTTCACCGCCGGACTTCATCGGCAGCGAGCCGGACAGCATGGCGATGCCCAGCACGATGTGCAGGATGAAGATCAGCGAGAACACCGCCATCAGGCCGGCGACCACGTAGTGGCCGATCGCCAGTTGGCGCAGCTGGGTGGCGTCCTGCGGGCCGAACACCGGCACGGCCGGGTTCGGCGGCAGCACAGACGGAGCCGGCGTCGACGACAAGGGAGGGGGTGCGTCCATGCGGGTTCCTTTGTCCAGTGGATCAGGCGATGTGGACGCGTTCGCCGCCCTGGGCGGTGACCACCTGGCCGATCGTCCAGTGCTCCAGGCCCTGCGCCTTGACCGCAGCGGACACGGCCTCAAGCTGGTCCGGGGCGACGATCAGCACAAAGCCGATGCCGCAGTTGAAGGTGCGCCACATTTCACTGTCGGCCACCGCGCCTTCCTTCTGCAGCCACTGGAACACCGGCGGCAGGGTCCACGACGAGGCCTGGATGTCCAGGCCGAGGCCCTCGGGCACCACGCGGATGATGTTCTCGGTCAGGCCGCCGCCGGTGATGTGGGCCATGCCATGGATGGCATCGCCGTGCGACTTCAGCAGCGACAGGATCGGCTTGACGTACAGGCGGGTGGGGGCCATCAGCGCATCGACCAGCTTGACCCCGCCTTCCAGCTCCAGCTCGGCCGGGCGGCCGGCGCGGTCGTAGATGCGACGGACCAGCGAGTAGCCGTTGGAGTGCGGGCCGGACGAGGCGATGCCGATCAGCACGTCGCCTTCGGCGACATGGGCGCCGTCCTTCAACTCGCTCTTTTCGACGGCAGCGACGGTGAAGCCGGCCAGGTCGTACTCGCCCGGCGCGTACATGTCGGGCATCTCGGCGGTTTCGCCGCCGATCAGGGCGCAGCCGGCCTCGGTGCAGCCATTGGCGATGCCGCCCACGACCGCGGCGGCGGTATCGATGTCCAGCTTGCCGGTGGCGAAGTAGTCCAGGAAGAACAGCGGCTCGGCGCCCTGCACCAGCACGTCGTTCACGCACATGGCGACCAGGTCGATGCCGATCGTATCGTGGCGGTTCAGCTGGTGGGCCAGCTTCAGCTTGGTGCCGACGCCGTCGGTACCCGACACCAGCACCGGCTCGCGGTACTTGTTGGACAGGTCGAACAGGGCACCGAAGCCACCCAGGCCGCCCATCACCTCCGGACGGAAGCTGCGCTTGACCAGGGGCTTGATCCGCTCGACCAGCTCGTTGCCGGCGTCGATGTCGACACCCGCGTCACGGTAGGTGAGGGGGGAAGGGGCGGAAGACGGGCTGTTGGTCACGGGCGTCGGCGCTGGCAGGGGTTGAATCGCCGATTTTAACAGGCCGCATTGGCGCAAAGGCCGTATTCGGGCAACAATTCCCCCCGGATACGTCGAGCCAATGGATGTCCTGATGCGCCGCAGCCTGTTTTTGACCCTGCTCCTTGCGCTGTGCCTGCCGGTGGCCACGATGGCCCAGAGCGGCATGCGAACCGAGGGGGATGTTGCCACTGCCAGTGGTGCGTACGAGGCCGAAGTGCCCGTCAACAGCCAAGCCGAGGCTGACCGCAACGGTGCACTTGCCCGCGCGTTGAGCGTTGTACTGGGCAAATTGTCCGGCGATCGCAGCGTCATGTCGCGCCCCGGCGTGGCGCAGGCGTTGCGCAATGCCAAGGACTATGTGGCCAGCTACGACTACAAGCAGGACCAGAGCGTGGGCGCCAGCGGTGCGCCGAGCTTCCGTACCCTGCTGGTCGCGCGCTTCCGCGAGGATGACGTGGACGGGCTGGTGTCGGCGCTGGGCCTGCCGCTGTGGCCGCAGCCACGACCGAAGCCGGTGCTGTGGCTGGCCGTTGATGACGGCAGCGGTCCGCGTCTGGTCAGCGTGCAGCAGGCCAATGCCGCGCGGCCGTTGCTGAGCCGGGCCATCGAGCGCGGCTACAAGCTCGGCCTGCCCAGTGGTGGCGCCGCCGAGCAGGCCCTGGCCGGTGCCATCTGGCGCCAGGACAGCGCTGCCGTTGCCCGCGCCTCGTCGCGCTATTCGCCGCCGATGCAGTTGATCGGCAAGCTCTACCGCGCCAATGGCGGCTGGCAGGCGGACTGGGTGTTCGTCGACAACGGCCGTGAACTGAACAAGTGGACCAGCAAGGACGCCAACGCCATGCGCGCGATGGCCGCCGGTGCCGATGGCGCTGCCGACGCGCTGGTCAAGCGTTATGCCAAGGCCGGTGCGGCCACTGGTCAGGCGGGCACCTACCGCGTGGTGGTGACCGGCATCAACAGCGCGGACGAATACCTGCGCCTGGCTGCCGGCCTGCGTGAAGTGGCCGTGGTGCGCAACGTTACCCCGCTGCGTGCGACCGCCGATCATCTGGAACTGAATCTGGAAATGACCACCGGCCTGGCCGGCTTCAACCGCATGCTCGGCGACAACGGCGTGCTGGTGCCGTCGGCGACCCTGCCGGCCCTGCCGACGCCGATCGACGATACGACCGGTGCACCGGCACCGGCGCCGGTCAGCAACGAGTACCGCCTGCGATGATCCTGTCCCCGGAAGCGGAAATCGCGCAGTTCCTGCGTCGGCTGAAGTACATCCTGCTGGCGGGCCTGATCGGCTGGATCGTCTGGCTGCTGGCACCGATCCTGACCCCGTTCGTGCTGGCGCTGGCGCTGGCCTGGCTGGGCGATCCGCTGGTGGACCGCATCGAGGCCACCGGCCGCTCGCGCATGACCGGCGTGGTGCTGGTGTTCGTGGCGATGGTGCTGGTGATCGTCGCGCTGCTGCTGGTGCTGGTGCCGATGATCGAGCGCCAGATCACGACCTTGATCGCCGCGGCGCCGCAGGCGCAGGCTTGGTTGATGGAGAAGGGCATTCCCTGGTTCGAGCAGAAGACCGGGCTGGAAGTGATGCAGTGGATGGACCCGGACCGCCTGATCGAGTGGGTGCGCAGCCATTGGCAGCAGGCCGGTGGGTTCGCAACAACCTTCATGGGCTACGTATCGCGCTCGGGCTTCACGGTGGTCACCTGGGTGGTCAACCTGTTGCTGCTGCCGATCCTGGCGTTCTACTTCCTGCGCGATTGGGACAAGCTGGTCGAGCGCGTGGCATCGGTGATTCCGCGCAACCAGATCGGCACGATCACCGCGCTGGCGCGTGAATCCAATGAAGTGCTCGGTGCGTTCATCCGCGGGCAGTTCCTGGTGATGCTGGCGCTGGGCGTGATCTACGCCGGTGGCCTGTCGCTGGTCGGGCTCAAGCTGGGCCTGTTGATCGGCCTGATCGCCGGCCTGATCAGCTTCATTCCCTACCTGGGCGCGACTACCGGCATCCTGATGGCGATCGTGGCTGCGCTGGTGCAGGCGCAGGGGTTCGACCTGAAGCTGCTGATCCTGGTCGGCGTGGTGTTCACCGTCGGCCAGCTGCTGGAGAGCTACGTGCTGACCCCGCGCATCGTCGGCGACAAGATCGGCCTGCACCCGGTGGCGGTGATCTTCGCGGTGATGGCCGGTGGCCAGCTGTTCGGCTTCCTTGGCATGCTGCTGGCACTGCCGGTGGCGGCGGTGAGCAACGTGCTGTTGCGCTATGCGCACCAGCGCTACCGGCAGAGTGAGCTGTATGCCGGCGAGAAGCCCGCGATCGTGCTTGATGGCGTGATCGACCAGCCCCATATCATCGTGCCTGGCAATGACAAGGGTCCGGAACTGAAGTGATTGGTGTGCCGCAACTTCCGCTGGCCCTGCATTACCCGCGGGACCAGCGCCTGGAGAGCTTCATCGGTGCGCCGGACGGCGCGCTGGCGCAGCTGCATGCCATCGCGGTAGGGGCCAGCCACGATTGGATCTACCTGGAAGGCGCGGCCGGCACCGGCAAGACCCATCAGGCGCTGGCGATGTGTTCCAGCGCCGAGCAGGCCGGGCGCCTGCCGACGTACGTGCCGCTGGCCAGTGTGGTTGGCCGGGTGCGGGTGGCGCTGGAAGGACTGGAGCAGCGCGAGCTGGTGGCGCTGGATGGCCTGGATGCGGTGGCGGGCAACCGCGAGGACGAGATCGCGCTGTTCGATTTCCACAACCGCGCGCGCGCTGCCGACGTGACGGTGCTGTACACCGCGCAGAAGTCGCCCGGCGAACTGGGCCTGGTGCTGCCGGACCTGCGTTCGCGCCTGGGCCAGTGCGTGCGCGTGCTGCTGCAGCCGCTGGACGAGGAAGGCCGCGCAGCAGTGCTGCGCGAGCGCGCGCTGCGCCGTGGTTTGGCGATCGACGAGGCCGCCATCGAGTGGCTGCTGTCGCACACCGGCCGCGAGCTGGGGGGGCTGATCACGCTGCTGGACTGGCTGGATCGCGAATCGCTGGCGGCGAAGCGGCGGATCACCGTGCCGTTCCTGCGCCAGGTACTGGAAGAAGGCCGTCCTCGTTACTGAGATTGGGGTTGGTCGGCAGGGCTGCGCCCTGCACCCCCTGAAGCCGAAGCAACGTCAACGTCAACGTCAGAAGCGGGCTATCTGTGGGATGGCGGGGTGGCTCAGGTTGCGGGGGACGGCGCAAGTACGTCCATGTAGCCTCGGTCGCGCCTTGCTCGTGTGCGCTGTCCTGCGCACACGGCAAGACCGGGGTTGGGCGTCCTGCCCAACCCGCCCGAGGCATGCCTCGGGCCCATGGCGCTCACGCCCCCGCAACCTGAGCCACCCCGCCTTCGACAGGTTCCCGCGATCTGTCGGGACGGCGTTCTGCACTGCTGTCGGTAGGTGTCGACCTTGGTCGACACGGTAGATCCACGCCATGCGTGGATGCGTTTTTCGCTTTGTGAGCGAAGCGACCCGCTTCTGCTTTTCTTTCTTTCTTTCTTCCGTGGCTGGACGCACACGGAAACTGTCAGAGGCCGGGCGGGGTGGGTTGCGCAGGGGCGTGAGCCGCATGGATGCGGCGACCGAGCTTACATGGACGTACTTGCAGCGTCCCCTGCGCAGGCCATCCCGCCCGGCCAAGCAAGGCTTCTGCTCTGAAGACGTCCAACCACGAGGGGCTCAGCCGTTCGCCGCCAACTCAACGTCCAGCGCACGCAGGCGATCAACAGTACCGACATCCGTCCAGCGACCGCGATGATGCTGACCGCTGATCCGCCCCTGCGCCATGAAATGCTTCTGCAGCGGCACCACCGAGAACTTCGGTGGCACGCGCTCGCTGCCCGCTGCCTTGCCGATCACCGCGCGCCAATCGGCCACGATCGACGGACGATAGACGCCGATGCCCGCATAGGTCAGGCACGGACCTTCGCGGTCGTGGTGCAGCACGCCGTGCGCGTCCAGCCGGTAGTCGCCGGCGGGGTGCTGTGCCGGGTTGTCGACCAGCACCAGATGCGCTTCGCCGGCCGGTTCACGCGGCAGCGTGGCGAAATCGAAATCGGTCCAGATATCGCCGTTCACCACCAGGAACGGATCGTCCCCCAGCGCCGGCAATGCATTGAGGATGCCGCCACCGGTTTCCAGCGGGGTATCGCCTTCGTGCATGAAATGCAGCTGCAGGTCCCATTGGCGGCCATCGCCCAATGTCGCCGGAAACTGCTCGGCGAGCCATGCGGTGTTGATCACCACGTCGCGGATGCCGAATGCAGCCAATCGCTCCAGGTGCCACACGATCAGTGGTTTGCCGGCCACTGCCAGCAGCGGCTTGGGCGTGTGCAGGGTCAGTGGGCGCATGCGCTCGCCCAGGCCGGCGGCGAAAATCAGTGCCTTCATCGACGCGGCCTTCAGCGCAGCACGCGCATCGGCGCGGCCAGCTCGGCCAGTGCCGGCTTGATCCGCATTTCCAGCAACTGCTGCAACGGTGCCAGTTCGCGGTAGCGTGGCAGCACTTCATCCAGGTAGGCGATGAAGCGTGGCGCGTCGTCCAGGTAGTGGCCCTTGTTGTCGCGGTAGCGCAGGCGGCAGAACAGGCCGAGGATCTTCACGTGGCGCTGGATGCCCATCCAGTCGGCATCGCGCAGGAAGGTGGCACGGTCGGGTACCGGCAGGCCGGCATCGCGCGCGCGCTGGTGATACTGCGACAGCCATTCGTCCACGCGCTGCAGCGGCCAGCTCAGGAAGGCATCCTTGAACAGACTCACCGCGTCGTAGGCGATCGGGCCACGCACCAGGTCCTGGAAATCCAGCACGGCCGGGCCGCCGTCCACCGGCATCAGGTTGCGCGGCATGTAGTCGCGGTGGGTCATCAGCTGGGCCTGGCCCAGCGCGTTGTCCATCAGCCGGCGGTGGACCAGCTGCAGGCCTTCGATCTCGCCGCAGTCCAGTTCAAGGCCAAGATGGCGCTGCAGGAACCACTCATCGAACAGGCCCGCATCACGCTGCAGCAGCGCTTCGCCGAACTGGCCGAAATCGGCCGGCACCGGGATGGCCTGCAGGCGCAGCAGCTGTTCGATGGAGCGGCTGAACCACGCGTCGGCATTGCGTTCGTCGAGGATCTTCGCCAGCGTCGGGCCGCCCAGGTCTTCCAGCAGCAGGAAGCCGGCGTCGAGGTCCTGGGCAAGCAGCGCGGGCACGCGCAGGCCATGATCGTGCAGCAGGCCGCGCATGCGCAGCCACGGCGTGGGGTCTTCCAGCCCCGGCGGGGCGTCCATCACGATGTGGCTGCCACGCTGGCTGGTGGTGCGCCAGTAGCTGCGCATGCCGGCGTCGACCGAGGCGCGTTCGACCACGGCGTTGCCGTCGTCGAGCTGGGTACGGGCCCACTGCAGGCGCTGTGCGCTGCGCTGGGGATCAGAGGCGGGTTCGGTCATGCAGGCATATCCGGGCGCGCCGGGCGCGCCAACGTCGGGGCAGAATGAAGAGGAGGTAGCGGCTCAGCGGCGGCCGCTGAACAGGCGCAGGATCGCCAGCACGACGACCGCGCCGACGACCGCGCCAAGGAAGCCGGCCGGTTCACCGGGCGCGTACCAGCCCATGTACTGGCCGAACCAGCCGGCCAGCAGCGCGCCGATGATGCCCAGCACGATGGTCAACAGGCAGCCCATGCGGTTGTTGCCGGGCATGAAGAAGCGTCCCAGCAGGCCGACGAAGAAGCCGACCAGGATGATGTAGAGCCAGCTGGTGCTGCCAAACAGACCGTTCATGCCATCAGTGCTCTCGAAGGATGGACGCAGCCTAGCAAGGCCGGGCTGCGTCCGTCACTGCGTGCTGGATCAGCAGCAGCCGTGGTCGCCGTGGCGGGTGCCGCTGTCGGCGGCCACCGGCGAACCGCTGGTCTCGCCACGCAGGCTGGCCGCGTAGTGCTCGCTGATCACCTTGGACACGCACGAGGTGACCTTCTTGCCCATCGGAATGTGCAGGAACTCGTTCGGGCCGTGGGCGTTGGAGTGCGGGCCGAGCACGCCGGTGATCATGAACTGGGCGCCCGGGAACTTCTCGCCCAGCATGCCCATGAACGGGATCGAGCCGCCTTCGCCCATGTACATCGCCGGCTTGCCGAAGAAGGTCTGGCTGGCGTCGTCGATGGCCTTGGTCAGCCACGGTGCCATCGCCGGCGCGTTCCAGCCGGTGGAGGCCTTTTCCAGGTCCAGGGTGACCTGCGCGCCGTTCGGCGGATCGCGCAGCAGCGCTTCCTTCAGCAGCTCGCCGCAGGTCTTGCCATCGGCGGTCGGCGGCAGGCGCAGCGACAGCTTCACCGCGGTATGCGGACGCAGCACGTTGCCGGCCGATTCCAGCGGCGGCATGCCGCCGATGCCGGTCACCGACAGGGCAGGGCGCCAGGTACGGTTGAGCACCAGCTCGGTCAGGTCGTCGTTCATCGGCTTGAGGCCATCGACCAGCGGGAATTTCTCGAAGATCGCAGTATCGACCACGTCGGCGGCGCGCTTGGCCTGTTCCAGGCGCTCAGCCGGGATCTCCACGTTCATGCCCTCGATCAGGATGCGGCCGGTGTCCTGGTCCTCGATGCGCGACAGCAGCTGGCGCAGCAGGCGGAAGCTGGACGGCACCACGCCGGAGGCATCACCGGAGTGCACGCCTTCGTTGAGCACCTTCACCGAGAAGTTGCCGCCGGTCAGGCCGCGCAGCGAGGTGGTGCACCACAGCTGGTCGTAGTTGGCGCAGCCCGAATCCAGGCAGACCACCAGCGACGGCTTGCCGATGCGGTCAGCCAGGTGGTCGACGTAGGCAGGCAGGTCGTAGCTGCCCGATTCTTCACAGGCTTCGATCAACACCACGCAGCGGGCGTGCGGCAGGCCCTGGGCCTGCAGCGCCAGCACCGCGGCCAGCGAGCCGAAGATGGCGTAACCGTCATCGGCGCCGCCACGGCCATACAGCTTGTCGCCGCGCAGGACCGGGGTCCACGGGCCCAGATCGTCGTCCCAGCCGGTCATCTCCGGCTGCTTGTCCAGGTGGCCGTAGAGCAGGATGGTGTCGTCGCCGGTTTCGGTGCCGGTAGCCGGAATTTCCAGCAGAATCAGCGGGGTACGGCCTTCCAGACGGACTACTTCGACCTTCAGGCCGGGCAGTTCCTGCGCCTTGGCCCAGGTTTCCATCAGGGTGACCGCCTGCTCCATGTAGCCGTTCTGCACCCAGTTGGCGTCGAACATCGGCGACTTGTTGGGAATGCGGATGTAGTCGACCAACTGCGGGACGATTTCGCTGTCCCACTTGTCATTGACGAATTGGCCGAGCTTGGCGCTGTCCATCTGAAACTCCGGTTGCATGGCTGATCCGCCCATTCTACGCCTCGGCCAAGGGTAGGGTTTTCCCTACATCACGTCGGGTATTTGGCTGGCTTTTAGAAATCCGTGAACCCGATACGCTGTGTGCATGTGGTGACGGACACTGTTTCGACCGACGGGATTGCCGGTCGGGACGGTCAGAACCACAAGGAGATACACGTCGTGCCTTGGTTTGTCGTGTTTAGGGCGCTGGTACTGGGAATGTGGATCGCGGCGGCGCAAGCTGCCGAGCCGATCGACATCAACCGGGCCGATGCCCAGGCGCTGCAGCAGGGATTGACGATGGTCGGGGCCACCAAGGCCGCGGCAATCGTTGAGCACCGGCGCAGACACGGCCCGTTTCACCGCGTCGAGGACCTGACGCAGGTGAAGGGGATAGGGACATCGATCGTCGAACGGAATCGACGGCGGATCACCGTTGGCAACACGAAGTTGCCTGCGGATCCGGTACCCGGATCGGTACCGGTGCGAACCGTACCCAGGCGCTGACAACAGGAAACGTCGGGACCGGCAGGATGCAGGTCCATTGGCTACGGACAGGATGCCCGTAACCACCGACCGTCGCAGGGATGCGGCACCAATCACCAGGATGGTGGCATCACAGACCTGTGGAAGGGGCTGAGATACAAACAGGACAGACGCGGCCGCGTGCAGGATGCAACGCCGCCCCCGCTTCGCAGGATGCGAGGGGGTGGCAGCAGGCCGACAGGGACGTGACGATTGCCCGGTACGACACATGGCTGTGTCGCCGGGCAATTTCTTTTGGCGCAGCCACCACGCGCGCATGGTGTACGGTGAGGCCTTCGCATGGAATGGAATCGGCTGGATGCACCTGCACCGTTTGACCCTGATGCTCGCCGCCGCGCTGGCACTGCCCTGCGCCGCGCACGCGGCCGCACCCTCCAAGCCGGTCGCGGCGACGGCTTCCGACGTACGCGGTCCGACCGACCTCAAGCCCGGCGAGTACCTGTGGCATCCGGAGGTTTCGCCGGCTGGCCCGATCGTGCTGGTGGTGAGCCTGGATGAGCAGCGCGCCTACGTGTACCGCAATGGCATCGCCATCGGCCTGACCACGATCAGCTCGGGCAAGACCGGCCATGAGACGCCGACCGGTGTGTTCACCATCCTGCAGAAGGACAAGGACCACCGTTCCAACCTCTACAACAGCGCACCCATGCCGTACATGCAGCGGCTGACCTGGGACGGCATCGCGCTGCACGGCGGCAGCCTGCCCGGGCACCCGGCCTCGCATGGCTGCGTGCGCCTGCCGCAGGCCTTCGCCCAGAAGCTGTTCAGCGAAACCAAGCGCGGCGATACGGTGGTCGTGGCCGATGCCAAGAGCGCGCCGATGACGCTGGCCTATCCGGCGGTGCTGGCGCCGGTGAATGCACGCGGACAGGCCCTGCCGGAAGGCGAGGCTGGCGCCCCGGACAAGGCGTGGTGGGATGATGCGGCCGCCCCCAGCGGGCAGGTCGGCATCCTGGTCAGCCTGCACGACCAGCGCCTGTACGTGCTGCGCGATGGCGTGATGATCGGTGAGTCGCCGTTGAAGGCCGACGCGCTGCCGGCGTTCCAGGGCACCACTCTGTTCGTGATGGGCCAGGGCTACAGCGACACGCCCAGCCCGCTTGACGCACAGCAGCGCCTGCACCAGTGGACGGCCTATCCGCTGCTGGGCCAGGACCGTGCCCAGGCCACGCCGGACCTGCTGGCCACGCCATCGCTGCCGATGGCGCTGCCAGCCGATTTCGCGCGCCAGCTGTACCAGGTGCTGGTGCCGGGCACGACGCTGCTGGTGACCTCGCTGCCGGCGGTGCGCCCAAGCGCGGCTGAATCGGGTATGCAGCCGGTCTTGGAATCGGAGCCGCCAGCGTCCACCCTCAAGGGATCCTGAGCCCTCCCTACGTGCCCATGTCTGCTTTCCGCCTGTGCCGGCTGGCCGCCCTTGGCCTGCTGGCGACCACTGCCAGCGCCCCGGCCGGGGCACAGACGCCTGTTGCCGCGATCAGCGCCGATGATCTCGCTGCGCAGCTGGCCCGCAGCGCGCCCAAGGCTGACCGCCGGGTGCTGCAGTTGGCCGCCCACGCCATGCGCTGCGCGTTGCAGCGGCCGGAACTGGGTGTCAGCGGCGAACGCCTGAGCGTGATCGACTACTCGCGGCCATCCACCGAGCCACGGATGTGGGTCTTCGACCTGGCCCGCCAGCGGTTGTTGTTCGAGGAATGGGTGGCGCACGGCCGTAACAGCGGCGAAAACCGCACCGAGCATTTCTCCAACCGCGATGGCAGCTTCATGTCCAGTCTCGGCGCGTTCACCGCGCAGGAAACCTACATGGGCGGCAATGGCTATTCGCTGCGCCTGGCAGGGTTGGAGCCGGGTTTCAATGATCGCGCACGCGAGCGCGCCATCGTCATCCACGGTGCGCCGTATGTGAATCCCTCCACCGCACAGTTGCAGGGGCGGTTGGGGCGCAGCCTCGGCTGCCCGGCGGTGCGGTTGTCGGTGGCCAAGCCGCTGATCGATGCGCTGCGAGGCGGCACGATGGTGTTCGCGTACTACCCCGACCAGGACTGGCTCAAGCACTCGCAGCTGCTGGGTGGCGATTGCGGTACGGCCGCGGGTCTTGCAACGCGGTGATGCGTTGTGGCGCGCGGCATGATGCAATGCGCGCATGAACATCGACTCCCTGCTGCAGACCCCGAGCCAGGTGATTTCCAGCCTGGACTACCGCCGCGAACGCTGGCGCAACGGCCTCGGCTGGACCCGCGAGATCCTGCGGTTGCCAGCGCAGGGCGATGACTGGGCATTGCGCCTGTCAGTGGCCGAAATCGAACAGGACGCCGCGTTTTCCGCGTTCCCCGGTGTCGAGCGCGAACTGGTGTTGTTGCAGGGCAATGGCGTGCGCCTGCGTTTCGAGGACGGCCGTGTAGCCGAGGTGCTGCCACCGCATGGGCGCGTGCGTTTTGCCGGCGAAGCCGCGTTGCACGGCGAGCTGGTCGACGGCACCACCCACGATTTCAACCTGATGTGGAAGCGCGAGCTGCTGCAGGCCGAGCTGCTGCACCGGCCGCTGGTCGGGCCGATGTTCTTCTTCTGCGAGCCGGGTGTGGCGTGGGCCCTGCACCTGTTGGGTGGGCAGGCCACGTTTGGTGCGGACAGTGGATTGCCTGCGATGCAGGGCGGCGATACCGCGTGGTTGGCGGCCGGTGAACGTCAGCGGCATGCGCTGCAGGGCGGCGGGGAGTTGCTGGCGATACGGGTGAGCGCTGCGGGCGGCTGAGCCATCGTCGGCGCCCGGAGGCAATCATCCACGCATGGCGTGGATCTACTGAAAATGCGGTCGCTGTGCTCCAGTAGATCCACGCCATGCGTGGATGCGGTAGCCGAAACCGCGGCATGGAGTCGTTCAGTAGATCCACGCCATGCGTGGATGCGGTAGCCGAAACCGCGGCATGGTGCGAACCAAGGTTCGCACCCACCAGAAGTCGGTGCGCACCCACCAGAAGTCGGTTCGCCTCAATACACATCGCGTCGGTAGCGACCGGCCAAAAGCAGCGCTTCCTTGCCGTCGGCACCGAGCACCTGCTCGATCACCGCATCCACTGCCGGGGCCATGCCCTGCAGGCTGCCGCAGACCAGGATCGTCGCGCCTTCATCGACCCACTGCCGTAGCGTGGCCGCTTCGGCCAGCAGGCGATCCTGCACATACCGATGCGCGCCGCCATCACGGCTGAATACCGTATCCAGGTGGGTCAGCGTGCCGTTGGCGAGCATCGCCTGCAGCTCATCGCCGAAGTGGAAATCATGCGCGGCTGAGCGTTCGCCGAACAACAACCACGTGCGACCGCCGCCAACGCGTGCGCGCTCGTGCAGGTGTGCACGCAGGCCGGCGATACCGGTGCCGTTGCCGATCAGCAGCAGCGGAACATCGATGGCGACGCCGTGGAAATTCTCGTTGCGGCGCAGGCGCATCTGCACCGGCTCGCCGACGACGGCGTGGTCGCACAGCCAGCCACTGCCGACGCCCGGTGTGCCATCGGCACGCAGCTGACGGCGCAGCAGAAGCTCCACCGCGCCGTCGTCCATCACCGAGGCGATGGAATATTCGCGATGCGGCAGTGGCTGCAGTGCCGCCAACAAGCCAGGCAGGTCGCCCGCAGCAACCAAGGACGGCAGATGCGAGCGTGCGACGCGGGCGAGCAGCGTATTCCCGTCGTCCAACACGGTGTTGGCATCGAAGCTCTGCGCCTGCAGCCAGTCGCGCGTGCTCTGTTCGGCGTGCTGCGGACCGACCTCGGCGATGTCGCCCGCCTGCCAGTGCGCGCTGCTGTCGGTCGGTGGCTGCAGGCGCAGCCAATGGACAGGACCACCGACGCTGCCGGGATTGAGGTGCATGCGCTGCAGCAGTGTCCACGGCTGGTACTCGGCCGGTGTCCAATCGGGCAGTTCGCTGGCACCGCCGCCGAGCTGGCCGAGCAGCTGCTGCCAGTGGCGCAGGGCGGCTGGATCGGCGTTGTCGACTTCAATGGCGTCGAACAGCGGATGCGCGCCGTGCTGGCGCAGCCAGTCGTGCAGCTGGTGGCCGAACGCGCAGAAGTGGCCGTAGCTGCGATCACCCAGCGCGAGCACGCCGTACTGCAGGTGGTCCAGAGGCGGCGGTGTGGTCATCACCCGGCGCAGGAAGGGCAGGGCGTGGTCGGGTGCATCGCCTTCGCCGGTGGTGCTGACGATGAACAATGCACGTGCGCTGCCCGCCAGCAGGGGCGCATCCACTTCGTGCAGGCCACGCAGGCGCACCGGCACGCCGGCCAAGCGCAGGGCCTGCGCACTGCGCTCGGCCAGTTCGCGGGCGAAGCCGGTCTGGCTGGACCAGACCAGCAGCATCGGTTGGTCGCTGCCTTCGGCCGTGTCATCGCGTGGACGGCTGCGCCACCACACCACGGTGCACGCCAGTGAATACAGCGCGGTGGCGGCCAGTGCGATACCCCACTGCCGCGACGGCGGCGCACCCTGCCACCACGCTTCGCCCAGGTGCAGGCGCAGCAGGGCCCCGCCGATCACTGCCAGCAGGACCAGCACTGCGACGTTGCCAAGGGTTGCGCGCGAGAAACGAGTGCTCATGCGGCCTGCTCATCCAGCAGTCGCTGGAAGGCACTGCTGAGGGTTTCGCGCGGGCCATCGGCGGCGCGCTCCAGGAAGCGTGCGGCCAGCCCTTCGCGCTCTGCCAGCGCGATGCCCGCGTCGCGACCGAGCACGGTCAGTGCGGTGGCCCAGGCGTCAGCGTACATCGCGTCGTCGGCGACCACGGTGACCGCGGCTGCGACCTGTCGCACCGGCGTGCCGCTGCGTGGGTCGAGGCTGTGACTGTAGGCAACGCCATCGTCCTGATACTGGTGCCAGCGATCGCCGGAGGTCGCCACAGCCTTCCCTTCCAGCGCGAGTACACGCGGTGGCGTATCGGTGTGGGCATCTTCTTCCGGCGCCGACTCCACCAGCACGCGCCACGGCTGGCCGTCGGGCTTGCGGCCGTAGCCCGCCAGCTCGCCACCGACTTCAATCAGTGCGGCATCGACACCTTGGCTGCGCAGCCAGGCGGCGACGTGGTCGACACCGAAGCCCTTGGCGATCGCCGAGAGATCCAGTTCCAGGCCACCGGGTTGCAGCAGCGCATCGTCCTGCCAGTGCAGGCGTTGCCAGCCGCAGCGTGCACGGGTTGCCTGCAGCGTGATGGCATCGGGCGCACGTCGTTCACCGGCATGCGCACCGAAGCCCCACAGCGCCACCAGTGGGCCGATGGTGGGGTCGAAGGCACCGTCGCTGGCGGCGGCGATGGCCTGCGCGCAGGCCAGCACATGGCGGGTTTCGGCCGGCAGCACGCAGTAGTGACCCGCGTCGGCGCGGTTGTAGCGGCTCAGGTCGGAGCCCGCCTCCCACGTGCTCATCTGTGCGACCACTTCATCCAGGCGTGCCTGGATGCCCGCATGCAGCGGATGCAGGTCGCGCTGGCGCGGTGCCACCAGTGACACGCTCCAGGTGGTGCCCATGGTGGTGCCACCCAGCCGGGCGATGTCGAGTGCGGTAGAGGTCATGGGCATGCGTGGCAGGCTGCGATACCCGGGCGCGCCGGGTATCGCAGCGAAGCGTTTACTGCGGCAGCACTTCCAGCGTGGCGACGTAGCTGAGGCGACGCTTGGCGGCTTGCTTGACCGACGTCTTCTTGTCCTCGGTGCCGGTTTCCAGCCAGTACATGCCGGCTTCCGGCCAGGTCACCTTGATTTCGCCCTGGGCGTCGCTGGTCAGTTTCTGCTCGTCCTGCGCATTGCGGTAGCGGGTGCCACCGCGCACGATCTCGAACTCCAGGCCAGCGGTCGGCTTGCCGTCGACCAGTACGCGGAAGGTGGCTTCCTCGCCGGCAAACAGGTCGTTCGGGTGGCCGACGGCCACCAGTTCGATGCCGCGGTTGGTCGGCTTCAGCGCGGTGTCGTTCGGCGCGCCGTTGGTGACGAAGGTCTCCACGCGGCCGACCGACTGGCTCACTTCCAGCTTCTTCGCATCCTTGGGCAGTTCGCCGAAGGTGGCGGCGGTGCCGCGCCAGCGCTTGCGCTCGCCATTCAGTTCATAGGTGGCCGACAGGCCGTCGTTGACCGAGGCGATGCGGTAGGTGCCCTGCTGTTTCAGTTCGACGTCGAACACGCTGCGGTACTTGCCGGTGGACGCGTTCTGCGCCTGCACGGTGCTGCCGTCCGGGGCGGTGATCACCACCGATTCCAGGCGCAGCGGCACGTGGTTGAAATAGAACAGGTCATTGGAGACCGCGCCATCGACGGTGATCCACGGCGCGTTGCCGGCGATCACGGTCTGCGAGGGAAGCAGCCAGGCCTTGTGGGCCAGGGCAGAGAAGGGAAGGGCAGCGGCCAGAGCGGCGGCGAGGACGAGCGTGCGCTTCATGCGGAAGACTCCAGGAAGGATCGGGTGCGTTGCGACAGGACGGAGGGAATTACGACTTAATCCCCTCCGTCCCCTTTTCAGGGTTTGACGGCGAGGGTGACCTGGCCCAGTTCGGTGGCGCCCTGCGCGCGGCCGTTCTGTGCGGCGGTGGCCGGCCAGGTGAAGGGGATCTTCAGCAGTTCACGGCCGCCGACTTCGCGCACCGCTTCCACCACCAGGGTGTAGTTGCCCGGGGCCAGCTGCTTCAGCGCCGGCTGCTTGTCGTTGAACGACAGCGCGTGCTTGCCGGCGGGACGGGTCGGGCCGGTCACGCCGTCCACCGGCACCTGCAGGGTGCGGCCGCTCTTGCGCCACCACTGGCGCAGGTCGGGCAGCCACTTGGTGCCATGGCCTTCGCTGTTGCTGGTCTGCTGGTACCAGACCGACAGGTTGGCGGCGACCTTCTGGTCGGCGCCTTCCAGCCACACTGCCACATACGGGCGGTGGTACTCGGCCACGTTGAGCTTGGGTACTTCGACGTTGATGTCGAGGGTGGTGGCGTAGGCCGGCGAGGTGGCCAGCAGGCCGCTGAGGGCGATGGTCAGGGTGACGCGCATGGGGCGGCTCCGAAGAAACGGATGGAAATCACGGTGGAAGTTCAATGGATCAGCAGCAGGGCGATCAGCAGCGGAATCATCAGGCCCAGGCCGACCAGCGGCCAGGTCATGCGTCGCTGCCGCGCATGCAGGTGCAGCAGGAACAGACCGGTGATGCAGAACACCAGGCAGGCCACGGCGAACACGTCCAGGAACCAGCCCCACGCGGGGCCGGCATTGCGGCCCTTGTGCAGGTCGTTGAGGTAGGACACCGCGCCGCGCGAGGTCGATTCGTACTCCACTGCGCCGGTTTCGCGGTCGATGCTCAGCCAGGCGTCGCCGCCGGGGCGTGGCAGCGACAGGTAGATTTCCTCGGCTGACCATTCGGCGGGGCGGCCGCCGATGGAAATGCCCAGCTGCTCGTCCAGCCATTGCCGGGCCGGGCGCGGGATCGGCGCGTTGCCGTCCTCGCGTGTGCCGAGCTGGCCGCGCACGTCGGCCGGCAGTTCCAGATGCTGGTTCTGCACCTGTGGCTTGGCCTCGATCTTCGCCGCATGATTCAGCGTGAGCCCGGTCACCGCGAACAGCAGCATGCCGATCAGGCAGACCGCCGAGCTGATCCAGTGCCACTGGTGCAGGGTACGCAGCCAGAAGCCGCGGCTCTGCTGCTGCACGGTGGAAGATGCGGGACGGCTCACGGCACGGTTCGGGACGGATGAATACTGGCCATTACATCATTGATGAGAATTGCTCGCAATTAGATGTCGTTGTGTATCTCTGAAGGGGTAGTGCGGACCGGTAGATCCACGCCATGCGTGGATGGAGCGGTGCCGACCAAGGTAGGCACCCACCAAGGCCGGGCGGTGCCGACCAAGGTCGGCATCTACCAGGGCAGGGCGATGCCGGCCAGCGGCCGGCACTACCGGTCGCGGCCTCAGAACTTCGCGTTGAGCGAGATCCAGTAGCTGCGGCGCTGGTCCTTGGTGGCGTAGTCGTCCACGCAGTTGTATTCGCTGGGGCTGGTCAGCAGGCACGACTGCGAGACGAAGTTCTTGTCGAACAGGTTGTTGACCCGCGCGTTGACCGTCAGCCACTGCGTCGCCTTCCAGCTGCCACCGAGGTGGAAGATCGTGTAGTCCTCGTAGTAGCGGGTGTGGCTGGCACCGGCGGCATCGAGGATCGTGTCGCGATAGCGGTCGTAGCGGCCTTCGCCGATCAACGACAGGCTGATCGCATCGTTGAGCTGCCAGTTGAGGCTGGCGTTGGCCATGTGCTTGGCCGGCATGGTGCCGGTGATCGGCAGGCCCTTGCCGGAGCCGGCAGTCTGCTCGCTCTTGGTCCAGGTGTAGTTGCCGCGCAGCTGCAGGTTGTCCAGCAGGTCGACGTGGCCGGCCAGTTCCGCGCCACGTGTTTCGGCTTTGTCGATGTTCACGCTCTGGGTGAAGGTGCTGTAGCCCAGCGAGGCCCAGCCCGGGCCGATGTCCACGCAGTAGCCACTGCCGGCAGGTGACACCTCGCAGTTGGGGAACGTGCCGCCGCTGGCGATCTTGTCTTCGAACTTGTTGATGAAACCGGTGACGTTGAAGCCCCAGCGCTGGCCCTCGTAGTACGCGGCCAGCTCGTAGTTGGTGCTGGTTTCCGGCTTCAGGTTGGGCGAACCCACCAGCGGCAGCACACCCTGGCCACCGAAGCCGGTGATGCCGGGGAACAGCTGGTCCGGACGCGGGGTCTTGTAGCCGGTGCTGACGCCGCCCTTGAAGGTCCATGCATCGGTCGCGTTCCAGACCAGGTAGCCGCGCGGGCTGACATGGCTGCCGAAGATGTTGTGGTCGTCGTAGCGCAGGCCGAAGGTGGCGGTCAGGGTGTCGGTCAGCGACCAGTTGTCCTCGGCGAACAGCGCCCACATGCGGTGCTTCTGCCTGGTGTTGCTGCGGTAGCCGGCACCGTCCATGCCGAACACGCCGTCGACCATGTCGGTGTCGTTGTACTGGCCGCCCACGGTCAGCTTGTGTGCGTCGAAGTCCAGGTCGAGCATGGTGTCCAGCACGTAGCCTTCCAGCTCCATGGTGCGCAGCGGACGCGGCAGGAATGCTTGCAGGCGTGCCTGTTCGCTGGCGTTGAGTGCACCCAGCGCGTTGTTGCGGCCGGCGGCACAGTTGTTGGCGGCACCGGTGCGGCGGCAGACGTCGTTCCACAGGGTCTGCAGGCCGGCGCGCTCGTCCAGCGTCAGCGGCAGCGAGCGGCCGAGGTTGTTGCTCTTGCTGTGGGTCAGCGAGGTCTGCCAGGTGCCGAAGCTGTAGCGACCCTGATGGGTCAGCGACAGCTGGTCACGCTCATAGCGCTGGTAGGCGGTGTAGCCCACGCGCGGCTGCACCACGCGGCGGGTGACGGTGCCGTTGCCATTCGGGTTCGGAATCACCGCGTTGCCCACGCGCCACAGGCTGGCCAGGCTGTCCAGCGTGCCGGTCTGGCCCTCGCTGTTGTCGTACTTCTGGCGTGAGACGTCATAGTCCAGCCACAGCTCGTGATCGTCGTTGACGTGGAAGTTCAGGCGCACGCCGGTGTTCCAGTTGGTGTTGGCCACCGACTTGCCGCCGCCGCCGAAACCGATGCTGCGCTCCCACAGCGTGCCGTCGGGCAGGGTCAGTGCATCCCATTCGGGATTGGATGCCTTGGCGTCGTAGTAGCTGCCGCGCACGGCCAGACCCAGGCGATCCTTGACCAGCGGGCCGCTCAGGTACACGTCGGTGCTGCGCGCATCGCCGAACTGATCGTCCTGCTGCACGGTGAAGCCCTGGGTGACCGCGCCGTGCCAGCTGTCCTGGTTGCGGCGGGTGATGATGTTGATGACGCCGCCCATCGCATCCGAGCCGTACAGCGTGGACATCGGGCCACGCACCACTTCGATGCGCTCGATCGCATCCAGTGGCGGCAGGTAGGCGAACTGGCCACCGCCGAAGTTGTTCGGATACAGCTGGCCGGCGTTGCTCTGGCGACGGCCGTCGATCAGCACCAGGGTGTATTCGGACGGCAGGCCGCGCATGGAGATGGTGGCGCGGCCGTTCTTGTCGGTGGCTTCCAGGCCGACGTCGATGCCCTCGACGTCGCGCAGGGCGTCGACCAGGCTGGTGTAGGGGCGCTTGCTCAGCTCTTCGCGGCTGACCACGCTGATGCTGGCCGGTGCATCGACCACTTTCTGCTCGAAACCGGAGGCGGTCACCACCACCTTGTCCAGGGTCTGCGGTGCGCCGCTGGCGGCACCACTGGCGTAGGCGGGAGCCGCGACGGCGGCCAGCACGGCGCTGGTCAACAGGTGGCGGGACAGGGACGAACGGACACGATGGCGCTGGGCCATGGCAGATACCTCGAAGGATGCAGGACAGCGCGATGCCGGGCGCGGAGCGCGCACGACAGGGGCAGGGAGGGCCCGGTCAGGGGCGGCAGAGGTGAAGCAGGCAGCGGCGAGCCGATGCAACCGCGCAGGCGGTCACAGCGTGCCGTGGATCAGGCGAGCGGCGGCGCCTGGCCGCGTTGCTGGCGACGCCCGGGCGCATCGGCCCAGGGCATGTCTGGTGCGGCCAACGGCCAGTGCGGACGCGCGCCGGACGGAGCCGACGCGGAGGGAACCAGATCAAGTTCGGTACGTAGCCAGTGGCTGGCCAGCAGCAGCGGCGGCGCCGGTTTGTCAGTGGACTTGGCCGGTGCCGATGCGCAGCGCCGCAGCTTGGCCGGCGCTTCTTCCTGCAGGGGGCCTTCGCCGCCGCGCTCTTCCAGCGGTTGCTGCAGCGCCTGAGCGGCAGCAGCGTGGGCCACCGGCAGCAAGGGCAGGGTGCCCAGCAACAGCGTCAACATCGCCACCCACGCCAGCAGGCTGGCCAGCGCAGGCCGACGGCCGCGCATGGCGGTGCCGAGCTGTACAAGCCGAAGCGGGCGGGGGCGGAACGGGCGGCGCAAGCGGAAATCCCTGGCTGGCCGGAACATCCGGCGTCAACGGGGCGTGATTGTAATGAGACCCGTTAGCCGTTGCAAATGAGAATGATTGCCAAGTTGTCGCAGGGGTGGCCTGATCGGCTCAGACCTCGCTCCAGCGTCGCAGCAGGTTGTGGTACACGCCGGTCAGCTGCAGCACCGCGTCGGCATCGCCATCGGTCTGCCGCAGGCGCTCGATGGAGGTGTCCATCTCCCACAGCAGGCGACGCTGCACATCGTCGCGGACCATGCTCTGCACCCAGAAGAACGAGGCCACGCGCGTACCGCGGGTGACCGGGTTGACCTTGTGCAGGCTGCTGGAGGGATACACGATCAGATCACCGGCCGGCAGTTTCACTTCATGCTCGCCGTAGGTGTCACTGATGATCAGTTCGCCGCCGTCGTACTCGTCCGGGTCGGACAGGAACAGCGTGCACGAGATGTCCGAGCGCAGCTGCTCGCCGTTGGCCAGGTTCATCACCGCGCCATCGACGTGGAAGCCGTAGGTGCCGCCGCCGCTGTAGCGGTTGAAGCGTGGTGGCAGGTATTTCAACGGCAGCGCGGCGCTGAAGAACAGCGGGTGCCGTGCCAGTGCCACCAGAATGATTTCGCCCAGTTCGCGGCGCAGGGGCGAGGCGTCCGGCAGCTGCTGGTTGTGCTTGGCCTGTGCGCCGAGGTGGCCGACGGTCTCGCGGCCATCGGTCCAGTCGGCCGCATCGAGCCTGCGGCGGATATCAGCCACCTGTCCGGCGCTGAGGATGTCGGGGATGTGCAGCAGCATGCGGAAGTCCTCAGCAAGCGGACGGTGCGACCAGGGCGCGCACCTGCGGGTGGGGTGAGGCGGCCAGCTCGGGCACGATATGCGCCATGAAGGCGGGACTACCGTGCTGCAGCGCCAGCCGTAGCCAGTGCACGGCCTGTTCGATCTCACCGGCCTGCAGCAGGATCGAGGCGTAGTTGGCCTGGCCGCGGAAATCACCGGCCTCGGCCGCGCGCCGGTACCACGCCAGCGCGGCCTGCGGATCGCGTCCGGTGTCCAGTCCATCTTCCAGATGCCGGGCCAGCAGGTTCATCGACTTGGCGTGGCCCAGATGCGCCGCGCGGGTATACAGCGCGAGCGCCTGTGCGCGGTCCTGCGGCACGCCACGGCCGGTGGCCAGCAGGTTGGCCAGGTTGTACAGGCCCCAGTCCAGACCGGTGTCGGCCGCGCGCCGGTACCAGACCGCGGCAAGCGAAGGATTGGCGGTGGTGCCCTGGCCCAGCTCGTGGCAGCGGCCGAGCATGTTCATCGCCATCGGCGCGCCGTTATTGGCTGCGGTCTCGTACCAGAGCAGGGCCGCAGCAGCATCTTCCGGCGTGCCTTTGCCTTCCATATGCATCTGCGCGAGCAGCAGCTGCGCCTCGACCTGCCCGGCCTGTGCCGCATCGCGCACGCGCGCAAAGGCGGCCTGCGGGTCGTGCAGCAGCAGGTCTGCCAGGACGTCGGAATCAAACGGGGTGTTGGAAGCCATGCGCGGAGTATCGCCGGAAACAAAAACGGCGGCAGGAGATCCTGCCGCCGTGCGGGTGTTGCGGGTTACATCAGAACTTCACGTTCAGTGCCAGGGTGGCAGAACGACCCGGGGCGATGCTCGCGTAGTGCGACGCATAGGCCTTGGTGAAGTAGGTCTTGTCGGTCAGGTTCTGCACGTTCAACTGCAGGCTGATGTTGTCCTGGATCGCGTAGCTGGCCATCGCATCGAAGCGGGTGTAGCTGGGGATCCACTTGGTGTTGGCCACATCACCGTACTGCTTGTCGGAGTAGTTGGCGCCGGCGCCGACGGTCAGGCCGAACGGGAAGCGGTAGGTGGTCCACAGCGTGGCGCTGTGCTTGGCGGTGTTGGGGAACACGTTGCCGTTGTAGGGCGAGGGCACGTAGACGTTGGACGGGCAGGTGCGGCCGGACACGGCGCAGACGAAGCCGTTGTCCTTCAGTTCCGAATCCAGGTAGGTGTAGCCGCCGTACAGGCTCCAGGCGTCGGTCAGCTGCCCGGTGAAGCCCAGTTCCACACCGTTGATTTCCTTCTTGCCGGCGTTCTGGCTGGTGCCGTTGTCCACGGTTACGCGTGCGTTGTCCATCACGGTGTGGAAGATCGCAGCGGTCAGGTTCAGGCGGTTGTCGAACAGGTCCCACTTGGTGCCCAGTTCGAGGTTCTTGGTTTCCTGAGGCTTGAGGTCGGCCACGGCGGCGCTGAGGCCATCGGAACCGTCGCCACCGTCCATGCCCGGCGGGGTGGAGGAGGTGCCGTAGGACAGGTAGATGCTGCCGTTGGCAGCCGGCTTGAAGACGATGCCGGCCTGGTAGTTCAGGAAGTCATTGTCGTTGCGCACGCGGGTCGGCGCCTTGCCGGCCACCGGGGTGGTCAGGGTGGTGGAGAAGTCGTCGTAACGCAGGCCGACGTTGATCATCCACTGCGCGTTCAGTTCGATGGTGTCGAACAGGTAGGCAGACGTGGTCTTGGTGCGCTGCTCGACGTCCAGCGCCTTGTCGCTGCGGTACACCGCATGGGTGGCCGCCCACGGATCGTTCGGGTTCGGGTTGTCGAAGCTGGTGCAGTTGTAGCCGGTGGCCGCGCCGGTGGTCGGGCACTTGCTGCTGTTGGTCAGCGGGTTGCTGGTGCCCGGGGTCATCAGGTAGCTGCCGCGGGTCATCTTCTCGTCGCTGTATTCCAGGCCGGCGCTGTAGCTGTGCTTCAGCGCACCGGTCTGGAACGCACCGGTCAGGCTCAGCTGGTCGGCGAAGCTCTTGACGTCGACGGCGCGGCTGTTGGTACGGCGCCACAAGGTGCCGTAGTTGTTCGGGTTGCCCTGGCTGTCGTCCGGCTGGGTCCACAGGTAATCGTTGCTGGTGTTGCCCAGGCGCGCGATGTTGCGCAGCTTGTGGCCACCGAAGTCGTAGCTGCCGTCCAGGGTGCTGATGTCGGCGCGGGTGCGCTGGAAATCGCGATCCACCAGGCCGTAGTAGTTGTTGCGGTCGGGCACCATCGGGCGGCCGTCGACCCACTTCGACACCGGTGCGCCGTTCGGGTTGCCGTACGGGAAGCCGCCCGCGTCGGGCAGGTCGTCGCTCTGCATGTGGTAGTGGCTGGCGATCAGCTGCGCCGGGCCGTTCAGGCCGAACGCGATCGACGGCGCGATGCCCCAGCGGCTGACGTTGGCCGCGTCACGACCGGCGATGTCCGACTCGTGCTTCATCAGGTTCAGGCGTGCGGCGATGCCATCGGCCAGCACGTAGTTGGCATCCACGGTGCCGCGTGCGTAGCTGTCGGTACCGATGCCCATGCTGGCAGTGGTCTCGTTCTTCAGCTTCGGCGTCTTGCTGACCAGGTTGAGGCTGCCACCACCGGAGTCACGGCCGCCGTAGGCCGAGCTCGGGCCCTTGACCACTTCCACCTGCTCCAGGTCGAACACTTCGCGGGTCTGCGAACCGACGTCGCGCAGGCCATCGACGAACATGTTGCTCTGCGAGTCGAAGCCGCGGATGAAGGGGCGGTCACCGGTCGGGTTGCCGCCTTCGCCGGCACCGAAGGTGATGCCAGGAACCATGCGCAGCGCATCCTGCAGGTTGGTCGCACCGGTTTCGGCGATCAGCTTTTCCGAGACGATCGAGACCGACTTCGGGGTGTCCAGCAGCGCAGCGGTGAACTTCGGCGAGGACGGGTTGAACCAGCTGCCGCGCACCTGGACCTTGTCCAGTTCGGTGGCCTGGCTGGCGCCGGCGTCGTCGGCCGCCTGTGCCGCCAGCGGCGCGAAGCCGGCGGCGAGGGTGGCGGTGGCCAGTACCGAAACGCGAGGTGCGTACTTGCGGGTCTTGATGTGGGTCATGGGTAGATTGGCGGTGGCTTGGATGGGGAATGAGCGAGGGCCGGCCAGCACGGCTGGGCGCGCGGCGGCAGGCAGGAGGTGGGTTCTATGGAGCCGAGCCATGCTCGGCTGGCCGGAAACGCAATCAGGCGCGCGGCAACGGCCGCAGGGCGCCTCAGATGGCGCGCGGTGCCGGAGGTGCGTGGCCGGGATTCAGGCGCAGCGAGGGGTCGTGCAGCTGCCAGCGCAAGGCGTCGGAGTGCCACAACGGAATGTGGGCCACCAGCGCAGCACGCGGCGGGGCTGTGCCGGCGCAGGGCGTACCGCCTTCACCATCCACCGGAGGTTCCGGGGCGGGGGCGGCGTGGTGCGGGCATTCATCGCCGGAAGGGGCCGGCAGCGGAGCGACCTGCTCGATATCCTGCAGATGCGCCTGCCAGCCAGCGTTGGCGGCGTGGCCACCGCCGCGTCCTTCGTGCAGCGCCGACCAGCCCAGCAGCAGCGTCAGCAGCGCGGCCACGAGCAGCGGCCACCCCTGACGGGCGAGCTGGCACAGCGTGGCGGAGGGCGCGGACGAAGCCATGGCGCAGGCGGGGGCATTACGAAGATGTTACGTAGGATAACATCAACGATAATGATTCGCATGTACGGGCCCGGCATCCGGTTCCGGGTGGCCCGCAGGGCCCCTGAAAGGCCCCTCAGACTGTTTCCAGTAGATCCACCCCATGGGTGGATGCCTTGAACTTCAATCGCGGTCGTCGCGCGTCCACACCGCGTCGTGCTCGCGCTTCACCGGAAACTTCGGCACCGCCGTATAGGCCGGCGCACACAGGGCGCGGCCGTCACGCACGTCGAAGCGGGCGCCATGCAGCACGCATTCGACGCTGCCTTCGGTTGTGTTGAACTCACCCGAGGACAGCTCGAATTCCTCATGCGTGCACTGGTCTTCCAGCGCGTACAGTTCGCCGTCGAGGTTGAACACCACGATCGGCGTACCGGTCACTTCGTCGAACACGCTCTTCATTTCGCCCGGCAGCAGTTCGGCGCCGGCGCAGACAAAGGTCCAGGCCTCGCTCACGCGGTGGCTCCGGCCAGTGGCTTTTCCAGGATCTCGAAGCGCAGGTCGTCGCGCTTGGGAATGCCGAAGCGTTCGTCGCCATACGGGAACGGCTTCTTGATGCCGGTGCGCTGGTAACCGCGGCGCTCATAGAAGGCGATCAGTTCATCGCGCACGTCGATCACCGTCATCTGCATCACCGGCACGTTCCATTCGCGTGCGGCATGGGCTTCGGCGGCGTCCATCAGCTGCTTGCCGACGCCACCGCCCTGCTGGGCCGGGTCGACCGAGAACATGCCGAAGTAGCCCTTGCCGTCGACATCGGCGACGTGGGCGCAGGCCACGAGCTGGCCGTCGCGTTCGGCCAGCAGGATGGTCGAGCGCGGGCGGTCCAGGTCGCCCTGGATGCCTGCGGCGTCGACGCGGGCGCCGTCCAGCAGGTCGGCTTCGGTGGTCCAGCCAACGCGGCTGGCGTCGCCGCGGTAGGCCGAGGTGACCAGGGTGATCAGGGCGGGGATGTCGGCCGACGTGGCGGCGCGGAAGGTCAGGGTGCTCATGCGGGCATTTTAGGTGGCGTGGGGGCAGGCGGGGAGGTTGCTGATCTGGCTGGCTTTGCCAAGTGTGTCCGATACGCCTTGTTGACACGGCCTTCATTTTTCATTCATAAATGAAACAATGCCCGCCCACCGTGTTCAAGCGTGTGGTTGTCTGCCGGAGTGGGCAACGTCCGATCTGAGCATCGACAGTGGCGCGATGTGGGCGGGGCTCTCAAGGAAGGTCGATCCAGGGAGGATCTTCATGCAAGCATGGCTCATTGCTCATCCGCGCGCGGCAAACGCCATCAAAGGCCTGCTTCTGACAGCACTGGCCTTCTGCGTACTGGCACCGGTTCCCGCCTCCGCCCAGATCGTGCCGACTTGGCGTCAGGAATATGACAAGCGCTTGAAGTACGGCGACCTGGTCGAACCCTTGAAGGGCGAGATCTTTGGTGAGCAGGTGAACCTGTATGACGGTTCGATCAGCTTCAAGGCCACGGATATTTCGATTCCGGGCAACGGCGGGCTCGCGATTTCGCTCAGCCGCAGTTACGGGGACGTCAGCGGCAGTGCAAACGACAAGGAGTATGGAAACTGGGATCTGGACATCCCATCACTTTCAGGCACATATGGAGACCAGCCCGAAACCGCGGTCGGCGGGCATTGGACACCAAGCGCACGTTGCTCGACAGTTTCCGCTCCCCCGTCGTTGGATGTATGGAACTACAAGCATACCCAGACCATCAGTTTTGCCCCCTACACCTATTGGGAGGGAGTAAGGCTTTCGCTACCCGGCGGAGGCGGTGAAACCGTCCTTGCAGGCAGCGGAGACGCGCGCCAGCCCATGCCGCAGGTTGGCGCGGCGACGCCTTGGAATACCAAATCGGGGTGGTTCTTCTCCTGCCTCAGTTCGCTCAAGAGTGGTCAGCCGGGCCAAGGTTTCCTGGGGCACGCGCCAGACGGAACCAAGTACTACTTTGACTGGATGGTGGCGCGCGAGAACGAGTCTGCTGTTCTTCAGCCCTACGACACGATCACCCATGCCACCCTGAAGCGAAAAAAGGTCTTCCTTTATCCTTCGCAGGTCGTTGATCGTTTCGGCAACTGGGTCCGCTACGAGTGGAGTGGTGGGCGATTGGATCGAATGGTCGCCAACGATGGGCGCAGCATCAGCCTTTCCTATGATTCCCAAGGGCGCATCGCATCAGCGGCGGCAGCGGGCCGAACCTGGACATATGGTTATGCTCCGACCGGTGTATTGCAGTCGGTCACCTTGCCGGATGGGACGGCTTGGGGCTACAACCTGCCGCCGGTCTATGTGACGAAGAAGTACCAGGAGTACACCGGGCAGCCCGTGAGTGACTACATGGAAACCCCGGCCCTCTGCGCGAAGACGAACAAGATCGTGCAGACGGAAGTTACAGCCTCCATCACGCATCCATCCGGTGCGGTGGGAACCTTCGTCTTCCGGCCGTTCCGGCATGGGCGCAAGAACGTGCCGTTCAATTGCCAGACATCAGGCGATGAGCAGTTGCTGGCTGATGGTTGGAATCTCACGCCCATCTATCGTGACGCGATGTCGCTGGTTGTCAAAACCATCAGTGGCCCCGGCATGCCTACGGCTCAATGGAACTATCAGTATACAAATCTGGGGTGGGAGTACGACAGAAGGGTCCACGAGGCTGGGTGGCCGATGATCCCGGTGGGGCAGGCGGAACCAAAGATAACGATTGAAACCCTGCCGGATGGGGTCATCCGGACATACGAATTCGGTAAGGAAGTCGGCTACAACGACGGTCTACTGCTGTCCACGACCACCAGCTCTGGCGGCGCGGTGGTTCGCACGGAGCGCAACAACTACTACCCGGACGCGCAGCTTGCCAGCGCACCGTTCCCGCATGAGGCAGGACGGAATCTCAAATACGGCGCCAGGGAGTTGGGTGAGCACCTGAATCGCCCAGTGCAGAGCACAAGCGTGAATCAGGATGGCGTGCAGTTCACCCGTACGGTGCAGAGCTTTGACGCCTTCGTCCGCGAAGTCACCGTCGTCGAAGCGAATTCCGCCGGACAGAGCCGTACCAGCACCACGACCTACTACGACAATCCGACGCTATGGTTGAATGGCCAGGCCGCGCGCAGTGTCCTCAATGGTATTGAGCAGTCGCGCACCGAGTTCGACACCGCCACTGCGTTGCCGCTGCGCGCCTATGCATTCGGCCGCCTGGCGCAGCAGGTGACCTATGCGGCCGATGGTACTGTGGCGTCGGTAGCCGATGGCCGCGGCAACACCAGCCATCTGTCAGCATGGAAACGCGGCATTCCGCAGCAACTGCGGCTGCCAGCCACACCTGAAGCGCCCAACGGTGCGGTGCGCACTGTCGCCGTCGACGACAACGGTTGGATCACCTCGCTGACCGACGAGACCGGCGCAACCACCAGCTTCAGCTACGACAGCATGGGGCGCCTGCGCAGCCAGCAGTTCCCGAGCGGCGACAGCGTGAACTGGAATGGCGTGACCATGGACCTGCAGCGGCTGGGCGGTGCGCAGCTGGGGGTGCCTGCCGGCGCATGGAAACACTCCCGCACGCAGGGCGGGCGGCGCACGGATACCTATCTGGACGCCATGTTCCGGCCGGTGCTGGTGACCGAGAACGCCAACAACGTGCTGGACAGTGCCGTGGTGACCCGCTACGACACCAGTGGCAAGACGGTGTTTGCGTCGTATCCGACGCGGCAGTTCTCCGATATCAATGCTGCACTGGCTGGTACCACGACGCAGTACGACGCGTTGGGGCGCCCTGTCGTGGTCAGTCAATCGTCCGAGCTCGGTGCATTGGCCACGCGCACCGAGTACGTGGGCAATCTTTCGGTGAAGGTGACCAATCCCCGTGGCCAGTCGACCACAACACGGCACCTGGCCTATGACCAGCCGACCTACGAAATGCCCTTGGCATTGCAGCACCCGGAAGGCGTAGTGACCGAGATCCAGCGCGACGTACTCGGCAAACCGCTGGCGATCACCCGTCGCAGCGCCGACGGCAGCCAGGCGCTGACCCGCCGTTATGTCTATGACGGTTATCAGCAGCTGTGCAAGACCATTGAGCCGGAAACCGGGGCGACGGTGCAGGACTACGATGCTGCCGGCAATGTTCTGTGGTCGGCTGCCGGAACGGGTTTGACCAGCACCACCGACTGCAATCGCACCGAGGCGCTTGCCAGCGGGCGCGCGGTGAAGCGCAGCTATGACGCCGCCAACCGCCTGTCGACACTGATCTTCCCGGACGGCCGTGGAAACCAGATCTGGTCCTACACGGCGGACGGATTGCCGGTCGAAATCAGCACGCAGAACGACCCGGCCCGGCCGACGGCCGTCAACCGCTACCAGTACAACCGTCGCCGCCTGCTCAGCGGCGAAACCCTGCAACATCCGGACTTCGGCAATCTGAGCCTGGCCTATGGCTACGATGCCAACGGCACGCTGGCCAGCAACACTTACCCGGGTGGGCGTGTGGTCAGCTATGCGCCAGATGCACTGGGTCGAGCGACCACTGTCGGCGGCTATGCGAAGGAAGCCAGCTACTTCGCCAATGGCGCGCTGGCGCGTTTCGTGTATGGCAACGGAATCGTGCACACATTGACCCAGAATGCCCGCGGCCTGCCGGACCGCAGCCGCGACGCCACGGCCGCGGCTGCGGTCCTGGATGACAGCTACGACTACGACGCCGGTGGCAACGTGATGGCCATATCGGATGGCCTGCCCGGCGCGCCCGGCAATCGGGACATGACCTATGACGGATTGGACCGGCTGCGCGCGGTCACTGCGCCGGGCTTCGGCAATGCGCTGTATGAATATGATGCGCTGGACAACCTGCGTCGGGCCAAGGTCGGCAGCCGTGATCGTACGCATTACTTCGATCCGACCAACCGCTTGGTCAACGTGATCGAAACCGGCACCGGGGCAACCGTAACCGGCCTGGGCTATGACGTGCAGGGAAACCTCTCGGTGCGCAATGGTCAGACCTTCACATTTGACTACGGCAACCGGCTGCGTGCGGCAGGTACGGCAGAGAGTTATGAGTACGACGCCCATGGGCGTCGAGTGAAAGCCAGCGCAAGCGGCACGGGCGCGATCTATTCGTTCTACGACAACGGCGGCGTGCTGCGTTTCCAGCGCAACGAGCGTACCGGCAAGCAGACAGACTACCTCTACCTGTCCGGCAGTCTGGTTGCCCAGGTGCACGGTGAGGCCGCGCCCAGCGTTCCCGCGCTGAGTGCGCCGGGCTACATCACCCAGGGCAGCGTGAATCTGACCTGGAGCCTGGCTGGTGGCGCCAACCGCTACGAACTGCAGCGTGCCTTGGCGGGCACGTGGAGCAAGATCTTCGACGGCGCGGCGCAATCGTTCACCAGCACTGGCCTGGTCACGGGTACCTATCAGTTCCGGGTGCGCGGCTGTCGCGCGGTGTGCGGCGGATGGAGCAACGTTGCGTCAGTGGCTGTGGCGTTGGCGCCGTCCACGGTGCCGACCTTGAACGTGCCGGCCACGGCCTTCAATGGTAGTTACAGCGTGGGTTGGTCTGCGGCTTCCGGGGCCGAGCGTTATGAACTGGAGGAAAGCGCCAATGGCGGCGCATGGACCCAGGTGCACAACGCCATCGGCCAGTCCAAGGCCTTCAGTGGGAAGGGGGCAGGCAGCTATAGCTACCGGGTTCGGGCGTGTAATCCGGTGGGATGCACGGGATACAGCGCAACTGGTGCAGTGACGGTGGTCTATCCGCCTGCGAGTGCTCCGGGAGTATCAGCGCCGGCTCGTTCGGCGCCCGGCAGCATTGGCATCGGCTGGAACGGGATTGGCGGGGCTGACCGTTACACGTTGCAGGAAAGCACCAATGGCGGCGGTTGGGTGACGTTGGCGGACGCACACGTGGTGTCCTTTGCAACCCCCGCGCGGGGAGTGGGGAGCTACGCCTACCGCGTCGCGGCCTGCAACGGAGCAGGCTGTGGGCCATGGTCAGGGTCTGCAATGGTTGCCGTGATCGGCGCGCCGACGATCGAGCCGGTGATCAGCGCTCCGGGGCTGGTGAATGTGCCGCAGTACAGCTTCAGCTGGTCTGTGCCTGCCAACAGCGAGAGCTTCATCCTGGAGGAGAGCGCCAACGGCGGTGGTTGGACGGTGGTGCATAACGGAGGCGCGAACAGCTTTGGTGCCAGCCGTGGAAAAGGCAGCTATGCCTACCGGGTGAGAGCCTGCAACTTTGCGGGGTGCAGCCCCTACTCGGGGATTGCGACGGTTGTCGTCGCACTTCCGCCGGGAACGCCCCATTTCTATCTGGCCGAATGGCTGACCACCCGCAAGGCGCCCTATCAGGTGCAGTGCTCGGTGGGTTGGAACCAAGTGGCCGATGCCACCGAGTTCCAGCTTGAGAGCGGCGGCGGCGGCAAGCGACTGTACACCGGGCCCAAGGCTTATGTGAGCGCCAATGGTGCTGCCTACTGCGCCGGTGACTACCGCGTGCGCGCCTGCAATGCAGGCGGCTGCTCGCCATGGTCAGCCGATCATCCCGTCACCCAAGGTGTACTGAGCTGGGACTAAGCCATGAATGGACTCTCTTCGCTGTTGATTCAGGTGGTACTCGCGGTGGTGGTGCTGGCGGCCTGTATGGCGCCGGCTACCGCCCAGGAAGTGGTCGAGTACATCCACACTGACGCACTGGGGTCACCGGTGGCGATCACCGATGCCAGTGGAAATGTCATCGAGCGTACGGTGTACGAGCCGTATGGTGAGGTGGCTAACCGGCCGTTGAAAGATGGGCCGGGATACACGGGGCATGTGACGGACTCTGAGACCGGGCTGAGTTACATGCAGCAGCGGTACATGGATCCGGCGTTAGGGACTTTCCTGAGCGTTGACCCGGTAACGGTTGAAGGGGGCGATATGCGCCACTTGAGCCGCTACGCCTACGCTTACAACAACCCCTACAAGTTCACAGATCCGGATGGGCGCTGCCCCCAGTGCTTGTGGGGTGCGCCAATAGGCGCAGTTGTGAACATCGGTGTTCAAATGGCTATGGCGGAAGGGTCGGTGGGCGAAAGATTCTCTCAAGTAAAATGGGGGCAAGTTGCTGTCGCAACAGTGGCTGGCGCGCTAAGTGGTGGGGTAAGTGCCGTTGCAAGCACCGCTGCCACTACCGGTGGAACCATTGCTGCAAACGTGGTTGGAAATGCAGCCGTCGGTGCGGTTTCAGCCCAGGCAAATGCCCAACTTGAAGGTAAGACCGCTTCTGTATCCGAGGTTGCGAAGGGCGCCGCCTTGAGTGGAGGAACTGCTGGCTTAGGGGCAGCTGTTTCTGCAGCGCCTGGCGTAGCGGCTAGAAGTGCGAGTGCTGGAATGACACAGACTGAGCGAGCTGCGACAGGAAATCTGATGCAGGGTATAAAGGAGGCCACTCCTGGGTTTAAGTACTCCAATCCCGTCCAAACAGCGGCCAATGCCGTCGGCGCGGCGGTCAGTTCATCAGGCGATCTGGAGCCACTTGTAAACGATAAGTTGAAGTAGGAAATGAAGAGTAAATTGATCCTGAAGGGCGTTGCCGTCTATTACGCGAAAGCTGCTGTTTTCACGATCGCCAGCTATGGGTTGCTGCGTCTCGTGTACGGGCGTACAGGGATTTCATTCATTGAATGGGCGCTCATACTTCTGGCGGCGTTTACAGTGGGTTACATACCTATTTTCGTTGGCTTGCTACGCGGGAAGAGTTCCTAGCAGCCTTAATGCAGAAGCGGCAAGTCCGCCCAGTGTTTGCCGCCCTTTAAGGATACTCTGAACTATCATTTCGGTAGCGCCGGCCGCATGAGAGAAAATCACGGTACACGTTGAGAAGCTATCCATGCAGCTGACATTTGGTGATGCTGAGCGCCTGGGCAAGCGCAAGCGCAAGCAGACCCGGCGCGTGATCTGGACCGGCAAGATGCGGCGACGGACTCTCTACTTCTCGGCGAAATCCATGCTCCGCTTGATGTCTGATTCCTACGGTTCCCCGGTACAATGCCACGTGCCGCTTTGGGGGAAGTGGCGCTGGATCTGGAAGACTGAAGTGACAGATGGCCCTTGGATGAATACTGTCCATGAGCCTGCAGCAATGCGCAGCGCTTGTACTTTTTCATGCTTGAAGGGCATGCGTTGATCGGGGGGACACGCAACCGCCGCCCGGGGGGCATGTGGTGGCATGGACTGCAGCTTGCGAGACCAGGATCCTCCCCGGCCTACTGCCGCGGCAGACGTCACCGGATTGATCGCGGAGGTCTTGTCGCTGCACAGTGGCAGATCGGGCAGCTGACGTTTGCGGTCTTGGTGCTGCAGCTCGGCATAGTCAGCCGACAAAAAAACGCCACGGTGTCCCGTGGCGTTCGCAACTTTCCGGTTGTTACCGAGGCCTCACCCCAGCAACTTTCTTACCTTCGTCAACGCGGTCATGAACCGCTCGATCTCTTCATGCGTGTTGTAGAACGCCAACGACGCACGGCAGGTCGCCGCCACGCCGTAGTACTGCAGCAGCGGATGCGCGCAGTGCTGGCCCGAGCGCACGGCCACACCTTCCAGATCCAGCAGGGTAGCCAGATCGTGCGCATGCGCGCCGTCGATCAGGAACGACACCACCGCTGCCTTTTCAGGCGCCTCGCCGATGATGCGTAGGCCATCGACCCGACGCAACTCTTCGGTGAAGTGCGCCAGCAACTCAGCTTCGCGCGCTTCCACGTGGTCCAGGCCGACGTTCTGCAGATAGTCCGCCGCCACGCCCAGGCCGATGAAGCCGGCGATGTTGGGGGTGCCGGCTTCGAACTTGTGCGGGGCATCGTTGAACACGGTGCCGTCGAAGCTGACTTCCTTGATCATCTCGCCGCCGCCCAGGAACGGCGGCATCGCGTCCAGGTGCTCGCGGCGTGCCCACAGCGCACCGGTACCGGTCGGGCCGCACATCTTGTGGCCGGTGATGGCGTAGAAGTCGCAGCCGATGGCGGTGACATCGACTTTGCGGTGGGGTGCGGCCTGCGAGCCGTCGACCACGGTGACGATGCCGCGTTTGCGGGCTTCGCGGCAGATCTCGCGCACCGGGTTGATGGTGCCGAGCACGTTGGAGACGTGGGCCACGGCCAGCAGCTTGACCTCGGGGGTCATCGCCGCGCGCAGCGCGTCCAGGTCCAGCGCGCCGTCGGGGGTGATCTCGGCTACGCGGATTGTCGCGCCGGTGCGCTGGGCCACCAGCTGCCACGGCACGATGTTGGCGTGGTGCTCCATGCGCGACACCAGGATCACGTCGCCGGCCTTCAGCCGCGGCAGGGCCCAGGAGTACGCAACGAGATTGATCGCGAAGGTGGTGCCGCTGCACAGCACCAGGTCGTTGCTGCGCACGTTGAGGAAACGGGCCAGCTTGTTGCGCGCGCCCTCGTAGGCGTCGGTGGCCTCGGTACCCAGCGCGTGCACCGCACGGCTGACGTTGGCGTTGTAGCGACGGTAGAACTCGTCCACTGCGCCGATCACCTGCACCGGCTTCTGGCCGGTGTTGGCGTTGTCGAAATAGACCAGCGGCTTGCCGTGCACTTCGCGCATCAGCAGCGGGAAGTCCAGGCGCACGCGCGCCCAGTCGGGGGCGTCGGCGGGTGCTTCGATCGGTCGCGGGGTGGACAGGTTCATGCCACGCCCGCCTCGGCCAGCGCCTTGTCCAGCCGGCGTGCCAGCTGTTCGCGCAACGCTTCGGGCAGCACCTTCAGCGGCTCGTGGCAGAACGCGGCGCTGAGCAACGCCTGCGCCTGGGCCTGCGGCAGGCCGCGCGAACGCAGGTAGAACAATGCGTTGGCGTCGAGCTGGCCGACGGTGGCACCGTGTGCGGCCTTCACTTCGTCGGCGTCGATCACCAGCGTCGGCTGGGTATCGATCTCGGCGTCGGCCGACAGCAGCAGGTTCTTGTTGGACAGGTTGGCGTCGGTGCCATCGGCGCCGGCACGGATCTGGATGCCGCCATGGAACACCACGCGGCTGCGGTTGGCGGCCACGCCACGCCACTGCAGCTCGGCGCTGGTGTCGCGGGCGATATGGTCGATGCCCAGACGGGTATCGACGTGGCGACGGCCGGTGCCGAGCAGCACGCCATTGGCGGTCAGCTGGGCGTTGTCGCCTTCCAGACGCACGTTCAGTTCATGGCGGCTGAGCGCGGCACCCAGCTCCAGGTCCACGCGGTGGTACTGCGCGTCCTTGGCCAGTACCGCGTCGGTGCGCAGGAAGCTGGTCTGGCGCGCGTTGCCGGCCTGCACGCGGGCGTGCTTGAGCACAGCGTCACGGGCGACGTGGGCGTGCAGCACGGTGTTGTCCAGATGCGCCGAGTCACCGACGCTGAAGCGGTGCTCGACCACGCCCAGGCTGGCGCCGGCACGCAGTTCGATCAGGTGGCGATGGTGCCAAGCCAGGTCGGTGTCGCCGGCGACGCTGGCGAACACCAGCTGCAGTGGTACCTCGACCTGCACGCCGTCGTCCACGCGCAGCACCACGCCTTCATCGGCGAGGGCAGCGTTGAGGCGGGCGAACACTTCGTCGCTGCGCTCGTAGCGGCGGCCGAGGAAGCGCACGGCGTCCTCGCCAGCGGCCAGTGCGGAAGACAGCGTTTCCAGCTGCACGCCGGCCGGCAGGCCCTGCACGTCGCTCAGCGCGTCGTTGAGGCGGCCATTGACGAACACCAGGCGCGGCGCCGGGATGTCCTCCAGCACGGCGGCATCCAGCAGCGCCGGGGTCAACGGTGCGGCCGCAAAGCTGCGGCGCTCCAGCTGGCGCAGCGAGGTGTACTTCCAGCTTTCGCTGCGTGCGCCGGGCAGGCCGTCGCGCAGCACGCTGTCGAGCACTTCGCGGCGCGCATCGCTGCCGCAGAAGGCCTGGGCCATGGAGTCGAGCAGGGCGCTCATCAGACCGCCGCCTCGGGCACGACCCGGTCCTTCAGGAAGTCATAGCCGTGCGCTTCCAGTTCCAGCGCCAGTTCCGGGCCACCGCTCTTGACGATGCGGCCATCGGCCAGCACGTGCACCACATCCGGCTTGATGTAGTCCAGCAGGCGCTGGTAGTGGGTGATGACCAGGAACGAGCGGTCGGCGCTGCGCAGCGCGTTGACGCCGTCGGCCACGCTCTTCAGCGCATCGATGTCCAGGCCCGAATCGGTTTCGTCCAGGATCGCCAGCTTCGGCTCCAGCACGGCCAGCTGGAAGATCTCGTTGCGCTTCTTCTCGCCACCGGAGAAGCCTTCGTTGACGCCACGGTGCAGCAGTTCGTCCTTCAGGTGCAGCACGGCCAGCTTCTGCCGTACCAGCTTGAGGAACTGCATCGAATCCAGTTCTTCCTCGCCGCGCGCCTTGCGCTGGGCGTTGAGCGCGGCGCGCAGGAAGTAGGTGTTGTTCACGCCGGGGATTTCCACCGGGTACTGGAACGCCAGGAACAGACCGGCAGCGGCGCGCGCTTCCGGGTCCTGGTCGAGCAGGTCGACGCCTTCGAACTGCACGCTGCCTTCGGTGACCTCATAGCCGTCACGGCCGGCCAGGACATTGCCCAGGGTGGACTTGCCGGCGCCGTTGGGGCCCATGATGGCGTGCACCTGGCCGGGCTTCACGTCCAGGGACAGGCCCTTGAGGATTTCCTTGTCGCCGATGCGGGCGTGGAGGTTTTCGATCTTCAGCATGGTGGGGGTTTCCGTGGTGCGGGCCGCGGCCCGCCGGTAAAAAGAATGCGTTGTGCGAGGGCAGGGCGGGCGATCAGCCCACCGAGCCTTCCAGCGAGACTTCCAGCAGCTTCTTGGCTTCCACCGCGAACTCCATCGGCAGTTCGCGGAACACCTGCTTGCAGAAGCCGTCGACGATCATCGACACCGCGTCTTCCTGGCTGATGCCACGGGCGCGGCAGTAGAACAGCTGGTCGTCGGAGATCTTCGAGGTGGTGGCCTCGTGCTCGACGGTGGCGCCAGGATTCTTCACCTCGATGTAGGGGAAGGTGTGGGCGCCACACTGCTTGCCGATCAGCAGCGAATCGCACTGGGTGTAGTTGCGCGCGCCGTCGGCATTGCGGTCGATCTTCACCAGGCCGCGGTAGGTGTTCTGGCCGCGGCCGGCGCTGATGCCCTTGCTGATGATCTTGCTCTTGGTGCGCTTGCCGACGTGGATCATCTTGGTGCCGGTGTCGGCCTGTTGGCGATGATGGGTCAGCGCCACCGAGTGGAACTCACCGACCGAGTCGTCGCCCAGCAGCACGCAGGACGGATACTTCCAGGTGATCGCCGAGCCGGTCTCGACCTGGGTCCAGGTGACCTTGCTGCGCGCGCCACGGCATTCGGCACGCTTGGTGACGAAGTTGTAGATGCCGCCGACGCCGTTCTCGTCGCCCGGGTACCAGTTCTGCACGGTGGAGTACTTGATCTCCGCATCGTCCAGCGTCACCAGTTCGACCACCGCCGCATGCAGCTGGTTCTCATCGCGCATCGGCGCGGTGCAGCCTTCCAGGTAGGACACGTACGCCTTCTCTTCGCAGATGATCAGCGTGCGCTCGAACTGGCCGGTGTGGCCGGCGTTGATGCGGAAGTAAGTGCTCAGTTCCATCGGGCAACGCACGCCCTTGGGAATGAACACGAAGCTGCCATCGGAGAACACCGCCGAATTGAGCGCGGCGAAATAGTTGTCGCCGACCGGCACCACGGTGCCGAGGTACTGGCGCACCAGTTCCGGGTGTTCCTTGATGGCTTCGGACATCGAGCAGAAGATCACGCCCTTCTCGGCCAGTTCCTTGCGGAAGGTAGTGCCCACCGAGACCGAGTCGAACACCGCGTCCACCGCTACGCCGGCCAGCTTGGCGCGCTCGTGCAGCGGCACGCCCAGCTTGTCGTAGGTGTCCAGCAGTTCCTTGGGCACGTCATCCAGCGAGGCGTACTTCGGGCCCTTCGGCGCGGAGTAGTAGCTCAGCGCCTGCAGGTCGATCGGGGCGATCTGCAGCTTGGCCCAGTTCGGCATCGGCATGGTCAGGAAGTGGCGGTAGGCGTCCAGGCGCCACTGCGTCATCCATTCCGGCTCTTCCTTCTTGGCCGACAGGGCGCGGATGGTGTCCTCGTCCAGGCCGGCGGGAAGGGAGTCCGACTCGATGTCCGTGATGAAGCCGGCCGAATACTTGCGGCCGAGCTGCTCATGGATCTCGCGGTTGGGGGTGTCGTCGCTGGCGACGGTTTCGATGGTTTCGGTGGCCATGGGGGGGCTGCCTACGGATCAGGAGACGACGTCGACAGCGATGGTGCGGCGCTGTTCTTCGTCGACAAGGGGAAGAGGGGGCAGGATCTGCGCCAGGCTGACATCGCGCAGGGCCTCGGAGACCACGTCGTTGATCAGCCGCCAGCTGCTGCGTGCGCCGCACTTGGGCGCCATGCCGCACTGGTGGTGGTCGTGGCTGCACTCGGTCAGGGCCAACGGCCCTTCCATGGCTTCGACCACTTCAAACAGCGAGATCTCGATCGATGGGCGGGTCAGCCGGTAGCCGCCGCGGACGCCGCGCAGGCCTTCGACCAAACCGGCCTGGGCCAGTGGCTTGAGCACCTTGCTGACGGTGGGCGGCTCCAGACCGGTGAATTCGGCCAGCTCGGTGGCACTGAGCACCTCGCCCGGACGGGCGGCGAGCACGGTCAGTACGACGGTGGCGTAATCGGTGAGCTTGGTGACGCGCAACATGGGATGCGAGTGGTTCTTAAAGCGGACTGAAATTGTACGCTTTTATTCGCCGGCATCCAACCCGGCCATTCAGCGGGCGCTTGGGGCCGGCTGCAGGTCGGCGGCCGAGGGCGGCTGACGGGGCGACATGCTGGGGCATGGGGGTGATTTTCGCAATCACCCGGAATGGGCGAGAATCAACGTTCCTTTCGCTGCAAACGTCTCTTGCCGATGCCCAAGAAGATCCAAGCCCGCAAGTCCGCCATCCACGGCAACGGTGTGTTTTCCGTGGCCCCGATCAAGCAGGGCGAGCGCGTGATCCAGTACAAGGGCCTGCTGCGCAGCCACGGCGATGTCGATGCCGATGACAGTGGCGATGTGGAAAGCGGCCATACCTTCCTGTTCACACTCAACGATGACTGGGTGATCGATGCCAACTACAAGGGCAACGACGCGCGCTGGATCAACCACAGCTGCGACCCGAACTGCGAGGCGGTGATCGAGGAGAACGAGGACGGTGACAGCCGTGGCGACAAGGTCTTCATCGAGGCGCTGCGCGATATCAAGGCCGGCGAAGAACTGACCTACAACTACGGCATCACCCTGGCCGAGCGGCATACGGCCAAGCTGAAGAAGATCTGGGAGTGCCGCTGCGGCTCACCCAAGTGCACCGGCACGATGCTGCAGCCCAAGCGCTGATCCGGTAGCGCCGGGCCATGCCCGGCGAGCGCCAAGCGCGGGCGGAATCAGAAGCCGCCGGGCATGGCCCGGCGCTACCCGGGCGTTTCTGCACCTGCCGTGCACGGCCGGGTCACCGTCGTTCAATGCGCTTTCGCCCACCCTGTCCGCTCCCCCCTATCTGGAGCACGACATGGCACAGCGTCTTCGCGGCAAGCAGATCGCCATTCTCGCCACGCATGGTTTCGAGCAGTCTGAACTGATCGAGCCCAAGCACCTTCTGGAAGCGGAGGGCGCGCGCGTCAGCGTGGTGTCGCCGGCCAAAGAGGCCAGCATCAAGGGCTGGAAGGACAAGGACTGGGGTGATTCGGTCGCCGTGGATCAGCCGCTGGATGGCGCCGATGCCGGCCGCTTCGATGCGCTGGTGCTGCCCGGTGGCGTGATCAATCCGGATACCCTGCGCACCAACGAAGCAGTACTGGATTTCATCCGCAGCATGGCCGGTGCCGGCAAGCCGGTGGCGGCGATCTGCCACGGCCCTTGGCTGCTGATCAACAGCGGGCTGGCGAAGGGACACGAGGTAACGTCGTGGCCGTCGCTGCAGCAGGACCTGGCCAATGCCGGCGCGCGCTGGCGCGACGCGGAAGTGGTGGTGGACGGCAACCTGATCACCAGCCGCAAGCCGGATGACATTCCCGCTTTCAGCGAGGCGCTGGTGAAGGCGCTGGCGGCGTGATGGTGTGATGCGGTAGCGCCGGGCCGTGCCCGGCGAGCGCGAAGCGCGGAAAGGGCAGAAGCCGCCGGGCATGACCCGGCGCTACCGCATCTGGCGGCTGCTTATTTGCCCAGGACGCCGGCCGGCACCAGGTTGCCCAGATTCTGGTTGAAGGTCACCACCAGCTTGCCGTTCTTCACCTGCGCTGACTGCACCTGCAGGGCACCGAGCAGGCCGGCCACGGCCGGGTCCAGCTTGTAGATCGGTTCGCGCTGGGCGTAGTCGCTCAGCCATGCGTTGAGCAGGCCGCGGGTACGCGAGTCAAGGCGGCCGCCCTGGCTGGCCGGGGTGAAATCATCTACGGTCGGCTGCTGCAGGTGGAAGCCCTGGGTCTGCGCGTCGTAGCGCAGGCCGCTGCTGAGCTTCACCGTGCCCAGCTTGGCCGGGTTGCCGCCCGCAGTCGCCAGCGCCACGTCCATGCCCAGGTTCAATCGCTCGCCTGCCGGCAGGCTCAGCTGCGGGTGGCTCATGGTCAGCGCGATCAGGCCGCCCAGTGCGTCCTGGGTGCGCGGGAAGCTGCCGTCCAGATACTGCTGCACGTCGCTGGCGCCAACCGCCAGTTCACGACCGGAGATCGAAGGGGCGGCCTGCGCACCGATCGCGGCAGCAATCAGCACGGTCGAGGCGGCAAGGCGGGTCATCAGGGAACGCAGGCGCATGGCGGTGACCGGAAGAAGGATCGAAGAGGCCTACAGAGTAGCTTTGCCCGCTGAATCGCGGGTACACACCGCTGCAACGGTTCAGTCCAGCGTTGGCTGCAGGCTGGCCGACTGGATCTGCCAGGCGCGGCCGTCGGCGCTGGGCTGTACGCGGTACCAGCCGTGGTAGCGGAAGGTGCCGCTGGCGGTCAGCGCGCGGATCTTCACCGGCACTTCCAGCAGGCGCGGTGGCTGGCCATCGTCGCGCGGCACCGCCACATCACTGTCCAGGCGCAGGTTGCGTACGTCGGGCAGCAGGCGCAGCACGGCGTCGTCAGCGTGACGCGGGTCGGCCGGGGCGTAGGCCCAGGCCGCATCGCTGCGCGCCTTGTTCTGGTTGAGCAGGTCGAGCATGTAGCGGTTGAGCATCGCTGCGGGCGATTCGCTGCCGATGGCAACGGCGCCATACAGCGGGTCGACGGTGACGGCGTCGAGGGCAGCTGATTCCGGTGCCGTATTCGTCGATGGTACGGAAGGGGAAATTGCGGTTGAGGCGGGCTCCGACGAGGCGGACTCGGCTGGAGGCATCGGGTTGGAGCACCCCACCATAAGCAACGGGATCAACAAGCAAAGAGAACCGCGCATGTCTGCCTCCTCCCCGAGGCGACCTGGAAGGCGGCAGTGTAGCGGCCGGGGCCGGCTCAGCGCGAAGAGGGAAGCTGCTCCAGCGCATCCAATGCCGGCAGCACCTGTGCGGAAATCGCTGCCAGCGCATGGCCGTCGGTGTCCGCATGGCGCTGCACGATGTCACGCAGCAGCTGGGTGGCCACCACCAGCGTGGCACGTTCGTCGCCGCTCAGGCCTGCCGTGCGCGGGGCTGATTCCAGCAGGCGCATCAGGTCGCGGCTGGCACGATGTTCCAGTTCGATGGTGCAGCGCCCGGTGCACTGGTGCCCGTCCTTTTCGATCGGGGTCACCGAGATCCGGTAGCGGGTGGAGGGGCTGGCCATGGGGGTGCTCGCGCTGGTGGGGAGGAATGTGTCCACCATAGGCAAGGCATTGGCCGGCGGCGATGGCCGGGGCTGCACGCAGTGTTCCACCCGGTTCGTTCCTGCACTGGAAAAACAGCGGCGCGGACATGGGCGGCGGGCCTGTGCGGGTGATTGCGTGGGCGCGGGAAACGCTGTGTTGCGGGGTCGCAGAGTAGGGCATCCACGCGTGGCGTGGATCTACTGGAGAGCAGAGCAAAAAAAACGGGACGGCCAAGGCCGTCCCGCCAGGTATCCGCTGCAGGGCGCGCGCTTAGAGCGCAGCGTCCTTGAGCTTCTTCAGCGGGCGAACCTTGAGCTTGGTGGTGGCCGGCTTGGCGGCGAACCACTGCTCTTCCTTGGTGAACGGGTTGATGCCCTTGCGCTTCGGCTTGGCTGCCACATTGACGGTGCTGATCTTCAGCAGGCCCGGCAGGGTGAACGAGCCTGCGCCCTTCTTGTGCACCGAAGCGGCGACAGCGCCTTCCAGCGAGGCCAGCACAGCGCGGACGTCCTTGGCGACAACGCCGGAGACTTCAGCGATGTGTGCAACCAGGCCCGACTTGGTCAGCACTTCCTTGATCGGCTTCGGAGCGGCCGGCTTGGCGGCGGCAGCCTTCGTCGCGACTTTCTTCACTGCCTTCTTCGGGGCAGCCTTCTTAGCGGTCTTTGCCATGGTTTCCTGTTCCGTGAACGGTTGGTTGTTTGGTCGGCGCCGAACCCCGTCGGCAAGCGCAATGTAGGGCAACTCTTGGGCGCCGCCAATAGCCTGGAGCGCTGAAAGTGCATGTTTTTTCATATCCAGGCCGATTCAGTACATGGCTGGCAGTGGGGGAAGCGGGGGCCGTGGTGCACTGCATTGCGCTGTTGTTGTTTTCGGTCGGGTTGGCGAAATGACTGAAAACAAGGGGAAAATCGCCGGGGTGATGGCGAAGAAGTGTCCACTCGCTGGCTCGGGACAAGCGCGGCGCATGCGGCGGAGCGACGCAGGGCTAACGCGGCGCGTGCCAGGGTATTGGTTCATCACAGCCACAACGGAGCAGGACATGGGAATCTCGCGACACGCTACCGCGCATTGGGAAGGCGACCTGAAGTCGGGCAAGGGCCAGTTGAGCACGCCACAGAGCGGCCTGCTGGACAAAACCCGCTACGGCTTCAACAGCCGTTTCGGTGATGAAAAGGGCACCAATCCCGAAGAGTTGATCGCCGCCGCGCACGCCGGTTGTTTCACCATGGCGCTGTCGGCCAAGCTGGGCGAAGCCGGTTTCACCCCGACCTCGCTGGATACCGAAGCCAAGGTCGACCTGTCGATGGAAGGCGGCCCGCAGCTGTCGCAGATCCGGCTGAAAGTGAAGGCGGTGGTGCCGGGAATCGATGCGACCCAGTTCCGCGCGATCGCCGATGACGCCAAGCAGAACTGCCCGGTTTCCAAGGCGCTGAGCGCAGTGCCGATCAGTCTGGAAGCCGAGCTGGGCTGAGAAGGTGGTAGCGCCGGGCCATGCCCGGCGAGCGCAGCGGAAAGACGCCGGGCATGGCCCGGCGCTACCCCGCGTGCGGGTAATCACCAGTCGATGGTGCCGGAAATCACCGTCTGCACCTGGCCACCGGACCAGACCTCGCCGTCTTCGTCGACCAGCAGGGTCAGGCGCGCATCGTGGCCGACTTCGCGGCCTTGGCTGACTTCGAAGGGCTGGCGGCCGTGCGGCAGGGCATCACGCAGATCCAGCCAGGCCGCCAGCACGGCGTTGGCCGCGCCTGAAGCAGCATCCTCGAAGCGGCGTCCATTGCCGACGAAGGCGCGCACGGCCAGGTCGTAACCGTCGCTGCCATCGGCAAAGGCATAGGCGAACACACCCATGCTGTCGGTCGATTCAGCCAGCGTGGCGATCGCGTCCCAATCGGGGCGCAGGGCGCGCAACGCGGCTTCGTCCGCAACCTGCACGACCCACCAGCTGCGACCGCCCTGCATGCGCGCAGGTGGCAGCGCACCCAGCGGCCAGCCCTGCAGGGCGGGCTGCAGGCGCGGATCGTCGGCTGCCGCGGTCTCGGCCAGCTGTGCACGCGGCGTACGGATCGCGATGCGCTGCTGGGCGCCTTCGCCGGTCACGCGCAGTGGCAGCGCCCCGGCGATGCCGTCCTGCACCAGTACTCCGTCAACCGGCACGGCGATGCCTGCCTGCAGCACCGCATGGGCAGTGCCGACGCTGGGATGGCCGGCGAACGGCACTTCCTTCTGTGGGCTGAACATGCGCAGCCGATAGCTGGCGCCGGCCGTCTGTGCCGGGAACACGAAAGTAGTTTCGGGCAGGCGGGTCCAGCGGGCGATGGCCTGCATCGCTGCATCGTCCAGGCCTTCGGCATCGAGCACGACAGCCAGCGGATTGCCAGCGCCCGGGCGCGGGGAAAAAACATCCAGCTGCAGGAAACGGCGTGCGGACATCAGGCGGGAACTCCAGGAAACAGGCCGCATAGGGTAGCGCGGGGCCATGCCCCGCGAGCGCGCAGCGCGGCAGGCCGGCGGGCGTGGCCCGGCGCTACCCGCGGATGTGGCCGTCGATCACCGGCTGCACCTGGCCACCGATCCATACCTTGCCCTGCGCGTCGACGGTGACCTGGACGCGGCCGTCGCGACCGACCTCGCGGCCCTGGCTGGCCACATAGCTCCCGTTCTTGCCGGGCAGGGCATTGCGCTGCCGCAGCCAGGCGCCGATCAGCGCGTTGACGCTGCCGGTCACCGGATCCTCGGGTACGTTGGGCGCATCGGCAGGACAGAACGCACGCACCACCAGATCATGGTCGGCACCGGGTTCGAGCGCGAACACCGCTACGCCGAGCGCATCGGTGGCCATGCTCCAGTCGCGCAGGGCCGCCATGTCCGGTACCAGCGTGCGTACGGCGTCGGCATCGCGCAACGGCAGCAGCCACCAGCGCGGGCCGTTTTCCCAGAGTTCGGCGCCCTGGCCCTCGGCGATGACGGCGCGCAGCGCTTCCGGGACGGTGCCCGGTGCTGTCGGCAGCAGGCGCGCTGCTGGGCTGGCCAGCCGGATGGTGGGCGCGTTGGCCGGGCCGGCGACCTGCACCGGCAGCAGGCCGGCCGCGCACTGCTGTACCAGGGTCCCGTCGCGTGGCTGCACAAGGCCGCAGGTGACCGCGGCCCAGGCGGCGCCCACGCTGGGATGGCCGGCGAAGGGCAGCTCGCTGGCGGGGGTGAAGATGCGGATGTGGTAGTCGGCGCCGGCATCGGTGGGGCGCAGGAAGAACACGGTCTCGGACAGGTTCAGCCAGGCGGCCAGGGCCTGCATGCGGTCGGTGGACAGCCCATCCGCGTCGAACACGACACCGAGCGGGTTGCCGGTACCGGGGTGATGGGCGAAGACATCGAGCTGCAGGTAGCGGTAGGCGGTCATTGACGGGTGTATTGGGCTTAGAATCGAAGGTTCCGCCCCCAAGGGCGGCTTCCCCACATTACACATAGCCTATCCATGTCAGCTTCCCCCCTTGTCGATCGTTGGATCGTACTGAAGTTCGGCGGCACCTCGGTGTCGCGTCGCCACCGCTGGGACACGATCGGGAAGCTGGCGAAAAAACGGGCGGAAGAGACCGGATCGCGCGTGCTGGTGGTGGTTTCGGCACTGTCCGGGGTTACCAACGAATTGACCGCGATTGCCGATGGCGCGCCGGACAGCCGCGATCGCGTGGCGGCGCTGGTCGAGCGCCACCAGGGCTTCCTGCAAGAGCTGGGCCTGGGCGCCGAGGTGCTGGCCGAGCGCCTGGCCGCACTGCAGGGCCTGCTGGACGACCCGCGTGCGCCCAACCGTCCGCTGGACTGGCAGGCCGAAGTGCTGGGCCAGGGTGAACTGCTGTCTTCCAGCCTGGGCGCGGCCTACCTGCGCGCCAGCGGCCTGGATTTCGGCTGGATGGATGCGCGCCTGTGGCTGGACGCGCTGCCGCCGCAGCCGAACCAGAGCGACTGGTCGCAGCGCCTGTCGGTGAACTGCCAGTGGCGTGCCGATGCAGAATGGGCGCAGCGCTTCCGCGCGCAGCCCACGCGCCTGCTGATCACCCAGGGTTTCATCTCGCGTCATGCCGACGGTGGCACGGCCATTCTCGGCCGCGGCGGTTCGGATACGTCGGCGGCGTACTTCGGTGCGCTGCTCGGCGCCAGCCGCGTGGAGATCTGGACCGATGTGCCGGGCATGTTCAGCGCCAATCCCAAGGACGTGCCGGACGCGCGCCTGCTGACCCGCCTGGACTACTACGAAGCGCAGGAAATCGCCACCACCGGTGCCAAGGTGCTGCACCCGCGCTCGATCAAGCCGTGCCGCGATGCCGGCGTGCCGATGGCGATCCTCGATACCGAGCGCCCGGAACTGCCGGGTACCAGCATCGACGGCAACGCCGCGCCGGTGCCGGGGGTGAAGGCGATCAGCCGCCGCAACGGCATCGTGCTGGTGTCGATGGAAGGCATCGGCATGTGGCAGCAGGTCGGCTTCCTCGCCGATGTGTTCGGCCTGTTCAAGAAGCACGGCCTGTCGGTGGACCTGATCGGTTCGGCCGAGACCAACGTCACCGTGTCGCTGGACCCGTCCGAGAACCTGGTCAACACCGATGTGCTGGCCGCACTGTCGGCCGACCTGTCGCAGATCTGCAAGGTCAAGGTGATCGTGCCGTGCGCGGCGATCACCCTGGTCGGCCTGGGCATGCGCTCGCTGCTGCACAAGCTGTCGGACGTGTGGGCGACCTTCGGTCGTGAGCGCGTGCACATGATCTCGCAGTCGTCCAACGACCTGAACCTGACCTTCGTCATCGACGAGGCCGATGCCGATGGCCTGCTGCCGATCCTGCACGCCGAGCTGATCGACAGCGGCGCGATGCCGGTGGAAGAGACCGAAGTGTTCGGCCCGCGCTGGCGCGAAATCGCCGGCACCGTGCGCCCGCGCGGTACGCCGTGGTGGCGTGGCCAGCGTGCGCATCTGCTGCAGTTGGCCGATGCCGGCACCCCGCGCTACGTCTATCACCTGCCGACGGTACGGACGCGTGCCCGTGCGCTGGCGGCGATCAAGCCGATCGACCAGCGCTACTATGCGATCAAGGCCAACAGCCATCCGGCCATCCTGCAGCTGCTGGAAGCCGAAGGTTTCGGCCTGGAATGCGTGTCGCACGGCGAGCTGAAGCATGTGTTCCAGGCCATTCCGGAACTGTCGCCCAAGCGCGTGCTGTTCACCCCCAGCTTCTGCCCGCGCAGCGAGTACGAAGCGGCGTTCGCGCTGGGCGTGACCGTCACTGTCGACAACGTCGAAGCCCTGCAGCGCTGGCCGGACCTGTTCCGCAACCGCGAGCTGTGGCTGCGCGTGGACCTGGGCCGTGGCGAAGGCCATCACGCCAAGGTCCGCACCGGTGGCAAGGAATCCAAGTTCGGCCTGCCGATCGCGCGCGTGGACGAGTTCGTGCGCGCGGCCACCGAGCTGGGCACCCGCGTGGTCGGCCTGCATGCGCACCTGGGCAGCGGCGTGGAAACCGCCCAGCACTGGCGCCTGATGTGCGATGAGCTGGCGGGCTTTGCGCGTCGTATCGGCAGCGTGCACACCATCGACATCGGTGGTGGCCTGCCGATTCCGTACAGCGACGAAGACGAGCCGTTCGACCTGGAGGCCTGGGCCGAGGGCCTGGCCGAGGTCAAGGCGCTGCACCCGGCATTCCGCCTGGCAATCGAGCCGGGCCGCTTCCTGGTGGCCGAATCGGGCGTGCTGCTGACCCACGCCACCCAGGTGGTGGAGAAGGACGGCGTGCGCCGTGTCGGCCTGGATGCAGGCATGAACACGCTGATGCGCCCGGCCCTGTACGACGCCTGGCACGACATCGAGAACCTCAGCCGCCAGGGCGGTTACGCCGAAGCGGCGTTCGATGTGGTCGGTCCCATCTGCGAATCCAGCGATGTGTTCGGCAAGCGCCGCAAGCTGCCGGTGTCGACCGCGCCGGATGATGTGATGCTGATCGCCGACGCCGGTGCCTACGGCTATGTGATGTCCAACACCTACAACCAACGGGCGATGCCGCGCGAGGACGTGATCGAATGATCGCCGCCTTGCGCGCCCTGCACCCGCCCACCGACACGTCCCGCGCCTGCGCGCGGGCACGTGCCTGACCGTGCTTGAACTGGATTCACCATGACTGCTTTCGATAAACACCAGGTTTCCCGCTTCCGCTTCGTCCGCTGCGAATTCGCCGCGGACACCGGCGTGGCCAAGCTGGTCTACGCCTTCGATGACGGCCCGGAAATGGTGGAAACCGTTACCGTGCCCGGCGCCCCGTTCGTGCTGGAGCCGGCGCGTGCCGACGCCGTGCAGCGCGCGCTGCGACTGCTGCACCTGATTGCCGGTGTGAGCTACTACAAGGCCGGTGTGCCCGATACGGTCAGCATCGACAGCTACAGCATCGATGCCGATACCGCGGCGCTGGTGGAAACCATCTACCTCAACGGCCTGGGCGAGTTCGCCTACCGCAACGGCCTGAACCTGCGTGGGCGCTTCCGCCTGCCGGTGCAGGGCGAAACAGTGCAGGCACCGGTGCTGGGCCTGCAGGCGCATGCGCTGGTGGCCATCGGCGGCGGCAAGGATTCGCTGGTCAGCATCGAAGCGCTGCGTCGTGCCGGCGTGGACGAGACGGTGACCTGGATTGGTGGTTCGCAGCTGATCCGGGCCTGTGCCGAGCGCACCGGCCTGCCTACGCTGAACCTCGGCCGCGCGCTGGCACCGGAGCTGTTCGAGCTCAACCGCCAAGGCGCCTGGAACGGCCACATTCCGGTCACCGTGGTGAACTCGGCGATCATGGTGCTGGCGGCGCTGCTGCACGGTGTGGACCAGGTGGTGTTCTCCAACGAGCGCTCGGCCAGCTACGGCAGCCAGATTCCGGGCACCGGCGAGGTCAACCACCAGTGGTCGAAGGGCTGGGCCTGCGAGCAGGCCTTCGGCAACCATGTGCGCAAGTACGTGGCCGCCGACCTGCAGTACTACTCGCTGCTGCGGCCGATGTCGGAGCTGGCGGTGGCCCGTCAGTTCGCCAAGAGCGATTTCTACGACGCGCATTTCTCCAGCTGCAATCGCAATTTCCACATCCTTGGCGAGCGCCCGGTGAACCGCTGGTGCGGCGTCTGCCCGAAGTGTCACTTCGTGTTCCTGGCGCTGGCCCCGTTCATGCCGAAGACCCGCCTGGTGCGCATCTTCGGCCGCAACCTGCTGGACGACATCGAGCAGGCCGGTGGCTTCGACGCGCTGCTGGAATTCCAGGACCACAAGCCCTTCGAATGCGTAGGCGAAGGCCGCGAATCGCGTGCGGCGATGGCAACCCTGGCGCAGCGCCCGGAGTGGAAGGAAGACGTGCTGGTGAAGCGCTTCTGCAATGAAATCCGGCCGCAGCTGGATGCGGCCGAACTGGAGTTGGCACCGCTGATGCAGCTGCAGGGCGAACATCGTATTCCGGCGGCGCTGTGGGAACGGGTGCGTGAAGATTTCGCAGCTTGAAGGCAAGCGCGTAGCGCTGTGGGGCTGGGGACGTGAGGGGCGTGCCGCGTTTGCGGTGCTGCGCGCGCGCCTGCCATCGCTTGGCCTGAGCCTGTTCTGCCCGGCCAGCGAGGTCGAGGCCGCGCGTGCTGAAACGCAGGGCGCGCTGGATGTCCGCGGCGAACCCACGGCCGAAGCACTGGCTTCATTCGAGGTGGTGATCAAGTCGCCCGGGATCAGCCCGTATCTGCCGATCGCGTTGGCGGCGGCCGGGCAGGGCACCGTCTTCATCAGTGGCACGGCGTTGTGGTTTGCCGAACACGCCGATGCCGATGGCACCGTGCGCGACACGATCTGCGTGACCGGCACCAAGGGCAAGAGCACCACCACCGCGCTGGTCGCGCACCTGCTGCGCGCAGCGGGGCATCGCACCGGTCTGGTCGGCAACATCGGCCTGCCGCTGCTGGAAGTGCTGGACCCGCAACCGGCGCCCGCGTACTGGGCGGTGGAGCTGTCCAGCTACCAGACCGGCGAGGTCGCACGTAGTGGTGCGCACCCGCAGGTAGCCGTGGTGCTGAACCTGTTCCCGGAACACCTGGACTGGCACGGCAGTGAGCAGCGCTACATCGAAGACAAGCTGCAGCTGGTGACCGGGGCCGCGCCGCGCATTGCCGTGCTCAATGCCGCGGACCCGCATCTGGCCGCGCTGTCGCTGCCCGCCAGCGAGGTGGTCTGGTTCAACCAGCCGCAGGGCTGGCACATGCGCGGCGACATCGTGCATCGCGCCGAGCAGGCGGTGTTTGATACCCGCAACACGCCGCTGCCGGGGCGCCACAACCGCGGCAACCTGTGCGCGGTGCTGGCCGCACTGGAGGCGCTGGGCCTGGATGCGGTGGCGCTGGCGCCGGCGGTGCAGGATTTCCGGCCGCTACCGAACCGCCTGCAGCGGATTGGCGAGGCCGATGGCCTCACCTACGTCAACGATTCGATCAGCACCACGCCGCACGCCAGCCTGGCGGCGCTGGAGTGCTTCGCCGGCCAGCGCATCGCGCTGCTGGTGGGGGGGCATGATCGCGGCCTGGACTGGACCGACTTCATGCAGCACATGGCGCACGACGTGCCGCCGGTGGAGATCGTGACCATGGGCAGCAACGGCCCACGCATCCACGCGATGCTGCAGCCGTTGGCCGACGCCGGCCGTTTCGGTCTGCATGCTGCTGCCGATCTGCCCGACGCGATGGCGCTGGCGCGTCGCGCACTGGGCGAGCAGGGTGGGGTGGTGCTGCTGTCACCGGGCGCGCCGAGCTATGGCGCCTACCGCGATTACGTTGCACGTGGGCGGCATTTCGCCGAACTGGCCGGGTTCGACCCGGACATGATCAGCGCGATTCCGGGGATCGGGATCGGCTGACGGTAGTGCCGGCCGCTGACCGGCAACCCGGGGTGCCGTATCCACGCATGGCGTGGATCTACTGTAGAGCCGAGCCCACGCTCGGCTGCCCTCATTCGTCTTCGTTGATGAACGCGTAATCGCGATCAATCAACTGCTGCAGGTACGCATCAAAGCTGGGGGCGATCACCGCGTAGCTATCCGGGTCGTGCAGGTAGCGCACCACCTGGCCAACGCTGCCGCCGGGTGCGGGATCGAAATCCAGATACAGCATCGAGGTGCCGCCGTTGTTCATGCAGTGCGAGAAGCACAGGCGACGGCTCATCGGCAGGTCGGCATCGATGCCGGCACCGAGGATCTCCGGTTCTTCATCCAGCCATTCTTCGTAGATGGAGCGGATGCTGTCGTCCCACTGCTGCTGGTCTTCGAAGATCTGCGCCACCGAGCGCAGGTAGTACGGATAGTCGCCGACGTCCGAGCCCAGCATCAGCACGCAGACCTCGCCCTTCGGGTACTGGCGGAAGTGCGTGCCGTCCACGCGCGACAGCAGCTCGACCAGGCTGGCGGGAACCTGCGGCCACTGCGCGCGCAGGCGTTGCAGATCGGCGTCGCTGGCGCCTTCGGTCCATGCCCATTGCGGGGCATCGTCCTCGGGCAAGCGTGGGATCAGGCCAGACAGAAAGCGATCAACAAGATTCATGCAGAGAGGGGACGGAGGGGATCAGGTCGTATCCAACCACACCTGCGTCACGCAGCCAATGCAGAATGCGACGCGGGAGGGGCGATTACGGCTTAATCCCCTCCGTCCCCTTTTTTCTGGAGCAGGCGCATGAAACGTTGGCGTTGCGGCGTGGCGATGGTACTGGGGCTGGCGGCGATGCCAGCGTGGGCGGCGATGAAGACGCAGCCGGTGGAGTGGAAGCACCAGGGCACGACCTTCAGTGGCGTGCTGGTCTATGACGATGGCGACAACGACAAGCGCCCGGGCCTGGTGATGGTGCCGAACTGGAAGGGCGTGAACGAGTCGGCCATCGAGAAGGCCAAGCAGCTGGCTGGCGATGACTACGTGGTGCTGGTGGCCGATGTGTACGGCAAGGGCGTGCGACCGAAGACCGATGCCGAGGCCGGTCCGGTGGCGACCAAGCTGCGCAATGATCGGCCACTGCTGCGGGCGCGGGCACTGGAGGCGGTCAACGTGCTGAAGGCGCAGGTGGGCAAGGCACCGCTGGACGCCAGCCGGATCGGCGCGGTGGGCTTCTGCTTCGGTGGCACCACGGTGCTGGAACTGGCCCGTGCCGGTGCGCCGCTGGCGGGTGTGGTCAGCCTGCATGGCGGGCTCGGGTCGCCCTTGCCGGCGCAGGCCGGTGGCATCCATCCGTCGGTGCTGGTGCTGAACGGTGCCGACGACAAGAGCGTGACCGCAGAGGACATCGGCAGCTTCCAGAAGGAAATGGACGCGGCCAAGGTGGACTGGGAGTTCACCAACTACAGCGGTGCGGTGCACTGCTTTGCCGAACGTGATGCCAACAGTCCGCCGGGCTGCCAGTACAACGAGCGTGCGGCGAAGCGTGCCTGGAAGGCGCTGGATGAGTTCTTCGAGGAGCGCTTCGAAAAGCGTTGAGGCTCTGCAGAGGTAGTGCCGGCCGCTGGCCGGCAACCTCCTGATGCTGCCGGTGCTATCGGGACTGCCGGCCAGCGGCCGGCACTACCGAATGCCGTCAATGCGAGCGCTGTACCGCGTAGCGGGCCAGGCCGCGCAGGGCGGCGACGGCATCGTTGTCGGCCAGACCGTCGAGCGCGCGCTCGGCGGTTTCCGCATATTCCTCGGCGCGACGGCGGCTGTAGTCCAGGCCGCCGGTAGCGTGGATCGCAGCCAGCACTTCCGGCATCGCCGAGGCGTCGCCGTTCTGCACGATCTCGCGCAGGCGCTGGCGGGTGGCTTCATCCGAATGCGCCATCGCGTGGATCAGCGGCAGCGTGGCCTTGCCCTCGGCCAGGTCGTCGCCGAGGTTCTTGCCCAGCTCGTCGGCGTTGGCCGAGTAATCCAGCACGTCATCGGCGATCTGGAACGCGTAACCCAGGTGCATGCCGTAGTCGTACAGGGCCTGCTGGGTGGCTTCATCGACGCCGCTGGCCAGTGCGCCCAGGCGGGTGCCGGCGGCGAACAGCACCGCGGTCTTGCGCTCGATCACACGCAGGTAGGCCGCTTCGTCGGTGTCCGGGTTGTGCACGTGCAGCAGCTGCAGCACTTCGCCTTCGGCGATGCGGTTGGTGGTGTCGGCCAGGATCTGCATCACCGACATCCGGTCCAGCTCGACCATCAGCTGGAAGCTGCGCGAGTACAGGAAGTCGCCCACCAGCACGCTCGGCGCATTGCCCCACAGTGCATTGGCGGTGCTGCGGCCGCGGCGCAGGCTGGATTCGTCCACCACGTCGTCGTGCAGCAGGGTGGAGGTGTGGATGAACTCGATGATCGCGGCCAGCTGGTGGTGCTCGGGGCCGGCGCCGCCGACCGCATGGCCGGCCAGCATCACCAGCATCGGCCGCAGGCGTTTGCCGCCCGCGGAAATGATGTGGTCGGCGATCTGGTTGATCAGCACCACATCCGAGGACAGCCGGCGGCGGATCAGGGCATCGACGGCAGCCATGTCGGCTGCGGCAAGCGACTGGATCTGGGACAGGCCCAGGGCGGGACGGGTGTCTTCAGTGATGGTCATGCGATCAGGCTTTCAGGCTCATCCCTGATTATAGGCGTTGCCTGTGAATTGGGGAGGAAACCGGGTGCCAGGCCGTCAGCGGGTGCCGCCGAGCACGGCGCCTGGCGTGAATACGTATGCAGGCAGCGCCATCGTCGTGGGCCGCCGCTAAGCTTGCGGGAGTTGGTTTTCGGCCCGCTTGCAGCGGGTCCCGCATGCCCGGAGGGGGGCTGTCGATGTCGCACTATCCATGGTGGCGCGGAGCCGTCATCTACCAGATCTACCCGCGCAGTTTCCTCGACGCCAACGGCGACGGGGTAGGCGACCTGCCCGGCATCATCCAGCGCCTGGACCACATCGCCGCGCTGGGCGTGGATGCGATCTGGATCTCGCCGTTCTTCCGTTCGCCGATGGCCGACTTCGGCTATGACATCGCCGACTACCGCGATGTCGATCCGCTGTTCGGCAGCCTTGACGACTTCGACCGGCTGCTGGCCAAGGCCCATGGCCTGGGCCTGAAGGTGATGATCGACCAGGTGCTCAGCCATACCTCGATCGAGCATGCCTGGTTCCGCGAGAGCCGGCAGGACCGCAGCAACCCGAAGGCGGACTGGTATGTGTGGGTGGATCCGCGCGAGGACGGCACGCCCCCCAACAACTGGCTGTCGCTGTTCGGCGGTGGCGCCTGGCAGTGGGAGCCGCGCCGCGAGCAGTACTACCTGCACAACTTCCTGGTGGACCAGCCGGATCTGAATTTCCACCATCCGGAGGTGCAGCAGGCGACCCTGGACAACGTGCGCTTCTGGCTGGACCGGGGCGTGGATGGCTTCCGACTGGATGCGATCAACTTCTGCTTCCATGACGCGCAGCTGCGCGACAACCCGCCCAAGCCGGCCGACAAGCGCGTCGGCCGCGGTTTCAGCGCGGACAACCCGTACGCCTACCAGTACCACTATTACAACAACACCCAGCCGGAAAACCTGCCGTTCCTGGAGCAGCTGCGCGCCCTGCTGGACGAGTACCCGGGGGCGGTGAGCCTGGGCGAGATCTCTTCGGAGGACTCGCTGGCGACCACCGCCGAATACACCCAGGACGGCCGCCTGCATATGGGTTACAGCTTCGAGCTGCTGGTCAACGACTACAGTGCGGCCTACATCCGCGACACGGTGTCGCGCCTGGAAGCGGCGATGACACAGGGCTGGCCGTGCTGGGCGGTGTCCAACCACGATGTGGAGCGCGCGGTCAGCCGCTGGGGCGGGCATCCGGCCGACCCGCGCCTGGCGCGGATGCTGGTGGCGCTGCTGTGCTCACTGCGCGGCTCGGTCTGCCTGTACCAGGGCGAGGAGCTGGGCCTGGCCGAGGCCGAGGTGCCGTTCGAGGCGCTGCAGGACCCGTACGGGATCACCTTCTGGCCGAACTTCAAGGGCCGCGACGGCTGCCGCACGCCGTTGCCGTGGATCGACGCGCCGCTGGCCGGCTTCACCACGGGCAAGCCGTGGCTGCCGATCCCGGCCGAGCACCAGGCGGCGGCCGTGGCGGTGCAGGCGCAGGATCCGCAGTCGGTGCTGTCGGCCTTCCGCGGCTTCCTGGCCTGGCGCCGCACCCAGCCGGCCCTGCTGCACGGTGACATCCGGTTCCTGGACAGTGCCGAACCAGTGCTATTGTTCGAGCGTATGCTTGCAGATGAAACTCTCCTGCTGGCCTTCAACCTGTCGGCCGAAGCGGTGACCCATCCGCTGCCGGCAGGTACCTGGCAGCAGGTGGCCGTACCGGGCCCGGATGCGGGCACGGTGCAGGGCAACGAACTCCAGCTGCCGCCGCGCGCGGTGTATTGCGCACGACGCAGCTGACCGATTTCTCCGGTGGCGGTACTTGCGGGGACGGGGCCGAAGCGCCCCGTCCCTTTTTTGTGGGCGCGGTTGCGGTGTAGGGCATCCACGCGTGGCGTGGATCTACCCAGGCCGTGTGGCGGTGATCGGCATCCACGCATGGCGTGGATCTACTGGGCCGTGTGGCGGTGATCGGCATCTACGCATGGCGTGGGTCCACCGGAGGCGACGTCGCGGTGATCGGCATCCGCACGTGGCAACGGTGCACCGATGTCAGTAGATCCACGCCATGCGTGGATGGGCCTTGCCGATGACCCACCAGAGGCCGTCGCGGCACTCGCACAAAAGAAAACCCGCTGCCTGCGCAGCGGGTTTTCGATGGGTTGCCGGCCAGCGGCCGGCACTACCGTGCAGGTCAGAACTTGTAGTTCACGCCCAGCATGTAGGTGCGGCCCCACTCGATGTACTCCAGCGGACGATCCCGGGTGCCGGCGTAGGTGCGGTACGGCTCGTTGGTCAGGTTGCTTCCCTGCAGCAGCAGGGTCAGTCCACGCAGGCTGCTGCTGTCGCTGAAGGTGTAGCTGATCTGCGCATCGGTCACGTTCTCGCCCACCACGTAGCGCAGGGTGCGGTTGCCGTTGAAGTTGCCGATCTCGCCGATGAAGTCCGAACGACGGCGCTGGCTGACGCGTGCTTCAAAGCCACTGCGCTCGTAATAGGCCGTGAAGTTGTACACGCGCTTGGACAGGCCGGGCAGACTGATCGGGTCGGTGCCGACGCTGGATGCGCTTTCCGGATCGAGGATCTGGATGTCGCTCTTGTTGAAGGTCGCGCTGGCCTGCACGCCGAAGCCACGCAGGCTGTCGGTCAGCATTTCCAGCGGGAACGATGCGGTCAGCTCCAGGCCCTTCAGCGTACCGCCCTTGCCGTTTACCGGGGTCGAGAACGTGCCGGTCGGCAGCACCGGCACCACCATGCCCGGCGGCGGCACATAGTTGCCCAGCAGCCCGGTGAAGTCGTAGTTGTCCACCGACTGCGTGTAGACGTAGCTCTTCAGGTCCTTGTAGAAGATCGCGGCGGCCACGTAGGCCTTCTCGCCGAAGTACTTCTCGTAGGACAGGTCGAGCGCGGTAGCGCGCCACGGATCCAGCAGCGGATTGCCGCCACTGCCGCCGGGGCGGCCGGTACCGGTATCCACGCCGAACTCCAGGCCGGCCCGCATCTGGTCCACGCGCGGGCGGGCGACCTGCTTGGCTGCAGCAAAGCGCAGGGTCTGCTCGTGCGGGAACATGAAGGCCAGGTTCAAGCTCGGCAGCCAGTCGTTGTACTTGCGGCCATCGGAGTAGGGCTGGATGTTGTTGCCGGCCGCCTGCGAGCTGTCCCAGTAACGCGAGTCCGAGCTCTGGTCGGTGTGCTGCATCTGCACGCCGATGTTGCCGCGCACGCCGACCACGCCGATGTCGGTGTTGATGTTCAGGCGCGCCCAGGCGGTGGTGATCTTTTCCTGCACCGTCCACGACTTGGGAATCAGGTAGTCGAGGTTGTCGACCGGATTGAAGGTCATGTAGCGACCGACCGCGCCCGGCACGTTCCAGGCCGGGATGGTGCCCAGACCGGCGAAGCCGAGGTTGACCGGGCGGTACTGCAGATCCGACGCGATGTTGGCATCGCCCTGTGCGCCCAGCAGGATGTTGCCTTCAGACTGGGTCTTCACCTTGCGGCGGTCGGCATAGTTCACGCCGATATCCAGGTCCGGTGCCCAGGACGCCATTGCTTCCGGCAGGGCGATGGTCGCGGCCAGCTTGCCGCCCTTCAGGCGGTCTTCCACCTTCGGCACCTTGCCGTAACCAGAACCGTAGATGGTGTTGGTCAGGAACAGGGCGCCCGGGTTGGAGTAGTTCAGGCCCGGGCTGATCTGCGAGAAGCCATCCTGGCGGAACTGCACGCCGACCGTATCCAGCTGCGGCATCGGGGTCAGCTGCAGGTTGTTTTCCAGGTTCAGCTCGTCACGGGTGGCCTTGGAATAGTTCAGGTCGGCGACCAGCTTGACGCTGCCGAAGGTGAACTCGTTGTTCCAGCCGAACGCATCGATCTTGTCCTTGCGCTTGTTGTACATGCCGCGCACCAGCGGGTACACGCCACTGGCGGTGCCACCGGTGAAGGTGCCATTGGCATTGACCTGCGGATTGCTGACCAGCAGGCCCGGCGTGTAGTTGCCGTTGTAGTTGCTGAGGTTGAGCTCGAACTGGTTGGCGGTGTCGATCTGCTCCGCCTCGGTATGGAACGCGTCGAAGGTGCTGGTCCAGCTGTTGTTCGGCCGGAACTGGATCGTGGCCATCACACCGTCGCGCTTGTTGTTGCCGGTGCGGCGAAGTGCCTTGATGCCGTCGGTGAAGTAGGTGCCAGCGGCAACACCCGGACGGTTGCCGTTGGTGGTGTGCTCGGTGGTCCACGGTTCGTACAGACCGACCTGGTTTTCCTGGATCGGCATGTCGCTGTGCGCGTAGCCGATGGCGATGCCGAGGGTCTTGTCCAGGAACTGGTCGATGTAGCTGGCGCTGAACCGGTTGCCGTACGGATCGGTGTCGGCGGCGCGGCCCAGCGAGCTCTTCTGGTAGCGGCCGCTGATCGCGATGACGCGGTCGGGGAAGCTGAGCGGACGTGCGGTCTGCATGTCGATGGTGCCCGACAGGCCCTGGCCGACCAGTGCCGCATCCGGGGTCTTGTACACGGTCACGCCGTTGACCAGCTCGGACGGGTACTGGTCGAACTCGACGCCACGGTTGTCGCCGGTGCTGACCACTTCACGGCCGTTGAGCAGGGTGGTGGCGAAATCCGGCGACAGGCCGCGCACGCTGATCACCTGCGCACGACCGGCCACACGCTGCGCGGCGAGGCCGGGCAGGCGCGAGATCGATTCGGCGATGCTGACGTCGGGCAGCTTGCCGATGTCTTCGGCGGAAATCGCTTCGACCACCGAGGTGGCGTCCTGCTTGGTGGCGATGGCGCTTTCGATGCCGCGACGGATGCCGGTGACCTGCACGGTATCCAGGTTGGTGGCGGCAGTGCCGGTCGGCGGGGTGGTGGTCTGCGTGGACTGTGCTGCTGCCAGCGACGGCGTCAGTACGACGGCCAACGCGATGCTCAGCGCATTGCGCTTGTGGTTCAACATTTTCCCCTCCCAGGCAATGTTGTAGTGCGATTCGTGGTCGTCCCGATGCTGTCGAGGACGTGCGACGCGGTGGCCGCTGTCGTCGCCGCTATGGTAGGCAGCGCGTTCTTCGTGGGAATCACCCTGCATACGTATTCAATGGCGTTTGCAGGGTTGTAATCGCTTTCAGGTGCATCGTTCCGTAAAGCCGAGCCCACGCTCGGCTGCGTTCCGGTGCTGCGCACCGCCGCCCGAGCACGGGCTCGGGCGCTACATGGGCGCGCAGGCCGGCAAGCGTTCAGTGGACCGGTGTAAATCGGATTGCCTGCCCGCCGCCCGGCGCCAGCACCAGGGTGAGTGAATCGTTGCTGCTGACCTCGCGGGTGTCGCGCTTGAAGGCGAAGGGATTGCTGCGGAAATCCGCGCCGTCGCCATCGCGGTAGATCTCGGCGCGGTAACGCACGCCGGGCTCCAGGAAGCCCAGCGACACCGGCAGCACGCGGCCGTTCTCATCGGTGATGCTGCCGAGGAACCAGTCGCGGCTGTTGCGGTCGCGGCGCACGATCGTCACGTAGTCGCCGACCTCGCCATCGAGCACGCGGCTCTGCTCCCAGTCCACCGCGACGTCCTCGATGAAGCGGAACGCTTCACGGTGCTGCAGGTAGTGCTCGGGCAGATCTGCGGCCATCTGGATCGGGCTGTACAGCACCACGTACAGGGCCAGCTGGCGGGCCAGCGTGCTGGGAATGGCCTGGCCGTGGCGGCCCTTCAGGCTGAGGATGCCGGGTGTGTAATCCATCGGCCCGGCCAGCATGCGGGTGAACACCAGGTTGACCTCATGCTCGGGCGGGTTCGGCGGCTGGCCCCAGGCGTTGTACTCCATGCCGCGCGCGCCTTCGCGCGAGATCCAGTTCGGGTAGGTGCGGCGCAGGCCGGTGTCCTTGATCGGCTCGTGCGGATTCACCGACAGGTGCCGGCGCGCGGCTTCCTGCACCACCTTCAGGTGATGACGGGCCATGAACTGCCCGTCGTGCCACTCGCGCCACAGCGGGCCGCCGCCCGGGTTGCGGCGATCGACCTGGCCGTCGTCGCAGACGTAGCCGGTCTTGAACTGGTCCACGCCCAGCCGCGCATACAGGTCCAGCGCAGCGTCCAGCTGGTCTTCGTAGTGCTCGATGGCGCAGCCGGTTTCATGGTGGCCGATCAGGTGCACGCCCTTCTTCAACCCGTACGCCGACAGGGCTTCGATGTCGAAATCCGGCGTTGCGCGGGTGAAGTCGAAGTCGTAGCCGTTGCCGACCCAGTTGCCGTCCCAGCCCGGATTCCAGCCTTCCACCAGCACACCACGGAAGCCGTGCGCGGCGGCGAAATCGATGACCTTCCGCGTTTTCGCGGTGGTGGCGGCATGCTTCGGACCGGTTGCCCAGCTCTCGTTGTCCAGGTGCATCGACCACCACACGCCCAGGTACTTGGCCGGTTTCACCCAGCTCACATCGCCCAGCGCATTGGGCTCGTTGAGGTTGAGGATCAGGTCGGACTCGACCAGCCCGCCGGCGCGGTCGGCAATCTGCAGGGTGCGCCATGGCGTGGCGAAGGGCAGGGCGCGGCGTACCTTCCAGCCTTCGGCCGAAGGCGAAAGCTGCGCGCGCAGGCGCTGGCCCTCGGTGCGGCGCAACCACATGCCGGCGTAGTCGACCAGGGCCGCTTCATGGATGGCCACGTGCAGGCCGTCGTGGCTGCGCAGGGTCATCGGCGTGTGCACCAGCGGCACTTCGCGCAGCGGCGTGCGCTGGTACAGGTATTCATAGTGGATCGGTTCGCCCGCGGGTATCCACCATGCGGTGGACTCCGGTGCGATGGCGAACTCGGTCAGTTCGTCATCGATGATCGCTTCGCGCAGGTTCGGTTGCTCGGGGAACACGTAGCGGAACCCCAGGCCGTCGTCGTAGACGCGGAACACCAGATCCAGCCGGCGCTTGCTGCCGGTGGTTTCGGCCAGGTGCACGGTCAGTTCGTTGAAGTGATTGCGGGTGAGACGGCGCTCGCCCCACGGCTGTTCCCAGCGGTCGTCGACACTGCGGCGTTCCTGCGCCAGCAGGCTGAAGTCGCGGTCGAGGCGACCATCCCGCAGTTCAAAACCCAGCTTCGAATCGGCCACCACGGTCTGGCCAAGGCGCTCGACGCGGTAGCGTGCGGTGCCGCCGTCCAGCACCAGGCTGACCTTCAATACCTTGTCCGGTGAATCGACGCTGGCGATCTGCGGTGCCGCCGCCTGTGCCAGCGTGGCCATTCCCAGCAGGGCCAGGCCGAAGGCGTGCGCGAACACTGCGCGTACCGTTGTGGGTGACGTCGGCATTTCCCCTCCCAAGGCGCCGTTGACAGACCCGGACCATAAGCCAGCGCGGCAGGCGCGCCGGTACTGCGCGCCATGAATACGTATGCAGCTGGACGCAGCCGACAGCCCCGCGTCTACCATGGGGCCAGGGCACCTTGAGGGAGGTGCCGCGCCCGCACGCCGGCAACGGCAGTGCGGACCCACAACGGTGCAGAGAGGGAGGGAGGTCGACGGGCGCAAGCCGGTCTGCCGCTTCGATGCTGAAGATCATTTGCCTGACCGCTGCCCTGGGGGCAGCGCTGGGGACGACCGCGCACGCGGCCGACCTGACATTCGACGGCCGCCAGGCGCGCGCCGAAGCCGCTGCCAAGGGCAGCTTCATCCTGCATGCGCCCAAGCGCGAGGTGCGCATCGCCGCCGCGCCCATGCGCAGCCAGACCGGCAGCGTGATGTTCGACGCACTGTTCGCATTGGCCCAGCAGGAAATGGACCAGGACCGGGTGGACGCCATCCGCGATCCGGCCTTCGATGAAGGCCGCCCGGTACCGTGCGAGTGCTTCCAGACCGGCGCGCGCTGGCCGTACGTGTGGACGCGCGACGTCAGCTTTGCTGCCGACCTGGCGCTGGCCAAGCTGGACCCGAAGCGCACCCGGCAGTCGCTGCAGTTCAAGTTGTCGGCGGCGCGCGACGGGCATACGCCTGGCCTGTTCGTGGCCCAGGATACCGGCTCCGGCGGCAGCTGGCCGATCAGCAGCGACCGCGTGGTGTGGTTCCTGGCCGCACGCCACCTGCTCGATGACCCTGCGTTTGCCGAGCAGGTATGGCAGGCGCTGCAGGGCACGCTGGCGCAGGATCGAGCGATGGTGTTCGACGCGCAGATGGGCCTGTACCGCGGCGAGACCTCGTTCCTTGACTGGCGCGAGCAGACCTATCCGGACTGGACACGCGAGGACGTGCGCTTCATCGGCGACTCCTATGCACTGTCCACCAACGTGCTGCATTACCAGGCGCTGCGCCTGGCGCAGCAGATGGCCGCGCAGCTGGGCGACGAACGCAGCGAACAGTACAAGGCCTGGGCCGACGCACTGGCGGTGCAGATCGACGCACGGTTCTGGCGTGAAGACATGGGCCAGTACATGAGCTACATCGGCGAAGCGGCGCACCCGGTGCCGTACGCCAAGATCGATCTGCTTGGCCTGTCGCTGGGCATCCTTGCCGACGTGCTGCCTGCTGAGCGCGCGCGCCGTGCGCTGGCGGGCTATCCGATGGGTGCTGCCGGCAGCCCGGTGGTTTGGCCGCAGGAAGCGCAGCAGCCGATCTACCACAACCGCGCGATCTGGCCGTTCGTCAGCGCCTACTCGCTGCGCGCGGCGCGCAAGGTGGACGACGCGCCACGCATCGCCGCGGAGATCCGCTCGTTGATGCAAGGGGCGGCGTTGGCCGGTTCCAACATGGAGAACTACGAGCTGGTCACCCAGGCCGTGCACGTGGACGAAGGCGCCTTGAGCGGCCCGGTGGTCAATTCCGAGCGCCAGTTGTGGTCGGTGGCCGGCTATCTGTCGATGGTGACCGAGGGTGTGTTCGGCGTGCAGGACGACGGTCGCGTGCAGCCCAAGCTGCCGGCCGAGCTGGTGCCGGAGCTGTTCGGGAAGCAGAAGCGGATCAGCCTGGAGTCGGGCGGCAAGCGCTATGTGCTGGAGCGCCCGAAGCAGGTGGGTGCTGGCTTGCTGGTCGCGGGAAAGACGCGCACGCGTGGTGCCACGACGACCGTGCAGCTGGTCGCCGCGCCGGCAGCGGCGAGCCATGAGGTGCCGCGTGCCGATGCCAATGCACGTGCGCCGGCCACGCCGCTGGCGCCGCAGGCAAAGCGCAACGGCAAGGGCTGGACCGTCGCAGTCGCCGCCGGACAGGTGCTGTGGCAGGACGGTGTCGCGGCCTCTGCCAGCAAGGGCCAGGTGCGCGTCGGTGATGACGGACTGCAGCACTGCCTGAGCCTGACCCGTCGCGAAGGTTCGCTGGAATCACTGCACAGTCCGATGGTCTGCGTCGGCCCGCAGCAGGTGCTGCGTGGCAGCCGGCAGTGGCAGTTCAACGCCGCCAAGGCGGGCCACGTGCGCTTGCGCCTGCAGTACAGCAACCCGAACGGCCCGATCAACACCGGTGTGACCGCGGCGGTGAAACAGCTGGCCGTGCAGTGCAAGGGCCAGCCGCCGCAGCGGCACACGGTGGCTCTGCCGCACAGCGTGGCGGCGCAGGATTCGACCGCTGCAACCTTCGCGGTGCCCAAGGGGCGCTGCACGGTGACCCTGGAAGAGGGCTTCAACATGAGCGCGCTGCAGCACTTCGCGCACTACACCGGCGGCAAGGGCGGGCGTGATGGCGTGCTCAACCAGGCCCAGGTACAGGCGCTGAAGATGGCGCCGGTGGCGGCAACAGAGGACGCACGATGAGTCGTCCTGCAAAGCCGCAGTTGTCGTTCTGGCAGATCTGGAACATGTGCTTCGGCTTCCTTGGCATCCAGTTCGGTTTTGCCCTGCAGAACGCCAACGCCAGCCGCATCTTCGAAACGCTGGGTGCGGACATGGAGGCGGTGCCGGGACTGTGGATCGCCGCGCCGCTGACCGGCCTGCTGGTGCAGCCGGTGATCGGCTACCTGTCCGATCGCACCTGGACGCGCTGGGGACGGCGCCGCCCGTTCTTCATGATCGGCGCGGTGCTGACCACGCTGGCGCTGCTGGTGATGCCGAACTCGCCGACGCTGTGGATCGCGGCCGGCACACTGTGGGTGCTGGACGCCTCGATCAACGTATCGATGGAGCCGTTCCGCGCCTTCGTCGGCGATCAGCTGGCACCGCGGCAGCGCCCGGCCGGCTATGCGATGCAGAGCTTCTTCATCGGTGTCGGCGCGATCGTTGCCAGCTTCCTGCCCTTCATCCTGGCCCACTTCGGCGTTGCCAACACGGCAGCGGCGGGCGAGTTGCCCGATACCGTGCGCTATGCGTTCTACTTCGGCGCGGTGGTGCTGCTGGCGGCGATCACCTGGACGGTGGTCAGCACACGTGAGTATTCGCCCGACGAGCTGGCCAGCTTCGATGACGCCGAACCCCCGGCGCACCACGCCGGCACTGCGGTCACCGGCCCTGCGCCGTGGGCGCAGGTTGCGCTGTGGCTGGGGCTCGGCGTGCTGCTGGCGGCGCTGATCGCGTGGCGCCAGGGCGACAAGATGCTGTACGTGCTGGCCGGCCTGTGCGCGGGCTATGGCGCACTGCTGGCGGCGGCGCGGGTACTGCCGGGCACGCACATGCTGGCCGCCATCGTCGGTGACCTGCGCGCGATGCCGATCACCATGCGCCGCCTGGCCTGGGTGCAGTTCTTCTCGTGGTTCGCCCTGTTCGCGATGTGGATCTTCACCACGCGCGCGGTGGCCGGCATGCACTTCGGTTCCACCGATGTCGAATCGGCGGCCTACAACGAAGGCGCCAACTGGGTGGGCGTGCTGTTTGGTGCCTACAACGGCTTCGCTGCACTGGCCGCGCTGATGATCCCGCCGATGGTGCGGGCGATCGGCCTGCGCTGGAGCCATCTGGTCAACCTGTGGCTGGGCGGGGCAGGGCTGATCTCGATGATGTTCATCGACGATCCGCAGTGGCTGCTGCTGTCGATGGTCGGCGTGGGTTTTGCCTGGGCCTCGATCCTGTCGTTGCCCTATGCGCTGCTGTCGGACAGCGTGCCGGCGGCGAAGATGGGCGTGTACATGGGCATCTTCAATTTCTTCATCGTGATCCCGCAGCTGGTCGCGGCCAGCGCGCTCGGTTTCGCCCTGCGCGCATGGCTGGGGGGCCAGCCGATGCATGTACTGGTGCTGGGTGGCTGCAGTCTGTTGATTGCGGGCCTGTGCGTGTTGCGGGTTCCGTCCCGTCCGGAGGTGGTGTGATGCGTGGTGCCCTGTCTGTTGCTGTATCCCTTGTGCTGTTCGCTGGCCATGCTGCGGCTGCGCCACGCCCGGCCTATGTCGGCACCACCGAACCGTTCGCAAGCGACGCGGTGTATTTCGTGGTCACCGACCGCTTCGTCAACGGTGATCCGTCCAACGACCATCGCGACCAGGGCGGCAAGCACCGTACGTTCGATATCCCGGTGCCGTGCCCGGACAAGGTGGACGGCAACATCGGCTATCTCGGTGGCGATTTCCGCGGCGTGCTCGACAATGCGGATTACATCCGCAACCTCGGTTTCGGTGCGGTATGGATCACGCCCATCGTCGACAACCCGGATGAAGCGTTCACCGGCAGCAAGCCGATCAGCTGCACCAGCACGCTGACCGACCGCGGCAAGACCGGCTACCACGGTTACTGGGGCATCAACTTCTACAAACTCGATGAACACCTGCCGAGCAGGGACCTGGACTTTGCCGGGTTGACCAAGGGCCTGCACGGCGCCGGCCTGAAGGTGGTGCTGGACATTGTCGGCAATCACGGGTCGCCGGCCTGGACCATGCCGAAGCGGCAGCCGCAGTTCGGCCAGATCTTCGACAAAAACGGCGCGCTGATCGCCGACCACCAGAACCTGCCGCCGCAGAAGCTGGACCCGAAGCACAATCCGCTGCACGCGTTCTACAACAACATCGGTCCGGTCGACAGCAAGGACGGCTCGATCTTCGACGGCAACCTGGCCGAGCTGAGCGACTTCAACCAGGACAACCCGGCAGTGATGGATTACCTGGTGGGGGCCTACCTGCAGTGGACCGCGCAGGGCGTGGATGCGCTGCGCATCGACACCATCGGCTGGCTGCCGCATCCGTGGTGGCACGCGTTCGTCAACCGCATCCGCGCGCAGCACCCGGGCATGTTCATGTTCGGCGAAGCGTTCGACTACAACGCGGCCAGCATCGCCGAACACACCTGGCCTGCCAACGCCAATGTCAGCGTGCTCGACTTCCCGCTGCGCGGCGCGCTGGAACAGACCTTCGGCACCGCCGGCAAGGGGTTTGAAACCCTGTCCGAGCCACTGCACCTGACCGGTGGCCCGTACGCCAACCCGTACGAGCTGATGAGCTTCTACGACAACCATGACATGCCGCGCCTGCAGGCCAGCGACAACGGCTTCATCGACGCGCACAACTGGCTGTTCACCGCACGTGGCATTCCGGTGGTCTATTACGGTTCGGAAACCGGCTTCATGCGCGGCCGTGCGGAACATGCCGGCAACCGCGCCTACTTCGGCCAGCCGCGGGTGGACGCCGCCCCGCAGAGCCCGATCTTCGCGCCGCTGCGGCGCATCGCCAAGCTGCGTGAGGCCACGCCGGCACTGCAGCGCGGCCTGCAGGTGAACGAACGTCTGCAGGGCGATGAAGCGGTGTTCTTCCGCGTGCTGCAGCACGGCGACGTGGCGCAGACTGCGCTGGTGCTGTTGAACAAGGGTGATGCCGCGAAGACCTTCAACGTGGACCGCTACCTGCAGGCCGGCACCTGGCGGGACGCGCTGGACGGCGGCGAGGTGAAAGTGACGGGGGCGCTGAAGGCTGACGTGCCAGCGCACGGGGTGAAGGTGTTCGTACTGGATGCGGCCGTGAAGCAGCCGGCGTTGCAGGCCGAGCTGGACAAGGCCGTGGCCGACCAGCAGGCGCGCGACCAGCGTCTGGGGCGCTGGGAGACCCGGGCCGGGCGGCTGTAGAGCCGAGCCTGCGCTCGGCTGCGCTTCCCCGGACTGCAGACGGTGGCAGCCGAGCGTGGGCTCGGCTCTACAATGGGCACCCCTGATTGCCGCGCCCGCACCGCCATGACCGACCTTGCCCCGCAGACCCCGATCGAAACCCTGCTCATGGCCGCGATGGACGGGACAGTGCCGATCCGCGCGTTCATGGAGGCCTTCGTCGCCTCCGAGGTGGTGCTGCTGACCGGCAGCCTGGTCACCCCCGATGGCAGCGGCTTTGATCCGCTGCTGTTCGACAAGCAGGGCACCCTGCACGTAGCCGTGTTCACCGATCCGGCGCGGGTGGGCATCTACAGCCAGCAGGCCGAGCATCAGGTCCGCTGGCTGATGCTCGACGTCTTGCGTCGCGTGCCGGGCGGTTACGGTGTGGTGATCAATCCGGGTACCACGCTGGGCTTTGAGATCTCGCCCAGCGGCGTCGGCGAGATCCTGAAGGATTTCGCGCAGGGCTGACCGTTCTGTAGCGCCGGGCCGTCGCTCGTCTGCTTCCAATTGGCGGCCGTACGTGATCCTCTTGCACAACATAGGGATCGAGGCCTCGCCATGGAATTCAGGGTGCTACCCGCTGACGCGCCGGAAAGGCTGCAGCTGGCACAGTGGTACAACGCGCAATGGGGCCGGGACGCCGGCGTGTCGCTGGAGCAGGAACTGCAGCGGCTCAACCAGCCGCAGGATGCGGAAGGCTTTCCGCACCTGATCACAGCATTCGATGGCGGCCAGGTGGCAGGCGCGGTGCAGCTCAAGCGCCGGGAGATGCAGGTATTCCCGCAGTACGAGCATTGGCTGGGCAGTGTGTTCGTGGCCGACAGTCATCGTGGCCGCGGGCTGGCCAGCGGATTGGTCGAACAGGCTGCGGCGCAGGCGGTACGGATGGGCGTCTCGCATCTGTACCTGCAGACCGAAGCCCTGGATGGCGGCCTCTACGCGCGGATGGGCTGGACGCCCCTGCAGGAAGCCGACAGTCACGGCTATCGCGTACTGGTGATGGTACGGGAGCTGGGCGCATGACCGCCGCTTCGGTACACCATTCCCGCCTGGCGCTGGTCTTCCTGATCGGCGCCATCGTCGCGGCACTCATCGCCATGCCGCTGTTGCGTGCAGTCGGTTTCGTGCAGTGGCCGGTGTTCGTCATCGCCTGGCTGATCAACCTCGGGGCGGCCTGGCATCTGGGGCAATGGGCGCGGCAACAGGGCCGTTCACCCTGGGCGTTCGGGTTGCCGGCAGCGCTCGGTACCGTGGCATCGATCGTGATCTACGTGCTGCTGGCGGTGCTGGGGCCGAAGGCCGGTTCGCAGAGCCCCGCAGCGTAGCCGAGGGCGTCAACGGGGCAGCACGGCATCCACGCATGGCGTGGATGCGTTCCAGTAGATCCACGCCATGCGTGGATGCTTCCGCAAACGATGCCGGCCCACGGGCCGGCATCGTCGCTCACATTACATCGTCACCTTGCGCCGGTTGTCCTCGCTCACCCGGTCGATCAGCTTGTTGTACGGATCGAAGCCCGCCTCATCCGGCCTGGCATCCACCGTCACCGTGATCTTCGGCTCGCCCGTGGTGATGTGATGGCGCTGCAGGTACAGCACCTTCTGGTCATGTTCCTTGCCTGACGGACCATTGGCGAACACACCGATCTCGACCCAGTCATCCATCGTGCCGGCGGTCTCCTTGCCCCTGCCATCGGCGTACTGCTTGCTGGCATGCAAGTCCAGGGTCACGTCGTAGCGTCCGTCGGCACGCTTGCGCGCGCTGGCGGCCAACACCCGGTTGTCGTAGAAGCTCATCTTCTCGAACAGGTCGGTGACCAGCTGCTGGCGGTCGGCGGGCGTTTCGGCGCGGAGGTAGGACAGCAGCTCCCGTGACGTAGTGTACGGCGGCTGCTGGTAGCCCTTGTCCTGCAGGAAACGCTTCAGGGCGCGGTTCAACGCCTCCTCGCCGATTTCCTCACGCAGCCGGTAGAACACCAGCGAGCCCTTCTGGTAGTGGATGTATTGCTGGTTCTCCACACGTTCCAACGGCAGCTCCTCGATGGCCTCACCGCCGCGCCCGGACAGGTAGCCATCCAGCTCGCGCTTGAGGAACTGGCGCATGTGCTGGCGACCGTACTCCTGCTCCATCACCATCAGTGCCGAATACTGCGACAGCGACTCGGACAACACGGTTGCACCTTGCACGTTGGCGCCGATCACTTGGTGCGCCCACCACTGGTGCGCGACTTCGTGGGCGGTCACGTAGAACACATAGTCCACCTTGTCCGGGTCGCGCAGGTCGGCGATGAAGCCGATCGACTCCGAATAGGGAATGGTGTTGGCGAAGGACTGGGCGAAGCGCTGGTAGCCCGGGAACTCGATGATGCGTACCTGGCGATGCTGGTACGGGGTGAAGTTGGCTTCGTAGTAGGCCAGCGACTTCTGCACCGCGTCGATCATGCGGTCCACGTTGTAGCCATGGGCGGGATCGAAATACACCTCGATCGGGATGTCCTTGTACCTCGCCCGGCGAACCTCCCAGCGTGCCGACAGGTAGGCGTAGAAGTTCAGCATCGGCCGGTCCATCGCATAGCTGAAGCAGCGCCGCCCGTTCACCGTGGTCTCGTGCTGCAGGTAGCCCGGCGCCAGTGCCACCTGGTCCGGTGCCGTGCAGATGGTGCTGCGGAAGTCGAGCCAGTCGGCGTCGTTGGTGACGTAGTTGTTCGCGCGTGCGGCTTCGTCTTCCAGCTTGGGCATGCGCCGTGGCTCGCCGAGGTCACGCTTGCGCCGCTCGTTGCGGTCGCTGATCTCAACGCCTTCGTTGTAGCCGAAGGACGGCAGTACGCGGCTGTTGAAGAAGCTGCCGTTGTCGACGATGTTGCTCGGCGCCTGATCCGCGGTGATGCCATGGGGCTGCTGCACCACACGGAAATGGATGCGGCGCTCTTCGCCCGGCTGCAACGGCGTGGCCAGGCGATAGATGCGGTAGCCAAGGTCGGCGTCGTGCATCGACAGCGTCTGTCCACCGAGGTCGACGGCCACCAGCTGTTTGTCGTCGGCCGTGGCCACGTGCACCTCCTGGATGGGCGCGGCGTGGGTATTGCGGATCGTCCAGTTGGCGTCGATCACCATCGACTGGGTTTCGGGATGCAGGTCCACCCGGTTGTCCACGGCGATGATGCGCGGCTGCGGCAGGTTGCGGTATTTCGACAGTTCGCGTTCGTAACGGGCCTGCAGGTCCAGCTGCTGGTCCGGTGAAAGGAAGTCGTTGCGGATGTTGGTGCTCCAGTACAGCCAGCTGCCTACCGCGATGAACGCGACGGCGGACAGCGCTGCCATCGCGCCGGTCGGGCCACGCAGGCGTCGCCCGGCCAGGGCAAGCCGCTGGCGCAGGCCCTGGCTGACGCCACGTACCCAGAATGCTGATGCCAGGCACATCAGTGCCAGCAGGAACAGCGCCCAGTAGCCCTGGAAGGCCAACTGTCCGGTCAGGAAATGGCCGTAGCCGTTCATGTCCGAATAGGGGGCAATCGGCCAGCTGCCGAAGTTGTAGATGTTCTGGGTGTAGTCGAGCATGCCCAGCACGCCTTGGCCGATCATCACCACGATCAGCAGCGCGTAGCCGAAGAACTTGTTGTTGGTCAGCACCTGCAGCACCAGCGCCAGACCGCCCATCAGCACGTACACGACCGAATCCAGCGCAAGGCTGCGCAGGTACAGCAGCGGTTCGAGATGGGTGTAGCCCTTGACCAGCTGCACGGCCATGGCTGCCAGCGCGCCGGCCGCCTGGAAGCAGGCGATCACCGCCAGCAGTGCGACGAACTTGGCCAGCAACGGCACCCAGTTGGGTACCGGCATCGCATCGTTCACCTCGTTGATGCGTGCGCCACGCTCCTTCCACACCAGCTCACCAGCGAAGAACAGCACGATGATGATCAGCAGCCAGCTGAAGGCGCCCTGCAGGGCCATGATCATCTGCGAGGTGACCGGCCAGATGGAGGTGCCGTACAGCGTCTGCCGGAACAGCGCGGACGGCAGGAAATTGGCCAGGCCTAACACCAGCAGCACGATGAAGGGCACGCTGCGCAGCACGCCGCGTGTATCGAAGCGCACCTGGCGCAGGAACTGCCGCCACGCGGTGCCTGTACTGAACACCGGCGTCACCCGCGGCAGCGCGGTCGTTGCCGGTCGCAGCGGCGCGGGATCGGCCGATGCCGCCGCCTGGCCGCGGCCCCAGCGCCGGCGGCCGCTGCCGCTGCGCTCGGTACGGAACAGGGCGAAGGTGGCTGCGAACAGCGCGGCGGCCACGGTCAGCCACAGCACCCGGTTGGCCAGCAGGTAGCCGGCCAGTTCCGGAATGCCGCTGTTGCGCTCTTCTGTGGACCAGTAGCGGATGGTGCGCGACAGCGCACGCATGCCCAATGGCTCGGTCAGCACCGCGATCCAGGTGTTGTCGATGTCGCGCAGCAGGGCGGCGCTGACGCCGTACAGCACGAAGTAACCGACCACGCCGATGTACACCCACAGGATCGAACGGGTGGTCACCGCCAGCAGCGACAGCAGTGCCGTGGTGAACAGCAGGTTGGGAATGACCACAACAGCGAAGGTCCAGGCATAGCCGGCCCAGTTGGTGGGCCCCAGGCGCTCGGCATCGACCCAGGGCATGAACTGCGCCACCAGTATGCCAACGGCGATCAGCACGTATACCAGCAGGCCCGACACCAGCGCCGCGCCGATGCGCCCGGCCAGATAGTGGCGGCGTTTGATCGGGCTGGCGAAGATCAGTTCGGCCGTGCCCAGTTCGAAGTCACGCAGCAGCGCATTGCTGACAAACAGGGTGGACACCAGCATGCCGAGCAGGGTGAATATGCCCAGCATCGAGGCGACGACGGTGGGGGCATTGCTGTGCACGTTGCCGCTGCCGCCCCCGATCTGCACCGCATCGCTGGACGCGGCGCCGAAGGCGAGCAGAGCGAACAGTGCGGCAAACAGCCACAGCAGCGGGGAACGCAGCTGCTCGCGCAGCTCGAACCGGAAGAAGTCGAGGGTCATGGTGTACTCCGATCAAGCTGCACGGGCACGCGCCTGCAGGCGCAGGCGCTGGAAATACACGTCCTCGAGATCGGGTGCGACCGGCGCGAAGCCATCGCCCGGGTCGCTGGCGCTGTGCACGTGGATCACCGGACGGCCCCCCACCAGGCGCGAGGACAGCACCGTGTAGCGCGCCTCATGGTCGGCCAGTTCGGAGGGGTCCACCTGCTTGCGCCAGACCTGCTGCTGCAACGCTTCGATCGCATCGGTGGGGCGGCCGGTCAGCAGCACCTGACCCTTGTTCATGATCGCCATGGTCGGGCACAGGTCGGTCACGTCCTCGACGATGTGGGTGGACAGGATCACCGCCACGTTCTCGCCGATGGCCGCCAGCAGGTTGAGGAAGCGGTTGCGCTCTTCCGGGTCGAGCCCGGCGGTGGGCTCGTCGACGATCACCAGGCGCGGGTCGCCCAGCAGCGCCTGGGCGATGCCGAAGCGCTGGCGCATGCCGCCGGAGTAGGTGCCCAGCTTGCGCTTGCGTGCATCCCACAGGTTCACCTGCTGCAGCAGGCCGTCAACCACTTCGCGGCGCTGGCCACGCTGGGTCAGGCCCTTCAGCACGGCGAAGTGTTCCAGCAGGTCCAGCGCGCTGACTTTCGGGTATACCCCGAAGTCCTGCGGCAGGTAGCCCAGGCGACGGCGCACGGCGTCCTTGTCGCGCAGCACGTCGATCGGTGATTCACCGGGAATGCTCAGGGTGGCACTGCCGCTGTCGGCCTCCTGCAGGGTGGCCAGGGTGCGCATCAGCGAGGATTTCCCCGCGCCGTTGGGCCCCAGCAGGCCGAACATGCCGCGGGGAATATCCAGGGTGACCCCGTTCAACGCGTGCACGCCGTTGGCGTACGTCTTGGACAGCGAATCGATCTTCAGCATGCGACGTACACCTTTCCGTGTGTTGATCTGCTGTTTATCGCGCTGAACGGGGGCGACGTCATGCCCCTTTGGTCATGGTGCCGCCAGTCGTGGCCCGTCAGCGCAGCGCAGGGGGCTGGCTATACTCGTTCAGCCCAACGCGGAAAAGGACATCCGGTGCGCATCGCATTCTGGTTCAACTGGTTGCTGTTGATCTCGCTCAGTATCGGGTTGGTGCTGTCGCTGGCCGATTTCCGTACTGCCACGCACTACGCATCCGCACCGCTGTTGCTGGAACCAGGCACGCAGCTGGTGCTGGAGACCGAGCGGCTGTTGCCTGGTCGGCCGCAGCTGTCGTTGACGTTCCAGCGGCCGCCGCGCAGGTACGACCAGCCAGATCCCGTGCTCGGTGACTGGCAGAACAGCGAGCACGCTGGTTTTCTGCGCTTCCGCACGCCCGGCGAGCCGATCAGGCTGAAGGTCGAGCATGACGGGCGGCACGCGCTCTATCGGGCGATGCCGGTCAGTTCGCATGGCTCGGGCGAGGTGACACGCGAGTTCACGCCGGACGAACCCGGGTTACCGCCCAGCGATTTCCGGTGGCCGCCACGGGCCCCGCCACTTACGCTGGGTGCCGGCGCCCTGCACCTGAAGATCACCGTTGTGGAGGTCGGGCCTGGCCTGCGCGGAGAAACCGCGACACTGGGCCTGGCGCCTGGCCTGCAGATGAAAGTGGCCGACGCCGACTACGGTTGGCTGCCGCTGCTGTTCTTCTTCAAGCAGGGGCTGCAGCTGCTGCTGGCGCTGTACGCGGTGCTGATGCTGGCGTGGAGCTGGCGCATAGGCCGCCTCCGGTGGCGGCGCAGGACGGGCGCCGTGAAATCTTCCTGAATGCGTTGGCATCGGTGCGCTGGATCACACAATGCGTCGACAGCGGCGCCGATACGCTCTGCCCCTCATACAGCGAAGTCAATGCGAGCGCGCATGCGGATCACAACCGGAATCGAAGGGCTGGACAGCATCATTGGCGGCGGGCTGCCGCAGGCGCGGCTGTACCTGCTCGAAGGGCCACCGGGCTCCGGCAAGACCACGCTGTCCCTGCAGTTCCTGCTGGAAGGCCTGCGACGCGGCGAGCGCTGCCTGTACATCACGCTCTCGGAAACGGCCGAGGAGCTGCGCGAAGTGGCGTTGGCCCACGGTTGGTCGCTGGACGGCCTGCACTTGTTCGAGCTGGGTACGGCCGAAGGGGCGATGGGCAACGGCCGCCTGCAGTCGGTGCTGCACTCCTGGGAAATGGAGCTGGACGAGACGGTCAACCTGATCATGTCCAAGGTGGACAGCATCGGGCCGACGCGCGTCGTGTTCGATTCGTTGTCGGAACTGCGCCTGCTGGCACAGGATTCGCTGCGCTATCGCCGGCAGATCCTCGCACTCAAGCAGTTCTTCGCGCCCAAAAGCGCGACGGTGTTCCTGGTGGACGACCTGACGTCCACCGGCGATGAGCGCGATGGCCAGCTGCACAGCCTGTGCCACGGCGTGCTGTCGTTGGAACGCCTGACCCTGGACTTCGGCCCTGCGCGGCGGCGGATGCAGGTGCAGAAGCTGCGGGGCGTCGATTTCGTTGCCGGCTACCACGACATGGTGATCCGTCGTGGCGGCGTGCAGATTTTCCCGCGCCTGATCGCCTCCGAGCATCACGGCCGGTTCGTCGGAACGCCCATCAGCAGCGGAGTGGACGAGATCGATCGGTTGTTGGGCGGTGGACCGCTGCGCGGTACCTCCACGCTGCTGACCGGTCCGGCCGGCAGCGGCAAGACCAACGTGGCACTGCAATACGTGTGGGCCGCCTGCGAGCGCGGTGAGCGCAGCTGCATCTTCGAATTCGACGAGCGGGTCGGCACGCTGCTGGCACGCGCCTCCGCGCTGGATATTGACCTGGACAAGCACCTGCGTTCGGGCCTGCTGGAAATCCTGCAGATCGATCCCGCGGAAATATCGCCCGGCGAGTTCTCCTGGAACCTGCGCAAGGCCGTGGAAGAACGCAACTGCAGCGTGCTGGTGATCGACAGCCTCAACGGTTATGTGACCGCCATGCCGCAGGAAAAACAGCTGATGCTGCAGCTGCACGAGATGCTGTCCTACCTGAACCAGAAAGGCGTGGCGACCTTCATGATCAACCCGCAGCATGGGCTGGTTGGCACCATGTCCACCGGCAGCCTCAACGTGTCCTACATCGCGGATGCGGTGGTGCTGTTCCGCTTCTTCGAAGCCAAGGGACGCATCCGCAAGGCGATCTCGGTGATCAAGAACCGCGGCGGTGCGCACGAGGACACCATCCGCGAACTGAAGATCGACGGCCGTGGCATCACGGTCAGCGCTGCGCTGGCCGATTTCCAGGGCATCCTCACCGGTACGCCCGAATTTGTCGGCGACAGCGCAGCGCTGCTGGGCCAGTCCAATGTCCGATAGCGATGATGGCGGCACGGTTGTCCGCATCGTTGCTCCCTTCGGCCGCGATGCTGACAGCATTGCGGCGGTGCTGGCCAACGCGGGTCTGAAACCGCACATCGCACCCGGTCTGGAGGTATTGGCCAGCCAACTCGATGACCGCACCGGGCTGGTGGTGGTGACCCAGGAAGCAGTGGCGCGCGACAGCGAAGCGCTGCTGCAGGCGCTGCAGCAGCAGCCGGCCTGGTCGGACATTCCGTTCATCCTGCTGCGCTCGGCGCGTTCCTACCGGCGTTCCACCCGCGAACCGCTGCTGCCCGGCTCGATCAACGTGGTGGAGATGGACCGGCCGCTGGGCAGCATGTCGCTGCTCAGCGCAGTGCAGGGTGCGCTGCGTGCGCGTGCAAAGCAGTTCGTGGTGCGCGACCAGGTCACCGCATTGGCTGATGGCCGCGCGGCGCTGGCACGCAGCGAGTCCGAACTGCGCCTGATCGCCGACGCGATGCCGGTGCTGATCGCGTTCGTCGATCGCGCGCTGTGTTTCCGCTTCGCCAACAAGGCCTACGAAAGCTGGTTTGAACTGGCCACCGGCGACGTGATCGGCAGGCACGTGCGCGAGGTCATCGGCGAGCCGGTATGGCAGCAGCGTCGGCCGGCGATGGAAGCCGCATTGGCCGGCCGCGAGGCGGTGTTCGAAATCGTCTGGCCGCATCGCGTGTACGGGCGCCGGGACTGTGAAGTGCGTTACTCGCCGCGCCGGGATGCCGAAGGCCGCATCGACGGCTTCCATGTCTTCGTCACCGATATCACTGCCGCCAAGCTGGCCCTTGCCAGCAGCCAACAGCACGCGCACGCGCTGGAGGCGATGGTGGCCGAGCGTACCCGTGAGCTGGAAGCGCAGATGGCGGCGCGCGAGGCCAGCGACGCCGCACTGCGGCAGTCGCAGAAGATGGAAGCGATCGGCCAGCTGACCGGCGGCATCGCCCACGACTTCAACAACATGCTGACCGGCATCCTGTCCGCGCTGGACATCGTGCGCCTGCGTCTGGACATGGGCCGGGTCGACGACCTCGAACGTTTCCTCGACACCGCCACCGCCTCGGCCCAGCGTGCGGCGGCACTGACCCAGCGCCTGCTGGCGTTCTCCCGACGGCAGTCGCTGGATGCGCGGCCGGTGGAGATCAACACCCTGCTGGTTTCGGTACAGCACCTGCTGCACAGCACCCTGGGCGAAGCCGTGCGTATCCGCGCCGAGCCCTCGCCGCTGCCGTTGCACGCCACGCTGGATGCCAACCAGTTCGAAAGCGCGCTGTTGAACCTGGCCATCAACGCGCGCGATGCGATGCCGCACGGCGGTGATCTGACCCTGCGCGCATCGGCGGTCAGCGTTCGCCAAGGTCAATACACCGCCGTGCCCGCAGGCGACTACGCGATGGTGGCGGTGGCCGATACCGGTGCCGGCATGGCGCCGGAAGTGGTCGAGCGCGCCTTCGAGCCCTTCTTCACCACCAAACCCATCGGAAAGGGCACGGGCCTGGGCATGTCGATGGTGTACGGCTTCATGCAGCAGTCCGGCGGCCACATCGCGATCGAGTCCAGTCTGGGCGAGGGCACGACGGTGCTGTTGTTCATTCCGTTGTCGGAAGCCGTGGCGGAGGACGAGCCTGCACCCTCGCAGCCGATCCGGCGTGGTGCCGGCCAGTCCATCCTGGTGGTGGAGGATGACGAACAGGTACGGATGCTGGTGACGGTGGTGCTGGAAGACCTGGGGTATCACGCCCAGGTGGTGGGCGATGCGGATGCGGCCATCCCGATCCTGGCTTCGGCGCAGAACATCGACCTGCTGGTCACCGATGTCGGGCTGCCGGGGCTCAACGGCCGCCAGCTGGCGGAAATCGCGCGCCAATCGCGGCCAGCGCTGCCGATCCTGTTCATGACCGGCTATGCGGAAAAGGCACAGGAACGCGCGGCCTTCCTCGATGAAGGCATGGCGATGATCGCCAAGCCTTTCCTGCTGGATGAGTTCAGCATGGCGGTACGCACGGCCATGCCGGGCGGCGCGTAGTGGCGTAGGTCCTGCAGAGCCGAGCCCATGCTCGGCTGTCGTCGGACTAGCGTCTCACGCATGTTGCCGAGCATGGCTCGGCACTACAAAAGTGCTATGCGCGCAGCGACGACTCGCGCACCACCAGCTTCACCGGGATGCTCTGGCCTTCCACCGGCTGCCGGCCGATCAGCGCCAGCAGCTTCTCCACCAGCAGCTGGCCGGCCTGCTTGGTGTCCTGCTGCACGGTGGTCAGTGGCGGCGACACCGAGGCTGCCAGCGGGATGTCATCGAAGCCGGTCACAGCCACGTCCTGCGGCACCCGCAGGCCCTGCTCGCGCAGGGCGCGCACCGCGCCGATGGCAATCAGGTCGCTGGCTGCACAGACCGCGTCGATGGAACGGTGCTGGGCCAGCAGTGCCAGGCAGGCCTCATGACCCGATGCCTCGGTGGTGATCGCATCGTGCTGCAGCGCCGGGTCGGCGGCCAGCCCATGCGCACGCAGCGCTTCCACGTGGCCGCGATAGCGCTCCTGGAATTCCGGGTAGTGGCTGGAGGCATGGCCGAGGAACGCGATACGGCGGCAGCCCTGTTGCAGCAGGTGGGCGGTGATGTCATGCCCGCCCTGGAAGTTGTCGCTGCCGATCGACACCCCCGGCTGGCCGGGCAGGGCCGCGCCCCAGCGCACAAAGTGGGTGCCTTGTTCCACCAGCCGCTGCAGGCGGTCGCGTGACTCGTGGTAGTCGCCATAGCCGAGCAGGATGATGCCATCGGCCTTGTTGCTGTCTTCGTAATCGGCCTGCCAGTCGGTGGACAGCTGCTGGAAGGACACCAGCAGGTCCTGCCCGTGCAGCGCGCAGGCACGGGTGATCGAGCCCAGCATCGAGTGGAAGAACGGGTTGATCAGCGAGTCGTCATTGGTCGGGTCCTCGAAGAACAGCAGGGCCAGGGTGCCGGCATTGCGCAGGCGCAGGCTGGAGGCATTCTTGTCGACCTTGTAGTTCAGCTCGCGGGCGATGCGCAGGATGCGCTCGCGGGTCTCGGCGTTGACCATCGGGCTGCCGCGCAGGGCCCGCGACACCGTGGGCTGGGAGACCCCGGCCAGGTGGGCGATGTCCAGGGAGGTGGCTTTGCCTTTGATGGTCATGGGGGCCGGAAGGGGGATGATCGGGGAATGATGCCATGGGTGGGCGGCGGTGCTGCTGGCCGGCGCTTGGCCCCGGCTGCCACACTGGGTGGCATCACCGTTGGAGCTGCGCTGTGACGTATCGCCTGTACCCGGTCGCCGATGACTTCGAGGCCCGCATCCGGATCCTGCGAGCTGATGAAGGCGGTCGCCTCAGCCCGCCGAGGAACGGCATCCGCTGGGATTTCGCCTACGCCGAGCGATCAGGCGAGCTGGAGCTGTTCATGATCTGGCCCGACTTCGTGCTGCCCAGCGGCGACAGCTGGGCCTGCGATGTGTCGCTGCCGGTTGACCAGATGCTGCTGGCGAGGATGTCGGTGCTGAATGACACGCTGCGGCTACAGGTCCATCGGCCACGGATCCGGCCTGGCCTGCGCTTCCACTGCCATGAGGGGCCGAAGGTGGTCGCGGTGGGGGAGGTCACCCGCATCACCGGCCTGGATCGGGCGCGGCCTGCCGGCGCCTGAGCCGCGCCTGCCGGACCTCGATCGCGGCTGGATCCGACGCAGATCCAGCGATTTCCCGACGGGGTGGGGCTGGCAGGAATGGTAAGATGACCCGTTCCGATATCCCCCATTCTCAACCGTGGGCGGTCCAGCGTATCGGCACCCCGCTGGGTGTGCTATCACTGGAGCAGCCCCGGACAACGGAAGAACCCATCTATGGCGCGCGGCATCAACAAAGTCATCCTGGTCGGCAACCTCGGCAACGACCCGGACGTGAAGTACACCCAGGGCGGCATGGCGATCACCCGTATCAGCCTGGCCACCACCAGCGTCCGCAAGGACAAGGATGGCAACCAGCAGGAGCGTACCGAGTGGCACCGCGTGGTGTTCTTCGGCAAGCTCGGCGAGATCGCCGGCGAATACCTGCGCAAGGGCAGCTCGGTGTACGTCGAAGGCAGCCTGCGTTACGACAAGTACACCGGCCAGGACGGCGTGGAGAAGTACTCCACCGACATCATCGCCGACGAAATGCAGATGCTGGGCGGTCGCGGTGAAGGCGGCGGTGGCGGCGGTGGTGGCAACTTCGGCGGCGGCGAGCGTCCGCAGCGCCAGCAGGCCCCGCGCCAGGAGTACGGCGGTGGTGGCGGCGGCGGCAACGCGCGTGGCGGCCAGGGCGGTGGTTACAACCAGGGCGGCAACCAGGGCGGCGGCTACGGCCAGCAGCGTCCGCAGCAGCAGCCGCAACAGTCGGCGCCGCCGATGGATGATTTCGCTGACGACGATATTCCGTTCTGATTCCCGCCAGGCTCCGGCCTGCAGAACCCCGGCAAGGCCCAGCGCCCGCCGGGGTTTTTTGTTGTAGCGTGGGCGCACATGACGCCCATCCGCCTTGCCCGCGTGGCCCTGCTGCTGATTCTCGGCGGCTGCGGCGACGCCGGTAGCGGCGCTGGTCAGCGCGAAGCGCCTGCGGTCGCGCCACCGGGTCTGCCTGCGACGGTGTCGCGCACTCCGCATTTCATCATCCACAGCTCAGCGACCCCGGAACAGACCGCTGCGGTCGGCATGGCCGTGGAAGCGCTGCACCGGTCCTATGCCATGACCGTGGGGCAGCACGGCACCACCGGGCCCTTTCAGTTGGTGCTGTATCGCGATCAGGCCGACTTCAAGGCACACAACCGCAGCAGCCCATGGGCCGAGGCGTACTACCGTCGGCCCCATGCTTTTGCCTACCCGGGCGAGGGTGACGCGCCCCATCAGTGGATGCTGCATGAAGTGACCCATCAGCTGCTCGCCGAGGCCAGTGGTCTGTCGCCGCAGCGCTGGATGAACGAAGGCATGGCCTGCTACTTCGGCGCCAGCCGGCTTTCAGGCGGAGTGCTGCACGTGGGCGCGCCGGACCCGGCCAGCTATCCGGTCTGGTAGCTGGGCGAACTGCGGTTCGACAGCGCCGGGCGCCCCAGCCTTGAAAATGCGCTGCTGCCCACCCTGCGCCAACTGGTGGAGGACAGCGGGCCGCCGGTCGCCGAGCACGTGAACGGCTATTACCTGGCGTGGTGGAGCCTGGTCCACTTCCTGATGGAGGGCGATGGCCAGGCCCATCGTCGGCAAGCCCTGCTGCTTCTGCACCGTCGTGAAGATCCTGCGGCATTCCAGCAGCTGATCGGCAGCTATGCGGAATTCGAGCCGCGCTGGCATCAACACCTGCGCGCGCTGGCCCGAGCGCGGGATGCACGCGAAACGCCTTGAGCCACGCGCCTTCGTTCGCGACGCATCGGTGCGCCGCGTACCTGCATCCGCCCGGCTGCGGTAATGCCGGAATCGGCCTTGCCGTTGTGCCCCGCAGCATGGACTTTCGTGCACTGCGTCTTGCAAAAAAACAATTTCCTCTCCATGGTGCAATCGATTGCATTGCAGCGAAATCGTCAGCGTTTGATACCGGTTGGGAGGCCGGAAAGTGGATGTCCATCCATTCGATCAGACCGGGCCCGGGGCTCACGCGACGCGATGCGCTGCGCATCGCGGTTGCCGGCAGTCTCGGCCTCGGCGCTGCGGGCGTTCTGCCTGCGTTTGCAGCCACTGCGCCGCTCAAGGGCAACCTGAAGCATTCCGTGGCCCGCTGGACCTTCCCGCAGCTGTCGGTCGCCCAGCTCTGCCAGACGGTGAAGGGCATCGGTTTTGCCGCCATTGACCTGGTGGGCCCGGAGGATTGGCCCACGCTGAAGGCCCATGGCGTCTACAGCTCGATGTGCAACGGCGCCGAGCTGGGTCTCACCAAGGGCTTTGCCGGCCGCGAGTTCCACGACCAGCTGGTGGAGCGCTACACGCGGCACATCGATCTGGTCGCCGATGCCGGCTATCGCAACCTCATCTGCTTTTCCGGCAACCGCAACGGCATGGACCCGCAGGAGAGCATGGCCAACGCCGAGGCTGGCCTCAAGCGCATCCTCGGGCATGCCGAGAAACGTGGCGTGGTGCTGGTGATGGAGCTGCTCAACTCCAGGGTCGATCATCGCGACTACCTGTGCGACCACTCCGCTTGGGGCGTGGCGCTGTGCAAGCGGCTTGGCTCGGACAACTTCGGCCTGCTGTACGACATCTACCACATGCAGATCATGGAGGGCGACATCATCGCCACCATCGGCAGGCACCACGCCTGCTTCAAGCATTACCACACCGCCGGCGTGCCTGGACGGCATGAGATCGGGGACCAGCAGGAGCTCAATTACCCCGCCATCTGTCGCGCGATCCGCGACACCGGTTTCGATGGTTATCTGGCGCAGGAATTCATGCCTGCAGCGCCGGATCCCGTCGGCTCGCTGCGCGAGGCGATCCGCCTCTGCGACGTCTGAAACGATATCCACCAGGTGAGAGATCCATGGCAGACAATCATTACGACGCCATCGTTGTTGGCTCGGGAATCAGTGGCGGTTGGGCGGCGAAGGAATTGACCGAGAAGGGCCTGAAGGTCCTGATGCTGGAACGCGGACGCAACATCGAGCACGTCAAGGACTACGTCAACGCGATGAAGGAGCCGTGGGATTTTCCGCATCGCAACCGGCCTACACAGGCGATGAAGGCTGCCTTCCCGGTATTGATGCGCGACTACGCGCTGGCCGAGAACCTGCAGGGCATGTGGGCCGACGAACAGGAATCGCCCTACATCGAGACGAAACGATTCGACTGGTTCCGCGGCTACCACGTGGGTGGCCGTTCGCTGATGTGGGGCCGTCAGAGTTATCGCTTCTCTGACCTGGATTTCGAAGCGAATCTGAAGGACGGCATCGCCACCGACTGGCCGATCCGCTACGCCGACATCGCCCCCTGGTACGACCATGTGGAGAAGTTCGCCGGCATCGCCGGCACGCGTGAGGGACTGGATGTGTTGCCGGACGGCGAGTTCCTGCCGCCGATTCCCTTGAACGTCGTCGAGAAGGATGTGGCCGCGCGTATCAAGAAGGCCTTCGGCGGAACGCGCCACATGATCCACTCGCGTACCGCCAACATCACCAAGCCCATGCCCGAGCAGGGCCGCGTCAACTGCCAGTACCGCAACAAGTGCATCCTGGGCTGCCCCTTCGGCGCCTACTTCTCGACCCAGGCAGCGACGCTGCCGGCGGCGATGAAAACCGGCAACCTGACCCTGCGGCCCTTCTCGATCGTCAAGGAAGTGCTCTACGACAAGGACCGCAAGCGTGCGCGCGGCGTGGAGGTCATCGACGCAGAGACCGGGCAGACCTACCAGTACACCGCCAAGGTGATCTTCCTCAACGCGTCCTCCTTCAACTCGACCTGGCTGCTGATGAACTCGGCCACCGATGTGTGGGAAGGCGGGCTGGGCTCTTCGTCCGGCGAGCTCGGGCACAACGTGATGGACCATCACTTCGGTGCGGGCGCCTCCGGCCGGGTCGAGGGCTACGAGGACAAGTACTACTTCGGGCGTCGTCCCTGCGGTTTCTATATTCCGCGGTTCCGCAACGTCGCCACTGACAAGCGCGGTTACCTGCGCGGGTTTGGCTACCAGGGCGGCGCCAGCCGCACCGGCTGGTCGCGCGAGATCGCCGAACTGAACATCGGTGCCGACCTGAAGGAGGCGCTGACCGTGCCGGGTGACTGGCGCATCGGCATGACCGGCTTCGGCGAAATGCTGCCGCACCACGACAATACGATCCGCCTGGATCGGGACCGCAAGGACAAGTGGGGGCTGCCGGTACTGGCGATGGACGTAGCCATGCGCGCCAACGAACTGGCGATGCGCAAGGACATGGCCGCCGATGCCGCCGAGATGCTGGAGGCGGCTGGCGTCAAGGACGTGGAGATGCACGACAACGACTACGCCCCGGGCAAGGGCATCCATGAGATGGGGACCGCGCGCATGGGCCGTGACCGCAGGACGTCCGTGCTGAACCAGCACAACCAGGTATGGGATGCGCCCAACGTCTATGTGACCGACGGTGCCTGCATGACCTCCAGCGCCTGCGTGAATCCGTCGCTGACCTACATGGCGTTGACCGCGCGCGCCGCCGACCACGCCGTGCGCGAACTGAAAGCGGGGAACCTCTGATGGATCGCCGCGAACTGCTGAAGATGATCGTCGCCGCCACCGGCGCGGCCATGGTTGGCCTGCCTGCGCTTGCGCAGGGGCAGGCGCAGGCTGCTGCTAAGAAGATCCACTTCTCCGACGCCGATGTCGGCACGCTGGATGAGATCGCCGAGACCATCCTGCCGCGCACGAAGACGCCGGGGGCCAAGGATGCCGGCACCGGAGCTTTCATGGCGACGTTCGTCAGCGACTGCTACACCGCCCGGCAGCAGGCGACGTTCCGCGCCGGCCTGGCCGATATCGACAAACGCGCCGGCGGCCGCTTCGTTTCACTCGCGCCGCAGGCCCGCACCGAGCTGCTGCGCGTGCTGGATGCGGAGGCCAGAAAGCACGCGGTCGAGGTAACCGAAACCGGCACTGCCGAGGCAGGAGAAGTGATGCCGCACTACTTCACGATGATCAAGCAGTTGGCCATCTTCGGCTTCTTCACCTCGAAGGTCGGCGCAACCGAAGTGCTGCGCTACGTTGCCGTGCCGGGTCGCTATGACGGCGACCTCGCCTATGTTCCCGGCACACCTGCATGGGGGACCGGCTGATGGAGAACGCCATGATCATCCGCCCGCTGTTGCTTGCCGCCGGCCTGCTGGTGGTAGCGCCCGCATTCGCGCAGGCCGGTGCCGATCCTGCGCGCGATCCAAAGAAGACCGAAGTGTGGACGCCAGTGCCCGCAGTGGTGGCCACGCCTCCGGGCAGAGCTCCCTCCGACGCGATCGTGCTGTTCGATGGCAGGGATGTCTCCGCGTGGGAAGCGGAGCAGGGCGGGCGTGTGCCCTGGAAGGTTGCCGATGGCGCCATGACCATCGTTCCGGGCAGCAAGGGCATCCGCACCAGGCAACGCTTCTGCGACATCCAGTTGCATGTCGAGTGGCGCACGCCCACCGATACGAAGGGCTTCGACGGCCAGAACCGGGGCAACAGCGGTATCTTCCTGCAGGAACTATATGAGCTGCAGGTGCTCGACAGTTACAACAACCCGACCTATGCCAACGGCCAGGCGGGCTCGATCTACAAGCAGGCCATGCCGTTGGTGAACGCCTCGCGTGCACCGGGCGAGTGGCAGGCCTACGACATCCTCTGGAAGGCGCCGCGCTTCTCGCCGGGGGGCGGGCTCACCTCGCCCGCGCGCATCACCGTGCTGCACAACGGCGTGCTGGTGCAGGACGATACCGTGCTGGCGGGCAAGACCGAGTACATCGGCGCGCCTTCGTACGCGCCACATGCGTGCGCACCGCTCTATCTGCAGGAGCATGATTCCAAGGTCAGCTACCGCAACATCTGGGTGCGCGAGTTGTAATGGCTGCCTGCTACTTCGCCAGGAAACTGGTGATGTCATCGATCTCCTGTTGTGAGAGCTGAGCGAAGGGCGGCATCAATCCGCCGCCCTTCCTGATCTTGTCCTTGATCTGCGCCGGTTGCAGGCGCTTGCTGACGTCGGTAAGCGCGGGGAATGCGCCCGGCATGCCTGCGCGGTCGGCGCCGTGGCAGGCCGTGCAGTTCGCGGTGTAGAGCTTGGCACCGGCGGCAGGGTCGTCCTTGCACCACGCGCTGCTCGCCAGCGTTGCGCCACATGCCATCACAGCCAGTTTCAGCATCGTCTTCAAGAAGGGGCTCCTTTGCGGGCTAGCGCTGCGCGCTGGCGGGCAGGGTGACGGTCAGGTGTTCACGCAGGTAGTCCGCGCCGGTCTGGATGACCTTGGCCGGGTCGCGTGGCTGGTCGTGCTCGACGATGTACCAGTGCACGCCGGCAGCGGCTGCGGCAGGCAGGATGGTCTTCCAGTCCAGCACGCCCTGGCCCACGGCGGCGAAGCCACCCTCGTCTTCGGCTTGGCCCTTGGGTGCATTGTCCTTGGCGTGTACCGCGAACAGCCGACCGCGGAACGTTGCCAGCATCACCGCCGGATCGAGGCCCGCACGGGCGACCCAGGCCAGGTCCAGCTCGGTCTGCAGGTCGGGCCCGGCGGCTGCGAACAGCAGTTCCAGGCCGGTCCTGCCATTGAAGTCGACCAGCTCGAAATCGTGGTTGTGGTAGGCCAGGCGCATGCCTTTGGCACGTACCTGTTTCGCGATCCTGCCAAGCTCCTGGCCCAGTGCGGTCCAGCCCGCGGCGTCGGTTGGCCGATCCTTCGCATCCAGGTAAGGCACCACCAGCGTGGTGTTGCCGATCGACCGGTTGAAGGCCACCACGCCATCCAGGTCCTTGCGCAGCTCGGCCAATGGCACGTGCGACGAAATCGCCTTGATCGAATACCGGTCCAGCAACTGCTTCAGTTCGGTGGCGCTGACGCCCTGCGTGCCCACCGTTTCCACCGCGTGCACGCCGGCGTCGTGGACGATCTTCAACTGCTGGTCGAGCGGGCCGGCGTTGCGCAGCGTGTACATCTGCACCGCGATCGGCTTCTGCGGGCCCGGAGCTTCGAGTGCCAAGGCAGGCAGGGCAGCGAGCAGCAGCACTGCGAGGGTCGCAGCTCTACGAACAGGGATGTTCATCAACAGATCCTCCGGGGATTCAACCGATGGCGGTCCAGGCGCGCGTCCTGGCCGATGCAATGACACGATCGACAATCTGCGCCGAGCGAACGCCGTCTTCGAAGGTGGGCAGGCCCTCAGGCCGCTCGCCTTCGATGGCGCGATAGGTATCAGCAACAAATGCTTCGAAACAATGGCCGTAGCCCTGCGCGTGCCCGGCCGGCAACAGCGACAACCGGCGCTGTTCGGCACTGCCGGCCCCGGGACCACGCACGAAGACTTCCTCGCGCTGTTCGGGCAGGCCGATCCACAGGCGCTCGGCGTCTTCCTGGTTGAACGCCACGCTGGCCCTGGCGCCATCGATCTCGAACCAGAGGCGGTTATGGCGTCCGGCCGAGACCTGGCTGACCGTCAATGACGCCAGCGTGCCGGCACCGGTCCGGAACATGGCCGCCGCCACGTCCTCACTCGCCACCGCCTGCATCGCGCCGCCGGCCACCGCTGTGGTGAAGCTCTGCCCGGTGTCGGTGCTGCGTTGTGCGATCACCGTGTCGAACGCCGCGCTGACCTCGGTGAAACGCTCGCCGCTGACCCATTCCACCAGGTCGCACCAGTGCGAGCCGATGTCGGCAAACACGCGCGATGTACCGCCCAGTGCCGGGTCCACGCGCCAGTTGTTGCTGGCCGGGTCCAGCAGCCAGTCCTGCAGGTAGCTGCCATGGATCAGGTGCAGCGGCCCCAGTTCGCCCTGCGCGATGCGTGCACGCGCCTCGCGGACCACCGGGTGGTAGCGGTAGACGAAGGGCACCGTGGCGATCAGTCCGGTCGAGGCAGCCAGTGCCGCCAGCGCCTGCGCATCCTCCAGCGTGGTCGCCAGCGGCTTCTCGCAGACCACGTGCTTGCCGGCTTCCAGCGCGGCCTCGGCCATGGAGCGGTGCAGGTGGTTGGGCGTGCAGATGTGCACGACCTGCACCTGTGGATCGGCGACCACCTCCTCGATGTCCCGATAGGCACGCGGAACACCCCACGACTGCGCCACCTCAAGCGCGCGTTGCGGGGAGGAGGCGGCCACGCCACGGATATCGGCGCCGGCCAACAGCGCCGCGCGGCGATGCACGGCAGCGATCATGCCCGTGCCGACGATGGCGATTCCAGGTGTGGGCATCGGTCGAGATCCTCAGCGAGTGGAAGGCGCGGCCGCGACCACCGGCCGGTCGCGGAACAGCAACAGGAAGGCGATCAGCACGACCAGCGCGACGCCTGCGGGGAACAGCCAGATCCGTTGCCAGTCCGGGCCCGCCGCGGTGGTGTAGTGCTCCACCACCGCGCCGGACAGGAACGTGCCGATCAACATGCCCACGCCGTACGTGGCCAGGGTGATGAAGCCCTGCGCGCTGCTGCGCGCGGCGGGGCCGGCATGCGCATCGGTGTAGATCTGGCCGGTGACGAAGAAGAAGTCGTAGCAGATGCCGTGCAGCACGATGCCGATCACCAGCAGCGAGAAGCCGCCACCCGCATCGCCAAAGGCGAACATGGCGTAACGCACCACCCATGCGGCCATGCCGACCGCCAGCATCGTCTTCACCCCCAGCCGCACGAACAGGAACGGCATGGCCAGCATCAGCAGCACTTCGGAGACCTGCCCCAGGGATTGCAGGCCGGCCGCGCCGCGCACGCCCAGATCATTGAGATAGGGGTTGGTGAAGTTGTAGTAGAACGACAGCGGGATGCAGATGGCGATGGAGGCCAGGAAGAACACCAGGTAGGAGCGCGACTTCAACAGCCGCAGCGAATCCAGCCCCAGGATCTGCCCCAGCCCGGCGTCGCGCTGCTGCGCCAGCGGCGGTGTGTGCGGCAGGGTGAACGCGTACAGACCGAGGGCCAGCGACGCCATCGCCGCCATCCGGAAGGTCAACTCAAGCCGGTGCGCCTGCTCCCAGCCCAGCCAGCCGATCAGCACACCGGCCACGATCCAGCCGATGCTGCCGGCCACGCGCACCGGGGGAAATTGTTTCTCGGGCGATTGCATGTGCCGCATCGCCACGCTGTTGGCCAATGCCAGCGTCGGCATGAACAGCAACATGTAGCCCATCACGCAGGCGAAGAACGTGTTGAAGTCCGTCGCCGTGGACGCCAGCCACATCAGCGCCGCGCCGGCCAGGTGAAGTACCGCGAGGATGCGCTGGGCGGCGAAGTAGCGATCCGCGATCAGGCCGACCAGGAAGGGGGCCACGATGGCGCCGATGGACTGGCTGAGGAAGGCCGTCGCCACCTGGCTTGCGCTGGCCTGCAACGGCCCCTGCACCAGGTAGGTGCCAAGGGTCACGAACCACGCGCCCCATATGAAGAACTGCAGAAACATCATCGCGCCCAAGCGCGACATCGCGTGCGTCATGGCTTGCCCTCCCGGGGCGGTATCGGCTCAGATTCCCAGCATGCGGTGCAGTGAAGCGGCGTCCGTGCCGCTGTCGGCAAAGTCGTCGAAGGCGCGCTCGGTCACGCGGATGATGTGGTCGCGGATGAAAGCGGCTCCTTCCCGTGCACCGTCTTCCGGGTGCTTCAGGCAGCACTCCCACTCCAGCACTGCCCAGCCGGGGAAGTCGTACTGCGCGAATTTCGAAAAGATCGCCTTGAAGTCGATCTGCCCATCGCCGAGTGAACGGAACCGGCCTGGACGATCGATCCAGTCCTGGTAGCCGCCATACACGCCACTGCTGGCACTGGCGTGGTACTCCGCATCCTTGACGTGGAAGATGCCGATGCGCGCGTGGTAGCGGTCGATGAAGCCGAGGTAGTCCATCTGCTGCAGCAGCATATGGCTGGGGTCGTACAGGATCTTCGCGCGGGGATGGTGGTCCACCACGTCGAGGAAGCGCTCGAAGGTGGCACCGTCATGCAGATCCTCGCCCGGGTGGATCTCGAAGCACAGGTCCACGCCGCATGCGTCGAACGCATCCAGGATGGGGCGCCAGCGGCGGCCGAGTTCGGCGAAGGCTTCTTCCACAAGACCAGGCGGACGTTGCGGCCACGGATAGAAATACGGCCAGGCCAGCGCGCCGGAGAACGTGGCATGCGCGGTCAGGCCCAGGCGTTGGCTGGCTTTGGCGGCCAGCAGCAGCTGCTGCACCGCCCAGGCTTGGCGTGCGGCAGGATCACCGCGTTTGTCCGGCGGTGCGAATCCGTCAAACAGCGCGTCATAGGCGGGATGGACGGCGACCAGCTGCCCCTGCAGATGGGTGGACAGCTCGGTGATCTGCACGCCATGTCCGGCCAGCATGCCGGCGATGTCGTCGCAGTAATCTTGGCTGTGCGCCGCCTCGGCCAGATCGAACAGGTGGGGCGCGCTGGTCGGCACTTGTAGGCCAGAATAGCCCAGCCCCGCGGCCCATCCGGCCAGCGTGTCCAGCCGATCAAAAGGAGCTGTGTCGCCGATGAACTGCGCCAGGAACAGCGCTGGACCCTTGAGCGTCTTCAACGTGATTCGCCCTCGATGCAATCGATTGCATTATCCTAGCAGGGGCTCACGCAGGACCTGTTGTGCACTGCACAGCGGACAGGAGAACTAACGCCATGGCGACCATCTACGACATCGCAAAGCACGTCGGCGTCTCTGCCGGGACGGTGTCGCGGGCACTTTCCCGGCCGGACAAAGTCCTGCCCGCCACGCGCACGCGTATCGAGCAGGCTGCCGCCGCGCTGGGCTATGTCCCCAACACGGTGGCGAGGACGCTCAAGACCCAGCGCAGCGGCAAGATCCTGGTCACTGTGCCGGACATCGCCAACCCGTTCTTCGCGCAGATCCTGCAGGGCGCGGAGGACGCGGCGCAGGCCGTCGGCTACGCCGTCCTGCTGGGCGATACCCAGAACCTGCCCGAGCGCGAGGAGCGTTACGCGCAGATGCTCCGGCGCAACGAGGCCGATGGCCTGATCGTGCTGGGGCATCGCCTGCCGCCCACGGCACGCGACATCGTCCGGCAGCAGGGCGATGCTGCGCCGGTGGTGAACGGGTGCGAGTTCGATCCCGCGCTGGGCATCCCCAGCGTCCATATCGACAACGCCGCCGCTGCACGCGCGGTGATGGAACACCTGTACGGCCTGGGGCATGAGCGGATCGCCGTGGTAGGCGGACCGCCCGACAATCCGCTGCACACGCAACGGCTGGAAGGGGTTCGCGCCGCCGGCAGGGCGCGTGGCCGCCTGCGCCACCTCAGCGTCGTGCCGGGTGACTTTTCGGTGGAGTCCGGTCATGCGGCCGCGATGGCACTGTTGGCCGTCGCGCCGGCGCCCACCGCGATCTTCTGCTTCAGCGACCAGATGGCGCTGGGCACCCTGGCAGCCTGCCGCGATCTGGGCGTCCGCGTGCCCGATGACCTGTCCATCGTTGGCTTCGATGACCTGGCGTCATCGCGTTACCTGACGCCTCCGTTGACGACCATCAGGCAGCCGATGCGGGAGATCGGCGAGCGCGCGGTCAACCTGCTGCTCGCCATCATCGAACAGGTCGACGTGCCGCGTCAGCAGACGCTGGAGTTCAGCCTGATGGTGCGGGGCTCGACGGCATCGCCGAAGAAGGGGTGAGGGCAATGGCGGCGCGGCATGATGCCGCGCCTTCGCTGCCTCAAGGCCTGCCGCGCTTCGCGTCCACGCTGTAGCGCCCTGGCCCGCTGCACGCCAGCAGCAGGAAGCCGCCGGCGATGGCCAGATTCTTCAGGAACATGATCTGCTGCACTTGGTCGGCCAGCTGGTGGTGGAAGATGAAGGCCGTGACCAGGCTGAAGGCGGCCAGCACCGCGGCCACTGCCCGGGTCTGGAAGCCGAGCAGGATGCACAGGGCCGTGCCGATCTCGAACAGGATGGTGGGCCACAGCAGGATGCCGGGAAGACCCATCGCCGTCATGTAGCCCTGTGTTGCCGCCGGGTCGGACAGCTTGCCCAAGCCCGATACCAGGAACAGCAGCATCAGCAGCACGCGGGCGGCCAGCTTCGCAAGAGAGTGAAGTGATGTGTTCACGGCAACGTCCTCAGGGTGGGCAGCGTGGATGGCGGTCGAGAACCTGTGTGGGCATCGAAGCCCATCACGGGTGAAGTCGGTGTTGAGGCCTGCTGTGCTGGAAGCCTGCGGACAGGCGTACGGCGCGTCCTTGCCTCAGCGCCGCTCATACCACCCGCGCGACGCATTGACGATGCGCACCACCGACAGCATCACCGGCACTTCGATCAGCACGCCGACCACCGTCGCCAGCGCCGCACCGGAATGCACGCCGAACAGGCCCACGGCGGTGGCCACGGCCAGTTCGAAGAAGTTGCTGGCGCCGATCAGCGCCGAGGGTCCGGCCACGCAGTGGGCGACCCCCAGGCGGCGGTTCAGCAGGTAGGCCAGCCCCGAGTTGAAGTAGACCTGGATCAGGATCGGTACCGCCAGGATGGCGATGACCAGTGGCTGCCGCACGATCTGCTCGCCCTGGAAGCCGAACAGCAGCACCAGCGTCAGCAGCAGGGCCAGCAGCGAAACCGGCCCCAGCGTCCGCAGTGCGGACTGCAGGCCGGCCTGCCCGCCGCGGGCCAGCAGCCAGCGCCGCAGCAGTACGGCCACCAGCACCGGCGCGATGATGTATAGCGACACCGACAGCAGCAGCGTGTCCCACGGCACGCTGATCGCCGACAGGCCCAGCAGCAGTGCCACCACCGGTGCATACGCCACCACCATGATGGCGTCGTTCAACGCCACCTGGCTGAGGGTGAAATTGGCATCGCCGCGGCACAGGTTGCTCCACACGAACACCATGGCGGTGCAGGGCGCGGCTGCCAGCAGGATCAGCCCGGCGATGTAGCTGTCGACCTGTGCGGCGGGCAGCGCATCGGCAAACACGTGGCGCAGGAACAACCAGCCCAGCAGTGCCATCGAGAACGGCTTGACCGCCCAGTTGATGAACAACGTCACGCCGATGCCTTTCCAGTGCTGGCCGAGCTGGCGCATCGCACTGAAATCGACCCGCAGCAGCATCGGGATGATCATCAACCAGATCAGCACGGCGATGGGCAGGTTGACCTTGGCCACTTCCGCCGACGCCAGCGCAGCAAATGGCTGCGGCAGTGCGTGGCCAAGCAGGGTGCCGGCCACGATGCACAGCGCCACCCACAGCGTCAGGTAGCGCTCGAACAACCCCATCGGTGCCGGCGCGCTCACGCCTGGCCGTCCTCGGGTTGCACGAAACCGATGCGATCCAGCGCGTCTTTCAACTGCCCGCGGTCGGACCAGATGGCAGCGGGCAATGCCAGCAGGGCCAGCAACCGTGCCTTGACGATGGCATGTGCCTGCGCGAACGCGGCCGCCTTGTCATCCGCGCTGCCCTCGACGGCGGCTGGATCGGGCAGGCCCCAGTGCGTGCGCACGAAGTCGCCGAACACCACCGGGCACGCCTCAGCCGCTGCGGCATCGCAGACCGTGATCACCAGGTCCATCGGCGCGGCATCGGCGAACTCGTCCCACGATTTGCTGCGCAGGCCTGCGGTGGCGATGCCCTCGGCCTGCAACTGGGCAAGGGCGAATGGATTGACCGCGCCGGCTGGCTGGCTGCCGGCGCTGAACACCTCGAAGCGGTGGCCGGCCCACGCCCGCAGCGTGGCTTCGGCAAGAACACTGCGGGCGGAATTGCCCGTGCACAGGAACAGGACGCGTTGGGTGGTCACGAAGCGGATCTCCGGTCAGCAGGCGCAATCAGGGGACGTCGGGCTGCAGGCCGGATCGGGCGAGCCTGCGCAGCAGTTGTGGGTGAGGTACTCGATCAGGCCGGTCATGGCACTGAAGTTGGCGCGGTAGCAGACATTGCGGCCCTGGCTCTCGCTCTCGACCAGCCCGGCCTGCAGCAGCTCCTTCAGATGGAAGCTGAGCGTGGCCGGCGGCACCTGCAGCGCGGTGCCGATGTCGCCAGCCATGCGGCCGGCCGGGCCGGCTTCCACCAGCAATCGGAAGGCGGCCAGGCGGGTGGCATGGCCAAGGGCGGTGAGGGCGGCGATTGCATTTTTCGTTTCCATATTTCTAGAATAGTCGAATGAATGAATCCATCGCAAGTCCCATCCTCCCGAATCTGGCCGAAGCCTCGCTTTCCCAGCCTGACCCGACCCTGCTGGGCGCCGGCCGCGCGCACCCGCCGCGCATCCTGCTGCTGTATGGCTCGCTGCGTCCGCAGTCGTTCAGCCGCAAGCTGGCGATGGAGGCCGAGCGCCTGCTGCGCCACCTCGGCTGCGAGACCCGGGTGTTCGATCCGCATGCGCTGCCCATGCTCGACAGCGTCGGCGCCGATCACCCTGAAGTGCAGCGCCTGCGCGCGTGGTCGCAGTGGTCCGAAGGCCAGGTCTGGATCAGCCCGGAGCGTCACGGCACGGTCACCGGCGTGTTCAAGAACCAGATCGACTGGCTGCCGCTGGAAGATGGCAGCGTGCGCCCGACGCAGGGCAGGACGCTGGCGGTGATGCAGGTCAGTGGCGGTTCGCAGTCGTTCAACACGGTCAACACGCTGCGCGTGCTGGGGCGGTGGATGCGCATGCTGACCATCCCCAACCAGTCGTCGGTGGCCAAGGCATGGCAGGAGTTCGACGAGAACGGGCGGATGAAACCCTCGGCGTACTACGACCGGGTGGTGGATGTGATGGAGGAGCTGGTCAAGTTCACTCTGCTCACGCGGGACCGTTCGGATTACCTGGTGGATCGCTACAGCGAGCGCAAGGGTGATCAGCAGGCGGCCGCATTGGCGCGCTCGGCCGGGGCGGTGGTTGCACGTTGACGGCAGGCGGCGGCCGCAGGGATGCGCGTGTGCGCGGGCGCATCACCTCAATCCACTACCATGGGCCACCCCTCCAGGATGTGCCCCGATGTCGCTCGTCATCCCGACCCTGCCCAAGCCTCCCGCCGCACGCATCGCCGCCTGGCTGATGATGCTGCTGGGCATGTGGCTGGCACTGAAGCTTGGCCTGGTGGTGACCCTGCTGTCGGGCCTGCTGGTGTTCCAGCTGACCCATGTGCTGGCCTCCACCGTGGAAGGCAAGCTGCGTCCCGGGCGGGCGAGGGCGATCGCAGTGATCGTGCTGTCGGCGGTGATCATCGGCGTGCTGGTGCTGGCCGGTATCGGCGTGGCCGCGTTCTTCCGCAACGAGACCGGTGGCCCTGACGTGCTGCTGGCGCGGTTGATGGACATCCTCAACACCTCCCGGCACCAGGTGCCGGCCCTGCTGCAGCCCTACATCCCCGAAGACCTGACGGCACTGCGTGCGGCCGTCAACGACTGGGCCGCCGAACACCAGCGCCAGCTGGGCGTGGCCGGCACGTCAGTGGTGCAGGTGGGGGTGCGCGTACTGATCGGCATGGTGCTGGGCGCGATGATCGCGCTGTACGACGAACTGCCGCTGCCGAAGATGGGCCCGCTGGCGCAGGAACTGATCGGCCGTACCAGCCGCCTGGCCACCGCGTTCCGCCAGGTGGTGTTCGCGCAGGTGAAGATCTCGCTGCTCAACACCGTGTTCACTGCCATCTTCCTGCTGGGCGTGCTGCCGCTGTTCGGCGTGCACCTGCCACTGTCGAAGACGCTGGTGCTGATCACCTTCATCGCCGGCTTGCTGCCGGTGGTGGGCAACATCATCTCCAACACCATCATCACCATCGTCGCGCTGTCGGTGTCGTTCTACGTGGCCATGGCTGCGCTGCTGTACCTGGTGGTGATCCACAAGCTGGAGTACTTCCTCAACGCACGCATCGTCGGCGGCGAGATCCAGGCACGCGCCTGGGAGCTGCTGCTGGCCATGCTGGTGATGGAAGCGGCGTTCGGCCTGCCGGGGCTGGTGGCTGCGCCGGTGTTCTACGCCTACGTGAAGCGTGAACTGGTGGACCAGCGCTGGATCTGACCCGCCTTCACCCGGGCAGAGCGCTACACTGATCCGCACGCCAGGGGATACATCGATGGGCCGCAGGGCATCGCCAAACGGACTGCAGACCTGGCTCTGGATCCTCGCAGGCCTGTTCGTGCTGTGCACGCTGCCGCTGATGGTCATTGCGCTGGTGCAGGGTACGCAGCGCTATACCGAAGCCGAGGCCAACCTGGTCAGCCTGCGGCAGCTGAGGCAGACCTCCGAACTGGCCAATCTGGTGTCGGCCGAGCGCGGACCGGCCAACAGCCTGCTCGGCGCCGACAGCACCGATGCGCAGGAGCAGCGCCGGTTGGCTGCACAGCTGGTGGTCGCCCGGCAGCGGGTGGACGCAGCGACGCAGCACCTGCAGAGCGTGTTCCAGACCGACCCGCGGGTGGTGGACGAAACACCACGCCTGCATGAAGCGCAGCGGCGGCTGCAGACCGCGCGCGCTGCGGTGGACCGCGTCGCCGCACTGCCCAGAGGCGAGCGCTCGGCAGAGGAGGTGGAGCACGCGATCAACAGCATGTTCGCGGTGTACGACCGGCTGCAGGCGCTGACGTCGGTGCAGATCAGCGACCTGGTCGCCGCTGATCGCGAAGCCGCGATTCCTGCCATGCAGGGGCAGATCCTGATCGACCTGCGCGAGCACGGTGGCCGCTTGGCATCCAACGTGATGGTGCCGCTGGCGGTGCCCGGCGCGTGGCGCGAGCCACAGGTGCGCGCTGCGCAGCAGACCCAGGGCCGCCTGCTGGAGCTGTGGCGGTTGGCGGCCAGCCACGAGTCTGTATTCCGCAGCGAGCCGACGCTGTCCTGGCATTGGGACATGGCGCGCCGGCAGTTCTTCGGCCAGTCGCTGCCGATGGTGGAACAGCTGATCGAAGATGGGCGGCGTGGGGTACCGCCGCCCTGGACGGCGGCCGAGTTCACCGCGCGCTACGTGCCCACCCTGCAATCACTGGAAGCGCTGCGCGATGGCTACCTCGGCGTTTCGATCGCGCGCTTCGAGCACACCCGCAACAAGGAAGCGGTACGCCTGGCCGTGCTGGCCGCCACGGTGCTGGGGACGTTGCTGCTGCTTGCGCTGGCCCTGCGCATCGCCCACGTGCAGATCCTGCGGCCGTTGCTGCAGGCGCAGGCGCAGGTGATCCAGATCGCCTCGGATGCGCCGGGCACCGAGCAGCATGCCACCCACCCGATGGCAGAAATGCAGCGCCTGTTCGATGCCATCGAGGTACTGCGGGCGAAGTCGCACCAGCGCTCGGCATTGACCCGTGAGCTGCGTGAGCTGGCCGACACCGATCAGCTGACCGGCCTGTTGAACCGGCGCTCGCTGGAAGAGCTGGTACGACAGCGGCATGCCGATGGAAGCACGCAGGCGGTGGTGATTCTGCTGGACGTTGATCATTTCAAGTCGATCAACGATGGGCAGGGCCATGCGGCCGGCGACGATGTACTGGTGCAGGTGGCGCAGTTGCTGCGCAGCCACCTGCGCCGCAACGACAGCGTCGCCCGTTATGGCGGCGAGGAATTCCTGGTGCTGCTGGCCGAAGGCGATCTGGCCAGTGGCCGGCAGCTGGCCGAGTCGCTGCGGGTGGCACTGCGCGGCAAGGGCATCGTGCTGGGCAGTGGCGAGATACTGCGGGTCACCGCCAGCTTCGGTGTTGCCCAGGGCACGCTTGACCCGATCGGCTGGCACGCGCTGGTACGCGCCGCTGACACCGCCATGTACGCGGCCAAATCGCTTGGCCGCGACCGGGTGCAGGTGGCTACGGGTGGGCGTGCGGTACGCTGAGGATAGCCTCGTTCATCGCCAGCGCACGTGCTGCTGCCTAGACTGGAGCCTCGTCAGCCGGAGGAGTACGCCATGACCCTGCGTTCCGTTGTGACTGCCACGCTGGTGGCGGGCCTGTTCGCTGGCTGCGCCAGCAGCGCACCGCAAGCCGATGCGGACGCCGATGCGCCGCGTCATCCTTCGATCGCTGCGGATGCCAGCCCGGTCCCGGCCTTCACCGGCGGTGGTGAAGGCTGGTCCATCGAGATCGCCTCCACCGGCAAGGGCAACCACGATGCCACGCTCACCGTTGCTGGCCGCAGCAGCGCAGGCACGCTGCGCTACCTCGGCCAACCGGCTGGTGCGCCCAGTTCGTTGACGGTGCTCAACGGTGAACTGGGCACGCAGCCGACCATCGTCGAAATCAAGCGCGAGCCCTGCCGCAATGCCGAAGGCGTGGATACATCGGCCAGCGTGCAGGTGACGGTTGAAGGCCAGCCACAGCGCCGCGGCTGTGGCTTCCTGGCCGTGTACTGACCGATCCACGCATGATCGACATCCCGTTGCTGGAAACACCCCGCCTGCGTCTGCGCGCGCAACGCCTGGACGACTTCCCGGTGTATGCCGCGTTCCTGGCCTCGCCGCGGGCGCGCGGCATGGGCGGGCCGTTCGGTGAGGTCGCCGCATGGGGACAGTTCTGTCACGACCTCGCCAGCTGGCATCTGTTCGGTCACGGCGCGCTGATGATCGAGCGCCGCGATACAGGCGAGTGCATCGGCCAGGTGGGTATCAACCATGGCCCGCTGTTCCCGGAACAGGAACTGGGCTGGCTGCTGTATGCCGGGCAGGAAGGGCAGGGTTTCGCCAGCGAAGCCGCCGCGGCGCTGCGTGATTGGGCGTTCGTGGTGCGTGGCCTGCCGACCCTGGTCAGCTACATGGCAGCGGACAACCACGCCTCGCAGGCCGTGGCGGTTCGCCTTGGCGGTGTGCTGGATGCGCAGGCGGTGCGCAGCGATCCGGACGATCTGGTGTTCCGCTATCCGCATTGACGGTGGATGGTCACTGCAGCGCGAGTGCGCTGCGCGCGGGAACGCCGCATAGGCTCACCGCGTGAAGAAACCGGCAGCAGCCATCCACGCCTCGGTCACCGCAGTGGGCAGACGCTGGGCGCCCACCTGTCGAAGGAACCACCCATGACTACGCTCACCCTGCCTGAACTGGCCAAGAAAATGGCCGGCATCGATTTCACCATGCTGCAGACTCACGCCAATGGTCAGATCGCCGGGCGCCCGATGAGCAACAACGGCGATGTGGACTACGATGGCGACAGCTGGTTCTTCACCATGGAAGACACCGACATGGTGCGCGAGATCAGCACCGACCCGAACGTGGCATTGGGTCTGACCGGCAGCAAGTCGCTGCTGGGCAAGCCGCCGCTGTTCGTGCACGTGCAGGGCAGGGCAACGCTGATCCGCGATCGCGGCACGATGGCCCAGCACTGGGTGAAGGACCTGGAGCGGTGGTTCGAACAGGGCGTGGATACGCCGGGTCTGGTGCTGATCCACGTACACGCCAGCCGCATCCATTACTGGGATGGCGAGGACGAAGGCGAGATCGTGGTCTGATCGCGGAACCCGCACAGGGCCCCGTGCCTTGCGTGCATGGGTCAGGAGTGCGCAGGCTCGCCGGACCACGCGGCCAGTTCCGGCGCCAGTGCATGTTCTACTGCGCGGCGCAGCAGGGCCGGCGCCACGTAATGCCGGTGCGCGCTGTCGATCATCGCCATGTAGAAGCGACCGAACGCATTGAGCGTCTGCACGCGCGAGCCCAGACTGATTTCGACCTGGCCGTCCTCGTTGAACTGCACGCGTACGCTGCTGCGGAAGCGCAGATGGCGGTCATCTGCACCGAGCAGCACTTCGGCACACCGGTCTTCCGCATCCACCTGCGCATCCAGTACCGGGAAACGACCACCGAAGACGCGGCTGCGGTCGCTGGACAGCAGTGACGACACCGGACAGCCCAGCGGGGAGGTGCGCAGACGCAGCGGCGCAACCAGGCGATTGCGCAGGGCCATCAAGCGGCCGACGCCGGCTGGCGGGTTGCGCAGGAATCCGTCCAGTACGTCGGCCAGCAGGGCGGAGGCGGAGCGGTGGCCGGTCTGCCCGCCGTGCAACGCCAGCGTGGTCGTGTCGTTGTAGTGACTGTGCGGCAGTGCGCTGGCGAGCAACCCCTGCGTCGGCGCTGCGCTGCTGCAGACCGGGTACGCCGGCGTCGCCCGTTCCACGAATCCGCGCAGTGGCTCCAGGCTGAGGCGGCGCAGCGGCCCGAGCAGCGTGCGCGTCTGCGCGCACAGGCGCGCGCGCAGGCTGGGTGCTGCTGCCTGCAGTGACAGCTGCAGCAACGGCGTGGCCGCCAGTGTGGTTGCGGTAGGCCAGTGCGCATCAGGCAGCACCTCGGTCAGGCTGGGAATGTCTGCGGCGTTGGCCTGTGCCTGTACGCGTGCGTGCTCGCTCATGGCCCCGGCCAGCTCATTGCTGTGGCACGAAAGCGCGAACAGGGCAGGGTGTGCCGGACTGTTCGAGGCGAACTGGTGCCAGGTGCCACCACCAAAGCGCACGGTGAACAGGCAGTCCGGTGGGATGCGGACCCGACGCAGTGATCGCAGGAAGTGTGCGGGATCGTCCGCCAGCTGCCCATCGGATGCGCTGGCAAACCGCAGTTCGGCACCTGCACTGCCGGCGATGGCGGTGAACATGCGCGGCCCGGCATGGCGATGGAAGGGATGGCCACCGGCACCCACCACGAAGCTGTACAGCGATGACGGATCGCCGTGCTGCAGGTGCATGCCACCCAACCGCGCCGAGGGCTCGTCCAGCGCATCGATGAAGGCCGGGTGGTGGCGCTGGCGCTGGCTGGCATCGCTCACCAGCGCATCGCCGGCACCTATGCCGAGCTGCGCGATCAGGGTGACTTCCACCGGGCCACCGCCGTCCTGTGCCGGAAGCTGGATACTCGGGAACGAACGGCTGGTGCGGGTCGAACCGGGCATCACAGTGCTCCTCAGCGGGCAGGGGTCTTGCGGCGTGCGCGCGCTTCGCGCTTCAGCGGGCCACCCACTGGACAGACTTCGGCGGCCCAGGAAAACAGCGTGTTGGCCAGGCGGTCGGGTACCTGCCGGAAGTACACGAACTGGCCGCGCTTCTCGCGTTCGATCAGGCCGGCGTCTTCCAGGATGCGCAGGTGGCTGGACAGTGCCGGCTTGCTGAAATCGAAGCGCTCGGCCAGCTCGCCCGCGCTGAGCTCGCCGGCGCTGAGGTAGGCCAGGATCTGCCGGCGTGCGGTGGAGGCCAGGGCTTCGAAGATGCGGTCCATGAGGTTGGTTAACTAATTCGTTAACTTATGTTCTCCCTGCGGCTGGGTGATGTCAAGCACGGGCGTGCCCGTTGCGTTCTGCCACCCGGCTTTGCCATCCTCCCCGCTGTTTTCCGTTCCCTGGAGTTCCGATGCGCCCTGCGCCCTGGCTGATCGCTGGCCTGCTGCTGCCGATCGTGGTGATGGCCCAGCCCGCGCGTGCGCCGAAGGCACCGGCGCAGGATCCCTTCAGCGAACTGTTCGACACCGCCTGCATGCAGCACATCGGCGCACCGGCGCGCCTGCAGTCGCTGATGGATGCCAACGGCCTGACCCCGCTGCAACCGGCCGAGGCGGCCACGTTGCTGCAGGGCCAGCCGGGCATGGCGTGGATGGTGCCGTTGGCCAGTGGCCGCTATGCGGTCAGCTGGGCCGACGATGGCACCTGTACCGTGTATGCCGAGAAGGCCGACCCGGCAGTGGTGCAGAAGGGCTTCGCGCGGCTGATGCAGGCCGCGCCGAAACCGCTGCAGATCCGCTCGCTGCCCTCGCGCGGTCCATTGTCCGGCGACCAGGTGGCGATCCAGTACGGCTGGGCAACACCGGGCGAAAGCAAGCTGCGCGTGCGCTTCCGGCTGGTTACCCGGCAGGCCGCCGAAGCGGGGGTGCAGGCGATGGCCTCGGCCACGCCGGGCGAAGCGATGCGCGAACAGGCCGCGCCGCCTGCATCCGCACCCGCCCGGTAACGGCGCCGGAGCGGAAGCGATTCAGCCAACAGCCCCCGGATGTGATATATCGTTTATCGATAAATACACCCCGGGGCGGCAGGGCCGCTCCACATCGGAGGCTGCTTGACCGTTCGTCCTGCCCGCGCCCTTCCTGCGCGCGGCTTGTTCACCCTGGCCCAGACCGCCGTGCAGGCAGTGCGTGCGATGTGCTGGCTGGGCATCCTGGCCGCGCTGCTGGCGGTGCCGCTGGTGGCCTACGACCGCAGCTGGCTGCTGGACAGCGTGCACGATGCACAGGCGGCGGCCATACACGGTTCGCATCTGTTCCTGCACTTCTGCGTGGGCCTGGCCGCCATCGTCGCGCTGCTGGTGCTGTGCCTGGTGTTCCTGCGCCACCTGGCGCGGCTGCTGCGGTCTGCGGCCAACGAACGCCCCTTCACCCATGCCAATGCCGTGCGCCTGCAACGCATGGCCTGGCTGATGCTGGCGATGGAGGTGTTGTCGATCGTGATCGGGCTCTACGCCAGCTGGATGGGGCCGGACTTCGCCTGGATGGAGGTGGGCGGTGGCATGTCGATCACCGGCCTGGTCGCAGTGCTGATGCTGTTCGTGCTGGCGCGGGTGTTCACCGTCGGCGCAGCGATGCGCGACGATCTGGACGGTGTGATCTGATGGCGATCGTCATCACTCTGGACCGCATGCTGCAGCAACGCGGCATGACCCTGTCCGAGCTGGCCGGTCGCATCGACATCACCCTGGCCAACCTGTCGATCCTGAAGACCGGCAAGGCGCGTGCGATCCGCTTTTCCACGCTCGATGCGATCTGCCGCGAACTGCAATGCAGCCCCGGCGACCTGCTCGGGCATGACCCGACGCAGGCGCAGGATGCGGATTGAACTTCGCCTCGCCGCACACCTGCACCGCACCACTTTCCCCTTACTGACGAAACGGACCTGAAATGGAATGGTTGGCTGACCCCTCGATATGGATGGGCCTTGCAACCCTGGTCGTGCTGGAGATCGTTCTCGGCATCGACAACCTGGTGTTCATCGCGATCCTGGCCGACAAGCTGCCGCCGCACCAGCGCGACCGCGCGCGGGTGATCGGCCTGGCACTGGCGCTGCTGATGCGGCTGGTGCTGCTGGCCGCGCTGGCCTGGATCATGAAACTGACCGAACCGCTGGTCACCCTGTTCGAGCACAGCTTCTCCGGGCGTGATCTGATCCTGCTGGGCGGCGGTCTGTTCCTGCTGTTCAAGGGCACGATGGAACTGCACGAGCGGCTGGAAGGCCGCGAGCATCACGAAGATGGCAAGAAGGTCTACGCCAGCTTCGCTATGGTGGTGGCGCAGATCGTGGTGCTCGATGCGGTGTTCTCGCTGGACTCGGTGATCACCGCCGTCGGCATGGTCGACAACCTCGGCGTGATGTATGCGGCGGTGACCATCGCGATGGTGCTGATGCTGCTGGCCAGCAAGCCGCTGACCCGCTTCGTCAACAAGCACCCGACCGTGGTGGTGCTGTGCCTGGGCTTCCTGCTGATGATCGGTTTCAGCCTGGTGGCCGAGGGCCTGGGCTACAAGATTCCGAAGGGGTACCTGTACGCGGCCATCGCGTTCTCGATCCTGGTGGAAGCGTTCAACCAGTGGATACGTTTCAACCGCGAGCGCAACGAGCAGCGCCAGCCGTTCCGCCAGCGCACCGCCGACGCCGTGCTGCGCCTGCTGGGCGCGCGCCAGGCCAATGGCCACGATGAAGAAGACGCCGATGAGCGCGGCACTGCCGAAGAACGCCTGCAGCCGGCCGAGCACGAGATGATCCGCAGCGTGCTGGGCCTGGCTGATCGCCCGGTGTCCAGCGTGATGACCGTGCGTGCCGACGTGCAGTGGATCGACATGGCGCGCGGTCACGACGACGTGGTCGCACGGCTGGTGACGTCGCCGCATACGCGGATGCTGGTGGGCGACGGTGACCTGGACAGCCTGCGCGGCGTGGTGCAGAGCCGCGACCTGCTGGCCGACCTGCTGCAGGGCAAGCCACTGCAGCTGGAAGGCAACCTGCGCGAGCCGCAGTACGTGCTGTCCAGCGCCAGTGCGTTGCAGGCCCTGGAGCTGATCCGCCAGCACCCGGTGCCGCTGGCGGTGGCGGTGGACGAGTACGGCAGCGTGGAAGGCCTGGTGACCGCCAACGACCTGCTGGCGGCCATTGCCGGTGATCTGGCCGATACCCAGGACGAGCGCTATGGCGTGGTCGCGCAGGGCGAGGACTGCTGGGACGCCGACGGCGCGCTGACGCTGGACGACCTGCAGCGGCTGGCCGGCGTGTCGCTGCCGCGCAGCGCGGACTACATGACCATCTCCGGACTGGTGCTGGAACAGCTGGGGCGCCTGCCCGACATCGACGACACGCTGGAGGTGGCCGGTATACGCATCACAGTGCTGGCGATGGAGAAGCGCCGCATCACGCGGCTGCGGGTGGAGCGCTTGCCCGAAGCGTGATGGCGCCGGGGCCGGGCCTGAGCCCGGCTCTATCCATTGCCATCTTCTGCCGTCACCATGGCGGGCCTGTTTGCCGTTCTGGATTGTCGTAGTGCTGAGTACGATTGGTTTTCTGATGGGCCTGTATGTGGCCTGGCGCCTGTTCTGGCCACTGCGCCTGCCCGTCTGGTTGAAGGTGGTGCTGTCCGTGCTGCTGGTCGGCATTGCCGTACAGCTGCGCATCGTCGCCAGCTTCTGGGGCACGATGGCCTCGCCGGAAATTCCGAAGATGGCCATCGCCACGCTGGCCACCGGCTCCACCGCGGTGCTGCTGCTGGCCCTGGCGCTGCTGGTGCTGGATGCCGGCCTGTTGGCTGCGCGCCTGTTGCGCGCACCGCGTGGCCTTTCTGCACTGCGCAACAGGGCGTTGCGCCCGTCTGCCGCGGTGCTGGCGCTGCTGCTCAGTGCCTTCGGTGTCAGCCAGGGCATGGCCGTACCCCAGCCGCGGCAGGTCGAGGTGGCCATAGTCGGCCTGCCGCAGGCCTTCGATGGCTACCGCGTGCTGCAGCTCACCGACATCCACGCAAGCCGCCTGCTCACCGGCGACTGGGTGCGCCAGGTCGTGGCGGAAAGCAATGCACTGCAACCGGATCTGGTGGTGATCACCGGCGACCTGATCGACGGCACCGTGCAGGCGCGCCGCAACGATTACACCCCACTGGCGGACCTGCGAGCGCCGGACGGGGTGATCGCCATCACCGGCAACCACGAGTACTACGCGCAATACAGCGAATGGATGCAGGCGTTCCGCGCGCTGCACATGCAGGTGCTGGAAAACAGCCACACCCAGGTGCGTCGTGGTGATGCCGCGCTGACCATTGCCGGGGTGACCGACCCCGTGGCCTCGCGCTATGGCCTGCCGTTGCCCGACCTGGAGGCCGCGCTGGCTGGTGCCGAACCGGCCGCGCCGGTGATCCTCCTCGACCATCGGCCACGCAATGCACGCGAAGCAGCTGCACGCGGGGTGAAGCTGCAGCTTTCCGGGCATACCCATGGCGGCCAGATCATCGGCATGGACCAGCTGGTGAAGCGTGCCAACGGCGGCTTCGTTTCCGGCCGCTATGCGGTGGATGGCATGACGCTGTACGTGAGCAACGGCGCCGGCCTGTGGGCGGGATTCCCGGCGCGCATCGGCGTGCCGTCGGAGATCACGTTGATCACCCTGCGTCGGGCACGGTGACACAGTGGGGTCGGGTCCCTTTGCGAACAGCAAAGGGACCCGACCCCGATTGCCACGGAAGGCGAGCATCCACGCATGGCGTGGATCTACTGCTTCGTCACTGCCGCCGTGACACCCTTCAGCGATGAAGGAAAACACGCAATGACGGCGGGGCGGCAGCGCTCGATGTGGGTGGCCGGCCTGTCCACGGTGGTGGAGTGGTACGACTTCACCCTGTACCTGTACTTCGCCACGGTGCTGTCGCGGGTATTCTTCGGCGGCGGCCAAGAGGCGATGCTGGTCACTCTGGCCGGCTTCGCGGTGTCCTATCTGATGCGTCCGCTCGGTGCGCTGTGCTTCGGCCACCTGGGCGACCGCCTGGGCCGGCGCTGGATGCTGCTGGCTTCGATGGCGCTGATGGCGGCGGCCATGCTGGCCACCGCGTTGCTGCCGACCGCCGCGACCGCCGGCGCGACGGCTGGCGTGCTGCTGTTGGTCCTGCGCTGCGTGATGGCATTCTCGGTGGGCGGCGAATACACCGGCGTGGTCGCCTATCTGCTGGAAAGCGCACCGGTACGACGACGTGGCCTGGTCACGTCGTTGGCTTCGGCGGCCAGTGAAGTAGGTGCGTTGCTGGCAGTGGCGATCTCCGCGCTCACGGTGGCGCTGTTGCCTGCGCCACAGCTGGACAGCTGGGGCTGGCGGATCCCGTTCTTCTTCGGCGCGGCGCTGGCACTGGTGATCCTGATCGCGCGTTCGGGCATGCACGAATCGCCGGAGTTCGAACGGCAGCGACGCGAAGGCAGCATTCCGGCCACGCCGCTGCGGCATGTCCTGCGCAACCATCCTGGTGCGGTGGCACGCACGTTCGCGATTTCCGCACTGGGGTCGATCACTTACTACGTAGGCATCACCTATGTGCCAGCGTTCCTGCACGCGCAGGGACACGACGAAGGCGATGCGCTGTGGCTGTCGACCATTGCAGCGGTGGCGGTGATCGCAATCACTCCGCTGTGCGGCGCGTTGTCCGATCGCTTCGGGCGGCGTCCGCTGCTGCTGGGGCTGACGGTACTGGCGGCGCTGCTGCCGTTGTCGATGTTCGGCTGGATGGCGTCTGCCGCGCCACTGGGCATCGTGCTCGCAGCAGTGGTGCTGGCCTGCGTGGCCGGTGGCATCAGTGCCGTGGCGGCACCGGCCACGGCAGAACAGTTCCCGGGCGAGGGCCGGGTCAGTGGACTGGCGTTGGGGGTAACCATGGCCACCGCGGTGTTCGGCGGGGCGACGCCGTGGCTGGCGCAATGGTGGGTGGAACGCAGCGGCTGGGCGGCGGCGCCGGGGGCGATGATCGCGCTGGTGGCGGTGCTGGTGCTGCCGGTGCTGTGGACGCTGCCGGAGACCGTGCCGAAGACCCGCCCCGTGTCCCGGGGCGGGCAGTGAGCGCTTAGACCTTCAGGGTCTGCTCGATGTCGGCCAGTACTGCAGCCGCATCGACGCCAATGGCAATCGACTGCAGCACGTGGTCGTCCCACACGCTGGGGCCGAAACCCATGCCTTCCGGCTTGGGAATGGTCATGCCGCGGGCGACGCCGTCGGTGGCCACGCGCACGCTGGCGCGCTCGAACTGGAACAGCTCCGGGCGGGTCAGGGCGATACAGGCGCAGCAGTCGTGCACGACCATGCCCTTGTGGCCGGCCTGCAGATAGAAGTCGACGTAGTCCTGCGACAGGGCGCGGACCAGTTCGGCATCGGCGCCACCGATGGCGGCCAGTTTGTCCAGGCCGTCACGGTCCATTTCCACGCGGGTGGTCACGTCCAGGCCGATCGCGGTCACCGGCCAATGGGCAGTGAACACGATGTCGGCCGCTTCGGCGTCGCCCCAGATGTTGGCTTCGGCCGCCGGAGTGATGTTGCCGTTGACGTGGAACGCACCGCCCATCAGCACAACGCCGCGCACCAGACCGGCGATGTCCGGTGCCTGCTGCAGGGCCAGCGCCAGGTTGGTCATGCGGCCGACCGCCACCAGGGTCACTTCGCCCGGATGGGCGCGCACCAGGTCGATGATCAGCTGGTGGGCCGGGCGGCTGTCGGCGGCCACATCCAGGGCCTCCGGCACCGGGTGGTTGCCCAGGCCGTTGTGGCCATGGATGTGCACCGGCCAGGCTTCCGGGGTGGCTTCGGGCTGCAGCGGGCCTTCAGCGCCGCGCGCGATCGGCGCGGACAGGCCCCAGGCCTGCTTCAGGTACAGCGCGTTGTGGGTGGTCGACTCCACCGAGGCATTGCCGAAGGTGGTGGTGACGCCGATCAGGTCGATCTGCGGATGCTTGTGCAGGTACAGCAGCGCCAGCGCGTCGTCGACGCCCGGGTCGGTATCGAAAATGACTTTCAGCATGTTGTTGTTCTTCTTCTTCCGTGTGGTGCAGGGGGGCCGGCGGCCCCGAGGGCAGGCCGGCGCGCCCTACATTGTCCCATCTTCATGACAGGCAGGGCCAACCGGCGGCGGTGGTATCGTCTGCGGGCCCAAGGACGGAGAGAGAGCCGATGACGTTACGACCGCTGTTGCTTGTCGGGGGGCTGGCGTTGGGGTATCTGGCTGGAGCATCGCCGGCATCGGCAACGTCCGTGGCGCCCAGACCATTGCAGGCGCTGGTGGCAGAGGCCGAGGAAATCGTTGTAGCCAAGGTGCTGGGGGTGGAGATGGTCGACGGTGCTGGCCGGCCAGTGACCGACGTCAAGGCGCTCACCGGACCGGGTCTGGGCAACCAGATCCATCTGGTGCTTCAGGTCAATGAGGTCCTGCGACCGCAGAAGGGTGGGCTGCGCGGGACTCTGCGGGTGCCCTTGTGGACCATGTGGCACGATTCCCTGGCGGCGGCCCGCGATCGCGAAACGGGGCGGGAATGGATCTTCCTGCTCAAGCGTGATGGCCACCAACCCGTATACCCGGTTGATTTCCAATGGCCGCTGCAGGAACGCGGCCGGATCCAGGCGCTGATGGCGTCACCCTGAAGATCCCAATACAAGGAGCTGCGCCATGCTGGCTGTGACCCTCGTCCTGATTGCCCTGGTGCTGGGGCTGAACCTGGTGGCCAGCTTCGTGGTGCTGGGGCGCGACGACCTTCCCGTCAGCAGCCGCGCCGGGCAGCTGCTGGTGGTGTGGCTGATGCCGCTGGTCGGCGCGATCGTATGCATGGCAATGGCTACTGCCGATGGCTCACCCGCACGGGGCGATGGCAGTGGCAGTGGGCCCGCCGATTTCTCCGGCGGCTATTCCGGAGACAGCAACAGCCACCACAGCTACAGCAGCTCGGACTGCGGCAGCGGCGACAGCGGTGGCGGTGGTGACGGCGGCAGCTGCGGCGGCGGTGATTGACGCGAGGTTCCAGGTTGCCGGCCAGCGGCCGGCACTACCGTGGCTTGGCCTCGCGGGGGGAGTGCCGGCCGCTGGCCGGCAACCCCATGAACTCAGCTTCCGCCTTCGGTCGGCAACGGCGCGGGCACGTTCAACAATCCGCCGCTGGCCACATACGCGGCCAAGGCCTGGCCCTGGCTGAGCAGATGCCGTTCCATCGTGCGTTCGGCGGCCGCGGCATCGCGCTGGCGGAAGCACTCCATCAGTTCGCGGTGTTCGGCCAGCGACTGTGCGGTGCGCCCCGGGGCCAGCAGCTGGCGCCCGCGATGCATCTTCAGGATGCGGTGCAGGTCGTGGGTGATGCGGATCAGCCACGGATTGCCGGCGTAATGCTGCACCGTCTCGTGGATGAGGTAGTTGTTGCGGTAGTACTCGGCGATGTTGCCGTCTGCGGCGGCCGTTTCCATCGCCGCGTGCAGTTCTTCCAGCTGCTGCACGCCGGCGTCGTCGATGTGCTTGACCGCTTCATGCGCACAGCGGCCTTCCAGCATCGCCATCACCGGGAACAGCTGGTTGAGGTCTTCCAGCGTGAGCCGGGTGACCCGCGCGCCTCGTCCGGCATCGATCTGCACCAGGCCTTCGGCGGCGAGCAGCTTCAGCGCTTCACGCAGCGGCGTGCGGCTGATGCCCAGTTCCTCGCACAACGCCGGCTCGTCGATCCACTCGCCCGGGGGCAGGCGGTAGTCGTAGATCCGCTCGCGCACGTGTTCGGCCACCTCTTCGTACAGAGGGGCGCGCTTCTTCGGAGTACGCGGAGCGGGAGCGATGGCCATGCGGAAAGTGTAACGCCAGGTAGAGCCGGCCGCTGGCGGGCAACCCATGATCGCTGGATGGCTTCATGAGATTGCCGGCCAGCGGCCGGCACTACCGTTGGCTGGTTACATCCAGCCCGGCACCACGAACACCAGCCAGGCCAGCAGTGGGCCGAATGCCACCACCAGGCCGCTGTAGACCAGGAAGCGGCGGAACAGCGTTTCGCGCTCTTCCTTTGCGGCCGAAGCCACCACCAGTGCGCCGTTGGTCGAGAACGGACTGACATCGACGATGGTGGAGGACACGGCCAACGCACAGATCACGCCAGCGGCGCTGAGATGGCCCTGCATCAGGAACGGCACGGCCAGCGGAATGGTGGCACCCAGCACTGCTGCCGACGAGGCGAACGCGGAGACGATGCCACCCACGTAGCAGACCAGCAGTGCGCCCAGCAGCGGGATGCCGATGCTGGAAACACCGTGGCCGATGAAGTCCACGGCACCGGCATGTTCCAGCACACCGATGTAGGTGACCACGCCGCAGATCAGCAGGACGGTGGACCAGCTGATGCCATCCACCGCACCCTTTTGGCTCTGCGGCGACAGCAGTGCCAGCACCACCGCAACGGTGATCGAGACCAGACCGACGTTGAGGTTGTAGATCAGCGCGGCCACGCCCAGGCCGAGCAGGCCGATCAGGGTGAACAACCGCTCGCGGGTCAGGCCCACCGCATCCAGTGCCACCGGATCGTTGGACAGGGTGCCACCACCGGCCGCGACCAGCGCGCCGTGGCCTTCGATGGCGAACTGACGCGACGAGGCCTGCGGACCACCGGCCATCGCCAGTTCCGCGGTGCCGACGGTGCCCGCAGCAGTGATTGAGCCGCGACGCAGCAGCGCGATGCCGCCGAAGGCGAAGAAGCAGATCGTGGCCATCATGAAGTTGAAGCCGAGGCTGGTCAGGAACACGGCCATCTCGGTGACTTCCAGCCCGGCCTTCTGCACCACGCCATTGGTGATGCTGCCGTACACGCTGATCGGCGAGAAGCCACCCGCCTGCGCGCCATGGATCACCAGCAGGCCCATCATCAGCGGGTTGATGTGGTACTGCTTGGCAAAGCGCAGTGCGACCGGGCCGATGATCGCCACTGCGGCCGGGCCCAGCGCGCCGAAGGCGGTCAGCACGGCGGTGATCACGAACATCACCCACGGAATGGCCACGATATGGCCGCGCACTGCTTTCACCGCCCAGTGCACCAGCAGGTCGATGGTGCCGTTCTTCTGCGCGATCGCGAACAGGTAGGTGATGCCGACCAGGGTCAGGAACAGGTCGCCCGGGAAGCCAGCGAGGACTTCCTTGCCCCCCATGTCGACCCAGAGACCACCGATGATGAAGGCCAGCGCGAAGGCGACGGCACCCATGTTGATCGGCATCGCAGTGGCGACGATGAACATGATCACCAGACCGATGATCGTTGCAATTTGTGGAGTCATGCGCCCTCCCAGACACCTGATTCGCGTACTGCACGGATGGAAGCCCGCCATCCCCGGGTATGGCCTGTTACGTACTGCGCGTTACGTACTGCTCAAACCCGCTACCGCTCAACCCCGCTACTGCAGCCGCTGCAGCGCGCTGCGGACCCACGCCGCCGCGCCGTCCAGGCTCTGGAATTCCTCGATCGCGCGCACCTCGCAGCACGGATAGGCCGGGGCGATCATGCGTGCCAGCGCGTTGCCCGGGCCCAGCTGCAGGAACACGCGCGCGCCGCGCTCGAAGGCCTGGCGCATCACCTGTGCCCATTCGATGGTCTGCGCCAGCTGTGCGGACAGCGTATGCACCGTCGTCGTGGTGTCGCGCACCGGCCGTGCATCGATGCCGGCCAGCAGTGGCAGGCGAGGGGCATGCAGGGTGGTCGCCTGCAGCGCCGCGGCAAACGGTGCGACTGCCGCCGACAGCAGTGGCGTGTGCGCCGGCACATGCACCGGCAACGGGCGCACCTCCGCGCCCTGCGCGTGCGCGGCAGCGGTCAGCGCATTCAGTGCCTGCTGCGTGCTGCCAACGATGAAGTGATCTGCGCCGTTGGCGATGGCCACGTGCGCGCCGTACGTGTCGCACAGCGGCTGCAGCGTCTGTCGATCCAGGCCGAGGATGGCCTGCATGCCCGCACCGGCGGGACTGGCAGCATCCATCAGGCGCGCGCGCTGGGCCGACAGCGAAAGGCAGGTGCTGGCATCGAAACTGCCAGCAATGGCGTGCGCCGCCAGTTCGCCGATGCTGTACCCGGCCAGCACGATCGGGCTCGGCAGGGCGTCGCGCAGGACATGCCATTGCGCGATGCTGGCGGCGCACAGCAGCGGTTGCGCCTGTGTGTTGTCGAAGCGGTCGTCGGCGGCTGCGGCAGCGAACACGTCGCGTCCCAGCACATCACCCGCCGCGTCCAGTACCGCGCGTGCAGCGGCGATGCCACGCACGCGGTCGAACATAGCCGGATGCTGCGCACCCTGTCCGGGGCAGAGCAGGGCCAGGCTCATACGCCCTCCTGCTGCAGCAGGAACCAGGCGCAGGCCAGCAGATCGGCACTGCCACCCGGGCTGAGCCGACGCGTCACGAACGCATCGCCCATGGACTGCAGGCGCATGCGCCAGTCCGGCGCGAAGGCGCCGCCCGAGGAAAGGAAGGTGGTTGCCTGTTGTTGCGCCCAACGCAGGCCCTCGGCGCCACCACGGTGCAGCAGGTTCAGATCGTCCACCTGCGCCATCAGCTGCATCAGCGTATGGCACAGCGCGGCGTCGCGCGGCAGGCCGCTGTGCAGCGCATGGCGCAGGGTCGGCAGGGCCAGCTCGCGCAGTACCGGGTAGCCGGCGGCAGCCTGCTCGCGTACGCCGCTGACCCCATGGCGTGCACGCGCGCGCTGTCCCGGGCTGTGCGGGTCCAGTGGCGCCGCGATGAGCGCGTCGTTCCACTGCTGGACCGCCAGACACACCTGTGCACCGGATACAGCATGGCCATGCACGCGTCTGCGCTCAGCAGCGGCGGCCACCAGCAGGCCAAGGCTGAAGATCGCGCCGCGATGGGTGTTGATACCGGCGGTGGCGGCCAGCATGGCCGTTTCGGCGGCAATGCCGTGATCGCGCAGCACCGTGAAGGGGGCACCCGCGGCACCGGCCCTGGCCACCGCAGTGAAGTAGTGGCGCAGGGCGAACAGGCTGCGCAGGAAGGTGCTGGCATCCATGTCGTCATGGCTGCCACTGTTGAACGGCGTGACCAGGCCCGGTTTCGGGGCGCAGGCCAGCTCGGTGTGCAGGCTGGCAATGGCCAGCCGTCCCAGGCGTGCGCTGTCGACCATCGTGCCGTGTGCGGGCAACTGCTTGCGGGCGGCAATCATGCGATCGCCTCGCGCGTGGCGAACAGCGTATCGCGCGCTTCCAATGCGGCTCCGTCCAAGCGCTTCACCAACACCTGGCGACTGCGGCCGGCAAGTTCGCGCCAGTTCACCGCGCCACCATCGGGCAGGCACAGCTCGCCATCAAGGCGATGCGGATGGCGGCTCTCCCATGCCAGCAACTGCGCGATCAGCGCTTCGGCCTGCGCGGCGTCGGTCACCTGCCACAGCAGGTCGGTGTCCGAACGCTCATGCACGTAGGGCAGGGCGGTCAGCCATTGCCAGGCGAAGGCGCCGAACACACGGGCCGGGGCCAGTGCCTGCAGGTCGTGAAGCGATTGCTGCCACGCCTGCGGAACCACGGCGTCGCCTGCCGCCAGCAGCTCACTCAATGCCGGCGGTGCGTGCATGCGAGCGACGTCGTGCAGCGGTACGCGCAACGACAGCCTCTGCTTGCCTTCGGCCGGTGGCAGTGGAACGCCCAGTCGCAGGCGCGGATCGGGATCATCCGCCGCACGACGTGCCACTACGGCAGGGAAGCCGTGCGCCAGCCACGCGGCAAGGCGCGGCTCGTGCGTGGGCACGTCGGCCCGCCAATCGGCATCGACCGACAGCCAGACCAGCGTATGCCGGGCGGGTCGCTCAGGCATTGCCCTGGCTCACTGCAGTGGCCACCCGCGCAGCCAATGTACGGCCACCCCGTTCGGCGCCAAGCGCGGCGCGATGGTCACCGTCGGCGGGTGCGCGCAGTGCTTCCAGCAGGTGACGCGCCAGGTCGCCATCCCACAGCGATTGCACTGCGCCCATCGCCACGTAGTTCTCCACGCCCGGCGCGAACACAGGCGAGGTCAGGCTCAGCGCCTGCAGTTTTTCCAGCGGCTGCTTGGTCACCCTTGCCATCGCGCGCAGGTCCATCACCCACACCTGTGCATCGGGCAGGGCATGGATGTGGTCAGCCATCAACCCGAACGACAGGAAGCCACCGCTGACCGATTCGCCGTAGACCAGCGTGACCAGGCGCGCACCACGACGGCGGGCCAGGTCCAGGGTCTGTGCGAGGTGGGCGAAGTAGCCGTTGATGCCCAGCAGTTCATCGCGGCGCGCCAGGCGCTGGCCGGCGGTATCGACCAGCATCACGATCGGACGCTGCGGATGTGCAGCGGTGCTGGCCAGCACGGTGTCGGCCAGCACCAGCGCATGGTCAACGCCCACTTCGATCTTGTCGGTGGTGCCGATCACGGTCACCTCGCCGTCGTCGGTGGTCGCTGTTCCGGTCAGTACCGAATCGTTCACCGTGATTGCGTGGCCACGCGGGAACAGCGCGTCCAGCAGTGTAGTCAATGGCATGCTCATGGCAGGCTCCGGTGCGCGGTGGCGGCAAGGAAGGCATCGGTTTCCAGCAGCGCCAGGCGTTCTGGATCTGCAATGCCCTGGCGCGCCCAGATCTGCAGTCCATCGTTGCAGTCGCCCCATGCTTCCACGCGCGCTTTCAATGTGGCGTGGCGTGCCTGCAGCGCGGCCAGCGCTGCGTCGGTGTCGGCGCTGGCGGTGTCCAGCTGCAGCGCATCAAAGGCCGCCTGCGCAAACGCGCCGATCGCATCGGGCACCAGTACCTGCGCCTGGTCGATCAGGTAGCGGTGCTTGCCACCGGTCACCCGCCACACCAGTGCGCGGTCGCGCGAATCGAATTCCTCCACGCCGCGCACGGTCTCGATCACCTCTGGGCCGGACAGCGACAGCCGTCCCTCCTCGGACATGATCACCGTGCTGCAGCAGCGGGCGACGATGCCCATGCCGCCGAAGGCGCCGTTGCCACTGCCGATCAGCGCCACTACCGGTACACCGGCTGCACGCGCACCCAAGGTGGCGCGCATGATTTCGGAGATGGCGATCAGGCCGGCGTTGGCTTCGTGCAGGCGCACACCACCGGTATCGAGCAGCAGCAGCACGCCATCGGGATGGGTGGTTGCCGCGCGGCGCAGCAGGCCGGTCAGCTTGGCGCCATGCACCTCGCCCACGCCGCCGCCCATGAATTCACCCTGCTGCGCGGCCACCAGCACGTGTTTATCGCGCAGGCGTCCCTCGCCGACGACGATGCCATCGTCGAAGGCGGCTGGTTGGTCGAGCTGCGCCAGGTGCGGGCTGATGGCGCGCTGGGCCGGACCGAGAGATTCGCGGAACGATCCCGCATCGAGCAGCCCGGCGATGCGCGCGCGGGCATCGGCTTCGTAATAGCTGTTGCGCTGTGCGTGCGTCATGGCTTGCCTCCGGCATGCAGGGTCTCAACCGCCTGGTCCAGGCGCAGGCTGACCACGGCCGGTGTGGCGCCGGCATCGTTGATCGACACGCGTACATCGCGCAGGGGGTGACGCTGGGCGAAGTCGGCGATCACCGCCTGCCATACCGTGCCGAAGCCACGCGCGGCGGTGATGATGCGCACCGTCATCGCACCGTCCAGGTCGGCCGGTTCCAGCAGGATTTCCAGGTTGCCCGAGGCCAGTACGCCCACCAGCACGGCATCGGTGGGGAAGCGCACAGGCGTCGTGCCGTCGAATCGATAGTCGAGGGTTTCCATGGCGTGCCCCTTACCAGTTGCGGAAGCGCTTGGGCGGGTCGTACAGACCGCCGGACCAGCGCACCAGGTCTTTCACCGAACGCGCGGCAAGAAGATCGCGGCTGGCATCGCGCACGTTGATGCCGAGATCGCCCGGGCGCCGGATCACTCCACGGTCGCGCAGGTTTTCCACCATCGCGCGATCGCGGCCCCTGCCGACGGCGGTGTAGCCGGCCACGCCGCGGATCGCCTGCTCGCGTTCTTCCGGGCTGCGGCACAGCAGCAGGTTGGCGATGCCTTCCTCGGTCAGCACATGGCTGACGTCGTCGCCGTAGATCATCACCGGCGGCAGCGGCATGGCCGCGCGTTCGGCCAGCTCCCAGGCATCGAGGCGGTCGACGAAGGCCGGCGCCATGTGCTCGCGGAAGGTTTCCACCATCTGCACCACCAGCTTGCGCCCACGCGGCATTTCGCCCGGCCGCGCGGCCTGCTGGCCGGCCTTGAGCCAGGCGTCGCTGGCGTGGCGGCGGCCGCGTGCGTCCGAGCCCATGTTGGGCGCGCCACCGAAGCCGGCGATACGGTCGCGGGTGGCGGTGGAACTGTTGCCCTGCAGGTCGATCTGCAACGTGGAGCCGATGAACATGTCGCAGGCATACAGTCCTGCAGTCTGCGAGAACGCGCGGTTGGAGCGCATCGAACCGTCGGCGCCGGTGAAGAACACATCCCCGCGCGCGGCGATGTACTTCTCCATGCCCAGTTCCGAGCCGAACGAGTGCACTGATTTGACGAAGCCCGATTCGATGGCTGGAATCAGCGCCGGGTGCGGATTGAGCGCCCAGTGCTGGCAGATCTTGCCTTTCAGCCCCAACGATTCGGCATAGGTCGGCAGCAGCAGTTCGATCGCCGCGGTATCGAAACCGATGCCGTGGTTGAGGCGGTTCACCCCGTACTCGGCGTAGATGCCCTTGATCGCCATCATCGCCATCAGCACCTGGATCTCGGAAATCTGCGCCGGGTCGCGGGTGAACAGCGGTTCGATGTGGTTCGGGCGCGGCGCCTGCACCACGAAGTTGACCCAGTCGGCAGGAATGTCGACGCGGGGGAGGGTGTCGACGATCTCGTTGACCTGGGCGATGACGATGCCGCCACCGAATGCGGTGGCCTCCACGATCACCGGCGTGTCTTCGGTGTTGGGGCCGGTGTAGAGATTGCCGTGGCGGTCGGCGGCCTGCGCCGCGACCAGTGCCACGCGCGGGGTGAGGTCGATGAAGTAGCGGCCGAACAGTTCCAGGTAGGTGTGGATGGCGCCGATCTGGATGCGGCCCTCGGCCACCAGGTTGGCCAGCCGCACCGACTGCGGCCCGGAGAAGGAGAAGTCCAGTTTGGAGGCGATGCCGCGCTCGAACACATCCAGGTGCGAGGGCAGCGACAGCACCGACTGCACCATGTGCAGGTCATGCACCCTTGCCGGATCGAGGTCGGCCAGCGCCTGGGCGAGGAAGTCGGCCTGCTTCTGGTTGTTGCCTTCCAGGCAGACCTTGTCGCCCGGCTCCAGCAGCGCGTGCAGCAGATCGGCGATGTCGCCGGCCGCCACCTCGTGGCCCTTGGCCCATGGCGCGGCGCGCTCCAGCCGCGCCTGGCGGCCCCGCTCCAGCGTGTCCCAGCTCGGGTTCATCGACGGACTTCCGAATGGCGTTGGAATAATTACGCCATAATTATGAAGGCATGTGCAACCCGCAGCGCAGCAAAGAAAAGGCCCGCGCGGAGGCGGGCCCATTCAGGTGGGCCACGACCGTTGGTCGTGGCGGAGCGTCGGCCGACCAACGGTCGGCACCCACCGTTTCCGCTGCGCGCCTCAGAACTTCCAGCGCAGGCTGGCCGCCACGAAGCGCGGTTCGCCGTAGTTGTTGTAGTCCAGGTTGGCCCAGTAGGTCTTGTCCAGCGCGTTGCGCACGCTCAGCGTCGCCGTCCAGTTGTCGCTGATGCGGTAGTTGGCGTTGAACTGCACCAGCGCATACGCCGGCTGGTTCACCGTCACCGTGGTGCCCACACCCACCGGGTAGGGGATGTTGTAGCCCTGCACCTTGCTCTGCCACTGCACGCCACCGCCGATGCTCAGGCGCTCCAGCGCGCCGCGCAGCTGCAGCTGGGTATTGAGCTGCAGCAGATTCTCGGCCGGATTGGCGTACAGCAGGTCGGTGGCCGCGCGGGTCACCTTGACGTGGGTATAGCCGGCATTGACCGTCCAGCCCGGCAGGATCTCGCCGTTGACGTCCACTTCCCAGCCACGCGCCTTGGTGCCGTTGACGCCGATGTAGGCCGAGCTGCCGTCGCTGAGCGAACCTTCCGGCACGCCCATGTCACGCACCGCGTAGTTGTCCTGCTTGGCTTCGAAGATCGCCGCGTTGGCGGTCAAACGGCCATCAAACCACTGCGTTTTCAGGCCCGCTTCCAGGTTGGAGCCCTGCACTGGCGCCAGCAGGTTCTCGTTGCGGTCCTTGTAGTTCTGCGGGTTGAAGATCTCGGTGTAGCTGGCATAGGCCGCCACGTTCGGGGTGATGTCGTACACCAGGCCCACGTACGGGGTCACTTCATCGCTCACCTTGTACGCGCCGCTGGTGGCGGTGTAGGCGCCGGCGGCGTTGTAGGCGCGGGTCTGGGTCTGCCAGCGGCTCAGGCGTGCGCCGGCGATCAGCGCCAGCGGGTCGGCCAGGCGCAGGCGGGTGGCCAGGTAGAAACCGCTCTGCGTGGTCTTGGACACGCGGCGTGCGCCGGTAAGGGTGTACGTCACTTCGGAGATGTCGCCATCCCAGGTGTGCACGTTGGGGATGTAGTAGCAGCGCTCACGGCCACAGGTCGCCCAATCGCGCGGGTAGTTCAGCGCCAGGGTATTGGTGGTGCCTTCCAGGTCGGCCCACTGTGCGCCCACGGTCACGTCGTGCTCCTGGCCCCACAGGTTGAAGGTGCCGGTCAGGTAGGCGTCGACGTTGCGGCGGGTGTCTTCCGAATCGCCGGCGGCGGTGCGCAGGTAGATGCCCGCGCCGGTCACCGGGTCGGGATTGCCGGTGCCGTACAGGCGCATGTTCTGCACGTTGCCACGGGTGTAGGCGGTGTTGATCTTCAGCAGCCAGTTCTCACCGAAGCGCTGTTCCAGGTTGGCGAATACCGTGCTGGTCTCGCGCTGCCAGTAACTCCACTTCGGTGCCAGGTTGGTCGAGCGCGGCAGATGCGCGAAGTTGCCCTTGCTGTCGAAGAACGGCACGGTGCCCCAGGTCGAACCCACCGGGTTGTTGTCCTGGGTCTGGTAGCCGACGGTGACCGTGGTGCTGTCGGTCACATCGCCTTCCAGCACGGCCATGCCGGCCATCTTGTTCTCTTTGTAGCGGTCGTAATAGAAATCGCGATCGGTGTAGGCGGCGACCACGCGGCTGCGGAAGCGGCCGTCGGCGGTCAGCGGCGCGGTCACGTCCGCCTCCATGCGGCGGTAGTCCCAGCTGCCGGCACTGACCGAGAACGAGGCGTCGAACTCCTTGCCCGGGCGCTTGCGCAGCAGGTTCACCGTGGCCGACGGCACGCCGGCGCCGCTGAGCAGGCCATTGGCGCCGCGGATCACTTCCACCCGGTCGTAGAAGGCAGTGTCGTATTCCTGGTTGGTCGAGCCGCTGTAGGTGGGGATGCCGTCCACCTGGAAATCGGTGATGGCAAAGCCGCGCGCGTAGTACAGCGGGCGCTGGGTGTCATAGAAGGACACGCTGACGCCGGTGACATTGCGCATCACGTCGTTGAGGCTGAACAGCGATTCGTCCTGCAGGCGCTGCAGGCCGATCACCGTGGACGACTGCGGCGTTTCCTGCAGGGTGATCGGCAGGCGGGTGGTGCTGGACGGCGGCGCGGACTGCTCGGCGCGCACGCTCACCCGGTCCAGGGTCTTGGCGTCGGACGCATCGGCAGCGACATCGGCAAACGCCGACGGTGCAGCCACGGCGAGGGAGGACAACAGGGCAGCCGGCAGCAGCGCACGGCGTGGCAGGCGGGTACGGAGAGTCAGGGACATGGCGGGCTCGAAGCGTGAAGACGGGGAAGGGGCGGCAACAGTCGTCCAGCACCCGGGCGGCGGCTTCGGGCACATCAGGTCCATCTGGGAGCGGCGCGGCCACTGCGCAGGACGCAAATGTAAATAATTCTTAACAACATTACAATTCTCGTCATCGGGCACGGGCTTGTCGGCGCCTGGCAGGGATTTCTGTAGAGCCGAGCCCATGCTCGGCTGTCGGCAACCGCGAGGAGCAGCCGAGCGCAGGCTCGGCTCTACAGGTGGGTGCGACACAAACGCAGACGGCCACCCGAAGGTGGCCGTCCGTTTCCGTCCAATGGCAACCGCAGGCTTACAGCGCCTGCAGTTCCTCGTTGGCGTTGCGCTTTTCCTTGGCCGGCGCCGGGGTCGGGGCGGCCGTCGGTGCCAGGGCCGGCGTCGCGCCCGCTTCCACCGGAACATCCAGGTAGGGCAGGTGCAGGGTCTGGCTGGTCAGCGTGCGGATCTCGTTGGTCAGCGCGGCGCTCTCGTTGAGCTTGCGGCCGTACGACGGCACGATCTCGCGCAGGCGGGCTTCCCAACCGGCCTTCATCTGTTCCGGGAAGGCCTTGGCCATCAGGTCGAGCATGATCGGCGGCGAGGTCGAGGCACCCGGCGAAGCACCCAGCAGCGCGGCGAGGGTGTGGTCCTTGTCGGTCACGATCTCGGTACCGAACTGCAGCACCGCGCCCTTCAGCGGATCACGCTTGATGATCTGCACGCGCTGGCCAGCGGTGACCAGCTTCCAGTCGCCCGGCTTGGCGTTCGGGAAGTACTTGACCAGTTCGGCCTGGCGATCGGCGTCGTTGAGGCGCGCCTGGCCCATCAGGTACTGCACCAGGTCCAGGTTGTCCTTGCCCACTTCCAGCATCGGGCCGACGTTGTTGTGGTTGACCGACGAATACAGGTCCCACCACGAGCCGTGCTTGAGGAACTTGGTGCTGTACAGCGCGAACGGCCCGAACAGGACCACCGGCTTGCCATCCAGCTTGCGCGCATCCAGGTGCGGCACCGACATCGGCGGCGAACCGGTTTCGGCCATGCCGTAGGCCTTCACGCCATGGCGCGAGGTCACGTCCTGGCCTTGGAAAGCGAGGAACTGGCCGCCCACCGGGAAGCCGGCGTAGTCCTTCGATTCCGGGATGCCCGACATCTGCAGCAGCTTCAGCGCGGCGCCACCGGCACCGATGAACACGAAGCGGGCGTGGGTGGTCGATTCGGTGCCGGCCTTGAGGTCCTTCACCGTCACGTTCCAGCTCTTGTCCGCGTTCTGCCGCAGGGCGCTGACCTCATGGTTGAGGTGCAGGCCGAAGTTCGGGCTGTGCTGCAGGCCGGCGGTCAGCTGGCGGGTGATGACGCCGAAGTTGACGTCGGTGCCCAGCGGCATCCAGGTCGCGGCGACCTTCTGCTTCGGGTCGCGGCCTTCCATCAGCAGCGGTGCCCACTGCTTGATCTGCGCCGGGTCCTCGGAGTACTGCATGCCGTAGAACAGCGGGTTCTTCACCAGCGCCTGCTGGCGCTTGTGCAGGTAGGCGATGTTGTCATCACCCCAGACGAAGCTCATGTGCGGGGTCGGGTTGATGAAGTCGCTGGGCTGGCTCAGCCGGCCTTCCTTCACCTGGTGCGACCAGAACTGGCGCGAGACCTCGAACGATTCGGCGATGCCGACCGCGCGCTTGGTCTCGATGCTGCCATCAGGCAGTTCCGGGGTGTAGTTCAGTTCGGCGAATGCCGAGTGGCCGGTGCCGGCGTTGTTCCAGCCGTCCGAGCTTTCACCGGCGACGCCGTCGAGGCGCTCGTAGACCTGGATGTTCCAGTCCGGCTGCAGTTCCTGCAGGTAGGTGGCCAGGGTGATGCTCATGATGCCGGCGCCGACCAGCACGACATCGACGGGCTTGTCGTTGCTCGCGGCGGGCACCGAGCGCTGGGTCAGCGGCCAGTACAGGAACAGTGCGGCGACCAGCAACAGCAGCACGAGCAGGGCGAGCAGGGCCTTGCCAAATTTCTTCATGGGGGCGGAATCGTTGGCGGGGGGAAGGGGTCAGGATGCGCAAGAAGCAGGGAAAGAGCGTGAAGAAACAACGCCTTGCAGCATTCCAGTGGCAATTTTAACCGCTTCTGGTCCGATTTTGATGCAACGCAGCATCCGTCCTGCGCGTTCGACCCATCCCCGGTCGCGCCGGGCCATGTCCGGCGGCTGTTTCCAGCGCCGCGCGTCAAGACAGCTCAAGAATCTCGTCACCGGCCTCGTCGATCTCGCCGGTCGCCTTCCAGCCAAGATGCCGATAGAAGCCATACGAGCGCGAACGCGGGTCTGCCGAGCAGGCCAGGAACAGGCGGGTGTGTCCGGCATCGCGGGTCAGGCTGACCACCTCCTGCAGCAGCTGCCGGCCGATGCCACGGCCTTCGTAGTCCGGTAACAGGGCCAGCACCAGCACCTCGCCGCTTTCGCGGTCAGCAAAGCAGTAGCCGGCCATCCGCTCGCCCTCCCAGGCGACGCGGCCAATCGAATCGCCATCAGCGATGCCTGCGGCCCAGCTCTCTTCGGTGATGCCCAGTTCGGCCAGCTGCGCGGCGCTGAAGGCGTTCTCGCGGGTGCACCCACGAAGGTCGATGCAGGCAGCGGCATCATCGGGGAGGGCATCGCGGTAGTGGATCGTCATCTGGGAGACCTGTGGTCGAATGGAACCACATGATTGTGGACGCCCCGGATGGAGATTGGATGGAGACGGCGGCGGTCTTCAATCACTGCCGATGGTGAAGTATTCCGCCGCGAAGTAGGCCAGTTGATAGGCCAGTGTCGCTGCGGCCAGCACCAGTTGCATGCGCGCGCTGCGCAGATGCCATCCCAGCGCCGCAACGATGAGCATCAGCGCCGTGTGCAACGGGTAGGCATCCCCCAGCAGCCGCCATCGGCTTCCCCCCTTGATCGCGGTGTCCACAAGGTCCAGTAGCGTCAATATCGCGATCACCCCGAAGATCCAGCGCCGCCGCTGCATCAGGTAGTGGCCGTAACTGCCGTAGTCGCGCAGATCGTCGGGAAACAGCAGCGCGCACAGCAGGAACCAGGTCGCGCTGTAGGTGATCACGAACAGATAGGTTTCAAACGTCCAGCGGTGCACTTCGACGAGACGGAATTCCCACCACCAGAAGGTGACCAGCGACACCAGCGTCCACATCACCCAGCACAGGTGCAGCGCCGAACAGCCACGCCGCTGCGGGTGCTCGATGATCTGCGCCAACCCCTTCAGCAGGGTGGTGATGGACAGGCCGAGGATGATCCCCATCACCACGCGGATATGCAGGAATACCGGTTCGGTTTCCATCGGCCAGCCCCCTCGTCGGTTGCGCCGATGCTTGCACAAAAAGGGGACGTAGGGATCAAGTCGTTTGTGGCAAGAAGGACTTGATCCCCTCGCTGCCCTCTTTTCAGCGCCTGCGCTGCACCAGCGCCGATGCGGCGTCCAGCACCGCCCGGGTCAGCAGGGCCATGGTCTGCACGTCGCCCTTCCAGTGCTGCCAGTACAGCGGCACGTCTTCCCACGCGCGCTGCCGCACATACACCAGGCGCCCGGCATCCAGATGGCGCTTGACCAGCGGCAACGGGTTCATCGTCCAGCCGAGCCCGCCGAGATTGGCCTGCACGAAGGCGCGGGTGGAGGGAATCCACCAGGTCGGCGCGGTGCTGGGCAGGTCGGCGCCGGCCATGCGCCGGGCGAATCGCGACTGCATGTCGTCCTTGCGGTTGAACACCAGCACCGGTGCCTGCGCCAGTGCCTGCGCGGTTACGCCCTTGGCGAAATGGCGCTCGCGGAATTCCGGCGTACAGGTCGCGGCGTAGCGGATGCTGCCCAGCGCGTGGATCTGGCAGCCCTGCACCGGCTCGTCCAGGGTGGTCACCGCACCCAGCACGGTGCCCTGGCGCAGCAGCTCGACGGTGTGGTCCTGGTCTTCCACCCGCAGGTCCAGGGTAGTGCCGGTGCCCTGCGCGAACTGCTGCGCGGCCTGCGGGAACCAGGTCTCCAGACTGTCGTGGTTCACCGCCACCGGGATGCTCGCCTGCGGCAGGTCTTCGTCGGCCAGGCCCATCCGGTGCAGGGCATCGTGCTCCAGCAGGGCGGTCTGCTCGGCCAGCTGCACCAGCAGCTGGCCTTCGGCGGTGGCAGTCGCCGGCGTGCCACGTTTGACCAGCAGCCGGCCGATGCGGTCCTCCAGTGCCTTGACCCGCTGCGAGATGGCCGAGGGGGTGACGTTGAGCGACTGCGCGGCACGGTCGAAGCTGCCTTCGCGGATCACCGCAGCCAGGGCCCGCAGCTGGGCATGGTCGATGCGCATTGCGATTAAGCTCAGCTAATGTTGGTTTAGTAAGTTTAGCTCGTCTTTTCTATGTTGCGGCGCGACAATGGCGCCCGTTCCGGTGCTGTCCGCCTTCGCGAGGCACCGCTCCCCCCAAGCAAGACAAGGTAGTGAATCCCATGTTCTCGGTCATCTCCGCCAGCACCGGCCTTGGTGCCTGGTTCAGTGGTGCGGCTACCGGCATCGGCCTGTTTGCCGTGGTCGGCGCCCAGAGCGCCTTCATCCTGCGTCAGGGCATCCTGCGCAAGCACATCGTGCCGGTGGTAGCCACCTGTGCGGCCATCGATGCGATCTTCATCTTCGCCAGCGTGGCCGGCCTGCGCACGCTCACCACGGCGCTGCCGTGGCTGACCACCGCCGTGCTCTGGACCGGCGTGGCCTTCCTGGCCTGGTATGCGATGAAGTCGGCACGCCGGGCGATCGCCGGCGGCGGCGGCATGGGCGAAGCCGACAGCGATGACGGCAGCCGCCGTGCGGTGCTGATGGCGGCGGTCGGCTTCTCGCTGATCAACCCGCACTTCTGGCTGGACATGATGGTGATCGGCTCGATCGCCGAGAACTTCGGCAATGCACGCATGGCCTTCGCCGCCGGCGTGGTCACCGCCAGTTGCCTGTGGCTGACCGCGCAGGGCCTGGGCGCGCGCCTGCTGGCACCTCTGTTCACCAAGCCCAGCACCTGGCGCGTGCTGGACGGCACCATCGCGGTGATCCTCAGCATCCTGGCCCTCACTCTGGCGGTGCGCGGGGTCCATTGACCCGGCGCACGCCCCCCGAACCCACGTCCTGACTCTCTCTCCAAGGTAAAGGTAGTGGTAACGACGGCACCGGCAACGGTGCCGTCGTTTTTTTGTGCCCACTGGCGGATGCGTCGACGGGTTGCCTAGAATCGGCCTGCGGACAAGGGGTCCGTCTCCAAGGGGGAAGGATGCGCAGGACTGTGCTTGCCGTGCTGTTGTGCGCGGCCGTGGGAGGGGCGACGGCGGGGGCCGGCGTGGTCGATCTGGACCGCTATCTGCGGCAGGAAGCGTTTACCGACATCCGGATTTCGCCCGGGGGGGAGTACGTGGCTGCCACGGTCCCGATCGAGGCCGGCACTGCGCTGGCGATCTACAGGATCGCCGACATGAAGATGGTCGGCACCTTCCGGCCGCCCCGCAACAACCATGCCCACACCTTTGATTGGGTCAGCAATGACCGTCTGCTGGTGGGAATGGCGCAGAAGTTCGGCGTGCTCGATCGCCCCGCGCTCACCGGCGAACTGTTCGGTATCAACGCCGATGGCAAGGGCGGTGAACTGCTGGTCGGCTACCGCACGGCTGAAACCGGCCTGGGCACCAACATCAAGGTCAAGCCGGCCGGCATGGTGGCCGCGTTCCTCACCGACGAATTGAAGGATGACGACCGCAACGTACTGGTTGCGGTAACACCGTTCACGGCCAACGCCTTCACCCAGTTGGAGCGGATGGACGTGAACACCGGTCGCCGCAATGCCGTGGCGCGGGCGCCGATCGCACAGGCGGAATTCACTACCGATGCCCAGGGTGAGGTGCGCTTTGCCTACGGTTCCGGCACCGACGAGACGAACAAGAAGCTCTATTACCGCGCAGGTGCCAGCAGCGAGTGGGTGCTGCTGAACGATGAGGCGCTCAGCCGACGCATCGAGGCGGCTATCGGCTTCTCTGCTGATGGCCGCCTGGCCTATCTGCAGACCGAGCAGGCCGAGGGACCCGATGCAATCGTCAGTTGGGACCCGCAGAGCAACGAGCGTCGGGTGGTACTGCGCGATGAGGTGGTCGATCCGCATCGGATCATCTTCCGGCCGGGAACCCGCGTGCCGGTGGGAGCCGAGTTCCTTGGCGACGTGCCACGGACGCGCTTCTTCGACGAAGCCTCGGCCGAAGCGCGCCTGTACCGCAGTCTCGAGGCAGGGCTGGGCGGCCCCGTGTACATCACCTCCAGTACCCGCGATGGCCGCACGGTGCTGGTGGAATCGCACTCCGCGCGCAACCCGGGCGACTTCTATCTTTACGACACCATCGACAAGAAGGCGCGCCACCTCATCAGCCGCAGTGACTGGATCGATCCGGCGCAGAGCGCCGTCGTCCAACCGGTCAGCCTGAAGGCGCGTGACGGGTTGGCGCTGCATGGCTTCCTCACCCTGCCGGCAGGCCAGCAGGCCACCGGCCTGCCCATGGTGGTGATGCCACATGGTGGGCCGATCGGGATCTTCGACGACGGAACGTACGATGTGGATGCGCAGATGCTGGCTGCTGCCGGCTATGCCGTGCTCCAGGTGAACTACCGTGGTTCGGCCAACTATGGACGTGCGCACGCCCAGGCCGCGAAGCTGCAGTGGGGACGGGCGATGCAGGACGATGTCACCGATGCCACGCGCTGGGCGATCGCTGAAGGCATCGCCGACAAGAGCCGCATCTGCATCTACGGCGGCAGCTATGGCGCCTATGCGGCGATGATGGGACCGGTGCGCGAGCCCGGTCTGTATCGCTGCGCTGCCGGCTATGTCGGTGTCTATGACCTGCCGTTGATGTACGCCCGCGGTGACATCCAGGATGATGCATCCGGATTGACTTACCTGCGCGAATGGGTCGGCCGCCCGAAGGAGCTGGTCGAGCAGTCACCGGTCAACCTCGCCGCCCAGATCCGCGTGCCGGTGCTGCTGGCGGCAGGAAGGGAAGATCAACGCGCACCTGTGGTGCACACCCAACGCATGGAGGCGGCGCTGAAGCAGGCCGGCACGCCGGTGGAGGCGCTGTACTACAAGGCCGAAGGGCACGGTTTCTACAGTCCGGCCAACCGGCGTGACTACTACACCCGGTTGCTTGCCTTCCTGTCGCGCAGCCTGGGCGGTGGTACGGCAGCCGCCGCGACGGCTCCGAGCAAAGCCAAGGCACCCTGAAACAGACGCGGCGGCAACCGCCATGGTTGCCGCCGCAGCCACTCGCCAATGGGTGTTACTTCACCCCATGCATCATCCGCTTCAACAGCGGCGCAGCGATGAAGGCCAGCAACGCGCAGCCCAGGCCGATCCACATCAGCAGCCAGAACAGGTGTGCGTAGGCACCGGCGGCCGCGGCCATGTCCAGCGTCTCGCCTTCGGGCACGTCGATCGCCGCCAGCTTGCCGAACAGCGCGGCCAGCGTTTCGGAGAATGCAGTGGCCAGGAACCAGGTGCCCATCATCAGGCTCATTACCCGTGGTACCGCCAGCTGGGTCACCGCCGACAGGCCTACCGGCGACAGGCACATCTCGCCGCTGGCCAGCAGGAAGTAGGCCAGTACCAGCCACCACACGCTGGCCATCTCGCCGGTGGCACCGACGTGCTGCGCGGCCAGCGCCAGCGGCACGAACGACAGCGCGCCGATCACCAGGCCCCAAGCCGACTTCACCGGCTTGCCCGGCTCCCAGCCACGGCGGTCCATCCACGTCCACAGTGCAGCGAACGCTGGCGCCAGCAGCACCAGGAACAGGCCGCCCAGGTAGGTCAGCGAACCGGCAGTCTGCGGAATCACCAGGCAGTCGCGCACCAGCAGCACCAGCATCAGCGCGACGATGGCGATGAAGAACGTGCGCGGCGCGGACGAACCGGGGCGGCGTTCGGACAAGCGCGCGCTGACCACGAAGCCCAGCGGTGCCAGCAGCAGTGACACGATCGACCATGGCAGCGGCGAGCCTTCGCGGATCACCAGTGCCGGCACGATGTCCTTGGTCAGCAGGCGGTCGGTGAAGGTCACCCACGAGCCGTACGACTGCTCGTACATCGTGAAGAACACCAGCGCCATGAAGATCAGCACCATCAGCGCGATCATCTGCTGGCGCTGCACCGGCGTGCACTTCGTGCCGGTGAACCACGCGAACCAGACCAGCACGCCGCCCAGCACCACCAGCATCAGCATCAGCGCCAGGCTGATTTCACCGCCAAGCGCGAAGGCACCGTTGCCGGCCGCCCACATCAGCCAGGCCACCGGCAGCACGCCGATCACCGCGCACAGGTAGATCAGCCATTCGCGCGGCAGGCCCAGCACCTTCTGCTTCAGCGTGGCCGGCTGCGGCGGTTCGGCGTGGCCCTGCAGGTATTTCTGGCCCCACAGGAACATCGCCAGGCCGGCGAGCATGCCGATGCCGGCCGCGCCGAAGCCGTACTTCCAGCCGTAGACCTCGCCGAGGAAGCCGCATACCAGCGAGGAGAACAGGGCGCCCAGGTTGATGCCGGCATAGAACAGCGAGAAGCCCGAATCGCGGCGCGGATCGTCCTGCGGATAGAGCTTGCCGACGATAGTGGAGATGTTCGGCTTGAGGAAGCCGACGCCCATGATGATCAGCGCCAGCGACAGGTAGGTCACTGCCAGCGCCGAGGTGTCGCGCACCACTTCACCATTGACCCGGTACGCCGCGTGGCCTTCGAAGGCCATGCCCAGATGGCCCAGCACCAGCAGGATGCCGCCGAACAGCACCGCCCGGCGCATGCCCAGCCAGCGGTCGGCCAGCATGCCGCCGAACACCGGGATGCAGTACACCAGGCCGCCATAGGCACCGAGCAGATCCAGCCCGGCCTTGTCGCCGAACAGGTGGTATTTGGTGAGGTACAGCAGCAGCAACGCCTTCATGCCGTAGAAGGAGAAGCGCTCCCACATTTCGGTGAAGAAGCAGACGTAGACGCCCTTGGGATGGCCCAGGAAGTCGTCGGAAGCGATAGCAGTGGAATTCATCGCGGAATTATAGGCCCGCGCCCGCTTTCAGTAGATCCACGCCATGCGTGGATGGCCGCCCCGGTACATGCCTACAGATACCGCAACCAGGCCAGGTCGCGTCGCCGTGCCTTGAACCGCGCGAACGCCCGCGTTGGTGGATACAGCACCACCGCCAGCGCGCAGGCCACCAGCAGCAGGCCGGCCACCGAGTCCAGTGCATACAGGCTGCCGTGGGTCGGGCCCCAGGTCTTCAACGCGGCCAGGTACAGCAGCTTCAGCACGTACAGGTGCAGCAGGTAGAAGAACATCGGCGCTGCACCGATATCGGCCAGCGGCCGCAGTGCACGCGCCAGCGGCGGCCACTCGTACAGCCGCAACAGCAGCAGGCCCACGCCCAGTGTCAGCAGCAGGAACTGCAGCGACGGCGGGTACTTGGTGATGTTGAACACGCTCATCCACGTGCGCAGTGGGGTCTGCTGGTATTGCCAGGGCGCGTCGCCATAGTCGTTGGCGAAGCGCAGCAGAGCGAAGGCGGCCAGCGCGCCCAGCCCGGCCCACAGCAATCGCTGCCGGCGCCGTTCCGGATCGCTGCCGGCGGCGAACCACGGCGCCATCAGGTAGCCCAGCGCGATCACCCCGATCCACGGCAGCACCGGGTAGGAGGTACGCAGGCTCAACGGCCCGACCTCGATCCAGTCGCGCTGGTGCAGCACTTTCCACAGCACCGCCAGGGCGCCGTCGCCCTGCACCCTTACGCCATCCAACAGGTTGTGGCCAACCACCAGCGCCACCGCCAGTACCACCAGCACCGGGCGCGGCAGCCACAGCAGGCCGGCCAGCGCGATCATGCTCAGGCCGATCGCCCAGATCACCTGCAGGTACACCGTGTCCGGCGGGAACTGGAAGGTCCAGGCGAAGTTGACCAGGGTCAGCTCCAGCACCACCAGGAACAGGCCGCGCTTGAGCAGGAAGGCGGCGATGGCGCGGCGCGGATCGGCCTGGCGCTGGCCGTACAGCCATGCCGACAGGCCGGTGAGCAGTACGAACACCGGTGCGCACAGGTGGGCCAGCAGGCGGCAGACGAACAGGGCAGGGGACACGTTGGCCGCGTCCATCGGGTCGCTCACCTGGTACTGCAGGAAGAACGTCTCGCGGACGTGGTCGAGCAGCATCAGCAGCATCACGGTACCGCGCAGCTGGTCGATGGAGGCCAGCCGGGATGAGGCGGAAGGGGGCATGCAATGGGGCAGGTGCGGATCAATCGGAAGTTATAACATATCGTTTGCATGGCGCCCACTCGGGCTTTGCCGCATCGGTTGACTGGCGGTGCCGGTGCGGGCCTGTGTCTGTTCCATGCTCGGCCCCCATCCTTTGGCACGCTGGACTTGCTGTCCCCTGAACGCTAGCGTGGCAGGGATTTTTTGCCAGCAGGGGCTTTCATGAACCATGACGCTGCGCCCAAGCAGCTCACTTTCCGCGCGGTGGTCCTTGCCATCGTGCTGGCGGTGGTGCTGTCGGCCGCAAACGCCTACCTCGGTCTGTTCGCAGGCCTGACCATCGCCACCGCGATTCCCGCCGCGGTCATTTCCATGGGCGTGCTGCGCCTGCTGGGTGGCGGTTCCATCCTTGAGAACAACATCGTGCAGACCGGCGCTTCGGCCGGTTCGTCGATCGCCGCCGGTGTGATCTTCACCATCCCCGCGCTGGTGATCATGGGCTACTGGCCGGACTTCAAGTACTGGTGGGTGCTGGGCATCGCCGGTCTCGGCGGCCTGCTGGGCGTGCTGTTCTCGGTGCCGCTGCGCCGTTCGATGATCGTCGAAGACCCGCTTCCGTTCCCGGAAGGCAAGGCGGCGGCTGAAGTGCTCAAGGCCGGTGAAAACCCCGGCCCGGGCCTGAAGATCCTCGGCCTGTCGGCGGTGATCGGTGCCTTCGTGAAGCTGGCTGCGGAAAGCGGCATGCGCCTGATCCCCGACGCCTGGGCCACTTCGGCCTATGTCGGCAGCTCCAAGGTCACCGCGTTCATCGGTACCAACCTGTCGCCGGCGCTGCTGGGTGTGGGCTACATCGTCGGCCTCAACGTCGGCATCGTGGTGGTGTCCGGCTCGATCCTGACCTGGCACATCGCCATTCCGATCTACCAGGCGTTCTTCATGAACACCGATCCGGCGCTGGCCGCCTCGATCGCCACCGCCTCATCCACCGAAGCGGCGTTCGCCATCTGGGGCGCGAAGATGCGTTACCTGGGCGTCGGCGCGATGCTGATCGGTGGCATCTGGACCCTGATCTCGCTGCGCAAGTCGCTGCTCAACGGCGTCAAGAGCGGCTTTGCGGCCGCGCGCAAGAGCGGTGGCCCGGTACTGGCGCACACCGAGCGCGACCTGCCGATGAAGTGGATGCTGGTGGCCCTGGTGGTGTTCACCCTGCCGCTGCTGGCGCTGTACCAGGCCATCGTCGGCCAGTGGCACGTGTCGATCCCGATGACCCTCATCATGATCGTCGCCGGCTTCCTGTTCGTGTCGGTGTCGGCCTACCTGGCCGGTCTGATCGGCTCGTCCAACAACCCGGTCTCGGGCATCACCATCTCCACCATCCTGTTCGCTTCGGCGGTGCTGGTGCTGCTGCTGGGCAAGGATGGCCTGCAGCCGGTCGGTGCCTTCGGTGCGCCGCTGGGCGCGGTGGCCGCGATCATGATCGGCGCGGTGGTGTGCTGTGCCGCCGCCGTAGGTGGCGACAACCTGCAGGACCTCAAGGCCGGCTACATCGTCGGTGCCACCCCGTGGAAGCAGCAGCTGATGCTGGGCATCGGTGCGTTCTCGTGCGCACTGATCATGGCCCCGGTGCTGAACCTGCTGGCCACCGCCTACGGCATCGGCGTCAAGTCGGAGCTGCATCCGAATGCGCTGGCTGCACCGCAGGCGAACCTGATGGCGTCGGTGGCCAAGGGCCTGTTCGGCGGTGAGCTGCCGTGGACCTTCATCGGCATCGGTGCCGTGGTCGGTGCCGCCATCATCGCGTTCGACAGCTCGCTGAAGTCGCGCAACTCGCGTTTCCGCGTGCCGGTGCTGGCTGCGGCGATCGGCATCTACCTGCCGCTGGAACTGATGGTGCCGATCTTCCTCGGTGGCCTGATCTCCTACCTGGTCGAGCGCTTCCACAAGGTGCGTGCCGATGACGAAGAGGGCCGCGACCGCGTGCACAAGCCGGGCGTGCTGTTCGCTGCCGGCCTGATCACCGGTGAGGCGCTGATGGGTATCGCCATCGCCGTGCCGATCGTGGTCAGCAGCCGCGCCGACGTGCTCGCCGTGCCGTTCCACCTGCCGGCCGCGCAGTGGATCGGCCTGGCCGTGCTGTTCCTGGTCGGCTGGTTGATCTACCGCACCGGCAAGCGCGCCGTGGCGTAAGCGGAACGGGTAGTGCCGGCCGCTGGCCGGCAACTCCAGGATGCCGCGATACCCGTGGTTGCCGGCCAGCGGCCGGCACTACCGCAGACCCCGCCCCGGCGGGGTTTGCTTTTTCTGGCGGCAGCTCGGCCCCGGCCATGACCGATGGCCTTGGCAGGCCCGGCCGCGCAGGCCTACCATCGGTTTTTTGCCGTCCTGCGGAGACCCCGATGAAACTGCGTCATGCCCTGCTGCCACTGAGCCTGCTGGCTGCCCTGCCCAGCGTCGCCGCTGCCCGTGGCCTGGAAATCCGCGACATGGTGGCCATGGACCGCGTCTCCGCGCCGGTACTGACCGCTGACGGCGGCACCGTGGTGTTCGCCAAGCGCAGCACCGATGCCAACCTCAAGGCCAGCACCGCCCTGTTCGCGCGCAACCTGCGCACCCGCGATGCGGCGCCGCCGAAGCAGATCACCCCGGCTGGCTGGAACGTCAATTCCGCATCGCTGTCGGCCGATGGCCAGACCGTGTATTTCCTCAGCGCCAAGAACGGCAGCCAGCAGCTGTACGCACAGCCGATCAGCGGCGGCGCCCCGCGCCAGCTGACCGATTTCCCGGTGGACGTGGACAGCTACCACGTGTCGCCGCAGGACGACCGCGTGTTGTTCAGCGCCGGCGTGTTCCAGGCCTGCGCCTCGGACCTGGCCTGCACCGAAAAGAAGCTGAAGGACGTGGCCGGCGCCAAGGCCAGCGGCAAGGTCTTCGATTCGTTGTTCGTGCGCCATTGGGATACCTGGAACGACGGCCGCCGCAACACTCTGTTCGTGGCGCCGTTGCCGGCGGCCAAGGCTGGTGCGGTCAAGGGCGCTTCGGCGCTGAGCGCGACCATCGATGGTGACGCTCCGTCCAAGCCGTTCGGTGGCAATGATGATTTCGCGTGGTCGCCGGATGGCAGCAGCGTGGTCGCCAGCATCCGCGTGGCCGGCAAGCAGGAGTCGTGGTCGACCAACTTCGACCTGTACCGCTTCGATGCCGCCGGCAAGCAGGCGCCGGTAAACCTGACCGCCTCCAACCCGGCCTGGGATGCCGGCCCGGTGTTCAGCGCCGACGGCAAGACCCTGTTCTACCGCGCGATGAAGCGCCCGGGCTTCGAAGCCGATCGCTTCGGCCTGATGGCGATGGACCTGGCCAGCGGCAAGACCCGCGAGATCGCTCCGCAGTGGGACCGTTCGGCTGGTGGCATCGCCCTGTCCGCCGACGGCACCAGCATCTACACCACTGCCGATGACCTCGGCGAACACCCGCTGTTCCAGATCGATGTGGCCAGCGGCAAGGCCACCAAGCTGATCGGCGACGGCAGCGTCACCGCTGTCGACGTGGCCGGCAACAGCGTGGCGATCACCCGCAACAGCCTGAAGAGCAACGACCAGGTGCTGGTCGGCCTGCTGCCGGCCGCTGGCGAGCCGATCGGTGCGCTGCGCGCGCTGACCCCCGCCGCTGGCGAGGTGCTGAAGGACGTGTCGTTCGGCGACTACGAGCAGTTCGAGTTCAAGGGCTGGAACAACGACACCGTCCATGGCTATGTGGTCAAGCCGCACAACTACCAGGAAGGCAAGTCCTACCCGGTAGCGTTCCTGATCCATGGCGGCCCGCAGGGCAGCTTCGGCAACGGCTGGAGCTACCGCTGGAACCCGCAGACCTACGCAGGCCAGGGCTACGCGGTGGTGATGATCGACTTCCATGGCTCCACCGGTTACGGCCAGGCCTTCACCGATGCGATCAGCCAGCACTGGGGCGACCGCCCGCTGGAAGACCTGCAGAAGGGCTGGAGCGCGGCGCTGAAGAAGTACGACTTCCTCAACGGTGACAAGGCCTGCGCACTGGGCGCCAGCTACGGCGGCTTCATGGTCAACTGGATCGCCGGCAACTGGAACAGCCCGTTCAAGTGCCTGGTCAACCATGACGGCGTGTTCGACCAGCGCATGATGGGTTACGCCACCGAGGAACTGTGGTTCACCGAATGGGAGCAGGGCGGTACCCCGTACCAGAAGGCGGCGAACTATGAGAAGTTCAATCCAGTCAACCACGTGGCTGACTGGAAGAAGCCGATCCTGGTGATCCACGGCCAGCAGGACTTCCGCATTCCGGTCGAGCAGGGCCTGGCTGCATTCACCGCGGCCCAGCGCCAGGGCATCGAGTCGAAGTTCCTGTACTTCCCGGATGAGAACCACTGGGTGCTGAAGCCGAACAACAGCATCCTGTGGCATGACACCGTCAACGCCTGGCTGAAGCAGCACATCGGCGAATAAGCGATACCGGTGCCGCCCTTCGGGGCGGCGCTTTTGTTTCGCCATCTGCTTCACCGGTGGGTGCCGATCGTTGGTCGGCACACCTTCCTGAGCTTCCGCCAACAGCAGCCGAGCACGGCTCGGCTCTACAAGAGCGCCTGCATGCCTTCGACTGCCCTGATCCAGAACGACATCGTCGTCTTCGGCCTGATCGCCGCCACCCTCGGCGCCGTGTTCTGGACCGCTTCGCGCGAGCAGGGCCTGTGGAAGCGCTTCTATACCTTCGTGCCGGCGCTGCTGCTGTGTTACCTGCTGCCCGGCATCTACAACACGTTCGGCCTGATCGACGGGCAGAACACCAGGCTGTACAACCCGGTCGCGCGTGACATCCTGCTGCCGGCGGCGCTGATCCTGTTGACCCTGGCGGTCGACATCAAGGGCATCCTGCGACTCGGGCCGAAGCTGGTGCTGATGTACCTGGGCGCCTCGGCCAGCATCATGCTGGGTGCGGTGGTGGCGTTCCTGGTGATGCGTGCGATCCATCCCGATACCGTCGCCGGTGATACCTGGGCTGGCATGGCCGCACTGGCGGGCAGCTGGATCGGCGGTGGTGCCAACATGCTGGCGATGCGCGAAGTGTTCGACGTCAATGCGACCACCTTCGGCCAGTTCGCGGTGGTCGATGTGGGGGTTGGTTACGTGTGGATGGCGGCGCTGATCTTCCTGGCCGGGCGCGCGGCGAAGATCGACGCGCGCAGCGGTGCCGATACGTCGGCCATCGACGAGCTGAAGGAGCGCATCGCACGCTTCCAGGCCGAGCACGAGCGCATTCCCAGCCTGACCGACCTGATGCTGATCGTGGCCGTGGCCTTCGGTGGCGTCGGTCTTGCCCACGCCATCGGCGCGCCGCTGGCGGCCTGGTTCAAGGTCAATGTCAGCTGGGCATCGCAGTTCAGCCTGGACGCGCCGTTCGTGTGGGTGGTGGTGCTGTCGACCACGCTCGGCCTGGGCCTCAGCTTCACCCGTGCACGTACCTTGGAAGGGGCCGGTGCGTCGCGACTGGGCTCGCTGCTGCTGTACTTCCTGATTGCCTGCATCGGCATGCAGATGGATCTGCTGGCGCTGCTGGATCGCCCGTGGCTGTTCCTGCTCGGCATCATCTGGATCAGCGTGCACATCGCGCTGCTGTGGTGCCTGGGCAAGCTGCTGAAGGTGCCGTTCTTCTACTTCGCCATCGGTTCGCAGTCGAACATCGGCGGCCCGGCCTCGGCGCCGGTGGTGGCCGCCGCGTTCCATCCGGCGCTGGCGCCGGTGGGCGTGCTGCTGGGCACGATGGGGTATGCCACCGGCACCTATCTGGCGTATGTGGTCGGCATCACCCTGCGCGCGCTGGCAGGGCAGGGTTGATTATTCAACGGTAGCGCCGGGCCATGCCCGGCGAGCCGCATCGCGGCGGTGGATGTTTATGCCGCCGGGCATGGCCCGGCGCTACCGATGCGTTACGCCACCGGCAAACCGCGTTCGATCAACCACGCCTTCGCTTCTTCCGCATCCTGCTCGAACCGCGCCGAGTGAAAAGAAGGGCGCCGCAAGGTCCGGCGCGTCGCCACGCGCCCATGGCCAACCGCGCCCGCGGCTTTACGCCACCGGCAAACCGCGTTCGATCAGCCACGCTTTCGCGTCTTCGGCATCCTGCTCGAACCACGCCTTCGTCGACCCCAAGCGATACGTGTAGCCCCACGCATCCATGTCGGCCATCAGCCGCTCGCTGCCGACGCCAGGCAGGTGCCCGGCCAGCACGATCTGCAGGTAGCAGGTGGCGTCTTCTTCGGGTACCGAATCGGTGGCGTCGGTATGCACCTGCGCGCGCCGCTCCGGCGGCAGCACGATCAGGTGGCAGGCCTCGTGCAGCATCGAGTGCACCGGCGTGTCATCGCGCACGTACACGTCGCTGGCGATGATGCCGGCCTCGGGCTCGCCCCAGTAACTGCCCGGGATCGGTTCGCCGGCCGCAACGTGGTGCAGCCGCAGCTCATGTGCAGCGAGCAGGCGCTGGGCATCGGCGAAGGCGATGTCGCCGACGCGGGTAACGTTCGGTTCGGGCGTGGTATCAGTCATGCGGGTCAGGCAGCCCCGCCCATGCAGGCACGGGCGGGGCAGGGGGTCAGGGTTTGTCCGGGCCTTCAGGCAGCGCCACGGAAATGTCCAGCACGTCGTGCTGGCCATCCTTGACCAGATCCACCTTCACTGCATCGACGTCGATGTTGACGTACTTCTTGATCACTTCCAGCAGCTCGCGCTGCAGCAGCGGCAGATAGTCGGGACCGCCACGGTGGCTGCGCTCCTGCGCGATGATGATCTGCAGGCGGTTCTTGGCGGTTTCGGCGGTGGTCTTCTTCGCTTTGAGGAAATCAAACAGGCCCATGCTTACCCTCCGAACAGCTTGCTGAAGAAGCCCTTCTTCTCGACGTTGGTGAAGCGCATCGGGCGTTCTTCGCCGAGGATGCGTGCGACGGCGTCGTCATAGGCCTGGCCGGCAGCGGATTCGCCATCCAGGATGACCGGTTCGCCCTTGTTGGAGGCATTGAGGACGTCGCCCGATTCGGGGATCACGCCGATCGCCTTCAGGCCAAGGACCTCCTCGACGTCGGTGATGCTGAGCATCTCGCCGCTTTCCACGCGCACCGGGGTGTAGCGGGTCAGCAGCAGGAAGGCCGGCACGTCCTGGCCGGATTCGGCCTTGTGGGTCTTCGAATCGAGCAGGCCGATGATGCGGTCCGAGTCGCGTACCGAAGACACTTCCGGGTTCACCACCACCACTGCGCGGTCGGCGAAGTACATCGCCAGGAAGGCGCCTTTCTCGATGCCTGCCGGGGAGTCGCAGATGATGTACTCGAAGCCGTCGGCGGCCAGGTCCTTCAGGACCTTGCCCACGCCTTCCTGGGTCAGCGCATCCTTGTCGCGGGTCTGCGAGGCAGCCAGCACGAACAGGTTGTCGAAGCGCTTGTCCTTGATCAGGGCCTGCTTGAGGGTGGCTTCGCCGTGCACGACATTCACGAAGTCGTACACCACGCGGCGTTCGCAGCCCATGATCAGGTCGAGGTTGCGCAGGCCGACGTCGAAGTCGATCACCGCCACCTTCTTGCCACGCTTTGCCAGGCCGCACGCAAGGCTGGCGCTGGAAGTGGTCTTGCCGACGCCGCCTTTGCCGGAGGTGACTACGATGATTTCAGCCAAAGGACTTCTCCTGATGATTCTGTTTGAGGTGCTGCGTCAGTCCAGCGCAGCGATCTTGATCTGGTCCTGTTCCAGCCACACCTGCACGGCCTTGCCGCGCAGGGTTTCCGGTACATCGTCCAGCACCTTGTAATGGCCTGCAATGGCGACCAGTTCCGCATGGAAATCACGGCAGAAAATGCGTGCCGCGGTGTTGCCCTGGGCCCCTGCCAGCGCACGGCCGCGCAGGGTTCCGTAGATATGGATGCTGCCATCGGCGATGACCTCGGCGCCGGCGCCGACGGTGGCCATCACGGTCAGGTCGCAGTTTTCCGCATACAGCTGCTGGCCCGAACGCACGTTGCCCAGCTGCATGCGCCCCGGCTGTGGCGCGGCGGCATCGGCCGCCTTGCCCATCGGCGTGGCCGGAGCCGGTGCCGGTGCGGCCTTCGCCTCGGCCCGTGCGGCACGCCGCGGTTCCGGCGCGGGTGCCGGCGGCGGGGCAGGCTCTGCCTCGGCGCGCTCGTACTGGGCGCGGAACTTGGCCAGCAGCGGCAGGCCGAGCTGCTGCGACAGCAGGTCGACCGCGCTGGTGCCATAGGCCAGTGCCACCGGCAGTACGCCGGCACTGCGCAGGCCATCCACCAGCGCCTGTGCCGTGGCCACGTCGGGCACCTGGCTGAGGCCGCCGAAGTCGAGGATCACCGCCGCCCGGCCGAACAGCTTCGGCGCACGGCTGACCCGCTCCTGCATTTCCTGCACGAGGCGTTCAACATCGAGGGTGCGGATGCGCAGGTTGGCGATGCCCACCTGGCCGATCTTCAGTTCACCGGCCTGTTCGTAATCGAAATTCACCGCCACGCTCAAGTCCCCGTCGACCGCTGTGCCTGCGCCGGCAGCTGCCGGTCGCGTGCCCACGCCACATCGGGCAGCTTGCCGCCGTAGGTTTCGTTCACCCACGGGAAACTGCACAGCTCCTTGGCCAGCATGCTGGCCCGCACGTCCACCTGCGGCATGGTGTTCTGGCCCAGCTCGCGGAAGCCGAAGCTGCCGTGGAAGAGCAGGGCGGCATCGGCGCCGTGGTCGAGGAACACCTCGCAGGTCATCTGCGGGTAGCGCAGCTCGGCGAAGCTCTGCGCATCGGCGTAGAACGCACGGCCGACGCCACCACCGCGACGGCGGCTGGCGACCACGATGCGGTCGATATAGAAGAAGGGGGTGTTCAGCTGCTGCTTGAACCAGGCGAAATTGCTGCTGTCGTGCTGGCTGTCGCTGCCGAAGCCGATCAAAAAACCGGCCAGGTTGCCGTCGCGCTCGGCGACGCGGAAATACTCAGCGGTTGCATAGAACAGGCGCAGGCGCTCGGCATCCAGGGGAAGGATGGCCAGGCCAGCATTGTTGTTCAAAGCCAGGACGGAATCGAGCTCGTGCTCGCGCACGTCGCGGATGACAATCGACATTGTGACTCCGTGGGGTAACGCGGTTGGTCCATTACAAGACCCTGCGCACGATTATTGCATGCCCGGGGTGGGCTGCGGCATGAACAGGGGGATATGCCCAAGCATGACTTTCGGCGCTTGGGAGCAGCCACACACAGGCTACGATGGGTGATGCTGGCCCGACTCAACCACAATGCGATGCTGCGCTACTCCGGGTTGTTCACCTGGGGCACCGTCGGCCTTTGGCTTGCGATCTACCTGATCGACCCGGTGTCGCTGACGCTGGAGAGCCTGGACGGCGAGGCCGGCTTCCGGATCATTCCCTGGGCCTCGGCCTACCTGGCCTTCGGCTTCGTGTACTGGGTGCTGACCCGCTCGCTGGGCGAAAGCCGGCCCGGCTTCTTCGACCATGCCGCGCTGATCCTGCTGACCGCCTGCGCGATCGGCGTGAGCTATTTCTCCGGCACCGCGCTGGGCAGCATTCTGCTGATGGTGGTGGCCGGCCTGCTGCCTTGGCTGCTGGGCCCGCGCATCGGTGTGGTGTGGCTGGTGGCCAGCAACCTGGCCGTGCTGCCGGTCTACATCCAGCCTCTGGGTTTCCCGCCGGTCATCGCCGTGCTGCAGGCCGTCGGCTACATGGGCTTCTCCAGCTTCGTGTTCGTGATCGCGCTGGTGGCCCGCCGCCAGGCCGAGGCGCGTGAGGAGCAGCGCCGTCTGAATGCCGAGCTGCGCGCCACCCGTGCGCTGCTGGCCGAAAGCGCACGGGTGAACGAGCGCACCCGCATTTCGCGCGAACTGCACGACCTGCTGGGTCATCAGCTGACTGCGCTGACCCTGAACCTGGAAGTGGCCGGCCATCTGGCCGAGGGCCAGGCGCTGGAGCACGTGAAGCGCTCCCATGCCCTGGCCAAGCTGCTGCTGGGCAACGTGCGCGAGGTAGTCAGCCAGCTGCGCGAGACCGGCGCCATCGACCTGGCCGCTGCCCTGCGTCCGCTGACCGAGCACGTGCCTTCGCTGGACATCCAGCTGGAGATCGAAGAGCCGCTGAACGTGGAGGACCCGCAGCGGGCCCATGTGCTGCTGCGCTGCACCCAGGAGATCATCACCAACACGGTGCGCCATGCCGGCGCCCGCCACCTGTGGCTGCGGGTGTACCGTGAGGTCCCGGACCAGGTCGTAGTGGAAGCCCGCGACGACGGTGTCGGGGCGGAAACGGTCAATGTGGGCAATGGTTTGCGCGGCATGCGCGAACGCCTGCAACAATGTGGAGGCCAGCTGCAGGTGGAGACCCGCCCCGGCGAAGGCTTCCGGCTGCGGGCGACGGTACCGGCAACGGTGCTGGCGGCCCTTACCCAGGTTCCTGAAGGAGTGCGTTGATGATTCGCGTCTGCCTGGTCGACGACCAAACCCTGGTGCGGCAGGGGATCCGCTCGCTGCTGGCGCTCGACGACGGCATCGAAGTGGTGGCCGAGGCCGCCGATGGCCGCCAGGCGGTCGAGCTGATCCCGCAGATCCGTCCGGACGTGGTCCTGATGGACATGCGCATGCCGGTGATGTCCGGGCTGGAGGCGCTGCAGGTGCTGTCACGGCAGGAACAGCTGCCGCCGACCATCATCCTGACCACCTTCGACGATGACCAGCTGGTGCTGGCCGGGCTCAAGGCCGGTGCCAAGGGCTACCTGCTCAAGGATGTCACCCTGGCGCAGCTGGTCGGGGCGATCCGCACGGTGGCCGATGGCGGTTCGCTGGTGCAGCCGGCGGTGACCCAGCGCCTGCTGTCCGGGCTGGAGCACATGCGCAACGACTTCGTCAGTCTGGACCGCCCCGACCCGCTGACCGACCGTGAGACCGAGATCCTGCGGCTGATGGCCAGCGGTTTCTCCAACAAGGAGATCGCCAATTCGCTGGGGGTCGCCGAGGGCACGATCAAGAACCATGTGTCCAACATCCTCTCCAAACTGGGCGTACGTGACCGTACGCGTGCGGTCCTGAAAGCGTTTGAACTCCAGTTGGTGTAAGGAAAATCCTTTAGCGACAAAGACTTGGCATGCAGTCCGGGGCCGGATTCAGGGTTGACGCCTGTTTGCCCCCTACTTGCCGGGTACGCGGATGCGTTACCCTTCGAATTCTTTGTGCATACAAATGCGCCGCCGGCACGGAAACCGGTGCGCCAATCCCGATAACCAATGCCCGCGAAGCCTGCTAGGATTGGCGCTTCGCTTCAATCAACCCGGCCGTGGGATCGGCCCCGGAGACTCTCTGAATGACCCGTATTATCGAGTTCCTGATCGCCTTGGGGATCGTGGCTGGCCTGTTCGTCATCATTGGCGTCTGTCTGCCGGGCGAGCGTCACATCACCGAAAGCATCGAGACCAACCGCAAGATGACGATCGTGTACGACACGGTCAGCAGTCTGCGCCGCTTCAAGGACTGGAACCCGCTGGTACTGCGCGATCCCGCCGTTGAACTGAAGCTGTCCGGCCCGGCCTCCGGCGTCGGTGCCACTCTCGACTTCACTTCCAAGGACCTGGGCACCGGTTCCTGGAAGGTGACCGAAGCCGAAGAGAACAAGCGTGTTGTGATCGCCGTCGACGATGCCTCCAAGGGTCACGACAAGGTCACCACCTTCACCCTGGAGCCGACCGGCAAGGGCGGTCGCAACGTCAAGATCACCCAGGACTACTCGGTGAAGTACGGCTTCGACCTGTTCGGCCGCTACGCAGGCCTGTATGTCAGCCGCCAGATCGGCGATGACATCAAGATGGGTCTGTCGCGCATGGCGAACATGCTGGCCACCGTGCCGAATGTCGACTACCGCACTTCCGAAGCTCCGCTGACCGATCTGGGTATCGTCGATGTCCCGGCCGAGGACCTGCTGGTCGTCACCGCCGGCAACGTCGATCGTGGCCAGGATTCCATCACCAAGTCCATCAAGGACAACCAGGAGTGGATCAAGCGCGTGATCGAGGCCAATGGCCTGGAAGCCGCTGGCCCGCTGCGTATCATCACCACCGATTTCGGTGCTGAGAAGTACGCCTTCGACATCGCCCAGCCGGTGAAGAAGAAGGGTGCCGAAGGCGTGCCGGCCGAACAGCTGACCGTCAAGATCGACGGTGGCGCTCCGGTCAAGTACGTCCGCGTTGCTCCGCACCGTTCGGCACATGCGGCCTACACCGGCCACATGGCGGGTCTGGACGTTGCCCGCAGCGCCCTGCGCGCCTGGGCCGTGACCTCGGGTAACGAAGTCATCGACCGTCCGTACGAAACCTGGAAGGACGGCGTGGACAAGTCGTTCACCCCGGAAGCGACGTACGACATCTACTGGGCCGTCAAGTAAGCCTCGGCTGACCCATGTAGTGTTGGACACAAAAACGCGCCGCTCCCTGCGGCGCGTTTTTTTTCATCCCGAGCCCGGTGTCGGGCATTGCGCAAGGAGCTGTCATGTTCAATTCCGAACGACGCGCGCGTAAACCGTCGTTGCTGGCCTGCCTGGGGGCGCTGCTGGCGGCCGCCTCGATCGGTCTGTCCGCCTATGCCGCGCATGGCGTGTCCGATCCGCTGGCGCAGCAGCACCTGAACATGGCGGCGCTGTATGCGTTTGCCCACGGTGCGGTACTGGTGGCCCTCGGCCCGCGCACGCAGGGTGCGATCGCGCATCTGGCGTTGTACGTGTTGCTGTTGGGCGTGCTGCTGTTCTCCGGCAGCCTGGTCGGCGGTGCGCTGTGGCAGTGGCCGACGCGGCTGGCGCCGGTAGGAGGCACCACGCTGATGGCCGGATGGGTGCTGCTGGCGATCAATGCATTGAGGCGGTGACCGCAGCGCCCACACATCGATAGCGCCGGGCCATGCCCGGCTTCAAGCGCAGCGACCCGCTTCTGCCTTTTGCTCTCTTGTTCCATTCCGTGGCGAACGCACGCGGAAACTGTCCGTGGCCGGGAGGGTGGGCGGCGCAGGGGCGTAAGCGCCATGGATGGCGCGCCCGAGCTTACATGGACGTACTTGCAGCGGCCCCTGCGCCGCCCACCCTCCCGGCCAACCCGGGATCGCAGTCAAGCGTTCGCCACGAGGGGCTCAGCCGTTGGCCGGTTTCCAGCACCAGTGCCACGGTTCGTAGACGATCCCATGCGGGTTGTCGCGCGGATAGCTCAGATGGAACCCGTGTGCCCCCGCATTGGCCTGCAGCCATGCAAACGCGGCCGTCGCCTCGAAGGTCTCTTCTGCCGGCGCGTCCCCCGGTGTGCCGATGTCCAGCGCGTGACCACTGTGGTGTTCGCTGAATCCTGGCGCGGCATTGACCTGCAGGATCTGCGGCACACTCTGCCCGCGCGCCAACTTCCGTTCGAAAATGCCGAGCTGATACGCATGGCTGCGGAAGCCGGAGATCGCGTCCAGTGCAATGCCATCCCGCGCGGCATGCAGGCGCATCCGTCGCCAACCCTGCGCGGCGCCGCGACGCAGCCACAACGGGCGCGCGAAGCGGTCACGTCCGGCGGAGTGCAGCAGGCAGGGCTCTGCCTCCAGTGCCAGCCCGCTGTCCTGCGCATAGCGCTTTGCATCCAGGCCCAGCTGTTGCAGGCGCTGCTGCAGGCCGGCCAGTGGCAGCCACTGCACTTCCAGTGCAGTGCCGAACGGCCGTGATCGCGCGCCATCCAGCAACGCCAGCGCTTCCTCCACGCCCGGTTCGCGCGGCAGGCGCGGCACCAGCGAGTGCACGCCGTGCGCCAGTATCGCCGCCAGGTAGCGGCCATCCTGCTTGCGCCGCAATACCCATTGCGCACGCGCCAGCAGGCGGGCGTCGAGATTGCTGCGCGCGCGCAGCAGCGGCGCTGGCCACAGTTCGACGGTCTCGGTGTTGATCAACAGTGGAGTGGTGCGGTGCATCGACCCAGCTTACTGCCGTGGCGCCGTGGCGGCCACCTTGCGCAGCGCCTCCAGCAGGGCCTGCGGGCGCTCCAGGCTGAGCAGCAGGGTGCTGCCGCCGCGCACCGGAATCACCAGCGTGCGCGCGCGGTCGGTGACCAGGGCAAAGCCCTTGCCGCCGCCCTGCAGGCGGAAGTGCCCGGAGTAGAAGCCGGGCATGCTGTAGCCGTTGGTCTTGAAGCGGATGCCGTAGCGGCGATCACGGCCGAGGTCGACCACCTCGGCCTGGTCCAGCAGCAGGTCGGCCACCGGGGTGCGGCGGCGGTACAGCGTCGAACGCACGTCCAGTACGTTATCTGCCAGCTCCACCCGGCGGCGGAAAAACGCCCAGCCCAGGCCGACGCCCATCAGCACGATCACCGCCAGGCTCCATGCCGCGCTGCCACTCATCAGGAAAAACGGGGGCGACAGCGTGACCTCCATCCAGGGAGCGTCGGTGCGGCTGTCGTGCAGCTGCGACCAGATGCCGACGCCCAGTACCGCCAGCAGTGGCAGCAGCACCCACAGCACCCGCAGCGAGGAGCTTTCGGCGACGTCGAACGGACGTGCATCACTGCCGCTCATCGTTGCGACTCCACCCAACGCGCGACGTCATCGATCAGCTGCCCATCGACGTGGCCCGGCTGCGCGTATTCCTTCAATGAACTGGAGCCGCTGCCAGCGATGCCGATATGGTTGAGGGCAGGGTAGACCTTCCATTGCACATCCTTGCGCTCGGCCAAGGCTGTTTTCCACAGTGCCCAATCCGTTTCCGGTACCTGGAAGTCGCGGCCGCCGTGCAGCATCAGCAGTGGTTTTTTCAGCGCCACCGCATCGCCACGTGCGTTCACCGCTTCGATGCTTTTCCAGAACGTCTGCGGCACGCCCAGTGGCAGTTCGCTGGCGGCTGCAGGCGTGTCGCTGCGGGCGGCGGCGATCTGCGCCGCCAGCTTGTCCAGGAACGCCTGCTCAGGCGCACTGATCGAGCCGTCCAGCGACAGCAGGTAGCGGTTCTGCTCCGGCAGCAGCTCAAGCAACGTGCGCGCCGGCGCGGCCCACAGGATCGCGCCGCGCGCCTGTGGCCAGCGGCTGGCGATGCGCGGGGCGAGCATGCCGCCCTGGCTGTGGCCGAGCACGAAGATCCGCTTGCCGTCGATGCGTGGGTCCGCCGCCAATGCGCCCAACGCGGCGACGGCGTCGTCAGTGGTCTCGTCATCAACGTTGAAGTTGCCGCTCTGGAAATCCTGCGGGCGGGCATGGGTGCGCTTGTCGTAGCGCAGCACTGCGATGCCGTGTGCGGCCAGGCCGCGCGCGATGTCCAGGAACGGGCGGTTGCCGCCGATGGTTTCGTCGCGATCCTGCGGGCCAGAACCATGCACCAGCACTACGGCCGGGAACGGTCCTTTGCCCTTGGGCAGGGACAGCGTGCCGGGCAGTGCGCCGCGCGCCTGCGGTACGCTGAAATCGGCTTCGCTGTAGTTCGCGTCGGACGGCGGTGGCGGTGCCTTTGCGGCCGGGGCCGGGCGTAGCAGCAGCCCCGCCACTTTGTCCTGCGCGTTTACCGCCACCTGCGCGATCACCGCGCCACTGGCGAACTGCAGGGGGACGTCGACCAGGTGCAGGCCCTGCTGCTCGCTGCTGTGCGCCGGCCCGCGCTGCTTCAGTTCACCCAGCGATTGCCACAGGCCCTGCAGCTTGTCGGCAGGCACGGCCGCGGCCATCTGTGGGGTCAGCATGGCTTCGGCGTCGGCGATCCGCCCGGCCTGCAGGTGATCGAGCAGGCGTGCTGCAACCTGCTGCGGTTCACCCGCAGCTGCACTGGCGGACAACAGGGCGAGGGAAACAGCCAGCAACGAACGGCGTGCGCTCATGGTCACAGCTCCTTCTTGAAGACCAGCAGGGCCGGGCGCATCGGCGCCGGGATGATGATGTTGACCAGTTCCCAGCCCAGCTGGCCCTGGCGGCTGAGTTCGGCCTGGATGTCGTCGGCTTTCTGCAGGCCCATCATGGTGGTCTTGACCTCGACGGTCAGGTAGCTCCAGCGCTTGCTCATTCCTTGTCCTCCGACGATGGCTTGGGTTTCGGCAGGCGTCCTGCCTTGCGCAGTGCGTCGCGCAGCACGTATTCGATCTGCGCGTTGAGGCTGCGCAGTTCATCGTCCGCCCAGCGCTGTGCGGCCGCCAGGACCTCGGCGTTGATGCGCAGCGGATAGGCTTTTTTCTCGCTCATGCAGACTCCTGGCGGGGCGGTGGGGCGCCCCGTTGCGAGGGTGGCTCAGTACAGCGAGCCGGTGTTGACGACCGGCTGCGTGCCGCGGTCCGAGCACAGCACGGTCAACAGGTTGCTGACCATGTGCGCCTTGCGCTCCTCATCCAGCTGCACCACGCCGTTCTTCTGCAGTTCGGCCAGCGCCATCTCGACCATGCCGACCGCACCGGCAACGATACGCGAGCGTGCGGCGATCACCGCGTTTGCCTGTTGACGCTGCAGCATCGCCTGGGCGATCTCGGCGGCGTAGGCGAGGTGGCTGATGCGCGCATCGATCACCTGCACGCCGGCATCGGCCAGGCGCTCGGCCAGTTCGTTCTTCAGGTGCTGGGAGATCTCGCTGGCGTGGCTGCGCAGTGCCAGCTGGCCGTCCTCGTGCTGGTCGTAGGGATAGCTGGTGGCCATCGCGCGCAGCGCCGATTCGGACTGGATGTGCACGAAGCTCTCGTAGTCGTCCACGTTGTAGACCGCTTCGGAGGCGTCGACCACCTGCCAGACGATCACCGCGGCGATCTCGATCGGGCTGCCGTCCAGCTCGTTGACCTTCAGCTTGCCGCTCTCGAAGTTGCGCACGCGCTGGCTCACGCGGCGCTTGCTGAAGAAGGGATTGTTCCAGCGCAGGCCGTTGTCCTTGACGGTGCCTACGTACTTGCCGAACAGGCTGACCACCGCCGCCTGGTTGGGCTGCACGGTATACAGGCCGGCCAGCGCGACCAGGGCCAGCGCGGCGATCAGCAGGCCGGCCAGGAGCAGCAGCACATTGGGCGAGCCAGTGCTGGCCTTCGCCGCAACCCCGGCCACGAACAGGGCGCCGCCGGCGAGGGCCACGACCAGGGACCCGGCGAGCGCGCCCAGGCCGTTGAGGGAGGACAGCGACTTCTCTTTCATGGCGGTACGTCCTTGAGGGTTCGAAATGAAGATATCAAATTGATATCACATTCGGGCTGCCGTTCGTCGGGTGGGCTTGCTCAGGCACTTCGGCCGGACCGGATAGAATGCCCACCCGCCTTCACATTGCTGCTGGAACCCCGCCATGGCCAAGCTTGGAACCCCGCTGTCCCCCTCCGCCACCCGCGTGCTGCTGCTGGGCTCGGGCGAACTTGGCAAGGAGGTGGCCATCGAGCTGCAGCGGTTGGGCGTGGAAGTGATTGCCGCCGACCGTTACGCCGATGCCCCGGCCATGCAGGTGGCACACCGCTCGCACGTGATCGACATGCTGGATGCGATGGCCCTGCGCCAGTTGATCGCGCAGGAGCAGCCGCACCTGGTGGTGCCGGAGATCGAGGCGATCCATACCGAGACCCTGGTGCAGCTGGAACAGGAGCAGGGCCTGCGGGTGATCCCGACTGCCCGTGCGGCGCGCCTGACCATGGACCGTGAGGGCATCCGCCGCCTGGCCGCCGAGACGCTGGGCCTGCCGACCTCGCCGTACCGCTTTGTCGATACCGAGGCCGAGTACCGCGACGCCGTGGCCGCGATCGGCCTGCCGTGCGTGGTCAAGCCGGTGATGTCGTCCTCGGGCAAGGGCCAGAGCACGCTGCGCAGCGAGGCGGACATCGCCCCGGCCTGGGAGTATGCGCAGACCGGTGGCCGTGCCGGTGCCGGCCGCTGCATCGTCGAGGGTTTCATCGACTTCGACTACGAGATCACCCTGCTGACGGTGCGCCACGCCGGTGGTACTTCGTTCTGCGCGCCGATCGGGCACCTGCAGAAGGATGGCGACTATCGCGAAAGCTGGCAGCCGCAGCCGATGTCGGACAAGGCGCTGGCGCGTGCCGAGGAGATTTCGCGCGCGATCACCGACGACCTGGGTGGCTGGGGCCTGTTCGGTGTCGAGCTGTTCGTGAAGGGCGACGAGGTGTGGTTCAGCGAAGTATCGCCACGTCCGCATGACACCGGCCTGGTGACGCTGGTGTCGCAGGAGCTGAGCGAGTTCGCACTGCATGCGCGGGCCATTCTTGGCCTGCCGATTCCGGTGATCCGTCAGAGTGGCGCGTCGGCCTCGTGCGCGCTGCTGGCGCATGGCGAGGGCGTGCCGTACTTCAACAACGTGGCCGCCGCGCTGCAGGTGCCGGATACCGCCGTGCGCCTGTTCGGCAAGCCCAGCGTGCATGGCCATCGCCGTGTCGGCGTGACCCTGGCGCGCGCAGACACCATCGACGAGGCGCGTGCCATCGCGCGTGATGCTGCAGAAGTAATCGGCGTCGAACTGCGCCCGTAAACCGGTAGCGCCGGGCCATGCCCGGCGGCCACATTCCCGTGGGTACCGACCGTTGGTCGGTACCCCATCAATACCGCCTTACGGCTTCACATCCACCCACACCAGGTGGTGGTCGCTGCCGTCGGCGATCTTCGCTTCGGCACTTTCATTGGCCGGCCAGAACACGCCGCTGCCGATGTACTCGAAACCGGTCGAGGGCAGCACGTAGTCCAGGCGCATGGTGCCGGACTTCGGCCCGAAGTCGCCGGTGGCATGGAACGGTGCGCCCTTGCGTTCGATGCCCTTCGCCGCATAGGCCAAGCTGGTCTGCTCGGCGCCGACGCTGCGCGGGGTGGGGTAGCGCAGGACGCGGGCGTTCTCGATCAGTTCGACGATCGCCTCGTGGCGGCCATCGCCATCGACCGGATCGTTGTTGAGGTCGCCAAGGATGACGAAGCGTGCATCCTGAGCCAGACCGCCGCATTGGCCCTTGTCGTCGCACAACCACGGCTTTTCACCCTTGGACAGGTATTCCTGCCACAGGCGCAGTTCGTCGTGGTTGCGCGCGGCGTTGCGCTTTTCCGGGCCGTCGAACACCGGCGGGGTCGGGTGCGAGACCAGCGCGTGCACCACGCCGGCCGGGGTCTTTACCGGCACATCCCAATGCGACTTCGACGACAGCCGCAGCTGCGACCAGACGGTGTCGTTGTAGAAGCTCTTGCCGGTACGCGGATCGATCGGGCGGATCGCGCCGGGCATCGCACTCCACTTCAGCAGCTGGAAGCTGCGCACCTTGGCTTCGTCGATCGGGTAACGCGACAGCACCAGCATGCCGTACTGACCCGGATGCAGGCCGTAGCCCCAGGCGTCGTTGCCGCGGCCACGGCCTTCGCCGCCGACCACGCCGTTGTTGTCCAGGTCCAGGCCGCTGGGCACGCCGGTGTTCACCGGTGCCAGGTAGCGGTAGGCGAAGTGCAGCGGCTTGCCGCCACCGGGCTGGGCCACTTCCAGGTAGCGCTTCTGGAACAGGTCGGCAGCGCGATGGGCGTCGTCGAAGTCGAATTCGTTCAGCAGCACCAGGTCCGGACGCGCCTGCTGCAGTACCGCAGCAATCTTGCGTGCGTGTTCGCTGTCGCCTTCCAGCTCGGCGATCAGGCCGCCGGCTTCGTCCGAATACAGCGAGGTGTTGTAGGTAGCCAGGCGCAGCGCTGCAGACGGTTTTTCGGTCATCGCGGGGGACGTGGCGAAGGCGGGAGCGGTGGCGCCACAGAGCAGGGCCAGGCCGAGGATCAGGGGTTTGGCGTTCATGGGCCGTATTGTGCACCCGGCCCGGTGTCAGTGGTTTGTCAGCGTCCGTCCAGATCGTCGTCGAAATCATGCCAGCGGCGGCCGTCGTAGGCCTCCAGCGGGCGGTAGCGCCGCTTGTAATCCATCTTCTGGTGCTCACGGATCCAGTAGCCCAGGTACAGATGTGGCAGGCCCTCGCGGCGGGCCCACTCCAGCTGCTGCAGGATCGCGAATGTGCCCAGCCCGCGCGCGGCATGGGCGGGGTCGAAGAAGGTATAGACCGCCGACAGCCCGTGCTCGGTCACGTCGGTCACCGCCACGCCCAGCAGCTGGCTGGGCTGGCCGTCGTGGCCGGGCAGGCGCATTTCCATGAAGCGTGTGTGCGACCAGCTGCCGATCAGGAACTGCTCGAACTCGTGCGGGCCGTGGTCGTCCATGCCGCCCTTGGCGTGACGATGCACCAGGTAGCGGTGGTACAGCTCGAACAGATCCTCACGCGGCATGGCCGCAGTGATGCGCACTTCCAGGTCGGCATTGCGGGCGGCGCAGCGGCGCTGGCTGCGGTCGGGGGCGAAGCGCGCCACCGGAATGCGCACAGCCACGCAGGCGTGGCAGTTCGCGCAATGCGGGCGATAGACCAGATCACCGCTGCGGCGGAAGCCCCAGCTCAGGGCCAGCGGGTACAGCCCGCCGAGGCGACGGTCCTGCGGGTCCAGCACCAGATCGCGCGCGACCCGGTCCGGCCAGTACCCGCAGGGGTGCTCGCCGGTCTGGAACAGTCGCAGTTCGTCGTCTCTGTCGCCGTGTCTCGCCATGGGCACAGCATAGCTCCAGCGTGTCGCAATGGCCGCGACTGTCCGCCGGATGAATGGAACGGGCGGCTGCGTCAACCGAGGTCGTGGTCAGGCGTTGTTGTCCTCCGAGGGTGAGGTGTTCACCCCGATGCCAATCCCATTCCCAGGAGTGACCCCATGATCCGTACCCCCCTGCTGCTGGCCCTGCTGCTCGGCACCTCCGCGACCGGTATCGCCTTGGCCGCCGACACCCCGGCTGCACCGGCACCGCGCCCGGCCAAGCTGGATACCAATGGCGATGGCTTCATCGACCGCAGCGAAGCGGCGGCCAACCCGCGCCTGGCCGCGAAGTTCGATGAGCTGGACAAGAACAAGGACGGCAAGCTCTCGCGTGATGAGCTGCCGCGCTGGAAGCATGGCCGCCACGGTGGTCGCGGCGGCGAGCGCTGGGCCAAGCTGGACGCGAACAAGGATGGCCGCATCAGTCGTGAGGAAGCCAAGGCCGATCCTCGCCTGGCAGAGCGTTTCGACCAGCTCGACCTCAACAAGGATGGCTACCTGGACAAGGCCGACCGCGAGCTGCGCATGAAGCAGCATCGTGACGCTTGGTTCGCCGCCGCCGATACCAACAAGGACGGCCAGCTGAGCAAGGCCGAGTTCGACGCCGCCAAGGGCCCGATGCACGGTGGCCCGCGCCACGGCGGCCCGCGTGACGGCGCCGCGCCGAAGCCGCAGCGCTGATTTTCACTGCAGTGATCGACGACAACGCCGGCGTGATGCCGGCGTTGTCCGTTACAGGCGGCCGCTGAGCGTCGTCGTGTAGGCCAGGGCACCGATGACCATCAGGTTCACCGCCATCATGCCGGTCAGGCCGTACATGGATTCGTACTTCCAGTTGATCCCGTGACGCCCACGCCGTGCTGCATCACGCGCGAGCAGCGGCGCCATGATGCGCCGCAGTGTCACCAGGCACTGGTAGTTGACCACGACCAGGCCCAGCGCCAGCACCAACAGCTGCGTCCACATAGGTGCCTGCAGCAGCACGGTGAACAGGATGGCCAGGCACCAGCCCAGACTGGTGCCGGTGCTGAGATTGACGAAGCGGCGGACCTGGACCTGCTCGGCGCCGGTCTCGGCGTACGACAGCAGGAAACGGCCGCCGAGATAGCTGCCGAGCGCGCCACCGACGACGCCACCGATGATCGCGGCCCAGCTTGACGCGGGCAGCATCTGCAGCTGGCTCAGCGTAGCGGTCAGCGAGCCGAGCGCGGTACCGCCGGCAGCGCTGGCGCCACCCAGGCCGAGCTTGCTGCCACCCACGCCGACGCCGGTTCCCAGCAGGATCGCCGCGCTGGCAGTGCCGGGCGCGGCGATCATCACCATCGACACCACCGCCGTTGCGAACGCAGCACTCGGCGCGCTGCTGCGGGCGAATTCACCGAAGCGCTGCAGCAGGCCCTCGCGCACCTGCGCACGGGCGCGTGACAGGCGCTTGCGTACTGCAGCGTCACTGAGCCCGAGCAGGTCAGCGACCTGCTGCGAATGCTGGCCCTCGCGGTAATACAGCAGCAGTACTTCGCGGCTGTCGGCGGGCAGGGCAGAGATGATGTCCTCTGCGGCGATTTCCTCTTCCAGCCGCTGCAGGCGATCCGCCGCGCAGGGGGCCGGATCCGCAGCCATGGTCAAGGCCACTTCGGCAGCTTCGCCGCTCAGCGGTCTGCCACGTTGTGCGCGCAGCCAGTCACGGGCGAGGTTGCGGGTGATCTGCCGCAGCCAGGGCAGGAAGCTGCTCGCGCTGCGCAGCTGGTGCAGCTGCTGCCAGCCCTTCACGAACGCTTCCTGGGCGATGTCCTCGCTGGCCTGGCGGTCGCCGGTGATGGCCAGGGCGATGGCGGTGACCGTGTTCTGGCAGGCCAGCACGATGCGCCCATAGGCATGCTGGCAACCGCCGCTGGCGGCCGGCAGTTCGCGGTGCAGTGTGTCGTCGATGCTTGCGGCGAAGGTCGTCATGGCGGCGGGCTCCTGCAGGGATTGTGTCCCATGACGGAGGCGCGTGCGGAATGTGACCTGCCCTCTTCCGGTAGCGCTGGGCCGTGCCCGGCGGCTGTCCTGTCAGGCATTGTGGCCGCTGCGCTCGCCGGGCATGGCCCGGCGCTACCTGCGGTTGCCGGCCAGCGGCCGGCACTACTTCGCCGGCTGGATGCGGACCCGCACTTCCTCTTCTTCCGGCGGTGCCGGCGCGGCCGGTTGGGCTTGCTGCGGTTGCGGCTGGGCCTGCTGGGCGGGCACCGGAGTTGCGGGGGCAGGGGCGCCGCGATGGCGCAGGCCGATCACCAGTGCCACGCCGGCGATCACCACCAACAGGGCGATGCGGATGCGCCAGGCCCAGCCACGACCACCGGCACTTTCCTGCACATCATCGCGGAAAGCGAACTCGGCGGTCGGGTGGTCACGGCGGGTGGTGTCGAGCAGGCGGGCGTCGCGCAGGATTTCGCGCGCACGCGGCTGGTCGTCGGCACGCACGACCCAGACCGCCGGGTAGGCACCGGCATTGCCCAGGTCGGTATAGCTGAACTGGCCGCGGCGGCGCGTCTTGTACGAACGCCCGTTGGTGACCTTCACCTGGATGTCGTGACTGCGCAGGAGCTCGGCCACGCCTTCCACGGTTTCCACGCGCTGGCTGCTGAAAATCTGACGCATCGGATCAATCCTTGGCCGGCACGGCGGCCGCTGCTGCCTGGTCCGGAACCACGCGGATCAAGCCTTCCTGGGCGGTGCTGGCAACCAGCACGCCATCACGGGTGAAGAACTGGCCGCGGGCCAGGCCGCGCGAATCCTGCGCGCTGGGGCTGTCCAGCGAGTACAGCAGCCAGTCGTCGGCGCGGAACGGGCGATGGAACCAGATCGCGTGGTCCAGCGAGGCCATCTGCACGTGCGGATGGTAGTAGCTGATGCCGTGCGGGAAGGTCGCCGTGCCCAGCAGGTGGAAGTCCGACGCGTAGGCCAGCAGCGCCTGGTGCAGCTCGGGAGCATCGCCTACTGGCTCGCTCAGGCGCAGCCAGACCTGGTGGTAGGGCGGGCGCTTGGGCGGGTTCAGTTCATCGCGCGGATACACATGGCGGAACTCGAACGGACCACCGCGCGACAGCCAGCGCTGCACCTTGATCGGCAGGCGCTCGAGCACCTCCGCCGGCAGCGGCCTGTTCGGTTCGATGTCTTCCGGCTGCGGCACTTCGGGCATCTTGTGCTGGTGCTCGGCACCGGATTCGGCCTGCTGGAACGAGGCCGCACAGAAGAAGATCACCTTGCCGTGCTGGATCGCGGTCACCCGGCGTACCGAAAAGCTGCCGCCGTCGCGGGTACGGTCGACGTCGTAGACGATCGGATGGTCGATGTTGCCGGCGCGCAGGAAATAGGCATGCAGCGAGTGCACATGGCGACCGTTGTCGACCGTGGCCTGGGCGGCCGCCAGGGCCTGGCCCAGCACCTGCCCGCCGAACACGTACTTGGTACCGATGTCGCGGCTCTGGCCGCGGAACAGGTTGTCCTCCAGCCGCTCCAGGGTGAGCAGATCGATCAGCTCGGAGACGACGGGTTCGGGCGTGTCGTTCAAGGGGGCGGCCACAGCGATGAAAGAGGGCTCGATTATACCGGTGCGCATGGCCCCCTCCTTCCCGTTTTCCACAGACCGCCACCCCTTCAGCCGAGCATGGCTTGGCTTTACGGAGGGCATGCGACCAACTGTCCGAGGCGGGGAGGCCGGGACAGGCGGGACCGCAGGCGCCATGGATGGCGCCTACGAGCCCCCAAGGAAGGGTTCACGGCGTGTCCCGCCTGTTCCGGCCTCACCGCAATCCGCAGACGGATCCGCGGTGGCTGCTTTGGTTTCTGCGGGTGCCGGGCAGCAGCCCGGCAGCATTATTTGCCCAGCCGGGCGACCAGCGCCTGCAGCGCGTTCTGCGCATCCGGGGCGAACCAGGCCTCGACGAAGCGGTCGAGCTGGATCAGGTCCGGGTGCAGGGCGTCGTGCAGCTCCGCGCGGGCGATGGCCCGGGTCAGCAGCATCGGCTGCCGCGGCTGCTTCAGCAGGTCCTGCAGCCAGGCCACCGCGCGGGCCACCACCAGCTCGCCATCAACCAGTTCATCCACCAGGCCGATCTGCAGAGCCTGTTCGGCGGGGACCAGTGCGCCGGTGGCCAGCAGGACGCTGGAGCGGTGTGCGCCCACCGCACGGCGCAACAGGCGCTGGATGCCTTCCGGTGCGATCAGGCCGACCTGCACTTCGTTAAGGCCGATGGCGTACGGGCGCGCCGGATCGGCACTGCGTGCCATCACCCGGTAGTCGCAGCACAGGGCCAGCACGCAGCCGCCGGCCGGTGCATGGCCAGTGATCGCCGCAACCACCGGGATGCGGCTCTCGGCAAGCGTGCGTACCGCGCCGAAGAACGCGTTCCAGGTGTCCAGCAGCTTGTGCTTGTCATCGCCATGCGAGAGCAGGTGCGGCACGTCCATGCCGCCGGTGAAGATACGCTCGCTGCCGGACAGCACGATGCCGTGCGCGTCTTCGGCCATCGCCAGTTCGATGGCGTGGATCAACTGCCGGCACAACTCGGTGTCCAGGGCATTGACCGGCGGCCGCGCCAGCCGCAGTTCGCGGATGGGGCCATGGTTGATCACCTCGATGAGCGTCGTCATGCTGCGGGTCTCGTTGCGAAGAAGGAACCTGGGCGATGATAACCAAACCATGCGTTGGCGTACTGTTCGTGCTGTGTGCGCTTGCAGCATCGGCGTCGGCGGCCGAACAGCGCTGCGTGACGGTGGAACAGGGCTGGGCGCGGATGCCGCCGAATCCGGCGATGCCGATGACCGCTGGCTACGGGACAATCCGCAACGGCTGCAGCAAGGCCGTGACCATCACCGGTGCCAGCAGCGTTGCGTTCGGTGATGTGTCATTGCACGAAACCACGGTGGTGGACGGCATCAGCCGGATGCGCGCGATCGAACGCCTGCCGCTGGCGCCGGGCGCGCGTGCCGAGCTGAAACCTGGCGGCCTGCACCTGATGCTGATGGATGGCAAGGGTGCGCTGAAGGAGGGACAGGCCGTGCCGCTGCGGCTGCAGTTGGAAGGCGGTGGTGAAGCGGGTACGACGCTGACCGTGCGCAAGGCCGCGCCGTAACGTGGTGCTCGTTCTGCCGGGCATGGCCCGGCGCTATCCCAGGCATCACGGCCGAATCGACACTGGTAGCGCCGGGCCATGCCCGGCGAGCGCGCAGCGCGGTGGGGCTTACGACCAGTCGTACGAGAACAGCACCGTGCGGCTTTCCGGTTCGTACAACATCACGATCGCATCGGCACCGGTGGCGCACCAGTTGTAGCCGGCCACTTCGGCCACGGCGAAGAATTTCCTGCCATCGCGGGTGATGATCGCGCACTCGGCATCGTCCGGCGCATGGCGGTCGTCGGCCGCCTCGGTGAACGCCAGCGCGAAGGCAGCAGGAATCTCCGCGGTTTCAATCCAGTTGCCGGTCGAGATCTGCCCGCCCAGCACATCAAGGTAGGCCTGCTCGCCAGGCTCGCCATCGCCATAGCGCGAATAGCTGGCCAGGCGTCCATGCTGCTGGAAGTACGCGTGTGCCTTGCTGTAGCTCTCACGCATCTCCGTGATGTGCTCCAGCGCGTCGTCGTCCTGCACCTGGTCGCCGATGAAGTAGCCCTCCTCACCGAGGAAACGCATGCGGTTGTCGGCGGTCAATTCAAAGGCGATCCAGTTGGTGCCGGTGAACGCGTTGTGGTGTTCTTCGGTGGCTTCGCCGATGCAGCCTTCATAGGGCTCGATCGGACACAGCAGGGTCGCGGCCTGGCCGGCCAGTTCCGGGCGCAGCGCGCCGAGGTCGATCTTCAGCAGCGGCAGCAGGTGCTGGCCAAGCCAACCCTGGTCAGCGGGGAATACGTCGGCGGGGAAGGGGACCATGCCGGGCAGCAGGTCGCGCAGTTCAGTCTGGTGGATCATGTCAGTCCTTTGATGTGGAACGGTAGCGCCGGGCCATGCCCGGCGGGCCGGTGCCGACCAAGGTCGGCATCTACCAGATGTGTCAGCTCGACGCGTTGCGGATCGCGTCCGGCAGTGGCGCACTCTTGCCGGTCTGCGTGTCCATCCACACCACCACCACGTTGCCGTCCGAATACAGCTTCGACTCATCCTGCTGGTCGACGATGCGATGACCGATGGTCACGCTGCTGTTGCCCAGGCGCTCGACGAACAGCTCGACCAGGATGTCGTTGGGCCACACGATCGGCAACCGGTAGTTGACGTTGGTGGCAGCCACCACCGGTGCGATGCGGTCGGTCATCGACACGCCTTCCACGCCCAGCATCCAGCGCACGCGCGCCTCTTCCAGGTAGGAGATGTACTTGGCGTTGTTGACGTGGCCCATGCTGTCCATGTCACGCCAGCGCACGCTGATCGGAATGCGGGCCAGGATCTTGTGTTCGCTGCTCATCAGGCGTCCTTCTTCTTCTTGGTGCCGGCCGTGGCGGTCTTGCTGGCCTTGCCGGTGCTCTTGGCGGCGGCGGCCTTCTTGGCCGGCTTCTCGGGCTTCACCTTGCGCGGCGGGCGCGCATCGGGCTTGTTGGCCACGGCGGCGGGCTGGTCCGGTCGCGCATCGGTGGACGGCAGCATCCGGGCGAGGAACTGGCCGGTGTACGAATCCGGGCATGCGGCCACGTCTTCCGGCGTGCCGGTCACCAGGATGGTGCCGCCGCGATGACCGCCTTCCGGACCCAGGTCGACGATCCAGTCCGCGGTTTTGATGACGTCCAGATTGTGCTCGATCACCACCACCGTGTTGCCCTCGTCGCGCAGCTTGTGCAGCACGCCGAGCAGTGCCTCGATGTCGTGGAAGTGCAGGCCGGTGGTCGGCTCGTCGAGGATGTACAGAGTGCGGCCGGTATCGCGGCGCGACAGTTCCTTGGACAGCTTCACGCGCTGCGCTTCACCACCGGACAGCGTGGTCGCGCTCTGGCCCAGCTTGATGTAGCTCAGGCCGACATCGACCAGGGTTTCCAGCTTGCGGGCGATGGACGGTACCGGCTCGAACAGCTTCAACGCATCTTCGACGGTCATTTCCAGCACGTCGTTGATGTTGAAGCCCTTGTACAGGATCTCCAGCGTTTCGCGGTTGTAGCGCTTGCCATGGCAGACGTCGCAGGGCACGTACACGTCCGGCAGGAAGTGCATCTCGACCTTGATCAGGCCATCGCCCTGGCAGGCCTCGCAGCGGCCACCACGCACGTTGAAACTGAAGCGGCCCGGCGAATAACCGCGCGCACGCGATTCGGGCACCTGTGCGAACAGCTCGCGCAGGGGAGTGAACAGACCGGTATAGGTGGCCGGGTTCGAACGCGGGGTGCGGCCGATCGGCGACTGGTCGATGTCCACCACCTTGTCGAACAGGTCCAGGCCATCGATCTCCTTGTAAGGCGCGATCGGGTGCGAGGCGCCGTTGATCTCGTTGGCAGCCAGCGAGAACAGGGTGTCGTTGATCAGGGTCGACTTGCCCGAGCCGGACACGCCGGTCACGCAGGTCAGCAGCCCCGCCGGAATGGCCAGGTCCACGCCTTTCAGGTTGTTGCCGGTGGCACCACGCAGATGCAGCGTCATCTTCGGGTTCGGCTTGTGCCGGCGCGCCGGGATCTTGATCGCGCGCTTGCCCGACAGGTACTGGCCGGTCAGCGAACGCGGTGCATCGAGGAGGTCCTGCAGGCTGCCCTGGCCGACGATCTCGCCGCCATGCACACCCGCGCCCGGCCCGATGTCCAGCACGTAGTCGGCCAGGCGGATCGCATCTTCGTCATGCTCGACCACGATCACCGTGTTGCCGAGGTCGCGCAGGCGGGTGAGGGTGCCCAGCAGGCGCTCGTTGTCGCGCTGGTGCAGGCCGATGGACGGCTCATCGAGCACGTACATCACGCCCACCAGGCCGGCACCGATCTGGCTGGCCAGGCGGATGCGCTGTGCCTCGCCACCGGACAGGGTGTCGGCCTTGCGCTCCAGGGTCAGGTAATCCAGACCCACATCGACCAGGAAGCCGAGACGCTCACCGATCTCCTTGACGATCTTCGCAGCGATCTCGCCGCGCCAGCCCGGCAGGCTCAGTTCGCTGAAGAACTTCAGCGCTTCATCGATCGGCAGCACCACCAGTTCCGGCAGCGGGCGATCGGCCACGAACACGTTGCGCGCGGCCTTGTTCAGGCGTGCGCCGTTGCACTCGGGGCAGGCATGCTCGCTGATGTACTTGCCCAGCTCTTCCTGCACCGCCGCCGACTCGGTTTCCTTGTAGCGGCGTTCGAGGTTGGGAATGATGCCTTCGAAGCGATGCTTGCGCTGGGTGCGGCCACCGGCCTCGGTGAAGTAGGTGAAGGTGATCGCTTCCTCGCCGCTGCCATACAGCACGGCCTGCTGCACCTTGGCCGGCAGCGAGTTCCACGCCGCGTCGGTGTCGAACTTGTAGTGCTTGGCCAGCGAGGCGATCAACTGGAAGTAATAGGCATTGCGGCGATCCCAGCCGCGCACGGCACCGGCAGCCAGCGACAGCTCGGGATGCACCACCACGCGCGAGGGATCGAAGAATTCGGCCATGCCCAGTCCATCGCAACCGGGGCAGGCGCCCATCGGTGCGTTGAACGAGAACAGGCGCGGCTCCAGTTCGGGCAGCGAGTAGTCGCAGACCGGGCAGGAATACTTGGACGAGAACAGGGTAGGGGTCGCACCGGCGTCGTCCAGCGACTGCACCGACGCCATGCCATCACCCAGCTTCAAGGCCGTTTCGAAGCTCTCGGCCAGGCGCTGCTTGATGTCTTCGCGCGGGCGGAAGCGATCGATCACCGCTTCGATGGTGTGCTTCTGGCGTAGTGCCAGCGGCGGCACCGCATCGATTTCGTACAGCTCGCCATCGACGCGCACACGCACGAAACCCTGCGCGCGCAGCTGGTCGAACACCTGTGCGTGCTCGCCCTTGCGGTCGCGGATCACCGGTGCCAGCAGCATGTAGCGCTGTTCCGGGTCCAGCGTCAGCATATGGTCGACCATCTGGCTGACCGTCTGCGCTTCCAGCGGATAGCCGTGGTCGGGGCAACGCGGGGTGCCGACACGTGCGTACAGCAGGCGCAGGTAGTCGTAGATCTCGGTGATCGTGCCGACCGTCGAGCGCGGGTTGTGCGAGGTCGACTTCTGCTCGATCGAGATCGCCGGCGACAGGCCTTCGATATGGTCCAGATCCGGCTTTTCCATCACGCTCAGGAACTGCCGCGCATACGCCGACAGGGACTCGACGTAACGCCGCTGGCCCTCGGCATAGATGGTGTCGAACGCCAGCGATGACTTGCCCGAACCGGACAGGCCGGTGATCACGATCAGTTTGTCGCGAGGCAGGTCGAGGTCGATGTTCTTGAGGTTGTGCGTCCGCGCGCCGCGGATGCGGATGAAATCCATCGCCATGGGGAATCCGGTTGTGGGGGCGTGGCTGGGCCGCCGGGCCAGCGAGAGGGCGGCAATCGGTCAGCCTACCGAGGTGACCAGATGGGGGCAATGGGCGACAATGCCAGCCCGGTGTCTCACCTCGTGAGACCGGCCGACAGCTTTGTGTAGCGCCGAGCCATGCTCGGCTGCGTGACCCCGAACCGTTCAGCCGGGCATGGCTCGGCCCTGCAGGGGGGCGCCCGGGCCGTTCAGGGGGTTGACTTGACCCGTCCCCGATGGTCCACGTACAATTCCGCTCCTGTCCGCCCTCGACGGCGGCAGTCCATAGACCACAATAACTACAGAGGAAGTCTGGTCATGTACGCAGTACTGGTCACCGGCGGTAAGCAATACCGCGTGGCGCAGGGCGAAAAGCTCCGCATTGAAAAGCTCGAAGTCGAAGTCGGCAGCGAGATCAAGTTCGACAACATCCTGCTGCTCGGCGACAGCGATGGCATCAAGATCGGCGACGCCCTGAGCGGCGCTGCGGTCACCGCCACCGTCCTGTCCCAGGGTCGTGCCGACAAGGTCCGGATCATCAAGTTCCGTCGCCGTAAGCACCACATGAAGCGCCAGGGTCACCGTCAGTACTACACCGAAATCGAGATCACCGGCATTGCCGGTGGCAGCAAGTAAGGAGATAGGTCATGGCACATAAAAAAGGCGTAGGCTCTTCGCGCAACGGTCGCGACTCCAACCCGAAGTACCTCGGCGTCAAGATCTTCGGTGGCCAGGCCATCGAAGCCGGCAACATCATCGTGCGTCAGCGCGGCACCCAGTTCCACCCGGGTTCCGGCGTCGGCCTCGGTCGTGACCACACCCTGTTCGCCCTGACGGACGGCAAGGTGGAGTTCACCGTGAAGGGCCCGAAGAAGCGTCGCACTGTCAGCGTCGTCTCGGTCGAAGCCTGATAAGGCAACGGCCGGCGCCCATGCCCCGGCATGGAGGCGCTGCATGAAGAGCCCCGCTTCGGCGGGGCTTTTCGTTGGAATCAATGGTAAAACGGGCATCGCCCGGTTGTCGGCCAGTGGCCGGCACTACATCAAGGTGGCGGCGTGCATGCCGCGCCCATCGCAGGCATCGAAACAATGAAACTGGTAGACGAAGCAGAAATCGAAGTGTTCGCCGGCAACGGCGGCAACGGCTGCATTGGCTTCCGTCGCGAGAAGTTCATTCCGCTCGGCGGCCCGGACGGCGGCGACGGCGGTGCGGGCGGCAGCGTGTGGATCCGCGCCGACGAAAACCTCAACACCCTGGTCGACTTCCGTCATGACCGCATCTTCAAGGCGCAGCGCGGCGAGAACGGCATGGGCCGCCAGGCCTATGGCAAGGGTGGCGAAGACATGGTCATCACCGTGCCGGTCGGCACCGTGATCATCAACGTGGCCACCGATGAAATCATCGGCGACCTGACCCAGCATGGTGACCGCCTGCTGGTGGCCAAGGGTGGCCGCGGCGGCCTCGGCAACATGCATTTCAAGAGCTCCACCAACCGCTCGCCGCGCCAGGCGCTGCCGGGCGAGCCGGGTGAAGAGCGCACGCTGAAGCTGGAGTTGAAGCTGCTGGCCGACGTCGGCCTGCTGGGCTTCCCCAATGCGGGCAAGAGCACCCTGATCCGCGCCGTCTCGGCGGCGACGCCGAAGGTGGCCGATTACCCGTTCACCACGCTGTACCCGAACCTGGGTGTGGTGAAGGTGGAAAACTACCGCAGCTTCGTGATCGCCGACATTCCGGGCCTGATCGAAGGTGCGGCCGACGGTGCCGGCCTGGGCGCGCAGTTTCTGCGCCACCTGCAGCGCACCCGCCTGCTGCTGCACCTCGTCGACATTTCGCCGATGGAAGGTGGTGTGGAAGGCGTTTCCCCGGTCGAGCAGGTGCGTGCCATCGAGCGCGAACTGGAAAAGCACGATCCGGAGCTGCTGGCCAAGCCGCGCTGGCTGGTGCTGAACAAGGCCGACCTGATGTTCGAGGACGAGGCCAAGGCCGCCGCCGAGAAGATCGTGGCCGAGCTGGGCTGGAAGGAGCCGTGGTTCCTGGTGTCCGCACTGGGTCGTGAGGGCACGTTCCCGATCATGAGCCGGATCATGGCGTTCTTCGATCGCCAGAAGGAAGACGAGCTCGAGGCGGCCCGCAACGCGCAGTAATGCCTGTTGCGGTTCCCGCGAAAAAACCCGGCTTCGGCCGGGTTTTTTGTGGGTGCCGCTCTTCTGTAGGGCCGAGCCCATGCTCGGCTGCTGTTCGCGCGGCCAGCCGAGCATGGGCTCGGCTCTACAGAAGCGGAGACTGCAGGCAACAAAAAACCCGGCCGAAGCCGGGCTTTTGCGTGCTGCCGGAGCCGGGGCTCCAGCAACCAACCGGATCAGGCGGCCTGGAGGGCCTTGATGCGGTCGTTCAGGCGGCTCTTGTGGCGAGCAGCCTTGTTCTTGTGGATCAGGCCACGCGCGCTGAAACGATCCAGGATCGGCTGGGCAACGGCGAAGGCGGCTTGAGCGCCGGCGGCATCGTTGGCGTCCAGCGCCTTGATCACTTTCTTGACAGCGGTGCGCAGCATCGAGCGCTGAGCCACGTTGCGCGCGTTGCGCACGACGGTCTGCTTGGCGCGCTTCTTGGCGGACTTGATATTGGCCACGGTGGTGGTTTCCTGAAAAATCGGTGTTATGGGAACAGCAAGCTAGCTAGTATGATGGCGTAAGAAATGTACGTCAAGTCGATTGTCAAGAGGGACGTTGAGTGAGTTCACCCAAGATGTTGCGGGGCCTGCTGTCGTTCAGCAGCATGACCATGGTCTCGCGGGTTCTCGGCCTGGTCCGGGACCAGGTGGTGACCTCGACCTTCGGCACCAACGCCATCACCGATGCTTTCTGGGTCGCCTTCAGGATACCCAATTTCCTGCGCCGGCTGTTCGCCGAGGGCTCCTTTGCCACCGCATTCGTGCCGGTGTTCACCGAGGTGAAGGAAACCCGCAGCCACGCCGAGCTGCGTGAACTGATGGCCCGCACTGCCGGCACCCTGGGCGGCGTGCTGATGCTGGTCACCGCGCTGGCGCTGATCTTCGCGCCGCAGCTGGCGTCGGTCTTCGCCAGTGGCGTCGACACCGACCCTGCCAAGCAGGGCCTGCTGATCGACCTGTTCCGCCTGACCTTCCCGTTCCTGTTGTTCGTCTCGCTGACCGCTCTGGCCGGCGGTGCGCTGAACAGTTTCCAGCGCTTCGCGATGCCGGCGCTGACCCCGGTCATCCTCAACCTGTGCATGATCGCCGGCGCGCTGTGGCTGGCGCCGCGGCTGGGTGGCACACCGGAAAAGCAGATCCTCGCCCTCGGCTGGGCCGTGCTGGCCGCCGGCCTGTTGCAGCTGCTGTTCCAGTTGCCTTCGTTGAAGGGTATCGACCTGCTGACCCTGCCGCGCTGGGGCTGGAACCATCCGGGCGTGCGCAAGGTGATGACGCTGATGGTGCCGACCCTGTTCGGCTCGTCAGTGGCGCAGATCAACCTGCTGCTGGATACCGTCATCGCCGCCAAGCTGACCGATGGCTCGCAGTCCTGGCTGTCGCTGGCCGATCGCTTCCTGGAGCTGCCGCTGGGCGTGTTCGGCGTGGCCCTGGGCACGGTGATCCTGCCGGCACTGGCCCGGCACCACGTCAGCACCGACCGCGAAGGCTTCTCGCGCTCGCTGGACTGGGGCCTGCGCATGACCCTGCTGATCTCGGTGCCGGCCATGCTCGGCCTGCTGCTGCTGGCCGAGCCGCTGATCTCGACGATCTTCCAGCACGGCCAGTTCACCGCCTTCGACACCCGCATGACGGCGCTGTCGGTGTACGGCCTGAGCTTCGGCCTGCCTGCCTTCGCGCTGCTGAAAGTGGTGCTGCCGGCCTTCTACGCGCGGCAGGACACCAAAACGCCGGTGCGTGCCGGTGTCGCCGCGCTGGTGGCCAACATGGTGTTCAACTTCGCCCTGCTGGCGGTGCTGTACCAGGTGATGGTGCCCGATGAGCTGAAGGCGCAGGGAGTGATGGCCGCCCTCGGCAAGCAGCCGGGCCTGCACCTGGCATTGGGCATCGCCAGTGCGCTGTCCAGTTACCTGAACCTGGGTCTGCTCTGGTACTGGCTGGGCAAGACCGATGTCTACCAGCGGCGCCCGGGCTGGGGCGGTTACCTGCTGCGGCTGCTGGTGGCGTGCACGGCGATGGTCGGCGTGCTGCTGGCCCTGCTGTACTGGCTGCCGGGCTTCTCGTCGATGGGCGTGTGGGAACGGATCGGTGCCCTCGGCCTGCTGGTCGGCGGTGGCGGGTTGACCTATCTGCTGGCAATGGTGGCGATGGGCTTCCGTCCGCGCGACCTGCGCGGGCATTGATCGTGGCTCCCGGCGGCTATACTTCAGGGTTACACCATTGAAACGGCGGGCTTGGGCCGGCCGGAACGAGAGTTGATGAGCAGGCTGTTCAGAAGCGTCGAGGGCGGGGAGCTGTTCCCCAACGGAAGCGTGGTCTGCATCGGTGCATTCGACGGCCTCCACCTGGGCCATCGTGCGCTGGTGCGGCACGCGGTCGCGCGTGCGCGCGCCTTGGGTGTGGCTGCGGTGGCGGTGGCCTTCGAACCCCTGCCGCGTGAGTTCTTTGCCCAGGGCACGCCGCCGCCGCGGTTGACCCTGGCCCGCAGCAAGGTCGAGATCCTGCACGAACTGGGCGTCGATGCGATCGGCCTGCTGCGCTTCGACGCGGCGATGGCGGCGATGCCGGCCGAAACCTTCGTGCGCCAGCTGCTGGCCCAGCGCCTGAACGCCCGCGAGGTCTGGATCGGGCCGGAGTTCTGTTTCGGCAACCGCCGCCGTGGCGATCTGGCCCTGCTGCAGGCGCTGGGCGCCGAGCTCGGTTTCAGCGCCGGCGAAATCGAAGCGGTCGACCTGCACGGTGATCGCATCTCCAGCACGCGGATCCGCCAGCTGCTGCAGGAAGGCGACTTCGCCCGCGTCGGCGACCTGCTGGGGCGTCCCTACTCGATCAGCGGGCGGGTGGTGCGCGGGCGTCAGCTCGGCCGTACGCTGGGCTTCCCCACCGCCAACCTGCGGTTCCCGAAGACCCCGGCGTTGTCGGGCATCTACGCGACCTGGGTGCACGGGGTGTTCGACCAGCCGTGGCCGTCGGTGTCCAGTTTCGGTACCCGGCCGACCGTGGACGGCGTGGAGCCGCTGCTGGAAGCGCACCTGTTCGATTTCCAGGGCGACCTGTACGGGCGCCACATCGAAGTGGAATTCGTCGCCAAGCTGCGTGACGAAGAGAAATTCAACGATCTGGCGGCGCTGACCGACCAGATGCACCGCGACGCCGAACAGGCGCGTGCCATCCTTTCCGAACATAGATTGCGAGCCACTGCGTGAGCCAGGACTACAAGACCACCCTCAACCTGCCGGCCACCGAATTCCCGATGCGCGGCGACCTGCCCAAGCGCGAGCCGGGCATTCTGGCGCGCTGGGAAGAGCAGGGGCTCTACCAGCAGCTGCGCGACAACGCCGCCGGCCGCCCGCTGTTCGTGCTGCATGACGGCCCGCCGTACGCCAACGCGCGCATCCACCTGGGCCATGCGGTCAACAAGATCCTCAAGGACATCATCGTCAAGTCGCGCTACCTGGCCGGCTTCGATGCGCCCTACGTGCCGGGTTGGGACTGCCATGGCCTGCCGATCGAAATCGCGGTGGAAAAGAAGTGGGGCAAGGTCGGGGTGAAGCTCGATGCGGTCGAGTTCCGGCAGAAGTGCCGCGAGTTCGCCGAGGAACAGATCGACATCCAGCGTGCCGACTTCAAGCGCCTGGGCGTCACCGGCGACTGGGACAACCCGTACAAGACCCTGAGCTTCGATTTCGAGGCCAACGAGATCCGCGCGCTGTCCAAGATCGTGGCCAACGGCCATCTGCTGCGCGGCGCCAAGCCGGTGTACTGGTGCTTCGACTGCGGTTCGGCGCTGGCCGAAGCCGAGATCGAGTACCACGAGAAGACCTCGCCGGCGATCGACGTGGCCTACGCCGCACGTGATGCGCAGGCGATGGCGCAGGCGTTCGGTGTCAGCCTGCCGGCTGACGTGGAAGTGGCCGTGCCGATCTGGACCACCACTCCGTGGACGCTGCCGGCCTCGCTGGCGGTGTCGCTGGGCGCGGACATCCGCTACGTGCTGGCCGAAGGCCCGGCGCACAACGGCAAGCGCCGTTGGCTGGTGCTGGCTGCCGCGCTGGCCGAGCGTTCGCTGCAGCGCTACGGCGTGGACGCGGTGGTGCTGCACGGTGAAGCCGAAGGTTCGGCGCTGGAAAACCAGCTGCTGGCGCACCCGTTCTACCCGGAGCGCGAGATCCTCGTGCTCAACGGCGAACACGTGTCCGATGAGGACGGTACCGGTGCGGTGCACACTGCGCCCGGCCACGGCCAGGAAGACTACGTGGTCAGCCAGAAGTATGGCTTGCTGGACAAGTACAACGCCGGTCAGATCACGCCGATCGACGGCCGTGGCGTCTACCTGGAATCGACCCCGCCGGCCGGCGACGTGGTGCTGGCTGGCCAGCACCTGTGGAAGGCGCAGGAGGCGATCGTGCAGGTGCTGCGCGACAGCGGCGCGCTGCTGGCCTTCGTCGAGATCCGCCACAGCTACCCGCACTGCTGGCGGCACAAGACGCCGGTGGTGTTCCGCGCCACCCCGCAGTGGTTCATCTCGATGGACAAGGCCAACCTGCGCAACGATGCGCTGGCAGCCATCGACACCGTCGGCTGGTTCCCGAGCTGGGGCAAGGCGCGCATCCAGAGCATGGTCGATGGCCGCCCGGACTGGACGATCTCGCGCCAGCGCACCTGGGGCGTGCCGATCGCACTGTTCACCCACCGCCAGACCGGCGAGATCCACCCGCGTTCGGTGGAGCTGATGCAGCAGGTGGCCGACCGCGTTGAAGCCGAAGGCATCGACGTGTGGTACTCGCTGGACGCGGCCGAACTGCTGGGCGCCGAAGCGGCCGACTACGAGAAGGTCACCGACATCCTCGATGTCTGGTTCGATTCCGGCGTGACCCATGAGGCGGTGTTGGCCGCACGTGGCTTCGGCAAGCCGGCCGACCTGTACCTGGAAGGCTCCGACCAGCATCGCGGCTGGTTCCAGTCCTCGCTGCTGACCGGCGTGGCCATCGACAAGCGCGCGCCGTACAAGCAGTGCCTCACCCACGGTTTCACCGTGGACGAGCACGGCCGCAAGATGTCCAAGTCGCTGGGCAACGGCATCGAGCCGCAGGAAATCATGAACAAGCTGGGCGCGGACATCCTGCGCCTGTGGATCGCCTCGGCCGACTACAGCAACGAGATGTCGCTGTCGCAGGAAATCCTCAAGCGCACCGCCGACGCCTACCGTCGCCTGCGCAACACCGCCCGCTTCCTGCTGGGCAACCTGGACGGTTTCGATCCGGCCCAGCACCTGCGCCCGCTCAACGAGATGGTCGCGCTGGACCGCTGGATCGTGCATCGCGCCTGGGAGCTGCAGGAGAAGATCAAGGCGGCGTATGACAACTACGACATGGCCGAGATCGTGCAGCTGCTGCTGAACTTCTGCAGCGTGGACCTGGGTTCGCTGTACCTGGACGTGACCAAGGACCGCCTGTACACGATGCCGACCGATTCGGACGGTCGTCGTTCGGCGCAGAGCGCGATGTACCACATCGCCGAAGCGTTCACCCGCTGGGTGGCGCCGATCCTGACCTTCACCGCCGACGAGCTGTGGGGTTACCTGCCGGGTGACCGTGCCGGCCACGTGCTGTTCACCACCTGGTACGAGGGCCTGGCTCCGCTGCCGGCCGAGGCGCAGCTCAACGCTGCCGACTTCGACCAGCTGCTGGCCGTGCGCGAACAGGTGGCCAAGGTGCTGGAGCCGATGCGCGCCAATGGTGCGATCGGTGCCGCGCTGGAAGCGGAGATCACCATCGCCGCCAGCGAAGAGCAGGCCGCACGCTGGCAGCCGCTGGCCGATGAACTGCGTTTCCTGTTCATCAGCGGTGACGTGCAGGTGCGCCCGGCGACCACCGACGAGGTGTTCGTCAGCGCGCAGCCGACGCAGAAGTCCAAGTGCGTGCGCTGCTGGCACCACCGTGCCGACGTTGGCAGCAATGCCGACCACCCGGAACTGTGTGGCCGCTGCGTGACCAACATCGCCGGTGCCGGCGAAGTGCGGAGCTGGTTCTGATGGCCGCCCCGCGCCCGTATCCGAACGCACTGATCTGGCTGCTGCTGTCGGCAGTCATCATCGGCCTGGACCAGTGGTCGAAGGCCTGGGTGCTGTCGAGCCTGCCGGAGTTCCAGCCGGTGGTGGTCATCGACGGCTTCTGGAACTGGTACCGCACCTACAACACCGGTGCGGCGTTCAGCTTCCTGAGCGACGCCGGTGGCTGGCAGAAGCATTTCTTCACCGTGCTGGCGATCGCCATCAGCGGCCTGATGGCCTGGTGGCTGCGCGCTACCGCCCGTGGCAACTGGAAGGCCGCCGTGCCTTATGCGCTGATCATCGGCGGTGCGATCGGCAACGTGATCGACCGCCAGGTGCATGGCCACGTAGTGGATTTCATCCAGTGGTACGTCGGCGAGCATGTCTGGCCGTCGTTCAACATCGCCGATTCGGCCATCGTGGTGGGTGCCATCGGCATCGCCCTGTTCGGCCTGTTCGACGGCAAGTCCGCCAAAAAGGCGGATAATGCCAACCCGAAACCGTAAGCCGGCCGCTGCCGGGAGACTGAACTGATGGATGTGCTGCTCGCCAACCCGCGTGGTTTCTGTGCCGGTGTCGATCGTGCGATCGAGATCGTCAAGCGCGCGATCGAAACGCTCGGCGCGCCCATCTATGTCCGCCATGAAGTGGTGCACAACCGCTTCGTGGTCGATGACCTGAAGCAGCGCGGCGCGATCTTCGTCGAAGAACTCGACGAAGTGCCGGACAACAACACCGTCATCTTCAGCGCCCACGGTGTTTCCCAGGCCGTGCGCCTGGAAGCCGAGCGTCGTGGCCTGAAAGTGTTCGACGCCACCTGTCCGCTGGTGACCAAGGTTCATTTCGAAGTCGCCCGTCACTGCCGTGCCGGCCGTGACGTGGTGCTGATCGGCCATGCCGGCCATCCGGAAGTGGAAGGCACGATGGGGCAGTGGAACCGCGAAGCGGGCACCGGCCAGATCTATCTGGTCGAGGACGTGGAGCAGGTGGCCACGCTGCAGATCAACCAGCCGGAAAACTTCGCCTACACCACCCAGACCACGCTGTCGGTCGACGACACGCGCGGCATCATCGAAGCCATGCGCGCGCGCTTCCCGGCGATGCAGGGGCCGAAGAACGACGACATCTGCTACGCCACGCAGAACCGCCAGGACGCCGTGCGCGATCTGGCCAAGCGCTGTGACCTGGTGCTGGTGGTCGGTTCGCCGAACAGCTCCAACTCCAACCGTCTGAGCGAGCTGGCCCGCCGTGAAGGCGTGGAGAGCTACCTGATCGACGGTGCCCACGAGATCGACCCGGCCTGGGTGCTCGGCAAGCAGCATATCGGCGTGACCGCCGGTGCGTCGGCGCCGCAGGTGCTGGTCGATGGCGTGCTGGCGCGTCTGGCCGAGCTGGGGGCTTCCGGCATCGGTGAGCTGGACGGCGAGCCGGAATCGATGGTGTTCGCGCTGCCGAAGGAACTGCGCCTGCGCCTGGTCGACTGACCGATAGCGCTACGGGTGGGTGCGAACCTTGGTTCGCACGGCTTCGGGATGCATGCCATCCAGGCATGGCGTGGATCTACCCTGTACTCCGCTTTCCAGTAGATCCACGCCATGCGTGGATGCGGTCCGCCCTCGATGTCGCTGCGGTGAGGCTTTGCTGCATCAGGTCGATGCACTGACAACCATGACCTTCGGCCATGGGGCTCGGCACCGCACAGGCCTAGCATCGAGGAATCCTCTGCTGCTGGAACCTGCCGATGAAAACCCGTGCCCTGGTGATGTCCGTGCTGTTCGCGCTGGCGGCCACGCCCGCGCTGGCGCAGACCCCGCCACCGGGTGATGCCGCCGCCCAGGGCCTGCTGCGCATCGATGTCGACGCGCGCGACCTGGCCCGGCGCATCTTCAAGGTCACCGCCACCGTGCCGGCCAAGCCCGGTCCGCTGACCCTGCTGTACCCGCAGTGGATTCCCGGCAACCATTCGCCCACTGGCCCCATCGACAAGCTCGCCGGCCTGCGGGTGACCGCCAACGGCAAGCCGTTGGCCTGGCAGCGTGACCAGTTCAACGTGTACGCGTTCAAGGTGGAAGTGCCGGCCGGGGTGAGCGAGATCGTCGCCCACTTCGATTTCCTGTCTTCGCAGGGTGGAAGCCAGGGCCGGGTGGTGATGACCCCGGAAATGCTCAACCTGCAGTGGAACGCCAATTCGCTGTATCCGGCCGGCGTGGACGCGCGCAACCTGCAGGCGCAGGCGAGCGTGACGCTGCCCAAGGGCTGGGCCTATGCCACTGCGCTGGAAACCGCGCGCCGCGATGGCGACACCGTGGTGTTCAAGCCGATCTCCTATGACCACCTGGTCGACTCGCCGTTGTTTGCCGGCGAGCATCACCAGCGCATCGACCTCGATCCCGGTGCAAAGGCGCCGGTGCATCTGAACGTGTTCGCCGACGATGCCAAATCGCTGAAGCCAACCGATGCGCAGCTGAAGGCGCATCGCGCGCTGGTGCAGCAGGCCGACAAGCTGTACGGTGCGCGCCACTACGATCACTACGAATTCCTGCTTGCGCTGACCGATCGTCTCGGCGGCATCGGCCTGGAACACCATCGCTCCAGCGAGAACAGTGCCGACCCGGGCTACTTCACCGAGTGGGACAGCAATGCCTGGATGCGTGACCTGCTGCCGCATGAGTACACCCATTCCTGGAACGGCAAGTACCGTCGCGGTGCCGACCTGGCCACGGCCAACTTCAATACACCGATGGGCGACAGCCTGCTGTGGGTGTACGAAGGCCAGACCCAGTTCTGGGGCCAGGTGCTGGCCGCGCGTTCCGGGCTGTGGACCACTGAGCAGGCGCGCGACATGCTGGCGAACGTGGCGGCAACCTATGACCGCGGCCGCCCGGGCCTGGCTTGGCGCCCGCTGCAGGACACGACCAACGACCCGACCATCGCCCAGCGCCGCACGTTGCCGTACCGCAATTACCAGATGAGCGAAGACTACTACTCCGGCGGGCAGATGCTGTGGCTGGAGGTGGAGGGCAAGCTGCGTGGGCTGACCGGCAACCGTCGCAGCCTGGATGATTTCGCGCGTGCCTTCTTTGGCGTTGGCAACGGCGATTGGGACGTCAATCCGTACACCTTCGATGACGTGGTGGCGACTCTCAACGGCATCGCGCCGTACGACTGGGCCAGTTTCCTGCGCCAGCGCCTGGACGGGCACGGATCGCTGACCGGCGGCCTGGAACTGGCGGGCTGGAAGCTGGTCTACCGCGATGCGCCGAACGAGGCCTACAAGGCACAGGAAAAACGCGCGAAGGCAGCGCTGCTGGCGTACTCGCTGGGCGCGACGGTGCTCGACAGTGGCGTGGTCGGCGATGTGGTCTGGGACAGCCCGGCGTTCAATGCCGGCCTGGCGCCGGGCATGAAGGTGATCGCCGTTGGCGGTCGCGAATACAGCAGCCAGCGCTTGAAGGATGCGGTGGCTGCAGCGGCCACTGACAAGGCGCCGATCACGCTGTTGGTCAAACAGTTCGACCGCATCGATACGATGAAGATCGACTACCACGGCGGCTTGCAGTACCCGGTGCTGGAACGCATCAGCGGCCGCCCGGACCGCCTTGCCGAACTGTGGAAGGCGCGATGAGCCTGCGGACGCGCGACGGGGTGATCCTGGTGGTGGCCGTGCTGGCCATCGTCGGCGCCTACCTGGACGGCGACGGGCGTTGGCTGCACTGGTTGGCCAAGCCGGCAACCACGCTGCTGATCGCCGCCATCGCCTGGCAGGCGCGGCCGGTGGCGGATGCGTTCTACCGGCGCGCGGTGCTGGCCGGCATGCTGTTGTCCTGCGTGGGCGATATCGCGCTGATGCTGCCGATCGACGCGTTCGTGCCCGGCCTGGTTGCCTTCCTGCTGGCGCATCTGTGCTACATCGCCGCGTTCCGTGCCGGCCTGCGCGCGGGTCGCGGACTGCTTGCTGCGTTCGTGCTGCTTGCTGCATTCGCTTCGATCAACGTCGCCAGCCTGTGGCCGCATCTGCCGCTGCCGATGCGCCTTCCGGTGCTGGCCTACGTCGTGGTGCTGGCCGCCATGGCAGTGCTGGCGCTGGCGCGTTACTGGAAGCGGCCGCACGCCGATGCGCTGGAAGCGGGCAGTGCGCGTTGGGCCGCCGGTGGTGCACTGCTGTTCGTGGCCAGCGATTCATTGCTGGCATGGGATCGCTTCGGCGGCGGCCTGCCGTTGGCCAGCCTGCTGGTGCTGTCCACGTACTACGCCGCGCAGTACGCCATCGCCCGCTCGGTGAGATAGTAGAAAAGGGGACGGAGGGGTCCCCTTTTTCTACTGCAGATTGCCCCTGGCGTCGTAACGCAGGCGCACGGTCTGGCGGTCGCCGGCCACTTCATCCGGCAACCACACCAGCTTGCCGCCCTTGCGGATGACCACATACACATGGCCGACCTGGGCCGGCGTACGCATCAGTGCATTGCGCTGTTGCTGCAGGGCCTGCGTCACCCGTGGCACGGCATCGAAATCGATGTTGGCCAGTGCGGTGCTGCTGCGGCGCAGGCTGATGGTCGGCGCGAACTGTTGCGGATTCACCGCATCGCCCTTGCGCCACTGCCCGCGTTGGTAGTGGTAACCATCCACGTGGCCCGGCTGCTGTGGATCGACCAGGTCGATGTCGATGCGGCCGTCGTCATGGAAGTGGATGCTGTGGAAGACGACCAGGCGTTCGCCGGCCAGTCCGGGCATTGCCTCCAGCGCCTGCCGTGCAGCCTGCAGGCGCTCGGCGTCGAGCAGCAGGTTCGGCCGCGTGCGCCCGGGCGCCTGCATCGGTTCGAAAGCCGCCCGTGGCGTTGCGATGGCCGTGGTACGCAATGGTTGTTCCCAGGGGTGTTGCTGCGTTGCATCCGCAGGCGCGGTCGATGCGGCGCCGCGCAGGGTCGCATCGACGGTCTGTAGTGCACCGCCCGCCGTGGCGACACCGGCCAGGGCAAGCACCACGCCAGCGAACACCAGCGGTGTGGAGACGGGCCGCTTCACGCGTGCTCCATGCGCACGCTACGGCGATCATCCGGGTCGTACAGGATGTCGACCTGCCCGCGAGGAATGTTGGCCAGGTCGAGCAGCGCAACGAAGCGACGCACGCTGGCCTGCTGCACGTTGCCCTCGCGGTCGAGGTATTCCAGCTGGAACTCCACCTGCGGTTGTTCGTTGACGTAGGTGCCGGTCTGGCGCACGTCGAGCACCCGCGCTTCGGCGCCGATACCGCGGTACTTGAGCGCTTCGCCGCGCGCGTCGATCTGCAGTGTGCCGGCCAGCAGTCGCGCCAGCAGGCGCAGGCCGATCAGGTAGCTGCACAGCACCAGCGGGCAGATCAGCAGTGGATGACCGAAACCCAGGAACGTCCAACCCATTCCATCGTTTTGCAGGCGATAGGCCATGGCGTACGCGGCAGCGACCGCGACGATGCCGACGAGACCGCCGATGGCGCGGCGCCACAGGCTGGCGCGGTCCAGTTCCGGTTGCGCGCCTTCCAGCATCAGATTGGGCGATGTGCCCGGCGTGCGGCTGAGCAGCACATCCAGCTGTCTGCCCACGGCAAAGCGTTGCAGCTGTGGCTTGCTGTCGACCACGACCAGCGTTTCGGTGATCGGCGTGCCGGACAGGTTGTCGAAGGCCAGTTGCAGCCGCCACTGCGCGAAGCCACGCACCTGCACGCCGGTCTGTTCGGCCTGCTCGATGCGCGCGCTGCGTGGCTCGCCGTCGGCGAGGATGCTGCGCACGCGTTGCAATGCACGCGGTGGCGCCAGCAGCAGGTAATGCAGGAAGGCATAAAGCAGCACCAGCCACAGCGCGAGCGACGTCGCCAACAGGCCCAGCGCCAGCCAGGGCGCGCTGCGGTCGCCCGCTTCCAGCGGCCAGCTGGTGCCGAAGTAGAGCAGGCAGGGGAAGGGCAGCGCGAAGAACAGCATGAGCGCGCCCAGGAACCAGAGATAGGCTTTCATGACTCGCCTTCGACGCCGTGGAACAGGCGGCGTAGGGTACTACGCTCAGCGGAATTGCAGGGTCAGCAGGTAGTAGCGCCCAAGTGGATCGTCCAGCCCGGGCATCTGCCCGCCGCTGCCGACCAGATGGTTCACCGGCCGCGTATCAAGCAGGTTGTGCACGTCCAGTGCGGCAATCACGCGCGGGCTCAGCCGGCGCGCCAGGTGCAGGTTCCAGCGCAGCTGCGCGGGGTTCATGCAGAGGCGCTGGTCATGCTGCTCCTGCGTGCATGCTTCACCGGCCAGCCATGCGCGGGTGCGGCCGACGCGGTTGCCACGCAGGGCGATGTCCCAGAAAGGGTTCTGCCACTGCACGTTGAGGATGCCCGCGTTCGCCGGCGTGGCATGCCCGCGCAGGTCCACCGATTCGCCATGGCTGCGATCGCGGCGCAGCTCCTGCTGCTTCAACGCATCCAGCGAGAACAACCACTGCCCGTTGCGGCCGGCATCCACCCGGTACTCGCCACGCAGTACCCAGTTACGCGAGGTGGTGCGGCCGATGTTGTCGAATGACAGGCGAAGATCACGCAGGCGGCCCTGCTCATCCAGCTCCCAGGTACCGGGATTCCACAGGGCGTCGCTGGGTTGCAGGGCGAGGATCTCGTTGCGCAGTTCAACGATGTTGTGGGTCAGCGACAGCGAGAACGCATCATTCGGAGTCCAGCTGGCGGCCAGCGAGTGGCTGCGCGAAGTCTCGGCTTTCAGCGCATCGTTCTCGACCACCTCTACTTCCACCGCGCAGCCACCACCACGCAGGGGGCGCGCGCACGGCGGAAGGGAAGCCGATGCGGGCAGGGGATACAGGCCGAAGTAGCCCGGCGGTCGCCGCCGCTCGAAGATGCTGGGCGCGCGGTAGCCGCGGCCACTCGCCAGCAGGAACGACCAGTGCGGGCTCGGGCTCCAGCGCAGGCCGGCACGCGGCGAAAATGCAGTGTCACCGCCATCGCGGTCCAGCCGCGCGGCCACGTCCAGGCGCAGCGTCGGCGCCAACGGCAGGCCCAGTTCGGCGTAGGCGGCATTGCTCTGCCGCGTCAGCCGGCGCTGCTCCATCGGCAGGCCCAGCGCCAGCTCGCCCTTGCCCAGCAGCGGGTCAGGCAACGACGTCCAGCGCTCGCGGCGCAGATCGATGCCGGTCGCCAGTTGTGCTGCACCACCGGGCAGTGTCATCAGGGTGCGCTGCATGCCCCACCAGCCCTGCCACTGTTCGGTACGTCCGCGGTTGTGGATGGCCGGGAACAGTTCCTCTGCCAGCCCCGGCGGCAGGGTGGAAAAGCCGGGCAGGAAGTCCAGCGTGCGTGCGGCGTCCAGCAGGCGTTCACTGCGCACGGTGCCTTCGGTGCGCAGGTCCACCTGGCTGCGCTGCGCGCTGAGGCCGGCATCCCAGCTGCGACCGGCACGCTCACGGCCCATGCCGAAACTGATGTCGCCTTCGGTGGCATGCACGCGCGGGCGTACTTCGCCGCCTTCCTGCAGCACCACGTTGAGGATCGCGCCACGGTTGAAATTGAGGGCGACGGCAGTCGGGCCCAGTTCAAAGCGCTGGCGGTTGTGGCTGGCGCGTGCTTCCACATAGGCGTAGCGTCCGTCACCGCGTTCGTGGCGATAGCGCAGGTAGCCGGACAGTGTTTCCGATGCCGGCTGCAGCGAGCGCGGGCGGGCGTTGTCGAACCAGCAGCCGTCGTCTTCGCGCTGCAGCGGCGGATGGCACTGCGTGGCCGGGTAGTAATCGCCGTTGCCCAGGATCAACCCGATCGGGTACAGCGAGGTTTCCGCATGCCAGTCGCGCTGGTCACCGGCCACATGCTGCAGGCGGTGCAGGTCGACGCCGGCGAACCAGCGGTCGCCGCCTTCGCGCACGCCACCTGTTGCCGCCTGCAGCCGGTACTGATCGCCGTCGCCACGGCTGCTGACACCCGACTGCAGCGTAGCTTCCGGGCCCTCGGCCTGGTCACGCAGGATGATGTTGACTACGCCGGACATCGCATCGGCGCCGTAGATGGCCGACGCGCCGCCACGCACCAGCTCGATGCGCTCGACGAAGCTGAGCGGAATGCCACCCAGATCGGTCAGCCCGCCTTCTTCCAGCGAGACCATCGGATAGCGCGGCAGGCGCCGGCCATTGACCAGGAACAGGGTCGCGCGCGGGCCCATGCCATCCAGGCTGGTGGTGGCCGCTGCGCCGACCGGCAGGTACAGCGAATCGCCACTGCGCGAGGTGCTCAGTGGCGGGTGGCCGTTCATGCCGGGCAGGTGGCGCAACAGGTCGAACAGCGTGCCGTAGCCGCTGCGCAGGATGTCTTCGCGGTCGATCACCGTTACCGGCAGCGTGGTCTGCACGGAGGTGCGCGGCAACCGGCTGCCGGTGACATGGATCGGAGCCATTTCCACCTGCACCGGCTTCGGTGGCGCTGGCGGCGGTGGCCGCCGTACCGGCTGCGCAACCACATCGGGTGGCGCAGCATGCCGGCGCACCACGAATCCGCCGCTGGGCGTCTGCAGGATGTTCACCGGCATGCCGGCGACCAGCTGCTTCAGTGCGGTGGCGGGCGCCAGCGAGCCGGCGACGCCGCTGGTGCGCAGGTCCGCCAGTTCACGTGCGTCGAACACCAGGGCGATGCCGCTCTGGCGCGCCCATTGCTGCAGTGCCGGCGACAGGGCGCCGGGAGCGATCCGGTAGTCGACCTGGGTGACCGCCTCGGCAGCGCCTGTCGTTGCCGCCAAACCGGGCACCAGAACAACGCACAGCAGGGCCTGCAGCAGGCCCCACCGAATCGCGTCCCAACGAAGCACACCCGGCGCCGGCATCGGCCGCCGCCTCAGTAGGTGCGGCGCAGTTCCAGCGCGCCATCCGAGCGCGGCTGGCCAGCAATTGACCACCCCAGTTCCAGGGCGGAAAGCAGTTCGTGCGCGTCGCCTGCACGGAAGGTGCCGCTGACCGCGAGGTCGGCGATATCCGGGTCGGCGACCACCAGTGGCGTGCTGCCATAGCGGTTCATGCGTTCGACCACGGTGGCCAGGGGCGTGCCGTCGAACACCAGCTTGCCCTGCGGCCAGGCCTCGGCGGCGGCGGTCGAGGACAGCTGCGGGCCCGGTTGGATCTTCCCGGAGGCCAGGACCTGCAGCTGCTGGCCCGGCGAGAGCGTGTGCTGCGCGTTGCCACTGGTGACTTCCACTACGCCTTCCAGCAGCGCGACTTCGACCCGGCCGTCAGCCAGGCGTTCAACCTGGAAGGTGGTGCCGATATCGCGGATCGAACTGCCACCGGCCTGCACCCGCAGCGAGCGCGATGACGGTTCGACCTGCAGCTGGATGCGGCCCTGTTCCAGTGCCAGTTCGCGTTTGCGCCAGCCGAAGCGTGCGGTGAGCGTAGTGCCGGCGTCGAGCATGGCGATGCTGCCATCGGCCAGCGTGCGCTGCTGCGGCAGCAGGCTGGCGTTGGCATAGGTCAGGGGTGTGGGATTGCCATCGGTGTACAGCATCCAGCCCAGGCCAACGGCCAGGCATACGCCGGCAGCGGCGGCCACACTTGGCAGCCAACGACGCTGCGGCCTGCGTGCCGCGCGCGCAGCGGCGGTGCGCAGCCACGGGTCGCCGGCCAGGCCGGCACTGCGCTGGTGCAGCTTCTCGGCCTGCACCCATGCGCTTACGTGCGCGGGATCCTCGGCCAGCCAGTCCTCGAAGGATTGACGCTCTTCGGGGCTGCAGTCGGGGGCTTCCAGCCGGGCTACCCAGGCGCTTGCGTGTTCAAAAAGCAACGTGTCATCCCTGTTGTCGTTGCGGATCATTCGGTGTCTCCATCATTGTGGAGAGGATCGGGGCCCAGCTCCTTGCGCAGGCCCTGCAATGCACGGGCAATGTGTTTTTCCACGGTCTTGGCGGTGATGCCGCAATGCCGGGCGATCTGTGTATAGCTCATCCCGGTGATGCGGTTGAGCAGGTACACCTCGCGGGCACGTTCGGGAAGCTTGAACAGTGCCTGGCGCAGCAGGGCGAGCATCTGCCCGGATTCTGCCTGACGCAGCGGATCAGGAGAAGCACTGGCAGCTTCTTCGTTGCCGTCGCGTTCGGTCAGCGACAGGTGGTTGCGCGATTGCGGCGAGCGCCCGCGGTCTGCCAGGCGGTTGCGGGCGATGCGGTACAGCAGCAGCCGCAGTTCCTCGGTGTCGTGTGCGCGGTAGCGGATCAGGCGCTCCATGCAGTCCTGGGCGATGTCCTCGGCATCCTCGGGACCGACACCGCGGGCGCGCAGGAAAGCGCACAGCGGCGCGCGTTCCTCACGTACGAATGCAATGAAGACGTCCGGAATCCCAGGCAGTTCCGGCGCAGCACGGAGCAAAGGGGAGGGCACGGACAGGGGAGGACCTCGGTCGACAATGACGGACGCGTCATCGAGTTTTACGCGACGGTGACCGGATGGGGAAGCCCGCATTTCTTCTGTATTTCCATTGTGAATGCATTCATCTTTTTTCTCGTCGCCGACTGGGGGCGTCTGCCCCGCTGCTGCGTTCTGCTTTCGACCCGCGTGGTGCGGGCGGAGAGAGAGAACGCAATGAAGCATTCGAAGTTGAGCATCGCCCTGGCGGGCCTGGTGGGTATCGCGACCCTGGGCCAGATGGATGACGTCATGGCAATGAATTATCACGTGCAGGGCGATCGCGTCGTGCTCAGTGGCGGTGTCACCGTCGCCGACGTGGTCGCACTGCCGGCGTTGCTGGCCAAGGCACAGGCCGAAGGCCGTCCGATCCGCGAAGTCGTGCTGCGCACCTCCAATGGTGGCGCGCTGATCGCGGGTGAGTGGCTGCAGGGGGTGATCCGTACCAACGGCCTGAACACCATCGTGTCCGGCCACTGCATCTCGTCCTGCTCGATCATGCAGTCCGGTGGCGTCGAGCGTTACCTGGCCGGCGACCTGCCGCTGGTCGACTCGGTGCAGATCCACGCCGCCAGCAACAGTGGCAAGGTGATCTATACGCCGTCGCCGCGGATGACCGAGATCTACACCGGCAACTACGGCGGCGGCATGGATGCCGGCCTGCTGCACAAGGCCATGTACGAGGTGGTGCAGCCCAACGGTCTGCTGGTGTTCCGCGATCCGGCCCGGACCACCGGCGCGTCGATCAGCTTCGATCCCGATGGCAGTGGCCGCAAGCTGGAAACCTTCCCGGGCCAGGACATCTACAGCAACAACATCATCACCGCCGCCGGTTACCGCGACCCGGGCGACACCCTGACGGTCACCGGCAATGTCAGCGGCGACATCAATCCGGGCTATCTGCGCACCGCACGCCAGCTGCAGGCGTTCGTCGACGACGACTTCGCGCGCTGGAACGATACCGACTTCGCCACCACGTACATCAACCAGGCCGTTTCCATCTACAACGCGGCTGCACGTGGTCCCAACGGCATCGGTCGCTTCTCGGTGCAGGACTTCCTCAGCGATCCGGGCATCCAGGCCGACCTGCTGGCGAGCCTGCGCCTGTCGCAGCTGGATGCTTCCACGCTGGGCAATTCGGCCGGCGTGATCCGCGTGGCCAAGGGCGGCACCTGGCGCACTGCCGAAACCACCGGCGCCGATTTCATGCTGGTGGAGAACGGCACCATCGCCCTGGAAGGCGGTGCCCTGCGCACCCCGGAGCTGCGCGTGCTGGCGGCCGGCATGGTGGTCGGCCACGGCGACATCGCCTCGGTTGCCACCGACTCGAACGCACTGCTCGATGGCACCGGCCCCTCGTTCCGCGAGGATGGCTTCAACCGCCTGCGCGTGTACGGCACCCTGATGCCGCGTGGTGGTGACCTGGTCACCCACGGTTACGTCAACATCATGCCGGGCGGCAAGGTGCTGTTCGACGTCACCGAGGCGGGCGGCGCCAACAGTGGCCGCCTGCGCGTGGGCGACTTCTACGACAGCGGCGCCAACGAGGGCGCGCTGGTCATCTCGCCGGGCGCGCACCTCGAACTGAACGTGGCGCAGGGCTTCTACGCCGGAAACTACCAGCGCGAGCTGGTGAGCGGCCCGATCTTCCAGGGCTTCACTGATGCGGTGCGCCTGGGTGACACCGGCTATACGGCCAGCATCACCGGCGGCGAAGTATTCCGGCCGCGCCACAACTCGTTGCTGAGCTTCAACATCAACCAGACCGCCGAGGGCCTGTCGCTGACCGCCAACCCCGGCTTCGACCAGCTCGCGCAGCTCACCGGCAACAACGGCAACGATGGACTCGGTCGCGCGCTGGCTACTGCGGGTCAGCGCCAGGATGCCGGCCTGAAGCCGCTGCTGGGGGCACTGCAGTTCGCGGATCGCGATGTGATCGCACAGCAGGCCGGTGCACTGCGCGGTGATGGCCACGCCAGCCTGCGCCTGGCCGACAACGCGCTGGTCGGCAGCATCGGCAGCGTGGTGCAGCAGCACCAGGCCGCACGACGCAGCGGCAGCGGTGACGCCGGCGGCCTGGCTGCACAGGCAGCGCAGGCGGCTTCGGCGCAGCCCGGCATGGCCAATGGCAGCCTGTTCAACCAGTTGGCGATGCATTTGGTGGAGCCGGCGGGCGCGGGCGGCGGCAGCACCAGCTTCGGCGGCGAAGCACCGCGCAGCCACGGCCTCTGGGGCCGCGGCTTCGGCAGCCACGGCCGCATCGACGGTGAGGGCGGCGTGGCCGGCCTGAGCCATACCGTCGGCGGCATCGTGCTCGGTGCCGATACGCAGCTGGCCGATGACCGGGTGACCCTGGGCGTCAGCGTTGCCGCGGCGGACATGTCGACCAAGGGCCGCGATGGTTCCGGCTTCACCGGCGACGTGCGCGCGCTGGATGTGGGCGGCTACCTGGATGCCACCTACTCGCGTGGCTACCTCTCGGCCTCGGTGCGCTACACCGACCTGCGCCACGACACCCGCCGCAGCATCGAGGGCATCGACGGCCTGCAGGGCCCGCTGCGTGCCAAGTACAACAACGATGCGATCTCGGCCCGCCTGGAACACGGCTTCTCGTTCACCACCGCCAAGGGCGTGGTGATCCAGCCGCTGCTGCCGGTGGTCGACTACGCGCGCACCTCGGCCACCCGTTTCAACGAAGGGCAGGGAGCTGGCGCGCTGGTCGGGCGTGGTGACAGCCTGGAAAGCATCCGCGTCGGCGCGGGCCTGCAGGTGTTCAAGACCTTCGAAGGCAACAACGGCGAGCGCATCACTCCGCGCGCGCGCGTGGTCTGGCAGAAGGAACTGGGCGACACCCAGGCCCGCTACAGCACCGGCTTCGCCGCTGCGCCGGACCTGGTGTTCGGTGCCAGCAGCCAGGCCGTGGGCGAGCAGGTGCTGGCCTGGAACCTGGGCGTGACCAGCCGTGCCAGCGATCGCCTGTCGGTGATGGTCGACTACGTGGGCGAGCGTCGCGACGGCCAGCTGCAGAACGGCGTGATGCTGGGCCTGGGCTATACGTTCTAAGGCCGTACCGGCACCGGCGGCCGTCGCGCCGCCGGTGCCATCCCCATCGGGGTGCGGGTGCGCTATGGTCGTGGCGGATTTCCGCGCAGGCCTTGCCATGCAGATCGCTGTCTTCAGTGCCCGTCCCTACGATCGCCACTTTCTCGAGGAAGCCAACCTGCGCGAAGGGGCAGGGCAGCCGTTCCAGTTCGTGTACTTCGACGCCGCGCTGGATGTGCACACCGCCGCACTGGCCCAGGACTGCGCTGCCGTCTGCGTGTTCGTCAATGACCGGCTTGATGCGCCGGTGCTGCAGGCCCTGCATGCGCTGGGCGTACGCGCGGTGCTGCTGCGCTGCGCCGGCTTCAACAATGTGGACCTGGCCGCTGCGAACGCGCTCGGCCTGTTCGTCGCCCGCGTGCCGGCCTACTCGCCGGAGGCCGTGGCCGAACACGCACTGGCGCTGGTGATGACCCTCAACCGGCAGACCCATCGCGCCTACAACCGTGTGCGCGAGGGCAACTTCATGCTTGATGGCCTGCTCGGCCGCACCCTGCATGGCAAAACCGTGGGCATCGTCGGTACCGGCAAGATCGGGCTGGCCACCGCGCGCATCTTCCGCGGCATGGGCTGCACCGTGCTGGGGCACGATCCGTATCCCTCGCCGGCCTTCGCCGAGATCGGCGCGATGGTGGAGCTGGACGAGCTGCTGTCGCGCTCGGACATCGTCTCGCTGCATTGCCCGCTAACGCCGGATACCCAACACCTGATCGACGACGCCTCGCTGGCGCGGATGAAGCCCGGCGCGATGCTGGTCAACACCTCGCGTGGCGGCCTGGTCGATACCCATGCGGTGATCCGCGCGCTGAAGTCGCGCCGGCTGGGCCACCTGGCCATCGACGTCTACGAGCAGGAAAGCGCGCTGTTCTTCCAGGACCTGTCCGGCGAGATCATCGACGATGAGGCCTTCCAGCGCCTGATGACCTTCCCCAACGTACTGGTGACCGGCCACCAGGGCTTCTTCACCGTGGAGGCGCTGCAGGAGATCTCGGCGATCACGCTGGGCAATCTGGCCGATTTCGCGGCCGGGCGGGAGTGTGGGAACCGGGTAACGGCGGGCTGAGGGGCCGGGCGGGTGGGCGTTTGGCGGCAATCGTCACGACCGGATTGACCGCAGGGGTGGGGCGACCGTAAAATCGCCTGCTCAGCCGGAATAGCTCAGTTGGTAGAGCGGCGCATTCGTAATGCGTAGGTCGTAGGTTCGATTCCTATTTCCGGCACCAGATACAGCAGAAAGCCTCGGCCTTGGTCGGGGCTTTTTGTTTGGGGGCGTTGGAATTGATTGATTGGTAAAAGATTCGCTGCAAGTGTGGGGGGACTTGAGGATTGATTACAGGGGAAAGAACGGGAAAAAACGGGACGAAATGGGATGAAAGCCCCGCCATTGCGACGTTTGCCCGTTCTGAGTGACCTCTATCGATAGATATCGGTAGGTTTGCGAAATGGCCCCGAACTTATCGCCAGAGACACATGAAATGCAAAACGGCCGCCAGAGATGGCGGCCGTTTCATTGGCGTTTGAAGGGGGCTTTAACGGGCCGGTGGCGAGTCGGGCGGATCGCAGGGGGTCTGGAGGCATTCCTCCAGGGACCGCAGCTGTGCCAGCACTTGGTCGAGCTGATCCCCACCCAGGTATTTGAGCGAAGGGACGTCAAATCGCACCAGGGCGCGCTCCACCACGCCCTGCCAGCCGTACCGCGTCGCAATGTCGCGGATCTCGAACCGGGTGCGCGCGCGTCTGAGGTGAGCGGCTGTCGCCGGCTCCAGAGTCCTTTCGTTCCGAGGATGTCGGGGGATCGCGTCCCCCAAGATTGCCCTCAACTTACCTACCAGTTGACGCTGTTGCTCCATTCGGTGCCCCTGTGGTGATCATCCCGACTGTCTGCCGGGCAAATGGCCGCACTTCGGCCTCCGGCAGTCCTTTTTCCAGCAGCTGCGCCAGGAGAACAAGCGCCTCGCCGAACTGGGCCGGGGCCAGCGTGGCATTTGCGTCATCAAGCGCCTCCTGAAGCAGTTGCGCGGCGATCTTCACAGACGCGTGGCGCACCACCTGAGACTGGGGCAAGTCATTGTTTTGACGCTGGATAGGGCCGGAATCCAGGCGTTCCGGGCCCTCTCCGGTGAGAAGCCAGTTGCCGTTCCAACCCTCTTTGACGAGGACAGCCAGGCATTCAGCGCCAATCTCGCGCAGGCCTCGCTCAAACCGCCCGTAGGTGTTCTTTGCAACCCCCATCAGTGCGGCCATGTCCCCCTGGGTGCGCGAACCCCGAACGGTGGCCAATCGCGCACCGATCGACACCCAAACGGGTTTCGCGCTTTCTTCCTCGGAAGTGCGAACCGAATTTTCGCGGGCGCTCATCGTTTCGCACTTCCTGTAAGTAGTTGTTTCATCAAGGCAAATTCTCATTGACACCCATTTGTGGTGCGAATAGCGAAGTGCGAAACACAAACGGTTGTTGACAAGCACCCAAATGGGTTTAGCATCTGCCCCGTAGACATCACTCAACGGACAGGTACGAAGTGTCAGCAACGAATGCCCCGAGAAAAGCCAGTCCTGCTACGGACTGGCATCCCGCCGACATCGTAGCGGCGCTGCATCGCAGAAGAATCTCCCTGCGCCAGCTCGCACTACTGAATGGCTACACCAACGCTACCAGCCTCAATACCGCCCTTCGCCGGCCATACCCGCAGGCAGAGGCCCTGATCGCTGAAGCGCTCGGCAAGCCGCCCCAGGCCATCTGGCCCACCCGGTATGACGCCGACGGCAAACCGAACCGTGGCCAGGGAGGGCGCAAGCCGCTGCTACCCCCTGGTGCAAAGCCTAGCAGCCTCCGCGTAGGCCGCAATCCACAAATGGGTGCCTCCCAATGAAGGGTGCATCTATCTATCGCTTCCCCCAGGCGCACTCGCGCCGCCCACCTGCAGGAGACGCAAGGATGAATCGTCACCCCCGCCAGGCCTTCCGCCCGCAAGACTTCTTTTTGACCCCTCAGCCGGTGGCCCAGGTTCCCGGAACCATGGACTTCCGCGAGGCCGTCAGCGTGATGGTCGGGCAGATGCTCGAAACCGCCCATGCCGCTGGGCTGGACCGGTACGAAGTGGCTGCCCGCGCCAGCCGGCTGACCGGCCAGCATGTCTCAAAGGCGATGCTTGACGGCTATACCGCCCCGAGCCGGCAGACCTTCAACATCCCCCTGTGGCTCGCCCCGGTACTGGAAGTCGTGTGCAACAGCGCCGACCTGGCTGGCTGGCAGGCGGACACCATCGGTGGCCAGCTGCTGCTGGGCGCTGACACGCTCGATGCCGAAATCGGGCGACTGGAACGGCAGCGCGCCAGCTCGATGAAGCGGCTTCGCGCCCTCCGCAACCTGAGCGAAAGGAGCGGCGGGTAATGGCAGACGGTTCCGTGCCGAATCGGGGCAGCATCGATCTGGCTTCGCTGGCCAGCGCCCTTGGCAAGTCCAAGCGCGCGATCGAAATCCGCGCCAACCGCGAAAAGTGGCCATTTGAGTCCCGCACCGTCCGTGGGGGTCAACAGCGCATCTTTGCGGTCTCCAGCCTCCCGGTGGAAATGCAGGCGGCGGTAGCTTTGGCGACGCAGGCCACTGCGCCGGTAGCAGCCCCGACCACATTCCGGCAGTCCAGCGCGGACCGCATCGCCTCCGCCTGGAAGCGGTACGAAGCAGTGCCCCAGCACCTCAAAGACGAAGCGCACCGCCGCCTGCGCGCACTGCAGGCGGTAGATCAGCTGGTCGCCGATGGCCGGTCGGTCATGGATGCGCGCGCCCTGGTCGCTGCGCAACTGCAGCGCGAGAACGTTGGCGGCGCCAGCGTGGCCAGCCTCGGCCGCTGGGCGGCGCTGGTGGCCAAGGTCGAGAAGCATCACCGCCTGGCCATGCTGGTGCCGGCCTACACCGGCCGCACTGCGCGGGTCGAAATCCCGGCCGAAGCATGGGATCTGTTCAAGGCGGACTATCTCCGCGTTGAAGCACCCACCGCCAGCAGCTGCTATGACCGCCTGCAGCGCATCGCCGCCATCAAGTCGGAATGGCCGGCGCTGCCGTGCTTGAAGACGTTCCAGCGCCGAATCGATGCGGAACTGCCGCGCGCAGTGCTGGTGCTGGCCCGCCAGGGCCAGGAGAAGTTCGATCAGACCTTCCCGACCCAGGAGCGCGACCGTTCTGTGTTTCATGCCCTGGAGGCGGTCAACAGCGACGGCCACAAGTTCGACGTGTTCGCCAAGTGGCCCGATGGCACGGTGGCGCGGCCGATCATGGTCGGCGTGCAGGACCTCTACAGCGGCAAGCTGCTGGGCTACCGCATCGCTGAGACCGAGTCGGCCGACCTGGCGCGCTTCGCGTTCCGTGACGTCATGGAACGCTACGGCATCCCGTCGAAGGTCTGGCTGGACAACGGTCGCGGCTTTGCCTCGAAGATGCTCACGGGCGGCACCAAGAACCGCTTCCGCTTCAAGGTCCGCGAGGATGATCCGACCGGTGTCCTGACCGCAATGGGCTGCGAGATTCACTGGGCCACGCCGTACCACGGCCAGGCCAAGCCGATCGAGCGCGCATGGCGTGACCTTTGCGACCGCATCGCCAAGCACCCCGCATTCGCGGGCGCCTACACCGGCAACAAGCCTGACGCCAAGCCGGAGAACTACGGCAGTAAGGCGATCGCCCTGGACGAATTTGTCAGGGTGGTCAACGAGGAAATCGCCGCGCACAACGCCCGCGAAGGTCGGCGTACCCGTACCGCTGCTGGCCGCAGCTTCGACGCCGCATTCCAGGAGAGCTATTCCAAGGCGCCTATCCGCAAGGCCACGCCCGAACAGCTGCGCGAGCTGCTGCTGTCGACCGACGTCGTAATCGGCGACCGCCGCGACGGCTCGCTGCTCGACCGCATTGGCTACATCTGGCTGTGGTTTGCCATCAGCCTGGTCCTGCTGGCGGTGGTCGCCCTTATCAATCCCGTGTTGGTGGCCTCCTATATCTGGGCCGCGTCCAAGCTGACCCTGGCTGCGGCCATCGGTTTCGGCGTGGACCTGACCGTCTTCCGTGGCGCTGATCCCCGGCACCTTCAGGACGGCCTGGAGAAGTCGATGGCGCAGACGCGCAGGGTGACCCTGATTGCCGCAGCCATGATCGCGGCAGGATTGATCGGATGAGCCGGCGCGGCTACCCCGACCGGGCGCTGCGCCTGCTGACGGCGGTGGTCCTGACGGTGCTTGCAGCGCTGGCAATCGGCAGCTGCCGCAGCGCCCAGGCTGCGGAGCCGAAGCGGACGACAGTCCGTGTCGCACCTGCATCGGCCTTGTATCGCCATCGTGTCGAACAGGCCGCAGCGCGAGCCTGGGGCGTACACGGCAGCCCGGCGCGTCTGGCCGCGCAGCTGCACCAGGAGTCGGGTTTCCGTGCCGACGCGCGTTCACCGGTCGGCGCCCAGGGCATCGCGCAGTTCATGCCCAAGACCGCAACCTGGATCGCGACGGTGTTCCCCAAGGATCTGACGGCGTTCGATCCCTGGAACGCACAGCAGGCCATTCTTGCAGCGGCGCTGTATGACCGCTGGCTGCTCGACCGCGTTGCGGTGTACGGCGGCGGGACGATGTCTGAGTGCAGCCGCTGGGCCTTCACGTTCCGCGCCTACAACGGTGGTGAGAAGGCCCTCAATCGCGAGCGCAGCCTGGCATATGCGGCTGGCGCCGATTCCAACGACTGGCACCAGGTCGCCAAGTTCCGCGCGCGCGCCGACTGGGCACACCGCGAGAACATCGGCTATCCGCGACGCATCCTGCTGGTGCTGGAACCGGCCTACATCGCGGCCGGGTGGCCGGGGAGTTCCCCATGTCAGTGAGCCGGATTGAGTCCACGGCTGGAAAGCTCCTGGCCATCGCGCTGCTGCTGGCCACCGCGATCGCCGCTGGCCTGTGGGCAGGCAATCGCTGGGCCGAGGGAGGCCGCGCGATCAAGGACCGCGCCGAACAACAGGCGTACATCGGCGACCTGGAGCAACAGCTCACCCGTCTGCACGCGCAGGCCGCTGACACGGCAGTTGCCTATGCCGAGGCGATCGACCGGATGAACACCATTGCCAACTCGTTGGAGCACAACCGTGAAGAGAACCGCAGGTTCACCGAAGACCAGCGGGTGGCGCTGGCAACGTTGCTTGATCGTCGCCCTGAGCTGCGCGCTGCTCGCGTGGGTCCTGACGTCCTGCAGCACTGGAACCGAAGCAATCAGGGCAAGCCCGCCGCCGCCGCCCCCGCCCGCGATGCCGGCCAGCCTGAAACAGGAATGCCCGGCGCTGCCGATGGCACCCAACGACCTGCTGGCGACCCTGCTGGGCAATCACGACCTGGTGACGTCCCTGTATCACGACTGCAGCGCACGGGGGCGGGCGTTGATCCTGGCCACCGACGACTGGGAGGCCACGGCGTGGCAGTGGTACTGCCGGGCTCTGGAGCAGTCCCAGGTTCGGCCAGCGGGGTGCGCTGATGGCCGGCGCAACCGAGAAGGACCTGGCGACCCTGCGCAACGAGTACCTCGACCTGGCGCTGCGGTGCCGAACTGAGGCCAAGAAGCTGCGCGGCGATCGCGCCGCCGCCCTGGAGGGCCAGGCGCGCGCCTATGCGGGCTGCGCGGCTGATCTCTTCGACCTGATCAACGGAAGGAAACACCCGAGTGCAAGACGACGCTGATATGGCCGGTGAGGTCGACGCAAGAGCCTGGGAAGAGCACGAACGTAACCGGGTCGCGCGTGAGGCGTACCTGGCCGGGCCGCCCGCAATCCTGACACCGATGGATTGCGTGGACTGCGGCACCAGCATCCCAGCAGCCCGACAGCGCGCCGTGCCTCGGACCCGCCGCTGCGTGACGTGCGCTGGCGCGCTGGAGACCCGATGAGCGACCCCCTGATGGCCGGGCCGATGGTGGTGGGACTTCTGGTGCTGGTAACGGGCCTGGTGTCGATCAACCTGCTGGTGGGGATCGTTCTGTGGTGGCGCCACTCAGGCCTGGCCGACCGCGTCACAAAACTGGAGGTGCACTACCAGCATCACCTTTCGCGCAAAGAAGTCCAGCAGGTGTTCGAGCGCCTGGCGAGTCTGGAGGGCCAGCTCGACAACACCAACGAAATGCTGAAGACCGTCCAAAAACATCTGTTGGAGACCGATTGAATGACCCACAAGACCTTTGCCGAACGCATGCGCGAAGACCGCCGCTTGGTGCTGCTGCGCCTGCTGGCCGAACAGAATGGCTACCGCGCCAACAGCTCCACACTGCACGCGGGGCTGCACCACATGGCTGTGGCGGGCAGCCGGGACGATGTCCTGACCGACCTGACCTGGCTCGGTGAGCAGGGCCTGCTGCGGGTCAGCGAGGCGGTCCCCGGCGTCCTGGTGGCCGAACTGACCCAGCGTGGCCAGGACGTTGCCACCGGCATGACGTTCGTGCCTGGCGTCCGCCGTCCGAGCGCGCGGTAACGCCATGACTGCCCCACGTCGCGGAAAGTCCAGCATCCAGCGTCTACCGCCGGAACAGCGCGCTCATGTAGAGCGCCTGCTCCGCGAGGACCGCCTGACGCTGGCGGAGATGATCGCCGAGCTGCAGCAGACGTTCCCAGGTGAGCCGGCTGCGGAAGTGTCGAAATCGGCACTGCATCGCTATCACCAGGGCATCTCCGCCATGACTGCTCGCATGCGGGACATCGAGGCTGCCGCTCAGGCGGTGGTGGGCGAGCTGGGCGAGGGTGTCGGCGAGAAGGCCGGCGCACTGTTGGGTCACGCCATCACCACTCTGGCAACCAACGCGGCGCTGAAAGCGCACGAAAGCGACGAAACCAGCATCGAAGACATCCGCAAGCTGGCGCGTGCTGCCAACGACGCGATGAACACCCAGCGGATGAGCGTCAACGTTCGCCGCGCGGTCGCGCAGGAGGCCCGCGAGGCCCTGCAGCGCGAGCAGGCCGCGAAGCTGGACAACGTCGTCAAGTCGGGCGGCCTGTCCGAAGAGCGGGCCAACGAGTTCCGCAAGAAGATTCTGGGAATCGGCTGATGGTCATCGCTAAGGCAGTGCGCCCTAAAGCTGCGCCAACCAAGACGCCGTTGGCAGAGGCCATCAATCGGGCCGATCGTGTCGAGGATCTGCTGCAGGACGAACTGCCGGCATCGCTCGCCGTCGAGGTCAACAGCGCCATCGATGCCGTGCTGCTGAAGTACCAACAGGACTGGGTTGCCGATGACAGCGACCTGAAGGTGGCCGAGAAGAGTCGACGCGTAGGCCTCACCTGGGCCGAGGCGTCAGACAACGTGCTGACCGCTGCCAAGTCCCGTCAGGGCGGCGGGATGAACGTGTACTACATCGGCTACAACATGGACATGGCCATCGAGTACATCGAGGCCTGCGCCATGTGGGCGCGCGTGTTCAACCAGGTGGCCGAAGCCGTCGAGGAAGGCGAAGAAGTCTTCAAGGATGGCGACGATGAAAAGTCGATCAAGACCTATACCATCCGCTTCGCCAGCGGCTTCCGCATCGTGGCCCTGTCCTCGCGCCCGGCCAACCTGCGCGGCAAGCAAGGCGTGGTGGTCATCGATGAGGCCGCATTCCACGGCGCCCTGGACGAACTGCTGAAGGCAGCCCTGGCGCTGCTGATCTGGGGCGGCAAAGTCCGTGTGATCAGCACCCATGACGGCGATCAGAACCCGTTCAACGAGCTGGTGAACGAGATCCGGGCGGGTTCCCGAAAGGGTAGCGTCCACCGCATCACGTTTAAGGAAGCTGTCGAGCAGGGTTTGTTTGGACGTGTCTGCATGCGCAGGGGCGTGCCGTGGGACGTGGACGCCCAGGGCAGCTGGGTCATCGGCGTCTATGCGTTCTATGGCTCGGCCGCTGAGGAAGAGTTGGACGTTGTGCCAAGCCAGGGCTCGGGCGCCTGGTTGACCACAGCCCTGGTCGAACAGCGCATGTACGGCGCACCGGTCCTGCGCTACACCTGCCCCAAGGGCTTCGAGCAGCAGTCAGATAACGCGCGCCGCACTGCCGTCCAGGAATGGCTGGATCTGGAAGTCGGTCCGCTACTGGACGCACTGGACCCGGAGCTACAGAGCGTGTTCGGTCAGGACTTCGGCCGTTCGGGCGATCTGACCGTGATGGTGCCGGCGCAGATCGAGCAGAACCTGCGCCGTCGCGTGCCGTTCCTGTTGGAGCTGCGGAACATGCCGCACAAGCAGCAGGACCAGGTGGCCCAGTACGTCATCAAACGCCTGCCGCGCTTCGTCAAGGCGGCGGTGGACGCTCGCGGCAACGGTAACGCCGTGGCCGAATTCCTCGCCCAGGAGTTCGGGTACAGCCGTGTCGCCCTGGTCATGGCAACGGAGACCTGGTACCGCGAGAACATGCCCCCGCTGAAACAGGCGTTCGAGGACGACACCATCGCCATCCCCAGGGACAAGGACGTCCTGGGCGACCTGCGCGCCATCAAGATGATCAAGGGCGTCGCCCGCGTGCCTGATCGCTCCACCGGCAAGGACGGTGGGCAGCGTCACGGCGATGCCGGCATCGCCATCGCTCTCATGTACTACGCCAGCCGACACCCAGGTGCGGAAATGGCATGGACGCCAATGCCGCGCAGCAGCCGCGGCTACGACACCGTCTCCCATGACGGCGACGACCTCTCTATTCCGGAACCCGAAGCATGGTGAACAACTCCCGCATCCTCGGCCCCGATGGCCAGCCTCTCCGCGTCGCCCAACTGGTCGAGCCGCAAACCGCCCACGCGATCCAGCTGCAGCGTGAGTTCCAAGGCCACCCCTCGCGCGGCCTGACGCCCTCGCGGCTGGCCGCGATCATGCTGGCCGCCGAGCAAGGCGACGTCATCCGGCAGTACGAGCTGTTCGAGGACATGGAAGAGCGCGACGCCCACATCTATTCCGAGATGTCCAAGCGGCGCCGCGCCGTGGCCAGTCTGCCCTGGAAGATCGCACCGCCAAAGAATCCCAGCGCGGTCGAGAAGAAGAATGCCGAGCAGCTGCAGGAAACGCTGGAGTCGCTGGATAACCTGGAGGGCATCCTCTTCGACACCACCGACGCGATCGGCAAGGGCTTTGCGTGCCAGGAGATCGAGTGGCAGCGCTTGGGCGCCGAGTGGCAGCCCAAGTCGATTCTGCACCGGCCGCAGAGCTGGTTCCAGTTCAAGCGTGGCTATCAGCAGGAGATCCGCCTGCGCGTCGGCGGTGGCGAGGGCGAAGCGCTCCAGCCCTATGGTTGGATCACCCACACGCACGCGGCTAAGAGCGGCTACCTGGAGCGCTCAGCATTGTTCCGCGTCCTGGTGTGGCCGTACCTGTTCAAGAACTACAGCGTCGGCGATCTGGCGGAGTTCCTGGAGATTTACGGCATCCCGATGCGCATTGGCAAGTATCCGCCAGGTGCATCCGAGAAGGAGAAGCTGACGCTGCTCCGGGCGCTGATGCAGATCGGCCACAATGCGGCGGGCATCATCCCCGAAGGGATGACCATGGATTTCCCTGCCGTTGCCGAGGGTGACCCCAAGGCATTCGAGCTGATGATCAGCTGGTGCGAGCGCAGCCAGAGCAAGGCGATCCTGGGCGGAACGCTGACCAGCCAAGCTGATGGCAAGAGCAGCACCAACGCCCTGGGCGAGGTGCACAACGAGGTGCGCAAGGAGCTGAAGGACGCCGACGCCAAGCAGGTGGCCACCACGCTCACGCGCGACCTGATCTATCCGTTGGCGATGTTGAACGGCCTCCTTCCGCAGGGCGATCGCCGTCGCTGCCCGCGCTTCACCTTCGACCTGGCCGAAACGAAGGACATCGGCGCCTACGCGACCGCGCTGCCGCCGCTGGTGAAACTGGGCATGCGCATCAGTCCGACATGGGTGCACACCGAGCTGGGCATTCCCGAAGCCGGCCCGGATGAGGCGGTGCTGGTCGACGGCGCCGACGCCGCTCCTGCAGGCGTGGCGGCGCTCACTCGCGCCGGCCTGGCGGTGGCCACCTCGCAGGCTGCGCGTGGCAAGGACAGGGAGGACCAGCTTGCTGCCCTGGTGGGCGGTGAGATCGACCCGTTGATTACCGACTGGGTCGAGAAGATCCAGCAGCTGGTGGATACCGCGCCGGACCTGGAGCACATCCGACAGGGTCTGCTCGACCTGCTGCCATCGATGAGCGCCGATCAGTTCACCCGAGCCATGCAGCACGCGCTGGCGATCGGTGGCGCTGCCGGCATGTTCGATGCCCTGGAAGACAGTCGTGGCTGAGATCCGGGGCAACTTCGGCAGCCTGCCCGAGGCGGAGCGCTACTTCCGCGACAAGGTCAATCTGCCCACCAGGCGCTGGAACGATCTCTGGCAGGGACAGCATGCGCGTGCATTCGTCGTTGCCGGCGCCACCCGTGACGCCTTGCTGACGGACCTGCGCGAGGCAGTCGATGCTGCGATCACGAAAGGCGAGACCCTGGCGGACTTCCGCGCCCGGTTCCGCGACATTGTCCAGCGCAACGGCTGGGTTGGGTGGACGGGCGAAGGCAGTCCTGGCGGCCAGGCCTGGCGCACGGCGGTCATCTACAACACCAACATCCGAACCGCCTACCAGGCGGGTCGATGGGAGACCCTGCGCCACTTCCCCTACCTGCGCTACAAGCACAACACCGTGCGCAATCCCCGCGAGCAGCACAAGGCGTGGGACGGGGTCATCCTGCCGTCGACCGATCCATGGTGGGACACGCATTACACGCCCAATGGCTGGGGCTGCCACTGCACGGTGATCGGCGTGTCCGAGGCCAAGATGCGCGCGATGCGCTGGAAGGTTAGCGAACGGCCTGCCCCTGTCCCGGGCGACCCTCCACCGGAGTGGGCCTATCACGTCGGGCATGCAGCCAACGGTCGCCAGATCGCCGATGCCGCCCTGGCCAAGGACGCGGCGGCGAAGTGGTCCGAGCTGCCGGGCAAAACCGCTGCGGAGTACGGACGACCGGCGCAGGTTCCGCTTGATGCTGCCGCAGCTCAGCCCCTGGCCAGCGGCATCCGCGACCCGCAGCGCGTGCGCCAGGTTTGGCGGGAGCTGTACGGCGAGACCTCCACGCTGCGCGATCCTGCAGGCGACCCGGTGCTGTTGACCGACCAGGTGATCGAGCACTGGCTGGAGAAGCCCTCGCGCCTGGATGGTCGGGAGAAGTACCTGCCGCTCCTGGCCGAGACCATCCAGGCACCGTTCGAGATCTGGGCCAACTTCGCCCAGAACGACGCCGGCAAGGTCGGCCTGCGCCGCTACTACGTCAAGCGGGTTGAAGTGACCGAGGGTGAAGGCGCGGCGGCGAAGCGCTATGCGTTGACCGTCATCGCCGAAGTGCTGCCAGGCGGCGTCTGGGGCTCGTTCGACTTCTTCCGGGGCAACAAGCCACAGCCGCGATCGCGGCAAGGAGTGTTGGTATGGGGAAGGTCGGAAGAATGAGCCTTTGCTCACAGACGCGCCAGCTCGCTCTGCGGCGCTTCCTGCAGGGCCTCGGGGGCTGGCCCACCCTGTGGAAGGATTGCGGCCCTGGGGCCGCTACACCAGGGGCGGCTGGTCCCTGGTCCGTGGCCGGAGAATACCATGGCTGACGAGCCCCTGATTCTCCAGGTAGATGCCGACCAGGCGAAGCGTTGGTTCGGCGAACTGCACCGCCGCAGCGCCGACCTCAGTGGCCTGATGGCCCAGATCGGCGAGGACCTGACCGAGAGCACCCAGGCGCGGTTCGACACGGGCATCGGCCCTGATGGCGTCGCCTGGCAGCCACTGGCAGACGGGTCTGGCCGCACGCCGCTGAACGCGACGCACCGCACCAGGGATGGCATCCATCCGCTATCGGGCGTGGACTGGGTGGAGATCCGCGCCGATTCCAAGCAGGCCAGGTGGCACCAGGAGGGCACAGACCCGTATGTCATCCAGGCCAAGCCGGGCAAGGCGCTGTTCTGGCCAGGCATGCAGATGCGTACCGGCAAGGACGGGAAGGAGTCGCCGGGGTTCGTGAAAAAGGTCAACCATCCGGGACTGCCGGCGCGTCCCTTCCTGGGCATCAGCGAGGCCGATGGCGAGGCGATCGAGCAGCTTGCCGTTGCCTGGCTCGAATTGGACGCAGAAGCCGGAAATCTGCCCCCCGCCTAAAACGGCCCCACAGGGCCTCTGAGGCCCCCTGGGCGCGGCCACCGTCCGAGGACGCCCCGTCCGAGGCGCCCAGGGGCGATTTAAACGCCTTTCAAACGCGGTTGCGGTCGGCAGTGAAGGCGGCGTTGCGACCAACGGCCGATTTTTCGCAGAACGTGTACAGTTTGGGATCGATGGCGCGAGGGCAGCTGCCCCTCCATCTGCACTAAGGGATGTTAATCCCGATCCGCTCAGTCGACCGGCCAATCTGGCTGGGATGACCAAGCCAGCCCAACCCCCCGTCCCCTCGAACGTCGCGATCGCCGCGTGCAGCTTCAAGCTGCCACTGAGCCTTGCCGATGACGGAACCATCGAAATGCAGCTGACGCCTGCAGGTGAGTTCCGGCCCAACGATGGCCGCGAATTGCCCGTGCCGGCCTGGTACATCGATGCGGCTGTGGCCGAACGCGTCATCGCCCGCTTCAACGCCAAGAACAAGCCGCTCGTCGTTGATTACGAGCATCAGACCCTCAACAAGGAAACCAACGGGCAGCCTGCGCCGGCCGCTGCCTGGATGCGTGCGCTGCAATGGCGCGAAGGTTCCGGCCTCTGGGCTATCGCCCGGCCAACGGCTCGCGCGCTCGCTGCGATCGACGCCGAGGAGTACCGCTACGTCTCGCCGGTGTTCCGCTTCGATGAGAAGACCGGCGAGGTGCTGACGATCGAAATGGCCGCCATCACCAACACCCCCGCGATCGATGACATGCAGGCGCTGTCCCTGCGTGCGGCTGCCACGTTCGCGTTCCACACCGACACCGAGGATCACCCGATGAATGCCTTGCTCGCAGCCTTGCTGGCTGCACTGAAACTGCCCGCAACCACTACCGAAGAGCAGGCCATTGCCGCCTGCAGCAAGCTGGGCCCGAAGTTGGCCACGCTGGAGAGCCTGACCACCGAACTGGGTGTTGATGAAGGCGGCGCGCTGGCTGCCTGCTCGGCCCTGAAGGCGGCGTCCACCAAGCCGGACCCGACCAAGTTCGTGCCGCTGAGCGCGGTGGAAGAGATCCGTGGCCAGTTGGCCGCGCTCAGTGCAGAGCGCACCAACGAGAAGGTCACCGCATTGGTCGAGCAGGGCCTGGCCGATGGTCGCATTCTGCCCGCCCTGAAGGACTGGGCCACCGACCTGGGCAAGTCCGACATTGCCGCGCTGAACAAGTACCTGGCCGGCGCCCCGGCAATCGCGGCACTCAGCCAGACCCAGACCCAGGGCAAGAAGCCAGGCGGTGACCAGGCGCGCGACGCACACGGTCTGACTGACGGCGAGCTGGCCGTCTGCTCGATGACCGGCATCAGCCCGAAGGACTACGCCGCCGCCAAGCCGTCCGCCTGACGGCAACGCGTCAACCACGCCTATATATAAGGACACTGCCATGACCGCAGCCACCCAGGGCCGCAACACCAATCGGCGCGACGCTCAGCGCGTTGGCCACCTCATCAATCCCGGCACCCAGATCTGGGCCGGCACGATGATTGCCCTCCTGACCACCAACGGCAACGCAGTGCCTGCCGGCACCGCTGGTTCTGGTGACGCAGTCGGCGTCGCACAGAACGATGGGTTCGGCGATGGCACTGTCCAGGCCGATGCCTGGCGCGGCCACGCGTTCCACTTCGCCAACAGCGCTGCAGCCGACCAGATCACCCGCGCCGACATCGGCGCTAAGGCGTTCGTGGTCGATGACCAGACCGTTGCCAAGACCGACAACAGCGCCGCGCGCAAGGTCGCCGGCAAGATCATCGACGTGGACGCCGCTGGCGTCTGGGTCCTGGTCGGCTGATCCCGTTCCACTCCTTCCACAGGACACCCACATGCAGATTTCCCGCGCAACTCTCGCCACGCTGTTCGTGGCCTTCAATGCGGCCTTCAAGCAGGGCCTGGGCCAGGCGCCGTCCCAGTACGAGCGCATCGCCACCGTCGTGCCGTCCACCACCAAGTCCAACGAATACGGCTGGCTCGGCAAGCTGCCGGGCATGCGTAGGTGGATCGGTGACCGCGTGATCCACGGGATCACGACCCACGGCTACACCATCCGTAACGAGCCCTTCGAGCTGACGGTTGGCGTTGACCGCGACGACATCCAGGACGACAACATCGGTGTCTACACGCCGCTGATGCTGAACATGGGCGAGTCCGTGGCTGCGCAGCCCGATGAGCTGACCTTTGGCCTGCTGAAGAACGGCATCAACACGGCGTGCTATGACGGGCAGAACTTCTTCGACACGGACCACCCGGTCATCGACGCTGGCGGCAAGAACGTCACCCAGAGCAACATCGATTCCGGCGGCACCGGCCCCTACTGGTACCTGCTGTGCACCAAGCGCGCCCTGAAGCCGCTGATCTTCCAGAACCGCCAGGACCCGAACTTCGTGTCCATGGACACCGAAACCGATGAAGCGGTGTTCACCAAGAAAGAGTTCCGCTACGGCACCGATTGCCGCCGTAACGTGGGCTTCGGCTTCTGGCAGATGGGCTACGCCAGCAACAAGCCGCTGACGGCGGAAAACCTGCAGGCCGCCTATACCGCCTTCACCAGCCGTACCGGTGATCACGGCCGTCCGCTGGGCCTGGTGCCCGATCTGCTGGTCATCACGCCGAACCTGAAGTTCAAGGCGGCAGAGATCCTGACCGCGAACCAGATCTCCGGCACCGACAACGTGATGAAGGGCGTTGTTGAGGCCCTCGACTCGCCCTGGATTCAGTAAGCCCATCCGAACGGGGCCAGCGTCACCCGCGCTGGCCCCGCCGTTCAACTCAGCAAGGAGTGGCCAATGGCCAACCAGCAGATCATCGTGAAATCCCGACAGGAGCGTGGCCGTTGGCGCGCAGGCCGTCACTTCACCCGCCAGGGTGAAACCATCGACGTGGCAGACCTGAAGAAAGGCCAGCTCGACGCCATCAAGGGCGACCCCGAGCTGATCGTCCAGGAGGTCGAATCGAAGGGCGAGCCGACCGCCGACGAGGTGGCGATCGCACGCCAGAAGGCAGCGACCAAGAGCGCGGCCGGCAAGAAGGCCTGGGGCGAAGCCGAGGTCAAGGCGCAGGCAGCGGCCGGTCTGGATGCAGCGGCCTGGGAAGCGCTTGCGCCGGCCGAGCGCGTGCCGCAGATCGAGGCGCACCTGGGCAAGGAAGGCTGACCGATGAGCTACATCACCCTCACGCAGCTGGCCGAGATCCCTGGCGCCCTGGAGCTGGCGCAGGTGGCCACGGCGAAGGACCAGCGCCCCGTGTCCGCCGCGCTGATGGACGCCACGCTGCGCGGGGGTGATCGTAGTGCCTTCGATCCCGCCGAAGTCCTCCGCGCCGACGCCTGCGTGGCTCGAATCCAGGAAGCGATCGCCCAAGCCGGCGCGCTGATCGATGGCTACCTGGCCAAGCGCTATCAGCTGCCCTTGGCGCAGATGGACACCATGCTGCCCACGTGGGCGCGAAGCATCGTGCGCTACCAGCTCCACGGCGATCGCATGTCAGATGAGCGCACCGACCCTGTTGTGCGGGATTACCGCGATGCAATGAATTTCCTGCGGCTGATTGCCAAGGGCGAATTCCACCTGGGAGGCGCTGACCCGACCACCGGCCCCACCGGCCTGGGCGACTTCATCATCCATCCTGGGAACAAGGTATTCGGCAGGGACGGCCGGCCATGACGGTGGGTCCCTTTCCAGTCGGAGCGATCATCGCCCGTCTTCAGGAGCAGGCCACGGTGCTGCTCGAAGTGGGCAGTGCTGCAGACCTCAGCACCGCATTGGAGCAGCAGCCCAATACAACCGTGGCCGCGTTCGTTACTGCCGCCGAGCTGGGGCAGCGCTCGAAGTACTCCACGGGCGGCCCGCACATTCAGAACGTCGACGTCACGATTCGCGTGGTGCTGTTCGTCCGCAACTATGCGGGGGAAGCGGCGGGCACTGGCGCCCGCCAGCAGATGGACACTGAAGTGATCCCCGCCGTGCGCCAGGCGCTGGTCGGCTGGACCCCGGCCGACGCCTTCGATGCGCTCTCCTTCCAGGCGGGCCGCGACGAAGCCTTCAAGGCCGGCTGGCTGGTCAGCCAGCAGGTGCTTATCACCAACTACCGCATGCAGGTATCTCGATGACCAACAAACCCACCCCGACCAGCGGCGGCGCTTGGCGCGTGATCGATGGCGCCCTGGTCGATGAGGCCAAGGCGAGCCCCGCACCGCCAGAGATCTCGCCGAAGGTCGCCGCCGAGCCGGCGAAGCCCCCGCGCCAGCGGGCCAACACCACCACGTCTCCCACCGAGGAATAGCCACATGGCACAGCCCCAACTCGAACCCTTCAAGCGTCGCGGCCTGGCGCTGGCCGTGCGCGCCGCTGCCGGCAGCCCTGTCGTGCCGGCGCCGGCAACCAATGGCGTCCTGCTCTTCAACGGCACCAGCGGGACCGAGTTCGACAAGATCGAACGCCCCATCGACCGCCCCTTCCTTACCGGTCAGCCCTTCGCCGTGGGCGCGCGCCGCGCGTACATCGAGGGTGAGTTCGAGCTGTACCCGCCGACCTCGCCTGGCGGTGTCGCCGACAGTGATCCCGACTGCGGCGTACTGCTGTTGCCGGCCGGTCTGACCGTGGTCAAGGACGCCACGGAGAAGACCACTCGCTATAACCCCATCAGCACCAACATGGCGCTGAGCGATGCGAAGTTCTGGCACGCCGGCACGGTCAAGCATGTGCAGGCGGCCCGCCACAACCTGACCAGCCTGACCATCACTGTTGGCGATCGCTTCAAGGGCAACATTCGTGTCCAGGGCGACTACGAAAACATCGCCGAGGAAGCCCTGCCGGAGATCGTCCTGCCAACCACGGTCCCCACCGTCGCCAGGGCCGACAACACTGTGACCAAGATCGCCGTGCTGGCGGGTGGCGCTGCACTGACGGTGTGGGCCAAGTCGCTCTCGGTGGACCTGGGTAACACCATCACGCCGAAGGAGTACACCTCGCACAAGGAAACGGGCATCACCGATCGCGCGCCGACCTGGACGCTGCGCCTGGCCAAGACCGCCCTGGCGGACTTCAACCCTTGGACATTGCGCGATGCGGCAACTCCTCTGTCCATTTCGTTGCGCCTGACCGAGCAGAGCAAGCTGTACAGCGAGCTGGGCATCCGTGGTCAGATTGACACCATTAACGAGACGGAAATTGATGGCGACTATGGCTGGGAACTGTCCGGCCCCTGCGTGGCCAGCGATGCAGGCGGCGACGAGCTGTACATCGAGTTCGGCGACGCCACGCCGTAACCCCAGCTACACTGTCCTGACCGAAGCCCCGCCCAGTGCGGGGCTTCTTTTTTCAGTGAGCCGCGTTAGTCCCGATGCCGATCGCGCTATTGGCAAAGTGAAGTGGTCCCGCTCAAACGGGCTTTAACACCACTTCCCAAGGACTTCACACCATGCTGCGACTCGCAAAAACCGACTCGGTGCTCTTGCCCGTCACCCTGCGCCTGCCGACCGATAAGGTCGACGTTTTCAACGAAGGCACCATCCACGTCCAGGTCAAGGTTCTGTCCAAGGACCGCCTCAAGGCGATGTCCGATGACGACACCCAGGATGCCGAGTACATCCGCGAGATCGTCCTGGACGTCCAGGGCCTGGGTGACGACGCCGGCACCGCCATCACCGGCCCTGCGGCGGTCGACCAGGTACTTACCGGCACCTGGTCCAACTTCCTGCAGGCGGCGATCCTGCAGGCCTACTTCGCGCAGTTCGGCGAGGCCCGCGTAAAAAACTCGAAGACGTCGCGCGGGCGCTGATTGGGAAGGGTCCACGAACTGGCGGCATCCACAGGAGCCATGGGGCTGAGGATGCCGTCAGTTCGGCGGACTTTCTGCGCGACGGTGGGGCATCGGCAGAAGAAGCTCTGGAGACTGTCCACGTCCTGGAATCTAACTGGGACACCGTCCGAGTGTTCCGCCGCTGCCGTCCCCGCTGGATCACCGGCTTCCATGCACCGGTCTACGACGGCATAGAAGCGGCTGAGTTGCATCACGCCATCGTCCTGCTCGACATCCCGCCATCAGACGTTCCATCACTGCTGGATGGTGTCGATGTGATGGTTGGCGCCACCCGCCAAGCACGCTCGGAAGAGCCATAGGTGCCCACGTGAACCCTACCGTTACCCTCCGCCTCACTGCCGACAACAGCCAGCTAGTTCCGGTTGTTCGCTCATCTGAGGCGGAGGTGAAACGGTTGGGAGGGACTTCGGTCGCAACTGGCCAACAGGCACAGCGCGGTGCCGCAGGCGTAACCAGCCTGGGCAATGCGTCGGACACCGCCGCACGAAAAGCGTCCGCGATGAGCGCGGCACTGAACGTGGCCAAGGGTGCTATCGGGGCATACGTTGGCGCGCAGTCGGTCGCCGCCCTGGTATCGATGTCCGATCAATACGCGAACATTTCTGGCCGCCTGCGCCTGGCGACCGATGGACAGAAGGCCTATGCGGCGGCGAGCGCGGAAGTGTTCGCCATCTCTCAGCGCACGTCGACCGCGATGGATACCACGGCGACCCTCTACGCGCGCCTTGCACAGTCCACAGCGGAGTACGGGATTTCGCAGCAGCGCCAGTTGGGGCTGACCGAGACGATCAACCGCACGTTCGCTATCTCTGGTGCCAGTGCAACGTCAGCGGCCAATGCAATCACCCAGCTGACGCAGGCCCTCGCAGGTGGTGTCCTGCGTGCTGAAGAATTCAACTCAGTTGTGGAGAATTCGCCGCGCCTGGCCCAGGCGTTGGCCGATGGCATGGGCGTCGGTATGGGCGAGCTGCGTAAGCAGGTCAACGATGGAAAGGTGACCATCGATACGTTGGTTAGCGCCCTGGAGAGCCAGAGCGCTGCCGTGGAGAAAGAGTTTTCCACCATCCCGCTGACGGTTGAGCGGGCGATGGTGCAGCTGTCCAACAGCATCACAAAATTTGTGGGCGAAGGCTCGCAGCAACTGGGTGCGGGTAGTGCTCTGGCGGAGAGCATCGCGTTCCTGGCGCGCAACCTGGAACAGGTCGACCAGGTGGTGGGCCTGCTGGCCGTCGCGTTTGGTGGTCGCCTGGTTGCCAACCTGGTCAAGGCCACTGCCGAGAAGATCGCTGCTGCGGCCGCCAGCCGAGAGCTGGCCCGGCAGGAGCTGGCTGCTGCCCAGGCCGCCGAGCGTGCGGCTGCAGGTCGCCTGTCGCTGGCGCGTGCCGGCATGCTCCAGGTCAATAACGGTATTCAAAGGCTCGTTTCGGCTGGCCAGAAAAAAGAGGTATACGAGCTGTGAGCCGTCCGGTGCTGCTTATTGAAATTGGTGCGGGTCCGCTTCCGCAGGTTACGCCCGCAGCTCGCGCGGCTGCCAGCTGGGCGCCGCCGCCTCCTGCTGCGGCTGAAATCAGTCCTCCCACTGATGTCGAGGTTAAACCTGGCGTTGAGAGCATCACGATCTCCTGGCAGGCATCACCGCTTGCCGGGGCGACCTATGTTGTGTGGCGCGCCCCAGACGTGGGCGGCGCGCCTGGCGCCTGGCGAATCGTGACGCGCACCACCGATACGCGATACACCTACACCGATGCCAGCGGCGCGATCAGTTGGTGGAAGGTGACCGTTGTGGTGAACGGCGTCTCCTCCGGCGATTCTTCGCAGAACCCGGTGCTTCCCGTCATTCCGCCCACCACCGCCGAGCTGATTGAGATCCAGCGGGACATCGACAAGGAGAAGGTTGATCGCTTCAACGCCGACGCGGCCGAATCGCGGAAGCGGGCGGACGCTGTTGCCGAGCTGGCGAACCTTGTTGCGCTGGAGGCCGCTGCGCGAACCGAAGGGCTGATCGAGCAGGCTGAGGCGCTGAACAAGGAAGTCCGCGATCGCACCGAAGCGCTGCTCAACGAGCGCCTTGCATGGCAGGCGGGCGTCAGCCAGGAAGCGGCGACACGTGAAAGTGAAGTCGAATCCCTTGCCTATGCACTGTCACAAGTAACGGCCGGCAGCGGCACGCAGTTTGATAGTCGCTCGATCTGGTACTTCAACGCCGATGCCGAGGGCTGGACGGGTAATGGAACCCCGTCTGTTGTCGATGGATGGTTGCGGCCTGCAGATGCAACGAGCTTCCCCTATATCCAGTCTCCCTTGGGTCTGGGCATCGATGGGACTGCCTATCGCTTCGTGAAGCTGCGCGTGAAGCGCAAGGGCTCCCCGGTGTGGGCAGGCCGCTTGCAATGGATCACCCAGGCGTCCCCGATCTGGAATGAAGGACGCTCGGCGGTGGCCGCCGAGCCTCTATGGGACCCGATGGGTGTGGCAACGCTGGACTTCCAGGACATCCCCTGGTGGCCGGAGCAGATCCACGCCATCCGTCTGCAGGTCGGGGCCGCACAGGACGCCGAGAACTACTTTCTCCTGGACTGGGTCGCGGTCGGCCGACCGACGCCTGGTGCAGGTGTTGCTTTCGTCCAGGAACAGACCTCGGCGCTTGTCCTGGCGGACCTTGCCGAAGCCAGCAAGCGCGAGTCGCTCGCCGCGCAGCTGCGCGGTGACTACGAAGGCACTGATCCGGCCGGTGTAACCGTTGGACTGTACGCGGCAGAGCGGGACGCGCGCGTTACCGCCGATCAGGCCAATGCGCGTGCCACCGAGGTGTTACAGGCGCGGATGCCGGCCGGTCAGGGCACGCTTGCCACTGAGGCGAGCGTCTCCCAGGAAAGCCAGGCACGCGCCGATGGCGATAGCGCCAACGCCGAGGCGATTCGGTCGGTACAGGCCCGCATGCCAGATGGTGATGGCAAGGTGGCCTCGGTGCAGGCACTGGAAAGCGTCAGTGCTCGCGTCGAAGACACCGAGGACGGCCTGCGTGCAGTAGGCGAGCGCGTCACATCGATGACTGCGCAACTGGAAGGCAATCACGCCGGTGATGAAGACACGTTCTCTGGCGATCTGGACGTGTTCGCTGGCAGCAAGTCGGTTTATACGGTCATTGCTGAGGGCGACCTTGCGCAAGCAGAGGCGGTAGAGCGACTGGACGCCAGCGTTGGGCAGTTCAAGGCAGCCACGACAACGCAGCTACAGGCGATGGCCACGGATGTGTCGGCGCAGGCGCGCCGGATCGACGTGGTGCAGGTCGAGCTGGACGGCAAGGCGTCGGCCCAGGCGCTGTCGCAGCTCAAGTCTTCGGTTGAGCAGAACGCCGATGGCATCGAGGCGGTGGCGGAGTCGTTGCAGGGCGTTCGCGTCGACCTGGACGGAAAGGCCAGCGCCCAGGTGGTGCAAGGCATGGAAGCAAGGGTCGTTCAAGCGGAAGGCGGCGTGGCGCAGGTACTGGCCAAGGCTTTCCTGCACCTGATCGCCGATGGGGGCAGCGGCCCGCTGGTTGGTGGCATGGAGTTGGGCAACAACGGCAACGTGGTCAGCCTGCGATTCCTGACCAATAGCATGGAGATCGTGGCACCCAACGGCGCCGCCGAGGGCATGGAGTGGCGCAACGGGTACCTGCGCGTCTGGAAGGGGGCCGCACAGCGAATCATCGGCCCTGGCTTCGGTGCCAACGGTGACAACTTGATCGACTACTTCGGCCCCAACGTTGGCGCCGCCGCCGCATCGAAGACCAACGCCATGATGTGGATGGACGCGAACGGCAGTGCCTACTTCGGCGGCCAATTGTCGGCCGGCATTCTGCGCAACGCAGTTCAGACCACAACCACGCAGACCATCGGTACTGAGCTGGTCAACGGTCCATTCGCAACCAACGGCCGCGTGCGCACCGTGACCGTCAGTTTCACCCGGCGTCATGGGCGGGTTCAGACCACGCTGGGTCCGTCGGGCTTCGTGGCCGGAGCCGGACAGAACACGGCACGCGTCGATGTCTACCGCAAGATCGGCAACAACGCCGAAACGCTGTGGCAGGTGCTGAACGTTGGGGGCTCGGTGAACATCAATAACGAGCCGGATGGGTCTGATCTTGCCGTGTCCAACTGGGGCGGTTCATTCACCGTGAATGACACCAGCCCAAGCTCTGAAACGATGCAGTACCGCGCGGTTATCTCCGGTTTCACTGCCCAGGACGTGACCCACACGTCCGGCACGTTCCAGCAGCAGACCATCACTCAAAGCCTATCGATGATCTCGATAGAAATGTAACGGAGCAGACATGCCACTTCGACACATCGACATTGATACACCCCAGCCCAACGGCCACCTCGGGGAGCCTACGCGATCAGCCAACATCAAGCACAACGCGAACATCACCGAGACAGAGGCGCGGCTGGTGGCGCTGGAGGATGGTGCGACTGGGGCCGGAGAGCAATTGGAAACCGAGATCGCCGCGCGCAAAGCAGCAGATGCCGCACTCGGTGCCCGCATTGATGCAGAGCATTCCCTTATCACGCAGGAAGCCGCTGATCGCAGCGTGGCTGTGCAGGCAGAAGCTGCAGCGCGTGGAAATGCCGACACCGCATTGTCAGCACGCATCCTCAATAAAAATCGCATCATCAACGGCAACTTCGACATCTACCAGCGTGGCAACCCTGGCACCATCACAAATACCGCCGCCTACACAGCAGATCGTTGGATCTGTTCGTCCGCAGGCGTCGGCGCTACAAGCAACTGGGGGCTTGGCGCAACCACGCCCGGCGAGATTCCCGACTCCCGGATGTTCCTCGGTTTTAATGTAGTTGCTGGTGTGTCGTCGGCATGGGTGGGCCAATGGATTGAAAGCGTGCATTCGTTCGCAGGTGGAAAGGCTACCGTGTCATTCTGGATGCGCAGCGGTGTAGCAGGTAAAAAGGTTGGCTTGCTGATTCAACAGCACTTCGGTAGCGGTGGATCATCAATGGTGCAAGTTGTTGCACCGGAAGTGATTGTCCTCACTACAACGTTCACTAAGTACAGCGTCACCTTTGACGTGCCTTCAATCGTAGGTAAGACGGTGGGTAGCGGCGGTAACGCCCTGCTGCTGACGTTCTTCTACGCCGATGACAGACCCTCCCTGTTTGGCGGTCAGCTGGTTGGGCAAACCGGACTGTTTGAGTTGGCGCAGGTGCAAATGGAAAAAGGTGACAAGGCGACCGATTTTGAATGGCGTCCAGTAGGGCACGAACTGCAACTGTGTCAGCGTTACTATTGCAAGTCTTACGCTTTGCCGACCAAAGCAGGAACGCCCAACAGCGACTCGGGGCGGATCGCTACGGGGCTTCAAATCAGCGGGACCAACTCGCCGAGCTTTAGCGCATATGCGTTGCGATTCCCGGTTGGCATGCGAACGTCTCCGGCTGTCACCGTGTATGGCGCTGTATCCGGCAATCCGAACAAAGTCACAATGTCAGACAACGCAGACAGCAGCGGCGTGCCCACTGTTCGTGGGTTGAGTGAGGGCGGCTGCGAGATCAATTGGGTGAACAACGCTGGTACGTTCGGCGGCTGGTTCCACTTCACTGCAGACGCGGAGATCTAACGTGTACCAACTGACCGAGAATCCTGACGTGATCTTGTGCGTTGACACGGGTGCGAACATCCCGCGCGGCCACTGGATGTGGGCCGACTACCAGCGCTGGCTGGACGACGGCAACACGCCGCTGCCGTTGGTGCCGCTCAAGTCGCTGACCGAAGTCAAAGAGGATCTGCTGGCGGCTGCCACTGCAGAACGCTGGAACCGCGAGACTGGCGGTATCCTTCTGGGCGGCGTGCAGGTTGGCACCACGCTTGACGATCAGAACCGTCTGAGCGGCGTTCTGTCGGCCATCCAGCTCGGCGGGCTGGAATCGGTGGACTTCAAGGCGCAAAGCGGCTGGGTGCAGCTGACGGCGGCCGAACTGCAAGGTATTGCCCTGGCGATCAGCGCTCACGTGCAGGCCTGCTTCACCGCCGAGCGCGCGCACCATGAAGCGATCGTGCAGCTGCAGACGCACGCTGAGGTCGATGGCTATGACGTGACGGCGGGGTGGCCGCATGCCTCGCAACTGGGTGTGGGCGACCTGATGCCGGAGGACCTGTGACAATCGCCACCCAGATGTCTCCTGCGGGGAAGACGTTCGCGCGTTGGTCTTCCAGCCCCCTGGGCGCCGACCTGGTTGTCGGCGACGGCGGCATGACCGTTAGCACCGGGACAGCACTCGTTACGCCGCGCCTTGCTCGCAGCACCATCGCGCACGATTCAGGCTCGCACGGTGCCGAGTTCTTCTTCTGGGGAGACGATCCTGTGGTGGCAACCATCGGGGTGGTGATGCCGACCGCTCCGCTGTCAGCAGAGGTGGGCTACTCAGGCGGGGCTGGCTGGCGTCTCCATGCCGGCGAGGTTGTTGCGAACGGCGTTGTGCTGGTGTCTGGGCTTCCTATCCCGATCAAGGGGGCAACGGTCGGCATCGCTGTCGATATTGGCAGCCCCTCGCGCGCGCGTTTCTTCCTGGATGGTGAGCAGGTAGCGGATCTAATGGTGCCAGTTGCTGGCGCGATTCACTTTGCTGTTTCGCTGGCCAGCACCAAGGCTGGGGGCATCTCCTGCGCCGCCAACGCTGGCCAGTGGCAGGCCCTGAGCGCAGCTGCCCACGCGGGCTGGTTCATCGAAGACGAGCAGGTAGAGCCGATGCGACTGGCGAGTGAGGATTACATGACCCTGGCAACTGACGCGCCTGCAAGCGCTGCTTTCATGGGCCTGCTGGCCAGCGACGGGCTGAGCACCGTGGCAAGTGTCAGCTTCTGGCCTTGGGAGAACGCTTCCCGCTCCGGCAGCGCCCAGGTGCGCGTCATGGACTCGCAGGGTCTGCTCGATGCTGCGGCAATCGGTGCGCTGCGCGGCCAGCCTGTGGCAGTCCGACAGGTGTTGCAGGGGCAGCCGCTATCGACGTCAGTTGCAGTCGCTCGCTTCGTGCTGGATCGAATCGACATTGAGGACGATGGCCGCAAGCTGCTTACGTTCCGTGACGCACACAATGACTTGGATTCGCCCCTGGGGCGGTCGGTCTTTCTACCGCCGCAGGGTGAAGGTATTGCCTGGCAGACAATGCCGGCAGTGATCGGCGCCGTTCGCAGCGCACCATGCATTGCCGTCAACAGGGATGGTAGCCAGCAGTGGCTTTGTGACTTCCCGATCGGGAGCGTGGAGTCGGTCATGGATCGCGGGGCCAAGCTCGAAGCGGGGACGGCTTACACTCTGGGCCCGAGGGGGCAGCATCTGGTGCTTTCATCGCCGCCAGTAGGCCCGGTTTTCGCTGACGTCTCTTCCCAGCCCGACATGGCTCCTGCCACGCTTCGCCAGGCGCTCACTGAGGTGTTCTCGCGGATCGGCAAGGCCTCCTGGTCTGCGGATGACGCTCAGGCGATTGACCAGATCAGTGGCTATGGCGGCGTCGGATTCTATGGCGGCGACGGCGCGACCGTTCGGGATGCGCTGAGCGGCATCCTGACCGCGTACACCGCTGATTGGTGGCAGGACGATGATGGTGTCCTGCGCCTGGCGCGATTGATCGATCCTGAGTCGATTGCCGATGCAGATCTCAGGTTCGACCTGGATTGGAACGTGTTTGCGGGTGATCTGATCGTCCTTCCTGACCTCGCACCGAACCTGTCTCGCCGTCTCGCTTATCAGCCCAACGGTGTGATTCTGGGGGCTGGCGACCTGATCACCGACCTGGAGCAGCTGCCGCCTGAACGCAGGCAACAGTTGACTTCGGTGTGCCGTGGGCAGGCCTACTCAGGCGGGATGCTCGCAGCGCGCTACGCCCACGCCGATTCCGCTGCGCCCATGGTGTCGCGGCTGGACCGAAAGGAGGACGCGCAGGCTGAGATTGAGCGCGTTGTCGCTCTTTACGAAGTGCCGAGGAATTTCTACGCGGTACGGATCAATGCGCGCCCCGACCTTCGCCTGCGCCCTGGTCAAGTTGGCCGCATCACTTATCCTCGCTACGGCCTGCAGGCGGGGCGAAAGGTCCTTGTATCTGGCGTTACCAGCAACCCGGTCACAGGTGACCACGTTCTCAAGCTTTGGGGGGCCTAATGCTTATTGGATACGGACAGCCGATCGCAACGGTGTCGGTCGATGGCGGCAGCGCTGCGAACCTGCAGGCGCTTGTTGACGGTCGACCTTCCAGCATCGCGCGTGTGAATGGTGGCGCCGGCTCGGTACGCCTGCGTTTGTCCTGGAGTGTTCCGACACCAGTTCGCATCGCGGCCGTGTTAGGCCTCACTTGCCCCGCAGGCACGCGCGTCACGTTATCCGGTCAACGTGAGGGCGAAGAGCATTACGACACCCAGCTGGGCGGCAACGGTGACCAGCAGCCGGTGATGGAGCTTGCGGATGGCAGTCTCGCAGCCTGGTTCGTCCTGGGCGGCGCCCCTCTCCTGATCGGTCTGCAGGTCGAGATTGAGGCTGCCTCCTTTGACATCGGCGAGCTGGTTGCAATGCCGGCAGTTGAGGTCGGCCACCAGGTCGGTTGGTCGGTCGATACCGTCGATCCGAGCATCCGGGAGCGCACAATTGGCGGCGGGTTGAACGTGGTTGAACGAAGGGCCTACCGGGTTCTCCGCGTTGACGTCACCCCGGCCCCACTTGCAGAGGCCCGTGGTGGAGGTCTTTCCCAGGGGATGGACCTGGATCGCCTGCGGCGCCGCGTGGCGGGTGGTCGCCGCGTAGTCGCCGTTCCGCGCTGGCGCAGTCCGTCTGGCGCCCTCGATGTTGCAGAAATCCACGCGACGGCGTTGTACGGACAGGCCGTGGCCGGGGCCAGCACCCATCTGGGAGGCGACTACTACGGTAGCGCCTGGACGTTTGAGGAGATTCCTCCGCTTTGAACAGGGCGGAGGGCGGCTGCTTGCAGGCAGCCGCCCCCCGCCTCATACACGCGTTGTGCCGCGTGAACTTGGCCAAGACCCTGCGCCCTCGCGAGGACTGGGCAATTGTGGCCACCACCTATCGCACAGAGTGAGACATGCCCTTACCGATTTTCCCTTGGCCTGGCGGCAAGCGCCGCCTGATCAAGCACCTGTATCCCCATTTCCCGAACCACGACACCTATGTCGAGGCCTTCGCAGGCGGCGCAGCGGCTCTCCTGATGCGGCCGGTTCCGGCGCGCCTGGAGGTCCTCAACGACATCAACAGTGACCTGGTCACCCTCTATCGTTGCGTGCGCCACCACCTGGAAGAGTTCGTCCGCATGTTCCGCTGGTCCTTGGTGAGCCGCCAGATGTTTGAGTGGGCAACGATGGAGCGCCCCGAGACGCTGACAGACATCCAGCGGGCCGCGCGGTTCTACTACCTGCAGAAGCTTTCCTTCGGCGGGAAGGTCGAAGGACAGTCTTTCGGCCTCGTAGCGTCCGGCCAAGGTCCCCGGCTCAATCTGCTACGGATTGAGGAAGAGCTGAGCGCGGTGCATCTGCGCCTCGCCAACGTAGTCATCGAGCGGCTGCCCTGGCAGGAGTGCATCCTGCGATACGACCGGCCGGAGACACTGTTCTATCTCGACCCGCCGTACTGGGAGACCGAGGGCTACGGGGTGGACTTCCCGTTCGATCAATACCTGGCCATGGCGGAGCTGATGCGCTCGATCAAGGGCAAGGTGGTGGTTTCGATCAACGACCACCCAGATGTACGCCAGGCGTTCGCTGGGTTCGACCTGGTGCCGCTGCAGCTGAACTACACCATCGGCGGGGGCAACGGTCGGGACAAGGCATTCGGTGAGCTGATCATCAAGAGCTGGGACGACAGGCAGGCCTCGCTGCTGTAGTCAAAGGCAAGGGGCGCCGGATGCCGGCGCCCCTGTCGCAACGGACGCTTCGCGGCCTACTCCATCCAATCGAAGGGCGGAGGGAGCGATGCCTTGGCCAGCCTGTTCGCTCTCACGGCCTCGCGCCACGTGGTGATCTTCGCAACATCCTCGCGCAGGCGGCCTTGGTGCCTGACCACCCACAGCTCGGCGCCTGTCCGTCCCTGCTCGTAGCTGGTGCACACCCGCGAGGGCCCGCCTGGTCCGTTCCGATGGCGGTCCAGGGAGGCAATCCAGATCCCGTCGTTCACCCGCTGGAACATGGCAACGACCCATTCACCTTCGCAGGCAATCACCGTCAGCGGGTCCTCGACCCGGCTGGCAGAGCGTCTTGTCCAGTAGAAGTCCGGGGGCAGCGGCATGGCGTCAGGATACGGTTCGCCGTCGCGAAGGCTGCGACGTGGGCTGCGGGCGGCCGGGATGGGCCCCTGCGAAACCGGTTCAATGGCGGATTGAAGAGCGTTCTAAGCCCCAGTTTCGCCCGTTTGAGCCGGCATCAAACCAAGTGTCCGCATTTCGCAAACCTCGCGTCCGCCTACAGCAAGCCGATCATCGGTCGACGCTCATGTTCTCTATTGCGGATGGTTCGCGTCCACGCGAATAGAGCGGGTTGATCCTGATCACTTGGCTTCATTCCAACTTACATGGAAGCGCCTAACTGCCTCACTGATCGAGCCTCCTCCCGGTATCTCGGCGACTTCGCATGGTAGTAGCAAGGTAGTCCTTGATGAGGTACGTTCCGCCTTGGCAGTGAAGCCAGCACAGGGGGGGATAGGATGCGCGTATCTCAGAAGTACAAGCTAAAACGAAAGCAGGCCGAGCTTGATTTCGTTGACGTTCCTTTGGATACAGATCTTCCAGTTTTTGTGGAGCCCACGGCAATTCGGGCAATGGACACTCCGTGGTCTAGTGAGTGCGTGGCACTCCTTCAGAACTTCTTTAGCAATGTTCTCAGTGCGGTGAAAAAGGGCGAAAAAGCTAGGGCTGTCTCGCTACTTGGTTCGTTGAATGAAAGAAATGATTTTCATCTTGGATATTCATCTGGTGAGTCGCGTGGCCACGCATTCGGCAAGGGATCTGCAGGCTCAGTGTGGGAGTCACTTCTGACAAGCAAAGCCGCGAAGTCTGGCGTGCTCTCTGATTTGGAAGATACTGCCCTTCTCATCGAAGGCGTGGGTGCTGACATGATCTCTGATGCGGTCTGCAACATAATCCGAGCACCGCTGATTGAGTACACTCAAGACATGTGCCGGTATTACGGCATTCCTATGGTCGCAAATGTTTCGTCAGGCCCCTGCTGGGACATGCAAGCGCAAAACTGGGTGGCGAGGCATGTAGAGCTTCCGATGCCGAAGGGCGAGAGTCTCGTGTTGGTCCCAAAGTCGATTGTTCGACTCGCGGGTGCTTACGACGCTGGAGCCTACTATCGGCACTATTTGTTGCCGGAACTACAGAAGCAACACTTGGCCAGTGGATCTGGTCTGGTGGAAGTGCTGAAGAGTAAGAAGCGAAGGGTTACGAAGACCGCTTTGATGAGGCACTATGGCAAAAACAAAGATGCTGTAGCAAAATTGACGGAGGACAATCCTGATGTCCTCGCCAAGTATAAAAAGGCGAAAGCGGCAGATCCTTCACCACCGATAAGCAATAGTGCGTTTGCAGAGATTGAGAACGTTCCGAACGTTCAACTGTACGATCTCTATAAGGATGTGGTAGCTGTCCCTCCTGGAAGAGCGCGTGCCCACGACTATGAGCGAGCTGTCGAAGGCCTCCTTTCGGCCTTGCTTTACCCGTCTCTCATACACCCTGTGCGCCAAGCCCCAATCAATCAGGGGCGGAAGATTGTCGATCTCCGGTTTTCAAACTCAGCCACGGCAGGCTTCTTCAGTTGGCTTTCAAAGCACTACACCGCGCCTTACGTCTTCGTTGAATTCAAAAATTACACAGAGGATGTTAAGAATCCTGAGCTCGACCAATTGTCTGGGCGGTTCTCAAAATCCGGAGGGCAAGTTGGTATTCTAATTTGCCGTGCGGTTAGTGATCGCAAGAAGATTGATGCTATGTGCCGAGATGCCGCAAAAGATGGGCGCGGCTACATGATCGTGCTTGACGATGCGGACTTGGAGACCCTGGTCAAGTCAACGACGGCGATGCACTACGATGCCTCGAGAACCATATTGAATGATCGGTTTGATCAACTGGTACTCTGACTCCGATTAGAGCTAAAGGGGGGGGGGCTTGGATGGGCTATGAACTGTGGACGTCGCCTGTGACTGGATATCGTCGCCACGGCACGAGGCTTGCAGATTTCAACGACGCGCTGGGCCTGAGGATCATGGCGAGGGATATCTGTGAGCCCCTAAAATGTTGTGCTTCGGGAGCGCCCGCAGATCAGATGCAGAATGAACTGAGTCGTCTCGATTTTTCCGTTTCTGGAGTTCGAGATGCTGAAGATGGTCCGGTTACCGGCTTCGTGAGAGTTGAAGAGCTGTCCAGTGGATCAGTGCAGGCGCATCTCCATCCCCTAACCGCTGCGACGGTCATCGATGATGAGGTGTCATTGCAGTTTGTTCTTGAATGCCTAGGAAAGGATCCATTCTTGTTTGTACGAACATTGGGTGATATATCTGCCATCCTTACATGGGCGGACTTAAATAAGCCAATTGTTCGCGTATACATCTTCGGGCTTATCTCGCTGCTGGAGATGCATCTTAGCTTTTGGGTCGCTCACACTTACTCCGACGGCGACTGGCAGCAGGCCTTGACTGAGGGGAGGTTGGGCATGGCTGTTGAAGTTAGGCAAAAGCGCGTGGCGCTGGGTCAGGATGTATCGTTGATTCAGTGCCTGCAGATGTGTGACAAAAGGACTCTGGTTAGTAAGTCCATTGGAATACGAGAACAGCTGGGTTTTGAATCTAAGGCGGCCTGCGAGCGATTCCTTAGAGACGTGGAGGTGTTGAGAGATACGCTGGCCCACAGTCAATATGAGTTGGCGCCGGATAACGGCTGGAAGGAGTTGCTCACTCTGGTCGATGGAGTAAATTCAGTGATCCTTAGATCTGACGGTCTAGTGGAGAATAAGGCTCTAGACAGCGCTGCTGGCTTTACGGGGCTTCTCTGGTAGCACTTTTATCATTGCGGCGTCCTTCTCCCGTTTGAGTATTTGTTGCCGAAGTTCGCGGGCGATGCGCCGAGTGGGTGATCCCTCCCGGGAGGTTGCTTGTGCCTTGCGCTAGATTTCACTAACAAGGTAAGGAGCTTGAAAAATGGATTCTGGGGTCTACCGAGTGGAGATGGCTGGTCGCTGGAGCTTGAAAGGCTGGATCCCTCGTAGCCGATCCTCTGGCCTTCTAGAGGCGCACCGGTTTCCCGTCCGTTAGGACCCTGTCTCGGGAGCTCTGCATGCCCTTGCGGCCTCTGCCATGTATGCAACGCTGCTGCCGATCCGCGTCATACCGAGCCTATGTGACGTGATCATTAGCCGGAGATCTGGGTGATGCAGTTGTGGTTCAAGCATTGATAGCGCAAGTCTGTCTCTGCCGACCAGGTGCCAGTGCGGGCAGGGCTGATCGTCACTTTCGCGAGCGCAAGGAATGCTGCCGTCTGCTCCATGCTAAGCGCTACTAAAGCGCATGCTGCCTGAGTTCAGCACGCAGGACTCGGGCGGCGGTGTATGAGCCGGTGCCTGCAGTCGCAAGACATGGTGGCCATATATGAAGCGTACGGTGGTGTTCGGCCTTGTAAGGGCGGTAAAAAATGTGTGCCCTTCAAGTCTCATCCCCTGCGACCGATATGCTCAAGGATGCGTAAAACAATCACCGGGACGGCTACATGGATCGTTGGACGTGGATGATGGTAAGGATGTATGCGCCCGCACTTGGGGCTTTGGCGCTAGGATTGTTGCTGATGCTGCCGTTGGGGACGCTCCGGGAGAGTCCGGTGCTTGCAGGGGTGTATGCGATGGTGCGATGGGTCCCGGCGTTGGCTATCGCGGTATCGGTCACCCTTGCACTTGCCGCTACTCTAAGGCTTTGGCGCTGGGATCAAGGGCGCAGCGCTTTGGTTTGCGAATGCGGTGGCTTGCTGGGACGGGAGCGTCCTGGGCGTTTTGATGCATATCGAAAGTGTCTCGCCTGCAACCGCAACGTCAATGAGAGGTACTACACGTAGGTTCGGTTCCGGGGGGCGTACACCACAAGCCGCTGTCCGCCTTGAAAGCAGGCGTGAGCCCTACCTGGCTTTCCCAGGGTGGTTCACGGGCCGGAATCAGCTCAAAGTGACTGCTCCTCGCCTTACAAGGCACTTATCGGCACCCTGGCTGCCAGTTGGGGTTGGCTAAGTCGTTGTTCCCAAAGGGCGTCCGGCCATCTGTGGTGCCATGAGTAGCTGCATCAGTACTGCGAAGCTCGCGGGGTTGGCGGATCCATTAGTGGCTATAGGTGCTTTGGCTTTTGAGTCACGATGGTGATGGGTAGGTGTGTGTTGATTGCCCTATCCTGGCCACACGTCACAGTTCGGGGTTGGTAAGATGATTGGTGGACAACGCCCAAATGGCAGAGAGAATGGATACTGCGCGAATTCTGCACATCAGTGATCTTCATCAGGGTATGGGCCTTCAAAAGGTACTTATGCCCGCCTACAAGAAGGCGCTTTTCGACGATTTTAAGGAGGTCGCGGACTTGGCCGGAGGCTGGGATTTAGTGGTCTTTAGTGGAGACCTTGTCCAGTCTGGTAGGCGTGAAGAATATGAATCGCTCGAGTCATTTCTTCAGGAGGTTTGGGAGATCTTTGACAAGATCGGCTTTGGGCCAGCTCTCTTCAGTGTGCCGGGAAATCATGACCTCTCACGTCCGGTTGCCGGTTCTATGCATGAAAAGGCATTTTCGCATTGGTGGGATGATGAGGATCCTGCGATCCATCTGTTTGGGGGGACAGGGGGGTACATAGAGACAATTAACAGTGTGTTTTCGGGGTACATGGAGTGGCAACGGAACAGTCGAATACCTCAGCTGAAATTGAAGCCTGGCCTTCTTCCGGGTGATGCTGCAAGCTCCGTTGATCTAGGTGGTATCAGTATTGGATTGGTGGGGCTGAATTCAGCATGGCTTCAGTTGTCTGCCGACGATGCAAAGGGGCGTCTGCATGTTGATGCGCGTCAATTGCTTGGCGTCTGCGCTGATCCAGATAGCTGGGGTGACAGCCATGATCTGACGCTTTTGGTTACACACCATCCACTCGATTGGCTACATGAAAGAAGCAGGGCGCAATGGCGCTCGGAAATTGATACGCATACGCGGTTTGACTTTCATCTGCACGGCCACATGCATGAGCACTTGATCACGGCTCAGCAGCAGGGAGGCGGCACGATACGTCGCACGTTGCAGGCATCGTCGCTCTTTGGGCTAGAGAAGGTAGGGGTTCGTCAGATAGAAAGACGCCACGGCTACTCCTTGCTCTCTTACAGTAAGGGTGATGGTTCGCCCGAAGTTTCCTTGTTCCCTCGGTTGGGCACCACTATCGCGGGTGGTGAGCATAAGCTTGTCCCGGATCAGGCGGTTGGCATCGGTCGCGATCATTGTCTCAGGATTCCCGTCCGCCACCGGGAGGGTGCGACAAAGACCCCCGGGTCTTTAACAAAGATCATCTCAGAGTCGATAGATTCGAACGTCATTCTTGGTATGAGGCGGTCTCTCCCGGATCCTGGTGCCTGGAACGTGGTCCGTAAGGTTGAGCGTGAGAGGGCTACTGGCATCTTGAAGTCGTGTAGACAACTGTGGCTGACCGCTGATTGGGGAATGGGGGGGGACAGCTTCCTGGCTTCTATCGCAGATGATTTAGCTGTCGGTTCGATTTATTATCATATTGAATGCGATGTATGGGCGGATCTCGACAGCATCACCGGGAGCATTGCGGATGCGTGTGGTGCATCATTGGAAGAGGTCTGCGTAGCTTTGTCGTCAGTCCCTTCTGCAATTCTTCTTCTTGATGACATTGCAACGCCGCGGCCGGGTAGGGGAGAGGTGTCGCAGATAAAGTCGGTTATAGATGTGGTATGTGATTTTTGTCCAACGCTGATGGTTGTGGTTCGTAGCCGGCATTCGGGGCCCGATCCTGCCATCGGCGAAGTGGCATTGAAGTTGCTGGATGAAATCGATGGTGCTGCGTATATTCGAGCGTGGCGCAATGGGCGGTATGAATCGTTGGACGAGCACTCTTTAGAGAGCATATTTCGACATTCGGGGGGGAGTGCGTACCGGATGGATTCGCTTCTCGACGACTTCGAAATGTTTGGTGTCGCCGATCTGGCCTCGCTAAATCCGGATCTTGAGTTCGCATCTGATCGAGAGCTGAAGGGCGTTTCTCCTGTTATCGAGACTGAGCTTATTCGAATCCGAGATGATCCTCATTTTCGTAGATTATTTGAAATGCTTTCAGCGCTTGCAATGTTTCCTAAGGGTGAGACATTTGAGTCTGTTAGGAGATTTAATGGGGCCAAGGGGTTCCATGCCCATGATGCTAAGGAGTTGCGTCGGCTCGCACTTCTGGATGTCTCAGAGGTGGCCACATTAGCAGGCCAGGTCGATAAGGTGCTTTTTGTTCCAATCCCTGTGCGTGATGTTCTACTTGGCTTGATGTCTACTGGGGAGTTCTCGAGGAACGGCACAAGGGCGCTGGAAGCCTACTTCGGGGTGGAGTGGTCTACCAAGGGGATGTCTTCCTCACGAGTACGCATTGATGCGGCAACGTGCCCCGGATGGAAGATTGTGAATGCATCGGCCATGGTTAACCGTGCAGTCCGTTCGGCAATTCAAGAGGGGGAGCCGCGCGCCATTGCTACATGTTCGCGGTTGACTTACCTGTACGCGTCCGCTCTGGAGAAAGGTGATCATTTTAGATCTAATGTTGCATTCCTAGAGGAAACCCTGCCGGTTCTGCGTGCTGCTGCCAGTAAGGCGGAGTGTGATGAGCTCGCCTGCTTGCTCGCAAAGTCGCTGAGGATGTCTGGCAGGCACGAAGAATCTCTGGCGGCACTTTCGGATGTAAATACGGCAGGTTTGACCAGGGCGTCTAGGCAGAGCTTTCATTACTGTAGTGCGGAGTGCCATAATTCATTGGGTCACACTGACGATGCAAGGCTTCATGCCAAAAAGGCCATTGATGCGGATCCGGAGTCAGGTACCGCACTGCAATCACAGGCGCTTATTATTCGTCTCGATGGGGGCTCGGATCGCCAAGTAGTCTCTATTGAAAGGAAGGCTAGGAAGAACAAATATGGGGTTCTTGTTCGAAATATACTTCTCGACAGGGCTGAGGGCATGGATAGTGAGCAAGCGCAAAAAATTCTGCGCGAGGTCCAGTATGACGCGCGGGTGGGGCGTGATTCTTATAACTGCATCAGGGCTTCGGTGCGTCTTGCTCGGCTTCAGTTGGACGCAGTAGGAAATGTTGATGATGCGACGTTCAACATTCTCCTCGAAGGCTATCAGGTGCTTCATTCCGACGGCTCTAATTTGCTTTTTGATCGAATTACGGGAGTGCTGTGGGATGTATTTTCAGTTCGGGGTGATTTGCTAAATCAGATCAGTCTCTTTAAGCATAGTTCGCTCAGGTGGAGGTTAAGGGGGGGGTTGGGTGCGGAGAGTAAGTATGTTGGCCTCCTGAAGGTTATTCTTGAGCGTTTGGGTGAACAGGGGATGCTGGAAAAAGCGGATGTGGTCTATGTCGCATCAAGATTGCATTGATTGTGGAGGCTCGAATGCGGGTTGGCTGCGCTCATTCGTCATTGCTCGTAGCAATTGATGGTGAGTCGGCGGCTTAGGTGGCGCTTATGGGGCGTATGGGTCGACTGAATGCGTCTGGGGTAATTCGCGAATGCTTCTGACATGCTCTTTTGGTTAGTCCATGCTAGCGTGGCCGGTCTAGGTTGGCCATTTTTCGCAGAGTAGGCTGCTGAGATCACTCTCAAGGTTCACTAATCTGGGTTCGTAATGCGTAGGTCGTAGGTTAGATTCCTATTTCCGGCACCAGATACAGCAGAAAGCCCCGGCCTTGGTCGGGGCTTTTTTGGGCCGGCAGGGCCGCTGACCCGCTGCTTCAGTAGTGCCAGCCCATGGCTGGCAACGCGGGAACGCCGCACGTCTTGCATTGTCCCGATCCGACGCACAACTAAAGCGCTGGCGTCATGCTGGGGGATTGATCGACGCCTTCCGTATCAACCCACCGTTGATGCGTGTCGGACATCGGCCTCGGCCTGAAGTCCAAACCTTGCCTACACGTCCGAAGGCACTCCGAAACCAACCCGCGCTATTCCCCGAACGCGATCACCAACAGACGGCCTGCCGAGTTGTCCACCAGAATGACGGGCTCGCCATCCTGGTGGATCTCAAAATACGTCGCCGCGCTGACCATGTTGAATTCCGGCATGCCGGCCACGCTTTCCCGCCGCAACCGCACGCGCAGGTCTTCCTGCAGCTGCAGAAACTCCAGATCGGAAAACTCCCGATAGGTCGTGACGTTGATGCGTGCCTCCGGCCGATAGCTGTGTGCGACCACCGGGCCCAGCACCGCGATCATCAATACGGCGGCCCACGCCAGCGCCCGCCTGCCGAACCGGCCGCGCACTAGCTGCGCACATGCAGGCAGGCAGTGACCTGTGCGGTAAGGGCCAGGCAGGCCATCATCATGCCCTCCATCGCGCGCTCGCCTACGTATTCGTGGGAAGGGCCGTTCTGCCGGGTGCGTTCCGCCGCCAACAGCATTTCCTGCACCACAGTCAGGCCGGCCAGCGCGCAGTCGGCATCGGCCAGTTGCATGCGGCGCCCAGGCCGCAGGTGGGTTTCCGGCCACGGGCGCCCATCGGCGGCGGCTCCGGCCTGGATGCTGCGCAACGTGGAGACGAAGGCGGTGGGGTCCGCTCCAGGCTCGCCCACGCCCTCGGCATTGGCCGGGTCATGGCGGGCGTTGAGGTCAAGATATTCCGATGCGTGCATGGCAGTGCTCCGTGCAGGACAGACAGCAGCGCCACCGGGGGAGGTGGCGGACGATGCGTGGCGGCAAAAACCGGTGATCGATGGGAACCGGCGGGCGCATGCAAGCACGCACCCCCACGCACCGCCCGCCATGGAACGCGAACGGATTGCCAGCCGGCGCCACGCAGAGGTGACGCCGGCTGACAAGCGTAAACAACCATCGATCCTCGGGTTTGCCGACCCGGCCACTCGTTTTCAGTGGCATGCCATGGTGTGCATACCCCGCCGTGGGCTGCCAAGGGCAGATTCCGTCAACGCAGGGCTGCCTTACGCTTCGGGTGCATTTTGGCACGGCGGCCCGCAGGCCGAAACGCTTAGCCGGCAAGGCTCGGTGCTCATCAGGCCCATTTCAGCGGTCGGCGCAGCCAACGTCGAACGCGTCAGCCAGCACGGCCGACCCCACGGCCCAACCCGAGGCGATCACGACAGAACGGCCCGAGCTGCCGCAGATAACCGCCTGCCGCCCCGGCCACCGCGCCGCAGGCCAGCCGCCCAGCGCCCCGCAGCCCGCGGTCAACCTGCAGTCGCAGCCAGGGCAGAGTGGCCAGCAGTTGCGCACCCAGCAGCAGCGCCAGCACGTCCAGCCCCAACACATCCAGCACCGCCAGCAGCGGCGCCAGTTCCGGGTTGCAGGCCAGCAGCACCACCAGCGTGGCGCCCAGCACGGAAAGCGTGCGGCGCAGGGCGGGCGTGCTGAGCCAGCGGAGCAGGGCGTTCATAAGGCATCTTTGCCAGGACGAGGCGTCTGTCATCCAGTCTCGGTGCGGCAGACATGCACTTCAGGTAGCCTGAGCATGTTCAGCTTGCTTTGCCGAATCTGGTCCCCAGCGCCCGCAACAGGGGCGCGCTGCGCGCGGTGCGACAACGTGTCGCAGCCAGATCCGGGCCTTTCCTGCGCCTGATCATTGTCAATGCCTTTCTTAAATGGTGGGTGACGGCCTAAAATTGAAGGGCTGACTCGACCCCACCTTACCTGCCTGTCTTCTGGACGGGTGGGCCCGGCTTTGGCCGGTGCGGGCAGGACGGGGAACGGCATTCCCTCGCAATTGGATCGACCGATGATTCCGTTGAAAACCCTTGGGCGCTGGTTGCGCCCGGGCTTGCTGCTCGCATTGCTGGTGATGCTCACCGGCTGCGATGCCGTGGCCATCCTCAGTCCGAAGGGCCAGATCGGCCAGGATGAAAAGACACTGCTGATCACGGCCACCGTGCTCATGCTGCTGGTCGTCATCCCGGTCATCATCATGACCCTGACCTTCGCGTGGAAGTATCGCGCCTCCAACACCAAGGCCCGCTACGAGCCGAAGTGGTCCCACTCGACGGCGATCGAGGTGGTGGTGTGGTCGATCCCCTGCATGATCGTGCTGGTCCTGGCGGTGCTGACCTGGCGGTCCTCGCATGCGCTGGATCCGTACAAGCCCCTGGAATCGGACGTCAAGCCGGTCACCATCCAGGCGATCTCGCTGGACTGGAAGTGGCTGTTCATCTATCCGGAAGAGAAGGTCGCGGTCGTCAACGAGATCAAGTTCCCGGTCAACACCCCGCTGAACTTCGAGATCACCTCCGATACGGTGATGAATGCGTTCTTCATCCCGCACCTGGGCAGCATGATCTATTCGATGGCGGCGATGGAGACCAAGCTCCACCTGATCGCCAACGAACTGGGTGAGTTCCCGGGCATGTCCTCGCACTACAGCGGTGCAGGCTTCGCCAAGATGCATTTCACTGCCTACTCGGTCACCGACGCGCAGTACCGCCAGTGGCTGGACCAGGTCCGTGCCGGCGAGCAGACCCTGGACAAGACCTCGTTCAAGGCGCTGGGCGAAGCGAAGAATTCCGAGTGGTACCCGGTCACCTACTTCGGCAAGGTTGAAGACAACCTGTTCGACTGGGTCATCGCCAAGCACATGGGCGACAACAAGCATTACGGCATGAAGCATTCCCACGCCGGTGCCGCTGCTGCCGATGCGTCCAGCCATGAAGCGCACGAGGGGCACGCCCCGAGCGACGCGCATGATGCCAAGGAATCCGGGAAGAACCTGGATGCCACCGAAGAACACGAACACGCTGGCCATGAAGGCCACATGGGTTCGGGAGAATGAACATGTTGGGAAAACTCTCTCTTGAGTCGATCCCCCACGATCCGATCGTGCTGACCACCCTGGTCGGCGCGATCCTTGGTGGCCTGGGCGTCGTCGCCCTGATCACCAAGTTCAAGCTGTGGGGCTATCTGTGGAAGGAGTGGTTCACCTCGGTGGATCACAAGAAGATCGGCGTGATGTACATCATCGTCGCCTTCGTCATGCTGCTGCGCGGTTTCTCCGACGCGATCATGATGCGTACCCAGCAGGCCATCGCCGTCGGCGGGTCCGAGGGTTACCTGCCGCCGCACCACTACGACCAGATCTTCACCGCCCACGGCGTGATCATGATCTTCTTCGTGGCGATGCCGTTGATCACCGGCCTGATGAACCTGGCCGTGCCGCTGCAGATCGGCGCGCGCGACGTCGCGTTCCCGTTCGTCAACTCGCTCAGCTTCTGGCTGTTCGTGTCCGGCGCGGTGCTGATCATGCTGTCGCTGTGGATCGGTGAATTCGCCGCCACCGGCTGGCTGGCCTTCCCGCCATTGTCGGGCATCGAGTACAGCAACAATGTAGGTATGGACTACTACATATGGGGACTACAGGTGGCGGGTCTGGGTACCACGTTGAGTGGTATCAACTTCTTCATCACCATCCTCAAGATGCGCACCCCGAGCATGAAGCTCATGCAGATGCCGGTCTTCACCTGGACCGCGCTGGTGACCAACGTGCTGATCGTCGCCGCCTTCCCGGTGCTGACCATCACCCTGGTGCTGCTGACCCTTGACCGTTACCTGGGTACGCACTTCTTCACCAATGACGGTGGCGGCAACGCCATGCTGTACATCAACCTGATCTGGATCTGGGGTCACCCGGAAGTCTATATCCTGGTGCTGCCGGCCTTCGGCGTGTTCTCCGAGGTCATCGCGACCTTCTCGCGCAAGGCCCTGTTCGGTTACAAGGGCATGGTCTACGCCACCGCCTGCATCGGCGTGCTGTCGTTCATCGTGTGGCTGCACCACTTCTTCACCATGGGCTCGGGTGCCAACGTCAATGCCTTCTTCGGCATCACGACGATGATCATCTCCATCCCCACCGGCGTGAAGATCTTCAACTGGCTGTTCACCATGTTCCGCGGTCGCGTGCAGTTCACCACGCCCGTGCTGTGGACCATCGGCTTCATGGTCACCTTCACCATCGGCGGCATGACCGGCGTGATGCTGGCGATCCCGGCCATCGACTTCGTGCTGCACAACAGCCTGTTCCTGATCGCCCACTTCCACAACGTCATCATCGGCGGCGTGGTGTTCGGCATGTTCGCCGGCATCACCTACTGGTGGCCGAAGATGTTCGGCTTCCGCCTCAATGAGTTCTGGGGCAAGTGCGCGTTCTGGTGCTGGTTCATCGGCTTCTATGTGACCTTCATGCCGATGTACGTGCTGGGCTTCATGGGCATGACCCGTCGTCTGCAGAGCACCGTCAACCCGGCCTACGAGCCGTTCCTGCTGGTTGCCGCTGTTGGCGCCTTCATCGTGGGTGCCGGCATCCTGTGCCAGATCATCCAGGTGGCCGTGTCGATCCGCGACCGCAAGAAGACTGCCGACCTGACCGGCGACCCGTGGGATGCCCGTACGCTGGAGTGGGAAACCTCTTCGCCGCCGGCCTTCTACAACTTCGGCACCTTGCCGGAAGTCACCGAGCTGGACGATTTCTGGGAGCGCAAGCAGCGTGGTGAAGCCTGGCCGAAGCCGGCCAAGTACACCGACATCCACATGCCGCGCAACACCGGCACCGGCGTTGTCATCGGCGCCTTCAGCATGGTGTTCGGCTTTGCGATGATCTGGCACATCTGGTGGCTGGCCATCCTCGGCTTCGTCGGCATGATCGCCACGTTCATCTACCGCACCTTCGACCAGGACGTGGACTACTGGGTCCCGGCTGCCGAGGTGGAACGCATCGAGAACGAACACCGCAAGCACCTGGAAGCCCAGGGCCTGGTGAAGTCGGAGCTGAAGGCATGAGCACCAATACCTCCACCGTGAACCACGGGCACGCCGCACACGCGGCGGCCCATGGCCATGACGACCACGAGCACCACGACACCGGCGGCAACACCGTCTTCGGTTTCTGGGTGTACCTGATGAGCGACTGCCTCATCTTCGCCTCGCTGTTTGCCACCTACGTGGTGCTGGCCGGCGGCACCGATGGTGGCCCCGGCGCGAAGGACCTGTTCGAGCTGCCGTTCGTGGCGTGGGAAACCGCGCTGCTGCTGACCTCGTCGCTGACCTTCGGCCTGGGCATGATCGCCATGCACCGCAAGCAGGTCGGTCAGATGTTCCTGTGGCTGGGCATCACCTGGCTGCTGGGCTTCGGCTTCATGTGCATGGAAGTCTATGAGTTCCAGCACCTGATCCATCAGGGTTACGGTCCGGACCGCAGTGCCTTCCTGTCGGCGTTCTTCGCCCTCGTCGGTACCCACGGCCTGCACGTCAGCGCCGGCCTGCTGTGGCTGCTGGTGATGTTCGTGCAGCTGAAGAAGTACGGCCTGACCCCGACCAACAAGACCCGCATGGCGTGCCTGAGCCTGTTCTGGCACTTCCTGGACCTGATCTGGATCGGCGTGTTCTCCGTCGTCTACCTCAATGGAGCGCTGTAATGGCACATGACAACCATGCACACGACCACGCCGCCGGCGGCGAAAGCCACGGCACCGTGAAGTCGTACCTGATCGGCTTCGTGCTGGCGGTGGTGCTGACCGTCATCCCGTTCTACATGGTGATGTCGGGCGATTTCTCGCGCACCGTCAACGGTGTGGTGATCGCCATCACCGCGGTGCTGCAGATGCTGGTCCACCTGGTGTTCTTCCTGCACCTGGACCGCTCGTCGGAGAGCCGCTGGAACGTCAACGCTGCGGCCTTCACCGTGGTGGTGATCGGCATCATCGTGGTCGGTACCCTGTGGGTCATGCACAACATGAACGTGCACATGATGCACTGACGTCTTCGCGACGTTGCCACGCAGAAAGGCCGCCTCCGGGCGGCCTTTCTGTTTTTTCCGTTGTCCGGTAGTGCCGGCCGCTGGCCGGCAGCCAGTAGATCCACGCCATGCGTGGATGCGGTTGCCTCTCACCCCACCTTGCGCAGGAACTCCTCGGCGTCCATCGGCCGTCCAAGGTGATAGCCCTGCAGCTGGTCGCAGCCCAGCTCACTCAGGTAATCGCGCTGCGCCTGGGTCTCCACGCCCTCGGCCACCACCTGCAGCTGCAGGGTGCGGCCCAGCGCGATGATCGAGGACACGATGGCCGCATCCTCGTCGTTGCGTTCGAGGTCATGCACGAACGCCCGGTCGATCTTCAGCTCGGTGGCCGGCATGCGCTTGAGGTACAGCAGGCTGGAATAGCCGGTGCCGAAGTCGTCGATGGCGATGTGCACGCCCATCGCAGTCAGATCGTTGAGGATCGCCAGGCTGGCTTCGACATCCTTCATGGCGGTGGTTTCGGTGATCTCCAGGGTCAGCCGCGCCGGGTCGATGCGATGCCGTTCCAGCACCGACCGCACGCTGTCCAACAGGGCCGGCGAGGCGAACTGCAGCGGCGACAGGTTTACCGCCATCGTCCAGTCGCTGTGCCCGCCGTCATGCCAGGCGCGCAGCTGCGCGCACGCCTGGTCGAGCACCCAGTCGCCGATCGGCAGGATCAGGCCGCTGCGCTCGGCGATGGGAATGAACACGTCCGGTGCCAGCAGGCCCAGTTCCGGGTGCTGCCAGCGCAGCAGCGCCTCGGCGCCGGTGGCCGGTGCGTCGGCCGCCGGGAATTTCGGCTGGTAGTGCAGCAGCAGTTCGTTGCGCGCGATCGCCTTGCGCAGGTCCTGCAGCAGGCGCAGCTGGCGGTTGGCACTGAGCTGCATCGAAGGAATGAAGAAGGTGTAGCCGTTCCGCCCGGTTTCCTTGGTGTGGTACATCGCCGCATCGGCATGTGCCATCAACTCGCGTTCGTCGCCGGCATCGTCCGGATACAGGGCAATGCCCAGGCTGGCGGTGACCTGCAGTTCCGCCGCATCCAGCACGAAGGGTTCGCTTGCCGCAGCGATCACCCGCTCGGCGACCACCGCCGCATCGTCAGGCGCATCGATGGCCAGCACGATCACGAACTCGTCACCACCGAGGCGGGCGAGGGTGTCCTGCGGCCGCAGCTGCGCCCCCACGCGTTGGGCCACCGCGACCAGCAGGCGATCACCCAGCTGGTGGCCATAGGCATCGTTGACGGCCTTGAAGCCATCCAGGTCGCAGAACATCACCGCCACCGACTGCTGGCGGCGTTGCGCCTTCTCGATGGCCTGCTCGATCCGATCCTGCAGCAGCATGCGGTTCGGCAGCTGGGTCAGTGGATCGTGCAGTGCCGCCTGGATCAGCTTGTCATTGGCGTGGGCCAGGGAGTCGGCCAGCAGACCGGTGCGCACGCGCATCTGGCGGTCGAACAACGAGGCAACCAACGCGATGCCCAGCGTGGCCAGCGTGGTCACGATCACCAGCACGGCCAGCCAGCGGGGATCGATGCCGCCGCTGCCGACCGCGCCGCAGACGCTGCCTGCCGGGAAGCGTGCGGCGGCCATGCCGGTGTAATGCATGCCGACGATGGCCAGGCCCATCACCAGTGATGCCAGTATCCGCAGGCGCACCGTGTTGCGTTGCTCGACGCGCAGCCGGAAGGCGATCCACAGCGCTGCACCGGCGGCGCCGATGGCCACCGCGATCGATGCGGCAAACCAGCCCGGGTGGTAGTCGATGCCCGGCTGCATCCGCATCGCGGCCATGCCCAGATAGTGCATCGCCGCGATACCCAGTCCCATCAGCACCGCACCGGCGGCCAGGCGCTGCAGCGGCAGGCTGGGCCGCGACACCAGCCACAGCGCATAGGCCGATGCGCCGATCGACACGGCCAGCGAATACAGGGTGATCGCCAGGTCGTAACCGACTGGAATCGGCAGCTTGAACGCCAGCATCGCGATGAAGTGCATCGACCAGATGCCCAGGCCCATCGCGGCGGCACCGCCGGCCAGCCACCAGCGTGCGACCCGGCCCTCGGCCGTGGCCAGGCGGCCGGCCATGTCGAGCGCGGTATACGATGCCAGCATGGCCACCAGCAGCGAGATGGCGACCAGGCTCTGACTGTAACTACCAGTCATGTTGAATCCAGAGGAGAAGGGAGGGGCGCCCGCAAGGCGCACGCCCGCCACCGCTATCGGCACCGGCGGGTGGGACTTGAGTGGTCGCAGCAGCTGCGACCCGGCTCGGCTATCCTGCCACGCTCGTTGCCCCTGCAGGAAATCTCCGATGGCCAAAGCCCGCACCGCGTATGTCTGCAATGAATGCGGCGCCGAATACAGCAAGTGGCAAGGCCAGTGCACCGAGTGCAACGCCTGGAACGCGCTGTCGGAAATCGTCCTTGAGAGCGCGACGGCGGCCAAGGCGCCTGCCTCACGACGTGCCGGCTGGGCGGGCAAGATCGACCCGCCGAAGATCACCGCGTTGAAGGACGTGGCGCAGACCGAGCACAACCGGGTCAGCACCGGCATCGGTGAATTCGACCGCGTGCTCGGCGGCGGCCTGGTCGAGGGCGCGGTGGTGCTGGTCGGGGGCGACCCGGGCATCGGCAAGTCCACCCTGCTGCTGCAGGCCGTGGCCAAGATGGCCGCGGTGCTGCCGGTGCTCTACGTCACCGGTGAAGAATCACTGGCCCAGGTGGCCGGTCGGGCGCACCGGCTGGAGCTGCCGCTGGAGGGCGTCAACGCGCTGGCCGAGACCGGTGTCGAATCCATCCTGCAGCACGCCACCAAGAGCGGGCCGCGGCTGATCGTGGCCGACTCGGTACAGACGCTGTGGACCGAGACGCTGACTGCCGCGCCCGGTTCGGTCAGCCAGGTACGTGAGAGCGCTGCGCGGCTGGTGCGCTTCGCCAAGGAAACCGGAACCGCGGTGTTCCTGGTCGGCCATGTGACCAAGGAAGGCGGCATCGCCGGCCCGCGGGTGCTGGAACACATGGTCGATGCCGTGCTGTATTTCGAAGGCGAGAGCGGCAGCCGCTTCCGCCTGCTGCGCGCCTTCAAGAACCGCTTCGGTGCGGTCAACGAACTGGGCGTGTTCGCGATGGGCGACAAGGGCCTGAAGGAAGTCTCCAACCCGTCGGCGATCTTCCTGTCCGGTGCCAGCACGCACCAGCCGGGCAGCTGCGTGATGGTCACCCGCGAGGGCACCCGGCCGTTGCTGGTGGAAGTGCAGGCGCTGGTCGACGCCTCGCCGCTGTCCAATCCGCGCCGCGTGGCGGTGGGCCTGGAGCAGAACCGCCTGGCCATGCTGCTGGCGGTGCTGCATCGGCATGGCGGCGTGCTGGTCGGCGACCAGGACGTGTTCGTGAACGTTGTTGGTGGCATCCGCGTGCAGGAGACCGCCGCCGACCTGCCGGTGCTGCTGGCGGTGCTGTCCTCGCTGCAGGACCGTCCGCTGGCCGAGAAGACCATCGCGTTCGGTGAAGTCGGCCTGTCCGGTGAGATCCGGCCGGTACCCAACGGCGAGGACCGCCTGCGCGAGGCGGCGACCCACGGCTTCAAGCGCGCCATCGTGCCCAAGGCCAATGCGCCCAAGGGCGGCTCGGTGAAGGGGATGGAAGTGATCGCGGTCGAACGCCTGTCCGAGGCCATCGACGCGGCGTGATGCCGGTACTGTAGAGCCGAGCCCATGCTCGGCTGCTTTTCCGGTAAAGGGCAGCCGAGCCTGGGCTCGGCTCTACAAACGTCACATGCGGCAACGGTCAGCCTGCCTGTGCTAGTTTTTCCGGCTCGACGAAGGCGCCCCTGGCGCCTTTCCGTGGCAAGGAGTAATCGATTACATGCAGGACCCGATGTTCAGCCCCCCCGCCGCCGAAATCCGCCGCGCCGGGGTCGATCTCAATGGACTGATGACGGTGCTGGGCAAGCACCTGTATTCCACCCCGATGGTGGCGCTGCGTGAGCTGGTGCAGAACGCGCACGATTCGATCATCCGTCGCCGTATCGAGCAGCCCGGCATCCAGAGTGTGTCGCGCATCGACGTGCAGGTCGATGTCGCCGCCGGCGTGCTGCGTATCACCGACACCGGTGCCGGCCTGACCCGGCAGGAAATCCACGATTACCTGGCCACGGTCGGGGTCGGTTACACCCGCGGCCTGCGCCAGGACGGCGAGGACAATGAAGGCCTGATCGGCATGTTCGGCCTGGGCTTCCTGTCGGCCTTCGTGCTGGCGCGCCGTGTCAGCGTGCGTACCACCTCCTACCAGTCACCCGAGCTGGGCCACCTGTACGTGTCCAGCAATGCCGAGCAGTACACCGTCAGCGAAGTGCCGGCACGCGCGATCGGCACCGAGGTCGAGCTGGAGCTGCATCCGGACTTCCTGCCGCTGGCCAACGAAGCGCGCCTGCACGAGGTGCTGGGCCGCTACTGCGCGCTGCTGTCCGAGCCGATCTTCATCGGTGCGGCGACCGCCGCGATCAATCCCGAACCGCCGCCGTGGCGCGGGCAGGGGGACGTCGCGCTGCATCCGGTGCAGGCACGCCGCCAGGCGCAGCAGTTCGCGGCCCGCTTCGAACACGATTTCGAGCCCATCGTGACGATGCCGCTGCAGTCCGATGGCAGCAGTGACGCCATCGGCATGCTCTGGGTGCAGGACGGTGCCACCTACGGCACCAGCGACAACCGCAATCTGTCGGTGTTCGTGCGCGGCATGCTGCTGGACGACGACGCGCGCGACCTGCTGCCGCCGTGGGCCGGCTTCATCGGCGGGGTGATCGAATCGTCGAAGCTGACCCCGACCGCCAGCCGCGAGGACCTGCAGCGCGATGACCACTATCGCGCCGTGCAGCACGCCCTGCTGGAAGCGCTGATCGATGGCCTGGCCGACGTTGCGCGGCAGCAGCCCGAAGCCTGGCGACGCGTGCTCAGCCGCCACAACGAAGCCCTGCTGGGCGCGGCGCTGTGCGATGAGCGCCTGTTCGACCTGCTGCTGGAACACGTGCGCGTGCCGACCTCGCAGGGTGACCTGCCGGCCAGCGCGTTGCCGGCGCGCGGCGCGGTGCATGTGATCCTCGACAACGGTGGCGGCTTCGAGGAAATGCTGTTCCGTGCGATGGGCGTGCCGGTCGCGCATGGCCATCGCTATGCCGTGGTGCCTTTCCTGCGCCGCTGGGCCCAGGCCAAGGGCCTGCGCCTGGTCGAACTCGGTACCGAGCAGGGCAATCGCGCACTGTTCCGCACCGACGACAGCCTTGACGATACGCAGTTGGCCTGGCTGCGCGAACACCTGGGCGACGGCGAACAGCTGCTGCCGGCGCGGTTCAGTCCCGAGGCGTTGCCGGTGGTGGTGGTGCCCGACCGCGAAGCCGAACTGAAACAGCGCCTGGAAGACGACGAGAACGACAAGCGCGTATCGATGGCCGCATTGCGGCTGGCGCGCCAGTTCACCGCGCGCATCGAGGCGCGTGCACCGTCGCGGCTCTACCTCAACCTGGACAATCCGGCGGTGCAGGCCTTGCTGCAGGCCCAGCGCGATGGCCACCCGCAGGCCGCGTCTGCCGCGCGCCTGCTGCGCTCGCTGAAGATCATCGTGTCCGCGCAGGGCCGGCCGTTGCAGCGCACTGCGGCGACGCCGGGCCCCGATCTCAATAGTGCATTTACCGATATTGCCGGTGCCCTGCAGCAGATGCTGCGCTGAGCACCGCCCCCTCTCATCCAGCCTTCGCTAGACAGGAGCATTACCCCCATGGATATCTGGAACTGGGTCGAAAAACTGCAGGAAGACCTGCGCCAGGCCGGGCAGGCACAGAACGCCCACCTGCTGACCCGCCTTGCCGATGAAGTCAGTGAACTGCAGGTCGACCGCGTCGATGCACTGCTGCCCGAAGCACGCGCGTTGGGCAAGGCGCTGGACAACCCTTGGGTCGACGTCTATGTCGGCCATTGGGCGCTGCGCAACCGCGTCGGCAACCGCGTGGAAGGTGAAAGTGCGCTGGGCGAGTCGGTGGCGCTGTTCGAGCGCGCACACCGTGCCGATACCCTGGACTGCCCGCAATCGATCTGCGTCACCCAGGACCTTGCCGCCTGCTACGGCAACATCGATGGTCCGGGCTGGGTGCCCGAGCGCATCGAGGTCTGCGACGAGACGCTCGGCCGCATCGACCCGAGCTGGGCCTGCTTCCAGTGCCTGAGCTGCGAGAAGGCCGACGCGCTGCTGGACGACGGCCGTGGCCAGGACGCGCTGGATTACCTGCAGGTGCAGGCGGCGGCGATCCAGGCGCGCGGCAAGGAAGTGTTCGACAGCTTCCCGGAAATGCAGATCAAGATCCTGCTGGCCAGCGGCCGTGCGGCGGAGGCGCTGGCACTGATCGAGCAGCGCGAAGCCGAAGTGGCCGCTGCAGGCGAATACGAGCCGGCCAACTGCACGGTGCCGCGTCGGCTGTCCAAGGCCTGGGCGCTGGCCCAGCTGGGGCGTGATGAAGAGGCGCTGCAGCAGCTGGTGCCCTGGAGCGAGCTGACGCCGAACCACTGGCGGCTGTGGGCCAATACGGCTTCGACGCTGTGCAGTCGTGATGGCGAACGCAACACCTGGGATCTCGGCACGCGCTTCAACACCATCATCGAGCACTTCGCCACTGTTGGCGCGCATCGCCTGGTGATCGAGATCGCTGCACTGAGCCTGGAACTGGCCCTGCAGCGCGGTGCGCGCTGGGTGGCGCAGCGCCAGCTGGGCCTGGCCCGCACCCATCTGGGGCAACTGCGGCAGGACCGCGGCGCTGCCGCGCTGGTGGCTGGCTTGGCGGCACGGATCGAGGCGCTGCCGGAGACGGCACCGCTGCCGGTGCCTGCCGATGAACTGCTTGCGTGGCTGCAGGCGCAGGGCGAACAGAACCAGTCACGTGATCCCGAGCGCGAAGCGCAGTGGCTGCTGCAGGCCCACGCCGAGCGGCCGGACGACGGCGCGCTGGCCGAGGTGGCCGCCTCGGCGCTGCACGCCTGTGGCGCCAGGACCGAAGCGCAGGCACTGCTGTGGGACTTCGTGCGCGGCCACGCGCAGGAAGATGGCGCAGCGGCCTACACGCTGATGCGTTGGCTGGCCGAGCAGGGCGATGATGACGGCCTGCGCAGGCTGGCCGCGACCTACCGCGACAGCGTGCCGGTGTTCGCGCACTGGTGCGAGGTACAGCGTGCACGGCGTGCGTCCGACTGGCCGGCGCTGGAGCAGGCCGCGCAGGCGTTGCTGGCGTTGTCACCGGGCTCGAACGGTGCACGCGGGACGCTTGCCCGGATGTACATGGAGACCGGCCGCTTCAGCGAGGCGCAGGCCTGCTATGCGCAGCTGGTGGAACTGCTGGAAGAGCCCAACGCCGCGCACTGGGACCACATGAGTGCGGCCAGCGCGGCGCAGGACTGGGATGCGGTGCGCCGCTCGGCAGCAGCGATCGGCATGGAACTGTCCAGCCAGCAGGGTGTGGTCGAAGAGCCGTGGGGCTGGGTGATCATCCGCAGTGAAGAAGGCGGCGAGCCGATGGAGTACTACGCCCGCCGCAGCGGCCCGGTGACCGCGCGCATCGTCGAGAACGCACCGGCCAACCGTGCGCAGCAGGTGGGTGACTGGGTGGTGTTCGACGCCGGCCTGGTGCACCCGGCACCAGAAGACGAAGCGGAGCGCGAGCACTTCATTCCGACCTATGCGCAGGTGCATGTGCTGGAGCGGGGTGGTTTCGCACGCAGCTGGCTGGTCGACGGCGCGCACCCCGGTGAAGATGCATGGAACGCCTTCGTGGACGCCGCCGAGGCACAGGGCTGGCAGGTGTGGTCGCACAGCCGTGCGGACTACACCGTGACCGATCCGGACGCGGAAGACGGCACGCTGCCGGGTCTGCTTTTCACTGTCGCCCAGCCGCAGGATCACGCGCCGCTGGCGCTGCATCGCTTCCTGCAGCAGGCGACGGCGGATTGGGCGCACCCACACTGCTGGCTGCGCCTGGCAGAGGCCTGCGACCAGGATCGCCAGCCGCACCTGGATGCGATCGAGCGGTACGGGTTGTAATCTCTGCCGCGCTACGGGCTCGCCGGGCATGGCCCGGCGCTACCCATACGTGTTGCCGGTAGTGCCGGCCGCTGGCCGGCAACCCCATGGGATCCTGTGTTGCCGGCCAGCGGCCGGCACTACCTCAAGGAGAAATACATGCGAAAGACAGGGATGTTGGTGATCGTCAGTCTGCTGTTGGCCCCCGCCGTGCAGGCTGCGCCTGCCTGCCAGCAACCGGCCGACGTAGCACGGGCCTTCTTCGAAGCGACCACCGGCAAGGGCGACCTGCTTGAGCCACCGCAGGCACTGGTCAGCGCGGCGTTTGCCAAGTCGCTGCGCGGCGAGCGTGCCTGCCAGGTGCGCGAAGAGGGCATCTGCACGATCGATTCCGATCCGTGGCTGGACGCGCAGGACGGGGATATCGACGGCCCCGTGCGCTACAGCTGGAAGCAGGCGTCAGCCACGGCGGGCCAGGTCGAGATGCGCTACTCGGTTTGGAACAAGGCCTACGTGACGCGGTTGCCGATGGTGCGCAAGGGCGAGGGCTGCTGGCTGGTCGATGACATCCTCACCAACAGCGGCCGCTCGGTGCGCAGGATCCTGGCCCAGCCGCTTCCTTGAGCCCATGGGGCATCCACGCATGGCGTGGACCTACTGGCTCCGATTGCCGGCCGGCGGCCGGTACGCCTCTATCGCGAATGCCCGAACACCAGCTCGATCACGAACTGGCTGCCGAAGAACGCCAGCAGCAGCAACAGCATCGCCGTCAGCGTCCAGTGCACCGCCTTCGTGCCGCGCCAGCCATAGCGGCGGCGGCCGATCAGCAGTACGCCGAACACGATCCACGACAGCACGCTGAGTACCGTCTTGTGCACCAGCTTCTGCGCCAGCAGGTCGTCGACGAACAGCACGCCGGTGACCAGGGTCAGGGTCAGCAGCGCGAAGCCGACGGTGATCACCCGGAACAGCAGCGATTCAAGGTCGGCCATCGGCGGCAGCGCACGCAGCCACGGACGGAATTCGCGGCGCCGCAGCGCACGCTCCTGCAGCCACAGCATGATCGCCAGCAGCGCAGCGATGCTCAACGTGGCGTAGGCCAGCAGCGCCAACCAGGCGTGGCTGGCCAGGCGCCAGCCCAGCAGCTTGCTCGGTTCGTGGCCGTAGCCGTGGTAGACCACCAGCAGCAGCGCGGCCAGCGGGAACACCACCACGCCCAGGGTGGACATGCGCCCGCGCGCGCCCACCAGCGAGGTCAGCCAGGCCATGCCCAGGCCGACCAGCGACAGCGCGGCGAAGAAGTGCATGTCCGGTCCGCCGGTGGTGCGCATCGCGACCAGCACGTGGTAGCCGCCATGCAGCAGCATCGCCGGCAGCGCAGGCCACAGCCACACAGGCGCGGTCACCCCGTCGTTGCGACCGAGGGCGCGCACCAGCAGGGCGCTGGCGGCCAGGTAGAGCAGGACGGCGATGAGAACGATTGTCATCGTTGAAGTTTCGCATACCCCCGGGGTGCTGGCGACGGGCCTGGCGTCGCAGTCCGGGGAGCGCGGTGGACCCGTTATACTGTGGGCCTTATTGTCCCCCGCTTTCAGACAGGTTGCGCCGCATGTTCGAGTCCCTGACCCAGCGCCTTTCCGGCACCATCGAGCGCCTGCGCGGCCGTGGCCGCCTGACCGAAGAGAACATCCGCGAGGCGACCCGCGAGGTCCGCATCGCGCTGCTCGAAGCCGACGTCGCGCTGCCGGTGGTGCAGGCCCTGATCGAGCGCATCAAGGTGCGTGCGGTCGGCCAGGAAGTGCTGAAGTCGCTGACCCCGGGCCAGGCCCTGATCAAGGTCGTGCGCGACGAGCTGACCGCGGTGATGGGCGCCGAAGCCAGCGACCTGAACCTCAACGTTCCCGCTCCGGCCATCATCCTGATGGCGGGCCTGCAGGGCGCCGGCAAGACCACCACGGTCGGCAAGCTGGCCAAGCACCTGAAGGAAAAGCGCAAGAAGAAGGTGATGGTGGTCTCGGCCGACGTCTACCGTCCGGCGGCGATCGAGCAGCTGAAGACGCTGGCCGAGCAGGTGGGCGTGCTGTTCTTCCCGTCCAGCGCCGAGCAGAAGCCGGAGGCCATCGTCCGCGCCGCCATCGATGACGCGCGCAAGTCGTTCGTCGACGTGCTGCTGGTCGATACCGCCGGTCGCCTCGCCATCGACGAAGCGATGATGGCCGAGATCAAGGCCCTGCACGCTGCGGTCAACCCGGCTGAAACGTTGTTCGTGGTCGACGCCATGACCGGTCAGGACGCGGCCAATACCGCCAAGGCCTTCGGCGATGCACTGCCGCTGACCGGCGTGGTGCTGACCAAGACCGATGGTGACGCACGTGGCGGCGCCGCGCTGAGCGTGCGCTACATCACCGGCAAGCCGATCAAGTTCGTCGGTGTCAGCGAAAAGCCGGAAGGCCTGGACGTGTTCCACCCGGACCGTATCGCCAGCCGCATCCTCGACATGGGCGACGTGCTGTCGCTGGTCGAGCAGGTCGAGCAGCAGGTCGACAAGGACAAGGCGCAGAAGCTGGCCGAGAAGGTCGCCAAGGGCAAGAAGTTCGATCTGAATGACATGCGCGACCAGCTCGAGCAGATGCAGAACATGGGCGGCATCGGCGGTCTGATGGACAAGCTGCCGGGCCTGGGCCAGATTCCCGAGCACCTCAAGCAGCAGGTCAGCCAGGGCAAGGAAGTGCCGCGCATGATCGCCATCATCGGCTCGATGACCAAGAAGGAACGGCGCAACCCGAACCTGCTCAACGGCTCGCGTCGCGCCCGCATCGCCAAGGGTTCGGGCGTGACCCCGGCCGACGTCAACAAGCTCATGAAGCAGTACATGCAGATGGAAAAGATGATGAGCAAGATGGCCGGCGGCGGCATGAAGGGCATGATGCGCAGCATGAAGGGCATGATGGGCGCCATGGGCGGCCGTGGCATGCCGTTCCGCTGAGCGCTTGCTGTATCGAACGCTTGAACAACCTGCGGAATCAATCAAAGGAATGTGCATGAACAAGTCGATCGTGGTGATGGCGCTGGCCCTGGCCCTGGTTGCCTGCAAGGACGACACCTCTGTGTCGCAGAAGGCCGGCAGTGCCATCAGCGGCACCGCTGCCGATTTCGTCGCCGGGCTGGGCGAGGGCGTGGACAAGAAGATGAACGTGACGCTGCAGGCCGATCCGGGCCTGGCTGCGCGCGGGCTCACCGTCACCCTGGGCAAGAGCCGCGGCATGGGCTCCAAGGACGCAGCGGTCTACGTGGTGGCCGACAAGGCCTTCAAGGGCAAGCTGGTGGCGCGCGCACTGGATGCCGAGGGCACCGAGATCGGCCGCGCCAGCGCCGAGGAAGAGTTCGCCGCTGATGACGCGCGCTATGTGACGTTCAAGTTCAACGAAGAAATGGACAGCCAGCTGGTCCGCACCTACGCGGTGTCTGCACGCTGAGCAACGCGGGAGCGGATCGCCCGATGCGACGCTCCCGGCAACAATGTCTGGCGTATGCTGGCAGCGACTCCTCCCACAGGTGCGTCGCGTGAGCCTTTCGCCGATTCTCGAACGCGCCGACGATTTCTGTCGGCGTTTTTCATTGCAGCTGCCAATCCTGCTGGCACCGATGGCCGGCGCCTGTCCGGTTCCGCTCTCGGCCACGCTGGCCAACGCCGGCAGCATGGGCGCGATGGGCGCCGTGTTGTCGCCTGCGGCGGATATCGGTCGATGGATGCAGGACTTCCGTGCCGCGTCCAGCGGGCCGGCGCAGGTGAACCTGTGGTTGCCCGATCCCGCGCCGGTGCGCGATGTGGCCGCCGAGGCCGCCACGCGTGCATTCCTGGGCCAGTGGGGGCCGGAGGTTGCGGCCAGCGCCGCGGATGCCACGCCTGCCGATTTCGAGGAGCAGTTCAGTGCGCTGCTGGCGGCACGGCCGGCGGTGGCCTCGACCATCATGGGTGTGCTGTCGCCGCGTCATGTGCAGCAGTTGAAGGATGTGGGCATCGCCTGGATCGCCTGCGCTACGACCCTCGCCGAAGCGCGCGCTGCACAGGATGCGGGGGCTGACGCGGTGGTCGCCCAAGGCGCCGAAGCAGGTGGCCATCGCGGCGCCTTCGATCCGATACGTGCAGAACAGCAGCTGGTCGGCCTGTTCGCACTGCTGCCGCGGCTGGCGGACAACCTGAAGATTCCGGTGATCGCTGCGGGCGGCATCGGCGACGGTCGCGGCATTGCTGCTGCCTTGATGCTCGGGGCCAGCGCGGTGCAGATCGGCACGGCCTTCCTGCGCACACCAGAAGCAGCGGTGGCCCCGGCATGGGCCGATGCGTTGGCCCGCAGCGAACCCGAAGACACCTGGCCGACCCGTGCGTTCAGTGGGCGCCTGGGCCGTGGCCTGGCGACCGCCTACGTGCGTGCAGCCGCCGCCGAGGGCGCACCCGCGCCGCGCCCGTATCCGGTGCAGCGTGGCCTGACCGGACCGATGCGCAAGCAGGCCACGCAGGAAAACCGGCTTGCCGCGATGCAGGCCTGGGCCGGGCAGTCGGCGTGGATGGCACCGGCCGCGCCGGCCGCCGACGTGCTGGGTGGCATGTGGCAACAGGCGCAGGCATTGCTGCGATGACGGTGACCTGCAACGGCGCCACGGCGCGGGCTGAAGACCTGCTGCCGGCGCTGACCAACTATGGCCACTTCACCTCGCTGCAGGTGCGCGGCCGCGCGGTGCAGGGGCTCGACCTGCATCTGCAGCGGCTGGCCCAGGCAACGCAGGAGCTGTTCGGCAGCGCGCTCGATATCGCGCAGGTGCAGGCGTGGATGGCGCAGGCGCTGCAGCAGGCCGGTCAGATCGATGCATCGATGCGGGTCACCGTGTTCTCGCGCCGTTTCGATTTCCGCGATCCGTTGGCCAGCGTGCCGGTGGATGTACTGGTTGCCGTGTCCGTGCCGGTCACGCTGACCGCACCCAAGCGCGTACGCAGCGTGACCTGGCAGCGTGAGCTGCCGCAGATCAAGCACGTTGGTACGTTCGGCCTGTTCGCCCAGCGCCGTGCCGCGCTGGCAGCGGGTTTCGACGATGCGCTGCTGGTGGCTGCCGATGGGCAGATCAGCGAGGGCACGACCTGGAACCTGGCCATGCATGACGGCGAACACCTGGTCTGGCCGCAGGCGCCTGCGCTGCGGGGAACCGCTGAAGCGCTGCTGCAGGCGGGCTGGGCGGGTGCACAGCAGATCCGCCCGTTGCAACTGGGTGAGCTGGCCGGCATGCAGGCCGCCTTCGCCTGCAACGCCAGCGGGCTGTGGGCGCTGGCCGCCATCGACGGTTACGCACTGCCGGGTTCGCAGGCCCTGGCCGAACAGGGCAGGGCGGTGCTGGCGCGGGTGCCTTGGCAGCCGCTTTCCTGAACGAGGTGCGTGGCGGATGCTCGCCGGGCGTGCCTCGGCGCTAGCGTGAATACCCAGGGTGGGTAGCGCCGGGCCATGCCCGGCGGATGCTTTCGCAGCACAGCACAGTTCAGGAGTTCCAATCAGATATGGGCACAGTCACCGAGCAGCATCGCGCGGTAGCGATGCACGCGATGAAGATCATGGGCGGCGACGCACGGCCCAAGGTCCAGGCCTTTCACGATGACCGTCGCCAGCGTTCGGTCGACATCCTGACGACACTCAACGCTCCGGAAGCGGGCCTGAAGTCGATTTCGTCCATCGGACTATCTGATTTCGCTCTACGCCATTCAAATGGTCGTGAACTGGAAACGCGCGTCGAGCTTTGCGCATGTGTACCTGAGGAGAGACTGCACTGGGACAACGTCGTTGCCTCCACTGCATTTGCGATCATGCGTGATCGTGCGGCGGTGCTACCGGGCAGCGTGATTCCAGACATCCTGCTGGACTACTTCCCGTCGTCGACGATGCCGCATATTTGTCTGGTGCCTCCCTTCTTCTGGCGTGAGGGAAGGTTTGCGGGGCTGCCGCTGCCACCTCTCGCGATCAACTGGCTCCAGTGCATCGCCATCCATGAATCTGAGCGGCGTCTGATCGAGCAGATTGGCGCGGACGCGTTTGATGATCTGCTGCAACGTCACGAGGTCGACGTGTTCGATATGGATCGTGTCGCCCTGCCGGCGTTGGGCGTCGCGTGACGCCTTTGGCATTGGTTGGACGCGGGATCAGTCGCTGAATCCATCACTTTGCTGAATGAAAGCCGCCGGGCATGGCCCGGCGCTACCGGGCAGGTCCGTTTTTCCGCAGGGTTGGCTCGGCCGAACTCTGCCGCTATAATCGCCCGCTTACCGCGCCATCCTGGCGACTGGGCAATAGGAAAAAACCACCATGGTCAAGATTCGACTGACCCGCGGCGGCGCCAAGAAGCGTCCGTTCTACCACATCATCGTCACCGACGTCCGCAGCGCCCGCGACGGCCGCAACATCGAGCGCGTTGGCTTCTACAACCCGGTTGCACAGGGTGGCGAGAAGCGCATCGAGCTGGACCTGGCCCGCGTTGACCATTGGGTCAAGAACGGCGCCCAGCCGACCGAGAAAGTTCGCAACCTGATCAAGGAAGCGAGCAAGTCCCAGGCCGCTGCGGCCTGATCCTGACGGGCCGCGCCCTGGTGCGGCCCATCTGATTGAACGCAGATGAAAGATAACGAGCGCCGCATCCTGCTTGGCAGGATTGTCGGCGCTTTTGGTGTGCGCGGCGAAATAAAGCTCGAGTCCTGGACCGAGCCGCGTTCCGCTATTTTCCGTTACCAACCGTGGATCCTGCGCAGCCCCAACGGGCAGGAATCGACGCTTGAAGGCGCCCGTGGCCGGGATACCGGCAAGCACCTGGTGGCCCGTTTCCCGGGCATCGAGGATCGCGACACGGTCGAGGCGATGCATGGCACCGAGGTCTTCGTGGCCCGCAGTGCGCTGCCGCCGCCGAATGCCGACGAGTATTACTGGGTCGATCTGGAAGGCCTGGATGTGAAGACCGTCGAAGGCGTTGCCCTCGGCCAGGTCTCGCACCTGTTCAGTACCGGCGCCAACGATGTGGTGGTCGTACGCGGCGATCGCGAGCGGATGATTCCGTTCGTCGTGCCGGAGTTCGTCAAATCCGTCGACTTCGAGGCCAATCTGGTCGTGGTCGACTGGGACCCCGAGTTCTGAGTGTAAGCATGCGTTTCGACGTCATCACCCTGTTCCCCGATTTCCTCGCCCAGTCCGCTGGGCTGGGCGTGGTCGGCCGTGCGCAGGAAAAGGGGTTGTTCAGCCTGCATGGCTGGAATCCCCGTGACTACTCCGAGGGCAACTACCGCCGGGTGGACGATCGTCCGTTCGGCGGTGGCCCGGGCATGGTGATGCTGATCGAACCGCTGCAGGCCTGCCTGCAGGCGATCCGCGACGCCGATCCGACGCCTGCGCGGGTGATCCATCTCAGCCCGCAGGGCGCACCACTGACCCAGGCCAAGGTGCGGGAACTGGCGGCATTGCCGCGCATGGTCCTGCTCTGCGGCCGCTATGAAGGCATCGACGAGCGTTTCCTGGCCGCCAATGTCGATGAGGAGATTTCCCTCGGCGACTATGTGCTGTCCGGTGGCGAGCTGGGGGCTGCGGTCATCATCGATGCCGTGGCCCGGCTGCAGGAAGGCGCCTTGAATGACGCCGAATCGGCCGCGCAGGACAGTTTCGAGGGCGACCTCGGCCTGCTCGACTGCCCGCATTACAGCCAGCCGGCCCAGCATCCGCTGGGTGACGTGCCGGACGTGCTGCGCTCGGGCAACCATGCCGCCATCGCCGCCTGGCGCCGGCAGCAGTCGTTGATCCGTACCGCGCAGCGGCGCCCGGACCTGCTGGATGAACAGGCGCTGGGCAAGGCCGACCGCAAGTTGCTGGCCCTGGCCCGCCAGGCCCCGGCAGAAAAGGGCAGGCCCTAGCGCCAGCCCCGCTTTATCGGCTATCATGGCCAATTACCGCCGGCCCAGGCTGGCGTGCAATACCCAAAACAAACGTGCAGCACAGTCCGGTGACTGCATGAGCCCACGCTGTCGAATGACACGCCCACCCGAACAATGAATCGGTGTAACCCATGAGCAAGCTGAACAAGTCCATCGTCGCGGAATTCGAATCCGCCCAGATCACCCGTGAACTGCCGCAGTTCAGCCAGGGCGACACCGTTGTCGTCAACGTGAAGGTGAAGGAAGGTGCCCGCGAGCGCGTGCAGGCCTATGAAGGCGTTGTCATCGCGACCAAGAACGGCGGCCTGAACTCCTCGTTCACCGTGCGCAAGATCTCGCACGGCTACGGCGTCGAGCGCGTGTTCCAGACCCACAGCGCCATCATCGACTCGGTCGAAGTGAAGCGTCGTGGTAAGGTCCGCGCCGGCAAGCTGTACTACCTGCGTGGCCTGGAAGGCAAGGCTGCCCGCATCAAGGAAGATCTGGCTGCTGCTGCTGCCGCCAAGGTTGCCCGTCTGGCAACCAAGGGCTGATAAACAACTTCGGTTGTTGCCGCGACGGCCGCCTTCGGGCGGCCGTTTGCGTTTGTGTTGTCGCCTCGTTAATTTCAAGGGATGGATGAGACCGACCATCGATACCCGGCCGACATCCAGGTGGCATTGCGCTTCCTGGACGGTTCCGGCGTTCCGCGGCGGGAAGCGGCCCCTCTGCTGCACCGCATGCTGTGGCGGCTGGGTATCGCGCTGCCACCACCGATACTGGCTGGGTTCCTGACCAATACGCTGCTGCAGGGGCTGCTGTTCGGCGTGTTCTGGACGGTGCTGATGTGGCTGCTGCTGTGGCAGGGCAGGGCCCCGGCAATGGCGTTGCTGGTGCTTGCTGGCGTGCTGGCAGGCGCAATGTTCGGCCTGGTGATGGCCACCCTGATGTGGTTCCTGCGCGGGACCCGCAAACTGCCCACCTGGCAGCAGTTCCGCCGCAGCCTCTGAGGCCATGGCGCAGTGCGCCGTGACCGCTGCCGGGCGGCGGCGTACGCTCGGGCCTTCAACCCCCATGGCCCCTGCGATGTCCGCCAAGCGAACCGCCAACAGTGCTGCGCCGAAGCTGCTGTCCGGCGGTAATCCGCAGATCGCCAAGGGTGAGGGCGATGCGCCCGTGCAGGCCTACATCGCCGCCATGCCGGACTGGAAACAGGCCGTCGGTGCACGTCTGGATGCACTGATCGAGCAGGCCGTGCCCGGCGTGCACAAGGCGGTGAAATGGAACTCGCCGATGTACGGCGTCGCTGCCGGCGAGGGCTGGTTCCTCAGCTTTCATTGCTTCGCCCGCTACATCAAGGTCGCCTTCTTCCGCGGTGCGCGGTTGCAGCCTGTTCCGCCGGAACCGTCCAGGAGCGCCGACACGCGCTACCTGCACATCCTTGAGGACGGCGTGCTGGACGAGGCGCGGTTCCTCGACTGGGTGCGGCAGGCCAGCGAGCTGCCCGGCGAACGCATGTAGTTCTCAAGGATCTTTCCCCGTACGAGACCACACGATGGCCACGCAGAAGACCGATCCCGCAGATGCTGCTCTCCCCGCCGCCGCACTGATCGATGCTCGTATTGCCGGGCTCGGTGATTGGCGCGGCGACATCCTCGCCCGCGTGCGCGCGCTGATCCACGAGGCGCTGCCGGACGTGGAGGAAACCTGGAAGTGGCGCGGCACTCCGGTGTGGGAACACAACGGCATCCTGTGCACCGGCGAATGCTACAAGCAGGCGGTGAAGCTGACCTTCGCCCACGGCGCTGCGTTGCCGGATCCGAAGGGCCTGTTCAATGCCAGCCTGGAAGGCGGCACGCGCCGCGCGATCGACATCCACGAAGGCGAAATGCCGAATTCCGCGGCGTTCAAAGCCCTGATGCGTGCGGCCGCAAAGCACAACGCCACGAAGAAAAAGCGGTAGTGCCGGGCCATGCCCGGCGGATTTCTGGCAACCGCTGCGCTCGCCGGGCGTGGCCCGGCGCTACCGGGTCACCGCATCCGGGTCGGCCACCGGCGACGGCGGGCAGGCCGGAATCTCCGATGGCGTGGCCAGTTCCTCCGCGTGCACCGGCTTGCTGATCATCCTCGCCTTGCGCCAGCCACCCCAGCGGTAATACGCGAGCGACAGCAGCATCGACACCAGTGAACCGGCCGGGAAGCTCCACCAGATCGCGTCGGCGCCCCAGTACGGCTGCAGGAATTCGGCGAATGGCACGCGCACGCCCCACAGCGACGCTGCCAGGATCAGCAGCGGCGGCAGCACCGCGCCGGTGGACCGCACCACGCCGGAGATCACGAAGCTGACGCCGAAGAACAGGAACGAACCGATCACGATGTGGTTCAGGTGCCGCGCGATCTGCAGGGACTCGCTGCCCTGCGGCAGGAACAAGGCCAGCGAATACTGGTCCAGCAGTACCAGCGGCAGGATCAACGCGCCGGTCAGCAGGAAGTTGAACGCGATGCCCTGGCGTGCGGTACCGCGCACGCGATCCCAGCGCTGCGCACCGACATTCTGCGCGGCCATCGACGAACACGCCGCACCGATCGCCATCGCCGGCATCTGCACGTAGTTCCACAGCTGCAGCGACGCGCCGTAGGCCGCGCCGGTGTCGGTGCCGTACTGGTTGACCATCGTCATCAGCATGATCACCGACAGCGAGATCAGTACCATCTGCAGGCCCATCGGCACGCCCTTGACCACCAGCGCACGCAGGATGGTCATGTCCAGCTTGAACAGGTGCATGTCGGCGCGGCCCAGCCACAGCGTGTGCCGTTTGTGCCGCATGTACAGCAGCAGGCCGGCCAGCGACAGCGTCTGCGACACCAGCGTGGCCCAGGCCGAGCCGGCGATGCCCAGTTCCGGGAACGGCCCCATGCCGAAGATCAGCACCGGGTTCAGGGCGATGTCCAGCACCACCGAGACCAGCAGGAAACGGAACGGTGTGCGCGAGTCGCCGGCACCGCGCAGTGCCGCACTGAGGAAGGCGAAGGCGTACAGCGTCGGCATCGCCAGGAAGATGATGCGCAGGTAGGCCTCGGCCAGGGGCAGCGAGGCGGCGGGCGTGCCCATCGCTGCCAGCAGCGGGTGGGCCAGGAACCAGCCGGCGATGGCGATGATCACCGACAGGCCGATGAAGAACGTGGCGCTGGTGCCGACCACGCGCCGTGCCTGGGCAATGTCGCGTGCACCGATGGCCTGGCCGATCAGGATGGTCGAGGCCATGCCGAAGCCGAACACCGAACCGATCAGGAAGAACATGATGTTGTTGGCGTTCGCGGTCGCGGTCAGTGCCGCTTCGCCGAGGAAGCGCCCCACCCATACCGCATTCACCGAGCCGTTCAGCGACTGCGCGATGTTGCCTGCCAGGATCGGCAGCGCGAACAGCAGCAGGTTGCGGCCGATCGGGCCGGAGGTCAGGTCAAGCGGCGCTTTGGCCATGGAGTGGTGATCGATTACCGGGAGGCGCACACTAGCATCAAGCCGGTTTGCAGGATGTGGCAATGCATCAACGACAGCAGGCGATGCGGATGATCGCGGTGGCCTTGATCGCAGCGGCACTGGCCGCATGTTCGTCAGGTGACCGGCTGGGCGATGCCCAGGTGCGGCCGACCGACCGCCCCGAGTGCCTGGTCGGCAGCCAGCGCCAGGATCTGGCGGCCGGAACGCCGGCATTGATCGGGGGCACTGGTTGCCGTACCGACCCCGACAATCCACGCCCCCTGAACAAGCGAACGGAGTAGTCCCTACCGATGTCCGAGCTTTCCCCGTTGGCGCCCAGCGTCCGTCTGGACATCTGGCTGTGGGCGGCCCGCTTCTTCAAGACCCGCAGCCTGGCCAAACAGGCCATCGAGACCGGCAAGGTATCCGTGGCCGGGCAGCGCCCGAAATCCTCGCGCGCGGTGCGTGTGGGGGAGCAGCTGCTGGTCGATCGCGGTGAAGAACACTTCGAGATCCAGGTGCTGGGCCTGAGCGACCAGCGCGGACCGGCGCCGGTGGCGCAGCAGCTGTATGCCGAGAGCGAGGCCTCCAAAGCGCGTCGCGCCGAACTGCGTGCACTGCGCATTGCTGCGCGTGATGGCTATCAGGCACCGGAGCACAAACCGGACAAGCGCGCACGACGGTTGATCCGCGCCCTGGGTGATCTTGACGCGTTGTGACGCAGTGGCCGGACTGAACCGGCCCGCGCTCTGGTAGCCGCCCACCTTGGTGGGCGCTTGCCGCCCGCGCTCAGCCACCGTTCGGCTTGCGCCCCGCACGTTGGACGGTCCTCTTCATGGAAGCCCACCATGTTCCTGCGCCGCAGCCTGCTGTGCCTGGCCCTGTCCGCGGCCGTCCCGGTGTTCGCCGCCGACATCACCTTCTGGGATACCCCGCAGCGCGGTGGCAACAGCTTCAATGAAGCACCGCCCGACCGCGCCTACTTCCAGGCCCTGCGTGACACCGGCGCCACCTGGGTACGACTGACCCCGGACAAGTGGCGCAGTGGCGGCGGCCGCGACTTCCTGATGGGCGATGCCGACCACTACCAGGGCCTGGTCCAGGCTGACGTGACCACGTTGCGTCGCGCGCTGGATGACGCCAATGCCGTGGGCCTGAAGGTGGTGCTGGTGCCGCTGTCGCTGCCCTTGCTGCGCTGGAAGCAGAAGAACGGCGATGTGGTCGACCAGCGCCTGTGGCAGTCCTTCGACAACCACGTACCTGCGCAGCGCTTCTGGCGTGATCTGGCCGCCGCGCTGAAGGGGCATCCGGCGTTGGCCGGCTACAACCTGATCAATGAGCCGGCGCCGGAATACGGCACCGCGCTGGCAGAACATGCCTCCCGCGAGGACATGCTCAAGTGGTACGCCGGGGTGCAGGGTGGGCCGCGCGATCTGCGCCAGCTGTACAAGGAGCTGGTGGCAAGCGTGCGCGCGGTCGATACAGACATGCCGCTGATGCTCGACGCTGGCTGGTACGCGGCGGCCGATGCCTTCGATTACTGGCCAGCGCCGCTGGACGACGCGAAGCTGCTGTACAGCGTGCACATGTACGAGCCGTATGCGGCCACCAGTGCGCCGAACCAGAAGCGCAGCACGCCGTACCGCTATCCCGCCGAAGTGCCGTTCGGCGACCGCAGCGAGCGCTGGGATTCGGCGCGCGTGCGCAGCTACCTGCAGCAGCCGATGGACTGGGCGAAGACACATGGCATCGGCGCCAACCGCATGGTGATCGGTGAGTTCGGCTGCATGCGTCGCTGGCCGGATTGCGGCGCCTACTTGCGCGATGTATTGGCGGTGGCCGAGCAGCAGAAGGTGCATTGGGCGTTCTATGCATTCCGCGAAGACGGCTGGGACGGCATGGACTACGAGCTGGGCGACAAGCCGCTGCCGTGGTCGTACTGGCAGGCGGTCGAGAAGGGGGAAGCCGTGCAGCCGCCGCGTTCGATGCAGGCGCCGCTGTTCTCACCGATTCTGGAGCGGCTGAAGGCCGGAGCGCGCTGACGCCTACGCGGTAGCGCCGGGCCACGCCCGGCGGTTGCATCGGTAGACGCCCACCTTGGTGGGCGTTGTGCCATGTGCCAACCAAGGTTGGCACCTACCGAATCATGGCGCGAACGCTTTGGTAGACGCCCACCTTGGTGGGCGTTGTGCCATGTGCCAACCAAGGTTGGCACCTACCAGAGCATGTCAGCCGTGCAGGTCGTAGCGGTCCAGTTCCATCACCCGCGTCCAGGCGGCGACGAAATCCTGCACGAACTTCTTCTCGCCATCGGCACTGGCATACACCTCGGCCAATGCACGCAGCACGGCGTTGGAGCCGAACACCAGGTCCGCACGGGTGCCGGTCCAGCGTGCAGCGCCATCATTGCGGCCGCGGCCTTCATAGCTTTCGCGGCCGGTCGCCTTCCAGGTCGTGCCCATGTCCAGCAGGTTGACGAAGAAGTCGTTGCTCAACGTGCCGGGTCGGTTGGTGAACACGCCGTGCTTACCGCCATCGACGTTGGCGCCGAGCACGCGCAGACCACCGACCAGCGCGGTCATTTCCGGTGCGGTCAGGGTCAGCAGCTGTGCCTTGTCGATCAACAGTGCCTCACCCGGCACGCTGTAAGCGCCCTTGAGGTAGTTGCGGAAACCGTCGGCAGCCGGCTCCAGTACCGCGAACGATTCGACGTCGGTCTGCTCCTGGCTGGCATCGGTGCGGCCCGGGGTGAACGGCACGCTCAGGTCGTGGCCGCCGGCCTTTGCCGCTTGCTCGATGCCGACGCCACCGGCCAGCACGATCAGGTCGGCCAGCGACACCTGCTTGCTGCCTGCGCCGTTGAACTCGGCCTGGACCTTTTCCAGCGCGGCCAACACCTTGGCCAACTGCTGCGGCTGGTTCACCGCCCAGTCCTTCTGCGGTGCCAGGCGCACACGCGCACCGTTGGCACCACCGCGCTTGTCCGAGCCGCGGAAGGTCGACGCCGAGGCCCAAGCCGTGGACACCAGCTCAGCCACGCTCAGGCCGGTCGCCGCAATCTTCTGCTTCAGCGCGGCGATGTCCTTGGCGTCGATCAGCGGGTGCTTCGCTTCCGGCACCGGGTCCTGCCAGATGAATTCCTCGGCCGGAACTTCCGGGCCCAGGTAGCGCGCACGCGGGCCCATGTCGCGATGGGTCAGCTTGAACCAGGCGCGGGCGAACGCATCGGCGAAGGCTTGCGGATCCGCAAGGAATTTCCGCGAGATTTTTTCGTAGGCCGGGTCCATGCGCAGCGACAGGTCGGTGGTCAGCATGGTCGGGCGGTGCTTCTTCGACGGATCGTGCGCATCGGGGATCACCGCATCCGCGTTCTTGGCGACCCACTGGTGGGCACCGGCCGGGCTCTTGCTCAGTTCCCATTCGTGGCCGAACAGGATCTCGAAGAAGTCATGGCTCCACTGTGCGGGCGTACGGGTCCAGGTTACTTCCAGGCCGCTGGTGATGGTGTCGCCACCCTTGCCGCTGCCGAAGCTGTTGGCCCAGCCCAGGCCCTGGCTTTCCAGGCCCGCCGCTTCCGGTTCCTTGCCGACGTTGTCGGCCGGGCCGGCACCGTGGGTCTTGCCGAAGCTGTGGCCACCGGCGATCAGGGCGACGGTTTCTTCATCGTCCATCGCCATGCGGCCGAAGGTGTCACGGATGTCATGCGCGGCCAGCACCGGATCGGGATTGCCGTCCGGGCCTTCCGGGTTCACGTAGATCAGGCCCATCTGCACGGCGGCCAGCGGGTTTTCCAGTTTGCGCGAATGCACGTCGCCATCAGCGTCGTCATCGGACACCAGCACGCCGTGGTTCTCTTCCACGCCCTCCGAGCCGTGCTTGTAACGCACGTCGCCGCCGAGCCACGTGGTCTCGCGGCCCCAGTACACATCCTGGTCCGGCTCCCAGGTATCGGGACGGCCGCCGGCAAAGCCGAGCGTCTTGAAGCCCATCGATTCCAGTGCGACGTTACCGGTCAGGATCAGCAGGTCGGCCCAGGAAATGGCCTGGCCATACTTCTGCTTGATCGGCCACAGCAGGCGTCGCGCCTTGTCCAGGCTGACGTTGTCCGGCCAGCTGTTGAGCGGGGCGAAGCGCTGCTGGCCGCGACCACCGCCGCCACGGCCATCGTCGATGCGGTAGGTACCGGCGCTGTGCCACGCCATGCGGATGAACAGGCCGCCGTAGTGACCGAAGTCGGCCGGCCACCAGTCCTGCGAGTCGGTCATCAACGCCTTCAGGTCGGCCTTCAGCGCGCTGTAGTCCAGCCCGTTGAAGGCCGTGGCGTAGTCGAAGTCCGCATCGAGGGGGTTGGAGCGCGTGGAGTGCTGGTTGAGCAGGTCCACGCGCAGCTGGTTCGGCCACCAGTCGCGGTTGGTCGTCGCATCACCGACGACGGCATGGTTGAACGGGCACTTCGCTTCGCTTTTCATGGGTCTCTACCTGTGGACTGGCGAATGAGGGAATCAGATCGCTTACCCACCATAGGCATCGCCTAACGATGGGTAAATTCGATTGATTCAACCGCTGCGATAGTGGCTGCCTATGATCGGCAGCGCTTGGATCGTTGTGCGCGATCAGCGCTTGAGCAGGCCCGCGCCGAGCTTGAGCAGATCGCTGGCGCCGAACTGGCCATCGCCGTCCTGGTCGAGCGCACCGCCGAGCAGGCTGCCGATGCCGCCGCCGGATTGCTGTGCTTCCTGGCCCAGGGCCTGGCTGAGCTGGCCGGCGTTGCCGCTCTGGGCAAACCGCTGGGCCAGGAACGACATGACGATGGGGGCGAGAATCGCCAGCAGCTGACTGGACTTGCCGCTGTCCAGGCCGGTCTTCTGGCCCAGCGCTTCGGCCGCCTGTGAGGTCTGCCCACCGAAGACGTGGCCGAGGATGCCGGCACCGTTGGTGGCGTTGCCGCCGCCGCCGCCCATCACCGCGCCGAGGATGCTGCCGAGATCGAAACCGCCACCACCGCCGCCGGCCGAACCGAGGTGGTCGCGCTGCAGGGCATTGAGAAGGGACTGCGCACCCTGCGGCTCACTGGCGTTCTGGCCCATCGCGCCGAGCAGCAGGGGCAGGGCGCTGCCGACGGCCTGGGTGGCCTGGCTGCTGTCCAGGCCGAGCTGCTGTGACACCTGCTGCAGGCCTTGGCCCTGCTGCAGCTGCTGGAAGAGGGATGCAGCGAGGGATTCGGTGTTCATGGCGGTCTCCGGTCTGTGAAGGACGAACCGCCCGAGCATAACGCCGTGTACACGACGGAAGTGAGAAAGCCAGCCGAGCGTGGGCTCGGCTCTACAGCGGTAGCGCCGGGCCATGCCCGGCAGCCGGGATTACAACAGCGCCTTCAACCGGTACAGCGCTTCCAGTGCCTGCTTCGGCGTCAGCTCGTCCGGGTCGATCGCGGCCAGCGCCTCCTGCGCCTTGTTCGGCGGGGCGGCGAACAGTCCGAACTGCTGAGGTGCATCCAGCGCCTGCGGGGCGAGCTCGGCGGCATGGCTTTCGCCGCCGCGCTGCTCCAGCTCGGCCAGGCGTCGGCGCGCCTGCGCCACGGTGGCACGCGGCAGGCCGGCAAGGGCAGCCACCTGCAGGCCGAAGCTGCGGTTGGCCGGGCCGTCCTTGACCGCGTGCATGAACACCAGCGCTTCGCCGTGCTCCACGGCATCCAGGTGCACGTTGGCGATGCCGCTGCGGCCGCCCTCGTGCTGTTCGTCGGCCAGCGCGGTCAGTTCGAAGTAATGGGTGGCAAACAGCGTGTAGCAGCGGTTTTCGTAGGCGAGGTGGCGCGCCACCGCGTCGGCCAGGGCCAGGCCATCGTAGGTCGAAGTACCGCGGCCGATCTCATCCATCAGCACCAGCGAATGTGCGGTGGCGTGATGCAGGATGTAGCTGGTTTCAGCCATCTCGACCATGAAGGTCGACTGCCCGCGGGCAAGATCGTCGCCGGCGCCGATGCGGGTCAGGATGCGGTCGATCGGGCCGATCAGCGCGCGGCTGGCCGGCACGAAGCTGCCGATGTGGGCCAGCAGCACGATCAGCGCGTTCTGCCGCATGTAGGTCGATTTACCGCCCATGTTCGGGCCGGTGATGACCAGCATGCGACGGTCCGGGTGCAGGTCCAGATCGTTGGGCTCGAACGGCTGGTCACGCACCGCTTCCACCACCGGATGGCGGCCGCGTTCGATCTTCAGGCACGGCTCGGCCTGCAGTTCCGGACGCGCCCAGTCCAGCGCCTGCGCACGCTCGGCGAAGGCGGCCAGCACGTCCAGTTCGCTGAGGGCGGCGGCGCACTGCTTGAGCGGTTCCAGCTGCGTGCCCAGCGTGTCCAGCAGCTGCTCGTACAGGTACTTCTCGCGCGACAGCGAACGGTCACGGGCGGACAGCACCTTGTCCTCGAATGCCTTCAGTTCTTCGGTGATGTAGCGCTCGGCGTTGGTCAGTGTCTGGCGGCGGGTGTAATGCACCGGCGCGCGCTCGGACTGGCCCTTGCTGATTTCGATGTAATAGCCGTGCACACGGTTGTAGCCGACCTTCAGGGTGGCGATGCCGCTGCTTTCGCGCTCGCGCTGTTCCAGGTCGACCAGGAACTGGTCGGCGTGGGTCGACAGACGCCGCAGTTCATCCAGCTCGGCGTCGAAGCCATCGGCCAGCACGCCACCATCGCTGAGCTTGAGCGGCGGCATTTCGGCAATGGCGCTGGCCAGCAGGTGCGCGCACTCGTCGTGCTCGCCGAGCGCGGCGTGCAGGGTCTGCAGTCGCGGTGAATCCAACGGTGCCAGCACCTCGCGTACGGCCGGCAGAAGGCCGAGGCCATCGCGCAGCGTCGAGAAGTCGCGCGGCCGTGCCGAGCGCAGGGCGACGCGGGTGAGGATGCGTTCGAGGTCGCCGAGGCGGCGGAACTGCTCGCGGATGTCGGCGTCGCTGCCGCGGTCGATCAGTGTCTCCACCGCGTGGTGGCGCTGCACCAGCACCTCGCGCAGGCGCAGCGGTCGATGCAGCCAGCGGCGCAGCAGGCGGCCACCCATCGGCGTCACCGTGCTGTCGAGCACGCCGAGCAGGGTGTTGCGGGTATCGCCGTCGACGCGGGTGTCCAGCTCCAGATGGCGTCGCGTTGCCGCATTCATCGCAATCGCTTCGCTGGCGGTCTCCATCGAGATGGAGGTCAGGTGCGGCAGGCGCTGCTTCTGGGTTTCCTCGACATAGCCGAGCAGGGCGCCGGCAGCGGCCGTGGCGCGCGGCTTGTCGTCGATGCCGAAGCCGCTGAGGTCGTGCAGCTTGAAGAAGTTCAGCAGCTGGCGGCGACCACTGTCGGCGTCGAACAGCCACGGCGCGCGGCGACGCACGCCGCTGCGCTGGCGCAGGAAGTCGGGCCAGTTCTCTTCATCCGGCACCAGCAGTTCGGCCGGTTCCAGACGGGCCAGCTCGGCCTCCAGCGCGTCATCGGTGTCGACTTCGTTGACCAGGAATCGGCCGCCGGCCAGGTCGGCCCAGGCCAGCCCATAGCCGCTCTTGTTGCGCGACAGGGCCATCAGCAGGGTGTCGCGGCGCTCGTCCAGCAGCGCTTCGTCGGTAACGGTGCCCGGGGTGACGATACGCACCACCTTGCGTTCGACCAGACCCTTGGCCAGTGCCGGGTCGCCGATCTGTTCGCAGATCGCCACCGACTCGCCCAGCGCCACCAGCCGTGCCAGGTAGCCCTCGTAGGCGTGCACCGGCACACCGGCCATCGGAATCGGTGCACCACCGGAGCTGCCGCGCTGGGTCAGGGTGATGTCGAGCAGGCGCGCGGCCTTGCGCGCGTCGTCGTAGAACAGCTCGTAGAAGTCGCCCATGCGGAAGAACAGCAGCAGGTCCGGATAGTCGGACTTGGCTGCGAAGAACTGCTTCATGAGGGGCGTGTGCTCTGCGCTGGACTTCGATGCAGACGGTTTCGCTTTTGAATCAGAGGTTTGCAAGAGAACTTCCTACGGGTTGTAGCGATCAATCCAGGCCACTTGCGGCAAGTAACGGGGTTCTTCGTTGCGCCGCGGTTGCGCCAGTCACTCAAAGAGGATCAAATCGATGTTGCGACGGACAGACGGCGGATCGACCATGGATACGGTTGTTGCGGCCCCGCGCCGCCGAGGCACCAAGTTTAAGCTGACCTACCGGCAAATCTGCGAACTGAGCGTGGCCAAAGGCCCCGTCGAAGGCAAGCAGGGAAGGGTAGTCATCGCCCCTCGGCTGCCCGAAGACGCCGGGAAGCCTTACCGCGTCCTGGACGGCAACCAAGGTGCTCCGACGGGGTTCGGGTTCTACGTAGGCACCACCCGCACCACTTACGAAGTCGTGGTCCGAGGCCCGGCCGGGGTTCGTCGGTTCTCCCTGGGCAGCGTCACCGACATCGGACCGGAGCAAGCCTACGAGTTGGCGCGACGGAAGTTGGCCGTGGTTCGAGAAACGGGCGAGCATCCTTCGAAGGAAGAGGCCCGAGCCGAGCAGTTGGTGGAGCTGAAGGGGCTCACGCTGGCGGATTGCTTTGCGGCCTACGTTGAGGACCTGCAGAAGCGCGTCCGCAACAAGAAAGCCAAGCCCGCCAGCATCCGGGCCATCCAGGATAGCTTGGCGCGGTTTGCCCGCCCGGAAGTCGGGCTCGCGGACAAACCGATCCTTCAGCTTCTGGACAAGGACATCCACCGTGCGTTCGACGGCCTGCGGCGATCGTCCATGGTGCGCTCCAACCGGATCCCCACCCCGATGCGCCAAGCACTGGCAGACCAGTCGGATTGGGCCGCGCTCTCCACGCAACAGCTCGAAACGTTGGGCGTGACCGGGAAGTACATCCAGCGAGTCAAAGCGGCCGGTTTGGCGTCGACCGAGCACGCGTTCACAGACGCGAAGAGGGCGGTCGACCTGGTGCTGAAGCGAGAACGCAAAGCGGCGGCTCAGCAGCAGCGTGACCCGGTGCTGCGCTACAACCCGTTCCAGGTCATCCACGACGACGACATGCTGCGGGACTCGCAAGCACTTCGCCGGCACTACGAGCGCGCGGAAGTGCGCAATCCGTTGGGGGACGACACGCTGCCCACGGTCCTAAAGGTGATCTTGGCCAGGCGGGACGAGCAGGGCGGCTTGAACGCCACCGGCGCGGACTACCTGCTGCTGACCCTGCTCTGGGGCACCCGCCGCGGCGAGGCCGCTCCCCTGCGTTGGTTTGACCGGTGCTCCCCGGGCGAGCTGCGTCAGTCGGAGGTGTCCTGGGTCTGGTTGGCCGGGCCGGATGAGGTCAACCCTTATACGAGGCGGGCAGGGTCTCAGGTCTACCTGTTTGACACCAAGAACGGCGAGGAGCGCTACCTGCCGGTGGCCTATTTTGCTGAAAAGATCCTCCAGCGGCGTTTCGACGAGCGCGCGGACGAAACGAGGCTCAAGCAAGACTTGGCGGACGCGGAAGAAGTCTTGTCCGCCGCCCGAGCCCGGCGTGCTCGCCGGGATCTGCTGGACCGGCTGGAGAAAGAGGCGGAGAGGGCACGTCGCGCGCTGGCCAAAACCATGTTTGTGTTTCCCGCCCGATCGGACCGAAGCACGACGGGGCATTACTCTGACAGTAAGAGCATCGTGGCAAACGTGCGCCGGGACGCGGGGTTGCTCGATCTGCGGGCAGAGGTGGACATTGGTCTGACCCTCCACGATCTGCGCCGGACGCTCGGCCGTTACGCCGCCCTCCTGTTCGGCGAGAGCCGGATCGTCTCCCAATTGCTCCACCATCGCACATTGGGCCGCGGCGAAGATCGCATGGCCGCCGTTTCGGAACGTTACACCGAGCAGGAGTGGTCCAAGCTCCGCGAGGCCATGGGCAGGGTGGAGGAACATATGGTGGCGACAAGTCCGCGTGTTTGGAACCGCTTGAAAGGCACGGACAAGCCTCGGCTGGACGAATCCGGCGATGCGCCAGTCTCGATTTTCTCAGCAAGAAACCGGCGCGACGATAAGTAAGGAGCGACCCAATGGAATGCCAGCGTAAAGAAGAGGACTACCTGGAGCAGCGCTCTGCGGCACTGGATGCTGAACTGAACAAAGCCGCCGCAGGCTTGCCGCCTCCGACGATCAGCACCAAGGCAGCGGCGCGTTACCTGGGGGTCCACTTCGACACGCTGGGGGAGTGGCGCCGTCGAACGCCTCCGGCCGGGCCGCCTTTCGTCAAAGGTGCCGGCCGTGCTGGAGGAGGGGCGAACGAGCACGTTCGTTACCCCTACACGGAACTTGTGGCTTGGCAGGCCTCACGCGTGGGGCGCAGTGTCAAAGAGCGTCGCTTGATCGACGAACTGGACGCGGCCCAGCAACGGGTCCGTGAGCTGGAAATCGAATTGGCCTTGCGGCAGGCGCGGGACGATGCAAGCCGGCTGCAGAAGAAGTTGGGGCGAATCGCATCGCTGGCCACGCTCGATGACATTGCCGTGGTTCCCCATGAGTGGGCATTGGTGGACGGCCGGGTGGCGGGGCATGTTTTGGTGGTGAACGACCAAGTGCTCAGCGGTGCGCTAGAACGTGGCGACGTGTGGGATGCCACAGTCGAGGTGGCCCTGCAGGCGCCTTGGGTCGACGGTGAGACGCGTGAGGCCTACCACTGCGCTTGCGCAAACGTGCTTCAGACGGTGATGCGAGAACTCCGCGAAGCCAGGGCTGCCCAGCAGGCAAGCGATTTGGAGGCGCGTTGGGCGCCAGGGGATGCGACTGGTGTGTCCGGGCGGCCTTTCGCCCGAGGCAAAGAAGTGTCGTGACGCGGCAGACGGGCCCGGTGGAGGCGACTAAGGGAATGTTTTATAGACAGCGCGCAATTGGCCAAGGCCGATGCCGTAGCGCGTAGCACCCACTTGGATAGGTGATGGTCCCTCAAGTTCAGAGAGGAAAAGATATGAACGCAAGCATTGCAGCCGCCATGGGCTTCGACGACCTCTACGGAGGCAGTGAGGCTTTCCGCGAACGCTTCGATGAGATGCTGGACGCAGTGAAGGCGCTGCCAGAAGGCCTTCACGAGCGTGGGCGGTCACTGATGTATCCCCAGCTTCACAACGCTTGCGTGATGGGGGACGTGGAGCTCGTGAGGGCGCTTTTGACTACTGGGCTGGACCCGGATGCGTATACCTACACAGACGACGATGAGGATCAGCCTCCCTTGGTCTGGCTGGCCCGTGATATGGAGCTCAATTTCGAGGTGAAGCGTCAGATCGCCGAGGCACTGCTTGCGGCAGGAGCGAGCGTGGAAGAGGGAGAGCCGGAAGAGGAGGCTAAGAGCGTTGGGGACGACGATTTCGCCAGCTTCCTGCGTGCCAAGAGTATGTCTGACAGTGCAGGGTGATACATCGCTACCAGTCTTTCCGCTTGTCGACATTGCTTATGGAAGCTGGAACAAAAGTACCGCAGACACGGGGATCGACCCGCTTGTCAGCCAAATAAGTCCAGTTTCAGTTCTTCCGAAAGGTCAACCCCAGATAGGTCATCACCTCGCTCCCCGCATCCATGCTGAAGGACACCGCGTCACCAGTCATGCTCGGGCCGCCCGTTCCAAGTTGGCCAGCTGGCCCGCCTCGCGATCTCGCAGGTCCCTGCGGTCCCTCGCATAATTGGCTCAGGCCCGGCGGCGCTAAGCCGCTGACGCGTTGGAAAGGTGTCGATTTGGTTCAGTTCTATCATCGGGATGCTCCGTGGGGTAACGAACGGTTGCATCTTCAACCCACTGAGTTGTAACGCTTGCGAAGTGCGTGAAGGCGCCCCTAAAGGGTTTTTCCAAACTTTCAAAGCAAAAACGCACCGGCTGGGTGGGCCCGACTAGGAAAAAACCTACAGGACAATGCGGGCTTTTCTGACGAGTGCACGATCGGGTGAACGTGCAGAATCGGCAAAACTGCATGAACAGGTCGTTCATTCTCGCCAGGGGAACATCATGGGATGCAAGGGATGGTGGCTCGCTCCAGTCTTGCTGTGCTTTGCTGCAAGGTCGGTTTCGGCGCAGGAATTCGTGGAGGTCGAGTCCGAATACGCCAATCGCATTGGCAAGGCCCAGCAGCTTGGGAAGCTTGATGCAGGAGCCTTCGGCGAGAGCATTTCTCTGTTCAACGGGCAGTTGAGCTTTTCGGTCACAGACATCGCCATCCCGGGCAACGCTGGGCCGCCTGTGGCGCTGAGTCGCAAGCGCACCATCAGTGAGCGCTACCTGTATCAGGACAGCAAGCCTGGCGACCTTGCCGGCTTCTACGACTGGGATATCGACGTTCCACACTTGGAGGGTGTTTTCAGCGCCCGCGGATGGGTGGTTGGGCCCGATAACGACGCGAGCCGCTTCCAGCGCTGCTCACAGCAGAAGCGCCCCTACATTGGCGAAGGCGGCATTTCCTATTACCCGGAAACCGTGTTCTGGAACGGCTATGGTCTGAATCTGCCGGGGCAAGGGAGCGCGCAGATGCTGGTGGCATCAGCCGGCATCCCCATGCCCGCCGATGGGCAGAACTATCCTTGGGTGACAGCCGGCAACGTGCGCGTCCGCTGCTTGCCGCAGACCGAGAACGGAGAACCTGGCGAAGCGTTCCTGGCGGTCACGCCGGATGGGACGAAGTACTACCTCAACTGGGTCGTGACGCGCGAAATGACCCGGATGAATTACAAGGATAATCCGCTGGCACCAACCCGGTCGCTGTCACGAACCCATGTTTTTTTCATGGCGACGCGCGTGGAGGATCGTTTCGGCAACTGGGTCAATTACGGATACAACGGGGACAAGCTGACGTCCATCACCAGCAGTGACGGACGTGCCATCACCCTTGGCTACTCCGGCGACCGCATTACAAGTGCCTCGGCCAACGGCCGAACATGGACCTACCAGTACCGCGAACCCGGCGTACTGGGTTCACGTATTGATGGTGGACTGGCTGCCGTAGTGCTTCCCGACGGCACGCGGTGGACCTACACCGTGAGCGGCACCCTGCGGCCACCCAATTTTGGACCTACGCCGGAGGGCTCCGAGTGCGATCCCCGTATGGGAACCGTCTACGGCCCCTACAGCTACGCGGTGGGTCATCCGGCGGGTGCGGTGTCTACCTACTCACTGGCCTATCGCTACTTCTACCGCGCTACCGACATCAGCCCGTGCTCGTCGCCTGAGCAGACACCCTACATCGGTGTCTGGAACCTGCAGCAGCGGACCATCAGTGGATCGGGTCTGCCATCAATGACAACCACCTACGGCTTCCAGGATGGCTTTTCAGCCGAGGGTCGCTGGACGACGGTGACGGAGCCTGACGGAAGCGTCACCAGCTATCTGTTCGGCGTGCGGCCGCGCGTCGACGAAGGCAAGGTGCTGGAGACCCGAACCGCCAATGCTGCGGGTGTGACGCTTCAAGGCGTGAAATACCAGTATCTGAGCAAGGAAGAGGCTGCTGGTCAGTTCATTCCTCTGGTGGGGCAATCGCTGAGCATCATGACCCCAACCGAAGGACTCATCGAGCCGCAGAAGCAGGTCGTCACCACGCGCGAGGCCACGGCATATACCGAGCGGGTGGATCTATTCGACCTCTTTGCGAGGCCGGTCCAGACCTACAGGGGAAGCGATCTGGGCGTGGCCAAAGACAGGGTTGTATTCCATGACGATCTCGCTAACTGGACCTTGGGCCAAAAGGAACGCGTGGAAGATGTCGACACTGGTATCGAGCAACAGCGCACCGAGTTCAATGCACAGTCCCTCCCGCAATCCATCTGGGTGTTCGGAAAGCTGAGGCAAACGCTGGCCTATGACTCGCTGGGGAACCTCACGCAGGTGGTTGATGGCAACGGCAACGCAACACAACTGCAGGATTACAAGCGGGGCACGCCTCGGCGCATTCTGTACGCCGATGGCACCAGCATCTCCGCCACGGTGGACGACAACGGCTGGCTATTGAGCAGAACCGACGAAACCGCGGCGACCACATCCTACGGCTACGACGCGGCCGGTCGCTTGGCTCTCATCCAGTATCCCGGCGGTGATAGCGTGGCGTGGAATGATTCGATCATCAGCTATCAGCGGACGACCGGGTCTGAACGAGGGTTGGCAGCAGGGCACTGGCGTCGCACGGAATCAACCGGAAATGCCCGGCGTATCACTTGGCATGACGCGTTGATGCGTCCTGTGCTCACCGAGGAGTACGACGCAACCAATCGCAGTTCAACGCTGCGGCAGGTCATCACATCCTATGACCACGCCGGCAGGACGATATTCCAGTCCTATCCCGGTCGCTATCGCGTGGAGGGGCCCTGATGCGAGTGCCGACAATGATGGAAGGGAGCGTTCAGTCGCGCTGGCTGGGCGCACTGCTGCTGATGATCATGGCGCTAGCGATCAGTCCCGGCGTACACGCCCAAGCCTGGGTCAGGCTGACCGGCCCGGCGCAGACCGTCTACACAGCTCCAGCAACTGTGACCATGACGGTCGAGTTCGGAAGTACCAATGCGGGTCCCAAGTCCGAGTACATCGACAATGTCCGGCTGACGCAAAACGGCGCGCTGGTTACCAATTTCGCGTATGGCGCGTACACGGTACATGGTCTGCCTCCAGGAACGTATCAGTACATGCTGACGGCGCAGGGCATCCGCAACAACAACGGGGAGGAGATTGTAAGGTCGCTGCAGAGTGGGCCTGTGGTCATCACTGTCAATGCTCCTCCGGAACCTGTTAACTCGGCCGAGATGGTGTCTGCATCGCTGTCAACAAATCGCGTGGTAGCCGGCCAGCCGTTCGTGGCGACGGTCACGATGAGGAATACCGGGGAAACCACGTGGACCCCGGAAGGTGGATATGCACTCAGCATGCCCAACGACAATCCGGCGTACTGGCAGTCATCTAGCCTGCCCGTCCCTGGGCCAGTGCCGCCTGGAGCAACAGCGACGTTCAACGTCACTCTGGTTCCCAGCACGGGCGCGACCAATGGAGGTTGGTATGGCGTGTCATTCCAGATGCACAGGAATGGGAACTGGTTTGGGCTTGCTTCAGGCCAGATCGGCTTCTTCATATGGCAACCGGTCAACGGCGCTGAGTACCACAGTCAATCCGTAGCCAGTGAAATGAAGACTGCGGGGAGCCAATCCGCCGTAGTAAGCATGAAGAACACCGGCGACACCACGTGGTATCCGGGCAGCTACTGGTTGGGGTCGCAGAATCCAACCGATTCCACGCTATGGGGCGGGGCGCGCATCCCTCTGCCTCGCGCAGTGGCGCCGGGCGAAACAGTAGATATCCCTGTGCCAATGCAGGCGCCAACAACGCCGGGCGTCTACAACTTCCAGAGACAGATGTGGGCTGATGGAAAGGGCTGGTTCGGGCCCGCCACGCCAAATGTGGCGGTCAACGTAACCGCGCCTGTGAACAACGCGCGAACCGAAGAGGGCGGCGGCTTCCCGATCAGTATGGAGACGGGCAGCACGATGCAGATGCGGCTGCGCTTCCGCAACATAGGCGAGACGACGTGGAGCAGCGGAGCGGGCTACGCACTGGCAACCGAGAATCCTGCCGACAACACCGTGTGGAGCGCCGCACGCATTCCCCTACCGCATGATGTGCCCCCCAATGGCATCGTGGAATTTCTATTCACGATCACCGCACCTTCCGTAGCCGGGCAATACCCGTTGCAGTGGCGGATGAATCAGGAAGGTGTGGGCCGATTTGGAGATGCCACAGCCAATACCAATACCCGCGTAACGCTTCCGCCTCTGAAGGGTACTTGGACAGAGTACGATGCCTTGGGACGCCCCACATCGGTTTCCCAGGATACCGAATTGGGAATGGCAACGAGCGTCATCACCTACGAGGCGGGCAACAGACGCGCCACGGTGGATCCACGAGGCTTTACCACCCGCGTGCAGTACCTTGCGTTCGGTACACCGGCGCAGTCTGAAGCTCTTGCCATAAGCGCACCCGAAGGGCAGTTCACTGATATTCCCCGAGATCGCTATGGGCGGCCGGTGGCAATCGTGCGTCGCAATGAAGACGGCAGTGTGCGCTTGCAGCGTACGCTTGTGTACGGCGCTGGTGGGAAATTGTGCAAGGCCATAGAGCCAGAGTCCGGGGCTACGGTCATTGCCCAGGATGGCGCCGGCAACACCCTCTGGACCGCCAGTGGCTTGAACCTTCCGGATGCCGCCAACTGTGATCTGGCAGCAGCGCAGGGATCCGGGCGACGTATTGATCGGACGTACGATGCGCGTAACAGGATTTCGACGCTGACGTTCCCCGACGGCAATGGAAGCCAGACCTGGACTTACGCCGCAGATGGGCTTCCAACACAGATAGTCACGCTCAACGACGGTGGAACGACCCAGACTACCAATGCCTACAGCTATAACAAGCGAAGGCTGATGACGGGCGAATCCACGTCACAGCCCGGTTGGTTCACGTGGGGGCTGGGCTACTCTTACGACGCCAACGCCTCGCGCTCGGGTATCCAGTACCCGAGCGGCATGTTCATTGCTCTGGATCCGAATGCCCTGGGCCAGCCCAGCCGCGTCGGTAGCTATGTGAGTGGCGCTGAGTACCATTCCAACGGAAGCCCACGGCGATTTGCTTACGGTAACGGAGTTCAGTTCGTGCAGGAGTTGAATGTACGGAACCTGCCTTCCCGGACCACTGCGTCACCCGGCGTCGTTGACCTGACCTATGCATACGACGCCAGCGCAAATGTCAGCGCTATCCTCGATTCAATCGACGCGGGCCGTAACAGGCAGATGATCTACGACGGCATTGGACGCCTGACGCAAGCTACGTCGGTTGCCTTCGGCGGTGATGGAGTGATTCGCTACGCATATGACGTTCTCGACAACACGTTGAGCGCCAAGATGTCTGGAGGCAAAGATCACACTTACGCCTACGATTCCAGTAATCGGCTGACTAATGTCATGTCGAGTGACGGCGCAACGACGACGGGCTTGGCCTACGACGTGCAGGGGAACCTGTTGATGCGGAATGGCCAGGCATTCGTATTCGACTTCGGAAACCGGCTGCGCTCTGCGCCGGGTCCGGAGAATTATCGCTATGACGGCCATGGACGTCGTGTCTTGGCGTGGTTGCAGGGTAGCGGCTCGATTCTCTCTATGTACGACAGTGAGGGGAGTCTTCGTAGGCAGTACAGCGAGAGGGACGGAACATCTGTCGAATATCTATATCTGAATGGCACTCTGGTCGCGGCGCTGAAGACAGGTTCCGATGGAGTTACACAGCCTGAGTACATGCATTTGGATGGAGTGAAGACCCCTGTTGCCGCCACAAATGCGTCAGGCAGTCTGATTTTTGGAAGCTTCTATGATCCGTTTGGAGGGCTTGTTAGGGGTATCCCCCGAGAGGGAATTGGCTATGCAGGACATGTCAGCGATATCCATACCTCCCTCTCCTACATGGAGCAGCGCTACTACGATCCTGTGGTTGGTCGATTCCTCTCGGTCGACCCGGTCACGGCTTATGAGCAGCCTGGAAGTGGGTTCAATCGATACGTGTATGCGAACAATTCGCCGTTCAACTATCGAGATCCAGATGGACGGGATGAAGAGTGGTTCTCGAATGTCGACCCGATGGGGAACCCTGGGTTCGGGAACGAACTAGGAGATGATGCGTTCAACAGTAGCGGACAAGCGCTCATCACAGTTGCGGCCTCTGGTGCCGTCGTTCCCGGGCTGATCCGCGCAATAGCGGCTCCCTTCATCAAGCAAGCGGTGAGAGAGAGTCTCGGATCCGGGAAGGGGGCGGGTGACTTGCACGCCCCCGGCGACGCTCCTGATGCCACAATCATTGTTAGAGGAGGGACTGCGGAAATGCCCCCGCCAGGGACTGTGTTCTCCGGCTCTCAAGGCCGCAGTGTGCAGGAGGCTGGTGCTGGCGTGCCTCATGGGACAATTAGAACGTCTACTGCGGGCGAGATCCGTGGGTCAGGCGGGCGAGTCGACGTTGCACCGGAGCCGACACGGAGTGGTCAAATGAACGGGCAGCACGTGAACGTGAGAGAAGGTGGCGGAGCTAGTACCTTTGGCGAAGCTAGGGCGAATCCTGTCCCCAAGGTCGAAAGGATCAACTGATGAGCAATGATCGTTTTTTCGAAATTATCGAATATCGAGACTTCCATGATGTTCCCCGACTCATCGCAGTCCGCTCTGAGGATGGGTGCCTCTGGATATTCGATAGCAAGTTTGATGATGATTTGGATGAGTATGAGCCCTTCTATCGAGTTTATTCGGTCGATCTCGATGCTGCCCCTGGATCGGGTCATATTGAGGAATATCTGAAAGGACGCTATTCAGTGCAGAGGGCGGAAGTGCGGATTTCTCAGGTCGATTTCGACACCACACGCAGAAAATCGTTTGCAGTGAAGGATTGGCCGGCGCCTGAGTAGGTGAAATCCTGAGGGGATCTTCGCGAACGCATGGTTGCGGCGCTTGCCTCCTCTCGACAACGCTCCAATCGATGGGCGGAGTTGGGACGGTGGACGCCGCTGTAGCCACCCGCCAGGCTGCATGTCGAGCTATTCGCGCGAGCCGCGCAGCGTGCACTCGCGTTAAAGCTCGGGAACGACATGTCGTCATTCCAAGGCCCCGCTCTCCCGCCGCAGCGCGGGTTGCCGTTCTTGCTCCGGACCAAGGCTGCCTGCGTGCTTGGCCCAGATGAAGTGGGAAGACACGTCATGTGGAGAGCCGCCCTGCGGTCAGAATAGGGTCTAGTTGCGCCTCGGCTCGCTAGCTGGCTGCGGCCGTTCCTATCGGGGCGGCCTTGCTAGGATCGCCGCCATAAATCGCTCTGCTTGCAGGCGCGTAGCAATCGCCAGCACAACCTTATTCTCGAAGTTGACGCCATCCGGAGCCTGCAGAAAAGTAGCAACTTCAACGTCTAAAATATCAACGATTCGCTCTGCAGGGTTTCCAGAATTTCCGTTGATGCCAAAGAGCCTGGAGTGGATGCCATCAAGATCAGCTACTGCGATCTGGTCTGTACCGGCCTTCCGGTGGCCTCAATTGCGCCGAAGGCGTTCAACAGGCGATATTCAAGGGGAGGGGATACCGGCATTCCCGCATCTTAGTGGAGCCTCCGGTTGTACCCCAGCCTTCTGTTCGTCCTCAGTACAGTTGTGGATCCTATCGGCGTCTTAGCTGGGCCACGCTCGGCGGGTGCCACTTGCCCTTAGCCAGACGTTTCTGCACGAAGGCGCGGTAAGCCTCGGGGGAGGGCGGCGATTTGCGTTTGTGCCGGCGTGTGTTGCAAAGCCAGCAGGCGGCAGCGATGTTGCCGGCCACGTCCTTGCCGCCTTCTTGCTGGGCGACCAGGTGCTCGGCGGTGCAACGGAGCGGCCTGGCCGTTTTGGCGCGCAGGCCGAACGGCTTTAGTTCATCGGGAGAGACGTTCCACATCGGAAAGCTGCAATAGCAGCAGCGGCCCTTCTGGGCGTGGAAAGCGTCGATTCTCAAGCGTTGGAGTTTGGGCATGCTTAGATCTCAAAAGACAGGAAAAACCATCCCGTCGTCGCTTGTGCGATCGGATCGGGAACCTGTTGCCTTGAGCTAAGCAGGCAATACGCCGGGGGTGTTTCCCCTCGCGGCAATGGAGTTATCGCTCCCCAAGGCGGTGGGTGTCAAGATGTGCCGTGACTGCCCTTGGACTGCCCTTGACCAATGGACGGGCCAGCTCTAGTTACTGGAAGCCCGGTTTCAGGAGCTGTTAACTTCGTTCTCCCACGGACGGAGGATTTTGGATGCCGTTGGTCGAAGGCGCCGATGTAATTGAAAACGAGGCTGGTGACCACATCGATCCCGTAAACCGCCGGATCAACATCATGTGCGCCGGCATGGGCCTGCTTGGTGGGCGTTGAGGAGGGGCAATGAGCTTTTCTAAGCGAATGTTGGGGTTGGACGACGAATTGCCGGAGGTTAATTCCGAGGCCTGCAGCTACCTACACACCTGTGAGGTCGATGACAACTGGTTGCGCGCAGCCGATCCCGATCAGCAATCGGCCGCGATGCGGCAGTGGCTGATGGCCCGTTACTGCGATCCGGCTTACGAAACCCCCTACAGCTCCGAAGTGGGCTACATCTACACCCGCGGTGGTCCCTGGCATCCCCGCGACGTGCTTATGGAACGATTCGCAGGGATTGCCGACTTCGACACGATCGAGCGGCTGGTGGCCGACATCCTCGCCGAGATAGGGGATGAGTTTGCACCGACGGCGCTCACGGCTGAGGAGGACTGGGATGTTGAGGTCGAAACCGCCGACAGCCCCATTCAAGATCTCCGGAAACGGGTGGGCGACCTGAGGCTGGTATTGCAGATGGAAGGGCCCGAGCACGGCAAGTTTCAGGCAAGGAACTTGGTTTACGCCGCGCTGATCACCGCACTGGAAACTTTCCTGTGGGAAACGGGTGTGTGGTGGCTGGCCAACGAAGATGAGAGCGTCGACCGTCTGGTGGCCGCAGGGCCATCCTTCTCGAGTGATCGCCGGTTGAAAGACATGATGGGCGGAGAACAGTTGGAACTGGAGGGGCGGCGGCAGCGTGTCCACAACGGTATGAAGGACATGGTCTGGCACCGCTGGCGCAGCAACTGGCCGTTCCTGGCGGCTTTGCTGGACATAGAGATGCCTAGCCATGACACATATGGATTCACTGCAGCCGCATCAAAGCGACATGACATCGTTCATCGGTTCGGGCAGAACAAGGATCGCACCGAGGCCGTCTATGCGACCACCGGCGAGGTGGAGGCCCTGGCGGATGCCGTGCTGGCCTTCGCAGATGACTTGAACGCCCGCATTGCCGCGAGAGGGCGTTGACATGTGCCACTCTGACGAAGACGAAGTGAGGGCTTTTCACGATAGGCGCGCGCCGTATTACGAGCTCTTCAAGGCCGCAGCTTGATGCGTTTCGGTGAGCGCGAGATCGGGGCGTCGGTGTTGGCCCTTGCCGTGGCCAGTCTGCTGTTCGCGCTGCTCGACGAATCCAACCCTCCGTCGCGATGCGCCGACGGTTGGCACTCGCCCTCTATCGGGGAAACAGGTGCGTGTTCACACCACCGGGGCGTTGTGCCTGGGCGCGACCCCACCCCATGGTGGAAACGCGCGCTTCCCATCGCGGCTGGCTTGGCGATTTTCCTGGTGCCGGCTTGGCGCAACGGGGCGTTTCGGCGCCAGAGGCATGACCCCATGGCCGCGTTCACCGATCCGGTGTCGATGGAGATTCGCCAAGCGATGGAGGAAGGCAACGATGTTCGCTTCCTCTACACGAAGGAAGGGCAGGTGCCGCAGTGGCGCACCGTGACGCCCTTGGAGTTGACACACCTGCACCGCGCCAGCCATGCGTCCCGGTGCGTATTGGCATACTGCCATTTGAGGCAAGCCAAGCGTCGCTTCGTCCTGTCCCGTATCGAGCAGATGAGCCGCGTAGCGGCTATGCGCCCGTAATCCAACTTCCGGCCACTATTTGGCCTCTACCCAGCCTATGGGCTATTACCCATGGATCTCTTGAACGGAGGTGCCCCTTGGCCCTGACCACCCTGAAATCCCTCAACGCCGAAATCAAACACCTCGAAGCCCAGAAGAAGCTGGTCGAGAAGCGCGACGGCGAGGTGCCCAAAGCCATGGCGGTCCTGCAGAAGTATGCGAAGGTCCTCAGTCCGGCCCAGCGGCGGCAGGTGGCCAAGCTCATCGGGGAGACGATCGACACCAAGCCGGCGCGTGCCGCCAAGGCTGCCACGGAGTTCCGAAAGGGCCGCAAGCTTGGCAAGGTGGCGCCGAAGTATCGCCTCCCAAGCGGTGAGACGTGGGCTGGTCGGGGGTTGGCCCCCAAGGCCTTCACCGCGTGGGCCGAGTCCGCCGAGGGCAAGGCGTGGGCTCAGGCCAACCCCGGAGCGAAGTTCCCCCCGGCCGGAGGTACGGTGAAGAAGGCGCGCGCTAAGGTTGCCAAGAAGGCGGGCAAGCCGGTGAAGAAGGCCGCCCAGAAGGCCGTCAAGAAACTTGCGAAGAAAGCCGTCGCCAAGAAGGCCAGCAAGAAGGTCTGATCATGCGCGGCCTGTTCCCCAAGAAGAAGAGCCGGCTCTCGCCCCAAGGCAAGGCCATTGCAGCGGCCCACGCACTCCTGGACACCATGGAGGGCCGCCTTGACGAGAAGGCGGCTGGGCGCTGGTTGCGAGAAGAAGTCGGGCTTCAGTGGTCCAGGCTGACCTGCCTTCAATACCTCTCTGGAAAGGAAGCCCTGGGCGCGCTAAAGGCGCTGCCGAACGATTGGTCGGAGCGCGGTCGCACCAAGCAGCACCTCCAGGCCGCTTCCATCCTGGCCGCCCATGCCGTCGCAAACATAAGGCAAGACGGGAGAATGCTGTGCGCCAGTGACTTTGCTCACGAGCTCAAAGGCAAAACCGTTGAGCAGTGGCTGGCTGAGAAATCCGACGCGGTTCGGGAAGAAGTCTGACATCCGACACTCATGGCCACCGATGGCGGTCCGTAGCCGACCATGTCTCGCTAGTGAGCGAGCAGGTGCTCGGGGGCGTTAGAACGTGGCGACGTGTGTGATGCCAGGGGCGAATTGGCACTACAGGCGATTTGGGTTGACGGGGAGGCCGGTAAGCCCCACTACAACGCTTCTGGAAACGTGTGAAGGATGATCGCCAGTTCGCGGCCTATTTGGCTTCAAAGGCGGCGTTGTAGGTCTTTTTATCAGGAAGAATGGCAGATGCGCTGGAGTGGCCATCTACCAGCGGAGCGGGCCAGCAGTGCATATGGGAATCGATCAGTTGGGTGCCCGATTGGCCCAGTTCACTATTGCAGTTGAATACGGTTACAGGGGATCAAGAAATGCTGGCATGGCTAAGGAAGTGGTGGGGTCCAAACAATGATGGTTCCGCCGGATCGAAGACCAAAGCCGAGGAGCCGTTTCATTCAGAACTGGACACCGGTTCGGACACGGAGGAAGAGGGAGCACCTTCCGGTGATCAGTTCCTGGATGATCAGCCCATCACCGGTCGATTGTCTGATCGATTCAATCGGGCGCCGTTCGCGTCCCGGTTGGCTCATACGCTAGCCCAGCGCGCCGATCCGTCCAGCATCGTCGTTGGCCTATATGGCCCTTGGGGTGATGGGAAAACATCTGTCCTTGAAATGATGGGGGAGGCATTGAAGGAGTATCCGCGGGTCATTCTTGTGCGCTTCAATCCGTGGCATTTCCAAAGCCAAGACGCCCTGCTGCGAGGGTTCTTCGCGACACTTGCTGAGGCGATGGACGAATCCTTGCCCAATAAAATGGAGAGGGTGGGTGAGCTTCTGAAGCAGTACGGAGGGCTCTTGTCTCTTGCGAACGTGACCTTCGCAGGTGCGGTTCAGATTTCCCCTGGGGAGGCCGCAAAGAGTGTGGGCGAGTCGTTGTCCACTGTGAGTCTGGAAGAGTTGCGTTCGCGAATAGATCGAATGCTGGGCCAATCGAATCGCCGTTTGGTGGTTCTCGTTGACGACATCGATAGGCTGGATCGCGAGGAAACCCACGCCATCTTTAAGCTGGTCAAGCTGTCCGCTAGCTTCAAGCACACGTCGTACGTTCTGGCCTTCGACGATGACGTGGTTGCGGCGGCGTTGGGTGAACGCTACGGAGAGGGCGGGGCCAAGGGAGGCCGGGCGTTTCTTGAGAAGATCGTCCAAGTGCCGCTCAACCTTCCCCCGGCAGATACCAACAGCTTGCGATTGATCGCTTTGGAGGGGGTTCAGAGGGCGGTTGATCAAACAGGGATTGTGCTCACCCAGAGTCAGGTGGACGCGTTCATTCGGCACTTTGATGACGTTATTGCACCGGCACTCGGCACGCCGCGAAAAGCAAAGCTTCTATCAAACGCTCTCCTGTTTGCCCTCCCGATTCTTAAGGGTGAGGTGAACACCGTCGATCTGATGCTCATCGAGGGGGTTCGGGTGATTTATCCAGGCCTGTACGCTGCAATCCGATCCAACCGCGACCTTTTTCTTAAGGGCGGGCGCGCAGGCGGGCGCGAAGATAATCAGAAGAAAGAAGAGGAAATCTCCGCTTTGCTGGAGAAATCGCTTCCTCACATCTCGGTCGAAGAGCGCGGCTGGATCCGTCGTCGGCTGCTGGAGCCGCTGTTCCCCAGGCTGGGAAATTCGATGTATGGCGGGGAGTGGGATTCGACTTGGGCTGCGGAGCAAAAGATCTGCGCGGGGGAGTACTTCCAGCGATACTTTGCCTACGGAGTGCCATTGGGCGACGTGCCTGATCGCCTGATTGCAGAGTTCATAGGAAGCGCGCAGGCGCTGTCACCCCCCGAAGCAAGGGAAGCGCTGGAACGGTTTGCAGAGAGGCAGGGCATGCCTCGCTTGGTTACAAGGCTTCGCCAGAGAAAAGAGGCTATCAACGCTACGGAAGCTAGGGCGATAGCACTCGCCTTTGCAAGGAACGGAGATCTCCTGCCGCGGGAGCGGGGCATGCTAATGCCACTGGATACGCGCGGTTCGGCGGCCATTCTCATCGCGGACCTGCTAAGAAGGCTGCCCGCGGGCAGCGAAAGGCAAGGAGTGGCTGAACAGGTCATTCGGGAGGCATCGTCGGTTGGGTTTGTCTCCGATTGCTTGCGTTGGATCCATCATTACGACGACAAGCCCGAAGACCGCCGAGTGCTTTCCGACGAGGGTGATAAGGCTCTCGCAAAGTTGGCCGTAGAACGAATCGAGGCTGAAAGCGCCGAAGCGCCATTCTTCCTTACCGAACCCAAGGACGCCCCCACGCTCTATTGGCTATGGTGCCAAGAGACATCGGATGCACATGTGCAACACGCGCTCCGTGCCCAGTTGGATACGTCGACGGACCGAGTGGATGCATTTTTGGCGTGTTTCGTGGGAGAGTCTTGGGGAGTTGAGAGTGGGATCCCCAGGCCGGGGGACTTTGATAGGCGCCAATACGACTCTGTTTCCAAGCTTGTTGGCGCGGACTACATTGCTGCCAAGCTCAAGGAGCGGTATGGGGCTGAATTGGACAGTCCTGAGGAATACCCTGCTGAGGGGATGGATCAACCCCGCCGAGTCGCGCATCAGTTCATGAACGTACATATCTTCGTTACTCAGGAAAAAGGCTCGTCGAGCGGCAGCGACGCAACTCATACAAGCGAAGAATCCATGAAGTAGTTTGTTCGAGTCATGGCAGGGGCACATGGCCATGGACGGCAGCCCCGCAGCATTCGATCCAGGTTAAAAGATTGATTTGCCCATGGTGCTGAGATTGCTCACGGATTCCATCGCGCTCATTCGGGTGCGATGGCACACAAGCGTCGAACGTACGTGGGATAGGTGCCAGAAGTGGCGCCGACTATGACTACATTGTCGTTGATGCGATGCGTTCTTTCGTCAGGTTTTGTGGTGCAGGCGGCGTCATCGTGGAGGTCCAAGAAGAGTGCTGACTTCCGGGCCAGAGCTTGCATCCAAGAAGGCACGATCGCGGGGCCGCTCGTATTGGAGATGATGAGTGCGATCGAAAGACCTGCAAGGACTCGTGCCACGAGGAGCAAGACGTCTTTGTCCTCCAGCGGGCCCCAAGTCAGGAATATTCTCGCTCCAGCCCAGAGCATTAGTCCTGCGGTGGAAAGTGTGCTGACGACAATCGCCACCACTGACACGACCCGAAGCACGGACAGCGGTAGCAGCAGCGCAATTGTGGTCGGAAAGTGCGTCGGGTCTTGGCCGGTCGCCTCGTTCACTGCCATTTTGCTGATGCCCGTTGCAGCTGCCAGTGCCATCACGCTCGCGCCGGTCACCAACAGCTTCACGAGAGGAAGCTGGAGCTTGGGTGTGACCCACAGGTATGTCTCGCGCAGAAAACCAAAAGCGAGAAGGCCGCTAGAGGCGTAGGCCAGGCAGCTGGTTGGCAGTCCGCGCGGGGAGGCGTGAAAGGAGGCGATGGCCATCAGCAGAAGCGCTAAACCTACCAAGTAGACTTTGATTGCTAGCGATTGGTTCTCCCACCAAGCAGAAAAACGCTGATAACAATGAAGGCGTTCCGCAGCATCGGACATCCACATTCCCCGCCCTCTCGAATGAAAGGAGATGGTCTCGTGCTGCCGTCGCAGTGGATGAGACTACTGATGCATCAAGGCGGCGGTCAGGCCTTTTCAGAGTCCGCCAAGAGGCGGTCAATGGCTTGCTTTCGCTTTCCTGGGGGAAGTGCGGTCAGCTCTTCTAGGGCTTGAGACAGCTTGACCTGCTGGGCCTCGCTTTGAACGCCCAACGCCAAAATCGCGTCGGCCATCGCCGGCGTCGTCGCCAGCAGGTAGGCCGGCGGCACGTCCAGCGCCTGCGCCAGCTCGAACAGTGCTTCCAGGCTCACCGTCATCGATTCGCTTTCATAGCGACTGATGCGAGCCGATGCGGTGTCTTTGTCCAGGCCCATCCTGACCCCCACTTCGCGCTGGCTGAAGCCTCGAAGGATCCTGGCTTGGCGCAGTCGCGCGGCCACGATCGCTCGCGGAGTTGGCGTAGTCACAGGCTGAACGGATGCAGTGCAGGCATGCACCGATGATGACCGAACCCCTACGCCCCGGGTAGACTCTACGTGTCACGTAAGTTCGTGGCAAGTCCATCCAAAGGAACGAGGGGCTGTATGAAGAACGGGGCAGTTCTGGCCGGCGCGCTCGCGCTGGCCGTATCGACGGGCGCCAGCGCCCAATCCATGACCCCATCGGGCCTGCTTCGGCAGATCGGCGGGGTCCTTTCTGGAAAGTCTGGGTCACAAGCCAAGGTGTCCCATCCCCTGTACGCCGAGCAGGCCGGCATCTATTGGGACTTGGACGAGGACACCCTCGAGGGCGCTCAGCACCTGCGCGAAGGGCTGTCCTCCACCGGCGCGCAAGGGATCGACATGTGCGACATGGGCCTGCTGGCAATGGCCCATTCCGCCTACCAGTTGAGGCCTGACAAACGGCAGTGGTGCTTGCGGCAGGCGTGGGTGGCCGCAAAGAGGACGACGGGCAGCAAAGAGGCGGAGCCGTCAGCGGCGGTGATCGAGCAGCGCTTCGGGCCTGCTTTCGACGCCCGGCTGGAGCGATTTAAGGGGATCCGACGATATGCCGTTCGCCCGAACTTCAAGGCGCTGGGTGGGATCAGCTACAACGCGGATCGGGGCGTCATGGAAGTGTTCGTTCCGATGCCGCAGATCTCGCTTGCTGGCTTGAGTGTCACGGGAAAGAACTTCGTCCCTTGGATCCGCAAGACGCCGACGGGCGTGTCCAGCCCGCCGAACGCGGGGCGCTACCGGTTGCTGATCCGGATGGACCCCGCTGAAGCGGCCAACCTCGCGCGGCAAGGCCGATCGTTCCAGGACGACCGTGTGGTCTTCTCGGTCAATCGGGTTTGGATCGACGGCACGGAACCCAAGATGGACGTGACCGTCGAGAAAGTGAGCTTGGGCTACCGGAACGAAACGATCGAAGTGGACGTCACCAAGAACCAAGGAGAAGGTGCATGAAGTGTGGAATGGTAGTCGCCGCGGTAGCGGCTGTTGCCATGATCGCCTGCGGTAAGGCCGAACAGGGACCGTCGGTAGAGCAGGTTGCAAAGGGGTACGAGCAGTATTTGAACGCGAACCTGGTGGCCGAGCTGGGGCAGCGCGTGGAAGTGCGTGGCTGGGAGAACTTGGAGGCTGACTGCAATCAGAGCGGGCCCGAGCGAACGACGTGCGTCACGGGCGGCACCCTCGATGTGATTGGTTTCCAGGGTGGGCGCCAGCTGAAGGTGGCTCCTGCGCCCGTGCCGGCCCGGGCAGACCTGGTGTTCGAAAAGCGGGCAGGGCAGTGGGTGCTCATCGACGCACAGAAGAAGCCCTGATCGGACCTTGTAACCCGCCCTCGTTTCCGCTCATTTGGAGGTTCCATGAATGCCCATGTCCGCTCTCACTCGACCGCATCCCATATGCAGTGGGGCCTGCTCGCACCCGCAACGGTCCTCCTGGGCGGTGCTGGCCTGCTCGCCTTCGCAGGCGGTGCAGAAATTTCTGGAGAGCTGGGGCTTGCCTGGCAGGCTGTGGCGGCGTTCTCGGCTGGCGTTGGCGTGCTGGCGCTCCTCCTGCTGCTTTGCGTGCTGAACTGGCGGGCGGCGCGCGTTCGGGCAGCCAGGGCGGTCAATCCCTTCTTGGAACCGAGGCGCGGGGGCTTTTGGAAGGGGGCACTGATGGGGACGCTGGTCGTGGTCGCGATCCAGCTGGCGAGCATCGGTGTGGGAATCTTCTACCCCGGTCTGATTGAATCGGAACGCAATTTCTTTGTTTCCGTCCCGCCGCTGGCGCTGGCCGCCCTCTACACCGTCTTCCCGATTGCGCCACTGGTGGGCGGGTTGATCGGGCGCGCGTGGCGCGCCACCAGTCTGTAGGGCGGGCCACGAACTTCTAAAAACCGTCAAAGGGAGGGGAAATGTCGCCTTTGGGCGGTCCGCAAAAGACGCCGCGACGATGGCCGCCTACGTCCCTCGATGCTCGATCAGCGCCGTCCGGTAGTTCTCGCAGGCGTCCCTGAGGCCCGTTTTGGCCGCAGCGATCAACGCGTCGGTGCCCATGCGGGCGGTGCTCCGACACGGCTGCAGCCGCTGGAAGGTGGCCTGGCGTTACCGGGGAACCATTGCGCGGGCGTCCGGGCAGCTTCGAACTTGACGCCGTATTGGAGGCCGGCCGGCCGGCTGCAGGCGGCCTACCTCAACAAAAGCGTGGGGCGGACCGTTGCCGGGGGACGGATGCTGGTCGCTGTCCTTGTAGAAGCACAGGTAACCATTTCCGAGATCGGGACTCTCTGACGTCCTTTTGCGGCGCTCCACTATTTATCGACCTGCTATGGCTGACCAAGGTCAGCCTAGGGCTCCCTAGGTGGTTCAGGGCTAGACCTGAACAAGCTGAATGAAAAGGCCGCGAGTCTTTCTTGACACCCATCGATCATCGGCATAGCCTACCAACCACTAGGTAGGCATAAGGGCCAATCAGATGGACATCAAACAGTTCGACGGTCGCAAGTTGTTGGTCGTGGGTGGCACCAGTGGGATCGGCCTGGAGGTCGCCCAAATGGTGGCCGAGCAGGGCGGCGCGGTCGTTGTGGTCGGCAATCGCCCGGAAAAGGCAGAGGTTGCGCGCCAGCAGTTGGCGGCCTTAGCGGGGGAGGGCAAGGCAGCTGCTTTCGCCGCAGATCTCTCGAACCCGGAAAGCGTGCAGACGTTGCTTGCAAAGCTGGCGGCGGAACACAGCGACATTGACCTCCTCGTCAACACGGCAGGCATCTTCTATCCGAAGGCATTCTTGGAGCACTCGATTGAGGACTACAACAACTTCCTCGACCTGAATCGCTCGCTGTTCTTCATCACCCAGCAGGTGGCCGCTTCGCTGGTCGCGCAGAAGAAGCCGGGTTCGATCGTCAACGTCACCGCTGTTGCGGCCCGCCAGGCCATCGAAACGGTTACAGCCCCGGCTTACTCGATGGCCAAGATGGGGTTGGATGCAATGACCAGGCACGTTGCTGCAGAGCTGGCGGAGCACGGCATCCGCGTGAACGCAGTCAGCCCCGGCATGGTGGAGACGAGGATTTTTGAGCGGTTTATTCCTGGCGAGCAGCTTGCGGGCGCGTTGGATGGCTTAAAGAACTTCCATCCGCTCGGCCGCAATGGCACACCGCGCGATGTTGCAGAGACCGTCATCTTCCTGCTGTCGGACAAGGCCTCCTGGGTTACCGGCGCGGTGTGGGACGTGGACGGTGGCGTCATGGCTGCTCGCAAGCTCGGCAATTAAACCAACATACAAAGGTGATCGAAATGGAAAAGAAGTGGACCGAAGAGCTGAAGTCGCTCATCAAGCGTGTCAGTGGCTTCAACAAGGCCAATGCCCCTGTGGCCAGCGCCTTCCATAAGCTGGAGCTCGCTACCCGTGAGGGCAACGTGCTGGACGCCAAGACCCATGAGCTGATCTCGCTCGCGGTGGCTGTGACCACCCGTTGCGATGGGTGTATCGCTGCACATGCCGGCGCGGCCAAGAAGGCCGGGGCGACCAAGGAAGAAATCGCCGCTGCCCTGGGCACCGCCATCGCACTCAATGCCGGCGCCGCCTATGTCTACTCCTCGCGCGCTCTTGAGGCGTATGACGAGATTGGTGCGTAAACCGCAGCCCAACGACGGCAATGAGGTTGTCGTTGGGCATTGACTAACTACCATGTGGTAGGTAGAGTTGATTTCATCAAAGTGGAGGTATCGAGATGGCCGTTGGCACACGCGACGCCTTGGTTCACACCGCTGAAAACCTGATGCGAACCCGCGGCTACAGCGCCTTCAGTTACGCGGACCTCGCTGAGGTTGTCGGCATTCGCAAGGCAAGCATCCATCACCATTTCCCGACCAAGGAAGACTTGGGCGGGGCAATCGTGGAGGACTACATTGAACGAGTCCGCACCGAGTTCGATCGTGTTGAGGTTCAGCACAGCGATGTGGTTGCCCGCCTTGAAGCCTTTTTCCAGATCTTTAAATCTGGTGACGACGGCAAGTTGCTCCCTCTATGCGGGGCGCTGGCTGCAGAGATGTCCGCGTTGCCACCGAGCATGCAGCAATTGACTCAGCGGTTCTTTGAGATGCAGCTGACTTGGCTCACCCGAATGCTGGAGCAAGGCATCAAGCTCAAGCAAATCCCCAAAGGCAGTGGCGCCAGGCAGAAAGCATTCCTGCTTCTCAGTGTTCTGGAGGGCTCCAGCTTCATCAACTGGGCCACCAAAGACGCCGACTCGTTGCAGCCAAGTGTCATCAGGCTGATCGTCGAAAACGCCTGACCTTATCGCGGTGCTGCCTTCAAGCACTGAGGGCTCGCACGGCATTTTTTACAGATGCTTAGCCTACCGACTGAATGGTAGTTCGCATCTGCTCGGATTAATGGAGAGCGTCATGAAAACGGTCAAGGTGGACATCTGGTCGGACTACGTCTGCCCGTGGTGCTGGATTGCGAAGAAACGCTTTGAAAAGGCGGTTGTCTCGCTCGCAGGGCAGGTCCAGGTTGAGGTGACTCACAAGGCCTATCGCCTTGCGCGAGGGGGCAAGCCCATGGACTACAAGACCGCGTTGTATCAGAAGCTGGGCGGTCCGGCGGGCGCAGATCGGATGATGGCGGCCGTCAGCACGAATGGCATCCTGGAAGGCTTGGTCTACAACTTCGACACCATGCGTTTCGGTGATACGACGGTTGCGCATGCGCTGGTCAAGAGTATCCGCTCCCCGGTGGTGGCCCAGCTGCTGAGCAAGCGCATCTACAAAGCAGCGACCACCGATGGCATCGACATCTTTGACCAGGACGTCCTGGCATCGCTTGCCAAAGAGGTCGGCGTGACGGACACCTTGTTCGAGTTCGACTCTGAGCGCATCGCCGCTGAGATCGGACGCGATGAAATGGATGCAAACCAGATCGCCAATGGCGTTCCGTTGTTCTTGTTCAACAACAAGGTGTTTGTCTCCGGTGCTCGAGAAGTGGATGTGTTCGAACGCGCCATCCTTGAAGCAGCCCGTGAGATGCCAGCGCCAATGAGTGTCGCCGGCGAAGGCGAAAGCTGCGGCATCGACGGCTGCCATTGAGCCTTCCGGACACGCAACGAGATATCGATAAATCTAAGGAAGTGGCTCGATGCCCTTCCGATGCACTCCAACGCGCCAAGGGCGCATTCTTGAAAGGACCATTCAAATGACCACCAACCTCAACGGCATTGACGTCTCTGCTCTTCAGGCTGTCGCACAAGAAGTCGCCGCAACCACTGAGCCTGCAAAGCGTAGTGCCCGTTTCAACGTGAAGACGAAGTGGGAGAACCAGACCCGCAGCGTTGCGACCGTGAGCCGGTATTCGATCCGCGGTGAAGAGTACAAGCGCCACTTCGAGATTGCCGCGGATGAACCGCTGGAGTTCCTGGGTCAGAACACGGCGCCGAATCCGCAGGAACTGCTCATGGCCGCCCTCAATGCGTGCTTGTCAGTGGGCTATGCGGTCAATGCTGCTGCCATGGGCATCACGATCCACAGCTTGGAAATCGAAACCGATGGCGAGCTCGATCTGCGCGGCGTGCTGGGCCTGGATGAGAGCGTCAATCCTGGCTACGACGAGGTGAGCTACGTGGTTCGGCTGCACACCGATGGATCGCGTCAGCAAGTGGAAGAGCTGCACAGAACCGTTACTAAAACCTCGGTGAACTACGCCAACTTCTCCAAGGCAATCCGCATGGTTCCGAAGCTCGAAGTCGTCGAGGGCTGAGCCTTCCTCCATTTACAGCACCTGTAGCAGCAGCCCCTTCGCACTGCGTATTCAATAAAGAGAGACCATCATGAGCAAGCTGTTCACTACCTACGACCTTTCCGGCTTGCCGCTGGCAAACCGCGTCGTCATGGCCCCGATGACCCGCACCCGCACGCCGGAGAACATCCCGAGCGAACTGACGGCGCTCTACTACGGCCAACGCGCCTCGGCCGGTCTGATCATCACCGAGGGCCTTCCGGTCTCCGATGAGGGTCGTGGATACCTGTATACCCCCGGCCTCTACACCGATGAGCAGACCGAAGGCTGGCGTAAAGTCACCGATGCGGTGCATGCCAATGGCGGCAAGATCTTTGCCCAGCTCTGGCACGTCGGTAGGCTGTCGCACGTCTCGCTGCAGCCGGGCAACGTCGCGCCGGTGTCGTCGGGCGACGTGCCGGCGACCACCACGATGGTCTACGCATGGGTCGAGCCTGGCAAGGAAGGCCCGGTGCTTCCGAGCAAGCCGCGTGCACTGACCACCGATGAGGTCAAGCGTGTCATTCAGGACTTCGCCTCGTCTGCGCGTCGTGCCATGGATGCCGGCTTCGATGGCGTCGAACTGATGGCCGCCAACGCGTTCCTGTTCGACCAGTTCCTGAGCAGCAAGCTCAATACCCGCACCGACCAGTATGGTGGGTCGATCGAGAACCGTCAGCGACTGCTGCTGGAGACCATCGACGCGGTCGCGGCTGAAATCGGCGGCGAGAAGGTGGGCGTTCGCGTCTCCCCGTTTGGCCGCATCTACGACATGGAGGCCTTTGAAGGTGAGGCCGAAGCGTGGGCAAGCATGGCCTCGGCGCTGAACGACCGCACCTTGGCGTTCGTGCACCTGAACTATCAGACCACGATCTCGGCAGCGGGCACGCCGGCTGGCTTCGGCGCCGCGTTCCGAAAGGCATATCAGGGCACGCTGATCGGTGCAGGTGGGTTCACCCAGGAACTGGCCGAGGCGGAACTGGCCAAGGGCGAGCTCGACCTGATTGCGTTCGGCACCAACTTCATCTCCAACCCCGACCTGGTGGAGCGGATGAAGAACGGCTGGCCGCTGGCAAAGCCTGATCCGTCCACCTTCTATGGCGTGATCGGAGCCAAGGGTTACACGGACTATCCGACCTACGATGGCGCTAGCGCCGCCGCAGAAGTCGTCTGATCAACTACCCCGCTAATGCGGGCCACAGATGAGGTGTGACATGGCAACCCGTAGCACGACAACCTTCGACTTCGAGTCCGACGTCATTGAAAGCAAGACGCCGGTGCTGGTGGACTTCTGGGCCCCTTGGTGCCCGCCTTGCCGAGCCATCGCCCCTTCCTTGGAAGAGATATCCGATGAGCTTGAAGGCAAGCTCCACGTGGTCAAGGTCGATATCGATCAGAACCCGGAGTTGGCTCAGCGATTTGGGGTGCGGTCCATCCCTACCTTGAAAGTGTTCGTGGATGGCAAGGTCGCCAAGGAGATCGTCGGCGCGATGCCTAAGCAGGCTTTGCACGAGCAGATCGCTCCGTTCGTAAAGGGCGAGTAAGCCACAACCAAGCGGGCGTCCTCTATGGGGCGCCCGCGTAGCAAAGAAGGTGAAGCGATGAACACGTCCGTGCCTTCATGGGTTGGGAAGGTGGAAGAAGTGAACGCCATGGGATTCAACCGCATTGCGCGCTCTACAGCCGATCCTCTTCTGCTCTACATAGGGGCACCATGGTGTCCTCCCTGCAAGACGATGGAGCCTGCTTTCGCTACCGCCGCCGAGGCAATGGGCACAAAGGCCCGATTCCTCAAGGTGAATGCAGCGACGGATCCGCAGCTGTTGGACTCGTTGAAGGTCGCTGCTGTACCGATGCTCCTGATGTATGACGAGCAAGGTCAAGAAGTTGGCCGCCTCCTGGGCTTGTTGTCCGCACCGCGTATCGCGCAGTGGGCTCAGAAGCGACTCGATAGCGCACGCCAATAGTCGACAACCGAATACTCTCAAACGCTCGAATCGGCCGTTCACAAGTGAAGGTCGGTTTAGTCTCCGCCGATCGTGCTGCAGGCCACTGCAATGCACTGACGAAAAGAGGTCTCAGATGAATCGTATCAAGGTTGATGTCGCTATCATTGGCGCCGGAAGTGCCGGAATGACAGCCTACCGCGCGGCCAAAGCGCATACCGACAGCATTGTGGTGATCGAAGGAGGCGTCTACGGAACCACCTGTGCGAGGGTTGGCTGCATGCCGAGCAAACTGCTCATCAGTGCCGCAGATGCTGCTCATATGTTGACGTTGGCGCCGAGCTTTGGCGTCATGCCTGGAGCAATCAAGGTCGACGGACGGGAAGTAATGGCTCGGGTGCGCCGCGAGCGCGATCGCTTCGTCGGCTTCGTTGTGGAGTCGGTAGAAGCGTGGCCGGAGGAGCACCGCCTGCGCGGCAAGGCGATGTTCCTCTCCCCTCATGAGCTTCTAGTCGGGTCATCCACCATCGTCGAAGCTGATCGCATCGTTGTAGCGACAGGGTCCAGCCCCTTCGTTCCGGAGGGATGGCGTGAGGCGCTGGGCGACCGGCTTCTTGTGAACGATGACGTTTTTGAGTGGACTGATCTGCCCAGCTCAGTGGCCGTTGTTGGCAGCGGGGTCATCGGCCTTGAGTTGGCACAGGCCCTGCACCGCCTTGGAGTGACGGTTCGCCTTTACGGTCGCAGCCGGCTCATCGGACCGCTGAGCGACCCAGTGGTTGCGGCGGAGGCCACACGCATCTTCTCTGCAGAAGTTCCTGTGAGCCTGGGCGCAACGGTCACACCCTCGCGCACCGAGGATGGTCGAGTATTGGTGGTCTCCGAGAATTCTGAGGGTGTTCGCAGCACCGAGACATTCGACTTCTTGATTGCCGCGACAGGTCGTAAGCCCAACATGCTCGGAATCGGCTTGGACAAAGCCGGTATCGGTTTGGACAGCTACGGACGGCCCATGGTCGACCGCGCTACCGGTCAGAGCACCTGCCCGCACATCTTCGTTGCCGGGGATGCCAATGGGATGGCCGATATCCTTCATGAGGCCGCAGACGATGGCCGCATCGCAGGTGACAACGCGGGCCGCTATCCAAACGTGCGCCCCCGTCCACGCAGGGCACCACTGGGGATCGTGTTCTCCAACCCCCAGATCGCGATGGCGGGCGCCACCTTCCGGCAGTTGACCGAGAGTGGCGCGGCCTTTGAGGTTGGAGAGGCATCGTTTGCTGATCAAGGGCGCAGCCGGGTCATGCTGGAGAACCACGGGGTAATCCGTGTCTACGCCGACAGCGCCACAGGAACCTTCTTAGGTGCAGAGATGGTCGGCCCATCGGCCGAACACATTGGCCACCTGCTTTCGTGGAGCGTTCAGCGGCGAGATACCGTCCAGCAGATGATCGACAGTCCGTTCTATCACCCGGTTGTCGAGGAAGGTGTTCGGACGGCTTTGCGTCAAATACAGCGCAAGCTGGTCATCCCACCGCCACCGCCGGAAGCCTGTTTGGATTGCTTGCCAGGCTCTTGAGTAGAGAGGTGCGGTCGACCGGGGGCCAGCAGAATCCTGATGGCTCTCTCCGGCATTGGGATCTGCTCCCTGGCTAGCTCAGGGCCAGCCGCTTCGGGGCAGGGCGCCGATATCCTCCTGTCCTCAAAACCGTAGGCGATGTTCACTATGCACTTGCCACGTTGTCCAGATCGGCTGCCGCCCCGCAGACTTCGTCGGGGCTAGCTGCATGGTTCAACCGCCTTGTCGCATCCAGGCGAACATGTGCGGCACGTAATCGGCTTTTCCCAGCGGCACACCGTTGTGGCGCAGGATGCTGTAAGCGGTGATCAGGTGAAAGTAGAACTGCGGCGTGGCCCAGTTTGCGGCGTATTCGCCTCCGTTCATGTCGAAGGCAAGGCCGTCAGCCAGCTCGATTGCCACTTCACGCGAGGCGCTGGCATCGATGACCGCTGCGTCGACTGCGGCCAAGTGGTCCAGTGTCTGATCGATCAGCGCACGCGCCTGATCCATGTCGTGGGGTGCATGAAGTAACGGCAGCGGCTCTCCACTGAGTCGGCAGCCCGCTTCGCGTGCCTGGGTGCAGGCGAACTGTATCTGCTTGGACAGCGGGTGCATGTCCGGCGCCAAGCGCGCTGAGAGCAGGTTGCGCGGGTCATAGCCGATGGCCAGCGCATGTGCGTCGGCCTTGTCCAGCTGGCCTTTGAGCGCGCGAAGCATCTGCGCAAAACCGCAGATGGTCATTTGATGGATGGTCATGGTGCTTCCGAGTGCTTAAGACAGGGCTTTGTTGTGAATGGCGCGGGCGTTGGTCTGCTATCGACCATTATTCACTGGAAGCTGCCTACCGAGGGATCGCAGAGAACTGTCCATCGTGGAACAGAGACGAAACGCCTGCTTGAGTGGCCCATAGGTCCGGCACGGCAACGGAGCTCAACACCGTATGGAACCATACGCAGGTTCCGAGCCGCTCTGCATTGGCTGCAAGGCCTGCGCGCCACGCAAGGGGTAGACATGGGGATGACGTTTAGGACAACAAGCCGCGGATGTCAGGCTTGGGATTCAGAAAATTGCAAAGGACTGGGGTTAGAACTACTGTTCTCAAGCAGTCTCCGGAGACGTAGAGATGCCAGTCAGTGCGGTTGGCGCAAAGGCGCTCGAGTTGGCGCAACACGAGTGCTCAGCTATCGCTGCAGCGCTGTGCCCGGGCGCCGGCGTCCATGAATCCGTGCATGGCGCGCGCAAAGGCATCCGGCGGCTGCGGGCTTTGCTGCGGCTTTTCGATGCCTCCGATCTGGATCTGGCTACAGAGGACCAACGCCTCCGCAGGATTGGAAAGGGCCTCTCGGCCTTACGAGACAGCCATGTTGTGATCGAATCGGCGCGAGGGATGGAAAAAAAGTATCCAGACTTGCCATGGGGAACGATTCTGCGAAGGCTGGATGCCCGACGTGAGCACGTGCTGGCAGCGGAGCTCGACAAGGACCCAAGCTTTGCCCGCCGTCGGAAGGCAGTTCAGAAGGTGGCTGAGCTACTGAGCACGCAGCCTTGGCCCGAGGTGAAGAGCGATGCGATCTGGGCTGGCTATAAGCGCAGTGAGCGACGTGTGGTGAAGGTGCGAAAGAAAGCGGCTGGCTCGGACGACGTCGAAGTCCTCCACCGTTGGCGAAGGGCGGTGCGCAGGCTGCGTATGCAAATAGAAGCCATGCAGGCCCTCGGCGTGGATGTTTCATCTAAGAAGGCGGTTGGGAAGGCCAAAGTGCTTCACCAGCTCAGTGACCGCCTCGGGCGGCGCCAGGACCTGCGGATGCTTCGCAATTTGGTTAGGGTAATGACTGGCATCGAGCACCGAAAGCTGCTCATCGCGGCCATTGAGGAAGAGTTGGCCCGTGCGGTGCCTAACTGAGTTCGTGAACTCAACATCAGGCTCAAGAGTCAGTCCTTTGGCGTCTAGAGAGGGCCCTAAAGAACCGGAGCGCCCGGCCGATACCCGGTTTTGGAATGCACTAATTACTGCGGGAGCGGAGCGCTCACATCCGAGTCTGGAGATTCCAGGGACAGGATATGGCCGTTCTGCGGATCGCTGGCCGCCAAGAGGCAGCCGCCCAGGACGTGTTCGCTTTCCATGGTTCCATATTGCCAGCCGAGTTCGGTGCTTAGGAAAAGGCAAAATAGGGGTTGGAGCTGCCCTTCCTCAAGGTTCTCTAGCCGGCTAGAGAGCCCTTCATGGTTGAATATTTCTAGCCAATACACAAATAAACCGCCGCAGTTGAGGTTGTTCTTGATACGGCGAAAGGAAAGGAAGTCAAGTGGCTGACTACAGGAAAACTCTGACGTTTGAGGTCATCGGCGGCGAGCGGGGCATCTTCTTGCAATGCAATAAATCCGAGGCCGTATCCCAAGTGTTTCGTTTGCTTCCAAAAGGAGCAGCCCAGGCTGTCTTGGGTGAGGTGAAGGTGTGGCACCCTCGAAAAGGTGATGAGAAGGCCAAGCCCAAGAATATTCATTTCGTCATTAAGGACGAGGGTGTGTATGAGGTCACCAATCAGCCGAAGTTGGCAGGCTTCTACCTGTTTACAAAGGCATCGGGCGGTCGCATGACCTATCTGGCGATCAGCTCGGCGGAGAGGATTGCGCTCCTGGCAGCCCCGGCTGGAGCAAATCTGGAATCGATGCTCACTGCCTTGAGAAAACCGTAGCTTGCTTGGATATAGCGTTTCCGTAGCAGGAAGCCATCTGGGGTGGCGCCACGTCGAAGCTTCACGCGGAAGAACGGCTCAATGCCAGTGTGTTCCCAGCGGTAGCTGAGGGGGGGGGCAACCTGGTTCGATTGAGCGATGGGGTCCGAGCTTTAGGCTGTCATTGATCCCAAGGCGCCTGCTGCCAGCGCCTTAGTAGGAAGTCGCTGAAGGCCGTCAGTCGGCGGGGCACAGGCTCTCGCCGCGCCCGCACGACGCTGATCTTCGAGGGGATGGCCTTCCGCGCATGTCGGCGCGAGTCCTCACGGAGTGGTCGTCAAGTCAGTCTTCCATCCGAGCTGCGCGGGCCTCTTCCTGCAACCAGTGTGCAAACGCTTGCACTGGACCGGCAGTCAAACCGATCGGTTCGGACAGCACCAGGCAGAACGTCTTGGACACTGCCTCGCCTTGCGGCCATGGCGCCACCAGCCGACCTTGCGCCAGCTCTGCCTCCACGTAAAGGCGTGGCACCAGAGCAACCCCGAGGCCTGCAAGCGCTGCTTCAATCAACATCGCATGAAGGTCGTAGCGTGCTCCCACCGCTGGGTTGGTGAGGGATATGCCTGAATCCTTGGCGTAGCGCTGCCAAGCACCGGGGCTTTGTCGTCGGTGTAGCCGCGGCAGTTGATCCAGCGAGACGCGAGCCTTTGCGCCCTTGATGAGCGCGGGATGGCACACCGGCACCAGCACTTCCTGCAGCAGCGGGTAAGTGCGCATACCCACCCAGGCTGGGTGCTCGAAGTGCACGGCGGCGTCGAATCCACTGCCGGCAAGCGCGAACGGGTCAGTGCGCTCGGAAAGGTGCACGGTGATGTTCGGGTGTGCGCGGCTAAACGCGGGCAGGCGAGGGATAAGCCATCGCAACGCGAAGGTGGGCGTCACGGCAATGTCCAGGTTTGCAGCGTCCTTCGGTTGGCCCATCAGGTATTGGCTGTCCCGGTCCAAGCGGTCCAGCGACTCGCGGACTTGGGCGGCGTATCGCTCGCCATTGGGCAGCAGGCGGACGCGATTGCCGACCCGCTCAAATAGGGGGACCCCCAAGAAGGATTCCAGCCTACCGATCTGGCGGCTGATGGCCCCCTCGGTGAGGGAAAGCTCTTCCGCTGCCCGCGCGAAGCTGCCGTGGCGGGCGGCGGCCTCGAAGGCGGTCAGGGCGGTGCTGCTGGGAATCTTCCTGCGCATGGGGTTTCAGCGTGATCTTTTGTCACTGAAGCATACCGAAACGTCGATTTGATGTGAGCTAATGCAGGCCTAGCATGACGGGACATCAACAAGGGGCGCGCGCACAAGCCGGCCCAGGAGTGTTCCCATGATTTACGCCGTTGAATGCAGCTATTCCGACTCCGCCAGCGAGGAGGAATGGAACGACTTCTACAGCCTGCACAAACTGCCTGCGCTCATTTCCGTGCGGGGGTTCCACACCTCGCAGCGCTTCAGGGCATGTGGTGCGGGGTGCCCGACCTACCTTGCCCTTCATTCGATAGACGGCCTGGAGGTCTTGCAGGGGGACGAGTACGCCAGGAAGGGAGGGGGCAACTTCGCACGCTGGCAGCATCACATCACCAACTGGCATCGCAACCTATACAGTGGCTTGGATCGGGCCCCCGCCGTCGAACAGGGCGATTACCTACTGGTGAGTCGCGTCGGCCCTGAGCCGCTCATTGCGATGGGGACTGCATTCGAGGCCTTGCATGCGGTTGCGCTCGATCACGCGCCCGCAGCGCTCTGGCTTGCGAGCGTCCCGGCGGGGCAAGTTCCGGTCGTGGAGTCCCTTCCTGGCGGTGTGCACGCGTATACGCCCATGACAGCACAACTCAAGTGCGTGTCCGAGGCAGGCCGGTCAGGGGCGGAGCCGCACCCAAATGCCTAGGCTCTCGATCTACTTCACCGAGGAGCGGATGCCGGCGAAGGACAGTCTGGACGCGCTCACTGAGCAATGCGCGGTGCTGTGCACGGACGTGCTGGGTGCTGCGTTGGACAACGTGCACATCCTTTACCTGGCTGCGCGGCAGGGACGGGGCCATCCGGCGTCCGCGGAACTGGCCTACCGACTGGGACCGGGTAGGACGCCCGAGCTCATGGACGCATTCATGCGGCAGCTCGATCTGGCCATCCAAGACCATGCAGGGCTGACGGCGCGCATCCGTTGCTTTGGCTACGCCAATGATGCCCTCCACGCACGAAACTGACGAGCAGCCATGAACGCATCCATCGTTGAACGGGCTCTACCCACCCTCCAGATCGGTGGCTTCCTGATCCAAGCGATCAGCGATGGCCATCTGACCGCCAGTTTGGATCTGCTCTCCCACATTGATCCGGCCGAGGCCGCGCAGCTACAGCTGAAGGCAGGGGTCAGCGACCCGTCCTCGATCCACATCAACACCTACCTGGTGCGGGGGAAGGACCGCACGATCCTCATCGACGCCGGTGCCGGGGGGATCAAGGGCTGGGGAGGGGAACTGAGGGTCAATCTGTTGCGAGCCGGTGTGCAGCCCGCGGATGTGGATACGATCCTGCTCACGCATGCGCATCCTGATCATGTTGGCGGTCTACTCGATGCTCAAGGTTACCCCGTCTTCGCCAATGCGGAGCTGCTCATACACCCACGCGAGCTGTCCTTCTGGGAGGACGACGGCAACCTTGCCCGCAGCAATGATCGTGCCCGGGGCAACTTTCTGCTCGCACGGCAGGTGTTCGCCGGATATCGCCGCAACCTGCGCTTGTTGGCCGAGGGCGATGTACTGCCCGGTATCAGTATGGTTCCGCTGTCAGGCCATACGCCAGGGCACACCGGCTATCGGGTGGAATCGGAGGGCTGCAGTGCGTTGATCTGGGGTGACATCGTGCATTTTCCCCACATCCAAATTGCCCGGCCCGACGTATCCATCGCATTCGACCAGGATCCGCAGCGGGCTGCAGCGGCCCGTTCAGCGCTTTTGGATATGGTCAGTGCAGATCGGTTGATCGCGGCCGGCATGCACTTGGGTGAGCTGGGGTTTGCTCGCATCCAGCGCATCGGAAGGAGTTATGCCTTCACCTACGCCGGATGAAGAAGGACTGGTTGTTGTAAGGGCAGCGTCCGCTCCTGGCCGAAAGCAGCCGTCCAGGACGGCGCCTAGAGTCGGAAACAAACTATGCGCTAAGCCGAGCACATTGCGAACCGCGATCCCAACAGGGCTAGTCGTTCCTGCTGGCCAGATAGTGCTCCCCCCAGGACTTCATTGCTTCCAGCGTCGGTGCCAGCGTGGTGCCTAGCGCCGTCAACGTGTATTCAACGCGTGGTGGAACTTCTGCGAACACTTCGCGTCGAACGATGCCGCTTGCCTCAAGCTCGCGCAGCTGCAAGGTCAGCGAGCGCTGGGTCACTCCGCCGATCAGTTTTCGCAGTTCCCCAAACCGTTTGGTTCCGCTCAGCAGGTAGTGAACGATCAACGGCTTCCACTTGCCACCCGCGATGTCCACGGTGATTTCTACGGCACATTGGTACTCGGGAGGGGCGCTACGGGGCATGACTGCTCCAATGGGATACTTTGTATCCCTATATATACAAAGTGTGCCTAGTTGTAAAACGGATGCTTGCCTCCGATATTGCTGACCCCGAAGGAGTCCCTTCGCAATCAGAGAGAAAGCCCGTGAGAGCTGCGTACTACGACCGCCAGGGCCCGGCCGATGTGGTGCTTCGTGTCGCCGAGCTGCCGACCCCGCAACCCGGGCCAGGCGAAGTTCGGGTTCGGGTCCACATGTCGGGGCTGAATCCCACAGACCTCAAGGCCCGCACAGGGTTCTCTTCGGCGATGCCGTTTCCACGCATCATTCCCCACCAAGACGGGGCGGGTGTGATCGATGCGGTTGGCGACGCGGACGAGGTGGGTCGTCTAGGGCAACGGGTCTGGATCTATGAAGCCCAGCAGGGCCGGGCGAGCGGGACGGCAGCAGCGTTCGTGGTGGTGCCATCAGGGCATGCCGTGCCGCTGCCTGACGATGTCTCTTTCGAGGTGGGTGCATCCCTGGGCATCCCGGCACTGACAGCCCATCGCTGCCTCTTCGCCGATGGCGCCATCGACGGCCGAAGGGTGTTGGTGCAAGGCGGGGCGGGCGTGGTCGGCACCGCCGCCATCCTTCTGGCGAAGTGGGCGGGAGCCTGGGTCGCGGCAACGGTGATGAATCCCGAGCAGGCAATCATTGCCCGGGCGGCCGGAGCAGATCTGGTGCTGGACCGTCTGAACGACGATGTCGCCGACGCGATTCAAGCGACTACCCGGAATGCGGGCGTGGACCGCATCGTAGACGTCAATGTGAAGGCAAACCTCGATCTTGACCTCGCATGCCTCGCTTCTGGTGGGGTTATCAGCGCTTATGCAACCGTAGGGGCAACCGATGCGCTTTCACTGCCGCTGTTGCGTGCGATGGTGCACGGTTGCGTGCTCCGCTTCGTGTACATCTATTCGGTCCCTCAAGAAGCGAAAGACAACGCGATCAGGGACATCAACGCATGCCTTGCCAGCGGCGCCTATTCGCCCCATGTCGGCCTTAAGGTGGGGCTGGAGAAGATCGCCGAAGCGCACGGGGCACTTGAAGCGGGATCTGTCATGGGTAAAGTCCTCATCGCCATTTGAGCCAAGCCCTCGCCGGTGCATATGCGGGTCGGCTTCTGGCCGGAAGCGGACCTTGACCCGATGATTCAGAATGGCTAAAGAGGCTCCGCGCCGTTCTGGGCTTTTGTGAATCAGTCAGGAATGGCGTCGCACTTCCCACTGCTGCGCCAACCTTGCTGATTCAGTTTTGGTAACTTCTTCTGCTGATGGGGGCGACAAGGAGCAGTGGGTGCCAATTCGGGCGGTGGCGTATGTGAGTGAAGCTTCGGATCTTCTGACTGGAGACAAGCTGGGGCTGCAAGGTTCGAAGCTGGACGATCTGGTGGATGACGCTGCGCGCTTCAACCGCGACGCGGGCGTCAGCGGGGTGTTGCTCTTCGACGGTGCCAGGTTTCTCCAATACCTAGAGGGCCCGGCGGATGGGCTCGACGTTGCCTTCTCCCGCGTGCTCGGGGCCTCGAGCCACCTCCATCTGATTGAGTTGCAACGGGGCGCTGTGGCAGACCGGCGTCTGCCCTATTGGCCGATGAGGTGGCTACCCGTTGAAACGGACGAACTGAGCCGGGTGGCGGCCAGCGACTGGACCGCGTTCAAGGTACGGGGAGATGGCGAAGCACTCAACGCGACGGCAATTGACCGTCTGCTGTTCCTGGTCAGCCGGCGAGCGCTTGTCGACTAACAGGCGCACTGATGGCTGGAGCCCCGGGTTCCCGCGAATCTATCCTGCTTTAGTTGCCGCCTAGGTCTTCGTGGATGGCCGTGATGAGCTGGCGGAAGCGGTAAGGCTTGGGAAGGAAGCGCACCGTCTCGGGTAGCGTCGGCAGCTGCGATCGCTGGAGGCCCGAGACAAGCGTGACGCGGGCGCTGGGCTGGGCAATGGCCGCTGCGAACGCTACGTCCAGACCCGAAGCGCTGTCGGGCATGTTGAAGTCCGTCACAACCACGGCGAACTTAGAGCCGCCTTGGAGAAGGACGATGGCCTCGTCCCCGTTGCTTGCGGAGGTCACTTCGAACCCTTGCGAGGTGAGGGCCTCTACAACGACATTTCGAAGGTCGTCTTCGTCTTCGACAAACAGCACGTGGATCGGCATTTCAGTGCTCTGGTGCGGGGAAGCAAAGGCTGACGCAGGTTCCTTTTCCCGGCTCGCTCTTGAGCTCGGTGAAGCCACCCGATTGAGCCGTAAAGCCGAACACCTGGCTCAGGCCCAACCCGCTGCCTCTTCCGATGGGTTTGGTAGTGAAAAATGGTTCAAATACCCTGACTTGCTGGTCCACCTCAATGCCTGTGCCGTCATCCTGGACGCTTAAGCAGACGTAGGGGGATTTCGCAGCGTTGGGGAGCGTAGGATCCCGGGTCAGGCGCGCAGATGCTGTGATGGTGATCGTGCCGCCTTTCGGCATGGCATCGCGGCTGTTGCACACCAAATTAAGAACTGCGGCCTCCAGTTGGGCTTTGTCCAACGAGAGCGTGGGCAGTCCTCTTGGTATCTCGACGGTCAGAGCTATTGCTGCACCGGCGGAGCGGCGTAACAACGCCTCGCATTCAGCCATCATCGCTGCTAGGTCGACGGCCTCCGGCACCAAGGTCTGACCTTTGCCAAAAGTCAGTAGTTGCCGGGTAAGAAGGGCGCCGCGCTCGGCCGCCCGCTGTGCCGTGTCGATGAGCTTTGCCACCGCCCCGTCTTTCACCCGCATGCTGATCAAGTCCAGGCAATTGACCACGATCGTCAGCAGGTTGTTGAAATCGTGCGCCAGTCCTAAGGTGAACTTGCCGATGGCTTCCATCTTCTGGGCCTGCAGTAGGTCGCGCTGGGCTTGGAGCAGCTGCTCCTGTGCTTCGTGGCGCTCGGTGATGTCGCGCGTGATCTTGGCAAAGCCCATCAACTCCCCATCCTCCCAAATGGGATCGATCACGACGCTTGCCCGGAACCGAGTGCCGTCTTGTCGTAAGCGCCACCCCTCACCGATGTAACGCCCCTCCGCTGCCGCAGTCCGGAGGTTCCTTTCAGGTAAGCCGATTTCGGCTTCTTCAGGAAGGTAGAACCGGGAAAAATTAGTGCCCACCACGTCTGCGGCGACATACCCTTTGATGCGCTGGCCGCCGGGGTTCCATGTCTGAATCACGCCGGTCGGGTCCAGCATGTAGACCGCATAGTCCGTGACAGAGTTCACCAACATGGCGAACTGCCGGGATTCGTCCCTCAACACGGATTCGGGTTTCGCTGGTCGGGTCATGGGTCATCCTCGGCAGAGCCAGCAAATGGACTGCATGCGTGACGTCAGAGTGGGCAGCGCCGGTATTGACGTGCCCATGGCGCCTCCCCGCTATTGCGGTCCAAGCATCCAGTGCGCATCACGCAGTGTACGCGGGCATCTGGATCCGCGCTTGCCGCGATGTAGTTCAATGCTTCGGAAAGCATTCGAAGAAACTGCTGTTCAGGATAGACCGTTGCCCATGTGGGCAGCTTCTCTTCGAGTTGAGCGATCATCAAATCGATTTCCAGATGCGTGCTCACTGTTCTTGGTCCTCCAGTTGCAGAGTAGAGGCAAAAGCAGAGAACGCGGCGTATGGGAAGCCGGAGGGACCATACACGCGGCCTGAATACATGATTCACATGGTCTTCGCGCCAGCGGCAGGGCGGCACCTCTCGGCTCCTTCAGCGGTAACGGAGCAGGGCCGTCGTGTGACGAAACTGTCCCTATGACGGCATTTTTTTACACAGCCTCTCGACGCCCTGACCGGCAAAAGACCTTGGACCAACGCCGGGTGGTTCCAGGAACGCCGATGACCAACAACGTTGCCCCTTCGTCTGTAGATGCGGTCGTGATTGGCGGAAGCTTTGCCGGCATGTCGGCGGCGCTTCAACTGGCTCGAGCGTGCCGATCGGTGGTGATCATTGATCAGGACCAGCCGCGCAATCGCACCGCCAGCCTCGCGCACGGTTGCCTAGGCTGGGACGGGTGCTCTCCTAGAGACCTTCTGCAAACCGCCCGGCGGCAACTGGAAGCCTACAGTCGCGTGCGCTGGATCACGGATGAGGCTTCTGGTGCGCAAGGATCGGCTGGCCGTGGATTCCAAGTGATCTGCGCCTCTGGTCGGGTAGTTTCGGCTTATCGATTGATTCTGGCGCACGGGGTCGTCGATCAATTGCCGGATATCCCGGGCTTGATAGAACGGTGGGGAAAGGGGGTGCTGCACTGCCCCTACTGCCACGGCTACGAGATCTGTGGCGGTTCGCTGGGTCTTCTGGTCGCGCCAGATGACGATGCTCTGGCACATGTCAGGACCTTGCAACAGTGGGGGCACGTCACGGTCTTTCATCGAGGGGACCGAACTGAGGAGGCGCTGGGCCTGCTGGAAAAGGGGTTGAGCGGTATTGGTGCATCCTTGGAACGTTCGCCCTTGTTGTCAGTCTCCAGCGATGCGACGGCGGATCTTGCAGACGGTCGCAGGTCGGTGCTGCGCGCCCTTTTTCTACACCCGGAAACGACACTGAGTTCTCCCATCGCGCACCAACTGGGATGCCGCACCGAGTCGGCGGGCTGCATTTCCACCGATTCTGCCAAGCAGACCACTGTGGAGGGAGTATTTGCCTGCGGGGACGCAGCCAGGTTCGCAGGCAATATTGCCCTGGCCATTGGAGAGGGGGCACTTGCTGGCGTCGCAGCACATCGGTCTTTGTTGGGATTACTTGAGTAAAGAAGCGACGTGCGTTCGCCGTGCCATCACGGAGACGTCGCTTCATTGCGATGGCGCGGGCGATACGGTGGAGGTCCATCAACAAGGGAGATCCCCATGGCAGAGCTCAAAGAGAACCTGTTGGACTGGCTGCGCGACGCACACGCGATGGAGCAGCAGGCGGAAACCATGCTCAAGGGGCAGGCGTCCCGCATCGAGCATTACCCGGTGCTGAAGGCGCGCATCGAAGAGCACATCCAAGAAACCATCGGCCAGCGGGAACTGCTGGAAGGGTGCATCAAGCGCTTGGGTGGTTCGCCGTCGACCATCAAGGATGTGATGGGCAAGATGGCCGCCTTCGGTCAGGCCGTCGGTGGCATGACCGCGTCGGACGAGATCGTCAAAGGCGCGATGGCTGGCTACGTCTTCGAACACTTCGAGATCGCTTCGTACACGGCGTTGATTGCCGCTGCCAAGACCGCTGGCGACACCGAAACGGTGCGGGTCTGTGAGGAAATCTTGGTCCAGGAAGAAGCCATGGCCGACTGGCTGGCAGCCCACCTTCCTGAGGTTACCGAGGAATTCATGGTTCGCGATGCCACTCCAGGCGTCGAGGCAAAGAAGTAGACGCGCACTCCTGCACAACGCAAGTCCCAGCCATCGCCAGAGGACCACGTCATGTTCTTGCACCACAAAAAGCTGATGTACACCGTCCGGGTCGAGCGCTCTGATCCGGCGCTCGCCACGCTCATGCTGGAACAGTTCGGTGGCCCACAGGGTGAGCTCGCAGCCGCAATGCGTTATTTCACCCAAGCGCTGGGAGAAACGGATCCGGGAAGGAAAGATCTGCTCTTTGACATTGCCACTGAAGAGATCAGCCACCTGGAGATCATCGGCACCATCATCTCGATGTTGAACCAAGGTCCGAAGGCCGTCCAGTCCGAAGGCATGGCGGAAGCAGAAGACATGCGCAACTTGGGTGGCAACAGCACCAGTCACACCCAGCAGATCCTCTACGGCGGCGGCCCCGCGCTGGTGAACTCCAGCGGGGTGCCTTGGAACGCCGCCTACATCGATTCCATCGGAGAACCGACAGCGGATCTTCGTTCCAACATCGCTGCGGAAGCACGGGCCAAGATCGTCTACGAACGCCTCATCAACGTGACCGACGACCCGGGCATCAAGGACGCGCTGCGCTTCCTGATGACACGTGAGATCGCCCATCAGAAATCGTTTGAGAAAGCGCTCTACAGCATCCGTCCGAACTTCCCACCCGGCAAGATGCCAGGAGACCCCGCTTTCACCGATCTCTACATGGACATGTCCCAGGGCGAGGGCGACGTTGAGGGCAGTTGGAACAGCGGTGAGCTATGGGAGCGCGTGAGTGATCGCGATGCCCAGGCCGCGTTGGACGGTGGAGATGGCAACTGCTCAGTGGGTCTTTCCGAGCGTGAGGCGTTAGCGCTCGATGCGGCCAACCTGCGCACACTGTCTGACCCTGAAGAAGAACCGCTCACAGGAGCAGAACTGTCCACTGGCGACGGTGCGGGCGCGACGAAGAGCCCGGCACGGGAGCCGTGAAGAGCATGCTTCTTCACGCCGGTTCCTTCCAGTAGCCCTCTGACATGTGGGCGCCAAACAGCCAAGGTCTTGCATACGTCTTCTACCTCGCGTGGCTGGGCTTTGGCTGCATGGATTTCGCTATCCATCGCCGCACGGCCCTTCCCCTAACGTCGGGGGTGCGGGAGAGCGCGTTGCACGGCCTACAACTCCTTCTTGTCGGCGCGGGAGTGGTTCTGTGGGCTGCGCTGGACAGCTCCAGGGCCCTTGTAGCCCTACTGGCATGCCTCGCCGTTGCACATGGGGCTGCGGCCTACGCAGACACGGTGGTTGCCGATCAAGCCCGTCGTGTCACGCCGATGGAACAGCATGTCCACAGCATGCTCGATATCGCTCCTTGGGCTTTCGTGGGCTACACCGCATGGATCGCAGGGCCGACGTGGGCACTGACGTGGGCGCCCCGGCCAGCTTGGGTTTGGGCAGCCCTCGTTCTACCGACGTTACCAACGGTCGTCTTGCCGTGGATGGCTGAGTTTCGCGCTGCATGGCTGGCAAGGCGCGGTGATTAACAGGCCCTACTGGATCACGGAGCCGCAACGTGTCCTGTCCTAGAACGGCTTGGAAGGGCGAGCGTGTCCTTCTTACCTGACACAACGAAGACGTGAGGATTCGACAATGGCAGATGACAAAACCAAAACCGGCGCAGCCGACCGCGACCGCGTCAATGTAAACGAAGACTACGAGTTGCAGTATTGGACCAAGGCCTTGGGTGTCTCCGCCGACGAGCTGCGCGCGGCGGTCAAGGCCGTGGGGCCCACTGCCGCAGCCGTTCGAGAGCATCTGGGTAAGTGAGGAGGATCTACCGTGTCCTTGGTCGAATACCGCCGCAAACGTCGCTTTGACCAGACCAAGGAACCGGAGCCTGGCAAAGCGCTGCCCAAGGGGCAGCGCGCCATCTTTGTCGTCCAACTCCATCACGCCAGCCGGCGGCATTACGACTTCCGCCTGCAGGTCGGGGATGCCCTGAAGAGTTGGGCCGTGCCCAAGGGGCCCAGCTATGACCCCAAGGTCAAACGGATGGCGGTCGAGGTCGAGGACCATCCCGTCGACTACGCAAGCTTCGAAGGGGAAATCCCCAAGGGGCAGTATGGCGGGGGGCATGTGGCGCAGTTCGACCACGGCGTCTGGGCCACCCAAGGCGACCCAGAGGCCCAGCTTGCCAAGGGCCACCTGCGCTTTGAGCTGTTTGGCACCAAACTGAAAGGCGGGTGGCATCTGGTTCGATCCGGCAAGCCCGCCCGTCAGCCGCAGTGGCTGCTGTTCAAGGACGACGACGCGTTTGCAAGCGATCTGGAAGCGGACGATCTGCTGGCCGATGTGTCTGTTCCGCCTGCCGAAGACCTCAGGCGGGCTGGCGGCGGAAAGGCCGACAAGAAGAAACTCAAAGGCCTGCCCACCAAGCGGGCGCGCCGAAAGAACTGGGCCAAGAAGGCCATGTCGCTGTCCAAGGCGAAGGAGGCAGCCGCTCCCTCCGGCCCCTTCGAGCCCCAGTTGGCCAAGCTGGGGGAGGCTCCACCCCAAGGCGACCAATGGGTCCACGAGATCAAATGGGACGGCTATCGAATCTTGGCAACGGTCACCGACGGGACCGTCAGGCTCTGGTCCCGCAATGCTTTGGAGTGGACCGACAAGATCCCGGAGATACGCGATGCAGTGGCGGCATTGGGCCTCACCTCTGCTGCGTTGGATGGCGAACTCATTGCGGGGTCGGGCACCAAGGAGGACTTCAACCTGCTCCAGGCGACGTTGTCCGGGGAGGGGCAAGGCGCGCTGGCCTAAGCGCTCTTCGACCTGCTGCACATCGATGGCGTGGACGTGTCCGCCGCGCCACTCGTGGAGCGCAAAGCGCTGCTGCAGGAACTGCTGGACGGCCAAACAGGCCGAGCCGGCCACTTGGCCTTTAGCTCGCACGTTCAGGGCGACGGCAATGAAGCCTACCGGATGGCCGGCGAACAGCACTTCGAGGGCATCATTTCCAAGCGAGCGGACCGCGCCTATCACAGCGGCCGTAGCGACGACTGGCGGAAAACCAAGCAGTTGGCCAGCGATGAATTCGCGGTGGTCGGCTACACCGCGCCTAAAGGCGGCCGCAGTGGTTTCGGCTCGCTCCTGCTGGCCAAGCCCGACGACGAACACGGCTGGCTTTACGTGGGGCGGGTGGGCACGGGGTTCTCCGACGCGTTGATCAAGGACGTGAGCAAGAGAATCCAAGGGGGAGGCAAGAAGCCAACGGCCTACGTGCCCACGGAGGAAACCGATCTTCGCTCCGCCACGTGGTTCGAGCCGCGCTTCGTGGTGGAGGTGTTCTATCGTGGCGTCGGCGGACAGCAACTGCTGCGCCAAGCTTCCCTGAAGGCGGTGAGGGCCGACAAGGACGTGGCCGATCTGGCTGACTCAGACCGCGCCGCCCCGGCAACACCGGTCCGTGGGAAGCGGGCATTGACGTCGTCCTCCGCCCGCAAGGCTGCCGCGAAGCCGCCAGCCGATCGCGCGCCACCCAAGCTGTCTTCTCCTGGCAAAATCCTCTTCCCTGGCGATGGCTACACCAAGCAGGACGTGTGGGACTATTACTCGGCGGTCATAGATCACCTTCTACCAGAGGTGATCGACCGGCCGCTGTCGATCATTCGCTGTCCCGCCGGCACCGGCAAGCCCTGCTTCTTTCAAAAGCACCACACTGCCGGGCTGGAGTTGGTGGACTCGGTCAAGCTGAAGGAGGACAGCGGCATCAATGCCCACTACCTGGTGGTGCGCGACGCCGCCAGCCTGCTGGAGTTGGTCCAGTTCAACGCGCTGGAGTTCCACCCGTGGGGCAGCCATGCTGAAGAGCCCGACCGGGCCGACAGGGTGGTGTTCGACCTGGACCCTGGTCCAGACGTGCCCTTCGCAGAAGTCAAAAAGGCCGCAACCGATATCCGGAAGCTTCTCGCCCAACTGGAGCTTGAGTCCTTCCTGCGGGTCTCGGGAGGCAAAGGTCTCCATGTCGTGGTGCCCCTCAATCCGGGATGCGATTGGGATTTGACCAAGCGCTTTGCCAAGGGGTTCGCGGAGGCGTTGGCGCAGTCGGAGCCGCAGCGCTTCCTGGCCACCGCCACCAAGAGTCTGCGGAACAAGCGCATCTTCGTGGACTATCTGCGCAACGGTCGAGGCGCCACCGCTGTTGCTTCCTACTCCCTGCGGGGGAGGCCGGGCGCCCCGGTGGCCATGCCCTTGGCATGGAGCGAGTTGGCCAAGCTGAAGCGGGCCGATGCATTCACGATCACGGACGTTCCACCCAAGCTGAAACGGCGGCGCAGGGATCCGTGGGAAGGTATTGATTCGCTGAGTCAGAACCTGGCTCGCTGGGCCCAAGAAGAGTGATTGCTGGCCGCTACGCCAGTTTCTGCCTCGGCATACCCATCAGTTGAATCCCAAGCTTGGGAGGAGCGAACTCGCGGAGACCACGCGCGCTGCACCGGATTGGCTGAGCACGTCCAAAGACGCGCTTCTGCGCTCGGGCAAGCATGCCACCGCCTGATCCACCACCAAGCATTCGTACTCCCTTGAGTTGGCATCAATGGCCGTAGCGAGCACGCATGAGTCTAGCGCCATTCCCGTCAGTACCAGCGGGCCCGCTTCCAATTTCTGCAGCAGAATTTGAAGCGGTGTGGATAAGAATGCCGAGTGCTTGGGCTTCAATACCGAGTAGTGATCGGGCTTGGGAAACAACACGCGGGCAATGTCGTGGGGCGCTCCAGGCGTCCGCAAGCATTCCTCGGTCAGCTCGCGGAAGCCACACTTCCAGTTCCCAAAGTTGTCATTGGCGTAGATGACAGGCCAGTCCCTTTTGTCGAAAGCCTCGCGGATGGGATGGAGCGCGTGCGCCGCCTCAACAGCGAGAGGGGACAGGCGCTCTCCGTCTGGAAAGTCGAAGCGGCTGAACAGGTCAATGATCAGTAGGGCTGGGGTGGGCATGTTAGTCCCCGGTCTGGGCGTGCGGAGCCTCTACAGGCTTGGATTGGGGCGAGTCCTTCTGCCTCAGGAAAATCGTTAAAACGACCAGCGCCAGCACGGCCAAGAACTCGCTTTGCCAGTTCTGCATTGATTCAAACCAGAAGTCGCTGCTGAAGAAGTGGTCCAGGAAGGAGGGAGGCAACGTCCCCTGCAGTCGACCCTCGTCGCATTTTGCACGCCAACTCCCCAACGCGTGCAGCCCAAAAGACATCGCAAATAGGGCGAAGAACACGATCGCAAGTGAATGCTCATAGAGGCGTTTCCACATGCCGCCCCGACGCACCGGCCAAGGAGTTCGGCCCTTTTCCACCCGAGGTTGCTCTTGAGAGGGGTCCAACGGACGGGACTCCGCGGAGCCCTGCTGCCGCAGACGCACCGTCAACAGCACATACATTCCCATCTGCAGGAACTCGCTTTCCCAGTTCTCAAACGTGGCACTGCTGAAGTGGCCGGTCGCCAAGTAGGGAAGCAAGCCGAGAGTGTGCGCCCCGTGCTGAGACAGTTCTTCGTTGTGGACCTGCCATCCGGTCAGCGCTTGGGCGACCAGAAATACGGCCATCAATGCCAGTAGCACCAAGGACAAGCCGTTTCGACGCCACATCGTTGTACTCCTAAAAGGCGGGCCCGAAGACCCGCCTTGGTTACAGGTATTTCTTAAGCGGCCTTTGCGGCGTCCTGGTTGCCACCCTGCTCGGCGAGAAGGGTCAGCTTCTCGTCGGTGGATTTCTCTTCTTCCAAGGTCTCCAGCAGATACGGCAACGCATCCTTGTAGCCGAGCTGCTTGGCCAAGGCTGCGATGGTGCCGTAGGACGCGATTTCGTAATGCTCGACCTTCTGCGCGCCGCCGATCAGCGCAGCATCACGGACTGGGCCCTTCTCAATTGAATCAATGACTTCCTTCCCTTCTTCGACCAGTCCCTCCATCGCCGCGCACTTGATCCGCTTCAGGCGGATGCCCAGGATTTCCACCACCTGGTCGATGCGTTCAATCTGACCTTGCGTCTCTTCCAAGTGCGTTTCAAAAGCGGCTGCGAGGTCTGGGTTGGTTGCAGCCCGGGCAAGGCGGGGGAGGGCCTTGGTCAGCTGCTTCTCTGCACTGTAGATGTCCGAGAGCTCGTGGACGAACAGATCTTCTGCGGTCTTGATGGCCATGTCTCGCTCCTTCCTGCTGTTAGTAAAAGAGAGACCAACATGAACCTGCGCCCTCAAAGAAGGCGTCAACGCTTCGCCTTGGATACGTGAGTCCATGTGAAGGGTTGTTTGATGCTGACTGATTAAGGCAGCGCGGTGCCGTGCCGGCGACGGTTAGCGGTAATCTAAGAATCAGCGAGATCATACCGGCAAGGAACGATGGGACGGCAGAAGTGGGATGAGCAGTTGGACTCGCTATGCAGCGCCTTGGACGGGATTCAAACCACATCTGAGCTTGAAGCCTTCGCACGCGAGATTGGCCTTGTATGCGCACCGTTGGCAGGGGCAACTTGGCGACTCTGGAAAGGACAATCGATGGGCGCCAGCGTGGAAATCGTCATGGCTCCGTCCGCCGCGTCTCCGGAAATGTGGGATATGTCCGTCTTGGTTACGTCCGGGCCACGGGTGGAACATGTTCGGCGTAGGCCCTTGAAACTTTGAGCATAGAAGACTCGCTCTTAGCGGTGGCCCCAAATGCGATCGCTTCCTTCGTAGGTCAGGTTGATGATGTCTGTCACCGCCTCTTGCCATTGGGCGTCCTGCTCTTTTCAATCAACCTTCGAAATCGAGGCCATCCTCGTTTGACTGACCGCGAGAAGCGCCGCCCGAGGCGAGGAGTGTTTGCTAGCGCATCTTCGATCCCTCACTCGGCGCTTCTAATGGGGGGGGGGGTACTGTGCTGGCTCGCTGAGGAGAAATTTGTGCCCTTTCGAGCAGTTGGCTACATGAGTCAGGCGAGACAGCCTTGGAACCGCGACCAGTTGGACTCGCTGGTTCAGCGAGCGGCCGCCTTTAATCTGGAAGCCGACGTCACCGGAGTGCTGCTCTTTGATGGCGTCAGCTTTCTGCAATACATCGAGGGACCTGAGGATGGGGTCGCACGGGCTTACAGGCGCATCTTGTCGTCAGAATTCCACTCCGAAATCGTGGAGCTTGGACGCGGCACGATTGGAAGCAGACTACTGCCTTACTGGTCTATGCATTGGCTCCTGGCCGACCCCAGTCAGCTTCTCTCCGTAGCCCGTGCCGACTGGACTGGGTTCGTTAGATCAACCAATCCTTCCCCCCGGCGGTCAACCGCAATGGACCGGCTTCAGATTTATCTGCATCCCTATATCGCACGCCCGTAATAGCATCTAACGCATCGGCGTAACCCGCCGGGACAGAGCTGGGCGCCCTGGTGTCCTCCCCGCTTTTTGCTACATCCATCATCGCGTGCAGGAGTGGCCGCGAGCGCATTTGGTATCGCACCTGCCGCTGCGCCGGCCCACCGCCACCGGAGTGGCTGGAAGACCCCGCGGAGCGGGGCCTTTCGTCAGGGCAGCTGTAAGCGCGTGCACAGCGTCAAAGCAGCACTGTTCAGGCCTTTGCAGCCGAGTCTCCATCGCAAGGCATGCATCGCTCCTTCTTGGATTTGATATCAGCGGCTGTCTTCGCTAGCGCCTCGTAGCGCTGGCGGATTTCCTCAAGGTGCGTCGGTTCCATCGACTCCAGGTTCAACAACTCCTGGTTGGCGCCCTTGCTGACCCGGATCAGTTCATCCAGTTTGATGTGCAACGCGGCGGTATCTGCGTTTTGCGTGTGCTGAATCAAGAACACCATCAGAAAGGTGACGATGGTGGTGCCAGTGTTCACCACCAGCTGCCACGTGTCATTGAAGTGGAATGCGGGCCCGCTAGCGGCCCAGGTGATGATCACGCCCAGCGCCGCGACGAACGCGCCGAGGCTGCCAGACAAGCGCGCCGTTGCAGCCGCTACGCGCGCAAATCCGCGGCGGATCACTGGTCTCCTCCCGCGGCCTCCTCATCCGGTCGACGATCTGGCAGTTTGACGCGCTCTCCAAGACGCTTCTCTTTCTGTTCCGGAGTTGGCGCGGCGACGAACGGAGAAATGGGATCACTGGCGGGGAAGGTCTCCTGCAGTGCTTCGTCATGATTGCGGTGGTTGTGCAGCTTCGCCTGCAGCGGGCTGACCGGATTGGTTTCCTGGGCTTCCTGCTCTGGGAGAGGAAGGTCTTTCTGATCGCGATGCATGTTGTGTCTCCAGGTTGGGCGCCACTGTTGAGGTGGTGTGCCTAGCATAGGAACTCCGCCGTGATCGGTCCCATCAAGAGTGAGGCAACGTGGCGTCAAGCCTTCAGGCAACAATCGTTAACACTTGCCCTGTCGCTGGCGCCTCGATGGGGGCGCCAAGGCCGGGCCCAGCCCTATAAAATTTGCCGGCGCGAAATCCGTGTTGCCCGGCGACGCATACAGGCAGAGCAGCGCGGATAGATTCGTCGGTGCCAATGGCCTTGGATTGATACCTGCGAATGCATCGCGGAGAGGACGGCTGTCTGCTTCTGGAGCAAAGCGCCTTGCTGCAGGGACCATATCGCGCAGTTCAGACAAACCTTCCGTGTAGTTGACCCAGTAATCGGGCCCGACAGTGGTCACTACCTGTAACCGCTTGCTAGCCGGCTCCCACGTCACCAACTACTACTTCACGGGTTAAGTTGCGCATTGCCTGCTGCATAGCCCCGTTGAAGGCAAACCCCTCTTCTCCTGCGTGGGCATCTGCAGCGCCAGCGAGCGTCATCCCCCATGCCAGTGAAAGCACTTGCGGGTTCGGGTGGCTGGCGATGACCGCCCGCAGCCCATATTCCAAGGCCTTGATGTAGCCGCGGTGGGCTTCCAGGTCGGCCTCGCATGCCTCAAGGCGCGCGGCCAGCTGTTCTAGGGAAAGTTCCATAGGAGGGCTCGACAGGTGTGGGGGCAAGATTGGATAGTGGGGGAAAGGCCGCCAGACTTTACCCATGAGCATCCTCAACGTTTTGCTGAGCGCTGACCAGTTGGTTGTGACGGTGGATACCTGGGCGGAGGACGCCATAAGCGGTCAAGCTTCGGCGGGGGCAAAGGTGCTGCTCATTCCTCAGCACCAAATCTTGCTGGCGACCCGAGGGTCGGCCCAGTTCTTCCTGCGCATCTACCAGCTTTCGTTGGAGGCCAGTTTTCGAGCGGACTTCACCCTGGAACAGCTAGCAGCGGAGTTGGGGCGGGTCATTGACCAGCTTTGGCCGAACTACGCCAAGGCCGTGGCTGAAGCGGGCTTGGCGGCAGAATATTGCACCACGGAGCTGGTGCTGGGCGGATGGTCCCCCAAGAACGGACGCATGATGGCCACCGCCTATGCCAAACACGACGCGGCGGTGCCCGCAGTGGTCCAGCCGATCACGGGGCAGCTCTCGTCGCCTGGTGAGCCTTTGCAGGATTGGCCGCCCTCAATGGCCACGCCGGCCCTGTTTGAGGCGGGCCGGCGGCAGGCGCAGTGGCTTAACGAAAGGACGGGCCGGCGAGTGGCCGGAGGACGGTTGTTATTAGGGTTTCTTCAGCCGGGCCAAGCCGTCGTGAAAGACCTCGGCGCTCTTTAAAGCTGGGCTATCGCTTCCCGTGGTTGGAAGATCCGAGCATTCGCAGGTAGGCAGGGCCGATCATTGCGCCAGCCAGAGCGCATTCGCCGTCCCTGGCAAGCGGTCTCAAAATTTTCCATGCGCCCGTGCGAGCTGACAAAGGGTCTGGGCCTTGTGTCGCCTTCGACTTTTGACCAGCGCTTTGGACTACTTGATCAGGAACTCGCTGGGCGCCTTCCCTTTCTGGACCAGCGCAGCAAGCCACCTTGGTTGGCGGCCACGGCCGGACCATGTTTCGCTAGGGTTGGCCGGATTGCGGTACTTGGGAGCGACCTTGCTTCCGGCCGACTTCGTGGGCTTGCGGCCGGTGCGCTTCTTGGAGATATCGGAAGAGGCCGTTGAAACCGCTCCGTAAAGCTCTTCAATGGTGTAGCCGTGGTCTTTGACATACTGGTTGATCTTGGCTCGCATGGCGGCAGCCTTGGGCCGAGTCAGCACCTTGGTTTGCTGCTTTTCTGCCTGAGCGATCAGGGCTTTGAGTTCTTTGGCCGACAGGCCGCTGACATCGATGGTCATCTGTGTGGTCCAAGCGTCGAGGCCTTTAGCGTAAATCCAAATGGAATTCGATGCGAACGCTCCGTTGACGAGCCCAGGCCCCTCTTCATGAGTTGGTTGGACCTGGGCAACAGCTGCTGGTATCACGGATGGAACTTGCTCGGATCCCGCAACTGTTCCGCAAACTGCCCACGCTGGTAGCGCGGCAGTTCCACGTTGGGCTGATACAACTCCAAGGCGCTGATCTGCTTGCTTCGGGTTACCTGCGGTTTCTTGTGGAGGTAGTGCTTGCGCAACACCTGGACCCTATCCCGTGGATCGGTGCTATGGCCGGTAACAAGCGCAATCTCCTTCTCTGGAACGTCGTTGACATCCAATTCGGTTGCTAGGGTGTGGCGGAAGGCATGGAACCCGATACCTTTGGCGAACCCAAGGCTCTTCAAGTAGCGGCCGAAATCCACCACGAACTGCTGACTGTAACGCGCGTTGGTTTCCCCAGTCTTGCGGTTCACTCCAGCGGAGAGGAGGGGGAACAGCCGTGGGTGGCCAGTGGCCTTCATGTCTTCGACGAACTCGAGGAAGCCGGCGTCCAGCAAGCGCTTTGCGATGGGGACGATGCGCATGCACCCGGCTCCCTTCATGCTTTGCCGGCTCCGCCGTTGGCGCTTCGGATCCGCGGCTAGGTCTTCATCGATGGTCTTTTGGAAGGCGACGCACCAGACGCCGCGCTCCTGGAGGATGTCGGTTAGCTTCAGCTGGCACACCTCGTTGACGCGAGCACCCGTGTAGAGGCCAATCATCGGTGCCCACCAGTGCTGCGGCTTTCTCGCCCAAGGGATGAAGGTGGCCGGGTCGAAGATGGCCTGCAGGTCTCCGTCCTCGAACAGGCGGATGGCCTTGTCGGGATCGATGGCGTGATCTTCTTTTGGTTTGCGGAAGGCCTTCATGGGCGAGGACGCGATGGCTTGCCCGTTGACCAGGTGGTTGAAGAAGGCGACCAAGAAGCGCCGATGGCGCTCTTCGGTGGCCGGAGCCAAGGGCGGGACGTCCTGCTCTTTGCCCAAGGTGATCGCGTCATCGAAGCTGAGGCGTTTCAGCAAGGGATCCGACAACAGGTTTTTCGGAGCCCAGCGCAGCAGCTGCCACAACGCTTGGATGTGTTTGTAATCTACGCGGCAGGCCGAAATGTTGCCGCAGGTCAGCAGGAGAAGCTTCAGGGTGCGCTCGGTGGCGAGCACGGTCTTGGGATCCAGCTGCCGGCGGCGCATGTCCGCGAGGTGATCATCGATCTCTTTGGCCAAGGGACGCGCCGGTGTCCCCATGGGCAGTTGCTGGGGATACCGGGTGCCGCTCTTCAGGGTGTTCTTGCGGCCGGTCTCGTCCAAGGCAGCCAAGATGCATTCCTGGAGATTGATCGCCGCCTCGCGACCTTGGATGGTGGCTCGGTCAATGCGGAAGCGACCGATGTGGATGCCTTCCAAATGAAGGGTGCCGAAGGGCGATGCGATGTAGTCGGTGAGTGCTGAGGAGGGTAGAGCGGTCATTGGTTCACTTCCATCTGGGGGATGGAAGTACGGATAAAACAGGCGGCGATTTCGTCAACCGGCCTGATACAAAAACTTGCATGCCGGGTAACCGCCCTAGGCGTTGCGTTTCTGACGAGCTTGCTTCTCGGAAACGACTGAATCCGTTATCAGTGCGAAACCCTCTAAAACAAGGGGTTTTCTAGAAATTTACTTCGATTTATCGCAGTCAATTCCGTACTGTTTGCAGGATATTAGCTAACAAATCGCTTAACATCGCACTTTCGATAGATGAATGCCAGTTAAACGAAGTATCTCTATTGTTAGTGTTTTCTCCACATTTTGTTAGCCGGTAGCCCTTTGTAGGGTGGCTGCCCGTTCTGAACAACGGTCATACTCCCCGCAACAGCTTCGGGGGGAGTTTAATGATTAGCGAGATATCGATTCTTAACCACAAGAGCTTTCACCCAACTCAGTCGACACGTATCTTTTTAGATACTGAGAACCGAAAGCCAGTGTTCTTCTATGGCCAGAACGGGGCCGGAAAGACTGCAATCGGTGAGGTGATACGCGGACTTGCTGCCGGTGACCCGAAGTTCACCGGCTGTAAAGTCACAACGGTGGGGGAGGGGCGGTTCAGATTTCATGTCTACAACCACGAGTTTGTTCAGTCCGTGATTGGCGAAGCCGATGGCATGCCAGGGATTTTTACCATTGGCGAGACGGATGTAGCAACCCAAAAGGAAATAGAGCGCCAAGAGCAGATAAGCAGGGATGCAGACGAAGCGACTGAAGCAGCGCGCGTCGCCATCGAGGCCATTGATGGCCGCCTTGACAAGGCGCTGATTACTGCCCAGGACGAGGTATGGAAGGCCTTTAAGGCCTACGATACCGGCGAGTTTGCGGGCTACCTGAAAGGCTATGGGCGCGGAAAACCCAAGTTCTTCGAGGATCTGCGGAAGCTGGAGGTCTCACCCGACGAGGAGCTGGATGACATGGGTGAGCTGATCAGGCGGCTGGCTGATGTTTCCGGTGACGAGCAACCAAAGGCGAAGCACTCACTCTCCACTGGTGGTTTCTCGTTGATAGAGGCCCATGAACTTTGGCAGGAAGTGGTGGAGGTCTCCAATGACAGCAGGCTGTCAGCACTGATTGAAACGCTTAAAAACGCAGATTGGGTGGATAAGGGGCGGTCCTTTGTCCGGGGCGATCAATGTCCGTTCTGCCAACAAGGTCTGCCTCATGGGTTCATGGATGAGCTTGTAAAACTGTTTGAAGGCACCAGGCAGGAAAGAATTGAATCCATTGCCTCCTATGTGATCAGCTACGCCGCTGACATATCCACCCTAGAGCGCCAAATCGAGTCCGCCTTGACGGAGCCCTTGGCTAAAGAGACCGATCTGAAGGTTGCTTCCGAAGCTGTAGTAGCCAAGCTCAAAGCGAATCTGGCCACGATGCGATTGAAGCAAGAGCGCCCCGGAGAATCCTTCGAGGTTACCAAAGTTGACATGGGCCTGATGACAGCAGCGCTGGACGCGCTCAATACGCGTATAGGGGACTTCAATCGACGGATCGCTAACAAAGGGCAGGAGCGCAAGGCAGTTGGTGAAGCCTTCTGGAAAATCCTGTATCGCGATCGAGCGCATGCATACAGCTCTTACGATGCAGCGGTGGCACCGCTCCATGAGCAAAGGGGCGAGTGGGTCATCAAGCAGAAGGCCGCCTCCAGCTCCAAAGGCGAAGCCGCTGCCGCTTTGGTGGAGCTAAAAAAGAACCAAGAGGGAGTAGACGCGTCCGTTGCCGCTATCAACACACGGCTCAAAGGGCTCGGTATTGATACCTTCACTATTGACCGGAAGGCAGGAGAGGGCAGCCTCTACTGTCTGAAGCGTCCCGGCCTCGGTGAAAGCACGACTCAGTCTCTCAGCGAAGGTGAGAAGACACTCATTTCCTTCTTCTATTTTATGGAGCTTTTGAACGGGGCGGCCGAGCGGGGGCAGCCCATTGACCTGGCGCGGACCATTGTGGTCATCGATGACCCCATATCGAGCCTTTCGCACAATTACGTCTACGACATCGCATCGGTCATCGTGCAGGAGTTGATCAAGCCGCCCGGTGGGCAGAAGGTCCGTCAAGTTCTTGCTTTAACTCACAACCTCTTCTTCCTGCACGAGCTCGTTCTACAGCTTGGCTATCGTGAGTGGGCCACTGTGCCAAAGAAGTGCCAATTGCTGCGGATCGTAAAGAATGATTACAGCCAAGTAATGCCGATGAGCGGTCAAGAGTTTGCCAATGACTACGACGCACTGTGGCAAACAATTCGCGATGTCCGAGACGGCCGAGTCCCTCTCCAAGTCATGCCGAACACAATGCGCTGCGTTGTGGAGACATTCTTCGCATTTACCGGCCGTAGGAAAGAGATGAGCGCAGTGCTGGGCGAAATGTCGAAGGCGGATGCGACCTTCAAGCCCTTGGAGCGATATTTACATCGAGGTAGCCACCGAGATGACGTCAACATCGCTCATGTGGACTGGGGCCAGTTCGATCTGAACTACTATTTCGCGAAGTTGGAGATGCTGTTTGACAGGGCCGGGTACCAAGGCCATTACAAAATGAAGATGGGCTTGTTAGACATTGATGCGCCTGAAGTTGACGGAGATTGACGTGCTTTCGATACGTTGCTGGGCGGATGGGCGTGCCAGCCGATGCAGCCGGCACCGAGACTACCCGCAGCTTGATCCGGTTCCGAGCAATGTAATCTCTATGGAGGCATCTTGTGGAAGAAAGTCCTGAAAGGCCTGACGCTCAACTAGAGAAGCTGGTGGCTCAGGTTAAGGCGATCACCGAGGCATGGGGCAACAAGCATGACCTGCTTCACGACTCGGGTCACAAGGATCCGCTGAAGCACTACGACTCCGAACCTGGTGAAGGTGAGCCATTGTTAACCTTTTGGTCAGAAGGAGATGCCCGCCGAGTCCTTTACGAAGGGATGGCAGAAGCCGAAGAGCTTTCGGATGAGCTTGAGAAGGTCGGCGTATACATGGAGTTTGATGACTCGGTAACTGCCAACTACTACCTGATTGACCAGGAGTCGGAACTCCAGCGTCAGTTTGATGCGTGGGCTCAATGGAGGTGGACATGTCGACTGATTGAGGCTGACGTGGCGGACGTGTCAGGCGACGTCTACTCCTACTTTGCTCAGAAGCCGGAAGACTTTTACCGCCTGCCTCACCGAAAGTTTGAGGAACTCATCAGCAGCATTTTTGCTGCGCGTGGCTGGAAGACGAAGGTGGGGCCGGGTAGCGGCGACGGAGGCGTAGACGTTCGTGTATGGCAAGAGTCTCCCTTGGGGGATAGCCTTACCCTGATCCAAGCCAAGCGCTATGGTGCGCACAAGCCAATCGGACTTGAAGCCGTCGCAGCGCTTGAAGCGCACTCGAAGCGGGAGGGGGCCAATGGTCTGTTCGTTACGACATCCCGTTACCTGCCTGGCACTCGCGACTGGGCAGGCCGAGAGGGCGTTCTCCAGCTGGCGGATACGACGGATCTACAGGAATGGTGTCAGGAGGCGACACATCTGGCAATGAAGCAACGCGCCCACGCCATGGCAATGGAGTCTTTCCTTCCACTGCTGAAGCGGATCAGGGATGGGGCGGAACTCAATCGGGTCGTAAGTTGCAGTCCACGTGGCGGTTTCTGCATTGTGCTGCGGGAGACAACCACTGGGGCGTTGCTCGTTCACATCCCTTCCGAGGTGGTCGCTGGCGACGCGTATCACGGTTCAACGGTGCCCCTGCTGGACGGCACCGTCATTAATGAAATGCCAGGCGGGCCCATCTTCAGAGCGCTTAGAAAGGAGAGTGACAGCAGGGTCCATTACTGGGGTAAGCGTAACTACTACGCTCCTTGGGACGGCCTGCCTGTGGGATATGATCACTGGGATTAGCCCCAGCGTCTGGATCCAAGACGCTTCGGGTTCGACCGAGCGTCTAGATATGAGGGGGAGCGGGTGACCACATTCAAGGTGTTTGACATTCGTTGGGACGCAGACGACGAGGCGGCCTCACTTCCGTCCGAGGGGGAGATCACGTGCTCGGGCCCCGAAGCAGTAGCGGAGGCGCTTTCGCGTGACTAGGACTGGCTGGTTATCGATTTCAAGGCCGTGCCGATCGCGCCAGGGTCGCCGGAGTAGCACGCGCATCAAGTGCCGCCCTGGGCTCAGGGCGCTGGTCTCACCGTGTGGGCAAGGGGGCTCTTGAGGCTGCATCGCGGAGAGGCTTCAGTCAGTGCGTGACGTGATGCTGTCTCTCCATGAAGTCTTGAAGGGCTTGGGTAAGATCTTCGTCGCTCAGCATGTGCGCTCCTGTGGCAAAGACGATGTCGGCGATTTCGCCTCGACGGCGAATCTCTGCGCGTTTCTTTTCGTTCTTCATCTTGGCGGTCTGGCGATGATTAGCCAGGAGGTTTCGCGCTTGTAGCTGGGCCAGACGTTCGGTGGCCCTCTGGATTCTCTGGTGGTAGTGGGTCGGCCCTGTCATTGCTTTTCTCCTTTGTGTGCTTACGAGTCAACCAAAGAAATCGCGTGCGTCAAGTTCAGCGAACTAGAAAATATTCGGCCTTATCGAAACTGAAAAGATCTGAAAGACAAGGCTCAGAAGAAAAGAGCAAGAGCGCACCTAGGCGTTCCTGCGGAACGCGTGCGCAAAGGGCTTCGCCCCTTGAACCCCAATCGCTTCCAGCGCTTGCGAAAATCCAAAGCCACGGCATAAACAAAGCCACATCCACTGCTTTGGAGCCGCATGGCCATCTACCACGCCAACGTAAAAACCTTCAGCCGAGCCAAGGGGCACTCGTCCGTCGCGGCAGCCGCCTACCGTGCCGGACTTCTTCTCGAAGATACGCGCACCGGGCAGCGCCACGACTACCGTCGGCGAGACGGCGTGGTTGAATCACGCTGCATCATTCCCGACGACGCACCAGGTTGGGCCCTGGTGCCTGCCTCGCTTTGGACGGAGGCCGAGGCCGCGGAACGCCGCAAGGATTCCACCATCGCACGGGAGTTCGAGTTTGCGCTGCCCCACGAGTTGGACGATGACCAGCGATCGTCTCTTGCCCTCGCAGTGGCGCGGGCCTTGGTGGACCGCTACGGCTTTGCTGCACAAGCCAGCATCCACAGTCCCGGCAGCAAAGGAGGCATGAATTGGCATGTCCACATTCTGGCAACCACCCGCCGGCTTGGCCCTGACGGCTTCCTGGACAAAACCCGAGAGCTCGACGGAGGCCCTGCAGGCCGGGCCGAGGTCGAGTGGATCCGGGAACTGGTGGCCGCGACGACGAATGCGCATCTGGAAGCTGCGAACTTGGATGTTCGCGTGGATCACCGCAGTCTGAAGGCCCAGGCAGACGATGCGCTGGCACGCGGCGACCTCGTGGCCGCCGCGGTGCTATCGAGGGCACCCACGCGACACCTGGGAAAAGACGCGTCAGCCATCGAGCGCCGAGGGGAGTACTCAGAGCTTGGGGAGAGGAACAGGTCCATTCAGGAGGCGAACGAAAACGCCTTTAATGAAGTGCTAGCCCAGTTTGAACAGAAAAGCCGGGTCATGCCGGTGCCTGAGGGGCACAGTGAGGCGCAGGCCCAACGCGAGGCGAAGCGCTCGAGCCTCAGTCAGATGCTTGCCTTCTCCGATGGGCAGATCGTCGTCTCGCACGGGTTGCGCAAAGCCATCGGCGAGAGGCGCTCCGACGGCAGCACCGAGGATGTGCCAAGCGAGACTCCCTCCGTTGAGGCAATCCGGATGGAGGTGGTCCGCCAAGGCGACGCGCTCAGGGATGAGTTGGCTGCCCATGCGCTCCATTCCACGCTGAAAGCGGTCAGTGCACTGGCGAGCGGAGAAGTCGTTCCCGAAGAGTGCAAGGAGCATCGTTCGGCGCTCAACGCACTGCTGCTGGGCTTGAAGCGGTTTGGAGCAGCATTGGTCCGTTTCCCCAAGCGTCTTAAAGCTGTGCGCCGTGCGATCCGATTGCGGCACATGGCCGAACAGGCGTGGGAAGACTTTGTGGCGAACCACCCGGAGCCTGGAGTGTCTTGGACGGCTCGTGAGTGGGCTAGGCGTCGCGGCCGCCGGTTGGCAGCTCTGGAGCAGCGGTCTGCTGAGTTGGCTTCAGCCCAATCTGCCGCAACCCCGGAGCAAGAGGCGATCTTGGCCGAAGACCTACGCTTGCGCGAGGAGTGCTTGGAGACCGCGAGCGTGGCTGTCTTGGAACGTTGCTCTGCTCGAGCCGAGCCAACCCGGGAGGCGCAGTCGGACTTCCAAGAGTGGCCCGTCGCGTCGGACGCGTCCAAGCCATCCGCCACTCCACGGCGCCCCCGGTTGCACTAAAGCAACGAGCCCCGCCTGGCGGGGCTCCTCTCGTTTCAGGTGGCATCCTTCAATGAACAGAAGGCCCCGAGTTCCGCGAGACTGAAGGTGGCGCACTCTTCTTGGCGCGGCTCCGCCGCCATTCGTCTGTCGGGATGAACGTGCGGTCCACCACGGCTTCACGTGTGCGCGTCTGGGGCACCGGCGTTGGGGGTGTGAACTTGCCACGCCGTGGCTGGTCCTCCTCCCACTGTCGAATCAGTTCGGCAGACACATCCAATGCATGCCTCACGTCTTCGACGCGATCGCTCATTTGGCGAGAGGAGCCCTGGGACATGAGCCCGATAAGCAGTTGGCTGGCGATTTGGAACTGTGGATGAGAGAACATGGTTGAGCTCCTTTGAGGCGAGGTGGTGTGCTCATCAAAGCACCATCGCCTCGCTTGGCAACCCGGGATTTTGGGCCTTCTTTCACAGAAGCCGAAGTTGGTCGTGCTGGAAAACCATCGGCTTTGACCGTGCTGAAAACGCGCATAGGCATTCCGATCGCACACTGGCAGGGCTCATCGATGATTGGCTCGCACAGGCCAGGCAGTGACCTGAAGACCAGACGCGGAAGCTCAGCGGGCTACCCTGACTTGAGAAGCTTGATGTCCGCAATGCGCTGAAGCTGTTGAAGATGGTCTGGCTTGTTCTTGGCCAACCACCGCACAATTGCCGCGTTTTCCAAGAGGGTCGACCCAATGTGGGTTTTGACAATTTCGAGCTGTAGGCTGGCTGGGCCATAATTCTCCTCCAGCAGCTTCGTATCGGCTTGAAGCGCTGCCAGCTCCCGTTCCAAGCGTTGGAGAGCCTCGATAGGGGCACCGTTGGCCGTCTTTGCTGCCAATGGCTCTATCAACTGTTCGACCGGCGTGTTTTGGAGAAGCGCCGTTGCAAGCTTGATCGAGTAATCCCCCAGATTGACCATGGTTTGAGCAGCATCGATCTGCCGGAAGGGCTTCATTTTCCGCAGCAACCGAAAGACGCCTGCGGCGGCGGGTTTGTCGGCTAAGATGGCGGTCGCTTCGTCGCAAACTCCATCCAGAAGCCGGAATTTGTCCCGGATGGAGCTGGCCGAGATGTTGAGCACCTGCGACAGCTGTTCCACGGAAACCCCGCGCTCTGCTGCCCTGAGGATCATCCGGTGCTCTTGGACAACCGAAAGACGGTTCACCTGCTTGTTGTAAGTGTAGCCTTCGTCGTCCGTCGAGATGAGGCAGGGGGCCGCGGTTGCTCCCAGTTCCTTCAGAGCCTCCAAGCGCATTCGCCCATCCAGGACCAAGAACCGCCCGGCGGTGCCCCGGTCTAGGGTAACCACGATGGGTTCGACCAATCCCACCATCCTGACCGAGCTCACGATCTGCTGATACTTGACGGAGGCCTTCGTACCTGCGGGCATGGCAACGCTGTAATGCAGCTGCGCCAGCTGGATGTCCACGCAATCCTTCTCAAAGCCCAGGCGTACGCCCGAAGGTTGCTTTTTGCTCATCGGGCCAACCCTCTGCGGGGCAGCAGGTCAGCCAGTGGTTGCGGGACGCTGGTCAGCCCTTCTGATTGGAGAACTCCGCAGAACTCTTTCGAGGCAAACAGCTCTTTGAAGATCTGGCGGGCCAGGAGGAGCGATTGCTGCGTGAACTCGGCCTTCTTCTGGATGCGTTGATGCATCTCCACGTCCCGTTTGTAGAGCTTGGCAAGGTCCTCGGGAGTCAGCTTCTTTCGCGGTGTGCCGTGAGCATAGGAGTTTGTTCCCTTCTTTCCGCTTCTAGCTCGATGAGCCAAGATATTTCTGACGACGGTCACCTTCTTTCCCTTGAGCTCACCGGCCTCGTAGGCGTCCATCAGCAACTGTTGTGCATCGCGATCATTTGCCCTGGAGATGTTGACTGCAAGGGCCAAGGAAATGTGGCCGGCCTCTGCGGCAACGAGCAGACGTCGCTCTCCGCGCTCCATGAGGTTGGCCACGCTGTTCACCCAGGACGGAGTGCAGCCCAGCTTGGTGGCTATCTCCGGATCTGAGTAACCGCGCTCTCTGAGCACCTGGACCTGTTCCATGGTCTCGGCCGCCCTGGGCGTGCGGCGGGCGACGTTCTCCACGATGCTCATGACGTGGCCGGTATGCTCATCCACGTCCAAGATCAGGGCGGGGATCTCGCGGTGGCCCAACAGCTGGCAGGCCTCAAGGCGGCCTTGGCCGCAGATCAGTGCATAGGGGAGGGACGTTTCATCAGGAGAAGCCTTGCGAACGCTAACCGGGCGTTTAAGTCCCACCGTTTCGATGCTTCGGGTGATGCCACGGTGGATTCGTTGGTTTCTGACACGCGGATTGGCGACGTGGATTTCGGCAATGGGGATCATCTGAACGCTTGTGCTTTTGTTCGTCATGCGGCCTCCAGCAATGCGGCCCGACCGGCCAAGGCGAAGAACTCCTCCAGTGTGTCCATCCGGTAGGCGTCCAAGGAGAAGCCGTTGTCCTCCATGGAGGGCCTGCCATCGGGGGTGAAGTCGATGGAAGGAAGCACGTAGAAGTCATGGGCATGACGGTTACCGGGATCCATCCGGATCACTACGGTCAAATGCGGCGTCAGGCTTGCATCCAGTCGGATGCGCCAGCGGTTGGAGCCGGCGGGTGTGGGCTTGCACCGTGCGATGACGACGGATGTGAGGAGCTCACCGTTCACCCGCAGCAGACCGGTATCCCGGCATGGCTCAACCCACCCGCCGTGTTGGGCGATGCCATCCACCACCAGTCGGACCATCTCGGGATGCCGCTGCCGAAGGGCACGGTTGATCTCCAGATAGGCGTAGTCGCGTTTGGGGGAGTAGCCAACCAAGCTATAGGCCCGGAGCAGGCTACCAAACCGATGGCGGAAGGCGCTGCTGGAGGGAACGCCTTCTTCTTCATCGATCAGCATCCCTGACAGCGCGCCATGCCGCTCGAGCAGTGAGCGCAGGGCTTCCAGCATCTGGCGGTCGTCCAAGTGGACCGAACGTGCCGCTATGACTGCTTGAACGCGCTCGAACAGATCAAACGGAACAATGGCTTCAAACGCATGTTCCTTTCGCACCCACGCCTCCGGAGGGTTCTGAACGTGTTGCAGCTTCAGCTTGAAAGAGGTTCGGTTGTAGACGTTGTGGCCGACGTATTTCTCATTCGTCAGTATTTGATGGATCGTCCCTCTGCTCCAGGGGCCACCCACTTCATTGGGGATGCCTTCTCGGTTCAGAACGGAGGCGATGACCCGTTCGGGCATAGCTTCCTGCAGAAACAGCCGATAGATGCGCAAGACGGTTGCGACTTCTTGGGAAGGCCCGGGCACTAGGATCACACGATCGGTCTGGATGCTCTTTTGCTCTCCTCGAGCAAGCAGCGCCTTGGGCTGGAGGTACTCATCCACGAGTTGGCGGCGCAAGCCATACCCCGGGGTGCCTCCTTGTCGGAACCCGTGTCGCACGATGTTGCATGCCCCTTTGAACACCTTGTCAGATAGTTCACGGCTGTATTCGGCGGCCATGCTGCGCTTGAGGCCAATCATGATGGTGGATGGCAACGAGCCATCGTTCTTGAACGCTTCCGCGCAATAGATGACCGGCACACCATGGCTCTTACAGGCGTGAACGTAGGCGGCGGCCTCGTCGGGGTCGGGGAAGCGCCCCCAACGGCTGACGTCGTAGACCAAAATGGCGTTGAAGCCAGGGGAGGGGAGCTTCACATCCCGGAGAAGGGCTTGAAGAGCGCTTCGACCTTTGAGGTTTAGTCCACTCTTGCCGGAGTCCTCGTAGGTCTGGACGATCTCCATGCCGTGCGCCTTGGCATATTCGGCAATTGCCGCAGCCTGGTTCTCCGTGGAGTAGCGCTGATGCTCGGTCGACATGCGCACATACTGGGCAACCGGAATGTGCCGATCGGGAGACTGAATAGCATCGGTCACTGCGTGGTGCGAGGACACGGCCAGCGCTTCCCATCTAAGACTATGTATTCAGCGACCGTAGGCGGGTAGATTGACGGTCTTGTGACGCTTTGAGTTGTTGACTGAACCAATCAAGTTCGTGACGCACTGGTGTGGAGATTAGGCCGCGGGCACCGGAAGGCGTATTGGTTGCAAAGTGGACGCTTCAGGCACGTACGCCAGCGCCACTTTCCTTTCCTCTATGTGTTCTCTACCCTGGAAATGCCGGTCGGGAGAGAGGCTGATCGGCGACGGCGTCGCGTGGGAGGCAGAGTGCTTCGTAGCTTCTGAGCTTCTGCTTTTAGGGACTTCCCGCGCTGCTGGTCCAGATTGCCGATGTTCTCAAGTTGGCCAACCAACCCGCGTTTGACCTTGGTATTGGCACTGGTGCCTTTAACCAGAGTTCGAGACTCGTGCATCTCCTTGTGTTTCCTGTTGGGCGCCCTGCTGATCCCATCGCGAAAGGCTCGTCCAGTAACAACTTTGGCGCTCGCCTTCCTAAAGACCTTTGCTTTCTCCACTTTCGAGGCAAAGCCGAACCTTCTTAGGACACTATCCAGCCACCGAACGTCACCGTGTCCGATGGTGTTGCCTGTGATTGCAACGTCATCCACGTAGAGCGAGAACGTGCCTCCCTGGTCCGCAACACGCTTAGCGATCAGGTCGAACATGTCACGGCAGGCCCAAAATGACAGAAGTACACTGGCAGGGGAGCCGGTCGCTAGTTTTCCGTTGTAGCAGACCAAGTCAGCCATCGCATCAGCAACATCCCCAGGGCATTGGAATACGTTTCTGAAAAGCTTGAAGACGCGTTGACGCGTGATGCTAGGGTAGAAATCGGAGACATCCACCGTCACCGTTGCGCCTTCCGCAAGCATGTGGCGTTCGGAGTTGGTGAGGTGAGAGCGCTTCGGGATACCAGAGTGCAGATAGTCCGGGACGCAGATCTGCTTGAGCAGCACGTTAAGTCGCTTCTGAAGCGGCTTAATGACCGCGTTTGGAGCTTGAATTAGACGTTTTTTCCCGGTCCGACGATGAGTTTGGTAGAACTCGCTGAAGTTGTCAGGCCGTTTGCACAGTGCTCGCAGGGCGCTTGGGGTTCCATCCCATTGAAGCACTCGCGCGAGTGCTTTTAAGGTCGGTAGCCGAAAGAACGCGGACGACGTGATGTCATAGCGGTTAGCGCTTTTCCGGGGGAGCGTCATCGTTAGAATCCAGTGTCCATTCCAGAATTTTCATCAGCCTCTTGGCGTTCTTCTGACGTCGCTCCGAGGAGCCTTCAAGGGCTTCGGCGAAGCTTAGGAATGTTGAAGGCGGCACATCGAATACTTCTGCGAACTTGTGTAGAAGCTCGACTGACGCAGCCTTCTTTCCTGACTCGATCTCAGATAGATGAGAGCGTGATATGCCCAGGCGCTCCGCCAGCTCACCTTGTTGCATTCGGTGAACCTCGCGGACCGTCTTTAAAGCCTTGTGGAGCATTTCCTCTCTTCCTGCATGTGTAGATAAAAAGGAGGGTGCTACTGATGAGTTTTAGAGTCCGAATGTCCTACGCCGCGCTTAGCGATCAAAGTGGTCATACAACTTCCACACGACCATCAAGAGACGGAACAACCAAGGACCACCAAAAACCCGTTTGAACCATTTCAGCAGCAGCTGGCGCTTGTCATCTTTCCTGTCAACAGGTGAGACCATGTTGGTGTCCTCGATGCACCTCTCCGGGATTGGAAAGGCTCCGTTGCTACATCGAGAATGGGGAAACGCCAGTTACTACCCTCCTCCAATCTATGGCTGCGAGCCGTTGCCGCAGCCACCTGACCCTTCCCGATGGTCCCGGCCGTTGCCGGCCGCTGACGCGTCGCTCGGGGTGTTTTGGGCTATTCGCCCTCGAGTAGTCGCCTACTCACACCATGGCACGGATTGTTGCTCCCCGCGATGACGACATCAGCCTAACAGCTAAGCACCCGTCATGTCGCTCAGAGCGACATCATTTCGCTTATTGTCGTTCAGCTATTGGTCATAGAGCTGTTGCGGCGATGTTGCGTTGGAGCGCGCGTCTCGCGGGTGGCGCCAAAGACCCTTGCGGCACAAGGCTCCTGGTGACTAGGATCTTCTTTTAGTCGTTTTGCTTCATCAGCGGGGTGTGTTCGGCGGACTTGTCTTTGGACATGGGACTCGTGGATCAGGGGCGTCCGCTCGCGCCGGAGGGCAGCGGGGCGGAGCGGGTACAGGGCTGTCCATGGTAACTGGTCGGGGGGAAAAGGCGCTTTCGTTGGTGGCGTGTGAGATGTCGCAGACAAGCAGCGGCGGTGGCGTCCGTGGCGGTCAGTGGCTGCGTGGATGCCGCAGGATAGCGGCGATCACGTATGAAATGGTCGCTGTGGGCGCGCCGTCGGGGGAGCTTGATGAATGTGTTGTGTGGGTCACAACCTGCGTTTGGATCGCCGGTGGAGAGTTGACGGCCGCAATCGGGCGGTCAACGGAGTTCCTGCATGTTCCTTCGTACGTTGTTTGGTATGTTGCTTGTCAGTACTTCGGCTCCGTCCTTGGCTGCAGAAGTATCCGGATCAAAGGACCTGCACCACCTCACTCTGCGGATGCTGCACGACGCGAACCCCGTATTCTCGCCCCGTGTAAGCGTGCAGGAAGGACGCACGGCGATCCTCACGCTGGAGGAGAAGCATGGGCGCCGCTACACGTTGGTGCTCGATGTTGCCCAGACATCGGCCTTTGTCGGTGAAGCGGCCGCAGACCTGCAGTGGAGTCTGTGGCAGGGAGAACAGTTCAGCGGTACGTTGTTGCAGGAGGGTGCACTGACGATTTCTCCGATAACGGTGCAGGCGGGAGCGCGAAGCGGGCGACCGCTGGGGCTTTACAAGCAGGGACTGGATGCGGGTCCGACCGACGTTCAGGTGCTTGACTATTCAAGAGAGACGCCGCTTCTGGAGGCGGATGACGCGTTGAAGGCGTGTGCGATCGCCACGACGGTGGCATCTGTGCGCAACAGCGGATGCTGTGGCGCGAAGTGTCAGGATGGCAGCGGACAGTCGCTCAAATGCTGTGGGGCAAGTTCCTGCTGTGCTTGTGGCACCTGTTGCCATGTTCCCTGATGTGGAGTGGCAACAGGCCTGACTGCCTCAGGCACGTTGCAGATTGATATTCGGGTGGCTGGCGAAGATATCCATCACGATGTCAAAGTAGGTCTGCCCATCGCCGCGCTGCAGGGCGTCCAGCTGGCGGCCGATGGCTTCGGCATTGAACGTACCCGGTTGCCGCAGCTTGTCCTGCAGCCACGCACGCGTGGCCTCCACTCCCAGTGCATCGCGGCTGCAGTCGATATCGCGCCAGACCACCGTGGCCGTTTTGTGCCCGGCCAGTGCGCCATAACCGCCGTACAGCAGATCGTCCAATGCATCGAGGCTGGGCCCGAGCTGCCAGTCTTCGCCAGCCATGAATACACGGTTGATTTCTGCGTAGAAACTTGGGATATCAACGATGACGATGCCGTTGATCTGCAGGAATACGTTCATCTGCCGACTATAGCGTTGCGCGGCCAAAGAGCGCGCGGCTTATTCATCTGCGTGATGCATTCCCACCCTGCCTTCAGTGGAAAATGGGGAGGAATAAGGGAAGGGCTCTACTTGAATGCATTTATGTTAATGAGGCGTTGTTTCAGTAAATGTATTTAAAGTTTCCCCGGATCGTGCCGTCACCGATATAGGGCCACGATCAAGGGAATTGAGATGCTCGCCTTACGCAACCTCCGTGTGGGATCCCGGCTTTCTGCCGGCTTCGGTCTGCTGTTGCTGTTCATCATGGCCATCGTCGGCCTGGTGTTGTACGGAAACCATCTGAAGTCTGCCCAGTTCGAGAAAGTGGTGGGCGTGAACATGGTCAAGATGCGGTTGTTGAACGACATGCTTGATACCAACAACGCGGTGCTGATGCATCGTCGCCTGATGGTGATCAAGCGCGGCGAGGAGTTCGACAAGGATTACCAGCGGGCGCAGGAACTGAGCCGCACCTACGACGGCATCTGGGACAAGTACGTCAAGATTCCCCGCGATGCCACCGGCGACACGTTGGTGGCGCAGATCGCGGCGGCACGCAAGGCCACCGACGCCTCCACCCGGCAGTTGCACGAACGGATGAAGGCGGGCGACTACGACGGTGCGGCCACCGAACTGCTGGCCGAACACGGTCTGGCCACCGCCTGGAATGGAGCGATCTCCAGCCTGCTGCGGCACCAGGAAGCCCTGACCGAACGCAGCCGTGAGGAGTATCGCGCCACGGAAGCGTGGACGGGAACACTGTCCATCGCCTTCGGTGTGCTCAGCCTGATCCTCGGTGCACTGGCTGCGTGGGCGATCACCCGCAGTCTTACCCGGCCCTTGGCGGGCGCGGTGAAGCTGGCCGATGGCATTGCCAACGGTCGCTTGGACAACGTCATCGATGCCTCGGGCAACGACGAGGTGACCCAGTTGCTGAAATCCATGCAGCGCATGCAGGGGCAGCTGCAGGCCGTGATGACGGCGCAGGGCGAGATGGCGCGGCAGCATGATGACGGCAGCCTGAGCTACCGCATGGACGAGAGTACCTTCCCCGGCGATTACGGGCGGATGGTGCATGACACCAACGCGCTGGTGGGTTCGCACGTGCAGGTGCAGAACCGCCTGATCGAAGTGATGAAGCACTACGCACGCGGCGACCTGTCGGTGGACATGGATCGCCTGCCGGGCGAGAAGGCGGCGATCACCCAGGCCATGGATGAGACCAAGTCCAGCCTGTCGGCCATCAACGGCGAGATCCGCCGGCTGGCCACAGCCGCGGCCGCCGGCGACTTCAGCCTGCGTGGCGACGAAACTCGCTTCGAGCACGATTTCGGCGAGATGGTGACCGGGTTGAACCGGTTGATGCAGACCACCGATGAGAATCTGGTGCAGGTGTCGAGCCTGCTGCAGGCGATCTCGCGCGGCGATCTGACCGTACGCATGCAGGGCGATTTCCACGGTGTCTTCGCGCGCATGCGCGACGACTGCAATGCCACCGTCGAACAGCTGACCCAGATCGTCGGCCGCATCCAGACCAGTGCATCCAGCATCAATCTGGCAGCGGGGGAAATCGCCTCGGGCAATACCGATCTGTCGCGGCGTACCGAGCAGCAGGCGGCCAACCTGGAAGAGACGGCAGCGTCGATGGAGGAACTGACCTCCACGGTGAAGCAGAACGCCGAACACGCGCGCCAGGCCAATCAGCTGGCGATCGGTGCACATGGGGTGGCCTCGCAGGGCGGCGAGGTGGTCGGTCAGGTGGTGACCACCATGAGCGCCATCGAAGCGTCGTCGAAGAAGATCGCCGAGATCATCAGTGTGATTGATGGCATCGCCTTCCAGACCAACATCCTGGCGCTCAACGCCGCGGTGGAAGCGGCGCGCGCGGGCGAGCAGGGCAGGGGCTTCGCCGTGGTGGCCAGTGAGGTGCGCACGCTGGCGCAGCGCTCGGCTGGCGCCGCCAAGGAGATCAAGGGCCTGATTGAAGAGTCGGTGGGCAAGGTATCCGACGGCTCGGCGCTGGTGCGTCAGGCCGGCACCACGATGGGCGAGATCGTCGCCTCGGTGCAGCGGGTGACCGACATCATGGCCGAGATCTCGGCGGCCTCGCAGGAGCAGAGCTCGGGTATCGAGCAGGTCAACCAGACCGTGATGCAGATGGACGAAACCACCCAGCAGAATGCTGCGCTGGTGGAAGAGGCCAGCGCTGCAGCACGTTCGATGGAGGAACAGGCCAACCTGCTGGCCGAAGCGGTATCGGTGTTCCGCACCGGGGCTTCGGTGGCGGCGGCAGCGGTCCGGCCGATGTTGGCAGCGGTCGCTGCAAGCGTGCCGCCGGTGCGTCGCGTGACCGGCGTGCCGCCGCGGATCGCGCCCTCGCTCGCGGCCAACACGGGTGGGTGGGAAGAGTTCTAAGCCGGGTGGGAGACGGCGCCCATCGCGATGCTGGTCGCGATGGGCGCATTTTTGTTTCCTGAACCGATGGTGGCCGCTCAACACCCGCAGACGCGGATTTCACCTGCAGTTGCCACCCGCAGGCAGACACTTGCGCCATACCGGAGCACAGGAGATGGCCATGAAGACCTCGACCCGATTGATGGTGCTGGGCACCTTGCTGGCAGCCTCGTCCGTTGCTGGCGCACAGAATTACGGCCCGCGTGATGAAGGCCGCAAGTTCAACGATGGCAGCCGCGTGGTCTGCAAGAACGTGGAAGTGCAGCGCAATACCCGCGATCCCAACCGCATCACCGGTACCGCCACCGGCGCCGTGGTTGGTGGTTTGCTGGGCAACCAGGTAGGCGGCGGCAACGGCAAGAAGCTGGCAACGGTTGCCGGTGCCGTGGCGGGCGGCGCAGCCGGCCGGCAGATCCAGGGCAACCATCAGCAGAAGACTGGTGATCGCGTGGTCGAGCGTCGTTGTGAGCGCGTCTACCGCTGATCCCCCATGCGATAACCCCTTCCACACTGCTGTACCCGAACGCCGGCCCTGTGCCGGCGTTCTTCGTTTCCGGTCCCGTTCCGCGGAGCAGGGCGCATGCCTATACTGCGCCGACCTCCAGGGATGAATCGCCAGTGAACGAGTCGAGTGCTGTGGACCGACGGGACCCGTCCGATGTTGCCGATGCAGTGCCTCGCACGACAGGCAGCTACTCCCGCGTGCGCGACCGCACCGACGAGCTGGAGCTGTTCATTTCCGGCCTGCTCGCCTTCGCACTGCTGGCCGTGCCGGGCTACCTGTTCGATGCGTGGGCGCGCAGCAGCCTGCATACCGAAGGGGTCTATTTCCAAGCGCTGTGGTTCGCCTTCAGCATCGGCGTCGGCATGTGCTACGTGCTGGCGGTGGCCTTGATCATCCACCTGGCGGTGCGCGGCTACTGGATCGGCCTGATCGGCCTGAAATCGCACTTCCCCAACGGCATCGACTGGGATCGGCTGACGATGCTCGGGCCGTTCTCACGCGCGTTCCTGCAGCAACGCTACGGTGGGCTCGACGGCACCATCGAACGCGCGGACCGGCTTGCCACCATGCTGTTCTCGACCACGCTGCTGTGCGTGCAGACCCTGGCCGGCACCCTGGTGGTGGCGATTGTCTCGCTCGGTGTGGCGATGGCCATCGGTGCCGCCTTCGGCGATGTTGATCGCATCACGCTGGGAATTGTCGCGGTGCTGATGGTTGGCCTGCTCGGTCTGGCGATGGTGCCGATGCTGCTGGAAAAGTCGATCGCCCGGCGCCACGCGCGGGGCCTGGACACCGCACGGCAGGAGAAGCGGCTGCAGTCGGTGCTGGCTGGCCTGCAGCGGGTGCCGATGCTGCGCCTGCTGCAGACCATGCAGTGGACCCTGCAGAGCAACCTGCGCGGTCGCTCGTTCACCGTGATCTACCTGTCGGCGGTGATGCTGGCGATGGTGCTCGCCGCCCTGCAGGTGTACGGCTCGATGAAGTTCTCGCTGTTCAACCGCTACAGCGTGCTGACCGAAGAAGCCGTGGACCATGGCATGCTGGGCGCGCACTACGAATCGCTGCGCTCTGCGCATGACCAGCTGCTGCCCTATCCAATGATTCCGGCCGATTCCATCAGTGCATCGCGGTTGCGGCTGTTCATTCCGCACCGTCCGCAGCGTGACAATCCGGTAGCACGGCAGCGCTGTGCCGGTGGTGCCCGCAACGAAGCGCAGGGTGCACAGGCGGCGACAGCGGCGGTGAACTGCATGGCACTGCTGTGGACGGTGCAGCTCGATGGCGGCAAGGTCGACCTGCATGATTTCGTGCCGATGGAGCGTCGCGACCTGGACATGCGCGGACTGGTGGGCTACTTGCCGATGGCGGATCTGAAGCCGGGCCGGCATGACCTGCGACTGGTCTGGAACGCCGACGGCGGCGAACGTGGCCCCAGCCGCCGCCGCGAATACAACATCCCGTTCTGGTACGCACCAGAGCCGTAAAAGGGGACGGAGGGGATTACGTCGCTCTCTTCCCCTCCGCCCCTTTTTTGCTGTGCAGGCGCCAGAGGGCGAGGGCGCTGTACAGCACCAGCAGCACGGCCAGGGTGATCAGCTCGTGGCTGACCTCGGCCAGGGTGGCGTCCATCTGGTTCAGGCGCACCATCAGGTTGATGCCGGAGGTGGTCGGCAGCAGTTGTGCCAGCCACACCAGTGGGCGCGGCGTCATCACCGCCGGCCACGACAGGCTGGCCAGGAAGAACAGCGGGATGGAGGTGGCGATGATGTACTGGAAGGCGCGTTCGCGGGTGCGGAAGAAGCTGCCGACGAACAGGCCGAACGCTACCGTGGCAGCGATGAACAGCGTACCACCCAGTAGTTGCCCGAGCGGGTTGCCGCCACGCGGATAGTCCTGCACCCAGGCGGTGAAGCCGGCGTACCAGAACAGCCCGAACAGCCCGATCAGGCCGAAGCCGAGGGCCATGCCGGTCAGGGTGGGCAGGTCGAAGCGCAGGCGCCGGCCCAGCACCAACCGGCGACCGCCGAGCAGCACGCCGATGCCCATCAGCAGTGTCTGATGCACGATCAGTTCGGCCACGCCAGGCACGATCGCGCTGCCATAGCCTTCCTGCGTGTTGTACAGCGGCCGTTGCACGAGGGCGACCGGTGGTGCCTGTGGCGCGCCCATGAACGCGGCCTGGGTGACTGCCGCGTCGCGGCCGAACGCGCCCAGTGCATCAGCCACGCTGCCCAGCACCCAGCTGGCGCGGCCGAGATAGGCGCCGTTGCCGAGCAGTACCAGCTTGGCCGGATGGCCACGCAGGATGTCGCGCTCCAGGTTGGCCGGGATCAGCACGATGCCTTCGGCGTGGCCGGCTTCCAGCTGTGCACGCGCATCCTGCAGATCGGCCGGTTGCCCGACCACATGGGCCACGCGCAGCGAATCGAGCTTGCGCAGCAGTTCGCGGCTGGTCGCGCTGTGGTCTTCATCGACCACCAGCACGGGCAGGTTGCCGGCTACCTGGTGGCGATAGGCGGCGGGGTAGAAGAACGAGTACAGGATCACCGCGCCGACCATCACCACGATCGCATAGCGGTCGCAGAGCACGGCCAGGAGGGTCTGCCGCAGGCTGTGCCAGATCCTGCTCATGCGCCAGCCCCGGCGGGTTGCGCGGCCTGCGGGGTGCGCGCGAACGTCATCAGGCGCCAACCGCCGGTGCCGCCTGCAACCGCGATCATCAGCAGCAGCGTGGCCAGCGGCCACAGCGACACCACCAGTGGCGAGCCGATGAACTGCTGCTGGGTCTGCAGCTTGATGTAGGCGCTGAGCGGCAGCAGCAGGTGCCAGACGCGGGTGAACAACGGTGCGTCGATCACCGGGAACGTGGCGCTGGAAAAGGCCAGTGCGGTGCCGATGCTCAGACCCACTGCGGACAGGGCGGTGCCCATGTCGCGGGTGACGCCGACGAAGAACAGGGCATAGGCCGCGGTGGCCAGGTAGAACAGCGGCTGTGCGAGCAGCAGCAGAACCACGCTGCCGGCGATGCCGTCGCCGCGCAGCCAGGCCAGGTAGGCCGCGCCCAGCGCGCCGTACAACGAGAACAGCAGCACGTAGGGCAGCACCTTGCCGGCAATGGCCGACCACGGCGCGTGGCCCAGCCAGGCGGGCAGGGTGCCGTCGCGGATCTCACGGCCGAGGCTGCCGGCCACCGCCAGCGCGAGTACCAGCGACAGTACCGCCGGGAAGATCAGCGGCAGCAGGAAGAGCTCGTAGCTGCGCGCCGGATTGAACAGGATGTCCGATTGCACCGCGATGGGCGCGGCGCGCAGCTTGCCCGGCCCGACCTGCAGGCCGATGCGTTCGCGCAGCAGGCGCGCGTTCCATGCCGATACCGCATCGCCGATATCACGCGCGGCGGACTGGCCGGTGGTCATGTAGGTGGCGTTGTAATAGGAAAACACCGTGCCTTGCTGGCCCCGCAACGCCTGGCGGGTCACATCGCGCGGCACCAGCACCACCGCGAACACTTCCAGCCGGCGCAGCTGCCCACGTGCCTCCTCCATGCCTGCCGGTTGGCTGGCGATGCGCACACCGGGGCTGGCATCCAGCATGCGCAGCAGCAGGCGGCTGTCGCTGCTGTGGTCCAGGTCGACCACGGCAATCGGCACATCGCGCATCACCGATGCGGAGAACATCCACGCCATCACCACCAGCATCAACAGCGGCAGCACGGTCACCAGTGCGAGGTCTGCGCGGTTGCTGCGCAACCGGCGCAGTTCGCGCTGCCATGAGCTGCCGAAGCTGCCGCGGTCGGTATTCAGTGCTGCGGCCATGCGAACAGGACGCTCATGCCGGGGCGGAAGCCCTCGATGCGGCGTACCGGGCGCACCCGCACTTCGAAGCTGCGCACGTCATAGCCCGATGACTGACGGGTCGTACGCCAGGTAGCGTAGTCGCCCGCGGGATTGATGAAATAGACCTCGAACTCGTCGTCCTTGCCGAGCGCCGGCACGCTGCCACGCAGCTTGCTGCCGACCTTCAGGCCCTGCATCTGCGATTCGCGCAGGTTCATCGACACCCACATGCGGTCGATATCGACCAGGGTGAACACCGGGTAGCCGGCCGGTACCAGTTCGCCCGGGTCGGCCATGCGCTTGTTGATTTCACCGGCCACCGGTGCGCGACCTTCCACTTCAACGCGCGCGGCGTTGACTTCCGCCACCGCGCCCTGCGCCTGCTGCACCTGGCCCTGTGCGGCACGCTTGTCCTGTTCGCGCGCACCGGCCAACGCCATGTCGTACTGGGCGCGGGCGGCACGGGCCAGTTCGCGTGAGCTGGTGGCCTGGGCAGCGGCTTCGTCGCGCTTCTGGCGGGTCATCACCCCTTCGTTGAACAGGTTCTGCACGCGCCGGTAGGTGGCTTCGGCGAGGGTGGCACCGGCTTCGGCGCGCTTCCAGTTGGCTTCGGCCGCGCGGATGTCTTCGCTGCGTGCGCCGTCGTTGGCCTTGTCGGCCACCGCCTGCGCCGCAGCCAGCGCGCCGCGCGCCTGCTGTTCCTTGGCTGCGACTTCGGGGCTGTCGAGCAGGAACAGCACCTGCCCAGCCTGCACGCGATCGCCCTCGCGCACTTTCAGTTCGGCCACGCGCGCAGTGATCTTGGCCGACACGTTGAGGGCGTCGGCGTCGGCCATGCCCTGGATCTGGTCGGCGGGGCTGCGCCAGGCCAGCCACAGGCCCAGCACCACCGCCACCAGCAGCACCACCAGCAGAATCGGGCCCAACCGGCGCTTGCCCGGGGGCGTCGTTGCTTCGTCGTGCAACACATCACTCATGATCGATCACCTCGTCTGCACGCCGCCGATAGTCTTCGAAGCGGTCCATCTGTCCACTCACCTCAAGCAACTGCGCCAAGGCGATATCGTATTGATAGGCCGCCTGCGCACGTTCGACGCGGGCACCACCAAGGCCGAGCCGCGCATCGATCACATCCAGCGAGGTGGCCTGGCCTTCGCGGAAGGCCAGCTCCTGCAGGCGCAGGTTCTCGTCGGCCTGGGCGATGCTGCTGTCCAGCAGCACGAACTGCTGGCGTGCGGTTTCCAGCTCGTTCCAGGCCTTGCGCACACCGAGTGCAACCTGGTTCTCGGCCTCGCGCAGGCCGGCCTCGGCCTGTTCCTGCTGCGCGCGTGCCGCGCTGATCTGTGCCGGCCGCGAGTTCGGCGACAGGAAGGTGTACTTCAGGCCGATGCCGAACGCCCAGTCCGGATCGGTCAGCATTTCGTCGCGGCGACGGAAATCGTACTGGCCAAACAGGAACACCGTTGGCTTGAGCTTGGCCTGCTGCACGCGCACGCCCTGTTCGGCCTGCGCGACGATCGCCCGCAGGCGCGCGATCTGCGGCTGCCGCGCCTGTGCGGTGCGCTCGAAGCTGGTGACCGGTTCCAGCGGGGTACGCTGCACGAACAGCGGCGACAATGGCTGCACATCGCCGCCGCTGCGCAGCAGGGTGGCCAGCGCAGCCTTCAGCGTGGCCAGATCATTGAGGGTCTTCTGGTACTCGCGCTCGGCCTTGTCGCGGGCGACGGTAGCCTGCAGGCGCTGCGCTCGGGTGGCGAAGCCTTCGCGTTCCAGCTTTTCTGCATCGGACAGGTGGCGGTTGAGGCCATCGCGCACATCGCGGCGCACGACTACGGCCTGTTCGGCCAGGCGCTGGCCGAAGTAGGCCTGGGCCAGCTGCACGGTCAGTGACTGTCGCTGCGCTTCGCGCTCGGCGCTGGCCTGTTCGCTGGCCGCGCCGGCAGCACGCTGCGCGGCGGGAATCAGGCCGCCGGTGTACAGCGGCAGCACGGCGGTGACCACCGGCCGCGTGCGCCAATCACGTTCGGTGAACGACAGCGGCGAGTCGATGCCATAGGCCTCGGCCACCGGTGCCAGTGAGCCCAGCGGCAGGGTCAGGGTCTTCTGGAACTGCAGCCGACGCACTTCGCCGGTGATTTCCGGCAGGCGCAGCAGGCGGGTGGCTTCCTGCAGTTCTTCCTTGTTGCGCACGCCGGCATCAGCAGCGGCCAGTGCGTCGGAGACCTGCTCCAGCCGCTGCCGCGCCTGTTCCCATTCCAGTGCGGGGGGCGCGCTGGTCTGTGCCGCCGCGGCCAGCGGCAGGCTTGCCAGCAAGGCCAGGCCGGCAGCGCCGAGCGCGCGGTGCATCCTTGTCCGTGGGCAGCTCAGGCGCATGCCGTTCCTGTAGTGAAGAAGTGGGCAAACGGTAGTGGTCCGCGCGTGAAGCCGGGGTCTGCGGTGGTCTGGATCATGCTCTTTTCAACGTAGGGTGTTGCCAGCGGCGGTGCGCAGCGCCTGGGTGATGTGCTGCAGCGTGCTCGAACGCACGGCGGCATGCTGCCAGAACAAGGGTACGTCGAGCCAGCGACGAGGTTCCAGCACCACCACCTGCCCGGCCTGTACCGCTGGCGTAACCAGGGCCTCCGGAGCAAGGCACCAGCCGAGTCCACGCGCGGCAGCATCGACGAAGCCGGTGGAGGAGGGCAGGTAGTGGACGGGTGGTTGCAGGCGTGCACGGGTCAGCCTGCGCAGGAAACGCCATTGCAGTTCATCCTTGCGGTTGAACACGATCATCGGCGCCGACGCCAATGCGTCGGCCTGCATGCCCTTGCTGAAGTGGCGCCGCGCAAAGGCCGGTGAGGCGATGGCGTGGTAGCGCATCGCGCCCAGCGGATGCACGTTGCAGCCCTTCAGGGGGTTGCGTTCGGCGGTGACCGCGCCAAGCACGCTGCCGTTGCGCAGCAGTTCCAGGGTGTGGTCCTGGTCGTCCATGCGCAGGTCGAACAGGTAGCCGTGGCGCTGGTGCAGCTCGGCGATGGCGGCGACGAACCAGGTGTCCAGCGAATCGTCGTTGACCGCCAACGGAATCGGCGTGCGGGTGGCATCGCCGCCGTGGTCCGGCAGCAGTTCGGCCAACGCTTCGGCCTGCAGCGCCTGCATCGGCCGCACCCGCAGCAGCAGTACTTCGCCGGCAGCAGTAGGCCGGCACGGCGCTTGCCGTACCACCAGCACCTGGCCCAGCCGGTCCTCAAGCGCCTTGATCCGTTGCGACAACGCCGACGGACTGATCGACAGGCGGCGTGCGGCGGCCTCGAAACTGCCTTCTTCGAGCACCGCGGTGAAGGCGCTCAACTGCGGATGTACCAGGTCCACGCGGTGCCTCTTCAGTTTTTCTGCACAGGATAAAGAAAAACCAGCTGGCCTTAACGGGTCCGTTGGTCGCACCCTGCGCCTCCTTTCACGGTGGAGAGCGTCGGATGTGGATTGCTGCGGCTTTGGCCGGCCTGTTTGCGGGGGCTGGCCTGATCATCGCCATTGGTGCGCAGAACGCCTTCGTGCTGCGGCAGGGGCTGCAGCGTCGCTACGTGGGCATGGTGGTGCTGGCCTGCATGGGCGCGGACATCGCGCTGATCCTGGCCGGCGTGGGCGGCATGGGAGCGCTGGTGCTGCAATGGCCGCTGCTGTTGCAGGTGCTGCGCTTCGGCGGGGCCGCCTTCCTGCTGTGCTATGGCCTGCAGGCCGGGCTGCGCGCATGGCGCGGTGGCAGCGCGCTGGCCGCGGCCGATGCCAGTGGTGGCAGCCGGCGGCAGGTGCTGCTGGCCTGCCTGGCCTTCACCCTGCTCAACCCGCACGTCTACCTGGATACGATGGTGCTGCTGGGCAGCCTGTCCACGCGCTATCCGGGCGAGCTGCGCTGGGCGTTCGCGGCGGGCGCCTGCGTGGCCAGCGTGCTCTGGTTCTGCGGGCTGGGATTCGGCGCCCGGTTGCTGCAGCCGGTGTTCCGCAACGCAGCAGCGTGGCGGGTGCTGGATGCAGGCGTGGCGGCCTTCATGCTGTGCCTTGCGCTGCTGTTGCTGCTGCGTCCGCTCTAGGCCGCGTCCACTGCGCACAACGGGGTTTCATCGGGGCGCAGGGTCAGCACGCGCACACCGGTACGGGTCACGGCTACGGTGTGCTCGAACTGCGCTGACAGCTTGCCGTCGCGGGTGTACACCGGCCATTCGTCGGGCTGCTGGCGGATCGCAGGCTTGCCCTGGTTGAGCATCGGCTCGATGGTGAACACCATGCCTTCCTGCAGTTCCATGCCGGTGCCGGCATGGCCGTAGTGCAGGATCTGTGGCTCCTCGTGCATTTCCTGGCCGATACCGTGGCCGCAGTATTCCTTGACCACGCTGTAGCCGTGGCTGCGGGCATGGCGGGCGATGGCGTGGCCGATGTCGCCCAGGCGCGCGCCTGGCCGCACAGCGGCGATGCCCTTCCACATGGCCTGATAGGTCACCTGCACCAGCTTGCGCGCGGCGTAGTCGACTTCACCCACCAGATACGTGGTGCTGGAATCGGCGATGTAGCCGTGCTTCTCCAGCGTGATGTCGAGGTTGACGATCTGGCCATTGCGCAGCACATCGTCGGCCGACGGCATGCCGTGGCAGATGACGCTGTCGATCGAGGCATTGAGCACGTACGGGAAACCGTACTGCCCTTTGCTGGCGGGCCGTGCCTGCAGGTCGTCGACGATCATGCGTTCGACGATGTCGTTGATCTCCAGCGTGCTGCGGCCCTGCAGCGGCAGCGCGTCAAGCATCGCGAAGACCTGCGCCAGCAGTCGCCCGGACTCGGCCAGGCGATCGATCTCATCGGGGCGCTTGATCATGGCCATCGGCTCAGGCCCGCCCGGGCGCAAGCAGCTGCGGCTGCACGCCGGCGGCGCGCAGTTCGCTGGCGACTACGTCCTGGAAGCTCAGGGTCGGGTTCATCTCGCACAGCATGCCGACCCGGATCCAGAACGTGGCCTGGGCATTGATCGAGCGGTTGGAGACGGTGCAGGCACGGCGCAGCTGGTCGTGCAGGGTGTCATCGATGTTGACGATGCCCATGGGAGCTCTCGACAGGGAATATACGAAGCGTATACGAAACGTATATCGCCCCTCAAGCCCGTGGCATTCAGCCAGCATCCGTGGCGAAGCGCAGGCGGTTGCCGTCCGGATCGACAATCAGCATTTCGCGGCTTCCCCAATCCGTATCGTGTGGCGGCTGCTCGATGGGTACCCCCGCAGCGCCGAAAGTACGATGCAGGGCATCGACGTCGGCGACGATGAAATACACCGCGCCGCCCACTTCGCAGTCACCGGTGTGTTCGGTCAGGAAGATCGTCTGGCCCTCGCGGGTGAGCTGGGCGAACAGCGGGAAGCCGGATTCGAAGCGGTGCTCCCAGTCGATGATGAAGCCCAGGCCCTGTACGTAGAACGGCAGGCTGGTATCGGCATGGCGCATGCGCAGCTGCGGGATGACGGTCTGGGGCATGACGGCGGCTCCGGGGGGCGGGAACCCAGTGTAGTGCCGAGCCATGCTCGGCTATCGCCATTTGTAGAGTCGAGCCATGCTCGACTCAGGGGACCGCGAACAGCAGCCGAGCATGGCTCGGCTCTACAAAAAAGCGCTCAGCAGGCAGTCGGCACTGCGGCCATCGCCGCCAGCAGTTCGCGGTTCACCTGCTGGTGCTGCTGCTGCCATGTCGGCAGATCATCGGCGCTGATGTCGGGTTGCCCATCCAGCGACGACAACCAGCGCTTGAAACGGCTCTGGTAGTTGGGCAGTGACACCTCGCCGGTGATATCGCTGCCCACCAGTCCACCGGTGCGCAGCGCCTCGATCACCATCAGCGCATGTTCAAGCTGGAAGCGGCCCTGGTCCCAGTTGCTGCGTGCTACCTCTTCGGCGAACACGTCCTTGTCGATCGACAGATAGGTGGCCCGCGGCGCCTGCGCCTGTTCGGCGGCGAACGCTGCAACAAGTGCCTCGGGATGTTCGAAGCGGCGGAAGGCGCCTGCCATGCCCATGCGGCTGGCCCAGCCCACATCCACATCCATGCACCAGTAGGTCAGCCGCCGTCCCAGCAAGGGCCGCCAGTGGTTCTCCCACGCGTGGCCCACGCCGATATCGGTGGAGGTGATGCCCAGCACGTGCACATGCGATACCTGCGGCAACGCGGCAGCGGCATTCACCCAGGAACCGCAGTGCATGCCGAAGGGAAAGCGCATGTTGTCCGGATGGTTGTCCAGCACCACCAGCTGGAACGGGGCGCGCGTGTGCAGGCGCTGCAGCAGTGGCAGGCTGAGATGGTGGAAGTCGCCGCTGCCGAGCATGACCGTGCCGAGTTGTGCCGGCAGCGGCAACAGAACGTCATTGGCGAAGCGCGACAGCGTGGCGTTGCGGCAGGCAAAACGCAGCGGGTCATGCCAGTGCTGCAGCGCGAGCGTGCGTGCTTGCGACAATGGCAGTACGCCACCATCGAGGTCGAGGATCAGCGGGGGGCGCAGCTGCATCGGTCAGCCCCCTCCATCCGGCTCAGCCTGCAGGTGCGGGGCCAGCCTGCGCAGGGCGGCGCGCAGCAGCGGCGAACGCGCGTGCACCGCATGCACGGTGGAGGTGAAACTGGCTCCCAGTTCGGCCTTGATGCGTGAATCGGTCCAGCCCGCGACGTAGTGGCTGAGGCCGTGCTGCAACGCGTATTCCAGGTTGTGCATCCAGCTGACCGAATACAGGTTGTGGTCGCGCGACTGCGGATAGGACAGGCCGATGTACTTGTCCACCAGCTTGCCGGCGTGCACGTAGCACAGGTTCCAGCCGATCAGCTCGCCGTTGTGGCGGTAAAGGAACAAGCGCCCCTGGCCCTGCGTGTCTGCCAGCAGGTGCTGGAAGAAGGGCAGGTCGAGCTGGTCAAAATGCACCGCGCTCTGTGCATATACCTGCAGGTACAGCGCGTGCAGTTCGGCCTGCAGCCGTGGCTCGGCAAGGGCGGGGTCGCCGGTAGCGATACAGTCGATCTGCAAGTGGGCACGCGAGCGCAGTTTGCGCCGGATGTTCTTGCGCCGCGCCGTGGACAGGCGCGCCAGGTAGGCGTCGATGTCATCGAAATCGATCGCCACCCATGCCAGTGGCATGCCTTCCAGCGGGATGAAGCCGCGTTCCAGCAGCGCATGCAGGAAGGCCTGGCTGTGTGCGTTGGCCGCATCGTCCAGCAAGGGCGAATCGATTGCCAGATCCTTGACCACCAGCAGTCGACTGTCACCGACGCCGTGGCGCAGCACGTCGTCGGCCAGTGCAGCCGCCGACATATGTGCCGGCAGCGGTGTGTACTCGGTGCTGGTGGCGCCGATGAACCGCGTCTGCCAGGTCAGCCACGGCCGCCACAGGCGCGACAGCGGCAGCCCCAACAGGCGCGAGCGCAGTGCATCGTCCAGGGTCGTGGTCAGATCCAGCGGCGCACGGAAGCTGGGCAGGCCGCTGGGCAGGCGGCTGGCATCGAACCCCAGGGGCGGGTGGGCCAGGAAGCCCTCCAGCAGCGCGGCCGGTTCCAGCGCGGTGCTGGAAACACGCGGGATCATGTCCATGCGGGGCACGGGAACCGGCAGCGCATTGCAGCTCAGCCCTTGGCCTTGGTCAGCAGCTGGTCCAGCAGGGTGATCGCCAGATCGATCTCTTCGTAGGTGATGTTCAACGAGGGCGCGAAGGTGATCACGTTCTTGTACCAGCCACCGACATCGAGCACGAGGCCCATGCGCTTGCCGTCGTGCAGCAGGTCGCCGGCCAGGCCGATGTCGACCATGCGGTCCAGCAGCTCACGGTTCGGGGTGAAGCCATCGGCGGCGCAGATTTCCGCACGCAGGGCCAAGCCGAGGCCATCGACATCGCCGATTTCCGGATGGCGCTTCTGCAGGCCACGCAGGCCGTCGAGGAAGTAGGCGCCCTTTTCCGGCACGGTACGCTCGTAGTCCATCTCCTTGCCCAGCTTCAGCACTTCCAGGCCCAGGCGCGTACCCAGCGGATTGGAGTTGAAGGTGGAGTGGGTGGAGCCCGGCGGGAACACGGTCGGGTTGATCAGCTCTTCGCGCGCCCACAGGCCCGACAACGGGTTGAGGCCGTTGGTCAGCGCCTTGCCGAACACCAGCACGTCCGGGGTGACACCGAAGTGCTCGATGGACCACAGCTTGCCGGTGCGCCAGAACCCCATCTGGATTTCATCGACGACCATCAGGATGCCGTACTTGTCCAGCACGCGCTTGAGGCCCTTGAAGAAGTTGCGCGGCGGAATGACATAGCCGCCGGTGCCCTGGATCGGCTCGACATAGAACGCGGCGTACTCGGCCTGGCCGACCTTGGGATCCCACACGCCGTTGTACTCGCTTTCGAACAGGCGCTCGAACTGGTGCACGCAGTGGTCGGAGTACTCGTCGGGGGTCATGCCCTTCGGGCGACGGAACGGATACGGGAACGGGATGAACATCGCGCGTTCGCCGAAGTGGCCGTAACGACGGCGGTAGCGGTAGCTGGAGGTGATGGACGAGGCGCCGAGGGTGCGGCCGTGGTAGCCGCCTTCGAATGCGAACATCAGGCTCTTGCCGTTGCGCGCGTTGCGGACGATCTTCAGCGAATCCTCCACCGCCTGCGCACCACCGACGTTGAAGTGCACGCGGCCATCGAGGCCGAACTTCTCGTGCATGTCCACCGCGATGGTCTTGGCCAGCTGCACACGCGTCGGGTGCAGATACTGGCTGGCGACCTGCGGCAGGGTGTCGATCTGGTCCTTCAGCGCATTGTTCAGCCGCTGGTTGGCGTAACCGAAGTTGCAGGCCGAGTACCACATCTGCAGATCGAGGTACGGGGTGCCGGTGGCGTCGAACATGTAGCTGCCTTCGCAGCGCTGGAAGATCTTCGGCGGATCGACGTAGTGCACGGTGTCGCCGAAGGAACTGTAGCGGGCTTCGTCTGCCAGCAACTGCGCATCGGTGATGGCGGCATCGGCGTTCTTGTCAAAAATATTCATCGGTTCGGTTCCGGAGAGGGCATTCGAAGGAAGCAACGGGCGGAGCGATCAGGCGGTGGCGAGCAGCCGCGGAAGCGAGGGCTGCAGCAGGCTGCCGTCGAGCAGGCGCGGCAGCAGCGCAGTAGCGTCGTGGAAGGTGTCGATGGCGGCGTGGGGAATGCCGGCGTCGGTGCAATGGGCAATCAGGCGACGCTTGGCGAATACGAAATCGGCGTGTTCGGACACGCAGAAATCCGAGGCGCCATCACCGATCATCAGCACGCGGGGCGCTTCGTCAGCACGCGCCTGCGCCGCGCAGGTGCACTTGCAGGTACCGCTGCGGCAGCCTTCGGCCTGGTACGGGGATTCCAGCTGCCAATGGTCGTCACACCAGCGCAGGTGGTTGGCCACTACAGGCAGCGGTGGCAGGCCATGGTTGGCGAGGATGCGATGGATCGCGTAGTCCAGACCGTCGCTGACGATGCGCAGAGGCAGGCCCAACGCGTGTGCGCGATTGACGAAGGTGGCGAAGCCCGGATCGATGCGTACCTGGTCCAGGTGTGCATCGAGGGCGGCCGGATCCAGCTTCAGCAGGCGGACCTGGCCCTGCATGCATTCACGCGAGCCGATCTCACCCGAACGCCACTGATCTTCCAGCTGCTGCCAACCGGGCTGGCCGAACTTTTCCAACAGTGAATCGATGACGTCCTCGAGGCTGATGGTGCCATCGAAGTCACACAGGATGCTCCATTGCATGGGCAGCTCCGTCGATGAAGAGAGGCCTTGGCACGATGCCGGCGACGGGGCCAATGTAGGCAGGCCGTCTTTCTCGTTCCTTTCCGCCTGAAAGCTCGAATGGAGGCACTCGGGAAGCGTTCAGCCAGCAACGCGGCGCAGGCCTCGCCGGGCTTCAGCTGCTACTTGCGCGCGAGCACCTTCACGATCTCGCGGGTGTCTGCATGGGTCAGCCAGGGACTGTTGCCCACGGTCAGGCAGCGGGCGGCGAAGTCGCGGGCATTGGGTACGTCCGCGTCTGCGACGATGCCGCGCAGATAGGCGTAGTCCGGCAGGGCATGGATGAACATGCGGCTGACACCCAGGCCGCGCTGCCACAGCGCGGACAGCGCCTTGTCACGTGCACGTTCACTGGGCAGCAGCAGCATCAGCATCGGCCAGGTGCCCTGGGTGCCAGGCATTCCGTCCACCACGTCAACGGCGGGCAGCGACTCCAGCTGCACGCGCAGCTGCAGCGCACGCAGGCGGGCCGCCTGCAGGAAATCGGGCAGGCGCTGTGCTGCGCGTGCACCGACGTTCTGCCGCCAGCGGCTGACGCGATGCTGCGGAATGTCCAGCGGAAACACATCACCCACCGCCGCTTCCAGGTCGCCGCTGCGCAGGGCGCGCCGCAGCGGGTTTCCATACACCAGCGACAGCAGGGAAGGGCGGTAGCAGGCTGCCAGGCCCAACAGCTGCAGGCTGCGGATCAGCTCCCAGCGCAGGCTGAAGGGCGTGTGTCCTGCGGCCTGCTCGATCATTGCCGTACGCAGTGCTTCGTCATGCGTCAGCAGCAGTCCGCCCTCATGCAGGCTCAGGCCTTTGCCGGCGGCCAGGCTGAAGAACCCGATATCGCCGCGCAGGCCGACGCTGTTGCCGGCCACGCGTGCTCCCAGTGCCTGCGCAGCGTCCTCGATCACCCATGCACCGACGCGGTGCGCGATCGCACAGGCGCGATCGACATCGGCGAGGCGCCCGCCCAGGTGCGTGGGAATGATCGCCAACGTGCGTGCATCGGCTGCGGCGTGCAATGCTACCGGGTCGAAATCGAAGTGGTCGCGGCGGGTATCGCACAGCTGTATGCGCAGGCCGAGGCTGTGCACGGCAATCGGCACCAGTGGGCAGGTATAGGCCGGCAGGATCACCGTATCGCGGTGCGGTGCGCGCCTGCGCAGGGTGCGCAGGGCGATCAGCAGGGCGTGGGTGCCCGAGCAGGTCAGCTGCAGCGGCGGCGTGCCCAGCTGCTCGGCGAGAATCGCGCACAGGTCACCGCCACCGGGAAGGAAATCGCGGGCCTGCAGCGGCAGGCCGGCGGTGGGCGGCAACTCGCGCGACAGCAGGCTCACGGGGATGGTTCAGTTGCAGCGTGCGGATCATCCGCTTCGGCACGACCCAGGCAGATGATGCCGGCCACGATCAGTACCGCACCGATCAGGTGATGCAGCGTCAACGGTTCGTGCAGCAGCCACGCTGACAGCAGCAGCACGCTGATCACTTCCAGGTGCGAGGCCGCGAACGCAGGGCCGATCGGCGCGTGCCGCAGCAGGCTCATCCAGGTGAAGAACGCGCCGACGTAACCGAGCATCGCGCCGTACACCCAGGGCTGCGACAGCACGCGCAGCAGCCACGCGGTGTTGGCCTCGACCGGCAGCGCGGCGTCGCCGGCATACTTGAAGCACAGCTGGGCCAAGGTGTCGAAGGCCATCAGCAGCGGAAAGCCGATCAGGTACAGCCGCCTCATGTTCCGGCTCCAACCACGGCAACGCCGGCGCTGACCAGCAGCATGCCGGTCACCCGCAACGGCGTCAGCCGCTCGCGGAACAGGATGCGGCCGGCAACCATCAGCGCGACGATGTTGATCGAGCCGAGCAGTACGCCCTGCGACAACGGTACCAGCGACAGGAAGGCGATCCAGGCGACGAATTCAAGCACGTAGCAGGCGATGCCCAGCCACAGCCAGGGACGGCCGAACATGTGTTTCCAGCGCTGCAGGCCTTCGCCGTCCTGCGGGTCGCTGGCGGCGGCCTTGAAGGCCAGCTGGCCGCCGGTGTCGAGCACCACGTTGACCAGCCACAGCAGGGTGGCAAGCGATCCCATCTCAGGCGACCGCCTGCAGCACGCCCGCACGTTCGCCGATGTCGCTGAAGAAGCGCGCGCTGCGGCGGATCACCTCGCGCCGTTCGCGATCGATGGTGATCATGTGGTAGCTGTCTTCCAGCACCACCAGTTCAGTCGGTCCGCTGACGCGTGAGATCACCAGTTCGGCATTGCCCATGCTGGCCACGTCGTCCTCGCGGGCGTGCATCACCAGGCACGGTGCCGTGACCTGGTGCAGGTGACGGCGGGTCCAGGTACTCAGTGCGCGCATTTCGGCCAACGCATGCCACGGATTGCCCGGCAGGCCGGCAGCGGCACTGTCACCGGACAGCATGGCGGCGCTGACCTGCGCGCGCAGGCGCTCGTCGCGCAGGCCATACGGCGGCTCTTCCATGAACATGCGGTCGCGGCCGATGCCCAGGCGTTTGAACCACGGCAGCAGGAACGAGAAGCGCGCGACCGCCGGAATGTTCCAGCCGTCGTAGCGGAAGGTGGCGCCGTACACGCCCACGCCGGAGACCCAGTCCGGCCGGCGCGCGGCCAGCGCCAGCGCCAGCACCGCACCCATCGACAGCCCGCCGACGAACAACTGGTCGACCTTGCCGCGCAGGTTCGCCGCCGCATCCTCCACGCCCTGGTACCACTCTTCCCAACGGGTCTGCAGCAGGTCCTCGACGCTGCCGCAGTGGCCGGGCAGCTGCACACCGTGCACGCTGAAGCCGGCATTGTTCAGGCCTTTGCCCAGCATGCGCATCTCGGCCGGCGTGCCGGTCAGGCCATGGATCAGCAGGACGCCCTGCGGGCCACCGGGAAGAAAGAACTCATGGGATGCGGACACCAGTCGGCTCCAGCGCGGCAGTCGGGAAGGTCAGCATCGCAAGCGCGATTTTCGGCAACCTTTCAACGGCCCGGCTGGATCAAGGGCCCTTCAGCAACGGTATGGTGATGGACACCTTCAGGCCGCCACCGGGACGGTTGAGGTAACCCAGGCGCCCGCCCAGATGCTCGACGGCCTCATGGGCGATGGCCAGGCCCAGGCCGGTGCCGCTGGCGGCAGTGCCGGGCGCGCGGAAGAAACGTTCCCCCAACCGCGACATCACGTCCTCGGGTACGCCCGGGCCGTTGTCTTCGACGTACAGCTCGACGTCGTTGTCGTCCAGGGTGTGCACGCCCACCGTGACGGTCGCATCCACGCCGGCGTAGCGCAGGGCGTTGTCGATCAGATTGTCCAGCGCCTCGTGCAGCATTGCGCCGTTGCCCAGTATCCGCACCGGCTGCTGCGGACCCAGGTAGCCCAGGTCGGTGCCATCGCGGATCGCTTCGGGCACGCGCATGCCCACCCATTGCGGCACCAGTTCGGACAGGTCCAATGCCTCCACCGTCTCCGGCACGGTCTGGGCACGGCTCAACGCCAGCAGCTGGGTGCTGACGCGCGCGGTACGCTGGTTGAGACGGCGGATGTTCTGCAGCGCTTCGCGCACGGTCTCTGGATCGCCGTGGGCCAGTGCCTGGTCCACGTGCAGTGCCATGCCCGCCAGCGGCGAGCGCAACTGGTGGGCGGCATCGGCAATGAAGCGGTTCTGCAGCGTGATCATTTCCGCCTGCCGCGCGAACAGACCATCGATGGTGCTGATCAGCGGCTGGATTTCCTCGGGCACGTCGGCGTCGGAAATCGGTGCCAGCTCGCCGCGGCGCTGGGCCAGGCGCGAGGTCAGCGGCGTCAGGATACGCAGGCCATGGGTGACGCCGAACCAGACCAGCGCCGCCATTCCCAGGGCCAGCATGGCCATCAGGGGAATGACGATCATCAGGATCTCGCGTGCGCGCTGGCGGCGGTCGGCCATGCTTTCGGCCACGGTCACCGCCAGCTGGTCCTGCGGATCGTTCATCGCCTGGGTGCAGACCGTCGACATGCGCACCTGCTGGCCGTTCAATTCACCTTCGTACAGCGCCGGGTGCGTGCCGCTGCAGTCCTGCGACGGTGCATAGGCACTGAAATCGGCGTTGCCGGCGATGGTGCCCAGGCGGCTGCTGTCGACGTTGAAGTAGCGATGACCGTCGGGATCGTACTCGATGAGAAAGCGTGCCTGCGGGGACAGGTCGCTGCTGACCGGCATGGTGCTGAGCATCTGTGCGAACGACACGGTGTCGTCGGTCAGGTTGCGGTCGTGGATGCGGTTGGAGTAGTCCAGCGCCACGTAGTACGCCAGCAGCGTGTTGAAGGTCAGCAGGCCCAGCATCGGCAGCGCCAGGAAGGCGAGCAGACGCCGTCGCAGGCTGGGCGGTCCGCTGATCACGGGCTGGCGTCTTCCAGCATGTAGCCCAGCCCGCGCACCGTGCGGATGCCCATGCCGCCCGGCTGCAGCTTGCGGCGCAGACGATGCAGGGCGATGTCCAGGCCATTGTCGGTCAGGTCCTGGCCCCAGTCGCACAGGGCCTCCACCAGCTGCGCACGGGACACGATGCGTTCGGCACGCACTGCCAGGGCGGACAGCAGGCCGAATTCGCGCGCGGTCAGCTCCAGCGTCTGCTCGTCTATCCACACCCGGTGCCCGGTTAGGTCCAGGCGTAGCCGGCCGATGCGCAGGTCAGGATTGCCGTTGCTGGTGACCCGACGCAGCTGCGCGCGAACGCGCGCTTCGAATTCGTCCAGCGCAAAGGGTTTGACCAGGTAATCGTCGGCCCCCAGGTCGAGCACGCGCACGCGCTCGGCCAGGCCATCGCGTGCGGTGACCACCAGCACGGCCAGGCCATCACCACGCTGGCGCAACCGCTGCAGCACATCGCGGCCATCCAGCTGCGGCAGTCCCAGATCCAGCACCAGCAGGGCGTACTGGGTGGAATTCAGTGCGGCATCGGCATGCGCGCCGTTGTCCACGTGGTCGACCACATGGCCCTGCCGGCGCATCGAGGCGCACAGGCCGGAGGCGATGTCGGGGTCGTCTTCTGCGATGAGAACGCGCATGCGCGGGGCTCCTGGGGGCGGATGGGCCGCCCGCTGGACAGGGCGGGCCTCTCGGCTGCCGAGGGTAGCGGCAAACCGGGTGCAGGTGGCGGCCGTGGGGGACCTGGACCGGCCCGGCGCTGGCCCTTCGTTCAGTCCTGCAGGCCGGGCTCGCCCTTGGCCAGTGGCACCCGCGAACCGTCCAGCAGGCCACGACTGAGCTTGCCGTCCTCGATGAACAGCAGTTCGCCGTTCTCGCCATTCTTGATGCTGCTGTCGATGGCGATCACGCGGTCGTCGTGGAAGCTGCTGACGTGTGGCATGGAGGTGTGGCCGACCACGATGCGCTTGAGCTGGAGGCGGTCGAGCACCGCCTGCACGCCCGGGGTGTCCAGGCGTCCGTCGAAGTAGCCGCGGTACCAGATCGGGCTGGTCTTGCCGTCGTACAGCGGTGCAGTGGCGGGGTCTGCCTTCACCTCGGCCTTGGGGATGCCCAGCGAGGCCTGGTAGGCGGCGTTGGTGCGGGCCGGGTCCAATGCCATCTGCACGGCATCGGGCGAGATGCCGCCGTGCAGGAACAGGGTATCGCCGATCTGCAGCAGCACCGGGCGCGTGCGCAGCCACTGGCCGATCACCGAGTCGGCACCATACAGCTGCGGATAGCTGCGGCCGAGCAGCTGCGCGCTGCGCAGGTACTTCGGGTTGACGTAGCGCAGGTCGTCGTAGAGCACCATGGTCTCGTGGTTGCCGAGCACGAAATGCACCGCGCCACCGGCCGCCGCCGCCTGCTGCTGCAGGCCGTACAGCAGCCAGAACGCTTCGGTCACCTGTGGGCCGCGATCGAACACGTCGCCCGCGATCACCAGCGTGTCCGTCCCCAGTGCCCAGCGGTCCTGCGCGTCGATCACCCGGTTGGCGCGCAGCAGGCGGACCAGCAGCTCGTACTGGCCGTGAATGTCGGACACCGCGACGATGCGCGGCACGGCGGGCAGCACGGATACCGAAGGCGCATTCGGCGGCAGCACATGCACCGCATGCGGGTAGCCGCAGTGCGCGGCAACTTCCGCGCCCTTGCTGCCAGCGTGCATGGTGTGGGTTTCCACCTGGTCCTGGCAGATCCACTGCGCTTTCAGCTGCGCGCCTTCACGGAACACGTAAGGACCATCGCTGTCGACGTGTTCTGCGGGTGCTGCCACGTCGCGGGCCGAGGCCAGTGGTGCGGCCAGCAGCAGGACCAGCGGCAGCAGGATCGAAACGGTTCGGGCGTAGTTCGGCATCGGCGGCATTCAGCGGCAGGAGACCAACGATGCTAACTGCCCGTGGACGTCGCCGGTGTGCGTGAACGGGCGGATCAGGCCCGGCCGCCTCCTTCCTTGAGCTTGCGTACGCGGGTATCGGCGGCGTGCAGGGGCTGGCCATCGCGTCCGTGGGGTTGCATGTAGGGCAGCGGCCGGCGGCTGCTGGATTCGATCAGCTGCGAGTGTGCCTCGCCAGCAGCGAAGCGATGCCGTTCTCCCCATTGGCGCAGGGCGACCAGCAGCGGGAACAGGTCCTGGCCGGCCGCGGTCAGCACATAGTCCTGGTAGGCGCTGCCATCGGCGGCAGGCTGCTGCACCAGCAGCCCCGCCTCGACCAGTCGCCGCAGGCGGTCGCTGAGGATGTTGCGCGCCGCGCCCAGGCTGCGCTGGAAATCGCCGAAGCGGCTGATGCCATCGAAGGCATCGCGGATGATCAGCAACGCCCAGCGGTCGCCAAGCAGATCGGCGCTGCGGGCCACGGGGCAGGGGCTGTTGGCGTGCATGGGGAACGTCCTCGATTGTGGTTGCAGTTTAAAACCAGTAGCGCTACCGTGCACTTAGTTTCAAATTGCAACCACAATGATGATGCCTCCGCTGTCCCGCCCGCCGTTGGGCCTGCTCGCCATTGCTGCCGGTGCCAGCGTGGCCAACGTCTACTTCGCGCAGCCGCTGCTGGAGCGCCTGGCCCACGATTTCGCCCTGGATGCCGCGGTGGCCGGTGCACTGCTGGCTGCCACCCAGGCCGGCAGCGTGCTGGCCCTGCTCGGATTGCTGCCGCTGGCCGACCGTGGCGACCGTCGCCGACTGCTGCGGGTGCAACTGCTGGCGCTGGTGGTGGCGCTGCTGTGGCTGGCCGCCGCCCGCAACACCGCATGGTTGCTGTCGGGCATGCTGCTGGCGGGGTTGCTGGGGACGGCGCTGACCCAGGGATTGATCGCCTACGCCGCCAACCTCGCTGCACCGGAGCAACGCGGGCGGGTGGTGGGCATGGTCCAGGGCGGCGTGTTCATCGGCCTGCTGTCGGCACGCGTGGTGTCCGGCGCGGTCGCCGCCGTGGCGGGATGGCGTGCGGTGTACCTGCTGTCGGCACTGTTGATGGCAGCGCTGGCGCTGCTGTTGTGGCGGCGGCTGCCGCACGTGCAGGTGCCTGCAGTGGCGCCGGCGTGGCGCGAGCTGCTGCGCTCCATGGTCCAGATGCTGCTGCAGGATCGGGCACTGCGCGAACGTGGGCCCTTGGCACTGCTGTTGTTTGCTGGTCTCAATGTGTTCTGGGCGGCGGTGCCACTGCCGTTGTCGGCGCCGCCCCTGAGCTGGTCGACCGCTGGCATCGGCGCGCTGGGCCTGGCTGGCATCATCGGCGCGCTGCTGGCGGCGCGGGTCGGGCACTGGATGGATCGTGGTTTTGCCCACCGGGTGAGCCTGGGCGCGCTGCTGTTGATGCTGGTCGCCTGGGCGCCGCTGCTGGGCCTGCCGCAGTCGCTGGCGCTGTTGCTGCTGGGCGTGGTGGTGCTGGACCTGGGCGGGCAGGCATTGCATGTGTCCAACCAGGCACTGCTGCTGCGCGCACCGGCCGAACAGCATGGGCGCCTGGTGGCGCTGTACATGCTGTTCTATGCGGTGGGCAGCGGTGTGGGCGCTGCCGCAGGCACCTGGATGCAGGCGCGCTACGGGTGGCCGGCGGTGTGCGCGCTGGGAGCGGGAATCGCCCTGCTGGGCTTGGCGTGGTGGGCGACGTGGCGTATTTTGCGTAAGGCCGCCCGGTAGCGCCGACGCTGTTCGATGCCCTACCGCGCGCGCTGCAGGCTCAACGTTGCAGCGCGCGTCGCCCGGGTGCCTCGGGCAGTGCTTCGTCGGCCACCACCACACGGTTGCGGCCTTGTCGCTTGGCGGCATACATCGCCGCGTCGGCGCGCGCCATCAGCCGCTCGTAATCGGGATGCCCATCGTGTCCGGCCACGCCGATGCTGGCGGTCAGCCCCAACGTCTGTCCATTCGGCAGGGAGATCGGCGATTGTGCGATCTGCCGACGCAGGCTTTCGGCGATCACCTCCGCCTGCGACTCGCTCGCCGCCACCAGCACCACCACGAACTCCTCGCCGCCGTAGCGGAACAGGTAGTCGCTGCCACGGGTCTGCTGGCCGAGCAGGGCGGCAACGTGCTGCAGCGCGCGGTCGCCGGCGTCGTGGCCGTGGCCATCGTTGATCGCCTTGAAATGATCCAGATCCAGCAACAGCAGCGCGAATGGCGTGTGGTTGCGCGTGGACAATTCGATCTCACGGCGCAGCACGGTCGGCAGGAAGCGCCGGTTGAGCAGGTTGGTCAGCGCATCGCTGCCCGCATCCAGTTCGCCGATGCGTTCGAACAGCAAGGTCATCAGGTTGCGGATGGTGGCGAGGTCTTCGCGGATCGCCGGCAGGGCCGCCAGTCGCCGTGCCGGATCTTCATCCGTGGCGCGCTGCAGGCTGCTGTCGATGCGTGCCATCAGTTGGCCGACCTGCTGTGTCTCGCTGCTTTCGCCGAAGCTGGGAATACCCTTGTGGGTGAACCAGAGGCCGAATTCCGAGGTCGCCAGACTCGCGTTGTCGGCGCCTGTCGCATGGCCGGCGAGGTTGTACAGCAGGCTGTTTTCCCAATCCAGCAGCAGGGCGCGCTGGCGCTCGCGCTCGGTGCTGACGTTCTGCACCAGTGAGAACAGCCGGTACGCTGCATCCGTGCGCGAAGAGCGCTCACGGGCATGCGTATAGGCCAGGGTCATGCCCTCCATGGCGATGTCCATGATCGCGCTGAGGCAATCGATGGCGGCGAAAGCGGTGTCGCTGTCATGGGCGTCGGCGCGCAGGCGCACGAACAACTCGTGCTTGAGCACGCGTGCTCCGCGAGTCACCAGATCAACCGGAATGCCCACCCGCGCATGCACATCGCCGATCACCCGCTGTGCGGCGACCGTAGCGGCAATTCCATCCGCATCGGTGGTCAGCAGCTGCGCCAGCCAACGCTGCATCGCCGGTTGCAGGCGTTGCTTGACCTGTTCATGGGACAGGAAGCGGCGTGCGCGCGTGTCCTGCAGCAGCACCTCGTAGAAGCGCTGCGCCAGCATTGGCGGTGCGTCGGCGGCCACGGCATGCAGCAGTGCGGCGGCGGCGGGGCCAGCCTGCAGCAGGCAGTGCTGCCAGGCCTGGGCCAGCGGTTGGCTGGCTTCGTCCAGTTGGGGTGTATCCACGTCGATCTCTAGCGGCGCACAACAGACCACGGTATCGGCCGCAGCTGTCGACGGTTGATGGCAGGTAAGCCAGCCAGTTTAAGCGCCATGCAGGCCGAAAAACGCGGGCAGAGCACATGCCGGCCGATGCCGCAATGCGTTGACGCATTTGAGAATCACTCGCATTTGTGAAAAAATGACGGCAGGAACCGACCTGCGGGCGTCCCGCAGCGATCGTTCCGCCTCCCCCGTCGCCGCCTCGTGCCCTATGCCAGAGGCTTCCGCTGCCCTGCCAGAAGGTCCAGAACATGCCTGCAAACACTCTTTCACCGCGCCCGCTGGCGCTTGCCGTCGCCGCGCTGCTGGCCGGCGCCGCGGTTACCGCACATGCGGAAACCGATGCCACCGATATCGATACCGTGCATGTCACCGCCTCTCAGATCGCGCGGCAGGCGCTGGGCACCTCCACCATCACCGCTGAAGACATCGCCAAGCGACCGCCGGTCAACGACATCGCCGAGCTGCTGCGTACGATGCCCGGCGTCAATCTGACCGGCAACAGCGCGTCGGGACAGTACGGCAACAACCGGCAGATCGATCTGCGCGGCATGGGGCCGGAAAATACCCTGATCCTGATCGACGGCAAGCGCGTGGGTGCACGCGACGCGGTGCGCATGGGCCGCAGTGGCGAGCGCAACACGCGTGGCGATACCAACTGGGTGCCGGCGGAAATGATCGAACGCATCGAAGTGCTGCGCGGCCCGGCGGCGGCGCGCTATGGCTCGGGTGCATCCGGTGGCGTGGTCAACATCATCACCAAGCGCCCGACCGGCGACCTGACCGGCGCGGTTGACCTGTACGGCCTGGTGCCCGAACACAGTGCCGAAGGTGGCAGCGAGCGCGTCGGCCTGCAGCTGAGCGGGCCGATGACCGACACGCTGTCGTTCCGGCTGTACGGCAACCTCAACAAGACCGATGCCGATTCGCTGGATCTCAACCGCAACTTCGCCACCGGCGCCAATGCGGTACCGCCGGCGGGCCGCGAAGGCGTCAAGAACCGCGATGTCAACGCGCTGCTGCGTTGGGACGTGAGCGCCAACCAGGTGGTCGAATTCGAGGCCGGCACCAGCCGCCAGGGCAACATCTATGCCGGCGACCGTGCGGTCAGCACCACCGGAACCTCTACCGGCGTCGACCTGGCCGCGCTGGCCGAGCAGCAGGCCGAGACCAACCGCATGTACCGCACCACCGGCGCGATCACCCATCGCGGACGCTGGGGTGATGTCAGCTCGCGGCTGACGGCAGCGGTGGAAGGGGTCAACAATTCGCGCATCAACGAAGGCCTGGCCGGTGGCCCGGAGGGCAGCTTCAACGGCGCTGACTGGTCGACCTCGCGCCTGCGCAACTACCAGCTGGACGGCGAGGCCAGCTTCCCGACCACCCTCGGCGGCGCCGGGAACGTGTGGACGCTGGGCTTCGAATACCTCGACAGCCGGTTGACCGATCCGTATTCCATGAGCCAGTCCAGCAGCAGCGGGGGTGGCATTCCGGGCCTTTCGGCCGACCGCGCACGCGGCAAGTCCGATGCGCAGACCACCGCTGTCTACGTGGAAGACAACATCTACCTGGGCGAACGCTGGATCGTGACCCCGGGCCTGCGTTTCGACCATCACAGCCAGTTCGGCAACAACACCAGCCCGAGCCTCAACGCGCAGTTCCGGCTCAACAGCGACTGGGTGGTGAAGGGCGGCATCGCGCGTGCGTTCAAGGCGCCGAACCTGTATCAGTCCAACCCGGACTATCTGTATTACACCCGTGGCAACGGCTGCCCGAACGCATTGCCGAGCCTGGGTGCCGGTTGTTATATGCAGGGCAATGCAGATCTGAAGGCAGAGACCAGCCTGAACAAGGAACTGGGCGTGGAGTGGGCACCGCAGAGCGGCTGGCAGGCCTCGCTGACCTACTTCCACAACGACTACAAGGACAAGATCCAGGCCGGCTACACCCAGATCGGCCTGACGGCCGACAGCAAGGGCCGCATCTTCCGCTGGGAGAACGCACCCAAGGCCATCGTGCAGGGGCTCGAGGGCAACCTGGTGATTCCGCTGCTGGGCGAGCAGGGCGACCGCCTGAAGTGGAGCAACAACTTCACCTACATGGTGGAGAACGAAAACAAGAGCACCGGCCAGCCGCTGTCGGTGATTCCCAAGTACACCGTCAACACCATGCTGGACTGGCAGGCCACCGAGCAGCTGTCGCTGCTGCTGACTGGCACCTTCTACGGCAAGCAGGAACCGGCCACGACCAACATCAACAACGACCCGCGCTGCACGGCCAACTGCGATGCGTCCACCGTGCTGCAGACCCGCGGCGCGTACAACGTTTGGGGCGTGAGCGCGCGCTACAAGGTGACCGACACGGTCAGCGTGGGCTTCGGCGTCAACAACCTGACCGACAAGCGCCTGTTCCGCGAGGCCAACAGCAGTGATGCCGGTGCGGCGACCTACAACGAACCCGGTCGCGCGTACTGGGCGAGCCTGCGTTTCGGGTTCTGATCCGATGCGCTCGCCAGGCATGGCCTGGCGCTACCGGAGGCGGGCACGTCACACCGGTAGCGCCGGGCCATGCCCGGCAGCATCGGTCGTGCAGGCCTGCAATGTTATAAACACCGTGATAGTTTCCCAACGCCCGTCGGCGTAGCCTGCCTCCATCGCAAAGGAGCTGTTGCCATGGGTCACGACCACGATCACCTGCCATCCGAGATCCGCCACGAGAAACCCTTGTGGTGGGCGCTCGGCCTGACCTCCACCTTCCTCGTGGTGGAGGTGGTCGGTGCGTTCTGGACCAACAGCCTGGCGCTGCTGTCCGATGCCGCGCACATGGCCACCGACACCCTGGCGCTGATGATCGCGCTGGTGGCCGTGCGGCTGAGCCGGCGTCCGCCGGATGCACGCCGCACCTATGGCTATGCGCGCCTTGAAGCCCTGGGCGCGATGATCAATGGCGCCATGCTGTTCGTGGTCGCCGGCTACATCCTGTGGGAAGCCATCGGTCGCTTCCGCCAGCCGCAGGAGATCGCTTCCACCGGCATGCTGGTGATCGCTGCGGTCGGTCTGGTGATCAACATGATCTCCATGCGCCTGCTGCAGGCCGGCAGTGGCGAGAGCCTCAACGTGAAGGGCGCCTACCTGGAAGTGTGGGCTGACATGCTCGGCTCGGTGGCGGTGATTGCCGGTGCGCTGCTGATCCAATGGACCGGCTGGAAGCCGATCGACCCGATCCTGGCCGTGCTGATTGGTCTGTGGGTGCTGCCACGCACGTATGTGCTGATGCGCGAAGCGGTAAACGTGTTGCTGGAAGGCGTGCCCAAGGGCATGGACGTGGCCAAGGTGCGCGACCGCCTGTCCGACCATGACGCGGTGCTGGACGTGCATGATCTGCACGTATGGGCGCTGGCGTCCAGCACGCCGGCACTGACCGCGCACATCGTGATGCGCGAAGGCGACGACGCCGACCGCCTTCGTCGCGAACTCGGTGATCGCCTGCACGATGATTTCGGCATCGAACACGTGACCCTGCAGATCGAGGCCGACCACTGCGGCGAAGCCTGTGGCCAGCCGTCAGCAGCGAAGGACGACGATCACACCGGGCACGATCATGCAGCGACCGACGCGCAGGGCCATCGCGGTCACGTGCATCGTTGAGCGGTATTGCCCAGCTGCACCGCTATTTTTCGCGCCGCGAGGCCAGCCGATCCGCCAACCGGGTAGGCTCGGGCAGGCGATAGCCGCGCAGCGTGCGCTGCACCCAGGCCAGCGCGGTATCGGCGCTGACCCGATGTCCGCCGGCGACGAACAGCGGCTTGCAGCGCAGCTTGCTGCGCAGCACCCAGCCGAGCTGCTCGTTGCCGTCCATCAACGGCGTATGCGCGCCTGCCTCGGCGCCCGGCTCGATGAAGCGGCCAACCAGCTTCGATTTGGCCACGCCGATGCTTGGCAGGTCGGTCACCACGCCCAGGTGTGCGGCAATGCCCAGGCGGCGCGGATGGCTGATGCCGTGGCCATCGACGAACACCAGATCCGGCGTTCGCGGCAGCAGCGCCAATGCCGCCAGCAGCGCCGGCAGTTCGCGGAAGCTGAGCAGGCCCGGGATATAGGGCATGACGGTAGGGATGCGGGCGATTTCCTGCGCCACCGGCTGCAGGGTCTCCGCGTCGAGCAGTACCGCCGCCGCGCGGGTGATCGCGCCGTCTTCCTCGAAGCCGACATCCAGCCCGGCCAGCCAGCGCACGGTGGCGGGCAGGCGGTCCTGGCGCTGCACACGGCTGGCCAGCTGTTTCTGCTGCTCGCGGGCGGCGTTGACGCTGCCTTCCCAGCGCCCGGGGTCGATCACGGTATTCATCGGCCACAGGATGACATCCGCACCGCCACGGCGCGGTGAGCGGGCGCCGGGGCTACAATGGCCGCCTGCCTTTCCTCGCGTTGGAGACCCTGCAGTGACCCGTAAACTCGTACTGTTGCGCCATGGCCAGAGCCAGTGGAACCTGGACAACCGCTTCACCGGCTGGGTCGATGTCGACCTGACCGAGCAGGGGCGCCGGGAAGCGGCTGCCGCCGGCCGCCTGATGCGCGAGGAAGGCCTGCAGTTCGACGTCGCCCACACCTCCGTGCTCAAGCGCGCCATCCACACCCTGCAGGGTGCGCTGGCCGAGCTTGATCAGGATTGGCTGCCGGTGAACAAGTCCTGGCGCCTCAACGAGCGCCACTACGGCGGCCTGCAGGGCCTGGACAAGGCCGAGACCGCCGCCAAGCACGGCGAAGACCAGGTCAAGGTGTGGCGCCGTTCGTACGACATCCCGCCGCCGGCAATGGACCTGGAAGATCCGGGCCATCCGATCCATGACCGTCGCTACGCCGGCCTGGACCGCAACGCGCTGCCGGGTACCGAATCGCTGGCCACCACCCTGGACCGCGTGCTGCCGTACTGGCACGACGTCATCGCGCCGCAGCTGAAGGATGGCAAGACGGTGCTGGTCACCGCCCACGGCAACTCGCTGCGCGCGCTGTACAAGTACCTCAACAACGTGTCGCGCGAGGAAATCCTCGAGCTGAACATCCCGACCGGCATCCCGCTGCTGTTCGAGTTGAATGACGACCTCACCGTGAAGTCGTTCCGCTACCTGGGTGACCCGGAAGCGGCACGCAAGGCTGCTGAAGCCGTGGCCAACCAGGGCAAGGCGAAGTAAGAACGAAGGGCCGGCGCAAGCCGGCCTTTCTTTTTGTTGGGCGAGCCAGGCTCAACGGCTTTTGGCTCGGCAGCGGTTACCCCGCGCTCTGGTAGCGCCACGCCATGAGGGCTGTGCGGCCGTCAGCAGTCGTAACCCCAGTCTTCCACGCTCAGCGTGCAACCCAGCAGTTCGCCCAGCGCGGCCTGCTGCGCCAGCAATCGATCCAGTGCCATCTGCTGGAACGCATCGCTCCCCAGCACATCGACCACGCCCGCTTCGGCGGTGCGTACGAACAGGGTGACGAAACCGCTTGCCTTGGCCCGTTGCATGCTGCCGATGCCGGCGCTCATCACCGGGAACGGCAGGACCAGGCTGAGGCCATGCTGGCTGAATCCCGCGCAGCCGGTTTCCGCTGCCGACCACGCCAGCAGATGCGCGCGCGGTTCGGCATCGATCGTTGCGGCAACGATACCAGGCAGGTGTTCAACGCCAACCAGTCGGGCACGGCTCGTATAAAGCCGTAGTGGATCGCTCTGAAGGGTGGCAAGGATGAGGGTCTTCATTGCGGCCATGGTAGCGGCCAAGCATCGTCCTGTGACCTTTGGCCGGTCCCCGCCATCGCCGCAGCGGCTACGCTGGACGATTCGCCGTTGGAGACACGCCATGAACGTCCGCAATCTGGTCCCGTTGGGCCTGACCATCGCCATCGCCGCTTCGCTCGCCGCCTGTGGCAAGAACGAGACCGCGCCCGCTGCCGACGCCGCCAAGCCGGCGTTCGACCAGTCGCAGATCAAGACCGCGCTGATCTCGCTCAACAGCGCCGATCTGGATCCGTCCATCGCTGCATGCACCGACCTCAACGGCTTCGTCAACAGCAAGTGGCTGAAGGCCAACCCGGTGCCGGGCGACCAGACCACCTGGGGCAGCTTCGAGATCCTTCGTGAGCGCTCGCTGGAAGTGCAGCACGCGCTGGTCCAGCAGGCCGCCGCCAGCCAGGCCAAGGCCGGCTCGGTGGAAGCCAAGATCGGCGACATCTGGAAGACCGGCAACGACGAAGCGAAGATCGAGGCCGCCGGCCTGGCGCCGCTGCAGCCGACGCTGGACAAGATCACCGCACTGAACGACACCGCCGCCATCACCCAGTACCTGCGCGACAGCCAGGCGCAGGGCCAGGGCGTGCTGTTCTCGCTGTTCGCCAACGCCGACTACAAGGATTCGGCCAACGTCATCGCCTATGTCGGCCAGGGCGGCCTCGGCCTGCCGGAGAAGGGCTACTACTTCGACGAATCACAGGCCAAGATCCGCGACGCCTATGTGGCCTATATCGCGCAGGTGCTGACCCTGTCCGGCGTGGCCGCCGCGCAGGCCGCGGAGCAGGCCAAGGCGGTGATGGCGTTCGAGACCCGCCTGGCCAAGGCCTCGATGTCGCGCATCGAGATGCGTGACCCGGCCAAGCGCTACAACCCGCTCAGCGCCGCCGACGCGGACAAGCTGACCCCGAACTTCAGCTGGACCGCGCTGTTCGACACCCTGAAGGTGCCGGCCGCGCAGAAGTTCTCGCTGGCCCAACCGGGCTTCTTCAGCGAGATGGACAAGATGCTGGCAGACGTGCCGGCCGCCACCTGGCAGTCCTACCTGCGCTTCCACACCATCGATGATGCCTCGCCGTACCTGAGCAGCCAGTTCGAGAAGGCCAACTTCGAGTTCTATGGCAAGACCCTGCGCGGCCAGCAGGAAATGCAGCCGCGCTGGAAGCGCGTACTAGAGTCGGTCAACGGCGGCATGGGCGAAGCGCTCGGCCAACTGTATGTCGATGCGGTGTTCCCGGCCGAATCCAAGGAGGCCATGCAGCACCTGGTGCAGAACCTGTCGGTGGCGCTGAAGGCGCGCCTGGAGCAGCTGCCGTGGATGGGCGAAGAAACCAAGAAGAAGGCGCTGGAGAAGTGGGCCAGCTTCACTCCGAAGATCGGTTACCCGGACAAGTGGCGCGAGTGGACGGGCCTGCAGACCAACGGTGACAGCTACCTGGGCAACATGCAGGCTGCGCGCGCGTTCAACTACCGATACATGCTGGACAAGGTCGGCAAGCCGGTGGACAAGACCGAGTGGGGCATGACCCCGCAGACCGTCAATGCCTACTACAACGCTACCAAGAACGAGATCGTGTTCCCGGCGGCGATCCTGCAGGCGCCGTTCTTCGACGCCAAGGCCGATCCGGCGCTGAACTACGGTGGCATCGGTGCGGTCATCGGCCACGAGATGATGCACGGCTACGATGACTCGGGCAGCCAGTTCGCCGCCAACGGCAACTTCGACAACTGGTGGACCGACAGCGACCGCAAGGCCTTCACCGAGCGCACCGATCAGCTGGTCGCCCAGTTCGACGGCTACGAGTCGGTGCCGGGCGTGTTCGTGAAGGGCAAGCTGACCCTGGGCGAGAACATCGGTGATCTGGGTGGCCTGACCGTGGCCTACGATGCTCTGCAGATGGCGCTGAAGGAGAACCCGAAGGCGAACGTCGAGGTTGACGGCCACAGCCAGGACCAGCGCTTCTTCATGAACTGGGCCACCGTGTGGCGTCGCAACTTCACCGACGGTGAGCTGCGCGTGCGCCTGAACACCGATCCGCACGCACCGGCGAACTTCCGTGCCAACGGTGCGCCGTCGAACATGCCGTCCTATGCCGCTGCGTTCCAGTGCAAGGCCGGTGATGCGATGGTGCGCGCAGACGACAAGCGCGTGGTGATCTGGTAACCGATCGCCCGCACTGCGTGAAGCAGAAGGCCCGGCGCAAGCCGGGCCTTTTCATTGGGGAACCACTACAACCGGCTGCGGCTCAGCCCGGGCATTTCAGGTACTGCGACAACGTCGCCTGCCATGCACTGGCCGGGTCGAAGCCTGGCACCAGGCCGCCACCCGTGCCGGTGAAGTTGGACATGCCATGGGCCAGCATGTAGGTGGGGGTATACGAGGGCGGCCCCACGCGCTTGCTGAAGGTACAGATGCCAGCGACATAGGCGGGCGCCTTGTCGGGGGTCAGTTGCGCCTTCAACGCGCTGTCGAAGCGGCCGAGATTCTCCTCGCCCATCGCCGAACCCGCCATCGCCTTCAGCGCGTTGTAGGCACTGTGTCCGGTCTCGTCCGCAACCCGCTGGCGATCGAAATGGGCGAATACGCCGGCGATGTTGTAGAGATCGATGGCGTCCTGCATTCGCCCATCCTGCACGCAGCGGGACAGGGCGTTCATCAAGGCGGCGGGCGAGGTGCTGGCGCTGATCTGGCTGCGCGACAAGCAGGCGGCAGCGGGCGCGTTGCCCTCCTGCTGGGCCTGTGCGAACGGCGCCAGGGCCAACAGCAACAGTCCCAGCGGTGCGGCGATGCGGGTGTTTCCTTTCATGGGTGGTGCTCCTCGTAAGCAGGCGGCCGTCTTTGGCCGATCATCAGCTTGCGAGGATTGCCGGGGCTGCGCAAGCGAGGCGCAGCCAGGCCCGTGCATGCTCAGGCCAGCGCCGGCTCGTGCTTGAGCATGCCGTGGAAACGCTGCAGCACGTACGGATCGATCAGGCCACCTGCCTGCTCATCGAGTATCCGCAGCACCGTCTCATGCTCCATCGCTGCGCGATAGGGGCGTGCACTGGTCATCGCATCATAAGCATCGACGATGGTGACGATGCGTGCGCCCAGCGGGATGTTCTCGCCCAGCAGGCCATCGGGATAGCCGCTGCCGTCGAACGCTTCATGGTGGGCGCGGATCAGGCGCGCGACCGGCGCGGCATCACTGCGACCGGTGGCCAGGAAGATGTGTTCGCCACGTACCGGATGCTCGCGCATGATCGCGCGCTCTTCATCGCTGTGCCGGCGTGGGCTCAGCAGTACGTCGTCGGGAATGCCGATCTTGCCGATATCGTGGAAGCGTGCGGCCAGGGCGACCTGCGCGCAGGCTTCTTCATCCAGGTCGCAATGCAGGGCAAGGTGCTGCGCAAGCAGGCCCACGCGGTCGCAGTGGTGGCGGGTATAGGCATCACGCATCTGCAGTGACATCGACAGGGCGTCGATCAGGCAGGCCTGCGCGTGCAGGAGGTCGGGAGGTCTGGGCAGGGGCATCGGAACTGGCGGCGCGGCGAAGCCGCGCAGGAAACGGAAAGGCCCGCAAGAGCGGGCCAAGGCGGCGCATAGGGTACCCGCATCGGTGTTGCGCGGGGCGCATCGACGGTATCGCGTGGGGCCGTACGTTCAGTCGTGCAGCGTGTCATCGCCCCGGCCGCATCGGCAACCGGGGCGGCGTGGCTCAGCCGGTGGTCTGCAGGTGGATGCGATGGGCTTTGGCGAAGGCGTCCTGCGCGTCGCTCAGGGTCTGCATGTCTTCGTCCATCTTGGTCACGGCTTCATCCAGCGTCCGCAGCAGCGGGGTGACCTGTTCTTCGCTGTAGCCATCGGGCAGGGCAGCCAGCTGTTCCATCACCGCGAACATCTGTTCGGTGCTCTTCAGGGAATCGAGCAGGTTCTGGTGCAGTGCATCGGCGTCCTTGCCATGGGTGAACTGCTGGACGAAGACCAGCCGGTCGGCGATTTCCTTGTGCGCGTTCTTCAGGCCGAAGCGATGCTGCTGCATGCTCTTGCCATCCTGCAGCGACGCATGGAAGGACTCGCCGTTCGGGCCGTTGGTCCATTGTTCGACCATGCTGACCGTGCCGTTCCAGCTGGCGACATTTTCGTGCAGGTAATCACGGTTGCTCATGCCGCTGTGGCAGGCGGCCAGCAGGCCCAGGCTGGTGGCGAGCAGAAGGGGGGCGAAACGATTCACGGCAACACTCCTTGTCGCGGGCGCAGTAAACGGAAAGGGCACCGGTCTGCCGCCCGCGGCGGACCGGAACCTTGGATATCGATCAGCGCAGGGCCAGGGTCAGCAGCAGCGCACGTGCGGCATTGAAGCGGTCTTCGGGCAGCGGCAGCGGATGCTTGACGCGCAGCTTGTCCGGACCTTCCATGGCATAGAGGTTCGGTTGCTTCTGGATCAGCTGGATCACCGCCATCGGGTCGATGTTCGGCTTGGATTCGAACACGATACGGCCACCGTTCTCGCCCAGGTCCAGCTTGCGGATGCCCAGCATGCTGGCCTGCAGCTTCAGCTCGGCGATGGCGAACAGGTTCTTGGCCGCATCCGGCAGCAGGCCGAAACGATCGATCATCTCCACCTGCAGCTCGCGCAGCGCATCGCTGTCGCGCGCGCTGGAAATGCGCTTGTACAGCGTCAGACGGGTGTGCACGTCCGGCAGGTAGTCGTCCGGAATCAGCGCCGGCACATGCAGTTCGACCTCGGCGCCACGCGCTTCTTCGCCGGCATCGATGTCGGGCAGATGGCCCTGCTTGATGCTGCGCACGGCGCGTTCCAGCAGCTCGGTGTACAGGCTGAAGCCCACTTCGGCCATCTGCCCGCTCTGGTCTTCGCCCAGCAGTTCACCGGCACCGCGGATTTCCAGATCGTGCGTGGCCAGGGTGAAGCCGGCGCCCAGTTCGTCCATCGATGCGATTGCTTCCAGGCGCTTTTCCGCGTCGGGCGTGATCGAGCGACGGTCCGGTACAACCAGATACGCATAGGCGCGGTGGTGCGAACGACCGACGCGGCCACGCAGCTGATGCAGCTGGGCCAGGCCGAAGCGGTCGGCACGGTTGATGATGATGGTGTTGGCGTTGGGGATGTCGATGCCCGATTCGATGATCGTGGTCGACAGCAGCACGTTGAAGCGCTGCTTCTGGAAGTCCAGCATCACCTTTTCCAGCTCGCGCTCGGGCATCTGCCCATGGGCGATGCCGATGCGCGCTTCGGGCACAAGTTCGGACAGCTCACGCTGCATGCGGCCGATGCTTTCCACATCGTTGTGCAGGAAATACAGCTGGCCACCGCGTGCCAGCTCGCGCTGGAAGGCTTCGCGCAGCAGCGCGTTGTCCCACTGGGTGATGAAGGTCTGCACCGCCAGCCGGTTCGGCGGCGGGGTGGCGATGATCGACAGATCGCGCAGGCCGGCCATCGCCATGTTCAGCGTGCGCGGGATCGGCGTGGCGGTCAGGGTCAGCAGGTGCACGTTGGCGCGCAGTGCCTTCAGCGCCTCCTTCTGGCGCACACCGAAGCGCTGCTCCTCGTCGACGACGACCATGCCCAGGTCCTTGAACTTCACGTCCGGCTGCAGCAGGCGATGGGTGCCGACGATGACGTCGATGGTGCCGGCGGCGACCTTCTCCAGCTCGGCCTTGATCTCCTTGGTGCTCTTGAAGCGCGACAGCACCTCGACCTTCATCGGATAGTCAGCGAAGCGGTCGCGGAAATTGCGGTAATGCTGTTCGGCCAGCAGCGTGGTCGGCACCAGCACCGCCACCTGCTTGCCAGCGCTGGCGGCAGCGAACGCGGCACGCACCGCGACTTCGGTCTTGCCGAAGCCCACATCGCCACAGACCACGCGGTCCATCGGCTGGCTGCTGGCCAGGTCACGCAGGGTGGCGTCGATGGCGGCCAGCTGGTCCGGGGTTTCCTCGAACGGGAAACCGGCGGCGAACGGCTCGTACATCGCGCGGTCCACCTGCAGTGCCAGTCCGGCACGCGCCTGGCGGCGGGCCTGGATCTCCAGCAGCTCGGCGGCCACGTCGCGCACCTTCTCGGCAGCCTTGCGCTTGGCCTTGCTCCACTGCTCGCCACCCAGCGAATGCAGGGGTGCGGTCTCGGCCGAGGCGCCGGAATAGCGGCTGATCAGATGCAGCTGCGCGACCGGCACGTACAGCCGGTCGCCCTTGGCGTATTCGATTTCCAGGAATTCGCCGGGCATGCCACCGACGTCCATCGCGATCAGTCCGCGATAGCGGCCGACACCATGGTCCTCGTGCACGATCGGCGCGCCTTCGGTCAGCTCGCCGAGATCGCGGATGATCGCTTCCGGCTCACGTCCGGCGCGGCGCGTGCGGCGCGTGCTGCCCGCGCGCTCGGGGAACAGCTGGCGTTCGGTCAGCACCGCGATGTGCGGTGCGTCCAATGCGAAGCCGTCTTCCAGCGGCGCCACGGCAATGGCGAAGCGTTCGTCGCTGGCCAGGAAGGACAGCAGATCGGCCACCACTGGCGGCTTCAGCTCGGCGGCCTGCAGCACTTCCAGCAGGGCCTCGCGGCGGCCGGGTGAATCGGCGGCAATCAGCACGCGGCCGGGATAATGGCCGAGGAAGGATTTCAGTGCGTCACCGGCCGGCGCCTCGCGTGCGGCCACCGGCAGCGGCGGCAACGGCTGGTCGCCCAGCGCATGCGCCTCGGCAATGCGCGCGTGATCGGCAGCCCATACCTCGATGCGCGGTGCGTCGTTCAGACGCTCGCGCAGCAGGTCCGGCGACAGGTACAGTGCCGACGGTGGCAGCAGCGGCCGTTCAACATCATGGCGGCGTTGCTCGTAGCGCTCGCCGGTCTGCGTCCAGAAGGTCTCTGCCGCTTCAGCGGCACCGACGCAGACCACCGGCAGGCTGCCGGCCGGCAGATAGTCGAACAGGGTGGCGGTGCGCTCGAAGAACAGCGGCAGGTAATACTCGATGCCAGCCGGCGCCAGGCCCGATTTCAGATCCTGGTACAGCGAACTGCGGCGGGTATCGACGTCGAAGCGCTCGCGCAGGGTGGCCAGCACCCGCGCGATGCTGGCGTCGTCCATCGGCACTTCGCGGCCGGGCAGCATGTGCACCGCCTCGACCTTGTCCAGCGAGCGTTGGCTTTCCGGATCGAACGCACGGATCGAATCGATGTCTTCGTCCAGCAGCTCCACTCGCAGCGGCTCGTCGGCGCCCATCGGGTAGACGTCAAGCAGGCCACCGCGCACGGCGAAGTCACCCGGGTCCATCACCTGCGGCACGTTGCGGTAACCGGCGCTTTCGAGGCGACGCTTCTCCGCTTCCAGGTCCAGGCGCTGGCCGACTTCAAGATTGAAGCTGCCACCGATGACGTAGCTACGGGGCGCCAACTGCTGCAGCAGGGTCTGCACCGGCACCACCACCAGGCCACGCTTCAGCGTGGGCAGGCGGTGCAGGGCGGACAGGCGCTGCGAAATGATGTCCGGGTGCGGGCTGAAGCGGTCGTAGGGCAGCGTTTCCCAATCCGGGAACGCCACCACCGGCAGGCTCGGGTCGCCTCCCAGCAGAGTATGCAGGTCCGCTTCGAGCTGGTTGGCACCGTGGTTGTCACGGGCCACCACCAGTACCGGGGCGTCATGCGTGCGCGCGGCCTGGGCCAGATACCAGGCCAGGGCAGTGGGCGAGGCGGGGGCGCGCCACCAGGCGCGGAGCTGGCCGGCACGGGGCAGCGGCGGGGCGGGGTAGGGAGTACGCGACATGAACTGCGGATTTTAGCAGAAGCCCCCGCCGGGCCCATGATCGTTACGTGACCGGGGTAGCGCCGGGCCATGCCCGGCGAGCGCAGCGGTCGGATCAACATCGCCGGGCAGGGCCCGGCGCTACCGTCAGTTGTCCAGCTCCAGCACCATCCGCACCAGGCCCTCGGCCCCGTTCGGGTGCGGCACCGGCTTGAAGCCCAGCGAGGCGGCCAGCTGCTTCATCGGCTCGTTCTCGGCGGCGACATCGCCGTACAGGCGGTCCAGGTACTTGCCGCGGCCCCATTTCACCAGCTTGCGCATCAGCTGGCGGCCCAGGCCCTGGCCGATCAGGAACCGGCTGATCAGGATCGCGTATTCGGCTTCGCGGGTACCGGGGATGATCGAGGCACGGGCCACCGCGCCGACCACGGCCTCACCGGCCGGCAGCGACTCGGCGGCGACCAGGGTGATCTCGGTCTTCGGATTGGGGTGGGTCAGGCGCTGGGTGGTTTCCGGCGACAGCTCGGTCACCGACTGCAGGAAACGGTCACGGATTTCTTCCGGCCCGAACAGGCTGAAGGCGGCCTGCAGCGGCGCGCCATCTTCCGGGCGGATGGGGCGGATCAGCAGCTCGTGGCCGCTGGGAGCCTTGAAGATCTCATGCCAGGGCGGCATGCGGTTGCGAGTGGCCATACCGGGTGATTCCTTGGTGGTCCATCGATTGTGTCATCACCGGGGCTGTATTCCGTGAACGAAAGGCTCACGGTCGTACAGCCTCGTGAAGGCCCTTATTCGGCCGTCTTCAGCCAGTCCAGGCGGGTGCTGGCACCGGGTTCGCCCAGATGCTGGCGCAGCGCCGGCAGGGCCGGGCCGACCACGCGGTCGAACTGCCAGGGCGCATTAAGCACCAGCATGCCACTGCCGTTGAGGCGCAGCGGCGAGTCGTCCGGGCGCACCAGGAACTCGATGGTCATCGCCGACTTCACCGGCAGTGCGGTGGCCTTGCGCAGGAAATGCAGGATGGTGCGGCGCTGCTTGATCGGGAACCAGACCGCACAGGTGGCCTGCGGCCAGCGCGCCAGGGTCTCGGCCAGCGCGGCCAGGATCGCTTGGTACTCGGCATCCTGGGCCTCGTAGGGCGGGTCGATCAGGACCAGGCCGCGGCCGATCTTGGCGCCGTTGGCCTTGGGCGGCAGCAGCGAGCGCAGCAGCGCGTAGCCGTCACCGGGGTGTACGCCGACGCGGCTGTCATGGGCGAACAGGGTCTTCAGCGACGCGGCTTCGTCCTCCTGCAGCTCGCACACCGCCATGCGGTCCTGCGGGCGCATGGCCTGCGCGCTCAGCAGCGGCGAGCCGGGGTAGGCGATCATCGCGCCGACCGGATTGTCGGCCTGCACTGCCTTGAGGTAGCGCTCGACCACCTCCGGCAGCTTGGGCTGGGCCATCAGCCGCATGACCCCGGATTCGGCCTCAAGGGTCTTGCGGCTTTCTTCGCTGGCCAGCAGGTAGCGGCCGGCACCGCCGTGGGTGTCGAGCACGAAGAACGGGCTGTCCTTGCGCTTGAAGCTGTCGATCAGGGCCAGCTGCACGATGTGCTTGAGGACATCGGCGTGGTTGCCGGCGTGGAAGGCGTGGCGATAGTTCATGGGCGGCAGTGTACGGGGCGAGGGCCGCAGCGGCTATGCTGCGCGCCATGACAGCGCCTGTTACCCATGTCCTGGTGGTTGAAGACGAAGCGGCCATCGCCGAAACCGTGCTCTATGCGCTGCGCAGCGAAGGCTATGCGGCCAGCCACAGCCTGCTGGGCGGGCAAGCCCTGCAGCAGCTGCAGGCCGGCGATATCGACCTGGTGGTGCTGGATGTCGGCCTGCCAGACCTCAGTGGTTTCGAGGTCTGTCGCCGGCTGCGCGCCCTGCCGGGGCCGGTGGCGCAGGTGCCGGTGATCTTCCTGACCGCACGCAACGACGAACTCGACCGCGTGCTGGGCCTGGAGCTGGGGGCCGACGACTACATGGCCAAGCCGTTCTCGCCGCGCGAGCTGGTGGCGCGGGTGCGTGCCCGGCTGCGGCGTGCCACGCCCGCTCCGGCCGCCTCGGGTGCCGAGACCGGCTGGCAGGAACATGGTGCCTTCGCCATCGATCGTGAAGGCCGCCGCATCCGCTTCCAGGGCCACGCGCTGGACCTGACCCGCTATGAATATGCCCTGCTGGAAGCGCTGCTGCAGCGCCCCGGCGCGATCCTCAGCCGCGCCCAGTTGATGGACCGTGGCTGGGACAGCGCCGCCGACAGCGCTGACCGCACCGTCGACACCCACGTCAAGACGTTGCGCGCCAAGCTGCGGGCGGCCGGCGCCAGCGGTGAGCCGATCCGCACCCATCGCGGCCTCGGCTACGCCCTGGAGGTCTGACGGGTGCGTCTGGTCCTGAAACTGTTCCTGGGCTTCTTCCTGATCGTGGGCATCGCCGCGTTCTTCGTGATGCGCGTTTTCGTCAATGAAGTGAAGCCGGGCGTGCGCCAGGCGATGGAATCGACCCTGGTGGACGCGGCCAATGTGCTGGCCGAGATGGCTGCCGCCGACGTCAAGGCCGGCACCATCCGCAACGGCAGCTTCACCCGCAACCTGGCCAAGGCCCGGCAGCGTGACCTGAAGGCCATGGTCTGGCGCTTCCCCAAGCGTGCGCTGGACTACCGGGTGACGATCACCGACGCCAAGGGCATCGTGATCTACGACTCGTTGGGCCGCGATGTGGGCCGCGACAATTCGCGCTGGAATGATGTCTATCGCACGCTGCGCGGCGAGTACGGCGCGCGCTCCAGCCCGGAAACGCCGGGCGATGACAGCAACACGGTGATGCACGTGGCCGCGCCGGTGTACGACCCGGTCGATGGCAGCACCCTGATCGGCGTGCTCAGCCTGGCCCAGCCCAACCGCAGCATCGATCCGTTCATTGCCGCCAGCCAGCGCGCCATCATCGAACGCGGCGCGTGGCTGATCGGCCTGTCGGCGCTGGTGGGTGTGCTGGTGACGATGTGGCTGACCAACGGCCTGGGCCAGCTCAGCCGCTATGCGCGGGCGGTCAGTGCCGGTGAGCCGGTGCCACCGCCCAAGCGCCGCAACGATGAGATCGGCGAGCTTGGCCAGGCGCTGGAGACGATGCGGCGCAAGCTGGAAGGCAAGGCGTACGTCGAACAGTATGTGCAATCGCTGACCCACGAGATGAAAAGTCCGTTGGCGGCGATCCGCGGTGCGGCCGAACTGCTGCAGGAGCCGATGGCCGACGCCGACCGCGCGCATTTCGCACGTAGCATCGTCGACCAGCAGGAGCGGCTGACCGAAACCATCGACAAGCTGCTGGCGCTGGCCGAGGTCGAGCAGCACGGCTGGTTGCAGACCCGTGATCCGATTGCCTTGCCCGCGCTGCTGCAGGAAGCCGCAACGGCAGCGCAGGTACGCGCGCAGGCAGCCGGTGTCGAGCTGCATATCGACCAGGTGCCCGACCTGCGTGTGCAGGGCGATGGTTATCTGCTGCGGCAAGCGCTGCACAACCTGATCGACAACGCCATTGCGTTCTCGCCGCCCGGGGCACAGGTGCAGCTGGATGCACAGCTGGACGGGCAGGGTGTACGCCTGCAGGTTGCCGACCGTGGCGCGGGCATTCCCGATTACGCACGCGAGCGCGTGTTCGAACGCTTCTATTCGCTGGCCCGACCCGGCACCGGCCGCCGCAGTTCCGGCCTCGGCCTGCCCTTCGTGCAGGAAGTCGCGCGCCTGCATGACGGCCGCGCCGGCCTGCAGCCGCGCGAAGCAGGCGGCACCGTGGCCAGCCTGTGGCTGCCGCTGGCGATACCTGGGCAGCGCCAGCGGCGCTGACTTCACACTCGCTTCAAATTCGCCACAAACCCTGCTCACCGCAGCGATCCATCCTGCAGTCCTCTCCAACGAGGACGGACGATGAAATCCCTGAAGATGCTGCTGCGGTTCGCCATTGTCGGCGGCCTGATCCTGCTGCTGCTGATCCCGCTGTTTCTGATCCGCAGCGTCATCACCGAGCGCAGCGCCTATCGCGAAGAGGCCTATTCGCGGGTGGCCGAAAGCCGTGCCGGTACCCAGCGCGTGGTCGGGCCAGTGCGCGTGGTGCCGTGGTCCAAGCGCCAGCTGGTGGAAGTGGTCGATGCGCAGGGCAACAAGAAGACCGAGCTGCAGACCACCCAGGGCTACTGGTTGCAGCCGCCGGCCACCCTGCAGATCAGCGGCGAGCTGCTGCCAAGCCAGCGTTCGGTCGGCCTGTTCAAGGTGCCGGTGTACAGCTGGAATGGCCAGCTCAAGGCGACCTTCAGCGAGGATGACTACCCGGAGCACGATGGCACGACCTATGGTGAGGCCTACATCGCGCTGGGCGTGTCCGATGCGCGCGGTCTGGTCGGTACGCCGAACCTGCGCGTTGATGGACAGCAGGTCAAGCTGCTGCCGGGCGTGGCCGGCGCATCCGCACTGGGCCGTGGGCTGCATGCACCGATCGCCGGCATCTCGCGCAGCGGAGGCACCCTGGCGGCCAGCAGCGTGGAACTGGAACTGCAGCTCGATGGCAGCCGCTCGCTGTCGGTGGTGCCGGTGGGCGATGACAACCAGATCGCCCTTCGCTCCAGCTGGCCGCACCCGTCGTTTGCCGGTGCGTTCCTGCCCAACGAGCGGCGTGTGGATGCACAGGGCTTCGATGCACGTTGGGCCGTGTCCTCGCTGGCATCGGACGCGCAGCAGCGACTGCACGAAGGCGATGACCTGGACGCGCAGGCGGTGCAGGTCTCGCTGGTGGACCCGGTCGATACCTATACCCAGGCCGACCGCGCTTCCAAGTACGGCGTGCTGTTCGTGGTGCTGACGTTCGTTGGCTTCATCCTGTTCGAGCTGATCAAGTCGCTGCGCATCCACCCGCTGCAGTACCTGATGGTCGGCCTGGCGCTGGCGATCTTCTTCCTGCTGCTGATCAGCCTGTCCGAGCACATCGCCTTCTGGCAGGCCTACCTGGTCTCGGCGCTGGCCTGTATCAGTCTGCAGGCGGTGTACCTGGCCAACGTGCTGGGTCACTGGAAGCGCGGCCTGGGCTTCGCCGCGATGCTCACCGTGCTGTACGGCGCGCTGTATGGGCTGCTGGTGTCGGAAAACAATGCACTGCTGATGGGCTCGCTGCTGCTGTTCGTGATCCTGGCGCTGGCGATGTGGGTGACCCGTCGGGTCGACTGGTACGCCCTGGCCGAGCAGAAGTAAGGAGCACGCCATGGGTTGGCGCCAAGGATTGCAGCAACGGGCACGACAGGGCATTCCCTCCCTGCTGGAAGTGGATGCGCTGCTGCAGGCGCATGGGGTGTTGGCGGCTTTGCCGGGGGCACGGATCGCCCCCGGCCTGGTCCGCTTCCAGCTGGCCGCCATCACCTGCGAGGGACTGCAGCGGCGTGGGCTGGACTGGCTGCGGGAGGCGCGGCACGGACGCGGAGCGCTCGCGGGCGAGGTGCCCCGTTATCGGCCATGGAAGGCCGGGGCGGCGGCATTGTCGGAGATCGGCATCGACGGGCTGCCTGCGGAGTGGCCGGAACACGCCACCGTGTTTGGCTGCAGCAGCATCGACCAGCGGCATTGGCTGCTGCTGTTGCCGGAGCGTGCGCAGCTGTGGCTCGGGTGGAAGGGGTGACAGCCGCGCAAGGCCCCATCCACGCATGGCGTGGATCTACCAGATGCCCATGACCGATGGGACGGGGGCCCGGCGCCCTGGCTGGCTAGACTCGACCGGTTGATGATCGAGCCGAAGGGCAGGGGTGCGATGTGCTGAAGTGGGGCGTGCTGGCAGTAGCGCTGGCGATGGGTGGCAATGCGGTGGCGCAGCAGCGCGAGCCGGTGGACCTGGACATGGTCGGCAAGATCCGGCAGCAGGCGTTCCACAAATCGCAGGTGATGGACACCTTCAGCTACCTCACCGAACGCATCGGGCCGCGCCTGACCAATTCGCCGGCGATGGGCCGCGCCAACGCCTGGACCCGCGGCAAGTTCAGCGAATGGAAGCTGGACAACGTCCACGACGAAGCTTTCGACGAATTCGGCCGTGGCTGGGAATTCACCTCGGCCAGCGTGGAGATGCTGGGCGATCGTGTGCAGCCACTGCATGCCCTGCCCAAGGCGTGGACGCCGGGCACCAGGGGCCCGGTCGAGGGCGAACTGCTGCAGGTGGACATCAAGAAGCCCGAGGACATCGAGAAGTATCGCGGCAAGTTGCGCGGCAAGATCCTGCTGCTGGGCGAAGCACGCGAATACAAGCGTGGCACCGACGCCGATTCGCACCGGCACGACGCCACCTCGCTGGAAGGCCTGCAGGAGTTCACCCTGCCCAAGGACAAGGACGTGGCCGCCGACCGTGCCAAGCGGGTCAAGGAATACCAGGAGAAGCAGGCGCTGGCGGCGAAGGTCAACGCGTTCTTCGTCGAAGAAGGGGCGCTGGCCTCGATCAGCATCAGCAGCTGGGACAACGGCATCATCCGCGTGGCCGGTGGTGGCTCGCGCAAGGCCGGCGAGTCGGTCGGCATTCCCGAACTGGCGATGATCGCCGAGCACTTCAATCCGCTGGTACGCGCGCTGGAAGCCAAGCAGAGCGTGCGCCTGCGCGTGGATGTGGCCGCTCGCTTCACCGATGAAGCGGACCAGCCCGGCTACAACACGCTGGCCGAGATCCGCGGCAGCAGCAGGCCCGACGAAGTGGTGATGATCGGTGCGCACCTGGATTCCTGGCACAGCGGCACCGGCGCAGCCGACAACGCGGCCGGCGTGGCGGTGATGATGGAGGCCATGCGCATCCTCAAGGCCAGCGGCGCCAAGCCCAAGCGCACCATCCGGGTTGCGCTGTGGAGTGGCGAGGAACAGGGGCTGATCGGCTCGCAGGCATACGTGGCCAAGCACTTCGGTCGATTCCCCGAGCCGACCGACCCGGCGCAGAAGGCGCTGCCTGCCTCGCTGCGCGAGCCGACCGGTGCGCTGCAGAAGACCCGTGACTACGGCAAGTTCCAGGTCTACTTCAACATGGACAACGGCTCGGGTCGCTTCCGTGGCATCTACGCACAGGAAAACCTGGCGGCGATGCCGATCTTCGAAGCCTGGCTGGCCCCGTTCCATGACGTGGGTGCAACCACCGTGGCTACCCGCAACACCGGCAGCACCGACCACATCAGCTTCGACCGCATCGGCCTGCCGGGCTTCCAGTTCATCCAGGACAAGCTGGACTATTTCAGCAACGTCCACCACAGCCACCTGGACACCTGGGACCACGCCGAACCGGAAGACCTGAAGCAGGCCGCTGCCATCGTTGCCTCCTTCGCCTACCACGCCGCCATGCGCGAGCAGCCGTTCCCGCGCAAGCCCGAGCCCTGAAAAGGGGACGGAGGGATCAGGTCGTATTTCCCCTCCATTGCCCGCGCATCCCCGCAGGAGCGGGGGAGTAGCGACTTGATCCCCTCCGTCCCCTTTTTCCGCAGGGGACGGAGGGCTGGTAAAATCGGGGGATACCCGTTCCTCGAGCCCTCCATGACCTGCCGCACCCGCTTCGCCCCCAGTCCCACCGGCTACCTGCATATCGGTGGCGCCCGCACCGCGCTGTACTGCTGGCTGGAGGCCCGCCATCGTGGCGGCGAGTTCGTGCTGCGCATCGAGGACACCGACCGCGAACGCAGCACCCAGGGCGCGATCGACGCCATCCTGGAGGCGATGGAGTGGCTGGGCCTGGACTACGACGAAGGTCCGTTCTACCAGACCGAGCGCGTCGCCCGGTACAAGGAAGTGGCCGAGCAGCTGATCGCCGACGGCAAGGCGTACTACGCCTATGAAACCCGCGAAGAGCTGGATGCCATGCGCGAGGCCGCGATGGCCAAGCAGGAAAAGCCGCGCTACAACGGCGCCGCGCGCGATCAGGGGCTGCCGTACCGGGACGACCCGAACCGCGTCATCCGCTTCAAGAACCCGCTTGAAGGCACGGTGGTGTTCGATGACCTGATCAAGGGCCGTATCGAGATCGCCAACAGCGAACTGGATGACATGGTCATCTTCCGTCCGGACGGCTACCCCACCTACAACTTCGCGGTGGTGGTGGACGACTGGGACATGAAGATTTCCGAAGTCATCCGTGGCGACGACCACATCAACAATACCCCGCGCCAGATCAACCTGTACGAAGGTATCGGCGCGCCGGTACCGAAGTTCGGCCACATGCCGATGATCCTGGACGAGCAGGGCGCCAAGCTGTCCAAGCGCACCGGCGCGGCCGACGTGATGCAGTACAAGGACGCCGGTTACCTGCCCGACGCGCTGCTGAGCTACCTGGCCCGGCTGGGCTGGTCGCACGGCGACCAGGAGCTGTTCAGCCGCCAGGAACTGATCGACCTGTTCGACGTGAAGGACTGCAATTCCAAGGCCTCGCGCCTGGACATGGCCAAGCTGGGCTGGGTCAACCAGCACTTCCTGAAGACCGAGGAACCGGCCGCGATCGCGCCGCACCTGGTCTACCAGCTGCAGAAGCTGGGCCTGGACGTGGCCGCTGGACCGGCGCCGGTGGACGTGGTGATCGCCCTGCGCGAGCGCGTGCAGACCCTGAAGGAAATGGCCGAGAAGGCCGTGGTCTGGTACCAGCCGCTGAACGAGTACGATGAAGCGGCCGTGGCCAAGCACTTCAAGGCCGGTGCGGAACTGCCGCTGGGCAAGGCCCGCGAGCTGCTGGCAGCCCTGCCGGAGTGGACCGCCGAGGCTGTTGGCGTGGCCCTGCACGATGCAGCTGCGGCGCTGGAAATGGGCATGGGCAAGGTCGCCCAGCCGCTGCGCGTGGCCATCACCGGCACCCAGGTCAGCCCTGACATTTCCCATACCGTGTACCTGGCCGGCCGCGAGCAGGCCTTGAAACGCATCGATGTGGCCATCACCAAGGTAGCAACGGCCTGAGCCCACCGGCCCACGCCCGAACTGGAGAACGCGCATGTCCGCCAAAACCGCCTGTACGGCCCCGCACCACCATGTCCACGACGCTTCGGATTTCGTGGCGGTGGTCGAGCGTGTCTCGCGTGAGCGCGGGCTGCGCCTGACCCCGATCCGCGCCAACGTGCTCAAGCTGATCGCCGAGGCCGGCAAGCCGGTCAAGGCCTACGAGCTGCTGGAGTGGGTGCGCAACGGCAAGGGTGTGGGCGCTGATGCCCCGCCTACCGTGTACCGCGCGCTGGATTTCCTGATGGCCAATGGCTTCGTGCACAAGCTGGAATCGGTCAATGCCTTCGTGGCCTGCCACCATCCCAGCAGTGCGGCCCATTCGGTGCCGTTCCTGATCTGCAACAGCTGCCACAGCGCGGTGGAACTGGAAGACCGCGAGATCGTGACCCAGCTGGAGAAGCGGGCCAAGGAACTCGGTTTCCAGCCGCAGGCACAGACGCTGGAAGTGCACGGGCTCTGCGCCCGCTGCGCCGGCTGACGGAACGGTAGTGCCGGCCGCTGGCCGGTATCCTCGCGATTGGGGTCAGATCCCTTTGCCAGTGGCAAAGGGATCTGACCCCATCTCACAGATGCCTGCGCAGATGCTTCAGCACTGCCTTGCGTGCGGCGATCAACTCCGCATCCTCCAGCACCAGTGACTGCACCCAGTCCAACGCCTCGGCAACGCGTGCGCCGCGCGCGGCATACAGCGCCATGCACTGGCGTTGCGGCGTCGGCGCTTGGCCCCACGCGCGCTGCACACGCTGCAGCAACGTCTGTTGGATATCCGTAGACACCGCCACACCCTTGTCGAACGACAGCAGCACGTTCAGCGCAGCCAACGCCCGCCAAGGAGCTGACGTGGGATCATCCTGGCTGAAATCGGCCTGTCCGCAGAACGCCAGCAGGGCGGCAACCGAAGCCTCGCTGCGCACCTCTTCCAGCACCCCGATCGCGTAGTTCGCCATGCGCGGCTGATCCAGCAGCGGCAACATCGCCGCCACGCCGCCGCACCCGAACGCAGCACAGGCCTTTGCCCACGGCGCCATCGGCGCGAAATGCGTGCCATCGCCGTTGTACTGGAACTCCTCGCGCCAGCCATGCAGCGCGCACAGACGTTCAATCTCGGCTGCACCTTCGGCACCATGCTCCAGCACGAAGCCGATCAGGTCTTCCACCTCGACCGCACCGCCATGCTCCAGTGGCGCAGAACCCTTGGCCGCCTTGCGGGCCAGTGCGTTGAATTTCATCGTTGTCGTCTGTTCCTGCAGCAAAGCAGTCGAGCATGGCTCAACACTACAAAAAAGCGGAGCCGCGCGCTTTCGCTTTTGATTTTCATCCTTTGATTCACGTGGCTGACGCGCACGGAACCTGTCCGTGGCCGGGTGGGTGGGGTAGGCGGGACCGCAGGCGCCATGGATGGCGCCTACGAGCCCCCAGGGATGGGTTCACGGCGTGTCCCGCCTGCCTCACCCACCCGGCCAATCCCACCAATCCAACCGCAACGATCAGCCACGAGGGGCTCCGCCGTTTGCTGCCTTCGACGAAGCCGCGCAGTCAAGCAGGCCAGCGTTTAGTCCATCGGCTTCGTCGCAGTATCCACCCGCACGATCACCGACATGCCCGGCCGCAACCGCGCCGCCAGTTCTTGCTCCCCGTTGATCGAGATCCGCACCGGCAACCGCTGCACCACCTTGGTGAAATTGCCGCTGGCATTGTCCGGGCGCAGCACGCTGAACTCCGAGCCCGTGGCCGGCGCGATCTCTTCCACGCGGCCACGCAGCACCTGGCCCTGGAACGCATCCACCGAGAACGACGCCGGCTGCCCGATCGCCATCTTCCAGGTCTGGCCTTCCTTGTAGTTGGCCACCACCCACAATGCATCCGGCACCAGGAACAGCAGCTGCGAACCGGCCGCCACGTACTGGCCCACGCGCACGCTGGCCTCGCTGATCTGCCCATCGCGCGGTGCATGGATCACCGTATTGGCCAAGTCGATGCGCGCCAGTTCCAGCTGTGCCTGCGCACTTTCCACCTGTGCCTCCAGGCTCTTGCGCGAGACCTGGGTCGAAACCAGGGTCTCCTCGGCAATGCGGATCTGCGCCTGTGACTGCTGGACGCTGGCCTGTGCCGAGGCCTGGGTGGTGCGGAACTTGTCGCGGTCGTTGATCGATACCAGCTGCTGCGCCGCCAGTTCCTCGTAGCGCTTGGCTTCATTGCGCGAGCGCTGCAGCTCAGCCTGTCCCGCCGACAGCGTGGCCTGCGCCGAAGCGATCTGCGCGCGGTTCTGCGCCTGCGACTGGTCCGAATTGGCCAGCGCCGCGCGCGCGCTGTCCAGCGTTGCCTGTGCCTGCGCCACACGCTGCGCATAGATGCGGTCGTCGATGCGCAGCAGCGGCTCGCCCTGCTTCACGTGCTGGAAATCCTTCACCAGTACCTCGGTGACGTAGCCGTTCACCTGTGGCGCCATCACCGTGATCTGACCACGCACGTACGCGTTGTCGGTCACCATCACGCTGCTGGTGAACGGCCACAGATGCCAGGCGCGCAGGATCAGCGCGATGCCCAGCAACGCCACTACCACCATCACCACCACGCTGCGCGAACTCGGCTTGAGGTACTTCGGCGCGGCGGCGGGCGCGGCAGGCGTCGCCGCAGGCGCCGCATCGGTAGGCGGTGGCGGGGTGACGTTCTCGGCAGCGTCGGTGTCGTCTGGACGGGGCGGGACGGGAGGCATGGCAGTGAACTCAGCGCGGTGCCGCGGTCGCAGCCGCAGCGGGAGAGGAAGGATGGCGCTTGCGCCATTGTTTGCGCACGGCGGTACGCAGCGACAGCAGCAGCAACCAGCACAGGAAGCCGATTGCCAGCCAGCCGCTCAGGGTGAACACATCGTTGAAGCCACGCACGTTGGCTTCGCGGCGCGCGGTCTGCGCCAGCTGCGCGCTGCCCTGGGCGCTGCGCAGCACCGGGTCGGTGATCTGCGCGGCGTACAGCTGCTGCTGGAGGCGCAGGCGCTGCGCCACCACCGGGTCGGCGGGATCAAGCTGGCTGGTCAGGGCGCTGGAATACAGCTGCTCGCGATGCAGCTGGAACGTTCCCAGCACTGCCGAGCCGGCCAGTCCGCCCAGCGTCTGGGTGATCGACAAGGTCACCAGGAAGGTGATCATGTGGTCCACGCCTTGTTTCAGCGCGGCCGAAATGCCGAGCATGATCAGCGGGCCCATGAACATGCCGGCGCCCACCGAGGCCAGGAACTGGCTGACGTAGAAGTCGTGTGGTCGATCCAGGCTGGTGCGGTGCTGGTCGAAGAACGCGGCCGCGCCCAGCAGCAGGATCGCCATCAGCAGCTGCGCGATCAGCCGCTTCGGGCCGAAGGTGATCGCCGCGCCGGCGATGCCGGTGACCACGCCGGCCAGGATCACCACGAACAGCGGCCGCATCTGGTCCGGCCCCATGCCCAGGGTGCGCATCAGGTTGACCACGCCGTAGGATTGTTCGGTGGTCAGGAAGCGGATCAGGAAGGCGCCGACGATGAAGTGCATCACCGGCAGCGTCGACAGCCAACGGATCTGCAGCAGCGGATTGCGCCGGTAGTGTTCGATGATCAGCGCGGTGGTGGTCAGCGCGATGGAGGCGATCAGCGCCCAGCCCAGCCACGGCGTGTTCAACCACCAGCGCGTGTAGCCCTGCGCGAGCACGATCACCAGCAGGGCGACGGCGGGCGCGAGCAGGGCGAAGGTGAGGAAGTCCAGCGGTTCGAAGGCCTTGACCTGGATGCCGGGCGGCAGCTTCAGCACCACCACGGCGGCAAACGCGCACAGTGCCAGCCCTGCTTCGAACGAATACAGCTGGTGCCATTGACCGGTATCGACCAGGCCCGGCGAGACGATCCAGGCAATCGGCACCGCCAACTGCGACAGGCCGACGCCGACCACCAGCAGGTTGCCGGTGAAACGGCGCGGCAGTGCCTGCAGCATGTACAGCGTACCCAGCGTCGAACAGGCAGCACCGGCGAAACCGCTGGCGGCGCGGGTCAGCATGGTGGTCTCGAAACTGCCGACGAACAGGTGCAGCACCGCCAGCGCCGCATACAGCCCCAGGCCGATCTCGGCGAACAGGCGGATGCCGTACTGCTGGCGGAACTTGAAGGCCAGCAGGTTGGCAGTCACGTTCACCATGGCGTAGGCGGCGACCAGCCAGCTGCCCTGGGTGGGCGTGAGTGACAGTTGCCCCTGCAGGAAAGGCAGGTTGGCCGTTACCAGCGCGTTGCCAAGGCCGCCGGTGATGGCCACCAGCAGCGACACCAGCGCATAGGCTGCACGCCGATAGGGCGGGTGCCACGGCATCGACGCCGAACCGGGCATGGTCGGCTTCTCGTGCTCCTCCCAATCCGGCACCGGCTTGAGGTACGGCTGCACCATCAGCGTTCCCCGCTGGCTGCTCCCTGGAGTCCCCCGCGCAGCAGCTGCAGGGCACGCCCAGCCAACTGGGCGCGCTCATCGCGGGTCTTGCCGCGCAGGGCCGCACCCAGCATGCCCGAGATCAGTGAAATATCCGTCTTCTCCAGGTCGGGCCGGCACAGGCCAGCGGCCTTGGCGCGGGCGATGGGCGCTTCCAGCAGGTCGCGCACGGTCTCGCGTGCGGTGCGCATGGCCGGAACATCCGAATCCACCGCGCGCCAGTAGTCGGCCAGCGCAGGAGAATCGACGATGCGCTGGGCCATGCCTTCGAACACCTCGAACAGGGCGTCGTCGCGGTCGCCAAGCTGCTCGACCTGGCGGCGGATGCGGTCGACCGTGCGCTGCAGCAGCGCTTGGATCAGCGCGGTCCGGTCGGGGAAATTGCGGTACAGGGTGGCGCGGCCGACTTCGGCACGCTCGACCACCAGGTCCAGCGGCGCGGTAACGCCATGTTGGCCGAACACATGGTCGGCGGCATCGAGGATGAGGGCTCGGCGGGCAGCAGCATCGGCACGTTGGGTGGTCATGGCTTCATTTTCGGACAAACATGTCCGGATGGCGAGAGACGAATGGCGACGGGATTGTCCGCTTGTTGTCGTACGCACATCTTTGTGACGCCCGCGTGAGGGGTAACTGGGATGACCAAAAAAACGGGGGGCCAACTTGGGCCCCCCGGGAGAGAACGACAGCACGTAGCCATCAAAGTCGGTAGATCCACGCCATGCGTGGATGCGCTTATCAGTAGATCCACGCCATGCGTGGATGCCCCATCAGAAGAACGCGCGGATCCCGAAGGCGACACCACGACCCGGCAGCGGCGAGTAATCCTTCAGCAGCGAGGTGTGCGGACGCACTTCGCGGTTGGTCAGGTTGCTGCCGTCCAGGAACAGCTCGTAGCTGTTGCTGTCGCTGCGGTCCCAGCGGTAGGCCAGGTGCGCATCGACCAGGGTGTAGCCGTTGCTCGGCGCCTCGTTCTGCGCAACGTCTTTCTGCCGGCTGTAACGCACCGCGCCCACCGAGGCACGCCAGCCATCCTTCGCCCAGCGCAGGTCGGCGCCGACACGGGCCGGTGCGATGCGCGGCAGGTAACCGGTGTTGGCCAGTTCCACGCTGTAGTTGTGGTTGTGGTCACCGTGCGGCACGGCGATGTCGAGGGTGCGGCTGCCGTTGCCGTCCAGCTTGGCCTGCACGTAGTCGCCGAATACGCGCAGGTCCCAATCGCCGGCACCGCCTTCGAACAGGTGCACCAGCGCTTCGGCCTCGGCGCCCTTGAACACCGCGTCCTGCTGGGTCCAGGCACGCACCGGCAGGCTCTCGGTCACGCCGGTGTCAGCCAGGTAGATGAAGTCCTTGAACTTGGTCTGATAGATCGCGGCGGAGAAATCGAGGCGCTCGCTGTGGGTGTGGATGCCCAGCTCGATGCGCTGGCCGCGCTCGGTCTTCAGGTTGGCATCGCCGATTTCCAGCGAGCGGGTGGCGATGTGTGCACCGGCGGCGTACAGCTCTTCATTGGTCGGCGCGCGCTCGGAGCTGTCCACGCCGATGCGCAGGTCGACGGCATCGTTGAGCTTCCAGATGCCGGCGGCCGACAGGTTGGTCGCATCGAACTTGCGGCGCTGGTAGTCGCCGGTCGGGTCCAGCTTGACCTGGTCGTGGCGGCCGCCCAGTTCCAGCTTGAACGGACCGAACTGCTTTTCCTGCAGCACGAACACGCCGATGTTCTTCGTGCCGGTATCCGGCACGAAGGCTTCTTCGCCCTTCGCGCCGAAATCGCTGTTGCCGACCTGCAGGCCGAAGGCGCCGTCCCAGCCGCCGATCTGCTGCTGCACTGCTTCCAGGCGGCCTTCGATGCCGCGGTTGGTGAAGCGGGTGGACGGCGTGCCGGCTTCCAGTTCCACGTGCTCGTAGTCGGTGTAGGCCACACGCGCGTTGATGTTCTTCAGGAACGACACCGGGTTGTAGATGCCGGCCTTGGTCTCGAAGCGGTTCTGCACCATGTCGATGCGCACGTCATGCTCTTCACCTTCCTCCTCCTCGCCATGGTCGTGGTCGTGACCATGGTCGTGGTCATCGCCGTCGGCATGCACGTGGGCGCCGTTGGGAATGCCGTAGTTGGTGCGGTAGGTGCTGGCCGAGACGCCGAAGTAGCCGCCTTCACCCAGCCAGGTGGCGCCGACGCCGCCGGCGCGGGTGCGGATGGAGCTGTTGTCCAGGCGGCCGCGACGCGGCTCTTCGCCTTCCTCGCCTGCGTGGTCGTGGTCATCGTGGTGGTCTTCCAGGCCGTCGATCACCGCGTAGCCGGGAATGCGGAAATCGTCGCCATTGCGCACCAGGCCATCCACGTGCAGCACGACATTGCCGCTCACGCCGTCAAGGCGGAACATGCCGCTGCGCTCGTCGTTGACCGAGTTGCCGCGCAGTTCGGCGCGGCCGCTGAGCGGACGGTCCGGCAGTTCGCGCGCGATGCGGCCATCGACCACGTTCACCGCGCCGCCGATCGCGCCGCTGCCGAACAGCAGGGTCGCAGGGCCCTTCAGCACTTCGATCTGGTCGGCCAGGAACGGCTCGATGCTGGTGGCGTGGTCGGCGCTGACGGTGGAGGCGTCCATGTTGCCCATGCCGTTGGACAGCACGGCCACGCGCGGCCCTTCCTGGCCGCGGATGATCGGGCGGCCGACGCCGGGACCGAAGAAGGTGCTCTGCACGCCGGGCAGCTTGGCCACGGTGTCGCCGAGGGTGCCGGCTTTCTGCTCGTCCAGGCGCTCACCGGCCAGCACTTCAACCGGACGTGCCAGCGATTCGGCATCACCCTGCAGCGGCGACGCCGTGACCTGCACCGAGGACAGCTCGGTCAGGTGGCGGTCACGATGCGAATCATCGTCGGAGGCCGCAAAGGCGACGGACGGCAGCAGCGCAGCGAGCGCCAGGGCCAGGGAATGCGGCTTGAAACGAGGGGGGTGGGAGGGCATGGGCGGTCCTTTGTTACATTGTATCAATAGGGTGGCGCACGAATCCCGTCGGCGGGACAGGGGGAGCGGAACCGTGCGGGTCGGGAAACGATGTTATATTATTCCATAACGATTCGCCGCCCTGCTGGAAGTCATGCCTTTGCCCTCACGCCTGCGCCACCTGCTCGATCGCTTCGGCGCCACCGGTTCGATGCTGTGCGCGGTGCATTGCGCGGTGATTCCGCTGCTGCTGGCAGCGGCGCCCTCGCTGGGCCTGTCTTTCTGGCTCAGTGATGGCGTGGAAAAAGCGCTGGTGGTGTTCGTGACCCTGCTGGGCTTGTTCAGCCTGGTCTGGGGCTACCGGCGCCACGGCGCGCTGCGTGCGCTGGCGTTCCTGATTCCCGGACTGATCGCGTTGTGGGCCGGCGTGCTCTACGACCCGCTGCACCACAACGCGGTGCCGCACGCGGTGGTGATGACCCTGGGCGGGCTGCTGGTCGGCATCGCGCACCTGGTCAACCTGCGCCTGAACCACGGCCACGTACATGACGCCAGCTGCGCGCACTAGGTGCTCCGTGGTAGGCTTTCCGATCGTGCGCGGGGGCGCCCAGCAAGGCGGCCCCGCCGAACCCGTGTCAGTACGGGGTAACCAGATTTCACATTTGAGGAGTTGAAGACATGGGTAAGGGTGACCGCAAGACCGCCAAGGGCAAGCGCTACAACGCCAGCTACGGCAACGCCCGTTCGCACACCGCGAGCAAGGTCGCCGTAGGCGCCGCTGCCCCGGTTGCCAAGAAGACCGTGGCCAAGGCTCCGGCGAAGAAGGCTGTGGCCAAGAAGGCAGTGGCCAAGGCCGGCTGATCCGCCGACCGACCGGTCCAAAGAAAACGCGGCGCTCGGCGCCGCGTTTTTTTTGCCCATTTTTGTAGAGCCGAGCCCATGCTCGGCTGGCGCAATGCAGCCGAGCGTGGGCTCGGCTCTACAACGTATTCAACGCAGGGTCTGCTTCAGCGCTTCCGGATTGCCATCGTTCGGCGCTTCCGGCACCTGCAGCAGGTGCGCCAGCAGCGGATAGAGGTCGACGTTGTCGAAACCGTCGATCACCATGCCTTGCTGGAATGAAGGGCCACGGGCCACGAACACTGCGCGCATCGACGGCAACGCGTTGTCGTAGCCATGCGAGCCGCGATCTGCGTGCTCGCGCTTGGCGATCTTTTCGCGCGTTAGTGCGTCCCAGCCCTCATCCATCTGGCAGACGATTGCCGGCACGCGCGGATGGCTGCCGTAGTGCCAGCGCGCCGGCAGGTTTTCCTTCTTCCAGCATTCGTAGTGGGCATGACGGCCGAGCAGGGCGCGCTCGGCCTCTGCCTCATGTCCCGCTACCGGCGCGAAGCCGACCGACTGGCCCGGGCTGACGTTGCGCGCGAGGGTGGGATCAACCATCGATTCGAGGGCGATCACCTGGCCCTCCGGCACCGACGCCATGCCATGGTCGGAGACCACGATCACGTTGGTGGTATCGGTCAGGCCGTGCTGCTGCAGGCCATCAAGCACCTGGCCGATGATCCGGTCGGCTTGCACGATGGCATCGGTGTACTGCCTGGAGTCCGGCCCAAAGTTGTGGCCGGCCTTGTCCACGTGCTCCATGTACAGCGTGGTCAGGCGCGGGGCATCGGCATCGGTCTGCGACAGCCAGTCGAGCACGGTCTGCGCGCGCTGTTCCAAGGGTTCCTTGGCGTTGTAGATGCGCCACTGGCTGGGCCGCGTGCCCTGGATCTCGGCTTCGCTGCCTGGCCATGACGTGGTGGCGGTGCGCGCACCGACTTTCTCGGCACCCACCCAGATCGGTTCGCCGCCCCACCATCCGCTGTTGGTCACCGCGGTGCGGTCGTGCAGCGCGAAGCGCCCCAGCGCAGCGTCGTCCATGCTGTTGTTGATGATGCCGTGGTGGTCCGGGCGCAGGCCGGTGACCAGCGTGTAGTGATTGGGGAAGGTGAGTGACGGATAGGAAGGCGTCATCCAGCGCGCACGCACACCACCGTCGATGATCCGCTGCAGGTTCGGGGTGAGACCGCGATCCAGCGCATCGGCGCGCAGGCCATCGATGGAGATCAGCAGCAGCTTCGGCGGCGTGGCCGGGGTCGAGTTCGTGCCGCTTGCCGCGGCGATGGTCGAAGGCGAAGGCGTGGTGGTGCAGGCGGCCAGGGGCAGCAGCAGCGCCAGCGTGCAGGTCAGGCGTACGGATGTCATCCGCCCATGATAATCCGCAGCGATGACGTGCCAAAGACACGTGGCGCCCTTGGGCGGCGCGTGTCCACGCATTCTTCCTGTTCCCCGCGCCTGTAGGCAGACAGATTGCGGATGCTTCCATCCACGCATGGCGTGGATCTACCGTCACCGGGAACCTGTCAGGGGTGGGATGGATCGGGTATGCAGGACCGTTGGCGCCATGGATGGCGCCATCGAGCCCCCACGGACGGGTTTACGGCGTGTCCTGCATACCCGATCCATCCCACCAACCCTCAGGCAATCCAGAGCCGGCTGTTGCTTCGGCGGTTGCTGTTGCTCCGGCCTCGGCGGGTGCAGGGCGCAGCCCTGCCTCCAACCCTCATGCAAACAACGGCGCCTGTCGCTGCTCCAGCCGCAGCAACGCCGCCTTGGTTTCAAGCCCGCCACCGAAGCCCGTCAACGTACCGTTGCTGCCGATCACGCGATGGCAGGGCAGCACGATCGGCAGCGGATTGCGGCCATTGGCTGCGCCGACCGCGCGGGTCGCGGTGGGCTGGCCCAGCTGCTGCGCCAGCTGCAGGTAGCTCCAGGTCTGGCCGAAGGGAATCAAGGCCAGCGCATGCCAGACGCGCAGCTGGAACGGCGTGCCATGCGGTGCCAGCACCAGGTCGAAATCGCTGCGCTCACCATGCAGGTACTGCAGCAGCTGTTCGCGTGCCTCCGGCAACGCGCCGGGCGCGTAATGCCAGTGCTCGCGGCCGCGCGCAGGATGGCGGTTTTCCGGGAACAGAACGTGGGCCAGGCCATTGTCATCCCCAGCGATGGTCAGTTCACCGATCGGTGTGTCGAAGCGATCGAACAACAGGTTCATGAGGGTTCTCCAACGAAAGTGCCGGACAGGTGCCACAGATGCAGCACGGCATAGGCGCGCCATGGGCGCCACGATTGCGAACGCGCTTCGGTGGCGCGTTCGCTGAGACGCTGGCCCTGTGCATGGCCCAGCACCTGCTGCAGCACCAGATCACCGGCGGGGAAGGCATCAGGCTGGCCGAGCCCGCGCAGGGCGATGTACTGCGCCGTCCATGGGCCGATGCCCGGCAGTGCCACGCAGCGGGCGACGAAATCCTCCAGTGCCTGGCCCGGCCCGAAGTCGAGCTGGCCGCTGGCGCAGGCCGCGGCGAGGGCGCGCACGGTGGCGGCGCGGCTGCGTGGCAGGCCGATCGATTCCAGTGGGGCTTCGGCAAGCACATCCGGCGCCGGAAATTGACGGTCGAATTCAGACGGCATGCCGGGCAGGTGCGCGCCGTAGGCGTCGACCAGCCGGCGTGCGAACGTGGTCGCCGCCGCCACGCTGACCTGCTGGCCCAGCACCGCGCGCACGCCCACCTCGAAGCCGTCCCAGCCGCCCGGTACGCGTAGGCCAGGGCGCTCGTCGATGCCGCGTCCCAGCAACGGTTCGTCGCCCAGTGCTGCGTGCACCTGCTGCAGGTCGGCATCCAGGTCGAACACCCGACGCACGCGGCGCACGATGTCCGGAATCAGGCGCGGGTCGACCGCGCCCAGTTGCAGGCGCAGCTCGGGCCGCTTCGGATCGGCGGTGACCCGCAGCAGGGTAGGGCGCTCGGCTGTGCCCAGTACGCGCTGATAACTGTCTTCACCGATCAGCTCGATGCCGGGCAGGCTGCGCTTGCGCAGGAATGCCAGCATCCGTGGGAAATCCAGCGGCGGTCGATAGCCCAGGCGCAATACCAGCCCGCCATCGTCGGCGGCCAGTGGATGGTGCTGGCGGCGCAGCACGGTAGGCGCCATGCCGCAGCCCTGCAGGAAGGCCGTATTGAAGCGGCGCAGGCTGTTGTAACCGGCGGCCAGTGCCACGTCGGTCACCGGCAGCGTGGTTTCGGTCAGCAGCTGCTTGGCCAGCAGCAGGCGATGGGTCGCGTGGATCTGCCCTGGCGTTGCGCCCAGCCGTTCGACGAACAGGCGTTGCAGTTGGCGTGCGCTGAGGCCGATCTTTCCTGCCAGGGCGGCCACCGGCTGGTCCTGCAGGAAGCCTGCATGGATCAGGGCCAGGGCACGCTGCACGGCCTGCCCGGCCAGTGCCTGTTGTGCCAGCGGGGCCAGTTCGGGGCGGCAGCGCAGGCAGGGACGATAGCCGGCCGAAGCGGCGGCAGCAGCCGTGGGGTAATAGGTGATGTTGCGCGGCTTCGGCGGCGGCGCCGGGCACACCGGGCGGCAGTAGATGCCGGTGCTGCGCACGGCGGTGAAAAACACGCCGTCGAAGCGCGCATCACGGGCCAGGCGGGCGCGGTCGCAGGCGGCTGTGTCGAGGGCGAGTGCGGTATCCATGGCGCCAGTCTAGGCGCCTCCGGGGGGCAGTACTCGCCATATTCGGACATGGATGCTGGGGGCGGTCGGCCGGGCTGCGCCCGGCACCCGCGGGGGCAACGGCGACGTCAACAGCAACAGCAACGTCAAAAACCTGCATTCCGTGGGATGGCGGGGTGCGTCCGGTTGCGGGGGACGCCGTAAACCCGTCCATGGGGGCTTGGCCGCGGCATCCATGCCGCGGACACCCCCGCAACCGGACCCACCCCGCCTTCGACAGTTGGCCGCGATCTGTTGGAACGGCGTTCTGTGCTGCTGGTAGGTGTCGACCTTGGTCGACGCGTAGATCCACGCCATGCGTGGATGGGAAGGTGCAAGACACTGGAACGGGAAATGACAGGGCATGAGGGTCAGAGGAGGTTCAGTGGCGCGCGCTGAATGCGCGCCATGGGCAGGTAGACTGTGGTTCTTACCTGTCCGAATTCCGGTTGCCCGATGTCCGCCAAACTCCGCTGGTTGCCCCTGTTGTGCCTGGCCCTGGCGGGCTGCAGTCAGTTGGAGAATCCCGGCAACGTTACTGCCGCCGACAAGGCCACGCGTGCCCCGGCCAGCGATGGCGAGAACATGGTGTCGATCAATGCTGCCGATGCGCCGCCGCCGCCGGCACAGGCACGCAGCAGTGCCGATCGGCCCTGGCCGCAGACCCAGCTGGACAATGGCAAGGCGTGGATCAGCTGCAGCACCGACTACGCCGGCGAAGGCGGCGATGGCCTCGAACTGGAAGGGCTGCAGCGCGAACAGCTGAAGCAGGCCTTGGCGCCGTGTGCCGAGCGTGGACTGCTGCGGGTGCGCTACAACGGCAAGATCAACCCCGGGTTTGCCGAGATGATGTGGCGGCTGGCCGTGGTGGCCGACGAGCTGCAGATCCACAAGCGCATCCTCGATCTGGATTCCAGTGGTGGCCAGGTGGAATCGGCCATCGTCGCCGGTGACAGCATCGGTGAATCCGGCTGGACCATCTGGGTGCGCGAAGGTTCGATCTGCCACAGCGCCTGCGTGTTCGTGCTGGCTGCCGGTGACAACCGCCTGTTGACCGGCAAGGTTGGCATCCACCGCATGATGCGCATCAGCTCCAAGGCCACCTCGCGCGCGGAACTCAACCGCGAGCTGCACGAGGTCTATGACAACGTGAAGGACTATCTGCAGCGCAATGGCGTGGCGGTGGGCGTGGCCGACCTGATGATGACCGTGCCCAACCGCAGCCTGCGCCTGCTGACGGCCGAAGAGCTTCGCCAGTACGGCCTGGACGGAACCAACGCGGTGCAGGATGACCTTGAGCGGATCAAGCAGATGCGCGCCTGCGGCGATGACTTCGTGCAACGCAAGGATGCGTTCCTGGTGGCCTTCGACCAGCAGTGCAAGCGCGATGGCGCTGACATGGAATCGATCAACAGCTGTGGCCAGTCGCTGAAACAGCGCTTCGGCTTCCCCGATCCGGTGTGCCCGGAGGAAAGCCCGCTGTCGGAGATCGACGTGGCCACGCTGCCGCCGGCACCGCCGGAGCAGCCGCCGGTGGCCGAGCAGCTGCCGGCGACATCGGCTGCACCGGCGGCGCAGGCCGACGCAGGCGCGGTGGAAGGCAGCGTCCAGGCGCGCTGACGGGCCACTCACCGCGCTGGCGTAGACTGCGGTTCTTTCCATCGAACCGGCGGTGTCCATGAAGCGCGTGCTCCTGCTGCTGTCCCTGTTGCCCCTGGCTGCACTGGCGCAAACGCCTGCACCGGCCACGCCCGCGCCGGCCCCGGCGCGCCCCGCGGCGAGCGCCCCGGCCGCCGCGAAACCGGCGACGGCTGCCACGCCGGTGCTGAGTGCTGCCCAGCAGGCACAGGTGCAGAAGCAGGACGCGGAAATGGGCAGCGCCGCATTGAAGGCCGCGCAACTGGTCGACGCCAATCGGGCCGGTGAGTTGTGGGACGGCGCCTCGGCCGTTGCCCGCCGCGCGGTGCCCAAGGCGGCCTTCGTCAGCCAGCTTGCGGCAGACCGCACGCGTCTGGGTGCGATGGCCGGCCGTGGCCAGCCGACCATCACCCGGGTCAAGTACGCTGCGGGCGCTGCCGTGCCTGAAGGCCTGTACATCAACGTCAGCTTCCCGACCCGTTTCGCCAACAGCGCACAGCCGGTCCGCGAGCTGGTGTCGTTCCGCTTCGACGAAGACCAGACCTGGCGCCTGGCCGGTTACAGCCTGCGCGCATCCAGCCCCTGACGGAGAACGACGATGGCCACCGAACTGACGATGCTGGCGTGGGCGATGCTGCTGGGTTTCGTCTACATCTTCGCCGCCTCTACCGTGGTCACCCGCGAGCGCGGGATGAAATGGAACGCCTCGGCACGCGACGACTCGTCCAAGCCGCTGAGTCCGCTGGCAGGGCGACTGCAACGGGCGCAATCCAACTTCTTCGAGACCTTCCCGTTCTTCGCCGCCGCTGCGATCGCGGTGGTGGTGGCCGGGCGTGGCAGCGATGCCACCGCCTTGGCCGCGCAGGTCTACTTCTGGGCGCGTGTGGCGTACCTGCCGTTGTATGCGGCCGGCATTCCCTATGTGCGCAGCCTGGTCTGGCTGGTGTCGATCCTGGCGATCCTGGCGCTGGTGTTCGCGCTGCTGTGAAGTACAGCTGATCCAGATCAAGGCCGGTCAGGCACGCGGCGCTATGCTGGCCGCGACTGGATCAACGGCAGGAGGCGCGCATGCGCAGGATGGACGTGGTGGTGGTCGGTGCCGGACCGGCCGGGCTGTGCTTTGCGCGCGCGCTGGCCGGCACTGGCCTGCAGGTGGGGCTGGTCGAGGCGCAGCCGCGCCAGGCCTTGGCCGAGGCCGCCTTCGATGGCCGTGAAATCGCCCTGACCCATGCGTCGCGGCAGAGCCTGGAACAACTGGGCCTGTGGCAACGCCTGCCCGAAGCCGAGATTGCCGAGCTGCGCGATGCGCGGGTGATGAACGGCGGGTCGCCATTCGCGCTGACCTTTGCCAGCAGCCAGATCGATGGCCAGCCGCTGGGCTGGCTGGTGCCCAATCATCTGATCCGCCGCGCGGCGTGGCAGGCGGTGCAGGGCCAGGACGGGCTGGAGCTGTTCGATGGTCGCAAGGTGCAGGCGGTGCGCGCCGACAGCCAGGGCCACGTGGTGCGCCTGGATGATGGCAGCGAACTGCACGCGCGCCTGCTGGTGTGCGCCGACAGCCGCTTCTCCGGCACCCGCCGCATGCTCGGCATCGGTGCGCAGATGCGTGACTTCGGCAAGTCGATGCTGGTGTGCCGCATGCAGGTCGAGCGCGATCATCACCACACGGCGTGGGAGTGGTTCGGCTATGGCCGCACCATGGCACTGCTGCCGCTCAACGAAGGCCAGGCATCGGCGGTGATCACCCTGCCGCCGCGGCAGATCGAAGAACTGCTGGCGATGGATGAGATCGCGTTCGGGGACGCCGTCAGCGGCTTCTTCGAACACCGTCTGGGACGCATGCAGCCGGTGGCGACGCCGCAGGCCTATCCCCTGGTCGGGGTATATGCGCAGCGCTTCGTCGGCGAACGTTCGGCGTTGATCGGTGACGCCGCGGTAGGCATGCATCCGGTCACCGCACATGGCTTCAACCTGGGCCTGGCCAGTGCGCAGCGGTTGGCGCAGGGCATCGCCGAGCAGCAGCGGCGCGGCGCGGACATCGCCGCCGCCGGCATGCTGGGCAGCTACCAGCGCGGGCATCGGCTGGCAGCGCGGCCGCTGTATGAAGCGACCAATGCGGTCGCCAGCCTGTATACCGATGACCGCCGGCCGGCGCGCCTGTTGCGCGCGGCGGGGTTGCGGGTAGCGCAGGGGGTGGCGCCGTTCCGGCAGCTGATTGCCGCGCACCTGACCCAGCGCGTGGCCTGACGGCCGCGCGGTGATTCAAACGGCGGCCAGCACCCGGATCTGGCTGTCGTTGAACTCGACCACCTGGCCTGCGCGGATCTTGCAGGCCTTGCGCAGCTCGACCTCGCCATCGACCAGCACCAGGCCTTCGCTGATGACCATCTTGGCTTCGCCACCGCTGGTGACCAGGTCGGCCAGCTTGAGCAACTGCTTGAGTTCGACGTAGTCGCCGTCGAGGTCGAATTCGAGGATCTGCATGGAACGGGGTTTCCTGGGGCAGGCGCTGCAGGACAGAGCCCGCAGCGGTAAAATGGGCGCCTATTGTGCGCCACGGCGGGCCGTAACGGCATGCCGATGGCTTCCTGTACACCATGTTCAGGAACAGTGCGGTATCATTCCGCTCTGAGCGAGTGAAACCTCAGCTTCAACCGAGCAGCGCCAGGGCACGCGATAAGAAGGGCGCCCAAAGCGCGGAATCCCCCTTTTTTTCGCCTGCCATGCTCGTGGCAGTGCCTTCGGAGTTCCCCATGTCCCAAGAAACCCAAGCGCAGCTGCAGTTCGCGCAGCTCGGCCTGTCCGATTCTGTCATGCAGGCTGTCACTGCCATCGGCTACGAAACGCCGTCGCCGATCCAGGCCGCCACCATCCCGGCGATGCTGGAAGGCCGCGACGTGCTGGGCCAGGCCCAGACCGGTACCGGCAAGACCGCAGCCTTCGCGCTGCCGGTGCTGTCCAACATCGACCTGCAGCAGATCAAGCCGCAGGCCCTGGTGCTGGCCCCGACCCGCGAGCTGGCCATCCAGGTTGCCGAGGCGTTCCAGTCCTATTCCTCGAAGATTCCCGGCTTCCGCGTGCTGCCGGTGTACGGCGGCCAGCCTTACGGCCAGCAGCTGACGGCCCTGCGCCGCGGCGTGCACATCGTGGTCGGTACCCCCGGCCGCGTCATCGACCATCTGAACCGCAGCACGCTGGACCTGTCCGAGCTGAAGACGCTGGTGCTGGACGAAGCCGATGAAATGCTGCGCATGGGCTTCATCGACGACGTCGAAGCGGTGCTGAAGAAGCTGCCGGAAAAGCGCCAGGTGGCGCTGTTCTCGGCCACCATGCCGCCGGCCATCCGTCGTATCGCGCAGACCTACCTGAAGGACCCGGTCGAGGTCACCATCGCGACCAAGACCACCACTTCGGCCAACATCCGCCAGCGCTACTGGTGGGTGAGCGGCATGCACAAGCTGGACGCGCTGACCCGCATCCTGGAAGTCGAGCCGTTCGACGCGATGATCGTCTTCGCGCGCACCAAGGCCGGCACCGAGGAACTGGCCAGCAAGCTGCAGGCCCGTGGCCTGGCCGCTGCCGCCATCAACGGTGACATGCAGCAGGCCCAGCGTGAGCGCACCATCGCCATGCTGAAGGAAGGCAAGCTGGACATCCTGGTCGCCACCGACGTGGCCGCCCGTGGCCTGGACGTGGAACGCATCAGCCACGTGCTGAACTACGACATCCCGTACGACACCGAAAGCTACGTGCACCGTATCGGCCGTACCGGCCGTGCCGGCCGCAGCGGTGAAGCGATCCTGTTCGCTACCCCGCGCGAGAAGGGCATGCTGCGCCAGATCGAGCGTGCGACCCGTCAGCCGATCGAAGAAATGCAGCTGCCGAGCGTGGAAGCGGTCAACGACAACCGCATCAACAAGTTCACCTCGCGCATCACCGAAACGCTGGGCCAGGGCGGCCTGGACTTCTACCGCCAGCTGCTGGAGCGTTTCGAATCCGAGCAGAACGTGCCGGCCATCGAAGTGGCCGCCGCACTGGCGAAGATGATGCAGGGTGATACCCCGTTCCTGCTGCAGCCGCCGGTGCGCGCACCGCGCGAAGAGCGCGCTCCGCGCGAGCGTTTCGAGCGCACTGAGCGCCCGGAACGTGGCGACCGCAACGAACGCGGCCCGCGCTTCGAGCGTGGTCCGCGTCGTGACGATGCCGAGGGTGGCTTCGAGCAGCGTCCGCGCCGTGACGTGCCGCCGCGCGGCGCGCCGGAGCAGGGCATGGAGACCTACCGCATCTCGGTCGGCCACCAGCACGGCGTGAAGCCGGCCAACATCGTCGGTGCCATCGCCAACGAAGCCGGCCTGGAAAGCCGCTTCATCGGTCGCATCGACATCCATGACGACTTCTCGCTGCTGGATCTGCCGGCACAGATGCCGTCGGACGTGCTGACCCACCTGCAGAAGGTGTGGGTGTCCGGCCAGCAGCTGCAGATGCGTCCGTTGGCCGCTGGTGAAGAGGTCAATCCGGCGCCGCGTCCGTTCAAGCCGCGCTTCGACAAGCGTGGTCCGGGCGGTCCGGGTGGCCCGAGTGCTCCGCGTCGCAGTGGTCCGGGTGGCCCTGGCGGCGACCGCGACAGCCGTCCGCCGCGTCGTGATGGCTTCAACAAGCCGCGCGGCCCGCGCAGCTTCTAAGCCGCGCAGAAGTAGATGAACAACGCCAGCCTTCGGGCTGGCGTTGTCGTTTGCAGGACGTCCAGGTCGGCCCGGCCACCGCTGCCGATCACCGGCCGGGCCCGGTTTCGCATGGCCCACACATCCTCGGTCCTAGGCTGGCCCGGTTCCGTAGGAGATTGTCACCGCAGCACATTCGGGGGATCCAGGATGGGTAGAAGTGGCATGGACCAACAGCGCCGACGGGTACCGATGACCCGCGGGCTGGGACTGCGATTTGCGCTGTTGACGGGCATGGCGATCGGACTGGTCGCGCTGTCGGCCGTGATCCAGGAGCTGCAGGCGGCATCGACCGCGTGGATCGCAGGGCAGGGCTACTGGTCGCGGGGGCAGCAGGACGCCACCGCAGCGCTCAGCCGTTACCTGGCGCGTGGGCACCTGCTGGATCTGCAGGATGCCCAACGGGCATTGCAGGTTCCGCTGGGTGACCTGCAGGCTCGCAAGGCGCTGGAGCAATCCGAACCGGACGAGGCGACAGCCCGGGCCGGTTTTTTGCGTGGGGGCAACGCCCGCGCCGACATTCCACGGCTGATCTTCTCGTTCCGTCATGCGCGCAATGTTGGTGCCTTCCGCGAGGCGACGTGGTTGTGGCGGCAGACCGACGCGGACCTGCTGGCCCTGCAGGCGTTGTCGGAGGAACTGCAACGCCGCCATGGCTCGGGACCGCTGGACGCGTCGACCGTGGATGACTACCTGCACCGGCTGCGTGGCATCGACCACCAGCTGCGCGCGCAGGCGCAGGCGTTCTCGCAGGCGCTGCTGCGCATGGCCCGCGCGGTGCGCATCGCAACCCTGGCCGTCGGCGGCCTGTCGGTCCTGTTGATCAGCCTGATGGCGGTGGCCCTGGCCCGCCGGGTCGGCAAGGACCTGACCGAGCACGAGAGCCGCTTCCGGGCGGCTTTCTATCAGGCCAACGTCGGCATGCTCAAGCTGGACGCCGCCGGCCGGGTGGTGGAGGCCAACCAGGCGATGGCCGACATCCTCGACCATCGCCGGGACGTGCTGCTGCAGATGTCGTTGACCGACCTGCTGATGGAAGGCGAGCTGGTCATCGATGGGGTGGGCCGTATCGACTGGGACCGCCAGCTGCGCCCGGGCGAACTGCGCTTCCGGCGTCGCGATGGCAGCCTGGTGTGGGGGCGTTGGAGTGGTACCGGTGTGCGCACCGCCGATGGCCGCCTGTCGGTGTTCGCCATCGTCGAGGATGTCAGCCAGAACCATGCCCTGGCGCGTGAGATCGAGCACCATGCCAGCCACGATCCCCTGACGGGCCTGATCAATCGCCGCGAGATCGAGCGCCTGCTGGAGAAGTCGCTGCTGCAGGTCCGCTCCGACGGTGGAACCCACGCACTGGGTTACATCAACCTGGACCACTTCAAGCTGATCAACGACAGCTTCGGCCACGCGGCCGGCGACCAGATGCTGCGCAGCTTCGCTGAGTACCTGGTCGGCGCGGTGCGTGATGGCGACTGGGTGGGCCGCCTGGGCGCGGATGAGTTCGCGGTGTTCCTCGCCCGCGCCAACCAGGATGAAGCCAAGCGCGTACTGCAGCGGTTGATCCGCAACCTGGGCCAGGCCACATTCCCGATCAGCGAAGGCAGTCCGCAGCTGAGCTGCAGCGTGGGCGTGGTCGAAGTGACGGCCGAGGCACCCGACGCGAACTGGTTGATGAGCGCCGCCGACAGTGCCTGCTATGCAGCCAAGCAGGCCGGCCGCAACCGCGTGCATTGCTTCAATGAAAATCGGCTGGCCCTGGAAGAACGGCGGTTGGAGGCCGAACGCCTGCAGCGGGTCAGCCGTGCCATGGCAGAGAACCGGATGCTGCTGTATGCGCAGCGCATCGCCAAGGTGGGCGATCCGTCCTACCTGCACTACGAAGTGCTGGTGCGCATGCGCGACAGCGATGGCGTGCTGCACCTGCCGGGCCAGTTCATGCCGGCGGTGGAGCGTTACGGCATGGCGGTGGTGCTGGACCGGCACGTGCTCGGCCTGCTGTTCCGCCACCTGCAGGTGTGCCCGGCGCACGTTCGTCAGCTTGGCCTGTGCAACGTCAATGTGTCGGCCCAGTCGATCGCCGAGCCAGGATTCCTGGCGTTCGTCTGCGACCTGCTGGAGCGCAATCGCGCGCTGGCGTCCAAGCTCTGCTTCGAGATCACCGAAACCGCGGCAATCGGCAACCTGAGCCAGGCACGTGCCTTCATCGACGCGGTCAAGGCGCGCGGATGCCGGGTGGCGCTGGATGATTTCGGCTCGGGCCTGTCCTCGTTCGGCTATCTGCGGCAGCTGCCGGCGGACATGCTGAAGATCGATGGTGCCTTCGTGCGTGACATGGATACCGATCCGGTCAGCCGTGCCAGCGTGCGTGCGATCAGCGAGCTGGGCCGCGAACTGCAGATGGAGGTGGTGGCCGAGTGGGTGGAGACCATTGAAGTGGCCGAGGCGCTGGCCGGGATGGGGGTGCAGGGCCTGCAGGGCTATGCCATTGAACGGCCGCAGCCACTGGAGCGGCTGACCCTGGCTGACCTGCGGCCGATGCGGTTGGCCGGCACGCAGGGGCCATCGGCTGCCGGCTGAAGATGCTGCGGCCGGGCTGCGCCCGGAACCCGCGGTAGTGCCGGCCGCTGGCCGGCAACCTCAACAGCAACAGCAACAGCGGGGTTCCGTGGGATGGCGGGGTGGGTCCGGTTGCGGGGGACGCCGTAAATACGTCCCTGTAGGCTTGGCCGCGGCATCCATGCCGCGGACACCCCCGCAACCGGACCCACCCCGCCTTCGACAGATCTCCGCATCTGTCGGAATGGCATGGCCTGCTCCTGGTGGGTGTCGACCTTGGTCGACACGTAGATCCACGCCATGCGTGGATGCTCTTCGTCCAATTATCGAAATATTCGATTTCGATGGAGTTTCATCCACGCATGACGGGGATCCAGCAGACGCCAGGACGCTGTCAGGGGTGGGGCGGTATGGGCAGGCAGGACCGTTGGCGCCATGGATGGCGCCATCGAGCCCCCATGGACGGGTTTACGGCGTGTCCTGCCTGCCCATACCGCCCCGCCCACCTCGGTAGCCGCTTTCGCTGTTGCCGTTGCTCCGGCCTCTGCGGGTGCCGGGCGGCAGCCCGGCCAACACCCCCACCACTTTGGTCTACACATCGGCGGTGCCTTCGACTGCGATAATGCCGCCAGGGGCGACGCGCAGTGGGCGCGGACGTAAGCAGTAACAGGACGTGGCGTGGGCGGCAGGCAGGTGCGTTTCGAAACAGGGGCGGTGCTTGTCCTGCTGCTGGTGTGGTTGGCGTTGCCGTGGCTGGGCCATGCGCGCAGCGTCGACGCCGGCCGCGATTATCTTCTGGTCGGCACCGCGACGGCCGAACCTACGCCCCATCGCGCCTGCACGCCGGCGATGCTGGCCGGGCCGCGCCAGCAGACACGGGTGAATGCACCGCCAGAAGGCTGGTCCGGTGAGCCGCAGGCGCTGGATGTCTTCAATGTCTTTGCCGGCGAAGTGCGGCTGCAGCACGGTGACCGCGAGATCTGCGGCAACATGCAGGACGCGCGCACCCGCGATTCGCGCTTCCGGGCGGGCATTGGCATGGTGGCGGTACCCGCTGCCGGCAGCCACGAACCCTTCCTGGTCTCCTGGCAGACGCCGCTGAAGGCACGCTGGGTGCCGACACTGCAACTGGGCGCGCCCAGCCCGGTACAGCAGAACGACACGGCCCGGCTGCTGGTGCGCGCCGCCTGCATCGCCGTGGCAATCGCGCTGGCGCTGTCGGCGCTGATGGCCTATCTGACCACCCGCGACCGTAGTTTCCTGATGTACATCGGTGCCACCCTGGTGCTGGTGCTGTGGCAGTCGATCCTCGGTGGTCTCAGCGGCTATCCCGAACCCTGGCTGCGCGTCGGCGGGCGCGGTGACTGGTGGCTGCTGGCGCTGACGGCAGCGACCCAGGCACTGGTGTTGCCGGCGATGTGGCGCCTGAACGGCGGTGACCGCGTACTGCCACGTTCGCGCGTGGCCCAGCAGCTGGTGTTGTGGTCCTTGCTGATGCTGGCGGCGGTGGTGCCGTGGTTGCAGCGCGATGGACTGGGCGTGGTCGCGCAGATCCTGCAGGGGACCTTCGTCGTCGGCTGCGCACTGTCGCTGGCGATGGGCATCTGGGCCCGGCTGCGCGGCGATGTCTGGTCGCTGGCAGGACTGGCTGCACTGGCGCCGATGCTGGTGCTGATCGTGGCCGACGCCGCCAGCGCGCACTGGCTGATGGAGTACCGGGTGGAGGCCCTGCAGCTGGCGGTCACCTGGCTGCTGATGATGGCGGCCTACGCGCTCAACCTGCGGCTGGGCCGGCTGCGCCAGCAGCGTGATGAAATGCGCCAGCTCGCCGAGACCGACATGCTGACCGGCCTGCCCAACCGCCGTGCCGGCCTGCACCAGCTGGCCCAGCATCTGCAGGGCGGCGAGCGTGAGAGGGGCCCGCTGGTGATCGGCTTCCTCGATATCGATCTGTTCAAGGACATCAATGATCGCCACGGCCATGAGGTCGGCGACCAGGTGCTGGTGGCCGTGGCGCGCGCGCTTCGCGCTGCGGTCCGCAGCGAGGACCAGGTGGTGCGGATGGGGGGCGAGGAGTTCCTGCTGCTGTTGCCGGGCATGCCGCGGGAGATCGCGGCCGCCCGCCTGGAACGCCTGCGCCAGCGCATCACCGAGACCTGCCGGGACCTGCAGGTGCCCGGCCTGGAGGTGACCGCGAGCATCGGCCTGGCACAGTGGCGGCCGGCCGAAGATGACCTGGCCGCGCTGCTGCGGCGCGCCGACCACGCCATGTACGTGGCCAAGCGCAGTGGCCGCAACCGGGTGTTCGATGGCGAGACCGAAGATCCATTGACCACGGCATGAGGCGGGAAGGGCGGCGATGCCGGATAATGGGGCGATGACCAGCCGACTCAACAAATACATCGCCGACACCGGCTTCTGCTCCCGTCGCGAGGCCGATCGCCTGATCGCCGCCCGCCGCGTCACCGTCAATGGCCATGCCGCCGGCACCGGCGCAGTGGTCGGCGAGGAGGACAAGGTGCTGGTCGACGGCCAGCCGTTGCGCGTTCGCACTGCCCGCAAGCCAGGCGCCCGCCGCCACGTGTACATCGTGCTGAACAAGCCGGTGGGCGTGACCTGCACCACCGAAAGCACGGTGAAGGGCAACATCGTCGACTTCGTCGGCCATGAACAGCGCATCTTCCCGATCGGCCGCCTGGACAAGGAATCGGAAGGCCTGATCCTGATGACCAGCAACGGCGACATCGTCAACCAGATCCTGCGCGCTGAAAACGGCCACCAGAAGGAATACCTGGTGGCGGTGAACAAGCCGGTCACCGACGAATTCCTGCGCGCGATGGCCCGGGGCGTGCGCATTCATGACCAGATGACGCTGCCGTGCAAGACCTCGCGGATCGCCAAGTTCGGTTTCCGCATCACCCTGCAGCAGGGCCTGAACCGGCAGATCCGGTTGATGTCGGCCGAGTTCGGCTATCGCGTGACGCAGCTGCGCCGCGTGCGCATCGACAACATCAAGATCGGTGCGCTGAAGCCCGGCCAGTGGCGCAACCTGACCGAGCAGGAGCTGCACGGCCTGTTGCCGCAGCAGCAGGACTGGTAAACGACGTGTGTAGAGCCGAGCCTATGCTCGGCTGCCGTTGCCCGGGTGCAGCCGAGCATGGGTGCGGCTCTACATCAGCTAGACTTTGCGGCGACCTGCCGGAACGTGACGCTGCATGATCAAGCCCGACAAGCCCGCCAACGAAGCGCTGCGCCTGGAGGCGCTGTACCGCTACCGGATCCTCGATTCCGAACGGGAACGCTCGTTCGATGATCTGGTCGCCATTGCCAAGGCGGTATGCGGCACGACGATGGCGGCCGTGACCCTGATCGACGTCGAGCGGCAGTGGTTCAAGTCGATACAGGGCATCGATGCGGCCGAGACCCTGCGCAGTGATTCGATGTGTGGCCATGCCATCCTGCAGCCGCAGGAGATCATGGTGGTCGAGGACGCGCTGCAGGATGTGCGCTTCCACGACAACCCTGTAGTAACTGGCGACCCGCACGTGCGTTTCTATGCCGGTGCACCGCTGATCAGCAGTGACGGCCTGCCGTTGGGCACGCTGTGCGTGTTCGACGCGCGCCCGCAGCACCTGGCAAGCGACAAGGCCGAAGCGCTGGCCGCGCTGTCGCGGCAGGTGATGCTGGTGATGGAGCTGCGCCGCTTCGCGCTGGACATCCAGAAGCACATGCTCGAGCGCGACGACTACGAGCGGCTGCTGTCGGACTACCACGACCTGCTGCTGGCACAGAATGCCGACCTGGCCGAACAGAGCCGGACCGATGCGCTGACCGGCCTGCCCAACCGCCGCGCACTGGCAGCAGCGCTGGGAGAAGCCGTGGTCGCCGCCGATGGCCAGGCGCGGCAGGCCTGCGTGGCGCTGGTGGATATCGACCATTTCAAGCACATCAATGACTTCCAGGGCCATGCGACCGGCGACCGGGTGCTGGCCGAACTGGGGGCGCTGCTGCGCTCGCACTTCGCCGGGCGCGGCATGGCCGCCCGCTACGGCGGTGAGGAGTTCGTCGCACTGATGCCGGACGTGGACCTGCGCACCGCCGAGCTGCAATGCGAGTTCCTGCGCGTGGCGGTGTCCAACCTGCCGCTGGGCTTCCCGGTGACGATCAGCATCGGCGTGGCGCAGCACCGGCCTGGTGAAACCTCCGAGCAGACCCTGGCCCGTGCCGATGCCGCGCTGTACCGGGCCAAGGGCGCCGGCCGCAACCGGGTGGAAGTGGCGCCCTGACCGCTGGGGAGGCTGCGGTGGCTTCACGCGATGCATGGATGCACCAGTAGATCCACGCCACGCGTGGATGGCCGGACGTTTCCATGCAGTCGCAACCACTGCGATCCCCGTACGGCGCCCTCAACGTCTCACTGCAAGGACGTCGACCATGCTGCAGACCCTGGCCATCGCCAACTACCGATCACTGCATGCGCTGGTGCTGCCGATGCAGCAGCTCAACGTCGTCACCGGCGACAACGGCAGTGGCAAATCCAGCCTGTACCGCGCGCTGCGCCTGCTGGCGGAAACCGCGCAGGGCGGTGTCGCAGCGGTACTCGCCCGGGAGGGGGGATTGGGTTCGGCGCTGTGGGCCGGTCCGGAAAAGATCGACCGCCGCGTGCTGACCGGCGAGATCCCGCTACAGGGCGGGGCGCGGCAGGAATCGGTGGGGCTCAAGCTGGGCTTCGCCACCGATGAATTCGGCTACGCCATCGACCTCGGTTATCCGCCGCCGAGTCGATCGGCCTTCGCGCTGGACCCGCTGATCAAGGCCGAAGCGATCTGGGCGGGGCCCTTCCTGCGCAGCGCCAATCTACTGGTCGACCGCCGCGGTGCGCTGGTGCGGCAGCGGCACGCGCGTGGCTGGGACCTGGTGGACGATCGACTGTCGCTGTTCGACAGCCTGTTCACCCAGGTGGGCGATCCGCAGCGCATGCCGGAAGCCATCACCTTGCGCGAGTACATCCGCCGTTGGCGCTTCTACGACCACTTCCGCAGCGATGCCGATGCACCGGCGCGACAACCGGCGATGGCGACCCGTACCCCGGTGCTGCACCATGACGGCCGCGACCTCGCCGCCGCCTGGGTGACGATTCTGGAAATCGGCGATCCGCAGGCGCTGGCGCGCAGTGTCGAGGATGCATTCCCGGGGGCGACGGTCAGCTTCGAGGAACTGGATGGCCGGCTCGCGCTGCGCTTCCACCAGCCCGGGCTGTTGCGGCCACTGTCGATGGCCGAACTGTCCGACGGCACGTTGCGTTTCCTGTTGCTGGCAGCGGCGCTGCACACGCCTCGGCCGCCGCCGCTGCTGGTACTCAACGAACCGGAGACCAGCCTGCATCCGGATCTGCTGCCGGCGCTGGCACGCTTGATCATCGCCGCCAGTGCGCGCAGCCAGGTCTGGGTGGTATCGCATGCCACGCGCTTGATCGCCGCGCTGGAGCAGGCACCGCACTGCCATTCGATGCACCTGTACAAGGAGCATGGGCGGACGCTGCTGGGCGGGCAGGGCCTGCTGGATGCGCCGGCCTGGCATTGGCCACAGCGCTGAGACGGGTACCGGGAAGATCCGCGCAATGCGCGGACGCACTCAATCGGCGATGTTGCGCGCTTCGGATGTGCCGAGGATCTCCGGATGCTGCATGCGCTTGCGGCGGTTCAGCAGCGGATGCAGGAACACGGCACCGACGATGATCGCCACGCCCAGGTAGAACCACGGGGTGACTTCGTGTTGCTCGCGCAGCAGCACCACGGCCAGCAACACGGCGTAGACCGGTTCCAGGTTGGTGACCAGCTGCACGGTGTAGGCGCTGAGGTGGCGCAGCGCGACCAGGGCCAGGGCGAACGGCAGCAGCGTGCAGACCCCGGCCAGCACCAGCAGCAGGATGCCGTCGTGCAGGTCGGGAACGATCCACAACGGGCTGGCCAGCGCCGGCAGCAGGTACGGCATCAGCGGCGCCAGCAGGGTCAGGGTGATGGTGCCGGCGCCCAGCTCCAGCGCAGTTACCGTCAGCGGATCAGCATGGCTGACCATGCGCTTGTTGAGCGAGCCGAACACCGCCACCAGCAGGGCCGAGAGCGCACCGATCAACACGCCCATGCGCATGCCGTCGGGCACGCCGCCCACCACCAGCGCCACACCGGGCAGCACGGCCAGGCCGAAGGCCAGCTCGCGCATCTGGAACGGGCGTTTGGCCACCCACGGTTCGATGATCGAAGTGAACACCGGTGCAAGCGCGATGCAGGTCGCAGCAACCGAGGCATTGGCCAGCTTCACCGCGCCATAGAACGTGAGCCAATGCAGCGCGACCAGCGCGCCGATGCCGGCATAGCCGGCGACCAGCCGCAGCGGCAACGTGCGCAGCCCGCGCCAGACCCGCGGCAGCAGTGCCAGCATCGCCACCACCAGCAGCATCCGCCACCACACCAGCGGCAGCGCGGGCAGGGTGATCAACTTGCCGAGGATGGCGGTGACGCCCCACAGCAGGACACAGAAGTGGATCTGCCAAAGTGCTTTGCGGGTGTCGGGTGTGGTCATCGCCCTATTGTGAGGCAAGGCCGCGCGCAACGCCCATCTGCAGGCGTTCAGTCGCCCTCGATGAGCCGTTGCAGCGCCATCGCCGCCGCCGGGTTGCGCACCTTTCCGGCGCCGATGCACAGCAGGTAGACCTCGCGCGGCGCGGCAGCGGCCGGTGGGGCCAGGCAGGGCAGGTCCTCCACTATCTCGCCTCGGGCCCAGCACCGCGCGCGCCTGGCCCAGCGCTGCTGCATCGGCAGGGGAAGACCTTCGGTCAGCCTGGCTTGGCTGCGTTTGATCCGTGCATAGACGAAGCCGGCGGTGATGTCGCCGTGCAACGGTGACTCGTCGCTGTCTTCGATCACCAGGGCCACGCCATGCCGGCGTGCCGCTTCGACCAGTTCGCTTCCATGGATGCTGGCGTTGCGCACCTCCAGTGCATGTTGCAGCACCGTTCCATCCCGCTGCTGTGGCAGCTGTGCCATGAAGGTGTCCAGCGCTACGGCATCGGCCGGGTGCTGCGGGTCGAACTGCCAGAGCAACGGGCCAAGCCGGTCGCCGAGAGCGATGGCTGCCTGCAGGAACGAGCCCGCTGCCTCGACCGAGGACGATAGATCACGCCGCTGCACAAGATGGCGCGGCGCCTTCATCGAGAAGCGGAAGCCGTCCGGCGTCTGCGCGGCCCATTGCGCACACTGGGTCGCTGTCGGGGTGCGGTAGAAGGTGCCGTTGATTTCGATGCAGCGCAACGCGCGACTGGCGTAGGCCAGCTCTTCGCGCTGGATCAACCCTTGTGGATAGAAGGCGCCGCCACGCCACTGCGGGTACACCCAGCCGCCGATACCGCAGCGGACCGGCGCCGCAGACGCTGATCGTGCCGTCATTGCGTGTGTTCCGCCCGCCACGGATCGTAACTGCCGAACCACCACAGGTAGCCTTCCGGGTCTGCGCAGGCATAGCCACGCCCACCGTAGGCCTGGTCGGCGATGTCGATGACGATGCGCGCACCGGCGGCCTTGGCCCGTGCATAGTGGGCGTCGGCATCGGTGACGATCACGCAGGCGCTCTGGGTCTGCCGGCCGCCGACTTCATCGGGCATCACCGCCAGCTTGGCCCATTCGCCGCTGTTGCTGGCAGATCCGAGCATGATCATGCCCTGGCCGAACACCAGCTGTGCGTGGTGCACGGTATCGCCGTCGGCATACACGGCCTGCGGATGGAAACCGAACGCGCGCTGCAGCCAGTCGATGGCGGCCAGCGCATCGCGATAGCGCAGGCACGGAATGATGGTGGAGCCGTTGCTGCTCTGGCCGTTCGCACCCATGACACCCCTCCTATGGCACAGGGCAGGCTGCACCCGGGACCGTTACCATCGCGCGAAACCCCGGTGACGGCCTGCACATGGCCGCTACCCCTGTTCGGAGATGGTGCTGGATGAAAACCTGGATCGGAGGAGCCGTGCTGCTTGCGTGCACGACCATGGCCAATGCGGCGACGCCGCAGCAGCTGCAGGACCTGGATGCGACCGTCGAGCGCGTGCGCGCGCAGTTCGACGTACCCGGTATCGCCGTGGCCGTGGTCAAGGACGGGCAGGTGGTGCTGGAGCGCGGCTGGGGCGTGCGTGAACTGGGCAAGCCGGCGCCGGTCGAGGCCGATACCCTGTTCGCCATCGCCTCCAACACCAAGGCCTTCACTGCCACTTCGCTGAATCTGCTGGCCGAGGACGGCAAGCTGAAGATGGACGACAAGGTGATCGATCACCTGCCGTCATTCCGCATGTCCGATCCGTTCGTGACCGGGCAGATGACGATCCGCGATCTGCTTTCGCACCGCAGTGGCCTGAGCCTGGGCGCGGGCGACCTGCTGTTCTGGCCGACCACCTCCTACAGCAATGCTGAAGTCGTGCAGCGCCTTGGCCAGGTGCCGCTGAAAGGTGGTTTCCGCGAGCGCTATGCCTACGACAACATCCTGTATGCGGTCGCCCAGCAGGTGATCGAGCACGTCTCGGGCATGAGCTACCAGCAGTTCCTGCAGACGCGCATCTTCGACAAGGTCGGCATGGCCGGCACGCGTTACAACGCCGATCACCTCAAGGCCGGCGACAACGCTGCGGTCGGTCACGCCAAGTACGATTTCAAGGATCTGCGGACGGTTGCGCCGTTGACGTGGTCGAACAACGCCGGTGCCGGTGGCATCTATTCCAGTGCCCACGACATGGCACGCTGGATGCAGGTGCAGCTGGCCGAAGGCAAGCTGGCCGATGGCACGCCGCTGTTCACTGCCAAGAGCCAGCAGCAGATGTGGCAGATGATCACGCCGCAGACGATTCCGGCGCCGAGCGTGCCGGAGCTGGCGCCGGCGCGGGCCAACTTTGCCGGCTATGGCGAGGGCTGGAGCCTGAGCGACTATCGCGGCCAGAAGCTGGTCTGGCACACCGGTGGCTGGCCGGGCATGGTTTCGCGGCTGACGCTGGTGCCGGGCGAGAAGCTGGGCGTGGTGGTGCTGACCAACCAGGAAGCGGGTGCGGCATTCAATGCGATCACGCTGAGCGTGCTTGATGCCTACCTGGGCGGTGAAAAGCACGACTGGGTGGATGCCTATGCGAAGGGCGTGGCCAAGGGCCAGGACAAGGCCGACGAAGCGTGGGCCAAGCACCAGGCGGAGCGTGACAAGGGCAGCAGGCCGTCGTTGCCGCTGGCCGGGTATGCGGCCACCTACCGCGACCGATGGTATGGCGACATGGTCATCCGCGCGGAAGGCAAGGACCTTCGGCTGCGCTTCGCAAAGACGGCACAGCTGAGCGGCCGCCTGGAACACTGGCAGCACGACACTTTCATCGTGCGCTGGGATGATCGCTCGCTCAATGCCGATGCGTTCGTGAATTTCAGCCTGGACCCGGATGGAAACGTGCGCGAGGTGCGCATGCAGCCGATCTCCGACCTGACCGATTTCAGCTTCGATTTCCAGGATCTGCTTTTCACTCCGGTGAAATAACGCCGCCGGGCATGGCCCGGCGCTACCCGGAACCGGGGGCGATCGTCGGCCGGCGTACACACGCGGCGTGGGATACTCCGTCGGCTATCGATGGCGAGGGAATGCGATGTTCCGTTGGTTTGAATCCCTGATTCCGGTGTTTCCGCCCATTGACGGGCGCATGCCGCCGCGCACCGTGGTGCCGTTCTACCTGCACTACCTGCGACCGGTGTGGCCGGTGCTGCTGGCCACCCTGATCGCCGGTCTGCTGCTGGCGCTGGTGGAAGTGGCGATGTTCGATTTCCTCGGCCGCATCGTCGACATGGTCGCCGAGCAGCCTGGCGCGGACTTCTTCCAGCGCCATGCCGACACCCTCGGCTGGATGCTGTTCATCACCGTCATCGCGCGCCCGATCCTGGTCGGCCTGCACAACCTGCTGGTCAACCAGGCCATCGTGCCGGGCCTGAGCAATCGCTCGCGCTGGCTGATGCACAACTACGTGGTGCGGCAGAGCCTGAGCTTCTTCCAGAACGACTTCGCCGGCAGCATGGCCAACCGGGTGATGCAGACCGGTACCTCGCTGCGCGAGTCGGCGGTGCAGATGGTCGATTCGCTGTGGTACATCGTGGTCTACACCGGCACCGCGCTGTACCTGTTCGCGCAGGCCGACTGGCGGTTGATGGTGCCGCTGATCCTGTGGCTGCTGGCCTACGTGGTGATCATGATCTACTTCGTGCCGCGCGCGAAGGAACGCGCCTGGATCGCATCGGAGGCGCGCTCCAAGGCGATGGGGCGCATCGTCGACGGCTACACCAACATTCCCACGTTGAAGCTGTTCGCCCATGGCGGCCGCGAGCAGGCCTATGTCGCCGATTCGATCCAGGAGCTGGCGGTCAAGCACCGCGCGCAGACCCGGATCACCACCGGCATGGACCTGACCATCGCCATCGTCAACGGGTTCCTCATCGCCGGTACCTGCGGCCTGGCGTTGTGGTTGTGGAACGGCGGACACATCACCGTCGGCGCGATCACTCTGGCGACCGGTCTGGTGATCCGCATCCACAACATGTCCGGCTGGATCATGTGGACCATCAACGGCATCTTCGAAGACATCGGCACCGTGCAGGATGGCATCACCACCATCGCCCAGCCGCTGACGGTGCAGGACCGCGAGGATGCGGTGCCGCTGCAGGTGACACGTGGCGGTGTGCACTTCCAGGATGTCCATTTCCATTACGGCAAGAAGGGTGGCGTGATCGCTGGCCTTGAGCTGGTGGTGAAGCCGGGTGAGAAGATCGGTCTGGTCGGCCCATCCGGTGCCGGCAAGTCGACGCTGGTGAACGTGCTGCTGCGGCTGTACGACCTGGAAAGCGGTCGCATCCTGATCGACGACCAGGACATTGCCTACGTCACCCAGGAAAGCCTGCGCCAGCAGATCGGTGTGGTTACCCAGGACACCTCGCTGCTGCACCGTTCGATCCGCGACAACCTGCTGTACGGGCGCCCGGATGCCAGCGACGAGCAGCTGCGCGCGGCCGTGGCCAAGGCGCGCGCGGAAGCCTTCATCGATACGCTGGTCGACGGCGAAGGGCGTCGTGGCTACGACGCGCACGTCGGCGAGCGCGGCGTGAAGCTGTCCGGTGGCCAGCGCCAGCGCATCGCCATTGCCCGCGTGCTGCTGAAGGATGCGCCGATCCTGGTGCTGGACGAGGCCACCTCGGCGCTGGACTCGGAAGTGGAAGCGGCGATCCAGGACAACCTGGACGAGCTGATGGGTGGCAAGACGGTGATCGCGATCGCCCATCGACTGTCGACCATCGCCCGCATGGACCGGCTGGTGGTGATGGACCAGGGCCGCATCGTCGAGACCGGTACCCATGCCGAGCTGATCGAGGCCGGTGGCCTGTACGCGCGCTTGTGGGCGCGGCAGACCGGTGGGTTTGTCGCCGCCGAGCAATGACCGCCCCCCGGACGATGGATGAGCAACAGTAGATCCACGCCACGCGTGGATGCCGTACAACACAGATGAAAACGGCCCGGGTCTCCCCGGGCCGTTTTCGTTCAACTCACAGCCGATCGATCACTCGATCGGCTGGTCCAGCATCAGCTGGCGTGCGAAGCGCACCGGCGGTGCGCCGTAGGAGAGCATCTGGGTCCGCGAGCCGGAAGGCAGCTGCTTGGAGGGGGGCTGCAACCGTCTAGTGGCATTATTCCGCTTCCCGTTGCGATCAGATTCTGACGACGCAACTCTTGGCTTGAAAATGGACTTTGTAGATGAAAAGACAGCTGATCGCACTTCGTGGTACCAGAAATTCTGGAAAGAGTTCGGCGCTACTGGCGCTGTACAGGCTCCTTGTAACTGACCCTGGTACCAAGATCATCGCGTTTGACTCCTTCGGATTCGGCCTCGATTTCATTGCCATCGTGCAAATCAACGGTTGCAAGGTTGGAGTATTCAACCGCGGCGATGACTCCGGAACAGTCGATGAACTCATTAAAAAACTGGTGTTGGCCAAATGCAAGGTGATCGTATGCGCTGCCCGATCAAGGGGCGGAGTTGGCGATGTGCTTGCCTCATACCAGCCCAAGTATCAGCTGCAGGAAGTGTTGAAAAGGACCGGCGATGGGGATGAAGTCAGCTTTGCGCTGGTCAACCTTGGTGTGGCACATGATCTTGCCGCTCGTGTCTATTCGTCGATCATGGTCTGAGTCCGGCGTTCCGATACTCGGATAAGCGCGCAAACAGAACGGCCCGGAGAAATCCGGGCCGTTTACTCTTGAATCGTAGCGTCTGGCGACGTCGCTTACTCGATCGGCTGGTCCAGCATCAGCTGGCGTGCGAAGCGCACCGGCGGGGCGCCGTAGGACAGCATCTGGTCGTGGTAGGCCTTCAGGTTGAACTTGTCGCCCAGCTTGTCCTGCATCGCCTTGCGGGTGTCGAAGTGTTCCTGTGCACCGACGAAGTAGGTCGGCAGCTGTGCCGAGGTCAGCTGCGCGCGCACCCACTTGCCCGAGGCTTCGCTTTCCTGCTGGAAGGCGTCGTGGGTCATCAGGTGCATCGCCTTCTCGCGATCCCAGTTGTCCACGTGCACGCCCTGGTCGAGGATCGCGTTGGAGATCGTGCGCAGGTAGAACTTCAACTGCACCAGGTGGAACAGCGGGTCGTTGTTGAGGTAACCCTGCTCCTGCATCATGCGCTCGGTGTAGACCGCCCAGCCTTCGGCAAACAGGCCCGAGCGCAGCACGGCGCGCAGGGTGGAGGGGAACTTGGCCGAATGCCAGCCTTCCAGGTAGTGGCCCGGGGTGCCTTCGTGGATGCTCAGCAGGTGGATCATGCGCGAGTTGTACTCACGCAGGAACGAGTCAACCTGCTTGTCGTTCCAGTCGTCCGGAATCGGCGACACGGCGTAGAAGGTCTTCAGGTTCTTGTCCAGCGGGCCCGGCGAATCGCAGTAGGCCACGGCCACGCCGCGCTGGAACTCCGGCATCAGGATGATGTCCACCGGCGCATCGGGCAGGGTCATCAGGTCGTGCTCGCGCACGAACGCGGTGGACTGCTCCAGTGCGGCCTTGGCATCGTCGACCACCTTGTCGCGCGCCGGCTTGTCAGCGTAGGCCAGCTCCAGCGCGGCCTCGATCGCCTTCTGCTGCTGCTCGTCGCTCGGCTGCGCCGGCATTTCCGGTGCGCCCGGCTTGTCCTTCAGCACGGTCTGCGCGATGCCGTACATGTCCTCGCGCACGCGCTTCAGTTCGGCGCGCGCACGCTCACCGATCTCCTGCCGCGACAGCGAGGAATTCAGCGCGAACTTCAGCTTCTGGTCGTACTTTTCCGCACCGATGCGGAAGTCGCCCTTGGCGTTCGGCACCAGGGTCTTGTCCAGCCAGGTCTGCTGCTCGTCCACGGCCTTCTTCAGGCCGTCGATGGCGGCCTGCAGGCGCTGCTGGTCGGCCTGCGGCAACTCGCCGATGTGCGGGGTGATGAAGGTATCGACGATGCTGAGGATGCCCTTGTTCTGCTTGGCCACGGTCTCGGCATGGATCTTCGGCACGCGTGCCGGATCCAGGTTCTCGCGGGCCTGGGCGAAGATCGCCGGCAGCTTTTCCATGCGCGCGGTGGCCGACTTCAGGCGCTCCGGCAGCGGCGCGAACTCGCGCGCCATCAGACCGTAGATCGCGCTGCCGGCAACGCCGTTGTACAGCTGCGGGTCCCACTTGCCGGACTGCATCACCTCGGCATTCCAGATTTCCGACTGCAACTGGTTGCGCAGGATCGCAGCATCCACCTGGTTCTCGCGGCCCAGCTTGGCCACGTCGATCTTGTCCAGCTCGCCCAGCAGGCCCTTGTAGGCGTCCACGGTCTTCTGCTGGCCGGCCGCGCTCAGGTCGTCGATCTCGCTGTCATAGCGGTGGTCGCCGATCTGGGTGGCGCTGACCGGGGACAGCTGCATCCAGGTGTCAAGGGCACGCTTGGACAGGTCGGCGAAGGCGGCATCGACCGCCGCATCACCTGCCTGCTGGCTGGCGGCCGGGGTGGAACCGTTGGTCGGGGCATCGGCCGGCTGGCAACCGGCAAGGGCGGCGACGAGGGCGAGGGCAAGAAGATGCGGGCGCATCGGCATTCCTGTACGGGGTCAATCCCCGAGCATAGGCCCCCGGGGCTGCTTTGTCCCCGTGCCATAGGATTACCATGGGCGCACACAAGGACCCTCCAGCGGAGCGCAGGACATGGAATACCAGGGAAGCTGCCATTGCGGCAGGATCGCATTCACCGTGCAGGCTGATGCACCCATCAGGGACGTCATCGACTGCAACTGCTCGATGTGCCGCCGCCGCGGCAGCCTGCTCTGGTTCGCCCCGCGCGAGGCGTTCCAGCTGGGCACCGATATTGCCGACGTGGCGACCTACCAGTTCAACACCCACAACATCGATCACCATCACTGCCGCGCGTGCGGCACCGCGCCGTACAGCGAGGCGGTGGACCCGCGCAGTGGCCTGCCGATGGTGGCGATCAACGTGCGCTGCCTGCCACAGGTCGAGCTGGGTGGATTGTCGATCACCTCGTTCGATGGAGCCTCGCGATGACGGCGCCTCGCGTGTGGACGCGCGTGGTTATCGTGCCGGCATTGCTGCTGGCGCTGGCGGCCTGTGCCAAGAACGGTGAGCGAGCGCAGGAGGCCGGTGCAGTCGCTGCCGATGCCGATGCCGCTGTCGCTTCGCCGGAAGGCGCTTTCCTGGCCTACGAGCACGATGTGCAGGTGCAGCTGGAAGCGGCGCAGATCGCACCGCGTATCCAACAGGTCGCACAGGCCTGCCAGAACGCGAAGTTCGGTGAGTGCGCGGTGCTGCAGGTGGATCAGCGCAGCGGCGAACAGCCCAGTGGCGAGGTCAAGGTACGCATCGCGCCGAAGGGCGTGGAATCGCTGATCGGCCTGGCCGGCGAAGGTGGCACGCTGCAGGCGCGCAATACGCGTGCCGAGGATCTGGCCCAGCAGGTGGCCGACACCGCGCTGACCAAGGCACGGCTGGAGAAGGAGCACGCGCGGCTGCTGTCCTACCAGGACCGCGGCGATCTGAAGATCGAGGATCTGATGGCAATCACCACCCGCCTGTCAGAGATCGAAGCCGGTGTGGAGCAGGCCACCAAGGACGCCGCCCAGCAGCGCAGGCGCATTGATACGCAGCTGGTGACGATGCATTTCGATACCACCTCGGGCCAGCGCAGCCGCAGCGAGATCGGCGAAGCCCTGAGCGAGTCGGGCAGCATCCTCAGCACCAGCGTGGCATTCCTGATCCGCGCAGCGGCCGCTTTGCTGCCGGTGGGTGTGGTGGCCCTGGTGATGGCCTGGATCGTCCGTGCGCTGATCCGTCGTCGCCGTCGTAAAGCCTGATCGACACCGAGCGATGCGCTCGCCGGTCGTGGACCGGCGCTACCGAGGTGCCTGGAGCATCGGGTAGCGCCGGGCCATGCCCGGCGGACGCTCAGCCTTCGTCGGTCTCGTATTCGACGAACACATCCAGTTCCAGCGCCAGTTCCTGCACCGCATCGCGCACCTTCTGCGCGGTGCTCTCGTTGCCCACTTCCACTTCCAGTTCGTGGGTACCCGGGCCGATGTCGTCGGACAGGCCGGCCGAACTGGAATCATCGTCATCCATGTGCGGCATCAGGTCGTCGGTCTCTTCGACGTGTTCGATGCCTTCCAGGCCGAGCAGCAGGTCGCTGATCGCACGGGCATCGTCTTCGGTTCCGGTAATTCGCAGTCGCAGCAGGGCCATGGCGGAAGCACGTTGTGGGGTTCGCCTGCAGCCTAGCCAGCGCCGGGCAAAGATTGGGTGAGGGCGCAGTCAGCCGGGTGTGCTCGGGCGCCCCAGCAGGCTGTCAGGCAACGCGGGAACCGGCGCGCGTTCGTCCTGCGCCTGGACCAGCAACCAGTCGATGAACAGCCGCGCGGCGGGGCTGGGCGGCCGCCCTTCGGCATGCACCACGTAATAGGCATAGCGTGCCTTCAGTGCAGGACCAGGCAGGCGCACCAGCTCATAGCGCTGCAGATAAGGCTGAGCGACGTGGGTGCGTGCCAGCACCGCGCCCATGCCATACACCGCCGCGCGCATCGCGTCGGTACTGTCGGCGAAGGTGTGCATCGCCGGCAGCGGCGACGGCGGGCGCACGCCGGCATGGCGGAACCAGTCGCGCCAGCCCTGTGGTGACAGATCACTGAGCAGCGGCAACTCAGCGATGCGTGCCGGATCTTCCAGGGCTTCGACACCGGGCAGCGCCGGGGACGCGACGGGAAAGAGGTTGTCGTCCATCAGGTGCTGCGCGTGCAGTCCGGGCCACTGGCCCAGTCCATAACGGATGCCCACCTCCGGGCCGTTTTCGTCGTAGCGGTCCAGGCCACTGCCGGTGTGCAGTTCGATGCGGATGTGCGGATGGGCCTGGGTGAAACGCGGCAGCCGTGGCAACAGCCAGCAATACGACAAGGAACGCAGTGTAGCGATCCGCAGCGGCACGCTGTCCGCGTCCGGTTGCAGATGGTGGGCGACGGCGGCGACATCGGTGAACGCCGCGCTGGCGGCGTCGGCCAACTGCCGGCCCTCGGCCGTCAGGCGTACCCCACGCGCATGGCGCAGGAACAGGCGCGTGGCCAGCACTTCCTCCAGGCGACGCACATGGTGGCTGACCGCGCTGGCGGTCAGATGCAGTTCCTCCGCCGCCTGGGCGAAGTTCTGATGGCGCGCGGCGACCGCGAACACGGCCAGCGCAGGGAGCAGGGAAGGGCGCAGCAGCATGTCCAGCCTCAAGCCATATTTGTGGCTGGCAGCGATACTACGCGCTTGTGCAGCGGGCGTCTGCGGCCGATCCTGTGTGGCCAGACCAGCGCCACGTTGACGGACGGACATAGAAGATGAATGCGATATCCCAGGCGACCGAGCGCGATTGGCGCACACCGCTGGAATTGACCCTGCTCGGCGCGATCTGGGGCTGCTCGTTCCTGTTCATGCGCGTGGCGGTGCCCTCGTTCGGTCCGTTCGCCCTGGTCGAGGTGCGGCTGATGTTGGGCGCACTGGTGCTGCTGCCGTTCCTGTGGCGCGCCCGCGCGCAGTTCCCGCCACGCCGCTGGCTGTGGCTGGCACCGATCGGTCTGGTCAATTCGGCGTTGCCGTTCGTGCTGTTCGCTTACGCCGCAGAGCGTGCGCCGGCGGCCATCGGGGCGATCTGCAATGCGATGACGGTGCTGTTCGCCGCGTTGATTGCGTTCCTGTTCTTCGGCGAGAAGATCGGTGTGCGTCGCGCAGGCGCACTGCTGGTCGGCTTTGCCGGCGTGGTGGTGCTGGCTACGGCCAAAATCTCGGGGTTGAGCATCGGCACGGCAGTGCTGGCCGGTGCGGCGGCGTCCCTGCTGTACGGCCTGGGCGTGAACCTGGTGAAGCGGCACATGACCGGTCTGCCCTCGGCTGCAGCAGCCGCTGCCACGTTGTCGTGCGCCTCATTGTGGTTGTTGCCGATGGCGCTCACGCATCTGCCGCAGGGCCCGATTCCGGGCAAGGCATGGGGTGCGGCGATCGCACTGGGCGTGGTCTGCACCGGATTCGCCTTCCTGATGTTCTATCGCCTGATCGGCCGCATCGGCCCGTCGCGTGCGTCAACGGTGACCTACCTGGTTCCGTTGTTCGGTGCTGCGTTCGCCTGGTTGTTCCTGGGCGAAGCGGTGACGGTGCAGATGTTGATTGCCGGTGCGTTGATTCTGGGCAGCGTGGCGGTCAGCCAGAAGGGCTGAGGCTCATTGGCGCCCACGCATCGGTAGCGCCGGGCCATGCCCGGCGAGCCCTTTTCCGCGGCTGCGGGGAGGTGTCACTTTCTTTACTCGTGCAAAGAAAGTAACCAAAGAAACACGCCGCCAAACCGCGAGCCGCCGTGCTTCGCACGTCGGTACCCTGCGCTCCTCGGTCCGCCGAGGGACGGCGCGGGAACTCGCTGCGCTCAGACACCCGCGCCTCTTTGCCCTCGCCGGACCTGCGGTGCTCGGCTCGCTCAAGGCGGACCCAGATCAAAGGCCACAGCTGCACCCAGTATATCCACGCCATGCGTGGAGGCATTTGCTGTTGATCTTGACCTTTCAGTCCGCCTTGAGCGAGCCGAGCATCGCAGGGGAATCAGGGGCGAAGAGGTGCCGATGTCTGAGCGCAGCGAGTTCGGCATCGTCCCCTGATTCGCCGAGAAGCGCAGGGGACCGACGTGCGAAGCACGGCGGCTCGCGGTTTGGCGGCGCGTTTCTTTTGGTTACTTTTCTTTTCGCGCGAAAAGAAAAGTAACGCCCATGAACAATGAAGCATCTTCAGCACGCGTCATGTGCAGGAAGCCAAGCCGCTACCGCACCGGCACCGGAATATTGCACAGGTCGATATGCCCGGCCGGGTGCTTGTAGAAATCATCCACGCGGTTGCGACGCGCCTCCACCGTATCGGCGAAGGTCTTCGAGTCGGTGCGCAGCACCTGGATCGGTGTGCGTTCGGCCACAGGTACATCACTGACGCGACGGATCGACATGATCGGCGTGCGCAGCTTCGGGTCGGCGTAGAAGCCCATCGGTGCCGGTCCACGCGGGATCGCGCTGAGCAGTTCCATGCCCTTCAGCACGCGGCCGACCAGGGTGATGTTGCGGTCCAGCTGGCGCGGCGATTGGCCAGTCACCACGTAGAGTTCTGCACCGATGCTGCTGTCTTCCTCGTTGCTGCGGCCCGCACCCAGCATGCCGTAGCAGTGCGCCAGCCAGGCCTTGCCGGCCTGCGGGTCCTGACCGACCGGGAAGCCGTCGACGAAGCCGGTCTGCGCTGCCCAGCCATCGCGATCCGGCAGCACGCTCACCTTCAAACCGGTACTGGCACGCTCGAACTCGGCTGGCAGCTTGCGCGCGGCGCTGCCGAACGGCTTGGCCTTGGCTGCATCGTCGGCGTCGGCATCGCCGAACTGCACCACGAAGTTGTCCTGCGAGCGGTAGATGCTGGTGCCGTCCCAGAAGTGCTCGTGGGCGAAGGTCTGGATGTTGCCGACATGGCGCGGGGCGAACTGCGGCGCCAGCTCGATGATCACCCGCCCGGCCGGCAGGTCCATGTAGAGCAGGTTGGCCGGGTCCGGCGTGCGCCAGTCGCTGGCCGCCGAAGCATCGAGGATCTGCTGCGGGCTGCGGTAGGGCGTGGCCGCGCTGGCGAGTGCGGGCAGCAGGCAGGCCAGGGCGAGGGTGGTCAGGGCAAGACGGCGACGGTGCGGCATGGGATCCCCGGAACATGAACGAGGCCTCGATTCTGCGCGAGCCGCATGGCCACGCCAACCGGCAGAGTGACTAACGACACATTCGCTATAGCGGACTTCGCACTACTGTTGACTTCAACGTAGTGGAGGGCCGGTCATGTCCGAAGACGATGTCCACCTGAAGAAGTTCCAGAAGGAGCTCAGCGCCGGCACGGTCTCGTTGGCCCTGCTGGCGGTGCTGGCCCGCGCCGGGGAGCCGCTGTACGGCTACCTGATCGCCAAGGAGCTGGAGCGTGTGGGCGAGGGCGTGCTCAGCGGCAAGCAGAGCGCGCTGTACCCGGTGCTGCGCAACCTTGAAGGCGCCGGCCTGCTGGAGAGTCATGTGGAGCCATCCAGCAGCGGGCCGCCGCGCCGCTACTACCGCATCAACGCGCGTGGCCGGGAGGTGCTGGAGCAATGGCGCCAGGCCTGGCGTGACACCCGTGATTCCGTCGATTCCGTGTTGGAGGGGATACCGCAATGAACGACCTGAACCTGGCAGGCAACAGTCTGCCCAGCACCATTCCGCAGTACCTGGCGCAGTTGCGTGCGGCACTGGACGGTGCCGATCCGGCGATGGTGCAGGACGCCCTGTACGACGCCGAGGAATACCTGCGCTCTGAACTGGCAGCGCAACCCGGCCGCAGCGAAGCCGAGGTCATCGCCGATGTCGCCGGCAGCTACGGTGCACCGGACGAGGTGGCGGAGATCTATCGCGAAACCGAGCTCACGGTGAACCGCGCGCTGCGTACGCCGCGGGCCGACACGGGCCCGGTGCTGCGTGCAGCGGCCGAGGCCAGCGGTGCTGCACCGGCGGCGCAGCCGGCAGTCCCCGCGCAGCGTTCGCTGCTGGCGCGCTTCTTCGGCGTGGTGACCGACCCGCACACCTACGGCGCGCTGTTCTACATGCTGTTGTCGCTGGCCACCGGCATCTTCTTCTTCACCTGGGTGGTCACCGGCCTGTCGTTGTCGCTGGGCCTGCTGATCCTGATCATCGGCGTCCCGTTGACCGTGCTGTTCTTCGGCTCGGTGCGTGGGCTGGCGTTGCTGGAAGGGCGGCTGGTGGAAGCGCTGCTGGGTGAGCGCATGCCGCGCCGGCCGCAGTACACCGACCGCAGCCGCAGCTGGCTGCAGCGTATCGGCGACATGTTCACCGATGGCCGCACCTGGCTGACCCTGCTGTACTTCGTGCTGATGCTGCCGCTGGGCATCATCTACTTCACGATCGCGGTGACCCTGCTGTCGCTGTCGCTGGGTTTGATCTGGGCGCCGGTGGCGGCGATCTTCAGTGGCGATATCCCCGGCATCTACATCAACGACGTGAACGTTCTGCCTATGGCGGCCTCGCCGCTGGTGGCCATCGTGGTTGCAGCGGTGGGCGTGTTGCTGCTGCTGCTGACGATGCACCTGGCACGCGGCATCGGCAAGCTGCACGGCATGCTGGCCAAGAACCTGCTGGTGCGGTTGTAAAGCGGGAATCCACGCTTGGGTAGGTGCCAACCTTGGTTGGCACGATGCCGCCGGCATCGGGATTCACGGCAGAGCGCCAACCAAGGTTGGCATCTACCGGAAGCAGGGCGGGTTACCCCGCCTTGCGGCGCAGCGGGGTGACGTTGCTCTTCTTCTTCGTCGCCTTCGCTGCCGGGGCTTCGGCATGCGCGGCGAAGAAGTCACGCACCTTCGGGTAGACCACTTCGCGCCAGCGGCGGCCGCTGAAGATGCCGTAGTGGCCCGCGCCTTCGACGATGAAATGCTCGCGGCGGTCAGCAGCAATGCCGGTGCACAGCGACTGCGCCGCTTCGGTCTGGCCGAGGCCGGCGATATCGTCCAGTTCGCCTTCAATGCTCAGCAGCGCGGTATCGCGGATCGCCGACGGATCGACCTTTTCACCGTTGACCACCCACTCGCCACGCGGCAGCAGGAAGTCCTGGAACACCACCGAGATGGTGTCCAGGTAGTACTTGGCCGGCATGTCCAGCACGGCGTTGTACTCGTCGTAGAAATTGCGATGCGCGTCGGCATCCTCCAGGTCGCCCTTCACCAGGTCGGTGTAGAAATCCCAGTGCGAACTGAAGTGGCGGCTGGGATTCATCGACAGGAAGCCGGCGTGCTGCAGGAAGCCGGGATACACGCGGCGACCGGCACCAGGATAGCTGGCCGGCACGGTGTGGATGACATTGTTCTCGAACCACGACAGCGGGTTCTGCGTGGCCAGGTTGTTGACCGCGGTCGGGCTGCAGCGCGCATCGATCGGGCCGCCCATCATCACCAGCGTGCGCGGCGTCGGTTCACCGCGGCTGGCCATCAATGACACCGCGGCCAGCACCGGTACGGTCGGCTGGCAGACACTGACCACGTGCAGGCGCTCGACACCGAGATGGCGGATGAACTCCTGGATGTAGGCGATGTAATCGTCCAGCCCGAACTCGCCTTCGCTACCGGGCACCATGCGCGCGTCAACCCAGTCGGTCACGTACACACGGTGGTCGCGCAGCAGCGTGCGCACGGTGTCGCGCAGCAGCGTGGCATGGTGGCCGGACAACGGCGCCACCACCAGCACGAACGGCTGGTTGAGCATGGTGTGCAGCTGGTCGGCTTCATTGCTGTGGCGCTTGAAGCGCAGCAGCTTGCAGAACGGTTTGCTGAGTTCCTCGTGCACCACGATCGGCACGCGCTCGCCCTCGACCTCGATTTCGTTGATGCCCCATTCGGGCTTCTCGTAATCCTTGCCGATGCGGTGGAACAGCTCATTGACCGCCGCCAGGCGATCAGCGCCGGGCATCTGCGACCACCAGTGTCCCTGGTTGGCGAAGAACTTGGCGTTGGCCTGGGCCTGGTGCACCCAGGGGGCGAGCAGGTTGCGGGTCAGTTCGTGCAGTTGATAGAGCATGCCGACCGAATATGTATGGTCTTATGTTGCCGCGCAGCATAGCGCATCCAACTGTCCCGGACGTTAAGCGCACTCAATGGGCGGTATTCAGCGGGCGGCCTGCTCCAGCGCGGCTGCTTCACCGGCCAGTGCTGGTCCCAGCCAGAGGTGGGACCCGACCGCCTGCAGGCCTTGGCGGGTCAGCTCGCGCCGGTACCAGCGGGCCGGACGCGACTGGAAGCCGTCATGGTCACCCTCGAATTCATCTTCGGCGGCGAAGGTCTCCAGGAACGCCACGCCTGCGGTCAGTTCGGCGACACCGGCCAGGCCCGCGCGCAGTTCGCGGTTGGGCACGTAGTGCATCACGTCCGAACAGACCAGCAGATCGACCGGGGCGCAGGGTCGCAGCCAGGCGAAATCGCCGAAGCTGGCCAGGTGCAGGTTGCGGGTCCGGCCGTAGCGGCGCACAGCGTACTCGCTGCTGTCGAAACCGAGGTATTCGACCTTCGGACGCAGTTTCAGCAGCGGCGCGCGCCAGGCGCCTTCGCCGCAGCCGATGTCCAGCACGCTGCGGATCGGTCGTTCCAGGTAGTACTCGGCCGTGGCCACGGCGAGGGCGACCTTGCGCGCCAGGCGCGCGCTGCCACCGATGTCGGCGCGGCGGTACCAGCGTTGGAAATAGGCGGCGTCGTAGGTCTTGTCCATGGCGGTCCGGTGCAGTCGTGAAATCGGCGCCTATCGTACGGTGTTGCAGCACACCATGCGTCGATGTGTCGCGGCGGTTGCACGTGGGGTGGCCTCTCCACGACATGCGAGAATGACGGACATCCACGCCAGCCGCCGGAGCGAGCGCATGCAGAGCTACTACTGGGTCAAGACCTTCCACATCGTGTTCGTGGTGGCGTGGATGGCCACGGTGTTCTACCTGCCGCGCATCCTGGTGAACCTGTCCGAGACGGCGGGGCAGCCGGCGGTGGTCGAGCGCCTGCAGCTGATGGGCATGCGCCTGTACCGCTTCGGCCATTCGATGTTCGGCCTGGCGTTCGTGCTCGGCCTGGTGCTGTGGCTGGGCTACAAGGTGATCCCGGATTTCCCGACCATGGTCGCTCCGGGCGGTGCGGGCTGGCTGCATGCCAAGCTGGGCTTGGTGGTGGTGCTGCTGGCGTACTTCATCTGGATCGGGCGCCTGCTCAAGGGTGTGGCCAAGGGCAGGGCGCTGCCATCCTCGCGCGCGCTGCGCTGGATCAACGAGATTCCGTTGCTGGCGTTCATTCCGATCGTGTGGCTGGTGTTGGCCAAGCCGTTCTGAGATCCCGCATCCCGCGCGTTCGAACATGTCACTTTCTTGCTCGTGCAAGAAAGTAACCAAAGAACACGCCGCCGAACGCGAGCCGGTGCTGCGCACCGGTTCCCTGCGCTTCTCGGTGAATCAGGGGGCGGCGCCGAACTCGCTGCGCTCAGACACCGGCGCCTCTTCGCCCCTGATTCCCCTGCGATGCTCGGCTCGCTCATGGCGGACCCGAACGTCAACAGCCGCAGCTACCCAGTAGATCCACGCCATGCGTGGATGCCGTCAGGGCGCAAACAAAAGAGCCGGGCGTCTGCCCGGCTCTTTGCGTATCCGACGTCAGGAAACGATCACGCCGCTTCGTACGTGCCGTAGCTGCGCAGGCGCTTGTAGCGCTGGTCCAGCAGTTCCTGGGTGGACAGCGCATCCAGCGCTTCCAGCTCATTCAGCAGCACGGCCTTCAGGCGCTTGGCCATCTGCGTCGGGTTGCGGTGGGCGCCGCCGGTCGGCTCGCGCACGACCTTGTCGACCAGGCCCAGGCCCTTCAGGCGCGGCGCGGTCAGGCCCAGCTGCTCGGCAGCATCCTTGGCCTTGCCGGCGTCCTTCCACAGGATCGAGGCGCAGCCTTCCGGGGTGATGGTCGAGTACACCGCGTATTCCAGCATCACGGTGCGGTCGCCCACGCCCAGCGCCAGCGCGCCACCGGAGCCGCCTTCACCGATCACGGTGCAGATGATCGGCACCTTCAGCTCGGCCATCTCGATCAGGTTGCGCGCGATCGCTTCGGACTGGCCGCGCGACTCGGCGTCGATGCCCGGCCAGGCGCCGGCGGTATCGATCAGGGTCAGCACCGGCAGGCCGAAGCGCTCGGCCATCTTCATCAGGCGCAGCGCCTTGCGGTAGCCCTCGGGCTTGGGCATGCCGAAGTTGCGCTTGATCTTTTCCTTGGTGTCGCGGCCCTTCTGGTGGCCGATGACCATCACCGAGCGACCATTGATGCGGGCCAGGCCGCCCATGATCGCCTTGTCGTCAGCGAAGGCACGGTCGCCGGCCAGTTCCTGGAACTCATCGCAGATGATGCGGATGTAGTCGGCGGTGTACGGGCGCGACGGGTGGCGTGCCAGCTGCAGCACCTGCCACGAGGTCAGGTTGCGGAAGATCTGTGCGGTACGCACGCGCAGCTTGTCCTGCAGCGCATGCACTTCGGCCTCGACATTGACCGCCGGCCCGGCACTGGCGTTGCGCAGTTCCTGGATCTTGGCTTCCAGGTCGGCGATGGGTTGCTCGAAGTCGAGGTAGTTCGGATTCATCGGAAGCCGTCGTGTAAAGAAGAGGGGAATTCTAGCCGAATGCGCAGGAACGGCCCGTACGCCTTCGTCTGGAAACCGACGGTAGCGCAGTGGGGGCCAGCGGCGCCAGTCGGGCCGCCGGCCGCCGGTTCAGGGCAGGACCAGCGCGCTGCGGGCCATTTCGGTGCTGCGGATCGTCACGAAGTCGTTGTAGGCCTGGTTGGCCGCCACCGGCAGCTTCGCGCCCAGCGTCATGGTGGCGTGGGTGAAGGCCATCTGCGCCTGGAAGTCTTCCTTGCGCAGGGCCTTCTGCTCGCTGGCCGTGGTGGCCTTCAGCCAGCGCGCATAGATGTCGCGCACGGGACCGGCATGGGCCTCGAAGGCCGGGTCCAGCGCGGGCAGCGCGGGCGCCGGTTGCAGCGTGTAGGCGGGTGCCACGTAGCCGGCGGGCTGCTCGCGCTTGTAGGCCCCGGGCTCGCCCATGCCGGCCTCGACATAGGCGATGAAGTCCGGCGCGGTGAAGATCTTGGTGCTGATCCTGCCGCCGGTCGAATCGACGTGGGCAACCACCTGTTCGTCGGGGAACGGCTCGCGCACGCCGAAGTTCCAGGTCTTGTCGATGAACAGGCCGTGGTGCTTTTCGAACGGTCCCTTGAACTCGACCCCACCCAGCTCGATGCCCAGGCCGCTGACGCCGAAGTTCTTCAGCTTGTCCTCGCCGGTCACATAGATCTCGCGCGCGGTCACGTACTCGCTGAGGCTCGGGTTGATCAGGCCGCCGCGGCCGTCGGCGTAGACGATGAAGCGCACCTCGCCCAGGCGGTCGGTGTGCAGCTGATGCTCACCGGCAGCCAGGCTGATCGGCCGCGATGCGTGCGCGGCCACCGGCAGGTCCTTGCCATCGATGCTGATCGCCAGCGGCGCATCGGTCGGATTGTCGATCTCGAAATCGACCTTGGAGGAACAGCCGGCCAGCGCAAGCGCGGCCATCATCGGCAACAACAGGTTCTTCATTGCGGGCAATCGTCCTTGACGTATGCAGCGGGAAAACAACAACGGATCCGGGGCCAGCCTCAGCTGGCCCAGGGTGGGCTGTAGCGCACCTTCAGCGTGCGCACGGCCGGTTCGGCGCGCAGCGCCTCCATCAGCTTGGAATCGACGCGCACCGCGCTCTGCCCGGAGACATCGAGCATGCCGGCGATGCCGCCATCGGGTCCCTTCAGCAACAGGTCCAGGCGCAGGGGCGTGCGGCCGGGGCGATGGCGGTCGAGCAGGGCATCGATGCGCTCCCACACCGGCCGCTGCTGGCGCAGGTCCAGCCGCAGCGACAGGCGCGTGGCGTAGTTCGCACAGACCTCGTCGAAGTCCCAGCACTGGCGGATCCGTAACGCGAAGCCGCCATTGAATTCGTCTTCGCGCAGGCCGCCCTTGACCACCAGGATGCGGTCCTTGGTCATCAGGTGGCCGAACTCGGCCATGGCATCGGAGAACGCGCTGCATTCGACGCGGCCCCGACCATCTTCCAGCTGGATGAAGATCTGGCTCTCGCCCTTGCGGCGCACGCCGACCACCTGGCCGGCAAGCACGGTCTGCACTTCCGGGCGCCAGCGCTTCTCGCCGCCGCCACTGTTGCTGTTGGCGCTCCAGATCTTTTCCACCGAGCCGAGGTCGGTGCCGACCAGATCGCGCACGTCGTCGCGCCAGGGGTCGAACGGGTGGCCGCTGAGGTAGAAGCCCAGCGTGTCGCGCTCGCCGTTGAGGCGCTGCAGCAATGGCCACTCCTCGGCTTGCGGCAGGTCGAGCTGGATCGTCGTCGCGCCGGGATCCGGACCGCCGAACAGCGAGTTCTGGCCGGACGCGCGCTCGCGCGCCATCTGTTCGGTGGCCTTGATCACTTCCGGCAGCTGCAGCATCAGCGAGGCACGGTTGTGACCCAGCTCATCCAGCGCACCGCAGTTGATCATGGCTTCCAGCGTGCGCCGGTTGAGCTTGGCCGAACCGATGCGCGTGCAGAAGTCGAGCAGATCGGTGTAGTCGCCGCCGCGCAGGCGCTCGTCCACCACCGCTTCGCAGGCCCCCTGGCCGACGCCCTTGATCGCACCCAGGCCGTACTGGATCGTGTCCGGCGTGGCCGCTTCAAACATGAAGGCGGACTGGTTCACCTTCGGCGGCAGCACGGTCAGGCCGAGGTTGCGTACCTCGTCCAGGAAGCCGACCACCTTTTCGGTGTTGTCCATGTCCGAAGACAGCGTCGCGGCCATGAACTCGGCCGGATAATGGCGCTTGAGCCAGGCGGTCTGGTAACTCACCAGCGCGTAGGCGGCGGCGTGCGACTTGTTGAAGCCGTAGCCGGCGAACTTCTCCATCAGGTCGAAGATCGCATCGGCCTTGGCTTCGCCGACGCCGTCCTTGGCCGCACCTTCGCGGAAGATCTCGCGGTGCTTGGCCATTTCCGCCGGCACCTTCTTGCCCATCGCACGGCGCAGCAGGTCGGCGCCGCCCAGCGAGTAGCCGCCGACGATCTGTGCCATCTGCATCACCTGCTCCTGGTACACCATGATGCCGTAGGTGTCGCGCAGGATGCGCTCGGTGCGCGGATCGGGATACTCCACGTCTTCGCGCCCGTGCTTGCGGTCGACGAAGGAGGGGATCAGGTCCATCGGGCCGGGCCGGTACAGCGACACCAGCGCGATCAGGTCTTCGAAACGGTCGGGCTTGGCGTCCTTCAGCAGGCGGCGCATGCCCGAAGATTCGAACTGGAACACCGCACCGGTATTGCCCGAGGCGAAGATGTCCTTGTAGGTGGGCGCATCGTCCAGCGGCAGCTGGGTGATGTCCACCGGCGGAATGCCGGCGCGCTCGTGGCGCTTGTTGATCGCCTTCACCGCCCAGTCGATGATCGTCAGCGTGCGCAGGCCGAGGAAGTCGAACTTCACCAGGCCGACTTCTTCAACGTCGTTCTTGTCGAACTGGGTGACCGGATTCTTGCCGCGGCCCTCTTCATCGTGTTCGGCGAACAGCGGGCAGAACTCGCTCAGCGGTTCGGGCGCGATCACCACGCCGCCGGCGTGCTTGCCGGCGTTGCGGGTGAGGTCTTCCAGCTGCCGCGCCAGGTCGATCAGGTCGCGGACATCGTCCTCGCTCTGGTAGCGCTGGATCAGCTCGGGCGAGGCCATCTCGCTGTCCTTGCCCTCACCCATCGCATCTTTCAGCGAGATGCCGAGGATGTTCGGGATCAGCTTGGCGACACCGTCGACCAGGCCATAGGGGAAGCCGAGCACGCGGCCGGAGTCGCGCACCACCGCCTTGGCCGCCATGGTGCCGTAGGTGATGATCTGGCTGACCCGCTCGCGGCCATACTTGCGTGCGACGTAGTCGATGACTTCGTCGCGACGGTCCATGCAGAAGTCGATGTCGAAGTCGGGCATCGACACGCGTTCGGGGTTGAGGAAGCGCTCGAACAGCAGGTTGTACGGCAGCGGGTCCAGATCGGTGATCTGCAGCGCCCACGCCACCAGCGAGCCGGCACCGGAACCACGGCCTGGACCGATCGGGATGCCCTGCGCCTTGCCCCACTGGATGAAGTCGGCCACGATCAGGAAGTAGCCGGGGAAGCCCATCTTGATGATGGTGTCCAGCTCGAACTCGAGGCGGTCGCTGTAATCCTGCGCGGTCATGCCGGGCGCGATGGGATTCTTTTCCAGGCGCGCGGCCAGGCCCTTGCGCGATTCGCTGCGGATCCAGCTGTCCAGCGTCTCCTCGTCGGGCACCGGATAGTCGGGCAGGAAGTAGGTGCCCAGGCGCATCTCGATGTTGCAGCGCTCGGCCAGCGCCAGCGTGTTGTCGATTGCATCGGGGATGTCGGCAAACAGCGCGCACATCTCCTCGGCCGACTTCAGGTACTGCTGGTCGCTGTACTCGCGCGGGCGCTTGGGATCATCCAGCACGCGGCCGGTGGAGATGCACACGCGCGCTTCGTGCGCGCTGAAATCGGACGGCGACAGGAAGCGAACGTCGTTGCTGGCGATCACCGGCAGGCCGCGCTGGCCGGCGGCCATCAACGCGAACTGGTTGAAGCTTTCTTCGCCATCACGGCCGGTGCGGGTCAGCTCCAGGTGCAGACCGTCGCCGAACACGCGCTGCCAGTCGGCCAGCTGCTGTTCGGCCAGGTCATGCTTGCCATCCAGCGCCAAGCGCCCGGCCAGGCTGTCACGGCCGGCCAGGGCGAACAGGCTGGCGTTGCCGGCCTTCAGCCAGTCCGGGTGCACGGCCACGCCGCCCTCGGGGCGATGGCCTTCCATCCAGGCGCGGGTCAGCAGCCGCGACAGGCTCAGGTAGCCTTCGCGGTCGCGGCACAGCAGCGTCATCCGCCACGGGTCCTGGCCTTCCTCGGCGATCATCACGTCGGCGCCGGCGATGGGCTTGATGCCCACGCCTTCGGCAGCCTTGTAGAACTTGACCAGGGCGAACAGGTTGTTGAGGTCGGTCACCGCCAGCGCAGGCAGGCCGAGTTCGACCGAACGTGACAGCAGGTTGGCCTGCTTGGCCTTCTTCGGGTCAGCCTGGTCCGGCTTGGCCGGCACGCGGATGGTCGAGTCCGCCAGCGAGAACTCGGTGTGGACGTGGAGATGTACGAAGCGGGAGTTGGACATGCCGGACCAGGTTGGAGCGCGCAGGCCCCGGGTGCAGACGCGGGAATCGTCGCCGGGGTCGGGAAGCGCTGGAGTGCCCGGTCAGGGTAGCGAGGGCAGGGGGTGGCGACAAGCTCTTGACATGCCCGGGAAGACGGCCGGGTTCAGGCGTGCTGGAGGCCGCCTTCTGTAGAGCCGAGCCCATGCTCGGCTCTGCAACTCCAGCAGGCTCAGGCGATGGCCGCGACAGCCGGCGTTTCCAGGCACGCGCGCACCGGGGCGAAGCTGCGCCGGTGCTCCGCGCACGGCCCGTGTTCACGCAGGGCGGCCAGATGCGCCGGGGTGCCGTAGCCCTTGTGCTGGTCGAAGCCGTACTGCGGGTGGCGAGCGTGCAGGTCCAGCATGTAGCGGTCGCGCGAGACCTTGGCCAGGATCGAGGCCGCCATGATCGCGCGGTCGATGCCATCGCCGCCGACCAGCGCCTGCGCCGGCAGCACCAGCCCCTTGGGCACTACGTTGCCATCGATGCGGGCGAAGCCGGCCACGTGGGCCACCGCCGCGACGACATCGCGCATGCCCTGCAGCGTGGCTTGATAGATGTTCAGGCGATCGATGGCTTCCACGTCCACCAGCACCACGTGCCAGGCCAGGGCGCGGTCGAGGATGCGGTCGTGCAGCTGCTCGCGGCGGGCCGCGGTCAGCTGCTTGGAATCATCCAGGCCGTTCAGTCGTGGTCGCTGTGGATCGAACACCACCGCTGCCACCGCGACGGGGCCAGCCAGCGGTCCCCGACCCGCTTCGTCGACACCGGCGATGCGGTGGCCGGGGTCGATCACCGCAGCACCGTCAAACAGGGCCAGGCTGGCGGCCGCGGCATGGCGACGGCTCATGCTTTTTCCTGGCCGCGGACCAGCAGTTCGCCGACAGCATCGGCTGCGCGCGCCGATGCGTTGCGGCGCAGGCGTTCATGCAGGCGTGTGTAGGTGCCCTGCAGGTCGGCGATCCGCTGCGGGTGGTCGAACCACTGCTGGACAGCGGCGGCCAGTTTCTCCGGCGTGCAGTCGTGCTGCATCAGTTCTGGCGCCAGGTCCTGACCGGCAAGGATGTTGGGCAGGGCGAAGCGGTCGACCTTGATCAACCCCAGCGCCTTCACCAGGCGGTACGTCAGTTCGTTGACCCGGTAGCCGACGACCATCGGCCGCTTCACCAGCATCGCTTCCAGGGTCGCGGTGCCGGAGGCCAGCACCACCACGTCGGCGGCGATCATCGCGTTGCGCGCCTGGCCGTCCAGTACATGCGAATAGGCCACCGGCAGTGCTGAGCGTGACAGCTGTTCTTCGATCAGGCGACGGCAGGCCGCGTTGGCCGCAGGGACCACCACGTGCAGGCCGGGAATGCGCTCGGACACCTGCCAGGCGGCCTCGAAAAAGGCTTCGCCGAGCTTGGAGATCTCGCCCAGGCGGCTGCCGGGAAGCACGGCCAGCACCTTGGCCGAGGCGGGCAGGCCGAGTTCGATCCGGGCCGCTTCACGGTCGACGTGCAGCGGGATGTCATCGGCCATCGGATGGCCGACGAAGCGCGCGTCGATGCCGTGCTTGGCGTAGATCGGTGGTTCCATCGGGAACAGGCACAGCACCAGGTCGGCGCTGCTGCCGATCTTCTCGGCGCGCTTCTCGCGCCATGCCCATACCGAAGGGCTGACGTAGTGCACGGTGCGCACGCCACGCTGTTTCAACCAGCGTTCGATGCCCAGATTGAAGTCCGGAGCATCGATGCCGATGAACACATCCGGCTGCCACTCCAGCGCACGCTGGCGGAACGCCGAACGCAGCTTGAGCAGGCGCGGCAGATGGCGCAGCACTTCGGTCAGGCCCATCACCGCCAGTTCGCTGGCATCGTGCCAGGTCTGGCAACCGGCGCTGCGCATCGCATCGCCGCCGATGCCGGCGAATTCGGCATGCGGGAAGCGGGCTTTCAGTTCGCGTATCAGGCCCGCACCGAGCAGGTCGCCGGAGGCTTCACCGGCGACCAGCGCGATCCGCAACGGGCGATCACTCAGCACCCGGTGTGCAGGCACGCTGCCGGCCATCGAGGCCAGCGAAATCACCTCGGCGCCGGCCGGCGCCTGGCCGGTCGCGCTGCTCATCGCAGCAGGTGCCTCTCGGTGTGTTCGATGAAGTCCAGCATCGACTTGACGTCGTCGCTGTCGCGCGCTTGCTCGGCCAGCTGCGCCTTGGCTTCGGCCAGCGGCAGGCCCGCCACGTACAGCGTGCGGTAGGCGCGCTTGATGGCGGTGATGCGTTCGGGGTCGAATCCGCGGCGTTTCAGGCCCTCGCTGTTGATGCCGCGCGGGCGGCCCAGCGAGTCGGTGCCGACCATGGTGAACGGGGGCACGTCGCCATTGGTCAGCGCGCCCATGCCGAGGAAGGCATGCGCACCGATGCGGCAGAACTGATGCGCGCCGGCGAAGCCGCTGATGATCACGTAGTCACCCACGGTCACGTGGCCGGCCAGCGTGGTGTTGTTGGAGAACACGCAGAAGTTGCCGACGTGGCAATCATGGGCCACGTGCGTGTAGGCCAGCATCCAGTTGTCATCGCCGATGGTGGTGATGCCGCCGCCGCCGCCGGTGCCACGGTTGAGGGTGACGAACTCGCGGAACACGTTGCGGTCGCCGATCACCAGTTCGGTGCGTTCACCGGCGTACTTCTTGTCCTGCGGCTCGCCGCCGACCGCGACGTGGCCGATGAAACGGTTGTCGCGGCCGATCCGGGTCGGGCCGTGCACGCTGCAGTGCGGGCCGACCTGGGTGCCGGCACCGATTTCGACTTCCGGGCCGATGATCGTGAACGCGCCCACGCGGACATCGTCGGCCAGGCGCGCCGACGGATCGATCACGGCGGTGGGATGGATCAGGGGGGCGTTGTCGCTCATCTCGGGCCTCCAGCCAGGGTCATTCGCGGGTGCCGGCGCACAGCACCTCGGCGCAGGCGACGACTTCGCCGTCGACCTTGGCCACGCAGTCGTACACGGCCATGTTGCGGATTACGCGCTTGATCTCGACGTGCATTTCCAGCACGTCACCCGGCACCACCTGCTTGGTGAAGCGGGCTTTGTCGACCTTGACCATGTAGAACAGCTTGGACTGCGCATCGCGGCCCAGCGTCAGCTGGGTCAGCACGCCACCGGCCTGGGCCATGGCTTCGATGATCAGCACGCCGGGCATGATCGGCTGGCCCGGGAAGTGGCCCTGGAAGAACGGCTCGTTGATGCTGACGTTCTTGGTCGCGACGATCGTGCGCTTCTCGTAGTCGATCGACACCACCTTGTCCACCAGCAGGAACGGGTAGCGGTGCGGAAGCAGCGTCTGGATCTGCGCCATGTCCGGCAGGGTCTGGGGCTGGCTCATTCTTTCTCCTTGCTCACAGACAGGATGCGACGGGCCAGTGCATCAAGCTGCTTGAAGCGCGCGGCGTTTTTGCGCCACGTGCGGTTGTCGGTCAGGGGCGTGCCGGAGGAATACTCGCCCGGCTCGGTGATGGAGTTGCGGACCACCGATTTGCCGGTGATCACGACCTTGTCGCAGATTTCGAGATGACCGACGACGCCAACGGCGCCGCCGAGCAGGCAGTAACGGCCGATCTTGGCGCTGCCGGCAATACCGGTGCAGCCTGCGATGGCCGAGTGGGCGCCGATCTGCACGTTGTGTGCGATCTGCACCAGGTTGTCCAGGCGGACGTCCTCGGCCAGCACGGTGTCTTCCAGCGCACCACGATCAACACAGGTGTTGGCGCCGATCTCGCAGTCGTCGCCGATGCGCACGCCGCCAAGCTGCGGCACCTTGATCCATTTGCCGGCATCCATTGCCAGGCCGAAGCCGTCGGCGCCCAGCACGGCGCCGGGATGGATGCGCACGCGCTTGCCCAGCTTGACGCGGGTGACCAGGGTGACGCGGGCGATCAGCTCGCAGCCGCTGTCGAGGGTGCAGTCTTCGCCGATGATGCTGCCGGCGCCGATGATGCAGTTCTCGCCGATGACGCTGCGTGCGCCGATGGTGACGAACGGGCCGACGTGGGCGCTGGCGGCGACCTGCGCCTGCGGATCGATCACCGCGCTGGGGTGGATGCCGGGCGGGCGGGTCGGGGCGATGTCGAACAGCGCGCCGATCTTGGCAAAGGTGGTGTAGGGATCCTTGGCAACCAGCGCGGTGCCGGGAGCTGCGTCGGCATCCTCGGCGCGCAGGACCACGATGCCGGCCTGGCTGTCGGCCAGCTGGGCGCGGTAGCGCGGGTTGGCGAGGAAGGTCAGCTGGCCGGCACCGGCATGGGCGAGGGTGGCCACGCCATGGATGGCGGTGCTCGGGTCGCCATGGACCTGCAGGCCGAACTGATCGGCGAGTTGCTGGGCGGTGTAGGTAGGAGTATTCACGGCGGGAGTTTAACGTGTGACGCCATTGCGGTCATGCGGGAGCAAAAGCCGGCGCCTGGTTGATCCGTGGGGCGATGGCGCAGGGGGCTGCCCAGGACACGCCGTAAACCCATCCCTGGGGGCTCGATGGCACCATCCATGGCGCCAACGGTCCTGCTCAGCCCCCTGCACCATCACCGGATGGTCTCCCGCGCGCGAGCGGATCCAACGTCCACAGTCGCCTGCAGCGCCGAGCCATACTCGGCTCACAGCGCGTCAGCGTGCGCTTCAATAACGAAAACGCCGGGCAATGCCCGGCGCTTCGTAACCCGTCTGGTGGAGAGCCCCCCTTCTGCTAAGGGGGGCGCGCCAGCGGCGCGGGGGATAGGTGAAATGCGCGGGCAATTCACCGGAGGTGGATCAGTTCCGAGGAACGTCGTTCCTCAGAACTGGCCACCGAACGTGAACTGCAGGCGTTCGATTTCATCGCCGTCCTTCTTCTTCAGCGGGAACGCGTAGCTGATCGAGATCGGGCCGACCGGGGCGCGCCACAGCAGGGCCACACCGGTGGACACGCGCAGCTCGTTGGCCTTGAAGTTGTCGGTGCCGTTGTAGACGTTGCCGAAGTCCACGAAGGCCGACACACGGGCCGACGGGCTGTCGAACAGGCGCGGGAAGTAGGCTTCGACCGAACCGACGGTCTTCAGCGAGCCACCCAGCGGCTGGCCGTTCGGGTAACCGCTGGTGACTTCACGCGGGCCGAGGGTGTTGTCCTCGAAACCACGCACCGAGTTGGTACCACCGGCGTAGAAGTTCTCGTAGAACGGCAGGCCCGACGCGGTGACGGTACGGGTGGTGCCGTCGCCGTTGTCGATCACGCGGGTCTTGTCGTTGCCGTAGGAATCACCGTAGCCGATTTCGGCGCGGGTGTTGATCACCAGCGAGGGGATGATCGGCCAGTACTTGCTGATCTGGTAGTTCAGCTTGTAGTACTCGATGGTCGAACCCGGCAGCGTGGTTTCCAGGCCCACGCGCTGGTAGGTACCGCGGGTCGGCATGAAGTAGTCGTTGCGGGAGTCGCGCGCCCAGCCCAGCTCCGTGCGCCATGCATGGAAGGTGCGGCTGCCGACGGCATCGATGTAGTCGATGATCGACTTCGGAGTCGAGCCCGCATACGTGGTGATCTGGTTGCTGTCGATGCCGAACATCAGCGAGACGGTGTCGGTCTCGGTGATCGGCACGCCGAACACCACCTGCGCCGAACCGTTGGTGCTGTTGTACTGCGCGGTGTTGAAGTCGGAGTAGTCCAGCTCGCGCCAGGACAGGTTGTAGCCCAGCGAGACGCCGTCATCGGTGAAGTACGGATTGGTGTAGCTGAAGCCGTAGCGCTGCAGGTAGCTGCTGCGCGAGGCTTCGACCGACACGCGGTTGCCGCCGCCGAGGAAGTTGTTCTGCGACAGCTGCACCGAGGTGGTCATGCCGTAGGACTGCGAATAGCCCAGGCCGAACACGAAGCTGCCCGAGGTGGTTTCCTTGACGTTGTAGACGACGTCGACCTGGTCGTTGCTGCCGCTGACGGGCGGGGTTTCCACTTCCACCGCTTCGAAGTAGCCCAGGCGCTGCAGGCGGATCTTGGAACGGTCGATCGCGGCCTGCGAGTACCAGCTGTTCTCGAACTGGCGCATTTCGCGACGCATCACCTCGTCGGAGGTGCGGGTATTGCCCTTGAAGATGATGCGGCGGACGGTCACGCGCGGGCCGGGCACGACCTGCATGTTGACCGCCACGGTCTGCTCGGCGCGGTTGGTGGTCGGAATCGGGTTCACCTTGGCGAAGGCGTAACCGATGTTGGACAGCGAGTTGGTGATCGAGTCGGAGCTGAATTCCAGCAGCGCACGCGAGAACGTGTCGCCGGACTTCTGCACGACCATGCGCTCGACGTCTTCCTGCGGCAGGATCGTATCGCCGCTGACCTTGATCTCGGAGATCTTGTACTGGTCACCTTCGGTCACGCCGGCGGTGATGAACATGTCGCGCTTGTCGGGGCTGATCGACACCTGCGTCGAGTCGATGCTGAAGTCGACATAGCCGCGGTCCAGGTACCAGGAATTCAGCTTCTCCAGGTCGCCGGACAGCTTTTCCTTGGAGTACTGGTCGTCACGGCGGTACCACGACGCCCAGTTGTGCTCCTTGGACTCCCAGTACTCCAGGATGTCCTTGCTGTCGTACTTCTCGGTGCCGACGATGTTGACGTGGCGGATCTTGGCCGCCTTGCCTTCCTTGATCGCGATGGCGATGTCGACGCGGTTGCGGTCCAGCGGGCTCACCGTCGGGGTGATGTCGACGGTGTATTTGCCACGGTCGTTGTACTGGCGGCGAAGTTCCTGGGTCACGCGGTCCAGGCTCAGGCGATCGAAGGTGCCGCCTTCGGTCAGGCCGATGTCGGACAGGCCCTTGAGCAGCTGGTCGGACTTGATGTCCTTGTTGCCGGTGACGGTCAGCTTGTTGATCGCCGGACGTTCCTTGACGGTCACCACCAGGATGCTGCCCTGGCGATCCAGCTGCACGTCTTCGAAGAAGCCGGTCTTGTACAGGGCGCGGATGGTCTCGCCGACCTTGCTGTCGGTGACAGTCTCGCCACGCTCGACCGGCAGGTAGGTGAACACCGTACCGGAGCTGATGCGCTGCAGGCCGTCGACGCGGATGTCGCTGACAGTGAAGGGCTCGGCTGCCTGGGCCAGGGCGGGAGCGCCGGTGACGGCGGCGAGGGCGAGGGCCAGCAGGCGGCGATTGGGGAGTCGCGTCATGTCACGTCCGGTAGGAAGGTCGATTTCATTGGTAAGGGATGCCGACGCTGTAGACGGCAAAAACATGGAAAAGTTCATCGCGGGACCAGGCCGAGGATGTCGTTGTAGAACGCCAATCCCATCAGCCCGGCCAGCAACGCCAGGCCGATGTATTGGCCGGCGGCGACGGCACGCTCGCTCAGCGGGCTGCCCTTGACCAACTCGATAAGGTAATACAGCAGGTGGCCGCCGTCCAAGATGGGTATCGGCAGCAGGTTGATGATGCACAGACTCAGCGACAGCAGGGCGAGGAACTGGATGAACCAATCCACGCCACGTTTGGCCGAAATATTGGCGACCCGGGCAATGGTGACCGGGCCGGAAACGTTCTGCAGCGAGGCTTTGCCGGTGACGATCCGGCCCATCATGGCCAATGAATCGGCGGCCATCCTGCCGGTTTCACGCACCGCCACCGTCACTGACTGCAGCGGGCCGAACTTGAGCAGGGTGTCGTAGGCGGGGCTGTAGCTCTGGGCAAAGCCGGCGCCGATCTGCCAGGTGGGTTGGCCCTTGCCGTCCTTGCCCTGGCGCGGGGTGATCTCCAGCGCCAGGCGCTCGCCGCCACGCAGCACCTCGATCATCGCCGGGCCACCGCGGCGGCCGAGGCTGCCCACTTCGCTGATGGCCTGCTCGACGCTGTCGATGCGCTGGCCGTCGATCGCCACGATCAGATCGCCGGTCTGCAGGTGACCTTCCGCCGCCGAACCCTTCACGATGTTGTCCACCAGCGGCGGCTGCAGCCACGCACGCCAGTACACGCCGGCCAGGATCGGAACCCGGCGTTCATCGAAACCGGCCGGAAGCTGCGACAGCGGCAGGGTGTGCGAGCGCAGCTGGTCTGCAGGGTCCAGAACTTCAAGGGTCACATCGCGACGGTCCATCGCCGCCGCGGTCAGGGCCATGCTGGCCTCACCCAGGGTGATCACATCACGGCCGTCCACGCTCAGCAGGCGGTCACCACTGCCGAGCCCGGCCGTGGCGGCCATGCCCGTAGCGCGGCCCACGGTTGCGGAATAGTCCTGCTTGCCGATCACGAACATCGCCCACAGCAGCAGGATGCACAGCAGCAGGTTGGCGATCGGGCCGGCGGCGACAATGGCGATGCGCTGCCATACGGTCTTGTGGTTGAAGGCCTGGCCGCGCTCGTGCGGATGGACCTCGACTTCGCGTTCGTCGAGGAATTTCACATAGCCGCCCAGCGGAATGGCGGCGATGGCGAACTCGGTGCCATGGCGGTCGCGGCGCGACCACAGCGGACGGCCGAAGCCGACCGAGAAGCGCAGTACCTTGACCCCGCACAGGCGCCCGACCCAGTAATGCCCGAATTCGTGGAAGGTGACCAGCAGCCCAAGGCTCACGATCATCCACCAGACCGATCCGATGAAGTCAGTCATGCAGGTTCACATTGGCGGACACGGGCGGCGGCGTCATACGGGATGGGTGCGCTGTTCAGGTGGCGGCGATGGCGTTCAGGGTCAGCTGGCGGGCCCGCTGGTCGGCGGACAACAGAACCTCAAGTGTATCGGCTGCTTCGGTCGGCAGTGTTGAAAGAGCGTTAGCAACCAGCGTCGGAATGGTCAGGAAGCCTATGCGGCCCTGAAGAAACGCTGAAACAGCCTCTTCGTTGGCGGCGTTCAGCACCGCCGGGGCGGTACCACCGGCGCGCATCGCCTGCCATGCAAGGGCCAGGCAGGGGAAGGCGTCGGTGTCGGGGGCCTCGAAATCCAGCCGGCCCTGGGTCAGCAGGTCCAGCCCGGACACGCCCGATTCGATCCGTTGCGGCCAGCCCAGGCCCACCGCCAGGGTGGTGCGCATGTCTGGCAGGCCCATCTGCGCCAAGGTGGAGCCGTCAACGAACTCCACCAGCGAATGCACCAGGCTCTGCGGGTGCACCAGCACCTCGATGCGCTCGCCGGGGATGCCGAACAGATGGTGGGCCTCGATCACTTCCAGGCCTTTATTCATCAACGTCGCCGAATCGACCGAGATCTTCGGTCCCATCGACCACTTCGGGTGCGCCACGGCCTGGGCGGGGGTGACCTGCTCCAGTTCGGCGCGGCTGCGCCCGCGGAACGGTCCGCCCGAGGCGGTCAGCAGGATGCGGCGCACGCCGGCACCGTCGAGGCTGGCATCACGTGAACGCAGGCACTGGAAGATCGCGCTGTGCTCGCTGTCGATCGGAATGATCTCGGCGCCGGCACGTTCGGCGGTACGGGTCAGCAGTTCGCCGGCCAGTACCAGGGATTCCTTGTTCGCCAGCAGGATGCGCTTGCCGGCCGCAGCGGCGGCCAGGGTCGAGGACAGGCCGGCGGCGCCGACGATCGCGGCAACCACGGTATCGCAGGCGTCACTGGCCGCCAGCTGGTCCAGCGCGGCATGGCCTGCGTGGGCCTGGGTGGCCAGGCCGGCATCGCGCAGGCCGTCACGCAGTTCGGCATACAGGGTTTCGTCGGCGATCACCGCATGCGCGGGCCGGTGCTGCCGGCACAGGGCCAGCAGCGCCTGTACCTGGCGGCCGGCGGCGAGCACGGTGGCCTGGTAACGCAGCGGATGGCGGGCGATCACGTCAAGCGTGGAGGCACCAATCGAACCGGTGGCGCCGAACACGGCGACCCGGCGCAGGTCTGCAGCAGCATCCATGGTCAGAACCCGAAGATTTCCTTGCCCAGTGCGAACACCGGGATGGCCGCCAGCACGCCGTCGACGCGGTCGAGCACGCCGCCGTGGCCGGGGATCAGGTGGCCTGAATCCTTGGCGCCGGCATGGCGCTTGATCAGGCTTTCGAACAGGTCGCCCAGTACCGAGGCGAACACGGCCACCACCGAGGTGACCAGCAGGCCCGGCAGGTGCGCGGCATCGATGCCGGCCAGCCAGCCCAGGCCGACGGCCACCGCAACACCGGCGATCAGCCCACCGACGAGGCCTTCCCAGGTCTTGTTCGGGCTGATCCGCGGTGCCAGCTTGTGCTTGCCGAAGTGACGGCCGGCGAAGTAGGCGCCCGAATCAGCGGCCCAGACCAGCGCCAGCGCGGCCAGCAGCCACAGGTGGCCCTGATGGCCCGGCGGGTCGCCGCCGGCATGGATCAGTACCAGCGCCGCCCACGCCGGGACGATCGCCAGGGTACCGGCCAGCAGCTTGAGGATGCGTGCCGGACTGCCGGGTTGCGCGCCGAAGTTGAAGAAGCGCAGCCACACCAGCGCGCCCAGCCACCAGGCCACGCCCACCAGGGTCGCGATCTGGAACAGCACCAGGGTGCCGGCATCAGCCCACACCAGCAGCACCATCAACACAAGGTTGAGGACCAGCAGCACGGTGCGGGCGAGGGTGTCTTCGACATCGGCCAGTTTCAGCCATTCCCACAGGCCGATCAGCAGCACGGCAGCAGCGGCGGCGGCCAGCCATTGCGTGGGCAGCAACAGGATCGCAGCAATGGCGACCGGCGCCATGATCAGCGCGGCGAGGACTCGGGTCTTGGTCATGGGCTGGACGTCTCGGTGGCCAGGGCGGCGATCTGGGCGCTGGTCAGGCCGAAGCGGCGCTCACGGCTGGCGTAGGCATCCAGCGCCAGCTGCAGCTGCGCGGCGTCGAAATCCGGCCACAGCGCTTCGGTGAACCACAGCTCGGTATACGCCAGCTGCCACAGCAGGAAATTGCTGATGCGGGTATCGCCGCCGGTGCGGATGAACAGGTCCGGTGGCGGCAGGTCGGCCAGAGCCACCTGTCGCCCCAGCAGGGATTCGTCGATCTGCTCGGGAAGCAGGCGGCCGGCGGCCACTTCAACGGCCAGCGCGCGTGCGGCACGGGCGATGTCCTGGCGGCCACCATAGCTGGCGGCGATCGACAGGGTCAGGGCACTGTTGTCGGCGGTGCGCTGTTCGGCCAGCTGCATGCGGCTGACCAGCCCGGCGCCGAAGCGCTCACGTTCGCCGATGAAGCGCACACGCACGCCGCGCCGATGCAGCTCGTCCACTTCGCGATCGAGCGCGCCGAGGAACAGCTTCATCAACGCATCGACTTCTTCCTGCGGCCGGCCCCAGTTCTCGCTGGAAAACGCGAACAGGGTCAGCGCCGGAATGCCCAGTTCCAGGCAGCGCTCGATGGTACGGTTGACCGCACGCGCACCGGCCCGATGGCCGATGACGCGGGGGCGACGGCGCTGCTGTGCCCAACGCCCGTTGCCATCCATGATGATGGCAATGTGGCGCGGCAGGGCGGCCGGCAGGGGAGGCGGGACTGAAGGCATCGACTTCAGACCGACATCAGTTCCTTTTCCTTGTCGGCGACGACCTTATCGATGTCCTTGATGTTGGCGTCGGTCAACTTCTGGATATCGTCTTCGCCGCGCTTCTTCTCGTCTTCGCTGATGACCTTGTCCTTCAGCAGCTTGGCGACTTCCTTGTTCGCATCCTGGCGGATGTTGCGCACGGCGATCTTGGCGCCTTCGCCTTCTTTCTGTACCTGCTTGGTCAGTTCCTTGCGGCGCTCTTCGGTCGGCGGCGGCAGGTTGACGCGGATCGAGGTGCCGATGGTGTTCGGGGTCAGCTCGATGTTGTACAGGCCCTTCTCGATCTCCTTGATCATGCTCTTGTCGAAGGGCGTGACCAGCAGGGAGTGGGCGTCGGGGTTGGAAATGGACGCGACCTGGTTCAGCGGCGTGCTGGCGTTGCCGTAAGCATTGACCGTGACGCGGTCCAGCAGGGCCGGCGTTGCGCGACCGGTGCGGATCGAGGTGAGGGTGTGCTTAAGAGCGTCGATGCTCTTGGCCATGCGCGTCTGCGCGTTGTTCTTGATGTCGTTGAGCATCGCCAGGGTCCTGGATGTAACTGGAATCGGGCGATTATAGGCGAATACGGGACGCCGCCGGGCCTGAATCGGCCCGGAGGTCGCCTTGCGCTCAGCCTCAGGCCGGGTCGCGGCCCTGGACGAGGGTGCCGATGTTCTCGCCGTGCAGGATCTTCAGCAGCTCGCCCGGCTGGCCCATGTCGAACACGCGCATCGGCAGGTCGCTGTCACGGGCCAGGGCGAAGGCGGCGGTATCCATCACTTCCAGGCCACGACGGATCACTTCGTCGTAGCTCAGGCTGTCGAAACGGACGGCGTCGCTGTACTTGTTCGGATCCTTGTCGTACACGCCATCGACCTTGGTTGCCTTCAGCAGCAGGTCGGCGCCGATCTCGATGGCGCGCAGGGCTGCGCCCGAGTCGGTGGTGAAGAACGGGCTGCCGACGCCTGCGGCGAAGATCACCAGGCGGCCTTTTTCCAGATGGCGGATGGCGCGGCGGCGGATGTAGTCCTCGCACACGTCGTTGATCTTGATCGCGCTCATCACGCGGGCCTTGGCGCCCACTTTTTCCAGCGCATCCTGCATGGCCAGCGCGTTGATGACCGTGGCCAGCATGCCCATCTGGTCGCCGGTGACGCGGTCCATGCCGCCAGCGGCCAGGCCTGCACCGCGGAAGATGTTGCCCCCACCGATGACCAGGGCGACTTCGGCGCCGGCCTGCTGGGCTTCGACGACTTCACGGGCCAGGCGATTGATGATCTTGGGGTCGATGCCGTAGTCCTCATCTCCCATCAGCGCCTCCCCGGAAAGTTTCAACAGGATGCGGCGATAGGCGAGCTTGGACATAGGGACCTCGGGTGCGTGGAAATCGCGGGCGATTCTACGCGCAAGCGGCGCGCGGCCAAAGCGTTTTGTGCACTGCGGCGCAAAATACCGGTGTGCCCCGTACATCCGGGGCGCACCATTCAGCCCAGCTCGGCGCCCGCAGTGGCAGACAGTTCATCATGCCCGAGTTCGCCGGGAGAGCGTGCAATGACCCGGTTGCGGCCCAGGTTCTTGGAGCGGTAGAGCACGTCATCTGCAGCGCGCAGCAGGTCCTGCACGCCGGCAAAACGCTCGTAGCCGCCCTGAGTGGCCACGCCGGCCGAGAAGGTGATGAACAGCGGACCGCCTTCCAGTTCCGCCATCGGAGTGGCGACGATGTTGGCCAGCACCCGGCGGATCACGTCCAGCGCCACCGATTCGCTGGTATTGGGCAGCAGGGCGACAAACTCCTCGCCGCCGAAGCGGGCCACGGTGTCGCTGTTGCGCAGCTGCCCCTGCAGCTTGCCGGCAAAGACGCGCAGCACCTCGTCGCCGGTCAGGTGGCCGTGGGCGTCGTTGATTTTCTTGAAATCATCCAGGTCGATGAAGGCCACCGACAACGGCCAGCCATGGCGGCCGGCACGCAGGAATTCCTGTTCAAGCACGGCTTCGAGCTGGCGGCGGTTGAGCACGCCGGTCAAGGCATCGCGATGGGCCTGGTCGGCCAGGCGCTTGGCACGGGCCTCGAATTCATCGGCGCGCCGGCGGGCCTGGTCGGCATCCTGCAGCTCGCGCAGGTTGCGCAGGGTGGCCAGCTCCTGGGCGTGGTCGATCAGCTCGCGCACGCGGGCCGGCGAATTCAGGCCGTTCTCGAACAGGCTGGCGATGTCCGGCAGCGCTTCGCTGATCCGGGCCAGGACCTGGTCGAAGCGTGCACTGTCCAGCTCCAGCCGGTCGTGGACCTGCTGCAGGGCGCGCTCGCGGGCGGCATCGGCGTCTTCATCCAGCCAGATGTCGGCAACGGCGCCAGACAGCTGTACGCAGGCCTGGAATGGATTCTCGGCGGCACCTTCGTCTTCGCTGTGGCGGATGCTGTCGACCAGGTAACGCGGCAGGCCCCACTCCTCGGCTACCCATGCACCGACGTCGGCGTGGCTGCAGCCGAGTTCCTGGCGCTCGCGCGCGATCAGGTCGGGGTTGTCGCGCGCTTCGCGCAGCAGCGGCAGGTAGCGTTCGGATTCGGCCTGGGCCAGGCACAGCACGCCCATGTCCTGCAGCAGCCCGGCCAGCATCAGCTCCTCCAGCCGGCGCAGGCCGCGGGCCTGGCCGAGCTGGCTGGCCGCCAGCGCGCTGAGGATGCTGCGCTTCCAGGCGCGTTGGCGCAGGTCGTGGTCGGCGCCGCCTTTGCCGGTCAGGCCCTGGGTGACAGTGAAGCCCAGGGCGAGGCTGATCGTAGCGTTCAGCCCGAGCATGGTCAGCGCCTGGCCGAGGTTCTCGATCCGGCGCCGGCTGGCGTACAGCGGCGAATTGGCGATGCGCAGCATGCGGGCACTCAGCGCCATGTCGATGGCGATGATGTCCGCAGCGGTTGCGATGTCCGCTTCCGGATCCTGGGCCAGTTCGATGATGCGCAGGGCAATACCGGGCGGCGAGGGGAGGTTGCGGCAAAGCGCCAGTGCAGCTGTCAGCTCGGGAGGCATGTCGGGTCGTTCAATTCCATTAGGACAAGAATACCTAGGAATGCATCACAGTCCGCGACTTTCGTTCCTGTTATGTGACTGCAGGTTCCCTATGCCGAGTATCGGCTTGATTCGCACGCAACGCAAAGACCCTTGGTTCCGGTGTGCGCACCAACGGTGCGCACCCACGGAATGGGCACCCACATGCAGCGCACCAACGGTGCGCACCCGCAGAAAGGGCGCCCACCGCGGCGGCAGGCATAAAAAAAGAGCCGCGGTTTCCCGCGGCTCCTTCTGGTTTCATCACAGCCGTGAGGCTGGAATCAGACCTGCATCGCCTTGGCAACTTCGGCGGCGTAGTCTTCCACCACCTTCTCGATGCCTTCGCCAACGACCAGCAGCTGGAAGCCAGCCACGTCGGCGCCGGCAGCCTTGACCACCTGCTCGACGGTCTTGTCGCCGTCCAGCACGTAGCTCTGGCCGTACAGGGTCACTTCGCTGACGATCTTGTTGATCTTGCCGCTGATGATCTTTTCCAGGATGTCGGCCGGCTTGGACTTGTCCTTCTCGGACATCTTGGCCAGTTCGATTTCCTTTTCCTTTTCCACGAACTCGGCCGGCACATCGGCAGCCTTGTTGTGCGGCGGCTTCAGCGCAGCCACGTGCATGGCCAGGCCGCGAGCCAGTTCGGCGTCGCCACCGATCAGGTCGACCAGCACGCCGACCTTGCCGTTGGTGTGGACGTAGGAACCCACGTTGCCGGTGGTGTCCAGCTTGACCAGGCGACGGATCTGGATGTTTTCACCCAGGGTCTGCACGGCGGTCGCGCGGGTTTCTTCGACGGTCTGGCCGGTCGGCAGGGTGGCCGACTTCAGGGCTTCCACATCGGTGGCGCCCGATGCCAGGGCAGCGGCAGCGACGGAATCAACGAAGTTCTTGAAGTTGATGTCGTTGGCGACGAAGTCGGTTTCCGAGTTGATCTCGACCAGCACGGCCTTGCCGCCGTCCTGGGCCAGGCCCAGACGACCTTCGGCGGCCACGCGGTCAGCCTTCTTGTCGGCCTTGGCAGCGCCGGACTTGCGCAGCGCTTCAGCAGCGGCGTCGATGTTGCCGCCAGCCTCGGTGAGCGCCTTCTTGCATTCCATCATGCCGGCGCCGGTGCGCTCGCGCAGTTCCTTGACCAGGGAAGCAGTGATTTCCACGGGATTACCTCACGAAAGAAAGGGGTTGGGCCGGCATGGTGGCCGGCCCGTGTGACAGTTTCCTGTCGTCGCGCCATCGGCAGCGGACAGGAAAGGTGGGCGCAAGGCGCCCACCGGGGCCTGGATCAGGCCTGGGCTTCGCCCTTGTCGGCAGCAGCCTTCTTGGCCGGAGCGCGGCGAGCCGGCTTGCCTTCTTCGGCAGCAGCGTCGGCGAACTCTTCTTCACGGACGGTGGCAGCGTGCGGTGCAGCAGCCTTGCCTTCCAGCACGGCGTCAGCAGCAGCGCGTGCGTACAGCTGCACGGCACGGATGGCGTCGTCGTTGCCCGGGATTGCGTAATCCACCAGCTCCGGGTTGTAGTTGGTATCGACGACGGCGATCACCGGGATGCCGAGCTTCTTGGCTTCCTTGATGGCGATGTCTTCGTGGCCGATATCGATGACGAAGATCGCGTCCGGCAGACGGTTCATGTCCTTGATGCCGCCCAGCGAGGCTTCCAGCTTGTCGCGCTCGCGACGCAGGCCCAGCACTTCGTGCTTGACCAGCTTCTCGAAGGTGCCGTCGGATTCACCGGCTTCCAGTTCCTTCAGGCGGGCAACCGACTGCTTCACGGTACGGAAGTTGGTCAGGGTGCCGCCCAGCCAACGCTGGTTCATGAACGGCATGCCGCAACGCTCGGCTTCTTCGCGGATCGACTCGCGCGCGCTGCGCTTGGTGCCCAGGAACAGGATGGTGCCGCGCTTCTGGGCAACCGACGAGATGAAGTTCATCGCATCGTTGAACAGCGGGACGGTCTTTTCCAGGTTGATGATGTGGATCTTGCCGCGGGCGCCGAAGATGTACGGAGCCATTTTCGGGTTCCAGTAGCGGGTCTGGTGGCCGAAGTGGACGCCGGCTTCCAGCATCTGACGCATGGTGACCTGGGGCATTGCAATACTCCTGATGGGGAACCGGCGAATCCGCCCGCGGGATAGGTATGCGGGACGCGTGGAAACGCTGATGGTTCCGGGGTTGGGCTTCCCTGTTGCCTCCGTGGCCGAACTCCTTGCGGAGCACCCCGGCACGGATGGGGGCAGCAGGTGTGGATTCACCGGTGACGTCCGGTGTGGACGGCGTCCCGCGCACAGGGCGGCAGGACATCCCGGGGATTATAGCCCGCTTGGCTGGCGCGCTGCAATTGCAGGTGCCGGCGCGGCCAGGATCACCGCTGTGCCGTCCTGCAGGCGGGCGTGGAACCGGCCGCCGGCATAGCCATCGGCGCGCGGTGGCAGCTGCCACTGGCGCTGGCGCGCGGCCAGTACGTAGCCGGCAAGACCGGGCAGCAGCAGGCTTCGGTGGCCGTCGGCGGCCTCGTAGGCAAGGTCGCTCAGGCGCGCGTGCCCGTTGCCACTGTTCAGCAGTCGCAGCATGAACTGCGACCCGTTGACCACCACCTCTGCCTGCAGGGACGGGGCCGCCGTGCGGACCGGTTCGCCGCGGAACAGGGGCAGTGAATAGCGTGGCATGGCCGGTTCTGCCGGTGCCAGGATGATACGGAATGCCTGTTCGACGGCCACCGGCGCCGACGACGCCGGCAGCAGCCAGACGCGCTGGCGCGCACCGGCAGGAAGATCCAGCAGGGTCGGACTGGCCAGCACCTGCGCGCTGCGTTGCAGGTGTTCGGCAGCCGGTTGCTGGTCCCACGCCCAGACCTGCACCTGGCCGCGCCAATGCCCAGGGCCGGGGTTGTGCAGCCACAGCTCGGATCGCCCCTGTGCGGCCGGCAGGCGCAGGGTGGTCGGCATCAGATCCAGCGCCTGCACGGGCATGGGCAGCAGTGCCAGCAACAGGGGCAGCAGCCGGTGCATCAGCAGTCAGTAGTAGGTGGTGGGCGGTTCGGAGGTCGCACGCCCTTGCTCGTCCTGCGCTGGCGGGGCCAGTTCACGGACCTGTGGCGGCAGATGCAGGATGTCGCTGTGCTGCTGCGGTACCGGGCAACGCGCGCCGCCCTCCGTGCCGGTGCAGCCTTCAACCACGGTCAGGCGGATCTGCAACGGGGCGGGCGCCGGCTCGGCCCAGGCTGTCGTGCTGGCGATGGACATCGCTGCGATCAGTACTGCCCGAACCACCTGCCATCCACCCTGTTGTCGATCTGATGCGCGGTATCGGCCGACATGGGCGATTCTGTAGTGCGGGGCGCCTCTCAGTAGGTGATCGTCACCTGTACCAGGTCGTTGTAGGTGCCGGCCGGCGGTTGGCCGCTCACCGGCGGTACCCGGCCGTAGATCGTCAACGCTTGCGCGCTGCCAGTGCCGACGCCGCTGAAGGTGTCCACGTTGAGCGTATTGCCCCAGCGCTGGCTGCGTGCAGCATCCCGATACAGCTCATAGGTCAGGTAATAGTTGTTGCTGCCGATGGTGGTGCGCATGCGCCGGGTACTGCTCAGGGCAGGGTTGTTCTGGCCATTGTCGAGGCTGACCTGGAACGCGGTGCGCTTGAGGCAGGTCAGGGTGAGGGTGGCGGTCTGGTCGATGTTGGCGGGAATGCCGCCGGTGACGTTGCCGAAATTCATGGTGGTGGTTAAGTAGCTGCCGCATTGCGGCAGCACGGTGGCAGTGGCATTGAAGCTGAAGGCATTGCTGGCGGTGTTGGTGCCGGTAGCGCCGCCATTGCAGGTGGCCGGCACGGTGGCGTTCCCCAGCAGCACCTCGTTCCAGGCCCAGGTCAGCACCACGCTGGCGCCGCTGAAGGTGCTGCTGTAACTACCCGATGCGAGCACCTGGTTGGCCGGGATCTGCGCGAACAACTGCACGCTCTGCGCGCCGCTGCCGCCGGTCAGCAGGGGCACGTTGTAGGTCATGGTCAGCTCCTGCGCCGGCGGTACGCCGCGCGGGGTCAGGCCGGTTACCTGGCTGTAGTTGGAAGTGTTGTAGAGCTGGAAATTGAGTGTATCGCCGCTGCCGTTGACCATCGTTCGCCACGGCGTGGTGGTGCTGCCGCCCGTGCCGTTGCCGATGCCCACGCAGACGCGTACGCCGGTGGTGGCGAGCAGGCTCAGCGCGGCGGTGGTGCAGGTCACGGTGATGTTCAGCGTGCCCGAGGTCGGGCCGGCGGCGCCGCTGTTGACGTTGCCGAACGGCAGCAGTGCGTCGGCGGTGGCGGTGCAGGAGGCGGCCGCGCGCGCCGGTGCGCTGGCGATCAGGCCGGCCAGAAGCAGCAGGCCTAGCAGCAGGATCCTCACGGCGCCACCTCCGGCACGCATTGCAGGGGCGCCGGACGAGGCCGCGAACCCGCGGCGACCACCTGCGGCGATGCCGGTACCCGCGTACGGCACTGCCCTCGGCTGGTGGTGATGTACAGCACGGTGCCAGCGGCCACGTCTTCCAGGTACAGCAGTCCGTCGTAACCGACCGAGGCCTGGCGGCCATCCGCCAGTTGCACCTCGCTGCCTGCTTCCAGCGGCTGCCCCGCCATGTCCTGCACGGTGAGGGTCAACGACGGCCGCGAGCGCAGGTTGAAGGTCAGCCCGGTGCCGGCACGCTGGCGCGGTGTTACCCAGTCCTCGATGCGATCGGCGCGCATGTCCGCCGGCAGGTCCAGGGTGTCGATGGAGACGCGGTTACGCTGCCAGGACAGCAGTGGGCTGACCAGCAGCAGGCCACGATCGTCGGTGACACCGATCAGGCGGTTCTCAAGCCGCACCGGTACACCGCCCACGCCATTGGTGCTGACCACGGCGAAGGCATCGGCGACTTCGCGCGCGGCGAAGGTGTGCCCGGCCATCCACACCAGGCTGCCGCTGGCGCTGCCATAGGCGTAGTTGAGGCCAGACTGGCGCGAGGCACCCAAGGCATAGCGGCCGACATCGTTGAGGATGCCGACTTCGGCCAGGCCGCCGCTGCCGTCGTCGCCGTGGCGCACCTGTGCGCGCCAACCGATACCGCCGGCGCTGCCGTCGCCCGGTACCGGCTGGGTGACATCGGCGACCCAGCTCTGGCGGTCGCCGTTGCGCTGGCTGGACAGGCTGGCCTGGCGGTTGTTGCCCAGGCTTGCGGTCAGCGACAGGTAGACACTGCGGTCATCGCTGTTGTCCAGGTTCTGGTTGACCGACAGGTAGGCCGACCAGCGCTGGCTCCAGCTGCGTGACCAGAACAGGCTGGCATAGCGGTTGTCCTCGCCATCGGGATAGCGCAGGCGCAGGTAGCTGGCGCTCAGGGAGCCCAGGCGCAGCAGGTCCAGGCCGACCGTGGCCTGCTCGCTGATGCTGGGCGGCAGGTTGGCCTGCAGCGCGCCCAGGTCGCGGTAGTCGCCGTGGCTGCGCACGCTGCGCAGATTGACGTTGAAACGACGGTTGTTCCAGCTGTACCCCAGCGCCCACTGGCCGCCCTGCAGGCCCTGGTAGCGGCTGTGGGCGTACGCGGCATTGACCACGCCCGCGCCGCCCAGCAGCCACCAGCCGCCCGCGCCGGCCTGTGCCAGGCCGCCGCCGCCTTCGGCGTGTGCTTCGCCGGTGAACGTGTCGCTGACGCCGCCGCGCCAGCTGGCGCTTGCCACGGTACGGTCGTCGTAGGCGAAGGAGCGCTCACCGAACTGCTCGCGCAGCTGGCCGACGCCGAGCGACCAGTCCGACAGGCCCTTGGCCAGCAGCTGCTGGGTGCCGTAGAAGCTGAAATCCAGGGTCTGCATGCGGCCGAACGCATCGGTGACCACGACCTGCGCGCTGCCGTTGCCGCTGATGCCCGGTTGCGCCGCCAGCTGGAATGGTCCGACCGGCACCTGGCCGCTGTACTGGCGCAGGCCATCGACATACAGCTCGACCGTGGATGGCACCACCGCCTGGCCGAGGAAGGCCGGCGTCGGGGTAAGCACACGGTACGGCTGCAATCCGTAATTGCGGCCGATCTGCAGGCCGCCCAGGCGTACCGGGCGGCTCCAGTCGACGAAGCCGCTGTAGAAGTCGCCCACCTCCAGAGTCAGCGCCCTGTCCGGGAAATCCAGGGTCCAGCGCGTGTCCAGGCGTACGCTGTCGCTGCGCCAGTGGCGGCCTCCGGTCTGGTAGCGACGGCTGACCGCGGTGTTCTCGAAGGTGCCGGCACCCACGCCGAACACCCGCAGTTCAGAGCTCAGGGTCAGATTGCCGAGGCGGTCGACGCGGCTGCCATACAGGTCGTAATTGAGCAGGACGCCGGGCGAGGCGCTGCTGCGCGGCGCGCGCGCCTGCGGGCGGCTGAGCACGGTCGTGGGCAAGGTCAACTGGTCCAGTGGCACGTCCAGCGCGAGGGTCTGCAGGTGGGCGTCATAACGCACCACCGCGCCGCTGATCTGGTCCAGATACACGGGAGCATCGCCACTGGCATTGAAACCGAGCTGGCGCAGGATCTCGGGGCTGGCCTGCAGGCGGCCGCGATTGTCGGTGAAGGGCAGCAGGCCGCGTGGCGTGCTGTTGAGGGTCACGTCCAGGTACAGCGTCTGGTTGGCCGTGAGTGGGGTCGGTGGCGGCAGCAGGGCATCGGCGGAGACCCCGGAGACATCGGCTGCATGGGCCGCCGGGGACAGGGCCGCACCGAGCGCTGCGCTCATCAGCGCCTCAGCGAGCCGGTGGTGGCGGCAGCGACGTCTGTTCCGACTCGCCATTGAGCTTGGCCGTGATCTGGTCGTTGTCGCGGTCGATCGCCGTGCGCTCCAGCGGCCAGCGCATGACCTGGCCGGGCAGCACGTAGCCCAGCAGGCCGGGATGGACGATGCGCGGCCGCTCCGGGCTGCCCAGGGCGAGGTCGGCGATCTGCGCGTAGCTGTTGCCGGTATTGCCTACTTCCACGCCGTTGCGACCGTCGTCCAGCCGGACCAGGCGGGCGTGCAGCTGCGGTGCCAGCCGGCCGCCGGCGCCGGGTTGCACGAACACCGGGATGGAATAGCGCAGTACGAACTGCATTCCTTCGCTGCGCGTGGCCAGATCGGGCACCTCATCGACGATCAGCCGGTAGTACTGCTGCTCAGCCGGTGCGTCGGCAACGGCGCGCATGACCCGCACCAGCTGCTGCTGGCCCGCTGCCAGTTCCTGCATCGGTGGCGTAGCCAGCAGATCCTCGGTGGGCAGCAGTTGCTCCTTCCCGTCCTGCTGTACCCAACGGAACACCCTTACCTGCAGCTTCACCGGTGAGGTGCCGCTGTTGGTCAACCACAGTTCGCCAGCGCGCTGGCGTGCTTCCAGCTGCAGGCTGGTGGGGGCGACCTGCAAGCTGGTCGCCGAGACCTCGTTGACCCCAAGCAGGCTGAAGACGAGCAGCGCCACGCCGGTGGCGCGCCACGGGCGGGATCCGGCCATGCGGGCGTGCTCCATCAATAGGTGATCGTGGCGGTAACGGTATCCAGGTAGTTGCCGGTAGCAGCGTTGGCCGTGCTCAGGTTGAGGATCTGGCCGTAGACGATGTAGGGCACCGCCAGCCCGGTGCCGATGCCGGCCTGGGTGTTGGTGCCGGTGGTGGCGCCCCAGACCAGGGTGTGTGCGGCATCCTGGTAGAGCTGGTAGCCCACGTAGTTGTTCGCGGTCACTGCGGCGTTGGTGTTCTTCATCCGCCGCGTGGTGACGTCATTGGCCGTGCCGGCATTGGCACCGGCATTCAGCGCGATGGTGTACGGGGTCAGCGCCGAACACTGCGCGGTCACGGTGCCCTGGCCCAGGGTGGGGGTGGCGGTGGTGGAGGCGGCGGTACCGAAGTCGACGTTGGTGGCCGCAGCGGCAGTGATGGTGCAGGCCTTGGTGACCACCAGGGTGACGTTGAACGTGGTGGTATCAGCGGCGGCGGCCGGGCCTGCCACCAGCAGGGCCAGGGCCCAGGCCAAAGGGGAACGAGCTGCGGATCGCATGGACAACCTCCCTGACCCGAAGGTCCGTTGAACAGGGCGAAAACGGCACGTTCGGCGCCGTTTTGACGACAGTGGGGCCAGCGTAGGCACCGCAAGTGTCTGTATTCCGTGAGAAACAGGCTATCGAAAGGGTGTGGACCATCACGCTTTCACCTTCCTTGCCGGATCCGTGCATGGCCCGGATCGCCAGTTGGGTGGCGTTCGTTCAGATTGCGGCCGGATCGGCGATAATGGGAGCCATGAGCGTGAATATCAAAACCCCGCAGGAAATCGAGATGATGCGCATCGCCGGCCGCCTGGCCAGCGAAGTGCTCGACATCGTCACCCCCCACGTCAAGCCCGGTGTCACGACCGAGGAACTGGACCGCATCTGCCACGACCACATCGTGAACGTGCAGGGCGCCATTCCGGCCAACGTCGGCTACCGCGGCTTCCCCAAGACCGTGTGCACCTCGGTCAACAATGTCATCTGCCACGGCATTCCCAGCGAAGGGAAGGTCCTCAAGGATGGCGACATCATCAATATCGACGTCACCGTCATCAAGGACGGCTGGCATGGCGACACCAGCCGCATGTATTTCGTCGGCACCCCGTCGGTGATGGCCAAGCGCCTGGTCGACGCCACCTATGAAGCCATGTGGCGCGGCATCCGCGCGGTGCGTCCGGGCGCAACCCTGGGCGACGTCGGCCATGCGATCCAGAGCTATGCCGAAGGCGAGCGTTTCAGCGTGGTGCGCGAGTACTGCGGCCACGGCATCGGCAAGGTCTACCACGATGAACCGCAGGTGGTGCACTACGGCCGTCCGGGCCAGGGCCTGGTGCTGCAGCCCGGCATGACCTTCACCATCGAGCCGATGATCAACGAGGGCACCCGCTACAACAAGGTGCTGCCCGATGGCTGGACCGTAGTGACCAAGGACCGCAAGCTGTCGGCGCAGTGGGAGCACATGATCGCGGTCACCGAGACCGGCGTGGACGTGCTGACCCTGTCGCCGGGCGAGTCGCAGGTCTCCTGACGATGCTGCCGGCGAGTTCGCTGCTGGACACGCCGGCCGCGTCGCTCAACGACCCGGACTGGGCTGCTGCCGCGCGCGATGCGCTGCAGCAGGCCGACACGCGCCTGTACCGCCGCTTCGACCAGGGTGACAACATCGAGCGCCTGCTGGCGTTGCGCGCGCGCGCGGCCGATCACCTGATCCGCCATGCCTGGCAGCGCTGCCTGCCGGCCGACAGTGGCCTGTCGCTGTTCGCAGTGGGTGGTTATGGGCGTGGTGAACTGTTCCCGCGTTCGGACATCGACCTGCTGGTGTTCGGCGATCCGCAGGCGCAGCTGGCCCACGAAGAGTCGCTCGCGCGGCTGTTCGCGTTGCTGTGGGATTGCGGCCTGGCGGTCAGTCACGCGGTGCGTTCGGCGGCGCAATGCAGCGAGGCCGCTGCCGACCAGACCGTGCTGACGGCGTTGATCGAAGCGCGCCCGCTGATGGCCGATGAGGCGGCGCGGCGTGCGCTGCGTGCGGCGGTGGATGACCGCGAACTGTGGCCACCGCGTGCTTTTTTCCTGGCCAAGCTCGAGGAGCTGCGCAACCGTCACCAGCGCTTCGGTGACACTGCCGACAACCTCGAGCCGGACCTGAAGGATGGCCCCGGCGGCCTGCGCGATCTCAACACGCTGGGCTGGATGGCGCTGCGTGCGTTTGGTGTGCGCGATCTGGAAGCGCTGGTCGGCCTCGGCCACCTGGGCGCTGACGAGGCCGCTGCACTGAAGCGCGAACGCGCGGTGCTGGCACGACTGCGCTTCGGCCTGCACCTGGTGGCGCGCAGGCCCGAAGAGCGCCTGCGCTTCGATTACCAGAAGACCCTGGCCGCGCGCCTGGGCTTTGAAGACGACGCCGAAAGCCTGGGCGTCGAAAAGATGATGCAGGGCTTCTACCGCGCAGCTTCGGTGGTGCGGCGGATCAGCGATCGTCTGCTGCAGCGCTTCGAGGAACAGTTCGATGGCGAGGCGCAGCCCGAGCCGCTGACCGTGGGGTTCGCCCTGCGCCGTGGCTATCTGGCGGCCAACGATGCCGACTGGCCGAACGCGGACATCGGCCAGGTCTTCGCGCTGTTCGCCAGCTGGGCGAACAATCCGCAGATCCGCGGCCTGCATTCGTTGACCGCGCGCGCGCTGGCCGAATCGCTGCCGCTGCTGCCGGCCTATGACCAGGCAGACCCTGACGCGCGCGAACAGTTCATGGCCCTGCTGCGTGGCCAGCGCCCGGTCGACACGCTTTCGCGCATGGCGCGGCTGGGCGTGCTGGGGCAATGGATTCCCGCGTTCGCCCAGGTCAGCGGGCGCATGCAGTTCGACCTGTTCCATGTCTACACCGTCGACCAGCACACGCTGATGGTCCTGCGCAACATGGGGCTGTTCGCCAGCAGTCGCGCCGACGAACGTTTCTCGATAGCCCATGAAGTCTGGCCGCGCCTGCGCAAGCCCGAGCTGCTGCTGCTGGCCGGCCTGTTCCACGACATCGCCAAGGGCCGTGGCGGCGATCATTCCGAACTGGGCGCGGTCGATGCACGGGCCTTCTGCCACGCGCAGGGGCTGAGTGGTTCGGATACCGAACTGGTGGCCTGGCTGGTCGAACAGCACCTGCGGATGTCGGTGACCGCGCAGAAGCAGGACATCGCCGATGCGGATGTTATCCATCGTTTCGCGACCCTGGTCGGCAGCCGCGACCGCCTCGATTACCTCTATCTGCTGACCTGCGCCGACATCGCCGGCACCAGCCCGAAACTGTGGAACGCGTGGAAGGACCGGCTGCTGGCCGATCTGTACTTCGCGACCCGGCGCGCGCTGCGCGAGGGCCTGGAGCATCCGGTGCCGGCCGCCGAGCGCGTGGCCGAAGCGCGCGACAGTGTGCGTGCGCTGGTGCGCGAGCAGGGCTACGACGATGCCACCATCGACCGCCAGTTCGCGGTGATGCCCGACGAAGGCTTCATCCGCCTGCGCCCGGAACAGCTGGCCTGGCAGGCCGCCGCGCTGGTACCGATCAAGCAGGGCCAGACGCTGGTGAAGGTACGTCGGATCAGCGTCGACGACCCGGCACTGGAAGTGTTCGTGCACTCGCCGGACCGTGACGGCCTGTTCGCCGCGATCGTGATGACGTTGGACCGCAAGGGCTACGGCATCCACCGCGCGCGCGTGCTGGATGGTCCTGCCGATACGATTTTCGATAATTTTGAAGTGAGCCCGGCCGATACGTTTGCCGATGGCAGCAGCGCCAACCTGGAAGCGGCCCTGCGCGAGGCGCTCAGTGGCGATCTGACGCGGCTGCGTCCCTCGCGCCGGGTGGTGCCGCGCCAGCTGCGCCATTTCCGTTTTGCCCCGCGCATCGAGTTCCGCGATGAACCCGGCGCAACCCGTTTCGCCCTGGTCGCACCCGACCGTCCCGGCCTGCTGGCCGACGTGGCGTTCGTGCTGCGCAACCAGGGACTGCGCGTGCAGGACGCGCGCATTGCCACATTCGGCGAACGCGCCGAAGACACCTTCGTGATCAGTGACGAACACGACCTCCCCCTGACTGAATCCGCCCGGCAGCAGCTGCATGACGCAATGCTGGCCTGCCTGGACCCTGATCGAAACGCCGGAGACCCCGCCTGATGGCCACCAAGCCTGTAAAGAAGACTGCCGCGACCGCCAAGAGCGCAGCAGCCAAAAAGACCGCTGCCGCTGAGCCGGTTGCGAAGAAGATTGCCGCGCCGAAGAAGGCTGCGGCGAAGAAGGCACCGGCGAAGAAGGCCCCGGCCAAGACCGCCGAAGCCGCGCGCGCCGAGAACATCGCACGCAAGTCGCTGCGCAAGCCGGCCGGCCCGGGCGTGGAAGAACTGAAGTTCGGCATCGAAAGCGCCTTCGAGCGCCGCGCCACGCTGACCCTGCACGAACTGGAAGGCTCGACCCGGCCGCTGGTCAACCGTGTGATCGACGGCCTGGAAAGCGGCGAATTCCGCGTCGCCGAGCCGGACGGCCATGGCGGCTGGAAGGTCAACGAATGGCTGAAGAAGGCGGTGCTGCTGTATTTCCGCGTCAACGACATGGCCGTGGTCGATGCACGCCCGGCACCGTTCTGGGACAAGGTCGAATCGCGCTTTGCCGGCTATGACGAGGCGAAGTTCCGCCGTGGCGGCGTGCGCGTTGTGCCGGGTGCGATCGCCCGTCGCGGCACGTATTTCGGCAAGGACGTGGTGCTGATGCCGAGCTTCACCAACATCGGTGCGTACGTCGGCGAAGGCACCATGGTCGATACCTGGGCCACCGTCGGTTCCTGCGCGCAGATCGGCCAGCATTGCCACCTGTCCGGTGGTGCCGGCATCGGCGGCGTGCTCGAGCCGCTGCAGGCCAGCCCGACGATCATCGAAGACCATTGTTTCATCGGTGCGCGTTCGGAAGTGGTGGAAGGCGTGGTCGTCGGCCATCACAGCGTGATCGGCATGGGCGTGTTCCTCAGCCAGAGCACCCGCATCTACAACCGCGCCACCGGCGAAATCAGCTACGGCTACATCCCGCCGTACAGCGTGGTGGTGTCCGGCTCGCTGCCGAGCAAGGACGGTACCCACTCGCTGTACTGCGCGGTGATCGTCAAGCAGGTCGATGCCCGCACCCGCAGCAAGACCAGCGTCAACGACCTGCTGCGCGGCCTGGCCGACTGACGGAGCCGCACGCATGAGCACCACCGTCTACGGTCTGAAGAACTGCGATACCTGCAAGAAGGCGACCAAGTGGCTGGACCGCTTCGGCGTGCCGTACACCTTCGTCGACTACCGCGACAACAAACCCAGCCCGGAAACGCTGCTGGAATGGGCCGCCCAGCTGGGTGGCCTGGCGGCAATGGTCAACAGGTCCTCCACCACCTGGCGGCAGCTGCCGGACAACCGCAAGGCTGCCGATTCGGAAGCGGAGTGGAAACTGCTGCTGCGCGAATACCCGCAGCTGATCAAGCGCCCGCTGGTGGTGACCGCCGACGGCAAGGTCAGCCAGGGTTTCAGTGACAACGGCTTCAAGGCGCGCTTCGGCGTGGGCGGCGCGTGAGCGCCGTCCTCGACCTGGCCTGCGATCTGATTGCACGGCCGTCGGTGACCCCGGACGATGCCGGTTGCCAGGCGCTGATCGGTGAACGTCTGCAGGCGGCCGGTTTCACCTGCGAGCACCTGCGGCTGGGCGAGGTCGACAACCTGTGGGCCACCCACGGCAGCGGCGCGCCGGTGCTGGTCCTGCTGGGCCACACCGACGTGGTGCCGCCGGGCCCGCGCGAGGCATGGCAGAGCGATCCGTTCGCGCCGCAGATCCGCGATGGCGTGCTGTACGGTCGTGGCACCGCCGACATGAAGGGCAGCGTGGCTGCGTTCGTGGTCGCTGCCGAACAGTTCGTTGCCGCCCATCCGCAGCACACGGGCACGCTGGCGGTGCTGCTGACCAGTGATGAAGAGGGCGATGCCATCGATGGCGTGCGCCATGTCGCGCGACTGTTCGCCGAACGCGGCCAGCGTATCGACTGGTGCATCACCGGCGAGCCGTCGTCCACCACCACGCTGGGTGACCTGCTGCGCGTGGGACGGCGTGGCAGCCTGTCGGCCAAGCTGCGCGTGCAGGGTGTGCAGGGCCATGTGGCCTATCCGGACAAGGCGCGCAACCCCATCCATCTTGCCGCGCCGATGCTGGCCGAACTGAGCGCACGGCGCTGGGACGAGGGCTATGAGAGCTTCCCGTCGACCAGCCTGCAGATCTCCAACATCCATGCCGGTACCGGCGCCAACAACGTGATTCCCGGTGAGCTGGAGGTGGATTTCAACATCCGCTACAACCCGCATTGGGATGCAGCGAAGCTGGAAGCAGAGATCACCGCGCTGCTGGACCGTCATGGCCTGCAGTACACGCTGAAGTGGCACCGCAGCGGCGAGCCGTTCTACACGCCCGAAGGGACGTTGCGTGCAGCGGCGCGCGCGGTGCTTGCCGAGCACACCGGACGCGCGCCGGAAGAGAGCACCGGGGGTGGCACCTCCGATGCGCGCTTCATCGCGCCACTGGGTGCGCAGTGCATCGAAGTCGGCCCGGTCAACGCCAGCATCCACCAGGTGGATGAAAACGTGCGCGTGGACGAGCTGGAAGCACTGCCGGGGCTGTACCAGCGACTGGTTGAACGCCTGCTGGTGTAGTGCTGGTCTGCCGGGTTTCCGTGGATGCGCCGGGCATGGCCCGGCGCTACTCCGAGAACTGGAAGAACGGCGGTTTGATCGCTTCGCGCCAGTACGACTCGTCGGCCATGTAGAAGTCCTGCGCGTGGGCCTTGGCGAACCACGCCGCCGCCGCATCCACGTTCTTCTGCAGGCCATCGCCGCCGCGGCCGAGTGCCAGCCCGGCCAGGTACTGGCCATACACGTTGCCCTGTGCAGCGGCACGCTCATACCAGCGCAGCGCTTCGGTTTTGTCCTGCACCACGCCGATGCCGGCCTCGTACAGCGTGCCCAGGTCCACCTGCGCTTCGGCATCGCCGCGCGCGGCGCGGCGCTGGATGCGCGCGATCACCGGGTTCGGTGAGGCATCAGCACTGAGCGGAGTGCCGGGTTTCGCGGACCCACTGGTGGCATCGCGCAACGGCTGCAGCTTGTACAGGTGGCGCAGGTAGACCGCGCGGCGCAGGCGCCAGCGCAGTGCGCCCTCCATGTCGCCACGTCGCTCATACCACGTCTCCAGGTCGCTCATCGCATACGGCGAGCCGTGATAGGCAGCGCGGTGGTACCAGCGGTAGGCCTTGCGCGCGGAGGGTTTGAGCACCACCGCGTCGGGCTTCTGCGGGGTATCAGCACTGTCCAGCCGGCCGCGTTCCAGGATCCTGCCCAGCTGTTCCTCGGCGCTTGTGGTGCGGTGCGTGCGCGGCGTGGTGGCAGCGGCGCGCGCATACCAGTCCAGTGCGCGCACGTCGTTGCGGTACTGGTACAGCTTGGCCACGCGCAACGCCGAATCGAACTGGCCATCGGCAGCTGCGGCCAGGGCGTCGCGTTCGCTGTCATCGACCGGGCGGGTGGGCGTGGTCGCACAGCCGGCCAAGGCGATCAGGGCCAGGAGGGGCAGCAGGCGACGGCAGCAAGGGTTCATCCATGAATTCCGGAAAGCGGGCAGGGGATTATCCGGGTCGCTACCGGCGTGGCCGCTGAATCGGTTGCCATCGCAACTGTTGCGCCGCGCCGGAAACCCGGTTACGGTCGGATCCATGTCGCTCCGCCTGGCCACCGCCGTCAACAACACCAACCGCAATAATCTGCGCGCGAATAATCGTGCGCGGCCGATGCGGGACTGCGCCCTGGGTAGATAGACAGCAACATACGCCCGGACACCAGAAAACCCGCATCGGCCGATGCGGGTTTTTTTGTGCCCGGGCGCAGCCCCACCCGGGCCTGGATGGCCGGTCGAACACCTTCCCCCCGTGTACTTCCCCACAACAGGAGTTCCACCCATGTGTTCGATCTTCGGTATTTTCGGCCTGCAGGCCGGTGACGATCTTCCTTCCCTGCGCCGCCATGCGCTGGAGCTGTCGCAGCGTCAGCGCCATCGCGGCCCAGACTGGAGCGGCGTGTATCTGGACGAAGGCGCGCTGCTGGTCCACGAGCGCCTGGCCATCGTCGATCCGGCCGGCGGCTCGCAACCGCTGCTGTCCGCAGACGGGCAGCTGGCGCTGGCGGTCAACGGCGAGATCTACAACCACCAGCAGCTCAAGGCAGGCCTCGCCGAAGCCTATGCCTTCCAGACCGGTTCGGACTGCGAGGTGATCAACGCGCTGTACCGCCAGGGCGGATCGCCGGCGCAGTGGCTGGAACAGCTCAACGGCATCTTTGCCTTCGCCCTGTGGGACCGTGCAGCCGGCCGTGTGCTGGTGGCGCGCGATCCGGTTGGCGTGGTGCCGCTGTACTGGGGCCATGATGCGCAGGGGCGACTGCGCGTAGCTTCTGAAATGAAGGCGCTGGTCGATACCTGCGCCGACGTTGCCCAGTTCCCGCCGGGCCATTACTACGACAGCGCCAACGGCGAACTGGTGCGCTACTACCAGCAGCCGTGGCGCGAGTACGACGACGTGCAGGGCCGCCAGGCCGATCTCGCCGAACTGCGCCAGGCCTTCGAACATGCGGTCGAACGCCAGTTGATGAGTGACGTGCCGTATGGCGTGCTGCTGTCGGGCGGGCTGGATTCATCGCTGGTGGCCGCCGTGGCGGCACGTTATGCGCGCCGTCGCATCGAAGATGGCGGCCAGAGCGAAGCCTGGTGGCCGCGCCTGCATTCGTTCGCCATCGGCCTGAAGGGTTCGCCGGATCTGGCCGCTGCTGCGGTCGCCGCCGAAGCACTGGGCACCGTGCACCACGGCTTCGAATACACCTTCGAGGAAGGTCTGGATGTGTTGCCGGAGGTGATCCGCCACATTGAAACCTACGACGTCACCACCATCCGCGCCTCCACGCCGATGTTCCTGCTGGCGCGCCGTATCAAGGCGATGGGGGTGAAGATGGTGCTGTCCGGTGAGGGCAGCGACGAGATCTTCGGCGGCTATCTTTACTTCCACAAGGCACCGGACGCGCGCGAATTCCACCAGGAGCTGGTGCGCAAGCTCGACGCCCTGCACAACTACGATTGCCTGCGCGCCAACAAGTCGATGATGGCTTGGGGCGTGGAGCCGCGCGTGCCGTTCCTGGACCGCGAGTTCCTCGACGTGGCCATGCGTTTCGATGCCGCGCACAAGATGGTCGGCGCCGGCTTCGGTGGTCGCCGCATCGAGAAGGCGGTACTGCGCGAGGCCTTCGAGGGCTATCTGCCGGACAGCATCCTGTGGCGGCAGAAGGAGCAGTTCAGCGATGGCGTCGGCTACGGTTGGATCGACGGACTGAAGGCGCACGCCGAAGCGCAGGTCAGCGACCGCGTACTGGCCGCCGCCGACAAGCGCTTCCCGCACAACCCGCCGCAGACCAAGGAGGCGTACTACTACCGCCACCTGTTCGAGCAGTTCTTCCCCAGCCACGCGGCGGCTGAAACCGTGCCGGGTGGCAAGTCGATCGCCTGTTCCTCGCCGGCAGCCATTGCCTGGGATGCCAGCTTTGCCGCCGCCGCCGATCCGTCGGGCCGCGCCATCGCCGGGGTGCACGAGCAGGCGTTGGCCTGACCGGCAGCGCCCGGTCGCCTGACAACGGTAGCGCCGGACCATGCCCGGCGAGCGCACAGCGCCGGAGCAGGCAAGGACGTATCATCGGCGCCCTGCACATTGGGGAATGTTCATGGACGTACAGACCGGAGGTCCCGTGCGACCGACGAAGTGGGCGTGGCGGTACCTGGTATGGGCTGGCGTGCCGTTGCTGGTCGGCCTGCTGCTGGCCCGCTATGCCGGGCCCGGGCTGCCGACGGTGGCCAGCAAGGCCGAGGCCGTGGTCGGCAGTGATTGGGCGCATCACCTGGCTTCACCGCTCGGCCTGTTCCTGCTGCAGCTGCTGGTGCTGTTGCTGGTCGCCAAGGGTGCCGGCGCGCTGTTGAAGCGTTTCGGACAGCCGGCGGTGATCGGTGAGATGGCCGCCGGCCTGATGATGGGGCCGCTGTTGCTGGGCAGTCTGCTGCCGCAGGTGAATGGCGCGCTGTTCCCGGCCGCTTCGCTGGGGCCGCTGGGCATGCTCAGCCAACTGGGCGTGCTGATGTTCCTGCTGGTGGCCGGCGCCGAGCTGGATCTGGGCGCGCTGCGTGGGCGTCGCCGATTCGCCTTCACCGTCAGCCACGCCGGCATCGCGGTGCCGTTCGTGCTCGGCGTGGTCCTGGCGATCTGGCTGTACCCGCAGCACGGTCCGCAAGGCGTGAGCTTTACCGCGTTCGCGCTGTTCGTTGGCATCTCGATGAGCATCACCGCCTTCCCGGTGCTGCTGCGCATCCTCGCTGATCGCGGCATCACCCACACATCGCTGGGGCAGACCGCCATCGCCTGCGCGGCGCTGGGCGATGCGACCGCGTGGTGCCTGCTGGCGTTGATCGTGGCGGCAGCGCAGGCTACCGGCTGGTTGCCGGCCAGCCTCAACCTGCTGTGCGTGGTGGCGTTCATCGCGCTGATGCTGGGGCTGGTGAAGCCGTGGTTTGCCCGGCAGACGATCGCGCCCGGTCGTGAAGGGCGCTGGCTGCTGGGCATCCTGCTGCTGTCGCTGGCCAGTGCGCTGGTTACCGAAGTGCTCGGCATCCACGCGCTGTTCGGCGCATTCGCTGCGGGTGTGGCGGTGTCGTCCAACGCGCAGCTGCGGCAGCTGCTGGTGGCCAGGGTCGAACCGTTCGCGGTGACCCTGCTGCTGCCGCTGTTCTTCGCCATGACCGGCCTGCGCATGCGTGCCGACGCGCTGCACAGCAGCGACATCCTGCTGTGCGTGGTGGTGATCGCAGTGGCCACGGTGGGCAAGCTGCTGGGCACCTGGAGTGCGGCGCGCAGTACCGGCATGGCCTCGCGCGAAGCGTGGCGACTGGGGGCGCTGATGAACACGCGCGGGTTGATGGAACTGATCGTGCTCAACCTGGGTTACGAGCTGGGCCTGCTTGGCGACCGCCTGTTCGCGGTGCTGGTGATCATGGCGCTGGTGACCACTGCGATGACCGGGCCGCTGTTGAACCTGATCGAGCGCCGCAAGGCCTGAGCCGGTCGCGCGGGCGGGCATCTTGTAGAGCCGAGCCCATGCTCGGCTCTACAGCGTGCAACGCACCCTCTCGCATGTGGGGGCCGCCGTCAGGGCACCGGTACCAGCGTCATCGTGTGCTGTGCCTTGCCGGGCAGGAACGGGGTGGGGCGACCATGCACCCAATCCTCATGCCCCGCGCCCCAGTAAGGCGACAGCGGATGGCCGCTCTGCCCACCCGGCATGTGCACGATGCCGTCGGCTTCGTGGCCGGGCGAGACCACCATCCGCTGCGAGGCACCGAAGGTCGGCGTCTGTACACGCGGCATGTCACGGTCGCCGGGCAGCGGATCGGCCGGCATGCACAACCAGCGACTGGCGAAGGCGGGCAGGGCGCGCGCGACCGGATGGCAGATCGCTGCGGTATTGCGCTCGCCCCAGCCGCGGTGCGCCAGCGGCCCCTGCGTGGACAGCTCGGCTTCGGTGCGATGTGCAGCATCGGCCAGCAGCGCATCCCAGCTGGTGTACGCGGGTGGCAGCAGGTTGGCGGGTCGCTGTTCCAGCATCGGCCAGGCGACGCCTTCCAGCTGCGCCAGGCGTGGTGCCAGGAAATCCTCGCCCAGCTGCGCCCGGGCCGGTGCCAGCAGCGCATCGGTCAGCGTGTCGAGCACCTGTGTACGGAATTCGCGCACGACCCGGTAGCTGGTCGAATGGATCGCGGCGCGCCCGTCCCAATGCTCGCTGACCGTTCTCAACCGCTTCAGTGCCGGATCGTCGCTGTGCTCGATCACCTCCTGCAGCAGCACCCACCAGCGCTGCAGGAACACTGCGCGGTCGTCCAGCTGGATTGCCAGCAGGTCGTGTTCGTCGAAGCGTTCCTGGGTCGCCAGCAGGTCACGGATCTGCCGACCGCGTGCGCCGAGGTCGTAGCCGCCATTGCCGACGGTGGCCAGGGTCGCCTCGTCCACCACGCGGCTGTTGGCGGTCCACAGCCGATGCGCGGGTGGATCGATCAGGCTCGGCGCGGCGTCGCTGCGGATCGGCCAGGGCGCGCAGCCCTGGTTGGCCTGATTTTCATTGAAACCCAGTGGCGCGCAGCCCGGGCCACGGTCAGGCCGCGCGCCGATCAGTCGCCACGCGATGCGCCCGCTGCGGTCGCCGACCACCAGGTTCTGCGCGGGAATTCCGGCGTGGTCGGCAATCTGCAGGGCCTGGTGCAGATCGGCAGCGCGTGCCATGTCGGCGAAGTCCATGCGCACCGCACCCGGCAACTGCGCGACCCAGCGCAGAGCGTCGCCGCTGCCATCGGCGTGGGTGTGCAGGATCGGCCCCCACGCGGTTTCGCGCACCGGGAATTGCACGTCGGTGCCGCCGGCCACGACGATCCGCTCCTCATGCACGGTCACCGCAGCGTCGGCGGGTTCGCTGCGGAAGTCAGCGGTGTCGATGTAGCTGTTGGTGAAGCCCCACGCGACATGGCCATTGCTGCCGACAATCACTGCCGGCACGCCCGGCAGCGAGAACCCGCTGACGTCGACCCGGCCACCTGCGGCCTGCGGATCGGGGTAGCGCAGGCGCACACGGAACCACAGGCTGGGCGCGCGCAGGCCCAGGTGCATGTCGTCGGCGACGATCGCACGGCCATCGGCGGTCAGCGCGCCGGCAATGGCGAAATTGTTGCTGCCGACCGCGTCGGCATCTTCCGCAGCCGCGCCGGTCGAGGCCTTCAGCGTGCGCAGGTCCAGCTGGCTGGCATCGGGCAGGGGGGCGTTGCCACGGGGAGCGCCGGCCAGCGGTGCATCCCACTCGCTGCCGTCGTGCGCCAGCAGGGCGTACAGGGCAGGCGGCACCACCGCGCGGATGCGTTGCAGGGCCAGTTCGGACTGGTTGCCGGGGTCCTGCAGGTCGGCGTACATGGCCAGGCCTGCCAGTACACTGTCGCTGGCCTGCCACGGTTGCGGCGCCTGCCGCAGCAGCAGGTAGGCCCACGGCCGCACCGCCAGGCTGCCCAGGCCCTGGTTGACCCCGTCCACATAGGCGCGCACGGCCGCAGGGTCGCTGCCCAGCGCATCCTGCAGATGGGCCTCGGTGCGCGCGCGCAGGCGGTGTACGCGCATGCGCTTGTCGGCTTCGATCGCCTTCGCCCCGAACAGCGCGGACAGTTCACCTGCGGCACTGCGCCGCATCAGGTCCATTTCGAAATAACGTTCCTGCGCGTGAACACGGCCGAGCGCCCGCAGCGCATCGGCCTTGTTGCCAGCGGTGATGGTGACCACCCCCAGCGCATCGCGCTCCACGGTGACCTTGCCGGCCAGCCCGGGCAAAGGGCGCTCGCCGTCCAGCTCGGCCAGGCTGCCGCGCAGCAGCAACCACAGGACCAGCACCGCGAGCAGCACGATCGCGACCAACGCACCCAGAATCCACCGCCACTTACGACGCATTGCAGGTCCTTCCCGAGCATGTCGGCCGATTGTAGCCGCAGGCGCAACTGCGACTGATTCCGATTAGATCACCGTATTTCCAGATGGGGCACCATGGGCGCCATCGATTCACAGGAGCTCCCCCCATGAAAGGCAATCCGGACGTCATCGCCTGCCTGAAGGAACTGCTGCGCGGCGAACTCGCCGCCCGCGACCAGTACTTCATCCACTCCCGCCGCTACGAGGACCAGGGCCTGTTCGCGCTGTACGAACGCCTGAACCACGAGATGGAAGAAGAGACCCAGCATGCCGACGCGCTGCTGCGCCGGATCCTGTTCCTGGGCGGCGACCCGGACATGCGCCCGCATGCGACCGAGCCGGGCAAGACCGTGGAGGAGATGCTGCGCAAGGACCTGGATACCGAATACGCCGTTCGCAACAACCTCGCCGCCGGCATGAAGCTGTGCGAGGAGAAGGGTGACTACGTGAGCCGCGACATGCTGCTGGCGCAGTTGAAGGACACCGAGGAAGACCACGCCTGGTGGCTGGAGCAGCAGCTGGGCCTGATCAAGCGCATCGGCCTGGAGCTGTACCAGCTGAGCAAGATCGACGGCAGCGGCGCCCCGGCGCACTGACCGACGCCGCTTTCGGTAGAGCCGAGCCATGCTCGGCTGCTTTCCGCAGAATCACAACGTCCCGTCGCCCGCCAGCACCGGAGCACCGCCAGCCAGCCTTCGCCAGCCAGCTGCTCCACCGCCCGCCAGCCGACAAACAAAGAAGCCGGGGAATGCCCCGGCTTTTTTGTGTCTGACGTCGCGTTCCCGGTAGCGCCGGGCCATGCCCGGCGGGTTCCCGGTTTGCCGGGCGAGGCGTGTCAACCAAGGTTGACACCTACCGTCATTCGACCGACAACCCTTCCACTTTCTGCCAGCCGCGCGGCAGCAGGTGGCCACGGGTGGCGCGGGCGCCCAGATAGGCCTCGAGCTCGTTGAACTTCAGGCCCATGGTGCGCTGGCCGCTGCGAACCTGCAGGGTCTGCCCGGGGCTGATCGCCACGATTGCCACCACGCGCTCGGTAGCGAGCTTGGCCTTGGGGATCTCGATGATCTTGTTGCCCTTGCCCTTGTCCAGTTCCGGCAGGTCGCCGGCGGCGATCGCCAGCAGGTTGCCCGAGCTGGTCACCGCGACGATGCGGTCGGTGGCCACGTTGGCCACCACCGACGGCGTAAGCACCGACGAGCCCGCCGACAGGTTCAGCATCGCCTTGCCGGCCTTGTTGCGGCCGATCAGGTTCTCGAAGCGGGTGACGAAACCATAACCGTGGGTCGAGGCCAGCACGAAGCGGGTATCCGGTTCGGCGCTGGCCAGGGTCACGAAGCTGGTGCCGGCGGCCGGCGAGAAGCGGCCGGTCAGCGGTTCACCGTTGCCGCGCGCCGAGGGCAGGGTATGCACCGGCGTGGAGTAGGCGCGGCCTTCGCTGTCGAGGAACGCGACCTGCTGGGTGCTGCGTGCACGCACCGCGCCCTGCAGGGCATCGCCATCGCGATAGGACAGGGTCGAGGCATCGATGTCGTGGCCCTTTGCGGCACGGATCCAGCCCTTCTCGGACATCACCACCGTCATCGGTTCGCTCGGCACCAGCTCGGTCTCGTCGATGGCCTGCGCCGCCTGGCGCTGCACCAGCGGCGAACGGCGCTCGTCACCGAACTTCTTGGCATCGGCCTGCAGCTCGTCGCGGATCAGCTTCTTCAGCTTGGCCTTGCTGTCGAGGATGCTCAGGATCTTGTCGCGCTCCTTGGCCAGCTCGTCCTGCTCGCCGCGGATCTTCATCTCTTCCAGGCGGGCCAGCTGCTTCAGCTTGGTTTCCAGGATGTACTCGGCCTGATCCTCGGACAGGCCGAAGCGCGCGATCAGCGCCGCCTTCGGTTCGTCCTCGGTACGGATGATGTGGATCACCTCGTCCAGGTTGAGGAACGCCACCAGCAGGCCTTCCAACAGGTGCAGGCGACGCTCGACCTTCTGCAGGCGGTGCTGCAGGCGGCGGGTGACGGTGCTGCTGCGGAACGCCAGCCATTCGCTGAGCAGCGTCTTCAGGTTCTTGACCTGCGGACGGCCGTCCAGCCCGATCACGTTGAGGTTGACGCGGTAGCTGCGCTCCATGTCCGTGGTCGCGAACAGGTGGCCCATCAGCTGCTCGGCGTCGACGCGGTTCGAGCGCGGCACCAGCACCACGCGCACCGGGTTGGCGTGGTCGGACTCATCGCGGATGTCTTCCAGCCACGGCAGCTTCTTGGCGCGCATCTGCGCGGCGATCTGCTCGATCACCTTCGACGGCGATACCTGGAACGGCAACGCGGTGACCACCACGTTGTGCGCTTCCTTTATGTAGGTCGCACGCGCACGCACGCTGCCGTTGCCGGTCTCGTACATGTTCCGCAGGTCGTTGGCCGGGGTGATGATCTCAGCGTTGGACGGGTAGTCGGGGCCCTTCACGTGCTCGCACAGGTCGCGCACGCTGGCGTCCGGATCGTCCAGCAGATGCAGCAGCGCACTGACGATCTCGTTGAGGTTGTGCGGCGGCACATCGGTGGCCATGCCCACGGCGATGCCGGTGGTGCCGTTCAGCAGCAGATGCGGCAGGCGTGCCGGCATCCAGGTCGGTTCCTGCAGCGTGCCGTCGAAGTTCGGCGCCCAGTCGGTGGTGCCCTGGCCCAGTTCGCCCAGCAGCACTTCGGCGATCGGTGTCAGCTTGGATTCGGTGTAACGCATCGCCGCGAACGACTTCGGGTCGTCGCTGGAACCGAAGTTGCCCTGGCCTTCGATCAGCGGATAGCGGTACGAGAACGGCTGCGCCATCAGCACCAGCGCTTCGTAGCACGCGCTGTCGCCATGCGGGTGGTACTTACCGATGACGTCACCGACGGTACGCGCGGACTTCTTCGGCTTGGACGCGGCATTCAGGCCCAGCTCGCTCATCGCATAGATGATGCGGCGCTGCACGGGCTTCAGGCCGTCGCCGAGGAACGGCAGGGCGCGATCCAGGACCACGTACATCGAGTAGTCGAGGTAGGCGCGTTCGGCGTACTCGCGCAGCGGCAGTTGTTCGAAACCGTGGAACACGGGGCGGGCAAGATCGGTCATGCGGCGTTGTTACCTATGTCGGGAGGCGGTGACGGCGGTCGCCGCTCTCAATCCAGTGATTATCCGGATGCGGCGGGGGATGCCAAGCCGCGTGCAGGGTCAAGGCCCGGTTCCAGGCCGTGGCCGGCCCGTGCCAGGTAGCGTCCGGGCGGTAGCCCGAAGTGTCGCCGGAACACGGTGACGAAGGCGCTGGCGCTGCTGAAGCCCAGTGCGTGGGCGATATCGGCCACGCTGCGGCCCTCACTGAGCTGCCGCAGCGCCTCGGCCAGCCGCGCCTGCTGGCGCCACTGGGCGAAACTGAGGGTGGTCTCGTCGCGGAAATGGCGGGTCAGGCTGCGCGGCGACAGGCCGGCCCAATGCGCCCACTGCGCCAGCCCGCGCTCGTCGGCCGGGTCGGCCAGCAACTGTGAGGCGATCTTCAGCAGGCGCCGGTCGCGCGGCATCGGCAGATGCATGCGCTGGCGCGGCGCGGTGCGGATCTCGTCCAGCAGCACGTTGATGATGTGCTGCCGCTCGGTGGTGCTCTCGTAATCCTGTGGCCAGTCGCAGATGCGTTCGGCCACCGCCTGCGCCAGCCGCGAGATGCCCAGCACGCACGGATCGGCCGGCAGTTCGGCGCACAGCGGTGCGGCCAGCACCATGCCCCAGCCGCGCAGGGGTCCATCGATGTGGACCGTATGCGGTTCGGCTGGTGGCATCCAGCCCGCCGAGCCCGGCGCCAGCGACCAGGTGCCATGTGAGGTGCGGGTGGTCAGCAGGCCGCGTTCAACGCAGATCAGCTGCGCGCGGACGTGCTGATGCCAGTCCACTTCGCGGGCCAGGCCCTGCGGGCTGTCGAAGCGGAAGGCGATGACCGGCGGGCCGTCATTGCGCTCGAACCAGTCCAGCGCTTCTTCACGCAGCAGGGTGGCAGGTCCGGGTTCGCCCGCCTTCACGTGGGCTGGGGGTGGCTTGAATGTGACATTCATTGGCTGGATTGTACTACCGGGCCAGTTGGGAGCGCCATTAAGGTGGCGCCTTCACCTGATCCAGCCCATTGCTGCAACACAGCATTCGATGCCAGATCGAATATTTCCATTGAGAAATATTTTTTTTGGAAGAGAATGCTCCCCCATGATCTGTCCTGCAACCACTCCCCCCAGCTTCGGCCTGCTGCTGCGCCAGGTGCGCGACGGCCTGGTCCGCCAGCTCGACGCGTCCATGGCCGAAGAAGACCTCGGCATCGGCTTCACCCACTACATCGGGCTGAAGGTGCTCTCGAACATGGCGCCGTGCACGGCCAACGAACTGGCCCAGGCCATCGACCAGGTGCCCAGTGCGGTCACCCGCCTGCTGGACAAGCTGGAAGCGCTCGGTTGCGTGCGCCGCGAGCCGCATGCCCAGGACCGGCGTGCGCTGCAGATCGTATTGACCGAAGAAGGCCGCGCGCTGTGGGCGCGGTTGAAGCTGCGCGGCGACGCGGTGATGGATTACGCCCTGCGTGATCTGTCCGCCGACGAACGCACGCAGCTGCTGTCCCTCCTGACCCGAATCCGCGATTCCCTGACGACCCCATGAACCCGATCCCGCATCCCACTCTCCGCCGGTCCGGGCGCGCGCTGCTGGTTTCAGCGCTGGCTCTGGCCTTGGCCGCCTGCGCCAGCAGCCGCGGCCTCACCCCGCAGGGCCACGTGCTCGACGTGGACAGCCTGCACAGCGAACGCACCCTGGCCGACAGCGACCTGAGCGCCGCCGGTTTTCCCGCCCAGGACTGGTGGAAGGCACTGGGCGATACGCAGCTGGATGCGTTGATCGCCGAAGGCCTCGCCGGCCATCCGAGCCTGGACGCCGCCGACGCCCGCCTGCGCCAGGCACAGTCACAGGTCGGCACCGCACGCGCCGATCGCCTGCCCAGCCTGTCCGTGTCCGGTGGCTACACCGGCCTGCGCCTGCCCGAATCGATGGCCGGCGATGAAATCGGTGGCCACTACGCCGGCAGCAGCCAGGTTGCCTTCGATTTCAGCTACGGCATCGACCTGTGGGGCGGCAAGCGCGCCGCCTGGGAAGCCGCCGTGGACGGCGCCCATGCCGCAACCGTCGAGGCCCAGGCCGCACGCCTGAACCTGTCCACCGGCATCGCCCAGGCTTATACCGATCTGGCTTACGCCTGGCAGCTCAATGACGTAGCTGAAGAAGAACTGGCGCGCTCGCAGAAGTCGCTGGAGCTGACCCGTCAGCGTCGTAGCGCCGGCATCGACAGCGACCTGCAGGTGCGCCAGGCCGAAGCCCGTGTGCCGGCCGCACAGCAGCAGTTGCTGGCGGCGCAGCAGCGTATCGATGCGGGACGCACTGCGTTGGCCGCGCTGGTCGGCAAGGGCCCGGACCGGGGCCTGTCGATCGAACGCCCGCGCGCGATGAACCCGTTGGCGCTGCAGCTGCCGGGTGTGGTGCCCAGCGAACTGCTTGGCCGTCGCCCCGACATCGTCGCCGCGCGCTGGCGGGTGGAAGCGGCCGACAAGCAGATCAAGGTCGCCAAGACAAAGTTCTACCCGAGCCTCAACCTGACCGCGCTGGCCGGCGTGGTCGCGCCGAATGTCGGCGACCTGCTGCAGAGCAGTTCCAGCTTCGCCTACATCGGTCCGGCGCTGAGCCTGCCGATCTTCGAAGGCGGCAAGCTGCGCGCCAACCTGGCCAACACCGATGCGCAGTACGACCTGGCCGTAGCGAACTACAACCAGGCGGTGCTCGATGCACTGCGCGACGTCGCCGACCAGGTCAACGCGGTGCGCTCGCTGGCGCAGCAGGCGCAGTCGCAGCAGCAGGCGGTGGATACCGCACGCGCCGCGTTCGACCTGGCCCAGCAGCGCTATCGCGCCGGCATCGGCAGCTACCTGGACGTGCTGACCGCGCAGTCCACCCTGCTGCAGTCGCAGCAGCAGCTGGCCGGCCTGCAGTCGCAGCAGCTGCAGACCTCGGTGCGCCTGAGCAAGGCGCTCGGCGGTGGTTTCCAGCCCAGTGACGCCGACGCCGCACCGCTTGCTTCCCATTCCGATTCCTCGCATTCCTGAAGACGCCTGCCATGAGCCAGACCCAAGACACTGCGGCCCCCGCCGCCCCCAACCGTCGCGGCAAGCTGCTGCGCGGCCTGTTCGTGATCGTCGTGCTGCTGCTGGCGGCACTGGCGCTGTGGTACTTCATGTTCGGCCGTTGGTTCGAAGAGACCGACGACGCCTACGTGCAGGGCAACCAGGTGCAGATCACCCCGCTGGTGGCCGGTACCGTGGTTGCCATCAACGCCGATGACGGCATGCGCGTGGAGCGCGGCCAGCTGCTGGTGCAGCTGGACCCGGCCGATACCTCGGTAGCCCTGCAGCAGGCTGAAGCCAACCTGGCCAAGACCGTGCGCCAGACCCGTGGCCTGTACCGCAGCGTCGAGGGTGCACAGGCAGATCTGAACGCGCGTCAGGTGACCCTGAAGCGCGTGCGCGACGACTTCGCACGCCGCAAGGGCTTGGCCGCCACCGGCGCCATTTCCAACGAAGAACTGGCCCATGCCGGCGATGAGCTGGCGGCTGCCGAAGCGGCCGTGGCCGGTTCGCGCGAGACCGTCGAGCGCAACCGCGCGCTGGTCGATGACACCGTGATCGCCACCCAGCCGGATGTGCAGGCCGCCGCCGCGCAGCTGCGCCAGGCCTTCCTCAACAATGCGCGTTCGGGCATCGTCGCGCCGGTCACCGGCTATGTCGCCCGTCGTTCGGTGCAGGTCGGTCAGCGCGTGCAGCCGGGCAATGCTCTGATGGCGGTGGTGCCGACCGAGCAGATGTGGGTCGAAGCCAACTTCAAGGAAACCCAGCTGCGCCACATGCGCTTGGGCCAGGAAGTGGAGCTGAAGTCGGACCTGTATGCCGGCGACGTGAAGTACAAGGGCCGCATCGACAGCCTCGGCCTGGGCACCGGTTCGGCGTTCTCGCTGCTGCCGGCGCAGAACGCCAGCGGCAACTGGATCAAGATCGTGCAGCGCGTGCCGGTGCGCATCGCCATCGATGCCAAGCAGCTGGCCGAACACCCGCTGCGCATCGGCCTGTCGATGAAGGCCGAAGTGAGCCTGCGCGACCAGAAGGGCGAAGTGCTGCCGAGCGCGGCCGCCAAGGGCACAGTGTTCGACACCGACGTGTACGCCAAGCAGTTGCACGATGCCGATGAGGTGATCCACACGATCATCCAGGGCAACCTGCCGCAGCAGGGCAAGGCGAGCTGAGGCCGGCCATGTCCGCACAAGCTCCAGCTGCGCCCGGCTCTCCGGGCGCACCGGCGGCGCCGGGTGCGGCCGCCGGCTTCCTGCCACCCAGTGTGGCCCTGTGCACCGTGGGCCTGGCGATGGCCTCGTTCATGCAGGTGCTCGACACCACCATCGCCAACGTCTCGTTGCCGACCATCGCCGGTAATCTTGGCGCCAGTTCGCAGCAGGCGACATGGGTCATCACCTCGTTCGCGGTGAGCACCGCGATCGCGCTGCCGCTGACCGGCTGGCTCAGCCGTCGCTTCGGCGAGCGCAAGCTGTTCGTGTGGGCCACGCTGGCCTTCGTGATCACCTCGCTGCTGTGCGGCCTGGCCCAGAGCATGGGCATGCTGGTGCTGTCACGCGCGCTGCAGGGCTTCGTCGCCGGCCCGATGTACCCGATCACCCAGTCGCTGCTGGTCTCGATCTATCCCAGAGAAAAGCGCGGACAGGCGCTGGCGCTGCTGGCGATGATCACCGTGGTGGCGCCGATCTGCGGGCCGATCCTCGGTGGCTGGATCACCGACAACTACAGCTGGGAATGGATCTTCCTGATCAATGTGCCGCTGGGCATCTTCGCAGCGCTGGTGGTCGGTAACCAGTTGAAGGGGCGCCCGGAACACGTCGAAAAGCCGAAGATGGACTACGTTGGCCTGGTCACCCTGGTGATCGGCGTAGGTGCCTTGCAGCTGGTGCTCGACCTGGGCAACGACGAGGACTGGTTCTCGTCGATGAAGATCGTGGTGCTGGCCTGCGTGGCGGTGGTGGCGCTGACCGTGTTCCTGATCTGGGAACTGACCGACAAGGATCCGATCGTCGACCTGAAGCTGTTCCGGCACCGCAACTTCCGCGCCGGTACGCTGGCGATGGTGGTGGCCTACGCGGCGTTCTTCAGCGTGGCACTGCTGATTCCGCAGTGGCTGCAGCGCGACATGGGTTACACCGCGATCTGGGCGGGCCTGGCGACGGCGCCGATCGGCATCCTGCCGGTGATCATGACCCCGTTCGTGGGCAAGTACGCATCGCGCTTCGACATGCGCATGCTGGCCACGATCGCGTTCGTGGTGCTGTCGATGACCAGCTTCCTGCGGTCGGGGTTCAACCTGCAGGTGGACTTCCAGCACGTGGCCGGCGTGCAGCTGATCATGGGCATTGGTGTCGCGCTGTTCTTCATGCCGGTGCTGCAGATCCTGCTGTCGGATCTGGATGGTCGTGAGATCGCGGCCGGCTCGGGCCTGGCCACGTTCCTGCGTACGCTGGGCGGCAGCTTCGCCGCGTCGCTGACCACCTGGCTGTGGGCGCGTCGTACGCAGGTGCATCACGCGGACCTGACCGAGCACATTTCGGCCTACCAGCCGGGGATGCAGGACCAGGTGGCGGCGATGGGGCAGGGCGATCTGCAACATGGTGCGGCGGTGCTGAACAACATGATCAACCACCAGGCATCGCAGATGGGCTTCAACGACATCTTCTTCCTGCTGGGCTGGATCTTCCTGGCGATCATCACCTTCCTGTGGCTGGCCAAGCCGCCGTTCGGTGCAGGCGCGGGTGCTGCCGCCGGTGGCGGGCACTGATCGATCGTTGTTGTTGAAACGCAGAAACCCCGCCGGAAGGCGGGGTTTTTGTTTGCAGTAGATCCACGCCACGCGTGGATGAACCGTCGCGATAACGATCGCGTTTCAAAATCCGGACATGAAAAAACCCGCTTGCGCGGGTTTGATCATTGTCTGAGTCATGGTGCCCAGGAGAGGACTCGAACCTCCACGAAGTTGCCCCCGCTAGCACCTGAAGCTAGTGCGTCTACCAATTCCGCCACCTGGGCGACTCAGGAGGAGAATTTTGCAGGAAGCTTGGATATGTGTCAACACCATTTCACACATTTTTTTCTGCACCCATTCCCGCGTCCACATCCAGATGCAGCAGCAGGCTGCGCATCGGCGGCGAGAGCGTTTTCCAGTCGGCAAACGCGGCGCACAGCCGGCGCTGTGCCCATGCGTTGCCGAGTGCAACGGCGACGATGCCGGTGGCCCGTCGGTGCTGCCGTGCGATCGTGCGAGGCGCGATGCCCACGCCGATGCCATGGCCCACCATCGTGCACAGGCCTTCGAAGGTCTTCATGCGGATGCGTACGTCGAGCGTGCGTCCGGCCTCTGCCGCCAGTTCTTCGATATAGGTCTGCAGTGCATTGCCGTCGGCCAGCGCGACGAAGGTCTCGCCCAGCACATCGCTGAAATCGAGCGAGCGCCGCGCGGCGAAGCGATGCCCGGCCGGCAGCAGCATCATCAGCGGGTCTTCCGCAACCACATGACGGCGCAGCCCATCGGCGGGGACGGCGTCGCTGATGATGCCGGCCTCTGCCTGTCCGGCACGGATCGCACGCACGACTTCAGTGCTGGTGCGTTCGTGCAGTTCGACGCGCAGGCGAGGGCGTTCGGCGAGCCATGGCGCCAGTCGCGCGGGCAGATAGTTGGTCAGTGCCGCGGTGTTGGCATACAGGTGCAGCGTACCGCGCGCGCCGTGGGCGAAGGCCTGCAGTTCGCCGCGCAGCTGTGCCTGCTGCTGCAGGATCAAGCGCGCGTGATGGGCCAGTGCGGCGCCCGCTTCGGTGAGGCTGACGCCGCGCGGGTGACGGGTCAGCAGCGCGGTGCCGGCGTCGGTTTCGATCGCGCGCAGGCGTTCGCTGGCCGAGCCCAGTGCCAGATTCGCCTCTACGGCGCCGGCGGTGATGCTGCCGGCGTCGGCCACCGCCAGGAACAGGCGCAGATCGGCAATGTCCAGGCGCATGTCATGACCTCGCATCGTGGCCGTTGCCTTCGGAGCAGCCGAAGGGTGGGGCGTGAATGCCGCATTGTGCGCTGAAGTGCCGCCGGCTCCAATGAAGGCATGAACGAAACGATCTACTTCTATGGATTGCTGGCGGGGGTGTTCCTGTTGGCCGGGGTGGTCAAGGGCGTGACCGGCATGGGCCTGCCGACCGTGGCGATGGGGCTGCTGGGCGGCGCACTGTCGCCGGTTGCGGCAGCCTCGATGCTGTTCATTCCCACCTTTGTCACCAATGCCTGGCAGCTGCTGTCCGGGCCATCGGTGGGGCAGATCGTGCGGCGGCTGTGGCCGATGATGCTGGCGGTGGTGATCGCTACGCTCGGTGCCGCCGCGTTGCTGGTGCGGGTGGATCGTGATGTCTCGCGTGCCGCGTTGGGCGTGGCGCTGGTGGTCTACGCCGGGTACGCGTTGCTGGCGCCGGTGTTGCGGGTACCGGCTCGGCGCGAGCGCTGGCTCGGACCACTGGTGGGCGCGATGTCCGGCGTGGTGACCGGCGCAACCGGCGTGTTCGTGATGCCGGCAGTGCCCTACCTGCAGTCGCTGGGGTTGCAGCGCGACGAGCTGGTGCAGGCGCTGGGGCTTGCATTCACGGTGTCCACCATTTCGCTGACCACAGGCTTGGTGCTGCACGGTGCGTTCGGTGTGCAGCAGCTCGGCCTGAGCGCGTTGGCGGTGGTGCCGTCGCTGGCCGGGATGTGGCTGGGGCAAGTGATCCGCCAGCGCATCAGTGCGCGGGTATTCCGTGCCTGCTTCCTCGGCTTCCTGTTGCTGCTTGGCCTGGAGCTGGTGCTGCGTTCGTGCTGGTGATGCCGGCTGGAGGCCAGACAAGAAAAAACCCGCTTTCGCGGGTGTTTTTCATTCTCGACATGGTGCCCAGGAGAGGACTCGAACCTCCACGAAGTTGCCCCCGCTAGCACCTGAAGCTAGTGCGTCTACCAATTCCGCCACCTGGGCGTCGAGGAGGAGAATTATGCGGTGCCGTGACGGAAGTGTCAACACCCCTGTGAAATCCCTGCGACCGCAGCGTCCGGTAGATCCACGCCATGCGTGGATGGGCGCCGCATCCGGATTACAGGCAAAAAAAATCCCCGCCGAAGCGAGGAGTTTTTTCGTTGGTGCCCAGAAGAGGACTCGAACCTCCACGGTTTTACCCGCTAGTACCTGAAACTAGTGCGTCTACCAATTCCGCCATCTGGGCGTTCCAGAGGCGCAATTGTGAAGATGAACCGGGGGGCTGTCAACGATTTCCCGAAAATTCTTAATGGGGATGCTTCAACCGGTCTGCTGACCCGTTCTGCACGCCCGCAACGGCTACCATGGAGGGCGATGACTACCAAAAAACCAAGCAAGGGCGGGAGCAAGTCCCGCAGTGAAGCCCCCAACAAGGGTGCCAAGGCCGGCCAGGCCCGCAACAACAAGCCAGGCAAGCCGTTGCCGGGCTGGCTCCCCACACTGGCCGAAGGTGGCGCGCCGCCGTCTGGTCGAGGCCGCCGCAACGCAGAGGCACCTGGCCCCGCGCCGGGCCGCAAGCTGCCGCCGACGGGCAAGGTGATCGACGATCCCTATGCGTCCCGCGAAGCAGAAAAGTACGAACAACCCATCGCCAGCCGCGAGGCCATCCTGGCCCTGCTGGAGCGCTGCGAAGGGCCGCAGACCGCTGAAGAACTCGGTGCGCGCCTGGGCCTGACCGCACCGGACCGTGCCGAAGCGCTGTCGCGCCGGCTCGGCGCCATGGTCCGCGATGGCCAGCTGGTGCAGAACCGCCGCGGCGGTTTCGCGCCCATCCAGACCTTGAATCTGGTCACCGGCGTGGTGATCGCCAATCCGGAAGGGTTCGGCTTCCTGCGCCCGGTTGAAGGCGGCGACGACCTGTTCCTGCCGCCGTACGAAATGCGCAAGGTGATGCACGGCGACAAGGTGTTGGCCCGTGTCACCGGCATCGATCACCGCGGCCGTCGCGAAGGCAGCATCGCCCGTGTGCTGGAGCGCGGCATGACGCGCCTGATCGGCCGCTTCAGCGTCGAGATGGGCATCAACTACGTGGTGCCCGATGACAAGCGCATCCAGCGCAACGTGCAGGTACCACCGGACCAGACCGGCGGCGCGCGCGATGGCCAGCTGGTCGTCTGCGAACTGACCCAGGCACCGGACAGCCGCCGTCCGCCGATCGGTCGCATCATCGCCGTGCTTGGCGACAAGCTGACTGCATCGCTGGTGGTGGAGACTGCGATTCACGGCCACGAGCTGCCGTTCGAGTTCCCGCAGGAGGTGCTGGACGAAGCCGCCTCGGTGCCGCTGGTGGTCGAGCCGGCGATGATCGGGGACCGCGTCGACCTGCGCAGCACGCCGCTGGTCACCATCGATGGCGAGGACGCCAAGGACTTCGACGACGCGGTGTACTGCGAGCCGAACGCCGATGGCTTCCGCCTGGTGGTCGCCATTGCCGACGTCTCCAACTACGTTCGTCCCGGTACGCCGTTGGATGATGAAGCACAGAAGCGCGCGACCTCGGTGTACTTCCCGGGTTTCGTGGTGCCGATGCTGCCGGAGACGCTGTCCAACGGCATCTGTTCGCTGATGCCGAAGGTCGACCGCATGTGCTTTGTCTGCGACATGCAGATCGACCGCGAAGGCGTCGTCACCCACTCGCGCTTCTACGAAGCGGTGATGAATTCGCACGCGCGCCTGACCTACACCCAGGTGTGGCAGGCGGTAGGCGAGGATGATGCCGGTGCCAAGGCGTTCATCGGCGACCTGCTGCCGCAGGTGCAGCGCCTGCACCAGCTGTACAAGGTGCTGTCCAAGGCGCGCAGCAAGCGTGGCGCGATCGAGTTTGAAAGCAGCGAAGTCCGCTTCGTGCTCGACAATCGCGGCGAAGTCACCCAGGCCGGCATGCTGGTGCGCAACGATGCGCACAAGCTGATCGAGGAATGCATGATCGCGGCCAACGTGGAGGCGGCCAAGTACCTGCTGTCGCGCCATGTGCCGGCGCCTTACCGCGTGCATGAGAAGCCGCCGGAGACCAAGTACGCCGATCTGCTGGAGTTCCTCAAGGAGTTCAAGCTGAGTCTGCCGCCGTGGTCGAAGGTGCGCCCGGGCGACTACACCAAGCTGCTGAAGAAGATCCGCGACCGTCCCGATGCCACGCTGCTGGAATCGGTGCTGCTGCGCAGCCAGAGCCTGGCCGTGTACAGCCCCGACAACAATGGTCACTTCGGCCTGGCGCTGGAGGCGTACGCGCACTTCACCTCACCGATCCGTCGTTACCCGGATCTGCTGGTGCATCGTGCGATCAAGCATGCGCTGTCGGGCAAGCCGCTGGACAAGTTCACCTACAACGCCCGCGAGATGGCCGCATTGGCTCTGCAGTGCTCTGAGCGTGAGCGTCGTGCCGACGAGGCCGAACGCGAAGTTGACGAGCGCTACCGCGCCGCGTGGATGGAAAAGCACGTGGGTGGCCAGTTCGACGGCGTGATCAGCGGCGTCACCAGCTTCGGCCTGTTCGTGGAACTGGATGAGTCGAAGGTGCAGGGGCTGGTGCACGTGACCCAGCTGCCGCAGGACTATTACAAGTTCGACGCGACACGAAAGACGTTGACCGGTGAGCGCCGTGGCAGCAGTTACCGCCTGGGGGACCAGGTGCGCATCCTGGTACTGAAGGCCAGCATGGAAGAGCGCAAGATCGACTTCCGTCTGGTCGAGCACAAGGGCGAGGAAGAGGTGGCAAGCCCGGCCCCGTTGCCCGAGCGCGGCAAGCCGGCCAAGCGCACGAAAAAGCAGTATTGACCGACGGCCGTGGTAGTGCCGGCCCCTGGCCGGCATCCTCGGTAGCGCAGGGGTGCCGGTCTCGATTGGCACATCCCCCCATCGGTAGGTGTCGACCTTGGTCGACACGATATTCCGGAGGAACGCAGCAATGCAGGGCCAACCCGAATACAGCGGCGGCTGCCAGTGCGGTGCGATCCGCTTCCAGGTGCGTGGCGAGCTGACCGACAGTTCGATCTGCCACTGCCGGATGTGCCAGAAGGCCTTCGGCGCGTACTACGCGCCGCTGGTCTCGGTGCGCGGCGTGCAGTTCAGCTGGACCCGCGGCCAACCGCGTTATTTCCAGTCCTCCAACGTGGTGCGGCGCGGGTTCTGCGCCGACTGCGGCACGCCGTTGACCTACGAAGCACCCGATGGCGTGGCGGTGGCCGCCGGTGCCTTCGATCAGCCTGAGCGCCTGCCGCCGACCATCCAGTATGGCGTCGAGCGCAAGCTGCCCTTCGTCGACGGGCTGGGCAGGCTGCCGGCACGCCGCACCGAAGAGGATGTCGCCGCACTGGAGTTCCTGGCCACGATCGTGTCCCACCAGCACCCCGACCACGACACCCCGCACTGGCCGCCGCGCAGCCGTCCGGCCGAAGGGTGAACGGCGGGTAGCGCCGGGCCATGCCCGGCGAGGGCGAAGCGCGGCCGCCCCCGATGCTCTACCATAGCCACCCCCTTTCCGGTCCTGCCCGCATGAGCAAGAACAGCCAGTGGATCGTCGGCGTCAACGCCGTCGCCTCCTCCATCGAGAACGACGCCGAGAACGTCCGCGAAGTGCTGGTCGAGGCCGGTGCGAAGAACCCGCGCCTGACCGAGATCGAGGAAAACGCCCGCCGCAAGGGCATCGACGTGCGCAAGGTCAACAGCCAGGCGCTGGACGGCGTGGGCGGTTCGGTGCGCCACCAGGGCGTGGCCGCGCGCTATGCCGCCGCCCGCACCTACAGCGAGAACGAGCTGGAAGGCCTGGTCACTGCTGCGGAAGGCAAGGCACTGCTGCTGGTGCTGGACGAAGTGCAGGACCCGCACAACCTCGGCGCCTGCCTGCGCTCGGCCGCCGCAGCCGGTGCCACCGCCGTGATCATTCCCAAGGACAAGTCGGCCACGGTCAACGCCACCGTGCGCAAGACTTCGGCCGGCGCCGCCGACCGCATCCCGGTGGTGGCGGTGACCAACCTGTCGCGCTGCCTGAAGGACCTGCAGAAGCAGGGCGTCTGGATCTACGGCCTGGCCGGTGAGGCCACCGCGTCGCTGTACCAGCTGGACCTGAAGGGCAACATCGCCCTGGTGCTGGGCGGCGAAGCCGATGGCCTGCGCCGCCTGACCCGCGAGAACTGCGACGGTCTGGTCAAGATTCCGATGCCGGGCGAGATCGAGAGCCTGAACGTTTCGGTCGCTGCCGGCGTCAGCCTGTTCGAGGTCGTGCGCCAGCGCGGTTGATCGGCATCGCCGCAGCGTGATCGGGGGCAGATTCCTTTCCCTTGGGAAAGGGATCTCGCCCTTTCTTCTGCCGGACCCCCAATCCACGCATGGCGGGGATCTACCGTGTCGACCAAGGTCGACACCTACCGGGCAGGTGGTAGCCGCCAACCTTGGTTGGCGCTCCTGGTGCCTTACCCCGCGCTGCCGCCCAGTGCCTTGAACAGCGTCACGTCGTTGTTCAACTGGCTCTGCCGCACCCGCGCCAGTGACAGTTCCGCATCGCGCCGGGTCTGCTGTGCTTCCAGCCAGGTGCGCAGGTCGGTGGCGCCCACGCGATAGCGCACTTCCTGCGCGCGCTCCACTTCCACCGCTTCGTCGTAAGACGCCTGCGAGGCGGTCACCTGGCGCAGCAGCTGCTCACGGGCGGACAGGGCGTTGTCCACCTCCGACAGCGCGGTGTACAGCGTCTTGCGGAAGTTGGTGGCAGCGATCTGGTAGTTGGTACCGGCCACGTCCGCATCCAGCTGCGCGCGCTGCAGGTTGAGGAAAGGCAGCGACAGGCCAGCCCCGAGCGTCGCCACCGGATTGCGCAGTACATCGCCCAGCGAGGTCGCGCTGGAACCCAGGCTGCCGGTCAGGCTCAATGCCGGGTAGTACTGGGTAGCGGTCACCCGGATCGTCTTCAGGCTGTTGCGCAGACGCAGTTCGGCTGCACGCAGGTCGGGCCGGCGACCGAGCAGGTCGGCCGGCAGGCCTTCGGCAATGGTCGGGCTCTGCGCCTCCAGCAGGTTCTGCGGTTCGTCCTGCTGCGGCCACGGCGTGCCATCCAGCAGCACGGTCAGCGCATTGCGCACTTCCACCCGCTGTTGCTCCAGCGCGCTCTGCGCCGAACGCTGCGACTGCAGGTTCTGCAGTGCCTGGCGTACTTCCAGCCGCGATACCGCACCGGCATCGAAGCGTGCCTGCACCAGTTCATGCGTGCGTTGCAGCCGCTCGAGGTTGGCCTGGCCGGTGGCGATGGACTGGTTGAGGTAGGCCAGCGCCCAGTACTGGTTGATGACATCGCCGATCACCAGCAGGGCGGTGTTCTGCCGGTCTTCCTCGCTGGCGTCCGCCTCCCAGCGGGCAATGTCGCGCTGGGTGCGCAGGCGGCCCCACAGGTCCACCTCCCACCCCAGCGACACACCGGTGGAATAGTTGCGTCGCCAGTCGTCGGCCTGATCGGTGGCGCGGCTGCCACTGCCGCTCACGCCGGACGAGGACGGCTGCGGCCACAGCGCGTTGCTGGCCAGGCCGGCCTGCAGGCGTGCACGCTGCACGGCCAGGCCGGCAGCACCGAGGTCGCTGTTGGCGGCCAGCGCCTGCGCAACCAGGCGGTCCAGGCGCTCATCGCCGAAACCGGACCACCAGTGGTCCTGACGGATGTCGCGGGCCGGGGTGTCCAGGCCACTGCGCGGGTCGTCGGCCGGCGCGTTGAGGGTCGCATCGCCACGACCATAGGTGGCGGCAACGCTGGGGTCTTCAACCGGATAGCGGCCTACCGAAGCGCAGGCGGAGAGTGCAAGCAGCACGGCGCCGGCCAGCAGCAGGCGCGAGGGAGTGGGGAAGGGCAGTCGGGTCATCATCTTCATTCGCGTGCCAGGGCCTCCACCGGGTCGAGCTGGGCGGCACTGCGTGCCGGCAGGAAGCCGAACGCCACGCCGATCAGGGTCGAGCAGGCGAAGGCGGCAATGATGGAAGCGGTGGAGAACAGCACCTGGAAATCGCTGGCGAAACGGCCGATCAATACGCCCATCAACAATGCCAGGCCGATGCCGAGCAGTCCGCCGAGCAGGCACACCAGCACCGCTTCGATCAGGAACTGCTGGCGGATATCGCTCTGCCGCGCACCCACCGCCATGCGCACGCCGATCTCGCGGGTACGCTCGGTGACCGAGACCAGCATGATGTTCATCACGCCGATGCCACCAACCAGCAGGGCGATGGCGGCGATGGCGCCGATCAGCAGGGTCATCGTGCGCGTGGTCTGTTCGATCGTGTCGCGGATCTCGGCGCTGTTGCTGAGGAAGAAGTCCTCGGTGCCGTGGCGCATGGTCAGCAACCGGGTGATTGCTTCCTGCGCCGCATCCATCGGCGTTTCATCGTTCACCCGCACGGTGATGCTGGAAACGTGGCTCTGCCCGAGCATGCGCGACATCACCGTGGTGTAGGGCACGAACACGCTCAGGCTGGTGCTGCCGCCGAAACCGAAGCTCTGCTTCTTGGCCACCCCGACCACGCGCACCGGTACGTTGCCCAGCAGGATCACCTGGCCGATCGGGTCGCTGTCAGGGAAGAACTGGGTCCTGGTGTTCTCATCGATCACCGCCACCTGGCCGAGTCCCTTCACCGCATCGGTGTCGAAGAAGCTGCCGCTGAGCAGGCTCACGCCCTTCACCCGGAAGTACTGCTCACCAACGCCGCTGATCTGCGCGGTGGCCGACTGGTTGCGGTAGCGCGCGGTGACCGAACTGGACACGCTGGGGGTGGCGCTGTCGACGTAGCTCTGCCGTGACAGAGCATCGGCATCGCTGGCCTTGAGGGTCTGCACCCGCGCCGAACGCATGTCGCCGAATCCGCGACCGGGGTAGACGTCGATGGTGTTGGTACCCAGTGCGCTGATGTTCTGCAGGATCTGCTGCTGCGAGCCGTTGCCCAGTGCCACCACCGATACCACCGAAGCGATGCCGATGATGATGCCGAGCATGGTCAGGAAGGTGCGCAGGCGGTGGGCGTTCATTGCCAGCAGGGCCATCCGGAACGCTTCGGTGAAGCGGTCGCGGGCGGCCTGCCAGCTGCTGCCGTGGGCGACGCCCGTGCTCGGTTCGCGTTGCGCACGGTAGCTGGGCGCGGCCGGATTGGCGCGGTCGGCGATGATCTCGCCGTCGCGGATCTCGATGATGCGCTGTGCGTGCTCGGCCACGCTCATGTCGTGGGTGACGATGATGATGGTATGACCTTCGGCATGCAGCTCGCCGAGGATGGCCATCACCTCTTCGCCGGATTTCGTATCGAGGGCGCCGGTCGGTTCGTCGGCCAGGATCACCTCGCCACCGTTCATCAACGCACGCGCGATCGACACGCGCTGCTGCTGGCCACCGGACAGCTGCCCGGGCTTGTGGTGCATGCGGTCGGCCAGGCCGAGGCGCTGCAGCAGCTGCTCGGCACGCGCGGTGCGCACCGGGCCGGGGCTGCCGGCATAGACCGCCGGCACGGCCACATTGCCGCGCGCGTCGAGATCGCCCAGCAGGTGGTAGCGCTGGAAGATGAAACCGAAGTGCTCGCGGCGCAGCTCGGCCAGCTCGTCGGGCGCCATTTTCCCGGTCTCGCGGCCCGCTACCTGGTAGCTGCCACGGGTCGGGCGGTCCAGGCAGCCGAGGATGTTCATCAGCGTGGACTTGCCCGAGCCGGACTGGCCGACGATGGCCACCATCTCACCAGCATGGATGTCCAGGTTGACGTCGCGCAGCACAGCGATGACGTCCTCGCCGGCCGGGAATTCGCGTCGCAGGTCGCGCAGGCGCAGCAGCGGCGCCGTCGTGCTCATCGGCGCCCCATGCCCGGGCCGCCGACCCGCATCTGCATGCCGCCGCGGTTGCCGCCACCCGCGGCTGCCGCAGCGCCGCCTTCGCCGACCACCACCCGCTCGCCTTCCTGCAGGCCGGACAGGACCTCGACGTTGGCGCCGTTGTTGATGCCGACCTTGACCTTGCGCGGCTGCGGCTGGCCCTTGTCATCGACCACCCGCACGATGCGCTCGCCGTCGCGCGACTTCGGGCCGAGTGCAACGGCCGGCACCATCAGCACGCCCTTGGCCTGCTTCAGCAGCACCGAGACCTGTGCGGTCATGTCGATGCGCAGGGTGCCATCGGGGTTTTCCACGTCGAACAACGCGTTGTAGTAGACCGCGCTGCTGGAGCTGGAACTGGACGAGCTGCTGGAACTGGACGAGCTCTCGTTGGCGATCGACGCCGGCGCCGGATTGATCTGCCGCAGCGTGGCGTGGTACTTGCGGTCCGGGTCGCCCAGCGTGGTGAAGTACACCGGCATGCCGGCCTTGATCTTGACCACGTCGGCCTCGGAGACCTCGGCGTTGACGGTCACCACGTCCAGCCGCGCCAGCATCACGATGGTCGGTGCGGTCTGGTTGGCGTTCACCGTGCGGCCTTCCTCGGCCACCACCGCCACCACGGTGCCATCCATCGGCGCGACGATGCGGGTATAGGCCAGGTTGGCACGGGCGGTGCCCAGTTCGGTTTCGCGGCCCTTGATCTGCGCTTCGTAGGACTGCAGCTGCGCACGCGCGGTCTTCAGCTGGGCCTCGGCGGCATCATATTCCTGGCGCGAGGTGGCTTCGGCCGCCAGCATCTGCTGCTGGCGTGCGAACTCCAGTTCGGCCTGCCGCAGGGTGGCCTGCTGCACCGCGCGCTGCGCGGTCACCTGGTCCAGCGAGGCCTGTGCGTTGAGTACCTGGTTCTGCTGGGTGGTGGCGTCGATCTCGGCGATCAGGTCGCCTTCCTTCACCGTATCGCCCAGCTGCACCTTCAGCGACTTGATCTGGCCGGAGGCCTGCGCACCGACGCTGACCAGCTTGTAGGCGTCGATCACGCCGGTCGCTTCCACCGTCTGCTCGATGTCGCCGCGGCTGACCGGGGTGGTCGCCAGGGCCGGTGCGGCCGGCTTGCGCAGCAGCCACCAGGCGGAAACGGCGGCGATCAGGACAAGCAGGGCGATCAACATCAGGCGACCCTTGCGGGTCGCGGGCAACAGGCGGGAGATCACGTGGCGGCTTCACTCTGGGGGCCGCAGTGGCGGCGTTGGTGGGCATTGTGAAGATCGAGCGACGCTGTGCTCAATCCTCGGGGTGTGTCTCTATGTAACACTGTCTGCGAGACGGCGTATCAGCAGGTATCCCGCACTGCGGGGGATACAGTGGTACGCATTGGCCTGGATGCGGTTCAGCTGCCGACACGGGATGATTCGCGACATGGAGACTGAAAACCCGATGCACCGTTTGCTGATCGTCGATGACGACAACGATATCCGCACCCTGCTGGCCGAGCAGCTCGGCCGCGCTGGCTACCAGGTCAGCACCGCCGCCGATGGCACCAGCATGCGCCAGCTGCTGGAACGCGAGCACGTGGACCTGATCGTGCTCGACCTCAACCTGCCACGCGAAGATGGCCTGACCCTGTGCCGCGACCTCCGCGCGCGCTCGAACACGCCGGTGATCATGCTCACCGCGCGCGCCGAGCCGATCGACCGTGTGCTCGGCCTGGAAATGGGTGCAGACGACTACCTGGCCAAGCCGTTCGAACCGCGCGAACTGCTGGCGCGCATCCGCAACGTGCTGCGCCGTACCGAAGCGCTGCCGGCCAACCTGGAACCGCTGGCGGTGCGCCGTGCGCGTTTCTCGCGCTGGATCTTCGACCTGGAGCATCGCCACCTGGTCGACCCTGACGGGCGCGTGGTGGTGCTGTCCGGCGCCGAGTTCCGCCTGCTGCGGGTGTTCATCGCCCATGCCAACAAGGTGCTCTCGCGCGAGCAGCTGGTTGCCCTCAGCAGCGGCCGCAACTATGAAGCGCAGGACCGGGCGATCGACCTGCAGGTCAGCCGGCTGCGCAACAAGCTGGCCGACGATGGCGGCCCCGACGGCCTGATCAAGACCGTGCGCAACGAAGGCTACGTGCTGGCCTCGGCCGTCAACCTGGAATAAGCCGCGATGAAGCGCCTGCGCCACTTCCTGTCCTCGATGGTCGGACGGCTGTTCGTGATCCTGCTGCTGGGCATGAGCGTGGCCGCGATCGGCGCGACCATGCTGGCCAGTTCCAAGCGGCAGCAGGAATTCGAGCGGCAGAACCTGAACCGCATCGCCGACCGCCTGCAGGGCTACATCAACCTGCTCGACGGCAACCCGGAACTGCGCGAGCGGCTGTTGGAGATCGGTGGCCCCAGCGTGCGCGCACTGCAGCCCGGCGCGCGCATCGGGCGCGCCGACAAGGCGCTGATGGAAGTGCTGGAGGACCGCCCCGGCCCGGTGTCACGGGCACATGTGCACTTTGCCTCGTTCCGTTCGTGCATTCCCAAGCTGCAGGACCTGCTGCCACCGCCACCGCCGGGCCACCACAAGCCGCCACGCGAGCGCGATCCCACCTTCATCCCACCCAAGTGCCGGGCGGTGGACGTGGTGCTCAACGACGGCACGCTGCTGAAGCTCGCCCTGGATTCACCGGCGATCGCGCACAACGGCATCCTCGCCGTGGACCCGCTGTTCCTGACCCTGCTGGTGCTGGCCATTGCCGTGCTGGCGTACGTGGTCGCGCGCATGGCCAGCGCGCCACTGCAGGAGCTGGCGGCAGCGGCCGAGGACCTGGGCGATGACCTGCAGCGGGCGCCACTGCCACTGCGCGGGCCACGCGAGGTGCAGCGCGCCGCCGAGGCCTTCAATGCCATGCAGCATCGGCTGCAGCGCCACCTGGCCGAACGTACGCAGATGCTGGCGGCGATCACCCACGACCTGCAGACGCCGCTGACCCGGCTGCGCCTGCGTTTGGAAAACGTGACCGACGAGACCCTGCGCGAGCGCCTGATCGGCGACCTGGCCGCGATGCAGGCGCTGGTACGCGAGGGTCTGGAACTGGCCCGAAGTGCGGAGAGTGCCGAACAGCGCGCCGCGCTGGACCTGGATTCATTGCTGGAGAGCATCGTCGAGGACACTGCCGAGGACGGCGCTGACGTCGTCTTCGAAGGCCGCAGCGGCGCTGTGCTGATGCTGCGCCCGTTGGCGATGCATCGCCTGTTCTCCAACCTGGTGGACAACGCGGTGATGTACGCACAACGCGCCCGGGTACGTGTCGAGCGCGGCGAGGGCACGATCACGGTGGTCATCGCCGATGACGGTCCTGGGCTGGCGGATGACCAGCTGGAAGCGGTGTTCGACCCGTTCGTGCGGGTGGAGACCTCACGTTCGCGCGAGACCGGCGGTGCCGGCCTGGGCCTGACCATCGCCCGCGCGCTGGCCGAAAAGGATGGCGGCCGACTGTGGTTGCGCAACCGCCCCGAAGGTGGGCTGGAAGCGGTGGTGCAGTGGTCCACCAGCGCCGAGGCGCGGTAGCAGCGGCAATCCCTGTCCAAGGCCCGGTTGCGCCGGGCGCGGTGACGCCGAAGACAGGGTTTGCCCTATCATCTGCGTACTTCCCCATTCTTCGTCCGATGAGCCTGCCCGTTCCTGCCGGCATGCCGCCCTGTGCGGTGCGGCCATTCCTGTTCGCGTCTGCCGGCACCACCGGCATCCGCAGCTGGCCGCCGCCGCTGCGCTGATGGGCGGACAGGGGGCGGAAAGGCGCCGGGCGGGGCGCCACGCGGAACGGATCGGTCGCCTGCTGCGACGGGGCATGCTGTGGCTGCTGCTGGCGATAGCCGCGCCGCTGGCCGCGCAGAGTGGCGCACCGCCGCTGCGCGACTACGCCATCGACGTGTGGACCTCGCGCAATGGGTTGCCGCACAACTCGCTGCGCGACATCGCGCAGACCCCCGAAGGCCACCTGTGGTTCGCCACCTGGGAAGGCCTGGTGCGCTACAACGGCCTGGATTTCACCGTGTTCGACCGCAGCACGCGGCCGGGGCTGCGCGACAACGGCATCGGCGCGCTGCTGGTCGACCCGCAGGGCGGGCTGTGGATCAGCGACTCGCGCGGCAATGTCAGCCACCGCGGCAATGATGGCCAGTGGCGGGTCTGGGAGCATCAACCGGATACGCCGCAGGTGCTGATCCAGTCAATGCAGATGGACAGCCAGGGGCGCCTGTGGCTGCTGTATGAAGGCAAGGGCATCGGCTATCTGACGCCGGACAAGGGCATCGTCTACCAGCGCCCACCGCCGGACCTGCCGCTGGCGATGAGCTTCACCAAGATGGCGGTCGATGCGCAGGACCGGGTCTGGATCGGCACCCTCGACGGCCTGGTGCTGCGTGACAACGACGGCGTGCTGCAGCGCGCGCCGGCGGCGTGGGGCGTGGACAAGGGCCTGTCGTGGCCCTACCGCGCACCCGATGGCGCGCTGTGGATTGTCGCGGGCGAGCGCCTGTACCGGGTGGAGGATGATCGCCTGGTGCTGGTGCACCGGCTGCCCGGCCAGCTGCACTTGACCGCGATGCTGCAGGACCGCCATGGCGACCTGTGGCTGGGCACCGAGAACCAGGGCCTGCTGCGCATTTCGGCGCATGGCCTGGAGCGCCTGCCGGCCGGTCTGAACCTGCCCGGCGGGCGTGTGGTCAGCCTGCGCGAGGATGCCGAGGGCAGCATCTGGGTGGGTGCCAACGGCGGCCTGTACCGCCTGCGCGAAACCCTGTTCAGCAGCTACACCGAGCGCGATGGCCTCAGCGGCGACTACGTGCGCACGGTGCTGGAAGACCGTGACCGCCACCTGTGGGTGGGCAGTGCCAGCGGCCTGGACCTGCAGACTGCTGACGGTCGATTCCGCGCGATGCCGCTGCACAACCGCGGTGGCAAGGCGCCCTCGGTACTGAGCCTGGCCCAGGATGCCGGCGGCGATCTGTGGGTGGGCACCTTCGGCGACGGCATCTACCGGTTGCGCGCCGACGGACGGCTTCGCCACAACTACGCTGCGGCCGATGGCCTGCCCGGCGGCAACATCCGCGCGATCAGCATCGCCCCTGACGGCGTGGTCTGGGCGGGGACGCAGAAGGGCGTGGTCCGCATCGAGGGTGACGAGGTAAGTGTGCCCACGGTTCCCGGCATGCCGGCGGGCCTGACCACCGCGCTGGAACACGATCACCAGGGGAATCTGTGGATCGGCACCATCGAAGGCGTCCGCGTGCTGCGTGGTGATCGCGTGCAGTCGATCGACCTGGCGCCGCTGGGCGGTGGCCGCAGCGTGTTCGGCTTCCACCAGATCGGCGATGCGATGTGGATCAGCAGTGACCGTGGGCTGTACCGCTGGCAGCGCGGCACGCTGGCGCGCGTGGGCCTGGAGCAGGGCATGCCGGTGGATGCGGTGTTCCAGCTGGTGCCCGACCGGCTGGGCAATGTGTGGATCAGCAGCAACCGCGGTGTGCTGCGTACCGATATGGCAACGCTCAACGCCGTGGCCGACGGACGCGCGCCGCGGGTAACCGTGGAGCGTTACAACGAAATCGACGGCATGGCCAATGCGCAGGCCAACGGCAGCTCCGGACCCTCGGCGATCCTGCGCCAGGACGGCACGTTCTGGGTGGTGACCGCCGGTGGCCTGAGCACGGTCGATCCGCAGCGGCTGCAGCGCTTCCGCGAGCGTCCGGCGCCGCCTGCGGCGATCGAGAACGTACAGGTGGACGGTGCGCCGGTGCACTGGGAAGGCCGCGAGCGCAACCTGATTCCCGGTGGGCGACGGCTTGCGGTGAGCTACGTGGGCCTGAGCTATCTGATGTCCGACCGCATCCGCTACCGCACGCGGCTGGAGGGTCTGGACAACGGCTGGGTGGAGCGTGGCCCGCAGCGCAGCGTGGAGTTCGTTGGCCTGCCGCCGGGCGACTACACGCTGCACGTGGCCGCTTCGCACCCGGGCGGCAGCTGGGGCCATCAGGAAGCGGTGTGGAGCTTCACTGTCGAACCGTTCTGGTGGCAGCGGCGCAGCGTGCAGGCGCTGACCGGGCTGGTGCTGCTGGCCGCGCTGGTAGCGCTGTACCGCTTCCTGCTGCAGCAGTACAAGGCCAGCAACCTGCGCCTGGCACGGCGCGTGGATGAGGCAACCTTCGACCTGCAGGCGCAGACCGTGCACCTGCAGGCGTTGAACCAGGAAAAGACCGAGCTGGCCGAGCGCCTGGCGCGGCAGGCCGAGGCATTCGAACGACAGGCCCGCGAGGACGCGCTGACCCGGTTGGCCAATCGTCGCGGTTTTGACGAGGCGCTGGCCCGCGATTTCGCCCGCGCCCAGCGCAGCGGCCACCCGCTGTGCCTGGTGGTGCTGGACATCGACCACTTCAAGGACGTCAACGACCAGCACAGCCACAGCGTTGGTGATGCGGTACTGGTGGAAGTGGCCCAGGTGATTGCAGCGGCCAGTCGCGATTCGGACCTGCCGGCACGCACCGGCGGCGAAGAATTCGCGCTGCTGCTCAACGACACCCGGCTGGAGGAGGCAGCGCAACTGTGCGCGCGCCTGCGTGGCCTGTTCCATGACCACCCGGACTGGGCCGGCATACCGGGCCTGCGGGTGACCTTCAGTGCCGGCCTGGTGGAACTGGATGGCGACGACCGCACCCCGGCGCTGCTGTACCAGCGCGCCGACCGTGCGCTGTACCGCGCGAAGAGCGACGGCCGCGATCGTACGAGTATCGGTTGATCAAGTGCGAAGCATCCACGCATGGCGTGGATCTACTGGAGTGCCGTACCAACGGTCGGCACCCATCGAGCGCAGCGACCCGCTGTTGCCCCCGCTTTTATGATCTTTCCGTGGCGCCCAGGAAACTGTCCGTGGCCGGGCGGGTGGGCTGCGCAGGGGCGTGAGCCGCATGGATGCGGCGACCGAGCTTACAGGGATGTACTTGCAGCGTCCCCTGCGCAGTCCACCCGCCCGGCCTTGCGCCGAATCGCTGTCAGCCCGCCACGAGGGGCTCCGCCGTTGGCTGCCTTACCGCGGCCAGGCGTTGGCAATCGTGCAGAACAACCGCGCCGTCTGCTCGGTGTCATACACCGCGCTGTGCGCCTCGTTGGCATCCCAGCCCAGCCCGGCCGCCGTGGCCGCGCGCGCCAGCACGGTCTGACCGTAGGCGATACCCGCCAAAGTGACCGTGTCGAACACGCTGAACGGATGGAACGGATTGCGCTTGTGCCCGGTACGGGCCACCGCAGCGTTGACGAAGCCCAGGTCGAAATGGGCATTGTGGCCGACCAGGATCGCGCGCTGGCAGCCGTACTTCTTCATCGCTGCACGCACCGGAGTGAAGACGTGATCGAGCGCCGCCTTCTCTTCCTTGGCCAGCCGGAACGGATGGTCGAGGATGATGCCGGTCACTTCCAGCGACTTCGGGTCGATCTCCAGCCCTTCGGCCGGCACCACGTGGGCGCTGGCGGTCTGGCCGGGGTAGAGCAGGCCATTCTCGTCCATCTCGATCGGCACGGCGGCGATTTCCAGCAGTGCATTGCGCTGGCTGTCGAAGCCGCCGGTTTCAACATCCACCACCACCGGCAGAAAGCCGCGGAAGCGTTGTGACATCGCGCGCTGCGCCTGGGGTACGTCGGAAACAGGGGCGGCGGCAGGTGCGGAAGTGGGGTCAGTCATGTGCGGATTCTAGCAGAGCGACCCTGAGCGCCCGGGATCCCGGTAGGTGCCAACCTTGGTTGGCACGCTGTGCGCCGACCAAGGTCGGCGTCTACCGGACCGCGGGCTGCGCCGTGGGGGGCGACGGATACCACCGCTGCAGCACGGCATCCACGCTCAGGCGCCCGGCGCCGGTGAACAGCAGCGGCAGCAGCATCGCCATGAACAGCAGCGGCAGTTTGAAGTTGCCAAAGCCCTGGTCGCTGATCGTGTAGCCCATCGCCAGATCGCCCAGCGAGCCCCATTCGGCTGGCCAGTGCACCGCGTACGTTGCCACGACCGTCAGCACCAGCAGGCTGGCGGCGGCGAAACGGGTACCGAAGCCGAGCAGCAGGCAGGCTGCGCCCAGCAGCTCGAACCAGGTGGCCAACTGCCAGTTCAGCGCAGCAGGCAACTGGTCGAAGGGGAACGGGAACGCGCCCTGCAGGTCGGCGAACCAGTTCTCGCCGTGCAGTTTCTCGCGGCCGGATTCAAAAAATTCCCAGGCCAGCAGTATGCGCAGGCCAAGCGGGGCCAACCACGGGGCGAAGCGGTCCAGCTGGCCGCGGGTTGCGGCCAGGATCGGGGTCTTCATGGGTGAATCTCCTGGAAGGGGCGTCAGGGTGAAGCGGAGAGCGGACCGATCACGCCAGCACGCAGGAACTGCTGCAGCAGTTGCGCACCCGGGGCGGTCAGGGTCTCGGGATCGAGGTGGTGCAGGACGGCCAGTTGCTGCAGCTGTTGTTGGCCGGTGGCCCCGGGCGCCTCGCCGATCAGCGTCAGCAGATGCACCGCCAGGCTGGTCAGGGTGGCAAAGCGCACTGCGCCATCGGCATCGCGCCGTACCAGCAGGCCGGTGGGCTCTGCTGGCGGTTGCGACGCTGCATCGTCGCTACCCAGTTGATGCACCGGCCAGCGATACAGCAGCGGCCAGGCCAGTGGCGAGCGCTGCAACGGTACTTGCAACGGATCGATGTCGCCCGGTTCCGGCAGCGGATCAGCCTGCAGCTGGTACAGCGCGGTCTCCACCCACTCGTAGTGGGCCAGTTCGGCCAACGCCGGGTGCGGCAGCGCCGGCTGCGCCTGCAGCCACTGCACGAACTCGGCCGCCAGCTCGGTGAACAACGGGGTGTGGCAACGGTGGCTGGCGAAATAGTGGCGCACCAGCGCACTCCAGGCCGGTTCGCCCGCCAGGCGCACGCAGACCGGGAAGCCGTTGCTCAACAATCCCAGCAGGTTGTTGAACAGCAGGCGTTGGTACACCGCCACCCGGCGCGGGTCCATGCCGGGCGGCGCCGGTACCTGCGCCGGGTCGCGCAGGTGTGCGGTGAAGGCCCGCTGCTGCGTGCGCAGTCGTTCGGGGGTGTTAGCCATGGGCGACTCCGGCATGCACGGCCTGCAGGCGGTGGATGGTCTGCAGTTCGCCGCGCAGCTCGGCGTAAGGCGGGAAATTGAAGTCGCGTTCGAGCAGGGTAGGGCGTGGGCCGATGCGCGCGTAGGTGCGCGCCAGCAGATCCCACACCGGGTCGATCACCGGGCTGCCGTGGGTGTCGATCTTCAGGTCCGGAGCTTCGTCCAGATGCCCGGCCACGTGCAGGCAGACGATGCGCTGCGCGGGCAGGCCGGCAATGAACGTATCGGCGTCGTAGCCGTGGTTGCAGGCATTGACGTACACGTTGTTGACGTCCAGCAGCAGATCGCAGTCGGCCTCGGCCAGCACCGCATTGGTGAAGGCCAGTTCGTCCATCATCGGTTCCGGCGCCAGGTAGTACGACACGTTTTCCACGGCGATGCGGCGGCCGAGGATGTCCTGCACGCGGGCGATGCGTGCAGCGGTGTGGCGTACCGCTTCATCGGTGAATGGAATCGGCAGCAGGTCGTACAGATGGCCCTCGTCGCTGCAGTAGCTGAGGTGTTCGCTGTACAGCGGCACTCGGTGTTGCTCAAGAAAGGCACCCACCTGTGCCAGCAGCTGGGTATCCAGCGCTGCGCTGCCACCCAGTGACAACGACAGGCCGTGGCAGCTCAACGGATGGCGCGTGACCAGTTCGGCCAGCGCGTCACCGGCGGGGCCGCCTACACCGATCCAGTTCTCCGGCGCGCACTCGAGGAAATCGAAATCGCCGGCGGGTGCGTCGCGCAGGTCCTGCAGCAGGGCGCGGCGCAGGCCCAGGCCCACGGCCGCCGCGGGAAGCGGCGACCGCGGGTGGACGACGCCGGCGCGGAGGTCAGTGCTTGCCACCGCACTTGCCTTCGCCGCACTTGCCTTCGGCCGACTTCTTGTCGCCGCCGGTCTTGGCCTTGGCGTCGGCACCGGCCGCTGCCTTGCCCTTGTCGCCGCCACACTTGCCCTCAGCGCTCTTGCCGTCGGCGCCACACTTGCCTTCTGCATGCTTGGCCGCGTCGGCGGATTTCGCATCGGCCGCCTTCGCGTCGGTGGCCTTGGCCGCCTGGCCGGCAACCAGATAGCCCTGGGCGAGATCGCTCATGCTCAGGGCCGAGGCGGAGGCGGTCATGCCGAGGCCTGCGGCCAGGGCGGTGGCGGTCAGCAGGGACAGCGTCTTGTTGGAGGTGCTCATCGGTCGTGCTCCTGGGTGGTGGGCGGGTGCCCGTGGTGAAGCGATGGTGCAGCGATCCTACTCAACGAATCCTCGCCGGGAGTTCAAATTTTCGTGAGAAGTATTGCGACGCCAAAAAAAAGGCCGCTGTCGCGAGGACAGCGGCCACCCTGGAGTCGAATCCGGTGTTGCAGTGCAGTATCAGATGTCGCCGGCGCTGGAGGTCTCGTCGCGCTTCTGGCGCGGCGGCAGCGGCTGTTCGCCGTGCACCAGGAACCACACGTTTTCGGCGATGTTGGTGGCGTGGTCGCCCACGCGTTCCAGGTTCTTGGCCATGAACAGCAGATGGGTGCACGGGGTGATGTTGCGCGGGTCTTCCATCATGTAGGTCAGCAGCTCGCGGAACAGCGCGGTGTACTGCGCATCCAGGCGGGCATCGTCCTCGCGCAGTTCCAGCGCGGCATCGGCATCGTTGTCGCGGTAGGCGGCGATGGCACGGCGGACCTGCTGCGCAGCCAGACGGCCGAGCGCGCGCAGGCCCTGGATCTGCGGCAGCGGCGGCACCTTGCCCAGCGCGATGGAGCGCTTGGCGACGTTGGCCGCGTAGTCGCCGATGCGTTCGATGTCGGCCGGAATGCGCAGGCCGGCAAGGATCTCGCGCAGGTCGCGTGCCATCGGGCCACGCAGCGCCAGGCGCATCACGTCGTGGCTGATCTGCTGTTCCAGCGCATCGATCGCTTCATCGTTGGCGATGATGCGGTGGGCGGCGTTCTCATCGCGCTTCTCGATGACGTCCATCGACGCCTCCAGCTGGGCGACGGCCATCTCGCCCATGCGCACGATTTCGGCCACCAGGCGCTGCTGCTCTTCGTCGTAGCTTTTGACGATGTGGTCGTTGGGAAGGTTCATGGTCTGCAATCCAGGTAGAGCCAGGCCGCGCCTGGCTGGGACATGTGGCGAAGCGTCAGCGCCGGTCAGCCAAAGCGACCGGTGATGTAATCCTCGGTCTGCTGCTTGGACGGCTGCGAGAAGATCACTTCGGTGCGGTCGTGCTCGATCAGGTCGCCCAGGTACATGAAGGCGGTGTAATCGGACACGCGCGCGGCCTGCTGCATGTTGTGGGTGACGATCACGATGGTGTACTCGTGCTTCAGTTCTTCCACCAGCTGCTCGATGCGGCTGGTGGAGATCGGATCCAGCGCCGAGGTCGGCTCGTCCAGCAGCAGCACCGACGGGCGCAGGGCCACGGCACGGGCGATGCACAGACGCTGCTGCTGACCGCCGGACAGGCCCAGCGCGCTCTGGTTGAGCTTGTCCTTCACTTCGTCCCACAGTGCGCCCTGGCGCAGTGCGTGCTCGACACGGTCGGCCATGTCCGCCTTGGACAGTTTTTCGTGGTGGCGGATGCCGTAGGCCACGTTCTCGAAGATGGTCATCGGGAACGGCACCGGCTTCTGGAACACCATGCCGACCTTGCTGCGCAGGCGGTTCATCGGGTACTTCGGCGACAGGATGTTCTCGCCGTCGAGGATCACTTCACCGCGCGCTTCCAGCTTCGGATACAGCGCGTAGATGCGGTTGAAGATGCGCAACAGGGTCGACTTGCCGCAACCGGAGGGACCGATCAGCGCGGTCACGCGCTTTTCCGGGATCTCCAGGTTGATGCCCTTCAGGGCGTGGAACTTGTCGTAGTAGAAGTCCAGTCCACGCGCGGCGAGCTTGACCGGTGCCGGAGCGTGCAGGTTCTCGTGCGAGGCCGGCACCACGATGCGCTGCATCGGCACGGCGTTGGAAAGGTCGTTCATGGCGGTATCCACGGAAAGGTCAGTCATGGGAGATACGGTTGCGCAGCAGGATGCCGCGCGCAGAGAGGCTGACCAGCAGCACGAACACGGTCAGCACCAGCGCGCCGGCCCAGGCCAGCACCTGCCAGGATTCATACGGGCTGCCGGCGAACTGGTTCATCACCACCGGTACCGAGGCCATCGGCTGGAACACGTTGCTGTTCCAGTACTGGTTGCCGAAGGCGGTGAACAGCAGCGGTGCGGTCTCGCCGGAAATGCGTGCCAGTGCGAGCAGGATGCCGGTGATGATGCCGGCCGACGCACTGCGGTACAGCACCTGCACGATCACCTTCCACTGCGGGATCCCCAGCGACAGGGCGGCTTCGCGCATCTGCGAAGGCACCAGGCGCAGCATCTCGTCGGTGGTACGCACCACCACCGGCAGCACGATGAAGGCCAGCGACAGCGCACCTGCGAAAGCAGAGAAGCTGCCGCCGGTCTGCATCACGTACAGGGTGTAGACGAACAGGCCCAGCACGATGGACGGCGCCGACAGCAGGATGTCGTTGACGAAGCGGACCACGGTGCCGGCCTTGCGGGCGTTGCCGTACTCGGCCAGCCAGGTGCCGGCGAGCACACCCAGCGGGGTGCCGATGCCGATCGCCAGCGCACACATCACCGCACTGCCGAAGAAGGCGTTGGCCAGACCGCCTTCCTGCATCGGCGGCGGCGTCATCTTGGTGAACAGATCCAGGTTGATGCCGGCCAGGCCCTTGGAGGCCAGGGTGAACAGGATCCAGCCGAGGAAGAACAGGCCGAACAGCGCAGTGACGCAGGACATCGCGATGGCGATGACATTGCCGATGCGGCGGCGCAGGTACAGGGAGTCAGCGGTGCTGGACATCAGTTGCCCTCCTTGCGGGACAGGCGCATCAGCATCAGGCGGGCGATGGCGAGCACCACGAAGGTGACGATGAAGAGGACGAAGCCGAGCAGCAGCAATGCCGAGCGGTAGGTTTCGGTGGCTTCGCCGAAGTCGTTGGCGATCAGTGCGGCGATGGTGGTGCCCGGTTCCAGCAGCGACGGCGACAGGCGCACGCTGTTGCCGATCACGAAAGCCACGGCCATCGTCTCGCCGAGTGCGCGGCCGAGGCCGAGGAACACGCCACCGATCACCGCCGAACGGGTGTACGGCAGGACGATGTCCCAGCTCACTTCCCACTTGGTGGAACCCAGCGCGTAGGCCGATTCCTTCAGGCGGGTCGGCACGGTCAGGAACACTTCGCGCATCACCGAGGAGATGAACGGGATGACCATGATCGCCAGCACGAAGCCGGCGGTGAGCATGCCGATGCCCAGCGGCGGGCCCTGGAACACCGGTCCGATGATCGGCCATTCGCCCAGGGTTTCGTTGAGGAACGGGGTGACGTACTCGGTCATCACCGGCACCAGCACGAACAGGCCCCACATGCCGTAGATGATCGAAGGAATGCCCGCCAGCAGTTCGATGGCGGTACCGACCGGACCCCGCAGCCAGCGCGGTGCCACTTCGGTGAGGAAGAAGGCGATGCCGAAGCTGACCGGCACGGCGATGACCATCGCGATCAGCGCGGTGACCAGCGTGCCGTAGATCGGGGCGAGGGCGCCGAACTTGTTTTCGACCGGATTCCAGTCGGAGGAGAAGAAGAAGCTCAGGCCCTGCATCTGCAGGGCGTGGCGACCACCCCACAGCATCGACAGTGCGGCGCAGGCCAGTGCGATCAGGACGAAGATGACGGTGCCGACCAGCACCCATCGGAACAGTTTGTCGTTGCGGGCATCACGCGTGTCACGCGTGGACGGGGCGGCTACAGGCTGGGCGATGGCATTCATGGGGACGGCAGGGCCAGGAAGGGGCGGGGCAGCACGATGTTCAGGAGACGGTGCCCGCACGTGGCGGGCACCGTCGGTTCCATCACTTCAGTTCGGTCGCCCAGTAGGCTTCGATCTGCTTGACCAGCTCGGCCGGCAGCGGCACGTAGTGCAGTTCGTTGGCCTGGGTCTGGCCGCTTTCGAAGGCCCACTTGAAGAAGGCCAGCGCATCCTGGTTGCGCTTGGCATCCTTCGGCTTCTTCTGCATCAGCATGAAGTTGGTGGCAGTGATCGGCCACGCCTGCTCGCCCGGTGCGTTGGTGATGACCAGGTTGAAGTCCTTGGCGCTGGCCCAGTCGGCGCTGGCAGCAGCGGCGGCGAAGGTTTCAGCGTTCGGCTGCACCCAGGTGCCGGCAGCGTTCTGCAGCGAGGCGTACGGCATCGCGTTCTGCAGGGCGTAGGCCAGTTCGACGTAGCCGATCGAACCCTTGATCTGCTTCACGTACGAGGCGACGCCTTCATTGCCCTTGCCACCCACGCCGTCCGGCCACTGCACCGAGGTGCCTTCGCCGACCTTGCTCTTCCACTCCGGGCTGACCTTGGACAGGTAGTTGGAGAAGTTGAAGGTGGTGCCCGAACCGTCCGAACGGTGGACGATGGTGATCTTGCCGTCCGGCAGGGTCACGCCCGGGTTGGCCGCGACGATGGCCGGGTCGTTCCAGGTCTTGACCTTGCCCAGGAAGATGTCGGCGAGCAGGGCGCCACTGAGGCGCAGCTTGCCGGCTTCCAGGCCGTCGATGTTGACCACCGGCACCACGCCGCCGATGGCCGACGGGAACTGGGCCAGGCCGGCCTGGGCCAGCTCATCGCTGCTCAGCGGCTTGTCGGAGGAACCGAAATCAACGGTACCGGCCTTGATCTGGGCGATGCCACCACCGGAACCGATCGACTGGTAGTTGATCTTGGCGCCGGTGGCGGTGTTGTAGTCGGCCGACCACTTGGACACCAGCGGGAAGATGAAGGAGGCGCCAGCACCGGAGACCTCAGCGGTCACCTTGTCGCCGGCGGCGGCCGGAGCAGCGGCGCCGTCAGCGGCCGGCTGCTGTGCGGCCTGCTTGTCGCCACCGCAGGCAGAGAGGCCCAGGGCGATGGCCAGGGAAAGGGCGGCAAGGCTGGCCGAGTGCAGTTTCATGGTCACTCCATAGCGGGGTAGAGCCGACGGTGTCGGCGGATGCGGCTATGAAATGATGTTTTTGTTACAGCCGTATGACGTCCATGACAGAGGTGTCCTGGATCACGTTCTGGCAAGGGTTTCGGGGGATTCACGGTTGGCCGCCGGGCCGGCTGACGGCGCCAACTGCGCGTCTGCGCGGTTCCCGGGCCGTTGCTCTTGCTCCTGCTCCTGCCTTCCATGACCCCACCGTGCCCCCGATGGACTGTCGGAAGGCGGTGGGCCGGGCTGCGCAGGACCGTCCACGGCATGGATGCCGTGGCCGAGCCCCCACGGACGGGTTCACGGCGTGTCCTGTGCAGCCCGGCCCATCGCCGCAACAACACATCAACGCAGGCGCAGCGCCTTTCACGACCAACCGCACAAAAAAGAAGAGCGCCAGACCCCGAAGGATCCAGCGCCCGGTGGGGCCGGCGGGGGAGAGAGGACCCGCCGACCCCGTTCCTGCGGGGGAACGCCTTGCAACGAAACTCAGTACTTCAGGTTCTGCGTCCAGTAGGTCTCGATCTGGCGCACCAGTGCGTCCGGCAGCGGCACGTAGTCCAGCTGCTTGGCCTGCGCATCGCCATTCCTGTAGACCCAGCGGAAGAACTCCTGGGTGGCCTTGGCGCCCGCCACGTTCTTCGGCTGCTTGCGCACCAGGATGAAGTTGGTGGCGGTGATCGGCCATGCGTCAGCGCCCGGGGCGTTGGTCATCACCAGGTAGAAGTCACGGGCGTTGGCCCAGTCGGCGCTGGCCGCGGCGGCCGAGAACGAGGCGTCCGACGGCTGCACGATCTTGCCAGCCGCGTTCTTCATCGCCGCGTAGGACATCTTGTTCTGCAGCGCGTAGGACAGTTCGACGTAGCCGATGCCGCCCTTGATCTGCTTCACGTAGGCAGCAACGCCTTCGTTGCCCTTGCCGCCGATGCCGGCCGGCCACTGCACCGAGGTGCCTTCACCGACCTTGCTCTTCCACTCCGGGCTGACCTTGGACAGGTAGTTGACGAAGTTGAAGGTGGTGCCCGAGCCGTCCGAACGATGGACAATGGTGATCTTGCCGCTGGGCAGGGTCAGGCCGCTGTTGAGGGCGGCGATGGCCGGGTCGTTCCAGGTGGTGATCTTGCCCAGGAAGATGTTGGCCAGGGTCGGGCCGTCCAGCTTCAGCGCGCCCGGGGCGACGCCCGCGACGTTGATCACCGGCACCACGCCGCCGATCACCGACGGGAACTGGGCCAGGCCGGCGGCCGCCAGCTCTTCCGGCTTCAGCGGCGCATCGGACGAACCGAAGTCCACGGTCGCGGCCTTGATCTGGGCGATACCACCGCCGGAACCGATCGACTGGTAGTTGACCTTCTTGCCGGTGGCGGTGCTGTAGTCGGCCGACCACTTGGACATCACCGGGTAGATGAACGAAGCGCCCGCGCCGGTGACATCGGCGGCGTTGGCGGCGAACACGGACGACGCGGCCAGAATGGCGACGGCGGCGCGCGACTTGAAGGCGTGGATCACGGGAGAGACTCCTGGGGTGGTCGAGGGGCGGCTGCCCGACGTTTCGGTGCACATTCCATAACGGTTCCATGACACGCCCGCGTCTGTCATATGACGCGGACGTGACAGCCGTCATGGCGCTGCCGACGCCTCCCTTTCAGAGCCCGCGCAACGCCTCCGGAACGGCATAGCGACCGTCGCTGGGCAGCAGTGTCCAGCGCTGCGCAGGTGCCGTCGTGTCGGTTGCATGGCAGTCGTCACCCACGGCAACGCTGATCGTATCGGTGCGCTTTTCGCGCACCACGATCGGTGCCAGACCAGGGGAGTTGCTGCTGCCCATTTCCAGCGTGCGCTCGAAGCGGCTGAACTCGCCGGCGCAGCGCGTATCCCATTCGCCGCGACTGCCGCTGACGGCCAGCGGGGCAAGCACCCGGCGCAGCTGTCGGCCATTGCGCACGAACAACTGCAGTTCGGTCTGTGCGAACGGGTTGGGGCCTGAGCTGCCGCTGTAGTCCATGCGCACGCCAAACGCGCGGGTGGCCGGATCCAGTTGCCAGCGTGCGGTGTCCAGGCGGAGCCCGGTGAAGCGCAGCGCATCACTGCTGACCGCATCGGCCACGCGGGTCCAGGCCAGTGGCCGGCTACTGGCGGTGTCGATCAGCAGCAGGTCCAGGTCGCCACCGCGCACGTCTTCCGAGGCGGGCTCGGTCCATTGCGCGACGGCCAGCAGGGTCGTGCCGGGTTGTGCGGGCCACGCACGGCAGGCGCTGCTGTCGGCATCGGTGAAGCGTGCCGTCACTGGCAACGCGCCAGCCGGCAGCTGTCGATACGCGGCCTCGCGCACGGCCTCTGCATCGTCACAGGCGAGCGCGGTGACGGGCAGCGCGGTGAGCAGGGCAGCGCACAGCAGGCGGCGCAGGCGGAGGGAAGGGGGCATCCCGAAGGTCCATGTCGACAGGGCAGGGCATCATCGCGCGCCTACCGCCTGCCCACAACGACGAAGGCACGGCCGGAGCCGTGCCTTCGTTCGAACGCGTGCTTCCGGTCTTACCAGAAGAACTGCGCGCGGGCTTCCAGGATGTTCGGATCGTCGTTGACGAAGCCACGGGCGGTCGAGCTGTACTTCTTGCTGTCGACCATCACGTAGTTGAGCATCAGCTTGAAGTTCGAGCGCCAGTACCAGTTGGCGCCGACGGTCCAGATGTCCATCTTGCCGCCGAGCACGCCATCGACGATCGGCGGACGGCCGGCCACCGGGTTGGCGGCGAGGTTGCCGTCGTTCAGGTCCATGTGGTCGTAACGCACGCCCAGCTGCCACTGGCCGCCGGCCGGGTTGTTCGGCAGGCCGGTGCCCGGGGTGCCGCCCTTGTAGCTCCAGCTTTCGCCGGTGACGTTCCACACGCCGCTGACGTAGTAGCCGTCACTGGTGTAGTTGTCGTTGGCCATGCGCTTGGCCTTGCTGGTGTAGTACTCGGCCTGGGCCTTGAACGGACCCTGGAAGTACATCGCTTCGGCGCCGATGGTGCTGACGCGGTCGGTGTCGACCAGGTTGCCGCTGTCGACCAGGCGCGCGGTGGCCAGGTCAGCGTTCGGGCGGGCACGCACGCGCAGGGTGTCTGCGTCGGTGTCGTAGTTCACGTAGCTCAGGCCGAAGTGCAGGACCTGGCCCTTCTCGTTGATCGGGGCCCAGGTACCACGTGCGCCGTAGCCGCTGCCGTGGGCCAGGTTGCGGGTCAGTTCGCGGCCGAAGGCGCTGGCGGTGACCGACCAGTTGTCCTGGCCGTAGCTGTAGGCACCGCCGAGGCGACGGGCGACGGCGTAGGTGTTGGTGACCGCAGCCTTGGAGATGAAGTCGTTGTTCTTGGTGCTGGACAGCTCTTCCAGGCTGTTGGGCTGCTTGAACTGGCCGACCTGGATGAAGTGGTTGGCGTTGCCCAGCAGCTTGTACTTCACGTTGGTGTCGAGGAACTTGTCGGCCTTGGCGTCATAGCCGACCACCCACTCCACGTTGCCCGGGCCCTTGCCCTTCAGCACCAGCTCGGCGCGACGCAGTTCGAACTCGCTGTTCTTGCCGTTGCCGGCGTCACCGCCGTTGAGGTCCACGACGTCATTGTCGTACCAGTTGCCGTCGGCCTGGACCAGGCCTTCGAAGGTGATTTCCGAACCGCCGATCACATCGATGGCGACTTCGGCGTGGGCGGCCGGCACATACAGCGCAGCAGCCACGGCGACCGTCAGGAGTTGGTGATGCAGTTTCATGGAGAGGAGCCTTGCAGGCAGGTGGGAAGATGCGCGCAGGCTAAAACGTGAAGATTGCGTAAATGTGACAGTTCGCGCACGGCCGCGATCCGCCGCAGGCCCCGTCGCGGCTGGGCCTGCCATTGGAACCGGTTACGTATGACGCCCGGATTGCGCCCCGGTTGCAGTAGATCCACGCCATGCGTGGCTGGTGTTTCCGTGCATCCACGTCATGCGCCGATGCCGCCATCACTCGGCGAGGGTCTTGTCCTTGAACCGGCAAAGATCGGCAATCACGCACCCAGGGCAATCCGGTTTGCGTGCTTTGCACACGTACCGTCCGTGCAGGATCAGCCAGTGGTGCGCATCCAGCAGGAACTCGGCGGGAATCGCTTTGACCAATCGGTCTTCGACCTCGCGCACGTTCTTTCCTGGCGCAAGTCCAGTGCGGTTGGCGACACGGAAGATATGCGTGTCCACCGCCATCACCGGTTCGCCGAAGGCGGTGTTGAGCACCACGTTGGCGGTCTTGCGACCGACACCGGGCAGGGCCTCCAGTGCATCGCGATCGCGTGGCACTTCGCCGCCGTGCTTCTCCAGCAGCAGCGCGCAGGTGGCGATCACGTTCTTCGCCTTTGCGTTGAACAGGCCGATGGTGGCGATGTACTTCTTCAGTCCCTCTTCGCCCAGGGCTAGGATCTTCGCCGGCGTGTTGGCAACCGGGAACAGGCGACGGGTGGCCTTGTTGACGCCGACGTCGGTGGCCTGCGCCGACAGTGCGACCGCCACCAGCAGTTCGAACGGCGAACTGTATTCAAGCTCGGTCTTCGGATGCGGGTTGAGTTCGCGCAGGCGGGTGAACATTTCCACCACGTCGGCGCGCGGCATCGTACCGCCGCGGCGCGCAGGTGCGCGCGCGGTCTTCTTCGCTGTCGCCATTACTGCTCCTTGCCGGCGGCGCGGGCCTTGGCCCGGGCGAGGATGGCGGCCGCTGCGGCGGGCAGGGCGGGTTTGGCGTCCGGCGCCGGCGCGGGCGTGCGACGCGCATCACGCTCGGCCTCGCGTCGGGCCAGGCGCACCGCGCGTGCGCGGAAACGTTCGCGCGCGGCCCATGCACGCTGCAGTTGCAGCTGCATCTGGCAGAGGCGGTCCGGCAGGTCTGGATGGTCGGGCAGCAGCCGGTCATCGCCAGCGCGCACGACGTAGTCCATCAGTCCAGCCTGCAGCGCGCCATCAGGATCGTCTGCCTGGACCCGGGCGAACAGCAGCACGGGATTGGGTCGGGATGCCATGGCGTCAGCGGTTCTGGAAGGCGGGAGGACGGCGCTGCAGGAAGGCGCTGGTGCCCTCGCGCATGTCCTCGGTGGCGAACAGCAGGCCGAACTGCGCACTTTCGTATTCCAGGCCGGCGTCCAGGCTGCATTCGCCACCCACGTGCACCGCATCGAGCAGGCCACGCAGCGCCAGCGGCGCCGACTGTGCCAGCTGCCGGGCCAGGGCCTGCACGCGGGCGTCGAGCTCGGCGGCAGGCACCACTTCGTTGACGATGCCCAGGGCCAGCGCGCGTGCGGCATCGAGCGGGGTGCCCAGCAGGCACAGCTCCAGCGTGGCCGCGCGGCCACACAGGCGCAGCAGGCGCTGGCTGCCACCGAAGCCGGGAATCAGGCCGAGATTGATCTCCGGCTGGCCGACCTTGGCGGAATCGGCCGCAATGCGCAGGTGGCAGGCCATGGCCAGCTCCAGCCCGCCGCCCAGCGCAAAACCGTTCACGCGGGCGATCACCGGCTTGGGCATGCGTTCGATGCGGCGCATCAGGGCCTGGCCGAGCAGGGAGAAGTCACGTCCCTGAACCGCGCTCAATGTGTTCATTTCCGCGATGTCGGCCCCCGCCACGAAGGCCTTGGGGCCGGCGCCGGTCAGCACCACCACCCGTACCGCCGGATCGGCGGCGGCGTCGCTGAACGCCTCGGCCAGAGCCTGCAGGGTCGCGGCATTGAGGGCGTTGAGCTTGTCCGGTCGCTGCACGGTAATGGTGCGGATGGCGCCGTCGTCGCTGATGGCGACCGGGTGGGGAGCGGGGGCCTCGGCCACGGGAAACTCCTGGAACGTTAAAAAAAAGTGAGATTGAACTCTGTAAACGCAGACAGGTCATAGCCTGCGTGGTGAGTAGCGGTTACACGTTGTGGCCGTTATCCTAACCCGTCGCCTCAGGGCGGCGCAGAACGTCCCTGAGTTACCACCCCTGGAGAACTGTTTGATGAAGTTGCGTTCTATCGCGGTCGCCGTCGCGGCCCTGGCCCTGACGGGCAATGCCTTCGCCCAGGACATCGCGTCCGAGAAGGGCAAGCTGAGCTACTACTTCGGTTACGACTACGGCAACAACCTGGCGGAGCTGACCGGTCGCGGTGAGCAGCTGGACATCAACTCGGTGGTGAAGGGTCTGCAGGACGCCTACGCCAAGAAGCAGCCGGCGATCACCGCCGAGCAGCTGAAGCCGGCCGTTGAAGCGTTCCAGAAGCGCGAGCAGGGCCGTGCCCAGGCCGCCAAGGCCGAGTACGAAAAGGCTGCTGCCGACAACAAGACCAAGAGCGATCAGTTCATGGCGCAGAACAAGGCAAAGGCGGGCGTGCAGACCCTGCCGAGCGGCGTTCAGTACCGTGTGATCGAAGCCGGCAAGGGTGCCAAGCCGACCCAGGCCAGCACCGTGCAGCTGGAAGTGGCCGGTCCGTTCCCGTACGGCCAGCGCCCGACCGAGGCTCGTCCGGCCCAGCAGATTCCGTCGATCAAGGTCAGCGAAGTCGAAATGAAGGCCATGCGCGAGACCCTGCTGCAGATGCCGGCTGGCTCGAAGTGGGAAGTGTCCCTGCCGCCGGATCAGGCCTATGGCGCCGACCCGCGCACCCCGTTCCCGCCGAACGTGGCTGTGCAGTTCGAGATCAAGCTGATCAGCGTCAAGTAAGAAGAAACAGCGTCAACATCAACGCGCCGGTGATTCCACCGGCGCGTTTTTGTTTCTGCGGTACGCAGCAGCCGTGCGGGCCCATCCCAAATCCGGCCCATTCGCGCTACTGTTGACCGGTGCAAATAATGGAAGAAACGGCGCGTGCTGTCGCAAGCCCCTGCATCAACGTGTGCAAGCTGGATCGCAACCGGCTGTGCGCCGGCTGCGGGCGGCATATCGACGAAATCGCACGGTGGTCGTCGATGAGCGACAGCGAGCGCACCCACATCCTGCAACGCGTGCTGCCACTGCGCCAACAGCTGCAGCAGTCGCTGCGAGGCTCGTTGGCCGATCACGAGCGCCTGCTGCGCGCGCTGCATCCGCTGGCCGAACCGCCGGCAGGTGACGGCTGGAACCGCAGTGAACTGGATGATCTGCTGCCCCCGGGCCCACCGGTCGAGGCGGCCGTGCTGGCCGGCATCGTCCCGCGCGCCAACGGTGCGCAGGTGATCCTGACCCGGCGTACCGAAACCCTTCGGCAACATGGTGGCCAGGTCGGTTTTCCCGGTGGCCGTACCGAGCCGGATGATCGTGATGCGCTGGCCGCAGCACTGCGCGAAAGCCAGGAAGAAATCGCATTGGCGCCGACGCAGGTGCAGGCACTGGGTTATCTCGATCCGTTCGTGACCATCACCGGCTACCGAGTCACCCCGGTGGTAGCGGTGATCGATCCGGATTTCGTGGCGGTACCGCAGCCCAGCGAAGTGGCCGAGGTGTTCGAAGTGCCGCTGGACTATCTGATGGCCGCCGACAACCTGCGCCAGGTTGAAATCAACCATCGCGGCCGCGTCCGCCATGTCCTCGAGTACGGCTGGCCCGGCCAGCGCATCTGGGGCGCCACTGCGGCCATCCTGTACAACCTGCGTCGCCGCCTGGAGCAAGTGCAATGAAGCCGACCGATCCGCCGTGGACCACCCTCGTCGATGTTGCGACCCTGGCTGCGGTGCTGGGCGATGGGGTACGCGTGGTCGATGCCCGCGCGACCGCAAGCACTGCCGTACGCGTGGTCGATGCACGTGCATCGCTCGCCGATCCGCAGGCGGGCAATGGCCTCTATGCGCAGGGACACATTCCCGGTGCGGTGCATGCCGATCTCAACCGCGACCTGTCCGACCTGACGCGGGTCGGACATGGGCGCCACCCGTTGCCGGACAGCGATGCGTTCGCCACACGGCTGGGGCAATGGGGCATCGGCCCCGACACGCAGGTGGTGGTGTATGACGGCAGCGATGGCAGCATGGCCGCTGCGCGACTGTGGTGGCTGCTGCGCCTGATCGGGCACACGAAGGTGGCTGTCCTTGATGGCGGCATCGCTGCCTGGCAGACCGCCGGCCAGCCGCTCGCGACCGGCAGCAGCGAGGTCGCGGCGTTGCCCGCATATCCGGGGCGTTTCGATACCAGCCAGATTGCCAGCGCTGAAGAGGTCGAGTCGCGCCTGAAGCATGCTCCGGGCTGGCTGGTCGACGCCCGCGCAGGCGAGCGTTTCCGTGGCGAGGTGGAGCCGCTGGACCCGGTCGCCGGCCATGTGCCGGGGGCAGTCAATCGACCGTTCGCATTGAACGTGCTGGACGGCAGCCTGCGTGACGCACAGGAACTGCGCGCCGAACTGCAGGGCGTGATCGGCAACCACGACCCGCAGCGCGTGGTCCTGATGTGTGGCTCGGGTGTGACCGCCTGCCATCTGCTGCTGGCGATGGAAAGTGCGGGCCTGTCCGGCGCGCGCATCTATGCCGATTCCTGGAGTGGCTGGGTCAGCGACAGCAGCCGCCCGGTGGCTACCGGCGCCTGAGCGAAGCGGGCAGATCGATTTGACGTTCATCCACGCATGGCGTGGATCCATGTGTCGACCAAGGTCGACACCTACCAACAGCAGCGCGGTCGACACCCATCAAAAGCGAGCCGTGCCGTCCCGACAGATCGCGGGAACCTGTCGAAGGCGGGGTGGGTCCGGTTGCGAGGGTGTCCGCGGCATGGATGCCGCGGCCAAGCCCCCAGGGACGGGTTTACGGCGTCCCTCGCAACCGGACCCATCCCGCCATCCCACGGAATGCACGCTTCTGACGTTGACGTTGACGTTGACGTTGATTCGGCGGGTGCAGGGCGCAGCCCTGCCGGCCCTCACCCCAGCGGCTGCAGCGGCACCTTGGCCAGGATCCGCTGCCACGGGAACAACGGGCCCGGATCGCGCTTGCGCGCCACGGTCACGGCCGGGTCGTCACTGGCAGGTACCTGCTCCAGGTCCAACTGGTCGTGGCCGGCGATCTGCCGCAGCGACGGGTACTGCAGCACCAGCGCCTGCAGCAACCGCTCCAACGCCAGCAGCTGCGCTTCGGTGTAGGGCTCGTCCATCGCCTGGTGGCGGCTGTCGAGCCAGTGCGGGTAGCGCCCCGAATTGACCAGTTCGATGCCCACCGAGTCGGCATTCATGCCGCGCACGTGGTGGGCGATGCGCTCCGGCGCCACGTACTGCACCACGCTGCCGTCGCGGTCGATGTAGAAATGCCCGCTGTTGCCGGCACCGCTGTCGTACAGCACGCGCTCGCCGTACTCGCGGGCGGTGGCCAGGTCGGGCAGTTCGGTGCAGTGGATCACCACCATCGCCAGGCTGGATGGATCGCGCACGGGCAGGCGGTCGTGGTAGGGCAGCGGCTGCAGCTGCAGGCCGGGCAGGAGCGGGTTGGGCATGCAGCGATGCTAGCATTGCCGAATGAAACTGCCTTCCCTTCTGCTGTCGGTCCGCTCCGTGGGAGCGCACGCATGAGTCGCGGTCACTGCATCCTGTCGCACGGCTTCGAGAGCGGCCCGGAGGCGACCAAGGTCACCGCCCTGGCCGAGGTCGCCGAGCGCCTGGGCTGGACCCATGAACGCCCCGATTACACCGACCTCGACGCGATGAGCGAGGTCAGCCGCGTTGGTGACGTGCGCACCCGCCTGCAGCGCCTGATCGAGCGCACTGCCGCTGCCGCCGCGCAGGGCCCGGTGGTGCTGGCCGGCTCCAGCCTGGGCGCCTACATCTCGGCCATCGCCTCGCTGCAGGTGCCGGTGGCCGGCCTGTTCCTGATGGTGCCGCCGACCACCATGGGCCCGATGCCGGCGCTGGACGCCGCACCGGTGCCGACCACGGTGGTGCAGGCCTATGACGAGGTGGTGCCGGCTGCCGGGGTCATCGCCTGGGCGCAGGCGCGCTCGGCGCAGCTGCTGCTGGTGGACGACGGCCATCGCCTGGAACACCACGTGGAGGCCTCCGCGCAGGCCTTCGAGCGCCTGCTGCGGCAGCTGTGAAGCCCGGGCGCACGGCGCGCCCGCCCGCATTGACTACAATGGCAGCCCCGCCGCCCCCGGCGCGGGCCTGCCGGCCGTGCCTACGGCCCTCCCTTCCGAATGGCCCGGCTCCCTGCCGCGCCTGACCACCTGCGAACCGATCCCGTGAAATTTTTTGTCTCCTGCGCCAAGGGCCTGGAATACCTGCTTGCCGATGAGCTGTCGGCCCTCGGCCTGGAAAAGGCCACTGCCACCATCGCCGGCGTCAATGCCGATGGCGAACTGGATCAGGCGCTGCGGATCGTCATGTGGTCGCGGCTGGCCAGCCGCGTGCTGTGGCCGATCGACGAATTCGAATGCCCGGACGAGCAGGCGCTGTATGACGGCGTGCGCGCGTTGCCGTGGCACGAACACATCAAGCCGGAGATGACCCTGGCGGTGGACGCGCATGTGTCCGGCGACAAGATCACCCATGCCCGTTTCGCCGCGCAGCGGATCAAGGACGCCATCGTCGACCGCATGCGTGACGAAGGGCTCGAGCGCCCCTCGGTCAACACCGATCTGCCGGATGTGCGCGTCAACCTGTCGCTGCGCAAGGGCCGCGCCTCGCTGTCGATCGACCTCGGTGGTGGCCCGCTGCACCGCCGTGGCTGGCGCGGTGCTGCCCATGACGCGCCGTTGAAGGAAAACCTGGCTGCCGCGCTGCTGATGCGTGCACAGTGGCCGCGCCTGCATGCTGCCGGTGGCGGCCTGCTGGACCCGATGTGCGGCAGCGGCACCTTGCTGATCGAAGGCGCGCTGATGGCTGCCGACGTCGCTCCCGGCCTGATGCGCCATGGCAGCCTGCCGCCGAGCCGCTGGCTGGGCTTCGACAAGGCGGCCTGGAAAACCATCCAGAGCGAAGCGCGTGATCGCGAAGCGGCCGGCCTGGCTGCGCTGAAGCCGGTCATCCACGGCAGCGACATCGATCCGGTGGCGATCCAAGCGGCGCGCGAGAACGCGGAAGTGGCCGGCGTCGCCCATGCCATCCGCTTCACCCGCGCCGATGTGGTCGACCTGCCCACCCCGGAGCAGGAGATCGGCGCGGTGGTCTGCAACCCGCCGTATGACGAGCGCCTGGCGGCCGATCCGGCGCTGTATCGCAAGCTGGGCAATGCCCTGCAGAAGGCGGTGCCGCAGTGGCGCGCCAGCCTGCTGTGCGGCAATGACGAACTGGCCTTCGCTACCGGCCTGCGTGCGGGCAAGAAGTACCAGATGTTCAATGGTGCACTGGAATGTGCACTGATCGTCTGCGATCCGATCGCGGTGCCGGGTCGCGATCCGGCACAGGTGCGCGAGCTGAGCGAAGGCGCGCAGATGGTGGCCAACCGCCTGCGCAAGAACCTGAAAAAGTTCAAGAGCTGGCGCGCGCGCGAAGGCATCACCTGTTTCCGCGCCTACGACGCCGATCTGCCGGAATACGCAGCGGCCATCGACGTGTACGAAGAGGATGGCGGCCAGCGCCGCACGTTCCTGCATGTGCAGGAGTACGCCGCACCGGCCGCGATTCCCGAGAACGACGTGCGCCGCCGCCGCAATGAACTGCTGGCCGCTGCGCGCGAGGTGTTCGGCGTACCGCCGGAACAGGTGTCGATGAAGTCGCGCGAACGTGGCAAGGGCGGCAGCAAGTACGGCCGTTTCGAGCAGCGTGATGAGTTCCTCGTGGTACGCGAGAACAACGCGCTGCTGCAGGTGAACCTGTTCGATTACCTTGATACCGGCCTGTTCCTCGACCATCGCCCGCTGCGTCGCCTGATGGCCGAGCAGGCGCGCGGCAAGCGTTTCCTCAACCTGTTCTGCTACACCGGCGTGGCCAGTGTGCAGGCGGCGGTGGCCGGTGCGGCCAGCACCACCAGCGTCGACCTGTCGGCCACCTATCTGCAGTGGTGCTACGACAACCTGGCCTTGAACGGGCAGGGCGGCAATCAGCACCTGCTGGTGCAGGCCGATGCGATGGCATGGCTGGAAGGCGATCGCGGCCAGTACGACGTGATCTTCTGCGACCCGCCAACGTTCTCCAACTCGGCCCGCGCCGAGGACTTCGACGTGCAGCGCGAACAGGTGAAGATGCTGCGTGCGGCCGTCGCAAGACTGGCACCGGGGGGCGTGCTGTACTTCTCCAACAACTTCCGCCGCTTCAAGCTGGAAGAGAACGCCATCGCCGAATTCGCCCAATGCCGCGAGATCAGCGCCAGCACCATCGGCCCGGATTTCGAGCGCAACGCACGCATCCATCGTGCGTGGGAGCTGAAGCGCCTGGCGTGAACCGATGTCCGGGGTCGGATCCCTTGCACTTCGCGCAAGGGCTCCGACCCAGGTGGCTTCGGCTACACCAACGCCACCACCAGCCCGATCACCGGCAGCGCGACCGCCAGCGGTGCGATCCATTTCGGCCGGTACGGATACAGCGCGAACGCCAGCACGATGCCACCCAGCGTAAGCGCGCCGAGCCACAGCACCGGGCCCATTGCCCAGCCGTGGTCGAGCACACACAGCGCGAACGCCACGGTCAGCAGCAGCCAGCCCAGCACCCGCCATTGCGTGCGCCGTACCGGTGACGCCGCTGCCTTGCCGTGCAGTTCCTGCTGGTGCTTTTCCATCGCCAGCGACAGCGCGGTGAACGCTGTGAACGACAACCCCAGTACCAGCAGCATCATGCGCTGGCCTCCGCTTCCACTGCATCGGCCGGTGCCTTCGTCGCTGCAGCGGCCGCCGCGCGCTTCTTCTTCTCGGCGGCAGTCAGCGGTGGCGTCCAGCGCTGCATGCGCCAGCCGCACAGGGCCAGCATCGCGCCGAAGGCGATCATCGACAGGTCGAAACCGGCCAATGCCCAGTCACCGTTGAACAGGGTCACGCCCAGGTGCGCGTGGGTGGTCAGCGCGTTCACCAGCGGAATGAGCGCGAACGCGGCCGCGCCGATGTACAGCTGCCACGCCCACATCATCCGCTTGGGCCAGAGGAAGGCTGCCAGCAACGAGGCGCCCCACGCGTAGAAGAACACGTTCGCCTCGGCGTTGGAGCGCTCGGCCAGGCCGAGCGGCAGCAGCCGGTTGCCCCAGAAATAGGCGGCAAAGGCGATCGGCAGGCCGGCCACGGCGCCGATGTTCAGTGCATCGACCAGGCGCAGGCCGAAGCCGGTGCGGCCGCTCTTGGCATGCTTCGGGCGCTCCTTCACTGCCCACAGCACCACGCCACTGGCCACCATCAGGCAGCCGGTCAGGCCGGACAGGAAGAACAGGGCGCGCAGGCCCCAATCGGCGAAGCGGGCCAGGTGCAGGCCATACAGCACGCCACGGGTGGCGGTGGCGCCACCGGAAGGCGGGGTTTCCTGCAGCAGCGCGCCAGTGACCATGTCATAGCGCAGCGCGGGGGTATCGATGGACAAGCGTTTGCCGTCGCGCTGGCGGATGTCGATCACCGCGTTGGCGGCGCCGGGGTTGGCGACGCTGAAACCGGCCACCTCGGTGCCGTGCCAGTGCGTGCGGGCGCTGTCCAGCAGCTGCCGCAGCGGCAGCGGTGCGGCCTTGCCTTCGGCGGGCGCGGTGACTTCGGGCAGGCCACCGAAGGCCTCCGCGTAGAAGGCATCCTGGTCGGTGCCGTAGGCCGCGTTCACTCCCCACGGCAGGTACATGATCATCAACGTGACGATGCCGGTGTAGGTGATCATCGCGTGGTAGGGCAGGGCCATCACCGCGCTGACGTTGTGGAAGTCCAGCCAGGAGCGCAGGCCCTTGTCCTTCCGGAAGGTGAAGAAGTCCTTGAAGATCTTCTTGTGGGTGATCACGCCGGTGATGATCGCCACCAGCATGAACATCGCGCAGAAGCCCACCAGGTAGCGCGCCCACAGCACGGGAATGTAGTGCAGGTCGAAATGCAGGCGGTAGAAGAAGTCGCCGCCACGGGTCTCGCGGGCCTTCAGCTCGGTGCCGGTGTTGGGGTCCAGGGTGGCATCACCGAAGGCGCCGCGTCGGCCCTTGGCGGGGTCGGCCAGCTCGGCTGGCAACCGCCAGAACATCTGCATGGCCGGATTGCGCGGCTGCGGCAGGGTGACGAACCAGCTCTCGGCCTGTGGTGCATTGGCCAGCAGGTAGTCGGCCGCGCGCTGCGCCGCTTCGTCGGTGCTGACCGTGCTGCGCGGCAGTTCCGGGCGCATCCAGCGGCTGATTTCCTCGCGGTAGTAGCTGGCGGTGCCGGCCATGAAGATCAGCAGCAGCAGCCAGCCGACCAGCAGGCCGGTCCAGGTGTGCAGCCAGGCCATCGATTGGCGGAATCCATTCTTCATGCCCACGCTCCCAGCAGGCGCGAAATGCCGGCCATCAGCAGGGTGGGGGCGAGAATGCCGACCCAGGCGCGCAGCGCACTGCGGGTGGCGAACGCCCACAGCGCCGCACAGGCGGCGACCAGGATCGCCAGCAGCATGCCGGTCAGCACAGCCTGGCCGCGCGCGCCCGGCAGGGCCAGCGCACAGAACACGGTGGTCATCGAGGCAAGCGCGTAGCCGCCGAAGATGGCGGCAAGGGATCGGGACAGCACGCCCCATCGCGGGTTGGCGAAGAAGGTGCTGAGGCGGGGGCTGGCGGTTGCGGGCGAGCGGTCCACGGCGGTCCTGCAGGTTGAATGAAAGAGGACCGGCGCACCGAAGCGCGCCGGGGTTGGCCATCCGTGGCCGTGGCCGGTCGCAGAACCGGCGCCATCCATCAGATCGTCAGAGCTTCCAGCGCAGCGTCATCATCACGTTGCGCGGTTCGCCCCAGTACACGCCGTCGTAGAAACCGACGCGGTTGTAGTACTTCTTGTCCAGCAGGTTGTTCACGTTCACCTGGGCGCTGAAGTTCTCGTTGAAGCGATAGCCGGCCGACAGGTTGAGCAGGTAGATGTCACCCTGTTCGATCGCCACGCGGTCGCGCTTGCCGCTGACCAGGAAGTCATCGCGCGGCTTGTTGCTCAGGCTCCAGATGCCGCTCTGCCAGGTCGCGCCGCCACCAATCCAGAAGCGGCCTTCGGCACCACCCGGGCGCCAACTGGCGTTGAGGCGGAACAGATCGACCGGAACGGTGGTGTTCTGGCGAACGCCCAGTGCATTGCGGCTGACGGTGTGGGTGAACCCCGTCGACAGGTTCCAGTGCTCGCCCAGGCTGCCCTGCGCTTCGATTTCCCAGCCCTTCACCTTGTTGCCCTTGCCGGTGGAGCGGTAGGCACTGATGCCACCGGGCAACGAGTTTTCCGGCACCGAATCATCCAGCTCGGCGACGTTGTCCTTCTCGCCCTTGAACACCGCGACCGAGGTGTTGAGCAGGCCATCGAAGAACTCGGCCTTGAGCCCGGCTTCCCACATGTCACCGACGACCGGTTCGAGGTAGTTGTTGGCCTTGTCGCGGTAGTTCTGCGGTTGGAAGATGTCGGTGTAGCTGACGTAGCCGCTGAAGTAACGGTTGAAGTCGTAGATGAAGCCCGCGTACGGCGTGAGTGAGTCGTCAGGCTTGTAGCCACCGCGGGTGGTACCGGTCAGGCGGCCGGCGGCGTCGTGGGTGTAGTTCCAGCTGCGCGTTTCCCAGCTGCCGTAGCGGGCGCCGAGCACGGCGGTCAGCGGCTCGGCCAGCTGCAGGCGTGCGGCCAGGTAGGCGGCACGCTGGCGCAGTTCGTCTTCCGAGGCGAGATAGCCCAGGCGGGTGACCTGCAGCGGCGCGACGTCGCCGTTCCAGCTGCGCCAGTCCGGCACGCGGGCGTAGCTGTCCGGATAGTCGGCGGTTTCACTCGCAGGCACTTCGCCCTTGCGCACCGACTGGCCGAAGCCGAATACCAGTTCGTGTTCGCGGCCGAACAACTGGAACGGACCGCCGACGTTGAAGTCGAACACCTGCATGTCGCCGTTTTCACCGAAGCTGCCGACGAAGGCAGAGATGCCGCTGCCATCGGCACGCGGGTAACCGGACGCGCCATACCAGACCGCGCCGTCGGTCTCGCGCTTGGAGCGGGTGTAGGCGAATTTCGCGGCCCAGCCATGGCCCAGTTGCTGTTCAAGGCGGGCGAAGGCGCTCTTTTCGATGATCGGCCAGCTGCTCCAGCGCGCCGACAGGTTGGTCGAGCGCGGCAGGTTGGCCGGCTTGCCATCGGCGCCCCAGTACGGCACCACGCCCCAGGTCACGCCGGTGGTGCGCGGCGACTGGTACTCATAGCCGGCTTCCAGCAGGGTGGTGTCGGTGATGTCGGCCTGGACGATGCCGTAGAAGACGTCCTTGTCCAGCTTGTACACATCGCGGAACGAATCGCTCTGCTGCTTGGCAGCGACCACGCGGGCGCGGATGCGGCCATCCAGGGCGATGGGACCGCCGAGGTCGGCTTCCAGGCGCTGGTTGCCCCAGCGGCCGAGCGTCAGGTTGGCGCTCATCTGGAACGTATCGGTGGGGCGCTTGCGGACGAAGTTGATGGTGCCCGACGGATCACCGGCACCGGTGGTCAGGCCGGTGGCACCACGCACCACTTCGATGCGGTCGTAGATCACGCTGTCGGTGTTGGTCTTGATGTAGCCACCGAAGGTGTTGAGCATGCCATCGACCTGGAAATTGGTGATGTTGTACCCGCGCGAAACGTAGTTGATGCGTTCGCTGTCGGTGACCGACACCGCTACGCCGGTGACCTGGCCCATCACATCGGACAGGGAGAACAGGCCCATGTCGTCCAGCCGCTGCCGGGTCACCACGGTCATCGACTGCGGGGTGTGGCGCAGTGACAGGCCGAGCTTGGTTGCGGTGCTGGCCCGCTTGACGGTGTAGCTGTCGGCAATGTCGCCATCGGCAGTGACCTGGACGGTGTCCAGGGTGCGCGCAGAGGGGTCGGCAGAACCTTCCTCAGCGTGTGCCAACGGTGCGATCAACAGTGCGGTCACGGCCAGGGCCAGCAGGGTTGGACGGGGAGTAGTCAGGAGCGATGCCATCGGTGCGATTCCATGCAGGACAAAAAACAGGCGATGGCAAACGCACCCATGGCAGCCATGCGCTCCGCGCACGTTACCCAGCGTGATTCCCATCGACGGTGCGCCACCTGCGGCAGGCAGGCGACCCAGTGGTCGGGGGATGTACACGGGCGAAGGGGCGGGTGGGCGCGTGCTTCCGTGCCCCGCTTGGCTAAGCGTACAACCGATCAGTAAATGATAGGCATTCGCATTTCGTTAAGCAAGCGTGACAGCCTCGGTCATCCACGCATGGCGTGGATCTACTGGCCAGGGCTCCGGAATCTCAGCCTAGAAGCGGAACAGAACAGTCGCCGCATGCAGCAGCAGGCCGATCAGGCCGCCGACCAGGGTGCCGTTGAAGCGGATGAACTGCAGGTCACGGCCCACGCTCAGTTCCAGCTGCTCGACCAGGTGGCGCTCGTCCCAGCTCTTCACGGTCTGCGCGATATGGGTGGTGACGCCCTCGCGCAGGCGCCCGGTGAGGCGCTGTGCGCCTTCCAGCAGGTGCTGGTTCAACGCCTCGCGCAACGCCGGGTCCGATTGCAGGCTGTCGCCCAGCGAGGCCAGGCTGCGCTGCAGATGGCCGACCAGTGCCGAATCCTCGCGCTGCAGATCGCCGCGCAGGCTGGCCTGGATGCGCGACCACAGGCCCTGTACGTACTCCTGCAGGGCAGGGTGGTCGATCATTTCCTGCTTGAGCTGCTCGATGCGCTCGGCCAGTGCCGGGTCTTCGCGCAGGCGCTGCACGTAGTTGCCCAGCCACTGCTCGTAATCCTGGCGCAGCGGATGCTGCGGCTCGGCCAGCACCTGCTGCAGTTCTTCCAGCACCGCCCGTGCCAGGCGTTCGGCAAGGTTGTCGCCGATCTCATCGATCGGCTTGATCCAGTTCACCGTGCTCGACAGCGTCGGCCATTCGCGCTGGATGTAGCGCACGATCAGCTGCGAAGCGCGTTCCTTCACTTCCGGCTGTTCCAGCCAACGCCCCAACCGTTGCAGGCCTTCGTCCAGCACCCGCTGGTGGCGGCCATCGGCGGTCAGCAGGCCCAGCAGTTCGCCGGCGGTGGCCGCGGCATTCCACTGCCGCAGCTGCTGCACCACGAAGCTGTGCAGCTGCCGTCGCACCGCAGCTTCATCGAAGAAGTCCAGCGCCTGCAGTGCCCAGCCACGGGCCATGTCGGCCAGCATCCGTGACCGCGCGGGATCGGCCAGCCAGCTGCCGAGGCGGCTGGCCGGGTCGAACACCTGCAGCTTGGCCAGCAGCACCGTCGGTTCCAGGAACTGGTCGCGCACGAACAGGGCCAGGCTGTCGCCGATGCGTTCCTTGCTGCGCGGAATGATCGCCGTATGCGGAATCGGCAGGCCCATCGGCCGCCGGAACAGGGCGACTACCGCGAACCAGTCCGCGAGTGCGCCGACGGCGGCAGCCTCGCAGAAGGCCGAGACCCAGGCCCAGATGCCGCGCTCACCCTGCCAGTGGCTGACCGCGAAGCCGGCCAGCATAAACAGCAACAGGCCAAGGGCGAGGGCTTTCAGGCGCCGCAGCTGAGCGCGGCGCGGATCGATGGCAGACGTCATGCCTGAAGTCTACCCGCAGGCCGGTGACGCCTACCTGTAGAGCCGAGCCCATGCTCGGCTGCTCTTTGCCGCGCGCAAGGCAGCCGAGCATGGGCTCGGCTCTACAGCGGCGTGACGCGATCGGTTACAGCGCTTCCAGCTGCTTGCGCAGGTGGGCCAGCTGTGCGCGCAGGGTGTCATTCTCGCGGGTCAGGTTCACCACGCGACGGCGCAGCGCCGGGGCATCCTCGCCCAGCTGCTCCAGCGCAGCCAGTACCTCGGCATCGCGGCTGGCGATCTCATCCTCGTTGGCTTCTTCGAAGTCCATTTCCGGCGACTCCGTTTCCGGCTTCGGCGCGCGCGGCTTGCGCTTGGATTCACGCACACGCTTTGCAGCCTGCTTCAGTTCATCCTTGCCACCGGCGGCAGCGGCGCGCTGCTCTTCTTCCGGCAGGTCGGCCACGGCAGCGGCGGCGCTGATCGAGATCATGCCGGCCTTCACCGCTTCCACCACCTCGGCCGCGGCCTGGGCGTGGATGCGTTCGATCATGCCGACCTGGCTGGTGCTCAGCTTGGCTTCGCGGGCCAGTTCGGCGCGGCTGATCTTCGGTGCCGGCTCCCACGGCGGGCTGTCTTCGCCGGCCTCGTCGGCAGGCTCGGCGGTGCCATCGCTTTCGCGCTGCAGCTGCGCCTGCTCGACCTGCTTGCGCGCGGACAGGATGTCGCGCTTGCGCAGGGCCAGCACGCCGCGCTGGAAATCGGAGACGCTACGCCGGCCCAGGTGCTGCTCGATCATCCACAGGTGCACGTCTTCCATGCTCTGGAAGCGGGTGTTCTGCACGGTATTGAACGGCAGGCCATGCTTCTGGCAGATGCCGTAACGGTTGTGTCCATCCACCAGCACCTCGCCCCACAGCACCAGCGCATCGCGGCAGCCTTCGGCGAGGATGCTGCGCTCCAGCGCCTCGTGTTCGTCCGCGGTGAGCGGGTCGATGTAGGCCTTGAGTTCTTCTTTGACGACGATGTTCATGGGCACGGCAACGGGCAGGAGCGGAACCGCCCATTGTACCCGCTCGCCACCACCGTCCCGACCTCAGGCGGTGGCCCGGATCATCTCGCCCAGGGTGCCGGTGATCTGGTCGATCTGTGCCTTGTCCACGATCAATGGAGGTGACAACGCGATGATGTCGCCGGTACAGCGCACCAGCAGGCGCCCGTCATGGAAGCAGCGGCGGAACACCTCGTAGCCACGGCTGCCGGGGGCGTCCTTGCGCGGCGCCAGCTCCACCGCACCGACCAGGCCGAAGTTGCGGATGTCGATCACGTTCGGCAGCCCCTGCAGGGCATGCAGGCGCTCCTGCCAGTACTCGCCCAGTTCGATCGCACGCTCGAACAGGCGTTCGTCGGCGTAGACGTCCAGCGTGGCCAGCGCCGCCGCGCAGGCCAAGGGGTGGCCCGAATAGGTATAGCCATGGAACAGCTCGATGGCCTGTGGCGGACCCTGCATGAAGCTGGCATGCACGCTGTCGCCGACCAGCACGCCACCCAGCGGCACCGCGCCGTTGCTGGCGCCCTTGGCAAAGGTCAGCAGATCCGGGGTGACCCCGAAACGCTGTGCGGCGAATGCCATGCCGACCCGGCCGAACCCGGTGATGACTTCATCGAACACCAGCAGGATGCCGTGCTGGTCGCAGATCTCGCGCAGGCGTTGCAGATACCCCGGTGCCGGCAGGATCACACCGGCCGAACCGGCGATGGGCTCGACGAACACGGCGGCAATGGTGGAGGGATCGTGCAGGGCGATCAGCCGTTCCAGATCGTCGGCCAGCTCGGCGCCCTGGCGCGGCAGGCCCTTGCTGAAGGCATTGCGTGACAGGTCCAGCGTATGCCGCAGGTAGTCCACGCCGCCCAGCTGCAGGCCGAACTGGCGGCGGTTGTTGGGCAGCCCGCCCAATGCCATGCCGCCGAAGCCGACCCCGTGGTAGGCCTTCTCGCGGCTGATGAAACGCGTGCGCTGGCCTTCGCCGCGCAGGCGGTGATGGGCCAGCACGATCTTCATCGCCGAATCCACCGCCTCCGAGCCCGAGCTGGTGAAGAACACGTGGTTCAGCCCGGCCGGAGCCAGCGCCGCCAGTCGCTGCGCCAGGGCGAAGGCCGGCGGCGAACCCATCTGGAAGGCGGGCGAGTAATCGAGCGTGGCGGCCTGCTCGGCGATCGCGTCGACGATGCGCCGGCGCGCATGCCCTGCATTGCAGCACCACAGGCCAGCGGTGCCATCAAGGATGGCGCGTCCATCCACGTCTTCGTAGTGCATGCCCTCGGCGCGTACCAGCATGCGCGGCGCGCCCTTGTACTGGCGGTTGGCAGTGAACGGCATCCAGTACGCGTCCAGTGAATCGGGGCGCTGGGTGGCCAGGTCGTGCAGGTCGCTTGCAGGGGTTTTCATGCCGGCTCCATCGGGTCCGATGGTTGTGACTCTAGCGCAGCTGCGTCACGGATCTGTCGGCGGGCACGGCCCGGTACGGGCGGGATATGCACGTCACGGCCCGGTAGCAGCCGCGTCGGTATAACAGCGGACAGTCGATACGCGGAGGACCCCATGACCCACTTCCCCGACCGCAGCCACTGGCAGGCCCTGTCCCGCCGCGTGGCGATTCCCGGACAAGCGTTCATCGATGGCCGTTACATGGATGCCGCCAGCGGCGCGCGCTTTGATTGCATCAGCCCGATCGACGGGCGCGTACTGGGCGCAGTGGCCGACTGTGATGCGCAGGACGTGGAGCGTGCAGTGGCCTCGGCGCGCCGCGCGTTCGAGGCAGGCCACTGGTCACAGGCCAGCCCCGCCCATCGCAAGCGCGTGCTGCTGGCACTGGCCACACTGGTGGAGACGCATGCTGATGAGCTGGCTCTGCTGGAAACGCTGGACATGGGCAAGCCGATCCGCGATGCGCGCCGCATCGACCTGCCCGGCGTGGTGCGCTGCCTCACCTGGACCGCCGAAGCGGTGGACAAGCTGTACGGTGAAATCGCGCCCACCGGCCCGCACGAGCTGGGTCTGGTCACGCGCGAGGCCGCAGGCGTGGTGGCGGCCATCGTGCCGTGGAATTTTCCGCTGCTGATGGCCTGCTGGAAGATCGCGCCAGCCTTGGCGATGGGAAATTCGGTGGTACTCAAGCCCTCCGAGCGCTCGCCGCTGAGTGCGTTGCGGTTGGCCGCACTGGCGGCCGAAGCGGGATTGCCCGAGGGCGTACTGAACGTGCTGCCGGGCCACGGTTCACGCGTGGGTGAGCCGCTTGCCCTGCACATGGATGTGGACGTGCTGGCCTTCACCGGCTCCACCGCTACCGGCGCGAAGCTGCTGGAGTACGCCGGCCGTTCCAACCTCAAGCGGGTGTGGCTGGAATGTGGTGGCAAGAGCCCGCACGTGGTGTTCGCCGATGCGCCGGACCTGGATGCGGCGGCCAAGGGCGTGGCGCAGGGCATCTTCTTCAACCAGGGTGAGGTATGCACGGCCGGTTCGCGGTTGCTGGTGCAGCGTTCGATCCGCGATGACTTCGTGCACCAGGTGATCGCCTATGGCCAGCGCATGCAGCCCCGCCATCCGCTGGAGGCAGATGCCCCGATGGGGGCGTTGGTCGATGCCGCGCACGTGGACAAGGTGCTGGCCGACATCGCCCGGGCCGAAGCCGATGGCGCGCGGCTGTTGCTGGGCGGCCAGCGTGCCGAGGTGGAGGCGGGCGGTTGCTATGTGCAGCCGACGGTGTTCGACCAGGTGCGGCCGGAGCAGGCGCTGGCCCGCGAGGAAGTGTTCGGCCCGGTGCTGGCGGTGCTTGGCTTCGACGACGAAGCCGAGGCCGTGCGCGTGGCCAACGACAGCCGCTACGGGCTGGCCGCCGGCCTGTGGACGCGGGATCTCGGTCGCGCCCATCGCGTGGCCCGCCAACTGCGTGCGGGCAGCGTGTGGGTGAACGGCTGGGACGGCGGTGACATGACGGCGCCGTTCGGCGGCTACAAGCAGTCCGGCAACGGCCGCGACAAATCGCTGCACGCCTTCGACAAGTACAGCGAGATGAAGGCCACCTGGATCCAGTTGTAGCGACGAGCCGCGCCCGGCTGCCTTTGGTAGATGCCAACCTTGGTTGGCGCCGGGCAGATTCATCCCGCATGGCGTGGATCTACTGTAGAGGCGGCATGGTGGGATTCATTCACGCAGAAAGAATTCGTTGGCATCGGTGTCGGCTGAAACCATCGCCCCGTACAGCCACTGCCCCGTGGCAGAATCGGTCGATCCGCCGTTACCCGCCTTGCCGATGTCGACGATCGCCGCTGCCGCGCCACCCGTGAATTCTCCCCGCCGTGTCCTGCTGGCCAGCCTGATCGGCACCACCATCGAGTTCTTCGACTTCTACATCTACGCCACCGCCGCGGTGTTGGTGTTCCCGCACCTGTTCTTCCCGGAAAGCAGCGACCAGGCCGCATTGCTGCAGTCCCTGGCGACCTTCGCGGTGGCCTTCATCGCGCGCCCGGTCGGCTCGGCGGTGTTCGGCCACTTCGGTGACCGCATCGGCCGCAAGGCCACCCTGGTGGCCGCGCTGCTGACCATGGGCCTGTCCACGGTCGCCATCGGCCTGTTGCCGACCCACGCACAGATCGGCCTGTGGGCGCCGGCGCTGCTGGCCCTGTGCCGCTTCGGCCAGGGTCTGGGCCTGGGAGGCGAGTGGGGTGGGGCGGTGCTGCTGGCCACCGAGAACGCGCCGCCGGGCAAGCGCGCCTGGTACGGCATGTTCCCGCAGTTGGGTGCACCGATCGGCTTCCTGCTGTCAGCAGGCATCTTCCTGCTGCTCGGTCGCTGCCTGGGCCAGGACGATTTCCTGCAATGGGGCTGGCGCATTCCGTTCGTGGCCAGCGCGTTGCTGGTCGGCCTGGGCCTGTGGGTGCGCCTGAACATCCACGAGACGCCGGATTTCAAGCGCGCGCTGGAGCGCAAGGCGCCGCTGCGGCTGCCGATGTGGACCGTGCTGCGCGACCATCCGCTGCCGATGCTGCTGGGCACGCTGGGCGCGTTCGCCACCTTCGTGCTGTTCTACCTGATGACGGTGTTCAGCCTCGGCCACGGCACCGCCGTGCTCGGCTACAGCCGCGAGCAGTTCCTGCTGATGCAGATGGTGGCGATGCTGTTCTTCGCCTCCGGCATCCCGTTGTCGGCACGTTACGGCGACCGCTGGGGAACGCGCCGCACGATGGCCATTGCCAGTCTGCTGATCATCGGCTTCGGTGTGCTGTTCGCCCCGTTGTTCCAGGCCGGCAGCCCGTGGCTGGTGCTGACATTCCTGTGCCTGGGCCTGTTCCTGATGGGGCTGACCTACGGCCCCTGCGGCACCTTCCTCGCCGAGATCTACCCGGTGGAAGTGCGCTACACCGGTGCTTCGCTGTCGTTCAACCTGGCGGGCATTCTTGGGGCAGCCCCGGCACCGTACCTGGCCACCTGGCTGGCCGAGCGTTATGGGCTGGTCGCGGTCGGCTACTACCTGTGCCTGACCGCGGTGGTCACGTTGTGCGCGCTGCTCGCCCTGCAGCGCCGCCAGCGCTGATCAGCCGAAGAAGCGCTTGAGCGTGCGGCCCAGCCAGCCGCCGCTCTGGTGTTCGCGGGCAAACTGGTTCAGATGCTGCTTGACCTGTTCGGCATAGGCCTGGTCGTCGCCGCGGATGTGGTTGAACAGCCAGCGCGAGAGCATGGTGCGCAGCTCGTCGCTGATGTCCTCGCCGGCCTGGAAGCGCATGCGGTATTCCGATACCCGCTTGATGAAGACCTCATGCACGCGCTTGTGCGCGGCGCAGAACGGATAGCCCGCTTCTTCCATCAGCTCTTCTTCGAATGCGAAGTGGGACATGGTGTAGTCCACCACCTCGTCGATCACTTCGCCCACCGCCGCCCGCTGCAGGCTGGTCTGCGCCACGTGCAGGTGGTTGAGCATTTCGATGATGCGGCGGTGTTGCTGATCGATCACATCGATGCCGATGTTCAGATCGTCCTGCCAGACCAGTAGTGCCATCCCCGGCTCCCCTTCATGCTGATGTCGGGGCCGACTGTAGAGGCGCCGCCCGCAGGCGGCGTTGATCTGGATCAAAGCATGCCGGTCAGGACAGCGCAGCCTCACGCGGACGCAACGGGCTGGCCACCGTGGTGCAGCTGACCCGGTTGCGGCCGCCGGCCTTGGCCAGGTACAGCTGGCGATCGGCCTCGGAAATCAGCCGGTGCAGCGCATCGCGCTGCGGACGCAGGCAGCACAGGCCGATGCTGACCGTCATGCGCAGGGTGGCGCTGCCGATGTCCACTTCCAGCGCGGCGATGCGCTGGCGCAGCTCCTCGAAATAGAGCAGCGCTTCGTCCTGTTCCATGTCCGGCACCAGCAGGCAGAATTCCTCGCCGCCGAAGCGCGCGATCAGGTCCTGGCTGCGCGCGTGGTCGCCGACGGCACGGGCTACCGCACGCAGCGCATCGTCACCGGCTTCGTGGCCGTGGGTGTCGTTGATGTGCTTGAAATGGTCGATGTCGATCATCGCCACCGCCACGCACTGGCCGTGCAGCTGCAGCTGCGGCAGCTGGCGCTGGCTCTGTTCCAGGAAGCAGCGGCGGTTGGGCAGGCCGGTGAGGAAATCGCGGGTGGCCAGGTCCTGCAGCGTGCCGATCAGCTCCAGCTGGTCGACGTTCTGCGACACACGGCAGAAGAACTCTTCGCGCGAGAAGGGCTTGCGCAGGAAGTCATTGGCACCGTTCTTCAGGAAACGCGGGATCAGCGACGCATCGGTATTGCCGGAAATGCCGATCACCGCCACCTTGTCGCGCGAACGCAGGGTGCGCAGGCGACGGGTGAACTCCACGCCCTGCATGCCCGGCATTTCCTGGTCGACTACGGCCAGGCGGATCGCCGGGTGCGCCTCGATCGCCGCAAGGCCTTCGTTGCCATCGGCCGCTTCGTACACCTCGTGACCGTACATGCGCAGCAGGGCGGCGGCATAGCCACGCGCGGACGGCGAGTCGTCCACCACCAGCGCGGCGATGCGCCGGTTGCGCTCCAGGCGCTGCACCAGCCAGACCAGGTAATCGATGCTGCCCGGGGTGTTCTTCAGTACGTAGTCGATGATCTGCTGCTGCAGTACACGCTTGCGCAGGTCCTCGTCATACACACCGCTGACCACCACTGTGGGCAGGTTACGCTTGAGGAAGAACTCGACCACCGCGTCGCGGTCACCATCGGCCAGCACCAGCCCGGTCAGGACCAGGAACCAGCCGCCTTCTTCACTGAGCAGGCGATCGGCTTCGGCCAGCGAGCTGGCCACCACCACCGGCAGCTCCAGGCGTTGTTCGATTGCTTCGCGCAGCATGCCGGTGAACGCGCGCGAGTTTTCCACCAGCAGGATCCGCTGAGGCAGGGGATCGGTCAGGTCGCCATCCAGAGCGGCCTGCGACAGGACGGGCATGATGCGGTGGCTCATGTGGGAGGGTCTTGGCACGGATAGCGGCGGTTTCGGGCGTAACTTTAGGACGAAAACGTCCATGCCCGTCGCTTGGCCAATTGATTGGACAGGAAGCGGTTAGTATCTGCTGGAGGTTCCCGACGTTAACTTCGACCTGGAGGTCATTGTGCGATTTTCATGTTTTGGTGCGGCTACTGGATTTCTGATGCTTGCCGCTGCCCCGGCAATCGCGGGCGGTCCGTCGGATTTCCATGGAAAGCCATTGGCTACGGCTGGATTGGGGCAGGCCAGTCCGGCCGCGATCAATCTCAGCCAGGACCCCAGCTGGCAGCTGTATGGATTCCAGCGTGACGGCATCACCTATCTGCAGGTGAATGACCTGCTCGGAAATGTGCAGCTGATCATCGGCAATGCAGGAGGTACCTACTGGGTGTTGCCGGCAGGCAACAACGCGGCCCGGGTTTCGCTGCCCCAGCAGCAGATCCAGATTCCGGCAGGTGCCAGTCGCTCGCAGATCTACAGCGGCAGTGATTTCTCGCTGGTGCGCTATCGCAGTGGCGGCGACGTCATCTGGTCGGTGGAAACACCGTAAAGACGGTGAAATGCGCAGCGGCGTCGGGATCTCCCACGCCGCTGCGTTTGCCGCGATGGTTGTGGCCGAAGCACGATATGCGGCAAGGGAGGCCCTCGGCGGATACCGGCCGTCAGGTCTGGGTCTGCGAGTTTCCCTGCCCGAAGGCCGTCACGTGATCCATTGGGTTGAACGACGCCAGGCCGAGGGCAGCGGAATCACCCGTTTCCACCATCGCCATCCGTATCCGGTTCCGATGGCACTGCACCGTTCCACCATAGGCAATCGTCCGGCCAGCCAATCGCTCCACTGTGGCGGTGACGGTGGACGGTGCCAGGCTGCGATATGAATCCAGCAGTGCGACCGTCATCAGGATGCCGCGGCGTCCGCCTGCCTGGCCGCAACGCACGCGGATGCGGATCTGGCCTGATTCGCTGTTGATCAACAGTGAAACCGCATCGGTGAGGGCGCGATAGGCGGCCAGCTGAAGGCCCACACTGAGCTGACAGGGATCGCCGAGCAGGCGAGGGCGCATCACCCGATGGCTCAGGTCCCAGGTTTCACGTACGCCGCCGGCCTGGAGGGCGACATAGAGCCCAAGATGTTCCAGCGCAGCGGGGTAGACCATGCTGGTCTGTTCCCGGAACTGTCGCGAATGGACCGAGGCCATGTGCAGGAGACTGTTCGCTATCGTGGGATGGCCCTGAGCATTGAGCCAGTTCACCACCTCGCTGAGCGAGGTGTCGATGCCGTCCCCCAGTTTCCTCAGGTGCCGGGCGCGCTCGCGAAGATCAAGCTCGCTTGCCACCAATGAATTGCGCGCATGCTTGAGCGCGTCTCTTTCACCTACTTCGCCCAATCGCGAACGGTGGTAGTAGTGGGTAATGCGCGACCCCAGTACCAGCAGTGCAGCGCCGGTGACCGCCATGATCTGCTGGGTCGCGAAGGCGGCTGGATCGAATGCTCCCGTGTAGGGACTGGGCGTGGTCAGGCCGATGATCAGGTTGAGCGAGGGCACTCCGATCGCCGCACCTCGCCAGCCATACAGGCAGGTAAGCACCACGACCGGCAGCGCCATCAGCAGCTGCATCGACGTCTTGGCGTTGACTTCGTCCAAGGGCAGCTGTGCGGCATACAGGCCAATCATCGCCATCATCGTCAGGGCGGCGAGTGCAGGCGGGGCGAAGCCTGACGTCCACCGGGCGTTGCTGGTCCGTCGTGTCCACAGCAACGCGAGCGGCGCAAGGGTCAGAATGCCGATGAAGTCGCCAACGACCAAGCGCGCGATGCTGGCAAGTACCGGCATCTCCGGGGGTGTCGGCCACAGAAGGTGTGCCAGCACCAGATTGAGCGCCGTGACCACCAGCGCCGAAGCCGCTGCGACTGAAATCAGCCACGCATTCTTCGTGGTCACCATCATCTTCCGGTGCAGATGCACGATCAGCATCACGGCAGGCATCAGCAGTGCCGAACCCAGCACGATCCAGGTCAGCCCGTACTTCTCGATCATTGGCACGCGCATCTGCGCAAAGTAGGCATATTCGCCCAGCAGCAGATACGGCCACCAGCGAGGGGGGAACAACAACACTGCAGCGACGCGGACGCCGGCGGGCAGATAGAACTGGTCGAGCGACAACTGGCGCGACGCCCAGCATGCGACGGCGTACAGCAGCGCAAGGACCAGCCCCGCCGGGCGGATACGCAACTTCAACTGCAGGCCTTCATTCCACCAGTTCAATCGCACTACCCCTTCACAGTACGTTCCCTGTCAGCATCCATTCGCCGCGGGACCCGGTTCTTAACGACGGTATCGACACGCGTTCGATTATGCAATCGCCTCAGTGGTCTGCCCGACAAGTGGGAAAGTCATCACATGATTACCTGCGGCGACGAGTTTCACAGTTTTCGGGGGACGGTAGATTCAGCTCGCTTCCCGATGACTCACCACAGCGCATCCCGCAGTTTGTACCAGGACATGGCCGCCACCAGCAGCGGCATGCGCAGCAGCCGTCCGCCGGGGAAGGGCGCATGTTGCAGGCGCTGGAACACGTCCAGACGCTCGCTCTGGCCCGAAATCGCGGCGGCAATGACCTCGCCGGCCAGCCCGGCCGCTGCCACACCATGGCCGGAGAAGCCCTGCGCGAAGTACAGATTTCCGTCCAGCCGGCCCCAATGCGGGGCGCGATTGCGGGTGATGTCCACATAGCCGCCCCAGACCTGCTGCAGCGGGATGTCGGCCAACTGCGGGAACACCTGGTGCATGCGCCGCTGCATCACCCGGTGCAGGCCGGGCGGGGGCAGCGCGGAATAGCTGGCACGGCCGCCGAACAACAGGCGGTGGTCATGGCTGAGCCGGAAATAGTCCAGCGCCCAGGCGGTATCGGAGACCGCCATGTTGTTGCCGATCAGGGCGCGGGCGCGCTCGGCACCCAGCGGCGCGCTGGCGCCGATATAGGTGCCGACCGGCATGATGCGCCGTTCCAGCTCAGGCACCAGCCCCTGCAGCAGGGCGTTGCCGGCCACCACCAGCTGCGGCGCGCGCACGCTGCCGTGGTCGGTATGCAGCACCGCGTTTGCACCACGTTGAATGCGCGTCACCGGCGATGCTTCGTGGATGACCACTCCGGCCGCGCGCGCGGCATCGGCCAGCCCACGGGCGTAGGCCAGCGGATGCAGGTGCGCGCTGAGCGGGTCGAACATCGCCGCGCGGTAGCGCGGGCTGTCCAGCTGCATGCGCAGGGTATCGCGCGGCCACCACTGCATCGGGTAGTCGTAGTGCTGCTGCAGATGCTCGCAGTTGGCGCGCAGGTCCTGCTCGTGGCGTGCGCGGATGGCGACGCTGGCGTGGCCCTGCACCCAATGGCAATCGATGCCATGCCGGTCGATGCGCGCGCGCATCGCCTGTACCGCGTCACGCGACCAGTCGAACAGGTGGCGTGCATCCTCGCGGCCGAGCTGGCGTTCCAGCTCGTCGACTTCGCAGCCGTAGCCGACCAGCGCCTGGCCACCATTCCGGCCCGAGGCTCCCCAGCCGATCCGCTGCGCCTCCAGCACCACCACCCGCTGGCCGCGCAGGGCCAGTTCCAGTGCGGCGGTGAGGCCGGTGTAACCGGCGCCCAGTATCGCGACATCGGCCTGCAGTTCACCGCGCAGCGGCGGCAGCGCGGGCGGTTCGGGCAGGCTGCTGGCGTACCAGCTGGGCGGGAAGGCGGCGCTCACCGGCGGCCTCGCAGAAGCGGGAAAGGGCGTCGGAGCGGGGGAGGACGGTCGGGCTTCACGCCGATAGTTTGGCCCAAGCGGAGCGCCCGTGGTGTGACGGCAGCGGCTTGCCGTTGCCGGTGCCGGGCGGGTAACGTGATTGCACGCCAAGGAGTTTTCCCCATGCGCCGCCTGCCCTGGGTGGGCCTGCCCACCGACAGCACCGTGCTCGGCCATCATCGTTTCGCGGTGGCCGGGGAAAAGTATGTGCGTGCCTTGGTTGACGCTGCGCAGGCAACGCCACTGGTGCTGCCGAGCCTGCAGCCGCCGCTGCCGGCACGCGACTGGTTGCAGGGCCTGGATGGCCTGCTGTTGACCGGCGCGGTCAGCAACATCGAGCCACAGCATTACGAAGGGGGCCGCAGCTGGGAAGGCAACCTGCACGACCCGGCCCGCGATGCCACGGCGTTCGCCCTGCTGCACGATGCGCTGGCGATGGATCTGCCGGTGCTGGCGATCTGCCGCGGCTTCCAGGAATTGAATGTGGCGCTCGGCGGCACGCTTCATCCGCAGGTGCATGCAGTGCCTGGCCTGAGCGACCATCGCGAAGACCTGCAGGCGCCGGTGGACGTCCAATATGGGCCCGCTCATGCGATCACCCTGTCCGATGGCGGTTGGCTGGCACAGTGGTCTGCCGGCGATCGGGTGCAGGTCAATTCGGTACACGGCCAGGGCATCGCGAGGTTGGCCGACGGCCTGCAGATCGAGGCCCGGGCCGATGATGGCCTGGTTGAAGCGGCACGCAGCCCGCGCCATCGATTCGTGCTCGGCGTACAGTGGCACCCGGAGTGGCGGGTCATGCAGACGCCGTTCTATCACGCTATTTTCCGTGCGTTCGGCCAAGCTTGCCGACAGCACCAACAGAATCGACTGGAATCCCCATGAGTTCGCGAACGCGCCCGCGCAAGACGGCTACGCCCACGCCCCCGCAGGAAAGCAGCCTGCTGCGCTGGCTGAAGGAGCGGCGCATCACCGAGGTCGAATGCCTGGTTCCGGACATCACTGGCAATGCGCGCGGCAAGATCATCCCGGCCGACAAGTTCTCGCACGATTACGGCACGCGCCTGCCGGAGGGCATCTTCGCGACAACCGTCACCGGCGAATTCCCGGACGACTACTACGACCTGACCTCGCCGTCGGACTCGGACATGATCCTGCGCCCCGACCCGGACACCGTGCGCATGGTGCCGTGGGCGACCGATCCGACTGCGCAGGTCATCCACGACTGCTACACCAAGAACGGCGAGCCGCACGAACTGGCCCCGCGCAACGTGCTGCGCCGGGTGCTGGATGCCTACACCGAGCTCGGCCTGCGACCGGTGGTCGCGCCCGAGCTGGAATTCTTCCTGGTGCAGAAGAACACCGATCCGGATTTCCCGCTGCTGCCCCCGGCGGGCCGCTCGGGTCGCCCGGAAACGGCGCGGCAGTCGTACTCGATCGACGCGGTCAACGAGTTCGACCCGATCCTCGATCTGATGTACGACTACTGCGATGCGATGAAGCTGGACGTGGACACGCTGATCCACGAATCCGGCGCAGCGCAGCTGGAGGTCAACTTCACCCACGCCAATGCGATGGATCTGGCCGACCAGGTGTTCCTGTTCAAGCGCACCATGCGCGAGTCGGCGATGCGCCACGGGGTGTATGCCACCTTCCTGGCCAAGCCGATGGAGAACGAGCCGGGTAGTGCGATGCACATCCACCAGAGCCTGCTGCGGATCAGTGATGGCCAGAACGTGTTCACCGGCGAGCACGGCGGTGAGGATTTCAGCCCGCTGTTCGCCCACTACCTGGCCGGCCTGCAGAAGTATGTGCCGATGGCGATGGCGTTCTTCGCGCCGAACGTGAATTCCTACCGGCGCCTGGTGTTCGGCGAAGTCTCGCCGAGCAACGTGCACTGGGGCTTCGACAACCGCACCTGCGGCCTGCGGGTACCGTTGGATACGCCGGAGAACATGCGGGTGGAAAGCCGCTTTGCCGGCTCCGATGCCAATCCTTACCTGGCGATGGCCGCGACCCTGGCCTGTGGCCTGCTCGGCATCCGCGAGCGCCTCGCGCCGGATGCACCGGTGACCGGCAGCGCCAAGGAGCTGGGCTACGACCTGCCGCGTTCGCTGGGTGAAGCGCTGGACGGGCTGGAGCAGTGCAGCGAGCTGCAGGCATTGCTGGGCGAGCGCTTCTGCCGCGCCTACATCTCGGTCAAGCGCAAGGAATACGAGACCTTCTTCCGTGTGATCAGTTCGTGGGAGCGCGAGTTCCTGCTGCTGAACGTGTGAAGGCCGCGAATAGAAAAATCCGTCGCCGGGGGGTAGGCTGGCACCCGTCGCCGGCCCGGCCGGCCCCCCTTTCCGCATTCTGGAGCACCCGATGAAGCTGCGTATCCTCACGCTCGGCCTGGCCTCCGCCATGCTTTCCGCCTGTGGCGGCGGCAACGGCGGCGGACAGGACAGCAAGGTCCTGAACGTCTACAACTACAGCGACTACATCGCCGAAGACACCATCCCGAACTTCGAGAAGCAGAGCGGGATCAAGGTCACCTACGATGTGTTCGACAGTGACGAGATGGTCGAGACCAAGCTGCTGGCCGGCAACAGCGGCTACGACGTGGTGGTGCCGACGCTGAACTTCTTCGGTCGGCAGATCCAGGCCGGTGTGTTCCTGCCGCTGGACAAGTCGAAGATCCCGAACCTGGCCAACCTCGACCCGGCGGTGATGAAGCGTATCGCCACCCAGGATCCGGGCAACCAGTACGGCGTGCCGTACATGATCGGCACCACCGGCATCGGCTACAACGTGGACATGCTGAAGGAGCGTTTCGGTGGCAGCGCCGACATCGCCAACAGCTGGGACCTGGTGTTCAAGCCGGAAAACATCAGCAAGATGAAGGACTGCGGCGTGACCATCCTGGACACGCCGGCGGACATGATTCCGATCGCGCTGCACTACCTTGGCCTGGATCCGCACAGCGGCGATCCGGCCGACCTGCAGAAGGCGGCCGATCTGCTGAAGTCGATCCGCCCGTACGTGCAGAACTTCCACTCCTCGCAGTACGTCGGCTCGCTGGCCAACGGCGGCACCTGCCTGGTGGTGGGCTGGTCGGGTGACATCATCCAGGCCCGCGATCGCGCGGCCGAAGCCAGCAATGGCGTGCACGTGGCCTATTCGATTCCCAAGGAAGGCGCGCCGCAGTGGTTCGACATGCTGGCCATCCCGAAGGATGCCAAGCATCCGGAAGCGGCCTACGCGTTCATCAACTACCTGCTGGAACCGAAGGTGGCCGCGGCCAACACCAACTTCATCCACTACGGCAACCCGGTACCGACCGCGACGCCGCTGGTGGACGAGGCGATCCGCACCGACCCGACCATCTACCCGCCGGCCGACGTGGCCGCGAAGATGTTCACCTATTCGATCAACACGCCGGAGACCGACAAGCTCTACACCCGGCTGTGGACCGAGGTGAAGACCGGCCGCTAGGCCGTTCGGCCGCCGCCGGGCCACGCCCGGCGGAGCCGGCTCTCCAGGTAGCGCCGGGCCATGCCCGGCGAGCGCAGCGGTTTCCCCAGGCACACGCGCTGGGTCTTCCGGACCCGGTCGCCAGCCGCCGTCATATCCCCATCGGCCCCCGGCCGTTAGAATGGCGGCCGCTGTCCACCGCCCGCTCCCGGAGCCCCCATGCCCGTTGAAGCCCAGCCGGAAGCCGCCGTCGTCGAAGCGACCGGTGTGCCCGGCTATCTCTCCATTCGTGATCTGCGCAAGGAATTCGATGGCTTCGTCGCCGTCGATGACGTCAACCTGGACGTCCGCAAGGGCGAGATATTCGCCCTGCTGGGCGGCTCGGGCAGCGGCAAATCGACCCTGCTGCGCTGCCTGGGTGGCTTCGAGACGCCCACCAAGGGCAGCATCACCGTCGATGGCCAGCGGATGGACGCGCTGCCGCCGTACCAGCGGCCGGTCAACATGATGTTCCAGTCCTACGCCCTGTTCCCGCATATGACCGTGGAGCAGAACATCGCCTTCGGCCTGAAGCAGGATGGGCTGGGCAAGGACGCGATCAGCAAGCGTGTCGGCGAGATGCTGGACCTGGTGCAGATGGGCCATCTGGGCAAGCGCAAGCCGCACCAGTTGTCCGGCGGCCAGCAGCAGCGCGTGGCGCTGGCGCGGTCACTGGCCAAGGGGCCCAAGCTGCTGCTGCTGGACGAACCGATGGGCGCGCTGGACAAGAAGCTGCGCTCGCAGATGCAGCTGGAACTGGTCAGCATCATCGAATCCTCGGGCGTGACCTGCGTGATGGTCACCCACGACCAGGAAGAGGCGATGACCATGGCCACGCGCATCGCGGTGATGGACGCCGGCTGGATCCAGCAGGTCGGCAAGCCCGATGAGGTCTACGAGCAGCCGGCCAACCGCTTCGTCGCCGAGTTCATCGGTTCGGTGAACCTGTTCGACGGGGTGATCGACGAGGACCTGCCCGAATACGTGACCGTGCGCTCGCCGCTGTTCCCGGCGCCGGTCTACATCGCCCACGGCATCACCTGTTATGAAGGGCAGCCGGTCGCGTTCGCACTGCGCCCGGAAAAAGTGATGATCGGCAAGGACGAGCCGGAAGGGCACACCAACAAGGCGCAGGGCGTGATCGAGGACATCGCCTACTTCGGCAGTCATTCGGTCTACCACGTGCGCCTGCCCAGTGGTGCCAAGGTGCTGGCCAACTTCGCCAACTCGCAGCGCTGGGCCAGCGATGGCCTGACCTGGGGCGACGAGGTGTGGGTGCACTGGCGCGACAACGACGGCGTGGTGCTGACCTCATGAGCGCCGCCGGCCTGAAGCGCTGGCTGCCGGGCATGCGTGCCACGGTGATCGGCATTCCGTACCTGTGGCTGCTGCTGTTCTTCGCCGTGCCGTTCCTGATCGTGCTGATGATCAGTTTCTCGCACAGCCGGGTCGGCTCGCCGCCGTACACCTGGCTGCTGCAGTACGTCGATGGCGGCCTGTCGCTGAAGCTCAACCTCGAGAACTACCTGGCGCTGTTCCGTGATTCGATCTATGCGCAGGCGTTCCTGAGCTCGATCAAGATTGCCGCGATCTCGACCTTCCTCACCCTGCTGATCGGCTATCCGATGGCCTATGCCATCGCCCGCCTGTCGCCGGCCGCGCGCAACGTGGCGATGATGCTGGTGGTGCTGCCTTCGTGGACCTCGTTCCTGATCCGCGTCTACGCCTGGAAGGCGATCCTGGACCGCAACGGCCTGCTCGACCAGTTCCTGCAGTACACCGGCCTGCAGACGCTGATGACCAACATGGGCCTGCCCAAGCTGCAGCTGATCGATACCCCGACTGCGGCCTATATCGGCATCGTGTACTGCTATCTGCCGTTCATGGTGCTGCCGCTGTATGCCAACCTGGTCAAGCATGACCACCGCCTGCTGGAAGCGGCCTACGATCTCGGTGCCAAGCCGTGGCAGGCATTCCTGCGCATCACCCTGCCGCTGTCGAAGGCGGGCATCATCGCCGGCTGCATGCTGGTGATGATTCCAGCGATCGGCGAATTCGTGATCCCGGAAATGCTCGGTGGCTCGGAAACGCTGATGGTTGGTCGCCAGCTGTGGAACGAGTTCTTCAACAACCGCAACTGGCCGGGCGCCTCGGCGATGGCAGTGGCGATGATCCTGTTGCTGCTGGTGCCGATCCTGCTGTTCAACCGATCCCAGCAGCGACTGCTGGAAGGGAAGCAGGCATGAGCCCGCGTTCTGCCAAGGGCCTGGGGCTGGGCGTGCTGCTGCTCGGCTTCGCCTTCCTGTACCTGCCGATCCTGCTGTTGATGTTCTATTCGTTCAACAGCTCGCGGTTGGCCATGGTCTGGGCCGGGTTCTCCACCCGCGCCTACAGCGATCTGTTTGCCGACCGCGCGCTGATGGATGCGATGTGGACCAGCCTGGTGGTCGCGTTCTGGACCGCCTGTACCGCCACCGTGCTCGGCACGCTGGCGGCAATGGTGATGACCCGCTTCAAGCGCTTCCGCGGCAAGCCGTTCTTCGGTGCGCTGGTAACTGCGCCGCTGGTGATGCCGGACGTGATCCTCGGCTTTTCGTTGATGGCACTGTTGGCCTCGATGGGCGCGATTCCGGGCTTCCCGGCGCGCGGCCTGGCCACCATCTGGATCGCCCACGTCACCTTCACCCTGTGCTTCGTCACCGTGGTGGTGTCCTCGCGCCTGCAGGAGATGGACCTATCGCTGGAAGAAGCGGCGATGGACCTGGGCGCGAGCCGGCTGACCGTGTTCGGCCGCATCACCTTGCCGATCATCGCGCCGGCGCTGGTGGCCGGCTGGCTGCTCGCCTTCACCCTGTCGCTGGACGACGTGGTGGTGGCCAGCTTCGTCGCCACACCGGGCTCGACCACGCTGCCGATGAAGGTGTTCGCCTCGGTGCGCATGGGCATCAGCCCGAAGATCAATGCGCTGGCTACGCTGCTGGTATCGGCGGTGTCGATTGCCGCGGTGATCGGCTGGTACATCAATGCGCGTGCCGAGAAGCGGCGCCAGCGCGACCTGCAGCTGGCACGCCAGGACAACGGCTGAGCCGGCAACATCCGGCTCACGGCCGCCGGCGCACAATGGGGGTCACCCTGATGGAGACCCCCAATGACCGTCGAGATCATCAACCCGGCCACCGGCCAGGTGACCTACCGCCATGAGCTGATGGACGCCGCTGCCATCGAGCAGCGCCTGCAGGCGGCGGCCGATGCATTCCCGCGCTGGGCCGAGCGCTCGCTGCAGGAACGTGGCGCGATCCTCAAGCAGATCGCTGGCCATCTGCGTGCGCGCCGCGACGACCTGCAGCAGGCCATGACCAGCGAAATGGGCAAGCTGAAGGCCGAAGCCCTGGCCGAAGTGGAAAAGTGCGCGACCACCTGTGAGTTCTATGCCGACCACGCCGCCGACTACCTGAAGCCGCAACTGATCGATACCGAGGCGCAGCGCAGCTACGTGCGCTATGAGCCGATCGGCTGCGTGTTCGCGGTGATGCCGTGGAATTTCCCGATCTGGCAGGTGTTCCGCTTCCTTGCTCCGGCGTTCATGGCCGGCAACGTGGCGCTGCTCAAGCACGCCAGCAACGTGCCGCAGTGCGCCGACCTGATCCTGGCGGTATGCCGCGATGGCGGCCTGCCTGACGGCGTGTTCGACGTGCTGCACATCGACAACGACCAGGCTGCCGAGGTGCTGCGCGATGCACGGGTGAAAGCCGTGACCCTGACCGGCAGCGAGCGGGCAGGGCGCTCGATCGCATCCAACGCTGGCAGCCAGTTGAAGAAGTCGGTGATGGAGCTGGGCGGCAGCGACGCCTTCGTGGTGCTCGATGATGCCGACCTGGACAAGGCGGTGGCCGCCGCGGTGAAGTCGCGCTTCGACAACAGTGGCCAGACCTGCATTGCCGCCAAGCGGTTCATCGTGGTGGACGCGGTGGCCGATGAATTCACCCGGCGCTTCGTCGAGGCAGCAGGCGAGCGCCAGTACGGCGACCCGAACGAGCGCGGCACCACGCTGGCGCCGATGGCCCGTGCCGACCTGCGCGACGAACTGCACAAGCAGGTGCAGGCCAGCGTCGCCAAAGGTGCGCGCGTGCTGATCGGCGGCGAACCGATCGCCGGTTCGCATGCGGGCTACCCGGCCAGCGTGCTCGACCAGGTGGGGCCGGGCATGCCGGCCTACGACGAAGAACTGTTCGGGCCGGTCGCCGCCGTCATCCGGGTCAAGGATGAAGCCGAGGCACTGCGTGTGGCCAATGACACGCGCTTCGGCCTCGGCGGCAGCGTGTGGACGCGTGACCCGGTGCGCGGTGAGTCCTTCGCCCAGCGCATGGAATGCGGCGCGGCGTTCGTCAACGCCATCGTCAAGAGCGACGCGCGGTTGCCGTTCGGTGGCAGCAAGGAATCAGGTTTCGGCCGCGAGCTGGCCGACCACGGCATCCATGAGTTCATGAACATCAAGACCATCTACGTGGCTTGATGCACCTGCCTGAGTAGAGCCGAGCCCATGCTCGGCTGCTCTTTGCCGGGAACAGCCGAGCGTGGGCTCGGCTCTACAAAAAAGCGGGTTACAACCACTTCACCCGCTTGAACAGCCGGTACAGGCCGACGCAGATGCCACCGACGCCGACGATCATCAGCGGGTAAGCCCACGGCTGGTTCAGTTCCGGCATGTGGCTGAAATTCATGCCATACCAGCTGGTGATCAACGTCGGCGCGGCCAGCAGCGCGGCCCATGCACCCAGCCGCTTCACCGTCTCGCCCTGGGCCAGCGTCACCAGTGACAGGTTCACGCTCAAAGCCGTGCCCAGCATCTCGCGCAGGGTGTCGATCACATCGCTGATGCGTACCGCATGGTCGTGCACGTCGCGGATATACAGCTTCACTTCGTCCGGGAACAGTTCGCCCTGGTAGCGGCGCAGCTGCGCCAGTACATCCTGCAGTGGCGCCACTGCCATCCGCATCTTGTTCAACTCGCGCTTCAGCTCATACAGGCGCACCACGGTGCTGCGCTTGTAACTGTCGGCGAAGATGTCCTTCTCCAGCAGTTCCAGGGTGTCGCGGAAACGGTTGGTGATGGGCAGGTAGTTGTCCACCACGAAGTCGGCCACGGCGTACAGGCAGTACGACGGCCCCATCTTCAGCAGTTGTGGTTCGCGCTCGACGCGTGCGCGCACCGGCGCGTACGACAGCGAGGCGCCATGGCGCACGGTCACCAGGAACCGTGGGCCGAGGAAGGCATGGGTTTCGCCGTACTGGATGCGCTCGTCGACCATCTGCGCGGTGGTCACCACCACGAACAACGAGTTGCCGTAGGCCTCCACCTTGGGGCGCTGGTGCGCGTTGCGTGCATCCTCGACCGCCAGGTCGTGCAGGCAGAATTCTTCCTGCAGCTTCAGCAGTACGTCTTCGTTCGGGTCGTACAGGCCGACCCAGACGAAACCGTTGTTGCTGGCGATGACATCGCTGATGGCATCCAGGCTGATGTCGTGGCGTTTGCCGTCGTCATCGTAGTGGACGCAGTTGATGACGCAGGTGGGATTGGCTGCGGCGGAGGCGGCAGCAGGGGCGGGCAATGAGGCGGGCAATGACATGCCCGCCATCGTGCGTCAGTGCTGCGTTTCCGACAAGTGAGGACGGCGCCCCAGCACCCAGGCCAATGCAGCGTGGACCGGCAGCAGCAGCACGATCCACTGCACGTTGTACTGCGCCTGCAGGCTCAGCCAGTGCAGCACCAGCGCGGCCACGGCCTGCACCGCCACCAGCCACAGCACGATCCTGAACATGCGACCGGGCACGCGCCGCCGCAGCAGGCTGATCGCCCCCGGCAACAACAGCAGGCAGAGCGGCGAGAGCAGCAGCAGGTTGCGGTTGGCCCAGGCGGCGTAGTGCGTGCTGAAGCCCCACAGGAACACCAGCAGGCCACCGGCGATCGTGCACAGCAGCCACAGCGGCAAGGCCAGGCCGGCCAGCAGGCGCGGACGGTTGCGCAGCGCCAGCACGCCCGCCGCGATCACCAGGCCGCACAGCAGCCACGGCCACCAGCGGCGCGCGAACTCCTTCGGCTCGGGGTCGATGCGGTGCGGCAGCAGTTCCTGCTCGGACTGCACCAGCGGGCGGCCGTCACTATTGCGGGCTTGGCGCAGGGCATCGGCCAGGCGCATCGGCACGAACGCTTCCTGCCAGCGCGACAGCGGCTGGTCGGCAAACGGGCCCAGGCCGATATCGAAGCCCAGCCACATCCACGTGGCCGGAGACGCCAGGCGAACCGACTCGCTGCGATAGGTGTTGCCGCGCGAACGGCCGGACAGCTGCGAGTGCAGCCCGCCCCCCAACGCCTTGTCGAGGGTGTCGCGCACCATCGTCGCGCAGTTGGCGGTGTAGTAATCGTAGTGGTAGCGCGCGTTTTCCGGCTTGGCCCGTTCGGCCAGGTCGGCAGCCAGCGAGCGTGCCTGGTCCGGGGTGATATCCAGCCACTGTACGCTGGCACCGCGGCCGGTCTCGTCGTAGTACGACAGGTCCTGCTGCAGCGGCAGGGCCACCAGGTAATACATCATGTCGCCACGTACGAAGCGGCCGATGAAATCCTGTTCGGACGGATCGAAGTAGCCGAAGTTGTACGAGATCGCCTCGCCGCTCACCGGGTCCAGCACGACGATGGCATCGTGGCCGAAGCGCTCGAAGAACACGGTGCCCGGCTGCATGGTGACCACGCCGACACGCGGGGCAGGGGCATCGCTGGCCGTCGAAACGGTCGGCGCCGCCGCCTGCGCGAATGCAGCCGGTGCCAGGGTCGTGGCCAGCACGCACAGCGCCAGCCACAGGGTCAGGATCAGGCCACGGTGTTTCAAGCGTCGTCCTGCGCGTCCGGTGCCAGCACCGTTACATGGAAAGCCTGGACCCGGCGCGCATCGGCGCGGGCCACACGGAACATGAAACGGTCCAGGGCCAGCTCATCGCCGACTTCCGGCAGATGGCCGACGGCTTCGGTCACCAGGCCGCCGATGGTGTCGTAGTCCTCATCGGAGAAGGTGGCACCGAAGCGCTCGTTGAAATCGCCGATCGGCGTGAGCGCATCCACCACGTACTGGCCATCGGCCTGGATGGCGATCTGCGCCGAGAAATCCTCGGCCTCGTCGTGTTCGTCGTCGATGTCGCCGACGATCTGCTCCAGCACGTCTTCGATGGTGACCAGGCCGGCGACGCCGCCGTACTCGTCCACCACGATCGCCATGTGGTTGCGCGACAGGCGGAACTCCTTCAACAGCACGTTGAGCTTCTTCGCTTCCGGAATCAGCACCGCCGGGCGCAGCAGTTCACGTACGTTGCCCGGACCATTGTCGGCAACCACGCCGCGCAGCAGGTCCTTGGCCAGCAGCACGCCGAGGATGTCGTCCTTGTTCTCGCCATGCACCGGGAAGCGCGAATGGCCGGACTCGACCACCTGCTTCATCAGCTCCAGGAAGGGCGCCTCCACCGGCAGCGAGACCATCTGCGAACGCGAGATCATCACGTCGCCCACGGTCAGCTCGGCTACCGAAATGGCGCCTTCCATCATCTTCAGGGTATCGGCGGCGATCAACCCTTCTTCCTGCGCGGTGTGCAGGACAGCGACCAGCTCGTCGCGGGTGTGGGGTTCGCCGGAAAAAGCGGACGTCAGGCGTTCAAGCCAGCCGCGCTTCTTTTCACTGTGCTCCACGGAGGAGCTACTACTGTCGTCTTCTGACATCTCTGGAAAAAAGGCACCCGGCAGGCCGGGCGATGGCTCCAGTCTAGCAGGATGTGGGTGCCTGTCAGTGACCCTCGCCAGCCGGGGCGGCGGCGGCCGGGCCCTCGTCCTCTGCCGGCAGGTCCAGGCTGTAGGTACAGCCGGCCAGGGTCTTGCCCGGGTGGGTGGCGACGGTGGATACGCTGAGGATGATCGACTCGATCTGCGCCTCGCCGGTCTTCGGGTCGGTCACATCGCGGCTGACCAGCTCGCGCCCGGCCATGAACTTGCCGTCCTGGTCGTAGCCGGTCTCCAGGGCCAACTGCGTGGCCAGCGGCCGCGGGTCGGACTGGTCGAGCACGGCCATGATGCTGGCGCCGGCCACGGCCACGCGCTCGGTCTGCTGGCCGAACACGGTGATCGGGCTGGCCAGCCGGTACTCGCTCATGAACTGGTTGCCCTGCGGCAGCGGCTGCAGGCCGTGGGCCACCGCCTTCAGCGGATCGGCCAGCAGGGGGGCCAGCGCGGCATGCTCGGCCACGCCCTGGCGGCACTCGATCAGTGCAGGCAGGTCCAGCGGCGCGGCGGAAGCGGTGGCGGCAAGCAGGAGCGGCAGGAGCAGGAAGGTACGCAGCAGCACAAGCGAGGTTCCGTGGTAGAGCCGAGCCCGTGCTCGGCTGCTTTTGGGTCGGGTCTGCGGGGAGCAGGGCGTACCACGGCCGAGCATGGGCTCGGCCACGCAGCGCCTGGCCAGGTGTCAGCGCTCGCCGGCGTAGGGATCGTCGATGCCGAGCTCGGCCAGGATCTCGCGCTCCAGCTGTTCCATCGCCTCGGCTTCCTTGTCGTCCTCGTGGTCCCAGCCGAGCAGGTGCAGCACGCCGTGCACGGTCAGGTGCGCGTAGTGGGCATTGAGCGCCTTGCTCTGCTCGTCGGCTTCACGCGCCACTACCGGCGCGCAGATCACCAGGTCGCCCAGCAGCGGGAACTTGACGCCCTTGGGCAGGCCCTCCGGCACGTCCGCCGGGAAGCTGAGCACGTTGGTAGCGTAGTCCTTGCCCCGGTAATGCCGGTTCAGGGATTGGCCTTCCTTGCTGTCGACCACGCGGATGGCGAGGTCGGCCTCGCGGATGCGACCCTTCAGCGCGGCCGCGACCCACTTGCGGAAGCTGACGGCCGAGGGCAGGCCGGCACGCGGCAGGGCATAGCTGACGGCGACATCCAGTCGCACGGGACCACGGGTCATGGAGTCGCTCCAGGTTGGATCTGATGCAGGTCGCGGCGGTCGTAGGCGCTGACGATGCGCGCCACCAGTGGGTGGCGGACCACGTCGCGGGCTTCGAAGAAGGTGAAGCTGACGCCCTCCACATCGCGCAGTACGTCGATGGCATCGCGCAGGCCCGACTTCACATGCTTGGGCAGGTCGGTCTGGGTCAGATCGCCGGTGACCACCGCAGTCGAGCCGAAGCCCAGTCGGGTCAGGAACATCTTCATCTGTTCGATGGTGGTGTTCTGCGCTTCATCCAGGATCACGAACGCATCGTTGAGCGTGCGGCCGCGCATGTAGGCCAGCGGCGCAATCTCGATGACGTTCTTTTCCAGCAGCTTGAGCACCTTCTCCACACCCAGCATTTCATACAGGGCGTCGTACAGCGGTCGCAGGTACGGGTCGACCTTCTGGCTCAGGTCGCCGGGCAGGAAGCCCAGCTTCTCGCCGGCCTCAACCGCCGGACGCACCAGGATCAGGCGCTGCACGCGCGATTCGTTCAGTGCTTCCACCGCACTGGCCACGGCCAGGAAGGTCTTGCCGGTGCCGGCCGGGCCGATACCGAAGTTGATGTCGTGGCTGACGATCTGGTGCAGATAGCGGCTCTGGTTGGAGCCGCGCCCGCGCACGGTTCCGCGCTTGACCTTGATTGCCACGTCCTGCGCTTCGTAGGAGCGATCGGCGATCTGTTCGATGTTGGCCGCGTTCAGGCGCAGGTGGATGCCGTGGCTGTCGAAGGTGGTCTCGGCGGCCTCTTCATACAGCGCCTCGATCAGCTTCTGCGCCTCGGCGCTGGCCTCGGCCGGCCCGCTGATGCGGAACACGAAGCCGCGGTTGGCGATTTCCACGCCAAGCTTCAGTTCGATCTGGCGAAGGTGGCCGTCGAACGGGCCGCACAGGTTGGCCAGCTGCGCGTTGTCTTCCGGCGACAGGGTGAAGTCTCGATGCTCGATGCTTTTCATTGCTTGGGGTGGGGCGGGGTCGCCGTCCACCGCGATGGCGTCAGGGACGACAAGGGTAACGCGCAAGGCGGCAGGACGACAGTTCTCCACACCGGGTGTGGACCGGCGCCGAAGAAACCTGTGGATAGTCCTTCGCAGCGCTTGTGCCACAAGGAAGATGATGCGGTGGTGAAAATTGCGCCAGTGCCCGCGGGGTTCTCCACATGTGGTGTGGACGGTGTTGCCGCGAACCTGTGGATAGGTGGCAGCGAGCCTTGCGGCAGTGGCGTTGCCGGCAGGTGATCAATTATTGACCAGCCCTGTTCTGGATCATTGCGGGTGCACAGGGAGCATGGCACCGTGGCGCCATCGGAGGAGGTGGCGCATGGCCGTGGGCACGTGGATGCGCAGGATGGGGCTGCTGGGCAGCTGCCTGCTGGCGGGCTGCGGCGAAGCACCGCCGGCGGCACTGGGTACGCTTGAATGGGACCGGATCAGCGTGCCCGCACCGGCGGCGGAAGTGATCAGTGCCGTTGACGTGCGCGAAGGGCAGGCGGTCAAGGCCGGCGAGCTGCTGATGCGCCTGGATCCTGCCCGTGGCGCCGCCCAGTTCGACGCCGCACAGGCCGAAACCGCCCGCGTGCAGGCACAGCTTGAAGAACTGCAGGTGGGCCCGCGTCCTGAGCAGATCGCCCAGGCGCAGGCACAGCTCACGGCGCTGCGCGCGCAGGCGGCTGAAGCCACTGCGTACTACCGCCGGGTGCAACCGCTGGCCCGCCAGAGGCTGGTCTCTGCTGCCGACCTGGACCGGGCCCGCGCGGCCGCCGACAACGCCGTGGCCAGCGTGCGCGCTGCCGAACAGGCGTGGCTGGAGCTGCAGCGCGGCAACCGTCGTGAGGACATTGCCCAGGGTCAGGCCGCCTCCCGGGCAACGCAGGCACAGGAGGTGGTGCAGGCCGTCAACCTGCAGAAGCTGCAGCTGCGTGCGCCGCGCGATGGCGTGGTCGATGCGTTGCCGTACCGGCAGGGCGACCAGGCACCGATCGGTGCGCCATTGGTGGTGATGCTGGTGGGCGAACGCCCGTATGCGCGCGTGTATCTGCCGCAGCCATTGCGCCTGCGGGTGAAGGTGGGGCAGGGAGCGCAGGTGCAGCTGGATGGTGCCAACACCGTGCTGAAGGGGCATGTGCGGTCGATCCGCAGCGAGCCTTCCTTTACGCCGTATTACGCGCTGACCGGTGATGACGTCTCGCGGCTGAGCTACCTGGCCGAGATCGAGCTGGACGACAGTGCCGACATGCAGGCGCTGCCCGCCGGGCTGCCGGTGCAGGTGCGCTTCTGAATCCTGTCGATGACATTGCCGTGCGTGCGCAGGGCCTGAGCCGCCGTTTCGGCGAGCTGCTGGCAGTGGACAACGTCGATCTGCAGGTGCCGCGAGGGCAGGTATACGGCTTCCTCGGCCCGAACGGCTCGGGCAAGTCGACCACCATCCGCATGCTGTGCGGACTGCTTGAACCAAGCGCTGGCGAGATTGAAGTGCTGGGCCTGGCGATCCCGGCACAGGCCGAAGCGCTGCGCCGCCGCATCGGCTACATGACCCAGCGCTTTTCGTTGTACGAAGACCTGTCGGTGCGGGAGAACCTGGAATTCCTGGCCGCCATCCAGGATCTGCCACGGGTGCAGGCGCGGCAGCGGGTCGATGCGCTGCTGCAGCAGTACCGTCTGCAGGACCGCCAGGTGCAGTTGGCAGGCACCCTCAGCGGCGGGCAGAAGCAGCGGCTGGCGCTGGCCGGTGCGGTGATCCATGCGCCGGAACTGCTGTTCCTCGATGAGCCGACCAGTGCGGTCGATCCTGAGTCGCGGCGCGATTTCTGGGAGGCGCTGTTCGAACTCGCCGATGCCGGCACCACGGTGCTGGTGTCCACCCACTACATGGACGAGGCCGAACGCTGCCATCGGCTGGCGATCCTAGATCGCGGTGCCCTGGTGGCCGATGGAACCCCGGCCGAGCTGTGCGCGCAGCTGCAGGGCCGTACCCTGAAGGTCACCGCCTCGCAGCCCCGGCAGGCCAGCCGCGCGCTGGCGGCGTTGCCGGGTGTGCTCAGCGTGGCCCAGATCGGCACCGAACTGCGCGTGCTGTGCAGCGAGGGTGCGGCCGATACCAGCGTGTTGGCGCAGGCACTTGCCGCCGCCGATCCGCAGGCCAGCATCGAACCGGTGGCACCCAACCTGGAAGACGTATTCGTTGCCGCCACCCGTGGCCGTGGTCGGGAGCCGGCCGCATGAGCGTGCGACGGCTATGGGCGATCATGCTCAAGGAGCTGCGGCAACTGCGCCGTGACCGCATCACCCTGGCGATGATCGTTGGCATCCCGGTGATGCAGCTGCTGCTGTTCGGCTATGCGATCAACCTCAACCTGCGGCACCTGGATGCCGGTATCGCCGATCAGGCCAACAGTGCGGCGTCGCGCGCGCTGGTACAGGACATGGTCGCCACCGGCGTGATCACACCGCGCGCGCAGGCCTATACGCCCGATCGACTGATGGAGGCGTTGCGACGGGGCCGGATCAGCGTGGGCATCGTCATTCCCTCCGATTTCGAGCGACGCCGCTACGAAGGCCGCGAAGCGGTGCAGGTGCTGGTCGACGGCAGCGACACGGTGGTGCAGAGTGCGGCGATCCAGCTGGCGCAGGTGCCGCTGGACACGCGTCCGGCCAGCAACGCGCGACCACTGCGCGAAGGCAGCATCGCCAGCGGGCAGGTGAGCGTCATCAGTTTCTACAACCCGCAACGGCGCTCAGCGGTGAACATCGTGCCCGGCCTGATCGGGGTGATCCTGACCATGACCCTGGTGATGTTCACCGCAGTGGCGGTGGTACGCGAACGCGAGCGCGGCAACATGGAACTGCTGATCGCCACGCCGGTATCGCGCAGCGAACTGATGGTCGGCAAGGTGTTGCCCTATGCGGCGATCGGTCTGCTGCAGACCACGCTGGTGCTGCTGCTGGGAACCTGGTTGTTCGAGGTTCCGATTCGCGGCAGCCTGCTGGATGTCTACCTGGCCGCCGTGCTGCTGGTGCTGGCCAACCTGGCGCTGGGCCTGCTGATTTCCACGCGCGCACGCTCGCAGTTCCAGGCCATGCAGATGACCCTGTTCCTGTTCCTGCCGTCGATCCTGTTGTCAGGTTTCATGTTCCCGTTCGCCGGCATGCCCAGGCCGGTGCAGTGGCTGGCGGAAGTACTGCCGCTCACCCATTTCCTGCGCCTGGTGCGCGGCATCATGCTGCGCGGGGCCTCGCTGTGGGAGCTGTGGCCGGACGCACTGGCACTGCTGGTGTTCATCGTGGCGATGATGACCCTGGCGATCCTGCGTTTCCGCAAACGCCTGGACTGAAGCATGCCGACCAACGGTCGGCATCCACCTCGGTAGTGCCCGCCGCTGGCCGGCATCAATGCGGTGGGTGCCGACCGTTGGTCGGCACACCTTATTCCGCCACCACGCGGCCGCGCAGCGAATTGGTCAGCGCTTCAGTGATCACCACGTCCACGAACTGGCCGATCAGGCGCGGGTGCGCCGGGAAGTTCACCGAACGCATGTTCTCGGTCTTGCCGGTCAGTTCATTCGGGTTCTTGCGTGAAGGACCTTCCACCAGCACGGCCTGTACGCTGCCAACCATCCTTTCGGAGATGCTTGCAGCGTGCGCGTTGATGCGTTCCTGCAGGCGCGACAGGCGTGCATGCTTCTCCGCATCGCTGATCGTGTCTTCCAGGTCCGCTGCCGGCGTGCCCGGGCGACGCGAATAGATGAAGGAGAAGCTGTGGTCGAAGCCGATGTCCTCGATCAGTTTCATGGTCTTCTCGAAATCCGCATCGGTCTCGCCGGGGAAGCCGACGATGAAGTCCGAACTGATCGAGATGTCCGGACGTACCGCACGCAGTTTGCGGATCTTCGACTTGAATTCCAGCGCGGTGTAACCGCGCTTCATCGCCGACAGCACGCGGTCGCTGCCCGCCTGCACCGGCAGGTGCAGGAAGTTGGCCAGCTGCGGCACATCGCGGAACGCATCGATCAGCGAATCGCTGAACTCCAGTGGGTGCGAGGTGGTGAAGCGGATGCGACCGACACCATCGATCTCGGCGATGGTGCGGATCAGCAGGCCGAGGTCGGCGAGATCGCCATCACCGTAGGGGCCGCGGTAGGCGTTGACGTTCTGGCCGAGCAGGTTGATCTCGCGCACGCCCTGCGCGGCGAGCTGCGCCACTTCCACCACCACGTCCTCGAACGGGCGGCTGACTTCGGTACCGCGCGTGTAGGGCACCACGCAGAACGAGCAGTACTTGGAGCAGCCTTCCATGATCGACACGAACGCCGACGCGCCATCGGCACGCGGTTCGGGCATGCGATCGAACTTCTCGATTTCCGGGAAGCTGATGTCCACCTGTGGGCGCTGCTGTTCGCGACGGGCGCGGATCAGCTCCGGCAGGCGATGCAGCGTCTGTGGGCCGAACACCAGGTCGACGAACGGCGCACGCTTGATGATCGCCTCGCCTTCCTGCGACGCCACGCAACCGCCGACGCCGATGATGACCTCACGGCCCTGGTTCTTCAGGCTCTTCCAGATGCCCAGCTGGCTGAACACCTTCTCCTGCGCCTTTTCGCGGATCGAGCAGGTGTTGACCAGGATGACGTCGGCGTCTTCCGGGCGATCGGTCAGTTCCAGGCCATCACTGGCGGCCAGCACGTCGGCCATCTTGGCCGAGTCGTACTCGTTCATCTGGCAACCGTGGGTCTTGATGTACAGCTTGCCTTTCACCTGGTCGGGCTTGCGCGGACCAGAGGGCAGGGCAACGAGCGGGGTACCGCCCGGCGTGGCGGGCGGAAAGACGTCTGGCGTCCCGGTCATGGCGCTTAATCCATTCGGGTGGCGGGAAAGGGGGCGATTCTACCCGCATCCTGCGCCACCCGCCGCGCCCTTGTAGAGCCGAGCCCACGCTCGGCTGCTCTTCCCGCTTGCCATGCATGGGGCAGCCAGGCACGGCCTGGCTCTACTGAAACCAGCCGAGCGTGGGCTCGGCTCTACAAAGGAAACCCTGCGAATGCCTTACGCTGCGATCAGCTCCGCATCGATCTGCCGCGAACGATCAAACGCGGTCAGCGCACTCATCCGTTCGATGTAGGCGGCCGTCGCCGGTGCTGGCTGCACCAGGCCGAACGCACTGGTCCATGCCAGTGCATTGCCCCACAACACGTCTGCCGCACTCATCACCTCGCCCAGCAGGTACGGCCCCTGCGCCAGCTGTGCTTCGATCACCTGCAGCACCGTATCGGCGTCGTTGTAGGGCGACATCGCATGCGGCGGCGGGTCGCGACGCATCGCCCGGTCGATCATCGCCGGCTCGAAGCAGGCGCCGTAGAAGGCCATCCAGCGCAGATAGGGGCCGCGCAGGGCGTCGCCGATCGGCGGTGCCAGCCCGGCTTCCGGGTACAGGTCGGCCAGGTACAGATAGATCGCCACCTGCTCGGTCACCAGGGCGCCGTTGTGCACGATGGCCGGCACCTTGCCCATCGGATTGATCGCCAGATAGGCCGGGGCCAGGTTGGCGCCAGCCTTCAGGTCCAGCACCTGCATGCGGTAGTCGGCGCCCAGTGCTTCAAGCAGGGCCACCGCGCCGCTCGAGCGTGAACGGGCGGCGTGGTAGAGGGTGATCTGGCGTGACGTCATGGCATTGCTCCTTGCAGGTGGTGGTGAAGTGGGGGCCATCCTGGGGCACAATTGCGGACGACTTCTGTCCGCGATCCGTCATGCGCCATACCGCCCATCGCCTGCTTCGCCTGATCTCGCTGCTGCAGGCCCGCCGCCACTGGTCCGGTGCCGAGCTCGCCGAGCGCATGGGGGTGGATCGGCGCAGCATCCGCCGCGATGTCGAACGCCTGCGCGAGCTGGGATATCCGGTGCAGGCGTCGGCCGGCGTAGGCGGGGGCTACCGGCTGGGCGCGGGGGCACCGGTGCTGCCGATGCTGCTGGACGAGGAAGAGGCCACCACGCTGGCGATTGCCCTGCGTGCGGCCTCGGCCACGGTCTCCGGCATCGACGACACCGCCCGCGGCCTGCTGTCCAAGCTCGACCCGCTGGTGCCGGCGCGTCGCCGCCAGCAGGCCGGCGAAGTGCATGCGGCCACTGCGACCCTGTCCGATCTGCCATCCACCGATGCGCGCCTGCTCGGGCGGCTGGCCCAGCACTGCCGGCAGGCCGCGCGGCTGGCCTTCGAATACCGCAGCGCGCAGGACGCAGTGACGCAACGGGAGGTCGAGGCTCAGCACCTGGTCAACTACGGGCGGCGCTGGTATCTGCTGGCCTGGGACCTGGGGCGGCAGGACTGGCGCACGCTGCGCGTGGACCGGATGGGCGCTGTGCGGCCTCTGCCCGAGCCTGGCCTGCACCGGCGAACCCCGGCGCCGCCCGATGTGATGGTGCGGCAGGCGGTCAGCCAGGCGCCGTTCGCGCTGCAGGCCATCCTGCGCCTGGCCGGCAGTGAAGCGGAGCTGGCCGGCCGCATTCCGCCCTGGTGCGGCGTGCTCGAGGCTGACGGCGCAGACCATTGTCTGTTGCGGATGGGTGCGGAAAGCCGCGGCATGATGCTGGCGCAGATCCTCAGCCTGGATCGCCTGCCGGTGGCACTGTGGACCACGCCGGCCGAGCTGCGCGAGGAGCTTGCCCAGCGTCTGACCGGGCTCAGCCAGGTACTGGCCGTGCCCGCGGTCACGGTCTGAGCCGTCGCCCTTGGCAAGCCGCAGCGAAGCTGGGACACTCGCGGCCATGAAGGGGAGACTGGGGATAACGGCGATCGTCATCGCTGCGCTGACCGCTGCGCCGGCCAGCGCCGGCACCCTGTACAAGTGCCTTGGCGCCGATGGGGTCACCAGCTATGTCAGCAAGCGGGTGGCCGGTGCCCAATGCAGCACCATCAGCTACACCCGCAGCGCGGGCAGGGCGGTGCGCGCCCCGGTCGCCACCTCGGCGCCGACGCCAGCATCCGTACCTGCTGCAATGGTGGCCAGCGCCGAGCGTAATCCGGTCGCGGTTGCCGCCAGCGCTGCCAGTCCCGCTGTCGCACCGACTCCGGTACCCGCGGCAGCGTCCACGCCGGCCGCTCCACGCGGCGGCAAGATGGTCAGCGGACAGGTCTATTCGTACATGCAGGACGGGGTGCGCCACTACACCAGTGCACGCCCGACCCAGGTCGCCAACCTCGGCCCGGTACGGACCATCCGCTACAGCTTCATGGAGCGCTGCTACGCCTGCGGGGTCAATCCACGCGTCGATTTCGGCAGCGTGCGCCTGAACACCACGGCCTTCCAGAGCGAGATCACCTCGGCTGCACGCGAGTTCGGGGTGGAAGAGGCAGTGGTGCGCGCGATCATCCATGCCGAGTCGGCCTACAACCCGACCGCGCTCAGCCGTGCCGGTGCGCAGGGCCTGATGCAGCTGATGCCGCCCACCGCCGCACGCTTCGGCGTCAGCGATTCCTACGACGCCGGGCAGAACATCCGTGGCGGCGTGCAGTACCTGGCGTGGTTGTTGAAGCGCTTCAAAGGTGATCTGACCCTGGCCGCGGCCGGTTACAACGCTGGCGAAGGCGCGGTCGATCGCCATGGAGGCGTGCCACCCTACAGCGAGACCCAGTATTACGTGCGAAGGGTAGGGCAGCTGGCCGAGCGTTACCGCACCGCCCTGACCCATCAGTAGGTGCCGACCGTTGGTCGGCACACCTTCAAGCGGGTAGGTGCCAACTGTCAGTCGGCACACCTTGAAAAGAGTTGTTGCAATGCGTTGTGTGGCGCGCGACGGTTCCGCTACACTCGACCGAGATTCAATGCGGCTCTGGCCCCCACCGGAACCGCTGGCAGCCTTAAAGCTACCTAATCAATATCGGAGTGCCGGATGGCCAACGATGGGGTACACGATCCAGTCAACACCGGACGTCGGCGTTTTCTTACTGCCACCACAGCCGTGGTGGGCGCCGTCGGCGTCGGATTCACCGCAGTTCCTTTCATCAAATCCTGGAACCCCAGTGCCCGCGCCAAGCTTGCCGGCGCACCGGTGGTGGCCGACATCAGCGCCCTGCAGGAAGGCCAACGCCTGATCGTGGAATGGCGTGGCCAGCCGATCTGGATCGTCAAACGGTCCAAGGCGATCCTCGATGCGCTGCACGGGCTGGATGGCCGCTTGAAGGACCCCGAGTCCGGCGAGAAGGACCAGCAGCCGGAGTACGTGCTCAAGCAGAACCCCGAGCTGCGCTCGATCAAGCCCGAGATCTCGGTGCTGGTCGGTCTGTGCACGCACCTGGGCTGCTCGCCGGAAATGGTGGGTGAAATCCGCCCCGAGCCCTACGACCCACAGTGGAAGGGCGGCTATTTCTGCCCCTGCCACAAGTCGCGCTTCGACATGTCCGGCCGCGTCTTCAAGGACGTGCCCGCACCCATCAACCTGAAGGTGCCCGCGCACCACTACCAGGACGACAACACCATCATCATCGGTGTCGATCCGCAGGGGGCTGCCTGATGTCCAACATCCTCAGCCGTACCGCCACCGGCGTGGCCGACTGGGTCAATGCCCGCGCGCCGGGGTTGATGCCGATCTACCGCAAGCATGTCAGCGAGTACTACGCGCCAAAGAACTTCAACATCTGGTACTACTTCGGCTCGCTGGCGCTGCTGGTGCTGGTCAACCAGATCGTCACCGGCATCTTCCTGACCATGCACTACAAGACGAATGCTGCCGAAGCATTCGCCTCCATCGAATACATCATGCGTGACGTGGAGTGGGGCTGGCTGATCCGCTACATGCACTCCACCGGTGCCTCGCTGTTCTTCATCGTGGTCTACCTGCACATGTTCCGCGGGCTGCTGTATGGCAGCTACCAGAAGCCACGTGAACTGGTGTGGATCCTGGGCATGCTGATCTACCTGGTGCTGATGGCCGAAGCCTTCATGGGCTACGTGCTGCCGTGGGGCCAGATGTCGTTCTGGGGCGCCAAGGTGATCATCTCGCTGTTCGGCGCCATTCCAGTGATCGGCAACGGCCTCACCGAATGGATCATGGGCGATTACCTGCCCAGCGACGCCACGCTCAACCGCTTCTTCGCACTGCACGTGATCGCGCTGCCGCTGGTACTGCTGCTGCTGGTGGTGCTGCACCTGGGGGCGCTGCATGAAGTGGGATCGAACAACCCCGATGGCGTGGAGATCAAGAAGGGGCCGAAGGGCAACCGCTGGTCACCGAACGCGCCGACCGACGGTATTCCGTTCCATCCCTACTACACGCTCAAGGATGGCGTCGGTGCGGGCTTCCTGCTGATCATCGCGGCCTTCATCATCTTCTTCGCGCCGGCCTTCGGTGGCCTGTTCCTGGAACACGACAACTTCACCGAAGCCAACCGCCTGGTCACCCCCGAGCACATCAAGCCGGTCTGGTACTACACGCCGTACTACGCGATGTTGCGGGTGGTGCCGAACAAGCTGGGCGGCGTGATCGTGATGTTCTCGGCCATCGCCATCCTGTTCCTGGTGCCCTGGCTCGACCGCGCCAAGGTCAAGTCCTACCGCTACCGCGGCTGGCTGTCGCGCGGCCTGCTGGGCATGTTCGTGGTGTGCTTCGCGTGGTTGATGGTGATCGGCTCCGGTCCTGGTACCGATGCGCACGAGACCTATGTCGGGCGGGTGCTGACCTTCCTGTACTTCGCCTTCTTCATCACCATGCCGATATGGACAAGGCTGGACAAGACCAAGCCGGTACCGGAAAGGGTGACCACGCATGACTGAGCGCTGGATGGTCCGGCTGGCCCTGGCGGCCGCCCTGATGCTGGGCAGTACCCTGGCCATGGCCGCCGAGGGCGGCACCAAGCTGCTGCAGGCCGGCAACGACCTGGGTGACAGGGCGTCGCTGCAGCGCGGCGCCCAGCTGTACATGAACTACTGCAGCGGCTGCCATGCATTGAAGTACCTGCGCTATTCGCGGATGGGCGAGGACCTGGGGCTGAGCGAGGAAGAGGTGATGAACAACCTCAACTTCACCGGCTCGGCGATCGGCGATCCGGTGCCGGTGGCAATGCCCAAGGAGCAGGCCGAAAAGTGGTTCGGCAAGATGCCGCCCGACCTGAGCCTGATTTCGCGGGTACGCGGCAGCGACTGGATCTACACCTACCTGAAGTCGTTCTACCTGGACAGCAGCCGCCCGCTGGGCTGGAACAACGCGCTGTTCGCCAATGCATCCATGCCCAATCCGTTGTGGGAGATGCAGGGCCTGCAGCACGCAGTGCATGGCAAGGCCGAAGCGCCGGGCATGGACCCGCCGGTGACCGGCCTGCGCATTGAAAGTCCGGGCTCGGTCGATGCGGGCCAGTACGACCAGGCCGTGCGCGACATCACCAACTTCCTCGAATACGCCGGCGAACCGGCCGCGCTGAAGCGGCAACAGCTCGGTGTCTGGGTGATCCTGTTCCTGGCCCTGCTGACCTTCCTGGTGTACCTGCTGAAGAAGGAATACTGGAAGGACGTGCACTGATCCAGAGCCGGCCATTGCATCGGGCCTATTGGCTTTTGTGATGGTCGGTTGCACACTCGGGGAGGAGTCGACCGCCAGCACGGTGCTGGCGGCGCCGATGCGGCAGGCGGTCTCCTGTCGTAGGAGAGCCTTTGATGGCGGCGAGCGTACGCATGCGCAATACACTGACGCTGTTTTCCTCGAACGACGATGTACTGTGCCACCGTGTGCGCCTGGTGCTGGCGGCCAAGGGCGTGAGCTTCGACTTCGTTCCGGTCGATCCACAGAACCCGCCGGAAGACCTGATCGATCTCAATCCGTACCATTCGGTGCCGACCCTGGTCGAGCGCGAGCTGGTGCTGTACGCCGCGTCGGTGGTCAGCGAGTATCTGGACGAGCGCTATCCGCACCCGCCGCTGATGCCGGTTGACCCGCTGTCGCGCGCGCGCATCCGCCTGGCCATGCTGCGTATCGAGCATGACTGGGTGCCGCAGGTGCAGGCGATCCAGCTGGGCAACAAGACCCAGGCAGAGGCAGGGCGCAAGCGGCTGAAGGAACTGCTGACGGCCTCGCTGCCGTTGTTCAAGGCCAGCAAGTTCTTCCTCAACCCGGAAATGAGCCTGGCCGACTGCGCGATGGCGCCGATCATCTGGCGCCTGCAATCGCTGGATGTGCCGTTGCCGAAGGACAGCAAGGCCATCGAGGACTATGGCAACCGGATCTTCCGCCACCCCGGTTTCGTCCGCAGCCTGACCGATCAGGAAAAGAAACTGCGCGATCTGCCGGGCTGATCCGGCATCCGCTTTCCCTTCTGCACGCCGACCGGCGTGCAGGCGATCCGCCCCGGCAGGGGCGTCGGGCGCTACACTTCACGCATGACCGAAGACTTCTTCCACATGACCAGCCACCGCCCGTACCTGTTGCGGGCACTGGTGGAATGGATCAACGACAACCAGCTGACTCCGCACATCCTGGTCGACGCCGGCGTTCCCGGCGTGCAGGTTCCGCCTTCGGCCGTCAAGGACGGCCGGGTGGTGCTCAACATCGCCGAGCGCGCAGTCGTGCGGCTGGTGATCGACAACGAGTCGGTGAGCTTCTCGGCGCGCTTCTCCGGTACCAGCTATCCGGTGCAGGTGCCGATCAGCGCGGTGCTGGCGGTGTATGCCCGCGAAACCGGGCAGGGCATGGCGCTGCCGGACGACATTCCCGGTGGCGAGCCGGCGCAGGCCAGTGATGAGCTGCTGCACGACGATGAGCAGACGCCGCCTGACGACACGCCGCCCGCTGGTCCGCCGCCCAAGGGCCGCCCGACCCTGCGCGTGGTCAAGTAGTTTCCGCAGCTTTTCATCCACGCATGGCGTGGATCTACCGGCGCGATATCCAGTAGATCCACGCCATGCGTGGATGCTTCTGCTCACACATCCTCGGCATCTTCATTGTCGGTGCGGATCTGGCTGATCCGCGCCGCGCCCGGGCCGGTGAAGGAAATCAGCTGGTCGCCGCGCAGCACCATGCGGCCGACATGGCGATCGATGCCGTCGTAGGAATACTCGAACTTGAAGGTGCGCTCGAAACCGAGCCGGCCATCTTCCCCGCGCGACAGCCGCAGGCCCGTGGCGTGCACCGCCTGGTCCAGCCACTGCACATCGGCGGCGCGGCAGGCATTGCGGCCCAGTTCAACCGCACGTTCGGCGGCCGAACGCGCTGCGTTCCAGAAGAAGTAGACGATACCGCCGGCAATCAGCAGGATCAGCAGGGTGGGCATGGCTTCAGCCGTCAGGTGTCGATCCGCCAAAGATGGCGACGAATGGCGACCGGATCAAGCTGCATGTGCTCAGCGATCGCTGCCAGTCTCCGTTGCCGGCTGCAGCGGTACCGGTGTCGGTGCCGCGGGTACCGCCGAGGGACGCGGTGCAGTGGCATTCAACTGCAGCAGTGCGGCCCAGTCCTGCCGGTTGAAGCTGCACTCGTCCTCGCGACCCGGTGTGCAGGTCGGGTCGATGCCGGTGGTGTCGCGCTCGCGCGGCGGCGGCAGCTTGATCATGCCGGTGCGATCCAGTTGCAGCAGGCGCATCGCCACGGTGTTCATGACATTGCCGCCCACCAGATAAAGCGTCTGGTCGCCACCGAGGTTGGCCGCCACCACCACTTCGCAATGCGACTTCCAATGGCCGACCGAGCCGTTGCCCAAGGCCTGCACCAATCCGCTGTAGCTGAGTGTGCTGCTGCGGTCGCGCAGGAAGCACAGCAGGTCGCCCGGTGCCGGCTTGGCGGTGGCCGGGTCCACCAGGCGGTAGGGCACGCCGGAAGGGCCTGCCTGGTAGGCGGCGCGGATGTAGTCTATATGGCGTGGGGAGGTATTGAAACCGGGTACGCCGGCACGCACCATCACCCAGGAAATGAACGCCGCAGACCACGGATTGTCGATCAGGAACGCGCGGCAATCGCTGTCGGTGTAGCGCGTTCCCAACGGGGCCAGGCAACTGCTGGCACCGGGCTGGCTGCCCAATGCATTCAGCGTGCCGCTTTCGCGCCAGTAGCTGCTGACCCGTTGCCAGGCGATCAGGCCATTGTCGGCCAGATGATCGCTCTCGGCCTCGGTGACACTGAGACTGGCGGCGCGGCCGTCACGGTCGATGAAGGGGCGGAACCAGAGGCGATGCTCGTTGCAGGCAGTGTTGCGGATGGCGATCGCCAAAGGGCTCAGGCCGAAACGCGGGGGTACATCGCAGGCTTCGACGGCGGCGGCCGAGAAGGGTGCTGCGGCCAGCAGCAGGCAGGCAGGCAAGAGCATCCGGCGCATGCGCGGCTCCTGTGGGGGATGGTCGCAGCGTCGCAGCGCTGTTGTGAACGCCGGGTGTGAGAGCGGTAGTGCCGGCCGCTGGCCGGCAACATCACGATCCGCGAATCCACCCTCAACCTGGCGGTGGACCCAGCTTCAACGACAGATCAATGGCCTGCACGTGCTTGGTCAGGCCGCCGATGGAAATGCAGTCCACGCCATCTTCAGCGATCGAACGCAGGCCGCCGAGGCCGACGCTGCCGGACACTTCCAGAGGAATGCGGCCTTCGGTGATGCGCACCGCTTCGCGCCGCAGCTCCGGGCTGAAGTCGTCCAGCAGGATGCGTTCACAGCCGGCCTGCAGCGCCTGCCGCAGTTGTTCCAGGTCCTCGACCTCGACCACCAGTGGCAGTTGCGGCCATTGCCGGCGGGCGGCCGACACCGCGGCAGCCAGTGAACCGGCCGCGCGGATGTGGTTCTCCTTCAGCATCACCGTGTCGTACAGGCCGAAGCGATGGTTGTCACCGCCGCCGCAACGCACCGCGTACTTCTGCGCCAGGCGCAGGCCGGGCAGGGTCTTGCGGGTATCGAGGATGCGCGTGCCTGTCCCTTCCACCGCAGCCACATAGCGGGCTGTGGTGGTGGCGGTGCCGGACAGGGTCTGCAGGAAATTCAGCGAGGTGCGTTCGGCGCTGACCAGACTGCGGCTGCGCCCCTGCAGCAGCGCCAGCACGGTACCGGCGCTGACATGGTCGCCTTCGGCTACACGCCACTCGATCTGCACGTCGGCATCGAGCGCGCGATGGGTGGCATCGAACCACGGGCGGCCCGCGATCACCGCATCCTGCTTGCACAGCAGGTAGGCGCTGTCGGGTTGGTCGGGCAGCAGGGCGGCGGTAACGTCACCGCTGCCCAGGTCCTCGGCCAACGCGCGCGCGACATCGGCCGCGACGACGGCTGGATCCGGCGTCGGCAGCGCGTTCATGCGGTCGGGAAGTCGGCGATCTGTGCGGTCGGGATGGCCTCTTCGGCCAGCAGCACCGGAATACCGTCGTCGACGCGGAATACCTGCTTGCGGTCGCGGGTGACCAGGGCTTCGCGCAGTGGCTGCGCCAGCGGGTTGCCATCGGCGCGGTTGACGGAACCGGCGGCGATCGCCCGGTTGAGGGCTTCCAGGCCCTTGCCATCCAGCAGGGACAGGGGCTGGCGGGTATCGGGCGACACCAGCAGGTCGAGCAGCTTGCGATCCATGGTTCTTCGTCTTGCGTGGAAGATGGCTAGAATACGTCTTTAAGGCAGGTGACGGCCAATGACCCCCAACCCGATCGCGCCGCTTGTCGGCATCGTCATGGGTTCCCGCTCCGACTGGGAAACCATGCAGCACGCCGCCCAGAAGCTTGAAGCCCTGGGTGTTCCGTTCGAAGTGAAGGTGGTGTCCGCGCATCGGACGCCGGATGTGTTGTTCAGTTATGCCGAGCAGGCGGGTTCGCGCGGGCTGCGCGCGATCATTGCCGGCGCCGGCGGTGCCGCGCATCTGCCGGGCATGATCGCGGCCAAGACCGCAGTGCCGGTGCTGGGCGTGCCGGTGCAGTCCAAGGCCCTCAATGGCATGGATTCGCTGCTGTCGATCGTGCAGATGCCGGCCGGCATCCCGGTCGCCACCTTCGCCATCGGCAATGCCGGCGCCTCCAATGCCGCGCTGTTCGCCGCGGCGATGCTGGCCAGCGACCAGCCGGCGATCGGCCAGGCGCTCGATGCTTTCCGCGCGCGCCAGACCGAAGACGTGATGGCCCACGACGATCCGCGCCAATGAGCCTGACCGTCGGCATCCTCGGCGGCGGTCAGCTCGCCCGCATGATGGTCCTGGCTGGTGCGCCGCTGGGACTGCGCTTCGAACTGTATGATCCGGCGGCCGACGCCTGCAGCGGCCCACTGGCGCCGCTCACCGTCGGCGCCTTCGATGATCGGCAGGCGCTGGCGGACTTCGCTGCCAAAGTCGATGTGGTGACTTTCGATTTCGAGAACGTGCCGGCTGACAGCGCGCAATGGCTGGCCGACCGCGTGCCGGTCTACCCGCCGCCGTCGGCGCTGGCCGTGGCCCAGGACCGGTTGAGCGAGAAGACCATGTTCCAGCAGCTGGGTATCCCGCTGCCGGCGTTCGCCGATATCCGCAGCCGCGACGAACTGGCCGCCAAGGCCGCCGAATTCGGTCTGCCGTGCATCCTCAAGACCCGCCGCCTGGGCTACGACGGCAAGGGCCAGTTCCGCCTGCGCAGCGAAGCGGACATCGATGCGGCTTGGCAGGCGCTGGGTGCGCAGGTCGAGCGCACCGGCCTGATCCTCGAGGGCTTTGTCGCCTTCCAGCGCGAAGTCAGCGTGGTGGCCGTGCGCGGCCGCGATGGCAGCTTCCTGGCCTGGCCGGTCACCGGCAACTGGCATGTCGACGGCGTGCTGTCGGCCAGCGTGGCGCCGGCGGTGCTGTCCGCTGCCGAGCACGAAGCGGCGATCGGCTATGCCCAGCGTGTCGCCGAACACCTGCAGTACGTGGGCGTGTTTGCGCTGGAGCTGTTCTGCCGCGACGGTGAACTGCTGGCCAACGAGATGGCGCCGCGTGTGCACAACTCCGGTCATTGGACCATCGAAGGCAGCGAAACCTCGCAGTTCGAGAACCACCTGCGCGCGGTGCTCGGTCTGCCGCTGGGCAGTACCCGCATGCTTGGCCATGCCTGCATGCTGAACTGGCTGGGGGCGATGCCTGACCCGACGCCGGTGCTGCAGCAGGCCAGCGGCCATTGGCACGACTACGGCAAGGAATCGCGTGATGGCCGTAAGGTCGGTCACGCGACGCTGCGGGATGATGATGCCGGTGCACTGGCCGATGCGTTGGTGCAGGTTGGGCTGGAACTGGACCGTCAGGCCCAAGTGGCTCCAGCGGTGCACGCGCTGCGCAACGGCTGATCAAACGGGGCCGGCCGGCGGACGCCGCTGATCCAGGTAGTGCCGGCCGCTGGCCGGCAATGCCCACCAAGGTGGGCAGCTACCAGAGCGGTGCCCACCAAGGTAGGCATCCACCACGGCGCGGCGTGATGCCGGTAGCGCCGGGCCATGCCCGGCGGATGCCCGTCCGTATCAGCGCAGCTGGCTCTCGGCGAACTCCCAGTTCACCAGTTGCCAGAATGCTTCCAGATAACGCGCACGATCATTCTGGTAGTCGGTGTAGTACGCGTGCTCCCAGACATCGCAGCACAGCAGTGGCGTGCTGTCGCCGGTGAGCGGCGTGCCCGCGTTGCGCGTCGCCTGCAGGCCGAGCTGCCCACCCGGGTGCTGTACCAGCCACACCCAGCCGGAGCCGAACAGGCCAAGCGCGGTCCGGTTGAACTCTTCGCGAAGACGCTGGCCGTCGCCGAACTGGCGCTTGACCAGTTCGCCCAAGCGACCCTGCGGTTCGCCACCGCCACGCGGGCGCAGGCACTGCCAGTAGAAGCCGTGGTTCCAGGCCTGGGCAGCGGCATCGAACAGCGCGCCCTGGGCGTGGCGGACGATGTCCTCCAGCGTGGCTTCTTCCCATTCGGTGCCGACGATGGCGGCGTTGACCGCGTCGACGTAGGTGCGATGGTGGCGGCCGTGATGCAGTTCCACGGTCTGTGCCGACAGGTGCGGCTGCAGGGACGAGGGCAGGTAGGGCAGGGCGGGCAATTCGACGGGCATGGACAGGTTCGTGGCCAGGGGGCGGCGGCAGCCGGTACCATCGGCTTACAATGGGGGCTACCGTGGGCAGTCTAGCCGACCATCACGGTTGGTTTGTCCGGCGACGCAAGGAGTGAGGTGTGGCGGTAATGCAGCAAATCCAGGCCGAGGTGGATCGTTACCCGCTCGTGCTGTTCATGAAGGGCACCCCGCAATACCCCATGTGCGGCTATTCCAGCCGCGCCGTGCAGGCCTTGATGGCCGCAGGCGCCGTTGCGCTGCGCACGGTCAATGTGCTGGAAGAGCCCGAGATCCGCGCCAACCTGCCGCGCTTCTCCAATCTGCCCACCTTCCCGCAGCTGTTCATCAACGGTGAGTTGATCGGCGGCTGTGACATCGTCATGGAACTGTTCGAAGCCGGCGAGCTCAAGCGCATCGTCGAAGAGGCTGCGCAGGGATGAGCGCCTGGCCATCGACGTCACCGGCAGACGGGGCGCTCGATGGCCGCCCGTTGCAGGATCGCGTGGTGCTCGTTGCCGGCGCCGGTGGTGGGCTGGGGAGTGCCGCTGCTGTGGCTGCCGCCGAGGCGGGAGCGACCGTGGTCCTGTTGGGGCGCAAGCCACGCCGGCTGGACCGGGTCTATGCCCAGGTGCAGGCGGTCGGGCCGGAACCCCTGTTGTACCCGTTGGACCTGGAAGGTGCAGGTCCTGATGACTATGCCGAACTGGCCCAGGCCGTGGCGCAGGAGCTGGGACGTCTTGATGGCCTGCTGGTCTGTGCAGCGCACTTTCCGGGCCTGACCCCGTTCGAGCTGGCCGACCCGGCCAGTTTCGCCCGTGCCGTGCACGTCACCCTGACCGCTCCTGCCTGGCTGGCCCAGGCCTGCCTGCCGTTGCTGCGCCAGCGTGAAGACGCGGCACTGGTATTCACCGTGGATGCCCCTGAGCGGGTGGGGCAGGCGTACTGGGGCGGCTATGGCGCCGCCCAGCATGGCCTGCGCGGGCTGATCGGCAGCCTGCATGACGAGCTGGCCCGCAGCCCGGTGCGGGTAAGTGGTCTTTACCCCGGCCCCTTGCGTACTGCCCTGCGGGCGCGGGCCTATTCGATCGACCAGGACCCGTCCGCGCGTGGCCCGGAGGCTGCCGCTGCGGCGGCCGTGACCCTGTTGTCCGCCGCTGGACAGGCGTGGCGGGGGCAGGTGCTCGATGCGGGCAATCCGCCATCGACGAGTGAAGACGTTCGTAAAGCGGAATGAAGATCCCGTCACGATAGCGTTGCGATCCGGTGCCGTTTGTCGCACAACCGTCACATTGAAAGCGTAGCGTGTTAATCTAGTGTTAACCGTTGCGGCAGCTGCCGTTCACGGTAGGGAACCCCAGATAAATGTCCGAACAGCCGCCCGCAAGGCTGCTTGGATGCGCTTTTTTTCCGCCATCGCCAACTCGCATCGAGGCTACCGAACAATGACTCACCCATTCCGGATGTCCAAGCTCACCCTTGGTCTCGTGGCTGCGCTCGCCGCCGCTCCCGCCTTCGCCCAGAGCACCTCTGCCGGTGTCGGCGGCCAGGTCGTGTCCCGTGCCGGCCAGCCCGTCGCCGGTGCTGAAGTCACCATCACCCACACCGAGTCGGGCACCGTTTCGCGTGCGACCACCGATGCGGCGGGTCGTTACAACGCGCGCGGCCTGCGCGTGGGTGGTCCGTACTCGATCACCATCACCAAGCCGGGTGAAGGTACCAAGACCGAAGATGGCGTCTACCTGGGCGTGAACCAGACCGGCACCATCAACGCCACCTTGGCCGGCGACCTCGCCGCGACCAACCTGGACACCGTGCAGGTCACCGCTGTCGGCGGCGGCTCGGAAGTGTTCAGTGCCACCAAGATGGGTTCGGGCACCAACATCAGCCAGCAGCAGATCGAAGTTGCGCCGTCCATCGGCGGCAACATCCAGGATCTGATGCGTCTGGATCCGCGCGTGACCTTCATCGATCGCGCATCGGGCTCGATCTCGGCCGGCGGCCAGAACCCGCGCTTCAACTCGATCAGCATCGACGGCGTTTCGGCCAGCGATACCTTCGGCCTGGAAGGCAACAACATGCCGACCCGCCGCCAGCCGGTCGCGATGGAAGCCATCGAGGCGCTGGACATCAACCTGTCCAACTACGACGTCAGCATCGCTGCCGCTGCCGGCGCTACCGTCAACGCGGTGACCAAGTCGGGTACCAATGAATTCCACGGTTCGGTGTACGGCACCTACCGTGACGGCGACTGGTTCGGTGACAACCCGGAAGGCCAGCCGTTCAATGGCTTCACCAAGGAAAAGACCTACGGCATGACCGTCGGTGGTCCGATCGTCAAGGACAAGCTGTTCTTCTTCGCCAACTACGAGAAGTTCGAGCAGTCCGCTCCGGGTGCCGACCTGTCGACCACCCCGCTGGGCAAGGCCAATGGCCAGTTCAACCTGGCTGACGTGACCCGTGCGCAGCAGATCGCGCAGGGCTACGGCATCGACGCCGGTGGCCTGGAAAGCAATGGCGACACCTCGATGGAAGAGTACGCGCTGAAGCTGGACTGGAACATCAGCGACAACCACCGTGCCAACATCCGCTACAGCAAGATCGACCAGAGCAAGCTGCGCATCAACGGCATGACCACGAGCTCGGCGTCGCTGAACTCGTACTGGTACCAGCACAACAAGACCAACGAGAGCTACGTCGCCCAGCTGTTCAGCGACTGGACCGACACCTTCTCCACCGAGTTCAAGGCTTCGTACCGCGAGTTCTCGGCGATCCGTGCGGTCAATACCAACGCCCCGAGCGTGCGCATCTATTTCGATGGCACCGCTGCTGCACCGTCGGGTGACTCGCTGTACCTCGGTACCGAAGTCAACTCGCAGGACAACATCCTGACCACCAAGGCGTGGAACTACTACGGTGCAGGTACCCTGACCCTGGGTAACCACGACGTGAAGTTCGGTGCCTCGTACGACACCAACGACATCTACAACTACTACGGTGCCAACTCGTGGGGTGCCTACACCTTCTACGGTCTGGACAATTTCGCTGCCGGCCGCTGGAGCACCTACGATTACGCCCCGGAGCGCACCCCGGGTTCGATCGCAGCTGATTACAAGTACAGCAACCTTGCGCTGTTCGTGCAGGACACCTGGTACGTCAACAGCAACCTGACCCTGACCCTGGGTCTGCGTGCTGACCGTCCGGACACCAGCCCGAGCCCGGCCTACAACGACAAGGCGTCGCAGTTCTTCGGCTACAACAACAGCAAGGTCTTCGAAAGCAAGTTCCTGGTGCAGCCGCGCTTTGGCTTCAACTACACCTTCGACACCGAGCGTCCGACCCAGCTGCGCGGTGGCGTGGGCCTGTTCCAGGGTGATTCCCCGCAGGTGTGGCTGAGCAACAGCTACTCGGCGACCGGCTTCAACACCAGCGTCTACAACGTGCGTGCCTACAATCCGGCCCTGCCGTTCAATGGCAACAAGGACAACCAGCCGGTGCCGAGCGGCCCGGGCTCGACCCAGCAGAACGTCAACTTCGTCGGCAACGACTTCAAGCTGCCGTCGATCTACAAGGCCAACCTGGCCTTCGACCATGAAACCCCGTGGTACGGCATCGTGGCCTCGGCCGAACTGCTGGTCACCAAGGTCAAGGACGGCCTGTTCTACCAGAACCTGAACATGGGTCCGGTGCAGTATCAGGGTCCGGACGGTCGTGACATGTTCTACGCACAGAACAAGGTCGGTGCCTGGAGCGCGAACGACGCCCGTGTTGCTCGCAACAAGGACTACAACAACGTCTACCTGATCAACAACACCGACAAGGGCCGCACTTCGCAGTTCACCGCGTCGCTGTCCAAGCCGTGGAGCGACACCAGCGACTGGTCCTGGAACATCGGCTACACCTATACCGATGCCACCGAAGTCGGCTCGCTGACCAGCTCCACCGCCAGCTCGGGTTGGAACTACCAGTACGCCTTCGACGCCAACAGCCCGGTCGAGAACACCTCGCGCTACCAGATCCGCGATCGCCTGTCGGGCTCGCTGAACTGGAAGCACAAGTTCTTCGGTGACTACGAGACCAAGATCGGTCTGGTGTACGAAGGCCGCAGCGGTCGTCCGTACAGCTACGTGTACGCCAACGACGCCAATGGCGATGGCCGTTCGGCCAACGACCTGTTCTACGTGCCGAAGGGCCCGGGCGATGTGCTGTTCGGTACCCTGGCTGCCAATGGCCAGTTCACCGCCAACGCGCAGATGGAGAAGGACTTCTTCACCTGGCTGGCCGCCAATCCGGACCTGGCCAAGTACGCAGGCAGCTCGGCGCCGGCCAACGGCTTCCGCAGCGGCTGGATCAACACCTTCGACATCCGTATCAGCCAGCAGCTGCCGGGCTTCATGAAGGGTCACAAGTCGGAGATCTGGCTGGATATCCAGAACGTCGGCAACATGATCAACAAGGACTGGGGCAACATCTACGACTACGGCTTCTTCGCCGACAGCCGCGTTGCCACCCTGCAGGGCATGCACCAGGGCAAGTACGTGTACAACTACCGCGGTGCGGATACCCCGACCGTCGCCAACGCCGACGCCGATGGCTTCGACGTGGGTGTGTCGCAGTGGTCGCTGCAGCTGGGCTTCCGCTACCAGTTCTGATGAACTGACGTAGCAACAGCTGTGCACGGAAACGGCCGGGGAAACCCGGCCGTTTTCCGTTCAGGCGAAAGTCCTTGCGGGGGGGCCTGCATCGGCGTAGCATCCAGACACGTGCGCGGCGCAGATGCCGCCGAAGCGGTCCCGAAGCGGCGAACGCGGGACGCACCTATCCAACGGTCGGGCTTCCCGGCCGTTTTGCTTTTTAAGGGGGCGGCAGTACAGTCGGACACCTTAAAGGAAGCAGAAAAGTGGATATGACAACGAACGAAAAGGCAGCGCGGACGCTGCCGGTGCAGGACGCGCGGATCTACCCGCGTGGTGGCCTGGATGTGCTGTCGCGGGCCGAGGTTGCGCGCCTGCGCGATGCCTCCGGCGGCGGCATGCACGAGCTGCTGCGCCGCTGCGCGCTGGCCGTGCTGACCAGTGGCAGTGCTTCCGATGATCCGCGCGCGGCGCGCGATCTCTATCCCGACTTCGACATCCAGGTGGCGCAGCAGGATCGCGGCGTGCGCATCGACCTGGCCAATGCGCCGGCGATGGCGTTCGTCGATGGCGAAATCATCCGCGGTGTCGCCGAACTGTTGTTTGCGGTGGTCCGCGACCTGGCCTACATGGCCATCGAGATGGGCCCGGCCTACGCGGCCGAGCTGGAGTCGTCCGAGGGCATCACCAATGCGGTGTTCGGGCTGCTGCGCAACGCGCGCATCCTCAACCCGGGTGACCCGAACCTGGTGGTCTGCTGGGGCGGCCACTCGATCTCGCGCGACGAGTACCTGTACACCAAGCAGGTCGGTTACGAGCTGGGCCTGCGCGGCCTGGACATCTGCACCGGCTGCGGCCCGGGCGCGATGAAGGGCCCGATGAAGGGCGCCACCATCGCCCATGCCAAGCAGCGCCGGACCGTGACGCGCTACATCGGCCTGACCGAGCCGGGTATCATCGCCGCCGAATCGCCGAACCCGATCGTCAACCACCTGGTGATCATGCCGGACATCGAGAAGCGCCTTGAGGCCTTCGTCCGCATCGGCCACGGCATCATCGTGTTCGCCGGTGGCGTGGGTACCGCCGAGGAGATCCTGTACCTGCTCGGCATCCTGCTGCGCGAGGAGAACAAGGATCTGCCGTTCCCGCTGATCCTGACCGGGCCGACCGTGGCTGCGCCGTACTTCGAGCAGATCGACCGCTTCATCCGCCTGACCCTGGGCGACGCTGCGGCCGAGCGCTACGAAATCGTCATCGGCGACCCGGTGGCGGTGGCCAAGAAGATGTCGGCCGGCATCAAGCGCGTGCGTGAGCATCGCCTGGCACAGAAGGATTCGTTCTTCTTCAACTGGTCCATCGAGATTCCGTGGGAATACCAGCAGCCGTTCGTGCCGACCCACGAAGCGATGGCGGCGCTGGACCTGCACCACGGGCGCGCACCGCACGCGCTGGCCGCCGACCTGCGCCGGGCGTTCTCGGGCATCGTCGCCGGCAACGTGAAGGAAGACGGCATGCGCCGCATCGAGGAGTTCGGGCCGTTCCAGATCCATGGCGACCCCGACATGATGCAGGCCCTGGACGCGCTGCTGCGTGCCTTCGTCGAGCAGCGCCGGATGAAGATCTCCGGCGAGTACCAGCCCTGCTACCAGGTGCTGGCGTAAGCGAGGCGAGGGCAGCTGGACGGCGCGGGGGGGCCGCGCCGGACCGGCCGGGGCAGGGCGGGTCGTCAAGCCTTTGACGCCCGTCGCCCGGATCTGACCGTTCATCCTGCCGCCGCTTGCCGGCGGCAGGCCGGTGCGCCATCGTGGCCACCAACACGCTGGGGAGCGTCCAATGTCATCGCGCCGGTCCAATGGCTTCACGCTGGTCGAACTGATGGTCACCATTGCCATCGTGGCAATCTTGGCCACGATCGCGTTTCCTTCGTTCCAGAACACGATCCGCTCCAACCGGATCGCTACCGCGAGCAATGAGGCCACTGGGCTGGTCGCCCTTGCCCGCAGCGAGGCGATCCGCAACAAGCGCGGTGGCGGGGTCTGCGGCAGTGCTGATGGCGCCAGCTGCGATGGAACCTGGAGCAAGGGCATGCTGGCATGGGCCGATGTTGATGCCGACGGCGGATTCACCACAGGTGAGGTTGTGCTCCGTTACGTCACGGTCAACTCCGCGGTGAAGGTGACCGGGCCGACCGGCGCCACGATCGCCTTCGACGGGCGCGGGCGCAGGCGCGCTGCCGATGCGCAGGAGCTGACCCTGCAGCCAGCAAGTTGCGACAAGCAGCCCCTGCGACGTCGTCTGACCATCAATGCGTCTGGTCAGCTCAACAGCCTGAAAGAGACCTGCTCATGAGACGTTTGCATGCCCCCATCGGCCGTCGTTCGGCGGAAGGCTTCAGCATGATCGAGGTGCTGATCACCATCATCGTGCTTGCGTTCGGCTTGTTGGGATTTGCCCTGCTGCAGACGATGAACGTGCGCTTCGTGCAGAGCGCGAACTACCGTACCCAGGCGACCAACCTGGCGTATGACCTACTCGACCAGATGCGGACCAATCGCTATCAGGCTGCCTGGTACACCAATGCATCCTTTGCCGCTGGCACCGTGCCTCGCGCCGGCTGCTCGCGCCCGACGGGCTCGATAGCCGTCTCCGACAACGTCCTGCGCTGGCAGTGCCAGGTCGTGCAGGCGCTGGGGGACGGTGCGAGCGCGACGGTGGTCAACAACAATGGTCGGGTAACCGTGGGTATCGCCTGGGGCGACCAGCGCTGGGACAAGACCAATCCGGATTCGCTGACGACCTTTACCGCGGAGACCCAGCTGTGAGCCCGGTATCCACCCGTCTACGTCGCGTCGCCGGCATCTCGCTGATCGAGGTGATGATCGCGATGGTGATCGGCCTGGTTCTGATGCTGGGCGTCATCCAGGTATTCTCGGCATCGCGCGAAGCATCGCAGTTGGCACAGGGGGCGGCCCGCGCGCAGGAGAATGCGCGGTTCGCCATGGAGTTCCTGCAGCGTGATATCCGCATGGCGGGACACTTTGGCTGCGTCAACGACCAGGCGCATTTCGTCAAGAGTGAAGGCGATCCGGTCGTCAACATTGCGGGTGTCACCACAGGCAGTGGCAGTCCGCTGGATTTTTCTGTGTCCGTTCAGGGCTACGAAGCACCAGGCACCGGGCCGGGAAACAGCCTCACACTGGGGCAGAACTGGACCGCACCGACGGGCTTGCCGTCCGCGCTGCAGGCGCTGGGCGCCCGCGGCGGCAGCGATATCCTGGTTCTACGCTACCTGGCGCCGATCGGCGTGCCGGTCACCAGCATCAGCAGTGGTGCCAACAGCGCCATCGGCTTTGATCCCAAGCTGGGTACCCGCCTGACCGAGGACGGCGTGGCCGCACCGACTCTGTTCGGTATCGCCGACTGCAGTCACGCAGATGTTTTCATCGGCAGTTACGCCGCCGGTACCGTCACTGCCAATGGCGCCTCTGTCATGCGTTACAACGTGCAGCCGACTGGTGAAACGATGCTATACCGCGCCGAGTCGTTGGCCTACTACGTGGGCACGTCGGCCAGTGGTGAGCCGGTGTTGATGCGCGCGCGTGCGAACAGTGGCGGAACCTACACTGTTCGCGAAGAGCTGGTTGAAGGCATCGAGAACCTGCAGGTGATGTTCGGTCAGGACACCACAGCAGTCATCACCCAGACCTCGTTGCCGACGGGAAACATCACCGTGCAGAACACGGCAGCGGGGGTGACCACAGCAGCTACGCCGGCCGGCGCCGGGGAATGGCGGCGCGTGGGTATGGTGCAGGTAGGAATACTGGCGCGCAGTCCGAATCCATCGGTCTCGCGTGCATCGGCTGCCGAGCTCAATGATCCGCGGTCGCTGGGCGTGCGCTTTGCGCCGGCGGCCACCAATGACGCGCGTTACCGGGCGGTGTACGAGTCGTCCATCGCCCTGCGCAACCGCCTCTTCGGAAACTGACGCCATGAAACGTCCCTCCCGATCGTTCGTCGCCCCGGCACAGCAGCGCGGTGCAGTGCTCTATGTCGCCTTGATCATGTTGATCCTGCTGGCCCTGATCGGCATCGCCGGTATGCAGGTTGCGGGCATGCAGGAGAAGATGGCGGCAAACTATCGCGCCACCAATACCTCATTCCAGGCTGCCGAGAGTGTGACGCGGCGTACCGAGCAGGCGATCGAAGCCATCGCCAACCGGACTTCGCTGGCCGGTGATGCGCCGATCCAGGCGAGCAGCATCCAGCCCAACTGCGATGACGGCTACGATCCGGTCGCATGGGGGCGAGGCAAGGCGATCGCGGCGGTCGAGTCGGTGAACGTGCGGCGGATCGACACCTGCATCATCGGCGGTGGATCGCTGGGCATGGGCAAGCCGGTGGATCCCACCGCGCCGATCTACCAGATCACCTCGTTCTCGACGGACTCGCAGGCGGGCCCGTCCTCGTCGGCGGTTGTCGACACTGTATTCAAGCTTTGAGGGTCGCTGCCATGGTCACGCGCAAATTTGGCATTACCGCAGGCGTGGGCGCATTGCTGCTCGCCTCAGGTGTGTACTTCATCTACAACCTGTTCGCCGCGCAGGGGCAGGGCGAGCTCGCGCAGGCTCCGATGAACTCGGTCAGCTCGGCGCCGCCGGCATTCATCATGGCTGTCGATGATTCCAACTCGATGACCTTCGAGCGCATCTTCGTCGGTGGCGACGGCCGCATGCAATGGAATGGCAGCAGCTTCTTCCAGTCGGCCGGTGTGTTCTATGACATTGGCGCCGGTTGCACCAACAACTCCATCGACTGCTATCTCTACCTGTTCCCGCATAACGGTTACAACAGCAGTTACAGCCCGGGGCGTGCGATTCCGCCGTTCGATGTGTTCGGTTTTGCGCGTTCGCCTGCCTACAACGCGGGATATTTCGATCCGAACGTGAAGTATGACCCCTGGCGGTTGGCGGAGGCCGATGCATCCAACAGCGTGCTGATGAAGCCTGCAGATATCGGCCTGACACGCGCGGATCCACGTACCGGGTCTGACTTCTCCACGGCCTACGCGGTGACATACAACATGGAAGCCACCCGTGCCAATACGGGTGAGAGTTTCCGTGTGCTTGCGGGTATGACCATTCCCAAAGGGACGCTTTATTACGCAAACGGTCAGATCTGCTATTCGACCTATACCGATCGCTGGGGCAACGTCTATTCCAACAACGACGGTTTGAAGGACAGCAACGGCAAGTGGGTCACACTGGCAGACGACTGGGTGTCGCCCGGGAACTGCCAGCTTCCCATGCGCTACTACCCCGCCACCTACTATCTTCCGGAAGCCACCCCGGCACCGGCGGGCTACAAGACCGACGCCGCGAGCCGTCCGCTGATCAAGAACGCCTGCGGCCCTGGCTGCAACATGTACCGGTACACCATTGCTTCGGGCAACTACACCAGCGGCTACAGTGATGCGATCCAGAACTTCGCGAACTGGTTCCAATACCACCGCAACCGCATCCTCTCCATGGTCGGTTCGTCCTCGCATGCGATGGGGCAGATCGAGAACATGCGCGTGGGCTACTTCACGATCAACAATCGCACCGACGTGACGATGTATGACGTGGCCAAGCAGCGAGCGTCCCTGTATCAACAGATCTATTCGCTCAAGCCCAACGGTGGCACGCCGAATCGTGAGGCAGTGGACTTCCTCGGCAAGCAGTTCCGGCGCACCGATTCCGGCGCGCCGGTCGCACTGGCCTGTCAGCGCAATGGTGGCATGCTGTTCACCGACGGCTATACCAATACCAGCAGCAAGGTGCCGAATGGCACCGACTACGGCAACGCCGATTCCAGTGGTACCACGCACTTCACTGGAGCGCCGTTCGCCGACGGATACAGCAATACCATCGCCGACATTGCTGCTGCGTACTACGACAGCAGCAACCTGGTACCGTTGCGCGGTGGTACGGCCTTCCCGGCAGGGCAGGTTCCCGTCAGCAAGCAGTGTGAGTCGCTGAGCAAGAGTTCGGCCGATTGGAAGCGGCTGGACTGCCAGACCAATCTGCATATGAATTTCTACGCTGTGACGCTTGGCGCGCAGGGCAGGATTTTCGAGGTCAACCAGGCCGCGACGAAAGATCCGTACACGACGACACCGAATTGGAACGCCAATGGCAACCCGGTGGATTCCGACGATGGTCGCGTGATCGATGAGCTCTGGCATGCCACTGTCAACACCCGTGGTGAATTCATCAACGCCAAGACACCGGCGGAAGTAACCGCCGCGATGCGTCGCGTGCTTTCTGCGGTGGCATCCGGTTCGTCCCCCTCAGGCAGCATCGCGCTGACGGGGGCGCGTATCGGCGCCGGTTCGTTGACCGTGACGCCGCAGTATGAGGTCGCCAATGAAGGCACTGACTGGTTCAGCCGCCTCAGGGCGAACCAGGTCACGGTCGATCCCAAGACCCGCGCTGCGGTATACACCCCCATATGGGAGGCCAGTACTGCCTTCCCGGCACCGTCGGCACGCAAGATCTACTATGCCAACGGCAGTTCGGTAAGCGAGTTCAACGACGGCTCGGTGACCCTTGAGGCGCTTTGCGGCACGCCCACGAACCTCTATCCGACGATGAGCCGTTGCGATGCGGCAGCACTGACCGCTCTCGGCGCCTCCGCTTCGTCGGCAGTGGCCTACCTGCGCGGAGACACCTCGGGTGAAGTCCGCAATGGTGGCAAGCTGCGCGACCGTACCGCGATTCTGGGTGACATCATCAACTCGTCGCCGCTGATCAGCTCGCCCATCGATGATTACGGTTATCGTGCGTTGGGCGGTACGCTGGGCACGTCCTACGAGGCCTACATGAAGGCCAAGAAGGACAAGCGCTACATGGTCTACGTGGGCGCCAACGATGGCATGCTGCACGCTTTCGACGGCGGCATGGATGCGGCCGGCAAGGTGTCCGGCAACGGTGGCAGCGAGACGTTCGCCTATGTCCCAGGGACTTCGATCGGACATATGGGCAACCTCCTCAAGCCTTACAACCCGCTCAATGCCAAGGACCAGGTGCCGCATCGATACTTCGTCGACGGTCCTGTCACCGTTGGCGACACGTTCTATGGCAACAGTTGGCACACCACGCTGGTGGGCACCACCGGTGCGGGTGGTCGCGGCGTGTTCGCGCTGGACGTCACTACCCCGGACAGCTTCGGGACAGGTAGTCGCCTGTGGGAGATCAATGACATCACCGGTGCCACCCAGACCATCCGCGAGAACATTGGCCACGTGCTCGGCAAGCCGGTGATCGTGCCGGTCAAGTCGGGTACGACCGTGAGCTGGAAGGCGATCTTCGGCAACGGCTACAACAGCAAGAGTGGCAAGGCCGTGCTGTTCGTGGTCGACCTCGACTCGGGTACCGGTGACCCGACCGTGCGCATGATCGAGGCGGCAGAAACCGGCAGCAATGTTCCAGCCGGTGTGAACGGTCTCGGCAACATCGTGGTGCTTGACCGCAAGAACAACGTCGATCCTTCAATCGCGGTACGCGATGGCTATGCAGACACCGTGTACGGTGCCGACGCCAAGGGGGCTGTGTGGCGTTTCGACCTGCTGTCCACCTCCAACTCGATTTCCACACCAGTGTTCACCTCCCTTGCTTCAGTGGAGAATTCCCAGACCTACCGGCAGCCGATCACCGGCGGTCTGGCGGCTGCCACGGGTGAAGGTGGTGGCGTGCAATTGGTGTTCGGTACCGGCAGCTTCTCGTTCCTGAACGATGCCAAGGACGTCACGTTGCAGTCGCTGTACTCAATCACGGACCGCTCTGGAGCAACGATCACTACGGTGACGCGCAGCAATCTGCTGCCCTACGCGGTGTCTACCGGCACCGATGGCGTATCGCGGACCATGACGGTGGGCACCAGGCCTTCCAACATGCTGGGGTGGTCCATCGATCTGCCCACCGGTGAGCGTTTCGTCGGCTATCCTGAAATCGTGTCCGGCGTACTGTTCATGCCGACCTATGCGGCGAAGGTGACCGCGACCGATTGCAGTACGGTCGGTGCGAACTGGTTGTTCGGCCTTGATGCGCGCTCGGGTGCGCCTGCGTTGTCGACAGTGCGTACCGGCTCGCCTGGCGGGACAGGCTATGGCAAGGGGACCGCTGCCATCGCGCTGGATACCGGCGGCACCGCGCCGATCAAGGATGTGGCTGTTTCGGTGGTGCCGCGCCTCGAAGCACCCGCCAACCCGGGCGGCGGCGCCGCGCCCCCGGCTGTTCCCGGTAGCGGTTGCTGGATGGTGGTCAACGTTGCCGGCGCCCCGCCGATGTACCTGCCTTATCCCTGTGGTCGCCAGTCCTGGCGCCAGATCCAGTAACGGAGACCGCCCATGTTTTCCTTCCGATCCAGTCGTGCCAGCTGCCTGCATCCGCGGGCAGGGGGGTTCACCCTGATCGAGCTGATGATTACTGTTGCGGTGGTGGCCATCCTGGCCGCCGTGGCAGTACCGTCCTATCAGGACCAGGTCCGCAAGTCGCGGCGTGCGCAGGCCAAGGCCGATCTGGTCGAGTATGCGCAGATGGCCGAACGCTTCCACACCGTCAACAATACCTACGCCGGTTATGCCCTGGGCTCCACCCAGTCGCCGCGGGAAGGCGGTACGGCGTGGTACACGCTGGGCATCCAGCAGACGCAGTCCACGTTCACCATCACCGCCACGCCGAAAGGCAATCAGGCCAAGGACAAATGCGGCACGATGACCCTGAACCAGGCCAGCGTGAAAACGCCTGCCGAATCCAAGGTGTCCGGCTGCTGGTGATCATTGCGGGTCGCAGCGGAAAAAGGGTTGCATCCTTTTGCGGCACCCCCTAAAATGCGCCTCCCCGCCCGAATAGCTCAGCCGGTTAGAGCACTTGACTGTTAATCAGGGGGTCGTTGGTTCGAGTCCAACTTCGGGCGCCAGATTGTACAAAAGCCGCGAGAAATCGCGGCTTTTGTCGTTTCATGCTGTGTGTTGTGGCTCCTAGTAGCAGGGAGGTGGATCGGCCTCCCGGACCGATCGCGCGCGCCCGCTGTTGTTGACGATTACCTGGCCATGACGCCGCCCGCGTGCGCAGATCGTGACGGTGAGGTTGCTGCCCAGGCTGCGTCCGTCTGCGGCATAGCGCAGTGATCGTCTCCCGTCGCTTGATATGGCCCGGACGCCGGAGGAGCGCGTGTTTGGCTGATGGTGCAGCACGTCCGCCTGCTGGCCGGGCTGGCCCTGTCGGTCTGGGTCTAGATAGATCATCCAGCCGGCGCTCCAATCCTGAATGCAATGACGCCCATCGGAGCTGGCGCACACGCTGACTGACTGTCGCCGGCTCAATGCTGTGCTGCGCGCCGAGGCAAACGCGGAGAGCAGATGAAGCCGCGCCGAATCGCAGGCTACCCGGTCTCGCAACGCCTGGAATGCCGGAAGGGCGAGGGCGGCCAAGATGCTCAGCAGGGCGATCGCCATCAGCAGCTGAAGCAGCGTGTAGCCGGCGGAAAGTCTCGCGGACGGGTCGGAAAGGGGCATGCTGGATGGCCTGAAAGAGGGTGCTGTCGACCCTGAACCCTTGGTGCCGCGGTGCACATCGGTGAATGCCCCGGCCAGTTTCGGAACTGCCCTCAGCCGTCCGTCACCGACCTCCTCGTATACTCACCGTTCCCGAGACCTGGCAGCACCATGAGCGACAGTTTTCAACTTGTCTCGCCGTATTCGCCGGCGGGCGACCAACCCGATGCCATCGCCAAGCTGACCAGCAATTTCGAGGCTGGCGTGGCCAAGCAGACCCTGCTGGGCGTGACCGGCTCGGGCAAGACCTACACCATCGCCAACGTCATCCAGCAGATCCAGAAGCCGACGCTGATCATGGCGCCGAACAAGACCCTGGCCGCGCAGCTGTACGGTGAGTTCAAGGCGTTCTTCCCGCACAACGCGGTGGAGTACTTCGTCAGCTATTACGACTACTACCAGCCGGAAGCCTACGTGCCGTCGTCGGACACCTTCATCGAGAAGGACAGTTCGATCAACGAGCACATCGAGCAGATGCGGCTGGCGGCGACCAAGACTCTGCTGTCGCGACCGGATGCGATCGTGGTGGCGACCGTGTCGGCCATCTACGGCCTGGGCGCACCGGAAGACTACCTGTCGCTGCGCCTGATCCTGTCCAAGGGCGAGCGCATCGACCAGCGCGACCTGATCAATCATCTGACCCAGCTGCAGTACACGCGCAATGAGTACGAACTGCAGCGCGGTACCTTCCGCGTGCGTGGTGAAGTGATCGACGTGTTCCCGGCAGAATCGGACAGTGAGGCCCTGCGCATCGAACTGTTCGATGGCGAGGTGGAAAAGATCACTATGTTCGATCCGCTCACCGGCGAGACCATGCGCAACCTGATGCGCTTCACGGTGTACCCGAAGACCCACTACGCCACCACGCGCGAACGCGTGCTGGCAGCGGTGGAGACCATCAAGGTCGAGCTGAAGGAGCGGCTGGAGCAGCTGTACGCGCAGAACAAGCTGGTCGAGGCGCAGCGCCTGGCCCAGCGCACCCAGTTCGACCTCGAAATGATGGCCGAAGTGGGCTTCTGCAATGGCATCGAGAACTACTCGCGGCATTTGACCGGCAAGAACGCGGGCGAGCCGCCGCCGACCCTGTTCGATTACCTGCCGGCCGATGCGTTGCTGGTGATCGACGAATCGCACGTGACCATTCCGCAGATCGGCGCCATGTTCAAGGGCGACCGTTCGCGCAAGGAAACCCTGGTCGAGTTCGGCTTCCGTCTGCCGTCGGCTCTGGACAACCGTCCGCTGCGTTTCGAGGAATGGGAGGCGCGCTGCCCGCGCAGCATCTATGTCTCGGCGACGCCGGGCCCTTACGAATTCCGTGAGGCCGGTGAGGACATGGCCGAGCTGGTGGTGCGCCCGACCGGCCTGATCGATCCGGTGGTGGAGATCCGCCCGGTCGGCACCCAGGTCGATGACCTGATGAGCGAGGCCAACGAGCGGATCAAGGCCGGTGACCGCGTGCTGGTCACTACCCTGACCAAGCGCATGGCCGAGAACCTCACCGAGTATCTCACCGAGCACGGCATCCGCGTGCGCTACCTGCACTCGGACATCGATACCGTCGAACGCGTGGAGATCATCCGCGACCTGCGCCTGGGCAAGTTCGATGTGCTGGTCGGCATCAACCTGCTGCGCGAGGGGTTGGACATGCCCGAGGTCTCGCTGGTGGCGATCCTGGATGCGGACAAGGAGGGCTTCCTGCGCTCGACTGGTTCGTTGATCCAGACCATCGGCCGTGCGGCCCGCAACGTGCGCGGCAAGGCGATCCTGTATGCGGACAGGATCACCCGTTCGATGCAGGCAGCGATTGACGAGACCGACCGTCGTCGCGCCAAGCAGGTCGAGTACAACCAGGAACACGGCATCATTCCGCGCTCGGTCCTGCGGCCGATTGTCGACGTGCTGGAAGGCGCGCGTTCGGATGCTGCCGAGAAGGAAGCCAAGAAGGGCAAGGGCAAGGGGCGGGCGGGTGTGGCCGAAGACACCGCCGACTACCGTTCGCTCAGCCCGGCGCAGTTGGCCGCTCGCCTCAAGGCCCTGGAGCAGCGGATGTACCAGCATGCCAAGGACCTGGAATTCGAGGATGCCGCCCGGGTCCGCGACCAGATCAGGCAGCTGAAGGAAGCCAGCCTGGGCTGAACGCGGTAAAGCGGCTTTTCTTCACAAAAGTATTGCGCTTGCCGGTCGTCGTCCGTAATATACGCGGCCTGCACCGACGCAATCGCGGCGCTGCAGAAGCAACAAACGGGCGGTTAGCTCAGCGGTAGAGCACTACCTTGACATGGTAGGGGTCACAGGTTCGAACCCTGTACCGCCCACCACGAAGTCCCCCAGGGGGCTGTCGTGAGCATGAAAAGCCCGGCCCTGGCGCCGGGTTTTTACGTAGAAGCACCAGCCTGCGGGCTGTACGGAATTTTTGGGCGGTTAGCTCAGCGGTAGAGCACTACCTTGACATGGTAGGGGTCACAGGTTCGAACCCTGTACCGCCCACCACCGGTTCCCGGCATCGCCGGAGCAGCGGTGGACACGATCAAAGCCGGCCTTGGGCCGGTTTTTTTGTGCCTGCAATTCGCGCTCGTCTGCGCCTGGCCGGTTGCTGTCATCGTCAACCGCGTTGCTCGACACTGGCGCTGCGCTGCAGCTGCCAATGACCATCCACGCGCTGCCACAGCTGCATGAGGCCCCGGGAGTGCGTTTGCCCGCGCTGTCCCGCAGGCGCTTCAGCGTGCACGCGACCATGGGCCACCTGCAGTACGCGGTCCGCACTCAAGCGCAGGATCTGCACGCTCTGGCTGTCCGTCTGGCCGTGCGTGTCTGGCTCGCTGGCGGCACGCTGGGCATCGGCCTGCAGGATCTGCAATCGCAGCGAATCGCTTCCGGTGTCGGCGTCACGGTTGCATAGACCGGCCATCAACAGCAGCAAGGCAAGCATCGGCATGGCACGGTGCTCCGGAGAAGGGAGTCCAGCGTTGCACTGCGGCCTGTGGTGTGAAACCGGTATCCGACGAAGGCGGGAAAAGTGCGTGCCAACGAGAGCCAGCAAGGATGAATCCGGGCTGGGTCGGGGCAGCTGCAGGTCACTGCCATGAAAAAGGCCGGGCCGCCTGTGAAGGCAGTCCGGCCCGTTTGCCCGGAAGTGACCCCGTTGGCCGGGAAGCCTGGGCTCAGGTCACGACATGGCTGGAACCTTCAAGCAGGCTCAGAGCGGATCGCAGCACAGGCGAGGACCGGACCAATGCCCTGAACCGCCATACGGGCAACCCGGGGTGAACTCGCAGCCCGGTGCGAACCCGGCCTTGGCCGGCGTGGCGAAGGCCTGAGCGGCACCGAATGACATGGCGGCAACCACGACGATGCCGGCAATGGACGAGAACAGCTTCTTCTTTCCGATCATCTGTATCTCCTTTGCAGAGCGTCGAGGTGGATCACATGGGATCGCAGCAGATCAGCAGGCCGTGAGAGCCGGCATTGCCGTACGGGCAGCTGGGATGTTCCTTGCAGCCCGGTGCGAAGCCGGTCTTCACTGGAGTGGCGAAGGCCTGAGCGGCACCGAATGACATGGCGGCAACCACGACGATGCCGGCAATGGACGAGAACAGTTTCTTCTTTCCGATCATGTGTATCTCCTTGGAATGGCGATGGAACATGAGGTCACCGCTTGCGGGGCGGTGTCGAAGCGGAATCAGTTGGCGACGCAGCAGATGCGGGTGCCGCCGGCGCGGCCATTGCCGCCGAACATGCACCCGGGGGTATCCACGCAGCCTGGCGCAAAGCCGGTCTTCACCGGTGTGGCGAAGGCCTGTGCGGCACCGAATGACATTGCAGCAACGATGACGATACCGGCGACGGACGAGAACAGCGTTTTCTTCCCGATCATGTGTATCTCCTTCAGTTGGTGTGGCTTCCCGGATTCATTGCCTTGGCGACGGCCTGTACCGTCTCTGTGTCGAGCTGGCCGACATGCTTGTAGACGACGCTGCCATCCGCGGCGAGCACCATCAGCATCGGTGTCAGCGTGGCGCGGTAGCGCTTGGAGACTTCGCCCTGATCGTCGACGGCGATCGGAAACGCCAGCGCGTGTTTGCCGGCGTACCCGGCAAGCTGGTCATACGGTGGCAGGCCGACGCCCACCAGTTCGGCGCTGCCGCGTGCAGCGGCGATCTGCTGCAGCTGTGGCACCGAGGCCAGGCAGTAGCGGCAGGCAGTAGAGAAGAAGTAGAGGATCTGCGGAACGGCGCGGGCGCCACCGATATCGACATGGGTCTGCTGCGTCGTCCGCAGCGTCAGCAGTTCAGGCCGGGTGCCGATGGCAGGACCATGTGCATCCAGCTGGGTCTGCTGCAGTTGCGCCGCCATCTGTTCGTTGACCTGCCGCAACTGGCGGTTCTGCCAGGAGAGCACGATGACCAGTGCGGCCAGCAGCAGGGCGACTACGGGAAACAGTGCACGCTTGAGCATCGATCATCCTTGAACGCCGCGTTGCATCGACCATACCGGAAACAGCAACAGGAATGTCAAGCTTTTGTATCATCGGTGACGCAGTTCCCAAACCACAGGACGCCACCATGAGTGACCATGCTCCCGTTTCACGGCCGAACCCGATCATCGATCTGCTGTTCGGCGGCAACATGCTGGAAGGCACCTTCAAAGCGGTGGTGTGGGTCGCGCTGCTGTCCGCGGTTCTGGCCTGGACAACCTTCCGCTGACGGAATGCTCAGGCAGCAGTGAAGGCCTGCCGCAGGCTGCGCAGCGTTGCCTGCCGATACTCGGCCGCGCACGGCTCGCCCATCTCCAGTTCCTGCAGGCGCAGGCCGACCAGGGTCATCGACAGGGCATAGCCGCGCGCCGCATCGGCAGCGCGCGACAGGCCAAGTGCACGTCGGGTCAGTGCATCGACATGATCCATGTCCGGCAGCAGGCCGAGGTAGGCGCGCTCGGCGCTGTCCAGATCCGGTGCGCGCAGGATCGCGTTGGCATCGGCGGTGGGGGTGACGGCGGCCATGCGGGATCCTTGTTGTCCGTGGGGCGGATGCGGGTTCGGTCAGAACGCGCGCATCAGCGAGATGAAAGCGGATGTCTGGCTGCTGCGTCGTGCCATCGGGCTGTCCTCGACGGCATCACCGAACCACTGGTTGGCGACCACGCCGGTCGCACGCCATTTCGTGCCCAGCGGCGTGCTGACTGCAATCTGCAGGCTCGGCGAGGTGGCACTGCCGGGTTTGTAGGCTGCCAGCCCGGAGCGCAGGGCCTCCTCGTCGCTGATGCCGTAGTAGTAGTCGAGCAGGCGTGCGCTGGAATGCACCACGCCCACACGCGGCACCCAGGTGAAGCGACCGGCCTGGATCGGATAGCTGTAGTGCAGGCTTGATTCAACACCGCCGCCATGCCCGCTCACTTCGCGCTTCACGCTGGCCGCCACCGCACCCCAGTCCGCACTGTAGTCGGCATTGATGCCGACCATCGCCGACATCTGCCGGCTGTGCAGGCGGCGCAGCTGCGGATCGTTCACGTCGTCGGTCTTGAAACGCAACGTGTAGGGCGTAGCCACGGCCGACAGGCGCAGGCCATCGGCCTTGTAGAGGTTCATGCCGAGCGAGCCGGGGCTGGCGAAGAAGCGCTTGCCCTGCCAGGACAGCGCCGGCAGCACCAGCGGCTTGTCGTCATAGTGCGCGTAGGCACCGGTGGTCGCGCCGAAGGTGATGCCGGCCTGCACGCCCGGGCGCTGTTCCTGCGCGTTTGCCAGCAGCGGCGTGGAGAGAACGACGGTGCACAGCAGGGGGCGCAGCAGGGCGGGGGGCAGTGAAGTCATCAACGTACTACTTTGCGGGGATGGCGATGGATGCTGCGCGCACAACATTGTCGGAACATTGCGCAGGCGCAATCTGCTGCATCGGCGCCACTTGCACGCCGAAGGCACTATGATCGGCTCCGTTTCCGGTTGCCGAGCCCCCGATGCGCATTCTCCTGGTCGAAGATGATCCCGATCTCTCGCGAGCCCTGCAGTCCGGGCTGGAGCGCCAGGGGGTGGTCGCCGACGTGGTCGGCAGCCTGGCCGAGGCGGCGCTCGCCCTGCGTGAGCCGGTGCACCAGCTGATGCTGCTTGATCGGCAGCTGCCGGACGGTGATGGCGTGGGCTTCGTGGCGACCGCCCGTGCGCTGCGGCCGAACCTGGCGGTGATCATGCTCACCGCCAAGGGCGCGCTGTCGGACAAGGTGGAGGGGCTGGATGTCGGCGCCGATGACTACCTGGTCAAGCCGGTGGCGATCGAAGAGCTGATGGCGCGCATCCGTGCCGTATCGCGTCGACCGTCGGCGATGGTGACCCCCCGGTTGCGGCTGGGCCGGCTGGAGTTTGATTTCGAATCGCTGCAGGCGCAGGTGGATGGACAGCCGGTCGCATTGCCGCGGCGACAGGTGCTGGTGCTGCAGGCGCTGGCGATGCGGCAGGGTCGCACGGTCACCCGTAGTGCGCTGGAAGCGGCGGTGTACGGGTTCGATGATGAGATCCAGTCCAATGCGCTCGACGCGCATATCTCCAAGCTGCGCAAGGCGCTGCAGCAGGCGGGGGCAGGCGTGGAGATCCACGTGATCCGTGGCGTCGGCTACCTGCTGGCGGAGGCCTGAGATGGCGCGACCGATCCGTTCGATCACGCTGGGTCTGGCATGGCGGTTGTTCCTGGCGCAGGCCTTCACGGTGTTGTTCGCCGTGGTTGCGTTGATCCTGACGTGGGGCGACAAGGACACCTGGGGCATGGACATGTTCATGGCCGAGAGCGCGGCCAACGCCGTGCACAGCGAAGGCGGCCGGCTGGTGCTGGATGAAGCGCGCTGGCAGAAGCTCGATGCGCGTGCCGGTGGCAACCTGTGGTTCGCGGCAGTCGACGATCGCGGCGCATGGCTGCAGCGCGGCACGCTGCCTGCCATTCACGCGCCGCTGTTGGCCCGCCTGCCGACACTGGGTGCCACCGAGCTGGGGTCGCTGGTACCGCCGTACCTGGACGTGGCCCGGGTGATGATCCGCAATGAAGACGGACGCCGCATCACGGTGATGGTGGGCGGGGCGCCGAAGGGCGGCCTGCTGGATGGCGCGTTGATGGTGCTGCGGTTGATCGGCCTGTGGTTCTTCCTGCCGTTGATCGTGGTCACGCTGCTGGTGATGCCGACGGTAATCCATCGCGCCATGCGTGGCGTGCGCCGGTCCGCGCAGCAGGCCAAGGAACTGGATATCGGCCAGCCCGGTGCGCGCCTGGACGCGCAGCTGGTGTCGACCGAGGTGGCGCCTCTGGTCGAAGCGTTCAACGATGCGATCGACAAGGTGCAGCAGGGCTACGCAGCACGCGACAAGTTCCTGGCCGATGCGGCGCATGAACTGCGGGTGCCGATTGCGGTGGTGCAGGCGCGCTTGTCGCAGTTGCCGCAGGGGGAGCTGAAATCGCAGTTGCTGACCGATGTCGCCCGTCTCGGCAACGTCGCCGAGCACCTGCTCGATCTGCAGCGCCTGGACAGGAACATCGCCGCGTTGCAGCGGCTGGACCTGGCGCATGTCGTGCGCGAAGCGGCCGCCGACCTCGCTCCGCTGGTCGTTGGCGCCGGCTATGGCTTCGAGGTTGATGCGCCGGATACGCCGGTCTGGATCCATGGTGATGGCCTGGCCCTGGGCCGGGTGATCGCCAATCTGGTGCACAACGCCATCGTCCACGGCGGCGGGCGCGGCACCATCTGCGTGCGTCTGGACCGGCAGGGCCTGCTGGAAGTCAGCGATCAGGGCGCCGGTGTGCCGGTCGGTGACCGCGAGGCGATCTTCGAGCCGTTCCACCGCCTGCGCGCCGCCGGCAGTGGCAGCGGCCTCGGCCTGCATCTGGTCAAGGAAATCGTGCAGCACCACGGCGGCACGGTGAGCGTGGGCGAGGCTGTCGGGGGCGGCGCCAGTTTCAGGGTCAACTTCCACCGCGGCAGCGTGCGGCGCTAGTGGGGCGCTGACAGAAGCACACGGCGTTGCCTGATGGTTGCGTGAGGCTGCTCCTCGGCACGCTGTGGTGATGGTTGTCGACCGGATCTCGTCGCCCTTGCTGGGCCCCGCATGCGCTGCCGCTCTGGTCATTGGCGCGCTGGCCTGCGTGCTGTTGCCGGCGTTGCCACCGCTATGGGCTTCTGCTCCGGCCGCCGCCGTGGCTGCGTTGGGCTGGGTGTTGCGCTGGCGAGGACGCGCGGCGGCTGCGCTGCTGTTCGGCCTGGCCTGGACGTGCTGCCATGGGTATTGGGCACTGCAGGCGCAGCTGCCGGCCGGTGCTGTTGCGCAGGATGTGCTTGTCCGGGGTCAGGTTGTCGACCTGCCGAAGCAAGCGCCTGGATACACCCGGTTCGAGTTCCGGGTCGATGCGTCCGATGCGATACCGACGCTGCGTGGCAAGCGGCTGCAGGTGCTCTGGCACGCGCCCCGGGGCGGGCCGGCCGACGCCGGGACTGATCAGAGACATCGCCTGCACGCTGGGGCGGACTGGCAGTTGTCACTGCGCGTGCGACCGCCACGTTCACGCATCAACCCGGGTGGCTTCGATGGCGAACGGCATGCGCTGCTGCGTGGGCTGGCAGCGAGTGGCAACGTGCGTGATGCCCACACTACGCGGCAGCTGCGTCCTGCACATGGTCTGCCCGCCTGGCGCGAGCGCACCAGTGCGGCCATCGCCAGGCAGATCGCACATCCCTCGGCGCGGTTCATCCAGGCTCTGGCGCTGGGTGATACGCGTGGCCTGTCCGATATCGACTGGGCGCAGCTGCGCGCGCTGGGCCTGACACATCTGATCGCCATCTCCGGTTTCCATGTCGGTCTGGTGGCGGGCTTCGCCGCATTGCTGTGTTCTGTTCTCTGGCGATCCTGGCCGGGGCTTGCCAGGTTCTGGCCACGACCGCAGGCGGCGGCCTGTGCGGCAGCGGTTGCAGCGGTCGGCTATGCCGTTGTTGCGGGCAGCGAGCTGCCGACCGTACGCACCGCGTTGATGATCGCGGTGGTGGCCTTGGCGCGCGTCGTCCGCCGTCCGGTGACGGTGGCACAGGGCTTGGCGCTTGCCGCGCTGGCGATGCTGTTGCCGGCCCCGCTGTCGGTGCTGTCTGCGGGCTTCTGGCTCAGTTTCGGCGGCGTCCTGTGGTTGTTGTGGTGCCTGCCGCAGGGGCGACCGAAGGGGGGCGCCGCAATGCTGCGCGGCGCTCTGGCAGGACAGGGGGTGGCCAGCGTCGCTCTGCTGCCGCTGGCAGTGGCGCTGTTTGGTGGCACCGCACGGCTGGGGCCGCTGGTGAACCTGCCGGTCATTCCGCTGTGGAGCCTGCTGGTAGTGCCTTTGGCTCTGCTGGGAACCGCTCTGGAGGCCCTGCGCAGCGGAGCAGGGCAGTGGCCTTGGCGCGCGGCAGCCTGGGTGTTCGATGCCAGTTGGCAGCTGATGCAGCCGTTGGCCGAGCACCCGCAGGCGATGTGGTGGCTGGCGCAGGGGCCCGCCTGGGCGTTGCCGGCGGCGCTGCTGGGGGTGTTCTGGTGGCTGTTGCCACGCGGGGCGGGTGCGGTGCTTGCCGGGTCACTGCTGTGCCTGCCGTTGCTGTGGCCGGCACGCTCGGCGCCGCAGCAAGGGGAGTTGGAACTGGTGGTGCACGATGTCGGCCAGGGCACGGCGGTGCTGCTGCGGACCGCCCACCACGCACTCTGGTACGACGTCGGGCCGCCCGCAGGCAGCGAAGGCGAGGAGCGGATGCTGCTGCCGACGTTGCGTGCGTTGGGACAGGTACCGCCGGCCCGGGTGATGATCAGTCACGACCACCTGGACCACAGCGGCAACCTTGCAGCGCTGCGCCGGCAACTGCCGGGTCTGCAGGTACTGGCGCCACGGGGCAGTGCGATTGCCAGTGCCGGTACCTGCCAACATGGACTGCGCTGGCAATGGGACGGCGTCGATTTCCAGGTGCTGCACCCGCCTGCCGCCTTCCCGGCCGCCGGCAAGGGCGCCGACAACGAGGCCAGTTGCGTGCTGCGGGTTGCCGGCACACACGGGGCGGTGCTGCTGCCCGGCGACATCGGCCGGCAGGGCGAGCAGGCCCTGCTGCAGGGCGCTGCCGATGCGCTGCGTGCGGACGTGGTGCTGGTGCCCCATCACGGCAGTGGAGGCAGCTCCACTGGGGGCTGGGTGGAGGCGGTGGCGCCGCAGCTGGCGCTGGTCTCGGCCGGGCATCAGAACCGTTTTGGCCACCCGAAGCGTGACGTGGTGCAGCGCTGGCAGGCGGCCGGCGCCGAAGTGCTGTCCACCGCCGAGTCCGGCGCGATCCGCGTATGGCTTGGTGCACAAGGCCTGCAGCTGCGTGAACAGCGTATCCACGCAGCCCGGTGGTGGGATGCCGCTGGGCGGGCACGGTCGGCTGCTATCCTATCGCCGATCGAACAAGCGGCCGTTGGGCCGGAGGGTTGAAACGTGTGGGAACTGGTCAAGGCCGGTGGCTGGCCGATGGTGCCGCTGCTGCTGTTGGGCGTACTGGCTTTGGCGATCGTCCTGGAGCGTTTCTGGTCCCTGCGGCGTAACGAGGTGCTGCCGCCTGGCCTGGGCCAGGAAGTGCGCAACTGGGCCGCGCGCGGCAAGCTCGACCCGGCGCACCTGCAGACCCTGCGGGCCAATTCACCGTTGGGCGCCCTGCTGGCCGCCGCACTGGAAGCGCGCAACCGCCCGCGCGACCAGATCCGCGAGCGCATCGAAGACACCGGTCGCCACCTGGTGCACCGCATGGAGCGTTTCCTCAATGCGCTGGGCACCATCGCCTCGGCCGGCCCGCTGCTGGGCCTGCTCGGCACCGTGGTCGGCATGATCCAGATGTTTCTGGGCATCCTCGACCACGGCGTGGGTGATGTGAACCAGCTTGCCGGCGGTATCGGCAAGGCGCTGGTGTGCACCGCCACCGGCATGATCGTGGCGATCCCGGCGCTGATGTTCCATCGCTTCTTCAAAGGCCGCATCCACGGCTACGTGGTGGAGATGGAGCAGGAAGCCAGTGCATTGCTGGATACGCTGGATGGTCGCCCCGGGGTGATGACCCCGGCTCCCGCCGCGCGCGCGTCCTCCGCCGCCACGGCAAAGGCCTGATCGATGCGTATCGGCAACGACCGGTCCCAGGATGAACCGCATATCGACCTGGTCCCGCTGATCGACGTCATCCTGGTGCTGATCATCTTCTTCGTGGTCACCACCACCTTCGATGCGCGATCAACCCTGCAGGTGCAGCTGCCGACCGCCAGCCAGCAGCAGACCAACGAGCCGCCGCGCTCGCTGAGCGTGCTGATCAACGCTGACGGTCGCTACTTCGTCAACGATCAGGAAGTACTGCGCAGCGATGTCGAGTCGGTCAAGCAGACGATCGCCGCCGTCGCTGGCAGCGACCGCGAACAGACCGTGCTGCTGCGTGCCGACGCGCGCACTCCCTACCAGGCCGTGGTCACCGCGCAGGATGCGCTGGGCCAGCTCGGCTTCCGTCGTATCGCCATTGCAACAGCGCCAGAGGTGCGTCCATGAGTTCCCATCACGCGCCAGTGTGGCCGATCTACAAACGTCTGCTGGGCTATACCCGCACCTACTGGGTCTTCATGATCGGCGCGGTCATCGCGATGGTGGTCGAAGCGCTGGCCGGCTATCACTTCACCAAGCTGATGGAGCCGCTGGTCAACCGTGGCTTCGTCAACCCTGAGCCGCGCATGGCGGTGATCCTGCCGCTTACCATTCTCGGCCTGTTCCTGATGCGCAGCGTGGCGACCTGGGTCAGCGACTACACGCTGGCCAAGACCGGCCGCAGCGTGGTCCGCGACCTGCGCGAACAGGTGCTGCAGAAGTACCTGCACCTGCCGTCCTCGCACTTCGACGCCGAGGCGACGCCGGTGATGGTCAGCCGCCTGAACTTCGATACCGAACAGGTCACCCAGGCCAGTGCCGACGCACTGAAGACCGTGGTCGCCGATACCCTGACCATCATCGCCATGCTGGCGGTGATGCTGCAGATGAGCGTCAAGGTGACCCTGGCGATGCTGGTGGTGGTGCCGCTGATCGGCGTGATCGTTTCCTACGTGGGCAAGCGCTACCGGCGCATCAGCCGCGGCATCCAGGACGGCATGGGCACCATGGCGCAGACCGCCGAGCAGTCGCTGGCCGCGCAGCAGGAAGTGAAGGTGCACGGCACCCAGCAGCACGAGATCTCGCGCTACTCGCGCCTGGCCAACCGCATGCTGGCGCTGAACATGAAGGTGGAAGTGACCCGCGCGGCGGCCTCCAGCGTGGTCCAGTTCCTAGCGGCGTTGGCGCTGGCAGTCATCGTCTGGGTGTCCACCCGCGAGGCACTGGCCGGCAAACTCAATGCGGGCCAGTTCATGGGCCTGATGACCTCGATGATGGCCATCATTCCGTCGCTGCGCCGGCTGACCAGCGTGCAGACCTCGATCTCGCGCGGCGTGGCCGCTGCCGAGCGCCTGTTCGGCATCATCGACATGCCGGTCGAGCGCGACGACGGCAAGCATGCGGTGCAGCGCGTACGCGGCGAACTGGCGTTCGAGCACGTCATGCTGCGTTACCGTGAAGACAGCGGCATCGCCCTGGACGACATCAGCTTCGTTGCCAGGCCGGGCACGGTCACCGCCATCGTCGGTCGTTCCGGCAGCGGCAAGACCAGCCTGATCCGGCTGGTGCCGCGCTTCTACGAACCCAACGGCGGCCGCATCACGCTCGATGGCGTCGCCCTGGATGACTATCCGTTGGCCGATCTGCGCAGGCAGGTGGCCATCGTCGGCCAGAAGGTCATGCTGTTCGACGACACCATCGCGGCCAACATCGCCTACGGCATGGATGCAACCGACGAGCAGATCCGCGCGGCGGCCGAAGCGGCCAATGCCTGGGAGTTCATCGCACGCATGCCGCAGCAGCTGCAGACGCCGGTGGGTGAGAACGGTGCGCTGTTGTCCGGCGGCCAGCGCCAGCGCCTGGCGATCGCCCGCGCGATCCTGCGCGATGCGCCGATCCTGATCCTGGACGAGGCCACCGCGGCGCTGGACAACGAATCCGAGCGCCTGGTGCAGGATGCGCTGCAGCGCTTGATGCCCGAGCGCACCACGCTGGTGATCGCGCACCGCCTGTCGACCATCGAGCATGCCGACCAGGTGCTGGTGATGGACCATGGCCGCATCGTTGAACGTGGCACCCATCAGGAACTGCTGTCGATGGGTGGCCTGTACCAGCACCTGCACAACATGCAGTTCCGCGAAAGGCAGGACTGATGGCGGGCAAAGGTACCCAGACCCCGCCGTACTGGTATGACGGCAGCCCGGTTCCGTGGCCGATGCGACTGTTGGCACCGCTGTACGCGGGCGTCACCGCGCTGCGCCGGCGCCTGTACCGGCGTGGCTGGCGCAAGCGCCATGCACTGGCTGTGCCTGTCATCGTGGTCGGCAACATCACCGCCGGTGGCACCGGCAAGACGCCGCTGACCATCGCCCTGGTCGAGCGCCTGCGCGCAGCGGGTTGGAAGCCCGGTGTGGCCAGTCGCGGCTATGGCCGCGAAGAAGCGGACAAGGCACGTTGGGTGGAAGCCGATACGCCGACCGCCCTTGGTGGCGACGAGCCGGTGCTGATCGCCTGGAAGACCGGCGTGCCGGTACGCGTGGACAGCGATCGCGTGGCGGCGGGCAAGGCGCTGATCGCCGCCGGCTGCGACGTGATCGTCTGCGATGACGGCCTGCAGCACTACCGGCTGGCGCGCGACATCGAAATCGAGGTGGTCGATGCCCAGCGTCGCTATGGCAATGGACGGATGATTCCGGCCGGCCCACTGCGCGAGCCGGTCAGCCGCGCCGCCGAATGCGATTTCCGTGTGATCAATCTTGGCCAGGCGGATGAAGCGACGGCTGCCCAGGCCTGCGGCTTCGGCCAATGGCCGATGGCCCTGCACATCGACAGTGCACAACCACTGGCTGGTGGACGGGCGCGTCCGCTCTCGTACTTCGCGGGCCAGCGCGTGCATGCCGTGGCCGGCATCGCCCATCCACAACGCTTCTTCGACATGCTGCGCGCGCGTGCGATCGGCGTGGTGCCGCATGCCTTCGCCGACCATCACGCCTACCAGCCGCAGGATCTGTCCTTTGGCAGCCAGCTGCCGGTGCTGATGACCGAAAAGGATGCCGTGAAGTGCCGCGCGTTCGCCAACGACTGGCAGTACGCCGTGCCGCTGCGTGCCGAGATGCCTGCTGCTTTCTGGATCGCGTTGACCGATCGCCTGGACAAGCTGCGACCGAACTGAGGGGCCGTGCGGCGCTTGCAAATGCACGCCGCCGGCCGCATTCCTGCTGTATCGCGCCTGCCGAGTACCGCCCGCATGACCGACTTCGTTGTTGCCATCCCGGCCCGCTACGCCGCTTCGCGGCTGCCGGGCAAACCGCTGCGCCTGCTGGGCGGAGAGCCCATGGTGCTGCATGTGGCCCGACGCGCGCTGCAGGCCGGCGCGGGTGAGGTCTGGGTCGCCACTGACGACCAGCGCATTGCCGACGCCTTGTCCGGCCTGGAAGAAGTGAAGGTGGCGATGACCGCGGCTTCGCATGCCTCCGGCACCGATCGCCTGGCCGAATGCGCGCGCATCGCCGGCTGGGCGGATGACACCGTCGTGGTCAACCTGCAGGGCGATGAGCCGTTCGCACCCGCCGCCGGCATCCGCGCCGTGGCAGCGGCACTGGTGGAAGGCAGCGCGCCGATGTCGACCCTGGCCACGCCGGTCGAGGACGCGCACACGCTGTTCGACCCGAACGTGGTCAAGCTGGTGCGCAACGTGCGCAACGAGGCCATGTACTTCAGCCGTGCGCCAATCGCCTGGCACCGTGATGGCTTCGCCCGCAGCCGCGAGACCCTGCCCGAGGGCCACCAGTGGCTACGCCACATAGGCATCTATGGCTACCGAGCCGGCTTCCTGCAGCAGTTCGCTTCGATGCCGCCGGGCACGCTGGAACAGGTGGAATCGCTGGAGCAGTTGCGCGTGCTGGAAGCGGGCTACCCGATCGCCGTGGCGATCTCGCCTGAACCCTTCCCGCCGGGCATCGACACCCCTGAAGACCTGCAGCGCGCCGAAACGCTGCTGCAGGCGATGGCGGCGCGATGAAGCTGCTGGTCGTCTGCCTCGGCAACATCTGCCGCTCGCCGATGGCCGAAGGCGCGCTGCGCGCCCGCCTGGATGCCTCGGCGCTGGCCGGGCGGGTGCAGGTCGATTCGGCCGGTACCGGCGACTGGCATGTGGGCCAGCCACCCGACCGGCGTGCGATTGCGTGCGCAGCCGGGCATGGCGTGGACCTCGGCGGCTTGCGCGCGCGGCAGCTGCAGCCACAGGACTTCGACGCCTTCGACTGGATCCTGTGCGCCGACGAGGCCAATCTGCGTGATGCCGCGCGCCTTGCTACCGCCACCCAGCGCGAGCGCCTGGCGCTGTACCTGCCATGGTCAGGCGGGCAGGGCGAGCGCGCGATTCCCGATCCCTATACCGGTGGCAGTGATCATTTCGAACAGGTCTGGTCGCTGGTCGACGCTGCTGCCGAGCGGACCGTGGCACGCCTGTTGCATCACGCCGACTCCGGCATAATCGGGCCATGAACATCCAGCCCGTCCCGGACCTGCCCGAGTTCGCCGCCTGGCTCAACGCCGCGCCCTGCACCCTGACCGAACTGCGTGGCCGGCCGGTCGCGCTGTTGTTCGTCAACGCGGCTTCCGCGTGGAGCGCGCAACGGCTGGCCGAGTTCAGCCAGTGGCTGTCACGCCACCCCGGCAAGTTGCAACCCTTGGTGCTGCAGGTACCGCGTTTCGATTTCGAGCGTGATGCCACGGCTGCGTTGAAACTGCTGCGCCGCCAGGGCCTGACCATGCCGGTGCTGCTCGATGCCGATTGGGATGGATGGCGCCGCTTCGGTGTCACCGCCTGGCCGACCATGGTGTTGCTGGACGCGCAGGGGCGCGAACAGCAGCGATTGATCGGCCAGGGCGTGCCCGGCGAGCTGGAGCGGGCCCTGAATGCTCTTTGCGAGGGTGCGCCGTCGGCCCCTTCGCGCGGCGGCAGCGAACTGCACCCCGAGCCGCGCCAGGCGCTGCGATTCCCCATGGGTCTGGCCGTGAACCAGGAACGGCTGTACATCGCCGACAGCGGCCACCACCGCATTCTTGAATGCAGTCATGGCGGCCGCGTGCTGCGCCAGTTCGGCCTGGGCACCGCCGACTTCATGGACGGCAATCTCGCCGAAGCCGCTTTCCACCGGCCGCAGGCGCTGGCGCTGGAGCGCGAGTCGCTGTACGTGGCCGACACCGGCAACCACGCCGTGCGCCGCATCAACCTGCTGACCGGCCTGGTCGACACCCTGTGCGGCAACGGTCGTCCGGGCGCTCCCGAGGAAGGGCCGGTGGCGCAGCCACGACAGGTGTCGCTGGATCATCCGGTCGGCCTGGCCATCGCCGAAAACCAGCTGCACATCGCCATGGCCGGCGACAACCGCATCTGGAGCTACCACCTCGGCCAGCGCAGCCTGCAGTGGCGCGCCGGCAGCGGCGCCATCGACGAGCGCGACGGCAGTGGCCACCTCGCCGCGTTCGCCCAGCCCACGGCCGTGGCCGTGGTCCAGCAGGTGCTGTACGTGGCCGACGCGCTGGGGTCTTCGGTCCGTTCGCTGCAGCTGCGCGGCGATCTGGTGCAGACCCTGGTCGGGCAGGGCACCTGGCGCTTTGGCGAAGACGATGGCCCGCGCGCGCAGGCCAGCCTGCAGTTCCCGCAGGCGATCGCGCTGAGCCCGGATGCGCCGTTGCTGTGGATCGCCGATACCGGCAATGGCCGCCTGCGCACGTTGCGCCTGGGCGGCGGCGAACTGACCACCCAGCCCTTGCCGCGGCGCCTGCACGCCCCGGCCGGCCTGGCCGTCGGTGCCGGTGCCGTATGGATCGCCGAGACAGATTCCCACACCGTACTGCGTCTGGACCCTGACAGCGGCGTACTCAGCGAAGTGCCGATCAGCGAATGACCGTTGTTCCCGTCCCGCCCTTCGATGGCAAGGCATTCGCGGCCCAGCTGAGTACCGCCCCGGGCGTGTACCGGATGTACGCGGCCGACGACACGCTGTTGTACGTCGGCAAGGCCCGTGCGCTGCGCAACCGCGTGGGCAGTTACTTCAACGGCAGCCCGAAGAACGCGCGCATCATGTCGATGCTCTCGCAGATCGTGCGCATGGACGTGACCGTGACGCGCTCGGAAGCCGAAGCGCTGCTGCTGGAAAACCAGCTGATCAAATCACTGTCGCCGCGCTACAACGTGTCCCTGCGCGACGACAAGACCTATCCGCATGTGCTGCTGACCCGCGAGGACTGGCCGCGCATCGCCCTGCATCGTGGCCCGCGCGCCATTCCCGGGCGTTACTTCGGACCGTATCCCGGCGTCACCGCGGTGCGCGAAACGCTGAACCTGATGCACAAGCTGTTCAAGCTGCGCAGCTGCGAAGACAGCGTGTTCCGCAACCGCTCGCGGCCCTGCCTGCAGTATCAGATCGGGCGCTGCAGCGCGCCGTGCGTGGAGCTGGTGCCGGCCGCGGACTACGCCGAGTCGGTGCGCCGCGCGGCGATGTTCCTGGAGGGCAAGAGCGATGAGCTGACCCGGGAGCTGGGCGAGCAGATGCAGGCCGCCAGCGAGGCGCTGGAGTTCGAGCAGGCCGCGCGCCTGCGTGATCTGATCACCTCGTTGCGCAGCATGCAGACCCGCCAGTACGTGGACGGCCGTGCGGCCGACCTGGACGTGTTGGCGGTAGCCATGCAGGGCTCGCAGGCCTGCGTGATGCTGCTGGCCTTCCGTGACGGCCGCAACCTGGGCACCCGTCCGTTCTTTCCCCGCACCAACGGCGAGGAAAGTCCGGACGAAGTGCTGGCGGCCTTTGTTTCGCAGTACTACATCGAATTCGAGCCGCCGCGCGAGATCCTGCTCGACCGCGAAATTCCTGATGCCGACTTGATTGGTTCGGCGCTGTCGGCCTCGGCCGAGCGCAAGGTGCAGTTGAAGTGGAACGTCCGTGGCGAGCGCGCCGGCTACCTGGAACTTGCCAGCCGCAACGCGCAGTTGACCCTGGCGACCGAGATCAACAGCCGCACCGCGCAGCACGCCCGTAGCGAAGCACTGCGGGTGATGCTGGGGTTGGCCGAACCGGTGAAGCGGGTGGAGTGCTTCGACATCAGCCACACCATGGGCGAAGCCACCGTGGCCTCGTGCGTGGTGTTCGATGCTGCCGGCCCGGTGCGCGCGCAGTACCGCCGTTTCAACATCAGTGGCATCGAGCCGGGCGATGACTACGCCGCGATGCGCCAGGCCATCGACCGCCGTTTCCGCCGCGCGGTGGAAGAGCAGGGCGTGCTGCCGGACGTGCTGCTGATCGACGGTGGCGCCGGCCAGCTGGCACAGGCGCAGGCGGCGCTGGCCGATCTGGGCGTAGAAGGCGTGCTGCTGGTGGGTGTGGCCAAGGGTGTGGAACGCCGTGCCGGCCACGAAGCCCTGGTGATGCCCGATGGTCGCGAACTGCGCCCGGGTGCGGCGGATCCGGCCCTGCAGTTCATCCAACAGGTGCGCGACGAAGCGCACCGCTTCGCCATCACCGGCCATCGCGGGCGCCGGCAGAAGGCCCGGATGACCAGCAAACTGGAAGATATCCCCGGCATCGGGCCGCGCCGGCGCGCCAGCCTGCTGAAGCATTTCGGCGGCCTGGTCGGCCTGAAAGCCGCCGGAGAAGCGGAAATCGCCAAGGTGGAAGGCATCAATGACGCCCTCGCAGCGCGCATCTACGCTAACCTGCACGGGTTGGCCGCGCCTGATCCGGCCGAGTAGAGAGAGAACCAAGCCGCATGACGTTGACCCTGCCCACCTGGCTGACCCTGTTGCGGATCGTGATGATCCCGGTGCTGGTGCTGGTGTTCTACCTGCCCTACACCTGGACCAACTTCGCATCGGCGGCGATCTTCGGCCTGGCTGCGATCACCGACTGGCTCGATGGCTGGATCGCGCGTCGCTACGGCCTGGAGTCGGCGTTCGGCGCCTTCCTCGACCCGGTCGCGGACAAGCTGATGGTGGCAGTGGCGTTGTTCCTGATCGTGCAGGGCCACCCGACGCCGTGGATGGCGTTCTGGGCGGCGGTGATCGTCGGCCGCGAGATCGCGGTGTCGGCACTGCGCGAGTGGATGGCCGAACTCGGCCAGCGTGCCAAGGTACGCGTGGCGATGATCGGCAAGGTCAAGACCACCGCGCAGATGGTCGCGCTGCTGTGCCTGTTGTACTCGGTGGCACCCAACGTGCCGGTCAACGACATCTGGATGGGCCCGCCGGTATTCCATATCGGCGACTGGACCCTGGCCATTGCCGCCGTGCTGACCCTGTGGTCGGGCCTGCAGTACCTGCACGCCGCCTGGCCGAGCCTGCGTGACGACGAACGCGCTGCGCGCGAGCGTGCGCGCCAGAAGAAGCTGGGTAACTGAGCACCGGGGTCGGAGCACCGGGGTCGGATCCCTTTCCGCAGGAAAGGGCTCTGATCCCATCGCCGCCCGCATCCACGCATGGCGTGGATCTACCGATTTGTGGGGGCGTGGAGTAGATCCACGCCATGCGTGGATACGCGGTGCAAGGCGCCTCGCTGACCCCGAAAAAAGCGCTTGACGCCATTTCCAGAATAGGTAAAATTTCGCCTCCCAAGCGGGAATAGCTCAGTTGGTAGAGCGCAACCTTGCCAAGGTTGAGGTCGCGAGTTCGAGTCTCGTTTCCCGCTCCAGATTCAAGAAAAGCGCTCCCGAAAGGGGGCGTTTTTTGTTTGCGTCCAGCGCGCTTCATACCCACTTCACCGCCACTCCATCGCCTCACCATTCGGAGGCTCGATGCTGCATCTCCCTTCTCAAGTGGTGATGCCGCGATGCCTCACACTCCCGCTGCCTACGACTACGACGTGGTCATCGTCGGCGCCAGTTTTGCAGGTGCTGCCTGCGCACTCGCCGCCGCCCAGTACGGCCTGCGCGTCTGCGTGCTCGAACGCAAAGCCGACCCCGGCGAGCGCCTGCATACCACCGGCATCGTGGTGAAGGAGGCCATGCAGCACACCTGGCTTGGTCGCATGCCCGAACAGCTGGTGCAGCGCGTGGCGCGCGTGCGCCTGTACGCACCGAACCTGCGCAATGTGTTGCTGGCCGCACCGGGCTACTACTTCCTCACCACCGATACACCGAACCTGATGCGCTGGCTGGCCAGCGAGCTGCGTGCCAGCGGGGTGGACCTGCGGCTGCAGCAGTCGTTCACCGGGGCCTGCCGCGACGGCGACGCATGGCAGGTTGAAGGGGTGGGGCGCACCGCGTATCTGGTCGGCGCTGACGGTGCACGATCGCGTGTCGCGCAGCGCATCGGCCTGGGCCAGGTGCGCGACAACCTGTACGGCGTCGAGCGTGAGTTTGCCGGCGTGCAGCTGCCGGAAGGCGACGCCTTGCACTGCTTCGTCAGCCGCCGCTTCGCACCCGGCTACATCGGCTGGGCCGCGCAGAATCCTACCGGTGTGCAGGTGGGGCTGGCGCTGCGCCACGATCCCGAACATGTCCGTTCGCCGGATATCGAGGGTTTCCTTGAGCATGTGCGCGACGTGGTGGGCCTTCCTCGCTCTGCCGAGGCTGCCGGCACCCGCGCGGGGCTGGTGCCGTGCGGGTTGCCGGATGGCCCGATCACCGCGCCGGGCGTGATCCTTACCGGCGATGCGGCGGGTGTCGTCTCGCCGCTGTCGGCCGGAGGCATCCACTCGTCATGGCGGCATGGCTGGGCGGTCGGCGATGCAATCGGCCTGCATCGGCGCGGCAAGGGGCCTGCCGCCGAGCAGGTGGCGCGACAGGCGGCGCCCACCTTTCACCGCAAGCGCGTACTGCGCTGGGCCATGGACCATCTGCAGCGGGACTGGCCGGTCGACGCGCTGCTGTGTACCGGTCCGGTACGCCGGCTGGCCGAACAGATCTACTTCCACCGACGGGGCGTTCGGGCGTGATCCGGAAGCTGAACGCTGGCCGGTAAAAGGGCTGCAGAATCCTGTTGACGCCGTGCAGCAATATCGACACAATAGCGCTCCTTCGACGCAGGTCGAACGGAATCTGCGGGAATAGCTCAGTTGGTAGAGCGCAACCTTGCCAAGGTTGAGGTCGCGAGTTCGAGTCTCGTTTCCCGCTCCAGATTCAAGAAGAACGCTCCCGCAAGGGGGCGTTTTTCGTTTGCGCGCCGCCATCCGGATGCGGCCTCACCCGCGTGGGATACCCCGGCTCGCACTGCACCAGGTGCGCACGTCCGCACGGTCGAAGCCGGCGCAGGTGTTTTTCCGCGGGATGTACAGATAAGGCGCGTCGGCCTGGTAGGTGAAGTGGTAGTAGTAGGTCCGGTCCTGGCCATACAGCCAGTAGTTCGACGAGCCGTTGTTGATCACGTAGGGCTCGAAGGAAAAGATCGACGACTGCGCGGGAATGAAGTTGCTGCGGTCCATCAGCAGCATGGTCGCGTTCGATGCCAGTGGCGTGGCCAGGCAGATCGCCATCGTGCCCACGACAAGCACGGCCATGAAGATGCCGAGCGCGCGGCAAGGACTTAATTTCAAGCGTATAGCCTGCCGGTGGGAGCGTTCAGGCCAATGTGCCGCAGCGCCCGCGAACAGTCCAGCGTTCAGCTTGGCGGCGCTCATGAAAGGCTGGGGAAAGGCCGAGGGTTCGCAATGCAGGCACCGCATACGCGCTGTAACGCAGCTCCGACTGATTCTCCATGTCCACTCCACAATCGCGGCGTAGCCTCCCCGGCTTCTCTCTCCACGAAGGTGGGCGGGTGGCCAATCGTTTCACTTCCCCTGCAGTGTCCGCTCAAAGGTATGTCGCCGTGCCGCGCAGGGTGCTGCGTAGCGGGGTGCTGCTGGCCAGCGTGATGCTGGCCGGCTGCATGTCGGTGCCGGTTCCTGACCTGCCCGATCGCACTCCAGTGGTCTGGAATCAACCGGCCCCTGGGCAGGGCGTGGCGGTCGATGCGCGCCAGTGGTGGAAGGTGTTGGCCGATGCGCGCTTGAACACACTGGTGGAAGAGGCGATCGCCGGCAATCTGGACCTGCAGCAGGCCACGCTGCGGCTGCAGGCGGTACGCCTGGTGTCGGGCACCGCCGATGCGCGCTTCCGTCCGGAGATAACGGCCAGTGCAAAGCAGGTGCAGGACGCCGCCGCGGTCGACACTTACTTCCACGCCGGTGTCGAAGCGATCTGGGATCTTGGCTTGTTTGGCGCAGCGGAAAGTGCCCGACTGAGCGCGCAGGCGGCCAACGGAAATGCAGAAGCACTGCGCAATGCCGCACAGGTGGCGGTGATCGCAGATGTAGTGCGCAGCTATCTGGATCTTTCCGTCGCGCAGGCGCAGGCGGATCTGTTGGGTAAGCAACAGGCCGTTGACGCACGCGGCGAGCAACTGGGGCTGGTGCGGCAGCGCCTGCATCTGGACGAGCCTGGCGAACTGGATCGTCTGCGTGCGCGGCAGGCTGCCACACGCGCTGCCATTGCGCAGGCGGATGAAAACGCAGGCAACGCCGCGCGTGCGCTGGCGCTGCTGCTGGGGCGCGATGGGCCGGATCCGGCCTGGAATGCCTACCGCACGCCGCCGCACTTGAGCACCTTCACCCTGCAGCAGGTGCCGGCTGATCTGCTGCGCCATCGCCCGCAGATCCTGCTGGCCGAGGCCGATGTACTGCAGGCCACCGCCGAAAAGGGCAGCGCACGCGCGGCGATGTTCCCGAAACTGAGCCTGGGCGGCTCCATCCTGTACGCCTACAACCTCACCCAGAACGCACGCTCCAACTCCGATTCCAGCCCATCGATCGGTCCCTACATCGACATTCCGCTGTGGGATTGGGGCCAGCGTCGCGCGCGCTACCAGTCCGACGACAAGCAACTGGATGCGGCATTGCTGGCCTACCGCAAGGCCGTGCTGCAAGGCGTGGCGGAAGTGGAAGATGCATTGGGCAGCCTGGCCCGCCAGGACAGCAGCATCCAATCGCTGCAGGTGGCCGACGAAACTGCACGGCAGCAGGTCGCGCGACAGGCCCGGCAGGTGCAGCTTGGCCTCTCCAGTGAGTTCGACGGGTTGGAAAGCCAGCGTACGGCGTTGTCCGCGCATGCCGATCTGATTGGTGCGCAGGGCGCGCGCGTGCTCGCCTTCGCATCGCTGTATCGCGCCGTGGGCGGCGCACCCTTGCCGGTCGAGCCTGAAGGCGGCGCGCAGTGATCGCGCTTGCCCGCAAAACGCTGGTTTACGAGTGGCGCAGGTTCCTGCCGGTGGTGCTGGCCATGTGTTTCGCCGGTGTGCTGCTGATCGTGCAGGCAGCGCTGGTGCTGGGCATCTTCGGCACCGCTGCGATCTACGTGAAGGCATCGACCGCCGATGTCTGGGCTGGCTTTGCCGGCACGCAGAGCGTGAACTACGGCCATGCGATCAGCGCGGATGTTGAAAGCCGGCTGCGCATGGACCCGGATGTCACCCGCGTCGAGCCCTACGAATGGGTCGATGGCGAGTGGCGCTCCAGCGCGCAGGGCACCGGCAACGTGTCGGTATACCTGTCCGGCATCTCCACGGCGAACGACGCGATGATGTTCTCGCGCATCCTTTCGCCTGGGCTGCGTGCGCAGCTACGCGAACCCGGTGCGGTGATCGTCGACAGCGCTGACCTGGACACGCTGGGCGTTGATCTGCGCAGCAACCAGGCCTGGATCAACGGCAAGGCCGTGCGTGTGGTCGCCGCGCAACCCGGCCTGCGTGGTCTTGGCGGCGTCAACGTGCTGGCATCACTGGATACCGCGCGTGCCATCGCCGGAACCGACCCGCATGAAGGCAGTACCTATTTCGTGGCGGGCACGCGATCACCGGAATTGGCAGGTCGCGTGCGCGATCGCCTCAACGATTCAACGGGCCGCGCTACGCCTGTCGAATTCTGGACGGCCCCGGAGTTTGCCAGCCGCTCGCAGCAGTACTGGCTGTTCGACACCGGTGCCGGCATCGCGGTGCTGTTCATGGCGGTCATCGTCTGCTTCGTCGGCGCGGTGATCACCAACCAGTCCTTCGCGGCGGTGGTGGCCGGGTCGGTACGCGAGTACGCCACGCTGAACGCGCTCGGTGCAGGCCGCTACGCACTGGCGCGGGTGGTGTTCGAACAGGCCGTACTGATCGGCGGCGTCGGCATGCTGCTGGCCGCAGCCTTCAGTTCGGTGGTGCTGTTGGCGGCGCAGACCCAGCGCGTGCCGGTACAGCTCACGCCGATGGTGGTTCTCGGCTGCGTGGCGCTGGTCGCGGTGATGGCCATGCTGTCAAGCATCATGGCGGTGCGCAGCGTCGTCCGTTCCGATCCATCGTTGCTGTTGCGTTGAGGGGCGACCGATGAAAAACACCTCCATCACGTCCCCGACCCTGCGTGCCGACGCACTGGAAAAGGGCTTCGTGTCCGGCGATGTGCACGTTCCCGTGCTGCGTGGCCTGTCGCTGGACATCTATCCCGGCGAACTGACCCTGGTGTCGGGCCCCTCCGGCTGCGGCAAGAGCACGCTGCTGTCGCTGATGTCCGGACTCTCCACGCCCGATGGCGGCCGCGTGCATGCGCTTGGCCAGGACGTCAGCCATATGACCCGCAGTGAGGTGGAGCGCTTCCGCCTGCATCATGTTGGTTTCGTGTTCCAGGGCTTCAATCTGTTTCCGGCACTGACCGCGCTGGAACAGGTGCAGCTGCCGTTGGGCTATCGCGGAATGCGCAACCGTGACAGCGAGCCGCTGGCGCGGCAGGCGCTGGACGAGGTCGGTCTCTCGCACCGCAGCCACATGCGTCCGGCACAGTTGTCCGGCGGCGAGAAGCAGCGTGTCGCGGTTGCACGTGCCTTCGCCAAGTCACCCACGCTGATCTTTGCCGATGAGCCCACCAGCGCACTGGATGCCGAGAACGGCCAGCGTGTGATCGACATCCTGCACCGCTATGCACGCGCACATCAGGCCACGGTGCTGTGCGTAAGCCACGATCCACGCCTGATCCGCCATGCGGATCGGGTGATCGCCATGGAAGACGGCACGGTCCGCGATGACCGCCGCCAGAACGAAACCGTAGAGCCCAACTGATGACCAGATTGCCGCCGTTGTTCTCCCTCAGCTTCTCCTTGGGCATGGCATTGCTGCTGGGTGCCTGCAGCAAGGATGCACCCGTACCCGCACAGCCGGCCGCATCTACATCCACCAGCGCGGACAAGGTGGCCGTCGCCCGCGGCATCATCGATGTGGAAGGCGGGCTGATTGCACTGGTCCCATCTATGGATGGCTCCGTCAGCACCGCGCCGGTGAAGGAGGGGGCGGTGGTCCGCAAGGGCGATGTCCTGCTCTCCCTGGATGGCGCACTGCTTGAACAGGAAGTGGGCATGGCCAACGCCGATCTCGCGCTGGCTACCGACCGGCTGAATGGCAGCCAGGCACAGCTGCGCGAGCTGGAGCGCAACGCCACGCGTCTTGCCACCGGCGCCAGCGAAGGCGTCTCTTCCAACCAGCAGGCCGACGCGGCAAAGCAGCAGTTGGCTGGCGTTCGCGCCGATGTCGATGTGGCTGGCGCGCAGGTCGAGATGGCCCAGCACAAACTGGAGCACGCCAGGCTCAAACTGCGGCAGATGTCGCTGACCGCGCCGGATGCCGGCACCGTGGTCGGTCAGGTGCCCGGCGTGGGTGCATTCGTGCCGGCCGGCAAGCCGGCGATTTCATTGCTGCCGGCGCGGCCCCTGCAGGTGCGCGCTGAGCTCAGCGCCGCCTATGCCGATGCAGTGCAGGTGGGCATGCGCGCGACGGTAGTGATCGATAGCGATGGCACCGAGGGCAAGCCGCTGCCGATGGCACGCGTGGTCCGCATCAGCCCTGTGTTCGCACCGGCGCGGTTGCCGGAGGATGCAGGGCGCGGCGTGGCCAAAGTGGTGGAGTGCGTGCTGGAGTTCGAGAGTGCGGCAAAGGCGCGCGTCGGCCAGCACGTGCGGGTGGAGTTCCGGAAGTAATTGCGCCGCTCTCTCTATGAGCGCGCGCGGCCTGCTTGTTTCCTTTTGGCAAACGCCCGCCACGCACTGACCAGTGACACCACGCACAGCGCCAGCAGCAATCCCACGTCCAGAAGCAGCAACCACAGCAGGTGCATTCCCTGTACCGGTGGCTGGTGCATCATCGACGCCAGCCACGGGAAGGTCCACGCCAGCAGCAGCACGACGGCGATCAACAGTCGCAGCCACAGGCGGTCGAATCTCCAGGGGCGCACGATCAGCGCAGCGATCACCAGCTCGACCGTACTCAACAGCGCGAACACGACAACGCTGCTGGTCGGGTAGGGCAGGGTTCCGCCTTCGAAGTGCCGCAACATCCAGTAGTCCGGGGTGAAGCCCGCATTGACCAATGCGGCGACCACCGCCAGCCAGGTGAGGGCGACAAGGATCCAGAACAGGCGGGCGTAGCGAGGTCTCGTGACCGGGTTCATCGGGTAGGCGGGCTGTTGACGGCGTGAAGGAATTTCGACACAATAGCGCTCCTTCGACGCAGGTCGGAGAATCTGCGGGAATAGCTCAGTTGGTAGAGCGCAACCTTGCCAAGGTTGAGGTCGCGAGTTCGAGTCTCGTTTCCCGCTCCAGATTGCACAGGGCCCCGGTTGGGGCCTTGTTTTTCTCCCGCCACGGCAAGGCGGGGCATGTTGAGCCACAAGGCTTTGCGCGCAGTCAGAAAAGTGAAAAGTGTTGTGAAATGGCTGGTGTGTGTCCCGGGCTTCCGGTACCATGACGGCTTATGCGGGAATAGCTCAGTTGGTAGAGCGCAACCTTGCCAAGGTTGAGGTCGCGAGTTCGAGTCTCGTTTCCCGCTCCATGTTCCGACAGGCCCCATCGCGGGGTTTTGTCATGTCAGGGGCTTCGTTCCTGATCGCAGTACGTTGGCCTCATGGCAGAGTGGCTATGCACCGGATTGCAAATCCGTTTACAGCGGTTCGATTCCGCTTGAGGCCTCCAATTGAAAAGCCCTGACTCCGGTCAGGGCTTTTTCTTTGCGCGCAATCCGGCGCCGGCAGGCTGTACCAAAATGCACATGCGACCCGGCGGGGCCGGCTGCTAACGTCGCCGCTCTCCTCTTCAGCAGTGGTGACCGCAGTGCGAAACCTGGCGATCCAGCAGGCCGTGTACATCCCCCTCGGCGCCATGCTGGCGTTGATCGCTTTTGCTTTCACCGTGCCCGGCTACCACTCGCTCTCGCAGCACCTCAGCGAGCTTGGCCTGCTGCCGGGGCTGCAAGCCAAGGCGGTGCAGGCCGGCCCGGTGGCCAGTGGCTCGGCCATCATCCTCTTCAGCCTCGCGTTGCTCGCCCAGGGCCGCCGTTTCGCGCTCACTGCGCTCACCTCCACCCTGTTTGGGGTGTCCATGGTCAGCAATGGCGTCTTCACCATCGGCAGCCCCATGCATGGCCTCTATGGCATCGGCATCTTCTCGATCCTGACCCCGCTGCTGTTCCTCGCAGAGCTGGGCCCACAGGCGTCAACGCGGATGGCATGGTTTGCGCGCGCCAGCTCGCTGCTGGGCATGGCCTATCTGTGGCTGATGATGTCCGGCTTCGATCCGGAGCCCTATCGCGGCCTCACCCAGCGCCTTGCGCTGCTGCCGGCGTTCGGCTGGTACACCGTGGCGGCGCTGGAGCTGCGTTCATTCCGCCGCTGATTCGCCGGGCGTGAGGGCATTTGCCCGGACGCACGATCAGTCGTAGCGTATGGCCAAACGGGCCGCAGGGCCCCGGACAGGAGGTCTGGCATGAACATGAAACCTGGCATCGCGCTGGCGCTGCTGCTGGTCGCGCCGCTGGCGTCGGCGCAGGTCTACAAGTGCAAGGGTGCGTCCGGTGAGACCACCTACTCGCAGAGCCCCTGCGCCGCAGGCGCGGAGCCGATGAAGCTGCGCTCCAACCGCGCCGCATCGGAATCGGTTGGCGAGCTTGCCAACCGCACCGCGGTCTACCGCACTACCGAAATGAATGACGCCGGCATTGCCGAGCGCAACTGTCTGCAGAGCGAGCAGTCGCGCATCTATGGCCCGTTCGAATCGCGCAGCCAGGCGGTCAATCAACAGGTGGCCGATCTGAACCGGCAACTGGCTGCTGCCAGCAGCAATCTGGCCGGTGCCACCAGCGAATCTGGCATCCGCGCGCAGATTTCCAGCCTGCAGCAGTCGTTGAGCTCGGAACGGACCTCGGCCGACAGCCAGATGTCGACAGCGCGCGAGCGTTGTTCGAGCGCGCGTCGCGGCCGCGAAAAAGAGGTGCATGAGAAGTACTCGAACGCGCCAGCGTCTTCTTCCTGATCGCAGCTGTCATGCAGTCAGCTGCGAAGGAGCGTCAGCACGGAAGTTGCGCGCCACCGGAATGGTGGTGCCCACATAGTGGCGGAACAGGTAGATCAGCGGTGCCCAGCGCTGCACGTCGATGTGCTGGGTACCTGCAATGGTGATCGCCTCGTGTGCATGCACCCGGCAGATCCGTCCCTCGACGATCATGAAGCCCTGATCCTGCGTTCCGCTGGGTCGATGCGAGGCAAGCAGCGCGACCTCCACCTGCAGCGGGCATTCGGCGATCGCCGGTGGTGCAACCTGCACCGAGTCGACGCGGGTGAAGCCACCCAGTGCGAACTTGTCACGCACATGTACGTAGCCCATATCACGCTTCGAATCCGGCACAGGGGTGCGCGCGGTGGCGCGGGCGATGGCTTCAACCTGCGCCGCCTGGGTGGCATCTGCGAAGTTCAGGACGCATTCGCCGCGTGCCAGAAGATTGCTGCAGCCCTGGCCCTGTTCGCCGATGCCGAGCACCACGCGGTCGCCCAGCGCCCAGAATGAAGAAAGCGGGCTGATGTTCGCGCTGCCGTCTTCGTTCAACGTGGTCATCAGCACCACCGGCGTTCCCGGATAGAGCACGGAGGGAGTGATACAGCGGCGTTGGATGTCTTCTGCTCGCATGCTGGAAGTTGTGGGTTTCGGGCGATCACTGTGCCCTGTGCAAGCGCGCGGAAGCTTCGATCCGGGTCGAATGATGCGTGGCAGGGCGCATGCCACAATGCGGCCATGGTCCAGACCTCCCGCGCTTTCATCAATGTCGGCACCTTGGTCGGTGACCACGCACGCGCGGCCATGCTGTTGACGTTGATGGATGGCCGCGCGCACACGGCATCCGAGCTGGCTGGCGTGGCTGGCATCTCGCCGCAGACGGCAAGCAGTCATCTGCGGCGGTTGCTCGATGGCGGCATCCTGGCTGTAGCTGTGCAGGGACGCCACCGTTATCACCGGCTTGCCTCGGCTGAGGTCGCCGACATGCTGGAAGGCATCCTGCGCTTCAGCGATCAACGGCCGCCGCTCTCTCCACGAACCGTGCGGGTCGATGCCGGCTTCCGCCGGGCGCGTACCTGCTATCGGCACCTGGCCGGTGAATACGCCGTCGCCATCTCCGACCACCTGCTGAGCACCGGAGCGATCACCGCGGCGGCAGACCACTGGCAGATCTCGGCTCATGGCGCCGACGTCCTGCGCGCCGTGGGCGAGCCGCTGGCAGAGCTGATCGCGCGATCACCGCAGGTGAAGCCCGAGCGCTACTGCCGCGGGTGCCTGGACTGTACCGAGCGTCGCCCGCACATGGCCGGCATGGTCGGCGAAGCCATGCTGGAGAGCTTCCTGCAGAACCGCTGGCTGCGTCGCCTCGAGGGGCGGCGCGAACTGCGGCTCACACCCGCCGGGCAGGAAGCGTTCCGCAGGTTGTTCGACGTGGGCGACTGAGACCCACCATGTGCCCTGTCAGTCTCAGCCGGCCACGACATGGCGACGGGGTATGGTCGAGTTCTGGTCTTCGGGAGCAGCAATGGCAGGCAAGGACATGAGGGGCTGCATGCACGATGCAGCTGGCGGGCAATGAGCAGATCCACCGCAGATGTGCGCTGGCTTACATTCCGGTTGAAGAACGGGCAGTCCATCGGCCCCGATCAACTGAAGGACGGCTGGGTCCTCGCCTCGGAGAGCCGTCATTGTGATGTGCGCCGCGAGCGCATCGAGGGCGCTGGCGTGGTCTATGCGCTGTATGGCCCGCCGGATCTTCCGTCGCCGCGCCGCGCCGAGCTGCGCATGCGCGACTTCCTCATGCGCTCCGGGTATACCTTCACCATGGGTACGCTGGGCCACTGATCCGTTCGGCTGCTCAGAGGGGAGCCGCTGCTGCCTTCAGCGCCTCGACCACCTGCGAATCCACAAAGCCACAGTGGCCTCCGCCAACCGCAGGCAGGACACGCAGCAATGACGTGGCGCCTGCGCGCTCTGCCAGCTGCGGATACACCGCCTGCATGCGCGGCACGATGCTTGGGTCATTGTTGTTGAACTGGATCACCAGCGGCCGCTTGACCGCGCCGGTCAATGCCAGCTTGCCGCGCACATATCGCTGTGCCAGCGCGACCGGCACGTGCCGCTGCACGCCCGCATTGAACGCCTTGTCGTCGCCGAATCCGCGGTAGACAGTCCTCAGATTGCCGACCGGCATGCCGCCGGCGCGCGTAGCCAGTTCGTGCAGGATCATCGCGTGCAGGCTGATCGTGCCCGGCAATGCCTCGGCGCTTACCTGCAGTCGTGTGGCCAGTTGCGCAGCCACGGCGGGCCGGCTCTGAAGCGCGGCAGCGATGCCTTGATAGAGCGCCATCTGCGATAGCGCCGCAGCGTCTGCCGATACCAGGCCCTGGCGGGGCAGCCCCTCGGCCTCGGGGAAGAAATAATCGAACGCCACCAGTGTGGTCAGCAGGTCATTGGCCAACTGCTCGCCGGGCAGGTTGGCGCCGCACAGCGACACGCCGCCGCTGTAGTGCTGCGGCAGGCGTTCGAGGGTGGCGATGGCTACCGCGCCGCCCATCGAAAAGCCGAGGATCCAGGTGCGATGTACGTCCTTCAATTCGGACAGGGCCAGCACGCGCAGGCGTTCCATGTCGTCGATCGCATCTGCCACTGCCCAGCCCTGGCTGGCATAGGCGCTCTGGGCAACGGCGTAGCCCGCTGCAAGCAGGCCGGCGGTGCTGTCGTTGGCCGGCATCGGTGAAGGCTGCGGAACGCCGACCGGTTCATAGCCATGCGCCAGCATCACCAGTTCACCGTTCCAGCCGGTGGGCACGTCCAGGCGCCAGCGTGCGCCTTGCAGTTCGCCGCTGGAGGTGCGCGGCGTGGTTGCAGGTGCGGCGGACAGCGGGGTGTGTGGCAGCAGCAGGGCCACGGCCAGGGCGAGTCGAAAAAGTGGACGCATCGTGACCTTCCTTGCAGGGCGTGTGGCGAGGATAGGGCTGGATAGTGCAAGGGGCGCGCTGCACCGCATCAGTGGCTTGCCCAGGCGCCTGATCTGACGCTAGTGTGGGGGAATGGTGACCCAGCGCATTCCGGCGATTATCCGAATTCCCCACGGGAAGGCGGGTTAGCGCGCGGCTGTTCCAGCCATGCAACCCGCCCGGGAGGGCGGGCTGCCACCGCTCCCGGGCGATCGACGTTCCTTCGCCCTCGGAGATGGCACATGCAGCTACTTCCCACCAGTACACACGATTGCCCGGCCACCCTGCACCTGGTATGCGGCAAGATCGGAGCAGGCAAATCCACGCTGTCCCGGCAGTTGTCGATGCAGCCGCGGACTGCACTGATCTGCGAAGACACCTGGCTGGCGGCACTCTATCCCGGCCAGATCACGTCCGTGGCCGACTACCTGCGGAACGCGGCGGCGTTGCGCGGCATACTTACCGACCACGTCTGCTGCCTGCTGCAGGCGGGGGTGTCGGTAGTGCTCGACTTTCCCTCCAATACCCCCGCCAGCCGCGCATGGGCGCGGCAGATATTCGTTCGCGCCGGCGCGGCGCATCGGCTGCACTTCCTGGACGTCCCTGATGAGGTCTGCAAGGCGAGGCTGCGCGCGCGCAATGCTGCTGGCGCGCATCCATTCCAGGCTACGGAGGCCGAGTTCGAGCGGATTACCCGCCATTTCGTTGCTCCTGCCGAGGAAGAGGGATTCGACGTGATCCACCTACCCGGAGGATGAGCCCTTGTTCCGGCTTGAGCCGCCGTGCCGGTAGGTCTTGAATCCGATACGATCTGACGTATCTGCCTTCTTCCGCTTGATCTGGAGTCCCGTCATGGCCGATCGTCTCGCCATCCTGCTCGAACGCTTCGCGGTCACCGCCTCGGTGTTCCATGCCGGCGCGCTGTGTGGCATCAACAGTCTCGAAGGAGAGGGCGAGGCCGGCCAGCTGCATCTGGTGCGGCGCGGTCCGTTGCAGGTCAGCCATGGCGGGCAGACGGTGCAGGTCGATGTTCCCAGCCTGCTGCTGTATCCGCGCCCGATGCCGCACCGCTTCCATACCGATCCCCGGCACGGCGCCGACATGGCCTGCGCCAACCTTCATTTCGAGGGCGGCAGGCTCAACCCGATCAGTGCGGCGCTGCCCGATTTCATCTGCCTGCCCTTGGCCGATCTGTACGGCGGCCATGCCGCCCTGGAGCTGCTGTTCGAGGAGGCATTCGAGCAACGTTGCGGTCGAGCGGTGATGGTCAACCGTCTGTTCGAGGTGGTGATGATCCAGGTGCTGCGGCAGCTGATGGAGGGGGGCGAGATGCGCGGCGGCCTGTTCGCCGGGCTCGGCCACCCACGCCTGCGGTTGGCGCTGGTGGCGATGCATGAGGCACCGGCCCAGGCCTGGACACTGGAGGATCTGGCTGACGTTGCCGGCATGTCACGCAGCGTGTTCGCCGCCAGTTTCCGCGAGGCCATGGGAACCACCCCCGGTCACTATCTGCAGGGGTGGCGGGTTGGCCTGGCACAGCAGGCGTTGCGCCAGGGCCGGCCGTTGAAACGGATCGCCGACGAGGTCGGCTATGGCAGCGAGGCGGCATTGTCGCGGGCGTTCAAGGCGCACACCGGGCAATCGCCACGACAGTGGCGGGGACAGGCGCGCGTCGCTGCCGGTTGAGTGTCACCCCAGCGCGAGCCGGGTCAGCTTCATGCCGGCGAACAGCCCGGCCAGGCCCAGGGCTACCGAGCCGCCCGCGTAGAGTGCGGCCAGGCCATGCTGGCCCCGCTGCAGCAGCAGGCCGGTTTCCAGCGAAAAGGTGGAGAACGTGGTGTAGCCGCCAAGAATGCCGGTGGCCAGCAGCAGGCGCAGTTGCGGCGAGGCGCCGTTGCGCAGGGCAAATGCCTCCACCACTACACCCATCAGCAAGGCGCCGCTGATGTTGACCAGGAAGGTCGACCAGGGCCACGAACTGCCGACGGCGACGCGGGCGCCGATCAGATTGCAGGCGTGACGCAGGCAGGCGCCGACACCGCCGCCCAGGAATACCAGCACATAGTTGTTCAACGTCTGCATTGCTTGCCTCGAGTGCGTGTTCGCAGGTTCGACGGCGTACGCAATGGCGGGCAATGCCTGCCATCGACGAACGCCGGGTTCGTCGCAGCAGGAGCCATCAGCCATCTCAGGCGGTTATCGGGGGAGCCCCATCCCCATCGGCGGCCATGCTACCAGCCCGCGATGGGTCAGGGCAGGGCAGTCATCACCACGCGTGCGACCTTGCCGCGGCTGACGCCCTCCATCAGCAGGTCATGGGCCATCAGCCCCAGCGTGGCTTCACGGCGGTAGCCGACCTCCAGGCCGCGCTCGGCAAGGATGTGGGCGACCAGCTCATAGGCCGCTTGCCAGACATCCAGATGGGCTTCGCTGGGCATGTGCATGTAGGCCGTGCCGCGTTCGCCGACACCCCGTCCCAACGGGCCGAACAGCAGCTCCCGCGGGTCCAGCTTCACCGCATCGGCGATGCGGAACAGCTGTTCGGCTTTCACGTGGTTGGCTTTGACGTGGTCGTTGAGCCAGTTGCTGACCGTTGCCGTCGTCGTTTCGGCGGCACGCGCCAGGTCGGCCGGGCGGGCATGCCCGGCGTCCTTCATGGCGACCGCGAGTCGTTGTCCAAGAGTATTCATCTATGCAAGCCAGCTTAACGCGTGGAATCGAAAGAGGCCTTGGCGCAAGAATAAGTTTGATGATGAAAGGGATCGAAAATGGACGAATTCTGGAGCAAGCGGCAGGTCCGCGCGCGGCTGGGCTTTTCCACCGACGCGGAGCTCGCCAGATTGTTTGGAATCAGCAGATCCGCTGTCTCGCAATGGCCCAGAGGCTTTCCCATCCCGCCGCTGAGGCGCTACATCCTGCAGCAGCGGTACCCCGCGCTGTTCCCTCTGGATCAGGATCCGAACGATGAAATCGCATGAGATGCGTCCAAGACTGTCGCAGACAGACCGCTAAGGTCAATTTGCTAAGCATGCTTAGCAATATAGGCAGAATCGATCGCCCCGCTCGCAGCGATGGCCTGATCTGTGATGGGCACCCGGGTTCGTTGGCGAGCAGTGTCGACATCGGCACGGAGATTCGCGATCCCCTTCGTCACGGCCTTTCATGAACGATTAATAATTTCAATCGCGAAAGTCGTGCCCTGTAATTGACGTGTCGTGAAATCTATGACTAATTGGCATCAACCGGTTGTGAAGGCCGGGAGTCTTTCAGTAGCTCGCAAGTGAATTGGTCGACCGTCAACGATGCAGAACAAGTCAAACGGAGGTCGTATGGAATACGGCATGCATGGCTTGGCTGAACGGGTACGCCGCGAACTGGAAGCCAGTTATCACAAACACGGATGCGGTCCGGCGTTCTGGGATACCTACCAGCAGGTGCTTGATCGTCTGGTTCCGCAGGGGACCGGGCGGACCGATGTCACCAACGAAATGGCGCTGATCATCGAACAACTGGGCATCGTCCGTCGCGCCCAGCTGGTACCGCCGCGCCCGGGCGACCCGGGCTGACTCAGAACAGGCGCCAGACGCCACAGGCCAACAGCGCCAGCAGCATCGATGCGAGGACAGTGGTGCGGGGGCGCCACCACCGGCGCGGCTGGCCTGCCATCACCTGCGGGCTGCAATAGCTGATCAGGCCGGGCCCGAAGCCCGCCTGCTGCTGTTGCCGGGTGCACGCTTCCAGACAGGCGCCGCAGGCCAGGCAATCGGCCTGTGGACCATGGCGGATGTCCAGTTGCATCGGGCAGGCGCGTACGCAGGCCATGCAATCGATGCAGTCGCCCAGCCGATCCGCACTGAAGGTCGGCATCGGTCCGGCCAGCAGTGGATGTGCAGCACGGAAAACGTAGTCCTGCGCGGTGGTCGGGTCGAGCAGGCCACGACCGCGCCCGAGCACGCCGCCCAATGCCGGCGGGCGGGCGCCGCGTGGCTCGCCGCGGCGTGGGTCATACAACATGCGCGGGGTATGCGGGTCGGTCAGCAACGGCTGCATGCGCGCGAACGGACAGAGCGATCGGCACACCTGCTCGCGCAGGAACCCGGCATTGCCCCAGGTGGCGCCGGCATAGAACAGCACCCAGAAGGTCTCCCAGCCGCTCCAGCTGCCATCGAACGCGCCGGCGACCAGTTCGCGGATCGGACTGAACAGTCCTACGAAGGTGATCCCGGTCCACAGCGACAGCAGCAACCAGACCACGTGGGTAAACGGCCGCGCTGCCTGCGCGGGCAGCACGCGGGCCAGGGCCTGCGCGATCCCATCGAAGGCCCGTGTCCACAGCGTCTGCGGACAGGCATGCCCGCACCAAACGCGGCCGGCCAGATGGGTGAGCAGGGCCAGACCCACTGCCATCACCGCCAGCAGGCCCAGCAGCACGCCGATATCGTCTGGCCACAGTGTCAACGCGAACAGGTCGAAGCGGCGCGCGTTGAGGTCCAGCAGCAGGGCCTGCCGCCCATTCCATTGCAGCCACGGCAGGGCATGGAACAGGATCAGCAGTGCCAGGCCCAGCGCACGGCGCCAACGCCATGGGTGCGGTGGCGGCCTCGTGGCGACGCTCATCCCAGTGGCTCCTCATCCTCTTCGCTCGGCATCGGCCGCAGCAGGTAGCCGGTCACCGCGCTGGAAAGTGCGGTGACGGCCCAGAACATGAAGAACCCTGCGGTGTAGCCCAGCTCACGGCTGATGGCCGTACCCGGGAAGCTGATTGCCTGCAGCCGCAGTGGATCGACGAAGGCGAAGAACACCACGCAGGCCAGGCCGGCGGCGATGAAGCTGGGCCACAGGACTGCGCCCCACTGCTGGATACGCCGCTGGCGGCTGGAAGACGGTGTGTTCATGCGGGTTCGGGTTGAAGAAGAGGGCGGCGCGTATACTTCGCCGTGGTTGGCGCAGCATCCGCAGGGCATGCTTCCTGCAAGCGTGTCAGCCTAGGTGCGCCGCAGTGCGCTGACATTGATCTGGATCAACAGTAGTGGTGGCGGTCTGCGGCACACTGCCGATCCGCATTTGGTGCCCTGATGAACGCAACGCCCAAGACCGATATTCCCGTTGCTTCACCAGAGCTGTGCAGCGAGGAGGAAGTGACCCGGCTGGTTCACGATTTCTACGCGCGCGTGCGTGACGAGGAGCGTCTGGGGCCGGTGTTCGAAGGTCACGTGAAAGACTGGCCGGAACACCTCGCGCAGCTCGTGGATTTCTGGTCGGCGATGCTGCGCGGGACGCGCAGGTTCAAGGGCTCGCCGATGTCCAAGCACATGGCAATCGATCTGGAAAAGGATCTGTTCGATCGCTGGCTGGTGCTGTTCCACATCACCACGGCCGAATGCAACAACCCGCCGATGCAGGCGCTGGCCGACGATGTGGCCGCCCGCATCGCCGAAACCTTCTGGCGCCGCTACCAGATGCTGCGCTGGCCGCAGGTCATGCTGCCGGTGCTGGGCGTCCCCGCCAGGGATTGATCTGGGTCAAGGCGCACCGCCTGGCTTGGCGCGATGCTGGCGCCATGGACACGTTCTCTCCCGCTGCCGGTGGCCTGGCCTGGACCTTCGATCCCGATCTGCTGCGCCGGCATGACCGGCCCGGCCCGCGCTACACCTCCTATCCCACCGCACCGCACTTCCACGACGGCTTCGATGCACCGGCGCTGCGCCAGGCGATCGCCGACAGCAACCCGCTGGCGCGCGCGCTGTCGTTGTACGTCCATGTGCCGTTCTGCTCCAGCCCCTGCTTCTACTGTGGCTGCAACCGGGTGATCACCCGCGACCGCGGACGTGGCCACAGCTACGTGTCACGCGTGCTGGCCGAGGCGGACCTGCTGGCGCCGCAGTTCGCCGACGGCCGTGAAGTGATCCAGCTGCACCTCGGCGGTGGCACGCCGAATTTCCTGGATGCCGATGCGATGACCGCACTGGTCGAGGGCCTGCGCCGGCGCTTCGATTTCAGCGATTCCTCGCAGCGTGATTTTTCCATCGAACTGGACCCGCGCTTCATCGACACCAGCGACGTGGCGATGCTGGCCCGGCTCGGTTTCAACCGCGCCAGCCTGGGTGTGCAGGATTTCGACCCGCAGGTGCAGGAATCGATCAATCGCGTGCAGGGCGTGCGGCAGACGCTGGACATCCTGCGCGCGTGCCGCGACAGCGGCATGCGTTCGGTCAATGTCGATCTGATCTACGGTCTGCCCGGGCAGAGCCTGGAGGGCTTCGGCCGCACCCTGGAACTGGTGCTGGCGCTGCGCCCGGATCGCTTGGCGGTGTACGGCTATGCGCATCTGCCACACCTGTTCCGCGCGCAGCGGCAGATCGACGAAAGCCGCATGCCTTCGCCGGAAGACAAGCTCGCGCTGCTGGGCCTGGCGGTGGAGCGCCTGTCCGCAGCCGGCTACCAGTACATCGGCATGGACCACTTCGCATTGCCGGAAGAGGATCTGTCGCGTGCCCAGCGCGCCGGCCAGCTGCATCGCAATTTCATGGGCTATACGACCCATGCCGACACCGATCTGCTTGGCCTCGGCGTGAGCGCGATCAGCCACATCGGTGCCACCTACAGCCAGAATCCGCGCGACCTGCCGTCGTGGGAGAACGCAGTGGACCAGGGGCAACTGCCGGTCTGGCGCGGCGTCGCGCTCAGTGCCGACGACGAGCTGCGTGCCGAGCTGATCCAGCAGTTGATGTGCCAGGGGGAAGTGGATGGCACGTCACTGGCACAGCGCCATGGCATCGACTTCGAGACCTATTTCGCTGAAGACCTGCAGGCCGTGCAGCGCCTGCAGCAGGATGGCCTGGCCGAGTACCGCGACGGCGTGGTGCGCACCAGCGAGCCCGGACGGCCGTTGCTGCGCCTGCTGGCGATGTGCTTCGATCCCTATCTGCGTGTTGCCCAGGAGCAGCCTCGCTACTCGCGGGCGATCTGAGCGCAGCCTCAGCGCTTGCCGACGCCGCGTTCGGGGTGGCGCGCGGCCATGCCGCCGCTGGAGGTGGTGGTCCAGTTGCCGCTGAGATCGCGCACGCTGGTCGAGTAGGAGCCATCGCTGTACTCAGTGCGCCATCTGCCGCTCAAGTCACGCTTGCTGATGGAGTAGGCGCCGTTGCTGTACTCGGTACGGATGTTGCCGCTCAGGTCAGTGCTGCTGTTGGAGTAGCTGCCATCGCTGTGGATGGTGCGCTTGCTGCCACTCAGATCGGTGGTGGTGGTCGAACGGCTGCCGTTGCTGTGCTCGGCGATCACGCGGCCGGACAGATCGCGCTTGATGCGGCTGGACGAGCCGTCGCTGTTGCGGATATCCCGACTTCCGTCGAGGTTGCGGTGGCTGTCCGAACGGCTCTGTGCCGATGCGGGCGCGGTGGCCTGGGCGAGCAGCGTGACCAGCGCCAGCGATGATGCGAGCCACATCCACTTCATGGGTGATGTCCCTGTGCGTCGTTCGGCGGCCGGGGCGGCGCAGTCGATTCTGCCATGCGGGCCTGAAGGCGTCCTGATCGCGGCAACGGCAGCCGAATGGCTGCATTCCTTTCAACGGGCTGCTGTTGAACCAGCGGTGCGCTGGCCCTTTGCAGGGGCGTCGATGCGTGATTGGGTGGTGCCCGGAGCCGGGATCGAACCGGCATGGGGTTGCCCCCGGCGGATTTTAAGTCCGATGCGTCTACCAGTTTCGCCATCCGGGCCTGCAGCGCGCGCCGATTGTAACGGAATCGCCGCCGCTGCCGTCGGCTAACGCTGCTTTTACGCACCCCGACGCGGGGCTGGGTACAGTCCGCCAACGTTTCCGGGAATGGCGATATGCGTGCACGTGGTGGCAGGCGATGGATCGGATGCAGTGCCGTGCTGGGGCTGATGCTGGCGATAGGCCCGGCCGCCGCGCAGCAGGCACCAGCACCCACGGGCCCCGTGGTGGACATGGACACGGTGCAGGTGACCGGCGAACAACCCGGCCCCGGCCTCTGGAAGGTCACCGCTCCACAGGGGCATGTGCTGTGGATCCTGGGAACGGTCTCGCCGTTGCCAAGCGGCGTGCAATGGCGCTCGGATGAAGTCGAACGGACCATCGCCGGTGTCGACCATGTGCTGGGCGATCCTGGTTTCAGCCTCGATGCGAAGATCGGTGTGTTCAAGGGCCTGACCCTGCTGCCGCTGGCGATGAAGACCGCGCGTGATCCGCAGGGGCGCACGCTGGATCAGATCCTGCCGGCGGCAACGTACGCACGCTGGCTGGGGCTGAAACAGACCTACCTGGGCAATGACCGTGGCGTGGAAAAGGACCGTCCGCTGGTGGCCTCCGGTCGCCTGTACCAGGCGTTCCTCAAGCGCAACGGCCTCCGCGACGGCAAGCAGGTGAAGGAAGCACTCGGGCGCGCCTACAAGGCCCGCGATCTGAAGCCGGAAGATGTGCAGGTGAAGCTGAAGGTCGACGACATCCGTGGCACGTTGAAGGAACTGCAGGCCACCGAAGTCGATGACCGCGCATGCTTCGAACGCACGCTCGACACCGTGGAGTTCCAGGCACCGGTGTTGCGTGAGCGGGCCAATGCCTGGGCACTCGGCGATGTTGCCGCACTGCGTCGGCTGTCGGGCTCGGCGATGGCCCAGACCTGCCGCGAACTGCTGCAGGATTCGGCCTTCGTGCGCAGGCGTGGCTGGAGCGACATGCCACAGCAGGTGCGCACGCGCTGGCTGCAGGGCGTGGATGCGGCGCTGACCCACCACGCTGGCACGTTCGCGACGGTGCCGGTGAGCCTGCTGCTGGGCGAAGGCTATCTGGACGCGCTGGTGCAGCGCGGCTACCAGGTAGAGGCGCCGCCGGAATAACCAACGCTTGAAGTCCTCGTGCTTCCTGTCATATTCCTCTGCACTCAGGAGGGGAGTGATGGACATGCCGTTGCATGCGTACGCCTATGTCAGCACGGCCAGGGAGGGACTGGACGTGCCTGAGCTCGATGCGCTGCTGGCCGATGCGACGGCGTTCAATCGCATGGCCGGAGTGACCGGGGTGCTGATGTTCGATGGCAGCCGTTTCCTGCAGTACATCGAAGGCCCACGCGATGGGCTGGCCTCGGTGCACGCGCGCATCAGCAACGCGCGGCGCCACGGCAGCGTCGTCCAGCTTGCCGCAGGCCCGATCGCGACCCGCTGGTTCCCGCGCTGGACGATGGCCAACCGGCATGTGGATCCGGCGACGCTGGCCAGCATCGTGGCGGCCCCGTGGCACGGTTTCAGTCTGGAACAGAACCATCTGGACCACGGCTTCTGCCTGTTGCTGCGGGCCTGGACCGGGGGCCACGGCGAGCTCGAGCCGGCTGCCGTCAGCCTCGGATCCTGAGTCCGGCGTGGTCTGGCGGCGCTGCCGCGGTTAATCTTGTCGGCATGTTTGCCTGCACCCGGACCCTCGCATGACCCACTGGACACCGTCGCCAGCTGCTGGACGCCGCGCGTGAGCGCGCCGATCGGCGCAGCACAGATGCCGTCCCCGGCCATCATCGGCCTGGGGTATGTCGGGCTGCCGTTGGCGGTGGCTTTCGGCCGGCAGCTGCCCACGCTGGGGTACGACATCGACGCTGCGCGCATCGCCGAACTGGCTGGCGGGCAGGACCACACGCTGGAGATGGAGCCGGACGAACTGGCCAGCGCGTCGCTGCTGCGCTACAGCAGCGATCCGGCGCAGCTGGACGCCTGCAACGTGTACATCGTCACCGTGCCCACACCGATCGATGCCTACGAGCAGCCCGATCTGGAGCCATTGCGCTCGGCGACGCGACTCATCGCCAGCCATCTTCGCGCCGGTGACCTGGTGATCTACGAATCCACCGTCTACCCCGGCACCACCGAAGAAGTCTGCGTACCACTGCTGGAGCAGGGCTCGGGCCTTCGCTTCAACGAGGATTTCTACTGCGGCTACAGCCCAGAGCGGGTCAGCCCTGGCGATCGTCAACGGCGCCTGGCCGACATCCGCAAGATCACGTCCGGTTCAACGCCACAGGTGGCTGCGGTGGTCGATGGCCTGTACCAGCGGATCATCACCGCTGGCACCTTCCCGGTGCCGTCGATGCGGGTCGCCGAAGCGGCCAAGGTGGTGGAGAACATCCAGCGCGACGTCAACATCGCGCTGGTCAACGAGTTGGCATTGATCTTCGACCGCCTCGGCATCGACACCCAGGATGTGCTCGACGCGGCAGGCAGCAAATGGAATTTCCTGCCGTTCCGTCCGGGGCTGGTGGGAGGCCACTGCATCGGCGTGGACCCGTACTACCTGTTGCACAAGTCCGAAAGCGTGGGCTACCACCCCGACCTCATCCATACTGCGCGGCAGGTCAACAACCGGGTGGGCGAACATGTGGCCAATCGTGTGTTGGCGATGCTGGCCGAACGCGGTCGCTCACCGGCGCACTCGCGCATCCTGGTGCTGGGCGTGACCTTCAAGGAGGACTGCCCGGACCTGCGCAACAGTCGCGCGCTGGAACTGGCCCAGCGGCTGGCCGACGGCGGCGCGCAGGTGGATGTCAGCGATCCGTGGGTGGGGCCGGCCGCACTGGCGGACGAGGGTGTGAACTGGTTGGCTGAGCCGACGGCGGGGAGCTACGACGCAGTGGTGCTGGCGGTGGCTCATGAGAGCTTCAAGGCGATGGACGATGCCCATATCCGCAGCCTGCTGGCGCCCGGTGGATTGGTCTACGACGTGAAGTCTGCCTGGCCGCGCAGCGTGGTCGACGATCGCCTGTAGGTGCTTGCGCGGTAGACTCGGGGGCAGTTGCAACCGAGGAACGCCATGCACCGGTATATCGTCTACCTGCTCGCCATCCTGATGTTTCCGATCTGCCTGTGGCTGGCCACGATCTGGCCGGCCTGGTATTGGGGCGTCGGCCTTACAGCTGCGATGGTGGCGCTGGGGACCTGGGACCTGCTGCAGAAGCGCAGCACCCTGCGCCGCAATTATCCGGTGATGGCGCACTTCCGCTACGGCCTGGAATCCATCGGCCCGGAGATCCGCCAGTACTTCGTGCAGAGCGATCTGGAGGATGTGCCGTTCTCGCGGCAGCAGCGCGCGCTGATCTACCAGCGTGCCAAGAACCAGATGGATACGGTGCCCTTCGGCACCCTGCGCAGCACCTATGCGGTGGACTACGAATGGATCAATCATTCGCTGGCGCCGACCACCATCGCCAAGCACGATTTCCGCGTGCTGATCGGTGCGAACTGTGCCAAACCCTATTCGGCGAGCGTGTTCAACATCTCGGCGATGAGTTTCGGCTCGCTGTCGGCCAATGCGATCCGCGCATTGAACGAAGGCGCGCGCCGCGGTGGCTTCTACCACGACACCGGCGAAGGCTCGATTTCACCGTATCACCGTGAGATGGGCGGCGACCTGGTCTGGGAGATCGGCTCGGGCTACTTCGGTTGCCGTGACGAGAGGGGCGGCTTCAGCGAGGAACGCTTCGCCATCAACGCCGCGCTTGAGCAGGTCAAGATGATCGAGATCAAGCTTTCGCAGGGCGCCAAGCCGGGCCACGGCGGCGTGCTGCCGGCGCCGAAGGTGACGGCTGAGATATCGGTGACGCGTGGCGTGCCGATGGGCGTGGACTGTGTTTCTCCGTCACGCCATTCGGCGTTCTCCACGCCGGTTGAACTGCTGCAGTTCGTCGCCCGCCTGCGCGAGCTGTCCGGTGGCAAGCCGGTGGGATTCAAGCTGGCGATCGGCCACCCGTGGGAATGGTTCGGCATCGCCAAGGCGATGCACGAAACCGGTCTGCTGCCTGACTTCATCGTCGTCGATGGCGCCGAAGGCGGTACCGGTGCGGCACCCGCCGAGTTCGTCGATCACGTGGGTGTGCCGATGCACGAGGCGCTGCTGCTGGTGCACAACACCCTGGTGGGCCTGGACCTGCGCGAGCACATCCGCATCGGCGCGGCCGGCAAGATAACCAGCGCGTTCGATATCGCCCGCACCATTGCGATGGGCGCCGACTGGTGCAATGCCGGGCGCGGTTTCATGTTCGCGCTGGGCTGCATCCAGTCGCTCAGCTGCCATACCGACAAGTGCCCAACCGGCATCGCTACCCAGGATCCGGCGCGCTGGAAGCATCTGGATGCACCGGACAAGGCCACGCGCGTGTACAGCTTCCACGAGCACACCCTGCACGCGCTGAAGGAGCTGCTGTGTGCGGCGGGCTTGAACGATCCGGCCGAGCTTGGCCCGGAACACATCCTGCGCCGGGTGTCGCCGGTCGAGATCCGTTCGCTGGCCTCGCTGTACCGCTACCTGGAGCCGGGCGAGCTGCTGCACAAGGTGCCCGACCACGCGGTGTTCCATTCGTTCTGGGCCGATGCGCGCAGTGATTCCTTCCAGCCGCCGCCGAAGATCCAGGCGCTGCGGGCCAGCAAGTCGCGATGAGCCGCGTTGCAGGACATGAAAAGCAGACGCATACGGAGATTGCATGCAGTTCAGGACCGGCACCAACGATGATGTAAGCACGCTGTGGGCCTTGCGAACGCGTTGCGTACGCGAGCTGTGCAGCAGCCACTATCCGCCGGAGGTGATCGCGCCGTGGTCGGCATCGCCACCGCCGGTGCAGTACTCGCGGTTGCTGGGGCAGGGCGGCTGTGTCGTCGCCGAGGATGATCGGGGCGACGTGCTGGGGTTCGGTGTGCTCGATGCCGAGGGTAATGAGATCGACGCGCTGTTCGTTGATCCGGCTCAGGGCGGGCAGGGGGTTGGCCAGGCGCTGATGCAGCGGCTGCTGGCGATGGCCGATCCAACACGCGAGGTGGTGTTGTCGGCCTCGCTCAATGCCGTGCCGTTCTACCAGCGGCAAGGCTTCGTTGCCGAACGCGAGGAACTGTATCCGCATCCCAGTGGCGTGGCATTGGCTTCGGTGAAAATGCGCCGGCCAGCCTGATGTGCCCGGCGCTACCGCACCTTGATCAACGCGTGGCCAACCACGCGGTCACGCCCTCTGCCGCGCGCAGTCCGCTGGCATAGCAGGCCGTCAACAGGTAGCCACCGGTCGGGGCTTCCCAGTCCAGCATTTCTCCCGCGCAGAACACCCCCGGCAAGGCACGCAGCATCAATCCATCGTCCAGCGCATCCAGGCGCACGCCGCCGGCGGTGCTGATCACCTCGGCCATCGGCCGCGGGCGCAGCATGCGCAGCGGCAGGTGCTTCAATGTGGTGACTACCGCGGCGAGGTCGTTGCCGGCATCCTTGCCCAGCGTTTCGAATACCAGTGCGGTCTTCACGGCGTCCAGCCCAGCCTGGCGACGCAGGTGCTCGCCGAAGCTGCGGCCCTTGCGCGGCTGCGAGAGATCGGACTGCAGGCGTGCCTCGTCGCGGCCCGGAACCAGGTCCAGCCACAGCGTGGCGTGGCCGTCGCGGTTGATGGTGTCGCGCAGGTCGGCCGACAGGGCGTAGATCAGGCTGCCTTCGATACCGTACTCGCTGGCCACGCATTCTCCCTGCAGCGAGCGGGGCTCACCGTCCAGGCCATGCCAATGTGCGACGACCGGCTTCAGCGGCGCGCCCGCATGGCGCTGCGCGAAGAACGGTGTCCACGCCACGTCGAATCCGCAGTTGGCCGATTGCAGCGGCGCGATATCCACGGCGCGGGCCTGCAATACCGGAACCCATGCGCCGTCGCTGCCCAGCTGCGGCCAGCTTCCGCCACCCAGCGCCAACACGGTCGCGTCGGCGCGCACGTCCAGCACACCCGTCTCGGTGGCAAAGCGCAGTGCGCCGTCTTCGCCCCAGCCCAGCCAGCGATGGTTGACGTGCAGGCGCACGCCCTGTTCCTTCAGCCGGCGAACCCAGCCGCGCAGCAGCGGTGCGGCCTTGCGGTCGACCGGGAACACGCGGCCGGAACTGCCGACGTAGGTGTCCACACCGAAGCCAGCCGCCCAGTCGCGCAGCGCTTGTGCGTCGAAGCCGTCCAGCCATTGGCCGACGCTGGCGGCCTGCTCGCGGTAGCGGCTGTCAAACAGCGGACGCGGGTCGGAATGGGTGAGGTTGAGCCCCCCCTTGCCGGCGATCAGGAACTTGCGGCCCGGCGAGCCCTTGGCCTCGTACAGATCAACGTCGATCCCAGCCGCGCGCAGCCTCTCAGCGGCAAACAACCCCGCCGGGCCGCCGCCGATGACGGCGACGCGGCGCGGCGGGCGTACTTCACTGCTGGACATTGAGCAGCTCGACATCGAACACCAGCGATGAACCCGCCGGGATCGGGCCGACCTGGCGATCGCCATAGCCGAATTCCGGCGGAATCATCAGCGTGCGCTTGCCACCGACCTTCATGCCGGCCACGCCTTCATCCCAACCGCGGATGACCTGGCCGGCGCCCAGCGTGAAGGTGAACGGCTCGCTGCGTTCGACCGAACTGTCGAAGGTCTTGCCGTGCTTGTTGTCGGCGCGCTCGTCGTAGATCCAGCCGGTGTAATGCACGCTGACCTTCTGGCCCGGCACGGCCTCGGCGCCGGTGCCGGGCTGGGTATCGATGCGCTCGAAAGCGGCGATGGTGCCTCCCGGCGGCGGGCCAGGCGGTTCCGACGAGCAACCAACGGCGGCGAGGGACAGCAGCAGGGGAAGCAGCAGGCGGCGCATCGGCGTCTCCGTGGGTGATGAGTCAAGGGCGGCAAGGTTAGCGCATCGGCGCCGGGTATCATTGGCACATGGCAAAACTCCTGCTCAATCTGCGCAATGTCGGCAACGACGAATATGCCGATGTCTGCACGCTGCTCGACCAGCATGGCATCGCCTGGTACCGCACCGAACCCAGCCCTTGGGGCATCTCCAATGGTGGCCTGTGGCTGCGCGAGGATACCGACCAGCCGCGTGCCAAGGCGCTGATGGCCGAGTACCAGGCGGCCCGCGGCGTGCGGGTGCGCGCCGAGCGCGAGCAGGCCCTGCGCGATGGCACCGCCGAGACCTTTGGCAGCCTGTTCCGGCGCCGCCCTGGGTTCGTGGTGCTGGTGCTGCTGGGCATGGCGGTGGCGGCGGCATTGGTGCTGTTGCCGTTCATGCTGCTGCGGGGGTAAGGGTGTTCGGCCGGGTTGCACCCGGCACCCGCAGAAGCGACGGCAACAGCAACAGCAACAGCAACAGCAACAGCAACGGCGGGCGTTCCGTGGTGGGCGGGGCGGTGTGGGCGGGCGGGGACGGCAAAAGCTGCTCCTGCGTGCCTCGTAGAGCGCCATCCATGGCGCTCTGCGCCCCCGCCTGCCCACACCGCCCCGCCTCTGACAGTTCCCGTGATCTGCGGGGTCGGATCCCTCCGCTGCGCAGAGGGCTCCGACCCGTGAATCTGTCGATGGGGGCGGTCAGGCGGTAAAATGGCGGGATGATCGCCAATACCGCTGCTTATCATTTCGCCGTCATCGACGCTCCGCAGGCCCTGTGCGACCAGCTGCAGGCGCGTGCCGAGGCGTCCGGCCTGCAGGGCACGATCCTGGTGGCGGGCGAGGGGCTGAACCTGTTCCTGGCGGGTGCACCGTCTGCGATCGATGGCTTCTATGCGGAACTGCGTGCAGATGCGCGCTTCGCCGACATGCGGGTCAAGACCAGCTTCAGCGAGCACCAGCCGTTCGCGCGGCTGAAGGCCAAGGTCAAGGATGAGATCATCAGCTTCCGCCGGGACGATGGCCAGCCGCTGGACTACCCGCGCGCGCCGGCGATCGATCCCGCCACCGTGCAGCGTTGGCTGCGGCAGGGGCACGATGATGCTGGCAAGCCGGTAGTGATGCTCGATACGCGCAACCTGCAGGAGATCGAGTACGGCACCTTCAAGGACGCGCTGGTACTGCCCATCCACAAGTTCACCGATCTGCCCGAAGCCTTGGCACCCCATCGCGAGGCGCTGAAGGACAGCACCGTGGTCAGTTTCTGCACCGGTGGCATCCGCTGCGAGAAGGCAGCGCTGTGGATGCTCAACGACGGCATGGACAACGTGCTGCAGCTCGATGGCGGCATCCTCGGTTACTTCGAGGAAGTGGGTGGCGAGGGTTACGAAGGCCGCTGCTTCGTGTTCGACGAACGCGTTGCGCTGGACGCCGAACTGAAGCCGCTGGTGGACGAGCCGTTGCCGGAACCCCGCCCCAGCGCGTTCTGACCCGCCTTGTGTAGAGCCGAGCCCACGCTCGGCTGCTGTGCACCGGGGAAATGCAGCCGAGCGTGGGCTCGGCTCTACACAGGCCGGTGGCGCTGAATCCGTCCCACAGGAATCAGCGTCCCGCTACCGGCACTGGCCGCCGGGGCGGGGCGACCCCATCAACAGGGGATCCTGTAACGGAAAACCGCCTGATGATCCCGTTGTCGATCCTCGACCTGGCCCCGGTCTGCGAGGGCAGCGATACCACTGCCGCCTTCGCCAACATGCTCGAGCTGGCCCAGCATGCCGATGCGCTGGGCTACCGCCGCTATTGGCTGGCCGAACACCACAACATGCCTGGCATCGCCAGTGCCGCTACCGCGGTGCTGATCGGCCATGTGGCCGGTGGCACCAAACGCATTCGTGTCGGCGCCGGCGGCATCATGCTGCCCAACCACGCGCCGCTGCAGGTGGCCGAGCAGTTCGGCACCCTGGCCTCGCTGTACCCGGATCGCATCGACCTGGGCCTGGGCCGTGCACCGGGTACCGACCAGCCAACTGCGCGCGCCCTGCGCCGCTATTTCGACAGCGCCGACCAGTTCCCGCAGGACGTGCGCGAGCTGCTGCACTACTTCGAGCCGGTGCAGCCCGGTCAGGCTGTGCAGGCCGTACCCGGTGGCGGGCTGCGGGTGCCGACCTGGATCCTCGGTTCCAGCCTGTTCGGCGCGCGCATGGCCGCCTCGATGGGCCTGCCGTACGCCTTCGCCTCGCACTTCGCCCCCGATTCCATGGATGAAGCGCTGGCGGTGTACCGCCGTGAATTCCGCCCTTCGGCCACGCTCAAGCAGCCGCACGCGATGCTGGCATTGAACGTGGTGGCCAGTGACAGCGAAGCCGAATCGCGCCGGCTGTTCACCAGCCAGCAGCAGAGCTTCGTCAATCTGCGTCGTGGCCGTCCGGGCAAGATCCCGGCGCCGATCGATGACATCGAAGCGTTCTGGGAACCGCACGAGAAGCTGGGCGTGGAGCGGGCGCTGGCGTGCACGGTGCTGGGTGATCCACAGCAGGTGGCCGACGGCATCGCAGCCTTCGTCGAACGCCACCAGCCCGACGAACTGATGCTTACCGCCAACCTGTACGACCATCGCGCACGCCTGCGATCGTTCGAGCTGGCGATGCACGCCTGGCACGCCCGCCACGCGGGCTGAACAATTGCGTCACGGCAATTTGCGGCGCGAACGCGTCTGATGGGGTTCCCCTCTCTGGAGTCCCCCATGGACGAGTCCCGCACCGAACACATTGCCCGGCTGGCCGAACTGATCAAGGACGTGGAGGTGGCGATGTTCACCACCCGCGGCGTCGACGGGCGTCTCTACAGCCGCCCGCTCGGCACCCAGCAGGTCGCCTTCGATGGTGACCTGTGGTTCGCCACCGCTGCAGACAGCCCCAAGGTGGCGGAGATCGCGCTCGACCCACGGGTCAACGTGGCCTATGCCTCACCGTCGAAGAACACGTATGTCTCGGTGGCGGGTGTGGCGCGCATCGTCGATGACCGCGCCAAGGTCGAAGAGCTTTGGTCGCCGGCGATGAAGCTGTTCTTTCCCGGTGGTCCCGATGATCCGAAATTGCGGTTGATCCACGTGCGTGCGGAGACCGCCGAATACTGGGACGGGCCGGGCACGCTGCTGGGCTCGGCCCTTAGTTTCGTGTTGTCGGCCGTGCAGGATGAGCCGGCACAGTTGGGCGACAACGGCTTCATCGACCTGCGTTGAGGTGCCGCATCCACGCATGGCGTGGATCTACTGGGTTCAAGGTAGATTCGCGCCACGCGTGGATGCAGGTGATCCGAAGTAGATCCACGCCATGCGTGGATGCAGGTGATTCGAAGTAGATCCACGCCATGCGTGGATGGGAAACGCCCGGAAATTGCCTGCGCTCAGAACCAGCGCTGGAACAGTTCGACGGTGTAACCCACCAGTTGCCCGGAACTGAAACCAAAGAATGCGATCGCCACCACGGCAGCCACCCAGTTGAACAACATCAGCGCACCGTCGCGCTCGAGCAGCGCCAGCGCGAACAGCAGCAGCTGGAAACCAAACAGGTAGTTGGTGAATGGAATCGGCAGCGACAGCAGCAGGCCCAGCAGCACCAGCAGCAGGCCGCTGAAGGCGTGGGCGGGGGCAGGCGTCAGCATCTGTGGCATGCGCGGCTTGAGCATGCGGTCGAGGCGGCGCAGGGCACCGTCGATGCGGTCCAGGAACCGGTGCATGGTGCCGCGCTTTGGCCCGCGACGGGCGACGAAGCCGGGCAGCCAAGGCCGGCGCATGCAGAACAGCATCTGCAGGCCGATAAGGATCACCAGCGGCCCGCTGACCGCGCCGCCCAGCCCCGGGATGGGGATGAAGGTCGGCAGGATGGCGACGAACAGGAACACACCGAAGGCACTCTGCTGCAGATCCTGCAGGATCTGCCCCAGCTTCATGTGCTGGGCCGGGTCACCGAAGGCGAACATCGCCAGCAGGGTGCGGATGCCCTCGTTGCGGTACTCCGGCGACGCAGCGCCGGGGCCGGACTCAGGCGGTGAGCTCATCGGCCTGCTCATCGGACAGGGTGCGAAGCAGCAGCTTGTCCACGCGCGCACCGTCCAGATCGACCACCTCGAAGCGCCAGCCGGCCCAGTCGAAGTACTCGCCCGCGTGCGGGATGCGACCGAAGAAGTGGATGCACATGCCGGCCAGGGTGTAGTAGTCGCCATCCTCGGCGTCGGGCAGGTCGTTGCTGCCGATCAACTCGCGCAGGTCCTCGATCGGCAGCGAGCCGTCCACCAGCAGCGAACCGTCTTCACGGGTCACCACCAGCGCGTCTTCGTCGGCATTCTCTGTCGCCTGCAGGCGGCCGACCACCGCGCCCATCAGGTCACTGATGGTCACCAGACCTTGGATCTCGCCGTACTCGTCCACCACCAGCGCCATCGACTGCTGTTCTTCGCGGAAGATCTCCAGCAGCTTCATCGCATGGGTGGATTCAGAGACGTACAGCGGCTCGCGCAGGGTCTGGAACAGCGCGTTGTCGCCGCGTGCCATGCGCGTGGCCAGCGATTTCAGCTCAAGCACGCCGACCACGTCCATGTCGTTGTCGCGGTACACCGGGTACCGCGAGAACTCATGCTCGGCCATGATCTCCAGGTTCTTGTCCAGGCCACCCAGCGTGTCCAGCCAGGCGATCCGGTTGCGCGGGGTCATCAGGCTGTCGGCGGTACGGTCGCCCAGGCGCATCACGCGGTTCATCATGTCGCGTTCGTGGCTGTCGATCACGCCGGCTTCGTGGCTCTCGGCCACCAGCATGCGGATCTCCTCTTCAGTGACCGAGGCGACCTCGTCCTTGCCCAGGCCGAACAGGCGCAGCACCAGCTGGGTGGTCTTTGACAGCAGCCAGACGAAGGGGAAGGCCAGCTTGGCCAGCCAGCTCATCGGCAGCGCCACCAGTCCAGCGATGTCCTCCGAGCGGGTCAGGGCCAGGCGCTTGGGCACCAGTTCGCCGAAGATCAGCGTGATGAAGGTGATGAAGGTGACTGCCAGCGCCTTGCCAACCGCGCCGGCATAGGCGAAGCCCGGCATCAGCCCCTGGATCCAGCCGCCGATGGCCTCGCCCAGCGCTTCGCCGCCGAGGAAGCCGGTCAGCACGCCGATCACGGTGATGCCGATCTGTACGGTGGACAGGAACGCTTCCGGCTTCTCCGACAGCTCAAGTGCCTTGGCCGCGCGCTTGGAGGTGCCGGCCAGCTGCTTCAGCCGGCTCTTGCGCGAGGTCATGACCGACATCTCGGACATGGCAAAGAAGCCGTTCAACAGAACGAGCGCGAAGACAATCAGGATCATTTCAAACACGGGCATCGTCCCCGGTTGGTGGCAGGGAGGGCGGGTGCTTGCGATGGCGGCAGGCGCTCAGGAACAGGGTCCGGCGCGGCGCTGGGGGATAAGGGTCGTCGTCCATAAGGTGCGCCCGAGGGCGCGCTGGCATCTTAGCAAAGGGCCGTGGCTGGGTGGCAAATGCCTGTTCAGTTTTGGGCCTTCCAGCCCCGAAAAGGGGGCAGGGATACCCGTGATGGTCATCTAGCCGTCATAATTCGCCCTGGTGCCGTCCTTCCCGCGACGGCTGACAGGTTTCTCAATGTTCTCTCTGCAGACCATTTTCGGTTCCGGCAAACAGTTCTACACCCTGCTCGATGAGGCTGCCGTCGCGGCTTCCGATGCCGCCAAGGCACTGCATTCGATGCTGCGCGACGCCGATCGCCAGCCCGCCCTGGATGCCTTCAAGCTGGCGCGTCTGCGCGAACGCGCGGCCTCGGACAAGATCAGCCAGGCGCTGGTGGACAGCTTCATGACCCCGATCGAGCGCGAAGACATCGAAGCGCTGGGCTCGGCCCTGTACAAGATTCCCAAGCAGATCGAGAAGTTCGCCGATCGCTATTCGCTGGCCACGACCCACCTGGAGCACATCGACTTCGCGCCGCGCGCGGCGATGCTGGAGCAGGCCGCCGGCGTGGTGGTGGAGATGGTCGCCGACCTGCGCCACATGAACCTGGACCGGATGACCGCGCTCAACGAGCGCCTGCGTTCGCTGGAAAACGAAGCCGACCGCCTGATGCTCGAGCTGTACCGCGACATCTACTCCGGTCGCCTGGACAACCTGCAGATGTTCCTGCTGAAGGAATTCTTCGAGATCCTGGAAAAGGCCATCGACCGCTGCCGCGAAGCCGGTGTGGTGGCGTACCAGATCGTGTTGAAGAACAGCTGACGGACGCCACAGCATGCTGACCCTCGTTCTGGTGGTGATCCTGGCCGCGCTCGTTTTCGAGTTCATCAACGGCTTCCACGACACCGCCAACTCCATCGCCACCGTGGTGGCGACCAAGGTGCTCTCGCCCGGTTGGGCGGTGATGCTCGCCGCGTTCATGAACCTGCTCGGTGCACTGACCGGCACCGCCGTGGCCCTGACCATCGCATCGGGCCTGCTCAACACCAACGTGGTCGATGTGACCCCGCAGGTGATCCTGTGCGCGCTGCTGGGCGGCATCATCTGGAACCTGATCACGTGGTGGAAGGGCCTGCCGTCCTCGTCCTCGCACGCGCTGATCGGCGGCCTGTGTGGTGCCGGCCTGGCCGCAGCCCACAACAACTGGGATGCGCTGATCTGGTCGGAACGCTTCGGCAGCTGGGTGCAGAACAAGGGCCTGCTGTGGAAGGTGTTCGTGCCGATGATCACCTCGCCGATCGCCGGCTTCCTGCTCGGCATCGTGGTGATGGTGCTGCTGTGGGCATTGATCGCAGGCCTGGCCAAGATCGGCGGCGCGATCGGTCGGCTGGCACGCCCGCGCATCGTCAATGCGTTCTTCGGCAAGGCACAGATCGCCTCGGCGGCCTACATGGGCTTCGCCCACGGCCACAACGATGCGCAGAAGACCATGGGCATCATCGCCATGACCCTGATCGGTGCCGAAGCGACCGGTGCGTTGAACGACCTGCCGTCGTGGCTGGCCTTCATGCATCCGGACGCGCACGCCGGTGATGGCATCGCCATGTGGATCGTGCTGACCTGCGCCGTGGTGATGGCCGCCGGTACCGCCTCGGGCGGCTGGAAGATCATCAAGACCCTGGGCCACAAGATGGTCAAGCTGCATCCGATCCACGGTTTCGCCGCGGAAACGAGCTCGGCCACCGTGCTGACCGTGGCTGCCCACTTCGGCATGCCGGTGTCGACCACCCACAGCATCTCGACCGCGATCATGGGCGTCGGCTTCGCCAAGAACCCGCGTTCGCTGCGTCTGGGCGTGATCGAGCGCATCGTCTGGGCCTGGATCCTGACCATCCCGGCGGCAGGCGGCTGCGCCTACCTGATCCTGAAGCTGTTCGAGCTGTTCGGCTGGGCCTGAAGCCCGAGGCATTGAGGGCAGAGCCCTTTCCCTACGGGAAAAGGATCTGACCCCGGCAAATCAAAAAGCCCGCCGGATTCCGGCGGGCTTTTTTCATGGCAGATCATTTTCCCGTATCCACGCATGGCGTGGATCTACTGCAGGTCGCGTGAACCTGCCAGCGACGGGGTGGGGTGGGTGTGCAGGACCGTTGGCGCCATGGATGGCGCCATCGAGCCCCCAAGGACGGGTTTACGGCGTGTCCTGCACACCCACCCCATCCCGCCGCCCTCCAGAGACCGAGCCTTTGCCGTTGCTCCGGCCTCTGCGGGTGCCGGGCCGCAGGCCCGGCCCACACACCCCTCAATTACGCTGGAACAGCGCCTGCACATCCCTGCGGAACGCCGCCTGGCTGTCAGCCCTGCTGTAGAACATGTGCCCGCCTGGATAGCTGCGCACCTGCACGCGGTCCGGATTGCTGCCCATCGTCGGCATCTGGTCCACCGTCAGGATCGAGCCCATGAACGGGCACGACAGGTCATTCCAGCCATGCACGATCAGCACCTGCAGATGCGGGTCGATCGCCACCGCCTGGCGCAGCTGGGTCACTGCACCCTCGCGCAGGTCGCCATTGCGATCCCACAGACGGTTCACGTCGTAGTTCAGCGCCTGGTAGCGCGCATCTACCTTCCAGCCGACCTCGCGGGTGACGAAGTCGACCATCGCGGTGGTGGTCGGCGCGATGATGCTGTCCAGCAGCGGATCGTTGGCGCGCTGCTCCGGATCGTTCGGGAACGGATCGAACGCGGTGACGTTGGAGTCGTAGCGGCTGCCCAGCGTGCCCTTGTCGCGGAACACCTCGCGCAGGTAGGCCTGGGTCTCCAGGCGGCCGCCGGCGCGGCGCACGAACTGCGGGTCCAGGCCGGTCAACGCGGCCACCCGGCGCAGCATCGCCTCGGTCGCCTGCGGATCACTGCGGCCCTTCATCAACGCAGTGGCGTAGTCGCCGCGGGTGTACTCCACCACCTCGCGCATCGCCGCGTCGGTCAGCTTGCCCTGGCGCTCCAGGTGCGCGGCCGCGATCGAGGGCAGGGTCTGCATCCACGCCATCGGCGAAACATCGGCGTTGTCTTCCAGGGTCGGGCTCAGGTACGGCGACACCAGCACCAGGCCGTTCATCGCCACGCCCAGGCGGGTCTGCAGGAAGTGGGTGATGCGCGGGCCGCGGTAGCCGCCGTAGCTCTCGCCGGTCAGGTACTTGCGCGCGCCCATGCGCTGGTTGCGCAGCAGCCAGTCGTAGATCGAGCGCGACAGGTACTCGATGTCGGCGCTGGGGGTGTACAGCTGCTTCTTCGCTTCGTCATCGCCGATGCGCGCGCGGCTGAAGCCGGTGCCTACCGGGTCGATGAACACCAGGTCGGTGAAGTCCAGCCAGGTGCCGGGGTTGTCGTGCAGCTTCGCTGGCGCCGATGCGCTGTCGCCTTCCGAACCAAAGGTCACCACCTTCGGGCCGATGGCGCCCAGGTTGAGGTACACCGACGACGCGCCGGGGCCGCCATTGAGGGCGAAGGTCACCGGCCGGTCCTTGCCCGGCATCGTGTAGGCGGTGAACACCACATCGGCGATCACCTTGCCCTTCGCATCGCGTACCGGCAGCGTGCCGACGGTGGCGGTGTAGTCGAGGGTGCGGCCCGCCAGGCGCATGCTCTGCCGAGCCGACGCATCGGCCGGCAGCGGAGCGGCCTCGGTCTTTTCTTCTTTCGTTTCGGAGGCGCTGTCAGCAGCAGGAGCGGCCAGTACGCAGACAGGGGCGATCAGCAGGCCGACGCAGAGCGCGGCAGAGTGCAGCAGGAACTTCATGGCACCGGAACGGCAGCGGAAGGGACCCCGATGCTAGGACGGGGTGCCGCCTACCGTATGTGTCCAAAGGCATGGGCCAGCGTTGCGGCCTGATCCGGTCAAGCCGAGGTGGCAGCTGGCGCAGCGTCGTCGGCCAGCAGCCCATACACGGCCGAGTCCGACAGTTCACCGCGGATACGCCAGCGCTGCCGCAGCAGGCCTTCGCGGTGGAAACCCAGGCGTTCGAGCACATGTGCCGAGGCCTCGTTGCGTGGATCGATCTCGGCTTCCACCCGATGCAGTTGCAGGGTGTTGAACAGATAGGCCAGCACCCGCTGCAGCGCTTCATGCATGTAGCCATGGCCCTGCCTCCCAGGTGCCAGCAGATAGCCTATTTCGGCGCGGGCGGCGTCGCGATCCAGCGCAAACACCACGCAGATGCCCAGCAGCGGGCCGTCCACCGATTCGCGCAGGGCCAGCTTCAATTGCGTGCCGGTCGCCTGTGCGGCGAGGTCGTCGTCGATCTGCGCGCGTGCTTCGGCGGGACGCGTCCACGCCGGGTGGTTCCACCAGTGCATCACGTCCGGGTCGGATTGCAGGGCGAACAGGGCCGCGGCGTCATCGCGGCGGATGGGGCTCAGCACCAGGCGCGCGCTGTGCAGCGGCAGCCCGGGAAACAGCAGCGAGTTGGCGGGCAATGGGGTCGTCCACGCGGATAAGCGCGCATTATGGACCCGCAGGGTTTGCCGATGGGGGCGTGATGTCTGTAGAGCCGAGCCGATGCTCGGCTGCCCGGCACGGCGCGAAATGCAGCCGAGCGTGGGCTCGGCTCTACAGGAGGGCCGCGAGCGTCAGACTTCCAGCGAAGCCAGATCGCCCTTGCTCTCCAGCCAGCCCTTGCGATCCGATGCACGCTTCTTGGCCAGCAGCATGTCCATCAGCGAGCTTGTCTGCTCGCGATCGTCGACGGTCAGCTGCACCAGGCGACGGGTGTCCGGGTGGATGGTGGATTCACGCAGCTGCGGCGGATTCATCTCGCCCAGGCCCTTGAAGCGGGTCACGTTGATGGCGCCCTTGATCTTCTCGCGTTCGATCTTGTCCAGCATCGAGCGCTTCTCTTCCTCATCCAGGGCGTAGAACACCTGCTTGCCCACGTCGATGCGGAACAGCGGCGGCATCGCCACGAACACGTGGCCGGCATCGACCAGTGCCGGGAAGTGCTTCAGGAACAGTGCGGTCAGCAGGGTGGCGATATGCAGACCGTCCGAGTCGGCATCGGCGAGGATGATCACCTTGCCGTAGCGCAGGCCACTGATGTCCTCCTTGCCCGGATCGCAGCCGATGGCCACCGCCAGGTTGTGCACTTCCTCCGAGGCCAGCACGCTGTTGGAGGACACTTCCCAGGTGTTGAGGATCTTGCCGCGCAGCGGCAGGATCGCCTGGAAGTCCTTGTCGCGGGCCTGCTTGGCGCTGCCGCCTGCCGAGTCGCCCTCGACCAGGAACAGTTCGGTGCGCGACAGGTCCTGGCTGATGCAGTCGGCCAGCTTGCCGGGCAGGGCAGGGCCCTGGGTGACCTTCTTGCGGACAACCAGTTTCTCGGTCTTCAGGCGCGCGCTGGCGCGTTCGATGGCGATCTGCGCGATCTTCTCGCCCAGCTCCACGTTCTGGTTCAGCAGCAGGCTGAACGCATCGTGCGCGGCGCCTTCGACGAAACCGGCGGCCTGGCGCGAGGAAAGGCGTTCCTTGGTCTGGCCGCTGAACTGCGGGTCAGTCATCTTCAGCGACAGCACGAACGACACGCGGTCCCACACGTCTTCCGGGGCCAGCTTGACGCCGCGCGGCAACAGGTTGCGGAAGTCGCAGAACTCGCGCAGCGCTTCGGTCAGGCCGGTGCGCAGGCCGTTGGCGTGGGTGCCGTGCTGCGCGGTCGGGATCAGGTTGACATAGCTTTCCTGCACCAGCTCGCCTTCCGGCAGCCAGGCCACGGCCCAGTCCACGATCTCGGTGTCTTTCTTCAGGTTGCCGACGAACAGATCGGCCGGCAGCGATTCGCGATCGCCCAGCTCCATCTTCAGGTAGTCGCGCAGGCCGTCTTCGTAGTACCAGGTATCGACTTCACCGGTGGCTTCGTCGGTCAGCTTGACGGTCAGGCCGGGGCACAGCACGGCCTTGGCGCGCAGCAGGTGCTTGAGCGCACGCACGGCGAACTTGGGCGTATCGAAGTACTTCGGGTCCGGCCAGAAGCGCAGGCGGGTACCGGTGTTCTTCTTGCCGACGGTGCCGACCACTTCCAGCGGCGAGGCGCGGTCGCCGTTGCGGAAGGTGATGCGATGTTCGGCACCTTCGCGCTTGATGTGGATTTCCACCAGGGTCGACAGCGCATTGACCACGCTGACGCCGACGCCATGCAGGCCGCCGGAGAAGGTGTAGTTGTTGTTGTTGAACTTGCCGCCGGCATGCAGGCGGGTAAGGATCAGCTCGACGCCCGGGATCTTCTCTTCCGGATGGATGTCCACCGGCATGCCGCGGCCGTCATCGCTGACCTCCACGCTGCCGTCCTTGAACAGGGTGATCTCGATCGAGCGGGCATGGCCGGCGAGGGCCTCGTCCACCGAGTTGTCGATCACTTCCTGCGCCAGGTGGTTCGGGCGCGCGGTGTCGGTATACATGCCGGGGCGGCGCTTGACCGGGTCAAGGCCGGACAGGACTTCAATATCGGCGGCGTTATAGCGGGCGTTCATCTGTCTTCGAAAGCGTGGAGCGACGGGCAAGTGTGCGGTCTGGACCGGGAATTTGCACGCCTGCGGTTCAGCCTCGTTGGCGGGGAGGGGGTAAAATGGCAGCCGCTGGAACCGAACACCGGCGCCCCCCACATCCGAGCCATACCGCGAGGAGGACTCCATGAAGAAGTTGCTGACCATTGCGATCCTGGCTGCCGCCGCTGTTGCAGTGCCGATGGTGCTGGCGCAGAACGCCGGCCAGCCTGCTCCGCAGCAGGGTGACCAGGCCGACAAGGCGCAGTCCGAAGCCGACGCCAAGGCCAAGCGCCGCGCGCAGGCCAATGCCGAGATGAAGGCCAAGGGCCAGCCGGTGCCGCAGCAGGAAGAAGAGGAAGAGGCACGCAAGAAGAAGTAATTCTTCTGCCCCTGCGAAGCCCTTGCCACAAGGGTTTCACCCATGAGCGCCCCGCCCAGCGGGGCGTTTCTTTTTGCCGATGGCGTCACCTGCCCCTTGGGTTGGCGGCCATCTATCTGTAAACTATGGCTTTCCGGGAGTAAGTGCGTGTCCACCATTTGCGAATGGGCTGGCACGGCCAAGCGTGGCCTCCAGCAAAGCGGGTCGCAGGTGACGGTCGAAGTGACCGGCACGGCCGCCCCGACCTCGCAGGGTGGTTCCCCGTTGGCGCCTGGCGTCGGCCGGGCCCGCACCTCCCTCGCTGCTCCAGCGAACCGGAAAACCCCCTTTCTGCTCCACGCCCGCCCCCCGGGCAGGCGTGGCGCTGCCGTTTTCCATTTCCAGACAGGATGCTTGCAGCCATGACTCCCTTGATTTTCGTAACCGGCGGCGTGGTGTCCTCGCTCGGCAAAGGTATTGCCGCCGCGTCACTGGCCGCCATTCTCGAAGCGCGTGGCCTGAAGGTCACGATGATGAAGCTCGATCCGTACATCAACGTCGATCCGGGCACCATGAGCCCGTTCCAGCACGGTGAGGTGTATGTCACCGACGACGGCGCCGAAACCGATCTCGACCTGGGCCACTACGAGCGTTTCGTGCGCACCCGCCTGAGCCGCAAGAACTCGGTCACCACCGGTCGCATCTACGAAGAAGTGATCCGCAAGGAGCGCCGCGGCGACTACCTGGGCGCGACCGTGCAGGTCATTCCGCACATCACCGATGAGATCCGTCGCTGCATGGACGAAGCCACCGAGGGCTTCGACGTGGCCCTGGTGGAGATCGGCGGCACCGTCGGTGACATCGAGTCGCTGCCGTTCCTGGAGGCGATCCGCCAGGTGCGCACCGAGCGTGGCCCGGAAAAGGCACTGTTCATGCACCTCACCCTGGTGCCGTACATCGCCGCTGCCGGTGAACTGAAGACCAAGCCGACCCAGCACTCGGTGAAGGAACTGCGCTCGATCGGCATCCAGCCGGACGTGCTGCTGTGCCGCTCGGAACAGCCGGTGCCGGATTCGGAGCGTCGCAAGATCGCCCAGTTCACCAACGTCTCCGAGCGCGCGGTGATCAGCGTGCCCGACGTCGATGTGCTGTACCGCATTCCGATGGGCCTGCACGCACAGGGCCTGGACGAGATCGTCATCAACCAGCTGAAGCTGGCCGACAAGGCCGGCCCGGCCGACCTGTCGATGTGGGAAGACGCCGTCGATGCCACCCTGCATCCGCTGGATGCGGTGACCATCGCAGTGGTCGGCAAGTACATCGACCACCAGGACGCCTACAAGTCGGTCGGCGAGGCACTCAAGCACGGTGGCCTGCGCCAGCGCACCAAGGTCACCCTGAAGTGGCTGGAAGCGCAGGACCTGGAAGGCAGCGACATGTCCGCGCTGGCCGATGTCGACGGCATCCTGGTGCCGGGTGGTTTCGGCGACCGTGGCTTCGAAGGCAAGGTCCTCACCTCGCAGTACGCCCGTGAGCAGAAGGTGCCGTACTTCGGCATCTGCTACGGCATGCAGGCTGCCGTGGTCGACTACGCGCGCCACGTGGTGGGCCTGGAAGACGCCAACAGCACCGAGAACGATCGTCAGTCGCCGAATCCGGTGATCGGCCTGATCACCGAGTGGCGCACCGCCACCGGCGACGTGGAAAAGCGTGACGACAAGAGCGACCTGGGCGGCACCATGCGCCTGGGCCTGCAGGAGCAGCGCCTGAAGCCGGGCACGCTGGCCCGCGAGCTGTACGGCAAGGACGTGGTCGCCGAGCGTCACCGCCACCGTTACGAGTTCAACAACCGCTACCGCACCCAGCTGGAAGACGCAGGCCTGGTGATCGCCGGCAAGTCCATGGACGACACCCTGGTGGAAGTGGTCGAACTGCCGCGCGACCAGCATCCGTGGTTCCTGGCCTGCCAGGCGCACCCGGAATTCCTGTCCACCCCGCGTGATGGCCACCCGCTGTTCATCGGCTTCATCCGTGCCGCGCGCGAGCGCAAGGCCGGTGGCAAGCTGCTGCAGGAAGTGCGCGCCTGACTTGTCATGGGGGCCGCCGGCCCCCATCTTGCTCGCTTCAACCCCAGCGCACCGGCACTGCCGGTGTAGCGGACAACAAGGAAACGCCATGAAACTGTGTGGATTCGAGGTCGGGCTGGACCAGCCCCTGTTCCTGATCGCCGGCCCCTGCGTGATCGAGTCGATGCAGCTGCAGCTGGATACCGCCGGCAAGCTGAAGGAAGTGACCGACAGGCTCGGTGTGAACTTCATCTTCAAGTCCAGCTTCGACAAGGCCAACCGCACCTCCGGCACGGCCTTCCGTGGCCCGGGCATGGAAGAGGGCCTGAAGGTGCTGGCCGAGGTCAAGAAGCAGATCGGCGTACCGGTGCTGACCGACGTGCACGAGTACACCCCGATGGACGAAGTGGCCTCGGTGGTGGACGTGCTGCAGACCCCGGCGTTCCTGGTCCGCCAGACCGACTTCATCCGCAAGGTATGCTCGGCCGGCAAGCCGGTCAACATCAAGAAGGGCCAGTTCCTGGCGCCGTGGGACATGAAGCCCGTTGTCGAGAAGGCCAAGGCCACCGGCAACGAGCAGATCATGGTCTGCGAGCGTGGCGCCAGCTTCGGCTACAACAACCTGGTCAGCGACATGCGTTCGCTGGCGGTGATGCGCGATACCGGCTGCCCGGTGGTGTTCGACGCCACCCATTCGGTGCAGCTGCCGGGCGGGCAGGGCACCAGTTCCGGTGGCCAGCGCGAGCATGTGCCGGTACTGGCGCGTGCCGCGGTTGCCGTGGGCATCTCCGGCCTGTTCGCCGAGACCCATCCGGACCCGTCCAAGGCGCTGTCCGATGGCCCCAATGCGTGGCCGCTGGACCAGATGGAAGCCCTGCTCGAGACCCTGATGGAGCTTGACGCGGTGACCAAGAAGCACGGCTTCTCGCGCTTCGCGTGAGTCAGCACCCGCAGGCGGCGCTGGAGATCCAGCGTCGTCGCCGGCACTGGCGGCAGTGGCCGTGGGGCCCGATCGCACTCGGTCTGGCCTTGCTCTCGGTATCCGGCGTATTCGCCATCGGCATGCTGTTCGGTGCCGGTATGCGTCCGTCCAGTGCGGGCGGCCCGGTAGTGAACCTGCTGCCCTTCGTCATCGCGCTGGCGGTGGCCGAAGTGCTGACCATTTCCGCAGGGCTTTTCGCCGCGGTGCTCGGCTGGCGCCTGAACCGGGGCAGGGTCACCGCTGCACTGGCGATGGTCCTGCTGTCGCTGTGGGTGGGCATCCTGCTGCACGATCTGCTTTGATGAATACGACACCTGAACCCTCGCGCAGTCGCCCCTGGGGCCTGATCGCCCTGTTGCTGTCGGTGCTCGCCTGGGGCGCGTTGCTGCTGGGCGTGCTGGCCTTTGCCGCCAGCTTCCGTCCCCCGGGGGATGGCAACAACGGCGTGCAGGCCATGCAGTACTGGATGCTGGGCGCGCTGGTCACGCTGGTGCTGTCTTTCGTGGGCAGCCTGGTGGCGATGGTGATGGCCTGGCGACGGCGACGCGGAGCGGTGTGCGCGGCCATTGCCGGTGCGCTGCTGGTGATGCTGGTGTCGCTGGTGATGATCGTGATCGGGTCCAGCTGGGGCTGATGCCACTCAGGCCATTTGGCAAGTGAGGGGTAGCCGGGGATAATCACGCGGCATTCGTTTTTGTCGCCCCCTCTCCATACAGGTAACCGGCCCGACCATGAGTACGATCCGCAGCATCCATGCCCGTGAAATCCTCGACAGCCGTGGCAACCCCACGCTGGAAGCCGAAGTCACCCTGGAGGACGGTTCGTTCGGTCGCGCCGCGGTTCCCTCCGGCGCATCGACCGGCACCAAGGAGGCGGTGGAGCTGCGTGACGGCGACAAGACCCGTTACCTTGGCAAGGGCGTGCGCAAGGCCGTCGACAACGTCAACGGCGCCATCGCCAACGCACTGAAGGGCTTCGAGGCCACCGACCAGGCCGGCCTGGACCGTCGCCTGATCGATCTGGATGGCACCGAGAACAAGGGCCGCCTGGGCGCCAACGCACTGCTGGGTGTTTCCATGGCCGCCGCACACGCTGCTGCTGCCTCCAGCAAGCAGGCACTGTGGCAGTACCTGGCCGGCAAGACCGGCGCGACCCCGTCGCTGCCGGTGCCGATGATGAACATCATCAACGGCGGCGCGCACGCCGACAACAACGTCGATTTCCAGGAGTTCATGGTGCTGCCGGTCGGCTTCACCTCGTTCTCCGAAGCGCTGCGTGCCGGCACCGAAATCTTCCATTCGCTGAAGTCGGTGCTGAAGGGCCATGGCCTGAGCACGGCGGTGGGCGACGAAGGCGGCTTCGCGCCGGACTTCCGCAGCAACGTCGAAGCGCTGGACACCATCCTCGAAGCCATCGGCAAGGCCGGCTACACTGCCGGTGAAGACGTGCTGCTGGGCCTGGACGTGGCCTCCAGCGAGTTCTTCGAGAACGGCAAGTACAACCTGGTCGGCGAGAACAAGCGCCTGACCTCCGAGCAGTTCGTCGACTTCCTCGCCGACTGGGCCGCGCAGTACCCGATCATCACCATCGAAGACGGCCTGGCCGAGAACGACTGGGCGGGCTGGAAGCTGCTGACCGATCGCATCGGCAAGAAGGTGCAGCTGGTCGGCGACGATCTGTTCGTCACCAATCCGAAGATCTTCCAGGAAGGCATCGATTCGGGCACCGCCAACGCGATCCTGATCAAGGTCAACCAGATCGGCACCCTCAGCGAAACCCTGGAAGCGATCGCCATGGCCGACCGTGCTGGTTACGCCGCCGTGGTCTCGCACCGTTCGGGTGAAACCGAAGACACCACCATCGCCGATATCTCGGTGGCCACCACCGCCACCCAGATCAAGACCGGCTCGCTGTGCCGCAGCGATCGCGTGGCCAAGTACAACCAGCTGCTGCGCATCGAGGAAGCCCTCGGTGCCGGCGCGCGTTACGCGGGTCGTGACGCGTTCGTGTCGCTGAAGCGCTGAGCCGATGCGCGACTGGCGCTGGCTGCTGCTGTTGCTGGCCCTGCTGCTGGCATGGCTGCAGTACCGTTTCTGGTTCGGCCCGGGCAATTCGGGTGAAGTGATGATGCTCGAAGCCCAGGTCGCCAACCAGGAGCGGGACAATGACGGTCTGCGGCAGCGCAACGATGCGCTTGCTGCCGAAGTGAAGGACCTCAAGGAAGGCCAGTCCGCCATCGAAGAACGCGCGCGCAGCGAGCTGGGCATGATCAAGCCCGGCGAGAAGTTCTATCGCGTCGTGGAAGATGCACCCGTGCTTCCGGCGCAGCCTGCGCCGGTCACGGCGCAGGCAGGTGACCATCCGGCGGACGTGCCATGAGCGCGGCGATCTGGGTGGTGGTTCCGGCCGCAGGGCGCGGCACGCGTTTTGGTGCGCCGTTGCCCAAGCAGTACCTGCAGGCCGGCGGGCAGACCCTGCTCGCCCACACTCTGGACGCCTTGCTGGCGCACCCGGCCGTGGCCGGGGCGATGGTGGTGATCGGCGCGGACGATGCCGATTGGCCGGGCTGGACCGAGTGGGCCGGCAAGCCGGTGCTGACCTGCACCGGTGGCGCAACCCGTGCCGCCTCGGTGCTGGCGGGGCTGCAGGCCCTGCCGGACAGCGTGCGTGCCGACGAATTCGTGCTGGTGCACGACGCGGCGCGTCCGAACCTGTCGCAGACCGATCTTGGCCGCCTGCTGGAAGTGGGGCGCACCGACCCGGTCGGCGCCATCCTCGCCGCCCCCGTGCGCGACACGCTCAAGCGTGCCGGTGATGATGGCGGTATCGATGGCACCGAGCCGCGTGAGCGACTGTGGCGTGCACTGACGCCGCAGCTGTTCCGCCGCCACCAGTTGATCCGCGCCTTGTCCGAAGCCGCTGCTGCCGGCGTCGACGTCACCGACGATGCCATGGCCATGGAGCGCCAGGGCCAGCGCCCGCTGCTGGTGGAAGGCAGCGAGGACAACTTCAAGGTCACCACCCCGGCCGATCTCGATCGTTTCGAATTCGTACTCTCCCGCCGCGCCGGCTGACCGCCCGCGCGGCCCTGCTGCAAGGGCTGCATCCATGAGCACCTCCCCGTTCCCGCCCGTCCGTATCGGTCAGGGCTACGACGTCCATGCCTTCGGTGAAGGCGACCACATCATGCTCGGCGGCGTTGCGGTGCCGCACAGCTGCGGCGTGCTTGCGCACAGCGACGGCGACGTGATCCTGCACGCGTTGTGCGACGCGATGCTCGGCGCGATCGCGCTGGGTGACATCGGCCAGCACTTCCCGCCCAGCGATGACCGCTGGAAGGGCGCGGACAGCAGCGCGTTCGTGCGCCACTGCGACAGCCTGCTGCGCGAGCGCGGCTGGCGTGTCGGCAACACCGACATCACCGTGATCTGCGAGCGGCCCAAGGTCGGCCCGCATGCGCTGGCGATGCGCGAGCGCATCGGTGAACTGCTGCAGCTGCCGTTGGATGCGGTCAGCGTCAAGGCCACCACGTCCGAGAAGCTGGGTTTCACCGGGCGGGGCGAAGGCATCGCCGCGCAGGCCGTCGTTCTGCTGGTGGCGGCATGATTCCGTTGCCGCTCGCGTTCGGCGCGCCGCTGCTGCAGGCGCGCACCCGCACCACGCCGGAAGATTTCCAGGTCGATGAACTGCCGGCTTTCGAGGCGACGGGGGAAGGCGAGCACCTGCTGCTGCATATCCGCAAGCGTGGCGCGAACACGCTGCATGTGGCCAAGGTGCTGGCCAAGTGGGCGGGCCTGCCGGAAATGGCGGTCAGCTATGCCGGCATGAAGGATCGCAACGCGGTCACTACCCAGCGTTTCAGCGTGCACCTGCCCAAGCGCGTCGCGCCGGACCTGGCCGAACTGGCCAGTGACGAGATCGAAGTGATCGAGTCCACCTGGCACAACCGCAAGCTGCAGCGCGGCGCGCTGGCCGGCAACCGCTTCAAGCTGGTGCTGCGCGATGTGCAGGGAGATGCGGCGGCAATCGACGAGCGCCTGCAGCAGATCGCCACGCGCGGCCTGCCGAACTGGTTCGGCGAGCAGCGCTTCGGTCGTGATGGTGGCAATGTGCCGGCGGCGCTGGCGATGTTCGGTGGCCGCCGCATGCGCAAGGGCCAGCGGTCGCTGCTGTTGTCGGCCGCCCGTTCGGCGCTGTTCAACCGGGTGCTGGCCGCGCGCGTGGAGCAGGGCAGCTGGGACCAGCCGCTACAGGGTGAAGTGTGGATGCTGGATGGCAGCCGCAGCGTGTTCGGTCCCGAGCCGTACAGCGACGTGCTGGCCGAACGCCTGGCGCGCTTCGACATCCACCCCAGCGCGCCGCTGTGGGGCGAGGGTGAGCTGCGCAGCACTGACGCCGCCCGCGAGCTGGAACTGGCGGCGCTGGACGATGACGAATCCAAGGCGCTGCGTGTCGGTTTGGAAGAGGCGCGGTTGAAGCAGGAGCGGCGCGCGCTGCGGTTGCGTCCGGCGCTGCTGCAGCATCAGTGGTTGGCCGATGACGTGCTGGAGCTGTCCTTTGCGCTGCCGCCGGGCTGCTATGCCACGGCCGTCCTGCACGAGCTCGGGCCAGTCGAAGACGCGTCGCGGGCCTGACAGAAAAAGGGGGGCGGAGGCGAAGAGCATCCACGCATGGCGTGGATCTACTTGCTTCCGCTCGCCCCAGTAGATCCACGCCATGCGTGGATGAATCGTTAGTAGATCCACGCCATGCGTGGATGAATCGTCAGTAGATCCACGCCATGCGTGGATGGGCCGTCAGTAGATCCACGCCATGCGTGGATGAATCGCTAGTAGATCCACGCCATGCGTGGATGAATCGCTAGTAGATCCACGCCATGCGTGGATGGGCTGTCAGTAGATCCACGCCATGCGTGGATGAATCCAGCCGCCAGAACGTCAGCGCCGCGCCAGCAGCACCAGCACTGCGCCGGTGCCGCCTTGCCCGGTCGGGGCGGAATGGAACGCCAGCACGTCGTTGCGCAGGCGCAGCAGCCGATCCACCAGGTTCTTCAACACGGGTGCACTGCCATCGGACTGCAGGCCCTTGCCGTGGATGATGCGCACGCAGCCGTACTCGTGGGCATGCGCCTCCAGCAGGAACTGGCGCAGCATCGCCTCGGCCTGCGCGGCAGTGGCGCCATGCAGGTCCAGTTCGTCCTGCACCGAGTACTGCCCGCGCTTCAAGCGCTGGAACAGACGTGGCGGTAGATTGTCTCGCCGATAGCTGGCAACGTCGCCGGCTTCGAGGGGAGCGTTGTCGCGCAGCAGCCGGGCGAACTCACCGGCGGCTTCTGCGTCGTCTCGCTCGGCCATGCGCGCGCGCGGCTTGGGGCGCGGCGCGGCAGGCGCGGGCTCCACTTCCTTGCGCAGCGGCGTCACTTCGCCGATGGCTGCACGGAACAATGCAGCCGGATCTTCGTCTTCAGGGTGCGACATGCGCACAGGTTAAACCGGCTGCGCGGGTCTGCCTATGACCGTTTGATGCCGGCCGTGACCGCAGACAGGGTAGGACCCAGCGCCCGCTTGCGGCACAATAGTCGGCGCACTTGCGGAGCTGCCTCCTCCTTGGAGGAGACGGGTCGGCTTCGCCCACGATGCAAGGTGACGGGATCGAATTCTTGGAAAATCAAGCGGTTAAATCGAAGATGCGCATCCTGGTCAGCAATGATGACGGTGTCGACGCGGCAGGCATCCGGATGCTTGCATCCGTGCTGCGCGAGGCCGGGCACGAAGTCACGGTGGTCGCACCCGACCGCGATCGCTCCGGCGCCAGCAATTCGCTGACCCTGGATCTGCCGATCCGGCTCAAGCGCATCGACCACTACACCGTGTCGGTGGCCGGTACGCCTACCGATTGCGTGCATCTTGCGCTGACCGGCCTGCTGGAGTTCGAGCCTGACATTGTCGTGTCCGGTATCAACAATGCCGCCAATCTCGGCGATGACGTGATCTATTCCGGCACCGTCTCGGCGGCGATGGAAGGTCGTTTCCTCGGCCTGCCCGCAGTCGCGGTGTCCTTGGTGACCCGCAACCACGACCCGAAGCATTTCGAGACGGCGGCGCGTGCCGCAGTGGAGATCGTTGCCCGCCTCAAGGCCGATCCGCTGCCGGCCGACACCATCCTCAACGTCAATGTGCCGGACCTGCCGTGGAGCGAGGTCAAGGGCTTCGAAGTCACCCGCCTGGGCAACCGCCATCGCGCCGAAGGCTGCATCGCGCAGAAAGACCCGCGCGGCAACGAGGTGTACTGGATCGGTCCGGCCGGCCGCGAGCAGGACTCCGGCCCGGGCACCGATTTCCATGCGGTGCGCACCGGCCACATTTCGATCACCCCGATCCAGGTCGACCTGACCCGCTACCAGGCGCTGGAAAAGGTCGCCAGCTGGGTCGGCGGCCTTACCGCTGCGCTGGACCAGCCGGCATGAGCCCACGCCTGCGCCTGCAGCCGGAAGCGGTCGGCATCGGCATGACCTCGCAGCGCGTGCGTGACCGTCTGGTCGACCGCCTGCGCGAGGCCGGCATCGTCGACGAGTCGACGCTGAACGCGATCCGGGTGGTGCCACGTCATCTGTTCATCGACGAGGCCCTGGCCTCGCGCGCGTATGAAGACACCGCGCTGCCGATCGGCCACGGCCAGACCATTTCGCAGCCGTGGGTGGTCGCGCGGATGACCGAGGCCGTGCTGCAGGTGGCACCCAAGAAGGTGCTCGAAGTGGGCACCGGTTCTGGCTACCAGGCGGCGGTGCTTGGTGCGCTGGGGCTGGAGGTCTATACCGTCGAGCGCATCGGTGACCTGCTGCGGCAGGCGCGCAAGCGTTTCCGCGCGCTGGGCATGAACATCCGCACCAAGCACGACGACGGCCGCGTTGGCTGGGCCGAGCATGGCCCGTTCGACGCCATCGTGGTCACCGCTGCCGCACCGGCGCTGGTCGATGCCCTGGTCGAGCAGCTGGCCGAAGGTGGCCGCCTGGTCGCCCCGGTCGGTGGCGCGGGCGCACAGTCGCTGGTGCAGCTTGACCGCAAGGACGACGGCAGCATCGAACAACGCGTGCTGGCGCCGGTCACCTTCGTGCCGCTGCTGTCTGGCATGCTCGATTGAATCCACGGAGCAGGGTTGCATGAAGATTTTCGGGCCGCTGTACGAGCGGGCGATGAAGTGGGCCGCGCACGAGCGCGCGCCGACCTATCTGATGGTGCTGAGCTTTTTCGAAGCCATCATCTTCCCGGTGATGCCGGAAGTGATGCTGGCGCCGATGTGCGTGGCCCAGCCCAAGCGCGGCTGGTGGTTCGCCACCCTCAGCCTGGCCGGCTCGATGGTCGGCGCGGTGGTCGGTTACGCGCTGGGCCACTACGCGTTCGAGGCGGTCAAGCCGCTGTTCGAGGCGCTGGGCATGCTGCCGGCGATCGAGCAGGGCATCGCTACCGTGCAGGCCAAGATGGTGGAGTCGCCGTGGGCGGTGTTCACCTTCCTGGTGCTGGGTGGCTTCATGCCGATTCCGATGAAGGTCTTCACGTGGGCATCGGGTATCGTCGGTGTGCCGATGCCGCAGTACCTGTTAAGCATGTTGATCGGTCGTGGCAAGCGCGTGTTCGTGCTGGCCGCGGTCATCCGTATCGGTGGTGCGCGCGCCGAAGCAGTGCTGCGCCGATGGATTGAACCGCTGGGCTGGATCGCCACCGCGTTGGTGGTGGTGCTGATCGCCTGGCTTGTATGGAGGTCGAAGTTCGCATGAGTGCAGATCGTCTGAGCAAGGGAGTGCGCATCGGCGCACTGGCGTTGCTGGTATCCACCCTGGCCGCCTGTGGCACTGCCACCGTGGTCCGGCCCAGTGGCAGTGGCGGCAGTGGCGTCAGCACGCCGAAGACGTCGGTGCCCAAGCCGGGGCAGAACGTGGTTGTGCGCAAGGGCGACACCATCTACGCACTGGCCCGCATCCACGACATCACCCCGGCCGACCTGATCGCCTGGAACAACCTGGACAACCCGTCGACCATTTACCCGGGACAGGTGATCCGCCTGTATCCGGCCGGTTCCGGTGGTGGCCGTGCGCCGACCACCGTGGTCACCGCGCCGCGTCCGGGTGGCAGCACGTCCGGCGGCAGTACCGCGCCGACGCCGGGTCCGGCCGGTCCGGTCAAGAGCAACATTGCCTGGCGCTGGCCGGCCGATGGCGCAGTCGTGGGCCGCTACGTGGCCGGCGACGCGACCAAGCAGGGTGTGGACATCGCCGGCACCAGCGGCGCACCGGTGAAAGCCACCGCTAATGGCGTGGTGGTGTATTCCGGCGCCGGCCTGGTCGGCTATGGCGAGCTGATCATCATCAAGCACAGCGACCAGTGGCTGTCGGCCTATGGCCACAACCGCAAGCGCCTGGTCAATGAAGGGCAGAGCGTGAAGGCCGGCGAGCAGATCGCCGAGATGGGCCGTACCGGTGCCAACCGGGACATGCTGCACTTCGAGATCCGCTACAACGGCAAGCCGGTCGATCCGCAGCAGTATCTGCCGGCGCGCTAGCGCGGGCAGATACGGTAGCGCCGGGCCATGCCCGGCGTGACTCACCTGTAGCGCCGAGCCATGCTCGGCTGATCTTTGCTGCGATAAGGCGCCGCCAGAGCATGGGCTGGGGCGTTACACGCAACGTGTGATCCAGGGTAGCGCCGGGCCATGCCCGGCGGCTTCAGACCTCAGCCTTCCAGAATGAAGGCGGCCGCTACCTTGCGGCCTTCGCCGGCAAGGATGTTGAAGGTGCGCGCGGCAGCCGGATTGTTCATTACTTCCAGGCCGATACCACGCGACAGGCAGGCGGCCATCACAACCGCCGGCGGGAACGCCTGGCGCTCGCCGGTGCCGAGCACTATCAACGCCGGCTTCAGTGCCAGGATCGGCTCCAGGTCCGCAACCTGCAGCGCCGTGACGTCGGTCACCGGCCACAGCTCGACCAGCTGATCTGGCGTCAGGAAGAAGCTGCGGCCCAGAACGCGATCATTCACCCGTGCCGAGCGACCGTCAGCGGCGCGCAGGCTGTAGGCGTAGTCGGGCAGTTCGTGGTTCAGCTGCATGGCAGGGACCGATCAGCCGCGCGGCAGCACGATCTGGCGGTGTTCCTTGCTCGGGCGATACAGCACGGCCACATGGCCGATACGCTGCACCAGCGCACTGTCGGTGGCCTGCACGATCTCGCCGATCATCACGTCGCGGGCGTCACGGTCTTCGGCGGCAACCTTCACCTTGACCAGTTCGTGGCGCTCCAGCACTTCGTTCAGCTCGGTCAGGAAGGCCGGCGTGACGCCCTTGCCGCCGGTCTGCAGCAGGGCCTTCAGGTCGTGGGCTTGGCCGCGCAGGAAACGGGTCTGGGAAGGGGTCAAGGCAGTGGGCATGCAGAAAACACGGTTGAATGGGACGATCAGGGTATCATGGCGACCCCCTCAGCCCCTATTTACAATGGCTACCCGCAGCAAAAGCAGCCAGCGCTGGCTCAAGGAACACTTCTCCGACCCCTTCGTGAAGAAGGCCCAGGCCGAAGGCATGCGCTCCCGTGCGGCCTACAAGCTTGAAGAGCTGCTCGAACGTGACCGGCTGCTGAAGCCGCATATGGTGGTGGTTGACCTTGGCGCGGCCCCGGGCGGCTGGTCTCAGCAGGTTCGGAGACAGATTGGCGATACCGGCCGCGTGCTTGCCCTGGACATCCTGGACATGCCGCCGCTGGCCGGTGTGGAGTTCCTTCATGGTGACTTCAGGGAAGAAACCGTCCTATCGGAGTTTGAAGCCATGCTCGGGGATCAGCCGGTAGACCTTGTGCTGTCGGACATGGCCCCCAATAAGAGTGGTGTGGGCGCGGTCGACCAGCCGCGGATGATGCACCTGGCGGAGCTGGCCATGGATTTTGCCGACAACCACCTCAAGACCGGTGGGGCATTCCTGATCAAGCTGTTCCAGGGCGAAGGTTTTGACGACTACGTGCGTGATATGCGCCGCCGGTACGACAAGGTCTCCATCCGCAAGCCGGAAGCCTCGCGCAAGCGCTCTCCCGAGGTGTATGCCTTGGGTCAGGGAAAACGCGCCCACATGAAGTAAGCTCGACCCCGTAAGTTCGACCCCAACGCAACGCCAGCACTAAGAGGAACACCGGAGCCAATGAGGATGAACGACTTGACCAAGAACCTCCTGCTATGGGTGGTCGTCGCCGTCGTGCTGATGGTGGTCTTCCAGAGCTTCTCGCCCAAGACCTCGGGGGCCGGGGCGCAGGGCGCTTCGTACTCGCAGTTCCTGGACCAGGTGGACACCGGCAACGTGCAGAAGGTCGCCTTCGGCGGCGATACGCGCGGCGGTACCAGCCAGATCACCTACACCACCCGGGGTGGACAGTCGTCCACCATCACCGCGCCGTTCGATCGCGACCTGATCAACGTGCTGCGCACCAAGAATGTCGAGATCGTGCAGGAAGAGCCGTCCAGCGGCATCTCCCTCGGCGCGATCCTGATGAATTTCCTGCCGGTCATCCTGATCATCGGCTTCTGGTTGTTCATCATGCGGCAGATGCAGGGCGGTGGCGGCGGCGCCAAGGGCGCGATGTCCTTCGGCAAGTCGCGCGCCAAGCTGCAGGGCGAAGACCAGATCAAGGTCACCTTCGCCGACGTTGCCGGTTGCGACGAGGCCAAGGAAGAAGTCGGCGAACTGGTCGACTTCCTGCGTGACCCGTCCAAGTTCACCAAGCTCGGCGGCAAGATTCCGCGCGGCGTGCTGATGGTCGGCCCGCCGGGTACCGGCAAGACGCTGCTGGCCAAGGCCATCGCCGGCGAAGCCAAGGTGCCGTTCTTCTCGATTTCCGGTTCGGACTTCGTGGAAATGTTCGTCGGCGTCGGTGCCAGCCGTGTGCGCGACATGTTCGAGCAGGCCAAGAAGCACGCGCCGTGCATCATCTTCATCGATGAAATCGACGCCGTCGGTCGCCACCGTGGTGCCGGCCTGGGCGGCGGCCATGACGAGCGCGAGCAGACCCTGAACCAGCTGCTGGTCGAAATGGACGGTTTTGAAGGCGGCGAAGGCGTGATCGTGATCGCAGCCACCAACCGTCCGGACGTGCTGGACCCGGCGCTGCTGCGTCCGGGCCGCTTCGACCGCCAGGTGGTGGTCGGTCTGCCGGACGTGAAGGGCCGCGAGCACATCCTCAAGGTGCATATGCGCAAGCTGCCGCTGGCCGACGACGTCGTGCCGATGGTGATCGCGCGTGGTACTCCGGGCTTCTCCGGTGCCGACCTGGCCAACCTCTGCAACGAGGCCGCCCTGTTCGCCGCCCGTGGCAACGAGAAGGAGGTCCGCATGGACCACTTCGATCGTGCCCGCGACAAGATCCTGATGGGCGCCGAGCGCCGCTCGATGGCCATGAGCGAGGAGGAGAAGACCCTCACCGCCTACCACGAAGCCGGTCACGCCATCGTCGGCCGCTTGGTGCCCGAGCACGATCCGGTCTACAAGGTCACCATCATTCCGCGCGGCCGTGCGCTGGGTGTGACCATGTACCTGCCGGAAGGCGACAAGTACTCGATCAACCGCGTGGCGATCAACTCGCAGTTGTGCTCCCTGTATGGCGGTCGTGTCGCCGAAGAACTGATCTTCGGGCCGGACAAGGTCACCACCGGTGCGTCCAACGACATTGAGCGCGCCACCAAGATGGCCCGCAACATGGTCACCAAGTGGGGCCTGTCGGAGACCCTTGGCCCGATCGCCTACGGTGAAGAGGACGATGAAGTGTTCCTCGGCCGTTCGGTCACCCAGCACAAGAGCGTGTCCAACGACACGGCGCGCCGCATCGATGAGGAAGTGCGCAGCATCCTGGACAAGGCCTATGCCCGGACCACCGAACTGCTGACCGCCAACGTCGACAAGCTGCATGCGATGACCCAGTTGCTGCTGCAGTACGAAACCATCGACGCGCCGCAGATCGACGCCATCATGGAAGGCCGCGATCCGCCGCCGCCGATGGGTTGGACCAAGTCGAGCAAGGACGATGGCGGCAATGACAAGGGTGGCGACGCCCGTCCGCTGCCGCCGATCGCCGGTCCGGCCGAATCGATCTGACGGCCTGCCGTACGCAATGCAAGACGAGGCCGGGGCAACCCGGCCTTGTTGTTTCCGGGCCCTGGCCCATCCGATCCCGACCGTCCGCTGGAGTCCGCATGTCCGCCCCCAAGCCTGAACCGATTTCCCACACTGCCGAAATGGTGATCGCCACCGTGGTCGGCGTCGCTGTTGGCCTGACCGTGGACAATCTGCTGCTGGGCTGTGGTGTGGGTATCGCAGTGGGCATCCTGCTGAGCATCATCAAGACGCTGTACGTGGACCGGAAGCGTCGGCGCAAGTAGGGTTCTGCGGCAGGGCTGCGCCCTGCACCCGCAGAGGCCACAGCGACCGCCGAAGCAACGGCAAGAGCTGGGCTTCCTGGGGATGGCGGGGCGGTGTCGGATTGCGGGGACGCCGTAAACCCCCAGACCTGCCCAGCCGCTGGCGGCTGTGCGTTCGGGCGCTTGCGAAGCAGTGCTTCGCAAGCAAAGCGCCCTCACCCATGGGGGCTTGGCCGCGGCATCCATGCCGCGGACACCCCGCAATCCGACACCGCCCCGCCTTCGACGATTCCCCGCTGCTGTTGGTAGGTGTCGACCTTGGTCGACACGTAGATCCACGCCATGCGTGGATGCTCTTCGTTCAACTGTCGAGATGTTCGATTCCGCTGGAGATTCATCCACGTATGGCGTGGATTTACCGGGCACCGGGAAACTGTCGAAGGCGGGGTGGGTCCGGTTGCGGGGGTGTCCGCGGCATGGATGCCGCGGCCACCCCCGCAACCGGACCCACCACGCCATCCCACGAAAACCCGCTGTTGCTGTTGCTCCAGCCCTGGCCTCTGCGGGTGCAGGGCGCAGCCCTGCCGCCGTAAACTACCCTTCGTTGCCCGCAGGATCTGCCATGTTCGATATCTCTCCCCAGCTCGATTGCGCCGGCCGCATCCTGCGCCTGGACCGTGCCCGGGTCATGGGGATCGTCAACGTCACCCCGGATTCGTTCTCCGACGGCGGTGCCCATGACACCACCGAAGCGGCGGTCGCGCACGGCCTGAAGCTGGTGGAGGAGGGCGCCGACCTGCTCGATATCGGCGGCGAATCCACCCGCCCGGGCGCGGCGCCGGTGTCGATCGACGAAGAGCTGCGTCGTGTCGTTCCGGTCATCGAGCAGCTGGCTGCGCGCACGCCGGTGCCGATCAGCATCGACACCTTCAAGCCGGAGGTGATGCGTGCCGCAGTGGCTGCAGGGGCCGGGATGATCAACGACATCTTCGGCCTGCGCCAGGATGGCGCGTTGGAGGCCGCGGCAGACACTGGCGTGCCAGTGGTGCTGATGCACATGCAGGGCGAGCCGGGCCACATGCAGGCCGACCCGCAGTACGACGATGTCGTCACCGAGGTGCATGGCTTCCTGGTGCAGCGCTTGTTCGCCGCCGAGATGGCCGGCATCGCCAAGAAGAATCTGCTGATCGATCTTGGCTTCGGCTTCGGCAAGAGCACCGCGCACAACATCACCCTGCTGGCCCGCTCCGAGCGCTTTCTCGAGCTGGGCGTGCCGATGCTGGCCGGGCTGTCGCGCAAGCGCAGCCTGGGCGAGCTGACCGGTCGCGAGTCACCGGCCGAGCGCGTCGCTGCGTCCGTGGCCGCACACCTCATCGCCGTGCAGCGCGGTGCCCGTATCGTGCGAGTGCACGACGTTGCAGCCACGGTCGATGCCTTGAAGGTCTGGCAGGCGGTCGACGCGGTGCCTGCTGTCCGGGTAGATGCCAAACCGACCCTCCGCTGGCCGGACGAAGACTGATGGCAGTGGATCAGCGGCCGCTGGCGATCGCCGTGATGGGCCCGACCGCCAGCGGCAAGACCGCGACCGCGATCGCGCTGGCGCAGCAGCTGGATGGTGAAATCGTCAGCGTCGATTCGGCGCTGGTCTATCGCGGGCTGGATATCGGTTCAGCCAAGCCTGATGCCGGCGAACGCGCGCAGGCAGCGCACCACCTGCTGGACCTGCGCGATCCCTGGCAGACCTATTCGGCCGCCGAGTTCGCCGCCGATGCCGGCCGCGTGGTGGCCGACATCGTCGCCCGGGGCAAGACGCCGATCCTGGCCGGCGGCACGGGCCTGTACTTCCGTGCGCTGCTGCAGGGGCTGTCGCCGATGCCGGAAGCAGACCCGGCGATGCGCGACGTGCTGAGCGCCGAGGCTGCCGAGCGTGGCTGGGCCGCCCTGCATGCCGAACTTGCCACCGTCGATCCCGCCGCCGCTGCACGCATCCATGCCACCGATCCGCAACGCATCCAGCGGGCGCTGGAGGTCTACCGCCTGACCGGCACGCCGATCAGTGAATGGCAGCGTCGCCCCGGCGTCGCCCCGTTGCCGGTGCGTACATTGAAGCTGATTCTGGCGCCGCGCGACCGCGCCGTGCTGCACCACCGCATCGAGGCGCGTTTCGACGCCATGCTCGCCCAGGGCTTTCTCGATGAAGTGCGCGCGCTGCGTGCGTTGCCGGACATGCAGGCGGTCGCCACGCCGCTGGACCTGCCAGCCGTCCGCGCGGTTGGGTATCGCCAGGCCTGGGAATACCTGGACGGCGAGGGGGACGAGGCCCGCTTCCGTGACAAGTCCATTTTCGCCACCCGGCAACTGGCCAAGCGCCAGCTGACCTGGCTGCGCGGCGAGCTTGATGCGCGCTGGTTCGACCCCCATATGGATAGGGAGCGCCTGGCAGGCGCGGTGTCGACCTTCGTTGCACGCTGAACCGACGCTGGCCGTGTACCATCATGGGCCGGCAAGCGGCTCGGGGGCCGCGGCAACCGCCGGCTACCAATAAGAACAATAATCAGGAGTGTGCAATGTCCAAGGGGCAATCGCTGCAGGATCCTTTCTTGAATGCACTGCGGCGCGAACGCGTGCCGGTTTCGGTGTACCTGGTCAACGGCATCAAGCTGCAGGGCACGATCGAATCGTTCGATCAGTTCGTGGTCCTGCTGCGCAACACCGTCAGCCAGATGGTCTACAAGCACGCCATTTCCACCGTGGTGCCGGCGCGCAACGTCAAGGTCGGCCCGGGTGGTGGGTACGTGCAATCAGGTGAGGATGGTCAGGCGGGTGATGAAGCAGACGAATGATGTTGGAGCGGTGAATGTTTGACCGCTCAAAAATGGGCGAACACGCCCTGTTGATCCAGCCGCATTTCGGCAAGCTGGAAGACGATGTGCTGGAAGAATTCGGTGATCTGGCCCGCTCGGCTGGGGCCAGCATCGCGGTGACCATCACCGCGCGCCTGGATCGTCCCAATCCATCGACCCTGCTCGGCAGCGGCAAGCTGGATGAGATCAAGGCCGCCGCCGAAGCAACCGGCGCAGACCTGATCCTGGTCAACCACGCGTTGAGCCCGGGCCAGGAACGCAATCTGGAACGTTTCCTGGAGCGTCGGGTGATCGACCGTACCGGTCTGATCCTGGACATCTTTGCCCAGCGTGCGCGCAGCCATGAAGGCAAACTGCAGGTCGAGCTGGCCCAGCTGCGCCATATGGCGACGCGCCTGGTGCGTGGCTGGACCCATCTGGAGCGCCAGCGTGGTGGTTCGATCGGTCTGCGCGGCCCGGGTGAAACCCAGCTGGAAACCGATCGTCGCCTGCTGCAGAAGCGGGTTGAACAACTGCAGAAGCGGCTGGAAAAAGTCGAAGTACAGCGCACCCAGATGCGCCGTGCGCGTGTGCGCAGCGAATTGCCGCGGGTGGCCCTGGTGGGCTACACCAATGCCGGCAAATCGACCTTGTTCAATGCGATGACCGGCGCCGAGGCCTATGCGGCTGACCAGTTGTTCGCGACCCTGGATCCGACCGTGCGCCGGATCGCCGTGCCCGGTGGCAACGTCGTGCTGGCCGATACGGTTGGTTTCGTGCGCGACCTGCCGCATGACCTGGTGGCGGCCTTCCGCTCGACCCTGTCTGAAGCGCGGGAAGCGGATTTCCTGCTGCACCTTGTCGATGCCGCCGATCCGCACCGCGAGGAGCGCATCGCCCAGGTCGACGAAGTGCTGACCGCCGTCGGTGCTGGCGACCTGCCGCAGTTGCTGGTGTTCAACAAGATTGACCGCATCGAGGGTGCCGACGTGCGTCACGATGGCCAGGACGGTGTGCCGGATGAATCGCGGCGTGAGCGGGTGTGGATTTCCGCACGCGACGGGCAGGGCATCGAGCTGTTGCAGGCCGTGCTCGGCAAGCGGTTGGGTCTGCAGCACGTCACCGGCGAGCTGCGCCTGCCGCCCAGTGCCGGCCGCCTGCGCGCGCGCCTGCACCAGCTGGAAGTAGTCCGCAGTGAACAGGCCGATGAAGAAGGCTGGCTGTTGCAGGTCGATCTTCCCATCGCCGAGGCCGAGAAGCTGGCGGCCAGCGCCGATGGCGAGCCGATCCGGGCCCTGCTGCCGGAAAAGCTGCCCGAATGGTGAGGTAGTGCCGGCCGCTGGCCGGCAGTTCCTGCGGCCCCGTGCCGCGACACCACCTTGCGATCTGCGGTACAACGTGCAGGTTCTTCACCTTTCAGCTACCCCGATGTCCTTCCCGACCGACGCCGAACTCAACGCCCAGGCCGCTGCGCTGGGCCAGCGCCTGCAGCAGGCTTCGCTGCAGCTGGTGACTGCTGAAAGCTGCAGCGGTGGCTGGATCGCCAAGTGCATGACCGACATCGCCGGTTCCTCGGCGTTCTTCGACTGCGGCATGGTGGTCTACAGCTACGAAGCGAAACAGCGCCTGCTCGGCGTGCGCGCGCAGACGCTGGAGCAGTTCGGTGCGGTCAGCCGCGAAGCCGTGCTGGAGATGGTGTCCGGGGCACTGGTCAATTCCGGCGCCGGCATCGCGGTGGCAGTGACCGGTATCGCAGGGCCAGGCGGTGGCAGCCCGGACAAGCCGGTCGGCAGTGTCTGGATCGGCTGGAAGCGCCGCGGTGGCTATGCCCGTGCCGAGCTGTTCCAGTTCGACGGTGACCGTGAAGCCATCCGCCGGCAAACCGTAGCGGCGGCATTGCACGGTATCGACGCCCAGCTGTGACATGCTGCTCCGGCAATCAACCGGAGTAGGCAACGATGTGGGAGACGCTGGGCACCGTCCGTGACCTTGGTAGGCTGCAGGAAATCGCCGCCGTCCTGATCCGCTACGGCTTCGGCGACGTCGTGCGGCGCATCGGCCTGGCCACGGTGCTGGAACGTACCGGCCGCCTGCTGCACTGGAACGAGGAGCGGCAGGAAATGCTGCGCATGACCGCGCCGGTACGCGTGCGCAGCGCCCTGCAGGATCTCGGGCCGACCTTCGTGAAGCTGGGCCAGGTGCTCGCCACCCGCGTCGACCTGCTGCCGCCGGACTGGATCGCCGAACTCTCCGAGCTGCAGAACGCGGTCCCTGCATTGCCCTACGAGAAGATCCGCGACCAGTTGGAGGCCGACCTCGGTGCACCGCCGTCGCAGGTGTTCGCCTTCCTTGATGAAACCCCGATGGCCGCTGCTTCATTGGCCCAGGCCCATCGTGCGCGGCTGCGCGATGGCCGCGAAGTGGTGTTGAAGGTGCGCCGTCCCGGTATCCGTGACGTGGTTGAAGCCGATCTGCGATTGCTGGCACGGCTGGCCGAGATCGTCGAAGCCCGCCTGCCGGATCTGCGCCGCTACCGGCCCGCCGAGGTGGTGCAGCAGTTCACCGTGTCGCTGCGGCGCGAGCTGGATTTCGCTGCGGAGTGCCGCAATGCCGAGCGCATCGCACGCAACTTCGAAGGGCGGGACGACATCCTGATTCCGGCGGTGCACTGGCAATGGACCTGCGAAAGCCTGAACGTGCAGGACTTCGTCGACGGCATTGCGGGACGTGATCTGGCCGGTGTCGATGCGGCCGGACTCGACCGCCGTGAACTGGCCCGGCGTGGTGCCGACATCGTATTGAAGATGGTGCTGGAGGACGGCAGTTTCCACGCCGATCCGCACCCGGGCAACATCATCTACCTGCGCGATGGCCGCATCGGTGTGATCGATTTCGGCATGGTCGGCGCCTTGTCGGAGGTGCGCCGCTTCCAGGTCGCGCAGCTGCTGCATGGTCTGGTGGAACAGGACCCGCAGGGCGTGGCCGATGTGCTGCTGGACTGGGCGGGTGGCGTGGAAGTGGACGAGAACCGGTTGCAGCACGACATCAGCCTGTTCGTCGACCAGTACCGTGGCGTGCCGCTGAAGGACCTGCGGATCGGCCTGATGCTGGGCGACATCACCCAGCTGCTGCGCAGCTACAACCTGACCCTGCCGGCGGATCTGGCATTGATGATCAAGGCCTTCCTGACCCTGGAGGGCATGGGCCGCCAGCTCGACCCGGACTTCGACATGGCCAGCGCAGCACGCCCGTTCCTGGAGCGGGTGGTACTGCAGCGCTATGCGCCGCGGGCGCTGTTCAAGCGTGGCCGCCGCAGTCTGCTGGGCATGATCGACTTTGCCGGTGAACTGCCGCGGGATCTGCGCAAGCTGGTGCAGGCTGCGCGCCGGGGCCGCCTGCAGCTGAAGGTCGAGACCAGCGCGCTGCAGGGCTTCGGCGACCAGGTCAATCGCGCCGCGAACCGCTTGGTGATGGGCATCGTCACTGCGGCCCTGATCATCGGTTCTTCGATCGTGATGCACAGCGTAGGCGGCGTCTCCAGCCGTTGGCTGCTGGCGCTGGGCGTGTGCGGCTTCATCGGCGCAGGGTTCTGCGGGGTGTGGATCCTGTTCTCGATCTGGCGCAGCGGCAAGCACACGTAGTGTGCCTGCCGCGGCGGTTCCCACCAGGAACCGCGGAATCGCGCAGCGATTCCTGTAGAGCCGACCGCTGGTCGACTGCTTTCGCCTTGTCGCTCCCGGCACTTGCAGTCACAGGCGTTAGTAGTAATACTACTAATCATGGACCTGACCGACACCCAGCAGGCGATCCTGCAGTTGATCGCCGAGCGTATCGAGAGCGAAGGGGCGCCCCCTTCGCAGACTGAAATCGCACGTGCCTTCGGCTTCAAGGGGGTGCGAGCAGCGCAGTACCACCTGGAGGCGCTGGAGCAGGCCGGGGCGATCCGCCGCGTACCGGGCCAGGCACGCGGCATCCGCTTGGTGCAGGCACCACCGGTGGAAAAGCTCGCCGAGCCGGGGCTGCCTGACAGCGTCCTGCGCCTGCCGATCCTGGGTCGGGTCGCGGCGGGTCTGCCGATCGGCGCCGACATCGGCTCGGATGATTTCGTGGTGCTGGACCGGGTGTTCTTCTCGCCGGCACCGGACTACCTGCTGAAGGTGCAGGGCGACTCGATGATCGACGAAGGCATCTTCGATGGCGACCTGATCGGTGTGCACCGCACTCGTGACGCCCATTCGGGGCAGATCGTGGTGGCCCGCATCGATGACGAGATCACCGTCAAGCTGTTGAAGATCGCCAAGGACCGGATCCGCCTGCTGCCGCGCAATCCCGATTACAAACCGATTGACGTGCTTCCTGACCAGGATTTCTCGATCGAGGGCCTGTACTGCGGGCTGCTGCGACCGAACCGTTGACGATTCACCCTGCATTTCCCGCGGTCTTTTGTGGCGATTCTCTGGTTCTGCTGAGGTTGGTACGGATGTCCGATAATTTTTTTCCGAACGCCGGGCAGAATCTCAGCCTGTGCGATACGCCAGCCTTAAAGTGAACCCATGGCCAAGAAAACTTCCAAAGACAGCACCTCCAACGACGTGACCTCTGCAAGGACCAATCCGATGGACGAGAACAAGAAGCGCGCCCTCGCTGCAGCTCTGGGCCAGATCGAAAAGCAGTTCGGCAAGGGCTCGGTGATGCGCATGGGCGACCGTGTGGTCGAGCCTGTCGAGGCGATTCCGACCGGTTCTCTGATGCTGGATATCGCATTGGGCATTGGTGGCCTGCCCAAGGGCCGCGTGGTGGAAATCTACGGCCCGGAATCCTCCGGCAAGACCACGTTGACCCTGCAGGCCATCGCCGAGTGCCAGAAGCTGGGTGGTACGGCGGCCTTCATCGATGCCGAGCACGCGCTGGACCCGATCTACGCAGGCAAGCTGGGCGTCAACGTCGACGATCTGCTGTTGTCGCAGCCGGATACCGGTGAGCAGGCGCTTGAAATCGCCGACATGCTGGTCCGCTCCGGCTCGGTGGACATCCTGGTGGTCGACTCGGTCGCCGCGTTGACCCCGAAGGCCGAAATCGAAGGCGAGATGGGCGACCAGCTGCCGGGCCTGCAGGCTCGCCTGATGAGCCAGGCGCTGCGCAAGCTGACCGGCAACATCAAGCGTTCCAACACGCTGGTGGTGTTCATCAACCAGCTGCGCATGAAGATCGGTGTGATGATGCCGGGCCAGAGCCCGGAAGTGACCACCGGCGGCAACGCGCTGAAGTTCTACGCTTCGGTGCGCCTGGACATTCGTCGTATCGGTGCGATCAAGAAGGGCGACGAGATCATCGGCAACCAGACCAAGATCAAGGTCGTCAAGAACAAGCTGGCTCCGCCGTTCAAGCAGGTCATCACCGAGATCCTGTACGGCGAGGGCATCAGCCGTGAAGGCGAACTGATCGATATGGGCGTGGAGGCCAAGCTGGTCGAGAAGGCCGGTGCCTGGTACAGCTACGGTGAAGAGCGCATCGGCCAGGGCAAGGACAACGCCCGTGGCTATCTGCGCGACAACCCGCAGGTTGCGGCCAAGCTCGAGGCCGAGCTGCGCGAAAAGTTCCAGCCGACCGAAGCCGTCCGTGAGGAAGGCGAAGACGAAGGCGACGACGAGTAAGGCTTGCTGTGGGGCAGGGCGGCGCCGTCAGTGACGTCGCCCTGTCCTGCAGATTCGGTTTCCCCGACGGGGGACGCGCCAGGGACGGCGCATTTGATTGAAGGCGAGCATGAACGATTCCGACGCCCCGGAACCCGGCCGCAAGCGCCGCGTACGCGAACAGACCCCCGTCCAGCGTGCCCTGGGGTTGCTGGTGCGGCGTGAGCATTCGCGCAAGGAGTTGACCCGCAAGCTGACCTCCCGGGGTATCGAGGGCGAGGCGGCGCAGGCCGCGGTCGACAAGCTGACCGAGGCTGGCTGGCAGGACGACACCCGGTTTGCCGAGAATCTGGTGCGTATGCGCGCCAATACCGGCTACGGCCCCATCCATGTGCGTGCCGAACTGGGCACCCATGGACTGGACAGCGAGCAGATCGCTGCCGCCATGGAGACCTTTGAAGGCGACTGGACGGAGAACGCCCGGGACCTTGTCCGTCGCCGCTTCGGTGAGGCCGGCCCGCAGGACCTCGCACAGCGTCGCAAGGCCGCCGATCTGCTGGCCCGCCGGGGCTTTGATGGCGACAGCATCCGGCGTGCGACCCGTTACGATCCGGACGACTGAGACTGATGGCGCCGGGCCTGATACCCTTTGGGGTTTCGGCGGTCCGTTCGACCCTGGCCACTGCGGCCGGCGGCGCGGGCCCCGGCCCGCAGACTGCCAGCCCTCATGAACGCATCCGCCAAATTCACGACATCCCAGATCCGCAGCGACTTCCTTGAGTTCTTCAAGGGCAAAGGCCACACCATCGTGCCGTCGGCGCCGCTGGTGCCGGGCAACGATCCGACCCTGCTGTTCACCAACTCCGGCATGGTGCAGTTCAAGGACGTGTTCCTGGGCGCGGAGAAGCGCAGCTACGTGCGTGCGGCCGACGTCCAGCGCTGCCTGCGTGCCGGCGGCAAGCACAACGATCTCGACCAGGTGGGCTACACCGCCCGCCATCACACCTTCTTCGAAATGCTGGGCAACTGGTCCTTCGGCGATTACTTCAAGAAGGATGCGATCGCCTGGGCCTGGGAGCTGCTGACCCAGGTCTGGAAGCTGCCCGCCGAGCGCCTGCTGGTCACGGTCTACCAGACCGACGACGAGGCCTACGCGCTGTGGCGCGACATGATCGGCATTCCGGAAGAACGCATCGTTCGCATCGGCGACAACAAGGGTGCGCCTTTCGCCTCGGACAACTTCTGGCAGATGGCCGATACCGGTCCGTGCGGTCCGTGTACCGAGATTTTCTACGACCACGGTGACCATATCGCCGGTGGCCCCCCGGGCTCGCCGGACGAAGATGGCGACCGCTTCATCGAAATCTGGAACCTGGTGTTCATGCAGTTCGATCGTCAGCAGGACGGCACGCTGATGCCGCTGCCGGCGCCGTGCGTGGACACCGGCATGGGCCTGGAACGCCTGGCCGCGATCCTGCAGCACGTGCATACCAACTACGAGATCGACCTGTTCCAGGCGCTGATCCGCAAGGCGTCGGAACTGACCGGCACCGCCGATCTGGAAAACAAGTCGCTGCGGGTGATCGCCGACCATATCCGCGCCTGTTCGTTCCTGATCGTCGATGGCGTGCTGCCGTCCAACGAAGGCCGCGGCTATGTGCTGCGCCGTATCATCCGCCGTGCGCTGCGACACGGCTGGATGCTGGGCGTGCGCCAGCCGTTCTTCAGCAAGCTGGTGCCGACCCTGGTCGAGCAGATGGGCGAGGCCTATCCGGAACTGCCGGCGCAGGTCGATACCGTCGTGCGTGCACTGCAGGCCGAAGAAGAGCGTTTCGCTGAAACACTCGACTCGGGCATGAAGATCTTCGACGACGTCGCCGCCAAGGTCAGCAATGGCGTGATTCCGGGCGTGGACGCCTTCCGCCTGTACGACACCTACGGCTTCCCGCTCGACCTCACCCAGGACATCGCCCGCGAGCGTGACCTGACCGTGGACATCGAGGGCTTCAATGCCGCGATGGAGACGCAGCGCGAGACCGCGCGTGCCGCCGGCAAGTTCGGCGGCGGCGTGACCCTGTCGGCCGATCTGGTCGCCACGCTCAAGCCGACCGTCTTCCTCGGCTACGACCGCCTGCAGGCCGATGGCCTCAACGTGGTCGCGATCCTCAAGGATGGCCGCCCGGTGGACGCTGCCCAGGCCGGTGACGAGGTCATCGTGCTGACCAGCCAGACCCCGTTCTACGCCGAATCCGGCGGCCAGGTCGGCGACACCGGCATCTTGTCCGCTGCCGGCGTGCAGATGCAGGTGAGCGACACCCAGAAGTTCGCGGGCCAGTTCCATGGCCACGTCGGCAAGCTCACCCAGGGCAACCTGAAGATCGGTGATGTGCTGTCCGGCCAGGTTGATGGCGAGCGCCGGGGCGCCACCATCCTCAACCACTCGGCCACCCACCTGCTGCATGCTGCCCTGCGCGAAGTGCTGGGCACCCACGTGCAGCAGAAGGGCTCGCTGGTGGCGCCGGACCGCCTGCGCTTCGACTTCTCGCATTTCCAGCCGATCAGCGCCGAGGAACTGGCGATCATCGAGCGCAAGGTCAACCAGCAGGTGCGCGTCAACAACGCTGTGGAAGTGCACAACATGGGCATGCAGGAGGCGCTGGACTTCGGCGCGATGGCCCTGTTCGGCGAGAAGTACGGCGAGAACGTGCGCGTGCTGAAGATGGGTGATTACTCCACTGAGCTGTGTGGTGGTACCCACGTCAACCGGACCGGTGACATCGGGCTGTTCAAGATCACCTCCGAGGGCGGCGTATCGGCCGGTGTGCGTCGTATCGAGGCCGTCACCGGCCAGGGCGCGCTGGACTACGTGGACGCCGAGGAGGCGCGCCTGGCCGAGGCCGCGGAACTGCTGGGTGGCAGCGCTGCCGACGTGGTCGAAAAGATCCGTGCGCTGGGCCTGCGCCAGAAGCAGCTGGAGCGCGAACTGGAGGCCGTGAAGGCCAAGGTCGCTGCCGGCGCCACGGCTGATCTGTCCGGGCAGGCCGTCGAGGTCGCCGGTGTGAAGGTGCTGGCCGTCCGTCTGGAAGGCTTCGATGCCAAGGCCCTGCGCGATGCCATGGACCGCCTGAAGCAGCAGTTGGGCAACGCGGTGATCGTGCTGGCCGGTGCCCAGGACGGCAAGGCAGCCCTGGTCGCGGGCGTGAACGGCAGTGCAATGGGCAAGGTCAAGGCCGGGGAACTGTTGTCCCATATCGCCGGTCAGATCGGGGGCAAGGGCGGCGGACGCCCGGACCTCGCCCAGGGTGGTGGCGAGGACGGGCCCGCCCTTGCCACCGCGCTGGCTGCGGTCGTCGAATGGGTCAGCCCCCGCCTGTGATGAACCCCTGCCGTCCCCCTCCTTGTAGGAGCGGGACGGCTGACGGTACCATTGCGAATCTTTTCCCTTTGTCGTGGGCGCGCTTCTTGACGGAGCGTCAAGCCGGTGGGGGATACCCTTCCACACGGTTCCATGGAGACTTAAAAAAATGTTGATCCTGACTCGCCGCGTCGGCGAAACCCTGATGATCGGTGACTCGGTGAGCGTCACCGTGCTTGGCGTCAAGGGTAACCAGGTGCGTATCGGCATCACTGCGCCGAAGGACGTCGCTGTGCATCGCGAAGAGATCTACCAGCGCATCCAGCGTGGTGACGAAGCCGGCAGCACCGGTGGTGAAAATTCTGCGGAATAAGGCTTTACCTTCGCGCGTGATTAACGTTATGATTCACGCCCCGCTGAGGTGCAACGCACCAGACGCGGAGAAAACCCCGGAGCGATGCCCGAGCGGCTGAAGGGGCTCCCCTGCTAAGGGAGTATAGGGTCAAAAGCTCTATCGAGGGTTCGAATCCCTCTCGCTCCGCCAGATACAAAGAAGCGCCTGCAGATCCTCGATCTGCAGGCGTTTTTCTTTTCCGCTCGCTTAAAGCCTTACGGTCACGCCGACCTGGAACCCGCGACCGGGCAGCGGTGCGATGTACTTCAACGGCGAGTTGTGTGGGCGGGCGTCGTCGTCCAGAAGGTTGCTGCCGTTGACGAACACTTCCATCCCAGCGATGTACGCATTGCGTACTGGCAGCTCGCGGCTGACCTGCAGATCGACCAGGTTGAATGCATCCAGCGGAATCTCTTCGCTGACGTTGCGGCCCAGGTACTTCTGCTTGTCGTAGTAGGTGCTGGAGAGTTGTACCTTCCAGCTGTCGCGCTGCCATTGCAGGGTGGCGCCATAGCGGTTGGTCGGCATGTTCGGCAGGTACTCGCCGTCGTTGTGCGCGCGCAGCGTGTCCGGACGATCAGCCTGGTTCCTGACCAGATCGGCGAAGGCGGACAGATTCAATTTCCCGTAGCCGCCAAGGTCGAGCGCCTGCGAGGCATCGATCTCGAACCCCTTCACCGTGGTGTCGGTCTGCTTCCAGTACTTCAGCGGCAGGCGGTTGGCCATCTGCATGCCGGAGTGGCCCTGGTAGAGGTAGTTTTCGTACTTCATCCGGTAGGCGGTGGCCGACAGCGCGAAGCCACCGAGGTGGAACAGTCCGGTCAACTCCAGGTTCTTCGCGCGTTCCGGCTGCAGGTTCTGGTTGCCTTCTTCCTGGGTCATTACCGAGTAATGCGCGTTGCTGGCATACAGCTCGTTGATCTCCGGTGCGCGTTGCGAGGACGAATAGCGCACCTTGGCGGCGAACAGCGGGCCGAGTTCGACATACGAACCCAGGGTGTAACTGTTGAGACGATAGGAGCGGTCCTGCAGCGTGGTGTTGGCAGCATTGCGCGAGGTCTTGAAGCGGCTGGGCTGCAGGTCATGGTCCACGCGTTCATGGCGGACGCCGGCATCGAAGGACGCCCAGCCGACGTCGAGGGTTTCCTTCAGGAACACCGCGTTGCTGCGCGTTTCCACATCAGGCAGGTAGCGCAGCGCGCCGCTGGCGGTCACGTCGCGCGCCTGATGGCTCAGGCCCAGCACGCCGCTGAGCGGCCCGACGGGTTGATGTGCCAGCAGCAGTTCGGCCTGGGTGCTCTGGAAGTCGTAGTCGTTGGCCCTGGTCGAGCCCAGGCGCTCGCCCGAGGCGTTGTCCAGTTTTGAAACCCGCAGTTCGGCACGTTCGACGTGCGGCAGCGGGTCCCGCAGCAATGCTTCCAGGGCGTAGCGCTGCTGTTTGATCACCACGCCCACCGGCAGGCCGTCGGCAGGGTTCGCGCCGAAGGACAGGTTCTGCATCGAGAAGCCCGGCACACCGTATTCGCTGTCCTTGGCATCGATGCTGACGCCGACGTAACCGCGATCGAAGAACCAGGTCGAGCCGAGTGCCACCTGCGAACTGCGTGAGTAGCTGTTACCCAGCCGATGGTGGTAATCGGGGGTCACATCGTTGTTGATCTGTTTCTGTACGTACGAAGGCGTGCCGGCGACATAGGCCGGGTTGACTGGATTGATGTAGGTGCGGCGCTGCCAGACCGAGGTCGGACTGTTGGTGTAGAAGGAAAAATCGCCATCGGCCCAATCGGGGTTCTCGGTCATGAACTGGTCGATGTAGGGTTGCGAGGCCTTGTTGTAGAGCTGCTGGACGCGCGCTTCCTTCTGGCAGCTGTCGGCCAGCGCCGAATTGACACCGCCGGTGGCCGGGAACAGGCGGGTGTTGCAGACGCCGGCCTTGCTGTTGCCGGGAATGTCGTAGTACGAGATGCGTTGCCGAGAGACCTGCAGGTTCGTCGAGACATTCCGCTGGTTGTTGAAGTTCATGCGGAAACCCTGCGCATCGGCCGCGTTGAAGCCTTTGCGCAGGACCAGTTCCATCGACTGGTCCTTGTCCTCCATCGTGCGCGAGATCAGACCGGAGTCGATGTCGACGCTGCCGCCGATGGCGTTGCCGCCGTAGCGGACGGTATCGGAGGATTTGTTGACGGTGACGCTGCGCACGAACAGCGGGTCAAAGGGAATGTTGATGTCGCCGCTGAAGGCGTTCATGCCGAGGATGGACTGGCCGTCCTCCAGGATCTGCACGCGGTTGCCGCTGAGGCTGCGGATGACCGGTGCGCCGGCGTTGGGCCCGAAGGCGCTGTTCTGCACGCCGGAGACATGTTCAAGCATGCCGCCGAGGGTGCGGTTCTGGGCCTGCGAGGCCTCGACAGTGACGATGCTGTCGATCCGGGAGGGCTTGCTTGCCTCGACCCGCACGGCGGGCAGGGTGGGGTCGTCGCTGGCATGGGCGTTGTGGACGACGAACAGGATGGCTGCAGCAAGCAGGTGACGACGCATGACACACTCCGTGAAAAGAATGTGAAATGTTATAACGTAACCATTTAGCTTCACAAGCCGGAGGGGGACGGCGCAGGGGGGGGATTGGGCCTGGCCATCGCCGGCAGCTTGGTCGCTTGCACGACCGGACGTTGGCGCGCAGCATCGGCCATTGCCGGTACCCCAGACCGCACCCTGCAGCACTTTCTCCACTCGAAAGGAGCCTTGCATGAAGCTGTTGTCCGCCGCGTTGCTGTCCGTGGCCCTGCTGCAGGCGATGCCTGCCCTGGCTGAAAGCCCGAAGTCCTCGCCGCTGCTGGGCCGCTGGTCGCTGGATATCGCCACGTCCGCGCTGCCTGAAGCACAGCGTCCGCAACAGGTCGTGCTGGAATTCAAGGATGCCGGCGCGGGCAGGTGGAGCTCGCACGTGGATATCGTCCTGCATGATGGCAAGACGATGAAATCCGACGGTACGCTGGCGTTGGATGGCACGCCCGCATCGCTGATAGGCAGCTACGGCGCCAACCAGGCGACGCTGAAACTGCCGGCGCCGAATACGCTGGTGATGCAACTGGTCGATCACGGTGCGCCGGCGTCCACCCGTGTGTATACGGTGGCCGCCGATCGCTCAACGATGACCGAAACCAAGGCGTTCTTCGGTCATGACGGCACGCCGATCCTGCAGACCAACCTGTTCAAGCGGTTGCCGTAGCGGTGTGATGCAGCGACACCCGCAGAGGCGGGCTCTGCGGATACCGTTGCTGCGGGCTCATGCGGCGGCGGGGTCGCGCTTGCCGGTATCGATCCCGTACCGGTCGATCGCCTGCTGCAGCAGGTTCCGTTCGACATGTCCGTCGTCGGCCAGGGCCTTCAGTGCGGCCAGCACGATGAAGTGGCGATCGACCTCGAAGAACGTCCGCAGCGATTCGCGTGTATCCGAGCGGCCGAAACCATCGGTGCCGAGTGCGATGAAGCGACGATCGCTGATGAAGGGGCGGATCTGGTCGCCGACGATCTTCATGTAATCGGTCGCCACCACCACCGGGCCGGCGTGGTCCTGCAGGCACTGCTGCACGTAGGGAACGCGCGGCTCGTCGGCCGGGTGCAGCAGATTCCAGCGCTCGACGGCCAGACCATCCCGGCGCAGTTCGGTCAGGCTGGTGGCGCTCCAGACGTCGCTGGCGACACCGAAATCCTGCTGCAGAAGATCGGCGGCGGCCAGCACCTCGCGCAGGATCGAGCCACTGCCCATCAACTGCACGCGAGGCCGTGCAATGGTGTCGGCAGCGGCGGGGCGCAGCAGATAGAGGCCCTTCAGGATGCCGGCCTCGGCGCCGTCGGGCAGGGCCGGGTGCGGGTAATTCTCGTTGAGCAGGGTGATGTAGTAGTAGATGTCTTCCTGGTCCACGTACATGCGGCGCAGGCCATCGTGGATGATCACCGCCAGCTCGAAATTGTAGGTCGGGTCATAGGACACGCAGCTGGGAATCACCGAGGACAGCACGTGGCTGTGGCCATCGTCGTGCTGCAGGCCTTCGCCCATCAGCGTGGTGCGGCCCGAGGTGGCACCAAGCAGGAAGCCGCGGGTGCGCGCGTCGGCTGCTGCCCAGGCCAGGTCGCCGACGCGCTGCAGGCCGAACATCGAATAGAAGATGTAGAACGGAATCGTGGCCAGGCCGTGGTTGGCGTATGCGGTACCGGCGGCGATCCACGAACAGATCGCGCCGGATTCGTTGATGCCTTCCTGCAGGATCTGGCCATCCTTGGCTTCCTTGTAATAGCTCAGCTGGCCAGCGTCCTGCGGCGTGTACAACTGGCCGAGGTAAGAGTGGATGCCGATCTGGCGGAACAGGCCTTCCATGCCGAAGGTTCGCGATTCATCGGGCACGATCGGGATCACCAGCCTGCCCAGCTCGGGATCCTTGAGCAGGGCGGTGAGGATGCGCACGAAGCCCATGGTGGTGGACTGGCCGCGATCACCACTTCCCTGCAGCTGGACGTTGAACGTGGACAGCGGCGGCAGTGGCAGCGGATCGACCTGTGCCAGGCGTGCCGGCAGCTGGCCGCCCTGCGCCTGGCGACGCTGCGCGAAGTAGAGCGCCTCCGGGCTGCCCGGCGCCGGGCTCAGGTACGGCATTTCCTCCAGCTGCTCATCGCTGATCGGTAGATCGAAACGGTCGCGGAAAGCGCGCACCGCATCGGTGCTCATCTTCTTCAACTGGTGATTGATGTTCTGGCCTTCGCCGGCCTCACCCATGCCGAAGCCCTTCACCGTCTTGGCCAATACCACGGTCGGCCGGCCCGCGGTGTTCACTGCCTGCTGGTAGGCGGCGTAAACCTTCTGCGGATCGTGGCCGCCACGTGCCAGCGCCCAGATCTCGTCGTCGCTCATGTGCGCGACCAGCGCCAGCAGTTCCGGGTAGCGTCCGAAGAAATGCTCACGTACATAGGCACCGCTCTGTGACTTGAAGGTCTGGTAGTCACCATCGACGCATTCCATCATGCGCTGGCGCAGCAAGCCGCTGTGATCACGTGCCAGCAGGTCGTCCCAGCCACCGCCCCAGATCACCTTGATCACGTTCCAGCCGGCGGCACGGAAGGTGCCTTCCAGTTCCTGGATCACTTTGGCGTTGCCGCGCACTGGTCCGTCCAGGCGCTGCAGGTTGCAGTTGACCACGAACACCAGGTTGTCCAAGCGCTCGCGCCCGGCCAGTGAAATGGCCGCCAGCGATTCGGGCTGATCCATTTCACCATCACCGAGGAAGGCCCAGACCTTGCGGCCCTGGTGCTGCTTCAGCCCGCGGTATTCCAGGTAGCGCATGTAACGGGCCTGATAGGCCGCGGTCAGCGGGCCCAGGCCCATCGATACGGTAGGGAACTGCCAGAACTCCGGCATCAACCGCGGGTGCGGATACGAGGACAGGCCCTCACGCCCGGCTTCGCGGCGGAAGTTGTCCATGCGCTCGGCGCTGATGCGGCCTTCCACGAATGCACGTCCATAGATGCCCGGTGCGGAATGGCCCTGGATGTAGATCATGTCGCCGTCGAAGGTGTCGGTACGGCCACGGAAGAAGTGATCGAAGCCCACGTCATACATGACCGCGGCGGACTGGTAGGTGGCGATGTGGCCGCCGACATTGGAATGCTTGCCGGCGCGCAGCACCATCACCATGGCGTTCCAGCGGATCATCGCGTTCAACCGCCGTTCGATGGCCAGGTCGCCCGGGTAGGCGGGCTGGCGCTCGGGTGGAATCGTGTTGGTGTAGGCGGTCCATGCGCGGGTGTGCAGGTCGCCATGCTGCTGCACATCAAGATCATCGAGCTGGTCCAGCAGGTAGTGCGCGCGGGGGCGGCCGCCAGCCTTGATCACCGCGTGCAGGGACTCGCGCCATTCGCGGGTTTCCTGCGGATCGGTGTCGAGAGGGAAGTGTGCCTGGTTCATGCTGCGTCTCCAGAGAGCGCCGGCCGGCATCTGCGCGACACCGCCGGCAGGACGACAGCTCTGGAGCGGAATCGCGCCGGCAGGGCCGTGGCGCGGGGGCGGCCTTGGTGGCTGCCGGGGAGACAAGCGTAGGCGGCGCATGGGTTGGCCGGTAGACAGGTGAGGGTTGGGTCTGCGCGAACCTGCGCTTTGCCCGGCGCCGCTGCAATGCGGTTGTCATCGTCGGTGTGCACCCTGCTGGGTTTTCCAGCCTCGGGGTGGTTGGTCGGTTGTGAACAGCGTCAGGATCTGGGAGAAGAGCTACGCCTTGCGGCGCCGCCTGCTGCGTGGCTTCTTCCTTCGGCGTGGTTCACACGCTGCCGATGCCGAGGATCTGGCCCAGGAGGTCTATCTGCGCCTGCTGCGCAGCACCGGCGAAGACGCCGCGGCGATCGAGAACCCTGAAGCCTATCTGTTCGCGGTGGCAGCCAACCTGGCCCGTGAACAGGCACGCTCGCGCTCCGGCCTGCCGCAGATCGAGGACGTCGACCTGCTGGCCGAGGTACTCAGCAGCGAAGAGGACATCGAGGCTGATTTCGAGCGGGCGCAGCGCTGGAGCGGAATCCGTGGCGCCATCGCGCAACTGCCGCCCACGACGCGGCGGGTGATGGAGCTGCACTACCGCGAAGGACTGGATTGCCATCAGGTGGGGGCGCAGCTGGACGTGTCGGTGCACATGGTGCGCAAGCACATCGGCAAGGGGCTGGAAGCCTGCAGGAAGGCGCTGGGCGCCGGGAAGGACGGATGAACCAGCAGGAGCCTGCAGCGATGGATGACGAGGTGGCCGAACAGGCTGCGCACTGGTTCCTGTGCAACCGCGAGGGTGACCTGAGCGCTGCGCAGCGCGCCGAGTTCATGGCGTGGATGAAGGGCTCGCCCGAGCACGTGCGCGCGTACCTGCATGCCCTGCATCTGCACCGGCAGGTGGGCGCGGCGATGTCGGTGCACCCGCAGGAACAGGGAAGCAGGGCAGTGCTGCCGATGCTGCCGGCAACGGCGAAAGTGGTGCCGTTGTTTGCCGCGCCCGTGCCCGCGCCGCGCGCCGTGGTTGCAACACGAACGCGCCGGCCGCTCTGGAGGCGGGTGGCTGCGGTGGCGTGCGGACTGTTGCTGGTGGCCGGTCTGCTGCCGTGGCTGATGCCGCGCGAACAGATGCTGGTCGCTGGGCACGGGCAACTGCGTGAGGTGCTGCTGGCTGACCAGACGCAGGTGCGGCTGAATGCAGACAGCCGTCTGCGGGTGAAGATTGGCTGGTTCAGCCGCCGCGTCGAACTGCTGCAGGGCGAGGCCACATTTGATATCGCAGCGGATCGCCGGCCCTTCGAGGTACGGGTCAGTGATCTGCAGATCCGTGACATCGGCACCGTGTTCGATGTGTCGCGCCGGTTGCAGAGCACGCGCATCGGCGTGGTATCCGGCGAGGTGGAGGTCTGGACCGCCGGTGATGGGCAACGCCGGCTGGCGCAGCTGCCCGCCGGGCGGGTGGTGCAGGTCGATCATCTCAGCCATGCGGTGCAGCCGCTGGAAATACCGATGTCCATGCTGCTGGACTGGCAGCAGCGCCGGGTGTCGTTCCGTGATGAGCGGCTGGACGAGGTGGCTGCTGCGTTCAACCGGCACAACCAGGTGCAGGTGCGGGTGACCGATGACGTGGCGCGGGCGGCGCGCCTGTCGGGCAGCCTGGCGGCGCACCGGGTTGCTGCGCTGCAGGCATTCCTGCAGCGGGACGCGCGCTTCGTCATCCGCCGCGAACAGGACACGGTATGGGTCTCCAGCCGCTGATCCCGGTTGGGCGATGGGCTGTCAGAAAAAATTCATCGAATCGGCGTTCTCCACTTCCGCCGATGCCGGCTCTTACTTGGGAGAAGCCGCTGTCGAATGCCGACGCGGCAGCAGCAGTCCTCTCTCCTGCAAGGAACCGTGATGCGCAAGAAGCTCTATCTGTCGGTGGTACTGGCCTTGTCTCCCTGTCTGGGCGCACATGCGCAGGCGGTGTCGTCCAACGGGCTTGAGACCAAGGTCACTGCAGCGATCGCCGCGCAGCCTTTGAGCCAGGCACTGGAGCAGCTGTCACGCAGCTCCGGCGTGCAGTTCCTGTATGCCGGCGCGGGCAATGCACCGATGGCGGGCGCGGTACCGCGGGGCGCCACCGTCAAGCAGGCGCTGGACACGCTGCTGGCCGGCACCGGCATGCGCTACACGGTGCTGGACGGCAACGTGATCGCCATCGATGCGGCACCGGCACAGCGCGAAACCGGGCCGGCCGCACCGGCACCGCAGCAGCCGCAAGCCGTGGTCGCTCCGACGCTGGGAACGATCAAGGTGATCGCCGCCCATGAGGTGATCGATCAGAAGAAAACCTCGCCGGTCATCAAGGATTCGGTGATCTACGATGAGATGGACAGCTACGGCGATGAGACGCTGGCCGAGAGCCTGATGGCCGCGCCCGGTCTGAGTGCGGTGGAAGATGCGGGCGAACCGCGCTATGTGACCGTGCGCGGCGTGCAGGCCAATCTCAACTACACGACCATCGACGGCATCGCGATCGCAAGCGTGGGTGGCAGTGGCTCCGGCGAGCGCATGAACAACCTGCAGCTGATTCCCAGCGACATCGGCACCCGCACGGACATCTACAAGAGTTTCAGCGCCGAGCAGGCACCGGATGCCATTGGTGGTGTGATCGACATCATCAGCCGCAGTGCCTTTGACCGCTCCGGCAAGTATGTGTTCGCCGACGTGGCCGGCATCTATTCCACGGCCGAGACCAATGTGGGGCGCAGCGCGGGTGGCGACCACAAGACCCTGGGGCACTTCGGCAAGAGCGCCAAAGCGGTGTTCTCCAACCAGTTCGGTGCCGATGACCAGTTCGGCATCGTCGCTGTTGCGCGCTATGAACAGCGCTCGCGCAACAGCGTCAAGCGCTGGGTGGAATCGAACTATTACTACAACGATGCCGGCAAGTACCTCACCGATGGCACCACCGGCCCGGACGAGGCGAAAGGCTGGAACGGCCTGCGTGCGCCGGGCAACTTCAGCACCGGCACCTACACCAACTACATCACCAACTTCGGTGGCTCGGCCAAGCTGGAATGGAAGCCGTCGGACGATCCGTTCTACGCCTCGCTGCTGCTGTACTCGTACCGGTTCTACGAGAACTCGACGATGAACAAGACCGATCTGTATGGCAACGCCAAGTTCCCGATACGCAACCAGAGCGAGGACGGCGGCACCACCCAGATCAACAGCATCTACATCAAGAACCGCCATGACCGCTGGGACCGCAGCAATCGCGGTGCGATCGCCAGCTTCAACTGGGATATCGGCGGCCTTTCGCGGCTGACCCTGCGCGCCGGCCACACCGAAGAGACCTTCCACAACACCCAGGTCTACTGGGGCGTACGCGCGTACCCGAGCAACCTGTTCGTCGACTATGCCAACGACAGCCATGGCTTTCCGAACGCGGTGGGTGTCTCGGACTCCAGCCTGTTGACCAGCTCGGCGTTCAAGCTCAATCCCGCGCAGGCCTACATCTCGCCGCGCGACGCCAAGGAGAGCATCGACAACCTGCGTGCCGACTTCAGCTACAACATCGATGCCGATGCGCGCGGCTTCGGTCTCGCTGCTGGTGCCGAGTATCGCCACCTGAAGATCTGGCAGGACATCGATTTCGATTACTACAAGACCAGCGCGACCCTGAACGACTATCTGTATCCGGGTTCGACCCTGCTTGGCAGCGTCCCCGGCTTCCCGCTGATCGACAACCGCAAGTGGCATGACGAGCTGTACCCGAAGCTGGGCAACAACGATGCGGCCTACCCGAATGCCGATTTCACCAGCGACTACAAGTACGTGGAGGACATCGCCAACGCCTACGTCTCGGCGCATTACGCCTGGGACCGGCTGCTGCTGATCGGTGGCCTGCGCTATGACCACACTACCTTCGATGCGTTCAGCCCGTTCAGCGATGATGGCGGTACCACCTACACCTCGGCATTCCGCAAGAGCAGTGGCGGCTACAACAACCTGCTGCCGTCATTGAATGCGACCTTCAAGCTGAGCGAGAACCAGCGCCTGCGCTTCTCCGCCAGTCGCACGCTGGGGCGGCCGACACCCAGCAACATCGCCCAGGCCACCAGCACCAGCTGTGGCGATGACGAACTGGGCGGAGGCTTCTGCACCATCAAGCAGGGCAATGCCTCGCTGCAGCCGCGCCGCTCGACCAATCTCGACCTGGCCTGGGACCTGTACTTCAATGGCAATAACGGCCTGGTCTCGGTGGCGCTGTTCGACAAGGTCATCAAGGACGACATCTATACCTTGACCACGTTCGAGAACATCGGCGACGTCCGCTATCGCGTCACCCAGCCGATGAACACCGATGAGTCGACGCTGCGCGGTGTCGAGTTCGCGGTGGCAAACCGCAATCTGCAGTGGGGCCGCCAGCGCTTCGACATGTACCTCAATGCCACCCGACTGGACGGACAGACCAACTACCGTATCAGTGATGGCAGCGAGCGCCGCCTGGACCGCCTGCTGTACCAGCCGGACTGGTCGGTGAACGGCTCGGTGATCTGGCGCATGCCGTGGAAGAGCTCGCAGCTGCGCGTGTCCGGCACCTACCGCAGCCGCATGCTGGTCGACTTCGGCGATACCCAGTGGCTGGACTCGTACTACGACCCGTACATGACCTTCAACCTGGCCTTCAGCCACAAGGTCAGCAAGCACGTGACGCTGAAGTACGAGGCGAAGAACCTGTTCAATACCCAGCCAACCTACAGCACCGGTCCGAACGGACGCTTCCGCACCGAGATCGATGACTACGGTCGCTTCTTCTACTTCCACATCATCTACAACTGAGGGCGGCCGTCTTGGATACGATCAATCGCAGGCGCTTCCTTGCCATGTCGGGACTTTCCGCGTTGGGTGCGTGGGCCGGGACCGCCCGCGCGCTGGCCGCGCAGAACGATGCGGCGGCGTTGAATCCACGCAATCTGCTGGCTTCACCGCGCTTTGCCAGTACGCCGTTCACCCTCGGCGTGGCATCCGGTGATCCGTCAGCCGACGGCATGGTGTTGTGGACGCGGCTGGCCACCGAGCCCCTGGTGTTCGGTGGCGGCATGCCCACCCGGCCGATGGTGGTGGGATGGCAGGTGGCCGCTGACGAGGGCATGCGCACCGTGGTACGGCAGGGAACCTCGCTGGCCCACCCCGAACTTGGCCATGCGCTGCACGTGGAACTGGACGGCCTGCTGCCGGGGCGTCCGTACTGGTACCGCTTCACCGTGGGAGGCCATGCCAGTGCGATCGGGCGCACCCACACCCTGCCTGCGGCGAGCGCGCCGATCAAGCGCGTGCGCTTCGCGGTGGCCGGTTGCCAGCATTTCGAAGAAGGGCACTACACGGCCTGGCGACACATTGCCGAGCAACCACTCGATTTCGTGTTCCATTACGGCGACTACATCTACGAGGGCGAAAGCCAGACCGGCGTGCGCAAGATGAACGGTCAGCCGTTCACCAACCTGCGCAACCACGTTGGCCCACAGACCTACACGCTCGACGACTATCGCCGCCGCTACGCGCAGTACAAGACCGATACAGACCTGCAGGCGGCGCACGCCGCGTCACCGTGGTTCGTGACGTTCGACGACCATGAAGTGGACAACAACTGGGCGGGTGCCGAAGACCAGGACGGTACGCCCAGCGAACTGTTCCTGCTGCGCCGCGCACAGGCGTTCCAGGCGTATTACGAGAACATGCCGTTGCGCGCTTCGTCGTTCCCGCGCGAGGGTCATATGCAGATGTTCCGTCGCGCACGCTACGGCACGCTGCTGGACCTGCACCTGCTCGATACCCGCCAGTACCGCAGCAAGCAGGTGGACATGGCGCAGCGCGGACAGGTGGAATCTGCCGAGCGCAGCATTGTGGGTGCGAAGCAGGAGCAATGGCTGTTCGATGGCCTGGCCGATGCCGCGCCACGCTGGCACGCGATCGCGCACCAGGTCTCATTGGGCAATTACATGCGCGAGAAGGACGGCGTGGTGCAATCTTCCGATGACCAGTGGTCCGGCTACCTGTCCAGCCGCCGGCGCCTGCTCGATCACATCCAGAAGGTGGGCTTCGGTAACGTGGTGACCGCCTGTGGCGATGCACACCGTCACTATGCCAGCGACCTGGTGCAGGACAACGTCGATTCCGGGGTGATTTCCAGCGAGTTCCTGGCGACCTCGATCAGCTCGGGCGCTGACGGGCAGGGCGTGGATGCCTATGCAGAGAACCAGCTGCGGCACAGCCCCCACTTGAAAGCGACGACGGACAAGCGCGGTTACGTGCTGTGTGATGTCACCCGTGATGCCTGGATCGGTGACATGAAGACGCTCGATACGGTCATGCGGCCGAACGGCGCGCTGCAGAGCTGGAAGCGCTATGCGGTGGAGCACGGCCGACCGGGGTTGCAGGAGGCCTGAGCCGGCTGTCCTGCCCTGTAGAGCCGGGCAAGCGCCCGGGGCTACGGAAGTACTTTCAGCCGTGTTCGAAGCGCAACGGTGCGGTGCCCATGGCGGGGTCGCTCGTACCAGGACGGCCATCTTCGGCACGGCCGGCCAAGCGTTGCTCGACGCCCTCCGAGCGCACGATCAGGTCGTACCAGCCTGCGGTCGGTGTCGGGTCCCAGGCCAGTACGGTTTCCGCGCCGGCCACCAGCTGCAGTTCCTGTACCGGCATGTGGCCCGCGTAGGCGCCGCCCTGCACCTTGACCCTGCGCGCTGAAGGCGATGGATTGCGCAGCACCAGCCGCAGCTGGCCGTCCGCGCGTTCCACCTGTGCATACAGCGGCGCGAGCGTGCCCGCGCCGCGATAGTGGCGATGGAACCCATTCGGCCCCAGCAGCCAGAGGTCGTAACGACCCTGTGCATCCAGCGGCCAATGATCCTGCAACGGGGCACCCGGTACTACGGTGTAACGGCGCGGGATGGCGTCCAGCTGCAAGCGGTCGTAGACATGCAGCACGGCCGTGGCGCCATCGCTGGCCAGCTGCAGGGTGAGGCCCTCGCCATCCATCGACGTGGCCTGCACCTGCGGCCGATAGGGCAGTGCCCGCGCCGGACGCACGCCCGGCTCCTGGCGGGCCGGATGCAGGCCATCGGGCAGCGCAGGCACGGTACGGCCGGGCAGGGCGGCGGCGCGCGCTGCGACGGCGGTGACATCCGGCAGCGCCTTGACGAAGGGGCGCGTGTCGCGCTGGGCGAAGTCGAAGGCGTTGCTGAGATCACCGCAGACCGCACGCCGCCACGGCGAGATGTCCGGTGCGGCCACGCCGAAGCGACGCTCGATCAGGCGCAGCACCGAGGTGTGGTCGTAGACCTGCGAGTCGACCCAGCCGCCACGGCTCCACGGCGAAATCACATACAACGGGACACGCGGGCCGAGACCATAGGGGCGGCCGCGCAGCTCGGCGGCATCGTATTTCCCGTCGCCCGGTGCCGGGTTGCGGTGGTACTCGCCCTCGGTGCTGACCGCCGATGCACCGGCCCAGCCATCGCCAAGCGGAGAGGGCGGTGCCGGCGGCGGTACATGGTCGAAGAAGCCATCGTTCTCATCGAACATCAACAGCAGGGCGGTGCGGCTCCACACCTCGGGATCGGCGGTCAATGCATCAAGCAGGCGCGCAGTATAGGCGGCGCCCTGCGCGGGGCTGGACGGCCCCGGATGCTCGCTGCCGGCCGCATCGGCGATGATGAAACTGACCTGCGGCAGGCGGCCGCTGATCGCGTCCTCGCGCAGCTGCGCCAGGCCACGGGTGCTGACGCCGCGTGCGCGCAGCTCCGGGTCATGCCCCGGGTCGCCGCGGTGCGCCTGGCGGAAGGCCTCGAACCCGGCCAGCGGGTTGTCGGTGAAGTTGTCGGCCATGTCCTGGTAGATCTGCCAGGACACACCGGCCTGCTGCAATCGCTCGACATAGCTGGTCCAGCGATACGACTCCGGATAGCCGCCCTGCTCGGGGAAATTGTCGTGCGAGTTTGCGATCACCGGGCCGCCTGCGCGGGCCTGGGCATCGTTGTGGCCGGTCCACAGGAACACGCGGTTGGGGTTGGTGCCGGCCTGCATCGCGCAGTGGTAGGCATCGCAGAGGGTGAACGCATCGGCCAGGGCGAACTGGAACGGCATGTCGCTGCGCTGGAAGTAGCCCATCGAATGGTTCTGCTTGGCCTTGGGCCAGTGCGCCATGCGTCCGTGGTCCCACGCCTGTTGTGCATCCGGCCAGGTGTGCGGCGTGCCTTCCACCCGCATGTAGCCGAAGTGCGCAGCGGTATCCAATGGGAAAGGGGCGATCGCGCGCTGGCCGCTGGCATCGGGCTGCAGCCACAGGCTGCGCGGGCGGTCGCCACCGGGCAGCGGTGATGCCGGCGCAACGAAGCGGTCGCCGAAACCACGTACGCCCGGCAGGGTGCCGAAGTAGTGGTCGAACGAACGGTTCTCCTGCATGAACACCACGATGTGCTGCAGGTCCTGCAAGCTGCGCGTGCGCGAAGCAGGGGCGATCACTGCTGCCCGGGCGATGCTGGGCAGCAGCGGCGAAAGGCCGGCGGCGACGCCGGCCTGCAACAGTCGGCGTCGGCCGGTATCGGTCACAGGGTCACACTCACAAGTCCACGCGGAAGGAGATGCCGACGGTGCGCGGGGCGCCGATGAAGGCGTTGTCGCGTCCGTCCACCCCTGCAAGATAGCGCTTGTCGGTCAGGTTGCTCACCACCAGGTTGGCGCCCATACCCTTCAGGCGCGGCGACAGGCCCTGCAGGTCGAAGCCGATGTTGGCGTTGAACACGGTGGCCGAAGGCAGTTTGTTGACATTGGCCGCATCCAGGTAGCGCTCGCCGAGGTAGCGACCGGACAGGCCGAAGTTCCAGTTCTCACCCTGCCAGTCGGCCGACACCACCAGGATCTGCTCGGGCTGGCCGATCACCTTGGCGCTGTCGACGATGCCCAGCTGCTTGTCGCGCGCGTCGTTGCCGCTGCCCAGGTACTTGGAGCGGTTGTAGGTGTAGGCGGCATTGATGCGCCAGCCATTGTCCCAGCCGTAGCCGAAGGCTGCTTCCAGGCCGTTGCTCTCCACGCCGCCGAAGTTCTCGTAGACGCCATCGGTCTCGCCGAGGTAGTCGATGCCGCTGACCAGACCGGCCGGCAGGTAGACGATGCGGTTGTCGAACTTGATGTTGTACAGGGTGACCGAGGCGGTCAGCGGCCAGCGGCTGATGCGCATGCCCAGTTCGATGTTGTCGGCGGTTTCCGGTTCGACGTTGCGGAAGCGCTGCGGATCGGTTTCACCCAGCACGCCGGAGGGGATCGCGGCGAAGTTCTGCGAGTAGCCGGCGAACAGCTCCATGCCCTCCACACCCGGGGCCCAGGTGAAGCCGGTGGACAGCAGCGGATCGGACTTCGAATCGGACTTCACATTCTCGGCGGCGCCGATCACACGGCGACGCGACTGGTCGACGAAGAACTGCTTCACGCCGAGGCGTGCGCTGAACGGGCCGAAGCGGGCCACGTCCTCGACGTAGTACATCTGCTCATCGACCTTGTACTTGTCTTCGAACTGCACCCAGTAGGGCTGGTGGTCGAAGGCGATGTCCTGGCCGACGTTGAGCAGGCGGTGCCAGTCGCGGCGCACGGAACGGTCGAGCTTCTCCACCCACAGGCCACCGCGGATCGTGTTGTCGATCGCGCCGAAGGTCTGCCGCCATTCGACGTCGGCGGTGACGCCCATGCGATCGTTGTCGTAGTGGGAATGGCGGTAGGACTGCGCGCCCTGCACATTGCCGGCGTAGCAGTTGGGGTCGTACTCGGCGCTGAAGCCGAGTCGCGGCGTGCAGTTGGCCAGACGCTGGGCGGAACTGCCATCGGGGTTCACGAAGTAGATCTGGCCGCGGTTGCTGCCGCCGTAGACTGTCCTGCCGCCGAGGTATTCCGACTGCGGGCGACCGGCGCCATCGTCGCTGACATCGGCCAGGTACGGCGGCAGCCAGTCACCGCGGCCCTGCATGCGGTGCCCGTACGCAGCCGTCGAGGCTTTGAAACCGTTGCCGCCATCGAAGGCCGCGCGCAGGTAGCCGAAGGTGTTCTCGCGCAGTGCGCGCGAACCGGAGCGGTAGTTCTGGTCCAGATACGGAATGCCGGTCAGGGTGCCGACCAGGCCATCCCGGTCCGGGTTGGTGGCGAAGCCCTTCGGTGAAACGCTGGTGTATTCCGGCTCGTCGGCATCGTTGTAGGACAGGTAGCCGGTCAGGGTCCAGCGGTCCAGCTCGGTGATGAACTTGCCGGCGATGTTGTCGTTGCTGGTGTGACCAGTGCCATCGATCCAGTCATGCACGCGCGCCGATGATGCGCTGATCCACGCGCGGGTGTGTCCGCCCAGCAGGCCTGTGTCGTAGCGTACGTAGTACTTGCGTGCTTCATTGTCACCGGCACCCACCACCATGCGCAGGCGCTGTTCCTGCAGTGGATCGCTGGTGAGGAAGTTCAGGGTGCCGCCCAGCGCTTCGTTCGAGCGCGAGGAGATATCGGCAGTGCCCTGGCTCACCTCTACCGTCTCCAGGTCGAGCGTGTCGATGTAGCGGTTGGCCAGCGAGCCGCCGCCATACCCGGAGCCGCCATTGGGCAGGCTGTCGATGGTGGTGCCGATCTGCTGGGTATCGCGGTTGGTGACGAAGCCGCGCATGCTGATCTGCGTGCCCCAGACCGACGAGCCAGTGGCATCGGCTTCGCTGACGACCACGCCGGGCACTTCGTTGAGCGCGCCATTGACGCTGCTCAGCACGGTCTGCCGGTTCAAGGTTTCCTGCCGCACCGAGGTCTTGGCATAGCTGGTGGCCTGGCCGATCACCTGCACCTGGTCCAGGGTCCGCGCGTCGGCGCTTCGCGTATCGGCTGCATCGCCCTGCGGAGCTTCAGCCAGGGCATCCAGTGCGGGAGCAATCAGCAGGGCAAGCAGCGAGATACGGGGAAAGCGCGCAATCGTTCGCATCGAAACCGGACCTTCAGGGGAGGAAAGTCCGGGAGTGTCGGCAGCGCCGATGACATGGCGGTGACGCGCAGATGCAGGGAGTGTGTTGTGTGACGGCCGGCAACACCGGCGGCGTTCCTCAGTAGCGTGCGTCCTTCGGTTTCGGGTCGCGTGGCCAGTCCTTGGCCTTGCCGGCGAAGTCCGGGCGCGGCTGGTGGATGAAGTAGCTGGCGATATCCACCGCATCCTGGTCGGGCATCACCTGCTGGCCCAGTGGCGGTTCACGGGTCACTGCCGGCGGCATGTTGTGCTTGACGAAGCCAGCGGCCTTGTACAACCGCGCCATGCCGGCACCGATGTTGAAGCTGCGCTCCCCCCACAACGGCGGGAACGCGATATCGCCACTGGCATCGCGCTGGCCCTCTCCGTTGTCGCCGTGGCAGGCAGCGCACTGCGCGGCATACAGCGCCTGCCCACGTATCGGGTCCGGCGTCAGCGTGCTGTCGATCGGCCCTTCGCTGGGCGCGGCTACGCGTGCACCCTCCGGTACCGGACGGCTCAGCCACGCCATGTATTCCAGCATCGCGCGCATCTCCGGTGCATCCTTGGCCAGCGGTTTGCCGTTCATCGAACGCTGCAGGCAGCCGTTGATGCGCTCGGCCAGACCGATTTCCCTGCCCGGGCGCGGCATGTAGCGCGGGTAGCTGCCGCCGCCGGTGTTGAAGTAGTGATTGCCGAAAGGTCGCTTGCCTTCGGCCATGTGGCAGGAATTGCAGTTCAGATCGTTGCCGACGTTGTCCGGCAGCAGGCGTGCGGTCTCGTTGAGCAGGCGACGGCCGAACATCACCGCGTCTGCGTTGCCGAGGCTGGCGATCTCTTCGGCACTGGGCACGTGGTACTGGCCCACCACCTGGCCGTGGCCGTCGAGGATGTCCAGGGTCCTTGCCACCTCCGCATCCAGGTCCGGGTACAGGTGCTGGTACAGCAGCGTACCGGCACCGGCCAGCAGCACCGCAACCACTGCGCTGGCGACCAACGCTCTGGAACGCTTCTTCGAACGTCTCATTGCGCCGTCTCCTGCGGGACCACATGCACCGGCTTGTCACGCACCACCCGGCGCATGCGCGCCACGTCCAGTTCGCTGACCGCGCTGGCCTGGTTGCCCCAGCTGTTGCGGATGAAGGTGAGGATGTCGGCGAGCTGCGCGTTGGGCAGCTGCTCGAAGCCCGGCATGGTGAATGCCATCCGGTCATGCGGGGTGTGCGGCGTGCGTCCACCGATCAGGGTCACCTGCACCAGCGAGCTGGGATCGTCGGCGAACACGATGGAGTTGCCGGCCAGGGCCGGGTAGACCCGTGGCATGCCACGGCCATCTGCACGATGGCAGGCCTGGCAGTGTTCGGCGTATGCCAGCGAACCGGCCACCTGGTAGTCGCCGCCGCGCAGTGCGGCGGTAGTGGTGTCGGTGCCCGGCGTCCACTGCGCGCTGCGGCCTTCACGTGCTGGCAGCTGCTTCAGATAGCGCGCCATCGCCAGCAGATCGGCGTCGGACAGGTACTGCGTGCTGTGTTCGACCACATCGGCCATGCCGCCGAAGGCCGCGGAACGATCGGTGCGGCCGGAACGCAGGAACTCGACGATCTCGGCTTCGCTCCAGCTGGCCAGGCCAGTTGATTCGTTGCGCAGGTTCTTCGCATACCAGCCTTCCAGCACCGACCCGGACAGGAACTGGCGGCTGCCGTCATCGGCCATCGCCTTTTCCTGGAAGGCCAGCCCGCGTGGGGTATGGCACGCGCCGCAATGGGCCAGGCCTTCGACCAGTTCGGCGCCGCGTTGCTGGCCGGCATCCAGGGTTGGATCAGGGATGAAACTGCGCGGGCGCGCGAACAGCAGCTGCCACCAGGCAAGTGGCCAGCGCATGTTGGCCGGCCACGGAATGGTGCTGTCGGCGTTGTCCTGCCGGACCGGCTGCACCGCGCCCATGAAGTAGGCATACAGCGCCTTGATCTCGGCATCGCTGGCGATCACGTACGAGGCGTAGGGCATTGCCGGATACAGCGGCTGGCCGTCATGGCGGATGCCACGCCGCACCGCGCGCTCGAAATCCGCATAGTCGTACGCGCCGATACCGGTATCCGGGTCCGGGGTGATGTTGGTCGAGTACAGCGTGCCCATCGGTGTCTGCATGCCAAGCCCACCGGCGAAGCGCTTGCCGCCGGGTGCGGTATGGCAGGCGGCGCAGTCGGCGGCACGTGACAGATACCGGCCCTGCTCGATCAGGGTCGGGTCGTGGATATCGACCTCGGCCTGTTGCCGTGGGGCGAACCAGTACGGTGTGCTGCGGGCGATGCCGTAGGCGGCGGCCAATGTGGCGGCCAGGGCAATGGCGAGCTTGAACGAGGTGCGCATGCCGGCACTGTGGCCATTCGTGCGATGGCGTTCATTGATCCGGATCAATGCTTTGGCCGGTCGCGACATTGTGACAAGCTGAATCGATCCTGCGCTGTCATCAACCCGTCATCCAGCTGCGATAGATGGCGTCGGGCGTGATCGCTAACCTGCCACGCTGTCGCACTTTTCCCCTGACTGCCCATGAAGCGCCTGCTGCTGCTTTTGCTGGCGTGCGCCGGCCTGTGGCTGGCTGCATGCTCTTCTTCGATGACCGCCTCGTCCACCTCGCTCAGCGATCGCCTGATCGCGCCCGGTGGCGTTTCGACCCTGCTTGATCAGCCGCGTATCGCCGCCGCTGTAGCTGCGTTGCCGAACCGGCATGGTTTCGCCGCGGGCCGTGATGGCGTGCCGATCTTCTGGCGCGCATTCGATCCGGGTGACTATGGTGCGCGCTACCACTACCTGCCGCAGCAGCACCAGAACGGCCTGCCGCTGGATACCGGGCTGAGCCTGGCGGTACCGCAACCGTTCCGCGCGCAGGCGCCGCGTGGCACCGTGGTGCTGCTGCACGGCTGGATGATGAACGGTGATTCGATGCTGCCGTGGTCCCTGCAGCTAGCCGAGTCGGGCTACCGCGTGGTCACCCTGGACCTGCGCAACCATGGCCAGTCCGGCGCCGGTCCCTCCGGCTACGGCACCTATGAATCGGACGATGTGGTGGATGTTATCGCTGAGCTGCGCGCGCGCGGCGAAGTGACTGGCCCGCTGTACCTGTTCGGCGTTTCCTATGGCGCTGCCACCGCACTGTTCACCGCTGACAAGCTGGGTGACCAGGTGGCCGGCGTGGTAGCGATGGAATCGTTCGCCAATGCCGGCGTAGCGATCCGCACCATGATTCCGCATCTGATGGCCCTGCAGCCGGAAGGCTTGAAGGCACAGGCCATCGCCTCGTATGCACGCTGGCGCTACGGCAGCCAGGACATCAACCAGGTGGTGGCCGCCGCCAGCCGCCGCATCGACGTGGACCTGGACCAGGTGGACGTGGCACGCGCGCTGGCCGATACCCGTGCCTGCGTGCTGCTGCTGCACGGACAGGGCGACCAGCACATTCCGGTCAGCCAGGGGCGTGCGCTGGCACAGGCCAACCCGCGTGCGCACTACATCGAGATGCGCGGCGAAGATCACATCACCCTGCCGCTGCGGCTGGACCTGCTGGCCGGGGTGGTCGATGACTGGATGGCGCGCGACGAACACCACCCGAAGTCCGCGTGCCCAGCGCCCCAATTGCCGGCTCAGGCCGAGTGGCTGGTGCACGGCGTCGATGCACCGGCAAAGACCCCAGCGCGCAGCTGAGCCTTCAGGGCAGGCGGCGGGCCAGTGAACGCGCCGACGCCGCCACGCCCAGCAGCATCGCCGCCACGCACAGGAAGGCAAAGCCCAGGCTGGTGGCGTGGGCGAGCGCGCCGATCGCTGCGGGACCCGCAAGGATGCCGGCATAGCCTAGCGTGGTGACTGCGGTGATCGCAATGCTCTCCGGCATCGCGCGCTGCTGGCCGGCCATCGAAAACAGGGCGGGCACGATGTTGGCGCAGCCCAGGCCCACCAGCACGTAGCCGACCAGTGCCATCGCGAAGGAGGGCACCAGCGTGGCCAGCGCGAAACCGGCTGCTGCGGTGATGCCGCCAATGACGATGGTGCGGGTGCGGCCAAGGCGCTCGACGATGCCATCGCCGAACAGGCGCATCGCGGTCATCGCCAGCGTGAACACCGCAAAGCCGGCACCGGCCTGGTCGCGCGGCACCTGCCGCACTTCGGCCAGGAATACCGCGCTCCAGTCGAGCATCGAGCCCTCGGCCAGGAACACCACGAAGGCGAGCACGCTGATGAACAGCACGACGCCGTGCGGCACGGCCAGCATCGGGCCATCATGCAGGATGCGCTGCGGGCGCCAGTGCGGGGCCGACAGCAGGGCCACCAGCAGCATGGCCGCCACGGCGATCAGTGACGCCAGCCACAGCGGAGTGCCGAGCACCAACAGGCCGGTCATGCAGCCTGCGCCGACGAAGCCACCAATGCTGTAGAACGCGTGGAAGCCGGACATCATCGGGCGGCCCGCATCGCGCTCGACGGCCACCGCCTGCATGTTCATCGTGCAGTCCATCGCGCCCACACCCGCACCGAACACGAACAGCGTCGCCCCCAGTGCCAGCGGCGTGGGGGCGAGCGTCAGCAGTGGCAGGGTGAGCAGAATCAACGCCGTGGTGGCGATCATCAAGCGGCGCGAGCCCAGCCGCGCGGTCAACGCACCTGCCAGCGGCATCGCCAGCAATGAGCCCAGTCCCAGGCACAGCAGCAGCCCGCCGAGGCTGGCATCGGACAACCCGGCCTTGGCCTTGGCGAACGGCACCATCGGTGCCCAGGCAGCAGTGGCAAAGCCGGGAATGAAGAAGGCAGCGCGGGTCGCGTGCTGCTGGGCGCGGGGAGAAGAAGGCGTCATGCGCGAGGAAGGCTCCAGAGGATCGCCTTCATGAAAACGTTTTCAGGCTCGCCGGGCAAGTGCCATGCGTGACATCGAATGTCGAATACGAATGCATCGTCGTGATTCCTCTGGCTTTCCATTGTGAGTAACGCATTCGGGCCATTGTTGCGTTGGTACCTGCAGCAACGGTGCGCTGCGTCGATGCTCACGCAACGGCTCGCGCGGATGTCGCGCGCATGGAAGTGTGATCCTCCGCCAGCTTTGCACCAGCAGGAGCGGAATCCTTGGCGGAAGCAAGGACATTTCCTGATACAGGGCCCACGAAGCACCTCCTAAGGTCTCTCCGTCGCGCAGAAGCGACCGGTGCAGGGAATCCCTGCTCACCGCGTTTCCATTCACGGAGGAGATCGTCAATGAACTCATCGCGCGCGCTGAAGCTGGTCGTGGCCAGCGTTCTTGGGCTGGGAGGCGGCGCCGTTGCAGACGGCGCAATAGCAGGAACCAGTACCTGCACGGGTTCGGGGTGCTGGGTCTATCCGCCCTTCCTTCCAAACCCTGGTGGGGGCGGTGGTGTTGGAGGTGGCTGGGGCGGTGGTGACGGTTCGTCCGATCCGCGCGATGAGTATCACAAGATCTCATGGTGTACCGATGCCCCGGGCTACGCGTGGGACGCTCATGGCTGTGATCTCTACAACCCGCCGGTTCTGACGGTGAATGGCTGTGGCACGGCGGGTGGCGTACCGGTGCCGGATTTTCTGGTTGCACCTGGGGCATTGCAGGGCGGTGCGGCGGCGTTCGGAGCGATGTTCAAAGCGGCCTGTGATGCGCATGACATGTGCTACGGAACCCATGGCAATGACAAGCATCAGTGCGATGAACGTCTTCGGCAGGACATGATCGCGGATGGGCAGCAGAAGCTCGGCGGTGCATTCCCGGCATTAGGTGTATTCGTGATAGGCCAGGCCACGGCGTATGCAAGGTTTCTGCAGTGGGAGTGGATCGAGCCCTGGACTTCCCAGCCGGCCTATGACCGGTCGCAGATGGACGCGGCCTGCCGTACATCCAGCGCTGCCTTCAAGAACTACTGCGATCATCTCGGGTTCGGGAGCTGACCATGAAGTTCAGCTGGAAGGCTGCAAGCCTGTTGGCGGTCCTGATCTGCGGTGGCGGACTTTGGCTCCTGGATTCATATGTCGGGGAGGATGTCGATCCGCTGCAATCGGCAGATCATGAGGATCATTTACTGCAACCCTACAGCGACGCGATGGCGGGGATGAAGGCGCATCGTGACGCCGAAGCCATGGCATCCATGAAGAAACCACCGCAGCAGCGCACACTGACGGTGCGGGAGGCTTTTGCTGGCGATCCCCGTCTGATCGCGTTGTCGGTTGAAGAGGCGGCATGGATGGATCGGCATCACTACCCGAAAGCTGCCGACTTGGCAGAGGCAGAGTCGATCGATCCGCGACAACTGGCAGGAACCCGCGATCCGCGGCTTTTGACGATAGCGGGTTCTGCATTCAAGAAGCGTGGTGAGTACATGCTGGCCATGAGCCAGCATTTCGATGCCGGTGCTCATGGTGCTTTGTATGCCTATCAACAAGGTGCGGTTGCCGAGCGCGCGCTCTACGAGGAGCGCTTTGGACCTACGAATCGGGATAGTGCCGGCGTACTTCGAGCTCGCCTGGAGGTGCCACTGGCGCTGGGGGATCACACCGTGCAGTACCTGATGGATACCGTAATGGCCGACGTGGACGCCATGGCGTCACCGAAGCAGGTGCAGATCCAGTCTCGTGAGTTCCTGCGCGCGCTTGCCGAAGATGCTCGACTGCAGGGGTTGGCGCCGCCCAGTGTGGATCCACGCCCGAACGCAGCGCAGTGGAACGACCTGTATCAACTGAGCCGATCGGGCGTCGCAGACCAGCTGGTTACCATCTACGAGCGCCAGTAGCCATGGATATCACCTTCACCTGCAGCAGTCAGTGGATTGCTGATGCCTTTACCGAGCTGCGCCTGTCGTGTGATGTCCCGCTTCGGCGAGACATCACCTGTCCGTTGCCAGTAGTAACCGCTCTGCTGCTGCATGATTCATTTGATCATTCCGAGGTTTTTGAGCGGAACCTGGAACGTCATGAGCGGCTGCACGCGCAGGGAATACTCGAACTGTCGCTCGACCGGGCGCTCAGTGCATGCACGCTGGGGCAGCTATCGACGGCACTGGAAACGATCACCTGCATGCGCCCGGTGCAGCGCATGCAGGGGATTGGGATCGTGACGCAGAATTCCTACAGTCGACGGTTCCGCGCACCGCCAGCGGTGGAGGCCATGCGAGCGTCGGTGCGCTTGTTCAACGCACGGCGTCGGCATGCGGAACGGTCGGGTATCGAGCGGGCACTGGCCACCTATCTGGTGCTGTTGTCGATCCATCCGTTTGCCGATGGCAATGGGCGCACGGCACGCATGCTGTTTGCCGCCGATGTGCTTGCGCATGATGGCCACGCCGCGCCTCGGTTGATGCTGGGCCTGATTCTGCTGCACCGTGGGCGGGGACGGCTGTTCCACCTCGCTGCCATGTGCGCCCGCACAGGTGACTTTTCGATGCTGGCAACGTGCTACGGCGAGGCATTGTCGTTGGCTGACACATTTCTCCCGGCGCTATGCCCGCAACATGGTCGGCTGGCAGTGCTCGAGGAGTATCGGAAGATCGATGCACTGTTGAAGCGCACACCAGAACCGCACGTCTGAATTCCGACTCCAAAGCCTCACCAGGGATTAACGTCGCCTGCGCAAAGTAGCCCGACGGTCGGCATTCCGCCCGGCCGCTGCCGGAGATCAGCGCATGAGCACCACACCGACCATCCTCCTCGTCCATGGGTTCTGGGGCGGGGCCGCACACTGGGCCAAGGTGATCCTGGAACTGCACCGCAAGGGCCACGACCAGGTGAAGGCGGTCGAGCTGCCGCTGACCTCGCTGGTCAACGACGCCGAGCGGACGCGCCGGATGATCCGCCAGATCGATGGCCCGGTCGTGCTGGTCGGGCACTCGTATGGTGGCGCGGTGATCACCGAAGCCGGCAACCAGCCCAACGTGCAGGGCTTGGTCTACATCGCCGCGTTTGCGCCGGACAGTGGTGAGAGCCCGGGCGGCATTACCCAGCAGCACCTGCCCGAAGCGGCACCGAACCTCGCCCCGGACAGCGATGGCTATCTGTGGCTGCGTGCCGACAAGTTCCATGAGAGCTTCTGCCAGGACCTCAGCGCCGACGAAGGCTGGGTGATGGCGGTGACCCAGAAGGCGCCGCTGGCCAGCACCTTCGGCGATGCAATCAGCGATCCGGCGTGGAAGCACAAGCCGAGCTGGTACCAGCTTTCCAGCCAGGACCGGATGATCTCGCCACAGAACCAGAAGGCCATGGCCGAACGCCTGCAGCCCAAGCGCCTGCTGCAGCTGGAAGCGAGCCATGCCTCGCTGGCCTCGCATCCGGCCGAGGTGGCGGCACTGATCCTGGAGGCTGTGGCGTCCGTCGACGGCTGACGTTTGCCACGGGGCAGCGCCTGCTCAGGCCCGGGCGCCACCCACGACAGCGGAAGCGCAGGAGAGTAAACTCCTGCGCCTGCGGCCCTTGGCCGCCATTCCCCCTTTCCCTCGAGCCGCCGCCAGAGGATCCCACCCCTTCGTGGAGGTCCCGTCGTGTCGTCCGTGCCTGTTCGTTTTTCCGTCCTCTCCCTGCGTCGTCGCCCGTTGGCGAGGGCTCTTGCCCATGGTCTTCTGCTGACCTCAGTGGCCGCTGCCGGCGCCGCCTCGGCGCAATCCGCACCGGCTGAAGAAGAGGGCAAAACGCCCTCGCAGACGTTGCAGACCGTGCAGGTCACCGCCAACCAGCTGGGCACCATCACCGAAGGCAGCGGCGCCTACACGCCGGGCACCATCGCCACCGCTACCCGCCTGGTACTGACGCCGCGGCAGACCCCGCAGACCATCAGCGTTATCACCCGTGCGCAGATGGATGACTTCGGCTTGGACGGCATCGATGATGTGATGCGGGTGACCCCGGGCATCAGCATCGTTACCTACGACAGTGAGCGTACCGAGTACTACGCACGTGGTTTTGCCGTGCAGAACTTCCAGTACGACGGTATTCCGATGTCGCGCGACTCGGCCTACTCGGCCGGCAATACGCTCAGCGATACCGCGATCTACGACCGCATCGAAGTGCTCAAGGGTGCCACCGGCCTGCTGACCGGCATGGGCGATCCCGGCGCGACCATCAACCTGGTGCGCAAGAAGCCGGGCAAGGAATTTGCCGGCAGTGCGACGCTCGGCGTCGGCCGCTGGGACGACTACCGTGCCGAAGTCGATGTCGGCGGCCCGTTGACTGCCGATGGCCGCGTGCGTGGGCGTGCAGTAGGTGCCTGGCAGGACAAGCATTCCAATCTGGATTTCTACCAGCGCACCAGCAAGGTGGGCTATGCCGTGCTGGAAGCGGATCTGGGCGAACGCACGCTGCTGACCGTGGGCGGCGACGTGCTGGAGAGCGACCCCAAGGGCTCGACCTGGGGCGGCATTCCGTTGCTGGACAGCCAGGGCAATTTCAATGACATGCCGCGCTCGTTCAACAACGGTACCCGCTGGAGTGGCTGGCGCCAGTACGTGCGCACCGGCTTTGCCACGCTGGAACACACCTTCGACAACGACTGGGTGGCCAAGCTGCAGCTCAACCACCAGGTCAACGGCTACGATGCAGCGCTGGCGGGTGCGGCCGGTGGCAATCCCGATCCGGTCACCGGCGAAGGCGTCTCGCTGTGGCTGGGCAAGTACGTCGGCAAGACGGTCAGCAACGCTGCCGACTTCTACCTGAGCGGCAACTTCGGCCTGTTCGGTCGTCAGCATGAACTGGTGGTCGGCGGCAGTGCGTCGCGCAAGCGCTGGACCAACACCGGTTATTCGCCGCAGCCCGGCTATCCGACCGCCGTTGCCGACTACAACAGCTGGAAGGGGGATATTCCGGAACCGGAATGGCAGCGCGGTTACGGCAACAATGAAGTGACCCGCGAGAACGGCCTGTACGTGGTCGGTCGCTTCGATGTGGCTGACCCGTTGAAGGTGATCGTCGGCAGCCGCCTGGCCAGCTACCGTTCGCCGCAGACGCGCGAGACCGGCGTGTTCGTGCCGTATGCCGGCGTGGTCTACGACCTCGGCGAGCACTATTCGGTGTATGCCAGCTACAGCACCATCTTCAAGCCGCAGGGTGAGCGCGACGAACAGGGCAGGACGCTGGATCCGCTGGAGGGCCGCAGCTATGAAATGGGTCTGAAGGCGGAGTTCTTCGACGGCCGCTTCAATGCCAGCGCGGCGCTGTTCCAGCTTGACCAGGACAATTTCGCCCAGCCTACCGGTGGCAAGACGCCGACCGGCGATATCGCCTACCGCGGATTGATGGGCGTGCGCACCAAGGGCTACGAACTGGAGTTGTCCGGACAGCTGGCCGAGGGCTGGCAGGTGCAGGGCGGCTTTGCGCACAAGATCGCCCGCCAGGCCGGGACCAAGGTGTCCACGCTGGAGCCGGAAAACCAGTTCAGCCTGCATACCAGCTACCGCCTGCGCGGCGACTGGCAGGGGCTGACCGTCGGTGGCGGCGCGCGCTGGCAGGATTCCACGTTCGGCACCATCACCAACCCGGCCGATGGTGCGTCGGTGGTCCATCGCACCCAGCCGTACTGGCTGCTGGATGCCATGGCGCGCTACCAGTTCAACGATCGCCTGTCGGCCACCGTCAACGTCAACAATCTGCTGGACAAGCGCTATTACACGATCTTCAGCTGGTACAGCACCTACACCTGGGGCGAGCCGCGCAACGTGCGGTTGGCGGTGACGTACAAGTTCTGATCGCGTTGCCACATGACACGCCCGCGATGCCGGACGGCATCGCGGGCGTGTGGGTTACAGCGGCAGGTCGAACACCAGCACTTCGGCGTCGTTGCCGTTTTCCAGGGTCAGCTGTGCCTCGTCGCTGACCTGCAGCGCGTCACCCGCTTCCAGGGTGATGCCGTTGACCTGCAGCTGGCCACGCGCCACCTGCACATACGCGCCGCGGCCGGCAGCCAGGGCGTGATGCAGCTTCTGCTCGCCATCGAGGATGGTGGCGAAGATGCGCGCATCCTGGTGGATGTGCAGCGAGCCATCGGCGCCATCCGGCGAGGCGATCAGGCGCAGCTGGCCGCGCTTGCTCTCCGGCGTGAAGTGGGTCTCCTCATACGACGGCGTGATGTTCTCGGTCTGCGGGAAGATCCAGATCTGCAGGAAATGCACCGGATCGGTGGCCGAATGGTTGAACTCGCTGTGGCTGACACCGCTGCCGGCGCTCATGCGCTGCACGTCGCCGTAGCGCAGCACCGAACCGGTGCCCATCGAGTCCTTGTGCTCCAGTGCGCCACCCAGCACGTAGGAGACGATCTCCATGTTGCTGTGGCTGTGGGTGCCGAAACCCTGGCCGCCGGTCACCTTGTCTTCGTTGATGACCCGCAGCGGGCCGAAGCTCACATAGCGGGGGTCGTAGTAGCTGGCGAACGAGAAGGTATGGCGCGAGGACAGCCAGCCATGCTCGGCCAGGCCACGGGTAGCGCTCTTGCGGATCTGCAGCATGATGGAATCTCCTTGTTCGATGGTTTCGATGGGACGGGATGGGCTGGCAGCCGCTGTGTTTTCCCGTTGAGGAGAAGTATCCGCTTGCACCTTGGGTTTGAAAAACGGATAGTTTTGACAGCCATCATCGAAAATTTCGAATGCTCAAGCTCAGCCTCGATGCCCTGCAGATCCTGGACGCGATCGACCGCCGAGGCTCATTCGCCGGCGCCGGCAAGGCCCTGCACAAGGTGCCCTCGACCATTTCCTACACCGTGGCCAAGCTGGAAGAGGACCTTGGAGTGCAGCTGTTCGACCGGATCGGCCCGCGGGCGGAGCCGACCGAGGCCGGGCGCGCGTTGCTGGAGGAGGGCAGGCACCTGCTGCGAGCGGCCCGGGAGCTGGAACTGCGGGTACGGCGCGTAGCCTCGGGTTGGGAGGCGGAATTGACCCTGGCGGTGGATTCGGTGTTTCCGACCTGGCTGCTGGGGCCGGATATTGCTGCATTCCGTGAGGTGGCGGCGCCGACCCGATTGCGCCTGTTTGGCGAGGCGTTGTCCGGCACCTGGGAAGCACTGCTGGACCGGCGCGCCGACCTGTTGGTCGGTGCACCGGGCGAGGGTCCCAGTGGCGGGGGCTACGTGGTCGAGCCGCTGGGCAGCGTGGGTTTCGTGTTTGCGGTGGCGCCGGAGCATCCACTGGCGACCGTGCCGGGTGTGCTGGGCCGCGAGCAGTTGGCGCCGTACTGTGCGATCGCGGTATCCGATTCGGCACGACGCCTGCTGCCACGAACGGTGGGCCTGTTGATGGGCCAGGAGACGTTGACCGTGCCGGACATGGCAAGCAAGTTGAAGCTGCAGTGCCAGGGGCTGGGATTCGGTTTCCTGCCCGAGCCCTGCGCGCGCGCGGCGGTGGCACGTGGCCAGCTGGTGATCCGCGAGGTCGAGGAGCACAAGCCGGAAGAGAACTTCTGGCTGGCGTGGCGCACCGGCGAAGATGGCGCGGCCCTGCGCTGGTGGCGCGAACGCCTGCGACGGCCGGAGCTGCTGGCGCAGTGGTGGCTGGCGATGGCAGAGGGGTAGGGTTCGGCAGGGCTGCGCCCTGCACCTGCAGAGGCAACAGCAACAGCAACGGTAACAGCCAAAGCCAAAGCCAAAGCCAAAGCAACAGCGGGTATTCCGTGGGATGGCGGGGTGGGTCCGGTTGCGGGGGACGCCGCAAGTACGTCCCTGTAGGCTTGGGCGCGCCATCCATGGCGCTTACACCCCCGCAACCGGACCCACCCCGCCTTCGACAGACCTCCGCAATCTGTCGGATGGCATGGCCTGCTCTTGGTGGGTGTCGACCTTGGTCGACACGTAGATCCACGCCATGCGTGGATGCTCTTCGTTCAATTGTCGAAATATTTGATCTCGATGAGATTCATCCACGCATGGCGTGGATCTACCAGATCGCGGAAATCTGTCAGAGGTGGGGCGGTATGGGTAGGCAGGACCGTTGGCGCCATGGATGGCGCCATCGAGCCCCCAAGGATGGGTTTACGGCGTGTCCTGCCTACCCATACCGCCCCGCCACCCACGGAATGCCTGCTTCTGCTGTTGCCGTTGCTTTGGCCTCTGCGGGTGCAGGGTGCAACCCTGTCGAAAAAAACACAAAAAAAAACAGCAGGCCGAGGCCTGCTGTTTCGGTGTAATGGTGCGCCCGGAGAGATTCGAACTCCCGACCGCCTGGTTCGTAGCCAGGTACTCTATCCAACTGAGCTACGGGCGCCAATTACATAAACTTGTTGTGTTGATCGTGTGTGGTGCGCCCGGAGAGATTCGAACTCCCGACCGCCTGGTTCGTAGCCAGGTACTCTATCCAACTGAGCTACGGGCGCGCGGTACACAATCAACTTACTGCCATATTTTACTGCACTTCCAGCGGCGGATGCTGAAGGTCTGTCGAGTGGTGCGCCCGGAGAGATTCGAACTCCCGACCGCCTGGTTCGTAGCCAGGTACTCTATCCAACTGAGCTACGGGCGCCCTGCGACAGGAGCGGAATTATGCGGATGTCGGCGCGAGTCGTCAACGCTTTTGTGAAAATTTTCACCCAACTGAATGAAAAACGCCTTTGCGACAGCCTCCGGGTGTTTCATCCACGCGAAGTGGTCAGCTCGCGTACCCAGGTCCTGCGCAGAAAGCACGCGCAGCTGTGAGGCGACATTCGGCAGTTTCGCCAGCAGCGCCTGCATCGATCCGATAGGCGCCAGCCAATCGTGTTCCATCAGCACCGCCTGCGCACTGCCATGCACACGCGCCATCTGCGCGTCCAGATCCTCGTCCATGCCGACGGCAGCGTAGTGATTGTTCAGCCCTACGCGCGCCCAGTCGGCGATCAATCCACGTGCTTCGGTGCCGCCGAAGCCCAGTCGGCGCCCGTGCAGCACGCCCTGGCGTCGCGCGATCCATGGCAGGAAGCGATAGATCAGGGGCAGCAACCAGCCACGCGGTGGCGGGAACGTGCGCCAGAAGGGTGTACCGCTGGCGGCCAGCCACAATCGATCGAATGCCTGCGGCTGGCGCCCGGCGTGCACGCAGGCCAGTTGGCCGCCCAGGCTGTGACCACCGATGATCCATGGCAGCGCGTTCTGGCCAGCATCGCCATCGGCGAGCAGTGCCTGGCTGGCCGGCAGGTCGTGGTCGAGGATCTGCCGGTAGCCCCAATCCTGGGCGCGTGACGGGCGCAGCGAACTGCTGCCATTGCCGCGCCATTCGTGCAGGTAGACCGCCACGCCCCTGGCGGCCAGTGCCTGCGCAAGGGGCAGGTAATGGCGTGCGGCCACGCCCAGCGCCGGCAGCCACAACAACCGCGCCAGCGGCTGTGCAGGCACGCAGGCGATGACCTCGTAACGGTGGCCATCGCCGCTGTCCACGGCGAGTGCGCGTGGCGAATCGCTCATGCGTGCGGTGCCGCGCCGAAATGATCCAGCACCAGCACCTCACTGCGGCCGGGCGCATAGCCCTGCTGCAGCCCGCGCGCCACGTAATCGATGCCGGCTTCGCAGGCATTGGCCAGGCTCAGACCGTTGCACAGCTGCGCGGCGATGGCCGAGGCCAGCGTGCAGCCTGTGCCGTGCGCATCCAAGGGCAGGCGGGCATGGATGAACTCTTCGCTGCTGACGCCATCGAAGTAACGGTCGACCACACGGTTGCCTTCATGCAGGTGGCCGCCCTTCAGCAGCACCGCGCCGGCACCCAGCTCCAGGAGTGAGGCGGCGGCCTGCTCTGCGTCGTTGCCATTGGCGATGCTGCGGCCGACCAGCAGCTCCGCTTCCGGTGCATTGGGGGTGACCAGGGTGGCCAGTGGCAGCAGCCGTTCGCGCATTGCCTGCAGCGCGCTGTCCTCCAGCAGGCGAGCGCCGCTGGTGGCGACCATCACCGGGTCCAGCACCACGTGCGGTGGTCGATGGCGTTCCAGTGCATCGGCCACGGCGTGGATCACCTCGGCGTTGGCCAGCATGCCCAGTTTCACTGCGTGGATGTCGAAGTCGTCAAAGCAGGCCTCGATCTGCGCGCGCAGGAAGTCGATCGGTGGTACGTGCACGGCGCTGACGCCGCGGGTGTTCTGCGCGGTCATTGCGGCGATCACCGACAGGCCGTGCACGCGATGCGCGGCGAAGGCCTTCAGGTCGGCCTGGATGCCGGCGCCGCCGCCGGAATCGGAGCCGGCGATGGTGAGGGCGGAAGCGGGGGTGGTCGGGCTCATGCGGTGATTGTGCCGTGCTGCCCAGTGTGGGGGTAGTGCCGGCCGGGTTGCACCCGGCACCCGCAGAAGCCGGGGCAACAGCAACAGCAACAGCAACAGCAACAGCGGCTCTGGATTTCTGCGCGGGAGGCGGGGCGGTGTCGGATTGCGGGGACGCCGCAAGTACGTCCCTGTAGGCTTGGCCGCGCCATCCATGGCGCGGACACCCCGCAATCCGACACCGCCCCGCCTCTGACGGCTCCCTGCAGTAGATCCACGCCATGCGTGGATATCGCGGAAATGATCGGAGGGACAACGTAGATCCACGCCATGCGTGGGTGACGCCATGCTCAGCGCCGCCAGCGTGCCCATTGCTGGTAGAACACATAGCCCAGACCGGTCAGTCCGGTCAGCAGGGCGGGGGCGAGCAGGGCGTCGTACTGCCAGCGCACGAACAGCCAGGCGCCGATGACGCCGCCTGCAAGGAAGCCGCTGATGATCAGGCCGCTCAGGGTCAGGCGTCGTATCTGCAGCGGCAGTCCGCGCAGCAGGTGGCCGAGGCCGATGCCGAGGTCGGTGAACATGCCGCTGAGATGAGTGGTGCGTACGACGGCACCACTGAAGGTGGTGGCCATCGCATTCTGCAGTCCGCAGGCCATCGCGGCCGCCAGTGCGCCCCAGATCTGATGCTGCTTGAACAGCGGAATGGCCGCCAGCAGCAGCAGTGATTCCAACGCCAGCGCGACGCCGTAGCGGCGGCCGAGCTGCAGTGCGCTGTCCTGGATCAGCAGCCCGCTGACCATCGCGCCCAGTGAGAACGCGATCAGCAGACCCCACAGGTGCCCGACGGCGCGCCAATCCCCCTGCGCCAGCGCCATGCCGAGCTGGCTGGTGCTGCCGGTCATGTGGCTGACCGCCTGGTGTTCAAAACCCAGGAAGCCGACCACATTGACCATGCCGGCCACGCACGACAGCGCGACCGCGCCGATCCAGACCCAGGTGGGCAGGCGGATTCCCATGGCAGGCCCTCAGGGCCCGCCGAAGCCGCCGTTGAACTGCAGCTCGTTGAAGGTGCCGCTGGCCGGATCGAAGACCGCGCCCCAGAACTGCGCGCCACCATCGCAGACCCGCACCGCTTCGCGGGCGGGCCGCAGACGGTTGTCTTCAGGCAGGTGGAACGCGTTGATGTAGATCACCCGCTTTCCGTCCAGTTCGATGCCGACGTACTGGCGATCGAAGTCCATGACATGCGGCACCTGCGTTTCCAGCGCTGACAGCTTCGCTTCCAGCTGGTCCACCTGCTGCCGGCTCGGTGCCCAGTAGCCGCTGACCCGCCCGGCCTCGCGGCCGGGGCTGGGGCGCGAGCAGGTGTCGAGCACCTGCGCGGCGATGATCGGGCGGGTGACCACCCAGGACTGGCCACTGCGTTCGGTGGTCGGCACGCTGGCCGGTCCCTGCGTGGTCGCGCAGGCACCGAGCAGCGTGGTGATGGCGACCGCCATCGATGGCAGCAGCAGACGGGTGCAACGGTTCACAACACCTCCGACGCGTAATCGGCCAGCCGCGAGCGTTCACCGCGACGCAGCGTGATGTGCGCGCTGTGTGGCCAGTTCTTGAAGCGGTCCACGGCGTAGGTCAGGCCCGACGTGGTTTCGGTCAGGTAGGGGGTGTCGATCTGTTCGACGTTGCCCAGGCAGACGATCTTGGTGCCGGGGCCAGCACGGGTGATCAGCGTCTTCATCTGCTTGGGCGTCAGGTTCTGCGCCTCGTCCAGGATCAGGTAACGCGACAGGAACGTACGGCCGCGCATGAAGTTCATCGAGCGGATCTTGATGCGGCTGGCGAGCAGGTCGTTGGTCGCCTGGCGGCCCCAGGTGCCGCCTTCCTGGTTGTGCGTCAGCACTTCCAGGTTGTCGGTCAACGCGCCCATCCACGGCGTCATCTTCTCTTCCTCGGTGCCGGGCAGGAAGCCGATGTCCTCGCCGACGCTGACCGTGGCGCGGGTCATGATGATCTCGCGGTAGCGCTGCTGGTCCATCGTCTGCGCCAGGCCGGCGGCCAGCGCCAGCAGGGTCTTGCCGGTGCCGGCGGTGCCGAGCAGGGTGACGAAGTCGATTTCCGGGTCCATCAGTGCGTTGAGCGCGAAGTTCTGTTCGCGGTTGCGCGCGCTGATGCCCCACACGGCGTGGCTGCCGTGGCGGAAGTCATCGACCAGGGACAACACCACCTTGCCATCGCCGACGATCTTGCTGACACGCAGCTCGACTTCGTCTTCGCCCGGCAGGTAGACGTACTGGTTCGGGTACCACTCCTCACCCTCCTGGGCGAGGACTTCGTAATGGGTGCGGCCCTTGTCGCTCCAGCTGCGCAGATCCTCGCCGTGGCGCTTCCAGAAGTCTTCCGGCAGCTCGGTGGCGCCGGTGTAGAGCAGGCTGAAATCGTCCAGCGCACGGTCGTTCTCGTAGTCTTCCGAAACGATGCCGGCGATGGCCGCCTTGATCCGCAGGTTGATGTCCTTGGAGACGAACACCACCGGGATTTCCGGTGTTTCTTCCTTCAGCGCCAGGATCGCGCCGAGGATGGCGTTGTCCGGGATGACCTTGCCAAAGCTCTTGCCCGCGTCGAAATGACTGGTCTGGAAGCGCAGCTTGCCCACGCTCTGTTTGCCGCGCAGCTGCAGGCCCTGCGGCCGCTGCAGCGGAATGCCCTCGGCCAGGTTGTCCAGGCCCGAAGCTTGCACCAGCTCGTTGAGGAAGCGGCTGACCTGGCGCGCATTGCGGCTCGCTTCGGTCGTGCCCTTCTTGCCGTTGTCCAGCTCCTCGATCACCTGCATGGGCAGGTAGACATCGTGCTCCTCGAATTTGAACAGCGCGGTGGGATCGTGCATCAGCACGTTGGTATCCAGCACGTAGATGCGCTTGCCTCGGGTCATCATCGGTTCCTGGTTACGGACAGGGAAAAACCACCACGACCTGCTGCAGGGCAGGGTGGTGGCGGACAAAGTGGGCGATGGGACTCACTTGGACGGATGGGCCTTCAGTTCGGCAAGCACGGCGTCGGCATGGCCGGCGACCTTGACCTTGCGCCATGACTGCACGATGCGGCTGTCGGGGGAAATCAGGAAGGTGCTGCGCTCGATGCCACGTACCTGTTTGCCGTACATGTTCTTCATCTTGATGACGTCGAAGGCGGTGCACAGCGCTTCGTCGGCATCACTGACCAGCGGGAACGCGAAGCCCTGCTTGGCACAGAAGTTGTCGTGGGACTTCACCGAGTCGCGGGAGACGCCAAGCACGGCCGCGCCCGCCTTCCTGAAGTCGGGCAGCAGTGCGTTGAAGTCGATGCCCTCGGTGGTGCAGCCCGGGGTGCTGTCCTTGGGGTAGAAGTACAGCACCAGCCACTGGCCGGCGTAATCGCCGAGGGTGGCCTGGGCGCCGCCGGACAGTGCCAGCGGCAGGGAGAGGGTGGTGCTGTCCAGGGTATCGCCGTTGTTCATGAGGTCCTTCTGTCGAGCCTGGGTTCTTTCTACGACAATTGCATGAAACGCCACGCGCCCGTGAGGAGCGCGCGAAAAATCCGGGTTTCAATCAGAACTTCATCGGGTCCATGATCGCGTCCAGGTTCAAGTGGTCGCAGAACTCGAGGAAATCGTCGCGCAGGGCAGCGATGTGCATGTTGGCCGGCACGCCGATGGTGACCTGTGCGCTGAACATCTCCGCACCGGTCTGCATGGCGCGGTAACGCGTGCTCTGCAGGGTCTCGATGGTGATGCCCTGGCGATCGAAGAAATCGGCCAGCTGGAACAGGATGCCCGGCTTGTCGGCGGCGATCACCTCGACGATGTACGGCAGCAGGTTGGACTGCGCCTGCTTGGCTTCGGTGCGGTACCAGACCAGCTTCAGGCCTTCCTCGCGCTCGAGCCGGGTCAGCATCGCTTCCAGCTTGGCGACCGAATCCCAGGAGCCGGTGGCCAGCGCGGTCACCGAGACATCGCGGCCCACGGTGGCCAGGCGTGCATCCACCAGATTGCACCCGCTGTCGGCGATGCGGCGGGTGACGGACAACAGGGGGGACTCCGGATGCGTCGTATAGGCGTTGATCAGGAGGTGGTTTTCGCTCGGCGCTGGGCGCGGGGTGGTGTCGGTCAAGGCGATTCCGGGTAATGCATGCGTTAGTCTGAATGCCCGCCAGAGGCGGGGATCCACCGGTGTCCAGCATACTTGCCCGTGCTTTCGCGCCGCAAGTAACATTCAGATCGCCCCCGGCCTTTCGTGGCGGGCGTTTTCCCTCCCCAGCCAAGAGCAGCACGTCCTTGTCCCTTTCCGGCCTCATCACCGCGCTGGCGACCCCCTTCCGGGCCGACGGCGCACTCGACCCCGACGGTTGGCAGCGCCTGCTGCACCTGCAGCTGGAGGGCGGCGTCCAAGGCGTTGTCGTTGCCGGCTCCACCGGCGAGGCAGCCACCCTGTCCGATGCGGAGTATGACCAGCTGCTGGCCAGCGCGGTCGAACGCATCGCCGGCCGCGTTCCGGTCCTGGCCGGCACCGGCCTGTCCGGCACCGCCAAGACCATCGAGCAGACCCGCCGCGCCGCCGCGCTCGGTGCCACCCACGCTCTCGTGGTCACACCGCCGTACGTGCGGCCGACCCAGGCCGGCTTGATCGCGCATTACCGCGCGGTCGCCGACCAGGCGGGATTGCCGGTGGTGCTGTACAACGTGCCCGGCCGTACCGGCTGCGACATGCTGCCGGAGACCGTGGCCGAGCTCGCCAGCCATCCGAACATCGTCGGCATCAAGGAAGCGGTGGGTGATACCGGCCGCGTGCGCGCGCTGCTGGACCTGCGCAGCGCGACCTTCGCCGTGCTCACCGGTGATGACGGCACTGCCGCACGTTCGATCCAGGCCGGCATGGACGGCCTGATCTCGGTTGGCTCCAACGTGCTGCCCGGCGCCTACCGCCGGATGTGCGACCTGGCCGCTGCCCGCGACCATGAAGCCGTCGAATCCTGGGATGCGCGCCTGCAGCCGTTCCATGACTTCTGCGGTATCGAATCCAACCCGATTCCGGTCAAGGCGCTGTTGCGTCGGATCGGCATCGGTCACGATCTGCGCCTGCCGCTGCTGCCGCTTTCGGCAGCACACACGCCTGCCGCCGACCATCTCGCCGGCGATATCGCCGCCCTCGAAGCCCTTTCCAGCCACTGACCTTCCGTCTTGGTCTGATCCAGGAGATTCACATGCGCCAATCCGTTTCTGCCGTCCGCGTGCTGTCCTTCGCGCTCCTTGCCGTCGCCACTGCTGCCGGCACCACCGGTTGCTTCAAGCGTGGCGTCAAGGGCGACTACGCCCTGGCCCCGGAAGTGCGTCCGCTGGAAGTGCCGCCGGACCTGAACCTGCCGGCAGGCGCCGGCAACAACCAGGTGCCGACCCTGAGCTCGGCGACCAAGCCGGCCGCTCCGGCCGCCGCCGCTCCGGCGGTCAGCGCCACCGGCTTCACCATTGCCGGCACCAAGGAAGACGCCTTCGCCAAGGTCGGTACCGCGCTGGAAGGCGTGGAAGGCCTGACCATTGCCACCCGCGCGCAGCTGCTGGGCTCGTACGACGTGGCCTATGAAGGCAGCAACTTCCTGGTCCGCGTGGTCGCCGTCGACGCCGGTGCGTACATCTCCGCAGTCGACCCGCGTGGCCTGCCGGCCACCGCCGCAGCGCCGGTGAAGCTGATTGCCGCACTGAAGGCGAAGCTGGCCCCGTAATGGCTGGGCCGGTGGGTACGGACCTGCGGGTTCGTGCCTGCCGTGGTAGAGGCTGACCTTGGTCGGCGCTTTGTGCCAACCGAGGTTGGCAGCTACCAAGGCAAGAACGGAAAAGGGCGCCCTGGGCGCCCTTTTCATTGCCTGCTGGTTGGTGCCTGTCGTGGAAGAGGCCGACCTTGGTCGGCGCCTGCATGCCAACCAAGGTTGGCAGCTACCAAAGCAGCGTTGCCGGCGCCTCAGCGCTCCAGCAGCTTCAGCTTGTCGGGCTTGCCGTCCCACTCACCGGCATCGGCCGGCGGGTCCTTGCGCACGGTCAGTACCGGCCACTCCTTCGCCAGTTCTGCATTGAGGGCGACGAAACCTTCCTGACCAGCGGGAACATCGTCTTCCGGGAAGATCGCGTTGACCGGGCACTCGGGTTCGCAGAGGGTGCAGTCAATGCACTCGTCCGGGTCGATCACCAGGAAGTTCGGGCCTTCGTGGAAGCAATCCACGGGGCACACTTCCACGCAATCGGTGTGTTTGCACTTGATGCAGTTTTCGGTGACGACAAAGGGCATGGGTAGGGGGCGAATCGCTTTCTGAACCTGCCAATTCTAGAACAGGTTGGCCCCCGCTGCCGGTTGCCGTGTGAAAGTGGGGCAGATTGGCGCCCCTAATGCCCATTTGGCGGCATGCCCGCCCTGTGCGACGCTGCCAAGGCCGCCGGCCCGCTTCGGTCGGCCCCCTTCCTTGCAGGATCCTTCATGTCGCCAGTCCAGCCCGGTGCCGCCTCCAATGGCGGTGAGAACACGGCCTTCATCGTCCTGATCAGTTGCGCCGCCACTCTTGGTGGTTTCCTGTTCGGTTTCGACAGTGGCGTCATCAATGGCACCGTCGACGGTCTGCGCCAGGCCTTCAACTCCAGCGAGGCCGCGCTCGGCTTCGAGGTGGCCTCGATGCTGCTGGGGTGCGCGATCGGCGCGTTCGCAGCCGGCTGGCTGGGTGACCGGCTGGGACGTCGCGGCGTGCTGATCGGGGCGGCCGTGATGTTTCTGGTGTCGGCGCTGGGTGCCGGCGCCGCACATGCGTCCTGGTTGTTCGTCTGCGCGCGCGTGCTCGGCGGATTCGCCGTCGGTGCGGCCAGCGTGATGTCGCCGGCCTACATCGCCGAAGTCGCGTCGGCGCGCTATCGCGGCCGGCTGGCGACCGTGCAGCAGATGGCGATCATTTGCGGCCTGTTCGCGGCGTTCCTCAGCAACTATCTGCTGGCCAGGGCCGCAGGCGCCTCGACCGAGCCGCTCTGGCTGGGGCAGCAGGCATGGCGCTGGATGTTCTGGATGCAGGCGCTGCCGTCGCTGCTGTTCCTGCTGCTGTTGCTGGTGATCCCGGAGAGCCCGCGCTTCCTGGTGATGAAGGGCCGGCAGGCGCAGGCGAGGGCGGTGCTTGGCCGGCTGTACGGTGAGCGTGTCGCGGTGAACAAGCAGGCCGAGATCGAAGCGAGCCTGGCCCAGGACCAGCACAAACCGCGATTCGGCGACCTGCTCAACAGGGCTACCGGCAAGTTGCGCCCGATCGTCTGGGTCGGCATCGGCCTGGCGATGTTCCAGCAGCTGGTCGGCATCAATGTGGTGTTCTATTACGGCGCCGTGTTGTGGCAGGCGGTAGGTTTCTCGGAAAGCGATGCGCTGCTGATCAACGTATTGTCCGGTGCGCTGAGCATCGGCGCCTGCCTGCTGACGGTGCTGCTGATCGATCGCATCGGCCGCAAGCCGCTGCTGTGGGTCGGTTCGGTCGGCATGTCGGTGGCGCTGGTGCTGATGGTGGTCGCCTTCGCCAGTGGCAGCCTGGTCGATGGTCGCCTGCAGCTGTCCGACGGCATGGGCCGGTTGGCGCTGGTAGCGGCCAACGTCTACGTGGTGTTCTTCAACATGTCCTGGGGCCCGGTGATGTGGGTGATGCTGGGCGAGATGTTCCCGAACCAGATCCGCGGCCCAGCGTTGGCGGTGGCCGGTGCGGCGCAGTGGACGTCGAATTTCGCGATCACCGTGACCTTCCCGATGCTGCTGGCCGGCATCGGCCTGGCCGGTGCGTACGGCATCTACACCGTCGCCGCGATCCTCTCGATCATCTTCGTCGTCCGCTACGTGCGCGAGACCAAGGGCAAAGAGCTGGAGCAGATGGAAGGCTGACGGCTCGGCCTGGGTTTCAGCGCCTCCCTGTTCCGAGGGGAGGCGGCAGGCCGGCCGCTCCAGGACACGCCGTAAACCCATCCATGGTGCTCGATGGCGCCATCCATGGCGCCAACGGTCCTGGAGCGGCCGGCCTGCCGCCTCTCGACAGATCGCGGATAGCGGATAGCGGACGCAGGCAAGCGCGTCGGGGTTGAATTTGTTTCGGAGGAGCGAGGCTGTTCTTGCCGCCGTCGCGGGAAATTGTCAGGAGGGGGCGGGCCACCCTTTCCTGGACCGTTGGCGCCAAGGATGGCGCCATCGAGCACCATGGATGGGCTTTGGCGTGTCCAGGAAAGGGTGGCCCGCCCCCTCCCGCGCAGGAACAGGGAGGCGCCAAAGCGACCACGCCCGTTGGAATCGAGAATCCGGAAAACAGAAAAGCCCGCACAAGGCGGGCTTTTTCGGTTCCTGCTGCGGCGACTGGTGCTCCCTAGGGGACTCGAACCCCTGTTTTAGCCTTGAGAGGGCCACGTCCTAACCACTAGACGAAGGGAGCAGTGTGTCGCTGCCGGTGCAGGAGCGCTAGTATATGCACCTCGATGCCATTGGGCAATCCCGAAACTTCAACCGGAAGCGCCAACATCATTTCCTCTGCTACATCACCGTTCAGCCTGCGCGTCATCCCGCGCGACCAGCACACGATCTCCCGCAAGGACATCAGCCCGAACGCTTTGCGCGTGCTTTATCGACTGCGCGATGCCGGCTTCGGCGCCTACCTTGTCGGCGGCGCGGTGCGCGATCTGCTGGTCAATGGCCAACCCAAGGATTTCGACGTGGCCACCGATGCCACGCCCGAACAGGTCAAGCAGTTGTTCCGCAACTGCCGCCTGATCGGCCGCCGTTTCCGCCTGGCCCATGTTGTGTTCGGCCGCGAGATCATCGAAGTCGCCACCTTCCGTGCCAACATCGATGACGGCAGCGGCGACCGCGAGATGGAAAACGGCATGCTCGTGCGCGACAACGTGTACGGCAGCATCGAAGACGACGCCATCCGCCGCGACTTCACCTGCAATGCCCTGTACTACGCCATCGAGGACTTCTCGGTGCGTGACTACACCGGCGGCTTCGAAGACGTGCAGGCACGCCTGATGAAGCTCATCGGCGACCCGGTGCAGCGCTACCAGGAAGACCCGGTGCGCATGCTGCGTGCGGTCCGCCTGGCGGCCAAGCTCGGCTTCCAGATCGAAGAGGGCACCGCTGCACCGATCCCGCAGCTGGCCGGCCTGCTCAATGAAGCCGCACCGGCGCGCCTGTTCGAAGAAGTCCTGAAGCTGTTCCTGTCCGGGCACGGCGTGGCCAGCTTCGAAGGACTGGAACGCTATGGCCTGTTCGACGTGTTGTTCCCGGAAAGCGCCAAGGCGCTGAAGTCGAATCGCACCGGCGCGCTGCGCCGCATGCTGATCGAAGGCCTGGCCAACACCGACGCACGCGTGGCCAACGACGAGCCTGTGTCGCCGGCGTTCCTGTTCGCGCTGTTGCTGTGGCCGGCCTATTGCCGCGCGCAGGCAACCCTGCTCAAGCAGGGCGTGGCACCGGAAGAGGCGCAGCGTCGCGCCGCCGACCGCGTCACCGTGCAGCAGTTGAGCACCATTGCATTGCCGCGCCGTTTCTCGCTGCCGATGCAGGAGATCTGGCTGCTGCAGGCGCGCTTCAGTTCGCGCCAGCGCAAGCGCGTGATGCGCACGCTCAGCCATCCCCGTTTCCGTGCCGCCTTCGATTTCCTGGCCCTGCGCCAGGTGGCATCGGCAGAGCACGAAGCCGACGTCGCGTTCTGGCGCGAAGCGCAGGCGCAGTCCGGGCATGAGCTGGATTCGTCGCTGGATTCGCTGCACAGCGAGGCCGGCGATGAGGAGGGTGGGGCGCCGCGCAAGCGTCGTCGTCGCCGTCGTCGTCCGGACGGCGCAGCTGCCGGTGCTGCCGAGTAATCCATGACCGGTGCCTGGATCGGGCTGGGCGCCAATCTTGGCGACGCAGCCAACACCGTCCGCGCGGCCATCGCCGCGCTGGGCGACCTGCCCGGAACCCGGCTGACGCAGGCGTCGCGGTTGTACGCGACGCCGGCATGGGGAAACGAGGACCAGCCGCCCTTCGTCAACGCGGTGGCCTCGGTCGACACCGATCTGTCCGCTGTCGAACTGCTGCAGGCCATGCTCGCGCTGGAGCAGCGCTTCGGCCGCGTACGCGACCCTGCCGTGCACTGGGGCCCGCGTGCGCTGGATCTGGACCTGCTGCTGTTCGGCGAGCAGGTGCTGGACCTGCCCGAGCTGAAAGTGCCGCATCCCTACCTGCACGAGCGGGCGTTCGTGTTGGTGCCGTTGGCCGAAATCGCCGCCGATCTGGCCATTCCCGGCCATGGCCGCGTGCGGGATGCAGTGATGCGGGTGGATGCCTGCGGGATCGCGCCGTTAGGGTGATAATGCCCGGGTTATCTCCCCCGGTTATCAGCACATGAGCACCCACGCAGACAGCAAGCCCTGGACCGTTCCCGCCCTGGCCGAGGCCAAGCGCAATGGTCAGAAGCTGGTCATGTTGACCGCCTACGACGCAGGCTTCGCCCGCACGTTCGATGCCAATGGTGTCGACCTGATCCTGATCGGCGATTCGCTGGGCATGGTCGTGCAGGGCCACGATTCGACCCTGCCGGTGACCGTCGCCGACATGGTCTACCACACCCGCGCGGTCGCCCGCGTGCTGCAGCGCGCGCTGCTGATCGCTGACCTGCCGTTCGGTGCCGATGCGACCCCGGAACGCGCGCTGGATGCTTCGCTGCAGCTGCTGCAGGCAGGCGCGGAGATGGTCAAGATCGAAGGTGCAGGCTTCAAGGTCGACATCATCCGTTACCTGGTCGAGCGTGAGATTCCGGTCTGCTCGCACCTGGGCCTGACCCCGCAGTCGGTGCTGCGCCTGGGTGGCTTCAAGATCCAGGGCCGTGGCGATGCCGCGCGCCAGCTGGTGGAAGACGCCAAGGCCGTTGCCGAGGCGGGCGCCAGCATCATGGTGCTCGAATGCGTGCCGACGCCGGTTGCCGCTGCCGTCACCGCTGCCGTTCCCGTGCCGACCATCGGTATCGGTGCTGGCCCGCAGTGCGATGGCCAGGTGCTGGTGCTGCACGACTTCCTTGGCCTGGACAGTGGCCACCGTCGTCCGAAGTTCGTCAAGGACTTCCTGGCCGAAGGTGGCTCGGTGGCCGGTGCCACCCGCGCCTACGCCGATGCCGTGCGCGATGGCAGCTTCCCCGACGAAGAGCACGCGTACGCCCAATGATCCAGACCTTCAACGAACTCGGTGCACTGCGCGCGCAGATCGCGCAATGGAAGGGCGAGGGCCTGCGCGTGGCGCTGGTGCCGACCATGGGCAACCTGCATGGCGGGCACCATGCGCTGATCACCCTGGCAAAGCAGTACGCCGACAAGGTCGTGGCCAGCATCTTCGTCAACCCGACGCAGTTCGGGCCGAACGAGGATTTCAGCCGCTATCCGCGCACCCCCGAAGCCGATGTGGCCGGGCTGGAGCAGGTGGGCTGCGATGCGGTGTGGCTGCCCAGCGTCGAAGCGATGTACCCGCTGGGCGTGGACAAGACCACGCAGATGCATGCGCCCGGCGTCAGTGAAGTGCTGGAAGGCGCCAGCCGCCCGGGCCATTTCGATGGCGTGTGCACGGTAGTGGCGCGGCTGTTCCTGCAGGTGCAGCCGGACGTGGCCGTGTTCGGTCGCAAGGACTACCAGCAGCTGGCGGTCATCAAGCAGATGGTGGCCGAGCTGTCGTTCCCGATCCAGATCGTCGGTGCCGAGATCGTGCGGGATGAGGATGGCCTGGCCAAGAGCTCGCGCAACCAGTACCTCAGCGCCGAGCAGCGCCCGTTGGCGACCACCCTTCATCGCACCCTGCTGGGCATGCGCGAAGGCTACGTGGCCGGGCAGACGCGCACGCAGATCGAGGCCGAAGCCACGGCGGCGCTGCAGGCGGCCGGCTTCCAGGTGGATTACGCGGTGCTGCGCACCCCGGAGCTGGCCGAACCGACCTTTGATGGCGGTGGCCGCGTGGCCCTGATCGCCGCCCGCCTGGGCACCACCCGGTTGATCGACAACCTGGAGTTCTGAGCCGCATGCGGCTCAGGGGCGCCCGCAGCGGGCGCCTCTCACCTTCCCATGGACGGGAGACCGGAAATGAATACCCCCACCACTACCGGCTGTCTTGCCCGGGCCTCGATCCTGGCGGTACTGGCCGCCGGCATGGTGCCTGCCCAGCTGATGGGCGGCCTGTTGTTCGCGCTCGACTTCGCGCGTACGCCCGTACCGGCACTCACCGGCGGTGCGCTGATGTTCGTGCTGGGCGTGTGCAACGCCATCGCGGTGTTGCTGCCGATGGCGCTGATCCTGCAGTCCCAGCGGCGTCTGCGCCGGACCGCCTTCCTGCTCGTGGGGTTCGGTCTGGGCGCGCTGGCCATGGCGACCTGTGCCTGGCCGGGCGCGGACAATGGTCCGCTGCTGCAGCGCCTGCGCTATGTCGATACCTTCGACGTGATCAGCTACGGCCTGTTGGTGCTGGCCGCGGGCGGCTTCGGCCTGGTCGCCGGGCTGGCCTTCCATACGGTGTTCGGCCTGTCGCTGCAGGGCGCCTGCGGGCATGCCCCGTCAGCGCTACCGGTCGAGGGCGCCTGAACGGTCTTCAGCGTCCCGTCCCAGCCCCCTGATGACGGCCAAGCGGGTGCTAGAATCCGCTCTTTCCTTTGCCGTTGCAGCGCCCCCATGCACCTGTCCCTGCTCAAGACCAAGATCCACCGCGCCACCGTCACCCATTCCGAGCTGAACTACGAAGGCTCGATCGCCATCGATGACAACCTGCTGGCCGCCACTGGCATCCGTGAATTCGAGCAGGTGCACATCTGGGACGTGACCAACGGTGCGCGCTTCTCGACCTATGCGATCCGCGCCGAAGCCGGCAGCGGCATCGTCTCGCTCAACGGTGGCGCCGCGCGCCACGTGCAGGTCGGTGACATCATCATCATTGCCGCCTTCGCCAGCATGACCGAGCAGGAAGCCGACAGCTTCAAGCCGAAGCTGGTGTACGTTGATGGCAACAACCAGATCTCCCACACCAACGACACGATCCCGACCCAGGCCGCATGACAACGAACAACGGATTCGACTCGCTGCATTCCCACGCCCAGCGCCTGAAGGGCGCAAGCATTCCCGGCCTGCTCGCCGCCGAACCCGGCCGTGTACAGGACCTGGCGCTGCGGGTCGGTCCGTTGTATGTCAACTTCGCCCGGCAGAAATACGATGCCGCGGCGTTGCAGGCGCTGTTGGCGCTGGCTGCCGAACGTGATGTCGGCGGTGCCATCACGCGCCTGTTCCGTGGCGAGCAGGTCAACCTGACCGAAGGCCGCGCCGCGCTGCATACCGCGCTGCGCGGTGATGTGGTCGATGCGCCGGTGGCGGCCGAGGCCTATGCCACCGCGCGCGGCATCCGCCAGCGCATGGGCGTGCTGGTGCGCGCGCTGGAAGACAGTGGCGTGACCGATGTGGTCAGCGTCGGTATCGGCGGTTCCGATCTCGGTCCGCGTCTGGTCGCCGACGCGCTGCGTCCGGTCACGGGTGCACGCCTGCGCGTGCATTTCGTGTCGAACGTGGACGGCGCCGCCATGCAGCGCACGCTGGCCACGCTGGATCCGGCGAAGACCGCCGGCATCCTCATTTCCAAGACCTTCGGTACCCAGGAAACCCTGCTCAACGGCCAGATCCTGCACGATTGGCTGGGGGGCAGCGAACGCCTGTACGCGGTCAGCGCCAATCCGGAACGCGCCGCCAAGGCCTTCGCCATCGCCGCCGAGCGCGTGCTGCCGATGTGGGACTGGGTGGGGGGCCGCTATTCGCTGTGGTCGGCCGTCGGTTTCCCGATCGCACTGGCCATCGGCTTCGAGCGTTTCGAGCAGTTGCTGGAAGGCGCCGCGCAGATGGATGCGCATGCGCTGGACGCGCCGCTGGAGCGCAACCTGCCGGTGCTGCACGGCCTGACCGACATCTGGAACCGCAATCTGCTGGGCCATGCCACGCACGCGGTGATGACCTACGACCAGCGCCTGGCGCTGCTGCCGGCGTACCTGCAGCAGCTGGTGATGGAAAGCCTGGGCAAGCGCGTGCAGCGCGATGGCCAGCCGGTCACCACCGACACCGTGCCGGTGTGGTGGGGCGGTGCCGGCACCGACGTGCAGCACAGCTTCTTCCAGGCCCTGCACCAGGGCACCAGCATCATTCCGGCCGATTTCATCGGCTGCGTGCACAACGACGATCCGTATACGGTCAACCACCAGGCGTTGATGGCCAACCTGCTGGCGCAGACCGAAGCGCTGGCCAACGGCCAGGGCAGCGACGATCCGCACCGCGATTACCCGGGTGGCCGCCCGAGCACGATGATCCTGCTCGACGCGCTGACCCCGCAGGCGCTGGGCGCCTTGATCGCGATGTACGAACACGCGGTGTATGTGCAGTCGGTGATCTGGAACATCAACGCCTTCGACCAGTTCGGCGTCGAGCTGGGCAAGCAGCTGGCCAGCGGCCTGCTGCCCGCTCTGCAGGGTGAGGATGTCGAGGTCAACGACCCGCTGACCCGTGAGCTGCTGGCCCAGCTGAAGGGCTGACGCGGGCGGGGAATGCCGCCGGGCATGGCCCGGCGCTACCCTTCGTTACGCCGGTAGCGCCGGGCCATGCCCGGCGGATATGACGCCGCGTTACCGGCTCGGATCGCGTTCCGGGCTCGGCCGCTTGGCCAGCTTGCGCTGCAGCGAACGCCGGTGCATGCCGAGCAGGCGCGCGGCCGCCGACACGTTGCCGCCGGTTTCATGCATCGCCTGCTGGATGTGCTCCCACTGCAGGCGACTGATCGGGGTCATCGCATCGGGCACTTCCATCTCGCCGTCATCGGCCGGGCCATCGTCTTCTTCGCCCAGCGCGCGCAGGATCATCGGCACCGTCGACGGCTTGGGCAGGTAGTCGTCGGCGCCGAGCTTGATCGCCTCCACCGCGGTGGCGATGCTGGCATAGCCGGTCACCAGCAGGATCCGCATGTCCGCACGCAGCGCGCGCAGCGGCTGGATCAGCGCCAGGCCGGAATCGCTGCCCAGCTTCAGATCGATCAGTGCGAACGCTGGCGGATGCTGGCGCGCCAATGCCAGTGCGCTGGCGGCATCCTGTGCGGTCTGCGTCTCCAGCCCTTTGCGGGCCAGGCTGCGCTGCAGCGTGCGCAGGTAGAGTTCGTCGTCGTCGACCAGCAGGCCGAGGGTAGAAGCAGTCATGGTCATTCCTCGCGGGGGGCCAACGGCAGGCGGAAGCCGACGCGGCTACCGGCCCCTTGGGCCGGGCGCATCCACATCTCGCCGTCCAGGCGTTCGATGGTGGCATGGGACAGGGCAAGCCCGACGCCCATGCCTTCACTCTTGCTGCTGCCGAACAGCTTGCCCGGCAGGACGGCGGCGCGGGCATCGAAGCCATGGCCGTAATCGCGTACTTCGCCGATCAAGTCGTCGCCTTCGATGCGCAGGCTGAGGTCAACGCGCGGTCGTCCAGCCTGCTCGCCGGCATCGGCAGCATTGTTCAGCAGCACCATCAGCAGGTGGCCGACGCCCGGGTCCAGCGGCAGGCGCAGCGGTGCGTCGTCGTTGCGATGCAGGTCGATGGTCGGGCGCACCAGCCGCCACTGCTCCAGCACCTGCTGGGCCGTGGAGTGGGCGCGGCCGGGGCGGTCGTTGGAGGCCGGCGCGGCCAGTGCCAGCACGCGCTCGCGGCACTGCACCAGCAGCTCGCGCAGGGTCTCCATGTCCTCGCGTACTTCCGGCTCTTCGCTGCGCTCGGCCACGTCGTCGGCAAGCAGGGTCATCGTCGCCAGCGGCGTGTTCAGTTCGTGCGCCACCGAGGCCGCATGCGTGGCCAGGGCGACGATGCCTTCGTTGCGCGCGAAGCGTTCGCGCAGCGCCGACAGTTCCAGCTCGCGCGCGCGCAGGGCGATCGCCAGCCGGGTGGAGAAGATCAGCACCACCGCAGCGGACAGCAGGAAGGTGGCGATCACGCCCCAGCGATTGAGGTCCAGTGCGTTGAAGTAGCCGGCCGGCAGCGGTTGGCCGAACAGTCCGCTGGCGGCATAGCCCAGCAGGCAGGCGCTGGCCACGGCCAGGGCCCAGCGCAGGGGCAGGGCGAAGGCGGCCAGGGCGATCAGGATCAGGAACAGCGAGCCGAACGGATTGGCGATGCCGCCACTCCAGCTGACCATCCAGGTGAGGATGATCACGTCAACCAGGATGTGGCCGAAGGCGGTCAGCGGCGCGGTATCGGCCGGCTCCGGCCGCAGCTGCGTATACAGGTTGAACACGGCAAGCACGGCCACGCCCGACCACAACGGCAGTTGCGGCAAGGGCAGTCCCAGCACCCAGGTGGCGACCAGGATGGTGGCCGCCTGGCCAGCCACGGCCAGCCAGCGCAGGCTGCACAGGGTTCGGAGAAACGGGGCGTCGGGACCGGTCATTCGCGCCCATCGTATGCGTTCGCAGGCAAGCCTGCCTGCGACAATCGGCCGCAGCCGCACTGCCGCCTGAATGCGACACACCCGCAAGGTCGGGGCGGGCGTTAGAATGCCCGCATGCATGACGCCGTCACCCGCCCTACAGCCCCCTCCGATGCCACTGCCTGGCCCCGTCGCCTGACCCAATCGGTCCAGATCGGTGGAGTCACCGTGGGCGGTGGCAAGCCGGTGGTGGTGCAGTCGATGACCAACACCGACACCTCCGATGTGGCGTCCAGCGTGAAGCAGGTCGCCGAGCTCTGGCGCGCCGGCTCGGAAATGGTGCGCCTGACCGTCAACACGGTCGAAGCGGCCGCGGCGATCCCGCGCATCGTCGACAAGCTGGCGATGATGGGCATCGATGTACCGCTGATCGGCGACTTCCATTACAACGGCCATCAGCTGCTGACGGCCGAACCGGCCTGTGCCGAAGCGCTGGCCAAGTACCGCATCAACCCGGGCAACGTGGGCTTCGGCAAGAAGAAGGACCTGCAGTTCGCCCAGCTGATCGAGTTCGCCATCCGCTACAACAAGCCGGTGCGCATCGGCGCCAACTGGGGATCGCTGGACCAGGCCCTGGCAGCGAAGCTGATGGACGAGAACAACCATCGCGAGCAGCCCTGGGATGCCGGCCGCGTGCTGCGCGAGGCACTGATCCGTTCGGCGCTGGATTCGGCCGAGCAGGCCGTCGAGCTGGGGCTGCCGCGCGACCGCATCATCCTTTCGGCCAAGGTCAGCGGCGTGCAGGAGCTGATCGCGGTCTACCGCGACCTGGCCCAGCGTTCGGACTTCGCCCTGCACCTGGGCCTGACCGAAGCCGGTATCGGCAGCAAGGGCATCGTCGCCTCGGCGGCGGCGCTGAGCGTGCTGCTGCAGGAAGGCATCGGCGACACCATCCGCATTTCGCTGACGCCCGAACCGGGCCAGTCGCGTACGCAGGAAGTGATCGTCGCCCAGGAACTGCTGCAGACCACCGGCCAGCGCGCGTTCACCCCGCTGGTCACGGCCTGCCCGGGCTGCGGCCGTACCACCTCGGAGTTCTTCCAGGAACTGGCCAAGGTGGTGCAGAACCACGTGCGCGAAAAGATGCCGCTGTGGAAGATCCAGCACCCGGGTGCGGAGAACATGACCCTGGCGGTGATGGGCTGCGTGGTCAACGGGCCCGGTGAGTCGCGGCATGCCAACATCGGCATCTCGCTGCCGGGTACCGGCGAAGCACCGTCGGCACCGGTGTTCGTCGATGGCGAGAAGAAGGTGACCCTGCGTGGCGAGAACATCGCCCAGGAATTCGTCGCCCTGATCGATGATTACGTTGAACGCACCTATGTCCGAAGCGCCGGGTAAGCCGACGATCCTCGCTGCGCCGGAGCCAGCCTCCGGTTTCCGCCACTGGATGGCGCGCAATGCCTGGCGGCTGCTGTTGCTGTTTGCCGGTGTGCTGCTGCCGCTGGCCGGATTCGTCGCCCTGGCCGACGAAGTGCACGAGTTCGAGTCCTTCCACTTCGATGCGCCGCTGCTGTGGCAGATGCACGGCCTGCATTCGCCGTGGCTGGACCGCATCTTCGTGCTGCTGTCGAAACTGGGTTACGAGTGGTTCCTGATCCCGGCCGACGTGCTGATTGTCGGCGCATTGGCCTGGCACCGGCGTTGGCGTGAAGCGACCTTCGTGGCCGTGAGCTTCGTCGGGTCGGCGCTGCTGAACATGGGCAGCAAGCACTTCTTCCAGCGCGACCGGCCCAGCCTGTGGGAATCGATCGCGCCGGAATCCACGTTCAGTTTCCCCAGCGGCCACGCGATGGGCTCGATGACCCTGGCGGTCACTCTGGTGCTGCTGGCCTGGAATACCCGCTGGCGCTGGCCGGTGCTGCTGTTGGCGCCGTCGTTCAGCCTGCTGGTAAGCGTTTCCCGGGTCTATCTGGGGGTGCATTACCCCTCGGACATCCTGGCCGGATGGTGTGCCGCGCTGGTTTGGGTGGTAGGGTGCTATCTGGTCATGTTCAGCCGCCGTCATCCATGGCGACGGCACGGTTCGCCGCCAGCGACGGCCAGCGAAGCGATCACGCAAGGGGAGTGACGTGGATGCCCTCCCAAGGGCGTCTACCTGAGGGACGGGTTGTTTCGTTGTAACGGGTTCTGCAGGGCAAGGGGCACGATCAGTGCGTGAAGAATGTGATGCGCAAGGCAGAACGCCGGAATTGCGCAACATCCGCGCTTGCAGTGGTCAGGTGCTCCTGCCTAGGTTGACCCGTATTGGCCGCATTCGAAGAGGTACGTGAATGACGATTCGAGTCTACCTGGTGGATGACCACGCGTTGGTCCGCACCGGGATGAAGATGATACTGTCGAGTGAAACCGACATTGAAGTGGTGGGCGAGGCCGAGACGGGCGAAGACGCGCTGCCCGCGATCCGCCAGCTGCAACCGGACGTGGTGCTGTGTGATCTGCACCTGCCCGGGGTGAGCGGAATGGAAGTGACCGAGCGCATCGTCCGTGGCCATCGCAGCACGCGGGTGGTGATCGTGTCGGTGCTGGAGGACGGTCCGCTGCCCAAGCGTCTGCTCGAAGCGGGCGCTGCCGGTTACATCGGCAAGGGCTGCGATGCACAGGAACTGCTGCGCGCGGTGCGCGACGTGGCCGCCGGACGGCGCTACCTGGGCACGAGCATCGCGCAGAACCTGGCGTTGTCCACCGTGGAAGGCAACGGCTCGCCGTTCGACAACCTGTCGCCGCGTGAGCTGGAAGTGGCATTGCTGCTGACCCAGGGCCTGCGCCAGGAAGACATCGCGCGGCGCCTGAGCCTGAGTGCGAAGACGGTGAACACGCACAAGGCGCGGTTGTTCGAGAAGATGGGAATCCACGACAACATCGCGTTGGCGCGGATGGCCAGCCAGTATGGGTTGGTGGATCCGGCACGGCCGCTGTAAGGGTTTCGGCCAACGGCTGAGCCCCTCGCGGTGTGCGGTTGGTTTCTTGGGGTTGGCCGGGCGGATGGGCTGCGCAGGGGACGCTGCAAGTACGTCCCTGTAAGCTCGGTCGCCGCATCCATGCGGCTCACGCCCCTGCGCAACCCATCCGCCCGGCCACGGACAGGTTCCGTGCACCGCAACCGCGGAATGAAGAAGGAAGAGCAGGAGCGGGTCGCGCGCTGTGCGCGCTCGTAGACTGGGGTCGGATCCCTTTCCCGGCGGGAAAGGGCTCTGACCCCGTAGTGCATCAGTGGCCGCGTACGCGCTTGACGATCTTCGCGGCCTGCGCCGCGCTCTCGCGCACCTTGTCCCACTGGCCGGCGTCGATCCAGTTGCCCGGCACCATCCACGAGCCGCCGATGCAGACCACGTTCTTCTGCTCGAGGTATTCGGCCGCCGTGTTCTCGGTGATGCCGCCGGTCGGGCACAGCTTGAGATCGGCAATCGGGCCGGCCACGCCCTTGATCATGGCCAGGCCACCCACGGCCGTGGCCGGGAACAGCTTGCAGACACGGAAGCCGCGCGCGTAGAGCGACAGCAGTTCGGTCGGCGTTGCCGCACCCGGTACTACCGGCAGCGGTGCCGCAGCCAGTGCATCGGCCAGCACCGGCGGCGTACCCGGGGTCACCAGGAAATCCGCGCCCGCATCGATGGACTGCTGCATCTGCTCCACCGTCAGCACCGTACCGGCGCCGACCACCACATCCGGCAGTTCGCGCTTGAGCATCGCCAGCGCTTTCATCGCCACCGGCGTCCGCAGGGTCAGCTCGATGGCCGGCAATCCGCCTTCCAGCAACGCCGCACTGACCGCACGCGCCTGGTCCAGCGTATGAATCGTCACCACCGGCAGGATGCCGGCCGCATGCAGCAACTCCGCCGCCCGCACCTGATGTTGTTCGATACCCATAGCTCTGCTTCTGCCTTTGCTTTCGCTCTTGTTGTGCTTTCAATGATCACTTCGCGGCGTTGAAGCGCCGGAGAGTGTCAGGAGGGCGCGGTCAGCCCCAGACGGGACCGTGAGCGGCATGGATGCCGCGACCGAGCCCCCATGGATGGGTTTACGGCGTGTCCCGGCTGGGGCTGACCGCGCCCTCAGCCAGGAAATCTACCGCTGCGACAAACCCGCAACGCTCTTCAATCCCTCAAGCGTCCTTCGCCTCATGCGGCGCCGCCGCCGCCGCCGCATCGTGCCCCAGCTCATACTCCGCGTCGTAATCCCACGGCCCACCGTCAGCCGCCGCCGGACCGCACGAAATCGAGATCGCACCCTGATCCGCCGGACCTACCACGCGCCGGTTGATCGCGAACAGGTTGCGGCCCAGGTCATTGGCGGCCGGCGCCGTATTCGGCGCATGCGTACGCGCCGCCCATTCGGCCGCGTCCACCAGCACTTCCAGCGTGCCGGCTTCGCCATCCAGGCGGATGATGTCGCCCTCGCGCACCTTGCCCAGCGGACCACCGCGCGCGGCTTCCGGGGTCACGTGGATTGCCGCCGGAATCTTGCCCGACGCGCCGGACAGGCGACCATCGGTGACCAGTGCCACGCGCCGGCCCTGGTTCTGCAGCAGGCCCAGCAGCGGTGCCAGCGAATGCAGTTCCGGCATACCGTTCGCACGCGGGCCCTGATAACGCACCACGGCTACGAAATGCTCGGGCAGCAGGCCGCCGGCGTGCAGCTTGTTCAATACCTGCGGTGCATCAACCACCACGGCCGGGGCTTCGATGGTGCGGTACTGCGGCTTCACCGCTGACAGCTTGATCAGCGACTTGCCCAGGTTGCCGCGCAGCAGGCGCAGGCCGCCCTGGCTCTCGAACGGGTTGTCGACACCGCGCACCACTTCTTCATCGGCACTGCGTTCCAGGCCCGGCAGATAGACCAGCTTGCCCTCGCGCAGCTGCGGTTCGAGGGCGTAGTCGGCCATGCCGCCACGGGCCACGCTGACCAGATCGCCATGCATCAGGCCGGCCTTGATCAGCTCGCCGAACACGAACGCCGGGCCGCCCGCTGCAGCGAAGCGGTTCACGTCGGCTTCGCCGTTCGGATAGACGCGGGCCAGCAGCGGAATCAGCTGCGACAGCTCGTCGAAGTCGTCCCACGTCAGCACAATGCCGGCCGCACGCGCCACCGCGATCCAGTGGATGGTGTGGTTGGTCGAGCCACCGGTGGCCATCAGCGCGATGACCGCGTTGATGATCGCGCGCTCGTCGATGATCCGGCCCAGCGGGCGGAAGTCGTCGCCCAGCGCAGTGATGTCCAGCGCACGCTCGGTGGCTTCGCGGGTCAGCGCATCGCGCAGCGCGGTGTCCGGGTTGACGAACGATGCGCCCGGCAGCTGCACGCCCATCGCTTCCAGCAATACCTGGTTGGAATTGGCGGTGCCGTAGAAGGTGCAGGTGCCCGCGCCGTGGTAGGAGGCCGATTCGGCTTCCAGCAGTTCTTCGCGGGTGGCTTCGCCGGCAGCATAGCGCTCGCGCACTTCGGCCTTCTGCTTGTTGGGAATGCCCGGCGTCATCGGGCCGGCTGGCACGAACACGGCGGGTAGGTGGCCAAAGGCCAGGGCGCCAATCAGCAGGCCCGGAACGATCTTGTCGCACACGCCGAGGTACACGGTGGTATCGAACATGTCGTGGCTGAGCCCGATCGCCGTGGCCTGCGCGATCACATCACGCGAAAACAGCGACAGCTCCATGCCGCCACGGCCCTGGGTGACGCCGTCGCACATCGCCGGCACCGCGCCGGCCACCTGTGCGGTCGCGCCGAGTTCACGGGCTACCGCGCGGATCTGTTCGGGATAGGTCTCGAACGGCTGGTGTGCCGACAGCATGTCGTTGTAGGCAGTGATGATGCCCAGATTGGCCGTCACGCCACCGCGTAGGCGGCTCTTGTCGGTGCCACCGCAGGCGGCGAAACCGTGGGCGAGATTGCCGCAGCTGAGGCGGCTGCGGAACGGGCCATCGCGCAGGGAGGCGTCGATTGCTGCCAGATAGGCGGCGCGCGAGGCGGCGCTGCGGCGGATGACGCGCTCAGTGATGGCTTGCAGTTGCGGATGGAGGCTCATTGGCTACCGGCGTTCGAGGTGGCGAGAGGCGGGCGGCGGCAGGCCGCCGCCACCGACATCAATCAGCCCAGTGGACGCGCAGGCGCGCGCCGTCCAGGTTGATCGCGTTGAGGATCGGATACTGCTGGGGATCGTTGCTGTCCAATGCCTGGCGCAGCACCTGCAGCTTCTGCTTGCCGCGCAGCAGCAGCAGGCGCTGGCGGCACTGGCCGAGGCCGCGCGGCGTCAGGGTGATGCGCAGCGGCCACTGGTTGGCACCGGGGCAGCCGGTGGCATCCAGCGCGGCATACGGCAGGGTGCTTTCCAGCGCGCGGGTCAGGTCCTTCGAGCCCGGGAACAACGAGGCGGTATGGCCGTCATTGCCCATGCCCAGTGCGACCAGGCTTGGCCGCTGGCTGTGCTGGGCCTGCAGGTTGGCGGTGTACACGCACTCGGGCAGCGGCTTGCCGATCCGCACCAGCGGATCGAAGTGCGCGCCTTCGGCACGCGTGAGCAGGTTCTCGCGTACCAGCCATGCATTGCTGTCGCGATCCTGCGGCGACAACCAGCGCTCGTCGGCCAGGCTCACTTCAACGCGGTCCCAATGCACGTCCAACTCGGCCAGCGCCTGGTACACCGGTGCCGGCGTGGTACCGCCGGACAACAGGATGCGTGCGCGGCCCAGCTCGTTGATGTCGTGGTTGATCGCCTGTGCCATTTCGGCAGCGACCGCTTCGATCCAGCCATCGGCATCGCCATGGTTGATGAACTCGATACGGTCGTCGAAGGTGGGGCTCATGCGGCAACTCCTGGTGCGTCACGTTCGGCGTCGGCAGCATAGGCAGCGGCGCCCAGCAGTCCGGCGTGGGGATGCATCACGGCCAGCGACGGCACCCGCGCCATGATCGAAGAGAACCGGCCCTTGTGTTCGAAGCGCTGGCGGAAACCGGAGTGCTGCAATGAATCGAGCATTTTCGGAGTCAGCCCGCCGGTCAGGAACACGCCGTCCCAGGCGCCCTGGGTCAGCACCAGATCACCGGCAATGGCGCCGAACACCGCGCAGAACACATCCACGGTACGCATCGCCTGTGGATCGCCGTGCAGGGCGCGGGCGGTCACGTCCACCGGTTGCAGTTGGCCCGGGTCGATACCCGCCATCTCGCAGATTGCGCGATGGATGTTGACCAGGCCGGGGCCGCAGATCAGCCGCTCGTTGGAGACGCGCCCGAACTGCTCGGACAGGATCTCCAGGATGCGGATCTCTTCTGGCGTTCCCGGTGGGAAGCTGACATGGCCGCCTTCGGTTTCCAGCGGGTAACAGCGGCCGTGGCGAAGGATCAGGCCGCCGACGCCGAGGCCGGTACCCGGCCCGATCACTGCGTAGTTGCGCGGCTGGCCCGGCTTGCCTGGGACCCAGGCGGCACCGCCGACCTGGACCACGTCATCGGGTTGCAGCAGCGAGATCGCCATCGCCTGCGCGGCGAAGTCGTTGATCAGGTGCAGTTCGTTGAAACCCAGCATCGCGGCTGTGCGGCTGCGCGAGATCACCCACGGGTGGTTGGTGATGCGGGCTTCGTCACCATCGACACGACCGGCGACTGCGAACACGCCACGGCCTGCGGTGGCGCCGATCTGTTCCAGATGGTGGCGCGCGGCATCACCCAGCGACGGGAACTCCGCCACCGCGTATTCGCGGATGCTCTCTTTCAGCAGCGGGGCGTCCTGCGAGGTGTCGGCAAGGGCGAAGCGGGCATTGGTGCCACCGATGTCGGCGACCAGCACCGGCTGCGAGCTGGCACTCATTCCGACGCTCCGCTATCCGGCGCATCCACGCCCTGCGGCAGGAAGTCGACCGCGTTGGCCGGGCCCCACTGGCCGGCAGGGTAGGGTTCCAGCGGCAGGTCGGCCGCCTTCCAGGCATCGGCGACGCTGTCGATCCAGGCCCAGGCGGCGCGCACTTCGTCATCGCGCACGAACAGGGTGTGGTTGCCGTTGAAGGCGTCCAGGAACAGGCGTTCGTAGGCGATACGGCGATGCAGGCCAGTCGGCACCGACAGTTCCAGTTCCAGCGGCTGCAGTTCCAGCGCGCCCCATTCCGGGCCGGCCAGGCTGCTCATCAGGCCCAGCTCGATGTTCTCCTGCGGCTGCAGCTGGAACACCAGACGGTTCGGTGCGGCCTGCGCACGCTGCGGACGCTCGAACAACCAGTGCGTGACCGGCTTGAGGGTCACCACCACGCGGGTGGTGCGCTCGGGCAGGCGCTTGCCGGTGACCAGGTGGAACGGCACGCCGCTCCAGCGCCAGTTGTCGATGTGCGCGGTGACGCCTGCGAAGGTTTCCACATCGCTACCTTCCGGTGGCTGATAGGCCTGTGCGGGCTGGCCGTTGATGCTGCCGGCGGTATAGCGGCCACGCACGCTGTCACGCGCTGCGTGCTTGGCATCCAGCGGGCGCAGCGCACGCAGCACCTTGACCTTCTCGTCGCGGATGCGGTCGGCTTCCAACGACGCCGGCGGCTCCATCGCCACCATGCACAGCAGCTGCAGAATGTGGCTCTGCACCATGTCGCGCAGGGCGCCGGAGCGCGCGTAGTAGGCATCGCGGCCATCCACGCCTTCGCTCTCGGCGACCAGGATGTGCACCGATTCGATGTAGTTGCGGTTCCATACCGCTTCCAGCAGCGTGTTGCCGAAGCGCAGCGCGATCAGGTTCTGTACCGCCGCCTTGCCCAGGTAGTGGTCGAGGCGGAATACGCGGTCTTCGTCGATCCACTGGCCGATGGTGGTGATGATCTCCTCGGCGCTTTCGCTGTCGCTGCCGATCGGCTTTTCCAGCATCAGGCGCGCCGGTGCGGCCAGTGCGCCGCCCTTGGCCAGGCCTTCGCAGGTGGAGATGTACAGGCCCGGCGGGATCGCCAGGTAGCTCACGCAGCGGCGGTCGACGAGGTCGGATACCGCGGCGGCGACCGAGTCGACGTCGCGCAGGTCGACCGAGCGGTAGTCGATGCGACGCAGCAGGGAGGCAATGTCCTCCTGGCTGGCCATCGGCATCGCCTGCTGCAGTCGTGGCCGCAGGATGTCATGGAAGGCTTCGGTGTCGTGGCCCGACAGGGCCAGCGCACGGATGCGGAAATCCTCCGGCAGCAGGCCGTCGCCGAGCAGGCGCAGCAGCGAAGGGAACAGGTAGCGCTGGGCCAGATCACCTGTGGCACCAAACAGGAAGAGTGTGTCGTGCATCGCTCGAGTTTCAGATCCGGGTGACATCGTTGTCAATCGCTTCATGGCTGGGTTCGGGGGACATCCGCGCAACTGCCTGTCCGAGGCTCATCTGGATCGGCTTTCCGGGTTGCCGGAGCACCGTTCCAATCGAAACCACTACAGCGGCAACCCTTCGTTCGGTCGACGATGCAGGTCGGCGCGCACCGACGTTCGGATAGTGCCACGTGAAAACGTTTACATGGCAGAATGGGCAACTGTATTCGATTGCAGTGGTCGCCGTCATGCGGCGACCGCGCAATCATCACTGCCATCGGGAGGGCCGAGGCAGTCCCAAAAGACAGCCCGGCGTCGGGCGGACTGGATGAGTGAAATGGCAAAAGTGCAGTTGCAGGGTGTGCGCAAGGTCTACGACAACGGCCAGGTCGCGGTGAAGGACGCCACCTTCGAGGTCGCCGACGGCGAACTGATGGTGCTGGTCGGCCCGTCCGGGTGTGGCAAGTCGACCCTGCTGCGGATGGTGGCGGGTTTGGAAGAGATCAGCGGTGGCACGTTGACCATCGGTGATCGCGTGGTCAACGACGTGGCACCCAAAGATCGCGACATCGCGATGGTGTTCCAGAGTTACGCGTTGTACCCGCACATGACCGTGGCCGAGAACCTGGCCTTTGGCCTGAAGCTGCGCGGGCATGACAAGGCGACCATCGACAAGCGCATCAGCGAAGCCGCGCAGACGTTGGGTCTGACCGAGATGATGGACAAGCTGCCCAAGGCGATGTCCGGCGGCCAGCGCCAGCGTGTTGCACTGGGCCGTGCGCTGGTGCGTGAGCCGGCGGTGTTCCTGCTCGACGAGCCGCTGTCCAACCTTGACGCCAAGCTGCGCCACAGCGTGCGCACCGAGATCGCGCAGCTGCACCGCAAGCTGGGCACCACCATGATCTACGTGACCCACGATCAGGTTGAAGCGATGACCCTGGGCCAGCGCATCGTGGTGCTGAAGGACGGTGTCATCCAGCAGATCGATACGCCGATGGCGCTGTATGACCGTCCGGCCAACCTGTTCGTGGCCGGTTTCCTCGGCAGCCCGGCGATGAACGTGCTGCGCGGCACGCTGCAGGGCGACGCCGGTGGCGTGACCGTGGTTGATGGCGCGTGGCAGGCTCCGCTGGGGCAGGCGACGATCGATCCGGCGTGGCTGCAGAAGCCGATCGCGGTGGGCGTGCGTCCCGAACACCTGCAACCGGCAGACAGCGAAGACACCCATGCGTTCACCGCGCGCGTCGAAGGCATCGAGCCGGTCGGCAACGAGATCTTCGTCAACATGAGCAGCGGCCAGCACGCGCTGACCATGCGCGTGGCGCCGCAGTCGCTGCCGGGCGTGGGCGAGGACATCCGGGTGGCGATCCACCCGCAGGGCCTGCATTTCTTCAACCCGGAAACCGGCGAGCGCCTGTAAACGGTGGTGCCGGCCAGCGGCCGGCACTACCTTTCCCTAAGGGTTCAGTAGATCCACGTCATGCGTGGATGACGTGCCGGATAGACGCCTCAGCGCGCCAACCCGTCCAGCAGCGGCATCCGCTGTGCGGGCGCATCACCCACCTGCAATTCGCTGTCGCCGGTCTCCAGCGGCAGCACGGCCAGCGCCAGGTCGCCGGCCACGCTGGCCAGGGTGCCGAGCGCGACCCCGTCCTGCTGCACGCCATCGCCGGCCTGCGCCGGTGCTGCGGTGTGCAGCAGCTGCACCGCGCGTTTGGCCTTGCCGAGGAAATGGGTGCGCGCGACGATTTCCTGACCGGGGTAGCAGCCCTTCTTCACGCTGTAGCCGTTGAGGCGGTCCAGGCCCAGCTGCTGCGGGGTCCACACCTCGCGCTGGCTCGCTTCCAGTCGCGGCAGGCCAAAGCGCAGGTCGGCCTGGCGCCAGGCCAGAGCAAAGGCGGCGTCCCCGGCTTCGTCGCTGGCCTCGAAGGCCTCGACCGGACCGATGCGCAGCGTGCGGGGAAGTGCGTCGCTGCCCAGGTCCAGCTCCCAGTCGTGGCTGCCGGCCTGCGCGATGGCGGCGCCGGTGGCGGCTTCCGGCGCAGTAAAGGCCCCGGCCACTGCCAGGTCGGCATGCACCTGCAATTTCACTTTGCGGCGGAACACGAACCGCTGCAGTTGCGACGCAATCGCATCGGTATCGCCGTCGGCGAGCACCAGCAGCACATGGTCATCGGCCAGCCGCAACAGCTGAAACACTGCCAGGGTGCGGCCTTTGGCGCTCAGCCACGCGCTCCACTGCCAGTGCAGCAGGGGCAGGGCGGTCACGTCGCTGCTGAACTGGGCATGGGCAAAAGCCGCTGCATCCACGCCCTGCAGGCTCAGCAATTGATGACCGGGCAGGCGCGGATATGCGACGAAAGCAGGGGGAAGGTTGTCAGGCACGTGAACGAGGTCTAAAATTTGTGCGTTGCGAGACCCATCATGATAGGCCAAACAACCCCCACTCCCGACGCCGAAGCTGAAGCCCCGCTGGTTCCCCCGGTCCCTGTGCCCGTGGAACAACCAGAGGTGGAAGAAGAATTCGGTGGCCGCGGCGGACTCGATCCGGTGCGGTATGGCGATTGGGAAAAAAACGGACGCTGCATCGATTTTTGATCAGCATTGAGCCAACGCGGCCTTATGCCGCCCAGCCGAGACAACGAGCCCAGCGAATGGCGACCAGACAACGTCCCCTTTCTCCGCACCTTCAGGTGTATCGCTGGCAGATTCAGATGGCCACCTCGATCCTGCATCGAGCCACTGGCGTCTTTCTGTCTGTTGGTGCCCTCATCATCGCCGGAGGCCTGTTGGCTCTGATGATGGGGCCCGAATCCTGGAACTGCTTCACCGGCCATGCCGGGGCCTGGTATGGCCGCGTGTTCCTGTTCGCGTGGACATGGTCGTTCGCCTATCACCTGTGCAATGGCATCCGCCATATCGTGCAGGACTTCGCGATCGGATTCCGCATTGCCACCTTCATCCGCAGCAGCTGGATGTCGGTGATCGGCAGCCTGCTGATCACCCTGGCGGTGTGGGCCTATGTGATGTTCGGAGGTGCCGCGTGAGCAAGTTCCGTACCCCGTTGAAGGGCGTGCGCGGTCTCGGTTCGGCCAAGACCGGCACCGAGCACTTCGTGCATCAGCGCCTGACCGCCGCCGCACTGGTGGTGCTGGGCATCTGGTTCCTGGTGTTCGTGCTGGGCCTGCTGGGCTCGGATTACGTGACCGCCACTGCCGCGATCGCCAAGCCGTGGAACGCCGTTCCGCTGATCGGCCTGCTGATCGCCATGTTCTGGCACGCCCAGCTCGGCCTGCAGGTCGTGCTGGAGGACTACATCCACGAATCGCTGCTGGCCCTGGTGCTGCAGACCGCGGTGAAGTTCGTCGCCGTGCTCGGCATGATCGTCAGCGTGTTTGCGGTGGGCCGCATCGCCCTCGGCGTTGCCTGAGCCCAGGCGCCAAGACAGGAATCCAGACTAGATGTCCGCTTACAAGATTACCGAACACAAGTACGACATGGTCGTGGTGGGCGCCGGCGGCGCCGGCCTGCGTGCCACGTTCGGCCTGGCCGCCAAGGGCCTGCAGACCGTGTGCCTGACCAAGGTCTTCCCGACCCGGTCGCACACCGTCGCCGCCCAGGGCGGTATCTCCGCTGCGCTCGGCAACATGGGCGAGGACGACTGGCGTTACCACTTCTTCGACACCATCAAGGGGTCGGACTGGCTGGGCGACCAGGACGCCATCGAGTACATGTGCCGTGAAGCGATTCCGGCGATCATCGAGCTCGAGCACTACGGCGTGCCGTTCAGCCGCACCGCCGAAGGCAAGATCTACCAGCGTCCGTTCGGTGGCATGACCACCCAGTACGGCGAAGGCCCGGCGGCGCAGCGTACCTGCGCGGCGGCCGACCGTACCGGCCACGCGATGCTGCACACGCTGTACCAGCAGTCGCTGAAGCACGACGCACGCTTCATGATCGAGTACTTCGCACTCGACCTGATCTTCGATGACGAAGGTGCCTGCCGCGGCGTGCTGGCGTTGGACATGTCCGACGGCACGCTGCACCTGTTCCGCGCCCAGGGCGTGGTGCTGGCGACCGGCGGCTACGGCCGTGCCTACTTCAGCGCCACCTCGGCGCACACCTGCACCGGCGACGGTGGCGGCCTGGCCATGCGCGCCGGCATCGCCATGCAGGACATGGAGTTCGTGCAGTTCCATCCGACCGGCATCTACGGCGCCGGCTGCCTGATCACCGAGGGTGTCCGCGGTGAAGGTGGCATCCTGCGCAACAGCAGCGGCGAGCGCTTCATGGAGCGCTACGCACCGCACTACAAGGATCTGGCGTCGCGTGACGTGGTCAGCCGTTCGATGACCATCGAAATCCGCGAAGGCCGCGGCGTCGGCGAGCACAAGGACCACATCCTGCTCGACCTGACCCACCTCGGCCCGGGCGTGATCGACGACAAGCTGCCGGGCATCGCCGAGAGCGCCCGCATCTTCGCTGGTGTCGACGTGCACAAGCAGCCGATCCCGGTGATCCCGACCGTGCACTACAACATGGGCGGCATTCCGACCAACTACCACGGCGAAGTGGTGCGCAAGGACGGCGAGAACCCCGACGCGGTCGTGCCGGGCCTGTACGCCATCGGCGAAGCGGCCTGCGTTTCGGTGCACGGTGCCAACCGCCTGGGCTCGAACTCGCTGCTGGATCTGGTGGTGTTCGGGCGTGCGGTGGCCAATCGTTGCGCTGCGACGATCACCCCGGGCGCGGCGCACAAGACCCTGCCGTCCGACGCCTGCGACAAGGCGCTGGGCCTGCTGGACAAGTTGCGCCACGCCAACGGCGATACCCCGACGTCGGTCATCCGCGATCGCATGCAGCGCACCATGCAGGCCGACGCGGCCGTCTTCCGTACCAGCCAGACGCTGAAGGAAGGCTGCGAGAAGATGGACAAGATCTTCGACTCGTTCCAGGACGTGAAGGTCTCCGACCGTTCGCTGGTCTGGAACTCGGACCTGATCGAGACCTACGAGCTGAACAACCTGCTGCTGAATGCGGTGGCGACGATCAACTCGGCCGAGCAGCGCAAGGAAAGCCGCGGCGCACACGCGCACGAGGACTTCCCGGACCGCGACGACGTCAATTGGCAGAAGCACACCCTGGTCAGCGTGGACGAGAAGGGCAAGTGCAGCTTCGACTACCGTCCGGTGCACATGTACACGTTGACTGATGACGTGTCCGTGGTGCCGCCGAAGCCGCGCGTGTACTGATCCGACCCCGCCTAACATGCAATCCGCGCCCTCGGGCGCGGGCCGCCTGAGCCAACGAGAGCAGCCATGGCCGAGTTTTCACTCCCCAAGAATTCCAAGATCACGAAGGGCAAGCACTTCCCCGCCAAGACCGGCGGCAAGAACGTGCGCACCTTCAAGATCTACCGCTGGAGTCCGGACGACGACAGCAATCCGCGCACCGACACCTATGACGTTGATCTGGACGCCTGCGGCCCGATGGTCCTGGACGCGCTGATCAAGATCAAGAACGAGATCGACCCGACCCTGACCTTCCGCCGCTCGTGCCGCGAAGGCATCTGTGGTTCGTGCGCGATGAACATCGACGGCACCAACACCCTGGCCTGCACTCGAGCCATCTCGGACTGCGGCAAGAAGGAAGTGCCGATCTACCCGCTGCCGCACATGAACGTGGTCAAGGATCTGGTTCCGGACCTGACCCACTTCTATGCGCAGTACGCCTCGATCAAGCCGTGGATCCGCACACAGACCCCGGCACCGCCGGACCGTGAGCGCCTGCAGTCGCCGGAAGACCGCAAGAAGCTGGACGGTCTGTACGAGTGCATCCTGTGCGCGTGCTGCTCGACCAGCTGCCCGAGCTACTGGTGGAACGGCGAGCGTTACCTGGGCCCGGCGATCCTGCTGCAGGCCTACCGCTGGATCATCGATTCGCGCGACGAGGACACCGGTGCGCGCCTGGACGATCTGGAAGATCCGTTCAAGCTGTACCGCTGCCACACCATCATGAACTGTGCCCGGACCTGCCCGAAGGGCCTGAACCCGGCACTGGCGATCGCCGAGATCAAGAAGCTGATGATGGAACGCCGCGCCTGATACGGCGCCGGGTAGCTGCATGACCCCAGCAAAGCCACGCCATGCGTGGCTTTGCTGTATCTGGAGAAACACGATGGAAGAAGATGTTCTGCTGAAGAAGCTGCGTTGGCGTTGCCGGCGCGGCATGCGCGAACTGGACCAGTTGTTCGGTCGCTACCTGGACCGCGAATGGAGCAGTGCGCCGACCGAAGAGCGCGAGGTTTTCCTGTTCCTGCTCGACTGCGAGGACGATAAGCTGTGGCGCTGGTTCATGGGCTACGAGGCCTGCCCGCATGCGCACGCCATCCCCCTCATGCACAAGATCCTCGCCCTCAAGCCTTGAGTGGCGCCCGTCGCGGCTGCAGGCCGGTGCTCAGTTGGCCGTAATGCTCGCCGCGCCGTGGCTGCTGCGCGCTTCGGATCTGCCGTCCGTGCATCTGGTTCCCGTACTGATCGGGGTCTGGGTGCTGGGCCTGGCCGAACTGGCCTGGCGCCTGCGGCGGCCCCGCGCGTTGCTGCAGCTGCCGCCCCTGCCTGAGCCGCTGCGCGTGGACGGGCAGGACATTGCCGAGCCGCGACTGGTGGTGCGCGGGCCCTGGCTGCTGCTGCAGTGGCGCGAAGGCTGGCGCCGTCGACGGCTGTTGTTCTGGCCGGACGTGCTCGATCGCGGGCAGCGACGTGAACTGCGACTGGCCGTATCCGCACGCGGCGTTTCCCGTCAGCCCCGGTCGGTGGCACCATAGGCTGAATCGACTGGCGTGCCTGCATGTTCAAACCCATTCCCGTGGCCATTGGCCTGCGCTACCTGCGCGCCAAGCGCCGCAACGGCTTCATCTCCTTCATTTCGATGGCATCGATCCTGGGCATCGCGCTCGGGGTGACGGTGCTGATCACCACACTGGCGGTAATGAGCGGTTTCCAGAAGGAGATCCGCAGCCGCCTGCTGCAGATGACCGCACATACCACCATCAGCCGCGACGGCGAACCGATGCCGGACTGGATGCGCGTGGTCGATGTGGCCAGCAAGGATCCGCGCGTGGCCGGTGCTGCGCCGTATATCGAGATCCAGTCGATGATCAGCGGCCCGCGTGTGCAGGGTGCAATCATCCAGGGTATCGACCCGGCGCTGGAGCCGAAGGTGTCGGTGATCGACAAGAAGGTCACCAAAGGCAGCTACGGCAGCCTGACCCCGGGCAGCTTCAACCTGCTGCTGGGCAAGGAACTGGCCGTCTGGCTGGGCGTGGACGTCGGTGACCAGGTACTGGTGACCTTCGCGGAAGTGCAGGGCACGCCGGCCGGCGCGGTGCCGCGGATGAAACGCTTCACCGTCAGCGGCATCTTCGAGGCGGGTTACAACGAAGTCGATCGCGGTGTGGGTTTTGCCAACATGAAGGACCTGGAGCGCGTACTGCGTTCCGATGGCGCCACCGGCGTCCGCCTGAAACTGCATGACATGGACCGCTCGCTGGAGGTGGGCGTGGACCTGGCGCAGAACCTCGGCGGCGCGTATCGGGTCAGCGACTGGACCCAGCAGAACGCCAACCTGTATCACTCGCTGCGCATGGAAAAAGTGGTGATGGGCATCCTGCTCTCGCTGATCATCGCCATGGGCGCGTTCAACCTGGTGTCCTCGCAGGTGATGCTGGTGACCGACAAGCAGGCCGACATCGCGATCCTGCGCACCCTCGGCCTGACCCCGGGCGGAGTGATGCAGGTGTTCATGGTGCAGGGCTCGCTGATCGGCATCTTCGGCACCCTCGCAGGCCTGATCGGCGGCATTACCTTGACCTTGAACCTGGAGCGCATCCTCGGCGCGATCGAAGCGGTGTTCAAGATCAAGCTGCTGCCGGAGGATGTGTACTACATCACCGGCCTGCCTACCGACATGCAGACCAGCGACATCGTGGTGATCACCCTGATCGCGCTGCTGATGAGCTTCCTGGCCACTTTGTACCCCGCTTGGCGGGCAGCACGCACCCAGCCGGCGGAGGCCCTGCGTTATGAATAAGGTCTTCAATCGCGGTGATGAAGTGATCCGTGCAGAAGCGTTGGGCAAGACCTACGCCGAAGGACGCATGCAGACCCCGGTGTTCGATGGCCTGGACCTGACGGTGACCGCCGGCGAGACGGTTGCGATCATCGGTGCCTCCGGTGCCGGCAAGAGCACGCTGCTGCACCTGCTGGGCGGGCTGGATACGCCCACCGCAGGCGAGGTCTATGTCACCGGCCAGCGCATGTCGGCGCTGTCGGACACTTCGCGCGGCCTGCTGCGCAACCAGGCGCTGGGCTTTGTCTACCAGTTCCATCACCTGCTGCCGGAATTCACCGCGCTGGAAAACGTGATGATGCCGGTGATGCTGGCCGGTACCGCAGTGGCGGAGGCCAGCACGCGTGCGACTGCGCTGCTGGAATCGGTCGGCCTCGGCCATCGCCTGGATCACAAGCCCGGCGAATTGTCCGGTGGCGAACGCCAGCGTGCTGCAGTGGCGCGCGCGTTGGTCAATCACCCGGCCTGCGTGCTGGGTGACGAGCCGACCGGCAACCTGGATGACCGCACGGCGGCGACCGTGTTCGAGTTGATGCTCGAGCTCAACCGTGCCCGCCACACCAGCCTGGTGCTGGTCACCCATGACCGCTCGCTGGCGCGGCGCCTGGACAGGGTGCTGGAACTGCGCGAAGGGCGCCTGCACGCGCTGGCCCACGCCGACGTCTGAGCGCCAACCAAGGTTGGGGACTACCGGATTTCGGCGCGGGACCTGCTTTGGTAGATGCCGACCTTGGTCGGCTGCGGATGGCCCACGCAGGCCAAGCGCCAACCAAGGTTGGCGATTACCGGAGTCCGGCGCGGGACCTGCTTTGGTAGATGCCGACCTTGGTTGGCTGCGGATGGCCCACGCAGTCCAAGCGCCAACCAAGGTTGGCGACTACCGGAGTCCGGCGCGGGACCTGCTTTGGTAGATGCCGACCTTGGTTGGCTGCGGATGGCCCACGCAGTCCAAGCGCCAACCAAGGTTGGCGATTACCGGAGTCCGGCGCGGGATCTGCTTTGGTAGATGCCGACCTTGGTTGGCTGAAGATGGCCCACGCAGGCCGAGCGCCAACCAAGGTTGGCGGCTACCGAATTGGATGCCGGCCCTGGTCGGTTGGGATGCCGCCGACCAACGGCTGAACTGGGCTGCCGGCCGTTGCGCCGGCACCACCCCGGCGGGTGCATGATCGGCACAGTTCCCCCGTGGAGATCGCCATGAAGACCCCGTTGTTGATCGCCGGGCTGTGCCTGGCCCTGGCTGGCTGTGCAACCACTGGCCGCTTGGGTAGTGCCGAGAAGCTGGAGCTGTATCGTGCCCACGCCGGCGCACCGCAGAAGGACATGCAGTTCTTCGGCAGCCTCAATGGCTGGACCGAACTGGGCGACAGCGCGCTGGCGGTCTGGACCAAGCCCAGCGAGGCCTACCTGCTGGAGCTGAGCGGGCCGTGCCCGGATCTGTCCTACGCGCCAGCGATCGGCTTGACCAGCCACATGGGCCGCGTTTCCGCACCGTTCGACAAGGTGCTGGTGCGCGACCCGACCGGTGGCCCGCGCATGCCGTGCTTCATCAAGACCATCCGCAAGCTGGACGTGAAGTCGCTGCGGGCGGAGGAGAAGGAGATGCGTCAGGCGCAGGTGCAGGAGCGCGAAGAATCCACGAAATAGGCCGGTAGCGCCGGGCCATGCCCGGCGGATGCGGAAACGCCGGGCATGGCCCGGCGCTACCTCCAGATCAGGCTTCCGGGGTGAAACCAGCAGGCTTCTCCGCGTCCTTCTCGAACAGGAACTTCACCAGTTCCGTTTCCAGCAATGCGCGATGCTCCGGCTTGCGCGGGGAGAGGCGATTCTCGTTGATCAGCATGGTCTGGTGTGCCAGCCATGCGGTCCACGCCGGCTTGCCGATGTGGTTGAACACGCGCTGGCCCAGCTCACCCGGGTAAGGCACGAAGTCCAGGCCCTCGGCATCGCGTTGTTCGTACTGGCAGAAGACGGTTCGGGGCATGGCACTCACTCGTGGTTGCGGGATTTTGCGGAGGTTCGCTTCGGGGCCTTGATGGGCGTGCCATCAAGCAGTTTTCGGATGGGGGCTGGCAAGCCCAGTGCAGACAGTTCGGCGTCGTCGACCCAGCGCAGCGTGGGTTCTTCCACGCGCAGGCCGTGCACCTGCCGTGACAATACCTGCAGATGCAGCTTGTAGTGGCTGAAGGTGTGCTGCAGCACCGGTAGTTCCTCGGCATCTTCCAGTGAACCATCGACGTGCACGTCGAACCAGTCCTGCAGCTCGCTGCCCGCATCGGCCTGCGGAAGCGTCCACAGCTGCGCCCAGATGCCGGTATCCGGCCGCTTCTGCAGCAGCACGCGCTGCTGCTTGTCGCGCAGCAGCAGGGCCACCGCCTCGCGTTCGGGCAGCACCTTGCTCGGCTTTGCTGTTGGCAGCTCGGCCGTGCGGCCTTCGCGACGGGCTACGCAATCGGCCTGCAGCGGGCAGATCACGCAGGCCGGTCTGGACCGGCTGCAGACCGTCGCACCGAGGTCCATCTGCGCCTGGGTGTAGTCCGCCATGCGCCCGGCCGGTACCTGGGCGACCTGCGCTTCGGCGATGGCCCACAGCTGCTTTTCGACGGCGGGCAGGCCGGGGAAGCCTTCGACGCCGTGATAGCGGCTGAGCACGCGCTTGACGTTGCCGTCGAGGATCGCGAACGGGTCGTTCCAGGCCTGGCTGAGGATCGCGCCGGCGGTGCTGCGGCCGATGCCGGGCAGGTCGTGCAGGGCATCGAAATCACGCGGCAGGTCGCCCCCGTGTTCGCTCACGCAGCGCTTGGCGGCCGCATGCAGATTGCGCGCACGGGCGTAGTAACCCAGCCCGGCCCACTGCGCCATCACCGCGTCGTTGCTGGCGGCGGCAAGGTCGGGCAGGGTGGGGAAGTGCTGCAGGAAACGGTGGAAGTACGGAATGACCGTTGCCACCTGGGTCTGCTGCAGCATGATCTCGGACAACCAGACCCGATACGGGCTGCGCGGATGCTGCCAGGGCAGATCGTGGCGGCCGTGGTCGTCGAACCAGTGCAGCAGGCGGGCGACGAAGCCGTGCTCAGGAGCGGGCGTGGCGCTGGCGTTCGGCTGGCGGGGCATCGGTACTCCAGGAGGCAGCCACCCATGGGGTGGCTCTACTACGGCAGCGGCCGGTCACCCATGGGGTGGCTCTACCGGGTTGCAGTAGAGCCACGCCATGCGTGGCTGCGCGGTGTATCAGGCACCCAGCGCTTCGGGCAACAGTGCGTCGACGAAAGCTTCCGGATCGAACACGCGCAGGTCTTCCGGACGCTCGCCGATGCCGGCGAAACGGATCGGAATGCCGAACTCACGGGCCAGCGCGAACACCACGCCGCCCTTTGCGGTGCCGTCCAGCTTGGTCACCACCAGGCCGGTCACCTTGACCGCGGCATTGAACTGGCGCAGCTGCGAAAGCGCGTTCTGGCCAGTGGTACCGTCGATCACCATCAGCACTTCGTGCGGCGCGTTTTCGTCGATCTTGCCGAGCACGCGGCGGATCTTGCCCAGCTCGTTCATCAGCCCGGACTGGGTGTGCAGGCGGCCGGCGGTATCGGCGATAAGTACCGACGTGCCACGGGCCTTGCCGGCCTGCAACGCGTCGTAGGCAACCGAGGCGGCATCGGCGTTCTGCCCCTGCGCGACCACGGCCACGCCGTTGCGCTCGCCCCAGATCTGCAGCTGGGCCACGGCGGCAGCGCGGAAGGTATCGCCAGCGGCCAGCATCAGGCTATGGCCCTCGTCCTTGAAGCGCTTGGCCAGCTTGCCGATGGTGGTGGTCTTGCCGACGCCGTTGACGCCAACGGTCAGCACCACGAAGGGCTTGGCGTTGCGGTCGATGACCAGCGGCTTGGACACCGGCTGCAGGATCGCGATCAGATCGGCGCGCAGTGCCGCCAGCAGGGCGTTGGCATCGATGAATTCGCGCGCCTTCATGCGCTTGCGCAGGTCGGCGATCAGCTCGGTGGTGGCGGCAACACCGACGTCGGCGGTCAGCAGCGCGGTCTCGATCTCGTCCAGCAGGTCGTCATCGAGCTTGGGATTGCGCGAGAACAGGCCGCCGAAGCTGCGGGCGAATGCGCTGTTGCGCAGGCGCTCGCGCCAGCCGGGCTTGCCGGCCGGGGCAGGCGGGGCATCGACCAGCACCGGCAGGTCGGCGGCCGGGGCGGCCGGTTCCTGCGCGGGGATGACCGGGGCCAGCGGAGCGAGGACCGCAGCGGCGGCGGCCGCTTCGGCGGCGAAGTTCTCCGGTGCCAGCACGCGTTCCGGCAGGGCTTCGGCAGTGGTTTCCTGCGGCGCTTCCGGCGTTGCCTGCGCTGCTGACGTTGCGGGCGCGACGACTTCGGGCGCGGCGGTTGGCACCGGCGCTTCCGCCACGGGCGGGGCTACCGGTGCGGCCGGGGCCTGCTCGGGCGGCGCGGCCGACGGGAATGCCGCCGCCAGCTCTTCAGCCGAGTAGTGCTGGGTCTTGGGCGCGTCCGGTGTGGCGGCGTCCTGGGGCTTCTTGCGGCGGAAAAAACTGAGCATTGGCAAAAGGCGCTGAAATCAGAGGGATATGCTACCACCCGGGCCTGTCTGGCCGGCGTGGACTCAAGGTCGCAGCCGCGCGGCCGTTAACCGGTGCGGAAGGCTGCGTTGGGTGGCCTGGGGGACCCCCCGATGAACGATGTGACCGGTGTTGTCCTCAGCGGGATGCGTGCGGCCCAGCGGGGCGTGCAGGTGGCCGCGCACAACGTGGCCAACCTGGCGACCACGGGTGCACCGCGCCTGCAACTGCAGCGCGAAGCGGCAGCGCAGGGCGGGGTGGACTCCCGCGTGATCTCCACTGGAGGCACCGACCCGTCCGCGCCGCTGGGTGACCTGTTGGCCGCCAAGGCCGAGGTGGTGGCCTTTGCTGCCGATGCTGCGCTGATCCGCCGCGAGGACCAGATGCTGGGCTCGCTGCTGGATCGACAGGCCTGATCCGACCGGCTCTGGGCGGGCCCGGTGGCTGGCCCTGGGCAACCGTGGCGTGCTTCTGCGGAATACCAACCTGGCCCTGCTTCGGGGGACAACCGCGATCCGCTCTGGTAGGTGCCAACCTTGGTTGGCACGCTTTTGCAGTCGAACCAAGCGCCAACCAAGGTTGGCACCTACCAGGGCAGCGACAGCGCCAACCAAGGTTGGCCTCTACCGGGGCAATGGCGGTGCCAACCGGGGTTGGCACCCACCAGTCTGGGCGATACCGGCGTCAATCAGGCCGATAGTTCCAGCAGCAGCTTGTTCAGACGGGCCACGTAAGCACCCGGATCCTTCAGGCTGTCGCCGGCGGCCAGCGCAGCCTGGTCGAACAGCACCCGGCCCAGGTCGTCGAAACGCGCGCCATCGGCTTCCGCATCAAGCTTGGCGATCAGCGGGTGACCCGGGTTGATCTCCAGTACCGGCTTGCTGTCAGGCACCTTCTGGCCGCTGGCTTCCAGGATCTGGCGCATCTGCAGGCCCAGGTCCTGTTCGCCGATGGCCAGCACCGCAGGCGAATCGGTCAGGCGGTGTGACACGCGCACTTCGGCCACGTCATCGCCGAGCACGGTCTTCAGGCGCTCGACCAGGCCCTGCTTGTCCTTCGCTGCAGCTTCCTGTTCCTGCTTGTCCGCTTCGCTCTCCAGCGCGCCCAGGTCGAGGTCGCCACGGGCGATGTCGACGAAGCCCTTGCCGTCGAAATCGGTCAGGTAGCCCATCAGCCACTCGTCGATGCGGTCGGTCAGCAGCAGTACTTCGATGCCCTTCTTGCGGAACACTTCCAGGTGCGGGCTGTTGCGCACCTGGCTGTAGCTCTCGCCGGTCAGGTAATAGATCTTGTCCTGGCCTTCGGCCATGCGGCCGATGTAGTCGGCCAGTGACACGGTCTGTGCATCGCCATCGCCACGGGTGGAGGCAAAGCGCAGCAGGCCGGCGACCTTTTCGCGGTTGTTGTAGTCCTCGGCCGGGCCTTCCTTCAGCACCTGGCCGAATTCCTTCCAGAACGTGGCGTACTGTTCGGGCTTGTCGTTGGAGAGCTTCTCCAGCATGTCCAGCGAACGCTTGGTCAGCGCGGCCTTCATCGAATCAATGACCGGGCCCGACTGCAGGATTTCGCGCGAGACGTTCAGCGACAGGTCGTTGGAATCGACCACGCCCTTGATGAAACGCAGGTACAGCGGCAGGAACTGCTCGGCCTGGTCCATCACGAACACGCGCTGCACGTACAGCTTCAGGCCCTTGGGCGCATCGCGGTGGTACAGGTCGAACGGTGCACGGCCCGGCACGTACAGCAGCGAGGTGTACTCCAGCTTGCCTTCAACCTTGTTGTGGCTCCAGGCCAGCGGATCGCTGTGATCGTGGGCGACGTGCTTGTAGAACTCGGTGTACTCCGAATCGCTGATCTCGGTACGCGGGCGGGTCCACAGCGCGCTGGCGCGGTTGACGGTCTCCCATTCGACGGCAGCACCTTCTTCGCCGCCTTCCTTGGGCATCTGGATCGGCAGGCCGATGTGGTCGGAGTACTTCTTGAGGATGCTGCGCAGGCGCCAGCCTTCAGCGAAGTCGTGCTCGCCATCCTTCAGGTGCAGCACGATGCGGGTGCCGCGCTCGGCCTTGTCGATGGTGGCAACGTCGAAATCGCCTTCGCCACGCGAGGTCCAGCGCACGCCTTCACTGGCGGCCAGGCCGGCACGACGCGAAGTGACTTCGACTTCGTCGGCGACGATGAAGGCGCTGTAGAAGCCGACGCCGAACTGGCCGATCAGCTGCGAATCCTTCTTCTGGTCGCCGGAGAGCTGGCGCAGGAAGTCGCCGGTGCCGGACTTGGCGATGGTGCCGAGGTGGGTGATGGCGTCGGCGCGGCTCATGCCGATGCCGTTGTCTTCGATGGTGATGGTGTGCGCGGCCGGATCGAAGCTGACGCGCACGCGCAGTTCGCTGTCGCCTTCCAGCAGCTCGGGCTGGGTCAGGGCTTCGAAGCGCAGCTTGTCGGCGGCGTCGGCGGCATTGGAGACCAGCTCGCGGAGGAAGATCTCCTTGTTGGAGTACAGCGAGTGGATCATCAGCTGCAGCAGCTGCTTGACTTCGGTCTGGAAGCCAAGGGTTTCGGTCTGGACGGTTTCGGTCATCGGGTAGGGCTCCATGTGCGGTGCCGCGTCAGCGCGTGCGGCCTCGCCAAGGGGTAAGGGTGATTGTCCCGAAATCAAGGGGTTGGTCGGGCAGGGCGGCGCCCTGCACCCGCAGAGGCCAGGGCAGCAGCAACAGCGGGCATTCCGTGGGATGGCGGGGCGGTGTGGGTGGGCAGGACACGCCGTAAACCCATCCATGGGGGCTCGATGGCGCCTTGCTCGTGTGCGCTGTCCTGCGCACACGGCAAGACCGGGGTTGGGCATCCTGCCCAACCCGCCCGAGGCATGCCTCGGGCCCATGGCGCCAACGGTCCTGCCAACCCACACCGCCCCGCCTCTGACAGTTTCCCGGTGACGGTGACAACGGCTGGGCATCTGATTTCATCAATTCCTTCGATACCTGACAGATGTTCATCAACGCATGGCGTGGATCTACTGCAGATTGCAGGAAACTGTCGAAGGCGGGGTGGGTCCGGTTGAGGGGGCGTGAGCCGCATGGATGCGGCGACCGAGCTTACATGGACGTACTTGCAGCGGCCCCCTCAACCGGACCCACCCCGCCAACCCACAGGAAACCAGCTTTTGACGTTGCTCCGGCCCTTGCTTCGGCCTCTGCGGGTGCCGGGCGCAGCCCGGCCGAACTACAATCCCGCTCATGCTGAAATTCTCGAATACCTCCCGCCGGGGGCGGCGATGAGCGGCCGTGGTGGCAATGACGGCCAGGTGCGCATCATCGGCGGGCGCTGGCGCAATACCCGCCTGCCGGTGCCGACCCTGCCGGGCCTGCGGCCCAGCAGCGACCGCGTGCGCGAAACCCTGTTCAACTGGCTGATGCCCAAGCTGGGCGGGGCCCGCGTGCTGGACCTGTTCGCCGGCAGCGGCGCGCTGGGGCTGGAAGCCGTCTCGCGCGGTGCCGCGCATGCCACCCTGGTCGAGCGCGATGCGCAACTGGCGCGCAATCTGTCCGCGGCCGTATCCAAACTGCAGGCGGGCGACAGCGTCACGGTCGCCCAGGCCGACGCGCTGCGCTGGCTGCAGGCCGCGCCGGCGCAGCAGGCCGATCTGGTGTTCATCGACCCGCCGTTCGCCGATGGTCTGTGGCAGGACGTGCTGGCCCAGCTGCCGCGGCATCTGGCCGCCGATGCCTGGCTGTACCTGGAGTCGCCAGCCAGCCACGTGCCGGTGCTGCCCCCGGAATGGCTGCTGCACCGCGATGGCAGCACCCGCGAGGTGCGCTTTGCCCTGTACCGCCGTGCCGCTGCTACACTTTGACCTCATCTGAACATCTGCAACCGCCCATGACCGTGGCCAACCGCCGCATCGCCGTCTATCCCGGCACGTTCGACCCCATCACCAACGGTCACATCGACCTGGTGAGCCGGGCCGCGCCGCTGTTTGAAAAGGTCGTGGTGGGCGTGGCGCAGAGCCCCTCGAAGGGACCGGCACTGCCGCTGGAACAGCGCGTGCAGCTGGCGCGTGGCGCCCTGGGCCACCACAGCAACGTCGAGGTCATCGGCTTCGATACGCTGCTGGCCCATTTTGTACGTTCGGTGCAGGGCGGGGTGCTGCTGCGCGGGCTGCGCGCGGTGTCCGACTTCGAGTACGAATTCCAGATGGCGAGCATGAACCGCCACCTGATCCCGGAGGTCGAGACCCTGTTCCTGACCCCGGCCGAGCAGCACAGCTTCATCTCGTCCTCGCTGGTCCGCGAGATCGCACGCCTGGGTGGTGATGTGTCCGGCTTCGTGCCGGCCGCCGTGCTCGAGGCGCTGCGCAAGGTCCGCGAAGCGAAGTCGGCGCAGTCGTAAGCCCTGCCCAGCAGTAGATCCTGTAGTACCACGCACCCCATTACGCACACCAACACGCAACATTCCGGGAGGAAACCCATGAACAACACCATGCGCGCGATGCTGATCGCCTCGTTTGCCCTGGCTTTCACCGCCTGCAAGAAGGAAGAAGCCGCTCCGGTCGACGAAGCCAAGCAGGCGCTGGTCGCCCCGGCCAAGGAAGACGACGCAGGCTGGAAGAAGTACCTGCAGGAAGTGGCCATCCAGAACATGGGCAACATCACCAACAGCCCGTTCCTGTACTACCTCTCGCCGGAAACCGACCCGGACTTCCAGGCCAAGTACGAGCGCCAGACCGAGAGCGCGACCCAGGCCGTGGCCCGTGGCGTGCAGCCGGGCAACATGCTGGCCTTCGGTTCATCGGCCTCGGGCAAGATGGCTGACATGATCCAGGTCGTGTTCAAGGACGTCTCGCCGGATTCCATGAAGGGCGTGCGCGTCGTGTTCATCGGCCAGTCCGCCGACAACGCCCGCGTCCAGGCCGTGGTCCAGCCGACCGGTGCCGAGTACATTTTCGTCGAAGCCAAGTAAGACCGAGCCGAGGCGGTCGTGCTTCGGCACGACCCGGGCGGCGCCCTGCGATGGGCGCCGCTGATGACCTGACCGGCCCGCGCGCCCGCGCAGGCCGGCCTTTGTCCCAAGGCGCGGGCGTGGAGTATCGCCATGTCGCTGAAAATCAATGAGCTCTGCGTCAACTGTGACGTATGCGAGCCGGCCTGCCCGAACCAGGCCATCACGATGGGTGAAACCATCTACGTGATCGACCCCGCCCGCTGTACCGAGTGCGTGGGCCATTTCGACGAACCGCAGTGCGTGGTCGTGTGCCCGGTCGAGTGCATCGACCCCGATCCGGACATCGTCGAAACCGAAATCGAGCTGCTGGCCAAGTTGCGCCAACTGCAGCACGATCATCCCGAACTCTATGCGGAGCCCCCATCCGAATGAAGCCGTTCGCCCGCCCCCTGTTGTTGCTCGGCCTGCTGCTGAGCCCCTTTGCCTGGGCTGATGCCCCGGCCCGCGCCGAGCGCCCTGATGGCGCCGCGATCGCCAGCGGCCACGCTTTGGCCACCCAGGCCGGTGTCGACATCCTGGCCCAGGGCGGCAACGCCTTCGATGCGGCGGTGGCGGTGTCCTCCACCCTGGCCGTGGTCGAGCCGATCAGTTCTGGACTGGGCGGCGGCGGCTTCTTTCTGCTGCACGATGCGGCCACCGGCAAGGACGTGATGCTGGACGCGCGCGAGACCGCACCGGCCGCGGCCACGCCGCAGGCCTTCCTCGACAAGAAGGGCGACCTGGACCGCGATCGTTCGGTCAACGGACCGTGGTCGGCCGGCATTCCCGGCTTGCCGGCGGCGCTGGTCGAACTGTCGGCCAAGCACGGCAAGCTGCCGCTGGCGGCCTCGCTGCAGCCGGCGATCCGCATCGCGCGTGAAGGCTTCCCGGTCTATGAGCGCATGGCCAAGGGCTATGCCTCGCGCCGCGAAGTGATGGAACGTTATCCCGGTACGCGCGAGGTCTACCTGCGCAATGGCAAGCCGATCGCCACCGGTGACCTGTTCAAGCAGCCGGAACTGGCGCAGACCCTGGAGCGCCTGGCAGCCGGTGGCTTCGATGGCTTCTACAAGGGCCAGACCGGCAAGCTGCTGTTGGCCGGCGTGAAGCAGGCCGGTGGCAAGTGGACTGCCGAGGAACTGGCCGGCTACCGCGTCAAGCAGCGCGCGCCGATCGTCTTCAACTACAACGGCTGGAAGATCACCACCGCGCCGCCGCCGTCCTCCGGTGGCATCGCCCTGGCCAGCATGCTGCAGATCCTGGAAGGCTGGGACATCAAGCAGATGGATGCGGCGCACCGCACCCATCTGGTGGTGGAGTCGATGCGCCGTGCCTACCGCGACCGCACCTTCTTCCTCGGTGATCCGGATTTCGTGCAGATCCCGCAGAAGGTGCTGGCCAGCAAGGATTACGCGCAGGGCCTGCGTGCGACCATCCACCCGGAAAAGGCCACCCCCAGCGACCTGCTGTCGGGCAACCCGACGCCGCTGGAAGATGACGAGACCACCCATTTCTCGATCATCGACCGTGACGGCAACCGTGTCGGCGCCACCCAGACCGTCAACCTGCTGTACGGCTCGGGCCTGATTCCGAAGGGAACGGGTGTGCTGCTGAACAACGAGATGGACGACTTCGCGCTGAAGCCGGGCACGCCAAACGCCTTTGGCGTGATGGGCTACGCCGCCAATGCACCGAAAGCGGGCAAGCGCATGCTCAGCTCGATGACGCCGACGTTCATGGAGAACGACGACAAGGTGATCGTGCTGGGCACGCCTGGTGGCAGCCGCATCATCACCATGGTGCTGCTGGGCATCCTCGGCTACGACGCTGGCCTGGATGCGCAGCAGGTCGCCGCGCTGCCGCGCTACCACCACCAGTGGCTGCCGGACCTGATCGAGGCCGAGAGCAACGCATTCGACGCTGGCACCATCAAGCAGCTGCAGGCGATGGGCCACAAGATCGACCTGCCGGGCGAGGTCGCCGCCGGTGGTCGTGGTTCCAGCCATGTGTGGGGCAACCTGCAGACGGTGGAGTGGGACCGCAAGGCCAACAAGCTGTTTGGCGGCAGCGATCCGCGCAACCCGGTCGGCAGCGCCCAGGTCGTGCCGGCTCCCTGATCCGGCTGTAGCGCCGGGCCATGCCCAGCGGACGCAGACCTGAGAACCCCGCCCGCAACGGCGGGGTTTTTCATTTCCCCGCTAGCGATTATTTAACGAGCGGCGACCGATAATTGCGCCATGAAACTATGGTCGATCCGCGGTAATACCCAGCGCCTGGATGGCGGTGCGATGTTCGGCAATGCACCGCGTGCGTTGTGGGAGAAATGGGCAGCACCGGACGAGCTCAACCGCATCGAGCTGGCCTGTCGTGCGTTGTTGGCGAGCCCGCTTGAGGGCAAAACGGTGCTGTTCGAAACCGGCATCGGTGCGTTTTTCGATCCGCGCATGCGCGAGCGCTATGGCGTGCAGGAAAGCCAGCATGTGCTGATCGATTCACTGCGCGAAGCCGGTTTCGAGCACGAAGACATTGACGTGGTGGTGCTCAGCCATCTGCATTTCGACCATGCCGGTGGCCTGCTGGCGGCGTGGCGCGAAGGCCGTGAACCGGAACTGCTGTTCCCCAATGCGACGTACGTGGTCGGTGCGCAGCACTGGCAGCGCGCGTTGCAGCCGCACCCGCGTGATCGTGCCAGCTTCATTCCGGAACTGCCGGGCCTGCTGCAGGCCAGTGGGCGCCTGGAAGTGGTGGACGGTGAATATTCGAAAGTGCTCGGCCACAGCGTGCGTTTCAGCTACAGCGACGGCCACACGCCGGGGCTGATGCTGGCCGAGATCGTAGGGCAGGGGCGCGCAGGCGCAGGGGCGCACGGCGGTGTGGTGTTCTGCGCCGATCTGATTCCCGGTCGTTCGTGGGTGCACGTGCCGATCACGATGGGCTACGACCGCAATGCCGAGCTGCTGATCGACGAGAAGCGGCAGTTCCTGGAAGACAAGCTGGCGCGCAACGTGCATCTGTTCTTTACCCATGATCCGCAGGTGGCGCTGGCGCAGGTCGGGCGGGATGAGAAGGGGCGTTTCGTTACGCTGCATGAGCAGGGCGAGCTGAAGGCGCGGGCGTTGGGGTGAGGTTTGCCGGCAGGGCTGCGCCCTGCACCTGCCGAATCAACGGCAGCAGCAACAGCAACAGCAACAGCAACAGCAACAGCAACAGCGGGCTATCCGTGGGGTGGCGGGGCGGTGTCGGATTGCGGGGCATCCGCGCCATGGATGGCGCGGCTGAGCCTACAAGGACGTACTTGCGGCGTCCCCGCCATCCGACACCGCCCCGCCTTCGACAGGTTCCAGGTGACGGATGGGACACCCGCTGGATCTATCGGGCTCTGACCCCGTTCAACGACGGTCAGTAGATCCACGCCATGCGTGGATGGGCCTTTCTTCGCTGTTTTTTACTATGCCTTGAGGCAGCTGCTCATGAAGGTCTTGCGGGCGTCGCCGGCGAGCTTCCTGGTGGCGGCGTCGGCGTTGCACTTCTTCATGCGTTCCTGCGGCGTGGTGGGGGCTGCCGGCGCGGCTGCGTGCGAGCTCAGGCAGGTGCTCTGCGCGGACTTGTAGGCGTCGCCTTTCAGCCCTTTGTTCTTGGCCGAACAGTCGGCCATGCGCTGCTGCTGCGGGGTGCCGGCGTTGGCGGCAAGCGGGAGGCTGAGCAGCAGGGCGGCGGCGAGCAGGAATGATGCTTTCATGGTGGCTCCAGGGCAGGGCGGGTGCGCGGAGCATTCGCCCGTCGCCGCAAAGCCGGCGTGAAGGTGCCTGGAGCAGGTGGAGCACTTCCTTTCGAAAGCGCTCCGACCTGGGTTGATCTCAGCCCACGCGGGTACCGAAGATGCGGTCGCCGGCATCACCCAGGCCCGGCAGGATGTAGCCCTTGTCGTTGAGCTGCGCGTCGATCGCAGCGGTGTAGATCTCCACGTCCGGGTGCACGGCCTTCACTGCTTCGATGCCCTCCGGCGCGGCAACCAGGAAGATGCCCTTGATCCGGCGGGCACCGGCGCGCTTGAGCATGTCGATGGTGGCGATCAGGGTGCCGCCGGTGGCCAGCATCGGGTCGAGGATCAGCGCGTCGCGCTCTTCCAGGCGGCCGGTCAGGCGCTCGAAGTAGGGCACCGGCTGCAGGGTTTCTTCATCGCGCTGCAGGCCGACCACGCTGACGCGGGCGGCCGGGATCAGCGACAGCACGCCGCTGAGCATGCCCAAGCCGGCGCGCAGGATCGGCACCACGGTGATCTTGGCGCCGGCGATGCGCTGCACGGTGACCGGGCCGGACCAGCCCGGCAGGGTGTGCGGCTCGGTTTCCAGGTCGGCGGTGGCCTCGTAGGCCAGCAGCGTGCCAAGTTCGTTGGCCAGTTCGCGGAAATCCTTGGTGCTGAGCGCGGCGTTGCGCATCAGGCCGATCTTGTGCTGCACCAGCGGGTGGCGCACTTCGACGATCTTCATGGGAGGGTCTGGCAGAAGGGGAGAGCCCCATTTTAAGCGGAATGCGCGATGGTGCCGAGCCGGGGCCGGCAGGCCAGGCTCCACCGGTGTCATGCCCATGAAACCTCGCGGACATACCGTGCTGACCCAATCTTTACACCGTTGGGGATAGCTGTGCAGAAGAAGAACACGTTGGGCCTGGCAATCAGCCTCTCGCTGCTGGTGACGGCCAGCCCGTCGGTACTGGCAGCCGAAACTGCTGCAGCGACCGGCGGCGGCGCTGCGGCGACCGATCTGGACCGCATCGAAGTACGTGCGCAGCTGGAATCGCAGGTGCGCGCGGTTGACCTCAAGCGCAGCAGCGACGCCATCGAAGACGCCGTGTCCTCCGACGCGCTGGGCCAGTACCCGGACAAGAACGTGGCCGAGTCGCTGCAGCGCCTGCCGGGCATCAGCGTGACCCGCGACCAGGGCGAAGGCCGTTTCGTGGTGGTGCGTGGCCTGGATGCCAACCTCAACAGCGTCAGCGTCGACGGCATCGCCATCGGCACCCCGGAAGATTCCAGCCGTGCCGCGCCTCTGGATGTGATTCCGTCCGATTCGACCGAGCGCCTGCGCGTGGTCAAGTCGCCGACCCCGGACATGCCGGGCGACGCCATCGGCGGCGCGATCCTGGTTGAATCGGCCTCGGCCTTCGATCGTGACGGCCGCAGCCTGCGCGGCAAGATCGAAGCCAGCCACCAGCAACTGTCCGGCGAAACCAGCCCGAAGGCCGCTTTCAACTACAGCGAAGTGTTCAACGACACCTTCGGCGTGGCGCTGGGCGTGAACTACCAGAAGCGCAAGTTCGAATCGGACAACACCGAAGTGGAGTACGACGGCGAAGACGATGCCGCGCCGGGCGACGTCACCGCGATCAACCTGCAGCACCGCAAGTATGAGATCGAGCGCAAGCGCATCGGCGCCAACCTCAACCTGGACTGGCGCCCGAACGAGGACAGCAAGTACTACCTGCGTGCGCTGTACAGCCAGTTCGACGACGCCGAAACCCGCCAGCGCGTGATCTTCAACTTCGACGACGCGAAGATGGTCAAGACCGGTGCCGACCAGTACCGCCTGGACGGCATGCCGAAGGATTCCATCGACAAGCGCATGCGTTACCGCACCAAGGAAGAGAACACCTTCGCGGCCAGCGTGGGCGGCGAGAACAAGTTGACCAACGCCGTGGTCGATTACAAGCTCGGCTTCACCCGGACCGAAGAGCGGGTGAACGATGAGATGGAGGCGCGCTTCAAGCTCAACGGCAAGGCGTTCAACGGCACGCTGGACCAGAGCAGCCGCCTGCCCAGCTACAGCTTCGACAACCCGCAGTGGCTGGACAACGGCAACTACGCGTTCGATCGCTTCGTGATCTCGCCCAAGCAGGTGAACGACAAGGAACACAGCGCACAGGTCAACGTGCGCTTCGACGGCGACAACAGCAGCATCAAGTTCGGCCTGCTGGGGCGCTGGCGCGACCGCGACGTCAACGTCGACGAAAGCGAACTGCGTGTCGGCCCGAAGGTCGCGCTGTCGAGCTGGACCACCGGCTCGCCCGACTACCGTCATGGCACGCTGGGCGATGGCATGGATTCGGATGCCATGCGCGCGTACTGGGCGGCCAACGGCGGCCAGTTCAGTGCCCGTCCTCAGGACGTCGGTGCCAATGCGATGACCTCGCTGGAAGAGGACTACACCGCCAGCGAAGACATCTTCGCCAGCTACGCCATGGGCACCTGGGATGTCGGTGCGCTGCGCATCATCGGCGGCGTGCGCGTGGAGAACACCCGCTTCAAGGCCGAGGGCAACCAGGTCGATGTGGCTGCCAACGGCCGCAGCTACACCGTGACCCCGCGCGTTGCCAACAGCAGCTACACCAACGTGCTGCCGGGCCTGCACCTGCGCTACGACGCGGCCGATGACTGGGTGCTGCGTGCCTCGGCCAACAAGACTGTTTCGCGCCCGTCCTTCGGCGATATCTCGCCGCGCGTCGGCTACAGCCGTGGTGACGAGGAAGTGCGCCTGGGTAACCCGGAGCTGGACCCGTACGAGTCGAAGAACATCGATCTGTCGGTGGAGAAGTACCTCGGCAGCACCGGCATCGTCTCGCTCGGTCTGTTCCACAAGTCCATCGACGGTTACATCGTCGAGACGGTACGCACCAACGATCCGGCGTACGGCGGTTTCGACGTGACCCAGCCGATCAACGGCCGCAAGGCGACGGTGCGTGGTGCGGAGCTGAACTGGCAGCAGCAGCTGGCCTTCCTGCCCGCCGGCCTGGACGGCCTGCTGGTGGGCGCCAGCGGCACCTGGCTGGACACCGAATTCGACGCGGGCATCGAGGATCGCGCCGGAGAGGACTTCACCTTGCCGCGCGCCTCCAAGCACGTGTACAGCGCACACATCGGCTATGAAAAGTACGGCCTCAGCACGCGCCTTGCGGCGGTGTACCGCAGCGAGTACCTGGACACCATCGGCAAGGGCCGTGCATTCGATATCTACGTGGCACCCAACACCCAGCTCGACTTCTCGCTGGACTACAAGTTCAACGCGAACGTGAGCGTGTACTTTGAAGCGCAGAACCTGCTGGACAAGCCGTTGGAGCTGTACCAGGGCACGCGCTCGCGCACCCTGCAGCTGGAAGAGTATGGTCGCACCTACGCCGTTGGCCTGAAGGTGGCACTGTGATGGTGCGCGGCATGACCCTGATGGCCGCCTCGCTGGCCGCCGTTCTTGCCGCCGGCTGCACACCGGCAGCGGACAAGGCGCCGGCCGTGGCTGCAGCGACGGGCGCTGTGGCACCGGTCGAGCGCAAGGTGGCGACCATCGCCGAGGCGTTCCTGACCCCGATGACCCCGGCCGACAACATCGATTCACCGGCTTCCTGGCAGGCACCGGATGGCAAGACCTGGCTGATCGCCACGGCCAAGGCCACCGACAAGCTGGTGGTCTACGACGGCAGCAATGGGCAGCACCTGCGTGATGTCGGCAGCACCGGCACCGGCCTGGGCCAGTTCGATCGCCCCAATGGCATCGCGGTGATCGATGACCTGCTGTGGATCGTCGAGCGCGACAACCACCGTGTGCAGGTGCTTTCGCTGCCGGACTTCACGCCGTTGGCCACCTTCGGTGCCGACGACCTGCGCAAGCCCTACGGCCTGTGGGTGGACCGCCGCGCCGATGGCTACAGCGTCTACGTCACCGACTCCTGGGACAACGGCGAGGACGGACAGGGCAAGGACATCCTGCCGCCGCTGGCGGAGCTGGACAAGCGCGTGCGCCAGTACCACGTGACCCGCGAAGGCTCGAAGATCAATGCAACGCTCACCGCCAGCATCGGAGATACCAGCGAAGCCGGCGCGCTGCGCGTGGTCGAATCGATCTGGGGTGATCCGGCCAATGATCGCCTGCTGATCGCCGAAGAGGACGAAAGCTACGCCAGCGAATTCAAGGTCTATACCCTTGCGGGCCGCTTCACCGGCACCACCTTCGGCCGCGACGTGTTCAAGGCGCAGGCCGAAGGCGTGATGCTGCGCACCTGTGGCAAGGACGGCTGGTGGATCACCACCGAGCAGGGCAAGCAGCGCAGCGTGTTCCATCTGTTCGACCGCCATACGCTGAAGCCGGTGGGCGCGTTCCAGGGCAATGCCGTGGCCAACACCGATGGCATCTGGATGATGCAGCAGCCGACACCGCGGTTCCCGCACGGCGCCCTGTACGCGGTGCACGATGACCAGGGCGTGGTGGCCTTCGACTGGGAGAGCATTGCCAAGCAGCTGGCCCTGCCGCTGGAGTGCGGTTCGTGAGCGCGCGTTTGATGCGCTTGCTTGCGGTCGGCCTGCTGTTGGCATTGCCATCGCTGGCGATGGCGGCGGCCGAGCCCAACACCCAGGTGCCGTCGGGCAGCCGTTACTACGCAGCCGCATCGGTGCCGGACCGCATCGTCGCCTCTCCGTCGGTCGACCCCAGCCACGGTTTCGCGGTGGCCTGGCGCACCGACGGCAGCGTGCAGTCGCCGCTGCTGGAAATCGCACTGGCCGACGATTCGCCGGCCATTGAGGGCATCCGCCAGGTGCGTGCGAGGACCCAGGTGCTGCAGACCGAGAACGGCCTGTCGCATCATCATCGTGCCGACATCGATGGCCTGCAGCCGGACACCCTGTACGTCTATCGCGTACAGGGCAATGGCAGCTGGAGCGCGTGGAACCAGCTGCGCACGCTGGCCGCTGCCGACCAGCCGCTGACCCTGCTGTATTTCGGCGATACCCAGAACAAGAACGTGAGCCATGTCAGCCGCGTGGTGCGGGCTGCACAGAAGGCTGCACCGGATGCGCGGATCAGCCTTTTTGCCGGTGACCTGGTCAGTGGTGGCGACAACATGGACGACAGCGAATGGGGCGAGTGGTTCGCCGCCACCAGCTGGCTGGCGCAGGAGACGCTGGTGGCGCCGGCGATCGGCAACCACGAGTATTTCGAGGAATTCGAGGATACCCCGCAGGAGCGCCGCGTGCTGGGCCGTCATTGGCCGGTGACCTTCGCCCTGCCGGGCAACGGTGCCAATGCAGCGGCGGGTACCAGCTACTGGTTCGATGCGCAGGGTGTGCGCGTGGCCGTGGTCGATGGCACTTCGGCGCTGGATCTCGGCACCGCCAAGGCGCAGGCGCAGTGGCTGGACAAGGTGCTGGCCGGCAACCGGCAGCCGTGGACGATCGTGCTGCTGCACCAGCCGTTCTATTCACCGCGCGAGGGCCGCGAGAACGCCGCCCTGCGCGACGTGCTGCTGCCGGTGGTGCGACGCCACAAGGTGGATCTGGTGCTGCAGGGGCATGACCACACCTACGGCCGTCGCGGTGAAGGGCAGGCGGCAACGCCACAGTACGTGGTGACCGTAGCCGGGCCGAAGCAGTACCGGCTGTCGGACGAAGCACGCAGGACGATGGAACCTGTGGGCGAGGACACCCAGCTGTTCCAGGTGTTGCGCATCGACCCGCAGCATCTGCGCTACGAAGCGCGCACAGTCACCGGACGCCTGTACGACGCCTTCGAGTTGAAGCGCGATGATAGTGGCAGCAAGCAACGGGTGGAATTGCAGGAGGGGCGGATTGCTCCGCGTGATTGCGCGCGCGCCCAGACCGCCAAGGGTCGCACCGATCGCTGCTGGGAGTGAGGACAGACCGATGAGCACGCGCCCGCGCATGGTTCCGGTAGCCGCCATTGCCGTTGCCCTGCTGCTGATGGGCAGCGCGGTGACCGCAGCAGACTCGGTGCTGCACCCGTTCCTGACCGCACTGCTGAAGCAGGCGCCGCTGAAAAGAGAAACGGGCGGGTGATCAGGGAAGGCATGAAGTAGATCCACGCCATGCGTGGATTGAACCTTCCCGTGCACCATCCACGCATGGCGTGGATCTACTGCATCGCGTCCAGGAACAGTTCTGCTTCATCCATGCCGCCCAGCACTGCAGCGACAGCGCGCAGCGCCGCTTCGCGGTGTTCGGGACGGATCCCGCCATCATCGTCATCGCTGTACAGATCCTCATCGGCCTCGAGGTAAACGCTGCCCGCTGCCGCCAGCGCGGCCATCAAGGTCGGTACGTCGGCGACGAACTCGTCGGCGTCCCAATGCCCCGCGCCATGACGGGCGAACAACACGCGGCCATCGTTGATGTCGAGGATGAGGGGATCGGCGCCACGGTCGGCGATCACCAGCCAGTGCGCCGGCCAGTCGCTGATCGGCTCGCCATCAATGCCATTCCAGCGGTAGCCCGCCTGATACGCCCACAGGCGCTGCAACGGCGGCAGCCACACCTCCAGCCCCGGTACGGTGATGCCGCTGGGGCCCTTGGCAGGATTGGACACCTCACCGAACGGGCCGACGCGTGCATAGAATCCGGCCAGCGCGTCCGGCAACGGGAACGGCCCTTGCCACGCGTCGGCGGATTGCTGTTGCAGGGTGCCGAAGCGGGCAAACGTGGCGCGAAGATCATCCATGACGAGGGCAGGGCGGAAGCAGGAGAGCACGCAGCCTAGCAGAGCCGGTCGCACGCATCGCCTTCACCGCCACTGGCTATCATGGCTGCCCAGCAACAGAGAGGCAGTGCACGTGTCGGTAGCGTTGGTATGGTTCCGTCGGGACCTGCGGTTGCAGGACAATCCGGCGCTGCAGGCGGCGCTGGACGCGGGCCACGATGTGGTGCCGGTCTACATCCACGCCCCGCACGAAGAGGGCGACTGGGCGCCGGGTGCCGCGTCGAACGCCTGGCGCCACCGCTCGCTGGCATCTCTGGATGGCGACCTGCGTGCACGCGGCTCCTCGCTGGTGCTGCGCACCGGCGACAGCCTGCCGACCCTGCAGGCGCTGATTGATCAGACCGGCGCCGAGGCGGTGTACTGGAACCGCAAGTACGAACCGGCGACGCAACCGCGCGATGCCGCCATCAAACGCACGCTGCGCGAGCAGGGCATTGATGCCCAGAGCTGCAACGGCAGCCTGTTGTTCGAGCCCTGGGACATCGCCACCCAGCAAGGGCAGCCCTACAAGGTATTCACTCCGTACTGGCGCAACGTGCTCAGCCATTGGCGATTGCCGGCCCTGCAGGAGGCGCCGCGCACGTTGGCCGCACACACGGTTGAAGGCCTGGCGCTGGACGCGCTGCAGCTGGCGCCGTCGTTGCAGTGGGACTCCGGCTTCTGGGAGCACTGGCAGCCGGGTGAGGCCGGTGCGCTCGAGGCGCTGTCCGTGTTCGAGGAGGGTGCGCTGCGCGGCTATCGCGAGCAGCGCGATCTGCCGGACCGGGTAGGTACCTCGCGGCTGTCGCCGCACCTGCATTTCGGCGAAATTGCCCCGTGGCGCATTGCCCACGCGCTGGAAGGCCTGCGCAGCGCCGGGACCGATGCCGACATCGACGGCTACCTGCGCCAGCTCGGCTGGCGTGACTTCGCCTACCACCTGCTGCACCACTTCCCGAAAACGCCAACCGACAACCTCAATCCACGCTTCGATCGCTTTCCGTGGGCCAACCCCAGTGCTGCCCAGCTGCAGGACTGGCAGCGCGGCAACACCGGCGTGCCCATCGTCGATGCTGGCCTGCGTGAACTCTGGCATACCGGTTACATGCACAACCGGGTGCGGATGATCGTCGCCAGCTACCTGTGCAAGCACCTGCGTGCGCATTGGCTGCACGGCGCCCACTGGTTCTGGGACACGCTGGTGGATGCGGACCTGGCCAACAATACGATGGGGTGGCAGTGGGTGGCCGGTACCGGTGCCGACGCGGCTCCCTATTTCCGGGTATTCAATCCCGTTACCCAGGCCGAGAAGTTCGATCCACAAGCGAGTTACATCAGTCGTTGGGTGCCGGAGCTGGCGGCGCTGCCGGTGAAGGCGCGCTTCGCTCCCTGGCAGCACCCGCAACTGTTGGCCGAACGCGCGCCCGGGTATCCGCGTACGCCGCTGGTGGACCTGGCGGCAGGCCGTGACGCGGCGCTGGCCGCCTACCGTCAGTCGGCGGCGGGGTAAAGCGCTGGCTGAGCGGTCCAGACAGCTAGCTGAACACGTCCCTGTCGGCCGGTGCGATCATCATGCCGACATCGCGTCCGGCTGTTTATCCTCGTTGCCGCCCGCAAGCCGCCGGCCCGACCGGAAACCAAGGAGAACACCATGATCCGCAATACCACCCGCAACGTCGCACTGGCCCTGATGAGTGCGGCCGTCCTGTCGGCCTGCGCCACCGGCGGCTCCTACGTGCAGAGTGATCCGTACGGCAACCCGACCGAGCAGCAGAACCGCACCGGCCGCAATGCCCTGATCGGTACCGCCATCGGCGTGGCCGCGGGCCTGCTGACCGGCGACAGCGCCACCGAGCGTCGCCAGCACGCGCTGATCGGCGCGGGTATCGGTGCACTCAGCGGCGCCGCCGTGGGTCAGTACCAGGATCGCCAGGAGCGCGCGCTGCGCGAGCGCACCGCCAACACCGGCATCGATGTGCAGCGTCAGGGCGACAACATCACGCTGAACCTGCCGGACGGCATCACCTTCGACTTCGGCAAGTCGGCACTGAAGCCGCAGTTCTACGGCTCGCTCAATGGCGTTGCCGGCACCCTGCGCGACTACAACCAGACCATGATCGAAGTGGTCGGCCACACCGACAGCATCGGCAGCGACGCGGTCAACAACCGCCTGTCCAAGGAGCGTGCTGATTCGGTGGCGCAGTACCTGATCGGTCAGGGCGTGCAGAGCGTGCGCATCGAGACCCTGGGCGCCGGCAAGTCCTATCCGATTGCCGACAACAGCACCGATGCCGGCCGTGCCAAGAACCGCCGCGTCGAGATCCGAGTGATTCCCCTCAAACAATAATGCCTGGCGTTGTTGCTTGAGCCGGTCAGGCCATCGGCCGGAACGAAAATGCCGCCCTTGAAGGCGGCATTTTTGTGGGTGCCGGTCTTGCCCGGCACGCCGATAGCGCATGTGGAGAGCCGTGCCGACCAAGGTCGGCGACTACCAGGAGATTGGAGGCGGCATTGTTGTGGACTACGCCGCCGACGCAGCCACCTTCTCCAGGATCCGCTTGCCGCTGCTCGCCAGTGCTGCTTCTTCCTGTTCCTGCTGCTGCCGCGCCAGCTTCGCGCCGGGGCACTGCGCCAGCATGTAGTTGGCGTCGAAGTTGAGCTTCTCCACCAGGAAGTCGACGAACGCGCGTACCTTCGGCGAGACCAGGCGGCCACCGGCGAACACCGCATTGAAATCCACTTCCGGCCCGGTCCAGCCGGCCAGCACGCGGCGCACCATGCCCGACTCGACGAACGGCTTGGCCATCACGTCGCCGGTCAGCAGCAGACCTTCGCCGCACACCAGCGCACCATTCAGCGCCGACATGTCGTTGGCCGTCATCAGCGGCGTCACCGGGAAGTCGCGCAGCTCGCCACCGTTCTCGCCCAGCTGCCAGGTAAAGCGTGGCGAATTGCCGGTGTGGTACGGCTTGCGCATGGCCAGGATGCGGTGGAACTGCAGTTCTTCCGGATGCAGCGGCTCGCCGTAGCGCTCGATGTAGGCCGGGCTGGCGAACACCTGCGTGCGCAGGCTGCCAAGCTTGCGCGCCACCAGGTTGGAATCGGGCAGGGCACCCACGCGCAGGGCGAGATCGGCCTCGCCGGCGATCAGGTCCAGCTTCTCGTTGCCCATGTGCATGTCCAGGCGGATCTCCGGGTACTGCGCATGGAACTGGCCCAGCAGCGGCGCGATCCAGGTGATGCCGATCGAATAGGGCACGGTGAAGCGCAACCAGCCGCGTGGGCCGGACTGCAGCTGGCTGACCGCGCTTTCGGCTTCTTCAAGCTCGCGCGCGATGCGCTGGCAATGCTCGTGATAGATCGAGCCGGCCTCGGTGAGGCCGAGGCGGCGCGTGGTCCGGTGCAGCAGGCGCGCACCGAGGCGCGTTTCCAGTTCCTGCACCTTGCGGCTGACCGTGGTCTTGGGCAGGCCGAGCGATTTGGCAGCCGCGATGAAGCTGCCTTGCTCGACCACTTTGACGAAGATCAGCGTCTCGTTGAGATCGTGGGACATGGTCAGGAATCCTGGACGTCGGGGATGGGGCAATCGTGACAGAACGATTGGACCGGGGGCGGGATGATTATTCCCCTTAATCAGGACTAATCAAGTAGGGGTTTGAGGTCTATCGTGGCGCCATTCGCTAATTGGAGCCCGTCCGCCATGAGCCTGCGCAACATTCTTGCCCGCTTCCGGATCGCCGGCCAGAACGCCCTGGACCTGGCGATGACCGTCGAATCCCGCCCTAGTTCCTTGGTACACAATGACTTTCGTGAGTTTACCGCACCCATGCGTCAGCAGCGTGGCGGTGCCTTGCGCCTTGCTTCGCAGAAGGGTGACCGACTGCGTCGAATCGGGACTATCCCGGATTTGGGAGGAAATGTCCCGTGAATGGGATTCTGACCCCCGAAGTCCTGGTTCTCGGCGGCACCGGTGCCGTCGGCCAGGGTGTGGTCGGCGCCCTGCTGGAGGCCGGCAGCCCCGTGCTGGTGGTCGGCCGCGATCCGCGCCGCCTGGCTGCATTGCACGAGCAGTTCGCCGATGAGCCGGGCCTGCAGACGATGCTGGGTTCGCTGAGCGATGACAGCTCTGCGCGTGTGGTGGCCGAACGCGTGGCGCAGCGTCCGCGTCCGCTTGCGGCAGTGATCGCGGCAATGGGTGGTCCGTACAACCGCGGTCGTGTGGTCGAGCGCGGCGGTGACGCACTGGCGGCGGCATTGCAGGCTGACCTGATGCCGCATGTGCACGCGGTGCGGCATCTGTTGCCGCTGCTGCAGGACAACGTGCACGCCCGTCGCTACGTGATGATCGGCAGTCCGGCCGGGCTGAAGCCCTGGGCCGGTTATGGCGAGACCTCGATCACCACGGCCGCGCTGCGCATGTACGCGCAGGTGGTGCACCAGGAAGCGCAGGCCGTGGGCGTTCGCGCGCAGATGCTGGAAGTGTGCAGCCCGGTATGCACCCCGGCCAACGCCGCCAACGCCTGCATCGAATGGCCCAGTTCGCTGCTGGTCGGTCGCCGCGTGGTGTCCCTGCTCGATGGTTGCCGCGACAACCGCGCGATCGTCCGTTGCGACAGCAGTGATGCCGAACTGCCGCGCGGGCTGCTGCACCTGGAAATACCGCCGCTGTGGCGCGACACCGCAGGCGTTGCTTGACCTCAGCCTTGGTTGAGGTCGCAGGATACGCCGCCAAAAGTTGATAGCAATTCTCAAATAGCTGTACCACCCCTCCGTACGGATGCATGCCATGACTTCCCCCAACACCACTCCACATCGTTTCCGTCATCGCCTGGCGATGGCTGGCGTGTCGATCCTCGCTGCCGCCGTTCTGGCTGCCTGCAGCGGTGGCCATGCCGAAGAAGCTGGCGCACCGCCCCCGCCGCAGGTCTCAGCTGCCCCCGTGCTGCTCAAGCAGGTCAGCCAGTGGGACGAATTCAGCGGTCGTGTCGAGGCCGTGCAGAGCGTCGAGCTGCGCCCGCGCGTGTCCGGCTACATCGACAAGGTCAACTACGTTGAAGGCGAAGAAGTGAAGAAGGGCGCCGTCCTGTTCACCATCGATGCCCGCAGCTACCAGGCCGAGTACGATCGCGCCAACGCCGAACTGGCCCGTGCCCGCACCCAGGCGTTGCTTGCCCGCAGTGAGTCCGAGCGTGCCAAGCGCCTGGCCGAGCAGCAGGCGATCTCCACCGAGACGGCTGAACAGCGTCGCGCAGCCGCCGACCAGTCCGGTGCGGCAGTGCAGGCTGCGCAGGCCGCGCTGGATGCAGCCCGCCTCAACCTTGAGTTCACCAAGGTGCGTGCGCCGATCGACGGCCGTGCCGGTCGCGCGATGGTCACCGCCGGCAACCTGGTCACCGCCGGTGACAGTGCCAGCGTGCTGACCACGCTGGTCTCGCTGGATACGGTGTTCGTCTATTTCGATGCCGACGAAAGCACCTTCCTGCGGTACGCGCAGATGGCACGCAAGGGCGAGCGCCCGAGCGAGCGCGACAGTGAGCTGCCGGTGAAGGTCGGCCTGTCCGGTGAAGAAGGCTACCCGCACACGGGCAAGGTCGACTTCCTCGACAACCAGGTGACCCGCAGCACCGGCACCATCCGCGTCCGCGCGCTGCTGGACAACGCCGATCGCCAGTTCACCCCGGGCCTGTTCGCCCGCGTGCAGCTGCTCGGCAGCGGCCAGTTCCAGGCGATGCTGATCGACGACAAGGCCGTGCTGACCGACCAGGACCGCAAGTACGTCTACGTGGTCGACAAGGATGGCAAGGCCCAGCGTCGCGACATCCAGCTTGGCCGCACCGCCGAAGGCCTGCGCATTGTCGAGAAGGGTCTGGCCGCCGGTGACAAGGTGATCATCGATGGCGTGCAGAAGGTCTTCATGCCCGGTATGCCGGTGCAGGCGAAGGCGGTGGCGATGCAGCCCACCGCTGCGCTGGCGCCGGGTCGCGATGCAACTGCCGCACTGAACCACTGATCCGCGTCCCCGCTTAGCTGCCGGTGCCAGCGGCAGCCGTCACTGCCTTCGCCAGATTGGCGAGGGGCAGGGCGGCTGTTGCCCGCCGACGGCCTTTTCCAGGAATTCTTCCATGGACTTTTCCCGTTTCTTCATCGACAGGCCGATCTTCGCGGCGGTGCTGTCGATCGTGATCTTCGCCGCCGGCCTGATCTCGATTCCGATGCTGCCCATCGGCGAGTACCCCGAAGTGGTGCCGCCGTCGGTCGTGGTGCGTACCGTGTATCCCGGCGCCAACCCCAAGGTGATCGCCGAAACCGTGGCCACCCCGCTGGAGGAGGCCATCAACGGCGTTGAGGGCATGATCTACCTCAAGTCGGTGGCCGGCTCTGACGGCGTGCTGCAAATGACCATCACCTTCCGCCCGGGCACCGACCCGGACGAAGCGGCGGTGAAGGTGCAGAACCGTGTCGCCCAGGCCCAGGCGCGACTGCCCGAGGACGTACGCCGGCAAGGCGTGACCACCCAGAAGCAGTCGCCCACCTTCCTGATGGTGGTGCACCTGACCTCCCCCAACGGCAAGTACGACACCCTGTACCTGCGCAACTACGCCCGCCTGCACGTCAAGGACGCGCTGGCACGTATCCAGGGCGTGGGCGACGCGCAGATCTTCGGTGGTGGTGACTACGCCATGCGCGCCTGGCTGGACCCGGACAAGGTTGCCTCGCGCGGCCTGACCGCCAGCGACGTGGTGCGCGCCATGCGCGAGCAGAACGTGCAGGTCTCGGCCGGCCAGCTCGGCGCCGAGCCGATGCCCAACAGCCAGTTCCTGACCCTGATCAACGCCCAGGGCCGCCTGCGCAGCGAGCAGGAGTTCGGCGACATCGTGCTCAAGAGCGGCGTAGACGGTGAAGTGGTGCGGTTGTCGGACGTGGCCCGGGTTGAACTGGGTGCCGGCGACTACACCCTGCGCTCGCAGCTGGACGGCAAGAACGCGGTGGGTATCGGTATCTTCCAGGCCCCCGGCGCCAACGCGCTGGAGATCCGCGATGCGGTGATGGCCAGCATGGACGAGATGCAGAAGACCATGCCGGCCGACGTGAAGTACGAAGCGGTGTATGACACCACCATCTTCGTGCGCGACTCGATCAAGGCGGTGGTCTCGACCCTGCTGGAAGCCATCGCGCTGGTGGTGCTGGTGGTGATCCTGTTCCTGCAGACCTGGCGTGCCTCGATCATCCCGCTCATCGCAGTGCCGGTGTCGATCGTCGGTACGTTCGGCGCGCTGTACCTGCTGGGCTTCTCGATCAACACGCTGAGCCTGTTCGGCCTGGTGCTGGCCATCGGCATCGTGGTCGATGACGCGATCGTGGTGGTGGAAAACGTTGAACGCAACATCGAAGAAGGCCTGACCCCGCTGGCCGCTGCGCATCAGGCGATGCGCGAAGTGTCCGGGCCGATCATCGCCATCGCGCTGGTGCTGTGTGCAGTGTTCGTGCCGATGGCGTTCCTGTCGGGCGTCACCGGTCAGTTCTACAAGCAGTTCGCGGTCACCATCGCCATTTCCACGGTGATCTCGGCGATCAACTCGCTGACCCTGTCGCCGGCCCTGGCTGCCCGCCTGCTGAAGCCGCATGGCGCGCCGAAGGATGCGCCGACCCGCATCATCGACCGTCTGTTCGGCTGGGTGTTCCGTCCGTTCAACCGCTTCTTCAAGTCCAGCTCGGAAAAGTACGAGCGCGGCGTGTCGAAGATCCTCGGCCGTCGTGGTGCGGTGTTCGTGGTGTACGCGGTGCTGCTGGTGGGTACCGGCTTCATCTTCAAGCTGGTGCCGCCGGGCTTCATTCCGACCCAGGACAAGCTGTACCTGATCGCGGGTGTGAAGCTGCCGGAAGGGTCGTCGATCGCGCGTACCGATGAAATGCTGCGCAAGGTCGCCAAGATCGCCCAGGAAACCGACGGTGTGGCGCACACCATCTCGTTCCCGGGCCTGAATGCCCTGCAGTTCACCAACACGCCCAACACCGGTGTCGCGTTCATTCCGCTCAAGCCGTTCAGCGAGCGCCATGGCCGCACCGCCGCGCAGATCAATGCGGAGATCAACCAGAAGATCGCCGGCCTGCAGGAAGGGTTTGCCTTCGCCATGATGCCGCCGCCGATCCTTGGCCTCGGTAACGGCAACGGCTACCAGATGTTCATCCAGGACCGTGGCAACCTCGGCTATGGCGCGTTGCAGAACGCGGTGCAGTCGATGCAGGGTGCGGTTGCACAGACCCCGGGCATGGCCTTCCCGATCACCAGCTACCAGGCCAACGTGCCGCAGCTGGATGCCGAGGTGGACCGTGTCAAGGCCAAGGCCCAGGGCGTACAGCTGACCGAGTTGTTCGACACGCTGCAGACCTACCTGGGTTCGGCCTACGTCAACGACTTCAACCAGTTCGGGCGTACCTGGCAGGTGATCGCACAGGCCGATGGCCAGTTCCGTGACAGCGTCGAGGACATCGGCAAGCTGCGCACCCGCAACGATCGTGGCGAGATGGTGCCGATCGGCTCGATGGTTACCGTCAAGGAAACCTACGGTCCGGACCCGGTGCTGCGCTTCAACGGCTACCCGGCCGCTGACCTGGCCGGTGAAGCCGACCCGCGTGTGCTGTCCTCGGCCGAAGCGATGAACAACCTCACCGCCATCGCCGCCAAGGTGCTGCCGGTCGGCATGGCGACCGAATGGACCGACCTGAGCTACCAGCAGGCGACCCAGGGCAAGGCGGCCTTCATCGTGTTCCCGGTGGCGATCATGCTGGCGTTCCTGGTGCTGGCCGCGCTGTACGAAAGCTGGTCGCTGCCGCTGGCGGTGATCCTGATCGTGCCGATGACCCTGCTGTCCGCGCTGTTCGGTGTGTGGATGACCGGCGGCGACAACAACGTGTTCGTGCAGGTCGGCCTGGTGGTGCTGATGGGCCTGGCGTGCAAGAACGCGATCCTGATCGTCGAGTTCGCCAGAGAGCTGGAGATGGGCGGCAAGGGCATCGTCGAAGCGGCACTGGAAGCCTGCCGCCTGCGTCTGCGCCCGATCGTGATGACCTCCATCGCCTTCATCGCCGGCACCGTGCCGCTGGTGCTGTCGCATGGTGCTGGCGCCGAAGTGCGCTCGGTGACCGGTATCACCGTGTTCGCCGGCATGCTGGGCGTGACCCTGTTCGGCCTGTTCCTGACCCCGGTGTTCTACGTGGCACTGCGCAAGTTCGTCACCCGCAACGGTGGTGGCCAGCTGGTGCAGCACGGCGAGCCGACCATCCACCACTGACATGGAAAACAGCGGCGCCGGCAACCACCGGCGCCCGCTTCCCCCTACCAAGGCAATGAATCCATGAACACCCATCAGAACAAGATCGCGCTGGTCACCGGCGCAACCCGCGGCATCGGCCTGGAAACCGTGCGTCAGCTGGCGCAGGCCGGCGTGCATACGCTGCTGGCCGGGCGCAAGCGCGAGACCGCCGTCGAACTGGCGCTGAAGCTGCAGGCCGAGGGCCTGCCGGTGGAGGCACTGCAGCTGGACGTCAACGATGACGCCAGCATCGCCGAGGCGGTCGAGCAGGTGCGTCAGCGCCATGGCCGTCTGGACATCCTGGTCAACAACGCCGGCATCATGATCGAGAACCCGGCACAGCTGCCGTCGGAACAATCGCTGGACACCTGGCGTCGCACCTTCGACACCAACGTGTACGCGCTGGTGGCAGTGACCCAGGCCTTCCTGCCGCTGATCAAGCAGGCCAAGTCCGGCCGCATCGTCAACGTCTCCAGCATGCTCGGCTCGCAGACGCTGCATGCCGATCCGACCTCGGGCATCTACGACTTCAAGATCCCGGCGTACAACGCGTCCAAGGCCGCAGTGAACAGTTGGACGCTGGCCCTGGCCCATGAGCTGCGCAGCACGCCGATCAAGGTCAACACCGTGCACCCCGGCTACGTGAAAACCGATATGAACGGTGGCAACGGCGAGATCGAAATCGCCGAGGGCGCACGCTCCAGCGTGCAGATGTCGTTGATCGGCGAGTCCGGTGCCAGCGGCAGCTTCACTTACCTGGGCGAGGTGCTGCCATGGTGATCCGCACCCTGGCGATGGCCGTCTCCAGCCTGGTGCTGGCGGGCTGTGTCAGCGTCGGCCCCAACTACAAAGCACCGGTGCAGGAGCCCGTCGTCCTGCAGGGCGCGCAGCAGCCGGTGTTCAGCACCACCTCGCCGGTGGCCAGCTGGTGGGCGCAGTTCGATGATCCGGTGCTTGAAGAGCTGGTGCACGGCGCGCTGTCGGACAACCTGGACCTGCGCGTGGCTGTTGCCCGTGTCAGCCAGGCCCGTGCAGTGTTCGTCGAGAGCCGCTTCGACCAGGCGCCACACGTTACCGCTGGCGGCAGCTACGATCGCCGCAAGCAACCCGATCCGCAGCTGGGTGGGCAGCGGGTGTTCAGTGAAAGCTACCAGCTCGGCTTCGATGCGGGCTGGGAGCTGGATCTGTTCGGCCGCAAGCGCCGTGCTGCAGAGGCCGCGCGTGCCGACCTGGACGCCGAGCAGGCCAACCTCGCCGACGCGCAGGTGCTCATCGCTGCCGAAGTGGCACGCAACTACTTCGAGTTGCGTGGCACCCAGAAGCGCATCGCAGTGGCCCAGCGCACCCTGGTCAACCTGCGCGATACGCAGCGGCTGACCGAGGCACGCTGGGAGCTGGGTGCCGGCAGCGAGCTGGACGTGCAGAGCAGCCGCGCACGGTTGAAGGCCATCGAGGCCGACATCCCGCTGCTGGAAGTGGCCGAGACGCAGTCGCGCAACCGGCTCGCCGTGCTGCTTGGGCAGCGCCCGGAAGTGCTGACCGCCATGCTTGCGCCGCACGAAGTGCCGGCGTTTGCCAAGGCATTGCCGCTGGGCGATACCCGCGAACTGCTGCGTCAGCGTGCCGACGTGCGGGTCGCCGAACGTCGCCTGGCTGCCGCCACCGCGCGTGTCGGTGTTGCCACCGCCGATCTGTTCCCACGGCTGTCGTTGTCTGGTTTCGTCGGCTTCCTCGGTGGCGATGCCAGTGGCCTGGTCAACGGCAACAACAAGGCCTGGTCGCTGACTCCGTCGCTGAGCTGGGCGGCATTCGACTTCGGTACGGTCAAGGCACGCCTGCGTGCCAGCAAGGCCGAGGCCGAGGGCGTAGCCGCGCAGTACGAACAGGCGGTGCTGCTGGCGCTGGAAGACACCGAAAACGCGTTGACCCGCTATTCCAAGCAGCAGGCCCGGCTGGCCATTGTGGTCGAGCAGGCGCAGGCGGCGCGACGTGCCGAATCGCTGGCGCAGATCCGCTACCGCGAGGGCTCGGAAGACTTCCTGACCCTGCTTGACGCGCAGCGCACGCAACTGGTGGCCGACGATGCACTGGCGGCCGCCGAATCGGAGGTCAACGTCAGCGTGGTGGGCGTGTACAAGGCACTCGGTGGCTGGGGCCAGTCACCGCAGGCGCCGAGCGTGGCCCAGGCGCGCTGATCGGCAGGGGACGGGAGCATCTGCTTCCGTCCCCTTTTTTCGCTATGGCCAGAGGTTGGCCGGGGCATCGTGATCGCGCATGCGCACGATGCAGAAACGATGACCGGTGGGCGCTTCCATCACCCACCAGCGTTTGACGAAACCGACCCGGCGCGCACCGAGTTTTTCCAGCCGTTCGACTTCGGCGTCGATGTCGTCGCTTTCGATATCCAGATGCACCCGCGACGGGTGATCGACCCGCTGCACCTCTACGTTCAAGCCTGCCGGCGCACCTGTCAGGTCGGCGTACTCTGCGTCGCCTTCGGCACGGGCGGGCTCAGCCTGCAGGCCCAGCGCTGCGGCCCAGAAGCGGGCGCTGTCTGCGGCAGGCGTGTCTTGGCAATCGATGATGAAACCGGCCAGTCGGCTGCGATGGGTCATGTGCCGTCTCCGCTCAATGAGGGTGCCGGCAGGGTAGCGCGTGCGCCGCCGCGCGCGTTGTCGCGGTCATGACGTTTCTGACTCTGCCGGAACTGCGGCCCACCGTGTAACTAGTGGGGAAACCAAGGGAGGACGGGACATGAGCGAACAGAAGCAATCGACCCAACGGACGCTGCTGGGCGATCCCGGCCTGCCGGGGGCCGGCCTGTCGGTCGCCGTGGTGATGCTGCTGGTACTGGCGGCAATGGCTGCGGTGATCGGCTTCCTGCGCCTGCCCGACTCACTGCTGGGTATTGGCCTTGTCGGCATTGCGGTGTTCCTGGCCATCGGCGCACGCATCTGCCAGGCGCGCGACCAGCACCAGGCGCTGTACCGGCTGCTGGGCAAGCGACCCCCGCCGTAGCGAGGGCCGCTGCAGTGCTCAGGGCTTCGGCCAGTCCAGCTCAACCACCAGCGGGAAGTGGTCGGAGGGCAGCACGCCGTCGATGCGGCGGTCATCGGTCAGGAAGCTGCGGGCGTGCAAGCCACGTACCAGCACCCAGTCCAGCTGCGAAGTCGCCGTGCCGGTGAAGTCGTGGAAGGTCAGGCGCGGACCCTTCGGTGTTTTGACCTGGGGGCGCGTGTCCTGCAGCACCCGGGTGAAGGCCTGATAGGTGCCGCCGCCGGGCTCGCTGTTGAAATCACCGGTCAGCACCACCGGCAGATCGGAAGGCAGCGCGGCCACGCGCGTGGCGATCAGTTCGGCACCCTTGATCCGTCGCGGTTCGTCCTCGTCGCGGTAGGGCAGGTGGGTGTTCATGAAGTAGAAGCGACGGCCATCATCCAGACGACGGAACACTGCCCAGGTGACCATGCGCGGGAACAGGTTGCCCCAGCTGATGCTGCCAGCGACCCCGGGCGTATCGGACAGCCAGAAGTTGCCGGATTCTTCCACCGCCAGCACCTTGCTGTCGTAGAACACGCCCATGTGTTCGTCGCCACTGCCACCGCGCCGGCCTTCGCCGAACCAGCGATAGTCGGGCAGGTGCTCGGCCAGGTAGTTGGCCTGCTCCAGCACCAGTTCCTGGGTACCGATCACCGCCGGGTGCGCCTGCTGGATCACCTTGACCATGGCATCGCGGCGGTCTTGCCAGCGCTTGCCAGGGTCGGTATCGGCCGGCGTACGCACGTTGAAGGACATCACCTTCAGCGGCGCGGGCGAGGCTGCCCAGGTGACGGCAGGCAGTGCAAACGCCAGGAGTGCGCAGAGCGCGGACGTGCGGAAGCGTGACAACATCGTGGAATCCCTCCATTCCATGAAAGCGGTTTCATGGAGGATGCCATGGAAGGCAAGGGCAGCGGTATGCCGGGACGGGCGGCTGCAAGGGCCGGGCGGACGGCGTGCGACCGCCCGGCGGATGCCGCTGGGCGATCAGGGGTCGTACATCATCCCGTTCTCGTCGCGGTTGTAGTGGTCGCTGGCCACGCGGGTGCCATCGTCATAGACCACGTACAGCGTGCAACGCTGGTGGATGCCGAAGCCGGCACGGAAGGGTACGCACTCTTCCTGCAGGCCGACCTCTTCGGCGGCAGTTGCCGGCGCTGAGGGCACCAGCCCGGCAAGCGCCAGCACGGCACCGAATGAACACGCGAACAGTTTCTTGTGCAGCATCATTGATCACTCTCCTTGTAGTCGAGGTGCTGTGCAGATCAGTCTGCCGGGAGGTACCACTGGCCGTTCTGGTCGATCCAGTACACCGACGTGAAAACGGTGCCATCTGCCAGAGTGCGGGTAACTGTGCAGCGCTGATGCACGAGGTTTGGCCCCAGTCTTACGGGCACGCAATCGGTCGTCGATCCGGGAGACCCGGCCGCGTGGCTGCTTGCCGGTACCATACTGCCCACTGCCAACATCAATGCGGCCATCGAGGCCAGTTGCAGTTTCATCAGCATCATCCTTGCTTCTGCAATCGCGCACATGCGCCTGGCCTGTTTAGCATGCGACCGCAGCAGCCGGAAGTGTCGCGCCTCGTTCAGTCGCCGATCTCACCGCGCCGGCTGGCCGCGCGCACTGCCTGCGCCGTGGTCGCCACGCCCAGCCGCTGGCGTGCCCTGCGCAGGTGGTTTTCCACCGTGCGTGTGGACAGCCCCAGGGTGGCAGCAATATCGGCCTGGCGACGACCGGCCGCAACCCAGCGCAGGACCTCACGCTCGCGCGCGCTGAGTGTGCCGGCAGGCACAACCGCCGGGGCGACAGAGAGCCGATGCGCCGCACGGAAGGCGGCGGTGCCGATCAGCTCCAGCAGCAACCGTGCCGATGGAGATGCGTCGATCGTGCGCCCGCCCCAGCTGACCGCCCCTTCCAGGCCGGTTGCACCGAACACCGGCACCTGCAGGCCGTGCAGTCCTTCGCCCCGCGGTTGCCGCACGACCCGGTAGCGCTCGCCGCGCACGCCTTGCTGCTTGCTCCAGAAGAAGGGCGCATCGCTGTCCAGCACATGGCGATTGACCGGGCATGCATGCAGGTAGTGCGCCATGTCAGTGCTGGCGGTCTCACCGAACCAGTCGCCATCGATCCAGTACAGGCGCTGCGCGCCGCGTTCCAGATCGGTGCCGGTGGCGAACATCAACGTGCGGTCATAGCCCAGCGGCGCGCCGGTGCTGCGCAGCAACGCGCCGATCGCCGCCAACGAAGGTGCGCGTTCCAGCACCAGCAATGACTGCACGGTGGTGTCCATGCCGGTCAGCGCGTTGCCAACGCATCCAGCAGGGTGCGTGCGGCCAGCTTGCCCAGCGCATTGCCCGCCAGCGGGCTGTCGCCGGTCAACAGCAGGCGGTCCTGCATCACGCTGCCATCGATGCCTTCGTTGACGATCTGCACGCCCTGCTGGGCCAGGCGTTCACCGAAGAACCACGGCAGTTGACCAGGCATGTAGCCGATATCCGGTGTCTGCCGGTCCATCGCATCGGGGAACGCGCAGATCCGATGGCCGCGGAACAATGAGCCGCCATCGGCTTCATCCACGCCGGCCGCCAGCAGCGCGGCAGGGCCGTGGCAGAGGGTGATGATGTGGCGCTGATTGTCCATCGCCCACTGCAGGGTGGCCTTCACTGCGCGACTTTCCGGCAGGCCGATCAACGCACCGTGGCCACCGGGAATGAACACTGCGGCATAGTCCGAACTGGCGTCGAGCGCGGCCGCCACGTCGTCCAGGTGCAGGGGCTGGCGGAAGCGGGGTTCGTAGCGCTCGTACAGGCTGCCGATCTCGCGGTCCTCGCGTGGGAACGCCCACCATTCAAACTTCACCGGGTTGCCCGACTGCGTGGCCACGTCGATTTCGAAACCGGCCTTGTGCAGGTGATACATCGGCAGCAGCGTCTCCACCGGATGGTTGCCGGTGGAGAACAGATGGCCGTTGGCGGTCGGCAGATAACGTTCGTCGGCGGCGATCATCAGCACCTTCCAGCGCCCGTCACGGCGGGCGTCCGGATAGTCCGCGCCGGACAGATCGGTGGTTGCCGAAGTGAACTGGGACAGTGAGTACGGCGACGGGAAAAACGCATCGCGCTCGGCCGGATCGGGGCTGGGCTGGCGGCTGGGCTCTGACGTGTTCATGTGGATCTCCTGCGGGGATGTCGGGCCAGCATAGGAGGGTGGATGCGTACACGCGATGAGGGATTTCCCGCAACCAGGATGCGAAGGAAGCGGCTTCGCCCGCGAATGCCGGCGTTACTTCGCCCGCAGCGGATGAGCCTCCATGTCCTCATGCAGGATGCGGCGGAGTTCGACGATGGCCGGTGTAGCTTCCTGCACGCTGTGGCCGGACACGATCACCTTTTCCGAGACGGCATCGGGCAGGTGCGAGCTCCAGTACGGGACCAGTCCATCGTCGGTCTTTTCCAGCGGACCTTCTGCCTGGGTGCGCGCGATGATCGAGTGGTAACGCACCTTCGGCGATATCGGCAGATCGGCCACGGCCTTGACGAAGGCATCGTCCTTGTCCAGGTTCTGGATGCTGTTCATCTGGTAGCCGTGCTTGTCGTCGTTGCGCTCGACCTTGCCGTCGTTTGCCAACGTCGCGACATCCTCCAGCACGGTCAGCGGCAGGCGCACGAAGCGGCCCAGCCAGCGTCCCAAGCGCGTGCCTGCGACATCGGTGCCGCGATGCGGGGTAGCGATGAACACCACTCGCGAGATTTCCGGCTCCGGCAGGAATGTCAGCACCGGTGCGCCCTTCGTACGCAGCAGTTCGCGCTGCGCCGGGGTCATCTGCGCGTTCGCCAACAGGGTATCGACCAGATGGTCGCCGGAGGAGGACACCATCAGCCGCGAAATCACCCCGCCCATGCTGTGGGCGACCACCACCATGTCGTGCGAGGCGAGCGCCTGGCCGCTCGGGTCGAAGTGCCGCAGCGTGTCGTGCAGGATCCGCCGGATCTCATCGTGGCTGAGCGCGATCGGCATGTTGGTCGGGTAGTAGAACTGCCAGATCTGGAAATCGCCGCGGATCTCATCGTCGCGCATCAGTTCGTTGGCCACGTTCACCCACGCTTCCGGGCTGCTGGCCAGGCCATGGATCATCAGCAGCACGCGGCGGTTCGGATCGTAGGGCTGCATCATGAACAGGTGCGGTTTTTCGATGCCGCCCTTGCCACCGAACAATGTACGCAGCGATTGCCGGCTGAAGTTGGAGCGGGCCAGCCACAGCGCGTAGCCGGCGGTGAAGTTCGCCGCCAGCGGCACCTGCTCGCCATGCAGTTCCACCACCGCCACCTGGTAGGGGTCGTGGATCTCCAGTTCCGGCTCGTCATCGTGCAGCACTTCCCACAGGTTCTTTCCCGAGAAGCGCAGCAGCACAGTCATCGACGGCGACGGCATCTCGCTCCAGTCGCGCTCGGCCGTCGGTGCGGTGCCTGCAGCGGCCGCTGCCAGCCCGGTGCTGGCCGGGTCGGTCATCACTGCCACCAGTTCGGCACCGAAGCCATCGCGGCGATGCACGCTGCGCAGGGTGCCGGTGAAGGACATCGATGCCGCTGGTACCAGTTCGATCGGTTCGCGCGTGTCCGCTGCCGCGCCGTCGTCGGCAGGCGCCAGCACGAAGGTCCACCGACCCAACTGGAATCGCCCGTTGTCGTTGCGCACCTGCTTGCTCGAATAGGCCTCGAACAGCAGCACGGCGGATTCCTGCACGGCCAGGTTGTAGTAGTCGCGAACCTGGGTCTGGCGGTCTTCGAAGCCACGCTGGTTGGCGGTGCGTTCGGTGAAGAACAGATACGCATAGGACTGCCGTGCGATCTGCATCCACGCATCCAGGCGTGGTTGGAAAGTCGGGTCGGGCTGGGCGGTCGCGGCCTTGCTGCGCGCCACCGACGCTGACTCGCGCTTCGGCGCCGGCATCGTCATCGCGTACTGCACCCACAGCTCGGCCAGCGACGAGCGCTTGTCCTCCTCACGGACGACGATGCTGGCCTCCATCGCTTCGATGCAGGGCAGGCCCGGCTTGGCGCAGGCGCCTTCGTCCAGGCCTGCCACGCGCAGGGTCTCCATCGTGGCCGCGCTGAGCTTGCCGCTGGTGAGGATGTCACCGCGCTTGAGCGCGATGTACTGGCCCGGTGTGACCGTGCCCACCTGCACCGATGGGCCGAACTGGCGCAGCGTCGCGCACCCGCTCAGCGTCAGCAGGGCAATGAGGACGAAGGTGGTGTGGCCGATGAAGCCGATGCCTGTTCTTGCCATGTGGACTCCCTGCGCTGGCGCCACTCTAGCGGCAGCCGTGTCAACGCGGAAGCAGGGCTCAGCTGGGTCATTGCGGGCCGACGTGTGGGGCCAGCGTCGGCGTGTGACACTGGTTCGGACATCCGACGCCGGGACGGCCGATGCGATTGCTGGAAACCCGTATTCCCCCACCTCTTGTAATGCTGCTGTGCGGTCTGCTCGGTCTCGGCATCAGCCACTGGCTGCCCGCAACGGAATTGCCCACGCCATGGTGGGCTGCGGTGGCGGTGATGGCCGCGGGACTGGCGATGAACCTGTTGCCCAAGTTGGCATTCCAGCGTGCGGGTACCACGGTCAATCCGATGCGGCCGGCATCATCCACGGCGCTGATCACCAGAGGGGTCTATCGCTATACGCGCAACCCCATGTATCTGGGACAGGCGGCGTTCCTGCTCGGAGGCATGCTGTATCTGCAGAACCTCCTGGCACTCGCAGTGGTGCCGTTGTTTGTCCTGTTCATCACGCGCTTTCAGATCCATCCGGAAGAGCGCGTTCTTGGCGAGCGTTTCGGCGCCCAGTACAAAGCGTTCCGGCAGCAGGTCCGGCGCTGGCTGTAGCGCCGGCAGGCGCTTCAGTTGATCATCGGTCCGGTCACGGATGGATCTGGCAGGTCACCGAGGCCGAATAGCCCTCGTAGTCGTCAGCGGCGCCGACATGCCGGGTGTGACGGGCGTCGGTCTGCTTGACGTACGACGGTTCCTCCGTCTGGGCGGCATCGTCGACGGTGGTCACCGACCACGCTTTAGCCAGGCGCTTGTGGTCGACGTTGTTCAGGTACACGTGCAGGCTCTTGTGGACATTTGACACGCTCACATCCGCGCTGGCCACGGTTCCACCGAACAGCGCCACGGGCTTGTCCTTCGGCTCGAACACGCTACCGGGGTCGCGGCTCAGGCCGGCGGCATGGAATGCCTGGTCCACCTGCGCTTCAGTGAAGTCGGAGCCGGCCTTGCAGGCCAGCAGGGCTTCCAGTGCGGCGGTGCTATTCGTGGCCGGCGCGGCGAGTGCACCGTTCGCGGTGGCCAGGCCTAGCATCAGGGCAATCAGCGGCTTGTTCATTGCAGATCCTTCTGTATCGCGGAGGAGCGTGGGCGCCGGCACGAAGTCCGGGCAGACAGCCGGAAGTGTGGGGCAGGGCAGCGTTGTCGGCTAGGCCCCCATGCTGGGCTGCCAGGAGGTTCCCCGATCAAGCGCATCCAGTGCCAGTTGTGCCCAGTTGCGTACCTCTTCCAGCGGATGCTGCAGCTCAGCCTGTAAAGTCGGGATGACGGCGCTGTCGCCTGATTCGCCGAGCAGTTCCAGCAGTTTTCCACGCGAGTAACCATCGTGCGCAGCCGCCAGGCGGGCGAGCAGGTGCGGTACCGCAATGGCCGCGGCAGGGCGAAGACCCCAGTAGGCGCCTTCGAAGGTCGCCGGGTCCTGATCCAGGATCTGGTCGAGCCAGGAAACAACGTCGATTCTGTCGAGATCCATGGCAGCTCTTCCTGGAGCCAAGGATTACACCATCTGCACGCCAGAGGCGTCGGTTTCCACCGTGATCATTTCCACCAGCGCCCACAGGCCGGTGATCATCACGCCGATCAGGAGCCAGCCCAACAGCAGCGTGATCAGTAGTTGGCAGATCGCACGTCCGTGGTAACCGGCGTAGAAGTTGTGGGCGCCGAAAATGCCCAGGAACAGGGCGAGGAGGATGTAGATTGCCCGGTTCCTGGCGATCGGCAGCGCTTGCGATACCGGTGCCGCATAGACGGCGTCGATCGGCCGCTGAATGGCCGGCGGGGCAGTTGCATCGCAGAGTGGGCAGTTCGTCGTGTCGCTGCGTGCCTTGCAATTGCATTCGGAGCTGTTCATCAACGCCACGGTGTTTCTCCCTGTCGAAGCGGCGGTTCTGGACCTGATGCGGCCAACAAAAAAGCCAGATCCCAATCGACGGGAGATCTGGCTTTTCGTGCCCCGAAGGGCGGTACAAATGGTGGAGGTGGGCGGAATTGAACCGCCGTCCGAAGGCACTCCATCCCCAGCACTACATGCTTAGCTCACCGTTGAATCTCATCCCGGGACAGCACGGCGTGCAAAGCGCATCCAAGGACCAGCCTGTTGTGTTCTTGTGCCGGACTGACAGGCAGCCGCCCAGCGCGATTCCATGATAATGACTCTACGCTGCGAGCATGGACACAAGCAGTTTCGAGGCTCCGCCTAAGTCGGCAGAAGGTCACGCACCGCAGTTTTTAGGCTGCGAGGGCGACCGGAGCGTAGTTGTCGTCGTTGGCAACTAGAGTTTTGCAGCTGGATTTACGAGGAAAGCTACCCCCTCGGCATGCGCCAGGCGACTTCACAACCCCCGTCGAAACCAATGCACCCCCGGTTTCTTCAAGTACTGCAAGGTACAAGGCCTGTTTCGTGTTGCCACGATCAGTACCTGCCTAACACTGCACATGCTACGCCAAAAAGCCTGAACAGTCACCCGGCCCCTTGGGTCCCTTGCTAGCATCGACGGTTCCTACAACCGCCCATGGAAAGGACAGGATGCAGCTCGAAATCGCCGTGACCGACGCCCCCGGCACCCAAGCACTGGAGCTAATCGCCGATGGCCTGGATCAGTTCAATCTGGAGGCCGCCGGCCATGCCGATCGACGCACCTTGGCTGTGCTGGCCACCGATCCGGCCAGCGGTGAAGTGGTGGGGGGGCTGAGCGGGCGCACCTCGCTGGGCCTGTTGTTCATCGACCTGTTCTACCTGCCGCCCGCACAGCGCGGCAACGGTCTGGGGTCGCAGATGCTTGCCGCCGCCGAAGAGGAGGCGCGCAGGCGCGGTTGCCGTTCCGCCGTGCTCTACACCATCAGCTTCCAGGCTCCAGACTTCTATGTGAAGCATGGCTGGACTGTGTTCGGCCAGGTGCCGTGCGATCCGCCGGGCACCAGCAGGATCTTCCTCAGCAAGGACCTGTCTGTCGCTTGAGCGGCAGACGCACGGTATCCGTCACGTCAATCCGCAACATGTTGTAGAGCTTCCGTCATAGCGGATTGCTAACGTCGTTGGCACGAATTTGCGACACACTGGCCACGACCATTCGAGCCAGCACAGAGACGGAGACGGCCGGTGACCGAAGCAATGCAACAGCGCAGCCTGCGTCAGCTGGTTGGCCCGGTAGGGGCCGATTACCAGCGGCGGGCACTGCCGCCCGGCTGGGTCTGGGCGGTGCTGGCGGTGTTGCTGGCTGGAACGTGGGCAACCGAGCTGCCGGCCACGGCGGCAGCTGCGCTGATCGCCAGTGCGGTGGTGGTGCACTGGCCGCGGCGTGGCCGCTTCCATTGGCTGGGTTGGCGGCTGCCGGCGCTGGCGGTGCTCGCCGCGCTGCTGTGGGGCCCGGATGTGCTGTCACAGTGGTTCGAACATGGCCTGGCCCTGACCCTGATGTCGCTGGCCAGCCTCAGTATCGGCGTGCACGTGTGGCAGTCGCGGCAATTGGCCCGGCAACTACAGGCCTCCGCCGATGCGCTGGATGATGCCCAGCTGCTGGCCTTGCTGCCCGTTGATGCCGCGCGGCTAGCGCAGCAGTGGCGTGCCGGCGATGATCGCCATACCCCGGAGCTGTCGGTGGTGATGCACCTGGCGGTGATGCACGCGGCGCTGTCCCCGCGCCTGCGCGGGCAGGGCCTGCTGGCGGGCTGATCAGCGTCTTGTAGAGCCGAGCCTGCGCTCGGCTGCTTCTTTGCCGAAGCCGAGCATGGGCTCGGCTCTACACGAAAGCGGGCCGGCGTCCTTATGCGTCGCGGTTGCCGCGACGCATCACCCGCTGCTTCTCGATCGCCCAGTCACGATCCTTGGCGGCATCGCGCTTGTCGTGGGTCTGCTTGCCCTTGGCGAGCGCCACTTCCAGCTTGATCTTGTTCTTGCTCCAGTACATGGCGGTGGGCACGATCGTGTAGCCATCTCGCTCGACCTTGCCGACCAGCTTGTCGATCTCGCTCCGGTGCAGCAGCAGCTTGCGCTCGCGCCGGTCGTTGGCCACCACATGGGTGGAGGCCTGGATCAGCGGGGTGATCTGCGCACCGATCAGGAAGATCTCGCCATCCTTCACATAGGCGTAGGCGTCGACGATGTTGCCGCGGCCAGCGCGGATCGACTTCACTTCCCAGCCCTGCAGGGCCAGGCCGGCTTCGAAGCGGTCTTCGATGTGGTACTCGTGACGGGCACGCTTGTTCAACGCGATGGTCTTGTTGGCCGTCGCGCTCTTTGCTTTATCCTTGCCGGTGTTCTTGCTCATTTCCGTATTGTCTCCGATTCGGGCCCGCCCGGTCGATTGCCGAAGCGTCCTGTATTCATGCCTACTATCCGCCGCAGTGCCCTGGTCGAACATTCGGCCGCGCGCATGTTCGATCTGGTCAACGACGTCCAGGCCTATCCGCGCCGCTTCCGCTGGTGCTCCGACGCCCGCATCCTCGAGCAGGGCGAAGACCGGCTGGTCGCTCGCCTGGACCTGGGCCTGGGTTCGTTCAGTACCTGGTTCCAGACCGAAAACACCCTGCAGCGCCCGCACAGCATCGACATGCAGCTGCGCGAGGGGCCGTTCAAGCAACTGCACGGCCGCTGGGAGTTCCATGCCCTGGCTGAAGATGCCTGCAAGGTCACCCTCACCCTGGACTTCGAGCCGAGCTCACGCCTGCTGGGTCCGGCGCTTGCGATCGGCTTCCAGGGATTGGCCGATCGCATGGTCAACGATTTCGTCCGCGTCGCCGACGAGGGCTGAACGATGATCGAGGTCGAGGTCGTGCTGGCCTGGCCACAACAGGTGCTGTCGCGCCGGCTGCAGCTGGAGGAAGGGGCGACCGTGGCTGATGCGGTGGCAGCGGCCGGGCTCGAAGGCAGTGCCGATTGTCCGGCCGTTGCCGTGCATGGTGTGCTGGCGCGGCCGCAGCAGCTGCTGCTGGATGGTGATCGTGTGGAGCTGCTGCGTGTCCTGCAGGCCGACCCGAAGGACAACCGCCGGCGGCGCGCGCGCGGCGGATGATCCTCAAGACCCGTCCCGAAGGACGGGCAGGGTGGCTCAGCGGCCGCCCTTCTTCTTCTTGTCCTTCGGCAGATTGCGGCCGAACTGGCGCACGGTCTGCTGGGCAAGTGCCTTGTCGTTGGCCGGGAAGTAATCGCCATCCCAACGGGTGACCACATCATTTTCGAAGTACACGACGAAATTCTTCACGTCGCTACGGCCCAGGCGGTTCACGCGCTCGGTCGAGGTGTAGTCCCAGCGCTGGGCGTGGAACGGGTCCGGCACCGAGGGGGTTCCCAGCAGGGCGTTGACCTGCTGCTTGCTCTGCCCGACCTGCAGCTTGGCCACGGCATCTTCCCGGATCAGGTTGCCCTGGTAGATGGGTTGCTTGTAGATGATGCCGCACCCGGTGGTGGACAAGGCAACGGCGGCGACCAACAGGAGATTGCGCATCGGGACTGGCGGTTGGGGAAATCAATCCGATGATACACTCCCGGCGTGCCACCGCGACCCAATCCGAGGCAGCTGGCGCTAAATCGCCAATGAACGGAGACCTATGGAAACCCACGACCTGCGTAAAGTCGGCCTGAAGGTGACCCATCCGCGGATGCGGATCCTGGCGCTGCTCGAGCAGCGCAATGCCCAGCACCACATGACCGCCGAAGACATCTACCGCCAGCTGCTGGAGCATGGCGACGAGATCGGCCTGGCCACGGTGTACCGGGTGCTGACCCAGTTCGAGGCTGCCGGCCTCGTGCTCAAGCACAATTTCGAAGGCGGCCAGGCCGTCTACGAACTCGACCGCGGCGGCCACCACGACCATATGGTCGACGTGGACAGCGGCAAGATCATCGAGTTCGAAAGCACCGAGATCGAAGAGCTGCAGCGCAAGATCGCCGCCGATCACGGCTACGAGCTGGAAGAGCACTCGCTGGTGCTGTACGTGCGCAAGAAGCGCAAGTAAGCCCCGCAGCCAGCTGATTGCGACGAAACCCCGGGCATGCCCGGGGTTTTTCGTTTGTCACCGTAGATCCACGCCATGCGTGGATGGACCCAGCAGGACCTCCAGATCCACCGCCTCGGCCATCGCCCGGTTTCCCGCATCGCCCGGGTGCAGGTGATCGCCGGAGTCATAGGCAGCCGCCATCCGTGAAGGATCGGCCGGATCGCGCAGGGCGGCGTCGAGGTCGATCACCGCATCGAACGGACTATCCGTGCGCAGCCAGGCATTGAGCTGCCGGCGCTGGGCATCCTTGCCAGGGGCGTAGTAGTCGTCCAGCGGGGTGCCGGGCAGGGCACCGGCAAACGGTGTCAGGGTCGCACCGAGGATGCGCAGCCCGCGGGCATGGGCGCGTTCGGCCAGGTCGCGGTAGCCGGCCTGCAGCTCGCCCAGGGTCGGCTGCGTCTCGCCGCGGGCAAAGGCCGTGCCCGGCCAGCTGATGTCGTTGATGCCGATCAGCACGATCACACTGGCGACGCCGGGCTGGTCGAGCACGTCACGCTGGAAGCGCTCCAGCGCCGATTGGCCCATACCATCGCGCAGCAATCTGCCTCCGGAAATGCCCGCATTGAGCACCGCCACGCCCTCTGGCGCCAGTCGCGTGGCGAGGTGATCGGTCCAGCGCTGGTCCTGATCGAGGCTGGCGGTGGCACCATCGGTGATCGAATCGCCGATCACCACCACACTGCGCGCGCTGGCCGCCGCCTCCACGTCGATACCCGACAAAAGCAGGCGGGCCGTGGTGCTGATGGCGCCGTGCAATGCAGGCAGGCGATGCTGGTCACCCGGCGCAATCCAGCTGGTCTGCCGCCCGTCCCAATGGAAGGTCTGCAGCGGCGTGGGGTCGGGCAGGTAGACGCTGACCTGCAAGGCCTGCCGATCAGCGGTGGGAAGGGGGAGCGGATCGCTCAGGCGGTCCTGCCCCGGCGCAATCACGACCCCGGGCTGGCCGTCGAAGCGGAGCGGCTGCGGCGTGTCACCCGTATGTGCAGCCACGCTGGCAGCGCCGATCTTCAACGGCCGGGTGCCATAGGCATTGCTCAGCCGGACCCGCAGGCGCGCCCCGCCCAGGCTGAGGCGAGCGCTCTGTCGGAAGGTCTGGTCCTGCAGTTGGCCGGGGATGAGGGTAGGGAACAGGAAATCAGCGCTCCATACTGGTTGCGGGCTGGCCTGCCAGCTGGTGACCCAGTGCGGCGCGGGTGACGCGGCGGCAGCGCCGGACAGGGCAAGCAGGGCGGTGGCGGTCAGTTGGCTCAAGCGATTCATGGGAGTGACCCGGTGGCAGGGATGGCCATGGTGCGTCCGCGCTCACCTGTGAACTAGACTGCGCATGGACAATCATCTGTGAATCAAATTCATTGCCATGGCACGCACCGACATCAACCGATCCGGCGAACTGGAAGTGTTCGTGCGGGTGATCGAAACCGGCGGCTTTTCCGCTGCCGCCCGCAGCCTGGAGATGACGCCCTCGGCGGTCAGCAAGCTGGTTGCGCGCCTGGAGCAGCGGCTGGGAACGCGCTTGCTGCAGCGCTCCACCCGCCAACTACAGCTGACCCCAGAGGGGTGTGCGTTCTATGAGCGTGGCCTGCGGGTGCTGGCTGATCTGGAAGAAGCCGAACGCTGCGCCAGCGCCCACGCCGAGCCACGCGGGCGGCTGCGGGTGAATGCCAACGTGCCGTTCGGCCAGCACTTCCTGCTGCCACTGCTGCCGGAATTCCTGCAGCGGCACCCGCAGGTGGGGGTGGACCTGACCCTGACCGACGAGGTGATCGATCTGCTGGAGCAGCGTACCGACGTGGCGGTGCGGGCCGGTCCGCTGAAGAGCTCCAGTCTGGTCGCGCGCCGGCTGGGCGCAACGCGGATGATGATCGTGGCGGCACCGGCCTATGCGGCACGACACGGATTGCCGGGCAATGTCGACGCGCTGCTGGCGCACAACCGGCTGGATATCGGCCACGCACGGTCGGTGCAGGGCTGGCCGCTGTTGCAGGACGGGCAGGAGCAGCGGGTGCTGCCCAGCGGAAATGCGCGCGCCAGCAATGGCGATGCGCTGCGTCAGCTGGTGCTGGGCGGGCTGGGCATGGCCCGGCTGGCGGCGTTCCAGGTGCAGGCCGACATCGCGGCAGGGCGGTTGCTGCCGGTGCTGGAGGACGCCAACCCGGGCGACCTGGAAGAGGTGCACGCCGTGTTCCTGGGGCAGGGTGGTTACCTGCCGCTGCGCGTGCGCGCGTTCCTGGATTTCCTGGTGGAAACGGTGGATCTGGCGCGACCGCTGGGGTGACATGCGCCGCGCTACCGCGCGGAAGCCGAGCATGGGCTCGGCTCTACACGTCGGTTCCGTTCGAGATTCCTGTAGAGCCGAGCCCACGCTCGGCGCCACCAGCCTCAGGCCTGCAACAGCTTGCGCGCGGCGGCGCGGGCTTCCTTGCTCACTTCCACGCCACCCAGCATGCGCGCCAGCTCTTCCTCGCGCGCCTTGGTGTCCAGCTTCTCCACCGAGCTCTGGGTCATGCCTTCCACCGGTGCCTTGCTGACCCGGTAGTGCGCGTGGCCCTTGGAGGCAACCTGCGGCAGGTGGGTCACGCACAGCACCTGACGCTTTTCGCCGAGGGCGCGCAGCTTCTGGCCGACGATGTCAGCCACCGCGCCACCGATGCCGGAATCGACTTCGTCGAACACCATGGTCGGTACCGCGTCCAGGTCGAGCGCGGCCACCTCGATGGCCAGCGAAATGCGTGACAGCTCGCCGCCGGAAGCGACCTTGCGCAGCGCACGCGGCGGCTGGCCGGCATTGGCTGCCACCAGAAACTCAACGCGCTCGGCACCCTGCGGGTCCGGCTTGCCGTTGTCCTGCGGCTCCAGCTCGATCAGGAACTGGCCGCCGCCCATGCCCAGCTCGGCGATGATGCCGGTGGTGGTGGCCGATAGTTCGGCAGCAGCGGTGCGGCGGCTGGCGGTCAGCATCGCGGCCTCGACACGCCAGGCCGCTGCGGCCTTCTCAATCTCGCCGGCCAGGCGCTGCAGGCGTTCGTCGGCGCCGCGCAGCTGTTCCACTTCGGCGTGCATGCGCTCACGCTGCGCACCCAGCTCATCCATCGGCACGCGGTGCTTGCGTGCCAGATCGTGCAGGCGGCCCAGGCGCCGCTCGTTCTCTTCGAACTGGTCCGGATCGGCGTCCAGGTCGTCATGTACCCGGTCGAGCAGGGCCAGGGCTTCGTGCAGCTGGATGGAGGCGCTGTCGATCAAGGCATCGACGTCGCCCAGGCGCGGGTCATGTTCGGCCACCCGGGCCAGTTCATGCCGCACCTGCTGCAGCAGATCGAGCGCCGAGTGGCCTTCGTCACCGTTGAGCTGGTCCGTAGCTGTCTGGCAGGCGCTCAACAGGGCGCTGGCATGCGCCTGGCGGCGATGGCTGGCGCCGAGTGCAGTGATCGATTCCGGCTCCAGATCTTCACGATCCAGTTCGCGCAGCTGGTGCTCGAGGAAGCCGATGCGGTCACTCACATCGCCCTGTTGCGACAGTGCCAGGGATTCATCGACCAGCGCCTGCCAGGTGGCGGCAGCGCGGCGTACCTGGCGGCGTTCGCTTTCGTTGCGGGCATAGGCGTCCAGCAGGGCCAACTGCGACGGACGCGTCAGCAGGGCCTGCTGCTCGTGCTGGCCATGGATCTCCACCAGCAGTCCGGCCAGGTCGGCCAGCTGCGCCAGCGTGACCGGGCGGCCGTTGATCCACGAGCGTGAGCCGCCGTCGGCGCGGATCACGCGGCGCAGCTGGCACTGGTCTTCATCGTCCAGCTCGTTGCTGGCCAGCCACTGGCGGGCGGCCTGCAGCTGGTCCAGCGCGAACTCGGCCGACAGTTCGGCCCTGGCAGCGCCATGGCGGACCACGCCGCTGTCGGCGCGCAGGCCGGACAGGAAGCCCAGGGCGTCGACCATCAGCGACTTGCCCGCGCCGGTCTCGCCTGAAACCACGGTCATGCCCGGCCCGAACTCCAGTTCGGTGGCGCGGACGACGGCGAAATCCTTGATTGAAAGATGTCTGAGCATGGGTAAGGGGGTGTCTGCAGCCGCGCAACGCTAGCACGCGCGGCGGGGTCGTCCAATGACTTGCCAAGGGGATGCGCCGCCATTATCTAATGTCCCTGTCTCACAGGTTGATTCCATGCACGGTTCTCCCGACCAACTTGCCCCACGCGCGCGGCACCTGCTGCGCACGCTGATCGCGCGCTACATCCAGGACGGTGAACCCGTGGGCTCGCAGACGCTGGCGCGTGTGGCCGGCCTGGAGGTCAGTCCCGCCACCATCCGCAACATCCTCGGTGACCTGGAAGATCTTGGGTTGCTGGCGTCACCGCATACCTCGGCGGGGCGGATTCCGACCGCGCATGGCTATCGGGTGTTCGTCGACAGCCTGCTGCAGATGCAGCCGCCGGGCGAAGGTGAGCTGGCCCGGCTGCGTCAGGAGCTGGCCGGAGGCGGCAGTACCCAGGCCCTGCTCGGCAGTGCCTCGGAGCTGCTGTCGGCGATGAGTCATTTCGTTGGCGTGGTCAGCGCCCCACGGCGTGAGCAGTTCGCCTTCCGCCAGATCGATTTCGTGGCGCTGGACGGGCGCCGGGTGCTGGCGATCCTGGTGTTTGCCGACAACGAGGTGCAGAACCGGGTGATCGAGACCCGCCAGGACTTCGCGCCGGGGCAGCTGGAGCAGGTGGCCAATTACCTCAATGCCCACTTCGCCGGACTGCCGCTGGCCGAGATCCGTACCCGCCTGCTGCTGGAGCTGCGCGACGCGCGGTCCGAGCTGGAACAGGTGCTGGCGCACAGCATCGAGCTGGCCGAGCAGGCCCTGCAGCCGCCGGCCGATGACATGCTGGTGGCCGGCCAGACCCGTCTGATGGGGGTGCAGGACCTGTCCGACCTGGAGCGCCTGCGCGAACTGTTCGAGCTGTTTTCCAGCAAGCGCGAGATCCTGCAGCTGCTGGAGCGGACCATCCAGGCCCCCGGCGTGCGCATCTTCATCGGCGAAGAAACCGGCGTGGTGCCGCTGCAGGGCGTCTCGCTGGTCACCGCGCCTTACACGGCCAATGGCCAGGTACTGGGCGTGCTGGGCGTGATCGGGCCGAAGCGGATGGCCTACGACCGCATGATCCCGCTGGTGCAGGCCACCGCCGATGTGCTCGGTGCGGCCTTTTCGCCCGGCGGGCGAAGTCCAGGTGCATCGGACGCTTGAAACGCAGCATCCCGCCCACACTAGGGTGGGTGGAGGCGGAGAGTGACCGCCAGGGACCCAGACATGAATCAAGATCAGCCAGACATCGCCGCCCAGCAGGCCGCCGCCGACGCAGCTGCCGCCGAGGGCGTCAACGAACAGATCGAACAGCTCCGTGCCGAAGTGGAGCAGGTCAAGGCCGAAGCGCTGCGTGAGCGCGCCGACCTGGACAACCAGCGCAAGCGCGTGGCCCGTGACATCGAGCAGGCCCGCAAGTTCGCCAACGAGAAGCTGCTTGGCGAGCTGCTGCCGGTATTCGACAGCCTCGATGCCGGCCTCAAGGCCGCCGGCGACGATGCCCATCCGCTTCGCGAGGGCCTGGAGCTGACCTACAAGCAGCTGCTGAAGGTCGCTGGTGACAACGGCCTGGTGCTGCTGGACCCGACCGGCCAACCGTTCAACCCGGAACACCACCAGGCGATCAGCCAGGTCGCGGCCCCCGGCGCCGCCCCGGGCAGCGTGGTGACCGTGTTCCAGAAGGGTTACCTGCTCAACGAGCGCCTGCTGCGGCCGGCGCTGGTGGTGGTTGCCGCCGACTGACCCCGCGCGCCGGGCCAGGCCTGGCGCGGGTGTCCTCGCCCCGGTCGGGGCATCGGCACGACCGACGCTGAACGTGTTGGGCGAACGGAAACACAGCGTTCGGGGGATGGCTTGAATGTTCCACGAGCCTCCCCCACATCCCATTCATCCACCGGCCGAACGGCCGGACTGACAAAAACAACATCCTTCAAGGAGTCTCCCCCATGGGCAAGATCATTGGTATCGACCTCGGCACCACCAACTCGTGCGTGGCGATCATGGACGGCGGCAAGGCCCGCGTCATCGAAAATTCGGAAGGCGATCGCACCACCCCGTCGATCGTCGCCTACACCAAGGACGGCGAAGTCCTGGTCGGTGCCTCGGCCAAGCGCCAGGCCGTGACCAACCCGAAGAACACCTTCTACGCGGTGAAGCGCCTGATCGGCCGCAAGTTCACCGACGCCGAAGTGCAGAAGGACATCGCGCACGTCCCGTACAGCATCCTGGCCCATGACAATGGCGATGCCTGGGTGGCCACCAGCGATGCCAAGAAGATGGCGCCGCAGGAAATCTCGGCCAAGGTGCTGGAGAAGATGAAGAAGACCGCCGAGGACTTCCTCGGTGAGAAGGTCACCGAAGCGGTCATCACCGTGCCGGCCTACTTCAACGACAGCCAGCGCCAGGCAACCAAGGACGCCGGCCGCATCGCTGGCCTGGACGTCAAGCGCATCATCAACGAGCCGACTGCGGCCGCGCTGGCCTATGGCCTGGACAAGGGCGACAACAAGGATCGCAAGATCGTTGTGTACGACCTGGGCGGCGGCACCTTCGACGTCTCGGTGATCGAGATCGCCAACGTCGACGGCGAGAAGCAGTTCGAAGTGCTGGCCACCAACGGCGACACCTTCCTGGGGGGCGAAGATTTCGACAACCGCGTCATCGAGTACCTGGTTGAAGAGTTCAACAAGGACCAGGGCATCGACCTGCGCAAGGACCCGCTGGCCCTGCAGCGCCTGAAGGATGCTGCCGAGCGCGCCAAGATCGAGCTGTCCAGCGCCCAGCAGACCGAAGTGAACCTGCCGTACGTCACCGCTGACGCGTCGGGTCCGAAGCACCTGAACATCAAGCTGACCCGCGCCAAGCTGGAATCGCTGGTGGAAGAGCTGATCAAGAAGTCGATCGAGCCGTGCCGCGTCGCCTTGAATGACGCCGGCCTGCGTTCGAGCGACATCAGCGAAGTGATTCTGGTCGGTGGCCAGACCCGCATGCCGAAGGTGCAGCAGGCGGTCACCGAGTTCTTCGGCAAGGAACCGCGCAAGGACGTCAATCCGGACGAAGCCGTGGCACTGGGTGCTGCGATCCAGGGCGGCGTGCTCGGCGGCGACGTCAAGGACGTGCTGCTGCTGGACGTGACCCCGCTGTCGCTGGGCATCGAAACCATGGGCGGTGTGTTCACCAAGATCATCGAAAAGAACACCACCATCCCGACCAAGGCCTCGCAGGTGTTCTCCACCGCCGAGGACAACCAGTCGGCCGTGACCGTGCACGTGCTGCAGGGTGAGCGCGAACAGGCCCGCTTCAACAAGTCGCTGGCCAAGTTCGATCTGTCCGGCATCGAGCCGGCCCCGCGTGGCCTGCCGCAGGTGGAAGTGTCCTTCGACATCGACGCCAACGGCATCCTGCACGTGTCGGCCAAGGACAAGAAGACCAACAAGGAACAGAAGGTCGAGATCAAGGCCGGTTCGGGCCTGTCCGAGGAAGAGATCGCACGCATGGTCGCCGACGCGGAAGCCAACCGCGAAGAAGACAAGAAGTTCCAGGAGCTGGTGCAGGCCCGCAACCAGGCCGATGCCCTGATCCACGGCACCCGCAGCGCGATCACCGAGCACGGCAGCAAGGTCGGTGGTGAAGTGATCGGCAAGGTCGAAGCGGCCCTGGCCGATCTGGAAACCGCGATGAAGGGTGACGACAAGGCACAGATCGAAGCCAAGTCGAAGGTGCTGGAAGAAGCCGGCCAGTCGCTGTTCGCTGCGGCTTCGGCCGACCAGGGCGGTGCCGCCCCGGGTGCCGACGCCGGCAATGCGGGCAAGGCGCAGGATGACGTGGTGGACGCCGAGTTCACCGAAGTCAAGGACGACAAGAAGTCCTGATCCGGACCGACGCGGGACGCTGCTTGCCAGCGTCCCGTTGTCGTATCAGGGTCCTGACCGCCCTCTGGCGCGTCGGGGCGCCCGACGCAAGAGCGGACCTGGTTCCGCTCTTCCGCTTTGACGAATCCCGACTTTCCGGAATGCGATCCACGATATGAGCAAGCGCGATTACTACGAAGTGCTGGGCGTTGCCCGCACCGCGACCGACGAAGAACTGAAGAAGTCCTATCGTCGTTGCGCGATGAAATTCCACCCGGACCGCAACCCGGGTGATGCGGCCGCCGAAGCCTCCTTCAAGGAGTGCAAGGAAGCCTACGAAGTACTGTCCGACGGCAACAAGCGCCGCATGTACGACAGCCATGGCCACGCCGCGTTCGAACACGGCATGGGCGGTGGTGGTGGTGGTCCGGGCGGCCCGGACATGAACGACATTTTCGGTGACATCTTCGGCAACATCTTTGGTGGTGCCGGCGGCGGCGGTCCGCGCCAGGCGCGTCGCGGCGCCGACATCGGTTACGTGATGGAGCTGGACCTGGAAGAAGCGGTGCGTGGCGTCGAACGCCGCATCGAGATTCCGACCCTGGCCGAATGCGGCGACTGCGATGGCAGCGGCTCGGAAGATGGCAAGGTCGAGACCTGCAATGTCTGTCATGGCCGCGGCCAGGTGCGCATCCAGCGTGGCATCTTCGCCATGCAGCAGGCCTGCCACAACTGTGGTGGCCGTGGCCAGATCATCGCCAAGCCCTGCAAGACCTGCCACGGCAACGGCCGTGTCGAGGAAGACAAGGTGCTGTCGGTGAAGGTGCCGGCGGGCGTGGATACCGGCGACCGCATCCGCCTGGCGGGTGAGGGTGAGGCTGGCCCTGCGGGGACGCCGCCGGGCGATCTGTACGTGGAAGTGCGCGTGCGTGAGCACCACATCTTCCAGCGCGACGGCGACGACCTGCACTGCGAAGTGCCGATCCGCATTTCGCAGGCCGCGCTGGGTGACACCGTGCGCGTGGCCACCCTCGGTGGCGAAGCGGAAATCCGCATCCCGGCCGAGACCCAGACCGGCAAGCTGTTCCGCCTGCGCGGCAAGGGTGTTCGTTCGGTGCGCAGCCGCAGCGAAGGCGACCTGTACTGCCGCGTTGTGGTGGAGACGCCGGTCAACCTCACCAGCGACCAGCGCAAGCTGCTGGAGCAGTTCGAAGCCACCTTCAACGGCGAAGATGCACGCAAGCATTCGCCGAAGTCGGCCACCTTCATCGATGGGGTGAAGGGCTTCTGGGATCGGATGACGTCCTGAGCCATCGACGGACATGTTGAACGACAGCGCCGGGCTCTGCCCGGCGTTTTCGTTTGCGTTGCAGTAGATCCACGCCATGCGTGGATGCCGTTCAACGGCTCAACGGAAAAAGGCGGCCGGCGTCTGACCCAGCTGGCGCTTGAACATGCTGGTGAACGCACTCGGGCTTTCATAGCCCATCGCCAGCGCCACATCGATCACCTTCTCGCCGCGGGCCAGCCGTTCCATCGCGGCCAGCAGGCGCGCCTGTTGCCGCCACTGGCCGAAGGTCATGCCCAGTTCGCTGGCGAAGTGGCGCTGGATGGTTTTCACGTCGATCGCCAACGCCTGCGCCCAGTCCTGCAGGGTCGCCTCGTCGCCGGGATGCTTCTGGATGTGCTGGCAGATCCTGTGCAGGCGCGGGTCGACGGGCTCGGGCAGGTGCAACGGCAATACGTCCATGCGGTGCAGCTCATCGAGCATCAGTCGCACTACGCGGCCATCGCGGCTGTCTTCTTCATGCGGTCCGTCGATCAGGATGGCGGCCTGCAGCAGTTCGCGCAGCAGCGGCGCCACCTGCACGGCGAAGGGCTCGGCGGGCAGCTGCGGGGCGAACGCCGGTTCGATGTACAGGCTGCGCATGTGCACCTCGGCGATGCAGTCCACCGCATGCGCCATGCCCGCCGGCATCCAGATGGCACGGGTGGAGGGCACCACCCAGCGGCCGACTTCCGATCGCACCACCATCAACCCGGACATGGAATAGACCAGCTGGTGTCGGCGGTGCTTGTGTGCCGAGATGTGGGTGCCGGCACGGTAGTCGCGCGCGCGGCAGGTCACCGGACGATGCACCGGCACCTCGTTCCACGGCGCGGTTTCGCGGACAGGGCAGGGGGTGTCCTTTTTGCGATAGGCCATGACCAGAACGCGGCAGAAGGGAGTGGAAGGCCACCGTAGCATGCACGGCTCGCCCCCATCCTGACCGTGCGCAATGTCGACTCTGGCTTCTCCCGCCGTATCCGCCCGCCCCGTATCGCCAGGAGTGCTGGCGGCGATCTCCAGCTCGCACATGGTCAACGACATGATGCAGTCGCTGATCCTGGCCATCTATCCGGTGATCAAGGGCGGCTTCAACCTCAGCTTTACCCAGATCGGCCTGATCACGCTGACCTACCAGCTCACTGCCTCGATCTTCCAGCCGCTGGTCGGGCTCGCCACTGACCGCCGGCCCGCCCCGTATTCCCTGCCGATCGGCATGGCCTCGACGTTGTGCGGCATGCTGCTGCTCGGCTTCGCGCCCAATTACGCGATGGTGCTGCTGGCCGCCGCGCTGGTCGGCATCGGTTCGGCCATCTTCCATCCGGAAGCCTCGCGCATCGCGCGCCTGGCCTCCGGCGGCCGTCATGGCCTGGCGCAGTCGGTGTTCCAGGTAGGGGGCAATTTCGGTACGGCACTGGGGCCGCTGATCGCCGCCGCGGTGATCGTGCCCTACGGCCAGCATTCCGCATCGTGGTTCGCCGGTGCAGCGTTGATCGGCATTGCCCTGCTGACCTATGTCGGCCGCTGGTACTCGCTGCATCTGGGCGCTCCCCGCCCAGCAACACATGGCGTGATCGCGGCGCGCCATCCACCGCGCACGATCGCCCGGGTGCTGGCCATCCTGCTGGTGCTGATCTTCAGCAAGTACTTCTACATGGCCAGCATCGGCAGCTATTTCACCTTCTACCTGATGCATCATTTCGGCATTCCGGTGGCGCAGGCGCAGCTGCATCTGTTCGCCTTCCTGGTGGCGTCCGCGGCGGGCGGTTTCTTTGGTGGGCCGCTGGGTGATCGTATTGGTCGCAAGCCGATCATCTGGGCCTCGATCCTGGGCGTGGCACCGTTCGCGCTGATGCTGCCGCATGCCGATCTGTTGTGGACCACGATTCTGGCGGTGCTGATCGGCTTCGTGCTGTCTTCCGCGTTCTCGGCCATCGTGGTCTATGCGCAGGAAATGATGCCGCACCGGATCGGCATGGTGTCCGGGTTGTTCTTCGGCTTCGCCTTCGGCATGGGTGGTCTCGGTGCAGCAGTGCTCGGTCTGTTGGCCGACAAGACCAGCATCGAATTCGTCTACCAGCTCACCGCGTTCCTGCCATTGCTGGGTATCGTCGCGGCATGGCTGCCGCCGTCCAGGCCTGCTGCGCACTGAGGGGGTTCTTCTGCAGGGCTGCGCCCTGCACCTGCCGAGGCAACGGCAACGGCGACAGCCAAAGCCAAAGCAACAGCGGGCATTCCGTGGGATGGCGGGGTGGGTCCGGTTGCGGGGGACGCCGTAAATACGTCCCTGTAGGCTCGGTCGCGCCATCCATGGCGCTCACGCCCCCGCAACCGGACCCACCCCGCCTTCGACAGATTTCTGCGAACTGATTGAATGGCTCTTGGGGTCAGATCCGTTTTCCGTAGGAAAACGGATCTGACCCCAGATTGATTTCGATATCTGAAAGAGATTCATCCACGCATGGCGTGGATCTACTGCTCGCGGGGAACTGTCGAAGGCGGGGCACTGTGGGTTTGCGGGGTGTGAGCCGCATGGATGCGGCGACCAAGCCTACAAGGACGTACTTGCGGCGGCCCCGCAAACCCACAGTGCCCCGCCATCCCTCGGAGTACCGCTGTTGCTGTTGCCGTGGCTTTGGCTGTTGCCTCTGCAGGTGCAGGGCGCAGCCCTGCCGAAAACCCCCTTGGGCGTAGAATGCGGGCATGAGCGAATCCCTCGACAACCACCTGGTCCACGGCCGCCGCCAGCGGCCCGACGGCCCTTCGCCGATCGATGTCATTTCGGTCCAATCACAACTGGTCTACGGCCATGCCGGCAACAGCGCCGCGCTGCCCCCGATGCGCGCGCTTGGCGTGCGCGTGGCCTCGATCCCGACCACGCTGTTGAGCAATGCGCCGTTCTACGAGACCACCCGTGGCCGTGTGCTGCCCAGCGACTGGTTTGCCGACCTGCTGCTCGGTACGCGCGAACGTGGTCTTCCGCAGCGAGCGAAGATGCTGGTGTCCGGCTATTTCGGCAGCGCCGCCAATGGTGCCGCGTTTGCTGATTGGCTGGACGAGATCCTGCCCGCATGCCCGCAGCTGCGCTACTGCCTGGACCCGGTGATCGGCGATACCCACACCGGTCCCTACGTGGAGCCAGGCCTGGAAGCGATCTTCGCTGAGCGCCTGCTGCCGCATGCCTGGCTGGTCACCCCCAATGCCTTCGAACTCGGTCGCCTGACCGGCATGCCCGCGCTGGCTGAAGCCGATGCCATTGCTGCCTCGCGCGCGCTGCTGGCACGCGGCCCGCAGTGGGTGCTGGCCCACAGCGTCGGCGGCAATCCGGGCGAGCTGGTGACGCTGGCTGTGGGTCGCGAGGAAACCTGGCGCTGGACCTCGCCGCTGCTGCCGGTCGACGTGGCCGGTACCGGCGATGTGCTGATGTCGCTGATGGTGTCCTTCCTGCTGCGCGGTGAGCCGATGCAGATGGCGATCTCGCGCGCCATCGCCGGCACCCATGCGGCGTTGGAGGCGACCCTGGCCCATGGTTTCGAGGAGTTCGATGTGATCGCGGCCGCACCGGCGGCGTTGGCCGACGGGATGCGCTTCCGCGCTGAACGGCTGGCATGAGCGAGCTGCACGAACGTACGCCGCGCACGGTCGGCATCGTCGGCAGTGCCGGCGCCTACGGGCGCTGGCTGGCCCGCTTCTTCGAACAGCACATGCAGGTGCAGGTGATCGGCCACGATCCGGCCGATCCGGATTCGCATGCGCCGGAGCAGCTGCTGGAACAGGCCGATGTGCTGGTGTTCTCCGCACCCATCCGGCACACGTCCGCGTTGATCGCCGAGTACACGCGCCTGTCGGCTGGCCGCGAGCAGGAACGCTTGTGGCTGGACGTAACCTCGGTGAAGGAAGCGCCGGTGCAGGCGATGCTGGCCTCGCGCGCCGAGGTAGTGGGTCTGCATCCGATGACGGCGCCGCCCAAGGCGCCGACCCTGAAGGGCCGGGTGATGGTGGTCTGCGAGGCCCGGCTGCAGCAGTGGCGGCCCTGGGTCGACGCGTTGTGCCAGGCGCTGCAGGCAGAGTGCGTGCGGGCCACGCCGCAGCACCATGACCAGATGATGGCGCTGGTGCAGGCGATGGTGCATGCGACCCATCTGGCCCAGGCGGGTGTGCTGCGCGAGTACCAGCCGCAGCTGGGCACGCTGGAGGCGATGCTGCCGTATCGATCGGCTTCATTCGAACTGGATACGGCGATCATCTCGCGCATCCTGTCGTTGAATCCGGCGATCTACGAAGACATCCAGTTCGGCAATCCCTATGTGGCGCCGATGCTGCAACGCCTGATCGGCCAGCTGCAGACGCTGCAGGCGCAGGTCGGGCAGGGCGACGATGCCGCGCGCGGCGCATTCCGCGAACACCTGCTTGGTGCAAATCGGAGTGCCTTCGGTGATCAGGCGCTGGCTGCGGGAAACTACACCTTCGAGCGCGTCGGCTATCTGCTGGCCGACCTGACCGAGCGCAACGCACTGTCGGTGCATCTGCCTGAAGACCGCGCGGGTTCGTTGCGCGAACTGCTCAACGTGTTCGAGCAGCATGGCATCAGCCTGGCCTCGATCCATTCCTCGCGCACGCCCGCCGGCGAAGTACATTTCCGTATCGGCTTCGTGGCGGGCAGCGAGCCAGGGGCTATCGCGGCGGCCGCCGCCGAGGTGGACGCCAGCGGGATCGGCCGGGTGCTTGCATAGGACATTCATCCACAGGGCGTGTGGATGGCTTCTGCGCAAACATGTGGATAACCAGCTGCAGGCCTTGGCGGGCAAGGTTGTCAAGATGGTTGGTCAAAAAATGACCAACCTTTTTTTGACGGAGCCAACGGCTGAGACGAGCTGGGCTCGGCGCTATAGCGGACCGCTAGATCGACAGCCTGACCTCACCACCGCTGGTGGTGAATTCGCGGCCGTTGCGCACCAGCTGGCGGCCGTCGTCGAGTTCATAACGCGGCGTCGTCTCGGAGCCATGCCCGCTGCCGCTGGCTTCGGGCTTGAACTCGATGATGATGTGGCTTTCACCATTGCTGTCGACAGCAGGGAACTGACGGAACGACATGTTCGACCTCCTTCAGTGGTTCATCGCTACGACGTCAGAGTGAGCCGGCCGGTGTTAGCCGGCCGTCATCAATCGATGAACTGCAGGCGTGCAAGCTCGGCGTACAGGCCGCCTTCAGCCAGCAGCTCCGCATGCGTGCCCTCGGCCACGATGCGACCGTGGTCCATCACCACGATGCGGTCGGCCTTCAGCACGGTCGCCAGCCGGTGGGCGATGACCACCGTGGTGCGCCCGGCCATCAATCGTTCCAGTGCCTGCTGCACGCCGTGCTCGCTCTGCGCGTCCAGCGCGCTGGTGGCTTCGTCGAGCAGCAGGATCGGTGCGTCCTTCAGCAAGGCACGGGCGATCGCCACGCGCTGCTGCTGGCCACCGGACAGGCGGGCACCGCGCTCGCCCAGTTCGCTGTCGTAACCCTGCGGCAGCGCACGCAGGAAGGCGTCGGCCTCGGCGGCACGGGCTGCCTCTTCCACTTCGGCGTCGCTGGCCTCCAGCCGGCCATAGCGGATGTTGTCGCGTGCGCTGGCGGCGAACAACGTCGGCTGCTGCGGCACCAGCGCAAGCTGTGCGCGAAGCGCGGCCGGATCGACGTCGCGCACATCGATGCCGTCCACGCAGATGCGCCCGGCGGCCGGATCGTGGAAGCGCAGCAGCATCGACAGCACCGTGCTCTTGCCGGCGCCTGAGGGGCCAACCAGGGCGACGGTTTCACCCGGTCGCACGTGCAGGTTGAAATGGTCCAGTGCGGCCTGGTCCGGTCGCTGCGGGTAGTTGAACACCACGTCGTCGAAGTGGATTTCGCCACGCAGTGGCTGCGGCATCGCACGCGGCGTGGCCGGCGCACGGATCTCGATGTCTTCCTGCAGCAGCTCGCCGATGCGGCCCATGCCGCCGGACGCGCGCTGCAGTTCATTCCATACTTCGGCCAACGCACCGACCGAACCACCGCCGATCAGTGCGTACAGCACGAACTGACCCAGCGTGCCGGCGCTGAGGCGCCCGTCGATGACGTCGTGCGCGCCCAGCCACAACACGCCGACAATCGCGCCGAACACCAGCAGGATGGCGCTGGCGGTGACCAGCGACTGCGCGCCGATGCGCCGGCGTGCGGCGCGGATCGCATCGCCCAGCGCATGGTCGAAACGGCCGCGTTCATAAGGTTCGCGCGCATGCGCCTGCACCGTGCGCACCGCGCCCAGCGTTTCGCTGGCCAGGCTGTTGGCATCGGCGATACGGTCCTGGCTGCTGCGGGCGACAACGCGCAGTTTGCGCGCGCCGATGATGATCGGCAGCACCGCCAGCGGAATGCCGAGCAGCGACCAGGCGGCCAGCCGTGGGCTGGTGACGAACAGCATCGCCAGGCTGCCGACCACGGTGACGCTGCTGCGCAGCGCCACGGACATGGTCGAGCCGACCACGCTGCGCAGCAGTTCGCTGTCGGCAGTCAGGCGCGACACCAGTTCGCCGCTGCGGCTGCGGTCGTGGAAGCCAGCGCCGAGCTGGATCAGGTGCGCGTAGAGGCGGCTGCGCAGATCCGCCACGACCTTCTCGCCGAGCAACGAAACAAAGTAGAAACGTGCGGCCGTCGCCAGCGCCAGCACCACCGCCACCAGCATCAGTAGCGCAAAGGCACGGTTGATCTGGCCGCCGCTGCTGAAGCCGTGGTCGATCATCTGCTTCACGGCCGGCGGCAGGCTCAGGGTCGCCGCCGAAGAAACGGCCAGGGCCAGCAGCCAGGCGCTGAACAAGCCGCTGTGGCGGCGCACGAACGGCCACAGCGTACGCAGGCTGCCCAGTCGGCGCAGCGGCGGGGTGGCCGGGTCGGAGGCCGGTGCGTCCTTGTCAGTCATCGAGGGGGTCATCTTGGATACGGATACGATCACGGGTGGCGTCGCGCAGGCGGATTTTCAATGCGTCGACCTGGTCGGCGGGCAATTCCACCCGCAATCTCACGCCATTGGCATCGAACTGTTCATCGCGCTTTTCGGCGGCATGGGCGGGCAGGGCCGCGTGCAGTGCGCCCAGATCCTCGAATCCGGCCAGCAGCTGCAGCCGCGCCATCGCGACCAGCGGCAGGCGTGGCGCGGTGCGCAGGCATTCGGCAGCGGCGCCGCCGTACGCGCGGACCAGGCCACCGGCGCCCAGCTTGATGCCGCCGAACCAACGGGTGACCACCACCATCACCCGGTCGAATCCCTGGCCATCAATGGCGGCCAGGATCGGCCGGCCAGCGGTGCCGGCCGGTTCGCCATCGTCGCTGGAGCGATAGTCCTGGCCGTGCCGGTAGGCCCAGCAGTTGTGGGTCGCATCGGCCACGGCCACCTCCTGCAGAAAGGCCAGCGCAGCAGACGCACCCTCGATCGGCGCGGCATGCGCGATGAAGCGGCTGTGCTTGACGTCGAGGGTGTAGCTGACCGGTTGGGCGAGGGTATCGGGCATTCCCTTCATTCTACGGGCTTGCCGCCGACGTGCCTCAGTCGTCCAGCAATGGCCGCACATCCTTTGGCAGTCGCGCCTCGGGATAGGTCTGCAGGTAGCGCTCCAGGCTCGCCCGGGCCAGGTCACGCTGGCCGGCGTCGCGACGCTCGCGGATCTTCTGCAGCCATTGCCGGCGGGGCAGCCCGGCGTCGGCCTGCACTTCGGCCTGCACGGCCTCCGCGCTGAGGCCGGCATCGCTGGCGCGGCGCATGACGCCAGGTGCGGTTCTGCCGGCCGCGTCCTGCTTGGACGCAGTGAGCGTGATGCGGTCTTCGGCCGTGGCCTGTGCGGAGGACATTGATTCCGCCGTCGCCGCAGTGGCCTTGCGCGCCCTCATCGCGGCGGGAGGAGCCGCAGGCGCGGCGGCCGGCGCAGGCGCCGAATAGGCTTCCTGTGCGGGCGGCGCTGCCGCAGGCATCGCAGGCGCGGCAAAGGCCGTGTCGGCTGCGGGCGCAGGTGGCGGTGCCGGCGCCATCATCGGGGCAGGCAACTGCCGCGGTGTCACGGGCGCGGGTTTCGGCACGTCTGCGATGGCCGCTGCCGGAGCCGGTGCTGCCTCAGCGGCCGCAGGTGCTGCTGTCGGTGCAGGTGCCGGTTCAGTGGCTGCGACGTCGGCGGCCGCGCTGTCGTAGGACATGCCTTCGGCGTTCGCATCGGCGGCCATTTCCTGTGCAGCCGGCGCGGTGGCAACCGCCTCCGCAGGGGCCGACGGCGGCTCTGGACGCATCTGCCAGGCGATGCCCACGGCGAACACCGTCGATGCGGCCACGCCGAAGACGGCCGGCCAGCGGCGGCGCGGGCGCAGCGTGCGCGGTGCCGCCGGCAGCGGAGTCGCCTCAGAGGCCGGCGCCTCCACGGCCGCACGCGCAGCGGCCAGGATCGCGGCGTCCAGCGCCGGCGGAGGGCCCTGTTCGGCGCGTCGCCCAAGCAGGCGTGCCAGCTCGCGTTCTTCCGGGGTCAGGGGATCGTCTCGGTTCATGCGTTCAGTCCCGCACGCAGCTTGTCCATCGCATAGCGCAGCCGCGATTTCACGGTTTCCCGGCCAACGCCGGTGATCTGGCCAATCTCCTCCAGGCTCAGTTCCTGTTCCAGCCGCAGCTGCAGCACTTCACGCTGTTCTGCGGGCAGCTCTTCCATCGCCAGTTGGATGCGGCGACGTTGTTCGAATTCGGACAGTTCCGCTTCCGGGCTCTGCCCATCCTCCAGCGCAGCCAGGCGCAGATCGGCATCGGCCGGTGCAGCAGGGCGATGGCGGGCGGCGCGCCAGTGGTCGTTCAGGCGGTTGTGGGCGATGCGGAACAGCCAGGTGCTGAAGGCCGCGTCGGCCTGCCAGCCGGCCCGTGCGCTGATCACCCGTTGCCAGACGTCCTGGAACATCTCCTCGGCCAGCGCGGTGTCGCGCAGCTGCCGCAGCAGGAAGCCGAACAGGCGCTTGCGATGACGTGCATACAGGCTTTCAAACGCGTGCACGTCACCGGCGGCCCAGGCCAGCATCAAGGCTTCATCGGTTGGCAGGGCGCTGGCATCCACGTCGTACAGGGTAAGCCCTGCAGGCGGTGGCGCATAGCCGGCGATGGCGTGGGACAGGGCGACGGTCACGGCGGGAATCAGGAGAGGATCGACAGGAAAAACGCCCGACGGCACGTTTCGGGGTTACCGGGCTTCCATTGCCCCCCGGGTGGCGCGTTATGCTCGGTAATTCAGGGGAGGCGGCGCTCAGGCGGCGCCAAGAGAACGTCATTTGTCCACCGAAGCCGACCGCGCGCTGGAAGCGTCACACAACGAGCCTGTGCTGAGCGCGGCGCTGGTGCGCGCGCTTCATGCGCTGCTGCCGGAAACGGCGGTCGTGCGCGTCGGTTGGGACGATCCGCAGCTCGGCAGCGGGCAGGGCGGTTGGCCGATCGGAGGCGGCGGCGAGAACGTCTGGCAGCCGTTGGCCGACCATGCCGAAGGCCGTCATGGCTGGGAGTACGACGGCGCCCGGCTGCTTCTGTCGGTGAGCGGGGCGACACCCTCCCCGGCCTGGTGGGGGCTGGCCCGGCAGGCGATGGAGCTGGCCTTGCAGCGCGACCGCCAGGCGGGTCAGATCAAGGCGCTGGAACAGGCCGAGCGGTTGCAGCAGGCCTTGTTCCAGATTGCCGACCTGGCCGGTGCCGACCTGGAAATGGGCGAGATGCTGCGCCACGTCCATGGCGTACTGGGCACGCTGATGTATGCGCAGAACTGCTACATCGTCGAGTATGACGATGCCCGCCGGCAGATCCGCTTCCTGTACTTCGCCGACCAGGTAGATGACTTCGTTGCCGATCCTGCACAGAGCTACGACATCGACCAGATGCCGCGCAGCCTGACCGTGGCATTGCTGCGGCATGGCCGGCCGCTGAGCGGGCCTTCGCGCGAACTGCTGGCGCGGGTAGACCAGGAGCACGACCCGCAGCGCGGCCCGGAAAGCCTGGACTGGCTGGGCGTGCCGATGCTGCGCGATGGCCGCGTGTGTGGTGCGATCGTGGTGCAGAGTTACGAGCACGCCGACCGCTACGGCGAAGCCGAACGGGCGCTGCTGGGTTTTGTCGCCCAGCACGTGCAGACCGCCATGGATCGTCGCCAGGCGCAGGTGCGGCTGGAGCAGCAGGTGGAACGGCGCACGCAGGAGCTGCAGCGCGCCAATCTCAGCCTGCAGGATGAAGTGGCCGAGCGCCGTCGTGCAGAGCAGCTGCAGACCGCGCTGTACAACATTGCCGAGATGGCGATGTCGGCCGACAGCCTGGCGCAGTTCTACGGGCAGGTCCACGGTGTGGTCGGGCGCTTGCTGGATGCGCGCAACTTCTACATCGCGCTGGTCAATGCCGAGGGCGATGGGCTGGATTTCGTCTATTCGGTAGACGAGCACAACGCGAGTCGTGCACCGCGCGCGTTCAGCCGAGGGTTGACCGAATATGTGGTCCGCCATCGGCGACCCCTGTTGGCCTCGCGTGCACAGATCGATGCGCTGCTGGAAACCGGCGAGGTACGTGAATCCGGCGCACGTTCGCAGTGCTGGCTCGGTGTGCCGCTGCTGCGCGACGACGAAGTGGTCGGCGCGATCGTGGTGCAGAGCTACACCGAGCAGATCGCCTTCAGTGTGCATGACCAGCGCCTGCTGATTTTCGTCGCACAGAACATCGGCACCGGTCTTGCGCGCCAGCGCGACCAGCAGCGCCTGCGCTCGGCGCATGCCGAGCTGGAAAAACGGGTGGAAGAGCGCACCCGCGAACTGGGCGAGGTCAACGAGAAGCTGCTGGGCCAGATCGGCGAACGCCTTCGCGCCGAGCAGCGCCTCACCCATCAGGCCATGCACGACGCGCTGACCGGGCTGCCCAACCGCCTGCATCTGCTGGACAGGCTGCAGGATGCGCTCGCGCTGGCCCGGCGCGAAGGCGGCCCGGTGTTCGCGGTGCTGTTCCTGGACCTTGACCGCTTCAAGCTGGTCAACGACAGCATCGGCCACGCCGCCGGCGATCGCATGCTGGTGGAAGTGGCCAAGCGCATCGTATCGATGGCGGGTGACAACGACGTGGTTGCGCGCTTGGGCGGCGATGAGTTCGCCGTGCTGCTGCAATGCCCGGACGGGCTGGCGCAGGCGCTGGATTTCGGCCAGCGGTTGTTGTTGGCACTGCAGGAGTCGATGTGGATCGCCGGTCGGGAGCTGTTTCCCTCCGGCAGCCTGGGCATCGCCCTGTGGAACCCGCGTTATCGCACCGGTGAAGAACTGCTGCGCGACGCCGATGCGGCGATGTACCGGGCCAAGGCGCAGGGCCACGACCGCTGCTCGATCTTCGACGAGGAGATGCGCGAGCAGGCGCTGCGCAGTCTGGATCTTGAGGCTGACCTGCGGCGGGCGATCAACAACCGTGATTTCGTGCCGTTCTACCAGCCGATCGTGCGCCTGTCCGATGGCGAAGTGGTTGGCCACGAGGCCCTGCTGCGCTGGAAGCATGAGCGCCGCGGCCTGCTGCTGCCGGGCGCGTTCCTGGAACTGGGCGAGGAAAGTGGCCTGATCGAACAGGTCGACTGGCTGATTTACGAGCAGGTCATTGCCGGCCTCGCCGACGGCGGGCGTGGCTATGTTTCAGTCAACGTGTCGCCACGGCATTTCCGCTCCGCCGAGTTCAGCGGACGGCTGTATGGATTGCTGGAGGCGTGCAACGCGGACCCACAGCGGCTGCGCCTGGAAATCACCGAGGTCGCGCTGCTCGACGATGGTCCGCATACGCTGCACATCCTCAAGGGCCTGCGCGAACGCGGCATCCAGGTGCAGCTGGACGATTTCGGTACCGGCTTCTCGGCGCTGTCCTACCTGCACCGCTTCCCGATCAGCACGTTGAAGATCGACCAGAGCTTCATTGCCGGCCTGCACGGGCCGGAGGCGCAGAGTACGCGCGCGCTGGTGGAGGGCGTGCTGTCACTGGCACGCACGCTGGGCATCGAGACGATCGGCGAAGGCATCGAGACCGAGGCGCAGCGTGACACGCTGTTCGAGCTCGGCTGCGACTACGGCCAGGGTTACCTGCTGGGCCGGCCGGCACCGTGGACGCGCGCGGCGGCCTGAGCCACCGCGCACGCAGTCTTCAACGCAGCGCCGCGCGGCGCTTCTCGTCGATCCACTTCGAGGCCTGGGCCGGCTGGTAGTTCTTCATCCAGGCCAGCATCTCCTCGATGTCCGAGCCGTACCACAGGTCCTGGCGCTGCTCGGGGTGCAGGAAGCGCTCTTCCACCATGCGATCGATCATGCCGATCAGCGGTGCGTAGAAGCCGTCCACGTCGAGGAACGCGCAGGGCTTGTTGCCGATGCCGAGCTGGCGCCAGGTCAGCATCTCGAAGATCTCTTCCATGGTGCCGAAGCCGCCGGGCAGGGCGACGAAGCCATCGGACAGATCGAACATGCGCGACTTGCGCTCATGCATCGAACCGACGATCTCCAGTTCGGTCAGGCCGCGATGGGCCACTTCCCAGTCGGCCAGCTGGCGCGGAATCACGCCGGTGACCTCACCGCCGGCGGCGAGCACGGCATTGGCCACGGTGCCCATCAGGCCGACATTGCCGCCGCCGTACACCAGGCGCATGCCGTCGCGGGCGATGCGGTCGCCCAGCGCAATGGCGCGTTCGGTGTAGACCGGCTTGCTGCCAGCGTTGGAACCGCAGTACACACAGATCGACTTCATGGATCTTCCTGTCTTGGCCGGAAACGAAAACGCCCCGCAGTCGACCAGTGAAGCCGGTCGCAGGGCGGGGTGTCCGGGCAATTATGAGGCCTTACCGATGTTCTCTGTAGCACCGGGCCATGCCCGGCGGCATTTCGTTCAGATCACCGCCAGCCCGTCGGCCTTCAGCCGGGCAGCGCCCGGCTCTACGAAGGTCTGCGGTTACGCAGCGGCAGCCTGCTCGCGGCGGGGTCCTTCACGCAGCGCGCGGCCCACCATGCCCACCAGCAGGTCCAGCTCGCTGCTGTCCATGCCGAAGTGCGGGGTGAAGCGCAGCGAGTTCTCGCCGCCGTGGATCACGTTGATGCCGTGCTGGCGCAGCCATTCCTCGGTGGAATTGGCGCCATAGCACTTGAACTGCGGGGCCAGCTCGCAGGAGAACAGCAGGCCGGTGCCCTGCACCTTGGTGATCAGGCCGCCCAGCTCGTTCTTCAGCTGCTCCAGCTTGCGCACGGCCTCAGCACCGCGCTCGGAGATCGCCGCGCGGACCTGCGGGGTCAGCTGGGCCAAGGTGGCGCAGGCCACGTCCAGCGCACGCGGGTTGCTGGTCATGGTGTTGCCGTAGATGCCCTTGCGGTACAGCTGCGCGGCGTGCTCGGTCACCGCCAGCACCGACAGCGGGTACTGCGCGGCGTTGAGCGCCTTGGAATAGGTTTCCATGTCCGGCGCATCCAGGCCTTCGAAGCCCGGATAGTCGACCACCGACAGCACGCCATGGGCGCGCAGGCCGGCCTGGATCGAGTCCAGCAGCAGCAGGCTGCCGTGGGCACGGGTCAGTTCGCGGGCCAGCGCATAGAACGCCGGCGGCACGGAGCGGCCCGGGTCACCTTCACCCATCACCGGCTCCAGGAACACCGCTTCGATGAACCAGTTGTTCTGCGCGGCATCCTCGAACACCTTGCGCAGCCCGGCCTCGTCGTACGGGGCGACGGTGATCACCGACTCCTCGCCACGGTAGCTGGCCAGGTGCTGCATGTAGGTCTTGCGGCTGGAATCGGAATACAGCGCCGGGCGGTCGGTACGGCCGTGGAAGCTGCCCTTGATGACCACCCGCTTGATCGCCGCACCGGCATGGCGGGCGCCCGGGTCGGTCTGCAGCTTGGCGTTGACGTCGGCGATGCGCGCGGCCAGGCCAACCGCTTCGGAGCCGGAATTCAGGCACATGAAGCGGGTGAACGGGCAGCCGCCACGACGGTGGCCGATCTCGGCCCGCAGCGCGGTGATGAAGCGCTGCTGGGACAGGCTGGGGGTCATGATGTTGGCCATCACCTGCGGCCGTGACATCGCCTCCATGACCGCATCGGGGGTATGGCCGAAGCCGAGCATGCCGTAGCCACCGGCGTCATACAGCACCGCGCCCTTCAGGGTGACCACCCACGGGCCACGTGCGGCCAGCGCCACGTACGGGGTCACCGCATCATCGGCGTAGAAATTGACGAAGCCGTCCTGCATGGCATCGATCTGCGCCTGCTCATCCTGTGCCAGCAGCGGCCCCAGCTCGCCCTGCACGCGCGCGAATTCGGCAGCAGCGGCATCGACTGCGGCAACCAGTTGCGGATGGTTGGCGGCGAGGGCGGTCAGGGTTGCGTCATCCAGGCCGTTGGTGAGGCGGGTGCCGGGCTGGGCGCGGAGGGGGGCGAGGCGTTCGATGAAGCTCATTGCAGATCTCCTGAAACGTTGGGTCGCACGGGCCTTCAAAAGCAAAACGCGCGTCTTTACGCGCGCTTGGGGCGGGCTCGTGCAGCGGACTTCCTCGTCGATGCTAGCACTTGTTTTTTTGCGCGATAACCCCGCAAAAGACTGCTGCATAGCAGCATTTTGCGCGACGTTCGAGGTCCGCTGCGCAGGCTCGCAGACGCTGGACGTACAATGCGCGCCATTGTCGACCTGTTGCCGTCCACTGCCTTGAAGAAGTCCGATTTCCATTACGACCTGCCGGCCGAACTGATCGCCCAGGCACCCTTGGCCGAACGCTCGGCGAGCCGTCTGCTGCTGGTGCCGCCGGCGCCGGCTGCCTTCACCGATCTACAGGTGCGCGACCTGCCGTCGCTGCTGCAGCCGGGCGACCTGCTGGTGTTCAACGACACCCGGGTGATTCCGGCGCGCCTGTTCGGGCAGAAGGCCAGCGGTGGCCGCGTGGAGATCCTGATCGAGCGCCTGCTCGGCGGCCAGCAGGCCCGGGCCCAGGTCGGTGCCAGCAAGTCGCCGAAGGCCGGCAGCCGCATCGCCCTGGATGCCGGAGGCGAAGCCGAGGTGCTGGGCCGCGATGGCGAGTTCTATGTGCTGCAGTTCCATGTGCCGGAGTCGCTGGAACAGTGGCTGCTGCACGCTGGCCGGCTGCCGTTGCCACCTTACATCCAGCGTGAGCCGGGCGTGGACGATCGCGAGCGCTACCAGACCGTGTTTGCCCGCGAAGTGGGCGCGGTGGCGGCGCCGACCGCCGGCCTGCACTTCGATGAGGCGCTGCTGGCGGCACTGAAGGACAAGGGCGTGGATTTCGGCCACGTCACCCTGCACGTGGGCGCGGGCACCTTCCAGCCGGTGCGCGCCGATGACCTGAAGGACCACGTGATGCACCGCGAGTGGCTGAACGTCGGTGCCGAGCTGGTGCAGCAGGTGCGGCGCACGCGTGCGGCCGGTGGCCGGGTGATCGGCGTGGGCACTACCGTGGTGCGCGCGCTGGAAAGCGCGATGCGCGATGGCGAACTGCTGCCGTTCGCCGGCGAAACGCAGATCTTCATCACCCCGGGCTACCGGATCCGCAGCGTCGACGCGATGGTGACCAACTTCCACCTGCCGGAAAGCACGCTGCTGATGATGATCTCGGCCTTCGCCGGTAAGGAGCGGGTGTTCGAGGCCTACCAGCACGCGATCGAGCAGCGTTATCGCTTCTTCAGCTACGGCGACGCGATGCTGCTGTTCCCGCAGGCGGGGTAGGGCTGAGGTGGGTAGCGCCGGGCCATGCCCGGCGTGGCGGAGTTGCGGGTCATCCGCCGGGCATGGTCCGGCGCTACCGGAGCAGAAAAGGCGGTTTTGGGAGACAATGGGCGACTATTTGCCCGAACGACCGCTCCATGTCCCGATTGCAGTTTCAGCTCCAGACCCGTGATGGCCGCGCCCGCCGTGGCCGCCTGACCTTCCCGCGCGGCACGGTGGAAACGCCGGCCTTCATGCCGGTGGGGACCTATGGCTCGGTCAAGGGCATTCTGCCGGACCAGGTGCGGGCACTGGGCGCCGAGATCATCCTCGGCAACACCTTCCACCTGTATCTGCGCCCGGGCCTGGACATCATCGCCGACCATGGCGGCCTGCACGGCTTCTGCCGCTGGGATGGCCCGATCCTGACCGACTCCGGCGGCTTCCAGGTGTTCTCGCTGGCCCACCGCCGCAAGATCACCGAGCAGGGCGTGACCTTCGCCTCGCCGACCGACGGTGCCCGCGTGTTCCTGGGGCCGGAAGAGAGCATGAAGATCCAGAAGGTGCTCGATTCGGACGTGGTGATGATCTTCGACGAGTGCACGCCGTACCCGGCCACCGAGGACGTCGCCCGCCGCTCGATGGAGCTGAGCCTGCGCTGGGCCCAGCGCAGCCGCAACGCCCATGATGAACTCGGCAACGACGCGGCCCTGTTCGGCATCGTCCAAGGCGGGGTGCATACGGACCTGCGCAGCCGCTCGGCCGAGGCCCTGCAGGGGATCGGCTTCGACGGCTATGCCATCGGCGGCCTGGCCGTGGGTGAGCCGGAAGACGAGCGCAACGCCATGCTCGACCATCTGGACCCCGAATTGCCCGCCGACCGTCCGCGCTACCTGATGGGCGTCGGCCGCCCTGAGGACCTGGTCGAGGGTGTCGCACGTGGCGTGGACATGTTCGATTGCGTGATGCCGACCCGCAATGCGCGCAACGGCCACTATTTCACCTCGTTCGGCACCGTCCGCATCCGCAATTCACAGTACGCGCGGGACATGGACCCGATCGAGCCGGGCTGTGGCTGCGTGGCCTGCGCCGGCGGCTATACCCGCTCGTACCTGCGCCATCTGGACCGCTGCAACGAGATGCTGGCGCCGATGCTAGGCACCCAGCACAACCTCTTCTATTACGAAAAACTGATGGCCGACATCCGCGCGGCCATCGAGGCGGGAACCTTCCTGGCCTTCCGCGAGTCCTTCTACGCAGCACGCGGGGCGGTAGCGCCGCCCCTGTAAACCCGCAGCACCCCCTGCCAAACGGCCCAAGGACGAATGCCCGGGGCCGTGGCATACTTCAAGGCTGACCCAGATCCGCGGTCGACACCTCGTGCCCGTGAAACGGCCGAAGCGCCGCCCAACCAAAGGACCAACGATGAACCTGCTTGCCTTCCTGATTCCCGCCGCCCACGCCCAGGCCGCTGGCGGCCAACCGCAGGGCATGGGCCTGACCACGCTGCTGTTCCCGATCATCCTGATCGCCATCATGTACTTCCTGATGATCCGCCCGCAGATGAAGCGGCAGAAGGAGCACAAGTCCATGCTGGAGAAGATCAAGCGCGGCGACGAAGTGCTGACCAACGGCGGCATCGCCGGCAAGGTCACCGATATCGGCGACAACTTCGTCACCGTCGAAGTGGCCGAGAACGTGCGCATCCGCGTGCAGAAGGGCGCTGTCGGCAGCGTGCTGCCGACCGGCACCCTGGATTCGGCCAAGTAAGCCACTCCCTTTCTGAAGCACAACCGCGGCGCCGGGGATGGCGCCGCGCGGGACCCAAGCAATGCTCGAATTTCCACGCTGGAAGTACGTCGTCATCGTGATCGTACTGGCGCTCAGCGCGCTGTACGCACTGCCCAACATCTACCAGAAGGACCCGGCCATCCAGATCACCGCCAACCGTGGCGGCCAGATCGACGATGCGCTGCGTGACCGTGTGCTGGCCGACCTGAAGAAGGCCGGTGTCACCACGCTCGGCGCAGAGAAGGAAGGGGACAGCCTGATCGTCCGCCTGTCGGACCTGAAGTCGCAGTCCGCCGCCAGCGATGCGCTGCGTGACAGCGTGGGCGAGAACTACACGGTGGCCCTGAATCTGGCCTCGACCGTGCCGGACTGGCTGGCCAAGCTCGGCGGTCGCCCGATGGTGCTGGGCCTGGATCTGCAGGGCGGCGTGCACTTCGTGCTGCAGGTCGACCAGAAGGCCGCGCTGGACAAGCGCCTGGATGCCTACACCGAAGACGTGCGCAGCACCCTGCGTGATGCACGCATCGCCTACCAGTCGGTCGAGCGTCGCGCCGACAACACCATCGTCGCCAACCTGAGCCCGTCGGCCGGTGAAGACGCCGGTACCCGTGCCCGCGCCGCGCTGGCCAAGGCGCAGCCGACGCTCGGCTACGACGTCAGCGGCAACCGCATCACGGTCTCCATTCCGGAAGCCGAGATCGCGCAGATCGCCAACGGCGCGATCGAGCAGAACATCAACACTCTGCGCAACCGCGTGAACCAGCTCGGCGTGTCCGAGCCGATCATCCAGCGCCAGGGCGCCGACCGCGTGGTGGTGCAGCTGCCGGGCGTGCAGGACACCGCCGAAGCCAAGCGCATGATCGGTGCCACCGCCACCCTGGAATACCGGGCGGTTGTGGATGGCAACGCGCAGGATGCCATCGCGTCGGGTCGTATCCCGCCGGAAGCCAAGGTCTACCAGCGTCGTGACAACGGCGGTCCGGTGCTGCTGAACAAGCGCGTGATCGTCACCGGTGACCAGATGGTGGCCGCGCAGGCGGTGACCGACTCCACCAGTGGCACCCCGGCAGTCAGCGTGACGCTGAACAACGTCGGTGGACAGCGCATGTTCGACTTCACCAGCGCCAACGTGAACAAGCCGATGGCAGTGGTCTACACCGAGCGCGTGCCGACCGTGACCGTGGTTGACGGCCAGGAAGTGCGTGGCTTCAAGGTCAACGAGGAAGTGATCTCGGTGGCCAACATCAACGGCGTGTTCGGCAAGAACTTCCAGACCACCGGTCTGCAGAAGAAGGAAGCCGAAGACCTGGCCAAGCTGCTGAAGTCGGGCTCGCTGGCTGCGCCGATGGACTTCGTCGAAGAGCGTGTGGTCGGCCCGAGCCTGGGTGCGGAGAACGTCAAGAACGGCATCACCGCGGTGGTCTACGCGTTCATGTTCACGCTGGTGTTCTTTACCATCTACTACCGCATGTTCGGCCTGATCACCTCGGTCGCGATGCTGTTCAACCTGCTGATCGTGGTGGCGGTGATGTCGCTGTTCGGCGCAACCATGACCCTGCCGGGCTTTGCCGGTCTGGCGTTGTCGGTCGGTCTGTCGGTCGACGCCAACGTGCTGATCAACGAACGTATCCGTGAAGAGCTGCGTGCCGGCGTGCCGGGCAAGACCGCGATCGTGACCGGTTACGAGCGGGCATCGGGCACCATCCTCGACGCCAACCTGACCGGCCTGATCGTCGGTGTGGCGCTGTTCGCATTCGGTACCGGTCCGCTGAAGGGCTTCGCGCTGACCATGATCATCGGTATTTTCGCTTCCATGTTCACCGCGATCACCGTATCGCGTGCACTGGCGACGCTGATCTACGGCCGTCGCAAGAAGCTCCAGAACGTGGCCATCTGACGGGACGACACGCACATGAAACTGTTTCCGCTGCACATCCTCCCGAACGATACCAAGATCGACTTCATGCGCTGGCGCCATGTCGCGATGGTCGTCACGATCATCGTGTTCCTGGCATCGATCGGCATCATCGGCTTCAAGGGCTTCAACTACGCGCTGGACTTCACCGGCGGCACCCTGATCGAAGCCCGCTTCGAGCATGCGGTGGACGTCGAGGACGTCCGCAGCAAGCTTGAGCAGAACGGCTTCGACGGCGCCCAGGTACAGAGCGTCGGTGGCAACACCGATCTGCTGATCCGCCTGGCCCCGCACGGTGAACACGCTCCGGGTACCGGTGGCGCGTCTGCCGAGGACAAGGCCACTGCTGCGGCCGTGGTCAAGGCGGTCTCTTCGGCGGACAACCAGGCCACCGTGCTGCGCAACGAGTTTGTTGGCCCGCAGATCGGCAAGGACCTGGCGATGAATGGCCTGTACGCCACCATCTTCATGCTGGCCGGCTTCCTGATCTACATCGCGGTGCGATTCGAATGGAAGTTCGCGGTCACCGCCAGCATCGTGGCCATGTTCGATCTGATCGTGACGGTGGCCTACGTGTCGCTGCTCGGCCGTGAGTTCGACCTGACCGTGCTGGCCGGCCTGCTGTCGGTGATGGGTTTTGCGATCAACGACATCATCGTGGTGTTCGACCGTGTCCGCGAGAACTTCCGCAGCCTGCGCGTGGAGCCGATGGAAGTGCTGAACCGTTCGATCAACCAGACGCTGTCGCGTACGGTGATCACTGCGGTGATGTTCTTCCTGTCTGCGCTGGCGCTGTACCTGTACGGCGGCAGCTCGATGGAAGGCCTGGCCGAGACGCACATGATCGGTGCGGTGATCGTGGTGCTGTCCTCGATCCTGGTCGCCGTGCCGATGCTGACCGTGGGTGCCCTGCGCGTGACCAAGCAGGATCTGCTGCCCAAGGCCAAGGACATCGAAGCCCTGGAGCGTCGTCCGTAAGCCTCCGCTGCACGCAGTACACAGAGAACCCCGCGCAAGCGGGGTTTTTTGTTGGCAGGGCTTGCAGCCCTGCACCTGCTGAGGCCAGAGCAACGTCAACGTCAAAGGCGAGTATCCGTGGTTGGGCGGGGCGGTGTGGGTAGGCAGGACACGCCGTAAACCCATCCCTGGGGGCTCGATGGCGCCATCCATGGCGCCAACGGTCCTGCCCACCCACACCGCCCCACCCCTGACAGGTTCACGCGGCTGTGGGTAGGTGTCGACCTTGGTCGACACATCTGTCAGACATCGAAACAATTCTGGGGTCAGATCCGTTTTCCTTCGGAAAACGGATCTGACCCCAAGAGCTGTTCCGACAGATCGCGGAAGACTGTCGAAGGCGGGGTGGGTCCGGTTGCGGGGGTGTCCGCGGCATGGATGCCGCGGCCAAGCCTACAGGGACGTATTTACGGCGTCCCCCGCAACCGGACCCACCCCGCCATCCCTCAGTACCCCAGCTTTTGACGTTGCTTCGGCCGTTGTCGTTGCCTCTGCAGGTGCAGGGTGCAACCCTGCAAAACACCACCACCCTACGCCAGCGTCGGTTGTGCAATCGGCCCCTGCGCACTACGATCCTGCGGTTCGCGCGCACACGCGTGCCCGTATTCCTGCTGAGCGCCCCGTGCGCCGCATCTGCCAACCCGAGGTCTTCATGGTCATCAAACCGCGCGTCCGCGGCTTCATCTGCGTCACCACCCATCCGACCGGCTGCGACGCCGCCGTCAAGCAGCAGATCGACTACATCCGTGCGCGTCCGCCGATCCAGAACGGCCCCAAGCGCGTACTGGTGATCGGCGCCTCGACCGGCTACGGCCTGGCCGCGCGCATCACCGCCGCCTTCGGCAGTGGCGCTGCAACCCTGGGTATCTTCTTCGAGCGTCCGGGCAGTGAAACCAAGCCGGGCACGGCGGGCTGGTACAACTCGGCGGCGTTCCACAAGTACGCCGACGAAGCGGGCCTGTATGCCAAGAGCATCAACGGCGATGCGTTCTCCGACGAGGTGAAGGCGAAGGCCATCGAGATGATCAAGGCCGATCTCGGCCAGGTCGATCAGGTGGTCTACAGCCTGGCTGCGCCGCGCCGCAAGCACCCCAAGACCGGTGAGATCATCAGCTCCACGCTGAAGCCGATCGGCGAGCCGATCACCCTGCGTGGCCTGGATACCGACAAGGAAGTGCTGACCGAGACCCACCTGCAGCCGGCGACTCCGGAAGAAATCGCCGGCACCGTCGCGGTGATGGGCGGTGAGGACTGGCAGATGTGGATCGACGCGCTGGCCGATGCCGGCGTGCTGGCCAATGGCTGCACCACCACGGCCTTCACCTACGTGGGCGAAGAGATCACCCAGGCGATCTACTGGAATGGTTCCATCGGTGCCGCCAAGAAGGATCTGGACGACAAGGTGCTGGGCCTGCGCGAGAAGCTGGCCAAGATCGGCGGCGATGCGCGCGTGTCGGTGCTGAAGGCAGTGGTGACCCAGGCCAGCTCGGCCATTCCGACCATGCCGCTGTACCTGTCGCTGCTGTTCAAGGTGATGAAGGAGAAGGGCACTCACGAAGGCTGCATCGAGCAGCTCGACGTGTTGTACGACATCCTGTACGGCGCCAAGGCCGATGGCGTGGCGGTCGATCGCCTGCGTCACGATCTCGTCGATGGCGAGGGCCACACCGTCGCTCTGATCGATGAAGAAGGTCGCCTGCGTGCCGACTACAAGGAAATGGCGGCCGAGGTGCAGGGTGAGGTGCTGGCGCTGTGGCCGCAGGTGACCAACGAGAACCTGTACGAGATCAGCGATCTGGCCGGCTACAAGGCCGATTTCCTGCGTCTTTTCGGTTTCGGTGTCGAAGGCGTCGACTACGAAGCCGACGTCAACCCGGATGTGAAGATCGCCAATCTGGTCGATCTGACCTGATGGAAAAAGGCCGGCGCAAGCCGGCCTTCGGCTCTACAGAGAGGCATCAGCCGAACTCGAAGTTCATCGACGGCGCTGCCGGGCCGACGAAATCGCCCTGCACGTAATCCACGCCGGCACTGAACAGCAGTGTCATCGAGTTGGCGTCGCTGACGAACTCGGCCATGGTGCGGATGCCGGCTTCCTGTGCGCGTGCGGTGATCTGGCTGACCCGGTCGATGTTCTCGCGGGTGGCGGCCAGGTCGCTGGTGAAGCCGCGATCGAGCTTGAGGAACTGCGGCTGGAAGTGGGCCAGCAGCTGGAACGAATCCAGGCCCGAGCCGAACTGCTCCAGACCGATCCGGCAGCCGAGAGGTGCTACTTCCGCCAAGAACTGCTGGGCGCTGCGCAGGTGCGTGAACACCTTTGACTCCGGCGCATGCAGCCACAGGCGTTCGCCCGGTACGCCGTGTGCCTGCAACTGCTGGCGCAGCGTGGCGATCATCTTCGGATCGTCGAACGATTCCGGCGTGACCTTCACCAGCATCTGCGTCGGATGACCCTCGCGCGCACGCGCGCCCAGTACCGTGATCGCCTGCGAGACGACCCAGCGGTTGATGTCCGCCAGCAGGCCGTGTTCTTCGGCAATGCCGAGGAAGGCGGTCGGGCTCAGCAACTCTCCGTTGTGTTCCAGCCGCAGGTAGGCTTCATACAGCTCCAGCGACTCGCCCTGCAGGTTCAGCACCGGCTGGTAATGCAGTTGGAAGCCATCGCCTGCCAAGGCCTCGCGGATACGCGCGACCCAGCGCTGCACGCGCTCTTCTTCCACGCGATCGACAGCGGCCGGGTCGAAGATACGGCAGGTATTGCCGAGCGCGGCAGCGGCCTGTGTACATTCACTGGCGCGCGCCAGCACCTGGCCGATGCTGGCGATCTTCTCGCCCACCTGCACCCCGCCAATGCTGACGGTCACCGTGGCCGAGCGCGCGCCGATGCTGAAGACGTGCGCGGCGTAGGCTTCGCGGATTCGCTCGGCCAGTGCCACGGTCTGTGCATAGGGACCGGACTGCAGCACGGCGAAACTGTGTTCGCCGAAGCGGGCCAGTTGCGCATCCTCGCCAACGACCTCGGCCAGCAAGGCGGCGAGGGCGCCGATCAGGGCGTCGGCCGAGGCCAGTCCAATATCGGGGATCAGGCGCGCGTAATGATCCGGTTCGACCATCAGCAGGCCGAACTGACCCTCGCTGCGCCCGGCCTGTGCAACCGCGTCCTCGACCTGCAGCATGAAGGTCGGGCGGTTGAGCAGGCCGGTGACCTGGTCGCGCTGGCGCAGGTCTTCGACCTCGCGTGCCAGCTCCGGGTCGAATTCCATGCGCCGGCGGAACACCACCTGCAGGCAGGATTCGCCCTCGTAGGTGGCTGCGGTGAACTCCATCGTCGCCGGGAAAGCGTTGCCGTCCTGGTGGCGGGCGTCGAGCTGGTACTGCGGTGGTGGCGCTTCGCCGCGGCTGAGTGACTTCAGCAGCTGCTTGAAATCATCCACGTGCTGGGCGGCGACCATGTCCAGCAGCGAGATGCCTTCGACCTCCTCGAAATCCTCGTAACCGAACATCTCCAGGTAGGCATCGTTGGCGCGGATGTGCATGCCTTCGTGGACATAGGCAATCGGTTCACGCGACGAGGCGATCAGCGCGTCGCAGCGACGCTCGGTCTCGCGCATCTGCGCTTCGATCCGGCGCAGGCCGCGGCGTGCCTGCAGGTCGACCCACTGGTCGCGGACCACCGCCAGCAGGTGTTCGGCGCGCTGGCGCAGGGCGAGGGCGCGAACCCCGTTGCTGCTGGCCTGTACCAGTTCGTCCTCGTCGATGCGCTCGGCCAGCAGCACCAGCGGGATGTCCTTGCCGCTGGCGGCGATGTGCTGGGCCACCAGTGGCAGCGGGATGCTCTGCGAGGGCGCCGCCAGCACCAGGTCGATCGCCTGGCTGGCCAGTACCTGCGACAGCTCGGCCGAGTCCTGCGGACGCCATGGGCGCACGGCGATGCCGCTGTTGCGCAGGGTGCTGACGATGGCTTCGGCGTTCTCGCCGCTGTCATCGACGATCAGCAGGCGGATGGTGATGTCGTTCGCGTTCTGCATGCACTGCTCCCCAATCTGCAAATCTAGATACACGATGCGTGGCGGCGCGTCCATGCGCGCAACGCTTGCGTGCCCGGAACGGCGATGCGGTTCACACCACGCAGCCGGCCGCGTGCCCGCTGGCCCAGGCCCACTGGAAGTTGTAGCCGCCCAGCCAGCCGGTCACGTCCAGCACCTCGCCGACGAAATGCAGGCCGGGCACGCGCTTGGATTCCAGCGTCGACGAAGAGACTTCGTTGGTATCGACACCGCCCAGGGTGACTTCGGCGGTGCGGTAGCCCTCGGTGCCGCTGGCCACCAGCGGGAAGGCTGAAAGCACCTGTGCTGCCTTGCGCAGGTCGGGCTCGTCCAGCTGGCGTACCGGGCGGTCGGGCAGCCAGTGCTCGCACAGGCGCTGCGCCAGCCGCTTGGGCAGCACATCGCCCAGCACCGTACGCAGTTCTGCGGCGGGGCGTTCGCGCTTCATCTGGCGCAGCCATTCGGCGGCATCCTGGCCGGGCAGCAGATCCAGCGACAGCGCGTCACCGGGTTGCCAGAACGAGGAAATCTGCAGGATGGCCGGGCCACTGACGCCGCGATGGGTCAGCAGCATGAAGTTGCGGAAGCTGGTGCCGTTGCAGCTGGCCTCGACCGGCAGGGCGACGCCGCTGAGCTCGGCCAGGCGCTCCTGGTGGGTGCCGCTGAGCGTCAACGGCACCAGGCCGGCGCGGGTGGGCAGCAGCTGGTGGCCGAACTGGCGCGCGATCTCGTAGCCGAACCCGGTAGCACCGAGGCTGGGAATGGACAGGCCGCCGGTGGCGACCACCAGCGAGGCGCAATGGAACAGGCCGTGCGTGGTCTGCACGCGGAAGCCGTCAGTGCCGTGCTCGATGCGCTCCACGCTGCACTGCGTGCGGATCTGTACGCCGGCCTGCTGGCACTCGTCCACCAGCATCTTCACGATCTGCTTGGACGAGACATCGCAGAACAGCTGGCCCAGCTCTTTTTCGTGATAGGCGATGCCGTGGCGCTCGACCATCTCGATGAAGTGGTAGGGCGAGTAACGCGCCAGCGCCGACTTGCAGAAATGCGGATTGGCCGACAGGAAGTTGGCCGGGGTGGTACCGGTATTGGTGAAGTTGCAGCGGCCACCGCCGGACATCAGGATCTTCTTGCCGATCTTGTTGGCGTGGTCGATCACCTGCACATGCCGGCCTCGCTGGCCCGCCGTGATCGCGGTCATCAGCCCGGCTGCGCCGGCACCGATCACCAGCACGTCGCAGCGGATCGTGCTCATGCCTTGGCGCGCTTGCGCCAGTTGGGGATCACGTCCAGCTGCATCTGATCGTTGAGCAGCTGCACTTCGGCGTCCTGGATCAGCACGCTCCAGCGCATCGCACGCTGGATCTGCTGGCCCCACAGGTCGACGAATCCGCCGTCCAGGTCAACCACCGACAGGTTGTCGAAGCGGGCCAGGCCCTTGCCCTGCTTCTGCCACCAGATGTCCGACGCATTGCCGCCGTAGTTGACCACCTGCACCTGTCGGCTGCGGTTGCTGGCCTTGCGGATGCGCGACTCGTCCGGGTGGCCGAGGTCGATCCACTGCAGGATGTCGCCGGTGTAGTCGTGTTCCCACAGGTCGGGCTCATCGTCGGTACTCAGGCCGCGGCCGAACTCCAGGCGGTCGCCAGCGTTCAGCGCGAAGGCGAGCAGGCGCACCATCAGGCGTTCGTCGGTTTCAGACGGATGCTGGGCCAGGGTCAGGTTGTGGGTCGCGTAGTAGCCGCGATCCATGTCGCTGATCTGCAGTTCGGCCTTGCGGATGGTGGCGGTGAGGGCCATGAAGATCCAGAGGGGTAAAGACCGTCAATGATAGAGGTTTGCCCCGGGGGTGTCCGGTATGGGGGTGTCGGCAGGGCGTGATCGGTGGCACGCTGGCCGCCCTGATTCTTCCGGCTTGCCCTGTCGTATGTCCCGTTCACGTCCGCGCCGGCTGCAGATCGACAGCGCCACGACCGCGCCATGACCACGCCCAGCCGACTGCAGCTGCCGCCCGGTAACTGGGTTTCCCTGCTGGAGGGGCTGTGCGCGCGCTTCCCGCGCATCGACCGGTTGCAGTGGGAGAGCCGCTTCGCGCGGGGGCGGGTGCAGGACGCGCAGGGCAGGGCGCTGGCGGCCGACATGCCGTGGCAGGTGGGGCTGGAGATCCGCTACTTCCGTGAAGTGGCCGACGAGCCGGTGATTCCCTTCGTGGAGACCATCCTGCATCACGATGCGCACCTGCTGGTGGCTGACAAGCCGCACTTCCTGCCGACCGCGCCTGCCGGTGCCTTCGTGCGCGAAACCCTGTTGGCGCGCCTGGTCGAACGCACCGGCAACGCCGATCTGGTGCCGTTGCATCGGCTGGACCGGCTGACGGCCGGCCTGGTGCTGTTTTCCACCCGGCCGGAAACGCGCGACGCCTACCAGCGCCTGTTCCGTGAGCGCCGCATCGAGAAGACTTATGAGGCGCTGGCACCGGCCTTGCCCGATCTGCGGTTTCCGCTGGAGCGGCACAGCCGGCTGCAGCCAGGGGAGCCGTTCTTCCGTATGGTCGAAGGTCCCGGCGAACCGAATGCGCGGACCCGTATCGAGGTCATCGATGCGCACGGCCCGGCCTGGCGCTACCGGCTTGTGCCGGAATCCGGACGCAAGCATCAGCTGCGCGTCCATATGGCTGCGCTCGGTGCGCCGATCCTGGGCGACGGGTTCTACCCGCAGCTGCAGGACCGGCCGCAGGGTGAGGGCGAGCCGCCGTTGCAGCTGCTGGCGCAGGCACTGGCCTTCGATGATCCGCTTACGGGCCAGCGGCGCAGCTTCCGCAGTGCGCGCACCTTGAGCGTTTCCGGCTGAGGTGCAGCTGGATTCACCTGTTCGGGCGGCGCGCCAGCCAGCGGTCCAGCTCGGCAGCGAACAGCTGGCGGTCGCGCGCGCCCAGAGGAGGCGGTCCGCCGGTCTGCACGCCCGCGCCTCGCAGTTCTTCCATGAAATTGCGCATCGACAGCCGCTCGGCCATGTTGTTGGGGGTGTACAGCTGGCCGCGTGGGTTCAGGGCCACCCCCTTCTTCTCCAGCACCAGGGCGGCCAGCGGGATGTCCTGGGTGACCACCAGGTCGCCGGCGGCCACCCGTTCGACAATGGCGCTGTCGGCCACGTCCAGTCCCTGCGGCACCTGGATCGAGCGCAGCCAGCGCGAGGGTGGGGTGCGGATCCACTGGTTGGCGACCAGGGTCAGTTCCACACCGACCCGTTCAGCGGCGCGGAACAGGATGTCGCGAATGACGACGGGGCAGGCATCTGCGTCCACCCAGATGCGGGGGAGCAGGGGTTCAGCTCGGGTTTCAGCTTCAGTCATTTACCCAGTGTAGGGTAGGAAAAACCTGAATGGGGGCCCGGGTTTAGCCTCGATCTGGTGCAACCCCTTGCCCTGCCTAGGGACAGGCCATTTGTCGCTGAATATCAAGGCTATCGCTTTTTGCTCAAAACACGCGTATCGTCTGGCCCACTGTGTTTGCTAGGGTCACCGTGAATCGTGGCCTGGTGCAGTTGATCTCACGATCCGCTCATCGATCCGCTTTACCAACGCCTGCAACTCAGTCTCGGCCCCGATACCCGGTGGCTGCGATTTTTTTCAACATGTGTTTCAGGAGTTAGTAAATATGTCTGATCGTCAGACCGGCACTGTCAAGTGGTTCAACGACGCCAAGGGCTTCGGCTTCATCACCCCGGAAAGCGGCCCGGACCTGTTCGTGCATTTCCGCGCGATCCAGGGCACCGGCTTCAAGACCCTGCAGGAAGGCCAGAAGGTTACCTTCGTCGCCGTCCAGGGCCAGAAGGGTATGCAGGCTGACCAGGTGCAGGCGGTCTAATCCGTCTGCTACCGTTTGGTAGCCAGAACGCCGGGAGCGAAAGCTCCCGGCGTTTTTCGTTATGGGCTTCCTGTAGCGTCGAGCCAGGCCCGGCTCTACAAAGGGCATGCACCCGGCACGGTACGATGCAGGCCTCCCCAAGGATCGTCCCCATGCGCATCGTCCATCATCTGGAAAACTCCCGTTCGCTGCGCGTGCTGTGGATGCTGGAGGAGCTGGGGCTGGACTACGAGCTGCGCCGCTACCCGCGCGACCCGAAGACGATGCTGGCGCCGCCGGAACTGCGCCAGGTGCATCCGCTGGGCAAGGCGCCGGTGCTGCAGGATGGCGATCTCATCCTCGCCGAATCCGGCGCCATTCTCGACTACCTGGCTGACCGCTACGACGTGCATCGGCAGCTGTCGCCGTCGCCGGTACCGGCCGACGGCAAAGAGCGCATCGATTACCGCTACTGGCTGCACTATGCAGAAGGCTCGGCGATGCCGCCGATGCTGCTGACCTTGGTGATCAGCCGCATCCGCAGCGCGCCGATGCCGTTCTTCGCGCGGCCGATCGCCCGCAGCATCGCCGACAAGGCCGAGCGCGGTTTCGTCGGCCCGCAACGACGCCTGCATCTGGACTGGATGGAGCGGCGTCTGGCCGAAAGCCCGTGGTTTGCCGGCGAGCGCTTCACCGCCGCGGACATCCAGATGAGCTTCCCGATCCAGGCAGCGGCCGCACGCGGCGGCGGGCTGGACGACAAGCCGGCGTTGCGTGGCTTCCTCAAGCGCATCGGCGAGCGTCCGGCCTACCAGCGTGCCGAGGCGCACGGTGGGGCATTGCAGGCCCTGCGCGGCGATTGAGGACGGCCGTCCTCGCCCCCATGCTGTGCTCATGGATACCACGGCTCCCCAGTTCGACAACCGCCTGCTGACTCTGCTGCCGGGCGATCCCGAGTCCGGCCCGCGCCGGCGCGAAGTGCTGGGTGCGGCCTGGTCGCCGGTGATGCCGACACCTGTAGCAGCGCCGGTGCTGCTGGCGTGGTCGCCGGAGGTTGCCGCGATGCTCGGGTTCGATCCTGCGCAGGTCGATGATGAAGGCTTCGCCCAGGTGTTCGCTGGCAACGCGCTGTATGCGGGCATGCAGCCGTGGGCGGCCAACTATGGAGGCCACCAGTTCGGGCACTGGGCCGGGCAGCTGGGTGATGGTCGCGCCATCTCGCTGGGCGAGTTGATCGGCGCCGATGGCAGGCACTGGGAACTGCAGTTGAAGGGCGCCGGGCCAACGCCGTACTCGCGCGGGGCCGACGGCCGTGCGGTGCTGCGCTCGTCGATCCGTGAATTCCTGTGCAGCGAGGCGATGCATCACCTCGGCGTGCCGACTACCCGCGCCCTGTCGCTGGTCGGCACCGGCGAGGACGTGGTGCGCGACATGTTCTATGACGGTCATCCGCGTGCGGAGCCCGGCGCGATCGTCTGCCGGGTATCGCCCTCGTTCCTGCGTTTTGGTTCGTTTGAACTGCCTGCTTCACGTGGCGAGACCGCATTGTTGAAGCAGATGGTCGACGCCTGCATCGCCCGCGATTTCCCGGAACTGAAAGGGCAGGGCGAAGCGCTCTATGGCGACTGGTTCGCACAGATCGCCGTGCGCACCGCAGAGATGATCGCGCACTGGATGCGCGTCGGTTTCGTGCATGGGGTGATGAACACCGACAACCTCTCGGTGCTCGGCGTGACCCTGGACTACGGCCCCTATGGCTGGGTCGAAGACTTCGATCCGGACTGGACGCCGAACACCACCGATGCGCAGGGGCGTCGCTATCGTTTCGGCACCCAGCCGCAGGTGGCGTACTGGAACCTCAGCCGTCTGGCACAGGCGCTGTCGCCGTTGTTCGCCGACGTGCAGCCGCTGCAGGCAGGGCTGGCCGCCTACCAGGCGACCTTTGTTGCGTGCACCCGTCGCGATGTGGCGGCCAAGCTGGGTCTGGCGGCGGCCGACGATGCCGATCTGCAGCTCTTCCAGCGTTGGCAGCAGCTGATGCAGGACGGTGGCATGGACATGACCCTGACATGGCGTGCGCTGATGCGCATCGATGCCAATACACCCGATGCGGGAGTACTGGCCGAAGTCTTCTACGACCCCGAGCGGCAGCACGCGGTGCAGGAACCTCTGCAGCAGTGGCTGCAGGATTACGCGGCCCGACTGCGTGCCGATCCACTGTCGGCACCAGAGCGGTTCGCGAAGATGGGCGCAGCCAATCCGCTGTATGTGCTGCGCAACTGGCTGGCACAGGAAGCAATCGACCGCGCCGAGCAGGGCGACCTGGGCGGTGTGCACGCCCTGCAGGACGTACTGCGTGATCCGTACACCGAACGCCCGGGGCTGGAGCATTACGCCGGCAAGCGCCCGGCGTGGGCCGACAATCGCGCCGGCTGTTCGATGCTGTCCTGCAGTTCCTGAGGGTGGGTTTTGGCAGGGCTGCGTCCTGCACCTGCAGAGGCCAGGTCAACAGCCAGAGCAAAAGCTGGATTCCGTGGTTTGGCGGGTCGGTGTCGGAGTGCGGGGACGCCGCAAGTACTTCCTTGTAGGCTTGGCAGCCGCTTGCTCGTGTGCGCGCTCCTGCGCACACGGCAAGACCGGGGTTGGGCGTCCTGCCCAACCCGCCCGACGCATGCGTCGGGCCCATGCGGCTGACACGCCGCACTCCGACACCGCCCCACCTCCGACAGATTCCCGCTGCTGTGGGTAGGTGTCGACTTTGGTCGACACGGTAGATCCACGCCATGCGTGGATGCTCTTCGTTCAATTCTCGAAATATTCGATTTCGATGGAGATTCATCCACGCATGGCGTGGATCTACTGGCTACCGGCAAACTGTCGAAGGCGGGGCACTGTGGGTTTGCGGGGTGTGAGCCGCATGGATGCGGCGACCAAGCCTCCATGGACGGATTCACGGCGCCCCCGCAGACCCACAGTGCCCCGCCATCCCACGGAATGCACGCCGTTGCCGTTGCTTGGCTTGGCTTGAAAGTCTCTGCAGGTGCCGGGCGCAGCCCGGCCGAACCCCTCAACAGGCAGCCGGCGCCCGGAACAGGTACCCTATGCCGCCATCAGACAACCGAATCGCCATGACCGACGCCATCGTCGCTCCGCAGTGGGCCTCGCGCCTGCGCGACATCGCCGACTTCCCCAAGCCGGGCATCCTGTTCAAGGACATCATGCCGCTGCTCGCCCACAGCGAGGACTTCCGTGGCGCGATCGCAGCGATGGCCGATCGCTGGCGCGGGCAGAAGCTGGACGCGGTGGTCGGCATCGAATCGCGTGGCTTCATTCTGGGCGCGGCCATGGCACTGGAACTGGGCGTCGGCTTCGTGCCGGTGCGCAAGCCGGGCAAACTGCCGGGCAAGGTGCTGCGCGAGGAATACACCCTGGAATACCGCAGCGACTGCATTGAAGTGCATGCCGACGCGTTGCCGGCCGGTGCGCGCGTGGCGATCATCGATGACGTGCTGGCAACCGGCGGTACGCTGGTTGCTGCGTTGTCGCTGGTGCGCCGCCTGGGCGTGGAAGTCGTCGGCGCCGGCGTGCTGGTCGAGCTGGACGGCCTGGGTGGCCGTGGCCGCTGGGAAGCGGATCTGCCGCTGCACACCGAACTGGTGTTCTGATTTCGCAGGTGCCAACCAAGGTTGGCATCTACCCTAGCGAATCGCGGCAAACCGGTAGCTGCCAACCTTGGTTGGCACCGGATGGATGGGCCAACCAAGGTTGGCCACTACCAGGTCATGTCGCTGCCAACCGCGATTGGCAGCGCTCCTTCAATCACATCATCCGCACGCGGAATCGTCGGCCCTTGATCTTGCCGGCTTCCAGCTTCGCCACCGCCTTGTTGACCTGCTCGCGGGCGATTGCCACATAGGAGCGGGTCGGGAAGATCGCGATCTTGCCGATGAACTTGGCCGACAGGCCGGCGTCGCCGGTGAGTGCGCCGAGGATGTCGCCCGCGCGCAGCTTGTCGGTCTTGCCGCCATCGATACGCAGGGTGCGCATCGCCGCCTGCGGCAGCTCGGCCGGGCGCGACGTCGCCAGCGGCGTCTTCTGCCAGTCCAGCGGCTCGCCGCGCTGCGCTTCGATGGCGTCGGCGCGGTTCTTTTCGCGGCCCGCCACCAGGCTGATCGCCAGGCCACTGGCGCCGGCACGACCGGTACGGCCGACACGGTGCTGGTAGCTCTCGACGTCGGTCGGCAGCTCGTAGTTGATCACCGCGGCCAGCTCTTCCACATCCAGCCCGCGTGCGGCGACGTCGCTGGCAACCAGCACGTTGCAGCTGCGGTTGGCCAGGCGCAGCAGCACTTCCTCACGGTCGCGCTGCTCCATGTCGCCATGCAGGGCGAGCGCGGAGAAGCCGAACTGCTGCAGCGAGTTGGCCACTTCGTCCACGTCCTTGCGGGTGTTGCAGAACACCACGGCTGATTCGGGCGTGTACTTCAGCAGCAGGCCGGCCAGCGCCTTCTGCCGGTGTGCCGGTTCGACCTCGCAGAACAGGTGGCGGATGGCCGGGGCCTGGTCGGCGCCTTCCACGGTCACTTCCACGGCATCACGCAGCAGGTCACGGGCCATGGCGCGGATGGTGTCGGGGAAGGTGGCCGAGAACAGCAGGCTCTGGCGATCGCGGTGGGTGCGGCCGGCGATCTCACGGATCGGTTCCTCGAAGCCCATGTCGAGCATGCGGTCGGCTTCGTCCAGCACCAGCGTTCGCACGGCGCCCAGATTCAGTGCGCGCTTGCGCGCCAGTTCCTGTACGCGGCCGGGCGTGCCGACCACCACGTGCGGGTCGTGGCTTTCCAGCGATGCCAGCTGCGGGCCGAGCGGCGTGCCGCCGGTCAGCAGCAACAGCTTCAGGTTGGGGATGCCGGTGGCCAGCTTGCGGATCTGCTTGGCCACCTGGTCGGCCAGCTCGCGGGTGGGGCACAGCACCAGCGCCTGTACGCGGATCAGGCTGGGGTCGATGGACTGCAGCAGGCCCAGGCCGAAGGCGGCGGTCTTGCCGCTGCCGGTCGGGGCTTGGGCGATGACATCGCGGCCATCGAGGATGGCGGGCAGGCTCTGCGCCTGGATCGGCGTGAGGGTGGTGTAGCCGAGGGCATCCAGGCCGGGCTGCAGGGCCGGGCTCAGCGGCAGGGTCGAGAAATCAGTCATGGCGCATTGTACCTGTGCGCGCGCCCGGTCCCGCCGCCGTTCACGATTGAGGGGCGCCCGGTAGCGGCCGACCTTGGTCGGCACCTTGGCCGAGCGTCCCCTCAGGCCAGTCCGAGGGCCACCAGCCGATCAGCCATCGCCTGCAACTGCTCCGGGGTGGCCGGCTTTCCCGCAGCCGTGGGCTCCAGCAGCAGCTGGTGGAACCACGGGTTGGCGTGCTGTGTATCGAAGTCGAACGAACAGGTCGCCTGCTCGCCCATCACCGCCTGCACGATCCCGATCAGCGTGTCTTCGGCTTCGTCGACGTTGCCCGGCCCATAGCGATCATCCAGCAGGCGCAACGGGATCGGCAGCAGGGTGGGAGATACGGGCATGCCCCGAGTCTAACGATCCACGTTGGACAGGAGCAGGAGGAGACTCAGGCCGCGTCAACATGGAACTGGATCAGGCCGCAGTGCAGGCACTCGAACGTGTAGAAGCCGATATCTGCACCGGGCACGTAGTCGCTGGCGAGCTCCAGCCAAACCGCTTTGTCGGCGTCATTGGTCGTGCACCATGCCGCGATGGTCGCTGCCGAGGCCTGACTCACCTGTTCCATGGTGGCGTCGCCCAGGAAGCGGCAGACATCGCTGCAATGTGCCAGCCATTTTTCCCCTTGAAAGCTGACATAGCCTGGCGTGCGCAGGGACAGCTCTTCCAAAGCGGTTTCGGGTACTTCTTGGTCGACGTCCAGACTGCAGGCAAATGCCACACCCAGTGCCGACGCTGCACGGCCATCGGCAATGCACCAAGGGCAGATCTGCTCTGAATAATCTTCGCGCCCTGCGTGGATGGCATCGCGCAGGTACACGTATCCACGCGCTTGCTGGCAGACCCTGCAGGCAGCCGAGGACGGCCCCACGTTGCCCGTCGCAACCGGGTCCGGGTGGTAGCGGAAGTTTGGAAAGTCATTGATGCTCATGGCGTCCATCCAGTGCAGCACAGGGGACGTTCTTGTACGACCTGCCGATGGTCCCGGCAAGCGGGGAGGGTCGCTCAGCCCAGCACCGCCAGCACACCCTGGTGGATCGCCAGGCCGCCGAACAGCAGCCAGCCGAACAGGATCAGCGCCAGCAGCAGCGGCTTCAGGCCGGCCTGGCGCAGGGCCGAGACGTGGGTGGTCAGGCCCAGTGCGGCCATCGCCATCGCCAGCAGCACCGTATCCAGCTGTACCAGCGCTGCCTGCAGCCCGGCCGGCAGCAGGTGCAGCGAATTGAGGCCGGCAACCGCCACGAAACCGAACGCGAACCACGGCACCACGATCCGGGCCTTGCCACCGTCCGCCGCCGCCTTGCCGCCACGCGCCAGCCACAGCGACAGCGCGATCAGGAACGGTGCCAGCAGCATTACCCGCACCATCTTGGTGATGACAGCGGTATCGGCGGCTGGCTCGCTCACCGCGCGTCCGGCGGCGACCACCTGTGCGACCTCGTGCACGGTCGCGCCGGTGAACAGGCCGTACTGCTGTGCGTCCATCGCCAGCCAGCCATGTGCCTGCACCAGCGCGTACAGCGCGGGATACAGGAACATCGCCACCGTGCCGAACACCACCACCGTCGATACCGCCACCGTCACCTGCGCAGCACGGCCGCGCACCACCGGTTCGGCGGCCATGACGGCGGCCGCACCGCAGATCGCGCTGCCGGCACCGATCAGCATGGCGGCCTCGCGCTCCATCTTGAACACGCGCACGCCCAGCCAGCAGGCCAGGCCGAAGGTGCTCGCCACCACCAGCACGTCCATCAGCACGCCGGCCACGCCGACGTGGCCGATGTCCTGGAAGGTCAGCCGCAGGCCGTACAGCACGATGCCCGCGCGCAGCAGCCAATGCTTGGAGAAGCCGACGCCCGCCGCGCTGGCAGGAGCCAGCCGTGGATAGAACGTGTTGCCGACCACGATGCCAGCGACGATCGCCACGGTCAGCGCGCTCAGGCCGTGCGCCTGCAGCCAGGGCAGCTCGGCCAGATACAGCGAAGCGGCCGCGACCAGGCCGACCAGCAGCAGGCCGGGCAGCCGTGGCTGCCAGCGCTGGCGCAGGGCAGGCAGGGACCAGGAGGAGAGAGCGGGGGCGTTCATGGCAGTGGAAGGGTCTGGAGAGGCCATGCCAGCGTGCGCTCGCCACATTGACCTGTAAAACGAATAATATTGGTGAAAATTACCTATTTAGCAGGTTGAATGTGCGCCTGACCCTTCGCCAACTGCAGGTCTTCGTCGCCATCGCCGATCACGGCAGCACCACGGCTGCCGGCCAGGCCATCGCCCTCTCGCAATCGGCCAGCAGCGCCGCGCTGCAGGAACTGGAGGCGCATTTCGGCACGCCGCTGTTCGACCGCATCGGCCGTCGCCTGGCGTTGAATGGCCACGGCCGGGCATTGCTGGAACCGGCGCGCGCGCTGCTGGTCAATGCCGCCGATCTGGAGCGGCAACTGGCGGCGGGCGGTGACCCGGCCCAAGGCGCACCACTGCGGCTGGTACTGGCGGCCAGCACCACCATCGGCAACTATCTGCTGCCGCCGCGTATTGCCGACCTGCTGCGGCAGGCACCGCAGGCCGAGGTCGACCTGCGCATCGACAACAGCGCGGGCGTGGTGGCAGCCGTTCAACGATTGGACGTCGACGCCGGCCTGATCGAAGGCCCGTGCCACGAGCGCGGGCTGCAGGTGACCGCCTGGCAGCAGGATCCGCTGGTGATCGTGGCAGCGGCGGATGCGCCTCCGCGCTGGTCGCTGGATGAACTGCGCGCAGCGCGTTGGCTGCTGCGCGAACCCGGTTCAGGCACCCGCGAGGCCGTTGAACAGGCGCTGCTGCCGCATCTGCGCGGCTTCGCGCAGGCGCTGCAGCTGGGCAACACCGAAGCCATCAAGCAGGCCGCCATCGCCGGCCTCGGCCTGGCCTGCCTGTCCCGCCACGCCCTGGAAGAACCGCTGGCCCTGGGCCGCCTGCGCATTCTGGAAACCCCGCTACCCGCCCTGCAGCGCACGCTGTGGCTGGTACGCCACCCCGGCAAGCGATGGTTGCCGGGTTTGCAGGCGTTGTTGGGGGAAGTGGAGTAATCCGCCGCAATCCAGTCGATTGCATCCATTGATGGATCCTGCAGCGATCATCCACGCATGGCGTGGATCTACGTGTCGACCAAGGTCGACACCTACCGACAGCAGCGGGAAACTGTCTGAGGCGGGGTGATGTGGGGCTGCAGGACCGTTGGCGCCATGGATGGCGCCATCGAGCCCCCATGGAGGGGTTTACGGCGTGTCCTGCAGCCCCACATCACCCCGCCATCCCACTGCAAGCCCGCTTCAGGCTGTTGCTGTTGCTGCGGCCGTTGCCCCGCGGGTGCCGGGCGCCGCCCGGCCAAGCCCCGCAACCCGCTACAATGGTCGGATGCCTCTGATTACTCTGCAAAACGTCGACTTCAGCGTCGGCGGCCCGCTGTTGCTGGAAAAAGCCGAACTGTCGATCGAGCCGGGCGAGCGTATCGCCCTGATCGGCCGCAATGGCGCCGGCAAATCGACCCTGCTCAAGCTGCTGTCCGGCGACCACAAGCCCGATGACGGCGAAGTGCGCGTGCAGCAGGGCGTGCGCGTGACCCGCCTGGAGCAGGAAGTGCCGCACGGCGCCGCCGGCAGCGTGTTCGACGTCGTCGCCGATGGCCTAGGCGAACTGGGCCAATGGCTCGCCGAATTCCATCACCTCAGCCACGCCGAAGTATTCGATGGCGAAGCGCTGGGCAACGTCCAGGCGAAGATCGATGCCGCCAACGGCTGGGGCCTGGACCAGCGCGTCAGCGAAACGCTGACCAAGCTCGATCTCGATGGCGACGCGGAGTTCGCGCGCCTGTCCGGCGGCATGAAGCGCCGCGTGCTGCTCGGCCGTGCGCTGGTATCCAGCCCCGACCTGCTGTTGCTGGACGAACCGACCAACCACCTGGACATCGAAGCCATCGACTGGCTCGAAATGTTCCTCAAGAACTGGAACGGCAGCGTGGTGTTCGTCACCCATGACCGCCGCTTCCTGCGCGCGCTGGCCACCCGCATCGTCGAGATCGATCGCGGCCAGGTCACCAGCTGGCCGGGTGACTGGGCCAACTACGAGCGCCGTCGCGAAGAACGCCTCAATGCGCAGGCGCAGGAAAACGCGCGATTCGACAAGCTGCTGGCGCAGGAAGAAGTGTGGATCCGCCAGGGCATCAAAGCCCGCCGCACCCGTGATGAAGGCCGCGTGCGCCGCTTGAAGGCGATGCGCAACGAGCGCTCCGCACGCCGCGACCTCAGTGGCAACGTCAAGATGGAAGCGGCCCAGGGCATGAGCTCGGGCAAGAAGGTCATCGACATCAAGGACATCTCGTTCGCCTTCGGCGATCGCACGATGGTCCGTGATTTCTCCACCACCATTTTGCGTGGCGACCGCATCGGCCTGATCGGCCCCAACGGCAGTGGCAAGACCACGCTGCTGAAGCTGCTGCTGGGCGAACTGCAGCCGCAGAAGGGTGAGGTCAACGCCGGCACCAACCTGCAGGTTGCGTACTTCGACCAGTACCGTGCGGTGCTGCGCGAAGACTGGAGCGCGATCGAGAACGTGGCCGAAGGCCGCGATTTCCTCGAGTTCAACGGCAAGCGCAAGCACGTGCATGCCTACCTGCAGGACTTCATGTTCACCCCCGAGCGTGCGCGCGCGCCGATCACCCGCCTGTCCGGTGGCGAGCGCAACCGCCTGCTGCTGGCCAAGCTGTTCGCGCAGCCGTCCAACCTGCTGGTGATGGACGAACCGACCAACGACCTGGACGTGGAAACCCTGGAGCTGCTGGAAGAGCTGCTGGGCGAATACAACGGCACCTTGCTGCTGGTCAGCCATGATCGTGACTTCATCGACAACGTGGTGACCTCCACCCTGGTGATGGAAGGCGATGGCGTGATCGGTGAGTACGTGGGTGGCTACAGCGACTGGCAGCGTTACGCGGCCAGTGTGGCCGCAGCGCCTGCGGTGGTTGCCGCGGTCAAGCCCGCTGCCGCTGCGCCGGTGGCGGCTGCGGCTGCGGAACCGGCTGCGCCCAAGCGCAAGCTTGCCTACAAGGAAGCGCGCGAGCTGGAACAGCTGCCGAAGACGATCGAAAAGCTCGAAGGCGATGTTGAAGGCCTGACTGCAGCGATGAACGATCCGTCGTTCTACACGCGCAGCAGCGCCGAAGTGACCGCGCACACCCAGCAGCTGGCCAAGGTGCAGGCCGAACTGGACGCCGCGTACGCGCGCTGGGAAGAGCTGGAAGGCTGATCGGACGGCCGTCTCGCCTTGGCGAGCGGCTGTGGCTTCTGATCTGATTCCGCCTTGTAGCGAGCCGAGCACCGCAGGGTACCGGTGCGTAGCACCGGCTCGCGGATGGCGGAGCGTTTCTTTTGGTTACTTTTCTTTGCGCGCAAAGAAAAGTAACGCTCATGAACGCATCAGATTGCAGCAGCAGTCACGATCCGCGCAGCGCGGTCATTTAACCCCGTGCAGATCCCGCAGCTGGCTCGTGCGGCTGCCGAAGTACGCCGCCAGATCGGCGATGTCCTGATCGCTCAGGTCCTTCGCCTGCGGAGTCATCAACGCGTGCTGGCGGTCACCGGCACGGTAGGCCTGCAGCGCATGCGCCAGGTAATCGCCATATTGCCCACCCAGCTTCGGATAGGTCGGATCGATCGGCGCATTGCCGTCGGCACCGTGGCAATCGATGCAGCTCTGGCTGGTGGCCTTGCTCTTGACCTTGGCGCGGGCCTCACCGGCGGCTTCACGCCCGGTAGGCAGGCCAGCGGATGAAGACGATCCGTGCTCGCCGCTGGCATGGCCGGGATCGCCGGCGGATTTCTCGCTGTTCTCCACCTGTGACTGCGAGCAGGCCGCCAGCAGCAGGGCGACGGACAGGGCGATGGCGTGACGCAGTGGATGCGCGGCTTTCGACATGGGCGGGCCTTACTTGACGGTGGACAGGTAAACAGCGAGATCGGCGATCTCCTGTTCGCTGAAACTCATCGACTGCGCCTGCATCGTTGGATGCCGGCGCTTGCCCTGGCGGTACTCGGTCAGGGCCTGGGTCAGGTACTGCTGGGTCTGGCCACCGATCTTCGGTACCCGGTAACTGGGGTAGGCGTTCTTGTAACCGGTGATGCCGTGGCACCCCTGGCAGGTATAGGCCAGCACACGGCCATTGTCGAAACTGCCGGTGGGCGTGGCGGCCGCCGGCACAGGGGCCGTAGCCGGTGCCGGGGCGGGTGCTGCAGGAGCAGAAGCAGGAGCGGGCTGTGCGGCGGCCCCGAGGGGCAGGAGGACGGCCAGAGCGAGACAAGCGGCGAGCGGCTGCGGGCGCATGGTGTCTTTTCCGGGGATTCGGGTCTGGTCGTTCCGGCGTGGGGTACGGAACGACCCGAGTATAGCCTCAGGTTTCATCTAGCTGAAATGGGGTCGGCCCGACCGGCGGCGTGAAGACACCATGACCTTTGGGATATGGTGTTGCCGTGAAGTGGTGCATTACTTTGCTACCACACCTGCCCACGCATCCTCTAGGGATCTGACGATGTCGCACCAAACCTTCCTGCTCGGCCCCCGCAGCGGACTCTGCGCTGCCGCGCTGCTGCTCTCCACCTCCCTGCTGCTGAGCGGCTGCGCCGCTGGGCCCAACAACGAGGCCAAGGCGGCCGAGACCAAGGACGAGAAGAAGGTCGAGGCGGTGCCGGTGGAAGTGGCCGTGGCCAGCCATCGCGCGGTGGCCGCCAGCTACACCGGAACCGCAGCACTGGAGCCGCGCGCCGAATCGCAGGTGGTTGCCAAGACCTCGGGCGTTGCCTTGGCAGTGCTGGTCGAGGAAGGGCAGCGGGTCAGCGCCGGACAGCCGCTGGTTCGCCTGGATCCGGACCGCGCGCGCCTGGCCGTAGCGCAGAGCGAAGCGCAGATGCGCAAATTGGAAAACGACTATCAGCGTGCGCAGAAGCTGGTCGCCCAGCAGCTGGTCAGTGCGGCCAGCGTCGACCAGTTGCGCTACGACCTGGAAAACGTGCGCGCCCAGTACCGCCTGGCCACGCTGGAATTGTCGTACACCACCGTGGTCGCACCGATTTCCGGCGTGATCGCCTCGCGTTCGATCAAGACCGGCAACTTCGTGCAGATCAACACGCCGATCTTCCGCATCGTCGACAACTCGCGGCTGGAAGCCACCCTCAACGTGCCCGAGCGTGAGCTGGCGACGTTGCGCGCAGGCCAGCCGGTCACGTTGTCGGCCGATGCGCTGCCGGGCCAGACCTTCACCGGTGTCGTCGACCGCATCGCGCCAGTGGTCGATTCGGGCAGTGGCACCTTCCGTGTGGTCAGCGCCTTCGATGGCGCCGCGCAGTCGCTGCAGCCGGGCATGTTCGGCCGCATCCGCATCGACTACGACCAGCGTGCCGATGCGCTGGTGGTGCCGCGCCTGGCACTGCTGGACGATGGCGAGCCGGCGGTGTTCCGGGTGCGCGAGGGCAAGGTCGCGCGGGTGCCGGTCAAGCTCGGTTATGCCGAAGGACCGTGGGTGGAAATCCGTGAGGGCCTGGCCGCTGGCGACCAGATCGTCACCGCCGGCAAGGTCGCCCTGCGCGATGGCACGGCGGTGCAGGTGATCGCCGATCCGAAGGCCAAGGCAAAGACGGTAGCCACCTCGGCCAAGCCGGCAGAGAAGGCCGGGAGCACGCAATGACCGCGCCCGGCCACGACCCCGGTGCCTCGCCAGGGAGCGACGGCGCCGCCGCAGGCATGCGTGGCGGCCTGGTGGAGTTCGCCACCCGCCGTCGCGTCACCATCGCCATGTGCACGGTCACCCTGCTGCTGTTCGGCCTGATCGCGCTGGGCAACCTCAAGGTCAACCTGCTGCCCGACCTGAGCTATCCGACGCTGACCGTGCGCACCGAGTACACCGGTGCGGCGCCGACTGAAATCGAAACCCTGATCACCCAGCCGGTTGAAGAAGCCGTCGGCGTGGTCAAGAACCTGCGCAAGCTGAAGTCGGTGTCGCGCACCGGCCAGAGTGATGTGGTGCTCGAGTTCGCCTGGGGCACCAACATGGACCAGGCCAGCCTGGAAGTGCGCGACAAGATGGAAGCGCTGAACCTGCCCCTGGAAGCCAAGGCGCCGGTGCTGCTGCGCTTCAATCCCTCCACCGAGCCGATCATGCGCCTGGTGCTGTCGACCAAGGCCGCGCCTGCGACCGACGAAGAAGCGATCCGTGAACTGACCGGTCTGCGCCGCTATGCCGATGAAGACCTGAAGAAGAAGCTGGAGCCGGTCACCGGCGTGGCGGCGGTCAAGGTCGGCGGTGGCCTGGAAGACGAGATCCAGGTTGACATCGACCAGCAGAAACTGGCCCAGCTCAACCTGCCGATCGACACCGTCATCAAGCGCCTGAAGGAAGAGAACATCAACATTTCCGGCGGGCGCCTGGAGGAGGGCTCGCAGCGCTTCCTGGTGCGTACCGTCAACCAGTTCGCTGATCTGGAAGAGATCCGCAACCTGCTGGTCACGACCCAGTCCGCCAACGGCAGCGCGGCCGATTCGGCGCTGCAGCAGATGTTCAACATCGCTGCCTCGACCGGCTCGGCTGCGGCGGTTGCTGCTGCATCGGCCGCGCAGAGCGCTTCGTCGGGCGGTGCGTCCAGCGTGGTCGCCAACGGTGTGCCGGTGCGCCTTAAGGACGTGGCCACCGTGCGCCAGGGCTACAAGGAACGCGAAGCGGTCATCCGCCTGGGCGGCAAGGAGTCGGTCGAACTGGCGATCTACAAGGAAGGCGATGCCAATACCGTTGCCACCGCCGAGGCGCTGCGCAAGCGCCTTGAGCAGATCAAGGCAACGTTCCCGGCCGATGCCGAACTGACCACCATCGAAGACCAGTCGCGCTTCATCGAGCACGCCATCGCCGACGTCAAGAAGGACGCAGTGATCGGTGGCCTGCTGGCGATCCTGATCATCTTCCTGTTCCTGCGCGATGGCTGGAGCACGTTCGTGATCAGCCTGTCGTTGCCGGTCTCGATCATCGCCACGTTCTTCTTCATGGGCCAGCTCGGGCTGAGCTTGAACGTGATGTCGCTGGGCGGCCTGGCACTGGCCACGGGCCTGGTGGTGGATGACTCGATCGTGGTGCTGGAGAGCATCGCCAAGGCGCGCGAACGCGGCCTCGGCATCCTGCAGGCGGCCATCGCCGGTACCCGCGAAGTGAGCATGGCCGTGGTCGCTTCGACCCTGACCACCATCGCGGTGTTCCTGCCGTTGGTGTTCGTCGACGGCATCGCCGGCCAGCTGTTCCGCGACCAGGCGCTGACCGTGGCCATCGCCATCGCGATCTCGCTGCTGGTGTCGATGACCCTGATTCCGATGCTGAGCTCGCTGAAGGGCCGGCCGCCGCTGGCATTCCCGGAGGAAGCTGCGGCCGAGCCGTGGCAGCCGCAGAGCCGCTGGCAGAAGCCGGTCGCGCTCGGCCGTCGTGGTGTGATGGCAACGATGCGCTGGAGCTTCTACGCGCTGGCGTGGCTGGTGGTGCGCCTCTGCCGCGGCGTGGCTGCGGTGGTCGGCCCGGTGATGCGGAAGGCCAGCGACATCGCGATGAAGCCGTACGCCGGTGCCGAGCGCGGCTACCTGCGGTTGCTGCCCGGCGCGCTGGCCCACCCCGGCAAGGTGCTGGGCCTGGCCGCACTGGCGTTCGTCGGCACGATGGCACTGGTGCCGATGCTCGGCGCCGACCTGATCCCGCAGCTGGCGCAGGACCGTTTCGAAATGACGGTGAAGCTGCCGGCGGGCACGCCGCTGAAGCAGACCGATGCGCTGGTGCGCGAGCTTCAGTTGGCACACGGCAAGGGTGAAGGCGTGGCATCGCTGTACGGCGTCAGCGGCAGCGGTACCCGCCTGGATGCCAGCCCGACCGAAAGTGGAGAGAACATCGGCAAGCTGACCATCGTGATGGAAGGCGGCGGCAATCCGCAGACCGAAGCGGAGATCACCGAGCGCCTGCGCGACACCATGGGTCAGCACCCGGGTGCGCAGGTGGACTTCGCGCGGCCGGCATTGTTCAGCTTCTCCACGCCGCTGGAGATCGAACTGCGCGGCCAGGACATGGCCACCCTGGAAGTGGCGGGCCAGCGCCTGGCGGCGCTGCTGCGTGGCAACGCGCACTACGCCGACGTCAAGTCGACCGTGGAAGAGGGCTTCCCGGAAATCCAGATCCGCTTCGACCAGGAGCGTGCCGGTGCGCTGGGCCTGACCACCCGCCAGATCGCCGACGTGGTGGTGAAGAAGGTGCGCGGCGATGTGGCCACCCGCTACAGCTTCCGTGACCGCAAGATCGACGTGCTGGTGCGCGCACAGGAAACCGACCGTGCCAGTGTGGAGAGCATCCGCCGCTTGATCGTCAATCCGGGCAGCACCCGTCCGGTCACCCTGGACGCAGTGGCTGATGTGGTCGCCACCACCGGCCCGAGCGAGATCCATCGCGCCGACCAGACCCGGGTTGCCGTGGTCTCGGCCAACCTGCGCGACATCGACCTTGGCGCGGCCATGCGCGAAGTGCAGCAGATGGTGTCCGAACAGCCGTTGGGCGCCGGCGTGGGCCTGCACATCGGTGGCCAGGGTGAGGAACTGGCACAGGCAGCGAAGTCGCTGATCTTCGCCTTCGGCCTGGCGATCTTCCTCGTCTACCTGGTGATGGCCTCGCAGTTCGAATCGCTGCTGCATCCGTTCGTGATCCTGTTCACCATCCCGCTGGCGCTGGTGGGCGCGATCCTGGCACTGATGCTGACCGGCAAGCCGATCTCGGTGGTGGTGTTCATCGGCCTGATCCTGCTGGTCGGTCTGGTCACCAAGAACGCGATCATCCTGATCGACAAGGTCAACCAGCTGCGCGAGGCCGGCGTGGCCAAGCACGAGGCGCTGGTGGAAGGCGCCCGCTCGCGCCTGCGGCCGATCATCATGACCACGCTGTGCACGCTGTTCGGCTTCCTGCCGCTGGCGGTGGCAATGGGCGAGGGCGCCGAGGTGCGCGCACCGATGGCGATCACCGTGATCGGTGGCCTGCTGGTGTCGACGCTGTTGACCCTGCTGGTGATCCCGGTGGTGTACGACCTGATGGATCGGCGCGGTGATGCCTACTACCGCGAACGTGGCCGCAAGCATGCCGGTGAGGGCCTGCGCGGCGCCGAGGGCAGTGCAGCGGGCGCGGAGGAACCGGCATGAGCATTGCCGAGTTCTCCATCCGTCGGCCGGTCACCACCATCATGTGTTTCGTGTCGCTGGTGGTGGTCGGACTGATCGCCTCGTTCCGGCTGCCACTGGAAGCGCTGCCGGACATCTCCGCACCGTTCCTGTTCGTGCAGATTCCGTATACCGGCTCCACACCCGAAGAAGTCGAGCGGACCATCATCCGCCCGGTGGAGGAGTCGCTGGCGACGATGACCGGGATCAAGCGCATGCGCTCCTCGGCGACGTCCGAAGCCGCGTCGATCTTCATCGAGTTCAGCGACTGGGATCGTGATATCGCCATCGCTGCTTCCGACGCGCGCGAGCGTATCGATGCGATCCGCAGCGATCTGCCCGACGACGTGCAGCGCTACAACGTGTTCAAGTGGTCCAGCAGCGACCAACCGGTGCTGAAGGTGCGCCTGGCCAGTACCACCGACCTGACCACCGCCTACGACATGCTCGACCGCGAGTTCAAGCGGCGTATCGAACGGATTCCGGGCGTGGCCCGGGTCGAGATCACCGGCGCGCCGCCGAACGAGGTGGAGATCGCGATTGATCCGAACCGCCTGAACGCCCACGGCCTGAGCATCAACGAGCTGAGTGATCGCCTGCGCACGCTGAACTTCTCGATCTCGGCCGGGCAGATCGATGACAACGGCCAGCGCGTACGCGTGCAGCCGGTGGGCGAGATCACCGACCTGCAGGAAATGCGTGATCTGGTCATCAATGCCAAGGGCCTGCGCCTGGGTGACATTGCCGACGTGCGGCTGAAGCCGGCGCGGATGAGCTACGGCCGCCGCCTGGATGGCAATCCTGCCGTCGGCCTGGACATCTACAAGGAACGCAGCGCCAACCTGGTGGACGTCTCACGCGGCGCGCTTGCCGAGGTTGAAGCGATCCGCGCGCAGGACTCGATGCGCGACGTGCAGATCAAGGTGATCGACAACCAGGGCAAGGCGGTGACCTCATCCCTGCTGGAGTTGGCCGAGGCCGGCGGCGTTGGCCTGATCCTGTCGGTGACGGTGCTGTTCTTCTTCCTGCGCCACTGGCCGTCCACGCTGATGGTGACGCTGGCCATTCCAATCTGCTTCACCATCACCCTCGGCTTCATGTACTTCGCCGGCGTCACGCTCAACATCCTGACCATGATGGGCCTGCTGCTGGCCGTGGGCATGCTGGTCGACAACGCCGTGGTGGTGGTCGAGAGCATTTACCAGGAACGCGAGCGGCTGCCGGACCAGCCACGCCTGGCCTCGATCATCGGCACCCGCAACGTTGCCATCGCGCTCAGTGCCGGCACCTTGTGCCACTGCATCGTGTTCGTGCCCAACCTGTTCGGCGAAACCAACAACATCAGCATCTTCATGGCGCAGATCGCGATCACCATCTCGGTCTCGCTGCTGGCCTCGTGGCTGGTGGCGGTCAGCCTGATCCCGATGCTGTCCGCACGCATGGCCACGCCGAAGCTGGTGCATTCGCAGACCGGCGTGATCGCGCGCCTGCAGCGCAGATACGCGCAACTGCTGGACTGGTCGCTGCGCCATCGTGGCTGGAGCCTGCTGGGCATCCTGCTGGTGGTGCTGGTCAGCCTGGTGCCGATGAAACTGACCAAGATCGACATGTTCGGTGGTGATGGTGGCAAGGACATCTTCATCGGCTACATGTGGAAGGGCGCCTACACCTACCGGCAGATGTCCGAGGAAGTGGCCCGCGTCGAAGCCTGGGTCGAGGAGAACCGCGAGCGCCTGCACGTGCAGCAGGTCTATTCCTGGTACAGCGAACAGGAAGGCAGTTCGACCGTCGTCACTCTGGACGAGAAGTACGCCAAGGACATCAAGGCGCTGCAGGAGGAGCTGCGCAAGGGCCTGCCGAAGTCTGCCCGTACCGACTACTTCGTCGGCAACCAGGGCGGTGATGGTGGCGGCGGTGGCGGCAACCAGGGCGTGCAGGTACAGCTGGTCGGCGACTCCAGTGCCATGCTGCAGGAGATCGGCCAGGAAGTGCTGCCGCTGCTGGCCCAGCGCGCCGAGCTGCGCGATGTGCGCATCGACAATGGCGAGAAGGGCGGCGAGCTGAAGGTACACGTCGACCGCGAGCGTGCAGCGGCGTTCGGATTCAATGCCGAGCAGGTGGCCAGTTTCGTCGGCCTGGCGCTGCGTGGCGCGCCGATGCGCGAGTTCCGTCGTGGTGACAACGAAGTGCCGGTGTGGGTGCGCTTTGCCGGTGCCGAACAAAGCAGTCCCGAAGACCTCGCAGGCTTCAGCGTACGCACCGGTGATGGCCGCAGCGTGCCGCTGCTGAGCCTGGTCAGCGTCGATGTGGGTTCATCGGCGACCCAGATCGGTCGCACCAACCGCCAGACCACGCTGACCATCAAGGCCAACCTCGCAGAGAAGGTCACCGCGCCGGACGGCCGCAAGGCCATGGAAGCAGTGCTCAAGCCGATGAACTTCCCGGCCGGCTACGGCTTCACCTTCGACGGCGGTGACTACGGTGATGACAACGAGGCGATGCAGCAGATGGTGTTCAACCTGCTGATCGCGCTGGTGATGATCTACGTCGTGATGGCCGCGGTGTTCGAATCGCTGCTGTTCCCGGCGGCGATCATGAGCGGCGTGCTGTTCTCGATCTTCGGCGTGTTCTGGCTGTTCTGGATCACCGGCACCTCGTTCGGGATCATGTCCTTCATCGGCATCCTGGTGCTGATGGGCGTGGTGGTGAACAACGGCATCGTGATGATCGAGCACATCAACAATCTGCGCCGGGGCGGGATGGGGCGTACCCAGGCGCTGGTCGAAGGCTCGCGCGAGCGTCTGCGCCCGATCATGATGACCATGGGCACGGCGATCCTGGCGATGGTGCCGATCTCGCTGACCGATACGCAGATGTTCGGCAACGGGCCGGAGTACTCGCCGATGGCGCGTGCAATTGCCGGTGGCCTGGCCTTCTCCACTGTGGTCAGCCTGCTGTTCCTGCCGACGATCTACGCGGTGCTGGATGACCTGCGCAATGCGGTGGTGCGCCTGATCCAGCGCGCCCGTGGGCTGGAGAGGGTAGAGCCGGGCGCTGCCCGGCTGTAATGCACGACACAACGTGTTTGTGGTGGGGGGAGACCGGTCGTAGTGGGGCGGTCTCCCCCGTTTTTTTGTTCGCGGGCCGGGTCAGGCCTTGCGCAGGAACCAGGTGCGACGCGTGTATTCGTGGCCGAAGTCGACATGCCTGAACCGCGCGATCTCACGTGGACCACGCCGGTAGTAGCGCCAGGGCGCCTTCTCTGCCGGACGGGTCTGGCCATAGAAGACATCCATGTGGCCCACGGGCATCGACTTCGGTGTCACGTGCATGACCACGCTGCGACGAGTGCCGGCCGATGGGTGCGGGGCGCCGCCATGGAACAGCTGCGGGTGCCAGACGATCACGTCACCCGGCTGCACGTGCACTGCCTCCGGTTGCAGCCCAGCATCTTCGCACTGGCGTGCTACCGCGTCCTGATACGCCGTCCAGCCTTCCGGAGACATCGCGCTGACCGGGCCGTCGCCGAAGACTTTGCGGCGCAGTGCCTGCACATCGATGGGTGGTAGCAGGTGGCTGCGCGGAACCACGCGCAGCGGGCCATTGCTGTCATCAACTGCGTCCAGTGCCGTCCACACGCCCATGTAGCGTTCACCCGGGGAAGTGCAGAACACCGGCGTATCGCGGTGCAACGACTGTTCCGATCCGCGCTCGTAGTAGAGGCTGGTGTAGAGCGTGGTGGGCTCGCCGAAGAAGCGGTCACAGACATCGATGGCCGGGTTGTCGGTAAGCAGGCGCGTCATCGCATCCACCACCAGGTGCAGATTGACAACCCGATACAAGCGTTGGTGATCGTCAAGGTTGCGCGACACCGACTTGGGATTGCGCTGCTTGAAGCGCGCGATGCGCTCGTTGATGTCTTCCACCAGCGCGGGCGCGATGGCCTGGCGCACCACCACGAATCCATCGCGCATCAGCGCATCGTATGCATCCATCGCTGTATTCCTTCCTTAAATGTCGACTATAGCCATGCGTGGCCAGACGTTACCCCGCCACCTTGCTCCACACCTTGCCTGCAGTCAGCCACAGGCCCAGCATGCTGCCCAGGTTGGTCAGCATGAAGGTCAGCACCACGCGGGTGACGCGGTTGCGGTACCAGCCCTTCAACGACTGCGCGTCATCACGCAGCTTGAGGAAATCCTCGTAGGTCGGCTTGCGCAGGCGTGCCTCCACCAGTGCCGCGAACGCACCGGTGGGGATGCTCAGGCGGAACGGCTTGAACGGCGCCACCACGATCGCGGTGAGGATACTCAGCGGGTGGCTGCCGGCCACCAGGCAGCCCAGGCCGGCCAGACCGCCGGTATACATCGCCCAGGTCGCCAGCAGCTCGGTGCCCACGCCCAGTCCACCACGATAGAAGCCGACACCGATGCCGGTGGCCACGATGGCGAGGATCGCCAAGGTGAACCACGGGATGTTGCGCTTCTTCGGCACCGCTTCCAGCTGCTCGCGCAACGGCGCGGGCGCCTCGGTATCGGTTTCCAGGTAACGCGCCAGGCCGGCCAGGTGACCGGCACCGACCACCGCCAGCACTTCGCGCTGTTGCGGATCATGAGCTTCACGCAGACGTGTCGCCATGTAGCGGTCGCGCTCGCCGATGATCGTTTCGTACAGGGCCGGGCTCTCGCTGGCGAACTCGCCGAAGCTCGATTCCAGCATGTCACCCTGCTTCAGCTTCTCGATCTCGTCTTCGCCGACATCCTCGGACGAGAACAGGCCGGCGCCGAGGCCGGCCACCAGCTTCAGCTTGCCGAAGAAGCCCAGTCGCTGCGAAGCGCGGCGGAACGTCAGGCCCACTTCGCGGTCGATCAGGTGCACCGGCAGATTGCGCTCGCGCGCCAGGTCCACGGCACGCTTCAGTTCCGCGCCCGGTTCGATGCCGAGCTGTTCGGCCAGTCGACGCTGGTAGGCAGACAGCGCGAGGTTGGCCGCGAACAACGCGACGCGGCCCTTGCGGATCACTTCCACCAGGTCCAGTTTGGCCAGCGTGTCCGGGTCGCTCAGTGCCTGCAGGCGCTGCGGGTCCAGCTCGACGGCCACCGCATCGAAACGGCCGCTGTCGATGGCTTTTTCCACTGCCTCGACGCTGGCATGGGAGACGTGGGCAGTGCCCAGCAGGGTGTAGCGCACGCCATCGCGTTCGACCACGCGTACGGGCTGGCCGGCGAACAGATCGTCGCCGGTTTCGGGAAGGGTTTCGGTCATGGAATCATTCATTGGAAGGAGCGGAATCGGCGCCATCGCCGAGCGCGCGCTGCATCTGCACGGTGTCCAGCCAGCGGCCGTGCTTGCGGCCGAGGCCACGGAACACGCCCACCAGCTGGAAACCGAAGCGTTCGTGCAGCTTGATGGAGGCGGTGTTGGTCGGCTCGCCGATCACCGCCACCATCTGTCGATGGCCGCGCGCGGTGCAGGCATCGATCAGTGCCTGCAGCAGGCTGGTGCCGACGCCACGGCCCTGGAAACGGGCATCGACGTAGACCGAGTTCTCAACGGTCCACTGGTAGGCGATGCGCGTGCGGTAGGTGTTGGCATACGCGTAGCCGGCAACCTGGCCGTCGACCTCGGCCACCAGATAGGGGAAGCCGCGGTCGATGATGTCGCGCATGCGGCGCAGCATCTCGGCCTGGTCGGGAATGTCGTACTCGTAGGTGTTGACGAAGTCGGTCACTTCCACCGCGTAGATCGCAGTGATCGCAGCAATGTCGGCAGGGCCGGCATCACGGATGAGTACGGCCATGCGCGGGCTCCGGGTCAGTCGATGTAGCGCTTGAGCAGATCGCCGTAGGCGTCGATGCGACGATCGCGCAGGAACGGCCAGATGCGGCGCACGTGCTCGCTGCGTTGCAGGTCAACCTCACACATCAGGATCGTCGCGTCGGTGCCGGCTTCGGCCAGGAACTCGCCCTGCGGGCCCAGCACGTGGCTGTTGCCCCAGAACTGGATGCCCGAGGCGCCCAGCGGCGACGCTTCATGACCCACGCGGTTGCAGCTGAGCACCGGCACGCCGTTGGCCACGGCATGGCCACGGTGGCTCAGCACCCAGGCGTCGCGCTGGCGGGTCTTCTCGTCCTGCACGTCATCCGGGTCCCAGCCGATCGCGGTGGGGTAGAGCAGCAGTTCCGCACCGGCCAGCGCCATCAGGCGCGCCGCTTCCGGGTACCACTGGTCCCAGCACACCAGCACGCCAAGGCGGCCGACCGAGGTGTCGATCGGCTTGAAGCCGATGTCGCCTGGGGTGAAGTAGAACTTCTCGTAGAAACCCGGGTCGTCCGGAATGTGCATCTTGCGGTACTTGCCCAGCAACGTACCGTCTTTTTCGAAGACCACGGCGGTGTTGTGGTACAGGCCGGCAGCGCGGCGCTCGAACAGCGAGCCGACCAGCACCACGCCGTGCTTCTTCGCCAGCGCGCCCAGGCGCTCGGTGCTCGGGCCCGGAATCGGCTCGGCCAGGTCGAATTCATCGACCGATTCGTGCTGGCAGAAGTAGGGGCCGTTGTGCAGTTCCTGCAGCAGCACCAACTTCGCGCCCTGTGCCGCAGCGTCGGCAACACGCGCTTCGATCACCGCCAGGTTGGCGGCGGCATCACCGTGGTTGCGCTCCTGGATCAGGGCGACGGTAAGAGGGCTGCGCGAGTTCATGCGGGGCGATCCTGCGGGGGAAAACCCGCATGTTAACGCGGATGCGGCATGACAGCGTGTTGGCTGCTGAATGGTGCATGCAACCGGTAGCCGCCGGTCCATGCCCGGCGGATTCTGCAGATGCCGCTGCGCTCGCCGGGCATGGCCCGGCGCTACCGCGTGGATTACGCCTTCAACAGCCCCGCGGGCAGCTGCATGGTGATGCAGTGCAGGCTGCCGTTCTGCCAGATCAGCGAGCGGCAGGGCACCTGCACGATCTCGCGGCCCGGATGGGCCTGTGCCAGCACATCGCGGGCCAGGTCGTCGGCCGGGTCGCCATAGGCCGGCATCAGCACCGCACCGTTGACGATGAGGTAATTGGCATACGAAGCAGCCAGGCGGCGGCCTTCATCGATTACCGGCTTTGCCCACGGCAACGGGAACAGGCGGTACGGCTGGCCGTCGCGCGTGCGCAGTGCGGCCAGCTCGGCACCCATCGCCTGCAGTTCGGCGTAGTGCGAATCGCTGGCGTCGTCGCAGGCCTGGTAGACGATGCTGTCGGCCGAGGCGAAGCGGGCGAGGGTGTCGATATGGGCGTCGGTGTCGTCGCCTTCCAGATAGCCATGATCCAGCCACAGCACGCGTTCCTGCTGCAACCAGTTCCCCAGATCGGCGCTCAGGCTGTCGCGGTCACGGTCGGGATGGCGTTCGTGCAGGCACTTCCAGGTGGTCAGCAGGGTGCCTTCACCATCGGTCTCGATGCCGCCGCCTTCCAGTGCGAACGGAATGCTGCGCACCGTCGCGTCGTTGAACACGCCGGCCTGGTCGAGCACGCCGACCAGCTGGTCATCGAGGGTGGCATCGAACTTGCCGCCCCAGCCGGTGAAGCGGAAGTCCAGCAGCTGGAAGCTGCCGTCGGCGCGGCGCAGGGTGATCGGGCCCGAATCACGCAGCCAGGTATCGTCGTACGCGGCGGTGGTGAAGTGGACCTTGTCCATGTCGATGCGGTTGGAGCGCAGCCGCATCTCGGCATAGGTCTCCACGTCATCGTCGGCCACGCAGATCAGCACCGGCTGGAAGCGGGTGATCGCCGCAACCAGGGCGATGTAGGTCTCTTCCACCTGGCCCAGGCGCTCGGCCCAGTCGGTGTCGGCGGTGGGCCAGGCAATCAGGACGCCGCTCTGGGCTTCCCATTCGGCAGGAAAACGAAGGGTCTGGTTCATGGTCTCGCTACACGCGCCCGCCGGTGGCGGGCATGGGGGTCAACGGATCGGCGGCTTGGGGCCGATTTCGTTCGGATCCGCCTGGTTTGCCACCACGTCGATCACCTTCTGCTTCTCGAAGTAGACGGTGAACTGCGGGTACACCCAGCGGTGGATGGTCGGCCATTGCCGTTTCTGTCCGCCGCGCGGCTGCAGCTGCTCTGCCGGCGCGCCGAACTGGGACTGCACCTGCTGCATGCTCTGGCCGCGGACGGGCAGGGCGCCGGCCGGCTTTTCGCGGGCGCGGTCGACAAGCAGGGTATCGGCCAGCGCCGGGGTGGCGGCAGCCAGGGTGGCCAGTACGGCCAGGGTGCACAGGTAACGCGTCATCTCGATCTACTCCCCAGTGGTCAAGAACAGCGATTACAGCAAAAACGGCAGGAAAAAACCGCATAAACAAAAAACCGCCCGAAGGCGGCTTTTTGCATCGGGTCGGCCCCGCGTGGGGCCAGCCGCGGTCACAAGGACCGTTGGGCTTAGCGCTGACGCGCCTTGAAACGCGGGTTCGACTTGCAGATGACGAAGATCTTGCCACGACGACGCACGACCTTGCAGTCACGGTGACGGGCCTTCGCCGACTTCAGGGAGGACAGAACTTTCATGGCATACCTCGGCGTAAACAGTAGTTGTTCGGGTGGAGCGTGGCCGCGATATGCGAAAGACAATCGGCAGTTGACGCTCGTTCAAGCCCGCCATTCTACCGGGCTTTTCCCCATGGTTTCAAGTGGTTGCACAAATGGCCCGTTGCGGGGTGTCTGGCAGGGGCTAGAATGCCCCCTTCACACGCGCAAGGACCCCCATGAATCCACTCGTTCCCGTCCTGACCATCGACGGCCCATCAGGGGCTGGCAAGGGTACCATCAGCCGCATCGTGGCGCGCCGGTTGGGCTGGCACTACCTGGATTCGGGCGCTCTGTACCGCGCCGTCGGCGTGGCGGCCAGCTGGGCCGACATCGACACCTCCGATGCCTCCGCGCTGGTGCGCTGCACCTTTGATACCCATGTCCAGTTCGTCGAGCAGGGCGATGCCATGCGGGTCCTGGTCAATGGCACCGATGCCACCGACGAGCTGCGGCTGGAGACCACCGGAGCGCTGGCGTCGGCCATTGCCGCCATTCCCGAGGTCCGGGCCGCCCTGAAGGAGCGCCAGCGCGCATTCAGGATGGAGCCGGGGCTGGTCGCCGACGGCCGCGACATGGGCACCGTCATCTTCCCGGACGCCCCCTACAAGGTCTTCCTGACCGCCAGTGCCGAGGAGCGCGCCGAGCGCCGGCATAAGCAGTTGAAAGACAAGGGGGTTTCTGTTAACTTTGAAGACCTCCTGCGCGAGATCATGGCCCGCGACGCCCGTGATGCTCAGCGTACCGTGGCGCCCCTGAAGCCGGCAGACGATGCTGTCCTCATCGACACCACAGGCATCGGCATCGAAGATGTCGTTGCCAGAGTGATGGATCTGCTTCCGGTTCCGGCTGCCTGATCCGTTCGCGCGGGAGCTCTGCCAGCAGCATCGGTGGAGGTCGCGCATCTGCAGTGCTGTAAAAGCTCCGTCGCGCAATGATGCGTGGCGGTTTTCCTACTTCCACACACGACCTGCATTTCCGGGGTCGACCAACAGGCGGGCGGCAGCCATTCCCTGAAGGGAAGCCAGCCGACCCATGTGTCCAACAGAGTAAATCTAATGACCGAATCATTTGCCGAACTGTTTGAAGCCAGCCAGGCCAACCTGGCCAAGCTGAAGCCGGGCGCCATCGTCAGCGGTACCGTTGTTGAAGTCCGCGGCGACGTCGTGGTGATCAACGCCGGGCTGAAGTCGGAAGGCATCGTGCCGATCGAACAGTTCCGTAACGACGCTGGCGAAATCGATGTTGCCGAAGGCGACATCGTCAAGGTCGCCCTCGACTCGATCGAGAACGGCTTCGGTGAAACCGTCCTGTCGCGCGAGAAGGCCAAGCGCGCGATGGTGTGGGACGAGCTGGAAGAAGCGTTGGAAAAGAACGAAACCATCACCGGCCGCATCAGCGGCAAGGTCAAGGGTGGTTTCACCGTGGACATCAAGGATGTCCGCGCCTTCCTGCCGGGTTCCCTGGTCGATGTGCGCCCCGTGCGCGATCCGGCCTACCTGGAAGGCAAGGAGCTGGAATTCAAGCTCATCAAGCTTGACCGCAAGCGCAACAACGTCGTGGTCTCGCGCCGCGCTGTCGTCGAAAGCGAGCACTCGGAAGAGCGTGAGCAGCTGATGGACAAGCTGCAGGAAGGCGCGATCCTGAAGGGTGTCGTCAAGAACCTGACCGATTACGGCGCATTCGTGGACCTGGGCGGTATCGACGGCCTGCTGCACATCACCGACATGGCATGGAAGCGCGTGCGCCATCCGTCCGAAGTCGTGAACGTCGGCGACGAGCTGGACGTGCGCGTGCTGAAGTTCGACCGCGAGCGCAACCGCGTTTCGCTGGGCCTGAAGCAGCTGGGCGAAGATCCGTGGGATAACATCGCCCGTCGTTACCCGGCCAACAGCCGCGTGTTCGGCAAGGTCTCCAACGTCACCGATTACGGCGCATTCGTCGAAATCGAGCCGGGCGTCGAAGGTCTGGTGCACGTTTCCGAGATGGATTGGACCAACAAGAACGTCAACCCGTCCAAGGTTGTGCAGGTCGGTGACGAAGTTGAAGTCATGGTCCTGGACGTCGACGAGGAGCGTCGCCGCATCTCGCTGGGCATGAAGCAGGTTGCCGCCAATCCGTGGGAAACCTTCGCTGCCACCCACAAGAAGGGTGACAAGGTGTCGGGCCAGATCAAGTCGATCACCGACTTCGGCATCTTCATCGGCCTGGACGGCGGCATCGACGGCCTGGTTCACCTGTCCGACATCAGCTGGGCGACCACTGGCGAAGACATCGTTCGCAACTTCAAGAAGGGCGACAACCTGGACGCAGTGGTCCTGGCCGTCGATCCGGAGCGCGAGCGCATTTCGCTGGGCGTCAAGCAGCTGGAGCAGGATCCGTTCGGCCAGTACATGGCGACCAATCCGAAGGGCTCCAAGGTCGAAGGCGTGGTGAAGGAAGTCGACGCCAAGGGTGCGATCATCGAGCTGTCCGACGGCATCGAAGGCTATGTTGCAGCTCGCGACATCGCCAACGAGCGCGTCGACGACGCGACCCAGCACCTGAAGGTCGGCGACAAGGTTGAAGCCAAGTTCGTGGGCATGGATCGCAAGGGTCGTACCCTGCAGCTGTCGATCAAGGCCAAGGACGACGCTGAAATGCGCGAAGTGCTGGAGGAATACCAGTCCTCTTCGGCTTCCAGCGGCACCACCCAGCTGGGCGCGCTGCTGCGTGCACAGCTGAACGGCAACAAGTCCGAGTAATATCGGCCTTACGCTGTTCGTTGTTTCCTGGACGGCCCGGGCACTGCCCGGGCCGTTTCAGGCTGAGATGCCCCTGATGTGAGCCGGTAATGACCAAATCCGAACTGATCGAAATCCTCGCGCGCCGTCAGGCGCACCTGAAGGCCGATGATGTCGATCTGGCGGTCAAGTCATTGCTGGAAATGATGGGGGGCTCACTGTCGGCCGGCGATCGCATCGAGATCCGCGGCTTTGGCAGCTTTTCGCTGCACTACCGTCCGCCGCGCCTGGGTCGCAACCCGAAGACCGGCGAATCGGTTGCCCTGCCGGGCAAGCATGTCCCTCATTTCAAGCCAGGCAAGGAATTGCGCGAGCGGGTCAGCAGTGTGCTGCCGCTGGACGCAGATCCGGCCTGAGCCATCCGTCGCGCGACTTCGTGCGAATCCCACCACGAGTCGGATAAGCTACGGCCTCCTGCCAATGGAGCTGTCGCATGAAAGTTTTTCGTCTGCTGGTCCTGCTGGCGGTTCTCATCCTTGGTCTGATCATCGGTGCGGTCAACATGACGGCCATGTCGATCAACCTGCTGTTTACCCAATTGAACACGTCCGTCGGCGTGGCGCTGATTGCCGCCCTGCTGATCGGTGTCGTGGTCGGTGCTGGCCTGGTGCTGGTAAGCGTGGTCATTCCGCTCTACAGCCAGCTGCGCCGTGCCAACAAGTCGGCGGCTGCACCGTCGGCGCCGGTGGCCCCCTCCCAATCTTTTGATGGACGTTGATCGAAGATGGAATTCGTTTCCGAGTGGTTCTGGTTCTTCCTCTGTCTTCCGTTGGCGGCGCTGGCCGGCTGGGTAATCGGACGCCGCGGCGGTCAACGCCACGGTGACAACCAGGTCAGCCACCTGTCCAGCACCTATTTCCGTGGCCTGAACTATCTGCTCAACGAGCAGCCGGACAAGGCCATCGAACTGTTCCTGCACATCGCCGAGCTGGACAAGGAAACCTTCGAGACCCAGGTCGCGTTGGGCCATCTGTTCCGCCGCCGTGGTGAAGTGGATCGCGCGATCCGTCTGCACCAGGGCCTGGTCAACCGCCAGGACCTGAGTGACGCGCAGCGCGTGCAGGCCCTGCTGGCACTGGGCGAGGACTACATGAAGTCCGGCCTGCTGGACCGTGCCGAAACGGTGTTCACCGAACTGGCGCAGCTGGACCAGCGCGCACCGCAGGCGCTCAAGCACCTGATCGGCATCTACCAGGCCGAGCGTGACTGGGAAAAGGCGATCGACAACGCTACCCGCTTCGAAGATGTCACCGGCGAGCCGATGGGCAAGCTGATCGGGCAGTTCGAATGCGAGCTCGCCGAGCGCTTCCGTGGCGCTGGCAAGCTGGAAGAGGCGAGGGCGGCCATCGCCCGCGCTTACCAGGCCGATGCGATGTCGGTCCGTGCCGGCATCATCGAGGGCCGCCTGGAAACCGATGCAGGCAACGCCGAGGCTGCCGTGCGCGCCTTCGAGCGTGCTGCCCGCAACGATCCGGAGTACCTGCCGGAAGTACTGCCGGCGCTGATGGAAAACTACCGCAAGGTCGGTGACCTGGGCGGCGCGCGCGCCTTCCTGTCCGAGATGACCGAGCACTACCGCGGCATCGCCCCGGTGCTGGCGCTGACCCGCCTGATGGAAGAGCAGGAGGGTGTCGCACCTGCCCGCGCCTATCTTGGCCGCCAGCTCAAGGATCGCCCGTCGGTGCGTGGCGAATCGGCACTGATCGACCTCACTCTGGCCGAGGGCGCAGATTCCACCGCGACCCTGCACGACCTCAAGCACATCACCGACCAGTTGCTGGTGCGCAATCCTGCCTACCGCTGCACCCGCTGCGGATTCGGCGCGCGTACCCACCACTGGCAATGCCCCAGCTGCAAGGAGTGGGGCACGGTCAAGCCGCTGTTGAATTACGCGGTGCTCTGAACCATGCCGTGGCTTGTGATGGCCGCGCTGCTGGGCCTGGCCCTGCTCAGCGCGGCATTGACCTGGGCGGCGCGCGTGTACGCACTGCGCAGGCAGTTGCTGGACCAGCCCGGCGAGCGCCGCAGCCATAGCGTCGCCACCCCGCGTGGTGGCGGTATCGCCATCGTGATCAGTCTGCTGGTTGCGGCGGCCGTGGCCGCTTGCGTCTGGCCGGACGCTGCAGTCAGCCTGGCTGTCGCCAGCCTTGGCCTGGCGCTGGTTGCTGGCATTGGCTGGTGGGATGACCATCGGCCGCTCCCGGCCATGCGCCGGTTGCTGGTGCATTTCCTCGCCGCCGCCTTGCTGGCGGGACTGGTCAAGATGCACGGGGGCAGCTGGCTGCTGAGCCTGCTGGTGCTGTTCTTCACCGCCTCGCTGATCAACATCTGGAACTTCATGGATGGGATCAACGGGATTGCCAGCAGCCAGGCAGTCATCGTTGCGCTGGGCTTCGCGATGGTGCTGCCCTGGCCCTATTCGCTGGTGGCCATCGTGCTTGGCCTGGCGTGCCTGGGTTTTCTGCCATTCAATTTTCCGCAGGCCCGGATCTTCATGGGTGATGTCGGTAGCGGCGCGCTGGGCTATGCCGTGGCGGTGGTGCTGGCCGTCGCTGCAGTGCACACCGACATCAACTGGATCCTGCTGCTGCTGCCGTTGTCCGCCTTCCTTGTGGACGCGGGCTTCACGCTGTTGGCGCGCATGCTTTCCGGGCAACGCTGGATGGAACCCCACACCCAGCACGTCTACCAGCGCGCGGTCCAGGCAGGAGCCAGCCATCCCCAGGTGACAGGGATGTACTTTGTTTTGGGCCTGTTCAGTATTACAGTGTTCAATATCTGCACCAATTTGCAGCCGAGGTGGGAGGCTGCCGTAGCGGTCGCGTGGTTTGCCGCGTTGACCCTGCTGTGGCTCCTCCTGCGCAATGGATTGCGCCACCGATAAGGAATTACTCGATCTATGTCTTCACCCTGGCGGGACAGAATCCTCGGTCTGATGCCGCGTACGGCCATCGTCTGCCACGACTTGTTCATGGTATGGGCCTGTTGGCAGCTGCTGCATGCAGGTCGTTACTCGATCCTTGCCGACGCTCCCGCATTGCCGCTGTGGAACGTGGACACCACGCTGGTGCTGGCGCTGCAGGGCCTGGTGTTCTGGCGTATCGGCCTCTATCGCGGGCTGTGGCGCTTCGCCAGCGTCAGCGACCTGCTGAACATCTTCAAGGCCAGCTTCATCGGCCTGATCGCCATTGTTCTGGTGCTGGCCTGGAAGCGCTTCAACGGCGTGCCGATGTCGGTGCTGGTGATCTATCCGTTCGCACTGTCGGCACTGCTGGGCGCGCCGCGCCTGTTGTACCGGGCGTGGAAGGACTACCAGTCGCTGCAGTCCGATTCGTCCGCGCGCCGCGTGCTGATTCTTGGCGCCGGCCAAGCCGCTGAGACCCTGGTGCGCGACCTGCGCCGATCCGGCAATTTCGAGCCGGTTGGCCTGCTCGATGATGCACCGCACCTGCGTGGCGCCAAGCTGCAGAGCCTGCCGATCCTGGGCACGCTGGACGACGCACCGGCGGTGGCCCGGGAGACCGCGGCCAAGCTGCTGGTGATCGCCATGCCCTCGCTGGATGCCGTTGGCATGCAGCGCGTGGTGGCCATCTGCGAGAGCACCGGCATTCCGTTCCGCACGGTGCCCAAGCTCAGCGACATCCTGCAGGGTCAGTCGCTGCCGGGCCAGTTGAAGGAAGTGGCCATCGAAGATCTGCTTGGGCGCAAGCCGATCATGCCGGACTGGAACCTCATCCGCGGCTGGTTGGGTGGGCGCACGGTGATGGTCACCGGTGCCGGTGGCTCGATCGGGTCCGAGTTGTGTCGCCAGTGCGCGCGCCATGGTGCCGGTCGTATCGTGCTGCTGGAGATCAGTGAACTGCTGCTGTTGACCATCGAGGGCGAGCTGCGCCGCAGCTTCCCCGATGTCGAGATCGAAGCCGTGCTCGGTGACTGTGGCGATCCTGCGGTGATCCGTCATGCGCTGTCGCTGCACCCGGTCGACACCGCCTTCCATGCGGCCGCCTACAAGCATGTGCCGGTGCTGGAGCGTCAGCTGCGCGAAGCCGTGCGCAACAACATCCTGGCCACCGAGAACGTGGCCCGCGCCTGCCTGGAAGCCCGCGTCGAGCACTTTGTGTTCATTTCGACCGACAAGGCGGTGGACCCGGTCAATGCGCTGGGCGCCAGCAAGCGCTATGCGGAGATGATCTGCCAGAGCCTGGACCAGAAGTCCACGCACACCCGTTTCGTGACCGTGCGCTTCGGCAACGTGCTGGCGTCGGCCGGCAGCGTGGTGCCGTTGTTCCGCGAGCAGATCCTCAAGGGCGGCCCGGTTACGGTGACCGACCCGGAGGTCAGCCGCTATTTCATGACCATTCCCGAGGCCTGCCAGCTGATCCTGCAGGCGGCCGCGTCGGCGTCGCACGGCGCGATCTATACCTTGGACATGGGCGAGCCCGTGCCGATCCGGGTGCTGGCCGAACAGATGATCCGCCTGGCGGGCAAGCAGCCCTACAAGGACATCCCGATCATCTACACCGGCATGCGCCCGGGCGAGAAGCTGCACGAGACGCTGTTCTATTCCGACGAGGACTACCGGCCGACCGCGCACCCGAAGATCCTGGAAGCCGGCGTACGTGCGTTCTCGCGTGACGTCGTGCTGGGCAACGTGCCCAAGCTGCGCGAGGCGATTGCCAGGTACGACATCGATACGATCCAGGAAATCCTGTTCGCGACCATGCCGGAATTCTCGCCAATCGAACAGGATGCTTACATTTCTTCCGCTAAGGTTGTGCCCTTTCCGGCACGTGAGGCCAGCAGGCACCAATGAGCAAGCGCATTCGCAAGGCAGTATTTCCAGTAGCAGGTCTGGGCACGCGTTTTCTTCCGGCGACCAAGACGGTGCCAAAGGAGATGCTGCCGATCATCGATCGGCCGCTGATCCAGTACGCCGTGGATGAGGCGATCGAAGCGGGCTGTGACACCCTGGTGTTCATCACCAATCGCTACAAGCACGCTGTCGCCGACTATTTCGACAAGGCCTACGAGCTGGAGCAGAAGCTCGAGCGCGCGGGCAAGCACGAGCAGCTCGAATTGATCCGCCATGTGCTGCCGGAAGGCGTGCGCGCGATCTTCGTCACCCAGGCCGAGGCTCTGGGCCTGGGCCACGCGGTACTGTGCGCCAAGGCGGTCATCGGTGACGAGCCGTTCGCCGTGCTGTTGCCGGATGATCTGATCTGGAACCGCGGCGCGGGTGCACTGAAACAGATGGCCGACCTCAACGAGGCCAGCGGCGCCAGCGTCATCGCTGTGGAAGACGTGCCACACGACAAGACGGCCAGTTACGGCATCGTCGCCACCGAGGCGTTCGATGGCCGCAAGGGGCGTATCTCGCAGATCGTGGAGAAGCCGAAGCCGGAAGACGCGCCGAGCGATCTGGCGGTCGTCGGCCGCTACGTGCTGAGCCCGAAGATCTTCGAGCTGCTTGAGCAGACCCGGACCGGTGCCGGCGGCGAAATCCAGCTGACCGATGCGATCGCTGAACTGCTGAAGACCGACGAGGTCGATGCCTATCGTTTCGAAGGCACCCGTTTCGACTGCGGCACCCATCTGGGGCTGGTCGAGGCGACGATCCGCTTTGCGCTGGACAACCCGAAGCTGGCCGGCCCGGCGCGGGAGAAGCTGACGGCGATGCTGGCGGAATAAGGTTTTATCAAGCGCTCCGTCAGCGCCTTCCTGCCAAAGTGGGGGAGGCGCGGGCAGGCCGCTGCAGGACACGCCGTAAACCCATCCCTGGGGGCTCGATGGCGCCATCCATGGCGCCAACGGTCCTGCAGCGGCCTGCCCACGCCTCTCGACAGTTTCCTGCGGGCGCGGACGGGAAGGGTGGAATCAAGGGCAAGAGCAAAAGCAAAAAGGCAGCCGATGGCTGCCTTTTTTGTTTCCGCGAGCGTCGAGTCGGGGTCGGATCCCTTTGCGTAGCAAAGGGCTCTGACCCCAGCCTTTGATCCTGCCTTTGCTCATCCCTCCGCCGCGGGGAGGCTGGAAGGGCCGGGTTGGCAGGGCTGCCCGGGACCGTTGGCGCCATGGATGGCGCCATCGAGCCCCCATGGAAGGGTTCACGGCGTGTCCCGGGCAGCCCTGCCAACCCGGCCCACGCCATGAAGCCCAACGAGGCAACGCTTTGAACCTTACAGCGCCTCGAAAATACCCGCTGCGCCCATGCCGGTACCGATGCACATCGTCACCATGCCGTACTTCTGCTGGCGACGACGCAGGCCGTGCAGCAGGGTCGCGGTACGGATCGCACCGGTCGCACCCAGCGGGTGGCCCAGGGCGATCGCGCCGCCCAGCGGGTTGACCTTGCTCGGGTCCAGGCCGCAATCGCGGATCACCGCCAGCGACTGTGCAGCGAAGGCTTCGTTGAGCTCGATCCAGTCCAGCTGGTCCTGGGTCAGGCCGGCCTGCTTCAGCGCCTTCGGAATCGCGGCGATCGGGCCGATGCCCATCACTTCCGGGCGCACGCCGGCCACCGAGAAGCTGACGAAACGGGCCAGCGGGGTCAGGCCGTAATCCTTGATCGCCTGCTCCGAGGCCAGCAGCACCGCACCGGCGCCATCGCTCATCTGCGAGGAGTTGCCGGCAGTGACGGTGCCGCCGAACTGGCCGTTGCGGAACACCGGGCGCAGCTTGGCCAGGCCTTCAGCGGAGGAATCCGGACGCGGGCCTTCGTCGGTGTCGGCCACCTTGTTGCGGGTGATGATGCGCTTGCCGTCGGCCAGGTCGGGCTGGTGCGAGACGATCTCGTACGGGGTGATCTCGTCCTTGAAGTCGCCGTTCTGGATGGCGGCCATGGCCTTCTGGTGCGAGGCGAGGGCGAACGCATCCTGGTCTTCGCGCGAGACCTTCCATTCTTCAGCGACCTTCTCGGCGGTGATGCCCATGCCGTAGGCGATGGCGACGTGGTCGTTGTCGAACACGCTCGGGGCCATCGCGATCTTGTTGCCCATCATCGGCACCATCGACATCGATTCGGTGCCGCCGGCCAGCATGAGGTCGGCATTGCCAAGGCGGATGGCGTCGGCCGCCTGCGCCACGGCCTGCAGACCGGAGGAGCAGAAGCGGTTCACGGTCTGCGCGGCGATGGTGTTCGGCAGGCCGGCCAACAGCACGCCGATGCGGGCGACGTTCATGCCCTGCTCGGCTTCCGGCATCGCACAGCCGATGATCGCGTCATCGATGCGGTTGACGTCCACGCCCGGCGCCTGTGCGACGACGCTGCGCAGCACGTGGGCGAGCATGTCGTCGGGGCGGGTGTTGCGGAACATGCCCTTGGGCGCCTTGCCAACCGGGGTACGGGTGGCGGCGACGATGTAGGCGTCCTGGATTTGCTTGGTCATTGCAGTGATCTCTCGAAGTTTTTTGCCGGTGTGCCCACCAAGGTGGGCACCTACCAGAGGCAGAGGGATGCCGACCCGAAGCCGGCACCCACCATCAATCAATTACGCAGCGGCTTGCCGGTCTTGAGCATGTGCGCGATGCGGGCCTGGGTCTTTTCCTGCTGGGCCAGTTCGACGAAGTGCTTGCGCTCCAGGGTCAGCAGCCACTCTTCGTCGACCAGGGTGCCGCGGTCGACCTTGCCGCCGCACAGTACGGTGGCGATGCGCTCGGCGATCTCGTAGTCGTACGGGCTGATGAAGCGGCCTTCCAGCATGTTGACCAGCATCATCTTGAAGGTCGCGATGCCGACGTCACCGGCCACCTGGATGCGGCGTGCCGGCAGCGGCGGACGGTAGCCCGCTTCGGCCAGCGCACGTGCTTCGGCCTTGGCGATGTACAGCGCTTCGTAGCTGTTGAACACCACCTTGTCGGTGCTGCGCAGCAGGCCCAGTTCCTGGGCGTTGACCGCCGAGTTGGACACCTTGGCCATCGCCACGGTCTCGAAGGTCTTCTTCAGTTCGGCGAACACGTCACCGCCCGGGCCTGCGGCCTGCGAGGCGCGCACGGCCAGTTCCTTCAGGCCGCCACCGGCCGGCAGCAGGCCGACGCCGGCCTCGACCAGGCCGATGTAGCTTTCCAGGAAGGCCACGGTCTTGGCGCTGTGCATCTGGAATTCGCAGCCGCCACCCAGGGCCAGGCCACGCACCGCAGCCACCACCGGCACCAGTGAGTACTTGATGCGCTGGCTGGTGCGCTGGAAGTTGTGCACCATTTCCTCGAACTGGTCGACCTTGCCGGCCTGCAGCAGGCCGAGCGCGCCGGCCAGGTCGGCACCGGCGGAGAAGGGCTCCTTCTGCTGCCAGATCACCAGGCCCTGGAAGTCCTTCTCGGCGCGCGTGACGCACTCCTGCAGGCCATCCAGCACGTGGTCGGACACGGTGTTCATCTTGGTCTTGAAGCTGACCACGGCGATGCCATCACCGTCGTGCCACATGCGCAGGCCGTCGTTCTCGAACACGGTCTCGCCCGGTGCGAACTTCTCGCCCAGCAGCGGATCGGGGAAGCGCTGGCGCTGGTACACCGGCAGCGACGAGCGCGGCAGCTTGGCGTTGCGCGACGGGCTGTAGCTGCCCTCGGCGGCGTGCACACCGTCGCGGCCATCGAACACCCAGTCCGGCAGCGGGGCGTTGCTCATGCTCTTGCCGGCCACGATGTCATCGGCGATCCACTGTGCGACCTGCTTCCAGCCGGCGGCCTGCCAGGTTTCGAACGGGCCCAGCGACCAGCCGTAGCCCCAGCGGATGGCCAGGTCGACGTCGCGCGCGGTCTCGGCGATGTCGGCCAGATGGTAGGCGCTGTAGTGGAACAGGTCGCGGAAGGTCGCCCACAGGAACTGCGCCTGCGGATGCTGGCTCTCGCGCAGCTTGGCGAACTTCTCGGCCGGGTTCTTGATCTTCAGGATCTCGACCACTTCCGGTGCGGCGGCGCGGTCAGCCGGACGGTAGTCCTGCTTTTCCAGGTCCAGCACCACGATGTCCTTGCCGACCTTGCGGAAGATGCCGGCGCCGGTCTTCTGGCCCAGTGCACCCTTGGCAATCAGCGCATCCAGCCACTTCGGCGACTTGAAGAATTCATGCCACGGGTCATTCGGCAGGGTATCGCCCATGGTCTTGATGACGTGGGCCATGGTGTCCAGGCCGACCACGTCGGAGGTGCGGTAGGTGGCCGACTTCGGGCGGCCGACCAGCGGGCCGGTCAGGCCGTCCACTTCATCAAAGCCCAGGCCGAACTGCTGGGTGTGGTGGATGGTGGACAGGATCGAGAACACGCCGATGCGGTTGCCGATGAAGTTCGGGGTGTCCTTGGCGTACACCACGCCCTTGCCCAGGGTGGTGACCAGGAAGGCTTCCAGGCCTTCCAGCACGCTGGCGTCGGTGGTAGTGGCCGGAATCAGCTCGGCCAGGTGCATGTAGCGCGGCGGATTGAAGAAATGCACGCCGCAGAAGCGGTGGCGCAGCTGTTCCGGCAGCACGTCGGCCAGCTTGTTGATGCCCAGGCCCGAGGTGTTGGAGGCCAGCACCGCGTGGTCGGCCACGAACGGGGCGATCTTCTTGTACAGGTCCTGCTTCCAGTCCATGCGCTCGGCGATGGCCTCGATGATCAGGTCGCAGTCCTTCAGCTGTTCCAGCCCGGTCTCGTAGTTGGCCGGGGTGATGGCTTCGGCCAGCGACTTGCTGGCCAGCGGTGCCGGGCTCAGCTTGCCGAGGTTGGCGATCGACTTCAGCACGATGCCATCGGCCGGACCTTCCTTGGCGGGCAGGTCGAACAGTACGGTGTCGACGCCGGCATTGGTGAGGTGGGCGGCGATCTGGGCACCCATGACGCCGGCACCCAGCACGGCGGCGCGGCGGACTAGCAGGGAATTGGACATGGTGTAGGGCCTTTGTTGGTCAGCAGTTACTGGGTGGAATCAATGGAGGCGGGCAGGGCGCTGCCGCTGCGGGCGGCGGCGCGGAATCCGGCCTCGGCGAAATGGATCAGTTCATGCGCGGCATGGGCACGATGCGCCGTTTCGGTGACACCGGCGGGTCGCTTGATCAGCCCGAAATCGGCCATGGCATAGGTCAGCGAGCCGGCCAGGAAATCCAGGCGCCAATAGAGCTCCTCTTTGCTCAGGCCAGGCACGCAGGTGGCGATCGCCTTGCCGAACTCACGCAGCACGTGGCCGTAGTGGTCGGACAGGAACTTGCGCAGGTTGTCGTTCTTTTCAGCGTAGGCACGGGCGATCACGCGGACGAAGGCGCCGCCGTTCTGGCGGTCCTGGGCCAGCGCCAGGGCCGGCTCGACGAAGGCGGCCAGCACCGGCCGCAGTTGCCCAGGGTGTTCGTTGCGGGCGCGCTCGAGCTGGGCCAGGCGGGCACCGGTCATCTCGTCCATGCGGCGGCGGAACACCTCGTTGACCAGGTTTTCCTTGGAGCCGAAGTGGTAGTTCACCGCAGCGATGTTGACGTCGGCCTGGCTGGTGACCTGGCGCAGCGAGGTGCCGGCAAAGCCGTGCTGGGCGAACAGCTCCTCGGCGGCGCCGAGGATCCGGTCCTTGGTCGAGAAGTGGGCGGGCTTGGCCATCGGGCGGGCGGACCTTAATCAAACGATTGTTTGATACTAGAACCAGACGGTACCGTATGGCATTTTGCAGTGCAGCAAAAATGCCTGGGCCGGTCAGATTTCACTCAGGTGGGTGAATGGGCGGACCTGAACCTGTAGAGCCGAGCCCATGCTCGGCTGCTCTTCGGCCCAAAGGCCAGCCGAGCATGGGCTCGGCTCTACTGGAGGGCCGCACGGCCCTCTACCACGCGCGGGCTTTATCTTTTACAATCCGCACACGTTTATCAGGCTAAGCCCGCGTTTCGACGCGGCTTTTTTTTTGTTACCCTTCGGGCCATCAGCGGCCCGATTCCATTGGAGACATCCCATGGCGCTGGAGCGCACCCTTTCGATCATCAAGCCGGACGCCGTTGCCAAGAACGTCATCGGCGAAATCTACGCCCGCTTTGAAAAGGCTGGCCTGAAGGTCGTGGCCGCCAAGTACAAGCAGCTGTCGCGCCGTGAAGCCGAAGGCTTCTACGCCGTGCACCGCGAGCGTCCGTTCTTCAACGCACTGGTCGAGTTCATGATCTCCGGTCCGGTGATGATCCAGGCCCTGGAAGGCGAGAACGCCGTCCTGGCCCACCGCGACCTGCTGGGCGCCACCAACCCGAAGGAAGCCGCTGCGGGCACCATCCGCGCCGACTTCGCCGAATCCATCGATGCCAATGCCGCCCACGGCTCGGACTCGGTCGAGAATGCAGCGATTGAAATCGCCTACTTCTTCGCCGCCACCGAAGTCGTCTCGCGCTGAGAGTAATGCCGTGAACGAGGTCGTACAGAAAATCGCCATCCAGCCGCTGCCGAAGTCGGCACCCACGGCTGGCAAGCAGAACCTGCTCGACCTCGATCGCGCGGGCCTGGAGAAGTTTTTCGTCGAGGTTCTCGGCGAGAAGAAATTCCGCGCCCATCAGGTGATGAAGTGGATCCACCATCGCTACGTCACCGAGTTCGATGAGATGACCGACCTCGGCAAGGTCCTGCGCGCCAAGCTGCAGGAGCATGCCGAGGTCCTCGTCCCGAACATCATCTTCGACAAACCCTCTGCCGACGGCACCCACAAGTGGCTGCTGGCGATGGGCGTTGATGGCAAGAACGCCATCGAGACCGTGTACATCCCCGACAAGACCCGCGGCACGCTGTGCGTGTCCTCGCAGGTCGGTTGCGGCCTGAACTGCACGTTCTGCTCCACCGCTACCCAGGGCTTCAACCGCAACCTGACCACCGCCGAGATCATCGGCCAGGTGTGGATTGCGGCGCGCCACCTGGGCAACGTGCCGCACCAGATGCGCCGCCTCACCAACGTGGTGATGATGGGCATGGGCGAGCCGCTGATGAATTTCGACAACGTCGTGCGCGCCATGAGCGTGATGCGCGACGATCTGGGCTACGGCCTGGCCAACAAGCGCGTGACCCTGTCGACCTCCGGCCTGGTGCCGCAGATCGACCGCCTGTCCACCGAAAGCGACGTGTCGCTGGCGGTGTCGCTGCATGCGCCGAACGACGAGCTGCGCGAGACCCTCGTGCCGCTCAACAAGAAGTACCCGATCGCCGAGCTGATGGCCTCCTGCGCACGCTACCTGCGCGCCAACAAGCGCCGCGAATCGGTCACCTTCGAATACACCCTGATGAAGGGCATCAACGACCAGCCCGAGCATGCCCGCCAGCTGGCGCGGCTGATGCACCAGTTCGACAACGCGGTGCAGGCCAGGGACTCGGGCAAGGTCAACCTGATCCCGTTCAACCCGTTCCCGGGCACCCGCTACGAGCGTTCCGAAGAAGCGCATATCCGCGCCTTCCAGAAGATCCTGCTCGACAGCAACGTGCTGACGATGGTGCGCCGTACCCGTGGCGACGATATCGACGCCGCCTGCGGCCAGCTCAAGGGCCAGGTCATGGACCGCACCCGCCGCCAGGCAGAGTTCAACAAGACACTGCAGGCAGGGAAGGGGAGCGATGCGGCGGCCTGATCGCCTGCCGGTGGCCCTGTTCGCAGGCGCGCTGGCACTGGCAGCGGGCGGTTGCACGACCACGAGTGAGATTCCGATCGGCCCGGGCGGGGTCGCGCCGATCCACAGCGTCCGTGATGCACCGGGCGTACGCCAGAAGTTCCACTACGAGGATCTGCTGGCGCTGGCCGCCCGCGACATGCAGGTGGGCAATCTGGACGAGGCCGAGCGCAAGGTGCGCCGTGCGCTGAAGCTCCAGCCCAGCGGGGTGGATGCGGTGATGCTGCTGGCCGGAGTCGAAGACCGCAGGGGGCGCGAGCAGCAGGCGGGGGATGGTTTCCGTCGCGCTGCGGAGCTGGCGCCGCAACGCGGTGACGTGCTCAACAATTACGCGGCATGGTTGTGCCAGCACGGCCACTCGGCCGAATCGCTGGTCTGGTTCGATCGTGCCCTGGCTGCCCCGGACTACGCCACGCCCGCTGCTGCCCTGGCCAATGCCGGTGGTTGTGCGTTGGACGCTGGCCAGCTTGAACGCGCCGAGCGCGACCTGCGGGCCGCTCTGGCGCAGGTGCCGGACAACCCGGTCGCCCTGGAGGCGATGGCCCAGCTGAGCTTCCGTCGCGGCCAGTTCATGGAGGCCCGGGCCTTCGCCGAACGTAGGATTGCGGCTGCACCGGCCACGCGTTCCGTGTTACAACTTGCGTCTGAAATCGAGGCGCGACTGGGTGATCAGGCGGCATCTGATCGCTATCTTCAGCGGATTCGACAGGAATTTCCGCAGGACGCGGGCTCCTAACTCCAGGGTTGATGCATTGTGATTGATGACCAGACTGTGAGCGATCTCGAGACTGTGGCCGGCTGCGGCACCCGCCTGCGCCAGGCCCGCGAGGCCGCCGGACTGACCCTCGAAGACGTCGGCCAGCGCCTGCGCATGCCGGTTCAAGTGGTGAAGTCGCTCGAGCACGAGCAGTGGCAGAAGCTGGGTGCGCCGGTGTTCGTGCGCGGCCAGCTGCGCAGCTATGCCCGTCTGCTCGGTGTCGATGTCAGCGAACTGCTGGAACAGGCCCAGGTTGGCCCGGTGGTTCCGCCGACCCTGGTCAGCCACACCCACACCCCGCGTGCGCGCCGGATCGCCGAGAATCTCGGCCGCCGTGCGCTGTATGTCGGTATTACCGCCGTGCTGGCGGTCCCGGTCTGGTTCGCCACCCGTGGCCACTTCGATGGCACCGCGCCTTCGCCGAACACCGCCTCGCTGGACGTGATCCCGGCCGCCGTACCGGTTACCCCGGCCGGTCCCGGGTCCGCCGCTGCAGCGCCCGCCGAAGTGGCGGCCGCGCCCGTCATCAAGCCGACCGCTACCCCCTACGTCGCCTCGCTGGCCCCGGTGCCGCGGGCTGCGCCGGCGCCGGCCGCCAACCTGGACATGCAGTTCAGCGGCGACAGCTGGGTCGATATCGGTGGCCCCGATGGCGCCACCGTGGAGAAGGCGCTCATCAAGTCCGGTGAGAGCCGTAGCTTCACACCGGGCCAGGTTGCCCGCGTCACCTTGGGCAATGCTTCGGCGGTCCAGGTTCAGCAGAACGGCGCTATCGTCGATCTGACGCCCTATCAGCGAGCCAACGTGGCACGCTTTCAGGTATCCTCTGAAGGCTCCGTTGTCCCGGTTTCACACTGAGGCGCGGTTTCACCACCTTCGATAATCCCAATGGTCCCTCCCGACGGGCGGGGCGAGAGTACGCATGGCGATCGACGACCTGCTCGACGAGCACGAACAAAGTGAACGCGTCCGCAGCTGGCTGCGGAAGAATGGTGCCAGCATCCTCGGTGGCGTAGTCATCGCCATCGGTGCCATTGCCGGCTGGCAGTGGTACCAGAAGGACCAGGGCGGCAAGCTGGCCTCGGCCAATGTCGAGTACCAGAAGGCCCTGGCGGGTCTGCAGGCAAACAAGCTCGATGACGCGGCCAAGGCGGTCAAGGCGTTGGAGGCTGGCCCGTCCAGCATCTACGGCGACCTGGCGGCGCTGCAGCTGGCCAAGGCCCAGGTCGATGCGGGCAAGAATGAAGAAGCGCTGGCTACCCTGCGCGCGGTGAAGGTCGAAGGCGACCTGCAGCGCGTGGTCGACCAGCGCGTGGCGCGCCTGCTGGTGGCTACCGGCAAGGGCGATGAAGCGATCAAGCTGCTGGGCAGCGCCACCGACAGCAGCAGCCTGGAAATCCATGGCGATGCGCTGATGGCGCAGGGCAAGCGTGACGCGGCCCGCGAACAGTATGAGAAGGCGCTGAAGACGCTGGACGTGGCAGCGCCGCAGCGGCGACTGCTGGAAACCAAGGTTATGGACGCCGGCGGCACCGTCGCCGCCCCTGCGGAGTCGGTTTGATGAGTCAGAAGGTCATGATCACGCGCGTCGCCACCGTACTCCTGCTCGGTATGGCGCTGTCCGGTTGCAGCACCATGAAGGGCTGGTTCGCCGGCAAGGACGCAGCAGCGAAGAAGGCACAGGAGCCGGCGGAACTGGTGAAGTTCGAGCCGACCCTGAAGGTCAACAAGGCCTGGTCGGTCAACCTCGGCAAGGGCGAGCGCCGCATCGGCGTGCGCCAGGGCCCGGCAGTGGCCAACGGTCACGTGTTCGCCGCGGCGATCACCGGTGGCGTGCACGCCATCGACCTGCAGACCGGCAAGAAGGTCTGGACCTGGGAGCCGAAGAAGGAAAAGAAGAAGGCCAAGCTGCGGCTGTCCGGTGGTCCGGGCGTCGGCGAGAACCTGGTGGTCATCGGTACCCTCGATGGCCAGGTGATCGCGCTGGACATCAACGATGGCAGCGAGAAGTGGCGCGCACGCGTGCCGAACGAAGTCATCGCCGCGCCGGCCATTGCCCAGGGCATGGTCTTCGTGCGCAGCAATGATGGCCGCGTCACCGCGTTCGATGCCGGCAACGGCACCCAGAAGTGGTTCAACCCGAGCGAGCTGCCGGCGCTGACCGTGCGTGGCAACGCGGCGGTGGTGGCCGGTCCGGGCGTGCTGTTCATCGGCAAGGACGAGGGCAGCGTTGCTGCGCTGGCCATGCAGGACGGCCGCACGCTGTGGGACCAGAACGTCGGCACCGGCGAAGGCCGTACCGAGCTGGACCGCATGGCCGACGTTGATGGCGCCCCGGTGCTCGACGGCAATACGCTGTTCGTGAGCAGCTTCAAGAACCAGACCATGGCCATCGAAGGCCCGACCGGTCGCCCCCTCTGGGCGCGTGACCACGGCGGTGCCGGTGGTGTGGCGGTGTCTTCGGGCAATGTTTTCGTTACCGACAACAAGGGCGGCGTGTTCGGCCTGGACAAGGCCAGCGGCGCGGCGATGTGGTCGCAGACCGCACTGGCCCGGCGCTCGCTGACCGGTCCGGCGCTGCATGGCGACTACGTGGTGGTCGGTGACTACAAGGGATACCTGCATTGGCTGCAGGCCTCCGATGGCGCGATGGCGGCGCGGGCGAAAAGCGGCGGTGATGCGCTTCTGGCCCAGCCAATCGTCGTCGATGGGGTGCTGCTGGTGCAGAACGTTGATGGCAAGCTGACCGCATTCCGGTTGGCAAATTAATACGGAGTAATCGCGATGCTGCCTTTGGTCGCCCTGGTTGGACGGCCGAATGTCGGCAAGTCGACCATATTCAATGCACTGACCCGTACACGTGACGCCCTGGTCCATGACCAGCCCGGCGTCACCCGGGACCGCAACTATGGCGTCTGCCGGCTTGACGAGGACAACCATTTCCTCGTCGTCGATACCGGCGGCATCGCAGAGGAAGAAGAAGGCCTGGCTGGCGCTACCACGCGCCAGGCCCGCGCTGCCGCTGGCGAAGCTGACCTGATCCTGTTTGTCGTTGATGCCCGCGAGGGCACCTCGGCGATGGACGATGAGATCCTGGCCTGGCTGCGAAAGCTGTCGCGCCCGACGCTGCTGCTGATCAACAAGATCGACGGCACCGACGAGGACACCGTGCGTTCGGAGTTTGCCCGCTACGGCTTCAGCGAGATGCTGACCGTGTCGGCGGCCCACCGCCAGGGCCTGGACGACCTGCTGGACGAAGTCATCCAGCGCCTGCCGGAAGAGGGCAGCGGCGAAGAGCTGGACAACGATCCGAACCGCGTGCGCATCGCCTTCGTCGGCCGCCCGAACGTGGGCAAGTCGACCCTGGTCAATCGCATCCTCGGCGAAGAGCGGATGATCGCCTCGGACGTGCCGGGCACCACCCGCGATTCGATCTCGGTGGACCTGGAGCGTGACGGTCGTGAGTATCGCCTGATCGACACCGCCGGCCTGCGTCGCCGTTCGCGCGTGGACGAGGTCGTCGAGAAGTTCTCGGTGGTCAAGACCATGCAGTCGATCGAGCAGTGCCAGGTGGCCGTGCTGATGCTCGACGCCACCGAAGGCGTGACCGACCAGGACGCCACCGTGCTCGGCGCCGTGCTGGATGCCGGCCGCGCGCTGGTGATCGCGATCAACAAGTGGGACGGCCTGACCGACTATCAGCGTGAGCAGGCGGAAACGATGCTGTCGTTGCGCCTGGGCTTCGTGCCGTGGGCCGAATCGGTGCGCATCTCGGCCAAGCATGGTTCGGGCCTGCGCGAGCTGTTCCGTGCGGTGCACCGTGCGCACGAATCGGCGAACAAGACCTTCACCACCAGCGAAGTGAACAAGGCGCTGGAAGTGGCCTACGAGACCAACCCGCCGCCGACCATCCGCGGCCACGTCTCCAAGCTGCGTTATGTGCACCCGGCCGGCGCCAACCCGCCGACCTTCATCGTGCACGGCACCCGCCTGAAGGAACTGCAGGAGTCGTACAAGCGCTACCTGGAGAACTTCTTCCGCAAGCGCTTCAAGCTGATCGGTACGCCGGTGCAGTTCATCTTCCGCGAGGGTGCCAACCCGTACGAAGGCAAGAAGAACGTGCTGACCGAACGGCAGGTCAAGGCCAAGCGGCGCTTGATGAAGCACGTCAAGGGCAAGTGATCCACGAGAAGGCGGCCGCAGGGCCGCCTTTTTCGTTGTGGCGCGTTACGGCGCGCTTTCTCAGGCGCTGCCCCACGGCAGCAGCACCCCGCGGAACCTCATCCTGCCCGATGCCAGGCGGTCATAGGCCTCGGTCGCGTGGTCCAGGTCAAAGGTCTCGACCATCGGCTTTACCTTGCCGGTGGCGGCAAGCGCCAGCACTTCGCCAAGATAGTGCTGGCCACCATGGGTGGCGCCGATCACGCGCTGGCGCATCATGTGGAACGGTACGCCGTCGGACGAGATCGAGAAGGGCTGGCTGAAGTCCAGCCCGCACAGCACCACGCGTCCATCGACACGCAGGCCGGTCATGGCTTCTTCGGCCGAGCTGAATTCGTTGGTGGTCACCAGCAGCACGTCGGCGCCGCCGATCGTCTTCAGTTCCTTGCCACTGGCAACGACCTGGTCGGCGCCCAACTGCAGGGCAAGTGCATGCTTGTCCGCGGAATGCGTGATTGCGATGGTCTCGAAGCCACAGGCTCTGGACAGCTGCAGGGCGACGTGGCCAAGCCCGCCGATGCCAAGTACCGCGATCTTTTCCCGTGGCTGGGGTGCCGCATCGCGCAGCCCGCTCCAGGTCGTGTAGCCGGCACACATCATCGGCGCCGCATTCACGTAGGAGAGTCCGTCAGGCAGCAGTACCGTGCCTTCGGCGGAGATCGCGATGTACTGGGCATGGCCGCCCTGCGCGGCGAAGCCGGTGGTGCGAGGTGCATCGCAGTTCATTGCCGTCTGTCCGGACAAGGGACGGTTCTCGCGGCAGTAGGGGCAACGCCCGCAGGAGGACTGGACCCACGTGGTGCCCACGCGATCGCCCACCCGGCGCGAGTGCACGCCGGCGCCCACCTCCACCACTTCTCCGACTACTTCGTGCCCGGGCGTCTGCGGATAGATGTCGCCACCGTAACCCTGGGTTGCCCACACATCGGTGTAGCACATGCCGGACGCGTGAACCTTGACCAGTACCTGGCCCGGTTCGATCGCGGGTACCGGGACCTCCTGTACCTGCCACGGCTTGTTCGGCCCGGTCATCACAACCGCCTTCATCATCTTCATCGTCTTGATCCTGTCTCGGTGGATGAGCGCCGAGGGCCTGCGCCCGCGACAGCGCTGAGCGTAGAATCCGCTGACTATCAAGACAATCGCTTCAATATCTGACGACATGGTGAATATCATTCAGCAATCGGGTGGGGGTGATCTGGCGGCCTTCACCGCGTTCCTCGCAGTGGCAGCGCACCGCAGCTTCCGCAGTGCGGCGGCGGAGTTGAACATCACCCCGTCGGCGATCAGCCATGCCATCAAGACGCTGGAGCAGCGGCTGGGCGCACGCCTGTTCAATCGCACCACGCGCAGCGTCTCGCTGACCGACGCCGGCGAGCGCCTGGCGGAAAAACTGCGGCCAGCAATGGCGTCCATCGAGGAGGCGCTGCAGTCGGTGGATACCGAAGCGGGCACGCCGCGTGGCACCGTCCGCATCAATGCCAGCGAAGGGGCGATACGGCTCGTGCTGAAACCGGTGCTTGCACGGTTCCTGCGCCAGTACCCGCAGGTGCATCTGGACATCGTCAGTGACGGCAGGTTGGGCGATATCGTTTCGGACGGTTTTGATGCGGGAATCCGCCTTGCCGAAGCCGTGCCGCGGGACATGGTGGCGGTAGCGGTGACGCCGCCCATGCAGTTCGCGGCGGTTGCCTCACCGGCGTACCTGCACGCGCGTGGACGGCCACTGCGGCCACTGGATCTGCATCAGCACGACTGCATCCGCTTCCGGTTCGAGAGCGGGGCGATCTATCGCTGGGAGTTCGAGCGCCAGGGCGTCACCGAGCGGGTGAACGTCTCCGGGCCGATCACGCTGACGGACCAGCCGTTGATGGTCGACGCCGCCGTTGACGGCATCGGTATTGCGTTCGTTCCCGAGCATCTGGCGTTGGAGCCGTTGGCCGATGGTCGCCTGCTTCGGTTGCTTGAGGACTGGTGTCCCGAGTTCCCCGGTCTTTCGCTGTACTACCCGGGCCATCGGCATGTTCCTCCCGGGCTGAAAGCGCTCATCGGTGTTCTTCAGCAGCAGGTTGGAAGCAGGCAGCCGGCATAGCGCCGGGCTACGCTTGTAGTGCATCTGTAGAGCCGAGCCCATGCTCGGCTGCTTTTCGCGCATTGCCGCGCGCCAGCCGAGCATGGGCTCGGCTCTACAGATCCTGGTCAAGGCGGGCCGATGCCACGTGCGCGATAATGCGGCCATGAGCATTCCAGAGCTTTCCCCCGAACAGGCGCGAGTGCGCGTGGCCCATGGCGCGGTGCTGATCGACGTGCGCGAGGCGCATGAGCGGGCCGGCGGCATGGCCGAAGGCGCGCGTGGCGTCGCCAAGGGTGAATTGCTGGCTGACGCGGTCGCGCACCTGCCGCTGCCGGAACAGGAGATCCTGCTGATCTGCCAGAGCGGCAAGCGCTCGGCCGATGCGGCGCAGGCGCTGCTGGATGCGGGCTACACGAATGTGAGCTCCGTCGCTGGCGGCACCGTCGCCTGGCGTGAGTTGTCGCTGCCGTTGGTGCAGCCGCTGACCAGTGCCGCCGACCGCGATTTCTACGACCGCTACTCGCGCCATCTGCTGCTGCCGCAGGTGGGCGAGGGCGGCCAGCGCCGGCTGCAGCAGTCGCGGGTGCTGGTGCTGGGCGCCGGTGGGCTGGGTGCACCGGCCGGCTTCTATCTGGCGGCGGCCGGGGTAGGGCACCTGCGTTTCGCCGACCACGACCGTGTCGAGCGCAGCAATCTGCATCGGCAGATCGTGCATACCGAGGCCAGCGTCGGCCAGCTGAAGGTCGATTCGGCACGCGAGCGCCTGCTGGCGTTGAACCCGTCGATCGAGGTCGAGGCCGTGCCCGAGCGGGTGACCTCAGAGAACGTGGACCGCCTGTTGCAGGACGTCGACGTGGTGCTGGACGGCTCGGACAACTTCCCGCTGCGCTACCTGCTCAACGACGCCTGCATCAAGCACGCCAAGCCGATGGTCTATGCCGCCATCGAGCGCTTCGACGGCCAGGTGAGCGTGTTCGACGCCGGCCGCCAGCGTGGCGTGGCGCCGTGCTACCGCTGCCTGTTCCCGGAGCCGCCGCCGCCGGAGTTTGCGCCCAACTGCTCCGAGGCGGGCGTGCTGGGCGTGCTGCCGGGCCTGGCCGGGGTGCTGCAGGCCACCGAGGTGCTGAAGCTGCTGCTGGGCATCGGCGAGCCGCTGGTGGGGCGCCTGCTGCGTTTTGATGCGCTGGGCATGCGTTTCCGCGAGACCGGCATCGGGCCGGACCCGCAGTGCCCGGTGTGTGCACCGGGCGTGCCGTTCCCTGGGTATATCGATTACGCCGCGTTCTGTCGGGGCGGGTGAATCCGGCCGGGGGAACGCTCTGGTAGATGCCGACCTTGGTCGGCGCTCGTGTGCCAACCAAGGTTGGCACCTACCGAAGCGGGTGCATGGTTGGCGCCGACGAAAACATATGCATGGTTTCGGGATGATATTGGGGGTCATTCCCGGCATCGTTCCATCTCCAAGACAATAAAACGCAACACACGTGCTATTGCCGTCATCGGTGTTGCTCTATCGTTGAGTCCGATTTCGATTTCCGGGGAACCCACCGCATGGCGGTAGAAGCAGCGACCAGCGAGCTGGTCAAGGTCGTCGCCCTGTTGGGCGCAGCGGTGGTGATGGTGCCGCTGTTCCGTCGGCTCGGCCTGGGCTCGGTGCTGGGCTACTTTGCCGCCGGCCTGGCGATCGGCCCGTTCGGGTTGGGCTGGTTCTCCGACCCGCAGGCGATCCTGCATACCGCCGAACTCGGCGTGGTCATGTTCCTGTTCGTCATCGGCCTGGAAATGCGGCCCTCGCACCTGTGGAGCCTGCGCAAGGAAATCTTCGGGCTGGGCACGCTGCAGATCGTCACCTGCGCGCTGGTGCTGACCAGCATCGCCAAGCTGTTCGGGCTGCCGTGGCAGATCGCCTTCATCGGTGCCACTGGATTCGTGCTGACCTCCACCGCGGTGGTGATGCAGCTGCTCGCCGAGCGCGGCGATATCGCGCTGCCGTCGGGGCAGAAGATCGTCTCGATCCTGTTGTTCGAAGACCTGTTGATCGTGCCGCTGCTGGCGCTTGTCGCGTGGATGGCGCCGGCTGCCGGCAGCGCCGACGGTGAGGGCTCGCGCTGGATGTCGGTGGCGATCGGCGTGGGCGCCATCGTCGGCCTGGTGCTGGTCGGCCGCTTCCTGCTCAATCCGCTGTTCCGCGTGCTGGCCGAATCGAAGGCGCGCGAAGTGATGACCGCCGCCGCACTGCTGGTGGTGCTGGGTGCGGCGCTGCTGATGCAGCTGTCCGGGTTGTCGATGGCGATGGGCGCGTTCCTTGCGGGCGTGCTGCTGAGCGAATCGACCTTCCGCCACCAGATCGAAGCGGACATCGAGCCGTTCCGCGGCATCCTGCTGGGCCTGTTCTTCCTCAGCGTGGGCATGGCGCTGGACCTGGGCGTGGTGGCCGGCAACTGGCCGATGATCCTCGGCCTGGTGGTGGCGCTGATGGCGGCCAAGGCGCTGTGCATCTACGTGGTGGCGCGCTTGATGGGCAGCGACCATGCGCAGGCGCTGGACCGTGGCGTGCTGATGGCGCAGGGCGGCGAATTCGCCTTCGTGCTGTTCTCGGCGGCTGCGAGCGCCGGCGTGATCAGCCTGGACATCAATGCCAACTTCACCGCCGTGGTGGTGCTGTCGATGGCGCTGACGCCGCTGGTGGTGCTGGTCTACAAGCGCGTGGCGCCGAAGCCGACCGTCAGCCTGGAAGGCGTGGATACCGCCGATGGCCTGTCCGGCAGCGTGCTGCTGATCGGCTTTGGCCGCTTCGGCCAGGTGGCCAGCCAGTCGCTGCTGGCCCGCGACGTGGACGTGACCATCATCGACAACGACGTGGAGATGATCCACAACGCCGAGCGCTTCGGTTTCAAGATCTATTACGGCGACGGCACCCGTCTGGACGTGCTGCATGCGTCCGGCGCGGGCAGTGCGCGGGCGGTCGCGGTGTGCGTGAACAATGCCGAGGACGCTGACCGCATCGTCGAGCTGGTGGCCCATCAGTTCCCGCAGGCCAAGCTGCTGGTGCGTTCGTTCGATCGCGAACATTCGCTGCGGCTGATCCATGCTGGCGTGGACTTCCAGATCCGCGAAACGTTCGAGTCGGCGCTGCTGTTCGGGCAGGCCGCGCTGGTGGAGCTGGGCGCGGAGGAAGACGACGCGCGCGAGATCGCCGAGCAGATCCGCGAGCGCGACGCCGAACGCTTCGAACTGGAAATGGCCGGCGGCAATCTGCGTGCCGGCGCGCACATGGTGTTCGGCACCGCGCTGCCCGGCGTGCCGACGCCGACGCCGTTCACCGCGCCCAAGCGCAAGGCGCGCACGCTCAATGCGGATGAAGTGCCGGAAGAAGAAGAGGAATGATCGCCACGCGCCGCGCTTCGCGCTCGCCGGGCATGGCCCGGCGCTACCGGGGTGTCGCGCGATTCGTGGGTAGCGCCGGGCCATGCCCGGCGAGCGCAGCGGGCGATCGCGGCGGTGGGCGAGGGGCCGTGAATCGGGGACAATAGCGTCCCCGCCGCCCCACGCCCGCACCCGATGACCGACTCCGCCCCCCAGCTTCCTGCCCGCATCCTCGATGGCCGCCGTATCGCCGAGGACCTGCTCGACAGCCTGAAGGTGCGGGTCGACGCCCGTGTTGCCGCCGGTGGCAGCCGCCCGGGCCTGGCCGTGGTGCTGGTAGGTGGCGACCCGGCCTCGACCGTGTACGTGCGCAACAAGCGCCGCGCCGCCGAGAAGGTCGGCATCGGGGCTTATGACTACGATCTGCCGGCCGGCACCACCGAGGCTGAGCTGCTCGACCTGATCGACCAGCTCAACGCCGACCCGAAGATCAACGGCATCCTGATCCAGCTGCCGCTGCCGGGCATTCCCGATGCGCGCCGGCTGATCCAGCGCATCGACCCGCGCAAGGACGTGGACGGTTTCCACCCGGAAAACGTCGGCCACCTTGCCCTGCGCGAGTTCGGCCTGCGCCCGTGCACCCCGCGCGGCATCACCACGCTGCTGGGCCACACCGACCAGCCGGTGCGCGGCCGCAACGCCACCATCGTCGGCGTCAGCAACCACGTTGGCCGGCCGATGGGCCTGGAGCTGCTGATTGCCGGCTGCACCGTGACCAGCTGCCACAAGTTCACCCCCAAGGACGTGCTGGAACAGGCCGTGCGCAATGCCGACATCCTGGTGGTGGCGGTGGGCCGCCCGGGCATCGTGCCGGGCGAGTGGGTGAAGCCGGGTGCGGTGGTGATCGACGTGGGTATCAACCGGTTGGATGACGGCCGGTTGGTGGGCGATGTCGGGTTCGAGGCCGCAGCGCAGCGGGCGAGCTGGATCACCCCGGTGCCGGGTGGCGTGGGCCCGATGACCGTGGCCACGTTGATGCAGAACACGCTGGAAGCGGCGGAAGCCGGGGCCTGATCGGGCTGGGCTGCTTGCGCTGGGGCGTGGTAGCGCCGGGCCATGCCCGGCGGATTGTTGCGCCGCCGCTGCGCTCGCCGGGCATGGCCCGGCGCTACCGGGATCGCGTCGATGCCCCGTAATTCCCGCCGGTCCGCATGACCCGCTCCAGGTGGGTGCCAACCTTGGTTGGCACGATTCGTCCGGCATCGGGGCCCAGAAGGGGCGAAGGCATCTGCCTGTTTGTGCCAACCAAGGTTGGCACCTACCAAAGGCGGTTCAAGGGGGGGGCCAGCGCGGTGCGGGGGTCCCGGTCCATCGGATGAACAAACCACCGGCCGCGCGACACTGCGTCGCATCTACCCCCTGCCACAGGCCGCCAAAACAGGGTAAAATGTCGCGCTTCCCCACATCTCGGGTATGCCGATGCTGCGCATCCAGGCTGAAGCTCTCACCTACGACGACGTCTCGCTCGTCCCCGCTCATTCGACCATCCTGCCCAAGGACGTCAACCTCGAAACGCGGTTGACACGTGACCTGAAGCTCAAGCTTCCGATCCTGTCCGCCGCCATGGATACCGTCACCGAAGCACGCCTGGCCATCGCCATGGCACAGCTGGGCGGCATGGGCATCATCCACAAGAACCTGAGCGTGGAGCAGCAGGCCGCCGAAGTGGCCAAGGTCAAGAAGTTCGAGGCCGGCGTCATCCGCGACCCGATCACCGTCGGCCCGGAAACCACCATCCGCGACGTGCTGGCCCTGACCCAGGCGCACAACATCTCCGGCGTGCCGGTGGTGGGCAGCGACGGCCTGCTGGCCGGCATCGTGACCCACCGCGACATGCGCTTCGAGACCGAGCTGGACGATCCGGTCCGCCACATCATGACCAAGAAGGATCGCCTGATCACGGTCAAGGAAGGCGCCGCGTCTGATGAAGTGCTGCAGCTGCTGCACCGCAACCGCATCGAAAAGGTGCTGGTGGTCAACGATGATTTCGCCCTGCGTGGCCTGATCACCGTCAAGGACATCCAGAAGAACACCGACTTCCCGAACGCTGCCAAGGACATCGCCACCCGCCTGCTGGTCGGCGCCGCCGTCGGCGTGGGCGGCGATACCGATCGCCGCGTGGAAGCGCTGGTCGCTGCCGGCGTGGACGTGATCGTGGTCGATACCGCGCACGGCCACTCGCAGGGCGTGCTGGACCGCGTGACCTGGGTCAAGAAGAACTTCCCGAACGTGCAGGTCATCGGCGGCAACATCTGCACCGGTGAAGCCGCGCTGGCGCTGCTGGACAGCGGCGCGGACGCAGTGAAGGTGGGCATCGGCCCGGGCTCGATCTGCACCACCCGCGTGGTGGCCGGCGTGGGCGTGCCGCAGATCACCGCGATCGACCTGGTGGCCGAAGCGCTGCAGGACCGCATCCCGCTGATCGCCGACGGTGGCATCCGCTACTCCGGCGACATCGGCAAGGCGCTGGCCGCCGGTGCCTCGACCATCATGGTCGGTGGCCTGCTGGCCGGTACCGAGGAATCGCCGGGCGAAACCGAGCTGTTCCAGGGCCGTTCGTACAAGAGCTACCGCGGCATGGGCTCGCTGGCCGCGATGGAGAAGGGGTCCAAGGACCGCTACTTCCAGGACGCCGCCACCGCCGACAAGCTGGTGCCGGAAGGCATTGAAGGCCGCGTGCCGTACCGCGGCCCGGTGGGCGGCATCATCCACCAGCTGATGGGCGGCCTGCGCGCCACCATGGGCTACGTGGGCTGCGCCACCGTCGAGGACATGCGCAGCCAGCCCAAGTTCGTGAAGATCAGCGGCGCCGGCCAGCGTGAGAGCCACGTCCACGACGTGACGATCACCAAAGAGCCGCCGAACTACCGCTCCTGATGCGGGACGAGCAAAGAGGAACGAGGAAGCTGATTCCCGTTCCTCTTTCTCCATCTGCCGCTGAAAAATTCTGACGTTTTCGTTTTCCCTACTGCATTGCCGGGGCGCCATGACCAACATCCATAACGACAAGATCCTCATCCTCGATTTCGGCGCGCAGTACACGCAGCTGATTGCCCGCCGCATCCGCGAGCTGGGCGTCTACTGCGAAATCTGGGCGTGGGACCATAACCCGGCCGAGATCGCGGCGTTTGGCGCCAAGGGCATCATCCTGTCCGGTGGCCCGGAATCGACCACGCTGCCGGGCGCGCCGGCCGCACCGCAGGAAGTGTTCGACAGCGGCCTGCCGATCTTCGGCATCTGCTACGGCATGCAGACCCTGGCCGCGCAGCTGGGCGGTGCCACCGAAGCGGCTGACCAGCGCGAGTTCGGCCACGCCGAAGTTAACGTGATCAACCCGGATGCACTGTTCAAGGGCCTGAGCGACCACGGCGGCGAGCCGAAGCTGAATGTCTGGATGAGCCACGGCGACCACGTTTCCGTTGCACCCCCGGGCTTCACCATCACCGCCACCACCGACCGCATTCCGGTGGCCGCCATGGCCAACGAAGAAAAGCGCTGGTACGGCGTGCAGTTCCACCCGGAAGTGACCCACACCCTGCAGGGCCAGGCGCTGCTGCGCCGCTTCGTGGTGGACGTGTGCGGCTGCCAGACCCTGTGGACCGCCGCCAACATCATCGACGACCAGATCGCCCGCGTGCGCGAACAGGTGGGCGATGACGAAGTGATCCTGGGCCTGTCCGGCGGCGTCGATTCGTCCGTGGTGGCGGCGCTGCTGCACAAGGCCATCGGCGAGAAGCTGACCTGCGTGTTCGTGGATACCGGCCTGCTGCGTTGGCAGGAAGGCGACCAGGTGATGGCGATGTTCGCCGAGCACATGGGCGTAAAGGTGGTGCGCGTGAATGCCGCCGACCGTTACTTCAACGCGCTGGAAGGCGTGAGCGACCCGGAAGCCAAGCGCAAGATCATCGGCAACCTGTTCGTTGAGATCTTCGACGAAGAGTCGAACAAGCTGAAGAACGCCAAGTGGCTGGCGCAGGGCACCATCTACCCGGACGTGATCGAGTCGGCCGGCAGCAAGACCGGCAAGGCGCATGTGATCAAGAGCCACCACAACGTGGGCGGCCTGCCGGAGCACATGAAGCTGGGCCTGGTGGAGCCGCTGCGCGAGCTGTTCAAGGACGAGGTGCGCCGCTTGGGTGTTGAGCTGGGTCTGCCGCGCAGCATGGTTTACCGCCACCCGTTCCCGGGCCCGGGCCTGGGCGTGCGTATCCTGGGTGAAGTGAAGCGCGAATACGCCGAACTGCTGGCCAAGGCCGATGCCATCTTCATTGATGAGCTGCGCAAGGCGGATCTGTACGACAAGACTAGCCAGGCGTTTGCCGTGTTCCTGCCGGTGAAGTCGGTGGGCGTGGTGGGCGATGCGCGCGCTTATGAGTGGGTGATTGCGCTAAGGGCGGTGGAGACGATTGACTTCATGACCGCGCACTGGGCGCATCTGCCGTATGAGTTCCTGGGGACGGTGAGCAACCGGATCATCAATGAGTTGCGGGGGGTTTCAAGGGTTGTTTATGACATCTCGGGGAAGCCGCCGGCGACTATTGAGTGGGAATGAGTTGAAGGAACGAGGGCGCCGAGAGGCGCCCTTGTTGTATGTCAAGTGCTCCTGCAAATGGCGCACAGCTTGTGAGCTGATTGCCGCTGATCATCCCCAGTCAGTCATGCCGGCCACCTGCGACCGGGCCAAGGTTCAGAGTGGGGTGGCCAGACGCCGCTAATGGGGCAATTGCGTGGGAAATGCCGCATTTAATGGCTATGATTACCGCATTTGCGCCGCGCGGTCAGCTGAAGCTCTCATAGGTCCATGCCATAGCGCAGCGTTGGTATGCACAGAGTCATCTGGCCGGGTGAAGGGCAGGGACGGGGTGCGGCGTACGAAGCGGAAGCGCATCGCAGCAGGCGCCTCCGTCAGTGCAGTGGTTCTGGTGATTGGCCACAAGATGGAGCAGTGAGGAATATCCATGGATAACGTTTTCCAATTCCGCGATCAGCTCATCGAACGATACGGCAGCTTTTCTCGCAGTTTCGTTCGCATTGCTGCGTCTGATATCCAAGCTGAAGTCGAACACCAATATGCGCAAGGTCGCTATTGGCCTGAGCCGCTGGTGCAGATCAACCCGAATTACCAACGCCAAGGTACGGTGCAAAACCTCGCGGCTCAGGGGGTCTTGCATGCTGCCTGCGCAGAGATCTTCCAGGTCGGAAAGTCTGAAGGTTCGCCAGAACCCCTGCATCTTTACAAGCACCAGATGGAAGCCTTGGCCAAAGGCCAGGAGCGCCAAAGCTATGTGGTCACTACCGGAACGGGGTCGGGGAAGTCCCTGTCCTTTTTCATCCCGATCATCGACCGCATACTCAAGGCCAAGCAATCCGATGGCAAAGCACGTACCAGAGCCATTGTCATCTATCCGATGAATGCTCTGGCCAACAGCCAGCTGGAAGAACTCGACAAGTTTCTGCATGGCTATGAGCCAGAGCTTCGTCCCTTCACCGTCAAGCGCTACACCGGCCAGGAAAGCAGGGCGGAGCGCAGCGCCATTGCGGATGACCCGCCCGATATCCTGCTCACTAATTTCATGATGCTGGAGTACATCCTCACGCGCTTCGACGAAGTGGATCGGCGTGTGGTGGAACACTGCGAGGGACTTGAGTTCCTGGTGCTGGATGAGTTGCATACCTATCGTGGCCGTCAAGGGGCGGACGTTGCCTTGCTAGTTCGGCGCCTGCGAGAGCGCTTGAAAGCCGAGCAACTGGTCTGCATCGGCACGTCGGCCACCATGTCCAGCACAGGTAGCCAAGCCGACCGCAATCGTGTGGTAGCCGACGTGGCTAGCAAACTTTTTGGCACCCAGATTAGCGAGCATGACGTCATCGGCGAGACCTTGGAGCGCGTCACCAACCCGCTCAAGGACGTCAACGCCATCCGCACAGAACTGCCGGCGGCCATTACGCGGAAGCAGGATATCTGGGCTGACTTCGACGCCTTTCGCAATGATCCGTTGTCCATCTGGGTGGAGTTGAACCTGGGTATCGAACTACCTGCCGACGAGCCTCCCAGGCGGGCGAGACCCATGATGTTGGAAGAGGCCAGTCGCCGTCTCGCCGAAGACGCGCGTTGCCCGCCTGAAGCCGCTCGCACCGCCCTGCAGCGCTTTCTAGTGGCTGCCCATGATGTGCGCACGCCCCAGGGCAGGCCGCCTTTCGCGTTTAAGCTGCACCAGTTCATCAGCGGTCCCGGCAAGGTACTCACCACGCTGGAGGCGCGAGGTAAGCGCCATGTCACGCTCGATGCTCAGCGTTTTGCGCCGGGGCGACAGCAAGAGAATGTGCTGCTTTACCCGACTCACTTCTGCCGCGATTGCGGCCAGGAATACCTACCTGTCTGGCACGCACAGCAACCGGTCAACTTCAGCTCACGTGAAATCGACGATATCGCAGCAGAAGACGACGCCAGCTATGGCTTCCTGTGTCCTCTAGTGCCCGGGCAGCAATACGGCGGCCTGCTCGAAGACTTGCCGGAAACCTGGATCGACCTCAGCCGTAGCGAACCCAAAATCAAGCCAGCCTACAAGAATGCCGTTCCCTATATGGTCACGGTCGATGCCAAAGGGCAACCGGGCTCGGGGACGGAGTTCTGGTTCATTCCAGGAAAGTTCCGCTTCTGCCTGAACTGCGGTATGACACACGAAGCCCACGGCAAGGATGCCAACCGCCTCTCCAGTCTGTCCGGCGAAGGACGCTCTTCTGCCACTACCATGATTGCCCTGGCGGCCTTGCAACAATTGTTCGCATTTCCCGAAGCCGCGCCAGGGCAGCCTGACCCACGCAAGTTGCTTGGCTTTACCGATAACCGCCAGGACGCCGCTCTGCAGGCGGGGCATTTCAACGACTTCATTTTCCTGCTGACGCTGCGTGCCGGCTTGATCGGCGCACTGCAAGGCAGCGGTGGCCAACTCGATGAAGAACACTTGGCCGAAAGCACATTCAAGGCCCTCGGCTTTCAAGGGGTCGACGAAGCGACCTTGGTGGAGTATCTACGCGCCCCCAAGCTCATGGGACTGGCCCGACAAGAAGCGCAGCGCACATTGCGCTTCATCATCGCCTATCGGCTACTGCGTGATCTGCGGCGTGGCTGGCGCTTCAATAATCCGAATCTGGATCAACTCGGCCTGTTGCAGATTCGGTATCGGGACCTAGAGAGCTTTTGCGCTGACGCCAGCATCTTTGGTGCAAACAGCACCTTGACCAAATTGACGGCAGTGCAGCGGACAGTTTTGTTCGAACTACTGTTCGACGCCTTGCGCCGCCATCTTTGCTTGGAAAGTCGTTACCTCGACCCGGTCGAGCAGGACAAGGCACGCACCAATGCCCACACTTACCTGAATGAACGTTGGGCCTTCGCTCCCGACGAGAAACTCGATACTGGCCGCTATCTCATCCTCGGTAAGCGCCCGGAGTACAAGGGTAAGCCGCGTACCGACTTGGTGACAGGTGGTCCACGCTCCCGTCTGCTACGGCAAGTAAAGACGGCCGCCTTCTGGCGTAACAGCGCCTGCGCCAGCGAGGTCGCGCAGTGGAAAGATGTTGAGTGGGCTAAGCTGATCGAAGCGCTGCTGGAGTCCGCCAAGGACTATGGCTATGTACAGCGCCAACCTATCGACGCCCAGCTCGCAGGCTGGCGCCTAAACGCAGCTGCTCTGGACTGGTGCCTGATTGCCGATCAGCCACAAACTGACAGTAATCGAATCAACCAATATTTCCGTACCCTGTATCTCGGTATTGCCGATCTGCTGCGTCGGCCCTCGCATCCGCTGTTCGACTTCGAGGCCCAAGAGCACACGGCGCAGGTGGATGCGCCACGCCGGCAACTGCTGGAGCAGCGTTTTCGCTACACCGAGAAAGATAGGCAGGATTGGGCGCAGAACCCGGCCCACGAAGCGCCGCTAGAACGTCTGCCGGTAATGTTCTGCTCTCCCACGATGGAGCTCGGCGTGGATATCTCCGCGCTCAACACCGTGTACCTGCGCAATGTGCCGCCGACCCCAGCCAACTACGCCCAGCGCAGCGGTCGTGCGGGTCGCTCGGGTCAGCAGGCGCTCGTCATCACCTACTGCGCGGCACTCAGTCCGCATGACCAGTGGTTCTTCCACAATGCCGAGCAAATGGTGCATGGCGTAGTGCGAGCGCCAACCCTCGACCTGAGCAACCGCGATCTCATCGACAGCCATCTGCAAGCGGTCTGGCTGGCCAGCACCCAAGTGCCGCTGGACGACAGCATTGCGCCCATGCTGGATCTTGAACAGTCCGGCAAACCACTGAAACAGCCCTTGAACGAAGCGCTCCGGGCGCAGGCTGTCCAGTTGCGGGCCTTGGCCAGTGCGGGACGGGTCATCGACCAGCTTGAGGGGGAGCTTGAAGGCAGCGCCTGGTTCACTTCTGACTATGTGCGCCAGGTCATCGACAATGCGGCGCAAGCGTTCTCTGGGGCGCTGGAGCGCTGGCGCGTGCTGTTCGATGCTACCCGCCAACAGATGGATATGGCTGATCGCATCGTCAAGAGCCATACCGCTACGCACACGGAACGCCAGAATGCCCAGCGTCGCTACGGCGACGCCGCGCGCCAGTACGCTGTGTTGCTCAAGTCCGGCAACGGCCAGAACAATGACTTCTACACATATCGCTACTTGGCCAGCCAAGGCTTCCTGCCCGGCTACAACTTCCCGCGCCTGCCGCTGATGGCCTGGATTCCCGCCCGTGGCGGCCAGGCCGCCAATGGCAAGGATGACGAAGGCAGCATGGTCAGCCGGCCACGCTTCCTGGCACTGTCCGAATTCGGCCCCCGCAGCCTCATTTATCACCAGGGCCGCATGTATCGCGTGGTGCGTGCCAAACTCAACGTAGGCAATACAGACCACATTTCCGGCAGCAGCCAATTGGCCACTATTGCCTCTCTAGTGTGCAGCCAGTGTGGCTACGGCCATCTCGGCGAGCCGGGCGGCGAACAGCCGCTGGTCAATCGCTGCGAGAACTGCGACGCCTTGCTCACCGAGCACGATTGGGTGCGCGAGCTCTACCGCATCGAAACCGTGGAGACCGTGGCCACCGAGCGCATTTCCATCAACGACGAGGAGCGCCAGCGTCAGGGCTTCGAACTGCAAACCACCTACCGCTTTCTACCCGGCCCCGATGGTCGTATCCAGCAGCAAAAGGCCACGATCCAACAAGGCGAGGACGTGCTAGGCGAGCTCACCTACGCGCCGGCTGCGCAAATCTGGCGCATCAATCGCGGCTGGCGCAGGCGCAAAGACAAGGAGCAACTGGGCTTCTACATCAACCCCATCACGGGCACCTGGAGCAAGCAGGATGCACCGGATGCGGAAGACGACCAGGGCGGCGACGATGCTTTGCTGGAGAAGGTGCCTAACCAGCGCATCGTTCCTTTTGTGGAAGATCATCGCAATCTACTGATCTTCGCTCCCGTACATGCCCTGCCGCTGGAGGCTATGGCCACTTTGCAGGCCGCGCTCAAGCGCGGCATCGAAATGACTTTCCAGATCGAGGAATCCGAACTGGTGGTCGAGCCACTGCCGAAGTCCGACGAGCGCCGCGCCTTGCTGTTCTACGAAGCGGCGGAAGGAGGTGCGGGTGTGCTCACTCGCCTGGCAAACAATCGCAACGACCTTGCACTCGTAGCCAGCAATGCCCTGCAATTGATTCACTATCGCAATCCGCAGAGCGGCATTTGGAAGTTGGACGATTTGCAGTCGCTGGAACAGACCGATGCACTTGGCAATCATCAGTGCGAAGCCGGCTGCTATCAGTGCCTGCTGTCCTACTTCAACCAGCCGGATCACGAACACATCAACCGTCGCAATGCGGATGCGCTCAAGCTGCTGGTCGCGCTGGCTAATGCTCAGGTACAGCCTGTGGAATGCAACGCGGCCCCCGTTGCAGCGACGATCTTGGCAGACGAGCCACTAGACGCCTGGCTGTCCGCGCTCAGCCAGGCAGAGGGCGTGCAACCTGATGCGGTCAACGTGTCCGTCAACAATGGCGTAGCCACTGCGGCGGCTCAGTACAAAGCATCTCGTGCCTTGGTGTTTCTGTCCGCTGTGGACGATCAGACCACCAGCGTATTGCAGGACAAAGGCTGGCAGGTGCTCGATTTCTCGGACGCTTCACGCTGGCCAGAACAATTCGCCGCACACGCCGATGTGTTCGGTACCAGGGAATAAGCGCACATGACGATCCTCGAACACGACTTTCTGCCCGGAAATCTAGTGCGCGCCCGAGGCCGCGAATGGGTGGTGCAGAGCGACTCCCGCCGCGACTGGCTGCGCCTGCGCCCATTGAGCGGCGCTGATGACGAAAGCATCGCCCTGATCCCTGAGTTGGAACTGCATCCCGTCGAACCTGCCACCTTCGACTGGCCTGATCCTGCACGCGCCGGCAACCATGCCGCAGCGCTGTTGCTACGCGATGCCTTACGCATGACCTTGCGCGCAGGCGCTGGCCCGTTCCGCTCCTTTGGCAATATCGCGGTGGAGCCTCGCGGCTACCAACTTGTACCGTTGCTGATGGCACTGCGCCTGTCCACTGTACGCCTGCTGATCGCTGATGACGTTGGCATCGGCAAGACCATCGAAGCCGGCCTGATTGCACGAGAGCTCATGGATCGTGGCGAAATCGCCCGCCTGGCCATTCTCTGCCCGCCACACCTTGTCGAGCAGTGGCAAAGTGAGTTGGAAACCCGCTTCAACCTTCAGACCGTGGCATTGACTTCGTCTTCGGCATCCCGCATCGAACGTGATCTTCCGCACGGAGTGCGCCTGTTCGACCATCATCCCGTGGTGGTCGTCAGCCTGGACTACATCAAGAGCGAACGCCATCGCGAACAGTTTCTCGCCACCGCCCCCGAGTGCATCATCGTTGACGAGGCCCACACCTGCGCCAGTAGTGGCGCGGGCAAGCAATTGCGCTTCGAGCTGCTGCAACGCCTTGCCCGTGACGCGCAGCGACATTTGATCCTCCTGACCGCCACCCCTCACTCTGGTGACGAAACCGCCTTCTACAACTTGCTGTCGCTGCTCGATCCACGTTTTGCCGCATTACAAGGTCGCATGACAGCCTCCGACCCGCTGCGTCAGGAACTGGCCCGCCACTTCGTCCAGCGCCGTCGCAAGGACATCGTTGAATGGCAGGCCGAGACCCATGACGGACGAGGTTTTCCCCGCCGCATGAAGACCGAGCTCACCTACCAGCTCAGCGGCGAATGGGGCGCGTTCTTCGACGCCGTGCAGGATTACTGCCGCGAACTGGCTGAAACCGTTGAGCAGCAAGAACAGCAAGGCGGCGCGCGCCTCATCTGGTACGCCACCCTGGCATTGTTGCGCTGCGTGGCATCGTCGCCCGCAGCCGCCGTCAAGGCGTTGACTACACGGCTGGAAGGCACTGTGCCGGATGAGGCGCTTCTCGGCGATGAGCGCCTGCACGATGGCGAGGCCGACGACCTCTCTGGTAGTGATCTGGAGCCGCCTGCCCAGGTGCAAGACGCTGCGCCGCGCCTGCAAGCCCTGATCGCCGACGCGCAACGTCTTTCCGGCAAGGCGGGTGATCCAAAGCTGGCTGCGCTCCTCCGGCATATTGATCTTCTTGTGAAGGATGGCTACCACCCGGTGGTGTTCTGTCGCTACATCGCCACCGCTCATTACGTGGCCGAACACCTCAAGGCCGCTTTCCCCAAGGCCACCGTCGATGCTGTCACTGGCGAGCTTACCCCCGAAGAACGCCGCGAGCGCGTCGATGAGTTGGAGGATGCCGAGCAACGCATCCTGGTCGCCACCGACTGCCTCTCCGAAGGCATCAACCTGCAACATCTGTTCACCGCTGTCGTCCACTACGACCTGGCCTGGAACCCCACCCGCCACGAACAGCGCGAAGGCCGCGTCGATCGTTTCGGTCAGCAGGCCGATGAAGTGCGCTGCACCATGCTCTACGGGCAAGACAACCCGGTGGATGGCTTCGTGCTCAACGTCATCCTCAAGAAGGGCGAGGCCATTCAGAAGGAGCTCGGCGTGCTCGTTCCCATGCCCGAGGACGAAGCCCGCATCAATGCCGCCTTGGTCAAGGCGGCATTGATGAAACGCAGCGACAGTCGCACCGCATCGCCGCAGGTCGCATTCGACTTCGGTGAGCCGGAGCAATTGCTCGCTCCTCTGCAAGCCCAATGGCGCGACGCGCTGGAAAAAGCCAAGGCCAATCGCACTGTGTTCGCCCAGCGCCGCATCAAGCCAGACGAGGTGCTGCCAGAATGGCACAAACAGCAGCAGGCCTTGGGCACCCAGGCTGACGTGCAGCGTTTCCTGCAAAGCGCTTGCGTGCGATTAGGGTCACCACTGGAAATCGGTCGCAAGCAGACTGCACGCTTCTTGCCGCAGCACCTCCCCGAAGCCCTGCGCCAACGCTTGGCCGACGAAGGCATAGACAAACCCCAGTTCATCGACTCCAGCGAACTGCACCGCAGTCACCCGCTGGTTGGCCTTCTTGCCCAGCATCTGTTGGAAGACGCACTTGGAGGCGAACGTCCGCTGGCCGCCCGTTGTGCTGCCACTCTTACCAATGACGTGGAGGTCGTCACCACGCTCTACCTTCTGCGCCTGCGCCACCAGCTCAGCTACGTGCGCCGACGCGAACCCTTCCAAATGATGGCGGAGGAAACCGTTGCCCTGGCTGTGCAGGGCCGCAACGCTCCTCAATGGTTGGCTGACGACAGCGTGAGTCGCCTGCTCGAATGCACGCCCAGCGGCAACCTGCCGCAAGAGGCGGCACAGCGCGAAATCCGCACCGCGCTCGACTTCCTCGCTGCTAACCCGCAGCAACTGCAAGCGGTGGCCCAAGAGCGGGCTGATGCCCTGCTGGCCGACCACCAGCGCGTGCGAGAAGCCACCCGTGACGTCGGCCAGTACAGCGTCAGCCCCTGCCTGCCGGTCGATGTGATGGGCGTGTACGTGCTGCTGCCTGACTCGCTATAAGCCTCGGCCTGGAGAAGAACAACCATGAAACGCATCCGCAAGGCCCAGGCCACGCTGAACCTGCCCACCCTCAAGCTCGAAGGGGGGCTATTCCTGCCCGATCAACTGGAAAAAGCCGCTCAGGGTCGCGCTAACGCACAGCTAGAGGCCGACTATGGCACCCCCAAGGGCGTCAAGCTCAAGGACGAATACAGCCGCGCTTTCCAGATCGCCTGCGCCCAATGGCAGCACTTTGCCGCGCAGTTGGAGCGCGCCGACGTCGATGCTGCGCAGCTCACCACCGCCTTCGTCCACGAACTGCTGCGCGATGCCTTTGGCTACGCCGCCTTGCAAGCCGCGTCAGCACAGCAAGTGGGTGAACTGCGTTACCCGGTCAGCCTCATGGCAGGCACTTTACCCGTGCTGGTGGCCCCGCACACTCTGGGCCTGGATGAGGCCGACGCGTGCTTTGCCGTGCAGGGCGGCGGCAACCGCAAGAAGGCCCCATTCCAGGCCATGCAGGAATTGCTCAACGCCAGCGAACCGCTGCAATGGGGCATCGTCAGCAATGGCAAACAACTGCGCCTGCTGCGCGACGCGGCTAGCCTCACCCGCCCCAGTTTTCTCGAAGTCGATCTGGCTGACCTGCTCGGCGGCCAGCGCTACGCCGAATTCGCCAACGTCTGGCGCTTGCTGCACGCGAGCCGCGCAGCCCGCCTCGGCCAGAGCGTTACGGCGTGCATCTGGGAGCAATGGCGCAGCGAAGGTCAACAGGAGGGCACTCGCGTGCGCGACGGCCTGCGCAATGGCGTCGAGCAGGCCCTGCTGACCTTCGGCGCAGGCTTCCTGCAACACCCCGCCAACCACGCCCTGCGTGCTGCCCTGAACGACGGCACGCTTAGCAAGGACGATTACTTCCAACAACTGCTGCGCCTGATTTACCGGCTCATTTTCGTGTTCACCGTGGAAGAGCGCGGCGTGCTGCATCCGCAGGGAGACAGCGCCGAGGAACAAGCCGCCCGCCGCGCCTATGCCGAAGGCTATGCCCTGGCTCACCTGCGCGAACTCTGCCTGAAGCGTCGCGCCCGCACCCGCCATGACGACCAGTGGCAGGCCATTCGAATCGTGATCCGTGGTCTGGCGCGGGGAGAGCCGCGCCTGGCGCTGCCCTCGCTGGGCGGGCTGTTTGCCCCCGAACAATGCCCCGATCTGGATACCGCCAGCCTAGACAACACCCACCTGCTCACGGCCTTGCAACATCTGCGCTGGGCGGTGGTCTCGCAGGGCAAGGGCAGCAGCCTCACGCCGGTAGACTACCGCAATATGGGGCCGGAAGAGCTGGGCAGCGTCTATGAAAGCCTGCTGGAACTGGTGCCGGCCATCGACCTACCTGCACGCACTTTCGGCTTCGTCGGCCGTACCGAAGAAGGCAGCACCGCAGGCAACGCCCGCAAGCTCACCGGCAGCTACTACACTCCCGACAGTCTGGTGCAGGAACTGATCAAGAGCGCACTCGATCCCGTTATCGAGCAGCGCCTGGCGGCTCATCCGGCCAACCCCACCGAGGCGCTGCTGACCATCCGCGTAGTCGATCCGGCTTGCGGCAGCGGCCACTTCCTGTTGGCCGCCGCCCGCCGCTTGGCGGAAAAGCTGGCACAGTTCCGCAGCCTCGAAGGCGGGCAGGAAGGTGCCATCCAGCCGCAGGACTACCGCCACGCCCTGCGCGAAGTTGTGGCCCGCTGCATCTATGGGGTTGACCGCAACCCCATGGCCATCGAACTGGCACGCATGGCACTGTGGCTGGAAGGCTACGAGGAAGGCCGCCCGCTGGGTTTTCTCGACCACCACTTGCAAGTGGGCGACGCCCTCCTGGGCCTGACCGACCTGAACGTGCTGGAAAAAGGCATTGCCAAGGATGCCTTCAAGCCCTTGAGCGGCGACGACAAGGACGTCTGCAAAGAACTGGCCAAGGCCAACGCCGCCGGCCTCAAGCAGATCGCCAAGGATCTGCAAGGCATGCAGATGCTGCTGGGCGTGGACAACCACAGTGGCCTGGAAGCCCTGCGCGCCATTGAGGCCTTGCCCACCGACACGCCAGAACAGGTGGTGGGCAAGGAACAGGCCTGGCGCCACTTTTTGGAGGATTCCGCTCACAGCCCGCTGGCGCAAGCCGCCGATGCGCTGGTGGGCGCTTACCTGCTGCCGAAGACGGAGGGCACAGCAGAAGCCGTACCTACCAGCATCACCCTGCACGCGCTACTGACCGCGCCAGAACGCGCCAAGACCGAGCATGCCGCTCCTATCATTGCGGCCCGCGACGCCTGCGAGCAGTCCCGCGTGTTCCACTGGCCGCTGGCCTTCCCGCAGGTATTCGCGCAAGGCGGCTTCGACTGCGTACTAGGCAATCCGCCGTGGGAGCGCATCAAGCTGCAAGAAGAAGAATTCTTCGCCACCCGCCACTGCGACGTGGCGCAAGCCCGCAACAAGGCCGAACGCGCCCAGCGCATCCAGTGGCTCAGTGAAGGCATCCTGGGACGCCACCTGCACCCCAACCTGGCCCATGAGGTGCATGAGGACGAGGCCGAGAAGCGCCTCTACCGCGAATTTGTTACCGCCCGCCGCACAGCGGAGGCGGCCAGCGTGTTTGCCCATGTGAAAGGCACCGACGGCGGCCGTTATCCACTGACCGGCGTGGGCGACGTGAACACCTATGCGCTGTTCGCCGAAACCATCCTGCAAATCCATGCAGACAGTGGCCGCGCCGGCTTCATCGTGCCGACCGGCATTGCTACCGACGACAGCACCAAGGCGTACTTTGGCCACATCACCCAGAACCAGAGGCTGGTCAGCCTTTACGACATCGAAAACCGCGACGCGGTGTTTCCTTCCGTGCACCGTAGCTACAAGTTTTGCCTGCTCACCCTAGGCACAGCGGAACAGGCCGAGTTCGTCTGCTTTGCCTCCCAAGTCAGCCAACTGGCCGACTCGCGCCGCTGCTTCACCCTCACGCCCGATGAGTTCCGCCTCATCAACCCCAACACACTTACGTGCCCAGTCTTTCGGAGCGAGCGTGATGCGGAACTGACCAAGAAGCTATACCGTGCCGCCTCGGTGCTGATGCGCGATGCCGTAACCGTAGGCGAGGGCAAGCAAGCCAAAGTGGTGGAGCCTGAGCAGAATCCGTGGGGCATTTCGTTCATGCGCATGCTGGACATGTCCAACGACAGTCACCTGTTCAAAGACGAGCTAGTCGCCGACCACCTGCCGTTGTACGAGGCCAAGCTTATTCACCAGTTCGACCACCGCTGGGCTACCTACACGGTGGACGGCAACAGTCGCGATGTCACACTGCCTGAAAAGGCCGATCCGGATTTCACCGTCACTCCTCGCTATTGGGTCAGTCGCACCGAGGTGGAAGAACGTCTATGCAAGCGCGACCGCGATGGCCGCGTGATCTGGCAGTGGGAGCGGGATTGGTTGATGGGCTGGCGCCGCAATGCGAGAGCTACGGATGAACGCACAACTATTGCAACAGTGATGCCCATAAGTGCGCAAGGAGACAGTGTTTTCCTGTGGCTTGTAAATGAGGCAATTTCAGTCGAACACTCTGCTGCGCTCCTTGGTAGCCTAGGAAGCCTTACATTTGATTTTGTCGCAAGACAGAAAGTGGGAGGGGTTAACTTCAGTTTCTACTACTTTAAGCAGCTCCCGGTACTCGCTCCCACTGGCTACACCGAAGCCGACCTCGCCTTCATCGTCCCGCGCGTACTGGAGCTGACCTACACTGCCCATGACCTCTCCAGTTGGGCCAAAGACTTGGGCTACGACGGCGAACCTTTCCCTTTCGACTCCGACCGTCGCGCCACCCTGCGCGCCGAACTCGATGCCTGGTACGCCAAACTCTACGGTCTCACCCGCGACGAACTGCGTTACATCCTCGACCCCGCCGATGTCATGGACGAGGACTACCCCAGCGAAACCTTCCGTGTGCTCAAGAACAAGGAACAGAAGGAGTTCGGCGAATACCGTACTCAACGGCTGATCCTGGCAGCTTGGGATGCATTGGAAACCCAACAACCCCTCACGACTCCCTCACCAAAGCCTGCACGTCGTACGGCCGCCCTTCCAATTTATGCACAAGGCGGCACACCCGCTACCGAAGCCGAGGACTGGCTGGCAGGGTTGGTCTGCGACGTGCTCCTGCAAGCCGGACCGTGTGACGATAATCGCCTGCGACGCATTCTTGGGGGACGATTGTCGGAAGACACGCCACATGCCGAGAGACTGCATGATTGGCTGCGGCCGGTGAACACAGAGCGCTGGACGCTCATTTGTGATTGGCTTCGTGATCTGTTGGGCGTCGCTGCAACGGCACCGCTGTCCATCCACAACCCGGAAGCGCTGGCCGACATTATTGGCGATCATCGCACCGCATCGCTGGCTCGCTACTTGATCGAGGCTCGTCGCCACCATGAGACCGCTCTGGCAGAAGTGATGGCGGATTCGGCGTCGAATGCGCAGACAGACGAAACGCGCAAAAGGGGATAAGTGTCTATGAATGGTGTCACGCTTTCGACGACAGACCATGCTAAGCCACGCCTCTGGGTCGAAACAATGTGGTTGCTAGAGTCGTTGACATCCCAGCGCCTCATTCGCGAGATCCCCTTGCGGCGCGGGCTCAATCTGATCGTGTCGCCACCTGGAGCGGGCAGCTCCGGTCACGGCGTCGGGAAAACAGCCTTCTGCCAGTTGTTGCGCTTCGTACTGGATGATCCGCTTTGGTCCGGCGGTTCGACCTTACGCGACGAACTGCTGAGCAGTCGCGAGCTGAAAGAGGGGGCCGTCGCCGCCCGTGTGCATATGGGTGGTGAGGTGTGGACGGTCCTGAAGCCGTGGCTGCATCAGAAACACTATCGAGCTTCACGATCTGCTGATTGGCGTCAATTGGCAGCCAATGAAGCCGAGAACGAGTTCAGTGCCTACCAGGCTGCGCTGCGCCAGCATCTGGTCGAAATTTTGCCCGTTCGCGAGTTGCCAACCTCGAAGCAATCCATCGAGTGGCACCAGATTCTGGCCTGGTGTTCCCGCGACCAGAATGCGCGATACCAGAACTATTACCAGTGGCGCGCCGATGGCGTTGGATTCAGTCCGCCAGCGAGGTCGCCTGCAGCACTCGTGCAAATCGTGCTGGGTTTGTTGACTGACGCGACAACACTGCGCGACCTGGACAGCACCGCCAGGGAGATGGAGGATCAGAAATCGAAGTTGCAAGCACTGCGCAAGGAGCCCGCGCGTTTGTTGAAATACGTGCGCCGCCAACTGACCCGCCGCCTCGATGTCTCTGCCGCTACTCCGTTCCGGCAGGACGGCTTGCTTGAGCACCCAAACTTGATCGGAATCGCCAAGCAGCGTCATGAGGCTTATCAACAGGAGCTGTCGGCCATCGATGCTGAGCGGCAAGAGCTCGCGGAACAGCGTCAGGCGTGGGTGGAAAAGCGTGCGCCGCTGAAAGCTGGCATTGAGCGTCTGAGCAATGAGATCAAGCAGAACGAAGCCATGCTGGCCGGTGATATGCAGCGGGTAGCCGAGCTTCAGGAAGAAGCATCGTCTTTGCAACAACAGCTACCCACCCACTGCGACGCAGGAAGCCGATTGCTCAGGGATTGCAGTCATGTGATGGAGCGGGTCGAGCAGGCGCAGATCGATCGGAAGCAGCGGATCATTCTGCATCAGCGCTCCAAAGGAGATCTTGAAAGCGAACTGGCGCCCCAACGTCGCCGACGGGATGAGCTGGAGGCCGAGACAGCGCCCATGAATGCACAAGTTGCAGCCATCGATCAACGGGAAGCTGAGCTCATGACGAGGCACGCACAATCCTTGTCAGCCGACCAGCTTCTCAGTGATGCCATCGAAGACTACGAACACTACGAGAGCATTGCATCTGGAAAATCACAGTCAACCGATATCGTGACAGTAGAGCGAAAGCTGGAGTCGACTCGGCACCGTCACGAGCAACTTCAAATGCAGCATGAGAAGGAGCGTGAGGCAGTGAAGGGGCGTCGTCGGGCGATCAGTGAGTCTATGCAAGCTGTTGCCAAGTCGTTGCCCTCTTTCTTGTGGGGCGTTTTCAACGATGAGGATAAGCACCGCAACCATCCATTTCAGATGGGGCCAATGCATTCAACAACCTTCAAGGTTCTGGAAATTCTGGCCGGGGATATCGCCTGCTTGCTCGACAGCATATCTGCGGATAGCTTCCATCCTGGATTTCTGCTGCACGACTCACCTCGCGAGGCGGAAATGAGTGAGGCCATACTGTGGTCACTGCTCGGGCATGTCGCAGCGAGTAGAGGTGATTCTTTCCAGTACGTCGTCACCACATCGACTGAACCCTCAGACGCGTTCAAGTCTTTTGAGAGGCTCAGGCTGTCATCCGATAGCGAGGATGGTCTTTTGCTTCGTCGGCGGGTGGGTACAGAACAGGCGTCTTTGACATGAATACCGCGGTGAACCCACTACAGCGGGCGTTGGCAGAAAAAGCCGGCCACGACAACGGCTTCGAGCACGTGCTGTCATCTGCTAGCGATGCGGTGATACTGGCTTCGGCCCGTCATCGAAGCCAAGCGGTGGTGACAGCATTGGTCGGAGGCTTCGAGGTACGCTTTCAACCGGCAACGCCCGCACTGCTGCCGGAGTTGCTGCGTAGCTTCCAACCTTGGGCCAGAGCCGATGACGTTTTTTGTGTGCCGACTCTGCCCGATTTGGCGGCTCTCCTGCGCCGCACGGCCAGCCTGTCGCAGGCCTTGCCGAATCAGGCAGTGCGCGATTACCACGCGGTCGTGGCCCAGGCAGTCGAAACGATGCGTGCCGAAGCACTAGGCACGGAAGTCGAACGCCTGGTGCGTCAGCGCGTGGGGCAGGCGCGTTACCGCGATGCCTTGCTGACCTACTGGGGTGGTTCCTGCGCAGTGACCGGCGTCGCTGTGACTGAAGCGCTGCGTGCCAGCCATGCCAAACCCTGGGCTGAATGTGCCGACGATGCCGAGCGGCTGGATGCCTTCAACGGCTTTCTGTTGGTGGCCAATCTCGATGCGCTGTTCGATCGCTTTCTGATCAGCTTCGACGATACCGGGCATCTTCTGACCAGCCCCCGCCTGTCCCAAAGCGATCTGCCTGGGCTTGGCATTCATTCGGGAATGACGTTGCGCTGGCTGGCCAGCGAGCACCAGCATTATTTACAGTGGCACCGCGAGCGCTTCCTGCTCGGTGCCTGATCGAAGGAAAAACATGGCCAAGGCCGAAGCAAGCGTTGAAGAACTGGTATCAATGATCGAGCGGGGCGAACTGCGCTTGCCAGAGATGCAGCGCCAGTATGTGTGGCGCTCCACGCGAGTGCGCGATCTGCTGGATTCGCTGTATCGCGGCTACCCATCGGGCGCAGTCCTGCTTTGGGAAACGGATGAAGCTGTACCGCTGCAGGATTTCGCGATCAGCCAGAGCACGAATCCTTACCAGAGTACGCGGCTTCTGCTGGATGGTCAGCAGCGTCTGACATCGCTCTCTGCCGTCATTCGCGGCGAGCCAGTATCGGTGCGTGGTCGCCGCCGGCCTATCGACTTGCTGTTCAACTTGGAACATCCCGACCAGTTGGCGGTGGTGACCGAAGTGGAAGAGAACGGCGACGACGAGGACGATGCTGACGACGATAGCGAACTGATTGGCGATGAGACGGACTCGACCGAGGACGAACTGCTCAAGCGCTTCAACAAGATGACGTTCGTGGTGGGCACGAGGAAGCTGGAGCAGTTGCCGCATTGGGTGAAAGTGTCAGAAGTGTTCAAGACCGACAACGATGCGCCTTTCCTCAAACGTGCTGGCATTAGTGGTTTTGACGATCCGCGGTACGAGAAGTACAGCCAGCGCCTGGCCCGGCTACGTGGCATCCGCAAGTACGTTTATCGGATGGACGTGCTGGAACGCACGCTTTCCTATGATGAGGTCACGGAGATCTTCGTCCGGGTCAATTCACTTGGAGCCAAGCTGCGCAGTTCCGACCTGGCTCTGGCGCAGATCACTGCCAAGTGGCGGCACTCGCTACAGACGTTCCAGGATTTCCAGAAGGCATGCGCCAAGACGGGCTTTGACCTTGATCTCGGTTTGCACTTGAAGAATTTGATGGCGTTTGCCACCGGTCAATCACGTTTTCAGATCGTGGGTAGCCTGAATGTGGAGAAGCTGCAGAAAGCATGGAAAGAAGCCTGCAATGGCATGGAGTTCGCGCTCAACTTCCTGCGCAGCAATCTGGGCATCGATAGCCCGGCACTGTTGTCGTCGCCTTTCCTGCTGGTGGTGCTGGCGTATTTCGGGCATAGCCGCAACTATGCGCTGAGCAACGATGAGGCCCGCCAGCTGCGCTACTGGGCGCTGATGGCCAATGCCAAAGGCCGCTTCTCCCGAGGTTCCAGCGAAACCATTCTGGATCAGGATTTGGCAAATATTCGTCAGGGCGGAGCGGTGAGCGAGCTGATCGACCGGCTGCGGCTGCAGTTCGGCCGTCTGGACATTACCGCAGAGGAGCTGGAAGGGCGCAACCAGCGTAGCGCGCTGTTCAAGACCATGTTCCTGGCTTTCCGCGCTGCCGGTGCGAAAGATTGGTGCAGCCAATTGACCATTGCTCTGGATCATTCGGGCGCCCAGCATCGCTTGCAGTTCCATCACATTTTTCCCAAAGCCGTATTGAAGACCAGCTTCACTGCCCGCGAGGCGGATGACATCGCCAATCTGGCATTCATCGGCGGCAAGACGAATCGCGCGATCAGCGACAAGGCCCCGGCGGTTTACCTGCCCCCGCTGGTGGACCAGCTTGGCGAGCTAGCGTTCGCAGCACAGTGCATCCCGGTTGAGGCATCGCTGCTGGAAGTGGAAAGCTACAAGGCTTTCTTGCTTGAGCGACGCAAGAGGATTGCAACGGCGCTGAATACGTTTGTTGGGCCTGCAGAGTGAGCGGGTGGGCGGCTGTGTGTGTATGGCAAGTGTCTCATACCGCCTGACCTAGGGATGCTCTGATCAACTCCGTAGGTAGCGCCCGCCGCTGGTCGGAGGCCTGGGAGAAAGTGACGGCACGCGTTGAGGATGCATGCAACTGGCATTCGGCGACGGCAAGAGATCCTTCCTGGAAGTCCGCTTCTGACGGAAACGGAAGTTGATGCAACGAATGGCGTTGACCTTGCCAAATGTGAGCGCAGTCACTCCGGCCTAACCTCGTGGCACGCCCACTCAACCAACCCTCGGCAAGCCAGAAACAACCCATCAACCACCCCCTCATCCAAATGCCGCTCCGGGTCCGCTGCCACCCGGCAGCGGTCCGCCGCATGCAGCAGCTCCAGCACCGTCAGCGCCCCCACCATCGCGCGCTCGCTCCTGGCCAGGCTCACACGTCGACCGGGTGACACATCGGTTTCTGGCCAAGGATGCCCATCAGCCCCCTCGCAGCCGCGCATGCGCTTGAGGATGCCAAGCAGGTAGTTCAGGTCGGGCAGGGAAGCGTCGTCGTTGATGGGCTCAACAACGGTGTACGAGGAGAAGGTGTCGGATTCGCTCATGACGTCGGTTTCCTTGGCTGTGCTTAACAGCGCCACCGCGAAGAGGGTGGCGGACGATGCGTGGCTGCAAACCGGGATGATGTAGCGTCATAGAACCGGTGGATCCGAAGATCCCCACGCACCGCCCGCCAGAAAGGCCGACGGATTGCCCGCCGGCACCGGTTAAGGACGGTGCCGGCGGGCAAGCGCAAACTACAGACGCGTACATCAATGCGGGTTTGCAGACCCGGCCACCCGTTGTCGGTGGCGCGTCATGGTGTTTACGCCGCCGCTTCGAATGCAAATCGAAATTCGCGAAGAAATCGCGTGATTCGAGAGCGAAGATCCATTGTTGCACGCAGCATTCGTGCAACACGCGACGCCACAAGACGCATTCGCGCAGATGCCCTGCGGATTACGAATCAAAGTGGCGTAATGGCCCATGCCGCAAGTGCATAGCGCGACGGCCTTCTTTACAACAGTTCTTAGTCAGCCTCGGCAGACAACGGCACCCGATCAGTCGTACATCCCGAAAAGCGGTTCAAATACGACACACCAACGAGCATCGCAGCCTCAACCAACGCCGTCCTCGACGACCGCCGCATTCCCCACCAGCAACTCAATCATCGCTCGTGCCGCCGCAGACTGCCGCCGATGCGGTGCATAGATCACCGAAAACGGCCGCGATCTTCCCCGCAGCTGCGGCAGCACTTCCACCAACTGCCCGCGCCGCATCCGCTCGCGCACGATGAACGCATAGCTCTGGCAGATGCCGATGCCCTGTTCGGCCAGCGAGACCACGCCCAGCACATCGTCGGAGGTCTCGATGGACGAGCGCGGCAGCCAGTCCACGTCTCGCCCGCCGTCGCGGAAGATCCACGGCGCCAATCGCCCAGTACGCGGCATCACAAACGGCAGGCACAGGTGCTGCTGCAGGTCGTCCAGCGTCTGCGGCGTACCCCGGCGCTGCAGATAGTCCGGCGCGGCCACCAGCAACAGCGGCGCATCCTCAAGCTTCCGCCCCACCAGCCCGCTGTCCGGCAGCTGGCCCAGGCGGATGGCCAGATCGAAGCCTTCGGCCACCAGGTCCACGTTGCGGTTGGTGATGTTCAGTTCCACCTGCACCTGCGGGTACTGCTGCGCAAAGCGCGCCAGCACGGGCGGCAGCCGGTAGTGGCCATAGGTGGTGGGCACGCTCAGGCGCACGCGGCCGGCCAGCGCACCGTCCTGGGCCAGTACGTCGCGCTCGGCGTCGTCCAGCAGGCCGAAGGCGGTGCGCACCTGTTCCAGATAGAGCCGCCCGGCGTCGGTCAGGCCCACGCGGCGGGTGGTTCGCTGCAGCAGCTGCCGGCCCAGCCGCGCTTCCAGCCGGGTGACCGCGCGGCTCAGCACCGAGGGCGTCGTGGACAGTGCCACCGCGCCGGCGGTGAACGAGCCGTGCTCGACCACCGCCAGGAACACCTCCACATCGCCCAGGTAGTCGAACTTGCGGCTCATTTGGCTCTCCGGGGAACAGATGTTTTGCGATGGGGTCAATTTATCGCCGCTGGGGCGATGAATAAAGTAGCGACCATTCCCCGATAGGAGCTCCCCATGAACCTGATGACCCGGCTGGCCGCCGCGCTGGCCCTGACCCTGGCCGCCACCGGCGCGCATGCCGCCAACGTGCTGGTGGTGCTGTCCGACGAAAACCACCTGGACCTGAAGGACGGCAAGGTGCTGTCCACTGGCTTCTATCTCAACGAGCTGATGCAGCCGGTCAAGCTGCTGCTGGACGCCGGCCACGAGGTGACCTTCGCCACACCGCAGGGGCGGGCGCCGACGGTGGATGCGTCCTCGGTGACGCCGGCGTACTTCGGCAACGATGCTGCGCAGCTGACGCTGCACAAGGACCTGCTGGAGAAGCTGGCGCTGACCTCGCCGACGGCCTCGCCGGTGGTCAGCCTGGCGCGCGTCGAGCAGCAGGGCTACGCGCGTTTCGATGCGGTCTACATTCCCGGTGGCCACGCGCCCATGCAGGACCTGCTGAAGAGCCCGGCGCTGGGCCGGCTGCTGGCTGACTTCCACCAGCGCAACAAGACCACCGCGCTGGTCTGCCACGGGCCGATCGCGCTGCTGTCCACGCTGCCGGATGCCGCGGGATTCGTGGCAAAGCTGGAAGCTGGGGCGACGCCGGCTACGCCGAAGTGGATCTACAGCGGCTACCAGATGACGGTGATCAGCAACCAGGAAGAAGAGCAGGCCAAGCCGCTGCTGGGCGGCGGTGAGATGAAGTTCTACCCGCAGACGGCGCTGCAGCGGGCGGGGGCGAGGTTCAGCAGCAATGCCACGCCGTGGACGGGGCATGTGGTGGTGGACCGTGAGCTGATTACCGGGCAGAACCCGGCGTCGGCGCTGGAGGTGGGGCAGCGGTTGGTGGAGCGGTTGAAGTAAGTCGGTTTTTTCATCGCCTGCTGCGTCATGGCACCATGGTGGACTGGCCTCGTCCCTTTGGGCGAGGCCGGTTTTCCAGGGAAGCCATTCAACACGACATGCGAACGTCCATCCTCTTCACTCTCTCCATCCTGTGCCTGACCCTGCTGTCTGGCTGCGCCAGTGGGCCGGACTACCACCATTCCAATCGCGAGATCACCGGCGCGTTCGTGGCCGACGACGGCAAGCTGTACCTGTTACCGGTCTATGACGAGCCGATGCGCTTCGACGCGGCGCCGTTCCGTGATTACCGTGCGCTGATGGACAGCCCGCTGCGCGAGGCCGTGGTCTGTGCGCAGCTGTATTTCCGTGAGGACTGGCGCGTGCCGGCCGACAGGAGCAAGGTGCATGGCAGCTACGCGCTGCTGCTGCGGCCGGAGCAGGTGACGCCGGAACAGGCGGCGCGGTTCAAGCTGGAACGGTTGGAGATCAGCCCGCGGGTGGCCAAGGCCATCGATGGGTTGACGCGCCGGCCGTACATCCTTGAAGCCCGCACCCGCTACGAACTGGCGGCCAACCCGGACTGCAATCTTTCCAGGCAGGGCGGCAGCTATTACAGCGCGCTGTTCGAGAGTGATGGCGAGCGGGTGAAGTTGCCGGACGCTGCGGCGCTGACGGCGAAGGCGAAGCTGGCGCAGCCGATTACCGCGCGGGCTGAGCGGATTCGGCCGGAGGATACGGACAAGCCGGGTGTGGGGACGACGGCCGGGAAGGTGCTGGGCGCGGCGTTGGTGCCTGTGGCCGTTCCGGTGTTTGTGTTGAGCCTGCCGTTTTTGGGGCCGGATCATTGGAAGTGATGGGGTGTTGAAGCCAGAGCATCCACGAGTGGCGTGGATCTACTGGAGTCGCCGGTGCCTGAACGTTAATCGTGGAGATCTGTGTGGCAAGCACACTGGAAGCTGTGTTGAAAATCCTGGCCTTCGCTGTCCTTGCGGCACTTCCGCTGCTGACCATCTGGCTGATCCATCGGCGAGCGTCACTGAGAGCCCGTTCTGCGTTGGGATCAGGGCTGCGATTGAATTCCCCTCGCCGGATTTCTGGTACGTCCATGACCTTGGTGATGGTGGATGGGAAAGAGGATCGGGAGCACTATTTCTTTGATACAGAGTCCTTTTACCTGCGAAGGGGTCCGGTGCCCACGGTTGTTCCACTGTCGCAGATCACCTCAGTCACACGGACGTCTGACAGGATCTACGGGCGCTATGTCTGGCAGGTGTGCTTCAGCAAAGCAGCGGGCAGAAAGAGCGTAACGTTCACCAACAACCTGACGCTGTTCAACCGCGATTTTCTGCTTTTCCTGGAGGCGGTGCGGAGAGCCAATCCCCTGGCGACCGTTGAGCGAGCGGGCGTCCTCTTCTAACCGTGGTCCGCGACATGGGTAGCGCCATTCAAGGGGGCGGGCCCGTGAGGCTACACTGGCCACCTACGCCCTCATGGAAGCTCGCCCATGTTCAATGGAAAAGTCGCGGTAGTTACCGGCTCCACCAGCGGTATCGGTCTTGGCATTGCCACCGCACTGGCGCGACAGGGCGCCGACATCATGTTGAATGGATTTGGCGATGCGGCGGAGATCGAACGCATCCGTTCCAGCCTGGAAACCGAGTTTGGTATACGGGTGGCGCATGATGGTGCCGACCTTTCGCGTGGCGATGCGGTGCGGGATATGATCGCCAACGCCGTTGCGAAGATGGGGCGCATCGACATCCTGGTGAACAATGCGGGCATCCAGCACACCGCGTCGATCGAGGAGTTTCCCGTAGCGAAGTGGGATGCGATCCTCGCGCTGAATCTCTCGGCGGTCTTCCACTCAACGGCGGCGGCCTTGCCTTACATGAAACAGCAGGGATCCGGTCGCATCATCAACATCGCGTCGGTGCATGGGCTGGTTGGGTCGGTGAACAAGTCTGCCTATGTGGCGGCCAAGCATGGCGTGGTGGGGTTCACCAAGGTGACCGCGCTGGAGAACGCGGGCACGGGCATCACCGCCAACGCGATTTGCCCGGGTTGGGTGCGAACGGCGCTGGTCGAGCAGCAGATCACGGCATTGGCCGAGAAGGACGGCACGGATCAGGAGTCCGCGGCTCGCGCGCTGCTGGCCGAGAAACAGCCCTCGTTGCACTTCGTGACACCCGAGCAGCTGGGGGAGATGGTGGTGTTTCTGGCCTCGGATGCTGCGGCGCAGATTACGGGCACGGCGCTTCCGGTGGATGGCGGCTGGACGGCGCGCTAGCTGGCCGGCTGCCCGCCGGGCATGGCCCGGCGCTACCGGGAGATCGGTGTGGGGTCCGGTGTTGTCGGGAGGTTGGCGCGGTGGTTCGGCGTTACCGAAGCCGCGTTGGATCGATCAGGGGAATCTCGCCGAGCGCGCCCAGCGTGACGTGATGGCTGCAGAACCCGAACGGGATAGCTGTGGCGGGCCGCACCTTGTGGCGCGGCACGCTTTCGATTTCCCGTACCTCATCGACGGCCAGAGCGAGCGTTTCCGCGCCCGCCTGCATCAGCAGCATGGCCGGGCAGCCGTGGGCGAACGCGGACAAACCAATGGCCTGGCGCAGGTCGACCACCGGCAGGGCGTTGCCGCGCACGGTGAGGTGCGGACTCGTGCCACTGCCGGGGCGATCAAAGGTTTCCGGCCCGCGGATTTCAATCGCGGCGTCGACATCGATGGCAAACAGGTGGGTACCGGCCCGCACAACAACAACTTCAATGAAGGCAGGCGACGACGGGGCCGGTTCACCGGCCGAAGGGGAAGAGGGCTGCAAGAGGAACCTGTGGAAGGGTATTTAGACTGCGTCGCAATGATGCCGTGTTGACGTGATGTAACGCGTGCTTGACGGGTGAGCGGCCAATACGCGTTGCATGCGTCGTTCAGCAGAATCAAGGCGCCTTCACGGGTTGGCTTGGGCCGGGGGATCGCCAGCCATGGGCTGGCGCTACTGGGGTTTGGCGAAGACGTCCAGGCCTTTGCCAGTTTCCAGCAGCGACTTCAGGCTCGACAACACGATCGGCCAGCCCTGGCGGATGCCGGTATCCATGCCGCTGCCCGGTTCCAGCTCGTCATGGGTCACCGTCAGCTTGACCATGTCCTCATACGGCACGATCTCGAACGTCACCCGGCTGTAGGCCTTCGGGTTGTCTGCCTGTGAAGCGGCCGCCCAGGTGATCACCAGCCGCGAGGGTGGGGTGTTTTCCACCACTTCGCCAATCAGCTCGACCTTGCGTTCGTCGTTGGCGCGCACATGCTGCCAGCGCGAGCCGGGTTTCCAGTCCGAGACGTTTTCGTGGCCCCAGTAGGTGCGGGCAATCTCCGGCCGGGTGATGGCCTCGAACACCTTCTGCGGTGTGGAGGCGATATAGATCACGTGGATGAAACGGGTGGATTCAGCGCTCATCGTTATTCTCCTTCCAGTTCCTGTTTGAGGTCATGCAGCAGGCTCAGGCGCTGCTGCTCGAACTTGCTTACCCAGCGCGTATAGACGTCGTGCAGCGGCACCGGGTTGATGAAGTGCAGCTTCTCGCGGCCACGCCTGACGGTACTGATCAGGTTGGCGTCTTCCAGCAGGCCCAGGTGCTGGGTGACCGATTGCCGGGCCATCTGCAGGTGCTCGCAGAGCTGCCCGAGCGTCTGCCCGTTGCGCTCGCACAGCAGGTCCAGCAGGGTGCGGCGCGTGGGGTCGGCCAGTGCCTTGAACACCTTGTCTGCATCCATGGGGGCCTTCAGTTCCAGTTGTCGATCTTGATGTCGTGCGGGCTGGGCTGGCCGCGCCCGGTTTCCAGCAGGGATTTCAGGCTCATCAGGAAGATGGCCCATTTGGTGCTGCAGTGGTGCATGAATTCCACGCGTTCTTTCCAGCCTTCGTGAGTGAACAGCACGATGCAGTAGTCGCCGTCCTGGTGCAGGGCGAAACGCGCGGTGGTGCCGATCCATTCCGGCGGGCCGTCGATGAATTCCCACAGCACCAGCTCGTTTGGCTGCAACTGCAGCAGCTTCATCTGCATCGCGCCGATTTCCTGGCCTTTGGCGGTGAAGCGCGCGGTGACGGTGCCGCCGGGATGGCGGTCGCCGGTGGTGTCTTCGGCCCACCAGGCGGCGATGCCTTCGGGGCTGGCCAGGGCCTGGTAAACCTGGGCCGATGCGGCGTTGATGCCGACTCTGTGCGCGATATCCACCATGACTGCGGCTCCACGGTGGGCGGCGGGGTGCCGTCCGTGGGATCACAATAGGCAGGTAAATGCCTGCATGTCAACTCCGCCGCCGTGGAGCCTTGCCCGTGGTAGTGCCGGCCGCTGGCCGGCAACCAGGGTGGAGTGGGTGATTGCAGCTGCCGGCCAGCGGCCGGCACTACCGGTTGGCGGCGCGCAATGGACTTTTGGCCGTGGTGATGGCGGCTGCGCGGCGGCATTCTGGGCGGAGCTGGGCGATTGCAGTCGTTCGGGTTTGTTGAATGAAAGGAGCACTACGCGTGAGTGATGCAGGAAAAGAGGCGCTGACGATCCGTCGCGCCAGCGTGGCCGATGCGCCTGCGGTGCTGGGCTTGTTCGATGAGGTGATTGCGTGGTTCGTGGCCATCGGCAATCCGCAGCAGTGGGGTACCGAGCCGTGGTCGTCCATTCCGCGCCGTATCACCCAGGTGACCGATGCCTGCGCACTGCCCGGTGCGTGGGTGGCGGAAACCGCGCAGGGCGAGGTGCGTGCGTTCCTGGCGTTGGGCGAGGCCATACCGTATGTGCCTGCGGCGACCGAACCCGAGCTGTACGTGCGCGTGCTGATTGCTTCACGCGATGCGCGGGTGCGTGGTATCGGCCGTCGCCTGATGGCGTTCGCCGACGAGCAGGCATGCGCGGCGGGATTGGATTACTTGCGCGTGGATTGCTATGGCGGTGGCAATGGCGAGCTGGTGCGCTTCTACGAATCGTGCGGTTACGAACGGCTGTCGACCTTCAACGTGGATGGCTGGCCGGGACAGGTGTTGGGTCGTCGTCTGTGAACTGACGGCGTCTCAGTTCTCTGCGTCCTGCAGCGCCGCATGCAGTTTGTCGGTGATCTGCTGCAGCGCGGCCAGGTCATCGGCTGAGAGGTGGTCGAGGAAATTCCGGCGCACGCTGGTGACATGGACCGGCCGTGCTGCGCCAAGCTGGGTGCGGCCTTCTGCGGTCATGCGGATCACCACGACGTTGTCGCTGTCGGTGTCGCGCTCGATCAGCCCACGGCCGGCCATGCGGGTGAGCTGGTGCGAGAGCCGCGTCTTGTCCCATTCCAGGTAGTCCAGCAGTTCGCGCTGGCGGCGACAACGGTCCTTGGCCTTGCTCAGTTCCATCAGCACGACGAAGTCGGCACTGGAGAGCCCGGTGCTGCGGGTGATGTCGTGGACGATGCGGCCGGAGGTGATCTCGGCCATGCGCCGGAAGCCGCGCCAGGCGGCCCACTCGTCGGGGGTGATGGTGGGTGCGGTCATGAGTTCACGTTGCCTGTGTACGGTTGACGTGTCAACCATAACATTCTACGGTTGATATGTCAACCACTCCATGGGCTGCCTCATGCCGCACCCTCCACGTATCGCCATCATCGGCGGAGGCCCTGCCGGCCTGACCGCCGCCCTCATCCTGCATCGCGGCGGCCACCGCGTGTGCGTGTACGAGGGCGAGTCGTCGGGGCAGCAGCGCACCCAGGGCGGCACGCTGGATCTGCACGAGGATTCCGGCCAGGTGGCGCTGCAGCGCGCCGGTCTGCTGGAGGCGTTCCGCGCGGTGGCACGCCACGAGGGACAGGAACAGCGGACGGGCGATCCGTGGACCGGAGAGATTGTCGCCGGCGGATTCGGGCCGGAGGGAAGCATGGACAAGCCGGAGATCGACCGCGGCGACCTGCGCCAACTGCTGCTGGATGCGCTGCCGGCCGATACGGTGCAGTGGGGCCATTGCCTGACCGAGCTGGTGCTTGCACAGGCAGGCCAACACAGCCTGCGCTTCGCCAATGGTGTGCAGGCCGAGGCGGACATCGTGATCGGTGCCGATGGTGCGTGGTCGAAAGTGCGCGCAGCGCTGAGTGCCTGCCAGCCGTTGCCGACCGGTATTACCTTCTTCGAAGGCTGGATCGCACAGCCTGCGGCGGATATCGCGGCCATGGTGGGGCAGGGCAGCCTGTTCTGCTTTGGCGGCGAGGAGGCGCTGTTCGTGCAGCGCAACAGCGGTGATCGGTTCTGCGTGTATGCGGCGCTGAAGCGGCCTTCTGATTGGCTTGATGCGCAGATCGCGCAGCAAGGCATGCGCGCGCTGGTGACAGGCAGCTATACGGGTTGGGCCCCGAACCTGCGAAGGCTGCTGGACGCGTGCACCGACTTCGTGCGACGGCCGATCTACAGCCTGCCGGCGGATTTCCGTTGGGCACCGCGCAAGGGCGTGACGCTGCTCGGCGATGCTGCCCATCTGATGCCGCCGGTGGGCGTGGGCGTGAACCTGGCGATGCTGGATGCCTCGGATGTGGCGATGGCCCTGTGCACGCAGCCGGATGCAGTGAGTGCCATCCGCCAGGCCGAAGCGGTGGTCTGCGAGCGCGCCAGTGCGCTGATGCCGGACGCCATCGACGGGTTCCAGCGCTGGTTCACTATAGAAGCGACGGCTGACAGCGGTTGAGCCCGCTTGCAACGCGGGGACAGGAAGCACCTGCGTCACTGCGTCGCAGCCTCTCTGCAGGATGCGGTACATCGGTTCAGCGCTAGAGTGGGCATACCCATCCAGGAAGGAGACGCCCATGTACTACAGCAGTGGCAACTACGAGGCCTTCGCACGCCCGCGCAAGCCGGCGGGCGTGGACAACAAGACGGCCTGGTTCGTCGGCTCGGGCCTGGCTTCGCTGGCCGGTGCGGCGTTCCTGGTGCGCGATGGGCGCATGCCCGGCGAGCGCATCACCATCCTGGAGCAGCAGCAGATTGCCGGCGGCGCGCTGGATGGCCTGAAGGTGCCGGAGAAGGGTTTCGTGATCCGCGGCGGCCGCGAGATGGAAGACCATTTCGAGTGCCTGTGGGATCTGTTCCGCTCGATTCCGTCGCTGGAGATCGACGATGCCAGTGTGCTGGACGAGTTCTACTGGCTGAACAAGGACGACCCGAACTATTCGCTGCAGCGTGCCACGATCAATCGGGGCGAGGACGCGCATACCGATGGTCTTTTCACCCTGAGCGAGCAGGCGCAGAAGGACATCATCGCGCTGTTCCTGGCTACCCGGCAGGAGATGGAAAACAAGCGCATCAACGAAGTGCTGGGCCGCGATTTCCTCGACAGCAATTTCTGGTTGTACTGGCGCACGATGTTCGCGTTCGAGGAATGGCACTCGGCGCTGGAGATGAAGCTCTACCTGCATCGCTTCATCCACCATATCGGCGGGCTGCCGGATTTCTCTGCGCTGAAGTTCACCAAGTACAACCAGTACGAATCGCTGGTGCTGCCGCTGGTGAAGTGGCTGCAGAAGCGCGGTGTGCGGTTCCAGTACGGCACCGAGGTGACCGATGTGGACTTCGCGCTGCAGGAAGGGCGCAAGCAGGCCACGCTCATCCACTGGACGCGGGATGGCCAGGCCGGCGGCGTCGATCTGGGCGCGGACGATCTGCTGTTCATGACGATCGGCTCGCTCACCGAGAATTCCGACAACGGCGACCACCACACTGCTGCGCGCTTGAATGAAGGCCCGGCACCGGCGTGGGACCTGTGGCGGCGCATCGCGGCCAAGGATGCGGCGTTCGGACGCCCGGATGTGTTCGGCGCGCATATAGCGGAAACCAAGTGGGAATCGGCGACGGTGACCACATTGGACGCGCGCATTCCGGCGTACATCGAGAAGATTGCCAAGCGCGATCCGTTCAGTGGCAGGGTGGTGACCGGCGGCATCGTGAGCGTGCGCGATTCACGCTGGCTGATGAGCTGGACGGTGAACCGCCAGCCGCATTTCAAGAACCAGCCGAAGGACCAGATCGTGGTGTGGGTGTATTCGCTGTTCGTGGATACGCCGGGCGATTACGTGAACAAGCCGATGCAGGACTGCACGGGCGAGGAGATCACCCGCGAGTGGCTGTATCACCTGGGCGTGCCGGTGGAGGAGATCGACGAGCTGGCGGCGACCGGTGCGAAGACGGTGCCGGTGATGATGCCGTACATCACCGCGTTCTTCATGCCGCGCCAGGCCGGTGACCGCCCGGACGTGGTGCCGGAGGGCGCGGTGAACTTTGCCTTCATCGGCCAGTTTGCCGAATCGAAGCAGCGCGATTGCATCTTCACCACCGAGTATTCGGTGCGCACGCCGATGGAAGCGGTGTATACGCTGCTGGGCATCGAGCGCGGCGTGCCGGAGGTGTTCAATTCCACCTACGACGTGCGCACGCTGCTGGCGGCGACCGGCCGCCTGCGCGATGGCAAGGAACTGGACATTCCGGGACCGGCGTTCCTGCGCAACCTGCTGATGAACAAGCTGGACAAGACCCAGATCGGCGGGCTGCTGCGTGAGTTCAAGCTGGTGCAGGACGACTGAGCGAGCGCGGTGTAGGTAGCGCCGGGCCATGCCCGGCGGCTTCTTTCGGCACCGCTTCGCTCGCCGGGCATGGCCCGGCGCTACCGCCTGCACTTACACACCGCCGTCGGTGGAACGGCTGAGACTTTCCCAGGTATCGATGCGCTCTGCCATCGCAGCCAGCTTGCCGCGTACCAGTTGCAGGGCATCGCTGCCCAACAGCAGGTGCGTGGGTGGGTTGGGGGTGTCGATCACCTGCAGCATGGCCTGCGCGGCCTTGATCGGGTCGCCCAGCTGATGGCCGCTCTTTTCCTCGCGTGCGCGGCGGATCGGGTTGAACAGCGCGTCGTAGTCGCCGATGCTGCGCGAGGCCCGCACCATCGAACGACCGGCCCAATCGGTGCGGAACGAACCCGGCGCGATAGCGGTCACGTGGATGCCGAACGGCGCGACTTCCTTGCCCAGCACTTCGCTGATGCCTTCCAGCGCGAACTTGCTGCCGCAGTACCAGGCGATGCCGGGCAGGGTGATGAAGCCGCCCATGGAGGTGATGTTGAGGATGTGGCCGCGACGGCGCGCGCGCATGTGCGGCAGCACGGCCTTGATCAGCGCGGCAGGACCGAACACATTCACTTCGAACTGATGGCGCAGTTCGTCCAGCGTGGATTCTTCGAGGATGCCTTCGTGGCCGTAGCCGGCGTTGTTGACCAGCACGTCGATGGCGCCGATGTCGGCTTCGACGCTGGCCACCAATGCATCGATGGCGGCGGCGTCGGTGACGTCCAGCAGGCGGCCGAAGGCGTGACCCGGCGCGAGGGCTTCGAAATCCTGACGGGCGGTTTCGCTGCGCACGGTGCCGACCACACGATGGCCGGCCAGCAGGGCCTGCTGGGCCAGGGCGCGACCGAAGCCGCTGCTGACGCCGGTGACGAGGAGGAGGCGGGATACGGTCATGGCTGAGGGCTCGTGGCTGGGGTCTTGCACGTTAGTGGTTGAGCGCGGGGCGGCCCAGGCCTAAGCTTCGGTCGTTCTTGCCTATTCCTATGGGGCACCCGATGCAATTGACCGATGATCCGCTGCAGCATCCCGCACAGGCGCGCATGGTCGGCCTGTTGCAGGCGCTGGCCGTGGACGAGGGCTACACGCTGACGGCAGTGCCCGGTGTGCGGCTGCTGCGCTCGAACCGGCCACTGGCGCGCACGCCGGTGCTGTACGACCCGGGCATCGTGATCGTCTGCCAAGGCGTGAAGCGCGGCTATCTGGGCGGGCAGGTCTACCAGTACGACGCGCAGCACTACCTGGCGGTGTCGGTGCCGGTGCCCTTCACGATGGAGACCGAGGCCACGGCGGAGGCGCCGCTGCTGGCGATCTACCTGCATCTGGACCTGCAACTGGCGGCGGATCTGCTGATTGAACTGGGCGAGCGCGCCGCCGGCACTGAAGTGCCGGCACAGAGCATGATGTCCAGCCCGATGCAGGGCGCGATGCAGGCCACGGTGCTGCGCTTGCTGGAAGCGCTGGCTGATCCGTTGGAGGCAGACGTGCTGGGCGCCTCGCTGGTGCGCGAGCTGTATTTCAGGGTGCTGACCGGCGCACAGGGCGGGGCGATGCGCGAGGCGCTGGCCATGCGTGGGCGCTTCGGCCGCATCAGCAAGGTGCTGCGGCATATCCATGCGGCCTATTCGACGGCGCTGGATGTTGACGCGCTGGCGGCGCAGGCGGAGATGAGCGTGGCCACGTTCCATGATCACTTCCGTAGCATTACCGGCACCTCGCCGATGCAGTACGTGAAGTCCACGCGGCTGCACCAGGCGCGGCTGCTGATGTTGCGGCAGGGCATGACGGCCGAGGCAGCATCGTCGGCGGTGGGGTACGCCAGCCCGTCGCAGTTCAACCGGGAGTTCAAGCGCTTGTTCGGGTTGCCGCCGGCGGCCGAGGTGGCGCGCATGCGGCGAAGTTTTGCGTTGCCGCCGGCGCCGGCCGATGCGGTGTATGTGTCTTCGCATTGATTGCGGCATTCGCCGGGCATGGCCTGGCGCTACCAGGGAAGCCCGTGTCAGGTAGCGCCGGGCCATGCCCGGCGAACGAGGCGGTTGACAGGATGTCTACCTACTAGTAGGTTTGCACCCATGAAAGAGACACTCTCCCCCAAGGCCCACGAGATCCTGGCCCAGGCCCGTTCGCTGCTGGAGGCCGGTGGCTACAACGGTTTCAGCTATGCCGATGTGTCCGCGCGGGTGAAAATCAGCAAGGCCAGCATCCACCACCATTTCCCCAGCAAGGCCGACTTGGTGCGCACGGTCGTGGAGTTGTACCGCGCCGAAGCCCGCGAGGGCCTGGCGCTGCTGGACCGGCAGCTGGGCGACCCGTTGCAGGAGCTCAATGCGTACGTGGACTACTGGTCGACCTGCATTGCCGGTGGCACGGCGTCGTTCTGCATCTGCGCGATGCTGGCTGCCGAGATACCGATGATTCCGCTGGAAGTTGCCGACGAAGTGCGCGGGCACTTCGAGGATCTGACCAGCTGGCTGACCGTGACGCTGGAGAAGGGTGTAGCCAGCGGCCAGCTGCGCCTGCAGGGCACGCCTGCCGAAGAGGCCAAGGCCTTCATGGCGTCGGTGCATGGCGCGATGCTGGCGGCGCGCGGTTTTGGTGATGCAGCGACGTTCGCGGCGCTGGCACGGTTGTCGATTGCCCGGGTGAGCGCGGCGGTCTGAGTGATTCCCGGAAGGCCTGCGCGAAGCGGGTCTTCTTTTTGTCCATCGAATCTACCTACTAGTAGGTTCATAACTCCAACTGAGGTTGCCATGAGTCATCCGCTTTCTCCCTTGGGCGTCGTACACACCGCGATCAGCCTGATTCCCATCGTCGCCGGCGTTTACGGATTCATCCGCCATCGCGCTATTGATCCGGCTACGCGCGCCGGCAAGCTCTACCTGCTGGGATTGGTGCTGTCGGTGGTGACGTCGTTCACCGTCTCCAGCACCGGGGGCCTCAATCCGGGCCATGCGTTTGGTGTGGTGATCCTGCTGATTGCATTCGGTGGCGTGCTGGCGGCGCGGCTGCGGTTCCTTGGTCGGTTGGCGCCCTATCTGTCGGCATTCGCGCTGTCTTTCAGCTTCCTGCTGTCGCTGGTGCCGGGCGTGAATGAAACGCTGACGCGACTGCCGGTGGCGCATCCGATTGCGGCCGCGCCGCTGGCGCCGGTGATCCTGCAGACGCTGCTGGGGTGTGCGGCGGTGTTTGCGATCGGCTTCGTGGCGCAGTGCTGGCGGATACATGCGCGCAACACACGCGCAGGCGGCTGACGCTGCGCGGGACCGTACGGGTGATCAGTCTGCCAGCGGTGCTGGTGCGTGTTCGCCGTAAGTGGCGTTGGCGCTGCCGCAGGTCGCGTACGCCGCCGCGGCGGCAGGCAGGCCGGTGGCTTTGACGCCACGCCGCGAATCGCCCGCGAGCACTTCCACGTAGCGCTCTGCTGCCAGCGTGTCGTCGGGCAGAACGTAAAGCAGCACGCGCTGCAGGGTGGATTGGCCGTCCAATGGCTGTGGCTGGCGGAATGCAGGAACCTGCACGCGCGCGCTGTGCCATTCCTGCGGTGCGGCGGCAGTCTGCCAGCGAACCCGCAACGGCTGCTCGAGATTCAACAGCGCGACACCGGTGGTGTGGTTGGACGCCGTGCACGCAGCGGGGGGCGCAGCAATGGGCAAGATGGCGTCGTCGCCGATGTCCAGCGTCGCGCCGTTGATTTCCAGGCGCACGATCGGCGCGGCGCCGTAGTTGTGCGTCCTGAACTGCACCAGCCCTTCCACGCGGCTGCGCTCGAGCTCGTATTCGGTAGCGCCGGCCAGACGCGCCAGCGCGGGGGCAACCTCGACGTGGTCGGTATAGTGGTAGTAGAGGTGGACGATGTCTGGCCCCCCCGATGTGCCCCACACGGGGGTGAGCGCTGTGGTATCCGGATAGGACTGGCGATGCAGTGGCAGGCGGGTGCCGGTGCCCCCGGGCGGGGCGCCGTAATGGTAGTGCTTGATGCCTGGTTTCAGTCGTGCGTTGTCGTAGGGGAAGGCGCTGTCTGCATCGGACTGTGCGTTCGGGTAGCGGTGGAAGGCAACGAAGCGCTCGGGACTATCGCCTTGCATCGGCAGGTCGGGCCCGGCACCGGAGTAGGTGGAGGCATAGGGTGAGGTGTCCAGCCACAGTGCATTGCCACTGAGGTTGATGTGCGTTTCTGCGATGGCTGCGCGTGAGCCGCCGGTGGTGGTGTCCACGGTACTGTGCAGCGCGTGCCCCAGCGGAACGATGAGCAGGGCGAGGACAGTGGGCAGGAACATCAGGGCATGCACGCCGCCCGGCACGTGTCCGCGCTCGCGCACCATGTAACGGATCCAGGCCAGCAGGAGCACCAGCAGCAGCGGCACGCCAACCCACAGCGCGAGGGTGACCAACGCCACTACGCCCCAGCCGGGATTCGGGGTGCAGACTGCGATCAGGCCGAGCGCTGCGAGGAAACTGGCCAGTACCAGCGAAACGCCGATACCGAAGCGGTAGTTCCTGTACGGGGTAGCAGTCATCACCGTTCCATCGGCAGGCCGGGGCGTGCCTGCATCTTGCCGGGCGGATGGCTGCGTGGAAAGACCGGGCGGCTGTCAGCAGCCCACCAGCCGGTCGGCGCTGATGCCACTGCGATGCTGGTTGCGGTATTCGATGGGGCTGGCGTCGACCATGCCGCGGAAGTGCCGACGGAACGATTCCTGCGAACCAAAGCCCGCCTGTTCGGCCACCCATTGCAGTGGCCTGTCGGTGGTTTCCAGCAGTTCGCGCGCGTAGGCCACGCGCTCGCGGATGAGCCAGTCGATGGGCGACAGGCCGGTGGCTTCGAGGAACTGGCGCTGCAGGGTGCGCTGGCTCAGCGCGGCCTGTTCGGCGAGGCTGCCCAGCGAATGCGGTTCGCGCAGATTGCGCCGCATCCATTCCATCAGTTTCGCCAGCCGCGTGGGCTCGCCCAGCGGGATCGCGCGGCTGACGCGCTGGCTGCGTTCGGCATCGCGCCACGGCGCCAGCACCAGCCGCTCCGCTACGAGGTTGGCCACGCGTGCACCGTAATCCTTGCGCACCATGTGCAGCATCATGTCCATGCCGGTGGCCGACCCGGCCGAGGTGATGATGCTGCCGGCGTCCACATACAGCACGTCGTCGCGTACGTGGATGCGCGGGAACTCGCGGGCCAGTGTTTCGGTGAGCCGCCAGTGGGTGGTGGCCTGGCGGCCATCGAGCAGGCCGGCCCAGGCGAGCACGAACGCGCCGGAGCAGATGGAGGTGATGCGGGCGCCGCGCGCATGGGCGCGGGTGAGGGCATCGAGCAGGGCCTGCGGTGGGCGCTCGCTGGGTTCGCGCCAGCCGGGAATGACGATGATGTCGGCGTCGTCGACCGCACTCAGATCGTAGGGCAGCTGTACCTGTGCGCTGCCGAGCATGCGCAGCGCACCGGGCTCGCCAGCGCAGAGCTGGGTGCGGTACCAGGCCACGCCCAGTTCGGGGCGGATGGGTGCGAACAGGCCGACCGCGCAGCCGAATTCGAACAGGCCCTGGCCGTGGCAGGCCACGATGGCGACGGTGGGCGCGTTCGGTTCGGCAGGCAGGGTGGGCATGGCTTGATGCTACCGATGCAGGCACGTGCCGCTGAGTGGCGCGCGGGCATGAGGTGATGCCAGTGGGGTATATGGAGCGATCGCTCCCTTCTTGTAGAGCCGAGCCCACGCTCGGCTCAATACCGGAAGGGGGGGATGCATTCTGTCGCGGTCGCGAAGAGCAGCCGAGCGTGGGCTCGGCTCTACAGACAGTAGTGCACCGGCGCGGCCGCCTAACCTCATTACCAGCGGTCATGTGGCTGGCGCGATGTGACGGTCACATGACGCGATATCCGCTGTTGCGCGTTGGGCGCGGGCCCTTGAATGGAGGTGTGTCTCCGGCCCACCCCCACGAGCCCCCATGCCTGCTGCCCATATTCCTGCGCTGTCCACGCTCTCCCTTCTGATTGCGGCCGCCCTGGCCGCTGCCCCGGCGTATGCGGCTGATGCCGATGCGCCGTCGGCGACCACGGCCACTTCTGCGAACCTTGCCGCGTCCACGCTGGATGCGGTGGTGGTGACCGGCTCGCGTACCAGTACGCGCACGGTGAAGAACAGCTCGACGCCGATCGACGTGATTTCCGCCGAGGACCTGGCGGCTACCGGCCAGGCCAATCTGCTTGAAGCCCTGCAGCGCAGCCTGCCGTCGCTCAGCCAGATCGGCGGTTACCAGAGCGACCAGGAAAGCCTGATCCGCGGCTACCAACTGCGCAACCTGTCGCCGGGTTACACGCTGGTGCTGGTGAACGGCAAGCGCCGCAACGCCAGTGCGTACGTCAGTGGCGCCAACGGCGGTGGCTATCCGGGCCACGCCTGGGCCGATCTGGCGCTGATTCCGGTATCGGCCATCGACCACGTAGAGGTGCTGCGTGATGGCGCATCGGCCATCTACGGTTCGGACGCGATCACCGGGGTGATCAACGTGATCCTGAAATCGCAGGCGCACGGTGGCGATGTGTCGGTGGAGAGCGGGCAGAGCACCGATGGCGACGGCAGCCGCACCAGCGTGCGCGCCAACATCGGCCTGCCCTGGGGCGAGGATGGCTTCATCAACCTGTCCGGCGAGAGCACGCGCCAGCACCATGCAATCCGCACGCGACGCTACATCGACGGCTACCTGAGCTATCCGGCGGTGGACGGCAACGGCAACCTGGTGGCGCTGCGGCCGAACAACCGGCTGCCGGCCGGGGCGTCGCCGAACCCGGCCGAGGCCGGACGCGATGCCGAGGCCAACATCATCCTCAGCTCGCCGTCGTATGCGTTGAAGGCCTTCGCGGTGAACGTGGGCCATGGGCTGGGCGAGAACGCGCAGTTCTACGCCAATGCGACGGCCAGCGACCGTACCGCGCAGGCGATCCAGAATTTCCGGCTGCCGGCGACGATCTTCACCACCTACCGGGCGCCGGGCGTGCTGAACGTGTTTCCCGACGGCTTCCTGCCGGTGCTGGAAACCAAGGAGAAGCAGTACACCGGCACGGCCGGGGTGAAGGGCCAGGTTGCGGGCTGGGACTACGACGTCAGCCTGACCGGCAACCGCAACACGGTGCGTACCTACACCCGCAATTCGGTGAACTATTCGCTGCCATATCCCGGCTCGCCCACCGACTTCTACGACGGCAAGCTGGACTACCAGCAGGGCATCGCCAACCTCGACCTGCGCCGTGGCTTCGAGGTAGCCGCCTTCGCATCGCCGCTGGAAGTAAGTGCGGGTGCCGAGTACCAGCACGAGCAGTACGAACGCGGGGCAGGGCAGTGGGAGTCCTACACCGGCTTCGGTGCCGCTGCGTTCGTGGGCTATTCGACCGCCGATGCGGTGAAGGCCACCCGCAACAGCAAGGCGGTATACGCAGGTGCGGCGACCAACATCACCTCGCGCTGGTACCTGGATGCGGCCGCGCGCTGGGAAGACCATTCCGACTTCGGCACGGTGTCCACCGGTCGGTTGACCACGCGCTTCGACTTCACCGATGCACTGGGCGTGCGTGCCACGGTCAGCAACGGCTTCCACGCGCCGAGCCTGGGGGCGCAGTTCTACCAGGCTACCGGCAGCTGCCCGTGCGGTACCACGCTGGTGGCGCAGGTCGCTTCGCCGGCAGCGGTGGCGCTGGGCGCCACGCCGCTGAAGCCGGAGAAAGCCACCAACTACAGCATCGGTGTGACCTGGGACCCGAGCCCGGCCTTCCATCTGGCGGTGGATGCGTACCAGATCGACATTCGCGGCCAACTCGGCCAGTCCAGCCAGATCGGCTACAACGCGCAGGACCCGGCGCGGGTGACCGACAACAGCGGCACCGTGCTGACCGCCGCGCAGAAAAATACGATTGATGCGCTGCTGGGTACGGCTGGCATCAGCATCCTGCCCGGTGATGCGTTCTACGCCAGCTATTTCACCAACGTGGGCGACACCCGCACGCGCGGTGTGGAGCTGACCCTGGAAGCGAACCAGGAAACACAGTGGGGCAAGCTGCGCTGGACCTACGCGGCCAACGTGGGCCGCACCACCATCCAGAAGGTGAGCGCGATTCCGCAGGCGCTGCAGGGGCTGCCGAACATCAACCTGCTGACCAAGTCGAGCGAGTACGCACTGCGCTTCCGCACGCCGTCGCACACGCAGGTGGCGGGGCTGGGCTGGCAGAACGGGCGCTGGCGCTCGAACGTGGACTTCACCTACTACGGCCCGATCAAGCGCCTGAACAACGGCGTGGAGTACAAGCAGCCGCCGGTGCTGGTGACCAACCTGTCCGGTGGGGTGGAGCTGGGCGAGGGCTGGAGCGCGGCGCTGGGCATCAACAACGTGTTCGACAAGCGCACCCGCAAGGTGCCCGCGTACGCACGCAGCGCCACCGATGTGGCCAGCATCGAGACCACCTGGGACAGCGGTGATGTGCTGAGCAACGTCGGGACGTTCTGGTACGGGCGCGTCAATTACCGGTTCTGAGGTTCATGCCACACGCAGCCGAGCGTGGCTCGGCGCTACATGGGAGCGTTTCATGTCATCTGCATTGAATGTGGTTGCGTTGATTGGTTCGCCGACGGCATCGGCCAACTCGCGCACGTTGCTGCTGGTGCGGCATCTGCTGGAAGAACTGCGCGAGCGGATCAACATCAGCCTGGAGCTGGTTGAGCTGGCGCCGATCGCGCGCTCGCTGGGGCAGGCGCTGCAGCGTAGTGAAGTGGAGCCGCAGGTGGAGCGCGCGCTGGCCACGATTGAATCGGCGCAGCTGCTGGTAGCGGCCACGCCGGTATATCGCGGGTCCTATCCGGGCCTGTTCAAGCACCTGATCGACTTCATCGAACTGGACGCGCTGGTGGATACGCCGGTGCTGCTGGCCGCGACCGGTGGCAGTGAGCGCCACGCGCTGGTGATCGACCATCAGCTGCGGCCGCTTTTCAGCTTCCTGCAGGCGCATACGTTGCCGATCGGGGTGTATGCCACGCCGGCCGACTTCGACGGCGACCGCATCAACAGCGCTGCACTGCAGGCGCGCATCCAGCTGGCGGCCGAGCGTGCAGCGGGACACGTGGCGCCTCGGGCGGCGGCGCTGCCGGCGCCGCTGCGCAGGATCGCCTAGGACGTGGCGGTGCAGCTACGGCACCTGGCGTTCCTCACGCCCGGAAGCTATCTACCGGAACAACCCCGCGCGGGCCTGGACGCGACGCTGGCCTTGATCGCGTTTGCCGAACAGCTGGGCTATGACGGCGCGTGGGTGCGCCACCGCCACCTGGAACCGGGCATCAGCTCGGCAGCAGTGTTCCTGGCAGCGGCCAGCCAGCACACCACCCGCATCGAGCTGGGCAGTGCGGTGATCCAGCTGGGCTATGAAACACCTTTCCGCCTGGCCGAGGATCTGTCGTTGCTGGATGCGCTGGCCGGTGGCCGGCTGCAGGTGGGCGTCAGTACCGGCGCGCCGCCACACGGGGAACTGGTTGGGCCACTGCTGTACGACAGCGACCCTGCGCACATCGACTTTTCCCATGGCCGGGTGGCGCGGTTGCTGGAAGCGCTGCGGGGTGAGCCGTTGGGTGCCGCCGATGCCGAGGTTGGCAATGCTGCCACGCGCTATCGTCCGCGACTGCAGCCGCATGCACCGGGGCTGGTGGACCGGGTCTGGTATGGCGCTGGCTCTCTGCAGTCGGCGCGTTCGGCGGGTGAGCAGGGGCTGCATCTGCTGCTGGGCAACGTCAACCGCGCCGAGCTGAGTGATGACTTCTTCGTCGCCCAGCTACAGCACCTGCAGGCCTATCGCGCGGCATTGCCGTTGGGCAGCCCGCGCCGCGTGGCGGTGGGGCGTGTGCTGGTGCCCACCGATGGTGTGGATGCGGCCACGCGCCGGCGGATCGACGTCTTCAGTGCGCAGCGGCATGCGCGCACCCTGGCGCCGCAAGGGCCACGCCGCACCATGTTCGCGCCCGACGTGGTCGGCAGCACGGCACAGATCATCGCGCGGTTGCAGGCCGATCCGCTGCTGCAGCAGGTGGACGAGCTTCGCGTGGAGCTGCCCTATGAGCTGCCCGAGCAGGACTACCGGCGCATCCTCACCACGGTGATCGAGGACATCGCGCCGGCGCTGGGTTGGCGCGCGCCCGCGCAAGCGGCGTGACGTTACCAGCGTCCATAACGGCCAGCAGTCTGCTTATTGCCAACCTGCATCTGCATGGCCGGATCCGACCGTGGATTGTCGAGTTCTGGCGCTGGCATGCAGCCTTCCTTCTCTAGCATCGATATCGAAGCGGCAGTGCATTGCCGGCCCCTACGAGGACGATTCCGTGGCTGTAGACGCAACCCACAAACCCATCCTGTTCCTGCTGGACCGCGAGTTCGAGGACGGCCAGTTGCCCGGACAACGCTTCTTCTGCCGGCACAGCCTGCTGCTGGAAGGTGCGCTGTCGAGCATCGACGGCCTCGACGCGCAACTGGATGTGCGCCGCATCGGTTTCAGCCGGCCGCGCCGCGAGGTGATCGCCGAGATCGGCGAGCAGGACCAGTCGCTGCCGAAGCTGGTGCTGCCGCAGGGTGTGGTCAATGAACACGCCAGTGGTGAGTACCAGCAGCGCCAGTACATCTCCGGTGCCGAACCGATCCTGGCGGCACTGAACGGCCTGCTGGGCATTCCCGTGGCCCATCCCTGAGCGAGGACGTGACGATGAGCTACCTCACCAGCGTGTTGGACAAGAGCCCAGTGGCCGACGGCAGCACGCCGGAACAGGCGTTGCGCAACAGCCTGCAACTGGCACAGCGTGCCGAGCAGCTGGGCTATCACCGTTACTGGTTTGCCGAGCACCACGCGGCGCCGACGCTGGCCAGCCCGGCACCGGAAGTGCTGGCGGCGTGGGTGCTGGCGCAGACCCGGCGCATCCGCATCGGCAGTGGCGGGGTGATGCTGCGCCACTACGCACCGTACAAGGTGGCCGAGAACTTCAATCTGCTGGCGGCACTGGCGCCGGGGCGCGTGGATCTGGGCGTGGGCAAGGCACCGGGCGGTCTGCCGGCATCGACTGCCGCATTGGCCGCCGGTCGCCCGGCATTCGCCGATTTCGACCAGCAGCTGCGCGACCTGGAAGGCTATCTGTCCGATGCGCAGGCTGATGCGCAGGCGCGGCCGATTCCACAGACGTCGCCGGAGCGCTTCCTGCTTGGTGCTAGCCCGCAGAGCGCGCGGCAGGCTGCGGAACTGGGCTGGCGCTTCGTGTATGCCGCGCATTTCGACGGTGACCCGAAGCACATCGAGGCCGCCTTCGAGGCGTATCGCACGGTGTCCGCGCACGCCCCGTTGCTGGCAACGGTGGCCTTCGCCGCGCCCACCAGCGAGGCCGCTGCGCGCCATATCGGCGCGCTGCGGGTCTACAAGCTGCACCTGGGCCCCGGACAGACGGTGAACCTGCCCAGCCCCGAGGCCGCTGCCGAGTACGCACGGCAGGTGGGTGTCACTGATTTCCGCGTCGAAGAAACACGCCCCAGCGTGCTCTCTGGCGACGCGCAGCACGTACGCAGCGAGCTGGATGCGCTGCATCGACGCTTCGGCGTGGGTGAATTCATCCTCGACGCGCCGGTGGCCGACCTCGACGCACGCCTGACGTCCCTTGAACTGCTGTCGCCCGCACCCCGCGCGGCGGTGGCCTGACTGCTGGAGCGACCCCATGAGCACGACCCCGCGTCCCATCCCGTTCGGCATCATGCTGCAGGGCCCCGGCAGCCACATGCATGCCTGGAAGCATCCGTCCAACGCGCCCGATGCCAGCGTCAACCTGGGCTATTACATCGACATCGCGCGTACCGCCGAGGACAACGGCATCGCCTTCGGCTTCGTTGCCGACGGCCTGTACATCAACGAGAAGTCGATCCCGCATTTCCTCAACCGCTTCGAGCCGATCTCGCTGCTGTCGGCACTGGCGACGGCAACGAAGAAGATCGGTCTGGCCGGCACGCTGTCCACCTCGTACAGCGATCCGTTCACCGTGGCGCGCCAGTTCGCCTCGCTGGACCTGCTCAGTGGTGGCCGCGCCGGCTGGAACGTGGTGACCTCGCCGCTGGAAGGTTCGGGCCGCAACTACGGCCGCCCGCATCCGGAACACGCGCTGCGTTATCAGATCGCCGATGAGTACCTTGAGGTGGTGCAGGGCCTGTGGGATTCGTGGGACGACGATGCGTTCGTGCGCGACCGCGACAGCGGCACGTTCTTCGCACCGGAAAAGTTCCGTCGCCTCGACCACAAGGGCCGCTTCTTCCAGGTGGAAGGTCCGCTCAACATCCAGCGCTCGCCGCAGGGGCAGCCGGTGATCTTCCAGGCCGGCTCGTCCGACGATGGCATTGCGCTGGCCGGCAAGTACGCCGATGCGGTGTTCACCCACGCGCCCTCGCTGGAGGAGACCCGTGCATTCACCCAGAAGGTGAAGAACTCGGCGATCGCCCATGGCCGCAGCGCCGGTGACGTCAAGATCTTCCCGGGCATCGGCCCGATCGTTGGCCGTACGGCGGAAGAAGCCGAGGCCAAGTACCAGGCGATTGCTGCGCTGGCCGGGCTGGATGATGCCTTGGCGTATCTCGGCCGCTTCTTCGACCACCACGACTTCAGCCAGTACGACCTGGATGCGCCGTTCCCGGAGCTGGGCGATATCGGCGCCAATTCCTTCCGCTCCACCACCGACCGCATCAAGCAGGACGCGCGCGAGCAGGGCCTGAGCCTGCGCCAGGTGGCACTGCAGGCGGTCAGCCCGCGGCCGAATTTCATCGGCACGCCGGAACATGTGGCCGACGAACTGATCCGCTGGTTCGACGCCGGCGCCAGCGATGGCTTCATCCTCGGCTTCGCCGCGCAGCGCGAAGGCCTGGATGATTTCGTAACCTTGGTGTTGCCGCTGCTGGAAGCGCGCGGCTACCACCGCAGCGCGCTGGAAGGACAGACCCTGCGCGACCACCTGGGCCTGCCGCGCAAGGCAAGCCGGTATGCGACCGACGCCGAGCCGGCGCGGAAGGTGGGATAAGGCAATGAGCGGAGACATCTCGGTAGCGCCCGGCCATGCCCGGCGGAATGCGCCGGCAACGGGCGTACTGCCCGAAATCGCGGCACGTGCCGACGAGGCCATCGCGATCCGCCATGACCTGCACCAGCACCCGGAACTGGCCTTCGAAGAACACCGCACCAGTGCCCGCGTGGCGGAACTGCTGCAGCAATGGGGCTACGCGGTCAGCACCGGCATCGGTGGCACCGGCGTGGTCGGTACGCTGCAGCGCGGGCAGGGCAGTCGCCGGTTGGGCCTGCGCGCCGACATCGATGCGCTGCCGATCCATGAAGAATCCGGGCTGGCCTATGCCAGCCAGCGCGAAGGCCTGATGCACGCCTGCGGCCACGATGGCCACACCGCCATCCTGCTCTCGGCCGCCCACTACCTGGCACACCACGGCCGATTCGATGGCACGTTGCAGCTGGTGTTCCAGCCGGCCGAGGAAACCGGGTCAGGTGCTTCGAAGATGATCGCCGATGGCCTTTTCGAGCGCTTCCCGGTCGATGCCATCTATGGCCTGCACAACTGGCCGGGCGTTCCAGTAGGGCACTTCGGCTTCGTCGACGGACCGGCGATGGCGTCGGTGGACTGGGCGCGGCTGCGGGTGATCGGCAAGGGCGGCCACGGCGCCGAGCCGCAGGGCAGCGTCGACCCGATCCTGGCCGCTGCACACATCATCACCGCGCTGCAGAGCGTGGTGTCGCGCAATGTCGATCCGCGGCAGATGGGCGTGGTCACCGTCGGTTCGATCCATGGTGGGCAGGCCGCCAACGTGATTCCCGATGTGGTCGAGCTGAAGTTGACCGTGCGTGCGTACCTGCCGGAGGTGCGCGATACCCTGCGCCGACGGGTCACCGACATTGCCGAGCAGACCGCCGCTGCGTTTGGCGCGCGTGCCGAGATCGAATTCCCGCGCGGCTTCCCCAGCGTAATCAATCATCCGGAGCAGACGGCGTACATCCGCGAGGTGGCGGTACAGGGCTTCGGCGCCGGGCAGGTGGTGGAGGCCTTCGCACCGCGTACCGCCAGCGAAGACTTCGCCTTCCTGCTGCAGGCGCGGCCGGGCAGTTTCGTATTCGTCGGCAACGGCGACAGCGCGCCGCTGCACAGCCCGCGCTATGTGTTCAACGATGCGGCCATCGCCCCCGCGGCCAGCCTGTGGGCGCGCCTGGCCGAGCACTACCTGGTGGAGGACGTGGCATGAGCGTGCGGTACGACAACGATCGCTTCCTGTACACCGCGGTGGATGACCCGTTGGCGCGGCCGCTGTTTGACGGCCTGGAACAGGAATATGACAACCGCTACGCGGACGTGCGCCGTCGGATTGGTGGCAGCGCCCGCGAAGAGCTGCAGCGCTATCCTGCGGAGGCCTTCGCGGCCCCGGTGGGTGCGTTCGTGCTGCTGCTGCGCGACGGCGTGGCAATCTCCGGCGGCGCGTTCATGCCGCATCGCGATGAGGACACCGCCGAGTTCAAACGCATCTGGACGCTGCCTGGTCTGCGCCGGCAAGGCATCGCCCGTCGCGTGCTGCAGGAACTGGAAGACCAGGCTGCGCGGCAGGGCTATCGACGCGTGTTCCTGACCACCGGCTTCCGCCAGCCGGAGGCAGTCGGCCTGTACCTCAGCCACGGCTACACCGCGCTGTTCGACCTGGATGCAGACCCGGAAACCATCGCGCATCTGCCGTTCGAAAAACAGCTGGTGCCGCAGCCGCAGGTGGGTGTCGCGCCCGCCATCGCACTGCACGGAGCAGTGGCATGAGCACACCGTCCACTGCTATCGAGGGCATTCCCCGCCAGCCGGCCACGGCGCTGAAGATCGTGCCGGCGCGGCACCCGCTGCAGGTGATCGGTACGGTGCTGGCACTGGCGCTGATCCTGATCGGGCTGCAGTCGGTGCTGGGCAACCCGCGCTGGGGCTGGGGCACGTTCGCCGAGTGGTTCTTCGCCCGCCCGGTACTGGAAGGGTTGGGGCGGACCTTGTTGCTGACCGCGCTCGGTACCGGCCTCGGCTTCGCGCTGGGCACCCTGCTGGCCTTGGCCCGCGTCTCCGGCTCACCGCTGCTCTCGGCGGTGTCGTGGGGCTACGTGTGGCTGTTCCGTTCGATTCCGCTGCTGGTGCTGTTGCTGCTGCTGAACAACCTCGGCTACCTGTACAGCACCATCGAACTGGGCGTGCCGTTCACCGGCATCAGTCTGTTCTCGTACCCGACCACGCAGCTGATCGGCGTGTTCACTGCGGCGGTACTCGGCCTCACCTTGAACCAGGCGGCGTTCTCGGCGGAGGTGATCCGTGGCGGCATCCTGTCGGTCGACCACGGCCAGTACGAAGCGGCCGCAGCGTTGGGCCTGCCGCGCGGCCGACAGGTGCGCCGCATCATCCTGCCGCAGGCGATGCGTTCGATCCTGCCGGCGGCGTTCAACGATGTGATCGGGCTGGCCAAGAGCACCTCGGTGGTCTATGTGCTGGCGCTGCCGGAGCTGTTCTACACCGTGCAGGTGATCTACCGCCGCAACCTGGAGGTGGTGCCGCTGCTGATGGTGGCCACGGTCTGGTACCTGGTGATCCTGACGGTGCTGTCGCTGCTGCAGCGGCGGGTGGAGCAGCGTTTCGCGCGTGGCCAGCTGCAGCATGAGCGCAACGTGTCGCGGGTACCGTCGACGCTACCGCGCCCGGTGGTGCCGGCCATTGCACGCGTACCCAGCCGAGCGGCTTTTGCCGTGCCGATCGAGGCGGGCACGGGCGCCGCCGTTTCATTGCAGGGTGTGGGCAAGGCCTTCGGCGAGCAGACGGTGCTGGATGACGTGCACCTGGAACTGAAAGCGGGCAGCGTGACCGTGCTGATCGGTCCGTCCGGTGCCGGCAAGTCCACGCTGCTGCGGCTGATCAATCATCTTGAACGCGCTGACAGTGGCTTCGTCACCGTGGGCGGTCAGCTGATCGGCTACCGCCGAGACGGCGACACCCTGTACGAGCTGCCGGAAAGCGAGATCCGCCGGCGCCGCGCCGAAGTCGGCATGGTGTTCCAGGGCTTCAACCTGTTCCCGCACATGACCGCACTGGAGAACATCATCGAAGCGCCCATCGCCGTGCGTGGCATATCGCGCGCCCAGGCCGAGCAGCAGGCGCGCACGCTGCTGGAGCGGGTCGGGTTGGCCGACAAGGCCGATGCCTTCCCGCGGCAGCTGTCCGGTGGCCAACAGCAGCGCGTGGCCATTGCCCGCGCGCTGGCGCTGCAGCCGAAGGTGCTGCTGTTCGACGAGCCGACCTCCGCGCTGGACCCGGAGCTGGTGTCCGAGGTGCTGAGCGTGATCGAGGAGCTGGCCAGTTCCGGCACCACGCTGGTGATCGTCACCCACGAACTGGGCTTCGCCCGCCGCGTGGCCGACCACGTGGTGATGATGGACCAGGGCCGGGTGATCGAACAGGGCACGCCGGACGCGCTGTTTGAGCACCCGCGCCAGCAACGCACCGCCGATTTCCTGGCCAAGACCCTGTAACCCCTTTCGAGAAACCCCATGAGCCCAGCATCGCAGCGACGTCCCGCACGCAGCACCCTGTTGATCGTCGGTGTGCTGGTCATCGGCATCGCCGGCATCGTCTACTCACGCGTACGCCAGGGCCCTGATGGCGTGCCCGTTGCGGCGACATCACTTGCAGCCAGCAACGCGGAGATACTGAAGGGCACGCCCGATCCGAAGGCGCAGGCGCTGATTCCGGCCGGCTACCGTTTCGTCACCCCGGGTGCCTTCACCATCGCCACCCATCCCGGCCAGCTGCCGTTGGCCGACTACGGTGCCGACAGCAAGGAAGTGGTGGGCGTGGAGCCCGATATCGCACGATTGATCGCCGATGGCCTGGGCCTGAAGCTGGTGGTGGTGCCGGTGGCCTGGGCCGACTGGCCGCTGGGGTTGGAATCGGGCAAGTACGATGCGGTGCTGTCGAACGTGACGGTCACCGAAGAGCGCAAGAAGAAGTTCGATTTCTCCAGCTACCGTTTCGACCTGCTGGGCATCTACACCCGCACCGATGGACCGATCCAGAAGATCGCCACGCCCGCCGATGTTGCCGGGCTGAAGGTGGTGGTGGGCGCCAGCACCAACCAGGACCAGATCCTGCGCCAATGGGACAAGCAGAACATCGCCGCTGGCCTGAAACCGGTGGAGTACCAGTACTTCGATGACGCGGTGATCGGGCGGCTGGCGGTGATCACCGGGCGCGCCGATGTGTCGTTCGAGCCGAATGCCACCGGCGCCTATTCGGCACGCGATGGCAAGGTGCGCCGGGTTGGCCTGTTCCCGGGCGGCTGGCCGGATGCGGCGGCGATCTCGGTGACCACCCGCAAGGGCAGCGGCCTGGCCGATGCGGTGACCCAGGCGCTGAACACGCAGATCGGCAGCGGTACCTATGCGAAGGTGCTGGCGCGCTGGAACGTGGCCGAAGAGGCGGTGCCGCAATCGCAGACCAATCCACCGGGGTTGCCGGGGTTCTAGCGATGCCGCCTGGTAGGCGTCGAGCTTGCTCGACGGACGGCGTGCCGACCAAGGTCGGCTTCAACCGGGGTCAGGACTGCCAATCGATGTGGTCCGGGCGGGCGCCTGCATTGCCGTGAAAGAAACTGATCGCAGCAAAGCACGCTTCGACGTCGATGCACCATGCCAGCGGATAGCCATCCACCTGGCCGTTGTCGAGCCGGAAATAGGCATTGCCGGCGCGATGTTCGTTTCCGCAGGAATGGAAGCCGCCGTCGCCCGGCTCGTGCAGGTACATCAGCCACGCGTGTTCCGCATTGCGCAGCATGCACAGCGTTGGCCCATCGGGCACCGATGCCCACAGCTCGAACTGGGGCATCGATGCGGCCAGCGCCAGTGCGCTGGCCAGCTGTTCGTCGGTAGTGGCGGCGACCTGGCCGCCATTGAGTAGAAGTTCGATCACTTCGGTTCCTGCAGGGGCGTCATTACCAGCGTGCCTCAAGCATACGGAACGGGCCATCGAGCAGCACCCCGTCCTTGTCGAAGTTCTGTACCGATCGCCCGTCGACCCGCACATCCTTCGGCAGGGTGCGGCTCGGCCACCACACACGTACCGGCGTGCCCTTGCGCAGTCCCTTGCCGAGCGAGATCTGCAGCGTTCCATCGCGTTGGTGCGCCTGCATCTGCAGGGTGCCATAGGCAGTGGGCAGGCGGTCCACGGCCAGGCCTTCACCGGCCACCCAGGAAGGCGGCGTACCTGGCAGCAGCGACAGCGCATCATCGTCCTCGCGCATCAGCATGCCGAACAGGGTGCGGCCGTATTCGGCGCCGATCCAGGTGTGCGGCATGTCGCCCAGATAGCGTGGGAAACGCAACCGCGAATGCACGACCTCGGCCAGCACCTGCCATTCCAGCGGCCGGCGATCGTGCAGCAGGCCCTGCAGCAGCTCATCGGCCGCTTCAGGCTGGCCCAGGTGCACGTAGCTCAGCACGTTGCGGATTTCATACGGCGTGTAGGCATACAGCGCACCGGGCTGGCTGCGCTTGCGCACATCGTCCAGGTAACGGGCGAAGGTGGTGCGCAGGGCCTCGGCGGGCAGCACGCTCTGTGCGCCGGTCGGGTCCAGTGCGATCGACACACCGGTCGGGTCGCCGTCGCCGAGGTCGGCCGACGAGGGAATGAAATCGATGCCCTTCCATGCCATGGTCGCGCGGATCGAGGCATGCAGGGCGTCATACAACGCCTTGTACTGTTCGCGCGCCCACTTCGCGGTTTCGTGGTCGCCCAGTGATTCAGCCAACCATGCGCCGTCATGCCAGCCCTTCAGACCCCAGTAGTCGTCCCAGTAGCTGTGGGTGGGCGAGGGGTAGCCCTCGTGGCTGATCGACGGCGCAAGAATGCCGGCGAAGCGCTCCGGTGCGGGCTGGTCGGCCATGTAACCCGGCACCAGCGTGCGTTCGCGCAGTTCCTGCAGGAAGCGCAGCGCGGCCTTCACCTTCGGCAGATAGGCACGTACGCTTTCGGGCCCGCCATCCAGCCGTGCAACGTCGGCCACCAGGGTGACGTACTGGCCTTGGCTGTCGTACTCGATGTCCGAGCCGAAGCCGGTATTGACGCTGCCATCGTCGTTGAGGATGGGCGACACCAGGCCGTTGCCGTGCACGCCGTGTTCGCTGTACCAGGCCAGGTAGTCGCGCGCGACCTTGGCTTCGCCCATGCGCAGCAGCACGGCCGAGGTGGCCATGCCGTCGCGGATGAAGGAACGGTTGTAGTTGCGTGGGCCGGGCTGCATCGCCGGGCCGGTCTGGTTGATCAGCATGTACGCGGCCTGCGCGCGCAGCATGTCCACCAGCGAAGGATCGGGCAGGCGCAGGCCGACCTGGCCCAGGCGTGCCTGCCAATCGGCGGAGGCACGGCTGGCCAGCGTGTCGAAGGCCTTGTCGCCATCGCGCGGCAGCGATGCGAGGTCGAGGGTCGGTGCTTGCGGCAGCACGCCATTGGCATCGGCGGTGGCGGTGCCAAGTGGGAAGGCCACCACCACCGCATCGCTCGCACCGGGGGCCAGGCTGACGCGATAGCTCAACGCCGCCGCTGCCAGGCCTGCGCCGTCGCTTGCCTGCTGTGCGGCAGGCAGTTGCCCGCTGGCGATGGCCGACGTGATCTCGGTGTCGCCTTCGTTGACGAAGGGCGCGGCGCCGGCGGCATCCACCGCAGTGAGTGACTGCAGCAGCGTGCGGCCATTGACGCGCACGGCATTACCCTCGACGGCCACTTCGTGGATCGGCGACAGCCCGCCGTTCTGCCACGGCGGGTTCATCTGCATCGGTCGCACCGCCAGGGTCAGCGTGCCTTCGATCGCCGTGCTGCCGGTGTTGCGCAGGCGATGGCGCACGAAGGTGACCGGTTGCCCGTCGCGCTCGATGGCGAAGGCCTCGCTGCGCAGCTCCAGCCCCGGTTGCGGTGACCAGGTGGCCGATGGCATCGGCTTCCAGCCATCGCGAAGGGCGTGCTGCACCGGTTGTTCGGCGGCACCCGCCGCGCGGCCATCGGCACTGCGCCAGATCGGCTGCACCAGCGGTGCGCCCTTGTAGGCCTCGATGTTGCCGTACTCATCGAAGATCGATTTCTGCCGGCCGGCGTGCACGCCCACCGCGGTCCAGTAGGTCTGCTGCATGTGCAGCGACGCGGGGAACAAGGCGCGCTGCGCGCCGCTGGCGGCGATCTGGTAGCGCTTCATCGGCGTCATCACCGCCTTCGGGCCGAGCAGGCGGATGCGTTTGACCTGGGGGGCATCGCCTTCCACGGTCAACCGCAGTGCCTGCAGATCGAGTGGCGCGTCGGCCGCCAGCCAGCTCTGCTGCCGGGTCGCCGCCTGCGCATCGCGCGCCAGTTCGTGCCAGCGGCCTTGCGCATCCTGTGCCTGCAGGCGTGCAGCGCCATGCACGTTGGCCCAGTCCACCGCCAGCCCGGTGCTGGGCTGTGCACGGGGCAGGGTGATGTCGAGCGTATGCACGCCTGCTTTGCCCGCGGGGATGGCAACCGAGCCGCTACCCTGCCACAGCGCCGCGGACTGGGCGGCATCCAGCCCGGTCACCTGTGCAGTGAGCGCGGTGTCGAGCGGTTCCATTTCGAAGATGGAGACGCCCCAGTCGGAGGTGCGTTGCGGGCTGGCCAGGCGCAGGTAGCGGGCCTGGCGCGGTGCGAAGTACAGGGTCTCGATACCGCCCAGCGAATCGGCCATGACATAGGCCGTCTGCCACTGCTTGCCATCGAGCGAGGTCTGCAGCGAATAGCCTTCGGGGTTGGAGACATCCCAGGTGAGGCGGGTACCGGCCAGCATCGCCGGTTTGCCGAGATCGATCTGGAACCAGTGGCCGGGACTGAACGCGCCACCGGTCACCGTCCTCGGATCGTTGTCGATCAGGTGGCTGATCGCCATCGCCGGAACCTGCTGCGATGACGCGCTGGCCTGCCATTGCGCACGAGGCGGCAGGTTCTGTGCGCTTACGGCTGCAGCCAGTGCGAGGGTCGGCAGCAGCAGGGCCAGGGCAAGGCGCCGGTTCGGCGGGCAGGGGGCGATCCAGCGGTCGGCGCACAACGTCATTGCGAAGGCCTCACATCAGCAGGGCCCGGGAACGGGCGGGCCTACGCTAGCAAGGGATGTAACCGGTTACATGACGCGTCGCAATATTTCCCGGACATGCTCCAGCCCGACGTTTCATGAATGCGCACAGATCCGCTCGCGTAACCATCGATGCGCCGGATCGCGATGCACGCTGCGTGTACGCCCTGACGGGGATGGCTCTGGAACCCGGGCGGAGAGGCTGTAGGGTCGAAGCGACCAAGCTCACCCATTGAAGGTTGTCACTTGACAACCTGTGCAATCACATCCAGAGTTCGAGGGAAAGGAATGCCCCGTTCGCGCCATCCAGACAAAGACATTGAAGCTGCCCTCCGTTTCGCCGAGTCGCGTGGATGGTGGCTGCGGATCGGCGGCAGTCATGCCTGGGGACGAATGTACTGTCCCTACAACGACAAGGACTGCCGATGTGGCGAATTCTGTGTGGTGAGCATATGGAGCACGCCCCGGAATGCCTTGAACCATGCGCGAGCCTTGTGTCGCGTTGTCGAGAACTGCAGCCGTGAGCGATGACGCACCCGGCATCCTCCCAAGGACACGTAGATGATGGAATTCACCTTCATTCTCAAATATCGTCTGGCGGATTCAGGTACCGACGCTGGCTCGCTTGAGCAACGCCTTGCCGATGCCGGCTGTGATGATGCGCTGCTGGGCATTGGCAGGCCGGGCAGGTTGGCGCTTGAATTCTGCCGCCAGGCGGCCAGTGCCCGGGAGGCCGTGCTTTCCGCGCTGGCAGACGTCCAGCGTGCCGTACCCGATGCAGAGCTGATCGAAGTCAGTCCCGATCTGGTAGGGCTGACGGATGTCGCTGATCTGCTGGGCATGTCACGGCAGAACATGCGCAAGTTGCTGCTCGCGCACCCGCAGACGTTTCCGGCACCGGTGCACGAGGGCAGCGCGTCGATCTGGCACCTGGCCGATATTCTTTCGTGGATGCAGGCGCGCGGCAGCCAGAAGGTCAGCAGCGAGCTGGCGGAGCTCGCTGCTGCGGCGCTTCAGATCAATGTGGCGAAGGAGCAGGAACGACTGCTTCAGCATCCCGGCTGAGGGTCGCTGCGCGACTGGCCGTTACAGTTCCACCCGCTCCCACCAGCGCGTTCCCGCGGTCGGTGCCTGCATGTCCAGTGCCTCGCCCATCATCGGCGTGGCCACCGGCACGTTCTTCGCCGCAGCCAATGCGCTGATGCGTTCGAACGGCTGCTGCCACTCGTGCAGGGCCAGGTCGAAGGTGCCGTTGTGGATCGGCAGCAGCCACTTGCCGCGCAGGTCCAGGTGCGCCTGCAGCGTCTGTTCGGGTTGCATGTGCACGAACGCCCAGCGCTGATCGTAGGCGCCGGTTTCGATCATCGTCAGGTCGAACGGGCCGTACTTCTCGCCGATGGCCTTGAAGCCATCGAAGTAGCCGGTATCGCCGCTGAAGAAGATGCGGAAGTCGCCGTCCTGGATCACCCACGAGGCCCACAGGCTGCGATCGCTGTCACCCAGGCCGCGGCCGGAGAAATGCTGGCCGGGCGTGGCGGTCAGGCGCAGGCCAGCGGCTTCGGTGGACTGCCACCAGTCCAGCTGTTCAACCTTGGCCGCATCCACGCCCCAGGCAATCAGCTGGTCGCCCACACCCAGCGGCGCGATGAAGCGCGCGGTCTTGCCGGCCAGCTTCATCACGGCCGCGTGGTCGAGGTGGTCGTAGTGATTGTGCGAGAGGATGACGCCGGCAATCGGCGGCAGTTCGTCGATGCTGATCGGCGGTGCATGGAAGCGCGCCGGGCCCATCCATTGCACCGGTGATGCGCGTTCGGAGAACACCGGATCGGTCAGCCAGTACTGTCCGCGCAGCTTCAGCAGGATCGTCGAATGGCCGAGCCGGAACAGGCTGCGGTCAGGCGCTGCGTCCAGCGTGGCGCGGTCCAGCGTCTGCACCGGAATGGGGTGGTTGGGCACGGTGCCCTTGGGCTTGTTGAACAGGAAGGTCCACCAGATCTCCAGGCCATCGCGCAGGCCCATCGCCGGCTTCGGCAGGGCATTGCGGAACTTGCCTTCGCGGTACTGCGGCGAATCGGGGAAGTCGGGGAGGGACCAGGATTTGCAGAAGGTATAGGCGGTCACGGCGAGGATTCCGAGCAGGAGGACAAGGAGCAGGCGCTTCATGGGTGACGTCCGCAGGGTACACTGCACAGTGTAGTTTCCGATTTCCGGAAAGTACACTGTCGGGTGTAAAATGAGGGCGTTCGTTCAGCTATCTGGTCCCGCCATGTCCCGTGCCCCGCAACGCCTTACCGACCGCAAACGCGAGGCCATCGTCCGCGCGGCGGTGGAGGAGTTCCGGTCGGCCGGCTACGAGGCGACCAGCATGGATCGCATCGCGGCGGTGGCTGGCGTCTCCAAGCGCACCGTCTACAACCACTTCCCGAGCAAGGAAGAACTGTTCGCGCTGATCCTGGAAGAGCTGTGGCACAGCAGCGTGGCCAGCATCGAGCTGCCGTACCGCGCCGACCAGCCGCTGGACGTGCAGCTGCTGCAGCTGCTGCGGCAGAAACTGGACCTGCTGGGCGATGCCAACTTCATCGATCTGGCGCGGGTAGCGATGGCCGAGATCATCCATTCGCCCGAGCGTGCGCAGGCGATCGTCTGCCGCATGGGCGAGAAGGAGAGTGGCGTCAGCGCGTGGATCCGCGCGGCAATTGCCGATGGGCGGCTGCGCGAGGTCGATCCGGAATTTGCCGGCCATCAGCTGCAGGGGCTGGTGAAGAGCTTCGCGTTCTGGCCGCAGGTGACGATGGGTCAGGCGCCGCTGGCACCGGCCGAGCGCACGCGCGTGGCCGAGTCGGCGGTGGCCATGTTCCTCGGCTTCTACGCGGTGTAGAGCTCAGCCTGCGCGGTCACTGCGCGCCCAGATGCCGGAGGTAAGCGCAGAACATGTCGGCCACCGCATCGGAGTAAGTGCGTATCTGCGCTGCGGTGCGCGGTTCACTGGAGAATTCGCGGCCGGTGGCACCCAGCGTGGTGTCGATCAGATCAACCGCCAGCTGGCGCGTGCCCACCGAGGCCTGCGGCAGCACTTCGGCCATGAACGCGAGCATCGCATCGTCGGACTCGCTGCGTGCTTCCTGCGCTTCCGGCGCATCGCGGTACAGCGGCGCGGCATCGTTCAACGCGCCACGGGTCTGCGCTTCCTCGCATTCCGACACGATGAAGGCATGCACCCACGTGCGCAGGCGCTGCAGGTGCGGTTGCCGTGTGTCCTGCAGGATGTCGCGCAGCATCGCGCCGGTCTGCTGCCACTCGTCGCGCTGCAGGCGGAACAGGATCGCTGCTTTGTTGGGGAAGTACTGGTACAGCGAGCCGACGCTGACGCCGGCGCGTTCGGCCACCCGCGCGGTGGTGAACCGAGGGGCGCCTTCATGCTTCAAAACCTGAGCAGCGGCTTCGAGGATGGCCGCGACCAGGTCGTTCGATCGTGACTGACGAGGCTGTTTTCTCGAGGAAATCTGCGGCGGGCGGCGCTCGGGCATGGCGGTTTTCCAATGCGAATAGGCGGAACGGGGGATGGTCCGTATTCTTGATTGCGACGAATCATTCGCATTCCAACCCCGCCACCGAAAGGAACACCCGCCCATGTCCACCCTGATCTCCGCCCCGGTTGCGCCCCTGCTGGCGCGCCTGTTCACCGAAGCCGACAGCGCGCTCAGCCCGGCCTTGACCGCTGTTTCCGCCGAAGAGCGGCAGCGACTGCTCGGCAGCCGTACCGAATACCGGCGCCTGTACGGCGAGCTGCTGAAGGACCTGTGGCTGCCGGTGTCGCCGGAAACCGGCAACCTGCTGTACCTGCTGGCGCGCAGCAGCGGTGCCCGTACCATCGTCGAGTTCGGTACGTCGTTCGGCATCTCCAGCATCCATCTGGCCGCTGCGTTGCGTGACAACGGCGGCGGCCGCCTGATCACCACCGAATTCGAGCCGGAGAAGGCACGGCGTGCCGCCGGCCACCTGCGTGAAGCGGGTCTGGACGACCTGGTGGAGATCCGTGTGGGCGATGCACTGGAGACCCTGGCAGTGGACTTGCCCGATACCATCGATCTGGTGCTGCTCGATGGCGCCAAGGTGCTGTACGACGATGTGCTGGACCTGCTGCAGGAGCGGCTGCGTCCGGGCGCGCTGGTGGTGGCCGACAATGCAGACGACAGCCCGCGCTACCAGCAGCGCATGCGCTCGGGCAGCGCCGGCTATCTGTCGGTGCCGTTCGCCGAGGATGTGGAAGTGTCGGTGCGCCTCGCCTGAAAGATGCTCACGCCAGCTGCCGGAACTGTTCCGGCGGCAGGGCGTGTGCATACAGATAGCCTTGGCCGACATCCACTCCCAGCGCACGCAGCAGTTGTTCCTGTGCCGTGGTTTCGGTGCCTTCGGCGACGACGATGGCACCGCAGCGGTGCGCCACCTCCACGATGAAGCGGACGATGGACTGCGACTTGGCATCGGCCAACGTGGCGATCAGCGCCCGTTCGATCTTGACCTCGGCCACCGACAGCTGCGACAGCAGGATCAGCGTCGAGTAGCCGGCGCCGAAATCATCCAGTGACAGGCTCATGCCGGCGGCCAATAGAACCACGACGTTGGCGTCGACGACGTCGCGCTCGACGATCTCGGTCCACTCGACGATCTCCAGCCGCAACATCGCGCCGGGTATGCGCTGCTGCTCCAGCAAGGTGCACAGCCGCGCGCCGAAGCCGGGTTGGCGCAACGATTCGGCGGACACGTTTACCGCGATTGTCAGCGTGTGCCCGTCATCCCTGCAGTGGCCAAGGAAAGCGGCGGCCGCCTGCAGCGTGGCCCATTCCAGTTCGGCCAGGCGGCCGCGGCGGCGCAGCAGCGAAACCACCCGCATCGGCGCAATCAGGTGGCCGTCGTCATCGCGCATCCGCAACAGCGCTTCGGCGCCGACCAGGTGGCGGTCATGCAGGCGGAACTTCGGCTGGTAGTACAGCGGTGCGTCGGCGTGCTGCAGCCAGTGGTCCAGTGCGGTCTCGATCAGTGCATCCACTTCGCTGTCGCGCTGGATCGGATCGTCGAAGAACACCACGCCGGAGTCGATCGTGTTCAAGGCCAGGGTGACGGCGCGGAATGGGATGGAGCTGTCGTCCTGCGTGGGTGGCTTCAACTCGACCACTGCGCAGCGGAACACCGGGCGGAAGCCCGGCCAGTCATCGCCGATCACCGTGGACAACCGATCGGCCAACGCAGGCAGTTCGGTATCCGCGCGGAGATCGGCAAGGCTTGCGTCGAACAGCAGGATCGCCAGCGCGTTGTCTCCGAACTGATAGACCTCCATCGTGCCGGTCGGCCTTGCATGCAGCAGGGTACGGCGCACGGCTTCGGCGGTGTGCGGATTCCACAGGCCGCTGTCATTCAGGGAGCCATAGCGCAGCAGCAGATCCTGCAGGTTGCCCATCTCGGTCACGATCAGGCACGCATTGCCGCGATCTTCGCTGCTGCGCCAGTGGCGTTGCAGACGCTCGTCGAGGGCGCGCAGGTTGGGCAGGCCACTGATCGGATCGATGCGCATCCAGGCATGTTCACGTTGGCGCTGGGCATCGATCTGCGCGTCGTTGTAGACCAGTGCGAGTACCGCCGCCAGCACCAGCAGCGACACCGGCAGGGCCAGCACCCGCTGGGTGGCCAGCTCCAGCAAGGGCAGCTGCGCGCTGCCGATGATCGCCACGCCCAGCGCCAGTCCCAGCAGGGTCACGGCAATGCGCACCCCCCAGGCCTGCAGGATCAACCGCAGCGAGAGGTGGGTGAGCATATGCGGGTACATCCGCCCACGCAGCCAGATGCCTGCAAGCACCTGCAGCGCCGCTTCCAGGCCGGCCGGCAGGAAATACTGGGTGCCGGAGAACTGATAGCGCGCCAGCAGGCTGGCCAGCAGGCAGGTCACGCCGCCGCGCCAGCCGCCCAGCAGGCCGCTGATCAGCAGGATGTCGATGCCGAGGTTGAGCTTGACCACGCCTTGCGCGTAGCCGGCCACGAACCAGGAGTTGAACAGATAGATCAGGCCAAGAATCGCGCCGATGTAGACGCGGCGCCCTTCGATGGCTTGACCTTGGCGGCGGGTGGCGATCAGGAACACGCCGATCATGCCGATCACTGCGGTGGCCTGCAGCAGGTACAGCGGCAGGCTGGGCAGGGCGCTGTCCAGGATCCGGGTCGAAACCCTTGATAGCGCATCCATAGCCATAGCCGGTCCTGTGTGCGGCCAACTGCCAGTAGCCGCAGGGTAAACCACGGCCGCGTGTGCGGCCAAACCGGGGATGCCAGCGCGTGCTGAGCGTTAGTAACGTGGATCGGCGATCGCAGGCAGTACCAGCTCGCGAACGAAACTGGAGGGCGAGAGCTGCAGCAGGGCGCGCACCATCGCCACCACGTCGTGCAACGGCACGTACTCGCCATTGCCGCGTGCGGCGGCCTGCTGCAGGGGCACCGACAGTGCATCGTCGGTATTAAGGTAGCCCAGCTGCACCGTCGTCACGGCCAGCCGCTGCTGGCGGAAGCCTTCGCGCAGGGCATCGGCGATGCCGTTGAGCGCGAACTTGGACGCGCCAAAGGCCACCTCGGGGCGGCCACTGCGCGGCAGCGCCGAGGTTGAGCCGGTCAACACCAGCTGCGGGCGGCGTCCGCCGAGCACGCGCGGCAGCAGCTGCTTGAGCAGCAGCAGGGTGGCGGTGATGTTGACGTCCACCAGTTGCGCCAGCGCGCTGTCACTTTCGTTGAGGAAATCGTATTCGTCACTGAATGCGGTCTCCTCCCAGATGCCGAGATTGTGGATGAGCACATCGAGATCCGCCGGCGCCTGGGCTGCGATGCTGGCGGCCGCCCGTGCCGGCTGGCTCAGGTCTGCTTCTATCCAGTGCAGGTCGACGCCCTCGTCGGAGTCCAGCTGCGTGGGGCGTGTACGCGACACACCGATGACGGTATCGCCGGGCTGGCAGAGGCCTTCCACGAAGGCGCGGCCGAGGCCTTTGCTGGCACCGATGACCATGAGTTTCATGCGATGTCCTTTGCTGTGAAGTGTCCGCTTCGGAGAGAATCCAGGCTGTGACCGGGGCCGGAGCGGTGGAGATGGAAGCAGGATCGAGCGATGGCGATGTCATGCCCTTGCCGTCGCAGTGGTGCATCGCGCTGCGCGATGCGGATATCGAGATGCAGAGCATCGGCGTGTCGCGCGCTGATGTAGCGCGGGTGCGACGCCCGGGGTTGCCGGATGCGTTCCTGAAATCGGAAATGATCGATGCCTTCAGCGAGCTGGATGGCGAGATCCTTCGTCTGCGCTGGCTGCGGGCACAGGGACAGCCGGCGCCCAAGGTGCTGGATATGACGGAGGAGGGGGGGCGGCGCTGGCTGCTGATGAGCGCGTTGCCCGGCCATGATCTGGCATCGTCGCCGACGCTGCAGCCCACCCAGGTGGTCGTGCTGCTGGCCGACGCGCTGCGCGCCCTGCATGCGCTGCCGGTCGCCGCTTGCCCGTTCGATCATCGCCTCGCTTCGCGCCTGCCAGCGGTAGCCGCGCGCGTTGCCGCGGGGCAGATCGATGCGGATGATTTCGACGATGAGCGCCTGGGCAAGAGCGCGGAACAGGTCTATGCCGAACTGCTGGCAACCCGTCCGGCGGATGAGGATCTGGTGGTAGCGCACGGCGATGCGTGCCTGCCGAATCTGATCGCGGTCGACGGGCGCTTCAGTGGTTTCATCGATTGCGGCCGGCTGGGCGTGGCTGATCGTTGCCAGGACCTGGCGTTGGCCGCGCGCAGCCTGGTCCACAACTACGGCGACACCCGCTGGGTCGCACCACTGCTGACCCGCTATGGCATGCGTGCCGATGAAGATCGACTGGCGTTCTACCGCCTGTTGGACGAATTCTTCTAGGAGCATGCGCAGTCCGCTGGTGTTGCATGGCGCGTCAGGATCGGCCCTCAACAGCGGTTGAGGTCAAGCGCAGCGGCCTGAACGGCGACTGGCCGGAGGCTTTGGCTGCTGTGTAAAATGGACGAACGTTCGTTCATTGTTTGCCGCATGAACCGAACCGACCGCAACGAACAGCGTGCCTCGCAGATCCTGCAGGCTGCCCTGCAGTGTTTTCTGGTGAAAGGCTTCCACCAGACCAGCATGCGCGACATCGCGCAGGCGGCCGCGGTTAGCCTGGGCAATCTCTACAACCATTTCCCCGGCAAGGAGGCGCTGATCCTGGCCACGGCCGAAGCCGAGCAGGATGAGCTGCAGCCCCTGTTGCAACGGTTGACGGACTGCAACGGCGAACGTGCGCAGGTGCAGGGATTCCTGCAGGATTTTCACGCCTTGTGCCGGCAGCCGGAATGGGCGCTGCTGAGCGTGGAAGTGCTGGCCGAGAGCGCGCGCAACCCGGCGGTGGCGGCGGCATTTGCGGGCAACCGCGCGCAGTTGCAGCGCGGTCTGGCCGGGGCGCTGCAACAGGTCGTACGGCGTGAGCGCCGCCGTCCTGCGCTGCCGGCCGCGCTGCAGGCGCAGGTATTGCTGGATGCGATTGAAAGCGATGCGCTGCGGCAGGGGTTGGGCGAGGCGCGCGCTGCGGATGCCGACGTGCTTGATCCTGGCCTGCTGGCGGCGCTGCTCGGAGGGCGTTCGTGAGCAGCGACGATCGACGGTTGCATGGGCTGGACCTCGCGCGCTATCTCGCGCTGGCCGGCATGGTGCTGGTCAACTTCCGTCTGGCGATGGCCGTTGAAGCCGACGGTGGCGGGGTGCTTGCTGGATTCTTCCATCTGCTGGAAGGCAAGGCCTCGGCAACCTTCGTGACGCTGGCCGGGGCGGGGTTGATGCTGGCTACGCAGCGGCAAGCGTGGTGGCAGGCGAGCATGCAGACCTGGCGGCGGGCAGTGTTCCTGGCCGTACTCGGCCTGCTCAACCTGACCGTGTTTCCCGCCGATATCCTGCACTACTACGCGGTGTACTTCGCGGTGGCGGTGCTGTGGCTGCGCGCCTCGCCTCGTGTTCTGCTGGGCAGCATGATTGCCCTGGCGACGGTCTCGTTCTGGGCCTTGCTGCGCTGGGACTACAGCCAGGGATGGAACTGGCAGACGCTGGCTTACGAAGGTCTGTGGCAATGGCCGGGTGCGATGCGCAACCTGCTGTTCAACGGTTTCCATCCCGTGTTGCCGTGGCTGTGCTTCTTCCTGCTGGGCATGCTGCTGGCGCGGCTGCCGCTGTCGCAGCCACGGGTGCAGCGCGCCCTGCTGCTGCTCGGCCTGTTGTTGATGGGCGCCGGCCAGGCGTTGCAGCAGTGGGGCCACGGCACGGCGTGGCAGCTGTGGCTGGCGACGCAGCCGATGCCGCCCGGTCCGGCGTATCTGCTGACCGGCGCAGGCGCGGCGTGTGCACTGATCGCCACGTGCCTGTGGCTGGTGCGGCTGCATCCCGGTGATTGGCTGGAGCCGTTCACTGCGGCCGGACGGATGACGCTGAGCCTGTACGTGGCGCACATCCTGATTGGCATGGGCGTGCTGGAATCGCTCGGCCTGCTGGACGGAAACGCCAGCCTGTCGTGGGCGTTGATGGCCGCATTGCTGTTCGTGATGCTGGCTACCGCAGCAGCCTGGTTGTGGTCATGGCAGTTCGCGCGCGGTCCGTTGGAAGCGGTGATGCGACGCGTCGCCGGCTAGTTCTTTTGTCGCAGGACACCGATGTTGTGACCCGTTAGCCTGTGCGGATGCAGGGTCATCTGCGATAGTAGGTGTCGTCACCAAAGCACGCCTGCATCCATGTCATTCGCTTCGGCGCAGCAGATCGTTGAGGTCCTGCAGCAGTCCTACGACATCAACGCGACAGCGGTGGTGCCGCGTCCGGTGGGTGCCGACGCCAACGCGTGCGTGTTCCGCATCGATGCCCGCCACGACCACTGGTGGTTGAAGTGCCGCAACTATCAGGTTGCCCCAGCGGTCTGGGACAGCCTGCATTGGCTGCGTGGCACGTTGGGCATCGAAGAGATCGTTGCGCCCTGGCCGGCATTGGCCGGCGGTGCCTCGGTGCAGCGCTGGGGCCTGCAGTTCACGTTGTTCCCCTATATCGAAGGGCAATCGGGCTTCGAGGCCCCGCTGAGCCGTGCGCAATGGCGCCGGCTGGGCGAAGTGCTGCGGCGCCTGCATGAGGCCGAGGTTCCGCCGGCGCTGCGCCAGGCATTGCCGACGCTACGGCTTGAAACCGCGGCGGTCGATACGGTGGGTGCGTGGGTGCAGGATCCCTCGACGCTGGCCCAGGCGCAGGATCGATCCGGCAATGCGTTCCTGGCGCTGTGGCAGCAGCAGCGGCCGCGCATCGCCGAACTTCACCAGCGTGCTGAAGCACTGCGTCGTGCATTGCAGGACGAAGCACCCGCACTTTGTCTGTGCCACACCGATCTGCACGCCGGCAATCTGCTGATGGGGCAGGACGACGCGCTGCACCTGATCGACTGGGACGGCCTGGCGCTGGCCCCGCGCGAGCGCGACCTGATGTTTGTTGGCGCTGCGGTGGGTGGCCGCTGGGGGCGTGAGCATCCGCTGGGCTTCGCCGAGGGATATGGCGACGACCTCGGCGATCCGCGCTGGATCGCATGGTATCGGCACTGGCGCATCCTGCAGGACCTGATCGAGTTCGAGCAGATGCTGCTGGGCCCCGGCGCGGCGCAGCGCTCGCTGCAGCAGCACCGGCAATCACTGCATTACCTGGGCGAGCAGTTCGCGCCGGGCAATGTATTCGATGCGGCCGAGCGCGCGTATCGGGTGCTGTAGGGGTTTCGGCCGGGCTGCGCCCGGCACCTGCAGAGGCCGAAGCAACAGCAACAGCAACTGCTGCTTCCCGTGGGATGACGGGGTGGGTCCGGTTGTGGGGGACGCCGTAAATACGTCCCTGTAGGCTTGGGCGCGCCATCCATGGCGCTTACACCCCCACAACCGGACCCACCCCGCCTTCGACAGATCTCCGCAATCTGTTGGGATGGCATGACTTGCTCTTGGTGTGTGTCGACCTTGGTCGACACGTAGATCCATGCCATGCGTGGATGCTCTTCGATCATTTGATCAATTGTCGAAATGTTCGATTTCGATGGAGATTCATCCACGCATGGCGTGGATCTACCCGATCGCGGAGATCTGTCAGAGGTGGGGTGGTGTCGGATTGCGGGGTGTCAGCCGCATGGATGCGGCTGCCAAGCCTACAGGGACGTATTTACGGCGTCCCCGCAATCCGACACCACCCCGCCATCCCACGGAATGCCCGCTGTTGCTGTTGCTTCGGCTGTTGCAGTTGCTCCGGCCTCTGCGGGTGCCGGGCGCAGCCCGGCCAGACCCCTTACTCAGCCGGCTTGGCTGCCGCGCTCGCGGCGACGCTCGCTGCACGCCGTGACAGCACGGCTTCGCGATGCGCGATGTAGGCGTTGGCGGCGAGGATGATGCCAGCGCCAACGATCGTCCAGCGATCAACCGTCTCGGCGAACAGCAGCCAGCCACACAAGGTCACCAGCGGCAACTGCAGGAAGCTGATCGGGGTCAGCGCGGAGACTTCGCCCAGACGCAATGCGCGCGTCCACAGCAGCTGGCCGATGGTACCCAGCACGCCGGTGGCCAGCAGCCAGACCCAGGCGATGCCGGCGGGCCAGACCCAGACGAACAAGGCCGGAATCAGTGACAGCGGCACCCAGAACACGTAGGTGTGGAGCACCACGGTGTCGGCGCTGTCGATGCGGGTGAGCTGCTTGATCTGGATCGCCACCAGCGAGCTGAGCACGGCGGCGGCCACGGCGATCAGGCTGCCGGACGTGAAACCGGCAGTGCCTGGCCGCACGATCACCAGCACGCCGATGAAACCGACCACCACCGCCGCCCAGCGCCGTATGCGGACCTTTTCGCCCAGCCACAGCACCGCAGCGATGGTGACGAACAACGGCGTGGAGTAGGACAGCGAAACGGCCTGTGCCAGTGGCAGGTGGCCCAGCGCCCAGAACGCGCACAGCATCGACCCCAGGCCGATCGCGCTGCGCATGAAATAGCGCGGCAGCTGCTGGGTCTTCAACGGCGCGTGGCCCGGCCGCAGCAGCATCGGCAGCAGCGCAAGCAGGCCGAAGGCATTGCGGAAGAACGCCACTTCCTGGGTCGGCACGTAGCGGGTGGCATAGCGGATCGCCACCGCCATCAGGCCGAACGCCATGGTGCTGCCGAGCATCAGCAGCGCCGCCCGCAACGGGGTGGCGCTGGCGGGTAGGGCCGGTGTGCTCACCACTGTGCGCCGAGCAGGCGGGGCTCCGGTTCGATCGGCACGCCGAATTTCTCCAGTACCGAGGCGGAGATCCGCCGCGCCAGCGCCAGCAGTTCGGTGCCGGTGGCGTTGCCGTAGTTGACCAGTACCAGCGCATGGCTGGGCGCAACGCCGGCATCGCCCTCGCGGTAGCCTTTCCAGCCGCAGGATTCGATCATCCATGCGGCCGAGACCTTGCGGCGGTCGTCACGGTCTGCGGGGAACACCGGCAGCTCGGGGAAGTGCTGCAGCAGGACTTCCACCTGTTCCAGCGGCAGCACCGGGTTCTTGAAGAAGCTGCCTGCATTGCCCAGCACATCCGGGTCGGGCAGCTTGCGGCGACGGATCGCGATCACCGCATTGGCGACGTCCACCGCACTCGGCAGTTCCACGCCCTGCGCCTGCAGTTCTTCGCGGATGCCGGCGTAGCCCATGCGCAGGTCATGCAGCAGAGGCAGCTTCAGTTCAATGGCGGTGATCAGGTAGCGGTCCGGCTGCTGCTTGAACACGCTGTCGCGGTAGGCGAAGCCGCACTGTTCGTTGTCCAGCCGTACCCAAGTCCTTTCCTGGCAGTCCCAGGCCTCTACGGTCTGGATGAATTCGCCGACCTGGGCACCATAGGCGCCGATGTTCTGGATCGGCGATGCACCGGCCGTGCCGGGAATCAGCGCCAGGTTTTCCAGCCCGGACAGGCCTTCCTGCAGCGACCACATCACCAGCCCGTGCCAGGACACGCCGGCGCCGGCGCGGATCACGGCGTGGTCGGCGCGATGTTCAAGGAAGGTGATTTCGCGGTTGCCGAACACCAGCACGGTGCCGGGCAGGTCGTCGGCGATCAGCACGTTGCTGCCGCTGCCGAGCACCAGCAGCGGGCCATCGGCCACGTCCGGCAGGGCCAGGACCTCCGGCAGCAGCGCGGCATCGTGCAGTTCCAGCAACTGCGCGGCGCTGGCCTGCACGTGGAAGGTGTTCAGGGCCTGCAGCGGCGCGTTGCGGGTGAAGGTCCAGCGCAGCGGTGCTGCAGTGTTGTTGGTGTCGTCCATGGGGGTACTCACAGCGGTGCCACCGCGCCACGGCTGGGCGCTTCGCGTCGGCGTCGGATCGCCTCCACACAATCGGCGACCAGCGCCGGGCCCTTGAAGATCAGACCGCTGTAGCACTGCACCAGCGCCGCACCGGCGGCCATCTTGGCCACGGCGTCGGCACCGGACAGGATGCCGCCGACACCGACCAGCGGCACCGATTCGGGCAGGCGCGCGCGCAGGCGGCGCAGCACCAGGGTGGACTGCTCCAGCACCGGTGCACCGGAAAGCCCGCCGGCTTCATTGGCCAGCGGATCGCCGGCAACCCGGCTGTGGTCGACGGTGGTGTTGGTGGCGATCACACCGTCCACCTGCAGTTCGCCCAGCACGCGCGCGGCGGCGTCGATGTCGCGCTCGTTGAGGTCCGGGGCCACCTTGACCAGCATTGGTACGCGCCGGCCATGCTGCGCGGCCAGCGCTTCCTGGCGCTCACGCAGCTGGCTGACCAGCTGCCGCAGCGCGGTCTCTTCCTGCAGTTCGCGCAGGCCGGCGGTATTGGGCGAGGAAATGTTGACGGTGATGTAGTCGGCCAGCGGGTACACCTTGTCCATGCAGGCGATGTAGTCATCGGCCGCCTGTTCGTTGGGGGTGTCCTTGTTCTTGCCGATGTTGATGCCGAGCAGGCCGCGCCGGTTGCGCGCGCGTTCGACGTTGCGCACCAGCGCATCCACGCCTGCATTGTTGAAGCCCATGCGGTTGATGATCGCGTTGTGCGCCGGCAGCCGGAACAGGCGCGGCTTCGGGTTGCCGGCCTGCGGCCGCGGCGTGATCGTGCCGATCTCCACGAAGCCGAAACCCAGCGCGAACAGCGCATCGATGTGCTCGCCATTCTTGTCCAGGCCAGCAGCAAGGCCGACCGGATTGGGGAACGTCAGCCCGAACACCGTGCTGGGCATCGGCGCGATGCGTGCGGCCACCAGCGGCGTGGTGCCGGTGCGATAGGCCAGGTCCAGAGCGGACAGGCCGAGACCGTGAGCGCGTTCGGCGTCGAGCGAGAACAGGAAGGGGCGGGCAAGCGAATACATGCGTAGGTTTCAGTCCAGCGTGCCGAGGAAGGCTCGGGTTCGATATTCAAAAGCGACCTGGCCGTCGACCGCGTGGGCGGCGAACAGGTCCTGCAGCGCAGCCAGCATCGGCGCGTGGCGCGGATGGCCGGGCTGCGGCGCGTAGGAAGAGGACAGCAGGCGTCCGCTCAGGGCGTCCAGGTCCAGGTGCTGCACGTTCGGCAGTTGCACCATGCCGCGCAGGCCGGAGCCGAACCAGGCCTGCATGGTGGCGTCGTCCTGGTAGCGTTCGGCCACCGCGGTGTAGTCGGTGCCGTAGTCCAGCAGCAGTTGTTCGTAGCCGACCAGGAACGGACTGGCATCGAGCAGGCGCGAATTCCAGTAGATCAGCGCCAGGCCGCCCGGGCGCAGGATGCGCTGCCACTCGGCGCGCACGGCCACGGTGTCGAACCAGTGAAAGGCCTGCGCGGCACTGACCAGGTCAACGCTGGCATCGGCCAGGCCGGTGGCCTCGGCGCGGCCATCGACGGCGGAGAACTGCGGATACTGCGGCGCCAGCCAGTGTTCGGCGGCGGCGCGCATTGCCGCGTTGGGTTCGACGGCGACCAGTGGATGGCCGGCGGCCAGGAACTGCCGGCTGGAGATGCCGGTGCCTGCGCCGATGTCAGCAACCAGCGCGCTGGTTGCCACGGCCATGGGGCCATGCAGCCAGTCCATCAGCGCGACCGGATAGTCGGGGCGGTAGCGGACATAGTCCGCGACGCGGCTGCTGAAGCGTTCAGTGCTGTCCGGGGAGGTCATCGTGCTTTCACCAGCGCAGTCCAGGTTTGGCGTCGGCACCGGCCGCCACCATCGCGAAGATCAGGATGGCCACCAGGCCCACCGCAGCGAGGATGTTGAGCCAGCCCATGATCAGCCCGGCCAGGGCCATGCCATCGCCTTCCTGTTCGCCAGCACGGCGGCGGATCTCGGCGCGAGCCAGGTGCCCGGTGATGATCGCAACGAGGGCGGCGACACCCGGCAGCACGGTCCAGCTGCAGATGCCCGCGATCAGGCTGACCACGGCCAGGGCGTTGCTCTGTCGGGGTGGCACGCTCATCGAGTCCTCCGTGGCAGTGCCGACATGATAGTGCCTCTGCTCCGGCAATCCCATGGTCCGGCCAATGTCAGGCTGCCAGGCAAGGTTGGCAACCCTCGGAGCCGGGAGCGGGGTGGCGTTGGTAGGCGTCGACCTTGGTCGACGAAGGCACCGCCAACCAAGGTGGGCAGCTACCGAGGTATCGGCGCTAGCCCATCAACACCTGGCCGCCATCGACGTTGAGCACGTGGCCGGTGATCCAGCGCGCCAGCGGCGAGCACAGGAACAGCGCGGCATCGGCGATCTCGCGCGGCTGCCCGAAGCGGCCGAACGGAATCTTCGCCAGGGTGCCGTGGTACAGGGCGGGATCTTCGACGCGACGTCGATCCCAGAGACCATCGGCAAATTCGATCGAACCCGGGGCAATGGCATTGACCCGGATCCGGTCCGGGGCCAGAGCCAGCGCCTGCGAGGTGGTGTAGTGCGAGAGCGCGGCCTTGGCCGCCGCATACGGTGCACCGCCGGGACGCGGCTGCTGCGCGGCGATCGAAGAAAGATTGAGGATGCAGGCATCGGACGAGGCGCGCAGCCACGGCAACGCAAGGCGCGATGCGCGGACAGCGGCCATCAGGTCGATCTGCAGGCTGGCGGCCCAGCCGTCTTCGTCATCGGCCATGCCGTAGCCGGTGGCGTTGTTGACCAGCACATCGATGCCGCCGAGCGTGTCGGCAGCGGCCTGCAGCCAGGCGCTGATCCGGGCAGGATCACCCAGATCGGCGGAGAGGGTGTGCAGTTGCGTGCCCTGTGCCTGCGCATCGGCCTGCAGGGCGTCGAGGCCGGCCTGGCCGCGCGCGCAGGCCGAAACCTGCGCACCGGCGCCGGCAAACGCCAGCGCCAGTTCGCGGCCAATGCCCTTGCTGCCACCGGCAATCAATACCCGGCGGCCGGTGAAATCGATCACCGGCCGGCCGTCGTGCAGAGACGCGGTCTCTGCCATCACAGGTCGAACTTGATGCCCTGGGCCAGCGGCAGCGAATCCGAATAGTTGATGGTGTTGGTCTGGCGGCGCATGTAGACCTTCCATGCATCCGAGCCAGATTCGCGACCACCGCCGGTGTCCTTCTCGCCACCGAAGGCACCACCGATTTCCGCGCCCGAGGTACCGATGTTGACGTTGGCGATGCCGCAATCCGAACCGGCCGCCGACAGGAAGCGCTCGGCGGTCTTCAGGTTGGTGGTGAAGATCGAGGACGACAGGCCCTGCGGCACGCCGTTCTGCATGTCGATGGCTTCGTCCAGCGTGCTGTACTTCATCACGTACAGGATCGGCGCGAAGGTCTCGTGCTGCACCACTTCATCGCTGTTCTTCAGGCCGGTGACAATGGCCGGCAGTACGAAGTTGCCGGCGCGGTCGATGCGCGTACCGCCGGTTTCGATGGTGCCGCCGCTGGCCTTGGCCTTTTCGATGGACGCCAGGAACTGCTGCACAGCACCGTCGCTGTTCAGCGGGCCCATCAGGTTGGCCGGGTCAGTCGGATCGCCGATCTTGCCTTCCACCTGCTTGTAGGCCTTGACCAGCGTGGCCAGCACGTCGTCATGGATGGATTCGTGCACGATCAGGCGACGGGTGGTGGTGCAGCGCTGGCCGGCGGTGCCGACCGCACCGAACACGATGCCGGGGATCGCCAGCTTCAGGTCGGCGGTTTCGTCGAGGATGATCGCGTTGTTGCCGCCCAGTTCCAGCAGGCAACGGCCGAGGCGATGCGCAACCTTCTCGGCGACCGTGCGGCCGACCTGGGTGGAACCCGTGAAACTGATCAGCGGCACGCGCTTGTCGGCCACCATCTTTTCCGACAGTGCGGTGCCGGCGTCGTTGATCAGGAAGAACAGGTCCGGGAAACCGGCATCGCGCAGCGCTTCATTGCAGATGCGCATCGAGGCGATGGCGGTCAGCGGGGTCTTGTTGGACGGCTTCCACAGGCAGATGTCGCCGCAGATGGTGGCCAGGAACGAGTTCCATGCCCACACCGCGACCGGGAAGTTGAACGCGCTGATGATGCCGACCAGGCCTAGCGGCTGGTACTGCTCGTACATGCGGTGGCCGGGGCGCTCGGAATGCATGGTGTAGCCGTACAGCATGCGGCTCTGGCCCACGGCGAAGTCGGCGATGTCGATCATCTCCTGCACTTCACCATCGCCTTCTGGCTTGCTCTTGCCCATTTCCAGCGCGACGAGCGAACCGAGGGCATCCTTGTGCTTGCGCAGCGCTTCGCCGCACAGGCGCACGGCTTCACCGCGACGCGGGGCCGGGGTGGTGCGCCAGACCTTGAAGGCTTCCTGCGCACGCGCGATGACGGTCTCGTACTCGGCTTCGGTGGTGGCGCGGACCTGCGCGATCGGCTCGCCGGTGGTCGGGTTGATCGGGGTGATCAGCTCACCGCCGGTAGCGCTCGACCACTCCCCGTTGCCCAGGTAGGTGCCAGCGTTGATCGCGTCCAGACCAAGGGACTTGAGCAGCTCGGAAGACATGCAGACTCCTGTGTTTCGTTACGTTGTGTTTGGTGCCGTCGCGGGCAGGTGGGGGCGCGATGGACTGAACCGGCGATGGTAGCAGAGGGAGATTGCTGGGCTTTGGTGCGGTGCGGGGTGGATTGGACGTCAAAGACTCGACGTTGAACCCATCGACAGGCGTCCCGTTTGACATTAAATGATCCGCTTTGATGCAGTTTGACACATCAAAATCTAGCAATAGTTGCAATGACTTACACCGCAGCATGGACGTGCGGTCAGGCCTCGGTCCTGCCGAAACTTCTATCTTTTGGCACAGATATAATTCACAATTCAGTCACGCCTGATTGACAAACCTTTGACAATCGCGTGCTGGCTGGGGAGTCCACGCACGTGAAGACGAACAATTCAGCGTTCGGTCGAGTCGTGAATGGAGAAGTGCTTTGCTACATGGATCAGTAGAAGAACTTCCCGCAGAGCGGGCCCGGGTGGGCGGCCGCCGCGTCGAAGCCCGGGCTGCCCTTGAGTTGGGTTTGCGCCTGGGCGATCTGTTGCTGCTGCCAGGCATGGCGGTGCTCTCCCACATCGTGTTGTATGGCGCAGCTGCGCCGGATTCTTCCCAGCGAATCGTGTTTGGCGCGGTGATTCTCAGTGCCATCGTCTGCTTCTCCGTCGCGCCGCTGTATCGGAACTGGCGGATGCGCGGGTTGCTGGCCGACCTCTGGATGCTGTTGCTGGCCTGGTCCGCCACCTTCGCGCTGTTCTCGCTTTACGCCGTGGTGGTCGGACTTGCCGATGCAGTCCCGTCTACCTGGCTGATTGGCTGGTATGCATTCGGCCTGGGCTCGATGGCGGCGCTACGCGTCTTGCTGAGGGTACAGTTGCATCGCCTGCGTTCACGCGGGATGGACCACGAGCGGATCCTGCTGGTCGGGCTACGAGCCCCTGCTTTGAGGCTGCATCGCTTGTTGCGTGGGAAGCCGGAGCTCGGCAAGGACGTCATTGGCTACTTTGCCAGTGCGGGGGATATCGCCACCCGTCGCGGTGGTGACGCGCCGTGCCGCCTGGGGCAACTGGAAGACGTTCCGCAGTACATGGATCAGCATCGCGGCGAGTTCGATCAGGTCTGGGTGTCGATGCCGATGGGGCACGCGGCCGCGATCAAAGACATGCTCAAGCAGATTGAGCGATTTCCGGTGCCCGTGCGTCTGATCCCTGATACCACGGGTCTGGGGGCGCTCAACCCTGGCGTTCACCAGGTGGGTGATGTGACGATGATCGGTGTACGTCAAGGATTGGTGGATCATCGGTTTCGCTTGTTCAAGCGAGTCGAGGATATTGTCGTTGCCGGTGCGGCGGTGATCCTGCTGGCGCCGCTGTTTGCCGTGCTGGCCATCGGCGTGAAACTCAGTTCGCCGGGCCCGGTGCTGTTCCGACAGAAACGCCACGGGTTGGGCGGCAAGGAATTCTGGATGCTCAAGTTCCGCTCCATGCGCGCGCATGCAGAGAGTGCGGGGCAGATCACCCAGGCGACGCGTGGTGATTCACGTGTGACCAGGTTCGGTGCCTTCCTGCGCCGCAGCAGCCTGGATGAGCTGCCGCAGTTCTTCAATGTGCTCGGTGGGAACATGTCGGTGGTGGGGCCGCGGCCGCACGCGATCCAGCACAACAACCACTACGAGCGGGTGATCGAGCGCTACATGCATCGTCACTACGTCAAGCCGGGGATCACTGGCTGGGCGCAGGTGCATGGGCTGCGTGGCGAGACCCCGGAGCTGCGCTCGATGAAGAAGCGGGTTCAGTACGACATTGATTACATCCGGCGCTGGAGCCCGACGTTGGACGTGCGGATCATCGTACTGACGGCGTTGAAGGTGCTCGGTCAGAAATCGGCGTACTAAGGTGGCCGATCTCCGGAACTGCGACGTAATCCCATGAATCTGCTGGCGATTTCATCGCCTGTAACGCGCTTGTAAGGTATGCTGTGCGGCTGCCGCCGGCCCGTATGTTCTGGTCGCGCGTGCCGCAAGGAATGCCACAGGATCCAGATCAGTGTTCAAGAACGTTCTTTTTGTATGTGTGGGCAACATCTGCCGCAGTCCTTCAGCAGAGGTCATGCTGAGGGAGGCTGTCGCTGGCAAAGGCATCCAGGTGTCTTCGGCCGGTCTCGGTGCGCTGGTTGGCCACGGCATTGATGCCACTGCACAGGAGTTGCTGGTGGAGCAGGGCATGGATGGTCTGGATCATCGCGCACGCCAGATCGATGACGCGATTCTGGGGGCCGCTGATCTGGTGTTGACCATGGAGCGAAAGCACGTGCGTCGTATTGCCGAAATCGCGCCGCAGGCTTCCGGCAAGACCTTCCTGCTGGGCAAGTGGCAGCAGGATCGGGAGATTCCCGATCCGTACCGCCAACAGCGCCCGGCGTTCGAGCATGTCTACAAGCTGATGGCCGAGGGCGTGGAGAGTTGGGCGCGTCATCTTTGATGATGATGATCCACATCATTTGACTTTGGCTTCTAACGATCAGAATTGAATATGACTAGTGATACGCGCAACCCGCGCCCTGAAGAGGGCGAAGATTTTGATCTTCGTCAGATGTTTGGCACGCTGCTTGACAACAAGTGGTGGATCGCTGGGATCACAAGCTCGCTCGTTGCTGTGACAGCGGCGTATGCGCTGTTTGCAACGCCGATTTATCGCGCCGACGCAATAGTCCAGGTTGAGCCGAAGGCCCCCTCGATTCCGGGCCTCAACGACCTGAGCCAATCGCTTGGCATGGGAACTGCTGAATCCACGACCGAAATCGCGCTACTGCGCTCACGTACGGTCATTGGAACTGCAGTGCAGAAGCTCGGTCTGGAAATCGAAGTCGAACCGCGCAGGTTCCCTGTTGTCGGCGGCTACCTTGCTCGTCGCCACGATGCGGATGAGCCGGACACGCTTGCCGCAACCGTACTGGGCATGTCTAGCTTTGGCTGGGGTGGTGAAGATCTGAAGATCTTTCGGCTTGACGTTCCAGACAAGCTCCTTGCAAAGAAGCTGACGCTGATTGCCGGTGAGCAGGGGGCCTTCACCCTGCTTGACGACGATGGAGATGTCCTCGTTGCGGGGCGCGTTGGCGAGACGCTGAAGGGGCATGGCGTTCTGATGCAGGTCGAGCAGATGCATGCCGTACCGGGCGCGCGCTTTTCCGTGGTCAAGCAACGGTTGCAGGCTGTGGTCGGTGATCTTCAGGAGGCATTGATGATCGGCGAGGCGGGCAAGGATTCCGGCATCCTGAAGCTTGCCTACGACAATGCAGATCCCGCGCTTGCGCGATCGTTCCTGCAGGAGGTCGCGGAAGCCTATGTGCGGCAGAATGTCGACAGGAACTCTGCTGAGGCTTCCGCGCAACTTGAGTTCGTCAACAAGCAGTTGCCCGTCATTCGCCAGCAGGTGGATGCAGCGCAGAAGGCGCTGAGCGCCTACCAGACCCGCGCAAATTCGGTGGATCTGACGCTGCAGACCAAAGGACTTCTTGAACAGGAAGTGGCGGTCGAGACCAGTATTCAACAGCTCCGCCTTGAGCGGGCTGAGATGGATCGAAAGTTCACCAAGGATCACCCGGCTTACCAGTCGCTCATGAAGCAGATTGGAGATCTGGAGTCACGCAAGGCGGGCTTCCAGGGCCAGGTCAAGCAATTGCCGCAGGCCCAGCAGGAGCTTCTTCGTCTCACGCGTGACCTGCAGGTCAGCAATGAGATGTACATAGCCATGCTGAACCAGGCACAGCAACTGGATGTCGCCAAGGCAGGCACCGTGGGCAACGTCCGGATCGTTGATCCGTCCGACGTTGATGCAACCACGCCCGTAAAGCCTCGTCGTGGGCTTCTGGTCCTGATTGGCTTGGTGCTTGGCCTTGCGCTTTCCGTTGGATTCGTGATTCTGCGTCAGTTCCTGCGTCGGGGCGTGGAAGATCCGGCGGAGATCGAGGACATCGGCCTGCCGGTGTACGCGTCGATCCCCGTGAGCGTCAGTCAGCGGAATGACTCCGTGCGAGGCAACTTCAAACGGGATGGAAGAATGCATCTTCTGAGCATCCGTGAACCTGCAGATCTCGCTATTGAGGCCATGAGGAGTCTCAGAACGAGTCTTCACTTTGCGAGGCTCGAAGCAAAGAACAACGTCCTGCTGATTTCCGGAGCCAGCCCCAATGCCGGCAAGACCTTCGTTTCGTCAAACCTCGCAGCGGTCATTGCCCAGACTGGACAACGGGTTCTCGTCGTCGATGCTGACATGCGAAAGGGAACCCTCCATCGTGCATTCGGTGTAACGCAATCGCCAGGTCTTCCGGATCTGCTCGTGGGGCGCGCTGAACTGTCCGATGTAATTCGCCCGATTGAGGGGGTGAGCGGACTCCACTTCATTCCCCGAGGGAATGTTCCGCCAAACCCATCAGAACTGTTGATGCACGAGAACTTCACCCGGTTCATTGCAGGGGTGTCTGGCGCGTACGACATCGTCATCATCGATACTCCGCCGATCCTCGCCGTGACCGACGCTGCGATCATGGCCCATCACGCCGGGACCTCTCTTCTGGTTGCGCGTTTCGGGCTCAACCAGAAGAAGGAGCTTGAGTTGGCGCGTCGCCGCTTTGAACAGAACGGAGTAAAGCTAAAGGGCGCGATCTTCAATGCCGTTGAGAAGCGCGCGGTCGGTTACTACAGCTATGGTTACTACGAGTACAAATCGAGCGCCAACTGATGAATCTGAAGATTCAAACTTTCCAGTTCCAGGCGAAGTGATCTGCACTGCCGTTTGTTATCGACGTAGGCTACCTCGCCGAATCACCTGGCAGCTGTAGTTCGGAGCTGTGAAAAAATGAAAGCGCGAACCGCTTGGAGTTCCATCCGCAGACACCGTTTCATCTACGGCGGGAAGATGACGTTTGCCAGGGGGGTGCCAATCTTGGCCCTCCTGCTCGCGTCGATCCTGCTTACGGGTGATGCATTTGGCAGGGTTTCCATCGTGGTGACCGCGCTGGCTACCGCGTCGCTGCTGTCTGACTCCGGAATGGATGCCGCTGCAACGTGGTTGCTTGGAGGGGCGGATGAGGCCGCCAGCCCGGCACAGACCCTCTCGACGCTGATTGTGCTGAGAGTCTGCGTATCGATTGTCGCAGTGGTCGCACTCATCGCGCCGCAGGCTAGTGCGCTGGCGGGCGGCGGATCGGGCCTTGTGCTCGTCCTGACCTGCTCGCTTGCCGCTGCCGCCATGGCGTACTGCTCTGCCGTCAGGATTTCGCTGAGGGTTGCAGGTGCAGGTGAAGTTGAGGCACTTCTGTGGGAGAAGCTGGTCGGTGGGATGCTCTTCCTGCTGGCCCTGTTGTTGCTGGGCAGTAGTCTCGCTGACCATGTCTGGATCTATCCTGCGACGTGCCTGCTGGGCTGCCTGACCGTTCTATTAGGGCGCCGGCTCGGGCTCGCCGCGTTTGCGGTGAGCGATGTTCTCAGGTTGCTGAGATCGGCGGCGCCCTTCATGGTGACCACGATCTGCGCAGCGGTGGTGTGGAGACTTCCGGTCTTCCTGTTGGGCGCGGCGGGCAACTATGAGGCTGCAGGCTTTCTTGCCCTCGCAAGTTACCCCATCCTTCTCCTGAGCAGCATCTCTGTACTGTCCGCACCGCTGTTGTTCCTTCGCCGGGCACAGGATGCCCGGGAAGGGGGGGGCTTCAGGTCAACCGTCGCGATGGGGGGAGCATGCACCGTCGCGATCTGGCTGGGATATGCCGCTGTGGAGATCTCTGGTCTGTCACTTCCTATCGATGGGAGAGCGTTGGTGGTGCTGGCGGTCTTCGCGCCGGTTATGGTTCCTCTATGGCTGAATCCGCAGCTGTCCGCGTGGCTTCGCCTTCATGTATCGCTATGGGTGCCCACCGTTCCCGCGCTGTTCGGTGCGGCAGTTGGCGTAGCCGTGGTTTCAGTTTCCCTCAACAGTGCGCTGTCTGCCGTGGTCGGTATTCTCGCCGCGGAGTATTCGTCGCTTGCTTTCTACCTGGTTCTCAGGGGGCGGCAGATGAAGAATGACGCAGGAAAGGTGTAAGGGTTATGTTTGAGACGGACAAGCCTTATCTGATTGCCCTGCATCTCCTGGTTACGGTGCTCGCCGCGCTGCTGTGCTTCTCCGTTCAGGGGCGCCGCAACTACGGGCTTCCGTACCCGCTGACACCTGCGTCAATTGGCATCATTTCTATTGTTGTCGGTTCGCTTGCAGCCCATCTTCTGGCAGGTGATGACTACTTGGAATATCTGTTCCTGTGGGGGCTGCAGGTGGGCGGCGTGCTGGCAGGACTGGTTGCGGCAAAGCAGCTTCGCTCGGGTGGGCGACCCATGTGGACCTTGCCAAAGCGCCTGTCGATGCTCTGCTGGTTGACGATGGCCGCCAGTGTCTTGTCTGCCTTGGTATTCTTCGCCATCCAGGGCGTACCTTTCCTTGGTGGGGACGTCGAGCAGGGGCGAGTCGATGCGGCGGTTTCCGGAACCGGCTATCTGCGCCTGATGGCGTACATGAGCATCCCTGCATCTTCCCTGCTGGTTGCGCTGAGAAGGCGCTTTGGCTGGTTGAGTGCCGGGATTGCCTTCCTCATCATCGTCGGCCTGGCAAACCGCAGCCCGTTGCTCTATCTGATCTGTCCCATCGCACTCGCGACTTGGGCATATGGGCTCTATAAGCTCACCGGCCTGAGGGTCCTGGCGGGTGGCGTTGCCTTGGTTCTGATGGTGGCCGCAATTGGTGGCTATCGCGTGGTGAGCCAAGAGGCGTTCTACGATTACGCTGAGTACAGCGAGGATCTGGCAGCTGGGAACTACGCCGGCGTGGCGCTGACGGCGCTGACCCATTACGCAGGGGTTGTCCCAAGCAATGCAGTGCTGACCAAGCACCTGATTGATTCGGGCCAGATGAATCTGAAATTTGGCGAGACCTACTTCACCCTCTTCATTTCAGCGCTGCCCGGCGAACAGCTATCGCTTGACCGCGAAATCAAGGAACTTTCCGGAAAAGACTTCATCGGCGGCGGCACGCCACCGACGTTGATGGGCGAGGGGTATGCGAATTTCTGGTACTTCGGAACCTTCTTCAGTAGCTTCTTCCTGATTCTCGCCTTGTGTGCGATGGCCGGCAGGTTCTCCACCGCGGCCCGGGAGTCTGACGGTGATACGAAGGCGGTAGCAGCCTGCATCTACGGCTTCTTCGTATGCTGGGCGATCATGGCGCAGGTGGCGGGTCTGGCTGGAGCCAGTACCTTCCCGGTTGCTGCGGCAATCTTCTATGTATTTGCGTGGCGCGCTTGCAGCCGTGGAATGGGATACAAGTAATGGACGCACGTATTGAATCGATTGCATGGGCAATCCAATCCCCATCACGAAAGGTTGAGACTCGGCCCGCACGTTTGGTGCATGAGCTGACTCTGCTGGACGTGGTTGCCAAGCCAGCAGCTCATCAGTTTCATGGGCGTGGCGAGACTTCGGAACGCAATGAGAACAGAGGGCGTTGGCATCCGGTGCCGCGTGCCGGGGCGAAGAATGTCGCTGTCTTGTCTCCGGTTTTCCAGGGCTGGTCTCGGGAGGACGTGGTCTGGGCTGATTTCTATGACGACTGGTCGATAGCACCGGATATCAATCTCTGGCATAGGCTCCTGGCGACCATGACTTATTCCCGTATCCGACAAGGCGGGGCGAGAGGAGTGGTGGTCACCTGCAATACGCCTTATATGGCGGCAAAGTTGGGGCTGGGTCCGGAGTCGGTGGTTGCCAACGGCGTGGATTGCACCATCGCGCACTTGCCCTCGGGTGGCGACGACCGGAGACGGTTGATTGTCCTCGGCCATCTATTCAAGGGCCGAACAGACATAGAACTCCTTCGTTCGGCGCTCCTCGAGTGGCCATTTGATGACATCGTGATCGGTGCGCCCGGTACGGATCCGGCGGTACTCGGCATTCTGGATGCGTCGATTTCAGCCAATCGCCCAGTCAGGACATTCGCGTGGTTGTCATCGGAAGAGCTCGCCATGATGACCGGTGTCAGGACCGTGGGCCTTGTTCCGCACGTTGTTACCGACTACACGCTCAGCCAGGATCTCATGAAGGTCTACCAGCTGCTCGCGCTTGGCATCAAGGTGATCTGTCCGCGTCTTCTCTGGCCCAATGGCATTGATGATTCGATGGCCTTCCTTCATGGCATCGGAAGCGATCCTGGTGCGGTAGACGATTGGAACAATGCTATGTCCATTTCCCCGGCTCGGCGATTGGATTTCGTGGCCAGCCACTCCTGGAAGTCACGGGCGAGCAAGATTGCACAGCTGATTACACAGGGAGCGTATGCTTGACATCTCACTCGTAGTATTCAGGCCAAGCCTGCCCGATCTGCAGCGAACGCTGCATTCGCTCGCGGCCATCCGGAACGAGTTTGGTACGCTGTGGATCCTGATTTCCGGCAGGTCGGCGCTCCGTGCTTCCGTACAGTCGATGATCGACGACGCCGGCCTCGGCCAGTCGGTCCAGGTTGAACATCGCTTCGACAATCTGGGATTCGCCTCCGGCCACAACAGGCTGTTGAAGCGGGCATTCTCGGCGGGTGCCGTCCGTGTACTGGTGCTCAACCCGGATGTTCTTCTGGAACCGGGTGCGGTCTCGGCGTTGTCGGCTGCGGTGGAACAGCAGCCTGAGAACTGCCTGTATGGCCCAGCATTGGCGCGGATTGGTGCCGATTCAAGCTCGGTTGCACTGGTCGACAGCCTTGGGATTGCCTGGTCCCGGTCTGGCCGGCATTTCGATATCGATCAGGGCCTACCGCTGCCTCGGCTTGATGGAACCATGTCCGACGTCTGCGGCGTCACCGGTGCCTGCATGCTTGTTTCGGCTGGGGCGTTCGACACAATCGTGAGCGGTACTGGATATTTCTTCGACGATACATTCCTTGCGTATCGTGAAGATGCGGAACTCTGTATACGCGCGGGCCAGGTCGGCGTCGGCAGCAGGTCGGTCATGCTTTCAGGGTTCGGCCACGTCCGGTCGGTACGCGGTTTCCAGAGAGGCAAAGTGATTCCTGATCTGCTGGGTGTAAGGAATAGGTTTCTGATGAAGTGGCGATTAGGAAAGCATCGGCCAGGAAATTCGGTGCTGGCGGGATTTCGTGATGTTTTGGTGATTGTTGCCGTATTGCTTGGAGAGAGAAGTAGCATGCCTGGTCTGAAAGAGTCCTTTGCAATCAGGCGATATTCCATGGTGACGTCCAAGTTGCGGAGAACGAACGCATGAAGACGGTGCGGATTCTGGGTATTCGTGGCGTGCCTGCCACACACGGTGGGTTCGAGACGTTTGCCGAGCACCTGTCAAGATACCTCGTCGATCGCGGCTGGCGGGTTGTGGTGTATTGCCAGAAGGAGGGGGCTGGCCAATCGTACGACAGCAGCTGGGAAGGCGTTGAGCTCGTGAACATTCCCGTCTTCGGAGATGGTGCTCTGGCAACGGTGAAGTTCGACCTTCATTCGACGATTCACGCGTCGAAGTTCAAGAATGATATCTGCCTGATTCTCGGCTATAACACTGCGTCGTTCGCGGCGATTCTGCGCGCTCGCGGTGTCAGGACGGTCATGAACATGGACGGTATTGAGTGGTCCCGCGCCAAGTGGGGAATCGCGGCGAAGTCGTGGCTATGGCTCAACGAACGCGCCGGCTGCCATATCTGTGACGCGCTCGTAGCAGATCACCCGGAAATCGCCAGGCACCTGCAGACGCGCGTGTCGGCGAAGAAGATCACGACTATTGCCTATGGTGGCAAGGACGTCATGCATGCAGATCGCTCCCTGCTGGATTCGTTCGATGTTGTGCCCGGCCGATTCGCTACGGTGATCGCTCGGCCAGAACCCGAGAATTCGTTGCTTGAGATTGTCCAGGCCTACTCACGTACCAGGCGTGGGATGCCACTGGTCGTGTTGGGGAAGTATGACGACGGTATCGCTTACCACCGCTCGGTGATTGCGGCCGCAAGCCCTGAGGTCCGCTTTGTCGGGGCGGTCTATGACAAGAGTATCGTTCAGGCGCTTCGTTATTTCTGCGCGTTCTACATGCACGGCCATCAAGTTGGCGGGACCAATCCCTCATTGGTGGAGGCAATGGGTGCAGGCAACGCCATCATCGCCCATGACAATAGATTCAACAGGTGGGTTGCGGGTAGCGGGGCGCTGTACTTCAGTAGTGTTGAAGAATTGAGTGATCGTATTGCAGCAGTCCTTGACGGGGCCTCTGAGAGGGACAGGCTCAGTCGCGAAAGCAAGGCAAGATTTTCAGACGAGTTCACTTGGGATTTCATTCTTGCAAAGTACGAGACTTTGCTCGCCAAGACAATCAGAGCGAGTGCCGAGTAGTTCTAGCTTGATTTAAGGCTGCCGCTTGGTGGCGTCAGGAATATCGGGTTGCCGCGGCCCTCGTCGTAGCCGTTTTGCAAACGGCCGCCTCAGACCTTGGCCGACTCCGTGGCGGGTTCTTTCGCTGTTCTGGACGGGAGGGGCGTGCAGCGATATGGCTCCAGCCATGTGTTCTTCCAGAATGAATCTCCGGCGGCCAATGCGCTGCCTGGGATTTGCCACTTACTTAGTGCTGTTTCGTTGGTGCGGTGCCGGTGGGGCGGTGCCGGTGGGGCTGAAGGCAGCACATCGCCACAATGCAATCGATCTTGACGCATGATGCTTGCAGGGTGGGAGAGTCCCGGGCGAAAGCCTAGCTGTATGTGGTGGTCAGAGTTGTCGCGCTTCTGCGTGATTTCTTTCGCGTGCGTAAGAAGTCGTTCTGGCGAAATAGACGTCGCACGCCGCACGCCGCACGCCGCTCTGAGCGTCTAGTGCGTCAGGCAGTGCTCTCAATCGTCGATCGTACGCATGTTGTCGTAGAAGAAGCGTTCGTCGCGGTCGCCCGTCATGCCGTAGAGGCCGTACTTGCGTCCAAGCATGGCGCCGCCATCGCGGATCAGTGGGTTCCAGTTGAAGGCCGCGCGACCGCGCGTGGAGCGCGGCAGGAAGCCATCGAGCGGAATGCTGAAGTAGATGCCCTTGTCGAAGCTGCCTTCACCAAAGTCACGCGCCGAGACATTGGTCTTGGTCGCGTAGGCGCCCATCGTCACACCGTTGTCGAATACGCGGGCCAAGTCCAGAGTGGCACCCTTGTCGCCAGCGAGGTACTGGCCGACCGAGAGCGAGCCGATGATTCGCTCACGGGCGTCGAAGGCGTAGTAGATCGTGGCGTGGCCAGTGGTGATGCGATAGTCACGCAGACCCCAGTGCTGGTCGTAGTCACGCTGCTGCACCCGGTTGAGGTTTGCGCCGACCGCCCAGCGCTCTCCGCTAGGACGATATAGCAGCTCGCCGCCGACGCCCGCATACATCCACTCCAGATAACCCGCGTAGGCAATGCCATACAGGTCCGGTGCCAGCCGTCCGGCGATGTTGGCCTGCAGGTTGGGCAGCATCACGTCGGAGGTGGTCAGATACTGGCGGATGTCCGTGCGCACGCGTGGCAGGCGGCTGGGCGCGTTGTACTTGAACTTGTGGTAGTTGTTGATGATGTCTGCACTGACGGTGCCGGTCAACCAGATGTTGTCGCGTAGGAGCAGACTGCCTGAATAGTTGGCCGCAACCTGATACAGGATGAAGCCATCAGGGCCGCCGAGGTTCTGCCGGTAGCCGATGTTGAAGCCACCGCCAAAGGGGCTTCGTTTGGGCTTGTAAAGCGTTTCGCGCGCACGCGCATCTGCCGGCTGGAGTTCCGTGCTCCGGCGTAGCACATCCTCGCCGACTGTGCCGTCCAGGTAACCGGCGAAGGCTTCACGGTTGATCGACAGATCGGCGATGGGCATGCCCACGCGGGCGGTGCGCAGGGTGAACCAGTCGTAGTCATTGCCGGTTGCGTTGGCGAGGATGCGGGTGGCCCGGCCCAGGCCCTTGGCAGCGTGCAGGTAGCGTGTCTGGTAACCGTCGACGTACAACTCGTCGCCACGGCGTGAGATGCGCTCGACACGGAAACCTGCATTGCTCTGCAGTTCCGCGCTGATTGCGGCCCAGTCCAGCGCTGTCGCAGGCGGAGTGCTGCTGCTCTCGTCGCTGGAAGCAATCATACGGGTGGCAACGACTGCCCTGGGCAGCAGTCGCTGAGGTGGTGGGTCAAACGGCTTCGGTGCCGCAGGGGCATTGCCGGGGTTGCCTCGCAGGGTGAGCGAGAACATCGCCGCGTCGCCTCGCTCCCATGCTGCGGTCAGCTCGACATTGGGATTGGGCAGGTAGACCAGGCCCACGTTGATGGGCGTGCGCTGGCGCAGATTGTTGTTGCGGGGTTCGCGGCGATAGTCGTTGCCGTCGTATTCGATTTTGAGCAGCAGCTCATCCATCGGCGTTTGGTAGGTGATGCCACCAAAGATGCCGACCGGCCCCTTGAACATGTTGCTGAGACCAAATTTGCCCGCCTGCGAGATTTCGCTGTTTGCCACGGGGCGTCGGTTCTTGAAGCGATCATCGAGCGTTCCGAGAGGATTGGAAAAGTCTCCGCGGTTGCCGATGTAACCGGTGGCGAGCCCGAGGGATGCATCGATCGGCCCAAAGTTCTTGTTGGCGACTATGTATTCGCTGGAAAAGAAGCCCGTGCCGCCTAGGTCGCGAACGCCAAAGGCTACCTCCGGCAGCAGGCGTGACTCTTCCCATAGGCGCAGCTTGAAATCGATGGATTTGTCCTTGTAGTGCTGGTCACCGGCTACGCTCCTGCCATACAGCAGGTTGTTGACGTTGATGTAACGGAATGAGGTCTCCAGCCATGGGAATGGCTGCATTGTCAGGTTGTACCGCGCGTAGGGTGCGTTGTAGGAAGCCGTGAAGCTCAGATCACCATCGTCGGCCATGCGCGCCGTCGGCGTCTGCAGCAGGCCTACTCCGCCCCATTCATTGGAGGTGGGTGGCGGTGCCTCCTGTGCGTGCAGGGCGCTGGAAAGCGACAGGGCAAGCGCGCTCAGCGCAAATCGGGCGGGGCGCACCAAGCGCGCACGCGGGTAGGACTGGGTCATCACGGGCTGACAGGCTGGGTGGCGATGAACGCGGCAAAATCGCTGTTGAACAGCGGATCGATGCGCTTGATGAGCGAAGCACGTACGGGCACGAACACCGTGCCGCCGGCAGCGACAGCCTGGAGATCTGCGCGGTTCCAGAAGGCGATACCCAGCTGCTGGACGTGCCCATCGGGTTGGATTACATAGATGTTGTCGCGGTCGGCAAACACACTCGGACGACAGTCGCGCAGGTAGTCACGCGCGTCGCGCTGCGGGGAGTGGGGTAGCCGGCAGGTCTGCTCCACCGCACCCATGACGGTGATCGTGCGCGGCTGCAGCGGGAACCGCAGCGTATCGCCCGGAGCAAGTACCGGGTTGTTCGCGGGCTGCACCTGGATCAGCCGCGCGGCACCAGCAATGGGGGCGCGGCCGGTCGCCTGATGCGTGTCCAGCCAGGTCAGCAGTGTGTGCGCAAGTGCCGCAACCTGTGCGTCAGCAGACTCTGCCAGCTGCTCAGCACCGTACTGCAGCCCGGCACGCAACCGCGTCTGAGCTTGCACTGCCTGTGGTCGCTCGAAGCTGGCACCCAGCAGGTAGGCGTCGACGCGTGGGCGGGCCAACAACATGCCATCTGCCAGGCGGGCGCCGGCCGTCAGTTCGTACGCCCCGGCCGCGTCAGCCGCACCTTCAATATGCACCTGCGCGGCCTGGGCAGCACTGGCGGCAAACAACGCGGCGAGGATTGCTGGGTTGAGAGTTCTGAACGTCATGGCTCAATCCTTGGCCGGGCGATAGGGTTTGAGCTGGGTCAGCTCCGCAATGCGGCCGGGCGCCAGATGCTGGCGGCTCTTCCAGATGAAGCCGGTGGCGGGATCGGCCCAGTAGACATTGCGGCCATGCATGCCCCCGCCCTGCAATTGTTCGTCGAAACGCTGCAGGGTGCGGCTCGTGCCGAGGATGTCAACCTGCTCGAGTACGCCCCTGCTCAGGATGCCGGTCACGGCCACGCTGACCTGGTAGGCGGGCACCCAGTCATAGCGGCGTTGCACGGTCACTGGCGTGGTTACAGCACGCAGGTCGTTGAACGGAGAAGGGCCGTCGATGCGGGCACGCCATTGCTGCCCCAGCCCACTTCCACCCAGCAGCAGGCCGTGGCGATCCATCTCGAACACTGCATGTGAACCAGCGAACCACTGCTGACGGCCAGCGTCGACGTAGCCGAGCACTGCCACGGCAGCGATATCAGGCGCGTCCACTTGCATCTGCGGAAAACGATTGCTGGCCACGCGCTCGGCAGTTACCTGTGCCGGGCGATAGGTGATCAGCCGGAAGGCGTCCACTGTTGAACGGCTGCCGGTAGTGCAGCTGGTGAGCAGCAACGCGGCGACGATGGCCGGCAACAGCACGCCAAAGGCGCGATGTGCCAGGCAGTGGCGGGCCGCGTCCATGCGTGCCATATCAATTGTCCCTGATTTCGGTTCCGGTACGCGCCGCGTTGTACAGGATATTAGTGAAAGGCAGCAGCTGATTCACGAAGCGGTTCCAGCGGCTGACGCCGGCAGCGCCGACAAATACCACGTCGCCCGGTCGCAGGTGGAACTGGCTGCCGGCGGCAAAGGCAGTTGGCGAGCGCGCCTCCAGCTGGTACACAATCGAGGGCTCCTGCTGCAGGTCCGTGCTACCACGGATGACATACACGGCGTTGCCATTTGCGGTCTGCTGCAGCAGGCCGCGTGCACGGCCAAGCGCCTGATTCAGCGAGACATCGCCGGTGCGGAAGCTGTAGGCGCCGGGCTGATTGACTTCGCCCACCACGAAGATCTCCTTGCGATCCAGGTAGGGCACGAAGATGGAGTCGCCATCCTTGAGGAGTAATTGGCGACCGCCAAACTCGCGGGCCAGGGTTTCCAGATTGATGGTGTAGGTCGTGCCTTCCCGGCTGAGCTGGATGCCGGACAGATCGGCCTGCATGTTGTCCAGCCCGGCTTGGCTGATCGCGTCCGCAAGCGTCATCGGCGATGTGCCCATGGCGATCGGTGATGAGCGCTGGGCGGCGCCTGTCACCCAGACGCGCTGGCTGCCGTAGTTGAGGACGGACACATCCACCTGAGGCGACTCCACGTACTTGGCCAGACGATTGCTGATTTCTTCGCGGAGCTCCATTGGCGTCTTGCCCGACGCCATGACCTTGCCGATATAGGGATAGAACAATGTGCCGTCACTCTGCACAAGGCGCCCCGCCAGAGTGCCTTGCTGCTGTGGACCTGCCGGTACTGTCAGTTCTGGGTGATCCCATACGGTGACATAGAGAATGTCGCCGGCGCCGACGGTGTATGGCGCAGGTTGGTAATCGAACAGCGCAGCTGGCAGCGAATTCTGCGCCCGCGCGGCATTCTCCTGCGCTACAAGCTTCGGAGTGATGGTGACGATTTCCAGCTGGCCATTGCCGCTCTGGCGGTCAATGGCAAGGTCGCTACGGCGCAGGTGCTGCCCGGGTGCAAGCGCACAGCTGGACAGTGCCGCTGCGGCAAGCGCAGCGGCAAGAAGGCGAGGGGTAATGTTGTTCATGAGAAATGAGAGTCTGGCAGGCATAAAAAACCCCCGCCGGGTCGCGCCCGGCGAGGGCCTGAGTGATACGCAGTGCGTTGATCAGCCGCCGGTGCCGCCCGTGCCACCCGTACCACCGGTGCCACCCGTACCGCCGGTGCCGCCCGTACCGGGGCCGCCCGGGCCCGGGCCACCGGGATCGGTGCCGCTGCCACTGTCGTTGCTGCCGCTGGTGCTGTCGCCGCCGATGCTGTAGGCAACGGCCGCCGCAGCGACGGAGAGCACAGTGGTGCCGACCACGGCAGCAGTCGAGACGCCTGCAGCTTCTGCTCCGGCGACTTCAGCAGCAGTCTCGGTGCCGGCCGTAGCCTGCGCTTCCTGTGCGAAGCTCATCATCGGGGAGGCGGACAAGGCCGCCAGTGCCGCAACTGCGATCATCTTCTTGAACATGGGGATGCCTGCTCCGTCAGGGAAAATTCCTCGCTTATGTTCGGTGGACGAATCCTGGCTGTCAAGGTTTGTGAAAGTTACGTGTCAACGGTTGTGTTTGGCTGGCGTCGGGTGGCCGCGCAGATCGTGGCGTTCAAACGCTTGTCCGCGGCCGGACATTGTCCTCGCCGTGGCCTTCACGAGGTCATGGGTATGCAGGTCCGCAAGCAACGCCGGGATGGTCGTGGCGGCGGCAATGGCCATCAACGCGGCGCGGCCACGCACGGCCAAGACGCTTCCCCGCATCTGCGAGCCGTGCAGCACCCAAGCAGACGCGGCTAGGCCGAGGCTGAGTCCGATGACGATCTCAGACAGAGAGTGTGCTTGCAAAGGCAGTCGAGAGACGGCGATCGCCACGGCAAGCCCTGTGCCGGCGAGGGCCCAGGCCCGTAGACGTCGACTCCGACCGCTTGCCAGCAACCAGAAGGTCACGGGATAGACAGCGCTGGACATCGCGGCATGGCCAGAGATACCAGTGAAATCCAGATACTCCAAACCGAAACCCCAACCCATGAATGCGATCTTGCTGGCCAGCGTGATAGCGGCGACCACAATGACGACCGCCGCCCATCGCCACAGCAGGCGGCGGTGAGATGTTGGCAGGAACAAGGCTAGTACAGTGGCAAGTGGAAATAGGGCGCGGCTGTCGCCGAGTGCAGACAGGCTCTCCCAGAAGGTCATCATGCGTTTACATTGCGGGTGCAGCGGATGGAGACGAACAGAATACCGATGCTGGGCACTCTGCAGGAGACGCGCCGCTTGGTCCATTCAGCTGGACACGGTATCCTTTGCCGCTGCCGATGGCCCCGTAGCTCAGCTGGATAGAGCGTCCCCCTCCTAAGGGGAAGGTCGCCCGTTCGAATCGGGCCGGGGTCACCACAGTCGATCGTGAAAGTCCTCATGGTTCCGGCTTGCAGGTGGCAGCGCGGAACGGGGCGGGTCACGGCCTGCCGTCTTTGCTGGTAGCTGCCCTGGGCTAGAGTGCGGAGTGACATCCCCTCGCCAATGATCATGTCCGAGCACCTGCAGCCTGTGCAGTCATTGCACTACGCCACCATCGTCAGCTGGCTTGATTCGGCCGCGGCCACCCAGCGTTGGGCAGGGCCCGGCGTCGCATTTCCGCTGGCGCCGGATCGCCTGGCCCACGCCCTGGAACTGGAAGTCCGCCCTGGCTGGGTATTGCTGGACCCGCAGGACAACTGCCTTGGCTTCGGCCAGTACTGGCTGACCAGAGCCGATACCGCCCATCTCGGTCGGATCATTGTTTCTCCGCAGGCGCGCGGGCGTGGCCTTGGGCGTGTACTGATGCAATCCTTGAGCAGGCAGGCGCTGAAGGCGGATGGCGTCCGGCGGCTCACCCTGCGCGTGTATCGCGACAACGTGGCCGCGGTGGCTTTGTATCGCAACCTAGGATTCGTCGCGATTGAACAGGAATCTACGGCGGAGCTGCTGTTCATGGCCTGTCCCGCCGACTGAGCAGAGGGTACCGGGCTCTGCACTCCCGGTGCACATCACCTGCACGCGCTGCTGCAGCCGGACTCGGCAGTCTGGTGGCGTCCCCAACGGTTGCCTAGGAGCGCCCCCATGAATACCCCCGGCACCCCCAAGCCTTCCTGGCGCCAGCGCAACGTGCTGCTGACCGTCGCCGCAGTGCTGCTGGTGATCGTGCTGATCCTGCTCTTCGTGCCCTGGTAGCAGCGCGGCGGCCGCCAGGCGCGGCGCGATTCCCCTTCCACTTCAATGCCGCCGGTAGCCCATGGCCCGGCGGCATTTCTGTTGTGCACGTCCACCAGGCGTCTCGTCCGCGCTCCGAAAATGCGTGACGAATTGCCGGAAAGGGCGGTCGGGCTGCCGGATCCGTGCACGATGGCCCAGGGGGCGGTTGCTACAACTGTGCATGTGAGGCCGGGACGGAAATCGAAAGATCCCCGGGCTATCCACTGAGCAGCGGCCCTCGGCGGGCCGACGACGGGGAAAACAGACATGTGGCAGTCGACGACGTCGCGCATCAGCGCGGGCGGTGAATCCGTTCATCCTGGAAAAAGTGCACGCCCCGGCCGGACCGGACGATGCCTGGCCGCGGGCCTGCTGTTGCTGCTGTCGGCGATGCTGCCATCGCTGGCCTGGGCTGCAGCCTACGCGACCGGCGGCAGCAGCCCGTACCGCAACACCGTGCTGTGGCTGACCTGGGGTGGCGGCACCGACCTGGGCACGCACGGGGTGACGCTGAGCAACGGGGACACGTCGTCGATTTCCATGCCGATCGCCTCCGGCATCGACCTCAACGTCACCTGCAGCCTGGCCAACATTAGCGGTGGTGGCCTCCTGCAGAGCTATCGTCCAGGCAATTTCAGCGGTGACAGTCTGGATGACCTGTACAACGTCGGTGGTACCGGCGGCGCCAATCAGCTGATCGCGGGTATATCGCGCAGCAGCGGTACATCGTCTTTCGAGATCAACTGCGTCTCGACGCTGGGCGGCACGCCCTACCGCCTGCGCGGCGTGGTGATGGCCGATGCCGAGTCGATCAACAACAGTGGCGAGTTCGTCGAGGCCACCGCGCGCGGTACCTGGAACGTGGTCGAAGTGCGCAAGAACGTAGGTGCTGGCCCATACAACGTCACCAAGTCGATGATCGGTGCGAACAGCGTGGTCCGCTTTGGACCAGGCAACGACAACAACACCGCTGCGGTCACCTTCCTCAATTTCGACAATGCCGCGCATGCGCCGGGCAACTTTGCGGTGAACATGGGCTTTTCGATGCGCGGCAGCGGCACCACCGCCATCGCCATCGGCCTGCTGGTGCCGTACGCCGACTTCGGCGACGCGCCGCAGAGCTATGGCGATGCCATGCACGTGGTGGACGACCTGCAGTTCCGGCCAGATGGCCTGCCGGTCAACGCCACGCCCACCAACATCAATACCGCCGGCTATACACCGGGTGGTCTGGCACCGCCGCTGACCGACTTCCTGGGTACCGTCGGGCCCGATACCGAACAGCGCAGCAGCTACAGCGTCGATGCGAAGGGCGACGACAACTTCCCCGCAGGCAACCCCAACGAAGAGAACGCCTGGCCGACGACGTACGCGCTGACGGTGATGCAGGCCGGGACCCCAATCAATCAGTCGGTGGCGTGTGTGGGCACCGGCAGTGTGGCCGGCTGGATCGACTTCAACCGCAACGGCACATTCGACACGGGCGAGCGCAGCAACATCGCCACATGCAGTGGCGGCGGCGCCAATCTGAGCTGGACCGTGCCCACGCAGGTAAGTGCGGGTACCAGTTACGTGCGCCTGCGCTATGCGACCAATGCGGCGCAGATCCAGCAACCGACCGGCGTGGCCGATGACGGTGAAGTGGAAGACCACCGGATCACCATCACCGCACCCGCGCTGAAGGTGGTGAAGGGCAACAATGCCACCGGCGGCATCTGGAACTACGGCCAGGCTGGCACCCAGTACACGCTGACGATCAGCAACACCACCAATGTGCCGACCGGCAATCCGCCGAACGTACCGGCAGGTGCGATCACCGTGCGTGACCAGCTGCCGGCCGGCATTGTGCAGAACTGGACCGGCACCCTGACCAGCGGCAGCTGGAGCTGTACTGCGAGCGGCCAGGCGGTGACCTGCACCAGCAGCCAGGTGTTGTCGGCAGCCGGCACCCCTGGTGACAGCAGCAGCTTCACCCTGCCTGTGATCGTGTCCGCATCGGCAAGCGGCCTGTTGCGCAACCACGCCAGCGTCGGTGGTGGCTACGATCCGTTCAATGGTGGCAATCCGCCCGCACCGGGCGAGGCCTGCACCGACGCCAACCACTGCACCCGCAGCGATGTGACCGTTCCGGTCACCCGGGTGAGCTATGCAAAGCGCTCCAACACCACCGGTCCGGTGGCGGTGGGGGCGACGGTGAGCTACACCGTCGATGTCACCATTGCCGACGGCAACAGCCGCGACGTGCTGACCCTGACCGATACCCTCGGCACCGGCCTGGACTTCGGCAGCGTGACCAATGCCGGCGCCTTTACCTGCAATGCAGCCAATCCGCTGGTGTGCACGCTGCCAGCGGGCACCGTGCCGGGCACCTACAGCCTGACCTATGCGGCCACCGTCAACGCGCAGGCCAGTGGCCAGGTGGTCAATACGGTGGTGGGCACCGGTACCGATACTCCCACCTGCAGCAGCAACTGCACCACCACCACGCCGGTGGCGGCGCCGCGCATCTCGGTGTCCAAGGCCAGCGCTACGGCCGGCCCGGTCGCGGTGGGCGACAGCGTTGCCTACACAGTGAGCGTGGTCGTTGCCGATGCGCGCACCACCGCGGAGACCACGCTGACCGACACCCTGGGCACTGGCCTGGACTTCGGCAGCATGACCAATGCCGGCGGCTTTACCTGTGTGCCCGGCAATCCGCTGGTGTGCACGCTGCCAGCCGGCACCGTGCCGGGAACCTACGCGTTCTCGTATACCGGCATCGTCAATGCACAGGCTGTTGGCCAGGTGCGCAATGCCGTTGTGCCGAGCGGTCCTGACAATCCGACGTGTGTCGGCAGCTGTGATACCACAACGCCACTGGCCAGCCCGCAGGTGAGCTACGCCAAGCAGGCCTCCACCGGTGGACCGGTGCGGGTGGGCGACAGCATCAGCTATACGCTCAGCGTGACCGTTGCACGTTCGCGCACCACCGATGTGGTCACCCTCACCGATACGCTGGGCAGCGGCCTCGATTTCAGCAGCGTGACCAGCGCGGGCATCTTTACCTGCAATGCGGCCAACCCGCTGGTGTGCACGCTGCCCGCCGGCACGGTTCCGGGTACCTACAGCCTGAGTTACACCGCCACGGTCAACGCGCAGGCCAGCGGCACGGTACGCAATGCCGTGATCGGCACCGGCCCCGACACGCCTTCGTGCACGACCAACTGCGATACCACCACGCCGGTGGCGACGCCGGGCGTGAGCTATGCCAAGTCGGTGAACAGTGCCGGCCCCGTGTCGGTGGGTGACAGCCTGACCTACACCTTGACCACGGTCGTAACCAACTCGCGCACCACCGACGTGGTGACGCTGACCGACACGCTGGGCACCGGTCTGGATCTGGGCAGCGTGACCAGTGCCGGCGCCTACACCTGCAATGCGGCCAACCCGTTGATGTGCACATTGCCGGCCGGTACCACGCCGGGCAGCTACAGCTTGTCGTACACCGCCGTGGTCAACGCCCAGGCCACCGGCCAGGTGACCAATGCGGTGCTCGGCAGCGGCGGTGACAACCCGAGCTGCACCGTCAACTGCGATACCACTACGCCGGTGGCAGGCAGCCAGATCGATTACCGTAAGACCTCGGCCGCCGCCGGCCCGGTCAAGGTGGGTGACAGCATCGCCTACACCCTGACCACTGTGGTCAGCCGCTCGCGCACCACCACTGTGTTCAGCCTGACCGACAACATGGGGCAGGGCCTGGACTTCGGTTCAGTCACCGCCAGCACCGGCTTCACCTGTAATGCGGCCAATCCGCTGGTGTGTACGTTGCCGGCCGCCACCGCACCGGGCACCTACACGGTCAACTACACCGCAACGGTGAATGCACAGGCCAAGGGCAGCGTCAGCAATGCCGTGCTTGGCAGCGGCACCGGTACCAATACCTGCACCACCGACTGCACCACCACCACGCCGGTGCTGGCGGCGACGGTCACCTACCGCAAGTCCTCCAGCACGGCATCGCCGGTCAACATGGGGGATGCAGTGGACTACAGCGTTGAGGTGGTGGTCGCCAATTCGCAGACCAGCGATGTGCTCACCCTCACCGATACCCTGGGTGCAGGCCTGGACCTGCAGTCGGTGACCCAGCCGGGTTCCTTCACCTGCAATGCCAGCAATCCGCTGGTATGCACGCTGCCGGCAGGCACCGCACCCGGCACCTACACGCTGGGCTACCGCGCGCTGGTCAATGCGCAGGCCAGTGGCAGCGTCCGCAACGCGGTGCTGGGCAGTGGTGGCGATACCCCGACCTGCATCGGCACCTGCAGCACCGAGCACGTGCTGGCGGAGCCGCGCGTGGTGCTGGAAAAGCTGTCCGGCCCCGCCAGTGGCAGTGAAGTGCGCCCGGGTGACCGGCTGCGCTATACCCTGCGGGCCACCGTCGAGCGTGCTTCGCTGCGGCAGCCGTTGCAACTGGTGGATACGCCCGACGCAGGCCTGAGCGTGGATACGCTGCCGGCCGGCTGCGCGCAGCAGGGGGCCGACATCGTCTGCACGCTGCCGACCGGTACCCCACTGGGACAGCATGAATTCGTCTACCAGGCCATCGTCAACCAGGAGGCACGCACCGAGGTGCTGAACCGACTGCGTGGCCAGTACCCGGATGGTTCGCCGCCGCCGGAGTGCACCACCTGCGAAACGCGGCACAAGGTGATTTCGGACTTCGCGCTGCGCATCACCAAGACCGCCAACCCGCGGCTGGTGAAAGTCGGCGACCTGGTGCGCTACCAGCTGGTGGTCGAGAACGTCGGCAGCAGTCATTGGCGCGACGGCGTGGTGGTCGATACACCGCCGCCGGGCTTCAGCTACGTGGATGGCTCGATGCGCGTGGCCGACGACGACGGCGCGTTCTCGCTGGGCGGCAGCCAGACCCCGCTGCGCATCGGCGCGGTCGACATTGCCGTGGGCCGCAGTGCCACCATCACCTACCTGCTGCGTGTCGGTGCGGGCGTGCGTGCCGGCAACCACATCAACCAGGCCGTGGCCACTGCCGATGACGGCACTCCGCTGTCGAACGTGGCGACCGCTGAAGTGCGCATGGACGCCGATCCGCTGCTGGAAGACAGCCTGGTGTTCGGCAGCGTGTTCGATGATCGTGATGGCGACGGCTGGCAGGACAGCGCGGAACTGACCGGTGTACGCGTGCAGGGCGGGTTCGCGCCCGACGCTTACGTGCCGGGTTCGACAACGCTGGATCGTGGCGATGGCCCGCAGCCGTTGGCCGATGCCAGCGCGCCGCTGCTGCATGGCGTGCAGGTGGGCGTGGTGCATGGGCTTGCGTCTACCTCGGACACGGTCGAGAGCCACCAGGTGGTGATCCGCCAGCGTCTGCGCGAGCTGTCCTTTACCGATGATTTCGTGCTGGAAAGCGCACAGGGCCATCGCCTGAAGCTGGATGCGAAGGGTGTCACAACCGTGCAGCGCAGTGGCGAGGCGGCCAAGGGCCTGACCGCGGCCGAGCCGGTCGTGCATCGCGAGATCGCGCGGGTGGCCGAGGGCTATGAGGTTGCCTACGTGATCGGCAACCACGGCATCCAGGAGCAGGGCATTCCCGGCGTGCGCCTGGCCACGGTGGAGGGCCTGCTGATCGAGACCGATCCGTTCGGTCGTTACCACCTGGCCGATGTGCACGGTGGCGATGCGCGGTTGGGCCGCAACTTCATCGTCAAGCTGGATCCGGCAACGGTACCGGGTGGTTCCGAGCTGACCACCGAGAATCCGTTGCTGCGTCGGGTCACCCAGGGCGTGCCGACCCGCTTCAGCTTCGGCGTGCGCCTGCCGCCGTCGCCGCAGGCGGCTGCCGAGCGCGCCGAGCTGGCCTTGGGCGAGGTGTTGTTCGCCCCGGGCAGCAGCGAACTGCGCGCCAGCTATCGCCCGGTGCTGGCGAAGATGGCCGAGGCGGTTGACCGTTACCAGGGCGGTGACGTGGTGATTGCCGCCAACGGCGAAAGCCATGCATTGGCCTTCGCCCGTGCGGTGGCCGTGCGTGATGCGCTGCAGGCCGAGGTGGCCGAAGGGTCGCGCGCTGGCCTGAGCGTGCAGTTGCGTACCGATGTGCGCGATCCGCACTCGCTGGTTGCTGGCGTTGATGCCGGTGGTGCGTTGCTCGGCAACGTGCTGTTCGACACCGACAAGGCGGTGATCCGCGAGGAGTTCAGGCCGCTGCTGGCTGCGATCGCCGCGCGCCTGGAGCAGATGGGAGGCGGCCAGGTCAGCCTGGTCGGCCATACCGATGTACGTGGCAGCCATGTCTACAACCAGGCGTTGGGCCTGCGCCGTGCCAACGCCGTGTTCGAAGCGCTGCGCGTCCAGCTCAGCCCCGCCGTGCAGCAACGTCTGCGTGTGCGCAACGAGGAGACCGCCGCCACCCGCGCGGCGGCCCGCCAACAGGAGGCCCGCCGATGAGCGCCCATCACTCTGTTGCCCGGCGTCCTGCCCGCCTGCACCGCGCTGTGTTGTACCAGGCGCTGCTGTTGGGCCTGGCAGCAACCGCGCAGGCGGCGCCGCCGCCGGTCAACGCCGCGGCCAGCGACGCCGCGCCCATCCATTGCGAAGGCAACCAGTGCAGCGCCGAGGGCGACCTGCTGTTCACCCTGCGCTCGCGCAGCTTCGATGAGCCGGTGACCGAAGGCACGTCGACGCGCTCGTCGTCGCAGGTACTGCAGCCGGACCGCCGCGTAAGCATCGCGCTGGATGAGCCGGGCAAGGCGGCCGTGCGTGGTGAGTTCATGATCCGCTTGCCGGAGGGCGGCGCGATCTGGGCCACCGAAGACCCCGCCATGGGCCAGCCCGAGCTGTCGATTTCGGCGCCGGGGATGGTGGCCTTCGACCAGGGCCGCATCGCGCGTCCGGTCGAATTCTTCGTGCGTGGCAACTACACCGTGTTCATCAAACGCCTGGAAGTGAGCATCTACCGCGGCAGCGACAGCGACCGGGTCGCGCCCCTGGCGACCTTTGAACTGCCTGTGGCTGCGGTCGGGCAGGGCAGTTGGGACGGTACGCTGCCGGCGTCCACGCCGCTGCGTCGTGGCGACCGCCTGATCTATGTGCTGCGCGCGTACGATGCCGAAGGCAATGTCGATGAGACCTCGGCGCAGTCCATGCAGCTGGTGACGCTGGCCGAAGTGGAGCGCGGCAACCAGCAGCTGCGTGACGCCCTGGAAGATCGCCGCGGTACGGCCGTCGATGCCAATCAGGCCGCCTCGTTGTCGCTGCTGGAGCAGGTGTTCGACAGCAACGGCCTGCGTCAGCAGAACATTCCGGTGTACGGCTCGCGCGTGCGCCTGCGCGGCCGTGACCTGCCGCTTGGCGCGGCACTGAAGATCAACGGCGAAAGCTACCCGCTGGACCAGGACCGCAAATTCGCCGCGGAGTACCTGATGCCGATCGGTCACCACGCGTTCGATGTGCGGGTCGAGCGCCCCGATGCACCAGCGATTGCGCGCACGCTGGAGGTGGATGTCAGCGGCCGCTATCTGTTCGGTGTCGGCCTGGCCGATGTCACGGTGTACCAGAACAAGGCCAGTGGTGCGGGCCGCGACGTCGCCCGTGGCGAGCGCGATGATGATGTGCTCAGTGATGGGCGGCTGGCGTTCTACCTGAAGGCCAAGACGCGCGGCCGCTATCTGCTGACTGCACAGGCCGATACGCAGAACCGGCCGTTGGACGAACTGTTCACCGGCTTCACCACCGCCGATCCGCAGGACCTGTTCCGCAGCCTGGACCCGGACCTGTATTACCCCACCTATGGCGACGATTCGCTGACCCAGCGCGACGTCGACAGCATGGGCCGCTTCTACCTGCGCATGGACTGGGACAAGAACCAGGCACTGTGGGGCAACTACAACACCGGCCTGAGCGGTACCGAATACGCCCAGTACGTGCGTTCGCTGTACGGTGCTGCGCTGTCGTGGCGTTCGCGCGGCGCCAATGCATGGGGCGATGCGCAGACCGAACTGCGCCTGTTCGGCTCGCAGGCCGAGACCGCGCCGGGCCACAGCGAGTTCATCGGCACCGGCGGCAGCCTGTACTACCTGCGCCATGCCAGCATCCTGCGCGGCTCGGACCAGGTGGTACTGGAAATCCGTGACCGCACCACCGGCCGTGTCGAGCAGCGGGTGTCGCTGGTGCGCGGTGCCGACTACGAGATCGACGCACTGCAGGGACGCATCCTGCTGACCCGGCCACTGGCCCAGGTCAGCCGCGAGAACCTGCGCCGGATCAGCCGCGACGTGCCGCTGGACGGCTACGAGCAGCGCCTGATCGTCGACTACGAATGGGTACCGACCGGCTTCGACAATGACGACATCACCGCCGGCGTGCGTGGCAAGCACTGGTTCGGCGATCACGTGGCGGTGGGGGCTACCTATGTGGACGAACAGCGCGCCGGCCAGGACTATTCGCTGCGCGGTGCGGACCTGACCCTGCAGGCCGGGCGTGGCACCTACCTGAAGGTCGAACACAGCCGCAGCGAGGCGACCAGTGCACCGGTGTTCTTCTCCGACAACGGTGGCCTGAGCTTCACCCGGCTCAACCCCGAAGGGCCGCGCGAAGGCGAGGCGACCGCGGTGGAGGCCCGGGTGAACCTGCGCGAGCTGGGCTGGACCCAGCGCGACTGGAGTGCCGGTGCCTGGTGGCGGCAGGTCGACGGTGGTTACTCGGTGGGCCGCTTCGACACCGGCCAGCGCGTGCGTGAGCAGGGCGCCGAGCTGCTGGGCTACGTGACCGACGATTTCAGCCTGTACGCGCGTTACAGCGAAGCACGGCGCGGCAATGAATCGTTGATCCAGGCCCAGGCCACTGCCGAATGGCGGATCGGCGACAACGACCGCGTGTCGGCCGAGCTGCGCCGGGTGCAGGAAGACCGCGGCATCGGCAGCAATGCCGGTGTGCTGGCGGCAGCGCGCTACACCCATCGCATCGGTACCGCGCTGGACCTCTATGGTGGCGGCCAGCTGACCGTCGATGACGATCATGGCCGCTACGCGGACAATGATGCGGTGGTCGCCGGTGGCACCTACACCTTCGCCAACCTGTCCACGATCGGTGCCGAGGTCAGTGATGGTGATCGCGGCAGTGCCGCGCAGGTCAATGCCGAGTACAAGCTGACCCCGCAGCACAGCTTCTATGGTGCGTTCACCCAGTCCACCGACCGCAGCGAGTACGACCCGCTGTTCAGCCCGAACGCGCAGGATGGCTGGACGCTGGGCCAGCGCTGGCGCCTGTCTGACCAGGTCAACGTGTTCAATGAGAGCCAGTTCCTGAAATCCGGCGAGGAATCGGGCCTGGCCAACACCTTCGGCATGGATTTCTATCCGGCGGTGGGCTGGAACGCGGGCTTCACCCTCAGCGATGGCAAGCTGGATGCAAGCAGTGGCGAGGTCGACCGCAAGGCCATCAGCCTGTCCGGTGGCCGGTCGTCGCCGGGTACCGAGTGGCAGAGCAAGGTGGAGTGGCGTCGTGACACCGGTGCGGAGCGGCGCACGCAATGGGTCAGCACCAATCGCCTCAGCCATCGTCTCAATGACAGCTGGCGGATCGCCGCGCGGTTCAACTACGCCGACACCGACGATGCGATCAACCCGGTGGCCGGTGCACGCTTCATCGAAGGCAATCTCGGCTTCGCCTACCGCCCCTGGGATAATGATCGCTGGGCATTGTTCGGCCGATACAGTTATCTGTACGACCTGTCGACGATGGGCCAGGTCAACGGCGTGGACTACGATCAGCGTACCCAGGTGCTGTCGCTGGAAGGCGTGCACCGCATCGACCACCGCTGGGAAGTAGCGGCCAAGCTGGCCCGCCGCGAAGGCGAGGTGCGCTATGGTCGCGGCACCGGCCCGTGGTTCGATTCAGCAACGAACTTCGGTGCCGCGCAGCTGCGCTATGACCTGTACTACCAATGGCATGGCCTGCTGGAGTACCGCCTGCTGGACGTGCGCGATGGCGGTCGCCGGCAAGGTTGGCTGGCAGGTGTGGACCGTGATGTCGGCCGCAACTTCCGGGTCGGCGTGGGCTACAACTTCACCGACTTCAGTGACGACCTGACCAAGTTCGACTACACGCACCGCGGCTGGTACCTGAACCTGGTGGGTCGCTATTGAGGACAGGGCAACGCCAGGCCACGCCTGGCAAGCCCGCGACGGACACTACGGGTAGTGCCAGGCCATGCCTGGCAAAACAGCAACGTCGCTACCCAGTAGTGCCAGGCCATGCCTGGCAAAACAGCGGTCCCTCACTCCTGCTTGAGCAGCTCCACCAGCTGCCGCAACCGGTAAGGCTTGGGCAGGAATTCCACCTGCTCGGGCAGCGGCGGCAACTGCGAGCGCGCGTAGCCGGAGGAAAGAATCATCCGCGCCTGCGGCTGGTCCCGCGCCACATGCTCGCTCAGCTCGATGCCCGACATGCCGTTGGGCATGCTGATGTCACTGAACACCACATCGAAACGCGCGCCGCCCTGCAGCAGGGCGACCGCTTCCTGCGCATCCGCCGTGGTCGCCACGTCGATGCCGAAGTCGCGCAGGGCCAGCCCGATCATCTCGCGCAGATCGGTCTGGTCCTCCACCATCAATACGCGGATCGGATCATCGGTCATGTGCGGGGTCCTCGGTAGCAGGGAGCAGCAGGCTGACCGTGGTGCCGACACCGGGCGTGGTGGACACATCAACGAAACCGCCACTCTGGGTGGTGAATCCGAACACCTGGCTCAGGCCCAGACCGCTGCCCTTGCCGATGTCCTTGGTGGTGAAGAAAGGTTCGGTCGCGCGCTCGGCGATGTCCGGGGCCATGCCATGGCCCTCATCGCAGACGCTCAACGTCACATAGGTCCGTTGCCGGGATGTTTCGGCGTCGGGGTCCATGCGGTGTTCCAGCGCGGTGGCGATCAGTACCCGACCGCCCCCCACCGTGGCGTCCGCAGCGTTGCCGACCAGATTGGCGAGCGCTGTCTGCAGCTGCACGGTGTCACTGAGTATCGCAGGCAGGCCGGCCGCCAGCGCGGTTTCCAGGGTGACGCCGGCAGGGCAGGTGGCCTGCAGGGCGGGCAGCCAGTCGTGGATACGCGCATTGATGTCCAGCGTTTCGCGGATCAGGGTCTGCCCGGTACTGAAGGCCAGCAGCTGCCGGGTCAACAGGGCACCCCGATCGCTGGCCGCCTGCGCGGTGGTGAGCAGGGCATTGGCACGCTCATCATCACCCATGCGTGCCGACAGCAGGTCCAGCGCATTGACGATGGTGGTCAGCAGGTTGTTGAACTCATGGGCAAGGCCGCGGCTGAGCTGGCCGACCGTCTCGAACTGCTGGGTCTGGCGCAGCGCCCGCTGCGCGTCGCGCAGGAGCCGTTGCGCCTGCCACTGCTCGGTGATGTCGCGGGTGATCTTGACGAAGCCCACCAGCTCGCCGTTCTCGACCACCGACTCGATGACCACGCTGGCGCGGAACGGCGACCCGTCACGGCGCACCCGCCAACCTTCGGCGGCCTGGTGCCCGCTTTCCGCCGCCAGTCGCAGCAGCCGCTGCGGCTCGCCGGCATCGCGCTCGGCCGGCAGGTAGAAGCGCCCGAAGTGGGTACCGATGACTTCTTCCGACCGGTAGCCCTTGATGCGCTCGGCACCGGGATTCCAGCTGCAGACGATGCCGTCGGGATCGAGCAGGTACAGCGCATGATCGCGCACGCTGTCGATCAGCAATCGCAGCTGTCGGGAAGGGTCCGTCAACACGGACGGCGTCGAAGCGGCAGCGACCACGATGAAATGCGTATTACCTGTGTGAGGCACGAGAACGTAGGCAGTGCAGTGTGAAGAAGGTGTGCACGCAACGCCCGTGCCATTGGTCGTATGCGGCTGAATGCGACACGGAGTAACATCACCCCCCTTTTCCAATGTGGAACCGACCTGCATGCGTCCTGGTGCGACTACGCGTGATCGCTGGATCTGGATGACCTCGGCGGTGCTGGTGGCGGCTACGGCCGCGCTGGAACTGGTGGTGCCGCTGGGCTACGCGGTGTGGCTGGCCTATTTCATGGCCATCGGCGTCACAGTGTTCCAGCGCAGCGCCCGGGTACCGTTCGTGGTGGCCGTCAGCGCCTGCGTGCTGCTGGCGGTGGGCTACAACGTGGCGCCGGCCAGTACCAATTCGTCCTTCTCGTTCGTCAACCGGACCATCGGTGGCGCCGCTTTCCTGATGATCGCGCTGATCGCATCGCGCGCCATCCAGGCGCGGCGCGAAGCGATGCGCGCGCTGTGGCTGCAGGAAGCGGAGAACGCAGTGGCGCTCAGCCTGCGCGGTGAACTGGGGCCGGAACAGATCGCCGAGGCGGCGGTGACGGCACTGGCAACCCACCTGCGTGCGGACGTTGGAGCGCTCTATCGACTGGATGGAGGCCGCCTGCAGCTGACCGGTGGACTGGCCTTGCCGACCGGCATCCCGGCGACGCTGGGCCTGCAGGAAGGGGTGGCAGGGCAGGTGGCCCGCGACCAGCTGGCGCGGCACCTGCAGGGTGGCGACGCGACCACGCTGGAGCTGCAGACGAGCCTGGGACGTGTGCCTGTGCGCGAGCGCATCCTCGCCCCGGTCAGCAGTGACGGCGCCGTGGTCGGTGTGATCGAGCTCGGTCGCTCGGTTGTGGGTGATCAGCGTGCACTGGATGACGAACTGTTGGAGCGCTGCGCCGAAACGATCGGCATTGCACTGCGTACCTCGATGCTGCGCGGGCAGCTGATGGTGCTGCTGGAGGAGTCGCAGCGCCAAGGCGAAGAACTGCAGGCGCAGCAGGAAGAACTGCGCGTGGCCAACGAAGAGCTGGAAGAGCAGAGCCGCAGCCTGATGCAGTCGCAGAGCCATCTGGAACAGCAGCAGGCCGAGCTTGAGCAGAGCAATGTGCAGCTGGAAGAGCGCACCCACGAGCTGGAGGCGCAGAAGCAGGCGCTGCTGGTCGCGCAGGGCCAGCTGGTGCGCAACAGCAACGAACTGGCTGCCACCTCACGCTACAAGTCCGAATTCCTGGCCAACATGTCGCACGAACTGCGCACGCCGCTGAACAGTTCGCTGATCCTGGCCAAGCTGCTGGCCGACAACAAGGACGGCGCGCTCAGCGACGAGCAGGTCAAGTACGCCCGCGCCATCCTGTCGTCCAACAACGACCTGCTGGCGCTGATCAACGACATCCTCGATCTGTCACGCATCGAAGCAGGGCACGTCGAACTGGCCGATGAAGTGGTGGTGGTCGACAGCGTGCTGCAGCGGCTGCGTGAGACCTTCGAGCCGATGGCGCGGCAGAAGGGCCTGACGCTGCAGATCGAGGCCGATGGCCTGGCCCCCAGCCAACTGGTTGCCGACAACCAGCGCCTGCAGCAGATCCTGAAGAATCTGCTCGCCAATGCGGTCAAGTTCACCGAGCACGGCAAGGTCAGCCTGCACGTTCGCAGCGGCGGCAATGGCCGGATCCGATTCGAGGTCTCCGACAGCGGCATCGGCATCGCACGCGATCAGTTGCAGCTGATCTTCGAGGCCTTCCGCCAGGCCGATGGCAGCACCCGCCGCCGTTACGGTGGCACCGGCCTGGGTCTGTCGATCTCGCGTGACCTCGCGGTACGCATGGGCGGCGATATCCAGGTGGACAGCGAGCCGGGCCGCGGCAGCTGCTTCATTCTCGAACTGCCTCTGCAGGGCGCGCCGATGGCCGAGGCCGGCGGAGACACCGCAGTCGCCGCGCCTGAACAAAAGGCACCCGTCGCGCCGACGGCCCCTACGCCTGTTGCCCAGCGCTCCAGCGCCACTCCGGTCGCCGCGGTGGCCGATGACCGTGGCCGGCGCCACCACGCAGGGCGGTTGATCCTGGCCGTGGAAGATGATGCGGTCTTCGCCGAAGCGCTGGTGACGCTGGCGCACGAACTCGATTTCGACTGCGTGGTGGCCACCACCGCCGAAGAGGCGTTGGCGCTGGCGGCGGACCTGCGCCCCAACGGCATCCTGCTGGACATCGGCCTGCCCGACGTCTCCGGCCTGACCGTGCTCGAACGGCTCAAGCGCAACCCCGACACCCGGCACATTCCGGTGCACGTGGTCTCCGGCATGGACCGCAGCCAGGTGGCACGCGAGCTGGGCGCGATTGGTTTCGCGATCAAGCCGACCACGCGCGAGCGGTTGGTGGCAGCCATCGAGCAGCTTGAACAGACCAGCCAGCGCGACGTACGGCGCCTGCTGATCGTGGAGGACGACAACGACCTGCGCCGCAACCTGGAACTGCTGCTGGGCCGCGATCAGCTGCAGATCGCCGCTGTCGGCACGCTTGCCGCAGCGGTGGAACAGCTGAGCACGGTCACCTTCGACTGCATGGTGATGGATCTGTCGCTGCCCGACGGCAGTGGCTACGACCTGCTTGAGCACATGGCGGGCAACGATGATGTCGGCTTCCCGCCGGTCATCGTCTACACCGGCCGTGCCCTCAGCCGCGAGGAAGAGCAGCGCCTGCGCCGCTACTCCAAGAGCATCATCATCAAGGGCGCGCGTTCGCCCGAGCGCCTGCTCGACGAGGTGACGCTGTTCCTGCACAGCGTGGAGGCCAACCTGCCCAGCGACCAGCAGCGCCTGCTGCGCGAAGCGCGCCGCCGCGACACCGTGCTCGATGGACGCACCGTGCTGCTGGCCGAGGACGATGTGCGCAACATCTTCGCGCTGTCCAGCGTGCTGGAGCCGCTGGGGGTGACGCTGGAGATCGCCCGCAACGGCCAGGAGGCCGTTGATCGGCTGGCCCAGCGTGAGGTGGACCTGGTGCTGATGGACATCATGATGCCGGAGAAGGATGGCCTGCAGGCGATGCGCGAGATCCGCGCGCAGCGCCACCTGCAGGACCTGCCGATCATCGCGCTGACCGCCAAGGCCATGCCCGACGACCGTGAGCGCTGCCTGCAGGCCGGTGCCAACGACTACATCGCCAAGCCCATCGACGTGGACAAGCTGGTATCGCTGTGCCGGGTCTGGTGCTCGCGGCAATGAACGAGCAGGCGCTGTTCGACCTGGAGCTGAAGGTCCTGCTGGAAGCGCTGTACCAGCGCTACCACTACGACTTCCGCAGCTATGCGGTGTCCTCGCTGCGCCGTCGCGTCAGCCAGGCCATGCAGCGCTATGAGTGCGAGCGCCTGTCGGATCTGCAGCATCGGCTTCTGCACGAGCCGGAGCTGTTCGCCCAGGCCATGCAGTTCTTCACCGTGCAGGTCTCGGAGATGTTCCGTGACCCGGAGTATTTCCGGCAGATGCGCGAACAGGTGGTGCCGGTGCTGCGTACCTACCCCTCGGTGAAGCTGTGGGTGGCCGGCTGCAGTACCGGCGAGGAAGTGTGGTCGCTGGCGATCCTGCTGCATGAGGAAGGCCTGCTTGAGCGCAGCATCGTCTACGCCACCGACATCAACCCTGCGGCACTGGCCACGGCCGAAGCCGGCGCCTACGGCATCGACCGCCTGGCCCAGTTCAGCCGGAACTACCTTGCCGCTGGCGGTACCGGTTCACTGTCGGACTATTACACCACCGCCTACGACGGCGCGGTCTTCGACCGCCAGTTGCGCCGCAACGTGGTGTTCGCCGACCACAGCCTGGCCACCGACACGGTGTTTTCGGAAGTGCACCTGGTGTCCTGCCGCAATGTGCTGATCTATTTCAATCGCGACCTGCAGGATCGGGCGGTGGGATTGTTCCGCGAAGCACTGGTGCATCGCGGCTTCCTCGGCCTGGGCAGCAAGGAGTCGCTGCAGTTCGGTCGCCATCACGATGCGTTCGAAGCCTGTTCGCGGGAGCACCGCTTGTACCGGAAGGTGGCCTGATGGTGGCGATGTCCCGCCCTGAAGTAGTAGTGGTCGGCGCATCGGCCGGTGGCGTGGCCGCCCTGCAGATCGTGCTTGGCGCGTTGCCGGCCTCCCTGCCGGTGCCGGTACTGGTGGTGCTGCACCTGCCGCGCGACCGTTCCAGCCGCATCGCCGATGTGCTGGCACCGTACTGCGCGCTGACCGTGCGCGAAGCGGAGGACAAGCAGCCGCTGCAGGCGGGAACGGTGACGTTCGCGCCGCCGGATTACCACCTGTTGGTGGAAGACACGCAGGCCATCGCACTGTCGATGGACGATCCGGTGCTGTTCTCGCGGCCGGCCATCGATCCGCTGTTCGAATCCGCCGCAGCCGTGTTCGGCACGCGTGTGCTGGCGATCCTGCTGACCGGTGCCAGCAGCGATGGCAGTGATGGCGTGGCCGCGGTGCGCACCGCTGGTGGCCAGGCCTGGCTGCAATGCCCCGAGGAGGCCGAAGCATCGATGATGCCGGCCTCCGCCCTGCAGCATGCCGGCGCCGACGCCGTGCTGCCCCTTGAACTGATGTGTCGCCGCCTGAAGGAGTTGTTTGCATGAACCTGCTGCCGCCGGACCCTGCTCAGTCGCAGGCCCCGGTCAACCTGCTGATCGTCGACGACGTACCGCAGAACCTGGTGGCGATGGAGGCGCTGCTGCGCCGCGAGGGCGTCAACCTGCTGCTGGCCGATTCCGGCGCGCAGGCGCTGGAACTGCTGCTGGAGCACGAGGTGGCGCTGGCGCTGCTGGACGTGCACATGCCGGAGATCGATGGTTTCATGCTGGCCGAGCTGATGCGCGGCTCGCAGCGCAGCCGCGACGTGCCGATCATCTTCCTGACCGCCTCGCCGGACGATCCGCACAGGGTCTTCAAGGGCTACGAGACCGGCGCGGTGGATTTCCTGCACAAGCCGGTGGCGCCGCAGGTGATCCTCAGCAAGGTCAATGTGTTCATCGAGCTCTACCAGCAGCGACAGCTGCTGAAGGCACGCAACGAGGCGCTGGAGCGCGCGTTGAAGCTCAACGAGACCATGGCCGCGGTGCTGACCCACGACCTGCGCACGCCGTTGTCGGCCATCCTGCTGTGTGCCGACAAGCTGTCGCTGGAGCTGCCGGCCGACAATGCCGGCGCGCAGCAGACACTGAGCTATCTGGAAGCCAGCACGCTGCGGATGGCGCGCATGGTCGAGCAGTTGCTGGACTTCTCGCGGATCCGCAGTGGTGGCCTGCGCCTGCAGACCGGTTCCTGCGACCTGGCCGAGGTGACGCGTGCGGTGCTGGTGGAGGCCGGTGCCGGTCATCGGGCTGATCGCATCGCACTGGATGTGCGCGGTGATTCGACCTTGCAGGGCGACATGGATCGTTTGGGGCAGATCATCGCCAACCTGGTCGGCAACGCACTCACCCATGGCGCTGATGCAGTGGTGCAGGTGCAGGTCGATGGCGGCGATGCACGCGTGGTCGCGCTGCGCGTAAGCAACGCCGGCCATGTCGATGAAGCGTTGCTGCCGCGTTTGTTCGAGCCGTTCAAGGCAAGCTTCCACCAGAGCAACGGCTTGGGGCTGGGCCTGTACATCGTTGACCAGTTCGTGCGTGCCCATGGTGGACAGCTGAGCGCGCGCAACGACGCAGGACAGGTGGTGTTCGAGGCACTGCTGCCGCGCCGCGCCGATGGACGCAGCCCGGCCGTTTCCTGAATTCTTCAGCTGACGCGTGAGCGTACTGAGACGGACGCGTCCGCAACTGCTACCGTGGCACCACTCTTGCAAAGGAAGCTCCATGCCACTGCGTGCCATCGCCTACGTCAGCCAGTCCAAGCCGGATCTTTCCGCCGAACGTCTGCAGGCGCTGGTCGAAGATGCCGCGCGCTTCAACAAGGTGGCAGGGGTGACCGGCGTGTTGCTGAATGACGGCGAGCGCTTCCTGCAGTACATCGAAGGTCCACCCGATGGCATCGATTCGGTGTATGAGCGCATCCTGCAGGCTGGCAGTCATGTCGACATCGTCGAGCTCGCGCGCGGCCGGGTTGGCCAGCGTCAGTTTCCGTACTGGGCGATGCGCGTGTTGCCGGTGGACGCTGCGCTGCTGCGCCAGCTTTCCGCAGGGGACTGGGCGGGGTTCGCCCGTACGGTGAACGGTGACAGTGCACTGTTTACCGCGGTGGATCTGTTGACCGAGGTCGTGCGGCCGGCGCTCAGCGCGGGCTGATCGCTAGCGCTGCGGAGTGCAGTACGCCGCGTGCAATGCCTGCAGTACCCCCAGCGCCGGACCGTCCAGCAGCCGATAGTGCAGTGTCTGTGCCTGTCGTCGCGTTGCCACCACATCCAGATGGCGCAGCACGGCCAGATGCTGTGACAGCGCCGATGCGCTCAGGCCGGTCACCGCCTGCAGTTCCGGCACCGGTGCTTCGCCTTCCACCAGACGACACAACACACGCAGTCGCGCCGGGTGGGCCAGCGATTTCAGCAGGGCGGCCGCTTGTGCGGCATGCGCGGCCATCGCGGCACTGTCGGTGGTGATGCTGGGCACGGCTTGACCCGTTAGTTCAGGAAAGTCTAATTTAGGGAAATCTAAATTAAAGAGCAAGCCGATGCGCGCGATACAGAGGGGCGGGACGTGAACCTGCCATGGGCGGCAATTGCAGGCGGCGGCCTGATCGGTACGTCGGCAGTGGTGCTGCTGGCCACGCTCGGTCGGGTGGCAGGCATCAGCGGCATCACTGCAGGCGCCTTGGCCGCACCACGTGGTGATCGTGGCTGGCGCTGGGCCTTCCTGCTCGGATTGATGGTGGCTGCGGCGGCGGTGCTGAGCTGGCAGGCGGGCGCGGGACAACCACCGCGCGCGTTGTTGCGTGACGCACTGCCGCCCTGGCAATTGATCGCTGCCGGTGTGCTGGTAGGCGTCGGTACGCGGCTGGGCAATGGCTGCACCAGCGGCCACGGTGTCTGTGGCCTCGCCCGTGGTTCACGACGATCGCTGGTGGCGGTGCTGGTGTTCATGGCCTGCGCGATGCTCACCACGTTCCTGGCGCGCCACGGCGGAGGCCTGTCATGAGCCGCAGCCTGTGGGCCGCATGTGCTGCCGGTGGCCTGTTCGGCGCCGGTCTCGCGCTGGCCGGCATGACCGACCCGCGTCGCGTGCTCGGTTTCCTCGATGTGGCCGGCGACTTCGATCCCACGCTGGCCTGGGTACTGGCGTCGGCACTGCTGGTCAGTGCACTGGGGCAGTTCTGGCTGCGGCGGTGGCACCGCCCATGCTGCGCCGAGCGCTTCCAACTGCCGGCAGCGCAGGCGGTCGATAGGCGGTTGCTGCTGGGCGCGGCAGTGTTCGGCATCGGCTGGGGCTGGGTCGGCTATTGCCCGGGGCCGGCGCTGGCCGCGCTGGCGGTGGGCGCGCGCGAAGCCCTGTGGTTCGTGCCGGCGATGGCGGCTGGTTTCTGGCTGCATGACCGCTGGCTGCGCTGAGGTTTCACGTTTGCCTCACCGGTGCAGGGTTCAGATCACTTTTCCCGGGGAAAGGAGCATGGCATGGCGCGGATGAAGTGGAACGGCAGCGCGTTGTTGGCGGCGGCACTGGCGACGGCGTCGATGCCGGCCATGGCCTGCACGCGCGCGGTGTATCTGGGCGACAACGGCGATGTCATCACCGCCCGCTCGATGGACTGGAAAGTGGATGTCGCCACCAATCTTTACGTGTTGCCGCGTGGCATCGCGCGCACCGGCAAGGCCGGGCCGGGCTCGATCGCATGGACTGCGCGCTACGGCAGCGTGGTGGCCACCGGCTACGACATCTCCACCACCGATGGCATGAACGAGAAGGGCCTGGTCGCCAACCTGCTGTGGCTGGTCGAGTCGGAATACCCGGCTCAGCGCAGCGGCAAGCCCGGCCTGTCGATCTCGTTGTGGGCGCAGTACGTGCTGGACAATTTCGCCACGGTGGAAGAAGCCGTGACCGCCCTGCAGCGCGAGCCGTATTCGATCGTCACCGACAAGGTGCCTGGCGAAGACCGCCAGGCGACGCTGCATCTGTCGCTGTCCGATGCCAGTGGTGACAGCGCGATCGTCGAGTACATCGGCGGACGCCAGGTGATCCACCACGATCGCCGCTACCAGGTGATGACCAATTCGCCGATCTTCGACCAGCAACTGGCGTTGAACAGCTACTGGCAGCAGATCGGTGGCACGGTGATGCTGCCCGGCACCAACCGTTCGGCCGACCGCTTCGCGCGTGCGTCGTTCTACATCAACGCGATTCCGAAAGCGGAAGATCCGGTGGAGGCGCTGGCCAGTGTGTTCAGCGTGATCCGCAACGTGTCGGTGCCGTTCGGCATCACCACGCCGGGCGAGCCCAACATTTCGTCCACCCGCTGGCGCACGGTTGCCGACCACAAGCGGCGCCTGTATTTCTTCGAGTCGGCATTGACGCCCAACACCTTCTGGGTCGACCTGACCAAGGTCGATTTCGGCGGCAAGGTGCTCAAGCTCGATCTCGGCCGTGACCAGCGCAATACGTTTGCCGGGGATGCGCTGCAGCACTTCGTGCCCAGCGCGCCGTTCACCTTCCTTGGCGTGGAGGGTTAGCGCGAGGCTGTGTCGCCAGCGCCCGGCAACGTTGCGGGCCGGTAGCGGCGCGCGCACACTCGTTGTATGGGCGCGATCTTCCATCTACGACACTACGGCCAGGCCACCGGCCTGGATCGCCACGACTATGCGCAGTGGGTGTTGCCACTGCAGGGTGAGCTGCAGTTCGAGATGGAGGGCAGGGGCGGCCGTCTTGACCTGTTGCAGGGGGCCTTCGTGGCTGCCGGTGAGGCACACGACCAGGTGGCCGACGGCCCCAACGGTTTCGTGATTGTCGACTGCGGGCCGGGTGTGCTCGATGACGCGACCCAGGAGCACCTGTGCCGGCAGCGCTGGCTGCATCTACCTGCCTCATTGCGGCAGCGGCTTGCCCGGGTACAGGCAGGGCAGCCGGTGCCGGCGCTGCTGCCGGACCTTCTGCATACGTTCGCCCCGGCGGGCAGCGGCGCGCGCCTGCAGGGTTTGTGCGCTGCCGTGGAGGCAATGCCCGGACAAGTGTGGTCGGTAGCGCGCATGGCCGCCTTTGTCGGCATCAGCGAAAGCCGTCTGCATGCGGTGTTCCGGTGTGAGTTCGGGGTCAGCCCGCAGGCCTGGCTCAGTGCCAGCCGCCTGCGTTGGGCCAAGCACCAGTTGCGGGTCAGCCCGGCTTCGATCAGCGACATCGCACTGGCCGCTGGGTATTCCGAGCAGAGTGCACTGACCCGTGCGCTGCGCCGCGAATGCGGGCAGACCCCGGCAGCATGGCGGCGGGCGGGCGTCCAGTAGCCTCGGTCAATACGCTGCCCTCTCTGTCGCCTACACTTCGCGGCCTGTGCTCTCCCACCAAGAACCTGCAATGCGCAACAACCCGATTGCTCTGGGCATCGTCAATGGCATCGCTGCCGGAGCGCTATGGGGCGTGGTCTTCCTCGCGCCCGCCGTGCTGGACACCTTCAACGCACTGCAGCTCTCCGCTGGTCGCTATCTGGTCTATGGCCTGATCGCGGTGGCCCTGCTGCTGCCGCGCTGGAAGCGCTTGGCACCGAAGCTCGGCCGCGCCGAATGGATCGGCCTGTTGTGGCTGAGCCTGGCCGGCAACCTGGTGTACTTCCTGCTGTTGGCCACGGCGGTGCAGTGGGCCGGTGGCGCCGCTGCTTCGTTGATTGTCGGCCTGATTCCGGTGGTGGTGACCCTGGTCGGCGTGCGCGAGCAGGGGGCGGTGCCGTTGAAGCCGTTGCTGCCGGCGCTGGGCCTGTGCATGCTCGGGGTGGCGATGGTCGGCTGGGAAGCGCTGATGTCCGAACACCTGGGCACCCCCTGGCGGCAGCGCCTGATCGGCCTGCTGTGTGCGTTCGGTGCGTTGTTCTCGTGGGCGCTGTACTCCATCGGCAACAGCCGCTGGTTGGCGCGACGGCCTGATCTTTCCAGCCATGACTGGTCGCTGCTGACCGGCGTCACTACCGGCGGATTGTCACTGCTGCTGGTGCCGATGGCGTTCATCGGACACGCCGGGACTCATACGACCGCGCAGTGGAGTGGGTTCTGGGCCATCAGCGCGGGCGTTGCGGTGGTCGCTTCGATCCTCGGCAACGCGTTCTGGAACCGCGCCAGTCGCCTGCTGCCGCTGACCCTGACCGGGCAGATGATCGTGTTCGAAACCCTGTTCGCGCTTCTCTATGCCTTCGCCTGGCAGCGACGTTGGCCAAGCCTGCTGGAACTGCTGGCGATCGTGCTGCTGGTCGGCGGCGTGCTGTTGTGCGCGCATGCGCACCGCACGCCCCGCGCGATCACCGAACATGTCGGCTGAATCGACGCATTGAAGCCGACGATCACCGGTTTGTCTCAATTGCAACCAAATGCCGGCACGTTGGCCGATGATCGCCGCAAAGAAATATTGCGCCGCAACACTTGACAGGGGCCATCGTGCCGGTGTTTTCTGTACGTCATGGTCCTTGATGCCGCCAACGCCCGTCTGATCGCCCCCGCTACCGCGGGCCGTTCGACTGCGCCGGTCGCCATCACCACCACCATTACCACCACCACCGTCACCACTGCCCTGGTGCGGCCCGTCGTCTTCGTGTAACTCCCGAAAACAACGGCCCCGCACCATCCAGGTGACGGGGAAACTCGACCACCTGCATGCGACGGGGCCTCCAACCGAGGTCTGCATGTCTTCCATCGCCCCCGCCCATTCGCCTGCTGCGTCCGCTCTGGCTGCGCCGTCCACTGTCGTGCACAAGTTCGGCGGCACTTCGGTGGCCGACGCTGAGCGCTATCGCCATGTTGCCGATCTGCTGCTGGCCCGCCCCGAGTCGTTGCAGGTCAGCGTGGTCTCGGCCATGAAGGGTGTTACCGACGCGCTGATCGAACTGGCGCACCTGGCAGCCCAGGGCGATGCCGGCTGGCAGGAAGCGTGGCATGCACTGCGCGCACGCCATCGTGGTGCCGCGGTAGCGCTGCTGGGTGAGCAGGTGGGCGACACCGTGGACTGGATCGATGCACGCTTCGATCAGCTGGCCGAGGTGCTGGCCGCCCTGGCGGTGATCGGTGAACTGCCGCGCGAAGTGCTCGACCGCGTGCAGGGCCTGGGCGAAGTGTTCTCCGCACAGTTGCTTGGCACCCATCTGCGCGCGCTGGGTGAGGACTGCGCGGTGCTGGATGCACGCGATGTGCTGGTGGTCGGCCATGGCGAACTGGGCGTGGATGTCGACTGGGATGCCAGTGCCGGCCGTCTTGCCGCGTGGCGGCTGCAGCACCCGCAGCTGCGCGTGGTGGCTACCGGGTTCGTCGCCCGCGACCGCCAGGATCGCGTCACCACGCTGGGCCGCAACGGCAGCGACTATTCCGGTGCGATCTTCGCCGCGCTGTTCAATGCCGATGAACTGCATATCTGGACCGACGTCGACGGCGTGCTGTCGGCCGACCCGCGGCTGGTGCCGGAGGCTGTGCAGCTGCACGCGCTGAGCTACGACGAGGCCTGCGAGCTGGCCTACTTCGGGGCCAAGGTGGTGCATCCGCAGACCATGTCGCCGGCAATCCGGCTGGGCCTGCCGATCTTCATCCGCAATACGTTCCATCCCGGTCATCCGGGTACCCGCATCAGCGCCGAACGCTCGCCACGTGGTCCGGTAAAGGGACTGACGCTGAGCGCGGATCTGGCCCTGCTCAATCTGGAAGGCACCGGTCTGATCGGCGTGCCGGGTACCGCCGAACGCGTGTTCGCCGCGCTGCGCCAGGCGCAGGTCTCGGTGGTGATGATCTCGCAGGGGTCATCCGAACATTCGATCTGCTGCGTTGTCCGTGCTGGCGAAGCGGCGCGTGGTCGCGATGCCGTGGTGCAGGCGTTCTCGCACGAACTCGCAGCTGGCCAGGTACAGCGCGTGCAGGTCAGCGAGGGCGTCAGCGTACTGGCCGCAGTCGGCGATGGCATGGCGGGCCAGCCGGGCGTAGCCGCGCGGCTGTTCGAATCGCTGGGCCGGGCGCAGGTGAACATCCTGGCGATCGCGCAGGGATCGTCCGAGCGCAACATCTCGGTGGCGGTGGCAAGCGCCGATGCCACCCGCGCGCTGCGTGCCGCGCATGCGGGATTCTGGCTGTCGCCGCAGACGTTCGCGGTGGGGGTGATCGGTCCGGGCAATGTCGGCGCCGCGCTGTTGGACCAGTTGCTGGCAGCACGCCAGCAGCTGCTGGCCAAGGCCAACGTCGATCTGCGCCTGCGCGCGCTTGCGTCACGCTCGCGCATGCGCCTGGAGGCCGATGGGCTGCATGAAGACTGGCGGCAGGCATTGCAGGACGCCGGACAGGCAAGTGACCTGGACCAGTTCACGGAGCACCTGCTGGCCGCGCATCTGCCGCATGCGGTGGTGATCGACTGCAGTGGCAGCGCCGAGGTCGCCGAGCGCTATGAAGGCTGGCTGGCCGCAGGCATCCATGTGGTGACCCCGAACAAACAGGCCGGCGCCGGGCCGCTTGCGCGCTACCAGCGCATCCGTGCGGCGGCGGCCGCCAGTGGCGCGCGCTTCCGCTATGAGGCCACGGTGGGTGCCGGCCTGCCGGTGATCACCACGCTGCGTGACCTGGTGGATACCGGCGACGAAGTGTTGGCGATCGAAGGCATTTTCTCCGGCACGCTGGCCTGGTTGTTCAATCGCTTCGACGGCAGCCAGACGTTCTCGGAACTGGTCGCGCAGGCACGCTCGATGGGCTACACCGAGCCGGATCCGCGCGATGACCTGTCCGGTGTGGACGTCGCGCGCAAGCTGGTGATCCTGGCCCGCGAGGCCGGACACGCACTCAGCCTGGACCAGGTGCAGGTCGAGAGCCTGGTGCCGGCGTTGCTGCGCGAGGGAAGCGTGGACGACTTCATGGCCCGTCTGGGCGCATCCGATGACGCGCTGCTGGCACGGCTGCACGACGCCCGCGAGCGCGGTGCAGTGCTGCGCTATGTCGCGCGGCTGGGACCGGACGGTGCCTCGGTCGGCCTGCAGGAGCTGCCGGCGGACCACGCGTTCGCCAACCTGCGGTTGACCGACAACGTGGTGCAGTTCCGTACCCGCCGCTACTGCGACAACCCGCTGGTGGTGCAGGGCCCGGGCGCGGGTCCGGAAGTCACCGCTGCCGGTGTGTTCGCCGATCTGCTGCGGGTGGCGGCCGGCGAAGGGGCGCGCCTGTGATCGCACGCGCCTTCGCGCCCGCATCGGTGGCCAATGTGGCCGTGGGCTTCGACATCCTGGGCCACGCCATCGCCGGTATCGGCGACACGGTGAGCGTGCGCCGCATCGACGAACCACGGGTGCGCATCGACGCGATCCGCGGCAGTGCGGTGGAGCTGCCGCTGGAAGCCGCCGGCAACACCGCTGGCGCGGCGCTGATATCGCTGCGTGAGGGGCTGGGACTGGGCTTCGGTTTTGCCATCGAGATCGACAAGGGCATTCCCTTCGGCTCCGGCATGGGCGGATCGGCTGCCTCCTGCGTGGCCGCGCTGGTGGCGGCCAATGCGTTGTTGGATGTGCCACTGTCGCGCGAAGCGCTGTATCCGTTTGCACTGGATGGCGAAGCGGTGGCCAGCGGTGGCCGCCATGGCGACAACGTCGGCCCGCTGCTGCTGGGTGGCGTGGCGCTGTGCACGGCCGATCGCCTGGTGCCGGTTCCGGTGCCGACCAGCTGGCACAGCCTGCTGGTGCATCCACATGCGGTACTTGAAACCCGGCGCGCGCGGCAGGCGCTTCAGGGCAGCTATGCGTTGGGCGAATTCGTTGCGCAAAGCGCCAACCTGGGGCTGGTGCTGAGTGGTTGCCACCGCAGCGACGCATCGCTGGTGCGCGCCGGCCTGCGCGACGTGCTGGTCGAGCCGCGGCGGGCGGGCCTGATCGTCGGCTTCGACGCGGCGCGTGACGCCGCACTGGCTGCAGGCGCGATGGGCGCAGGCATTTCCGGCGCCGGGCCCAGCGTATTCGCCTGGTTTGAAGATGCCGACCAGGCGCGCGCGGCAGCGGAACCGGCGCGTGCGGCCTTCGCCGCTGCCGGTTTCGAGAGCGATGCCTGGATCTCGCCACTCGATGCACCCGGAGCCCACTTGTGCTGAATTCTCCCTTCCTACCGGATATCGATCCCATGCAATTCGTTTCGACCCGTGGCCAGTCGCCGGCTGTTGGACTCAGTGCGGCCATCGCCGCTGGTCTCGCGCCTGATGGTGGGCTGTACGTTCCGCAGGCGCTGCCGGCGCCGCGCACGCTGCAGGCCGGCGCGACCCTGGCCGACACCGCCGCTGACCTGCTGGCGCCATTCTTCGACGGGGATGCGCTGGCCGATGCCTTGCCATCGATCTGCCGTGAGGCCTTCGATTTCCCCGTGCCATTGCGTGCGCTGGGCAACAGTGGTGATCACGTGCTGGAGCTGTTCCATGGGCCGACGGCGGCGTTCAAGGACATCGGTGCGCGTTTCCTCGCCGGTGTGCTGTCGCGGCTGCAGACCGGCCAGGACCGCGACCTGACCATCGTGGTGGCTACCTCCGGTGACACCGGCGCGGCCGTGGCGGCGGCCTTCCATCGGCAGCCTGGTGTACGCGTGGTGGTGCTGTACCCCGATGGGCGGGTGTCACCGCGACAGGCGCATCAGCTCGGTTGCTTCGGCGACAACATCCAGGCGCTGCGGGTAGCCGGTTCGTTCGATGATTGCCAGGCGATGGTGAAGCAGGCACTGGGCGATCGTGATCTGCAGGCACAGGTACCGCTGAGTTCAGCCAACAGCATCAGCCTGGGCCGGCTGCTGCCGCAGATGAGCTACTACGCGCACGCGGCGCTGACCCATCATGCGCAGCATCAACGGCGCTTGAACCTGGTGGTGCCGACCGGCAATCTCGGCAACGCGATGGCGGCGGTACTGGCACGCGCGCTGGGCGTGCCGATCGGGCAGATCGTACTGGCGACCAATGCCAATGCGGTGCTGCCACGCTACTTTGGTGGCGACCAGTACCAGCCCGCGTCCAGCATTGCGACCGTGGCCAACGCCATGGACGTCGGCGCGCCCAGCAACTTCGAGCGGCTGCGCTGGCTGTACCACGGCGACGACGACGAATTGCGTGCAGCGTTCCGCGCCTTCGCAGTGGATGACGTGACCATCCGCGCGACCATCGCCAGTGCCCATGCCAGTAATGGCGAGCTGTTCTGCCCGCACACGGCCACGGCGGTGAAGGTGCTGCAGGACCTGCGCGCGGGCGGCGCCAAGGGCGATTGGGCAGTGGTCGCTACCGCGCACCCGGCCAAGTTCGAGGCGGTGGTTGAACCGTTGATCGGCGAAGCGGTGGCGGTGCCGCCGGCACTGGACGCGCTGCTGCAGCGTCCAGCGCATGCCGAGCCGCTGGCGGCCGATTACGCAGCGTTGCGCGAGGTGTTGTTGCGTTGACGGAGGCGTCTGCGTGGTTGCCGGCCGCTGGCCGGCAACCCGATACCGATCGGGCACTCAGCCCAGCACTTCACCGGCCAGACTGCGCAGGCCATCCTCGTCGAGGATCTCAACGACGTTCAGATGGGGCAGGGCGATCAGGCCCTGCTGGCGCAGCTTGGTGAAGGTGCGGCTGACCGTCTCCATGGTCAGGCCCAGATGGTCGGCAATGTCGCCGCGGCCCATCGGCAGCGAAACGCGCAGGCCATCGCCGCCCAGCTTGGCCTCGCGCGCGGCCAGGCGCAGCAGGAAATCAGCGAGTTTTTCCGCCGGTTGCAGGCGCGCCAATGCCAGCGCGGCATCCTGCGCGGCATCCAGCTCCTGGCAGGCGCGTTGCAGCAGCTTGCGCTCAAGGTGCGGATAACGGGCACGCAGGCCCTTCATCTGCGGCAGGGCGACGCGGCACACGCGGCTGTCGGCGATGGCCTCGATGTCGTAGCGATGGTGGTCGCTGCCGCTCAGGCCCAGGTAATCGCCGGGCAGCACGAAGCCATTGATCTGGCGGCGGCCGTCGGCAAGCGTGCGTACCAGCCGCAGTGCACCGCCGGTCAATGTATAGACATGCTGGCGCTCTTCGCCGCTGCGGGCGAGGGTGCTGCCCATCGTCACCTGCTGCGACACGGTCACCTGTTCCAGCGCCTGCACCTCATCGGGCGACAGCGCAGAGCACACCGCCAGGTGGCGTACCGAGCAGTGCAGGCAGTCCAGCGTGGCGCAGGACGGCGCGGCGGGGTCGTTGGTGGCGGGCGGAGCGCCGGAAGGCCGGGACATGTTGCGTGGGCGTATCGCGGGCGGGGGAGGGCTTTATGATACTTCAAGCGGCCGTTGGACCCCGTATTCCACGGCCACGCGATGCGGGGCGCTAGAATGTCGCCCCCTCCCACGTCCCCGTTCCCGCAGGAGTTCCGCCCGTGATCAAGCCCCGTACCCCGCCCGGCACCCTTGAACTGCTGCCGCGCGAGCAGATTGCGTTCCAGCGCATGCTGGACGTCATCCGCCGCAACTACGAGCGCTTCGGGTTCCTGCCGGTGGAGACACCGGTGTTCGAGCTGTCCGATGTGCTGCTGACCAAGTCCGGCGGCGAGACCGAGCGCCAGGTGTATTTCGTGCAGTCCACCGGCGCGCTGGCCAACGCCGCCGAATCCGGCGACCGCTCGCTGCCGGAAATGGCGCTGCGCTTCGACCTGACCGTGCCGCTGGCGCGGTACGTGGCCGAGCACGAACACGAGCTGACCTTCCCGTTCCGTCGCTACCAGATGCAGCGCGTGTACCGCGGCGAGCGTGCGCAGCGCGGCCGCTTCCGCGAGTTCTACCAGTGCGACATCGACGTGATCGGCAAGGACAGCCTGAGCGTGCGCTACGACGCCGAAGTTCTGGCGGTCATCCACGCGGTGTTTGCCGAACTGCGCATCGGTGACTTCAGCATCCAGCTGAACAACCGCAAGCTGCTGCGCGGCTTCTTCGAGAGCCTGGGCGTGGCCGAAGGAGAGCGCCAGCTGGCGGTGCTGCGCGAAGTGGACAAGCTGGACAAGCGTGGCCCCGACTACGTGCGCGAGACGCTGGTGGGCGAGGGCTTCGGTATTCCGGCCGAACAGGTCGAGAAGATCCTGGCCTTCGTCGCCGTGCGTTCGCAGGGTCATGCCGATGCGCTGGCGCAGCTGGCGGCACTGGAAGCCGGCGCCGGTTCGTCGGAGATCCTGCGTGCCGGCGTGGCCGAGCTGCGCGAAGTGCTGCAGCTGGTGCAGTCGCTGGGCGTGCCGGAGAGTGCGTACTGCTTGAACTTCTCCATCGCCCGTGGCCTGGATTACTACACCGGCACGGTGTACGAGACCACGTTGACCGACCACCCACAGATCGGTTCGATCTGTTCCGGCGGCCGTTATGAAGACCTGGCCAGCCACTACAGCAAGTCGAAGCTGCCGGGTGTGGGCATTTCCATCGGCCTGTCGCGCCTGTTCTGGCAGCTGCGCGAAGCCGGCCTGATCGAGGGCATCGAGGCCAGCAGCGTGCAGGCGCTGGTGGCGCTGATGGACGAGCAGGGCATGCCGCAGTCGCTGGACATTGCCCGTCGCCTGCGCGCCGGTGGCATCAACACCGAAGTGCAGATGGAGCCGAAGAAGATCGGCAAGCAGTTCCAGTACGCGGCCAAGGCAGGTATCCGTTTCGTGGTGCTGGCGGGCGAAGACGAACTGGCGCGCGGTGTGGTGGCGGTGAAGGACCTGCTGCGCGAGCAGCAGTTCGAGATCTCGCGCGACGAACTGGCCAGCACCCTGCAGGTGGAGCTGGAGCAGTCGCGGGTCATGGCGTGAAGCCCGCCGCCGCAGGGGCGCTGATGCTGCTCCTGCTGGCGGGCTGCCAGAGCGATCCGGCGCTGCGCAGCACCCGGATCGGCCCGGCGCAGTACCAGCTGGTGGTTGATCGCTGCCATGTGATCGACCGGGCGCAGCTGGAGCGGGATCTGCAGGCCCTGGCCGAGCGTGCGTGTGCGGGTCGGGCAGGGGGGCTGCAGAACCTGCAGTCGCATCCCAGCCGGCAGGGCAGCCTGTTCGGCGAATGCCTACGGCGCGGCGCGCTGCAGGCGGACGTTCACTGCCAGCCCTGAGCCGGGCCAGGCTCTTTATTTGAAAGCAGAACGCCCACCATTGGTGGGCGTTTCGCGTGCCTATACGAAGAGCAGTCGAGCATGGCTCGACTCTACAAAAGCCGTTCTCGATCACTTTCCCGGCGAGATCCACCAGATCGCGGCCAACTGTCGAAGGCGGGGTGGGTCCGGTTGAGGGGGCGTGAGCCGCATGGATGCGGCGACCGAGCTTACATGGACGTACTTGCAGCGTCCCCCTCAACCGGACCCGCCCCGCAAATCCTCAGGAAACCAGCTTTTGACGTTGCTTCGGCTTCTGCGGGTGCAGGGCGCAGCCCTGCCGTACCCCCAAAGCCCGCGATTTGACGCAGCGCGCAAGAATGCGTTAATGTACTAACACGCTATTACATTGATGCAAGAGTCCTGCCCGTGAAAGCCCGCCCCGACATCGCCGCCAAAGACCCGCAAGCCGATCTGGACGCCCTGGCCCAGGCCTTTGCCGCCCTGCGCGAGCCGGAACAGGTGGTCGCCTTCCTGCGTGACCTGTGCACGCCGGCCGAGCTGGAAGCCATGGCCGACCGCTGGAAGGTGGTGCCGCTGCTGCAGCAGGGCGTGCCCTACCGCGAGATCCACGAGCGCACCGGCGTCAGCGTGACCACCACCGGACGGGTGGCACGCACGCTCGAGCATGGCCATCAAGGCTATGCCGCCGCTGTCGACCGCCTTGCTTCGCGCTGATCCGCGCCCCGTTCCGAACTTCGAGACCTCCCCCATGAGTGCAACCCAGGCAGCGCCGGCGCGAGACCGGCTGCGTATCGCCATCCAGAAGAGTGGCCGGCTGGCCGAGCCCGCCCGCAACCTGCTCAGCGCCTGTGGCCTGAGCTGGCGCGAGAGCCGCGACAAGCTGTTCTGCTATGGCGAATCGCTGCCGGTGGACCTGTTGCTGGTGCGCGACGACGACATCCCCGGCCTGATTGCCGATGGCGTCTGCGACCTCGGCATCGTCGGCCGCAACGAACTGGACGAGCAGGCCGCTGCACGTCGCCAGATCGGCCTGCCGGATAGCTACCACGCGCTGCGTGGGCTGGGCTTCGGTCAATGCCGGTTGATGCTGGCGGTGCCGGAAGAGTGGCAATGGCAGGGGCCCGCACAACTGGCCGGTACCCGCATCGCCACCAGCTACCCGGCCATCCTCACGCAGTGGCTGGTCGCGCAGGGCGTGGATGCGCAGGTGGTGGAGCTGTCCGGCTCGGTGGAGATCGCGCCGCGCCTGGGCACCGCCGATCTGATCTGTGACCTGGTCTCCAGCGGCGCCACCCTGCGTGCCAACCAGCTCACCCCGGTGCACAACCTGCTCGACAGCGAAGCCGTGCTGGCCGGTGCGGTGCGCGTTCCCGATGATGCCCGCGGCGCCCTGCGCAGCATGCTGCTGCGTCGCCTGGACGGTGTGGTGCAGCGGCAGGATCGCAAGCTGCTGATGTTCCGCGCCAGCGAGGATCGCGTCGACGCGCTGGCGCAGCTGCTGGCCGATGCCGAACCGTTGGTGCGTTTGCCTGCCGATGGCGGTGCGTTGCGCCTGCAGACCATGTGCCCGGGTCCGTTGACCTGGCAGCGCATGGAAGAACTGGAGCGCGCCGGCGCCCAGGGCCTGATGGTATTGAGCGTGGAGCGGTCGCTGGCATGAATCGTCTTATCTGGTCGCAACTTGATGAGGCCGCGCGCAGCGCGGCGCTGACCCGCCCGGTGCAGACCGTGGCGCAGCAGACCCGTGATGCGGTGGCCACGCTGATCGCGCAGGTGCGCACGCAGGGCGATGCCGCGTTGCGCGCGATCACTGCGCGCTTCGATGGCGTGGACCTGCAGGATTTCGAAGTTTCCGACAGCGAGTTCGCTGCCGCCGAAGCCACCGTGCCGGCCGCGCTGCGCCAGGCCATGGTCGAGGCGGCCGAGCGCATCACCCGCTTCCACAAGGCGGGGATGGGCCAGGGCTATGCAGTGGAAACCGCGCCGGGTGTGGTCTGCGAGCGCATGCTGCGGCCGATCGGCCGGGTTGGCCTGTATGTGCCGGCCGGCAGTGCGCCGTTGCCGTCCACCGCGCTGATGCTGGGCGTGCCGGCGCAGTTGGCCGGTTGCCCGCAGGTAGTGCTGTGCACGCCGCCGCGTGCCGACGGAACGGCCGACCCTGCGGTGCTGGTGGCTGCGCGCCTGACCGGCGTGCAACGCGTGTTCAAGCTGGGCGGTGCGCAGGCGATCGCGGCGATGGCCTATGGCACCGGGAGCATCCCGGCGAGCGACAAACTGTTCGGGCCAGGCAACAGTTTCGTCACCGAGGCCAAACAGCAGGTTGCCCAAGACGGTGTCGCCGCCATCGACATGCCGGCCGGTCCGTCGGAAGTGCTGGTGATCGCCGATGCGGGCGCCAATCCGGCCTTCGTCGCCGCCGATCTGCTGTCGCAGGCAGAGCACGGCCCGGATTCGCAGGTGCTGCTGCTGACCGATGACGCAGCGATGCTGGCTGCCGTCGAGGCCGAAGTGGAACGCCAGGTGGCCCTGTTGCCCCGGCAGGACATCGCCCGCCAGGCGCTGTCGGCGTCGCAGTTGATCCAGGTGGAATCACTGGCGGATGCGTTTGCGATCAGCAACCGCTACGCGCCCGAACACCTGATCCTGGCCCTGCGTGAACCGCGCGATTGGCTGGGCCAGGTGCAGGCGGCCGGTTCGGTGTTCCTCGGCGACTACACGCCGGAAGCACTGGGCGACTACTGCAGCGGCACCAACCACGTGCTGCCGACCGCCGGTGCCGCGCGTGCCTACAGTGGTGTCAGCGTGGCCAGCTTCCAGAACCTGATCAGTGTGCAGAGCGCCAGCGCCGCCGGGTTGGCGGCGATCGGCGGCTGCGCGCGCATCATCGCCAGCGCCGAAGGGCTGGACGCGCACGAACGTGCGGTGGCGCTGCGCATGGAGGTGGCCGCATGAGCGCGGACATCGACGGCGTGCTGGCCTTGGTGCGCTCGGATCTGCAGGCCTTCGCCGGCTACAGTTCGGCGCGCAGCAGCGCTGTGCAGGGTGAGGTGTGGTTGAACGCGAATGAATCGGCGTGGGCCAATCCGGCCGACGCCACCGGTGGCAGCCGCCGCTACCCGGAGCCGCAACCGGCTGCGCTGCGTGAAGCACTGGCATCGCTGTACGGCGTGCAGCCGCAACAACTGCTGGTAGGCCGCGGCAGCGACGAGGCGATCGATCTGCTGGTGCGCGCCCTGTGCGTGCCCGCCCGCGATGGCGTGCTGGTGACGCCGCCGGTGTTCGGCATGTACGCGGTCTGCGCACGCCTGCAGGGTGCGCCGTTGATTGAAGTCCCGCTGATCGATGATGAAGAGGGCCTGCGCGCGGACCTGGATGCGGTGATTGCCGCTGCGAAGGGGCAGGGCGCCACGCTCGTTTTCCTGTGCGCGCCGTCCAATCCTGCCGGCAGCGATATCGCGCTGTCGGAGATCGAGCGCGTGGCCGTTGCCCTGCGTGGGCAGGCGCTGGTGGTGGTGGATGAGGCCTATGTCGAGTACGCGCAGCGCGCATCGGCGGCCACGCTGCTGGCCACGCACGCCAACCTGGCGGTGCTGCGCACATTGTCGAAGGCGCACGCACTGGCTGCGGCGCGCATCGGCACCCTGATCGCCGCGCCGGAACTGATTGCGGTGCTGCGTCGCTGCCAAGCGCCATACCCGGTGCCGACGCCATGCGCCGAACTGGCCGTGCAGGCACTGCAGCCGGTCGCGCTGGCACGCACCGCCGAACGCGTGGCCACGGTCATCGCTGAGCGCGAGCGCCTGGGCACCGCGCTGGTTGGCCTGCCGGGCGTCCTTCGGGTGTACGCATCGGCCGGCAACTACCTGCTGGTCCGCTTCGCCGATGCGCAGGCTGCGTTCGACGCGCTGCTCGCCGCTGGCGTGGTGGTGCGCGACCAGCGCGCTGCGCCGCAGCTGGGCGATGCGCTGCGCATCAGCATCGGCAGCCCCGAGGAGAACGACCGCGTGCTTGCGGCCCTGTCGGCACGGAGGGCTGCGGCATGACGCCCATCCTGTTCATCGACCGCGACGGTACCCTGATCGAGGAACCGGCGGATTTCCAGATCGATGCCTACGAGAAGCTGCGCTTTGTGCCGCAGGTGATCCCGGCGCTGCTGAAGCTGCGCGATGCCGGCTACCAGTTCGTGATCGTCACCAACCAGGACGGCCTGGGCAGCGAAGGCTATCCGCGCGCCAGCTTCGATGGCCCGAACGACCTGATGCTGCAGATCTTCGAAAGCCAGGGCATCGTTTTCCGTGATGTGCTGGTCGACTGCAGCTGGCCGCAAGACAACGCGCCGACGCGCAAGCCGGGCATCGGCCTGATGACCGCCTACCTCCAGGACCGCAGCATCGACTGGGCGCGCTCGGGCATGGTCGGCGACCGCATCACCGACCTGCAGTTCGCCGACAACCTCAACATCCGTGGCTTCCAGCTGCGCACCGAACAGTTCGGCGGCGAGTGGGACTGGCCTGGCATCGCCCACGCCCTCGCCGATGCGCCGCGTACGGCGGTGGTCCAGCGCAATACCAAGGAAACGAAGATCCGTGTCGAGCTGGATCTGGATCGTGCCGGCGATGCGCGCATCCACACCGGCCTGCCTTTCTTCGACCACATGCTGGAACAGATCGGCAAGCACGGTGGCTTCGCCCTGGACATCCGCGCCGAGGGCGATCTGCACATCGACGAACACCACACCATCGAAGACACCGGCCTGGCGCTGGGCCAGGCCCTGCGCGAAGCACTGGGGGACAAGCGCGGCATCGGCCGTTACGGTTTCACCCTGCCGATGGATGAAACCCTGGCCAGCGCTGCGCTGGATTTCAGTGGCCGCCCGTATTTCGTGTTCGAAGGTGAGTTCAAGCGCGAGCGTGTGGGCGACATGCCGACCGAGCTGGTCCCGCACTTCTTCCGTTCGCTGTGCGATGCCAGCGGCCTGAACCTCAACCTGCAGGTGCGCGGCGACAACGACCACCACAAGGTCGAAGCCTGCTTCAAGGCATTGGCGCGTGCGTTGCGGCCTGCGCTTGCGCGGCAGGGCACCGCATTGCCGACCACCAAGGGGGCGCTGTGAGCGAGGTCGTGCTGATCGATGCCGGCGGCGCCAATCTGGGTTCGGTGCGCTACGCACTGGAACGGCTCGGTGCCACGGTGCGCCTGGTCCGCGACCCCGCTGGCCTGGCCGGCGCGCAACGGGTGATCCTGCCCGGCGTGGGTGCGGCCGGCCCCGGCATGCAGCGCCTGCATGCGCAAGGACTGGTCGAGCCGCTGCGCCAGCTGCAGGTGCCGCTGATGGGTATCTGCCTGGGCATGCAGCTGTTGTTCGATCGCTCCGAAGAGACCGGCGTGGATACGCTTGGATTGATCCCCGGGGTGGTGCGCAAGCTGGTGCCGGCCTGTGGCATCCGCGTGCCGCACATGGGCTGGAACCGGCTGCTGCCGTTGCGTCCGTCGCTGCTGCTGCAGGGGGTGCCAGAGCGCGCCAGTGCGTACTTCGTGCACAGCTACGCCGCGCCGCTGAACAGCCATACCGTTGCCGCCTGCGACCACGGTGGACTGTTCACTGCCGTGGTCGAGCAGGGTCGCTACTTCGGCGCCCAGTTCCATCCCGAGCGGTCCGGCGACACCGGTTCGCTGATGCTGCGCAATTTCCTTGAGGGCACCGCTGCATGAGTTTCACCGTCTATCCCGCGCTGGATATCCGTGATGGCCGCGTGGTGCGGCTGCGCCAGGGCGACTACGCGCAGGAAACCCACTATGGCGATGATCCGTTGCCGCGTGCGCAGGCGTTCGCGGCGCAGGGCGCGCAGTGGATGCATCTGGTCGACCTGGATGCCGCACGTGCCGGTGGCTATACGTTGGCGCCGCTGTTGGCCGCGATCCGTGCGCAGACGCCGCTGCAGGTACAGACCGGTGGCGGCGTGCGCGGTCGCGACGACGTGGCGCGCATCCTCGATGCCGGCGCCAGCCGCGTGGTGATCGGGTCATTGGCGGTGCGCGAGCCGGAGCAGGTAATTGGCTGGCTGGCCGAGTTCGGCCCGGAACGGCTGACCATCGCCCTCGATGCACGCCAGGACGCGCAGGGGCAGTGGCAGTTGCCGGTGCACGGCTGGACCGAAAACGCGGGGGTGACCCTGGATGCGCTGGCCGAACGCTACGCGCAGGCGGGCATGCGCCATCTGCTGTGCACCGACATTGCCCGCGACGGCATGCTGGCCGGCCCCAACATCAGCCTGTACCAGCACCTGGTGGCGTTGCTGCCGGGCGTGGCGGTACAGGCGTCGGGCGGTATCCGCGATGTGGCCGATGTGGCTGCGGCGCAGGCCGCCGGCTGCGGCGGTGCGATTCTAGGCAAAGCGCTGCTGGAACAGCGGATGGACCTGGCGGAGGCGCTGGCATGCTGAGCCGCCGCATCATTCCCTGCCTGGACGTACGCGATGGCCGCGTGGTCAAAGGCGTGCGCTTCCGCGATCACGTCGACATGGGGGACATCGCCGAACTGGCCCAGCGCTATCGCGACCAGGGCGCCGACGAGCTGGTGTTCTATGACATCGGCGCCAGCCCGGAGGCACGCTCGGTGGACGTGGCCTGGATCGAACGCATCGCGCGCCTGATCGATATACCGTTCTGCGTGGCCGGTGGCATCGACAGCGTGGAGACGGCGCGCCGCGTGCTGTTCGCTGGTGCGGACAAGATCTCGATCAACTCACCCGCGCTGGGCCGCCCGGAACTGATCAGCGAACTGGCTGAGGAATTCGGTGTGCAGTGCGTGGTGGTGGGTGTCGACTCCGTACGCGAGGCCGACGGCCAGTGGCGCGTGCGCCGTTTCAGCGGCGATCCGGACAAGACCCAAGCGGTGCCGTTGCGCACGTTGGACTGGATCGTCGAGGCGCAGCGCCGGGGTGCCGGCGAGATCGTGCTGAACTGCATGGACAGCGATGGTGTGCGCCGCGGCTATGACGTGGAGCAGCTGCGGCAGGCACGTGCACTGTGCCAGGTGCCACTCATCGCTTCCGGTGGCGCGGGTGCGATGGAGCATTTCGCCCAGGCCTTTGACCAGGCCGACGTTGACGGTGCGCTGGCGGCCAGCGTGTTCCACAGTGGCGCCATCGCCATTGCCGACTTGAAGCGCTACCTGCGCGAGCAGCAGATCGAGGTACGAGATGTCTATTGATGTGCGGCCGTCGCCGCAGGCGCTGGAAACGCTGGACTGGAACAAATGTGATGGACTGTTGCCAGCCGTGGTGCAGGACATCGACACCCTGCAGGTGCTGATGCTGGGCTACGTCAGCGCCGAGTCGCTGGCAGCGACGCTGGCGATCGGCCACATGACCTTCTTCAGCCGCAGCAAGCAGCGTCTCTGGACCAAGGGCGAGCAGTCCGGCAATGTGCTGGCGGTGCAGTCGATCAGCGTCGATTGCGATGCCGATACGCTGCTGGTGCTGGCACGCCCGGCAGGCCCCACCTGCCACACCGGGGCGGAAAGCTGCTTCGATGGCGCGCCGAAGGACTTCCTTGGCGGCCTGGACCAGTTGGTCGCGGTACGTGAGGCGCTGCGTCCTTCCGGCAGCTATACGACGTCGCTGTTCGAGGGCGGCATCCGCCGCATCGCGCAGAAAGTGGGCGAGGAAGGCGTGGAGACGGCGCTGGCCGGGGTGGCGCAGGACGATGAGGCACTGCTGGGCGAGGCCTCGGACCTGCTGTACCACCTGCTGGTGCTGCTGCGCGCGCGCGGGCTGTCGCTGAAAGATGCTCGCGACGTGCTGGAAAAGCGCCATCGTTGAACAAGGTGTGCGGACCAACGGTCCGCACCTACAATATGGCGTCTTCTTTTGCCCGGACCGCCCCCATGAAACTGCCTGCCGCCTGGCTGTGCTGCCTGTTGCTGACCTCGCCGGCCTGGGCCGCAGACACCGTGGTCAGCGGCAAGGTCTATCTGGAGCGTGACGGCAAGCCGGGCCGCGGTGCGACCGATCCTGGCCTGGCCGGCGTGCAGGTGTCCAATGGCGAAACCATCGTCAAGACCGCTGCCGACGGCAGCTACAGCCTGCCGGTGCGTGACGGCCAGACGGTCTTCGTCATCAAGCCCGATGCCTATTCCTTCCCGAAAGCCGCCGACGGCCTGCCATCGTTCTGGCGGCACTACCGGCCGAACGGTTCGCCTGCGCTGAAGTACGGCGGCATTGCGGCCACCAGTGACGTCGCCCGCAACTGGGACTTCGCCCTGCAGAACGACCGGCATGACAGCCGTCGTGGCTTCCAGATGCTGGTGTTTACCGATTCGCAGACCGCCAGCCTGCAGGACATCGGCTACTACCAGCAGGCGATCGTGGCGCCGCTGGTGGGCCAGACCAAGGCGCGCCTGGGCACCACGCTGGGTGACATCGTCAACGACGACCTGACCCTGTACCCGGCGATCAACAAGGTCACCACCGAGCTCGGCGTGCCGTGGTTCCACGTGCCCGGCAACCACGACCTGGATTTCGACGCGGCCAGTGACGCGCATTCGCTGGACAGCTGGCGCAACATCTATGGCCCCGATACCTATGCGGTGGAAGAGGGCGGCGCCAGCTTCGTGTTCCTCGACGACGTGGTGTACGACCCCACTGCCAAGCCGAAGTATGTCGGTGGCCTGCGCGAGGATCAGTTCGCCTTCCTTGCTGCCTATCTGAACGGCCTGCGCAAGGACCGCCTGCTGGTGCTGGGCATGCACATTCCGCTGTTCGATGCGGCACCGGGGCGCGAGACCTTCCGCCATGCCGACCGCCAGCGCCTGTTCGACCTGCTGAAGGACTTCCGCAACGTGCTGGTGCTCAGCGGCCACAGCCACACCCAGCAGCACGTCTACCACGGCAAGGCTGACGGCTGGCAGGGTGCCAGGCCGCTGCATGAGTACAACGTCGGTGCCAACTGCGGTGCGTTCTGGTCGGGCGTGAAAAATGCCGCCGGCGTACCGGACAGCACCATGAGCGATGGCACGCCGAAGGGCTATGCGCTGCTGGACGTGGCCGGCAACGGCAGCTACCGCCTGCAGTACCGGGTGGCCGGTGCGGCCGCCAGCGAGCAGATCGGCCTGCATGCGCCGAAGGTGCTGCGCAAGGGTGCGTACCCGGCGTGGGGCATCTATGCCAACGTCTACATGGGCGAGGACGCCAGCGTGGTCGAGTACCGCGTCGATGGCGGCGCCTGGCAGCCGATGAAGCAGGTCAGCCAGCCTGATCCGCGGCTGATGGTGGAGAACGTCGCCGACGATCTGGCCTCGACGTTGCGCGGCTACGACCGTTCGCCGGAAGCCACCGCTTCGCCGCACCTGTGGCGTGGTGCGTTGCCGACCGATCTGGCCGTGGGCAGCCACAAGGTCGAGGTGCGTTCCACCCAGCCGGATGGTGCGGTGTTCACCGCCAGCACCAGCTACAACCTGCAGGCCGCGCAGCCCTGAGCGCGGGCCGGGCTGTCCTCACGCACTTCCATCACGAAAGGACGCAGCATGGACATCCGCTTCATGGCCGGCACCACGCCGGTCACCCTCAGCCGCCACTGGTTCACCGGCGCGATGATGCTGCAGAGCGCCAGTGAGAAGGTATGGGTGCAGCACCCGCTGCATCCAGGCACGCATTTCTCGTTCTCGCTGGTACAGTCGTGGCAGCGCCACATCGCCGGCCATGAAGTGCTGGTGGAGCGGACCCGGCCGCTGCTGTTCGCCGGGTTCCGCCCGCAGCGCCTGCGGGTGCTGGTGGACGGCGTGCAGGTGGCCGAGCAGGAAGGCATGTGAGGCCGGGCGGCGGCATCGCCGCGCTAGGCAAAGGACGTCCGATGCCTGAGAATCGGGACGATTCAATCGATCCAAGCAGGCCAGCGTGAACGTTGCAGCAGTGTCCCCGGTTCCATCCGAACCCGCCCGCAGCGGCGTTCCGCGCAGCCTGGTCGTCGCCGATGTCGGCGGTACCTTCGCCCGCCTGGCTGTGGCCGAGACCCTGCCGGGGCAGGCGCCGCGGCTGGGCAGCTACCGCACCTACGCCTGTGCCGACCACCCCAGCCTGGCGGCGATCCTCGCCGATTTCACCGCCAGCCTCGGCCAGCCGATGGCCAGCGCGGTGGTCGCCATCGCCGGCCTGCTCGACGGCGACACCCTGATCAACGCCAATCTGCCGTGGACGGTATCGCTGTCGGCAACGCGCCGCGAGTCGGGCCTGCCCGACCTGCAGCTGATCAATGATTTCGAAGCGGTGGCGCTGGCCATCCCGTATCTGCAGGCCGACACGCTGGTGCCGCTGAACGGCGACGCCGATCCGGCCAAAACCTTCCCGGCGCTGGTGCTCGGGCCGGGCACCGGCCTGGGTGCGGCACTGCGCTTCGCCGATGGCGAGCGCCCGGTGCTGGCCAGCGAGATCGGCCACGCTGCGTTGGGCGCCGGCAACGCGCTGGAACTGCACGTGCTGGGCCAGTTGCTGCAGCGCTGGCCGCACGTGGACAACGAACGCGTGCTGTCCGGCAGCGGCCTGATGAACCTGTACCCCTGCCTGTGCGAACTGCGCGGCGTAGAGCCGCAATGGACCAGCACCGAAGCGCTGATCGCAGCCGCGCGGCTGGGCGACGATGCGCTGGCGGTGGAAACCCTGCAGGTGTTCTGCGCCTGGCTGGGCAGCCTGGCCGGTGACGCCGCGATCGCGGTGGGCGCGCGCTCTGTGTACCTGGCCGGTGGCATTTCCACCCATGTGCAGGACTTCCTGGCCGACGGCCGTTTCCGTGAGCGCTTCCTCAACAAGGGCGTGCTGACCGACGTGCTGCGCCAGGTGCCGGTGTGGCGGGTGGAACATGGCCAGCTGGGCGTGCTTGGTGCAGCGGCCTGGCACGCAGCGCGGACGCCCGCGCACGATTGATCGGCGCTGCCGGCATCGGGCCGGCGGGCGCAGCATGCAGACGGAGGCGAAGATGGTGGATCGCAGGCAGTTCCTGCAGGCCGGTGCACTGGCCGCAGGTGTGGCAGCGTTGCCGGTGGTGAAGGCGCGCATGCAGGGCGGGGCCAAGGTGGTATCGACCTGGGACTTCGGCGTGCCGGCCAACCAGGCCGCGTGGAAGGTGCTGGCGCAGGGCGGCAGTGCGCTGGATGCGGTGGAAGCCGGTGCACGCTGGGCCGAAAGCGAGCTGTGCAATCCCACCGTCGGCCATTGCGGCAACCCGGACCGCGACGGCGTGCTGAGCCTGGACGCCAGCATCATGGATGGCGATGGCCGCTGTGGCGCGGTCGCTGCGCTGGTCGACATCCTGCATCCGGTCTCGGTGGCCCGCAAAGTGATGGAGAACAGCCCGCACGTGCTGCTGGTGGGCGAGGGCGCCCAGCAGTTCGCCGTGCAGCAGGGCTTCGAGCGCCAGCACCTGCTGACCCCGAAGGCCGAAGCGGCGTGGCGCGAATGGCTGAAGACCGAGAAGTACGCGCCGCAGATCAATGCCGAGCGCCGCGGTCTACCCGGCAACAGCGACAACCACGACACCATCGGCATGCTGGCACTGGACGCCAAGGGCAATCTGGCCGGTGCCTGCACCACCAGCGGCATGGCCTGGAAACTGCACGGCCGGGTGGGCGACAGCCCGATCATCGGCGCCGGCCTGTACGTGGACAACGAAGTGGGCGCCGCCACCGCCTCGGGTGTGGGCGAAGAGATGATCCGCAACGCGGCCTCGTTCCTGGTGGTCGAGCTGATGCGCCAGGGGCGCTCGCCGGCACAGGCCTGCCGCGAGGCGATCGACCGCGTGGTGCGCAAGCGCCCCGAAGCCAGCCGCACGCTGCAGGTCTGTTTCCTGGCAATGAACAAGCAGGGCGAGGTGGGTGCGTATGCGCTGCATCGCGGCTTCGTCTACGCCGTGTGCGATGCGCAGCGCCAGGATGACCTGCGCGACTCGCCGTCGATCTATGCGAGCACGCAGGCGTGAACGTGCGCCGCACGCTGGAGATCGCCAGCAATTCAGTGGCTTCGGCGTTGGCCGCGCAGGCCGGTGGCGCAGACCGCATCGAACTGTTCGACAATCTCGCTGAGGGCGGCACTACGCCGTCGTTTGCCAGCATCGCCATAGCCCGCGAGCGGCTGCAGATTCCGTTGTTCGTGCTGGTGCGACCACGCCCGGGTGATTTCCACTACGACGCGCTGGAAACCGAGCTGATGCTGCGTGATATCGCGCAGTGCCGCGCGCTGGGCTGCGACGGCGTGGTGATCGGTGCGCTGGATGAACAGGGCGACATCGACCGGCCGCTGTGCCTGGAACTGGTGCGGGCGGCCGGCCCGCTGCAGGTGACCTTCCACCGTGCGTTCGATGCCGCGCGCGATCTGCCGGCGGCGCTGGAACAGGTGATCGGGCTGGGCTGCCAGCGGGTACTGACCTCCGGCGGTCAGGCCAGCGCCGAAACCGGTGCCGAGGTACTGGCCGCGCTGGTCGCACAGGCGGCCGGCCGGATCAGCGTCATGGCCGGCGCCGGGCTTGGCCCGGGCAACATCGCCGCCGTGGCGCGGCAGACCGGCTGTACCGAACTGCATGCCTCGGCCAAGGGGCAGCGACGCTCGGCCATGCAGTTCCAGAGCCCGGCCCTGCGCGGCCTGGACCCGGACTGGAGCCAGACCGCGACCGCCACCGTGGCCGCACTACGGCAGGCACTGGACGGCTGACCGAATCCGCCGGGCATGGCCCGGCGCTACCGAAGCGGGTCCGCGCCACGGTTGGCGCATCCGCGTTCGCCGGGCATGCCCGGCGAACGCACAACCCGATCACGGACAAAATCGTTCCGCGCGCGTTTGTCGCAATCGTGTCATCGCTTCGTGCGTCGTTCTCTCAGCGATGTTTCGCAACCCGTTGAATTCTTTCGACACCGGGAGCCGATAGCGACGTGTTGCAGCGCGTTGCTGCGTCGCCGCATGCCGGGCGTGGTTCAGCTGTGCTTTAGTTTGGATCGATCCACAGGGGAGGGTGATCGAATCGAGATGGATCGATTCAACGCCCGGGATCGCCATCCGACCGCGCGCCCACCATCCAAGAGCAACCACCCATGGCTCAGTCCGTCCGCAACCGTCGTCATCTGCTGTCCCAGGCCCTCGTGCTTGCCTTGCTGCCCTTCGCAGCGGGCGCACAGGAAGCGACCACGTCCTCTACCAAGGACCTCGATGCCGTCACCGTTACCGGTTCGCGCATCAAGCGCGCCGGCGTCGAAGGTCCGGCCCCGGTCAACGTGATCACCGCCGCACAGATCCAGAAGGAAGGCTTCGTCACCGTCTACGACGCGCTGAAGACGCTCACCGAAGCGACCGGCACCGTTGAAGCGGCATCGCAGTGGGGCTCGCACACGCCCAACGCGAGCGGCCTGAACCTGCGCGGCATGGGGCCCAACCGCAGCCTGCTGCTGGTCAACGGCCGCCGCGTGGCCGACTACCCGCTGCCCTATGGCGGCGAGACCAATTTCTCCAACTACAGCAACATTCCTGCCGCTGCCGTGGAGCGCATCGAAGTGCTGACCGGCGGCGCGTCGGCGATCTATGGTTCGGACGCCATCGCCGGCGTGGTCAACGTCATCCTGAAGACCAACTACGACGGCGACGAAGTGCGCGTGCGCGGTGGTACCTCCACCGAAGGCGGCCGCGATACCTGGGACCTGTCCTGGGCGGGTGGCAAGACCGGCGACAACTGGAGCGTGACCTACGCTTTGCAGTACACCAAGCGCGATCCGCTGTTCGGCCGCGACCGGCCGCAGATGGACGACGCTGACGATGCGCTGTACCCGTCCTGGAACATGGAACAGCGCAAGGTCGGCTTCCGTCCCACCGCAGGCCTGGCGCTGATCGACCCGAGCAACGGCCAGCGCCTGGCACCGCCGGACGGCACCTGCGAGAAATTCGCTGGCGAGTACTACACCGCAGATCGGCTGGTCTACAACTACAACGCCAATACAGTGAGCAACACCGGCCGCCTGTGCGGCATGAGCGCCGACTACGCCAACTGGCTGCTGACCGGTGGCTCGGAGAACGTGTCGGGCAATCTCTATGGCACCTTCGATTTCGGTGATGGCCTGCAGGCCTGGAGCAACCTGGCGGTGTACCGGTCCGAGGCGATCTGGGGCACCAATCCCCCCAGCGTTTCGTTGATCGATGATGCCAACGGCTATTACTGGGATGCCAACCGCAATCGCCCGGTGCTCGGCGTGCGCCAGTTCACGCCGAACGAAGTCGGTGGCCTGGACACGCTGCGCAATACCAACCGCGAGTTGTCGTGGGATATCAGCGCAGGCCTGCGTGGACGCCTGGCCGATCGCTTCGACTGGAGCGCCACGGTTGGCCGTTCCTACTACCGCGTTGAAGAGCGGCAGAACGTGGTGGACGAACAGAAGTCGTACGACTTCTTCCTCGGCCCACGGCTGGGCACCACCGGCGACGGTGAGGCCATCTACGCATTGAACGAGTCGCGCTGGTGGAACCCGATCACCCCGGACCAGTACTGGCAGATGGGCACGGTCGCGAAGAATCGCGCCTCCTCCTACGTCAACCAGGCCTCGGCCGACATCACTGGTGAACTGTTGCAGGGCTGGGCCGGTCCGATTTCGTTCGCGGCGGTGGCCGAAGTGGCGAAGCAGGGCTATCACCTCAGCCCGGATCCGCGTGCCGGCATCGATTTCGACCTGCAGAACGTTGATCGTGGCGGCGGTGAGCGCACCCGCTATTCGGCCGGTGTCGAGTTCAAGATCCCCTTGGCCGACAGCCTGATCGCCACCGCTGCGGCACGCTACGACCGCTATGGCAGCTACAAGGCCGACGGCGGCGGCGAGGCGCTGGATGTCGGCAGCCAGAAGGAAACCACCTGGAACGCCGGCCTGGAATGGCGTCCGTTCGAGTCGCTGCTGGTGCGCGGCTCCTACGCGACCAGCTTCCACGCGCCGGACATGCACTACCTGCTCGGCCAGGCCAGCAGCTCCGAAGTGCTGACCTACGACCGCCTGCGCTGCATCGAGAGCGGCGCGTATCTGGTCAACAACTGCGGCGTGGGCAATACCGATGTCTGGTATGCGTTCGACGTGAACCGTCGGGGTACGCCGCTGCTGCGCTCGGAAACCGGCAATTCGTGGACGGTCGGCTTCGTCTGGGACGTACTGCCGAACCTGTCGATGAGCGCGGATTACTGGGCGATCAAGCTGGAAGACATGATCGTCGACGTCGGTGCGGACGAAGTGCTGGCCAGCGAGGCCGGCTGCCTGACCGGCAAGAACATGGACGGTACGCCGTGGGCGAATCCGGCTGGTGAGGCTTACTGCGACGGCATCCTGGCCCGGGTGAATCGTGACAGCAGCGGACGGTTGGTGTCGATCGAGCGCGGGCCGTTCAACCTGGCCAGCCGCGAAGTGCGTGGTATCGATCTGAGCGCGCGCTATCGGCTGGAGACGGCCGCATGGGGCAGCTTCCAGCTGGGGGTGAACTACACCAACCAGATCTCGACGAAGGAGCAGCGCTACGCCAACGATCCGAACCCTGAGCGCCGCGACCGTGACCTGCGCAGCAAGTTGCGCGCGAGCCTGGCCTGGCAGGGCGGCAACTGGAACGCGAACGTGTATGCCGACCGCATCGGCTCGGTGCCGGGCGTGCGCTATCACTGGGGCACCGACCGCCTGGACAACCCCGGCGGCTGCCTGCCTTTCGCCGATGGCTACGTGCCCAGCGACAGTCCGTCGTTGAACTGCCTGGAGCCTGCCACCCGTCCGGATGGATCGGCCAATCCGAACCCGAATGCGGGGCAGCAGACGGCGCGCTATTACGGCCGGGTCGGGCCGTTCATTACCTGGAACTTCAATGTCGGCTACCAGGTGACCGAGTTCATGAAGGTCAATCTGTACGTGAACAACGCGTTCAACGCGACCAGCTGGAACCACAAGGACCCCTACAAGGTCGACTACGATTTCGCCCCGACGCGTCTGCTTGGTGCGGTGGGGCGCGAGTTCGCGCTGGAGTATGTGTTCACGTTCTGAGGGACGGCGGCGCCGGGCATGACCCGGCGCCAGCCACGGGATGACGGGGTAGCCACGCATGGCGTGGCTCTACTGGGCGTTCGGGATGCCGGGTGGCCAGGCATGGCGTGGCTCTACCCAGGCTTTGCAGTAGATCCACGCCATGCGTGGATGGGCCGCTGGCCGGGCGGGGTGGATTTGACCTTCCCACGATGGCAAGGTCTAGGCTGGTCATCTCTCCAGATGGAACCAGGGAAACCAGGCCATGAGCACCTCAAGCGTTACCGCCGTCCCCGGGACGGCTTCCATCCTCAGCCTGCCGATCGAAGGCATGACCTGCGCCAGCTGTGTTGGCCGGGTCGAAGCGGCCCTGGCCAAGGTCGAGGGGGTCGCCAGCGTGTCGGTCAACCTGGCCACCGAGCGTGCGGACATCCGCTCCTCTGGTCCGATCGACCGCGACGCGCTGATCCAGGCGGTGGAAAGCGTGGGTTATGAGGTACCGGCTGCGACCACCGAACTGGCCGTGGAAGGCATGACCTGCGCGTCCTGCGTCGGCCGCGTGGAGCGTGCGCTGTTGGCGGTGCCGGGCGTCAGCCAGGCCAGCGTCAACCTGGCCACCGAACGTGCAACCGTGCGCGGCGTCGCCGGCATCGACGCACTGGTAGCGGCGATCGACAAGGTCGGCTACGCGGCGCACGCGATCGATGGCGGCACCCAAGTCGATGAGGAAGCGGCGGAAAAGAAGGATGCCGAGCGGGTGGCGCTGAAACGCGACCTGATCCTGGCCAGCGTGCTGGCAGCACCGGTGTTCGTGCTGGAAATGGGTTCGCACCTGATTCCCGGCATGCATCACTGGGTGATGTCCACGATCGGCCTCCAGGCCAGCTGGTACCTGCAGTTCGTGCTGACCACGCTGGTCCTGGCCATTCCCGGCCGGCGCTTCTACCAGAAGGGCTTCCCGGCGCTGCTGCGCTTGGCGCCGGACATGAACTCGCTGGTGGCGGTGGGTACCGCGGCGGCGTTCGGCTATTCGGTCGTGGCCACCTTCATCCCGCACCTGTTGCCGGCGGGCACGGTGAATGTCTACTACGAAGCGGCGGCAGTGATCGTCGCGCTGATCCTGCTCGGTCGGTTCCTGGAGGTGCGCGCGAAAGGCCGCACGTCAGAGGCGATCAAGCGCCTGGTCAACCTGCAGGCCAAGGTGGCGCACGTCAGTCGCGAAGGGCGCATCGTCGATATCCCGATCAACGAGGTGCTGCTGGGCGACCTGCTGGAAGTGCGTCCGGGCGAGCGCGTGCCGGTGGATGGTGAGGTGACGGAAGGTCGCAGTTTCGTCGACGAGTCGATGATCACCGGCGAGCCGATCCCGGTGGAGAAGTCGGCAGGCAGCGGCGTGGTCGGCGGCACCGTCAACCAGAAGGGCGCACTGACCCTGCGTGCCACGGCGGTGGGTGGGCAGACCATGCTGGCGCAGATCATCCGTCTGGTTGAACAGGCGCAGGGCTCCAAGCTGCCGATCCAGGCCGTGGTCGACAAGGTGACGCTGTGGTTCGTGCCGGCGGTCATGCTGGCGGCCCTCGCTACGTTCCTTGTGTGGTTGATCTTCGGGCCGTCGCCGGCGCTGACCTTCGCGCTGGTCAACGCGGTGGCCGTGCTGATCATTGCCTGCCCGTGCGCGATGGGGCTGGCGACGCCGACCTCGATCATGGTCGGCACCGGTCGCGGCGCCGAGATGGGCGTGCTGTTCCGCAAGGGTGAGGCGCTGCAGCTGTTGAAGGACGCCAAGGTGGTGGCGGTGGACAAGACCGGCACCTTGACCGAAGGCCGCCCGTTGCTGACCGACCTGGAGATCGCCGACGGCTTTGATCGCGCGCAGGTACTGGCGCGGGTGGCAGCGGTGGAATCACGCTCGGAGCATCCGATCGCCCGCGCCATTGTCGAGGCGGCGACGGAGGAGGGCATCGCGCTGCCGGCGATGCTTGATTTCGAGTCGGTGACCGGCATGGGCGTGCGTGCCACCGTCGATGGCGCACGCGTGGAAGTGGGCGCCGATCGTTTCATGCGTTCGCTGGGCGTGGACATCGGCAGTTTCGCCGTGCTGGCCGATCGCCTGGGCAACGAAGGAAAGTCGCCACTGTATGGCGCCATCGATGGCCGCCTGGCGGCGATCATCGCCGTCTCCGATCCGATCAAGCCGAGTACGCCGGCCGCCATTGCCGCCCTGCACCAGCTTGGCCTGAAGGTGGCCATGATTACCGGTGACAACGCCGCTACCGCACAGGCCATCGCCCGCCAGCTCGGCATCGATGAAGTGGTGGCCGAAGTGCTGCCGGAAGGCAAGGTGGAAGCGGTGCGCCGCTTGAAGGCGGCTTACGGTCAGATCGCGTTCGTCGGTGATGGCATCAACGATGCGCCGGCGCTGGCCGAGGCGGATGTCGGCCTGGCCATCGGCACCGGCACCGACGTCGCGGTGGAGTCGGCCGACGTGGTGCTGATGTCCGGCAACCTGCAGGGCGTGCCCAACGCCATCGCGCTGTCGAAGGCGACCATCGGCAACATCCGCCAGAACCTGTTCTGGGCCTTTGCCTACAACACCGCATTGATTCCGGTCGCGGCCGGTGCGCTGTATCCGGTATGGGGCGTGTTGCTGTCACCGGTGTTCGCGGCCGGTGCCATGGCCCTGTCCAGTGTGTTCGTGCTCGGCAATGCGCTGCGCCTGCGGCGCTTCCAGGCGCCGATGGCGGACGCGTCCCATGCGGCCCACTGAAGGAGCGATTGCATGAACATCGGTGAAGCATCGAAGGCATCCAGCGTGTCGGCCAAGATGATCCGCTACTACGAGCAGATCGGCCTGATTCCGCCCGCTGACCGCACCGGCGCGGGCTATCGCGCCTATTCGCAGGCCGACGTGCATCGGCTGCGTTTCATCCGCCGCGCGCGTGATCTCGGCTTTTCGGTGGCCGAGATCACCGACCTGCTGGGCCTGTGGAACGACACGTCGCGCCACAGCGCCGACGTCAAGCGCCTGGCCGAGCAGCACATCGATGACCTCGAACAGCGCATCGAGAACATGCGGCAGATGGCCGATACATTGAAATCGCTGATCAGCTGCTGCGCTGGTGATGATCGCCCCGAGTGCCCGATCCTGCAGCGGTTGGGTGAAGGCGAAGAGGGCGCTGCGCCGGTTGCAGCACCCGCAGGGGCAGTACGCAGGCGCGCGCGCAGGACCTGACCAAGACAGATGGAAAAGAAAATGCCCGCCCTGGCAGCTGCACAGGGCGGGCATCGTTCATGCAATCGGCAGCGTGATCAGGCCGTACGCGGCGGGAAACCCGCTTCGGTCAGCGCCGCGACGATCTGCGCTTCGCTGGCCGAGGTCTGCACCTGCACGCGACGGCTGGCCGGGTCGGCCGACACGGTGGCTGCCGGGTCGACCAGCTCGATCGCCTTGGTCACGCTGCGTGCGCAGCCACCGCAGGTCATGCCTTCCACATGGAATTCCATCTGTAGCTCCTTCGATTCACTTGGGGGTGGAGGCAGTGTGCACCTTGCAACGATGGCAGGGTCAAGCGTTCCCCGGAGCGAAGGGACCACAAAAAACGGCAGCCACCTGTACCAGCGCGGCTGCCGTGGAGGATCGTCCCCGCCAGTAGGCGGGGGCACTGCGTTAGAACTTCCAGTTCACGCCGAAGTACAGCTGGCGGCCGGCGTAGATGTTGGACAGCAGGCGGGCCTGGCTGTCGTTGCCCAGATAGCTGCGCAGCTCGGACTTGGTGGCGTTGAGCACCGAGGCGGTAACGGTCCAGTCCGGAGTCAGGTTGTAGGCCACGTTCAGATCGAGCTGGTCGTAGGGCTTGGTGTAGGTGGTGAGGCCGTTGTTGAGGCCGCCGACCACTTCGCCGCGACGGTTGTACGAGGCGCGTGCCAGGAACTTCTCGTTCTCGTAGAACACGGTCACGTTGGCCTGGTTCTTGGCGCTGCCCACCAGCGGCGAGGAACCGATCTCTTCGCCATCCAGCACGATCGAAGCCAGGTTGGTGTCGTTGTAGGTGTAGTTGGCCTGCACGCCCAGACCGAAGTCGAAGGTGTACTGACCGTACAGCTCCACGCCCTGCGAGACACCGTCGCGGCCGTTGGCCTGCGTTTCATACTTCTGCACCGTCACCGATTGCCCGCCAACGGTCATCTGCTGATCGCGCACCACCGGCACGGTGAAGTTGTCCACGTTCTTGCGGAACAGCGCCACGCCGGCCACCGAACCCGGCTTGAAGTACCACTCCAGGCCCAGGTCGAACTGCACGGCCTCGAACGGCTCCAGCGCCTTGTTGCTGCCCGAGCCGTACCAGCCGGGGGTGTCGGTGCCGCCGGCGACGCGGCGGTCGTTGCTGTATTCCTCGCTGACGTAGCGCAGGCCGCCCGGGTAGGCGATGGAGGTGTAGCTCGGGCGGGCGATCACCTTCGATGCGGCACCACGCAGCACAAGGTTGTCGGTGATGTCCCAGGCGATGTTGAAGCTGGGCAGGAAGTCGGTGTAGGTCTTGTCCAGCGAGCTGAGCGTGTAGACCTTGTCACGGACCTGGTTGTCCGGCAGGCGCACGAAGCCGCCCTGGCAGCGCAGGTTCGGATCGGCGGCCGGATCATCGCAGCTCATCGGTGCGCCGCTGGCGTTGTCCACGAAGTAGTCGTTGAAGCGCTCGACCGAATCGCTGGACTGGGCGAACTGCCTGGTGCGCACCACGCGCACGCCGACGTTGCCGCGCACGCGGTCGGTACGGAAGTTGGCCTGGAAGTAACCCGAGTAGATCTTCTCGTTGACGTCGTAGACGAAGTCTTCCTCGGTGCGGTTGTACGAACCGCCGTAGGTCTTGTTCAGGTAATCGATGTAGGCCGGGTAGTTGATGCCCGGGAACACGTTGGCGTTGAAGCCACCGGTGATGTTGCTGATCGGATTGGACAGGAAGAAGCCCGGCTGGGCATTGCCTGCCGTTGGATCGCAACCGGCCTGGTAGCGGTTGTTGTCATAGTCGGCCGGATCCAGGCCCGGGCACACCCAGTAGGTGTTGCCGGTGTTGCGGTGGACCTGGCCGTCACGGTACTTGGCGCCGAACTGGATCGAGTCCAGCCAGCCGGCTTCGAACAGCTTGGTGACGTCGGCCTGGAAGTAGTTCTGCTTGACCTCGGTCTGCATCCACGACGAATCGGTCGAGCCGGTGTCCACTTCGGCGATGCCGGCCATCAACTGCTGCTGCAGATCCGGCGAGAACTGCACCGACGGCGTGCCGGTCAGGTCCCACGCGGTGTACTGGTTGCCCGACTGCCATTGGTTGCCGACCTTGCGGCGCGGCTTGGCCGACATCCGGAAGTTCATCGACGGGCCACCTTCGGACCACGTGCGGCCACCGGTGAACGACGCCTTCCACAGCGGGCTGATGTCCCAGTCGATGGTCAGGTCGGCGGTCTGCGAGAGCGCCTTTTCCTTGCTGTAGCCACCGGTCAGCTGCGGGGTGGGGATGGTGCAGTCGTCCGGGCCCCAGCCACCGGGCTTCATGCCGGCCGCTGCGGCTTCGTCTTCACTGCAGTAGTAGGTCTTGCCGGCCAGCTTTTCGTACTGCGCACCGGTGACGATGCTGCCGCTGGGGTCGAAGCTGAGCCCGTTGAGCAGGCGGCCGCCATCCCAGTTGCCGTCCTGGTTGTAACGGGCCAGGTTCCACTCCGGCACCTTCAGCATGTTCTGGGTGTAATCACCCTGCAGTTCGAAGCGGAAGTAGTTGGCGGTCAGGGTGAGGTTGTCGATGGGCTTGAACTGGAAGGTCAGCTGGCCGCCCTTGCGCTCGCGCTTTTCTTCCTTCACCGCGAAGTTCACCGAGGTCGGCATGAAGAACTCGCTGTAGTTCTTGCCGGTCTGGTTGTTGAAGCCGGACTGGCCCCACCAGTAGTGGATGCCGTCCTGTTCCAGCAGGTTACCGTTGGCATCGCGGGCGGTGGTGTTGTTGCCGTACCACTGGTAGTCCTCGGTGCTGGCTTCCATGGTGCGGCTGGTGCGCTTCTGCTGGGTCACGCCGACCAGCACGCCGAAGCGCTCGTCCTTGCTGTGCCAGGAGTACAGCGCCGACACCTGCGGGTCGACGTCGTGGCTGGTATCGGACGAGGTGCCTTCCAGGTTCACGTAGCCGGAATTGGCTTCCATATCCAGCGGGCGGCGGGTGTGCAGGATGACCGTGCCGCCGATGCCGCCTTCGTCGATGCGCGCTTCCGGCGACTTGAACAGCTCGGCGCTGGACAGCATGTTCGACGGCAGCAGGGTGTAGTTGAACGAGCGGGTGGCTTCGTTGTTGGTTTCCGACGAAGCGACGAAGTTGCCGTTCAACTGGGTCAGGGTCAGGTCGGGCGCGAGGCCGCGCACGCTGACCGACTTGCCTTCGCCACCGCTGCGGGTGATGACCACGCCGGGCACGCGCTGCAGGGCGTCGGCCACGTTCTTGTCGGGGAACTTGCCAACGTCCTCGGCGGTGATCACTTCGACCACGGCATTGGCGTCGCGCTTCTGCTGCAGGCTCTTTTCGATCGCGTAGCGATAGCCGGTGACCTGGACGCTGTCCAGGGTGGTGGCATCCTGCGCGCCGGTCGTTGCCGCCTGCTGCGCGGAAGCGCCAAGCGGGGCGACGGCGGCGGCCAGGGCCAGCGCGATGGCCAGCGACAACGCGTCGTGGCCCTGCGTACGTGTTGAATGCTTCATTGCCATCTCTCCCTCTCTCCTGGATTGATCCGGTGACTGACTGACGCGGAAACTTGAATCGATCTAATTCGTGATGCCGATCTTGCCTTCGCCCTGCAGATGCAGCGAGCGCCTGGCGGATGACACGGCACGTCCTGTCTTGCTCCCCAACTCCCGGGCCATCGCGCTGTCGTCTTGGATCGATCTAAGCGATGGGCGGGGCGATTTTTAGCACGGCAACGGCGCCGGTGCATGTTGCTGCGCAATATGGCAGCGACGTGTCGTGCATATGACCCTTCGCGGAAAGTTGCTGTAAGCGGTTACATGCGCAAACGGGGTGGGTCGGCCGGGCTGCGCCCGGCACCCGCAGAGGACGAAGCCAGGGCAGCAGCAACGGCAACAGCAACAGCCACAGCACAGCGGCTTTCCGTGGGATGGCGGGGTGGGTCCGGTTGCGGGGGACGCTGCAAGTACGTCCCTGTAAGCTCGGTCGCGCCATCCATGGCGCTCACGCCCCCGCAACCGGACCCACCCCGCCTTCGACAGATTCCCGATGCCGTTGGTAGATGTCGACCTTGGTCGACACCTGGATCCATGCTATGCATGGATGAAATCCAATCGATGATTTCGAAATCGGTAGGTACATCCATCCACGGCTTGCGTGGATCAAATTCGTCGAAATCGAATATTTCGGTAGTTCATCGAACAGCATCCGCGCGTGGCGTGGATCCACGTGTCGACCAAGGTCGACACCCACCAGAATTCCGACAGATCGCCGAAAACTGTCGAAGGCGGGGTGGGTCCGGTTGCGGGGGTGTCCGCGGCATGGATGCCGCGGCCAAGCCCCCAGGGACGGGTTCACGGCGTCCCCCGCAACCGGACCCACCCCGCCATCCCACGGAGTGCAGCTGTCGCTGTTGCCGTTGCCGTTGCTGCTGCCCTGGCTTCGGCCTCTGCGGGTGCCGGGCGCAGCCCGGCCGAAGCCCACCTCTCATGCTGCGCCGCAGAATGCATTGGGCGAAATTCCCATGGTCTACTTGAATCGATCTAAATCCGCCGGGGTGCGGATTTGTACCGATGGAAACGAGGGCTCGGCCTGTGCGGCCGGTCCTTCGCTGCCGCCCTGCCGCCAAGGAGTCCTGCCCGTGACCAGGTTGTCCCACCGTCGTCCCGACCGCCGCCTGTCGGCACTGTCCCATCGGCCCCTGGCCCGCATCGCCTGCCTGTTGGCGCTGGCGGTGACGCCCTGGCTGCAGGCCGCGCCGGCCGCGCTGGAGCGCGAGGTCAATACCTTCATCGGCAGCAAGGATGACGGCAACACCTTCCCCGGCGCCTCGGCACCATTCGGCCTGATCCAGGTCAGCCCGATCGGCAGCCACTATTCGGGCTGGCGCTACGACGACGACAAGATCCGCGGCTTCGGCCATTCGTTCCTCTCCGGTGCCGGTTGCTGGGAGCAGGGCGGTCAGGTCTCGGTGCTGCCGGTGACGGGCAGCATCGGCCCCGGTGGCGACTTCGATACTGCCAACCCCAAGCAGTTCGACCACAAGGCGTACGCCTCGGCCTATACCCATGACGGCGAAATCGGCCAGGCCGGCTACTACAAGGTGCGTCTGACCAGCTACGGCGGCATTGATGCGGAAGCGACGGCGCGTACCCGCGCGGCTGCCGAGCGTTACACCTTCAGCCAGGGCAAGGGCGATGGCCACGTGCTGGTCAATGTCGGCCAGGCCAACGAGCGCCACTCGGTGATCGGCAGCGTGGTCGATGTGGTGGGTGATCGCGTGGTTGAAGGCAAGCTGGTCACCAAGAGCTTCTGCGGTGGCCATCAATACACTACCTGGTTCCGTATCGAATTCGACCGTCCGTTCAAGGCGCATGGCACCTGGGGCGAGGGCGGTGGCCTGCCGGGCGCGCGCCACAGCATGGAAGGCGAGCAGAAGCCGAATGGCGCGTGGCTCAGCTTCGATCTGGCCAAGGGCCAGTCGGTCACGGCCGTCAGCGCGATTTCGCATGTGGATGCCGAAGGTGCACGCACCAACCTGCGCGCTGAGGGCATGCAGGGCGGGGCGCTGCTCGGTTTCGATCGCATGCGCGCGCTGTCGCAGCAATCGTGGCGCGAGCAGCTGGCACGCGTCCGCGTGCAGGGTGGCAATGGCGATGACCGCACCGTGTTCTACAGCGCGCTGTACCACGCGCTGCTGCAGCCGCTGACCGGCAGCGATGCTGATGGGCGCTACCGTGGTTACGACGATGGCATCCATCGCGCCGATGGCTGGACCTACTACGAGTACTTCTCGCTGTGGGACACCTACCGCGCACAGAACCAGTGGCTGGCACTGACGCGCCCGGACGTGGCGCGCGACATCGGCCGCAGCCTGCTGGCGATCGACGAGCAGGGCGGCTGGTTGCCGCGCTGGGGCTATGCCAACTTCGAGACCAACATCATGACCGGCGACCCGGTCACCCCCTTCATGGTCGATCTGTGGCGCTTCGGTGCACTCAAGGGCCGTGAATCGCAAGCCTGGGATGCATTGCGCCGCAATGCGTTTGGCACGCCGCCACTGAACTCGCGGATGGCCGGCCGTTCCGGCAACCCGACCTATCTGGACAAGGGCTACGTGGTCTACGACCGTGCGTTCCCGTCCAAGGGCATGGATGTCGATCCGCACCATGGCGGCTCGGCGACGCTGGAATATGCGCTGGCCGACTGTGCGCTTTCGCAGATGGCCGAGGGCCTCGGCCACACGCAGGATGCAGCAACGTTGCGTGAGCGTGGCCGCAACTGGCGCAAGGTATGGGACCCGCAGGTACGTGATGCGGAAACCGGCTTCAGTGGCTTCCCGCGCGCGCGCACCGAAGATGGCCAGTGGTATACCCCGGCAGACGGCCATTACAGCCCGCGCTCGCACCATGGTTTCCATGAAGGCACCGCTTGGCAGTACCAGTGGCTGGCGCAGCAGGACGTGCCGGGCCTGGTCGAGGCGATGGATGGTCGCGAGCAGGCAGGCCGCCGCCTCGATGCGTTCTTCGCGATGGATGCGCTGCAGGCCGACCCGCTCAATGCCGCCCGCAAGGAATGGGTGGTCGGGCCGTACAGCTACTACAACCAGTTCCGCTACAACCCCAACAACGAGCCCGACCTGCATTCGCCGTGGCTGTACACGCTGATCGGCCAGCCGTGGAAGACCGCCGCGGTGGTGCGTGCAGCGCAACAGCTGTTCACCAATGCGCCCAATGGCGTGACCGGCAACGATGATCTCGGCACGATGTCGGCCTGGTACCTGTTCAGTGCGATCGGCGTGTACCCGGCGGTGCCGGGCAGCGGCGAGTTCCTGCTGCATACGCCGCGCTTTGCCAAGGTCGAGGTCGAGCTGGGCAACGGCCGCACCCTGCGCATCGAGGCGCCTGGCGCCGATGGCCGCCGCCTGCAGTACGTGCAGGGCGTGCAGGTCGATGGCCAGGCACATGCCCCGGTGTGGCTGGGCTGGAACCAGCTGCAGCAGGGCCCGAAGCTGCGTTTCGCCCTTGATGGCACGGCGCCGACGCAGGGCTGGGGCACGGCGGTGAAGGATCTGCCGGTGTCCTGGTGTGCGGCCCCGGGCAGCCAGCTGCACTGAGCCGGGCTGTGCCGTTCGAGGCAACCCAGCGAACGGCACGGCACGACAGGGCCGCGATCCATTAGGCTTGAGTATCCATCGGAGTGCGGGAAGACGATGAACGACAACGGCGACAGTTCCAGCAAGCGTTCCGGCAAGGCGGTGACGGTGACCGACATCGCCCGTGCCATCGGCGTTTCGCGCGCGACCGTGTCGCTGGTGCTGCGCGGCAGCCCGCTGGTCAACGTCGATACCCGTGCCCGGGTGGAGGCTGAGCTTCGCCGCCAGCGCTATGTCTACAACCGCGCGGCGGCGAACCTGCGGCGACGCACATCGTCCAGCATCGCGCTGGTCATCAACGATCTGTCCAACCCGTTCTTCGCCGAATTCGCTTCCGGTGTGGACGAAGCACTGGGCGGGCGTGGCTACGTGACCCTGCTCGGCAGTACCGGCGAGTCACCCGAGCGCCAGCAGGCGGTGCTGTCCACGCTGATGGAGCACACGCCTGCAGGCCTGATCCTGTCGCCGGCCGAAGGCAGCGATGCCGCGCTGCTGCGGCAGGCGCTGGGTGCCAATGCCAACGTACTGCTGTTCAACCGCGAGCTGGAAGGCGCCGAGTGGGACTTCCTGACCCTGGACAACCAGCATGGTGCTTACCTGGCCACCCGGCACCTGATCGAGCGCGGTCATCGCCAGATCGCGTTCTTCGGTGGCCACGCCGCATCGAGTTCCTGCCACCAGCGCCGCGCGGGTTTCCAGCAGGCACTGGCCGAAGCCGGTCTGGCGCTGCCGCCGGGCTGGATGATCGAATCGGCACCCAACCGCCTGGAAGCGGCCGCGCGTACGGACGAACTGTTCGTCGACGGCCATCGGCCGAGCGCGGCGGTCTGCTACAACGACACCGTCGCGCTGGGCCTGATGCTGGGCCTGAACTCGCGCGGCATCCGTCCCGGCGGTGATTTCGCGGTGACTGGTTTCGATGATATTTCCGAAGCGTCGGTCGCCGTGCCGCCGTTGACCACCTTGACCGCCGACCCGCGCGAGCGCGGCCGGCAGGCGGCATCCCTGCTGCTGCAACGACTGGAGGAACCGGATGCGCCCCCACGGCGCACGGTCGCCCCGGTACAGTTGCGCATCCGCGAAAGCAGTGCCGCACGTCCGAACTGATGCTCTGCTGCTGAACTGATTGCACCCTTCCACGCACCAACGACCTTTCGCGCATCGAGGCGCGTACCGCATGCCGATCTCCGCAACGCCCCGCCCATCCGGTTCCCCGGGCAACCAGCCTGCCGTCACCAACGGCAAGGCGCTGGCCGTGGTCACCACCATCTTCTTCATGTGGGGCTTCCTGACCTGCCTCAATGACATCCTGATTCCGCATCTGAAGGCGGTGTTCGAGCTGAACTACGCCAAGGCGATGCTGGTGCAGTTCACCTTCTTCGGCACCTACTTCCTGATGTCGCTGCCCGCAGGGCGGCTGGTGGCGGCGCTGGGCTACAAGAAGGGCATCGTGGCCGGCCTGGTGATCGCCGGCATCGGCGCGCTGGGTTTCTGGCCCGCGGCCGAGCTGCGCATCTATGGCGCCTTCCTCGGTGCGTTGTTCGTGCTGGCCACCGGCATTACGGTGCTGCAGGTAGCAGCCAACCCGTATGTCGCGCTGCTGGGGCCGGAGCAGACCAGCTCCAGCCGCCTGACCCTGGCGCAGGCGCTGAATTCACTGGGCACGGCCATTGCGCCGATCTTCGGCGGCATGCTGATCCTGTCCAACACGGCCATGAGCGGCGAGCAGATTGCTGCACTGCCGGCCGCCGAGCAGCTGGCCTACCGTACCGCCGAGGCGCACGCGGTGCAGGGTCCCTACGTGGGCTTGGCGGTGGCGCTGGTGCTGCTGGCATTGTTCGTGTTCCTGTTCCGCCTGCCGGCGCTGAACGACACCACCGAGCAGGCTGACGAGGGTCATCAGCACAGCTACCTGGACGCGCTGCGCAAGCGCCATCTGCTGCTGGGCGTGCTCGGCATCTTCTTCTACGTCGGCGCTGAGGTATCGATCGGCAGCTTCCTGGTCAACTATCTGTCGATGCCCACCATCGGCGGCTTCAGCGAGCAGGAAGCCACCCACTATGTGTCGGCCTACTGGACGATGGCGATGATCGGCCGCTTCGCAGGTTCGGCGCTGCTGGCGCGCTTCTCGCCGAGCCGCCTGCTGGCGATCTTCGCGCTGGTCAATGTCGGCCTGCTGACACTGACCATGATGACCTCCGGCAATGTCGCGCTGTACTCGGTGGTGGCGATCGGCCTGTTCAACTCGATCATGTTCCCGACCATCTTCGCGCTCAGCATCGAGCGTCTGGGCCCGCTGACCAGCAAGGGTTCGAGCCTGCTGATCATGGCGATCGTCGGTGGCGCCGTGGTGCCTTACCTGCAGGGTGTCCTGGCCGACCACGTCGGCGTGCAGGCCAGCTTCATCCTGCCGCTGCTGTGCTACGGCTACATCATTTTCTACGGACTGGTCGGCGCCCGCGCGCCGGCTGCCGGCACGCAGGGAGGCTGAGTCGAAAATGGGTTCCATCGTCTGCTTCGGCGAAATTTTGATCGATCTACTAGCGCAGCCACCGGCCTCGGCCGATACACCGCGCGCGTTCCTGCAGTACGCCGGCGGTGCACCGGCCAACGTCGCGGTGGCCGCCGCACGGCTGGGCGCGAAGACCCAGTTCGTCGGCATGCTCGGCCGCGACATGTTCGGCGACTTCCTGGCGGAGAGCCTGAGCGAACACGGCGTCGGCACCGACTACATCGTGCGCACCGACGCGGCCAAGACCGCGCTGGCCTTCGTGGCGCTGGACGCGGGCGGCGAACGCAGCTTCAGCTTCTACCGTCCGCCTGCCGCCGACCTGCTGTTCCGTGACAGCGACTTCCAGGCAGGCTGCTTCGATGGCGCGCAGTGCTTCCATGTCTGTTCCAACAGCCTGACCGAAGCGCACATCGCCGAAGCGACGTTCGCCGGCATGGACCGCGCGCGTACGTCCGGTGCGGTGGTCAGCCTGGATCTCAACCTGCGTCCGGCGCTGTGGCCGGCCGATGTCGACCCGACGCCGCGGCTGTGGCAGGCGCTGGAACGCGCCGATCTGGTCAAGCTGTCGCGGGAAGAACTGGAGTACCTGGCAGCGCCGCTTGGTGATGACGGCGAGGCACTGGTGCTGCGGCGCCTGCTGGCTGCGCAGGCACGCTGGGTGATCATCACCGACGGCGCCGCCACGCTGCATTGGTACACCCGCGAAACGCAGGGCAAGGTCACCAGCTTCCACGTGCCCACCGTGGACACCACCGCCGCCGGTGATGCCTTTGTTGGTGGCGTGCTGGTCGGTCTGCTGGAGCGGGGTGGGGCGGGTGCGGGCTTTGCCGCGTTCTGCCAGGACCCGCAGGCAATCGCCGCCACGCTGCGCTTCGGCGCTGCCGTTGGCGCACTGGCGGTGACCCGCAAGGGCGCGTTCGCTGCGATGCCCTCGTTCGATGAAGTGCAGCAGCTGCTGCAGGCACAGGACCTTCCCGCATGAGCACCTCGCCCGATTTCCGTTCTCCCGCTTTCCTGCGCGCGCACATCGCCGACACGATGGCGTTCTACCACCCGCGCTGCATCGATCCGAAGGGCGGTTTCTTCCACTACTTCCGTGACGACGGCAGCATCTACGATGCCAGCCATCGCCACCTGGTGAGCAGCACCCGTTTCGTCTTCAACTACGCCATGGCCTACCGCGAGTTCGGCAATGCCGAGTATCGCGATGCAGTCGAGCACGGCGTGCGCTACCTGCGCGAGGTGCATCGCAACTCGGCCACCGGCGGCTACGCCTGGACCCTGCGCGAGGGCGTGGTCGAGGACGACATGAACCACTGCTACGGCGTGGCCTTCGTGCTGCTGGCCTACAGCTGTGCATTGAAAGCGGGTATCGAAGAAGCCCGCACGTGGATGGACGAGACCTGGCAGCTGTTGGAAGCCCGCTTCTGGGAAGCGGAGCACGGCCTGTACCGGGACGAGGCCGACGGCCAGTGGAACTTCACCGGCTACCGTGGCCAGAACGCCAACATGCACATGTGCGAGGCGATGCTGGCTGCCTTCGAGGCCAGTGGCGAGCAGCGCTATGTCGAGCGCGCGCTGCAGCTGGCCGACAACATGACCCGCCGCCAGGCGGCCAAGGCCGGTGGGCTGGTCTGGGAGCACTACGACGTCAACTGGAACATCGACTGGGACTACAACCTGGACGATCCCAAGCATCTGTTCCGGCCATGGGGCTTCCAACCGGGGCACCAGACCGAGTGGGCCAAGCTGCTGCTGATCCTGGACCGCCACGTGCAGGCCGACTGGCTGGTGCCGACCGCGCAGCATCTGTTCGATGTGGCCGTGGAGCGCAGCTGGGACGAGGCGCGCGGCGGCCTGTACTACGGCTTCGCACCGGAGTCGCGGCGCCAGCCTGGCATGGACGGCGCGCCGATCGGCGGCGACAGCTTCGTCTGCGACGACGACAAGTATTTCTGGGTGCAGGCCGAGACCCTGGCTACCGCCGCACTGATGGCCGCGCGCACCGGCGATGAGCGCTATTGGCAGTGGTACGACCGTCTCTGGGCGTACTCATGGGAGCACTTCGTCGACCACCGGTACGGCGCGTGGTTCCGCATCCTCGACGCTGACAACCGCAAGTACAGCGACGAGAAGAGCCCGGCTGGCAAGGTCGATTACCACACCATGGGCGCCTGCTACGAAGTGCTGAACGTCGTTCGTTGAACATCGTCCGAATGCAGTAGTGCCAGGCCATGCCTGGCAAAAACAACAGGAGTCCGCACGTGCATCGCCTTCCCCTCGTTGTCCGTCTGCTTCTGCTGCTGATCGCGGCGACCGCATTCCCTGCAACCGCCGCACCGCTGCAGGCGCAATGGGAATTCCGCCTGCTGCCCGGCGACGCGCAGGGCGCGGCGCATCCGGGCCTGCAGCAGTGGCGCGCGGCCACGGTGCCGGGCAGCGTGCATACCGACCTGCTGGCGCACGAGCTGATCCGCGATCCGTACGTCGGCGCGCCCGAAGCCGAGCTGCAGTGGATCGGCCTGGCCGACTGGGAGTACCGCGCCCGTTTCGATGTGGACGCCGTCACCTTGGCCAAGCCCAACGCCGAGTTGCGCTTCGATGGCCTCGATACCTATGCCGAGGTGAAGCTCAACGGCAAGCCGCTGCTGCGTGCCGACAATGCCCACCGCACCTGGCGCGCCCGCGTCGAAGGTCGCCTGCGGGCGAAAGGCAACGAGCTGCAGATCGTGTTCCGTTCGCCGATCCGCACGCTGCTGCCGGGGGTGCAGGCGATGCCGCACAAAATCGCTGGCAATTATCCTTCGCCGTACGGCGATGAGCCCAAGGACGCGATGGTCGGCAACTTCGCGCGCAAGCCGGCCTACCACTTCGGCTGGGACTGGGGGCCGCGCTACGTGACGGCTGGGGTCTGGCGCGGCGTTGACCTGCAGGCATGGGGCGCGCATCGGTTGACCGACCTGGCCGTACGCACCGATGCGCTTGATGCAGGCAAGGCCAGGCTGGCCGTGGTGCTGCAGATGGAGCAGGGCGCGGTCGCCGGTCCGGTGGCGGTAGACGTTGAGGTGCGTGATCCCGATGGCCGCAGCGTTGCACGGGTGCAGCGCACGGTCGAGCTGAAGCCCGGCCAGAACAGCGTGGAGGTGCCGGTTGAACTGGCCAAGCCGCGGCGCTGGTGGCCGGTCGGCCATGGTGCGCAGGACTGCTACACCGTAATGGCCTCGCTCGACGGTGGCGCCGATTCCACGTTGAAGCGTGAGCAGCGCATTGGCCTGCGCACGGTCGAGCTGCGCCGCGAGCAGGACGACAAGGCAGGGCAGGGCTTCGCCTTCGTGATCAATGGTGTGCCGATCTTCGCCAAGGGCGCGAACGTGATCCCGTTCGACGCCTTCCCTGCGCGCGTTGATGCCGCGCGCCTGCGCCAGGTGCTGGTCGCCGCGCGCGATGCCAACATGAACATGCTGCGCAACTGGGGTGGTGGTTACTACGAAGACGATGCGTTCTTCGATATCGCCGACGAACTGGGCCTGCTGGTCTGGCAGGACTTCATGTTTGGCGGTGGCATGCAGCCGGGTTACGACCCGGCATTCCGCGCCAGCGTGGTCGCCGAGGCGCGCGACAACGTGCGCCGGCTGCGGCACCATCCCAGCATCGTGCTGTGGTGTGGCAACAACGAAGAAGAAACAGCATGGAAGGATTGGGGCCACGGCCGCGACCTGAAGGCCGCTGATCCGGCGTTCGCAGCGAAGGTCTGGCAGGGTTACGTCGATCTGTTCGGCAACGACCTGCGCCAGGTGGTGAGCGAAGACGGGCTGGGCGTGCCGTACTGGTCCAGTTCGCCCAGCAACGATCTGGACGAGAAGGCCAACGACTCCACCCGCGGTGACAAGCACTACTGGCAGGTGTGGGGAAATCCAGCGTTACCGGTGCAGGCCTATCTGCGCGAGACCCCGCGCTTCATGTCCGAGTACGGCCTGCAGGCCTGGCCTGCGGTGGCAACGGTGGACCAGATCGCTACTCGTGCGGAGCAGCGCATCGACAGTCCGGTGATCCGCGCGCACCAGAAATTCATGGCCGGCGAGGGCAATACGCGCCTGCTGCACTACATCGAACTGGGCTACGGCACGCCGAAGGACTTCGAGGACTTCGTCTATCTGAGCCAGGTGATGCAGGCCGATGGCATCGCCCTGGCGGCGCTGCACCATCGCGCTTCGCGGCCGTACACGATGGGCTCGCTTTACTGGCAGCTCAACGATGTCTGGCCGGGTGCCTCGTGGTCGAGCGTGGACTACTTCGGCCGCTGGAAGGCGCTGCACTTTGCCGCGCGCCGCTTCTTCGCGCCGGTCACCGTGGCGGCGCTGCGCGATGAGGGCAGGACGCGCGTGCGCCTGATCAACGACCAGGCCGCGCCGTTGGATGCACGGTGGCGCCTGCGGGTGATGGACGTGGAAGGCAAGGTGCTGCGTCGGCGCGAGCAGGCGGTGACGCTGGTCGCTGCCGGGGTCACCGACATCGGCAACTACGCGGATGCCGAACTGCTGGCCGGCGCCGATCCGGCGCGGACAGTGGCGGTGTTCGAACTGCTGCAGGACGGCAGGGTGACGGCACGGCAGGTGGTCGGATTCGTCGAAGCCAAGGACCAGGTGCTGCCACGGCAGCAGCTGACATCAACGTTGGCGATCGACGGTGACCACTACCGCCTGCGGCTGCAGAGCGCAGCGCTGGTGCGCGCGGCCTGGATCGATTTCGGCGCGCTGGACGTGCAGGTGGAAGACAACCTGCTGGACCTGCTGCCGGGCGAAACCCGCGACATCGCCGTGCGTGGCCCGGTGGATCTGACTGCGCTGCGAGAAGCGTTGAAGGTAAAAACCCTCAACGATCGTTGAGGGACACGCTTTGGTAGGTGCCAACCTTGGTTGGCACACCAGGAGCATGCCAACCAAGGTTGGCATCTACCAGAACCGGAAAGCCGACCATCGGGTGGGTGCGGACCGTTGGTCCGCACACCTTCTTGCCTACAGCTGGATCTGCTGGAAATTCTCGACCCGCTCGTGGCCGTTGGCGGCTGCGCCGATGCGCGGCATTGGGTAGTCGTCCAGGCGATCGATCAGGCGCGTCTGCAGGCCGGCTTCGCGGGCGGCGTCCAGTTCCTCGACCACATCGGACAGGAACAGGATCTCGCCAGCGGGAACGCCGATGGCCTGCGCGATATGGCGATAGCTGTCGGCCTCGCGCTTGCCACCAACTTCGGTATCGAACCAACCCGACACCAGCGGACTGAGGTCACCGGCATCGCTGAAGCCGAAGAACAGCTTCTGCGCCGGCACCGAACCGGAGGAATACACGTACAGCGGCAGGCCCGAGGCGTGCCAGCCCTTCAGCACCGGCGCCACTTCCGGGTAGAAGTGCGCGGTGTAGTCGCCACGACGGTAGCCCGCATCCCAGATCAACCCCTGCAGGGCCTTCAGTGCGGTGTGCTTGCGGTCCTGGTCGATCCAGCCCTGCAGCGTCTCGGCCACCAGGCTGTCCTGGCAGGCGCCGCCGATCTCGCTGGCGACGGCGTCCAGCCAGCGACGCACCTCTGGCTGCTGGCCATGTTCGGCGACGAAGCCGGGCAGCGCCTGGCGTGCGTACGGGAACAGCACGTTCTTGACGAACGAGATGCTGCTGGTGGTGCCTTCGATGTCGGTCAGGATGACGCGGGGCTGCATGGATCAGGACGCCTGGGTCGGAATGTAACGGGGAAATTTCTGCGCGATGTCGGTGCCGGTGAAGTGACCGACCCAGCCATCCGGCTCGGTGAAGAAACGGATCGCCACGAAGCTGGGCTCATCGCCCATGTCGAACCAGTGGGTGGTGCCGTCGGGCACGGCGATCAGGTCATCCTTCACGCACTCGATCTCATAGACCTTGTCGCCCACGTGCAGGGTGAACAGGCCGGAGCCAGCAACGAAGAAGCGCACTTCGTCTTCCTTGTGGAAGTGTTCGTCGAGGAACTTCTTCCTCAGCTCGGCGCGGTTCGGGTTGTCGGGGGCGATCGAGGCCACGTCCACGCTCTTGAAGCCGCGCTCGGCGACCAGGCGGTCGATGTCGGCGCGGTAGGCAGCAAACACCTCGTCCTGGCTTGCGCCCGGGGCGACCGGCGCGGTGGCCTGCCAGCGTTCAAAGGTGACGCCGATCTTCTGCAGTTCGGCAGCGATGACCGCGCCGTCCTGGGTATCCAGCAGCGGCGATTCGGGATGGGTGTCGTCGTAGATGCGCAGTCGGCTCATGGCGGCAGCTTGAACGTCTCGGGGGAGGACAGGGTAGCAGGGTGGCAACGATGGCCAGATTCCAGAATGGCATCTGGCCCTACTGGAAACGTCAGCGGCGCAGCTTGCGCAGCTCCAGCTCGCAGTGCAGCAGGAACTCGAATGCTTCCATGTGCCGGCGCGCTTCGGCCATGTCGCGACCCCAGGCGTACAGACCGTGGCCGTCGATCAGGTAGCCCCAGAGTGTCTGCGTGTCGAGCAGGGCGTCGACCTGGGCCGACAGCACGTCCATGTCCTGGGTGTTGGCGAACACCGGGATGTCGATGGCCATCTCGTGGGTGCTGTTGCCGGCGAAGGCCTTCAACAGTTCGTAGCCTTCCACCCGGATATGCCCTTGCGGCGCATACAGGCGCGAGGCGATGGTCTGCACCGGCGAATGGGTATGCAGCACGCAGCCGATCTCCGGGAAACGGCGATACAGCTGGGTATGCAGCAGGGTTTCGGCGGAGGGGCGCAGCGGGCGGCCGACGGCCTTGCCATCGAAGTCCACCACCATGATGTCGTCTTCGATCAGGCGGCCCTTGTCCTTGCCGGACACGGTGATCGCGGCGTGGCGGTCATCCAGGCGGTGGGAGAAGTTGCTGCTGGTGGCCGGGGTCCAGCCGGCCTGGGCCAGTTCGCGGACGTTGTCGATCAGCAGCTGGGCCAGTTCGCTCAGGCGCGCGGTGTCGTAGGGGAAGGTGGGGGTGTTCATGGGGGCGATTTTACTGGATTCGGCCAACGGCTGAGCCCCTCTGGCTGGTCGAGTAGAGCGGTTCATGGGGTGGGCGGGGCAGGTGGGCCGTGCAGGGGACGCTGCAAGTACGTCCCTGTAAGCTCGATGGCGCCATCCATGGCGCCAACGCCCCTGCACGGCCCACCCGCCCCACCCCTGACAGGTTCCTGCGGGCGGCCAGCCACGGAGTGAAGAAGGAAAAGCGAAAAGCGGGTCGCTTCGCTGCGCTTGCTCGGAGCGGAGCATGGCTCCGCTCTACAGCAGATTCGTCCCCGAACATTCATTTCCCGGAACGTTTCATCCACGCATGGCGTGGATCTACCGGACGGGGCAGGAGACTGTCGAAGGCGGGGAGGGGGGAGATTGCGGGGGCGTGAGCCGCATGGATGCGGCGACCGAGCTTACAGGGACGTACTTGCAGCGTCCCCCGCAATCTCACCCCTCCCCGCCAAACCCTCAGACCCGCCGGTGCCGTTGCTCTGGCTTCAAAGGCGGGTGCAGGGCCGCAGGCCCTGCAATGCAAAAAACCTCACTTCCCCCGCAGGCGGCTGTGCTTGAACCCGTAGAAGAAGTAGATCACGAAGCCGACAAACGTCCACACGCCCATCAGCATCCAGTTGTGCAGCGTCATCGCCGACAGCAGTGCGAGGCAGCTCAGTACGCCCAGGCTGCAGATCAACCACGCGCCGGGAATGCGGAACGGCCGCGGCAGGTCCGGCTGGGTGCGGCGCAGGATCAGCACGCCCGCACATACGGCCGCGAAGGCGATCAACGTGCCCATCGAGGTCAGTTCACCGAGGATGTCCAGCGGGAACAGCGCCGCCAGCAGGGCGATGCCGATGCCGGTGATCACCGTGTTGATATGCGGCGTGCGGTACTTCGGATGGATCTTGGTGAACACCGGCGGCAGCAGGCCGTCACGCCCCATGATCATGAAGATGCGCGGCTGGCCGATGATCATCACCAGCACCACCGAGGACAGGCCGATCAACGCACCGATCTCCACCACCACCCGCAACCAGCCCAGCTGCGGGTGCGCGGCCACGGCGGTGACCACTGGCTCGTCGGTGCCCAGCAGCTGGTAGGGCACCAAGCCGGTCATGACCGCAGCCATCGCGATGTACAGCACCGTGCAGATCACCAGCGACAGCATCATGCCGATCGGCATGTCGCGCTGCGGCTTGTGTGATTCCTGCGCGGCCACCGATACGGCTTCGAAGCCGATATAGGCGAAGAACACCATCGCCGCGCCGCGCAGCACGCCTTCCATGCCGTACTTGCCGGGGCCTTCGTTGGCCGGGATGAACGGGGTCCAGTTGCTGGTGTCCACGTACTTCCAGCCGACCACGATCACCAGCACGATCAGGCCGGTTTTGAGGATGACCATGGCCATGTTCATCGCCGACGACTTGCTGATGCCGACGTAGCACAGCCAGGTCAGCAGCAACACCAGGATCGCGGCGGGGACGTTGGCGATGGCACCGGTCGGGCGCAGCTGCGCGTCCAATGGGGCACTGACCAGCGCTGCCGGTAGATGGATGTCGAAATGGCTGAGCAGGCTGAGGAAATAGCCGGTCCAGCTGACCGCCACGGCCGAGGCGGAGACGCCGTACTCGAGCACCAGCATCCAGCCGATGAACCAGGCCGAGAGCTCGCCGAAGGTGGCGTAGGTATAGGTATAGGCGCTGCCGGAGACCGGCACCATCGCCGCGAACTCGGCATAGGCCAGGGCGCAGAAGGCGCAGCAGATCGCGGCCAGCACGAACGACAGCATGATGGCCGGGCCGGCGTGGTTGGCGGCAGCCTGGCCGGTGATGACGAAGATGCCGCCGCCGATCACCGCACCGATGCCGAGTGCGGTCAGGCCCCAGGGGCCGAGGTGGCGACGCAGGCTCAGGCCGTTGGCGTCTTCGTGGGCGGCGTGCGGGTGCTTGGTGGCCCACAGTTGCTTGAACATGTGTGGTGGTCTTGTGCGGTGCGCCCCGTGAACGGGCGCGGGCGGAAATGCTTGCGGATATCGACGGGCCGACGCAGGAGCCGGCCCGTCGGGAGGATCAGGGCGACTTGGCCAGCTTGCTGTGGCGCATGCCGTAGCCGAAGTAGATCAGCAGGCCCAGCACGGTCCAACCCACGAACAGGTGCCAGTGCACCACGAACGCCTGCCAGAACAGGAACAGGCACGACAGCGCGCCCAGCGGGCAGATCACCCACACCAGCGGCACGCGGAACGGGCGGTGCAGTTCCGGGCGGGTGTAACGCAGGATCAGCACGCCGATGCAGACCGTGGCGAAGGCCAGCAGGGTACCCATCGACACCAGCTCGCCGAGCACGTTCAGCGGCACCAGGCCGGCCAGCGAGGCGGCGATCACGCCGACCACGATCGTGGCCCAATACGGCGTGCGGAAGCGCTTGTGGACCTTGCCGAACACCTTCGGCAGCAGGCCGTCGCGCGAGATGGTGTAGGCGATGCGGGTCTGGCCCATCATCATCACCAGCACCACCGAGGACAGGCCGGCAATCGCGCCGATTTCCACCGCGGTCTTCAGCCAGGACAGGCTCGGGTAGGCTTCCAGTGCGGTGGCCACCGGCTTGTCGGTGCCCAGCAGGTGGTACGGCAGCATGCCGGTCAGCACCGCGCAGACGATGATGTAGACGATGGTGCAGACCGCCAGCGAGCCGAGCAGGCCGATCGGCATGTTGCGCTGCGGGTCCTTGGTTTCACCGGCAGCGGTGGAGACCGCATCGAAGCCGATGTAGGCGAAGAACACGATGGTGGCCGCGCGGAACACGCCGCTCCAGCCGAACTCGCCGGACACGCCGGTGTTTTCCGGGATGAACGGGTGCCAGTTGGCCGGGTCCACGTGGGCCGCACCGATACCCACGAACAGGCAGATCACGAACACCTTGATGGCCACAATGATCGCGTTGACGAACGCGGACTGGGTCACGCCCACGTACAGCAGGCCGGTCACCGCCGCCACGATCAGTACCGCCGGCAGGTTGAACAGCTTGCCGGAGGCGGCGAACTCGTGCCCGTTCCAGGCGATCGGCGCCGCACTCAGCGCGTCCGGGAACGGCATGTGCAGCGTGGTGGTGATGAAGCTGATCAGGTACGCCGACCAGCCCACCGCGACCGAGGCCGAGGCGAACAGGTACTCCAGCACCAGGCACCAGCCGATGAACCAGGCCATGCCCTCGCCGAGGGTGGCGTAGGAGTAGGAGTAGGCGCTGCCGGAGACCGGCATCATCGCTGCGAACTCGGCGTAGCACAGGCCCGCCAGCGCGCAGGCAATGCCGGCGAACACGAACGACAGCATCACCGCCGGACCGGCGTGGTTGGCCGCGGCCTGGCCGGTGAGCACGAAAATACCTGCGCCGATCACCGCACCAATGCCAAGCATGATGAGGTGTTTCGCCGTGAGGGTCCGTTTCAACGTGGCTTCGCCGTCCAGGCTGCCTTCGATGGGTTCGCCGGCATCGACGTGCCCGGCCGGTTCGACCGGCTTGACCCTCAACAGAGCTTTCAGCATGCAGTACTTCCTGATGATCGGATTGGGAGGGCTGCCGGTACATTGCCAGCGGCCCGAATGGTGAAGGCCGCGCAAACGGCCCGCTGTACCTTAGCCAATGCTGAAGGCACCGCACAAGCGCAAACGCAACAATGAGCGGCGATAATGGCCGGTATTTTTCCGGGCACCCCGCATTCATGAGCGAAACCACCGAATCCCTTGCCGTGCTTGACGATCGCCTGCGCCGCCTGCTGCATGACTATGCGCGCAAAGAACCTGCCCACGACGCCCTCGCTGCCGAATTCGGCACATTGATCGACGATGTAGAAGATGCTTTCCGCCGCGAGCGGCTGGCAGGCCATTTCACCGCCAGCTGCTGGCTGGTCAGCGCAGACGGCCAGCGCCTGCTGCTGACCCACCATCGCAAGCTGCAGCGCTGGCTGCAGCTGGGCGGGCATGCCGACGGCGACCGCGACCTGGCCCGGGTGGCGCTGAAGGAGGCCGAGGAGGAGTCCGGCCTGACCGGGCTGGTGCTGGACGATCCGGCGATCTTCGACCTGGACAAGCATTGGATTCCGGAACGCAAAGACGTGCCGGGTCACTGGCACTACGACGTGCGTTTCGTGATCCGTGCGCTGGGCGGTGAGGATTTCGTGCTCAGCGAAGAGTCGCTGGAGCTGGCCTGGCGCCCGGTGGCCGAGGTCGCCAGCGATCCGCAGTCGGATGAATCGATGCAGCGCATGGCGCGGCGCTGGCTGGCACGCTGATGTTTTCCGAATCCTGCACGGCGTTCATTGCGGCCCATGCCTGCGAGGAGGCGAAGGAGCAGGCCGCGCTCGCGCTGATCAAGGCGACGTTGCCGGTGGTCACCTCCATTGACTGGGGGCAGATTTCACAGCATCTGGAAACGGCGGGGGTTGCTCGCGAGCGCTTGGGGCATGAGCTCAGAGCGATGGCTGCGGCCATCGGGCTGGTTCCCAATGCGGTGTTGACCATCATTCAGGCGGACGACGCGGTTCCTGCGCTGGATGCCTGCTTGGAGGACTGGCTAATACATGCAGACGAGCTGGATTTCGTAGACACCCTTTTTCTGTCTGCCCAGGACAGGATCCTGATTCACTGGGACTTCTACAAGAATCTGCACGCGGCAAGGTTCTGAGAAAACCCATCCACGCATGGCGTGGATCTACCAGGGGATCGCCCCACCAGTAGATCTACGCCATGCGTGGATAGCGCATTGCCAGTAGTTCCACACCATGCGTGGATGGCGTGGTGCCGGATGCATTCCGCGGGGGCCCGCCCGGCGGCGCGCCACTCAATACAGAATGCGCGTGCGCAGCGTGCCCGGAATCGCCGCCAGTTCGTCACGCACCGCGCTGGCCTGTTCCTCGCTGGCGGTGATGTCGATCACCACGTAACCCACCTTCGGGTCGGTGCGCAGGAACTGGCCGTCGATGTTGACGTTGTGCCGCGAGAAGATTTCGTTGACCTTGGACAGCACGCCCGGCACGTTCTGGTGGATGTGCAGCAGGCGCAGGCTGTCGGCGTGCTCGGGCAGGGTCACTTCCGGGAAGTTGACCGCCGACAGGGTGCTGCCGTTGTCGCTGTAGCGCACCAGCTTGGCGGCCACTTCGATGCCGATGTTGTCCTGCGCTTCCAGCGTGCTGCCGCCCACGTGCGGGGTCAGGATCACGTTGTCGTGGCGGGTCAGCGGCGATTCGAAGATATCGCCGTTGCCCTTCGGCTCGACCGGGAACACGTCCAGCGCCGCGCCACCGATGTGGCCGCTGGCCAGGGCAGCATCCAGCGCATCGATGTCGACCACGGTGCCGCGGGCAGCGTTGATCAGATGCGCGCCACGGCGCATCTTCGCCAGCTCGGTGCTGCCGATCATCCACTGCGTGGACGGCGTCTCCGGCACGTGCAGGGTGACGATGTCGGCGCGCGCCAGCAGGTCATCCAGGCTGGCCGCGGCACGGGCATTGCCCAGCGACAGCTTGGTTTCCACGTCGTGGAAGATCACCTGCATGCCCAGCGATTCGGCCAGTACGCCCACCTGGGTGCCGATATGCCCGTAGCCGATGATGCCCAGCACCTTGCCGCGCACCTCGTGGCTGCCGCTGGCCGACTTCGACCAGCCGCCGCGATGGCACTCGGCGTTCTTCTGCGGGATGCCACGGGTCAACATGATCGCTTCGGCGATCACCAGCTCGGCGACGCTGCGGGTGTTGGAGTAGGGCGCGTTGAATACCGGTATGCCGGCCAGCTCGGCCGCATCCAGGTCGACTTGGTTGGTGCCGATGCAGAAGCAGCCGACCGCGATCAGGCGCTTGGCCTCGGCCAGCACCTCGGCGCTGAGCTGGGTGCGCGAACGGATGCCGACGATGTGCGCCTCGGCAATGCGCGCCTTCAGCTCGTCCTCGGGCAGTGCCTTGGTGTGCGCTTCGATCTGGCTGTAGCCGGCGGCGCTGAACACCTCTACGGCGGTCTGGCTGACCCCCTCCAACAACAGTACGCGGATATCCTGCTTCGGGAACGAGGTCTTCTTCGGCGACATGGGGCGGCACGGCCAGTGGGACAGGGGCTGACCACTATGCCAGATCGCAACGCCCATGGTGCAGTGCGCAATTGGTTGCAACTGCAGCTATCGAAGGCGGTGCGGGGCTGGACGCTGGCCCCCGCCGCTGGCACGCTTGCCCGTTCTTCACGCCCCGCGCTGGACCGTCATGACCGATTCCCGCATCGCCTCGTTGCAGCAGGCCTGTCCCGGCCTGAAGCTGAAGACCGACCCTGCCGACCTGGAGCATTACGGTCGCGACTGGACCCGGCGCTGGACGCCGGCGCCCTTGGTGATCGCGTTGCCGGCCACGGTGGAAGAAGTGCAGGCGGTGATGCGGTGGAGCGCGGCCGAAGGCGTGGCAGTGGTTCCGTCCGGTGGTCGCACCGGCCTGTCCGGCGGCGCGGTGGCGGCCCATGGCGAGCTGGTGCTGAGCCTGGAGCGGATGAACAAGGCGCTGGACTACGACGCCGTCGACCGCACCCTGGTGGTGCAGGCGGGCATGCCGCTGGAGGCGCTGCACAACGCCGCGCTGGGGCACGGTCTGATCTACCCGGTGGATTTCGCCGCGCGCGGTTCCTGTTCGATCGGCGGCAACATCGCCACCAATGCCGGTGGCATCCGGGTGATCCGTTACGGCAATACCCGTGAATGGATCGCCGGACTGAAGGTGGTCACTGCCACGGGCGAGCTGCTCGAGCTCAACAAGGGCCTGATCAAGAACTCCAGCGGCTACGACTTCCGCCAGCTGCTGATCGGCTCGGAAGGCACGCTGGGCGTGATCGTCGAGGCCACGGTGAAACTCACCGACCCGCCGCCGGCCAGCAACGTGATGCTGCTGGCGCTGCCCAGCTTCGACGTGCTGATGCAGGTGTTCGCCGCGTTCCGCGCGCGACTGCAGCTGCAGGCCTTCGAATTCTTCACCGACCGTGCGCTGGAGCATGTGCTGTCACACGGCGCGCAGGCACCGTTCGATGAAGTGCACCCCTATTACGTGGTGACCGAATTCGCTGCCGGCGACGAAGCCCAGGAAGCGGCGGCAATGGCCGCCTTCGAAGACTGCATGGGCAATGGCTGGGTCAGCGACGGGGTGATCAGTGCCAGCGATGCCCAGGCGGCGCAGCTGTGGCGCCTGCGCGAGGGCATCACCGAGGCGCTGGCGCGCTACAAGCCCTACAAGAACGATGTCTCGGTGCGGATCTCGTCGATGCCGGCGTTCCTGGCCGAGACCCAGGCGCTGATCGGCGACGCCTACCCGCATTTCGATGTGGTCTGGTTCGGCCATATCGGTGACGGCAACCTGCACATCAATGTGCTCAAGCCGGATGACACCAGCGATGCCGACTTCGTGACCCAGTGCGAGCACGTGACCAAGCTGCTGGCGCAGGTGTTGGCGCGCTTCAATGGCAGCATTTCGGCCGAGCACGGTATCGGCCTGGTCAAGAAGGGCTACCTGGACAGCACCCGTGGCCCGGCCGAGATCGGGCTGATGAAGGCGGTCAAGCGCGCGTTCGATCCCGAAGGGCGGCTGAATCCCGGCAAATTGTTCGACCTTTGACACGGGCAAAGACTTCACCCAGCCGTTACGCTCCACCCACCCAATCGATGAACTCCCTGACCATGATCCGTCCGCTTCTGCTGCTTGCCCTGTTGTCCCTGCCGCTGGCCGGCTTCGCTTCGAGCTTTGCCGGCACCTCGGCCGGGTCGGCGACGGGTGCCTCTTCGGGTTCCTCGGGCAGCAGCTCGGGCGATGACAAGGTGGTGCTGGCTGCACGCGATGATGCGGCGGCTTTTGTCGCCAGCGATGGCCAGATCCGTGGTGCACGCCTGCAGGCGGCGCTGGTGCACCTGCGCGAGCAGGATGCAGCTGCGCAGCAGCAGAGCGACCTGCAGCTGGCGCGCGCGCTTCTGGCGCGTTGATCCGGGCGGCATGACCTCCGCGTCATCGCTTGCTGTAGAGCCGAGCCATGCGCGGCTGAATGCCAAGCGCAGACGGGCAATCACAGCAGCCACGCATGGCGTGGCTCTATTGCTGATCGCTCACGCTGCGCATGCGGCTGAGCGCCTGCAGCTGGACCCGACCGGGCTGAGCCCGGCGCAGCAGCAGATGGCGACGCAGACACTGCGTGATGTGCAGTCGCTGCTGCCCGACGGCCTGTTGCGTGCATTGCCCGCGCAGGTGCAGGTCGGCTGGCGTGACGATCTGCCCGCGAACGTGCATGGCCGTGCCTTCGCCGGGCGCATCGCGCTGCGCCGCGACCTGCTGGATGACGATGTGGCCGGTGCCCGTCGTGCCCGCCGCAGCGCGCTGGTGCACGAACTAGCCCACGTCGCCGACCGTGGCGGCGCGAACTGGTCGCGCAGCGCCCGCTGGCGTGACCTTGCAGGTTGGCAGCGCAAACCCTGGCACCTGGGCCGTGGCGACAACGCATTCCGTGACCGCAGCCCGGATGCCTATGAACTGACCGACCCGGCCGAGTACCTGGCGGTGAACGCCGAACACTTCGTGCTCGATGCAGAGTTCGCGTGTCGGCGCCCGGCGCTGGCGCAATGGTATCGCGTACACTTGGGTACGCCGCCATCGTTGCCTGCGCCGCACTGCGCGGGCACCGTTCCGTTGCTGCAGGCCGACGCGGAAGAGGGCGCCGCTTCGCTGCTGGCACTGGACCCGGCCCGCGTCTACGCCGTGGACTATCTGTTCGCCGAAGGCAGTGCGCAGCCGATGAGTCGCTGGGGCCACAGCATGCTGCGGCTGGTGATCTGCCGTCCCGGCCGCGCGCCGGGACCGGACTGCAGGCTGGACCTGGAGCATCACCGGGTGCTGTCCTTCCGCGCCTTCGTCGGCGACGTGCAGATTTCCAACTGGCGCGGCCTGACCGGTGGCTATCCATCGCGCCTGTTCGTGCTGCCGCTGCAGCAGGTGGTGGACGAGTACAACAAGGTCGAACTGCGCGGACTGGCCTCGCTGCCGCTGCAGCTGGACCGCAGCGAGATCGCCAGCCTGCTCGAGCGTACTGCACAGGTGCACTGGAGCTATGACGGCCGCTATTACTTCGTCAGCAACAACTGCGCGGTGGAGACGGCGAAGCTGCTGCAGGCAGGTGTTCCGCGTCTGGGCGAAGCCGGCCTGGCCCAGCTGAGCCCGCGCGGGTTGCGGCGCCGGCTGGCACGGCTGCATGCCCTGGACGAGCAGGTGCTGGCCGATCCCGCGCAGGCCCAGGCGCAGGGTTACTACTTTGCGTCTGCGCGCGATCACTACCAGCAATTGTTCTCGGTTGCCGCAGCGCAGATGGCGTTGCCGGCGCGCGATGTGCGCGCATGGCTGGCGCTGCCGGCGCAACAGCGCGCACCGTGGCTGCTGCGCGGTGATGTGCGTGCCAGCGCCGGCCTGCTGCTGTTGGAACAGGCGGCGCAGCGGCGCGCGGAACTGCGGTCACGCGACGCACTGAAGCGACGGTTGCTGGCCGACCCGGACAGCGCGGCCACCCGTTCGCTGCGTGCGTTGCTGGAACAGAGCGGCCAGTGGTTGCGCCCGGGCCAGTTGCTGGCCGACGCTGGTTACGGCCTGCCGCAGGCGGAAGAACAGGCGGAAGTTGCACGGGCAGCGGCCGCTGCCAGCGCACAGACGGTACCCGCCTGGCAGTCGCTGCGCGTGCAGCTGCGCGCGCAGCTGCCGCCATCACAGCAGCGCGAGCTGGATGACATCGACCGCAATCTCGCTGTGTTGGGTGCGCGCGTACGTGAGCAGGCGGCCGAAGCGCCACCTACTGGCGCGGCAGCTCGATGACAAAGCGACTGCCGCCGGCCGTGCCCGGTGTGCAGTAGACCTGGCCGCCATGCGCATCGGCGATGGCCTTGACCACAGCGAGGCCGAGGCCACTGCCACCGCCCAGGCGCGATCGTGAGCCGTCGCCGCGCATGAACGGATTGAAGATGTCCGCGTGCAGGGCCGGGTCGATACCCGGGCCTTCGTCCTCGATCGCCACCTGCACGTGGGCCACGGTGTCATGCACGGCGATGCGTACCTTGCCCGGGTTGGCATAGCGGCGCGCGTTCTCCAGCAAGGCCAGCAGCGCCTGCCGCAACCGCGTCGGGTCGCAATGGGCGGGGTGCTCTTCGCGGCTGGTTTCCAGCTCCAGCACGAAGCCGGCACTGCGGAAAGCGGGATCGACCAGGGTCATCACCGAATGCACTTCGGCCACCACATCGGTGCGGGCGCGGCGCACATCAAGACGGGCATTGTCGGCCAGGCTCAGCACCCGCAGGTCCTCGATCAGCCGTGACAGGCCCTCGACCTGCGCCAGCAGGCTGCGGAACTGCGACTCATCGGGCTGGAACACGCCTTCGGCCAGGCCCTGCAGGCGGCCGCGCAGGATCGTCACCGGCGTGCGCAGTTCGTGGGCGATGGCCGCGTGCCACATCACCCGTTCGCTTTCCATGTGCTGCAGGCGGCGCGCCATCGCGTTGAAGTCGTCCACCAGCGCTGCGACCTCGCCGGGGGAGTTGGCCTCGGCCGTGGCGCGCGCGCCGAGATCGCCGCCCGCCAGCGCACGTACGCTGTCCACCAGTGAATTGAGCGGCGACAGGATGCGATGGGCCAGGCGGAACGAGGCGGCGATCGCCAGCGCCAGTCCGGTCAGGATCACCCCGACCATCCACGCCAGCTCGGGTCCAGTCGGCAGCCAGCCTTCCGGCTCTTCGGCGCTGGCCGGGAAGAACTCGATCAGTACCGCATACAGCAGCCACGAAGAGAGGATCACCATCACGATGACGCCGACGACCATCAGCGACATAGACACGATGATGTGCCGGCTGAGCCCGGAGCGGCGCATCAGCGGTCGGCCATCAGTCGGTAGCCGACACCGCGCACGCTGGCCGGAATCTGGGTGAGGCCCACTTCGTCCAGTTTGCGCCGCAGTTTGCTGACATGGCTGTCCACGGTGCGTTCCAGCGCTTCGCTTTCCGGCAGGCATTCGTGCATCAGCTCGCTGCGGCTGAAGATCCGTGACGGCGCCAATGCCATGCAATGCAGCAGCTTGAACTCGGTCAGGGTCAGCAGCAGCTCGTGACTGTAGCCGTCGCCTTCGACATGCACCGCGTGGGTGGCGGTGTCTATCAGTAACGGGCCGACGCGCAGGGCACTGGGCGCATCCGCCCGCGAACTGCGCAGCGTACGCCGCAGTACTGCGCGAACGCGCGCCGCCACCTCGGCGGGATTGAACGGTTTGACCACATAGTCATCGGCGCCCATCCGCAGCGCGGTCAGCTTGTCCAGATCCTGGTCCAGCGCGGTCAGCATGATGACCGGCGTTTCGCCGCGCTGGCGCAGCTGGGTCAGCACGCTCCAGCCATCCAGCCGCGGCAGCTGCACGTCCAGCAGTACAAGGTCCGGGCGCATGCTGCGATGCATGTCCAGGGCAATCTGGCCATCGGCCGCACGCAGGGTACGCAGGCCCTCGCGTTCAAGGTAGGCGGCAAGAATGTCGGCGATCTCGGCTTCGTCCTCGACGATCAGGACCAGCGCCGCGAGGGCAGGGGAGGCATGCATGGCAAGGCGAGGCCGGAAGGTGCTTGCCCTCCATCGTATCTCCACAGTTCCTCCATCGAAACCCCATCATCGCCACGCACACTGCGCGCTTCATGATTCGTCAGCCGCGTCTGCGGCACTGTGCACAGCAATGAGAACCTTCAGGACTCCGGTCGCGCTGGTCGCGGCCTTCGCCTTGGCCATGACGGCCTGCTCCCGCCCCGAACCCACCGTCGAAGCGGTGCCGCGTGTCAGCGTGGTTACCGTCGGCCCGCAGGTGGTGCAGCGCGATGATGAACTGCCCGGTCGGGTGGCGGCGGTGCGCACCGCGCAGATCCGTGCGCAGGTCGGCGGCATCGTGCAGCGCCGGATGTTCGAGCAGGGTGCGGAGGTGCATGCCGGGCAGCCGCTGTTCCAGATCGACCCGGCGGCGTTCCGCGCCGACGTCGATTCGGCGCTGGCGGCGCTGCAGCGCAGCGAGGCCGCCCTCGGCCGCAGCCGTGTGCAGTCACAGCGGCTGCAGGCGCTGGCCGCTGCGCAGGCGGTCAGCCAGCAGCATCGCGATGATGCCAGCGCCGAGCACGAGCAGGCCCGCGCAGCGGTCAACGAGGCACGCGCGATCCTGGCGCGACGCCAGCTCGACCTGCGCTACGCGACGGTCAGTGCACCGATCGATGGCCGCATCGACCAGGCATTGGTGACCGAAGGCGCGCTGGTCGGCGTCGCCGATGCCGAGCCGATGGCGGTGGTGCAGCAGATCGATCAGGTCTACGTGGACGTGCGCCAGCCGGCATCGCAGCTGCAGTCCCTGCGGCGTGGTGCGGTGGACGGCGAGCTGCCGGTGACGATCATCGGCGCGGCGGGTTCGCCGCTGCCCGAGCGCGGCCGGCTGTTGTTCTCCGGTGTCAATGTCGATGCACGCACCGGCGATGTGATCCTGCGCATCCTGGTCGACAACCCTGAGCGGCAGCTGTTGCCGGGCATGTATGTGCGTGCCCGGGTGCCACGCGGTGCGCCGGCCAGCGCGCTGCTGCTGCCACAGCAGGCGGTGCTGCGCAGCGCCGGTGGCCAGGCCTATGCCTGGGTCATCGCCGCCGATGGCAAAGCAGTGATCCGCACACTTGAGGTGGACGGCAGCGTCAACCGGCAATGGCTGGTGCGGCATGGCCTGAAGGCGGGCGAGAAGGTCGTGGTGGAAGGCCAGGAGCGCCTGCAGGAGGGCGTGCTGGTCGATCCGCGCGACTGGCAGGTGCCGGTCGCCAGCGCCAGTGCCAACGCCAACGCAACGCCGACACCCGCAAGCCAGGGCTGAGCCCTTCCAGGAACCTACGACATGGCTCGTTTCTTCATCGATCGCCCGGTGTTTGCCTGGGTGCTGGCGATCTTCGTCATCCTGGCCGGCGTGCTGGCCATCCCGCGGCTGGCGGTCGAGCGCTATCCGGCGGTCGCACCTCCCAGCGTCAGCATCTATGCCAGCTATCCCGGCGCCAGCCCGCAGACGCTGAATGATGCGGTGGTCGGCCTGATCGAGCGTGAGCTGTCCAGCGTCAAGCACCTGCTGTACTTCGAATCGTCGGTGGACACCTCCGGCGAAGCGTCGATCACCGCCACCTTCAAGCCCGGCACCGATCCCGAGCTGGCACAGGTGGACGTGCAGAACCGGATCAAGGCGATCGAGCCACGCCTGCCACGCAGCGTGCGCCAGAACGGCCTGTTCGTGGAGGCTGCCGACTCGGGGTTCCTGATGCTGGTGGGCCTGCGCTCACCCGATGGCAGCGTCAGCGAAGCGGCGCTGGGCGATTTCATGGCGCGCAACATCATCGAAGAGCTGCGGCGCATCGATGGCGTCGGCCGCGTGCAGTTGTTCGGTGCCGAACAGGCGATGCGGATCTGGCTGGACCCGCCCCGGCTGACCGGCTACGGCCTGACCATGGGCGATGTGGCCAGCGCGATCGAGCAGCAGAACCTGGAGATCTCGCCGGGTCGCATCGGCGATTCGCCCGGTGTTCCCGGCCAGCGCATCACCGTGCCCTTGAGTGCCGAAGGCCAGCTGTCCACCCCCGAGCAGTTCGCGGCGATCGTGCTGCGCGCCGGTGCCGATGGTTCGCGGGTGCTGCTGGGTGACGTCGCCCGGGTCGAACTGGGTGCGCAGAGCTATGCCTGGGGCACGCGCGAAGACGGCTACCCGGCGACGGCGGCCGGTGTGCAGCTGCGCCCCGGTGCGAACGCGGTGCGTACCGCCACGGCTGTGCGCGAGCGCATGGCCGACCTGCAGCCGCTGCTGCCGCAGGGCGTTGAATCCAGCATTCCGTTCGATACCGCGCCCTTCGTCAAAGTCTCGATCCAGAAGGTGCTGCAGACCCTGGTCGAGGCGATGCTGTTGGTCTTCGCAGTGATGTACCTGTTCCTGCAGAACTGGCGCTACACGCTGATCCCCGCCCTGGTCGCGCCGATCGCGCTGCTGGGCACCTTCGCGGTGATGCTGGCGCTGGGCTTCTCGATCAACGTATTGACCATGTTCGGCATGGTGCTGGCGATCGGCATCATTGTTGACGATGCGATCGTGGTGGTCGAAGGCGTGGAGCGGATCATGGCCGAAGAAGGCCTGCCGCCGCGGGAGGCCACGATCAAGGCGATGCGTGAGCTGACCGGTGCGGTGATCGGCATCACCCTGGTGCTGACGGCGGTGTTCATCCCGATGGCGCTGGCCAGTGGCTCGGTCGGTGCGATCTACCGCCAGTTCAGTGTGGCGATGTCGGTGTCGATCCTGTTCTCGGCACTGCTGGCGCTGAGCCTGACCCCGGCGCTCTGCGCGACGCTGCTGCGGCAAGGCACGCGTGGCCACCATGGCCGCGGTGGGGTGTTCGGTGCGTTCAACCGTGGCTTCGAGCGGATGACCGGTCGTTACCAGCAGGGCGTGGCGGCGGTCCTTCGGCGCAGTGGCCGGGTGATGGGCCTGTTCGCTGCCTTGCTGGTGGCACTGCTGATCGGCCTGCATTGGTTGCCGGGCGCGTTCCTGCCGGAAGAGGACCAGGGCTATTTCATGACCTCCATCCAGCTGCCGGCCGAAGCAACCGCCGAACGCACGCTGGCGGTGGTCGAGGCCTACGAACTGCATGTCGCCTCGCGGCCGGCGATCGCGTCCAACCAGGCCATCCTCGGCTACAGTTTCTCCGGCTCGGGCCCGAGCGCGGCGCTGACCTACACCATGTTGAAGGACTGGGGTGAGCGCGGCGGCAGCACCGCAGCGGATGAGGTGAGGGCGGCGCAGCAGGCCATGGCGACGGTGCCGGAAGGCGAGGTGATGAGCGTGATGCCGCCGGCCATCGACAGCCTTGGTCGTTCATCCGGCTTCTCGTTGGCACTGCAGGCGCGTACCGGCCAGGGCCAGGCCGAGCTGCGCGCCGCCCTGCAGCAGCTGTTGAAACTGGCGGAAGCCAGTCCGTTGCTGGCGGAGGTGCATGCCGATGGGCTGCCTGCGGGCAGCAACGTGCGGCTGGACATCGATCGCGCCAAGGCCGAAGCGATGGGCGTTGCATTCACCGACATCAGTGCAACGCTGTCGGCGGCGATGGGCTCGCAGTACGTCAACGATTTTCCCAATCGCGGGCGCATGCAGCAGGTCATCGTGCAGGCTGATGCGCCGTACCGGATGGAGCTGGAGGACGTGCTGAAGCTGTATGTCCGCAACAGCCAGGGCGGCATGGTGGCGCTGTCCGAGCTGGTCACTCCGCAGTGGACCGAGGCGCCGCTGCAGCTGCAGCGTTACCTGGGGTTCCCGGCATTGAACCTGTCCGGCGCACCCGCCAGCGGGGTCTCCACCGGCCAGGCCATGATCGAGATGGAGCGCCTTGCACAACAGCTGCCAGCGGGCTTCGCCCTGCAGTGGACCAGCCAGTCGCTGCAGGAGCGCGAGTCCGGGGCCCAGGCGCCGTGGTTGCTGCTGCTGTCGATGCTGGTGGTGTTCCTGGTGCTGGCGGCGCTGTACGAGAGCTGGTCGATCCCGCTGGCGGTGATGCTGGTGGTGCCATTGGGCCTGCTCGGTGCCGTTGCTGCGGTGCTGCTGCGCGAGATGCCCAATGATGTGTTCTTCAAGGTCGGCATGATCACGGTGATCGGGCTTTCGGCGAAGAACGCGATCCTGATCGTCGAGTTCGCCCGCCAGCTGCAACAGCAGGGACGCGGTCTGGTCGAAGCGACCATCGAAGCGGCACGCCTGCGACTGCGGCCGATCGTCATGACCTCGCTGGCGTTCGCGCTGGGCGTGGTGCCGCTGATGCTGGCGCAGGGGGCTTCAAAGGAAACGCAACAGGCCATCGGTACCGGCGTGTTTGGCGGCATGGTCAGTGCGACCGTGCTGGCCGTGTTCTTCGTGCCGGTGTTCTATGTGGTGGTGCAGGGGGCGCAGCAGTGGCTTGCGCAGCGCCTGCGCCGACGCCGGCCGACGCCGGGAGGACGTGTGGATGGAAAGCAGGTGGACGGAAAGCAGGTGGATGGAAAGCAGGAGCCCTGAGGGCCTGTACGAGGCGCAGCTGCGCGTGTTGGAGCAGCAGTTGCGGGATGCGCTGCTGGACGGCGACCATGGCGCAGCCACTGCGCTGCTGTCACCGGTGTTGTTCATGATGGACGGACAGGGCGGTCGGATGCTCGACCTGCCCTGGCTGCGGGACTGGCGGCAAGGACGCCTGCAGATTCTTGCGCTGCAGGTGCATGCAGTTGAAACGTTGCTGTGTGGACGCCTGGCGTTGTTGTCCGGCGATGTTCAGCTGCATGTGCACTGGCTGGGACGCGAACACGTGCAGCGCTTTCGCCTGTTGCGCGTCTGGACAAGCGCTTCCAGTGCCAGCGGCGCGCAGCTGCTGTCGATGGCGGTGCTGACAGGCTGAACACGGTCATGCAGCTTTCAGGCCCCGTTTGCGCGCAGATGGTAGGGTCCAAGGTCTCTGTAGTTTCGACAAGGAGTCGAGCCATGCGTGTAATTCCCAGTCTGTTGGCGGCTTCCCTCGGCCTTGCGCTGAGCGCCTGCCAGCCGGCGCAGACGCCGGCCGCCGGTGGCGCAGCCGATGCGGTCGCAACGCCGGCACCGGCACCTGTGGCTGCCGCTGTTGATGGCGGCGGCAACGAAACCCTCTATCGCTGCGGCGACCTCGACGTGCGCGCGACCTTCGACGGCGAAGACGCAGCGACGGTTGTGATCGGCGAGCGCAGGTTCGCGATGTCCTCCGAGCGCGCGGCCTCCGGCGCGAAGTATGCCGACGGCAAGGGCAACAGCTTCTGGACCCGCGGCAGCGATGAAGCGCTGCTCAGTCTGAAGGGCGAAGCGGATCGTGAGTGTGCAGCGGTGGAAGCGACCGAGGGCGATGGCAGTGCCGGCAACGCGGCGTTCCGTGCCACTGGCAACGAGCCGGGTTGGCTGGCCGTCGTCGATGGTGATGCACCGGGCCTGCAGGTGGACGTCGACTACGGCGAGCGCCGCTTCCAGGTCGCAAAGCCGACCGAGGGCGCGGACGGCTGGGTTGGCAAGGCGGCCGATGGCACCGACATCAAACTGAGCTTCCAGCGCACCACCTGCCAGGACGACATGAGCGGGGAAGCGTTCGAGGCCAAGGCGATGCTGACCGTGGGCACGCGCCAGTACCACGGCTGCGGCAACTTCGGCGGCAAATAAGAAAATGGGGACGGAGGGGATTACGTCGTTTGTGCCAGGAACGACGTAATCCCCTCCGTCCCCTTCTTTGCGTCAGCCCTCGCAGGGCTTCAGGTCCAGACCGGGAGACAGGTCGTAGCGCAGGTTCACACCGATCAATGCCTGCCTGATCGCGCAGTCGTCGCGATGGCGGGCCACCAGGTCGGCAAAGATCTTCTCTCGACCGTCGCAGAACCTGGCAGCAGCGGCCTCCAGCTCGCGGCGACGGGCGTCTTCGTAGGGTTCTTCGCCGGCAAAATGCTCGCAGCTGTTCTCCCGTACGATGAAGGCCTGCACATCGGCGGGCATGTCGCAGTAGATGCGGATGTCCTGCAGGAAAGCGACGTCGTCGGGGACGCTGCAACCGGCCGCGGCCCGCGCCTGTTGGTCCTCGTCGAGGGTGCCCGCCAGCGTGACCGCAGCATCTGCTTCATCCGCAGCCGGTGCAAGCGCAGCGGCAGCGCTGTCCGCAATGGCGGGCTGCGTCACCGCGTCTGCCGCGACCTCACCGGTGCTATCCGCTGCCTGCGGCGAGCACGCCGCAAGCAGGGACAGGCAGGCGATCAGCGCCGCGCGCTTAATCGGCACGGCCGGCAAATTCGCCGGTGGCGGTGTTCACCAGCACACGCTCGCCGTTGACGATGTACTCCGGCACCATGATTTCGATACCGGTGTTGAGCTTGGCCGGCTTCGGGCGCTTGGTGGCGGTACCGCCCTTCAGTTCCGGCGGCGTCTCGATCACTTCCAGCACCACCGAGGCCGGCAGCTGGATGGCCACCGGCTGCTCGTCGATCACCTGCACGTAGATGCCGGTCAGGCCGTCGGTGATGTAGCCGGCGTCATCGCCGATCACGTCCGCGTCCAGGGTGTAGGGGGTGTAGTCCTCGTCATCGAGGAACACGAACGCATCGCCGTCCTTGTACGAATAGGTGGACTGGCGGCGCAGCAGTTCGACTTCGACCAGGTTGTCGTCGGCATCGAAGCTGGCATCGAGCTTGTTGCCGCCCGGCACGCTGTACATGATGAAACGGAAGCGGACGTTGCCGCCGCGACCCTGCGGCGAGCTGCGCTCGATGTCGCGGATCTGGTAGACGCCGTTGTTGAACTCGACGACGTTGCCCTTCTTGATGTCGTTGGCTTTCATGATGATGTTGGTCGTTGGGGGAGGGCGCCGTCCCGGCGCCCGGGGGGAATCACTTCGGAGCGAGCCGGGTGGCGCCGTCCAGGCGGATGGTCTCGCCGTTGATATAGGTGTTGCCGAGGATGTGGCCGACCAGGCTGGCGAAGTCTTCCGGCTTGCCCAGGCGCGACGGGAACGGGATCGATGCGGCCAGCGACTCCTGCACGGCTTCGGGCATGCCATCGACCATCGGCGTCCAGAACACGCCCGGCGCGATGGTGTTGACGCGGATGCCGAAGCGCGACAGCTCGCGGGCCATCGGCAGGGTCATTGCCACCACGCCACCTTTGGAAGCGGAGTAGGCGGCCTGGCCGATCTGGCCTTCGTAGGCGGCAACGCTGGCGGTGTTGATGATGACGCCGCGCTCGCCGTCCACCCCGGCCTCGTTGTGCTGCATGCGATTGGCGGCGGCCTTGGCGACGTTGAAGCTGCCGACCAGATTGACCATCACCGTGCCCTGGAACCCGGCCAGCGGCATCGGGCCTTCCTTGCCCAGCACGCGGCCAGCGCCGAGGATGCCGGCGCAGTTCATGGCGACATTCAGGCCGCCGAGGAAATCGAAGGCCTGGTCGATGGCCGCCGACACGGACGCTTCATCACTGACGTTGACATTGAAATAGCGGGCGTTGTCCTGCCCCAGCCCGGCAACAGCGGCCGCGCCCTTGGCGTCGTTGAGGTCGAACAGGGCGACCTTGCCGCCCTGGGCAACCAGGTGCTGGGCCACGGCCAGGCCGAGGCCGGAGACGCCGCCAGTGATCACGGCACGTACGGAAGACAGCTGCATTGCACGGTCCTGCAGGTTCAAGAACCGCCGATTCTAACGGAAGCGACGGCAGCCGCCGTTGTGCACTGCGCCGCCGGCCTCAGCCCAGTTCGCGGGCGCGGCGCAGGCGACGCTCGAAGTCGGCGGCGGGCAGTCCGTGGGCGAACAGGAAGCCCTGGCCGACGGTCACCCCCAGGTCGAGCAGGCATTGCCGTTGCGGCTCGGTTTCCACACCTTCGGCGACCACGCCCAGGCCGAGGCTGCGGGCAATCGCGCAGACCGCCTCGCAGACCGCCACATCCGAGCGGTTGCGGGGGATGCCTTCAACGAACAACTGGCTCAGTTTCAGCCCATGGATGGGCAGCCGGCGCAGGTAGTTCAGCGCGCTGTAGCCTTCGCCGAAGTCGTCGATGGTCAGCATCACCCCCATCTCGCGCAGGCGGGCGAAAGTGCGCAGGGTGTCCGGCGCATCTTCGATCAGCACCCGCTCGGTGAACTCCAGCTCCAGCACGCTGCCGGGCAGGCCGAACTCATCCAGCACCTGCCGCACCCAGCGGGCAAGATCCTCACCGACGAACTGCCGCCAGGACACGTTGACCGCCACCCGCACCAGCCCGAGCCCATCGTCCTGCCATTGCCGGACCTGCCGGCAGGCTTCGCGCAGCGCCCATTGACCGATGCGCACGATGTCGCCGGTGTGCTCGGCGTGGCGGATGAACAGGTCCGGGCGCATCTGCCCCAGCTGCGTGTTGTGCCAGCGCATCAACGCCTCGCAGGCGATGGTGGCGCCGCTGCGCAGGTTGACCTGTGGCTGGTAGACCAGGTGGAACTCGTCGCCATCCAGGGCCTTGTGCAGCCGGCTCTCGATCTGCAGGCGGTCATGCTGGCGCTGTGCCAGTTCCGGGGAGAACACCTGCCAGCCGTTGCGGGTGCGTCGCTTGCACTCGTACATCGCGGTGTCGGCGTTCTGGATCAGCTGCTGCGGCCGGTTACCATCGCGCGGTGCACGGGCGATGCCGATGCTGGCGGTGACCGGGAACTCGTCGCTGCCCAGCTGGAACGGCGCCGAAAAGGCCGCAGTGATGCGCTCGGCCAGCTGTTCGGCCTGGTCCGGCTGGTCGCGCAGGTCACAGATCACCAGGAACTCGTCGCCGCCAAAGCGTGCAAGCAGGCCTTCGGTGCCGATCGCGGTGGCGATGCGCCGGGTCGCTTCGATCAACAGTTCATCCCCGGCGTTGTGGCCAAGCAGGTCGTTGACCACCTTGAAGCGGTCCAGGTCGATATACAGCACCGCCACGCGGTCGTGGCCGGGGCTGTGCATGCGCACGCCGAGGTCGCTCAGCACCGCATCGCGGTTCATGATTCCGGTCAACGGGTCGGTGCGGGCCTGCACGCGCAGGGTTTCCTCGGCCTGCTTGCGCTCGGTGATGTCCTGCACGGTGCCGGTGATGCGCGCGGCATCGACATCACCGGCCGAGACCTCGCCGATCATCCGGATCCAGAACGAGTGGCCATCGCGACGCTGGCCCTGCAGCTCCAGGCCGAAGCTGCTGCGGTGCTCGATGGTGTCGGCCAGCGCCTGTTGCAGGGCGGCGCGGTCGTCGCTGCGCAGGCAGTCCAGCAGGTCCGGCATGTCCTCAAGATCGGCCGGCTGGCCGACGATGCGCCGCGCCTCATCGGTGAGGTACAGGCGCTGCAGGCCACGATCCCACTCCCAGCCGCCGATGTGGGCCAGTGACTGCGCGCGCGCGAACAGGGTGTTGTTGCGCTTCAGTTCGGTGATGTCACTGAACATCGCATAGACATGGTCGGCCTGGTCGCAGCCGTTGCCGAACACCGGCACGTTGGTGGTGGACAACCACAGCATACGTCCGCGTGGGCGGTGGTACAGGCCGATGATGGTGCTGCGGATCATCCGCCCGGCCTGGAAGCAGCGGCTGGTCGGCCACTGTGACTGGGTCAGCGGATGGCCGTGTTCGTCGACGATGATCCAGGCTTCGGGATCGAGCATCGAATTCAAGCCCACGCCACCACCGGTTAGGCCGAGGATGCGGTGCGCTGCGGGATTGGCGGACAGAACGCGCAGATCACGGTCGAACAGGATCACGCCCTTGTCGATCGATTCCATCAACAGGCGATAGCGCGACTCGGCGCGCCAGCGCCCGCTCAGGTCGCGGGCGACGGCGACGATGCAGGGTTGGCCGCGGTCCTGAAAGCCGGCCGAGTGCACCTCCACCGGAAAGCGGCTGCCATCACCGCGCATGTTGGTCACTTCGATGACGTAGGTGTCGCCGCGGTTCAGCGCTTCCCACACCGGTTGCAGATGGTCGCTGGGCAGGTCGGGATTGAGCAGTTCGATCGGCTGGCCGACGATGTCCTCGCGCGGGCGGTCGTAGGCGACGATGCCGGCGCGGTTGACGTCCAGCACCACGCCTTCGGCGCTGAGGATGCTGACCGGGTCGGGCACGGCGTCGAACAACGCGGCATAGCGTGCCTGGGTATCCAGTTCGCGCTGCTGCGCATCGGCCAGCGCCTGCCGTGCCTGGCGCAGCAGCCTGGCCTGGGCCGGCGGCGGCGAAGCAGCCAGCGCCGCGTCCAGAGCGGCCAGCGCGACGTCGGTTGCGGCGGGTGTATCGCCGATGGCCGGACGGTCGCGCGGGCCGCTGTCGTTCATGTCGCCGCCAGCGCCTGCCCGACGCGGCTGGCGGTCGCGCGGCCGAGCAGTCCGGCCAGCCAGCGGCCGGTCTCGGCCAGCGACGGCAGGTCGACACCGCATTCCAGGCCCAGGCCCTGCAGCAGGTACACCACGTCCTCGCTGGCCACGTTGCCGCTGGCGCCCTTGGCGTACGGGCAGCCGCCGGCACCGGACACGGCGCTGTCGACCACGCGCACGCCTTCTTCCAGGCAGGTCGCGATGTTGGCGATGGCCTGGCCGTAGGTATCGTGGAAGTGCACGGCCAATGCGCTCATCGGGATCTCGGCAGCCACCGCCTGCAGCATCGCGCGGGCCTTGCGCGGCGTACCGACGCCGATGGTGTCGCCCAGCGAGATTTCGTAACACCCCATTTGATGCAGGGCACGGGCCACACGCACAACGTCGGCCAGCGGCACCTCGCCCTGGTACGGGCAGCCGAGCACAGTGGAAACGTAGCCACGCACGCGCACACCATCAGCCGCCGCACGGCGCAGGATCGGCTCGAAACGGGCCAGCGATTCATCGATGCCGGCGTTGGTGTTGGTGCGGTTGAAGGCTTCCGATGCAGCGGTGAACACCGCGACTTCCTGCACGCCGACGGCGCGCGCACGGTCGTAGCCCTGTTCGTTCGGCACCAGTACCGGATAGGCGATGCCCGGGCGGCGCTGGATGCCGGCATAGACCTCGGCCGCGTCGGCCAGCTGCGGGACCCAGCGCGGGCTGACGAAGCTGGTCGCCTCGATGGTGCGCAGGCCGGTGGCCGACAGGCGATCGATCAGGGCGATCTTGTCGGCGGTGGCCACGGCCTGCTTTTCGTTCTGCAGCCCATCGCGGGGGCCGACTTCGACGATGCGGACGAAATCGCTCATCGCAGCACCCCTACGGCAGGCGAGGCGGGACGGGCAGGGCGGATGGGATCGACTGGGGTCACGGCGGTTCCTGGGAAACGGAGGCGGCCCGGTCTTCGCCAGGCTGCCAGATGAGATACGCAGGCGGGTCGCACGAGCGGCCACGCCTGCGCCTGTTTTGACGGAGGGCCTACCCGGGCAGGTGGCAGACCGCCTCGATGTTGTTGCCGTCCGGATCGATCACGAAGGCGGCGTAATAGTCCGGGTGGTACCACGGGCGCAGGCCGGGCGCCCCGTTGTCGCGGCCCCCTGCGGCCAGGGCGGCGGCGTGGAACGCATCAACCTGGGCCCGTTCGCCGCAGACGAAGGCCACGTGCACGCCCTGGCTGAGGGGCGCCGCATTGCCCAGCCAGAAGAACGGTTTGCCGTGTTTGCCGAAACCCACGTGGTCGTGGGCGCCGGTCTGTTCGGCACTGACCTCCATCACCAGGCCGATCTGCAGCGGCGCCAGCGCCTGCAGGAAGAAGACCTTGCTGCGCGGCAGGTCGCCGGTGTTCACACCAATATGGTCCAACATGTCAGGCCTCCGTGACCCAGTGCGGTGCGCGCTTGTCGAGGAAGGCGCCCAGGCCTTCCTGGCCCTCGGCAGACACCCGCAGGCGGGCGATCAGGGCGGCATTGTCACGGTCCAGGCTGTCGCGATCATCGGCGTCGCGCACCTGCCGGATCAGCAGTTTGGCCGAGGCCGAGGCGATCGGCCCGGCCTTGTCGAGCAGGGCCAGCTGCCGCTGCACCGCTTCGTCCAGGCGCTCGGGCTCCACCAGATGGTGGATCAGGCCGATACGCAGGGCGGTGTCGGCGTCGAAGTGCTCGCCGGTAGCGAACCAGCGACGGGCCTGGCGGCTGCCGATGGCCTCGATCACATAGGGCGAGATCACTGCCGGCAACAGGCCCAGACGGCTTTCGGTCAGGCCGAAGCGGGCAGCGCTGGTGGCAATGGCGATATCGCAGCAGGCCACCAGGCCGACACCCCCACCGAAGGCGGCGCCGTGGACACGGGCCAGGGTCGGCTTGGGCAGCTCGTCCAGGGTGCGCATCAGCCGCGCCAACGCCAGGGCGTCCTCGCGGTTGTCCGCCTCGCTGGCCGTGGCCATGCCGCGCATCCACTGCATGTCGGCACCGGCGGAGAAGGAGGCGCCGTGGCCTGCCACCACCACCGTGCGCACCGTGTCATCGCGGCCGGCTGCTTCCAGGGCGGCGGTCAGCCGGGCGATCAGGCCGGCATCGAAGGCGTTGTGCAGCTCCGGCCGGTTCAGCCAGAGGGTCAGGACAGCGCCATTGCGCTCGATCTGCAAAGCATCGTTCATGGGATTCCGGGGTTGCTCCATACCTGTATGGATCATAGCGGGCCATTGGTCATGGGCCATGACGCGACGCGGGAATGTTAGAATCGAGAACCATTTACATCCAGCAGAGAACACGCTAGATGACGCTGTCCGAACTGCCCCTGCACACCTCGGCCGTGGTCGATTCCGTGCAGGACCTGCATGCCAACGATGCCATCGCCCGGCGCCTGCGCGAGCTGGGCTTCGTCAAGGGTGAGGAAGTGCGCCTGGTGGCGCGGGGTCCGGTCGGCGGCGAGCCGCTGCTGGTGCAGGTCGGGTTCACCCGTTTCGCGCTGCGTATCAGTGAGGCCCGGCGCGTGGTCATCGACCCGGCAAGCCAGGAGCGACGCGCATGAGTGCCACCGCAACCGCCGCACCGCTGCGCATCGCGCTGGTCGGTAATCCCAACAGTGGCAAGACCGCGCTGTTCAACCAGCTGACCGGCAGCCGGCAGAAGGTCGCCAACTACACCGGCGTCACCGTCGAGCGCAAGGAGGGCCGCCTGCGTGCGCCGTCCGGCCGCGAGTTCGCCGTGCTCGACCTGCCGGGCGCCTACAGCCTGCATCCGGCCAGCCTGGACGAGGCGATCACCCGCGACCTGTGCCGGGGCTTCTACCCGGGTGAGGCCGCGCCGGACGTCCTGTTGTGCGTGATCGACGCCACCAACCTGCGCCTGCACCTGCGTTTCGCCCTGGAGCTGCGCGAGCTGGGCAAGCCGATGATCATCGCCCTGAACATGGTCGACGCGGCGCAGCGCCGCGGCATCCAGATCGACGTTGCCGCGCTGGAGCGCGAGATCGGCGTGCCAGTGGTGGAAACCGTGGCGGTGCGCAAGCAGGGCGCGCGTGCGCTGGTGGAACGCCTGGACACGATGGTGCCGCATCTGGACGCGCCGTTGGCCGGTGTTGAGAGTGGCGCGGACTACCACGCGCAGGTGCGCGCGATCCTGGCCGCCGCCGTGCGCATGCCGGCGCGGACCGCGAAGATCGACGACACGCTCGACCGCTGGCTGCTGCATCCGGTGTTCGGCCTGATCACCCTGGTCGTGGTGATGTTCCTGATCTTCCAGGCGGTGTTCGCCTGGGCGACGCCGCTGATGGATGGCATCGAGGCCGGCTTTGCCTGGCTGGGTGAACTGGCCGCCAGCGTGCTGCCGGCTGGGCCGCTGACCAGTCTGTTGACCGACGGCATCATCGCCGGCCTGGGTGGCGTGGTGGTGTTCCTGCCGCAGATCCTGATCCTGTTCGCCTTCATCCTGGCACTGGAGGAGTCCGGTTACCTGCCGCGCGCCGCGTTCCTGCTGGATCGCATGATGGCGGCGGCGGGCTTGTCCGGTCGTTCGTTCATCCCGCTGCTGTCCAGCTTCGCCTGTGCCGTGCCGGGCATCATGGCCACCCGCAGCATCCAGGACCCGCGTGACCGCCTGGCCACGATCCTGGTGGCACCGCTGATGACCTGCTCGGCGCGCCTGCCGGTGTATGCGCTGCTGATCGGCGCGTTCATTCCGGCCGGCAGGATCGGCATCTTCAACCAGCAGGGCCTGGTGCTGTTCGGCCTGTACGTAGCCGGCATCCTCAGCGCGCTGGTGATGTCGTGGGTGATGAAGAAGTGGCGCCGCGACAAGAGCGAGCACCCGCTGATGCTCGAGTTGCCGTCGTACCGCATTCCGCATCCGCGCGACCTCGCCGTCGGCCTTTACGAGCGCGGCATGATCTTCCTCAGGCGCGTCGGCGGCATCATCCTGGCGCTGACCATCCTGCTGTGGTTCCTGCTGTCGTTCCCGGGCGCGCCCGCCGATGCGACGATGCCGGCCATCGACTACAGCTATGCCGGCCAGATCGGCCATGCGATGACGGCGGTCTTCGCGCCGCTGGGCTTCAACTGGCAGATCTGCATCGCGCTGATTCCGGGCCTTGCCGCGCGCGAAGTGGCGGTGTCCTCGCTGGCGACGGTATACGCGCTGTCGGCCGCCGATGACGATGCGGCGATCTCCGCGCTGTCGCCGGTGGTGGCTGATGGCTGGTCGCTGGCCACCGGTCTGGCCCTGCTGGTGTGGTTCATCTACGCGCCGATGTGCATCTCGACGCTGGCCACCATCAAGCGCGAGACCAACTCGTGGAAGCAGATGGGCTTTGCGGCGTTCTACCTGTTCGCCGCGGCGTATGTGGCTGCCCTGATCACCTACCAGGTGACCGTGGCGCTGGGGGGCGGCTGATGGACGCCGGCCTGCTGATCCAGTACCTGATCATCGCGGTGGCCGTGCTGGTCAGCGCCTGGGTAGTGCTGAAGAAGCAGGCGCCCGGCACCGTGCGCAAGCTGCGTGGCGCGCTGGCACTGGCGCTGCTGGGGCCGGGCCGCGCGGCCTGGTTGCAGGCGTTGGGCCGGAAGATCGCGCCGCCGGCCACTGGCGGTGGCGGCGCGTGTGGTGGTTGTGACAGCTGCGGGCCGACGCCGCCGAAGCAGCACTGAGCCTGCCTTTTCCGCTTTGCTGGGTGCGAAGCTTGGTGTTTTGGTGGGTGCGAACCTTGGTTCGCACACCCTTGATTTTCCTCCACGCACGGCGTGGATCTACGTTGCGGGCCGGACGAGGCGGGCCGTTCGCCGCGACGCGTCAACGCGCCTGCGCACCCAGCTCGGCCGCTTGAGCCAGCCAGCGTTCGCGCTGTTGCGGCGTGCTGCTGCGCACGGCACCCAGGCGGCTGACCTGCACCGGGCGGATGCCGCAGAATTCCAGGATGGTGCTGCGGATCTGGGTGATGCCCGGGTCGCGGTAGATCCACCGGTAGTACCAGGGCGGCGTGTCCAGGGTGGTGATGACCCGCGCGCTGCGTCCAGCCAGCAGCCGGTCCCACCACACCGAATCGCGCCGGTAGCGGAAGGCGAAGCCTGGCAGCAGCACGCGGTCGAAGAAGCCTTTCAACAGGGCAGGCATCGCGCCCCACCAGGTCGGGTAGACCAGCACAAGATGATCGCAGGCCTGGATCGCGTCGGCGGCATCCTGCAGGTCGGCTTCCAACGGCTGGATCTGGCGATAGCCGTGGCGAAGTACCGGGTCGAACTGAAGGTCGCCCAGGGCGATCAAGCGCACGCGGTGGCCGGCGTTGCCGGCGGCGGTTGCGTATCGCTGGGCGAGGGCGCCGCACAGGCTGTCGCGGTCGGGATGGCCAAGCAGGATCAGGATGGAGCGGGGCACGGCAGTCTCGGAAGCTGGAAAACCGCGACCGTGCGCTATGCCCCAGGGGCAGAGTCAAACACCGACGGGGCAGCCAGCGGCAGCCAGAACGCAAAGACCATCGCCCTGCTGCAGCCATTGCCGCAGCTCGTCCGCCACCTGCTGTAGTTCGACCTCGATGCGGGCAAGCCGCTCGCGCTCGGAAGCAATCGCAGCGCGCTGGCGCTCCAGCAGGACCAGCACTGCCGGCCAGTCGAGCTGGCCGTCGCTGCGCTGCAGGCGGGTGATGGCGGCCAATCCGATGCCCAGCCCCAGCGCCTGCCGGATCAGCTGCACCCACGCCACATCCTGTTCGCTGTAGTCGCGGTAGCGGTTCAGGCGCGGCACTGGCGGCAGCAGTCCGCGTGCCTCGTACAGGCGGATCGCCTTGGCGCTGGCGCCGGTGCGGCGCGCGACCTCGGAAATGCGCATGCGCTCAGTCCCGCACCAGTCCGCCATCCACCACCAGATTCTGGCCGGTGACCGCGCGCGCCCACGGGCTGGCGAAGAACAGCACGGCATCGGCGAACTCGGCCGGCGTGGTGACGCTGCGCAGCGGCGTGTTGGCGGCGATGTAGTTGAATACGGCTTCCGGCGTGGCGGCGCTGGCGTCGGTCGTGCGCAGCAGGCCGCCGGAGAGCATGTTGACGGTGATGCCGTGCGGGCCGAGATCACCGGCCAGGGTGCGGGTGAGCGACAGCAGCGCGGCCTTGGCGGCGGTGTAGTCGTGGTACGGCACCACCGGGTTCTGGAACAGGTTGGTGCCGATGTTGATGACCCGGCCGAATCGCCGCGCCTGCATGCCGGCCAGGGCGGCCTGCACGGTGTTGAGGGCGCCGCGCACGCTGCCTTCGAACTGCGCCTGGAAGGCCGGCCAGCCGATGTCGGCGGCGCTGTCGCGGGCATCGCCATTGAACGAGAACGAAGCCAGTGCGTTGTTGACCACGGTGGTCACGCCCTGGCCGAAGTGCGCCAGTGCGTGCTGCAGCAGGTTGTCGACCTGGGCGCGGTCGGTGACGTCGGCCTGCAGAGCGATGGCCTGGCCGCCCAGCTCGCTGGCCAGTGCACGTGCCGCTGCTTCGCTGCGGTGATAGTTGATGACAACCCGCGCGCCCTGCGCGGCGAAGGCGCGGGCGATGTGCTGGCCGAGGCCGCGACCGGCCCCGGTGACCAGTACCAGCTGTTCGCTGATCTGCATGATGGCCAGGCAATCCATGGCAAAAGGGCAGGCAGCGTAGCAGCGACAGTGCTTGCCGGACCATGCGTGCTGCCGCTAGCCTGCGTGCATGAACCAGACTCCCCTGCGATTGCTTATTCACGGCGCCTCCGGGCGCATGGGCCAGGCCCTGTTGCGGCTGGCCGCCGAACATCCTGATTCCCTGCAGATCGTCGCTGCGGTCACCGGCCGCGCGCCGGCCCAGCGGGTGATCGATGGTGTGCCGTTCTTCGCCGCCAGCGAGTTGCCGGGGGCGCCGGTGTTCGACGTGGCGATCGATTTCAGCCTGCCGGAGGGCTTCGATGCACTGCTGGCACTGTGCGTGGAGCGCGGCGCAGGCCTGGTGTCGGGCACCACCGGCATTTCCACTGCGCAGCGACAGGCGCTGGAATCGGCGTCGGTGAAGATCCCGCTGGTGTGGGCGTCGAACTTCAGCCTGGGCGTGGCGGTACTGGACGAGCTGGTGGAGCGTGCGGCGCAGGCGCTGGCCGGCTGGAACTGCGACATCGTCGAATCGCACCACACGCAGAAGAAGGACGCTCCCTCGGGCACGGCGCTGACCCTGGGCGCGGCGGCACAGCGCGGTGGGGCTGAGCCGCAGTACGCCAGCCTGCGCGCCGGTGACATCGTCGGCGAGCATCTGGTGCAGTTCACCGGCCTGGGCGAGCGCATCGAGCTGGTGCACCGGGCCACCAACCGCGACATCTTCGCCCGCGGAGCGCTGTTTGCCGCTCGCCAGCTGCAGGGCCGGGCGGCGGGCAGCTACCGGGTACGCGACCTGCTGGACGGGCCCGGGTAACGGGCCCGGGTCGATGGTAGATGCCAACCTTGGTTGGCAGCCGTTGCTGAACGCGCCAACCAGGGTTGGCGCCTACCGGAGCCGGGCAGGTGGGATGGCAGCGGCCCGGTCATCGGCCTGCATACGCCCCCGGATTGAAATGAATGCGCAATCGCCTGTTCATGAATGGCGATAACCGCTGGCGCACGCGCCCCGGCACCGCTACAATTCGCACTCGCCGAATCACGAAAGCCGGACCGGTCCCAGACCGTACGTCCGCGCTTTTTTGCAACCGGATTTCCGTGAAGCGCAGGCGTGACTTCGGCACCCCCTCGGTAGCCAAAGTGAGAATTCCGTGACCCAAGCCGCAATCCTCGTCCTCGAAGACGGCACCGTATTCGAGGGCGAATCCGTAGGCGCGCCCGGCCTGTCCGTCGGTGAGGTGGTGTTCAACACCGCCATGACCGGCTACCAGGAAGTGTTGACCGACCCGTCCTACGCCCGGCAGATGGTCACGCTGACCTATCCGCACATTGGCAACACCGGCATGACCGACCAGGACAATGAAGCGTCCAAGGTGTGGTCGGCTGGCCTGATCGTGCGCGACGTGCCGCGCCGCCCCAGCAACTGGCGCAGCCAGGTGTCGCTGCAGGACTGGCTGATCCAGCGTGGCGTGGTCGCCATCGCCGGCATCGACACCCGCAAGCTGACCCGCATCCTGCGCGAGAAGGGCGCCCAGAACGGCGCGCTGATGGCCGGCGACGGCATCGATGTGGAAAAGGCACTGGAAGCGGCCCGCAAGTTCCCCGGCCTGAAGGGCATGGATCTGGCCAAGGTCGTCACCACCGACAAGACCTACGTCTGGACCGAGGGCCAGCTGGACCTGGATGCCAATGCCTTCGTCAGCGTGCCGGCCAAGTACAAGGTCGTGGCGTACGACTTCGGCGTGAAGACCAACATCCTGCGCATGCTGGCCGAGCGCGGCTGCGAGGTCACCGTGGTGCCGGCGCAGACCCCGGCTGCTGAAGTGCTGGCGCTGAAGCCGGACGGCGTGTTCCTGTCCAACGGCCCGGGCGACCCGGAGCCGTGCGACTACGCGATCACCGCGATCAAGACCTTCATCGACGTGAAGATCCCGACCTTCGGCATCTGCCTGGGCCATCAGCTGCTGGGCCTGGCCTCGGGCGCGAAGACGATCAAGATGGGCCATGGCCACCATGGTGCGAACCATCCGGTGCAGGACCTGGACAGCGGCCGGGTGATGATCACTTCGCAGAACCACGGTTTCGCAGTGGATGAAGCGACCCTGCCGGCCACCCTGCGGGTGACCCACCGTTCGCTGTTCGACGGCACCAACCAGGGCATCGCCCGCACCGACGTGCCGGCCTTCTCGTTCCAGGGCCACCCGGAAGCGTCGCCGGGCCCGACCGACGTCGGTCCGTTGTTCGACCGTTTCGTGGCGCTGATGGACCAGGCCAAGGCGTGATCAGTACGCCGCCGGTTCGCCGGTGGCGTCGCGATGGACCGTAAGCCTCCGCATCGCGGCTGCCTCTGGCGCGGCGCTGCGGATCAAGATTCCTGATCGACAGCGTGCGATCACCCCCCTTGTCACGCTGTACTGACTTAGAGAAGAAAATGCCCAAGCGCACTGACCTCAAGACCATCCTCATCATCGGTGCCGGCCCGATCGTCATCGGCCAGGCCTGCGAGTTCGATTACTCCGGCGCCCAGGCCTGCAAGGCCCTGCGTGACGAGGGCTACCGCGTGGTGCTGGTCAACAGCAACCCGGCCACGATCATGACCGACCCGGAGATGGCCGACGCCGTCTACATCGAGCCGATCAACTGGCAGACGGTCGAGAAGATCATCGCCAAGGAAAAGCCTGACGCGCTGCTGCCGACCATGGGTGGCCAGACCGCGCTGAACTGCGCGCTGGACCTGGCCGACAACGGCGTGCTGGAGAAGTACAACGTCGAGCTGATCGGCGCCAAGCGCGAAGCCATCATGATGGCCGAGGACCGCGAGCTGTTCCGCGTGGCGATGAGCGAGATCGGCCTGGAGTGCCCGACCGCTGCCGTTGCGCACACCCTGGACGAAGCGCTGGAGATCCAGACCCGCGTCGGCTATCCGACCATCATCCGCCCCAGCTTCACCCTCGGCGGCAGTGGCGGCGGCATCGCCTACAACCGCGAAGAGCTGATCGAAATCGTCAACCGCGGCCTGGAACTGTCGCCGACCACCGAAGTGCTGGTCGAAGAGTCGGTGCTGGGCTGGAAGGAGTTCGAGATGGAAGTGGTCCGCGATACCGCGGACAACTGCATCATCGTCTGCTCGATCGAGAACCTGGACCCGATGGGCGTGCACACCGGTGACTCGATCACCGTGGCCCCGGCGCAGACCCTGACCGACAAGGAATACCAGCGCCTGCGCGATGCCTCCATCGCCGTGCTGCGCAAGATCGGCGTGGATACCGGTGGTTCGAACGTGCAGTTCGGCATCAACCCGGACACCGGCCGCGTGGTGGTGATCGAGATGAACCCGCGCGTGTCGCGATCCTCGGCGCTGGCCTCCAAGGCCACCGGCTTCCCGATCGCCAAGGTCGCCGCCAAGCTGGCCGTGGGCTACACCCTGGACGAACTGAAGAACGAGATCACCGGCGGCCTGACCCCGGCCTCGTTCGAGCCGTCCATCGACTACGTCGTCACCAAGATTCCGCGCTTCGCATTCGAGAAGTTCCCGGCCGCCGATGCACGCCTGACCACCCAGATGAAGTCGGTGGGCGAGGTGATGGCGATGGGCCGCACCTTCCAGGAGTCGATGCAGAAGGCCCTGCGTGGCCTGGAAACCGGCAAGGTCGGCTTCGACCCGACCGGCCTGGACCTGACCAGTGAAGACGATCTGCAGACCCTGCGCCGCGAGCTGAAGGCGCCGGGTCCGGAGCGCCTGTTCTTCGTGGGCGATGCGTTCCGCGCCGGCATGAGCGTGGAGGACATCTTCAAGCTGTCCTACATCGATCCGTGGTTCCTGGACCAGATCGAAGAAATCATCGCCGCCGAGACCCAGGTCGCGGCCGATGGCATCGACGCACTGGATGCGGCGCGCCTGCGCAAGCTCAAGCGCGCCGGCTTCTCCGACGCCCGCCTGGCCCAGCTGACCGGCACCAACGAAGCGGCCGTGCGTGCGCTGCGTCGTGCGCACAAGGTGCGCCCGGTGTACAAGCGCGTGGACTCCTGCGCCGCCGAGTTCTCCACCGGCACCGCCTACCTGTACTCGACCTACGAGGACGAGTGCGAAGCCGCGCCGAGCAACCGCGACAAGATCATGATCCTCGGCGGTGGCCCGAACCGCATCGGCCAGGGCATCGAGTTCGACTACTGCTGCGTGCACGCGGCACTGGCGCTGCGCGAGGATGGCTATGAAACCATCATGGTCAACTGCAACCCGGAAACCGTGTCGACCGACTACGACACCTCCGACCGCCTGTACTTCGAACCGCTGACCCTGGAAGACGTGCTGGAAATCGTCGAGCTGGAGCAGCCCAAGGGCGTGATCGTGCAGTACGGCGGCCAGACCCCGCTGAAGCTGGCACGCGCGCTGGAAGCCAATGGCGTGCCGGTGATCGGCACCAGCCCGGACTCGATCGACCTGGCCGAAGACCGCGAGCGCTTCCAGCAGCTGGTGGAAAAGCTGGGCCTGAAGCAGCCGCCGAATCGCATCGCCCGCAACGACCAGGAAGCCCTGCTGCTGGCGCGCGAGATCGGCTACCCGCTGGTGGTGCGCCCGAGCTACGTGCTGGGTGGCCGCGCGATGGAAATCGTCTATGGCGAATCCGACCTGGCCCGCTACGTGCGTGACGCGGTGAAGGTGTCCAACGATTCGCCGGTGCTGCTGGACCGCTTCCTCGACAACGCCGTCGAGTGCGACGTCGACATCATCGCCGACGCCCAGGGCAACGTCCTGATCGGTGGCGTGATGGAGCACATCGAAGAGGCCGGCGTGCACTCGGGCGATTCCTCCTGCTCGCTGCCGCCTTACTCGCTGTCGGCTGAAACCCAGGCAGAGCTGCGTCGCCAGGTGGTCGAGCTGGCCAAGGCCCTGAACGTGGTGGGCCTGATGAACACCCAGTTCGCGATCCAGACCGACGAGGAAGGCAACGACACCATCTTCCTGCTGGAAGTGAACCCGCGTGCCTCGCGCACCGTGCCGTTCGTGTCCAAGGCCACCGGCATGCCGCTGGCCAAGATCGCGGCCCGCTGCATGGCGGGCAAGACCCTGGAAGAGCAGGGCGCCACCAAGGAAATCGTGCCGGACTACTACTCGGTGAAGGAAGCGATCTTCCCGTTCGCCAAGTTCCAGGGCGTCGACCCGATCCTTGGGCCGGAGATGCGCTCCACCGGTGAGGTGATGGGCGTGGGTCGCAGCTTCAACGCCGCCTTCGCGCGTGCGCAGGAAGCCGGTGGCATCAAGGCGCCGCCGGTCGGCAAGGCCTTCGTGTCGGTGCGCGACCCGGACAAGAAGCGCGTGTTGCCGGTGGCCAAGGCCCTGCTGGCACGTGGCTACAGCCTGGTCGCCACCCGCGGCACCGCAGCGTGGCTGCAGCAGCACGGCATGGATTGCGAGATCATCAACAAGGTGGTCGAGGGTCGCCCGCACATCGTCGATTCGATCAAGAACGGCGAGATCGTCTATATCGTCAACACGACCGAAGGCCGTGCCGCGATCAACGACTCGTTCTCGATCCGCCGCGAGGCGCTGCAGCACCGCGTCACCTATTCGACCACCATTGCCGGTGCCAAGGCGCTGGTGGATTCACTGGAATTCCGCGGTACCGGCCCGGTCTGGTCGCTGCAGGAACTGCACAAGGAGTTGAACGCATGAGAGCACCCATCACGATGAAGGGCGCGCAGCGACTGCGCGATGAGCTGGATCACCTGAAGTCGGTCAAGCGCCCGAAGGTGATCGCCGCGATCGCCGAAGCGCGCGAGCATGGTGACCTGAAGGAGAATGCCGAGTACCACGCCGCGCGCGAGGAACAGGGCTTCATCGAAGGCCGTATCAAGCAGCTGGAAGGCGAGCTGTCGCACGCCGAGATCATCGACGTGAGCAAGCTCAATGCAGGCTCCAAGGTGGTGTTCGGCGCCAGCGTGACCCTGGCCGACGTGGAATCGGACGAAGAGAAGAAGTACCAGATCGTTGGCGATCTGGAGGCGGACATCAAACTGGGCCTGATCGCCATTTCCTCGCCGGTTGCCCGCGCGATGATCGGCAAGCTGGAAGGTGACTCGATCGTGATCGATGCGCCGGCTGGCCAGCGCGAGTACGAGATCGTCAGCGTCAGCTACCAGGACTGATCCGTGGCAACGGCGACCCTGCTGTTGCCGGCACGCAGCCGCTTTGCGGTGGCTGCATTGCCGGATGATGTGGCGCGTGCCCTGGGCCGCGCCACCACCTCGCAGGGCGACGCCGGTGAACAGGCGCAGCTGCTGCGCCACTTCACGGTCGCCGCGCCGCACTGGCCGGTGGCCGCGTTGACCCGCCAGCGTGACGTCGGCGATGCCGCCGGCGCCTGCTGGCTGCGTGCCGATCCGGCCTGCATGGTGCCGGACATGCATGGCGCGCGCATGATGGGCCACGGCGAAACGCTGCGGCCCAGCCTGGCCGACACGTTGGCCCTGCTGCCCGTGTTGCAGCCGCTGTTTGCGGATGCAGGCTTCGTGCTGGATGCACCCGATCCTTCGCGTTGGTACCTGCGGCTGCCGATCGGTACCGAACTGCCGGAGTTCGACAGTCCGGACGAGGTGCTGGGTGATGATCTGTTCTCGCACCTGCCACCGGGCGAGGCGGGCCGTCGCTGGCGAGCGCTGATGACCGAAGCGCAGGTGCTGCTGCACACCCATGCGTGGAACCAGCAGCGCGCCGCGCAGGGGCAGCAGCCGATCAATTCGCTGTGGTTCTGGGGCGGTGGCCTGATGCCGGTATCGGTGGCCACGCCACATGCGCAGGTGCGCAGCCGCGATGCGCTGCTGCAGGGTCTGGCCCAGGCCGCAGGCGTAGCGGTGGATGGCGAGCAATCGGTCGATGCACTGGTTGATCTGCGCCAGCTGCGTTCGTTGCAGCAGCTGGGCAACGACGCGATCCGGCCGCTGCTGGCCGCGCTCAAGCGTGGTGAGCTGCAACGGCTGGTGCTGGATTTCGAGGATGGCCTGCAGTTCCAGCTGGACAAAGGCCAGCGCTGGCAGTTCTGGAAGAAGCCGCGGCAGCTGCACGACGGTTGAGGCAAGGTGGTAGCGCCGGGCCATGCCCGGCGGATGTGCTATTGAACATCGGTGACGTAGGTCGGCAACTGCCAGTGCCTGCGGCTCGGGCCGGTGCAGTAGTGACCGACAAACTCCGCGCTCAGGCTCAGACGGGTTCCATCCCACGCCCAATGCCGGCTTGTACCGCAGGCATCCGTACCGGCCACGAATCCTTCTTCAAGGAACACGGCGTGCGGGTAGAGTGGAAACAGCGTGGTCCGGGCGATCAGCGTGGGTGCGAAGGGGGGACGGTCGCGGATCAGCCACGTACCCGCGGACACGATGTAGCGGCCGGTTGCACAGTTCAACAGGGCAAGGACATGGGTAGCATCCACCCGTTCGATGCGTAGTTGGCGCGACGACATCTGTTCGCAGGCGCTCCGCGCGGCGGCCACCGGCTGTAGTTGCTGAAGCAGGTCTGTCCGCTCAGCCAGTTGTCCATCCGTGTCATGTGCTTCGACCAGCAGGGGCGGTGCCTTCAGTGGTGGCGCGGCTACCGCGGCCGGCACCTTCGATTCGGGCTGTGCGCCCTTGCGCACCAGCGCGCCTGGGGTATCCAGCCGACCCTGTGCTTCGTCCATCTTCAACAGCAGCGTGCGCATGCCGCGATCCGACAGCGGCCAGGCGTGGCCCGAGGCATCGCTCATCTGGATGCGTTTGCCACTCACCAGCGCATCGATCATCGCTGCCACGTAGCGCGAGGGTAGTTCCAGGCCAAGGTCGAGCGCGTCGCTGTGGCCAATGGCACCGAGGTCCCTTCCGTCCACGCGCAGTCGCAACGTCCCTTCGGGTGCCACCGCCACAGGGGTACGTGGCGCGTCCTCGGCGCCCTCGGCCATTGACAGCCGTGCGGCGACTGCGGTCTGCGGCCCGCCGGCACGTTCGAGCAGCACGCTCAGCATCAGCGGTGCCAGTGGACCGTAGACTGCCAGCCGGCAGGTGCGGGTGTTGTCGCAGGCCAGCACCCCGTCACCCTCGACGAACGATGTGCCAAGCGGTTCAGCGGCCGAGGCAACCGAGGCCAGAGTGAGGGAGGCCAGCAGCGGCGTGCGTAACAGTGAGGATGCACGCACTCAACGAACCTCGCTGACCAGCGTCGGCAGTGTCCAGTGCCCGCCCGGCATGCCACGGCACAAGCCGGTACTGAACGCACTGCTTGGCTGGAATCTGCGGCCATCCCAGGTCCAGTCCGAGCCGGAAACGCAGTCGCCGATGCCTCGGCCCTTGTAGCGTGCGTACAGCGTGCGCCCGCCTCGCGAGAAGCCCTCTGCCTCCAGCGTGACCACCTCCGCTGCGTACGGTGACTGATCGTGCGCGATCCAGAAACCATTGCTGTAGTTGTACGCACCCATCTGGCACAGCGCCTGCACCAGCACATGGCTGTTGTCCAGCCGCTCGATCACCATTTCCGGGGTTCCCTTGTACTCGATCAGGCGCGGGCAGTCGTCGCTGTCGCCGAGCGTGGCAATCAGCGCGTCGCGCAGCGCTTCGCTGCTGCCCAATGCGCTGTCTTCGGAGCGTGGGGCCGTCAGCGCCGCGCTCACGATGACAGGCTTGACGCGCGCAGCCGGCACGCTCGCTTCGGCACGCGTGCCACGCCGTATCAGGGCGCCGGGTGTGCCCACGCGCCTTTGTACCTCGTCCATTTTCAACAGCACTGCAGCGGCACCACGATCGGAAATAGGCCAGCGCGTGCCCCTGCTGTCGATCACCTCGATGCGGGCCTGGCCGGGCAGGGCGGCCAGCAGGGCTGCAACCTGAGCCGGTCGCAGCGTGACTGCTTCGTCGGGCCCGGTGTCCTGCACGGGACCCAGATCACGTCCGTTCACCTGCAGGCGCATCGATCCTTCAGGCATTGTGCTTTCGCCATCCTCACCGACCCGCAGCCGCGCCTTCACTGCCGTGCCGGGGCCACCGGCACGTTCCAGCATCAGGCCCAGCAGGCTGTCAGCCTGTTCCGGGCCATAGCCGGCGGCACGGCAGGTGCCGGTGTTGTCGCAGGCCAGGAACCAGTCGTGGTGCACGAACTCGATACCGGGTTCCAGCGGTGTGTTTCCGGCATGGGAAGCAAGTGGCAGCAGGAGGCTGGCCAGCAGTACGGACAGCGGGCGATACATGGCGAATTCCGTTTCAGAAGCGAACAAGCATGGGCGATCAGCACGCCTGCGCCAAGCCCGCGCAGAGCCAGACACGCCGAGCGGGGTATCATGCGCGGGTCTTCCGTAACCCGGCGATGCCGATGTCCCTTGCCGCCGACGCTGTGCCGCCGTCTTCCGATACCCCGACGATCCGCCGCCGCGATGTTGCCGTACCCGGCGTCTGGCCGGACGGCACGCTGCCATTGTTGGCCCGCCTGTACGCCGCACGCGGAGCGCAGACGCCGGAGCTGGCGCTGCCCAAGCTGGGCAACCTGCACGCGCCGGAGCTGCTGACTGGCATCGACGCGGCCGTGGACCTGCTGGTTCAGGCCATCGCCGCCGACAAGCGTATCCTGGTCGTCGGTGATTTCGACTGCGACGGCGCAACCGCCTGCGCGGTCGGCGTGCGCGGTCTGCGCATGCTCGGCGCGCAGCATGTCTTCCACGCGGTGCCCAACCGCATGGTGCACGGCTACGGTCTGTCGCCGTCGCTGGTGGACGAGCTGGCTGCGCTGCAGCCGGATCTGCTGGTCACCGTCGATCACGGAATCGCCTGCCATGCCGGCGTGACCGCGGCCAAGGCGCGGGGCTGGCAGGTGCTGGTGACCGATCATCATCTGCCCGGTCCGCAGCTGCCGCCGGCCGATGTCATCGTCGACCCCAATCTGGACGGCGACGCCTTCCCCAGCAAGTCGCTGGCCGGTGTCGGCGTGATCTTCTACGTGCTGATGGCGCTGCGCCGGCAGATGCGCGAAGCGGGTGTATTTGCCGATGGCAAGGGTCCGGACCTGACCACCCTGTTGGATCTGGTGGCCGTGGGTACCGTGGCCGACCTGGTGGTGCTGGATGCCAACAACCGCGCCCTGGTCAGTGCTGGTCTGCGTCGGCTGCGCTACGGCCAGGGCTGCGTTGGCCTGAAGGCGCTGATCGAAGCCAGTGGCCGCGACGCTGCGCGACTGACCGCCACCGACATCGGCTTCGGGCTCGGCCCGCGCTTGAATGCGGCCGGTCGGCTGGAAGACATGGCGCTGGGAATCGCGCTGCTGCTCACCGAAGATCCGCGGCAGGCCCGCGAGATCGCGCAGACGCTGGAGCAGATCAACGCCGAGCGGCGTGCGGTGCAGCAGTCGATGACCGATGACGCCGAACAGGCGCTGTCGCGGGTGGTGCTCGATACCGCCGGGCAGCGTCCGGTGGCGGCCTGCCTGTTTGATGCGGATTGGCACCCCGGTGTGGTCGGCCTGGTCGCTTCGAAGATGAAGGATCGCCTGCATCGTCCGGTGATCGCGTTCGCGCCGGCCGAGCCGGGTGCCGACACCCTGCGCGGTTCAGCGCGTTCGATTGCCGGCCTGCATATCCGTGATGCGCTGGCCCTGATTGATGCGCGCCATCCCGGCTTGATCGAGCGCTTCGGCGGTCACGCAATGGCTGCCGGCTTGAGCATGCGACTGGATCATCTGGCCGACTTCGAAGCCGCGTTCGTCGCTACCGTGCTGGAAATGCTCGACCCGGCGGCACTGCAGCAGCAGGTGCTCAGTGATGGCGAACTGGCAGCGGACGAACTCGATCATCGCCATGCCGATGCGCTGCGCCTGGCCGGACCGTGGGGACAAGGTTTCCCCGAGCCGCTGTTCGATGGCCACTTCGAAGTGGCCAACTGGCGCGTATTGAAGGAACGGCATCTGAAGCTGGAGCTGCGCCTGCCCGGCGTACCGGGCACGATCAACGCGATCCACTTCGGTGGCTGGCACGGCAACGCACCAGGCAAGCATGTCCACCTGGCCTATCGCCTGGCCTGCGATGACTATCGCGGTGGCGCCGCGATCCAGCTGATCGTCGAGCACTGCCTGCCCGCATGAAAAAAGGGGGCGTCAGCGGACCTCGCTTACCCGTGTCGGCAGCTCCCAGGTTCCACCAGGAACGCCGCGGCACAGACCGCCGCTGATTGCCGAGGTCGCGACGAAGTGCGTGCCATCCCAGGTCCACGTTTCATCCGACACGCAGTCGGCCAGGCCGCGGCCCTTGTGCGAGGCGACGATCTGCCCGTCGCCATAGTCGATCGCATCACTGGTCACCCACTGCGGCTGGTAAGGCGCTTTCTCACCGATGACCCAGTAACCATCGCCGGTGTTGTAGGCCGCGCGCCAGCAGGGAACGTTGACCAGCAGATGCTTGGCGTCCAGACGCTGTATCTGCAGTGGCGAATTGCTGATCGGAAGATCCGGGTCGGCCTCGAGCAGACCATCGCAGCTGGGCTCTTTCAGGGTGGCGCGCAGCGCTGCACGCAGCGCCGGTGACGCGGCCAGCTTGGCGAATGCCGGGTCGTCCGGCGGCGTCGACAAGGTCGCTGCCTTGCGCACCACGGGTTTGGCAACGGCGGCAGGTACGCTGCTTTCGGCGGCAGTACCCTTGCGCATCACCGCGCCCGGCGTCCCCACGCGGCCCTGGAACTCGTCGGCCTTCAACAGCACTGCTGCTGCGCCCTTGTCCGACAGCGGCCACGCGTGCCCGGCGGTATCGACAACGGTGATGCCGCCATCGCGCACCAGCGCCGACAGCACTGCGGTGGTCTGCGTCGGGCTCAGCGCATAGGTGCCTGTGTCCTTGGCCGGCGCCAGCACACCGAGGTCACGCTGCTGGACGCGCAGGTGCAGCGCGCCCTTCGGCTGCGGCTGGTCGTCGATCGGCTGCAACGACACCCGGCCGTTGATGGCTTGATCGGGGCCGCCCTTCCGCGTCAGCAGCACGCTCAGGGTGCTGTCGTCGTCGCTGGCATAGCCGGCCGCGCGGCAGGTGCGGGTGTTGTCGCAGGCCACGACCCAGTCGTGATGCTGGAAATACAGCCCTGCAGGCGCATCGACGGCGCCGGCGGCCAACGGCCAGGACAGCGCCAGCAGGGTGGGAAGCAGGGGGTAACGCATGAGCATCCTTGCGCGGGATCGGGAAGTCGCACATGGTGCGCCCAGGGGCGGCGAAGAGCCAGCATCGAATTGCGTTAACCCCATCCACCCGTTTGGTGCGTTCAAGCAATCACGATCCCACTGGAGTCCTGTCATGGTCTTCGCCCGCTGCTGCACCGTACTGCTGTTGGCCCTGGCAACCTGGCCGGCAATGCCCCAGGCGTCGCGTCGTCCGGCACCGCCGATCGCCTCCACCCCGCTGCTGATCGCACCCGCGGCAGAACAGCCCGTGCAGCTGCGACAGGCGCGCATCGAAGGCGAGGTGCAGGCCGGCATCGCCCAGACCCGGATCACCCTGGAGTTCCACAACCCCAACCAGCGCGTGCTGGAGGGTGAGCTGCAGTTCCCGCTGGGCGAGGGCCAGCAGATCACCGGCTTCGCCCTGGACATCAATGGCGAGTTGCGCGAGGCCGTACCGGTGCCCAAGGACCGCGGTCGCCAGGTGTTCGAGGAGATCGCCCGTCGTGGCGTCGATCCGGGCCTGCTGGAGCAGACCGCCGGCAACCAGTTCCGGCTGCGCGTTTATCCGTTGCCGGCCGGCGGCAGCCGCCGTGTGCAGCTGGTCGTACGCGAGCCGCTGGCATACGCCGGGCAGGGCTGGCGTTGGACGCTGCCGCTGCAGTTCGTCGCCGGTGCCGCTGCCGTTGAACTGGACGTGCAGGCACCGAAGGGTGCTGATACTGGCAGTGCGCCGTTCCGCATTGATGAGGGCCGTCTGCACTGGCAAGGGCGCGGCGCACAGTTGCCGGCCCAGCTGCAATGGACGCTGCCGGCCGAGCGCAAGGCGCAGGTGCAGGTTGCCCGCTGGCAGGACGGTCACTACCTGCTGGCCCAGCTGCCGGTGCCTACGTCGGCCGCGCCGCGCCGTGTGCCATCGGAAGTGGGGCTGCTGTGGGACGGTTCCGGCTCTGCTGGCCAGCGTGATCGCACCCGCGAGTTCGCGCTGCTTGATCGCTACTTCGCTGCGATGGGCGAAGGCAACGTCGCGCTGACGGTGCTGCGTGATCGTGCCGAGCAGTTGCGTCGTTTCCGTATCCGCGGGGGCGACTGGAGTGAATTGCGCCGGGCGTTGATGTCGGTGCAGCCCGATGGTGCCAGTGCGCTGGCGCAGTGGCAGCCGCAGCCGGAGGTGAAGGAATACCTGATGGTCAGCGATGGCCTGCTGACCTACGGGCCGGAAGCATTGCCGGCGCTGGCCGCCGACCAGCGCCTGTTTGCGATCAGCAGTGCTGGTGCACGCACCGATGCCACCCGCCTGCGCGGTTGGAGCGAGGCGCATGCCGGCACTTTCGTGGCACTCGGCAGCGATATCGATGCCGCCGCGCGGGAACTGCTGTCGGTACCGCTGGATGTCCAGATCGATGCCGGCCGTGGCGTGCAGGATGTGGTGATCGACCGCCGCAGCCAGGCCCAGGGCTGGCTGTGGTTGCATGCGCGGTTGGCGGCCGAAGGTGTGCCGATGCGCGTACGCGTGGCTGGCGGCGAGTGGCAGGCACTGCCCGCGACGCAGAAGAACGAAGACGGTGATCTGCTGGCCGGCCTGTGGGCACAGGCGCGCCTGCAGCAGTTGTCGAGCGATCGACGCAGCAACCGTGAGGCGATGCAGCGGCTGTCGCAGCAGTTCAGCTTGGTGGGCCCGGATACCTCGCTGATCGTGCTGGAAACCCTGGACGACTACCTGCGCTATGCGATCCGTCCGTCGGGCAAGCTGCGCGCCGAGTACGACCAGCGCTTCGCACGCCAGGTTGCAGACCGCGAAGCGGCCGACCGCCAGCGTCTGGACAAGGTGGTGACGCAGTGGCAGCAGCGCCAACAGTGGTGGAATCGCAGTTGGCCGAAGGGCACACCGCCGCAGGCGGATTCGAAGGCGCTGGAGGTGGCGGCCGGCGCCCCGCCGGCACCGGTAGCGATGCTGGTTGCTCCAGCTCCCGCCGCAGCGGAGATGCAGTCGAATGCAGCCACTGCGCGCCAGCGTTCGGTCGCACGCCCGGCACCGGCGCCCGCGCCGATGATGGAAGCGGCCGCCGATGCGATGGTCGCTGGGCCTGCCGCTGCCAATGACGGTCAGCTGGGAATCAAGCTGGCTGCGTGGCAGCCGGATTCGCCGGTTGCCCGCCGCCTGCGCCAAGGGCCGGCGTCGCAACTGTATGACCGCTATCTGGCCGAGCGCGCGGCGAACGCCGACAGCAGCGCATTCTTCCTCGACGTGGCCGACCTGTTGATCGAACAGGGGCAGCGCGATCTTGCCCTGCGCGTGCTCTCCAACCTGGCCGAGATGGATCTGGACAACCGCCATCTGCTGCGCGTGCTCGGTTATCGGTTGCTGCAGGCCGACGCTCCGGCGCTGGCGGTGCCGGTGTTCGAGCAGGTGCTGGCGATGGGCCAGGAAGAACCGCAGAGCTTCCGCGACCTGGGCCTGGCGCTGGCCGCAGCGGGCAAGCCGCAGCAGGCGCTGGCGCCGTTGTACCAGGTGGTCGTACGGCCCTGGGATGCTCGTTTCGACGGCATTGCGCTGATCGCCCTGGACGAGTTGACCAACCTGGTGGCCGCCAGCAAGCCGCGGCTGGATACCAAGGGCATCGACCCGCGTCTGCTGCAGGCGATGCCGCTGGACCTGCGCGTGGTGCTGGCCTGGGATGCCGACAACAGCGACATGGACCTGTGGGTGACCGACCCGAACGGTGAGCGCGCCTACTACGGCAACCGCCTGACCTACCAGGGCGGGCAGATGTCGCAGGACTTCACCGGTGGCTATGGCCCGGAACAGTTCTCGCTGCGCAATGCCAAGCCCGGCAAGTACAAGGTGGAGGCGAACTACTTCGGCAGCCGCCAGCAGCTGGTAACCGGCGCAACGACGCTGATGCTGCGCCTGACCACCCATTGGGGTACGCCGAAGCAGGAGGACCAGATGGTGACGATGCGGCTGAAGGACCGTGCCGAGACCGTGCTGGTGGGGGAGTTCGAGGTGCGTTGATCACTGGGACGCCCGTGTAGGGTCGAGCTGGCTCGACTGCTTCGCTGTAGAGCCGAGCCTGTGCTCGGCTCTACAACCGTGCTGTTGCGGCGCGTGTGATCGGTGACTCTGGTGGATCGGCACGCAGCCCGAACAGCGGCCGCAGCCAGCGCACTCGGCGCACCAGCAGTTCGTGGATCAAGAGGCAGCCGATGACGGTGCCGATGATCACCAGCACCGGCTCCAGCCAAGCGCCCAGCTGCAGGGGCCGCAGCCAGTACAGCAGTACGATCAGCACGGTCTGGTGCAGGATGTACCAGCTGAAGACCGCCTCGCGGCAGTAGCCCAGGCCACGCCATGGCCGCGCAAGCAGGACCTGCGCCCAGCCGAAGATGGCCAGCAGGGCGCACCAGGTGTACATCGCGCGGCCGACGCGCTCGGTCTGCGCCCATGGCAGCGACAGTACCCATTCCGGCAGATCGCCAACATCGGGCATCCGGGCAAGTGCGCGGATGCCCAGTTCGACAGTCAGCCCGATCACGGCCAATACCAGGGTCAACCGCCGGCCACGCACCAGCAGGTCCCATCCACGCTGCCAGCGCGCTGCAAGGAAGCCGCCGAGGAACAGGGGCAGCGATTCGGCGTGGACATACAGGTCATCGACCAGCGCATGGGTTGGCGGATGCGTGGGCAGGATGACCAGCAGTGCCCACGCCAGCCACAGCACCGGCAGTAGCAGGCCCAGCGTGACGATCCAACGGTCGCGAAGATGCAGGCCCGGCAGGCGGTGGCGTAGCGGCCGCACTACGCTGGCCAACAGGATCGTCAGCAGCGTGTAGGGGATCAGGTATGCCAGGTACCACAGGTGGTTCCAGGTGAAGCCATAGGCTGCACCGCTGAAGCTGGCTCCCGGCCACGGCCGGAATTGCCAGTAGCGCCACAGGAAGGCGCCGAGCCCCGGCGTGACGTCGCCCTTGTCCACCGCCTCGCAGTAGGCCTGCAGCGAGACGACCGCGACGATGCCGAACAGCAGCGGCAACAACAGGCGCCAGCTGCGCCGCAACGCAAACTGCCAACGGCCGTGCGCGGGCAGGCACAGGCCCAGTGCGATGCCGGAGATGGCGAACAGCAGCGGCATGCGCCAGCGATTCAGCGCGATCATCGGCCACTGCAGCCACCCGGCCGTGTGAGCGCTCTTGAGGTGGAAGTCCCATCCGGCCACGTACGCCATGGCCACGTGGTAGAGGATCAGCAGCCCGAAGGCGCCGATGCGCAGGGTGTCGAGATCGTGGCGGCGGGTCATGGCGCTATCCGTGTTGGTGTCGTTGCAGGGTGGAAGACCTGCCGCGGTGTCACCATCAGGAGGGGGTAGCTGGATGTCCCGCAGGGCCCAATGGCGGGGCTGGGGGACGAATGGGGTACGTCACCGGGGCTGTGGTTGGCGATAATCCAGTGATGGACGAGCACAACCAGCAGGACCCGCAAGTGCGTGGCGAACCAATGGGCAGCAGCAGGCAAGGACGGCAGGTAGCCGTGTTCTGGGTCGTACTCTTCCTGGGGACGGCGGCGGCCAACGTGCTGGCCAAGGTGATGATGGCGGCGCGTGATGAACTGCCGCCGCATTGGATGGCGGTGACGATCGATGAATTCAGCAGTGCGCTGGTGTCGCTGCTGCTGTTGGTGTTGTTGATCCGCGCCGCCTCGCGTTGGCCGCTGCACGCCGACACCTGGCGGCAGTGGCTGATGCCGTACCTGTTGGGTGCGGTCGCGTGGTGGCTGCTGCACGTGAGTGGGATGGTCCTGCTGCGCAAGGCCGCGCACACCTTGCTTGGCAGCCACTACACCTTCGGTGACTGGCCGACGCAATGGTTCTATGAGTTCTTCAAGGATATCCAGACTTACGCGCTGCTGGTCTCGGCGGTACATGCCGTGGCCTGGTTCGGTCGTCGCCGACAGGGCGAAGCGACCCTGCTCGCCGCCCCCGATGAGGGCCCGCCGGTCGAGCCGGTCGATCGTCCCGACCATTTCCTGGTGCGCAAGCTGGGCAAGGAGTTCCTGGTGGCCACGGCCGATGTCGAGTACGCCCAGGCCGCCGGCAACTACGTGAACCTGCGGGTGCGCGGCCATGACTACCCGCTGCGGATCACCATGGCGGTGCTGGAAGCGCGGCTGGACCCGGTCCTGTTCCTGCGCAGCCACCGCAGCTGGCTGGTCAATCGTGACCAGCTGCGCTCGATTGAGCCGCTGGATGGCGGCGAGGCCTTGCTGCACATGGCTGACGGGGCCCGCGTGCCGTGCAGCCGGCGCCAGCTGCCGCTGCTGCGGCAGGCCTTGGGCGGGTAGGGGCGTGGCAGAGCGGGACCGGCTTCTGCGCCGGTTCACCCCGGCCTGCGGTATCATTTGCAGTCATCTTTTGAATGTATGACCGCCGACATGATCGAACTGAATCCTGTCCGCCAGCGCATCGCCGATCTGACCGATCGCGTGTTGTCGCTCCGGGGGTATCTTTGACTACGACGCCAAGAAAGAGCGTCTTGAAGAAGTAACGCGGGAGCTGGAAAGCCCCGACGTCTGGAACAACGCCGAGTACGCCCAGAACCTGGGGCGAGAGCGCTCGACCCTGGAAAAGACCGTGGGCGGCATCGCCGCGGTGCTGGAAGGCCTGAGCGACGCCACCGAACTGCTGGAGCTGGCCGAGTCCGAGCAGGACGAGGACACCGCGCTGGCCGTGGTGGCCGACCTGGACAAGCACCAGGCGCACGTGGAGAAGCTGGAGTTCCAGCGCATGTTCTCCGGCCAGATGGACACCGCCCCGGCGTTCGTCGACATCCAGGCCGGCGCCGGTGGCACCGAAGCCCAGGACTGGGCCGAGATCCTGCTGCGCATGTACCTGCGCTGGTGTGAATCGCGTGGCTGGAAGACCGAGCTGATGGAAGTGTCTGGTGGCGACGTCGCGGGCATCAAGTCGGCCACGCTGCGCGTGGAAGGTGATTACGCCTATGGCTGGCTGAAGACCGAGACCGGCGTGCACCGCCTGGTGCGCAAGTCGCCGTTCGACTCGGACAACCGCCGCCATACCAGCTTCACCTCGGTGTTCGTGTCGCCGGAAGTGGACAACAACATCGAAATCGACATCAATCCGGCCGATCTGCGTACCGACGTGTACCGCTCGTCCGGTGCCGGTGGTCAGCACGTCAACAAGACCGAGTCGGCGGTGCGTATTACCCACATCCCGACCAACACGGTCGTGGCCTGCCAGACCGGCCGCAGCCAGCACCAGAACCGCGACAACGCGATGAAGATGCTGGCCGCCAAGCTGTACGAGCTGGAAATCCAGAAGCGCAACGCCGAGCGCGATGCGGTGGAAGCCACCAAGTCCGACATCGGCTGGGGCAGCCAGATCCGCAACTACGTGCTCGACCAGAGCCGTATCAAGGACCTGCGCACCGGCATCGAGCGTTCGGATACACAGAAGGTGCTCGATGGTGACCTGGACGAATTCGTCGAGGCCAGCCTGAAGGCCGGCCTGGCGGTTGGCTCCAAGCGCATCGATGCCTGATGCGTGCCCGGCGACAGCGGTACCGTCCGCTGCCCGGGCCCTGCGTTGCAGGACGTCATCGGCGTCCCGCAATGCCGTTGAAACCTGCAGGGCAGGGTGATGATGCGCAGTGAAGCCGAACGCAAGGAACTGGGTGGCTTTCTCAAGGCCTGCCGCGCGCGGGTCGAGCCAGCAACACTGGGGCTGCCGGCGGGACGCAGGCGCACGCCGGGCCTGAAGCGCGAGGAAGTCGCGCTGGCGATCGGGGTCAGCGTCAGCTGGTACACCTGGATCGAGCAGGGCCGCGAAGTGCGTGCCTCGCCCGAGGTGCTGGAGCGCCTGGCGCAGGTGCTGCGGATGAGCGACGACGAGCGCGCCTACGCGTTCGCGCTGTCCGGCTACGGGGTGCCGCTGGAATCGCCCGACGAGACGGTGACCGACGGCCTGCGGCAGCTGGTGGAGGCGATGCAGCCGATCCCGGCCTACGTGCGCAATACCCGTTTCGACATCCTGGCGTGGAATCCGGCCGTCGCCGATCTGTTTGTCGACTATGGTCAGTTGGCGCCGCATGAGCGCAATACGCTGCGGCTGATGTTCCTGTATCCGCCGTACAGAACGTTGATCCTCAACTGGGAAGAAATGACCCGCGGCCTGCTGGCCAGCTTCCGCGCAGCGATGGCGCAGGCGCCGGACAAGGCGCCGTTCCTGGCGCTGGCCGAGGACATCGGCACGCACAGCGAACAGTTCCGTGAGTGGTGGCCGGAGCACGATGTCCGTCGTTTCGACGAAGGTGCCAAGAAGCTGAACCATCCCACGCGCGGGCTGCTGGAGCTGCAGTACGTGGCGCTGGTGCCGGAGAGCCGGCATGACCTGTCCCTGGTGACCTACCTGCCGCGCAGGTAAGGGGTTGTTCGGCAGGGCTTGCAGCCCTGCACCTGCAGAGGCCAGAGCCGAAGCAACAGCAACAGCAACAGCGGGCTATCCGTGGGTTGGCGGGGCGGTGTCGGATTGCGGGGACGCCGTGAACCCATCCATGGGGGCTTGGCCGCGGCATCCATGCCGCGGACACCCCGCAATCCGACACCGCCCCACCTCTGACAGATCCCCGCGATCGGGTAGATCCACGCCATGCGTGGATGGATCTCCATCGAAATCGAATATTTCGACAATTGAACGAAGAGCATCCACGCATGGCGTGGATCTACTGTGTCGACCAAGGTCGACACCTACCAACAGCAGCGGGAAATTGTCGAAGGCGGGGTGGGTCCGGTTGCGGGGGCGTGAGCGCCATGGATGGCGCGACCGAGCTTACATGGACGTACTTGCAGCGTCCCCCGCAGCCGGACCCACCCCGCCATCCCTCAGGAAACCAGCTTCTGCTGTTGTTTCGGCTGTTGCCGTTGATTCGGCAGGTGCAGGGCGCAGCCCTGCCGATAACCCCAACCCCATTCAGGCAGGTAAGTGCAGGTCACAGGATAAACAGACGCCTTGTTGCCTTTGCCGATCGGGTCCACATTCCTTGTCAGGAAACGGGCAGCCGCCCGTTGTCGAGACAACAGGAGACCTGCATGTCCGCTTCCCCCGCAGCCCCCGCTGCCATTTCCCGTGATCCGGCCACCGGCCAGCAGATCGCCAGCCACCCCTTCGCCACTGCCGCCGAACTGGAAGCGATCCTTGATCGCGGACAGGCCGGCTTTGCTGCCTGGAGTGCGCAGTCACTCGAGCAACGCGCGAACGTGCTGCGTGCGATGGCAGCCGTGCTGCGTCGCGACCGCGAGCCCCTGGCCGCGCTGGCCACCGCCGAGATGGGCAAGGTCCACGCCGAGTCGCTGGCCGAGATCGAGAAGTGCGCGGTGCTGTGCGACTGGTACGCCGACAACGGCGCGGCGTTCCTGCGCGACGAACCGACGTCAGTGGCCGACAACAAGGCCTATGTCTCCTACCTGCCGCTGGGCGTGGTGCTCGGCATCATGCCGTGGAACTTCCCGTACTGGCAGGTGATGCGCGCGGCCGTGCCGATCCTGATGGGCGGCAATGGCTTCCTGCTGAAGCCGGCCGAGAACATCGTCGGCACCGCCGCGCTGCTCGCCGCTGCGTGGCGCGATGCGGGCCTGCCGGAGGGAACCTTCATCGCCGCCAACATCAGCCGCGAGGGCACCAGTGCCGCCATCGCCGATGATCGTATCGCGGCGGTGACCCTGACCGGCAGCGTCGCCGCCGGGCGCAGCATCGCTGCGCAGGCCGGGCAGGCGCTGAAGAAGGTGGTGCTTGAACTGGGTGGCTCGGATCCGTTCATCGTGTTGGCCGACGCCGACCTGGAGGCCGCGGTCGATGCCGCCGTGGCCTCACGGTTCCAGAACACCGGGCAGGTGTGCATTGCCGGCAAGCGCATCATCGTCGAAGAAGCCGTGTATGAGCGTTTCGTGGCGCTGTTCTGCGAGCGTGTGCAGGCGCTGACCGTCGGCGATGGCCGCGAAGCCGGCAACCGGATCGGCCCGATGGCCCGGCAGGATCTGCTTGAACAGCTTGATGCGCAGGTACGCGCCTCCGTCGAGGCCGGTGCGCAGCTGCTGGTGGGCGGCAAGCAGCTTGATCGCCCCGGCAGCTTCTATGCCCCCACCGTGTTGGCCGGCGTCGAGCCGGGAATGCAGGCGTTCGATACCGAGACCTTCGGGCCGGTGGCGTCGATCAGCCGTGCGCGCGATGCCGACCATGCGGTGGAGCTGGCCAACCAGAGCGAGTTCGGGCTCAGCGGCAATCTGTGGACGGGCGACCACGCCCGTGCGATGCAGCTGGCACGCCGTCTGCAGACCGGTGGCGTGTTCGTCAACGGCTTCTCGGCCTCCGATCCGCGCGTGCCGATCGGCGGCGTGAAGAAAAGTGGCTTCGGCCGCGAGCTGTCGCACTTCGGTATCCGTGAATTCGTCAACGCGCAGACCGTGTGGTTCGACCGCCGTTGACGCGGGCCATCCACGCTTGCTGTCAGCATCCCTGCAACGTTCCATCATCACGCATTGCGAGAAGGACGCCATTCCATGTCCAAGGGTTCCGATCTGCTCGTCGCCGCACTCGAAAACGAGGGCGTCGAGCGCATTTTTGGCATTCCCGGTGAAGAGAACCTCGATGTCGTCGAGTCGCTTCGCCACTCCAGCATCGAGCTGGTCATCACCCGCCACGAACAGGCTGCCGTGTTCATGGCTGCTACCTATGGTCGCCTGACCGGCAAGCCGGGCGTCTGCCTGGCCACGCTCGGCCCAGGCGCACTGAACTTCACCACCGGTGCGGCCTATGCACTGCTCGGTGCGTGGCCGGTGATCATGATCACCGGGCAGAAGGGCATCGTTGCCAGCAAGCAGGCGCGCTTCCAGATCGTCGACATCGTCAGCACGATGAAGCCGCTGACCAAGTCCGCACGGCAGATCGTCTCGGCACGCACCATCCCGACCATCGTCCGCGAGGCGTTCCGCACCGCCCTGGAAGAGCGCCCCGGCCCGGTGCTGCTGGAACTGCCCGAGGACATCGCGGCAATGGAGGTCGAGGACGTCGCAATGATCCCGCCACACCCGGTGGATCGGCCGATTGCCAGCCCCGAGGCATTGGATCGTGCGGCGCAGATCATCCGCGACGCCAAGCGGCCGCTGCTGGTGATCGCGTCGGCGGCATCGCGGCCGCAGTCCAGCGAGGCGCTGTCGGCCTTCGTGCTGCGCGCCGGCATTCCGTTCGTCACCACACAGATGGGCAAGGGCGCAGTCGCCGGCGGCTCGGGCCTGTACATGGGCACGGCGGCGCTGAGCGAGCGCGACTACGTGCACATGGCCATCGACCAGGCCGACGTGATCGTGACCATTGGCCACGAGGTGACGGAGAAGCCGCCGTTCGTGATGCGCCCGGGTGGCCGCACGGTCATCCATATCGGCTATTCGCAGGCTGCGGTCGAGCAGGTGTACTTCCCGCAGGTAGAGGTGATCGGCGATATCGGCCGCTCGCTGACCCTGCTGGCCGACCGTATCGAAGGCAACGTAGACAACGCCGCGGCACTGCTGCCGCTGCGTGCGACGATCCTGGAGCACATCGCCGATCGTGCCGAAGAGGCCGGCTTCACCCCGCAACGGCTGGTGCATGACGTGCGCCAGGTGATGCCGCCGGATGGCATCGTGGCGCTGGACAACGGCATGTACAAGATCTGGTTTGCGCGCAATTACCGTACCCAGGTGGCGAACACGCTGCTGCTGGACAACGCATTGGCGACGATGGGTGCGGGCCTGCCGTCGGCGATCATGGCCTCGATCCTGTACCCGCAGCGCCGCGTGCTGGCGGTATGTGGCGATGGCGGTTTCATGATGAACAGCCAGGAGCTGGAGACGGCGCGCCGGCTGGGCCTGAACCTGGTGGTGCTGATCCTCAACGACGGTGCCTACGGGATGATCCGCTGGAAGCAGGCGGTGGACGGCTTCGCCGATTACGGCATGACCTTCGGCAATCCGGACTTCGTCAAATACGCCGAAGCCTATGGCTGCCAGGGACACGAGGTGACCGCGATCGAGCAGTTCATTCCGACGCTGGAAGCGGCGTTCACGGCGGGTGGCGTGCATCTGGTGTCGGTGCCGATTGATTATTCGGAGAACCAGCGGGTGCTGGTGGACGAGCTGCGGCAGGCGTTCCCCGGGAACGGGTGAATCCGGGGCATGGCCCGTTAGGTGTGGACCTTGGTCGACACGGGGGCGCCAACCAAGGTTGGCGGCTACCAGGGCGTCGGTGCCGCGATATCCGGTAGGTGTCGACCTTGGTCGACACACGATGAATCGCCAACCAAGGTTGGCGGCTACCGGAGCAGGGGCGGCCCAAGGCCGGGGAGGGGCCATCCGGAGGCCGGGGCAGGGCGCTTTTGGTATGCTGGGCAACCGGCTGTGCCGGGCGCAAGACTCCCCCTCACTACACGATTCCCGCAGATCCATGAGCGAAGCTACCGATACCCCCCCCGTCGACGAAAACAAGTTGATCGCCGAGCGCCGTGAGAAACTCAAAGCGCTGCGTGGGCAGGGCATCGCGTACCCGAACGACTTCCGTCGCGAGGACTTCGCCGGCAGCCTGCAGGAAGAATTCGCCGATGCGGAACAGTGGACCGCCGAAACCTTGGAAGGCAACGGCCGCCAGGTGAAGATGGCCGGTCGCCTGATGGCCAAGCGGGTCATGGGCAAGGCCAGCTTCGCCCAGATCCAGGACGAGTCCGGTCGCATCCAGCTGTTCCTGCAGGGTAGCGTGCTGGGCGATGCCTACACCGCCTTCAAGGGCTGGGACGTGGGCGACATCATTGCGGTCGAAGGTAGCCTGACCCGTACCAAGACCGGCGAGCTGTCGGTCAAGGCCGAGTCTATCCGCCTGCTGACCAAGTCGCTGCGCCCGCTGCCGGACAAGTGGCACGGCCTGGCCGACGTCGAGCAGCGCTACCGCCAGCGCTATGTCGACCTGATCGTGACGCCGGAGTCGCGCGCGGTGTTCATCAAGCGCTCGAAGATCATCCGTGCGATGCGTGCATGGCTGGACAACCGCGACTTCCTCGAAGTCGAGACGCCGATGATGCATTACATCCCCGGCGGCGCGGCGGCCAAGCCGTTCACCACCCACCACAACGCGCTGGACCTTGACCTGTACCTGCGCGTGGCGCCGGAGCTGTACCTCAAGCGCCTGACCGTCGGTGGCCTGGAGCGCGTCTACGAAATCAACCGCAACTTCCGCAACGAAGGCGTCAGCACCCGCCACAACCCGGAATTCACCATGATGGAGCTGTACGAGGCGTATGCCACGTACAACGAGATCATGGACCTGACCGAAGGCGTGATCCGTGACGTGGCGCAGGCGGTCAACGGCTCCACCACGGTGGAGTGGGATGGCGCCAACATCGACCTGGGCCCGGCGTTCCGCCGCTGGCGCATGGACGAGGCGGTACGCCACCACAACCCGGAAATCTCCGCTGCCGACTGCACCGACCGTGATGCGCTGCTGCGCCATTGCGAGCGCTTGAAGATCCGCGTCAAGCCGTCCTACGGCTGGGGCAAGCTGCTGCTTGAGATCTTCGAAGCCACCGTCGAACACACCCTGATCCAGCCGACCTTCATCACCGATCACCCGGTGGAGGTCTCGCCGCTGGCCCGCGCCAACGACAACGATCCGGGCTACACCGACCGTTTCGAACTGTTCGTCAACGGCAAGGAACTGGCCAACGGCTTCTCCGAGCTGAACGACCCGGAAGACCAGGCCCAGCGCTTCCAGGCGCAGGTGGCGGCGAAGGAAGGCGGCGACGACGAGGCCATGCACTACGACGCCGACTACATCCGTGCGCTGGAGTACGGCATGGCGCCGACCGGTGGCCTTGGCATCGGCGTCGATCGCCTGGTGATGCTGCTGACCGGCAGCAGCTCGATCCGCGACGTACTGCTGTTCCCGTACATGCGTCCGGAGCAGTAATCGGCGTTTTTCGGCGTCTGTTTGTGCGCGCCGTCTCGGTTTGAGACGGCGCGATTGACGCGTCCCGCACTCGGCGTATCGTTATTGCACAACCTTGACACTGGCTATGGCTTGATGGCGTCAGGGGAGGCCGCAATGTGGAGAATCCGCTTCACATTGTGACGACGATCATGAATCGGGGAGCTTGTGACGGGAGTCGAGCCGATGCAGGGTGCCAGCGTGCACAGCGGCGGGGTATCCTCGCCCGCTGACCTTTCAGCATGGTCGAGAAAGCAGGCAGAGAACGCCTTGAACATCGTCATCGTCGATGACCAGACTTCCGCACGGACGATGCTTCGTCACGTCATCGAAGACATCGCGCCGGAACTGAGCGTGCATGACTTCGGCGATCCGTTGACCGCGTTGGCATGGTGCGAATCGTATCCGGTCGACCTGCTGCTTCTCGATTACCGCATGCCGGAGATGGACGGGCTGGAATTCGCCCGCCGCTTCCGCCGGCTGCCCAAGCATCGCGATATCCCGGTAATCCTGATCACCGTGGTCGGCGACGAGCCGATCCGGCAGGCGGCGCTCGAAGCCGGCGTGATCGATTTCCTGGTCAAGCCGATCCGCCCGCGCGAGCTGCGCGCACGCTGCTACAACCTGTTGCAGTTGCGCCAGCAGACCGAGAACGTGAAGCAGCGCGCCCTGTCACTGGAGCAGCGGCTGCTGGCCAGCATGCATGAGGTGGAGGAGCGCGAGCGCGAGACGCTTTCGCGGCTGGCACGTGCGATCGAGTTCCGTGATGCCGGCACCAGTGCCTACCTTGAACGGATGGCGCGCGTGGCGGGCCTGATTGCCGAGCAGCTGGGCCTGCCGGAAGACGACGTCAAGCTGATCGAAATGGCTGCGCCGCTGCATGACATGGGCAAGATCGCCATTCCCGATGCGGTACTGCTCAAGCAGGGCAAGCTCAATGATGAGGAGCTGGCGATCATGCGTCGGCATCCGCGCATTGGCCATGAGCTGCTCAGTGGCAGCCAGAACCGCTTCATCCAGGTCGGTGCATTGATCGCGCTGCGTCACCACGAGCGCTACGACGGCAGCGGTTATCCCGATGGCCTGGTCGGCGACGCGATCCCGCTGGAGGCGCGTATCGTCGCCGTGGCGGACGTATTCGATGCGCTGATCTCGCCACGCCCCTACAAGGAAGCGTGGACGATGGAAGCCACCATGGCCTACCTGTACGCCCAGCGTGGGCGTCTGTTCGATCCGCGTTGCGTGGATGCATTGCTGCGCGGCCGCGAGCAGCTGGAACAGATCTGCGCCGAGCACTCCATCGCCTCTGCACGGCCGGGACTGGGCGCGTGAAACGCCTGCTGTCGCGATTGCGGCTGCGCCTGTCCCAGCGACAGGACAGCGAGCACGGACAGCAGATCGTCCGCATCATCCTGATCAGCCTGATCCTGGCGTACGTGCTGCTGCCTTCGGCACGGCATGAACTGCCGCACAGCCAGTATGTCGGTGTGCTGGCGATCGTGCTGACCGGCCTGAGCCTGTCGCTGCTGTTGTTCGGCTGGCTGCTGTGGCGACCGCAGCGCTCCGATCCCCGGCGCGTGCTGGGCATGCTGGCCGACTACGGGCTGATCGCCGCCGGCATGATCCAGATGGGTGAGCCACTGTCGTGGGTCTACATCGTGGTGATGTGGGTGACGGTGGGCAACGGCATGCGCTTCGGCAACCACTACCTGTATGTGGCCGTGGCGATGGCGATGGTCAGCTTCGGCAGCACCGCACTGTCCACCCCGTACTGGCAGCAGAACGCACGCCTGGCCATCGGCCTGTGGCTTGGCCTGGCGGCGGTTCCCCTGTATTTTTCCACGCTGCTGCGGCAGTTGACCGAAGCGATGGCCGAGGCGCGGCGCGCCAGCGAAGCCAAGAGTCGATTCCTGGCCAACATGAGCCACGAGTTTCGTACCCCACTCAATGGATTGAATGGCATGACAGAAGTATTGGCGACCACGCGCCTGGACGACGAGCAGCGTGAGTGCGTGAGTACCATCCAGGCGTCATCGCGCAGCCTGCTGGCGCTGGTCGAGGAAGTGCTGGACATCTCGGCGATCGAGGCCGGCAAACTGCGCGTCGTTGCCGAGGATTTCGTTCTTTCCGAAGTGATCCAGGCCATCGGCCTGATCCTGTTGCCGCAGGCCAAGGCCAAGCGCCTGGACTATCGGGTGAAGGTGGCCGAGACCGTGCCGCCGACGTTGCGCGGCGATGTCGGGCATCTGCGGCAGATCCTGCTCAACCTGGCCGGCAACGCGGTCAAGTTCACCGATCATGGCCGGGTCGAGATCCGCGTCTGCGTTGTCCATGCAGACACGCAGGGTGGGGTGCGGCTGCGCTTCGACATTCTCGATACCGGCATCGGCGTCGCACCGGCGATGCGCCCGCGTCTGTTCGAGGCCTTCGAGCAGGCCGACGTCAGCATGGCCCGTCGTCATGAAGGTACCGGCCTGGGCACGACCATCGCCAAGGGGCTGGTCGAAGCGATGGACGGCGAGATCGGGTATCTGGACAACCCGCCGCAGGGCAGCCACTTCTGGGTGGAACTGCCGTTCGCGCCGCCGCAGCCGGTGGTCCCAGGTGCGGTGCCGACCCTTGCTGCGGGCGACGAAGCCGATGCTGGCGGCAACGTCATTGCGTTCGCCGACCCGTTCCTGCGCCATCGCGCGCGGGTGCGCAGCATGCAGATCCTGGTCGCCGACGACCACGAGGCCAACCGCATGGTGCTGCAGCGGCTTCTGCAGAAGGCCGGGCACAAGGTGCTGTGCGTCGATGGTGGCGAGGCGGTGCTCGACGCACTGGCTGAAAGCGAGTTCGATGCGGCCATCGTCGATCTGCACATGCCGGGCATGAGTGGCCTGGACATGCTGAAGGAGCTGCGGGTGATGCAGGCCGGTGGCGGCCCGCGCACGCCGGTGCTGGTGCTCAGCGCCGACGTTACTCCCGAAGCGATCCAGCGCTGTACCCAGGCCGGTGCACACGCGTTCCTGGCCAAGCCTGTGGTGGCCGTGCGCCTGCTGGACACCCTGGCCGAGATCGCCAACAACGCCCAGCTCAAGTCCAGTGCGCCGCCGATCGTGCGCACCGTCACCAACCTCGATGGCGTGCTTGATACCGGCGTGCTGGATGAACTGGCGTCGCTGGGAATGGGCGAGGGTTTCGAACGCGAGTTCATCCGCCAGTGCCTGGATGATGCCGAATCGTGCCTGCGCAAGGCCGAAGGCGATGGCGAAGCGGCACGCTGGGACGCTTTCCGCGAGCAGTCGCATGCGATCAAGGGTGTGGCCAGCAACCTCGGCCTGATACGCGCGTCCAACCGCGCCGGTGAATTGATGCGGATGGCCGATTGGCAGCTGAAAGCCGAATGGCGGCAGCGTCTTGCGGTGCTGCAGGGGGCGATCAAGGAAGGCCGGCATGCACTCGATGCGCGCGCCGAACGCAAGGCACGTGGCGTGGCCGACGATGGCGAACGCTAGCGCCGGGCCTGCCCGACCTGTGCGGCGGGTTACCCATGCTCGCGCGCCCCATAAAAAAAGCCCGGTGGCCAGCCGGGCTTGAACCCTGCGGGGGAGGGGAACGTATCAGGCCACATCCAGATTGGCGCGTCGGGTCTGCGCCTTGATCAAACGGTCCATGGTGCGCAGCGAGCGATCGCCCAGGGCCAGTGCCGAATCGACCCAGACCTTGGTGATTTCCAGCAGTTCGTCATAGCTGACCGCCTGCGCCAGGTTGCGCGCGGCATTCATTGCCAGGTACGACTGCGGCAGGCGCTGCTGCTGGCGGATCATCTCTTCGACTGCGCTGCGACCTTCACCTTTCCTGACCAGCACGTCGACCACGCCCATCGCGTGCATCTCCTCGGCGCTGTAGACACGGCCGTCGAGGATGATCTTCTCGGCCAGCTGCGGTGACACCCGGCGGCACAGGAACGAATAGGCGCCCATGCCCGGGAACAGGCCGAACAGCACTTCGGGCAGGCCCATGCCGCAGCCTTCCTCGGCCACGATGGTGTGGCAGGCCAGTGCCATTTCCAGGCCGCCACCCAATGCGTCGCCCTGGATCAGGGCGATCGAGCGGACGTCGCCGCCGAAGCCAGTGTGCAGGTGGTGCACGCCTTCCACGCAGCGTTGGGCGTAGGTCAGCAGCAGGTCGCGGTTGCCTTCCCGGATCAGCCGGGTGAACAGGTCCAAGTCGCCGCCCAGGTTGTAGGCGGCGGCGTCGGAGGCCAGCACGAAATGGCGCAGCTCGCCGCTGTGGCGCTGCGCCGGGCCGCGGGTGATGGCGCTCATGTAGCTCCACATCTCGTCCAGCATGTCCTTGCGGCAGCAGGGACGCACGCCGGTGGAGGCGTCGGCGTGCATGAACAGCCAGTGGGCGGCGCCGTCGGCGCTGTCCTGGGTGCGGATGGTGGCATAGGGCGAGCCGCTGCTGGGCAGCTTTTCGATGGTACTCATGGAAGGGTCCTCGGCGGTGCGGCCCGCAGATCAAGGTGGTGGCCGGCGGGCCGAACGGTCCACTCACGCGGCGATGCTACACCGGCCCCGGGCCCACGCACGCGAAAAGGCCCGGGTCGTTGCCGACCCGGGCCTGAGCGCGTTCAACTTTCCGCAAACCCTTACGGGGCGGGCGTATCGCGGAGTTCGCGACGCAGGATCTTGCCGACGTTGGTCTTCGGCAGCTCTTTTCGGAATTCAACGATTCTGGGGTGCTTGTAGCCGGTCAGGTTGGCCCGGGCGTGTTCCTTGACCATCTCGGCGGTCAGGTTCGGGTCCTTCTTGACGATGACCACCTTGACCACCTCGCCGGACTTCTCGTCCGGTACGCCCACTGCGGCCACTTCCAGCACGCCCGGCATCATCGCGATCACGTCTTCGACTTCATTGGGGTACACGTTGAAGCCGGACACCAGGATCATGTCCTTCTTGCGGTCGACGATGTAGAAGAAGCCGTGCTCGTCCATCTTCGCCATGTCACCGGTGTGCAGCCAGTCGTCGGCGTCGATGGCCTTGGCGGTTTCCTCCGGGCGCTGCCAGTAGCCCTTCATCACCTGCGGGCCACGGATGCACAGTTCGCCCACTTCACCCAGCGCCAGGATGTTGCCGTTGTCGTCCTTGATGCAGGCATCGGTGGAGGGGATCGGCAGGCCGATCGAGCCGTTGTACTCGGCCAGGGTAAGCGGGTTGATGCAGGCCGCCGGCGAGGTCTCGGTCAGGCCGTAGGCCTCGACCAGGGTGACGCCGGTGGTCTTCTTCCAGCGCTCGGCGACCGCACGCTGCACGGCCATGCCGCCGCCCAGGGTCACCTTCAGCGAGGAGAAATCGACGGTGTCGAAGCCGGGGGTGTTGAGCAGGCCGTTGAACAGCGTGTTGACGCCGGTGATGGCGGTGAAGCGCACCGACTTGAGCTCCTTGACGAAGCCCTTCATGTCACGCGGGTTGGTGATGAGGTGGTTGCAGCCACCGAACTTCATGAAGACCAGGCCGTTCGCCGTCAACGCGAAGATGTGGTACAGGGGCAGGGCGGTGATGATCCATTCCTTGCCCATCTCGATGCCCGATGCGCTGATCCAGGCCGAGGCCTGCTGCATGTTGGCGATCAGGTTGCGGTTGGTCAGCATCGCGCCCTTGGCCACACCGGTGGTGCCGCCGGTGTACTGCAGGAACGCCACGTCGTCGTGGTCGATCTCGACCTTCGGCAGCGTGTGGCGGCTGCCCAGCTTGAGCGCCTGCTTGAAGCGCACCGCGCCCTTCAGATGGTAGTTGGGCACCATCTTCTTGATGTACTTGAGCACGAAGTTGACGATCACGCCCTTGGTGCCGAGCAGGTCGCCCAGGCCGGTGGTGACCACATGCTTGACCGGCGTATCGGCGATGACCTGTTCGACGGTGTCGCCGAAGTTGTCCACCACCACGATCGCGGCCACCCCGGCGTCGACCAGCTGATGCTTCAGCTCGCGCGCGGTGTACAGCGGGTTGACGTTGACCACGGTCAGGCCGGCACGCAGCACGCCGAAGGTCGCCACCGGGTACTGCAGGCAGTTGGGCATCATCAGGGCGACGCGGTCGCCCTTCTTGAGCTTCAGCTCGCCCAGCAGGTAAGCGGCGAACTGCTCGACCAGGGCATCGGTCTCACCGTAGGTGAGGGTCTTGCCGAAACTGGAGTAGGCCGGTCGGTCGCGGTACTTCGCGACGGAGGCGTCGAAGACCGAAACTACCGAATGGAACTCGTTGACGTCGATTTCGGCGGGAACGCCTTTCGGATAGCTCTGCAGCCAGGGACGATCCAGACTCATATTCCCCCTCCAGGAAACGTAATGATGGGTGCGGCGCGGACAGTATCCGCCAGAACCGCTCTCCGCAGCATACCGTCCCGTAGGGAAAACGCGAAGAGGCCTGCCGCGTGGCGGCTGGATGCGGCAAAAGACGCCGGGCATGGCCCGGCGCTACCGATTGGGGGAAGAGGTGCCGGTAGCGCCGGGCCATGCTCGGCGGAGTAGCCGCGTCAGCCGTGGCTGCGCACCGGCGCGCCGTTGGCCTTGTAGTACGCCGCAGTGCTGCGCGGCAGCGGGGTGCGGCCACGGATCACATCCGCCAGCTTCTCGGCGATCATGATGGTCGGCGCGTTGAGGTTGCCGGTGACCACCTGCGGCATGATCGAGGCATCGACGATGCGCAGGCCTTCCAGACCATGCACGCGACCCTGGCCGTCGACCACCGCCATCGGATCATCGGCGTGGCCCATCTTGTTCGAGCAGGACGGGTGGTAGGCGGTCTCGGCATGCTCGCGCACGAACGCATCGATCTGCGCATCGGTCTGCAGCGCGCTGCCCGGCGAGATCTCGCGACCGCTGTACGGTGCCAGCGCCGGCTGCGCGAAGATCTCGCGGGTGATCCGGATCGCCGAACGGAATTCGCGCCAGTCCTGATCGTGCGACATGTAGTTGAACAGGATGCTGGGATCTTCGCGCGGGTCCTTCGAGCGCACGTGGATGCGGCCGCGGCTGGGCGAGCGCATCGAGCCGACATGCATCTGGAAGCTGTGCGCCTTGATCGGGTTGGAGCCGTTGTAATTGATCGCCACCGGCAGGAAGTGATACTGCAGGTTGGGCCAGTCGAATTCGGCATCGCTGCGGATGAAACCACCCGCCTCGAACTGGTTGCTGGCGCCGATGCCGGTGCCCAGGAACAGCCATTCGGCGCCGATCGCCGGCTGGTTGTACAGCTTCAGTGCCGGGGCCAGCGAGACCGGCTTCTTGCACTCGTACTGCAGGTACATTTCCAGATGATCCTGCAGGTTGGCGCCGACGCCGGGCAGGTGGTGCACCAGGTCGATGTCCAGGCTGCGCAGCAGGTCGGCCGGGCCGACGCCGGAGCGCTGCAGGATCTGCGGCGAGGCGATGGCGCCGCCGCACAGCAACACTTCGCGGCGCGCGGTGGCGCGCTGCGGCTGGTCGTTGTGCAGCCACTGCACGCCCACGGCGCGCTTGCCCGAGAACAGGATGCGGTCGGTCAGCGCGTGGGTGACGATGGTCAGGTTCGGGCGCGGCTTGGCCAGGTCAAGGTAGCCACGCGCGGTGCTGGAGCGACGGCCCTTCGGCGTGACCGTGCGGTCCATCGGACCGAAGCCTTCCTGCTGGTAGCCGTTGAGGTCGTCGGTGCGCGGGTAACCGGCCTGCACACCGGCCTCGACCATCGCCGCGAACAGTTCGTTGTTGCCGGCCTTGGGCGTGGTAACGCGCAGCGGGCCGTCGCCGCCGTGGTAGTCGTTGGGGCCGATGTCGCGGGTTTCGGCCTTGCGGAAGTACGGCAGGCAGTCCAGGTAGGTCCAGTCTTCCAGGCCCGGCATGCCGGCCCAGTTGTCGTAGTCCATCGCGTTGCCGCGGATGTAGCACATGCCGTTGATCAGCGACGAACCGCCCAGGCCCTTGCCACGACCGCAATCCATCCGGCGGTTGTTCATGAAGGGCTCGGGATCGGTCTTGTACGCCCAGTTGTAGCGCTTGCCCTGCAGCGGGAAGGCCAGTGCGGCGGGCATCTGGGTACGGAAGTCGAGCCGGTAGTCCGGGCCACCGGCTTCCAGCAGCAGCACGCTGACATCGGCATCTTCGGTGAGGCGGGTGGCCAGCACGTTGCCGGCCGAACCGGCGCCGATGATGATGTAGTCGTACTCGTTATGGGTGCTCATGGTTGCTCTCCTGCAGGCCGGGCGCGCTGCATGCAGGCGTCCCGGCGGAATGTCGGATCGGCGCGGTGGCCGGACGATGGGCGGTGCTCAGGGCGCGCCGGTCAGAACACGCTGGCGTAGTCGCCCAGTTCGACCTGCACCGACTTGATGCGGGTGTAGTGGCCGAGGGTGGAGATGCCGTTCTCGCGGCCGACGCCGGACTGCTTGTAACCACCCACCGGCATTTCGGCCGGCGACTCGCCCCAGGTGTTGATCCAGCAGATGCCGGCTTCCAGGCGATGGATGATGCGATGTGCGCGGCTGATGTCCTTGCTGACCACGCCTGCGGCCAGGCCGAAGGTGGTGTCGTTGGCGCGACGCACCACTTCGTCCTCGTCGTCGTAGGCGAGGATGCTCATCACCGGCCCGAAGATTTCTTCGCGGACAATGGTCATGTCGTCGCGGCAGTCGGAGAACACCGTCGGCAGCACATAGGCGCCCTCGGCCAGGGCGCCGTCGGTGGCGCGACCGCCGCCGGTCAGCAGGCGCGCGCCTTCGCTCTTGCCGCTTTCGATGAAGCGCAGCACGTTTTCCATGTGCGGGAAGCTGGTCAGCGGGCCGAAGTTGGTCTCGGCGGCCATCGGGTCGCCGATGCGGATGCGCTTGACGCGCTCGACCACGGCGGCCTCGAACGCGGCCAGCATGCTGCGCGGCACGAACACGCGGGTGCCGTTGGTGCAGACCTGGCCGGAGCTGAAGAAGTTGGCCATCACCGCGATGTCGGCGGCGCGGTCCAGGTCGGCGTCGTCACAGATCACCAGCGGCGACTTGCCGCCCAGTTCCATCGTCACCTCCTTCAACGAAGACGACGCGGCGCTGGCCATGACCTTCTTGCCGGTGGCAACGCCGCCGGTGAAGGAGATCTTCTCGATCACCGGGTGCTCGGTCAGCCAGTTGCCGATCTCGCGGCCAGGGCCCTGCACGACGTTGAACACGCCGTCCGGCACGCCGGCTTCGGTGTAGATCTCGGCGAGCTTGATCGCGGTCAGCGGGGTCACTTCGGACGGCTTGAACACCATCGCGTTGCCGGCGGCCAAGGCCGGGGCCGACTTCCACATGGCGATCTGGATCGGATAGTTCCAGGCGCCGATGCCGGCGACCACGCCCAGCGGCTCGCGGCGGGTATAGAAGAAGCTCGATTCGCGCAGCGGCAGCTGGATGCCTTCGATGGCCGTGGCCAGGCCGGCGTAGTACTCCAGTACGTCGGCGCCGGTGACGATGTCCACCGTGGTGGTTTCGGCCAGCGCCTTGCCGGTATCCAGCGTTTCCAGGTGGGCCAGCTCGTCATTGCGCTCGCGCAGGATCTCGACGGCGCGGCGCAGGATGCGCGAGCGCTCCATCGCGGTCATCGCTGCCCACACCTTCTGGCCTTCACTGGCGCTTTCAACCGCGCGCTCGACATCGGCCTGGCTGGCGATCTGCACGTCGGCCAGCACCTGGCCAGTGGCCGGGTTGATGGTCTGGAAGGTCTTGCCACTGGTGGCATCGACGCGGCGGCCGTGGATGTAGAGCTGTTGCACGGGCAGGGTGGTCATCGGCTTGCTCCTGGAAGGGGTGGGGCGGGTTGCTGGCGCGTTCAGGGCGCGTTGGCCTGCAATTGGAAATCGATGTAGCCGTAGGCGATGCGGCGTGCCTTGTCGGCGTTGAAGTCACCGCCGACCAGGCTGCCGCGCAGCCACAGGCCGTCGATCATCGCGGCCAGTCCGCGTGCGGACAGGCGTGCCTGTGCATGCGGCAACTGGCGGTTGAACTGGTGGCAGAGGTTGGAGAACAGTCGCTGGTCGTTGGCACGCTGCAGCCGGGTCAGTTCCGGCTGGTGCATGCTCGCGGCCCAGAACGTCAGCCATACACGCATGGCGGTCCCGTTGGTCTGGCTGTCGTCGAAGTTGCCATCGACGATGGCGCGAAGCTGTGAACGTGCGTCATCCGGCGCGGCGTCGCGATAGCGGGCGACGGCGGCCTTCAGCTCGCGCAGGATCTGCCGCATCGCGGCATTGAGCAGGCCGTCCTTGTCGCCGAAGTAGTGGGCGACGATGCCGCTGGACAGGCCGGCTTTCTTTGCGATGGTGGCGACGGTGGCATCGGCCATGCCGATCTCGTCGATGGTCTGGAAAGTGGCCCGGATCAGCTGCTCGCGGCGGACCGGCTCCACGCCTTTCTTCGGCATTGTCTCTCCACGGATTGCGACCCGGGATGCCGGGCTGGTGGAGATCATACTTTTTATTGATTGAACGTTCAATCAATAAACCCTACGATGCCGGTCGCGCCCCCACGCCATGGGCCCGGTTTCCGGTCCGGCCCCGCCCATGTGCCCCCCTGGACTGATGAGACGACCCCATGTCTTCCCTGGCTCATCCCAAGCGCTCGCCCCTGCGCTTGAACCGTTTCGTGTTCTTCAGTTCGTCGGTCTCCATCGGCATCCTCGGTGCGTTGACCGTGTTCTTCCCGCAGGCCAGCGAGCACTGGCTGCAATGGGCGCAGGCCGAGGTCTCGGCGGCGTTCGGCTGGTGGTACATGCTGCTGATCGTGGCCTGCCTGGGCTTCGTGCTGTGGCTGGCGTTCTCGCCGTATGGCCGCATCCGCCTGGGCCATAACGAGGAATCGCCCGCCTTCGGCTACGTGGCCTGGGTGTCGATGCTGTTCTCGGCTGGCATCGGCATCGCGCTGCTGTACTACGGCGCCTACGAGCCGCTGGACCATTTCCTCAACCCGCCCGGGCAGCCCGGCGGAACCGTTGCGGCCGGCCGCGAAGCGATGGTGCTGACCTTCCTGCACTGGGGCCTGCACGGTTGGGCGCTGTACGCGCTGGTCGGCGTGGCGCTGGGCTACTTTGCCTATCGACGCAACCTGCCGCTGGCGCTGCGTTCGGCGCTGTACCCGATCTTCGGCGAACGCATCCATGGCCGCATCGGTGACATGGTCGATGGCTTCGGCATCCTGGCGACGCTGATCTCGATGGTCACCAACCTCGGCATCGGTGCGCTGGTGGTGCAGTCCGGCCTGGTCTACCTGTTCCACATCCCGGATACGCCGCAGGTGCTGGTGGCGATCGTGCTGGTGATGATGGTCGTGGCCACCATCGGCGTCGTTGCCGGTGTGGAGAAGGGCATCGCCTGGTTGTCCAACCTCAACGTGCGCCTGCTGTGCCTGCTGCTGCTGTTCGTGCTGGTGACCGGGCCGACCCTGCATCTGTTCGACGGCCTGGTGCAGAACACCGGCGACTACCTGGGCGCGTTCGTGCGCAAGAGCTTCGACATGTATCTCAATGACCCGAAGGGGCGTGAGTGGATGGGCTCGTGGACGCTGTTCTACTGGGCGTGGTGGATTGCCTGGGCGCCGTTCGTGGGCCTGTTCGTGGCGCGCATCTCGCGTGGCCGCACTATTCGTGAAGTGATCATGGGCGTACTGCTGATCCCGCTCGGCTTCACCCTGGCGTGGCTGTCGATCTTCGGCAACACCGCCATCGACCTGGTGCTGAACCACGGCCAGGCGGTGCTGGGCGACGTGGCCCAGCATGATGCGGCGATGACCCTGTTCAAGCTGCTGGAGTATCTGCCCGCAGCACCGTACATCGCGGGTGCGGCGGTGGTGATTGGTTTCGTGTTGTTCCTGACCCCGGTTGATTCGGGAACGCTGATGATCGCCAACCTGTGCACCCGGCGTGTCGATGATGGCGTGGAGGACGGGCATGACGCGCCGATCTGGCTGCGCGTGTTCTGGGCGGCGGGCATCACCGTGGCCAGCGTCGGCCTGCTGCTGGCCGGCAACTTCAGCGCGATGCAGACGGCGGTGGTGCTGTGCGGCCTGCCGTTCTCGTTCATCCTGGCGTTCTACATGTGGGGCCTGTTGAAGGCGCTGCGTACCGACCCGGATGCGCCGCGCCGGTAGGTAGCGCCGGGCAATGCCCGGCGAGCGCCAAGGAAAAGGGCCGGATCTGCGAGGATCCGGCCCTTTTGTCTTTGCGCTGACAGCAGCCAGGCATGGCCTGGCTCTACCTATGCAGTGCGATCGATCAACGTGCAGCCAACTGGCGCAGCACGTACTGCAGCAGGCCACCATGACGGAAGTACTCCACTTCCTTCGGGGTCAGCAGCATCACCGAGACTTCGAAGGTCTTCTTCGTGCCATCGGCCTTGGTCGCGGTGACCGTGGCGCGCTTGCTGGCACCATCCTGCAGGCCGGTGACATCGATCACTTCCGAACCGTCCAGGCCCAGCGACTGTGCGTTTTCACCGTTGCGGAACTGCAGCGGCAGCACGCCCATGCCGACCAGGTTGGAACGATGGATGCGCTCGAAGCTCTCGGCGATGACCGCCTTCACCCCCAGCAGCAGGGTGCCCTTGGCGGCCCAGTCGCGCGAGGAACCGGTGCCGTATTCCTTGCCGGCCAGCACCACCAGCGGCACCTTGTCGGCCTTGTACTTCATGGCGGCATCGTAGATCGCCAGCTTTTCCGGCTGGCCGCCGTTGGCCGGGTAGTACAGGGTGTTGCCGCCTTCTTCGCCACCGAACATCAGGTTCTTGATGCGGATGTTGGCGAAGGTGCCGCGGACCATCACGTCATCGTTGCCACGGCGGCTGCCGTAGCTGTTGAAGTCGGCCGGCTGCACGCCGCGTTCCTGCAGGAAGCGGCCCGCCGGCGAATCCTTCTTGATGTTGCCGGCCGGGGAGATGTGGTCGGTGGTGATCGAATCGCCGAACAGGCCCATCACCCGCGCGCCGTGCACGTCGTCGATGGTGCCGACCTGCATGGTCATGCCGTCGAAGTACGGCGGGTTCTTGATGTAGGTGGAGGCATCGCTCCATTCGTACAGATCACCGTCCGGCGAGGCGATGGTGTTCCAGCGGGTATCGCCCTTGAACACGTCGGCGTAGTTCTGCTTGAACATCTCCGGGCCGACGGTGGCGGCGATGACGTCGCCGATTTCCTTGTTGCTCGGCCAGATGTCGCGCAGGTACACCGGCTGGCCATCGCTGCCGGTGCCCAACGGTTCGCTGGTCAGGTCGATGTCGGTGGTGCCGGCGATGGCGTAGGCCACCACCAGCGGCGGGCTGGCCAGGTAGTTCATCTTCACTTCGGGGTGCACGCGGCCCTCGAAGTTGCGGTTGCCCGACAGCACCGAGGTCACCACCAGGTCGCCACTGGCGATGCCGGCGCTGACTTCGGTCGGCAGCGGGCCGGAGTTGCCGATGCAGGTGGTGCAGCCATAGCCGACCACATAGAAGCCGATCTTCTCCAGCTCGGTGAGAACGCCGGCCTTTTCCAGATAGTCGGTGACCACACGCGAGCCTGGGCCGAGCGAGGTCTTGACCCACGGCTTGCGGTCCAGGCCCTTGGCGGCCGCGTTGCGGGCCAGCAGGCCGGCGCCGATCATCACCGCCGGGTTGGAGGTGTTGGTGCACGAGGTGATGGCGGCGATGACCACCGCGCCATCCTTCAGCCGCACCTTCCTGCCGTCCATCTCGATGTCGGCGTAGCCCTTGGCCAACTGCTCGTTGCCCACTGCGGCGCCGCCGCCTTCATTGACGAAGGTGGAGACATCCTCGCTGCGCTTGTCACGGTTGGCGGTCATGCCGACCAGGGCGTCGCGGTAGTTCTTCTGCACGTCTTCCAGAAGCACGCGGTCCTGCGGGCGCTTGGGGCCGGCCAGCGAGGGCTTGACCGTGCCCATGTCCAGTTCCAGCGTGGTGCTGTACTGCGCATGCGGGCTGTTGGCGTCGTGCCACAGACCCTGCGCCTTGGCATAGGCTTCAACCAGGGCGATCTGCTCTTCGCTGCGGCCGGACAGGCGCAGGTAGGTCAGAGATTCGTTGTCGATCGGGAAGATGCCGCAGGTGGCGCCGTATTCCGGAGCCATGTTGCCGATGGTCGCGCGGTCGGCCAGTGGCAGGTGCTGCAGGCCGTCGCCATAGAACTCGACGAACTTGCCGACCACGCCGAGCTTGCGCAGCATCTGGGTGACGGTCAGCACCAGGTCGGTGGCGGTAGCGCCTTCGGGCAGCTTGCCGGTCAGCTTGAAGCCGACGACCTGCGGAATCAGCATCGACGAGGGCTGGCCGAGCATGGCCGCCTCGGCCTCGATGCCGCCCACGCCCCAGCCGAGCACGCCGATGCCGTTGATCATCGTGGTATGGCTGTCGGTGCCGAACACCGTGTCCGGATAGGCGATGGCCTTGCCGTCCTTGTCCGCGGTCATCACCACGCGGGCCAGGTTTTCCAGGTTGACCTGGTGGACGATGCCGGTGTTGGGCGGCACCACCTTGAAGTTGTCGAAGGCCTTCTGGCCCCAGCGCAGGAAGCCGTAGCGTTCCTGGTTGCGCTGGAATTCGATCTTGCCGTTGAGGTCCAGTGCGTCGGGCTTGCCGAACACATCCACCTGCACCGAATGGTCGATGACGAGTTCGGAGGGGATCAGCGGATTGATCTGTTCCGGGCGACCGCCCAGCTTGACCACTGCGTCGCGCATGGCGGCCAGGTCGACCACGCAGGGCACGCCGGTGAAATCCTGCAGCACCACGCGTGCAGGCATGAAGGCGATTTCGGTGTCCGGCTCGGCGCTGGGCTGCCAGCGGGCGACCGCTTCGATGTGCTCGGGGCCCACGGTGGCGCCACCATCCTCGTGCCGGAGCAGGTTCTCCAGCAGGATCTTCATGGAATAGGGCAGGTGGGAGATGTCGAAGCGCTGGCCCAGCTTGGGCAGGCTGAAGTAATCGTAGGCCTTGCCGCCAACATCGAGCTGGCTGCGGGTGGAGAACGAATCGCTCATGCGGGATGACTCCTCTTGCGGATGGCTTGCAGTGGCCCGCATGGGCGGGCCTGCTTGCGTTTGCCGGTGGCACTCCGGCCCCGGATCCTGCCCAGTATCGGCGATCCGGCGCCCGGCAATGACCCGGCAGGCTTGGAACGCAAGGTTACAGCGATGTGTGTAGCCTTCGTGTCAGCGTACCCATCGTTTTTGCGCCGGCCCGCACGCAGACGGGGCGCTCATGGGCGCCCCGTCCAGGAATGCATCGGCTGCAGCAGTTACTTGCCGTTGGCGGCATCGAGCAGCGGGTTGCCGGTCTTGGCGCCACCGGTGCCGTTGCTCTTGGACTTGGCGGTCAGCACGCCGGCCTTGTTGAATTCGAAGACGGTCGATTCATTGATGTTCTTGCCGAAGCTCTTGATCTTGGTGAAGTCGTAGTACCAGACCTGGGTGTCGCCCAGCTGCTCGCGGCGATTGGGTGCTCCAAAGGCCTCGCTGACCTGCTTCTGGGTGGTCTTGCCGATCTCCGCCGCGTCCATCTGCGCCGGAGTGATCTCGGTGCCGGTGACGTAGGCACCGAACGGGTTGAAGGCGTGGGCCGCCGGAACCGACAGGGTCAACGGGGCAGCCAGCATCAGGGCAAGGGTGAGAGCGCGCATGAAACTTCCTTATTTATGGGGCGGATAGGTGCGGTAGGAACGCCGGGGCGTCCAGCCGGGGCGCAGCTGGGCTGCCGAAGGAGTCTAACCCCCGGATGCGACTGACGCGGGATGAAGGTCACATATCGGCTGGGTTTGTCCCGGATGCGACGGGTATGTATAATTCATACATACTTTTTGAGGCGTACCCCATGGAAGCCACCGTTGCTGAACGCGGACAGATCACCCTGCCCAAGGCGGTGCGTGATGCGCTGGGCCTGACCAAGGGCACCTTGTTGAAGGTAGAGCTGGAAGGCAGCCGGATCATCCTGCGCAAGAGCGTGGACGATGCGATCTCGCGCGCCCGCGGCAAGTTCTCGCTGGACGGCTTCGAATCGGCCGACGCGGCCGTGCGCGACCTGCGCGACGAGGAGTAAGCGGTGATGATCGCCGTCGATTCACCGGTGCTGGTCGAACTGCTCAGCAACGGCCCGCAGGCCGATGCGGTGGAAGCCTGCCTGCGGCAGAGCCTGGTCGGCGGCCGCGTGGTGGTCTGCGGCGCCACCCTGGCCGAGATCTGCGCTGCCCTGCGCGGCGGTGCCGAGGTACTGGAAGCGCTGGAGGAAATGGGCGTGCACTTCAACGCGCTGGAGGCCAAATCGGCCCTGCGCGCCGGTGAAATGCATCGCCGCCATCGCCAGCGTGGCAGCGGTCAGCGCCGTGGCCTGGACGAATTCATGATCGGTGCGCACGCGCTGCTGCAGTGCGATGGCCTGATCACCTGGAACGACACGTTTTATCGCGACTACTTCAAGGGCCTGAAGCTGATCGTGCCGCAAGCCTGAGCCCACTTTTTATTCACCTCACGCATTACCCGGGAGTTGTCATGTTGGAAGCCTACCGCCACCACGTCGCCGAGCGCGCTGCGCTTGGCATCCCGCCCCTGCCGCTGACCGCGCAGCAGACGGCCGATGTCATCGAACTGCTGAAGAACCCGCCGCAGGGCGAGGCCGAGTTCCTGCTCGACCTGCTGACCCACCGCGTGCCGGCCGGCGTCGATGACGCTGCCAAGGTCAAGGCCTCGTACCTGGCCGCGATCGCACTGGGCAGCGAGCAGAACCCGCTGATCAGCCGCGAGCGCGCCACCGAACTGCTGGGCACCATGCTGGGCGGCTACAACGTCGCGCCGCTGGTGCAGCTGCTGGACGACGCCAGCGTCGGCGCCATCGCTGCCGACGCGCTGAAGAAGACCCTGCTGGTGTTCGACGCCTTCCACGACGTGCAGGAAAAGGCCAAGGCCGGCAACGCCAACGCCCAGTCCGTGCTGCAGAGCTGGGCCGATGCCGAGTGGTTCACCAGCAACCCGGAAGTGCCGCAGAGCCTGACCGTCACCGTGTTCAAGGTGCCGGGTGAGACCAACACCGACGACCTGTCGCCGGCACCGGACGCGACCACTCGCCCTGACATTCCGATGCACGCCCTGGCGATGCTGAAGAACAAGCGCGACGATGCGCCGTTCACCCCGGAAGAAGACGGCAAGCGCGGCCCGATCCAGCAGATCCTCGACCTGAAGGACAAGGGTCACCTGGTCGCCTATGTCGGCGACGTGGTCGGCACCGGTTCCTCGCGCAAGTCGGCCACCAACAGCGTGCTGTGGTGGACCGGCGATGACATTCCGTACATCCCGAACAAGCGCGCCGGTGGCGTCTGCCTGGGTTCGAAGATCGCCCCGATCTTCTACAACACCATGGAAGATGCCGGCGCGCTGCCGATCGAGCTGGACGTGTCGAAGATGGAGCACGGCGATGTGGTCGAGCTGCGTCCGTACGAAGGCAAGGCGCTGAAGAACGGCGAAGTGATCGCCGAGTTCCAGGTCAAGTCCGACGTGCTGTTCGACGAAGTGCGTGCCGGTGGCCGCATTCCGCTGATCATCGGCCGTGGCCTGACCGGCAAGGCGCGCGAGGCGCTGGGCCTGGCCCCGACCGACCTGTTCCGCCTGCCGGTGCAGCCGGCCGACACCGGCAAGGGCTTCTCGCTGGCACAGAAGATGGTCGGCCGCGCCTGTGGCCTGGCTGAAGGGCAGGGCATGCGCCCGGGTACCTACTGCGAACCGAAGATGACCTCGGTGGGCTCGCAGGACACCACCGGCCCGATGACCCGCGACGAGCTGAAGGACCTGGCCTGCCTGGGCTTCTCGGCCGACCTGGTGATGCAGTCGTTCTGCCATACCGCGGCCTACCCGAAGCCGGTGGACGTCAAGACCCACCACACCCTGCCGGAGTTCATCTCCACCCGTGGCGGCATCTCGCTGCGTCCGGGCGACGGCGTGATCCACAGCTGGCTCAACCGCATGCTGCTGCCGGACACCGTCGGCACCGGTGGTGACTCGCACACCCGTTTCCCGGTGGGCATTTCGTTCCCGGCCGGTTCGGGCCTGGTCGCCTTCGCCGCTGCCACCGGCGTCATGCCGCTGGACATGCCGGAGTCGGTGCTGGTGCGTTTCAAGGGCAAGATGCAGCCGGGCGTGACCCTGCGTGACCTGGTCAACGCGATTCCGCTGTACGCGATCAAGTCGGGCCTGCTGACCGTGGCCAAGGCTGGCAAGAAGAACATCTTCTCCGGCCGCATCCTCGAAATCGAAGGCCTGCCGGAACTGAAGGTCGAACAGGCATTCGAACTGTCCGATGCCTCGGCCGAGCGTTCGGCTGCCGGCTGCTCGGTGCGCCTGAACAAGGAACCGATCATCGAGTACCTGACCAGCAACATCACCCTGTTGAAGTGGATGATTGCCGAGGGTTACCAGGATCCGCGTTCGCTGCAGCGTCGCATCGAGAAGATGGAAGCGTGGCTGGCCAACCCGGAGCTGCTGGAGCCGGATGCCGACGCCGAGTACGCCGCCGTCATCGAGATCGACCTGGCCGACATCCACGAGCCGATCGTGGCCTGCCCGAACGACCCGGACGACGTGAAGACCCTGTCCGAAGTCGCGGGTGCGAAGATCGATGAAGTGTTCATCGGTTCGTGCATGACCAACATCGGTCACTTCCGTGCGGCTGCGAAGCTGCTGGAAGGCAAGCGCGACCTGCCGACCCGCCTGTGGGTGGCCCCGCCGACCAAGATGGATGCTTCGGAGCTGACCAAGGAAGGCGTGTACGGCACCTTCGGCGCCACCGGCGCACGCATGGAAATGCCGGGCTGCTCGCTGTGCATGGGCAACCAGGCGCAGATCCGCGAAGGCTCCACCGCGATGTCGACCTCGACCCGCAACTTCCCGAACCGTCTGGGCCGCAACACCAACGTGTACCTGGGTTCGGCGGAACTGGCCGCGATCTGCTCGCGCCTGGGCCGCATCCCGACCAAGGAAGAGTACATGGCCGATGTGGGCGTGATCGCCGCCAGTGGCGCGGAGATCTACCGCTACATGAACTTCGACCAGATCGAGGAATACCAGGACGTGGCCAACACGGTCGCTGCCTGATCCTGCTGATCGGTTGATGGTGTAAACGAAGAACCCCCGGTGAAAGCCGGGGGTTTTTTTGTGGGCGCCAGCGCCGCCGGCTGCGCGTTAGACTTCGGCCTGCTTTTTCAGGAGGACAGGGATGTTGGCGGATCGACGACGCTGGGTAGCGCTGGCAGCGATGATGGCGGGCTGGGCCATGGCTCCGGCTGCAATCGCGCAGCAGGATGTGCGGGCCGATGAAGCGTCTGCCGATAGGCGGATGAGCGCTGACGAACACAGGGTGTTCCTGCTGCAGGAACAGTTCCTGGAGATCGCCCGGGCCAACGCGTCAAGGTCTGAGACAGCCGAAAAGGTGGAAACCTACGCCTCGGTTGATGCCGACTCGCAGCGGCAGCATCCCGTGCAGCTTGAGAACCATCAGCCACCCGAGCGCGGAGTTGGTGCGGCCACGCTGCTGGTGGACGTAGACGAGCAGGGCCGCCCGTATGCTGTGGAGATCGCGCGCGGCAGTGGATCGGCGGCGCTGGATGCGGCGGCCGTGGATGCGGCGTATCGATGGAGCTACAACGCCGCCAGCAGGGATGGCGTACCGGTGCGCGGAAAGGTGCGGATCACGGTGTCGGGACCGTAACTGCGACTGCGTGATGTGGCGGTGCCGGGCATTGCCCGGCAGGCAGTTGAAGCGGAGAACTACGGGCGCATTCCGAGGGTTGTCTGCTACTGGATGGTCCAGTCGGCAGTGCCTTGAAGGCGCTTCCCGGCAAAGAGCACATTGCCCCGGCCGCCGGAGACATCCATCTCGAACCAGGGCAGTCCATCACGGCTAAGCGGACGCACGTAGGCCTGGCGCTTGGCGCGGTCGAATTCGATGTAGTAGCGGCGATGAACGTTCGGGTACTTCGGGATCGACGCGCCTTTCCAGCTGACGCTCACCGCGCCGGGGTCTTCGCGCCCCACCAGCATCAGCATGAAGAACACATCACCCTGCTTGGCCTGGAAGTAGAACAGATCACCACTGGCGTCGGCGGGTGCCAGTGGCAGTGACAGCAGTGTGGCCGCCAGCACGGCCTTCCATATCCCTGTGATCATGCGCAGCATTCCTTGTGCAATACGGCTATCAAAGCACAGATGCGGGCAGCCCGTTGAACCGAAGAACCCCGGTGAAAGCCGAAGTTTTTTGTTACGTGATGGCCTGTAGCGCCGAGCCCATGCTCGGCTTGCCGGAGCGGGACCCGAAAAGCAGCCGAGCATGGGCTCGGCTCTACAGCCGTCCCATCAGCTGCGGGACAGCGCCAGCAAACGCTCGGCAATGCGCTCCAGCGGTACCTGTTCCTCGGCCGCGCCAAGTTTGAACGCCGCACCGGGCATGCCCCAGACCACGCTGGTGGCTTCGTCCTGCACCAGCGTCGGGGCACCGGCCTGGCGCATTTCCAGCAGGCCACGTGCGCCGTCATCGCCCATGCCGGTGAGGATGGCGCCGATGGCATTGCCACCTGCGGCCTGCGCCACCGAACGGAACAGCACGTCGACTGCCGGCTTGTGTCGGTTCACTGCCGGGCCGTCGTCGACCCGACAGCGCCAGCGCGCACCGTCGCGGATGATCCGCAGGTGCTTGCCGCCGGGTGGCAGGTACGCGTGGCCGGGCAGCACCGCTTCACCATCGCTGGCTTCGCGTACCGCCATCGCCGAATGGCGGTCCAGGCGCTCGGCGAAGGCGGTGCTGAAACTGGCGGGCAGGTGCTGGGTCATCACCACTGCGGGACCGTCGGCGGGCATGCCTTCCAGCACCACGCGCAATGCTTCGGTACCGCCGGCCGAGGAGCCGATGGCGATCAGGCGGTCGGTCGTGCGGAACTGCGTTGCTGCCGGACGCACGGCAGGGGCGGCGTCCAACGTGAGTTTCGGTGTGGCCACGCGCACCAGCGGACGCACCCGTGAGCGCGCAGCCATCTTCACCTTGGCGATGATTTCATCGGCATAGGCCTGCAGGCCACGGGCTACATCAAGCTTGGGCTTGGAAACGAAGTCCACCGCGCCCAGACCCAGCGCCTGCAGGGTGGTATCGGCACCGCGCTCGGTCAGCGACGAGATCATCACCACCGGCAACGGGTGCAGGCGCATCAGGTTTTCCAGGAACGCCAGGCCATCCATGCGTGGCATTTCCACGTCCAGGGTGATCACGTCCGGAGCCAGGCGCTTGATCTTCTCGCGGGCCAGCAGCGGGTCGGCAGCGGTGCCGACCACGTCGATGGCCGGATCGCTGGACAGGATTTCGGTGAGCATCTGCCGCACGACGGCGGAATCGTCGACGATCAGGACCCGGCAGGGGTCGTTGCCGGTCAGGGTCATTCGAACAGCTCCACGCCACCGGTGACCGGGGCCTTGGACAGGCGTGCGCGCACAGCCGATTCGGTCGCGGCCACTTCGGCTTCGTGTGCGTGCGGCAGGCGTTGCACGACGACGCGGCCGGTATCGGCGAAGAACCAGATCTTGCGCGGATGGATGCCGCACAGGTCCTCGGCGAGGATCGGGATGTGCTCGGCCTGCAGGTACTGACGCACGAACTCGGCGTTGCGCGTGCCTACCGGATTGCTGGTGAAGCCCTTCAGCACGTTGGCACCACCGAATACCTTCGCCTCGATGCGCTTGCGATGTGCGCCACGCTTGAGCATGTCGTTGATCAGCAGTTCCATCGCGTAGCTGCCATAGCGTGCGGGCGCGCCGTCGCCGGCGTTGCCCTCGGGCAGCAGGAAGTGGTTCATGCCGCCGATCTTCAGTACCGGGTCGCGCAGGCACGCCGCCACGCAGGAGCCGAGCGTCGTGGTCAGCGCAGTGGTGTCATCCACCACGAGGTACTGGGTCGGCAGCAGCTTGGCGGCGATGGTCTTGAAGCGTGCGTCCTGGTAGCGCATCACATCATCGGTGCGCAGCGAAGCATTCATGCGCTGGCTCCCTGCGCGCGCCGGTACAGGGTACGGCCGCAGGGCTGGATCAGATCGGCGGCGTGCAGGTAGTTCTCCGAGTGGCCGGTATAGAGCAGGCCGTCGTCGGCCAGGTGGTTGACCAGGCGGCCAAGAATCGCGCGCTGGGTGGGCTTGTCGAAGTAGATCATCACGTTGCGGCAGAACAGCGCATCGAACGGACCGCCGACGTCATAGCGCGGTGCCAGCAGGTTCAACGGGCGGAACTCGATCAGCTCGCGCAGCGCCGGCAGCACGCGGCACTGGCCTTCGTTGGGGCCACTGCCGCGCTGGAAGTAGCGGCGGCGCAGGTCCGGATCGAGGCCGGCGACACGGTCGATGTTGTAGACGCCGCGCCCGGCGGTGGCCAGTACCTGGGTGTCGACGTCGGTGGCAACAATGCGCACCGAAGGCTTCAGGGTGCCGAACGCTTCGCAGGCGGTGATCGCCATCGAGTAGGGCTCTTCACCGGTGGAGGCCGCGCATGACCACAGCAGCAGTGGACTGCGGGCGTTGCGCTGCTGCAGCTCTTCGCGCAGCTTGTCGAAATGGTGCGGCTCGCGGAAGAATGCGGTGAGATTGGTGGTCAGCGCATTGGTGAATGCCTGCCACTCGTCACCATCGCCCTGTTCCAGATGGTCCAGGTACTGCTGGAAGCTGCGCATGCCCAGCGTGCGCAGGCGGCGCGACAGGCGTCCGTACACCATGTCGCGCTTGGCCGGGGCGAGGGCGATGCCCACGCGCTGGTAGATCAGGTCGCAGACGCGGCGGAAATCACGGTCGGCGAACTCGAATTCGCGCGTACCGCTGACGATGGGGGTGGGGCTCTGCACGGGTGACGTGTCCATCGGCGGGGCGGCGGCCGCAGCCGCCGCGAGGATCAGAATTCCTGCCAGTCGCCGTCGTTGGAGACGACGGCGCTGGAGTGGTTACGGCGGATCGGTGCGGGCGTCGACAGCGGCCGCGAAGGCGCAGGGCTGGCGGCCTTCGGTGCGACCTTCGCGGTCACCGCCTGCACTGCGACGGCAACCTGGTTGTCGAGGCGGAAGATCGCCACGGCGTCGGCCAGCTGCGCGGCCTGCTCTTCCATTGCACGTGCGGCGGCGGTGGCTTCTTCCACCAGCGCGGCGTTCTGCTGGGTGGTTTCATCCATCTGCACCACGGTCTGGTTGACCTGTTCGATGCCGGCCGACTGTTCCTGCGAGGCGGCGGAGATCTCGGCCATGATGTCGGTCACCCGCTGCACCGAGGCGACGATCTCGCCCATGGTGCTGCCGGCCTGGTGGACCAGGCTGGAGCCTTCGGCAACCTTGCCGACCGAATCATCGATCAGGCCCTTGATCTCCTTGGCAGCGGCGGCCGAGCGCTGGGCGAGGGTACGCACCTCGCTGGCGACCACGGCGAAGCCACGGCCCTGTTCACCGGCACGGGCGGCTTCGACCGCGGCGTTCAGTGCCAGGATGTTGGTCTGGAAGGCGATGCCGTCGATGACCGAGATGATCTCGGCGATCTTCTTCGAGGACGCCTCGATGGCCGACATGGTGGTGACCACCTGACCAACGACGCTGCCGCCCTGCGAGGCCACGCCGTGCGCGCCGATGGCGAGTTGGTTGGCCTGGCGCGCGTGTTCGGCGTTCTGGCGCACGGTGGAGGTCAGTTCCTCCATCGACGCGGCGGTTTCTTCCAGATTCGCGGCCTGCTGTTCGGTGCGGCGCGACAGGTCGCTGTTACCCGAGGCGATTTCGCCGGCCGACAAAGTGATGCTGGAAGCACTGAGCTGGATCTGGCCAACGATCTGGGTCAGCTGGCTGACCGTGGCGTTGGCATCGTCACGCATGCGCGCGAACACGCCCTGATAGTCACCGTGCATGCGGGCGGTCAAGTCGCCGTCGGCGATGGACGACAGCAGCTGCGAGAGCTTGCCGAGGTTGTCATCACTGACCGCCATCATGGCGTTGAGGTTTTCCAGCATGGTGCGGAAATCGTGATCGAAGCGCTGTGCGTCGCCGCGCTGGCTGAAGTCACCCGCGGCTGCGGCACTGGCCAGCTGCTTGATCTCGGCGTTGATGCGGCCGAGGTTGGCCTTGACCGTGTCGACGGTGGTGGTCATCGCCGCCTTTTCGCCCGGGTAGCGGGCGATGTCGCCGCTGAGGTCGCCGACGGCGTACTGCTGCACCACGTTCAGTACATCGTGCAGGGTCTGCACGTGGCTGCCGACCAGGACATTGGTTTCCTGCACCATCAGCCCGTACTCGCCGGGGAAGGCGCTGGCGTCGATGCGGTAGCTGAGTTCACCTTCATCGTGACGGCGTGCCATCTCACGCTGGCCGCTGATGACTGCGTGCAGCTGCTGCTGCATGCGTGACATCGCTTCGAGCAGGCGACCGGGTTCGTCATGCGGCTGCGGGCCGATGTGGCTGTCCAGCTTGCCGCCGGCAATGCCTTCGGCGACGGCGGTGGCCTGCTTCAGCGGTCGCGCGATGCGGTTGCCGATGACCCAGCTCAACGCCAGCACGATCAGCACCAGTACGCCGCCGGCCAGGGTCATGATGGCGGTGAAGACCAGTGCCTGCTGCTGCACGTCATCCATGTAGACGCCGCTGCTGACCACCCAGTTCCAGGGCTTGAACAGGCCGGCATAGGCGACCTTTTCGACCTCGCCCTTCTCGCCGGGCTTGGCCCAGCGATAGGCGACGAAGCCGCCGCCGGCCTTGGCCGCTTCGATCTGGTCGTAGTAGATGCGGATGCCATCGCCGGTACGGAAATCCTTCATGTCCTTGCCCACCAGATCCTTGCGGAACGGGTGCATGAGCACGTGATAGCCGGTGTCGTAGATGTTGTAGTAGTAGGTATCGTTGTGCGCGCGCATGACTTCCAGCGCCTGCAGCGCGGCCGCTTTTGCAGCCTCCTCGCTGAGCTCACCGGTTCCGGCGAGGCGATGGTAGTGGTCGAGGATGCCGTAGCTCAGTTCGACCTGGGTCTTCAGCGAAGACTTGCGGGTATCGGTCAGGTCCAGGTACTGCATGCGGGCAGCGATCACCGAGAGCGCGATCACGCCCAGCGCGATCAGCAGCGTGAGCAGATTGAGCTTGCGCCGGACGGAGAGATTGCTGAAGTAGTGTTGCCAGCGATGCAGGAGATTCATCGAGCAGTACCCGGGTCGTGGTGGGTGGAGGCGCCGGTGCTGGTCGGGAGCAGCGGTGACATGACCGTTATCGGCCGCGGGGGCGGGGGATTGAGGCGGGGTGTTCGAACGTATTCAGGTTTGCTTGCAGCGGCGGCTGCGGCGCTGCCTGCGGCAGGCTTTGAAGCAACAGCAACAGCAACAGCAACGGCGTTTGGTCGGCTCTGAATTGTCAGTGGGCGGCTGGGTCGGGGCGGCCAGGCGAGACACGCCGTAAACCCATCCATGGGGGCTCGATGGCGCCATCCATGGCGCCAACGGTCCCGCCAGCCCGCCCCGACCCAGCCCTCTCGGCATTTCGGTGTCTGATGGCAAGAGCGTTGGGTTTCCAAGTGAAAAGAGGGTCGGATCCGTTTTCCTGCGGAAAACGGATCCGACCCCGGAAGCAACACGGCTGTTGCTCTTGCTCTTCTTTCTTCAATCCGGGGTGGACGCGCAAGGAAACTGTCCGTGGCCGGGAGGGTGGGTTGCGCAGGGGCGTGAGCCGCATGGATGCGGCGACCGAGCCTACAGGGACGTATTCACGGCGTCCCCTGCGCAGCCCACCCTCCCGGCCAACCCTCAGCAGCCCAGGGCTTCTAGCGACCATCCCGAGGGGCTTCGCCGTTGGCTGGATAATCAGATACTCCGGAAACCAAAACGCCCCAGCGCAGGGCCGGGGCGTCTTCATGCTTCAGGTCGGGCAGGAATCAGAATTCCTGCCAGTCTCCGTCGGCCAGTTCGGTCACTGCCGGGCGAGCGCCGCTGACGCGTCGGGCCGGCGGTGCCATCGGTGCCGGGGCAGCCGGGGCGGCTGCACGCGGTGCCGGCGTGCGCGCGGCGGCCACGACTTCGGCTTCATCGACCACGAAGATCGATACCGCCTCGCTCAGATGGCCTGCCTGTTCTTCCATCGCACGTGCGGCAGCAGTGGCTTCTTCCACCAGCGCGGCGTTCTGCTGGGTGGTTTCGTCCATCTGCACCACGGTCTGGTTGACCTGCTCGATGCCGGCGCTCTGCTCCTGCGAGGCAGCGGAGATCTCGGACATGATGTCGGTCACGCGCTGCACCGAGGCGACGATCTCGCCCATGGTGGCGCCGGCCTTGTGCACCAGCGCCGAACCATCATTGACCTTGCCGACCGAGTCGTCGATCAGGCCCTTGATTTCCTTGGCCGCGGCGGCCGAGCGCTGGGCGAGGGTGCGCACTTCGCTGGCGACCACGGCGAAGCCACGACCCTGTTCGCCGGCACGGGCAGCTTCCACCGCGGCGTTCAGCGCCAGGATGTTGGTCTGGAAGGCGATGCCGTCGATGACCGAGATGATCTCCGCAATCTTCTTCGACGAGGCCTGGATGGCCGACATGGTGGTGACCACCTGGCCGACCACTTCACCGCCCTGCGAAGCCACGCCGTGCGCGCCGATGGCGAGCTGGTTGGCCTGGCGTGCGTGTTCGGCGTTCTGGCGCACGGTGGAGGTCAGTTCTTCCATCGAGGCGGCAGTTTCTTCCAGGTTGGCCGCCTGCTGCTCGGTACGACGCGACAGGTCGCTGTTGCCCGAGGCGATTTCACCGGCGGCCGAGCTGATCGCGCGGCTGGACTGCTTGATGCGGGTGACGATCTCGCTCAGCTGTGCGGCGGTGGCGTTGGCATCGTCGCGCATGCGGGCGAACACGCCCTGGTAGTCACCGTGCATGCGCACGGTCAGGTCACCCTGCGACAGCGCGGCGAGCAGGCCGGAAATCTGTTCGATGCTGCCCGAGTTGGCGTCCAGCAGGCCATTGATCTGCTGGGCCAGCTGCAGGAAGAAGCCTTCCTTGTCGTTGGCATCGATGCGGCCGGACAGGTCACCGGCGGCGGCCTGGGCGATCACCCGTGCCACTTCGGCCTCGACCTGTGCTTCCTGGGTACGGTCGCGCCATTCCACCACGTAGCCGACGGTGTCGCCGTCTTCGTTGCGGATGGTCGACACGACCTGGGCGAACTGGGCATCGCCGTACTGCATCGGGCGGCGGGCAACGCCATGCTGCTTGAGGTTGGCAAGCAGCGTGTTGTCCATCTCGCCACGGTGCTCGAGCACGGTGACCGGCTTGCCGACCAGCGAGGCGTGGGCGTCGAAGTCGGGCAGGTCGCGGCGCAACTCGTCCTGGTACTGGGCCAGGGTCTGCTGCAGGGCGCGGTTGCTGTAGACGATGGTGTTGCTGGGATCGGTCAGGTAGACGCCGGTCGAGCTGTAATCCAGCGCGGTGCGGATGCGCAGGTTCTCGCGGGCGATGGCCTGGTCGGTTTCGGTGCGCTCGCGCAGGTCGCGCTGCATGCGCTGCATGGCCTGCATCAGTTCGCCCACTTCGTCCTGGCGGCTGACGTCGATGTGACCATCGAGCTTGCCACCGGCGACGTCGTTGGCCACCGAGACGGCGCCACGCACGCTGCCGACCAGGGCACGGGCGAACAGCCACACCAGCACCAGGCCGAGTGCGGCACCGCCGAGCAGGGCGATCACGGTCAGCACGGCCGAGGCGGAGTAGGTGGAGGCGGCTTCGTCGCGCGAGGCGCGGGCGAGGCGGTTGTCTTCGGCGATCAGTGCTTCCAGCGCGGCGCCCGCCTTGCGATGCTTGGTGCGGGTCTCGCCGACGAAGGTATCGATCGCGTCGTCGGGCAGGTCCAGCTCCAGCATCTCGGTGACGCTGTCATAGGAGGCCAGCGCGTCCTTCCAGTCCTTGGCGAAGGTATCGAACAGCTTCTTCTGCTGTGCGTTGTCGACCAGCTTCGGATAGTCCTTGATCGACGTGTCCATGCTGGTGCGCAGTTCGGCGGCCTGCTTGCGGGCGTCTGCCTTGACGTCGTCGCTGGCGCGGATCAGCTGCTGGTAGGCGCTGTTGCGATACTCGCCGAGCATGCCGCGCATCTCGCCGGCCATGCGGATGCTTTCCATGCGTGAACCGGCCAGCTCGGTGGTCACGTTGTTCAGCGAATGCAGGCCACGATAGGCGACGATGCCCTGCAGCAGCATCACCAGCAAGAGGACACCGAAGGTCAGCATGAGCTTCGGCATCAGTTTCAGGTTGTTGATCCACGGCATGGGCGTTGCGATCTCCTAAGGCAGACGCGGCCGGGCGCGGGGCCCGGTTGCAACAGCCACGCCGGCACGCTGGCCGGCGCGGTCTGACGGACAGCGGATTACTTGATGTTGGCCAGCTTCAGGCTGGACGGCGAGCTGACTTCGATTTCCGCACGCGACGCATCGCGCTGGATCTTGCCGATCACGCACACGGTCTTGCCTTCCAGGGTTTCCAGCGGGAAGGAGAACTTGCCGCGGTTCTCGCCGGCGATACGGGCCGAGAAGGTGTGGCGCGGGAAGGCGCCGCCCATGTACAGGAAGGTCGGCTGGCCTTCGGAACCTTCTGCGAAGCGGGCCTTTTCGACCTTGCCGCAGACCATGCCGTCCTTGCCGACGGCGCGCGGTGCCATCTCCGGCGGAATCATCTCGGCCGACTGCGCGAAGGCGGAGGAAGCGGTGGTGGCCAGGACGGCAGCCGAAACGAACGCAAGCAGGGACTTCATCGGGGTGATTCTCCGGGGATGGTGATGGTGGATCCGGCCTTGGCGCGTTCCTGCGCGACCGGCTTCTGTCCCCCTATCGGCATGGATGGGGGGAACTGAAGGGCTGCGTAACAGAAACGTGAAGAAGGTCCGTTTGATCAGGCGGCAGCGTCTTCGACGACGTGGGTCTGGCCCATGTCGGCGCTGTCCAGCAGGGTTTCGATATCCAGCAGGATCAGCATGCGGTCATCGTGGGTGCCGATGCCGGAAATGAAGCGGGTATCCACGGCTGCACCGAATTCCGGGGTCGGGCGGATCTGCTCGGCCGACAGCGGGATCACGTCGGAGACGCTGTCGACCACGATGCCGACCACGCGGTCTTCCACGTTGAGCACGATCATCACGGTGAAGGCGTCGTAGCGGGCATCTTCCAGGCGCAGCTTCAGGCGCAGGTCGATCACCGGCACGATGGTGCCGCGCAGGTTGATGACACCCTTGATGTAGTCCGGGGCATCGGGGACGCGGGTGACGGCGTCGTAGCCGCGGATTTCCTGCACCTTGAGGATGTCCACGCCGTAGTGCTCGGCACCGAGGGTGAAGCTGAGGAATTCGCCATCGGCGCCGGCGGCGGAGCTGTTCTTGTCGTTCATCGAGGGGTCCTGGTTCTGCCGGAAGTGCCGGTGTCAGGCTCGATATCGGCCCCGTAGTGGGGGACTTTAGGCATCCATCCACGCATGGCGTGGATCTACTGGGGAAGGGTAGTGCCGGCCGCTGGCCGGCAGATCCCGAAATGGGGATGTCAGAGCTCGCCGTTGCGGCGTGCCTTGCGCTGGCGGTCGATGCGGAAGATGTAGCGCTGGATGGCGCTGTCGCCGCCGCGGGGCAGTTCGTCGAAGCGCATGCCCACGCGCTTGACCTCGGTGCCGTTGGGCAGGCGTTGCGGCAGCAGGTTGCAGACCACAAGGTCGATCTGCAGGTCCGGGCCATCGGGCATCGACAACTGGGCCCGGTAGCGCTGCTGCAGGCTGAAGATGGCGCAGTCGGTGGGTACGGTCACCGCCAGGCCGCCGCCGCTGATGTCCACCACCCGCATCGACAACGCTTCGGCGCGAGCCTCGCCCGGCGGCAGCAACAACTGCGGTGAATCGGTGATGGGGGTCTCCAGCCGGTACATTTCACGCCGCTGCAGGTGCACCAGCTCCTCGGGGAACGGTGTCCGGAAGGCGACGTGGCCGTCGTTGTCCACGCGCTGCAGGTCGTGCAGGCGGAAACGCACCATCACCCGTTCCAGCTGGGCGAAACAAAGCAGGTGGTCGGCCTGTTCGGCGGCGCGGTTGGAGGCTTCCTGTGGGCTGCCATCGAGCAGCAGGATGTCCTCGTCGTCGTCCAGTTCGAGCAGGGCGGTCGGGAAGGAGCGATCGCGCCCGTCGATATGGGCGTTGATCAGTGATCGCTGCTCGATCAGGGAACGCAGCAGCTGCCGCACCTGGCGCGGATTGCGGACCAGAAAGCGATCGTCGGCGGCGTCGGCCGCATGGACTTCGGGCGATGCAGTGTCGTGGCCGTCGGACATGGAATCTGTGGTCAGGGGCGGGCGCCGACGCGTGTGGGTGCGTGGCTCGAAAGAAGTATCGGCTGCGTTGCGGATTTATGTAGCACCGGACGCGTTCGACGGCTTCGTTGTGCCATGCCGGAAGCCGAAGGGCAAGCGGGACGCTGGGGCCGGGCATGGCCCGGCGCCACCTGTCCGCTGTCGGGGTGGCGCAGGGCCACCCCGGTGCTGCGATCAGAACTCCTGCCAGTCACCGTCGCCGGCCAGCGCCGGCTGCGCAACGGGCTTGCGCACGCGCGATGGCGTCGCGATGGGGGCGGGTGCCGCTTTGCGCGGAGTACCGACGGCTGTGGCCATCGCTGCGCGCGGCATCGCATTGCCTGGGCTCGGTGCGGCCAGGCGGAAGCGTGCGACGGCCTCGCCCAGCTGCGCGGCCTGGTCTTCCATCGCCCGCGCTGCAGCAGTGGCTTCTTCCACCAGCGCGGCGTTCTGCTGGGTGGTTTCGTCCATCTGCACCACGGTCTGGTTGACCTGTTCGATGCCGGCCGACTGTTCCTGCGAGGCGGCGGAAATCTCGGCCATGATGTCGGTGACGCGCTGCACCGAGGCGACGATCTCGCCCATGGTGCTGCCGGCCTGATGGACCAGGCTGGAGCCTTCGGCGACCTTGCCGACCGATTCGTCGATCAGGCCCTTGATCTCCTTGGCGGCGGCGGCCGAGCGCTGGGCGAGGGTACGCACCTCGCTGGCGACCACGGCGAAACCACGACCCTGTTCACCGGCACGGGCAGCTTCGACCGCCGCGTTCAGCGCCAGGATGTTGGTCTGGAAGGCGATGCCGTCGATCACCGAAATGATCTCGGCGATCTTCTTCGAGGACGCCTCGATGGCCGACATGGTGGTGACCACCTGGCCGACCACTTCGCCGCCCTGCGAGGCCACGCCATGCGCGCCGATGGCGAGCTGGTTGGCCTGGCGTGCGTGCTCGGCGTTCTGCCGCACGGTGGAGGTCAGTTCCTCCATCGACGCGGCGGTTTCTTCCAGGTTGGCGGCCTGCTGTTCGGTGCGGCGCGACAGGTCGCTGTTGCCCGAGGCGATTTCGCCTGCGGCCAAGGTGATGCTGGAGGTGCTGGCCTGGATCTGGCTGACGATCTGGGTCAGCTGGGCAACCGTGGTGTTGGCATCGTCGCGCATACGGGCAAACACGCCGTGGAACTGGCCGTCCATGCGTGCGGTCAGGTCGCCAGCGGCGATCGCCTGCAGCAGCTGCGACAGCTGGCCAAGGTTGCCGTCGGCGACGTGCATCATGCTGTTCAGCTGCTCGATCATCACGCGGAAATCGTGATCGAAGCGCTGTGCATCGCCACGCTGGCTGAAATCGCCGGCGGCAGCAGCCGACGCCAACTGCTGGATCTGCGTGTTGATCGCCAGCAGGCTGGCCTTGGCCGCATCCATCGATTCGTGCAGGATCGCGCGGCTGCCCGGCAGGCGGCGTGCATCGGGGGCGAGGTTGCCGGTGGCGTACTGGTTGAGTACGTCGATGGCATCGCGGATCGCATCGAGGTGCTCGAAGATCACCGTGTTGATGCCGCCGGCAAGCTGCCCGTAGACGCCCGGGAAGTCTTCCGGAATGCGGTGGCTGATATCGGGACCGGCATGCATCTGTGCCATCAGCTGGGTCTGCTCGGAGAAGCGACGCAGCATCGCGGTCATCTCCGCGGTGGCCGCCAGCATGCGGCCCGCTTCATCCTTGCCGGTGGCCTGGGTGGTGACGCTGAGGTCGCCGCGGGCGACGGCCTGGATGGCATGCACGGCCTTGCCCAGCGGGCCGACCACGGCGCGCGAGATGATCACGGCCAAGGCGGCGGCGACCACGACCAGCAGCACGATGGCGGCGATGATGGCCAGCATGCTGTTGCGGTGGGTCGCGTTGGCGTCTTCGATCTTGCCCTGCATCTGGGTTCCCAGCAGCGTACCCAGCGCCTTCAGGTCCTCAAAGGCCTTGCGGCGCAGCGGGCGGGACTGCTCATCGGAGATCTGCCGGGCGGCCTCGCCATCACCCGCCGTCGCCGCTTCGCGCAGCTTGGTATTGGCGGCGAAGTAGCCATCGACGTCGGCCTGCACGGCCTGGTACAGCGTGCGCTCCTTGTCGCCGGCTGGCAGCTTGGCATAGGCGGCCAACTGCTCGCGCACGACCGCAGCGGTGTCGTTCATGCGCTTGTTGTAGTCGGCCACCTTTTCCGGCTGGTCCAGCATGCTGATCTGGGCCAGTTCATAGGTGCGGAACTCACCCAGCTGCGAGCGCACTTCACCGAGGTACTGCACCGATGGGATGTCGTTGGTCGCCATCGAGGTCAGCTTGGCATTGGCTTCGGACAGGCGGACCAGGGCAAACGCACCCAGCACGACGGTCATCAGGGTGGTCAGGGTGAATCCCACAGCCAGCTTGCGGGCGATGGGCAGATCGTGGAACCACTTCATGCAGGGTGCTCCAAGGTGGGCAGAATACCGGCGGCGGCGCCGCGGGCAAAAAGGTCGTTGCAGGAGGGAACGGTCGTGCCGGGTGGGGGTTCGGTGACTGCCGTCAACCCGAGATAGCGGCGCAGCTGCGCCGTACTTTATGGACCGATGTCACATTCGCTGGCGTAGGGGAAGCCCACGGAAAGCAAGCACTGGCGGGGCTTTCGCAGTGACCGCGTGGTTTCAGGCGAAACCATGCGCCCGCTCAGGTTCACGGCGCAGGACGACGGAGTTCACAGTTGTGGGCGCAGTCGCGTTGCGCGTGACTACGATTGCTGCCTGCGGCCCGCGCAAACAAAAACCGCCGCCCCTGAGGGCGGCGGTCAGGCACAGCGCGTGGAGCGGCTCAGGCGGCCTGCGGTACCCGCAGCGAACGCACCAGGCCGCCGATGTCGACGATCAGGGCGACGCGGCCGTCACCGAGGATGGTGGCGCCGGAGACGCCGCCGATGCGGCGATAGTTGTTCTCGATGTTCTTCACCACGACCTGCTGCTGGCCGACCAGTTCGTCCACTTCCAGCGCGATCTTCTGGCCATCGCCTTCCACCACCACCACCAGCGATTCACTGCCCGGGGCGCGCTGGCCATAGCCGTAGTATTCGCTCAGCGACAGGATCGGCAGGTATTCGCCACGCACGCGCAGCACGCGGCCTTCGCCGGCCATGCTGCGGATGTCGTCGGGCTGCGGCTGCAGTGCTTCAAGCACGTAGGCCAGCGGCAGGATCAGGGTTTCGCCGGCCACCGCCACGGTCATGCCGTCGAGGATGGCCAGGGTCAGTGGCAGCCGGATCAGCGTACGGGTGCCGGTTCCGAGGCCACTTTCGATCTGCACTTCGCCGCCCAGCGCCTGGATGTTGCGGCGGACCACGTCCATGCCCACGCCGCGGCCGGACAGGTCGGTGACCGCGTCGGCGGTGGAGAAGCCGGGCTGGAAGATCAGGTCCCAGACCTGCGAATCGGTGGGGTTGTCCGGCACGGCCAGGCCGCGTTCGTGCGCCTTGGCCAGGATCTTCTCGCGGTTCAGGCCGCGGCCGTCGTCGCTGACTTCGATGACGATGTGGCCGCCCTGGTGCGAGGCCGCCAGGGTGATCGTGCCGGTCTCGTCCTTGCCGGCATCGCGACGCACGTCCGGCATTTCCAGGCCGTGGTCGATCGAGTTGCGGACCAGGTGCACCAGCGGATCGGCGATCTTCTCGATCAGGCCCTTGTCCAGCTCGGTGCCTTCACCGATCGTGCGCAGGCGCACGTGCTTGCCGAGGCGGCCGGACAGGTCGCGGACCAGGCGCGGGAAGCGGCGGAAGACTGCGTCGACCGGCAGCATGCGCACGCCGATCACCGCTTCCTGCAGGTCGCGGGTATTGCGTTCAAGCAGGTCCAGGCCAGCGAACAGGCTCTCGGCATGGACCGGGTCCAGCGCGTGCGAGACCTGCTTGAGCATGGCCTGGGTGATGACCAGTTCGCCGACCAGGTTGATCAGTGCATCGACCTTGTCGACGCTGACGCGGATGGAGGTTTCCGCTTCCTGGCTGGCGCCGGCGCTGGCCGTCGGTGCGGCAGCGGCAGGCGCGGGGGCAGCCACTGGCGTGGGGGCCGGCGCCTGGGTGGCGAGGCTTGGCGGTGCGGCCGGACGGATGTCCAGTTCGCAGTCGTCCAGCACCCAGGCGAAGGTGTCTTCGATCTTGCTGCGCGGCACCTTGCCGACCAGGCCCAGGTCCCACGCAAGGTGGGCTTCGAGCGGGTCGAGCTGGGCGAAGCCGGGCAGGCGATCCATGCGTGCGGCCACCTGCAGCGAACCCAGGTGTTCCAGTTCGCGGATGATGCGCAGCGGGTCGTTGCCGCTCATGAACAGCGACGGCGCCGGGGCGAAGCCGATCTGCCAGGCTTCCGGCGTGTCGTCGACCTGGCTGGCGGCAGCAGGTGCGGCGGCGGCGGGTGCCTGGCCGGACAGCACCGATTCCAGGCGCGCTTTCACCGCGGCAACCGCTGCGGGGTCGGCGGGCTGGCCGTGCTCGGCCTCGCGCAACAGGGCACGCAGCACGTCCACCGACGACAGCATCGCATCGACGGCGTTGCCTTCGAGTGCGCGCTTGCCGGCACGCAGCTCATCCAGCAGCGTCTCCAGCACGTGGGTCAACCCGGCGATGGCATCGAAGCCGAACGTGCCGGCGCCACCCTTGATGGAGTGGGCGGCACGGAACACCGAGTTGATGATCTCCGGGTCCTGTTGTCCCGATTCCAGGGCCAGCAGGCCAGCCTCCATGGCGTCGAGGCCTTCGCGGCTCTCCTCGAAGAAAGTGGCGTGGAAGCGTTGCAGGTCCATGCTCATGGCAGTGGCGATCCGGAAGCGAAGAGGGGGAGCAGTGCGGGGCGATCAGCCCAGCACTTTCTGCACGGTGGCGACCAGCTGTTCGGGATTGAACGGCTTGACCAGCCAGCCGGTGGCACCGGCGGCCTTGCCTTCGGACTTCTTGTCCGCGGCCGATTCGGTGGTCAGCATCAGCATCGGCGTGAACTTGTAGTCCGGCAGCTGGCGCAGTTCGCGGATCAGCGCGATGCCGTCCATGTTCGGCATGTTGACGTCGGTGACCACCGCATTGAAGCGCTGGCCCTTGGCACGTCCGAGCGCGACCGCGCCGTCTTCAGCTTCTTCGACGGCAAAACCGGCCGAGGTGAGGGCGAAGGAAACCATCTGGCGCATCGACGCCGAATCGTCCACCACCAAGATACGTGCGCTCATGCAGCGTTCTCCACAGATTTCAGGTTGTCATGGGTTACGTCCAGGCCCAGGGCCTGGGTGACGCCCAACAGGCGTGCAGCGTCACGGAAGGTTGCAGTGCAACCGTGGAAGCCGGTGCCCAGGCCTGCCTCGCGGCGGGCCTGTACGAAGGCACACAGCACCTGCACGCTGGCGGTATGGATGCGACCGACCTGGCTTGCATCCAGGGTCAGCTCGCCTGCTTCCGCCACCAAGGGCGAAAGGCGGTTCTTGAGCTCGGTGCTGCTCTCGATGCCGAGATCCTCACCCAGTTCGACAGTGCTCATCGTTGCTCCGGACAAACGGTTCCAGCATTCATAACGGCACCGCGGGGCGGTTCTTTAGGGGAGGTATCGACGCGGAGCGCCGATTCACCCCAGCAGCTGCGTGGCGTCGAGCAGGATCATCGGCCGCTGGCTGATACGGGCCACGCCGCGGAACAGGTCATTGGAGATCTGGCAGATGCGGGCGGTATCGGGCGGTTCGATCTGCGAGTCGGTCAGGTTGGCGACATCCTCCACGGCCGACACGCGCAGCCCCAGGGTCTCGCCGTTCTCTTCGAGCACGACAATGCGGGTCTGCGCGTCATCTTCGGCGGAGGCCGCACCCAGGTGCAGGCCGAGATCCATCACCGGTACCACCTGGCCGCGCAGGTTCATGATGCCGAGCATTTCCGGGGCAGTACCGCGCAATGGCAGCAACGGCACCGGCAGCACCACTTCCTGCACCTTCAGCAGCTCCAGCGCGTAGGCCTGGGTACCGCAGCGCAGGCGCAGCCAACGTGAGGTGCGTTCGCCGGCGCGGCGGTTCTGCGGGTGCGGGCTGCTGGCGGGCTGATGCGCCTGGGCCTGCAGCTCCTGCCAGGTGCCGGGACGGTTGCTGGATGGGGTGTCCACCGCGACCCGCGGCGGTGGTGCGACGGCGGCGCGGGCCATCGACGGCATCGGCGCCGGCGCGGGGCGCGCTGCGGCCTTGGCAGCGGCCGGCGCGGCGATGGCAGGAACCACCTCGCCGTCGGCGGCGGCTTCGAAAGCGGCCTGCAGCCCGGGACTATCGGTGTGCGCGAGGCTGTCGGCGGCGTCGGTTTCGTAGATCACTTCATCCGGCAGGTCATCCCAGGTCGGTTCCGGCGCGGGCGGTGCGGCTGGTGCAACGGCCACGGGCGCGGTTTCATGGATGACATCTGCCGGCAGATCGTCCCAGGTCGGCTCGCGCTCCGCGTCGGCCGCAGGCGCGGCAGCGGCGTCGAAGGCGGCCTCGAGGGAGGCGTCGTCACTGGCAGGGGTGCCCGCGACGGTGTCGGTTTCGTAGATCACCTCGGCCGGCAGATCGTCCCAGGTCGGCTCGCGCTCGGCGTCGGTTGCAGGCACGGTAGCGGCGTCGAAGGCGGCCTCGAGCGCCGCATCGTCGCTGGCCGGGGCGGCCGCGACGGTGTCGGTTTCGTAGATCACTTCGGCCGGCAGATCGTCCCAGGTCGGTTCGCGCTCGGCGTCTGCTGCTGCGCTCGTCGGGCGGGGCGCGGCGTCAGCGGCGACCGGTGCCACGGCAATGTCGCCGAGCAGTTCGTCCAGATAGTCATCCAGCATGCCGGTGGTGTTCATGCCGCCTGCTCCAGGGCGCGTGCGTCCTCACCAAGGATCCAGTTCAGCGCGCGGCGATAGGCCGCCAGGCCACGGCCCGGGTAGTCCTCGCCGATGCTCGGCAGGGTCAGCCCGGCCGCGTTGCTGATGCGGGTGTCGATCGGAATCGCATCTTCCCAGACGCGGCTTGCGTGGCGGTCCTGCATGGCGCGCAGTGATTCATTGCCGGTGCGGGTGCGGCGGTCGAACAGTGTCGGCAGGATCGAGATCGGCAGCGGGCGGCGGCGCGAACGCTCGACCATCTCGCCGGTGCGGACCATGCCATCCAGGCCGTGCAGGGCCAGCGGCTCGGCCTGGGTGGGGATGATCAGGCGATCGGCCGCGGCCAGCGCGTTGATCATCAGCAGGCCCAGGGTCGGTGCGCAGTCCAGCAGGATGTAGTCGTGCTGGCCCTGGTGGCGGGCGAGGGCGTTCTGCAGTGCCAGGCCCAGGCCCGGCTGGTTGGCGCTGCGTCGTTCCAGCGTGGCCAGCGAGGCCTGCGCGCACACGTAATCCAGCCCGCCGATGTTGCTGGCGTGGCTGAGCGTGGACAGGTCGGCCGGTGGTGCGCCGAACAGTTCCAGCACGCCGGTCGGTGCCGGTTCGATCGGTACACCGAAAGCGCGGGTCAGCGAGGCATGCGGATCGAGATCGATCAGCAGCACGCGATGGCCGAGCGCGGCCAGGCCGCGACCGAGGGCGAGGGTGGTGGTGGTCTTGCCGACTCCGCCCTTCTGGTTGGCGACTGCCCAGATGCGCATCGGATTACTCCTTCATTGCCGGGGGAACGGCGGCGCCGACACGGCTGCCAGCCGGCACCGGTGGCAACTGCACCGGTGCGATGGGGGAACTGGAGGTGGTGGCCGGTGCTGCGGCGGCCTGTTCGCTCGCGTTGCGGGTGGCCCCGGTCGCGGCATTCAGACGTTCGCCCAGCGGGTCCACCGAATGACTGGTGTCGGCCAGGATGATGACCATCACCCGCCGGTTGCGGTTGCGGCCCTGCGCACTGTCATTCGCTTCGCGCGGGCGGAACTGGCCGTAGCCGACCATCGCCAGCCGCGACGGCTGCACGCCCTGGTCGGCAAACAGATGCACGACGCTGGCCGCGCGCCCGGCCGACAGTTCCCAGTTGGACGGGAAGGTGGCGGTGGCGATCGGCACGTTGTCGGTGTGGCCTTCCACGCGCACGCTGTTGGGCACGTCGCGCAGCACGCCGGCCAGGCTGGCCAGGGTGTCGCGCGCATGCACGTCCAGCGCTGCCGAGCCGGTCGGAAACAGGATGTCGCTGTTGATCTCGACTTCGATCCACAGTTCGGTGCGGCGCACGCTGATCATGCCGCGGTCGATCAGCGGTGCCAGCGCTGCGGTCAGGCGGTCGGCGATGCTGTTGAGCTGGCGCTCGGCACGCGCGATCTGCTCCTGGTTGTGCACCGACACCGGCATGCGCATCTGCGAGGCCATCGCCGGCAGCAGGGTGGGGTCGTGCGACGGCGCCGGAGCAGACGGCCCGATCTTGGTGCCGGACTTGATCACCGACGGGCTGTCCCAGCCACCGCCCTGCACCTGCTTGTTGCCGACCTGCACGGGATTGATGGTGCGCGGCGCACCACCGAAGGCATCGGTGAGGGCGTCGGCCATGATCCGGTACTTGCCCTCGTTGACCGAGGAGATCGCGTACATGACCACGAAGAAGGCGAGCAGCAGCGTCATCAGGTCGGCATAGGGGATGGCCCATGCTTCGTGGTTGGCGTGCTCTTCGTGGTGCTTGCGGCGGGCCATGTCAGTGCAGGAAGCCGGAGAGGTTGGTTTCGATGTTGCGCGGATTCTCGCCCTGGGCGATCGAAATCAGGCCTTCGATGACCATTTCGCGGTCGCGCGAGTTGTGGGCGATCACGCCCTTCAGCTTGGCGGCGATGGGCAGGAACAGCAGGTTGGCCGAGGCGATGCCGTAGATGGTGGCGGTGAACGCCGCGGCGATGCCGTGGCCGAGCTTGCTCGGATCGGCGAGGTTCTTCATCACCGCGATCAGGCCGAGCACGGCGCCGATGATGCCCAGCGTAGGCGCATAGATGCCCATCGCCTCGAATACCTTGGCGCCGGCCTGATCCTGGTGTTCCTGGCTGCCGAGTTCGATTTCCAGCATGTGCCGGATCGATTCGGGTTCCACACCGTCCACCAGCAGTTGCAGGCCCTTGCGCAGGAACGGATCACGCTGCGCTTCCACCTGCGATTCCAGGCCGAGCAGGCCCTGGCGGCGGGCGATGTTGCTCCATTCCACGATCTGCTGGATCAGTTCGCGACGGTCGCTGTGCGGCGGGCGCACGACCCAGCGCACGATCTTGAACGCATGCTTGAATACCGCCGGCGCGGTATGCAGCAGGATGGCGGCGATGGTGCCGACGATGACGATCACAAACGCCGCAGGCGACCACAACGACGCCAGGCCGGCGCCCTTGAGGATGCTGCCACCGACCAGCGAGGCCAGGGCGAGGAAAAGTCCAATGAGGCTGAGTCTATCCATGGGTCCGGTATCGGCTTGTATGAATGGGACTTGAGACACCGGGAGAATCTGGTGTAACGGAGTTCACAGTTTCCTGTGTCGCCGGGCTGGCCCGGCGCTATTGCGTGTCGCGTTCAGGAATCGGGTCAGTCGTGTGGGCTGCGCAGTCCGTCCACGTCCAGGATCAGGGCCATGCGACCATCGCCGATCAAGGTTGCACCGGCGTAACCGCGCAGGCCGCGCAGGGCCTTGGGCAGTGGCTTGATCACCACTTCCTCGCGCCCGCGCACCTGGTCCACCACCAGCCCGAAGCGTGCTTCACCGGCCTGCAGCACGACGATGGTCAGCAGCGGCGAGGCGGCCGGCGTCACATCCAGCCATTGCCGCAGGTCGACCAGCGCCAGCGTGTGCGAGCGACGGTCCAGCACGGCGCGGCCGTCGAACCAGCCCAGCGAAGTGCGCGGCGCATGCAGCACTTCCATCACGCGGGCCAGCGGCAGTGCGTAGACGTCTTCGCCGGCCTGCACCAGCAGGGTCGGCAGGATCGCCAGGGTCAGTGGTACGCGGATCATGAAGCGGCTGCCGCGGCCCAGTTCCGACTGGATCTGGATCTGCCCGCTCAGTTCGCGGATGCGCGACTGCACCACGTCCATGCCGACGCCGCGGCCGGAAATGTCGGTGACCTGCTGCTTGGTCGAGAAGCCGGGCAGGAACACCAGATGCAGGCATTCCTCGCTGCTCAGGCGGGCAGCGGCTTCCGGATCGATCAGGCCCTTCTCGCGTGCCTTGGCGCGCAGCTTTTCCGGATCGATGCCGGCACCGTCGTCCTGCACTTCGATGCTGACGTAGTCGCCTTCCTGCTGTGCCGACAGGCGCACATGGCCCATCCGTGGCTTGCCCTGCGCTTCGCGCAGTTCCGGCGTTTCCACGCCATGATCGATGGCGTTGCGGACCAGGTGCACCAGCGGGTCGGCCAGCGCTTCGACCAGGTTGCGGTCGAGCTCGGTCTCGGCGCCGATCAGTTCCAGGTCCACTTCCTTCTTCAGCGAACGCGCAACGTCGCGCGCCACCTTCGGGAAGCGCGAGAACACCTTGCCGACCGGCTGCATGCGGGTGCGCATCACCGCCGACTGCAGGCGCGCAGTGGCGATGTCCAGCGTCGACACGGCGCGGTCCAGCTCTTCATCGCGCAGGCGTGCGCGCAGCGTCTTCAACCGGTTTCGTGACAGCACCAGTTCGCCGATCAGGTTGACGATGGCATCCAGGCGCTTGGTATCCACGCGCACGGTGTGTTCGGCTTCGGCGACGGGCTTGTTGGGCGCCGGCTTGCTGGCAGTTGGCGGGGCAGGCGAGGGCGCCGGTCGCGGTGCCGGTGCGGCGACAACCGCTGCGGTGGCGTTGCTGCCCGGGGCGGCGCCACCATGCAGCTGGTCGAGCAGCGCCTCGAACTCGTCTTCGCTGATCATGTCGTCGGCTTTCTTCACCGCCGGTGCTACGGTCGTCGGCGCCTTGCCGCCGTGCAGCTGGTCGAGCAGGGCCTCGAATTCGTCGTCGGTGATCAGGTCTCCAGCGCCCGCATTCGGCGTCGCGGCCGAAGGTGCAGCCGCGCCACCGCCATGCACATCGAACTGGGCGACCAGTTCGGGCGGGGCAAAGCCGGGCTCGGAACCCGATGACACCGCGTCAAGCATCGACTGCAGGTAGTCCAGTGACTGCTGGGCGGCATCGAAGTGATGCGCCTGCAATACGGCCTGGCCGGCACGCACGGCGCCCAGCGCTTCTTCAGCGGCGTGGCACAGTTCGACCATCGCGGTGATGCCGAGGAAACCTGCGCCGCCTTTCAGCGTGTGGTAGCCACGGAACACCGCGTTGAGCTGTTCATTGTCCTGCGGTGCCTGTTCCAGCGACACCAGCTGTTCGCCAAGGCGATCCAGGATTTCCTGGGCCTCGATGATGAAATCGGCAGTGATGTCGTCGGCTACCGCGCCCATGGTTACAGCCCCAGATCCGACAACAGGTCGTCGGCGTCGTTCTGCGAGACCGCATGGCGGTCCAGTCCCTTCAGTGCCGGCCCGGCCAGTTCCGGGTCGGTGCGATGCTGTTCCGGCGGCAGGCCGAGCGCGCCGAAGCCTTCGTGCACGCGGCGGACGATGCCGACCACGCGACGGATGATCTGTCCGGTCAGGTCCTGGTAGCTCTGGGTCAGGGCGATCTCGGTGAGGTTGTGGCGGATGCGGTCGAGCTGCACGTCCTGGCCCGGCTGCAGGCCATCGGCGCGCAGCTGTTCGGTCAGGCTGCGGCACTCTTCGGCCAGGTCCAGGGTGCGATGGGTGGCCTGTTCGGTCATCGCCACCACGTGATCCAGGCGCGCGCAGGCGTCGTCAAGCTCGCCGGCTTCATCGGGCACGGTCGGCAGTTCGCCCAGCGCCTGGCCCAGTTCGCGGGCCAGCCGCGAAAGGCCGCTCATCATCGGCTGGGTGCGTAGTGCGACCAAGCCGTCGATGCGCTGGCGCCAAGCCGCTTCGTCGCCGGATTCCAGCGCGTCCAGGGCTTCCTGCAGGCGCAGGGCGAGGGCACTCTTGTCGACCGTGGTATCCATCAAGCGCTGGCCGCCAGGCGTTCGAAGATCTTGCCGAGCTTCTCTTCCAGCGTCTGTGCGGTGAACGGCTTGATGATGTAGCCGTTCACGCCGCTCTGCGCTGCCTCGATGATCTGCTCGCGCTTGGCTTCGGCGGTCACCATCAGCACCGGCAGGGTCTTCAGCTTGGCATCGGCACGGATCGCCTTCAGCAGTTCGATGCCGGTCATCACCGGCATGTTCCAGTCGGTGACCACGAAGTCGAACGGCTGGCTCTGCAGCAACGACAGCGCGGCATGCCCGTCCTCGGCTTCGGCGGTGTTGGTGAAGCCCAGATCGCCCAGCAGGTTCTTGACGATACGACGCATGGTCGAAAAATCGTCGACGATCAGGATGCGCATGTTCTTGTTCAAAGCAGAGTTCCTTTGTTGATCAGCTCTCGAGGCCGGCGTCGGCCGCCTCGAAAATCTTCAGTCGGCCACGCAGGCGCAGGACCGCCTGGCCGTGGATCTGGCAGACCCGCGACTCGCTCACGCCGAGCACTGCGCCGATCTCCTTCAAATTCAGTTCCTGCTCGTAGTAGAGCGACAGCACCAGCTGTTCGCGCTCGGGCAGGTGGCCGATGGCATTGCCAAGCTCGCGGCCGAACTCGCCGCGTTCCAGTACCTGCTGCGGGGTCGGGCCGCCCTGGGCGACGGTGTCCAGCTCGCCCTGGTCTTCAATGCGCGACTCCAGGCTGAGCACCTGCCCGCGCGAGGCATCCTCCATCAGGCGCAGGTACTCGGGCAGCGGCATCTCCATCGCGGCGGCCACTTCGGTGGCGCTGGCGGCGCGGCCGGTGCTCTGCTCCAGGCGGCGGATGGTGGCAGCAGCGTCGCGGGCACGGCGGTGCACCGAACGCGGCACCCAGTCGCCACGACGGATCTCATCGATCATCGAGCCGCGGATGCGGATCGAGGCGTAGGTCTCGAACGAGGCGCCCTGGTCGGCGTCGTAGCTGCGCGACGCTTCGATCAGGCCCATCATGCCGGCCTGGATCAGGTCGTCCACTTCAACGCTGGCCGGCAGGCGCGCGGCCAGATGGTGGGCGATGCGCCGCACCAGGTCCGAGTGCTGGGCGATGACCTCATTGGCCGCCGTGCGCTGGACCTCTCTGTACTGGGCGGCGCCTTTCATGCGGCCACCCCGCGCTGCTTGATGATGCGTTCGAGGAAGAACTCGACGCCACCGCGCGGCTCGGTCGGTGCCTGCCAGCGGGCGGTGCGGCGGGCGATCTCGGTGATCGCCAGCGCCGACGGGCTGGACGGATAGGCCTTCACCACCGGCTGCTGGCGCTGCACCGACAGGCGCAGCCAATCGTCCTGCGGCACGCAGCCGAGGTAGTTCAGCGAGACATCGGCGAGGAATTTCTCGCAGACGCGGGTCAGCTTCTCGTACAGCACGCGGCCTTCGTTGGGGTCGCGCACCATGTTGGCCACCACCTGGATGCGGTCCACGCCACGTTCGCGCGACAGCACCTTGATCAGGGCATAGGCGTCGGTGATCGAGGCCGGTTCATCGCAGACCACCACCACGGTGTCCTGCGCGGCCTGGCAGAAGGTCAGCACGCCATCGGTGATGCCGGCGGCGGTGTCCACCACCATGATGTCCAGCTCGCGCTCCAGTTCGGAGAACACGTTGACCAGGCCCACATGCTCGGCCGGGGCCAGCTCGGCCATGTGCCGGCGGCCGGACGCGGCCGGGACCACCAGCACGCCGTTCGGGCCTTCGATGATCACATCATCCAGGCTGCAACGGCCAGCGACCAGGTCGGCCAGGGTATTGGTGGGGCTCAGGCCGAGGATCACGTCGATGTTGGCCAGGCCGAGGTCGGCGTCCAGCAACAGGGTGCGTTTACCCATGCCGGCAAGCGCCACGGCCAGGTTGGCCGACACGTTGGTCTTGCCGACGCCGCCCTTGCCGCCGGTCACGGCAATCGTGCGCACAGGGCCGAGCGGCTCGCTGCGGGTCGCCGTCAGCGGGAAGGTGGTGGTCAGCTTGGCGTACTCACGCGACGGCATGGTTCAACTCCGGGTTGCAGGGCATATCGGCCGCGCGGCGCAAATCTTCAAGGCGAAGTACAAGATTGGCTGCACTGGCCCGGTGCAGGTCGTCCGGGACGTCCTGGCCATCGGTCACCCAGGTGATCGGCAGCTTGTGGTCCACTGCCACCGACAGGGCGTTGCCGAAGCGGCCGGTCTCGTCCAGCTTGCTCAGCACCAGGCCCTGCAGGTTGGCCGCGCCGAAGCGGCGCACCACCTCGTCCATGTCGCCGAAGCTGGTGTTGGCCGGCAGCACCAGCAGGGTGCGGACCTGGCGGGCGGCGCGCAGCCACTGCAGCTGGGCGGCCAGTGCACGGTCGCGCGGGCCCAGGCCGGCGGTGTCGATCAGCACCAGCTTGTAGTCCTTCAATCGCTCCAGCAGCTGGTCCAGGTCGGTGCCGCTGTTGGCCTCGTGCACCGCGATGCCGAGCTGGCGGCCGTAGCCGTACAACTGTTCACGGGCGCCGATGCGCATCGTATCGGTGGTGACCAGGGCGACATCGCGGGCGGCATGGGCTTCAGCGAAGCGCGAGGCCAGCTTGGCGATGGTGGTGGTCTTGCCGGCGCCGGTCGGGCCGACCAGGGCGATCACACCGCCTTCCTCCATCGGATCGACCGGGGCGATCGGCAGCTTGCGCGAGATCAGCCCCAGCATCAGGCCGCGGCCACGATGCGCTTCGGTTTCCAGCGGAATCTGCATGGCCACGTCGCGGGCGATGCCGGCGTCGAAGCCGTACTCGTCCATCAGGTCCAGCGCGGTTGCGCGCACCGGGCAGCCGCGCAGGCGCTCATCGGTGAAGCGGTTCATTTCGCGCTCGATCACCTGGCGCATGCCGGCCACTTCCTGGCGCAGGTGGCGGATCTCGGCGTCGTCGGCAACCAGAGTGAGAGCAGGTGCCGGGGCCAGGGTCGGCAGCGGTGCCGGCGCAACTTCCGTCGGCTGCACGGCAACCGGCGCATGGGCTGTGTCGTCTTCGTGGGCCGTGGTCGCCTGGAGGGCAACCGGCAGCGGCGGCGGCGAGACTGCCGGCAGCTGCGCGCTGTCTTCCAGCGGCGGATCGATCTGGAAGCGGGCGCGGTTCACCGCGGCAGCTGCGGCCGGCAAGGGCGCAACGATGGCGTCGGCAAACGGGGCGAAGATCTGTTCCGGCAGCGTCGATTCATTGACGGCGGCACGCGCCAGCGTAGCGGCGAAACCGGTGCTGCCACGGGTCGGCACGATTTCGTCGGCGCTGTCGAGGGTGCGGCCGGTCGCGCCGACGGCAGCGCGGGCGAGGGCGGCGACGGCGGAAGTGGTGGCTGCCACCGGCTCCGGTGCCGGGGTGTTGCTGCGACGGCGGGTGACCGCGGCGATCACCGCGTCGGCGGCGGTACGCGGCTTCGGTGCGGGCGGCGGCGCCACGTCGCGACGCGACGCTTCCAGGGCGCGCTGCACGGCGCTCTCATCGTAGTTGGCGGCTGCCACGATCTCGATGCCTTCCTCGATCCGGCGGTTGGACAGGATCACGGCGTCAGGACCATGTTCCTTGCGCACCAGGTTCATGGCCGAGCGCATGTCGGCGGCGACGAATCGTTTGATTTTCATGCTGTGGTCACGGGACGAAGTCGGCGGAGTGGCGGTCGGAGAACGCGGGTGGTCGGTGGTCTGCACGGTTCGGGTTCCCCTTGGAATCTGTCTGTTGCGAGTGTTTGAAAGTGGTGTCTGTTTTCTGGCGCTTTGCAGGGCGGCGTCAGCTGATCGTTCCGACCAGCTTCAGGCGCTTGTCCTCCGGCACCTCGCTGTAAGCCAGGACCGACAGCGACGGAACGCTGTGGCGGACCAGGCGGGCCAGCGCGGCGCGCACCGGGCCTGGTACCAGCACCACCGCGGGCTCGTTGCGGGCTTCCTGCTTGCTGACACATTCGGCCAGGCTCTGGTGCAGTCGCTCAGCGAGTCCGGGTTCCAGCGCGGCGCCGTTGCCCTGCGTGGACTCCTGCAAGACACGTTCCAATTGCGGGTTGAGGGTGAACACCGGCAGCTCCGCCGACATTCCGGCGATCTCCTGCACGATGAAGCGGCCCAGCGCGGTGCGCACAGCGGCGGTCAGCGTGGCCGGGTCCTGGCTGTGCGGGGCATGTTCGACCAGGGCTTCGGCGATCTTGCGCAGCTGGCGGATCGGAATGCGCTCGACCAGCAGGTTCTGCAGCACGCGCACCACCGCCGACAGCGGCAGCGCCTTCGGCGTCAGATCTTCGACGAGCTTGGGTGCGCTCTTGGCCAGGTTGGCCAGCAGGTGCTGCACTTCCTCGTGGCCAAGCAGTTCCGGCGCGTGCTCGCGGATCAGGTGCGAAAGATGGGTGGCCACCACCGTGGCCGGGTCGACCACGGTGTAGCCCAGGGTTTCTGCCTGGGCGCGCTGGTGCGGCTGGATCCAGGTCGCATCCAGGCCGAAGGCGGGGTCCTTGCCGGCGATGCCTTCCAGCGGACCGAGCGCACTGCCGGGGTCCAGTGCCAGTTCGCGGTCGGGATGGATTTCTGCGGTGGCCACCGGCACGCCATGCACCAGCACCCGGTAGCCGTTGGCCGGCAGTTCCAGGTTGTCGCGGATGTGCACCGACGGAATCAGGAAGCCGACGTCCTGGGTGAGCTTGCGGCGCACGCCCTTGATACGCGGCATCAGTTCGCCGCCCTGGTTGCTGTCCACCAGTGAGATCAATCGATAGCCGACTTCCAGGCCAAGCGGATCGACCGGGCGCAGTTCATCCCAGCTCAGTTCCGCCGTGGGCGCGGGGGCGGCGGGGCGGCCCAGCGCGTTCAGTGCGTTGGTTTCGCCTGCCGCGGTGTCGGCCTGCGCCGGCGCCAGGCCCTTGCGGTACACCTTCCAGGCGATGAAGCCGAGGATCGCGGCCAGCGTCAGGAAAGCGACGTTGGGCATGCCCGGCACCAGGCCGACCACGCCGAGGATGCCGGCGGTGATGGCCAGCGCACGGTGCTGGCCGAACACCTGGCCGGTCATTGCCTGTGCCATGTCCTGCGAACGCGAGGCACGGGTAACCAGCATCGCCACCGCACTGGAGACCAGCAGCGCCGGCAGCTGCGCCACCAGGCCGTCACCGATCGACAGCAGGGTATAGGTGGCCGCGGCCTCGCCGAACGGCATGCCATGCTGCAGCACGCCCACGGCCAGGCCGCCCAGCATGTTGATGAACAGGATCAGGATGCCGGCGATCGCATCGCCGCGGATGAACTTGCTGGCACCGTCCATTGCGCCGTAGAAGTCGGCTTCCTCGCGGACCTCTTCGCGGCGCAGCTTGGCTTCCTCGCGCGTCAGCAAACCGGCGTTGAGATCGGCGTCGATCGCCATCTGCTTGCCGGGCATGGCGTCGAGGATGAAGCGCGCGGTCACTTCCGAGACGCGGCCGGCGCCCTTGGTGATGACCACGAAATTGATGATGGTCAGGATCGCGAACACCACGATGCCGACGGCGTAGTTGCCGCCGATCACGAATTCACCGAACGCGGCGATCACCTTGCCGGCCGCTTCGTGGCCGTTCTGGCCATTGAGCAGGATCACGCGGGTCGAGGCCACGTTCAGCGCCAGCCGCAGCATGGTGGTGATCAGCAGCACGATCGGGAAGATGGTGAAGTCCAGCGGGCGCTTCACGTAGACCACCGCCAGCAGCACCATCAGCGAGATGGCGATGTTGAAGGTGAACAACGCATCGAGCACCGGCGCGGCCAGCGGCACCACGACCATGGCCAGCAGGGCCAGCACGATCAGCGGCGCGCCCAGACCCTGGCGGATCATCTCAAGCGCGCGGCGGGTATTGAAGCTGGAGGCCTGGGCGCTCATGGACGGCCCCCGTTGCCGAACTCATCAACCTGGATGTGTGGCGTGGACGGCATCGGGCCGGTCCGCCAGCTGCGCAGCTGGTAGACGTAAGAGAGGACCTGGGCGACGGCTGAATACAGTCTCACGGGGATTTCCTTGCCGAGTTGGCCTTCCCGATACAAGGCGCGTGCCAAAGGCGGGGCAGAGACGATGGCAACCTTGTTGCCGTCGGCCACTTCACGGATGCGCAGAGCGGTTTCATCCACGCCCAGGGCGACCACGGTGGGCGCATTCATCGCCCCGCCTTCGTACTTCAGGGCCACCGCATAGTGGGTCGGGTTGACCACCACCACGTCGGCGGTGGGTACCGCCTCCATCATCCGGCGGTTGGCCATCTGCTGCTGCAGCTGGCGGATGCGGCCCTTCACCTCCGGGCTGCCTTCGCTTTCCTTCATTTCCCGGCGCAGCTCTTCGCGGGTCATCTTCAGCTTGCGCATCCAGTTCCAGCGCTGGTACGGCGCGTCGATGGCGGCCAGTACCAGCATCGCTCCGGCGGTGGCCAGCAGCAGCCGCAAGGTGAAGCCCAGGCCGTCGCCGATGGCGGTTTCCAGTGGCTGGTGGATCAGCCCGCGCAGGGTGTTGAAACTGGTCCACACGACCATGCCGGCGGCGACGCCGACGAAGGCTACGCGCAGCAGCGACTTGATGAACTCGGCGACGGCTTCGGGGCCGTACAGGCGCTTGAGCCCGCTCATCGGGTTCATGCGGTTGATGTCGGGCATCATCGCCTTGGCCGACCAGCGCAGGCCGCCCATCACCACCGGCGCCAGGAAACTGGCCAGCAGGCAGACCAGCACCAGCGGGGCGATCACCCACATCAGCTGCAGCAGCAGGTCGCCGAAGTGGCCGAACAGGGCCTTGGGGTGCTGGCGCAGGCTCTGTTCGGGGCTGAGCGCATGGCGCATCCAGGCGCTGGCGCCGCTGGCCATCGAGCCACTCATGGCCATCACCGCGATCACCCCGGCGCCGAATACGGCGGCCGTGCCCAGTTCACGCGAGCGCGGCAGGTTGCCCTGTTCGCGGGCGTCGCGCAGGCGTTTTTCTGTGGGTTGTTCGGTTTTTTCGCCGGCGGATTCGTTCTCGGACATCACAGGCACTGCAGCAGGGGATGCCGGGGTGCGTGCAAGAATCGTTCCGTGACGGCGGCGTGGGCCCTCCACGCATGGCGTGGATCTACTGGGGATTGCGGGGTGGGCCGCTGGCCAGCTCCACCCGTGGCCGCGGCAGGTCGTGCAGCTGCATGAAGCGGGCCGCGTCCACCGGCCGGCCCAGCAGGAAGCCCTGCAGGTAGTCGCAGCCCAGGCGTTCCAGGTAGGCGCGCTGCGCCGCGGTCTCCACGCCTTCGGCGACGATATCCATGTCCAGTGCATGTCCCAGGGCAACGATGGCCGACACTATCACCACGTCTTCGGCGCTGTGTTCCAGGTCGCGCACGAAGGCATGGTCGATCTTGATCTCGGTGGCCGGCAGACGCTTCAGGTACAGCAGGCTGGAGTAGCCGGTGCCGAAATCATCGATCGAAATGCCCACGCCCAGGGCGGAGAAGCTCTGCAGCAGGCGCAGGCTGGTATCGGTGTCGCGCATCACGGTGCTTTCGGTGATCTCCAGCACCAGGTTGCGCGGGGCGATCGCGTAGCGCTCGATCACCTCGCGTACGTCCTGCAGCAGATGTGGCGAACTGAACTGCACCGGTGACAGGTTCACCGACATCGTCCAGCCGTCGTGGCCGGCATCGTGCCAGTGCCGCAACTGCTGGCAGGCCTGGTCCAGCGCCCAGCGGCCGATCTCGTTGATCGCACCACTGCGCTCGGCCAGGCGGATGAAGCGGTCCGGCGGAATCAGGCCCTGTTCCGGGTGGCGCCAGCGGATCAGCGCTTCGGCGCCGGCCACCTTCTGCGTGGCCACGCGGATCTTTGGCTGGTAGTGCAGGAACAGCTGCTCGCTGCCGATTGCCCGGCGCAGGTCGGCCAGCAGGCGGAACTGCTGCTCGGCGCTGTCGTTCATCCAGTCGGCAAACAGCACGAACGCGTTGCGGCCCGACTCCTTGGCCTGGTACATCGCCGCATCGGCGAAGGCCATCAGCTGGCGTTCGCTGGCGGCGTGGTCGGGGCAGATCGCGATGCCGATGCTGGCGGTCACCTGCAGCTCGTTGTCCGGCAGCAGCGGGCCGCTGCCCACCGCCTGCAGGATGCGCCGGGCCAGTGTCGGCAGGTCCTCGTCGTGCTCGATGCGCACTACCAGCACGAATTCGTCGCCGCCCAGCCGTGCCAGCATGTCGTGCGGCCGCAACAGCTGGCGGGTGCGTTCGGCCACCGCCACCAGCAGCGCATCGCCGGCCTGGTGGCCATAGGCATCATTGACCTGCTTGAAGCCGTCCAGGTCCATGAACATCACCGCGAAGCGGCTGCCGCCCTGTTCGGCCTCGGCCAGGGCCTGCACGATGCGCCGCTGCAGCAGCAACCGGTTCGGCAGGCGGGTGAGCGGGTCGTGCAGTGCGGCCTGGGTCAGTTCCTGCTGGGCGTCGGTCAACGAGGTGCTGAGCAGCGAATTGCGCAGGCGCAACAGCTGTGCCTCCACCCGCTGGTCCAGCCAGGACACCACCAGCACCACCGCCAGGATCGCCACGGTCAGCACCACCACCAGCATCGCCAGCCAGTTGTTCTGCAGGCCATCGCCCACCGCGGCGCCGCAGACGCTGCCTTCGGGGAAACGGGCGGCGGCCATGCCGGTGTAGTGCATGCCGACGATGGCCAGGCCGAGCAGGCCGGCGGCGGCCAGGCGGTCGCCGATGCGGGTGTGCTGCGCGCGCAGGCGGAAGGCCACATACAGCGCGGTCCACGACGCGGCCACCGCGACCAGCAGCGACAGCAGCAGCCACACCGGCTGATAATCGATGCCTGGCTGCATGCGCATCGCGGCCATGCCCACGTAATGCATGCTGGCGATGCCGCTGCCCATCAGCAGGGCACCACCGGCCAGGCGCGGATGGGGCAGGGTGCGCAGCGATACCAGCCACAGCGCGAACACCGACGAGCCGATCGCCAGTGCCAGCGACAGCAGGGTGATGGGCAGGTCGTAGCCCAGCGGAATGGGCAGGTCGAAGGCGAGCATGCCGATGAAGTGCATCGACCAGATGCCCAGCCCCATCGCAAAGCCGCCGCCGAGGCGCCACCACCAGGTCGCGCCCTTGCCAGGCGCGGTGACGGTGCGCCCGGCCATCGCCAGCGCGGTATAGGACGCCATCACTGCAACCAGCAATGAGGTCGCCACCAGCCACGGGTTGTACGTGCCTTCCAGCATTCGTCAGTCTCCCGGACCTGCCTGTCAACGGAAAAACTACGGTGGGGCATGCGTAAGGCGGGCGACCAGAGGCCGCCGGTTGCAGCGTCCCCCCGGTCGCTGCCCATTCACTCTAACGCGGGCACCGGGGGGGACGGCAAGCAGCAAAACGTGATGACCGCGTCAGCGGGTCACGGCACCCGCAGCCTCGAAGGCGGCATCGAACAGGCGCTGCACCGGCGGGCCCATTTCACCGACCAGCAGGGTCAGCAGGAACAGGCCCAGCAGCAGCGAGACCGGCAGGCCCAGCTGGATCGGATTCAGCGCCGGCGCCGCGCGGGCCAGTACGCCGAAGGCCAGGTTCACCGCCAGCATCGCCACGGTCAGCGGGATGGCCAGGGTCAGCGCCCCTCGCAGCACGGTCAGCAGGAAGGTCGGGGCGATGCTGAAGAAGGCGTGCGGGTCGGGCAGGGGCGCCCCGATCGGCAGGGCGCGGTAGCTGTCCACCACCAGCGAGATCAGCGCCAGATGGCCGTTGGCGGTGAAGAACAGCAGGCCGAACAGCAGATAGAACCATTGGCCGATGACACCGGAGGTGCCGCCGCGCAGCGGGTCGCTCATCTGCGCAAACGCCAGGCCGGTGCCCTGGGCGACCAGTTCGCCGGCCATCGCGCCCGCCTCGAACACCAGCCGCAGCATGAAACCGATGGCCACGCCGATCGCCAGCTCGCGCGCGATGGTCAGCACGGTGGCGGCGTCGAAGCCGGTCCAGTCCGGTACCGGCGGCAGCAGGGGCGCCAACGCAATGGCCAGGGTACCGGCCAGCATCACCCGCACCCGGCCGGGCACGGCGCGGGTACCGATCATCGGCATCGCCATGGCCACCGCGCCGATGCGCAGCATGGTCCACAGCACGGTGCCGATCATGCCGAAGGCATTCAGGCCGTCGGCAGCCATCTGGGTGGCGGCGTCCATCTGCGTGCGCGTCCGTCTAGCCGATCAGGTGCGGAATGCGCTGGAACAGCAGCGTAGTGAATTCGACCAGATGGCCGATCAGCAGGCTGCCCAGTGCGAACAACACCGCAGTGAGCGCTGCGGCCTTGGCAACGAAGGCGATGGTGGGTTCGTTGAGCTGGGTCGCGGCCTGCACCACGCCCACCACAACGCCGACCACCAGGACGGTCAGCAGCAGCGGGCCAGCCACCCACAGCACGGTGATCAGGCCGCCACGCAGTTCGGTCAAGGCAAGTTCGGGAGACATCAGGGTTCCATCGGTAGCGCCGGGCCATGCCCGGCGGTGGTCAATGCGGCGGCCGGCACTGCCCGGCGTCGCGTCTGTCAGGCCGGATTGAAGCTTGCCGCCAGCGTGCCGACGGTCAGTACCCAGCCATCGACCAGCACGAACAGCAGGATCTTGAACGGTGCCGACACAAGCATCGGCGACAGCATCATCATGCCCATCGACATCAGCACACTGGCCACGACCAGATCGATGATCACGAACGGGATGAAGATCAGGAAGCCGATCTCGAAGGCGGTCTTCAGTTCACTGGTGACGAACGATGCGACCAGCACCGGGAACGGAATCGCATCGGGGCTGGCGTAGGTACCGTGCCCGGCGATGCCGGCGAAGGTCATCAGGTCGGTCTCGCGGATCTGCGCCAGCATGAAGGCGCGCAGCGGCGTGGTGGTCAGCGTCCAGGCGGTCTGGAAGTCGATCTCGCCATTGAGATACGGCGCCATGCCGGTGCTCCAGGCCTTGTCCCAGGTCGGCAGCATGATCATCGCAGTGAGGAACAGGGCCAGCCCCAGCAGTACCTGGTTGGACGGCGTCTGGCCGGTGCCCAGCGCCTGCCGCAGCAGGCCCAGCACGATGATGATGCGGGTGAAGGAGGTCAGCACCAGCAGCATCGACGGGATCAGGGTGATCGCCGTCATCAGCAGCAGCGTCTGCAGCGGCAGGCTGACCGGCGCACCGCCGATCTTGCCGACGTTGATGTCCGGCATCGGTGTGGTCGGTGCGCCCGGGGCGGCGAACGCCAACGCAGGCAGCAGGCACAGGGCGATCAGGCTCAGCCACGGCAGCAGGGCGGCAAGTCGGGAACGGGTCACACGCATGTCAGGGGTCCTTGCGCAGCCGCTGTTGCAGCAGCTGGGCGAAATTCGGCAGGTTCTTCAGATCGGGTACGCGTACCGGCGCGGGTGGAGGCAGCGGTTCGGGCAGGGTGTGCAGGGCGTTGATGCCGCCTGCAGTCACGCCCAGCAGCAGCTGCTGGCCATTGACCTCGACCACCACCACCCGCTCCTTGGCGCCAACATTCAGGCTCGCCACCAGCTTCATGCCCTCGGCCGGGCGGAAGCCGCTGCCGGGCAGGCGCTTGAGCAGCCAGCCCAGGCCGATGACCAGGGCCAGCACCGCCAACAGGGCCAGCACCGCACCGAACAGGCTCGGTGCGGCCGGCGCATGCTGGCCGATCTGCGGGGCCGTCTTGGCGACGGCCAGCGCGGTGGCGGCGAGCAGGCTCAACGCAGTCTCCGGATCCGCTCGCTGGGGCTGACCACATCGGTCAGGCGCACGCCGAAGCGGTCGTTGATCACCACCACTTCGCCATGGGCGATCAGCGTGCCGTTGACGAACACGTCCAGCGATTCGCCGGCACCACGCTCCAGCTCCACCACCGAACCCTGGTTGAGCTGCAGCAGGTTGCGGATCGGCAGGCGGGCGCGACCGACTTCCAGCGACAGCGTCACCGGCACATCGAGGATCACGTCCAGGTTCAAATCCGGGCCGGTCGCCTCATCGGCCTGCAGGCTGCTGAACTGGGCCGGGGTCGGTTCGAGGGCGTCGATATCGTTCATTGCGGGTCTTCCTGGATGACGGGTACGCGCGGACGGGTGCCCGGCGGATGGGTAGCGGTGATCTTTACGGCGTTCATGCCGTTGGCGACGCCGAACTCACCGGTGAACACCGGGATGTTCTCCACGCACAGCGGCACCTGCGGGCTGAGGTCGATCGGCAGGATGTCGCCGACCTTCAACCGGGTCAGGTCGCGCAGGGTCATGCGCTTGCTGGCCAGCACGCTGGACAGGGTGACTTCGGCCACGTTGAGCTGCTCGCGCAGGGTGCGGCCCCAGCTCTCGTCGCGGTCGTTGCGGTCGCTCTGGATGCCGGCGTCGAGCAGTTCGCGGATCGGCTCCAGCATCGAGTACGGCAGGGTCACGTGGATGTCACCGCCACCGCCGTCGAGTTCGACATGCAGGCGGCACACCACCACGTATTCGCGCGGCGTCACGATGTTGGCGAAGTGCGGGTTGATCTCCGAGTTGATGTACTCGAATTCCACGTCCATCACCGGCGCCCACGCTTCACGCAGGTCGGCGAAGGTCTGCTTCAGCAGCAGGTGGATCACCCGCATTTCGGTGGCGGTGAACTCGCGACCTTCGATGCGTGTGGGGTAGCGCCCGTCGCCACCGAAGAAGTTGTCGACGATGGCGAACACCAGGGTCGGCTCGAACACGATCAGGCCGGTGCCGCGCAGTGGCTTGAAGCGGATCAGGTTCAGGTTGGTCGGTACATACAGCGAGTGCATGTAATCGTTGAACTTGATCAGCTCGATGCCGCGCACGGACAGTTCGGCCGAACGCCGGATCAGGTTGAACAGGCCGATCCGCCACAGGCGCGCGAAACGCTCGTGGACCATTTCCAGGGTCGGCATGCGACCGCGGATGATGCGGTCCTGGCTGGCGAAATCGTAGGAGCGTGCTTCGCCACTGGGGGCGTCCGGCTCGGTTTCGACCGCGCCACTGTCCACGCCATGCAACAGGGCATCGATCTCATCCTGGGACAGCAGGTCATTCATCGGGGAGCCCTTACTGGGTCACGAAGCTGGTGAACAGCAGGTCGTCGGCACCGTTGCTGCCGGTCTCTGCCTTCAGCACCTTCTGCACTTCGGCCAGCGAATCGGCCTGCAGTTTCTGCTTGCCGGCGATGTCGGCGATCTGCTGCGGGCTGACCTGCGAGAACAGCATCAGCAGGCGTGCGCGGATGGCCGGGGCATGGGTCTTGATCGCTTCCAGCGCGGCCGGATCGCGGGTCATCAGCTGCACTTCCACTTGCAGGTAGCGCGGGCCGTCGATCGAACCGTTGAGGTTGACCACGAACGCCGGTTCCAGTGCGAAGTACTGCGCCGGGGCCGGGGTGGCAGTCTTCTTCGGCGCCTGCGCGGTCTTGTCTTCGTGCTTGGACTGGGTGAAGAACCACACCCCGCCACCGGCGGCGCCGGCGGCCAGTACGGCGACCAGGGCGGTGATCAGGATCGGACTGCGCGGCTTGGCGGTCTTGTCCTTCTCGGCGGTCTTCTTGGTTTTGTCAGCGGCTGCGGCCACGGGGTGAAGCTCCTGAGGGTTGCTTCACCGGGATATGCAAGGGGTGTGCCGGAGTGACCGGCGAGGGGTGCGACGGAATTCTGTCGGGTGTTCATATCGGTAGCGCCGGGCCATGCCCGGCGGGATGTCGGGAATCCGCCGGGCATGGCCCGGCGCTACCGATTGGCGGTTGCCAACCGTCCCGCTCTTGGTAGGTGCCAACCTTGGTTGGCACGCCTGTCAGGCGTACGCGTCCAACAACCCGCGCTGGCGGATCAGCTGCGATGCCGACACTGTGGTGTCGCCCAGTGACGGTTCTCCGTCACCACCGCGACCGCCGCCGGCCTGGCTGCCCGGATTGCCGTCGCCGCTGTGCTGCTGGCCGACATCGGCATGGGCCAACTGGAAGCCCTGCTCGCCGAGCAGTTCACGCAGGCGCGGCAGGCTGCTTTCCAGCGCCTGGCGTACGTCGACGTGCGGGCTGCTGAAGCTGGCATGCACCTTGTCACCGTTCATCTGCAGACGCACGTCCACCGGCCCCAGGTCTTCCGGATTGAGGCGGATGTGGGCATGACCGATCTTCTGGTCAGCCAGCCAGCCGATGCGCGCACCAATGGCCTGGTCGAAACCATCGTCGCCCAGTACCGGCTTCGGTGTGGGTTCGCCGTTGAAGACAGCATTGCTGGCCAGTGCGGCCTTAAGGTCCTGCAGGGCGGCGGGCAGCGGGGGCTGCAGCGGCGCCGGCGGCGCGCGGTCGCCGATCTGCAGGCTGTCGCCATCCTCGGCCCGATCCAGCGCCTTGCCACCCAGCACCAGTTCGGGCAACGGCAGGCCGCTGGCCTCAGCGTCGCCGGCAGCGGATGCCGATGCGCTGACCGCGGCTGGTGCCGCTGCGGCGGGAAGTGTCGGCGCAGCCAAGGGCAGTGCACCGCCGTCGGCATCGCTGGCCGTCGGCGGCGGCACAACAGGCACCGGATCGACGCCGGTGGGCACGGCCAGCACCAGACCGGCCAACCCCAGCGGCGGCCAGGGCGCGTCGTCCGTGCTGGCCGGGGAGCCCTTGTCATCGGCAGCTGCCGACGTTGCCGGTGCAGCGGGTGTCGAAGTCGCAGGGTCAGTGGCGGCGGTTTCGCCGTCGCCCGGCCGTGGCGTCGTCTTGCCCGGATTACCATCGGAAGTCGATGGAGCGGTGGTAGGTTTCGCCGGGCTGCTGGCGGTGGCCGTAGCACCGGTAGTGCTGCTCGACGCGCTTCCACCCTGCAGCATCTGGCCGAAATCCTTGCCCGAATCACTGCTCGAGGTGCGTGCACCGCTGGCATTGCCGCTGCCGCCGGGCGTCGGTGCGCTGGCGTTGCTGCTCAGGGGGGAGGGCATCACGATCGGCCTCCCTGCTCGCCATCATCCTGGTCTTCGGTCTGTGCCAGGCGCGCGCGACGTGCGCCGATGTCATCCATCTCGCGCTGGTCGCGGCGGTCGGTTACCACCTTTTCCTGCGCGCGGTAGCTGGCGGCCAGCTGTTCCAGCACCGCCTTGTCACGGCTGGCCAGGATCAGGCGTGCGCGCTCGGCTTCGACCTTCTCGCGGTTGCCGTTGACGGTCTGCTGCTGCTGTTCCACCGCGCTGTCCAGCCGGTCCAGGAAGGCGCGCCGGTTCAACAGCTGCGCCGGGCTGGTCGCGGCCATCTGTGCGTCGGCCATCTGCTGCGAGGCATATTCCTCGGCGTAGCGACGCAGTTCGTCCAGGCGCGACAGATGGGTGTCGAGCACGGTCTGGCGCTCGGCCAGGTCGCGGGCGACCGCGTCCTCGTGTTCCTGGGCCCGCTTCAGCAGCGGATCGATGCGCTTGGACTGGATCATGTCAGCCTCTCATTCTCTTGTTCCACCAGGCGCTGCAACGCCGCCTGGCTGTGCGGTAGATCTGCGGCCTTGGCAACATCCTGGCCGAGGAATTCCATGATTTCCGGCCAGCGCTCAAGGGCTTCATCGGTCGCGGCGTCGTTGCCGCGCTGATAGGCGCCGATGGCGATCAGGTCGCGGTTGGCCGAGTAGGCCGAGACCAGCCGTTTCAGCTTGCGGATGCGCAGGCGCCACGGTTCGTCGGCGATTTCCGTGACCACGCGGCTGACCGACGATTCCACGTCGATGGCCGGGTACAGACCGCTGTCGGCCACGCGGCGCGAGAGCAGGATGTGGCCGTCGAGAATCGCGCGCGCGGCATCGGCGATCGGATCCTGCGGATCGTCGCCCTCGGTCAGCACGGTGTAGAAGGCGGTGATCGAACCGCGGCCCTTGGCACCATTGCCTGCACGTTCGACCAGTGCCGGCAGCTTGGCGAACACCGATGGCGGGTAGCCGCGTGTAGTGGGGGGCTCGCCCACCGACAGACCGATCTCGCGCTGTGCCTGGGCGAAGCGGGTCAGCGAATCCATCAGCAGCAGGACGTTCAGGCCCTGGTCGCGGAACCACTCGGCGATGGCGGTGGCGCGGTAGGCGCCATGCAAGCGGGCCAGCGGCGGGCGGTCGGCCGGGCTGGCCACCACCACCGCGCGGCGCAGGCCTTCCTCGCCGAGGGTGCTTTCAACGAAATCGCGCACTTCGCGGCCACGCTCACCGATCAGGCCGACCACGATCACGTCGGCGGCGGTGTAGCGGGTCATCATGCCCAGCAGCGTCGACTTGCCGACGCCGGAGCCGGCGAACAGGCCGACACGCTGGCCGCGACCAATCGGCAGCAGCGCATTGATCGCGCGCACGCCCACATCCAGGGGCTGGGTGATCGGTTCGCGTGCCAGCGGATTGATCGATACGCCGGCCATGCCGACATGGCCTTCCGCGCGGATCGGACCCTTGCCGTCCAGCGGCACGCCATCGCTGTCGATGACGCGGCCAAGCAGGCCTTCGCCCACTTCCACGCCGCCACGGCGGGCCGATGGCACCACCCGCGCATTCGGCAGCAGGCCATGCAGTTCGGCGCTGGGCATCAGGTAGGTGCGTTCGCCGGCGAAGCCGACCACTTCGGCATCGACCCAGCCGCCGTCGACCACTTCCACCTTGCAGCTGGCGCCCAGCGGTGCTTCGCAGCCGACCGCCTCAAGTGTCAGGCCGACCGCCCGGCGCAACACGCCCTCGCGGATCAGCCCGCGGCCGTGCGCGGTGTCGACCTTCAGGCCGTCGAGACGGTTGGCCAGGCGCAGGTTGCGGGGAATGGTCCAGTCGGCCGGCGGAGACGACGGCGATGCGGTGTCGGTGTTCATGCGATGGCTCCGGTCTGGCGGATCACGGCATCCAGGGCGCCGCGCAGGCGCGCTTCCAGCGTGCCGTCGATGCGCACCGCTTCGGCATGCACGCGCAGATCGCCACGGCTCAGGCTGGTGTCGGGCACAAGGCGCTGCTGCGGCGACAGGGTCAACAACGGGGCGAGGGCGGTGATGTCATCCGGATGCAGGCGCACTTCCACCTCACGGTTGCTGCCGCCTACGGCGTCAATCGCCTCGCCGACCAGTTGCCCCAGCAGCGCCGGATCGGCCTCGTAGGCACGGCCGACCAGCGCACCGGCGATGCGTACCGCCAGTTCGCCGAGCGCGCCGACCACTTCATTTTCCAGGCGCGCCAGCGGCCGCCCGAAGTTGTCGAGGATGCCCTCGATCTGTGCGACCAGTCGGCGCACTTCGGCTTGGCCCTGGCTGAAACCATCGGCATGGCCGTGGTCGAAACCTTCCTTCTCGGCGCTGTCCTGGATCGCCTGGATTTCTTCCAGGGTAGGCAGCTGCAGCGGCGGCTCCGGCTCATGCTCCGGGTCCGGCTCGGTGAGTTCGAAGGCATCGTCGTGGTCCAGCACCGGTTCGGGCTGGGCCAGCAGGTCCGGGGCAAGCCAGCGCACGACGTTGCTCACAGCATCGCCTCCGCGCTGCCACCGATGGTGACGGTGCCCTCATCGGCCATGCGCTTGACGATGGCCAGGATCTCGCGCTGCGCCACTTCCACGTCGGACAGGCGCACCGGGCCGCGCGCTTCCATGTCTTCCAGCAGGATTTCGGCCGCGCGTTGGGACATGTTGCGGGTGATCTTGTCGCGCACCTTGATGTCGGCACCGCGTAGGGCCAGGCCCAGCCGCTCGCCGCTGACTTCGCGCAGCACCAGCTGCATCTCGCGGTCGTCCAGGTCCACCAGGTCGTCGAACACGAACATCAGGTCCTGGATGCGGCCACTCAGCGGCGCATCGATGCGTGCGATTTCGCCCAGGATCGCCTGGTCCTGGCCGCTGTCCATGAAGTTGAGGATGTTGGCCGCGCACTGCACGCCGCCGATGTTGGACGACTTCAGGTTCTGGTTGCCGGCGAACTGGCGTTCCATGATCTCGTTGAGTTCGTTCAGCGCATTGGGCGGAATGCCGTCGAGGGTGGCGATGCGCAGCAGCACGTCCACACGGGTGCGGTCGGGCAGCAGCTTCAGCGCATCGGCGGCCTGGTCGGTTTCCAGGTGCGCCATCACGATGGCGATGATCTGCGGGTGCTCGTTGCGCACCAGGTCGGCCACCGCACGCGGGTCCATCCACTTCAGTGCATCCAGACCGGTGGTGTTGCGGCCCAGCAGGATGCGGTCGATCAGGTTGCCGGCCTTTTCGCTGCCCAGCGCCTGCACCAGCATGTTGCGGATGTAGTCGTCCGAGCCCACGCCCAGCGAGGTCTTCGAGCCCAGCTCACTGCTGAACTGGTCCATCACCCGTTCCACCTGTTCGCGGGTGATGTCGGACATGGTGGCCATGGCGATGCCGATCTTCTGCACCTCCTTCGGTTCCATGTGGCGCAGCACTTCGGCCGCGTCCAGTTCACCCAGCGACAGCAGCAGGACGGCGGCGCGCTGCACGCCGGTCAGGGGGGCGACCTCAGTCATTGGCCACCCAGCCCTTGACCACCTGGGCCACGCGCTTGGAGTCGGTCTTCACGGCTTCACGCGCCATCCGCAGTCGTTCCTCATAAGAATCCACCGGCAGGGCCAATGCTTCCGGCCCGCCCAGGCTTGCCCGGTCGGCGCCGAGCGCCGGCAGCGGGGTGCCATCGTCATCGACCAGCTGCACGTCCGCGGTATGCGGTTCCAGCGCCAGTTCTTCGTTCCTGCGGTTCTGCCCGGTGATGCCGCGCAGTGCCGGGCGCAGCACGCCGAACAGCAGCGCCATCACCACCAGCGCACCCAGCAGCATGCGGCCGGCATCGTGCACCCACGGCAGTTCCCACCAGGCTGGGCCTTCCACCGGCGTGGTATCACGCACGAACGGGGCATTCATCACCGACACGGTGTCGCCGCGCTCGGCACTGAAGCCGACGGCCTGCTTGACCAGTGCCTCGACCCGGGTCAGTTCGGCCGCCGACAGCGGCTGCGGCGCAACCTTGCCGTTGGCACCGGCGCGCGGCACGTTGTCCACCAGTACCGCCACCGACACGCGCTTGATGCGGCCGGCCGGCTGCCGGGTGTGCTGCAGGGTACGGTCCAGCTCGTAGTTGCGGGTCGCGTTCTTGCTGCTTTCGGTCGGTGCCTGCGCGGTGGCCGGTGCGGCGGCCTGGCCCGGCGGGCTGTTGCTGGTGGCACCCGGTACGCCCTGCGGGCCCGGCGTGCTGCTGCTGTTCTCGCTCATCTGCTCGCTGCGCAGTTTCTGCGGCTCGCCGTTGTAGAGCTCGCGCGCTTCTTCGGTCACCGAGAAGTCCATGTCCACGCTGACTTCCGGGTTGACCCGGCCGGGACCGGTCATCGGTTCCAGCAGTTCGCGGATGCGCTGGTTGAACGAGGTTTCCTGGCGGCGCACCTGTTCGAACTGGGCAGCGTTGACCGCCGCTTCGCTGTTCGGGTCACTGACGCTGAGCATGCGCCCGCTCTGGTCGACCACGGTGACGCGTTCCGGCGCCAGATCGGGAATGGCGGCAGCGACCATGTGCACGATCGCATCGACCTGGCTGCGTTCCAGCTGCTGGCCGCCGCGCAGTTCCAGGGTGACCGAGGCACTGGCCACGTCACGCTGGCGGGTGAACGCGCTGGGCTTGGGAATGGCCAGATGCACGCGCGAATCGCGCACCGGGCGCAGCGTGTTGATGGTGCGCGACAGCTCGGTTTCCAGCGCGTGCTGGTAGCGCGCGCTTTCCACGAACTGGCTGACACCGAAACCCGGGTCGCGCTCCATCAGCTCAAAGCCGAGTTTGCCGCTGTCGGTCAGGCCCGAGCCCGCCAGTTTCAGGCGGGCATCGTGCAGGTTCTTTTCCGGCACGGTGATGCCACCGGTGGCCGGGTCCAGCTGGAACGGAATCTGTGCGGCACGCAGCAGGTCGGTCGCTTCAGCGGTGGCCTTCTGGTCCAGGCCGGTGTACAGCGGCACCATGCCCGGCTTCTGCGACCAGAAGAACACGAACAGGCCTGCCGCCACGGCCACGGCTATCATCGCCATCAGTCCGAGCCGACGGGTGATCTGCAGGCTTTGCAGCCGGTCGAACCACTGGCCCGCCTTTTCGGCGTTCAGGGATTCCTTGGAGAGCGACAGGGCCATGCGTTTCTATCCTTACAGCGGCATGTTCATCACGTCCTGGTAAGCCTGGACGAGACGGTTACGGACTTCCACGGTGGCGCGGAAGGCGATCTGGGACTGCTGCGAGGCGACCATCACCTTGGCCAGGTCGGCGCCGGGTTCACCCAGTTCGAAGGCTTTGGCGAGGGCGCCGGATTTCTGTTGCGCGTCGTTGACGCCGGCGATGGCGCCGCGCAGGGTTTCGGTGAAGCTGGCAGGCTGGACCTGCGGCGCATCCAGCACCGTGCCCGGCAGGGCATTGCTACGCGGCGCTTCGGCCAGCGGGTTGAGCGCGGGCTGTCCCACCTGGGTCTGGTAGGAGCGGATCTGGGAAAGGATCGAAGTGACGGAGTGGGACATCTGCAACGGTTCCAGAAACAGGGATGGGGGTGTCTGCTGGAGCTAGTGCAAGTGCCGTGCCGAAATCGCTGATCGGTTCAGTGACGTGAGGGTTGGGGGGTGTTCGGCAGGGCTGCGCCCTGCACCTGCCGAAGCAACGGCAACGTCAACGTCAAAAACCTGCATTCCGTGGGATGGCGGGGTGGGTCCGATTGCGGGGGACGCCGCAAGTACGTCCCTGTAGGCTTGGCCGCGGCATCCATGCCGCGGACACCCCCGCAACCGGACCCACCCCGCCTTCGACAGATCTCCGCGATGTGTCGGAATGGCGTTCTGTGCTGCTGGTGGGTGTCGACCTTGGTCGACACAGTAGATCCACGCCATGCGTGGATGGGGCGTTCCTGGGGATGTGTGACGCGTCATTTCACCGGCGTCGGTTTTTTGGCCTATGGCTGCAATGGGAGCGGCGCAGACCTTCAACAGAAATATGTGTCGACAGATACTCCGCGTGCTTCGCAGCCGGCTCGACGCTACGTGGCGCGAACCCTCCGTGACAAGGAAACCGTCGGAGGCGTGGGCGGGTCAGGGTGCGGGGGCGTGAGCGCCATGGATGGCGCGACCGAGCTTACATGGACGTACTTGCAGCGTCCCCCGCACCCTGACCCGCCCGCGCATCGCGCAGGAAGCCAGCTGTTGCCGTTGCTTCGGCCGTTGCTTCGGCCGTTGCCTCTGCGGGTGCCGGGCGGCAGCCCGGCAACAACACCCCACAAACACCAACGCCCGGGCAAGCCCAGGCGTCCGTGCCCCCTTCATGCTGGCAACGCGGGTCAGCTGGCCAGTTCGGCCGGCTCGCGTTCGATGCCGTACTTGCGCAGCTTTTCCACCAGGGTGGTGCGGCGCAGGCCGAGCAGCTGGGCGGCGTGGGCGACCACGCCCTGTGTGCGTTCCAGTGCTTCGTTGATCAGGCCCAGTTCGATGTTGGCCATGTGGTTGCGCAGGTCCAGGCCGTCGTCCGGCAACGCGGCGGGCGCTGCGGCGCGGTTGACGGCGATGCCGTGTTCGAGCGACGGTTGGTTGCCGCTGCCCGGGGTGTGGAACGAGAAGCTGCGCAGGTCCAGGCGCTCTTCGCTGGCAACCACCGGCGGCGCTGCGGCAACTGCCACGGCGGCCAGTGCGGCATCGCCGCGATAGCGTGCCGGCAGATCCTGCACGCGCACCGAGCCACCCGGGTGCAGTACCGCCAGGCGTTCGACCAGGTTGGTCAGCTCGCGCACGTTGCCCGGCCACTCATAACCGGCCAGCGCCTGCAGTGCTTCCGCAGTGAAGCGCACTTCGCCGCGGCCAGTGCGCGCCAGCTGGGTGGCGATGGTTTCCACCAGCGCCGGCAGGTCTTCGCGACGCTCGCGCAGCGCCGGCACGTCGATCGGGAATACGTTGAGGCGATAGAACAGATCCTCGCGGAACTTGCCATCGGCAATCCGGCTTTCCAGGTCGCGATGGGTCGCGGCGATCACCCGCACGTTGCAGCGGATGGTCTGGTTGCCGCCAACACGTTCGAAGCTGCGCTCCTGCAGCACGCGCAGCAGCTTGACCTGCATCGGCAGGCTCATGTCGCCGATCTCATCGAGCAGCAGGGTGCCGCCCTCGGCCATTTCGAAACGGCCCTTGCGCGCGGTCAGCGCGCCGGTAAAGGCGCCTTTCTCGTGACCGAACAGTTCGCTTTCCAGCAGTTCCGCCGGAATCGCGCCGCAGTTGATTGCCACGAACGGACCATCGCGGCGCGGCGAGCGCTGGTGGATGCTGCGCGATACCACTTCCTTGCCGGTGCCCGATTCGCCGAGCACCAGCACGGTGGTGTCGAACGCGGCGACCTGCTCGATCATCGTGCGCAGTGCGCTGACCGCCGGACCGTTGCCGGTCGGGCCCTGGTCCTGCACGGCACCGGCCTGGTGTTCGGCATCCAGGCGCTTGAGGCTTGCGCGACGCAGCAGGGCTTCCATCTGCGCATGGCGCAGCGGCGCTTCCAGCGGCCAGATGTTGGCTTCATGCAGGCCATGCCGGTGGGCGAACGCAGTGGCATCACCGTCGGCCAGCAGCACCGGCGGCGGCAGGCTGCTGCCGCCCAGCCAGGCGTACAGCGCGGTGCTGGCGGCACTGTCGTCCAGGTTGCCGACGATCACCGCCATCCAGTCGTTCTGACGCTGGCGGGCCAGGTCGAAATCGGCGGCGTCGGAAACCCAGCGCGGGTTGAAGTCCATGAATTCCAGCAGGGCGACGGTGCGCTCGGCACGCACCGCATCGTTGTCCAGTACCAGGATGCGCGATTCGCTCACGACCGATCCTCCCTGAGGCCTTCCAGGATCGGCATGACTTCCTGGATGTAGGACAGCTTGCTGACGAAGTTGTCGGCGCCGGCGCGCAGCGCGTGTTCGCGGTGCTCGACGTCGTCGAAGTGGCTGGCGATCACGATGTACGGTGCATCGTCCTGAGACTTGATCAGGCGGGTGGCCTGCAGGCCGCCCATTTCCGGCATCGCCAGATCCATCAGCACCACCTGCGGGCGCAGGCTTTCCGAGCGTTCGATCGCCTCCAGGCCGTTGCCGGCGCTGCCGACGATCTGCAGCCAGTCGATCTTGCGGAAGTGTCGCATCGCCGCGTTGATGAAGCCCTCGTGGTCATCGACCAGCAGAACTGTGAGCTTGTTCATGTCCAACATCCTTTTCAGCCCACCCGGGCCAGCTGCGGTTGCCTGGCGTTGACCCGGCGCCGTTCGCGGGCCGGGGCGATATCCAGTTGTTCGCGGTATTTTGCGACGGTTCGACGGGCAATGTTCACCCCCTGGCGGGACAGCAGGCCAGCGATGGCCTCGTCCGCCAACGGGCGACCGGCGGGCTCGGCATCGATCAGGCGGCGGACCATGGCCTTGACCGCCTGGCCGGACACGCTGGCGCCTTCCAGGCGCACGGCGAAGAAGTGCTTGAGCTCGAAGGTGCCGCGCGGGGTCTGCAGGTACTTGCCGGTGGTGATGCGCGAAACGGTGGATTCGTGCATGCCGATTTCCTCGGCCACTTCCTTCAGGGTCAGCGGTGCCATGGCTTCCTCGCCACGCACAAGGAAGGCCGCCTGGCGCTCGACGATCACCCGCGCGGTGCGCAGCAGGGTGTCGTAGCGCATCGACAGGCCGCGGCTGAACCAACGCGCCTCCTGCAGCATCTCGCGCAGCGCGGGGGCGGCGTCGCTGGTCTCGGCGAGGGCCTGTTCGTACTGGCTGTTGATCGACACCCGGCGGCTGGTGGCCGGGTTCAGTGCCACCTTCCATTGTTCATCGGCGTGCCAGGCGACCACGTCGGGCACCACCACTGCATTGCGCTCGGGCAGCAGGCTGTCGCCCGGGCGCGGCTGCAGCGACAGGATCAGGCGAACGGCTTCGCGCACGTCCTCGATCTCGGCATCGTGCTGGCGGGCGAGGGCAGGGTAGTCGTGGGCGGCCAAGGCATCGAGCGCGCCGTCCAGAATGCGCGCGGCGAGATGACGTGCCGGCACCACCCCGTGCAGGCTGCACAGCTGGGCCAGTAGCGATTCGCGCAGGTCCTGCGCGGCCATGCCGGCCGGCTCGCCCTGCAGCAGGTGCTGACGGATCGCTTCAACGCCGTTGGCATCGATATCGAACTGCGCGCTGGCCAGCAGCTGCAGCTGTGCCAGCGGTGCCTGCAGGTAGCCGGCATCGTCGCAGTGTTCCAGCCAGAAGGCGGCCACGGCCAGTTCGCGCTCGTCCAGGTCCAGCGCCAGGCGCTGCAGCACGCGCAGCTGCGGGTCGCTCGACTCGCCAGCGGCAATGCGCGCCATGCGGTCGTCATCGCCGTCCTGCCAGTTGGCGCCGGACACATCCCACATCGAGGATTCGGGCAGCTCGTCGAACGCAGCCGTATCGAGCGTGGTGCTGGCTGCATCGGTGGCTTCAGCGGCGGGCGCTTCGGCGTCTTCGATTTCCAGCAGCGGATTGGATTCCAGCAGGCGCTGGATTTCCTGCTCCAGGTGCAGGCCGTCGAGCTGCAGCAGCCTGATCGACTGCAGCAACTGCGGGGTGAGGTGAAGCTGTTGACCCAGCTGGGTCGAAAGTGAAGCCTTCATCGTGATTCCCCGGCGCCGCTCCCCGACGCCTTGTGGAACACATCTTGCTTTTGATCCGGCAGGGGCGGAATCAGGGGGTTCCTGAGGGGGTTGGTGGTATTCCCGACAGCTTGTAAGGAAATCCCCTACACAAGCGCGGGAATTTGACGATTGCGGTCGCTAACTCGTTGATTCGTGGTCGATCGCCGAGCTGCGCGCTCGCGCCTGCTGTACGGAATCCCGTCGGGGCACGTGTGGGTGACGGTATTTCGTCGTCAACCCCGTGGGCGGCACCACGGTGTTACCCGTGGCGCGTGGACGTCATTCCAGCTCGTGCTGGTGGCGCGCAGCCAGCAGCAGCAGATCGTTGGCGCGACGGCAGCCCAGTGATTCCATCATGCGCGCGCGATGGGTCTCCACCGTCTTGACGCTGATGCCAAGGTCGGCGGCGATTTCCTTGTTGCTCTCGCCCTTGCCGATGCGGCGAAGGATCTCGCGCTGGCGCGGCGACAGTGCGGCTATGCCGGTCGGCTTTTCGCGGCCGAGCATCGGTGCCAGCATCTTGGCCGAGATCTGCGGGCTCAGGAACACCTGGCCAGCATGCGCGGCACGCAGCGCCAGTTCCAGTTCCTGCGGCGCGGCATCCTTCACCACGAAACCGACGGCGCCGCGATCGAGTGCATCGCGTACGTGGGCGGCGTCATCATGCATGGTCATCATCACGATGCGCGTACCCGGTGCGCGCAGGCGGATGTCGCTCAGTGCTTCCAGGCCGGTACGGCCGGGCAGCGACAGGTCCATCAGCACCACATCCGGCGCGTGCTTCAGGGCCATCTGCAGTGCCTGTTCGGCATTGCTGGCCTCGGCGACGAGCTGCACGTCGGCAAACCCCTGCAGCAACCGCGCCAGGCCGGCGCGAACCAGGGTGTGATCGTCGACGATGAGAACTCGCACAGGCACGCTGGAGGTTGGGGAGGGGGGTCCACCTTAACTTAGCTGAACGGGCACGCCAAGGGCTGGCCGTCTGCCTGCATGGTGGCAGATTTCAGCGTGCGCGACGGGCCTCGGCCACCTGCCGCCGATGCAGCCGGAACAGATGCCGTTCCATCGCCATTTCCAGACCATCGCCGAGGTGATGGAAACGCAGCCACAGGTAGTGGCCGCCGCCGCCATCAGCTGCTTCGGCGATGACTTCCACCGGCAGGTCGATATGGTCGGGCAGCCAGTCGCTGGGTTGCAGGCGGACCACGCCGGCCTGGCCGGGCAGGCTGCCACTGCGCGGGCCCAGCTGCAGGCGGATGCCGCGGCGCGACCAGCGCACCGGGCGCAGCGTCGGTTCCTGGCCCTGCTGGCGGATCAGGCGGCCGAGCAGGACCATGGTCAGGTCCACCTTGGCTTCCAGGCGCTGCAGCTGCAGGCTGGCTTCGCTGCGTTCTTCGTGTTCGTCGATGCGACTGTCTTCGACCAGCGCCAGGCTGCGCAGCAGGCCCTCGGCACTGCTGGTCCGGCCTGTTGCACTACCGGCCTGGAACTCGGCGGGAAGGGCCAGTTCGCAGCTGAGCGTTTCGTCGAACAGCTCGCTTTCGGCCGGGTGGTGCAGGGACGTGGTCGGCAGGACGGTCATGCCAGCGATTCTGCCTGCAGGTAGGCATGCGCGGCGCGAAGGGAGCGGCGGCCGTCCTGCATCTGCACCGATACGGCATCGCGACGCTGGCGCAGCAGGCCAATCAGGCTCTGCTGGCGTTCCAGCAGCGCCGACAGCGGTGCGTGGTCGGCGCTGGTCAACGGTTGGCTCAGCAGTGCATGCAGGGTGCTGTCATGGCCGTCGAGCAGGCTGTCGGCCTGTTCGAATGCCTCTTCGTCGAGGGCTTTCTCGAAGGCATCCAGCTGCGCATTGAGTTCAAGCAGGCTCATGGCGCCACCGCCGCGGGACGGCGCTGTTCGTGCGGAATGGCATTCCAGGCACCGTCGATCTCGCCCAGCAGTTGCAGCGATTCGTCCAGTGCAGCGCGATCGTTGTGCAGGTTGGCCTCGGTCAGGCGCTGCAGCAGGTAGTCATACAGCGCCGACAGGTTGCCGGCGATCTCGCCGCCGGCTTCGTGGTCCAGCGAGCCGTTGAGGTGGGCGACGATCGCGCATGCTTCGCCGATCGCCTTGCCCTTGCCGGCCTGGTCGCCCTGCTCGAGCGTGGCCTGTGCACGGCGCACGCGCTCCAGTGCGCCGGACAGCAGCAGCGCCACCAGTTTGTGCGGATCGGCATCGGCGACCGCACTGGTCACACCCACCTGGCGGTATTGCTCGGCGTACTGACGGCTGGAACCGTACATTCGTGATTCTCCCTTGCGCGGGGTGCCGGGGTGCGGTCGAAGGGACCGTTGACGCCGGCACTGCGATGATTGCTGTTGCGTCCGTTATCGGTGCGTACGGCGCCAAACTTGAGCGCCGCGCGTGTTTCCTCAGCGGTTCAACTGGGCCAGCTGCTGCTGCAGGGCGGTGTTGCTCTGCTGCAGCTTGCCCATCAGGCTGTCCAATGCCACGAACTGCTTCTTGTAACGGGCCTCGACACCGACCATGCGCGCGTCCAGGTCCTTGCGGCGCTTGTCGATGTTGTCCAGCGTGGTGTTCAGTCCCTTGGTGCGGGCGACGAACGCGCCTTCCTTGCCGACCGTGGTGCTGACGTAGCCGTCAACCAGCGAATACAGGCGGCCGGCACCGCCGGTATCGCCGGTGACCGCCTGGCGGATCTTTTCCGGCTGGGCGGCGAGGGCGGCAGCGAACTTGGTGCTGTCCAGCACCAGGGTGCCATCGGCGTTGGGGTAGCCGCGGGTCTGCAGGCCCAGCGCCTTGGCGTCCAGCTGGTCGCCTGCCAGGTCCTTGAGCACGCCGGACATCGTCGAACGCAGCTGCGCGATCGCACCACGCATCTGTGCGTCGCCGGTCAGTGCAGCCGCTTCCTTGGTCTTCGGGTCGTACTTGGTTTCGGTGTTGATCGCCGCGACGGCCGCGTTGTAGGCGGTCACGAACTCCTGCATCACCTTGGTCGCGGCAGTGGTGTCGGTGCTGATGACCACCGTGCTCTTGCCCTGTTCCTTCAGGTTCAGGGTCAGGCCTGGCACGGCATCGGCCACGGTGTTGCTGGCACTCACTACTTCCACACCATCAATGGTCAGCAGCGCATCCTTGGCGGGGCTGTTTTCCTTCAGGCTGCCGACCAGCGCGCCCAGCTTCGGATCGCTGCCGGCGTACTCCAGCTTGATGGCGCTGGCTGCACCGGTCTTTTCCTGGGCGATGGACAGGTACTGGTTGTCGCCGGAGGTGATCAGTGTCGCCTGCACGCCTTCCTTGCGGCCAGCCGCGTCGATCTTGTTGCGGACGGTGGTGAGGGTGTCGCCTTCCTCCACCTGCACGTTCATCGTCTTGGCCTTGTCGCCCACGCCAACGGTCAGCGTCAAGGTTCCGGCACCGAAGGTGTCGGTCTTTGGCACCGAGGTGTCGGCGATCAGCTTGTGCGCCGATGCCAGGTTCTTCACCTCGATCAGATGGGTGCCGTTGGACGCGGCGGCCTTGCTGGTGCCCACGTCGTACAGCGCTACCGACGCGGTCAGCACATCGTTGGCGTTGTTGGGGCCGGCTTTGCCGGTGGCGGTGACGGTGCGGGTGTCGAAGGCAGTGGTGGCCTTCAGCGCGGTCAATGCGGTCTTCAGCTTGTCGAACGCCGAGGTGACCGTGCCGAGCGACGACAACTGCATCTTGGTCTTGGACTGCTGCAGGTTCAGCGCGTTGTCGGCCGGCTTGCGGTCCGCCGCGACCAGCTGGTTGACGATGCTGGAGATATCCAGCCCTGAGCCAATGCCACCGTATCCAAAGTCTGCCACGTCGTTTCTCCTGGTATACGGGCCTGGCCATCGTGCGGCGGCCCGTCGTCAACGAAAATAGCGGCCTGCGCCGCTGGGTCTTGAGGACTTCGTTGATGCATGCGCCGTGCCACTGGCCGGAAGGGCAGTTCTGGCACGCCGGTTGCAGGAGGTCTGGGGCAGGGTGCGGGTGGGTTCACCGCGGGCTGCCGGGGGTCTGTAAAAAACCCTCCCCCAATGCAGGGGAGGGATCAGGCTACTGACAATCGGGGGGAGACGAAGCCGCCCGGTACGTACAGTCAAAATGCACAACGCTGAAAGAGAGGTCCGCAGGGGCGGGCGATGCCAAGCCGGTTCGGGACGCTTCCCGGGCCGGGCATGGCCCGCATCTGTGTACGCCGTGGCTGTCGGGTTGCCGCTACCGTCGGTTCAAGCCGACGGTAGCGGCGCCTTCTTGCCGTGGATCAGCGCAGCAGGCTGAGCACGCCCTGCGGCACCTGGTTGGCCTGGGCCAGCATGGCCGTACCGGCCTGCTGCAGGATCTGGGTGCGGGTCAGCTCGGCGGTTTCCTTGGCGAAGTCGGTGTCCTTGATGCGGCTACGCGACGAGGACAGGTTTTCCGACGAGGTCTGCAGGTTGGCTACGACCGAGGTGAAGCGGTTCTGGATCGCACCTAGGTCGGCGCGGGTGCTGTTGATCGCACCCAGGGCCTTGTCGACCACTTCCAGCGACTGCTGGGCGCCGAGCACGGTGCTCACATCCAGCTTCTGCACGTTGGCGGCGGTGTCGGTGCCGGCGGTGTAGGCGCCGGCTGCAGCCTTCGCGCCCCACACGCCGGTACCGGCGTTCAGGTCGCTGCGCTCCAGGGCGATGTCGGCGGCCACGATTGCCTTGCCTTCCTTCACCGAGCTCAGCTTCATCGTGCCGTCGGCATTGGCTTCGGCGTAGATGCCGGCCTCACCGATCTTGGCGTTGATCGCGGTCGCGACCGCCTTCGAAGCGTCTGCGGTGGTGGCGCCGGCCTTCAGTTCGACCGTACCGATGTCCACGCCCATCACCTTGCCGGTGATGCGTGCGCCGTCGGTGCTGGCAACCAGGGCGTCAGTTGCGCCGTTGGCGAAGGTCGCGGTGCCCAGCGAGCCAGCCTTGGCGTCGATGGTCTTGTCGATGGCGATCGACTGGCCGGCGTTGGCGCCCACCTGGAACAGCTGGCTGGAGAACGAGCCGTCCAGCAGCTTGGTGCCGTTGAAGTCCGACTGCTTGGCGACGCGGTCGATTTCCGAAACCAGCTGGGTCACTTCGGCCTGCAGCGCCTTGCGGTCGCTGGCCGAGTTGGTGGCGTTGGAGGCCTGCACCGACAGCTCGCGGACGCGCTGCAGGTTGTTGCCGATTTCAGTCAGCGAACCTTCGGCGACCTGGGCCAGCGAAATGCCGTCGTTGGCATTGCGGATGGCCACGTCGGTGCCACGGATCTGGGTGCCGAAGCGCTCGGAGATTGCCAGACCGGCCGCATCGTCCTTGGCGCTGTTGATGCGCGAACCGGAGGACAGGCGCTGGATGGTGGTGGCCAGCGAGCTGCCACTGGTGCTCAGGTTGCGCTGAGCATTCAGGGACATGGTATTGGTGTTGATGACTTGTGCCATGGTGCTTTTCCTTTGGCGAAGGTGGAACGTGTTTCAGGATCCGGGCGCCGCGTCATGCAGCGCCCGGAGGTCGATCAGAGAGCAGATCAGCGCAGCAGGCTGAGCACGCCCTGCGGCACCTGGTTGGCCTGGGCCAGCATGGCCGTACCGGCCTGCTGCAGGATCTGGGTGCGGGTCAGCTCGGCGGTTTCCTTGGCGAAGTCGGTGTCCTTGATGCGGCTGCGCGACGAGGACAGGTTTTCCGACGAGGTCTGCAGGTTGGCCACGACCGAGGTGAAGCGGTTCTGGATCGCACCGAGGTCAGCGCGGGTGCTGTTGATCGCACCCAGGGCCTTGTCGACGATTTCCATCGCCTGCTGGGCGCCCTTCACGGTGCTGACGTCCAGGTTGCTGGCGTACTTCGCTGCCGGGGCCGCAGCAGCGGCAGTGGCGGTGAAGGTGGCCTGCGTGTTGCCTGCCCAGGTGCCCGGAGTCGCAGTGATGGCCTTGAACGAGCCATCGGCATTGGCGCTGTCCTTGACCGAAGTCAGGGTCACGCCGGCGGTGCCGTTCACTTCGGCGTAGACGCCGGTTTCACCGATCTTGGCGTTGATGGCGGTCACCAGCGCTTCACGCGACGCCTTGCCGGTGGCAGCGGCGTCGGCGCCCTGCTTGACCGAGACGTCGGCGATGGCCACACCGTTGATCGACAGGCCGGTGGTGGTGAAGTCCGCGTTGGTGCCCGGGTCGGCCAGGACCAGCGCGTTGGTGTCGAACTTGGCGCCACCCAGGGCATTGGCCTTGGCATCGATGGTCTTGTCGATGGCGATGGCCTGGCCGGCGTTGGCGCCGACCTGGAACAGCTGGCTGGAGAACGAACCGTCCAGCAGCTTGGTGCCGTTGAAGTCCGACTGCTTGGCGACGCGGTCGATTTCCGAGACCAGCTGGGTCACTTCGGCCTGCAGCGCCTTGCGGTCGCTGGCCGAGTTGGTGGCGTTGGAGGCCTGCACCGACAGCTCGCGGACGCGCTGCAGGTTGTTGCCGATTTCGGTCAGCGAACCTTCGGCGACCTGGGCCAGCGAGATGCCGTCGTTGGCATTGCGGATGGCAACGTCGGTACCGCGGATCTGCGTGCCGAAGCGCTCGGAGATGGCCAGACCGGCCGCATCGTCCTTGGCACTGTTGATGCGCGAACCGGAGGACAGGCGCTGGATGGTGGTGGCCAGCGAGCTGCCGCTGGTGCTCAGGTTACGCTGAGCATTCAACGACATCGTGTTGGTGTTGATTACTTGTGCCATGAGGAGAGGTCCTTGAGCGGTTGCACGTGAGTTGGGTTAGACGCCCCCGACGTGCCCCGGGGGCGGCTCATGTCAGCGCTGCAACAGGCTGAGCACGTTCTGCGGTACCTGGTTGGCCTGGGCCAGCATGGCCGTACCGGCCTGCTGCAGGATCTGGGTGCGGGTCAGCTCGGCGGTTTCCTTGGCGAAGTCGGTATCGCGGATGCGGCTGCGCGATGCGGACAGGTTCTCCGAGGAGGTCTGCAGGTTGGCGACCACCGATGTGAAGCGGTTCTGGATCGCGCCGAGGTCGGCGCGCACGCTGTTGACCGATTCGAGGGCCTTGTCGACGATCGACATCGCCTTCTGCGCGCCCTCGGCCGTGGTGACGTTCAGGTCCTTGACGAAGCTGGCCGTTGCGCCGGTCAGCGTGCCGCCGTTGGTGCTGGTCTCGGTCAGTCCCAGGCCGGCGATGGTGGCGGCGGTGACGCCGGCCGGCGGGGTGGCCGCGCTGACGCCCAGGGTGAAGGTCTGGCCGTCCTTGACCGACGCCAGGCTGACCACGCCAGCGTTGACGGAGGCAACCACGCCGGTTTCGCCCAGCTTGTTGTTGATCGCAGCTGCGGTGGCCGAGGTGATCGACTCGCCGGCCTTCACGGTGAAGTCGCTGACGGTGACCGTGGTGGCGGTGCCGCCCGGCGGGGTCACCGAGATCTGCAGGCCGGAATAGGTGGTATCGGCGGTGGCCTTGTCGACGGCCAGAGCGGTTCCGGTGTAGCCGTTGGCGAAGTTGGCCGCGCCCAGAGAATCGGCCTTGGCGTTGACCACGCTGTTGATGGCGATGGCCTGGCCGGCGTTGGCGCCCACCTGGAACAGCTGGCTGGTGAACGAACCATCCAGCAGCTTGGTGCCGTTGAAGTCGGCCTGCTTGGCGACGCGGTCGATCTCGCTGACCAGCTGGGTCACTTCGGCCTGCAGCGCCTTGCGGTCGCTGGCCGAGTTGGTGGCGTTGGAGGCCTGCACGCCCAGTTCGCGGATGCGCTGCAGGTTGTTGCCGACTTCGTTCAGCGAACCCTCGGCGACCTGGGCCAGCGAGATGCCGTCGTTGGCGTTGCGGATGGCCACGTCCAGACCACGGATCTGGGTGGTGAAGCGCTCGCTGATGGCCAGACCGGCGGCGTCGTCCTTCGCGCTGTTGATGCGCAGGCCGGACGAGAGGCGCTGGATGGTGGTAGCGAGCGAGCTGCCGCTGGTGCTCAGGTTGCGCTGAGCGTTGAGCGACATCGTATTGGTGTTGATTACCTGTGCCATGGGGTCGTCTCCTCTTATGTGGAACCCGTTGGTGAATGAAACGAAGCGCCGCCTGATTTTTTTGTTTGGCTGTGTGCTTCGCCGTTGCCAAATGAATAACGGCGCTTTGTCAACAACCTTTAGCGGGGAATTTCGTTGCAGCCGAATTTCGTCGCTGAAAGCTGTTTTTCCGGGGATTTCCGCCGGCCCGGAAGGGGCGGGGTGAACCCTGGAAGGGGTGGCCAGTCATGCCCGCCCCACGCTGATGAAGGTATCGGCGGGGCCCGGCTGGGCTTGATGGGCGATCCCGGCACATCCGCCGGGCATGGCCCGGCGAGCGCAGCGGTACATGACCGCGGAAACGAAAAAGGCCGCGATGCAGGGCATCGCGGCCTTGGGCTCCAACGCGGGCGCGTGGAATCAGCGGATCTTGTTGAACAGCGACATCGACTGCATCTGCGAGAACAGTGTCTGTGCCGCCTGCAATGCGGTGCTTTCCAGCTGGTACTGGCTCAACGCATCGGCGTAGTCCAGGTCACGCATCTGCGACAGCGTGGTCTTCAGCGTTACGCCATTGGCCTCGCGCATCTCCGCCGCATTGTCCAGCGCCTTCAGCTGCGCGCCACCGGCAGCGCGGGAATCGATCATCCGTTCCGCAGCGCGGCCGACATCACGCAATGCGCTCTGCAGCTCGTTCTGCTGCGCGGCCATCTTCGCCGGGGTACCGGTATCGGCATCCAGCGCGGCGATCAGCTTGTCCATGGTGCCGAAGATGTCGCGGCTGCTGGCGGCCTGCACGTTGAAGCTGTCCCCAGTCGCTGGCGTGCCTGCGATCTGCAGGCGAACGCCATTGATCTCCAGTTCGCTGCCGGCCTTGTAGGTGCCGGTGCTGGTCACGTTGCCGGCACCGTCCAGTACTTCGTACTGGTCGGCGGCCGTGAAGCGCACACTGAACGCCTGCCCGTTCCAGCTGTCGCTGCCATCGCGGGTGATGTTGGTCAGCACGCCGTTGCCGGTGTTGCCTGCCGCTGCACTGCCATCGACGAAGCCATCGCCGGTGGGAATGCGCAGGAAGATCTCGCTGCCGGGCAGGGCGTCGCGCACGTAGGTGTCCGGGCCGACTTCCACCTGGCGCTGGGTCTGGTCGCCGCGATAGACAACTTTGCCGTCAATCTTGGCGAACGGCGGATCGCTGTCGTTGGTACCACCGAACACGTAGCGGCCGGTGCCATCGCTGCTGTTGGCCAGCGACAGCAGACCGTCGCGGATCTGGTTCAACTCGGTGATCAGGGTCTTCTTGTCAGGCGCACTCAAGGCGGGATTGCTGGCCTGGATGGTCAGATCGTTGACGCGCGCCATCAGGTCGTTGACCTGGGCGAGGGTGTTTTCCTGCACGCCCAGGCGGTTCTGCACGTTGTTGCCGTTGAGCTTCATGCGCTCCAGTGCGGCCAGGCTGCGGTCCAGGCCAACCGCGGCACCTGCGGCGACCGGATCGTCCTTGGCGCTGACGATCTTGCTGCCGGTGGCGATCTGCTGTTCCAGATGGCTGAGCTTGGCCTGCTTGGCCATCATCAGCGCCACCGACTGGCTGTACATCATTCCGGTGGAGATGCGGTTGCTCATCGGCGCACGGCTCCCAGGATGGTCTGGAACATCGAGTCGGCGGTGGAGATCAGCTGCGAGGCGGCCTGGTAGGCCTGCTGCAGGCGCAGCATGTCAGCCGCTTCCTCATCGAGGTTGACGCCCGAGACTTCGTCACGCGCCGCCTGCGCCTGGTCGGCGATCACCTGCTGCGCCCCCAGCGAGTATTCCGCCGAACGCGCCGCCGCGCCGACCTGGGTGGTCAGCCCGCCCAATGCCCCGCCCAGTGTCACCGTGCCGGCGTTGAACGCCTTGGCCGATTCCACCTTGGACAGTTTGGTCGCGTTGCTGTTGTCCGACGAGCCGGCCGGGGTCGGAGTGATGTTGAAGGTGTCGCCATTCTTCGGCACGCCATCGAGCACGAAGCTCCAGCCGTTTGCGCTGATGGTCTGGCCGGGCGTGTAGGTCTGCGGCGGGCCACCATCGATGGTGTAGGTGGTGGCCGAGGTGAACACGATTGCAGCAGGATTGCGCAGGTTGGCGTTGGCCGAGTCGGTCACGGTCACGCCGCTCAGCTTGCCGGTACCGGTGTTGGCCAGTGCCGCCGCACCCTTGATCGCGGCCGCCGCGGCAATGCGCGAGGGATCGGTGATCGCCATCTCCAGGCTGCCGGCCACGCCGGCCGTCGGCTGCAGCAGGAAGCGATCGTTGGCCGCCGGGGTACCACCGACCACCAGCTTCACACCGTTGATGAGCAACGGGTCAGCGGCGGTGCCGGTACCGGTCAGCGGAACGCTCGCACCGGTGTCGGCGCGGCTGGCGGTCCAGTTGCTGCCATCGAACTTCAGCACGATGTTCTGCGCTTCCAGTTTGCCAAGGTCGCCATAGCTGGCGCTGATCGAACCGGTGCCGGTGTTGCTGGCATTGCCGGTGACACGCGGCGTGCCGATGTTGAAGAAGTCGCCGCCCATCTTGCCGTACAGATCGACGCCCTGGCGATGGGTGCTGTTGAAGGTCTCGGCCAGGCCGACAGCCAGTTTGCCCAGTTCGGCCTGGGCCGGGGTCAGCACGGTATCGCGGAACTCGAGCAGGCCCCCGATCTGGCCGCCCACAGCCTTCGGGTCCAGGGTAATGGTGCCGCCCTGGGTCTGCAGTGCGAGCTGCAGGCGCTCGGGCTGGTACGGGTCGGCCACCGTGGTGACCTTCGATGCCGTGGTGCCTACCACCAGCGCCTGGCCGCCGGCGGTGTAGACGTTCATGATGCCGCCGTCCTGGATCACCGCCGTGCCGCCGGTGTAGCCCACCAGCTGCGAGATCAACTGGTCGCGGCGATCGAGCAGGTCAGGGGCGGCGTTGGCGATGTTGGTGCCGATCGCGCCGTTGATCTGCGCGATCTCCGACGCCAGCCGGTTGACCTCGGTGGCACCGGCCATCAACCCGTTGTTGACCTCGCCATTGAGGTTGTTCAGATGGGTGTTGAGCTGGCTGAAGCGATTGGCCAGCGCCTTGCCACCATCCAGCATGTTCTGCCGGTCGGCGGTGCCGGCCGCGTTGGAGGACAGGCCGCTGACGGTGTCGAAGAAGTTCGACCAGACCCCGGCCACGTTGGTGGCCGCGTCGGAGAACAGCGCATTGACCCGGTCGGCCATGCCCGAAAGCTGCTTCAGGCGCGCCAGCTCACCGCTGCTGTCGAGCAGGCGCGAGATCGCCAGCTGGTCGGCCGCGCGGCGGATGTCGACGATGCGGGTGCCGTTGCCAACGTCGCCGTAGCCATAGTTCTGCGGGGTGGCGGTGGCGAAGTCGACCTTCTGCCGGCTGTAACCGGGCGTGTTGAGGTTGGCCACGTTGTGGCTGGTGGTGGCCAACGCACGCTGGAAGGCGAGCAGGGCACTGGTACCGGTGGAAAGTACGCTGGACATGGGGTTCCTCAACGACGAGTGATACCCAGCGCCGCGGTTGCGGTGCTGGCGAAGGTCTGACCGATGCGTGAGCCGGCGTCGGCCACGGCGGCCACGGCGCGCTCGATGGTCGGGCCGCCGGCGATCGCGGCGATCTTGGCCGCGTAGCGCGGATCGGTGGCGTAGCCGGCGCGTTGCAGGCCGCGCGCGAAGCCCTGCACATCGGTGCCGGCCTGCAGCGCCTGCTGGTAGCGCGGGCTGGTCTTCAGCAGGCGCACGTAGTCGGCAAAGCTCTCCGCGGGCGAGGTGTAGGCGCGGAAGCTGGCGGTCTCGTTGCGGCGCACGCCATCGACATACTCATGGGTGCCAGCGGTAGCGCTCTGGCCCTTCCAGCCGGTGGCCTTGATGCCGAACAGGTTGTGCGAGGTGCTGCCGTCGGCATGCTTGATCTGGCGCTTGCCCCAGCCGGTTTCCAGCGCTGCCTGCGCAACCAGGGCGCGGGCGTCCACGCCCAGTTCCTTGGCCGCGCTCTGCGCGTGCTGCCAGATGCTGGCGACGAAGCCTTCGGGTGTGTGCGCGCCCAGCTGGGCGACGGCGGTGCGGGTGGCCAGCGCATCGGCCGGGGTGCCGCTGCTGCCGCGGTTGCTGGCGGTCGGTGCCCACTGGTCGCTGGCAGCGGCCCAATCGGCACCACCGATGGCGCCGGCATAGGGATCGTCGGTGCCCAGCGAACGGTGCATGCTGCTGCTTTCCCGGCCCGCGATCAGGTCCAGCGCCTGCTCCATCGGTGCGACCGAAGACTGCGCGCCCTCCTGCACACCGGCCGCCATCTGCTGCAGCATGCGCACGGCCTGGCCGGCATCCTGCAGCGGCAGCGACGGCGCCGCCGGCGCATTGAGCTGGTAGGCGCGGCTGGCCTTGGCCGGATCCACCCGGGTATCCAGTGCCGGGCCATCGGCCTGTGCGCCGGACAACTGGCGGGTGATCATGCTCGACAGGCCCAGGCCCTTGCCGCGGGTCATCGCCTCGGCGATCTTCTGGTCGTACATCTCCCGGAACATCTTGTTTTCCCCGGGGAACAGCGAATCGCCGAAGCTGGCATCACGCATGCTCTTGACCAGCATCTGCGCGAACTGGCCTTCAAGCTGGCGCGCGACCTTGTCGATCTTCGCCGGGTCGTTCTGCTGTGCGGGGCTCAGCTCGAATGCGGGAGTGATGCGCATGTCAGATCACCTCGAGCTCGGCGCTCAGGGCGCCGGCCTGCTTCAGTGCTTCCAGGATCGCGATCAGGTCGCCCGGTGCCGCGCCAACGGCATTCACCGCATGCACGATCTCGTCCAGGGTGGTGCCGCCGTTGAACTTGAACATGCGACTGCCATCGTTTGTGGCGGTAATGGTGGACTGCGGCGTGGCCACGGTCTGGCCACCGGCAAAGGCGTTGGGCTGGCTGACGTTGGTGTTTTCCTGGATGGTCACCGTCAGCGAACCGTGCGAGATCGCGGCCGGGCCGACCCGTACCTGCTGGCCGATGACCACGGTGCCGGTACGCGAGTTGACCACCACCTTGGCCGGCGCAGCACCCGGGGTCAGTTCCAGGTTTTCGATGCGGGCCAGCAGGCCGATGCGCGCACCGGCATCGGTCGGCGCACGCACGGCAACCGTGCCACCATCCACCGCGCGGGCCGAGCCCTCGCCAAAGGCATTGTTGAGTGCACCCACCATCCGCGAGATGGTGGTGAAGTCGCTGTTGTGCAGGTTCAGGGTGATCTCGCCGCTGGCACCGAACACATCGGGCAGGGCGCGCTCAACGGTCGCACCGTTGGGAATGCGGCCGACGCTGGGCACGTTCACCGAGACGCGCGAACCGTCCTTGCCCTGCGCGCCAAAGCCGCCGACGATCAGGTTGCCTTGGGCAATCGCATAGACTTGGCCATCGGCACCGCGCAACGGCGCCATCAGCAGCGAGCCACCACGCAGCGACACGGCGTTGCCGATGGAGGAAACAGTGATGTCGATCGGCTGGCCGGGCTTGGCGAACGGCGGCAGCTCGGCATGGATCGCCACGGCGGCAACGTTTTTCAGCTGCGGGTTGACGTTGGCCGGCACGTTGACGCCGAGCTCGCCCAGCAGGTTCTTCAGGCTCTGCACGGTAAAGGGCGCCTGGCTGGTGCGGTCACCGCTGCCATCCAGGCCGACCACCAGGCCGTAGCCCACCAGCGCATTGCCACGCACGCCACCCACCTGGGCCAGGTCCTTGATGCGCTCGGCGCTGGCCGGGGCCACCACCATCAGCAGCAGGACCAAGCAGTAGAGCGACGCCATGCGTCGCTGCAGGAAATATCGGAATGAAATCTTCATGGCCATACTCAGAACGGCGTCAGGCCGGAGTTGAAGAAGCGGCTCAGCCAACCCATCGCGTTGGACTGCGCGACAGGGCCGCGGCCGCCATAGACGATGCGCGCTTCAGCCACGCGGCTGGAGGGCACGGTGTTGTCCGCGCTGATGTCGCCGGGGCGCACGATGCCCTGTACCTGCACCAGCTCATCACCCTGGTTCAGGCGAAGGTTTTTCTGCCCCTGCACCACCAGGTTGCCGTTCGGCAGGCGCTGCACCACGGTCACGGTCACGTTGCCCTGCAGGCGGTTGCTCTGCGCGCTGTTGCCCTTGCCGGTGAAGTCGCGCGCGCCCTTGGCCGTCGCACTCAGGATGTCCTTGCCGCCCAGGGTGACCGGTGCACCGAGAATCGACGGTGTGCCGAGGCTCAGGTTCGATTCCTTGTTGGTGGCGGTGTTGGCACTGGTCTGCGCGGTGGTGTTTTCCAGCAGAGTGATGGTCAGCAGGTCGCCGACATCGCGCGCACGGCGGTCCGAATACAGCTGCAGCGTCGGGCCCGCGGCGTAGATCGCGCCGGCGGTCGGTTCGGCCTGCGGCGGCATGATCGGCTGCAACGGCGCCATCGTCGGATAGGGGCGCACGTCGCCAGCGATCACGCAGCCACCGAGCAGGGCAGCCACGGCGCAGGCAAGGGCGGTACGGGCGAAGGAAGAAAGGGGCGACATGGCAGTTTCCCGGTGAGGGCGGTCAGAGCTTGTTGCTGAGGTAGCCGAGCATCGAGTCGGTGGTCGAGATCGCCTTGGCGTTCATTTCGTAGGCGCGCTGGGTTTCGATCATCGACACCAGCTCTTCCACCACGTTGACGTTGCTGCCTTCCAGCGCCCCCTGCACCACGGTGCCCAGGCCGTTCAGACCGGGGTTGCCGTTCTGTGCCGGGCCCGACGCGGTGGTTTCCAGGAACAGGTTTTCACCGCGTGCCTGCAGGCCCGCCGGATTGACGAAGTCGGTCAGGGTCAACGCACCGACTTCCACCGATGCCGCACCGTCAGCCATCTTCACGCTGATGGTGCCGTCGGTACCGATGGTCACCGACTGCGCGCCTTCGGGAATCTGGATGCCCGGCTGCACCGGGTAGCCACTGTTGGTGACCAGCTCGCTGTCCTGGTTGATCTTGAACGAGCCGTCGCGGGTGTAGGCCGAGCTGCCGTCGGGCATCTGCACTTCGAAGAAGCCGCGGCCGTTGACCATCACGTCAAGCGCGCGACCGGTCTGCTGCTGGCTGCCCTGCTCGAAGTTCTTGGCCGTGGCCACCACGCGCACGCCGGTGCCGATCTGCAGGCCGGTGGGCAACTGGGTCTGTGCCGAAGACGAACCGCCGGGCTGGCGCACCTGCTGGTACAGCAGGTCCTCGAAGCTGGCGCGGTCCTGCTTGAAGCCGGTGGTGTTGGTGTTGGCGAGGTTGTTGGAAACCACCGACATGCGCATCTGCTGCGCATCCAGTCCGGTTTTCGCGATCCACAATGCCTGGTTCATCTTCGGAGTCCTGTCTGGGTGAAGCCGGCCGCGCGATGCGGCCCATGGGGTAGGGAGTGCAAGCGGCGTGCCAGCACCGGCGCAGGCCGGTGCCGGAATTCCGTCAGCTGCCCAGGCGCAACAGGCTGTTGGCGCTGCGCGCGTTGTCATCGCCGTGCTTGATCACCTGCACCTGCATTTCGTACTGGCGCTGCAGTTGGATCATCTGTACCAGCGCGCCGGCGGCATCGACGTTGCTGCCTTCCAGCTGGCCGCTGTGCACCGCCGTGCCCTGCGCCTGGGCGAACGGCTGCAGCGGATCGGTATTGCGGAACAGGCCATCCAGGCCGCGTTCGAGGCGCTCATCCGGCGCCTGCACCACCTTGATCCGGCCGATCATCGCCATCGTCTGCGGGCCTTCGCCCTGCGGGATGATCGAGATCGTGCCGTCGTTGCCGATCTCCATCGCCTGGTAGGGCGGAATCGCGATCGGGTTGTTGTTGTCATCCAGTACCGGACGGCCGCTGGAGGTCACCAGTTGGCCGTTCGGGGTCACCGACAGCGCGGCGCCACGGGTGTAGGCCTCGCTGCCATCGGTGGACTGCACGGCCAGCCAGGTGCCGGTCTGCAATGACAGGTCCAGCGGCTTGCCGGTGATGTGCTGCGCGCCGGCGGTGCGGTTGAAGCCCGCATCGACGTGCAGCGCATCCACCCGCGAGGCAAAGCCCGGGCCACGGATCGGGAAGGCTTCGGTGTTGGCCAGCGCTTCCTTGAAGCCGGGGGTGTCCGAGTTGGCGAGGTTGTGGCTGAGCGTTCCCTGCGCCTGCAGGGAGGCGCGGGCACCGGTCATCGCCACGTAAAGGGCTTTATCCATGCGGGGAGTTCCGTGACAGGGTCAGCAGGTCATCAACGGATGTTGATGACGGTCTGGGTGATCTGGTCCTGGGTGGTGATCATCTGCGCGTTGGCCTGGAAATTACGCTGCGCGGTGATCATGTTGACCAGCTGTTCGGTCAGGTCGACGGTGGAGGATTCCAGCGAGCCAGCCTGGATCTTGCCAAGGTTGGAGGTGTCGGCGGCGCCGGTGCGCGGCGTGCCCGAATCGAAGGTCTCCACCCACAGGTTGTTGCCCTTCTGTTCCAGGCCCTGCGGATTGTTGAAGCTGGTCAGCGCCACCTGGCCCAGCGGCTTGTCGTCGCCGTTGGAATAGCGGGCGAACACCACGCCGGTTTCCGAAACGGTGATCTCGTTGAGCTTGCCGGCCGCGTAGCCATCCTGCTGGGTGTTGCGCAGGGCGAACTTCTCCCCGTACTGGGTCGAGCCGCTCACATCCAGCGTCATGTTCAGCACGCCAGCGCCGGTGGTCGGGGTGAAGGTGCCCAGGCTGATCTTGCCGTTGGCCGGTGCGGTCAGCTTGCCGGCGTTGTCGAAGGTCAGCGGGGTCGGCGTGCCGGCCGGCTGGCCATCGACGTAGTTGTGCACCGTCCAGGCGTTGGTGGCCGCTTCCTTCACGAAGTAGGACACCTGGGTGTGGCTGACGCCCAGCGAGTCATAGACGGTGATGCCGCCGCTGGAGTGGCTGTAGCTGTTGGAATTGGTAGGGTCGAAGGGGTTCACCGTCGGCTGCTTGGCATTGCCCGGCAGGGTGAAACCAACCTTGACTTCACTGGTCTGCTTGGGCGGGCTGTCGGTGGTCAGCAGCTGCAGGTCGACCAGGCGGCCGGCATCGAAGTTGGTGCCGTCGGCGTTCGGTGCCAGCACCTGCAGGCGTGCGCCCTGCGGGTTGACCACGTAGCCGGCGGCGTCGGTCTGGAAGTTGCCGGCGCGCGAGTAAACGCGTGCACCGTTCATGTTCATGGTGAAGAAGCCCTCACCGGAAATGGCCATGTCCAGGCTGCGGCCGGTCTGCTCGTTGTTGCCCTGGATGAACTGCTGGGCCACGTTGGACACGCGCACGCCCGAACCGATCGCGTTCTTGGACAGGCCGTAGCTGGTGGCGGCGAACAGGTCGGCGAATTCCGCGCGCGACTGCTTGAAGCCGGTGGTGTTGACGTTGGCCACGTTGTTGGCGGTGACGCTCAGGTCCGAGTTGGCAGCGTTGATGCCGGACAGGGAAATGTTGAAGCCCATGGGATGCTCCTGTTGGATGCGGTGGGTGCGGCTCAGCTGACGCGGAGCACGTAGTCGAGAGGGGCCGTGCCCAGGCCCTTGAGATTCAGGTAGAGGCCGTCGGAACCGACGGTCACGCTTTCCACCGGTGCCTGCACGAAGGTGGACAGCTTGGTGCTCTTGCCGGTGGTGTCGACGTGGTTGGCAACGATGTTGTACTTGCCCGGCTCCATGCGCTTGCCGTTGGCATCCTTGCCATCCCAGGTGAACGCGGTCTCGCCGGCAGCCTTGGCTTCCACGCTGATCGAGGTGACCTTGGCGCCATTGGCGTCGGTGACGTCCACGGTGACGATGCCGGCGGCCGGTGCGGCAACCGTGCCTTCCACCGAGCCTTCCTTCTCCAGCACCAGCTTTTCCGACGGCACCAGCACCTGGTGGCCGACCAGCGCGGCGCCACGCAGCACCTGGTCGCTGGCCATCGACTCCTGGAAGCCCTTCACCGACTTGTTCAGATCGGTGATGCCCTGCACGGTCGACATCTGCGCCATCTGCGAGACCATCTGCGTGTTGTCCATCGGCTTCAGCGGATCCTGGTGCTGCAGCTGCTCGGTCATCAGGCGCAGGAAATCGGCCTGGTCCAGCGTGTTCTTCTTCTTGGTGGCGTTGCTGTTGGGGGCGTTCAGGCCGAGGGCGGCGTAGACGTCCTGGTTGCTCTGGTTGTTGACGGCAGTGGTCATGGCGGTGTCCGGTGCAGCGGGCCTCAGCGGCCCATGGTCAGGGTGGCCAGGGCCAGTTCCTTGGCGGTGGTCAACATCTCCACGCCGGCCTGGTAATTGCGCGAGGTCGAGATCAGGTTGACCATCTGCGCCACCGGATCGACGTCGGGCTGGTAGATGTAGCCATCGCCGTCGGCCAGCGGATGGCCCGGCTCGTAGCGCTTGATCGGCGCCGCGTTGCTCTGGGTGATTTCCTTGACCTGCACCGAGGTGATGTTCGGATCGGTCTTGCTGGTGACCGCCTGGAAGATCGGTTCCAGCGGCTTGTACACCGCGTCGGCGGAGCCGGCGATGCTGTCAGCGTTGGACAGGTTGGAGGCGATGGTGCTCATGCGCACCGACTGCGCCTGCAGTGCGGAACCGGCGATGTCGAAGATCGGCAGGTTGCTCATGGCTTATTGCCCCGTGATCGCGGTGAGCATGGAACGCACCTTGCTTTCGACGAAGCTCAGCGAAGCGCGGTATTCCAGTGCAGCGCGGCCATAGGCGGCGCGTTCGGCATCGGGGTCGACGGTGTTGCCGTCGATGCTGGGCTGCACGCCCTCGCGGGCCACCTGGAACGGATTGAGGCCACTACTGATTTCGTAGTGCTGCTCGTTGGTGGTGGTCATCAGGCCGTTGGCATCCAGCCCCTGGGCGTGGCGCAGGGCCGAATCGAAGTCCAGGTCCTGGGCCTTGTAGCCGGGGGTGTCGGCATTGCCGAGGTTGCTGGCGATCAGCTTCATGCGCTGTTCGCGCAACGGCATTGCCTGGGCATGGACGCCCAGGTAGTCGGTAATCAGGTTGCGCACGGTGCACTCCCACGGGAACATTGCCCGGGAAGCTGCAAGCGGTGTGCCAAAGTGGCGCGCGATCCTGTAGAGCCGAGCCATGCTCGGCTGCGTTTCGTTCAGGCCCCGTGCAAGCCGAGCATAGGTTCGGCTCTACCGGAGAGGGCCTTACGCCGCCATCGCCACCTTGCGCAGGCGGTCCAGCACGAAATCGGCCAGCTCGTGCGGCGAATACTTGGCGACGAAGGCATTGGCACCCACGCGCTCGACCATCGCATTGTTGAATACGCCCGACAGGGAGGTATGCAGCAGCACGTACAGCCCGGACAGGCCGGCATGCCGCCGGATTTCCGTCGTCAGCGTATAGCCGTCCATCGCCGGCATCTCGATGTCCGAGATGACCATGGCGTAGCGATCGGCCGGATTTTCACCCGAGGCATGGATCTGCAGCAGGTGGTCCAGCGCCTGCTTGCCGTCCGAGAGCAGGGTCGCACCCACCCCCAGCTGGTCCAGCACGCTGCGGATCTGCTGGCGCGCCACCCGCGAATCATCCACCACCAGCACCTGCAGCTGCGGGGCATCGGCGGGCATCGCCATGGCCGGGTCGAGCACCGCTTCACCGCGCACCTGGGCGATGTCGGCCAGCACGCTTTCCACGTCGATCACCTGGATCAACTCGCCCTGGAAGCGGGTCACTGCGGTCAGGTAGCTGGATTCAGCGCCCAGTTCCGGCGGCGGGTGGATGTCTTCCACCGCGATGTTGACGATGCGCTCCACGCCGCTGACCAGGAAGCCCTGGATCGAGCGGTTGAACTCGGTCACCACCAGATAGCCCGGTGCAGTGTCCGCATCCGGCTCGCGCTCGGGGTGGCCGATGGCCAGGCCCAGGTCCAGCACCGGCACCGAGCGGCCGCGTACATCGGCCACGCCGGCAAACTGGCCGGGCAGGCCGGGCACCTGGAACAGCTCCGGGCGGCGCAGCACTTCCTGCACCTTGAAGACGTTGACGCCAAAAAGCTGACGTCCGCCGAGGCGGAACAGCAGCAGCGCCAGGCGATTGTGGCCGGCCAGTCGGGTTCGCTGGTCGATCCGGTTGAGCAGGTCATGGGACATGGCTGCTGTATCGGCGCGGGCAGGGCGGAACTTGAGGGCCTGTGCAGAGACGGGCCGGGAAGCTGTCCGCCCTTGGCCAGTGGCACGCAGCTTGCACGCGTCTGGGCCAGGTCTTACCGACAGGAGGCGCCATGCGCCGCATTGCTTCTTTCCTTGCCATTGCACTGGCCGTGGCCGCGCCGTGGGCAACTGCGGCCGACTGGCAGCCGGTGGCCAGCATCCGTGCCGCGGCACTGTCGACCCTGGCCGCCGGCACCGAAGGTGAGGCGGTCGTCGCCGATGCGCTGCGCCTTCCAAAATGTGGCGGCGCATTGCAGGTGCAGCCCACGGCCAACACCACGGTGGAGGTGAGTTGCCCGGACGCCGGCGGCTGGCGCCTGTTCGTGCCGGTGAAGGTGCGCCGCAACCAGACCGTGCTGGTGCTGACCCGTGGCATTGGCACTGGAGAATCCATCGCCGCCGCCGATATCAGTACTGCCCAGCGTGACGCGGCACGGATTGCCGGCGCAGTGCTGGCCGATCCTGCCGCAGCGATCGGCCGCATCGCCCGTCGGCCGTTGCCGGCGGGAACCCTGTTGTCGAGCAATGATCTGGTTGCACAGCGTCTCATCAAGCGTGGAGACAATGTGGCACTGGTATCGCGGCGTGGTTCGGTCGAGGTCCGCATCGCCGGGCGCGCACTGGGCGATGCCGGGCAGAACGAGCGCGTCTCAGTGGAAAACCTGTCCTCGCGCCGTATCGTGCAGGGCACGGTGGACGCGGCCGGTGACGTAATCGTGGCGCGTTGAAATAATTCAGAATTCCCCTAAAGATCACGGCCCTGCGGCCGTTATCCCTTGTGTACGGCAACTCCAGGAAACCCCATGAGCCAGAAAATCGACGGCAACCTGCAGGTCCCCCAGGCACTGCGCAGCGTGACCACCCCGGCCGCAAAGCCCGGCGTGAGCACCGATTCGGCGGCACGTCCGGTCGAGGCGGCCGACAGCCTGCGCCTGACCGGCGAAGCCACCAACCTGCAGGCCATCGAGCGTGAGCTGAGCACCGCCCCGGCGATCGACGCCCAGCGTGTTGCAGCGGTGCGCGAATCGCTGCAGAACGGCACCTACAAGATCAATCCGGACGCGATCGCTTCGCGCATGCTTGAACTGGACCAGCAGCTGCAAGGATGACCGCGGCGATGAGCGAGCCGCTGCAGCGCCTTGCCCAGGCCCTGGACGTTGAACGCCAGGCCCTGGTCGAGCACGACGTGCACGCCCTGATCCGTGCCACCGGTGCGAAGCTGGAAGCGCTGCGTGCGCTGGAAGGCGCGCCACCGGTGGGCGAGGGCGAGCAACTGCAGGAACTGGCCGAGCGCAACCGCGCCAACGGCGTGCTGCTGTCGCGGCGCCGGCGCGAGGTCAACTGGGCACTGCGCCAGATGGGCCGCACCGAAGAGTCCTCGGCATACGATGCCAAGGGCCAGTCGCACACCGTCACCGCGCGGCGGCCACTCGCCGTCGCCTGACAGGCCGGCGGTCGGCTGACCGTCCGATGGCGGCTGTCGGCCGCCGCATGAACGCGTATATTGGGCGCCTGTTTGATCGCCCCGAGCCGCCGTGTCTGCTGCCAACGTTCTGGTTACCGCCCCCCTTCCGCCGCAACCGGTGCTGCAGGCCCTGCTTGAGCGCCTGCGCGAAGGCTTGCTGCTGTTCACCGAAGATGGACAGGTGGCCTTGGCCAACCCGGCCGCACAGAGCCTGCTGGGCAGCGACGAAGGCGCCTTGCCGCCGCCGCAGCGCCTGCGTGAACTGCTGCCGCCGGATGCCCTCGAACATGCGCGCCAGCACGGTCACTGGAACGGCAGCCTGCCGCTGGGCGAGGGCGTGGTCATCGCCCATCTGTACTTCCATGGTGAACCCGGTTCGGGGCACTACCTGGCGTTGTTCCGTCATATCGAAGGCCAGGAAGACTACGAGCGCGAACTGCAGCAGCGCCATGCCGAACTGCGCCAGGCGTACCTGCGCTTGAACGGCACCCAGGAAAAACTGTTGCAGTCGGAGAAGATGGCCTCCATCGGCCAGCTTGCCGCCGGCGTCGCGCACGAGATCAACAACCCGATCGGCTACGTGCATTCCAACCTGGGCAGCCTGCAGGAATACCTGCGCAGCCTGTTCACGGTGATCGAGGCCTACGAACGTGCTCTGCGCGCGCCGGACCCGAAGGCGTTGATTCCGGAAATCGACGATATCCGTGACCGCCTGGACATCGATTTCATCAGCCGCGACCTGCCGCAGCTGATGGCCGAATCACGCGAAGGCATCGAGCGCGTCACCCGCATCGTGCGCGACCTGAAGGACTTCTCCTATTCCGGCCGCGATGAGTCGTGGAAGCTGGTCGACCTGCATTCCGGCCTTGAATCGACCATCAACATCATCTGGAACGAGCTCAAGTACAAGGTGCACCTGGTGCGCGAGTTCGGCCAGCTGCCGCTGGTGGAATGCCTGCCGTCGGAGTTGAACCAGGTCTACATGAACCTGCTGCTCAACGCCGGTCACGCCATCGCCGAGCGCGGCACGATCACCGTGCGTACCGGCGTGGACGGAGACACGGTGTGGGTGGAATTTGAAGACACTGGCGGCGGCATCTCGCCGGAACTGCGCCAGCGCATCTTCGATCCGTTCTTCACCACCAAGCCAGTGGGCAGTGGTACCGGCCTGGGCCTGTCGATCTCCTACAGCATCATCAACAAGCACCACGGCCGCATCGACCTGGACAGCACGCCGGGCGTCGGCTCGCGCTTCCGCCTGGTGCTGCCGATCAAGCAGCCACGGTAAAGGCCTCTGGTAGTGCCGGCCGCTGGCCGGCAACCCGATGAAACCGGCTACCCCGCAGCTGCCGCCCAGCGGCCGGCACTACCCCGTGTGCAGGTTCAGCGCAGCGGTGACCGATCCTCACCACCATCAGCCGGCTCGGCGGCAACCGGCCCACCGTTGCTGCGCCGCTGTTCCTCGTACGTACGGAACGCCTGGTGGATGTGCTTGCGCAGCTCGTCGTCATTCCACGGCTTGGTCAGGAACCGGTAGATCGCACCGCGGTTGATCGCATCGGTCACCGTGTTCAGGTCGGTATAGCCGGACAACACCAGACGGATCGTGTCCGGGTAAAGCATCTTCACCCGGCCCAGAAACTCGGTGCCGCTCATGTCGCTCATGCGCTGGTCGGACAGGATCACCTGCACGTCGTTGATCGCCAGCAGATCGAACGCATCGCGCACGTTGCCTGCGGCCAGGATGCGGTAGCCGTCGCGGCGGAACAGGCGCACCAGCGAGCGCAGCACGTTCTCCTCGTCGTCCAGCAGCAGCAGGGTGCGGTCGGGACGGGTTTCGGCGAATGCCTCCGGGCGCAGGTAACGGCGGCGCAGGGTCATGCCGGCGGCATCGGCCGACATCGGTTCGCCGAACAGATAACCCTGGAACACGTCGCAGTCGTTGCGGCGCAGGAAGCCCAGCTGCGCCTGCGATTCCACGCCGTTGGCGATCACCGTCATGCCCAGCTGGTGGCCCATCGCGATGATCGCGCGGGCGATCGCCGCTTCACGATTGCCGGCAGGCGCGCTCTTGATGAAGCTGCGGTCGATCTTCAACTTGTCCACCGGGTAGCGCACCAGCGCACTCAGGCTGGAATCACCGGTACCGAAGTTGTCCAGGCTCAGGCTGATGCCTTCGTTGCGCAGGTTGGCCAGCGTTTCGTGGACGAAGTTGACGTTGTTGGTCAGCGCGCTTTCGTTGATCTCCAGCGTCAGCATCTGCGCCGGCACGCCAGAGGCCTGGATCACGCCCATGACCTCGGCAAAGAAGTTCGGCCGCAGCAGCTGCAGGGTGGAAACATTCACCGCGATGGTGAAGTCATCGAAGCCCTGGTCGCGCCACAGCCGGGCCTGCTTCAACGCGCCTTCCAGCACCCATGTGCCGATCTGCACGATGATGCCCAGGCGCTCGGCGGTGCGCATGAAACGCTCCGGCACCAGCATGCCCAGGGTGGGCGACTGCCAGCGCAGCAGCGCCTCCATGCCCACCACGTGGCCATCGCGGGCGCTGACCAGCGGCTGGTAGCGCAGCTTGAGTTCGCCGTTGGGAATGGCATCGACGATCTGTCGCGCGATGATGCTCTCGCTATGTGCGCTCGGCGGCGTGTCCACCGCATGGATGCGCACCGCATTGCCACCTTCGCGGGCGGCTTGGTACAGCGCGTCCTCGGCATGGTCGAGCAGGCGCGAGGCATTGCTGGCGTGCTCCGGGCACAGGCTCACGCCCAGCTTGCCGGTCATGAACAGCGTGTAGGGCAGTACCGAGAGGGGCAGCTCCATCTGCTGGCGGATCTCTTCGGCGAAATCCTCGGCCAGCGGCAGATCGGCGGTGCGCGGTACGGCAATCAGGAACTCATCGCTGCCATGCCGCCACAGCATGCCGCGTCCGCGCAGGTAGGACTGCAGGCGCTGGGCGACCAGCACCAGTGCCTGGTCACCGACCTCCGCGCTCATGTTCTCGTTGACTGAGGCGAAGTGGTCGATGTCCACATGCATCAGCATCAGCGGGGTGCCTCCGGAAGCGGCTTCCGCGACCATCGCCTGCAGCTCGGGGTTGCCGGCGCCGAGGCGATCAGGCGCATCATCGATGCTGACCGGGGGCAGGTTGGGGTTCCACATGGGCTCAGTATTCCGCTGACTCGACGGCCGCGGTAACAGCGGCCTGGTAAGGAAGGTGGACATCGACGAGGGTGCCGGCGCCATGCGCCGACTCGATCCGGACATGGCCACCCACGCTCTGCGCACGCTCGCGCATCACGATCAGGCCCAGGCCGCGCGGGCCATCCGGGTCGAACCCCTCGCCATCGTCACGGATCATCAGGTGCAGCCCGCGCTGGTCGACGTCGCGCAGCTGCAGCACCACCTGGCTGGCGCGCGCGTGGCGCAGCGCGTTGGTCAGGCTTTCCTGGGCGATGCGGAAGCACGCCTGTTCGATGCTGTTGTCCGGGCGCGTGGGCAGCGATTCGATCTCAGCCTGCAGCTCGACGCTGGACGAGCGGAACAGCACGCGCGCCTGCCAGCTCAACGCCGCTTCCAGGCCCAGCGCATCCAGCTGCGGCGGCCGCAGCAGGGTGGAGATGTCGCGCAGCTTGGCGACGGTGGTATCGGCCAGGCTGACGATCTGTGCCAGGTCCTCGCCGCGCCGTTGCGCGTCGTCCTCGTCCTGCGCCGCATAGGCCGAAAGCTTGATCGCGGTGATCGCCTGGCCGATGTCATCGTGCAGGTCGCGCGAGATTGCCCGGCGCTCGTCTTCCTGCAGCGAGAACAGACGACCGGCCATCGCCTGCAGCTCGCGGTTGCTGGTCTCCAGCGCGCTGCGGGTCTGCTCCGATTCGCTCAGGTCGCGCACGATCAGCAGTTTGCAGTCACGCCCGCCGTAGCGCACGTCACCCACCGCAAGGCCGGCCTGGAAGCTGCGGCCATCGGCGCGCTGCATGGCCAGCACGCTGCTGTGGCCTGGGCTGTGCTGGGGCTGCCCAGCGCGCATCTGCGCGCGCAGCCGGGCCAGATCGCTGCCTGCCACCAAGGCTGACAGCGGCTCGCCCAGCAGCGTGTGGCTGCCGTAGCCGAACAGGCCGGCCGCCCACGCATTGGCGTACAGCACATGTTCGTCGGACAGGATCACCACGCCATCGGGCAACACCCGCACCAGCTCGCGGAACTGCTCCTCGCGTTCGCGCAGCAGGCGCCGTGACTGCTCTCGTTCGGTCACGTCCTGCAGGGTGCCCAGGATCCGGTCACGGCCGGCCTCATCCACACCGCTGGCCGCACGCAGGTGCACCATCAGCGCGCGGCCATCCATTGCCAGTACCGGCAGCAGCACATCCACCTGCACCTGCTCGCCGGAGCACAGCCCGGCCAGCACCTGATCGGTCTGTGCGGCGGTGGCCGGGTCGGCTGCCACCAGCAGTTCGTCGAAACGGTGCCAGCGTCGCGCCTCGGGCGGGCGACGGCCCAGCAGGCGATAGACCTGGTTGGAGTAACGGCCCTGGCCGGTGGACGGATCCAGTTCCCATGCGCCGATCCGCGCCAGTTCGTGGGCTTCTTCCACCCGGGCCAATGCCTGGTCGCGCCGCAGCTGCGCCAGGTCTTCGGCGGTGCGGTCGATGGCGATGAGCAGGCGCGCCGTGTGCCCGTCGTAGTCGATCGCGTTCGAGCGCAGTTCCATCTGCCGCAGGCTGCCGTCGCGCAGCTGCAACTGCGCGCGCAGGATGCACAGCTGCTCGGGCGCCTCGCGGATCTCTTCCAGCTTGGTCTGCAACGCCTGGTCCTGGCCCGGTGGCCAGAGCACGTCGATGGTCTGTGCCAGTAGCGCGTCGCGGTCCCAGCCGAAGGTGCTGCAGGCGGCCGGATTGGCATCGAGGATGGCCAGCGTGTCCAGGTCATAGACCAGGATCGGGCCCGGGTTGCCTTCGAACATCTGCCGCAGGCGCAGCTCGGAAGCCTGCAGGCGGGCATGGGTGTGCAGCACGTGCTCGGCCAGCGGCCGCAGCAGCAGGTACAGCAGGCCCGCGCTGGCCAGGGCGAAGAACGCTCCCTTCATGCTCTGCCAGAGTGCCGCCTGCTGCGGGTCGGGCACCAGCGCTGTCACCGCGCCGTCTGTGGCGATCATCCAGGCCAGCGCCATCGCCAGGTAGCTCAGCACCACGCGCCGACGGTCGCGCCCCAGCGCCTGCGCCATCCGCGGGTCGGGAACAGGGGCAGTGCCGGTCGGTTCTACGGGCATGGACAGGGCAGGGAGGTGGGCAGGGAAGAGGGGTGCCGGTCATCTTACCGCGCAGGTGTGCCCTGGCCACTCAATTATCCGCCGCAGGCGCCGTTAACCACTGCGTGCCCCGCTGTCGGGCGTTTCATCCGGAGCAAGATCGCGTGGACCAAGGGATCATCGCCAGCCTGCTGCAGCATCCGCTCGCCTCGGCGCTGGTCATCGTCGACCGTAGCGGGCGCCCGCTCGCGGCCAATCCGGCCGCGCGCGAGCATGGCCTGCCGGCTACGGTGGCCGCCTACGCGCCGATGCTGGAAGACCTGCGCCTGCTGGCCGCCGACGGTGGCATCGTCGCCTGCACGCTGCCAGGCGGCCCACGCGGCCACTACGATGGCCACCTGCGCGCCGTGCATGACAACAGCGGCAACCTGCTCGCCTTCACCCTCAGCGTACCCGAGCCGGTGCCGATCGACGGCGGTGGCCGCTGGGAACTTGCGCTGGACAGCGCCGGCCACAGCCTGTGGGACTGGGACATCCCCAGCGACCGGGTGGCCCGCACGCCCGCGCTGGGTGAGGAAACCGCCGCCCAGATTCTGGCGCGCGTGCACGCCGACGACATCACCCAGGTGCGTGCCGCGCTGGATGAACACCTGCAGGGTGGCAGTGAGCAGTACAGCGCCCAGTTCCGCTTTCGCCAGGCCGATGGCCAGTGGCGATGGGTGCTGGACCGCGGCCGGGTGGTGGCCCGTACCGCCGATGGCCAGCCGCTGCGCATGGTCGGCACCCATACCGACATCGAGCAGCAGAAGCAGCTGGAAGCCATGCTGCAGGAGCAGCAGCTGCACCTGCGCGAAGCCCAGCGCATCGCCAGCATGGGCAGCTGGTCGTTCGATCCGCACAGCCGCCACTTCTGGTGGTCGCCGGAGCTGCGCTCGCTGCTGGCGCTGCAGCAAGGCAGCATCCCGGGGCAGCGACGCTGGCTCAAGCAGCTGCACCCCCGCTCACGCGGCGCACTGCGTGCCGCCTGGCGCCGCCTGTGGCGTGATGGCCGCGCCGCCAACATCGAACTGGAACTGACCCGCGGCAACGAACCCTCCCAGCACCTGCGGCTGTGGATGCAACCGCTGCTGGACATGGACGGCCAGCCCAAGCGCTTGCTGGGGCAGGTACAGAACATCACCGAACAGCACCAGACCGATGCGCTCATCCGCTGGCGCACCGAACTGCTCAACCGCGTATCCGCGCTGGGCCGCATCGGCGGCTGCGAGATCGAAGTTGCCACGCGCAACATGCAATGGACCGAGGAGTGCTATCGCATCCACGGCCTGCGCAAGGAACCGATCACCCTCGACCAGGCGCTCGCACTGTACGCCGAGGAGTCGCGTGCGGCGTTCGAAGCGGCGCTGGGGCGGATTGCCGGTGGCGGCCTGCCCGAGCAGCTGGATCTGTGCTTCTACCGCCAATCCGGCCTGCGCGTATGGGTGCAGGTGCTGATCGAACTGGATCGTCGCGATGGTCTGCCGCCGCGCTTCGTGGTCCTGTTCCGTGACATCACCCGCGAGCGTGAAGCCAACGAACGCATCGAGCTGCTGGCGCACTACGATCTGCTCACCGGGCTGCCCAACCGGGTTCTGTTGGGTGAGCAGACGTCCGAGGCCATCGAGGAGGCGCGCGATCGCGGCACCTCACTGGCCATGCTGTTCATCGACCTGGACGGCTTCAAGAACATCAACGACAGCTTCGGCCACGCCACCGGCGATGCGCTGCTGAAGGCCGCCGCGACCCGCCTGCACCAGAACCTGCGCAACAACGACCTGTTCGGCCGCTTCAGTGGCGACGAGTTCATCGTGGTGCTGCGCGACCTGGCCGAGCCGGAAGATGCCGGCCATGTAGCGCGCAAGCTGATCAATTCGCTGGCCGAACCGTTGCGCCGCGGCGATACCACCTTGAAGGTGGGCGCCAGCGTGGGCATCGCCATGCTCGGCGAGAGCCAGACCGACTTCGATTCACTGCTGCGCGCAGCCGACGCGGCGATGTACGCGGCCAAGGAAGCCGGTCGCAACACCTACCAGTATTACAGCCAGGACGCGTTGGCGCGGATCCAGCGGCGGCTGGAGATCGAGCACGGCCTGCATGGCGCCATCGAGCGCGATGAGTTCAGCCTGGCCTATCAGCCGCTGCTGCATGCCCATCACGGCGAGCCGCCAGCCATCGAGGCGCTGCTGCGCTGGCATCGGCCGGGGATCGGCTACTGCAGCCCGGCCGAGTTCATTCCGATTGCCGAGAAGTGCGGCGAGATCGTCCGCATCGGCGACTGGGTGTTGTCCGAAGCCTGCCGCCAGGCGGCCGCGTGGGATCGTGCTGGCCTGCATTTCGAGCGCATCGCCGTGAATGTATCGGCGGTGCAGCTGCGTGATCGCGGCTTCGCCGAGCGCGTGATCGAGATCTGCCACGCCCACGGATGGCCGCCGCAGCGGCTGGAGCTGGAACTGACCGAGTCTGCCTTGATCCGTGACACCGACATCCTGCGCCACTGCTTCGATGTGCTTGAACGGCATGGCGTGCCGCTGGCGGTCGATGACTTCGGTACCGGCTTCTCCAACCTCAACTACCTCAACCGCTTCCCGGTCGGCCGCCTGAAGATCGATCGCAGTTTCGTGCAGGGCATGCTGCATGATTCCGGTACCGCCGAGGTCACCCAGGCGATCGTGCACCTGGGCCACGCCCTGGGCATGAAAGTGGTGGCCGAGGGTGTGGAAACGCACCAGGAAGAGGACATGCTGCGCCGCCAGGGCTGCGACGAGATCCAGGGCTACCTGTACTCGCGCCCGCTCAGCCCGCGCGACCTGGCCCAGTGGCTGCGCCAGCAGCACCTCGCACCAGGCCGCACCGACGCCGCCAGCGAAGTGGTGCTGGCGCGCTGAGGCGCCGCGATCCTGCTTTGGTGGGTGCCGACCGTTGGTCGGAACTGATGTCGGCACGCGCGATCATCCACGCATGGCGTGGATCTACACTGCTCTGGTAGATGTCGACCTCGGTCGGCACTGATGTCGGCACGCGCGATCATCCACGCATGGCGTAGATCTACACTGCTCTGGTAGATGCCGACCTTGGTCGGCATTGATGCCTGCACGCGCGATCATCCACACATGGCGTGGATCTACTTCGGTTCGGTAACCAAGCGCTGCGGAAATTCGGACCGCAGCCGTGCGCGCACCGCTTCGACCACGTTGGCATAGCGTCGCAGCTGGATGTAATAGCCCATGTAGAACAGCAGCAGGGCCACCAGCATCGGCCACGCCGCTGGCCGGGCCAGAATGATCGGCACCAGCATCAGCGTCAGGCCCAGCGCGAACCAGCTGCACAGCCCGACCACCCGCACCTCCCGGCGCCGCGCGTCGATCATCACCCGGCCGCGCATCAGCGGAAAGTAGCGACCGCCGAAGCTGGGAGCGAAGCTCTCGCGAAAGGCGATGCTGCCGTCAGGCAGTGCATGGAACACAAGGCGCAACCAGGTATCGGTCGGCAGGTCATGCTCCAGGCCGGCAAGCGAAAGCTGGGCCAACTCGGCCGGCGTAGCGGCAATGCGTTGGTTGAACAGGACGATACCGGTGCGGAAGTAAAACGGCGCCCACATCACCAGCAGCAGGACTTCGACCAGCAGCAAGGTAATCAGGGCGATGGCCATCGGTCTTCCATGAACGGGACCGGCGCATCATGCCATAGCGGCTGCGTAGTATCCGGAGGCTGCCTGGTAGATTCACGCCATGCATGGATGACGTCCAGAACGAGCCGCAGTCCTGGCGGGCCCGTCCAGAGAATCCAGCGGTTTCTTCGGGTCAATCCTCTTCCACCAGATCGCTGAGATCGAGAACTTGTGGGTCAACACTGTGCGCAACGACGCTTCGGATCATTCCGGGCTTGGGCCGAAGTGAATAGCCTCGCATCGTGTGGATGGGATTGAACTCCAGCCACGGGCAGGATGAATGCCCCACGATAACCGGCATGTTGAAATTTATGTCCTTGGGATCATCCAGTGGCAGAGTCCATTTGCCACCGTGATGCTGGCACACGAGATCGCCAAGATATCGTGCAAACACAACTCGCAGAGCACCCTGTTCGTCCTCCGACATCGCTGCAGACATCAGTGCGTACAGGAACTCAAGGCGATCAAGGCTCTCCAGGCTGCCATCAAGGTCGATGCCGCGGGAGTGCCCTTGGTCGACCAACCACTCAATCTGGTCGTCCATGATCATCAGAAAGTCATCGAAGACCTCGCGGGCCTTTCCAAGGTCGAGTGCCATTTTGAATCCTGAGCAGCAAGGCGGAGCGGGGAGTCTGTCCCGCTTTCGCAGCTCAAGCCATGCAATGAATCTGAAATCACCTTCGGCAGAGAGCGCCGACAGATGCAGTAGATTTGTGACTGCAGTCGTTCAGGTGAAAGCCATCCACGCATGGCGTGGATCTACTTCAACGCACTGCCATCCAGCCCCAGGTCCCACGCCAACCCCAGCAGGTCGTCGCCGGCCACAGCGGGGGCGGGGCGCGCATCAGCCAGCTGCTGCAGCTCCTGCATTTCTTCGCGGGCCACCTCTTCCAGCTGCCGCAGCTGCTCACGCACGCCCGCATTGCGCGGGCGCTCGTTCTCGTTGATCGGGGGCAGGGCGCGGATCAGGGTCATGGTGCGCTTGCAGGATGCATCCAAAGGCGGGTCACACGCAAAGGCCCCGGCAGAACCGGGGCCTTGCACGCTGCCGGAAGAGGCAGCGGACATCAGGATCAGAACAGCTCGACCGTACCGGCGCCCATGCTCTGCTGGGCAACCGGCTTGTGCGGCGGGCGTTCCCATTCGCTGCGCAGTTCGCGCAGGCGGCTGCCGGTGCGCTGCAGGGCCGAGGCGATTTCCTCGTCGAACACGCCGCCGTTGCGATGCAGCAGTTCCTGCAGGGCCACCGCTTCGCGGTTGATCGCGGTCAGGCGGTCCAGGTGGGTATGCACGCCGCCCAACGCCTGGGTGGCGATGTCCTCGAACTGCAGGGCGCGCACGGCTTCGGCCACGCTGCCGTCGATCGAACGCGCGCAGTCGGACACTTCGCGCATGCCATCACCCAGCGACGCATTGATCTGCGCCACGTTGTCCAGCATCGCCGCGGCTTCCTGGCGCGCTTCACGGGAGCGGTCCATATCGCGCGAGGCCATGTGCGAAACCGTCTCGCGGACCTTGGCGATGGCGTCCTTGGAGCTGTGTGCCAGCTTGCGGATCTGCTCGTTGAAGGTGGTCGAGCGCTCGGACAGGTTACGGACCTCGTCGGCGACCACGGCGAAACCACGGCCGGCTTCACCGGCACGCGCAGCTTCGATGGCGGCGTTCAGGGCCAGCAGGTTGGTCTGGTCGGCAATCGACTTGACGTCTTCCAGCAGCGCGAAGATGCCATCCAGGTGCTGCGCCATCTGGTCGATGTGCTGCACGGTGGTGCTGCTCTGGCCGCTCACCTGTTCCAGCGCTTCCACCAGCTGTTCCATGCGGTGGCTGGCGTGCTGGGCGAAGCGGGCAACGTCGAGGCCGGCGCCGCCTTCGTCACCGGCGCGGTCGACGATGCGTGACAGCGCCTGGCTCTGCTGGCGCGACTTGCGGTTCATGGCATCGAAGCTGCCGCCGAGGCTGGAGACGGCCTGGCGGATCAGGTCGCGGGCGCGTTCCACTTCGCCACGCGAACCGTCGATCTCGTTGCCGACGAAGTTGCGCAGCTCGGTCAGCAGCTGGTCCTGCTCACGCAGGACACGGGCATGTTCCGGGGAACGGTGCGCCTGGGCGCGGGCGGTCCACCACGCAAAGCCGAGCCAGCTCAGCGTCATCGTGGTCAGGATCGCCCAACGCAGGGCGACCGGCCATTCGAAACCGATGGCGAAGGGGAGCAGCAGGGTCAAAGCCAGGGGGGCGGCCAGACGGATGAAAATGCGTGAGTACATGGACGTTCTCGGGAGGTGCACGGAGGATGTATCGGCCGTACCCCCCTTCTCTTTAACGTCGATGTGCTCCGAAATGCATTCTGAATGCGCCGGTTTTCCGGCGCGCCCGGGTGGTCTGGGGTCAGGGCCCTATCCCTGCAGGAAAGGGATCCGACCCCACACCGTCAGGCCAGCTGCCGGTCCACGGCCTCGACCATCGCCTTGCGGCTGAGCAGGAAATCCCAGTAGCTGCCACCCAGCTGCCGCCACAGCACCGCGGCGCGCACGGCGGCCAGCAGCAGTGCACGGATCTCGGCCACCACGCCGGTCTGGCCCAGGTAGTGCGGGTTGCCCTGCACCATCACCCGCGGCTTGAGGTGGCTGATCGTGTCCGCATACAGACCGCCCAGCGCGGCCAGTACATCGGGATGGCCGCTGTCACCCAGCTCGGCGGCCTGCTTCTGTGCGCGCTCGATACCCGAGGCGACCTTGTTCACGGTGGCCCCGTCCTGCACGAACCGGCGCTCCAGCTGCAGCACGGACAGGGCCAGCTTGGGCAGGATCGGATCCTGGCCCTGGCTGCGGAAATGATTGTGCAGCAGGCGCAGGCCCGACTTCAGTGCGTGCCGATCACCAAACACCGCCTGCGGCGAGGACGCATCGATGCGGAACACGCTGTCTACGGCGGTGCGCACGGCAGCGGCGTCGGAATGGCCGGTATCGGCGATACGGCGTACCTGCTGCAGGGCCTGGGCAATGCCGGCCAAAGCCAGAACGCGGTCGTCGACAGTGAAACTCATGCAGCGAGTACCTCAAAAGGGGAAGGGGTGGTGCGCAGGCGCTGTTCCAGCGGTGCGTCGGTGGCGGCGATCACCGCGCCACCCAGGCAGACCTCACCGTCATACAGCACCAGGGATTGCCCGGGGGTGACTGCACGCTGCGGCCGGGCGAAGGAAACCTGCACGCTGCCGTCGTCCAGCACATCCACCGTGCACGGCTCATCCGGCTGGCGGTAGCGGGTCTGCGCGGTGCATTCAAAACGCCGTGCCGGCGGCGCACCGGCAATCCAGTGCGCGGTCTCCGAGCGCAGCCGGTTGGACAGCATCCACGGGCTGTCACGGTCCTGGTCCACGTACAGCACGTTGCTCGCCACGTCCTTGCCGACCACATACCAGGGGGCGGCAGGGCGGCCGCGCACGCCGCCGATGTTCAGGCCTTCGCGCTGGCCCAGGGTGAAATAGAAAACGCCAGGGTGTTCAGCGATCACGCTGCCATCGCTGGGGTCGAGGATCTGCCCGGTTTTGGCCGGCAGGTAGCGTCCGAGAAACTCGCGGAAATCGCGCTCGCCGATGAAGCAGATGCCGGTCGAATCCTTCTTGGCGTGGGTCGGCAGGCTCACGTCGCGGGCAATCCGGCGCAGGTCGCTCTTTTCCAGATCACCAATCGGGAACAGCGTGGCCGCCAGTTGTTCCTGTCCCAGCTGGTGCAGGAAGTAGCTCTGGTCCTTGGAACGATCGGCGCCGCGCAGCAGCAGCCACTGATGGCCGCGCTGGGCAATGCGCGCGTAGTGGCCGGTGGCGATGCGCTCGGCGCCCAGCTCGCGGGCCGCATCCAGGAAGTGCTTGAACTTCACTTCACGGTTGCACAGCACGTCCGGGTTCGGCGTGCGGCCGGCGGCGTACTCGGCCAGGAAGTGCTCGAACACCCCCTGCCAGTACTCGTTGGAGAAATCGCGGAAATGGAACGGGATGCCCAGCAGCCCGCACACCGCCACCGCATCGCGGCGGTCGTCCTCGGCGCGGCAGTCACCGCTGCCGTCGTCGGCCCAGTTCTGCATGAACAGACCGGCCGCGGCCTCGCCCTGCTGTACCAAGCGCCAGGCGGCGACGGAAGAATCCACGCCGCCAGACACGCCAACCATCACCCGTGGGCTGCTCATGCGACCTCCCGGACCAGTGCAAGCGGGTAGCGCTGGCCGGCCAGGTAGTCGGCCAGCACCTGCCAGACCAGCGGGCTGCGCTGGCGTCCGGCGGCGGCCTGCAGTTCGGCCGGGGTCATCCACAGCGCCCGATCGATGCCGGCATCCAGCGGCCGCGCCGGGTCGTGCGAGACCGGGCGCGCGGCGTAACAGAAGCGCAGGAACGGGGTGCCGTCAGCGGCGGTCCACTGGTAGCAGCCGATGAAGGCGGTCAGTTCCACTGTCCAGCCGGTTTCCTCGACGGTCTCGCGCAGGGCGGCGGCAGCCAGGCTTTCGCCCGGCTCCAGGTGCCCGGCCGGCTGGTTCAGCACCTGCCGGCCTTCGATGGTTTCTTCAACCAGCAGCACCCGGCCGCCGTCGATCACCACGGTGGCGACGGTTGCGTGCGGTGCCCAGCGCGGGTCCGGCGAGGTGTTCAACTCAGAGGTCGTCCTTCTTGGTCAGCTCCAGCTCCATCGCATCGGCGGTGCGGATGGCCGCATCGATGGCGTCGCTGAGCTGGTCGGAGGTGGCGTCGGCATCGATCTTCACCACGAACATCGCGGTCGACTCCTGCTTCACCCAGCCGCCCATCTTGGCATCCTGCGAGTCTTCCAGCAGGCGGTTGGCCACGGCCATCGGGAACTGCTTGGTCTGCGAGGTATAACCCGGCGACCAGATCTCACGGATGTTGTGGGTACCGAAGTCTTCCACCGACGAGCGCACATAGACGATCTGGGTGCGATCGCCTTCGACGTCGAACACCATCTGGTAGTCGCCGTCTTCATCCACCTCGTAGGTGTAGCCCAGCTTTTCCAGATGACGGGCAACGGCCTTGTCGGCCTTCGCGCTGTCAGTGGTGGTCGCAGCGCCAGCGGTGCCAGCGGCAGCCAGGGCGATCAGCAGGGCGGAGAGAAGGGTCCTTTTCATGAAGATCCTGTGAAACCAAGAGTGTGGGAAGGTGCAATTGTGACGGCGGGCGTCCTTGCCGTCCATTCCGCACAGGGCCGACGCAGGGCCGTCTCAGCCCTTATAATGGACCGATGCCTCGCGAGTCCGCCCCCGATTCCCACCACGAGCACGGCGTTGCCGTGGAGCCCGCGCGCCCGGAAGTAGCGCCGCCGCCGTTCTATCAGGTCATGCTGCTCAATGACGACTACTCCCCGATGGATTTCGTCGTGGACGTCCTGCAGCAGTTCTTCAACATGGACCTGGACAAGGCCACCCAGGTGATGCTGCACGTCCACACCCGTGGCCGTGGCGTCTGCGGTGTGTTCACCCGTGAAGTGGCCGAGACCAAGGTGGCCCAGGTCAACGAGTACGCGCGGATGAACCAGCATCCGTTGCTGTGCACGATGGAAAAGGCCTGACCGCCCACGATCTGTAGAGCTGAGCCGATGCTCGGCTGCTTTCTGCCCGGGCGTATCGACCCCGGATGGAGCGTGCCCACCAAGGTGCGCACCTACCAGGGCAGGCAGAGGGTTCACGCCTCCGCCAGCGCCTGCAAAGCCATCCCGGCTACCGCCTCATCGATGTCGGCCGGGTCGCCGTCATCCCGGAACCACACCGCTGACAGCCCGGCACTGGCCGCGATCCAGCGCAGCAGCCGCGTGCGCTCGATATCAGCCAGCCGGCAGACCTGTTCCAGCCGGGCATGGAAGCGCTCTGGCCGGGTGGCCACATGGATGCCTGGCCCGCACAGGTCCGGGTTGCTGAACATTGTTGTGTAATCGAACGCGCGATCGCCCAGCAGCCGCTTCGGGTCGATCGCCAACCAGCCCCGCGCGCCGAAATCCAGCACGTTGTCGTGGTGCAGGTCACCATGCAGCGGGCGTATCTCCTGCTCGTCCTCCAGCAGTGCCATCGCCAGCGATCTGCACTGTTCCAGCAATGGCGGCAGCGGCGCCCTTGCCTGCAGCAGATCGGCGAACCATCTACGCAGGCAGACCAGATCTTCTGGCGGCGCGCTCCGTGGCCGGTGCAGCTGCTGCAGGACCTGGCACAGGATCATGGTGCAGGCGTCGTCCTCGCCCTTGATCGAACGTTGCCGCAGCGAGTCGCCGTGCGACCGTTCGATCAGGATCGCCGGCCCCTCGTGGGCCAGCAGGCGTGCGGCACCGTCGCCGTTCCACCAGCGCAGCAGGCGATGGCCGTTCTGTTCCTCTGTCTCCGTGCTCACCTTCAACATGGCCGCCTCGCCAGAGGCGGTCAGCACCGGCCAGAGCCGGGCATGGGGGGTACGGATCGAAGGACCATCACGTCGCAATCGCCAGCGGCTCAGGTAGGGTTCGCTCATGGTGAGGGTGCTGTCCTGGAGTGAACGATGATCAAGCGGTTCGCACTGCTAACGCCATCTGAACGTCGCAATCCGCTAGGGTGATGGAAATCGCGTAGTCAGGCCGCATATTGTCCCCAACTGCCGCCGGAGTAATCCATGTTCAGCAAAGACCTCGAACACACCATCGGCCAGTGCTACAAGCGCGCCCGTGAGGCCCGACATGAGTTCATGACGGTCGAACACCTGCTGTTGGCACTGCTCGACAACCCGTCCGCCCAGGCCGTATTGAAGGCCTGTGGCGCCGACGCCGACCGCCTGCGCCAGGAGCTGGAGCAGGCCATCGAGGCCTCCGTGTCCCGCCTGGCCGAAGATGATGGCCGCGATACCCAGCCGACCCTGGGCTTCCAGCGCGTGCTGCAGCGGGCCGTGTACCACGTGCAGTCCTCCGGCAAGAAGGAGGTCACCGGCGCCAACGTGCTGGTCGCCATCTTCGGCGAAAAGGACTCCCACGCCGTCTATTACCTCAACCAGCAGGATGTCACCCGGCTGGATGTGGTCAATTACCTGTCCCACGGCATCGCCAAGCTGGGCGAGGAGGGCGAGCAGCCGTCCTCGTCCGAGGGCGAGGGCCGCATGGAAGGGGGCGAGGGCGAGCCCAAGGGCGATGCCCTTACCGAGTTCGCCAGCAACCTCAACGAGCAGGCTCGTGCCGGTCGCATCGACCCGCTGGTGGGCCGTGCCGACGAGATCGAACGCACCATCCAGGTCCTGTGCCGCCGCCGCAAGAACAACCCGCTGTACGTGGGCGAGGCCGGCGTCGGCAAGACCGCCATTGCCGAGGGCCTGGCCCGACGCATCGTGGAAGGTTCGGTGCCGGACGTTCTGGCCGATGCGGTCATCTACTCGCTCGACCTGGGCGCGCTGGTGGCCGGCACCAAATACCGTGGCGACTTCGAGAAGCGCCTGAAGGGCGTGCTGACCGCATTGAAGAAGGTGCCCAATGCGGTGCTGTTCATCGACGAGATCCACACCATCATCGGCGCCGGTTCGGCGTCGGGCGGCACCATGGATGCCTCCAACCTGATCAAGCCGGCATTGGCATCGGGCGAGCTGCGCTGCATCGGCTCGACCACCTTCCAGGAATACCGCGGCATCTTCGAGAAGGACCGGGCGCTGGCCCGTCGCTTCCAGAAGATCGACATCGTCGAGCCGACCGTGGGCGAAACATACGAGATCCTGCAGGGCCTGAAGTCCAAGTACGAAGCGCACCACGGCGTCACCTACGCCGATGAAGCGCTGCAGGCCGCCGTCGACCTGTCGGTCAAGCACATCGCCGACCGTCTGCTGCCGGACAAGGCCATCGACGTAATCGATGAGGCCGGTGCCCGCCAGCGCCTGTTGCCGGAAGGTCAGCGCAAGGAGCTGATCGACGTCGAAGAGGTCGAGGCCATCGTCGCCAAGATGGCGCGCATCCCGGCCAAGCAGGTCAGTGCCACCGACAAGGATGTGCTGCAGCACCTGGAGCGCAACCTGAAGATGGTGATCTTCGGCCAGGATCCGGCCATCGGCACCCTGGCGTCGGCCATCAAGCTGGCGCGCTCGGGCCTGGGCAATCCGGAAAAGCCGATCGGCAACTTCCTGTTCGCCGGCCCCACCGGTGTCGGCAAGACCGAGGTGACCAAGCAGCTGGCGCTGCAGCTGGGCATCGAGCTGGTCCGATTCGACATGTCCGAGTACATGGAGCCGCATTCGATCAGCCGCCTGATCGGTGCGCCTCCGGGCTACGTCGGCTTCGACCAGGGCGGCCTGCTGACCGAGAAGATCGTCAAGACGCCGCACTGCGTGCTGCTGCTGGATGAAATCGAGAAGGCGCACCCGGACATCTTCAACATCCTGTTGCAGGTGATGGACCGCGGCGTGCTGACCGACACCAACGGTCGCGAAGCCAACTTCAAGAACGTGGTGCTGGTGATGACCACCAATGCCGGCGCGGCGCAGGCCTCGCGGCGTTCGATCGGTTTCACCAAGCAGGACCACGCCACCGATGCGATGGAGACCATCCGTCGTGCGTTCACGCCGGAGTTCCGCAACCGCCTTGATGCGGTGGTGCAGTTCCAGCCGCTCGGCTTCGAGCACATCCTGCGCGTGGTGGACAAGTTCCTGATCGAGCTGGAAATGCTGCTGCAGGAGAAGCACGTCAGCCTGTCGGCCACCCCGACCGCGCGCGACTGGCTGGCCCACCATGGCTTCGACCCGCTGATGGGCGCCCGCCCGATGGCGAGGGTGCTGCAGGACAAGGTCAAGCGCCCGCTGGCCGACGAGCTGCTGTTCGGCAAGCTGGTCAACGGCGGCAAGGTCAGCATCGACGTGCGCAACGACGAGCTGGTTGTCGAGGCGCAGGCCGAGCCTGAGCGGCTGTTGCCGGCCACGGTGGAATAAGCGTCTGCCGGGCACTGCCCGGCGACGGAGGCAACGACAGGGCGGCTCAGGCCGCCCTTGTCGTGTCAGCCTTCAACGGCTGCGCTGGCGGGCCATGCGCTGGAAGGTGGCAGCTTCGAGGGGCTCGATCCGCTCGACCGTGCAGCTGGCGCGGTCGGTTTTCAGCACGCTGCGCGAGCCGCCGCACAGCTGGTTGCTTTCGCCCTGGGTTTCAAACGCCAGCCGGCGCGAGGTCACGGCGCTGTTGCAGGAGGCGGTGAAGATGACGCGGTAGTGCTGGTCACCATTGCGCAGCAGCACATCGCGATCGGCACCGGCGCGCACGATCTGCTGGTCCTCACTCAACGCAATGCAGCTGTCGCCGGTGGTGGCTGGCGGCGTGTCGGCGGCCTGGGAGGCGGGAGCGATCAGGGCGGCAGCGATGAGTGCGAGTGCGGCGAAGCCAGCGGGCAGGGAAGACATGTTCATGACGGGGGCAGGGGGTGGCGATCCGGACTGGATCGGGTGCCACGATGACGCCGCCGGTGCGAATGCGAATCTGCCGCAAGCATGGCTGACCGATGTCACGGTGCATTCGGTCAGGGTGCCGTCCGGCAGGGCCGGATTTCAGGCATGACAAAAGGCCAGCGTCCAGGGCTGGCCTTGTCGGGGTGGCGCAACGCGCCAGCCGCTTACTTCATTCGGTAGGTGATACGACCCTTGGTCAGGTCGTACGGGGTCATTTCAACCTTGACCCGGTCACCGGTGAGGATGCGGATGTAGTTCTTGCGCATGCGGCCGGAGATGTGGGCGATGATTTCGTGCCCATTTTCCAGACGAACGCGGAAAGTGGTGTTCGGCAGCGTCTCGCTGACGGTGCCCTCGAACTCGATGGAATCGTCTTTCGACATGTAGTCCTGTGCGGTTCAGAAAACGGCCACGTTGGGCCTAAGGCGCAGCATTTTACGCGTCAAACGCCCAGCTTGCAAAGATTGTGTTATTCCCCGGCAAAATCCGCTGCCGGCACGCGCCCGACCAGCTGGGTCCAGGCGCCTTCCCGGCCCGGCGCCTGCACCGCGCTGCGGACCTGTTGCAGAAACGGCGCGCGCGGCAGGTGCTCGGCGCCCATGCGCAGCAGGTGCGGGTTCTCCACCTGCGCATCGATCAGTGGCCAACCCCAGCCATGCAGCGTGCGCGCCAGTGCCGCCAGCGCCACCTTGGAGCCGCCGCTGGCGCCACTGAACATGCTTTCGCCGAAGAACATCGCGCCAATGGCCACGCCATAGATGCCACCGACCAGCGTCTGCCGGTCCCACACTTCGAAGGAATGCGCGAATCCCAAGTCGTGCAGCTGGCTGTAGGCATCGACCATCGCCGGGCTGATCCAGGTGCCGTCCTGGCCGGGACGGGGGGCGCTGGCGCAGGCACGCATCACCTGGCTGAAGGCGGTATCGGCGGTCACTTCCCAGGTGCTGCCGCGCAGTTGCCGGCGGAACCTGCTGCTCAGGTGCACACCGTCGGTACGGAACACCATGCGCGGGTCCGGCGACCACCACAGGATAGGCTCGCCCTCACTGAACCACGGAAAGATGCCGCCGGCATAGGCGTTGAGCAGGCGCAGCGGGTGCAGGTCGCCGCCCACGGCCAGCAGGCCATCGGGCTGGCGCAGCGCGGTCTCGGCCGGCGGGAAGGGGGCATCCGGCGCATCGGCCAGGCGCCAGGGCAACTGACGGGTCATGCCGGCATTGTATTCGTCGTGGCGATACGCGATGTCTGGCACCATCACGCTTCACCGGCAAGGAGCCCCGCATGAGCGACCCCATCACCGCCATCCTCGATGCGCACGATGCGCCGCGCACACGCAATGACAGCCTGGGCATGCTGTTGACCCTGGCCAGCGAAGACCGCCCCCAGCTTGGCGCGCTGCTGCTGCAGGCGCTGGAGCGCCGCTCGCCCAGCTCCGCCTTCCTCGATACGGCGCTGGATCTGCTGCCGGATGAAGCCGTCGCGTCGGTCTGTGCCGATGCCTGGCGACGCTATCGTGACGGCGAGCGCAGTGAGCTGCTGACCAGCGTGCTGGAGTTCGCCAGCTACCAGGCGCCGCACACGCTGCAAGGCGACTGGGAGGCGCTGCTGGCGGCGGCTGCCGAAGATGGGGTGCAATTGGCCTCGCAGATCTGGCAGGCACTGCCGCCGCCGCTCGCATCGCATTGGGCGCATCGGTTGACCGAGGCCGACGACGATCGCGAACTGGAACGCGCCAAGGCAGTGCTGTTGGCCAGCCAGCCGGAAACCCATGCTGCCGCGCGTGGCTACCTGGCCGACTGGAGCGATCTGGATGCGCAGGTCTGGGCGCACTGGGCAGGCCTGGCTGATGGCCCTCGGCTGCGCCGCCTGCATGACCAGCAACCGCTGCACCTGCGCTTTGGAATCAGGCAGCACCGTGCACAGGTGGCCGAAGAGCCGGGCTGGCGCAAGCGGATCTGGCGGCTGCACCCCACCTGGAATGGCGGTCAGGTGCAGCATGCGGGGAGCATGGGCGGCCCGCTCGACGCCGTGTGCGGCAGCTGCCATGCACCGCTGCAGCGTCTGTTGCAGACCGACACTGCGGCGCTGGAGGAGGGAGCGGTCGGCTCGATCACCCTGGGCCTGTGCCTGGACTGCTGCGGGTGGGAAGATCCGCCCGTGCGTTTCTATCGCCACGATGCGGACGGCGTGCCCAGCTGCCACCCCAGCCAGCACCGTGAGGTGCCGATCAATCCCACCGACAGCGGCGACCTGATGCAGGCCGAGGTTGGTCTTGCTGTGATGGACAGCCCTCGCTGGCAGCAGCAGGACTGGGGCCAGTCCAATCATCGGCAGAACCTGTCGCGCGTGGGCGGCGCGCCGAGCTGGGTGCAGAGCGCGCACTATCCGGAGTGCGTCGATTGCGGCGAGCAGATGCCTTTCGTGATGCAGCTCGACTCGACGTTGCCGACCACCAATGAAGGCATGTTGCTGTGGGGGAGTGGCGGCATGCTCTACAGCTTCTGGTGCGCGAAGTGCCGGGTGAGCGGGCATTTCTGGCAGTGCACCTGAGCGCAGTGCCCTGAATTGCTCTGGTAGTTGCCAACCTTGGTTGGCACGCTTCTCCGACGCTACGGTTCCGCACGAAACGGGCTGTGCCCCTGCAGCTCCTGCTGGTAGCGCCGCACATCCCGCCGCTCCTGCCAGCACCAGTCACGCAGCGCCTCGGCAAACTCCGCATCGGCCACCCAGTGCCGGCTTCGCACGATGGTCGGCAGGAAGCCACGCGCCAGTTTGTGTTCGCCCTGCGCGCCAGGCTCAAAGCGGGCCACGCCCTCGCGCAGGCAGTATTCGATGCCTTGGTAGTAGCAGGCCTCGAAGTGCAGGCCGGGCAGGGTGGCGCCGCCCCAGTAGCGGCCGTACAGCGTGTCGCCACCGCGCAGGCACAGCGCACCGGCAATGGGTTCGCCGTCCTGTTCGGCCAGGAACAGCACCAGCCCACGGCCCAGTGAAATTGCCAGATGGCGCAGGAATGCCTCGGTCAGCGCTGGCGCGTTGCCGTATTCCAGGAAGGTCTGCAGGTAGAAGCGGTACATGGCTTGCAGATCGGCGCGGCTCGCTTCGTCGCCATGCACCACCCGGAAGCTGATGCCCTGTCGGGTGACCTTGGCCCGCTCCTGGCGGATGTTCTTGCGGTGCTTGTGGTTCATGGCACCGAGGAACTGCTCGAACGTGCTCCAGTCGCCCGGGTTCTGCCACTGGAACTGGATGTCCTCGCGCAGCAGCCAGTCGTCGCCGAAAGCGGTCTCGTCAGCTGCCGTGTGGAAATTGATGTGTGCTGACGACACGCCGAGTGCGGGCATCTGTTCGCGCACTGCCGTCAGCAGCGCAACACGCTGCGAATCGTCACGGGCCAGCAGGCGCGGGCCGGTCACCGGCGAGTACGGCACCGCGCCGAGCCACTTCGGGTAGTAGTCGCGGCCGTGGCGCGCATAGGCGTTGGCCCAGGCATGGTCGAACACGAACTCGCCGTGTGAGTTGGTCTTCAGGTAGCCGGGAGCGGCGCCGACCAGGGTGTCCCCGTCCCACAGGGTGAAGTGCTGCGGCTGCCAACCCCAGTCCTCGCGCAGGCAGCCGTAGGTCTCCAGGCCGGCAAGGAAGGCGTGGCTGACGAACGGGTTGCGGCCGTCGTGCAGGGCATCCCAGTCGGTGGCGGGAACGGGCTGCAGGGAGTCGAGGAAGCGGGCGGTGGGCATGGGGAGAGGATAGGGCAGGTGAGGTAATCAGTGCCAAACGTTCTCGTTCGTGGCGTTCTGGCGCCGCAACTGGCCCTGAGGGTTTTACGAAAACTGCAGCAATGTGGAGTGAAGTGCTGATCCCTAGCGGATGGATGGGCAACGCTCAGATGCGCGCACGCAAGCGTGCATCAGTCCATCGCACAGGAGTTAAGCATGAAACGGAGATCTATCATTCCCACGGCAGTTCTTGGGCTACTTCTCGCAGCATCTAGTTCCTGCCCTGCTGCGTCCGTCGAAGTTGTTCCGCCAGAGCAGGCCACAGATGTGGCGCTTGATCTTATGTTGACCCGGGAGGGGCAGCGCATGCTTGACCGCTTCCAGCTGGCGCGCTCCAAGTCGGCCAACCTTGCCGTGACGGCGTCGGTTGATCTGGTGCGGCAGGTACTGGTCATTGATCTGGATCGGCGGATTCTGGATGGCGAAGACGATCACTCGTTTGAGGATATCGAGCAGCGGATCAGGACTGCGCTGGCAGCTTATGCACTGCAGGCTGGTGCGGGGGAAGTAGTGACCGAGATCATCTACGGGGGGAAGCCTTACTCGCACTACTTTCAGCGCGACTTACAGTTCAGGCAGGGGGTGGCGCCATTAGGAAACTCGGTACTTGTGTCAGCCAGTCATGGCCTGGTGAGCATTCATCCCGGTCGGGAGTGGGAATTCCAGCGTCCGCTCAGTCACGGCATTCGAGAGGATCTCATCACTCCCGGGTACGCGGAGGAGCTGCAGACCTTCCTTCAGGACAGGGGTTCGGCGTCAGTGTATCGGGCTCGCCGCAATACGGGCGATCTTCACCCGGATTCGATGAGGCCGTGGAGTGAGATGTCCGCACGCTATCATCTTATGAACCTGCTCCCTGACCGCACCGACATCTGGCATCACTTTGCCAACAGTACGGAGAGGGATAGGGAGGTAAAAGACGACATCAGGTCGCGGCCTTACTACGCCAATCATCTGGCGGTGGAGGGCATGCTCAGCCTTCATACCAATGCAAGCGACTCACCTTCTGCCCGAGGCACGCGAGCGTACTACCACGCAAACAAGCAAGCAGATCGTGAATTGGGCGATATGGCGCTGTGCTATATGCATGAACTCATTACTGCGCAGGACGCATACACAGAGTTTCCAGTTGCGGCAAAGTCAGAGGCCGCCCGCCATGGCGAGAACGGGTTCGCACACATGCCCTCGGTTGTGATCGAGATAGCGTTCCACACAAATGCTGAAGACGCAGCCGCCTTGCTGGATCCAGTGTTCCGCACTGCCTCCATGAAAGGAGTCGAGAAGGGCTACCGGCTCTTCCGCGAAGGCAAGGGCTGCGTTCCGTTGAAGGCCGAGCCCATCCAGGGAATCCAGTTGCCTCAGGGAAGCTCACAGCAGGTGGATGTCGCCTTCGAGGGCTATCCGCAGTACCCCATCGAACTGGTCACCACGAACGTGGGCTGTCCACCCGGATGGACCTGCAGCGACGGAAAGGTTCACATCACTGCCCCCGACGACAAACCTAGCCAGATTACCCTGCGGTGTGAGAACGCCGGGAGTGCGCCAATTCTGTGGGATACGCGGGTCGTGGACGCCGATGGCGTGGAATCGCCGCCTGTGCGCCACGTCGTGCAGTGCATCCGAACATCGCGCGGGTTGAGTGGGGCTCCGATCATCTCTGCCGGTGTGGAGCCCGCGACGGCAGGTTGAGTGCTTTGAAGCGGGCGCTTTCGCGCCCGCTTCGAGTCAACCATTCCTCGACGCTACAGAAGCCAGCCTCAGCTGGCCTTGCCCTGCGCATCCAGGTAACGCTCGGCATCCAGTGCGGCCATGCAGCCGAAGCCGGCCGAGGTGATCGCCTGGCGGTAGTGCTGGTCGGCCACGTCGCCGGCGGCGAACACGCCTTCCACCGAGGTCTGGGTGGCGTTGCCGCCCAGGCCCGAACGGATTTCCAGGTAGCCGTTGTTCATGGTCAGCTGGCCGTCGAACAGCTGGGTGTTCGGGTGGTGGCCGATGGCCACGAAGAAGCCGTGCGCATCGATGTCGCGGGTGCTGCCGTCCAGGGTCGACTTCACGCGCACGCCGGTCACGCCGGCCTCGTTGCCCAGCACTTCCTCCACCTGGTGGTGCCAGACGGTTTCGATCTTGCCGGCTTCGACCTTGGCGAACAGCTTGTCCTGCATGATCTTCTCCGCCTTCAGGGTGTCGCGGCGGTGGACCAGGTAGACCTTGCGGGCGATGTTGGACAGGTACAGCGCTTCTTCCACGGCGGTGTTGCCGCCGCCGACCACGACCACGTCCTGGTCACGGTAGAAGAAGCCGTCGCAGGTGGCGCAGGCGGACACGCCGCGACCCTTGAACTCGTCTTCGGTCGGGATGCCCAGGTACTTGGCGGTCGCGCCGGTGGAGATGATCAGGGCGTCACAGGTGTACTCGTGGCTGTCGCCGATCAGCTTGAACGGGCGCTGCGACAGGTCCGCGGTGTGGATGTGGTCGAAGATCACCTCGGTCTCGAAGCGCTCGGCGTGGGCCTGCATGCGCGCCATCAGGTCCGGGCCCATCAGGCCATGGGCGTCACCCGGCCAGTTGTCCACTTCGGTGGTGGTCATCAGCTGGCCACCCTGCTGCAGGCCGGTGATGACGACCGGCTTCAGGTTGGCGCGGGCAGCGTAGACGGCAGCGGTCCAACCGGCCGGGCCGGAACCGAGGATGACAAGACGCTGGTGGCGGGAGGGCAGGCTGGTGCTCATGTAGACTCGCGAAAAGGTAGATGGGACAAGGCGCGGCGATGTTTGCACAGCATCCTTGGCTGGTCATAGAGTGGCGGCTGGGGCAGGGCGATTCAAGCCGATGAACAGAACAGCGCCATCCACCGGCGGTTTCCGGCCCTGTCTCCGCTTGTGCGGCAACGGATAACTGAAAACTGACGCCGTCTCGTTTATTATCAAACACTAACAGCGCATTCCAAAGGTATGGTCTAAGGTGGCGAAGCAGGTCCCCGAACGCTCCAAGTCCGACGACAAAAAGGCATCGCGTCGCACGGCGGCAGCGGCCACGACCGACAATCCACGCCGTCAGCGCCTGTGGCGCGACCTGGGTCTGATCGCCATCGCGCCGGCGCTGCTGTATCTGGCTGCAAGCCTTTTCACCTATTCAGCGACGGACCCGGGCTGGTCGCACACCGGCAGCGTGGTCGCGCCGGTACACAACATGGGCGGCCGCGCGGGCGCGTGGATCGCCGACGTGCTGCTGCAGCTGTTCGGCTACATCGCCTTCCTGCTGCCGGTGGTGCTGGGCGCGCTGGCCTGGATCGCGATGTTCGGCCTCAAGCGCGAGAGCAAGGGCGAGAACGATCTGGACCCCGCGTTGCGGCTGGTCGGGCTGGTCGGCTTCCTGATTGCCGGCACTGGCTTCCTGCACGTGCGCCTGTTCAGTGGCGACGTGTCCCATGCCGGCGGCATCCTTGGCAAGCTGGTCGGCAATTCGCTCAGCGTCGGCTTTGGCGCGCTCGGGGCGAACCTGTTCGTGCTGGTGCTGCTGCTGGCCTCGATCACCCTGGCGACAGGCCTGTCCTGGTTCGTGGTGATGGAGAAGATCGGTCGCGGCGTGATGTCGCTGGCACCGTTGCTGGAGCGCAAGAAGGAGCAGGCCACCGAGTGGCAGCAGACCCGCGTGATGCGCGAGGAGCGCCAGGAAGTGCGCAAGGCCGATGCCGAAGTGCGTGCCAAGCGTGAGCCGGTGAAGATCGAGCCGCGCCCCGAGCCGGTGATCGAAAAGAGCGACCGGGCCAAGCGCGACAACCAGATCCCGATGTTCCGCGGCGTCAACGGCGACGGCTCGGACCTGCCGCCGCTGGCCCTGCTGGATGATCCCAAGCCGCAGCCCGTGGGCTACGACAAGGACACCCTCGACGCGCTGTCGCGGCAGATCGAGTTCAAGCTCAAGGACTTCCGCATCGATGCCCAGGTGGTCGGCGCCAACCCCGGCCCGGTCATCACTCGCTTCGAAATCGAGCCGGCGCCGGGCATCAAGGTCAGCCAGATCAGTTCGCTGGACAAGGACATCGCCCGCGGCCTGTCGGTCAAGTCGGTGCGTGTGGTCGATGTGATCCCGGGCAAGTCGGTGATCGGCCTGGAAATCCCCAACGTCACCCGCGAGATGATCTACCTGTCCGAGCTGCTGCGCTCGAAGGAATACGACAAGTCGGCCAGTTCGCTGACCCTGGCGCTGGGCAAGGACATCGCCGGCCGCTCGACCGTGGCCGACCTGGCGCGCATGCCGCACCTGCTGGTGGCCGGTACCACCGGCTCGGGCAAGTCGGTGGCGGTCAACGCGATGGTGCTGAGCCTGCTGTTCAAGGCGTCGCCGAAAGACCTGCGGATGCTGATGATCGACCCGAAGATGCTCGAACTGAGCGTCTACCAGGGCATCCCGCATCTGCTGGCGCCGGTGGTCACCGACATGAAGGAGGCCGCCAACGGCCTGCGTTGGTGCGTGGCCGAGATGGAGCGCCGCTACAAGCTGATGAGCGCGGTGGGCGTGCGCAACCTGGCCGGCTTCAACAAGAAGGTGAAGGACGCGCAGGACGCCGGCCAGCCGATGATGGACCCGCTGTTCAAGCCGAACCCGGAACTGGGCGAGGCGCCGCGGCCGCTGGAGACGCTGCCGTTCATCGTCATCTTCATCGACGAATTCGCCGACATGATGATGATCGTCGGCAAGAAGGTTGAAGAGCTGATCGCGCGCCTGGCGCAGAAGGCGCGTGCGGCCGGCATCCACCTGATCCTGGCCACCCAGCGCCCGTCGGTGGATGTCATCACCGGCCTGATCAAGGCCAACATTCCCACCCGCATCGCCTTCCAGGTCAGCTCGAAGATCGATTCGCGCACCATCCTCGACCAGTCCGGCGCCGAGACGCTGCTCGGTCACGGCGACATGCTGTACCTGCCGCCCGGCACGGCGATGCCCGAGCGAGTGCACGGCGCCTTCGTGTCCGATGAAGAAGTGCATCGCGTGGTCGAGCACCTCAAGGCGATGGGCCCGGCCGACTATGTTGACGGCGTGCTGGATGAAGTGCAGACGATGGGCGATGGCGTGGTGGTCGGTGCGACTGGCCTGCCGGAGACCAGTTCCGGCGGCGGCGATGAGTCCGACCCGCTGTACGACGAAGCGCTGCGCGTGGTCACCGAGACCCGTCGTGCCTCGATTTCCGGGGTGCAGCGTCGCCTGAAGATCGGCTACAACCGCGCAGCGCGACTGATCGAGGCCATGGAAGCGGCCGGTGTGGTCAGTTCGCCCGAGCACAACGGCGACCGCACGGTGCTGGCACCGCCGCCGCCGAAGTAAGCCCTGCCGCATTCCCGACGTCCAAGGAACCGACGCATGCTTCAACCCGTTTCCTGCGCGCTGGCGCTGGCCTGCCTGCTGGCAGCCGGCCCGGCGCTGGCCGATGCCGCCGCGACAGCCGTACCCGCGGTCGCGCCGCCGTCCACCGGCAGCGATGCCGAGGCCAGCAACAACTTCAGCTTCGTCCGCTATCGCGCCGACTACCAGGTGCGCCCTGATGCTGGCAACGTACAGACTGAAACCTACGAGATCCTGCTCAAGACCAAGGCCGCGGTGGAGCAGTTCAGCCAGGTGCGGTTGAGCTACAGCGAGAAGATGGAAACGTTGGATGTGGTCAACGCCTACACGCTGACCGCCGACGGCCAGCGCCGCGAGGTGCCGGCCGATCGCATCTACACCCAGGAAAGCTATTCCAGCGCCTCGGCGGCGATGTATGCCGACCGCAAGGTGCGGGTGATCGTGTTCCCCAACCTGGCGCCGGGTACGCGGCTGTTCTACCAGGTGCGGCGGACCCAGCTGACGCCGTACTTCCCGGGCTACTTCGGCCTGTGGGAAACCTTCAATGTGTTCACCCAGTACGACGATGCCGAAGTGACCCTGAGCGCGCCGGCCAACCTGCCCATGCACGTGGACAGCCGCGGCGTGCAGGGCAGCGATCGCCCGGTGGTGAAGAACGGCCAGGCGACGTGGCGCTGGCGCTACCAGCGCCGCGAGCCGATGCAGGCGCAGAACTGGTCGGCGGCGGTGTGGGAGTTCGGGCCGAACATCATGGCCAGCACCTACCGCGACTGGGCGCAGATGGGTCGCGCCTATCAACTGAAGGCCGGTCCGGCCGCGCAGGTCACCCCGGAGATCCAGGCGCTGGCCGACGAAGTGACTGCCGGTATCAGTGACCGCCGCGCGCAGGCCGATGCGCTGTACCGCTGGGTCGCGCAGAACATCCGCTACGTGGCGGTGTACCTGGGCAATGGCGGCCTGGAGCCGAACAGTGCGCAGAGCATCCTCGACAACCACTACGGCGACTGCAAGGACCACGTAACGATTCTTGAGGCGCTGCTGGCGGCCAAGGGCATCACCAGCTCGCCGGTGCTGATCGGTGCAGGTGGCGGCCCAACGCTGCCGAAGATTCCGCTGCTGGGTCGCTTCAACCACGCCATCACCTATGTGCCCGAGTTCGATCTGTATCTGGACTCGACCAGTGCCTGGGCGCGCTTCGGCCAGCTGCCCGATGGCGATCTTGGCGCGCCGGTGCTGCACACCCGCGATGCCACCCTGGCACGCACGCCGGCCAATGATCCGCAGCGCAACGCGACGGTGATGGACGTACGCTTTACCTTCGACGCACAGGGCAATCTGCGTGGCGAGACGGTGCCGCAGCTGAGCGACAACGCCGAGATCGGCATGCGCGCACAGTTCGCCCAGCTCAATGCGCAGAACCGGGCGCGCGCTGAAGAATCGATCATGGCGGCGTCCGGTTTCGATGGCCGTGGCCAGCTGCAGCTGCAGGGTGTACCGGTCGACCTGACCCGGCCGTTCGGTTATCGCATGGCGTTCCAGGCCGAGGACTACGTGGACTTCGACGTGGCCGGCGGCATGGCCGTACCCGATCCGCCGGGTGGCGAATCGGTGCGTGGGTTGTATGCCAGTGCCTCGGCACCGGACAACGAGACGCCGTTCTACTGCAATGCCAGCCTGCGCGAGGAAACCTATCGCCTGCAGTTCCCGGCCAATGCCCCGATCATCGCGATTCCCGGCAGCCAGCGGTTTGCCAATGCGGCCGGCGAGTATCGGGTCGACTGGAGCCGGCAGGGCCAGGAAGTGACCGTGCACCACCGCCTGCAGCAGAACGCGGTGCGCGGCGCGGAGGCGCTGTGCCAGCCGCAGGACTATGCCGCCTTCCGCGCGCTGTTCCGCGAGGTGCGCCGCGGCTTCCGTGGCCAGGTGCTGTACGGCAGGCTGCCGGGCGCTGGCGGCTGAATCGCCGATCAGCGATCAGGGCGTCATAATGGCGTCCTGATCGCCCATTCATCTTTTGCCGGGCACACTGGCACCCAACTTTCCTGGCCGCGCGCCCACAGGATTCCTGCATGAACCTTCGCCTCCGTCGTTTCCTTGCCACCACCACCCTGGCCGTGGCCTGCGCCGCCGCCGGCAGCGCCTGGGCCGGCGCCCGTGATGACCTGAAGACCTTCACCACCGGCCTGAAGGGCCTGGATGGGCAGTTCAGCCAGCAGGTGTTCGACAGCCGCGGCAAGGTCAAGGAATCCACCAGCGGCCGCGTTGCCTTGTCGGCGCCGCGCCTGTTCCGCTGGGAATACGTGCGCCCGCATGAACAGCTGATCGTGGCCGACGGCAAGAAGGTGTGGATGTTCGAGCCGGACCTGGAACAGGCGACCGTGCGCGAGCAGGGCAAGGAAGAGCAGAACAGCCCGCTGACCGCGCTGATCAACCCGGCGCTACTGGAGCAGCAGTACGACGTAAGTGAAGAGGCCGCACAGCGCGATGGCCTGCAGTGGCTGTCGCTGTCGCCGAAGCGCGATACCGAAGCCAGCTTCCAGTACGCCGCACTCGGCTTCAATGCCCAGGGCCTGGCAAAAATGGAGATCACCGACGCCGTCGGTCAGCGCACCGTGATCAGCTTCAGCGGCTGGAAGCGCAACCCCAGCTTCGCCGCCAACACCTTCCGCTTCACCCCGCCGGCCGGCACCGACGTCATCGGCAATTGATGCGTGACGCCGGGCATGGCCCGGCGCTACCTGCTCTGGTGGGTGTCAACCTTCGCCCTTGGTGGGTGTCAACCTTGGTTGACACGCTTTTGATCTGCCGGCCAGCGGCCGGCACTACCGTTCATGGTCCGCCGGGCAGGGCCCGGCGCTACCGCCCCTGGTAGGTGCCAACCTTGGTTGGCACGCTCTCGCGGTACAATGAGCACGTGCCAAGACATCGCTCCACTTCATTCCCCGGTCCCGATCTGCTGAGTGTCGATCGGGAACACATGCGCCCGCTGGCCGAGCGCATGCGCCCCCGCACCCTGGACGAAATGGTCGGGCAGAAGCGTCTGCTCGCGCCGGAGAGCGCGCTGCGCCGCGCGGTTGAATCCGGGCGCGTGCATTCGATGATCCTGTGGGGGCCGCCGGGCTGCGGCAAGACCACGCTGGCGTTGCTGCTGGCTGAATACTCCGACGCCGAATTCCGTGCCATTTCCGCGGTGCTGTCCGGCCTGCCGGAGGTGCGCCAGGTGCTGGCCGAGGCGGCGCAGCGCTTCGCCGAAGGCCGTCGTACCGTGCTGTTCGTCGACGAAGTGCATCGCTTCAACAAGGCGCAGCAGGATGCGTTCCTGCCGCACATCGAGCGCGGCACCATCCTGTTCGTTGGCGCCACCACCGAGAACCCGTCGTTCGAGTTGAACTCGGCGCTGCTGTCGCGTTGCCGCGTGCACGTGCTGGAAGGCGTCTCGCCGACCGACATCGTTGAAGCGCTGGAACGTGCATTGGGCGATCGCGAGCGTGGCCTCGGCGAGGAACACATCGAGGTCGCGCCGGAACTGCTGCTGGAAATCGCCACCGCTGCCGATGGCGACGTGCGTCGTGCGTTGACCCTGCTGGAAATCGCCGCCGAACTGGCGGGCGGGGAGGGCGGTCGCATCACCCCGCAGACCCTCACCCAGGTGCTGGCCGACCGCACCCGCCGCTTCGACAAGGGCGGCGAGCAGTTCTACGACCAGATCTCGGCGCTGCACAAATCCGTGCGCAGCTCCAATCCAGACGCTGCGCTGTACTGGCTCACGCGCATGCTTGATGGCGGCTGTGATCCGTCGTATCTGGCACGTCGACTGACCCGTATGGCCATCGAAGACATCGGCCTGGCCGACCCGCGCGCGCAGAGCATGGCGCTGGAAGCGTGGGACATCTACGAGCGGCTGGGCAGCCCGGAAGGCGAGCTCGCCTTCGCCCAGCTGGTGCTGTACCTGGCCAGCACCGCCAAGTCGAATGCAGGCTATGCCGCCTTCAACCAGGCCAAGGCCGATGTGCGCGACAGCGGCACCGAAGAAGTGCCGCTGCACCTGCGCAATGCGCCGACCAAGCTGATGAAGGAGCTGGGCTACGGCGCCGAGTACCAGTACGACCACGACGCCGAGGGCGGCATCGCGCTGGACCAGACCGGCTTCCCCGATGCAATGGGCGAACGGGTGTACTACAACCCGGTGCCGCGCGGGCTGGAGATCAAGCTGAAGGAAAAGCTGGACCGGCTGCGCGCTGAGCGCGAGGCGGCGCGGGCGGCCAAGGGCGCATAGCCCGGTTCGCTTCATGCAAGGTTTCTCATTGCCCTGCCTGTACGCATTTGGCAGACTGCGCGGCCCTGTTTTTCAAGGAACGATGCCGTGCAGGAAATGATTCTGCCGTTGAAGCGCTATGCCCAGTTCGAGGGGCGTGCCAACCGCCGCGAGTACTGGATGTTCCAGTTGTTTCTGTTGCTGGCGGGAACTGCGGTGGGCTTGATCGCGCTGACGGTGGCGCTCGTCGCTGGCCTCGTCCTGGAAGCTGATTCCAGCTGGATGGCCGGAATCACGATCGGGGCACTGGCGCTGGTGGGTCTGCTCTGGCTGGCCACGATCGTGCCGCTTATCGCAGTGACTGTGCGCCGCCTGCATGACTGCGGCCAGTCCGGCTGGCTGTATCTGCTGGCCCTAGTGCCGGGTGGTGGCCTGGTGATCCTGATCTTTGCGCTGCTGCCAGGCACGCCGCAGCACAACCCGTACGGCCCTGTGCCTACTGGCCCCTGAGGTCGCCAACGTCGCCTCATGCAACGAAGCCGGCTCTGAGCCGGCTTCGTCGTTTCCGCGCTGCTGTCAGCGGTGCCGGACCGATTACTGCAGAACGCAGTCGCCCAACGCCAGGTAATCCGATCCCGAGCTGAACTGCAGCGTGCAGCTGGCGGTGAAGGAGACGCCTTCCTCCATCGCTGCGAGCTTGGCGTTCTGCTCGTCGTCGGAGGCGGTCAGGCGGGCCAATACCTGGCCATCTTCGTCGCCCGCCTCAAGGACCGGCTCGCCCTGCAGGTTGCTCGAAGCGCCCAGACTCACCGCCGTGAACTGCACGGTCTGGTTGAGCTCTTCCAGCCCGAGAGAGGAATAGCCAGCCTCTTCATAGGCCGAATACAGCCCGGCAAGGCTTGGCGCGGCGTGGCCGGCCAGCGGAGCGAGGAGGCCAACGGCAAGTGCGATCAGTACTTTGTGCTTCAAGGTGTTCTCACAATCATGGGATCCGATCCCATGGGGGTTGTGGAGCTGATGGGGGCCAGGCAGGCACCCGCGGAGGCGGGGCGATTCCTGCGCCCCGATGGCGGGAAAAGTAGATGAACACGGACTTCCGGCGCAAGCGCTGGCGCGCGCGTGATACACAGTGTGACGTCTGATCGATGTGATAATCATTCGCGTTTAAGGTAGACTGCGGTCCCTTGTGAACCGGTGGCCGTGTGCCGCTTTCGCCGTCACTGATGAAGTCTTCCGTCCTGCCACCGTGCCGTGGCCCGCTGGTATCCGGCCTGGCCGCCTTGATGATGGGCCTGCTCCTGGCTACCCCGTACGCATACGCGCAGCAACGCAATCCGCTGCAGAAGATGGGCCAGACCGTGCTCGATGAGCCGGCGGTCAGCTACCGCTTCGAGCGTTTCGTGATCGACAGCCCCGACCAGCAACGCCGCTGGCGGGTGAACGTCGCGATCCCGGCCAAGGCCTCGAAGACCCCAGCGCCGGTGCTGTACGCGCTGGACGGCAACGCCGTGGCAATGGTGCTGGACCAGCCGTTGCTGGCCGAGCTGGCCGCACGCAAGTCGCCGCCGGTGCTGGTGCTGATCGGCTACGACAACGACCTGCGCATCGATTCGGCCGCGCGCACCCGCGACTACACCGCGTGGATCGATCGCGCCGATGATGAAAGCGGCAAGACCCAGGCCGTCGGCGGCGGGGCGGCGGCGTTCCTGGACGTAATTGAGCGCCGCATCAAGCCTGAAGTAGAGCGCCGCGCCAACATCGATCACCAGCAGCAGGCGCTGTGGGGTCACTCGCTGGGCGGCCTGTTCGTGCTCAGCAGCCTGTACACCCGTCCGGCCGCCTTCCAGTACTACCTCAGCGCAAGCCCGTCGTTGTGGTGGAGCCAGGGCGCGCCGCTGGGCGACGTCGAACAGCAGTTCGTGCAGAACGCACACGGCCAGCCCGCGAAGGTGTGGCTGATGCTCGGCGGTGCCGAGCGCGTCGGCGACCGCGGCAAGCGCGACATGAGCAATCCGCGCGTGGTCGCGCATCTGCGCCGCATTGGTGGCGCCACCCCGGATGCGGCAATGCAGCTGTCCGAACGCCTGGGCAACGTGCCGGGGCTGAGCGTGCAGTACCGCGAGTTCCCCGGCCTCGGCCATGGCCCGATGCTGCCGGCGTCCTTCCACGCGGCGCTGCATGAACTGTATGGCGTGACCGATCGCAGTGCCGATGACGGCCAGCCAACCGGTGGTGACAACGCCGCCGAATGAATCCCTCGCACGGCAGTGCCGTGCGACCCCACTACCCAGGCGGACTGTCGACGTGCAGCGGCCAAGGCAACCGATGAATCCCGCGCCACCAGGCGCGGCCTACGTGTGCAAGGAGCCTTCCATGTCGTTCCGTCCGACTTTCCGTCTCACTTCCCTGGCTGCCGGCCTGCTGCTGGCAGTGACCGCCACCGCGCAGCCGGTGTTCGACCAGCCGGCCAGCGCCACCTTCAAGGGCCAGGTTGTCTCGCGCGGTGAGAACGTGGTTCCCGGCAGCACCGCCGACGTCACCGGCCGCGGCTTCGTGCCGGGCCAGCAGGTCAGCCTGCTGCGTGGCGATACCGTGCTCAACAGCCAGCCGGTGGTGGTCGATGCCGATGGCAACTTCAAGACCCAGCTGGCCATTCCGGGCGACGCGGTGCCGGGCACCCACCCGGTGGTAGTGCGCGCCAGCCAGCCCGCCGCCGCAACCGTGCTGAAGCTGCGCGTGTCGCCGCAGTTGCCGCTGTCCGGCCAGGCGAAGTTCGCCACCCAGTCCAACAAGCTGGTGCCGGGCCTGTACCAGTCGGCCTACAGCGCTGCCAGCAACGCAGTGTTCGTGACCTCGGCCGTCGGCCGCCCGCCGGTCACCCAGTCGCAGCTGCTGAAACTGGACCCGAAGTCGCTGAAGGTGACCAAGGCCATCACCCCGGCACAGGTGCCGGGCAGCACCAACGGCGCAGTGTTCGCGGTGTATGGCGTCGGTGTGGATGATGCCAATGGCAACGTGTGGGTCAGCAATACCCGCCAGGACACCGTGGCCGTCTATCGCCAGGCGGATCTGTCGCTGGTGCATCAGTTCCCGGTCGGCACCGTGCCGCACGCTCGCGACGTCGTGGTCGACAGCACGCACGGCAAGGTGTTCGCCTCGGCCACCGGCGAAGACCATCTGTCGGTATTCGATGCGAAGACGCTGAAGGCGCTGGAGCCGATCACCCTGGCCTCAGGCGTGGACGACGAGAAGTTCGTGCCGATGAGCCTGGTGCTGGATGAGCCCAGCGGCAAGCTGTTCACGGTCAGCATCGGTACGCCGGAAGCGGCGGTGATCGATGTGGCCAGCGGCAAGGTCGACAAGGTCATCGACCTGGGCAATTCGATCAGCGCCTCGGGCGTGGCCTTCGATGCCCAGCGCAACCGCCTCTACGTGGCCTCGCAGGGCACTGACAACCTGCTGATCGTCGACGTGGCCAGCGGCAAGGTCGTGCACGACGTGCCGGTCGGCGCCGGTGCACTGAACGTGGCCTTCGATGCCAAGAGCGGCCTTGCCTATGTCACCAACCGCGGCGCCGGTACGGTCACCGCCGTTGATCGTGATGGCAAGGTGGTCGGCAACCTTGATGGCGGCACCTTCCCCAACCACGTTCGCGCCGACGGCAAGGGCAATGTCTTCGCCGTGAACAAGTCGCGTGGCGCTGAAGATCCGAAGGGTGACCGCATCACCCGCATCAGCCTGCGCCAGCCGTAAGCCACAGGGCAGGGCGGCACCCCGTCGCCCTGCCAGCAAGGAGAACCTGCATGAACATCGCTTCCCGCCTGCGCCTGTGTGCGCTCCCGCTTGCCGTTTCGCTGGTGCTGGCCGCCTGTGGCGACAAGGCGCCGCCGTCTTCGGGCACCCCCGACAAGGCCGCGCCGACTGCCGCCGCCGCCGAGGCCGGGGCACTTCCCGCAGGCTGGCAGCGGGTGGCGGGCGATGATGTGCCGACCCTGCCGGGGCAGCAGGCAGTGCTGCCGAGCAAGGTGCAGTCCGATGATGGCGCCGATGTGGATGTGGCCGACACCAGCCGGATCATTGCCGGCGGTGACGACATCATCGCGGTGATCGAAGCGTTGGGGCTGGGCCAGCAGGTGTTTGCCGCGCCGACCAACACCACCACCCAGGCAGGCCTGGCCGCACCGCACCAGTTCCTGTTCAACCGCACCACCGGCGTGGAAGGCGTGCTGAGCCTGCAGGGCTCGCTGTTCATCGGCAACAGCCTGCGCCGTCACACCGAACTGGCAAAGAAGCTGCGCGAAGTGGGCGAGCCTGCGGTCGTGATCGATGACCTGCAGCCGGCACCGGACAAGGTGCGCAAGATTGCCGCCGTGCTCGGCGTGGCCGACGCAGGGCAGACCCTGGCCACGCTGGTGCAGCGCCAGCTGGACGAGGCGGCTGTGATCGGCAAGGGCCTGGGGCATGCGCCTCGGGTGATCCATGTCTCGGCAACGGGTGCCGGCGGTGCGCCGACCGTGGCCGGTGCCGACAGCGCGTCGGCCAAGCTGATCGCGCTGGCAGGCGGCATCAACATCGGCACCGAGGCCGGTGTGGCCAACTATTCGCGACTGAGCAACGAGGGCGTGGTTGCGGCGGCACCGGAGGTGATCCTGGTGACCGAGCATGACCTGCAGTTGTTCGGCGGCGCCGAGGGCCTGTGGAAGGCCTACCCGACGCTGAAGCAGACCCCGGCCGGACAGGCCAACCGGGTCTGGGTGATGCCGGATGCGCAGCTGAAGTACGCCAGCATCGGTTCCGGTGCGGGCGCGTTGGCTCTGGCCCAGGCGCTGGCGGCGCTGCCGAAGGCATGAGTCCTGCGGATCGACGCCGCCGTCGCGGGCGGACGATGTTGTTGATTGCGCTGGTCGCGCTGCTGGGTGCGGTGCTGGCGTCGTTCGCCGTTGGGCCGCTGCGGCTGCCGCCATTGGAAGTGATGCAGGCGCTGGCGGTGAAGCTGGGCCTGCTCGATCCGCAATCGGTCAGCAGTCGTGACCTGGCCGTGGTGTGGCAGCTGCGCATTCCGCGTGCGCTGCTGGGGGCCATGGTGGGCGCGGCGCTGGCGATGGCCGGCGCCAGTCTGCAGGGACTGTTCGGCAATCCGCTGGCCGATCCGGGCATCGTCGGTGTCAGCCAGGGCGCTGCGCTGGGCGCGGTGGCGGCGATCGTGCTCGGTGCCGCGGGTGCAGCCGGCTGGCTGGTGCCGGTGGCGGCATTCGGCGGCGGTGCCGCCGCGATCGGGCTGACCTACGCGCTGGCGCGGCCGGGCAAGGGCAGCGGCAATGCCACGCTGTTGCTGGTGGGCATTGCGATGGCCGCCTTCTGCTCGGCCCTGATCGGTTTCCTCACCTACATCGCCAACGAAAGCGAGCTGCAATCGCTGGTGTTCTGGCAGATGGGCTCGTTGGCGCGGGCCAACTGGGCTGATGTGGTGGCGGTGCTGCCGCTGTTCGCCATCGGCGCATTCGCGCTGCAGCGCCTGGCCACGCCGCTGGACATGCTGGCGCTGGGTGAGCGTCAGGCTCAGCACCTGGGGCTGGATGTGGCGCGTACGCGACGCCTGCTGGTGGCGTTCAGTGCGCTGCTGGTCGGTGCTGCGGTGGCGTTCGCCGGTTCGATCAGCTTTGTCGGCCTGGTGGTGCCGCACGTGGCACGTTTGCTGGTTGGTCCCGGCCATCGCTGGCTGCTGCCGTTGTCGGGGCTGTTGGGGGCGCTGCTGATCGTGGTGGCCGACACCGCTGCGCGCACATTGGACCCGCCTGCCGAGATTCCACTGGGCCTGTTCTCGGCCGCGCTGGGTGCGCCGTTCTTCCTGTGGCTGGTGCTGCAGCAGCGTCGCAAGGCAGTCGCATGAGCGCTTTTCTGCAATTGCGCGACGTGGTGGTGCGCCGCCAGCAGCGCGAGATCCTGCATGGCATCACCCTCGCATTCCAGCCCGGCACGGTGACGGCGCTGGTGGGGCCCAATGGCGCCGGCAAGTCCACCCTTCTCGGTGTGGCGGCCGGCGATCTGCGCGCCGACGGTGGCGACGTGCATCTGCACGGGCGCCCGCTGCGGGACTACAAGGCCGGGCCGCTGGCACGCGAACGTGCGGTGATGCCGCAGGAGCACGGCGTGCGCTTCGCCTTCAGCGTGGAAGAAGTCGTGGCGATGGGGCGCCTGCCGCATCCGCCGGATCCGCAGGTGGACGATGCGCAGGTGGAAAGCGCAATCGATGCTGCCGAACTGCAGGCGCTGCGCCTGCGCGAAGTGCAGCAGCTGTCGGGTGGTGAATCGGCGCGGACCACCTTCGCCCGTGTGCTGGCACAGGACACGCCGTTGCTGTTGCTGGATGAGCCCACGGCTGCGCTGGATCTGCGCCATCAGGAGCGCACCCTGCACAGCGTGCGTGCCTGCGCCGAAGCGGGCGCGTGCGTGATCGTGGTGCTGCATGACCTCAACCTGGCGGCCGGCTACTCCGATCGCATCGTGCTGCTGGAACAGGGCAGGGTGGCCGCTGACGGCGCGCCTTCGGAGGTGCTGACCGAGGCCAACCTGCAGCGCGTCTACCAGCAGGACGTGGTGGTGCTGCAGCATCCGCGCCGCGGTGTGCCGTTGGTGGTGGTTACCTGAGGCGAAGCGGGCACGCTAGGCTGTGCCGCGTATCATGTGCGGCTCGATTTTTTGCAAAGGAATGGCCTGATGACTCTCTCCCGCCCGCGTTGCGCCCTGTTTGTCGCCTTGATCGGCGTTGCCGGTGCTGCAAGTGCTGCTGCGACCACCAAGGTTTCGTTGATGACTGCATCCGAGCAGGCATCGCTGATTGAGACGCGGCATTCGACTGGCAAGGGAGCAGCGGTTTCATCCTTCACCACCGAATACTTCGGCAACGGCGAGATCGGCATGGCCTGGGAGGACAAGCGTGTCCTGCTGCTGTGCAAGAAGGCGGCGTACCTCAACCTGCCTGGCATGAAGCCCGAGGCCGGCACGCTGTCGATCGAGCAGCGGCAGATGGTGGCCTACGAGGCGATGATGGCTGGCTTCGGCGGCATTGCCGCGCTGGGCGCGGTCACTGGCGAGTCGGTCGAGGTTGCCGATGACGGCAGCGAGATGCGTCGCCCTGGCGAATCGACGTGGGCCTACGGCGTGGAGCGCTACGAGGTAGCCACCCAACGCATGCCGGACGGCGCCCTGCGCGTGCGCGTGCGCAAGCAGGCGACGGTCAACAACGCAAAGCCGTCCTCGCCGGACGACACCTTCAGCACCGATGAAGACCAGGCCGCGCGCCTGGCCGAACTGGCGCCCAACGACAGCTGGACCGAAGTGGTGATCCATGGAGGTGCGCGCAAGCCGCGCACCGACCCGGCAATGTCCCTGAAAGGCTGGGTGTCGACCGTTGAACAGCAGGCGGCAACCGTGGGCGATGCCCGCCGGCTGCACGACTGCAAGTAAGGGCGTTTGGGGAACTCAAGATATTCAGTCTTGAGGCGCGGTCCTGGCTGGGTTCATGGACGGAGCCGATGTGGAGCGTCAGCGGTACCTATGTTGTACTGCTGAATGCCCCGTACGTGTCGCTGGCCTGCTCGGGCCCAAGGCTATGATGTTGACGGCAGTGGCCGCACCTTTCTGCGAGGCGCGGCTAGTTGTAAAGGCGTGTCAGCCGCTCCTCTGTCATTCTGCGATGGCAATTGAGAACGTCAATTTTCTCAACGATCGTCAGGGACTCGTAACCTTTTCCATCAACATCGCTGCAGGTTCTCACCTTCTCGACAATCCACTCGCGCTGCGACCTTCGCATGCGCAGGCGCTGCTGTGTCGAGAGCGCCCTCCAGAAGGAGTTGAGGTCTCTATCCACGATGTAAAAATCGGCAGCGACCATTGCCAGACGACGCTCAAGGATGATGTCGCTGTCCGCTATCGTGATCGCAATGGTTGACAGTAGGACTTGTGGAAATTGCAGGCCAGACAGCTCGACAATGGTTGGCCTCCTTCCGTCAAATTCAACCCCAAATCTAAAATTGCCCCAGAAAATTCCCTTGTCGGTGAGTTGCGCGTGGCCGCGTGTCGTGACGTCCTTGGAGCGTTGATCCCTGCGTATCACATTCATGGTGTGATCCGGAATTTCAAACTCTATCGTGGCTTCACATTCGATGAGCGCAAAGGCGCTTTCTGACGCTTTGGTCTGGGTGACTCTGAGATCGATTGGAATCGAATCAACCAGTTCCTCCAGGTCGTCGGTTGATCTGCGGGGCGTTGAAAGTTGGGATAGCCCTTCTACATACATGCGATCCCGGGCTTCGGATCTTACTTTTTCCACTGCTTTCGCGATTACATCAGGCTGGTTGCAATGGAAGTTGTTTGGGTTCTCTCGGACAAATTCCGGTCCGGTGGTGAAGATGTGAATGAGATTGGTCGATGTCAGTATCAGGGCGAGGATATTCAAAGTCAGGCCGTTTGTTTCTCGGGATCGATCTTCGGGAGCTTGCGCAGGTGGCGTACGAAATCATTGGATGCGCCTGGTCGCCCAGGCAAGTGCTTGGAGCCTTGTGCGCAGACCCAGATCTGCATCTACTCGACAAACGCGTGGTGGCACGGATCTTTGCGCTGTTGCGACGTCCAAGCGAGTGGTCCGCAGGCAGGCTTTGCGGCGGGGCTTTAGCGACATCCTTGCGACGAGGACTTGTCTGGCCAAGCCAGACCTCACCAAGTAAGCGGCGGCGAAACGGCATGAGTCGCCATGTGCCATGGGGTGAGATTGCCAGTAACCGGCAGCTGGACCGAAGTGCTGATTCATGGCGGGCCGCGCAAGCCGCACACCGACCCGGCAATGTCCCTGAAGGGCTGGGTGTCGACCGTAGAGCAGCATGCGGCGACCGTGGGTGATGCTCGCCGGCTGCACGACTGCAAGTAAGGCGCCTGTTGGCCTGCGTAGCAGCCACCCATGGGGTGGCTCTACCTTGGGGCTCATCGTTCCATATACGTGTGCAATATTCACTTGCGCGCCAGATTGGCAGGTCTAGAATGCGCCCCATGAACCGGATGCCGCTCCTGAAGTTTTTCACCCTGACCCGCGCAAGCGCGGAACGGGCGTGTCTGCCTGGAGCCCCACGAGGCCGCTGATCGCGGCCTTCGCTGGACCATCCACAGAGCGCCCTCCGGGGCGCTCTTTTCGTTTCCGCCATTTCATTCAATGCGCAACACCAAGGAGAACGTGCCATGCACCAGATCGCCGAGACCGAACGTCAGCCGCACACCCTGTAGCCAACCGGGGTGTGCGGCCCCCGAAGTTGGCCCAGCAGGAACCCATCTCATGAACACCAATACCCAGACTCTGTCGCGTCTTCGCAACCTCGGCATCATTGCCCACATCGACGCTGGCAAAACCACCCTTACCGAACGCCTTCTGTGGAAGACCGGCGAGATCCACCGCGTCGGCGAAGTGCATGACGGCAACGCGACCACCGACTTCTCGGCGATCGAGCGCGAGCGTGGCATCACCATCGGCGCCGCCGCCGTACACGCGCAATGGGCGCCGCGCGATCTGCCGCTGCATCAGCTGACCCTGATCGACACCCCCGGCCACATCGACTTCGCCATCGAAGTCGAGCGCTCGCTGCGCGTGCTCGACGGTGCCGTGGCCGTGTTCTCGGCCGTGGACGGCGTGCAGCCGCAGTCGGAAACCGTGTGGCGCCAGGCTCGCCGGCATGGCGTGCCGTTGATTGCGTTCGTCAACAAGATGGATCGCATCGGCGCCTCGTTCGAGCGCGTGCTGGAACAGCTGCAGGACAAGCTGCGGGCGCGACCGTGGGCGCTGGGTATGCCGCTGGGCAGCGAAGGTGACTTCCATGGCTGGGTCGACCTGGTCGATGGCCGCGTGCTGCACTGGCAGGACGGTGGCGCGGCGACGGTGACGGCCTGGAGCGACGCCGAGCGCGCGCAGTGGCAGCCGCAGCGCAATGCGCTGGTCGAGGCCGTGGCCGACCATGACGATGTGCTGGCAACGGCGTGGCTGGAAGGCCGTGACATCGACGCGGCGATGCTGCGCGCAGCGATCCGCCGCGCGACGTTGGCGGGTGCCGGCGTGCCGGTGCTGGCCGGTGCCGCGTTCAAGGACAAGGGCATCGAAACGCTGCTGGATGCAGTGGTCGATTACCTGCCGTCGCCGTTGGATCGTCCTGCCGTTACCGCTGAAAGCGAGGGCGGCGACGTCCTGCTGCCGCCGGACCCGGACGGCCCGTTGGCGGGCCTGCTGTTCAAGATCACCCACCAGCAGCACGGCGCGTTGAGTTTCGTGCGGCTGTACTCGGGCACCTTGAAGGTGGGCGACAACGTGGCCAGCTCGCAGCACCCGCAAGGGCGCCGCATCAGCCGGCTGGTGCGCGTGCAGGCCGACCAGACCCAGGACATCGGGCAGGCCGTGGCCGGCGACATCGTGGCGGTGCTGGGCTGGAAGGATGCGGTCAGCGGTGAAACGCTGAGCGGGCGAGGGCAGCCGTTGCTTCTGGAGAGCATCCAGGCGCAGGCCCCGGTGCTGGCATGGCGGTTGGAGCCGGCGCGTGCGGCTGATCTGATCCGTTTGGCGCAAGGTCTGGCCAGCCTGGCCCAGGAAGATCCCTCGTTCCGGGTGGAAACCGATCGCGACACCGGTGAAACCCTGGCTTGGGGCATGGGCGAGCTGCACCTGGAAGTGATGGTCGAGCGCCTGCGCAGCGAATGGAAGCTGGACATCGGCATTGGCGCGCCACGCGTGGCGTATCAGGAGACGCCGCAGCGTGCCGTTGAAGGTGTGGTTGGCCGATTGGTCAAGCAGACCGGTGGCCAGGGCCAGTTTGCACACGTGGTGCTGGATGTGGCGCCGCGCGACGACGGCGAGGTTGTGTTCAATGACCGCATCGTTGGTGGCGTGGTGCCGCGCAACTTCATCGCTGCGGTGGAGAAGGGCGTTCGTGCGGCGCTGTCGGAAGGCCCCCAGGGCCATCCGGTGGTCGGCATCGAAGTCAGCCTGGTGGATGGCCAGACCCACGCGAAGGATTCGTCGGAGATGGCGTTCCATCGGGCGGGCAGCGAGGGCATCAAGGCCGCGCTGGCGGCCAGCGGCACGCAATTGCTGGAGCCGGTGATGGCGGTGACGGTGCATTCGCCGTCTGCCTCGGTGGGTGACGTGGTGGGCGATCTGAATCGTCGCCATGGCCGCGTCGCCCGCATCGACGACCAGGACGGTCGCGCCGAAGTCAGCGGTTTCGCGCCGCTGGCGCAGCTGGTCGGTTACACGACCTCGCTGCGTTCGCTGAGCCAGGGACGCGCCAGCAGCGAATCGCATCTGCATGGCTACGAGCCGGTGCGTGCGTCGTAAGGAAGGAGCAGGGGAGCCCGTTCGCGGGCTCCCTTTTTTTGTGTGATATTGGTGTCCGTATCCACGCATGGCGTGGATCTACTGCAAAGCTGGCCTTCGGTAGATCCACGCCATGCGTGGATGGGTGTCATCCGTGCGCCACGCACTTGCACTGCATTGCAACAAAACTGCAGAAAAAGCTGGATTAAAGTGATGCCTCACGATAAATTGCGCACCCCCCGTTGCTTGCCGCCGCCCGCACCCTGCCCATGCGTGATGACAATGATCCCGGAACCCTGGAGCTGACCCTGCCGCGCAAACGCGGTCGGCCGCCCAAGTTCGGGTACGCAATGAGCGACGCGCAGCGGGCCGCGCGCTATCGGGCGCGGCGCGCAGGGCAGGCCAATCACGCTGATGTGCGGCATTGCAGCGACATGGTCCTGCTGGACAAGATCCGCGCGGCGGTCAGTGCACGTGACACCGAACTGGCCGGCTTCCTGGTCCACGTTCTGTGGCAGCGTTACCCGTTGCAGCTGAAATAAGTCGGCCGCGGGGTGGCCGTTGTCACCTGCCTTGTTGATAATGCGGGATTCAGGTTGTTCCCGCTGGCGCGCCCGGGATGGCAGGCGCGCATGATCGACATGGTTTCCACGATGACCACCACCAGCGACACCACCACCGAAGCTGCGCCGAGCAGCGCGCCCCTGTTCTACACCCGTCCGGTGCCGCTGCAGGCAGATCTGCACGCCGATCTGCGCATCCTGCCGGGCAAGCTCGAATTCGCTGCCAGCAGCAACTCGATCCCGCTGGTGCTGGGCGAGTTCTCGCTGGCGCTGCACCACTTCCCGATCCTGTTCGCAGGCCCGAGCGCGGTGCCGATGGCCGCCGTGGGTGTGACCACCGACAACCTGTTCATCACCGATGGCCTGTGGGACGACGAGACCTACATCCCGGCCTACCTGCGCCGCCATCCCTTCATCTTCATCGACACCGGCGCGGACAATGACTTCCTGCTCGGCATCGATGAAGACAGCCCGCGCGTTGTCCGTGGTGGCGAAGAAGGCCAGCCGCTGTTCGTCGATGGCAAGGCTACCGACATGGTGCAGCAGGCACTCGAGTTCTGCGGCCAGTTCACCCGCGAGCACGAACAGACCCAGGCGTTCTCCAAGGCGCTGGTCGACAACGGCCTGCTGGTCGAGCGCAATGCAACCGTGCGCCTGCCTGATGGCCGCGAGTTCAACCTCAATGGCTTCTTCGTGGTCGACGTGGAGAAGTTCATCGCGCTTCCGGACGCGACCGTCGTCGAATGGCACCGCAACGGCTGGCTGGCGCTGATCCACCAGCATCTGATGTCGCTGGGTCGCTTCAACGACCTGACCCGCCGCCAGGCGGGCCGCAACGCCGCCTGATTTCAGGCGGCCGGCGCGGTTCCCGCACCCCGGGAGCCGCGCCAGCGTTGCATCTCGGCCAGCACCTGGCGCGCATCGTCCCACCTGGGTGGCACGCAGTCACCCAACTCCCAGAGTTCACCGGCAAGTGCCGCCATGCCGCCCGCGCCGAGCATCTGCAGCGCTCCCTGCAGTCGATGCGCGTGATGGCGCAACCGCACGGCATCGCAATGACCGATCGCTTCATGCAGGCATTGCAGTTCATGATCGATATCTTCTTCGTAGGCGGCCACCAGTTCCTGGGCAATGCTCTCGCTGGTAGTGGCGGCCACAGGCTGATCGAGCGCCTGCAGCAGCGCATCGATCTGCAGCGGCTTGACCAGCACTGCATCGATGCCGGCCGCCTGGCAGCGCAGCGCATGGTCGCCACCGCTGAAGGCGGAAAGCGCAAGCAGCCGGGCACGAGGCGCTCCTTCTGCCTCATGCAATCGCAATTGCCGGGCCAACGCATAGCCATCCATTCCCGGCAGGCCGATATCCAGCATCACCAGCGGGCAGGGCACCTCCTTCTGCAGTGCCAATGCATCGCCGGCGTTGGCAGCCTCCTGCACCGTCGCGCCCCAGCACCGCAGCTGGGCTGCAATGACCTGTCGGTTCAGCGCGTGGTCCTCGACCAGCAGGATGCGCAAGCCGTCCAGCCGGGGCAGGGGGGGCGCTGTTGAAGCGGCCTGCGCATCATCCTGCGCCGGTTGCACGGGCAGATGCAGAATGAAGCGGCTGCCACGTCCATGCACGCTATGAACATCCAGAGTGCCGCCCATGGCTTCGGCCAGCGTGCGACAGATGGACAGGCCCAACCCGCTGCCACCGCGCTGCCTGCCCGCGTCGGCCTGCTGGAAGGGCTCGAACAGCCCAGCCATCTGCGCTGGCGTGATGCCGATGCCGCTGTCGATGACTTCCATCAGCAGTGCTGCGGGCTTTGCTGGCGCATCCAGCTGCAGGCGCAGCTCAATGCCGCCTACATCAGTGAACTTGACGGCATTGCCGAGCAGGTTGTCGAGCAGTTGCCGCAGGCAGTCCGGGTCTGTCGCCAGCAGCGGGAACGGCTTCTGCGGCACGCAGAGCTGCAGGGTCAGCGCTTTCTTCTGCGCCTGGGGTGCGATGGCCTGCAGTGCCTGCCTGCAGAGCGCGGGGACGTCGCAGGGCTCTCGCTTTGGCCGGAAAGTGCCGCTGGCCAGGCGGGAGAAATCCAGTGTGCGATTGAGCAGTCCGCGCAGCGCGTGGCCCGCATTTGCAGCGGCGGCCACCAGTTCGCGCTGGCTGGCCGGCAGTGGCGCCTGTCCCAGCAGGTCGATTGACGCCATGACGGCCTGGGCGGAATTGCGCACCTCATGGCTGATCATGCCTGTCATCTGTGCGTGCTTCCGATCACGGCCCTGCTGCTGGCGCAATCTGCGCACAGCCAGCAAGGGAAGCGTCAGCAGCAGGGCAGCGGATGGCAATAGCCAGAGAGTGGCACCATCGAAACCTCCGCGGGCCTTGTGGCCGAACGCGGTTGGCAACGCCTGCTGGGCCCAGCGCTGCAGGAGCTGGGCATGTTCTTCGATGGTGATGTCATCCAGTGCTGCCTCGATGCGCTCAAGCAGTTCCTGGTCTTCGCGCCTGGCAAGCAGGTGCAGCTGGGTCGGAAAGCTGGCGTCGAGCACTTGCAGGCGCAGGCTGTGGGAAAAGTAGCGCCGCGTCATCGCGCGCACGGTGGATTCCAGGCCGATTGCAGCGTCGGCAATGCCAGCATCCACCGCAGCCAACGCCGCCCGCATGCTCGGCTGGGGCAGCACGGGCACTGCGGGATAGTGCTCGGCCAGCCACGCCGGATAGGGGCCTCCGTCAACGGCAGCGATCCGCAGCGTGCCGGCATCGGCAACCCGCCGCGGCAAGCGCTCACCGATGCGGCCGGCGAGCACGCTCGCGCCGCCATGAAAGCTGCGCGATGGCGCCAGGCTGGGGCAGGGCAGGTGCGCGCCATCGCCAGCACCCTGCACCAGCACCAGATCAGCCCGTCCATCGCAGACGGCACTCATCGCTGCCAGGGTGCTGGGGAAGGAGACTTCAACGAAGGCCAGGCCAGAATGGCGGGCAACGAGCGCAGCATAGCCATGCGCCAGCGTCTGCAGCACTTCCGTGTTGGCAGCATCTTCGGGGGCAGGGTGCAGCGTGGGCCCTGCAGCCACCCGGACCTCGCGCCCAGCCGCCCATTCTCCGTGCTGGATGTCGCCGGCGGACGTGCAGGGAAGCAATGTGAGCAACGCCAGCAGCAGGGATTTGCGGGCGCGCTTCAACAGCGCGGTCACAGGGCCTCCAGCTGCTGCCGCATGGCGAAGATCTCCGCGTCGTTGCGCAGCCCCAGCTTGCGCAGGGCGGCAATCTTCTGCGTGCTGACGGTCTTGACGCTGCGGTGCCGGTGCAGGGCAATCTCGGAGACGGTCAGCCCGTCCAGAACCAATCGAATGACCTCGCGCTCATTCCGGCTCAGGGAATCGCAGGGCGTCAGCAACTTGCACGAGGGCGGTATCCGGCAAAGTCCTTGCGAGACGCGCACAACCGCGTCGGAGAGTTCAGCCAAAGGCTCGGATTTGCCGACAAAGCCGCTGATTCCCGCATCCAGCAGGTGGTTGATGATCGCAACCGAATTCTGCCCGGCGAAGCCAAGCAGCGTTACCCGCGGCAGCGCCTGTCGAAGATGCTGGACGAGGTCGGCGCCGCTGATATCACCCGGTGCCAGGGTGATGTCGATGATCGCCACATCCGCGCGGCACTGCTGCAGGGCCAGCACGAAGGCCTGGCTGTCACTGTGGCTGGCGACGATCTCGAAGCGGCTGTCGTTGCCGAGATGAAAGGCCGTGCCGCGGCGGACGACGTCATGGTCATCGAGCAGCGCCAGGCGAAGCCGGCGCGGTGCAGGGAATCCGTTCATGCGCAGCAGTGTTGTCAGCGCCGAGTGGCGTGGCGCCCATTCTGGCGCTGCTGTCGCGTCGAGCATCGAAAACGTTCGATTTTTGAGACTTTTCCTAGAGCGGAGTTGGTAAAAGCTGGAGCTCTGTGTCGGGAATGGCGCTGCGCGGGGCCGTCAGCGCAGCCTGTTGCGTCTTTGATCATCGCAATATTCGTGAAGCGCTCGCTGCCGTTTTCGCATGCGGCGCTCCTGAATCCGGGTGTGGCGGCGACCATTAACGTGACGCGTCACGCTCGACGGGCACGCCAACGACAGCGGATCCTCCATGAACTTAGAAAAGGGGCGGCCGCAAGGCCGCCCCAATGCCACTCAATGTGCGTGCTGCAATCAGAACCGCACCGACCACCGCGCGTTCGCGCCATGGTCGCGGCTTTCACTGCCGAACTGGCCGCTGTAGCCCAGTTCCAACTGCTGGCGCGGACTCAGCCATGCCGACACGCCCAGTTCGGCGACCACCGCGCTGTCAGCAATGGGAGCGCCACTGACTGCAAACGCGGTGCCACCGTTGACGAAGGCGAGGTTGGCCACCTGGCTGCGGTCGCCAGATGCTTGGCGGTAGCCCACCGCACCGCGCAGGTGCAGCCAGCTTTCCTGCTGGAACGAGGCCTTCAGTCCCTTGTCGAAACGCAGGCCGGCGGTGGCCACGGTGGTGCCGGTGTCGTCGACCTCGCCCCGCAGCGCCGCCGCACCTCCGTGCTCGTTGATGCGCTTCAGGTCCACTTCCACCCGCGCAACCTGCAGATACGGCTCCAACCCGCCCTCGGGCCCGCCAAAGCGATAACCGGCTTCAAGGAAGGCTTGACGCGTGCGGCCGTCATAGCGCGCGCTCAAGGTGTCGCTGAAGCCCGCGAATGCCACCTCGCGGGTGCTTTCCACTTCGTGCTTGCTCCAGGCCACGCCGCCGCGCAGGCCGAAGCCACCCCAGTTGTGGCTGGCGTAGGCGCCGAAGTGGGCGTTGTCGATCTTCGACTTGGCACGCCGACCATCCTGCTGCTTCACGTCGGTGCGGCCGGTGCCGGCCAGCAGGCCGACCTGCCATCCATCGAACTCACGGTCGATGCCGACCAGCAGGCCGTTGCTGTTGGCTTCGGTGCGTGCCGTTCCGGCATTGCCATCCAGCTTGCCGTTGCCGCCGATCGCCTGCACCCAGACCCCGGTGGCGTCGTTTCCACCGGCGCCTGGTGCGGCTACGCCGGCGCGGCGCGACAACGCCGCATCACGCACATAGCGACTGCTTTCGACCAGCGCCAGCGGCGTCGCAGCGTGCAGTTCGCCACTCAGGTCATCCAGTACGGCCGCCACCTGCTGAGGGAACAGCTGGGTCAACGGCTTGGGAAGGCCCTGGTTGATCGCGAGGGTATCGGCAGCAGCGGCCACGGCGCGCTGGTTCGGCGTACTGGCCGCGGTTGCCAGCAGGGCGCCGCGGGCCACGTCAATGCGCGTGGTATTGGCGGCGTAGGCCACACTGAACTGCAGGAAGGGTGAGAACGCGCTGAAATCGGTCTTCGCGAACTGGCCGCTCACGCCGCCATCGGCGCGCAGCACGTTGAACTGTTCTCCCAGGTAATACACACCCGGCTCGGGTAGTGCCAGCAAGGTTCCGCCCAGCGTCGCAGTGCCGGTGACGTGCAGCTGGTCACTGCGGCTGCCCGGTGCGAGCTCGGCCGCATAGGTGCCGGTAGCGCCCTGCACGTAGTTGCCGTTGATGGTCAGCGTGCCGATGGAATTGCCGGGCGCGATGATGCCATCCACACGGGTGTTGCCGAGCGTGCCGATGCCCTTCAGCAGGCCGTTGGCGCCGACCGTGGTGGTGCCGCCGGTCTGCGTGCCGTTGAAGGAGATCACGCCGCCGTTGACCACCAGGTTGCTGTCCTTCAGTACGCCGCTGGCGCTGATCGTGCTGACGCCGCCGGTGGTGTTCAGTGCAGTGGAAACCAGAGTGCCGTTGAGCAGGAGCTGGCCGCTCTGCACCTCGACTGCAGAGGTGAGGGCGTTGCTGCCGTTCAACTCCAGCGTGCCCTCGCGCAGCACCGCGCCGTTGAAACTGTTGTCGCCGCTCAGGCGCAGCCAACCGATGCCGGACTTGGTCAGCTTGCCGGGGCCTGCGATGTCGTTGGTCCAGTCGTCCCAGGCATCACCTTCCCAGACTTTCAGGCCGCCGGCCTTCTGGTTCATTGCCACGTCGGTGTCCACGCGCAGCGAGCCATAGCCCTCGATGGCCTTGCGCAGATCGACCATGCCCCAGCCATAGACATCGTCCACCCCCGGCGCGCCGAGGTCACGCGCCGTTGTCAGCAGGACGTCACGCACCTGCGCGTTGTCCAGATAGGGGAAGCGCTCGAACAACAGGCCCAATGCGCCGGTGATGTGCGGGGCGGCCATCGAGGTTCCGCTCTTCTTGACGTAGTCGTAGTCCGGCAGCAGGCTCCGCGTGTCAATTGTGACGTTGCCAGCGCTGTCCTTGGAAAGCGTGGCGTCAAGCTTGGTTTTGGCGCCATAGGTTGTGGAAAGAATTGCCGTGCCAGGTGCTGCCAAGCACCAGTTTGCCGCCAGGCCGCAGCGCATGGAGCGATTGCTCAGCTCCAAGGCTTCATTGACGTTCACGACAGCCAGCCAATACGGCTCAACATCCTTCTGTGCGCGTGGCAGCGTGGCGTACATGCCTGCGATCGGCGCCTGTTGTGGAGATGGATTGGGTGCGTCGGTGTTGCCTGCAGCCCATACTTGAATGAGGCCGGTCCTGCGCGAAGCGGTGGCCATCACGGCCAGCCTGTCGGCGAAAACCGCATGCGACAGATAGACGTCCATCTGCTGGGCCGTGCTCGGCTCGGTAGCAAGCCCCCAGCTGTGGTTGATGGCCCGGATCTGCTGTTGTTCGAGCTGTTCGTACAACTGGCTGAAGGCCGCTGTAGGGGCGCTGACGGATTTGGAGCTTCGCTCGAGCGTCATTCGTGGTGAAACACTGAGATGCGCCACACTGTTGGAAAACAGGCGGGCGACACTGAGGTCGGCACCGAAGGCTACCCCGTGCATGCCGGAGCCATCCCGATTGGCAGCGATCGTCCCGGACACATGGGTGCCATGTGTTCCATAGGTGACCCCTTCAAAATAGTTGTTTCGATTGAGCAAAGCGGCATATCGCGGCTCAAGGGTCTGATAGGTGAGCTGGACCTGATCGCCATCGGTCCTGAAGCAACTGTTGGGGCCTTCGATCACTTCTGCCGGGCACAAGCTGCCATCGGCAAGAACGCCCGCCAGGCGGATGCTCCGATGGTTCTTGCCTGCGAACTCGGGATGCCCAAGGCCGGCGCCATCGTCGAAAACACCCAGCCGGACGCCTTTGGCGGTCAGGCCGCGAGCGTAGGCGAACTCGGCGCCCATGGCAGCCAAACCCCAGTCCGCTTTGAACTCATCGGTGCGCCAGCTTTGTGGATCACCAGCATTGCCAAGAATGGCAGTGCTGGCGACCGCTGCTGGCGCAAGCGCCGCCGAGGCGGGGCCGGCAACGGATGAAACAGTAACGCTGCTGATCGTCGGCTGCGCCCATCCTTCCTGCAATTGGCGCTGCTGCTGCCAGGCATCCAGTGATTCGGTGGCCATCGCGGGCAGCGCCGTTGCCAGCAGCAGCGAACTGATTACGGCAATCGCTAAGGGGTTGGGCGAAGGGGAGGGCGGCGAACGGTCGTGCAGCAGTCGAGTCATCATGCAGCTTCCTTGATTGGGTGACGGGACGAGGTGGGCGATTTGCACCGGGCTTGCGGGCCGGGTGCTGGAGAGCGTGCGGAAGCGGGCGCTTGGACGGGGGTTGTGGGCCGCTCCAAGTGGTAACGTCGGCAAGTGCGCATCACCCCCAGTGGCTTGCTGGTGCAATGCACGCCAACCTGCTGGTGCCGCTGGCCTGTTGCGTTCGCCGGACGCGTGACCAGAATCTGGGTGCTCGGTTGCAGCCCAGGCGCGCAGATTTGATGGACGCGCCGGCGTCAGCTGAGGCTGAGCGGCTGATTGCGGCTCGGCGCGATATCTGGTGAGAAAGCGTGTGTGAGCTCGGCAGATCTATCGGGAGACGATCGCTGGGTTCAACGGCGCGGGCGTGCTCGTGGCGGGCCTGGGATTGGTGGCGCGCCAGGTAGACGAACTCAGGGGCGTCAGCCTGGGAGACCGGCTTGGGAGGTAGTTGCAGCTCAGTAGTGGGGCTGGCGGGCCCGGGCAGGAGCAAGTGGCAGCCAGGTCGGCTGGCTTAGAACATAATATACATTATGCGAAATTTTGGATCGCCCGGATCCACGCCTTCGTGGGCTCTGCGTGGTAATGCTTGGCCCGTTTTGCTGAGACGGTCTACTGGTTGTCTAATTGACGGGACAACTAAATTTGTACTTTTGCGCCAAGTAAATTTGTACTTTTTTCAGCGCGACTGCGTTTTCGCTGGCGGCGCAACTAAATCTGTACTTTTGTGCCCTGACTTCTCAATTCGACCTCACGCCTGGATAGGATCTTCTCTCGGCGCAGCAAGTCTGATTCCCAAGCAGCGAGGAGATCAATAAGCTGCCGCCACGGACTATCCGCCGGGATTGTCACTGTCGCCAAGATCGGCGTACCCAAATCCTCTGGCCGGTGCGATAGACGCTCATCGGCACCTTGAGGATCAGTGCTCGCTGACGTTTCCATCAGAGGGCCAAACTGGGCGTAAAATGCCTCAATGTGCTTCTTTAGCGTGGGGCCCGAGCCACGCCCACCGAGTTCTTGTCGAAGATTGCGTTGAGTAGTCACCTGCCCCTTCTCGAGTAGAGACGTGAGCGCCAAGAAAGCTTCCTCTTGCGTGATTGGGGTGGGCATTGTCGTCTTCCAGAAGCTGGCGTCCGAGCCTCATTGTGCGCCGATTGAGGCTCCCTTCAAGTGCCTTTGCCCATTCATCCGCACGCATCGAGACCCTGGGTCATCGGCGTACCAGGCAGCCGACATTTCCCTTCTCCAGCTTAGCGAATTGAGACATTTCCCCCACACGTTAGAACGTGGAGACCGTGGCACTCTTACACCAGTAGCTCATGCAGCAGGCAGACAATGCGCAATGATCTTCCGCCGGAAACCCCAGCGGCTGCTCAAGCAAGAGCGGAGGCTGTGGCAGAGTGGCTCGACGCCGCGGCGTTCGAATCACTCCTGGACCTGGATGCCCGACAAGGGCGCTCGCTGGAACAGTGCCTGCAGTCTGGCGTCGTCTTCGCCGTGTGGGTCCCCGAAAGTCATGCGTTTCTGTTCCCGCAATGGCAGCTCGATTCGGCTGGGAGACCATCTATCGCCCTTTCCGCAGTGCTGGCGCTTCTGCGTGGCGAATATGGCGTTTCGGGCGGCGAGCGGACCTCAGGTTGGGAGGAGCTTGAGTGGCTGATTGCTCCGCATGCGCGCCTGCATGGGAGCTCGCCATCACAGATGCTTATCTTGGCGCCGACTCTGGTACTTGAAGCTGCGCGGCAGGATTTCTCGTCCTGGAGTGCGGACGCAAGGTGGTGAGTGGAAGCCGCGCTTGAGGCATGCGAACAGCCAGGGCCTATGCGGACCGCAAGTGGCTCACGATAGAGGAGAGTATGCCGACGGAGTCACTTCCCACCCCGCGAAGCGTGGCAGAGGCAAAATTACGCTGTAGCGGCAGCCCGAGGTAGTAGAGTCCTTTGATTGTGGTGGAGACGCCTTTGCTGTGTAGCGCTCGCCCGTCCGGGCCCATGGCTTCCCGTTGCAGAAATGAGGTGTTCTGCCGGAAGCCTGTTGCGAAGATCACAGCGTCGACTGCCTGTATTTCTGCATTCGGCCACACCACCCCATCAGTGGTAAACGCAGTGAACATCTCTCGACGGGAGATGGCACCCGTACGCAGCGCGTGTCGATAACGACCATCATCCAGAACGGGGGTGCTCTGATCGCTCAGCCAACGCGAATTGCCCAGACCGGTCCACCTGAGCCAGTCATGAAAATCGAAGCCGAGGAACCGTTGTGGCATGAACTTCACTGGCTCGCGGGTTGCCAGCACGACGTTGGCAGTGGAGTGCAGTTCGTGCGCGATCTGTACCGCTGAGTTGGCCGCGCCGACGACGACGACGCGCTTTCCCTCAAAACCGGCGGGTGTGCGGTAGGCCGAACTGTGCACAATCGTCCCTTGGTACAGCTGCCTTCCAGGGATCTCCGGCAGATACGGAGTATTGAAGCCACCGGTGGCCACCACCACTGCCTGGGCGGTAATGACTGCTCCATCAGCAAGTGTGACGCGATGTTGGCTTGCTCCGGCGATGACCTCGACAACCTCGCTGTTGGCGCGCACTGGCAGGTCGAAGGTAGACGCATACTGGCGCAGGTACGCGGTGACCTCGTCGCGCTTGGGGTAGCGCTTGGCTCCTCCGGGAAACTCGAGGCCAGGCAGCGAGGAATATCCCGCCGGGGAGAACAGGGTCAGGCTGTCGTAGTACGACGGCCAGCTGCCCCCAGCGGCCGGTTGTCGTTCGAGAACCACGTGCGACACGCCTGCGTTCTTGAGCCGGTAGGACATCGCCAAGCCTGCCTGCCCTGCCCCGATCACAACGACGTCGACATTCAATTTATTCATGCGTGTATGCGCCTATATGCATATATATGGGGTGCGTTGATGGATCAAGGATTGCCTGCGGTATTACTTCAAATCACCGGGGCAGCAATAAGGGGCCAGCGCCCTGACCTGCAGCAGGATCTGCTCCAGGCGTGCAACCATCGCCGGGCCATCGACCTGGTAGTAGACCTGACGGCTCACCCGCTCCGCGCGCAGGATCCCGGCATCGTGGAGTCCCTGCAGATGACGTGAGACCACGGATCGCTCTTGTGGAAGGCCGGCGGCGATCTCCGCGATATCTGCACGTTCCACCTGAAGCACACGCTTGAGCACGGCCAAGCGCGACGGCTCAGCGAGCGCCCGAAAAATGGGGTCCGCCAGCACGCTTACTGCTTGCTCAATGGCGTTCGCCTTGGGGGTGCCTTTGCTCATGCGCGAAGCATATATGCACACGCATGCACATTCAAGGGTGCACGCGCTGCGCCTTTGCAGGCAACCAACAGCTTCCGACCAAGGAAACGGTGGCAAGCAGCGCCAATAGGCAGATCAGCCAGACAGGGCCTGCTCGCTCCAATGCAATGGCTGCCAGCGGCGGGGCCGCCGCCTGGGCCAGCAGCATGGGTCGGGCAAGTTGGCCCATGGTCTTGCCGTAGTCCGCCGATCCGATCAGCGCTAGCGGCAGGGTGCCGCGGGCTACCGTGAGTATCCCGTTGCCGGCACCGTAAATGACGAATGCAATGATCGCGACCCATGGGTCTGCGGTAAGTAGCAGCAAGAGCGCAGCCAATGTCGCTGCAATTCCCATGCGCGCAGACCAGGTCGGATGCACGCCTTGTCCGAAGTACATCTCCAGCAAACGAGCGATGACCTGGGCGGGGCCGATCACCATGCCAGCAAGCAACGCCACCGCTGGTGCCAGCCCGATGGCACCGAGCAGTGCAATCAGATGCACCGACAAGGTCGCCATGATCGCGGCTTGGCAGGTCAGCAACAGGCCAATGAGCACAAGCCAGTGTGCAGGCGGTGCTGCAGGTGAAGCGGGTGCTGCAGTGCTGATGTGGGCGGCAGCGGCCGCTGAGGGATGCGGACTTGCGCCAATGCGGGGCTGATGCTTCGGAATGGCGAGCAAATGGATGGGCAATGCGACCAGCAGGTTGAATGCGGCAGCTACCCACAACGCGCCGCGCCATCCCATGGCCTCGTCAAGGTAGGTCAGCGCCGGCCAGCCGAGCGTGCTTGCAAAGCCGGCCACCAAGGTCAGGCCGGCAATGGATCGCTTCGCGTTTGCCCCGAGCAGCTGTCCCAGTGTCGAGAACGCAGCGTCATACAGGCCCGCAGACATGGCAACGCCCAGTACCACCCAGCCAAGGTAATAGGTAGTTGGGGAGTGCGACGTGGCCAGCACTGCCAGCCCCATGGCAAACACTACGGAGCTGACCGCCAGTACGGTCCGCCCGCCCCGCCTGTCGATGGTCCGACCGGCCAGGGGAGCCAGCAGGCCGGCGGCGACCAGCCCAGCGGAGAGGCCTCCCACCAGCAGCCCGAGCGACCAGCCAGTGCTTCTGGACATGGGAAGGGCCAGAACGGCCAACAGGTAATAGCTGCTGGCCCACGCAATGATCTGGCCAACCCCTAGCGCAAGGATCAGCAGGGTCAGCTTTTGCGGCTGCTTTGACGCGCCTTGCATGCTATCGAGCTCTCCCTAGCGATTAGCAAATCAGCGGACGCGCTTGCCGTCCTGATCGATCACCACTTCGCCATCTTCCTTGGTGAAGGGCTCGTGCACCGCTGGCAGGATGTCCAGAACCACCTCGGAGGGCCGGCACAGGCGCGTGCCCATTCTGGTCTGGACGAAGGGGCGATTGATGAGGATTGGATTGGCCAGCATGGCATCCAGCAGTGCGTCCTCACTCAAGGTGGGATCGTCCAACCCCAGTTCCAGATAGGGTGTGCCCTTCTGGCGGATCGCAGCGCGAACATCCAATCCGGCGGCGGCAATCAGCTCGACAAGGCGCGCTCTGCTGGGTGGGTCGACCAGGTACTCAATCACTTCCGGCTCAATGCCGGCGTGGCGAATCAACGCCAAGGTGTTTCGCGAGGTGCCGCACTTGGGGTTGTGATAGATGACAGCGTTCATGCGTTCTCCTTTTCATTCAATGCAGTCTCGACGACGCCGGCCGCGGCGGTCAGGGCAGCCGCTTCGACAGCCCCCTTCCGTTCGCTGTAGCGATCAACCAGGTAGTCACTGCGGCCACGCACCAGCAGGGTGAACTTGACCAGTTCTTCCATCACATCCACGACGCGATCGTAGTAGGCCGACGGTTTCATGCGCCCCTCGTCATCGAACTCCTGCCAGGCCTTGGCCACCGAGGACTGGTTCGGAATCGTCACCATCCGCATCCAGCGGCCGAGTACGCGCAACGCATTGACCACGTTGAAGGACTGGGAGCCGCCACAGACCTGCATCACGGCCAGGGTGCGACCTTGGGTCGGGCGTACGCTCCCCTCTTCCAGCGGCAGCCAGTCAATCTGGTTCTTGAACACGGCCGTCAGGGTGCCGTGGCGTTCCGGGCTGACCCACACGTGCCCTTCGGACCACAAAGAGGCCTGACGCAGCTCCTGCACCTTGGGGTGGGAGGCGGGCACCGAATCGAGCATCGGCAGCTCATGCGGATCAAAAAGTCGGGTCTCCGCGCCCAGATGTTCCAGCAACCGCTGCGCCTCCAACGCCAGCTTGCGGCTGAACGACTGCGGGCGCAGGGAGCCGTACAAGATCAGGATGCGGGGCCGGTGCGGCGCGGCATTCCGCTCGCTCAGCTTTTCGGCCAGCGGAGGGTTCAAGGCGCCAGGGACGACATTGGGAAGGTGTTGCATGGGGGTTGTCCTGCCTATTTGATTCGACTATTCTAGAAGCATGGAACATAAAAACGCAACCCACGCCCTGGCCGCCCTGGGTCACGCCACCCGGCTGTCCATCTTCCGCCTGCTGGTCCAAGCCGGAAGTGGCGGCAAGCTGGCCGGCGACATCGCCCAGTCCCTCTCCCTTCCCGGTGCCACCCTCTCCTTCCATCTGAAGGAGTTGCTGGCCGCCGGCCTGATCACTGCCGAGCAGCGCGGTCGCACCATCTGCTACCGGGCCGAGTTCGAGGCGATGAGCGCGCTGGTGGCCTACCTGACCGAAAACTGCTGCGCCGACGAACAAGCCTGCGAACGCCCTGCTGGCTGCTGACCTCCCCCCTTCTTAGAGATCGCTCAAATGACCCGTCGTGTTCTGTTCCTGTGTACTGGCAACTCCGCCCGCAGCGTGCTTGCCGAATCGACCCTTAAAAAGTGGGGCGAAGGCCGCTATCTCTCCTTCAGTGCGGGCAGCCAGCCGGCCGGTCGCGTCAATCCCTTTGCCATTGCCCAGCTGGAGCGCGAAGGCTTCCCGGTCGAGGGCATGCGCAGCAAGTCCTGGGACGAATTTGCCGGAGCCGATGCCGCTGCCATGGACCTGATCGTCACCGTGTGTGACAGCGCGGCGGCCGAGGCATGCCCGGTGGTGTTTGGTGACTTCGTCCGCGTGCATTGGGGCCTGTTCGATCCGGCCGGCGTGGAAGGTTCGGATGCGCAGAAGGCAAAAGCCTTTGACCGTGCCCATCAGACCATCAAGCGACGCCTGCAGGCCTTCCTGGAGATTCCTGACAGCGCCTGGGACGACCGCGTGGCGCTGAAGGCCCGCCTCGACCCGATCGCTCAGATCGACTAACCGCTTTTCCGAGACCTGCCATGACTACTGATTCCCCCCGCCTGTCCTTCCTGGACCGGTACCTTACGCTCTGGATTTTCTTGGCGATGGCCCTGGGCGTCGGCCTGGGCGCGATGTTCGAAGGCGTGCCCAGCACGCTCCACAGCCTGTCGATTGGATCGACCAACATCCCGATCGCCATTGGCCTGATCCTGATGATGTATCCGCCGCTGGCCAAGGTGAAGTACGAAGAGCTGCCCAAGGTGTTCGCCGACAAGCGCGTGCTGATGCTCTCGCTGGTGCAGAACTGGATCATCGGGCCGTTCCTGATGTTCGGCCTGGCGGTGCTGTTCCTGCGCGACTACCCCGAATACATGACCGGCCTGATCCTGATTGGCCTGGCACGCTGCATCGCCATGGTGCTGGTCTGGAACCAGATCGCCCGCGGTGATGGGCAGTATGTGGCCGGCTTGGTGGCGTTCAACTCGATCTTCCAGATCGCGCTGTTCAGTGTGTATGCCTGGTTCTTCCTGTCGTGGCTGCCGCCGGTGTTCGGGCTGCAGGGCAGCGTAATCGACGTCAGCTTCTGGACCATTGCCGAGGCGGTGTTGATCTATCTGGGCATTCCCTTCCTCGCCGGGTTCCTCACCAGCCGCTGGCTCAAGGCGCGCAAGGGCGTGCGTTGGTATGAAGAGAAGTTCCTGCCGGCGATCAGTCCGATCACGCTGGGGGCGCTGCTGTTCACGATCGTTGCCATGTTCAGCCTGAAGGGGGGCGATGTGCTGCGCATCCCGATGGATGCAGTGCGCATCGCGATCCCGCTGACGCTCTATTTCATCATTCAGTTCGTGCTGAGCTTCTTCATGGGCAAGTTCATTGCCAAGGACTACCCGCGCACGACCGCAATCGCCTTCACTGCGGCAGGCAACAACTTCGAGCTGGCCATTGCCGTCGCCATCGCCGCCTTTGGTCTGGCCTCGCCGGTCGCCTTCGCGGCGGTCATCGGTCCGTTGGTGGAGGTGCCGGTGCTGATCCTGTTGGTCCATGTCGCCCTGCGGCTGGGCAAGCGCTACTTTCCTGCCGACGCGCGGAGTCATTGAGTCATGAGCACGACCCGACACATCCCGTTGTTGATCCTCGGTTCCGGCCCGGCCGGCTGGACCGCAGCGGTCTACGCCGCCCGCGCCAACCTGAACCCGGTGGTGATCACCGGCCTGCAGCAGGGCGGCCAGCTGATGACCACCACCGAGGTGGACAACTGGCCAGGCGATGCCCACGGCCTGATGGGCCCGGACCTGATGGCGCGCATGCAGGCCCACGCCGAGCGCTTCGAGACCGAGGTCATCTTCGACCACATTCATACGGCCGACCTGTCCCAGCGTCCGTTCAAGCTGATCGGCGACAGCCACGAGTACACCTGTGACGCCCTGATCATCTCCACCGGCGCCACCGCCAAGTACCTGGGCATTCCGACCGAAGAGACCTTCAAGGGCCGCGGCGTCTCCGCCTGCGCCACCTGCGACGGCTTCTTCTACCGTGACCAGGACGTGGTCGTGGTGGGCGGCGGCAACACCGCCGTGGAAGAGGCCCTGTACCTGTCCAACATCGCCCGCAAGGTCTACCTGGTCCACCGCCGCGACACCCTGAAGGCGGAAAAGATCATGCAGGACAAGCTGTTCGCCAAGGTGGCCGCCGGCAAGATCGAGACCGTCTGGCACCACCAGGTGGAAGAAGTGCTGGGCAACGACGCTGGCGTGACCGGCGTGCGCGTGAAGTCGACCTTGGACAGCAGCACCCGCGACATCGACGCCCACGGCTTCTTCGTGGCCATCGGCCACCACCCCAACACCAGCCTGTTCGAGGGCCAGTTGACCATGAACAATGGTTACCTGGACATCCGCTCGGGCCTGGGCGGCAACGCCACCCAGACCTCGGTGGAAGGTGTGTTCGCCGCCGGCGACGTGGCCGACCAGCACTACCGCCAGGCCATCACCTCGGCCGGCTTCGGCTGCATGGCCGCACTGGATGCGGAGCGCTACCTGGATGCACTCAAGATCTCCGATCAACAGCAGCGTAAGAGCGCCGCCTGAGTGCGGCGGCGCGAGGGAGCACCGATGGACAGCGTCGATGTGGTGGTAATTGGAGGTGGCCAGTCGGGTCTTTCAGCCGGCTATTTCCTGCGACGCAGCGGGCTGTCCTATGTGATTCTCGATGCGCAAGCGTCGCCCGGCGGCGCATGGCAGCATGCCTGGCAATCGCTGCATTTGTTTTCCCCGGCGGGCTGGAGCTCCATTCCCGGATGGCCCATGCCCGCCAGCCAAGGCCCCTACCCTGCGCGTGCGGAGGTGCTGGCCTACCTGGCGCAGTACGAACAGAAGTATGCGCTGCCGATCATTCGCCCCATCCGCGTGCAACGAATCACCCGCGTCGGCGAACGGCTGCGGGTGGAGGCTAGCGACGGTCGGCAATGGTTGGCGCGGGCGGTGATCAGCGCCACCGGAACATGGGGAGAACCCTACACCCCTGACTACGAGGGGCTGGACTCCTTTGCCGGGATCCAGCTGCATTCTGCCCACTACAGTACCGCTGCGCCGTTTGCCGGAATGCGGGTGGCCATCATCGGTGGTGGCAATTCCGGTGCGCAGATTCTGGCCGAAGTATCGATGGTGGCGGCAACCACCTGGATTACCCAGCACGAACCGGCGTTCCTGGCCGATGACGTCGATGGCCGCGTGCTGTTCGAACGCGCCACTGAGCGATGGAGGGCGCAACAGGAAGGCCGGGAGCCCCAGTTGCCGCCAGGCGGTTTCGGCGACATCGTGATGGTGCCGCCGGTGCTCGACGCGCGGGCGCGAGGGGTGCTCGCCGCCGTGCCACCGCCGGCCCGCTTCTCCCCCACCGGCATGCAATGGCCGATGGCACCGAACGGGCGTTCGATGCGGTGATCTGGTGCACCGGCTTCCGCCCGGCGCTATCGCACCTGAAGGGCTTGGACTTGGTAAATGCGAAGGGCCAGGTGGAGGTCGACGGCAGCGGCCTGCGCGCGGTGGCGGTGCCCTCGGTCTGGTTGTTGGGATACGGGGATTGGAACGGCATGGCCTCTGCCACGCTGGTTGGGGTCACGCGGTACGCCCGCGAGGCCGTCAGGCAGGTCATTGCCTACTGCGCAGACCAGAAGAGGTAGCTGGCACCGCTGTCGACCGCCGTGCCAGCTGCTCCCCTCAACGTCCCGCTCCGGCGGAATTTTTTGGGTATCCGGAATCTGGTGTGGGTTCTGGCTCCTTGGGTCTTTGTAGCTATCACTTTCAAAGAATGGATTTTGGTGTTGGACGGCTGAGCGGATGTGCTAGAGTAAAAGTCGGATTTCAGTGTGGGTTCGCCCAAGGTGCTGAGTGACGGACTTTCTCCAGCTGCGAAGCCTGAAAACGCTTGAAATCCTGACCAGCGAGGACAGTTACGTCGTCAAGGCCGAAGGCGTCAATCAGTGGGTGACCTGCCCGCTGTGCAAGACCGGACGCCTGCATGGTCACGGCTCACAGGAACAGTCGTTTCAGGACACACCGACGCACGGCAAACCCGTCGTGATCTTCATCCAGCGCCGTCGCTATCGCTGTACAAGCTGCACCAAGACCTTGTTTGAGCCTGTGGCGGACCTTGATGGAAAACGCCAAGCCACGGCGCGTCTGGTGCGTTATATCCGCGACCAGTCCTTCTCCAAGACCTTTGCGGCCCTTGCCCGGGAAGTAGCCGTGGACGAAAAGACGGTCCGCCACGTCTTCGACGATTTCATCGAGGAGGTCGAGGCCAAGACCCAGTTCCGGACGCCGCGGGTGCTGGGTATCGACGAGCTCAAGATCATCGGCCAGTACCGGGCCATGATCACCAACGTCGAGCGCAAGACCGTGTTCGATATCCGCCCCAGCCGGGCCAAAGCCGAGTTGATGCCCTATTTCCGCGACCTGCGGGACAAGGACTCGGTCGAGTGGGTGGCGATGGACATGTACCACGTTTATCGGCAGGTGGTGCGCGCCACGCTGCCACAGGCCCGGATCGTGGTCGATCGATTCCATATCCAGCGCATGGCGAACGACGCGCTGGAGAAGCTGCGCAAGCGCCTTCGCAAGGATTTGTCCACCCGGCAGCGCCTCAAACTCAAGGACGAGCGGTTCCTGCTGCTCAAGCGGCAGCACGACCTGACAGGGAGAGATATGGACCGGATGCGGGAATGGTTCCAACAGTTCCCGCTCCTAAGCGAAGCCCACGCGCTCAAGGAAGGATTTCTGTCGATCTGGGATCAGAAGACCCGCCCAGCAGCAGAAGCCGCCTGCGCGAAGTGGCAGGCCAATATTCCGACCGAATTGGCGGCCACGTTCAAGGACCTGACCACCGCCGTGCACAACTGGCACGACGAAATCTTCGCCTACTTCGAGCAGCCGATTACCAATGTCTATACTGAGTCAGTCAACCGAGTGGCCAAAGACATGAACCGCATGGGCAGGGGTTACAGCTTCGAGGTGCTTCGGGCGCGCATGCTCTACGACAAGAAGGCGCGCAAGGATGGCTCGGTTATCGAAACCGTGTTGGTCGATGACGACGACCCAATGACCACGGACTTCGTGTTCCAGCGGATGACCACGGCGGCAACGCGCAAGAAGAAGATCACGCGCGTGGTCGAGTACGGCCCCTATCTCCCGACGCTGGCGCGGCTACTCGAAGAGGGGTATTTCGAATAGTCCTCAACCCATTGTGCAAGAGGCGGCGCTTCAGCCTGAATTTGTGATTCAGCCGATGAAGCATAGGTAAGAGGCCCAGCCACTACCCCGCGCAACAGGACAGTTGCTTTACGTCCTTGGTGAAGGTTTGTGCCGCGAGTTTCAGCCCCTCGACCATCGTCAGGTAGGGGAATAACTGGTCGGCCAACTCTCGCACCGTCATGCGGTTGCGAATCGCCAGTACTGCGGTTTGGATCAGCTCGCCTGCTTCCGGGGCTACCGCTTGCACGCCGATCAGTCGTCCCGAACCGGCCTCCGAAACCAGCTTGATGAAACCGCGCGTGTCGAAGTTGACCAGCGCCCGGGGCACGTTGTCGAGCGTCAGCGTGCGGCTGTCGGTCTCGATACCGTCGTGGTGCGCTTCGGCTTCGCTGTAGCCCACGGTGGCGACCTGCGGGTCGGTGAACACCACCGCCGGCATCGCCGTCAGATCCAGCGTCGCATTGCCACCCGTCATGTTGATTGCAGCGCGGGTGCCGGCCGCCGCCGCGACGTAGACGAACTGCGGCTGGTCAGTGCAGTCGCCGGCGGCATAGATGTGCGGCACGGTAGTGCGCATCGCGTGGTCGATGGTGATGGCGCCTTGCGCATTGACCACCACACCGGCCGCGTCGAGGTTGAGCGTGCGGGTGTTTGGGGTGCGGCCGGTGGCGAACAACAGCCGGTCGGCATGCAGTTCGCCGCGTTCGGTGGTGAGCGCGAATTCCCCATCCTCATAGGCGACCTGGCTGGCCTGGGTGTGGTCCAGCACTTCGATGCCTTCGGCGCGGAACACGGCCGTGATGGCCTCGCCAATGGCGGGGTCTTCGCGAAAGAACAGTGTGCTGCGCGCCAGCATGGTCACCTTGCTGCCCAGCCGGGCAAAGGCCTGCGCGAGTTCGACGGCCACCACCGACGAGCCGATCACGGCCAGCCGATCGGGGATCGTGTCGCTGGCCAGCGCTTCGGTCGACGTCCAGAAGGGCGTGTCTTTCAAGCCCGGGATCGGTGGAATCGCCGGACTGGCCCCGGTGGCGATGAGGCAGCGGTCGAAACTCACCTCGCGCATCCCGTCGTCAGCGGTTGCCACGGTCAGCGTGTGCGCATCCTTGAATCGGGCATCGCCGCGCAGCACGGTGATGGTCGGGGTGCTCGTCAGGATGCCTTCGTACTTGGCGTGGCGCAGTTCATCGACGCGCCCCTGCTGCTGAGCCAGCAAGCGCTTGCGCAGAATCTTCGGCGAGGCGGCGGCAATGCCGTCATCGAACGGACTCTCGCGACGCAGATGCGCAATGTGGGCAGCGCGGATCATGATCTTGGACGGCACACATCCGACGTTGACGCAGGTGCCGCCGAGAGTGCTGCGCTCGATCAGCGTCACACGCGCCCCTTGCTCGACGGCCTTCAACGCCGCCGCCATCGCCGCGCCGCCGCTGCCGATCACGGCCACGTGCAGTGCAGCCTCATCGTCCTCGCGCTTTGGTTCGCCGCCCAGCCGCTCTTGTGCATTGTTCAGCAGGTCGCTGGGTTGCCCCGGCGCATCGGCAAGCTGCGCTCGGTAACCGAGTGCGGATACCGCCGCGACCAGCGAGGTCACGTCCGCGGCGGTACCTACGCTGGCCTCAATCTCGGCCCGGCGCTGTGGGTAGGACACTGAGGCCGAACGCACGCCGGGCACCTTTTCCAAGGCCTGCTTGACGTGCTCGGCGCACGACCCGCAGGTCATGCCATCGATGTGCAGCGTGATCGCCTCGGTCATGAGCGTGTGCTCACTTCTTGACGGTAGACGGGTAGCCGGCGTTCTCGGTGGCTTTGGTCAACGCGGCCGGAGTGGTCTTGGCATCGTCGTAGGTTACCACCGCCTCCTTGGGCTCCCAGGTCACCTTGGCCTCGATGACGCCTTCGACCTTGGTCAGCGCCTTCTTGACCGTGATCGGACAGGTGGCGCAGGTCATGCTCGGCACCGACAGCGTGACGGTTTTGGTGGCGGCCCAGGCGGGAGCGCTGAGGGCAACGGTCAGAGCGAGCAATGCGACGAGTTTCTTCATGGCAATCTCCTTTCAGTAGAACAGGGGCATGAGGTAGGGGAACACGAGCGCGATCAGCACCAGGGCGGTGACGATCCAGAAGATCACCTTGTAGGCCGTCCGCACCTGGGGCACGGCGCATGCGTCGTCCGGCGCGCAGGCGCGAGCCGGCCGGAAGATGCGACGCCACGCGAAGAACAGCGCCACGAGCGCCACGCCAATGAAGATCGGCCGGTACGGTTCCAGCGCGGTCAAGTTGCCGATCCAGGCGCCGGAGAAACCCAGCGTGATCAGCACCAGCGGACCGAGGCAGCAGGTCGAGGCGAGGATGGCGGCGAGGCCACCGGCGGCCAGTGCACCGCGGCCGTTGCTGGGGTCTGCCATGTGAGGGATCTCCTTCCGAGACGTTGCGTGATGCGCTAAGGTTACTTCCGTAGTCAAGTACGGAGTCAAGCGCGATGGTGAACGATCCGCAAACACTGACCATCGGGGCTTTCGCCAAGGCCGCTGGGGTCAACGTGGAGACCATCCGGTTCTATCAGCGCAAGGGGTTATTGCCAGAACCAGGTCGGCCCGTCGGCAGTATTCGCCGCTACGGATCGGCGGACGTGGCGCGGGTGCGTTTCGTGAAATCCGCCCAGCGGCTGGGGTTCAACCTGGACGAAGTCGGCCAACTCCTACAGCTTGAGGACGGCACTCACTGCAGCGAAGCCGCCGAGCTGGCTGCGCTCCAGCTCACCGACGTGCGCACCAAGATGGCGGACCTGACGCGAATCGAAGCGGTGCTGTCACGGTTGGTCAACGAGTGCCATGCGCAGCGAGGCACTGTGTCGTGCCCGCTGATCGATTCTCTGCACGGGAGCTAGGCGCGTGGCTTAACCCGGTTTTCCGTTCCACTGCGCCTCAAACCCCAGTTCGAGCCGGGGGCAAGGTGACCTGCCACTGATTGTTTCCTTGCACCGACATGCGCCAGACAAAGCCCACACTGAAGGCTAAAAGCGCGTAAGCCTTGCGATACCAGAAACCTACCGAACGAGAGCTGTCAGACAAGAAGGGCTAGTGCGGTCTTCCCACACTAAAATCCGGATACCCAATTTTTTTGTGCGTCATTGATCTTTAACTGAATAGGCGCGTGTCATCACCGTGTCACATAGGGGGCGCAGCATTTCGTCATGTCGACATATCTCGACATGCCGACATTTACTGCAACCGGAGCACCGTCATGGCCCAGCCCCAACGCGTCTTGGATTTTGATTACTTCGAAAGGCGCTCACTCAGCGCATCGATGTCGATCGACCATGCGCTGGATGCGCTGTCGGCACTGAGCAACGGCGCACGTCTGGTGATCTTCCGCACGCTGGTGAACCACGAGCCGGAAGGCCTGACCGCCGGTGTCCTGACCGACATGATGGGAATGCGGCACAACACGTTGTCCAACCATCTGGCCGTGCTGAGCCGAGGCGGATTGATCTGCGGCACCCGCGAGGGCCGCTTCGTGCGCTATCGCGCCTGCCTGGACGGCATGCATGGCCTGCTGGCCTTCCTGCTCGACGATTGCTGCGGTGGTCGTTCCGAGCTCTGTCTGCAGCCTCATCCCACCGACCCCGCCTGTGATTGCGTGGCGGAAGTTCCTGCCCCACCCCGGCCGTTCAAATAGTCGTGTATCGCCCGGCTGGGGAGTCGGGTGGGTACCTAACCATCGCACCCAAGCTCATCTGAACCTCGGAGACTTACATGTACCTGCGCCTCACTTTGCTTGCCGCCGCAACGCTCAGCGTCCTCGCCTGCTCGCCGTCTGGAACACCTGCTGCCACTGGCCAGGACAGTGCCGGGGCACCGGCAAAGGCCGGCGAGATTACCGGCATGGTCAGCACCGATGGCTCGTCCACCGTGTTTCCGGTCACCGAAGCAATGGCTGAAGAGTTCCAGAAAGAAAACGCCGGCATCAAGGTGACGGTGGGCATGTCCGGCACCGGCGGTGGCTTCAAGAAGTTCTGCCGCGGCGAAACCGACATCTCCAATGCCTCGCGCCCGATCAAGGCCGAAGAGAAGGAGGCCTGCAAGGCCGCCGGTGTGGAGTACATCGAGCTGCCCGTCGCACTGGACGCACTGACCGTCGTGGTCAATCCGCAGAACACCTGGGCCAATGACCTCACCGTCGAAGAGCTGAAGGCCATGTGGGTGCCGGAAGCGCAGGGCAAGATCACCAACTGGAACCAGGTGCGTCCGAGCTTCCCGAACAAGCCGCTGGTGCTGTACGGCGCAGGGACCGATTCGGGTACCTACGACTACTTCACCGCGGCCATCGTCGGCAAGGAGCATTCCAGCCGCGGTGACTACACCGCCTCCGAAGACGACAACGTGCTGGTGCAGGGCGTCTCGGGCGACGCCAACGCACTGGGCTTCTTCGGTCTGGCCTATTACGAGGAGAACACGGACAAGCTGAAGGCCGTTGGTATCAAGGCCAATGCCAGTGCCCAGGCGGTCGCCCCGAGCGTGGAAACCGCGCGATCGGGTCAGTATCAGCCGTTGTCGCGTCCAATCTTCATCTACGTGAGCAAGCACGCCGCCGAAACCAAGCCCGAGGTCGCGCGTTTCGTGGAGTTCTATCTGGACTCCAAGCACTCCGAGGGACTGGTGCAGGAGGTCGGCTACGTGCCGCTACCCGAGAACGCGCTCGCCGCCATGCGTGAGCGCTTTGCCAAGCGGGAAATCGGCACCGGCTTTACCGGCTCCAAGATCGGCGTCTCCATCGACGAGCTGCTCGAAGAGAAGCTGGTTTACTGACCATCATGGCCGACGCGCCCAACCATGGGCGCGTCGGTTGAGGCTGTGTGATGAAAAGCAGTAGTTACTCCCCCGAGGCGGGCCCGGTCCCCCTTCAGCCAAGCGACGCATTCCTGCGCCGCCGCCACGCCATCGACGCCAGCATCCGCATCGTGCTGTTCGTGGCAGCGGCGCTGTCGGTTTTTGTCACCTTTGGCATCCTCTACGTCCTGCTCAGCGAGAGCCTGAAATTCTTTACCCAGGTTTCGATCATCGATTTCCTGACCGATACCCAGTGGACGCCGGTGTTTGAAGAGAAGCACTTCGGCATCATGACGCTGCTCTCAGGCACGCTGATGACCACGGCCATCGCCCTGGTGGTGGCGGTGCCTGCCGGGACGGTGCTGGCCCTGTATCTCAGCGAATTTGCCAAGCCGCGGTTGCGGGAAACGGTAAAGCCCTTCCTGGAGCTGATTGCCGGCGTGCCCACCGTCGCGTTCGGGTACTTCGCCCTGTTGTTCCTGACCCCCATTTTCCAGTCCTTCATCCCCGGCCTGGCCCGGTTCAACCTGCTCGTGTCGGGGGTGGTGATCGGCATCATGATCCTGCCTTACATCGTGTCCATGAGCGAGGACGCCATGCGCGCCGTGCCCGACTCGCTGCGCGAGGGCGCCTACGCGCTGGGCTTCACCCGCCTGCAGACCGGCCTGAAAGTGGTGACTCCTGCAGCGCTGTCGGGGGTGACCGCCGCCTACCTGCTCGGCATGTCGCGGGCGGTCGGGGAAACCATGGTCGTGGCCATTGCCGCCGGCCAGCAAGCCCGGATCGCGACCAACCCGCTCGAAGGAGCCGCCACCATCACCTCCTACATCGTGCAGTTGAGCATGGGCGATCTTCCGCATGACTCGATTGCCTATCAGACCATCTTCGCTGCCGGGTTGACCCTGTTCGCACTCACCTTCAGCTTCAACCTGTTCGCCTTCTGGCTCCGTAAGCGCTATCGGGAGGCCTACTGATGCGCAATCACACGACCATGGGCCTGGATGATGGGGCCATCACCCGGCGCGCACGCCTCTCGGATCTGTGCTTTACCGCCTTGGGGTTGCTGGTGCTGTTCCTGACCCTGACCATTCTGCTGGCGCTGGTGGCGGACTTCGTGGTGGACGGCGCGCCCCGGCTGACGCCAGAGTTCTTCACCTCCTTCCCATCACGACGCCCCGAGTCAGCCGGCATCCTGTCGGCGTGGATTGGCACCTGCTTGGTCATGTTGGTGACCGCGATCCTCGCCGTTCCAGTGGGCGTCGCGGCGGGTGTGTACCTGGAAGAGTATGCGCCCAAGCACTGGATCACCGACGTCATCGAGGTCAACGTGACCAACCTGGCCGGGGTGCCGTCGATCATCTTTGGCCTGCTTGCACTGGGTCTGTTCGTCCAGATGTTCGGGCTGGGTCAGACGATCCTCGTCGCAGGCATGACCTTGGCACTGCTGATCCTGCCGATCATCATCGTCGCGACCCGGGAATCGTTGCGTGCCATTCCCCAGGACATCCGCGAAGCCGCGTTCGGGCTCGGCGCGGACCAGTGGCAGACGGTCAGCGGCTTCTTGCTGCCCGCTGCGCGTCCGGGGATTCTGACGGGTGCCATCGTGGGGATGTCGCGCGCCATCGGCGAGACTGCGCCGATCATCACTATTGGTGCACTGACCTTCATCGCGTTCCTGCCGCCCTCCCCGATCCAGGCATCGCCCCCGTTTGTCAGCTTCGAGTGGCTCAACTCGCCCTTTACCGTCATGCCCATCCAGATGTTCAACTGGGTGTCACGCCCGCAGGCAGGTTTCCACCTCAATGCTGCTGCCGCCGGACTGGTGCTGCTGGGCATGACCCTGCTGATGAACGGCTTTGCCATCTGGCTGCGGTACCGCCTGCGCCGCCGCCTGCGTTGATCCACGGAGATCCTATGAATCACTCGACCATCCCCATCCCTGTCCCCGTGGCTGAACGCACTGCCGTTGCCGGGTACCCGTCGACGGTGCGCGCCGAGGTGCGTGCGCTCGATTTCCACTACGACAAGTTTCATGCGCTCAAGAACATCAACCTGTCGATCGGCAGCAACCAGGTTACCGCGCTGATCGGGCCGTCAGGGTGTGGCAAGAGCACCCTGCTGCGCTGCTTCAATCGGATGCACGACCTGTATCCGAACAACCGCTACTCCGGCTCCATCACCCTGCTGCCCGAAGACCTCAACATCGTCGGGCCCGATGTCGACCCGATGCGGGTTCGGCTGCGGATCGGCATGGTATTCCAGAAGCCGAATCCCTTTCCGAAATCGATCTTTGACAATGTGGCCTCGGGCATCGTGATTCGCGGTGTGCGCAACCGGTCGGTGGTCAGTGAGCATGTCGAGCGTGCCCTACGCGGCGCGGCGCTCTGGGACGAAGTGAAGGACCGGCTGGACAAGTCTGCGTTCGAACTGTCCGGCGGTCAGCAGCAGCGCTTGTGCATCGCCCGAGCGCTGGCCCCCAACCCCGAGATCATTCTCTTCGACGAGCCGACCTCGGCACTGGATCCCATTGCCACTGCACGGATCGAGGAGCTGATCGATGAGCTGCGCTCCCACTACACCATCGTTATCGTGACCCACAACATGCAGCAGGCGGCGCGCATTTCGGACCAGACCGCATTCATGCACATGGGGTCGCTCATTGAGAGCGGCCCAACGGCGGAGTTCTTTACCAACCCCAAAGAGCTCAAGACCCACGAGTACATTACCGGCCGTTTCGGCTGAGGAGAAGACGTCATGTCCGACCATATTGTCCAATCCTTCGATGTCGAGCTGCGAGCGCTCACGGCGCATATCCTCCAGCTGGGGGTACTGGCCGAGCAGCAGCTGACCGATGCCGTGTGGTCGCTGCGGCGTGGCAACGAGCAGATGGCCAAGGAGGTGGCTGAGCGCGAGGAGCGCTTGAACTTGCTTGCGGCCAGGATCGAGAGTGATGCGGTGAGCATGATCGCGCGCAGACAGCCCTTGGCGATCGACCTTCGCCACGTGATGGCCGCCATCCGCATCAGCTCGAACCTGGAGCGCGTGGGCGATCTGGCGTACAACATCGCCAAGCGGTCAATGGCAATGAGTGCCACTGCGATCCCCGCCGAGCTTGCCGAGCCGATGCAGCGCATGGCAGAGCTCACGCTTCTGCAGTTGAAGTCAGCCAGAGAGTCGTTTGCCACGATGGATATGCATGCTGCCTATCGTGTGTGGACGGAGGATGCGGTGATTGATGCCATGCACACGATCCTGTTCAAGGACATTGTGCAATGCATGGCCGATGAGCGGGCCGCGGCATTCGACCTGGCGCACCTGCTGTTCGTGGTCAAGAACATCGAGCGCGTGGGTGACCATGCGACGAACATCGCCGAGGATGTCGTGTACATGGTCAGTGGTGCGCTGCCGCTGGGCAAGCGGCCGAAGATGGATGAAAGTACCCTGCCCCGCGGCCACGCCTGATGCGTCGGGGGCCAGGCGTGCGTTCTGGCGTACTCTGCCGGGGCGTGCGCGAACGTGCGTGTCGGCTTCAGCGATAGGGTTCGAGCACCATCCTCAGCACGACCCACCACGTAATGACAATGGGATGGGTGACAAGCTGTTGATCGGTGAGTAGTCCGTGTGCGTAGCGATTGCGGAGATTGCAGCCTGCCCGATGCGTCATCAAGGCCTTGAGCTCGAAGTTCAGGCCTCGCGGAAGAATGCCGACCTCGTCATCAAGCTCCAATAGCTCTGACAGCGAGCGCTCCTGTTCGCCTTTGACCTTGTTGAACACCAAGGTGTTGATGCCGTGCGCCTTCAGCTGAGCACGAACCATCGGCTCGACCATGGGAAGCAGATTGATTCCGGCCGTGTCCCACTCATGCTGCAGGCCTGCCACCAGGCCCCGTGCGATCTGCTTGTGGTGCCCCTCGGGAGCGCCCGGACTTCTACCCACGAAGGACAGAACGTCATTGAACGAGCTGCTGAATCGCTCAGAGAGCTTTCGCATGCTGGTTAGAATGAACGGTGCCAGCAAGAAGGTGTAGCGGGTCTGGCAGACATTTTCGATCGCGGCCGTTTCTAGGTGTTCGGGATCGGTGGGATCAAACGGTGGCTGCGAGCGTAGTGGTACGCCGTCGGCGTCCAGCTCAGTGCTGCCAAACCGAGCGCTGAAGTAGTCTGCCTTGAGGGCTTTGGCGTGTTCCACTTCGGCAGTGAAGTCCGAATAGCCGATGAAGCTGAACGCAATTCGCATCAGTGAGGTCGGATAGTCCGTCGTTGCGAGGTGTTCGTCCACCCACGCGTGGATGGGGCGAGTGTCTACTGGAGTGCTGATCTCCCCCATCTCATCGTTGATGCACAGGCGCACGTCCTCCAGCTCGCGCTGGAGCTCGCGAATACGCTCGCGTGGGGCGTGATTCTGCCGCAGCTCGGCAATGCCCTGGGCCATCCAGTACGAGGCGACCATGGCCGAGGTGGCGCGGCCGGCGCGTACCACCAGTGATTCCCCCGCCTTCCGACCGGCCTGGCGACTGCGCTCGACAAGGTTCAGTGACAGCCACAGGCGGCTTGCCAGCTGGAACAGCAGGTGGGTCAGCTCGCTGTCGATGTCTGCAGATGGGTCCATCCCTGCGGCGGTGGACTCCAGCAACGCGGCCGCTGCTTGCTTGTGCTCTGCGTCTGCGCGGCGGAGCAGTTCGTCGGCGAAACGGTTGGCCAAACCCTTCATCGGGCCATCCAGTACCGATTGGAACATGGCCATGAAGGTCAGCCAGAGTTCGGTTCGGAAGGCATCATCCTTGCTCAGGCCGCGCCAGCCCAGATCCAGGGCTCTACGCAGGTGATCTACCGCCTGCGGGGTGATCTCCTCGGTCGCGGCGCGCTGCGCCAGACGGAGGTAGCTGCGCGCCCCAAGCGCCGCCAATTGCTGGATGTCCCGCCCTGTGATCCGGTTCGTCGCCAGCGCGATATCGGCGCAACGTGCTGTGAGCCAGTCAGTTGGTGCCTGACGCGCAAGCGCCGTCAGCGCCTGCAGGTCATTGGCGCTGATGTGGTCCAGTCCGGCTGAGGATCCATCGGGGCTGATGATGCGCGGCATGAACAGGGTGGTGCCGCCGACCTGCAGGCTCATTGAGCTGATCCTGGCGACAAACTGCAGAAGCGCTGAGGCGGTGGCATGTCCGCTCTGCTGGGCTTGGGTGGCGCGTTGGGCAATCCGCTGGGCGAGGTCCTAGTCGTTTTCGGTCCAGTCCAGGTTGGCCAGACCGTCCTCCCAGCCGGACGCGCTCAGCAGTCCCGGCTCAAACGGGACGCTGAGCAAAGACAGCGGCGGTTGCGGGCGCGGTTGCCCGTCAGCGGGGTCAGCAGGATTGAAAGTTGACATGGAACACCCCTGTCAGGGCCTGGGGAGGATGCCGGTCAGGCGTCGGTGACGTCCGCTCTCGCTGCGGTCGCGTGCCGGCCAGGCAGTAATGCCGCCAGGCGGCGCCGCGCTGGTTGCAGCGGCCCCCGGTGGAGGATGGTGTGCTGCATTGCACGCACAGAGCAGATCGCCGGTAGACGTCGTCAAATGCCCAGCGCTCGCTTGTGCGCCAGCGCCGCCTTGGCGCGCCAGCCCATCACCGCTCCGCCAGCGGAGAAGCCGATCGCGTAGTGCAGGCCGACGTTGGGTGCGGTGCCCACCAGTGCAATCACGCCACTGGCCAGCGCGAGCACGGGGTACACCATTCCCAGCAGCAACACCCGCAGCGAACGGGAGCGTTCAATGCCCGCCACACCGGCGTGGCGCCAGCGCACGAAGCCATCGTGGAGCAAGGCGTGGCTGAGCGCGGCGATCCCGCCGAGCAGCAGTCCCGCCAGAACGTGATACAGCTCACTCGAAACCCGGGCATGCAGCGTTGACATGATCGGAAACAGCGCGATGAAGAGCACGAGCATGGTCATGTCGGCTGCGTGCGCACGTCGGGAAATGGTGGTTGTCATCGGTGTGTTTCCTTTCGTTGTTTGATGAATTGGGCGATGGCGTCGGGGTCGTCCCATAGCGGCCGTACGTGTGCCCGGTCTGCCTGCTGCTGTGCAGCCAGGGCGTGGTCAGCCGACCAGTCATGGCATGCCCGCCAGGCCTTGGATGGACGATAGAAGTTGGCGTGCTGCAGTTCGATAAATCCTTTGCGCCTGAGGAAAGCGGGCAGCCGGGGATTTTGCACGCGCTCCACGAACAAGGCCGGCCACGGAATCAAGGTATCGCACAGCTCAATGAATTCGGTCAGCCAACCGCGGCCTTTGAGGCGGGGGTTGAGCTGGATATTGCTCAGGGTCAGTACCGGAACCGCATCACCCAAGCCGGCCAACGGCTGTCGTGCGTGCTTGATCCAGATCCGGGTGCCGGCGCGCTTGAGCTCTACACAGTCGGGGATCTCGGCGGTATCGACCAGCGAGATCCACTTGAACAGCTGCAGTTCGATGCTGGGGATCCGGTTCAACTGGGCATTGCTCATCATCGATCGGGTACCGGGTGGGTCTGTCGGGCCAGTGGAGTGGCGGCGGGAGCGCTGCCCTGCCCCGCCGGCGGGTGATTGCGCGGGAGGGGCCGGGTCGCAGCGGTCATCGGCCTACCGCGAGCGCGCCTTGCGGGGCGGTTTGGGTTTGGTTGGCACCGGCGCTGCCGGCGGGGTGAGCGCAGCGCGCACCTGCTCGGGCAGATCGCCCAGGCGCTCAAGCTGGCTGGCATAGGCGCTGGCCAGTGCGCGCTGGATGTCGCGCTCGCGCAGCGCGTGGGCGCTGGCCTGTTCGGCCTGCTGACGGGCCGTGCTCAGCTCGCTGAGCTCACGCTGGTGCTGGCGGGCTTGTGTGGTGGCGCTGTGCTGGAGCTGCTGCAGGGCCTGGCGCGCCCGGTCCACCTCGGCCAAGGCGCGGTCCTCGGTGGCGCGCAGGTGCGCCAGCAACTCATCGCGCTCGATGCTGTGCTGGTCGGCTTTCTGCGCCAGCTCGGTGCGCAGCGCGGCCACTTGACCTTCCAGGAGTTCGTTGCGGGTATACGCGCCGTCGCGTTGGCGGCGCAGGTCGTCGCGCTGGTCCTGCAGCTGTTGCCGCTGCTCGCGCAGGGCGGCGGCGCTGGCCTCGGCCGTGCGGGCCTGGTGCTGGGCCTGGGTGAGCTGCTCCGACGTCTGGGTGCGCTCATGTGCCAACGCGTCTTGCTGGCTGGCCAGCGCGGCCTGCGCGGCGTGCAGCTCGGCGCGTTCGCCGGCCACCGCGGCCCGCGCGTGTTCGGTGGCGGCCTCCAGAGCGGCGGCCCAGCAGCGTTGCGCCAACGCGTCCACCGCCGCCGGCACGTCCGGGCGGCCCTGTTCCCGGGCGCGCTGGCGCAAGCGTGCGCCGACGCTGGCCCACCAGGTCTCCAAGTGACGGGTCACGGTATTGGGGGAGCCGGTCCCCAGGTGGGCACGAATGCGCTCCACGGGGTCGTCTCAGAAAACGGAAAATAAAGCACGTTAAGCTGGTTGCAGCGGCCGTAGCGACCTGAACTTGCCCGCGCCGATCTTGGCGTTGCTGCGCCAGAGGTAATCGCCAGTCAGGTTGATGTGCTCCCAACCCAGCGGCGACAGATACTGCAATAGAGAATCATCAACGGGCTTGCCGTGGCCACGCAGGGCATTCGCGGCCCGTTCCAGATAAACCGTGTTCCACAGCACGATGGCTGCCGTCACCAGGTTGAGGCCGCTGGCCCGGTAGCGTTGCTGCTCGAAACTGCGGTCGCGGATTTCGCCCAGGCGGTTGAAGAACACGGCACGGGCCAGCGCGTTGCGGGCCTCGCCCTTGTTCAGTCCGGCATGCACACGGCGGCGCAGCTCGACGCTTTGCAACCAGTCTAGGATGAACAGCGTGCGCTCGATGCGGCCCAACTCGCGCAGGGCGACGGCCAGACCATTCTGGCGCGGATAGCTGCCGAGCTTGCGCAGCATCAGCGAGGCCGTCACCGTGCCTTGTTTGATCGACGTGGCCAGCCGCAGGATTTCATCCCAATGGGCGCGGACGTGCTTGATGTTGAGCGTGCCGCCGATCATCGGCTTCAGCGCGTCATAGGCGGTTTCACCCTTGGGAATGTAGAGCTTGGTATCGCCCAGGTCACGGATGCGCGGCGCGAAGCGGAAGCCCAGCAGGTGCATCAGCGCGAAGACGTGATCGGTGAAGCCCGCCGTGTCGGTGTAGTGCTCCTCGATGCGCAGGTCGGATTCGTGGTACAGCAGGCCGTCGAGCACGTAGGTCGAGTCGCGCACGCCGACATTCACCACCTTGGTGTGGAACGGCGCGTACTGGTCGGAGATGTGGGTGTAGAACGTCCGTCCCGGGCTGCTCCCGTATTTCGGGTTGATGTGGCCGGTGCTCTCGGCCTTGCTGCCAGTGCGGAAGTTCTGGCCGTCCGACGATGACGTGGTGCCGTCGCCCCAGTGCTCGGCGAAGGGATGCCGGAACTGTGCGTTGACCAGATCGGCCAGCGCCGCCCCGTAGGTTTCATCGCGGACGTGCCAGGCTTGCAACCAGGCCAGCTTGGCGTAGGTCGTGCCGGGGCAGGACTCCGCCATCTTGGTCAGGCCCAGATTGATCGCGTCGGCGAGGATCGTGGTCATCAGCAGGTTCTTGTCCTTGGCCAAGTCGCCGGATTTCAGGTGCGCGAAGTGCCGGGTGAAACCCGTCCATTCGTCCACCTCCAGCAGTAATTCGGTGATCTTGACGTGCGGCAGGATCATTGCGGTCTGGTCGATCAGGGCCTGTGCGGTGTCGGGCACTGCCGCGTCGAGCGGCGTGATCTTCAGGCCCGACTCCGTGATGATGGCGTCCGGCAGCTCGTTGGCCAGCGCCATTCGGTTGACGGTGGCAAGCTGTGTTTCCAGCAGCGTCAGCCGGTCGTGCAGGTACTGGTCGCAGTCGGTGGCCACGGCCAGCGGCAATTCGCTGGCCTGCTTGAGGCGGGCGAATTTCGCGGGCGGCACCAGGTAGTCCTCGAAGTCCTTGAACTGGCGCGACCCCTGCACCCAGATGTCGCCGGAGCGCAGCGCGTTCTTCATCTCCGATAGCACGCACAGTTCGTAGTAGCGGCGGTCGATGCCCGCGTCGGTCATGACCAGCTTCTGCCAGCGCGGTTTGATGAAGCCGGTCGGCGCATCGGCGGGCACCTTGCGGGCGTTGTCGATGTTCATGTCGCGCAGAACCTCGATGGCATCAAGCACGTCCTTGGCGGCGGGAGCAGCCCGCAGCTTGAGCACGGCAAGGAATTCCGGCGCGTAACGGCGCAAGGTGGCGTAGCTCTCGCCGATGCGATGCAGGAAATCGAAGTCATCGGGCTGCGCGAGCTTCTGCGCCTCGGTGACGCTCTCGGCGAAGGCATCCCAGGACATGACGGCCTCGATGGCGGCGAACGGGTCGCGGCCCGATTGCTTGGCGTCGATTAGCGCCTGACCGATGCGCCCGTACAGGCGCACCTTGGCGTTGATCGCCTTGCCGGATGCCTGGAACTGCTGCTGATGCTTGTTCTTGGCAGCGTTGAACAGCTTGCCCAGAATGCGGTCATGTAGATCGATAATTTCATCGGTAATGGTGGCCATGCCCTCGATGGCCAGCGCCATGAGGGTGGCGTAGCGCCGCTGCGGCTCGAACTTGGACAGATCGGCGGGCGTCATCTGGCCACCCTCACGGGCGATCTTGAGTAGGCGGTTCTGGTGCACCAGCCGCTCGATGCCAGCGGGCAGGTCGAGGGCCTGCCAGGCTTTGAGGCGTTCGATGTGTTCGAGCATGTGGCGGGAGTTCGGTTTGGCGGGCGACTGGCGCAGCCAGGCTAGCCAAGTTGTCTTGCCGTTATCGCGGCGTTTTAGCAGATCGTCGAGACGATGACGGTGCCCGTTCGACAACGGTTCGGCTAGGGCATCGTAGATGCGCCGGTTGGCGCGGGTGATGGCCTCGGCACTGGCGCGCTCGATGGCGTTGAGAGCGGGCAGGATGATCGACTGCCGCCGCAGATGCTCAATCAAGGCGCTGGCCAGCACAATGCCCTTGTCGGTCTGCATGGCCAACTCGGTCAGCAACTGAACAGCCTGCCGGTAGTGGCTCATGGTGAACGGCTGGAAGCCGAACTCCATTTGCAGCTCGACCAGGTGCTCGCGCCGGGTCTGCTCCCGCTGCCCATATTCACCCCAGCTTTCGATGCCAATCTTGAGCTGGTCAGCGACCAGTTTCAGCAAGGGCGGAAACGGCGGTTCATCGGCGCCAAGGATGACGCCGGGAAAGCGCAGATAGCAGAGCTGCACGGCGAAGCCAAGGCGGTTGGCCGGGCCGCGCCTCTGCCGGATGCTGGACAGATCGGTGTCGCTGAACGTGTAGTGACGGATCAGCTCTTCCTTGGCGTCCGGCAATGCAAGCAGGTTGTCACGCTCGGCGGCGGACAGGATCGAACGGCGTGGCATGGATGCTCTTTTTCTTTCTGTGGCCGAGTAAATCCAGTTCCACTAAAAAAAGGCGCGGATATAGAGCGGTATCCCGATGACCGCACTCAAGAGAATAGCCATACGCCAAGCCGCTCACCCTTCTTTACTCCAATACTGCATGTCCGCAAACAGCGCTCCGCTCGCATCAAGTGAGACTCAGGCGAAGAGCTAGCGCAGCTAGTGTCACTGCCAGTACAGGAACAGTTAGTACAACACCCACCTTGAAGTAATAACCCCAAGTGATCGTCATGCCCTTGCGCGCCAGCACATGCAACCAGAGCAGCGTCGCCAGCGATCCGATGGGGGTGATCTTCGGCCCGAGGTCACTGCCGATCACATTGGCGTAGATCATCGCGTCCTTGACCACACCGGTTGCACTCGTGGCATCAATGGAGAGTGCACCCACCAGCACCGTAGGCATGTTGTTCATGACCGACGATAGCAGCGCGGTGAGAATGCCCGTCCCGAAAGCTGCGCCCCATACGCCTCCTTGTGCGAAGTAATCGAGCAGTCCGGCGATATGTTCGGTGAGACCCTCGTTGCGCAGGCCGTAGACCACCAGGTACATGCCAAGTGAAAAAATCACAATCTGCCAAGGCGCTTCTTTGAGCACCTTGCGGGTGGAGATCACATGGCCGCGCGCCGCCACACCCAGTAGAATCAGCGCTCCGGCTGACGCTACAGCGCTGATCGGCACGCCGACATGTTCCAGCCCGAAAAAGCCAACCAGCAGCAGCGCCAATACCCACCAACCGGCCTTGAAGGTGGCGCTGTCAAGAATCGCCTCACGCGGGTTTTTTAGTTGCATAACATCGTAGTCTTTCGGGATGTCGCGGCGAAAGAACCACATCAACATCGCCAGGGTGGCAGCGACGGCGACGATGTTGACCGGCACCATGATGGCGGCATACTCGGTGAAGCCGATCTTGAAGAAATCGGCTGAGACGATGTTGACCAGGTTGGAGACGACCAGTGGCAGGCTGGCGGTATCGGCAATAAAGCCAGCCGCCATCACGAAGGCCAGCGTCGCCGCTGGACTGAACCTGAGCGCCAGCAGCATCGCCATTACGATCGGTGTCAGGATCAGCGCCGCGCCGTCGTTGGCGAACAGTGCCGCCACGGCCGCGCCCAGCAGCACGAAAAAGGCGAACAGCCTGCGTCCGTTACCGTTACCCCAGCGTGCCACATGTAGCGCCGCCCACTCAAAAAAACCGGCTTCATCAAGCAGCAGGCTGATGATGATGACGGCGATGAAGGTGATGGTGGCATTCCAGACGATACCCCAAACCGTTGGAATATCACCCAGATGCACCACGCCGGCTAGCAGTGCCAGTGCGGCGCCCAGCAGGGCACTCCAGCCCACACCCAAACCTTTCGGCTGCCAGATGACCAGTACGATGGTGGCGATAAAAATTAAAAAAGCGGTCAACATTAGCTCAGTCCTTGCTCATGGGGTTGAAGATATCCGCGGTTGCTGGCCAGTCGCTTGATCAAATCGAAGCGCGAGATGATGCCGATCAGCCGCTCGTTTTCGATGACGGGCAGAGACTTGATGTTGTGATCCGCGAGCAGACGCGCGGCCACGGTGACATGGTCTTCGGGCGCCACGGTAAGGACTTCCCGCGTCATGACCTGCGCGGCCGTGCGGCCCTCGGTCTTGTCCGTCTCGGGTGTGCGCCGGCGAAACACAGAGCGGTAGAAGTTCTCCTTCCAGACCGATTCGCGCGGCTCCAACCGCTCGTCGGCGGCGCGATGGACCAAATCACCCTCGGTCACGATGCCGAGCAGACGTCCCTCAGTATCGGTGACCGGAACGCCGTTGATGCGGTGTTAAATCAAGATGCGGGCGATTTCCGCCACAGCCGTCTCGGGCGCGATTTGTATCGGGTTTGGGGTCATCAGGTCGCGAACTTTCATGGTGTGCTCCTTCCTAAAATTTGTGGGTCGATGGGCGGTGAACAACTTGCCACTTCGTTTTTCATCACGCTCGTCCAGGCCTGCGCGCCCATCTGCACCGCGTCCCACGGGCTGCCGAAGGGCGGTGTGTAGCTGAGATCGAGATCGTTCAAGTCTTCGACGCCCATGCCGTGGAACAGTGCCGTTGCGAACACGTCGATGCGTTTCGACACCTCCGAGCGCCAGGGGCCGAGGATCTGCGCGCCCAGGAGCCGGCCAGTCCGGCGATCACCGGTCACCCGGACGCGGAGCTTCTGCGCTCCAGGGTAGTAGGCCTTGTGATCCCAGGTTTCAGTCTCGATGGTGACGGGATCAAAGTCGGCCGTGCGCGCCTCGGCTTCGCGCAAGCCCGTCCGTGCGATTGCCAACTCGAACACTTTCACGGTTTGGGTGCCGACCGAGCCCGCGAACAGACGCTCCCCGCCTACCGCGTTCTCGCCGGCCACACGGCCCTGTTTGTGCGCGGTCGTCCCGAGTGGCAGGTACGCTGGCCGCTGGAGTATCCGATGCCAGGTCTCGGCGCAGTCGCCGGCGGCCCAAATGCCGGGTAGCGTGGTTTCCATGCGCTGCGTGACGCGGATGGCGCCAGAGGGCCCCAGCGCAATCCCCGCAGCGGCGGCTAGGGTGGTGTCGGGTCGCGCGCCGGTGGCGACCAGCACCAGATCGGCAGAGGCGGTAAACCCGCCCGAACCCGATACCGTGAGACCACGCCGGTTATCGGCGGCTTCGATTCGTTCCACGGTGCAACCGACCACGACGCGCACGCCATGCCGTGACAGCTCCTCCCCGATCAGCCTACCGAACGACGGATCGACGCTTGGGAACACGGGATCGGTATGGCTTACGAGTGTGACATCGATCCCTCGATGCCGCAGCGCGTCGGCCATCTCCACGCCGATGTAGCCAGCGCCAATAATGATGGCCGAGCGTGTCTCGCCGCCCATGAGACGGCTATGGACAGCGAAGCCATCTCCCATGGTGTGCAGGAGATAAACGCCGGGGAGATCGAGGCCGGGCAACCCTTGGGGACGGACTGGGACGGCACCGGTCGCGATGACCAGGTGGTCATAGCGCAACGTCTTCACACTGCCGTTCGCCCCGCGCACGACATCGACCGTCTTGGCCGCTGGATGAACCGATACGGCCCGATGGTTCGTCAGGATTTCGATTCCGTCGAACGCGGTGCGATGGGCAAGCTGCCGGTGATCCGGCGTCTCGCCGCTGAGGTAAAAGGGCAGGCCGCAGATGCTGTAATTCGGGTACTCGTCGGCCAGTAGAACCGATACCTCGGTTTGGGGATCGAGCTCGTGAGCCCGCAGCGCCGCGCTGATGCCCGCATCGCTGCCGCCGATGATGAGCAGACGCGTCATAGCGCCACCTTTTGATGTTTCGCGCCGCCAAGGCCGAACCCGTTCCGCGGCTCGACCAAGGCTAGCAAGGGTTCGATGCCAATCGGTTCTTCCGCCTGCATCGGCACCAGGGCGACGCGTTTGGTGTAGCGGGTGCGAACCGCCTCGATCTGGGTCAGCTCAAACGCGGCCCGCCGCTTCAGCAAGGGTGACGCGGTTGGTGCGGCGGACAGGCTGTTGTTGATCAGCCAGGCCCACGGCTCAATGCCAGCGCGGCGCAGGTCTTCCTGTAAATTGGCTGCTTCCAGCACCGGCGTGGTTTCCGCCAAGGTCACAATCATCACCTTGGTGCGCGCCGGGTCCTGCAACTGCATCATCGGCGTGGTGTAGCGCACGTTCGACTCGGCGTGACGGGCCACTTCGCGGTGATAAGCCCCGGTGGCGTCGAGCAGTAGCAGGGTGTGGCCGGTTGGTGCGGTGTCCATCACCACGAACTTTTTACCGGCCTCGCGGATGACGCGCGAGAACGCCTGGAACACCGCGATTTCTTCGGTGCAGGGCGAGCGCAAGTCTTCTTCCAGCATGGCACGGCCTTCGGCATCGAGATCCTTGCCTTTGGTGACCAGCACATGCTGGCGATAACGTTCGGTCTCCGCCTGGGGGTCGATGCGGCTGACTTCCAGGTTGTCCAGCGAACCGGCCAGCGTGTCGGTCAGGTGTGCGGCGGGGTCAGAGGTTGTCAGATGCACGGGCAGGCCGCGTTCGGCCAGCGCCACCGCCACCGCAGCCGCCAGGGTGGTTTTGCCGACGCCGCCCTTGCCCATCATCATGATCAGGCCATGGCCCGTTTCAGCGATCTCATCAACCAGCGTCGACAACGGCGGAAGGTCAACGGGTTTGGCAGGCGCACCGGCGACGACGGGCGCAGCCTCGTCTCGATCGGAGAAGAGGCTGCTCAGCGCCTCGACACCGACCAGGTTGAATGCCTTGAGCGGCAGTTGATCGAGGGGCAGGTCGCGCAGCACGGCGGGCATGTTGGCGATGGCCTCCTGTTCACGGCGATGGATGGCAGCGGCCAGCGCGTCGTGAACGGCTTCGCTTTCCGGCAGCACACCGTTGATGACCAGGTTCTGCCTGGACAGGCCGATGGCGGCCAGTTCCTCGTGCGTGCGTGCGACCTCGTCCAGCGTGGTTTTCTGCGCGCGGGCGACCAATATCAGGCGCGTGCGCTCAGGGTCGGACAGCGCCTTGACCGCTTCAGCGTAACGCTGGCGTTGCTTTTCAAGACCTGCCAGCGGTCCCAGGCAGGACGCTCCTTCCGGATTCTTCTCGATGAAGCCGCTCCACGCGCCCGGAAGTTGCAGCAGACGGATGGTATGACCGGTCGGCGCCGTGTCGAAGATGATGTGATCGTAGTCGGCAATCAGTGTCGCATCGGTCAGCAACGCGGTGAACTCGTCGAAGGCCGCGATTTCGGTGGTGCAGGCTCCGGAGAGCTGTTCTTCGATACCTTTGACCACGTCGTCTGGCAGAGCGCCGCGCACCGGGCCAACGATGCGTTCGCGGTATTGCTGCGCTGCCTGCTGTGGGTCGATTTCCAGGGCTGATAGCCCCGCTACGGTGGAAATGGTGGTGATTTTGTTGCCGATTTCCTGGCTGAATACCTGACCGACGTTGGACGCCGGATCAGTGCTGACCAGCAGTATTTTCTTGCCCTGCCCGGCCAGATGAATGGCGGTGGCGCAGGACAGCGAGGTCTTGCCGACGCCGCCTTTGCCAGTAAAAAACAGGAAAGCGGGTGGGTTTTGTAGAAAAAGCATGATGAAGTCCTTTTAAATAATGAACCAATGATGAACGGGGTCAGCAGGTGCGGCTGCCGCCACCGCAGCAGCCGCCAGACGGGGTTTTCATGGACGGCGCAGCCGCCAACCCAGCCCAGCGGACCAGCTCATCGCGGGTGGGGTAACGCCCTGCGAGGGCCACTTCACCATCGACCAGGATCAGTGGCAGCGCATCCTGACCGGAGCGCTGCAAAAAACCTTTTACGGTCGCATTTTCGGCAAACATCTGTGGCTGCTGCGCCAGGTTGTAGCGTTCGATGTGCGCGCCGTTCTGCTTCGCCCAATCAACATCAGCAGCAAAAGTCACCAAGGCTTGGTCAACCTCCACGCCGCAGACGCCGGTGCTGCAACACAGCGATGGGTCAAACACTTCGATCTTCTTCATTTAAACTCTCCATCAAGTATTCAAATATAAGTCAAAAAAACTACGCCGAAAGCACCCCAATCCGATCCAGTTCCGCCTTCAAGCGTGTCCGGTCGTGCGCAAGTTGCGCCAACGGCAGCGCGTGGAAGGCTTCGATGCGACGCCGCAAGATACGGTAGGCCGTCGTGAACGCGGCTTCGATTTCCGCTTCGGTCCCTGTGGCATGAGCGGGATCGTCAACACCCCAATGCGCACGCAGTACCGAGCCAAGATACGCCGGACAGGTTTCCCCAGCAGCATTCGAGCACACGGTGATGACCACATCCGGAGCCAGCGGCAGGTTGTCCCACGATTTACTGTGCAGTCCGTTCGTGTCGATACCTTCACGCGCCAAGAGCGCCAGGGAACGCGGATGGACGGTCCCGGTCGGCTGACTTCCCGCACTCATCGCTTTCCATCCTGTCGGAGCCAAGTGGTTAAAGGTCGCTTCCGCCAATATAGAACGGCAGGAGTTACCGGTACAAAGAAACAGGATATTCATGTTATCGCTTTCGTTGGAGTGGGTGACAGGGCGGGCAACAGTTCCTTGGCGCAGTTCGAGGCAGCAACCATTTCTACGCATTTAGCGGGACTGCCAGTGCAACACTCATCCGTGAGGTACGCGATCAGATCCAACATCAACGGGATGTCCGCTCGGTAACGCTGGAAACGGCCCTCTTGCTCAACCGTCACCAGGCGAGCTTGTGACAACGCCTTCAGGTGAAAGGAGAGGTTGGCCGGCGGTATATCCAGCGCGTTAGCAATCGCGCCTGCCACCATGCCGTCCGGCCCCTTCTTGACCAACAGCCTGAACACGTCCAAGCGCAGGCCCGATGAGAGGGATTCGAAAATTGATGTTGCGGCTTGCTTTTCCATATTTAAATAATACTACAACCATCAAAATGATGCAAGTGCGTTGACCTGTCTGCTTAGACTATGCCTTATCTTGACATAACCCGTTTCAAAGTGCCGGCTCGTAATATGAGTTGCAATTTATATGTGTAGCGACTAATATTATGCTATGAAATTTCACGAACACAACCAAGAGCAGATCATTCCCGCACTCAAGGTGCTAGGTGAGCCGAACCGCCTGCGCATCCTGTACGGGCTCGGCCTCGAATGCCGTCCGGTGACGGACATCATCAACGCGACGGGCCTGGCGCAAACCAATGTCTCGTTCCACTTGCGCGTGCTGCGCGAGGCGGGATTCGTTCGCGCCGAGCGGCGCGGAGCGTTCATCTATTACTGCCTCGCCGACCCGGAACTGCTGCGCATCCTGCATGACCTAATGCGCTGGCTGGACGCGCGTCAGACGCCGGTCGCGGGACTGTCCGATCAATCCAGCCACCCAGCCGACCCCAAATCGGCGTTGGCAGAAACCGAGGAGGTGTAATCATGTGGCCTTATGGACCGTGGGGATGGTTTCCTTTCATGTGGATATTTCCGCTGATCTTCCTGGTCGTGATGTTGATCTTCCTCTTCCGCGGCGGCCGCGGAAGCGGGGGTGGGCCGATGTGCGGCGGGTGGGGAATACGTGATGAAGGAATGCGTGACAAAAAAGAAGAAAGCGCGAGAGAGATTCTCGACCGGCGTTACGCCCGTGGGGAAATCAACCAAGAGGAATATCAGCGAATGAAAAAGGAACTTGAATAATGATGATTCAGGATCGATTGTTTCCGGCCACGGGAATGCCCGACAGGAACTGGTGGCATGCCTTATGGCCCGACCCCGACGGCGTAATCAAGGTTCTGGACATCAAACCCGGAATGACGGTCGTCGACCTGGGTTGCGGCTATGGCTATTTCACCGCCGCCATTGCCCGGCGGGTTGAACCGGGACGCGTCGTCGGTTTCGACCTCGACCCGGAGATGCTGGAGCAGGCGCAGGCGGCTTGTGAGGGGATGGCGAACTGCAACTGGCTGCCCGGAGACGCCATGGAGTTGAGCCGCCTGCTTGGCGCGCCGGCGGACTATGTACTGATCGCCAACACCTTCCACGGCGTACCGGACAAGACAGCATTGGCCAGGGAGGTCGCAATGGCCCTGAAACCGGGCGGCCGCTTCGCCGTTGTCAATTGGCATCCCCTGCCGCGCGAAGAAACCACCGTCCTGGATCAGCCGCGCGGGCCGAGCACCGAACTGCGCATGTCGCCGGAACAAACCCGCGCGGTGGTCGAGCCGGCCGGCTTCACGCTGGAAACATTGATCGAGTTACCGCCCTACCATTACGGGGCAATCTTCGTCCACGCGAACTGATTCAGAACAGGAGAGAACGATGGCCCACAATCACGACGAAATCATCGAACACTACAACCGCTTTCACGCGGCCGTCTACGGCCCCGAGGGCGCATTGGACCGGAAGACCCGTCACCTGATCTGTCTCGGCGCGGCGCTGGGCGCGAACTGCGAATTCTGCACGAAATACGCCCTCGGCGTGCTCAAGGAACTCCAGGCCAGCGATGCCGAGATCGACGAGGCGATCAGCGTAGCCATGACCGTGGGCGCGAGCAACCCGAGGCTGCTGGCCAAGAAAGTCCGGGCTGAAAATCCATAGCGACGGCAGAACCAATCGAGTCATTCACCAGGAGACCAACATGGAATCGAAAGACCAGGACACCAAGGCAAACGGCGAATCGCAGCCCGGACAAGGCGGCGGATTCAATCCGATGGGCATGATGAAAAAGATGATGGAGAAAATGATGTCCGGCATGATGACGCCGGAGGATATGCCGCGCATGATGCAAACCATGATGGACAGCATGTTCAAGGAAATGAGGACGGAGGATCGAGTGGACTTCATGCAAAACATGATGCCGCGCTGCATGTCCATGATGTTCTCGGAACTGGATCCTGATGCGCGCCGGACACTGGCTGAGGCGATGCTTCAGCGCATGATGGACGAGCTGAAGGGGCAGCGCGAGGCCGCCACTCCGACCGCTGCCCCCGCTGAAGGCGCTGCTCCCGCCTCTGCCTCTGCCGAAGGCGCTGCTCCTGCCGCCGGGCCCGCCAAAGAGTAATTACCTGAGCACGGGTGTAGCACAGGTAACACCAGACTTTTCTCCGGCATCATCGACAGCCTGCCCTTGCGCAGGCTGTTTGCGTCATGGAACTGAGGATGGCTTAGCGTACGATTTTTTGTTTCGTAAACTGACCTCGACTACGCCTTAGCGTGCTTTATTTTCCGAATTCTGAGACAACCCCCAGTTGCTATAGAGATTAGCCATACTTCACTGACCACTAAAAAAGGCGAAATGGAGGTTAAAACGGATGGTAAAACTGTATCTGTTTCTAAAGCGCCTGCAAGCCCTTTAATTAATACGGTCACAACTACACAAAAAACTTTAAAAGCCCCTGAAGCTAAAAACCCAGCAAAAGAGATCCTATCTGAACCAATCAAAAAACCTGTAGTTATTTATCAAGCTAGTGAAATCATGCCTGAACTTAGTCAAGCTGATTTGGACTATATTAAAGCGGTAAATTCAAACGACAAAATCAACTCAATTGAAAGCAAGATCGTTAATAACGAAGCGATTAGCAAAGAAGAATTGAAGATTTTACGCCAAAAAAACCCTAACTATTGATAACTCTTTCCCCTCCCAATCCATTTAATTTATTTAATAAAGTAGATGCCTGGTTAAGACTGCACACTTGCAGTCTTAACCAAGCATCGAAATATGATCTTTCACTGTAAGAGTTTTGGCCAAGTATGGACCAAGCAATGAAGTTGCAAGTCCATACGTGCTAAAACGGTTTTATGGTGAACTAAATAAATAAGCTTTTTTATTCTTTTCTGCTGCAATATTAAATTTTCATGCCTGAAGTGGGCTTATCTTGCTTTGGGTTTGACTGGCTTAACTCCTGTATCCTTGAAGCAGATAAAGATTTAAATGTTGTCTGCTGTGCTGTCACCTTTTGATCTACAATCTGTTTCACTTCAGGATTGTTCGTATAGCGTTTTACATACTGATCACCATAGCGGGCTTTTACTTCTCTAATTTTTAACTCTACATTCGAATTGCTATAAATTCCTGTCGCATAGGTTTCACCTTTTTTAGTAGTTTGACCTGTAATTTTAATTTCAGCGTCTTTAGGTAAATTAGTGCTTTTGAATAAGCCGTCTTTTTGACTGTAGGCTTCATTCAGATTGATATAGTCACCTTGAGCAACTGATAGCCCATTTGCAGACTTAGCAAAATCCGCACCCAATTTACCTTCTATTTTTAGCTGTATTCGGACTTGTTTAGTTATTTCGTGCTTATCTAACTCTAATTCCTTACGGCTTAACTGGGCTTCATCAGCTTGATTATTGAAGTTCTTAACTTCGCTAGTTTTGTATGCTCCTTGATCGTCCACAACCTTATTTTCAAGATTTAATAATTGCTCTTTAACTTCACTATAAATTTGCAAGGCAATATCTTCTGACTGTTGTGGGTCATGATCTGTAACCCGCTTTACGAGCATCATTTCATTTTCAGTAACATTAATTAGCTCAAGGCAATCTCGGCTCTGACGAAACAATACTAAATTGAGCTTGCCACTTACTTTAATCTTTTTATCTATATAGCCGTCCTGTTCGACAAAATCATCTTTAGCAATCAGTAGGCTGCTAGTTAAACCGCTAACTATTTTTACGTCCATTTTTCACCTGTTTTTTCAATTCTTAAAAATTCAGATTTTTTAGAAAATACCACTATAGGGTATGCCCTAACCGGACGTCAGGACAGCCTACCCAGAAACGTCCGGATAGACTCCATCGCTTAATTTATTGACACAAGCTGCGCAAGGTCATAGATTTATTCCTGACACTTTTCTGTTTGGGGGCATCTTGCAAGGTCAACGTATCGGCTACGTCCGGGTCAGCAGCTTCGACCAAAACCCGGAGCGGCAACTGGAACAGGTCGAAGTCGGAAAGGTATTCACCGACAAGGCATCGGGCAAGGACACCCAGCGCCCGGAACTTGACTCGCTGCTGGCCTTCGTGCGCGAAGGAGATACGGTGGTGGTGCACAGCATGGATCGCTTGGCCCGCAACCTCGATGACCTGCGCCGCCTTGTGCAAAAGCTGACCAGGCGCGGTGTGCGCATCGAGTTCGTCAAAGAATGCCTGACCTTCACCGGTGAGGATTCGCCGATGGCGAACTTGATGTTGTCGGTCATGGGCGCGTTCGCCGAGTTCGAGCGAGCATTGATCCGCGAACGGCAGAGGGAAGGCATCGCGCTCGCCAAACAGCGCGGAGCTTACAGGGGCCGCAAGAAAGCGCTTTCGCCCGAACGCGCCGCTGAACTTCTGCAACGCGTCAAGGCCGGCGAACAAAAGGCAAAGCTGGCCCGTGAATTTGGCATCAGCCGCGAAACGTTGTACCAGTACCTGCGCGAAATTGGAGCTTAACGTGCTTAATTTTCCGTTTTCTGAGACGACCCCTCCACGGTGGGCCGCTCACCGCCGGCGACGAGGTCATCGGCGGCGTTATGCACATCCAACTCGGTCAGGCCACGGGCCATGCGGGTCTCCTGGGTTCAAACTTACGGCGGCAGGCGCTGTACTTCCGATAATGTAGAATTATCGGAATACGATGACTCAATCTGTAATGAGGGATACATACTACATATGAAAAGCATCCCTTCATTGACCGTTGATCGGCTCCCTAGCCTGCCCGATCCTGCACAGCTGTCTGCTGGGGCGGCCGCCGCCGCCGACCAGATCGTGGCGGCGGCGCGCAGTGCCAACACCATGCGCAGCTACCGTACGGCCCTACGCTACTGGGCCGGCTGGTATCAAGGACGCTACGGTCAGGCGCTGCGCCTGCCGCTGCCGGCGGCAGCCGTCGTGCAATTCATCGTCGACCACCTGGCTCGCGATACCGCCGAGGGCCTGCGCTGGGAGTTGCCGGCCGCACTGGATCACGCACTGGTGACAGCCAAGCTGAAGAGTCAACCCGGACCCTGGCGGCTGGCCACCCTCACTCATCGCGTCTCGGTGCTGAGCAAGGTCCATCAGCTGCAGCAGCTGGCCAACCCCATCGACAGCGCAGAGGTGCGGCAGCTGCTGGCCAGCGCCCGCCGCGGCGCGCACAAGCGCGGCGAGCGCCCGCACAAAAAGGCCGCAATTACCCGGATCGAGCTGCAGGCGCTGCTGGCCACGTGCGGCGACGATTTGGCCGGGGTGCGTGATCGGGCCCTGCTCTACTTCGGCTTTGCCAGCGGCGGCCGCCGTCGCAGTGAGGTGGCGGCGGCAAGTCTGACTCATCTGCGTCAGCTGCCCGACGGCGGATTCGTCTACCACCTGGACCAAGGCAAGACTCTCCAGAGCGGCCCCAAAGTCGGTGACAGTCCGGACAAGCCGCTGCTGGGCGCGGCTGCGACCGCGCTTCAGGCCTGGCTGGACGCCGCCCAGCTCACCGAAGGGGCGCTGTTCCGCCGGGTCTGGGGAAAGCGGATCGGTTCGGCGCTGAGTGATCGAGCCATCGCGCTGATCATCCAGCGCCGCGCGGCGCTGGCTGGCCTTGAAGGCGATTTCGGCGGGCACAGCCTGCGCTCGGGGTTTGTCACCGAGGGCGCCAGGCAGGGCGTGGCACTGCCCGCGCTAATGGCCATGACCGATCACCGCTCGGTGGCCAGTGTGATTGGCTACTACCAGCATGGCCGTGTGGCCGAAAACCCGGCCGCGCACCTGCTGGAGGAGCGCTGATCGCCTATGGCGGGCGCAGCCGTTGCCGCCGCAGGCGCCCGTCTGCAGGGTACCCAAGTCTGCCGGCTCGATTGTAGGCGTGCCGCAGTACAATCGGACGCAGCACCATGTGCGCGGAGTTCGCACTGAAGGAGGGCGGGGGGATGGATCCATCTGGTTTCCTGCACCAAGACTACGTTGGACGTGACTTCGAACGTTTGGTGACGAAGCGCCACGTCGCTGTCGGAGAGGTCATCGTCCGGCACAGTCCCACCGACCTTGACCAGCACGCTGCCAAGCGGCAGGTTGACGTCCACTTCGTTCAACGACCTGCCCTCGCCATCTTCACTGCGAACTGCCCTGCGCCTTGGGCAGCCTTGATGCGGCGCTGGCGGGACGGACGCCGAACACAGGAGCTGATCTGAAAAGCGTGCCCTGAAGGCCCGTCCAGGCGCACCTGCCTGGCATTCAGCGACGCGATACGTTGGCACCGACACACAACTACGAGAACAGGGGAGTTCAGTAATGGAGCGTACGTCGCAAGGGGCGCTGTGGAGAGTATGGGACTTCCACTGCCATACGCCGGCATCGTATCAATGGAGTGGCTCACCCAAATTGCGTGGAGCGGTTGGCGAGGCTAGGCAGGCGATCGTCGAACAGACGGTCCTATCACTGAAGAATGCCGAACCAGATGTCTTTGTGATCATGGACTACTGGACATTCGACGGTTACCTGGCGGTAGCTGATCACGTGCGCCAGCACCCAGAAGAGCTGCCGAACAAGCAGGTCTTCCCCGGTATCGAACTGCGTGTCGAGAGCTCGCTGGACAAGCGGCTCAATGTGCATTTGGTCATCGATCCCACGGTGGAGCGGCAGGTCCTCCAGGACGTTTTGAATGATCTAAAAGTGAGCCTTCGTGCCGGCGAACGAGGGCTGAGCGAGGCATGTCTGATGCAGTACGCTCGGGAGCTGGGTGCAGACAAACTCACCCCTCACGGCTTCGATCCTGCACGTGTAGCCCAAGATGCTGAGTACGCTCTGACGGTCGGGTGGCAAACCGCAATGGTGACGCCTCAGTCTCTGTCCAAGGCGCTGGAGACGCTGGGCTCGCGTGGACTGCTCTTGATGCCCTGGGACACCTATGGCGGCCTTAAAGACATCAAGTCGGGGCCGCACTATGCGGAGGTCAGGCGTCACATGACAGCCGCGAGCATCTTCGAGTGCAAGGACCAGGGCAATCGCGACGCCTTTCATGGCGTCAGGTCGGCTGCCAATGAGAAGTACTTTAATGCGTTCTGGGAAGCGCTGGGGTCGAGCCCGCGCTTGTGTGTGCGCGGCACCGATGCCCACAAGCATGCGGACTACGGCGTGTTTCCGAACGGCATGAAAACGTGGATCAAGGCTGAGCCAACCTTCCAGGGAATGTGCCACGCGATCAAGGAGCCGTCGTTCCGCTCCTACATCGGGGACATTCCGCCCAAACTGGCGCAGGTGAGAGACAACGGCCGCCTCTTCATGAAAGGGCTGACGGTCACGCGCAAGCCATCGGCCACGCTCGCCGAGGCTTGGTTTGACGGCACGGATATTGAGCTGAATCCGGATCTGGTTGCGATCATCGGCAACAAGGGCTCAGGCAAGAGCGGCTTGGCGGAAGTGTTGGCCTTGGCCGGAAATTCCAAAGCCCATGAATACTTCACCTTCTTGATCGATGACCGTTTCAAGAGCGGGGCCACTCAACGAGCCGCAGCATTTGATGCAGCGTTGACATGGTGTAACGACGACGTCGGGCAAGTGTCGTTGGACCACAGGTTCAAAGAGGATCAACCTGAACGCGTGAAGTACATCTCGCAGGACTACTTCGAGATGCTCTGCAACGATCACATCAACGGACAGTCCGATCAGTTCAGTGCAGAGATTCGGCAAGTGCTTTTCTCGCACTTGGACAGCGCTGACAAGGGCTCGCACGCTGGCTTGGATGAGTACCTCGCGGACAAGGAGCGCCCCACACTGGAGCGCATAAGCGCGCACCGAGTTGCACTCGGCGAGATCAATCGCGCACTCGCTGATCTAGAGCGGCAAGCAAGTGCAGGCCATCTCAATGAACTTAGGGAGCGCCTGGCATCCAAGGAGCTCGAACTCGGCGATCACAACGCCAAGATGCCCGCCGAGGTGCTGAAACCTGAAGTTGGCGGGGATGAAGCATCGCCGGAAGGTGAGCGGCTGAAGGCCATTGCCGAAGAGCTCGCGGCTACAGAGTCGACGCGGCAAAACTCCGAAGCAACCAGGCGCATGCTTGCGTCACGCCGCACCAAGGTGGTCAGCGTTGCGCAGCGCTTGGACGACCATGTCGCATTGGCCACACAGCTAGGGGCGAGCCTAGAAAAGGAGCTGGCAGAAGTGGCTGTCGACATCCGGCCTCTGATCACCGTTGAAGTGAAGTCAGGGCTTCTGCGGGAAGTGGCGGCAGAGGATGCGCTTCACATTGAGCAGCTTGTTAATCGCGAGCTGGAGCATCAAGCCGTTCGCCAGAGACTGGAAGCCGAGCAGAAGCAGCTTCAGGAGAAGCTGGACGGTCCCTCCAAAGCGTACCAGGAGTACCTCACCGCTCGCGCGACGTGGGATCGCGTTCGCGCCCAGATCGTTGGCACGGATGGCCAGACAGACACCGTGGCGTTCTACAAGGCCAGAATTGCAGACCTATCCACCCTGCCCGACCGGTGCAAAGGACTGCAGCAAAAACAGGACGAGATTGTGCGCCAAATTCATAAAGAGCTCCTCTCGATTGCGGATTCGCGCCGACCGCTCTTCAATGGGGTTGAGGAGATTGTAAGGTCAGTGCCTGGTGTAGCTGAAGAACTCAAAGTAGCGTTCCAGAGCGCCCTGTTCTTTGATCGGGCTGCGTTCTTCGACAGCTTCTTTGGACAGGTAAAGCAGAACACGGGCGGCTTCCGGGGCGAGGTGGAAGGCGCATCGAAACTCAACGGACTCCTCCGCTCGATTGACTTCAATGACACAGAAAGTGTTGTTGCTGGCCTCCGATCCGTTCGCAACGAGATCACGCAGAATGGCGACAACGAGCTGCCGTTGCAGCCGATCCTTCGCGCAAAGACTGAGGTGGAGGATTTCTATGACTCCCTGTTCGACCTTCGGAATTTGGAGGCAAAATTCTCTCTGAGCTTGGCAGGCACAAGCATCCAGCAAATGTCCCCAGGACAACGGGGTGCATTGCTGCTGATCTTCTACCTGCTGGTCGACACTGACCCCACCCCTCTGATCCTGGATCAGCCAGAGGAGAACCTCGACAACCAAACGGTCTATTCGATGTTGGTCCCGATCATCCAGCGGGCTAAGCAGACTCGGCAAATCGTGATGGTCACCCACAATGCCAACTTGGCCGTCTGCTGTGATGCTGAGCAGATCATCCATGCGGAGTTTGATCGCGCTGCCGGCTTCGCTTTGCGTTATCAAAGCGGGGCGATTGAGAGCATGGAACTGAATCGGTCGGTACTCAACGTGCTTGAGGGGACCACTCCAGCATTTGAGAATCGGCAGGCAAAGTACCTGCATTGATGGAGGCACCGGCGCTCGCTGCCTTGCGAGCGTCGGCTGACCCACACCCAATTCCCGGTGCATTTCAAGGTAGAAAATCCGGCGTTCTACGGCACCCTGGAGTTCGCAAGGGACCCGTGTTTCATGGCGAATTCTTCCGGGGTTTTCCATCCTAGTGCACTGCGGGGACGTTCCTCGCTATAGAAGCGCGCCACCCTTCGATCTTGCTTCGTGCGTCGGCCACCCTACTCTTGATAACGCACGCTAATCACCCGCGCAAGCCGCTGGGTCATCCTCAACCAAACGCACACCAGCCCTGCAAAGATAGTCACTTTCGTACATTGAACACATGGCGCGTTCCTCGCGAGCAGGGTGCCGTCCCGGGCATCAGGTTGGCGACTGACCAAAAGGACCTGGCTGGTCTGGCACAAGCACAGGCACAGGCACACGACGAGACCTAATCTCCCTAAGTCTTGACACCACTCTTTCATGCTCCCGTCGCCATACTTTGCCTTGATCGCAGCGGCCAAGACCCTTCAAACTTGGATGCCGAAAGTGGATTGGGCAACCGTAGGATGCCCCCCGTTGAAGCAGCGCCCAGTGCGGTCTATCGGTTACGCCATCCAGAATCGCGCGTTGATCGGATCCGCAGAACGCCTCCTGGATCTCCGCGAGCGCGAGAACCCAATGTTGGAATGAACTGATCAGACAGAGCTGCGCCGCGTGCACGCTTGCAAGGCCAAAGTCGGAAACAGTGCTAGCCTCACACGCTCGAGCCAGCCAGCGCTCCATTCGCTCGAACTCGCGCTCCCACTGAAGTCGCCAAAGCGAATAGGCCTGCCCCAAGCAGCACATGTCTGGCTGAATGTAGATCTGCTTGCTCCTCCCATGCCCAAGTCCCCCCATAGCAGCTGTTGCGTATTTCCAACACGCGCCATGACCTCGCAGATAGCGTCGGCGGAGGTGGCGCGCAACGCATCTAAAGAGAAGCTTGTACGGCTGGAGAGTGTCGTCGGCTGACCGCTGGAATTCGGCTTCCAGGAGACGTGTCACCCTGGTGACGTTCGGGATCAACTGGAAGCCTACTGGTGCCGGCTCCATGGCGGCAGCGATTCGTGAATTTGGGTTTAGATCCAGTGATCGCCAGGTCCATGCGGCCCTACCGCTCGGCGATCCGGAGCCCCATAGAGGGAAAGCGCGCCCCGTTCCTGGCTGCTGATAGCCAGCACTGAGTTGGTCACTGTGTGACTGCCAACCCTCCAGCTCATCGAGCGCGATAGCCACAGAGTCAATCTGGCGGCTGTCTCTTAGTGCCGGGGCGGGCAGAGGCAGAAGAGATTCCCCGCAGCGCAGACAAACGAATCCATTGCAGCTCACGCCTTTGGTTTCTAGTGCATTGCCGCAAATCGGACAGCGATCTTGAAGCGACCGGCCATGAATGAAGCAGTTTCGAAAGGTGCGATCTTGCTGATGCCCATAGTGCATGCCGAAACCAATGCACACCGGGCAGTACCGCAATTCAGCCTCAGGGAGCCATCGTCGCGGGTCGGCAAGCATACGAGCCACCTCGCGCAGCTCTTCCTGATCGGCCAAGCACGTGGCTGTACCTGTATCGGGCAAGAGCACCGACTGATCAGCCAGATGGAATCGCCATGCTCGCTTCGTCTTTAGCCAAGCTACGCGGGAGTGATTCAGCCAACCCAAAATCTGAACGATCGACCACGATGAGCAGTAGTCATCGATCAGGAGTCGACTCCAGGCAATCATGCGCGTTCCTGGCGACCGACTCGACTACGGCGGCCGGCAGTGCCTAACGCAGGTGGACTGCGTGCACCATAGTCCGAATCTGCGATTGCTCGTTCCCAGTCACCGCGGGAAAGTACGAGGTCATCGGCATCGCTGGCCTCCGCGTCGAGTCCCACCAACATCAGCGCTTCGGCTATCCATTGCATGCTCACACCCTCTCGCTCTATTGAGCCTCCAGAGCGTGCACGGAACGCCTCAAACATATCGTTGGCACACTTCTCAAGTCGAAATCCGTGGTTGTAGGCACGCGGCCATAGGTACTGGGTGTAGGACCACCCAGATCCCGCCGGATACTCCGTTTCCTCATCGCAACAGCGCAGGCACACCCGAATATCCGTCGCATCCTGCAGGCTTCTGAATTCATTGAGTCGGGACATGAACCTCTCGCTAAGATCAGGCATCTGAACTTTGAGTCTGTCATGCATTGCGCATAGCTGGCTTTGACCAAAAAGGACCACAGTCACCTTGATATCGCGCACGGAGAGCCAATTGACCAATCGCTTCAGCCATCCGAGCTCTTTCGCATGGAGGTTCTGAGCTTCGTCGATCACGAAGAAGAGACGCCTCCCGACGATCGCTAGGGAATAGAGCGCTCGTTCAATCTGATTCCGCTTTCCAGTCAGCGTGCGATCGATGCGCCCCTCATAGCCGATCTCGGACAGTAAGTCCTCAATCAGTGCACCTTCTGCTGGCACCTCCTTGGATGAGGGTTCGTAGACCATGAAACCACAGCCCGGAAACTGAGTGGCCGCAAGCTTTCGCAGAGCAGCTATGCAGGATGACTTGCCAGAAAGCGGGTGGGCCCAGAAGGCAACTGAGGATCGCGCACGCCGAGCTTTGTCGAAAGTAAGTGTGGCCGCCTCCCTTACGACAGGTGTAGCAAGTACCGCATTCGCTCTCAGAAGCGGATGATCGGCGAGTAGATCTGGATAGGTTGCGCGGATAGCCGCCACATTGTCATGAGCGTACATAAGAACCTCACGTTTTCCCAATGACGCTGAAGTCAATTGTTGTTGGCTTGCGAATTCGGCGCACAAGCTGCCGCGTGGATTCGCGTGTCGAGTGGGTGGTTTGCGACTGCTCAGAGCTATAGCCTTTGCGAGCCTCCTCGGCCACGATGGAGGCCGCCCGAGTCACCCGGACAGACTTCTCGTTAGCTTCTAGTGCAGATTGCTCCTGGCCTATCAGAAATACTTGGGCTGGATGTTGGTCCAACATGTCGTGCGCGCTCTTTATTTTTGCCTTGAGCAAGCGCCGCATTTCGCGCGAATGAGGGTGTTGCCATCGGGAGGATATCGGCATCAGTTCATCCAAGCCTTCGCCCTCTGCGGTGTAGGCTTGAACAACTGAAATGTCATTAGGATCAGCGTGAATGCGGATCTTCTTGCCAACCAGCTCCCACCGCGCCGCTAGCTTCTGGGATGAATACTCAACCGACGCGTAGGTGATATACGGAAGCCTGCCTTTCGCTTGACTGCCACGCACAGTAGGCCTGCAGATCTCGAGCCTCAGTGGCAGGGGCATGGAGTCACGGGACGGGCAAAGCGGCGGCAGCGCCCCCTTGGTGCTGGAAAAATAGTCCAGCAGCTGCTGTGCGGGGCTGCACCCGTAATTGGCCTCCGTAGGCTTGTTGTTCCACAGTCCGACGGCCTTGTCCATTCCGCGCATGATGTCCTCCATGGAAATTTTCATACGCACAGCTGCACTCTCTGGGTGGAACCGGCGAGTGTCTACAGGATTGTTACCCGTTGTTGCGCGTGAACGATGAAATACCTCTCGCGCCATCCAGCTGAACACACGTTCAACCAATGAGCGGCGTTTGGGTCGTCTGAGGGCGCCAAAGCTAACGGAAGCACCGGCGGCCTCACGAATCCTGGCACATACGGAGTCGGACAAGTGGGAGAGTGCGTTGTCAACGAAGAGCGTATCAAAGCCGACTCGAATTCCATCGCGCCTATGATCTCCGGCGTGTGGAAGCAGCGCTTCCTTTGCTTCTGCCGACAAGCACTGGCCTCCAATTGCCGCATCTATGCATTCCAGGAAATCGGCGCTGGATGGCTGGCGACGCACTACGAGATCCCATGCCAAGATGTGGCTCGTATAACGATCCACCACCACAATGAGACTCAATCTGCGACACGGCACATATCTCATGCCTTTGGGCGTTTGAATCCCGACGGAGAAGATGATGTGCGCTTCATGCTCATCTGCCTCTACCGCTTCGAAAGGGGCCTTCACCCTCATCTTCGCCAATGGCGACGTGCCTCGCTTGGAGCGGTCTCGGCTGATTTCCCCGAACTGGAGCAGCGCAACCCTCTGATGGTTGTCTGCAAAGAACCGATGTACGTATCGATCGAGACTAACCCGTCCTTGGCGCTCAACGCAGAACGGCCAATCTGATGGCGCGACCCCTGCTTCCGTGCAGAGTTTCAGAAATACCTGGTGAGCTGTGCGAGGCGTGACCCGCCCCTGATCCTTTCCCGCTGGGGAGATGCCGGTTGCCAGGTACTTTTCTAAGGCAACTCGTATGCTCGGACAAGCAGAAAAGGTGTGCTCAAGTGCACCGGCGTAGCCGCCGTGCGACAGATGCGGCATTGAGCGGACAGGGCGCGCGCGAACATTTGGCTTTGTCCGAATGCCTTTTACCAAACCCATGCAACCCACTAGTCGGCCATCTTGCATCGTTTGGAGGCATCGATTCAGGAACAGCACAATCTGATGGCACTGATAGCCGTAACGCCCCTTGATTTGCGCGACCGAATCGCCGGCCAGGTAGCAAGCAAGTGCAGCCCTTCTGCGGTTCCATACGACTAGATCCTCCGGATCAAGCGCGCTGAAATCAAATGGCGGCCATGCCTCCATGTCTGCAAGCTCTGCAGGCAAGGTTCTTCTTGTGTACCTAAACGCGGCGGCCATGATTGAGCCTCATCAGCCGCGTGTGCGTACACCACGGGGCGGTGTCTAGGTTCGATAGAACCGCGCGTGAGCGCAACGCCAGTACAGCTGCCCCGAGCACAAGCGAAGGGTCATGGGCATCGAGGTCGTTGACAAGATTTCCTAAGGTAGTGATCCGGCGAAGCCGGACGTAGGATTCCACCTCTTCTGCAAGCGGACCTAGATCCATTCCTTGGCAGCGGTGAAACGCTGCGATCGCAGCCCTCCAGTTTCGGATGCGCAGGGACGCGCTAAGTAGATCGCTAACGGCAATTGAGGTGATTGGACGAGCGCAGACTTCCTGAAGCACGGCAATGTTGCCCAAGGTTTTGGGGGAGCCGTCATCCACTACCCGACATTGGGAGGATCCGTCCTCCAGGACAACAACGGCATCAGCAATCGCTTCCTGGCTGCCTATCGAAAGGTCTACTTTTGCTCCCGCGTACTCGGCTCTGTAGACCACTGGATCACCCTCGCAGTAGTAGAACAGGAGCATGCTCAGGTCTCCACTGAGCGTGACAGCGTGGCTGGCGATTGGCGACTTAAGATGCCAGAGGTTCGCAGAGTTACTGGTGCGCGCCGCCCTCACGCCCAAGAACTGTTTTCGCGCTCGCGTCGCCAAGCTCATCTGAAAAGATCCAGCCCAAGCCTCACCAAGTCAAGCTTCTGCGGCTGTCGATGAGGGCGAGACTGATATCACGGTCAGGATCTGTCGTGACGCAGGTCGCCTGCTTGATCGCCAGGCCCTGAGAGTCGGCTGCAACCGTACTCCTAGAGTGTCCGCCTGACAATTATCCCGGTGAAATTGGTAGGTCTAGGTATGGAATTAGTTGCAAATTCCGGACTAGATACACTTTTAGTGGAAAGAGTCACCTGTTCATACTCCCTCCTTACAGACTCAATGTCCGGCAAGCAGCTGTTTCGCGGTGCCGGGCTGGCTACGGAAACAGTTGTCCCGTCACTAATTTGATCGCATGTGATTGACGTTGAGAAGTTGCCAGGGAAACAGAGGAAACTCGCCCTGTCTGGTTCGGAAACCCGCCCGCAATTCGTAGGATCCACGGATAGGCCTCCCCATATTTGCTCGAACTACGAAAAAGACCCCCCGAATTCCATTCAAGTCCGTCAGCCAGCATGCCGCGCGTTTCGGCATCGAGCTGATGTTGCCGGTACCCGAAGCCACAGTGCTGCAGTTCGTGGTCGACCATTTTCAGCGCCGCTCGCCCGACGGCGTACTGGCATGGGAGCTGCAGCCAGCGGTCGACCGAGCCTTGGTGGCCGCTAGCCTCAAGGCCAAGCTCGGCCCGTGGACTTTGGCCACTGTGCGCCATTGCGTTGCCGTGCTGTCCACCCCGCACCCACTCAAGCAAGTGGCCAATCCCTGCGAGCAGCCGGCGATCCGCACCGTGCTCAGTCGCGCGCCCCGGGCCGCGGTCAAGCGCGGCGAGCGCCCTCGCAAGAAGACTGCGATCACCCTAGCCGAGCTCGAAGCCATGTTGGCCACGTGCGACGATAGTCTGGAAGGAATGCGGGATCGCGCCCTACTCTGCTTCGGGTTTGCCAGTGGCGGGCGCCGGCGCAGCAAGATCGCCGCCGCCGACCTTCGCGACCTGCGTCGGATCGGCGACCAGGGCTACATCTACCGGCTCGAGCACAGCAAGACGCAGCAAGCCGGCGTCACGGCCACGTCGACGCCGGACAAGCCGGTCCTGGATCGGGCCGCCCTCGCCCTGCAGGATTGGTTGGAAGCGTCTGGGGTCACCGAGGGGGCGATTTTCAGAAGGCTATGGAAACAGCGCGTCGGCCCTGCCCTGTCCCCGGCTGCGGTTGGTGAAATAGTGCAGCGACGGGCGCGCCTGGCCAGATTGGAAGGGGATTTTGGCGGGCACAGCCTGCGGTCGGGGTTTGTAACCGAAGCGAGTCGCCAAGGCGTGGCGCTGCCTGCCATCATGCAGTTGACCGAATACCGGTCGGTGTCAAGTGTTGTGGGGTATTTCCAGACGGGCGGTGCCACGGCGAATCCCGCTGCTCGGCTTCTGGAAGACTGATCGATCCTAGCTTCTCGATTCCGGTGCATATTTGCTAGAAGCGGGCATCCAGGCCAGATAAGTACGCTACCTTTGTATCAAGGAAAGCCCTCTATGTGCGACAGGGGGCAAGGGGATAATCCGTGTACCTGGCACAACTCGAAATTACCAATTTCAGAAAGCTCAAGAAGGCCGGATTGCATTTCCAGAAGGGCTTGAACGTCCTGGTCGGAGCCAACAACGCGGGTAAAACCGCCGTCGTCGACGCCTTGCGAGCCCTGCTGGCCGGACACGACGAGCCCTACCCCCGTCTGGATGCCGAAGACCTCCACCGACCGAAAGTGGGTGACCCGGAGGGTGAAATTGTCTTCCACTACGTGTTCCGCGACCTCAGCGCGGACGACGAGGCCGATTTCCTGGCGGCTCTAAAGCCGGACGCGGACGGGAACATGGAGGCGCACATCACCATCCGTTACTCGGATGCGGACAAGACCGGGAGGCTGCGCGCCAAACGCTGGTGCGGCAACCATGAAGAGGTGGGGCTGACCACGGACATGATGGAGAATCTGCGCGGCGTTTACCTACCGCCGCTGCGCGATGCGTCACAGGGCTTGAAGCCTAACCGCACCAGCCAGCTGTCGCGCCTGTTTCAGCTCCTTGCCACCGACGCCGGGAAGGATGGGATCAACAACGCATTGAAGGAACTCGACGAGGCGCTAAAGAAGCACCAGCCGGTCGTCAGTGCCCATACGGCGATCAAGGGCCGGCACCACGCGATGCTTGGCCCGCAGCTGGCGCAGGCGCTGGACCTCGGTCTGAGTGGCAGTGATTTCCAGCGCCTAGCCTCGCGCCTGTCGCTCATGGTAGATGCCTTCGAGATCGAGCAGAACGGCCTAGGCTTCAACAACCTGATCTTCATGGCTGTGGTGCTCAGCGAACTCGCCAAGAATCCGGAGGCCAGCTACCGCGGCCTCATCATTGAGGAGCCGGAGGCACACCTGCACCCTCAGCTGCAGGCAGTCTTGCTTGGCTACCTCGGAACGATCAAGGCCGCCGAAGGCGAAAAGTCCGTGCAGTTGTTCGTCACCAGCCACTCGCCGAACTTCGCCAGCATCGCCGATCTCGACAGCCTCGCTTGCCTCGTCGACCCCGGGGAAGGCGTCGAGACCTTCTTCCCCCGCACGATCTCATTCGGCAAGGGCAAGCGAGAGAAGCTGGAGCGCTACCTAGACGTGACCCGCGCTGAGCTATTCTTCGCCCGCAGGGTGATCTTCGTCGAGGGCGCCGCCGAATTAATGCTGGTGAGCGTGCTGGCCGAAAAGGCTGGCTATACGCTGCGCGAGCACGGTGTCAGCCTAATAAGTGTCGAGGGACTGAACTTTGACTCGTTCCTCCCGCTGTTCGGTGCCACGGCGCTGAAGATTCCCGTGGCCGTCATCACCGACGCAGACCCCGCAGCTAACGCCGCCGAAGACGAGGAGCCGCAGGCGCTGTACCCGGCGCCCGGTGAACCGGTGCAAGTATCGGACAACACGGCAAAAATGAAGGAACGCGAGGACGACTTCGTCAAGGTCTTCCACGGGCTTAAGACGCTCGAATACGACCTGGCGCTGCACGCCGACAACCGCATGGCGATGTTGGCAGCGCTCAAAGAGTTGCACCCGAAGATCGCCATGAACCTATCTGCGAAGGTCGACGCTGTAGAGGGTGACGCTCTCAAGGCGCGCACCCTTTTCAGCGGTATGTTTGAGCGATCCCAGAACAACGTGCAGAAGGGCCGCTTTGGCCAGGTACTCGCACAGCTGTTCGCCGATGGCGCTGCCTGCGTCGTGCCGGAATACATCGGTAATGCGATCGCCCACGCCTGTCAGGGCGGTAAAGCCGCACCGGCTGCGCCCGCCGCCGCTGTTCGGGACGAGCCCGTCGAGCAATGATCGAGTCATCTGCCGAACAGTTTCAGATCATTGGTGCACCAATCGCGCCGATGTCCGTGATCGCCTGCGCCGGTAGCGGCAAGACGTTCACCGCGGTACGGCGACTCGCAGAGATGCGGCGACAGTTGGGCGATCAACGTGGGCGCATTGCGCTATTGTCTTTCTCCAATATCGCCGTTAACACGTTCCGGCGTGAGTACCAAAATCTGATCCGGAGCGAATTCGCCGGAATTGCCTACGGCCGCGTCGAGATCGACACGCTGGATGGTTTCATCACCAGCAACGTGCTGTGTCCACACGCCTACCGGACGATGGGATGCGATCGGGCCCCCTTTCTAGTCGCCGGTACCGAGCCATTCCTGCGGAACAGAGACTTCAAGTTCTGGGCGGAGCCAGTCGGCAGGCCGGCGTTTCCCGTACGCCCGACCGACCTCCACAAGATCGTGGTCAACTTTCAGGCGGGTCGCCCGAGGTACGACCTTCGATCGCAGAACACACTTATCCCAATCAACAATGGCGCAACCGTCATTTCGAGGCTCGGCGCTCTCGGAGCGTACACCCACGATATGGGGCGTTACTGGTGCCATCGCACCCTCGCAAGGCAGCCCGGCGTTCTACGCGCCTTGGCGCGACGATACCCGCATATCCTGATCGACGAGGCGCAGGACGTCGGCACCGTACATCAGGCCATCATTGAACAGTTGATCGGCGCCGGCTCGCAGGTTTCGTTGATTGGCGACCCTAATCAGGGCATCTACGAGTTCGCTGGCGCCGACGGAACCTTCCTGGCGCGGTATGGTCAGCGGGCAGGCGTCACATGTCTCGGGCTCACAAGAAACTACCGATCCGTACCCGCAGTTCTGGATCTGGCCAATCGACTCTCCGCGCGCGCAGATGCTGCACACAGGGTCGCACCCGAGACAACGCACGGCGCCTTCTTCGCACCATATCGCAATACCGATGTAGAGAACCTTGTTGCCGCTTTCCAAGCCGCGGTGCTGGCAGCGGACCTAAAGGTCGAACGATCAGCCGTGCTTTGCCGTGGCCGAACAATGGCAGACAAACTTTCCGGAAGCGAAGGCGCCCCGGGCCAAGGAACAGTTAAGGGATTCGCGCAGGCCGCGATTTTACGCGACCGCAATAAGGACTACCGCGGCGCATTCAAGCTGGTGGTAGCAGGAATCGTGGGCTTGTTGGCCGATCCTCCGCACGGGCTTGCCGCCCGGATCGCTCAGCCCGCCCGTTCTTCGGACGACCGCGCGCTACGGCGGATAATCTGGGCGTTCACCCGCGACCCGGAGTCGGGATTGCCTGCCGCCACACTGACAGCGAATGCACAATGGCACAAGCTGATGCTGGAAAGGACTCGGGCACTGTTGGCAAAAACTGCGCAGCTCCACGGACTAGTGAGTATCGGGAACCTGGGCAATAAGCTCGCCAGGACAGGATTACCAAATGCACCAATGATCGCCGCTGCCGATCTCGCAGCTAATGCTGCGGCGCGCATCCGTGCGGACACAGTCCACCAGGCCAAGGGCGAAAGTCTAGACGCAGTGCTGTATCTGACCGCCAAGAAGGAACACGCTAGTGCGCTCCTGGCTGGCGTGGACACAGAGGTCGGAAGAATCGGCTACGTTGCGGTGACCCGTGCTCGCAATTTGATCTGGCTGGGCGTTCCCGCCAACTCATTGGAGGAATTGCGCCCTGTGCTTATCTCTCGCGGCTTCCAGGAAGCCGGAGCTGCGGAGCAAGCGTAGGCGCCGCAATCGAATCTCGCGGTCTGCAAGTTGTGCATTAACGCGCCTCAGCAGATGCCCCAAACCGGGACCTGATCAACCGTTTGCAGCCAACTTCAATACGCACCCCATGAACAAATCAATCAATTCCAAGCTCCGCGCTTCCCACATCATCCGCCTAGTCGAAGGTATTCGGGTAATAGGGCCTGATTTCGAACGTTTTGGTGGCCTGTTCATGGAGCAGCTACTCGGAATTCCGCTAACTCATCGGGGCCTGAACGTCCTTGGTTTCCCGGTCGGCGGCGATGTCGATACTACTTCCCCGGACGGAAAGTGGGTGGCGGAGTACTCGGCGGAGACAGGCTACTTTTCCAAGGGCATGGCCAAGGCGGTGAAAGATTTGGATCACGCACTGGCGAAAAAGCCAAAAGCTCAAGAGATTGTGTTGCTCTCGGCCCAGAAGCGGGTGAAGACTACCGAAAAAGTCTTCATGGCGGGGCTCAAGAATCGCTCCGACGTGCAGGGACGTACCGTCCAGGTATGGGATTCTGAGGAAATCGCCACCAAGATCGTCGACCATCTCCTGACAAGCGACCGGGCGGTGAGCCTCCTCAGCCCCTACTTACCAGTGTTGGAGCAGTTGCGGGACGAGCAGGCCGCCACTTTGCAAGTTCCATCGCCTGGCGAGGGCGCTTTGGACAGACCGGCCATCGACGCAGCTTTCGAAGCCGAGCTTGCGAAATCTCCCTGCCTGATCGTCTCCGGCCACGGCGGCGCCGGGAAGTCCATCGCTGCAGCTGCGTTCGCAAAGCGGCATTTCGATGCCTACCACAACCAGCTTTGGCTCAAGGGCACGGACGTTCCATCCGTCGAGAGTCTGAACGCGGTCGCCATGGTCCGGGCTGGCGACAGCCGCAACGTCGCCTATCTGCTGAAGTCGCGCCCTACTCTGCTCATCATCGACGACGCCGATCCGGGACTGGCGCTCGATCAACTGGCAGTGCTGTGCGGGCAAGGATCACACATCATCGTTACGTCCCGCCGGGACGGGGGGTACGTGCCACCGCCATTCGACGAGGCCGAAGCATGCGAGGTGGTGAATCGCGACACAGCTGAGCCATGTCCGGACGAAGTCTTCCAAGAGATTTGGGACGCTGTCGAAGGCCACCCTCTCACCTATGGCCTGATTAACGGCGCCGTCCGGAGCGGTACAAGCTGGGCCGACATTCGCGAAGACTGCCGGGTCATCGGGCAGCTTCCGGACAGATCCGACCGTCTTGCCGATCGACTGCTGGCTCGCGCCCTGAACTCCATGGACCGGGAGCTAGCCTTCTTTCTGTGGGTCGGAAAACCTGACTGCGACCGGGGCTTCGCCACTCGGGTCCTAAGCCCTGTCGGCTTACGGAAGCTCAGCGACGCCTGCCTTACGACGCCTGACCGACCTAATGTCGTGCGCCTCCACGAAGTTGTCTTCGCGAGCCTTCAGGCGCTCCAGATCCGGCTACTCCACGCCGCGGGTGAATTCACCAATCAACTGGCGGCGTACATCGAGGAGGTAGCCACATTGGGAGACAGCCTCCCGTTCTGGACCGTTTCGCGGAGCTTGGCTGTCCGGATCCGGACAGCGATCACCTCAGACGAGCGACCATCGGCATTCGTGTATGCGCTCCTTGAGACCAGCCCACCGGAAGCCCTTGACCCCGCCCTGCTCGAAGACCCATCCATCATTGTCGATCGCGTTGTCGCGACATCCGGCCGCAAAGCACGCGCGATCGACACAATGGCTGTCATTGAAACAATCGAAGCTGGCTATCTCTACCGCAAGGCCCTGGATGGGAAGGAAGCCGCTGAGACGGCGCTAAGGTCAGAGATGCCTGTCTTCGATCGCCTCGAAACCACTTTCCTGCTCACTCTCCGACAACGCGCGGAGATGAAGCACCACCGGGGCAAGGCGTTGCTCCGGCTCGGCGACAAGCGCGCAGCTATCGCGTGCTTCGAAGCTGTACTAGCCGGTCCGTGCCCGCTGAACGAGTCGCGCCTGCAGCTCGTAAAATTGTTGGTCGGTGATCCCGGAAAGGCAGCAGAGGTCGCGACTATGACTCGCGCCCTTCTAAAGGGATATGGCGGGCGCGGCGGCGTGACGACCTCAGTCTTCTTAGCCACAATCGAAAGCCTCCCATGGCGCGCTGAACCTTGGCGAGAGGAACTCATCAAAGCGCATGGCCCCACGATCGAGGCGGTGTTAGTTCGTCTGACAAATCTCGGCATCGGTCAGGCCTATCGGGCACTGGCGTCGATCGGAAGATATTGGGCCCGTCGTGATTCCCAAGCTTTTGTACGCGTCTTCGATGCAGTGCCCCCCAGGGACCCGGACGGGGCCGAAGAGGATGGCGATCTTTTTGCCTATGGCGAACTGCTGCACGAAGCTAGTCACCTGAAGCCAGACGACCGCGCCGAGTTGCAGGCGCGCGCTTTGGCGACTTATGAAGCCGTCAAAAGCTTAGATAGCTATCGGACGCAGCGTACTGCCGAGCTTCTCATCGAGATGGACCGGCCTCAGGAAGCCCTCGACCTCCTCGAACCCCTGCCTAAGATCTCGGAATGCCCCTTCGGCCAGTATCGATTGTCGCGCGCTTATCTGGCGGCCGGTCGGCCGCGCAATGCGAAGGCTGCAGTCGATAAGGCACTGCAGCTCCTTACAAAGGAGTCTTTCCGCCCGGAGTTCGAGATCCAAGCTCGCAAAGTCGAGGTGGCCTTGGCTGCGATGAACGAGTGACAGCTAGCGCTCCCAGCGGCAGGAAAGAATGGCGCAAGGTTGCAATCATCCTTGTTCTGTAAACTGAAAATACCGCATGAGCGACGGTCGATAGGCCTCCCTTCCCTGCCCCCGATAAATCTTCCTATTTCCGGACACGCTTTCGGCCTTGAGTTCAACCGATTGAATTTCGGTGCTAAAATTTTTCGCACGTCACCAGCCAACCAACAACCCAAAGAATAAACATCGTTATGGACATATTCGAAACCCACAAAGGACTTGGAAATAGGAAGCTGCATGACAAGTTCCTTCTGCTGAAAAATGAAATCCTCCTCGGTAGAGAGAGGCAGGTACTTCAAGAATGGGCTAACGGATTTGAAGATCGCGACAACAAGATGCGTATCGAATTCCAAACCACATTCCATTCGACCCTCTGGGAACTCTATCTATTCCAGGCACTTAAGAGCCTAAATTTGAAAGTGGACTGGACAAGGAATCGCCCAGACTTCGTTGTAACCGAACCCTGCGAATTTTACGTAGAAGCTGTTGTTTCAGAAATCAAAAAGGACGGGCGCGCGGAGTCCAGCCGGAACCTCGATGACATCTACAGCATGGTGACAGCACCATGGGAAGATCCCGATCACGATGAAGTTATGCGGGAGGCCATCACCAGATATTCGAACTCTATAAGCGCAAAAAAGAGAAAGTACATCAATGAGTACTCGGGCCTGGATTGGGTTAAGCCAGACGCGCCATATGTAATTGCGATTTCCTCCTACGCGCAAGTCAGGTATGGGAAAGAGTACCACTACCCAATGCTGGCGCTTCTCTATGGGATGTACTTTGACAGCGAAATAAGGACTTACCGGGGACGGGATGGAATCGTAAAGCCAGGGACCGATTCGAGCATCCCGATCAGAATATTTGACGATGAAGATATGCGCTGCGTGTCAGCCGTAGTTTTTTCCTGCACTGTGACACTAGGCAAGTTGACGTCGCTGGCAATTTCAAAGAACGATATCCCGCACCCAACAAACTCAGTGTTCCTGATAAGAGAGGATAATGAGCATCCGAAGTTTAAAATCCAGATAGTCTCTGCTGATAGTCCAGAGGACCACTTTGATGGCTTGTTTGTATTTCATAACCCAAACGCCACCAACCCTCTCCCGCTGAGTCTTTTCGAGGGGACCTCCGCAATTCAGGTGACGCACGATGGACGCGGAGTAGCATTCCAAGGTGGCAATTTACCTCTCGTGGCGAGGCTTAATATGTCAAAACTGGTTGCTCCGGAAGCAGTCATGCAGCTTCTCATGAAGGAAGCATTCGAAAGCTTCAATAGATAGGGACAGGAGACCTATGGCCAAGGCCGCGCGATTGGTACGTGACGTCAGGAGTGGGCGCTTTCGGTCGGTGGCCAATCGCCGCGGGGTCAATCGCCATTAGAGGACGTCCGCTCACATCCCACTTGGAAGCGATCCGACCAAAATCGGCCAAATTTAATGATGTGGATGCCGCACTCCCTGCCTGGTGCGGAGGTTCAGGCGATCTCATTCTGCTGAAAGTGCGCATTCTTTCTTGTCTTTGTCGTTACGTCGATCGGCTGAATCCAAGATCGAACGCTGCCCTCCCCTACTCGCGATAAATCTTCCTTATCACCGCCCCCCGAAGAAAGAGCGCCTCAGCCCGCGCTCTGATGCTTGCCGAAACCCAGCCCTACTGGCCAGCCGAAGTTGGCATCACATCCTTTCGCACAATTTCCAACCTCCCAACATCGCCAACAGGCACAAGCACTGCAGCCTTCCGAGCCGGGTCCCACAGCGCATAGCTATCGCCAAGGCGACCAATCAGACTCAGGCCGCCCTGCACCCTTCCATCAACAGTCACAGATGTCACGTGCTTGCCGCCGCTAGAGGAAATCGTCTTGGCACGCTCGAAACCAAGCCAGCTCGAAGCAATCGAGACGTACACCAGCATCACCAAGACATAGATCAGCCAAGGGGAATCTTTCACGGCAGTCGGTATCACTGGCGAGAGATGTACGGCCAGCGCACATATGATCGTCAGAAAAAGGCCTATCAGCACAGGCCACGCGTTTGACCACCAAAGCAACGCCCCTAGCCCAGTGAAGAAGATCGTTGGACCCAGCCAGGCGAACCGCTTGCTTTTGGATGCCCCGCTCGTCAGCTTTACATCGACCCAGCCGCTAAACAGCAAAGCCACCAGCATGAGAAACAACACCATGCCGATGCCTGCCAGGCCGGCCAGGGCCAGTTCGCTCACGGCAACGAACTGAAAGGGATCAAGGCCAAAGTGGCCCCAGTACGCCTTCAGATAGAGCGCGCCTTGAATCAAGCCAAACGTGACGACAGCCGAACCCCAGCCAGCCACATCGGCCATCGTTAGTCTCTTTTGCGTACTTTCCATGTACTCCCCCTTTCAAGCGCCCCTGACGCATCCCGGATAGTGCCATGGCGTGGAGCGCGGCGTCAGCCACACGGTGCAATCTGATTGCAGCGGACCAAGACTGACCTGAGGGGGCATTAAGGGTTCGCCCCGTCCATCCATTTGTCGCGTCTGCCCTACTCGCGGCTAGAGCCTGTCGGTACCGGCACAGAATATGCGGGCCAATCGGGACGGTCGACAGCCCTTGCAGGCCAAGCCTCTAGTGCCCTTCCCTGCTATGCAACGATTCTGAAAACGTCGAAAACGGTGACGGCATTGCCCTTACTGTATTGGCATCGCACACAACCGGGGGTATTCCTTGCCATGCCACCGAACACCGGTGGTCGGGCCTCGAAATCCCGGTTGTGTAATCGTGACTTACGCTTGCCAGTCGGCACCATCGCTAAGGTGGTGCCGGCTGGTAATCCGTCTGCCGGCTATGGCGGGCGGTGCGTGGAGGCCTTGCGCCTGCCGGTCTGATTGCACGCCGGATTTCGAGCCACGCATCGTCCGCCACCTTTATCGGTGGCGGCTTCTGCCTGCACGCAAGGAGCCCAGCCATGACCACGCCCTATTCCCCTGCCCCACAGCCCATCCATGAGGCACCCTCCGCCGGGCCAGTCGTGGATCCCAATACCCTCATCGCGCTGCTGCACAGCATCGGCTCGGGCGTTGCCGCCAACGGCCAGCCCTGGCCAGAGCGCCATCAGCTACGTGGCCGGCAGATGGCCCTGGCGGATACCGATTGCTCACTGACAGGCCTGCGTGTGGTGCTGGAAGTGCTGCTGGCGGCCGAACGCACCCGCCAGAACGGCGAGCCGGACCAGTACGTCGGCGACCGGGTAATGGAAGGGCTGATCATGGCCGGCATGGGGCTCGCAGCCCACGCAAGCGAGCGGCTGCAGCCGGAGGGCTGAAGGATTGCCTGGGTGAAGTGCACGCTGGTTGTGCGCACTCCGCTGATGAAGGTGCACCACGGGATGATGTGGGTGCTTTTTCTGGCGCTGGTCGTTGCAGCACGGATTCATTGGCCAGAGCCTGAAGAGCCAGAGGTCCTCGCGTACCGGGGCGTATCCGATGAGATGTTCTCGACACTACGCCGTCACGCGCTCCGATTTGCAGAGGCGCGGGCACGGGATGGTTTCGAGCTGACAGACGGGCCGAACGCAGCGTCTTCCTTCCAGATCCAGTGCAGGGGTGTGCCCGTCCTGTACGTGGAGAGGCAGCAGCCCCTTCTATTGATCAGTCTGCCACTTGGGGCCGGGCGGCGGGCGCCTGCCATCCTCTTCCTGCAGGCCACGCTGGCGTGGCCACTGCAGCCATTGAGCTATCTGGATCAGGTCCTCGAGGGTGTGCAGGAGCCAACAGTGCAGGATCGATTGCTGCTGATGGCCGCTGGCGGCGTGCCTGAGGATGAGCGCTGCGACAGGTAAGAGCTGTCGAGCCGGTGCCGAAGGACTTGGGTCTAATCGTCGATGACCATGTGCCGAGGCGCCTTCGCGGGCGCCTCGGCAGCCGTTGCCTTACGCGCTGATGCGCGCCGCGGTGCTCATGGCATGCCCATGATCGTAAGCTGCATGACCCAGTAATGGCTCCGACACCTTGCCCTGCGCCTCACTCCAGCCGGAGCTGGCATCTCCGGCAAATCCGCCGATGGCCTCGATCAGCTGCCGCACTTCGGCACTGGTCGACGCATCCACCGCACGGGCCGCAGCAAGTGAGGTCGCTGCTGGCAACGGCTTGAGCTGGCCGGCGATCGCCGATGCCGAAATGGCGTTGCCTCCATCCCCAGGCTGCACGAACGCGATGGCGTACTGCCCGCCCTGGAAATGCTTCAGCACCCGCATCTGCTGAGCAGAATCGCCGTCAACCCGCACGAGCAGATCATCGCCATCACGGTAGTAGCTCAAGCGGCTGCGTGCGATGCCGTCGAAGTACAGCCAGTCGGTACCGCCGCCGGTGTTATCCACGGTATCCACACCGCCACCTGCACGGTAGAAGTAGGTGTCGTTGCCTGTACCACCGAACAACAGGTCGTTGCCGTCTTCGCCCACCAGCTGGTCGTCGCCCGCACCACCGATCAGGATGTCGTTGCCTGAACCACTGAAGCTGCCATTGCCGCCGGACAGGTAGTCGTTGCCATCGCCTCCCTCGAGCTTGTCATCCCCACCCATGCCGAACAGGGTGTCGTCGCCGCCCAGCCCCTGGATACGGTCGCGGCCATTGGTGCCCACCAGCTGCTCGCCCGCGGCAGTGCCAGCAATCTGGGACGGGTAGTCGCCATCGTTGCCGCCCCCCGGGTTGCCGCCGGCACCTGGCACCAGGGCGTTGATGGCGGCCGTATTCAACGCATTGCCGCCGACAGGTTGCAGGTAGTCCAGTGCCATGTCGCCACCGAGGAAGTGATTGGTGACGGTTACCTTCTGGTTGGCATTGCCGTTGACGGTGATCACCAGGTTGTCGCCGTCACGGGCGAAGGCCAGCTTGGAGAGCGAGATGTCGTTCTGGAAGATCAGCCAGTCCGTACCGCCGCCCGTGTTGTCTATGACATCGATGCCGCCGCCATAGACGTACTGATCATCACCTGCGCCGCCGATGAGTGCGTTGCTTCCGTCCTCGCCGCGCAATGTGTCATTGCCCAGCCCGCCTTCGAGGCGATCGTCGCCTGAGCCGCTGCCGCTGCCATTGCCGCCGGACAGGTAGTCGTTTCCGTCGCCGCCGCGCAGGGTGTCATTGCCGCCCATGCCGAACAGTGTGTCGGCGCCGGCCAGGCCCTCGATGAGATCCTTGCCCGAGCTGCCCGCCAGCTGTTCGCCGGCGGCCGTTCCCTGGATGACTTGGTCGAACTGCCCGCCGGTGCCGCCACCGGCGACAATCTGGTTGATCTGCGCGGTGGTCAGGTACGAACCGCCATCCGGTTGCACATAGTCGATCGCGGCGTCGCCGCCGAGGAAGTGGTTTGTGACGCGGACGGACGGCGTGGCCGCGTTGTCCAGCGTGATCAGCAGGTCGTTGCCGTCGCGGCTGAACGAAATCCGCTCGCGGCTGATGCCGCCGGTGAAGAACACACCGTCAAAGCCTCCCCCGGTGTTGTCCACCGTATCGGTGCCGCTGCCGGTGTCGAAGACGTACTTGTCATCGCCGCTACCGCCGACCAGCGTGTCGTTGCCGCCCCCGCCGACGATCGTATCGTTCCCCCCCAGCCCGTGGATGATGTTGGATTCCGCATTGCCGGCAAGGTAGTTGTCGAGCGCATTGCCACTGCCATTGATGGCACCAGCACCGTTAAGGAACAGATTTTCGATGTTGTCCGACAGCGCGTACGAGGCGCTCGACTGGACCTGGTCCTTGCCGGCACCGACGGCCTCGATCACCACGTCGGCACTGTCATCGACAATATAGACATCATCGCCGGCGCCGCCTTCCATGCGGTCGATACCTTCGCCGCCATCGTGGTAGTCGTTGCCGTTGCCTCCGTACAGAGTGTCGCTGCCGCTGCCACCAAACAGCGAATCATTGCCATCCAGGCCGTACAGCAGATCGTCGCCATCCCAGCCGCCCAGGGTGTTGGCACCGGCATTGCCAGTGATCACGTTGTCCAGCCCGTTACCATTGCCGGTCTGGATGCCGACGGCCAGAATCAGATTCTCGACCTCATCGGCAAGCACCAGGTTCGTTTCATAGCGCCGCTCGATGGTATCGACACCCTCCCCGACATGCTCGACGATCCAGTCGCCGCTGCTATCGTTGATGTAGTAGTCGTCTCCTTCGCCACCCTGCATCCGGTCGCCACCGGCGCCACCGTCGAGGCGGTTGTTGCCTGCATTGCCGGTCAGCTGGTTGTTGCTGCCGTTGCCGGTGCCATTGATGTTGCCGGTGCCGGTCAGCACCAGATCTTCCAGGGTATCGCCGAGCACATAATCGATGCTGGATTCCACCGTGTCATGGCCATCGTCGGCGAGTTCGACTACGACATCGCCCGCCTGGTCGACGACGTAGGTGTCGTCCCCCAGGCCACCCAGCATGCGATCAGCGCCCGCCCCGCCGTCCAGGCGATTGCTGTTGCTGTTGCCCATCAGTTCGTTGTCATCAACGCTGCCAATGGCGGCGATGGCGTTGCTCCCTTCCACCAGCACCAACCGCTCGATGTTGCTCGACAGAGCGTAGTCACTGGTGGCTTGCACGACATCGAGCCCCTCGCCTGCGAGTTCGGCGATGCTGTCCAGCTGACTGTCCACATGGTAGATGTCATCACCGGCACCGCCCTCCAGGTGATCGTCCCCGGACTGGCCATCAAGCACGTCGTTGCCGCTGTCACCCAGCAGGCGGTCGTTTCCTTGGCCACCGAACAGGTGGTCATCGCCGGCGCCGCCATCCAGCCGGTTGGCACCCTCGTTGCCGGTCAGGATGTTGGCAAGTTCGTTGCCGGTGCCGTCGATGTTCGAGTTTCCAGTAAGCAGGAGATCTTCCACGTTGGCCGACAACGCGTGGTTGACCGAGGCGTGCACGACGTCCCTTCCTTCTCCGGCGCCTTCGATCACGGAGTCGCCAGCATCATCCACGCCGTAGATATCATCACCTTGGCCGCCTTCCGCCCGGTCAGCACCGGCCCCGCCATCGAGGAAGTCGACACCTGCACCGCCGCGGAGCGTATCGTTGCCTTTCCCGCCAAGGAGCCGGTCGTCACCATTGTCGCCCTGGAGCAGGTCGTCGCCGCCTTCGCCGAAGAGTTGGTCATCACCGTCGGCGCCGTCGATGATGTTCCCCAACGCGTTGCCGACGATCACATCGTTGTGGCCGGTAGCCAGCAGCACCTGCTGGTCGAGAGCGGAGGCATCCAGCCAGCGCGGAGCCGCGTTGCCGATGATCAGGCGCAGGCCACGCGTTGCGAGCCCACTGTCCGCATCGAAAATGTCCTCGACACGAATCTCATCCACTCCGTTCTGATCGATCCTGAGAATCAGGGTCGAACCCTCCCGGCGCATGACCACGCTGCCCTCGGCGACACCCAGGAGCCGTAGTGTCGATGTGCCCGCGTTGTCTACGATCCGGTCGCGACCATCGCCGGCGGAGAACCGGTACTCGTCGTCGCCCTCGCCGCCTTCCAGCACGTCGTTGCCGAAGCCACCCGCCAGCACATCGTTGCCGGACCCCCCCAGCAGTTCATCATCGCCAGCGCCGCCAAAGAGCAGGTCGTCTCCCTGGTCACCCGCCATCCAGTCGCGGTCGTCCCCGCCTTCCAGGATGTCGGCCCCGGCTCCGCCATACAACGCGTCCATGCCATTGCCGCCGAAGATCTGGTCCGCGCCTTCGCCGCCAGTAAGCGTGTCATTTCCATCATCGCCGCGGATCACGTCGTCGCCGGCCTCACCCTGCAGCAGGTCATCCCCTTCTCCGCCGGAAAGCTGATCAGCACCAGTGCCGCCGGAAATATCGTCATTTCCCTGCAGGCCAACCAGGACATCGTCGCCCTCATAGCCCCGCAGAACATCGTCGCCGGCCGTGGCAGCCTGGACTATCGACTTGATCATGGCCACTGACCACGAGGCACCATTGGCGAAGCGGATCTCGTCGATCCGGGAGGGGCCTGCAGCGTCTTCTCCGAAATAGTTCTGCACCGTCAGCACGTCCGCACCGTTGGCAAGCTGCAGGACCAGATCGTTGCCCACCCGCGTGGCACGCACGTCAGCAGGATCGATGCCGGGCAGGAACTCGATAGTATCCAGGCGATCGGCCGCTGCATCGTAGTTGTTGATCACATCCCGCCCGAAACCAGTGGCGAAGATGTACCGATCATTGCCGGCACCTCCCTGGAGAGTGTCATTGCCCGCACCACCGTCCAGCCAATCGTTGCCATTACCACCGTCGAGATAGTCGTCACCCTCGCTCCCCAGGATCAGGTCAGCGCCGTCCCCCCCGGACAGATGATCATTGCCTGTGCCGCCGTCGAGCGTGTCATCGCCATCATCGCCATTCAGCCGGTCGGCGCCGCCTCCGCCTGCCAGACTGTCATTGCCACCGCGGCCGCTGAGCCACTCATTGCCGTCGCCGCCCTGGATCACATCGTCACTTTCGTACCCATAACGGTCGTCTACCCCCGGCGTTGGTATCAGCACAAGCTGCTTGACGTCCGCAATAGTCCACTGCGTGCCATCAGCAAAGCGGATCAGGTCCACGCGGTAGGCACTGTTGCCGTCATCACGGAAGTAGTTCTGGATGTCGATCCGATCATCCGTACCGCTGATCTGGATGCACAGGTAGTCGCCGCTGCGCCATACCTTCAGGTCTGAAGGGAGCACGCCGCTGGCCATTTCGAGCACGTCGAGGCGCGCTTGGGACGCATCGTGGTTGTAGATGCCGTCATGGCCGGACCCGCGGCCGAACACGTAGAGATCATTGCCGGCGCCGCCATCCAAATAATCATCACCTGCACCGCCATCGATGCGGTCATCGCCGGCACCGCCGTTCAGCGAATCAGCGCCTGCGCCACCGAAGAGCCTGTCGCGGCCGTCACCGCCGTCAAGCGAGTCGTCACCAGATCCGCCGTGCAGCGTATCGGCGCCCGCGCCACCGTCGAGCTGATCCTGCTGGGCGCCGCCATACAGGACGTCATCACCGGCCTCCCCGCGCACGATGTTGCGGCCCTGGCCCCCGAACACCACGTCGTCGCCAGCGCCTGCAGAGATGAATTCGGATACATCCGGCGTATCCTCGCCAAGAATCGTGTCATCGCCGGTCCCGCCAATGCCACGACGCAGTCCGACCTGTTCCAGCGACTGGATGAAGACTGAGTCTTGAGCATTCTCGGCCATCCACGCACGCAGCAGCGTCTCGCCCTGAGTCCAGGTAACCGCACCTGATACCTGCCGCGGCAATGCCCTGGCCAGCTCTACCAGATCGATGGCCGCGTTGGTGCGATCGGCGGAATAGCGGGACAACAGCACCGTGTCGACGGGCGCAAAGTCCACGTCCGTCTTTCCAGTGACGGTATCGATGGTCAGCGTTACCTTGTTGATGTAGGCCTGCAGACGGGTCTGCAGCGCAAGTTGTGCGTAACTGCCCTCGAAGAAGGCATCGTAGACCCGCCCATAGTTGTTGAGGTTCTCTGTGCCCCAGAATACGGCGCCGATGGGTTCCATTCCGAGGATGGCTTCGACGACACGCACCTTGCGCGTATAGGCTTCGTCCATGGTGCCGGGTTCACCCAGAAACACCTGCTCGCCCGGTCGAAGCCGGATGACGTTCTCCGAGCTTTCGTCATATCGGCCGCCACTCATGTGGAGGACGATGCTCTCGTCGCTGAACCTGGGGTTCGTCCGCGCCCACTGGTAGAGCACTTCCCCCAACAGTTCACGCTGAGTACTGCGCGTGGTCGCTGCAGAGAATGCCTGGATCGCCTGGAGCAGAGCGGGCGACAGCGAGGCCGCCTCGCGCAGGTCCCTCAGCATGCCCATGCCCTGCAGATTCGCGAGTCCCGCCAGCGCCTCGGGAATCACGATACGGTCCACATAACGGCTGTGGATGGTGTCGGCGTCAAAGTTGAAGTCCTGCATCAGCCGGGTCGATTCCACCCCGTTTGCATCCACGCGAGTGTAGCTGCTGGTGCCCATCAGGTTGCCGCCGGGCACGTCGTCACTGGCAGGCCCATTGCCAACAAAGTTCGTGGAAAGGCGGGTGATTCCAAGTTCCGCCAACGTCTTCAGTTCACTCGATTCACTGATGCCATTGCCGTTGCCATCCTGCCAGATCTTCAGCGAGCTGAAAGCCGCGTCGGCTGCGTCGATGGATCCATCGCCATTGGAATCAAGATCGGCGAGCGCCTCCATCCCGTTGAGAGCGAGGCGACCATTGCGCAGGCGGGTACGGTCGCCGAACAGTTCACTACCATTCTCGACCGCGCCAGAGCCGTCGATATCGCGCACCAGTAGACCATCGCGTGCACCGACCCAACCGGTTGCCGTGCGAATGCCGTCGCCGTCATAGTCGAAAAGTGGACCGGACAGATCGCCATCAACGATTGTCGATACAACGCCGTCTCCATCCAGGTCCAAGGCGATGGGATCGTAGCGCTCGATGCGGTAGTCGTCGCCCCGGATCGCATCGCCCAGTTCACCGAGCTTGTCCTGCAGTGGTCCGTTCACTTCGTCCCACAGCATGCCACCCAGGTAGCCGCCGAGGACGGCAGCCAGACCGATGGCGATAGTCACCGGAAGGCCGACTGTGAGACCGAAGGCACCCAGCAGGGCCATCGCGCCATACCCGAAGGCCTCTGCCAGCAACAGGCTGGTACCTGCCTTGCCCAGGCCATTCCAGTCCTGGTTCAGCGCTGCTTGGCCAATCTGGTACGCGTCGAACGCCGGCCCCAGATACTCTCCGAGGGCTCTGCCGGCGGCACTGTTGCCGAATGTGCCCAGGTCACTCAGTGCCTGGGTCTTCATGTTCCCCAAGAAGCCGCTAAGCTGATCCTGGGTATGGATGCTCTGGGTTACCAGGCTGTCAGCCATCGCGTTGTAGTGATTGGCCAGGTTCTGGTAGGTCTGGGAGAAGCTGAGGTCCGGATTGTTGGCGTAGCGCTGCGCGTTGAGATCTGCATAGTGCGCGTTGGCTCGGATTCCCTTTTCCAGCCCCTCGATCTGAGCGTCGAACGGCGAGCGCCCCTGCGCAACGGCCAAGTCATAGCCTTTGTTGTATGCATCGTAGAAGCCACCGATGAAATTGTTCAGGTGCCCTGCGAGATCGCCAGCATTCTGCTGAATTTCTTCAAGCGTAATTACGGAAGTTGCCACGGTTCACACTCCTTGTTGAATCAGGCCAGATAGAAGGGATGACACACACTCGTGCGATGTCCCCGCGCGAGGCGGGGGCAGTACTGAGATTCTGTTTCGTACAGGCGGCGCGTCCGAATACGGGAGCGTATTTAGACGACTACCTTCTCGCGTTCATCGCGCTGGAGGACGGGGAAAGAGGAGCTTGGGGGTCCCGACCAACAACAACCACGCTGCCATGGCCGCACCGTATGCGAGCACGCCGCCCACCAGGAACGTGCCGAAGAAGCTGCCGGTGAACAGCTGATACAAGCCTTTGCCACGTCCTGCAGCGCTGTTTCCAATGGTCAGCACAATCACCGGCAGCAGCATCAGCCCGCTGCAGAGAATCAGGGAGAAGGCACCCAGCAGCCAACGCTTGGCAGGGGGGTTCCATGGCACGGGATAGCCTACGAGCAGTCGTCTCATCCGGAAGAACAGCACCGGGATGGCGACCAGATACATCAATGCGACGTATAGCCATGTTCCAACATCGGCGCTGCTGCGATCGAACAGGGCCTGCGGGTAGGCCCCTGTGCGATGCAGCACATCGGCGCCCGCCACCAGCACCGCACTCATTGCCATCGCGGGCCAGAACAGGCGCGAGACCCCGCCCCATTGTGCGTTACGTTGCTGCTGCCCATCGTTCATGCCAGACATGAGAGCCTTCCTGAAAGAATGTGTCATGAGGGATCCAGAAGCGTATCCGGGTCGCCAAGGGGCGGCTGGACGGGGTGCTAGCGCTCGCGCATCGCCTCGCCTGTATGCTGCTGCAGCGGACTCAGCAGGTAATCGATGACCCGCCGTTTCCCGGTCTTGATCTCGGCACTCAGGCTCATGCCAGCGGTCATGCGCACGCGCACCCCGTCGATCTGCAGGGTGGCCGTGTCGAGTTTCACCCGTGCCGGGAAGACGAGGCCGAGATTCTCGTCCTGCATCGCATCGTGGGAGACGCTCACTACTTTTCCTGTCAGGTAGCCGTAGCGGGTATACGGGAAGCTCTCCACCTTCACGGTCACCGTCTGGCCGGTGCGCACAAAGCCGATGTCCTTGTTGAGAATGGTGGCTTCGACCTCCAGCGCTTCCTCGCTGGGGACCACAGCCAACAGCGGTTGCGCCGGAGTAACCACGCCGCCCACCGTGTGCACGACCAGTTGCTGCACGGTGCCATCGACCGGGGCGCGCAGGGTCATCTGGCGGTCGCGCTGTTCCGTCCGCGATACTTCCGGAGTCATCTGCCCGATCTGTTCCTGTGCCGCGCGCAGCCCGTCCAGGGCTTGTTGCCGAAAGTCGGCCACCAACACCCTCAACTCTTCTTCAGCTGCCCGCTGGGCCGATCGGATCTCCTGCACGCGATTGCGCTGTGTGGCAAGGTCACGCTCGCCTGCGATGCGTTCCTGCTCGCGCAGCAGATAGTCGTGGCGACCCACGTAGTTGCCTTGCAACAAGCTGCGGTAGTCGTCTGCGCGCAGCCGAGAGATGCGTGCAGACTCCTCCAACGGTTTCACCGAGGCCTGGGTGGTTTCCAGTTCCGCGCGCCGCTGTGCGATCAATGCCTGCAGATTGTGGCGCTTGGCCTGCAGTGCCTCGTACTGGCTGCGCGCCAGCGCCTGCTCGGCCTGCACACGGTCGGCAGGCAGGTCGATGTCGACACGGAACACGGGAGCCGCGCCGTCCTCCAGAGCCTGGGTGAGGGCTTGCAGGCGCAGAGCGGACATGCGCGCGTTCAGCAATGCTTCGTCCGCTTTGGCAACGTCGGCCGCAGTGGCAGTGGCATCGAGCTCGATCAGCACCTGCCCTGCTTTCACCGTCTGGCCGTCACGTACCAGGATCCGCCGCACCACGCCGGTTTCCGCGGGCTGCACCACCTTGGTCCGCGAGCCCACGACGGTCCTGCCGGGCGCCACTGCGACGATATCGAGCTTGCCGAGGGTAGCCCAGAGCAGCGCCACGCAGAACAACGCGATGATGATGCGCATGGTCCACCGCGCGGTGGGTGACGCAGGTGTTTCAATCAGTTCCAGGTGCGCGGGCAGGAAGGCGCGCTCCTCGGCCTCGCGCGAAGGCGGATCCATATCGTGCCGGACACGCCAAGCGCTACGGAACACTGCCAGGTAGCGCGCTGCGAAGACACGCACTCCGTCACGGATGTGCTTCATGCCGCACCCTGTTGCAGGCGATGCAGCTGAGCGTAGTGCCCGCCTGACTGCGTCAGCAGCTCATCGTGCGTTCCGCTCTCGACGATGCGGCCGCGATCCACGACCACGATCCGGTTGGCCCTGCGCACAGTGGACAGGCGGTGCGCGATGATGATGACGGTACGGCCCCTGCAGATCTCGCGCATGTTGGACATCACCGCGTGCTCCGACTCGTAATCCAGTGCACTGGTGGCCTCGTCCAGGATCAGAATGCGTGGGTCGGTGATCAGTGCACGGGCAATCGCCACGCGCTGTCGCTGGCCGCCTGAAAGGCCTGCGCCTTGCTCACCTACCTTGGTGTCGTACCCTTCAGGCAGCGCCGAAATGAACTCGTGGGCGCCGGCCAGGGTTGCCGCCTTGATCACTCGCTCGAGCGGCATGCCTGGATCGCTCAGTGCGATGTTCTCGCGCACGCTGCGGTTGAACAGGAAGTTCTCCTGCAGCACGACGCCCAGCTGCCTCCGCAACCAGGCTGGATCGGCCAGGGCCAGATCGTGCCCGTCCACCAGGACCCGCCCTCGCTCAGGCGTGTACAGGCGCTGGACCAGCTTGGTCAACGTACTCTTGCCGGATCCTGAGCGCCCAACGATGCCGATCACCTGCCCGGCGGGAATATGCAGGTCGATGCCTGCAAGGATCTCGGGGGTATCTGGGCGGTAGCGGAATCCAACCTGCTCGAAAGTGACATCACCACGGATGGGAGGCAATGCCATCCGGCTGCCTGGGAGCTCGGTGCGGGTATTGAGGATGTCACCCAGTCGCTGGACCGAGATGCCCACCTGCTGGAAGTCCTGCCACAGCTGCGCAAGGCGGATGATTGGGGCGGCCACCTGCCCGGACAGCATATTGAAGGCGATCAGTTGCCCCAGTGACAGCTTGCCATCGATCACCAGCTTCGCGCCCCAGAACAGGATGGCCACGCTGACCAGCTTCTGCACCAACTGCACGCTCTGCTGGCCGACGGTGGCGATCTTGGTGACTCCAAAGCCGGCATTCACGTACCCGGCGAGCTGGTTGTCCCAAGTGCGCGTGACGCGTGGATCGACTGCATTGGCCTTCACTGTGCCGATACCGCTGATCGTTTCGACCAGGAAGGACTGGTTGTCAGCGCCTCGTGCGAACTTCTCATCCAGCCGTTTGCGCAGTACCGGTGTGATGCCCGCCGAAATGAGCGCATACAGCGGTAACGAGATCACGACGATCAGAGTCAGCCAGCCACTGTAGTGGAACATCACTGCCAGGAAGACCACGGTGAAAAGCAGGTCCAGTACCGAGGTCAATGCCTGTCCGGTCAGGAAGTTCCGGATGTTTTCCAGCTCGCGCACGCGTGCGATGGTGTCGCCCACGCGGCGGGATTCGAAATACGCCAGCGGCAATGCCAGCACATGCCGGAAGAGGCGGGCGCCGAGCTCTACGTCGATCTTGCTGGTGGTGTGGGCGAATACGTAGGTACGCAGTCCACCGAGCACGATGTCGAAGACGGCGATGGACACCAGGCCGATGGCAATCACATCCAGTGTAGTCAGGCCTCGATGCACCAGCACCTTGTCCATCACCACCTGATAGAACAGGGGTGTGACCAGTGCGAACAACTGGATGAAGAACGAAACCGCGAAGACCTCCAGCAGCATCTTCCGATACTTGACCACCGCTGGGATGAACCAGCTGAAATCAAACCGGGCCAGTTCGCCGAGAACCGAAGCCCGCGACGCCACCTGCAGCAATCGCCCACGATAGCGTTGCTGGAGCGTCGCCATGTCGATACTCTGCGGGCGCTTCTGGGCCAAGTCGTGGATCAGCACCTGATCGCCATTGATGCGGGCGATGATGAACGCATCACCATCCTCACCGAGCGCCAGTGCAGGCAGGTTGGCCAGCCCGAGGCGCGCAGGTGGCGTCGACACCATCCGCGCCTTGAAGCCCAGCTTGCGGGCCGCCAATACCAATGTTGTCTCGTCCGTGGGGGTATTGCCCAGCCCAGCGTCGTGCGCCAGCTGACTTGCGTCAGCCGCAATACCGTGGAATTGAGCAAGCAGTACCAAACCGCGCAGCGCAAGATCCTGCTGACCCTGCACATGCACTTCCCCCGGCACCGAAGGTGCCGCGTCTCCCTGTGGCATAACATCCCCTGCGCAGCTTCCATTGTGCGCAACCCCGCGCGGAGCTTGGAGTCAGTGAATAGCCCTGTCAAGTGGAGGCGGGGCTCGATACGGCTTGCCTCCCGGGCGCCGAGCACGACGACGAGAGGGACGACCAGTGGCCTTTCCTTCCCTGCCGCGGTGCGGGCCAGTTCGACATTGGCACCGGCAGTTTCAGCAAGGACGACCCGAATACGTCGTGGTTGTGCGCGAAGGCGCGCCGACGCCGGCGCCATGAGCCAACGTAATCGTGAACGCCCCGCTTGGGCACGGTCGTCAGCGAAAGTGCAGCGGGCTACGCGTGGTTCGAGAATGCACGCGAATTCCGCTTGACGCCTTGGCTCAATGATCCGATGGGCGATCGCCCGTCGCTTGCACCGTGCCTGCCCGATTCCTGGCCGTCACATGCTGGTGCACTGGTTGGCACAGGTGCGGCATCCGGCTCAGTTCTGGCCGCACTTTGAAAAACTGGCTGCGGAGATTCTGGACCAATGCGAGCACGCGGAAAGGGACCGGGCGCACGCGGGCATCCAGGCCATGACTCGAACGTCACGCGCTGGAGCTTCCGCCCTGGCACCAGCGTGATGACTGCCTGCCGCCGAGGAAGCCGGAAGCGTGATGAGTGGTGCTGTCGCAGCAGGGTTTCGCATCTGCAGGGCAGCCGCGCGCGACGCGATCATCACGGCGCCACTTGCATAACTCCGCAACCGGCCACCGGCCGGGAGCACCTGCCGAACTGGTGTGCAGCTGGCAGGGTATGATGCCGACTTTCTCGCACTTGCCGCGATGCAGCGCGCGCGTCGCTGTTGGCTACGCGCCGGTGCAGTTGAGACCCCCACTTACTCCATGCTCGCTCCCTATTCTCCCTTCATCATCTGGGCGGCCGTGGCCGTTGCCACCGTCGGCCTGCTGTTCCGGCCGTTCCGTATTCCGGAATACGTGTGGGCGCTGGGCGCGGCCGCACTGCTTCCGCTGCTCGGGGCGGTGTCGCTCGGCACGACCTGGCATGCGGTCGCCGAAGGGCGCGATGTCTACCTGTTCCTGATCGGCATGATGGTGCTGGCCGAGCTGGCGCGGCGCGAGGGCCTGTTCGACTGGCTGGCGCTGTATGCGGTGCGGCATGCCGGCGGTTCGGGGCGGCGCCTGTTCGATCTGGTGTTTCTGGTGGGCACGGTAGTAACGGTGTTCCTGTCCAACGATGCCACGGCGGTGGTGCTGACGCCTGCCGTCTATGCGGCATGCAAGGCGGCGCGCGCTAATCCCCTGCCCTATCTGTTCGTGTGCGCGTTCATCGCCAACGCGGCCAGCTTCGTGCTGCCCATTTCCAACCCGGCCAACCTGGTGGTGTACGGCAACCACATGCCCTCGCTGCTGCAGTGGCTGGCGCAGTTCGCGCTGCCCTCCTTGGCTGCGATCGGCGCCACCTATCTGGTGCTGCGCTGGGTGCATCGGCGTGAGATCGCACAGCCGCTGGCCGCCGCGCCCGAGCATCGCCCGCTTACCGAGGGTGGCCGGCTGAGTGCGCTGGGTGTGTTGTTCACCGGCACCGTGCTGCTGGTGACCTCCGCAATGAACGGCCCGCTGGGCCTGGCCACCTTCTGTGCAGGCGCACTGAGCGTCGCGGTGGTGGCGATCCGCCAGCGCCACAGCCCGCTGCCGCTGTTGCGCCACGTGTCGTGGGGCGTGCTGCCGCTGGTGGCCGGCCTGTTCGTGCTGGTTGAAGCAGTGTCGCAGACCGGTGTCATCCAGACGGCGGCCAGCAACCTGCAGGCGCTGGCGCAGACCTCGCCGCACCAGGCGGGCTGGCTGGCCGGCGCCTCGGCCGCACTGCTCAGCAACGTGGCCAACAATCTGCCGGTGGGTCTGGCGGCCGGCTCGCTGGGCCAGATGGCCGAGCTGCCGGCGCAGACGCGTGCGGCATTGCTGATCGGCGTGGACCTGGGCCCGAACCTGTCGGTGACCGGTTCGCTGGCCACCATGCTGTGGCTGGTGGCGCTGCGCCGCGAAGGCGAGCATGTCAGCGCGCTCGACTTCCTGCGGGTCGGCGCGCTGGTGATGCCGCCCGCGCTGATCGGGGCGTTGCTGCTGCTCTGATCAGGGCGCGGGCGCAGTGCTGGCCTAGAACGCCACCTGCAGGCGGGTGTTGAAGGTGGTGCCTTCGTCCTTTCCCGGCCCGGTGCCGCTGCGGTTGTTCGTCTGCCAGCCGATGGCCTCGAACATCACGCGGCTGAAATCGTTGAGGTACCAGTTCGTGCCGAGCGTCCACGCGTGGCCGGTACCGCCGCTGGGCAGTTCGGCGTAATCCACGTCTTCATAGCGTGCCTTCAGCTCCCATGCGCCCCTGCCGCCGCGCGTGACCGGGTCGGCCACCTTCACCCGGCCCCAGGTGCCGGCCTTGCCCGAATAGGCCGGCGTGGCGCCGGCCAGGAACCAGCCAGCCGAGAGGGCCCAGGCCTGGTGGTCGAGGTCGTAGCGACCGCTGGCATCGGCGCCACGCAGGTTGCGGGTGCCCCATTCGCCGGTCGCCCAGGCCGGGCCGAAGAAGCCCGCCAGCTCTGCGCCATAGCCGGTGCTGCGCTCGGCGCCCAGCAGCGTGCCCGGGGTGATCTTGACCAGATCGTTGAAGTGCCCGGCGATGGCCGAGCTGCGCACCACGCTGCTGGCGCCGGCGGCGATCTCCTCGTGGAAGGCCCATGCGCCCAGATGCACCGTCGCGGTGGAGCTCTCGATGGGGTTCCAGTGCACGCGCGTGGCCCAGGTCTGGCTGTCGTTGTCGGTGCCGGCGTTGTTGAGGTCATTGCCCGCCACCGAAAGGCTGGCGTGCCAGCCCTTGCCGTACACGCGCTCGGTAAGGCCGACACCGAACAGCCCGCGCTGCGGCAGCATCAAGGTGCCCACCACGTTGCGGTCCTGGAAGGGTGTGTTGGAGGTGCTGCTGGAGCCGTCGATGCCGCGATCGTTCAGGCGGTTGCCGACGGTGAGGTCGGCAGGCAGGCCGAACAGGTGGTGATCGACGGTGGCATAGACCGATTTCCAGGCCACGTCGTTGTCGGCGAAATCGCCCTCCACGGCCCAGCCGAGGATGCCGTAACGGCCTTCGGCACCCAGGCGCACCGAACGGATTTCGGTGCCGGACAGGTTGCGGTCGCTCACCGCGGAGCCGTCAGTACTGGAGGCATCAACAAACAGGCGCCCGCGCGGCCGGAAGGTGACGTTGCCGTCGGCGCTGCTGAACTCCGGCGCCCCCTTCGACCAGGACACTTTGGGCTGTTTGGACTGTCCCGATTCCAGCGCGGCAACCCGGGTTTCCAGCGAGGGCGCGGGCGTTGCCGTTTCCGGTGATGGGGCTGCAGTGCCCTGCCCGCCCTCGACAGCGCGCAGGCGCGCCTCCAGCTGCTGGATCTGCACGGACTGTTGCTGCACCAGTTGCGAGAGCTGGGCTTGGCTCAGTGGTGCAGGCGGTGATGACGTGGACTGGGCGCCGGCATGGCCACTGGCCAACAGCAGGCCAAGCGCGACCGACAGCGCTGCCGGCGGCAGCACGGTGGAATGGTTCATGGTCTCTCTCTCCGGCCAGCCGGCCCCCTGGCCGGGCGCTGGCCTGTTGCGGTGGTGCGGGGGAAGATCGGGGAAGGAGGCGCGCGCCGCCGGATCAACCCGGCGGCGCGGCAAGCGGGCTCAGGCGGCCGCGCTCAGCTGGTGGCCTGCGTCTGCGCGTTCGGGCGCCAGGTGATCAGCTTGTTCTCGACCACATCCAGCAATGCGTCGATGACCAGCACGAAAGCGGCCAGGATGATGATGCCGGCGAACACGCCCACGGCATTGAAGTTGCCCTCGGCCTGGGCGATCAGGTAGCCCAGCCCTGCCGAGGCACCGAGGTACTCGCCGATGATCGCGCCGACCACGGCGAAACCGACCGAGGTACGCAGCGAGGACAGGATCCAGCTGGCCGCCGCCGGGAAGTACACGTGGCGCAGCAGGTCGCTGCGGCCTGCGCCGAGGATGCGGGCATTGGCCAGCACCACCGGGTTCACTTCGCGCACGCCCTGCATGGCGTTGAAGAAGGTGGTGAAGAACACCAGCGTGACCGCCAGCGCCACCTTCGACCACAGCCCCAGGCCCAGCCACAACACGAAGATCGGCGCCAGCACCACGCGCGGAATCGCATTGAAGCCCTTGATGAAGGGATCGAGGATGCGTGCCGAACGGCGGCTCAGACCGAGCCACACGCCGCCTGCCACGCCCAGCCCGGTGCCGATGATGTAGCCCAGCGCGGTTTCGGTCAGGGTGATGTAGACGTGCTGGTAGAACGAGGTATCGGACAGCCAGGTCCAGGCCTGCTGCACGATTGCCGTTGGCGAGGGGAAGAAGAACGGATCGATCACGCCCAGCGCGATGCCGCCTTCCCAGCCGCCGAACACGGCGACCACCAGGGCCAGCTGGATGAATTTGTCAGTCTTGGCGTGCATAGCTCTTCTCCACTTCGCCGCGCAGGCAGGCCCAGATGTCGCGGTACAGGTCGGTGAATCGTTCGTCCAGCTTGATTTCGGCCACGTTGCGCGGCCGCTCCAGGTCCACGTCGAAGCTGCGCACGACGCGGCTGGCCGGGCCGGAGGACAGCACCACCACGCGGTCACCCAGCGCGATCGCCTCTTCCAGGTCGTGGGTGATGAGGATCACCGAGCGGCGATCCTCCTGCCACAGCCGCAGCAGTTCGTTCTGCATCAGGTGGCGGGTGTGGATGTCCAGCGCCGAGAACGGCTCGTCCATCAGGATCACCTTCGGCTCGACGATCAACGCCTGCGCCATCTGCACGCGCTTGCGCTGGCCGCCGGACAGCTGGTGCGGGTAGCGGTGCTCGAAGCCCGTCAGGCCGACCTTGGCCAGCCAGGCATTGGCCTTGGCCTTGCGCTCGGCTTCAGGCACGCCTCGGAAGCGCAGGCCCAGTTCGACGTTCTGGTAGGCGGTCTTCCACGGCAGCAGTGCATCCTGCTGGAACAGATAGCCGACCGATTCCTGCACGCCGCTGACCTTGCGGCCATCGATGGCGACGTCGCCGGACGACGGGGTCAGCAGGCCCGCCACGGAATTGAGGATGGTGCTCTTGCCGCAGCCGGTGGGGCCGACGATGGCGAGGAACTCGCCGTCGCCCACCTGGATGTCGACATCGCGCACGGCGGTGAATTCGCCGAAGGACATGGTCACCTTGTTGATGGCGACCATGGTCTGTGCAGGCTCCAGCTGCGGCGCGCCGTTGAGCTGGCGCACGGTGGCATTGAGGGCCATGGGGTTACCTCCGCTTAACGTTGGGCAGCCGGCGCCGCAGCGTGGGCACGCTCGACGAAGGCATTGGTGTAGGTCCTGGACAGATCGATGTTGGCCTTGGCCACGTCCGTGTTGAATTCGCGCAGCACCTTCAGCGGTGTTTCCAGGTCGGCCGCGGTGAAGTGGCCATCGGTGGTGAAGATCGCGCGGGCGTTCTCCACGGCCCGGGCATAGGTGGCGCGGTCGCCGGAGACATAGCTGTCAGGCAGGGCCGCGACGATGTCCTCGGCGCTGTTGTCGGCGATGAACTTCAGCGCCATCTGCTCGGCACGGGCGATCTTTTCGGCCGCTTCCGGGCGTTTGTCCAGGAAGCTCTGGTTGGCGTACATCACCGAGGTCGGGTACAGGCCGCCATAGACCTGGCGTGCGCCGTCATCACTGCGTGCGTCGAGGATGATCTTGCCGACCTTGCGTTCGGTGATCAGGGTGGCGGCAGGATCGTAATTCACCAGCAGGTCGATCTTGCCCTGCTCCAGCGCGGCGACCGCAGCGGCACCGGACCCCACGCCGATCAGCGAGATGCTGTCGACCGGGATGTCATGCTGGGCCAGGAAATGCCGCACGAAGAAGTCCGATGAGGAGCCCGGTGCGGTGATGCCGACCTTCTGGCCCTTGATGGTCTGCGGGCGCGCCGGATCGAACGTGGCGTCTTCGCGGCCGGCCATCACCAGGCCGGAATTGCGCGAGAGCAGCACGAAGGCGACCACGTCCTTGCCCTTGGCCTGCATCTGGATGGTGTGGTCGTAGAAGCCGACGGCCACGTCGGTGGAGTTGGCAACCAGCGCCTGCAGTACCTTGGAGCCACCCTGGGCGAAGTTCTCGGTCTTCACGTCCAGGCCGACGTCCTTGAAGTAGCCCTTGGCGTCGGCGATGAAGAACGGCAGGTTGTTGAGATTGTAGGAACCGACGCTGATGCGCACCGGGGCATTGTCGCCGCCGCGCGCGCCGCCACCGGCGGCCGTGGCGTCCGGCTTGCTGCATCCGGCCGCGGCCAGGCCGACCGCGCACAGCGCGGCCATGAAGAACTGCTTGTACATCATCCCTCCCAGGAGTGAAGCATCTACGTTGTGGTGGCGGGCAAGCACGGCTGTGCCGGCCCGACCGGTTTCAGATCATGCCGCTGACGTCCATTGGCGGGCTTGATTGACACTGGCCCTGGCGGGCGCGGGCGAGGTGGCGAACACGCGACCTTCAAACAGACGACGTGCGGTGCGCACCACGCTGGCGACCACCGGCGCGTCGTCCGAGCTGCGACTGAGGCCCACCTCCAGGGCCCCACTCGGATGTTCGAGGGTAATGCTGCCGGGCAGCGGCAGGCACCCGACCAAAGTGTGGGCCAGCGTGCCCGGGGTGACGGCGGCGGTCGCGATGCCCACCGCACCGGTGATGGCCAGCGCGGTGTGACACTGGTGCGGCATGAAATAGCGCACCTGCAGCTGGCCGCCGTGTTGCGGTGCAGACAGCAGCACCGGCTTGGGAATGACCTTGTTGCCGGCGTCGGCGATGCCCATGCGGGCACCGGCCTCGATACGCAGCGCCTCCAGCCGCGCCATGAACGCAGCATCCGCGTTCAGTTCGGCAGGTGAGGCATCGCCGTGTACGCCCAGGTCTTCGGCCTGCACCAGCATCAGCGGCATCGCGCAGTCGACCAGGCTGACCGGCACGCCGTCGATGGTTTCCCGGGCATGGCCGCTGGGCAGCAGCTTGCCGGTGCGTGCGCCGGCCGCGTCCAGGAAGGACAGCCGCACCGGCGAGGCCGAGCCCGGCGCGCCGGCAATGCGCGTATCCCCCCGGTAGACCACGTTGCCGCCCGGCGTTTCCACCGTGGCGATGATCAGCTTGCCGGTGTTGACGTTGTGCACGCGCACTTCGGTCTGCGGGTCCTGTGCCTGTACCAGCCCGCGCTCGATCGCATACGGGCCCACGGCCGCCAGCATGTTGCCGCAGTTGGGCGAGGTATCGACCACCTGCTGCTCCACCCGCACTTGGGCGAACAGATAGTCCACGTCAGCATCGGGGCGGCTGGAGCGGTCGATGATGGCCACTTTGCTGGTCAGTGCGTTGCCGCCGCCGATGCCGTCGATCTGCAGCGGGTGGCCCGAACCCATCACCTCCAGCAGCAGGCGGTCACGCTCGGCGATATCAGCCGGCAGATCGCTGGCCAGGAAGAACGGGCCCTTGGAGGTGCCGCCGCGCATGAGCACGCAGGGAATGCTGAGCAGATCGTTGGACATACGTGTGATAGATTGATGCGTATAGGGGATGAATGACCCCTCTGTGATTCGATACTGGCATGACCCCAATTGATCTGTGAATTGCTGATTTTTGGATGATTGATACCTTATGAGCATCAATTGCGAAATTCTGGATCTGCGCGCGTTCCTGCTGGTGTCGGAAACCCGCAGCTTCCATCGCGCTGCCGAGATCCTGCATGTCTCCCAGCCGGCGTTGAGCCGACGCATCCAGAAGCTTGAGCAGGCGGTGGGCTCGCCGCTGCTGGAGCGCACCACGCGCAGCGTCAGCACCACGGCCGTGGGCGAGAACCTGCTGCCGCTGGTGCGGCGCATGCTGGAAGAATTCGATGGGTCGCTGTTCTCACTGCGCGGCCGCGAAGACACCCGCGGCGCTACCGTGACCATCGCCTGCCTGCCTACGGCGGCGTTCTACTTCCTGCCCAGCGTGATGGCGCGCTTCCACGAGGCGCATCCGAACGTGCGCTTCCGCATCCTGGATATCCCGGCCACCGAAGGCCTGCAGGCGGTGGAGCGCGGCGAAGTCGAATTCGGTATCAACTTCATGGGCGCCAACGACCCCAACCTCGATTTCGACGTGCTGGCCGAGGATCCGTTCGTGCTGGCGTGCCGGCGCGATCATCCGCTGGCCCGCAAGCGCACGGTGGAATGGGCCGACCTGGCCGAGCACCAGCTGATCACCGTGCATCGCACCAGTGGCAATCGCACGCTGCTGGACGGCGCATTGGCGCGCGAGAACCTCAAGCTGAGCTGGCATTACGAAGTGACCCACCTGTCCACCTCGCTGGGCATGGTCGAGGCCGGCATCGGGGTATCGGTGCTGCCGAAAATGGCGACCCCCGACGGCGATCATCCGACGCTGGTGACGCGTTCAATCGGCAACCCGGTGGTGTCGCGCACCATCGGTATCGTGCGCCGTCGCGGTGCCCTGCTCTCGCCCACCGCAGAGCGGTTCCTGCAGATGCTGATGAGCCAGTGGCGCGCGCAGACCTGAGTGCGGCTTAGTCCGCAGGGCGTGTTCCCGCTGTGGCTGTGGTGCCGCCAGCAACGGCGCTGTTGGCCAGCAACTGTTCGGCCAGGCCGCGGTAGATCGGCACACGGCAGACCATGCCGGACACGCCCCGGGCAATCAGCACGGTGGCCAGGATCGGCAGCAGCAGATCGCCGCTGTCGGTCAGCTCCAGCGAGATCACTGCCGAGGTCAGTGGCGCCTGGGTCACGCCGGTCAGGTAGGCGCACATGCCCAGCAGCACGAACGCCTTCGGGTCCACTGCCGGCATCAGTACGGCGAGGTTGTGCCCCAGCCCTGCCCCCACCGCAAGCGCTGGTGAGAACAGCCCGCCGGGGATGCCCGCCACGTAGGACGCCAGGTTGGCGAGCAGCTTCATCAGGCCGAACTCGTGACCGACGATTGCCTGGCCCTGCACCAGACTGCGCGCCTGCTCATAACCGGTACCAAACGCGCCATTGCCGAACAGCAGCGCAAGCACCACCACGATCAACCCGCAGGCCGCGGCCAGTGCCACCGGATGGTCACGCTTGAGCCGGCCCAGCCAGCGCGGATGACCGGACATGGTCAGCAGTACGACCCGCGCGAACAGTCCGCCCAGCAGGCCGGCAACCACGCCACACAGCACAATGGCGCCCCACGCCTGGCCCAGGGGCAGCAACGCCGAGACGTGGCCGAAGTAGGTGTAGTTGCCCAGCAGGCCCAGGGACACCACGCCGCCCACGATGACGGCCGTGAGCAGGGTGCCCGAGAAGCGGTGCTCGAACCGCCCGCTCAACTCTTCGATGGCGAACACGATGCCCGCCAACGGCGTATTGAAGGCCGCAGCGATGCCGGCCGCGCCCCCTGCCAGCAGGAAGTGCGACAGCTCGCGGGGATCCTTGAACCCGAACCAGCGCCCGAACAGGTACATCAGGCTGGCACCGACGTGCACGGTGGGGCCTTCGCGGCCAACCGATGCGCCGCCAAGCAGGGACAGCGAGGTCAGCAGCAGTTTGCCCGCCGAAACCGCAGGCGAGAGGTTGACCTGCCGGAATTCCGGGTCCGGCTGTTCCAGCGATGCGATGACCTGCGGAATGCCGCTGCCACGGGTTGGCCTCAACGCACCGGCGGTCAGCCAGGCCAGCAGCGCGAAGATGCCCGGCGTGAGCAGCAACGCCCACCAAGGGGAATGGGCAATGACACGCTGGAAGACATGGAAGGCGGCATCGCTGGCCTTGGCGAACACGATGGCAACCAGTGCCACGGCCACCGCGCCGCTCCACAATGCCGCGCGCCGGCGCCATCCTTCGGTCAGCACCATCGCTGACAGGCGTGCGCGGAGAGGTTGAAGATCGAACATCGGTTGATTCTGTGAGCGCCGATGGGCCCAGGGAAGTGGCGAGTGTGGCGGTTGGCGCTGCGGTATCCGGTGAAATGGCAGGCCCGGTGCAGATCACTCGGCGTAACGTGCCGTGTTCTTGCCGTGCCGTTTGGCGTGATACAGGGCCTTGTCCGCCTTCGCCAGCCAGTCCTCTGCGGTGCCGGTGCCCGCGGCTGCGGCGATACCGATACTGACGCTGAAGCCGATATCGGCGGACTCAGGAGTTCGCGGCTCCTGCAGATGCTGCCTGATCTGCCCGGCCACGTGCATGGCCTCCGCCGGCGTCCGCTGGCCCAACAGGACGGCGAACTCATCGCCCCCCAACCGCGCCGGCATGTCGCCCGGCCGAGCCAAGTGGCGCAGCACGGCCGCGATGTGGCGAAGCACTTCATCGCCGGCGCGATGGCCGTGCGAATCATTGATCTGCTTGAAATCATCGACATCGAGCATCAGCAGGCAGGCATCGCCGCCCTGATGCGGCCGCTTTTCCAGCACCTGCTGGGCGCGCTGGATCAGGAAGCCGCGGTTGGCCAGTTCGACCAATGGATCCATCCGGCTCAGCCGCTGCAGCTGGCGATTCTGTGATTTCACCCGCCGCGCCAGTCGCCAGCTCAGCACGCTCAGACCGATGCCATAGACGAACAGGAAAGGCAGGCTGAGGACAATCGTGCGCTGCGAGGTGACCGGCTGAAACGGCAAGCCCAGGGCGAGCCAGGCGATCACGAATCCGGCCACCAATGCCAGGGTCGCCCGCGTTGCCAGGCGGATACCGCCGGCGGCGATCTTGTCGGCCACCAGCAGCGCGGCAAACAACGCACTCGGCACGGTACTGAGGGCCATGAAGGCGATCCACGCGCCTCCGAGCAGGGAGTCGACGATCATGCAGCGGAACTGCACTGCGGCAGGCGCGCGCGCGCGGCGTGTCAGCACCAGCGCCACTGCAGGCCATGCGACGGCATTGAGCAGCAGCAGTACCCATGCCGACGCATCCGCCTGACGCTCCAGGATGATCGAGGCAATCGGAAGCGCCCCCAACCCATTTCCCACGAACCGCATCCAGCCGATGCGCCGTGCAGCGCCGACGCCCTCGACCGCGACTTCCGTTGAATCAGTGAAGAACGGCATTGCCGGCTCTCCCGATCATCTCCCCTGCCATGCGCCCAGACATCCGTTTGCCTGCGAGTCTGGCATCTGCACGTCAACAACAGGTCAATGGCCGGTGCTTGCCACCGGTGTCGATCTCCCAGCGCAACTCGAAGGTCAGCTGCAGCCGTTGTCCCGGCTGCAACCTGGTGGGGGCAAGCGTGAACCCATCCGGCGGGCCGGTCTGTGGCTCCACGCAGGTGGCGTGCGCGGCGCCGTCATAGACCACCCAGTGATCGGTGTCGGCGCTCAGTCGCAGCCGCTGGCCAGCGGAAACCAGCGTGACCTCGCGATGGTTGATGAAGCAGTCGTCCCAAGGGCCTTGCGCCGGATCCACGCAGGGCAGGACGGCGATGCCCTCTCCGTCGCGGGGGTACATCGCGGCTGGCGCGAACAGCAACCGGTCCGGCTTGCGGAACCACGGGTGCCAGCCGAGCACGGCCGGCATCGGCGTGTCGCCTGCCTGTACGGCCAGGCGCAGTTGCAGGCAGTCGGGCTGCACGTGGATGTGCTGCGATGCCCTGCCCCCGAAGGGCCAATGGCCATCCTCGGGAAGGTCCAACGACAGCGATGCGCCGTCCGATTCAAGGCGGTTGATGCGCCAGGGCCGTGAGAAGCCAACGCCATGGATGGCGTGCACGCCAAAGTTCACCGGCAGCTGATAGCACCTGCCGTCGACGCTGAAGCGTCCCTGCCGGATGCGCCCGGCCCAGGGGACCATTGGATAGCACCCCCAGCCGATGGCGGCCGCCTCCTGCTGTTCGCCGATCAGCCATTCCACACCGTCGAAACGGATCCGGGCGATGCGACCACCGGCTTCCGGTGCCACTGCCACTTCCAGGCTGCCGGCCCGCAACCAGTGCAGCGGACCGGCAGGCATCGCGGCCTGCGCATCATCCTGCGGAGATGTCTCAGGCGCCATAGGGATCGATGGTCCGGATGCTGCCGTCTGCTTCCATGTGCAGCGGCGTGCACTTGACCGAACGCAGGTGGGTGACCCCGCCAGACAACAGTGCGTCGTGGTAGAACAGGTACCACTGCCCCCGGAACGCACAGATGGAGTGATGGGTGGTCCAGCCCACCACGGGCGTGAGGATCACGCCGCGATAGGTGTACGGCCCGTACGGGCTGTCGCTGGTGGCATAGCACAGCAGATGCGTATCGCCGGTGGAGTACGACAGGTAATACCGGCCCTGGTATCTGTGCAGCCACGGCCCTTCGAAAAATCGACGTGCGTGGTCATCGGCACGCAGCGGCTGTCCGTGCCCGTCCAGGATGACGATTTCGCGCGTGGCTTCGGCCAACCGGGTCATGCTCGCGTCCAGTCGCGCGATACGCGGGCCCAGTGCCGGCACGTCGCCGGCAGGTTCCTCATGCGCCGGGTCGTAGCGGTTGTCCCGGTACTTCTGCAGCTGGCCACCCCAGATGCCACCGAAACAGAGGTAGTGCGTGCCGTCGTCGTCCTCGAACACGGCCGGGTCGATCGAGTACGCGCCCTCGATGGGCTCGGGCTCGGCGGTGAAGGGGCCTTCCGGCCGATCCGCCGCCGCAACGCCAATGCGGAACATGCCGTCGGCATCCTTGGCCGGGAAGTACAGGTAGTAGCGGCCATCGCGGCAGGCGGCGTCCGGCGCCCACATCTGCCGGCTGGCCCATGGCACGTCGCGCACGTGCAGCGCCACGCCGCAGTCGCTGGCCTCGCTGTCGGGCGTGTCCATCCGCAGCACATGGTAGTCCTGCATGCCGAAGTGCCCGCCCTCATCGTCGAAGGGCGCGCCGCTGTCGATGTCGTGCGACGGATAGATGTACAGCCGCCCCTCGAATACGTGCGCCGAAGGGTCGGCGGTGTAGATGTGCGTTACCAGTGGTTGCGAGATGGCGTGTGCTGCCAGCTGGTCCAGACTGCTGCCCTGTCGCCGCGACTGCAGGTCCTGCTCGATGCGGGTTTCCATGCGCTTGTTGATCTCGTAGAGGAAAAGCAGCGCTACTGCAGCCAGGAACGGCAGTGAGCAGTACACGCTCACCGTCAGGCGGATGCCGTCCACCACGGCCTGCGGCTGCTGCGGGGCGCCTGCCTGATAGCCATGATGGGCGAGGATGCCGGCAACCAGCGCACCACCGATGCTGAGCCCGATCTTCAGGCCACACAGCATTGCCGAGAAGACGATCGCGGTGGCACGGCGGTGGTTCTTCCATTCGGAATAGTCGGCGACGTCGGCGATCATCGCCCACAGCAGCGGGATGGTGATGCCGTAGCAGAACCCGTGCAGCATGAAGGCAGCGAAAGCCACGGCAACCGCCGTGGGCGGAAAGAAATAGAACGCCAGCAGGAACACGGTGGACACCAACAGTGCACCACCAAAGACATCACGCTTGCCGAACCGGTCGGCCAGGCGGCGCGATACGCCGATGCCCAGGATCATGCAGACGATGCCGCAGGCGTTGAACAGGCTGAATGCTGACGTTGCCGGGTCCTTCGGCCAGGCGAACCCGGACAGGCCCATGCCGTTGAGCGCCGCGTTGACGGCAGCGATGAAGCGGTTGAACCCGGAGCTGTCGAGAAAACCCGCCAGGGCGGCTTCGCTCATGTAGTACTGGAAGTAGTAGACGTAGGTGCCGCCCTTCAGGGACAGGTTGATGAAAACCAGGATGGTGAGGGCCAGCATCACCTTCCAAGGACGGTTGCGCAGCAGATCGGACAGGTCCTGCAGCACGCCGGCGGTCTGTTCCTTCGCCGGTACGATGCGCTCGCGCGTGGTGGCGAAGGTGATCAGGAAGAACACCGTTCCCACTGCCGCGAACACGGTCATGACCCGCTCGAAGCCCAGCACGCGGTCGCCGTCGCCGAGGATCAACACCAGCGGCAACAGCAGCACCTGGATGATGAACTGCGCGACCATCACCGCCACGAAGCGGTAGGCCGACAGGCTGTTGCGCTGGGCCATGCTGCCGGTGAGCACGCCGCTGAGCGCCGAATACGGCAGGTTGTTGGCCGCATACACGAGCATCAGCAGGCCGTAGGTGGTCACGGCGTAGATGATCTTGCCGCGCGGCGCCAGGTCGGGGGTGCTGAAGGCAAGCAGCGATAGCGCCCCGAATGGAAGTGCGGTCCACAGGATCCACGGCCGGAACTTGCCCCACCGGCTGGCCGTCCGGTCGGCGGCGATGCCGATCAATGGAGTGAACACGAACGCCCCGAGCACGCCGATCACGAAGATGATCGTTGCGGCCGTGGCCGGCGGCAGCCGGAACACATCGGTGTAGAAGAACGCGAGGTACGTGATCAGCGTCTGGAAGATCAGGTTCGCCGCGAGGTCGCCCAGGCTGTAGCCGAGCTTCTCCCGGATGGACAGCGTGTGCTCGGTGCTTTCCATGCGACGTGCATCAGTCACGGTTGGCCTCCACGCGGAACCCGCCCTTCGCACGGATGTCGGCGCTGGAGCTTCCCACCCTCACTTCATACGCACCCGCCGGCACCGCATAGCCGCCGCGCGCTTCGTCATACTGGCGCAGGTCCTGCTGTGCCTGCAGATCGAACGCTACGGTGCGCCGCTCGCCGGCGGCCAGGTGGACGCGCTGGAAGCCGCGCAATGTCTGGCGTGCGTCGCCGGGACCCGCCTCCAGCCGTCGTACATACAGCTGCACCACTTCGTCGCCGGCACGCTTGCCGGTGTTGGCTATCTCGACCTGCACCCTGAGCTTGCCGTCGTGGGTGATGCGCGGCGAATCAAGCTGCAGCTTGCCGTAGTCGAACCGGGTATAGGACAGCCCATGACCGAACGGATACAGCGGCGTGCCGCGGAAGTAGCGGTAGGTGCGGCCTTCCATCGTGTAGTCGTCGAACGCGGGCAATGTGTCATCCGCCCTGTAGAAGGTCACCGGCAGGCGCCCGCCGGGATTGACTTCGCCGAACAGCGCCTGGCCGACGGCGGTGCCGCCGCGCTGCCCGGGATACCAGCTCATCAGGATGGCGGACAGATTCTGCTGCGCCCACTCCACCGCCATCGCCGAGCCACCAGTGAGCACCATCACCACCGGCTTGCCAGTGGCGTGCAGCGCTTCCAGCAGCGTGCGCTGTGGCGCGGGCAGGCGCAGGTCGGTACGGTCCCCGCCGGCGAAGCCCGGGTAGTTGACCTTCATTTCTTCGCCTTCGACATCGCCGGTGAGGCCGCCCACGAACACCACCACGTCGGCGTTGCGCGCGGCCTCCAGCGCCGCTTCGAACGGCGGCTTGGCACCGGGCATGCGCCACCCCAGGCGGACACCAGCGTCGCGCTCGTCGTCGAAGTACTCAAGCCTCAGGTCATAGGCGCGGCCGGCCTGCAGGTCCAGGTCCACGCCATCGCCGCGCAGGCGATCGCTGTTGGCCCAGTGGTCGAGCACCCGCTTGCCGTCCACGTAGAGGCGGAAGCCGTCGTCGGCGGCCGCCTCGATCCGGTAGCGCCCCGAGACGGGCGGCAGCAGCTGGCCACTCCAGCGGATGCTGAAACCATCGCTGGGGATGCCCTGCCCCGGCGCGGCTTCACCACGGGCCAGCAGGTTGTCGGTGGGAGAGCCCCGGTCCCAGCGGAATCCGATCTGGGCATCAGTGCGCACCAGCGCCGGCGTGCCGGAAAGATCAGCGGTACGGAAGTACTCGCCACGCAGGCCGCGCTCCGGGGAATCGGCCGAGGGTCGCAGGTAGGTCGCTTCGATCAAGGGCGTGGCGCTGGGATCGTCGCGCCCTTCAACCAGGTCCGCGCCGCGTGCGTAGCTCACCTCGATGCCCTTGGCGGCATCGCGGATGCCCTGCAGCAGGGTGACCGGCGCGGCTGGGGTGCCGAAGTAGTTGCCCAGCAGTGCCATGGTGTCATCGGCGGTGGGGCCGATCACGGCGATGCGCTTGAGGGTGCGCGACAGCGGCAGCACGCCATCGTTCTTCAGCAATACCAGCGATTCCTGGGCGGCCTTCAGGGCCAGCGCATCATGCGCCGGGGCCTGGTTGACCGACGCGGGAATCCGCGCCCAGCGCACGCGCTCGGGCGGGTCGAACATGCCCAGCCGCATCCGCGCGGCGAACAGGCGGGTCACCGCATCGTCGATCTCCGCCTCGCTGATCAGGCCCTGCCGTACGGCGGCTGGCAGCGTGGCGTATTCCTGGCCGCACTCCAGTTCGGTGCCGTTCCTGACCGCCAATGCGGCTGCTGCTTCGCGGCTGGGAACGATCCGGTGATGCTTCCAGATGTCGACGATGGCCCAGCAGTCGGATACCACGTAGCCCTTGAAGCCCCAATCGCGGCGCAGCACATCGCGCAGAAGGAAGCGGCTGGCGCTGGCGGACTCGCCATACACCCGGTTGTAGGCCCCCATCACCGCGTCCACCTGCCCCTCCTTCACCAGCGCCTCGAACGCCGGCAGGTAGGTGTCATACAGGTCGCGTTTGCTGGGGCGGGCATCGAAGTGGTGGCGATCAGCTTCGGGGCCGCTGTGCACGGCCAGGTGCTTGGCGGTGGCGTCGAGCTTGCGGTACACAGGGTCGTCACCCTGCAGGCCGTGCACGAAGGCCACGCCCATGCGGGCGGTGAGGTACGGGTCCTCGCCGTAGGTTTCCTGGCCCCGGCCCCATCGCGGGTCACGGAAGATGTTGATGTTCGGCGACCAGTAGGTCAGTCCTTGGTAGCGGCCATGCGAGCCTTCGCGGAGGAACTGGTGATGCTTGGCACGGGCCTCGTCGCTGATGGTGCTGGCAACCTGCCCCATCAGCGGCACATCGAACGTGGCCGCCAGGCCGATGGCCTGCGGAAACACGGTGGCCTGCCCTGCCCGCGCCACGCCATGCAGGCCCTCGTTCCACCAGTCGTAGGCAGGAACGCCGAGGCGCTCGATTGCGGGCGCGGCGTTCTGCATCTGCGCTGCCTTCTCCTCCAGGGTCATCCGTGCGACCAGGGCGGCGGCGCGGGTTTCAACGCTGGCCGAGGTGTCGAGCCAGGGCGCAGGCCCGGTAGCGTGACCGGTCGTTGCCAGCGCGATGGCAGCGCACAGGGCCAGCGTGCGGAAGATGGGAGTGCGCGTCATCATTTGCTCCTCAGGGCACGCTCGTCGCGCGCAAATGGTCCCAGCAGGGCGCCGACGAAGCCGCCTGCACGATCCGTACTCAATACCGTTCCGTCCACGTCATCGGCCAATGTCTGCCAGCCACGCCCGTCGCCGCTGTCGAAGGCGAACGCATAGCGGCCTTCGTCACCGGCGATCTTCAGGCGCAGCGAGCCGGATGCCATCGCCTCACGGGTTGCCAGGGTGCGGGTAGCACCGCTGCCGTCGCGCGCTTCGAGGAAGACCGCCACGTGGTCACCGCCGACGCTGCGGACACCCAGGAAGTACCAGTGCGTCTCGTTCTGGAAAGCTGCCAGGCCGGCGGCCACGCCCGCTGCCGGGCGGGTCATATCGGTACTGGCCTCGAAGCGCAGGTGCTGCTGGCGTCGGCCGAGGAACGCCGGGTTGCGCAGTGTGTCCAGGTTCTCCGCCAGCGGATGCACGGCCAACGCCCCCGGCCGCTCGCGCAGGTCTGCCCACGGCTGCCTGGGGATGCGCACGCGCAGCCAGCCGCTGCCGAGTGTCGGCGCATCGAATTCATCGCGCTCGGTGAAATTGCCGGTGGACGGCGCCTGTGACGCCTCGCCCTGCATCCACGAGGGCGCTCTGGCCGCATACGGAATGGCCTGGTTGGCCGGCAGGATCACCGGCCAGCCGTCCTGCCACTGCACCGGCAGCAGATAGGTCTCCCGCCCGGTGTTGTAGTGGCGGATGTCGTAGTTGCGGCTGGCAAGGAACACCGCCCACCAGGAGCCGTCCGGACCCTCCACCAGATCGGCATGCCCGGCATTGGTGATCGGCAGTGGCCTGCCATCGGGCAGGTCGCGCTGGGTGAGAATCGGATTGCCCGCATAAGGCACGTAAGGCCCCCACACCTCGCGGCTGCGCAGCACCACCTGCGAGTGCTGCGGGCCGGTGCCGCCTTCCGCATCGGAGAGGTAGTACCAGCCATCGCGCCTGTAGAGGTGCGGCCCCTCGATCCAGATCGGGTTCCTGGCCGGCTCCACCCCGCCGTCGATCAACACCCTGCGCGGTCCCACCGGGGTGAAACGCTCCAGATCGATCTGCTGCATCCAGATGGCACGGTGGCCCTCGTAGCGTGGTGTGCCGGGCGGTACATCGTTGTTGAGCAGATACACGGTGCCGTCATTGTCGAAGAACAACGACGGATCGATGCCGTCGATGCCGGGCAGCCAGTGCGGATCGGACCAGGGGCCGGCGGGATCGCGCGCGGTCGCGATGAAGTTGCCGCCGCTGTCGACCGCCGTGGTGACCACGTAGAACATGCCATCGTGGTAACTGATGGCCGGTGCGAAGATGCCGCGCGACACGCCCAGGCCGTCGAAGTCCAGCTGCGACGGTCGGTCGATCACGTTGCCGATCTGCTTCCAGTGCACCAGGTCCACGCTTTCGAAAACCGGGATGCCCGGGAAGTAGGTGAAGCTGGAATTGACCAGATAGAAGCGCCCGTTTGCGGCGACGACGCTGGGGTCGGCATGGAACCCTGCAAGAATGGGGTTGCGATAGTGTCCGGCCGGCAACGGCGCATCGAATGCCGCGTCGCGACCGCGGTACTCGAACCAGTCGAAGTAGACCGGCGGCACAGGCGCCGCTGCCCACGCCTGCGGCAGGAATGAAGACAACACGAGCAGTGAGGCCAGCAGCAGGCGCATCAGGGAACCTCCGCAGGAGAAATGGAAAGCTCGAAGGGACCGGCGGGCGCGCCGCTGCTGTCGTGCAGGGTGCACACCGGGCCATCGGCCCAGCAGTAGCGCACGCGGGCGGCGGAACCGGCCTCGGCGCTGCGCAGCACGACGTCGTGACCGTCCAGCACCGCGTCGGCGTAGTGGCAGTGGTGCGCATCGGCGTCGCACAGCTCGAAGCCGATGGGACCGTTCGCGCCGGTCGTGACCAGAGCGCCGGCCACGTCGTCGAACGCGATGCGTACACCGGCCCGCGTGGCCGATGCCTGGCGCGCTATCGGGCCGGACGGCGCTACGCCGCGCTCGCTGTAGACCACATGACGCGCTGCCCGCGCCAGCCGCCGGCCCAGTTCCTGCTTATTCGGCGGGTGGATGTCGTAGGCATCGCCGATGTCGATGGCCACCGCCAGCCCGGTGCGCGGGTCTTCCACCGCAGCGAGCCGCTGCGCTTCGCGCACCTGCGCCCAGCCACTTTCAACCGGCGCCACGGCAGGCTGGCCATAGCCGGCCAGTTGCACCAGCAGCAGCGGCGTGTGCGCGCCGAACCGTCTCCGCCAGTCGTCACGCAGGCTGCGCAGGCGTGCGAGGTATGCCATTGCGTCGCCGGTATTGGATTCACCCTGGTACCACAGCACGCCGCGCAGGCCATAGGCGCCCAGTGGCGAAATCATGCCGTTGTACAGCGTCGACAGTCCTGTAGCGGCATGCCACGGTGCCAGCGGCGGCGCCTGTACACCGGGCGCCATCCGATACTGCCAGCGCGCATCCAGCGCGATGCGCGTACCGTCATCCAGGCGGATGGCGTGCGCACTTGCGGGCCCTGCAAGCCCACCCTCACCGTAGGTGTCCAGGACATTGATCACCACCGTATTGGCACCGGCCTTCAGCAACCCGGGCGGCAGCGCATACGTCCGCCGCTCACCCGCGCCGTACTGGCTGCCCACGGCGACGCCGTTCACCCAGGTCATGTCCGTCTCGTCGACGGGACCCAGCTCAAGCCAAGCGTGCTTGCCGGCCTGCGCGGCCGTCAGGGTCACCTGGGTGCGGTACCAGACCATGCCGTTGTAGCCGGCCAGCGCCGGCACACCCCAGCGCTCCCACGCGCCGAGCGTGGCCGGTGCGCGTTGCCATCCGCTGCTGTCGGTGCCGGGCTGCCAGGGCGTATCGGCGGCGGCACCTTCGCGTGTTGTCCACCAGTGTTGCCAGTGCTGGCCCCAGCGGGTGTTTGCCGCTGCGGGATCGCGGGCAGACAAGGCGAGCACGTCCAGTGCTGGCCCCATGCCGCCCTGCATGCGCAGGGCATCGGTGCTGGTCCAGGCCTCGATGCGCGAACCGCCCCACGCCGCCTGGATCAAGCCCATGGGGACATCGACCGTCTTCTGCAGTTCGCGCGCAAAGTAGAGGCACGCAGCGGAAAAGTCGCGCACCGTGTCCGGCGCCGCCGTATGCCATGCCACAGACGCCGGAAAATCACTCTGTGGTGAAACCGCCGCCGCCTTCGGTACGGTGAACAGGCGGATCTTCGGTTGCGTGGCGCTGGCGATCTCGCTGTCTGCGTCCAGCGTGCGCCGCACCGGCAGTTCCATGTTCGACTGCCCGGAACACAACCAGACGTCGCCGATCTGCACGTCGTGCACGATCTGGGTTGCGTCCCCCGCACGCACCGACATTGCATGGGGGCCGCCGGCGGCCATGGACGGCAGCGTTGCCTGCCAGCGGCCGTCGGCCGCCGCGTGGGTGCTGACCGTCCGCCCTGCAACGGTCACCGAAACCGTGGCACCTGGCGCGGCCCGGCCCCATACCGGAACCGGCTGCTCACGCTGCAGCACGGCGTGATCCTGGAACAGTGGATGCAGCAGCGCCATCCCTGGTTCCTGCGCCGCTGCATTCGTGGCACAGCCGCCCATGGCGACCACCAGCATCCAGCCCACCCACGACGTCGGCTTCATCGCCCATCTCCCGGTGCGGACGGAAACTGCAACGCCTGGTACCAGGCCAGCGGATGCGGCGGCGCGGCTTCGCCTGCGGGCAACGGCCTGCCGCTCACCGACTGGAAGTACGCCACGCTGGCATCGCGCCACCACTGTGCTTCGCGCAGCTGGATACGCAGGAAGGCCGCGACCTGCGCATGCCGTTGTGCATCCACCCTGCCCTGCAGCCCTGCCCAGGTGCACTGCATGCCCTGCACCTGCCGTACCCCCTGCGAGTAGCGCGCGACCAGCTCGTCCCACAGCGTCCGCCCCGAGGCCATGCGGTGGTCCCACGGCACGTGGTGGAACCACAGCAGCAGCGGCGCTGGAACCCGCGCCAGGTCGCCATACTGCTCAGCCACGTCGGGGGAATACTGGGCCACGGCATTGCTGCCGCCTGCGGTGCGGTCGAAGCCGATGCCGCTGTGATCCGCACGGTGGTAGTACACCGACGTCCAGTCCGCGCGTGGGCCGCCATCGACCCACGGACCCGGACCATGGTGGTGTCCCCGCGCCATCAGATGGTGCAGGCCCAACGGGGTCATGTAGTTCACCGCGGCCTCGCGCGAGGCCATCATCATGCCGACGATGGGCTGCACCACGCCGGGATCGGCCGAGAAGGTCAGCGCCGCCCAATCTGCCGCGATGTCCCCGGCCGATTGCCGCGGATCCCACGCAAGGCGCCCGAAGGCGTACCAGTTGGCCTGGTCGAAATGCGATCCACTCCAGGTGCGATCGGTGCCGATGTTGGCGACGCCGGCCATGCCGGCCAGGGCTTGCGCCACGGTGGAGCCTTTGCCGCGTGCGCGGGTGTCGGCCCGCAGCACTTCCTCGTACAGCGGCCCCAGGTAAACCAGATGCGTGGCGAAGCCCAGGTATTCCTTGGTGATCTGCACTTCCATCATCAGTGGCGTGCGCGGCATGGCCCCGAACAGCGGATGGAACGGCTCACGCGGCTGGAAGTCGATGGGCCCGTTCTTCACCTGCAGGACCACGTTCGGGCGGAAGGCGCCGTCCAGGCCGACAAATTCGCTGTAGGCCTGCGTGGCCCGGTCGGCGGGAACGTCGTGCGCATAGACGAAGGCGCGCCACATCACCACGCCGCCGTGCGGGGCCAGTGCATCGGCCAGCAGGCTGGCGCCGTCGGCGTGCGAGCGGCCATAGTCCTGCGGGCCGGGCTGCCCTTCGGAATTGGCTTTCACCAGGAAGCCGCCGAAATCGGGAATGCGTGCGTAGATCTCGGCGGCCTTGTCCCGCCACCAGCGCTGCACGCCCGGGTCGAGCGGATCTGCGGTGTCGAGCCCGCCCAGCTCGATGGGTGCGTTGAAGCGCGTGCTCAGGTAGACGCGGATGCCGTACGGCCGGAACAGATCCGCCAGTGTTGCCGCTTTGTCGAGATACTGCGGCGCAAGACTCTGTGCGTTTGCATTCACGTTGTTGAGCACGGTGCCGTTGATGCCTACGGATGCATTGGCGCGTGCGTAGTCGGTGTAGCGCGGGTCGCGCCACTCCGGCAGCGTCTGCCAGTCCCACAGTGACTGGCCTGCATAGCCGCGCTCCACATACCCGTCGAGGTTGTCCCAATGGTTGAGCACGCGCAGCCGAAGCCGTGGCGATTGACGCACATCGAGGGCATCGATCCTCGCGCCCGTCTGCAGCAGCCGCAGCAGATGGAACACGCCATACAGCACGCCGATATCCCGTGATGCGGCGACCAGCAGCACATCGCGCTCGCCCACCCGTGTGCGCTTGAGCAGGTAGCCCTCCTCGCCCAGTGACTGCAACTGCGCCCGCAACGGTGCGATCAACGCTGACGACTGCGGGGTACCCAGCACCAGCGCGGGACCGATGGCCGCCGTACCCGGTGCCTGCGGATCGCTGCCGAGCAGTCCGCCGAGTCCACGCTCCAGCTCATCGCGCGCGGCGCGCTGCGTGGCCGTCTGATCAGGGGCCACCACCTGCCCCAGGCGGGTGCGGTAGTGGGCAGCGAGCGTCGGCTCGAGCGGGGCGTAACGCATCCACAGCGCGTAGCCATCCTCTGCGCGCGCGTTGCCCATGCAGGCCAGCAACGCCAGCACGCTGGCGAACATCCAATGACACCGCTCGCCATCGAAACGGAACCGCAGGGGGGCCAGCAAACCTTGTAAGCTCGGCGCGTGCGCTGGATGCAGCAGCGTCACAAAGAAGAACGGGAGCGCGTATTGGACAAGCCGAAGAAATCGGTCCGCCGCAAAACCAGTGGCGTGACGATCGACGAGGTGGCAGCCCTGGCCGGAGTGTCGCCGATGACGGTGTCGCGGGCGATCAACCAGGGCAAGGTGCGCGACGTCACCCGCGAGCGCGTGATGCGCGCAGTGCGTGAACTGGGCTATACGCCCAACCTCGCCGCCAGTTCGTTGGCCGCCGCGCAGCACACGCGTATTGCACTGATCTACACCGACCCCAGCGGTGCCTACCTGCGCGAACTGCTGGTCGGCCTGCTGCGGGTAGCGTCCAACGCTGCCATCCAGCTGGTCATCGACTACTGGGACGAGCCGGGCCCCACCGCCCAGCGCAAGGCCGCGCGTGCCCTTGCCGGGCGCGTGGACGGCGTCATCCTGCCGCCGCCGCTGTGCGAATCGAAGCCCGTGGTGACCGAGCTGGTCAGGGCGGGTATCCCGGTGGTGGCGATCGCGCCAGGTCACCTTGGCAACGGCGTTTCCTGCGTGCGCATCGACGACTTCCACGCTGGCAGGGAACTGGCCGAACACCTGATCCAGCATGGTCACCGCCGCATCGGCTTCATCTGCGGGCGTACCGATCTCAGCGCAAGCGCGCGGCGCTATGACGGATTTGTCAGCGCGCTGCACGACGCCGGGCTGGAGGTCGACCCCGCCCTGGTCGAACAGGGCGACTACACCTACCGCTCGGGGCTCGCCGCTGCTGAGAAGCTGCTGTGCCAGCCCCGGCCGCCCACTGCGATCTTCGCCAGCAACGACGATATGGGCGCGGCGGCAATCTCCGTTGCCCACCGCCGTGGCCTGGAGGTACCCCGCGACCTGTCGGTGGTGGGCTTCGATGACAGCTCCGCCGCCACCACGGTCTGGCCTGAACTCACCACCATCCATCAGCCGATCGCCTCGATGGCCGATGCGGCCATCGATATCCTGCTGCGCACCATCCGCCGCCGCACAGACGGCGAGCGGGTGCTGATCGACCACGTGGTGCCGCACCAGCTGGTGGTACGCGATTCGGTCGCGCGCCCACCTGGTTCCCGATAGCGCAGAGCGCGGCGTCACGGTCACGCGCCCGCGCAGCCGATGGTGGTCTCTGCTTCGTTCAGAGCGCCCAGTGCGACACGCGACACCGACAGTGTCATCGCCCCCGCCGTTCCGATCGACCACGGGCGATCCAGCTTGCCGACATCCGCGCCAGCGGCCACCAGGCACTTCAGCGGCACACCCACGCGCGTCCATTGGCCCACCGGCAGCGTTGCCAGCGTCGGCGTGAGCGCAATGCGGGCCGAGCAGCCAGTGCCGCAGCCCACTGCCAACCATGCCTCGCCGCGGGGTGCAGACTCCACCCGCAGCGTGGTCAGCAGCATCAGGTCGCCGTTGCTTTCGCGCTGCAGGTCCAGCGCCGTGTGCGACTGCAGCGTGGCAAGCGCCTCCCCCTTGCCCGACCACGCAAGACGGCGACCGTCCTCCTGCGCCAGGTGATCCACCCCGGTGATCTTGAGCAGATCGCCATCCAATGCCTCCGGCACCTTGGTGACCGTCACGCCTTGCCCCGTACCGTTCTGCAGGCGCAGGGCCATGCCCGAACCGGCATCGCCGCGCGCGAAGAACACGCCGGTGGCGCCTTCGTTGCCGGTCACGCCAGAGACCTCCGGCAGCGCCGGCAGATCGCCGTTGTCTGCGTAGGTCAGACCGAAGCCGAAAGCGAACTGCGGGTCGTAATCCTGCTGCCCCACGTTGTTGGCGTACTGCGTGGCCGAACGCGGCCAGCTGAAGCTCAACCTGCCCTTGAAATCGTGCTGCACGCTGCCATCAGCCTTGCGCAGCAGAACGTCGGCAACGCCGGCACCTTCCGAGCCGGGCAGCCACGCTGCAACGAACGCATCCGCGGCGTTGATCTCGCGGTTGACCCACAGCGGGCGTCCGCTCAGGAACACGGCAACCACGGGGATGCCTTCGGCCTTCAGCCGTTTGATCAAGGCAAGATCCGAGTCGTCCCCCGGCTTGTAGGCCAGGGTCGGCAGATCGCCCTGGAACTCGGCATACGGGCTCTCGCCGAATACCACCACGGCCACGTCCGGCTTCGTCGCGTATTTCCCATCGACCGCAAGCACTGCCTCGCCACCTGCGGCCGACGCATGCTGGGCGATGCCCTCGTAGATCGTGTCCGCGTTGGGGAAGTCCCTGCGCGTGGTACCGGTGCCTTGCCAGTTCAACGTCCAGCCGCCGGCCTGCTTGCCCACGTCGTTGGCACCATCACCGGCGACCAGGATCCGCTGCCGGGGGGACAACGGCAGTACACCGCCCTGGTTCTTCAGCATTACCAGTGATTCGCGCACGGCCTGCCGCGCAAGGGCGCGATGTTCCGGTGCACCAATCAGCGCGAACTGCCCGCCGACCGCGCGCGCGGACGGCTTGCCCGCCTCGAACAGGCCAAGTCGCATCTTCACCCGCAGGATCCGGCGCACGGCTTCATCCAGCCGCTGCTGGCTGATGGTGCCGTTCTTCACTGCAGCCAGCGTGGTTTCGTAGAAGCCTTTCCAGCTGTCCGAGGCCATGGCCATGTCCAGCCCTGCATTGATGGTGGCCGGGCAATCGGTGGTCGTGCATCCCTTGACCTGTCCATGTCCGTTCCAGTCGCCCACCACGAACCCACCGAAGTGCATGCGGCCCTTCAACGCATCGGTCAGGTACTGCATATGACCATGCATTTTTTCGCCGTTGACGCTGTTGAAGGACGCCATGACGGTCTGTGCGCCTGCCGCGATCGCCGGCGGATACCCGGCCGCGTGGATGCGCACCAGGTCTGCTTCGCTGATCCGGGTATCACCCTGGTCCTTACCGTCGGTGGTGCCGCCGTCGCCGAGGAAGTGCTTCACCGAAGCGATCACATGACGACCATCGAGGAACGCGGGCGTACCCACTTTGCCCTGCAGGCCTTCGACCATTGCACCGGCATAGCTGGCCACCACCTCGGGCGATTCGGAATAGCCCTCGTAAGTACGCCCCCAGCGGTCGTCCTGCGGTACCGCCACGGTCGGTGCGAATGCCCACTCCATGCCGGTCGCGCGGGTCTCCAGTGCGGTGACTTCGCCGATCCGACGCAGCAGATCCGGGTTGCGGGCCGCGCCCAGGCCGATGTTGTGCGGGAACAGCGTCGCGCCGATGATGTTGCTCTGCCCGTGCACGGCATCAATGCCGAACAGCACCGGAATCGCTTTGCCACCGGCGGAGGTGTCCATCGACGCTGCGTAGAACGCATCGGCCAGCGCCAGCCATTCGGCCGGCGCGGCATCGTAACGGCTACCGGGATCGGAATTGCCGCCGGCCAGGACCGAGCCCAACCGATAGCGGCGCACGTCGTCGGGCGTGATGCTGGCGATATCGCCCTGCACCAGCTGGCCGACCTTTTCCTCCACCGTCATGGTGGCCATCAGGTCGGTGATGCGCTTCTCCAGCGCGGGGTCCTCGGCCAACGGCCAGGCGACCTGCGGCCACGGATCCGCCGTCGCGGCCGCAGGTCCGGCAACCTTCTCATCCCTGCCGCAGGCCGTCAGTGCCAGCAGCAGCGTGGTCAGCAGCACGCCAGCATGGGCGCGGCCAACGTGTCGATGGGTCATTGCGTTCATCCTTGCATCTGCTCCAGTTCCTTGCCCTTGGTTTCGTGCACGTACCTGAGCACGAAGAACACCGAAATGACCGCTGCCACCAGGTAGATGCTGTACGTGGCTGCCAGCCCGGCGGCGGCCAGCAGGATGGGGAAGGTCACGGTAACGGCGAAGTTCGCGGTCCACTGCGCCGCACCGGCCACTGCCAGGCCCGAACCGCGGATCTGGTTGGGGAACATTTCGCCCAGCATCACCCACATCACCGGTCCCCACGAGATGTTGAAGAACACGACATAGGCATTGGCCGCCACCAGCGCCAGCGTGCCCATGCCTGCAGGCAGCTGCAGGTGCGTATCGACCAGCGAGCCGCTGGCGAATGCCGCCACCAGCACCGCCAATGACACCGCCATGCCGGCCGAGCCCACCCACAGCAACGGCTTGCGCCCGATGCGATCGATCAGCAGCACGGTGACGATGCACGCACCAATGCTGAGCGCACCGGACAGCACGTTGATCAGCAATGCGTCGTTCTCGGAGAAGCCGACGGCCTGCCAGAGCACGGCACCGTAGTAGAAGACCACGTTGATGCCGACCAGCTGCTGGAAGGTGGCCAGGCCGATACCCACCCAGACGATGGAGCGGATCCGGCCGGTGCTCTTGCTGCGCAGGTCAGACAGCCGCGGCCGATGGTGGTCGGTCGACAGCGAAGCGTCGATCTCGGCAAGCTTCGCCTGCGCCTCGGCACCGCCGTACAGCCGCGCAAGCACCTGCAGTGCCTCGTCCTTGCGGCGCTTCACCATCAGGTAGCGCGGGCTTTCCGGAATGGTCAGCAGCAATGCCAGGAACAGCAGCGAAGGCACGGCCTGCATCCAGAACATCCAGCGCCACGCCGCATGGCCGCCCCACAGCGCCTCGGTGGAGGCACCGGCGGTGGCCGCCAGCAGGTAGTTGGACAGGAACGCGACGGTCAGCCCGCTGATGATGGCGATCTGCTGGACCGTGGCGAGGCGGCCACGGTAGCGTGCCGGTGCCACTTCGGCGATGTAGGCCGGCGAGATCACGCTCGCGGCCCCCACCGCGAAGCCCCCCAACACCCGCGCGACGACGAACATCACCGAGGACGATGCGGCCCCTGCGCCGATCGCCGACAGCAGGAAAAGCACCGCCGAGACGATCAGCACATTGCGGCGACCGAGACGGTCGGCCAGGCGGCCGGCACTGAAGGCACCGACGGCACAGCCCAGCAGCATCGAGGCGATCTCGAACCCCTGCATCCACTCGCCGGACCTGAACGCCTGATGCAGGCCATCCTGGGTGCCATTGATCACGCCGCTGTCGAACCCGAACAGGAATCCGCCAATCGTCGCCACCACGCTGATCAGTACGATCAATCGGGTGTTCTCTCCACCGTTCATTGCCTGCTGCATTGCCCTGCCCCTCCCCGGTTCGGTGTCATCGATGCGAGCCGTCGCGCTCAACGCAGCAGGTACTGGTTGATCAGGTTCTCGTAGCGCTCCTGCTTGCCACTGATCTGCCGTGGCTCGCCGCCCTTGGCACCCAGCGCAGCCAGCTCTGCGAGGCTGAGCGCGCCGCGCGCGAAGTCATTGCCGGCACCACTGTCGAAGCTGGCGTAACGCTCCTGGCGCCACTGCTCCAGCGGCGAGTCGTTCAGCAGCGCATGGGCCACTTCCAGTCCGCGGGCGAACGCATCCATGCCGCCGACGTGGGCAATGAACAGATCTTCCAGGTCGGTCGATTCACGGCGCACCTTGGCGTCGAAGTTCAAGCCGCCTTCCAGGCCGCCCTGGCGCAGCACCACCAGCATCGCCCCCACGGTGTCGTACAGGTCGGTGGGGAACTGGTCGGTATCCCAGCCGTTCTGCGCGTTGCCGCGGTTGGCGTCGATGCTGCCGAGCAGGCCGTGGTCCGAGGCGACCTGCAGATCGTGTTCGAAGGTGTGGCCGGACAACGTAGCGTGGTTCGCCTCGATGTTGAGCTTGAAATCCTTGTCCAGGCCATGCTCCTTCAGGAACCCCACCACGGTGGCGCTGTCGAAGTCGTACTGGTGCTTCATCGGTTCCATCGGCTTGGGCTCGATCAGGAAGTTGCCCTTCAGGCCGATGCTGCGGCCATGGTCGCGCGCCATGGTCAGGAACCGCGCCAGGTGGTCGACTTCGCGCTTCATCTGGGTATTGGCCAGCGCGGCATAGCCTTCGCGGCCGCCCCAGAACACGTAATGTTCGCCGCCCAGTTCAACGGTGGCCTCCAGCGCCGCCTTCACCTGCACGGCGGCACGCGCCACCACCGCAAAGTCCGGGTTGGTGGACGCACCGTTCATGTAGCGCGGGTGCGAGAACAGGTTGGCCGTGCCCCACAGCAGTTTCATGCCGGTGGCATCCTGGCGCGCCTTGGCCAGGCCCACCATGTGCTTCAGGTTCTTTTCGTACTGCGTGACGTCGTCGGCGTCCGGCGCCAGGTCGATATCGTGGAAGCACCAGTACGGCACGCCCAGCTTGGTGAAGAACTCGAACGCCGCGTCCACCTTCGCCTCGGCGGTCGCCATCGGCGAGCCGGCCTCCCAGGAGAAGTCGCGGGTACCCGGGCCGAACGGATCGTGCCCGGCGTTGCAGAAGGTGTGCCAGTAGCAGACCGCGAAGCGAAGATGCTCCTGCATGGTCTTGCCACCGATGACCTTGTCGGCGTCGTAGACCTTGAAGGCGAGCGGGTTGTCCGAGCCCCGTCCTTCGAAGGGAATGCGGCCGATGCCGGGGAAGTATTCCTTGGCGCCGATGAAGGGTTGCGTGCTCATGGTGCGTCTTCCTGTCGTTGTGCGAGGTGTCGCGGAAAGAGGAATCAGCCGCGATACAGCGGCGTGATGGCGTCGAGATGTCGCAGGAACCGGGTATAGGCGGCGGCGTAGGCTTCGCTGCGCGAGGGGTCCGGGCGCGCGGACCGCAGCGGGTCGAGCGCAACGTGCCGGTCGGTGATCGCGGCGATCGAGGCGGCGTCACCGCGCGCGTGAGCGACGGCCCACAGCGCCTGCAAGGCCGCACCGAACGCCGCGCCTTCGGGCTGGGTCGGTACGTCCACGGGCAGGCCGAACACATCGGCCACCAGTTGCCGCCACTGTCCGCTGTTGCTGCCGCCGCCGGTCAGCACAATGCGGTCGAACTGCATGCCCGCGCCGACGAATGCGTCGTAGCCAAACTTCAGCGCGTAGGTGGCCCCTTCCATGGCCGCGCGGTAGATGTGCGCCGGCGTCATGTTGGTCGTATCCAGGCCCGCCAGCACCCCTTTGCCCTGCGGCAGGTCCGGCGTGCGTTCGCCGTTGAGGAACGGCAGCATCACCAGCCCGTCGGCGCCGGGCGGCGTGGCGTGCAGGTAGCCGTCGCCATCGCGGCTGCTGAAACCGAAGGCATCGGCAACCTGCCCGGTCACCACGGTGCAGTTCATCGTGCAGATCAGTGGCAGCCAGCCGCCGGTCGACGAGCAGAACGCGGCCCACGCGCCGTTGGGATCGACCACGGGGGTGTCCGAGAACGCAAACAGCGTGCCTGACGTGCCCAGGCTCATCGCCAGGCGACCAGGCACGACGCAGCCGGTGCCGATGGCCGCCATCATGTTGTCGCCGCCGCCGACGGCCACCTTCACGGTGGGCGGAAGTCCCAATGCCACGGCGGCCTCAGGCGCAATGTCGAACACCTCATCGGGTGCAGCGATGCGCGGCAGGCAACCGGCAAGATCGCGCTGCGGATCGGTCGCGTGCAGCAGCTCATCCGACCAGGTGCGGGTGCGCACGTCCAGCCAGCCGGTGCCGGACGCGTCGCCGTACTCGCAGAAGCGTTGGCCGGTCAACACGAAATTGAGGTAATCGTGCGGCAACAGGATGGTGGCCAGCCGGGCGTAGGCGTCGGGCCGGTGCATCTTCGTCCACGGCAGCTTGGAGGCGGTGTAACCGGCAAGCACCGGGTTGCCGGCCAGTTCGATGGTGCGTGCGGCACCGCCAACCGCGTCCATTATCTGCACGCATTCGGCCGCGGTGCTGGTGTCGCACCACAGCTTGGCCGGTGCCAGGACCTTCCCTGCCGCATCGATCGGTACGAAGCCATGCTGCTGCCCGGAGACCGCAAGCGCGGCAATGAGCGAGCGCAGCGCCGGATCGATTGCGGCAAAGCAGCCCTGCAGCGCGGCGACCCAGTCGTCTGGGCGCTGTTCCCGGCTGCCATCGGCGGCACTGGTCAGTTCCAGTGGCGCGCTGGCGCTGGCAACGAGGCTGCGTGCATCAGGATCGTAGACGACCACCTTCAGGCTCTGCGTACCGGCGTCGATTCCTGCAACCAATTCCATCCACTGCACCCCGTAATGATGTGAAGGTAGCGCTACCAATTCTGTGCAACAGCACACACTGCGGCTACGCCACGTCCTGCCCCGTTTGCCAGGCTCCGGGCGCGGCCTTGCAGTAGCGTTCGATGAAGTCCGCCTGCGACGGCATCTTCGCCACCGCTTCCTGCACCGGCTGCCGGAGTCGGTGCAACAGCGTGCGCAGGTCCGCGTCGCCGATCGCGCGCGCAAGCGGATGCGGCGGTCCCGGCAGGATGCCCTGGCCCATCAGGACGCTGGTCCAGGAGTCGACCCGGAACAGCTCGCCGGGGTCCTGCCAGGCATGGGCACGTTCGCGCCACGCGCGCAGGCGGACCTGCAGTGACTCGGGAAGCGCCATCTCGCGGCACGCCTTCCACATCGGCTCGTCGCGCTGGTTGGCGTGGTAGTGCAGGATGATGAAATCGCGGACATGCTCCATCTCCTGGCGGCTGACGTCGTTGTACAGCGCCACCAGCGAAGGGGTGATGCCCTCGGACGGGAACAGCTGGATCAGGCGCACGACGGCGCAGATGGTCAGGTGGATGCTGGTCGATTCCAGCGGCTCGATGAAGCCACTGGCCAGCCCCAGTGCCACCACGTTGCGGTTCCAGGCCTGCAACCGGCGTCCGCTGCGGAACGGTACCAGCCAGGGATCGCGCAGGGGCCGTCCGTCGACATCACGCAGCAGCTTGGCCTGGGCCTCGTCATCGGACATGTGGCGGCTGGAGAACACCAGGCCGCAGCCGACCCGGTGCTGCAATGCGATATGCCAGCGCCATCCGGCCTCGTGCGCGATGGCACGGGTGTAGGGCACCGGCGGCGTAGCCGCGTCGGTCTGCACGGCAACGGCACGATCGCTGGGCAGCCACTCGTTCCAGTCTTCATAACCGGTATGCAGAGTCTGCTCGGTCAACAGGCCACGGAAGCCGGTGCAGTCGATGAACAGATCGCCTTCGATGACCTGGCCGTCCTCCAGCAGCAGCGATGCAACCGAACCGTCATCGGCATGCTGGCGGACTTCACGGATCTTGCCTTCCACCCGCCGCAGCCCGTTGGCTTCGGCCTTGCCGCGCAGGAATCGGGCGTAGAGCCCGGCGTCGAAATGGTAGGCGTAGTTGACCTGGGGCTGGGTCTGCAGCGAAAACCGGTCGGCTTGGGACGCGACGCTTTCCAGGCAGAAGTCGCCCAGTTCCGAAGGCATGCCGCGACGCAGGCTGTCCAGCCAGAAATGATGGAACGGCGTGGCCCACGTACCCTGCCCGATCGTGCCGAAGGGATGGATGAAACGCTCACCCGGGCGACGCCAGTTCTCGAACGAGATCGAGAGCTTGAACGTGCCGGCGACCGCGCGCAGGAACTCCTGCTCATCGATCTGCAGGAAGCGGTGGAACGTGCGGATGGGCGGCACGGTGGATTCGCCCACACCCACGGTACCGATCTGCTCGGACTCTACCAGGGTGATGTCCAGCTGCTGGCGGAACTGGTGCGCCAGCGCGCAGCCGGCCAGCCAGCCGGCAGTGCCGCCACCGGCGATCACCACTCTCCGGATCCGCCCTTGTGTAGTGTCCGCAGCGTTCAATGCGATGCTCCCCATCAGCGGTTGAGTCGACCCAGCAGCTGCGCGCGCATGCGCCGCGCCTGCGTCTCGTCGAACGGTGCCAGCTCCCCCCGGGCGGCTTCGGGCAGGTGTTGCCCTGCCCGCTCGCCGGGACCAAACACGTAGTAATCGAAGATCCTTGCCCAGGCCTGTTTCTCGCGTGCCGGTAGATCACGCAGGGCCCACATCGCATGCTGCAGCGCCGGCAGGGGCGAGCCCAGGAAGGCTGGCGCGCTGCGCCACCAGTAATTCACCAGCACGTTGAACGGTTCCAGGCTGCGCACGTGGTGCCACCACAGGCCCGGGATGAAGATGGCATCCCCGGGTTCAAGCGTGGCGGTCTGCGCGCTTGCCATGGCATCACGGAAGCGCGGATGGCGGTCGACGTCCGGGCGTTCGAAGTCCACCGTGCTGACCACCTGTCCTCCAGGGGTCGGCTCCATCGGCCCCGGGTAGAGGTTGCCGATCTGCTCCGGCGGAAACAGGGTGAAGCGGCGCCGGCCCACCGCACAGCACGCCAGGTTGTCGGGGATGTCGTAATGGCAGGAGGCCGTTACCCGGTTGCCGATCCAGATGCTGGCCGAGGCATCGATGCCCTGCCCGGCCAGGCCGGCATCGTTGTGCTGCGCGAACCCGGGCAGCGCCCGTGCGATCAGCAGCGAAGCGACGTAGTAGGTGGGCGGGTTCGGCGAATCCAGATGATCGCCAATTGCGTCCAGCACCTCCGTCAGCACGCCACGCCGGACCTCGAAGTTCAAGCGAGTGAAGTCGGCGTTGTAGAACGGGCGCCCTTCGATCTCGGGGCCGCCAAAGGAATAGGGAACCGGCACGCCTGCGTCGAAGCCGCGAAGGTAGGCCATCGCCTCCTGCAGGGAACGTGCACCGGCCTGCACCAGCCCCCATCCGTTCGCGATGCCGCGCAGCACCACCGGTTCGCCGGCAGCCACCAGCGACTCCAGCGGCAGCGCCGTGGCATCGAGCCCTTCCAGGGTACGCATCGGGAGGCCGTCCAGCACCGGTCAGTTCCTGCCTGCCGCAGCAGCGGCATCCTGCGCCCGCAGTCGCCGCTGCTTCTCGGCGATGAGGCGGCGCATGTTGTGCAGTGACGCCAGCATCAGATAGGCGCCTTCCAGATAGCCGGCGCGGTTGAGCGCGGCCAGCGCGGCACCGTCCAGCTGCGCCAGCCGATCACGGTCGATCGCGTGCAGGCCGTTGACACCGATCCGATGCTCCGGATCGATCCGCACGTCCAGCGTGACCGGTTGGATCAGCCCGTTCGCATCGAGGGCGGCGAACATCTCCGCGGCAAACGCATGGCCATCGTGAATGCCGCGCAGCACGCCGGCGACGTGTTCGAGATAAGGCGAGTTCCCTCCCTGCGGCAGGAACACCGGCTCCCCCTCCATCGCGCTCACGCGCGGATGGTCCAGATCCACATGCAGCACGGCCTCCCGGGTGAGCGCGCCATCAACGTGGTTCTCCTGGAAGCCGATCAGGAATGGCCCCTTGGCCGCCGCACCGGGCAGGTACGCCGCATTCCAGCGGTCGCCCTGCAGGAACAGGTTCTCGTGCTGCTCGAAGCCCAGCAGAGCCACCGACTGCCAGCCACCGGTGTCGGCATCCCTGCGCAGGAAGATCGGGTACTCCCGCTGCAGTTCTGCAAATTCACTCGGGTACGCTGGCACCATGCCGACCGCATCGCCGAACTCCGGCCCGAAGCCGGTGGCAACGCGAAGATCGCGGTGGGCAACGTTGTTGAGCATTTCGTAACGCGGCATGGACGTGTCCCGTTCGGTCAGATGCCTTCAACCGGTGCAGCTGCCGTGGCAGCTGCACCCCCCACGGTTCAGAACTTGTAGCGCACGCCGAGCATATACCGCGGACTCTGGTCGGCCAGCTTGACGATCATCTGCGAGGTGCGCGAGCGCCAGAGGACATCCTCACCGGTCAGGTTGATCGCCTCCAGGCCGAACGACCAGTGATCATCCAGGGTGTAGTTCACGCTGAGATCCCACTGCTCATACGCCTCCACATAGTACGGATTGCGGCTGGCACCCTGGTTGGCCAGGATCAGGTACTGGTCGCGCCAGTTCCAGGCAAGGCGTACCGACCAGCCGTACTTCTCATACATCAGCACGGCGTTGGCGGTGTCGCTCAGGCCGGTGAGCGAGAACTGGTCGATGCCCGGATCGCCGGCATTGTTGAAGCCCACATCACCATCGACCAGGGTGTAGTTGGCCAGAATGCCAAAGCCGGTATCGCCGAAGAAATACTGTCCACCCAGCTCCCAGCCGTGCAGCTTGGCCTTGTTCTGGTTGATGGGACGGTTGACGTTGAACTGGTAGAGCGGATCGGCAGCCGTGCCGTAAAGATCGTAGGCTGCCTCGGTGGCCAGCACCTGGGCGTCGGTGCCGTTGTAGGCGGCCAGCCCGGCCGGATTGTTGCGCAGCAGGGCCAGGGCGGTGAACAGCGAGGTGTCATTGGCCGAGCACGCCGCCGCGTTGGCAGCGCCCACCTGGGTGACGCAGGCACCGCTGTTGAGGAATGCCAGGGCCGCCTGCGCGTCCGGACCGGAGGTAGGATCGCGCAGGCCGTACAGATTTTCCTGGACAATGGTGTTGCCAACGAAGTTGTCGACCGATTTGTTCCAGTAGGTCAGCGACAGGTAGCTCGCGTCGGCGAAGTACCACTCGAGTGCCAGGTCCAGGTTGTCCGATTCCAACGGTTTCAGCTGCGGGTTCTGTGCAGTGCCGCTGGCCCGCGAGGACGGGTCGATCAGGACCGAGCCGAACGGCTGCTGGGCAGTCGGGCCGGCATATAGGTTGCCGATCGGTGCGCGCGCGATGCTCTTGCCGAACGAGACACGTCCCTTCAGGTCCTCGCGAAGATCGATGCTGAAATCAAGGTTGGGCAGGATGTAGCTGTAGTTGCTCTTTTCGGTGAACGGCTGCTGCTCGTCGGACAACACCACTCGGAAGTCGTTGTTGGACTGCCACTCGATCGCTTCCGGGATGGCGATGTTCGAGGTGGAGACAACGTCCGTCGTTTCATAGCGCACACCCAGTCGGGTATTGGTACGCATCCCGCCCAGCTCGCCATCCAGCTCAACCTGGAAGTAGGCCGACTTCGTCTTCTCTTCCACCAGGTTGTCGGCGGCGCGCTTGGGGCTCACGCCGAGGCCCACGCCATACTCGTTTGCCGCCCACTGCGCGAGGCGGCCGGCGTCGCCGCGCCATGCGGTCCAGCTGCTGGCACTGTAATCATCAAACAGACCGACGATGTTGACCGGCTGCATCAGGTCCATCAGCCCGCCGGCCGTGTCACGGTTGACGTTGGCTACGCCCCAGTCACCCAGTGTCGAATAGGCCTCTTCGGCCTGGATGCGATGGGTGGTGGCCTTGCTGCTGTCCACGCCGAACTGGAAGCGACCGCTGTCGAAGATCCACTCGCCATCCACGCGGCCCTGCTTGATCTCGCTGATCTGGGTCTGCGAGTTGACGCGCAGCACCTGGCTGCCGATCTCGCCCGGCACGAAGCCCGGGTTGACCACGCCGTTGGTATTGGCGGCTGCATCGGCGGTGGACGGGAACCAGACCTGGGTGCCGATCGGCAGGCCGTTGTTGAAGTTCAGCTCCTGCACCCATGAGCCGCCGCAATGCGGGCCGGTGGTGCAGTTGTTGGTGCCGGCGATGCTCATGAAGATGGAGCCACCGCCAGTGAGCGGGTCGTTCGGGCGGCTTTCGTTCTTCGAATTGTGCGCATCGAAAGTCAGCTTGAAGCGGTCGGTCACGTTCCATGCCGCATTGAAGCCCAGCGACCCCAGCTTGTACTTCTGCATGCTGCGCTGCTGCTCAAGGCCGAAGTCCTTGGTGCCGGCGATCTCGCGGATGTAGGTTGGGGTCGCTACCGCGCCACTGGTGTCGAATTCGACGTCGGTGTAATTGCTGTTCTGCAGCCACATGCCCTGCTCGCCACGATTCTCGGTGATCTCGTTGGTCGAATAGGTGTAGTCCAGGGTCAGGGTCACCGCATCGGTCGGCGCGAACTGCAGCACCGCCTGGCCGTTGATGCGCTCACGTTCGAACTCGGAGAACGCATAGCGCAGGTCATTGGGCCGGGCGTACAGCGCGCCCACCGCCGGTGCGTTGACTACCCTCGGGTTGCCCGGCATGGTGCCGGTCCACGGCTGCACATTCCAGTAGTTCTCGGTGGCCTGCACCGAGCCGCCCTTGCGCTTCTGGTAGCTGGCGCTCACGCCCACGCCGAAGGTCTTTTCCGGATTGGTGTAGCTGAAGATGCCGGACAGCTCCGGTGTCAGGTCGTCACCGAATGGCTGGCTGCGGTCGGAGACAGCTTTCGCGCCGGCACTGGCGACGATGCCCTCATGGTCGAACGGCCGCGAGGTAAGGATGTTGATGGTGGCACCGATGCCACCGCTGGGGACATTGGCCTGGCTGGTCTTGTAGACCTCGATGCCGTTGATGGCTTCGGCAGCCAGCTGGGCGAAGTTGAAGGCGCGGGTACCGCCGTCGACACCACCGATGGCGACCTGCCCGGACGCACCGAATGCATCGGCGCCGGGCATCTGGCGCCCATTGAGCGTCACCATGTTGAACTGAGGGCCGAAGCCACGCGCCGTCACCTGTGCACCTTCACCATCACGTCGTTCGATCGAGATGCCGGTGATGCGCTGCAGGGACTCTGCCAGGTTGGTGTCGGGGAACTTGCCGATGTCCTCCGCACTGATCACATCCACCACGCCGGCCGAGTCGCGCTTGATGTCCATCGCCTGGCTGAGGCTGTTGCGGATGCCGGTGACCTGCACGGTATCCAGCTGTTTCGGACTGGGCGGGTTCTGCTGCTGGGCGACAGGCGCGGCGGGTGACGTCTCCTGTGCGAATGCGGGATTGATGACCAGGACCCCACCGACAAAGGTGAACATGGCCCTGGAGGTGAACTTCGCCAGCGTCCGGCTCATCGACGAGCCCTCCGGCCTGGGGTACGACGGAACGAAAAAGCGCTCATGACTCTCCCCTCTGACATACGATCGAATGGATGTACCGCCCCTCCTGGGGGCACGCACGGGCGATGCCCGTCTTCCACACCGAACATCGCAGTACGCTTTGCACCCACTGCGACTCACACTCGCTTTCAGACCTGCCGGAACAGCCGCGCGGTAAAGGGGGGGGGGCATCCGCTGGCCTTACACCGGTCCAGTGGTAGCGCTACCATCGCGTCAGGGCGCAGACTACTCACCCGCAATCGCGCTTGTCATCATGCAGCGCAGCAAAGGGAATCGACACTTGAAGAACGGCCACAAAGCGGTCCGCCGGAAAGCGAGCGCCATCACCATCGATGACGTCGCTGCGCATGCAGGCGTTTCCGCCATGACGGTGTCGCGCGTCATCAACGGCCATGCCGGGGTACGCGAGGGCAACCGCGAACGCGTCCTGCGCAGCGTGCACGCGCTGGACTACCGGCCCAACCTCGCCGCATCCGCACTGGCCGCCGCGCAGCGCACGTGCATCGCCTTGATCTACACCAATCCCAGCTCCAGCTACCTGCGCGAACTGCTGGTCGGCGCACTGCGCGGGTCCACGCGGTCGGCGGCGCAGCTGGTGATCGCTGCATGGGATGAACTGGGCGCCCAGGCACGTCGCGAGGCGGCACGGCAACTTTCCACCACCGTGGCAGGGGTGATTCTTCCGCCGCCCCTGTGTGAGTCAAAGGACATCGTCGATGTATTCGTCAATGCCGGCATTCCCGCGGTCTCGATCGCGTCCAGCCGCTTCAGCGACAGGATTTCCTGCGTGCGCATCGACGACCGCCAGGCCAGCCATGACATGGTGGCGCATCTGGTCTCCCTTGGGCATACCCGCATCGGTTACATCAAGGGCGATCCGAACCAGACGGCCAGTGCGCATCGCTGGCAGGGCTACCGGGATGCCCTGGCCGAAGCTGGTATCGTCTACGACGGCGCGCTCGTCCAACCGGGCTACTTCACCTACCGGTCTGGACTGGAGGCTGCCGAGCAGCTGCTGACGCTGCAGACGCCACCCAGCGCGATCTTCGCCAGCAACGATGACATGGCATCGGCGGTCGTTTCCGTGGCGCATCGTCGCGGCCTGCAGGTACCGGGCGATCTTTCGGTGGTCGGGTTCGATGACACATCCGCTTCGACGATGGTGTGGCCGGAGCTGACCACGATCCATCAGCCCGTAGCGGAGATGGCCGACAACGCGATGGACATCCTGTTGCGGGCGATCCGTCACTCCGCCTCGCCGGGACGTGCGGCAGTCAATCACGTACTCGCGCACCGGCTGATCACGCGCGCTTCGGTATCGACACCGCAGCGGCCCTCTGCACTGCGGGCATCGCCGATTGCAACGCGGCAATCCGCTGACGCCGATGGGCGCGGCGGCTGAAGCACCGCCCCGGGCCCGGTTGCCCTACAGCCGCCGCATCATCAGCTGGGCTGAGCCTGGGCACAGTCCACTGAACTGCGTCGACGCGGCGACGAATCCAGGTGCTGCATCGCGCGCGACGCACTCATAGCCAAGCTGCCCGAAGAACGGTGCTGCCGTGGTCGTGAGAAGGAACACCGTCCTGCCGCCCGCCGCTTTGGCATGCCGTTCCAGTTCCACAACCAGGTGCTGCCCCAGGCCCCTGCCCTGCGACATCGGCCGGATCGCCAGCGAGCGCAGGAGCACCACATCCCGGCTCGATTCGTAGCCCACACAGCCGAGCAGCTCTCCATCCAACGTCGCTGCCAGAAGGGTGATTGGCCTGCCTGCACGCAGATCCTCTGTTGGCAGGCCGCTGGCCTCCAGCAGGGCCAGCACATCGGCAGACAACGCTGTCTCCATCACGCGCATGCGGCAGCCCTCTCTTCGTTCCGGCCCGGCGTGCAGCGGCAGCAAGCGCTCATCGTGCTCTCTGCGCGGCGTGGGCGCGGTCGCTGCTGGACGCCGCGTGTTGGCAGGGAAGCGCGGTCTGAAGTGCTTCGATGACCAGAGATGCGGCATCCTGCTGCAGTCGTTCGGCAGGCAGCTGCCGGATGTGCGAAGCCACCCGGTCGACCAGTTCATGGGGAAGGATCTGCCCCTGGCAGCACCACTGCCCTCGGCCTGCGTCCGCAATACCCTGGATATAGGCGCTCGCGCGGGCGCTTGACAGGTCCCGGCACTGATCACTGCTGCAGAATCCGCTTTCGCCCTTGCCCTGCAGGAGCCTGGCCAGCTCTGCTCCGCTCACGAACCACGTGCGCGCAGCCGGTGCCGTCTCGGCCAGCGCGGACCCCGCCAACAGGCAGAGGCAGAGCACAAAGGCGGCGGGCACGCAGCGCGCTCTCCTGCCGACCGGATCCCTGCGGATGCCCGTGTCTGTCATCTAGTTCTCCTGGGCAGCATGGCCGCGCTCCTGAATACGGTCCAACTGATTGCGTGGAGTGAACTGCGGGTCGTCCGCTCCCTCCAGCATGAGCTCGACCATTGCATCGAAGGTTGCAGCGGTCTCGCCAGACTGCGCAGGCGTCATGAAGCCGGAATCGCCCTTGCCGGCGAGGTGGACCGCAGCAACCGTCTCCCGCTCGCCGTCCTCGGCCCACAGGTAGTCGTGCACCAGTGCCTCGCCGTGCTCGCCAGGCTCAAGGAAATCGGCGGCGCCGCGCGCCATGGCCAGAAACACGACCAGGTCATGGAGGTTCTCGGAATACGTCAGTGACCCTGCAACGAAGTACGCCCCTGCCTGATCGTAGGCCGCAAGCTTGATGTTCTCCGCCTGCGCGGATTGCAGGATGGCGGCCAACGCTGCGCGGTTGTCCGCATGCCGGGCCAGCATTGCATTGCAATCGGCGAGGAATTCACCCAGCTCCACATCACTGGACGCAGCCAGATCGGCGCCGCCGGGCAGGCGCCACCGGCCGGCGATCGATCGCCAGTCCTTCCACCTCGATGCCGCAGGCACCGGCGCGGCCAACCAGCGTGCAAGACGCTCGCGTGGCAGCCGCAGCCTGAGCAGGGCCGAATAGGGTTCGGACATGGCTCGCATCCATTCTCTGATCTTCGACAGCGAGCTTGTACCAAACAACGTCAGCCAAGCCAACTGCCGCAACCGGGCACGTGCTGTTAACGCTCCCGCATTATGCTGACTGCCTCATTGGATTTCCGCGAGGCGCGCCCCTTGACCAAGCTGCATGCCCTGATGATCGCCAGCTGCCTGTGTGCCTTCAGCCCACTGGCCCTGGCTGAAACCGTAAACCTGACCAACAGCGCCGACGGTGCCAACCGCGAGGCCGGCATTGCCGCGGTCAAGAAGAAGCTGCAGGACGCCTGCACCGATCGCAAAGGTTCACCCGACGCGGCGTCGTTCGAAGTGGTCTTTGAAAAGACCAGCGACAACCCGAACGTACCGAAGCCGTATTACGTGGACGGCAGGATGAAGTGCGAGTTGCCGGGGTAAGCGCGCGATGCCACCGGCGGCCGTGCCTGCAGTACCCCCGCGGCGGCTGCGCGCCGCCCGGGGCCCATGCCGGAATCCCTAGCGACGCAGGGCGTCGATGATCACGCCGGTGGCGATCTCCACCAGCAGGTATTCCGTATCCGACTGCCGCACCCAGCGCTGACCGCGGCCGGGGTCGCGCAGACGGTAATGCGCGTAGTCGTCCACCCAGTAGCGCCGGTCAACCTCGGCCCAAGGCAAGCGGTCACCGCGGCGCCATGCCTTTTTCTGCCAGCCCGGCGGGGGTGCGTCGCGGTTGTGCGGGCCGCCTGCATGGGGCGGCGGTCCGTTGCCCCGTGCATGATGCGGCGGATCGGCCCAGGCAGGCGCAGCAACCAGGGTCACTGCCGCACCCAGGGCAATGCCAAGCAAACGTCCGGTTTTCATGGGGATACTCCCGGTCCAGCCGCAGTATGCGGCGTTGTGGCCCTGAATATAGAGCAGCGCCTGTGAATGAATCCGTGCGCCCGGACCGGACCCGATGGGCGTCCGCAAGCCCGCAGTCAGCAATGCAGCTCCCTCACCCTCGAACCTGGGTAGGATTCAGGCCCAGTCGCCTGCGCAGCAATCGCCTGAGCGTCGCAGAATCGCCCAAGCCCACCTGCGCGGTCACCTCTTCCACCGAAAGCCCGCCACTTTCCAGCAGCACCCGCGCCCGGTTCAAGCGCACCGACTGGATCAACTGCTGCGGCCCGTAGCCGAGCACCTTGTTCACTTGGCGGTTGAGGGTGCGTGTGGACATGTTGGCCCGCGCGGCAAGCGTGCCCACGGTGACTGGTTCCGGGAGCGTCTCTGCGATGTGGCGGGTCAACAGCGCAATCAGGTTGTTCTCGGGCACCATCATCGCCGGCGACATATACAGCGACTGCAGGCGACGCTGCTCGACCAGCAGCGCCTGGCCCAGCATGGCCGTGAGTTGCTCGCCGAAGCGCTGGCGCAGCACGTAAAGCACCAGGTCCATGTGTGCCATCGCGGCGCCGGCAGTGACCAGCGTGCCATCCGCATGCACCATGCGATCGGGTTCGACGCGTGTGGTTGGCGCCACGCGCCGCAGCGCAGGGGCCAACCACCACGTTGTGGTCACGCAGCGTCCCTCCAGCAATCCGGCTGCGTTGAGCAGAAACACGGACGAACAGGAGCCTGCAATCGTGCCGCCCGCTCTTGCATGGCGGCGCAGCGCAGCGAGCAAGGGTGGAATGTCCGGCTGGGCCAAGCGCGCGTCGAGTTGGCTGGCATCGTCGATGTCCAGGCCCGGCAGGATCCAGCATTCATGCGCAGAGGAGCGCGCAGGCAACGTGTCCACCTGCAGGTGCAGGCCGTTGCCAAGCGGAATGCTTCCTGGCGTCACCGCGCAGACCCGCCAACGCGGCGGTGCAACCCCGACCCGGCACGCCAGCTTGGCCGCGGTGGTCAGAAGATCAAGGGTGAGGGTGACGCTGGAGGCAAAGGGTGCGCGCGGCACCACCAGGACGAAATCATGCATTGGCTGATTCTGCGCGATTGTTGGCAAATCGGCCACTTAAGACCCGCGCCGCAGCGCGGTTGAATGGGCGCTCCCTCACCCACGAGCGCTATCCATGCCCACCATCCTCATCAAGACACCCGCCGACGCACTGACCGCTCTTCAGCGCGAGCGGATGATCGCCGCGGTGAATACCGCTGCAACGCAATGCAGCGGCCTGGGGCCTGATCCCCGCCAACGCAGCCTGTGCTGGGTGATTGCCGAGGAGGTGCCGGCCGGCTTCTGGCGCTGTGGCGGCAGTGCCGACTTCCTCCACGTCATTCCGTGCCTGGTCCACGTCCTCGCACCCGCCGGCGTACTCGACGAACAGCACCGGTCCCGTTACGCGGCGGTTGTGCACCAGGCCATTCTGGAATCGCTGGCCCTGCCGGATACGCAGCGGCTGGTTGCTTCGATCATGGTGAGCGATGTCACCGATGGCACGTGGGGGCCCAACGGCCAGCTGTGGACACTGCCGCAGTTCGTGGAGGCCGCGGGGTATTCCCATCTGCAAGCACCGGTGAACCGCTGACGCCACAAGCCCTTGTCAGCAGACTGCACCAACGATCATGTTCAATCACCCTCTGGTCGCTGGCAGTAGCGGGAAAATTCCTGAAGAAAGGCCTCCGCCGGTCCGCGATTGACCGGCTGCCTTACGGCATCGGCAATGGCCTCCGACTCCATCTTCATGAAGGGGAAGCGCAGGAACAGTTCTTCGTTGAAGCGGGAGCTGATTGTCGACAGCACAAGCCGCAGAGACGCGAGCATGTCGTCGCCGCGATGGGATGCGTGCACCAGCGCGATGGGCTTTGCAATCACAAGGTCGCCCGATACGAGCCAATCGATGGCGTTCTTCAGGCCGCCCGGAATGCCTCGTGCGTACTCGGGGCTCGAAATCAGAATGCCATCGCAGGCTTCAATGCAGCGCTTGAAGTGCACAACGCTGTCAGGCAAGGGCAGATCTTCAAGATCGGGAGAAAAAACGGGCAGTCCGCCGAGGTCGGCGTAGGTACTCAGTGCGATATCCGGTGGCGCGATTTCTTCCAGCGCCCTCAACAATGCGGTGTTGGTGGACAGCCGGCGAGCGCTACCGGATAGGGCAAGGATCTTCATCCCGGCACGCTATCACAGGCACCTGCCGCCGTGTCCAGCAATGACCCGCAGCGCGCCCTTGCACGTGGCAAACTAGCGGTGGTCGTTCAACGTCCATTGATCATGCACGGATGCGCATAGCCCATGACACGTCTGCTCATCATTGAAGACAACCCCGAGCTGGTTGCAAATCTCTACGCCTTCTTCGAGCCACTGGGCTACGTGCTTGACGATGCGCGGGATGGTGCCACCGGCCTGCGCAGGGCAACGCAGAACGATTACGACGCCATTCTGCTTGACCTGATGCTGCCCCGCCTAGATGGCATGGCACTGTGCCAGGCGCTCCGTCAGGAGTTCCAGAACCCGGTGCCGATCCTGATGCTGACCGCCCGGGATCCGGTGGAGGACCGCGTGCAGGGGCTCGCGTCGGGTGCGGATGATTACCTGGTCAAGCCCTTCTCCCTGAAGGAGCTGGACGCACGCATCAAGGCGCTGGTCCGCCGCGCCCAGGGCCGGCAGGTCCAGAGTGTGTTGGACTGGGGCGATCTGCGCGTCGACACCCGTTCACCGCAGGCGTGGCGCCAGGGCCACACCCTCAATCTGACCCCGACAGCGCACAAGCTGCTGATGTGCCTGGTGCGGGCTGCCCCCGCGGTGGTGCGCAAGCAGGAGATGGAATACCTGATCTGGGGCGACGAGCCGCCGGAGAGCGGTGCACTGCGCACGCACATCCATGAGCTGCGCCTGCAGGTGGACAGGCCGTTCAACCCTGCACTCATTGCCACGGTGCACAGCGTTGGCTGGCGGCTGGACAGGCCCGCACTGGCACCTGCCGAGTAGTTGCTGCCGATGACTACCCGCTCGCTGAAGTCGCTTTATCGAAGCCTGACACTGAGAACGCGCATCACGGTGTCGTTCGTGCTGCTGATGGCCGGTGCCATGGGCTTCATTGTGCTGGTCGAACTGGTGGACTACGACGAGGTAAGAGCCTCCGTCGTTTCGATGACCCAGGACCGCGAGGTCCATCGGCTGCAGGCCGCACTGGCCAGTGGCGAGCAACCGGAACTGACGAAAGGCAGCCAGCTGTATGACGCGCGCTCGGCTCCTCAGGTGCTGCGCAGGTACGGGCCGGGCTACCACGGTGAAGAAGGCCCGAACGAATGGCATCTGCGGGTCTTCGAAAGCAACGGACAGCGCTACTACCTGCTGCAGGATGGCGAACACTATGCCTACCTGGAGCATCTGATCAATGCCTTTGCGGCGCTGGTCATCCTCACCTGCGTGCTTTGCGCGTTCTGGATCGGCCGCCGAACCGCGACCCATGTCATCGCGCCCATCACCCGTCTGGCCGAGGCGGTGCAGAACAAGCACAAGCCCTTCCCCTACCAGGATGCACGCGATGAGATAGGTGTGCTTGCGCGCGCTTTCGCCCAGCACAGCGACGAGCTTGAGCAGTTCCTGCAACGCGAACAGTGCTTTGCGGGCGATGCCAGTCATGAGCTGCGCACGCCCTTGGCGATCATCGGTGGCGCGGCCGAGACACTGGTGCACCAGCTGCCCGCCGACAGCCACCTGGTGGCCAGCGCCGATCGCATCATGCGCACCACCCAGGAAATGCAGCGGCAGTTGACCTGCCTGCTGCTGCTTTCGCGTGACCCCAGGACGGTTCCGCGCAGCGTCGTGCCTGTGCGGGCGCTGATCGAGGAATGCAGGGAGCGATGTGCGCCGTGGCTTTCGGGCAAGCCGGTGCGCTTGGTTCTGGATGCGCCGCAGGACCAGCAGGTGCTGACCAATGCAGAGCTGGCACGTAGTGTGGTCTGGAACCTGCTGCGCAATGCCTGCCAGTACACCGACGAGGGCGAAGTAAGGGTCGAGCTGCGGGGCGGCACGCTGCGCATCGCCGATACCGGCCCGGGACTGCCGCCCAGCATTGATGCTCAGCAGTTCCAGCGTTTCATGCCCAGCGCCCGGCAGAGCGGCGAAGGCCTGGGCCTGTCCATCGTGCAGCGCGCTGTCGAACACATGGGGTGGCAGATGACGGTCGAGACTTCGGCGCAAGGCTGCCGATTCACCCTGCAGATGCTCCCAGCCACGCCCGGCACCTGACAGCTTCCTGACACGGGCCTGCACATCCTTGCCGGATCTCAATATGTAGGCAGGACCGAAATGCAGCCAGGGCACCCCAATGGCAACGGCAAGTACCCGCACGGAAAGACCGGCCTGCGCCGCATCTTCCATACCCTGATCCATTCACGCGATGGCTTCATCGCCACCTTTCGGGGAGAGGCGGCCTTCCGCCAGCTGCTCTTGCTGCATGGCGCACTGGCGGTCGTGGCCTTCCTGCTGGATGTCAGCCGAAGCGAGCGCGCCCTGATGCTGGTGGTCTGCTTCATCAGCCTGATGGTGGAACTGCTCAACTCGGCCATCGAAGCGGTGGTCGACCGCATATCTTTGGAACATCACCCGCTTTCCAAGAATGCGAAGGACATGGGCAGTGCGGCGCAGACCACGGCGCTGTTGATGGTCGCTACGGTATGGGCCGTGGTTCTGCTGGGCTGAGCACGAAAGCTGACAACTTCCTGATAAACGCATCCAGATACTGCGCGCACTTCTCGTACAACGGATTGTGCACGTGCGTCCATGCTTCAGACTTTCCCCTCATCATCCGATCGTGCTTGTGTGGTGCACCGCGTTGTTCTTCGCCACGCTGGGAAACATCGCCCTCTGGAAAACACTGTGGTCCGTCATGGACATCCATGACCTGCGCAGCACCCTGTTCTTCTTCAGCCTGCCGGTGCTGCTGTTCTGCCTGTTCAATCTGCTGTTCACGCCGATCGGCATCCTTCCCTATGTACGCAAGCCGGTACTGGCGCTCCTGGTTCTCATCAGTGCCGCGTGCAGCTACTTCATGCTTCATTACGGCGTGCTGATCGACCGCGACATGGTGCAGAACGCGCTGGAGACCAACCAGGCCGAGATGACGTCCTATCTCTCGATCCCGCTGCTGCTGACAGTGCTGTTGCTGGGCGCCCTGCCCTCGTGCGTCCTGCTGGTCATGCGCACCGGAAACAGCGGCCGCCCCCTGCGGGCGGCGCTGGTATGGCTGGGAAATGTGCTGGCGACGTTGATGGTGCTGACGGCGGTGTCGTTTGCGTTCTACAAGGAGTATTCGTCGTTGCTGCGCAACAATCGCTACATCCGCGAGCAGGTGTTGCCGCTGAACGTGGTCCGCCACACCTATGGCTATCTCAGGAGCAGCTACAGCGCCAAGGCGCAACCATTGCGGGCTGTCGGCGAGGATGCCACCCGCACACCCGGCAAACGCCCCCGCCTGGTCGTCGTGGTGGCTGGCGAGACGGCACGAGCACAGAACTTCCAGCTCAACGGCTACCCTCGCCCGACCAACCCGTACCTGTCACGCAAAGACAACGTCATCAGCTTCGGCGACGTTTCCTCCTGCGGTACCGCAACGGCGGTGTCGCTGCGCTGCATGTTCTCGCAGATGACGCGGTCGCAGTACGACGGTGTGGCTGCGGCGTCGGAAGAGAACGTGCTCGACATCCTGCAGCGGACTGGTGTCAGCGTGCTTTGGCGCGACAACAACAATGGAGGTTGCAAGGGCGTGTGCGAGCGCGTGCCCACCGATGACATGCCTCCGCTGAAAGTGCCTGGATTGTGTGTCAACCGGGATGGCACCTGCCATGACGAAATCCTGCTGCACCAGCTGGGCGCGCGCATCGAGGCGATGCCGGGTGATGGGCTGATCGTGCTGCATCAGCTGGGCAGCCATGGGCCCACGTACTTTGAACGCTATCCGGCCGATGCCACGACATTCAGCCCCACCTGCGACAGCAACCAGATCCAGAAGTGCAGCAATGACGCGCTGGTCAACACCTACGACAATACGCTGGTCTATACCGACCGCCTGCTGGGCAAGGCCATCGACCTGCTGCAGACCTACGCGGACCAGCGCGATGTAGCCCTGATCTATGTGTCCGACCATGGCGAGTCGCTTGGCGAGCACGGCCTGTATCTGCATGGGACGCCCTACTTCATCGCGCCACGGGAGCAGACCCAGGTGCCGCTGGTGATGTGGTTCTCTCCTGCCTTCGCGACCCATGCACGACTTGAGGTTGCCTGCCTGCGTCATGCTGCGGGCACCAGATCCTACAGCCACGACAATCTCTTCCACTCCCTGCTGGGGTTGTTCGATATCAGCAGCGGGGTTTACGAGCCGGGCCTGGATGTGTTCGCGGGCTGCCGCCTCCCCTAGCGCCGTCGACTGTCACAGTGTCTCCGCCAAACGCAGTACGTCCATGGGAAACGCGGCGTAATCGTCGAGCGGAGCGCTGTGGCTGTCCCGCCGGTGGATCTGCCTGACCGCGACCACGCCCTTGCCGGGAACAATGACCAGGTGCTGGCCGAGATAGCCGTTGGCTGCGTATGCCGCTACCGGCCCCCGGTCGATGTCGAAGATGTCGCTGAGTTTCAGTCCGCGCCCGCTGATTTCTGCCGCGTAACGCTGTGGCCAGGCAGGTCCCAGGCGTTCGGCCAGGAAGCTGATCAGCGCTGCCTTGCTGTCGAACAGCCGGCCCTCGGTGGCCAGCAGCACCTCCTGCATCCCGGCGTCCACGCTGCGGGCAGACAGGAGGGCTGCTGCCGCTGATTTCAGCCGGTAGTGCTCCCAAGCGGGGATGCGCCACCACAGCAGGCCGACATCGGGGGAGCGTGCGCTCTCGGCGGTCATCAACGCCACCGAGCGCTCGCTCAGCAACCGCTCGCCGTCCGGGGCGACGCCACCGGCCAGCATCAGTCTTCCGATCGCCGCCAGATCAGGGGCTGACAGCGATAGCCCGGCCATGCCCAAGGGCGTGCCGGCCTGATCCTTCATCCATGCATGACCGGACATGCCGAGTGGCTTGAACAGCCGTTCGTCCAGGTAGACATCCAGCGGCTTGCCGGCAAGCCGTTCGACGATGCCCGGCAGGAGATTGGTGGCCTTGTTGTTGTAAGCGAACGTGGTGCCTGGATCGGTGGACACCTCGGCCGCCAGCGCCAGCTTCACCAGATCCGGTGCGCCCTCCAGTTCCACGCCGGCGTTGGCTACGTTCTGCAGTCCGGAGGTGTGGTCCATCAGCATCCTGATCGTGATGTCCCGCTTCCTGCCCTGCCGCCATTCCGGGTAAACAGTGCTGACCGGCTCGTCGATGGAAGCGAGCCTGCCGTCATCGAGCAGCAGCCCGATGGCCAGGGCGACGACGGACTTGGTCGCCGACATGAGGTGGATCCGTTCTTCACCGGCGGCGGGCGCGATCTGCAGCAGGACAGCGCCTTCTCGCTCAATGAAGACCGCATCGGAATGCGCATTGCGGGCATTCTGCTCGATCGCTGCGAGGGCGTCAGGCGTGTTGGCGCCGGCCATCCAGGGGCGCAGCGCGAGGAAGAATATGCAGGCGAACAAACAGGCTCTCATGCCGGGCTCCTCCACTGGACAGACACACGATGACTACATTTGTAGTCATCGTGCAGTGCATGAAGTCATGCGCCGACCGGGTGCCTTCACCCACGCTCGGGCGGCGCCTGCCAGGCATCCGACGGCCTTTGTGCATAGGCGCGCACGAAAAGCGCGACCGTGGCATGGCTTCCAGACATGGGCGTTGCCCTATTTGGCAGGCCATGCTCTGCAAGGATGAGCCTGAGAAACTTCTCACTGTCACTGGAATGCAGCGACCCTGCGGAGGCCGTCGCCATCGCCTGTTCGGCGAGATCGAAGTACGGCTGGAGCACCGCACGCCAGTGCTCCATGTAGACAGCGCGGGCATGATCCGAACGCGAGAGCGTCCTGCAGAAGGCCTGGCATGAAGGGTTTGCCGCCAACCGTCCGATGCCATCATTGATCCGCATCAGCGCATCGCCAAGATCCAACGTTCCATGCATGTGCAGCCCAGCAACCGGCAAGGATGCCAGATGGCTGTCCATGACGGCCCCGTAGAGCTGCGCCTTGTCACGATAGTGGGCATAGATCGTGACCTTGCTGACGTCACAGGCCTCAGCGATGCGCTTCATCGTCGCGCTCTCAAACCCGTCTTCCGCAAACACAGCGCCGGCTGCATCCAGTATCCAACGTCGGCTCAACGCCCGTGCACCTTCCCAGCGCAGGGCGGTTTTGCTTGGGAGGCCGCTGGAGCGAACCACGCTCACATCCGCCTGAACAATGCACTGGCATTCACGCCGCCAAAGCCAAATCCATTGGTCAACGCGAACTCGATCTCCGCTTTCCGCGGCCCGCCGGCGACGATGGAAAGCCCGTCTGCCAACGGATCCGGGCGGCCGAGGTTGAGCGTCGCCGGCGCGACCTGATCGCGCAAGGCAAGCACCGTAAAGATTGCTTCGATGCCGCCAGCCGCCCCGAGCAGGTGCCCGGTGCTGGACTTGGTGGCAGAGATGAGAAGATCTGGACGGGCGCCGAACAAGGCACGCATGGCCGCAAGCTCTGCCCGGTCCCCCACCTGGGTCGACGTCGCGTGCGCATTGATGTGGTCGACCTGCTCAGCGGAAATGCCGGCCTGCGCCAGCGCGATCTCCATCGCCCTGCGGGCGCCACTGCCGTCGTCGGGTCCCGCAGTCAAATGGTAGGCATCCGAAGTGGTGCCGTAGCCGACCAGCTCGGCCAGCGGGGTGGCACCACGCGAGCGCGCGTGATCCAGCCGCTCGATCACCAGCAGCCCCGCCCCTTCGGACATGACAAAGCCGTCCCGCTGCTCATCAAACGGGCGGGACGCAGCCTGTGGTGTGTCATTGAACGACGTGCTCAGTGCCTTGGCAGCGGCGAAGCCACCGAGGCTGACCCGGTGCATTGCTGCCTCTGCACCACCGCACAACGCGATGTCCGCCTCACCGGACCGAATGAGACGCGCCGCATCACCAATGGCTTGGACACCCGCCGCGCAGGCCGTGACGGGAGCGCCCTGCGGACCTTTGAACCCGTAACGGATCGATGCCTGCCCAGCCGCCATATTCGCCAGGAAGGTGGGTGCAGTGAAGGGCGACAACCGCCCAGGCCCTCGGCTTTCGGTGGTGTGGACCGCATTGACGATGGATCCAAACCCGCCGATCCCGGTGGCAATCACGGTTGCCGTTCGCAGCCGCCCACGCTGATCGGCTTCCCGCCAACCGGCCTGCTCAAGGGCTTCATGGGCGGCGACCAGCGCGAACTCGACAAACCGGTCCATCTTCTTCAGATCTTTCGGCGCGATGATGCCGGTAGAATCGAAACCCGCCTCGGGATCTTGAATGCGGTCAGGCACGCGGCCGCCGACTTCGCAGCCGGTTCCCGCGGCAAGCTCGGCACCCAGCGACCCGATCCCGGAGCGCCCCGCCAGGAGGCGCGACCAGACGGTTTCAACTCCACAGCCGAGTGGACTGACCACGCCCATTCCGGTCACCACAATGCGGTCTCTGTCGGCAGTACTCATGGCTCACGTCCCATTTGGAGGAGGTTCTTCGGGCCACCATCAGGCGACGGGGGTCTTGTCCGCTCGCACCTTGAACCAGATGGCGTACATCGCCGGCAGGAACACCAGTGTCATCACGGTGCCGGCAATGGTGCCGCCGATCAGCGTGTAGGCAAGCGTTCCCCAGAACACCGAATGGGTCAGCGGAATGAACGCAAGCACCGCTGCCAGAGAAGTGAGGATCACTGGACGGGCGCGGTGAACTGTCGCCTCGATGATGGCGTGGAAGGTATCCATCCCCGCTTCTTCGTTCTCGTGGATCTGGCCGATAAGGATGAGCGTGTTGCGCATCAGGATGCCCGACAATGCGATCAATCCAACCAGCGCGTTGATGCCAAACGGCTGCTGGAACAGCAGCAGGGTCGGCACCACGCCGATCAGCCCCAACGGACTGGTCATGAAGACCATGATCATCGCGGAGATGGAACGTACCTGCAGGATGATGATCAGCAGGGTCACCGCCAGCATGATTGGGAACAGCGGCAGCATCGCGCTCATCGCCTTGCCCGATTCCTCGATGGAACCGGCCTGGGTAATCGCGTAGCCCTCGGGCAGCGAGGCAATGAGCGGCGCAAGCTGCTTGCTGATAGCGGTGGATACATCCGGTGGCTGCAGTGCATCGTCAATGTCACCGCGCACGGTGATGGTGGGTACCCGATCGCGGCGGCGCAGCACCGGCTCTTCCATCCGAACCTCGACCGAGCCGATCTGCGACAGCGGCACTCGCTGGCCAGCAGCACCGACCAGGGTGAAGTCTGCGATGCGCGCAGGATCCAAACGCGTTTCTCCACCAGATCGAGCGACAACCTCAACGGTGCGGATGTCCTCACGAACGGCAGTGACGGGCACGCCGCTCAGGAAGAACTGCAACTGCTGCGAGACGGACGCCGAGGTCATGCCCATGGCCTGCAAGCGGTCCTGATCGAGCGTGAAGTGCAGCGTTGGCGTGCGCACGCCCCAATCGTTGTTGACCGTGCGCATCATCGGACTGGCGTGCATGGTCTGCTCCACCTTGGCCGCAATGCCACGGATGACATCCGTATCCGGACCGCTGACACGGTAGGCCACCGGGTATGGCGAGTAGGGCCCGAACACCAACTGGGTCACACGCACACGCGCCTCTGGTGCCAATCCCTCAGCCACCGCCTGGCGCAGCCTTGCTTTCAAGGCATCGCGCTGTTCCTGGCTGTCGGTACGCACCACGATCTTGGCGAATGCCGGATCCGGTAGTTCCGGCGAGATGGCAAGATAGAACCGGGGAGCGCCCTGACCAATATAGGCCGTGACGATCTTCGATTCTTCCTGCTCCGAAAGCCACTTTTCGACCTTCCTGGTAGCCAGGCTGGTCTGGTCGATGGCGGTGCCGTAGGGCATCTGCACTTCGACCAGCACTTCCGGGCGGTCGGAGATGGGGAAGAACTGCTTCTTCACCAGCCCCATGCCCACCACAGCAAGCACGAACAGACCGATCACCGAACCTGCGGCAAGCCACTTACGCGCAATCACGCGCGCCAGGATTGAACGGAAACGGTTGTAGCGCGGCGTGTCGTAGAGGCTGCTGTGTCCGCCTTCGACGGTCTTGAGTTCAGGGAGGAGCTTCACCCCGAGGTAAGGCGTAAAGAACACCGCGACCACCCACGACACGATCAGCGCAATGCCCACGATCCAGAACATGTTGCTGGTGTATTCGCCCGCAGTGGACCGGGCGAAACCGTTGGGCATGAAGCCCACCGCAGTGACCAGGGTGCCGGCCAGCATGGGCGCTGCCGTATGGCTCCACGCGTAGGCCGATGCCTTGACCCGGCTATAGCCCTCTTCCATCTTCACCACCATCATTTCGATGGCAATGATGGCGTCGTCCACCAGCAGACCGAGCGCAAGAATCAGCGAGCCGAGCGTGATGCGGTCAAAGTTCTTGCCGGTCGCAGCCATCACCATGAACACGGCAGCGAGGGTCAGCGGCACGGCCGCAGCCACCACGACACCCACCCGCCAGCCCATGCTGACAAAGCAGACCAGCATCACCACCAGCAGCGCGGCAAAGAACTTCATCATGAACTCGTCGACCGACGAGCTGATGTTCACGGCCTGATCGGTGACCTTGTCCAGCGCCATCCCGACAGGAAGCCCGTCATTGATCTTCCTGACTTCCGCGTCGAGTGAGGCGCCGAGATCCAGGCCATTCCAGCCGTCGCGCATGACGATGCCCAGCAGCATGGCTGGCTCGCCACCGTTGCGGATCATGAAGGTCGACGGGTCCTCATAGCCACGCTTGACGGTGGCGATGTCCCGTAATTTGAGGGTCCTGCCCTGTGCAACGATGGGTGTATCGCGGATCTTGTCCAGCTGATCGAGCGCGCCATCGAGGCGAATGAAGATCTGCGGGCCCTTGGCCTCGACCGAGCCTGCCGGCGTCAGGGCGTTCTGCCCGTTCAGCGCCCCGAACACGTCCTGCGGTGTTATGCCCAGGTTCGACAGGCGTTCGTGCGATAGCTCCACATAGATGCGCTCGGATTGCTCACCAATGATGTTGACCTTCTTTACGCCAGGTACGTGCAGCAATCGCTGACGCAGCGTCTCGGCATCACGCGCGAGCAGGCGGAACGGTTCACCCTTCGCTTTCAGTGCGAAGAGAGCAAACGTGACATCGGCGTATTCGTCGTTGACCATCGGGCCGATCACGCCCGTAGGCAGATTTGCGGCTTCGTCAGCCATCTTCTTGCGCGCCTGGTAGAACTCCTCCTGTACCTCCGACGGTGGCGTGCCATCCTGCAATGTCAGCGTAGTGAAGGACAGGCCAGGCCGGGTGTAGGTTTCGCTGCGGTCATACCAGCGCAGTTCCTGCAGACGCTTTTCCAGCTTCTCGGCGACCTGGTCCTGCATTTCTGTTGGCGTAGCGCCAGGCCAGGCCGTCACGATGGTCATGACCTTGACAGTGAACGCAGGGTCCTCAGCGCGGCCGAGCTGGAAGAAGGAAACGATGCCGGCAACGGAGACCAGAAAGATCAGGAAAACCGTGATGGCACGCTCGCGCACCGCAAGTGCCGACAGATTGAACCCACTCACTGGTGGGCTCCGTCTGCAGCGGCGTTCCTGGCGGTCTCAGCGATGCGAACCACCTGCCCTTCGCGGAGTAGATGGGCGCCGAGGGCAGCCACGCGATCCGATGCTTTCAGGGCCCCCTCAACCACTACCCGGTCATCACCCAACTGCTTGACGGCGACCGGCGTCCAATGGGCTTTGAGCGGCTCACCACCGATCACCCAGACGCCGGGACCGGTACCAGGATCGAACAGCGCGCCCAACGGCACCTCGACGCCGGCCGACGCACCGGCAGGTGCTGCGCTTGCAAGTTCGACCGCCACCGTGGAACCCAGCGGCAGCGCCGTGCTGCCCTCTTCCAGGGTGTAGCGGGCTTCGAAGGTCCGGGTGGCGGGGTCGGCCGATTCCGAGAGCACGCGCAACCGCGCGGGGATCTTGCCGCTTGCCCCGAACGGGGACGCTGAGGCCACGGAGCCGATCTGGGGTCGCAGCGTCTCGGGCAACTGGACCACGGCCTCCCGACTGCCTGCACGGGCAAGCCGGGCGACGATCTGCCCCGCCGCCACGACCTGACCGGGCTCAGCGGAGATGGTCATGACCACTCCGTCGGCATCGGCGACGAGCGCCGTGTATTGACTGGCATTACGTGCAACCCGGGCTTGCGCGTCGGCCGCCTTGAGCTGTGCCGATGCTGCGTCCGCCGCCGCTTTGATCTGATCGTAGGCCGACCGGGAAACGACGCCCTTGGCTGCCAGATCGCGGTATCGCGCTTCGTCTGCGGTGGCTTGCGCGCTTTGCGCTCGGGCCGCGATGACGGCCTGCTGCTGGGAGGCCGCTGCCAAATTCAGATCGACGGGATCAATCCGATAGAGCACGTCGCCGCGCTTTACCGTCTGCCCCGTCTCAACCAGGCGCTCGGTGACCTTGCCACCCACCCGAAAGGCCAGATCACTCTGTACGCGTGCGGCGACGGTTCCTGTGAACGTGCGCGCGCCTCCCGCCCCCGGTTGCACTTGGGCAATCCGGACGATGGGCGGAGCGGTCCGGGGATCGACGTCATCCGACTTTCCGCAGGCCACAAGGAACAACGGAGCAACACAGGAGAGGGCTGTGACTATAAAACGGCGACGCATGCGGCCTTCCGGAGTGGGGTATCCGGAGGGATTCTGTTCCTAGTGACTAATATAGTCAATAGTCACTGCGGGCGTGACTCAAGGCTCCGGAGGACCAACTCCTGCAAGGCACTTGGCGCTTCTTTGTGCAGGGGCGCCAGGTGCGGCAGCGTTACAGGGTTCAGATAAGGAAGCAGGACCTGGTAGACCGCACGGCTGGTGTCCTCAAGCGGCGTCGTGCTCTCAAATGCCCCAGAAGCGCGTCCATCCTTGATGATGTCTTCAACAAGCTGCCTGATGCGCCCTTCATACGCCTGCGCGGAAGGCCATTGATCCGTCGCGGCCGCAACGGCAATTTCATACAGGCGCCGATCCTGCAGAAACAGGCGAAGACCGGCCTCCACAAAGACGGTGAACAACAACCGCAGCCTCTCGGCAGGCGCTTGCACGCCTTGCAGGGCCTGATGAACCTCGCTTTCGATCTGACTGAGGCAATTGGCGCAGATCACCTCGCCAATGGCCTGCTTGGAGGAAAAGAACTTGTAGACGTACGCCTTCGAGAAGCCGATGGCTTTGGCGAGGTCGGACACCGTGGTCTTGTCATAGCCGTAGTGGCTGAAATGCGCGGTGGCAGCCTCGATGATCTGGGTGCGCACGCCGTGCTCGGCGGGGCCGCGTCCGGCGTCGAGTGCTGCGGAGGTCGAAGTTGACATCGTGGAAGCGTAGCGCCGCGCCGTCACGCCGGCAAATGGTGACCGTTTGGGTATCGCCCCCCACCCGGCGATTATTTGATTTTCAGCTCCGGCAGAAGAGGATCAACATCAACCAGTTCCAGTGACTTGACCATGTGCAGCGTGCCGTTTTTGTACTTGAGGAAATGCGAGCTCTTCACATGCTGTTCGTAAGCCTGCCGGCTCGCATAGATTTCAAGGATTGTCAGCCGGGTCGGATCTTCCTTGTCAAAGACCGCATACAACGACAGCACGCCGGGCTCCAGCTCCATTGAAGCGCGAACCTCCTCCGCCAAGGCGTCTCTATAGGCGGGCAGATGGTCTGCATTGACGGTGATCTTCGAGAGCCTTGTCATCTGTGCCTCCTGCGCTCCAACACTGAAGGGTCCTGCCAGCATGCTGATCAACGTTCCGATGATCATCTTTTTCATTCAATCCTCCAATGCGTGCGCCATGCGACGGTATCTCTCGTCTGAACATCATTCGTGCCGAACGTCCAGCTGGCATTGAATACCGACACGAACACGTTCCGCGGCCTCCAGGCCGAAGCGCGCTTCGAGAACAGCAGCCAGCGAGTACAGCTGCTCTGGGCGCAGCCCTATGTTCATGCTGATGCCAATGTGAGACTGCAACTGCGGCTCCACCCCGGACATGGCAGCCAGCATGCTGACCGTGGCCAACTCGCGGATTTGCCAATCAAGGTTGTCGCGCTCGAAGATGTCGCCAAACAGATGCGTACGCAGGTACTCATTTGCCTGGGGTGCGAAATCGAACAAAGGCCCTGAGACCGGGCCGCCAGCCAGCCTGGTCTGATTGGCCGTGCCTGCGGCGAGCAGAGCGTCTCCTTTGGGGATCGGCCTGCCCGGCTCGCGGCCAGCTTCATCCTGGATGCCCCGCTGCCTGCGTGCCTGCGCCACCCTCATCAGTTCGCTCAACGCGTTCAGGCTCCGTGGGAAACCTGCATAAGCATAGACCTGCACGAGGATCTCGCGCACCTCTGCCACGCTCAGCCCCGCGTCCAGACCTTGATTCAACGCCTGATCAAGGGCACTCATGTTACCCGCCGCTGCGCAGGCGCTGATTGGAATGATGGCTTGCTGGTGGGCATCCAGCTCGGTGACAGAGAACCGGCTGTACTTGATGTTCATAGCTGCTCCTTCGTGTGCAGGGAACGTAGCCAGACGTCTACTCGAACTCGATCCGCGCTTCCACCGGTCCCTCCGCGCGAAGCGCCTGTAAGTCCCCCTCGATGCGGCCCAACCGCACCAGACCCTTCGAGTAACCGAACGGCCTGTGGAAGATCGCCAGATTCCCCCACGGCGCGTAGAAGGCGATATCGCCGGCCACTGGCGTGATCCCGTCCGGTTCGCCGGCAATGTTGAGGCGGTGAGGGAGCTGCGCGATCTTCTCCGTAGCAGCATAGTCCTCAAGCTGAAGGGTAATCGGCAACTGGGCGGCGAAGTCGCGTGCGGGAACGCTGTCCGCCAACGTGGCCGACAATGTCTGGTCGTTGATGATCAGCCGGATCTTCATTGCAGGGACCTTCGGGTTGGGTGCGGTTTTCATGAGCGCAACGGCGTGCTGATTCTGCCCGGCAGAACATGCAGGCACCGCCGCGAATGCAAGGCAAAGCGAAAGCAGCTGCGCAATGATCCACGCTGCGCGTCCCATCAGCCTCGGGCTTCCGTGGCAACCGCCGAGCCGGACGCGGATGCAGCATCGGCGGCCGTGACATGGGCAAGCAAGGCCGCGAGCAACAGCAGGCCTGCGCCGGCCAGGAACGTACTGGCGAAACCAGCGCTGTCCAACAGCAGGCCACCGAGGGTGGAACCCAGCGCGATCGAGCACTGCACCACCGCTACCATCAGCCCGCCGCCCGCCTCAGCGTTGCGGGTGAACGTACGCGCCAGCCAGCTCCACCAGCCCACCGGTGCAGCCGTGGCCAGCAGCCCCCATACCGAAAACAGTGCGGCAGTCGGCCAAAGGTGCGAACCCAGCGGCACCAGCGTTACGGCAATCACCGCCATCAGGATCGGGACAGCCACCAGCGTGCGGTAGAGCCCGCGCCTGATGAATGCCCCGATCGCGAGCGTGCCCACAAAGCCGCTTGCACCCATGGCCAGCAGCACCAGCGGAACTGCGGATTCCCCTGCACCCGTGACCTTCTCCAGGAACGGGCGCACATAGGTGAACACGGCAAACTGCCCCATGAAGAACGCGCCGCACGCCGCCATGCCCAGCATCACCACCCGCCGCCGCAACAGGGCCAGTACCCCGCCGTGGGATGGCCCTCCTTCTGCGGGCATGGAAGGAAGGCACCGCCACTGCCATGCCAGCGCGATGGCTGCCACAGGCAGAAGGCACAGGAACGCGCCGCGCCATCCGATCACGCCGCCAAGGTAACTGCCCAGTGGCGCGGCCACTACCGTCGCCAGCGCGTTGCCGCCATTGAAGATCGCCAGTGCTCGCGGCACCTGCGCTGCAGGCACCAGGCGCATGGCCGTGGCCGCAGACAACGACCAGAACCCACCGATCACCACGCCGATCAGCGCCCGGCCCATCATGTACATCGGGTAGCTCGGAGCCATCGCCACCACCACGCCCGACACCGCCATCACCGCGGTGAGCGTCAGCAGCAGCGTCTTCCGGTTGATGCTGCCGGCCAACCGGGAGATCGACAGGCTGGTCAGCACTGCTAAGGCGCCGGAGATGGCAATTCCATACCCGGCCAGCCCTTCGGACACACCGAGGTCAGCCGCCAGGGGCGTGAGCAGGCTCACCGGCATGAATTCGGAGGCGATCAGTGCGAACACGCATAGCGTCATCGCGAGCACACCGCCCCAGTTGGCCCGTTCGGCCGTCGCGTCGTTACTGCTCATTTCCCAGCGAGGCCTTGCTGGAAGAACGTCGCCAACCTGGCGAAGGGAATCAGGTCGGTGCGGTCATACAGGTCTACGTGGCCGGCATCTTTCACCCAGTAGAGTTCCTTCGGCTGGGCTGCCCTGCGGTACGCATCCTCGCTGAACTCACGGGAATGTGCATGGTCACCCGAGATGAACAACATCGGCCGCGGCGAGATGGTCTCGATATCGTTGAGAGGATAAAAATTGACGAACTTGACCAGGCTGCTGAACAGCGGCTGGGTGGTTCGTTCGGGCTGCTCGCCTGCGGCCGCATAGGCACCGCGCGGCGTACGGTAAAAATCGAAGAACTCACGCTGCACGTCCGGCGTATCGGCGTCCAGCGTGTTCACGGTGCCCGGCACATAGGCGGCCTGCCCACCGTTGAACTCAACCAGGCGCTGCTTCGTCGCCGCTTGGATCATCGCTTTGCGCTGTTGAAGCGACTGCGTGTTGTTCAACCCCTGGCGCACAGCGGCGCCCATGTCATACATGCTGACCGTCGCGATTGCCTTGATGCGTGGATCGATCTTCGCCGCGCTGATCACGAAACTGCCACTGCCGCAGATACCCAAGCCGCCAATTCGTTCCGGGTCCACGAACGACTGCGCGCTCAGCAAGTCCACCGCCGCACTGATGTCATCCGAATAGATTTCCGGCGACACCAGGTGCCGAGGCGTACCGGCGCTTTCACCCCAGAAGGACAGGTCGATCGCCAGCGTAACGAAGCCCTGCTCAGCCAGCTTCTGCGCGTACAACTGTGAACTCTGCTCCTTCACTGCGCCCATCGGATGACCGACTACCACGGCTGGCGCGCGGGCACCCCGCACCTGGCCCTGAGGCCGGTACAGCGTTCCGACCACCTCCATCTGGTACTGGTTGCGGAAGCTGACGCGCTCGCCTTTTACGCTGGTGCTTCTGTAGAAATTGTCGGCGCCGGCGGTTCTTGCTGCGACCGGTGCCTCGGCGGCCACGGCCGACTGCGGAACGAAATGGCTGGCAATCAGTGCCAGCAGCAGCGTGGTGGGTTTCATGTGCGGACGGCCTCAGTGGGAACTCAGGTCGCCAAGATAGGCGGCGCCTGCTACCGCGATAAGCCGGCTGAAAGTTGATGCATTACTGAGTTGAGCTCACAATTGACCCATGAGCAGCGTGAAGACCAACGACCTGCAGGCCTTCCTGGTGGTGGCACAGGAGCAGAGCTTCACCAAGGCAGCTGTTCGCCTGGGGGTGACACCCTCGGCGCTCAGCCACTCCATGCGGCTGCTCGAGGAGCGCCTGGGCATCCGGCTGCTGGCCCGGACCACGCGCAACGTCTCCCCGACCGAGGCGGGCGAGCGCCTGATGCGCTCCATCGCACCGCACTTCGAGGCCATCGGCGCCAGTGTGGAGGCATTGGGGGATCTGCGCGATCGCCCGGCCGGAACCCTGCGGATCTCCTGCACGGACGATTCGATGGAGACCATCATCCGCCCTCGCCTTGCCGGATTCCTCGCCGAGTATCCGGACATCACAATGGAGTTCTACGTCGATTACGGCTTCACCAACGTGGTGGAACAGCGCTTCGACGCCGGCATCCGGCTGGGCGAGGCGCTCAGCAAGGACATGATCGCGGTCAGGGTCGGGCCGGATTGGCGGCTGGTGGTGGTGGGATCGCCCGACTACTTCCAGAAGCATGCCAAGCCAAGGAAGCCCGCCGATATCACCCAACATCGCTGCGTGCACATCCGGCATCGCCCGAATGGCGCCATCTATGCGTGGGAGTTCGAGGAGAAGGGCAAGGAGTTCACCGTGCGCGGCGACGGACCACTGGTGTTCAACAGCATGATCCACGTGATCAATGCCGCCCTGGACGGCCTGGGCCTGGCGTACGTGCCTGAGCCGATGGTGGCCGATCACATTACCGAGGGCCGGCTGCTTGCCGTGCTCGACAAATGGTGCGTGCCTTTTCCGGGCTATCACCTGTACTACCCGAACCGCCGGCAGCCCTCGCCGGCATTTTCGGCGCTGGTGGGCTGGCTGAAGCGGGACGCTTAAGGTCCGCGGCGACGCCAGGTCGGACTGAAGCACGGCGGCCTGCATCGCGCGCGCCGGCTGACGGCCCAGACGCACGCGGGCAGGCGCGACTCAGCGATCGGGCGCATCCGACAGGCGCGCCATGACAGCCGCCCGGCACGCATCCAGGATTTCGTCCGCCAGCGGCGAATCATCCGGACAGGACCTGGACAGCACCACCGCACCCACGGCCATGGCCATCAGGGCTATCCGGCGCGCACGCGCCTCCGGGCTGGCGTGCTCGCTCGACGGATCATCCTCGCCGGCAGGGCGCCCTACCTGGGCTTCAATGCCGGCGGCAAAGGCTGCCTTGACCGTTGCCGGCTGGCGCGCGGCGTCTGCACTCAACGCGGCCATCGTGCAGCCGTGGCCGGGGTCATCCCGATGCTCCCGGGAAAGGTAGTAGCCAAGAAATCCCGCCAGATCCATGCCCGCCGCAGCGTCGGCAGATTGCGCCAGGCCGCAGATGGAGGCTTCGGCCATGAGGTCGGTCTTGGAGCCGAAATGCTTGTAGAAGCCACCGTGGGTAAAGCCTGCAGCCGCCATCAGGTCTGCGACGCCTACACCGTCGTAGCCCCGCTCCCTGAAGAGCGTGGATGCGGTTTCGACAATGTGCGCCCGGTTGGCCTGCGCTTGTGCCTTGGTGACCTTCATGACCCGATGCCCCAGGGGATGTGCTGCGGAAGGACGGCAGTCTAGCACATATTGATTACATTCATCATCAAACCATTGACAGCGAGGATTACGGTCATCATCATTGCAGCAACGACCACCAGCCCAACATCAGATGACGACCACGACACTCTTCCAGCCCTACCCCCTTGGCCCGCTGACGCTGGCCAACCGCATCGTGATGGCACCGCTGACGCGCAACCGCGCCGATGCCGGCCTGGTGCCCAACCGGCTGGCGGCCACCTACTACGCCCAGCGGGCCTCGGCGGGCCTGATCATCACCGAGGCCACCCAGATCTCGGCCCAGGCCCAGGGCTACCAGGACACGCCCGGGCTCTACACGCAGGATCAGATCGACGGCTGGCGCCAGGTCACCGACGCCGTGCACGCACGGGGCGGGCACATCTTCGTGCAGCTCTGGCACGTGGGCCGCATCTCGCACGTGGATCTGCAGCCCGGACATGCCGCACCCGTCTCCGCTTCGGCCATCCGTGCGCAGACCAAGACGTTCGTGCACAACGGCTTTGTTGATGTGTCCGAGCCGCGCGCATTGGAGATCGACGAACTGCCGGCCATCGTCAACGACTTCCGCCAGGCCGCCGCCAATGCCATCGCCGCCGGCTTCGATGGGGTCGAAATCCACGGTGCGAACGGCTACCTGCTGGAACAGTTCATCAAGGACGGCGCCAACCAGCGCACCGATGCGTACGGCGGTTCGATCGAGAACCGCGCGCGCCTGCTGCTGGACGTCACCGCCGCCGTGGCGCAGGAGATCGGTGCCGATCGTACCGGTGTGCGCATCTCGCCGGTTTCCCCGGCCAACGCGATTTCCACCGTCAGCGACCCGCAGCCGCAGTACGACTACATCGTTGATCAGCTCAGCGCTCTTGGCATCGTGTACCTGCACGTGGTGGAAGGTGCTACCGGTGGCCCGCGCGACGTAGCGCCGTTCGACTTTGACAGCCTGCGCCGACGTTTCACCGGCACCTACCTGGCCAACAATGGCTACGACCTCGAACTGGCCAACGCACGGCTTGCCGCTGGCAAGGCAGACCTGGTCGCGTTTGGCCGTGCCTTCATCAGCAATCCCGATCTGGTCGAACGCCTGAAAACCGGCGCACCGTTGAACGCGTTGAATCCAGCGACGTTGTACGGCGGCGGTGCGGAGGGCTACACCGACTACCCCGCATTGACCGATACGGCGCCGCAGTAACCCGTTCGACAGCGCCGCGCTGCACACCCCGTTCGCCCCTTCCAATTCCAAGAGATACACCATGAGCCAGCTTCCCATCGTCCTCATCACCGGCGCCTCCAGCGGCATCGGCACCGTTTACGCCGAACGCTTCGCACGCCGCGGCCACGACCTGGTGCTGGTTGCGCGCGACAAGACGCGCCTGGAAACATTGGCCGCGCGCCTGCGCCAGGACACCGGGGTGGCCGTAGAGGTCCTGCCGGCCGACCTCACCCAGCGCAGCGATCTGGCCGCCGTGGAAGCCCGCCTGCGTGACGATGCCCGTATCGGCATCCTGATCAACAACGCAGGCATCGCCCAGTCCGGCGGCTTCACCGCGCAATCGGCCGACAGCATCGACCAACTGGTAACACTGAACACCCTCGCCCTGACGCGCCTGGCCGCTGCCATTGCACCGCGATTGGCCACCGCCGGCGAAGGCGCGATCGTCAACATCGGCTCGGTAGTCGGCCTGGCACCGGAGCTTGGCATGACCGTCTACGGCGCGACCAAAGCCTTCGTGCTGTTCCTGTCGCAGGGCCTCAGCCTGGAACTGTCGCCCAAGGGCGTCTACGTGCAGGCCGTCCTGCCGGCGGCCACCCGCACCGAGATCTGGGAGCGTGCCGGCATCGACATCAACACGCTGCCCGAAGTGATGGACGTTGGCGAACTGGTCGATGCCGCCCTGGTCGGCTTTGATCGCCGCGAGACCGTGACCATTCCGCCGCTGCATGTGGCCGAACGCTGGGACACGCTGGAGGCATCGCGCCAGGGCCTGCTCTCGGATCTCCGCCAAGCGCAGGCTGCGGAGCGTTACCGCGCATGAAAGCCTTCCTCATCGACCGCTATGGCAAGAAGGAAACGGGGCACGTCGGTGATGTAGCAACGCCGCCGCTGCGCGAGGGCGATGTGCTCATCCGCGTGCACGCGGCCAGCGTCAACGCGCTGGATACGAAGATCCGGCGTGGCGAGTTCAAGGCGGTCCTGCCGTATCGCCTGCCTCTGATTCTGGGCAACGACCTGGCCGGTACGGTGGAGCGTGTGGGCGCGGGCGTTTCCCAGTTCAAGCCGGGCGATGAGGTATATGCACGTCCCGACGATGATCGCATCGGCACGTTCGCCGAGTTCATCGCAGTCAACGCGGGCTCTGTGGCGCCAAAGCCCGGCAACCTCAGCATGGTGGAGGCCGCCTCGCTGCCGCTGGTCGCACTGACCGCGTGGCAGACGCTTGTGGAAACGGCACGGCTGAAGCCAGGACAGAAGGTCTTCATCCAGGCGGGATCCGGCGGCGTCGGCACCGTGGCCATCCAACTGGCCAAGCATCTTGGTGCGTTCGTGGCGACCACGACCAGCACGGCCAACGTCGCGTGGGTGAAGGCGCTGGGCGCGGATGTCGTCATCGATTACAGGCAGCAGGACTTCGCCTCCGAGCTCCGCGACTACGATGTGGTGCTCAACAGCCTGGGTAAAGAGGAGCTGGAGCGCTCGCTGCAGATCCTCAAGCCGGGCGGACATCTCATCTCCATCTCCGGGCCACCGACGCCGGCCTTTGCCGCCGCACGCGGGCTCAGCTGGCCGCTCAAGCAGGTCCTGCGCCTGCTCAGCCGTGGCATCCGCAGGAAGGCCAGGCAGAAAGGCGTGACCTACACCTTTGTCTTCATGCGCGCCGACGGGCAGCAGTTGCGCGGGATCACCCCGCTGGTCGAGTCCGGTGCGATCCGCCCGGTCATCGACCGGGTGTTTCCGTTCCAGGACACCCAGGGCGCGTTGGCTTATGTGGAGAGCGGGCGGGCGAAGGGCAAGGTTGTTGTCGAGTTGCCTTGGTTGGACTAATGCGGCCCGCTGGCCAACTGTGGGTGTGGCGACCTTCAGTTGGCCAGCAGGACGCTCAGGACAGATGACGGCTAAAGGTGAAACACCGGACCTGCCGACAACGCCGCCGCGCTCACCCTGACACGCAACGCAATGAGCACGCTGGCGAGCAGCATCACCGCCGCGGCAACGGTGAGGACGGCAACGATGCCTCCCAGCCCGAACACCAGGCCGCCCAAGGCCGCCCCCGCCGCGATCGAGGACTGCACAGCAGCAACCACCATCCCGCCGGCACTCTCGGCCTGATCGGGCACCGCACGTGCAACCCAGCTCGACCAGGCAACGGGCACGCCACCGAAGGCCAGGCCCCACAGCGCGACCAGCATCGCCAGCCCGCCAACGCCCACCGGCAACAGGACCATGCCCAGCGCGGCTACCCCAACCAAGGCAGGCATGATCACCAACGTGACTTTCAAGCTGCGCTCCATGAGCCAGCCGGCCAGGAGTGTGCCGACAAAGTTCGCCACGCCGAATCCGAGCAGAATCAGCGCCAGGCCATCCGCGCTCATCTGCCCCAGGCTCTCCAGCGTCGGGCGGATATAGGTGAAGAGCGAGTACTGACCGGTGTGCGCCAGAACGCAGCCCAGCATGCCGACCGCAACGCCTGGCCGGCGCAAGAGCCCCACCACCGACTCCGGAACTGCTGCCTTGCGCGGGGCCATTCGGGGCAGCGTGAACCACTGGAACGCAAACGTGAGTCCACCTACCGCGGTCGCGGCCCAGAAGGCGCTGCGCCAGCCCAGCAGACCACCGAGGTAGCTGCCCAAAGGCACCGACACCACCGTGCCGACCGCAATGCCGCTGAAGATGATGGAGAGCGCGCGAGGCACGCGCTGCGGCGGCACCAACCGCATGGCCACGGCCGCTGCCATGCTCCAGAAACCACCCAGGGCGATGCCCAGAAGGACGCGCATCACCAGCAAAACGCCCATGCTGGACGACAATGCCACCAGGGCGTTGGAGAGGATCATCAGGCCCGTGAAACCCAACAGCACCAGGCGCCTGTCCGTCGAACGGGTCAGCCGAGGCACAAGCAGGCCGGCGAACAGGGCCACTACCGCGGTGACCGTCACTGCTTGACCCGCCAGCGCCTCCGACACCCCCAGGTCCGCCGCCATTGGCGTCAACAGGCTGGCAGGCAGATATTCGGCCGTGAGCAGCCCGAAGACACCCATGGCCAGCGAAAACACGGCCACCCATGCCGATGACGACGGCTCCCCGCTATCCCGGGTCACAGAATCAGGCGCGACCGCGGTATCCACTACGTTATTGCTCATCAAAGATCCCAGTGCATTCGTGCAGCCGAGAGTCTAGGGAGGCATGGCAGGATGATCTATGATTGTCCGGCCTGTATTTTTGATCGAAACCCCGAGCTGTCTCCATGAGCCACGCCCCACACCTGCCCTCCGACCTGATCAGCGAGCTGCTGACCGGCATGCGGCTGCATGGCGTTCAATACCGACGCATTCAGACCGGGCCGACCTTTGGGCTTGGATTTCCCCCGAAGCCAGGCCACGCCTACTTCCATTACCTGGCAGTGGGCACTGCGACTCTTCGTGGCGAGGACGGCAGCCAACACCTGCTCTCCGCCGGGGATGTCGTGCTTCTTCCCCGCGGAGAAGGACACGCGTTGCTGTCGGGCGAGAACCATCCCGTCCAGTGCCTGGAAACGATAGACGCAGCCCCGCTGGGTGACACGGTGAGCGGGATAGACACGTGCCCGAGCACCCATGCCGTGCCAAGCGCCGTGCTTTTCCACGGATGCATGGTGTTCGATCTGGGTGGCATGCAAGGGTTGAGCAAGGTGATGCCGGCGGTGATGTTGGCCGATGGCAACGGTACCCAGTTTCCCGGGCTGTTGCCGATGGTCGACGCGATGAAGCGCGAGGTGTGTTCCGGACGTATCGGATTTGCCGGCATACTCGCGCGGCTGGCGGACGCAGTTGCCGCGATGATCGTCCGTGACTGGGTCGAGCGCGGTTGCGACGGCGCATCGGGCCTGGTCATGGCCATGCGCGACCCTCGTCTATCGCTGTCGTTGCTTGCCCTGCACAAAGACCCTGGGCGTGACTGGACCGTCGAAGCGCTGGCTGCAGAATCCAACATCTCGCGTTCTGTCTTTGCAGACCGGTTCCAGACTGTTATCGGAACCGCGCCCCTGCGCTACGTGACCGAGCTGCGAATGCAATTGGCGAGTCAATGGCTGACCCACCACCAAAGCCTCTCCATCGAGGTCGTGGCAGAGCGTCTTGGCTACGCGTCGCAGGCAGCGTTCAGTCGCGCCTACAAGCGCGTGATGGGCCACTCTCCTGGGGCGACTCGGCGCGGGCGCTCCTTGATCTCACCATAGTCCACTCCCGGCCACTCAGCCTCCCTGCCCCAGCTCCCGCGCAAGGAAAGGCGCCGTCCCGCTGCCTTTGGCGCGGGCCACCTGTTGCGGCGTTCCCTTCGCCACAATGGTGCCGCCCGCAGCGCCGGCGCCCGGCCCGAGGTCGATCACCCAGTCCGCCTGCGCGACGGCACGCATGTCGTGCTCGATCATCACCACCGTATTTCCGGCCTCCACCAGCCGCTGCAGCTGGACCAGCAGCCTGTCCACGTCCGACGCATGCAGGCCGGTGGTGGGCTCGTCCAGCACGTAAAGCGTGCGCCCACGCTGGCTGCGCTGCAGCTCGGTGGCCAGCTTGATACGTTGTGCTTCGCCGCCTGACAGTTCCGTGGCCGGCTGGCCCAGTCGCAGGTATCCCAGTCCGATGTCCTGCAGCAACTGCAGCGGGCGGGCAATGACATCCTCCTCGATGAAGAACGCATGCGCCTGCTCAACCGTCATCTGCAGGACCTCGGCGATGTTGCGGCCGTTCCACGACACCTTCAACGTGGCCTCGTTGTAGCGGGCACCGTGGCAGGTGGGGCAAGGCGCATAGACGCTGGGCATGAACAGCAGTTCGACACTGACGAATCCTTCACCCTCGCAGGTCTCGCATCGGCCCTTGGCCACGTTGAACGAGAAGCGGCCCGCATCGAAGCGATGGCGGCGCGCATCGGGTGTCGCCGCGTACAGCTTGCGCACGTGGTCGAACAGCCCGGTATAGGTGGCCAGGTTGGAGCGTGGCGTGCGGCCGATGGGCTTCTGGTCAACCTGCACGACCCGCTGGATGGCGTCCACATCACCTGCAAGCTGACCTCGCGTCGTCTCGATCACGGTCGGCCCTTCCGTAGGCGCGCCCTCCGCTCCATCGTCTGCGGGCTCATGCCCCAGGTGCAGCAGCATCAGCTCAGGCAGTGCCTGCGCCATCAGGCTGGACTTGCCGGAGCCCGAAATGCCGGTCACTGCGGTCAGCAGCCCCAGCGGCACCTGCGCATCCACACCCCGCAGGTTGTGGCGGTGGATGCCCTTCAGCTCCAGCCAACTGTTGGCGCTGCGCTGCCGGCTGGCGGCCGCAGGCACCTGGTCGAACAGGTACCGGGCCGTGCGTGAATCCTGCACGTGCCGCAGGCCTTCGGGCTCGCCGCTGTAGAGCACGCGCCCGCCATGCTCGCCCGCCTCAGGGCCGACATCCACCAGCCACTGCGCGCGGCGCATCAGCTCCAGATCATGTTCAACAACGAACACCGAGTTTCCGCAGTCACGCAGCCGGTCCAGCGCGTCGTACAGCGCCTTGCTGTCGGCGGGATGCAGGCCGGCCGAGGGCTCATCGAGCACGTACAGCACACCAAACAGCAAGGAGCTGAGCTGGGTGGCCAGTCGCAGGCGCTGCAGTTCGCCGGCCGATAGCGTTGGCGTGGCGCGATCCAGCGAGAGGTAACCCAGGCCCAGGCCTCGCAGCTGGTGTACACGCGCCATGACACCGCCTGCAAGCCGCTGTGCAGCCAGGCGCTTCTCCTCCGACAGGGCAGAGGTCAGCCGCACATCGGGGGCCGCGGCATGGGCGGCGCGACCACTGGCTGCCCGCTGGGTGCGGTCGCGGCGGGTGGCGCTTCTGCTGGTGCGTTCACCCCGGCTGTGCGCGCTGAAATCGCCCTGCGCGATGGGCTCCAGCAGGTCCGCCAGTTGATCCAGCGGAAGGCGCATGAATTCGCCGATGTCCACGCCTGCGAAGGTGACCGAGAGCGCCTCCGGCTTCAGGCGCTTTCCGTGACAGGCCGGGCACAGCTTGCCTTCCATGTAGCGGGAAACCCGCTTGCGCATCAGCGCGCTCTGGGTATTGGCAAACGTGTGCAGTACGTAGCGCCGGGCGCCGGTATACGTGCCCATGTAGCTTGGCTCCAGCTTGCGCTTGAGCGCGGCACGGGTTTCGGCGGGCGTGAAGCCGGCATAGACCGGCACGGTCGGCGTCTCCTCGGTGAACAGGATCCACTCCCGGTCCTTCTTCGGCAGCTTCTTCCACGGTATGTCGATGTCGTAGCCGAGCGTGACCAGGATGTCGCGCAGGTTCTGGCCATGCCATGCCGGCGGCCAGGAGGCGATGGCGCGTTCGCGGATGCTCAGCGACGGATCCGGAACCATCAACGCTTCGGTCACCTCGTAGACGTGCCCAAGGCCGTGGCAGGTGCTGCAGGCACCCTGTGGCGTATTGGGTGAGAAGTCCTCGGCGTACAGCATGGGCTGATTGGCCGGGTATGCCCCCGCACGCGAATACATCATGCGCACCAGGCTGGACAGCGTGGTGACACTGCCCACCGAGGAACGTGCATTGCTGGCGCCGCGCTGCTGCTGCAGGGCGACCGCCGGCGGCAGACCGTCGATGGCATCCACATCGGGCACGCCCGCCTGGTCGATCAGGCGCCGTGCATACGGCGCAACCGACTCGAAGTAGCGCCGCTGCGCCTCAGCGAAGACCGTCCCAAAGGCCAACGATGACTTGCCCGAACCCGATACCCCGGAGAACACCACCAGTGCATTGCGCGGAATGGAGACATCGACATTCCTGAGGTTGTGCTCGCGCGCGCCGCGCACCTCGACGTAGCCGCCGGCTGCGGCAGCGCACGAGGATTCTCCGAAAGGGTTGTTGGACATCGTTGCGTTCCTGCAGGCAGTGAGCGGTGCGCATCAAAGCGCGCCCAAGGATGCATTTTCGCTGCTGCGAGGTGAATGGAGCGAGGGAGTTCCGCCCCGGGGGCTCGACTCCGCCATCAGGGACCGGAAACCCGGCCTTCACAGCTACCACGGCACCTGCAATGCAACCATGCAGGACGCACCCTCCCCCTTGGTAGCCCATGCCCCACCTTCGTCGTCTATTTGGCCGCTGGCTGCGCCTGCGTCGTCGTGTGCGTTGGCGCTGGCGTGAACACCAGGCCTCGGTCCCCGCCATCGAGGCAACCGAGGGCCCACTGCGTGCCGCGCTGTACAGCGTTGAACAGATGGAGGTGTACGGCCGCGCGCTAGCGCGCCAGCACCGCGTGCGGATGCGACCCGGCCCGGAGCGCCTGCTCGAACGCCTGCAGGCCAACGAGCGGGTGCTGGAAGACGCCAATTCGCTGCTCAGCAGCGTGGTACGCGAACAGCGGCCGGTCACCCCGGCGGGGGAATGGCTGCTCGACAACTATTACCTGATCGAAGAACAGATCCAGACCGCGCGCCGCCATCTGCCGCGCGGCTACAGCCGGCAGCTGCCTTCACTGGCCTCCGGCCCATCAGCCGGGCTGCCGCGAGTGTATGAACTGTCGATGCAGGCCATCGCGCACGGTGACGGCCGCATTGACGCCGACACGCTGGGCCGCTTCATCGCCTCGTACCAGTCGCTCGCGCCGCTGAGCCTGGGCGAGCTGTGGGCGGTTCCCATCATGCTGCGCCTGGCGCTACTGGAGAACCTGCGGCGCATGGCGGCGCGGGTGATGCGCGATGGAACCGACCGCCGTTTGGCTTCGCAATGGGCTGACAACCTCAATCAAGCCGCTTCCGAGACCCCGACCGATGTGGTTCTGGTGGTTGCGGACATGGCGCGGTCCGCGCCGCCCTTGACCGGCGCCTTCATCGCCGAGCTGACGCGGTCGCTGCATGGGCGCGGCGGTGCGTGGGCCATGCCCGTGGCCTGGCTGGAACAGTGGGCGGCAGCGGCTGGGCAGCGCATCGACGAACTGGTCGCCGCCGAGGGGCAGCAGCAGGCGGCCGACCAGGTATCCATCGGCAACAGCATCGGCAGCCTGCGCTTTCTGTCCACCATGGATTGGCGCACTTTTGTTGAAGACATGAGTGTGGTGGAGCAGCGGCTGCGCGAAGACCCGATGGCCGTGTATGCGCAGATGGATTTCGCCACCCGCGACGCGTATCGCCACGTGGTGGAGAAGATCGCCCGCGGCAGCCGCATGGCAGAGGAGCGCGTTGCCACCATCGCGCTGGACCTGGCACGGGCGGCGACACCGCCGGAGGGACCGCGCACGCACGTGGGCTACTGGCTGGTTGGCGAAGGCGTGAACGCCACCGTTGAAGCAGTGGCCGAGGCAGCACCGCGCCACCGCAAGGCACGGCGACTGGCACATCGCGTGCCGCTTGCGCTGTACCTGCTGCCCATCGTCCTGCTGGCGGTGCTGGCTACTGCTGGCCTGCTGGCAACCAGCAGTGGCGCGGTGCCCCTCTGGCTGGCCGCGCTGCTGGGGCTGCTGGTGTTCAGTGAGCTGGGCATCGTGCTGGTGAACTGGACCGCGACGGTTCTGGTCGCCCCCAGGCCGCTGCCCAAGCTGGATTTCAGCGAGGGCATCCCTGCCGCCTGCGCCACCGTGGTCGCGATCCCCTCGATGCTGTCCAGCGTCGACGGGATCGATGTGCTGGTCGAGGCGATTGAAGTCCGGTTCCTGGCCAACCGCGATCCTCAGCTGCGCTTCGTGCTGCTGACGGACTTTCTCGACGCGGCGGAGGTCACGACGGCGACGGACGACACCCTGCTTGCGCACGCCACGGCACGGATCGAGGAGTTGAACAGGCGTTACGCGCCCGAGCGCGGCGATCGTTTCTACCTGCTACACCGCCCCAGGCAATGGAACCCGGGTGAAGGCGTGTGGATGGGACACGAGCGCAAGCGCGGCAAGCTGGCGGCACTCAATGCCCTGCTCCGTCTGGGCGATGCGGCCGCGTTCATGCGCATCGTCGGTGACGCGGCTGCGCTGATCGGCGTCCGTTACGTCATCACCCTGGATTCGGATACACAACTTCCGCGCGATGCGGCACGCGCGTTCGTCGCCACCCTGGCGCACCCGCTCAACCGCCCGCGCTTCGATCCCACGCTGCAACGGGTGGTGGAGGGCTACGGCATCCTGCAGCCCAGCGTCGGCACCAGTCTCGGGCGGCGCCGCACTTCGCGTTTTGCCCGGATGTTCGGCAGCGAGCCGGGCATCGATCCGTATACGCGCATGGTCTCGGACGTCTACCAGGACCTGTTCGACGAAGGCTCGTTCGTGGGCAAGGGCATCTATGACGTCGAGGCCTTCGAGCACGCGCTCGAGGGTCGCCTGCCCGAGAACCGCATCCTCAGCCACGACCTGCTGGAAGGTTGCTATGCACGTGCGGGCCTGGTCAGCGATGTGCGCCTGTACGAGGACTACCCCGAGCGCTACGCCGCCGACGCCAAGCGCCGTGCGCGCTGGATCCGCGGTGACTGGCAGCTGTTGCCCTGGTTGATGCCGTGGACACCGCGCCCGGGCCAGGGATGGGAACGCAACCGGCTCAGTCTGCTGTCGCGCGGCAAGTTGCTGGACAACCTGCGCCGCAGCCTGGTGCCGATCGCTGCGCTGGCCTTGTTGGTGGTGGGCTGGTTGTATGCCGTAAACCCTGCCGCATGGACCGCGTGGGTGCTGGCGCTGTGGTACGCGCCGCCACTGATAGGCATGCTGCGCGATGCCCTGAGCGTTCCGGACGACACGCCGCTGGAAGCGCACTACATCAAGGTCGGGCGCGGCACGCTGCAATCGTTGCTGCGCGCGTCCACCCAGGTCGCGTGCCTGCCCTTCGAGGCATTGCTGGCGAGCGACGCGGTGCTGCGCACACTCTGGCGCATGGCCGTCACGCGCCGCCACCTGCTGCAGTGGAACCCTTCAAGCGAAGTCGAGCGCCGTCTCGGCAGCGACCGCGGCGCGGAATGGCGGGTGATGGCGCCGGCCTCACTGCTGGCGATTGCTTTGGTGGTTGTGGTGGCCAGCGTGCGTCCGCAGGCGCTGCCGTTCGCCCTGCCCTTGCTGTTGGCCTGGGTCTTTGCCCCCGCGTTGATGGCGTGGCTGGGCCGGCCACCGGCCGCGAGCGTGGCGGAGCTTTCCGTAACGCAGCGGGCGTTCCTGGGCCGGCTGGCGCGTCGCACCTGGTCCTTCTTCCAGGCCTGGGTGCGCGAGCAGGATCATTGGTTGCCACCGGACAACATCCAGGAGCATCCGTCGCTGGTGGTGGCACGCCGCACCTCGCCAACCAACATCGGCCTGTCCCTGCTGGCCAATCTGTCGGCGTGGGATTTCGGCTATCTGCAGCTTGGCGCGGTCGCTGAACGTACGGCCCTCACCTTCGACACGCTGGACCAGCTGCCGCGCCATCGCGGTCACTTCCTGAACTGGTACGACACTGAAACCCTGGCGCCGCTGCCGCCGCGCTACGTTTCCACCGTGGACAGCGGCAATCTTGCCGGGCATCTGCTGACGCTGCGCCAGGGCCTGCTCGCGCTGGTGGATGCGCCGGTGCTGGCGCCGCACACCTTCGATGGCCTGGCCGATACGCTCGGCGTGCTGGAAGAGGAACGGCAGCGCCATCGCCGCGACGATGCAGCACTGGTCGAGGCGCTCAACCATCTGCGCCAGCGTCTGGCCTCAACGCGTGTCGACCGCCCTGTCGGAACGGCGGAGATTCTCACCCGCCTGCAGGAACTGGTCGGCCTGGCCGACGTCGTGCTGGCGCAGTGGCCCGCGCCGCCATCGCCCGAGGAAGGTGAGCTGCACTGGCCGACCCTGTTCGCCGCCGAATGCCATGCCGCCCAGGCGTCACTTGCCAATCTCCCTGCCGATGCCAATGCGGACGACGAAGCACCGGTGCCCAGCCTGCGCCAGCTGGCTGCGCGGCGCGGCACCGCCGGTGCGAATGCCCGTGCGCGCATCCAGCAGTTGCAGGCCCTTGCGCACCGCGCCGGGCAGTTCTCGCTGATGGAATACGGGTTCCTGTTCTACCGCACCCGCAACCTGCTTTCGATCGGCTACAACGTCGACGACCATCGCCTCGACAACAGCTTCTACGACCTGCTGGCCTCTGAAGCGCGACTATGCTCTTTCGTCGCCATCGCCCAGGGACAGTTGTCGCAGGAGAGCTGGTTCGCGCTCGGCCGGATGCTCACTGAGGTCAACGGCACGCCGACGCTGTTGTCATGGAGTGGCTCGATGTTCGAGTACCTCATGCCGCAGCTGGTGATGCCCAGCTATCCGGATACGCTGCTGGACCAGACCGCGCGGCACGCGGTCGAGGCGCAGATCGTCTACGGGCGGACCCTGAACCTGCCGTGGGGGGTGTCAGAGTCCGGCTACAACGCCGTCGATGCCCGCCTGAACTACCAGTACCGGGCGTTCGGCGTACCGGGGTTGGGGCTGAAGCGCGGCCTGGGCCAGGATCGGGTCATCGCGCCCTATGCCAGCATGATGGCGCTGATGGTGGCGCCGGAAGCGGCGTGCCAGAACCTGCAGGTGCTGGAGGGATTGGGGTTTGCCGGGCGCTTTGGCATGTACGAGGCGATCGACTACACCCCTGCCCGGCTGCCGCCGGGGCAGGATCACGTGCTGTTGCGCTCGTTCATGGCCCACCACCAGGGCATGGGCCTGCTGTCGCTGGATTACCTGTTGCGCGACCAGCCGATGCAGCGCCGCTTCCTTGCCGATGTCGAGTTCCAGGCCACCTTGCTGTTGCTGCAGGAACGCATTCCGCGCATCGGCGTCTTCCATCCGCATGAGGTGGAAGCGCTGGGCGAGCACTCGGCCACGGCCGAGGACGAGACGGCGCTGCGCGTACTGCGGGACCCGGGCGGCCCGCGCCCGGAGGTGCAGCTGCTGTCCAACGGACGCTACCACGGCATGCTGACCCATGCCGGCGGCGGCTACAGCCGCCACGGCGATCTGTCGCTGACCCGCTGGCGCGAGGATGGCACCACCGATGCCTGGGGGTCGTTCTGCTATCTGCGCGATGTGGACAGCGGCGAGTTCTGGTCTGCCGCGTACCAGCCCACCTGCGTAGCGGTGGACAATTACGAGGCGATCTTCTCGGACGCCAAGGCGGAGTTCCGTGGTACCCGCCGCGGCTGCGAGAGCCATCTACAGGTCGCCATCTCCGCCGAGGACGACATCGAGCTCAGGCGCCTGCGCCTGACCAACCGCAGCCGTCGCCCGCGTACGGTGGAGATCACCACCTATGCCGAAGTGGTGCTGGCACCTGCGGCGGCCGACGATGCGCACCCGGCCTTCAGCAATCTCTTCGTGCAGAGCGAGATTCTGGCCGCCAAGCAGGCCGTGCTGTGCACGCGTCGGCCCCGTTCGCACGACGAGGTGCCACCTTGGATGTTCCATCTGGTCGCAGTGCACGACGCGGAGGTGGTGGCGATCTCCTACGAAACCGACCGTGCGCGCTTCCTGGGCCGTGGCAACACGCCGCGGACGCCGCAGGCGTTGACCTCCGATGCCGATCTTTCCGGCACGGACGGTTCGGTGCTCGACCCGATCGTGGCGATCCGTGTCCGTGTGGTGCTTGAGCCCGAGCAGACCGTGCAGCTGGACATGGTGTATGGCGTCGGCACCGACCGCCCCGGTTGCGAGGTGCTGGTAGACAAATACCGTGACCGCCGCCTGGCCGACCGCGTCTTCGACCTGGCATGGACACACAGCCAGGTGGTGCGCCGGCAGATCAACGCCAGCCAGGCCGAGGCGGCGCTGTACGAGCGCTTGGCCGCCCACGTGCTGTATGCCGGTCCACTGCTGCGCGCAGGTGCCGGGGTCCTCCTGCAGAACCAGCGCGGACAATCCGGGCTGTGGAGCCATGCCATCTCGGGTGACCTGCCCATCGTGCTGCTCAAGGTCACTGATGCGGACAACGTGGAACTGGTCAGGCAGCTGGTGCAGGCGCACGCCTATTGGCGCCAGAAGGGACTCAACACCGACCTGGTGATCTGGAACGACAGCAAGGCCGGCTATCGACAGGAACTGCAGGACCAGATTCTGGGAATGGTGGCCGCCAGTTCGGAGACGGGCCTGCTTGATCGCCCCGGCGGCATTTTCGTGCGGCCAGTGCAGAACATGACCCACGAGGATCGCGTCCTGTTGCAGGCGGTGGCACGGGCGGTGATCAGCGACGAGGACGGAACCCTCGCCGCACAGGTCGGCCGCCAACCGCTGCCTCCGCGACGGATCCCGCCCCTGGTGCCGCAGGCAGTGCAGCAGGAACTGGCACTGTCGTCGGAGGCAACGCCGGGGCTGCCCATCGTCGCCGACGCGGGCCCCGACGCCGGCTTGCCCCCGGGCGCCGGGCACGACGAGGAGATGGATGACCCGTGGCCGTTCCTTCCCTACCGCGGCGCCGGCCAGTTCGACAACGGCACCGGCTGTTTCAGTGAGGACGGCCGCGAGTATGTCGTGGTGGTGCGCGAAGACGCGCCGACGCCGGCGCCGTGGGCCAACGTGATCGCGAACGCCCGCCTGGGAACGGTCGTCAGCGAAAGTGCGCCGGGCTACACTTGGTTCGAGAATGCGCACGAGTTCCGCTTGACGCCCTGGGTCAATGACCCGGTCTCGGACACGGGCGGCGAGGCGTTCTACCTGCGCGACGAGGACACCGGTCGTGTCTGGTCGCCGATGCCGCTGCCGCGCAGGGGCACCGGGGCCTACCGTACGCGCCATGGATTCGGCTACACGGTGTACGAGCATGTCGAGGACGGCATCGCCAGCGAGCTGTGGGTATTCGTCGACGTCACCGCGCCGCTGAAGTTCTCGGTCCTGCGCCTGCACAACCTGTCGGGCAGGACACGGCGGCTGTCGGCCATCGGTTACGTCGAATGGGTGATGGGTGACCTGCGCGCGAAGTCGCGCATGCACGTGGTCACCGAACGCGACCACCAGACCGGGGCGCTGCTGGCGCGCAACGCCTACAGCACCGACTTCGGCGGCCGGATGGCCTTCTTCGACACCGATGCCGACGGCTGCGGCTGGACCTGTGATCGCCTGGAGTTCATCGGCCGCAACGGCAGCCTGCAGGCACCGGCGGCGCTGCGGCGCGAACGGCTGGATGGACGGATGGGTGCGGGCCTGGATCCCTGTGCGGCGATCCAGGTGCCCCTGGAGCTGGCGCCGGGCGACCGTAGTGAAACCACGTTCCGCCTCGGCGCGGGGCGCGACCGCGAGGAAACGCTTGCACTGGCACGAAGCCGCCAAGGCGCCCAGGAGGCCATCGACGCGCTGGACGCGGTGCGCATCCATTGGCGCAATGTGCTGGCCACGGTGCAGGTGCGTACGCCGGACCCGGCGTTGGACGCACTGGCCAATGGCTGGCTGGTCTACCAGACCCTGGGCTGCCGCTACCTGGCGCGCAGTGGCTACTATCAGTCAGGGGGAGCGTTCGGCTTCCGCGACCAGCTGCAGGACGCGCTCGCTCTCGTGCACGCTCGCCCGGAGCTGACCCGCGAGCACCTGCTGCTATGCGCTGCACACCAGTTCACCGACGGCGATGTGATGCACTGGTGGCACCCGCCGCAAGGTCGCGGGGTGCGCACCCGCTGCTCCGACGATTATCTGTGGCTGCCACAGGGCGCCTGCCGTTACCTGGAGGTCACCGGCGATGCCTGCGTGCTGGACGAGACGGTCGGCTTCATCGAGGGGCGCGCGGTGACCGCGGAGGAAGAAGGGTATTACGACACGCCTACCCCCTCGACGCAGCGCGACACCCTGTATGCGCATTGCGTCCTCGCGCTGGAGCGCGGTTGCCGGCTGCTCGGCGAGCGCGGCCTGCCGTTGATGGGCAGTGGTGATTGGAACGATGGCATGAACCGCGTCGGCGACCAGCAGCGCGGTGAAAGTGTCTGGCTCGGCTTCTTCCTGCATGACACGCTGCGTCGCTTCATCGGGGTGGCCAACGCGCGTGGCGACACCTCCCGTGCGCAGTGGTGCCAACAGCAGGCCGAAAACCTGCGCCAGAATCTGGAACAGCACGCCTGGGATGGGGAATGGTATCGCCGCGCCTGGTTCGACAACGGCACCCCGTTGGGCTCGTCACAGAACCAGGAATGTCGCATCGACTCGATCTCCCAGAGCTGGTCGGTGCTGTCAGGCGTTGCCGCGCCTGAGCGTGCCACGCAGGCGCTGGATTCGCTCTACACGCATCTGGTGCGAAAGGACGCCCAGCTGATCCAGCTGCTCGATCCGCCGTTCGACCAGACCACGGAAGACCCCGGCTACATTCGTGGTTACGTACCGGGCGTGCGCGAGAATGGCGGCCAGTACACCCACGCGGCCGTGTGGGCGGCGATGGCATTCGCACAGCAGGGAGACGCGGTGCGTGCCTGGGAGCTGGCCGGCATGATCAATCCGCTCAATCACGCGCTGGACCCGGAAGCGGTGCAGACCTACCGCGTCGAACCCTATGTGTTGGCAGCGGATGTATACGCCGTGTCTCCTCATGTCGGGCGCGGCGGCTGGACGTGGTACACCGGCTCGGCCGGCTGGATGTACCGCCTGCTGGTGGAATCCCTGCTCGGGATACGTCGTGACGGTGATCGTCTATCGCTTGCACCGTGCCTGCCCGATCACTGGCCATCATTCGAACTGAGCTACCGCTTCGGTCGCAGCTTCTACGAATTCGTGGTGACCCGCACTGCGCAGGGCCAGCCAACGTTGCATGTGGATGGCATGCTGCAGCCGGACCTTACCGTCCTGCTTCGGGATGACGGGCATCACTACCGTGTTGCGCTTGATCTCGGTGCGCCCCCGGGATGAACGTTCGCCCCGAAATACAGGTGCAGCTTGATGCACTTGCCGACATGCTGGTGCACTGGTTGGCGCAGGTGCGGCATCCGGCGCAGTTCTGGCCGCAGTTTGAAACGCTGGCTGCAGAAATTCTGGACCAATGCGAGCACGCGGAGAGGGACCAGGCGCATGCGTGCATCCAGGCCATGCTCAAACGCCACGCGCTGGAGCTGCCGGCCTGGCACCAGCGCGACGACAGGCTGCCGCCGAGGAAGCCAGAAGAATGAGGGTTGGTAACACCGCGGTGCTGGAAGGCCGCGAGGAGCGGCCAAGGCCGACTCCTCAGGTCAGCCGGACCTCACCGTGTGAAGTACAGGCACCCGGCTACGGTGATCGGCGTCGGATCGGCGTCGATGCGCTGTGCCACCAGTGCCATCACTTCGATACCATCGCCGTGGGCCTCCGGCGCTGACCGCACCACGCGCATTCCTGCGGGGACACCCTGCGCCCCCGACGTGTCGAGGGAAAGGGCCTTGCTGAGGTCCGCAGCAAGGGCTGCATCGAAGACGGCCACCACGGAACTACGCGACAGTACCAACCGTGTGGACGGATGACCGAAGACGAGAACCGGTGCTGGAAGCTGCATTTCCGCGACAACACCGGGCATGTCGCCCAGTGCGTTGCTGTAACCCCCGTCTTCACCGGCGATTGGTTGCCAGCCAGCCGATGACTTTCCGCTGGTTGCGATGCCACGCACCTGATTGGCCAAGGTCCGGAATGCGGTGCGATCGACCTTGCACGCCACAAGCGCCAGTGCTCGATCGATGTCTTCCTGGCTGGGAGCGGCCCTGCGGATCGATTCTGCTGCTGGCGCCGTGGGTGCCATGGCAAGTCCCAGGCATGCGAGCAACAGAACCTTGTTCAACGTACGGGTGATCAACGCGAAATGCTCCTGCCTGGGTATGTGCAAAGATCGTTCGACACTACACCGGACAGACGGAAAGCACAGCCGCTATCGGTAAGCTTCAGCATTAGCGGCGGCCTCCCGCTCAGCAATCTTCTCGACCAGCGTATCGATCGCCGTCTGCATGGCGCGCGCAGTCTGGTCGCCGCTCTGGTTGGTGATGACGAAGATGCCAAGATCGTACTTGGGCACGATGTAGATGTAGCACTGCGAACGCGGCACACCACCGTGATGGGCGTAGTACACGCCCTTCAGCTGATCGCCGGCGACGATGTTCCAGAAGTAGCCGATGCTGAACTCGGAGTCGAATTTGACCAAGGGCCGATGCGATTCCTTTACCACGGGCCCGTTCGCCAGCTGGAACCTGAGGTACTTCACCATCTCCGGAACAGTCGCCTTTACGTTCCCGGAAGCGCCCCACGGCAACTGCGGCATCGGCGTGGTCGGCACCGGATTGTCGCTGTGATAGCCGACTGCAAGGCGCAGCGCCTCGTCGTCGCTCAGTGTGAGTCGTAGCCCTGTCATCGCTGCGGAATCCCCAAGGTATCCGCGCAACAGCGACGCGTAGTCGCGCTTGTAGACGGTCTCCAGGATATGCGCCGTCAGCTCCGTCCCGGCACTGGAGTACGCGTAATCCTTACCGGGCGCCCGGCCAATCTCGACAGCGTGCAGATCCTTGAAGAAGTCGGCCTTGCCGTAGTGCGCGTAGATGGCGTTGAGTTCGCCTGGCGTACGATGATCGGTGAAGTCCGCCAGCACCGTGTTCGCACGCTCCGGCAACATGTTCGGCAGGCCGCTGGTGTGCGACAACAGATGGCGGATGCGGATGGGCTCGCCCTTGTACTGCAGGTTCGGATAGTCCCCCTGCAGGTACTGTCGAACATCATCGTCCAGACTCACCTTGTGTTCCAGGACGGCATTGGCCATCAGGGTGCCCGCCAGGGTCTTGCTCAACGAACCGATCTCGTAGAGCGTCGCATCGGTCGGCAGGCCTGGCTTGCCGGTTTCCATGTCGCCGCGATGACGGATGAATTCCTTGCCCCGGTACACGACGCCGATCGAGGTTGAATGAAGCAACGGCTGCTGGATCAGCGTTGCGGCAACGTCATCGATCTCCGTCCCCAGATCCTTCGCTGGAACCTTTTCGCTGGCGCAGCCTGCAGCCAACAGCGCGGCGGACACCAGGAGGCAGCTGAGCCATCGCCTGTTTCGGACACTCATCGAAGTCACGTGCATGCGTCGCCGCTTGAACGGAGGTGCGGAATGGGGCCTTAAGATAGCCGATGGCCAAGGCCCACGCCTGTGCCGGTTCTCACGGCTGGGCAGGCTCGCACCCTACTCCGCCGCCAGCGCCTGGATCGGGTCCAGCTGTGCGGCACTGCGCGCCGGGAAGTAGCCGAAGCCCAGGCCGATGGCTGACGAGCACGCCAGTGCGGCCAGCACCGGCTCGGCAGTAAACAGGAACGGCACGCCCAGCGACAACAGGCTGGACAACGCACCCGCGCTGAAGGCCAGCAGCACGCCGAGTACGCCGCCGAAGAGACAGATCAGCACCGCTTCGATCAGGAACTGGCGCAGGATGTCACCCTGCCGCGCCCCCACCGCCAGGCGCACACCAATCTCGCGCACGCGCTCCTTCACCGATACCAGCATGATGTTCATCACCCCTACCCCGCCGACAATCAAGGCTACGGCGGCGATGGCCGACACCAGTGCGGCCATGGTCTGGCTGGACTTCATCACCGCCTTGCGGATCTGGTCGGCGTTGTAGATGAAGAAGTCGCGGCGGCCATGCCGCAGCTGCAGTTCGGCGGCCAAGGAAGCTTCGGCTGCGGTGGTGGAGACATTGTCGCGCACGCGCACGATGATGCTCTCCAGCCGCTGGCTGCCCAGCAGGCGCGAGGATGCCGAGGTATACGGCACATAAACAGTGGGCGTTGCACCGCCGGCAAAGGCGCTGGCGCCGACCACGCCGATCACCTCTACCGGCATGCCGCCCAGCAGTACCGTGCTGCCGATCGGGCTGCCGCTGAACAGTGCGGCGGCGGCCTTCTGGTCGACCACGCCCACTGCGCGGTGCGCGTCCACTTCAGCATCGGTGAAGAAGCGCCCGGCCTTCAGGCGCAGGCCGCGTACGCGCGGCAGATCAGCACCGACGCCCATCACCTGCGTGTTGGCGCGTCGGCTGCCCTGCAGCGCGGCCACCGAGCCGCTCAAGGACGGACTGACGCTGTCCACGTAGCTGAGTGCGGCCAGATGGTCGGCATCAGCGACCACCAGCGTTTCGATTTCCGCCGAACGCGGGTCACCGAAATCGGTGCCCGGGAAGATCTCCAGTGTGCTGGCGCCAAGCTCGTTGATCTGTGATTCCACCTGCGCCTGTGCGCCTTTGCCCAATGCCACCACGGTGACCACGGCGGCCACGCCGATGATGATGCCGAGCATGGTCAGCAACGTGCGCAGGCGATGGGCCAGCATCGAGCGCACTGCCATGTGTGCAACCTCGCGTACGCCATCCAGTCGAGCACGCCGCTCGGCACGCGACGACTGGCCGCGCTTGGGCGCGGATCTGGCCTGCACGGCCGCGCGACCGCCCGCACCGCTATCGGCCACGACGCGCCCGTCGGCGATCTCGATCACCCGCGCCGCGTGGGCGGCAACCGATGCATCGTGGGTCACCAGGATGACCGTGTGGCCTTGCGCATGCAGGCGCTTCAACTCAGCCATCACCTGTTGGCCGCTGGCATGGTCCAGCGCGCCGGTGGGCTCGTCGGCCAGCACGATGGCGCCGCCGTTCATCAACGCACGGGCGATGGACACGCGCTGCTGTTGGCCGCCGGACAGCTGGCTCGGCCGGTTGCCGGTACGTTCGCCCAGCCCCAGCGTTTCCAGCAGTACGCGTGCCCGCGCCGTGCGCGTTGAGGCATCCACGCCTGCGTAGATCGCTGGCAATGCGACGTTCTCGGTGGCGCTCAGATTCTCCATCAGGTTGTAGCGCTGGAAGATGAAGCCAAAGTGCTCGCGACGCAGGCGCGCCAGCTCGTCCGGCGACATCTGCTCGGTGGCCGCGCCGTCTACGCAGTAGCTGCCTTGGGTGGGGCGGTCCAGGCAGCCCAGGATGTTCATCAGCGTTGACTTGCCCGAGCCAGACGGGCCGATGATGGCGATGAACTCGCCGGCATCGATGAGCAGCGATACGTCCTTCAGCACCACCACTTCACCGGCGGCAGTACGGTAGGCGCGCGATACGCCATGCAGTTCAAGCAGCGCGTGGGTCATGTTCACATCCCCAGCAGGCTGCTGGCCTGCGGGTCGCCACCACTGGGGGCCTGGCCGACCACCACGTTCTCGCCAACCCGCAGGCCGGACAGGATCTGCACGGCGGTGGCAGTGCGCAGGCCGGTGGTCACTGCGCGCTCGTGGGCGCGCCCCTTGGCATCAACCACGCGCACGCTGCCGCGATTGTCGTCGCCACTGTCCGATCCGTTCAGTGCGGTCAACGGTACCTGCAGTGCGTTGCTGGCCCGGGCCAGCTGCAGCGTCACCTTCACGGTCATCGAAGGTTTCAGCTTCAGGCCAGGGTTGGCCACATCGAACAGGCCCGCGTAGTACACCGCCTTTGGTGTCTGCGCCGAGCTGCCGGTAGCGGCCGAAGCCGCGTCGGCAATCGAGGACGGCGCGGGCTCCAGCTGCTGCAGGTGGGATTCGTAGCGCCGTCCGCTCGGCCCCAGCGTCGAAAACCACAACGGCTGGCCAACTGCGATCAGTTCCACATCGGCCTCGGCGATCTCGGCACGTACGGTCATCGTGTCCATCTGTGCCAGCATCACGATGGTCGGCGTGGTCTGCATGGAGTTCAGCGTCTGCCCGGCCTTGGTGACGATGGCGACGATGTAGCCGTCGCTCGGCGAAAGAATGCGGGTATAGCCCAGGTTGATCCGGGCCGTTTCCACCTGGGTCACCGCTTGGTCGATCTGCGCCTGCAATGCAGCCACCTCCGAGCGTGCCGCGTCGCGGGCCACTCGCGCGGCCTCGAAGCCCTCCTGCGAGACCAGCCGCGATGCCACCAGCTGCGACTGCCGATCCAGCATGCGGCTGGCCTGCACATAGCGGGCCTGGCTGGCGGCATGCTGCGCGCGCAGCGCGTTGGTGGATGCTTCAGCACTGCGCAGAGCGATGCGCTGCGGTTGCGAGTCGACCTCGGCGATCAGGTCACCGGCCTGCACGCGCTGGCCCAGCACTACGTGCAAGCGTTTGACCTGCCCGGACACCTGCGCGCCCACCGCCACCAGTTCCTTCGGATTGACCCGGCCCACCGCCTGCACGGTCTTCTCCAGATCAGCCACCCTTGCCGGCGCAATGATCAGGGCGCCATCATCGCCATCGGCGAACGCCCACCAGCCGACACCGCCTGCCAGGACGGCCACGGCGGCGGCGATGATCAGAGTCTTGCGGGTTTTCATCGGGATGCCCGGCTGCTTGCAGTCACCCATCGCGACCGCCAAGGCCTCAGTCTGGAAGCCTTGGTTGGAGGTTTCCTGGAGCCAGTGTGGAGATCGCATGGAGCCGGGGCCTGCGTTCAGGTGTACCACCCGCCGCTGAACCCTCCGGTACGGGTCCACACAATCTCGACACAATCTCGACCGGGCCTCCATCAAGGGGAGCTAGCCTCGCCGGGTTCTTCCACCCCCTGCCCGCGATGAAGCGCGATATCCGCACCCATCAGATGCCTTTGATCCTGATTGCCGAAGATGAAGGCGAAATCGCCGATATCCTTGGCGCTTACCTTGCGCGTTCCGGAATGCGCAGTGTCAGGGCCAGCGATGGCGAGGCGGCGCTGGCCAGCCACCACCAGCTGCGCCCCGATCTGGTGCTGCTGGATGTGCAGATGCCGAAGAAGGATGGCTGGCAGGTACTGAGCGAACTGCGCCGGCGCGGCAACACCCCGGTCATCATGCTCACCGCACTCGACCAGGACCTGGACAAGCTGACCGGCCTGCGCGTGGGCGCCGACGACTATGTAGCCAAGCCGTTCAACCCCGCCGAGATCGTCGCGCGCATCCAGGCGGTGCTGCGCCGTAGCGCCCCTTCCGGGGCCGAGGTGCCCAACGGCGTGATCCGCCAGGGGCCGTTCGAGATCGATCTGCGCAGCCACGATGTGACGGTCCATGTCGAAGGCCAAGGATATGCGTTGACTGTCACCCTCACTGAATTCCGCCTGCTGGTGCACATGGCCCGTGCGCCGCGCCAGGTACATGCACGTACCGATCTCCTGCACGCGTGCCTGCCCGAGGGCGATGCCCAGGAGCGCACAGTGGACAGCCACGTGAGCAAGCTGCGCCGCAAGCTGGAGGATGTGGGCGTGCGCGGCATTCCGGCGACCATCCGCGGCGTCGGCTACCGGCTGCTGGGCTGACGGATGACCACCAAAGGCAAAAGCATCGGCCGCCAGATCACGCTTTCGATCGTGGTGGCATCGCTGTGTTCGACGGTACTGTCGATCGCCGGCTTCTATCTGTTCTATTACCTGATGGAAGTCTTCTACCCGCGCTGGTACGACACGCCGCAGACGATGCTGCCGTCGGGGCTGGAATGGCTGTGGATCGGCCTCACTGCCACCGTGGTCATCGTATTGGCTTCGCTGATCGCTTCGCGCCTGACCTGGCGCATCATCACGCCCTTGAACTCGGTGGCCGAAAGCCTGCGCCGCGTGGCCAGCGGCGATCTGGATGCACGTGCGCGCGGCGACCACACCTCGATGACCGAAGCGGCCACGCTGGTCAGCGACTTCAATTCCATGGCCGAGCGGCTGAGCCGGATGTCGCAGAACCGGGTGTTCTGGAACGCGGCCATCGCGCACGAACTGCGTACGCCGATGACCATTCTGCGCGGACGCCTGCAGGGCATCGCCGACGGTGTGTTCGAGCCACGGCTGGAGCAGTTCACCAGCATGCTGACCCAGCTGGAAGGCCTGACCCGCATCATCGAAGACCTGCGGGTGGTGAGCCTGGCCGAAAGTGGTCATCTGGACCTGCGCCTGCAGCGCAGCGACGTCAGCGTGCAGGTGGCTGCGGTAGTGGAGGCGATGTCCGACGCCCTGGCGGTGAGTGGCTTTTCAGTGACGCTGGAGGCGCGCGCCGCGCTGGCGGACTGCGATCCGGCACGCATCCGCCAGGCGGTACTGGCCTTGCTGGAAAACGCGCGCCGGCACGCTACGCCCTGCCCGCTGCGGGTATATGTGAAGCTGGCCGAGGGGCACTGCACCGTGACCGTGGACGACGGCGGGCCCGGCGTGCCGGATGAACTGCGCGACAGCATCTTCGAGGCCTTCCAGCGCACCGATGTGTCGCGGTCGCGGCAGAGTGGTGGCTCCGGGCTCGGCCTGGCCGTGGTGCGTGCGATCGCCGTGGCCCATCACGGAACGGCACAGTGCCGGCCGAGCGAGCGTGGCGGCACTGTGTTCGAGATCCGCTGGCCGGTGCACGCCCGTCGCTGAACGCCGCCGGTTTCTCCACGCGATCTCCATCGTTCCTCCATCCCCGCTCCAAGGCGTTGCCGATACTGGGTATTGCCGGGGGTGCCTGCATCGATTCCCTGCCCCACCCTTGATCCACCCAGGTTCCCATGAAGCACCCACACGATCCGGCTGCTGCAGCCGGCAGCATCGGCCAGCAGAATGCGGCCGCCACGTTGAAAGCCATCCTGCGCACCTACCCCTGGCAGCTCACCGGCACCTTCTCGCTGGTGGCGCTTGAGAATGCGCTGCTGCTGGCCTATCCGCTGTTCGCCGGTTTCGCGGTGGATGCGATCATCCGTGGCAACGTCGGCCATGCCATTTCCTACGCCGGCGTGGTGCTGTTGTTCTGGCTGGTCGGCGCCGCCCGTCGCGCAGTGGATACGCGCACGTTCACCCGTATCTATGCCGATCTGGCAGTGAACGTGGTACAGGCGCAGCGACGCATGGGCCAGGCCACCTCCACCTCGGCGGCGCGCGTGGTCTTGGCCCGCGAGTTCGTCGACTTCTTCGAGAAGCACGTGCCGATCATCGCTACGGCGCTGGTCTCCATGTTCGGCGCGGCGGCGATGCTGCTGGCGATCGAACCCCTGGTTGGCGCGGCCAGTCTCATTGCCCTGCTCGGCGCGATACTGTTGCTGCCCTCGTTCGCTCGCCGCAACGAGCAGTTGCATGGCCGCCTGAACAATCGGCTGGAGCATGAGATCCGGCTGGTCGACCGGGTCAGCCCGTCGGTGCTGCGCCGCCACTACACCACGCTGTCACGGCTGCGCATCCTGCTGTCAGATCGCGAAGCCAGTGCCTTCGTGGTGGTCGGCGCGGCGGCCGCGGCGTTGTTCGCCTTGACCATTGGCCGCCTGGCCACGACCGATGGCGTGACCCCGGGCCACGTCTATGCGGTGATGACCTACCTGTGGACCTTTGTCGGCAGCCTCGACGATGCACCGTCGATGGTCGACCAGCTGGCCAGGCTGAAGGACATCGGCCGCAGGGTCAGCCCGGGGATGGAGGATGCGGAGGACAGCGCCCGTCCTGGGCCATGAGCCACCGTGGCCTGTCTAGGCGATCGCCTCCATTGCCGCGGGCAGAGCAACAACGGAGCCGCCCAGCACCTGCCAGACGCCGGCTGTCTTCCCCCAGAAGCGGCAGTACCTGAAGCGGCCGGAGAATGCTGCTCCGTCGATGGTGCCGGCCAGAACTGCAGTGGTGAGCGCAACAGCCGTCTGATCATGCAGGGCGATTTCCACAGATTGCCAGTCGGCCATGCTCAATTTCTGGCGACCGGAACGATGCAGTGCCAGATCGTCCTGCTTGCCAAAGACCTCGCCCGAGGGCCCCACAAAGATCAGGGCGTCCGCAATCAAGGCGTCCAGCGCTGCCACGTCGCTGCTGAGCATCGCGATACGCAGGGCTTCTTCGAGTTGCCGTATTTCAGTGTCCATGCGGGCTCCATAGCGATTGCTGTATCAATGAGGACCTACCATCACTCCCGATGGGCTTCGGGCGCCAGTGTATGGATCACACTACCCTGTGCGTCCAGGAACTCGATTGCACCGTAGCCTTCCGGCGTCACAGTCAGGCGCAGTCTGGCGCGGTCCTGTTGATCGTTCAGCGCAATCGCGGGGGTGCCATCGGCAGCCACTGCCATCTCGATGCGGGTTGGGGTCTGCACGCCGGGAATCAGGCGATTGTCCAGCCGCGGCTCGCGAATCAGCGGCGGGGCCTGGTTGATCGAGAACCGCACGTTCCCGTCAGGCGACACGCGCCAGCCAATGGCATCCATGGCCGGGTGGTCAAGCGCCAGTACGGCCATGCCGCCCTGTACGTCTGCGGTTCCGAAGCCACCACGCTCGCTCCCCTTGTGGTCGTACAGCACCATGCCCGCAACATTGAAGGCCCGCTTGTACTGGATGCCGTCGATGATGGGCGGAGGCGTCTGGCCTGAGAGCGTCATTCGGATCACGCCGTTCTCGTCGACGATGTCGATCCGGCGGGCCGTGATGCGCTCTTTGTCAGCGGCATCCACGCGGGTCTGCGGCGAGGTGCTGACGATCAGCTTCTGCAGCTGCTCGACCGAAGGGCGTTTGGGGCTGGTCGTTTCCGCTGCCCGGGAGGTCACGGAAAGGGCGGAAAGCGCGATGGCGATCGCAATGCGGCTTGCTCGATTCATGGGTTCTCCCAGGACCAGGAATGATTCATGCGCGGGTACCGCACTACGTCGGCCACGTCAGCCACGCACCCGGTTCAACGGCCTGCACGGCGACTGCGCGGTCACGGGCAGCCTTGCGAAGGCGCCCAAGCGGGTCGTCCACTTCTACATACTTGTCCATTCCGCTGATGCCATAGTGAATGGGCACCAGCGTGCGTGCGCCGAGGATCGCCGCCGCTGCCACCGCCTGCTCCGGCGTCAGTACGCCCGGCTGTCCACTTACGGGTTCGCGCCAGCCGAACGTGGCGCCATTGATGGGGAGGAAGGCCGCATCGAACGGGCCGAACTGGCGCCCGATACGCCACCAATGGCCGTGCCATTGGGTGTCGCCGCCATGGAAGATGCGTCGGCCGCCCGCTTTTACCACCCAGGACACCTGCGTATCGCCGTAGCCGTCCGATGCCGGTACCGGCGTTGCAGTGAAGTCGCCCAGCAGTTGAGGCTCCCACAGCGCGCTCGGCCGCGCACGTGCGGCTGCGGGTAGCGGCAAGGGCTGCAGGCCGGCTGGATATGCGATTGTTCCCCCTTTGGTCAGCGCCGCCGCTACCGCGTCCGCATCGAAGTGGTCCGAGTGGGTGTGGGTGATCAATACATGGCTTTCGCCCAGCACATCGTTCACCGGCACCAGCCGGTCCGGCAACGCCTTGCCCCATGTTGCGGGATTCACCAGCGGATCAATCAGCAGCGTGCCTTCCGGCAACTGCAGTCGCACCCCTGCCCACGCCAATCGCTGGGCACGCAGGGTGCGCAGTGCCGTCGGTGGTGCAGCGGCGCCGACAGGGACCAGCGCCGCGGCGGCCACACCGGCGCAACTGGCAAGAAAACGTCTGCGGCTACCTGGGGCCGGCGTTTTAAACGAATCGCTCTTCATGCAGCCTGCTCCCTTGCTGCCAGCACGGCATCCAGGGAGAAGATCGACTGCGCGACGATCGACGTGAGATTGTGTCCATGCCATTCTCGCTCGAATGCCGTCGGCACGACCCCCGACGCGATGCATTCCTCCAGTCTGATGGTTGCTATCAGTGGCGTGGCTTCCGCTGGTGTGGCTCGCAGCCGGATGTCCACGACGATTTCCTCCATTCGCCGCAGGTAGTGGAGTGCATTGCCCAGCACCGGTGCATCGAAGACACCTATATGCCCGCCGACCACCCTGCTGCGCCCGAACTGCTGAATGCGGCCGATGGCGGCGCGCTGCAGTGCCGGGTCTGATCGTGAGAGATAGACGATGTTGCCGACGATGTTGTCGCCAACGCAGACCAGATCGGCGGTCGGTACATCCACGCTCATGTGGTCCATCGTTTTGCCTGGGTTGTACAGGAAGCGCAACTGGTGGCGCCCCCAGCGCATGGCGAAGTTGTCGAACACGATATCCGGATCGCGGTAGAACGATGCCACCGGCCGGTTCTGCGAAAGAAAAGCGTGCCGGTGATGGCGGTGCGCCAGGGTCAGCGCCTCCGGAAAGAGCGTCATGCCGCAGATGTGGTCGCTCATGAAATGGGTGGCGGCAACCAGCCGAACCCTTTTGCCCATCTGCCCCTGCAGCACCTCCCGCAACCAGGCGGCATCCTCCTCGCTGCCCAGCGCATCCACCAGCAGCACCTGGTCACCGTTTACGAATGCGGTAGCGACCGATTCAACCTGGTCACCGACGAACATCAGCACATCTTGGGCGAGCTCCTGAATACGCACGGCGGACTTTCCCGGTGGGAGGATGTGCATCATCGCCAGCCCATGCAGCGCCCGACAAACGAGTAGTTCTGCGCTTCGCATTAGAAAAATTCATGCGCTACGATGGCAGTGCCCCTGCCCTGGAAGGCGCTCGTGAAAGCCCGCCCCACTGCTCCACTGAATGCGCTGCGCACGTTCGAAGCAGCTGCCCGCCACCTCAGCTTCAATCGGGCGGCGCGCGAGTTGTTCGTCACCCCGGCTGCGGTCAGCCACCAGGTCAAACATCTCGAGGCCTATCTGGGTGTAAGCCTGTTCCAGCGCACTAACCGCGCCGTCGCACTCACTTCGGAGGGTGCGGCGCTGGCAACAACGGTCGGCGAGTTGCTTGGGCAGTTGGACCTGGCGCTGGACCGCGCCAGGACGCGAGCACCGCACGAGCTGCGAGTGACAACCATGGAATCGTTTGCCGCGAAATGGCTGGCCGCAAGGCTGCACCTGTTTCACCATGCGCACCCCAACGTCCGGGTGCGCATCGACACCGGCAATGAACATGCTGACTTCCTGCGCGGAGGCTTCGATGTAGGCATCCGCTACGGCGCGGGCAGCTACACCGGCGTACACGCAGAACTGCTGATGAAGGCGCCAGTGTTTCCGGTGTGCTCGCCAACGCTGTTGGCTGACACTGCGCGCAGGCTGCAGCAGCCAGATGATCTGCGCCACTACACGTTGCTGCACGATGAAAGTGCCACGGGCCGCCCTGGCGTGCCCGCATGGTCGCACTGGCTGATGGCTGCGGGCGCTACCAACGTCAACGCCAGCGCCGGGCCCGTTTTTCCCAGCATCTATCTTGCACAGGAAGCAGCGGTGGCGGGCCACGGCGTGGCGCTCGGCGTAGCGCCGCTGGTGGAAGATGATCTTCGACAAGGCAGGCTGGTGAAACCCTTCAGCCTGGAGCTGGAGAACCGTTACGCATTCTGGTTGATCTGCCGGGAAGTGGCTCAGGATCGCCCCGAGGTGGAGGCGTTCTGCAAATGGCTGGCAGAGGAATAATTGAGTGACCGGCCACGGCAGTGCCCACGCGTCTTACGGTAGTTCGTGGGGAAAAGGCAGGCGAACATAGGGAAGATCCTTCATCTGCGACGCGCCGAACGCTTTGTAGTTGGCGCGCCCCTGCGTCAGGCTGAGACATCCGTTTGGGCCGTCGCGTACGACGTCCGCGTCGTAGTCGTCCTGTCCATCGTCTTCCCAGAAACAGACAGCGCATATTCTGAACGTCCCGCGCTCGTCGAGTGTCCTGTGGCCGCAGCACGGACAGCGCAGCGGAAGATCCGGGGTCTGCACCAATTGCACTGACATTTGAGCCAAGCACTCATCGCCCGCACGCATCCGGTAGTGCTCCACCCATTCCATGGATTGTGCGATACCGCCGAAGGGAAACAGATGAGGGCTGACCTGCCCATGGGCTTCGGTCAACCCGTCCACCAGGCGATCCACGAACACATCCGGCCCTGCGCTTCCCAGGAGGCGGCCGAGCGAGACGCCGTAGCGGGACAACATGGAGGTGCTTGCAGACACGCCGCACATCGCCGCATAGCGTACAAGTCGCGCGATGCTGGCGGGCCCTGGAATGCCGACCAGCACCGGATGGGTGATGCCACGCGCGCGCAGTTCATTCAACCAGGTCAGCACGACGTCGGCATCGAATGCGAACTGGGTGATGACAAGCGGTGCCATGCCTCGCGCTTCGATGCGCTGGCACTTGCGTTCAAGCACGCGCCACCGATCGGCGCTGGTCATCACCGGATGACCTTGCGGATGCCCGCCCACACCCACGACCTTGATGCCGGCGCGCTCGAGGACACCGCTCTCGATGATCGATGCACTGTCGGCGAACGGTCCGGCAGGTTTGGACAGATCACCCGCAATCACCAGACAGCGCTCAACGCCGGCGTCGATGACGGCACGGTCGATGAAGTGCTCAAGCGCTGCCCGCGAGCCGATGCGGCGTGCGGACAGGTGTGGCATCGGCTCGAAACCCAGTTCGCGCACTGTGCGTGCCGCAGCCAGTCGCGCAGTGTCGTCCTCGCTCGGCAGGTAGGGAATGGAGATGGTCGCGCCCTGTGCCATGCGCGCAGCCTCGGCGCGCAGCGCAGGCATGGCCTTGGCACTCACCTCCAATGAAACGGCGCTGACGAACGCCTGCGCCCGCTGCGCGCGGTCAGCAGGCCCGCTCGGTGGCGGCCGCAAACGGCCGATGGCACCTGACATCAGCCGGCTCCGCGCAGGTTGCCGGCGCTCGTGGAGCTGTGCCGTGCCAGCTCGACGAACGCCTGCAGGTAATCGATGGCGGTATCCGCCTCGCGCGCACCCAGATAGATCTGCTTGGGAATGCCTTTGGTGCCCAGCCGTACCGGCACCACGTCCATGCGGGCGGCGTACTCTTCCACCAGCCAGCGCGGCATGGCGGCCACGCCACGGCCACTGGCCACCATCTGCATCATGATGTCGGTGGTTTCAATGGCCTTGTGCCGCCGTGGCGTGATGCCGGCCGGCAGCAGGAACTGGTTGTAGATGTCCAGCCGCTCGAACGGCACCGGGTAGCTGATCAGCACTTCCTGGCTGAGCTGGCGGGGCTTTACGTAGTCCACCTTGGCCAGCGCGTGGCCCTTGGCCACCACCAGCACCTGCTCGTAGTCGAAGACGGGGATGAACTTCAGGCCGGGCTTCAGCAGCGGGTCGGGCGTGACCAGCAGGTCGATTTCATAGCCGAACAGCGCGCCGATGCCGCCGAACTGGAACTTCTGCTTGACGTCCACATCCACGTCCGGCCAGGCGGCCAGATAGGGCGAGACGATCTTCAGCAGCCACTGGTAACAGGGATGGCATTCCATACCGATACGCAACGCGCCGCGCTCGCCCTGTGCGAACTGGCCCAGCCGCTCCTCGGCCAGGTCCAGCTGCGGCAGCACCCGGTTGGCGACCGCAAGCAGGTATTGCCCGGCCTGGGTCAGCCGCAAGCTGCGGCCTTCGCGCAGCCAGACGTTGGTGCCCAGCTGCTGCTCCAGCTTCTTCATGCTGTGGCTCAGGGCCGACTGGGTCAGGTTGAGCACGCCTGCGGCAGCGGTCAGCGAGCCTTGCTGCTCGACCTGCTGCACGATGCTGAGATGGATCCGCTCCAACATGACGATGAATCTCACTCATGGATTGGTGAAGTAATACCATTTTACGTCATGGGAAGGGCTGGCTAGCATCGGCTCATGCCTTCGGATGCCTGCCAGCCCGGCCCCCCGCCGGCCTGCAGCACTGCGCCCCTGCAGATCACCCGAAGGAGCCCCTCCCCAGCTGAAGCGAAGAGATGACCCGCCCCCTCCGTATCGTCGCCGTTTCCGGCGGGCTGCAGCGCCCCTCAAGGGCCGCGGCCCTGGCCGAGTACCTGCTGGACCTGATCGGCGAAGGCGTGCCCTGCGATCAGCACCTGATTGAACTGGGTGAACTGGCGCCGCAGTTGGCCGGTGCGCTCTGGCGCTCGCAGTTGCCCGAGACCGTGGAGCGGCAGCTGGCCGCTGTCGAGCAGGCCGATGTACTGGTGGTGGCCACGCCGGTCTACCGCGGCTCGTACACCGGCCTGTTCAAGCACTTCTTCGATTTCATCGACCAGGACGCGCTGATCGATACCCCCATCCTGCTCGCCGCCACCGGCGGCAGCGAGCGCCACGCGCTGATGATCGACCACCAGCTGCGACCGCTCTTCAGCTTCTTCCAGGCCCGCACCCTGCCCTTGGGCGTCTACGCGACCGACCGCGATTTCGCCGAAGGCCGCCTGCACGACGAAGCGCTGATCCAGCGGGCGCGCCTGGCGGTACAGCGGGCGATGCCGTTGCTCGCCCTCTCCCATCGCGCAGCACCTGCTCCCCTTGTGGCTGCTGCCGCTCTCTGAATGCCGACTGCCATCGACCTGCATTCGGATGTCACCCCGCAAACCGGAACACAGCCTATGACGACCAGCAACTTCACCTTCAGCATCAGCCGTATTCCTTTCAACGAGGACTACCAGCCTGCTGATGGCACGCGTATCACCACCAACTTCGCCAACCTGGCGCGCGGCGAATCGCGCCAGGAGAACCTGCGCAACACGCTCGGCATGATCAACAACCGCTTCAATGATCTCGCGCACTGGGACAACCCGAGCGCGGATCGCTATGTCGTCGAGCTGGACATCATCTCGGTGGAGATGCACATCGATGGCGGCGACGGCGGCGATACGTTCCCGTTGATCGAGATGCTGCGGCCGACCATCGTCGACACCCTCACCGGTACGCGCACCGAAGGCATTGTCGGCAACAACTTCTCGTCGTATGTGCGCGACTACGATTTCAGCGTGGTACTGCCTGCCAGCAACGAGGGCAAGGCCACCTTCGGCATTCCCGACGGATTTGGCGATCTGCACGGCAAGCTGTTCCAGCACTTCCTGGAGTCGGAGGCCTATCGTGCGAACTTCAGCAAGGCGCCGGTCATCTGCATCAGCGTCTCCAGCAGCAAGACCTACCACCGCACCGAGAACCACCATCCCATCCTGGGCGTGGAGTACCGGCAAGGCGAGTTCTCCCCCACCGACCAGTACTTCGACAAGATGGGGCTGAAGGTGCGCTACTTCATGCCGCCGGGCAGCGTCGCGCCGTTGGCGATCTACTTCCAGGGCGACCTGCTGGGCGATTACTCGAACCTGGAACTGATCGGCACCATCAGCACGATGGAGGCCTTCCAGAAGATCTACCGCCCCGAGATCTACAACGCCAATTCCGTGGCCGGCAAGGTCTACCAGCCCAGCCTGAAGCACCAGGACTACTCCTCCACCCGCATCGTCTACGACCGCGAGGAGCGCAGCCAGCTCGCGGCCAAGCAGGGAAAGTTCACTGAAGAGCACTTCATCAAGCCGCACCGCGCCGTGCTTGAGCAGTGGGTCGCCCGCTGATCCATCAATTTTCCATTCGCCCCCCAGGACTCAAGACGCAATGTCGACGAAGAAACTGCTCCCCACCTCCACCGCAGGCAGCCTGCCCAAGCCCTCCTGGCTGGCCGAGCCCGAGAAGCTCTGGTCGCCCTGGAAGCTGCAGGATGAAGCGCTGAATGAAGGCAAGCAGGACGCCCTGCGCCTGTCCCTGCAGGAACAGCAGCATGCCGGCATCGACATTGTCAGTGATGGCGAACAGACGCGGCAGCACTTCGTCACCACCTTCATCGAACACCTCAACGGCGTCGATTTCGAGAAGCGCGAAACCGTCCGCATCCGCAACCGTTACGACGCCAGCGTGCCCACCGTGGTGAGCGCTGTCAGCCGCCCGAAGCCGGTGTTTGTGGAAGATGCGAAGTTCCTGCGCAGGCAGACCACGCAGCCGATCAAATGGGCGCTGCCGGGCCCGATGACCATGATCGACACCCTGTATGACGCGCACTACAAGAGCCGCGAAAAGCTGGCTTGGGAGTTCGCGAAGATCCTCAACGAGGAAGCGAAGGAACTGGAGGCCGCCGGCGTGGACATCATCCAGTTCGATGAGCCCGCCTTCAATGTGTTCTTCGACGAAGTGAACGATTGGGGTGTAGCCGCCCTGGAGCGCGCTGTCGAAGGGCTCAAGTGCGAAACCGCGGTGCATATCTGCTATGGCTACGGCATCAAGGCCAACACCGACTGGAAGCAGACGCTGGGTTCGGAGTGGCGCCAGTATGAAGAATCGTTCCCGAAGCTGCAGACCTCCAGCATCGACATCATTTCGCTCGAGTGCCACAACTCGCATGTGCCGATTGACCTGATCGAGCTGGTACGCGGCAAGAAGGTGATGGTCGGTGCCATCGACGTGGCTTCCAATACGGTTGAAACGCCGGAAGACGTGGCCAACACCCTGCGCAAAGCACTGCAGTTCGTGGACGCTGACAAGCTCTACCCAAGCACCAACTGCGGCATGGCGCCGCTGTCGCGTGAGGTGGCACGGGGCAAGCTGCGCGCGCTCAGTGCGGGCGCACAGATCATCCGCGAGGAGCTTCTGGCACAGGGCTGAGAGGGAGGGCGCATGCTGTCGAACGCGCCCGGCTTCCCCAGGAAAAGGCCGCGCGCCAGCGCGGGAGCCCTCCACTCCCGCACTGGCGCCGCCTCCCCTGCTCCTGCGCCCCACACTCAGCGTTGCTGATCCTTCAGGAACAGCCATGTGATCAGCGTGGCATCCGGACCCTTGGGGTCGGTGAACGGCAGCCCGGACTGGCTGCCGCTCCAGGCATGCCCCATGCCCTGCACCACGTAATGCTGGACCAGCGTCCTGCCGCCGTAGGTGTAGGTGTCGACCGTGTAGGCGCGCCCGCCCGGCACCTGGCCGTGGAAGGTGTTGGTCGGCACATACTTCACCGAGTCGTTGTCCAGCCCATCGTCGGCCAGGTCATTGGTCTGCAGGAACTGGCGCACGGCCTGCTGTCCATTCACCGGGTTCACCGTGGCGTCGGCGGTGCCATGGAACACCAGCACCGGGATCGGTCGCGGTGACGGCGAGCCCGAGCACTGCCAGGCCAGCCGCCCGTTGCTGTCCGGTGAGTAGATGCTGCCGGCCAACAGCGCGTATGCGCTGCCGGAGATCGTGGTCGCACCCTTGTACATGCCACCGGAATGGATCGCGCCCGCAGCGAACACATCCGAATAACAGGCCAGCATGATCGAGGTCATCGCCCCGCCAGCGGAAATGCCGGTGACGTACACGCGATGCGGATCGATGCTGTAGCCCGCTTTCACCTTGTCCACGATGCCGGCCAGGATCGAGGCCTCGCCGCTGTCGCGCGCCTGGTTGATCGGCAACTGCCAGTTCCAGCAACGTGCCGGATTGGAGGTTACGTTCTGCCGCGGGTAGACCACGATGAAGCCCTCGGTGTCGGCCACCTCGTTGAAGCCGGAGGCCTCGCCCATCAGGTTCGGCCCGGTCACGCAGCCGTGCAGCACCAGCAACAGGGGCAGCGGCTGCGTTTGGTCGTAGCCGGCGGGCACCCATACCTGGTACTCGCGGGCGCCGAACAGATTGCCGTACAGGCCAACATCCCAATGCCCGGGTGGGTCTGCCGCAGATGCGGTGCCCGTCGTGGCCAGCCAGGTGCACAACAGCAGCGCCTTGATTGAATCGATTCCAGATTTCATGACCAGATCCTCATGCGTGAGTCGTGGATGAAGTGGTACCGGAAATCCTCTTGGACCGACCTTCCAGAGGGTGCTGCGACGCCGCTGTCAAACCCAGCCGGTGGCGTAATGGATGCCGATCACCACGAACACCGCGAGGGTCTTGATGATGGTTACTGCGAAAATGTCCTTGTAGGCCTGGCGATGGGTCAGCCCGGTCACCATCAGCAGGGTGATGACCGCACCGTTGTGCGGCAGGCTGTCCATGCCGCCGGAGGCCATCGCCGCAACACGGTGCAGCACCTCCATCGGGATGCCTGCGGCCTGTGCGTTGGCGATGAAGGTCTCCGACATTGCCGCCAGGGCGATGCTCATGCCGCCCGATGCAGAACCGGTGACGCCGGCCAGACCGGTTACGGTGACCGCTTCGTGCAGCAGTGGATCCTTGATGGAGCCCAGTGCGTTGGCCACCACCATGAAGCCAGGCAACGCGGCGATGACCGCGCCGAAACCATATTCCGAAGCGGTGTTCATGGCGGCCAGCACTGCACCGCCAATCGCTGCCTTGGTGCCCTCGGCAAACCGGGTGACCACCGGACGCCAGGCCAGCGCCAGCACCGACAGGATGCCCACCAGCAGCGCACCCAGCACGGCCCAGATTGCGGTGATCTTCGCCACGTCCTGTACGACGGGCGCGGCGCTGCCCATGATCGACGGTATGAAGCTGTGCTCGGCGCCGTACCAGTGCGGCATGCCGAGGGTGAACAGCTTGTTGGAGACGAACACCAGCAGCAGCGGCAGCACCGCAATGCCCGCATGTGCCAGGTGGGTGCCGGCGAACGGTGTGGGCTCGTTCACCAGGGTGGCCGGATCGCCGTAGCCTTCGCCGTTGCGCAGCGCGACGCGACGGCGCCACTCGAGGTAGGCCATGCCAACCGCCAGCACGAAGATGCCGCCAAGCGTGCCCAGCACGGGGGCCGCCCAGGTATCGGTGCCGAAGAACGTGGTTGGAATGATGTTCTGGATCTGCGGCGTACCCGGCAGCGCATCCATGGTGAAGCTGAAACCGCCCACCGCCAGCGTGGCCGGAATCAGGCGCTTGGGGATGTTGCTCTGGCGGAACATTTCTGCCGCGAACGGGTAGACCGCGAACACCACCACGAACAAGGACACGCCGCCATAGGTCAGCAGGCCCGACACCAGCACGATCGACAGCATTGCCCGCTGCGGTCCGAACAACCGGATCGCCGCGCCGACGATGGATCGGGAGAATCCGGAAAGCTCGATCAGCTTGCCGAATACCGCACCCAGCAGGAACACAGGAAAGTAGAGCTTGAGGAAGCCGACCATCCTGTCCATGAACAAGCCGGTGAACATCGGCGCCACCAGCGAGGGATCGGTCAGCAGAACAGCGCCCAGTGCGGCGATGGGCGCGAACAGGATCACGCTGTAACCGCGGTATGCCACCAGAATGAGGAAGGCCAGCGCTGCAAGTACGATCAGTAACGACATACGGCGCTTCCAGGTGGGGACGCGCCCAGTATCCGGATCTGGCGACTGCTGCCGACTGGACCTAGGTCCACTCGCCGGTGCGCCACGGCGCCGCTAGCCTAGGCAGCATGGATGGCAATGGGCCATCTGCCTTGGGGGAGGACCGAATGAAACGGAATTGCTTGAGCCTGATGATCGGCATGCTGTTGGCCACCGGGCCGGTTCTGGCGCAGGACGCGCCGCAGGGCACGCCGGCAGCGGGCAGGACCGCTTCGGCGACCAATCTGGACAGCATCACGGTGACCGCGCGCAAGCGCGAGGAAACCCTGCAGGAGGTGCCGGTTGCCGTCACCGCTTTCACTTCCGAAGCCTTGGACAAGATGAATGTCCAGGACATCAGCGACCTGGATGGACAGGTGCCCAACCTGACCATCTACGCGGCGCGCGGAGCCAGCAGCACGGTCACGGCCTACATCCGCGGCGTCGGCCAGTCCGATCCCACCTGGGGCGCTGACCCAGGCGTAGGCATCTACCTGGACGACGTCTACATTGCCCGCCCGCAGGGGGCGTTGCTGGACGTGTTCGACGTCTCGCGCATCGAGGTGCTGCGCGGCCCGCAGGGCACGCTGTACGGCAAGAACACCATCGGCGGTGCCATCAAGTACATCTCGCGCGGCCTGCCCACCCAGACCGAAGGCTTCGCCCAGATCACCGTGGGCAACTACAGCCAGCTCGACGCCAAGGCGGCGATCGGCGGCCCGATCGGCGGCGCCGACGGTGGTCTGCGCGCGCGCGTGGCGGTGGCCAGCATGAATCGTGACGGCTTCGGCGAGAACACGTTTACCAACCAGCCGGTCAGTGACAAGCAGATCAATGCGGCACGCTTCAACCTGGGTGCGTATGCGGGTGACGATTTCGACGTGCAGTTCGCCCTGGACTGGATCGATGACCAGTCCGGCATGCGCGGTTCGAAGATGCTGGCGCCCAACCCGTTCGTGCGCGCCTACCCGCCGATGGATGACCGCTACGACATCCGCTCGGGCATGCGCAACCTCAACAGCGTGGAGACCAAGGGTGCCTCGGCCACGGTGAACTGGCGCCCCAGCGAGGACGTTGCGCTGAAGTACGTGGTGGCCAAGCGCGAATCGGACAGCGATGCGAACATCGACTTCGACAGCACGCCGGTCAAGCTGGCCGATGTGGGCGGCACCTACCACGACGACCAGGTCAGCAACGAGGTGCAGCTGAACTACGATGCCGGCGGACGCGTGCGCGGCGTGGTCGGCCTGTACCAGTTCAGTGGAGAAGCCGGCGGCCAGATCCGCAACAACTTCTTCAACCTGCAGTTCGGCGATACCCGTGGCAAGGTACTGACCGACAGCATCGCGCTGTATGCCGACTGGACCTTCGACCTGACCAGCAAGCTGAAGCTGGACGTCGGCGCCCGTTACACCGACGAGGACAAGCGCGCGATCGTGCTCAACCGCTTCTACTCGGATGCGACGTTCACGCGCCCGATCGCCATCGCCGCCGATTTCGACAAGAAGACCAACTTCAAGAACGTCTCGCCCAAGGTGTCGCTGGACTACCAGATCACCCCCGACATCATGGTCTACGGCCTGGCCACGCGTGGCTTCAAGTCCGGTGGCTACAACATCCGCGCCAATGCCGTGGCGGTGCCGCGCTCGGCCGAACCGTTCGATGACGAGACCGTGGACAGCTTCGAGATCGGCAGCAAGATGGCCTTCCTCGACCAGCGCCTGTTCCTGAACCTGTCGGCGTTCCACAACAAGTACAAAGACATCCAGCTGTCGGTGTTCACCGGCATCGATACCAATGGCGATGGCGTCGACGATGCCTTCTTCGGCGACTTCACCAACGCCGGCGCCGGCACCATCAACGGCCTGGAAATCGAGTACCAGTACCTGCCCAGCCAGCACTGGTTGATCTCCGGCAACCTGGCCTGGCTGGATGCCAAGTATGACGAGTACATGGATCGTGGCGTCAACGTTGCCAAGCAGATGAAGTTCACCAACGCACCGGACTTCTCGGGCGCGTTGAACGTGGAGTACCGCACCGAGCTGGCCAATGGCAGCAACCTGTCCGCTCGGGTGAGCTACAGCTACCAGAGCGAGGTGTGGCCGACCACCGACCTGAGCCCGGTGATCCGCCAGGATGGCTACGGGCTGGTCAATGCCGGCGTGATCTGGAAGCTCGACGATGCCTGGACCTTCTCGCTGCAGGGCACCAACCTGGCCGACAAGGAATACCGCACCACCGGTTACAACATTCCGGCGGTCGGCACGCTGATTGGCTTCTATGGGCCGCCGCGCCAATATAGCCTCAGCGTCCGTTACGATTTCTAGGAAGCGTCTGCATGACACCGTCTTACGATGATCTGTACTGGAAAAGTGACGATGGCCTGCGCCTGCATGCGCGCGACCATGCTCCGGGTGCGGGGCAACCGCCCCGCGGCACGGTGGTCTGCATCCCCGGTTTGACCCGCAATGGCGCCGACTTCGATGCCCTTGCGCAGTCGCTGACCGCCGTCGGCTGGCGGGTGATCGCCGTTGACCTGCGCGGACGCGCAGGCTCGGAACGTGCGGTGGATCCGTCCAGCTACAACCCGCGCGCGTATGCCGACGACATGGTCGCCCTGCTGCGGTCGCAGAACATCGACACGGCGGTGTTCGTCGGCACCTCGCTGGGGGTGCTGGTCACCATCACCCTGGCCTCGCGTGCACCCGGGCTGATCGCCGCGGCGGTGCTGAACGATGCCGGCCCCAAGGTGCCGCGCGAAGCCCTGGCGCGGATCGGCAAGTACGCCGGCAAGCCCGTGCCACCGATGGACCTGGCACAGGCCACGAGCTATGTGGAGTCCATCGGCAAGGCTGCGTTCCCGCGCTTCACCACCGACGACTGGCGGGCGATGGCCGTGCGCACCTTCCGCCAGCGCAGCGATGGCCTGCTGGAACTGGACTACGACCCGGCGGTGATCCGCACCACGCGGCCGTGGGTGCTGTGGCTGCTGCGCCCGGTGTTGTGGCGGGCCGTGCGTGGCCTGACGTCGCGGGTGCCGGTGCTGGTGGTGCGCGGGGCGTTGTCGGACATCCTGCCTGCCGATGTCGCACGGCAGATGGCAGCCACATCGCCCAACGCCCGCCTCGTTGAAGTGCCGGAGGTGGGCCATGCCCCGATGTTGTCCGAGCCCGAGGCGCGTGATGCGATCCTGGCCCTGCTGGAGCGCGTGCGATGAGTTCCGAAGTTTCGACAGATGAGCTGCCTGCCGCCCTGCAGGCCCTGCGGCAATGGGCGGCAAGTGAACGGCTGAGCGGCAGCACGCGCATCACGCAATCGCGCATCGATGCTTTCGCCGACGCCACCGGCGACCACAACTGGATCCACACCGATCCGGCCCGCGCCCAGACCGGCTTGCCGGGTGGGCAGACCATTGCGCATGGCTTCCTTCTGCTCTCGCTTACCGTCGAGGACGATGTGGCGGCCCTGGCCTGTTTCCCCGGCATCGCCCACGTACTGAACTACGGATTGAACAAGGTCCGCTTCCTGGCGCCGGTACCCAGCGCTTCCGAGGTGCGGGTGCGCTCGCAGCTGATGTCTCTGGAAGCGCGCAGGCCAGGGCAGTGGCTGTTGACCCAGCAGAAGACGGTGGAAGTGATCCCCGCTGGCGAGGTGGCCGTGGTCGCCGAACAGCTGTCGCTGATCGTGCTCGCCGACTAGCGCCGGCCGGCTGCCCGCCGGCCACGGTTCTCTCTACACTGGAGCGATGTTGACGCCCTCCATCGTCCTGTTCGCCTGCATCGCGTGGACCGTGCTGCTGTTCGGCGTCGCCCTGTGGGGGGAACGCCAGGGGCATCGGCTGTCGAAGGTCTGGCCGGCCATCTACGCGCTGTCGCTGGGCGTGCACTGCACGGCATGGACCTACTACGGGGCCGCCTCGCAGGGCGTGCAGTGGGGCTTTCCGATCCCGCCGACACTGATCGGCATGGCGCTCATTTTTGCCTTCGGCCTGCCCTTCCTGGTGCGGCTGGGACGACTGGCCAAACAGCACAACAGTGCCACCATCGCCGATCTGGTGGTCGCGCGGCTGCGAGCCGACCAGGGGCTGGGCATCACCATCACCCTGGTCGCGCTGTTCGGCATCATTCCCTACATCGCACTGCAGCTGAAAGCGGTCAGCCAGGGGCTTGCCGCCCTGCTCGGTGATCAGTTCGCGCCCGTCGGCTGGCAACTGGACATGTCGTTCTGGTTCGCGCTGACGATGGCGGCGTTCACCACGCTGTTCGGCGCACGCAAGGCGTCGGCCACCGAACACAACCGCGGCATCGTAGTCGCGCTGGGCCTGGAATCGCTGTTGAAGCTGACGGCACTGCTGGCGATCGGCCTGTATGCCGCGCGCTCGGTGCACAAGGCCGGCGTGCCGCTGCTTGAGAAGATGGCGCACCTGCCGCCGCCGGCAGTGGTGCCGGATTACCTGACCATGGTGGCGCTCGGTGCGATGGCCGCGTTCACCCTGCCCCATCAGTTCCATGTGGGCGTGGTTGAACTGCGGCAGTCGTCGGACCTGAAGACGGCGCGCTGGCTGTTCCCGGTGTACCTGCTGTTGATCGGCCTGCCGTCGGTGCCGATGGCACTGGCTGGTGCCGCGCAGTTGCCGTCTTCGGTGTCGCCCGACCTGTATGTCCTGGCCCTGCCGCAGGAACGCGGCCACCATCTGCTGGCACTGCTGGCCTACCTGGGCAGCCTGAGCGCGGCCACCGGCATGATGATCCTGTCCGGGCTGACCCTGTCGATCATGCTCGGCAACCACGGCGTGGGTTCACGCCTGCTGAGCGGCGTCAACGGCTTCAACAGCGGCGCCGATCTGCGACCGCGGGTGCTGGCCTTCCGTCGCGCCGGCATCCTCGCCGTGTTCCTGATGTCGTGGCTGTACAGCCGCGCGATGAGCGGCACCGAGGCACTCAGCGATTTCGGCCTGATGTCGTTCACCGCGCTCTCCCAGCTGGCACCGGCCGTGCTGCTGGCGGTGTACCGGCCGCGCATGCCCTCCCCGGCCATCATCGCCGGCATCGTGCTGGGTTCACTGGTCTGGCTGTGGCTGGTGCTGCTGCCGATGGTGATCCCCGCCCCGCCGCCGTCGGCCAGCCCCGACGGACTGCACTGGCTGGCGATGTTCTCGCTGCGCATGCAGCCTGGCCATATCGCCATCAGCATGGGGGCGAGCCTGGCGGTCAACCTGGCCACCGTTGTGCTGGTGTCGCGTGCGGTGCGTCCCTCGATGCCACGGCAGCGCGACGCGGTGGCCGCAGCATCCTTGCGCAAGACGGCCGGTCGCTTCCTCGGCCAGGAACGGGCGCGCCAGCTGATGGACGGACACGCCGGGCAGATGCTGGATGACGAGCGCGTCACCGCCATCGAGCGGGAGCTGACTGCCGTGGTCGGTGCGGGCATGGCACGCCTGCTGGTGGAGGCTGCCCGCGATGGTGGTGCCGCACCGCTGGACGCCGTTACCCGCGCGGTCGGCGAAGCCACCCAGGTGCTGCGCTTCAACCAGCGCCTGCTGGAAGCCGCCTTGGAAAACATGAGCCAGGGCATCAGCGTGGTCGATGCGCAGCTGCAGTTGGTGGCCTGGAACAGCCGTTATGCCGCGCTGTTCAAGTTCCCGCCGGAGCTGCTGCAGGTGGGGCAACCGGTGTCGAACCTGACGGCGTGGGCGTTGGGACAGCTGAAGATCGGCGACGCCCCCGGCGACTCGCGCGACAAGGCGCTGCAACGCCGGGTGGTGCACATGCGGCGCGGTACCCCGCATCTGTCCGAGCGGATCTTCCCGGACAACACCATCGTTGAAATCCGCGGCAACCCGATGCCCGGTGGCGGCTACGTGGCCACCTTCACCGATGTCACCGCTTTCCGTCGGGCCGAGGACGCGCTGAAGCGCAGCAACGAAAACCTGGAGCGCCGGGTGCAGGACCGTACTGCCCGGCTGGAGCAGGCCGTGCATGAAGCCGAACGAGCCAACGTGGCCAAGACACGCTTCCTGACCGCTGTCGGCCACGACCTGATCCAGCCCCTGCATGCGGCGCAGCTGCTGACCGATGCCATGTCGCAGCACATCGAATCGGAGTTCCTGGACAGCTTCCTGCGCCAGATCCGTGGCGCGCTGGACTCCACCGACGATCTGCTGTCGGGCCTGCTCGATATTTCGCGGCTGGAAGCCGGCGGACTGGTCGCCGATCCGCGTCCGTTCGCGCTGTCGACCGTGCTGGATCCACTTGCACAGGAGTTCGCCGTGCTGGCGGCGGCGCGCGGCCTGCAGTTCCGCCATGTGCGGACCCGCGCGTGGGTGCACAGCGACCCGTTGCTGCTGCGTCGGGTGCTGCAGAACTTCCTGGCCAATGCCATCCGCTACACCCGCCGTGGCGGCGTGCTGCTGGGCGTGCGCCGGCATGGCCAGGCCCTGTCGATCGGCGTGCATGACAGCGGCCCCGGCATCGCACCGGAGCAACAAGCGGTAGTGTTCGAGGAATTCCATCGTGGCGACCGCAGCAACGGCCAGGGCCTCGGTCTGGGCCTGACCATCGCGAGCCGCATTGCCGACCTGCTGCACGCGCCGCTGCAACTGCAGAGCGCGCTCGATCGCGGCTCGACCTTCTCGATCACCGTGGCGCGGGCAGCGCCGCCTGCGGCCCCGCGCACTGAACCCGCCGCTGGCAACAGCAGCATCAAGGGTATCCGCGTGCTGGTGGTCGACAACGATCCGCAGGCCCTGGAGGCAATGCGACAGATGCTGCTTTCGTGGGGCTGCGATGTCATCGCGGCGCGCGATGTCAATGCGCTGGGTGCTTCAGCGCAGGAAGCTGCACTGTGGTTGTTCGACTACCACCTTGATGATGGCGATACCGGCGTCGCACTGTGGAAGCGCCTTGTCGCCGTCCACGGGCCGCGGCCAACAGTGATTCTCAGCGCCGACACCGGCAGCGACACCCGCGAGGCGGTGCGCAGCGTGGGCCTGTCACTGCTCAACAAGCCGTTCAAACCGCTGGCACTGCGCTGGGCGATCAACCATCTGCTGGCAACGGCCGCTACGGCAACGCCCTGACCAAGGGTCAGGCGTCCTGCGTCTCTTCGATCTGCCGCGAGGGATCGGTCAACCCCATCTCGTGCAGCACACGGATGGCCTGCGCACGATTACGCACGCCCAGCCTGCCCATGATGCGGGTCATGTGCGCCTTGACCGTGCGCAACTGCACGCCCAGCCGGTCCGCGATCTGCTTGTTGAGCAGCCCTTCGGCCACCAGGCTCAGCACCCTGTACTGATGCGAGGACAGGCTGGACAAGCGCGCCGCAAGATCGGCGTCCTTGTTGAAGGGCGCAACCCGCGCCACTGGCTCACGCAGCAGCGCCGGAATCCAGCGCTCACCTTCCAACACGGTCTGCAGCGCGGACTGCAGGTCGGTCAGCCCTGAACTCTTGGGCAGATAGCCGGCTGCGCCCAGATCGATGGCGCGGCGGATCACGTGCGGCTCTTCATTGGCCGAGACGATGATGATCGCCAACCCCGGTTGCAGTGCACGTATGGTTGCCAGCCCGGCAAGACCGTGGTTGCCCGGCATATGCAGGTCCAGCAGCATCAGGTCGATCTGCTGGCTCTCTATTGCTTCCAGCACGCTGTGCAGCGAATCGGCCTCGCTGATCTGCAGGTCAGCCACTGCCTCCTCGGCCGCGCGATGCAGCGCCGCGCGGAACAAGGGGTGGTCATCGGCGATGAGCAGGGTCGGCATGTCCAGCCGAGGTTAGCAAATCGCCTGCGGTTGGGCACGGGTACCAAGGTACGCTGGCGTGCGCCGCCCGGATCGTTAGGGTGGAGCAATGAACATCCACCGCCCCGTTACGCTGCTGTGCGCCACGCTGCCGCTGCTTGTGGGCAGCATCGCCAGCGCCCATGCCGCCCCGCCCCGTGCCACCACCGCTGTTCCGGTGTTCGAGCAGTGGCGGGAAACCCTGCATCGCGGCAACGATGAACTGCTGACTGCGGGACTGGGAATCGACGCCCTGCGCTCGACTACCGCGCCAGCATTCAGCAACCCGGCCCAGCCCACGGCAGAGGAGGCCCGGCGTCGTGCGATCTGGAGCAGCTGGCGTGGTATCGCTGACCTGAGTCCCGGCGGTGGTTTCGGCGACGTCTACGGCAGCCTGCAGGCAGTGCCCGGCCGCGAATTCTCGGCCTATGCGCGCATCGATGGCGCGCGCCAACCCCACCGCGTGCTGGTGCAGGTACCCGACACCTTCGACGCCTCGCGACGCTGCCTGGTCGTCGCTGCGTCATCCGGCTCGCGTGGCATCTATGGCGCGATTGCGGTCGCCGGCAGTTGGGGCCTGGCTCACGGCTGCGCCGTCGCCTATACCGACAAGGGCGCCGGCAGCGACTACTACGACCTGGACGCCCAGACCGGCTTCCAGGCCGACGGCACGCCCGCCTCACAAGGCGCGTTGGCCTTCATTCCTGCGGGTGCGGCAACCAGGCAGGGGATAGCTTTCAAACATGCCCATTCGGGTGACAACCCGGAAGCAGACTGGGGTCGGCATCTGCTGCAGGCGCTGCAGTTCGGCCTGCAGTCACTGGACCGCGCCTACCCCGAATCCGCTCCATTCACGGCGGCCAACACGCGCACGCTGGGCGTGGGTGTATCCAATGGCGGTGGCGCCGTGCTGCGCGCGGCGGAGATCGACGGCGACTGGTTCGATGCGATGGTGGCCGGCGAACCCAATGTCTCGGTTGCCGGCGCACCGCCGCTGTACGACTTCGTTACCCAGGCCGCGTTGCTGATGCCCTGTGCCCTGCTGGCAGAGGACGATCTGCCGCAACCGCCGATGTCGGCGCAGGCCGTGCCGGTGTGGACCCAGCGATGTGCCATGCTGAAATCCGCCGGATTGGTGCAAGGTGATGACGCTACGGCACAGGCACGGTCGGCACGGCAGCAGCTGCTCGACGCTGGCTTGAGCGCCGACGCACTTCGTGCCGGCGCGCTCTCGACCGGGTTCGATCTGTGGCGCGCCATCGCGGTCACTTATTCGTCAGCCTATGGACGCTACGGCGCCGGCGAACATCCCTGCGCGTACAGCTTCTCCGCCGCTGGGGCAGACGGCAGGCCCGGCGCGGCCACCGCCGAGGCCCGGGCAACCTGGTGGAGTGAGGGCAGCGGCATTCCGCCGGGCAACGGCGTTGTGCTGGTGGATGGCAATGCCACCGGGGCGGAAGCTGATCCACTGCACGGTTTGAACTGCCTGCGTGCACTCGGCAATGGCGATAGCGCCGACGCACGGCGGGTGCGCGCCGGCATCGCCGCGGCCACCGCCGAGGCGCCGCGGCGCGGTGTGCCGATCGTGGTGATCCATGGCATCGACGATGGGCTGGTGCCGATCAGCATGACCAGCGATCGCTACGTGCCACGTGCACGCAAGGCGGGGGCACAGATCGCCTATTGGCGTGTGAACAACGCACAGCATTTCGACTCGCTGCTGGCCTTCCCGGATTACCGGAAGCGCTACGTGCCGCTGCTGCCCTACATGTTCGCGGCGCTGGACCAGGTGTGGGGTCACCTTGAGGATCCAGCCCATGCGCTGCCAACGGATGCGCTCATCCAGCCGAACCCACGCGCGGAAGCGCCCTTGCTGCGCGAGCAGCTGTCCATTCCGGCGGTCACGACCCTCTCCAACCGCTGACACGCCGCCCACCAGGAAGCCCCACATGTCGTCCGCCACCGCTACAGACACGCCCGCTGCCGAGGCCAACGCCTTTCCCCTGCTGATCAAGCAGTTGCTGCTGACGCCGCTGGCAGTGCGTCCACAGCAGGAAATCGTCTACGGCGACAAGGTCCGCTTCGACTACCGCACCCTTCAGACGCGCATCGGCCAGTTGGCCGGGTTGCTGACCTCGCTGGGGGTCAAGCGCGGCGATACGGTGGCAGTGATGGACTGGGACAGCAACCGCTACCTGGAGAGTTACTTCGCCGTGCCGATGATCGGAGCGGTGCTGATGATGGTGAACATCCGCCTGGCGCCTGAGCAGATTGCCTATATGCTCAATCACAGCGGCGCGCGGGTACTCCTGGCCAACCGCGAATTCCTGCCGGTGCTGGAAGCCATCGACGAACAGTTGCCGGATCTGCGCACGCGCATTCTGCTGGCCGATGAGGTTGGCCCGCTGCCAACGGGTTTCGTGACCGAGTATGAAGCCGGACTGCGCGAGGCCACGCCCATCACCTGCTTCCCGGACTTCGACGAGAACACCCGCGCCACGACGTTCTATACGACCGGCACCACGGGCCTGCCCAAAGGCGTGTACTTCAGCCATCGGCAACTGGTGCTGCACTCGCTTGCGGCGATGGCCGCACTCGGCAGTGCGTCCAGCCAGGGGCGCCTGCACCGCGACGACGTCTACATGCCGATCACCCCGATGTTCCATGTCCACGCCTGGGGCATGCCGTACGTGGCTACGCTGCTGGGCATCAAGCAGGTCTACCCCGGACGCTATCTGCCGGGCAAGCTGCTGGCGCTGATCGCCCGCGAGAAGGTGACGTTCTCGCACTGCGTGCCGACCATCCTGCATATGCTGCTGGGCGATGCCACGGCGGCCGATACCGATCTGCGCAGCTGGAAGGTGATCATCGGTGGTGCGGCACTGCCGCGGGCACTGGCGCAGCAGGCACTGGCCCGTGGCATCGACATCTTCGGCGGCTACGGCATGTCCGAGACCTGCCCCCTGCTCACCATCGCGCAGATCGATGCGCACGCCCTGGACGACCCGGATGAGGAGCTGTCGCTGCGTACCAAGGCCGGCATCCCGGTGCCATTGGTGGATCTGCGCATCGTGGACGAAGACATGAACGACGTTGCCCACGATGGCGTCGCTACCGGCGAAGTGGTGGCCCGCACGCCCTGGCTCACCCAGGGTTATCTGCACAACCCGGACGCTTCAACGGCGTTGTGGGCGGGCGGTTACCTGCATACCGGGGACATCGGTAACATCGATGGCGGCGGCTACCTGCGCGTGGCCGACCGCATCAAGGATGTGATCAAGACCGGCGGCGAATGGATCTCCTCGCTCGCCCTGGAGGACATCATCGCCCTGCATCCTGCGGTCAACGAGGTCGCCGTGATCGGCATCAGCGATACGAAATGGGGTGAGCGACCGCTGCCGCTGGTGGTCCGGCAGCCCGGCAGCGATGTGACCGAAGCAGAGATCATCGAACTGGTCGCAGCACGCAGCCGCTCAGGCGACATCTCCCGCTACGCGATCCCCGACCGCGTCAGCTTCGTGGATTCGCTGGAACGCACCAGCGTGGGCAAGATCAACAAGAAGAAGCTGCGTGGGCTGCATGATCCGGAGGTAGCTGCTGGTGGCCCGGGCTCACATGAAGCGGACCATCCCACCCATCGAGGTACTTCGGCAGCGCATCTGCAACGTCGATGACACGCTCCCGGTAGAACAGGTGCATCGTTGGCGCAAACGCTGCACCCAGCACGCCCTCGGCAGCTCGCGCAACAAGAGCGTTGGGAACCACGCGCATGCCCAGGCGATTGGTGCCAAACAGCACCTCACCGCAGTTCAGGCAGAAGGTCTTGCAAAGCTGCTTGGCCGGGTGCTGGAAACGCGCATTCTCCGCCCCTGAAACGCTCACCGATTCGGCCGCCCATGCGGTGGCCGAAAGCATTGCAACGCCGTAGAAATCCCTGCAGGTGGCGCAGTGGCAGTTCGCCTGCGCAGCAGGACGGCCATGCAGTTCCATGGTATTTGCGCCGCACAGGCAGGTGATGCGAAGGGACACGGACGCTTCCTGAAGGGAGTGGCTGGCGAGGAGTGTGCTGTTACCGCTCGTCCTTCACAAGAGGCTGTCGGTGCTGAAGCTCCTACTTCCCGGCCGGGTCCACACCAATGTACTGGTTCCGTCGCAGATAGACCTCCCCGGTCTTCATGTCCAGCAGCATGTTGAACTGCCGGAGAACACCCGCGCCGAGCGTGCCGTCGCCAGTAGAGGCGTCATCGTCGATTGGAAACGACGCAGCGGCGTTGCCGATGGCCAACCCCTGGATGCTTGCAGACGGGACGCGCACATCCACGGCGCGAATGACATTGCCTGCGCTGCCGGTGAAACGGGACGTTCCCACTTTCTGGGTGAACACCTCCATCAGCCCATGGCGCGAGCTGTACGCATGGCTGAGATCGATGCTGCCGTTGCTTCCCGTATCCAGTGCCAGCCACGGCTTGAAGATGGCGTCGCCATTGCCGAGCGTGACTTCGATTGCGGGCGTATTGTCGATCCAGCGGACGTTGACGCGGGTATAGCCGGTTACATCCGGCAGGCTACGATGGACGAGCAGCTGCTGCCGGTCGTAATCGATCTCGACCACCTTCCCTTCAAAGAACTTCCATCCCAGAACCGCATCAAAGGGACGGTTCCTGTAGTCGACCACTACCGCGCCCATGCGCGTATGCAGCCCGCCGATCTCAACGTCGTTGCACGTGCTGTAGTCCATCGTGGTGACGCCGTCTGAACCTGTGTTCTCAGTGCGATCATCGATGACCACCGATGCCTTCGGCACGATGGCGCGCGATATGGCCAATCCGTCCGCGCCGGTGTCCACCAGGAATCGCAAGGACTCGGACCTGTTGACGCTGCCGCGGACGTAGATCCGGTGGTCCTTGTCCTGCTCGAACGGGATAGCCACGGGCGTGGCATTGGCGCCGGCACTCGCGCCTGAAGTGGCACAAGCGATGGCGGCAACCAGAAGTACATGCGGGATTCCAGGCACGGGCGACTTCCCTTTCGTTTGGCGGTGGTAGCGTGGCACCTGATGGATGCCACCAATGCGGAAAGGGTTTAAATCGATGCCGATACTGCGGGTGATGCCGAACGATGGGGTGTTACTGCGGTGGCGCTGACGGAACCGGCGCATCACGTTTTTCTGGCGGCGTCATGTCGGCAGAGGCATACTCGCGCGCCTTTACGCGAAACGGGGCAATGCAGCCGGCAAGGCTGATGCAGATGGAGAGGGAAAGTGCGATCAGGGCCAGTGTTTTCATCGAGCTGCCAGGTTGTGCGGGTATTCTTGGAGCGCCATGGTCAGGTGCTCGTGGCTATAAGTCCATAGCCATCTGCCGCTGTCGGCATACTGCCTCGTGATAGGCTGGCCCAGCAGAACCCGTGCACGATATCGCAGCTGCATTCCCTTCCGGGATGACTTCCATGAAGACCCCACCCGTACCTGCCGCCGAGTCGAATCGTGCAATGGAAGGCCAGTCGCCCAACCTGTTCCTCGCCCTGCGCGATCTGCTGCTTCCCTACAAGGCCGATCTTCTCGTCGTGCATGACGAGGACGATCACTTCTACGCCAATTGCAGGAACGTAGACGCCAAGGGCAAGGCTCAGTTCTTCAGCGCGGTGAAAGTATCGGGTCGCAGGCATTCATTCCATTTCATGCCCATCTACACCTTCCCCGACTTGTTGGCCGGCATCAGCCCGGCCCTGAAGAAGCATATGCAGGGGAAGTCCTGCTTCAACTTCGATGCCTGGGATCCAGTGTTGCTGCACGAACTGCAGATGCTGATCGAGCAGGGTGTCTCCCGCTACCGGGTGGCCGGCAAGCTGTGAGCACACCACGCGGCATCTGCCGCCGGTGTGCCCACGGAGCGGCCGCGGTATGGATTCAGTGCAACGGCACCTTCAGCACCGATGGCGCGGACGTCGGCGAACTGAAGGTCACCGCCCCGCCCAACTGGCTGATGCCTGCATAACGCAGGTCCACCGTATCGACCACCAGCGTGAGGCGACTGCCGGCGGGGATGTTCCAACTGCTCGCTTCCAACCGAAGAGCGAGGGTGGTCGCCTGGCCCGGCGCAACGCCGCGCAGGGTGTACGGCTTGTGGCTGATCAGCTGGCCATTGCCCAGCACATCTTCCGCGTACAGGTAGGCATACAGCGTGGTGTTGGCGCGGCTGGGAGTGACGGTCACGCGCACTTCCGGCGCACCGTCCAGGCGGCGTGCGTTCCAGTAGATGGGCCCCTGCCAGACGCCTGCAGCGTTGCGCCCGATGAAAGGCACGTATGCACCCGGCGGAAGGTTGATCATCTGCAGCGAGCCCGACACCATCGCCACGCCGGAATTTGCGGCGGTAGGCAGGCCACTGCCGATGCGGTAATTCCAGCCATTGCTGCGCCCGTTTTCAGCCAGGCCTCCGGTGGGCAGAAGCAGGCCACCGGGTGCGGTCAACGCGTAGCTGACCGCGCCACTGTTGGTGGCCTGCCAGTTCGGGTAGCTGCTCCAGCTGCCCTTCTGTGACTTCAGCTGCACCGCCGGCTCGCGGTCGATGCCGTTGGTCACGCCCTTGAGGTAATGATCGAACCAGTCGCCCACCGAGTCATAGACCTCGTTGGGAATGCCCAGTGCGCCCAGGGCCTCGTTGAGGGCGTGGTCGCCATGGCGCAGCTGCAGCTGCTTGGGGCCTTTCAGCTGATTGAAGAAATCCACCAGCTGACCCGGCGGAAACAGGCTGTCGTTGAAGGCGTTGGCCAGGAATACGGCCGGCTGGTTGGCGTTGATCTCGTTGATGCTCGCAGCGGGGCTGCGGATCGCGGCCACCGGCAACAGCGATTCCACTGCGCCCTGATAGTTGCCGACCACGACGTTGCGGTTGATCGTGGCCAGTTCGGACCCGGGGCGGCCGGTGACCAGGCCGGCGGCCACCAGCAGCGCGATTCCCTGTGCACTGGGGGTGTCGTTGGAGTACAGCGACGCCTGCAGGTCGGCCCATCCGCTGAGGGCGGCCACTGCCTTGATGCGGGGATCGCGTGCCGCCGCCAGCAGGCTGGTGCCGGCGCCGTAGGAGATGCCCGAGACGCCGATCCGCGCCGGGTCGGCCCGGGTGTTGTCCAGCGCCCAGTCGATCAATGCGCTGACATCCTCGACCGTCGCGGGCCCGGCGATGTCGATGGCCCCGCCGGACTCCCAGAAGCCGCGCGAGCTGTAGCTGATGACCACGTAGCCGCGTTTGGCCAGCGACTGTGCGACCCCTACGTACTCCACGCTGGGAACGGCCCAGCTGCTGGGCATCACCAGCAGCGGGTACTTGCCGCCACCCGCGTCCTGGGGCTCGATGACAAAGACCCCGAGGGGTGTGCCATCCCAGCTGGGAACGGTGCGGTGGGTGGTCTTGACCGTGGCGGCCCAGGCGGTGGGCGCCAGTCCGGTCAGCAGGATCAACAGCAGCAATACCTTGCGCATCGTCGTCTCTCCCCGTCGTTTGTGGTGCAACGGGTTGGACCGTACCAGTGCGAATGGTGGCTGACACCTTGCGCCGCAACATGGGGCGGCGGCCCTGCCACCCCACGCCGCGGGCCTGAATGCGCCTACAGCGTCGCCTGCGCCTGCAGGGTGAATACCCAGCTGTCGGGTCGGCTGGCATAGGCGCCGGGACGTGCCACGTACTGCACCGCCGGCCGCAGTACCAGCCACGGGGCGACCTGCACGCCGTAGTTCAGTTCGACGAACTGCTCGTTGCTCTGCACATCCTTTCCGGCCAGCTGCTGGTGCCGTGCGAGCCGGTCGGAGATATCCAGCCGGTTCCAGGCCAGGCTGAGCACATCATCTTCGCGCGACGCGATCACGCCGCGCCAGCTCACGCCCGCTTCCCACGAGTAGCGCATCAGCCCTGTTTTCGCGTCCGCGCGAGTGGCCACGCCGAACACCGAGATGCCGCGCACCGTATCGCCCTCGGGCTTCCACACGCGCTGCGCGGCCTGCACGTACGAACCGCTGCGATGCGAGGCGCGAGGTGCGGCCGGATTACCGATGTCATCGGCGTTGGAGGTGTCCAGGTAGTAGCCGACCTTGTAGGTGCCGCCATAGTCCTCGCCGGACGTGCCGTGGCTGTAGCCCACTTCCACGGGCAGGAACAGACCGGTCTTTCCCCTCGTCGAAACACGGAAGCCACTGTTGGCCTGCTTGCGCGTCGGGTTGACGTCGTAGATGCCGGTCTGTGCGTACCAGCCCGACGGATCGTTCCACTTGACCCGCAGCCCCCACTGGCCCGTGGGGTTGTCCAGCCAGCCGGAGCTGTAGATCGGGCCCAGCGGATGCCCGCATTGACCGTTGTTGTTGAAGTTGCAGGTGTAGGGCAAGCCACCGAAGTCGTTGCCCATCGAATAGAAGCCCCCTTTCAGGCTCAGCCGCTTGTCCAGCAGCAGCCGCTCGTAGGAGAGCTCGTTGAAGCGCAGGTTCTGGCCCTGACCATAGAAGGCCTGGTTCTGGATATAGGAACCGGTGGACCGCTCGTTGATGGCGTTGCCGAAGCGATCGGAGAACACCACGCGCAGCGTGCCGTCGAAGCCGAGTGCTTTGCCGGTATCGATCGTCGCGCCCAGGTCAATGTGTTCGGCGGTGGACCAGCCACTGCCCTTGTAACCGTCGCTGTTGACGCCGCTGCCGATCACGATGCGTGCGCTGGGGGTTACACCACGATCCTGCAGCCAGAGGCGCGCGGCCCAATCGGCACTCAGCGGCGTCTGCACGACGCTGTCCACTGGCTTGGGCTTGGCGGTGGCAGTCGCTTCGGCGGCCGACACCGGGCCATTGACCGCGAGCAGGAGCAGCCCGATGCCGTTCAAGGAGAGCAGCTTCATGCCGCGGCCCTCCTGTCCTTGCGCTTCTTCCAGGCGCGGCGCGCCAGCAGCACGACGCCGACCAGCGCCAGCACGGCAACGATCAGCATCGGCAGCCACAAGCGTGCGATCTTCGCCAGCAGTGGCTTCTCGCCGCCGGCGCGGGTCAGTGCGACCTGCGCCTCGGTGACCTGATCACCCGGCCCGAACTGCGTGCGCACGTAGGTCGCCACCGCTGCGATATCGGCGTCACTCAGGTCCTGTACGAACGAACCCTTCGAGAAGTGCGGCATCAACGCGTGTTCGCCCTGCACGTCGCGGTCAACGCCGCCGATGATGGTGGCGATCAGGTTCTGCGGACGGGTCATGCCGACGGTAGTGTTGTGCACCAGGGAGGGGTAGTACCCGTCCCTGCTGCCCTCGCCACGCGATCCATGGCAGCTTGCACACAGGCCCGAATACAGCACTCCGCCCGATGCCAATGCGGCACCCGTACCGCGTACCGGTTGCTCGCCCGGCGCAGCGGCGGCATCGCCCCAGGCGAAGGCGGCCCGGGTGGCGTCAGGGTCGGCCACGGCCGGCACCGTGCGCAGGTAAGCAACGATCGCGGCGATATCCTCGTCCTGCAGCTTGGACAGGCTGTTGCTCACTGCTTCTGCCATGCCGCCACCGGCCTGCGCCTTGCCGGCAACGCGGCCGGTCTTCAGGTACTGCGCCAACTCGGCGTCGCTCCAACCGCCGACACCGCTGACGGGATGGGAGGTGATGTTGGGTGCATACCAATCACCCAGCGAGCCGCCGGCGAAGGCCTTGCCGCCCACTTCCTGCATCATCAGCCCGCGCGGACTGTGGCAGCTGGAGCAATGTGCCAGGCCTTCCACCAGATAGGCGCCGCGATTCCATTGCGCACTCTTGCCCGCATCGGGTTTGAACGTCTCCTTGTCCAGGAACAGCAGGTTCCACACCGCCATGGACTGGCGGATGCTGAAGGGGAACGGCAGTTCGGTCGCGTGCGCTTCCTCGTCGACCGGCGCCACGTCCTTCATGAAGTAGGTATACAGCGCGTGGATGTCCTCGTCGGTCAGCTTGGCATACGAGGTATAGGGCATCGCCGGATACAGATGAGCGCCATCCTTGCGCACGCCTTCACGTACCGCCTTGGCGAAGTCATCTTCGCTGTAGAGACCGATGCCATGGCTCTTGGAGGGCGTGATGTTGCTGGCCCAGATCTCACCCAGCGGGGACGCAATCGCGTAGCCGCCGGCGTAGGGTTTGCCCTGTTTCGGGCTGGTGTGGCACGCCACGCAGTCTGCGGCAACCGAGAGGTAGCGCCCACGTTCGGCGACCTCGTCTGCGCGCGCGGATTGGCTGGCTGCGGCCAGCATCAGCACCATCAGAGCGGAGACGAAGGTCTTCATGCCGCACGCTCGATGGCATCTGCAGCCCGCAATGCCAGTGCGGCCATGGTCAAGGTGCTGTTGACCACGCTGGCCGACACCATCGGGCCGCCGCCAGGCAGCCACAGGTTCGGGTGGTCGTGCGCTCGGCAATTGCCATCGACCACCGAATCGCGCGGGTCAGCGCCCATGATGGTCGAGCCCATGATGTGGTTGTTGGCGTTGAGCGCCGTGGTGATGACGAATTCCTCGGCGTTGAACAGCGAGCCGATATGCCGCAGCTGTTTGCAGGACTCGTCATAGCCCTTGCGGGCGTAGTCGCCCAGCGAGTAGTGGATGTCCGGGCAAGCCAGGCCATGGCCATCGACCCGTGTCTTCGACAGCGTCAGCCGATTGCTCGGGTCCGGCAAGGGTTCCAGGCTGATCGAAAGATCGACGCCGAAGATCGCGCGACGGCGGATTTCTGCATCCAGCGCGTCGCCAACCAAGCCTTTCTTCAGCGCCTGGTCGGTGGCGATCGCCACGCGGCTGATGTTGTTGAGGATGATCTTGGTGGCCGAGTACTGCGAGCGGAAGGCACCGTCGCGCGGACCGACCATGCAGCTGGACTGCGCCGGTCCGCGTCCCAGCCAGATCGGGCGATCGGCGATGAACGAGCAGTGGAACCCGGAGTGATCGAGCATGTTGCGCCCGACCTGGTCGGAACTGTTGGCGATGCCGTTGGGGTTCTGCTCGTTGGCGGCAAGCAGCAGCAGGCGCGGCGTCTCCAGTGCGTTGCAGGCGATCACGAAACTGCGGCCGGTGGCCTTGTGGCTGACCTTGTTGTTGTCATACCAGTGAATGGCCGTCACCCGGTTCTGCGCATCGGTGTCGATCCTGTAGGCCACTGCTTCGGCCAGCACCTGCGCACCCAGTTTCTCGGCCGCTTCGATGGTATGGATGCCGTTGTACATCGCGCCGATCGGGCAGATCGGCTGGCAGTTGTTGTTGCCGCAGCAGGCCGGCCGATCATTCCACGGCGTGACCATGCGACCCTGCGGAATGGGCACCAGGTTGTAGCCGTGCGGATTGACCACCTCGGCAAATACCTTGTCGCCGTTGCCCCAGGGGATCATGTCGGCGAGGTAGGGCTTGGACCGTTCGGAGGGGCTCTGCTTGCCCGGGTCATTCGGCCCGGAGACACCCATGGCCTCTTCCGCACGGCAGTAGTACGGCTCGATGTCGTCGTAGCTGATCGGCCAGTCGCGCCCTACCCCATAGGTGGACTGCATCTTGAAATCCACCGGCAGGTGGCGCCAACAGGAGGCGGCCCAGTGCCAGGTGGTGCCACCCACGGCCTTGATGAAGCCCTGGTGGAAGCTACTGGCATCGGGGCCGGTCAAACCCACGTAGTCGTTGGCCGGGAAATACAGCGGCGCGGTGGCCAGCGGCGACTGCGGATACGGCCCCTGGAAGTCGCTGCCGATGCGTCGCTCGAAGCTGACGTTGCGCCAGTTTTCGACGACGTCGGAGCGATGCAGGCGCGGGCCCGCTTCGAGGACCAGAACCGATTTTCCGGCACGAACCAACTGATGGGCGATCAATGCGCCGACGACGCCTGAGCCGACGATCACAACATCGGCATCGGCGTCGCCATCACGGAAAACCGGAGCTTTCATGAGGGGGAATCCAGATCAATTACGGGAAAGAGATGAAAGCGCTGGCTCAGCCGTGCGCTCGTACCGCCGCCGGCGGTTCAGCCGTCCACCATGCAGGGCCGCCTTGTGCGTAGGTCGGCGGGAACAGGCCGTCGTCCACGGGCCGCTGCATCAGCGCATCACGATAGGAAACGGTGATGGCCTGCGGGCCCTTGCCGACGCTGCCGGTGTACCAGGCAGTGATGATGGCCAGCGCTGTGGGCCGTGCGTCGCCAGCAACTTGCAGCAGCGCTTCAGGGCCTTGTGCCTGTTGCGCCTTGGCCGCGAGTGCCGGGAACTGGGCGTGCATCTCGGGATGCAGCTTGGCGAATGCGGCTTCGATGCGCCCGGCGGTCGCCGGATCGAGATCGTTCTTGCCCGTCAGCGCCTGCGAGAGCTGCAGAAAGCGCCCGTCCGCCTGCTTCGCAGGGGCGGCACTGGCAGCGGGTGCTGGTGCCTTGCCACTGCAGGCAGCCAGCAGCGAAGCCGAGCCGACCGCCAGCAGGAAGGTTCTGCGCGTCAGGCCTTGCCCACTCCCTTCCAATCCCTCGGGAACACTCATGATGTGGACTCCTGATGCCTCACGTCTTCGGCTGCCCCTGACCGCGACGCGGGGGGCACCTACGGGTGAAACTGTAACGCACCTGCTCGTCGTCGCGGGGTGAGTGGTAGCGGCCGCAGAACGGCGAAGCGCCCTGCTTTGCGGCATCAACGCAAGCAGATTTCCGCCGGCAAGCAGGGGCCCCCGTCACGCCCGCACAACGCCGTCAACGCTAGAAACAAGGGCTTTCCTACTCTGGAGAGTGGCCATGCGGGTACTGCTGCTGTGTGCCGTGGCGACGATGGCATTGTCGGCCTGCGATCAAAGCGAACCGACCGATAAGGCACAGCATGCCGATGCGGTTCGGCAAACCGCACCAACCGGCAGCGCGCCGGCGCGCAACGTGCCCGGCGGTGGCAGCGGGACCGCAGCCTCCCAGGACCAGTCGTCAGGAACCGGCGCCAGCAGCGGCAAGGAGGCCCCGCCGGAGTCTCCTGCAAAGCGCTGAGCCCAGAAGGGTGGCCGGCTTGGCTCGGACAGGCACGCTGGACGTCCCTGCGATGGGCCAACGCCCCTTTGCCACAACAGTGATTCCGGCGCCTCCGCCGCGACTGACCTGGACTGATTGACGCAGCCCGATGTGAAATTGGACCCCGACAGGATTCACGCCAACAACGCCTGTGCGGTGGCATGTTCAAGGTGACCCAAGAGGATTACCACATGCCTGACACCGGACTCTTCTACGTCTTTTCAGTGGATTACGCGGCCGACGCGCGCGGCGGCCTCGACCGGATCACCTCGATCACCTTCCGCTGCAATCAATGCCACCACGTGTCCCGTGCCGACGCGGACCTGAAGCGGGTGGCGGGTGGCACGCTTCTCACCTGTGGGAGATGCGGGACCCACCAGGCGGTCAGCAACGCGCGTTTTGCCGATGGCGCGCATGCCGCAGCGGCCGAGCGGCCCGCCGTCGCCGCAGGTGAGCGCTGATGCAGCGCTGCCCGTGATGGAGCACGGCGATGTGAGCAGGATGCATGCACCACACGCCCGTTGGGCATCTGCCGTTCACTGCATCTACCCCGTATCCCTACGGCCTCACGGCTACGGTGAAGTCTCCCTTCGTTCCGGAGCACACCATGGCCATCAAGACCGCTGAAGATCTGTTCATCCACGAACTTTCCGACATATACAGTTACAGTGCCGAGAAGCAGCTGATCAAGGCACTGCCCCGCCTGGCGCGCGCCGCTGACAATCCTGACCTCTCCGCTGCGTTCGAGACCCATCTGGAAGAGACCCAGGGGCAGATCGAGCGTATCGACCAGGTGGTCGAGCTGTTGGGGATCCGCCTGAAGCGCATCAAGTGTGCGGCAATGGAGGGGCTGGTGGAAGAAGGCAAGGAGGCCATTGACAGCATCGACAAGGGCCCCGTGCGCGATGCGGCGCTGATCGGCGGCGCACAGAAGGTGGAGCACTACAAAATCGCCTCCTACGGCACCATTGCCGCGCTGGCCATGCAGCTGGGATACAAGGACGCCGTGCCCCTGCTTCTGGAAACCCTGGAGGAAGAGAAGGCCACCGACCAGAAGCTGACCCTGCTGGCCAGTGGCGGCGGCAACGCCAAAGCCGCGAAGGCCGGGTAAGCGCAGGTCCACTGCACATCCGGCCGGCGCGTCCGCCCGATCCTGCGCTCCGCGTTTCAGCGCACGACCTTGCCGGCACCGCGCTGTGCTGCAGACCTCGCCCGCGTGCGCTTCTTCGCGGCTGGCGGTAGCGGCAGTACTCGATAGTCAATCTGGCACACCGGGCAGAAGAAGGTGCGCCGATGCGTGGTCCCCATATGGACCTTGCTGACCAGACCACCACAACGGGGACATGTCCGCCGGGTGTGCACCTGCCAGCGCTTTTTCAGCTCGAACCCGCGCTTCCATTCCAGGAAGTCGAAACTGTATTCGCGGGCCTGCCTGACCAGTTCGGCAAGCTTGCGCGGCGGAACATCGCCTACATGGTTGGCCGGATGGACCCGGATGCGGAACAGCACCTCATTCTTGATGATGTTGCCCACGCCGGAGAACAGCGTCTGGTCCAGCAGGGCGTCGCAGACCAGGACATCGGGCATCGACTTCAGGCGACGACGTGCGAGGCTGGGATCCCACAGGTCGCTCATCACGTCGCTGCGCCAGTCGTATACCTCGTCCAGCGGACGCGCGATCAGTTTTACCGAGCAGGTGTAGAAGTTCAGTTCGCCGTTGTCAAAGCGCAGCGATACCCACGCTGGGGTCTCCTTGCGCTCGTCGATGCGCCAGCTGCCGAACATCATCAGGTGGATGCGCAGCGTGACATGGCTGAATTCCAGCAGGAAATGCTTGCCCCAGCTGCGCACGGCCCGCACCCGGCGGCCCTGCAGGCAGGCCAGGTCGAGCGTGCTGTTGCCGCTGACCTCGCGGACCGTCTTCCCTTTGAATTTGGCGGCGGCCTCGCGCAGCAGCACGATGGAAGGACCTTCAGGCATGAAGCTGCTCCAGCAGGGCCTGCAGTTGCAGTGCATCGGGAACGGCATGGCCGTGTGCCGTGTTGTCGAGGATGACCCAGGCCCCGCCCGGCCCGGCGGCCTGCGTTGCTGCGCCGGCCAGCCTCCACAGCTCCGGCTGCTGGTACGCGCTGTAGTAGATCCGCGGCTGCCCGTGCCACCGCCAATAGCTCCAGTGCCTGGCTCCGCCCGGCTGGTCAGCCCCTGCAACCCGCGCGGGATCGGCCGCGACCCGTGCAATGTCATGGTCTTCCAGCAGCGCATCGGCCTTTGCGTCGAACCAGCTGGGGTGGCGGGGCTCGCACGCCATGGGCGTCGCGGTACGCCGACGCAAGGCCCGGAAGAACGCCGACGCGGTGCGGCCGTCGTAGGCCAGACTGGGTGGCAGCTGCAGCAACAGCGCGCCCAGCCGATCACCGAGATGCGCCACCTCGCGCAGGAAGGGGTCCAGCAACGGCGCCGCGCCGCGCAAGCGTGCGACGTGGGAGATCGCCTGCGGCATTTTCACCGAGAAGCGGAAATCGTCCGGCACGCTCGCCGCCCAGCGTGCGTAGGTGGCAGGCTGATGTGGACGGTAGAACGACGAGTTGATCTCCACGATCGGAAAGCGCGATGCGTAACGCTGCAGCGCGCTGTCGCCCGTTCCGAACATGTGCGCGACATCGGTGGGCAGCGACCACCCTGCGCAGCCGACGGCGACGCGGTGCGCCGAGTGTGGGTCATGAGATTCAAGTGCCATTGCGCTACGGTGATGGCGGGACCGTAGCAGTGCGGTGAATACACGTCGGCTGCGGCGTGAAGCACGCCGCCGGGCGTGGCCGGCCTACCGAGGGGGCGCTGCCCGGCATCGACCCTTGCTGCTCAGAGGCTGGCGCTCACCATACCGCCGTTCGGCGGCTTCCGCGTTGCCAGGGAATGTCCATTGCGTGGCGCAACGCGTTCGTGGGTGGCGGCCATCACCTGGTTCACGCGATGAAGTGTGCCGCGACCACCGGGCTCGATACCGATGATGTAGACGAAGCGGCCATCGCAGCGCGACTGCGCCGATTCAAGCCCGTCGGTCTCGGAGAGAACACGTTTCAGCGCCTTCTCCCACGCTCTGCCCGGGGCCGATGCCAGCTCCACCACCACCGCGGTTTCCCCGCAGTCCAGCGGCATCACCTCCACACGCAGGATGCGCAGTGTCTTGACGGTCTCGGCGCTACCCATTTTCGATCCTCCTCGGCAAACGACGGCGGCAGTATCCACGCCCGGCGCCAAGGCGCCGTCAAGAAGCCATGGATACCGCGTGCAGGTCGGCTGGCAGCGTTGCCGTGATGCGTCGCGGCAATCCCCGACGGGCACCTGCAGCCGCGCAATGCCCCGGTAGCGGCCACGCCATTAGCAGGTCTTCTTTTCATGCATGGGCGCCCTGGTCTGACAGCAGCCCAGTGCTTGCGCGCAGTCACATCTTCGCACTTTGCTCGTTGACCAGCTGGCGTCAACAAATGACGCTAACGACACCGCGACAGCGTTCGTAACGCCCTGCAGCGGTCGAGATTCCAGGCAATACCGGCCACGGCCGGATCGCGTCCCCCGTCCCTGTCACCGCATCGTCCTTCACACGGAAAGGCCTGGCCTGCCGTGGTGGACGGCTGCGCCTTGCCCATACCCATGGAGATCCGCAATGCGCCTTGCCACGTTCTTCTTTGCCCTTGTTTTCAGCAGCTTTGCCGGTGCCGCACACGCCCAGGTCGTGACCCTCAACAAGGGCGGATTCGTATTGACCTATGACTGCAGCATCCACAGCGCGACCCGATACGAATACACACTGGTGGCCGACACCGGCTCGGCCGCCCGCCCGTCCAGCTTCTACAAGGACCCGGACCTGCCGGCCGGCTGCCTCGGCCAGACCAGCACCGCCTCCTATGCCAGCGTGCAGTCCGGCTATGACCGCGGCCATCTGGTGACGTCCAACCACATGGACTACGACACCACCTACATCCGTCGCGCCAACTACATGACCAACATCGTGCCGCAGGTGTCCAGCTTCAACCAGGGCATCTGGGTCAAGGCCGAGAACGTGGCGGAGTGCTATCGGGACATTGCCCCGGTCGACGTCTATGGTGGCGTCGTCTATGGCGATGCATCGAATGACTATTTCTTGTCCAGCCATGGCATTCCGACCCCGGAATTCTTCTGGAAGACGATCATCACCAAGGATCCGAACACCGGCACCGCCAAGGCCATCAGCTGGATCATTCCCAATGAAACGGGACTGGGCAGCCTGGACAGCTATCTGGTCACCATCGCGGATCTGGAGGAGTTGCTGGGCGCCAGCTACGTGGCGATCAACGCACCGGCGTCGCTGAAGAACATGCTGCCCAGCGCCAGCTGGCCGCTGCCGAGCGGATGCGATCTGAGCTGAGCCCCCAATGGCCCGACGGAGTGCGCTCCGCCGGGCCTATCGCGCCTGGCAGCTCAGCCCGGATGATCTCTGCTAGCCCATCTCAAGGCCCAGCCCCGGCGCGCGCGCCTGGCGCTGCGCGCCGGTAATGCAGCGCAAACAGATACAGCCCGGTGAACAACTGCAGGAACAACGGCGGCAGCGGCGAGTACGTGATCCACGCCGGGGGCTCGCCCTGCCCCATCCCGCGCGCCACGAAGTTGGCGATCACCGCCAGGGTGAAGACGATCGAGGTCCACCGGTGCACCGGACGCGCCCAGCCACCGGCCCTCATTGCGGCGTCCTCTCGGCAGGCTTCACGGGACGCTCGATCATCTTCCAGCCATTGCCGGACGGATCACGGAACCCGGCATCCACCGCACCGTAACGCTCCACCGGCTCCTGGGTGAATTCCACGCCACGGGCCTGCAGTTGTTTGTAGCTGGCCCGGCAATCATCCACCGCCAATACCAGCGGCGGCATCGCGCCCTTGGCCACCATCTGCTGCAGGGTCAGCGCAGTGGCTGCGTCGTGCACGGGCGGCCCCGGCTTGAACAGCCCGAGCTGGAAACCGCCCTCGTCGCCCGAATGCACCGTCAGCCAGCGATAGTCGCCGCTGCCCACGTCGGTGTGCACCTGGAAGCCGAGTTTGTTGACGTAGAAATCGAGCGCTGCATCCTGGTCATGCACATACAGGCCGACCACATTCACCATGCCAGTCATAGGATCCTCCCTCAGGTGGGATCTACGCTAACAAGGCCGCTGCGGCGGCGCTTCTCCAAAACTGCGATGTTCAGGTCCGGGCGCTGCGCGGCGCGCGCATGACATTCCGGTACCGGGCCCTGCACCGGAGCACGGGCGCGCTCACTGTCGCGGACGGCGCCGGGGCTGTTGCCGGTGATATCGCGGAAGATCCGGCCGAAGGTGCCCAGGCTGGTCCAGCCGGTCTGCAGTGCGATCTCAGTGATCGGCAGGTCGGTATCGCGCAGCAGAGCGACCGCGCGCTCGATGCGCCGACTGAGCAGGTAGCGGTGCGGCGGCATCCCGAAGGCGTCCTTGAAGGAACGCGCGAAATGGGCCGTGGAGACCGCACTGACCTGTGCCAGCCGTGCCACCGGCCAGTTTTCATGGCTGGCCCGGTCCATGTGGTCTTTTGCACGCAGCAGGCGGCGCAGCAGTTCCGGGGTCTGGGTCATGGCGTGGCCACCCTGCGCAGCAGGGATCGTGCAGCATGCCGGGCCGCCGCTGCCTCGGTGCACAGCCACTCACGGAAGTGCGCGACTTTCGGTGCGCTGCTGCGTGCTGCGGGGCTAACAAACCAGAAGCTGCGGCCGTCGCTGACCACGCCGGGGTGCGCCTGCACCAGGCGTCCGGCATCCAGTTCGGCCTGAAAGAGGATCGGCGAGCCGATGGCAATTCCTTGGCCGGCGATCGCTGCGGCGATATCCAGATGCTCGACGGCGAAGTTCGTGAAGAAGCTCTGTGCTGGTGGTGCCCGAGTCTGGCCAAAGGCCAAGAACCACACTGCCCACCAATCGGGACGACCCAGCAACGGCACCTCCGGCAGCCGCGCCCCGCCCAGGCCGGTGGCAGCTTCAAGCAGCGCGGGCGCACACAGTGGCGTGAACACGCTGGGGAACAGCTCCACTGCGTGCAGCCCCGGCCAGTCGCCGTGACCGTTGCGGATGGCCGCATCGAAGCGCCCGCCTGCCAGGTCCTGCGGCTCCGCCGACAGATCAAGCTCCAGAACCTGCTGCGGATGCCGGGCCCGGAAGCCTCCCAGTCGCGGCGTCAGCCAACTGGTGCCCAGCGTGGGCAGCGTGGTCAGGCGCAGGCGGGAGGCATCCATGTCGGCGGCTCGCATGAAGCTGGCACGCAGGCCGTCGAAGGCGCGGGTAGCCTCCTTTGCGACGCTGGCACCGGCCTCGGTCAGTTCGACGTGCTGGGCGTGGCGCAGGAACAGCCGTGCACCGGTCTGCTCTTCCAGCCGCCGGACGTGATAACTGACCGATGCCGCCGTGGTGTCCAGTTCTTCCGCTGCACGCGCAAAGCTGCCCAGCCGCGCCGCGGCCTCGAAGGCGCGGATGGCAACGAGCGACGGAAGGTGGCGTTGGGCGACCATAAGTGTGGCTTAGCCTGAGCCGCGATATCCGCGTGGTCAATCCCCCCATACGGCACCGAAGATGGAGCCTCGGACAGCGGGGATCAGACATGCAGCGACGTGGATTTCTAGGCGGCCTTGCCGCGTTGTACGGTGCCGGCGCCTTAGGGCTCTGTCTGCCGCTGGGCGCTGCTCCGCCCCATACCGGCAGAGACCATGCCAATGACTGGCGTTGGCTGCAGGGCAACTGGAACGTGCGTCACCGCCGGATTCAGGAACGCTTGGTGGCCGACACGCGCTGGGTGGATTTCACCGGCACCAGTGCGGTCTGGCTGACCCTGGGCGGGCTGGGCACCATCGATGACAACCTGATGCTGCTGCCCGGCGGCCCGTACCGCGGCCTGGGTGTACGTGCCTTCGATCCGGCCTCCGCCACCTGGGCAATCTGGTGGCTGGACGGGCGAGCTCCCACCCGCTTTGAAGCGCCGGTGCATGGCGGTTTCAGCGGCAGCGGCGGCAGTTTCCTCGGCACGGATACATTCAACGGCCAGCCCATCCAGGTATGGTTCCGCTGGCACGACATCCACGCTGCGCAGCCGTGGTGGGAGCAGGCATTCTCCGCTGACAACGGCGTGCATTGGGAAGTGAATTGGCGCAACTGGTTCACCCGTTCGGCAGCGATACCCTCGCCCTTACCTCTGCAGGCGGATGCGCCCCGCGACTTCGACTTCCTGGTCGGCCGTTGGACCGTGCAGCACCGTCGACTGCGCGAACGGCTCTCTGGCAGCAACATCTGGGACCACTTCGATGGCACGTTGCACAACTGGCCGGTGCTGGGCGGCTTCGGCAATGTTGGCGACAACGTCATGAATTTCCCCGCTGCGACCGTACGCGGCATGGGCATCCGCGCGTGGGATGCCAGCAGTGGCCAGTGGTCGAGCTGGTGGTTGGATGGCCGCGATCCGAGGCGGATCGGCGCGCCGGTCCGCGGCGGTTTCGTCGATGGTATCGGCACGTTCATGGGAGACGACCAGCTGCGAGGGCAGCCGATCAGAACGCGTGTGATCTGGTCGAACATCACCTCGCGTTCCGCACGCTGGGAACAGGCGGCATCCGCAGACGGAGGAGCGACCTGGGAGACCAACTGGATCAGCGATTTTGAGCGGCAGTCATGAACGCGCTTACCGCTCTGGTCACGGTCACGGTCACGGTCGCTGGACTGCTGGGGGGTGATGTCGGCCAGGATACGCTGGCACTCGACCACCACGCAGAACGTTTCGCACCGGGCATCGCATCGACCCGATACAGCGAAATCCGCCTGACGCTGAGCCCCGACGGGCACACGGCACTCTGGTTCAGCCGTGACCGGCCAGGGGGCGCTGGGGGATATGACATCTGGGTCTCGAGACTGCAGCGTGGGAAGTGGAGTGTCGCGCGCCCGGCGCCCTTCAATACACCCGGCCGCGATTTCGATCCGGCCTTCACGGCGGACGGCCGTTTCGTGCTGTTCTGCTCTGATCGCCCGGGTGGACTGGGCGGCGATGACCTGTACAGGGTGCCCGTGCAGGCCCTGCGATTCGGGGTCGCCGAGAATCTCGGGCCTGCCGTCAACAGTCCCGCCAACGAGTTTGCGCCGATGCTCGCGGCCGACGGTGGCACCCTGCTGTTCTCCAGCGACCGAGCAGGTGGCGCCGGTGGCCACGATCTATATGTCGCGCAGGTGGACGACGGCCAACTGCAACCTGCACGTCCGGTTGCAGGCGCGATCAACACGGCCGCGCAGGAGTTCGACGCCACCTTCCTGGGCGATGGCCGGACCATCGTTTTCGCACGCGCACAGGATTTCGGCAGTTCGCGGGTCGAGCAGTTCGCGGCACGCGCGTTCGGTGACCGCTACGAGCCCGGCATGCGACTGCCCGCACCCGTCAACGACGGTGCGAGCGACAGCTATGGTGCCATGCTCGACTGGTCCCGCCCTGGCACGCTGACCTATTCAGCGCGTCGCGGCGATGGCGCCAGTCTGGACCTGTATCGGGTGCGCTATCGGCGGCCACTGTCCCTGTCGATTCCGGGGCCCCCGGTTCGTCGATAGAAAAAGAGCCAACGAAGAGAGCATGCACATGCCTTCCGCACAACAGGTTGCCTGCCGCTGTGGCGAAGTGAAGTTGAACGTGACCGACACACCCATCGCCTGCGTCGACTGCTGCTGCAACAGCTGCCGCGCCGCAGGCCTGCGCCTGCAGCGCCTGCCTGGCGCCCTGCGGCTGCTCGGACCGCATGGAACCACCAGGTTCGTCATGTATCGCAAGGACCGGGTGGAATTCCTGGCAGGATTCGAGCGCCTCGCTGCATTCCGCCTGTCCGCTGATGCCGGCAGCCGTCGCGTGCTGGCCACCTGCTGCAACACGCCGATATTCCTTGAACTGAACGGCGGCCACTGGCTAAGCCTGTATGGCGGGCTGTGGCCGGAGGATGCCCGGCCGCCGCTGCAGATGCGCACAATGGTCGGCGATCTACCAGATCCCTCCGTGCTGCCCGCCGATGTACCCAACCTCAAGCAACACTCGCTGCGCTTTTATGCCCGGTTGATGAAGGCCTGGATTGCGATGGGCCTGCGCAGCCCGGATATCCGCATCGAAGGAGAGGTCCATGCCTGAGCCAGACAAGATCGAGATCGAGAGCATTTCACGCAGGTCACTGCTGATCGGTGCTGGGCTTCTGCTGGCTACGGGATGGCTGCCAACCGTACGGGGCGCCAGCGCGGACGTGCCCGAACCCATGGATGCCGCGGCGTTCGCCGCCCTCCGGCGCTGGATCCGCACGCCGTTCGGGCGTATCGCCTGCGTGCAGAGAGGGGAAGGCCCGGCCGCGCTGTTCCTGCACGGCTTCCCCTTGAGCGGTTTCCAGTGGCGGCATGCGATCGCGCAGCTCTCCTCGTCCCGGCGCTGCATCGCGCCGGATTTCATGGGGCTGGGCCATAGCCGGGTGGCCGCGACGCAGGACCTGTCGCCGCAGGCGCAGAGCAACATGCTTGCTGCATTGCTTGATGCGCTGTCCGTTCCTGCGGTCGATCTGGTTGCCAATGACAGCGGCGGAACCGTGGCCCAGTTGTTCGCTGTACAGCACCCGCAGCGCGTGCGCACGATGCTGCTGACCAACTGCGATGTGCACGAGAACAGCCCGCCGCTGCAGATGAAGAACTCGCTGGCCGCTGCACGTGCTGGCACCTATCACCAGAAGATTGCCCGGCATCTGCAGGACCGTCAGTACGCGCGGTCGGCGGCCGGAATCGGTGGCTCGGCCTATGCTGTTCCGGCACATTTCAGCGACGAGGCCATCGAGTACAGCTTTCGGCCACTGGTGTCCTCGCCGCTGCGTCAGCAGCAGTTGAATCGCCATCTGGCAGCCTTCGAGCCGAATCCGCTACTGGCCATCGAAGCTGCACTGAAGCGAAGTACGTTCCCCACGCGCATGGTGTGGGGAACGGCCGATCCACTCTTTCCTGGCCGCTGGGCGGAGTGGCTGCACCAGAGCCTGCCTGCATCGCGCGGTATCCGCTGGGTGGAAGGCGGACGCCTGTTCTGGCCGGAGGAACAGCCTGCGCTGCTTGCCGAAGAGGCTCGGGCACTCTGGAGTGCCTGACCGGCTGTGCCAGCAGTTGGGCTGGCGTGCTGGAATCAGCGCACCATGGACCTTTCAGCCTGTTCCTGGGAAATCTGCTCCCGCTCCTGCTGCTGGCTCGCCTGGTCTGACGTTGCCGCCAGGGCCTGGCCCTGCTGGAGCTCCCGCACATGCTCGCTGACCGGCGTCGCCACCGCCTGCGCGGTCTCGGTGCGCGCGATCTGTCGATCCGCGGCGTGCGGCTGGCCCTGCACCGCGAATGCATACCTGCCGTCGTCACTGAGCACGGCCTCGTCAATCCGCTGCATGCCCTTGTCCTTGGCCGCTACCAGCAGTGCCATGCCAAGGCGTTCGCTCATTTCATCCGGCTGTCGCCCCATCGCCTGGTCGAGGCTGCTGACCGCGCCTTGGCTCTGCAGCCACATGCCATGGTCCGGGCTGGCAGTGTGCCGGGGGTCCTGCCGGGGCAGCAGCGGTGACGGCGGCGGCAGTGACTGCAGGTGCTCGCCCTGCACCGCCGCGTCGATCTTCTGCAGATCCTTGCCGCCGGCCGCGGCGATGTGGAACATGCGCTCGGCCATGCCGTAGGTGGATTGCCCCTGGTTGCGTGCCAGCCCCTGGGCAAAGGCATCCACGTCCTGCTGCGGCTTGCCGCTGCCGTCCTCGGCAAGCACCTGCCACGATGGCCCCAGCATTGGGTTGTCCTTGACCATCGACTGGGTGCGCTCCATCAGCGTGCGCATCTGGGCCTCGCTGAAGCTCAGGGTGTTCAGCTCGCCGGCCTTCATCGGCCCGCGATCGCCGGCGGGGTCGCCGGACAGCGCCGCGTTGACCATGCCGGCAATCTGTTCGCCCTGCGCATTCCCGCGCAGGTCGAAGGTGAATTCGTAGCGGCGCTGCGCCGTGTCCTCCTGGCCATCGGCGCCGTAAGCGCTGACCCGGGTTGCCGGCAGATTGCCGCTGTACTGCACGCTGCGCAGCTCGGTGCGGCTGCCGTCTTCGCGACTGACCTGCACCACATCACCGCTGTTGCGTGCACCGGCCAGGTCGACACCAAACGTGTCGCCGTAGCCGACCTTCAGCCGCGTCTGCGAACTCATTCCCAGTCGCTCGACCGTGGCCAGATCCTGCACGCCCGCGGTCTGGCTGTTCAGCGTGCCGTTGTCGATGAAGTGTTCATAGGCCTGGCGGCCTTCGGGTTGATTGATGTCGAAGGTCGCAGTGCGGACGGCGGAATGACCGAGCGCGTCCTGGCGACCGGCGATCGCGCTGAACCTGCCTGCAGTGAATCCCGTGCCGTTGAAGGCTTCGACCGCCTCGTTCGGCCCGGTGGTGACGCGCACCCGGCCATCATCCAGGCGATCCACGCGGTAGCTGGCACCGCTCGCCTCGGTCGTCTGGGTCTGCATGGCGATGTTGCGGAAACTGCCTTCCAGTGCAGTGCCAGTGAACTGCTGGCCATCCAGGGTGACGCTGCCACCGTTGGGAATGGTCTGCGGATCGAAAGGATTGATGCGGGTGGGATCGACGTCCACCGCGTCGCTGGGCAGGCTGACCCTGTAGCGCCCGCGTACGCCGGTGCTGCTGGTGTCCTGGAAGCCGGCACTTTTCACGCTTGCACCGACCACCGACTCCATCGTCAGCAGGTAGTCCCTGCCACCGTCGGCTGTCGGGCTGCGGGCCATGTTCAGCGACGTGCCCTGGAACTGCGATGCAAGACTGGACGCTGCGCGTTTCTGCTCGGCGCCCACCTTCAACGCCCCATCGCCCTCGTTCAACGTGACCGAGTAACCGCCGGCGGCAGCGCGGACCTCGCTGTTGGCCGAGGTGTAAGTCGGATCGAATGACGCCGTGGCGGCATCGCGCGGCGCATCCGGGGTTGCGCCTTCCTTGCTGGTCTGGGCATTCATGCCGTGACCTCCTTGAACAGAGACGCGCTGATTATAGGGCGCAGGGCGCGCGGCACGTTCACATCGCGCCGCAGCAGCATCCACGATAGTGATGGCCATCCCATTCCCTGCCGAGGGTCCATGCCCCGCTCCCTCGCCCGCCCGCAGCGATGGCTCCACCATGCCCGCAAGCTCCTGCCTTATCTGCTGGGCCTGTATCTGCTGTACCTGCTCGCGGGCAATGTCTTTCTCAACACGCCGCTGTTCGATCAGGTCACCAATCGCAAGCCGCACAAGTTCGTGATGACCACCGGGCCCGCGATCACGCTGCTGCCGGGCCATGTGATCGCCTGGAACGTGCAGATGCGCGGCCACGTCAATCGCACGGTGTATGTGCTGCGCGCAGACCGGGCCAGTGCGCGTCTGGCGTTGTTGCCACTGTTTCAGCGCGAGGTGCGCGTGCCGTCGCTGCACGCGACCGGTGTAGCCGCCGAGATCGCGCGTGTGGATGAGGCCATTCCCTCACCACCGCGCGGTGATCGCGGCTGGACGTTGCGATTCGATGCCATTCACAGCGACAGCATCCGCAGCTTCCGCGCCGGCAAATTGTTGATCGTCGGCGAAGGCAGCGGCACGGTCGGCTTCGTCAAGCAGCTGCGCGGCGGGCCATCGGAGCTGCTGGACTCGGAGGTGGCTTTCGCGGATGCCGATGTGAGCATTGATGGCACCCAGCTGCTCGGCGACATGCAGTTGAAGTCGCAGTTCTCCTATCCACGGCACTACCGTGACCAAGCGCCGGGCCTGGAAAAGCTGGGCCTGCTGCACGCAGTGCTGGAGGTACAGGCGCGCAGCCAGGGGTTGCGCCTGGATACGGACACGCAACGACCCGCCGTTGCCAGCGCTGCCGTACCGGGGCAGTTGCAGGCCTCGCTTACCCTGGACCAGGGCGCACTGCAGCAAGGCAGTCATGCCGTCTGGCGGGTTCCATTGCAGGTGGGGGCCGGCGCACCGGATCGAGGAACGCTGGCGATACAGCTGGATGCCGCTCGCGATATCCGTCTGCAGGCGCGATTGCCGCAGCGCGATGGCACCGGTGCTGCACTGGACGCGGATCTGATCATTGCCGGGCGACACCTTCCATTTGAGGATCCCAGCGAGGTGCTGGGGCGCACCTCCGGCACGGTCAAGGGCGAATGGACCTTCACCTCGCTCAACTGGATTCCCGCACTGTTCGTGCAGAAGCCCTGGTTCCAGCTGCAGGGCGGCGGCGTGCTGCGCGCGGACCTGCGCCTGCAGAACGGCGAGCTGGCCGCCGGCAGCAGCGTCGATATTCCCGCGGCGCGGGCGGTGGCCGAGGTCGCCGGCGTGCACATGCAGGGAACGGCCAGCGCGCATGGGCAACTGCAGGCCGGCACGCCGACGCGCGCCGTGCTGGCAGTGAAGCTTCCCACGTTCAATGCCCGTGCGGGCAACCCCAAAGGTGCCACGCTGTTCGATGGGCGCGACCTGGCGCTGACACTGACCGGTGACGGGCGCCTGCGCGAGCTGCGCAAGGGTGTGCGTGCGCAGCTGCGCTTCGACGACGCAACCATTCCAGACCTCACCGCCTACAACCGCTACCTGGGCAACGGCCAGGTGCGGCTGCTGGGAGGCGCCGGCCGGGTGAGCGGCGATGCTCAGCTTGATACCCAGGGCCGGGTCGGCAACGGTAGCGTGCGCCTGCGCAGTCAACGCGCACGGCTGCAGGTGGCGGGGCTCGACCTGCAGGGCGACGCGCGCGTGGATGGCAGGCTGAAGCGTGGCGATTTCAGCCAGCGCCGGTTCGATCTGGGCGGGAGCGTGATCGAGCTGCGCAATGTGCAGGTGGGTGACCAGCAGCGACCACAACCGTGGTGGGGCCGTGTCACCATCGCCCGCGGCGACATCGATGCGCAGTCACCCTTCCAGGTGGACGCACGTGCGGACCTTGCCATGCGCGATGCCGGCCCGCTGCTGGCGCTGTTTGCCGAGCGCAGTGATTACCCGCGCTGGGCATTGTCCCTGCTCGATTCCGGCCACGTGGACGCGCATACCCGACTGCGCTGGCGGGCCGGGCATCTGGTGCTGGATGGGCTGCAAGCGGAAAACGAGCGTCTTTCGCTACGTGCGCGGCTGGATCTGCTGGAGCAGCGCAAGCGCGGCGACCTCTACCTGCGCTGGGGCCTGCTGGGCGCCGGCATCGAACTGGATGGCCAGCGCCGGCAATGGCATCTGGCCGGCGCGCGGGAGTGGTTCGACGGTCGGCCTGCGTTGTTGCCAGCCCCTGCGCAGTCTGGCACCGGTGGCACAGCCGACTGACCGGGCGCCTGCATCCAGTCGCGACGCAACTGCGTACAACGCGCTGTCACAACCGGTGGCAGTGCAGGAGGAGATACACCATGAATGTCCGCAGGCAGGTTGTTGGTCTTCTGGGCTGGGCCGTGGTTACTTTTCTGGCTGCCGCGCTGGGTGCTCGCGCCTCTATTTCTGCGGCGGACTTCTACGCAGGCCTCACGTTGCCTTCATGGGCGCCGCCTGCCAGCGTGTTCGGTCCGGTGTGGACGGTGCTGTACGCGCTGATGGCGCTGGCCGCGTGGCTGGTCTGGCGCCAAGGCGGATGGCGCGCGGCCACGCCTGCGCTGGTGCTCTACCTGCTGCAGCTGGCTCTCAATGTGTTGTGGAGCTGGCTGTTCTTCGGTTGGAAGCAGGGGGCGCTGGCGTTTGCGGACATCCTGCTGTTGCTGGTGCTGATCGTGGCCACGGTGGTCGCCTTCCATCGTGTGCGCCCGGCAGCGGCGTGGCTGCTGCTGCCTTACCTGGCATGGGTGGCGTTCGCCAGCGCGCTCAACTTTGCCGTGTGGCAGGCCAATCCGGGCGTGCTTTAGCCGGGCAATGCTTACAAAGCGTGTGGCGCCTGCTGCCACTGGCGCAGCACGCTGCCCCTGAAAGCCTGCTCGCCGCAGCCGGTCGGACAACGCAGTACGCGTGCGGCAGAGGTGCTGACCAGTCCATCGCCTTCCTGCGCCTTGAACACCAGCTCGCAGGACAGACAGCGCGCCACCAGCGAGTAGAGATGGACGATGCGGCCGCTGCCGGGATCCTGCAGCGCGTTGACATCCAGCAGGTCGAAACGGCCGTTGTCAGGCGCTGGACGCGAGGGGCGAAGCGGAGAGGACGATGGCTGCAGGTTCACGTCGATGCGTCACAGAAGAAGGAGCCTCGACTGTAGTTGCCGCGATGTGCAGCAGATGTGCACCACGGTCCTCAGTCTGCGGAAGCAGAACCCAGTCGATTGATCTGCGCACATTCCAGTACTGCTGGCGGGTCCGGCATCGTCGCCAGCACGATCATCGCGCGGCCGATGGCCTCGTTGCTGGTCACCAGCGAAGGCAGGACGCGGCCCGCCGCCGCCATCAAGGGGCCGCCGAAGCGGTACAGCGGCTTCAATGCCGCATGACGGGTGCCGGTTCCCGCCACCGGGCGTACCCCGGCTGGACGCAGCATGACGGTGCGCACCGCGAGCTGCGCCAGCGCGGCCTCGGTCTCGCCCTTGATGCGCAGCGGCATGATCCGGCTGTGTGGATTGGCGTGGGCGCCAGAGACATACAGGAACCGGCCGTCCGGATTCGCTTCCGCCCACGCTGCAGCCACAGCCAGAGTGGCATCGAGCGTCACCTTCTGATACTCATCCTCGGCGGTGCCGACCGGTGGCGCGCCGGCGCAGTAGAAACAGGCATCGAATCCAGCCAACTGCGGGCTCACGTTGCGGGCCTGCTGGAAATCCGCGAGCACGATCTGCTCGATCCGCGCGTCCAGCCCGGCCTGGCTGCGGACCAGGGCTGCGGTCCGCGCAACCTGCGGCGAAGCGAGGCAGGCACGGGCAACGCCCTGCCCGACCAGTCCGGTTGCACCGGTCAGCAGAATCCGCAGCGGGCGTGTTTCGTGCATGCGTTGACCTTGAAGAAGACTAGAGTTTGACGAAGCGCTGGATTTTGCGGGCCAACCAACCACTGAACACCAGCGGCGCGTCCAGCGCGGAAACGCAGATGCACGGTACACCAGGCGCCGTTACCGGCTGGTGCTCGACGTCCTCGTCCAGGTCTGCAACATCGCCCGGCGCGAACAGCCCCAGCGCATCATTGTAGGAGCCTCGCAGGATCTGGGTCAGTTCGCTGCGGCCGTGGCTGTGCATCGGCAAGCATTTGCCCGGCGCGATCTTCAGCATGATCAGCGAAGGCATCTGCTCGGCGCGGATGCAATGCACACCGGGCGCCATCCAGCGCCAGTGCAGCCGACCCAGCGAATCGCCAAAGTAGGGATGCAGCGACTTCGGCAGATGGTCCGGGTCGGCCTCGGGCCGTTCCGGCGGCATCGACCGCAGCGGGCTCGGCACGATGCCGGCATGGTCCTCACCGAGCTGCGCAAGCATTGCGTCGCGCAGCCCTGCCCGCCGCGCCTCAGCTGCCGGCGGCTGGGTCTGCTCCAGCAGTGCGGCACCGATGGCCTCCGCTTCGCGCAGGCGCTGGCGGCAGTGCGGACACTGTTCCAGATGCGTGCCAGCGACGATGCTCAAGGGCGTCGGCAGGGCACCGGCGGCGTAGCTCATCAGCGTCGACTCATGCAGATGGTGGTGCGGATTCATGGTGCACCCCCGACCTTCGACTGCAACTGCAGGAACGCTCGTCGCAGGTGCGATTTGACCGTGCCCAGCGGCATGCCCAGCGCCTGTGCGATCTCGCTGTGACTCTTGGCCTCGAAATAGGACATCCGCACCAGGCGCGCCTGTGTGGCCGGCAACTCGTTGATACGCTGGCGCAGACGGGCGTGGTCGGCGAACTGTTCGGCGCTGCTGCGTTCGCTGACATCTCCAGCGGCAGCATCCTCCACCGCCTCCTGCACCTGCATCCAGCTACGCTCACGGCGCACCCGGTCGATGTGCAGGTTGCGGCCGATGCGGTACAGCCAGGTGCTCAACGCGCCCTGCGCAGGATCGAATTCGGACGCGCGCAGCCACAGGCGCAGCAGGCACTCCTGGGCCAGCTCTTCGGCCACCGCTGCGGGCGCGCCCAAGCCGCGCAGGTAGATGCACAGGCGCGGCATGAAATGGTCGTAGATGCGCATGAAACATTCACGGTCGCGCAGCCGGGCGACGCCGTCCATCTCGCCATTCCAGTTCGTCGGCTCGTTGCTGGGCTGCTGTGAACTGGACACGATCCGCGCGGTGTCAAAGGAAAGAGAGGGGCTGGCGGGAGGACGGTACATCGGCGGGGGCAGCCGTTGAGTGAAGAGGAGTCCTTCCCTCTACGCACAGCAGCGCCGGTTGGATGCACCCCGGGTGGGCGCCAGCGTGCATCCAGCCTGCACCGACGTACGTACAGCAGGGCAATCCTCCCATGGATCGCCCCGATGCGCCTTGTCTGGTTGCTGCTTCTCACCCCCTGCGCTGCCGGCGCCGCGCCGCTGTTGCGTTCGGAAGGCGTTGCCACCCTGCCCAATGGAACCACCGCCTACCGCGAGGTGCATTGGCAGCGCGGGGCCGGTGATGGCAGCGAGCGCTGGGTGGAATACCTGTGCCCTGCTGGGCAGCCTTTCGCCCGCAAGCAGATGCCCGCCGCCGTGCGGGCCCGGGCGCGGGGCTATGTGCTGCAGGACGCCCGCAGTGGTCAAGCGGCCCGCGTGGTGGTCGGCCGCGACGGTGTCCAGGTCGACTGGAAGGAAGACACGTCCGCGCCTTCACGAACGAAGCAGCTGCCTCTACCCGCGGATGCCGTGATCGATGCCGGTTTCGATGCCGCCGTGCGGGCCCACTGGCAGACGCTGTTGGGTGGTACGCCGGTCAGCCTGCCCTTTCTGGTGCCCGGGCGGCAGCGCTTCTATCCCGTGCAGGTGCAGTACCGCGGCCCGGTGCGCTGGCAAGGGCTTGCCGCCCATGAGATCGAGGTCCACCTTGATACCTGGTTCGGGGCGGTGGCGCCGCGTCTTTCGCTGGTCTACGCCGAGGCCGATCGCCGTCTGCTGGAGTTCCGCGGCACCAGCAATCTGCGCGATGCGCGCGGCGATTATCCGCAGGTGACCGTGCGCTTCTCGGCACCCGCAACGGAACAACCGGAGCAACGCTGGCGCGATGAACTGCAACGACCGCTGGTATCGAGCTGCGTTGTTACAACCAAGTGAAAACACAGACGGATGCGATCCACTGCATCCAACCTGCACTGCTACACGTAGAGGTAGGCAATCGACTCCCTCGGGCTCCCGTCCATGGCATCCGCAGCGCCTCCACTCCGCAGACGTTCGCGCCTGTTGCGTACCTTCAAGCGCTGGTTCGATACCGATGCCGGAAGCGAAGCGGCGGCCGACGGTGGCCAGGGTGACCGCATCGACTGGCTGCGCGCCCTGCCCTTCGCGCTGTTGCATGTGGCCTGCCTCGGGGTGATCTGGGTAGGCGTGTCCTGGACGGCGGTTGCGGTCGCCGTGTTCCTGTACGCAATCAGGATGTTCGCCATCACCGCGTTCTATCACCGTTACTTCTCGCACCGCACCTTTGAGGCATCGCGCACCGTGCAGTTCGTGTTCGCGGTCATCGGTGCTGCCAGCGTGCAGCGTGGCCCCCTCTGGTGGGCAGCCCACCACCGCCATCACCACCGCCACGCGGATCAACCGCAGGACCCACACTCCCCGCGCCAGGGTGGATTCTGGCGCAGTCACATGGGGTGGTTTCTTACCCGCAGTGCCTTTGCCACCGACCTGCAGCGCATTCCCGATCTGGCCCGGTACCCCGAGCTGCGCTGGCTGGACCGGTTCGACACCGTGGTGCCCGTGTTGCTGGCCGCTGCGCTGTACGGCCTCGGTGCGGTACTCGAGCGCGTGGCCCCGGCCTTGCATACCTCCGGCCCGCAGCTATTGGTGTGGGGCTTCTTCATCTCCACCGTCGTGCTGTTCCATGCCACGGTCACCATCAATTCGCTGGCGCACCGCTTCGGCCGGCGCCGCTTCGAGACCCGTGATGACAGCCGCAACAACCTGTGGCTTGCCCTGCTGACCTTCGGCGAGGGCTGGCACAACAACCATCATTTCTTCCCCGGCACCGCGCGCCAGGGCTTCCACTGGTGGGAGATCGACATCAGCTGGTATGGCCTGCGCGTCATGGCCGCGCTGGGCCTGGTGAAGGGGCTCAAGCCGATCCCGGCCTGGGTGCTGGCCAAGGCGAGGCACTGACATGCGTATCGCGGTCATCGGTTCCGGCATCGCCGGTCTGTCCAGCGCGTGGTGGCTGGACGGCGAACATGACGTCACCCTGTTCGAGGCCAACGACTACCTGGGCGGCCACACCCACACCCACGACGTGACGGTGGACGGACGGAGGATGGCGGTCGACACCGGGTTCATCGTCTTCAATCCGCACCACTACCCGCTGTTGTCGGCCCTGTTCGATGAACTTGGGGTGGCCTCGCAGCCCACCACGATGAGCTTCTCGATGCACAGCGAGCGCAGCGGCGTGGAGTACAACGCCACCTCGCTCGATGGGCTGTTCTGCCAACGAAGAAACCTGGTGTCCCCGCGTTTCTGGGGCATGCTGGCCGACCTGCGGCGCTTCTATCGTGACGCCCCCCTGCTGCTCGGCGAGGAGAAGGGGCCTACGCTGGGCCAATACCTGCACAGCCAGCACTATGGCGAGGCGTTCGTGCAGGAGCATCTGCTGCCGATGGCCTCGGCACTGTGGTCATCACCGACCGCACAGGTGCTGGACTTCCCAGCGCGCTACCTGGTGCAGTTCATGGCCAACCACCAGATGCTGCAGATGACCGGGCGTGCGTCCTGGCGCGTGGTCAAGGGCGGTTCGGCCCGCTATGTGGATGCCCTTCGTGCGCGCTGGCGGGTACACGAGCGGCTGGAATGCCCAGTGCACGCGGTCGAGCGCATGCCCTGGGGCGCGCGCGTCCACACCGCGACCGGCGTTGAAGGCTTCGATGAAGTGATCCTGGCCTGCCACAGCGACCAGGCCCTGGCGCTGCTGGCCGACGCCGACCCGGTTGAGCAGGCGGTGCTCGGTGCGATCCGCTACCAGCCCAATGAGGCGGTGCTGCACACCGATGCCTCGCTGCTGCCCGCCAACCGCAAGGCCTGGGCGGCCTGGAACGCGCATGTGCCGCGCGATCCCGCAGCGCCCTGCACGGTCAGCTACTGCATGAACCTGCTGCAGGGGCTACCCGGCGACACTCCGTTGGTGGTGACCCTCAACCGCAGCGAGGCCATCGATCCGGCCAAGGTGCTGCGGCGCCTGCACTACGCACATCCGGTACATGACCACAGCGCCGTAAGTGCACAGCAGCGTTGGGGCGAGGTGCAGGGACATCGCCATACCTGGTTCGCGGGTGCGTACTGGGGCTGGGGTTTCCACGAGGACGGCATCCGCAGTGCCCGCCGCGTGGTCGACGCGCTGCAGGCACGCTCATTCCGCAGCCACAGCGCGCAGCAAGCGGAGGTGCCCGCGTGAGCGCCAGCGCCATCTACTTCGGCCACGTCGAGCATCGTCGCCACCACCCGCATGCCCACGCGTTCCGCTACCCGATCGCGCAGCTGCTGCTGGATCTGGACGAGCTGGACCAGGTATTTGCCGGACGCTGGCTGTGGTCGGTCGGGCGCCGCAACCTGGCAGAGTTCCGCCGCAGCGACTACTTCGGTGATCCCGCGACCTCCCTGGCCGACGCAGTGCGTGACCATGCCGCGACGGTGCTCGGGCGGCGCCCCGACGGCCCGGTGCGGCTGCTGACCCACCTGCGCTTCGGTGGCCACGTGTTCAACCCGGTCAGCTTCTACTACTGCTACCAGGCTGACCGGGAGACCCTGGACTGCATCGTCGCCGAGATCACCAATACGCCCTGGAAGGAGCGACACGCCTACGTGCTTCCGGTCGAAACTGCGATACGGCAGGGCCGCGCCCTGCGCTGGCAGTTCGACAAGACCTTCCACGTTTCACCCTTCATGCCCATGGATTGCGCGTATGACTGGCGCTTCACCGCGCCCGCGGACGACCTGCGCGTGCACATGCAGGTATGGCGCAACGGCCAGCGCCAGTTCGATGCCACACAGAGCATGCAGCGGCGGACCATCGATGGCCGTGGGCTTGCCCGGGTATTGGCCTGCTACCCGATGATGAGCGCGCAGGTGGTCGCCGCCATCCACTGGCAGGCATTGCGCCTCTGGCTCAAGCGCAACCCCGTGCACGACCATCCTTCCCTAGCCGAGAAACCGCGATGAACGAAATGACCCCCTCGGCCACCCTGCCCCAGCCCGGCACCCTGGACGCGTTCCTCCGCCGACGCCTTCTGGCCCAGCTTGCGCCGCTGCACAACGGACGTCTGTGCGTGCGTGATGCGTTTGGCGAGGTGCAGCTGGGCAACGCAGGCAGCGACCTTCAGGTCACCGTGACCATCGATGACCCGGCGTTCTACCGCAAGGTGGCGGCGAACGGCAGCGTTGGCGCCGGCGAGAGCTACATCAACGGTAATTGGCGCTGCGACGACCTGGTGGCGCTGGTGCAGCTGCTGGTACGCAACCGCGACCTGCTGGATGGCATGGAACGCGGGCCGGCGCGCATCGGCGGCTGGCTGCTGCGCGGCTGGAACCGGCTGCGGCGCAACAGCCGCGAAGGCAGCCGTCGCAACATCGCCGCCCATTATGACCTGGGCAATGATTTCTTCGCCCTGTTCCTGTCGCCGGACCTGATGTACTCTTCGGCGCTGTTCACCGATGCCGGTGACTCACTGGAAAGCGCATCGCGACGCAAGCTGGATCGCATCTGCCAGCAGCTGCGACTGCAGCCGGGTGATCGCGTGGTCGAGATCGGCACCGGCTGGGGTGGCTTTGCCGTGCATGCCGCGCAGCACTACGGCTGCCATGTCACCACCACCACCATCTCTGCAGAACAGCACGCATTGGCCGCACAGCGCGTGCGCGAGGCCGGCCTGCAGGATCGCGTGACGTTGCTGATGCAGGACTACCGCGATCTGCAGGGGCAGTTCGACAAACTGGTGTCCATCGAGATGATCGAGGCCATCGGTGCCGAGTACCTGGACACCTACATGGCCACCCTGCAGCGGCTGCTCAAGCCTGATGGGCTGGCCCTGCTGCAGGCCATCACCATCGAGGACCAGCGCTATGAACAGGCGCGGCGCAGCGTGGACTACATCAAGCGCTTCGTGTTTCCGGGCAGCTTCATTCCCTCGATCAATGCCATCCTGGCCGCCAAGACCCGGGCCAGTGACCTGCAGCTGATCGCCCAGCGGGACTTCGGCCACTCCTATGCATTGACCCTGCGCGCCTGGCGGCAGCGCTTCCTCGCGCAGTTGCCTGCAGTACACGCGCAGGGCTTCGATGAGCGTTTCTGCAGGCTGTGGGAGTTCTACCTGGCCTACTGCGAAGGTGGCTTCCTGGAGCGCTCCATCGGCGTTTCCCATCTGCTGCTGGCACGCCCTGGCTACCGCCCCGAAGCGGATTCCCATGGCGAGCGGACCGGCTGACATGCGCCGCACCTGGGTCAACGTGATGGGCAACCAGCTGGTATGGCTGTGCGCCGTCGCCGGTGCCGGCCGGGGCTGGCAATGGCCGGCAATGCTGTCAGCTACCGTATACATCGGCACCCAGCTGCTCACTTCAGCGCAGCCCCGTCTGGATCTGCGCTTGTTGCTGCTCGCGCTGGCCTGCGCATTCCTGGTGGATGGCAGTGCGGCCGCCAGTGGTGGCGTGCACTACGCCGCTGCGCCGCTGGGTTGGGTGCCGCCACCGTGGATTCTCGCCCTGTGGGCTGCCTTTGCGATGACGCTGACTGCATCGATGGCGTTCCTGCAGCGACACTGGCTGCTGCCGGTGGCCCTCGGCCTGCTGGCGCCGCTGGCGTATCTATCTGCGGCGCGCGGATTCCAGGCGGTGCATTTCACCCCCCCGGCCTGGCAGGGCGTAGCAACACTGGCGCTGGGCTGGTGCATCGCGCTGTCGCTGCTGTGCGCGGTGGCACGCCGCGGACCGCCCGGCAACCACGCCACCCCATTGATTGGAGCAACCTGATGAGCAGCTTGTGGTGGGTACTGCTGTATGCCGTGCTGATCATGGCCTGGGGCTGGGCGTGGCAGCGCAGGCACCAGAACATCGGCATCGTCGATGTGCTGTGGGCAAAGGGTGTGGCCGCAGGCGCCCTGCTGCTTGCATGGCTGGGCGATGGCGCGCTGCAGCCCCGCATCGCGCTGGCGCTGCTGGGTGGGCTGTGGGGAGGCCGGCTTGCCCTGCATCTGTGGCGGCGTGTGCGCAGCGAAGCAGAGGACGGTCGCTACCGTTATCTGCGTGAGCACTGGCACGGCCACCAGGGAAAGATCTTCGGCTTCTTCATGGCACAGGCCGTGCTGGTGGTGCTGTTTGCGCTGCCGTTTGTGGCCGTGGCCAACAACCCGCGCAGCGACATGCCTGCCTGGATCGCAGCGGCGCTCGTGGTGTGGCTGCTCAGTGTAGGTGGCGAAGCACTCGCCGACCGCCAGCTGGCTCGTTTCCGTGCCGACCCGGCCAACAAGGGCCGCACCTGCCGCGAAGGGCTGTGGCGGTATACGCGCCACCCCAACTACTTCTTCGAGTGGCTGCACTGGTTCACCTATGTAGTGCTGGCAGCGGGGTCGCCGCTGTGGTGGCTGGCCTGGACCGGGCCGGTGCTGATGTATGTATTCCTGCGCTACCTCAGCGGCGTTCCCTTCACCGAGAAACAGGCGCTGCGCAGTCGCGGTGACGACTATCGCGACTACCAGCGCAGCACCCCGATGTTCTTCCCCTGGTTTCCGCGCAGCCCCAAGGAGTGATCCCGATGAACAGCACCCCGTCCCTTGCTCCGGTTGCCGATACCGAGGGCGGACTCACCGGCTGGGCCGAGCGTGGCTGGCTGCCCGATGCGGCGCTGCGCGCGGGCATCCGTCGCCTGTGCGCACAACGCCTGGCCGAAGAGTCGGCCGGCAGCATGGAGGCGCAGTCGCAGCGCTTCAGCCGCCGCATTGCCGAACTGGCCAGCAGCCCGCTGGCCCTGCACGTGGATGCAGCCAACCGCCAGCACTACGAGGTTCCCGCCGCCTTCTTCAAGGGCTGCCTGGGGCATCGCCTGAAGTACAGCAGCTGCTACTACCGTACCGGCAGCGAGACGCTGGACCAGGCCGAGGACGCGATGCTGGAACTGTACGGGCAGCGCGCCGGGCTGGCCGACGGCCAGCACATCCTGGAACTGGGGTGCGGCTGGGGCTCGCTGACGCTGTGGATGGCCGAGCGCTACCCGAACGCACGCATCACCGCCGTGTCCAACTCGCATAGCCAGCGCGACCATATCCTGGCGCAGTGCCAGGCGCGGGGGTTCGGCAACGTCGAGGTGCTGACCCGCGACGTCAACCAGCTGGAGCTGCCTGCAGGGGCATTCGACCGCTGCGTGTCGGTCGAGATGTTCGAGCACGTGCGCAATTACGATCGCCTGCTGGGTCGCATCGCCTGCTGGCTGAAGCCGGACGGCGCGCTGTTCGTGCACATCTTCGCCCATCGTACGCTGATGTATCCGTTCGAAACCGAGGGCGACGACAACTGGATGGGCCGGCACTTCTTCACCGGCGGCCTGATGCCGGCCGCGGACACGCTGCTGCACTTCCAGCGCGAACTGGTGCTGGACCAGCGCTGGCTGCTGGATGGCACTCACTACCAGCGCACCGCCAACCATTGGCTGGCCAACCAGGATGCCGCCCGCGAGCAGCTGCTGCCGATCCTGGCGCAGACCTATGGCGACGAAGCCGCCGCACGCATCTGGTGGCAGCGCTGGCGCATGTTCTGGATGGCCTGCGCCGAGCTGTTCGGCTACGACGACGGCCAGCAATGGCTGGTCGCCCACTATCTGTTCCGCCCGCGCTGAAGGAGACCGCCACCATGCGTATCGCCCCACTGTTCACGCTGCTGGCCGTGGCCCTGTTCGGCGCAGGCTGCAGCAGCCACGACACCCGCCCGATTCCGCTGCCACCGAAGGTGGACGTGCCCCGCTTCATGGGCGACTGGTATGTCATTGCCCATATTCCTTCGCGGCCCGAGCGCGAGGCCTTCGATGCCGTGGAAAGCTATGCGCTGCAGGCTGATGGGCGCATCAAGACCACCTTCACCTATCGCAAGGGCAGCTTCCAGTCGCCACAGAAGTCGATGCACCCGGTAGGTCGGGTGGAGAAACATGGCAATGGTGCGGTCTGGGGCATGCAGTTCATCTGGCCCATCCAGGCCGAGTACCTCATTGCCTGGCTGGATGAGGGCTACACGCAGACCATCGTGGCCCGCAGCAAGCGCGACTATGTGTGGTACATGGCGCGTACGCCGCAGGTAAGCGAAGTGGAGTATCAGCAGGCGGTCGACCGAATCAAGGCGATGGGGTACGACACCGGAAAGCTGCGCCGGGTGCCGCAATCGGTGCGCTGAGCATCCGCGAAGGACGTTCCAGAACGGAATGATGGACGCCGGCATCGATGGCGCCATAACGCTCGATCGGCTCCTGGGTGAACTTCACGCACTTGGCCTGCGATAGCGCCAATCGGGGCAGTTGGCCCATGAATAGGGGAATAGATAAACCCCCGCCCTTTCACGGATTATCAATCATGCTTTATGTGATTAATATCACTTAAAGACAATTAATCCCATGCAATAAAGGCGGCGATGATTAACCGGCCTCCGGCCACATGGAGCGTGCCATGCAGGATCTCTCGCCGCACCAGTGCAAGGTGGTATCCGATCGAAAATGGTCTCTCAGCACCTTCATGGAGTTCTATGAGCGCGTCCTGAGCCAGCGCATTTTCGGACCCTACGGAAAGCTGCTGGCCGAGGAGATCGCTGGCGACATCCAGGCGGGCTTCAATGCGTCAGACGTCCTGGAGGTCGCCTGCGGTACCGGGGTCATCACCGCCAACCTTTACCAGCACCTTACCAGGCCCCTCGGCCTACGGTTGGTCGCCACCGATCTGTCGGCAATCGCCGTTGACGTGGCACGCAGCGTGCTGAGCGATGAGGTGCAGCGCAACGTGCCGCTCCTTGCCGATGTGGACATGGCAGAGCTGCCCTTCGCGGACGCCAGCTTCGATGTCATCGTATGCGGATTCGGCCTGATGTTCCCGCCGGACAAGGCGCGCGTCGCCCGCGAGTTCAGGCGGGTGCTCCGCCCTGGTGGACGGGTCTACGCCACGGCATTCCACTACAACCAGCTTTTCGAGCTGACCCGCGAGCAGTCACGGCAGCACTTCGGCATGCCATCCCGGCTGATGGATGCCGCCCTGAGCCTGACCGACCCGTCGCCGATCACGCGCGCGTTCGCGATCGAAGGACTTTCCCCGCGCGAGGGCGACATGGCTGAATTGCGGCCCCTTGCGTTCGCCATGGGGGACGCCGATACGCGCGAATTCCTGTTCAACGCCTGCGTCCTTCTGGAGGAGTTCAACCAGTGCGACACCCCCACCAGGGAGCGCTATCTGGACACGATGCTGGACGCGGTCCATGCAACAGTGCCAGACCGGCGTTACCACGTGGAAGCCTGGTTGCTGCGCGGCTGTGTGGATGCTGCACATACACCTGCGCGGGCCGCCATCCGGGCCCCGGATTTCTCACCACTGCTGGCGTTCCACCTGCCGCTGCAGCAGGATGCGCCCGCGATGCACGGCTTCGAAAGCGCTCGCGCACAGTTCCTCGCCGACCACCCTGGTTACCCCCATGATCAGGTCGAGGCCATGCGCCAGCAGGAATATGCGCGACTGGATGAGCAACAGGTGACCTATCTGGATCACGTGGGCGGAACATTGCCACCCGACAGCCTGCTTGAGCAGGATTACCAGGCACTCAAGCGGACGATTCTCGGCAATCCGCACAGCGGATCGAAAGCATCCCAGGACGCACTTCATAGGGCGCGTGAGGAGATCTACGCCTTCTTCGGAACCACACCGGAGGAGTACGAAATACTGTTCACCGCCAATGCCAGCAGCGCAATCCGGTTGGTGGCGGAGTCATTCCCGTTCCAGGCCGGGTCGCAGACACTGCTGACCAAGGACAATCACACCTCGGTACACGGCTTGCGCGAGTACGCCACGGCGAAGGGCGCACAGGTAAAGTACATTCCGCTGGATGACGAGCTGCTGTTGCATGAAGGGCTGATGTGGCGCGCCTTGCAGCGGCTGCAGCCCGGCGCGCCGCATCTGCTCGCCTTTCCTGCGCAATCCAATGCCACCGGCGCGCGGCACGACCTGGCCTGGATCGAGCGTGCACAGGCACACGGCGCGATGGTGCTGTGCGACGCTGCGGCCCTGGTGCCGCAATACCGGCTTGACTGCGCCCGGCATCGCCCCGATTTCGTGGTGGCCTCGTTCTACAAGATATTCGGCTACCCCACCGGCGCGGGTTGCCTGCTCGCCCGACGGGCCGCACTCGGCCTGCTGAAACCTCCGTCGTTTGCCGGTGGTGGTGTGTGCTACTACTCCGGGCCGTGGTCGCCCACCGATCGCCTGCTGTACCGCGACGCGGGCCAGCGATTCGAAGTCGGCACGCCGAACTACGCAGCCTTCCCAGCCATCGCCAGAGGCTTTGAATTCGTGGCCGCGCTGGGCGGAGTGGAAGCGGTCGGGTTGCGCTCGCGTGCGTTGGCCGAGTGGCTCCAGGCGCAGCTGTCATCGCTTCGCCACCACATCGGTGGCGAGCTGCCGCTATGCCGGGTCTATGGCCCGCCCGCTGCGCAGCGGGGCGCGACGCTGATGCTGAACTTCTTCGACTGCTATGGCTCCATCCTGCCGCACGCCCGCATCAAGCGGGCCGCAGACCGGTTCGGCATCACCCTGCGCAATGGCTGCTTCTGCAACCTGGGCGCCGTCCAGCAGGCGACCTACGCGACCGCGGGCGCCGAGCATTGTGAACTGGACAAGACCGGGAAGATTCTCGACTGCACGGCATTCGACGAGAAGATCCTGGAGAAGGGTGATTGCGGTGCGGTCAGGATTTCGTTCGGGCTGGGATCGAACTTCGCCGATGCCTATCGCTTCCTGTTGTTCGCCACCTGCCTGCTGGACACAGACGCTTCAGGTCTGGAATGTGTGATGGAGGAATCACCGGCACCGGCTCCGGAAACACCGGCTGCCAGCACTGTGCCGGCTTGAGTCGCCGCGGGGCCGTGCTCAGGCCGGATTGTCACCGCCTGGGGATCGCTGGATCCGGACTACACCGAAGCCCGTTTCCGCACACCTGTTCGCGCGCCGCTGGATGGCGATTTTGCCTGCCATTGCGGCGATAGGCTACGGAACTGGTGCCGCTGATCGGTCACGGCCCGATCAACTGTGCCCTGGCCTGAGACGCGAGATGAATGGGGATTCGCCCGGCTGCTAGCCGCGCGTAGCCTGCCTCCTCTATAGTCAGCCGAGCACGACAGGCGTGGTGCCTGTCCGGCAACTACAGGGAGTGGGTCATGGGTCTGGTACAAGCGGTGAAGGGTGCAGTCGGCGGCGTGCTGGCTGACCAATGGAAGGACTTCTACACCGTGCCGACCGGCCTGCCGTCCACGGCAGCCCTGTTTGCAGCGGTGCCGCAGGGCACCAATGCCGGGCGCGGCTCGAACACCAGCGGCTCCTCCAACATCATCAGCAACGGCTCGAAGATCGTCGTGCCGGAAGGCTACGGCCTGCTGCTGTTCCAGGATGGCGCGATCACCGCCTTCGTCGCCGAGCCGGGTGGCTACGAGTGGCGCTCGGACGATCTGAACTCGCAGTCGATCTTCGCCGGCGACGGCCTGGTCAGCACCTTCATCAAGCAGAGCTGGGAGCGCTTCAAGTTCGGCGGCCAGCCGGGCTCGCAGCAGGCCGCCTTCTTCGTTTCGCTGAAGGAACTGCCGGACAACCGTTTCGGCACCCAGTCGGAAATCTACTGGGACGATGGCTTCCTCAACACCCAGGTCGGCGCGGTCACGCGTGGCTCGTACACGCTGAAGATCGTCGACCCGATCCTGTTCGTGAAGAACTTCGTTCCGGCCAGCTACCTGCAGCCGGGCCAGGTATTCGACTTCACCGACCTGGACAACGCCGCTGCCAGCCAGCTGTTCAATGAAGTGGTGGGTTCGCTGGCGCCGGCGTTCAGCCTGTATACCAACGATCCAAGCAAGGGCAACCGCATCACCAAGCTGCAGCAGGATTCGCTGGGCTTTGCGCAGAGCCTGTCGGCTGCCGTCGAGCAGGGCTACCAGTGGAAGTCCGATCGCGGCCTGGCCATCGTCAAGACCGCCATCGTCTCGATCGAGTACGACGCCAACACCCGTGAGCTGCTGAAGACCGTGCAGCGCGCCGATGCCTTGTCCGGCTCGCGCGGCAATTCCAACCTGCAGGCCAGCGTTGCCCAGGGCATCCAGTCCGCAGGCGAGAACGGCGGTGCCGCCGGCCTTGTCGGCGTGGGCATGGCGTCGGGCATGTTCGGCGCGGGCAACCTGCAGCAGCCAGCAACCCCGGCCGCGCCGGCTGCCGACGACCCGGTGGCCAAGCTGAAGAAGGCCAAGGAAATGCTGGATCTGGGCCTGATCACCCAGACCGACTATGACGCGCTGAAGGCCAAGGCGCTGGGACTGTAAGCAGACGCAGGACGCGCAACCACCATGTCCGATCCCAGAAACACGCCTCCGCCGCTGCCCCGATCCGCTTCAGCACCGCCGCCCCTGCCGGCGGCGGTGCTGGACGGGCCGGGTTCGCCGCAGGACGTCCCTCCCCTGCCCGGCAGCTTCCCGCTCGATACCTCGAAGCTGCCTGAGGCCATACGCAATGAGATCGAGGCGCCCGACCCGGTCGCCATCGACACCTCCGCGGCCGAACTGAAAGACGGTCTCAACCGCTGCCCGAAGTGCGGCGCTACCGATATCCGGCCCAAGCTGGGTACCGATATCCTGGTCTGCCTGTACTGCCGTCACGAATGGCATGGCGCACGGGTGGAGGAGGAGTTCGGGCTGGGTGAAGCCATCGACCAGCTGCGTGGCACCGTCATCGCATCGGGCGCGCGCGATATCGATGCCGACACCTCGGCACTGATGACCTTCAAGTGCACCGGTTGCGGCGCCGAAGTCACGGTCAACACCGAAAGCACGATGACGGCGCGCTGCCACTGGTGCCGGCACGTGTTCGGCGTGAACGAACAGATCGCCAACGGCGCCGTGCCTGACGCCGTGCTGCCGTTCCACATCAAGAAGGAGGATGCGGTCGCGCGCATCCGCCAGTTCGTCGACAAGCGCCGGATGTTCGCGCTCAAGGCGTTCAAGGAGCAGTTCACCCCGGAAAACGTGGTGGGTGTGTACCTGCCCTACATGATCGTCGACGGCAATGTCAGTGCGGCCGTGGCCGGCAAGGGCGAGATCAAGACGCGCGAATACACCCGTGGCAGCGAAAAGAACAAGCAGACCTACTACGACGCGGATGTCTACCAGGTGGAACGCCAGGTCGATTTCACCGTGGACGACCTGCCGCTGGAATCGTCGGCCGAGCGCGGCAACCTGGACACGCGCGCCAACACCAACAACATCATCAACACGATTTTGCCGTTCGACACCAAGAATGCGGTGAAGTGGAACGCCTCCTACCTGGCGGGCTTCACTTCGGAAAAGCGCAACCTGGACGTCGAAAAGCTGCGGCCGCGACTGGAAGACCAGCTGCTGTCGATCGCCCGCGCGCAGGTGGAAGGCACGGTGCGCCGTTACGACCGTGGCGTACGCTGGGAACAGGAGCAGCTGGAGGTGCACGGCACCCGCTGGGTGGCCATGTACCTGCCGGTGTGGCTGTACTCGTACCACCAGCCCGGCAAGAACGGCGGCATGCTGCACTACATCGCGGTGAACGGTCGGACCGGTGAAACCATGGGCAGCGTGCCGGTGCAGCAGTGGAAGATGCTGCTGGCGGCGCTGACCGCCGGCACGATCATCGAAGCCCTCGCAATTGCCTTCCTGGTGGCCAGCACATGAGTGATGACAGTGGTCTTTGGTTGTTGGCTGCAGGCCCGGCCGGCGCGACCGCGCTGTACTGGGCGCTGTACCGGTTCTACCGCAACACCGACAAATCGCATTCGTTCGAACACGAAACCGAGATCGATGCCAAGCCGGTGACCGGCTCGGATCGCCGGGTGGATTCGATCTCAGGCACGCAGGAAAAGCGGATCCGCGGTGACAACGTGTATGAGTATCGAAAGCGGGTGGCGCGGGTGAAGACCGGCCCGGAATAGTCGACCCGGCCGGCCAAGGCCGGCCATGACTGTGGCGTACTGCCCAGATCCGGGCGCAATGCCGTGCCTATACTGCTGCCGCCCTGGTCCGGCGGCGCCTTCGCGCCCGTCGATCCGGGCGGCGGGGCTGGATGTCCCCGTCCGGCCCGTGGCAGCAGCCGTGGGCCCTTGCAGTGATTCGTAACCCGACGCGGTTGAACCAATCACCAGGGAGGACGCTATGCGTTACACACGCCGTGATTTCCTAGCAACCACTGCCACCGCCTCATTGGCATCGCTGTTCGCGCCCAGTGCCCTGGCCAGTGGCCAGAGCGCGAGCGACGGTACCGCAGTGGCGCGTTTCCACCGCCACAACGTCACCAGCCCGGAAGGCCAGCGCATGCTGGCCAGTTATGCCCGAGGCATCCAGGCAATGCTGGCGCTGCCGGCTGACGACCCGCGCAACTGGTTCCGCAATGCGTTCGTGCACCTGATGGATTGCCCGCACGGCAACTGGTGGTTCTATGTCTGGCACCGCGGCTACGTAGGCTACTTCGAACAGACCATCCGCGAGCTCAGCGGCGATCGCCAGTTCGCCATGCCGTACTGGGACTGGACTGAACTTCCGCAGATTCCGGTTGCGATGTTCGACGGTCTGTTGACCCCGACAGACAAAGCCTATACGCCCTACACCCGCAACCTGGCGGTGTTCACCCAGTTCATGAAGCCTGCGTTGCAGCGCCACTGGAACACCCTGGACAGTGGGCAGCGGCAGCAGCTGTCGCTGCGTGGTTACAACAGCGCCGAAGACGTCTGGAACGACGTCACCGGCTACAACGCCAAGGAACAGACCGGCATTTCCGGCAATGCGGCGTACGCGGTTACCTGTGGCGCCCGTTATCTATGGCGCGAGCATCCGGGCTTCGACCCGAAGACGGCCTCCGCCGTGTCCGCCGACACCATCCGTGCCGGCCTGTCACCGGTGGAGTTCAACAACCCTGACATCAGCCGCAGCTTCACCAGCTCGCGCACCACCTCGCACGTGCTGCAGCCCGATGGGGCCACCAAGTTCTCGGTGCTGGAAGGCTTCCCGCACAACAAGGTGCACAACTGCATTGGCGGTGTCGGCGCCGTCGATCCCGGCCCCTACGGCAACATGACCAACTTCCTGTCGCCGCTGGATCCGATCTTCTACCTGCACCACGCCAACATGGATCGCCTGTGGGATGTGTGGACACGCAGGCAGCAGGCCTTCGGCCGCCCGATCATGCCGACCGACGCTGCCGAACGCCGGCAGTTCATGGACGAACCGTTCCGCTTCTTCGTCAATGGCCTGGGCCGCTACGTCGGCACGCGCCCGGCCGCGGAATTCTTCTCCACCACCGCGTTCGACTATGACTACGTCTATGGCCGCGGTGTCCGTGCCGCAGAGCAGGCCGCAACGGCTCCGAACGCCGCGAAGGCCGCGCGGCTGGTGCGCAGCAAGCGGACCGACGGCGCCGTGCGTGTGGCTGTGCCCAACGAAGCGGTTCGTGCGCATCTGGCGGCCACCGGCCCGCGCATGCTGATTGCGGAGGTGACCCTCGAGCGTCCCCATGGACTGCACAACACGCGCGAGTTCGACGTCCTGATCAATGCACCGGCCGACGTCACCTCGGTCAGCGCGGACAGTCCGTACTACGCCGGCACGGTCTCATTCTTCGGGCCGAGCATGGCGGCCATGGGCCACGATCATCCAACGACGTTCGCCGTACCACTGCCGCAGACGCTGGGCGCGCTGCGCGCGGATGCTGCCGGCGGCGGTTCGACGACGCTGGAGATCCGCCTGGTCGCCTCGTCGGGCCAGGCACCGCAATCGTTCCCGGTGCTGGATGCGGCGATCCTGGTGGCTCCACACTAGCGGGCGCTCCGGGCGGGTGGCGTCGCAGCGGGGCGACGCTACCTCGGGCTGCCGCATGCAGGCGGCGGTCCAACCGGCGAGGGTGCACTCGGATTGACCCGCGCTGGCGTAGGCCCATGGACGGCCTTCATCACATCCGCCCTGCCCCGCCGGGCCTATGCTCCCGCCCACACACTCCGCTGTTTCCGTTGTCCCCAACGAGGATTCAACGATGGCGACCGTGTTCCCCTACCTCGGCTTGCTGGCCCTCTGCAGCCTTGCCGCACCGGCGACCACACTGGCCCAGGATGCTTCCATCGGCTTCGGCCAGCAGTCCAGCAGCACCCAGTCCTCCAGCACTTCGCAGACAACGGAAACCACCCGGTCGACGTCGGGCTCGAGCAACGATGACAGCGCCGGAAAGAACACGGGCGACTCGGCATTCGGCAATCTCGGATCGATGACGACCCGGTCGAGCAGCACCGGCAGCTCGCATTCCGAGTCGCGCAGTGAGCGCAAGGGCGCGGAGATCGATATCGGTTTCCATGAAGACCGCAGCGACGACTTGGGCCACGACCGCCACCGCGGCGATCCGGTCAATGAAAGCGATCTGTTCGGCAACTGGACGCTGGGCCAGGAAAACGGCAACAGCTGCACCATCGAACTGAAGAACAGCCCGTGGTTCGGTGGCTATGGCGCGTGGGTGCCGGCCGGTTGCCCGGACGAGTTCTTCGCGGCCAACCGCTGGCTGCTGTCGGGCAACCAACTGCTGATTACCGATACCGACAACAAGGTGATCGGCCGCTTTCGCCAGAGCGGTGGCGGGCGCTGGTCGGGGCGACGCGAATCAGACGGTGCACGGCTGTATCTGAATCAAGTCGGGCGCTGAGAGCTGATGCTGCCCTGAAGGAGCGCGTTCTTGTCCACGCAAGGATATGCGTGGATCTGGATTTCGATTCAAGCGCTTTCGCGAACGGCCGATATCCGGGGGTGAAGCCCGACTCATGGACGATGCGCGATGCCGTTGCAGGACCCCCGCCCCGACACCCTTTCGCCTCCTTCAAGCTCGCCTTGGCCGGCAGCGTCCAAAATCCTGACCGACATCTACGCCCACAAGGCGTTGTTCGCGCTGGCGGGCACCCTTGCGATGATCGTCTTCTTCTGGCGGATCCACTACCTGCCAAGCCTTGCACTGACCGATATCGGTCTTGTGGCGGCGGCCATCGTCTTCTTTTCGGTCGTGATGGTCATCGTGGTCATCTTGACGCTCATGCTCCCCGCCGCTGTGCTGATCGAGTGGCAGAAATCAGGATTCATCACCGACAGAAGCAGCATCCGCACATCTCAGACGCAATGGTTGGCGTCCGCTGGCCTCAGCATGGGTATGGCCATGCTGGGAGCGGCCCTGGCAACAGGCTGGATGTACGTCTGGCTTTTCACTCCACTCGGCGACGCTGCACCCATCCTGTTCGCAGGCGCCATTCTGGTCGGTGCCGCTGGCGCCTTCGCGCCGATGGGAATGAAGCCCAAGCCCATTGATGAGCCCGTCGGCAGCGTTCTGCGGAAGAAGAAGATCTGGTGGGCACTGAGGCTGACTGCACTGTCCGCTTGCCTTTACCTGTTCACGCTACCCTTGATCGCGATCGTGGTCTTCGGCACCCATTCCGCAGCCGCCACGATGAGCGGCTGGGAAGTGCTCCTGGTCTCGCTCGGGCTGCCGCTCCTTCACTTGGTCATCCTGAGCATCAGGACACTCCCGCTCTGGTCCCGGGTACTCGCACTTGCCTTGGTAATCGCCCCGATCCTGCTCATTGCAGGCACCCTGTTCGAATCACTCGACCGCGCTGCCAGCACGTTCCAGCTGGGGATGCTGCCCCACCAGAGTGTGGTGGTATCGAGCGAGGGCTGCAGGATGGTTCGGGCATCCGGGGTGTCAACCAACTGCCGCAGAATCGACGGCCCCGGGAAGGAGTTGTATGAGATCCGGGATGTCTTCCTGCTCAATCGCCTTGGCAGCCACACCGTCATCGCCGAACCGGGCTGGACGCCGAAGACCCGAACCCGGTCGATCCCCGTGCCCAGCAGCGAAGTGTTCACCTGGTACACGACGCCTGATGCTCCCCAAGCAACTCCCCCACCGCAGCCTCCGGAACCTCCTGCGCCAACATCCGTCGCACCGCCACCACCGGTGAAGTCCGCCACCGGCGCGGTGCGCAAATCAAGGCCGCGGCAAAGGGCTCCTGCCTGCTAGCCCAGAGGTGGGCAGAGGTGTGAAGGACCTTCCCCTGCACACGCCGGGGACAAGGTGGACGCGATCATCAGTCTTCCGCGCTACCTTGTCTCTGCCATGTCCTCGCCCTCCGGCTCACGCCTGGTCATCTACGCCGCCCTGGCCGGCAACCTTGCCATCGCCGTCGCAAAATTCATCGCGGCCGCCGTGTCCGGCAGCTCGGCCATGCTCAGCGAGGGCGTGCACTCGCTGGTCGATACCCTCAACGAAGTGTTGCTGCTGTACGGCCTGCGCCGTGCCGAGAAGGCCCCCGATACCCTGCACCCGTTCGGCTACGGCCGCGAGCTGTACTTCTGGAGCTTCATCGTCGCCCTGCTGGTATTCGCCGCCGGCACCGGCGTCTCGGCCTACGAAGGCATCCAGCACATCCGCCAGCCGGAGCCGGCCAGCAATCACGCCATCAGCTACAGCGTGCTGGGCATCTCCATCCTGTTCGAAGGTGCTTCATGGTGGGTGGCGCTGCGCGAATTCCGCCGCAGCAAGGGCTCGCTGGGATACTTCGAGGCATTCCGTCGCAGCAAGGATCCGTCCACCTTCACCGTGCTGCTGGAAGACAGTGCCGCCCTGCTCGGCCTCGGCTTCGCCCTGGTCGGGCTGCTGGCCGCGCAGCTGCTGGAGATGCCGGTGCTGGATGGGGTCGCCTCGCTGTGTATTGCCGGTGTGCTGGCGCTGACCGCGTTCCTGCTCGCGCGCGAGACCAAGGGCCTGCTGATCGGTGAGCCGGCCCACCCGGCGGTGGCGCAACGGATCATGGCCGTGGCCGTGACCGACCCGGATCTGCGCCGCGCCAACGGTGTGACCACCCTGCAGATGGGCCCGGAACAGGTGGTGGCGATGCTCAGTGCGGAATTCGAGGACGACCGAACCACGCCGCAGATCGAGGCCTGCATCACCCGCATCGAGTCTGCGGTGAAACAGGAGTTCCCGGAACTGGTGGCATTGTTCATCAAACCGCAGACACCGGAGGTGTTTGCCGCGCGTCGGGCCGCGCTCGATCGTCCAGCCACGGCGGACTGACCCCGCGCTGGCGACAGCTTCACCGCTGACAGGCGATGATTGCAGCATGCCGAAGCAGACAGGTCCAGACGCCCCGTTCACCGTGCAGCCCGTTGACGGGACTCGACTACCGCGCGCCTTCTATCAGCGACCTTCAACGGTGGTCGCCCCCGAGCTGCTGAACAAACTGCTGGTGCGCAACGATGGCCGCGTGGCACGCATTGTCGAGGTCGAGGCGTATGCCGGCAGCGACGATCCGGCGGCGCACTCCTGGCGCGGCATGACCGCGCGCAACGCCAGCATGTTCGGCGAAGCAGGCCATCTCTATGTCTACTTCACCTATGGCATGCACTGGGGCAGCAATGTCGTCTGCGGTGACGTCGGCGAGGGTGTTGCGGTACTGCTGCGCGCCGCCGCGCCGGTCGCCGGGCAGGAACTGATGTACCCGCTGCGCCCTGCCGCCCGTCGCGACCACGACCTGGCCAGTGGCCCCGGCAAGCTGTCGCAGGCGTTTGGCCTGGACCGGCACTTCGACGGCGCCGATCTGGTGACTGCCAGCCACGGCATCACGATACTGGACGATGGCATGGCGCCGCCGGACGACCCGGTGGTGGGGCCGCGCATCGGCATCACCCGTGCCGTGGATTTTCCCTGGCGCTGGCACGTGCGCGATCACCGTCACGTTTCGGTACGCGCGCCCCGCGCGGCAACGCCAAAGAGACCTGCATGAAACCCATCACTGAAGAATCATTGACACCAGCCTCACTGTTCCACGCAACGGCATAACGTGCCGCGCCCTAGCGTGATCGTTGTGACCTGCCCTTCCCTGCCGGAGACGCAGTGCCTGCCATGGATGAAGCTTCCAGACTTCTCGAGATCGATCGCCTGGGTGTTCTCGATACACCGCCTGAGCCCGTGTTCGATGCCATTGTTGCCGCCGCGCTCGCTGCCACCGGCATGCCCATCGGGTTGATTTCCATCGTTGCCGCGCAGCGGCAATGGTTCAAGTCCAACATCGGGCTGGGCGACATTACTGAAACGCCCCGCTCCATCTCTTTCTGTTCGCATGCCATCGAGCAGGACGAGCTGCTGGAGATTCCAGACGCGAGGCAGGACCCACGGTTCGCCAGCAGTCCGCTGGTCACCGCAGGGCACCGGGTACGCCACTACGCTGGAATAGCACTGACCACCGCCCATGGCGCGCGCATCGGCACACTGTGCCTGCTCGACACGTTGCCCGGCGTGCTGTCGCCGTCGCAACGGGAATTGATGGTCCATCTTGGCCGGGTCACCACGCAGGTGCTGGAGCAGCGCAGCGCACTGCTGCGACAGGTCGACCAGGCGCAGGCACTGCATCGCGATCTGAAGCGCAGCGAGGACTTCCTGCAGCGCACCAACACTGCCGCCAAGGTTGGCGGCTGGGAACTTGACCTGGGCACCGATGAGGTGCGCTGGACGCGCGAGACCAAGCAGATCCACGGCGTGCGCTCCAGCTACCAGCCCACCCTGGAATCGGCACTGTCGTTCTACCGTCAGGACAGCCGCAGCATCATCCAGACTGCCGTGCAGCGTTGCGTGGAGGATGGCACGCCCTGGGAGGTGCAGCTGCCGATGCGCACGGCCGACGGACGCAGCATCTGGACCCGCGTGGTGGGCAACCGGCAGCAGGTGGAGGGCCATCCACGGCTGGTGGGCGCGATCCAGGACGTCACCGAAGAACGCGCGGCGCTGGACGCCCTCGAGGCGAGTGAGGTGCGCTATCGCCGGCTGTTCCACTACAGCCTCGGGCTGATCTGCACGCATACGCTAGATGGCACGCTGACGTCGGTGAACCCGGCAGCGCTGCAGTCTCTGGGCTATGAGGAACGCCAGATCATCGGCCGCAGCCTGTGCGAATACATGCCGCCCGAGCGCCGCGATGTGTTCAATGCCTACCTGAAACGCATCGAGGCCAACCACACCGATACCGGCGTCATCGAGCTCATTGCCGCCGATGGAACGCTGCGCTATTGGTCCTACAACAACGTGCTCGACAGCGAAGGACAGCCGCCCTTCGTGCTCGGCCACGCCCAGGATGTCACCGCGCTGCGCCTGCAGGAGCAGCGCCTGCGCGAACTATCGCTGAAGGATCCACTTACCCAGTGCCACAACCGCCGCTACCTGCACCGGCTCGATGAGATGACCGCCGGAACATGGGCATGCCTGGTGTTCGACCTGGACGATTTCAAACGGATCAATGATGCGCAGGGCCACCGCCGCGGTGACGTGATCCTGGTCGACTTTGCCGCGTTCCTCAGGACGCCGCTGGGTGCGGGAGAGACCGTGGTCCGCCTGGGAGGAGACGAGTTCCTGGTGGTGCTGACCGCATCGGCGTCCGCGCGCCTTCCCCTCCTTGAGGGCTGGTATGCCGCCAACGCAGCGCAGTCGCCGACGGCGTTCTCCATGGGCGCGGCGCTCAGTGCGCCGGGTGAATCGGTAGCCGACACCATCCATCATGCCGACAGCCAGCTCTATGACGCGCGTGCACGGGTACGCACGGAGCGACGCGACGAATAGCGGCAGCGCCCGCTGTCATCCCAAGGCAACGCCTCAGCCAGCGAGAAAGCGCGTCATCCGCTCCAGCTCGTCATCCAGCGCATTGCGGAACAGAACGTCCTTCATGGGCGAGGCGCTGGCGAAACCGATATCCGGCTGCAGGGCGCCGTCCTTGGCGGTGACATTGGCCCAGCCGACCACCTGGTCGCGCCACAACAGCGGCAGCGCGTAGTAGCCGAAGCGACGCTTGGCCGCCGGTGTGTAGGCCTCGAACCTGTAGACCCAGCCCCAGAGCAGCTCGAACCGTCGCCGATCCCAGGCTACCGGATCGAAGGGTGCCAGCAGCCGCACCTGCTCATCGGCCTGGTAGCGCCGCGACCGGGGATTCTCCTCGGCCGGCCAGTACCAAGTGGTTCCGTCGATGATGCAGCCGGCCAGGCGCTCGCGTGCCAGCCGCAGTGCCTGCTGGATCTCGGCGGCCAGATGTGGAGCGCCATAGCCCAGCAGCCGCGCCAGATAGGTGAGGCTGGCCGAAGGCAACGGCGCGTACTTGCGCACCACCAGATCGATCAGTGCGGTGGCGCGCTGTAGGCGTGCGGCCTTGCCGCCCTCGGCGAGTGCATGTTCTGCAACGGCATAGATGCGGGTGCCACTGTCACGCCGCGCGATGCGCAGCAGGCCACGATAGTGCATGCCATCCAGCAGGTGGGTACTGGCATTGCTGGTGCCGCCCCAGTAGTTGGTCACCCGGCCATGCGCGAACGCCTGGTCGACCTCGCGCGGATGTACTGCACCGCGCTCCTGAACGAACGCCAGCACCTCGGCCGCCTTACGCCGCGTGCTGGCGTCCCACGGCCTGCGGGACACCCGCGGGTGCATCAACGACAGGTGTTCGCGCGGCAGGAAGCCGTAGTTGACCAGGAAATCTTCCTCGATCGGCAACCGGCTGTAGCGGCGCTCCAGGTCCCCGGCCTGATAGCCCTTCACCCGGTGCCGCAGGGTCAGGTCCTGGGCACGCGCAGGCGCACGGATGGGATCGGCCTGCACGAAACCCAGGCGGCGTATCGCGGTCAGCAGCGTGGTGGGCGTGAACAGCGTGCGGGCTACGGCGTAGCGACGCAGATCGTCGAGGGTGGGCGGGGTCGGCATTGGCCGATTGTAGAGGCGAGCGTGCCCGGTGTGCGTTGCGGCCGGGAAAGACACCAGCGGCGTGATCGGAGCAGCGTACCGCCACGATGAATGCCGCCGCTAGCGCAGCCACTGCGCATAGGCGGCCAGGACCGCAAGGTGCCCCACGTAGTACACATAGAACGCCCAGCGTGAACGCGGAACCGTCCACGGCACCCTGGCCAACGCCAGTACCAGCGGGATGGCCAGCAACGCCCATCCGTTGCCGTTGACCCAGCACAGCCCGCCGAATCCGAACGCCAGCAGCCAGTACGCCCGGTGGCGGAACGCGATCCAGCCCGGCATCACGAATGCCACGCCCGCCCATTGGTAATCCACGAAGAACGGCAGCAGGCCTGCCGCCACCAGCAGCAACAGTTGCCGGTTGTTGGCAAGCGCATACACCGCCACGGCGGCTAGGCAAAACGTCAACAGGATGTTGAGGGGCAGCCAGCTGCTGAAGGCCAGCGCATGCAGCGGCTGCGCGAGCAGGCCCCATGCGGACAAGCGCCGGATCGATTTGCCCAGATCGGCAGCAGGCTGCGCCAGGTTGCAGGCCATCACCAGCGCGAACAGCGGGAAGGCGATGCGCCCAAACTCGCTGACCACCGGCATATAGCCACCGAAAACCACTTTGGCGACGTGGTCACCGGTCATCGACAGCAGCGCGAGCCACTTCATCGACTCACGGGCACCACTGCTGAGGGTGCCGCGCGCCGGTGGGGCGTGTACGGTGACGTCCTGCGCGCTCAAGTCATTCATCCTCTGCGTCCTGCAGGGTCTCTATCGCCAGGAATCGCCGGCCATTGCCCCTTGAACGCAAAGAATACTTGAACCTGACGCGGATGACGCTGGCCGATACGCCCCGCTATCCTTGTGCACCCCGCTTGTGAGGCACCACCATGCGCACGCTGTACCCGCCGATCACCCCGTACCGCGAACACACGCTACCCGTCGACGCGCTGCACACCCTGCATATCGAAGAGTGCGGCACGCCTGATGGCATTCCGGTGGTGTACCTGCATGGTGGCCCGGGCGCTGGCATCTCGCCCACCCATCGCCGCTTCTTTGACCCGGCGCGCTACCGCATCGTGCTGATCGATCAGCGCGGCAGCGGCCGCTCCACGCCGTTCGGCGAGCTGCGTGGCAACACCACGCAGGATCTGGTGGCCGACATCGAGAAGGTGCGCGAACTCCTGGGCATCGAGCGCTGGCTGGTCTACGGCGGTTCCTGGGGTTCAACCCTGTCGCTGGCCTACGCACAGGCCCATCCCGACCGTGCCACCGGGCTGATCGTGCGCGGCGTTTTCCTCGGTCGCGAGGAAGAGAACCGCTGGTTCGCCGAGCTCAACGGCGGTGCCCGCTGGATCTTCCCGGAGCGTTGGGATCGCTACGAGGCGCACATCCCGGAGGACGAGCGCGGCAACATGCTCGAAGCCTACTGGAAGCGCCTGGACCACGCCGACGAAGCCGTCCGCATCGCCGCGGCACAGGCCTGGCTGGGCTGGGAAGACAACGCCGCCACGCTGGTGCATGACGTCGACGCGGCCTCCGCTACCGATCCGCTTGATACCCTGGCCAAAGCGCGCATCGAGGCGCATTACTTCCGCCACAACACCTTCCTGGCACACGGCCAACTGCTGCGCGATATCGATCGCATCCGCCATCTGCCCGGCGTCATCGTGCAGGGACGCTACGACATCATCTGCCCACCACGCAGTGCCTGGGACCTGGCCAAAGCCTGGCCGGAAGCCACCCTGGAGATGGTCATCGCCGGCCACAGTGCCAACGAAGCGGCCACTACCGATGCTTTGGTGCGGGCCACCGACGCTTTTGCCGACCGCAGCTGAACAAAAGGGGCCAACGGCCCCTTTTTCTATACCAAGGTATAGCCGGGCTAACCCACGGGCCTCTAGGCCTGCTGAATGCGAGCGCGGACAATAGCGCCACTGGCCAGCCACTGGCCGCCCCACGCGGAGACGCAGATGGATCCCGACCCTGCCGGGCGCGACGCGCGCCCCTGCCTGCCCCCTTGTTCACTGCTGGCGACTGACGGCCGGTTCCTGTCCGTGTAAGCGATGGGAGCCCCGGGCAGCGCCTGTCCGGAGGAATCCCATGTCCTACAAGATTCTCTACATCACCGTCCGCCGCCTGATCGGTGAGCGCGATGTTTCCGCCCTGCGCAGCCTGCTGCTGCAGCACGGCCCTGTCCTGTTCGCCCGTTCGCTGGCCCTCGGCTCGCCACGGGTGGTGGCCGACGCCCTGTCGCTGCTGCCGATCAGCGAGCGCATCAACGTGCTGCGCCATCTGCCCTACCCGCTGCGCGATGCGATGAAGCCGCTGTGTATCGGCGGCAGCCAGCGGCTGCGCATGCAGCCCTGGTCGCCCGCGGTGCTGGCCATGCGCCACGCCTGACTACCCGCCCCTTCCGCTCCACGCGCCGGCTCCGCCCGGCGCCGTTCCAAGAGGACCTCCCCATGAGCCTGCTCAACGCCTGGTTCAACGCCTTCCTGCGCAGCCGCCGCGCGGGCAACCTGTTCGGTCGTCGTGCGATGCCCGAAGCCGGTTACGGCCGTGGCAGCACGCAGGCCGCACCGGCCACGCTCACTGCCGGACTGCTCGCGCTTGCACAGGGCAGCGAAGCCGATGCGCTGGCTACCCTGCAGTCGCATGTCGACGGTCTCAGCCCGCACGAAGCCGAAGAGCGCCTGCTGCGCTTCGGCCCGAACGAGGTCGACCACGAGAAGCCGCTGCCGTGGTGGCGCCATCTGTGGCAGTGCTATCGCAATCCGTTCAACCTGCTGCTGACGGTGCTGGCGGCCGTGTCCTGGCTGACCGAAGATGCCAAGGCGACCGTGGTGATCGGCGCGATGGTGGTGCTGTCCACCTTGATCCGCTTCGTGCAGGAGGGGCGCTCCAACCGCGCTGCCGAACGGCTGAAGGCCCTGGTGGGCAATACCGCACGCGTGCTGCGCCGCGCTGCGGGCACCGAAGCGGCGGAAGTGGCCGACCAGTACTTCGGCGCACAGCTGCACAGCCGGCGGCCGGCACGGCTGCTGGATCTGCCGATCCGCGACCTGGTACCGGGCGACCATATCGTACTGTCGGCCGGCGACATGATCCCCTCCGATTGCCGTGTCCTCGCGGCCAAGGACCTGTTCGTCGCACAGGCCGCGATGACCGGCGAATCGTTGCCGGTGGAGAAGTTCGTGCAGGCGGGCAACGCCGAGGCTGGCCTGATGGAACAGGCCAACCTGTTGTTCATGGGTACCAATGTGGTGTCCGGCACGGCAACAGCGCTGGTGCTGGCGACCGGCAACAGCAGCTACTTCGGCACCCTCGCCCAGCGCAGCATTGCTAGCGATCGCGCGCCGACGGCATTCCAGGCCGGGGTCAACAGCGTCAGCTGGCTGCTGATCCGCTTTGCATTGGTGATGGTGCCGTTTGTGCTGCTGGTCAATGGCTGGACCAAGGGCGACTGGACCGAAGCGTTCCTGTTCGCGCTGTCGGTGGCGGTCGGCCTGACCCCGGAAATGCTGCCGATGATCGTCACCTCCACCCTGGCCAAGGGCGCGGTGCTGCTGTCGCGGCGCAAGGTGATCGTCAAGCGCCTGGACGCGATCCAGAACTTCGGTGCGATGGAAGTGCTATGCACCGACAAGACCGGCACCCTCACCCAGGACAAGATCGCGCTGGAGCGGCACACCGATGTGTTCGGGCAGGATTCGGAGGATGTGCTGACCTTCGCCTACCTCAACAGCCACTTCCAGACCGGCCTGATCAACCTGCTTGATCGTGCGGTGCTGGAGCATGTGGAGCTGCAGAGCTCGCTGCGCCTTTCACAGGACTACCGCAAGGTCGATGAGATCCCGTTCGACTTCGAGCGCCGCCGCATGTCGGTGGTGGTATCCGAGCGCGAGGACCATCACGAATTGATCTGCAAAGGTGCGGTGGAGGAAATGCTGGCGGTGTGCAGCACCGTGCGCGAGAACGGCCAGGACATGCCGCTGGATGAGCAGCGCTTGGCGCGCGTGCGGCAGACCACCGAGGAACTGAACGAACAGGGCCTGCGCGTGGTGGCCGTGGCGATGAAGGAAACCGCGGCCAGCCAGAGTGTGTACTCGCAGGCCGACGAGCGCGATCTGACCCTGGTGGGCTACGTGGCCTTCCTCGATCCGCCGAAGGAGTCGGCCGCGCAGGCGCTGCAGGCGCTGGCCGCGCACGGTGTGGAGGTAAAGGTATTCACCGGCGACAACGAACTGGTCACCGCCCGGGTCTGTGCCCAGGTCGGCCTGGACGCCGACACGATCGTGACCGGCCCGCAGATCGAGCGCATGGACGATGCGGCCGTGGCGCGTGCACTGCAGGAACACCGCGTGTTCGCCCGCCTCACGCCGCTGCACAAGGAACGGCTGGTGCGCGAGCTGCGTGCACAGGGCAAGGTGGTCGGCTTCCTCGGCGATGGCATCAACGATGCTCCAGCACTGCGCGCGGCCGATATCGGCATCAGCGTGGACAGCGCGGTGGACATCGCCAAGGAGGCGGCCGACATCATCCTGCTGGAAAAGAACCTGATGGTGCTGGAGGAAGGCGTCATCCAGGGGCGGCGAACCTTCAGCAACATGCTGAAGTACATCCGCATGACCGCCAGCTCCAATTTCGGCAACGTGTTCTCGGTGCTGGTGGCCTCGGCGTTCCTGCCGTTCCTGCCGATGCTGCCGTTGCAGCTGCTGGTGCAGAACCTGCTGTATGACATCTCGCAGATCGCCATTCCCTTCGACAACGTCGATGAGGAGCTGGTGCGCAGGCCGCTGAAGTGGAACCCGGCGGACATCGGCCGCTTCATGGTGTTCTTCGGGCCGATCAGCTCGATCTTCGACCTCAGCTGCTTCGCCTTGATGTGGTACGTGTTCGATGCACGCACACCGGCTGACCAGGGACTGTTCCAGTCCGGCTGGTTCGTGGTCGGCCTGCTGACCCAGACCCTGATCGTGCACATGATCCGCACGCCCAAGGTGCCGTTCCTGCAGAGCATCGCCGCGCCGCCGCTGCTGCTGATGACCGGGGCGATCATGGCGATCGGCGTGATCCTGCCGATGAGCCCGCTGGCCGGCTACTTCAAGCTGCAGGCGCTGCCGGCCGGCTACTGGCCGTTCCTGGTGGCGATCCTGTTCGGCTATGCGGTGCTGACCACCGCGCTGAAGAAGCTCTACATCCGCCGTTACGGCTGGCAGTAAGCGCATCGGCGCAGGGAGAACCGTCATGGACTTCAACCCCCACCTGCCCGCGTTCAACGCGGGCGCCACCCTCAGCTCGCTGATCAGCCTGTCCGTCGCCTTCGTGCTGGGCGCGCTGATCGGCCTGGAGCGGCAGTTCCGCCAGCGCACCGCCGGCCTGCGCACCAACACGCTGGTGGCGGTGGGCGCCGCGGTGTTCGTCGACCTGGCCGTGCGCTTCCACGACCTGTACGGCGGGCCGCCGTCACCGCTGCACGTGGTGGCCTACGTGATCTCCGGTGTCGGCTTCCTCGGTGCCGGCGCGATCATGAAGGATGGCGCACAGGTATCGGGCCTGAACACCGCAGCCACCTTGTGGGGCTCGGCGGCGGTCGGCGCGTGTGCCGGCATCAAGCTGCTGCCCGAGGCGGTGCTGGCTGCGGTGTTCGTGCTGGCCGCCAACACCCTGCTGCGACCGGTGGTGAACCGCATCCAGCGGCAACCGCTGCCGGAAGCGTTCAGCGAGGCAACCTACGCGATCAACGTGGTCTGCCAGCGTGAGCAGCAGGCCGAGGTGCTGGACCGGCTTCTGCTGTTGCTGGAACAGGCGCAGTACCCGGTGCGCGCGGTCGACCAGCGCCCGTTCGGCGAGCGCGATGTCGAGATCGAAGCGGTGCTGTACGCCACCACGGTCGATGGCGGCGAACTGGATGCCGTGCTGGCGACGTTGGCGGCCACGCCGGGTGTACTGCAGGGGTTCTGGAACGCCAGCCTGGAGGAGTAGTGCCGGCCGCTGATGGATGCATTCCGCCGGGCATGGCCCGGCGCTACCGTGCACCGCCTTGGTAGGTGCCGACCGTGGTCGGCACAATCCGTCAGGCACCATGACCGCGCACAACCCATGCCGACCAAGGTCGGCATCTACCGGACAGCGCTTTGCTATCCTTCCCACCCACGCCAGGGAGCCATCCCGATGCCATCGCTGTCGCCCCGCCGCCCCCTGGTCGTGCTGGCCCTGATCATCGTGATGGCGGCCATCTTCCTGGTCGATACGGTTACCGACTACGCCGTTGCCGCCGCCTGCTTCTACGCAGCCGTCATCCTCGCGGCGTCAAGACGGCTGCCCGCACGCGGCCTCATCCTGCTTGCCGCGGTCTGCATCGCGTTGACCGGCCTCAGCTTCTTCCTGACCCGCTTCGGCACCTACCGCATCGGCCTGGTCAATTCAGCGATCGGCATGCTGGTGATCGGCATCACTACCTATCTGGCATTGAAGATGGAAGCGGCCAAGGCCGCGGTGCAGGACGCACAGGCGCGCCTGCTGCGGGTTGCCCGCGCCTCCACCGTCGGCGAGCTGACCACCTCCATCGCGCATGAAGTGAACCAGCCGTTGGCGGCCATCGCCAGCAGCGCCGAAGCCAGCCAGCGCTGGTTGGCCCAGGATCCACCGAACCTGGACAAGGCACGTCAGACCATCGCCCGCATCGTCGCCGATGCCCATCGTGCCAGTGACGTGATCGCCCGCATCCGCGGCCTGACCCAAGGGGCTGCACCTGAGCGCCAGGCCTTCGACCTCAACCAGGCCGTGGAGGAAATGCTGGCGCTGTCGCACAGCGAACTGGAGCAGCATGGTGTGACGGTCGCGCTGGTGCTGGGCAGTGACCTGCCCCCCGCCCATGCCGATCGCGTGCAGGTGCAGCAGGTGATCGGCAACCTCATCCTCAACGCCGTCGACGCGATGGCCGGTACGCCCACGGGCGAGCGCAGGCTGTCGCTGCTGACCGCGCATGATGGGCACGGCCACGTCAGCCTGAGCGTGCGCGATCGTGGTATCGGCCTGCCGGCAGAGCAGCCCGATCGCGTGTTCGATGCATTCTGGACCACCAAGTCGAACGGCCTCGGCCTGGGCCTCAGCCTGAGCCGCTCGATGATCGAGGCCAACGGCGGCCATATCCGCGCCGAGCGACCCGCTGGTGGCGGCGCCTGTTTCATCTTCGAGCTGCCCACGCACATGAAAGCTACCCATGCGTAAACCCACGACAATGCCTGTGGAACCGTCACCGATCGTCTACGTGATCGACGACGATGCCTCGGTGCGTGCTGCGCTGGAAGATCTGCTTGCATCGATGGGCCTGCAGGTACGGGCCTTCGCCTCGACCGGCGAATTCCTTGCCCATGCGATGGAGGACGCCCCGGCCTGCCTGGTGCTGGACGTGCGCATGCCTAGCCAGAGTGGCCTGGATTTCCATCGCACCATGGCCAGCCATGGCCTGCACCTGCCGGTGGTGTTCATCACCGGGCACGGCGACATCGCCATGGGTGTCAATGCAATCAAGGAAGGCGCCATCGAATTCCTGACCAAGCCCTTCCGTGACCAGGAACTGCTGGACGCCATCCACAAGGGCATCGACATCGATCGCCAGCGACGCCGCGAGGGCGACCTGCTGGGCGCATTGCAGCAGCGCTGGGACACCTTGAACACCGGGGAGCGCGAGGTCGTCGCCGGCGTGGTACGGGGCCGGCTCAACAAGCAGATCGCCGCCGACCTTGGTGTCAGCGAGATCACGGTGAAGGTGCGTCGCGCGCAGGTGATGCGCAAGATGGGCGCGCGCACCCTGGTGGATCTGGTGCGGATGTACGATCGGCTGCAGGCCGCCGCGCCCTGATCGAATCCCGCGACGGCGCGGCACGCTCCGGGCAGGTCCCGCATGCCCCTCTGCGAGGCATGCGGGACGGTGTTACCAGCTGAAGCCAGCGCCGGCCGAAACGCTCTGGTCACTGCCGCTGAAGGCGCCGCCGAGTGAAACCGAAATGTTCTTCTTCTCACCCACGATGCGCTGATAGCCCACGGCCAGTGCCGTACGCCCGTTCTGCGCGCCCACACCGGCGCCGACACGGTTGTCGCCGCTCAGCCCAGCAGTGTTCAGGGCCATGCCTGCGTAGGCCGCACTGATCGCACCCATGCGGTCGAAGCGCTTGTCGATTGCCTGGAAGCGACTGTTCGACCAATCGCGCTCGGCCTGGAAGCGGTCTTCCATCTGACCGACATTGACGGCATCGGTCGCACGGGTACCGTTGGCCACGTTGCTGATGACGCGTTCATTGCCCTGGGAACCCACCGACACTTCCTGATCACGATCGGCGACCGAACCGGCGCCGATCGCCACGGAGCGATTGCCGGATGCCGAGGCGCCGTCACCGATGGCGACTGCCCCCTCGCCTGTCGCACCCGCACCGTTGCCGATGCCGATCGAACCGCTGCCCGCGGCGTGGCTGCCGTCTCCGATGGCAACCGAACCCTGGCCGGTGCCCGGCGAGGTCCCCGGCCCACCAGGATTGCCCGGACCACCGATGTTGCCGTCGGCGATACGCTCCTCCACCACGCCTACACGGCCATCCAACGCAGTCCAGCGTGCTTCCCAATCGGCCTGCACCTGCCACAGCTGACCACCGTTGATCGCCTCGCGGCTGCCCGCAGCAATCAGGCCGTTGCCCAGGTTCGCGATGACGGTGCCCTGGCTGCCGCCCAGCGTTGCGCGGTCCAGTGATACGTCGTCGTAAACCAGTGCGCCCAAGGCGCGGCCATCATTCGGATCAACCAGGCCGGACGCCTTCAGCTGGGCAATCGTGGCCACGTCAGCATCGTCAACACCGTTGGCCACGCCACCGATGCGGCGGGCACCGGACGTGCCTGCCATGTCGACCAGGCTTCCGTCCTGCTGGCTGCCGACCTTGATGCTGTCCGAAGTGGCGTCGTACTGGACGATGCCGGCCGAGCCGTTCGACAGATTGTTCACGTCCTGGCTGAGCTGGGTCAGGTTGCCTTCGTTGATGGTCACGCGCCCATCCAGGTTGCTGATATCGCCCTCGGCAACCGCGACGCGGTCATTGGTCGCCTTCAGCTGCGCGCCGTTGACGGCCTCGTCGCTGTCATCGGCAACACGACCCTCGGCAACGCCCTTCACCACGCGATTGCCGTCCGTACCGGACACGTCGACAACACCACCGTTCTGCATGGCTGCCACACTGACCACGCCCGTGCTGGCATCGTGGGTCACCAGACCCAGTCCGCCGGCCGCCAACTGGCTCACCTGCGAGGTCAGGTGGGTGATATCACCTTCATTGGTGGTTACCCGGGAATCCAGACGGGTAACATCACCCTGGATGATGGAGATGTCCCCTTCCGCCGCGACAACACGCTCATTTGTGTCGTGCAGCTGCCCACCATTGACTGCTTCGGTGCTGCCGTCGGAGACATCGCCGGCAGCAACGTTCTTCAACACGGTGCCCTGTGCGCCGCTGAAGCTCACCGATGCCTTGTCGGCACCGTCATAGACCACGGCGCCTTCGAGCGTATCGCCGATCGCACCCATGTCGTCGCGCAGCCCCTGCTCGGTCGCCTGCAGCTGTGACAGGTTCACCGCATCGTTGGCCGACACGCCGTCGTCGACACCGGCCAGCACGCGATTGCCGCTGGTGCCGGCGAAGCTCACCGTGCCGCCATCGTGGTCACCGGCAACGGTAATGGTACGGGTGGTGGCGTCCTGGCGGACAAGGCCGACGTTGCCGGCATCGAGGTCGCTGACCAGGGTGGTGACCCGGTTGTCGACGTTGGTCACCCGCCCGTCCAGCATGGTGATATCGGCGGCGTTGCGCGCCACCTGCTGGTTGGTCTGGTGCAGCTGCCCACCATTCACCGCATCGGTGCTGCCATCGGCAACATCACCGTCGGCGATGTTCTTCAGCGTGGTGCCATCGGCGCCACCGAAACGGACGGACGACTTGTCGGCACCGTCGTACATCACCGCACCGTCGACGGTGCTGGCCAAGGTATCCAGGGCCGTGGCGTTGGCTGCCGTACGGCCGTCCAGATTGGCAAGCGCGGCGCCAACATTGGTGTGCGCACTGCCGCCTACGTTATAGCTCGGCGCAGTCACGTTGCCATTGGCATCGACCGAAGCACCACCACCCAGCGCCGCTGCCGTGCTGCCGGCGCTGGCCTTGAGCTGTCCGAAGTTCACCGCATCGGTGTCGGTCGTGGCGGCACGCACGTTGACGATCTGCCGTTCGCCTCCCACCGTGCCAACCGACACGCTGTTGGCACGGTTGGCCACGGCGCCCTGGCCGATCGCCACAGCATTGGTGCCGTTCTCGGTCACCTGCGCGTTGCGGCCCAAGGCAACACCATACTGCGCAGCGGCATCGACACTGGCGTTGGCGCCCATCGCCAGCGAACGCTCGCCCTGCGCCCGCGCCGTATCGCCGAACGCCGCAGCGGCCACACCGCTCGCCAATGCGGCGTTACCCGTGGCGGTGGCGTTGGAACCGGTCGCCTGGGCATCAGTACCCATGGCCGTCGCGCGCGACGCGGTTGCGCTGGAACCACCACCCAGGCTCAGGCTGAAGTTGCCCGTTGCGGTAGCGGAGTAGCCCATGGACACGGAATTGAAGCCGTCGGTTACCGCACGATCACCAATGGCGACGTTCGCAAGGTTGTTGGCCACCGCACCATTGCCAACAGCGACCGAGCGTCCACCCAGCGCCTGCGAGTCCGGGCCAACGGCGACGGCATTGGCACCCGTAGCGACGCCACCGTCCAAGCCACCCAGCACGCCGATACCTCGCGGCGCCGGAGCATCGGCGATGCACGTGCCGCGCTCATCGACACTGCCGGTAGAGCCGTCGGACATGATGCAGGCGTCTGCAGCCATTGCGTTGCCGACCGACAGGCCCACAGCGATGGCCAGCAGCGCACGGCGACCGGCGCTGCGCTTGCCGCGGGCCCTGGTCAGCTCAGATGCAACCATCCAGCGGCCAATGGCCTGGTTCCAGACGATTCGATGGATCTTGTTCATGGCGGTTCCTCGTAGTTGATTCGCGCGGTACATGACGTTCGCCGCGGGGGGGACAGTGACCTCGTAGTGCTTGAGGCCATGCTCCTATCCCCCCCCATCCGGAAACATCGGACGCGGCCCAATCACGCATCCAGAACCCAGGCCCGCGTAGGCATGCCGCGGGAATTCAGCGACATGAAGACGGCTCTTCAGTCAGCGGATGCCTGTCAGTCGACCGTCAGTCGAAGGCCATGCCAAAGCCAATGCTCAGCAGCGGCTGGTCGCCCCGCGCGGCAGATACCCCACCGTTGACGTTGTAGCGGCCATCCCGACTCCAGCGTGACAAGCCCAGGGCCAATGCGGACTCGCCGCGATAGCTGGCGGTACCGAAGTTCAGCGTGACCTTGCCCGGCAGGTTGGGCGTGACCTGCACCAGCGCCGCCGAGGCAGCGATGCCGCGATTGATCTGTCGCGACATGTGCGAGGCCTGTGCGCCAATGGCCTGTTCCATCGCCTCAACGCGTTGGTCGGTGTAGCGGTTCACCGAAGCCATCTGCTCCTGCAGCTGCGCCACGTTGACCGCATCGGTATCGGCGCTGCCGGCCGCCAAGTGGGCAATCTGGCGCTCGCCTCCGACGTGCCCGACCGACACGCTGTCGGCGCGATCGGCGATGGCATCGGATCCGAGCGCCACGCTGTTGTCTGCATTCGCCTGCGCACCGGAACCGGCTGCCACCGCGCCCTGGCCCGTGGCTTCAGCCGGCGCACCATTGGCCACCAGTGCCTCGTTGTCGGTAGCGCCGTAGTACGGCAGATCCGACCCGGCACCACCGCCCGGCTGGCCTTCCAGCGCGCCGACACGATCCTGCAGTCCATCCAGCTGCCGGCCGATGCCTTCGCCGATGGCCGACACCTGGCCGCCATTGACCGCCTCGCGGCTGCCCAGCTGCACGCGACCGTCGGCAACGTTGGCCAGCACGGTGCCTGCGGCACCACCGAACACCACCTGGCTGCGATCGCTGCCCGCCACATAACCAACCGTCTCCTTGACGTCACCATCGTCGCCGACCAGCCCGGCCTGTTTCAGTTGGCGCAGATTGATGGCGTCGGTGTCGTCGCTGGCATCGGCCACGTGGGTGATCTGGCGTTCCGCACCATCGCGCCCGATCGATACGGCGTTGGCGCGGTCGGCCACCGAGCCTGCGCCCAGTGCAACGGCACCGTCTGCGGACGCCTGCGCCCCCTGCCCCAGCGCGATGGCCGCAGCACCGTCGACCTGCGCCGACGCGCCGATGGCCAGCGCACCCACACCGCTGATCGAGGCGTCGTCGCTGCCATCACCCCGACCATCAACCTTCAGATAGCGGCTGTCCTCTGGCTGCGCCGCCGACAGACCGGCCTGCATCTGTGCCAGGGTCACTGCATCGGTTGCGTCATCGGCAGCGGCCAGGCCCTTCAGCTGCCGCGCACCCGCCGAACCCGTCAGGTCGACCACGCTACCGGCACGAGCGGCCGACACGGAAATCTCGCCGCTGGCGGCATCCTGGCGCACCAGGCCTGCGTCGCCGTCGTTCCACGCATCGATCTGGCGCTGCGTATCCAGCACGTCGTCTTCGGTGTGAGTAACGCGCTGGTCCAGCACCTGCAGCTGCCCGTCCACTGCGTCCAGCGCGGAACCGGCATCGCGGAAACTGCTGCCCTGCACGACATAGGTGGGGCCCGTCACGGTACCGGTGGCCGCGTCGACCTGCGCGCCGCCACCGAGGGCGGCGACCGTGGCCTGCAACTGCTGCAGGTTGACCACATCGGTCGCGTCAGTGCCGTTGGCCACGTTGATCAACTGGCGTGTACCCACAGTGCCGCCACCAATCGACAGCACCTGGTCGCGATCCGCAACCGAGCCTGCGCCCAGCGCCACCGCGTTCTCGCCGTCGGCGCGCGCGCCGGCACCGATGGCGACGCTGTCCTGCCCGGCAGCACGCGCGTCGGCGCCCACGGCCAGTGAATGCTGGCCACTCGCTGCGGCGGCACTGCCCAATGCGGTGGTGCCGGTACCGCCGGTGGTCGCGGGCGCATCGACACCACCGGCTGCGGCCTGGAAGTAGCGCTGGGCAACCACCAGATCGCTGCCCAGATCGACCAGTCCGGCACGCTGCGCGCGGTCTTCCGCATCCAGTGCATGCAGCGCATCACCGGCGCTATGCACGGTGGTGCCGACCACATTGAAATCCGGTGCCCGCAACGTGCCATCGGCGGCCACGCCCGCGCCTGCACCAAGCGCCGCCGCCACACTGGCCACGGCGGCATCGGCCTGCGCCTTGTTGATGGCCTCGTCGCCAGCGGCCGCATCGGCCACACCGCCCAGACGGCGGGCACCCACGGATCCAGCCATGCCAATGGCGGCGCCATCACGACCCGCACCGACGGTCAGATCCGCGCCGGCCGTGGCCTGTTGAACCATGCCGATGGTGCCTTGGCTGATACGGGTGTGCAGATCATTCACCGACACCTCGACGCTGGACAGGCCACCGTCCAGCGCGGTGAGCGCGCTGCCGATGGTGGTGTGGGTTCCGCCGTGGGCGAGATCGAAAGCGGGTGCGATGACAGTGCCATCGGCCGACAACGCGCCACCGGTCGCCTGCAGAAGTCCCTGCAGCTGCTGCACGCTGACCACATCATTGTCCTGGGTGCCATCGGCCATGTTCTCGATGCCACGGCGTGCGGTGGTTGAACCCAGCGCAACCGTGGCGTTGCCGCGGCTGACCGAACCGGCGCCGATGGCAACGCTGTTGGCGTGCGTCGCACGGGCGCCTGCGCCGATCGCGGAGGAGTACTGCCCGCTGGCCGTAGCAGTGCGACCCAGGGCAATACCGCGCTCGCCCGTAGCCACCGCCGCTGAACCCAATGCGGTCACCACCGTGCCGGCACCGTTGGCCTGGAAGCCGATCGCGGTCGCGTTCCAAGTGGTGCGCGTACTGGCGCCCAGCGAGGTCGCCCCGCTGATACCCGAGCCGTTCTGGCTGTCAGACGTAGCACCGAAGCCGATCGACACGGCATTGGTGCCTGCGGCGACCGTGTTGCTGCCCAGTGCGATGGCACCGTTGTTGGCGCCATTGCTGGCCGGTCGTGCAACGGCATTGCTGCCGATGGCGATCATGTTGATGCCGTTGACGCTGGCCGCCGTGGCGTTGTTGCCGGCGTTGACCACCAGCAGGCTGTCATCGGTGGCGGCCAACGGCATGACGCCACGCAGCGCCGCCGGGTCCACGCAGGCGCCCTCCTGCTGCACGTTCGGTGCACTGCACAGTGCCTGCTGGATGTCGCTGGCCAGCACGTGCGGAGCGACCAAGGCGAGCAGTACGGCGGCAACGCCCGCGCTCATGCGACGGCGAGGGCCCTGGGCCAGTTCCGAGGCGACGACCCACTTGCCGGTGGCCGCGTTCCAGACGATGCGATAGATGCAGTTCATGGTCGTTCTCCGAGGGCGCGGACGCCCGTTGGGGGTTGACAGCAGGTCGTTGCAGCCATAACTGGATGCTAGGCAAGCGCCCCCCCGCTGGCGTATCGGACGCGGCCTAAAGCACGCCCGGATACACCTGTGGAATGGTTGGTGATTCAGCGGGTTGCGGCGGGGTGCGGCCTGAACCGGTGCACCCCGCCCCGGGCTCAGTCGCCCAGTACCACGCCGACGCCCATGCGGAAGATCGGCTTGTCGCCGCGCGCCATGGACGCGCCGCCGTTGACGTTGACGCGCCCGTTGTCGCTCCAGCGCGACACGCCCACGCCCATCGCCGTTTCACTGCGGTAATTGGCCAGGTTGGCGTTGATGGTGGTCCTGCCCGGCAGGTACGGCGTCATCGGCGCCAGCGCAGCGGCTGCGGCGATGCCTCGGTTGGCCTGCCGGTTGACCTGGTCCAGACGCTGCTCCAGGCCGCTCCAGGTATCCTGCACACGCTCGTCGGCGTACGCCTTGACATCGTGCACACCTTGCTGCAGCTGGCCAACGTTCACCGCATCGGTAGCCTGCACGCCGGCCGCCACGTTGGTGATCTGGCGCTCGCCGCCCTCGCGTCCGACCGACACGCTGTTTTCGCGGTCGGCCACCGAACCGGCACCCAGCGCAACACTGTTGTCGGCCCGGGCTTCCGCGCCCGCACCTGCCGCCACGCTGCCCTGGCCGATGGCCTGGGCCGGGTTGTCACCCGCCTGATCGCCCGGTTGCGGATTGGCACCGTAGTACGGCGGATTGCCGCTGCCAGCACCGGCATCGCCGGCTTCCAGGGCACCAACGCGGCCATCCAGATCGCCGATGCGGCCCTGCAGCAGGTCACGCAACGCGGCCAGCTGGCCACCGTTCACGGCCTCACGGCTGCCTGCACCCACGCGGCCATCGGCCACGTTGGACAGTACTGTGCCATTGGCGCCGCCGAAAGTGACCTGTGCACGCTGGCTGCCTGCATCGTAGGTCACCGCATCCAGCATCTGTCCGCCATCGCCGACCAGACCTGCCGCCTTCAGCTGGCGCAGGTTCACCGCATCGGTATCCTCGCTGCCATCGGCCACATGGGTGATCTGGCGTTCGGCACCGGCCGCGCCCATCGACACGCTGTTGGCACGATCAGCAACGGCACCCGCGCCCAGCGCAACGCTGTTGTCAGCCTGCGCCATCGCACCCTGGCCCAACGCCACGCTGCCCGCACCATTAGCCTGGGCCGATGCACCTACCGCCATTGCACCCAGCCCGTTGGCCTGCGCATCATCACTGCCATCGCCTGCACCATCGACGCGCACATAGCGGTTGCCGGTGGCGCGTAGGTCATCGACGGCCGAGTTCAGCTGGCCCAGGTTCACCGCATCACTGGCGTCGGTGCCGGCAGCAACACCCTTGAGCTGGCGTTCGCCGTCGGTGCCGCGCAGGTCCACCACGGTGCCACCGGTACCTGCACCGATCGTCACTGCAGCGTCTGCAGCGGACTGCTGCACCAGGCCCGCTTCGCCATTGCCCAGTTCCACCAGCTGCTGACGCAGCTGGGTGATATCGCCTTCGTTGCGGGTCACGCGGCCGTCGATCACGGTCAGGCCACCATCAACCGAGGACAGTGCATCGCCCACGTTGTCGAAGGTCTGGCCCTGCACGCTGTATCGCGGGCCGGTCACGGTGCCGGTCGACGCGTTGTGCGCCGCGCCGCCGCCCAGGCCATCGATGACCGGACGCAGCTGCTGCACGTTCACTGCATCCGCAGCCGCGGTACCGTTGGCGACGTTGATGACCTGGCGGGTACCATTACCGCCCATGCCCCAGCCCACCGACACTACGTTGTCGCGGTCTGCTACCGCCTCGGCGCCCAGCGCCACCGAATTCTCACCCGTGGCACGGGCATTCGCACCCAGTGCCATCGCGCCGTCGCCATTGCCTGCACGCGCGCCCCAGCCGATGGCCACGCCCTGTGCCGCACTGGCGGCGGCGCTGGCACCTGCGGCGACGCTGCCCGAGCCCGTTGCGGCCGCCTCGTCGGCCACACCCGAACCGTCCGCCTTGAAATAACGGCTGCCTGCATCCAGCGCGTCGCGCAGGTCGGCCAGATCCTGGCCGGTACTGCCCACACGACCGTCCAGCGCGGTCAACGCATCACCCACGTTGCCGTAGCTGCTGCCAGCCACGGTGTAGGTCGGTGCACCGATGCGCCCCTGCGCATCGGCAACACTGCCACCGCCGAGCGCATCGGCCACCGACGTCGACGATGCCTGCAGCTGGGCCAGCGTCACGGCCTCGTCGGCCGCCGTCGCATCGGCCACACCACGGAGGCGACGCGCCCCGGCAGTGCCGTTGAAGTCCACCGCAGCACCGTCGGTGCTGGCGCCCACGGTCAGGTCGGCACCCGCCGCTGCCTGCTGCACCAGGCCCACCGTGCCGTTGTCCAGCGAGGTGCTCAACTGGTTCAGGGTGGTCGTAGTGGTGGTCAAGCCATCGTCAAGCGCCTCCAGCGCGCTGCCGACGGTGGTGTGGGTGCCGCCATGGCCCAGCACATAGCTGGGCGCGGTGATGCTGCCGTTTGCGGCAAGGTCGGCACCACCGCCCAGCGCCTGCACGCCTGCGCGCAGCTGCTGCACGATCACCGCATCGTTGGCCTGCGTACCCGCAGCGACATTGACGACCTGGCGGCGCAGCGTGGCGCTGCCGACCGACACCGTATTCTCACGGTTGGCGACCGACGTACGGCCGATCGCCACCGCACCGGCAGCCGAGACCTGCGACGAGCCGCCGAGGGCGACGCCGCCTTCGGCGCTGACCGAACTGTTGTCACCCATCGCCACTGCTTCAGATGCGCTGCCGCGCGCACCGCGCCCCACGGCCACCGCCCCCGAACCACTGGCATTTGTGTTGTAGCCCACGGCCACGCTGTTCCAGCCGCCGGCGTTGGCATTGGCACCTACGGCCAGCGAGCCGGCCGCGCCCTGCGCGTTCTGGCTGTTGGCACTGGCGCCCATGCCGATCGCCACCGCGTTGTTGCCCTGGGTGCTGGCGTTGGCGCCCATGGCGATGGCATTGTCGGCGTTGCCGTCCGCATCCGCCAAGGCGCGCGCGTTGTTGCCGATGGCAATCGCGCCCACTCCTGCGGCCGTGGCAGCGGTACCGGAGCCATTCACCTTCACATACTGGTCGTCGACTGCAGCCTGTACACCGATGGTGCGGGCCTGCGGCACTTCACTCCCAACACCATCGGCATCAGCTGCGACACAGACACCCTGTGCATCGAGCATGCCCTGCTGGCCATGCACCAGGACGCAGGTGGTGCCGCTGTCTTCGGCAGCCCACAGCGGCAAAGCCAGCATCAGCAGGCTCACTGCAGCCAACCCGCGTGCAGCCCCCTTGCCGCCCTTCTTGCTGCGGCCCGTGGCCAACTCCGAAGCAACCACCCACTTGCCGATGGCCGCGTTCCACACAATCCGGTAGATGCTGTTCATGATGTTCTCCGTAGGCGATGCGCCTGCTTGGTCGGGCGGGTCGAATGGCGGCCGATGCCGCGTCTACGGACAAATGCTAGAAAGCATCGGCCTCGTCCCGAATCGGACGGGGCCTAAATGGCGATTGTGGCGATGACTGAACGCGTGCCGTTCAGCCTGGCATCTCTCAGTTGTAGGTCATCGACACGGTGATCGGCCGGCTTACCGTTCCCGCTGCCACGGTCGCCGCGCTCTGCAGGAAACGCGCACGGAAGGCGTGGGTTCCGGCGGCGGTGGTCATCTGGGACAGACCGCCGGGAGGCAGCCGGGTACCGTTGCTGGTGCGCTGCAGTTCGATGCCGATACCGGCAACCCCCTGGAACAGCGTGGCATCGTTGCTGTCGGCGCTGCCAGTGAAGCGAAGGCCAACCCGGGTCACCAGCGGATCACACTGGCTGACCACCACGTTGACGGCCTGGAACGGCGTACTGAAAGCGCCGGTGAACTGGGTGGCCTGATAGGTTCCCAGGTCGACATCGGCCACGGCAATGCGGCACACGCCCGGCAGGATGGTGCCGGTCACGTTGAAATTGGTGGTGGTGGCGGTCTGCGCCGATGCCACACCAGACAGGGTCAGCAAGGAGGCAAGCAACAGGCCTGGAATTGGAAGGTGCATGGAAGCTCTCAGTTGTAGGTCAGGGAAACGGTGATCGGGCGCTGGACGCGTCCAACGGAGACCGGCATTGCCGACTGCAGCAGGCGCGCACGGAACGGGTAGACGCCGTCCGCCGTCACGTATTGGGTGCTGCTACCCGGCGGAAGGGGCACGTTCAGCGACGACACCACGCGTACCAGTTGCACGCCCACGCCGGGCACGCCCTCGAACAACCCGCTGTTGTGGCTGTCGGCGGTGCCGTCGAAGGTCATGGCCACGCGCAGGATCAAGGGATCGCAGTCGCTGACGGTGCCGCTGAAATCAACGTAGGCGGTGCCATGGCTGCCAGTGAAGACATTCGCCAGATGCGACCCCAGATCCACATCCGGGAAGGAGATCCGGCATGCGCCGGGCAGGATCTCGCCGGAAACGGTGAATGGCTGGGTGTCCTGCGCCCGCACGTTGGCCGCCAACATGGCCAGCACCAGGAAAAGAGCTGTGCGATGCATATGCGCCTCAGTTATAGGTGACCTGTACGGTCACGGGGGTGTTGATGGTGCCTGCTGACACCGCGCCGGTGCGGACCAGGCGTGCGTACAGCAGGTGTCCAGCCGCCGGCGTTCCACTGGTAATCCAATCGAAGCCAGCCTGGTTGGGCGCCAGCGTCTGCTGGGCGGGCGTGTACAACCACACCGCCAAGCCGCGCACACCGCCTGTGGCGGGTATCGCGAAGTAGCGCGCGTCGCTGCTGTCGGCGGTGCCCGCCATGCGCACATGCAGCACCCGCAGGTCACTGGCGCAACTGCTGCGGTTGAGCGTGAAGCTGACCATGGGAGACTGCGGATTGGCGGTGAAGTACGCCGCGTCGAAGGTACCCACGTCGACATCAGCGACGCTGAACTGGCAGGTTCCCGGCTGGAAACGCCCGCTGAAACGCAGGGTCAGATCAGCCGCTTGCGATGGCAGCGGCAGCAACGCAGCAAGCGCGGCCAGCAACAGCACAGCGCGCATGTCAGTTGTACTCCAGCGTGATGGTGGCCGCGCCATTGGCCTGCCCCGAGGACGCGGCAGCTGCAAGCCGGTAGTAGCGTGCGCGCAGCATGATCGTGTACTGCGCGTTGTTGACCTCGGTCAGGGCCACGCCGGAATCCCGCATGGTGTTGAAGCCGACCGAGTCCTGCGCCTGTGTTCCAATCTGGATGCCGATGCCGGTGGCGGTCATGTTGACGCCGTCATCCTGCAGCGCCATGACCGATCGCGTGCGGTCGGCAACCGCAGTGACCGGGTCGACACGATAGCGGATGCGGTTGTCCACCCGCCCGTTGGCGGTCTGCACCGTACCTGTGGTCAGGTGGCCGCGGTAGCGTCCGAAGAACGCAGGGCAGTTGCGCAGCACCACGGGCACATTCACCCACCCCGTGGCGGAGCCGACCGCAGGGATCTCGCTCATCTGGTGTACGCCAAGATCCACGGGAACGTCGCTGGCGCTGCAGGTGCGCGAAACGATGTTCAAACTGCCCTGCACGCGACCGCTCCAAAGGAGTACGTTGCGGTTGGCTCCGGTCATCCGGTATTCGAACTGCGGCAGGCTGGTGCCTGTCACGGTTCCTGCGTTGATGGGGCCGATCTTGATCAGGCTCACGTCGTAGGACTGGAGCGGCCAGAGCAGGAAGGCCGTAGGCGGCGGCAGGTTCGTTTCACCTTCGGATACGATCGGAAATCCAGCGCCGTTGAACCAGACGGCTACACCCACGCCGGGCACATTGGTTTCATAGACGGTGCCGTAGCTAGGGTGCACGTAGCTTGACGCGCGATACGGCAGCGAGGTGTATTGGCGGATGCGATCAATCCGACCCGGCGTGCAGGTAATCTGGTTGGCAGGGCCGGCATAGTAGGTCGCACGGAAGATCTCCGTACCCACCGGCACGTCCGGCCCCACAGTAATCGAGCCATTGAGATTGGCGATGTTGACCAACGGCCTGTCACCATCGACAAGCCGGCAGTTCTGCGCCCAGGCAGGGGTACTGGCCAGCAGCATCGCGGCCAACACAACGCGGGCCACCAACATGATCGGGTTCATGGCGCTTTCTCCAGAGTAGCCACGTGAGGTCGAGCGCCGGGCTCGGACTGCTGTGCAGCTGCCGCGGACTGGCAGCGCGCTTCCACTACGGTGTAACCGTCGCTGGACCGCGACGTCGGTACCTGCACCTGCATCACGCACTGCTCGTCGCTGCCAGGACCCCACTGCACCTGTACCGGCCCGGATGTCTGCAGGCCGGTGAGCAGCAGGCGACTGCCCTGCCCCACCACGCCAACATTGGTGCCTTGGGTGTCAGTCGCCTCGGCACCGAACGGCAATGGCTGGCCGTCATCGGTACGTGCATCCACCATCAGGCCGTGGCTTGCGCGCGTGCTGAAGGCCAACCGCACCAGGGAGCCGGCACGCGGCGCGACGCTGCGTGCTGTCTCCTGCAGTTCCACGTCGAAGCCGGTGCCCTTGGGATCGATCGAGACGGTGTTCAGCTGGTAAGGCGTCAGGAACGGGACCACGGCGTAGCCGCGCTTGTCCAGGCGCGCACCACCACCGTTCTCAATGCGTGCGCCGGCCGCGCCAGCGGCATGTACCAGCGCGGCGGTTTCGCCCAGCGGCGGGGACAAGGTCAGCCCGTCGCCATGCAGCACCATGCCGCCTGCGGCGCCCATGCCCAGCTGGGTGTAGTCGCTGCCATTGCTGATGCTGGCCGTCCACTGGCCGCGCGCACCGCGGTAGCCGGTGTTGAGATCAGCGCTGTTGCTGCCCGCGATGCGTGACAGGGTAGCGCCATAGCTGAAGCGGTCGTCCCGCGATGAGATGCCATTGGTCGACAGCTGCGTGGCCGGCTCGCCATTGCGGCTGCGGGTATGCATCAGGTTGCCCAACGGCGCACGCGGAGACCTGCCCAGCGGCAGCGACACCATCAGCATCAGCCGGTTGTCCACCCGTGCCTGCTGGGCCCTTGCGGCCGGCATCTCCACGCCGGGAATACTGTCCTGCAGGTAGCCGCGGCCGAAGTCGATCGAATCGCGGGTGCGCTGGAAGTTGACGCTGTAGCTCAATGCCTTCCACTGGTTGCTGTAGCCGATGCTCAGGTCGAGCTGGCGACCGGGTGCGTTCCAGAAATCGCGACGGGTGCCGATCACGAACAGCTGCCCGCCGCGCTCGCCCAGCTGCTGGTTCATGCTCAGGTCCATGCGGTTGCGCTGGCGGGCCACGGTGTCGATGTCCAGATCGCGGGCACGCGCATCGCGCAGCGATGCCCAGTCGCGCAGGCTCACGTAGTCGCGGGTGGCATAGCGGTAGGCGGCCACGGCAAAAGACGTTCCCGTGCGCACGACGTTGCGGTTGTAGGCCAGCCGAAAGCTGCTGCCGGACATCGGCGGCAGCCCCTGCACGGCCGTCCGCGCCAGCGACACGTCTGCGGCCACCGCGCCGAAGGATGTGTTGATGGCCGCCCCTGCAAGGCCGGCACGATAGTCCTCGCCCACGACCATGCCACTGTAGGTACTGAGCGTGTTGCTGAGGCCGCGCTGGTACTGCAGTTGCAGCAGCTCCGGCGCCGCACGCAGCGTGCTTTCATCAACGCGTCCAGCGGACAGGTTCCAGCGCGACTGGCCTGGGCGCAGCAGCTGCGGCACCGCCGAGTACGGCACGGTGAAGCGGCGCGAGCGGCCATCCGCCTCGCGCACCTCGACGTCAAGGTCACCGGCGTAGCCGGTTGGATACAGATCGTCCAGCTCGAACGGCCCCGGCGCGACGCTGGCCTCGTGCAGCACGCTGCCGCGCTGGCGCACGATCACCCGTGCGTTGGTCTCGGCCACGCCGCGGATCACCGGCGCGAAACCTCGCTGCGACTGCGGCAGCATGCGATCGTCGCTGCCCAGGCGAACGCCACGCAGGCGTACGCCTTCGAACAGGTCGCCCGGCGTGGAGGTGTCGCCCAGCATCAGCTGCGCCTTCCACCGCACGATATCGTGCTGCAGATACGCGGCCGTTGAGCGGTAGCGCTGGGGTTGGTTGCCCCCCAGGGTCATCGCGCCCTGGTGCACCAGCTGCCATCCGGCGACGCGGCCGGTGGCGTTCAGCCCCAGGAAGCCCGAATAGCGGGCCGTGCTGCCGTTGTTGTAGTGATACGCGTTGGCGTTGTAGCTCAAGGCGAACGCGGGCACGCCGGCATCCCACTGGCTGGGATCGACATAACCGCGTGCGTCGTTGCGCAGGTACAGCTGGGGCACCTGCAGGTCCAGCGTCTGCCTGCCCGCATCGAACGCTGCGGCGGCACCGGGCACCAGATCTCCCAGGTTTCCGCAGAACAGCTCCTGCGGCCATGGCAATGCGGGCAGGTGCTGAGCGTCGGACTGCAGCCGTTCCGGAGCGATGCCGTAAGCCTGCAGGCTGGCCGGATCCAGGCACAGGCGGGAACTGCCCTCCACCTCGCGGTAGACGATGTCCGTACGGGCCTGCCACTGCCCGTTGAGACGGACGTCGCCACGATAGGTACCGGGCGCGACATAGTCAGCCTTTGCGAAGCGTTCAAGATCCAGGCGGGCCGAAGCACCGGCCGGCAGGAAAGCCGCATCGAACGTCACTGCATCATCGGCACCGGGCTCGGTTGCCGAGACGCTGTGGGCGAACAGGATGGTGGCCACCAGCATCGGCAGCCGGGCATGCCGCAGGCGGCAGGCGCCGTTGCCCGGCGCCCGGATCGGGGCGTTCATCAGGGTGTCTCCGCAGGAACAGGGAATGGCGCGCACCCGGTGCGCGCTGTACTCAGGGCTGCAAGGCAACCTGGGTCGGCACCAGGGCACCGAAGTCGTTGATGACGGTGATCGCGCCCTTCAGTTCGCCCGGGGGCCGGGTTGTGAGACCCTCCAGCGCGAACTCGGCCTGTGCGAACGGTGCGACCATGCCGCCCCCCTGCATGCCTTCTTCCTTACCATTGGCCCACAGGCCGACACTGGCGAAGTTGACGTGGTAGGGCGTCGGGTTGTCCGCGCGCAGCACCAGTCCGCCGGACGCAGAGTGCAGCGACCAACGTACCTTCTGATGCGCCAGCACCGGCTCGCCGGCCAGGTTCGGCGGGCGGTAGAAGACCTTGATGCGGGTACGGAACGCGAACTGCAGGATGTTGGCCGTGCTGCCACCGTTCTTCGGCGGAATCTCGAGCATGTTCAGCCAGTACAGCGTTTCACGATCGGCTGGCAGCGTGGCACCGGTGAACAGGATGCGGGTCGTCTGCTGCTTCTTCGGGTCGAGACGGAACACCGGTGGCGCGACCGCGAACGGCGCCTTGGCGCTGTCCGGCGTGGACTGGTCGTCACCGTCATCCAGCCACACCTGGACCAGCACAGCGCGCTCGCCTTCGTTCATGAATTTGAGCGTGACTTCCTTGTCCTGCGCGGGATAGACCACGCGGGTGCCACCGATCACCACCGATGCGTCGGCAGCCTGGGCGAACAGTGTGCCCAGGGCGAGGACGCCGGCACAGAGCATGCGGTTGAAGGAAAGCATGGATCACCTCATGGATGAGGCCGCACTCAGGGCCGCCGGCACGTGCCGACGGCCCCGCGCGGCATCAGTTGTAGACAACCTTGTAGTTGACGTACGACTGCACGAAGCCGGGCGCAGCAGCGCCATTGACGGCGACGTACTGGCTGGCCATGTCGATCACGGCGGTGTTGTTGGCGATGGTCACCGGATCGGTCTTGAAGGACGGATCGCGCAGATCGACCACGGCGTTCTTGTACAGCACCTGGATCTGGGTGTTGACGGCCGGTGCATTGGCTTCCTGGTTGCGCAGGTTGCCGTTGCCCGCGTCCACCTGGCCGGCGGTCGGGTCGAAGTACAGCTCGGCGATCTTGCCGTTCTGGCAGGTGCCCTGGCCCGGGCCGCCGATGACAAGCTGGTACGGATGCAGGCCCGCAACGTCACCTGCAGCTGCCAGCTGGTTGGCCTGGACCGGGTCCATCGGCACGGTGATGTTGGTGGTGCCGATGGCGCCTGCACCACCGGAAATCGTGCAGGTCAGGTCGGTCACTTCGCCGGTGAATTCGATGACGCCCGAGCCGTAGGACTGGGCATTGGCGGCCGCAGCGGCCAGCAGCAGGGTTGCAGCGGAAGCAATCGGGAGGAGCTTCATGGTGTTGGATTCTTCTTCACAGGTGTGATCCGCGCGAGGCGGTGGAAAGGCCCCGCCGCCGGGGAGGACGGCGGGGCCGGGAACGGGCGGGACACCTGGGGAGAAGCGTCCTTCCCGGTAGACCGGTTCATTGGCCTACGGGAGGAATGCTAGAAATCGAAGGCGATTGCCTCCATCGGACCCGGCCGAGATTTCGGCCGTGGTCGCTGAACGCGGTTTACCCGCCGATCACACCTCATCACCCCCGTCGTCGGTGGGTGCATGCAGGTGCCAATGACGGCGCAGCTGGCTGCGGCGCCTCGGCGAGGCGAACAGGTAGTGATTCAACAGTTCGAGGAAGTGCGCCTGCGCGGCTGCGGGCAGCCGGGTGAAGTGCAACAGCAGGGCGGTCAAACGGGGGTCGTCTCGAACGGGCACATCATCACCGCAGCAAGGGGTACGCCTCCGAGCCTAGGCATCGGCAACGCCGGGTCCATCGGACCCGTCCTCAATCAGTCGGCGGATCCGTCCCCACCTGCCCCTGCACGTGCGTTCTGTGACGCCTGCACAAGGCCGTGCGTCAGCGCGTACTCGAAGATCTCCGCATCGCGCTGCAATCCAAGCTTGCGCATCGCTGCGATCTTCTGCGTGCTGATGGTCTTGCGGCTGCGTCCAACGCGCTCGGCAATCTGCATCACGCTCAGCCCCTCTGCGAACATCCGCAGCACCTCCGATTCCCGCTTCGACAGGGCTTCTACCTCCTGCATATCGCCCTGCGGCCCAGCTTCGGCGATCAGCCGCGCGATCTCCGCTGATATGAAGGCCTGCCTGCGGCTGGCGGCGTGCACCGCCGGAACCAGCTGCTCCAGCGGATCACTCTTGCTGACGATGCATGAAACCCCGGCCCGCTGTATCGAGCGCAGGACCAGGGGGCTTTCCATGCCGGTCAGCACCACCAGGTGCAGGGCCGGAAAGCGGCGCTGCAGAAAGCGCAGCAGCGTAACGCCGTCGCCATAGCGGCCGTTGGGCATCGAGAAATCGCAGACCGCCACGTCAACCGGGGTGCGGCTGAGCAGATCGACCAGTTCGGTGGAATCGCGTACCAGTCCGGCGATGGCGAGGCCCGGCACGGCCTGCAGCAGGTGCTCCATGCCGGCCAGCAGGACCGGATGGTCATCGGCCACGACGATGTTCAACGGCATGCTCGCTTCCTCTCGTGATGGTGAGCCGCACGACCTGCCAGAGGGCGGTCGGCTGCCTTATAGTGGTCCGCGCAAATTACGGCAATTTCTGTCGGTTTAAGCAACAGAGACCCTCCATGTCCCATCCGATCATCCGCGTCGCCATCGCCGACGACCATCCGGTCATCCGCATGGGTATCGAAGCCGCCATCGATGAAATCCCTACCCTGTCCTGCATCGGCGCGGTGGGTGATTCCTCTGCGCTGGTCGCGCTGCTGGAGCAGTCCGCCTGCGATGTGGTGGTGACCGACTACGCAATGCCCGGCGGCGCCTTCGGTGACGGGCTGCAGCTGCTGGACCATCTGCGCACGCATTTCCCGGACCTGCGCCTGATCGTGATGACCGGGCTCGACCAGCCGGCGATGATCCAAGCGCTGCACGCCAGCGGCATCGACCACATCCTGAGCAAGGCCGATGACACCAGCCACGTGCCGGCGGCAATCGCAGCGGCATGGGCCAACCGTCGCTACCTGTCGCCGTCGATCACCCAGCTGCTCCCTGCACGCGGGGCGCCGCGCGCCATCGCGGCGCTGTCGCCGCGCGAGCACGAGGTGCTGGTGCTGTTCGTCTCGGGACTGAGCGTCAATGAAATCGCAACCCGGCTGGACCGCCGCAAGCAGACGATCAGTACGCAGAAGACCGCAGGCATGGCCAAGCTCGGCATCGACAAGGACGCCGATCTTTTCAAGTTCGCCAGCGAGCTGGGGCTGCGCACAGCCCGGCCAGATACGGAATAGCCACAGCCTGGTCACGCCTGGTCCCGCAGGCCATTGCGATAGGCTTCGATCAGATCGCGCAGTTCGGACAGCAGTGCAACGCGTTCGTGCTCCGGCAGCGATTGGCCTTCGCGCAGCAACCGTTCGGCATCGCCAAAGCGCGTGCCAAGCGGCTTTTCACCCATCATCAGCAGCACGCCCTTCACCGCATGCAGCTGCTCCAGCAGCCCCGCGTCGTCGCCGCTCTCGCCTGCGGCCTGCATCGCGTTCAGATCGCGGGTGCTGGTTTCCACGAACAATGCGCGCAGCTTGTGCGGCTTGTCCTTGCCTGCCGGCGAAGGCGAGCGTGGCGGCGACGGCAGCGCCTGCAGGTAGCGGTCCAGCATCGCCAGCAGCCGGGCCAGGTCCAGCGGCTTGAGCAACAGGTCGTCGATGCCCGCCGCGCGGCAGCGTTCACGCTCGCTGGCCAGCGCGGTGGCGGTCACGGCGAGGATCGGCAGCGTTTCGCCGCGACCGCGGAGCGCCTGTGCAAGCTGGTAGCCATCAAGCACCGGCATGTTGATGTCGGTCATCACGATATCCCACACCCCGGATTGCCAGCCGGTCAACGCCACCTGTCCGTTTTCCACCGCATCGACCTGGCAGTCAAGCTCCTCCAGCTGCTGCTGGATCAGCTCGCGATTGACCGGGTTGTCTTCCACCAGCAGAACGCGGCCCCGCGTACGGCGTGCTCCAGCCTGCGGCACAGCGTCGTGCGTCCGCGGCACAGGCATCCACTCCCCGCGCAGCGCCTGCAGCAGTGCTGGACTGGCATAGCAGGAGACGTGCACCGCATCATCGCGCTGCTCAGGCGACAGCGGCCCCCTGGGATAGGCCCGCACGACCCTGGCATAGCTTGGCAGCACCGCCTGCTCTTCTTCATCGGTCCAGGCACGGCGCTCGCCGAAGATCAGCAGCGTGGCTCCAGGAACGCCATCCGCGGGGCGCTCGATCACCGTCACATCGGCGCCCCAGTGGTGCAGCAACTGCCCGATCTCCTGTCGCCACTCCTGTGCCGACGACAACAAGGCAATGCGGCGACCGGACAGTGGCTGGTCTGGCGTTGTCGCAACGGCTGAACGCTGAACGGGGACGTCGAGGGTGAACACGCTGCCCACGCCCAGCGTGCTCTGCACCTGGATGCGGCCACCCAGCAATTGCGCCAGCTGCTGGCACAACGCCAGGCCAAGCCCGCTGCCGCCGTAGCGCCGGGACACGCTGGCATCGCCCTGCTGGAAGGGTCGGAACAGCGTGGCAACCTGTTCTTCGGAAAGACCAATGCCCGAGTCGACCACCTGCAGGCGCAGCTGCCGCTGCTCGCCTGTTCCGCCACCCGCCTCGGCGCGCAGGGTGATGCGACCGGAGGCAGTGAACTTCACCGCATTGCTCAGCAGGTTGTTGAGGATCTGGCGGACGCGGTGAACGTCGCCGATGAAGACCTCATCCAGTGCTGGATCGATGGCGAAATACAGCTTCACGTCCTTGCGCTGGGCTTCCGGGGCGTACAGCAGCGCAGCCTGTTCGATCAGCGGACGCAGCGCGAACGGCAGCGGATCGATGTCCAGCTGCCCTGCTTCGATCTTGGAGAAATCCAGCACGTCGCTGATGATCGCCATCAGCGAATCGGCCGACAGACGAATCCGCTGCAGGCGCTCATGCTGGTCCGGCTGCAGCGGCGAACGTGCCAGCAGCTCAAGATGCCCCAGCACGCCATTGAGCGGCGTGCGGATTTCATGGCTCATCGTCGCCACGAACGCGGTCTTTGCACGACTGGCAGCCTCGGCCGCTTCGCGTGCGCGTTCCGAATCCTGCCGCGCCTGCTGCAGCGTGTGCTGGAGTTCCACCTGCGCGGTGGCATCTCGCATCGCGCACACCCAGACCGCCTGGTCGTGGTAGTTGGCTGCCGCGAGGGCGACCTGCAGCTGGCGGGCGTCGTCCGTGCCGGCGTCGAGCGCCCAGTTGAATTCACCGCCACGGGCTGGCAGGCCACGCGCATGCGCGATCAATTGGGCATAGAGTTCCGGCACCGCTTCGTCCTGACCGGATTGACCGACCAGTTCGCGCGCCACCTGGTTCTGCAGCAGTGCGGCACCATCACGCCGGCGCAGCAGCGCCAGGCCGACGGGTGCGGTACCGATGATGGCCTGGCTCAGCGCCTCGCTCTCATACACCCGCGAGGCATCGGCCAGCGCCGGTGCGAAGACGCGACGGTCCATCCGCCACAGCAGCATCCACAGTGCCGCCAGGATCAGCAGTGCGGTGAACACGCGCAGCAGGATCGCCGCATGCTGCTCCCGCCACAGGTCTGCCCAGCCGTACAGGTGGGTAAGGCGCCAATCCACCCCGCGCAGCGCGCCGCTGACCAGGAACCGGCCGTCGTGGTACTGGCGCTGCCCTGCGACCGATCGCGCATCCGCCAGCGCCGCAGCCAACGTGGCGGGCGATTGCGCGAGCGCCCCGCCCGCCAGCACCACACGCCCGTCACCGGTGGTCACCAGGTAGCTGCCGGGATCGGTTGCTTCCAGTCGTCCCTTGAGGTTGTCGATGGATTCGAACACCACGCGCCGGAAGTACGGTACGTCCGCACGCGCCATGGTCATCACACCGATCAGCGCAGGTTGACCGTTGAGCGGATTGTCACCCAGGAAAGACACCAGGCGGCGCCCCTGCGCCGCACCCACTACCGGGCCGGGCGCGGGAACCCGATCGCCCACGGCAGCTTCCATCTGCATCAACTTCTCGAACGCCTGGGCACGGGTCGGCACCCGCAGGGTCTGCAGCAGCTGGGCCTCGTCGATCACGCCGGCTACCGCCAGCAGCCGTCCCTTCGGCTCATACGCGTACATGGTGATCGGCCCCTGCGTCTGCAGAGCGGTGATGGTCGCAGCCGTGTATGCCGAGTATTCGTGCAGCATGCCCAGGTAGGCTTCGAGCTCGCCCTGCGGCATCGGCCGCGCGGGATCGCCCAGCACCAGCCAAGGCACCGATGCGCGCCCTTCCGCCCGCACCACACGCTGCTGCCCCTGCGCCAGGAAATCACTCAGCAGAGGCGCACCCAATCGTCGCAGCTCGTCCTGCTGGTCGGTCCACAATGCGTCGTTGGCATTGATGCTGCTCGCATAGGCGCGGTCGCGCTGGGACAGGAAATAATCCAGCGCCGACTGCGCCTCCTGGAAGGTCTGACGCTCGCGCGAATGGAACGCGCCGATGCCACCGACAAGGCTGGCCACAGCCGTCAGCACGATCAGGATGCTGATCAGCCCGCCACCACCGAACAGCAGGCGTCGCTGCAGCCTGCGCAGTGCATCGATCTGGTTGATGGGCGCTGCAGGCACGGCCGGATGCATGGTGTTTCCCCTTGAATGATGTCGTGCGATGGCGCCCGCGATGAATCTAGTCCAAGCCCTGCCCGACCGCCAGCAGCCGCTGCCCCGGCCGGGCCGGCGCCAGCAGCGCCTGCAGCAGCGACTCACCGGAATAGCAGGATACCCGCCAGGTGCAGCCACGCCGCTGCGCACGCAGGGGGCCATCGGCACTGACCCGCACCACGCACCGGCTGTCCTCGCCAAGAACCGGCAGCTCCCGCGCCGGCCCGCGCTCGAACAGCACCAGCGGCGTGGCCGCATCGACATCGTGCTGGGCCAGCAGAGCAGGATCCTCAATCACCTGCACTTGGGCGCCCCACACCTGCAGCCGCCGGCTCAGTTCATCGCTCCAACCGGCCGCCGCCGAAGCAAGGACCACGCTGCGTCCTGCCAGCGGCCGAGGCGCAGCGCCAGCCACGCGCCCCACCGGTACCGCGAAGGTAAACACACTGCCGACGGCCGGCGTGCTGCGCGCATGGATCTCCCCGCCCATCCGAAGGCACAGCTCCCGGCACAACGACAGCCCCAGCCCGGACCCGCCGAAGCGACTGATGATGCTTGCATCGGCCTGCACATAAGGTTGGAACAGACGCTCCAGCTGCGACGGGCTCAGACCGATGCCGGAGTCAGCCACCTCCATCTGCAGCAACAGTGCCTCGCCCTGTACGTCCACACGCACCCGCAGCGCGATGCGGCCGGAAAGGGTGAACTTCACCGCGTTGCTGACCAGGTTGCGCAGAACCTGCTCGATCCGCGCCTGCGGGCCTTCCACCTGGGCAGGCACCGCCGCATCCACCGACAGGTCCATCACCAGTCCCTTGGCCTCGGCCAGCGGAGAGAACAGCACGGCAACCCGCTCCAGCAGGGCGATCGGTTCGAACGTTTCGGCCTGCAGCTCCAGCTGGCCCGCTTCGGCACGGGAGAAATCCAGCACGTCGTTGATGATCTGCAGCAGCGAGTCAGCCGATTGGTTGATGCGGCGCAGTCGGGCCTGTTGATCCTCATCGAGCGCGGACCGGCCAAGCAGTTCGAGGTGGCCAAGGATGCCGTGCAGCGGCGTGCGGATTTCGTGGCTCATCGTCGCCAGGAAGATGCCCTTGGCGCGGCTTGCCGCTTCGGCGGCCTGGCGTGCCTGCGCCTGCTGCTGCTCCAGCTCCACGCGCGCGCTGAGATCGCGCAGCGCGCACAGCAGTACGCTGCGCCCCTGGTAGGTGGCGCCCACGGCACCGACCAGCAGTTGCCGGCCGGGCGATTTGTCATTGGCAGGAACTGGCAGCTCGAACTCCACCGGCGCCTGGAACACGCCGGTCCCGGACTCGTGTTCGGACGCCAGCTGCACCAGTTGCAGGTACAGCGGTACGCCACTGCGCTCGGCCGCCGCGGCATAGTGGCGCATCAGCTCGTTCTGCAGGACAGGGCGGGCCTCGCTCCGGTCGATCAGGCACAGGCCCACCGGCGACAACTGGATGAGGGACCGGCTGAGCTGCTCGCCCTGGTAGACGCGTGCTGCGCGCGCCAGCGCGGGGCCGAACACGCGCCAGTGCAGCCAGGCGAGCAACGTCCACAGGCCCAGCAGCAGTCCGCCCCCCAGCACGGCGGCCACAGCGTACAGGCGCCTGCCATCCTGGGCGATGTCACCCACGCAATAGGTATTCACCAGCAGCCAGTCGGTGCCGGCAACACGCAACGCCTGGTAGAAGCGCAGCCCCTGCCGGAACGCCGCCACGGACTCGTCGCCCTGCCTGCCAGCGCGCAGCACACGCATTGCGCTGTCCAGCGGCAATCCGGTGGCATCCGCGGTGCCGGCAACCACCCGGCCGTCAGCGGTCACCACGAATGACGTGCCACGATCTGCAACCGCCATCACCCGTGCGAGTCGATCTGTCGGTTCCAGGGTCACGAATGTACCGATCGCACCGCCCTTGTCGTGCGCCGAAAGCCGCACCGCGATCGAAGGTGCGGCGCTCACAGGATGGCGCACCAAGGTGATCTGCATGTCGCTGGCCGTGCCGGGCGCAGCAGCTGCGGAGGGCGTCGACAGCAGCTGCAGGTGCCGGAACAATCCCGCACGATGGCCGGCACCGGTGGCAGCCAGCAGGCGCTGCTCGGTCAAGCCGTCCCCCAGCACCAGGAACTGGTGGCTGGGATCGAAGAAGAAGCCGCTGGCAGCCGTATCCGGTTCTCCCTGTGGCGTGCTCAGCCTGCGGATCACCGACAGCGAATGGGCCAATGTGAGATAGCGGTCCAGGCGGGCAAGGGGCCATGTGTCGGTGCCGACCCCCAGCACCATCTGCGGAGCGCTTTCGGGCCCGGCGCTGACGATCATCCGCTGACCACCGGCCAGGTAGCGCTGCCGCTCTGCCAGCCGGGTGGCGACGTCGCTGTCCGGACGATGTCGCCAGGCATACTCGGCCATGTTCAACATGCGCTGGTGTGCCGCGTCCGCCGCCACCAGATGCGCCTCGACTGCGGCATGGGTGCGCTGCAGCCCTTCCAGACGACGTGTCTGGAAGCCGCTGGCGTGCAGCAGCACCAGCGCGACCACCCCGGCCACGATGGCAAGGCTGAGCAGGCAGCCGCCCCACAGCAGCACGCGATGCTGGTAGCGGCGCAGCGCACTGACGTCGCAGTCTTCGCCGTCGAAGGAACTGCGGCCTCGCAACAGCGGTGGAAGGGAGGGGAACCAGTGCATGGGGGAGCAGGAGGCGGCCCCGGCGCACAGCGTCGGGTGGCGCTCTCGTTGAAGGGCCGGTGATGGGATCACGAGGCTATCGACGCCCTGCCCCCCTCCCCATAGGACGGGGCTGAGTTCGATCCGTCGCGACCTTTCAGGCACCGTCGTGGCAGGCGGTCAGTCCCGCAGCAGACGCCGGTGCTTCAGCCGTGTATCGGCCAGCCCCACCGCCAGCAGTACGATGCTTGTCAGCCACCCTGCGGCCAGCAGGTGCATCCATGGCAGCACGAAACCGAGCACCACCAGCGCCGCCGCCCCCGCCAGGTGCGAACGCGGCACGCGGCCGTAGACCGCCCGCTTGTACAGTGCGCTGCCCAGCAGGTAGATCAACGGTCCCGCCGCCAGCATCGCGGCATACGGCAGGGTCACTGCCGCCTCCGGCTCCTCCATCACCAGATCATTGCCGACGGCGGTGGCGATGATGCCGGCGATCAGCAGCGCGTGCACGTAGTGGAAATAGGCGCCGATGCGACCGGGGTCGTCGGAACGGGTGATGGTGTCGGTAGCGTCCCGGCTGGAGATGCCGAAGTACAGCCACCACATCGCGATCGTACCGGCGAAGGTCGCCAGCACCGCCGAAACCACCTCTCCACTCCAGTGTTCCACCTCGCTCAGCACGCCGCCGGTTGCCAGCAGCGTCTCACCCAGTGCGACGATCACGAACAGCTGGCAGCGCTCGGCCAGATGCCCACCTTCGATGGTCCACTCGCGGGTACGCGAGCGACCGAGGCCGGGAAACGCGAAGCCGAACATCGGCGAGATGTATTCGCAGGCGACGGCCAGTGCCCACAGTGCCAGCCGCGCATTGCCCTCGACCGCTGCACCGGCCAGCCAGAAACAGGCCGACACGCTGACCCAGGCCAGCATGCGCCTGAAATTGGCGGCCAGCGGGTGTGCGCGCCCTACTTCCAGCAGGACGAACAGCGTCCGCCCCACCTGCATCGTGGCGTAGGCGCCGGCGAATATCCACGCGCGTCCGGCAAAGGCTTCGGGGATGGACGAAGACATCAGCAACGCCAGCAGCATTGTGACGAACAGCAGGCCGCGGATGCGCGGCGCTTCCGGGTCGAACCAGTTGCTGACCCAGCACGCGTACTGCCAGCCGAGCCAGACCGCAAACCACAGCACCAGCGTCTGCAGCACGCCCAGCAGGCCCAGGTGGTGCAGCAGGTGGTGGCTGAGCTGGGTGACGGCGAACACGTAGACCAGATCGAAGAACAGTTCTTCGTAGGTCACCCGTGCATGATGGCCATCGCGACGACGCAGGGCGGGAAGACGGGGTGATACCGGCATCGCGGATCCTCGCTTCAGCGGCCCAGCCGCCAGAAAATGACACCGGCCACCAGCGCCGGAACGGCAAACACCAGCAGCAGGATCGGCAACTCCTCGCGCACTGTATAGCCCGCCCGGCTGACCCCCACCCACAGATTGGCCACCGACACCAGCAGCCAGGTGCCGATGAAGGCCAACAGCGCCGTGGGCAGCTGCGAGCTGCCGGTGCTCCAGAGCCTGCCGAACAGGGCGAAGACGCCCAGCAGCAGGAACCCGCCGACGATCACCAGAAGCACGTGCATGGTCACTCTCCCCGATGGCTGCCCTGCAGCCTATCTGCGGCCGAGTGTGCGCGGCAGAGGGTGATCGTGGATTCACTTTCCGGCGGCCACGAACAATGTCGCCGCGGAACACCTGATAGCAAATGCGAACAGTTCCCATTACTATCGTGGCGCCGCGTAGGCCCGTCTTGCGTGGCCCCACCCCTTCCCGCCTGCGCCGCTTTTCCGGATGTCCACGCCACCGCACTCCCCACCACCTGCGCTGCCGCTGGTGTCCTCGCTGGTGCGCCACTACGAGGAACTGGTGGACTACCTGCGTCGTCGCTTCGCCTCGCCCGGGCTGGCCCGCGAGGTGGTGCACGATGTCTGCATCCGCCTGCTGGAACGCCCGGCCCCGGCCGACGTGCGGCAGCCGATGGCGCTGCTGCGGCGGATGGCCCACGACGCCGCGGTTGATCGTTGCCGTGCCGAAGACCTGCGCCGCCAGTGGGTGGAACCCCGTGCCGAACTGCCCGACGCCGCCTACGAAGGCGCCGGCCCGGTCAGGCAGGCCGTTGCCACGCAGGAACTGGAACGGCTGGTCGAGGTCATCCGTGCGATGCCCTGTCGACGCCGCCAGGTGTTCATCCTGCACAAGATCCATGACGTGCCGCAGGCGGCGGTTGCGCGGCGCATGGGGATCGGCCTGAAGGCCGTCGAGCGCCATCTGCGGTTGGCGATGGTCGAATGCCGGCAGACGCTGGATGCGGGAGCGCTGACGTGACAGCACCACGTCGCCCGCGCCCGCCGCGTCCGGACAAGACCGCCGCGCCCTCGCCTGATCGTGTGCTGGAACAACATCGGGACACGCTCAAGGCACTGTTTCCCGTGCCCGATGCGGCGCAGCTGTATCGCCCTCATCGCAGCCGTCGGATCGGCGGCGCCGTGCTCGGCCTGCTGCTGGTGGCTGGACTGTGCGGGCTTTACGCCTTCGATCCCGGCTGGCAACAGGGCGATTACCAGACGGCCATCGGCGAGCGCCGCAGCGTGCTGCTGGCCGATGGCAGCCGCATCGAACTGGATGCAGACAGCCATCTGCAGGTGCGCAGCCATCTGCGTTCGCGCCGCACGGTGCTGGTCTCCGGACGCGCCCGCTTCGACGTGGCGCCTTCGCGCTGGCGTCGGTTCCAGGTCGATGCTGGACCGGTGCAGGTGCGCAACTACGGCACCGTGTTCGATGTGGATCGACGCGGTGACCGCAGTGAAGTCCGCCTGTGGCGCGGCAAGGTCGGCGTGCGCGTGGCTGGCCGCGATGGCGAGCAGCGCCTGCACCCTGGCCAGCAGCTGCTGGCAGGGACAGGCCCGGTCCAGCAACCGCAGCCGATCGCCGCCGGCAGCGGAGAATGGACCGAGGGCCGGCTGCAGTTCGCGCAGACCCCGCTGGGCGAAGTGGTACGCAGCCTGCAGCGCTATCACCGCGGCGCGATCGTACTGGACGAACCCGGTCTGGCCACGCTGCAGGTTTCGGGCGTGTTCGATGGCGACCATGCCGCCACCGCGCTGGCGCTGCTGCCGGAGATCCTGCCGGTCGCCGTCCACCAGCGCGACGATGGCAGCGTCCACATCTCCGCACATCACTGAATTCCGTATCGAGGGTGGGTTGTGGCCCTGCTCATCCGGCTGCTGCTTGAACCCCTCTGAAGGACCCCGCATGACCCGCATTGCGCTGCCCGCCGCCCTGCGCCGCCTGACGCCTGCCCTGCTGGCCGTCAGCCTGTGCGCCGCCCTTCCGGTGGCGGCGCAGTCCACCCCCACGACGGTGGACGTCCATCTTCCGGCAGCCCCGCTGCAGCAGTCACTCAATGCGATGGCCAAGCAGAGCGGCATCCAGCTGCTGTTCGCTGCGGACAGGGTTGCCGGCCGCCAGGCGCCAGCACTGGACGGCCGCTATGCCCCGCGCGAGGCGCTGCAAAGGCTGATTGCCGGCCAAGGCCTGGACGTCGAAGAACGCTCGCCAGGCGTGTTCGTGATCCGCAGTGCGGTCGCAACCGCGACGCCGGCGGCAAAAGCAGACAGCCCGCGTACGGCAGCAACGCCGGCAGCCGCGACTTCGCTCGGCAGAGTGACCGTGTCGGCGTCCACCGCGCGCATGCCGCAGGGCGAGACCGCCATGCCCAACACCATCACCGTGCTCGCCCGTGAGGACATCCAGCAACAGCTGGCACTGGGCTCGGATGTATCGCGCGTGCTGTCCTCGCAGATCCCGGCATTCGCCCCGGCACGCGAGAAGATGTCCAACTATGGCGAAAGCATGCGCGGGCGCGGCATCCTCTACATGGTCGACGGCGTGCCACAGTCCACGCCGCTGCGCGACGGTTCGCGTGATTCACATACCATCGATCCGGCGATGATCGAACGCATCGAAGTGATCCACGGCGCCAACGCGCTGCAGGGTATCGGCGGCACCGGTGGCATCGTCAACATCATTACCCGCAGCGCGCCGAGCGAACCGGGTGCTTTCCTGCTGGATAGCAACCTCTCACTCACTGCCGCCTCGCCGGGCCGCCGCGATGATGATGGCCAGCGTGCTTCGGCACTGGTGGGTATCCGCGGCGAACAGTTCGACCTCGTTGCCGGCCTGGCCCATGAGCGGCAGGGCCTGTACTACGATGGCGACGGCCGTGCGATCGGCACCAATGCGCAGGGCGAACTGATGGATTCGACCTCGACCAACATCTTCGCCAAGCTTGGCTGGAACATCGCCGAAGGCCAGCGCCTGCAGTTGATGGCCAACCGCTACGAACTGCGCGGCCTGGACAATTACCTGCCCGTGGATGGCAACTTCCGTACCGGTCGCCCGGCCACGTCGGTGCCCGGCGATACGCCGCTCGATCCGCCGATGAACCGCTCACGCTCGCTGACCCTGGACTACAGCAATGCCGATCTGTTCGGCGGCCAGTTCCTGGCGCAGGCCTTCGCGGTTGATTTCGAAGGGCGTTACGGCGCCAGCCAGTGGGACCCGTGGGGCAACACGGGTGCCAACGCTGCCTGGGACCAGACCCAAAATGAATCGGACAAGCGCGGCTTCAAGCTGACCCAGAGCTGGCGCCGCATCGGCGACACCTCGCTGGACGTCACCCTGGGCCTGGATGGCCTGCGCGACCGCACCCACCAGGTATTGTTGGCCAGCGGCCTGAACTGGGTACCGCTGACGACCTACCAGAGCCTTTCCCCGTTGTTGCAGTTGCAGTGGTGGCCCACCGACCACGTCATGCTGTCCGCTGGCCTGCGTTACGAAAAGGGCGAACTGGAAGTGGGCGACTACACCACCCTGCCCCGCTACGGCGCACGCAAGGTGGCCGGTGGCAAACCGACGATGAGCGAGACGCTGCCCAATTTGGGCGCGGTCTGGTACATCAACGATCGCCTCAACGCCTACGCATCGTATTCGGAAGGCTACACCGTGGCCGACGTCGGCCGCGTGCTGCGCGCGATCAACCGCGATGGCCAGCGCGTGGACAACCTGGTGGACCTGTCGCCGGTGGTGTCGGACAACCGCGAGATCGGGCTGGAATATGACGATGGTCGCTTCAGCGGCGACATGGCGTACTACACGTCCGAATCCAAGCTGGGTTCGGTACTGGTCTATGACGCCGGCATCGATGCCTACAACGTGCAGCGCCAGGCTACGCGGGTGGAAGGCTTCGAGACCAACCTCCGCCTGCGCCTGGGCGACAGCCGCCTTGGCCTGGGCTATGCCCGCGCCAATGGCCGCTACGACGCCAATCTGGATGGTCAACTGGAAAGCGACCTGGCGGGCGTCAACATCGCCCCGAACCGGCTGACCGCGTTCTGGGAACAGAGCTGGACCTCGCAGCTCAGCACCCGCCTGCAGGCCAGCCATGCCTTCGATCGCGACTTCGACCTGCGCGGCGTGCCGGTGGCTAGTTTCAAGGGCTACACCACGTTCGATCTGGTCGCCCGCTATGCGCTGGACAAGAGCAGTTTCACGCTGGGCGTGCAGAACCTCGCCAACAAGCAGTACATCACCTACTACTCGCAGACCACGCCATCCAACCCGAGCTATTTTGCCGGGCGCGGACGTGTGCTGACGCTGGGATGGCAGTACCGCTACTGAGAGATGGCGCCCTTATGGGTGCCATGAAATCTATGCGTGACGCGACGAAGGAGGCCCATGCTAGTTTCTGGGCCTCCTTCATCGGTGTCCTCCCATGCGCCTGCAGACCCTCGCCATCACGCTCGCTGCCCTGCTTCCCGCTGCGGCTTCTGCCGCCGAACCGCCGCTGCCGCAGCTGCGTGCCTACACCGTGGATGCCTCCTGGCTGCAGCCGATGGCGCCTCTGCAGATTGCCGACCACACCTGGCAGATCGGCACCGAAGACCTGACCGCGCTGCTGGTGCAGACGCCGCAGGGCGCGGTGCTGCTCGATGGCGGCATGCCGCAGATGGCCGACCACCTGCTGCGCAACATGAAAGCACGCGGTGTTGCGCAGCAGGATCTGCGCCTGATCCTGCTCAGCCATGCCCACGCCGACCACGCCGGCCCGGTTGCTGCGCTCAAGCGCGGCACCGGTGCGCAGATCGTGGCCAATGCAGAATCGGCGGTGCTGCTGGCGCGCGGGGGCAGCAACGACCTGCACTTCGGCGACGGCATCACCTATCCGCCGGCCAACGCCGACCGCATCATCATGGATGGCGAAGTGGTCACGGTGGGCGGCATCGACTTCACCGCGCACTTCATGCCGGGCCATACGCCGGGCAGTACCGCCTGGACGTGGACCGACACCCGCGATGGCACGCCGGTGCGCATCGTCTACGCCGACAGCCTGAGCGCACCGGGTTACCAGTTGAGGGACAACCCGCGCTATCCGCACCTGATCGACGACTACCGTCGCAGCTTCGCCACGGTGCGCGCTCTGCCCTGCGACATCCTGCTGACCCCGCATCCTGGTGCCAGCAACTGGAACTACAGCGCTGGTGCCAAGGCCGGTGCCAAGGCCCTGACCTGCAAGGCCTATGCGGATGAGGCCGAGAAGAAGTTCGACGCGCAGCTGGCCAAGGAAGCGGCCGGGGCCCGCTGATCCTGTAGCCGAGCCGATGCTCGGCTTGCCGGCCGAAAGCAGCCGAGCGTGGGCTCGGCTCTACACGTGGCGCGCCGAAGAAGGACTACGTGGATGCAGCCGAATGGGCGCTCGACACGCAGCTGGCCAAGCGGCCGGGGTCCGCTGATTCTGTAGAGCCGAGCCGATGCTCGGCTTGCCGGCCGAAAGCAGCCGAGCGTGGGCTCGGCTCTACACAGGCCGCGTGGAAGGGTGCCGGTCAGACCGACCGGCACCGCCACTGACTGTCAGCCTCCCTGCCCGTGCTGTGCGAAGGGCTGGGTGCTGCCATCGGCCAGCACCAGCTCTACGGTATACGGCTGCACATAGCCATCAGGCATTTCCATGCCCGGAGATCCGGCCGGCATGCCCGGCAGCACCAGGCCACGCGCCGTCGGCCGTTCCTTCAGCAGGCGCTTGATGTCGCTGGCAGGAATATGGCCTTCCACCACATAGCCACCGATCTCGGCGGTATGGCAGGACGCCTTGCCGGCCGGTACGCCGAGGCGCTGCTTGACCGGATGCATGTCATCGGTGTCGCGTATCTCAACCGGGAAGCCTGCGGCTTTCAGGTGGTCGGCCCACACGCCACAGCAACCACAACTGGCCGTCTTGTGCACGATGGCCAGCGGCAGTTCCGGATCGATCGTCGCCTCAGCCATCACTGCGACTGCCGAGGCGGTTGCGGTTGCGGTTGCGGGCGAGGACACGGCTTCTTCAGAGGCGCGCGCGCAGGCGGTGCCCAGCAGAACGGTGGTAAGCAACAGGCTCAGGGAAAGAGTGCGGTTCATATGTCAGGTTGTCCTTTGCAATCGCAGGCGCGAGCGCCTGCCACCCACACGACGGATTCGCGTGGGTCAGGTAAATGAGGGGGGTACTGCAGGACGGCAGGCACGCAATGCCTGCGCGCGATCAGGCGATCGGCGGACGGATCAGGTGCGGCAGCGCAGGCGCGGGATGACCGGGTCGCAGCGCCTCGCCGGGCACTGCACGTCGCGGCGATGCAGCAACGCTTGCCGCCGACGGCAGCATGGCCACACTGGCCGGCACGCATTCGCAACCCTCGCTGCTGCACGCGCCTGCGTCCCGTTCATCGCAGCAGGCGGGCGCGGCAGAGATTGCAGTGTTGGCGCTCTCGTGGGGCGCACCGCAATGACCATCGCTGGCCTGACCGTTGATGCCGCCCGAGGCAAGCGCCAGCGCCGGTGCATTCAGCACCAGGGTCAGGAGCAGCATCAGTCGCAGCAGCAGGCCGGATATATCCACGGGCTGATGATAGCCGACGCACGAGGCACCCGCCGCCACTGCCTGGTGTCATCATGGATGACGTTCATTGGAGCATTTCCATGTCTGCCCGCTGCGCCCCTGCCGCCCTCCTGCTGTCTGCGTTGCTGAGCTTTCCGGTCATGGCAGGCGAACGCCAATGGACCGTGCTGTCCAGCGGCGATGCTGACGATACCCATGAACGCTGGCAGGTGAGCGCGACGCGGTTGCATACGCTGCCCGCCTTCGACCCGGCGCGCGCCGAGCCGCCGCTGTCGGTACATCAAGCGACGGCGGCAGCGCTGGCCCACGCACGCCAGCGTTATCTCAGCGATGACTTCGTGGTCTCCGAGGTCAGCCTGCAGCGCTTCACCGCCGGCGCGGCGCCGCCTGCCGAAGACGCAGCGCGCGGCTGGGTGTACCTGGTCAGCCTCGACTACAACGCCAAGGGCTGGACCCAGATGGTTCCTGTGTTGCTGGATGGTAGCATCGTGTTGAGCGACAACGAGAAACCTTAGGGGCGGTACGCGCCGGCCTGTTCGGCTGGCTGACCCGTCCCGGACTTGCGCGGTGCACCGGTCTGTGGCGATATGGCGGTCGCGCCCGCGCCCCTAGGCTCGGGCCTCCTCCAGGACACGGAATTGTCTCGATGAATGGAATCATGCGATCGCTGCTGGCGCTCGTCCTGCTCTTCGCCGCCACGTCCATCCGTGCCGACGAACTGACTGATCGCCACGCTGTTACCCGGCAGGCCACCGAACTGTTCGAGAAGCAGGATTTCGCCACGCTGGAACGACTGGGCGAACGCTACCGCACGACGGATCAGCGCTTCGGCAGTGGCGTCTGGAAACTGTCCACCTACTACGCCGGTATCTCCAGAGCGTTCAGCATCACCAACCGCGACCCCGCCTATTGGGCTGGCCGCGAGAAGATCGTGCGCACCTGGATCGAACGGCATCCGAAGTCGCCAGCGGCGCACCTGGCCATGGCCAGGATGCTGTCCAGCCACGCATGGAGCATTCGCGGCAGCGGTTATGCCAACACGGTCAAGGACCAAGACTGGGCGCCCTTCAATACCTACCAGCAACAAGCCATCGACTACCTGCAGCAGCACAAGGCCGTCGTCTCGACGGATCCATACTGGTACGAGCTGATGGAACACCTCGCCATCGAGCGCAGCTGGCCACTGGAGCAGTTCATCGCACTGCACGACGAAGGGATCAAGCGATTCCCCGGTTATTACCCGCTGTACTTCGCGGCCGTCCGCTACTTCGCGCCAAAATGGGGTGGCGATGCACAGGGCTTGGAGATCTACGCACGGCGGGTCATGGCTTTGGCGCCGCCGCGCGATCAGTACATGCTGTATGCGCGCATCTACTGGGTAGCCTCGCAGGATGAGTATGGCAAACGCCTGTTCATCGATTCGGCCGTCGACTGGCCGAGCATGAAACGCGGCTTCGAGGACATCCTGGCGCGCTACCCGGACGAATGGAACCAGCAGGCGTTCGCCTACTTCGCCTGCCAGGCCAATGATCGGGAAACGGCCCGCGGACTGGTGACAAAGATCCAGGAGCCCATCCTGGCGGTGTGGCGGGATACCGCCGACTACTACCGTTGTTCGTTTGCCCTGGACGAAGATACCAACCCACACCTGGGCGCCCGCTAGCGCCGAGTCTACTCGACGCCACCGGCCCCGCCGGCAAGCAGGCATGACTCTCCTCTACGCTGGCACCTCGACCTGCGCGCGCATCCGTACCGGAATGGACTTCGCCGCTGGCGTACCGCTGATCCGATCGTAGTAGTCCAGCGGCAGCAGCGGGTTCAGCTCCGGGTAGTAGCCCGCCAACGCGCCGCGCGGCATCGGATAGTCAAGCACGGTCAGGCCTTCGATGTGCCGCGTCACGCCGTCGTCGCTGATCGTTTCCAGGCTCACCAGGGCTTCCTTGCCGAGCCCGCGCGCCAGACGGTCCTCGATGTTCATGAACACCACCATGCGATCGTTGTACACGCCCCGGTAGCGGTCGTTGTAGCTGTAGATGGTGGTGTTGTACTGGTCGTGCGAACGCACGGTAGCCAGCCGCAGCATCTCCGGGTCATCGACCACCGTGTTCACTTCCAGACCCGGCATGACCAGGATGTTGGCCTTGCCGTTCGGCGTCGGCCACACGCGCCGGCGCGGTGGAATATCCAGGTGGAAGCCGTGCAGTGCCCGGATGCGTTCGTTGAAGCCTGCGTAGATGTCCGGGTAGACGGCGGCGATCAGGTCGCGGATCGGGCCGTAATCATGCATGTACGCGGCCCAGTCCACCTTGCTGTCCGGCAACGCCGCCATCGCCATGCGGCAGACGATCTCCACCTCCGGCAGCACGTGCTCGCTGGCCGGCTCCAGCACACCACGCGATGCCGTCACGTTGGACATCGCATCTTCGATGGTGACGAACTGTTCTCCCCGCGGCGTGCGGATCCACTCCGAACGCGCCACCACCGGAAGGATCAGCGCGTCGCGGCCATGCACAAGATGACCTCGGTTGAGCTTGGTGGCGATGCCCACGGTCAGTTCCAGCTTGCGCATGGCTTCGTAGGCGCGTTCGGTATCGGGCACCGCATGGATGAAATTGCCGCCCATGCCGATGAACACCTTGGCGCTGCCATCCAGCATCGCCGCGATCGACTCGACCACGTGGTGGCCGTGTTCGCGTGGCGGATCAAAACCGAATACCTGCTGCACACGATCCAGGTAGCGCGCCGTGGGCTTCTCATCGATGCCGACCGTGCGATCGCCCTGCACGTTGGAATGCCCGCGGATCGGGCCGATGCCCGCGCCCGGCTTGCCGAAGTTGCCGCGCAGCAACAACAGGTTGGCCACCTGCTGCAGCAGCCGCGAACCCTGCTGGTGCTGGGTCAGGCCCATTCCATAGCAGATGACCGTCGCGCGCGAACGGATATAGATCTCCGCGCAGCGCCGTATCTGCTCCTGCGCGATGCCCGACACCCGCACGATCTCATCCCAGTCCTGCGCCAGCACGTCTTCGCGCAGTGCCTCCAGGCCAACGGTATGCTCGGCCAGGAAGGCATGATCCAGCACCTGCTCGCCCTGCGCTTCGCGCTCGAACATCACCTTCATCATGCCCTTGATCAGCGCCAGGTCGCCGCCGATGCGCACGTGCACGAACTCGCTGGTGATCTCGGTGGAACCGAACGTGGCCATCTGCACCACATCCTGCGGTTCGGTGAAACGGATCAGGGCGCGCTCGGGCATCGGGTTGACCGCCACGATCGGCACGCCGCGTTTGCGTGCTTCCACCAGGTTGCTCATCATCCGCGGCGAGTTGGTGCCGGTGTTCTGGCCCATCACGAAGATCGCCTCGGCGTGTTCGAAGTCGTCCAGCACGATGGTGCCCTTGCCCACGCCGATCACCGGCGGCAGGCCCCGGCTGGTCGGCTCGTGGCACATGTTCGAGCAGTCCGGGAAGTTGTTGGTGCCGAACTCGCGCACGAAGATCGAATACAGGAACGCCGCCTCGTTGGGCGTGCGGCCGGAGGTGTAGAACTCGGCTTGGTCAGGGTTATCCAAAGCCTGCAGATGCTGGCCGATCAGCGCGAACGCCTCGTCCCATTCGCAGGGAACATAGTGATCGGTGGCGGCGTCGTAGCGCATCGGCTCGGTCAACCGGCCCTGCAGCTCCAGCCAATAGTCGGTCTGCGCCATCAGCTCGGTGACGGTGTGCTGGGCGAACAGCTCGCGGGTCACCCGGTGCTGGGTCGCTTCCCAGGCCAAGGCCTTGGCGCCGTTCTCGCAGAATTCCAGCTTCTTGCGGTGGTCGGCATCGGGGAACGCGCAGCTGGGGCACTTGAAGCCACCCGGCTGGTTCATCGCCAGCAGTGCCTTCGATCCTTTGCCGATCACGCTCTGCTGCAGCAGCACCTTGGCGGTCGCACCGGCGGCCCCCCAGCCGCCTGCCGGTTGGTTGTAGGGCTTGTAACGCGGCGGCTTCTGTTCGGACATGGTCGGGAACCTGCGTTGGTGGAGTGCCTGCCTGCAGTGCCGGGCCCGCGCCCGGCTGCCGTGGCCAGTCAAGCACGCCGGCAACCGCGGCGCCATAGCCCGGCTGTGGTAACGCAGGCTGCCATGGCAACGGTTACCGCCGCGTCTTCACTGGATGGCTGCGTTATTCTGCGGGCGTAGCCTGCCCTTCTGCTTTGCCCAGGATGTGCCGCATGCCAGGATCGACGCCGCCCTCCCCTCCGCCCGCCGGCACGGCACTGCGCACGTTGCAGCGCTGGCGCAGCACGGGGCAGGAGCAACAGGTGGACGTGATCGCCGAAGAAGTGCCGGTGGTGATGCGCTACAACGGTGCCGCCTTCGCGGTGATGATGGCCACGCCGTGCGACCTGGAGGATTTCGCCTTGGGTTTCTCGCTCAGCGAAGGGTTGATCGAGCGGCCAGATCAGCTGCTGTCCGCCGAGGTGCAGCCACAACTGGAAGGCATCGAGCTGAAGATGACCGTGTCCGCCAACGCCCCTGGCGCAGGGCTGGACCCCGACAATGGCCGCCTGCTGCCTGGTCGTGGCGGTTGCGGATTGTGTGGTGCGCGTCAGCTGGAAGACGTGCTGCGTCCGCTGCCCCCGGTGAAGGACCGCCGCACCTATCAGACGGCTGCCCTGCAGCGGGCGCTGGCCGGGTTGGCCCCGCACCAGCCGATGAATGCTGCCAGTGGTTCGACCCATGCAGCGGCGTGGGCCGATGCCAGCGGCCGCATCGGCTGGGTGCGCGAAGACGTGGGCCGTCACAACGCCCTGGACAAGCTGATCGGTGCGCTGCACCACAACGAGCACAGCATCGATGGCGGCCTGCTGCTGGTGTCCAGCCGTGCCAGCTACGAAATGGTCAGCAAGGCAGCACGCGCCGGTGCCAGCGTGCTGGCCGCCGTCTCGGCACCCACCGCGCTTGCCATCGATCTGGCCCGCAGCGCCGGGCTGTGCCTGGTGGGTTTCGCCCGCGAAGGGGGCTTCAACGTGTATACCCATCCGGAGCGACTGCAGGGGGATGGCCTGCACGGCCATCCGCCCGCCTGACGCGGCGCTCTCAGCGCAGCGCCACCTTCGGGAAGTCCACCGGCACGTCAAAGGCCACGTTGACGTAGTTGGTGAACAGATTGAGCGCTACATGGGCCAGGATCTCCACGATCTGCTCGTCATCGAAACCAGCCGCGCGCAGCGCCTGCACGTCAGCGTCGGCAATCTGCGCACGCTGCTCGACCACCTTCAGCGCGAAGTCCAAGGCGGCGGCGGTGGCCGGATCGCTGGACTGGCCGATCTGTGCAGCGGCCATCTGTTCGCCACTGGCGCCGGCCTTGCGCCCCAGCGCCGTGTGCGCGGCCAGGCAGTATTCGCAGGCATTGCGGTTGGCGATGGCCACCGCGATCTGCTCACCCAGCAGCGGCGACAGACGGCCGCCACCCAGCGCGCCAAATGCGCCCCACATGCTCTGCAGCGCGGCAGGCGAGTTGGCCACGGCACGGAACATCGCCGGCGTGGCGCCGAAGGCGGCGTGGACCTGGCCCAGCAGGGCCTGGCGCTCGGGCGTGGTCGAGGTCGGATCGATCAGGGGAATGCGGGACATGGGGTACTCCTTGCGATAGCGCCCGGGATTGGACGATGGGCGCATCGTAGGTAGACTCGCCGGACGAATTGAGCACTTATCTCCAGATATGTTGTCCATTCATCCATGATCGCCACACTGCCCCCAATCCCACCGTCCGACGATGTGCCCGACCGGCTGTCGACCCTGCTCGAACGGTTCCGGGTACAGGCAGCGCTGTTCCATTCCGGCCCGTTGTGCGGACGGCACGTGTTCGAACCGCAGCCGGGGCGCGCCTTCCTGCACATCCTGCGCAAGGGGGAAATGGAGGTGCATCACCCCGACGCGGACTGCATCACGCGCCAGCTGAAGGTCACCGCCCCCAGCCTGCTGCTGTACCCGCGGCCACTGCGGCATGTGTTCCTCAACGCGCCGCTGGACGGCCCTGATTTCACCTGCGCCACGCTCGATTTCGACGGCGGTGCACGCAATCCGGTCGTCCAGTCGCTGCCGCCGGTGATGGTGGTGCCGCTGTCAGCCATCGGTGAACTGGACGGCACCCTGCACCTACTGTTCGCGGAAGCCGACCGCCAGCGCTGCGGCTCGCGCCTCCTGACCAACCGGCTGTTCGAGGTTGCCCTGATCCAGGTGCTGCGCTGGGTGATCGATCATCCCGATGCTGCGGGGGTAAGCCACGGGTTGATGCGCGGGCTGTCCGATGCGCGCCTGGCACGCACGCTGGTAGCCCTGCACCAGTCGCCGCAGCAGGCCTGGACCCTGCCGAAGATGGCGGCCATCGCCGGGCTGTCGCGCAGCGCGTTCGCGGCGGTGTTCAAGGACGTGATGCAGACCACACCGGCCAGCTACCTGCTGGATTGGCGCTTGAGCCTGGCCTGCACCCAGCTGCGCGCGGGGGCAGCGGCCAAGCAGGTGGCGACCGAGGTCGGCTTTGCCGATACCGCGTCATTGTCCAAGGCGTTCCGCAAGCGCCTGGGGCTCTCGCCCCGCGCGTGGCTGGCGACGCTGTAGCCCGCGGCTAGTCCTTAGGGGACTGCTCAGGAGAGAGCAGCCCGCCGATCCGCTCGGTCAACTGTGCGCGCACGTTCTCGTCCAGCTGGCCTTCGTACATGGCCTCGTAGATCCACAGGCCGTCGGCGGCCAGCCGCGCCACGAAATTGTCCAGCGCCGCAGGGTCGTCGCTGCCGGCGGCCGGTGGCGAAGGTGCCCAGCGCTGCACTACCGGCGCCCACGGCCGGTCGCTGGGGAACTCAGGGTCCACCGAGTCCAGCATGAACATCAGCTCGGCGCGGGTGGCACTCTGCGCCGAAACGCGCACGAAGGTCTGGTAGCGCTCCAGCGCAGTGGCCTCGCCGGCCGACTTGCCCAGCAGCGCCTCCATCGATGCTTCCCAGCTCTGCACCAGGTGCTCGTCGATGCCGCGCAGCAACGCTTCGCGCGACGGGAAGTGGTACAGCAGGCCGCCACGGGTCAACTGCGCCTCGGCCGCCACCGATTCAAAGGTGACCGCACGCACGCCGTCGCGGTTGATCACGCTGACGGCGGCGTCGAGGATGCGCTCGCGCTTGCTGGTTCTCATTGCCGCTATTTTACGCGATCGGAAGCGCCGTCGCGGCCGCCAGCACGTCCACGCAGCAGGCGCGCGATGATCACCGCGCCGGCCGCCAGCACCGCGCTGATCACCAGCAGCACGATCTGGTAACCGCGATCGTAGGCCGCGGCAGCCAGGGCGAACCACTCACCCTGCCCCGCCTCACGCGCCACGTGCAATGCCTGGGTGAACCCCTCGCGCGCGGCGGCCGGAATGTCCGCCGACTCCGGCAGGAACGCGCCGTACATCGCAGCGCTCAGGCTGCCCAGCAGCGCGACCGCCAGCAGGCCACCGAACTCGTAGGACACCTCCTCCACCGACGAGGCCATGCCCGCACGATGCGGCGGCACGTTGTTGAGGATGGCGGTGGACGCCACCGAGATCGCAGCACCCATGCCGAAGCCGGTGATCGCCATGCCGGCCACCACCCAGCCCAGGCCGTGCGGGAAGCCCAGCGCCACCACGCCCACACCTGCCGCGCCAGCCGCCAGGCCGCCACAGATCAACGGACGCAGGCCGACACGATGCAGCACGCTGCCGCCCAGCAACGCGCTGGGCAGGCTGCCCAGCGCCGCCACCGATACCAGCAGGCCGGCCTGCAACGGGCTGAGGCCGGCCACCAGCTGGAAACGCTGGGTGGTGAGAAGCTGCAGCCCGGCCATCGCAAACAGGGTGAACACCGCCGACAACGTGCCGGCGAGGAACGCCGGGTTACGGAAGATGGCGAAATCCAGCAGCGGATAGGGCAACTGCTGCTGACGGCGGCTGAAGGCGAAGCCGGCGATGAGCGCCAGCAGCAGCGAGACAGCGCCCACACCGTACGAAGGCGGGGTGGCGATCAGCGACTTGATCGCCAATACCAGACCCGACAGCGCGGCCAGGGCAAGCAACGAGGACAGCAGGTCCCACGGCCGCGTGCTGTCGCGCCGCCCTTCCGGCGCCAGTACCAGGGTCGCGATGAAGGCGACCACCACCACCGGTACGTTGATCAGGAACACCGAGCCCCACCAGAAGTGCTGCAGCAGCCAGCCACCGATGATCGGCCCCAGTGCCGCACCGACGATGGCCACCGAACCCCAGATCGCGATGGCGATGTTGCGCTCGCGCTCTTCATGGAAGCTGAGCCCGATCAATGCCAACGTGGCCGGCATCATCGCCGCCGCACCCACGGCGAGGAAGGCACGCGCTGCAATCAGCTGCGCGGCGGTCGCAGAGAACGCGGCCGCCAACGAGGCGACGCCGAACACCACCAGGCCGATCAGGAACATCCGCCGGTGGCCGATGCGGTCACCCAGGGTGCCAGCGCCCAGCAGCAGGCCGGCCATCACCAGCGGATAGGCGTTGATGATCCACAGCGACTGCCCGGCGCTGGCCGAGAGTTCCTCGGTCAGGGTCGGCAGCGCCGTGTACAGCACCGAGTTGTCCAACGTGACCAGCAGCAGGCCGGCGGCGACGGTGAACAGCAGCGACCAGCGTCGGGCGCGCGACAGGGACGGAGCACCGTCCAAGGGCTGGGAGAGAGCCATGGGGAACCTGGAGGGGAAGGAGTACGCCCATAACTATACAGGACATCCTGTATAGTTATGGATGTCCCAGCGAACGCCATTCAGCTTCCGGGAGGCGCCATGCCCGCTGCCGCAAGGCCCTGGCTTACCTGCACTCCGCAGGCAATGCAGCGACCGCCTGCACTATCGGCTCCTGCATGGCCTGGCCTACTTCGGCATCCAGCTCGCCACGCAGATGGCCGTGCTGCCGCTGCATCGCGTCTTCGCACAGCGCACGCACCCGCGCACGGGCGTTGCTGCGCAGCGTGCTGCAGCGCCAATCCCCCCCTCCCAGCGGCAGCACCGAATAGACCACGCTGTTGCAGGCGTTGCCGGCGCGTTCTGGCAGTGGGCGCCCGCCGAAGTCACGCGGCGCACTGCTGCGCTGCGGGTCGAAGTAGCTGTCCGGGAAGGTGCGTGCGTACTGTTCGATATCCACCTCGATGCTGCCGCCATCGCCTGCCGGCAGGCGCAGTGGCTGGCCGCAGCCGGTGGCATCGGCGCGGTGCTGGATGTACTGGTAGATCGGCCGGTCCAGGCTCGCATCCTGCGTGGTCACGGTGCTCACCGCCGCCAGCACCGGCAGTGACGCACGATTGGCCATGCGTGCCAGCACTCCCGCCTGCGCCGGTTCGCAACGGTCGCGCAGCGTCGCCACCAGCAGGAACAGCAGGTCATCACGAAAGGCCTTGTCTGCAGCCATGTGATGTTCGATGCGTGCCTGCGCTTCCGCCGCCGGTGCGGGAAATGCCACTGCCGGTGGCGAGGGCGCGTGCGTTGCGTTCCACAGCAGCGCCACGCCGGTCCCTGCCAGCAGCAGCACCACCATCAGCAGCGCGACGGTGTGTGCGCGGAGCCTGGTCATCGGGTGATCGCGGAAAGCGTCGCCGCGGCTGCGTCATAGGACGCGCTGGCGATATCCGCCTCGAAGTGCTTCACCTGCAGGCGCCCTGACAGCCGGTAGGGATCCCACAACGCGCCCATCGTGATCGGGGTGGCCAATGTCACATGGATGATCTGGTTCGGCGGAGGCGGCGGTACGTGGATGCACGCGCCATAGAACGGCACGAACAGCAGCTCGTCCACCTGTCCGGCGTCGTTCATTGCCAGCGGCACCACATAGCCATCCAGGTCCAGCGCCCGTCCATCCACGCCATCGACCACCGCCGACGAGCCGAACTGTTGCGCGCGCATGGGGCTGGAATGATCGATGGTCTGCCCCGGCAGCGAGCCCGAACCGGTGTCGTCAATCAATCCGCCTACCCCATCCATGCCGTTGCCACGCGACAGCCCGATCTGCGGCGGTGGACGCTGGAAGCTGTCCTCCCCGGGCATCAGCGCGTCCCAGCGGTCGATCACTGCGACTTTCGCCGCTGGCGAAGCGGCAGCGGCATCGTCCCGTGGTCGCGGTACCTCCACGGCGGGTCGGCCACAGCTGGTCAGCAGAACACCGGCAAGCACACCGGTAAACACCTTCGCGCTACGGTTCATATGGCCTCAATTCGGCGTCGGCCATGCTGTAGGCCGAGCCGGCAAGATCATCGTCCACCCGCTCGGCACGCAGCACCCCGGTCAGGAAGAACGGCGAGTACATGTCGGGCATGGCGATCGGCTGCGGCAGCACCACGTGCACGATCTGGTTCGGTGGCGGCGGTGGCACGTGGATGCACGCGCCGTAGTACGGCACGAACAGGAATTCGAGCAGTCGACCGTCTGCCGCATTGGCCAAGGGCACGACATAGCCCGGCAACCGCACCGCGCGATCCAGTACCGCGTCCACGGTACGGAAGGTACCGAACTGGGCCATGCGCCGGTTGCCGCTGTGCTTCACCTCCGGCCCCTCACCGCGCTCCAGTGCGGCCAGTTCATCGCCCGGCAGCATCTGCAACCAGTCCAGCTCCTGCTCGCTTTCGGTGCCGGCACTGTCCTGCACCGGCGAGGGAGGCAGTGCCTGCACACCGGTATCGGTCGGCCGTGTGCAGGCAGCCAGCAGCATGGCCGCAGCCAGCAGCAACCCGCGGACACCCGTGCTCATGACGCAGGCGCCAGGCCATCGGCCAGGGTGCGCCGGTAGGCCAGCAGCGCAGGCAGCAGGCCTGCGACCGCGCTGATCAGCAGCACGCCACCCACCCAGGCTAGTTCGCGCGCGTCCGGCCAGACGTGGGTGATCGACAGACCGAAATTGGCCAGCGCCCAGCTGCGCCCCACCACGCTGGCGCAGGTCAGCACGGCCAGCGCCAGCGCGCAGGCCATCGCTGCGGTGGCCACGGCTTCAACGACCAGCAGGCAGGCCACATAGGCCGGACGCGCACCGGTAGCGCGCAGCACCGCCATCTCGCGACGCCGCTCCTGCAGCGTCGATACCAGCAGCGCCATCAGCGAAACCATGCCCAGCAGCACCACCATCGCACTGATCAACTGCAGCGCGCGCTCGGCGGTGCCCAGCGACTGCCACAGCTGCTGCAGGGTCACGCCGGGCAGGATCGCCTGCAGCGCTTCGTCGGGATACTCGTTGATGCTGCGCTGCACGCCGAAGGTGGCGATGCGCGAGTTCAGGCCGAGCATGAAGGCGGTGATGCTGGTCGGGGTCAGGTCGAGCTGGCGTGCCTGTTCGGCGCTGACATGCTGGCTGCGAAGCTGCACGCCGGAGCGCCAGTCGACATGGATCGCCTCGATCGCCGGCAGTGACACCAGCACGGAAGAATCCACCGGCGTGCCGGTCCGCTGCAGGATGCCGACCACACGGAACGGCTTGTCGGCATGCGTGGCCAGCGTTACCGCACCCGTGCCATGGGCCAGCACGATGTCAGCGCCCACGCCGATGTGCGCCGCCTGTGCCACTTCAGCACCAACCACCGCGTCATACAGGTCGTCGAACGGCTTGCCCTGTGCGAACGCCAGCGGATGCCCTGCGCCATGCCGGTAATGTTCGAAGTAGCCGGCAGTGGTGCCGATCACCCGATAGCCCCGCCAGGAATCGCCCAATGACAGCGGTACTGCCCATTTCACCTGCGGCAGCGCCGACAGTTCCTGGTAGGACTGCCAGGACACGTTGTTGGTCGGGTCGCCGATATGGAACACCGAGTACAGCAGCAGGTTCACCGGCCCCGAGCGCGCGCCGACGATCAGGTCAGTGCCCGACACGGTGCTGGCAAAGCCCTCGTGGGCCTGCGTGCGGATGCGTTCCACCCCCAGCAGCAGGACCACACTCAGGGTGATGACCAGCACGGTCAGGCTCACGCTCAGGGCGCGGCTGCGCAGGCTGGCCCAGGCCAACTCAAACATGTGCGCCCCCTGCACGGTTCAGATCACCCAGCGACAGCACCTGGTCGAACAACGGCTGCAGGCGGTCATCGTGGCTGACCACCAGCGCGGTGGTGCCGGCGGCGCGGCACTGCGCGGACATCAGCTGCAGGAAGGCCGTGGCCGCGTCGGGGTCCAGCGCCGAAGTCGGTTCGTCGGCCAGCAGTACCGCTGGGCGGCCGATCAAGGCACGGGCAGCGGCAACGCGCTGCTGCTGGCCGACGCTGAGCGTGCCCGCCGCACGCGGCATCAGTGCCGGGTCCAGCTGCAGCGCGCGCAGCAGGCGCGCGATCTCGGCATCCAGCCCACCGTCGATGCGCGCATTGCGCAACGGCGAGAAGCGCACGCCCAGGGCGATGTTGTTGCGCACGCTCAGGAACGGCAGCAGGTTGAACTGCTGGAAGATCACGCCCAGCTGATCGGCGCGGAAACGATCACGCGCGGCGGCACCGAGCGTGTTCACCGCGTGGCCGGCGACACGGATACTGCCGCGGCCCGGCAGCAGGATGCCTGCCAGCAGGCCCAGCAGCGTGCTCTTGCCCGAGCCGCTGGTGCCGCGCAGCAGCACGCTGCTGCCCGTACTCACCTGCAGCTGTGCGATGTCAAGCACTGCCCGGTCTGCGTAGCCGAACTGCACGCCCTGCAGGTCGATGATGGCGGCCTCGTTCATGGCGCCAGCGGCACCCGCAGGCTGTCGGCGGTCACCACGCTGCGGCCTTGCCCGGTCGACGTCGCGGTATTGACGATCACCTCATGCAGACCCGGAAACAGCGTCGGCAGCGGCAATGCCAGCCCACGCAATGCCGCCGGGTTGGCGCAGTGGTAGCGCAGTGCTGCGGTGAATCCGGCATGCGTGTGCTGGCCAGGCTGGGTTGCCACTGCTACTGGCGCAAAGCCCTCCGCAGTCGCCTCGGCATGGTCCAACCGGCACTGCGCAGCGCTCGGCAAGGTGACCCAGCTGCCGCTCTGCAGGATCGACCGCGCCCGCGCCAATGCGGCCTGTTCGCGGCTGTCGGCAGGTGGTCGTTCGAAATCGAGGATGCCGATGCCCGGCGCACGCAGTGCCAGCTCCAGCGTTCCCTGGTCCACGGCCAGATCGACATCGGCCTGGCCATGGACATGCGCATCGTGATGGCGCACGTCGTGGGCGTTCGCAGAATGAGCAGCAAGCAGCAGTAGAAGGGCGGCAGAACGTTTCATGGGGGAGCTCCGTATTGTTACTATGTAACATTATGGACCACATCCCGACCTCGCCCGCAAGGGCCCGCACCCAGCCGCCAGCTTCGGCACGCTGGCATCCCCGCTTCGATCTGGCAGGCGCCTGGCTGTCGCTGGCCTGTGCCGCGCATTGCGTGGCCCTGCCCCTGCTGCTGGCCTTCACGCCCGCGGCGATGATGGCGCTGCGCTCGTTCCAGCACCCTGGCCACGCGGCGATGACCGCGCTGCTGGTGATGTCACGCTGGGAATGGCTGTTCGCGCTGCTGGCCTCGACGATCGCCGTGCTCAGCACCGCCGCCGGCCGGCGCCGCCATCAGCGCGCACTGCCGCTGTGCGTGGCCCTTGCAGGCGCGATCCTGCTGCTGTCCGCCTCGCTGTACCTGCCGTTGAAGGAATCGCTGCTCTGGCATGGCGCTGCCACCGCCTGCGGAGGGGTGATGCTGGCCGTCGCACATCTGCGCAACCGGCGGGCCCTGCGGTCCGCCGGCTGATGCTCCTTCAGAACCGGTAGCCGACCTCGGCACCGACAATGCGCGGGCTGTCCACCGGCCCGTAGTAGTTGCCATCGCGGCCGAAGGCCAGGTTGTCGAAGATCAGGCCGTTGATGCGGCGCTTGTCGGTCAGGTTCTGCACGAACACGCGCGTGCTCCACGGGCCCCGCTCGTAACCCAGTTGCACGCCCAGTACGGCCACGGCCGGCTGGAACGCGCGGTTGCGCTCGTCCAGCGCGCTGGAACCGGTGAACTGCGATTCCACCCGGGCATAGATGCCGGAATCGAACTGATACCGCGCGGCCAGGTAGCCGGTGTAGTGCGGCGTCAGCTTGACCCGCTTGCCGTGCAGGTTCTCCTGCGGGCTGACCCACAGCTTGGTGTACGTCGCATCGACATAGCCGACATTGGCCATCACCGTGAACCCCGGCGCGACTTCAAACACCCCTTCCAGCTCTGCACCGCGCGAACGTATCGAGGCATCCGAGCCCACGTAGTCGGAGGAGATCGGCCGGCCGTTGGCATCGGTGGCCACCTGGATTTCCTGCCAGTTGTCCGAGCTGATATGGAACAGCGCGCCGCCGATATGGCCGCGGCCGCCCGCCAGGTTCATCTTGAAGCCCACTTCATGGCTCCACATGCGTTCGGATTCGTAGCGCAGCACCTTGTCGTTGATCACATCGCTCTGCGCGGCGGCCAGGTTGAAGCCACCGGGGATATAGCCCTTGGCCGAGGCCGCGTAGAACGACAGATCATCGCTGGCGTCATAGCGCAACGAGACGCGCGGCAACGTGGCCGAGAACGTATGCGCCAGGGCGGCGTCGCGGTAGCGCACCAGGCCCCCGGCACCCAGGTCGAGGAATCCGGCCCGCTGTTCGGTGGAGCGGCGGGCCTGCTCGTGGCGGATGCCGAGGCTGGCGGTCAGCTTCGGCAATGCCGGCAGCGTGTAGCTGGCGGTCGCGAAAACACTGTAGTCCTCACCCTTGGAGGTCTGCCGCGGCGCCAGGTTGTAACTGTCCAGCCCGCGCAGCGCCGGGCCGACGAAGGTGCCCTGGATCGAATCCTTGTCGATGCGATAGGTCGATACACCGGCCATCCAGGTCAGCGCCTGGTCGCTGGGCGAGCTGAAGCGCGCCTCGGCATTCCATGCATTCTTCTTGTCGTAGATGTAGCCGGCCAACGCGGAGCTGGCGGTCATGTCGAAGTCATAGCCAGCCGAGGTGGTTTCTTCGCTGCGGTACGAGGCGGCAACATCCAGGGTGCCGGACTGCAGTTGCCACTGCGCGCTGAGGCCGGCAACGGTCTCGTCCTTTTCGGTGCGCTTGGGCGCATCGTTGATGTAGGTGAAGTCACCCGCGTGACGGCCACCATTGAGACGGTCGCCATAGGTGCGGTTGTACAGGCCGGTATCCAGCGGCAGGTACTCGTACTCGAACATGCCCGGTGCGCGTGTGCGCAGGTGATAGGCCAAGGCGTTGACGGTCACGTAATCGCTGGGCCGCCAGCGCAGCTTGCCTTGCAGGTAGCCCTCTTTCACTTCGCCGCGCGCGCCGTACGGGGTCAGGTTCTTCAGGTGGGCATCCTCATCGGAGCCCATGAACGCCACCGAGCCCGACAGCGTGCCGTCCTTGCTCAGCGGGCCCGCCAGGAAGCCATCCACGGCCGTGCCGTTGCCGTTGCCGAACCAGGTGCTGCGCACGTTCACCTCACCCTCGCGGGTATCGGCCGGGCCGCGCGTGCGCACCAGCACCAGCCCCGATTCGCTGTTGGCGCCGTACAGGGTTCCCTGCGGCCCCCGCAGCACCTCGACCGATTCCACCTGGTTGAGTACCGCGTTGCTCAGCTCGCGGAACGGGATGCCATCGATGTAGACCGACGCGCGGTTGACCAGGAAAGGATTGGATTCGATGCCGCGGATGGAAATGAACATGTTGCTCAGCTGGCCCATCACGTTGAACTTCACGTTGGGGGCCAGCTTGTCCAGGTCACGGAACTCGGTGACACCGGCTTCTTTCAGCGCCTGCCGGTCAAGCACGGTCACCGACAGGTCACTCTTCAGGTAGGGCGTATCGCGCTTGGAACCGGTGACCACCACGCCATCGAGGGTGGTGGCATCGGCGGACTGCGCGTGGGCGGGAAGAACAGGAACGAGCAACGACGCTGCGACGAGGGCAGCGGAGGAAACGGGGACTTTCAAGGGCAACCTCATGAGGAACGGAAACGCGCCTGGCGGGCCGGCTGGCGCAAACTGTTATCTTGTAACATTCGACGCTCGCCGCCACTCCATTGCAGTCAGCGCTGCTCCATTCCTGGACCCGCCATGCCCGCCCTCGCCGACCAGTTGCACCGGGAAGCCGCCCAGCCCATGGAGGGAACCGTGACCAGCGAGGATGGCTCGGTCGTTCTGCTGCGCCATGGTTTCCAGGCCAGCGAAGGCCCCATGGGGCACCCGCACCAACTGCGGCTGGGCCTGCTGCTGGCCGGTGGCGGCAACCTGTACCAACGCACGACTGCCGGGGTATTGCATGCACCGTGGCATCCGGGCCAGTTCAACGTGGTACTGCCCGGCGATCATGGACACTACGCCAGCCCTGCGGTGGAGCTGCTGGGAATGGCCATCGATACCGCGCAGTGGCGCGATGCTCCTGGCGGCTTCCCGGACGTTCCTTCCCTTTCCCTGCGACTGCATCGCGACCCGGTCATCGCCTCCGTACTGCACGCACTATGGTCGAGCGCACAGGCTGACGCCTGCGTGCCTGGCTTCCTGCAGTACGGTGCAGAGGTAGTGGTGCGGCGATTGGCCCAGCTTGCCGGCCAACCACACGCCCGGCCGCCGATGGCCGCACCGCTGTCATCGCGGCAGCTGCGCCAGCTGCAGGGCTTCATTGAAGAACACCGTTCGCAGCCGCTGGATGTCGCAGCACTGGCCGGCGTACTCGGCATGGAACCGACCACCTTCAGCCGCGCGCTGCGCGCCGCCACCGGCATGCCACCGTATGCCTACCTGACCCAGCAGCGCATGCAGTGGGCGCAGTGTGCGTTGTCCGCAGGGCAGAGCGTCACCGATGTTGCGCTTGCCTGCGGCTACGCCAATCCCAGCAAGTTCGCCGCGGCCTTCCGGCGTGTGGCCGGTTGCACGCCCAGCGCGTGGGCCGCGCAAGGCACCACCCACCCAGGCCCTATCCGTCGAACGGACGCTGACCCAGCGTCTTCGTCACGTGGTCGAGGGAACAGATGATGCGCGCGGCCAGCGCGGTGTCCAGGACGCCGGAAGGGCATGAGTGGACCTGACGGTTCGGTAATGTCCGGGTCAGGGCGATGACAGGCACTGCCCCGCAGGCTGTCGTTCACTTTCTTCCCTCGGTGAACCTCGATGTCGCACTCCCTGTTGCGCCCTGCTTCGTTGGCCTTGCTGTTGCTCGGCCTGGCCGCAGCACCATGGGCGCTGGCCCATCCCAGCCTGGTGCGTTCCTCCCCGGCTGCGGGTGCCACCGTGGCTCCTGCCAACCAGATCGAACTGCAGTTCAGCGAACGGGTGCTGCCGCGTGCCACCCGCATCGAACTGCGCATGGCCCATGGCCGCCTGCAGATGGCCATACCCACGGCCTCGCAGCAGGTCTCCGCCGACGGATACACGCTCCGTGCCGGCTTCGCGACGCCCCTGTCCGCCGGCGAATACCATCTGCAGTGGCGTGCGGTCGGCCAGGACAGCCACCCGATCACTGGTGATTACCGCTTCACTGTGAAATAACAGCAGTGGTGGACGAGCTCTCTCCCTATGGCCTGCGGCTGGCCCTGTACCTGTTGTCGATGCTGCTGTTCGGGAGGCTGCTGTTCGTGCGCCCGGCGCTGCCGCGCGGCATCTTCCTTCCATTGACCGCCGGTGCCCTCGCCCTGGTGGGGGTTGATGCGCTGGCACGCGTCTCCAGCCTACTGGGTCTGCCAGCGGCCGACATCGACCGTGACACCGCGATCTGGTTCGCCACTGGCACGCCGGTGGGCGTTGCCACGACGCTGCGCGCATTGGCGTTGCTGCTGGCTTTCGTCCTGCTGCTGCCGACTGCAACGGTGCGGGGCGCGCGTCGACTGGCGCTGCTGGTACTTGCCGCAGCGGCCTTGGGCAGCCTGGCCTGGAATGGCCACGCCGTCGCCGGCGACGGGCTCGCTGGCGATCTGCGGCTCGGCGCCGGCATCGTGCACCTGCTTGCGGCGGGCGCGTGGGTAGGAGCGATCGCCGCGTTCCTGCAGTTGGCGCTACGTCGCCAAGGGCCGGGCCTGCGTCATCGCACGCACCAGCTGTGGAAAGCCACGCACCGCTTCGCCCTGCCAGGCACCGCCATCGTCGCGTTGCTGGCGATGACCGGCACCTACAGCTACGTCGACCTGGGTGGCTCGCTGCACACCCTGACCGGCACCGCCCACGGGCGCTGGCTGCTGTTCAAGCTGGGCCTGGTTGCCGCGATGCTGCTGCTGGCGGCCCTGCATCGTTGGCGCCTGGTGCCTGCACTGGCCGTGGCGATCCACGCAGGCTGGCAACCCCGCCCTCTGCGCTCGCTGCGCCGCGGCCTGGCCTGCGAGGCCACATTGGCGCTGCTGGTACTGGCCTGCGTGGCCGTGCTCGGCACCCTGGACCCGCGGGCATGAACAGCGCTCTGCTAGCCTGCGCCTGCATCTCTCCAGGTGAATCATGAAGCTGCTGATCGTTGAAGATGAGCCGAAAACCGGCAGCTACCTGCGCCAAGGCCTCGTTGAAGCCGGCTACGTGGTGGATCTGGCCTGCGACGGCCTGGATGGACTGCATCTGGCCCAGAGCGGTGAGTACCACCTGGTCATCCTTGACGTGATGCTGCCCAGGCTGGACGGCTGGAACGTGCTTTCGCGGTTGCGTGCCGGCGGCGACCAGGTGCCGGTACTGTTCCTGTCCGCGCGCAGCAGCATCGCCGATCGGGTCCAGGGGCTGGAGCTGGGGGCCGATGACTACCTGGCCAAGCCGTTCGCCTTCGCCGAGCTGCTGGCCCGTGTGCGCACCCTGCTGCGGCGTGGCCAGGCAACGCCGCTGGCCGAGCGGATCGTGGTCGCCGACCTGGTGGTCGACACTCTGCGCCGGCGGGTGGAACGCAACGGCCAGCGCATCACGCTCAGTCCGAAGGAATACACCCTGCTGGAGCTGCTTGCACGTCGTCGTGGCGAAGTGCTGCCACGTTCGTTGATCGCCTCGCAGGTCTGGGACATGAATTTCGACAGTGATACCAACGTCATCGACGTGGCGATCCGCCGCCTGCGCGCGAAGATCGACGACGACTTCGTCGACAAGCTGATCGTGACGGTGCGCGGCATGGGCTACGTGCTGGAGGCACCCGAGGACGCCACGGCGCGCAACGCATGAGACCGCGCCTTTCCATCGCCACCCGGCTGACCGTGCTGTTCGCCACGGTGGCCACCGTGGTGCTCGCTGCACTGGGCGTGGCGATCTACCTCAGTGCACGCCACGACCTGGTCGCGCAGGACTTTACCGAGCTAGAAAACAAGGTCGCGTTGATCGCCGACCTGGCTGCAGGCGGCGCTGCCGGGCAACGTGCGCAGCGTTTGGCCGAGGCGCTCGGCCATCATCCCGATATCGAATTCCACATCATCGACGAACACGGCACGCCGCTGTTTTCCACGGCATCGCCCCTGCTTCGCAAGCATGCACGGACGCAGCCGGCCGATCTGGCGGTACGTCGCCACGACTGGACCTTGGCCGATGGCAGCTGCCTGCACGTGCTGCATCTGCGCCAGCCGCTGGCAGACGGCAGCACGTTGACCACCCTGCTGGCCATCGACGACGCACGCCACGCGGCGTTCCTGCAGCGCTTCCGCCACCTGCTGGCAATCGCCATCGTGACTGCTGCATTGGCCAGCAGCCTGCTGGGGGGCTATGTGGTGCGGCGCACGCTGCGCCCCCTGCGGGCGCTGTCCGACGAGGCCCGGCAGATCACCGCAGGACGTCTGCAACGGCGTCTTTCTGCCGATGCCGCGCCAGCAGAACTGGAGCAGCTGGCGCAGACACTCAACGGCATGCTGGCCCGCCTGCAGCAGGATTTCGCCCGCCTCACCGAATTCTCCGGTGATCTGGCCCACGAACTGCGTACGCCGATCACCAACATGTTGACCCAGGTGCAGGTGGTACTGGCGCACCCACGCAGCAACGACGCTTACCGCGAAACCCTGGCCTCCTGTGCTGAAGAACTGCAGCGGCTGGCCCAGACGGTCAGCGACCTGCTCTATCTGGCGCAGGCCGAGGCACCGGGTGCCCTGCCCTCGCGCGAGCACGTGGCGCTGGAAGATGTGGTGGACTCCCTGCTGGAGTTCTACAGCCTGCTGGCCGAGGATCGGCAGCTGCAGCTGCGCCGCGAAGGTCGCGCCAGCGTGCAGGGCAATCGGTTGATGCTGCACCGGGCAATCGCCAACCTGCTGTCCAACGCGCTGCAGCACGCCACTGCGGGTACGCCGGTGGTGGTAACGCTGGAAGAGGCCGCCGGGCAATGCCGGATCACCGTACACAACAGCGGCACGGCGATCAGCGCCGACATCCTGCCGCGGCTGTTCGATCGCTTCCATCGCGGCGAGCGCGGACACACGCGCAGTGATGGCGCAGGCCTGGGCCTGGCGATCACCCGCGCCATCGTGCAGGCGCATGGCGGTTCAGCCACCGTGACATCCGGCGCAACGGGTACGACGTTCGAACTGCTGCTGCCCTCGCGGCCAGCAACACCCTCAGCCTAGATCGCCTCGAACACACCCGCCACCCAGTCGATGAACACCCGCAGCCGTGGCGATGGCGTGCGGTTGCGCGGATAGACCAGGCTGACCGGGCTCGGCGTGGGCGGCATCTCGGGCAGCAGCTCCAGCAGCTGCCCGCGCGCGATGTACGGGTCCATCCGGTAACGCGGCGCCTGGATGATGCCCAACCCGGCCAGCGCGGCACCGAGGAAGGCGTCGGCACCGGACACCCGCACGCGTGCCGGCAACGGCACATGGCGCACCTGGCCGCCCTGCTGGAACTCCAGCGGAATCAGCTGGCCGGTGGCGCTGGAACGGTAGCCGACCATCTGGTGTCCCGCTGCCAGCGACGCGATGTTCTCAGGCTGCCCGTACGCCTGCACGTAGGCAGGCGATGCCACCGTGACCTCGCGCAGCAACGCCAGGCGCCGCGCGGCCAGATCGCTGTCGGCCAGGGTGCCCACGCGGATGGCCGCATCCACGCCCTCGCGCAGCAGGTCGACATAGCGGTCGCCCTCGCTGACCTCCAGTTCGATGTCCGGGTAACGCTGCAGGAAATCCGGCAGGTGCGGGAACAGCAGGTGACGGCCCAGCGTACCGTGCACTTCGATGCGCAGTGGCCCGCGCGGTGGCACGTCACGGAACGCGGCTTCAGCATCATCCATGTCCGCGATCAGGCGCAGGCAGCGGCCATAGAAGGCTTCGCCTTCCAGCGTCGGCACCACCACGCGCGTGGTCCGGTGCAGCAGGCGCACGCCCAGGCGCAGCTCCAATGCCTTGATCGCGTCTGTCACCGTGGCCCGCGGCAGCCCCAGGTCTTCGGCGGCACGGCTGAAGCTGCGGCGCTCGACGATCCGGACGAAGGCACGCAGGGCAGTGAATCGATCCATTGTTCGGCTGACCGGATGATGTTTCCGGATTATCCATGATTATCCGCGACGGCGGAGAGACGAAGATGGCCCTGCGCCATCCCGGCGTGACTTCCTGGAATGTGCCATGACCTCCCCCGCTTCCCGCTCTGTCGCCCTGGTCACCGGCGGCTCCCGTGGCATCGGCGCTGCCATCTCGCGCCGCCTGGCCGCCGACGGCCACGCCGTGGCAATCAACTATGCCGGCCGCCGCGATGAGGCCGAGGCACTGGCTGCCGAACTGACCGCCCATGGCGGCCACGCCATGGCCCTGCAGGCCGATGTGGCCGACCCGCACGCCGTGCATGCCTTGTTCGACGCGATCGAGGCGCGCTTCGGTGGCATCGACGTGGTGGTCAACAGTGCCGGCGTGCTGCAGTTGGCCGCACTGGCCGACAGCGATGATGCATTGTTCGACCGCGTGATCGGCATCAACCTCAAGGGCGCATTCAATGTGCTGCGCGAGGCCGCGCGACGCGTGCGCGATGGTGGCCGCATCGTTACCCTGAGCACCAGCGTGGTGGGCATCAAGCTGGAAAACTACAGCGTGTATGCCGCCAGCAAGGCCGCGGTGGAAACGATGGGGGCGATCCTCAGCAAGGAACTGCGCGGGCGTGGCATCACCGTGAACGCGGTGGCGCCCGGGCCGACCGCCACCGATCTGTTCCTGGACGGGAAGTCGCCGGAGCTGATCGAGCGGCTGGCGAAGATGAACCCATTGGAGCGGCTGGGTACGCCGGAAGACATCGCCGGTGCGGTGGCGTTCCTGGCCGGTGCCGATGGTGGCTGGATCAACGGCCAGGTGCTGCGCGCCAATGGTGGGATGGTGTAGATCGCATGCCAACCAAGGTTGGCATCTACCAGATCACGCCACATCGGTAGTCGCCCACCTTGGTGGGCGCTGCGTCACGGACTCATCGAATACGGCGCCTGCGCGCCCTGCCCCGGCCAGTCCTTGTTCGGTTCGGCCTGCATGGTGAAATGCAGCTCGCCACCAGCCAGGATCTCATCGTGGCGCAGGAAGGTGCGCTGCAACGGCTTGCCGTTGAGGGTCACGCTGCCGACATAGGTGTGCTTGTCGTCCAGGCCTTCGGCCACGATGGTGAAGGTCTTTCCGTTCGGCAACCGCATTGCGGTCTTCGGCAGGAACGGCCGGCCGAGGATGTACTCGCCCGAGCCCGGCGCCACCGGGTAGAAGCCCAGCGCGGTGAACACATACCACGCCGACATCTGGCCCACGTCATCGTTGCCGGCCAGGCCATCGGGGCGGTCGGCGTACTGGGTGTCCATGATCTGCTTCAGGCGTGCCTGCGTGCGCCACGGCTGGCCGGCATGCGAGTACAGGTAGGCCACGTGGTGGCTGGGTTCGTTGCCATGCGCATACCAGCCGATCAGGCCGGTGATGTCTTCCATGTGTTCGAAGATGGCCGGATCGACCTTGGCGTTGAACACTTCATCCAGGCGCGCCAGCAGCTTGTCGCTGCCACCATGTGCGGCGGCCAGACCAGCCACGTCCTGCGGCACGTACCACGAGTACTGCCAGGCATTGCCCTCGGTGTAGTCGGTGCCGTAGCCGCTGGCGCTGGGGTCGAACGGGGTGCGGAAGTTGCCATCGCGCTTGCGCGCACGCATGAAGCCGGTGTCCTTGTCGAAGGCATTGCGCCAGTTGCCGGCACGCTTGTCGAAGGTTGCCGCCACATCGGCCTTGCCCATCGCCTGTGCCATGCGCGCGATGGTCCAGTCATCGAAGGCGTACTCCAGCGTCTTGCTGGCCGCTTCGCCTTCTTCGTCGATCGGCACGTAGCCCAGCTCACGATACTGCGCGATGCCATCGTAAGGACCGTAGTTGGCGGTCTCCACCATCGCCTTCAGCGCCTTGTCCGCGTCGAAACCACGGATACCCTTCACGTAGGCATCGGCGATCACCGGCACCGCGTGGTAGCCGATCATGCACCAGTCTTCCAGGCCATGGAACGACCACACCGGCAACATGCCGTAAGGGCTGTGCTCGTGATGGGCCAGCATGGAATTGACGAAATCGCTGTTGCGCTTTTCCGGCTGCACCAGGGTCAGCAACGGGTGCAGCGCCCGATAGGTATCCCACAGCGAGAACGTCGAATAATTCGTATAGCCCTTGGCCTGGTGCACGGCATTGTCGGCGCCGCGGTACTGGCCGTCGGCATCCATGAACAGCGTCGGCCCCAGCAGCGTGTGGTACAGCGCGGTGTAGGCGCTGCGAAGTGCATGCTCCGGCGCGTCGATATCCAGCACCGACAATGCCTGCGTCCACTCCTGCTTTGCCTGCGCACGCACGCGGTCGAAATCGAAGTCGGCCACTTCGGCATCCAGGTTGGCGATGGCGCCCGCCTCGCTGACCGGCGAGATCGCCACCTTCACCACCAGCGGCGCCTCCAGCTTGCCGAAGTCGAAGGTGCCCACCAGCTGCCGCCCCTCGATCTGCGCGCGCTGCTTCGGGTCCTTCTCGCCCGGGGGCGCAAAGCCCTTGTAGACGATGTCCTGTTCGGAGTTGTGCAGTTCGTGGCTGGCCAGGGGCCGCGAGAAGCGCATCGCGAAGTACAGCTGGCGGCCGGCGGCCCAGCCGCGGGTCTCGCGGAAGCCGGTGACGGTGCCATCGTCGCGCACGCGTACCCGTGACCACAGGATCTTGCCCGGGTAGTCATACATGCTGGTGCGCATGTCCAGCAGCACCTTGGCCTCGGTGCCCTTGGGGAACGCATAGCGATGCACGCCCACGCGCGCGCTGGTGGTCAGCTCGGCGCGCACCTTGTAGTCGTCCAGGGTGACCGCGTAGTAGCCCGGCTCGGCCTTCTCGTCGTTATGGCGGAAGCGCGAGGCGTAACCACTCCTGGGCTTCTCGGGGTCGCCGCGCTCCAGGCCCGGGTTGCCGGTGAACGGCATCAGCAGGATGTCGCCCAGGTCTGAATGGCCGGTGCCGGAAAAATGCGTGTGCGAGAAGCCGACCATGCTGCTGTCGTCATAGCGATATCCCGCCGCCCAGCCATAAGCCTTCTCTCGCGGCTGGATGCGAGTATCCGGACTGAGCTGGACCATGCCGAACGGCACTGTCGCACCGGGGTAGGTGTGCCCCTCACCGCCGGTACCGATGAACGGATCGACCGAGGCATAGGCCTTGTCGGCGGCAGTCTTGGCCGGGGCGGCCACAGCCAGGCCGGAGGCAAACATCGCCGTAGCGGCGACAGCGATCAGGAGACGACGGTCCAGCGTGGGCATCGGCATTTGGATCGATTCAGATGGTGGTCAGATCCTAGCACCGGGGTGGCGGTGTCGCATGCTGCAGTGCGGATGCCGCCTTCAACCTGTGCCTCTGCAACCAATTGAATGGATCGGCGCTGGGATTGAATGGATGCTGGCAAGGGTGGCAGGCCCATTTCGATGCGAACGCGCCAGCGGTTGTCGAAATGCGCACTCCTGAAAAAAATCAGCCCGTAAATGGAGACTTCGAGATGCAATCCCTATTGGAACAGACCGCCATTGCGTGTGCAGGATGTCCGCGCAGCGCGAACGCACGCTGCCGGGTGTGGAACCCCGAAATGAGCCTTGGGAGCTGCTTGCCGTGACTACGGCGGGCGGTGCGCGGCGGCCGCATGGCCCTCCGGCTTTTCCCAAAGCTCAGCCGAAGTTCCAACCCCGCACCGCCCGCCACCCTTGCGGTGGCCACGTCCCCTCAAGGAGCCATCGCATGTCGCATGAACCGCCCATCCTGACCCCGGAAATGGAATCCCTGTTCTTCCGCATCGAGCACGCCCTGAACACCGCCGAGGGCATGGCGATGATGATCGGCGAGAACGAGCCGGCCGACCCGCAGGCGCATCTACGTCCGGGTTACAGCGTGCAGAAGATCAGTGTTGCGATGATGGCGCTGAGCCAGCATGGCCGGCGGTTGCTGCATGAACTGCGCGAGCAGCATGTGCGGGTGACGCTGCATTGAAGCATGTAGAGCCGAGCCCATGCTCGACTCTGGTGTGATCGAGCACTACGGTTGGTGACGGAGCACGCCGAGCATGGGCTCGACTCTACAGGAGCCGCTCAATCCGGCAGCGCGCTCTGCAGTGTGCCGAGATCTGCCGCAGCCACCGGCCGCACCACGCGCGCCACTTCCTTGCCGTCATGCAACAGGATCACCGTCGGCCATAGCTTCACCTGGAATGAGCGGCCCAGCGGTTTGCCCTTGCCGTCTTCGATCTTCCAGTGCGGCAGATCATGCGCATCCACGAAGGCCTGCAGCGCAGGTTGCGCGGCCTGGCAATGGCCGCACCACGGGGTGCCGAATTCCAGCAGCAGCCAACCAGCCTGCGCATCCACCTCCGCGCGGGCCGGCTCGGCGGCAACATGATCACGCATGAAGGGCATGCCGTTACGCCTGCAGCGTGCGCTGGATGTCTTCCAGCGGCGCGTTGGTCAGATCCTTGGCGATATCGACCAGCAACCGCGCCTGCGTCTCTTTATGCAGCAACGGACGGATGCGGCCAAGCGTGGTGGGATCGGCGATCAGCACCAGATGCGCGTAGCGGTTGTTGAGTGCATCTTCGTTGAGCTGCTCGGCCACCTGCTTGGCGAAGGTCGCTTCGTTGAGCTGCGAGATCGACATGTCCTTGGGCACCGCGCCGGACGGCCCCTGTCCGGACACACCCTGCTCGCTGATGTCCTGCAGCCGCAGCTCGCCTTCCTGCTTCAAGGTGAGCTTCTGCTCGCTGCCGACGTTGGTGAACACGCGGGCCGAGCCACCATCGGCGACGATAACCAGGGTGCCTTCGGGAATGCGACGGGTCATGCGTTACTCCTTGCGTTGGTTCATGACCACCGTAAAAGGCGTGGCGTGAGCGAGGTGAGCACAACATGTTCATTCGATGTGCGTGGGTCATCTGCATGAACAGGCAACATGGAACGCTGCGTTCGTGACAGCGCGATTCTCGGCACGCTCACACTGTAACCGTTATCATGAACGCATGATCGACACGACCCACTGCGCGTCAGCACCTGTTGCTGGCATGCGGGAAGCACTGCCGACCGGCGCTTCGCTTTCCATCATTGCTTCCCCCTCGCCTTTCCATCGCCTCGCGCTGGATCCCGGCGGATGACGCCTGCGGGCCCTGCCCCGCCTGTCCCCTGCGCCTGCCACCACCCCACGTGCACTGACGCGGTCTGACACGTAGTCGGACCCATCCGATTGTCCCGCGTTCTGGCAGCGGGCAATGCTTGTCGCGTGCGCGGCGTTTGATCGCACACACCTTTCGCCCCGTTCCGGGCCTTCCATTCGATGCCCCTGCGCCTGCTGCGCCAGCATCGCCGTTTCCGACTTTCGGGACATCCGTACCGCCCATTCCACTCCATTTCCATTCTTCCAAGGGAGTCCCCATGCAGGACAACTCCGATGCCCATGCCCATTTCGGCTGGTTCAAACGCCGCCGCCATCTGAAGGTCGACGAGATCACCGTTGTCGACAAGCCCATGCTCAAGCGCGCCGTGGGCGCCGCTGCACTGGGCAATGCGATGGAATGGTTCGACTTCGGTGTCTATGGCTATCTTGCCGTCACCATTGGCCAGGTGTTCTTCCCCTCCAGCAACCCCACAGCGCAGGTGATCGCTGCGTTCGCCACGTTCACCGTGGCCTTCCTGGTACGCCCGCTGGGCGGCATGGTCTTCGGGCCCCTGGGCGACCGCTACGGGCGCCAGAAGGTACTGGCCTTCACCATGATCATGATGGCACTGGGCACCTTCGCCATCGGCCTGATTCCCTCTTACGAACGCATCGGCATCTGGGCACCGGTACTGCTGCTGCTCGCGCGCGTGGTGCAGGGCTTTTCCACCGGTGGCGAGTATGGCGGCGCGGCAACCTTCATTGCCGAGTACTCCACCGACCGCAACCGCGGCCTGATGGGCAGCTGGCTGGAGTTCGGCACGCTGGGCGGCTACATCGCTGGCGCCGGTACGGTCACCGCACTGCACATGCTGCTGAGCAGCGCGCAGATGCTGGACTGGGGCTGGCGCATTCCGTTCCTGGTGGCCGGCCCACTCGGCCTGCTGGGCCTGTACATGCGCATGCGGCTGGAGGAAACGCCGGCGTTCCGTGCCTACGCAGAGGAGGCGGAGAAGCGTGACCACGAACGTCCGGGCCTGGGTGAACTGCTGCGTGTGCATGGCCGCCAGTTGATCGTGTGCATGGGCCTGGTGCTGGTGTTCAACGTGACCGACTACATGCTGCTGACCTACATGCCCAGCTACCTGAGCGTGACCATGGGTTATGCCGAGAGCAAGGGCCTGCTGCTGATCATCATCGTGATGCTGGTGATGATGCCGTTGAACATCGTCGGTGGCCTTTTCAGCGACAAGCTGGGCCGGCGCCCGATGATCATCGGCGCCTGCATCGCGCTGCTGGTGCTGGCGGTGCCGAGCCTGCTGCTGGTGGGCAGCGGCAACGACTGGCTGATCTTCCTTGGCCTGATGCTGCTGGGCCTGGCGCTGGTGTGCTTCACCAGTTCGATGCCCTCCACGCTGCCGGCACTGTTCTATACGCCGGTGCGCTACAGCGCGCTGTCCATTGCGTTCAACGTGTCGGTGTCGCTGTTCGGTGGCACCACGCCGCTGGTGACCGCCTGGCTGGTGGAGCGCACCGGCGATCCGCTGGTGCCGGCCTACTACCTGATGGGCGCGGCGGTGATCGGCCTGATCACGATGATCTTCGTGAAGGAAACAGCCGGCCTGCCGCTGCGCGGTTCGCCGCCGGCCGTGGGCTGCAACAAGGAGGCGGCGGCGCTGTTGAAGAGCGATGCCCCGGTGACAGTGGATCGCACCCTGCCGCCATTGCCGGACGTGGCCGAGCCGGAACAGGTGACCCCTGCCTGAGTGGCTGAGGCAGCGCCGGGCATTGCCCGGCGCTGCCGGTAACGCGATTACTCGGCGCGGGTCAGCTTGCCCGGGGTCCAGCGGTACACCCAGGCATGCTGCCCTTCCGGCGGGCAGGCCACCTTGCCACGCACGCACAGCTTCGAAGTGCGGGTGCTGTTGAAGGTGACGCGGATACGGTCACCGTCCATCGTGATCGCTTCCATCTCGCCGGGAATGTGCGCACTGGCATCATCGGCGTAGCCGGACGCGCGGATCAACGCGTAGGTTTCGTCGTCATAGGCGGATTTGCCCGGTGATGCGGTCTGGCCCCGCGCATCGCCTTCGGCCAGCGGGGTCATCACCACCAGTTCGTTGAGCTGCATCGCGCTGCCGGTCTGGGTCGCGGTGTAGAGATAAATGATCTCCGGGCGGCCATCGCCATCGAGGTCGGCATTGCCGGCCCACAGCGGACGGTAGTCATACTGGCTGTCGGTACCCGGATGCAGGCGCAGGGAGGCCTCGGCGGTACGACGTGCCTTGTCGTAGCTCATCGGCTCGCTCTTCGCTTCATCCTTGGCGTCGGCCGGCGTTGCATCCTGGGCAAGCAGCGGTGCCGCCACCGTCAATGCCATGGCCGCCACCAGCGCGCGCAGGCCGATGGCCTGCCAGTGCTTCCGCTCGTACATCCCTGTTCCTCGATCACTGAATCTGCGGAGTCGGATCATCGCACAGGCGGGCCGGCGAGCGGCGTGCTGTCGGCATGCAGTTCCATCGCGCGCATGACGATAGGCTTGGCCCAGTCCGGGGTGTGCAGCAGTTCCACCACCGACACCGGATACTGCAGGCCCTGGCGATCCAGCGCCAGCACCGGCAAGGGGGCAACACGTCCGTAGCGATCGGCCGGCGCGCTGTTGTCGTACACGTGCAGTTCGGCCAGATGCGGCATCAATGCCAACAGGTTCTCGCGCGCGGAATCGAAGCGTGCGCGGATCTTGTCCTGCGGGATGTCGTGGCCACCGCCAGCAACGCGGGCGGCCACGCGGGCCACATGCAGTTCGACGGTGGCCAACCCGCAGAACCAGATCGCCACGTCGTGCTGGCTGCAGGCCTCGCGCAACAGGCGCGGAATGGTGTTGCCGCCCAAGGTGGTTTCAAAGGCAAAATCGCTGCCGTCGGCGATCGCCTGGCGCAGCCGTCGTGCGCCTTCCTGCCACGCTTCAGCGTTGGCTTCGGCCAACGGCCAGCCAGCCTCCACCAGCCGTCGGGTGAAGCTGTCCGGGTTGTACCAGCCCAGGCCGTCGGCCTCCAGCCAGGTACCGAGCAGCGAACTCTTGCCGGCGCCGTTGACGCCGGCCAACGCCAGGATCCGCCCCATGAGTCAGAGCGGACGGCCGAGCGCGACCTTGTGGCCGCGGCGGATCGGCTTGCCCATCACCTTGCCCAGCCCCTCACCCTGCTGCAGCCCGGCCAGCGCCTGGTCGAACTCGGTACGCAGGCGCGAGAGCACGTCGCTGCGCTCGTCGCTATCGCTGCCGCTGGCCCTGGCCAGCAGCTCCTGGTAGGTCTTGATGTCCACGATCACCGCTTCGGGGTGGTTGTGGTTGGTGATGACCAGCGCCTGCTTCTCGCGCACGGTACGCATCAGGCTGGGCCAGCCACGGGTCTTGACCGAGGATGCCGGGGCCTTGTCGAGGCCGGGCAGGTCGAGCGGGAGGGTCATGGCACGGCTCCAGCGGAAGGATATGAGGCCACTATACCCAATTTGGCCAAATTGGGGATAAATGGACCCTCCCGCTCTCCGGACCGGGCCGACGGCTCAGAACGCCCGTTCCCATTTCAGGCTCAGCAGGCTGCGGTCGTGGCTGTACAGCCAGTCTACGTTGCTGTCGATGCGTGCGTAACGCAGGCTCAGGCTGGGCACCAGCCCGGCTATGGCCAGGCGCTCGCTGCGCACGATGGCGATCAGGTTCTGCTCGCTGTCCTGCCGACGCGCTTCCAGCAACGGGCTCCACGCATCGTAGTCACGCTCACGCAGCGACACGAACACGGTAGCCGTGGTGCCGCTCCACTGGCGTGCTGCGCCCAGGCGCAGGCCGCGTTGCCGGTAGCCATTGGCGGGATCAGCGGCGCTGCTGTCACTCAGGTCGACCCCGGCAAATACTGTCCAGCGTGGGTTGAGCGCACGGAACCAGGTGGCATAGATCGCCGCCAGTTCACCGTCGTAGTTGCTGGCCAACCCCGGCTGTCGATAGCGCTGGCGTTTCCAGTCGGCTTCCAGCTTCAGCAGGCTGCGCGCATCTGCGGCGAACTGCCATTCGCCATGCACGCCGGCACCGCCCTGCAGCGCATGGTTGCCCAACCCCTGGTAATCGTAGCTGGGCGCCAGCAGCACGGTATGCCGTGCGCTGCGCCAGCTGTAACCGGCCTGCACGCTGGCATTGAGCTCGTTGTAGTCGCTGTGCCCGCGCCACGCCTGGCCGAACGCCAGCCCGCGCAGGTACAGCCCATGGTGGCCGGCCAACGGCAGGCGCCGTTCCAGGCTGGCGTCGTAGTCCAGGCCGAATGCTGCCTGTGCATCGGGCAACCGGCGTTCGATGAAACAGGTGGTGCCGTCACCGAACAGGCAGGTACGGCTGGCCGAACTGCGGTTGATGTTGTCGCTCCAGGCCGGGCCAGCGGCGATCCCACCCTTCCAGCGTTGGCGCGCCTGCAGGGCCTGCAGGTAGCCGTCCACCCGCGTACGCACGCCCGCTGTTGCCGGATCGTCGCCATCGATACCGGCTGCGATCGCCTCGAACAGGGCGATGGCATCGCGGTCGCGCTGGTCTTCGGCGTAGACACGTGCCAGTTCCAGCCGCGCCGGCAGGAAGTCCGGCTGCGCGGCGAGCACGGCCTCGTATTCGGCGGCGGCATTGCCGTGCTGTCCAGCCACCCGCGCCAGCGCGCCCTGCGCGTAGTGGCGCAGCAGCGGATCGTGGCCGGGCAGTTCGATGTACTCGGCCAGGAAGGCGGCCACGGCCTGCCATTGCTGATGCTGCAGCGAGAGATAGAGCGCCTGGCCGAGGTCGTCGACAGTGCGCTCCACGCGGTACTGCTGGCCGTCGAGGGTGATGGTCGGTCGCTCGTGCTCGGCCTGGCGCAGGCGTTGCTGGTCCTGCTGCTGATGACGCAGCTCGCTGCCCTGTTCGAGCACGCGGCGCAGGTCATCCTGCTGGGCGCGGGCATCATTGAGCGGCCATGCCAGCAGCAGGACGACAAGAAAGAGAAGGTGGCGCATGTTCGATCCGGTTGAAGCACTATCGCGGGCCGAAGCAGGGACTGGCGGATCGCGGCTTGTCCCTGCCCTGCCCCGTCAGGGGCGTGGCGATCAGTTCTTGCTGCCGCCGAAGGCGGTGTCGTACTGGCTGTTGCCGGCGAAGGTGGCGATGCCGGCCAGGGTAGCGGCGTTGGCGCCGAAGAACTGGCCCTGGCTGGTGCCGGCAACCGTACCGTTGGCCGTAGCCGAACCGGCGAACGACGCGTTGGCGCTGTTGATCGATGCAGCCACGGCCACGGTCAGGCCCGAGCCGGCCAGCGCGCCGTTGAGGCGGCCGGTGCCGAAGTCGGCGCGGAAGGTGCCGCTGAGCAGGTTGCTGCCGTTGAACTTGTTGAGGCCTGCGACGGCGTAGGTGGCCACGCCTGCCGGCAGCGTGGTGCCCGCGCGGTCACCGGCGAAGTAGACCTGGCGGTTGTTGAAGCCGCCAGCCGCGCCATCCTTGGACCATTCGCCGAACCAGACATCGCCGCTACCGACCTTGACGAAGTTGAAGTGGCCCATGCCGGCGTGGCTGCCCGGGGTACCGGTGATCGGCATGGCGAGGGTGCGCACGGTGGTGCCGTTGATGACCGTGGGTGCCGAGTAGGCGCTCAAGCCCTGGAAGTCCACACGCGTGCCACCCGAGACGGTGCCGACGCCAATACCGGCCTTGCCTGCCGAGTGCGGGCCACCATTGACCTGCGATTCGCCGACGTTGATGTTCAACTGCGGATCGGTGACGGCGCTGGCCGCACCGACGATATCGGCAGCGTGGGCGGCACCGGCCAGGGCCAGGCTGGCGGCGACGGTAAGCAGGGAACGGGAGATCATTTTCATGGAAAAACTCCTTGGATTGAGGGAACTACAGGTACAACGCTTGCAACGGTGGAACTCAGAAGCGCGCAGTGAGCGCAAGCTTGACGGTGCGACCCGGCGCCGGCAGCGTGGAGCGCGTGGCCGGGTCGACGTAATAGCGGTTGCCGAGATTGCTGCCGACCAGTTCAACGCTGGCGTGGTCGTTGAAGCGCCAGCGCGCATAGGCATCCACGGTGGTGATGTTTCCCCAGGTGAACGGCACGTTCTGCCAGAGCAGGCTGCTGCCACCTGCCAGCAGACGATCGCGGTAGACCTGCAGGTCGGGGTTGTTGTGACGCCGGTAGTGCACGATGCGGCTGCCCAGTTCCAGCCGCTCATCGAACAGGCGCGTGCCCAGTGACAGATTCACCGACAGCTTGGGAATCGCCTGGGTCAGCAGGTAGCCGCCCACGAAACCGTCCTGTACGCAGTTCGGCACCAGCCCGCGGTTGGCGTCGAGCAGCACCGCGCTGCTCTCGTCGCACACCTCGTTTTCCAGCGTGCGCGCGATACCCAGGTCGCTGAAAAAGCGTCGATTGTCGAAGCGCGCCTGCAGTTCGATGCCACGGATGGTCTGCTTGTCGATGTTGTCGAACAGGAAGTAGGCGTCGCGCTCGATCACATCGCGCGTCTTGTGCACGTAGTAGGCCAACTTGACGTCGGCATCGGCGATGCCACCGAACAGCGCGGACAGATTGTGTACATAGCCCAGCTCGTAGTTGTAGGCATGCTCGGGCTTGAGCGCGTACAGCGGATTGAGGCTGCTGGAGAAGGCAATGGTGCTCTCGAACATGCTCGGGAAGCGCACCGCCTCGCTGTAGCGCAGGTAGATGCGCGCGGCCGGCGACAGGTTCACCGTTGCCGAGAAGGTGGGCAGCCAGGCATGGTCGCGACGGCGGGTATTGCGTCCATCCACCGGCCGCGACTGCACTGTGTTGCGGATGCTGCAGACCTGGTCGCTGCCGGGGAACAGCGGCAGCGCGCCGGGGATGGCGGCCACTTCGCCATTGAGGCACGGATTGGTGGCACGGGAGTAGTTGCCGTCGGCATCGGGCAGCCAGGCGATGGTGTGCTCCACCGGCTGTGGCGTCTGGTAACTCTGCAGCAGGCCACGGATCGCATCGTCGACGAACCAGCCCATGCCGATGCTCTCCCAGAAGGCGCGCTCGGCTTCGAGCGAATCCACCTGCGCCTGCACGCTGGCTGGGCGCTCCGGCAGCTCATTGACCCGGTAGCTTGCCTGCTTGCCGCCCACCCCGCGGGTCAACAGTTCGGGATGCTCGCCGAGGAAGTCATCAAAGGCCCAGTAGCGGCTGTAGCGCACGCCGGCATTGAGGGTGAGGAAATCGACCGGCCGCCACTCCAGCGTGAGGTAGCCCTCGCCTTCCTGGCGACGGCCCGCGCGCGGGTACATGCGCCAGCCATCACTGACGCCGAAGTACGGGTCTCCCGACCCCAGTTTTTCATACTGCCAGTTGCCCCCCACGGTCAGGTCAAGCGTGGAATGCAGGCCGAAGCGGTTGCTCAGGGTCAACCCGGTACGGTCGTTGCGGGCATTGGCCAGTGCGGTGTTGCGCAGGATCGGGCTGCGGCTGGGGTCCCAATCGGGGTTGCCCGAGGCGAAGTTGGGGAAACCACCGGCGGTGTAGGTATCGCTGTTGGTTTCGGTCCGCCACAGGTTGGCGCGCAGGTCGAGCCAACGGCTGCCGGCCGGCTGCCAGCGGTACTCCAGGTTCCAGGCATCGGAATCGACCCGGCTGAGCGGCCACTGGATGCGCCCGTAATCCGGCGCGGACAGGATGCGCGAAGGCATGATCTCGCCGTAGTGCGAAAGCGTGTGCCGCCAGGTGGCCTTGAGCTGCTGGTCATCGCTGATCTGCCAGGTGGCCTTCAGCAGCCACGACTCCTGTTCGCTGGACGTGTTGGGGACTTCATCACCCGGCTTGAAGTAGCGCGCCAGCGTGGTGATGTAATCGATGCCCTGGTATTCGTACTGCTCGCGCGGGTCCTGATCGTAGTAGGCACTGCCCTTGCTGCCCGAGAAATAGTTGCCGCGCTTGCGCCACGCGTAGGCCGCCATCACGTCCACCCGCTCACCGCGCCAGCCCAGCGCCAGCCGCCAGGCCTGGTCATCGCCATCGAACGGGTTGTCACCGCTGCGCGATTTCACCGGCACCACCAGGGTGCGGTCAGCATAGGGCGAGTTCGGCGACTGCTGCGGGAAACCCTCCACCGTGCGGTAGTCCTCGCCGGTGTGCAGCCGTGGCAGGCGCGGTGACACCGCATTGCTGCTGCCTTCGATCTTCAGCTCCCCGCCGAAGCGCTCGCCGGCCGGCACGATGTCGTCGACGTCGAGGGTCTTGATGACCATCGCTCCGCCGATACCGCTGTGTACATCACGCACCAACGCTGGCCCCTTGATGACCTGGATGCCACCAATCAGGTTGGGATCGATGTAGTTGCGGTTGCTGACGCCGTTGTAGCCCCGCCATACGGTCAGCGCCTGCTCGCCACCGTCGATGCTGACCGGCACCCGCCCCGGCCCCTGGATGCCGCGGATGTTGAGGTCCAGCGCGCCGCTGTTGCGGGCGTCGCCGCTGAACACGCCGACCAGGTCCTTGACCACATCGGCCGGGTTGGCGCCGCGATAGCGCTCCACGCGGTCGCGACCGGAATAGGCCGTGCTCAGGTCGAGCGCGAACACGTCGTCGTATCCCCAACGATCACGTGTTTCGCCGCCGTCGGCCTGCAGGCGCCCGCCTACTTTCAGCGTGTCGGTGACCACCACCCCGCCGTCAGCGGCGGCGGCCTGCAGGGTCCAGGTGCCGCCCGGCTCCTGCTGCGCGCGCAGGCCACTGCCCTGCAGCAACTGGTCCAGCGCCTCGGTGGGGCTGTACTGGCCCTGCACTGCACGCGAGCGCCGCCCTTCCACCAGATCGCTGCGGAACACCACCTGCACCTGCGACTGGCGGCCGAAACTGCGCACTGCGTCGGCCAAGGGTTGTTCGGGAATGACATATGCGCGCACGGAGGCGGTAGCGGCCTGGGCGTGGGCGGTCGGCGCCCATGCGAAGGGAACCAGTGCCGTGGCGATGGCCAGGGCGAGGACGGTGGCGCGGCGATGACGGGCGGATGCCGGGAACGGCATGAACGGTGACTCCTCAAGGTGGCGGTACCGTGCGCACATCGGGTGCACGCGGCTCGGTTGGCTTGAGAAGAAACGCGGTTTCGCTCTGGCTATACCACTAGAGACAAGGCGGGGCCGGATCTGCCCACGGTTTTTTTGTTGACCGGCAGATCATCCACGCATGGCGTGGATCTACCCGGGCTCTTGGTAAATCCAAGCCATGCGTGGATGAACCCGATTCACGCAGTAGATCCACGCCATGCGTGGATGGGCCCACTCGCCCACCCCTCGACATCACCACAGCAACAACGCGCCGCCCGGCAGGCGCTGGCTGCGCAGACCGGCCTGCTGGGCCACGGCGGCGATTGCCGCATCGGGCTGCTGCAGATGGAACAACCCGCTCACCGCCACCTGAGCGCCCTGCCCGCGCAGAACCCAGACCGGCGCACTCCGGTAGCGGGCAAGATGCTCGATCGCCTGTTGCGCAGGCAGATCATCAATGACGATCTCGCCGCGCCGCCACGGTGCGATGGCCTCCACATCGGTCAGCTGCAGCGGCTGCAGCCAGCGGCCATCACGGAACGCGCGTGCCTGCCCGGCCTGCAGCCGCTGCGCAGCGGCATGACCCGGCCTGATCTCGACTTCGCCCTGGCTGACCTCGGTGGTCACCACGGCATCCTGCAACGCAACGCTGAATGCCGTGCCGATGTCACGGATCTCGCCGCCGCCGGCCTCCACCCGGAACGATCGTGCTTCGTGCGCGACCTGGAACCAGGCGCTGCCACGCAGCACCTGCAGGCGGCGCTGGCCGGCGCTGAAATCAAGCGCCAGCGCGCTGCCTGCATCCAATATGGCAGTGCTGCCATCCTGCAACTGCACCGTGCGCGGCGCGTTGCCGCTGCGCACATCGCTGCGGACCAGCAGCCACGCGTGCGGCGCCACCGTCACCGAAAGCAGCAGCACCGCCGCACTGGCCAGCAGCCAAGGCAGTCGACGACGCGGCTGCAGCGGCCGCAGCGCGGGTTCGGCGGTCAGTTCGGGAAGCGCAGCCAGGACATCCGGGCCGGCGGCATCCAGTCCTTGCCAGAAGGCCTGCTGCTGGCGCCAGGCATCGGCGTGCCGGGGATCGGCCTGCAGCCAGCGTTGCAGAGCGCGTTGCTGGCGCTCCGGCAACCGGCCCGCATTGCACCGTATCACCCAGCGCAACGCCTGCCTGGCCTGACGCGGCGAGGGTATGGACGTAGTCATGATTGTGGCCTGCGGCACCACCAACGGGTGCGCCTTACAGTTGAGACAACGGTAAGCGGCATTTGCCCACGGCACCTGCAGGTCATGCGCGGCTTCCCCGCTGCTGTTGCTGGATGAGCAGGGCCGCGCGCAGCACGTACTTGCCCACCACACTCTTGGAAATACCCAGGCGCAGAGCGATCTCGCGCTCGCTCAGGCCAAGGTAGCGGTTGAGCACGAAGCACTCGCGCACCTGTGGCGGCAACGCCAGGATGGTCTGGCTGATCTCGCGCAGCTGGGCCTGGTCCAGCACCTGCGCCTCGCCATCATTGCGGGCATCGGCCAGGTCGCTGGCGTACTCCGCCATCGCCCGCCGTTCGCGCGCGTCGGCTTGGCTGCGGTTGAGCGCGTGGTGGTAGGCCATGCGGTACAGATACCCGCGCGGTTCCAGGATCGGCGGGTCGCCGGGCACGCTACTGGCCTTCAGATAAAGGTTCTGCAGGGTGTCCTCGGTACTGGCCGGGTCGAGGTAACGGGCAATGAAGCGGGACAACGCACGGCGCTCGCGGATCAACAGCTCGATCAGCGCCAGGGCATTGGGAGACATAAGTGCCAAGGCCGGACCGGGGAATGATGGGCGTGATGGCGACGGTCCGGACCGGGAGTGTAGGCGGCAACCGCCGATCCTGCACCCCCGGCCATGACGGAAGGCAGGACCTTCGGCCTATGAAGGCCACGTGAAAGTAATGTTATGTTATATCGTCACCATTAAAGCCCCCTTCCCATGATCCGATTCCCCGATGCGGGCCGCCTGTCCTGCGCCGTGCTTCTCGCCTTGGCGCCGCCGCTGGCCGTGGCCGCTGCGACACCCTCTCAGCTGGACCCGGTGGTGGTGACGGCCACCGCCACCGACCGCCTGGCCAGCGATGCGCCGGCCTCGATCAGCGTGATCACCCGCGAGCAGATCCAGCTGCGGCCGGTGCTGGACCTGGCCGATGCCCTGCGTGGCAGCCCGGGCGTGACCGTGGCCGGGGTCGGCTTCGGCCGACGCGGCATCCGCATCCGCGGCATGGACCCGGGCTACACCCTGGTGCTGCTGGATGGCCAGCGCGTGAGTGCCTCGGCCGACGCGATTGCCCATTCCGATTTCGACCTGGGCTGGCTGCCGGCCGCGGCGATCGAACGCATCGAAGTGGTGCGCGGGCCGATGTCGTCGCTGTACGGATCGGAGGCGCTGGGCGGCGTGGTCAATGTAATCAGCCGTCGCGCCACCGATGACTGGCAGGGCAACCTGATCTACAACGGCGGCGTGGTGGCTGGCGATCGCGGCGGCAACAGCACCCAGGCTGGCCTCTACGCAGGCGGCGCACTGGTGCCCGGCGTGCTGGGCCTGAGTGTGTTCGCCGAGCACCGGCAGAAGGACGCCACACGCGACCCCACCGACGAGCGCTTGGACGAGCAGGAAGCCCGCCGCGCCAACACCGGCCGCGCGGTGCTCACGTGGACCCCGGACGCGCGCCAGCGCATCGATCTGTCGCACCTGCAGGGCAGCGAACAACGCCGCCGCCATGCGCTGCAGGCCGGCACTGCACCGTACGTGTATGAAACCGTGGATGACATCCAGCGTCGGCAGACGACACTGTCGCACCAGGGCGACTGGGCCTGGGGCCAGACCCGGGTCAGCGCCTATCGTGCACAGCTGGACCGGGACAACCGCCGCGATCGCGGCGAGGCGACCCGCCCGCAGCAGCTGACCGACCAGATTGTCGATGCACGTGCAACCGTCTCCCTCGGCACACACCACCGCGTCAGCGTGGGTGGCGAATGGCGGCGCCAGGAACTGGAGGACGCCTCGGGCGCGCGCAGTGGCCATCTGCAGGCCGACCAGACCGCTGTGTTCGTACAGGACGAGATCCAGCTCAACGACAGCCTGTCGCTGGTCGTTGGCAACCGCAGCGATCGCCATCCCGAGTTCGGCTGGCACCACAGCCCGCGCGCATACGCGGTGTGGCATGCCAATGAAGCATTCACGATCAAGGGAGGTATCGGCAGCGGATTCAAGGCGCCCAGCCTGAAACAGCTGTCGCCCGAGTACTCGGCGGTGGGCGGTGGTGGGCGCTTCACCATTGTCGGCAATCCACAGCTGAAGCCGGAACAGAACAGCAGCGCCGAACTGTCGGCGGCGTGGCAGCGTGACCGCTGGTCGCTGCAGGCCACCGCGTTCCAGAACGACCTCAAGGACCTGATCCAGACCACCTGCGTGCGTGCCTGCGGCGTGCGTGGCCGCGAGCTGCGCAACTACACCAATGTGGCGCGTGCGCGGATCCGTGGCGTCGAGCTGGCAGCTACGGCGCCGATCAGCGAGCACCTGACCGCCGAAGCGAACTGGAGCTGGCTGGACCCGCGCGACCGCCAGACTGACCGATGGCTGCTGGAGCGGCCCCGCCGCAGCGGCGCCACCGCCCTGAACTGGCAGCGCGGCCCGTTGCAGGCGGCCGTGCGTGGCGAATACATCGGCCCACAGCAGCAGGCTGCCGGAACTGCGCAGACCACCCTGCCCGGCTACTGGCTGTGGTCGCTGGATGCGCGCTGGCGCATCACCGACACGGTGAGCGTGCTTGCGGGCGTGGACAACCTGGCCAACAAGCGGCTGGATGAGACCGGCGCGCTGTATCCGTATCCGGAAACTGGCCGCTACGTGCACGCCGGCATCGAGCTGGGCTTCTGAGCATGCGCGGATGGCGACGGTGGCTGGCGCTGCTGCTGCTGTGTGTGGCCGCGCCGATGGCCCACGCTGCGGCAGCAGCGCCTGCAATGCGGGTGGAGGTGGTCAGCAGCAGCTTCGTACTGCCGGGCAGGATCGCCCGCCTTGATGCGCTCGGCAGCCCGCAGGGCGTGCGCTTCCGGCACCGCGTGGTCGACGCCGCAACATCGCTGCCGGCGGACTGGCCACGCGGCATCGATCTGGTGCTGCTGGATACGCCGCGCCCCAATGACGTCGAGCAGGTCACCTCGGCAGTGAACGCAGCACTGCGCGACGCCCCGGTGCCCTGGTTGCGCGTGGGCGGTGGTGCGCCGGTTTCCCATGGCCTGCCCGCCGACGTCGCCCGTCAGATTGCCGGCTATTACGGCAACGGTGGCGAAGCCAACATCCAGCATCTGACGCAGTACCTGCGTGGCTGGCACGACGCTGCGGAGGCGATCGCGGTGCCGCCGCCACAGGTGATGCCGGCCACCGGCTACAGCACCCGCGGCGGACAGTGGCTGGATGACGCGGCAGCGCTGCAGGCGCAGTGGCGGCAGGAGGGACAAGTCGCGTGGCCGAAGGTGGCGGTGCTGATCTCGAGCAGCATGGTCGGCACCATGCAGACCGAAGTACTGGACGCGTTGATCGAGGCCGGCCGTGCACGCAAGGTGGCGCTGTTCGGGGTGTGGTTCGATGCGGCCGCCGACGATGCCCTGCAGCACGCGCTGCGCGGGATCGCGGTGGATGCGGTGGTCAACCTGACCCATCTGCAGAACGGTACTGCACGCGCCGCCGAGTTCGCGGCGCTGGATGTACCTGTGCTGCAGGCCCTGAACTACCGCCAGGGCGATGCCGATGCCTGGCGCGATGCTGCCAGCGGCGTACCGATGTCGATGCTGGCCACGTTCGTGGCGGTGCCGGAGGCATGGGGAGCGAGCGATCCGATGGTGGTCTCGGCCAACACGCGCGGGGAACTGTTGCCGATTGCCGAGCAGGTGGATGCGCTGGCCGCAAAACTGCAGCGGTTGGCCGCGCTGCGGCATACCGCGGCCGCCGACAAACGGCTGGCGCTGCTGTTCTGGAACGCGCCCGATGGCGAGAAGAACCTGTCGGCTTCACACCTGAACGTACCGCGCAGCATCGAAGCGCTGCTGCCACGCCTTGCACAGTCGGACTATACGGTGGACGCGGCCGACGAAAAAACCCTGATTGACCGGCTGCAGGCGCTGCTCAGCGGTTACTACCATCCCGAGCGCCTGGACGCGCTGTTGGCACAGGGCCTGGCCGACACCCTGCCGGTGGCCGACTACACACGTTGGCTGGCTACCCTGCCCGCCAACCGCCGCGACGAACTGCGCCGCCAATGGGGCGACCCGGCCGATCATCCAGCAGTGCGCCGCATACAGGGGAAGGCGGTGTTCGTGCTGCCACGCCTGCGCATGGGCAATCTGCTGCTGATGCCGCAACCACCACGTGCAGGCGAGGTCGGCCAGGCTACCCACGATATGGCCTCGGTGCCCAGCCACTACTACCTGGCGGCCTACCTTTACCTGCGCACGCAGTGGAAGGCCGATGCGCTGATCCACTTCGGTACCCACGGAACGCAGGAGTGGACGCCGGGCAAGGACCGTGGCCTGTGGGCCGGCGACTATCCCTGGCTGGCGGTGGGTGACCTGCCGGTGTTCTACCCGTACATCCAGGACAACGTGGGCGAGGCCATCCAGGCCAAGCGCCGTGGCCGCGCGGTGGTGGTCAGCCACCAGACCCCGGCCTTCGCCCCATCCGGCCTGTACGACGAACTGCGCGACCTGCACGCCGTGGTGCACGAACTGCAGCAGCTGGATGAAGGCCCGGTACGCGACGCCACCGCCGCGCGCCTGCGCGCGCTGGCCACCGACAGCGGCATCGCTGCCGACCTTGGCTGGAGCGCACTGGACATGCAGGCCCGCTTCGCCAGCTTCCTGCCGCTGCTGCACGACCACCTGCATGAGCTGGCCCGGCGCAACCTGCCCCTGGGCCTGCACACCTTTGGCCAACCGGCGACGGCCGATCACCGGCTGCTGATGGTGATGCAGCAGCTGGGCCCGGCCTATCTGCAGGCACTGGGCGAGGACGCAGCGGAGGCCAGCGCCGTGGACTACCGGCAGATCCAGCAGGGCATCGCCTATCGCACGCTGGCCCGCCACCTGCGCGACGGCGTGCCGATCGACAGCGTTGCCGACACGGAACTGCGCCGCGAACTGCAGCGCGCCGCGCAGCTGGACGCATCGTTGGCCGATCCGCAGGAAACAGAGGCTTTGCTGCACGGCCTGGCCGGTGGCTTCGTGCTGCCCGGTGCCGGCGGCGACCCGATCCGCACACCGGAGCTGCGCAGTGGCCGCAACCTGTTCGCCTTCGAACCGGACCGTATTCCCACCCGCGCCGCCTTCGACACCGGCGAGACAGCGCTGCAGCAACTACTGCAGGCCTATGCCGATGAACATGGCGGACAGCTGCCGCAGAAGCTCGCCATCAGCCTGTGGTCCAGCGAGGCCATCCGCCATCTTGGCGTGCTGGAAGCGCAGGTGCTGCATGCCCTCGGCCTGCGCCCGCGCTGGGACAGCGGCGGCAAGGTGGTGGCGCTGGACATCGTGGCGGACGCCGACATGAAACGGCCACGCATCGATGTCGTGGTGCAGGCCACCAGCGTCTATCGCGACCAGTTCGATCCTTTCCTGCGCATGCTGGCTGCGGCGATCGAACAGCTTGCGGCGATGCCGGCCACCGCCAGCAATCCCATCGCGCGACACGCACAGGACCTGCAACAACGCCTGCAGCAGCGCGGTGTGCCCGCTGAACGAGCCGCCGCCCTGTCGCGCCTGCGCATCTTCAGCAATGCGCCCGGCACGTATGGCAGTGGCCTGAATCATGCCGTATTGGAGCGCGGCACCGTTGCTGGAAAGGACGATGCAGCACTGGCCGCCGGCTTCCTCGATCGCCTGCAGCATGGCTATGGCAGTGATGGCCAGGCCACCACCCTGCCCGGCAGCAACCTGTTCGCCGAACAGCTGCGCGGGGTGCAGGCGGCGGTGCTGTCACGATCGTCCAATACCCACGGCCTGCTCAGTACCGATCATCCGTTCGAATACCTCGGTGGCCTGGCCCTGGCCGTGCGCCACCTCGACGGTGCCAGTCCATCGCTTTACATCTCGGACCTGCGCGAACCGACGCCGCGCACGCGCAGTGCGGCGCGCTTCCTTGCCGATGAGCTGCGTGCACAGACGCTCAACCCACAGTGGATCAGCGCCATGCAGGGCGAAGGCTATGCCGGCACGCTGGAAGTGCTGAAGAACGTCGACAATCTTTTCGGCTGGCAGGTAACGGCGCCGGATACGGTGCGCGCCGAGCAGTGGCAGGCCGTGCATGACACCTTCGTCCGCGACAGTCGCCAGTTGGGAATGGCGCGCTGGTTCGAGAGCCACAATGGCGATGCGCAGGTGCAGATGATCGAGCGCCTGCAGGAAGCCATCGCGCGCGGCTACTGGCAGGCCGACGATCGCACCCGCAGCGAGCTTCAGGCGCGGTTGAATCAGCTGCAGGCATCTGCTGCGGCCGCGTCGCCAGCAAGCTCCAGTGGCTACGGACTCGCACGTGGCCCGGTACCTGCTGCAGCGGTCACTGCGGCGGCGGCCACCATCGAGACCCTGCCTGCCGATGCTGCGCCGACGCCAGCGGCCAGTGTGCGTGGACGGGTGATGCAGCAGGTGCCGCCGCCCTCACCGCACACCCCATCGCTTTGGCTTTCCCTGGTCACGCTGCTTGGCCTGCTCGGCGCAGGCGCGGCCCTGCAGGCCTGGCGCAATGCGCGACGGGCGCCCTCCCACTCCCCTTCCAACACGGCCAACGCATGAATGCCCTTGAAGCCACCCTCTACGATCTGTCCCATCTGTTTCTGGCACCGGTACTGCTGCTGATCCTGCTGGCACTGGCCTATGCCTTCCTCAGCTTCGGTGCGTTCCTGTGGGAAGCGCTGCAGCGGCGGCGTGGCCATTACCGCCCCGAACTGCTGGCCTGGCAGTCCCGCCACGGCGGCAGCAGTGAAGATCTTGAGCTGCGCATCCTGAAACGGCTGGAGGGCCTGCGCATCGTGTCGCGGACCGCGCCGATGCTGGGCCTGGTCGCAACCATGATCCCGATGGGCCCGGCGCTGCTGGCGCTGACCCGCAGCGATGCACAGGGCGTGGGCGAAAACATGGTGGTCGCCTTCTCGTCGGTCATCCTGGCCCTGGTTGCGGCCAGCCTGACGTTCCTGGTGCTGACCGTGCGCCGGCGCTGGCTGCTGCAGGAACTGCGCCAGTTCGAACGCCTGCAGGAGGTGCGCTGATGCGCTTCCTCGATGACGACGACGCCGATGATCCGATCCTGTCGGTGGTCAACCTGATCGACCTGTTCCTGGTCGTGGCCGGCATCCTGATGATCGTGATCGTGCGCAACCCGCTCAATCCGTTCGCCAGCCAGAACGTGACCGTGATCGAGAATCCCGGCCAGGCCGACATGCGCATCACGGTCAAGCAGGGCGAAGAGCTGACCCGTTACGAATCCACCGGCGAGATCGGCGAAGGCGGTGGGGTCAAGGCAGGGGTGACCTACCGGTTGCCCGACGGCCGCATGGTGTACGTGCCGGAGGGCGCCGCGCCGTAGGCCAGTAGATCCACGCCATGCGTGGATGAAGAACTGCTCCAACCGAGCAAGGCCGGCCCATGGATGGTCACGCGCCCCCTCCACGCAGGGCATGCATCTACGGTTCCTGCAGCGCATCGAAGCGCTCGGCCAGGTAGTCGATCAACGCGCGCACTGCCGGCAGCAGGCCGCGCCGCGAGGGGAACACGGCATGCACGATGCCGTGCCTGGGTTGCCATTGCGGCAGGATCGGCACCAGCGCGCCACTGGCCAGTTCGTCGGTGATCATCATCCTCGGCAGCATCAGCACGCCGACACCGGCCACCGCCGCACTGCGCAGGGCGATCATGTCATCGCTGACCAGTCGCGGACGGTGGTGCACGCTGGCCGTCACCTCCTCTGGCCCGGCGTACTCCCAGGCGTGCACCTGCGCCGGCGATGCCAGGTCCACGGTCGGCATCATCGCCAGATCGGCAGGCACTTTCGGCGTACCCATCTGCTTGAGCAGGGCCGGGCTGGCAGCAGTACACCAGATGCGACGGGCCAGCACGCGCACCACCAGATCGCTGTCCTCCAGCGGTGGCGGGCGTACGCGGATGGCCACGTCCACGCCCTCGCCCACCACGTCGACGCGCCGGTTGGTGGCATCCAGCTGCAGGGTCACCTGCGGGTGCAGGGCCAGGAAGTCGGCCAGCATGTCGCCAATGCGCGCGTGCAGCAGGGCGATCGGACAGGCCAGCCGCAGGGTGCCCCGCGGCTCGGCGCGTGACAGCGCGATGGCCTCCTCGGCCGCCTCGGCTTCCACCAGCATCGCCTTGCAGTGCCGGTAGTAGTCCTGGCCGATCTCGGTGACCGAAAAGCGGCGGGTGGAACGTTGAATCAGGCGCACACCCAGCCGTTCCTCCAGCAGGGCGATGCGGCGGCTGAGCTTGGACTTGGGCATGGCCAGTGCGCGCCCTGCCTGCGAGAAGCCGCCGTGCTCGACCACCATGGCGAAATAGAACAGGTCGTTGAGGTCGCAGCGGCGGATGTCGGCGATGAACACGGGACGATCTCCTGCGGCCCTTGCCGGGCCTTCATCGTTCACAAAATAGGACTATGACGGCAAATTCTGCCGACTACCGGGCCCATTGTCACGGCGATATCGTCTCCGCAACGAAAAACAGCGACCGGTTGCCCCGGTCAGGAGATCGCCATGAAGCGTGTCACCGGTACCTACAGCGCCCCCCGCCCGCACTGGGTGGGCGACGGCTTCCCCGCCCGTTCGATGTTCTCCTACAACACCCATGGCCAGCACCTGAGCCCGTTCCTGCTGCTGGACTACGCCGGGCCGTACAGCTTCCCGCCCAGCGAAACCCCGCGCGGGGTCGGCCAGCATCCGCATCGCGGCTTCGAGACCGTCACCATCGTCTACGAAGGCGAAGTCGCCCATCGCGACTCGACCGGCGCCGGCGGCACCATCGGCCCGGGTGATGTGCAGTGGATGACCGCTGCGTCCGGCATCCTCCACGAGGAATTCCACACGCCGGAATTCAGCAAGCGCGGCGGCACGCTGGACATGGTGCAGCTGTGGGTGAACCTGCCGGCCAAGGACAAGATGGGTGCGCCGGGTTACCAGACCCTGCTCGATGCGCAGATTCCTTCGGTGGCCCTGGCCGACGGTGCCGGCCGCGTACGCGTCATCGCCGGGGCATTCGATGGCCACGCTGGACCGGCACGTACCCGTACCCCCATGGACGTGTGGGACATCCGCCTGCTGCAGGGCCAGCACGCCGAGCTGCCGGTGGCCGATGGCCGCACCCTGGCGCTGGTGGTGTTGAAGGGAACGGTGCGAATCAACGGCGGCCAGGCAGTCGGCGAAGCACAGCTGGTGACCTTCGACCGCAGCGGCGAAGACGTGTTCATCGATGCCGACAGCGACGCCACCGTGCTGCTGCTCAGCGGCGAACCGATCGACGAGCCGGTGGTGGGCTATGGGCCGTTCGTGATGAACACCCAGGCCGAGATCAGCCAGGCCGTCAACGATTTCAACGGCGGCCGCTTCGGCCAGATCGCGCACTGATCCACTGCATTGCGGCGGGCAACCGCCCGCCGCCTTCCGGGCCTTCGCCCCCTCCCCAGGAGACTGACCATGAGTACCCCCGCCAACTTCAACGGCGCCCGCCCGGTGATCGACCCGGACAACGCCGCGATGCTGCTGATCGACCATCAGAGTGGCCTGTTCCAGACCATCGGTGACATGCCGTTCACTTCCGTACGTGCGCACGCCACCGCCCTGGCGAAGATGGCCACGCTGGCGAAGATGCCGGTGATCACCACCGCGTCGGTACCGCAGGGTCCGAACGGCCCGCTGATCCCGGAGATCCATGACGCCGCACCCCATGCACAGTACGTGGCGCGCCGCGGCGAGATCAATGCATGGGACAACCCCGAGTTCGTCGCCGCTGTGAAGGCCACCGGCCGCAAGCAGCTGATCATCGCCGGCACCATCACCAGCGTATGCATGGCCTTCCCCTCGATTGCCGCCGTCGCCGACGGCTACCAGGTGTTCGCGGTGGTCGATGCTTCCGGCACCTATTCGAAGATGGCCGAGGAAATCACCCTGGCGCGTGTGGTGCAGGCCGGCGTGGTGCCGATGGATACCGCTGCGGTTGCCTCGGAAATCCAGCGCACCTGGAACCGCGAGGACGCCCAGCAGTGGGCGGCGATCTACACGCAGATCTTCCCCAACTACCAGCTGCTGATCGAGAGCTACCAGAAGGCGCAGGACGTGCAGAAGAACCACGAGCAGCTGGATTCGCAGCGCAGCTGAGCCCAGTGCATCCACGGCGATTTCCGCCTGCCGGCACGCCGCCGGCTCCACCGCAAGCCCCCCCGACCAGGACACCCTCATGGCCAGTGAACCGATCCGTGACCCCGTCAGCGACCACCTGCTGACCCCGCAGAATTCCGCCTTCATCATCATCGACTACCAGCCGGTACAGGTGAACTCCATCGCCTCGATGGACCGCCAGCTGCTGGTCAACAACATTGTCGGCACCGCCAAGGCGGCGGTCGCCTACGGCCTGCCGATCGTGCATTCAACCGTGAACGTGCAGACCGGCCTGAACAAGCCGCCGATCCCGCAGCTGCGCAAGGTGCTGGGCGACTACCCGACCTACGACCGCACCACCATCAATTCCTGGGAAGACGTCGAGTTCCGCAAGGCGGTGGCAGCGACCGGCCGCAGGAAACTGATCATGACCGCGCTGTGGACCGAAGCCTGCCTTACCTTCCCCGCACTGGATGCGCTGAAGGAAGGCTATGAAGTCTACGTGGTGGTCGATGCGGTGGGCGGCACCTCGCTGGCCGCGCATGATGCCGCGCTGCGCCGCATCGAACAGGCCGGTGGCCAGTTGATCAGCGTGACGCAGCTGTTCTGCGAACTGCAGCGCGACTGGGTACGGGCGGAGACGGTGCCGGCCTTCATGAATCTTTTCATCGAAACTGGTGGTACGGCCGGCATCCAGTTCTCGTACGATCGTACGGAGTGATTCCGTGGCGGCCCCGGCTCCGGCTGGCGCCGCCTTTTCCTGCAGCCGGGCATGGCCCGGCGCTACAACCGGGGATTCCCATGGCCTACGCACGCATTGTTTCGACCGCCGACAACTACCTGCACCACATCAGCAACGGCCATTTCGATGTCGCGGCCGATGAGCCCGCCTCGCTCGGTGGCCAGGGAAAGGGCTTTGCCCCGTTCGACCTGTACCTGGCCTCGCTGGCCGCGTGTACCGCCATCACCCTGCGCATGTATGCCCAGCGCAAGGGCTGGGAGCTGGGCGAGTTCCACGCCGAGCTGCGTTCCGAACGCGATGCGGACGGGCGCTTCCACGTGCACCGCGTGCTGCATGCCACCGCCGAGCTGAGTGATGCGCAGTGGCAGCGCCTGCTGGAGGTGGTGGAAAAGACCCCGGTGACGCTGGTGATGCGCGAGGGTGCACGGATCACCAGCGAGCGCGGGGTGGCAGCCTGATCGCCGGGCATGGCCCGGCGCTACCGGAGCAGCCTGGCGCCATCAGGTAGCGCCGGGCCATGCCCGGCGGCCTTGGCTTCAACGCCGTGAATGCAGCACGGTGCGCTGGCGCATGGCGTTGAATTCCTGTTCGACCTGCTGGATGTCTTCGGCCTGGAAGCCGGCGGCATCCAGCAGCTGATCGGCGGCCGCGGCAGCCAGCGGATCATCCTCGCGCTGGCGCCAGCAGCGTGCCGGCAGGAAATAGCCGACCTCGCTGCGCCCGCGCATGATGACGACCGGGCGCCCTGCATACAGCAGGAATTCGGCCAGGTGCTGGCGCAACCCCTCCACCGAGACATAGGCCGGCCCGATGCCCAGTGTGTGTGCGGCGGGCTCGGAACTCTCGAACAGCTTGCGACGGCTCATCCACTCCTCCTTTGTGCAACGCGTGGTCTTCCTTCCTTAGACGGGCGCGTCGCCGCGCCCCCGCCACACGTGTCGTGACTGCGATCACGCTGTCCGATCAGAAACCGGTGTTGAACTCCAGCTGGAACACGTCGATCGACAACGGCGGGCCCGACACTTCCTTGGCCGCCATCCACTTGCCGCTGATCCAGCTGCGCGCATCCAGCGCATAGGCGCCGCCGACGTAGTAACCGCGCGCATTGGTACCGCCCAGGTGGAAGTTCGGATCGTTGTAGGCGTCGGGCAGTGCATCGGCCTCGATCCGCTTGTAGCCCAGCAGGGCCTGCCACTGGCCCTTCTCCTTCAGCTCGGTGGCGCCGAAAGTCGCCTGCAGCATCCAGGCGGTGTCGCCGCTGCGGAAGGTGTCGATGCTGGCAGTGCCACCGGCGCCATAGTTGTTGACGATGCCATTGTTGGCCCGGGCGAACATGGCCTGCTTGTCATAGGCGAGGTTGCGGATGTAGTCCGCGTCCAGGCGCATGCCGATGTCCTGCGCAAGCTGTGTATCCCAGCGCAGGTTGAAGGTCGCCAGGCGGAATGCAGAGGCCAGGCCCACGTACTGTGGCGTGGGCGTATTGGCCGGATCCAGCGGATTGCGGGCGATGTCGCGGATCAGCATCAGGGTGTTGCCCTTCTGCATGAACGCCGGCCGCGACCAGTCGGTATCGCAACCGACCGCGCCCGCGTACAGCGCGCACGGCGACGACAGGCGCCCACTGATGTTCTTGAAATCGTAGTAGCCCAGCGCCGCACGCAGGCTGTTGTCATCGTTGAAGCGCCAGTTCACCCCCACCTGTGCACCGGACAGCCACTTGTTCTCGTTGGGCGTCTTCACCCGGCTCTGGCTGGGAGCGCTGTCGGAGGTGTACTCCAACGGCACCACCGCCAGGTTGCCGAACAAGCCGACGTCGTCAGCGATGTCGTACCTGAGATTGGCGGCCAGGCCATCGAAGTTCAGGTCGTTGGAGAACAGCGTGTCGCTGGTCCAGAACGGATTGCCGAAGCGTCCGCCACGCACCGTCACCCAGTCGGCCGGGCTGTAGGCCAGCCATGCCTGGTCCAGCCACACATCCTTCTTGCCCAGGCCGCCGCCAAGCTGTTCGGTGGTGGACACCGGCCCGTTGCTGCTGCCGCTGGCCAGGCGCACGCCTGCGGTGGTGTGCTCGCCGATCATCGCTTCGATGCCCAGCCGTGCCCGGATGCGCCACAGGTTGCGGCGGTCCTGGCGGGTGTTGAGCAGCGGCGGCAGCTGCAGGTTGGTGTTGTTGTTGGTATCGAAACCGTTGCCGGCATTCACCGAGGCCCAGTTGGTTTCGATGTCGCTGTTGCGCTCGGAGTAGAAGCGCGACTCACTGCGCACGCGCATGTCACCGGTCACCTTGATGCGCTTGGTCCACTCGGCCACTTCGTTCGGCGCGGCCCAGCCCTCGGCTTTGGCCTGCGCCATCACGTCCTGGCGCACTTCATCACGGATGCCATCCCGCACGCTCTGCGGCACGTACGGCACACGTACGTCGCCCGCTTCCAGCGCCACGCCGCCGCTGCTGCTGGCTGTGCTGCCCGCGGTGCCGCGCTGCGCAGCCGCCGCCGCCTCCGCTTCGGCCTGTACCAGCAGCGCCTGGCCGTCTTCGGGCTTGAGCGCGCCACTGGCAATCAGCCCCTTGATCAGCTTGACCATGGTGGTTTCGGCAGCCATTGCACTGGCCGGCACGGCCAGGCTGAGCAGTACGGCGCAGCACAGCAGCGCCCGTCGGGCCGGCCGCGGGCGGCGGGATGCGGTTCGAGCGCGGTCGTGGTCGTTCATCACGGTTCTCATCGAAAGAAGGGAAATCACGGAAGTCATCGGTCAAGCGCCGGGGCGGCGCCCCTGGATCAGCACGCGCGCGGGGAAATCCAGCGACGCCGGTGGCATCTGGTCGACTTTGCCGATCTGCCGCAGCGCATCGAGCACGGCCACGTCGGCCTCCTCGTTGCCGCTGCCACGCACCAGCTCGACCTTCTCCAGCCGGCCATCCGGCGCCAGCCACACATTCACCTGCAGCTGGAAGGCCAGGCGCTTGACCCGCGCATCGCGCGAGATCGCCTGTTGCATCAGATAGCCCAGGTAGCGGCCATAGCTGGCATTGCCGGCACCGCCACGGCCGACACCCGACGAACCACCGCCGCTGCCCGACTGGATGCCGAAGCTGTCGCCGCCGGCCTGCGCATCGGCGTCCATGGTTACTGGGTCGGCGTTGTCCGGCGTCGGCGTCGGCTCTTCGGCCGGCGTTGGCTGGTCCAGCGGTTCCGGCTCAGGCACGGTCTCTTCCGGCGGCGTCTCTGGCTCGGGCGGTTTTTCCGGTGGCGGCGGTGGTGGCGGCGGTGGTGGCAACGCCAGCATCGGCGGCTGCACCACCGGCCGGCGGGAGCTGGCAGTGTCCTTGAACAGCAGCCACCACAGGGCAACACCCAGTACCAGCAGCGCCGCCAGCACCAGCGCGATCGTCACCAGCAACTGGCGTCCGCGCGTACCAGGCTCCTGCAGGGGTGGTCGATGGCCGGCCATGCCTCAGCCCTGCGCCTTGCCGGTGACCAGGCCGACCTGGGCCAGCTCCAGCCGCCGCAGCAGATCCAGCACCTCGACCACGCGCGCGTACTGCACCTGCGCATCACCGCGCACGATCACCGGGAAATCCGGCGACGTCGCGCGTTCGGTACGCAGGCGGTCCTCCAGCTCGGCCATCGTCACCGGGTAGGCATCCAGGAATACCTGGCCGCTGGGGTCGATGGTGATCGCCTTGGTCTTGGGCTTCTCCAGTGCGGTGCTGTTGCTGGCCTTCGGCAGGTTGACCTCGATGCCGGGAATGGAGGCGTTGCTGGTCAGGATGAAGATCACCAGCACCACCAGCAGCACGTCGACGAAGGGCGTCACGTTGATGCCCTTCTCGCGTTTCTTGATGCCGAACTTCGCCTTGTAGGCCATGGCCGGTCCCTCAGCCCTGGACCGCGGCCGGGCCGCGTCCGTCCTGCTCTTCGGCCAGGCGGGCGGCGAACTCGTCGATGAACACCGCCATGTCGGCGCCGATCGCTTCGGCGCGTGCCCCCAGCCAGTTGTAGCCGAACAGTGCCGGGATCGCGACGCCCAGGCCGGCGGCGGTACACAGCAGCGCTGCCGCCATGCCCGGGGCCACCGAGTTGATGTCCACCGCACCGGCCATCGCCGCCACCACGAACACCAGCATGATGCCGATCACGGTGCCGAACAGACCCACATAAGGTGCACCCTCGATGGTGGTCGACAGCCAGTTCATGCGCCGCGCCATCGCCTCCTGTTCGCGCACCATCACCGCGTCCATCGACGCGCGGATGGCGGCGATGGTCGCCGCGCTCAGATAGCCGGAGTTGCCGTCGCGCTGATGGCGCTGCTGCATTTCATCGATGGCGACCTGGTAGATGCGCCACAGCGAGCCGTCGTGCATTGCCGGCGGCACCTTGCCCTGCCGGTCCATCTCGGACAAGGTGCGCAGCGGCACGCCAGAGAGCTTGCTGAAGCTCTCGGTGAACACTGCATTGGCCTTGCTGGTACGGCCGAAATGACGGCTCTTGGCGATCATGATCGCCCAAGACAACAGCATCATCAGGCCGAGGATGGCCACCACCACCCAGGCGTCGAACGGCATCGCCTTGAGGATGAAAGCAAAGTGGCTCTGTCCGGCCGATTGCTCGTCAGCACCGTAGCTGATCAGGCGCGAATCGGCTCCCTGCGCCGTGGCATCGGCCAGCAGCAGCGCCGCCGGGCGCGCCACGCGTGAGATCCGCAGTTCATCCAGCGCACCATCGAAGTTGGCCAGCGGCTGCGTCGCACCCGGTGCATCGGCACCTACCACCGCAGCGGTGCTCAGTGCCGGCAATTCACCACTGAGCTGGGCCACCACGCGACCGTTCAGATACAGCTGCAGCGCCCCCTTCTCGGCGGTAAGCGCGAGATGCGCCCACTGTCCCTCCGGGATCGGCTGTGCCGGCGTGCTGCGTTGACCGTTGAGCTGCACGAACGGCACGCGGTTGTCGATGCCCACCACCAGCTCGGCGCTGCCATCGCGCCGGGCGTAGATCGCCTGCGTGGTGGTCTGCGCACCCGGTTTGATCCAGGCCGAAACGGTGAGCGGCGCGCCCGCTTCCTGTGCCAGCGAAGCGCTGGCCGGCAGCGGCAGCGGGCCCGCGCCCAGCTGCACGCCACGCCCGATCACCGTGCTTTCCGCCGCAGGCACTACCGCACCGGCCGTGTTGCCATAGGCCGTGGTATCACGCGCCGGCGCATTGGCTTCGGCAAAGTGGTAGACCAGCGTGTAGTCCGGATCGAACACCTGCTGGCCATTGCCGCTGGCCGGTGCCTTCGCGTTGCCGTAGTACATCCAGATCGTCTGCGGCGCGCTGGCGGTCAGTGCTGGAACGTCCACCCAGACCAGTGCCAGGCCCAGGTTCAGGTCGAACTGCTCGATCTGATGGGCCAGCACAGTGCGACCGTCGGCAGAAACGAAGCGCAGGTCGTTGCCACCCTCCTGGGTGCCATCAAAACCGAAATTGCCGGTATGCAGGCGCAGCAGCAGCGGTGTACGCCCGGGATTGCCGGCCAACCCCGCGCCCTGTGGGCCGGCGTCGACGGTGATCGGCTTGCGGTACTTCCATTCGGCCTGCCACCAGTTGGCATCGGCCGCGGCGGCGGGCAGCGCGATCAGCGCAGCCAGCAGCAGCAACATTCGGGAAAGCAGACGGTCCATGCAAAAGGTCTCCGGAGAACGCATCTCAAGGGAAGGGTCAGTAGCTGGTGCTGATGTTGAAATGCAGGCGCGGGTCGTCCTTGCGCGTGACCGGGCCATCGGCGTAAGGCCAGGCGTAGTCCAGGCGCAGCTGCAGGTGTTCGCCCAGGCGCAGCTGCGCGCCCAGCCCGACCGATGCCAGGTTGTACTTGTCGCGCTGTTCCGGCAGCGGCTGACGCAGGCGCAGGTAGGCCGCGTCGGCAAAGCTGTACAGCCGCAGGTCGGTACCACTCCACAGCGACCACGCCGGGGTGCGCCATTCCAGGTTGGCCAGTCCACCGTAGTCGCCGATCGCTTCGGCCGAGAGGTAGCCACGCACGGTGTACATACCGCCAGCGGCGAACTGCTCGGCCGAGACCAGCGGTGCATCGGTCGCCTGCAGCGAGCCACGCGCATACCACTGCCAGTCGTTGCCGAAGGTGTGTGTATTGGAGACATCCGCCTTGAACGCCACGAAGCTCGGGTCGGCCCAGTAGCGTTTCTGACCGAAATCGGTGGCGTTGCTGCCATAACCGAACAGGCGCCGGGTTCCCGCCACCAGCTGCGTGTTGATGCTCAGCTGATCGTTCTCGCCCTGGCGCACACCGACGAAGGCCAGCGTGACCGGCGCGTACTTCAACGGCGTCTTCAGGCTGTCCTTGCCCATCTGCGTGTCTTCTTCGGTGTCCTTGAAGTCCACGCCGAGGCTGAGCTGACGCCACCACTGGCTGCTGCCAACCAGGCGGTAGTTGAGCTTGAGGCCGATCGAATGACCATTGCCGATCACATTGGTGCCGGTGCCGGTGCCCGCGCCACCTTGTCCGCCGGCATTGAGCACCCGGCTGTCGGACTTGTAGCCCGATGCCTCCAGGCTCCACGGCGTGCCCTCGAAGGGGACCGTGTAGGACGCAGAGAACACTTTTGCCTGATCGGTGTCTTCCGGCGCGATGAACACGCCGATGCTCGCGCTGTGTCCACGCCGCCACAGGTTGTCGTGGGCCAGCGATGCACTCAGCCGCAGCTTCTCGGTGTCGGCACTGTGGTCGTTGTTGAGCGCCGCGCTCGCGCGCCACGGCGACTTCTCTTCCACCTGCAGGTCCACATCCATGGTGCCCGGCACCTGGCCTTCGCGCACCAGCGGAAGCACCTGGCGACGACCACCTTCGTTCAGCGCAGTCAGTTCCTTCTGCGCCTGGTCGAAGTCCGGCACCCGCCCCTCAGCCAACGCCGGTACCCGCTCGCGGATGCGTTCGGGTGAGTCATGGCGGGCACCGACCACGCGCAGCTGGCCAATGGGCGTCTGCTGCACCTTCAGCAGCACCACGCCCGCGTTGACCTGCTGTTCGGGCAGCTCCACATAGACCGATTGGTAGCCGGCCTGTTGATACAGCGCGTTGACTGCATCACGCGCCTTCTCGACATCGGCGAGCGTTTTTCCGGGGCCGAGGAACGGTTCGACTGCGCGTTCGATCTGGCGCGCATCGAGCACGGTGTTGCCGCGCACGATGTACTCGTTGATGTTCACCGTGGGCGCTGGCGCGGCGTCCTGCGCGAGCACTGGAAATGGCAGCGCCGCCAGGGCCAGCATCAGAGGATGCAGGCGCAGCGGAAGGCGAGCGGCACGGCACGGAACGGGAGTCATCGAAGGCATCGCGTCGTATCGAAGGGAATGGCCAGGGAGCGGCGCGTGGGTCTACCAACAGGACGTGCAGGCCGCGTCAAAACCGCCAACAGTTTTGTGACAGCACTGTCATCTGTTGACGATGCTGAAACAGGCGCAGGCGGACACTTCGCCTGGTACACGTCTTCATTGCAGAACGCCTGCTGCCTCGGGAGATTCAACATGCACGCCATCCTGCTTGCGCCAAACCGCCCTGCCCTCTGTATGGCGCTGGTCCTGGGGCTGGCTTCGCCTTGGGCGCGGGCCGACCAGGCCGCCAAACAGGCAGACGCAGCGCCATGCATCGAAGTACAGGTCAATGGCGAGCGCATCCCCGCCTGGGACTGCCTGCAACGCAAGCTGGCGCCGAGGGAGAGCGCAGCCGCCCGCCCTGCTCTTCCCGAAGCCGAACGCGTGATGCGCAAGCCCGGCAACCAGATGCTGCAGTACAACCTGGAAGGCACGCGGCAACGCATGGGCGATGCGTTCGGGCGTTCGGTGGTGCCGCAGCGCCCGGCGCGCTGAGCCGTGTTCAGTGCCGTCCCAGCGCGGCGGGAACGATGCCATCGGTGGGCAGCGGCGGCAGTTCGGGCACGGGCAGCGAGCGCGGCTGTCCTGCCTGCTGCAGTTCAACCGCGCTGGCGCTGATCGCTGCCAATACGGTGGATGGACCCAGCCGCTGGCCTGGAGCATAGGCCTGCGCAGGCGCCCCATCCACCGACAGCAGCGCCAGCGGCGCCTGTTGCCCGGCCATTACGCCCAGCACGCTCACATCGGTCTGCACCGCGCCGGGCGAGAGCAGTCGCACCAACGGTGCGCTCGCAGCGTTGTCGACGGCCGGGGCAGCAGGTACGGCGACCTGCACCGGGGCGGCGGCAACGCGAGCCGGCGCCATGAACAGGGCCATGCCCCAATATCCCGCCACGGCCAGCAGCAGCATGGCCGCCAGCAGGGTCAACGTGCGATTGCGATCCCAACGCCTGCCGTCCATGTTCCGCACCTTCGCCAGGGTCCTGTGCGGCCACGCTAGCAGCTGTCGCTGACGCTTTTGTTTCATCATCCGCACCTACGCTGGCAGGTATCGGCAAGGACGGGAGGCGATGTCCGATGCAACGCAGGCCACGCGGCTTCACCCTGATTGAACTGATGGTGGTACTGGTCATCATCGGCATCTGCACGGCGGGTATCGGCCTTGGCCTTGGCAGCCTGCTCGACCCTGCGCGGCAGCTGCGCCAGGAATCGGAGCGGTTGGCGCAGCGCCTGCAGGTCGCGCGCGATGAAGCACGCATCGATGGTCGGCCGATCCGCTGGCAGGCCAGCGCAGAAGGCTATCGCTTCAGCCGCCGCGACAACGAAGGCTGGGTCGAGCTGCGGCGCGATGACCTGCTGCGCCCCCAGCAGTGGCAGACCCGCGGCATTGAAGTGCAACCAAAGGCCGCCATCGAGTTGAGCCCCGAATGGATCGGCGTGCCGTGGGAGCTGGCGTTGTCGCTGGACGGCCGTCGACTGCGTCTTCGTGATGATGGCAGTGGACAATTGCAGGTCGTGCAGTGAAGCGGAAGCAACACGGATTCACGCTGATCGAGGTGCTGATCGCGTTGGCCATCGTGGCCATCGCCTTGGCGGCGGTGATGCGCTCGGTGGCGGTGGCAACCGATGACCAGTCGCGCCTGCGTGACCGTCGGCTGGCCCTGCTGTGCGCGCAGGACCGCTGGCAGGAGCTGCGCCTGGCCGCACAGCCACCCGGCGATGCACGCCTGCTGTGCCTGCAGGGGCGCACCCGTTTCCTGGTGCAGCAGCACCTGGGCAGCGGTGCCGACGGGCAACCGCAGCTGGACTTGAGCGTGGTGGCCGAAGATGCACCGAAGCAGTCGCTGGCGCGCCTGCAGCTGCCATGGACGGCGATGCCATGAAACGCGCTGCGCGGGGCTTCACCCTGATCGAAGTGATGATCGCCATCACCATCATGGGCGTGCTGGCGGTGATCTGCTGGCGCGCACTGGACAGCGTTGCCAGCACCGATCAGCGCCTGCGCCAGGCCGATGCCGAGACCAGCACGGCGATGCGGGTGCTGCAGCAGTTCCAGCGCGATATCGAGATGCGGGCCGACGATGCGCTGATGAACGGCGCGGTGCGACCGGCCGATCAGCCTGCGCGGCTGCTGCCGCCGTCGTTGACCAGTGAGCGCCATCCCGATGGTGGCTTTACCCTGGAGATCACCCGCAGCGTCGGCAGTGATGGGCTGCAGTGGCAGCGCGTTCGCTGGTGGCGGCAAGGCAGCACGTTGTGGCGTGCCAGCGGTGCGCCTTCCGATCATTATCCGCTGCCTGCGCCTGAGCCGACGCGCGGGCTGATGGTGGCCCGTGATGTGCAGCGCTTCGAGGTGCGGGCATGGCAGCCGGGGGTGGGTTGGGCGATGCTGCCCAGCCAGGGCGAGGTACTGCCGGCGACCGGTCTGGAGTTGCGGTTGGGGTTGCGCGATGGACGCGGGCCGTTGAGCTACCGGCGGGTGCTGGCGCTGTGAGAGGGACACTATGTTGGCCAGCCCAACCACCTGACGTTGTTAGTTTTTCCGGCCTGGACACCCGCAGAGTGTGTCCAAGGGAGTGTCCGATTTTAGCTGGCGTCGCCTTATGCAGCTAGTGGCAAGTGCCGCCTTCGTCCGATGACCGGTAGCTCCTGCTCCCAACCGTTGCACATGCCTTACACCTGCATCCTGCCCCTGATGTTCAGTGAACTCACTTTGGCCCAAAACCCCACGGCGACACCGCCGAAAATCGAGACATCCTTGTTCAGTGACACGGACGATGCGTATCGTAGGAACCACGTCTCGGTGATCGGTGAACACGACGGATTCTATGGAAAGAATAACGTCGCCCCTCCGTAAGACCGACGGACGGCAGGCAGCGGCAACGACGAGGATCTGTGCCTGCATTTCTTCCAGTCGGTCAAGCACTTCAGCCACGAACTCATCGCACACCCGACCCAGCTGGACTACGCGCTCGATCGCATTGGCGGCGATTGCACCGCGCAACGGCGAGATGCTCGGTGCGGTTGACCGCATGCCGATGCGGACTACCACCGTGGCGAGTACGGCATCCTCATCCGTTCGGACCTGAAGGGCCGCGGCATCGGCTGGCGCTCGATGGCGATCATGATCGAGTACGCCAAGTGACTGGGCCTGGACGTGGTGGAAGGCCATCCGTTGGTTGCAGATCGCGCATAGCCAGTGCGCGTCAGAATGTTGACGTCACTGTTGAAAGAAAGACTGCTGTGGGTATGTTTTTCGTTGGTTGATGACGATTTGGAATTTGCGCCGCGTGCTATTGCGCACCGCAAATCAAGTTGGCTAGTATCGATTGCACACAGGGGAAGTGTTACTGCCGAATGTCTTCAGATCTGTTTCGCAAGGAAGTGCTGCAAGCAAAGCGCGCCGGCTGGTTGGGATCGATTTCCATCGCGCAACCGATCAGGCTCTGGGTTCTTGCAATCGCAGCTTTTATCGCCGCACTAGCTGTAGTGCTGCTACTTTCTTTTGGCACCTATACCCGCCGTTCGCACGTCGGGGGGCAGCTTGTTCCAGTTAATGGCATCGCGCAGGTCATGGCTCCCGCCAATGGATTCATGTCGGAAGTCAGTATTGCCGAAGGTGAGCACGTCGAAGCGGGTGAAGTAATCGCGGTCTTGACCGTCCCGCGCGCCACCACCAACGATGGAGATACTCTGACTGCGCTTGAGTCCCGTTTCGAGCGTAGGACGACCGGTCTTGAGGCAGCGCAGGCGGCCAAGAGGATGCGGCTGGGCGCACAGCAGGAGGGATTGCGTGGCCAGCTTTCCAACGCACAGCGGGAGTTGGCGCAGATCGACGCGGAAGTGCTGACGAGGAAGGATCAGATCAGGATTGCACAGGAAACGTTGGAACGCCTCCGGCTCCTTGAAGACGATCGTTACGTCAGCATCCTCCAGATCAAGCAGCAGGAATCCGCAGCGCTCACGCAGAAGGGCGAGATGCAGGCATTGCAGCGACAGGCGATCGCCACGCGCAGAATGATCGAGCAGATCACGCAGGCTCTCAATGAACTGCCTGGAGAAAATGAGGCTGCGGAGGCGACATTCCAGCAGGACCTTGCATCGCTTGAGCAGGAACGCGTGGAGAATACCGCGCGTGGGCGGCTGGCCATTGTCGCTCCGGTTTCTGGAGTTGTAGCCACCCAGCAGATCAAGGCCGGCCAAGCCGTGCAGAGCGGCCAGCCAATCATGAGCATCCTGCCTGGGGATGGCCGCCTGGAGGCAGAACTGCTGGTTCCCAGCCGCGCGGTGGGCTTCATAGAGCCTGACGACAAGGTCCTGCTCAGATACCAGGCATATCCTTACCAGAAGTTTGGACATCATGAAGGGCGGGTTTCGCGGATCAGTCGAAGCACACTGGGTGCCACGCAGAATGGCGGCGCAACAGAGCCGATGTACCGAATCACCGTCGCTCTCGCAGCGCAAACCGTAAGCGCATACGGCAAACCCGAGACACTCAAACCCGGAATGCTGGTGGATGCGGATGTTCTGGGTGAGACGAGATCGTTTTTTGAGTGGGTCCTTGAGCCGATCTACTCAATCAAGGGAACTGTGTTCGGACAATGACTGCAGCATTGGATGAGACAGCGTGTCGCTGGCTGAGCCAGCCCATGCACACTGGACGTGTGCCAATTTCAGGAGATCGATTGTGCGTGAACTGACCATGGATGAAGTTTTCGAAGTCGAGGGTGAAGGTGCGATGGGCGCCTTTCTCAATGGTGCCGGTGCGGGTGGTTTTGCCGGTGCGCTCGTCGGCGGCCCGGCCGGGTCCGCTGCCGGTGCGCTCATCGGCGGTGGAATTGCCGTTGCGCTTTACCTGATGTAAGTACATCTTCTCTGAAACTCAAACAATCGTATTCAAATAGGGGGAATCATCATGCGTGAACTCAACAATGCCGAAGTTGCCAATGTCGATGGCGCGGGTGAAGGCGCTTCGAACGGCTTTGCCGGTGGTGTGGTCGCCGGTGCTGCAATCGGGTTCCTGGTGGGCGGCCCGGTGGGCGCGTTCGCTGGCGCCGTCAGTGGTGGCATCCACGGTGCGATCGTGGGTCACTACCTGATGTGATGGGTGTCGCGCAGGGGTGCTCGCGCGCCCCTGCGCGATCTGTTTGGAGCCACTGGCTTCGGAAAATGTTGGCACGAGGAGAGCAGATCATGAAGTTTCCCGGTATCGACGAAAAGACATTCGCCATCTGTGTGTGCTGCCTGGCCGTGGTCGCGGCATCTTCAGACCGCCGGATTTGGCCACTTCTGTGCGTTGGTGCGGTGGTGGTTGCCATCGCCAGATTCGCGGATGCAAGGCGCAAGCGGATTCAGCGAGAACACACGTCGAATTAAACTCCTGTGCGGGGATGCATTCACGCCGCCTGGGTTCGTGCGGCGTGCTCAATAAAGGCCATCGGCACTGATGATCGTGCCAAGGCCTTCTGTTTCAGATTGACTGGGATCTTGGGCTTGTCATCGGAATGAAAGTGATACTGCAGTCGGAGGCAACGGAGTGTGGGCTGGCGTCGATCGCGATGATCGCCGATTTCCACGGAAAGAGGATCGGCCTGAGCGAGATCCGCCGACGCTATCCGTTGTCGCTCAAGGGTGCCAAGTTGGGCCAGCTCATCCACATTGGCCAGCAATTGGGGTTGTCTTCGCGGCCCTTGCGGCTTGATATGGAGCATCTTTCCCAGCTCAAACTGCCTTGTATCCTGCATTGGGATCTGAACCACTACGTGGTGCTGGCAAAGGTTGGCCGCAGCAATGTCAGGATTCTTGACCCCGCCATCGGGGAGCGGGTGCTTCCGATGCAGGAAGTGTCCGAGCATTTCACAGGCGTGGCACTTGAGCTGGCCCCCACGGCGGAGTTCCAGAAGGAGGCCAGGCCAGCTTCGATCTCGCTGCGGCAGCTGACGGGGGAGATCAACGGCCTGTGGCCCTCATTGGCGCTGGTCCTGCTTCTCTCGCTCGCGCTCCAGGTCTTCGTAGTCCTTGCGCCGTTCTTTACCCAGTGGGTGGTTGATCAGGCACTGGTCTCGGCAGATCGGGATCTGCTCACGGTACTGGGAATAAGCTTCGGGCTTGCAATGCTGTTGCAGGTGGCCATCGGGCTGTTGCGCGGATGGTCTGTCATCTATCTCTCCTCTACGCTTGGGTTGAGATGGATGGGAAACGTTATCGGGCATCTGTTGCGCTTGCCGCTGGACTTCTTCGAGAAGCGACATCTGGGTGATATCACCTCCAGGGTTTCCTCGGTGCAGTCCATCCAGAAGACGTTGACCACCAGTTTCGTCGAGGCGCTCATCGACGGCCTGATGGCGATCGTCACGCTCGGTGTGATGGTTCTCTACAGCTGGAAGCTGGCGCTGGTGACGCTGGCGGCAGTGGTGCTGTACACCCTCGTCCGCGTCACCGCGTACACGCCAGTTCGCGATCGTACCGAGCGCCAGCTCGTTGCCAGCGCAAAGCAACAATCGCATCTGCTCGAGTCGATCCGCGGCATGCAGAGCATCAAGGTGGCCGGCCAGGAGTCGATGCGGACGGCAACCTACGAGAACCTGATGGTCAGTACGGTCAATGAGGAAGTCAGGCTTTCGAAGCTGACGCTCGGATTTACCAGTACCAGTCAGTTGATCTTCGGCATCGAGAGAATTGCTGTTATCTGGATTGGTGCAATGCTGGCCATGAACAATGTGTTCTCGGTCGGCATGCTGGTGGCCTATCTTGCGTACAAGGATCAGTTCGCACTGCGAATGGCGGGGCTGATCGACAAGGCTGTCGAGTTCAGGATGCTTAGGCTGCATGGGGAGCGATTGGCTGATGTCGTTCTCAGTGCACCTGACCTGGATTTCGATCGAATCGAGACGGTGGTACCGATCGCGTCCTCCATTGAGGTCAAGGATCTTTCCTTCCGTTATGCCGAAGGCGAACCCTGGATCATCCGCAATTGTTCCTTCCGCGTAGAACAGGGTGAAGCGGTGGCCATCGTGGGCGCATCCGGCTGTGGCAAGTCGACCCTGATGAAACTACTGCTCGGATTGCTCAAGCCCAGTGAAGGAAGCGTAAGCATCGGCGGCGTGGATATCCAGAAGCACGGTCCACGCGGCATTCGCTCCATGGTGGGAGCAGTCATGCAAGATGACCAGTTGTTTGCCGGAAGCATTGCCGACAATATCAGCGGCTTTGACAGCGGCTTCGATGAACAGCGCATTGAGGAAGCTGCTCGAATGGCCGCCGTGCATGATGACATCGCGGGGATGGCGATGGGTTACCACGGTCTTATCGGCGACATGGGCAACTCGCTCTCAGGCGGTCAGAAGCAGCGCGTGATTCTGGCCCGCGCCCTCTACCGCCGGCCACGGATTCTGTTTCTAGATGAGGCCACCAGCCATCTTGATGTCATGCGCGAGCGCTTGGTCAACGAAGCCGTGCAGCGTATGGAGCTGACCAAGGTGATCGTGGCCCATAGGCCGGAGACCATAAACAGCGCCGACCGCGTGCTCGTGATGGAGCAGGGACGGATCGTCCAGGAGGTGCGGCCCCAGCGTGCAGCTTCGCCGGCACCTTCCGCCGATGCCGAGGAATGCGTTGCAGCAACCGCCTGACGGGCGACACGGAACGAGTCTGGCCCTGTGCGGCAATACAGTACTTGTCTTGGGGAAGCGCCCGGCCCGCCCTACAGACTGGTGGCGCGCCACGCGCGCCCGATCAACCCGCCCATCAGTGGCGCAATCGGGAAGACGGTGTAGAGGGCGGCCAACGCCAAGGGCGGAACGGACACGAGAAAGTTGCGTTCCGATTCGATCAGGCGAGGGTAAAAGATCCCCAGTCCGATACGCATGGCATGGATCTACTGAACTGCGTCCACGCATGACGTGGATCTACTGCCCCGGTCGCCGGGCGCTGTCCCGCGCCCGGCGACGCCGTGTCGGTGGTCCTCACCGCTGATGGCTGCTCCCTGCCCTCCGTGCCGTCCTGGCTGGGGCCGCCACCGCTCCCTGGCAGCTGGCCCGATCCTGTGTTCTGCGCGTGGTGGGTGCGGGCCTTGGTCCGCACCGTTCCTCATCCACGCATGGCGTGGATCTACTGGGTCGGCTGCTTGCCTGCGTCTGCCCGGGCCTGCGGGAACTGGAAGGCGCTGTTGACGTCGTAGCCCGTGGCGGCGGCCGTGTTTCCGCGTGCGGGCGGGTCGATGCTGCTGCTGGCACTGCCGAAGCCGAGAATCTGCACGCTGATCACCGACGGCTGGTTGCGCCGCGCATCGTCCTGGCTCTTGCGCATCACATCCTGTGCGGCCTGGCTGGCGCTGTTGGCCGCAGCGCTGGCCGACGCCAGCGCGTTGACGTTCACCGAGGCCAGTACCGGCAGGCCCTTGCTGTCGCCCTGCACCTGGATGTTGGCGGCGTTGAGCACCTGCAGTGCCGCCAGGTTGATGTTGCCCGACACGCGGATACCTGCCTCGCCCGCGTCGATGGTGCCCAGCGGCGCGATCAGGTCGACATCACCCGGCGCCACTTCGGCGATCGGGTTCAACGTTGCGATGCCTGCACCGCTGGCGGGGGCCTGCGGCGACAGGATCACGTTGCCCCAGGTGTCGTAGACGCGACGCGGCGGGGTGTACAGCAGCGTGGTCTGCGAACCGCGGCCGGCATTGATGTCGCCCTGCTCGGACCACGCCAGGATGTCGCCACCAAAGGTGGTCATCACCCGCGACAGGCCCAGCAGCACGCTGTCCTGGCTGAACAACCGGATGTCGCCCTGCCCCTGGGTGACCAGGCCCGCGCTGGCCGGAGGCACCACGCCCTGCACACCCACCACGATCTGCCCGCCCGGTGCCATCAGCTCGATGTTGCCGCCCGCTTCGGTGCGCACGCCGGAACCGCCGTACATCACGATATCGCCAGTACGGTTGATGGTTGTGCCATTGGCATCCTTGTCCGGCATCAGCGTGGCGATCGCTTCGCGCCCGCGCAGGTAGGAACCGAACCGCGGCCCTTCTGCATTGGTGTACTCACGACCACCTTCGCGCAGTTCAGCGTAGTAGACCTGGCGCAGGAAGATGCGCTGCTGCTCCTTCGGCAATGCATCGAACAACGCCAGCGCCTCGGCACCGTCGGCAGCCCTGCCGAAGCGCTGCTGCAGCCACTGCTTCAGTTCCTTGTCGTAGATCTTCACCGCCTTGCCCGGCTGCGAGGCCAGCGACTGTGCCGGGTCGGCCAGGTTGGCCGGGTCGAGATAGCGCGCACGCAGCGCGACGAAGTCGATCTGCTGGTTGCCGGCGGTCAGGCCGACACTCGCCCCGGGGCGGGTATCGCCCTGCACGATACCGCCCAGCGTCACGATGCTGCCCACGTCCTCCTGCCGCAGCTGACGACCTGCACTGACCTCCAGATTGCCGGGACCGGCCACCACGGCATCCAGGTGCACGATGTCGCGCCCTGCCTCCACCACCGAAATATCGGTGGCCGTACTGTTCAGGGCGGTCAGCGAAACACCCAGGATGTCGCGCCCGGCGCGCATCTGCACCGCACCGGCCGCCTCGAACAGAGCAAACTGCGTGCGCTGGCTGCCGGAGCGATCCAAGGTACGCTGCGCGCCCGATTGCAGGCCGATGATGTCCCCGCCCACGGCATAGAAGCGGCTGGGCGATAGCGCACCCGGCAGATTCGACAACGGTGTATTGGGACCGAACGCGAACAGCGGCAATGCCGCCTCCGGCGTCGCCGAATGGCCATCCACCGACAGGTTGTGGTGCGGCCGCGTAAGGCTGCCGCTGCCATCGCCCACCTGGGCCATGAAGGCCGGATCGAACGGCCCCGGCACGCGTGTATCCGCGGCCGAACGTGCGATCTGGGTAGCACCCGGCTGGGCGAAGATGCCGCCGCCGGCCAGTACATCCAGGCGGCCGCTGGCCGAGGGTGCCAGCAGCAGTACGTCCTGGGTGTTGTCCTGCATGCTCAGGCGGTCGAAGGTGATGTTGCCCTGCGCGGCAACCGCGCTGAACCGCGAAGGATAGAGCCAGTACTGCAGCAGATCGCGCCCGCCGGCCTGCAGCTGCACCTGCTCAGGCGCGAGGTTGCTGCCGCTGAGATTCAGGGGTCCGGACACACCCGTCGAAAGATCGCCTCCGGCACTGAACAGGTCCACGGCGGTGGATGCGGTCCACAGCGAGAACCAGGTGGTGCCTGCGGCGCGGCTGCCGTTGTCCTGGGTCACACCGCTGTAGTTGGCCACCGCTACCCGGCCGGCATCGCCAACACCGCCCAGCACCACATCCCCGCGCGCCTGCAGCGATGCCGTGGCATCGCCCAGCACCAGCACCGGACCGCCCATCGCGCGTGCACTGTCGGCGGCGAACAGGTCGGCCGCACGCTGGCGGCCGAGCGTGCCGTAGTTCTCCAGCGTCACGCCCATGCCACCGATGCGGCCGGCCTCCAGCAGCAGGCTGCCCCGCAGGTTGCTGAAGGTGCCGTTGAGGTCAAGGTCCTGCGCGGCCCTGGCCGTGTTGAGGCTGGAGAACGTGGCGGTCAATTGCGGATTCAGCACACCGCCGGTGCGCAGGCGCAGATCGCCGCCGCCGGTCAGGTGCAGCTGGCCATCGCTGACCCGGCCGGTCGAGCCGACTGCGGCAACGATCGCACCCGAGTGCGGCGCGGTCATGAACCCCAAGGCATCGCCCATCGCCTCGCGCACACCGGCGTTGCGGCCGGCATCGAGCGTGAGATTGCCGCCACCGAGCGTACCGAAACCGGTGAAACCGACCATCCGCGGTGTGCTGTCTGCGGTGGCCGAGACGTTGGTGTAGGTACCGAAGTTGACCCACCAGCTGGTCGGCACCGGCGTCACCCCGGTGGTGCTGCCGGTACCCTGCCGCCAGAGCCAGTTGCCCACGGCGGCACTGCCATGCAGGGCCATGTCGCGGTCGCTGCTGCCCGATTCGGCGCGCGCGGTCCACACATCGCCGACGATGTCCCGCCCGGCCTCCACGCGCAGGTTGCCACCATGGTCCGGATACCACGCCTGGTAGCCCGCCAGTGCAGCGTCGTAGCTGCCGGGCACCACGTCCTTGCCGAGCAGGGCGCTGTTCCAGGGCGCCGGCGCACGCGGCGAATTGAAGGCCGCATCACGCCCGTTGCCAAGCGAGGTGGGTGTGCCGGCGGTGTAGACGCCGAATCCGGATTTCATCACCACGTCGCCGGCCGCCAGCAGTTCCAGGTCGCCCTTGCCGGTGCGCAGCACGCTCCACGCGGGTGTGCCGGGGCGCTGGCCATAGGTGGTCACCTCGGTCTGCGTGCCTCCGCCGAAGCAGTAGGTGGGCGCCGAGCCGCAGAACTCGTCTTCGGTCATGCCGAAGATCGCCGCGAAGTCCTTGGCCGATGTGCCGACGTAGGATTCATCGCCCCAGAAATCCAGCGAACCCTGTGCGGCCACCTGGCGCGGTGCGGGGCCGCAGTAGCCGTCTGCCAGCGCACAGAACTCCTCTTCGGTGTAGCCGAAGATATCGGCCAGTTCGGCGATCGGTCGACCGGCATAGGAGGTATCGCCCATCCAGTCCAGCGAGGCCTGCTCGGTCAGCACGCGGTCGCCCACGAAAATGATCTCGGTCTTCACCGTGCCCACCGATCCCTGATGGGTATCGGCCAGCACCACGCTGCCGTCACTGCCCCAGCGACGCGTGCGCGGATCGGCGGCGTCGCTGTCCGCGCCGGCCACGGCGGTCAGGTCCCACGACGTCGTGCCTTCCGCCAGCATCGGCGCCAGCGCCCAGTTGCGACCCTGGTTGCCATTGGCATCGGCAGGTCGCAGCTTCACCGGTGCATCGCCGGCCAGCTCCACCTTGGTCATGGAGGGAATGTATGCGCCTGGTTTCAGGTCTACCGCGCGTGCCAGGCGCAACGCGATCGGCAGCACGGCACCGGCGGGCCACTCCTGTGCGGCCATCTGCACGCTGCTGCGAAGCCGGAAGCCGCCGCCCAGGCGCGCGCCTGCTTCCAGCTGCAACGGCTGGTCAAGCAGGGTGCCGGCGGCGAAGGTCTGCCCATCACGGGTGGTAACCGCCGCACCGAGCACGGTGCCGGCAGGCAGTCGCAGACTGTCGGCCAGTGTCATCGCTGCGGGCAGCACGGTACCGGCGGGCAGCACGGCCGATTCCACCGGCACCGCATAGTTCAGCGTGGTGCCCGCCGGGAATTCGGTACCCGGCTGCAGCTGCACGCCATCCACCGGCACCACCAGGCCGCCACCGAACGGTGTGTTGGCGCCGCCGCTGCTGCGACCCTCGATCAGTTCCCAGCCGGCTTCATCCGGGTTGGCGGGCGGTGGCGCGAAGCCATCGTTGATGCTGCCATGGATGTTGATGTTGCCTTCGGCCCGAAGCACCAGCGAGGCCGATTCGCCAAACCCGCGCCGCGCCGCGTCGAGACGGTCGGCGTCGGGACCGTAGCGATAACCGGACAGGTCGATGTCACCGGAAACTGTCAGGTCGCCGCCGGGGTTGTCCGCACTACGGCGCGCCACCACCTGCACACCCGGACGCAGGCGGTGGCTGCCCAGCGCTGCGGTGCGCTGTTGCAGATCGGCATTGGCCAGCGCCCCGTCCATCCACGTGCGGTTGTCCGGATCGACGATCTGGTCCAGCCACTGCTGGGTGACCACCTGCGGCCGGTTGCCGTGTACATCCACGCTGGAGGCCAGCGGAGCATCGTCATAGCGGCGCACGCCGTTGACCTGGATGTCGGCCGCACCGGTGATGCGCATACCGTTGGCAACGGCAATGGCCGCATCATCAGTACCGATCCGCGGCACGTCGATCTTCAGCGTGCCTCGCGCAGCGCCGTCGTTCTGCCCGGCCTGGCTGCCCACGGCGACGCCGCTGCCGGAACGCAGGTCGATGGCGGCGCCGGCGCCGATGCTGACCTGGCCTGCGGCGCTGCCCAGTTCGACCGTCGCCCGGTTGGGGCTGTCGATGATCTTGCCGTAGCTGTCCACGCGCAGGCCACTGCCATGCGCGTCGAGCGTGCCGTTCACCTGCAGCGCGTCGCGGGCGTACAGGCGGATGCTGCCGACCTGCTCGCCGCTGGCGTCGATGCGCCCGGCCACGGTCAGGCTGCCCTTGTCCACGCTGATGTCGACCCGTCGCGCCTTCACCTCGTCGCCGATCTGCAGATCCCCCTCGCCGATCTGGAAGGTGCGCGCGCCGGTCACGCCGCTGCTGTTCAGCCGCTGGTTCAACCCTGCGAAATCCTGCAGCTGGCGTGCACGCACCACCAGTTCGGCCGCGTCGTAGGGCACCACGGTGCCACCGGCGTCGTAGCGGCCGCTGGCCGCGCCGTCCACACGCCCGGCCAGATCCGCGCGACCGGCCAGGGCATTGACCGTCAATCGCCCACCGCGGTTGTTGCGCGCCGACACATCGATGCGCGAGGCGGTATCGGTGGTCACCTCGCCCCTGTCGCTGGACAGCAGCACATCACCGCCCCAGCTGTACTTGTCCACGTCGAACAGGCTGACCTTGCGACCCGCCAGATCCAGCGCAGCATGCGCACCCACGCCGATGCCCTGGCGCGCACTGGCCGACAGGCGGCCGGAGGCCAGGGCGATCGTGCTGTCCAGCAGGATGCGATCAGCGTCGATGCTGAGCTCACTGCCCAGCGCATCACCGCCAGCCCTGCCGTTGCCCCCGTGCAGGGCGAAACTGCCGCCGATGCGCAGGGCGAGCTGCGCGCCCGGGTCTGCGGTCAGCAGGGGCGTGCTGATGGCCACGCTGCCACCGCTGTACTGCCAGCCCTTGTCGGCCAGGTACTCGCCGCGCTGCTGGTACGCATCCAGCGTTCCCTTCGCCGAGAACACCATCTGTTCCGAAGCCCCGAGGTTCAACGCGCTGAAGCCAAGTACCTGACGGTTGGCCGCGACCTCGGAGCTGGGCCTGCTGTACGGCGCACGCCCCAGCGTCAGGGTGCGCGTGACGATATCCAGCTGGCCATCGCCCAGGCGATCCACCATCGGCTCTGCCGGCGGCACGGCCGCGTTGCTGCCCGTGGCCTGCGTGGCCGCCAGCGCACCATCCCACACCAGCGTATCCACCAGGATGCGCGCACGGTCGCTGGCGTTGCCATAGCCGTGGATCGCCTGCGCGCCCAGCACCAGGGTGCGCAGGCTGCCAACGCCGGTGGCGCTGTCGCGCGCATCCAGGTCGACGCTGCCGAACACATTCACCGAATCGCGCGCCACCAGGCTCAGCGTGTCCAGCGCGGGTGCGCCGGTAGCCGCGTTGCCACGCAGCAGCTGCTGCAGCACCGTCTGGTTCATGGTCATGCCGGCGGGCAGTGCACCCGCTGCCGCCGCCTGTGCGATGGCTTCGGCGCTGCCGAGGTTCAATGCAGCCATGCTGACGCCCAGCTGGCGCGTGCCGTAGCTGGCCGAATCGCGCAGTTGCAGGGTGCCATCGGTGGCGACAGCGATGCTGCCGTCGGACACCAGCCGCGCTTGTCCCTCGCACGCGTCCTGGCAGCCGCCGATATCGATCGCCACCGGGCCGGCGGCAACGCCGGTGGTGCCGGTGATCAGGTTCAGGCGCTGGTTGGACACCGCCAGCAGGCCGCCCGTGACCTGGTAAGGCAGCGTGTCGACGGCGTCGCCACCGGCACGTGCGTACGGCAAGGTGTTCACGGTCGCCCCGGCTTCGACCAGAATGCCGGCGCCACCGGCGGCTGCCGCCACCAGGATTTCCGGTGCCTGCAACGTGGCCCCGGAACGGATCGCCACGCTGCGGGCCTGGCCGGTCACCGTCACCTGCGACGCCACCTGGTTGATCTGACCACCGATCACCATGCGCGCCGGCTGGAATGCATTGAGGGCCTGGTCGGTAAAGGTCACGCCTCGGTCGCGCGTTTGCGCAACGCCATCGGCAGCGATGACCTCCAGCGTGCCGATGGCCGGATTGGCCATCGAAGCCACCAGGGTGCCGCCCCGCCCCTTGTCGTTGGCCGCGGCAAACCGCGCGGTACCGGCGAAGTCGATTGCCGCCGCGCCCTGGCGTCCGGCGCCCTCACCCAGCGCCAGGGTCAGGCCCAGCGCATCGATGGTCTGCCAGCCGCGCGATTCGCCGCGGCGGTCGGCCGTTGCCTGCACGAAGGCGTTGTAGCTGGTTTCGTTGTAACCCGAATGCCGCCGCACCACCGCCGCCGGTGTCAGCAGCACGTCGGTCAGCAGCGGCGATTGCACAGCGCCCAGACCGCCACGCTGGTGGCCGGACACGCGCCAGGTGCCGGTGCCGGTCGGCAGCGGCTGGGAAACGCCGGACGCACCGGTCGCGCCAAGCTCGACACGGAACGCACCGGGCTGCAGCGCGAAGTTGGCCGGCAGCAGCGTGTAGGTGCCCGCCGGCAACCCGGGAACACCCGCCGGCACGGTGATCTGCTGACCGATACCGGGCGCGGCGAAGCCATCGGTGCTGGTGGGCGCGAACGCGCCCGTATAGCCGGGCACGATGGCATACACCGGGTTGCCCGAGGCACTGAACGCGTAGCGGGGGTTGGCATCGGCCAACGCGGTACGCAGCACGTCCACCGAACCACCCCGACCGGAGATGAATGCTGCGCCGGTCAGGTCGCCGCCACCGGACATGTCCAGCAGCGCGCCCGGGCTCACGTTCACCTGGTTGGCTTTGAGGGTGACGCCCATCGAGGTGATGCCACCGGCGGTCAAGGAATCCACGCTGCGGCTGCCGATGCGCCAGTTGACCCCATCGGCGGTACCGCCATAGGGCAGCGCCAGGCCGGCACCGCTGGTGGAGGTGATGCTGCCGGGCAGCAGTTCCACCCGGCCGCCGGCCGTACCGCCCATGGCCAGACCACCCAGCTGCAGGGTTCCCATCGGCGCCCACACCGCACCACCCTGCTGCACGGTAGCGGCCACCAGTCGCAGCGAGCCGAACGCCGATGCAGGGACACCCGCTGCCGTACCGTTACCCTGGATGCGCAGCACCGCATCCGGGTTCGCCCAGTAGTCGACGGTGTCCACGGTCTGCGCCGATGCACCCGCCACCACCCGGCCCACCGCCCCGGACGTCGGATAGAGGCGCGCCGCGGTCAGGTCGATCGAGCCCGGTGCCAGCAGCGAACTGACCGCCGCGTTGCTGGCGATGCTGGAAAGAAGGCGCACATCACTGCGGCTGTTCAACGAGAGATGGTCGAAGCTGGGCAGCCAGGTGACATCGCGAAGATCGATGAGATCGCCATTGACCGCCAGCGCATGATCGCCCGCAGTCGCTGATACCGCACCCTGGGTGAACTGCAGGCTCTCGCCCGACAACTGCTTCCAGCGCGCCTGCGCCAGACGCACATACGGTGCCGACAGCGAGATCGCGCTGGGCGCGCTTGCGCTTGCGCCTGCGGCCACGCCCAGACTGGACTGCCCCTGCCCGTAGATGCGCAGGGACTCGGCCATACGCAGGTCGACATTGCCGAGCGTGCGGAGGTCGCCGAAGACCGAGAGATTGTCGAATCCGCCGGCCTGGATCTGCTGCACCGACAGTGTGGCATGCCCATAGTCCAGCCGCGCTGGCAACGACGTCTCGGCCGCGGTCTGCTGGCTGAGCGTGATCGCCCGTTCGCGCAGCACCTCCTCGGTTGCTCCGCGTGCATGCACGCTGCCGCCAAAGGCGAGGCCCAGCGTGCCACCGCGCGCCCCACTGCCACCGGCCGCCGCATCCATCGCCCCTTGCAGGTACAGCGCATTGGCCGAACGCAGCACTATCTGGCCGCCGTCGCTGTCGACCCGGGTACGACCCTGTCCATCAATATCCAGCTCGGCCGAGGCACCGCGCGCGTCAAGGCGTGCACCGCGTTCGACTACGACGAAGGCTTCCGGCGGCCGGTTGTCGATGAAGGCCGACGTCTCCCAGTCGAGCGCGCCACCGATCTCGATGCGCCCGCCCGTCCGTACCTGTCCGCGCAGGCGGCCAGCAGCATCGACCACCGAAACCGAATCGGCGCTGGCGTCCAGTACCGCCCGGTCACCGATCCGCCAGGTACGCTCGGTGCGCTGGCCGGCGTACAGCGCCGTGTCCGGGCGCACATCGTCGATGCTGATGCGGCCGCCGCGTGCCTGCAGCGTCCCCTCCACGTCGATGTTGCCCGCGCCCAGCAGCGAGATCGCCTGGCCTGGATCGACGGCGATACGCGCGTCGCGTCCCACGCGCAGGTCGCCGCCCACGCTATTGCGGTCCGAACGCAGGGTGATGCTGGCGCCGCTGCGCTGGCGGATGCGCCCGTTCTGCGGATCAGCCGCGTACAACGGCGCCGACCATGCCTGCAGCGCACTCGTCCGATCCTGCGCCGTGCGCGCGTCTTCGGCCAGGCGCAGACCCGGCGTCTGCACGACCAGCTCGGTGCCGTCGGCGATATCCAGGCCCTGATGGGCATTGATGTCGTACTGCGTGAAGCCACTGCCGAACAGCGCCGCGTCCAGCTGCAGTGCGCTCGCTTCCTGCAGGGCTGTGCCGACCACAACCTTGCCGCCGGTGCCCAGCGCGAACGTGCCACCGCCCTCGCCACGGCCGCTGAAATAGCTGCTTTCGCCCAATCGCACGCGACCACTGCCATCTGTCGCCACCTCGGCAGTGTTGGCCTGCAGGTTTACGCTGCCGCCCTTGCCGATGCGGCCCTTGCCCTGCATGTCCAGCGCAGCACCGGCGTCGACATCGACAGCGACCTGGCGGCCCACCGTCACGTCATGGCTGCTCTGCAGGCGCAGGCTGCCACCCTCGGTCCACGCCACGCCGCTGTCCAGCCCGATGCCAAGCGCCGCATTGCTCCAGCCACCGGCCAGATCAATCCGGGTACCGTCGGCAATGGCAACGTCGGCGCGGCCGTTGCGCAGCAGCGCCGTCGGCCGGCCCAGCACATCCAGCAGATTGCCCGCCTGCAGCCGGCCACCCACGATGTGGATGTCACCGGCCAGGTTGACGGTGCTGCCGATCAGGTTGAGTGCGCCGCCAGCCTGCAGCGTCAGCGGCGCATCGACGGAGGCGCGGCCGGCGGTAGCCAGGTCGATGGCACCCCACTGCTGCGCGTTGAGCAGCCCGGCATCAAGCCACACGGTGTCGCGCCGCTCGCTGCCGATCGGCGACTGCAGCGTCAGGCCGGGGATCGCTGTACCGCCCTGCACGCGCACATCTGTATCGAACGCGCCATTGCGGCCCAGGCCGTCATAGCGCCCCAGATACAGCCCGGCGTTCCGCGCCACCGCCGTCTGCGCCTGCGCATAGCCTTCCAACGCAGCATCGGGCCGTCGCCCCTGCTGCGCGCCCTGGAAGGTGGTGGTCTCCACCTGGCCGTCCAGCACTGCGGTCGGCGCGGACACTACAAGGCGCCCGGCATCGCGGCCGACGGTGTAGCCGTTGTCAGTCCGCTGCGCAGCGAAAACGATGGGGTTGCGGAACGCCTCGGTGACACCCCAGCGCTCCTGCTTTACCTCGTAGCCCTTGTACAGACCATCGAACAGCATCTCCGCCGGCGCGTCGTCCAGCCGGTATACCTGCCCGTCGACGCCGCGCAACCAGCTCTGCTGTATCGCCCCGCTCTGCACGTCCAGGCTGCCGCCCGCCAGATTGATCCGCGAGCCTGCGCCGGTGACCACCTCGCTGCCGCCCAGCAGCACCGTGCCGCCCTGCGCCGCCCATTCGCTGATCGAGTGGCCCTGGTTGTCCAGATAGCCGCCCACTTCCAGCAATCCGCCGGCGGCATACCAGCGATCGCCCTCGTAGCCGCCAGTGCCGGCCGGCACGTGGATCAGCTGCCGACGGTCGATCCAGACTTCGCTGCTGGTCAGCTTGCCGCTGTCGCGGTTGTCGGGCGAATCGCGCAGTTCATTGCCCTGCACCTTGACCTGTACATTGTTGCTTTCCATCGCCACCTTTACACCCACCGCGCCGGAGACATCCACACGCGCGGCGTTGTCCAGCTGGCTGCGGCGACCGGCATCGGCAATCACCTGGCCGCCGGTGGCCACCGTCAGCGAGTTGCCCTGGAAATGGATGTCGCCCCCGGAAACGATCTCCACCCGCGACTGATCGCGTCGATCGCTGTGCAGGGACAGATTGTCGAAGGTCGTCGTCCGCGACGCTGCACGAAGTGCATCCTGTTCGGCCGACTCCTTCAGCAGTGCATCGCGCTGGGTATCCAGTGCGCTGGCCTTGCCATCGTCTTCGATCAGCACCGCCGTGGTCGAGCCTTCGGCCAGGGTGACCTTGGCCCGGGTGTCACTGGCCGAGGCCAGCAGGTGCACGGTGCCGCGTTGGCCCAGCGTGGTGCTGGCCACGGCCACACCGGCCTGCTCGACGCTGCGCCCGGCCAGGGTGATGTCGCCCTCGCGGGCCAGCAGCAGGCCGGTATTGCGGACGCTGCCGGCGCTACTGTCGGTGAGCAGGCGCGGCGCGATCTCGTTGCCGCGTGTGGTCGAAGCGGTATTGGCCGCCGTACCCACGCCGCGGCGGATCACGAAGCTGTCGCCGGCCGCCAGCTGGGCCTGGCCCTTGCGCGTCTCGATCTGGCCCGCGTTCTCCACACTGTGGCCTGCCAGCAGCACATAGCCGCCGCCACGCGTTGCGCTGGTGGGTTCATGCGTGGTGATGCGCGCGCCCCGTTCAACCATGACCTTGCCCACGGCATCGGTGAGGGCCGAGGTGTTCGCGTCGGCACTGTACAGGCCGTTGTCACGGAACTGCGCGTCGCTGATGCGTGCTGCAGCAGCAACAAGGTTGCGGACGTTGACCTGGCTGTTGTTGCCGAACACCACGCCGCTGCGATTGGCCACGAACACCGTGCCGTTGGCCTTCAGCTGGCCAAGGATCTGGCTGGGCCGCGCGTCCGGATCATTCACCCGGTTCAGCACCGCCCAGTCGGGGTTCTGCAGGAAGTTGAGGGTGGTGTTGCCACCGATGTTGAAGGATTCCCAATTCAGGATCGCCTGGTCAGCAGTCTGCTCGATGCTGACCTGTATGCGGCCATCGCTGCCCTGCGACTGGATCGCCTCGCGCGCATTCACCCAGCCGCGCGTCAGGGGGTTCTCATCGACCTTCAGTCCATCCTTGCCCAACCCATCGGCCACCACGAAGCCTGCCTCGCGACGCGACTGCCGGGCCTGTTCCTGCATGCGTCGCTGCAGAGCGATCGCCTGCGCCGCGGTACCAAGGTTGTCGATCGACTGCTGCAGCTTCTGCCGCGCGGCGTCCTGCTGCTGCGCGGGCAACTGGAACTGGATGGGCACGCCATTGGGCATGCGCCCGCTCTGTGCGGCCGCACCCTGCGCCGCGCCGCGGTCGGCGAACCAGCCCGGACTGAACGCCTGTTGCGCATGGCTGGCGGGGGCAGCCAGGGTTCCCAACGCCACCGCGATGGCCCAGGCCATCGGGTGGTTGCGGCGCATCGGCGCAGCCGAATGAACAGCGGACGTGTGCGGGAGCGACATCGGAACCTCATCAACCTGGTGGGCCGCAGCTGCGGCAGCGATCGGGAGGCACGCGCAACGCATGCCCTGCCACTGATAGACGGTTCACGTGACATGAAGCCGACAGCAATGCACTGCACTGGCCCGCACCGCCGCCGGAAAAGGAGACGCCGGCCCAAAGGGCCGGCGTTGGGTAACACAGATTTCAACTACCGGACGCGATTACAGCGGACGGCCGATGCCGGCGCAGGTGCTCGGGTTGTTCAGGCCAGCGGCGTTGCCGGCGAGCACGAAGCGGTTGCGGATCGCGTCGCGCCACACCTTGGTCAGCGGGATGAAACCGTGGTCGGTGATCGCCTTGGCATGGGCCACCAGCGCCGGGGTGGCGGTGTAGTCAGTGGCGTAGTGGCGCATCAGGAAGCCACGCAGGCTGTTGGCGACGGTCGAATCCTTGTAGCACTGGCCGATGATCAGGTTGGTGTAGCCGGCGATCGGATAGCCAGCCGACGGATTGCCGAACACCGGCACCCAGTTGGCCGGATTTTCGGCAGCAGTGCCGGTCGGCGGAGCGACGGTTTCCAGGGTGGCCTGCACGCTCACCTGGTCCGGCGAGAAGCCCTTGACCTTGGCAACCTTGGTGGCATCGGTCAGGCTCGGGATCACGTCCGGACCCACATAGCCGATGCGGCCGGCCTGCGCGTACACGGCGTTGTACAGCGAGTTGCCGCCGGCGGCCGGCGCGGCCACCAGGAAGGCCGGCAGGTTGTTGTTGGCATCACGCTTGTACAGATCGGCGAAGGTCGACTTGATGGCGAACTTGCCATCGACCAGGTTCGAGGTGGCGGCCAATTCCGGCGCACAGGCGGCGGTCAGGAAGCGGGTGAACATTTCGCTGGTGCCGCTGCTTTCCGGACGGTAGACCACCTGAATCGGGCCACTGCGGTTGGCATCGATGGTCGACCAGTCAGTGATCGCACCGGAGAACACGCCACAGATCTGTGCCACGCTCAGGTCAACCGCCGAACCGGCCTTGTTGAACGGAATGGTCACCGAGGTAGCCACCGACGGCACCTGGATCAGGTTGCCATAGCGATTGGCATTGCTGGCCTGGTTGTAGGTGGCGGTGTAGGTGCTCAGTTCGGTCGAGCTCAGCACCGAATCGCTGCCGGCGAAATGCACGGTGCCAGTGGTCGAGAACAGCGCCGAGTTGTTTTCCAGGAAGGCCTTCTTGCCAGTGCCCGAACCGGTCACGGCGTAGCTGAAGTTGGCCGGCAGGATGCTGTCGGCCTGGCCCTTGTAGAGGTCGGCCGGCAGCGAAGCGCCGCCGCCGGTGACGGCGGTCTGGGCCGAAGCGGCGCCAGCAGTGGCGAGCAGCGCGGTAGCAACCAGCGCGGCCAGGGTCTTGTACTTGTTCATGATCTTCTCCTGAAGGGTTTACTGCGAAGGTGAAACACCAAGGGAGGAACGGTCACTACACGCCTGCTGCCGCCGAGGGCCTCCCAGCCCACTCTGCGGCGACAGGGACATGCTGGTCGTCGCCGATGACAGGCCGCTTAAGAAACCTGTGGAAGATCGAGAAAAGGTGTGGAGGATTGTGTGGAGAAACCGGGCATCAGTAGATCCACGCCATGCGTGGATGCACGTCATTGCACCAGCTGGTTCATTTCCATGATCGGCATCAGCACGGCCAGCACGATGGTCAGCACCACGCCCCCCATCACCAGGATCATCGTGGGCTCCAGCAATGCAGTGAGTGCCATCGCGCGGCGTTCGATCTCGCGCGAGATGGTCTGTGCAGCGCGGTCGAGCAACGGGGCCAATGAACCGGTCTTCTCGCCACTGGCCACCAGATGCACCAGGATCGGCGGATACACTTTCTGCACCTTCAGCGCAGCGCCAAGCGAAGTACCTTCGCGCACGCGCGCGGCCACATCATCGGCACAGCGCGCCAGCAGCGCGTTGCCCAGTGTCTGTCGTGCGGCGTCCAGTGCGCGCAGCAGCGGCACGCCGGCATCCAGCAGGATCGCCAGTGTCGATGCAAAGCGAGCGCTGTTCACGCCCAGCACGAATCGCCCCACCATCGGTAAGCGCAACAACAGGCTGTCCCAGCGCAGGCGAAGATCCGGCCGCCGCAGTGCCAGCCGCCAGCCGACCACGAGTGCGCCGATGCCTATCCCCGTCCATACGCCCCACGCGCGTACGAAAGCACTGGCCGCCAGCATCACCTGGGTCAGCATCGGCAGCGTCTGCCGTGCCTGCACGAACGCCGTCACCACTTGGGGCACCACGTAGCTGAGCAGGAAGATCACGATCGCCACCGACACCAGGCTGATCGCCGCCGGATAGATGAACGCCGTCAGCACCTTCGCCTGCAGCGCGTTGCGCTCTTCGATGTAGTCGGCCAGACGTTCCATCACCCGCGCCAGATCGCCGGAATCCTCGCCGGCCCCCACCAGGGCACGATAGATCCCAGGGAAATCGCGCGGCCGCGCCGCCAGCGCCACGGTCAACCGCTGGCCAGCGCGCACATCGGCACGCACTGCGGTGAGCGCCTGCGCAACGTGCGGACGTTCGGCCTGTTCGATCACCGCACTCAATGCGCTTTCCAGCGGCAGGCTGGCGGCCAGCAGGCTGGCCAGTTGCCGCGTGGCCCAGGCCAGTTCGCTGGCCGACAGTCTGCGCGTGCCCCAGCCACTGCCGGCATTGCGTGCGGCTGATACCTGTACCGGTGTCAGCCCGCGCCCGCGCAGTTGCTGGCGCACGCCGCGCGCGTTGTCGGCGTCCAGCTGTCCCTTCTCTATGCGCCCCTGTGCGTTGGCGGCCTGGTAATCGAACAGTGCCATGCGCGCCTCAGTCGTCACCGGTCACGCGCAGGATCTCCTCCAGCGTGGTCACCCCGCTGTCGACCCAGCGCTGCCCGTCCTGGCGCAGGCTGCGCATGCCGGCACGCCGCGCGGCCTCGCGTAGCGCGGGTTCGCCCTGCCCTTCATGGATCAACGCGCGCACGCGCTCATCCACCACGAACAGTTCATGGATGCCGGTGCGCCCACGGTAGCCGCTGTTCGCGCAGGCGGAGCAGCCTACGGCCCGCCACACTGTGCGCCCCTCGGTATCGGTCTCGGCACGCCTACACTGCAGGCACAGCCTTCGCACCAGTCGCTGTGCCAGCACACCGCGCAACGATGAGGCCAGCAGGAACGGTTCCACGCCCATGTCCGCCAGTCGGGTCACCGCCGAAATCGCATCGTTGGTATGCAGCGATGCCAGCACGCCGTGACCAGTCAGCGACGACTGCACCGCGATCTGCGCCGTTTCCAGGTCGCGGATCTCACCGATCATGATGGTGTCCGGATCCTGGCGCAGGATCGCGCGCAATGCCGTACCGAAGCTCATGCCGATGCGCGCGTTGACCTGGATCTGGCCGATGCCGGCGAAGTCGTACTCCACCGGGTCCTCCACGGTGAGGATGTTGCTGGTGCTGCTGTCGAGCTGCCCGAGCGCCGCATACAGCGAGGTGGTCTTGCCGCTACCGGTCGGCCCGGTCACCAGCACGATGCCATGCGGCTGGCGGATCAACCCGGTGAAGGTGGCCAGGGTATCGTCGGCCATGCCAAGGCGTTGCAGCTGCAGGCGCCCAGCGTCCTTTTCCAGCAGGCGCAGCACCGCGCGCTCGCCATGTCCGGTCGGCACCGTGGACACACGGATGTCCAGCGGTCTGCCCCCCACGCGGATGGCGATGCGCCCGTCCTGCGGCAGGCGCTTCTCGGCGATATCCAGGTGGGCCATGATCTTGATGCGCGATACCAGCGCCGCATGCAGCGCACGCCGTGGCTGCACCATGTCACGCAGGGTGCCATCGACGCGGTAGCGCACCACCGAATGCGTTTCGAAAGGTTCGATGTGCAGGTCGCTGGCGCCATCACGCGCGGCCTGCGCCAACAGCGCGTTGATCATGCGGATCACCGGCGCATCGTCCTGCGCATCCAGCAGATCGGTCACCTCGGGCATGTCCTGCATCAGCCGGTCGAGATCGACTTCGCTTTCGGCCGCGCCGACCACCGCAGCAGCGTCGCCACCGTCACGATACTGCTCGCCCAAGCGCTGCTGCCAGGCCGCCCCTTCCAGTACCTGGAACGGCAGCGGCCCGTGCCGGCGGCGCAGCTCGGCCACCGCCCAGGCGGCGGTCTCGGTGGTCCCCAGCAGTACCGGCGCGCCCCCTGCTTCGGCCAGCATCACCCCGTGGCTTCGCACCCAGGCATACGGCAGCAGTGGCAACGGCACGGGCGTGCTCATGGGCCGATGACCAGTTCCGGGGTGTAGCCCAGCCCGCGCAGCTGCTGCAGCGCCGGGTCGAGCGTGGCCGGGTCGCGCGCCACCCGCACCCGCAGACGCTGTCCCGTTTCACCCGGCGTGGTCTCGGCATAGGCCTGCAGGCCAAGCGCGCGTACCTGTGCCACGGCCTGGGTGGCACGTGCCGCGTCCAGCCCCTGTGCAAACTGCACCACCTGCACATTGCCCTCGCTGGCCGGATACAACGCCGCAAGGCTGCCGTTCTGCAACGGCTGGCCCTGGCCATCACGCGCATTGCCCTGGCCAAGCACCGACAGGTCCTGCGGCGGCAGCTGCGGTGCCGACAGCGCCGGCAACGCCCAGCTCTGCACCGGCTGCGCAGCGGCCTGTGCATTGCGCATGTAGTCATAGCGGTCGCGGGTCAGGCGCTGTCCGGCGGCCGGGTCGCGCACCACGTGCGGGCGCAGGAACACCATCAGGTTGGTCTTGGCCCGCTTGCGCGTGTCGCTGCGGAACAGCGCGCCCAGCACAGGGATCTTCCCCAGCCCCGGTACCGCATCGCGGCCATGGCTGACGCTGTCTTCCAGCAGGCCGCCCAGCACCATGATCTGGCCGTCATCGAGCAGCACGCTGGTATCCAGCGCCCGCTTGTTGGTGATGATGCCGGCGCTGCCCGAGCTCTGCGCATCGATGCTGCTGACTTCCTGGTAGATGTCCAGCTTCACCGTGCCGCCCTCGGAAATCTGCGGGCGCACCCGCAGCTTAAGGCCCACGTCCTCGCGTTCGATGGTCTGGAACGGGTTGTTGCTGCCACCGCCACCGTCGGTCACATAGCGGCCACTGACGAAGGGCACGGTCTGCCCGACCATGATGCTGGCCGCCTCGTTGTCCAGGGTCATCAGGTTCGGCGTGGAGAGGATGTTGGCGCCGCCCTTGCTCTGCAGGGCATTGGCCAGCGCCTTCATGTTGAGGATCTGGCCGACGCCCGGCAGATTGATCGTGCCGTCGATCACGCCGATGTTCAGGCCGTCCTTCGGCAGTGCATCCAGCGTGGTGCGCGCGGTAGTGCTGATGCCACTGCCACCGGTGGTGCCACCGAAGTGGGTGCCACCGAACGTGCGGCCGTTGCCCAGCATCCATTGCACGCCCAGTTCAGCGGCATCGGTCTGGTTGACCTCCACGATCAGGCTCTCCACCAGCACCTGCGCCCGGCGCTGGTCGAGCTGGTCGATCACCCGCCGCAGGTTGCGGTACACCGGCTCCGGGGCGGAAATCAGCAGGGTATTGGTGGCGATGTCCGCCTGCACCGAGATGCCGTTCTGGCTGAAGCCGGTGCTGCCGGCATCGATCGGATCACGACGCCCCGGGTCAAGCCGCGGCGATTCCAGCGCATTGCCCTTGCTCTTGCCCTGTGCGGGTTGCGCCGGCGTGCTGGCGCTGCGGTTGGTCTCGCCCGGCAGTGCGGTGATGCCGTCGCTGCTGCCCATCGCCGGCGCATCGCTCTGCCCCGCCACCACGCCACGCAGCACCCCGGCCAGCTGCGTGGCCTGGGCATTGCGCAGGTACACCACATGCAGGTTGCCGGACTCGTCCTGGGCCTTGTCCAGCTTCTCCACCAGCTGCCGCGCCAGGCGCGTGCGGCCCGGGCTGCTGGAGCGCAGCAGCACGCTGTTGCTGCGCGGGTCGGCCATCACCACCACCTTCTGCGCCGGCTCCGCGCCCTGCGCGTCCAGCAACGGTGCGACCATCGCCGCCACGTCCACGGCAATGCCCTGCTGCAGCTTGACCACGTCGGTGTCCATGCCGGCCGGCGTATCCACGCTGGCGATCACCCGCGCGATGCGCTCCAGATTGTCGGCGTAGTCGGTGATGACCAGCGTGTTGTTGCCCGGGTTCGCGGTGATCGGATTATCCGGGCTGATCATCGGCCGCAGTACCGCCACCAGCGCCCCCGCGCTTTCGTAGCGCAGGGCAAACGTGCGCGTGGTTATCTCGCCTCCCGCACCGCCGGCACCAACGCGCCCGCCCAGCAGCTTGGCGTCGGCCTGCGGTACCACCCGGCTGACGCCCCCGCTTTCAACCACGGCAAACCCGCGCATGCGCAATGCACCCAGCAACAGCTGGTAGGCCTGCACTCGGCTGACCGGCCCATCGGAGACCACGGTCATCTTGCCGGTCACCCGTGGATCGACCAGGAACTGGCGGCCGGTGAAGCGTGCCGCCATGCGCAGCACCCCGCCGATATCGGTGTCCACCAGGTTCAACTGTACCGGTTCGCCACTGGCGTCCTGCGCCTGCACCGCCGCCGGAAGATGGGCCAGGCCCACCACCAGTGCCAGTACCGCGCTGCAGCCCAGGCTGCGCATCGACTTCATGGATGGCCACCGCCATTGGCGGCCATCACGATGTTTCCGGAAATCCGTGCCGCCGGCATGTTCGCGTCCCCTGTGCGTTGCAGTTGCAGTTGCTGCAGTTCGATGGCCGGGTCGGCCAGCAAGGGCAGCAGCCAGTTCCAGAGCGCATCGGCGGGCACGCTCTGCACCCGCAGGTGCCAGCGCCCGTCACGCTGTTCGATGTGCAGGCTGTCGGCCAAGCCGGCAGCGGTGATCTGCTGGCGCAGCCCGGCAAGCGTCGGGTGCTGGCCCTGCGCCTGCCGCTGTTGTTCACGGGCACGCAGCAGCGGTGCAAGTGCCGCCGACTGTGCCTGCAGCCGTGGCAGTTCAGCCTGCCAATGGCCGCGCTGTTTCAGCAGCGGCTGCAGCCAGCCCAGCCACAGCGTGGCCGCCACTATCGCGGCAGCCATCAACAGCAGCATCGCGCGCTCGCGCGCCGCCAGCCGCTGCCAACGGTGCTGCAGTCCGCGCAGGGATGCAGCTGTACGCAACCCGGCTGCGGTCACGGCGCAGCCCCGCTGCTGATCCGCAACCGGCCACCGGCTTCGCGCGCAAGCTGCAGCCCGTGTGCCTGCGTCGCCTGCTGCCAGCGCTCCAGCCGTTGCGCGTCCTCGGCCAACGCCTGCGCGTCGGCATCCAGCTCCATCTCCAGCTGGCCCGGCTGATAGCGCAGGCTGCGAACCTGGCCCGCCAACTCAGGTATGGCTTGCAGCACGCTGGCAACCTGCTGCTGCACGGCAGGAAGTGCCCGTGGCGCTGCCGGCACCGCCAGCGCCCGCCGTGCCTGCAACACCGGGTCGACCACATCGTGGATCTCCGGGAAGTGCGTGCTGAACTGCCGCGCCATGTCCTGCCGCAAGGCTTCACCCTCGCCCTGCCAGCGCGATACCTGCAGTTGCAGACCCAGCGCAGCCAGCACCGCCGCCGCCAACGCAAGGCCGATGGCCAGCCGCGGCGCACCTGCCCCCACGGCCGGCAACGGCAGCGACCAGCCAGGCAGCGGACCGCTGGACTGCGCCGCCTGCGCCAGCACGCTGGCCGGCAGGCGCTCGGCCCAGGCAGGCGGTACGGCATCGATCCACTGCACCGCCTGCACCCCAGCCTGCTGCAAGCGTACGGCAAGCATCTGCATCACCGAGGCCAGGTCACGCCCGCTGCACCACTGGACGAAGCCACGATCACGGCCGCAGCGAACCAGTACATGCTCGCCACACAACTGCAAGGTGGCCTGCCCGGCCGACCACGGCAGCAGCAAGGGGGTCGGATGCAGCGCCTGCAACTGCAGCCCACAGTCCTGCAACTGCTGTTGTACCCGCGCAATCGCCTGCAGGCCAAGCCACGCCACCGCCACCGTGCCATCGGCCGCCTGTGTCCCATGGCCGAGCACTACCTCCTGCAGATCATCCAGCAGCATCGCTTCCACTTCGCCCTGCAGGGCCGCCTGCAGGCGGCGCCCGGACAGCGGCGGCAGTTGCAGTTCCAGCAGGATCAGGTCCTGCGGGTCCAGGCTCGCATGCACTATCGCCTGCGGAAAGCGCTGGCCCAGCGTCGACAGACGGTCACTGCCCGTCGCCAGAACACGGTCCTTGTGCAGCTGCGCCCACTCGACCGCGCTGTCCCCATCCAATCGATCCAGCGCCGGCAGGCGCATTCTCAGCTGCGTGCTCATGCACCGATCCTTGTCCATACCCGTTGCACACGCACGCTGTCATCGCGGTACTCGCGCCAGATCAATGCGCGGAAATCCACCGATGCGCCGTCTGCCTGTACCTGGCCAACCGCCAGAAACCACTCGCTGTGGATACCCAGCGGCATCAGCGCCATCTGTTCGTTGCTCAGCTGCAGCCGGTTGGCGATGTCACCGCGGTTGAGCAGCCAGTGGCCACGATCGCGCTCGCCCAGCAGCGCCTGCAGGCGCCCGGCATCCACCCCGGGTGCAATCGCCTGCAGCACGGCGATATCACCTGTATTGGCGTTGACCAGGGTCTGCGCAGGCAGCACCACCGTGCGCCCTGCCAGTGCCTGTACCGCCACCGGATCGGCGCCGGCCAGTACCTGTTCGATCAGCGACTCGCGCGGCAGCGGTGCGCGCGCCTGCCGCGCGCCATCGCGCAGGCGCGACTGGATCTGCGTTGCGGCACTGGCACAGGCGGCGCGAGGCAGCCCCTGCCCGGCACACAGCGTGGTGAACGCACGCATTGCCTCCGCTGCAGGTTGGCCGTCGGCCAGCAGCGTGCGCAGGTTGAACCTCGACTGCGCGTCCACCAGCTGCAGGTGCACCGGCAGTGGCACCTGAAGCTGCAGCGGACGCGCCCAGCGTCCGCTGCCAACTGTGGTCAACTGCTCGCGCGCGTCGTCACGCAACTGCTGCGCCGCGCGCTCCAGGGTGGCGTCCACCGCCATACGCACCTGCATGCGCAGCTGATCGCTGCGTACCGCACGCAGCTGCGCCGATTGACGGGTCAGCAGTGCCGTGGCGATCACCGCCACCAGTGCCACCACCAGCATCGCCACGATCACCGCCATGCCCTGCTGGCGGGCAAATGCACCTGGAATTTTACGGCGTGCCATTGTCTGGCCTCACAACTGCCAGGAGCCGATATCCGCGTTGCCGGCCTCACCGCCGGGCTTGCTGTCGGCCCCCAGTGAGAACACATCGATATCGCCGTGCGTGCCGGGGTTCTGGTACTGGTACGGGTGCCCCCACGGGTCATCCGGCAGGCGGTCGAGGTAGGGCGTTACCGGCATCGCAGCACTGCCCTGCGGTGGCTTCACCAACGCCTGCAGCCCCTGCTCGGCACTGGGGTAGCGACCATTGTCCAGCCGATACAGCTTCATCGCCTGCATCAGCGCGGCGATGTCCTGGCGTGCAGCCACCACGCGGGCCTGATCAGGGCGATCCATCAACCGGGGCACGATCAGTGCAGCCAGAATGCCGATGATGACCACCACCACCATGATCTCGATCAGGCTGAAGCCCTGCTGCCGAGCCCTGCGACCACCCATCTGCGTTGCCATTGTTCCGCCCTCATCATCCTGGAAGAGACCGCTGCCCCATGGTCAGCGGCGCATGTGTCAGTACGATAAACATCCTGCGGAAATCCGCTGTTCCTGCAGCCGATCATCCACGCGGCGTGCATTGGCCACGCAGGCAGCGTCCAGCAGCGACGACGGAATACGCGCAAGCGTGTCGTCCACGCAGCGCTGCAGCAGTGGCGTGGCGCACGCCTGCAGCAGGCGCATGCACTGCAGGGGCGACCAGGCCATGCCATGGTCGAAGCCGATGAACTGCCGATACACCTGGTGATAGCGAAGATCGTCGTGCAGGCGTTGCACGCTCACAGGCGCGCGCAGCGCGACCAGCAGCACCGCACGCTGCACCATGCGCACCTCCCCGCACTCCTGTGCCAGCGTGGCCAATGCCGATTCCGGCCACGGCTGCAGGCGCGCGTCCAGCGCCTGCCGCAGCAGCAGCAACGGATGCCCGCTGGCATCCAGCGCTGACCATCTTGCGGCGTCGGCCCAGGCATCGCTGGACAGCATCCACACCCACGGCTGTCCGTAGCGCTGCACATTCACGGGTGCATGCCGTGCCTGCTCCAGCGACTGGCTCAGGTGGCGATCCAGCTCCAGCATGCTGATCCTGCGACTGTCGTTCATCGGCGTCGCCTGCGCTCCGCGACGCGGGAGCGTCGTACTCTGCAGAAGACGTCAGCAAGGCAACCGAAGCGACAGCACGAACGCGATGTTGAGCAGTGCGTGGCAGCATCGCGGGAATGTCACCGCAGCGTCATCCGCCTGCAGGCTTCCAGGTCCAGGCGCGGAGCATCGCCGCCACAGCGTCGGGCCAGCACGGCAACGTCGCTGCGCTGTGCGAATGCGGCCAGTGCGTGCATCGCATCCGGGTCATCCAACAGTACCGCCATCGACGCCTGCAGCAACGGCAGCTGCCATCCCTCCATCTGCGCATCGGTAGCGGCCACGAACCAGTGCCACAACCGGTGGTAGCGCACGTGATCGTGAAGCGCCGCAAGACCGTCGATGCCATGCATCGCCATCAACAGCAGCGCGCGCGCCAGTGCAGCTGCAGGCAGCGCCCCCGATTCGGACAGCGGCAGTGCCTGCCGCTGCAACCGCAACAGCATCGCCAACGGATGGTCCTGCGGCTCGAATTCCAGCAGCACCGCCTGCTGTCGCCACTGCGCGTCGGACACCACGCATACCCACGGCGCGCCATAGCGGTGCACCATCAGCGGCCGCCGCTGGGTGGTTTCCAACAGCGCCGAGAGATTACGGCGCAGATCCAACACACCGATGGTCTCGTTGCGCATCCTTGGCCTCTCCATGCATGCAGCGGCCGTGCGCGTCGCGCGCAGCCAGGGTCTTACCCCAAGACGGCAATTCCACCCGGAAAGCGACGCAGGCCGAGCGACATCGTCTGCCCGAGCTGCTCCAGCGCCGCATCCGGATCATCGATGCGGAAGCGGCCGCTGACCGGGGCGCGCGCCAGTGCCGATTCGCCCAGCAGCACCTTGCCGCGCCGGTAGCGGTTGATCTCGGCCACCACCTCACGCAGCGGCGCGCGGCGGAACACCAGCATGCCTTCGGTCCACGCGCTGACTTCGGCCGCCACCGCTTCGGCCACCACGCCGCTGAGGCGCTCGTCATACACCGTCTGCTGGCCGGCCTGCAGCTGCAGGCGACCTTGCGGATGCTCGATGCGAACGCTGCCACGCAGGCAGGTCACACGCACCTGGCCGTCGGTGTTGCGCACATCCAGGCGTGCTGCGCCCTCGTCGGCTACAAGACAGCCCGGCCCGGCGAACAATGCCAAGCGTGTCCCCGCTCCAGCGTCGATCGCAGCCTGTCCCTGCACCAGCTCGAAGCCCTCACCCTGCGCGTCGCTGCGCCGGCGCAGGCTGCTCTGCGTATCCAGTTCGATCTTCAGATGTGGCGTCGGCGCAATCAGCAGCCGCTCGCCGGTACCGGTGTGGAAATCGGCCGTCATCGCCGTCACCGAAGGCCACAGACCCAACGGCGGGTGCAGCGCAGCCACCACGGCCAGGCTTGCAGGTGCCGCCACGGCCGCACCAAGGAATGCGCGCCGGCTCCAGCGTTGCACCGGGGTTGCCGCCTGCGGCTGGCGTGCGGCGGCAGGCAGCTGCTCACCGGCCAGGCGTACCTGTTCCCATTGCCGCTTCGCGCGGGCGAAGGCCTGCCGATGGACGGGATCGGCCTCGCACCATTGGCGGAATCTCCTGCCATCGGCCGCAGTGGCCTCGCCCGAGGTCAACCGCACCACCCACGCGTGGGCCTGGCGCTCCACGGCGTCGAGCGGGCGGTGCGGTTGATCGTCAGCGTCCATGAGGGCTCTTGCCGTCCCCGCACGCTGCGGGGTTCTGCTCGGCGTCAAAGTGTAGACGGATGCCGTGCCTCAGAACCGCACCTGCCGCCCCTGCCCGCTGCGTTCGGCCAGGTAATCCTGCGCGGCTTTCAGCTCACGCTGCACCAACCGCAGCGACACCCCCAGATGCTCGGCCACATCACGCTGCTGCAGGCCGTCCACGCGGATCGCCAGCAGTATCCGGCGGCGGCGCTCAGGCATCCGCTGCAGCAGGCCGACCATGTCTTCCAGTGCCATTTCCTGCTCGGCCGCCTGTGCCGGCCCCGGGCCGGGATCGGCCATGTCCATCAACGTATCCACTTCTTCCAGGCTCAGCAGGCGATGGTCGGCGCGCTGGCGGTCGATCACGGTGTTCATCGCCATGCGCAGCAGATACGCCGCAGGGTTCTGCACCGGGTCCAGGCGGTGTCGACGCGTGCTCAGGCGCATCCAGGTGTCCTGCAGCGCGTCGCCGGCCAGCTCTTCCGAGCCCAGCTTGCGCACCAGTCGGCGCTTCAGTTCGTCGTAGGCGCCCAGCAGATGGTCCATCAGGTCCACCGCCCCAGCCGTGCTGTTGCTCATGTTCGATTCCTTGACGTCATGGTTGGGGCGGGCGCCGGCCACAGTCGTGGCCCGCGCTGGAAGGACGGATCTGCAGGGTCACCGGCTGCGGCAGCGCGGCAGCATCGGCGCCCAGCCGCAGGGCCTGCATCGCCTGCAGAAGGCGCGCATCGCGGCGTGCGCTGCCACTGCCGGCAAGCAGTTCGGGGACCTGCACCTGACCATCGTTGGCAATGCGGAAGCGCAGCGTCGCCGCATAGGCTCCCGGTGCCAGGTCAGGGTCGCCACAGAAAGCGGTGCGCAGCCGTTGCTGCAGGTCGCCGAAGCGGCGACGCTGCCCCAGGTCGGCGGCCACATCGGTCAGGGAGGATCCGGTGGCCGCGTGTGCACCGCGGCGCAGCACCACGCGTTGTGCACCAATCAGCTCGGCCTCGACACCCGTGTCCTGCAGCACCACCTGCAGCGCCTGCAGTGGCGGCAGGCTGGCCTGCAGCGGATGGCTGCTGCGGCCGGTACCGAGATCGCCGGGATACATCACCGACCACCCGCTGACGACACTGAAGCGCTCGACCGCCTGTTCCAGCGGTTGCGCGGGAATGTCATAGGATCGGATGTCGTCCTGTGCGGCAGCAGCGAAGGCGAACAGCAACCCGGCGGCGGCGGCCACCCTCCAACGTCTGATTGCATGCTGTCCATTCAGCCCCCTGACGTAGAACACATGACCCTCGGCAGCGACATCAGCTGCAGCGGCGGAGCGCGGTGCGACCAGGTGGGTCGACCTGCACACGGCCGGCAAGCGGGTCAAACCGTAGCGGCGTCACGTGTCATTGCGATGACGGCGGCGCGCAGGGGACGCGCCGGGCCGGTTCAGACCGGCAGTTCAGTGGTCTGCTTGATCCGCTGCATGGGGATTTCGGTCTTGGTGTTCTGCACCCCGGCGATCCGGTTCAGGTGCTGGATCTGGAACTGCCGGTACGCGTCGAGGTCGGCCACTGCCACCCGCAGCAGGAAGTCACAGTCGCCAGCCATCAGATGGCATTCAAGCACTTCCGGGAAGGACTTGATGCTGTTGATGAAGTGATTGGTGGTGTCTTCGTCCTGGCCGCGCAGCCAGACACGGACGAACACAGTGAACCCCCGTCCGATCCTGGCCGCATTCAGCAGGGCCACGTAGCGATCGATGTAACCGCCCTCTTCCAGCAGGCGAACCCGGCGCAGGCAGGCCGACGGCGAGAGCCCCACTTGGCGGGACAGCTCCAGGTTCTGCAGGCGGCCATCGCGCTGCAGGGCGTCCAGGATGCGACGATCCAGGTTGTCGAGCTGGTACTGCATGAAATTCCACTCCTTGACCGGATCACCGCATGATATTGCACATTCGGACGAACCAATGGCATCAACGCAACCCGATTTCGTGATCGGACCGTTAGCATGGGTCACCCCCACTCGTTGTTGATCCATGGACGCCCGAACCACCCTGCCCCTGCCTGATCCCGCCTGCGACACCGCACCACGCGCCGAGTTCCTGCGCGGCCTGCGCGCCGCCGTACCGGTGATGATCGGCTTCATTCCCTTTGCCCTGGTGCTCGGCGCCCAGGCGGCCCAGAAGGGCCTGTCGGCGCTGGAAGTGCCACTGATGACCGGCCTCAACTTCGCTGGCGGGTCTGAATTCGCCGCGGTCGAGCTGTGGACCTCGCCGCCGCACATCGCGTTGATCGTGGCGATCACCGCGCTGGTCAACAGCCGCCACCTGTTGATGGGCGCCAGCCTGGCACCGTTGCTGCAGCATCTGCCGCGCCGTCGCGTGCTGCCGGCGCTGTTCTTCATGTGCGATGAGAGCTGGGCACTGGGCGTGGCCGATGCGCGCCGTCGCGCACTGGGCTTCAGCCTGGCCTACTACCTCGGCGTGTCGGCCGGCCTGTACACCGTGTGGGTGCTCTGCACCGCGCTGGGCGCGATCGTCGGTCCGTTGCTCGGCGACATCCATGCCTACGGCTTCGACATGGCCTTCCCCGCCGTGTTCCTGGTGCTGCTGCGTGGCATGTGGCAAGGCATGCGCGCCGCCCGGCCATGGCTGGTCAGCCTGGTGGTGGCAGCGGGCACCTACCTGCTGGTGCCCGGCGCCTGGTACGTGGCCAGCGGCGCGCTGGCCGGCCTCGCCGCCGCCTGGCTGCTGGCGGAGGACGCGGCATGATCTTCAACGGCCTGATCCACTGGACCTCGGTGCTGACCATCATCCTGATGGCCGCCGCCACCTATCTCACCCGCATCATCGGTTTTCTCGCGCTGCGCAACCGCACCCTGAGCAAGCGCGCGGTAACGGTGATGGAAGCCGCCCCGGGCTGCGTGCTGATCTCGGTGATCGCCCCGGACTTCGTGGCCGACAAGCCGGCCGATCTGGCCGCGCTGGCAATCACCCTGATTGCGGCCACGCGGCTGTCGATGCTGCCGACGGTGCTGATCGGCGTGGTATCGGCGGGGGTGCTGCGGTATGTGATGGGGTGAGCAGCAGAGGACAACCGGCGCCGACAGTCAGCCTCCAGATGCAACACGTCTGATTGTGCGTGCGCCGGGGCGTCTGCAAGGATGCATCCACCGCCCTGGAAGGGTGATCTCCTGCAGATGGAATCCTGGTTGCGGCACGCCACAGGCGCAGCAGCGTTGCTGCTCTGCACCAGTGCGTGCACTACCCTCGATACTCCCCCGCGCGATAGTGTCGGCGCGGACGGAGCGTTTGCGACGCTCCTGCGCGGCAACGCCTCCCAGCTGAGCGTTGGCACCGCGTCGGTGTTGCCCGGCCAGGAGAGTTCGGAACAGACGACGCGCTCGCATACTTGCCAACTGGAAACAATCGCAGTGGTGGTGCGCTGGGTCGAACCCAGCCTATCCGCTGGGCAGGCCGTGAATCTATGCACTGCCGCCGCCCACGCGGCGCGGCAACCGCTCCACGGCGCAGACCTGAACGATACGCCGGTCCGCTATCAGGTCACGATCGTCAGCGACGGTGGCGGCATCTGGCAACAGCCCGCCAGGCCGGCACGACCAGAACTGGTGGTGGCGTTCTGGTTTCCCGCCGGCGCCGATGCCGATGCACTGCGCGCGCGCGTGATCTCCACCACCGCGCACGAATTCCACCATATCGCCACAGCGATGGTCGGGCAGCGTCGATGGGGCGCGCACCGGGAACCGGAGGCATACCTCGCCGGGGCATGTGCGCTGCTGGCGATTGAAGGAGAGCTTCGGCGCGAACAGCTACCCGGCCGCCATGATCCCCGCGCTGACAGCCTGCTGCCGGCGGCTGCACGCCGTTCTGGAAATGCCGGCAACGCGATCGGCCGGTCGTTGCAGGCATTCTTCAGCGGGAATCGTATCCAACGCGATGACGAAGACGGGCGCGCACTGCTGCGGCACTGCCAGCAGAGCATCGGCTTCCCCGGCATCGCCCGCTAGCGCCGACCCTTCGCCACCCCTGCGACAGCCGGTCGCAGCCCCCTCCCGGCGCACGCTTGACCTATATCAATCCGCCCACCGCCACGGGCGCGTATCTCTATGCAGGAACCCAATACGCCGGCGTCACCGGCATCCAAAGGACCTGCGATGAGCTACACCCCCGACAACGCCCAGCTGCTCAACGCCATGCAGAACGTGATGGTGATCTCCACCACCGACCTGCAGGGCAACATCACCTATGCCAACGACCTGTTCTGCACGCTCACCGGGTTCGCGCGCGAGGAACTGATCGGCCAGCCGCACAGCATCGTCCGCCATCCGGACGTGCCCAAGGCCGTCTACAAGGACATGTGGGACACCATCAAGGCCGGCAAGACCTGGACCGGCATCGTGCCGAACCTGGGCAAGGGCGGCGTGCTCTACGTGGTCGACACCACCGTGCAGCCGCTGTTCGATGCCGAGGGCAACATCACCTCGTACATCAGCATCCGCCGCGTGGTGAACGACCTGATGCAGAACTACGACCTGGTCGAGTTCAGCAAGGAAAAGTTCGACGACTTCTACGAGGCTGCGTGAACGCCATTCCCACACGCACGCCCATCAGCCGGCTGCTGGTGGGTTTCGCCTCCGAGTCCGGCAACGCCCGCGCCCTGGCCCAGCGCCTGGGCGCGGACCCGGACCTGCAGCCGCATGGGCCGCAGGTCCTGCCGTTCAATGACATCGATGTGGCCAGCCTCGGCCACGGCGATGTGCTGCTGGCCATCTCCAGCTCGTTCGGCGACGGCGAGCCGCCGGCCAATGGCGAGAGCTTCTTCGAGTCGCTGCGCCAGGCGCCCGCCCTGCCCGGACTGCGCTATGCGGTGTTCGGCCTGGGGGATACCGGCTACCCCAGCTTCTGCGGCTTCACCAAGGCGCTGGATGCAGCACTGAGCGAGCGTCAGGCGCAACCGCTGCTGCACCGTGTCGACGCTGATCTGGGCTACGAGCAGTTCTTCCAGCAGTGGCGCCCGGTGTTGGGTCAGGTACTGGAGGGCGATGCGGCTGCGGGCCAGGATCTGCGCCTGCAGGTGAAGGCCTATGGCGAAGACAATGCCTTCAACGCCCGCATCGTCGAACGGCGACGTCTGAGCCATGGTGACCCTGCGGCCTGGCACCTGCAGCTGGACATCGCCGGCAGCGGCATGGTCTACCGGGCCGGCGACACCCTGCATCTGGTTCCGGAAAACGATCCCGCATTGCTGCAGGCACTGGCCAGCTGGTTGGGTGATTCCGGCGCCGTCGACGCCCTGCGCGACCGCGAGCTGCGCCTGCTCAGCAAGGGCGTGCTGCGCGAGCTGGCAAAGCTGGGCGGCAGCGACGTACTGAAGGGCCTGCTGAAGATCAGCCAGAAGCGTGAACTGGACGCCTACCTGCATGGCCTGGACCTGCTGGATGTGCTGCAGGACCACGCCAGCCCAGGCAGCGTACCACTGGCCCGCCTGCGTGAACTCCTGTCACCACGCCTGCCCCGCGCCTATTCCATCGCCTCGCATCCGCACGACGATCAGCTGAGCCTGTGCGTGCGCGAAGTGCGCTACACCCTGCGTGGCCGCGAACGATTCGGCACTGCCACCGGCAGCCTGCTGCACGGCGGCGACACAGCCCGCGTGTACTGCCGCTCCAATCCGGGTTTCCACCTGCCCGACAGCGGCAACGCGCCCCTGCTGCTGATCGGCACCGGTACCGGCATCGCGCCGCTGATGGGCCTGATGCAGGAACTGCAGGCTACCGGCGATGCACGCGAGGTCCATCTGGTGTTCGGCGAAAAGCATCGCGAGCACGACTTCCTGTACCGCGAGCAGCTGCAGGACTGGCAGGCGCGTGGCGTACTGGCTGGCCTGCACACCGCGTTTTCGCGCGATGCGGCGCAGAAGGTCTATGTGCAGCATGTGCTGCAGCAGCAGGCCGCGCAGATGCAGGATGTCCTGGCCCGTGGCGGCCACATCTACCTGTGTGGCAACAAGAGCCACCTGGAAGGCGCGGTGCGTGCAGCCATCGACGCGATCGGCGGTGAAGGCCATTGGGACACTCTGCGCGGCGAGGGCCGCACCCACTGCGAGCTGTATTGAGGCGCCTCGCCCAGGGGTAGAGCCGGCCGCTGGCCGGCTGCTCTTGGCGCTACGAAGCAGCCGGCCAGCGGCCAGCACTACCGCCGCTCCGGCGCATGAATATGCAACGCGCCAGGGTCTGCCGGGCATGGCCCGGCACTACCATCACAGGTCAGCCGCCGACGATGCGCCCGTCCACTACCCGTGCCACCTGCTGGCCGAACACCGCTACGTCCTGCGGATCGTGGCTGATCAGCAACAGCGGAATACCGGTTTCATCCAGCACGGTTTCCAGCTCCTGACGCAGGTGCTGGCGCAGGTCGTGATCGAGCGCTGCGAACGGTTCGTCCAGCAACAGCGCCTGCGGCCGCGTCACCAGCGCACGCGCCAACGCCGTACGCTGGCGCTGGCCACCGGATACCTGTGACGGCAGCAGATCCGCCACATGCTCGATGCGGAACGCCTGCAACCACTGCTCCACTGCATCGACGCGAGTGCTGCGCTGCGGATTCAACCAGCCCCGCTGCAGCCCGAACGCCACGTTCTGGCGCACGCTCAGGTGCGGGAACAGCGCGTAATCCTGGAACACATATCCCAGGCGACGACGCTGCGGCGGCAGGTCAATCCCTGCACCTGCATCGAACAACGTCTGCCCGTGCAGGCGCACATGTCCGTGCTCCGGGCGCAACAGACCGGCCACCGCTTTCAGCGTCAGGCTCTTGCCGGCGCCGGAAGGCCCGAACAGCACCACCTGCCGCTGCGTGCACTGCAGTACCACGTCCAGTTCGAAGGTCTGGCCGGATGCCTGCAATCGCCGCTGTACCTGCAGGTCAAGCCACATCGCGCAGCTCCCGGCGGCGCCCGCCCACCAGCCGTGCGGCCAGCAGCAGGATCACGATGCATACCACCGACGTCAGGATCACCAGCGCATTGGCCTTGCCATCCTGCCCCGCCTGCACCGCTTCATAGATGGCGATCGACAAGGTCTGCGTACGGTCGGGAATGCTGCCGGCCACCATCAGCGTGGCGCCGAACTCACCCATCGCCCGTGCGAACGCCAGCAGCAGGCCGGCCAGAATCCCGCGCCAGGCCAGCGGCAGGGTGATGCGGAAGAACACCGCGGCTTCGGAAACACCCAGCGTGCGTGCAGCCTGCTCCAACTGACCATCAACTTCTTCGAATGCGGCGCGCGCCGGCTTGAACACCAGCGGCAACGACGCTACCGCAGCAGCGATCACCGCCGCCTGCCAAGTAAATACCAGATTGATACCGAACCACGATTGCAGCCAGGCACCGATCGGGCCATTGCGCCCGATCAGCACCAGCAGGTAGTAGCCCAGCACCGTGGGTGGCAACACCATCGGCAGGGTCAGTATCGAATCCAGCAGTTCCCGGCCGGGAAAGCGCCGTCGCGCCAGCAGCGCGCCAAGTGCCACGCCTGCCACAAGATTGATCGCGGTGGCCCAGCCGGCCACCTTCAACGACAATCCCAGTGCGCTCCAGTCCAGGTCCATCCGTCAGGGCTTGCCGAACCCGTGCTTCTGCAGGATCGCCTGGCCCTGCGCCGAACGCACGAACGCCGCGAAGCGCTTGGCTTCCACCGGCTGCGTGCTGGCCTGCACCACCGCGAGCGGATAGGCGATGCGCCCGGCAACCGGAACGTCGAACGCGCGCCGCACGCGATCCGGCATCGCCTGCGCGTCGGTAGCGTAGACAAAGCCCGCATCCACCTCGCCCCGTGCCACGTAATCCAGCGACTGCCGCACGTTCTGCGTACTGATCACCTTGCCCTGCACGGCCGGCCACAGCTTTGCGGCCTGCAGCGCACCCTGCGCGTAGCGGCCCACCGGCACGCTGTCCGGGTTGCCCAGTGCGATGCGCTGGACCCCGGCACCCGCCAGATCGGTCAGTGCGCGCGGCGGCGCCTTCGCCTGTGGCGGCACCACCACCCACAGCGCGTTCACTGCGAAGACCGCACGCGTACCCGCTGCCAGCAGCTTCTGCTGCGCCGCCTGGTCCATCGTTGTTTCATCGGCCGAGGCGAACACATCCACCGGCGCGCCCCGCGCGATCTGCTGCAGCAGCACGCCGGAGGCAGCAAAGTTGAAGTCGACCTTGCTGCCCGGGTTTGCCTTCTCGTAGGCGGCGCCCAGCTCGCGGAAGCTCTCGGTCAGGCTGGATGCCGCCGACACGGTCAGGTTGCCGGCCCACGCAGGCAGCGTGACCAGCAGACCCAGAAACACCATTGCGCATCGCTTCATCGTCGGCTCCCTGGCCAGGTTCAATCGGGGTCGTTCTCATCTGCAACGGCCAGCGCCGCCAGCCGGTCGGGTTGCAACAGCAGGATCTCGCGCTGCTTCACCGCAATCACGCCGTCATCGCTCAGCCGCCGCAGCACGCGACTGGCCGTCTCCGGCGCCATCCGCAGATAGTTGGCGATCTCGGTGCGGGCCATGGTCAGGTTGAAGCGGGTCGCGGAAAAACCACGCCGTGCATAACGGGCCGACATATCCAGCAGGAACGCGGCCATCCGCTCTTCGGTGCGGTGGTTGGCCGCCAGCGTGGCAACCTTGCCGATCTCCGCACTGAGCAGGCTGAACAGCTTCGCCTGCAGCCCCGGCATGCGGGTGGCCAGCAGGCTCAGCTTGGGGAACGAAATACGGCACAGGTGCACCGTATCCAGAGCCACCGCATTGCAGGGGAAGCGCGAGCCATGAATCGCGTTGAGCCCGATCACCTCGCCCGGCAGCGCAAAGCCCAGCACCTGCTCGTTGCCTTGGCTGTCATCGACGAAGGTCTTTACCATGCCTGCGCGCACCGCCGCGATGGAATCGAAAGCCTCTCCCGCGCGGAAAATGTAGTCGCCCGCATGGAACGGCCCTACATGGTCAACCAGCACATGCAGCTCGCCCAGCGCCGTCTTGTCATAGCCCTGCGACATGCACGCATCGGAGAAGGCACAGGTGCTGCAGAAATGCAGCGCATCGCCATCATCGGCGGCGGCGGGATTCGGCGTGGTGCGGCCGGGTCTGGCCTGGGAAGGCGGAGTCGAAGACATCGGGACAGCACTCAAGCGATGGCGGCCGCCGGCCGGAAGCATGCGGCCATCATACGCCACAGCAACCGCCCTTCCTCGGCCAGGCGCAGCACGCGGCCGTCCCAACGCGCCCAGCCACGCGCGAGCAGCGGTGCGAGTGCGGGCAGGGTCTCGGCGAAGCATTCATCGAACGGAACATCATTGCGCCACTCGAAGGCGGCAGCATCCAGCGCATGGTCGCAGGCGATGCTCTGCGCGACCTCGGCAGCCAGGCGTTCCCCCTCGGACAGGATCAGGCCCGCGGCAACGCCCACATGCCCCGCCTGCAGGCGGGCCTGCCAGCGCGCCAGGTCATCCTCCGTCCGGTAGAACACCTCACCGATCTGGCTGCACGCCGCCAGGCCGATGCCGATGAAATCGCTGCGATCGCGGCGCGGCACGCCGGCCAGATCGCAATGACGCTGACCGTCGCCCGGGCCATTCGGGTCCGGCAGGTCGCCGCGCTGGTGATGGTCGCCACCGATACCCACATAGCCCGCCTCGCGCAGCAATCGCCACGCCTGCAGCCAGCGTTCCGATGAGGGATGCTCAGGCAGCACGCACGGCGCCGGCAGCAGCACGCGCTCGGGCGCAGCTGCCAGCACGGCCTGCAATCGCCCGATGAATCCCGCATCCTCCGCCGCAGGCACACGCAACTGGTAGTAGCGCGCGGTAAAGCCCGCGTCGCGCGCCTGCGCCAGCAGTCCCGGGCCAGGTGCATCGGCGCGATCGATCACGTTCAGCCGGGTGCAGCCCACCGCGCGCAGTTCTGCCGGCGCCACGGCGCTGCCGGCATCCAGCCGCACCTCCACCTGCGGCCGGGCCACGGTGCGCAGGTGCCGCGGCACTGCATCCAGCAACTGCCCCAGCAGCGACGGCGGCAGTGCTTCGGCAAGGCCCAGCTGCAGCACCATCGCCACCACCTCACGGTCCTCGGCCAGAGCATCAGCCTGCAGGCGCAACGCGGCCAGCAACGTGTCCAGATAGCGTTCGGCCGGCACGTCGCGGCCCATGCGGCCGGTCTGGAAACCCAGCGTCAGCCCACGCGGAATCAGGTGCTCGTTGCTGGCGCGCACGGCGGCACGCCAGCCGCTTTCACCGAAGCCGGCACTGAACTGGTCGGGCGGCGGAAACAGCACGTGGCGGGGTTGCCGCAGCAATGCCGCCTGCAGCGCCGTGTCCTCGCTCGCATCAACATGGAAGCTCATGACGGTCATCCTCGCGCGTTCCTCTTCGCACAGCCCTGATCGAAATCAAGCGTGATGCATTGCCCTGAGGTTGCCGGCCAGCGGCCGGCACTACCGTTCAGGTGCCGCGCGCACGATCGACCGCCGCCGCATCGATGGCCTCCGGCAGGTCGGTCTCGCGATCGATCTGCGGGAAGTGTCGACGCTCCATCCGGCGGATGGCGAAGTGCATCCACGCCAGCGCGGCGGATACCACCACGAACAGCAGCATGAAACAGCTGCTCCAGATACCCAGCGCATCGTTCAACGCACCGAACACGATCGGCAGGATGAAGCCACCCAAGCCACCGATCATGCCCACCACGCCACCCACCGCCCCCACGTGCCGGGGGTAATACACCGGGATGTGCTTGTAGACCGCAGCCTTGCCCAGCGACATGAAGAAGCCCAGCACGAACACCAGCACGGTGAACATCACCACGCCGATGGCCAGGTGGAAGTGGATCGGACCATGGATGCCCTTCACCACGTACTCGGTATCCGGGTAGGCCAGCAGGAACGTACAGATGGCCGACACACCGAAGGTCCAGTACATCACCCGGCGCGCCCCCATCCGGTCCGACATCCAGCCGCCCACCACGCGGAACAGGCTGGCCGGGATCGAATAGCACGCCGCCAGCATGCCGGCGGTGCCGACGTCCATGCCGTACGCGCCCACCAGGTAATGCGGCAGCCACAGCGCCAGTGCCACGAAGCCACCGAACACGAAGAAGTAATACATCGAGAACCGCCACACCTGCAGATTCTTCAACGGTGCCATCTGCTCGGCGAACGGCACCGGCTTCACCCCGTCACGGCGGCGCTGCTCCAGCGAGGGGTCTTCCTTGCTGAACAGGAAAAACAGCACCGCCGTGATCGCCAGTGCCACCGCCCACACCTTGGCGACCATCATCCAGCCCGCCGCCACCATCACCATCGGTGCCAGCAGCTTGGTGACCGCCGCACCGATGTTGCCGGCACCGAAGATGCCCAGCGCCGTGCCCTGCTTGCTGGCCGGGAAGAACTTGGACACGTAGGCCACGCCCACCGAGAAATTGCCACCGGCGATGCCCACGCACAGCGCGGCGAACAGGAATTGCGGGTAGGTGTGCGCATGGGTCAGCATCCAGGTGGCGACCGCGCCACACAGCATCACCAGCGCCATCACCTTGCGGCCACCGAACTGGTCGGACCAGATGCCCAGGAACACACGGCTGACCGAGCCGGTCAGCACCGGGGTGGCGATCAGCAGGCCGAACTGGGTGTCGGTCAGGCCCAGCTGCTCGCTGATCTGGATACCGATGATGGAAAAGATCATCCACACCGCAAAGCACACGGTGAACGCGAACGTGCTCAGCCACAGCGCACGCTGCTGCTGCCCGGCACTGGCGGGGGCAAGGGCCTGGTTCATGCAACCTCCTTCCTCAAGAGTGGGTCAGCCGATTTCGGCTTCGGCTTCGATCTCATCCAGCCCGCGTACCGGGTAGCGCCCCTGCAGCTGCAGCAGGTAGGCCTGCACTTCGCGTTGGCGCACCTGCAGCTCCAGGTAGTCACGGATCTGCGGCAGCACTGCGTCGAACGGCAGCGGCTGCCCCTCCTCGCGCCCATCGATGCTGACCACGTGGTAGCCCCAGCGTGATTCCACCGGGAAGCCGGCCAGGCCCTCGCGCAGGCGGAACACCTGGCGATCGAACTCCGGCGTGGTCTGCCCACGCTGCAGCCAACCCAGGTCACCGCCCTCGCTGCTCGACGGGCAGCGCGAATGGCGCAGTGCGAAGTCGGCGAACAGGTGCGGCGCTTCCTTCAATTCATTGGCCAAGCGCTCGCCCTCGGTACGCGCCTCCAAGCGCCCAGCCACATCATCGGCCGGCGCGGCCAGCAGGATATGGCGCAGGCGTACGCGGTCCGGCGAGCGGAATCGTTCCGGGTTCTGTTCGAAATAGCGTCGGCAGTCCTGGTCGGTCGGCACCCGGTCTTCAATCGCGTCTTCCAGCAGTTGCTGGATCAGCACCTCCTCATCGCTGACCCGGCCGCCGGCTGGCGCCAGCAGGCCCAGGCGCTGTGCTTCCAATCGCAGCAGTTCACGCACGACCAGTGCGCGTGCCGCCTCGGCACGCGACTGTTCCGGGCGCAGCGCCCGATGGTGCTGCATCTCGCGAGCGATGTCGGCCTCGCTGATCGCCGTGTCCTCCACGAACAACCTGCACGGTGCCGGTTGCCCAAGCGAGCGCGGACCCTGCTCTGCCCCGTCATGCTGGTGCTGGTGGGCCTCGGCCGGAACAGGCTGGGTGGAATCGATCACGGTGATCGGCAGGAACTTCGGCAGGCTGCCCATGGCTTACTCCCGCGGTCCGTAACGCAGCGCCGCCTGGCGACGGCGCACCACCTGGTATGGCCGCCACAGATAGCTGACCGGAATGCTCCAGACGTGCACCAGACGGGTGAACGGCGCGATCAGGAACAGGGTGAGGCCCAGGAAGATGTGCATCTTGTAGACCCAGCTGACGCCCTCGATGTAGTCAGCGGCACCGGCACGGAAGGTCACGATGTGCTGCGCCCACTCGGCCAGCTGCACCATTACCCCACCGTCCAGATGTCCGGCCGACACCCGGATGCTGTACAGGCCAAGACAGAGCTGGGCGAACAGCAGCACCAGCACCAGGGTGTCACCGAAGCTGCCGGTGGCGCGCACGCGGGCGTTGGTCAGGCGGCGCACCAGCAGGATGCTGATGCCGATGAAGCACAGTGCACCGAACACGCCGCCCACCACCATCGCCAGCATCTGCTTCTGCGAGGAGGTGATGAAGTGCTCGTACACCGCGTGTGGGGTCAGCAGGCCCACCAGATGACCACCCAGGATGGCCAGGATGCCGATGTGGAAGCAGTTGCTGCCGATCCGCATGCCCTTGTCCGACAGCATCTGGCTGGATCCGGTGCGCCAGGTGTACATGGCCTTGTCATAGCGCGCCCAGCTGCCGATCAGCAGCACAGCCACGGCGATGTATGGGTAGTACTGGAAAGCGAATTGATGCAGGTAGTAGTTCATGGCTGGACCTCTCGATGCACAGGGCGGGCCGGTGAGCGTGTCGGTGGCTTGCAGTCTTCGGCAGGAGCTTCGGCGCCGAAACGCACGGCTTCCTCTTCCCACAGCTTGTCCATCGCCTCGGCCGTATCGTCGCGGGGCTCTTCGCTGGCGCGTTGCCGCAGCGCCTCCAGGTTGACCTTGCCGTCGCCGGCCTCCACCAGGATCTCCAGCAGCGGCACATGTGGCAGCTCGCGCTCGGCGGCGCGCGCGGCCAGCATCCCGGCGATATGGCCGATGTGGTGCAGCCATTCGCGTGCTTCGCTCTGCGGCTGGTGGGCCAGGAACTCCAGCAGCAGCGGCAGGTAGTCCGGCAGTTCGCGTGCATCCAGCTCGAAGCCGTGCTTGCGGTAGGTTTCCACCAGATCGACCATGGCCTGGCCACGGTCACGCGATTCGCCGTGAATGTGTTCGAACAGCAGCAGGCTCATCGAACGGCCGCGGTCGAAGGTTGCCAGCCACGCGGCCTGCGCATCCAGCGGATCGCTGTCCAGCAACTGCTGCACGAAGCCGCGCAGCTGCCTGCGCCGCGGCGGCGTCAGTGCCACCTCGTCACAGGCCGCCAGCAGTTCCCCGCCGTGCTGCCACAGTTCCTCGCGGGGGTAATCCAGCAGCACCCCCACCAGCTTCAGAACGCTCATCAGACCACCTCCTTGCGGCGGTGGTTGGGCCCGTTGTTCACCACGAAGCTGGTGCTCTTGCGCTGGCCGAACAGGTCGGCCGGGCTGTCGCCGTTGCAGCCGTTGCCGAAGGTGAAGCCGCAGCCGCCGCGTTCGCCGAAGGCGTCGTTGGCGTACTCGCGGTGAGCGCTGGGAATCACGAAACGGTCCTCGTAGTTGGCAATGGCCAGGTAGCGGTACATCTCTTCAACCTGCGCCACGGTCAGTCCGGCCTGGTCCAGCACCGCGGTATCTTCAACGCCGTCCACGTTCTTGGCCCGGCGCCAGGCACGCATCGCCATCAGGCGTTCCAGCGCCCGCACCACCGGTGCCTCGTCACCGGCCGTCAGCATGTTGGCCAGGTAGCGCACCGGAATGCGCAGCGAGGCCACGTCCGGCAGCTCGCCGCTCATGCCGATGCGGCCACGTTCGGCGGCCGACTGGATCGGCGACAACGGCGGCACATACCAGACCATCGGCAGCGTGCGGTACTCCGGGTGCAGTGGCAGCGCCAGCTTCCAGTCGATGGCCATCTTGTACACCGGCGACTGCTTGGCCGATTCCAGCCAGCTGTCCGGAATGCCTTCCGCGCGTGCGGCGGCAATCACCGCCGGGTCATGCGGGTCCAGGAAGATGTCCAGGTGAGCCTGGTACAGGTCCTTTTCGGCGGCCACCGATGCGGCTTCGGCAATGCGGTCGGCGTCGTACAGCATCACGCCCAGGTAGCGGATGCGGCCGACACAGGTTTCCGAACATACCGTCGGCTCGCCCATCTCGATGCGCGGGTAGCAGAAGATGCACTTCTCCGACTTGCCGCTCTTCCAGTTGTAATAGATCTTCTTGTACGGGCACGCAGACACGCACATGCGCCAGCCACGGCACTTGTCCTGGTCGATCAGCACGATGCCGTCTTCCTCGCGCTTGTAGATCGCGCCCGATGGGCACGCCGACACGCACGCCGGGTTCAGGCAGTGCTCGCACAGGCGCGGCAGGTACATCATGAAGGTCTTTTCGAAGGCGCCGTAGATTTCCTTCTGCACTTCATTGAAGTTGTAGTCGCGCGAGCGCTTGCTGAACTCCGAGCCCAGGATCTCTTCCCAGTTCGGGCCCCACTCGATCTTCTGCATGCGCTCGCCACTGATCAGCGAGCGCGGCCGTGCGGTCGGTTGGTGCTGGCTGTCCTTGGCGGTGTGCAGGTTCTGGTAGTCGAAGTCGAACGGCTCGTAGTAGTCGTCGATCTGCGGCAGGTCCGGGTTGGCGAAGATCTTGGCCAGCATCCGCCAGCGCCCCCCTGCGCGCGGCACCAGCTTGCCGCTGCCGGTACGCACCCAGCCGCCGTTCCACTTCTCCTGGTTCTCCCATTCCTTCGGATAGCCGATGCCCGGCTTGGTTTCAACGTTGTTGAACCAGGCGTACTCAACACCCTCGCGCGAGGTCCAGACGTTCTTGCAGGTGATCGAGCAGGTGTGGCAGCCGATGCACTTGTCCAGGTTCAGCACCATCGCGATCTGTGCACGGACCTTCATCACACCACCTCCTTGGCAATTGCAGGAACACTTTCACCATCCAGCCAATCCACCTTGTCCATCTTGCGCACGATCACGAACTCGTCGCGGTTGGTGCCGCAGGTGCCGTAGTAGTTGAAACCGTAGGCCAGCTGCGCGTAGCCACCAATCATGTGGGTCGGCTTGAGCACGATGCGGGTCACCGAGTTATGGATGCCGCCGCGGGTACCGGAAATCTCCGAGCCTGGCACGTTGATGATGCGTTCCTGGGCGTGGTACATCATCGCCATGCCCGGCATCACGCGCTGGCTGACCACCGCTCGCGCGGCGATCGCGCCGTTGACGTTGAACAGCTCGATCCAGTCGTTGTCGACGATGCCTGCACTGCGCGCGTCGTCCTCGCTGATCCACACGATCGGACCACCGCGCGACAGCGTCTGCATGATCAGGTTGTCGCTGTACGTGCTGTGGATGCCCCACTTCTGGTGCGGGGTGATCCAGTTCAGCACGATCTCTTTGTTGCCGTTCGAGCGCTGGTTGAGCAGCGGCTCGATGGTGCGGGTGTTGACCGGCGGCCGGTAGCTCATGAAGGCCTCGCCGAAATCGATCATCCACTCATGGTCCTGGTAGAACTGCTGGCGGCCGGTCACCGTGCGCCACGGAATCAGCTCGTGCACATTGGTGTAGCCGGCGTTGTAGCTGACGTTGTCGTCTTCCAGCCCGGACCAGATCGGTGAAGAGATGATCTTGCGCGGCTGCGCCTGGATGTCACGGAAGCGGATCGCCTCGTGTTCCTTACCGACCGCCAGATGGGTGTGCTCGCGGCCGGTGAAGCTGCCCAGCGACGCCCACGCCTTCACCGCCACATGGCCATTGGTTTCCGGGGCCAGGTGCAGGATCACCTCGGCCGCATCAATGGCGGTCGAGATGGCCGGCCGGCCCTGGCTGACGCCCTCCTCGTGCACGGTATGGTTCAACTTGCCGAGGAATTCCACCTCGTGCTTGGTATCCCAGTTCATGCCCTTGCCGCCATTGCCGTGCTTGTCCAGCAGCGGCCCCAGCGAGGTGAACTTGCGATACAGGTTCGGGTAGTCGCGCTCCACCACCGTCATCGACGGCATGGTCTGGCCGGGGATGGCCTCGCATTCGCCCTTCTTCCAGTCGGCCACGCCGAACGGCATGCCCAGCTCGTTGGGGGTGTCGTGCAGGGTCGGCACCAGCACCAGGTCCTTCTCCACGCCCAGCACGCCGGGCGCCATCTCGCTCACGGTGCGCGCAACCTCCTTGAAGATGTCCCAGTCACTGCGCGATTCCCACGCCGGGTCCACCGCCTTCGACAGCGGATGGATGAACGGATGCATGTCCGAGGTGTTGAGATCGTCCTTCTCGTACCAGGTGGCCGTTGGCAGCACGATGTCCGAATACAGCGCAGTAGTGCACATGCGGAAGTCCAGCGTCACCAGCAGGTCGAGCTTGCCTTCCGGCGCCTCGTCGCGCCACTTCACTTCCTCCGGCTTCACCGCGCCCATCTCGCCCAGGTCCTTGCCCTGCAGACCGTGGCGGGTACCCAGCAGGTGCCGCAGCATGTACTCGTGGCCCTTGCCCGACGAACCCAGCAGGTTCGAGCGCCAGATGAACATCATCCGCGGGTGGTTCTGCTGCGCGTCCGGATCGGCAAAGGCGAAGTCCAGGGAACCGTCCTTGAACTTGCCCAATGCGTAATCGGCAGGGGCCACACCAGCCGCTTCGGCCTCGCGCACCAGCTGCAGCGGATTGCGATCCAGCTGCGGCGCGCTGGGCAACCAGCCCATGCGCACGGCACGCAGGTTCAGGTCGGCCAGGCTGCCGCTGTACTTGCTGGCGTCGGCCAGCGGTGACAGCAGCTCGTCCACCTGCAGCTTCTCGTAGCGCCACTGCCCCGTGTTGAAGTAGAAGAACGACGTGCCGTTCATATGGCGCGGCGGCTTGCTCCAGTCCAGGCCGAAGGCGAGCGGTTGCCAGCCGGTCTGCGGGCGCAGCTTTTCCTGGCCCACGTAGTGCGCCCAGCCGCCACCGGTCTGGCCCACGCAACCGCACATGATCAGCATGTTGATCAGGCCGCGGTAGTTCATGTCGTTGTGGAACCAGTGGTTCATGCCTGCGCCGACGATGATCATCGAACGGCCATGGGTCTTATCGGCGGTACGCGCGAACTCGCGGGCGATCTCGATCACCTCGCCACGCGGCACGCCGGTGATGCGTTCCTGCCAGGCCGGCGTGCCCGGCACGTTCTCATCGAAGCTCGTGGCGACATTGGCGCCGCCGAAACCGCGGTCCACGCCGTACTGCGCCAGCAGCAGGTCATAGACCGTCGCCACCAGCGTCTCGCTGCCATCGGCCGTGGCCAGGCGGCGCACGGGGATGTTGCGGTCCAGTACTTCCTCGGCCGGGGCGGCGGTCCAGCCGTCACTCTCGATGCCACCGAAATACGGGAAGCTGACCGCCTCGATGCCATCGTTGGCGTCGGACAGGCTCAGCCGGAGGTGCGTCTCCGCACCGTTGCTGGCCTTCTCCTCGATGTTCCAGCGCCCCTTCTCGCCCCAGCGGAAACCGATCGAACCGTTCGGCACCACGATCTGGCCACTGGTCTCGTCGTAAGCGAGGGTCTTCCAGTCCGGGTTGTTGGCCTCGCCCAATCCACCCAGCTCGCTGGCGCGCAGGAAACGCCCGGCCACCAGCCGGCCATCGGCGCGACGCTCCAGGCGCACCAGCATCGGCATGTCCGAGTACTGGCGGCAGTAGTCCTGGAAGTACTGCGACGGCGAATCCACATGGAACTCGCGCAGGATCACGTGGCCGAAGGCGAACGCCAGCGCGGCGTCAGTGCCCTGCTTGGGGTGCAGCCAGTGATCGGTCAGCTTGGCCAGCTCGGAATAGTCCGGGCAGATCGAGACCGTCTTGGTGCCGTTGTAGCGTGCCTCGGTGAAGAAGTGCGCATCGGGTGTACGCGTCTGCGGCACGTTCGAGCCCCAGGCGATGATGTAGCGGCTGTTGTACCAGTCCGCCGATTCGGGTACGTCGGTCTGCTCGCCCCAGATCTGCGGCGAGGCCGGCGGCAGATCGCAGTACCAGTCATAGAAGGACAGGCAGGCACCGCCCAGCAGCGACAGGTAACGCGCACCGGCGGCGTAGGACACCATCGACATCGCCGGAATCGGCGAGAAACCGACCACGCGATCCGGTCCGTACTGCTTCACCGTGTACAGGTTGGAGGCCGCGATGATCTCGTTGGCCTCTTCCCAGTTCAGCCGCACGAAACCGCCCATGCCGCGCCGGGTCTTGTACGAGCGTGCCTTTTCCTTGTCCTCCACGATGCTGGCCCACGCATCCACCGGCCCCTGGGTCCTGCGCGCTTCGCGCCACAGGCGCAGCAGCGTGCCGCGGATCAGCGGATACTTCAGGCGGTTGGCGCTGTACAGGTACCAGGAATAGCTGGCGCCACGCGGGCAGCCACGCGGTTCGTGGTTGGGCAGGTCCGGGCGCGTGCGCGGGTAATCGGTCTGCTGGGTTTCCCAGGTCACCAGGCCATTCTTGACGTAAATCTTCCAACTGCACGAACCGGTGCAGTTCACACCGTGGGTGGAACGCACGATCTTGTCGTACTGCCAGCGCTGGCGATAACTGTTCTCCCAGTCACGGCCTTCGCTCTTGGCAAACCCATGGCCATCGGCAAAGGGCTGGGGGTCACGCTTGAAGAACTGCAAGCGATCAAGGAAATAACTCATCGGGGGTCTCCCTTTGCGGACATCTGCATCGTGGCTGTGTGTGTCATCTGGCTGCGGTGCGTTTTCATGTCAGCAGGGCGTCTCTGCGCCGCGCCGGTAGTACCACCACCAGGTCACGGCCAGGCAGGTGACATAGAAAACGACGAACCCGTACAGCGCCATGTCGGGGCTGCCGGTCAACGTGATCGAAGAGCCATAGCTCTTGGGAATGAAGAAGCCGCCGTAGGCACCGATCGCACCGGAGAAGCCCACGACCGCGGCCGACTCGATGCTGGCCTGGTGCGCCGACGCGGCCTTGCCCTCAGCATTGGCCCCTGCCGACAGGCGCTCATGCAGCGTGCGGAAGATCACCGGGATCATGCGGAAGGTGGTGCCGTTGCCGATGCCGCTGAGCACGAACAGCGCCATGAAGCTGAAGAGGAAGCCGTAGAAATTGCCACCCTGGCCATCGCTGGGCAGGAAATGCAGCACGCCGAACACCGCCGCGATCATCAGCGCGAACACCCAGAACGTCAGCCGCGCACCACCCCAGCGGTCGGCCATGCTGCCGCCCACCGAGCGCATCAGCGCACCCAGCAGGGGGCCGATGAAGGCGTAGGCCAGCGGGTTCACGGCGGGGAACTGGCTCTTCACCAGCATCGGGAAGCCGGCCGAAAAACCGATGTAGGAACCGAAGGTGCCGATGTACAACCAGCACATCAGCCAGTTGTGCTTGCGGCGGAAGATCACCGCCTGTTCGGCGAACGAGGACCGGGCGCTGGTCAGGTCGTTCATGCCGAACCAGGCCGCCACCGCGCAGATCGCAATGGCCGGCACCCAGATGAAACCGGCATTCTGCAGGTACAACGGCGCGCCGCCCTCCACCACCGGTTGCGGCGCACCACCGAGGGCACCAAACACACCCGCCGTGATCACCAGCGGAATCACCGCCTGTGCCACCGACACGCCGACATTGCCCAGGCCGGCATTCAGGCCCAGCGCCAGTCCCTGCTTCTGCTTGGGATAGAAGAAGGAAATGTTGGACATCGACGAGGAGAAGTTCGCCCCACCAAAGCCACACAGGATCGCGATCACCACGAACACCCAGTAGGGCGTCGCCGGGTTCTGCACCGCAAAGCCAAGCCAGATCGTCGGTACCAGCAGTGATGCGGTGGACAGCGCCGTCCAGCGGCGACCGCCAAAGATCGGAATCACGAACGAATAGAAGATGCGCAGCGTCGCGCCGGACAGGCTGGGCAGTGCCACCAGCCAGAACAACTGATCGGTGCTGAAGCCGAAGCCGATCTTCGGCAGGCTGATGGTCACCGCCGAGAACAGTACCCAGACCGAGAAGGCCAGCAGCAGCGAGGGAATGGAGATGACCAGGTTGCGGGTGGCGACCCGCTTGCCGGTGCGCTCCCAATAGCCGGGATCTTCCGGCGTCCAGTCGCTGATGACGCGACCAGGACTGGCAGTGCTGCGGACAACAGGATCGCTACCGACGGTCATACATGGCTCCAAGGCTGTGGAATGACGTGGGTACTGCTTTCAAGTTGTAACCCGTCGTCATGCAGCCATTAGGCCGTGCAGCAGCAACGACGGGGTTGATCTGGATCAATCAGGCGCGGGTTTCCCCCTCGCCCCTGACAAATGTCAAACCGATGATGCGGAACTGCGGCGGGTCACCCCGCGCTGGCGCACGCTGTCGCGCACATCCACATCGAACTGCAGCTGCAGCGTGGTGCCGTCGTCCAGGTACAGCGCAAAGGCCAGGCCATCACGGCACGGCAGGCGCCCGGCCAGGTCCTCCACGGAAGACCGGGGCAGTACCAGCCGGCAATCGGTGCCGCTGTCGAGCAGCACGGCCGATTCGCCACCATGCAGCGAAACAGCCGTACCCCAGCCGCCACTGCCGCCGAACCGGGTCAGGTTCTCCACCGTCTCACCGGCCAGCAGCTGCGCCAGTTCGGCTTCGTCCAGGCGCAGGCGCATTGTCTGTTCTTGCAACTGCACCTTCATGAGGCAACGTCCTCCCATTGGGTGGGGGTATTGCAGTTGACCAGGGCGCTTTCATCAGCGTGGGCCAGGCGCAGGGTCTGCGCGTCCAGCCGGTGTTGCAGGGCCTGCAGGGAACGCGGACCCAGGGGATCGTGGATCATGTTTTCGAGGATCGTGCGACTTTCATTGTCCACATTAAACAGCATCGGAAGCGGATGCCCGTCAAAGATCGTGCAAGCGCTGCGATGCCCGTCACGCAATTGCTGCAGCAGATCCGGGGTCAGCCGGGGCGTATCCACCGGCACCACCCAGGCGGGGCCATCGGGCATCTGCATTGCCACGCTGAACAGGCCGCCCAGCGGCCCGCACCGTGTGATCTGGTCAGGCACGCCGCCGAAGGCCGGATAGCGCCCGCTCACCCAGACGCGGTCTGCCCCGGCCAGCCGCAACGTGCCGCGCATGTGCTCCAGCAGCGTGCGCCCCTGCCAGGGCAGCAGCGCCTTGTCGCGGCCCATGCGACTGGACAGGCCACCGGCCAGCACGATGCCGGCGATGGTCGTGTTCACGCGGAAAACCCCAGTAGAGCCACGCCATGCGTGGCTGCTTCTGCCGGGCGCGCGGAGAAGGCCCCATCCGCGCACGGCGTGGATCTACTGGGGTCAATGGTGGTGCTCATGTGCCGGTTCACTGTCGGCGTGGCACAGGGTGCAGCCTTCGCTCCATTCACTGTCGCCGTCCTCGTAGTGTTCCTGCTTCCAGATCGGGCATTGGTGTTTCACCGCCTCGATCAGCTGCCGGCACGCCCTGAACGCTTCATCACGGTGCGGGCTGCCTGCGGCCACCACCACCGCCACATCGCCAATGCCCAGGCGCCCCTTGGCATGTGCCACGTACAACTTCAGCTTCGGCCCGAACGTCGCCTCGATCTCCGCCGCCAAGCGCTGGATCTCATTCAGCACCAACGGTTCGAACAGGTCATAGGTGATGCCGGTCACCGGCCGCCCCACATTGAAGTCGCGTACCTTGCCGATGAACACATCGATGCCGCCGAATGCCGGGTCGGACACCGCTGCGATGCCTTCGGCCGGATCGATGGCGCGCTGCGCGCGGTCCACCACTTTCGCAGTCACGTCGCTCATGGCTCAGCCCCCACTCACCGGCGGCAGGATCGCCACCTTGCCATCGGCGGGCAACGCTTCGTGGTCACGCAGCACGCGCTGCTGGTCGGCGAAGGCCGAATAGTCCAGCAACCCGGCGCGGAAACCGGGAAAGCGCACCGGCAACAGTTCACGCAACGCCTGGCGAAGATCGGCCACGGTGCCACCGGCCACCTCCAGCGCGATCTCGCGGCTGGCATCCAGATCGGAAAACGCACCGAACAGCTGCAGATTCACCTGTTTCATCATGATTCCTGGTTAGCCAGCTGCAGCGGGTCCTGATGGCCCCAGCCCTGCACGCGCACCGGTGTGCCGGCCGTGGCCAGGTCACCCTCGCCCTCCAGCACCACCCAGGCATTGGCCTGCAGCATGGATTTCAAACGGAACGATTCCTGGCCCGCCAGCACGCGTGCACTCAAGCGCCCCTGCGCGTCCACTTCCACCCGCGCCCGCGCGTGGAAGCGCAGGCCCGGCGGCTTGCGCACGTCGGCCTGCAACGGCAGCTGCAGCAGCGGCTCGGCGGCAAGGCCCAGCAGGCGCCGCAGCACCGGTTCAACGAAGAAGCGCTGCCCCACCGCCGCCGACACCGGGTTGCCCGGCAAACCGAAATACAGCGCGCCATTGGGCAGCACTGCAAACAACAGCGGCTTGCCCGGGCGGATCGCCACCTTATGGAACACGATCCGGGCGCCACGCGCGCGCAGCGCATCGGGAATGAAATCGTAGCGGCCGGCCGACACCGCGCCGGTACTCACCAGCACCTGTGCCCCTGCCGCCAGCGCGTCATCCAGCACTGCATCAAAGGCAGCCACCTCATCGCCCACCGTGCCCTGCCACACCACGTCGGCACCGGCGGCCTGCAGGCGGCCGATCAGATAGGGCCGATTGCTGTCACGGATCTGTCCGGAGTCCAGCGCCTGCGCCGCTTCGGTCACCAGCTCCTTGCCGGTGGCAATGACAGCGACCTTCGGCCGTGCCACCACCGCCACCTCGGCCACGCCGATCGCATGCAGCAGGGTGCGTGCATTGATGTCCAGCGCCTGCCCGGCCTGCAGCACGCGCTCGCCCTCTTCCACATCCTGTCCACGCAGGCGCACGTTCTGGCCAGGCTTCACCGCGCTCTTCAACGCAATGCGGGTCGGCCGGCCATCCTCGCTGGCGAGGATCTCCACGTTCTCGATCGGCACCACCGTATCCAGCCCGACCGGCATGCGCGCGCCGGTCATGATTTCCCATGCGCCCTCGCCGCCCTCGGCACCGGCATCGCCTGCGGCCTGCCAGCCCTGCACCGCAAACGCGGTACCGCTTTCGAAGGGCGTGCCATTGGCGCGCAGCGCGAAGCCGTCCATCGCCGAATTGTCGAACGGCGGCAGCGACTGCCCGCTGATGATGTCCGTGGCCAGGATGCGACCACCCGCCTCATGCAGTGTCAGGCGCTCGGCCGGCAGCGGTGTGGCCGCCTCCATCAGGTGCTGCAGCGCTTCGCTGTAGGCGATCATGCGTGGCCACCGCCATCGACCATCGCCAGCGCGTGGCCCAGCACAGGCGCCAGAATGTCCAGGCACTGCGCAGCCGCGCGCGGGCTGCCCGGCAGTGCAAATACCAGCATGTCATCCAGCTGCACCACCTCGGCACGGCTCAGCCAGGCCATCGGCGTGTGCTGCGCACTCAACGCGCGCACCATCTGCGCCAGGCCGTGCACCGGTCGCGCGTTCAACGAACGCAGCGCTTCCGGGGTCAGGTCGCGCGGGCCAAGCCCGGTGCCGCCGGTACACAGGCACAGGCGTACGCCCTCGCCCGCCAGCGCGCGCAGGCGGCCCGCAAGCGGTTCGACGCCATCGGGCAGTACCTCGGCAGCCACTACCTCGCCACCGAGCGACTGCAGCCCGCTCACCAGCTTCGGGCCGGACTCGTCGGCATAGGTGCCCTCGCTCGCGCGATCGCTCAGGGTGATCACCGCACAGGCCGCACCGTTGAGGCCCTTGGGCGGGCGCGGCCGGAAGCGCTCGCGCTCACCCTCGTCAATGCCATCCGGATGCAGCCACAGGCCGCGCTTGCCGCCTTCCTTGAACAGCAGGCGGATGCCCTCGATACGCAGCGCCGGCTCCACCGGCTTGCTCAGGTCGTACAGGGTCAGCAGTGCGGCGTTCACCCCGGCCAGTGCTTCCATCTCCACACCGGTGCGGGCCTCGCTGGCACACTCGCACCACACGCGGATCGACTGCCGTTCCGGCACCGGCGCGCAGTACACCTGCACCAGCTCCAGCGGCAGCGGGTGGCACAACGGCATCAACATCGAGGCCATCTTTGCGCCCTGCAGGCCGGCAATCTCGGCCATCACCAGCGCATCGCCCTTGGGCAGGCGGCGCTCGACAATCAGCGGGTAGGCCACCGGTCCGGCATTCAGCTCGCCCACCGCCACCGCGCGGCGGCGGGTAACGCGCTTGTCGCGCACATCGGCCATGTGGAAGGCCGCGTTCAATTCACCACTCATCGTGCTCCTCATCCTCCGATCGACGCCAGATGCGGGGTCAACCCGGTCTGGCCCTGGTGCAATCCGTGCCCGGCCGCTTTCAGGCCAAGCTGTGTGGTGATGCGTGCCAGCAGCGCGTCCTGGTCGTCGTCGCTCTGCAGCAGCGGGCGCAGCGGCACGCCGAATTCGCCGAACAGGCACAGCCGCAGATCGCCCTTGGCGGTCACCCGCAGGCGGTTGCAGCCCTTGCAGAAGTCACGCGAATACGGGGCGATGATGCCCACCGTGCCGCGATGCTGCGGGTGGCTGAATTCACGCGCCGGGCCGGCATCGGCCGCGCGCGGGCGCTCGTGCCAACCGGCGGCATGCAGCTGGTCGATCACGTGTTCGGCACGCAGGTGGTGCCGCTGGAAATAGGCTTCGTTGTCGCCAGTACGCATCAGTTCGATGAAGCGCACGCTGAAGGGACGGTCGCGCAGGAAGTCCATCCACTTCGGCAGCTCGTCGTCGTTCAGGCCGCGCAGCAGCACTGCATTGAGCTTGATGGCGGGCAGGCCCAGTGCCTGCGCCATCTCCAGCCCCTGCTGGATTTCCGGCAGGCGGTCGTGGCCGGTGATGGTGCTGAAGCGCTCGCGCTGCAGGCTGTCCATGCTCACGTTCAGCGCGGTCAGGCCGGCGCGGTGCCAGCCCGGCAGGCGACGCGGCAGCAGCGTGCCGTTGGTGGTGATGGCCACCTTGCGGATGCCCGGCACGGCCGCCACCGTGGCGATGATTTCGTCCAGGTCCTTGCGCAGGCTGGGCTCACCACCGGTAAGACGGATCTTGGTCATCCCCAGCATGGCAAACGCGCGCACCAGGCGCGCGATCTCGTCCACCGCCAGGAAGCGCGGGCGGCCATCGGCCTGGTAGCCATCGGGCAGGCAGTAGCTGCAACGGAAGTTGCAGGCCTCGGTCAACGACAGGCGCAGGTAGGGAAAGCTGCGCCCGAATCCGTCGGTGAGTTGGCTCATGGCTGGTCCACCTTGTTGTTCCACCGTCTTGCCTGTGCCCGGAACGGCCCGGATACCCTCGCCTGCTGAGACTGACGCCAGCCTACGCGGCAGGCATTGGCAACGGGATGACTTAAATCAATCGCCGCCGGCCACGCCGCGCGGGCGTTGTGGCAGCATGCGGCTTTCCGTGCCGTGTGCGTGTGACAGCCATCATGATGATGAACGATTTCCAGCAATTGCTGCAGGCCGCCGGCGAACAGGCCGAACCGCAACGCCTGCTGTTCGTATTCGCCCGCGCCGACCTGCCCGAATCGCCCACCGACGACCAGCGTGACCGGCATGACCGCCGCGAAGGCGGCACCCTGTCGCCGGTGCTGTGCGTGGACAAGCTGCCGGCCGAGGTGCCCAGCTTCCAGGCGTTGGCCAGCGAGTCCACCACCACCGGTGTGGAGTGGGACATGGTGTTCGTGGCGGCAATGGATGGACGTGCGGGCTTCGCACCCACCACCGACGAGGCCACGCGCCCGCTGCGGCTGATGGTCAACGCCATCAACGACGGCCAGATCGGCCGCTTCGCCGCCTTCGACCGCAGCGGTGAGCCGATCCAGTTCTATTGAGCCACCAGCTGCAGGGTCAGGAAGAAGATCACCAGCACCGTGTTCAGGCCCCAGGCCACGGTCAGCCCGCGCGCAGCAACGCCCAGGTTCGGGGTGCGCGCGGTAGGTGCTGCGCGCCAGACCGCGGGGATGATCCAGCCGGTATAGAGCAGCAGTACGGCGAACACCGCCAGCACCAGCGTGGTGCGCTGGTTGGCCAGGGCCCAGAGGGCAACGGCCCAGAGAATGTTGCTGGGGATGACCCCCTGCAGCCAGAAGACGTTCCAGAGGCGTGAACGGCCTTGGGTGTCGGGCGTGGGGTGCAGAGACGCGGTGGCTGTCATAAGTCTCCTTGGTGTTTAGGAAACGTGCTGGGCAAGCCTGCGCCCGGTGGCTGGGAACGTCAAGGCACGACGGAATCGGTAGCGCCGGGCCGTGCCCGGCGGAATGCATCCGGGTTCACTGTGATGTCGCCTTCGCCCCGGCCGCCCTGCTCTCTTCATGCCCACAACCACGACACCTGTCGCAGATTGCCTGGTCACGGTGGACCATCGCGGCAGCCAGCGCTGCCGGTACTTAACAGCGTGGTTCAATGCCGAAAGCGTCTTCAATCGCGAGCTATTTACAACTCGTCTGATTGGCATTGCACAGCGACGCGGGCTCAGATGGCGTGCCACCGAAAACGGGTGGCCGGGTTTCGAATCCCGTGTTGGCGTTGAGTGATTGCGCTTGCCAGCCGGCGTCTACATTCCGTGGCGCCGGCTGGCAATCCGTCTGCCGGCTATGGCGGGCGGTGCGTGGGGGCGTTCGCGCCCACCGGCTTGACGTCAACCCGGATTCGAACCACGTACCGTCCGCCACCTCTTGTGTGGCGGCTACCGATTGCCTTGCACGGAGCCTCGCCATGAACGGATCTGATCTTCCCCACCTGCACGCCTACCGTGACCCGGCCAATGCCGATGACCTGGCAGAGGCTGTGCCCTGCGCGGATGCGAATACCCTGATTGCCAACCTGAAGCGTATCGGCAAAGGCGCTGCGGCCGACGGGCAGCCCTGGCCGGAGCGGCATCAGTTGCCGGGGCGCTGCATGGCGCTGGCCGATGCCGATTGCGCATTGGCCGGGTTGCGGGTGGTGCAGGAGGTGCTGCTGGCGGCGGAGCGGACCCGGCAGAACGGCGAGCCCGAGGACTACGTGGGCGACCGGGTGATGGAAGGGCTGATGTTGGCGTGCCTGGCGTTGAGTGCGCAAGCTGTGGGGCGATTGCAGGTGGAGCGTTGAACGGGACTCGCTTGGAATGCACCTTGTGCCTCCAGGCTCAGCAGCGAACGGCAAAAAGCCCACCGGTACTGCAGCCCCATTTTGTCTCGCGTTTTCCTCCGTTTCAACAACAGCGTTGCCCCACGCTCACTCGCTTGCCGCCCTCTTTCCGGATAGAGCAACCAGGAAGATCAGAACAAGTGCGATGCACACTGCCACGTTGAATAAGAGGATGGGGCGTATGGCGAGGTAGAGCTCACCGACTCCCAAGGCATAAGAACCATGATTGGACTGCGAGCCCAGCGCTCTGGCAATGATCTGAATCCACACAAGCGAAGCTATCTGGACCGCAATGATTCCAATCGCGGAGAAGAGCCTTCTGGTGGGAGTTCTACCAACCATTGCGAAATACGCGAGCACCAAGAGGGCCGCATAGAAAACAACCAACATCCAAGTCATCCCACCTCCCCTGCGGAAACTTCAGCGCTCACGCACCCAGTGCTCGCCGGACATTGGCCAGACCTTCTCTGGCGCGATGAAACCGTTTGCTGCGCCTTGGCAAGCCACGGTCAACACCTCTTTCCACCGCCGGCATGAATCCATGCACGCCGATGTAGCGATCATACGATCCATTGGCGCTGACACGATGTTCGATCGTCAGCTGATGCTCCAACATCATGGGCGATCTGTACTGACGGAAACGGAGCCGTCCTCCCCCATCCAGACGTTCACATACGAATCTGGCGGAGGTATGCGATTGATCGACGATCCCGCAGGAAGAATCTCCCAGTTGGTGATCGAGCCGCAGACTGTTCTATGAATCAACCTGCGACCATCCAACCCCCGTCTGGCGAGCTCGGCAACAACCACTTCAGGAGGGTGGCGATCAAAGCCCTTGTAGGCAGTGCAGGTCTTTCCCGTCTGACCCATGGGGTACGTTGAACTCTCCACCTCGTCCCGGCACCCCGGCTGGGCCAGGACGAGCAGGAGGGTGATCAGTAGCCGAATGCATCGCATTGCCTGCCGCTCCTTCGAAGCGTACATCCCACACTGGACAGCCCTCTCTGGACGACATTCCGTGCGGATGAAGACGGATTCCCCATATAGGCACGAGTATAGACAACGGAAGCGGTTGCCGATCCTGTTCGGGGTCAGATCCTCTTTCCAAAATGTGCCCCACCCAATATCCGTGATAGCGTGCGCCATCACAGTTTCCAACAGGTGCAAGGATGCGCAGCAGGATTGGATATGCCCTGGTCATCACCTCCGCTTTCCTGGCGGCGGACGCGACGGCAGCACAGCCGGCCGCAACTCCCAGCGATCGGGCCCAGGACTTCGTGCAGACACAGGCGATTTCGGCGCGCTGCCAGAAAATTCTGCCGGGCCTGAAACTACAGTTGCAGGACGGCCGCGAACGGTGGCTGTCGACCTTCGAGCCCGCGCAGCTTCAGGTGGCACAGACGTACGCCGCCAGCAAGGAGGGGAAGAAGCTCGAGAAGGACGTAGAACGTGACGCCTCCCGTGCTTTCGGCCGCAATACGCTGTCTGCCGCCGCGACCTGCATCAGCCTGCTGGGCGAGTATTCGCCGGCCCATCCGCTGCCGACAGGCTCGGCAATGCCAGCCGAGAGAGTGCAACATTACATGTTCCATTTCGCGCCGATGGCACTGGCAAGGCTGCAATGCGCGCGTCTGGACGGGATCGATGTGGCAACGCAGGCGGACGGCACAGAAACCTGGCAATACCGGGCCTGCGGCCGAGTGGAGACCGTGCGCATGGTGCCGGCCGCGCAATCGTGGTCGATGACCGATGCGGATCGAAACCGTCTTTTCGAGGCATTGACCCGGTAGGTCGCGAGGCAAGGCATGGCAGCAATGACGTTCCGACAACTCGCCAGAAGCAGCATGAGACCGCCCATCCTCTTCGCACTCTGCTTGATACTCACCTCCTGCGATCTGGATCTGGTGATGGACAGCTCCTACGCCACGAAGCAGGAAGCCGTCGATGCCGAGATGATTACCAAGGGCTGGATTCCCGCGTGGGTGCCCGAGGAGGCGACCGACCTGCGCGAGGTGCACGACCTCGATTCAAACGTGAGCGCGCTTGCCTTCAGCAAACCACGCAGCAAGCAGTTGTTGTTGCCGCCCGGTTGCCGGCCCGTCAACCACAGCGCTACCCAGCCGGCGCTGTTCAATCGAAGCTGGTGGCCGAGTGAGACCGCTCTGAAGCGCTCCTATACCTTCTTTCGTTGCGAGCCCGAATTCGGCAAGTCGATCTTCGTCGCAACAAGCAGCACAGGCAATCGCGTGCTCTTCTGGCGCACGTACGCTCGCTGATGCGCATGCCCGCCCTCCCCTTCAACCCGACACTACAGATGCACATTCCAGGAACGGTCCTCACCACCCTCGCCCTTTGCCTGTTGCCCTGCCTTCCGGCCTACGCAGAGCAAAGTACGCCTGCCGATGTGCAAGCGATCGAACAGGTGATCGAGTCCTTCCGCACCTCGCTGATCAACAAGGACAAACCGACGTACATGAGCTTGTTCTTCTCGGATAGACCGGAAGACATCGGCTGGCAGTTCGTGTCCGAAGACCGGCGATTGGCAGACATCCGCACGGCCAAGCCCGATGCGATCAAGGCACGAAAGATCCCATCGAACAACTTCATTTCGCTCATCGATGAGGCCGTGGCCACTGCAGAGCCACGAGAGGATAAGTTCTTCAACACGAAGATCGAAACAGACGGCGATGTGGCATCGGTGTCGTTCGACTACAGCTTCCACGCCAATGGTGTGAAAGGAAACTGGGGCAGGGAAATGTGGCAGCTGGTCCGCACCGAGCAGGGCTGGAAGATCTTTTCAGTGATCTATTCGATACGCGACAAACGCAGCTCCGCGGAGAGCTGATACTTCCTTTCAGCCAATCAACGTCAATCGCCACGAGCAGCAGAATCCTGATTCCGCAGCCGCGCGGCAAAGTACCGCGTAGGCGACTGCCCCAGCGCTTTCTTGAACATCGTGATGAACGCTGTCACCGACTCGTAGCCCAGGCTTTCAGAAACCCGCTGCACCGACGCGCCACCTGCAAGCTCGCGAATCGCAACGAGCAGATGCAGCTGTTGCCGCCAGCGCCCGAACGATAGACCGGTTTCCCGATCAATCAGGCGTGTCAACGTGCGCTCGCCCAGCGCCAGGCGTTTGGCCCATTCACTGATGGTGCTGCGGTCCGCCGGATTGGCCGACAGCGCCGCAGCCAGCGCACGGATCTTGGGGTGATCGCTCACCGGCAGGTACAACCGCTCGGCCGGCATCTGCACCAGTTCGTCCAGCAGCACCCGCGCCAGCCGCTCGACGTGCCCGCCGCGCGGGTAGTCCTGCGGCACATCGGCCAGGTGCAGGATCATCTCGCGCACCATCGGTGAGATCGACAGCGTCACGCAGTGCAGCGGCAGGCCGACGACGCCCGGCTCGACGAACAGATAGCAGAGGCGCGCGTTCGCCGTGGCGCGATTGCTGTGCGGCATGCTGCCGGGAATCCACACGCCGCACTGCGGCGGCACGATCCACAAGGCATTGGCCACCTCGCAGGTCACCGCGCCATGAAGCGCCAGGATCAGTTGTCCCTTGCGGTGGTCGTGCACCGGAATCTCGGCATCGTGGTCGGCCACCTGCAGACGGCTGGCCACTGCCGGCCGATCCGTCGCGTCCGGGTCCAGATCAAAGCCAGGCAGCGAGATGCGAGTCATTCTCAATGACCAGATTCAGCGATAGGCTGGCATTCTAGCGAAATTCGGCTGCAGGCCTCGCTGAATACGATGGCGGCATGCAGATTCCCGCCCCCACCCGCCCCTGGCTTTCGCGCCCCAGTGCGCTGCTGACGTCGCCCGCATTGAAGGTCGACCGCGAAGCGGTGCTGTTCTCGCTCAAGTGCCTGCTCGCCGCGATCCTCGGGCTGTATGTCTCACTGCGCATCGGCCTGACCCGCCCTTTCTGGGTGATCGGCACGGTCTACCTGGTGTCGCAGCCGTTCTCCGGCGCAACGCTCAGCCGGGGCCTGTTCCGCCTGCTGGGCACCGTCGGCGGCGCGGTTGCTACGGTGCTGCTGGTGCCCCGGTTCGCCAACGCGCCTTTGGTACTGAGCGTGGTGCTGGCGGCCTGGATGGGCCTGTGCCTGTACCTGGCCATGCTCGACCGCACACCGCGTGCGTATGCCTTCCTGCTGGCCGGGTACACCACCAGCCTGATCGGTTTCCCGGCGGTGATGGTGCCCGGTGAAGTCTTCACCATTGCCATCACCCGTGTGCAGGAGATCTCGATCGGCATTCTTGCGGCAACGCTGGTCCACGGGCTGGTGCTGCCACGCCGGGTCTCGCCGCGTGTGCACGCGCGTGTGGCGTCGATCCTCGGCGATGCGGAACGCTGGACGCAGGACATGCGCGCAGGCGCCAGGGACACGGTACTGGCGGAGGACCGCTCCAAAGTAGCCGCGGACCTGCTCGAACTGCACACGCTGTCCATCCACCTGCCGTTCGACAGCGCGCACGGCGTTGCCCAGGTGCAGATCCTGCGCGCACTGCATGACCGGATGCTCGATGTGCTGATGCTGTCCAGCGCGGTGGATGAATCGATGGCCCAGCTGCGCGCGCAGCCTGCTGGCACGGCAGCATGGCCGGACGTGCTGCGTGCAGCGCTTTGCAGACGTCAGGCCGAACTCGATGCTGCGCATCACGACTGCCGGCTGCTGGAAGATCAGCTGCATGCCGCCCGCCCGGACTGGCGCCGGCGTGTGCCCGTGCACCTCGCCAGCAAGGCGAACGGCCATGTGCTGCATCGTGATCACCGGGTCGCCCTGCGCAGCGCTTTGGGTGCCTTCGTCGGCATCGTACTGAGCTGCGCGCTGTGGATCGCTACCGCGTGGTCCGATGGTGCAACCGCCGTCTCCATCATCGGCACCGCCTGCGTGTTGTTCGGGACCGCCGAGGCACCTGCGGGGCATGTCATGCGTTACCTGATCGGGTCGACCATCGGCGTGGTCATTGGGCTGTTCTACGCACTGGTGATCTTTCCGGGCCTGTCCGATTTCGTCGGCCTGGCCATGGCGCTGGCGCCCGCGCTGCTGGTGTGTGGCTCGTTCCTCGCCCGCCCACCGTTCATCATGGCGGCGTTGGGCGTAGTGCTCACCTTCCCGCTCATTGCAGGATTGGGCGCGACCAATGCCAGCAACATCGTGGGTGCGCTCAACAGCGGCGTCGCGCTGTTCGTCGGCACGGCGGCGGCGCTGTGCAGCATGTCGCTGTTGCAGACCCTGGACAGCAATCGCAGCCGCGCGCGCCTGCAGGATGTGATCAGGCGGGACATCGCGCGTCGGGCGGCCGGGCAGGTGCGAAATGCCAGCGACTGGACCAGCCGCATGGTGGATCGGCTTGCGCTGCTTGCTCCTCGCCTGCGCGGCCGTGCGGATGCGGCCCGCACATTGCGGACGATGTTTGCAGACATGCGCGCGGCCAGTGCTGTGGCCGAACTGCGTGTGATCGGCAGGACGCTCAAGGACCGGAGCAGCCGCGAGTGTCATGCGCTGCTGATGCACAGAGCCACCGCCCACTTCCGCGCTCCCACTCCGCGCATGGTGAATGCGCCGCTGCTGGAATCGCTCGAGAACACACGCTACGCCATCCTCGCTGGCAACCCACCCGAAACCGAGCGCGTTCTCGCGCTGCTCTCCGGCCTGCGCCGCGACCTGCTCGTTCATGAGGACTGATGCGATGTTCTCCGATATCTCCATCGATGGCGTCTTCGTTCCCGGCCTGCTGGCGGTGGCGCTCATCGCGCTGGCCCTGTCGATGATGGCCTCGCGGCTGCTGGCAAGCCTCGGCATGTACCGCCTGTTCGCCTATCGCCCGCTGGTGGGCCTTTCGTTGTTCGTGATCTTGGCAGAGCTGTTGATCCAGCTCGCGCCCCTGTTAGAGAAACTGAAATGAAACACGTGCTGAGTGTCCTTGGCCGCTGGAGCGCAACGCTCTGCCTGTTCGCCGTCGCGGTCATCGCTGCCCTGTCCCTCTGGAACCGATACGAAACGCAGCCCTGGACGCGCGATGGCCGGGTACGCGCGGATGTGATCCGCGTGGCATCGGACATGGGCGGACTGGTGACCCAGGTGCTGGTGCAGGACAACCAGCGGGTGAAAGCCGGGCAGCTGTTGCTGGTGCTGGACCAGCCGCGCTACGCCGCTGCGCTGGAGAGGGCCGATGCCGCTGTGAGCAGCGCGCAGGCCACGCTCACCCTCGCCCGCCGTGAATCGAAACGGGATCTGGCGCTGGGCAACCTGGTCGCCTCGGAGACACGCGAGCGCAATACGGCCAAGGTTGATACCGAAGTTGCCGGTCTGGCGCAGGCCCGCGCGGAGCGGCGGGTGGCACTGTTGAACGTGCAGCGCACCGAAGTGCGCGCCAGCGCCGATGGCACCGTCACCAATCTCGACCTGCACCCGGGTGACTTCCTGCAGCCGGGCGCGCAGGCTCTGGCCCTGATCGACAGCAGCAGCCTGAGGATCGAAGGCTATTTCGAAGAAACCAAGCTCAACTGCATCAACGAGGGCGATGCCGCGGTCGCCCACCTGATGGGCGATGGTCGCGACGTGCGTGGGCATGTGGAGAGCATCGCCGCCGGTATCGCCGACGACCAGCGCTCGAGCACCCACAACCTGCTGCCGTCGGTCGCGTCGACCTATACCTGGGTGCGGCTGGCGCAGCGGATACCCGTCCGCATCCGCCTGGATGACGTTGCACCGGCTACCCGCCTGATTGTCGGCAGAACCGCCAGCGTGACCATCACTCCGCGCGCGCAGGGGGCCTGCAAGTGATCGGCAAAGCATCGCGCACAGGTGTGCTCGCCTGTGCACTGTCGCTGGCGGGCTGCGTGTCCGGCCCCGACTACACACTTCCGGCCAACGCTGTCGCCGCCGCCCCGGCGGCCCGCCGCGCATTCGTATCGGGGCACGAGGCTGCCTACATACAGGCCGAGCCGCCGGACCGCTGGTGGCAGCTGTACGACGATCCACGGCTCGATGCCTACGTCAGCGAAGCGCTGCGGGCCAACACCGACCTGCGCGCGGCCGACGCCAACCTGCGGCGCGCCACGGCGATGGTGCTGCAGGTCCGGGCCGAGGGCTCGGTAGGCACCGACGCCGACGCATCGGCCACGCTGGCCCGCGCCGGGGGATACACCTCGCCCTCCTCGCCACCGCAGGTGTACGCGCTCGGCATCCACCTGTCCTACCCGCTGGATCTGGCCGGTGGCATCCGCCGCGCCATCGAGGCCGCCAGTGCGGATGCAGAGGCCGTCGCTGCAGCGCGCGACCAGGTTCGGGTGGTTGTCGCCGCTACCGTCACCCGCGCGTATGTCGGCATCTGTTCGACCAACCTCACCCTGGCGGCGACGCAGCGTGTGCTCGATACGCAGCGCGCCACGTTGGACGCCACCACCCGCTTGGCCAACGGCGGACGCGGAACCGAATTCGACGTGAGCCGGGCGCGCGCGGCGGTCAACCGCAGCGCCGCGGCGGTGCCGCATCTGGTTGCCGAGCGGCAGGCAGCCCTGTTCGAACTGGCAGCGCTGATGGGCCGACTACCAGCGGACTACCCGCAGGACGTCGCCAACTGCCAACAACCGCCGCGCCTGCAGCAGCTGATTCCTGTCGGCGATGGCAGCCAGCTGATCCAGCGTCGCCCGGATATCCGTGCGGCGGAGCGTAGCCTGGCGGCCGCCACTGCAATGATCGGCGTGGAAACGGCGGCGCTGTATCCACAGGTGAGTATCGGCGCGTCCGCTGGCATGGCAGGTTCATTCAAGAAGCTGCTGGGCAGCGACAGCATCGGCGCGTCCATCGGACCGCTGCTGTCGTGGCGCTGGCCGAACCGCCGCACAACCCACGCACGGATCGACGCTGCCGGAGCCAACGCCGATGCTGCATTGGCATCGTTCGATGGCGCGGTGTTGGACGCGTTGCGGCAGACCGAAACCGCGCTGTCGGCGTATGCACAGGAGATCGATCGCGAGCGCAGCCTTGCCCTGGCCCGCGACGACGCGGCACGTGCGAGCGACCAGGCCGGGCAACTGTACCGGTTCGGCAGGATCGGCTTCCTCGATGTGCTGTCTGCCGAGGCCGCGCTCGCCGATGCAGAATCCGCACTCGCAGCGTCGCGTGCGCAGCGGGTGGACCGTCAGGTAGATCTGTTCCTGGCGCTGGGCGGGGGTTGGGCCGAGGCAGGCAATCGGACACTCGCCTCGGGTCGTACACAGGACTGATGGACCAGCGGTTCACGTGCGGCCAACCATGCCTGCCGGAAACTTCCGCAACACACTTGCATCGAGCGTACCGCGCGGCGACGATGCGGTTCGGTTTAGGGGAACCCTGCATGGAACTGCTGACGCTCGACCATTTCGCCCGCCACGTCGATCAGACCTTCTCGGCGGTCATCAACGACGGCGAGGTTCCGTTTGTGCTTGTGGAGGCGCGAGCGTTGAATCCATCGCAACTGCCGCCGGGCGCGGCGCGTGTGCCGTTTTCGCTGTTGTTCCGCAACGGCTCGGCCTTCCTGTTCCCGCAGCAGATCTATCAGATGCGCCATGCCGACATCGGTGAGGTGGGCATATTCCTGGTGCCGGTCGCGCGTGAGCAGGCCGGATTCCTGTATCAGGCGATCTTCAACTGAGAATGTGAGCCCGCGGCCAGGCTTGCGGCGGCGTGTCGCCGGCTCAGCCCGGTGCCCAACGCAGCAGCAGATGCGAGCCTTGATCGTGGATCAGGGCAAAGCCCGCACGCCGGTACAGGCGCTGCGCAGCGACGTTGTCAGCCTGCACGTGCAGGGTCACGCCGCGACCCAGCGCGGCGGCCTCGCCCTGGCTGTGAGCAATCAGGGCCGCGGCCACACCGTGACCGCGCTCACCGGGAAACAAGCAGATATCGACGATCAGGTGATCCGGCGCACTGCGCTGCAGGTAGTAACGGCCCACCACCACGCCGTGGCGTTCGATGGCCAGGAAATCAGAGTCGCTGTAGTGCGCCTGGTAGTGCTGGTGCTGCAGTGCGAACTGGCTATCCAGAAACGCGCGCTTGCTCGCTTCGGGCCAAGGCACTGCCGCCAGTTCCTCCGCGCGGGTGCTGGCGTACAGTTCGCGCAGCCAGCTCAGGTCATCGTCGCACAGCGGCCGCAAAGCGTACCCGCGCTCGCCAAGGAGCGCGGGGACGGCCAGGCGGTCGTCGCGGCCCGCCGGAAACGAAGTGAGCTGCGACATCGCTTGCATGTTGTCAGCCAAAGCTGGGGAACACCCCCTCCAACGCGATGCAGAAGTTCGTCGCGAGGTAGGGCTGGCGGTTTTCGTGGGGCTGGCCGCCGCCAGACGGACCGATCATTTTGGGACTGAACTGTGCGTTGGCGGTGGCGCTGGGCACGAACGGTGCACCTGAGGTCGGCAGACCCAGGTAGTTGCCCGCGACCGGGGTGCCGGTGCGCTTGGTCTGGTCAGGCTGGTTGTAGATCGTCAGGGAGTGGCTGTGCGACGGCATCTCCACAGTGTTCAACGTCACCGAATTGCTGCCATAGGCCTCGCCGATGGTGTGCGGGGTCAGGCCAGGGCCCTGGCCCTGTTCGGTAGCCGCGCGGTTGACGAAGTTGGGCAGCTGGAAATTCGTTCGTCCGTCGCCACCATACTGGGTGCCCAGCAGCGAAAACAGAGCAGTGTTCTGCTGGATCGGCAGGGTGACGCCGTTGCAGCTTGCCCAGCCACGCGGCGGGAAGTTGAAGCCGAAGATCTGGATTTCGCCGATGAAGGGTTCGGTCATGGTCGTGTCCTGGAAGCGGGTATGCGCGGGTGACGACTCAGCTCTGCGACGGGAAGATGCCCGCCCACGCGATGCAGAACTGCACCGTGAGCGTAGGCATCTGGTTGTCGTGCGGCTGGTTGCCACCCATGCTGACAACTGCATTGGGCGACATGACCGCAGCATTGGCGCCGGTGATATCGGTGACATACATGGTCTCGCCCGACAGCGCCGCCGGCAGCACGGTAGCGCCAACCGCACCGGTGGTTGCCAAGGCCGTGGTGGCCATCAGCGACGGGGTATGCTGGGGCAACTGCGTCTGCAGCAGGGTGACACTTTCGCTGCCCGCCTTCTGCCCCATTACGTAGGCGCTCAATCCCGGACCGCGGCCTTGATGGATCGGCACGCAGCCGCGCAGGTCGGGCACACCAAAAGTGGTGGCGCCGTTACCGCCGTACGTGGTGCCGATCAAGGTGTACAGCACTTCGTACTCGGCGATCGATTGAAGCGAACCGTCGCATGCGAACCAGCCGTTGGGCACGCGCGCAAAACCGAACATCCGGATTTCTCCGATGTAAGGGGTGCTCATGGGGAACTCCTGTAATGGGCTTCGGAAGAATCAGTTGCGCGACGGGAAAATGCCGTTCAGTGCGATCACGAAATTGATCACGGTGTAGGGCTGCAGGTTCGCGTGCGGCTGGTTGCCACCGCCCGGCCCCACGCCATTCAGCGGAACCAGGGTGCCGTTGGCAGGTCCGAAGATTGCACTGCCGCTGGTGCCATACAGGCCGCCGGTAGGATTGCGCGCCGTACCTGCAGTGGTGGTGCCATTGACCACCGGGCTGTGGGCCGGAACCTGGGTGGGCAGCAGGGTAACGCTCTCCACGCCGCCCACTTCCCCTTGGATGTAAGGCGCAGGATTCCAGCCCCCATCCGCCGAAGGACCGGCGCCCACCGGGGTACGCGATTGCAGATTGGGCAAGGCGAACGTGGTTCTGCCGTCACCGCCGTACATGGTCCCCAGCAGAGAAAACAGCGCCTGATTCTGGGCAATGGAAAGCAACTGTCCGTTGCAAACGGCAAATCCCTTGGGCGCGAACGCGAACCCCGTGAGCATTATCTGCCCGAGGAATACCTGGGTCATACCTTTTCCCCCGAAAGGTTGGTGGCACGGACGTCATGTCCGCTGCCGCCGCTACTCTCGCTCACTCTCCACACGCCGTACAAGCGAAATCTTTGTGCGAATGCAATATTAACCATTCATGAATATATAGGCACTTTCTTTTTCACGCTGAATCCTGCTTGAATGATTGGCAGCAGTTCGCAAGGGGTGCGGTACCGGGTCCAGCCCGGTGTCCGCGGACAGGGGTAAGGTCTCGCCGTTCTGGCTCTATGTCCCTGGGGACGGTCGAGCCCGTGCGGTGCCAACAGGGGCAGAACATGCATCAGTCATCAGCGCAACGCGTGGAGACGCCGCGTGCGCGTTCGCACGCTTTCTTTTCATCGTTCTGCTCCTGGTTCGTCGTCGCGCTGTTGTGCGCGGGCAGCCTGTGGCCGCAGTTGGCGACGGCAGCCTCATCGACGTTCTGCCCGACGCTGAGCATGTCGGTGGCCAACGGTGGCTCGCAGACAATCGACATCAACCACTGTCACGGCGGCTTTGGTATCGCCGCAGGCACGGCAGCAACTCCGCACGGCAGCCGCACGGTAGGTTTGCAGTCGGGTGCCAACCTGCCGCTGACCTACACCCACAACGGCGACAGTGCCTCCACCGATACCTTCGTCATCCAGGACGACTTCGGCGGTGACATCACTGTCACCGTAACGATCGCTCCGGCGTCGGCCATCACCCTAGTCGCCACGCCCGCGGTCAACCTGACGGTGGGCGTGCCTTTCAGTACCAGCCTCAGTGCAAGTGGTGGCACCGGCCCCTATACCTACAGCCTGGACAGCGGCTCCATTCCGCCGGGGCTGAGCCTGAGCGGAAACACCATCAGCGGTACCCCGACCCAGCGCGGCGCCTACGCCTTCACCATCCGCGCCACCGACAGCGCCTCTGCCAGCGGCGTGCGCAGCTTCAGTGGTTCGGCAGCCAACCCGACCCTTACCATCGCGCCGGCGACGCCCTCTGCGGCGCAGGGCCTTGCCTACTCGGTGACCTTCACTGCCAGCGGTGGCGTGCCCGGCTACACGTTCGCGTATGAAAACGGCACCCTGCCGCCCGGCCTGAGCCTGAGCGGCGCGACCCTGAGCGGCACGCCCACCACCCAGGGCAGCTATACCTTCGGCATCCGCGTCACTGACAGCAGCACCGGCACCGGCAGCTATGCCGAGGTCAAATCCGTGACCCTGCAGGTGCTTGCGCCGCCGACCATCTCGATCAGCCCGGCCACCATTCCGGGCGCAACCGTCGCCGTGGCCTACAGCCAGACCCTCAGCGCCAGCGGCGGCACTGCGCCGTATGGCTTCGCCATCACCGCAGGTGCCCTGCCCGCAGGGCTGAGCCTCAACACCAGCACCGGCGCACTGACCGGTACGCCGTCCGCCGCCGGCGCCTTCAACTTCACCGTGACCGCGACTGACGCCAACAGCTTCACCGGAAGCCGCGCCTACACCCTGGTGGTGGCACCGCCGGTGATCGTGATCGCGCCGACCACGCTGCCCAATGGCACCGTCGCGGTGGCTTACAACCAGACTGTCAGTGCCAGCGGCGGCATCGCGACGTACGGCTATGCGATCACCGCAGGCGCATTGCCAGCAGGCTTGTCGCTCAATGGCAGCAGCGGCGTCATCAGTGGTACACCGACTGCCGGTGGCACCTTCAACTTCACCGTGACCGCCACCGGCAGCAGCACCGGCACGGGTGCGCCGCACACCGGCTCCCGGGCCTATGCGCTGGTGATTGCTCCGCCGACCGTCACTCTGCCGGCAACTACCCTGGCCAACGGCACCCAGGGTGTGGCCTATAGCGCCATGTTGAACCCGGCCAGCGGCGGCGCGGGGGCGTACAGCTATGCAGTGACCGCCGGGGCGCTGCCACCGGGCGTCGCGCTGAACGCTTCCTCGGGTGCGCTGACAGGCACGCCGACGGCAGCGGGCATCTTCAATTTCGCGGTAACCGCCACCGACAGCAGCACCGGCAGCGGGCCCTACAGCTCGGCGCCACGTGGCTATTCGCTGCAGATCCTCAACAGCCCGCCGGTGGCCAACCCGGTGTCGGCGAGCGTGGCCTACAACAGCAGCGCCAATCCGATCACACTGAACATCACTGGCGGCGTGCCGACCTCGGTGGCCATCGGCACTGCGGCGGCTCACGGCAGTGCCATCGCCAGCGGCACCACCGTCACCTACCAGCCCACCGCGGGTTACGCGGGCCCGGACAGCTTTACCTACACCGCAACAAACAGCGCCGGCACCTCGGCGCCCGCAACGGTCAGCATCACGGTCGGCAACCCGACCATCACCGTGACTGCGGGCGGCCCGATGAGCGCGCAGGTCGGCGCCAGCTACAGCCAGACCTTCACCTGGAATGGTGGCACCGCACCCTACGGCAGCTTCGCTGTCACCGGCCTGCCGGCGGGCGTGAGCATCAGCGGCACCACCGCCAACAGCGTGACCGTAAGCGGCACGGTGACCGCGGCCGGCAGCTTCAACCTCGTTGCCACTGCCACCGACAGCAGTACCGGCAACGGGCCGTTCACGACCGGCCAGAGCTTCACGCTGACCGTTGGCGCGCCGACCCTGGGCATGACCCCGGCGCCGGGCAACCTGCCGATGAACTACGGCGTGGCCACCACCATCAATTTCGCCAGCAGCGGCGGCATCGCGCCGTACAGCTACGCACTGGTCGCCGGCTCGCTGCCGGTGGGGGTCACCCTGACGTCGGCCGGTGTGCTCAGCGGTACGCCGACCGTCCCGGGCAACTACAACATCGCCGTGCGCACCACCGACTCCAGCACCGGCGCGGGAGCGCCGTTCTCGCTGCAGCAGAACTACACCATCGTGGTCGCCACGCCGGCAATCGCCATCGATCCGCCCAGCCTGCCCAACGGCAGCGTAGGGGTGGCCTACAACGCGCAGTTGAGTTCCAGCGGCGGCGTTGCGCCATACAGCTACGCGCTGCTCAGTGGTGCGCTGCCGATCGGCATGTCCTTCACCTCCGCCGGCGCACTGACGGGCATCCCCCGATCGGATGGCAACTTCAGCATCACGGTGCGCTCCACCGATTCCAACGGCCAGACCGCCAGCCGCGTGTACACCTTCACGATCACTCCGGCGACCGTGGTACTGACACCCGCCACCCTGCCCAGCGGCACGGTGGGCACGGCCTATTCGCAGAGCCTGAGCAGCAGCGGTGGCATCGCGCCGTATACCTATGCGATCGCCTCCGGTGCCCTGCCCCCCGGCATTTCCTTCAGTTCGGCGGGTGTGTTCAGCGGTACGCCGACCACGGCCGGCAGCTATACCGCAGTGGTGCGTTCCACCGACGACGCCGGCTACAACGCCACCCAGAGCTACAGCATCGTCATCGCCGACGCGGTGCCGGTGGCAGTGGATGACAGCGCCACCACGCCATCGCAGCAACCGGTGACGATTCCGGTAACGGCGAACGACGGCGGAGTGATCACCTCGATCGCCGTGGCAGGCGCGCCGGCACATGGCACCGCCACCGTCAGCGGCGTGACGGTTGTCTACACGCCAACGGGCACCTACTTCGGCGCGGACAGCTTCACCTACACCGCCACCGGCCCAGGCGGCACCTCGGCCCCGGCCACGGTGTCGATCACCGTCAACGCGCTGCCGGTGCCTGCGGGGCAGCCGCGCGCGGCTGTCGCCACCGTGGCAGGACAGCCGGTGACCATCGACACCACGGTGGGTGCCACCGGCGGTCCGTTCACCGGTGTGACCCTGGTGACGCAGCCGGCCACCGGCACCACGACGGTGACCGGTACCAACATCACCTACACGCCGCTGGTCACCGCCTCGGGCACCGCGAGCATCGTCTACACATTGAACAACGCCTATGGCGCTTCGGCTCCGATCACCACTACGATCACCATCAATCAGGTGCCTGTGGCGGTCTCGCGTCGGGTCAGTGCAAATGCGGGTGTTGCGGCGGTGGTCGAGCTGACGACCGACGCCACCGGAGGCCCGTTCACCGCAGCCACCCTGGTGTCGCTGTCACCGGCCACTGCCGGCACTGCCACCATCGCACCTTCCGGTAGCGGCGCCAGCGCGGGCTATCGCCTGACCTTCATCCCGGCGGCTACGTTCGCCGGTACCGCCACGGCCACCTTCACGTTGGCAAACGCATTCGCGACCTCGGCGCCGGCGACCATCGACTTTGATGTAATCGGCCGACCGGACCCGACCCTGGACGCGGAAGTGATGGGCCTGCTGGGTGCGCAGACCGCTTCCACCCGTCGCTTCGCCACTGCGCAGATCGGCAACTTCCAGCGCCGCATGGAAGGCCTGCATGGTGCTGGCAGAGGGGAGCGCTTCGAGAACGGGCTGAGTTTCAGCGTCGACCGCGATCGTCGCTGCCAGGATGAGGTGCGACGCATGCCCGGCGGCGATTGCCGCCAGGTCACCGCGCTGGACGAATCTGTTCTGAGGGACGACGTTGCTGTCGCGCCCGTCGGCGGGGATCGCGGCAAACGTAGCAGCGCTGGCGATAACGGCGCCCTGACCCTGTGGACCGGCGGTTCGATCAACAGCGGTGATCGCGATGGTCGCTCGGGCAGCGCCGGCTTCGACTTCCAGACCAGCGGCATCAGTGCTGGTGCCGATACCCGCGTGAACCAGTCGTTCGCCTTCGGCGCCGGTATCGGCTACGGCCGCGACACTACCGACGTCGGTCACAACGACACCCGCAGCCACGGCGAGAGCTACACCCTGGCTGCGTACGCCAGCTATCACCCGGGCCAGTACTTCTTCGTTGATGGCCTGCTGGGTTATCAGTTGCTGTCGTTCGATTCGCGCCGCTACGTGACTGCCAATGGCGCGATGGTGCAAGGTGACCGCGACGGCAAGCAGTGGTTCGCCTCGCTGTCGGTCGGTGGCGACTACCAGCGCGACCGGTTGTCGGTGAGCCCGTACGCGCGCCTGGATCTGGCCCGCGCCACATTGAACGGCTATACCGAACGCGGCGACGCCATCTACGCCCTGCGCTACGAGGACCAGGATGTGGATACCACCACCGCCAGTCTGGGCGTGCACATGGACTATCGCTTCCCGGTCCGCTTCGGCACGCTGTCGCCACAGGTGCGGTTCGAGTACCAGCACGACTTCCAGGATGCCAGCTCGGTGACGATGGGCTACGCCGATCTGCCGGGCGGTCCGTTCTACCGCGGCGAAATCGACGGGCTCAAGCGCAACCGGTTCGTGTTCGGTCTGGGTGCGGTGCTGCAGACCGAGCGCGACCTCAGCCTGCGGATCGAGTACCGCGGCCTGTTCGGCAGCAGCGAAGACACCGACCACGGTGTGCAGCTGAACCTGGAAAAGAAGTATTGATCACGTGGGGCGCGGCGACGCGCCCCACCCTCCCGCCGGTCGTGCATGTCGAAGGCACCGGCTGATCCTGCCGCCGATCAAGCCGGCCGGGCGTGGCCCGGCGCTACGGCACAGCCATCAATTGGCCAGGGCGAAATCCAACCCCGCACACACCGCCGCCCCTTGGGCGTCGTTGCATTCCTGCGGGTTGGTGCGCGGGCTGTCCGGGTACACCTCAGTGGTGGTGGCATACAGCGCATCGGTGAAGCCGGCACATGCACCGATGGAACGCGACTCGCCCCACACCACGCCCGGCGACTGCAGCGGCATGCCCACCAGATTGCCTTCGGCGTCGGCCGGGGCAATGTGGGTGATCGGGGCCACGGCGGCGATCAGTGCCTTCTGGAATTCGTGCTGCGGGTCTTCGCTGTTGCCGATCACATAGAAGCCATCGGGAATGGTGTCGCGCTCGAACGGCTTGCCGTCGCGGGCGCAACGAGCCGGGTCGAACTCGTGCAGGTCACTGTCGGTGGTCTCGTGCAGGTCCAGGTGGACGCGGATGTTGGCCTTGCGTTCGGCCACCCAGCGCATCAGCGAGGCGGCTTCCTCGATCAGGCCGCCGTCACGGAAACTACGGTTGGGGTCGATGGCATTGGGATTCCAGCGCTGGATGCGCTCGTAGCCCCACGGGCTCACGCACGGGGCGACGATCAGGTTGAAGCGGCCCAGGTAACGCTCGGCGTGCTGTTCCAGGAACTGCAGGGCGCCATGCACGCCGCTGGTTTCATAGCCATGCACGCCGCCGGTGACCAGCGCGGTGGGCAGAGCCGGGTTCCAGTCGTGGTTCACCACCGCAAACAGCGGGTAGTGGTCCGGGGCGTAGTCCAGCTGGCCGTACTGGACCACGTCGAAGCGCTCGTCCAGCCGTTCCAGCGCGGTCACCACGTCTTCATGGTAGCTGCGCTGCCGCTGCTGGCGGGCCCGCCACTGCGCGCGTTCGGCGTCGCCCCAGGGCTGTCCGGGGGTGCCGATCGGGTAGAACTGCGCAACGGTCATCTCAAGCTCCAGAAGTCGGGGTGCGGTGGTACAGCCGACCATTTTAAGCCCTGTGGCCCGATCGTTGCTGCCCCTCCGCCCCGCCTTCATACGGCCGGCTTCATCTGGTTGTAAAATCAACGGTTTTTGGCCCCCACCCCCTTGATGGCGAACGCAGCGCAGCCGGTCCTGGGTGGACCGGACTTCCTCCGTCTGCTCGCCCGTCTCAGCGACGGCGCGATGCCGGCCTCCAGTCCCGCCCTGACCGATCGCCTCGGCCAGTGGGTGGACTGGAGCCGTGCCGTGGCCCTTGCTGGGGCGCTGGATGGCCGCCTGGCTGAACCGGCCGAGGCCGCCGAAGCGCTGGATGATCTGCTGGCCGACTGCGCCCAGGCCGAAGCGAGCCTGTTGGCCTCGCTGAGCGAGGATGCCGAGGCCGAGCGCCTGCTGGACCTGGCCGAGGCCGCTGCGGCACCCAACTTCGCTTCGCTGCGGCAGCGCTACCGCGTGCTGCAGCAGGCCATCCAGACCGCCACCGGCCGCCTGCGCGGCCGCCTGCGTGACCAGCTGGTGCTGGCATCACCGGAGCTGGCGCGGCTGGCCGAGATCGATGCGGTGATGGAACAGACCTTGAGCCCGCGCGAGCACAGCCTGCTCGCCACCGCCCCAGCAGTGCTGGGTGCCCGATTCGAACGCGTACACGGCCAGCCCGGCTGGCGCGCGTCCTTCCGCCACGACATGCGCACGCTGCTGCTCGCCGAGCTGCAACTGCGCTTCCACCCGATCCAGGGGCTGCTTGCCGCCCTGCGCTCACACTGACCGGAACACCATGTCCAGAACTGTTTTCCACGTCCTTGTCTTCCTTGCTGGCCTGCTGGCCGTGTGCTGGATCGGTGTCGGCTATGTCTCGGTTCACCCGCTGGGTGCGGCCGTGGCCGCGATCATTGCGGCCTGCTACATCGCCGGTGGCGTGGAGCTGTACCGCTACCGGCAGGCCAGCAATGGCCTGCGCGCCGCGCTGAATGACGTTTCGCTGGCCAAGGACAGCCTGGCGCCGTGGCTGGAGCGTGTGCCGCTGAGCCTGCGCAACGCCGTGCGACTGCGCGTGGAAGGCGAGCGCACCGCCCTGCCCTCGCCGGTGCTGACCCCCTATCTGGTGGGCCTGCTGGTGCTGCTGGGCATGCTCGGCACGCTGCTGGGCATGATGGACACCCTGCGCGGCACGGGCCTGGCCCTGCAGAGCGCTACCGACATGGCCGCCATCCGCGGCTCGCTGGCCTCGCCAGTGCAGGGCCTGGCGGTGGCGTTCGGCACGTCCATCGCCGGTGTCGCCAGTTCGGCCATGCTGGGCCTGTTGTCGGCGCTGCTGCGCCGCGACCGCCTGCAGGTGGTGCAGCAGCTGGACCGCGCCATCGCCACTGACCTGCATCCGTATTCGCAAGCCTGGCAGCGCGCCGAGTCGCTGCGCCTGCTGCAGTCGCAGTCCGCTGCGCTGCCTGCGCTGGTCGATCGCCTGCAGGCGATGACCAGCACCTTCGAACAGCACAGCGCGGCCGCCAATGAGCGCCTGCTGGCCGGCCAGGCCGAATTCCTGGCGCAGAGCCAGGCGTTGCAGGAACGCCTGGCCACCTCGCTGCAGCAGTCGCTGCGCGAAGGCGCCGAAGCCAGTGCCGCCGCCATCGGGGGCGCGCTGCAGCCGATGGCCGAAGCCACGCTGGCCGGTCTGGCCAGCCACGGCCAGGCGCTGCATTCGCGCGTCGAACACGCGGTGCAGCAGCAGTTGAACGGCCTCACTGAAGGCTTCGAGCGCAGCCGTGTGGCCACCGAGGCCAGCTGGGCCAACGTCGTGGCCGAGCAGACTGGCGCGCAGCAGGCACTGGTTTCTGAACTACGCCAGCATCTGCAGGCCTTCAGCGAAGGCCAGAGCGCGCAGAGTGAAGCGCTGGTGGTGCGCATCGGCGAGCGCCTGCAGGCCGACGCCAGCGGCAACGCCGACGCCTGGCGTGCCGCTGCCGAACAGCAGCATGCATTGAACAATGAACTGGTCGAGCGTCAGCAGCAGGCACTGCAACGTGCCAGCAGCCACCTGGACGAACGTGCGCAGGCGCTGCTGCAGGCGCTGGATGAGCGCCACGCCGCCGGCCAGTCGCTGCTGCAGGACCACGAACAACAGCGCCTGCAGGACTGGCAGGCTGCACAGGCCGCCACCGCCACGGCGCACGCCGAACTGCAGGCGGGCCTGGATGCACGCGAACAGCAGCGTCAGGCACGCTGGGACGCGGTGAGTACCGAGCTGCAGCAGGCGCATGCCGCGTTGCAGGCCCAGCTGGTGGCCGCGGACGAACAGCGCCTGCAGCGCTGGAGCGACGCACTGCAGAACGTTTCGACCGACCTTGCCGCGCGCCTGCAGGCCGATGGCGAACGCTTGTCCACGCAGCAGCAGCAGGTGTGCGACACGCTGGCGCAGACCGCGCAGCAGATCGGCGAGAACGGCCGCGCACAGGCCAGCGCCACGCTGGCCGAAGTCTCCACCCTGCTGCAGACCGCGGCCGAGGCGCCGAAGGCCGCCGCCGAGGTCATCAACGAACTGCGCAGCACCCTGTCCGAAAGCCTGGTGCGCGACAACGCGATGCTGGAGGAGCGTGGCCACCTGCTGGCCACCGTGCAGACCCTGCTGGAGGCGATCAACCACGCCTCGCACGAGCAGCGCACGGCCGTGGACGCGCTGGTCGGTGGTTCGGCTGAACTGCTGGAACGCGTCGGCAACCGCTTCACCGACCACATCACGGCCGAGACCGGCAAGCTCGATGGCATCGCCACCCTGCTCAGCGGCAGTGCCGGCGAGGTGGGCCAGCTGGCCGGCACCTTCGGGTCTGCGGTCGAACAGTTCGGCACCGCCTCGGCGGAGCTGTCGGGACGCCTGGAACAGATCGGTGGCGCACTGGATGCCTCGCTCGCGCGTAGCGATGAGCAGCTGGCGTACTACGTGGCGCAGGCGCGCGAGGTGGTCGACCTCAGCCTGCTGTCGCAGAAGCAGGTGATGGAAGAACTGCAGCAGCTGGCCGCGCGCCGCGGCAAGGCCGGCAGCGCATGAGCGACGAGCTGGAGGTCGATGGCGGCTCGCACGCCCCGATCTGGGCGGCATTCGGCGATCTGATGTCGGTGCTGCTGGGTGCGTTCGTGCTGATCCTGGTCGGCGTGGTTGCCGTGCAGCTGGAGCTGTCGCAGCGGCTGGACCAGGAGGTCAAGCAACGCCAGGCCGAGGCCAAGCGCCTGCAGACCCTGGAACAGGCGCTGGCCGGCCCGCTTGCCGCCGGCCGCGTGACGCTGGTGGACGGTCGCATCGGCATCAGCGGCAACGTGCTGTTCGCGCTGAACTCCGATCAGCTGCAGCCGGAGGGCCAGGAGCTGCTGCGCAGCCTTGCCGGGCCGCTGGCGGCGTACCTGGGTTCGCGCGAAGAAATCCTGATGGTCAGCGGCTTCACCGATGACGCGCCGGTACGCCAAGGCAACCGCCGCTTCGCCGACAACTGGGAGTTGTCGGCGCAGCGCTCTCTGACGGTGACCCGGACGCTGATCGCCGACGGTGTACCGGCCGATGCGGTGTTCGCCGCTGCGTTCGGCAGCGAGCAGCCGGTCAGTTCCAATGCCAGCGAAGATGGCCGCGCGCGCAACCGCCGCGTGGAGATCGCGCCGATTCCCAAGCCCAAGGCGGCTGCACCGGGTGAAAAGAGCGGCGATGGCAGCTGAGTCCTCGCCATTGGATGGACTGCGTGCGCTGGTGCGCGAACTGGATGCCGGCTCGCGTGCACTTGCGCACTATCCGCAGGTGCCGATGCTGGAAGAGGTGCGCCGAGAGTGGTCCGAACTGCGCAGCGAGCTGCAGGTGCGCCGCTCGCTGCGCACCGAGGCCCCTGCCGACGGCGGCCCGCTGAACTCGGCAGTGCTGGTGCAGCGCATGCTGGACACGATGCAGGCAACCAGCCCCGGGTATCTGCGCCACTTCATCGACTACGTCGATACGCTGTCGTGGCTGCAGGCGTTGCAGGATGGTGCAGCCAGCGTTGCGGATACCGCAAAGCCGAAACGCACACGCAAGCCACGCAAGGCGGATTGAGCGCGCGTTGACGCCGACCTCGATCGGCACTTCTGGACACGGCAATCTCGATCCGCGCTTCTGGTAGATGCCAACCTTGGTTGGCGCTCCACAAACCGGGTAGCGCAGCGTCCATTCGACGCTGCGCATGCCAACCTAGGTTGGCATCTACCACAGCAGTGCGCCGGTCGATCCAACGTTCAAAGCAGTGCCGCCACCCGGCCCAGTCGCAAGCACAGATGACGATGTCACCAGACAGTCATCTGTCTAGCGCACCATTTTCACGTTGATCGAACGGCGCCTCCGGCGTCTGTGATCGCATCGCGTGTTTCCCCTTTCATCTGCCTGAGCTCCGTTTCCACGCGGCGGCTCGCGCCTGCCTGAGTGCCTGCTCCATGACCAAGACCCTGTTGGCTGCTGCGTTGTCCCTTGCCCTTGCGCCGATCGCATGGGCGCAGCAGGCGCCGTCGGCCACCGACCTCGATGCGGTCTCAGTCATCGGCAGTGGCGAGGCGCGCCAGGTGCAGCGCATCACCCGCGAGAAACTGGACATCCTGCCGCCTGGCACCAGCCTGCAGAAGACCCTGAACCTGCTGCCCGGCGTCAACGCGCAGTCGGCCGACGCGCTGGGTACCAACGAACAGTCGATGACCCTCAGCCTTCGCGGCTTCAACGCCACTCGGCTGGGTTACACGCTGGACGGCGTGCCGCTGGGCGACGGTGCGTACAACAACTACAACGGCCTGACCATCAACCGTGCGTTGATCAGCGAGAACATGGCAGGCGCCGAACTCGCGGTGGGCATCGGCAGCCTGGGCACGCCGTCCACCAGCAACCTCGGCGGCACCATCTCCTATACCTCCGACCGGCCGGCGCAGGAACTGGGCGGCCGCGTGGTGCAGACCTTTGGCAGCGATGCCAACCGCCGCACCTTCGTGCGCGTGGACAGCGGCGAGTACAACGGATTCTCCGGCTACGTGTCGGGCATGAACGCGGTCTCGGACCTCTGGAACGACCAGACCGCGTACAACACATCCACCACCAGGCAGTTCAACGCCAAGGGCGTGTGGAACTTCGGCAGCGGCCAGATCACCGGCTTCGTCGACACCTCGCGCACCAGCCAGGCCGACTACTTCTACCTGTCCAAGGACGAGATGTCCCGCGGCCTGGGCTGGGACTGGGGCGGCTACGCACCGGACTGGAACAAGGCCGTGGCCAAGGCCTACTGCAACACCGCCAGCCTCAACGCGAAGAAGTGCGACAACAGCGGTCCGGACAGGGACGCCGACGGCGCCTTCACTGCCGGGCAGATCCTGCGCGATGACAACCTGTACTACCTGGCCGGCGACTTCTTCCTCGCCGACGGCTTCACCCTGCGGGCGCTGGGCTACCACCACGACGACCGTGGCGAGGGCCACAACTGGAACAGCGGTGCCTGGTCGAACAAGGGCACGGCGCAGGAAATTCCGATCATCTTCCGCAACACCATCTACACCATCGACCGCGATGGCGGCACGCTGTCGTTCGACTGGGAGCTGGGGGCGCACCGCATCGAAGGCGGCGTCTGGTACGAACGCAACACCAGCAGCGCCGAACGCTACCAGACTGCGGTGGACGGCCCCCGCGACCTCAGCGGCATGAACACCCTGCCCTCGGATGTGGGTGTGTTCGCCCAGCGTACCCGTTGGAAGACCCACCAGTTCTTCCTGAAGGACACCTGGCGCCTGCTTGACGATCGTTTGACCCTGGAGTTCGGCGCCAAGAGCCCGCATGCCACCTCCGACGCGCAGGCACTGCCCGGCGATGCGAAGACACCGATCTCGCCGAGCTCGAACAACCAGTTCGCCACCGGTTCGCTGAAGGCCAGCAAGAACTTCCTGCCAAGCGTTGGCGCCAACTTCCGCCTCAGCGAGCATCACGAAGTGTTCGCCAGCTACGCCGAGAACATCGCCATGTTCCAGGGCGGCTTCAAGCTGGGCCCACAGGCGGTCAGCCAGGCCACCTGGAACGCGCAGGGCAACCTGGAACCGGAAGAATCGCGCTCTCTGGAAGCGGGCTACCGCTTCGTCACCGACACCCTGCAGGCATCGGTCGCTGCCTACAGCGTGCGCTTCGACAACCGCCTGCTGCAGTACAACCCCTGCGACTCGCGGCAGGCGGTCGGACCGACCTGCGGCAACCGCTTCTACAACGTCGGCGGCGTCGACAGCCGCGGTGCCGAACTGACCGTGCTGTGGACACCGAACGAGCACTTCAGCTGGTACACCTCGGCATCGCTGAACCGCTCGACGTATGCCTCCAACTACGTCCAGGCTGGCGTCGAGCAGCAGATCAAGGGCAAGATCCAGACCGACACGCCCAAGCAGCTGCTGGCCACCGAGATCACCTGGCGCGACAACGGCTGGTTCGCCAGCCTGCGCGGCAAGTACACCGGCGAACGCTTCTACACCTATACCAATGACCAGGGCTTCGGCGGCTTCACCGTGTTCGACCTGGCCGGTGGCTACGATTTCGGCCAGGTCGGCTTCGCCAAGGGCATGCGCCTGTCGCTGAACGTCACCAACCTGGGCGACAAGCGCTACGCCAGCAACCTGGATTCGAGCGTATTCGCACCCAGCGACCCGTCGGGCAAGTTGTATGTGTTCCATGCGTCGGCACCGCGCCAGGTGTTCGGTACCATCGACGTCCGCTTCTGATCGCCGGCCGAGGAGTCCATCGATGTCCGCTACTGCCCTGCTGCTGGCTGCGCTCTCGGTCAGCGGCTACAACGCACCGCATGAAGCCCGCGGCATGCCACCACGCGCGGTGGACGTAGGCAGCTTCACCTACGTGGACAAGGGATTGGTCGCCGCCGGGCGATTGCCGGCAGGCACCGTGGACTTCCTTGGCGATACGCTGGGCTCGTTCTCGTCGTTGGCGATACAGCCGGGCACGTGGCGGCGCACCGCGCGTGGCTACCAGGGGGTGCTGTGGACGCTGCCCGACCGCGGCCGCAACGATCCGGAGGCCGGCCTGTTCTACGACTACGCCGGCCGCCTGGAACGCATGAAGCTGCGCATCGACTGGCCGCAGGGAACGTCCAAGGGCTTCGGCGTGGTGGCGATGACGCCCGACAAGGGCCTGGTGCTGAAGGACTACAACGGCCAGCCCTTCACCGGTGCCGACCCCGGTGATCACACGATCAACCAGCGTGGCGTGGTGCTGCCCTCGCCCGCCGTGGGCCCGGGGGCCGGCAAGGTCGCGCTCGATGCGGAATCCCTGCAGTTCACTGCCGACGGCCACTTCTACATCGGCGACGAGTACACCGCCAACGTCTACTACTTCGATGCACAGGGCCGGCTGCAGGGCGTGATCGTGCCGCCGCTGGCGATCCGGCCACAACGTGATGGCAAGCCTGCCTTTGGATCGCTGACTCCACCGCAGACCGGGCGCCGCAACAACCAGGGCGTGGAAGGCATGAGCCTGTCGCCCGACGGCACGCGGCTGTTTGTTGCCCTGCAGAGTGCGCTGATCCAGGACAGCGCGGTGGGCAATGCCGCCGGCCGCATCAATACCCGCGTACTGGTCTACGACGTGTCGGCCAACCCGACGCCGACGCAGCCGGTCGGCCATCACGTGATGGTCCTGCCCGCCTATGCCCATGACGGCAAGGGCAAGCTAGACCGTACCGCTGCACAGAGCGAGCTGCGTGCATTGGACAACGCGCGATTCCTGATGCTGGCGCGCGATGGCAATGGCCTGGGCAAGGATGGCGATGACCCGATCGTCTATAAATCGGTGCTGCTGGTGAACGTGGCGCAGGCATCCAATCTGGTGGATACGGAATATGAGACCGGCACGGCATCGGTGCTGGCCGATCCGGCTGATGCGATCTTGAAGAACGGCATCGTGCCCGCCAACGTCAAAGAGGTGCTGAACCTGCTCGACCGGCCACAACTGGCCCGGGCCGGGCTGGACCTGGATACAGGGCGCGGCCCGCACCCGGGACTGCTGTCGGAGAAATGGGAAGCGATGGACGTATTGCCGGCGCTTGATCCAGAGCACCCCAACGACGTATTGCTGCTGATCGGCAACGACAACGACTTCATCGCCCGCAGCTGCCGCATGCAGGGCGAGCACTGCGACAGTGCGTACGACAACGACAACCGCGTGCTGGTCTATCGGCTCACCCTGCCGCAGCCACTACCCGTCACGCCACGATAGATTCTGTAGAGCCGAGCCCATGCTCGGCTGCTCTGCACGGAATGTTCCCGCATTGAGTAATAAGCCGAGCATGGGCTCGGCTCTACAGAGTGCATTCCTACCCGCGCAGCGTGGCGCCACCATCCACGTACAGGTCACTCATCGCTACGTGGCCGGCCTGCTCGGACAGCAGGAACATCACCGCTTGTGCGATGTCCTCCGGCGTGGCCAGCTTCCGCAACGGAATGCCCGCCTTGTAGGTGGCGGGATTGCCAGCGATCACCCGCGCCGCGCCCTGCTCGTCTTCCCACATGCCGGTCTGCATCGGGGTCAACGTGGAGCCCGGCGCAACGATGTTGCAGCGGATGCCCAGCGGCGCCAACTCCAGGCCCAGACAGCGGGTGAACATCGTCGCTGCCGCCTTCGAGGCGGCATAGGCGGCCATGCCGTGCCGTGGCACGCCCGCCGCGTTGGAGCTGACGGTCACGATGGCGCCTTGCCTGCGCGGTGACATCACCCGCGCCAGTGCGCGACCGACATGGAACACACCATCGGCATTGACCGCGAACACCCTGCGCCAATCCGCGTCGCTGGTGTCCACGACTTCGCCGACATGCAGCACGCCGGCCACGCTGGCCGCCAGCGTGATCGGTCCCACCGTGGCTTCCACCTGGTCGATCAGGGCGTCCACGGCTGCACCGTCGGTAACGTCAAGTGCGAAGGCCTGCACGCGCCCATCGTCGGTCGCCAGCGCAGGCCGCTCACGATCGGTCGCCACCACCCGGCACCCTGCGTCCAGCAGCTGCCCCACCAGTGCCGCGCCGATACCGCCGGCTGCGCCGGTCACCAGCGCCACGTTTCCTTCAAAACCCGTCAACTGCACGTTGCATTCTCCTGTTGCCTGTCCCACTGCTGCAGACGCGCCGATAGCCAGGGTGCCAGCTGTGCCACGGCATCACGCCCGGTCAGTTCGGCGTGCAGGAACGGCAGCTCGATGGCATCCACCTGCAGCGCATGGGCCTTCCACAGTGCGGACTGCAACTGCGGCCGTGCCTGATGATCGCGTCCGGCGCGCACATGCGCCAGCGTTCCCACGAAGGGTCGGTGCTGGTGTTCGCGGATCAGTCGATTGGTTCCGGTCACCGCCCGCACCACACCGTCGAGCACCACCTCGGGCAGGCTGCCCAGCGCGCTGCCGCCACGCCGCAGGAAGGCGAGGATGCGCGCGCGGTCGTCCAGCTCGGGATGCGCGTCAGGATCGTGCCCGGCGATGGCCAACAGCGCCCGCAGCGCCGCGATCGGGTCGGGCTCCGGTTCGGCACGCCAGCATTCGCTGGGATAGGCATCGAGCAGCACCAGTTCGCCGACCTCGCGGCCGATGTCGTGCAGACGCACCGCCATCGCCTGCGCAAGGATGCCGCCGACCGACCAGCCGAGCAGATGGATCGGCCCCTGCGGCTGCAGCGTGATCACCCGCTGCACATAGTCGTTGGCCATGGCCTCGATGCTGCCTGGCAGCGGTTGCGTGGGATCGAGTGCAGGTGATTGCAGCCCGTAAACCGCGCGCGTTGGCTGCAACGCCCGCGCAAGCGCGCGGTAGTTCCATGCAATGCCGCCGGCCGGGTGCAGCACGAACAAGGGCGCCACGGTTGGCTCGTCGGACGCAGACAGCGCAATCACCGGTCCCAACGCGTGATCGGCACGTGCCGGAGGCTCAGCAATGCGTGCCGCCAGCGCGGCAACGGTTGGCTGCGCGAACAGCGCGCCGAGGCCCAGCTCGCAACGCCAGCGCTGCTCGATGGCCAGCAGCAGGTGCACGGCCGAAAGCGAGTCGCCACCGAGACTGAAGAAATCCACATCGACGGCCACGGGCGATTCACGCCCCAGCGCCTGCGCGAACAACCCGGCCAGTTCCTGCTCCAGCGGCGTGCGCGGTGCCTGCCCTGCGACTTCCTGCTGCGGCGGCTTCGGCAGCGCAGCGCGATCCAACTTGCCATTGGCAGTCACCGGCCACTGATGCACGCCTACGAACGCAGACGGCACCATGTAGTCGGGCACCCGCGTCAGCAGATGACTGCGCAGCACCGCTGCATCCGCCTGAGTCGACGGCACATAGGCGACCAGCCGCGCCTCGCCGGGAAGATCATCGCGCAACAGCACTTCCACCCGGTCCATGCCAGGCAGCTCGCGCAACGCCGCTTCGATCTCGCCGAGTTCGATGCGCAGGCCGCGCAGTTTCACCTGGTGGTCGCTGCGCCCCAGGTATTCGACAGCACCGTCGGCCCGCCAGCGCGCCACGTCGCCAGTACGATAGATGCGTTCACCCGGCAGGAACGGATCGGCCAGGAAGCGCTCGGCCGTCAGATCGTCGCGGCCGAGATAGCCGCGCGCCAACTGCACACCACCAAGGTAGAGGTCACCTGCCACGCCCACCGGCACGGGCTGCATCCGTGCGTCCAGCACATACAGGCGGGTGTTCCAGACCGGGAAACCGATCGGCACCGGGCGCGAGCAATCATCGGCCGACGCCGGCCACCAGCTCACATCCACAGCAGCTTCGGTCGGCCCGTACAGGTTGTGCAGTTCGGATTGCATCCTCGCGTGGAAGCGATCACGCAGGGCGGCATCCAACGCCTCGCCACTGGTGAACACGCGCCGTAGCTGCAGGTCCTGTGAGGCCGGTGCAGCCAGGAACGCATCCAGCATCGACGGTACGAAATGCGCGGTGGTGATGCCATGCACGCGGATCAATCGCGCCAGCTCGGTCGGGTCGCGGTGTGCGTCCGGCCCCGCCAGCACCAGCGTCGCGCCACACAGCAGTGGCAGGAAGAATTCCCAGACCGATACGTCGAAGGTTGCCGGGGTCTTCTGCAGAATCCGGTCGTCGGCACCGATGCCGTAGTGCTCGCGCATCCATAGCAGGCGATTGGCGATGGCGCGGTGCTCGATCACCACGCCCTTGGGCTCGCCGGTCGAACCGGAGGTATAGATCACATAGGCCGCATCGTCGCCCATCGGGCCCGGCCAGGGTGCGGCGAAGCTCACATCGGTCCACTGCTCCGGCGGCAGCACCGGTTCGTCTGCCATCCGGGACTGCGCGCTGGCCTCTGCCAAGACACAGACCGGTTGCGCCGACGCCAGGATGCGCGCCAGTCGCTCAGTGGGATGGGCAAGGTCCAGTGGCAGGTACGCGCCGCCTGCACGCAGTACCGCCAGCAGCGCCACCACCAGTTCCAGCGAACGCGGCAGCGCTACCGCGACGATGGTGCCCGGCCCCACGCCCAGCGAACGCAGCTGCGCGGCCAGTGCGAAGCTGCGCGCCTCCAGCGTGGCATGATCCAGCGTCGTATCACCGAACACCAGCGCCGGTGCCGACGGATCACGGTCCATGCCCTGCTGCAGCAGTTCGACCAGGGTGGTGTCAGGCAGCGGATGGGCGGTGGCATTGAAGCCATGCAGGACCTGCCTGGACTCTTCCGGCGTGGCCAGCGGCACCGCCGCGATGTCTTCGGCCTGCAGCGCCGCCGACACGAAATGCAGCAGCCGCCGGGCATGCGCCTTCACCTCGTCCAGATCGTACAGGGCGGGGTTCGCTTCAATCTCCAGATCCAGCAGGGTCTGTCCATCGCCACGGAAGCCCAGTGTCAAATCGTCCACCGGCCCGGTGCTCAGCACCTCCAGCGAGGCCCGCACACCCGGCAGCGCCAGCGGCTTGTAGAAGGGCTGTACGTTGATCAACGGCCCATGCAGGCGGTGCTGTGCGCCGACCAGCCCAAGGTCACGACGCAACTGCTCGCCACGGTAGCGGCCATGCTTGCGGCCCTGGCTAAGCTGGCGCCCGATGCGCCGGCAGAATTCCTCGACGCTGTCCTCGCCGCCCGCCACCCGCAGCGGCAACACGTTCATCACCATCGCCGGCACCCGCGCCGCAACGCTGCCCAGGCGCGCCATGTAGGGCACGCCGAGCACCACTTCCCCGGACGCGCTCATACGGCGCACATACTCGGCGGCTAATGCAGCGAGCACATCCGGCCACGGCTGCAGCCACGCTGCCGAAACCTGCAGCAGGCGGTCGCGGAAAGCAGGGTCCACCGGCTGCACCCAACGCACGGCATCGTCACTGGCAGCGGCGGTTCCGGCCAGGCCGGTGGAGGCCGGCGCGCCCTGCAGTGCCTGCAGCCACCACTGCCTGTCGGCGTCGCGGCGCGCATCGCTGCGATAGCTGGCATCGTCGGCCAGCACGCCCGCCAGCGCTGGCAACGCGCTACCGGTGCGGCCCGCATACAGTGCGCATACACGGTCAGTAAACAGCGCCATGCCATAGCCATCGGTGGCCAGGTGATGCACGCGCAGGTACCAGGCCCAGCGCTGGCCGCCCAGGTTGAACAGCACCTGCTGGCTCAGTCGGTCGCGGGTCGGATCAACTACGCTGGAGCGATCGGCCTGCATCGCGGCGCGTGCCGTCTGCTGCGGATCGGCCGCAGCAGCAACATCGCGCAGCTGCAGTGATGGCACCCGCGCGGATTCATGCCATTGCACCGGCTGGCCGTCCTCGGCCTCGGCGAAACGCAAGGCCAGCGCCTCGGCCTCGGCCGCGGCCTGATTGGCGGCGGCAGTGAACGCCACTACATCCAACGGACCCTCGATCCACACCGCATGCGCGGTATTGAATGCAGGGTTTTCCGGTGCAAGGCGCTGGGCAAACCACAGCCCGGCCTGCGCCTCGGTCAGCGGCAGCGGCGATCCGTTCATGCCGTCTGCGAAGCCTGCAGCTGCTGCACCACCGCCCACCATTGGCGCAGCGTGGTGTGTTCGGCCAGCTGCGAGAACTCCAGTGGCAGCCCGGTGTTGCCCCAGGCCAGCACCAGGCCCAGCATGCGCATCGAATCCAGATCCAGATCGATCAGGTTGTCATCGTCACCGATGTCGGCCGCCTGGCAGTCCAATACGCGGGCGACGTCGGCGCGCATGCGCTCCAACGTCAAGGTTTCGGTCGTCGCGTTCATCACAATGCTTCCAGCAGCTTGTCGGTGGTCATCGGTACGCCGCAGGTGCGGGCAATCCAGTGCAGCGCCTGATCGTGGTCGGCACCCGAGAAATCAGCCACGGCATCGGCAGCGATGAAGGTCTCTATGTCGCGCTGGAACGCCTCCACCGCCGTGGCGGTGCATCCGATGTGCGCGTACACGCCGGTGATCAGCAGCTGATCGCGGCCACGCACGCGCATCAGCGTTTCCAGATTGCTGCGCTGGAATGCGCTGTAGCGGTGCTTGACCAGCACATGCTCGCCCGGCGCAGGTGCCAACGCGTCGATGATCGGCTCGTGGTCGGCACGACGGCCCATGCCCGGGCCCCACAGGTCTGCCTGGAGGCCGCGGTCACGGCGGTCCTGGTCGCCGTGCTGGGCGGTGTAGAAGACGGGAATGCCGTGTGTACGGCAATGCCCAAGCAGCCGCGCGATGTTGTCCACTGCCGGCCGCAGCGGCGCATTGCCCGCATCGAAGGCGGCAAGGAAATAGCGCTGCATGTCGTGCACCAGCAAGGCAACACGATCACGCTGGGGGCGCCAGGCGCCACGCGCCTGCGGCAGTTCCGCGGCGGTCGGCAGGGAATACGGGGCAATACGGGGCAGCGCCATCAGCGCGTTCCTCCTGTCTGCTGCAGATGACGCGCACGCAGCTGCGCGCGCAGTTCGCGGCGGCTGATCTTGCCAACCGCCGTGGTATCGAAGCTGTCCACGAAAACAATCTGATCGGGCACCTTGAACGCGGCCAGGCCACGTCCACGCATCCACGCCTTCAGCGCCGGTGCCTTGATCGCCTCGCCCTGCTGGATCACGAAGGCACAGCTGCGCTCGCCCAGATAGTCGTCGGGAATGGAGACCACGGCAGCATCGAACACGCTGGCATGGGCCAGCAGATGGTCTTCGATCTCCTCGGCAGAGATCTTTTCGCCCGCCCGGTTGATGTGGTCGCCGGCACGGCCCTGCACCACCAGGTAGCCTCCGGGCAGCTGCTGCACGCGGTCACCGGTGCGATAGAAGCCATCGTCGGTGAACGAGCGCGCATTCGCCGCCGCATCGTTGTGGTAACCGCGGATGGTATACGGGCCCCGCGTGAGCAGATGGCCGACCTCGCCTTCTGCAACTGGATTATCGTGGTCATCGACCACCCGCACCTCGTCATCGACGCTGATCGGCCGCCCCTGGCAGGCCACGATCAGTTCCTGCGGATCATCCAGCCGGGTGTAGTTGACCAGGCCTTCGGCCATGCCGAACACCTGCTGCAACGTGCATCCAAGGCCATCAATGACCCGCCGTGCGGCCTCCGGCACCAGCTTGGCGCCACCAACCTGCAGGACCTGCAGGCTGGACAGATCGTGCTTGCTGGTCGCCGCCGCCTGCGCCCACAGCAGCGCCAGCGGCGGTACCAGACCACAGCAGGTCACCTTCTCGCGCGCGATCAGCGGGAATGCCGCATCCGGGCCCGGGCCCGGGCTGAGCACCACGCGGGCGCCGGCGTACAGCGCACCGAAGAAACCCGGTGAACTCATCGGGAAGTTGTGTGCCGCTGGCAGCGCGACCAGGTACACGCTGTCGCGGTCTATACCGCAGATTTCGTTGCTGGCGCGGAACGAGTAGATGTAATCGTCATGCGTGCGCGGAATGAGCTTTGACAGCCCGGTGCTGCCACCGGAAATCTGCAGGAACGCCACCGACTGCGGATCAGGATCGGCCGGCAGCTGGCTGCGGTCGCCCTGCAGCGAGTCCAGCGCGACGAACTCGGCCGCATCACCATCGATCAGCACGTGGCGCACCGCCGGCACGTCCGCCTGCAGCGCGCGCGCCAGGCCCCGATGATCGAAGCCCTCATGTACATCGGTGCTGATGTAGGCACTGGCCTCGGCCTTGCGGGCGAAGTGGGCCAGCTCGGTGATGCGATGCGCCGGCAGTGCGTACACCGGCACCAGCCCGGCGCGGAACAGCCCGCAGATGGTACTGATGAAACTGGCGCTGTTGCCCAGCTGCACCAGCACGCGCTCACCGGGTTGCAGGCCCAGCGCCAGCAGGCCGGCACCGATGCGCCCGGCCTCATGCCACAGCTGCCCATAGCTCAGGCGCACATCGCCAGCCACCACCGCGATGTCATCGGCATGACGCTCGGCGCGTTCGCGCAGGAAACCGGGGAAGGTTTCGCCACGCCAATGACCTGCAGCCCGATAGCGCGCGACCAGCGCTTCGGGCCATTGCTGCTGCAGCGGCAGGCGGGAGTCAACGGTGGACGGCGTCATGCGGATACCTCGATCAGGGGCAGCGGGTCCTGCACGCCCAGTGCGTTCAACAGCGCAGCGAATTTGGCGGCGGTCTCGGCGACCTCGGCGTCAGGCTGCGAGTCGGCGACGATGCCGGCGCCGGCATACAGGCGCAGCTGGGTGCCCTGCAGGCGCGCGCAACGGATCGCCACATACCAGTCGCCGTCACCCTGTGCATCCAGCCAGCCTACGGCGCCGGCATAGAAGCCGCGCGGTACCGGTTCCAGCGCACGGATGCGCTGCAGTGCTTCCAGCCGCGGGGTACCGCAGACGGCCGGGGTGGGATGCAGCTCGGCCAGCAGGGTCGCCGCCGAGGTGGCAGCGTCCTTCAGCGTGGCGTGGATGCGTGTTCCCAGATGCCACATGCTGGCGGTAGCGTGCAGCACCGGGCGCGGCTGCGCCTCGATGTGGCTGCACCACGGCGACAGGCCATCGACGATGGCCTCCACCACATGGCGGTGTTCGTCGTGATCCTTTGCCGATGCCAGCAGCGCCTGCGCGGCGCGCTCGTCGGCCGCCGGGTCAGCACTGCGCCGGGCCGAACCGGCAAGCGGATGCGACAGTACCTGCGCACCGCGCTTGCACAGCAGCAGCTCCGGCGTCGCCCCCACCAGCCACGCCGGTGCCTGGCCGACGTCCACCGGCAGTGGCACGGCGTAGGTCGCCACCGAAGGATCGGTGCCCAGGCGGGCCAGCAGCATTTCCGGCGACAGCGCCTGCTGCGTGTGCGCCACCAGGCTGCGCGCCAGTACCACCTTGTGCAGCGCCGGGTTGGGTGTGCGCATCACGCTGACCGCGTCGGCCACCGCCGCTGCATAGTCCTGCGCGGACGGCTCAGCGGTCAGCACACCGGCCAACGCCGGCGCCACCTGTGACTGCACAGGCAATGCTGGCAACAGTCGCTCGGGCTGGTACAACGCATCATCGGCACGCGGCTCGAACGGCACCGCGCCGACCAGCAGGCCCGGGCCACCGCGCTGCTGCGCGAAGAACGTCGCCACGCGCTCGGCCAGCGTGGCCAGCGCGCCCGCCGGCAAAGGTGCGCGGCAGCCCCGCGCGTGCATCTGCTGATCGGCCTGCCGCAGCAGGAACAGCGGTGCTTCAGCGGTGGGCTCCGGCAGCATCGACGCAGCCTCCGGCCACGCGCCCTGCATCAGGGAATCGTTCATGTCGTCTCCTTCATCCGATACGCTGCGGCCAGCACGCACAGCACCAGCAGCAGCACGCCGACCAGCAGATAAGGCAGGCTGGCCCCACCGCGATACAACAGGGTGCCGAGCATCGGCCCGGCCACCATGCCCAGGCCCTGTGCCGCCGCGACCGTGCCGGCCGCCGCACCCTGTTCGTGCGCCTGCACCGCATCGGCGGCCAACGCCTGGAACGAGGGAAACACGAAGCCCATGCCGAACGCCGCGAGCGCGTAGGCCGCGGGCAACTGCCAGGTCTGCTGCACCGCGGCCACCGAGGCGAAGCCGATGCCGGCGATCAGTGCGCCGAGGATGATCCAGTGCCGGGGATGCACGTCCAGCTTCATCACCAGCCCCTGCGCAAGGATCAGGCCCACACCCACTGCAGTCAGGGCGATGCCGGCCATGCGCGCGCCTTCGGCTGCATCCAGGCCGAAGCGATCGATGGCGAAGAAGCCGACCGTGACCTGGGCGATGGTGACCGAGACCATCGCCACGAATGCAGCCATCTGCGGCAGGCGCAGCCGCGGATCGAGGCGCGACAGTGGTACGCGGTTGCGGTTGTGTGCGGCTGCCAACGGTGGCGTGGCCGGCAGGCGCCAGGCCAGCAGGCACAGCGCGAGCAGCGGCAACAGCGCAGCCACGTACAGCGCCAGCGGCAGGTTCTTGTAGGCGAGCCATCCGGCAGCAGCCGGACCCAGCACCATGCCCAGCGCGTTGGCGCTGCCCAGGCGGGCGAGGAATTTCGCACGTTGGCCGCTGGGTGCCTTGTCGGCAATCAGCGCAGCAGCGGTCGGCGGCACGGCCGCGTAGAACAGGCCGATCAGGCCACGCGCACCTACCAGCACCAGCACCGAGACCAGCACGGGCGGTATCGTCTGCAGCGCGACATCGATGAACACCGCCAGCGCGATGTAGACCACGGTGTAGGCACTCATCGCCAGCATCAGCACGCGCTTGCGGCCGATGCGGTCGCTGAGCTGGCCCCACGGGCGCGCGGCGAGCATCCACAACACACCCGCGGCCGTGACCGACAGACCGGCATGCCATTCGGACAGGCCCAGCAGGCGGACCACCGGGCCGATGACGGCGACGAAGGACATCATCGCCATGGTGCCGATCAGGGCAGCCAACACCAGCGCCGGCAAGCCGGGAACCACGGGACGTGCATGCATGGAACACCAACCGTAACCAAGGAGGGAACGCCGGGCGCCTCCGCACCCCGCGCGACGTCGCCCTGTCAGGCGGCGACGCCATCCTTAAATGATAACGGCTCGCATTTGCATTTGATACCCATTCGCTTAACGGGCATGCACCCGCAGGTGCATCACTGCCCTGCGCGTACCGACAGCAGGCCGCGACGCTTGAACCACCACTCCAGCGGCAGGGTCACCAGCGGCGGAATCGCGGCCAGCAAGGCCAGCCCCGTTGCCCACCATGGCCAGCGCAGGCGCAGCGCCGCAAACAGAGTTACCGCCACGTAGACCATGAACGCCACGCCATGCAGCGGCCCGAACAGCTTCACCAGCGCGACGTTGGCCTGCGGGCCGTACTTCAGCCACATGCCGGCCAGCAGACCGGCCCAGGTGATGGCCTCGATGAAGGCCACGATCGCGAACAGGCGTCCGGTCGGGTGCAGCGGGTTGCGGTGGGTCACGCAGGGCTCCAGCAGTGAATATCAAATGCGAATGATACGCAGATGCGAACATTCCGGACACCGAGGGCAGCGCCGGGCCATGCCCGGCGAACGCTAGAGGCGAACGTTAGAGCTGTGTCCACCAAGGTGGACACCTACCGAAGCGTGTCCGGCAGGATCTGCTCGCCGATCTCACGCAGCACCTCGTCCATCGGCCGGCCGTTGTCGACCAGGTTGAACATCACATGGGCCACGCCCTGCGCGTGCACCCGCAACAGGTAGTCGCGCAGGCCATCGCGGCCCACCTTCAGGCCCAGCGGCAGCGGCTCTGCCGGCGCAGCAGGGTCGATCTGAAGGTCCAGCAGCATCGACTGCACGAACGGCTTGGGCGCGCCACCGCGCTGGGCCAGGGCCTGCTGCCAAAGGCCAATGCGCCCTTCCTGTGCTGTCTCTTCGCGGTGATAGGTCGCCCAGCCTTCGGCTTCGCGCGCGATCCACTGCAGGCTCTGCCGTGCAGTACCGACCACCAGTAGCGGAATGCGCCTGGCCGGCGCGGGAAGTACATCGTATCCACCGGTTGCCTGCAGCACCGGCGCACGCTCGGATGGTTCGGGCGACAGCGCCGCACGCAGCAGCGACCAGCGTTCGCGGAAGGTCGCTGCCCTGCTTTGCAGATCCTCGCCGAATGCCGCGAACTCCTCAGGCCGATCACCCGAGCCCAGACCCAGCACGAAGCGCCCACCACTGATCCGGTCCAGGCTCAACGCCGACTTCGCCACCTGCAGCGGTTGCCGCAATGGCAGCACGATGGCCGCAGTGCCGATCACGATGCGTTCGGTCGCCGCGGCCAGCATGCCCAGCCACAGAAATGGATCATCCAGCGCGCTGGCAGTCGCATCCGGCCCCTGCGGCACCATCAACGGCACATCGCGGGTCCACAGTGCGGCGAAACCCAGATCGTCGGCCAGCCGCGCAATGCGTCGTGCCTCATGCGGATCGGCCAGGCCGTGTGCGGCCACTGGCGTCATCAGGCCAAGGCTGAGGCCCTGCGTTGGAAACAAGCGGGCATGGGCAGGATTGAAATCAGTCATGCCGCCAGCTTAGCGTGGGGCCTTGATGTCGTCCCGCCACAGGAAGTACAGCGCATGACCAGGATCCGCCCCGCCCACGTCGATGACCTGCCCGCGATCAGCGCGGTGTGCATGGCCGCCTTCAACGCAGCCGTTGCGCCCATGCTCACTGCCGAGGGCATCGCCACGTTCGGCACGGTGGCCGCAGCGTCTGCGTTCGCCGAGCGGCTGCAGGGCGACAACCACATTCTTGTGGCCGAACAGGAAGGCCGGGTGGTCGGCGTGGTGGAACTGAAGGCCGGCCAGCATCTGGCAATGCTGTTCGTCGCGCCGGAACTGCAGGGGCAAGGCATTGGTCGTGCCCTGCTGCAGGCGGTGCTGCCGCAGGTGCGAGGCCCGCAGATGACCGTGCGCGCCTCGCTCAACGCGGTGCCCGCCTACGAACACTATGGATTCGTGCTGGATGGTGACGTCGGCCAGTTCAACGGCCTGATCTACCAGCCGCTGGTGTTGACGGTGCCCGCTTCGGCGGGTGCGGGCCTTGGTCCGCACTGATCTCCAGCACATGCCGTGCTGCGCGGGCGACATAAGCAAACTGCATCAGCCAGCACCCTGACCGTTCCTACAATGGCCCCATCACCCTGTCCTTCGAGATGCTGCCGATGCGCGTCGCGCTTTCCATGTTGCTGCTGGCCTCGGCCCTGAGCGCCTGCTCACCCGCTTCCGCTCCGGTACCGACGGCGCAGGCGGCAGCCACCGCCCCGGCCTCCGCCATCGCCTGGCGCCAGGGCGATGTGGATGATGCCTTCAACGAAGCCGCGGAGAGTGGCAAGCCGGTGCTGCTGTACTGGGGCGCGGTGTGGTGCCCGCCGTGCAACCAGCTCAAGGCCGGGCTGTTCAAGGATCCGGCCTTCATCGCCCTGACCGGCAAATTCGTGCCGGTGTACCTGGACGGCGACGAGGAAGGCGCGCAGGCGTGGGGCGAACGCTTCGGCGTGCGCGGCTATCCGACCCTGATCGTGCTCGACCCGCAGCGCAACGAAATCACCCGCGTGGCCGGCGGCAATGACGCGGCCGAACTGACCCGGGCACTGACCGTCGCCGCCAGCCGCCGCAGCGCCGTTGCGGAAGCGCTCGCAACTGCGCTGGCCACGCCGGCCAAGCTTGGCGCCGAAGACTGGCAGGTGCTGGGCGACTACGGTTGGGAGGTGGATGCCAACCGCCTGGCCGGCAAGCGCAGCACCCAGGACGTGCTGCAGCAGCTGGCCAAGGCCGCACCCGAACCTGCGCTGCAGCGTCGCTTCGCGCTGCTCGCCATGGCTACAGCCGGGAAACCGACGACATCGCCCACCCAGGTACGCGAACTGTTGCAGGCCGTACTGGCGCAGCCGGCGGAAGTACGTCGCAACCGCGAGCTGCTGGGGTATGCCGGCGCCGGGCTGGTCAAGCAGGCCAGCGCCGGTCCAGCCAGCAGCAATGCCCTCGGCCAGCAGCTGCTGGTCGCGCTGGAACGTGCCGATGCCGCGCGTGGTGATCGTGCTGACGATGCCCTGTCACGCGCGCTGACCGAGCTGGCGCTGGCCCGCCAGCAGCAGCCCGAAGGCGCGCTGCCGGCAGCCCTGGTTGAGCGGGTGAAGCAGCGCGTGGCCGCCGCCGATGCCGCCGCCACCGACGCGCATGCGCGCCAGGCCACCATCAGCAGTGCCGTCTACGCGCTGCGACAGGTCGATGACGATGCAGGCGCAGAGGCCTTGCTGCTGGCCGAGCTGAAGCGTAGCGAGCAGCCCTACTACTACATGCCGGAGCTGGCCGAACTGGCCGAGCAGCGCGGTGATACCGCCGGCGCCCTGGAGTGGTTGAAGCGTGCCTACGAGGGCGCGCAGGGTCCTGCCACGCGCGTGCAGTGGGGTGTGTTGTACGTGGAAGGCCTGCTGCGGCTGGCGCCCGACGATGCGCCGCGTATCGAGCAGGCCACCGAGGCGTTGATCGCCGAGCTGGACAAGCAGCCCTCCGGCTACCACCAGCGAACGCGTCAGCGCTTCGAACGGCTGGCCGCACAACTGCAGGCGTGGAGTGCGAAGCACAAGGGTGCGGAGACGCTGGCACGGTTGCAGCAGCGGATGCAGACCGCCTGTGGTGATCAGGTTGATAGCGCGTGCAAGGATTGGTTGAGCTGACGCCAGACGCAGGATAAGACGGATACCGGTAGTGCCGGTGAGGGTTCCAAAAGCGGGTTCAGTAGTGCCAGCCCATGGCTGGCAGCTCGGAGTGTATGAAGCTGCCAGCCATGGGCTGGCACTACTGAAGCTTCGTTGCTGCTTGACCTCAACCAATGTTGAGGTGCGATAACAGTCTCCCCACGGCCACACCCTTGGCCTTCCCCACGGAGACTGTCTCGATGTCGTACTCGCTTCCCGCCCTCCCCTATGCCTACGACGCCCTCGAACCGCACTTCGATGCGCGCACGATGGAAATCCACCACGGCAAGCACCACCAGGCTTACGTCAACAACCTCAATGCCGCGCTGGAACAGGCGGGCCTGCCGGCGCAGCCGGTGGAAACCCTGATCGCCGACCTCGATGCCCTGCCCGAATCGATCCGCGGCGCCGTGCGCAACAACGGCGGCGGCCACGCCAACCACAGCCTGTTCTGGACCGTCCTCAGTGCCAACGGTGGCACGGCCGACGACGAACTTGCCGCGGCCATCGATCGCGACCTCGGCGGCTACGACGCCTTCAAGGAGACATTCAGCAAGGCCGCTCAGACCCGCTTCGGCAGTGGCTGGGCGTGGTTGACCGTCGATCGCGATGGCCGCCTGCAGGTCGAAAGCAGCGCCAACCAGGACAGCCCCCTGATGGGCGCAGCGGCGGGTGCCTCCGGCAATACCCCGATCCTTGCCCTGGACGTCTGGGAGCACGCCTACTACCTGCATTACCAGAACCGCCGCCCGGACTACATCGGCGCGTTCTTCAACCTCATCAACTGGGCCGAAGTCGGCCGGCGCTACCGCCAGGCCAGGGCCGCATGAACGCGGACTCTGGCGCATACGCCGGGCCGTGGGCAGGGGTCTTTCCCGCTCCGGCACCGGTGCCGTCGGTCAGCCTGCCGCCGCGTGCGCTGCGGCGGTTGCTCGGCCATTTCCCTACCGGTGTGGCGATCGTGTGCGCGCGTGATGCACAGGGAAAGCCGCAGGGTCTGACCATCAATTCGTTCGTGCCGATCTCGCTGCAGCCGCCACTGGTGCTGTGGAACCTGGCCCTGCATGCGCAGAGCCTGTCCACGTTCCAGCGCGCCACCCAGTTCGCGATCAGCGTGCTCGGCGCCGGACAGGAAGCCCTGGCGCGCCGTTTCGCCGACCCGCAGGTGCGCCATCGATTCACCGACGTGCCCTTGCTGGACGACGGCGAAGACGCGCCACCGCGTATCGCTGGTGCCGTCGTCCACCTCACCTGCACCCGCCACGCGCAGTGGCCGGTCGGCGATCACCTGCTGCTGGCCGGGCGCATCGTCGACGTGCGGGAAGAAGGCGGCGCACCGCTGCTGTTCCATCGCGGGCGCTTCCAGGCGGGTCCGGTGGAAACCCTGGTGGAGGTGCGCTGATGGACATCAACACGCTGGAAAAGATGCTCGCCGCCGGCAAGGACAGCGCGCTGCTGCGCTTCGGCCTGGGCAAAAGCTGGCTGGACGCCGGCGATCCGGTGCGCGCAGCCACCCATCTGGGGCGCTGCGTGGTGCTGGACCCGGACTATTCGGCGGCGTGGAAGCTGCTGGGCAAGGCATGGCTGGCCGGTGGCCAGCCGCAGGCGGCGCGCGAGGCGTGGCAGCGCGGGCTCAGCGTGGCCGGAAGCAAGGGCGACCAGCAGGCGCGCAAGGAAATGCAGGTGTTCCTGCGCAGGCTGGACCGCCAGTCGCCTGCGCTGTTGGCCAAGGCCGGCTGAACAATCAGCCGGCGTTGGCCGACGCCGGTGCCGGCATGATGTCCGGCATCGGCAGGCGGCGCGGCTTGCTCGGGAACGCGTGGCGCAGGATGCGCCAGACCACCTGGGTGAACTGCCGCGGCAGCGAGCCGTTGTTGTAGTGCTGGCCGTAACGGCGGCAGATATCCTTCACTTCCTTGGCGATCGCCGCATAGCGGTTGGCCGGCAGATCCGGATAGAAGTGGTGCTCGATCTGGTGGCTGAGGTTGCCCGACAGCACATTGATCACGAAACCGCCGCTGATGTTGGACGAACCGCGCAGCTGGCGCAGGTACCAGTGGCCGCGCGATTCATTGCGCAGGCATTCCTTCGGGAACGTTTCCGATTCGGCAGTGAAGTGCCCACAGAAGATGATCACGTAGGTCCAGATGTTGCGCAGGCCGTTGGCCACCATGTTGCCCAGCAACACCGGCAGGAAGAACGGACCGGCCAGCAGCGGGAAGAACACATAGTCCTTCAGCACCTGGCGGATCATCTTGCGTGCCACCGGACGGGTCTGCAGCCACATCGCGCGGCTGCTGATGCGGCCCTTGAACCAGCGGCCCAGGCGCAGATCCTGCGCAGCCACGCCCCACTGGAACAGCAGCGCGAAGATCGGCGCGATGATCGGCTGCAGCAGGTAGAACGGCTTCCAGCGCTGCTCCGGGAAGATGCGCAGCAGGCCATAGCCGATGTCATCGTCCATGCCACGCACGTTGGTGTAGGTGTGGTGGCGGAAATTATGGGTCTTGCGCCAGTTGTCGGCGGTGGCAACGATGTCCCATTCGTAGGTGTTGCCGTTGAGCTTGGGGTCGCCGGTCCAGTCGTACTGGCCATGCATCACGTTGTGGCCCAGCTCCATGTTTTCCAGGATCTTGGCCAGCGCCAGCAGCAGGGTGCCGGCGATGCAGGCCGGCCACAGCAGCGGCGCCCAGAACAACGGCGAGAACGCGCCCAGGAACAGCAGGCTTCGGCCAAGCACGCCGGACCAGCGCACAGCCGCTGCGACGCGGCGGATGTAGCGGGTGTCGGACGCGCCGAGGCTGCCGATCACACGGTCGCGGATCGCATCGAGTTCCTCACCAAACGTCTGCATCTCGGCAGGGCTCAGGGCACGGTCGGTAGCGCGGGTCATGGCAGCGGGGTCCTCAGAGATCCAGGGTCAGGTCGGTGGTCGGCGCGCTCACGCAGATCCGCACCGGCACGGCCGTTTCGGACTGGGTGTCGCCGGTGCGCAGATGGCGGGTGGTGCCACTGACGCGTTCACAGGTGCAGCTGTTGCAGATGCCCATGCGGCAGCCGTGCTTGGGCGCGATGCCCTGCGCCTCCAGGCTTTCCAGCAGCGAGCGGCCACGCGGCACGATCAGCCGCCGGCCACTGCGGGCCAGGGTCAATGCGACCTCACCCAGACTGTCGGCATCACTGAGTGCGGCCGGTGGGGTAAAGGCTTCCGCCTGGAAGCCGGCCACGTGCTGGGCCAGCCGCGTGCGCGCGGCGGCAACGAAACCGTCCGGGCCACAGGCCAGTACATGGCGCTGCGCCAGCGGGGTGTCGTCACCGGGTACGGCCAGCGTGTGGCTGTCGATACGCGCAGCCGGTATGTCGCCTTCGCGGGTGGCCAGCAGGTGCACGCGCAGGTTCGGATGCGCCGCAGCCAAGGCCAGCAGTTCATCGCGGAACTGGAACGCCGCAGCGTTGCGCTCCCAGTAGAACAGATCGACCGGCGCAGCCAGCGGGCGCTGGCAGGCGTCGCGCAGCAGGCTGCGCATGGGCGTGATGCCGCTACCGGCTGCCAGCAACAATACCGGCGCTGCGGCAGGCATGTGGAAATCACCGAAGGCCGCGTCCAGCCGGAACAGATCGCCCGGCTTGGCATGTGCGACCAGATGCTGGCTGACCTTGCCGCCTTCCACCGCCTTGACGGTAATGGCCAGCTCACGGCGGCCCAGGCGGGTCGGGCTGTAGCTGCGGCGCAATACACGCCCCTCAAGCTCAACGCCGAGGGTGACGTGCTGGCCGGCGCGCATCCCGGCCCAGTGCCGGTTGCAGCGCAGGACCAGGGTCGCGGCGCCCTCGCCGGCCGGCTCGCGCCGTACCAGGCGGGCCATCGGCTCTCGCAGGGTCCACAACGGATTCAGCTGGCCCGCCCAGAAGTCGAACAGCGACGGCGACAGCCAGCGGTACGGAGAAAGCAGGGAAGGTCGGACGACAGCGCTCATGGACGCACTATACGGCCGCACACACAGCTGTGTATACATGTGTATATTGCACCGGATTGGGTATGATTCAGCCTTGCCCCTCCGGAAGTGCCATGGCCGCCGCCACCGTTCTGTCTCCGCCTGAAGATGCCAACAGCCCGGCCCGCCGTACGGTGAGCCGCGAGGATCTGTTGGCCGCCGCGTTGAAACTGATCGGCCCGCATCGCAGCCTGTCCACCCTCAGCCTGCGCGAAGTCGCCCGCGAGGCCGGCATCGCACCCAACAGCTTCTATCGACAGTTCCGCGACATGGACGAACTGGCCGTCGCCCTGATCGACGTGGCCGGGCGCTCACTGCGCACCATCATCGGCGAAGCCCGTCAGCGCGCTACGTCCAGCGCCACCAGCGTGGTGCGCGTATCGGTGGAAACCTTCATGGAACAGCTGCGCGCCGACGACAAGCTGCTGCACGTGCTGTTGCGCGAAGGCGCGGTCGGCTCGGATGATTTCAAGCACGCGGTCGAACGCGAACTGCACTACTTCGAAGAAGAGCTGCAGCACGACCTGGTGCGCCTGGCCGCACTGGATGGCGCGGTGCTGTACAAGCCGGAACTGGTGTCGATGGCGATCACCCGGCTGGTGTTTGCGATGGGCGCTTCGGCCATGGACCAGCCTCCGGAGAACGACCCGGAACTGGTCGAACAGATCTCCACGATGATCCGCATGATCATCGTCGGCGCGCGCACTCCCGCCGCCTTCCGCCGCGGCTGACCCCTTCCGGTGCATGACCACCGGCACGCTTCCGTGCGCAGTGTGTAATGTTATAACACTCGGATTCGAGTAAAGACCCCGCTTCCGCCGCAAGCTGAAACCGCAATATAGCAATTGCTATGTTGATGAGCTTCTGCTTTCATGTGCGCCAGCCAGGTCGCCCTCGCCGCCCTCCCTCCCCAAGGACGACGCCCTCATGCACATTGCTGCCTCCCTTCTCCGCCGGCTGCCTCTGGCTGCCGGTATCGCCGCCGCCCTGCCACTGGCCGCAGTCGCTGCACCACCCTCACCCACCGAGCTGGACCGGGTGCAGGTGAAAGTCAGCACCGCCACGCGCAGCGAACGCCTGCTGTCGGACGTGCCGATCCGCACCGAAGTACTGCGCAAGGAAGACATCGCCCTGCGCGCGGCCACTGATTTCTCCCGCGCGGTGGAGCTGATCAATGGCCTGCGGGTGGAAAGCAACTGCCAGAACTGCAACACCAGCGAGGTGCAGCTGCTGGGCCTTCCCGGTGCCTACAACCAGCTGCTGTTCGATGGCATTCCACTGCTGTCCACGCTGGGCAGCGTGTACGGGCTGGAACAGATTCCCGCCGGCTTCGTCGACCGCATCGAAGTGGTCAAGGGCGGTGGTTCGTCGCTGTACGGGCCGGGCGCGGTGGCCGGTGTCATCAATCTGATTCCGCCGCTGCCTGCACGCAGCGGTGGCCATGTGCAGGTCGGCGTGGATGTGCTGAAGGGCACGCCGCAGAAAAACGCTGACGTCCGTCTGGACCTGGTCGCCAGCGAAGCCGATGCCGGACTGTCGGTGATCGCCCAGCGCAACTGGAACAGCGGCATCGACTACAACGGCGACGGCTATACCGAGATCACCCGCAAGAACCTCAAGGTCGGTGGCCTGCAGGCCTGGTATGCGCCGAATCCGGGCACGCGCCTGCGGCTGGACCTGCAGGTGACCGATGAGAGCCGTCGCGGTGGCAACCGCCTCCACCAGCCCGAACACCTGGCCAACATCGCCGAATCTCTGGATACGAACTACCGTCGTGGCAGCCTGTCCTGGGACCAGGAAGTGAACAGCGACGTCGACTTCCGTCTGGCCTACGCCTTCGCCGACATCGACCGCGACAGCTTCTACGGCGGTCTTGGCGATGTGGTCACCGATCCATCGGCGCCCGGCTACGATCCTTCGCAGTTGGACCCGAGCGTGCCCGGCAGTGCCGCATCACGCTCGTGGCGCCAGTACGGGCGCACCCACAACCCGCTGCAGTACATCGACAGCCAGTTGAACTGGCGCCTGGGTGCACACACGCTTGCGTTCGGCGTGCAGTACAAGCATGAGGGCCTGCGTGACGACAACCGCGATGGCGCCGGCCAGCGCCTGGCCGTGCTTGAGGATGCAACCTTCCACAACCTCGGCGCGTTCGTGCAGGACGAATGGAGCGTACGCGATGACGTGGACCTGGTGCTGGGTGCGCGCGTGGACAAGAGTTCGGAACTGGACAGCGCGGTGTTCTCACCGCGTATCGCCCTCGCCTGGCAGGCGACTCCCCGGCTGAAATGGCGTGCGGGCATCGCCACCGGCTTCCGTGCGCCGGAAATCTTCGTCGAGGATGTCCACGTCGATACCCTCGGTGGCGAACAGGTGCGCGTGCGCAACACCCGTGGTCTGAAGGAGGAGCGCGCGCTGACCACGCTGTTCGGGTTCGACTGGCGCTCGGACCCGGCCGACCCGGTATGGAGCTGGGATGCCACCGCGTCCTACGCACGCATCCGCGATACCTTCGCGCTGGGCGAGATCCAGCGTGGCGATGATGGCCAGCTGACACAGCTGCGCTACAACGCGTCCGGCTCGAACGTGCTGGGCATGGAAACCAACGTCGGCTGGCAGCCCTCTCCGCAATGGCGGCTGACGGCCGGTGCGTCGTGGTACCGCTCGCAGTTCCGCGCGCCGCAACGCATCTTCGATGACACCGCCGACGGCGGCGATACGGTGATCGACAGCCGCGACTACCTGAAGACGCCGCGCTGGACCGGCGTGGCCCAGCTCAGCTGGATGCCGGCCGAACCCTGGGAGACGTTCCTGGCGCTGCGCCACACCGGATCGATGCCGGTGCTCAACAACCGGCTGGGCGAACTGCACCGCACCCGCGCCTTCCTGGTCACCGATCTCGGCGCGCGCTGGCATCGCCATCTGGGCGCGCAGGCACAGCAGGAAGTGTCGGTGGCGGCCGGGGTCAAGAACGTGTTCGACCAGCGGCAGAAGGATCTGGAAAGCGGCGCGCTGCGCGACAGCGACTACGTGTACGGTCCGCGTTTCGCCCGCTCGTGGTACGTGAACCTGCGTTATGCGTTCTAGGTGGCTGCCCGCCCTGCTGCTGGCACTGGCATCGCCGGCGGCGGCGGCCGACCTGCACGCGCAGGTCTCCGCGTCGCTGATGCGGCCCGTGCCACGTTCCCTGCGGCCGGTGCAGTGGTCGCCACCGCCAAAGCTGATCGCGCTGTACTTCGGTGCCGACTGGTGCGCGCCCTGCCACGCGTTCGTGCCGACCCTGCGCGGCGTGCGCGACGCGCTGCGCGAGGCCGGCGCCGATACCGAAGTGGTGTATGTCAGCCTGGATGAAAGCGAGGCGGCGTTGCGGCGCTACATGCAGCTGCAGGACATGCCGTGGCCGGTGCTGGACCCGCGTCGCGCGAAGCGCATGCCGGCGCTGCAGGCGTTGGCCGGCCCGGCCCCGCCCAACCTGGTGCTGATCGATGCGCAGGGCACGGTGCTGGCCAATGGCTGGCAGGGGCGCCATTACCGCGGGCTGCAACCGGTATTGCAGGAATGGCGGAAGCAGGCGTGTGCTCAGGAACAGGCGCGTTGCCCGCCTGAATTGTAGAGTCGAGCCATGCTCGACTCATTTCATCACCGCGCGAACAGCAGCCGAGCATGGCTCGGCTCTACAGAAAGCAGATTCCGCGAGTAGATCCACGCCATGCGTGAATGCACTCATTCCATACCGCGCGAACAGCAGTACAGAAACCGCAACTCAGCCGCCCTCGGCCTTGCGTACGAATGCGTCGAACAAGGCCAGGGTCTGCTCACTGACATGGTGCTCGATGCCTTCGGCATCACGTCGCGCGGTATCCGGGTCCACGCCCAGCGCCAGCAGGAAGCGTTCCACGGTCTGGTGGCGCTGACGGCTGGCATGGGCCAACGCCTCGCCCTCGGGGGTCAGGAACACGCCGCGGTATGGGCGCTGCACCACCCAGCCGTCACGGGCCAGCCGTCGCAGCATCTTCGCCACGGTCGGCTGGGCCACACCCAGGCGGGTGGCGATGTCGACCTGGCGGGCCTCGCCGCCGTCGGCCAACAGGTCGGAGATCAGCTCGACATAGTCCTCCACCAGTTCCATCCGGTGTGCCTCGCGCACTTGCCGGAAGCTCTCGACCTGGCGCTCGGCCTCGATCAAGGGGGTGCTTTTCAGCGATGTCGAATCGTCCGTCTTGCCCACGCGTGTGCCTGTCCTGCAGTTGTCATCGGGTGCGAACCTGAATTCTGGACCAGTGACGCAGTAAAGACGATTGTTTCACATTGCTATGCGATATAGCAGTGGCTATATTGGCAGCCATGAACACCGTCGCACCCACCGATTCTGCGGCCCCCACTCCGGCCAGCCTGGGTGCGCTCAACGCTTCGATAGCCGTACCCGACAAAGGTCATTGGTGGTTCCGGCTGCTGGCCTTCCTTGGCCCGGGCTACATGGTGTCGGTCGGTTACATGGACCCGGGCAACTGGGCCACCGATCTGGCCGGCGGCTCGCGCTTCGGCTACCTGCTGCTGTCGGTCATCCTGATCTCCAACCTGATGGCGGTGATCCTGCAGGCGTTGTCGGCACGGCTGGGCATCGCCACCGGCATGGACCTGGCGCAGGCCTGCCGTGCGCGCTACTCCAAGCCGGTGAACCTGGCGCTGTGGGCGCTGTGCGAAGCGGCGATCATCGCCTGCGACCTGGCCGAAGTGATCGGCACGGCCATTGCCTTGAAACTGTTGTTCGACCTGCCGCTGCTGTGGGGCGCGGTGATCACCGCGCTGGACACGCTGCTGGTGCTGCTGCTGATGAACCGCGGTTTCCGCGCACTGGAAGCTTTCGTGATCGCGCTGCTGCTGGTGATCTTCGGCTGCTTCATGGTGCAGATCGCGCTGGCCTCGCCGCCGGTGATGCAGGTGCTGGGCGGTTTCATTCCGCGCGCACAGGTGGTCACGGATCCGCATGCGCTGTACATCGCCATCGGCATCATCGGCGCCACAGTGATGCCGCACAACCTGTACCTGCACTCGTCCATCGTGCAGACCCGTGCCTATCCACGCACCGATGAAGGCCGTCGCAGCGCGTTGCGCTGGGCAGTCACCGACAGCACCGTTGCCTTGACCCTGGCGCTGTTCATCAACGCCAGCATCCTGATCCTGGCGGCGTCGGTGTTCCATGCCAATGGCCGCTTCGATGTGGAAGACATCGAGCAGGCGCACCAGTTGCTGGCGCCGATGCTGGGCGTGGGCCTGGCCTCGACATTGTTCGCCGTGGCGCTGCTCGCTTCCGGCCTGAACTCCACTGTGACGGCGACACTGGCCGGGCAGATCGTGATGGAAGGGTTCCTGCGCCTGCGCCTGCCGCCGTGGCTGCGGCGCTTGATCACCCGCGCGCTGGCCATCATCCCGGTGGTGGTGGTGATCATGCTGTTCGGCGACCAGGGCGCAGTGAAGCTGCTGGTGCTGAGCCAGGTGGTGCTGTCGATGCAGCTGCCGTTCGCGATCATCCCGCTGGTGCGGATCGTGACCGACAAGGTGACGATGGGCGCGCTGGTGGCGCCGCGCTGGCTGGGCAGCATCGCCTGGGTGATCGCGCTGGTGATCGTGGTGCTGAACGTGAAGCTGCTGGTGGACACGTTCGCTGGCGGTTGATGCCAAATGCCGGGGTCGGATTCCTTGCCGCAGGCAAGGACTCTGACCCCAGTAGATCCACGCCATGCGTGGATCTGGCATGACCGGCGCTACAGGAACTCCGCGATCGCCGCTTCGATCTGCTGCGGCGACTGGAAGCCCGGCATGCGCATGCATTCGTCGCCATCACGGAACAGCGACAGCGTGGGGGTCTGCCGCAGCCCCAGCTCGCGGAAGAACGCCTCGCCCACCACCTCCAGCTGCACCCGCAGCAGGGTCGTGCCTTGCCCTGCAGTGCCGCTGGCCACCCGCTGCAGCGACATGTCCAGCATCCGGCAACCCGGGCACTGGTCCTTGTGGAAGTCCACCAGCACGCGCGGATGGTCGGCCAGCAACTGCTGGAACTGCTCAGGCGTGGTGGCGTCGATGATCTGCATCGGTGGTACTCCAGTAATGATCCAGGACCGCGTCGGTCCAGCTATTGATGGCCGTGGCATGCCGACGGCCATGTGGCATCTGTTCGATCTCCAGCGGCGGATACCCGCTGTGGAAATAGCGGATCAGCCGGTGCACCGCACCGCAGTAGTACTCCTGCCCCCACTGCGTTTCGCCGGTACCGAACACCGCCACCTGGCGCGGCCGCTGGCCGCGTTCGGCGATGCCTGCCACCCAGGCCTTCATCTCCGACGGCGTGCGCCCGGCGTTGTCGGTCCAGCAACCCAGCAGCACCAGGTCGGCCTCGTCCACCGGCAGCGGCGGGCACTGGCGCGGGTCGTCGGCGTCCTGCCAGTGCACGGCGTGGCCTGTGGCCCGGCATCGCTCGGCGATGTGGCGGCCGAGCTCGCGGGTGTTGCCACTAAGCGACGCCACCACGATCAGGATGCGCAGCGCCAGGCCGCGCTCAGAGGTCGTCGAAGCCGTTGTCGACGTTGGTCTTCTTGTAACTTGCATTGCGCATCTCGAAGAAGTCGGTCTTGGTCTCGGTGAAGTTGTCGGCGTAGGCCTTGATCCAGGGCATCACGTTGTCGGTGGTGTCGCTGTACAGGCGTTCGATGCCGAGCATGCCGGCCATCTTGTTGGCGCGGTACTTCACGTAGCGCACCATCTCATCCACGTCGATACCGTCGATGCCGTCCAGCACCTCCGCCGACCACTGTGTTTCCAGTTCAATGGCATGTTCGAACGACTGGTGCACGTAGGCGGTCAGCTCGTTGGTCTGCAGCTCCGGGTTCTCGCCGATGATGGCGCGGATCAGCTCGCTGATGAACTTGGTGTGGGCCAGCTCGTCACGGTTGATGAAGCTGATGATCTTGCCGGTGCCGTTCATGCGGTTCTGCCGCACCATGTTGTAGAAGTACGCGAAGCCGGAATAGAAGTTGATGCCTTCCAGGATCGAGGACTGGATAAGCGACTTCAGCAGGGTTTCGGCGGTCTTCTCGCGCATGAAATCGTCATACGCCCCCATGATCGGCGCGTTGCGCTTGATGATGGTCGGGTGGGTGCGGGCGATCTCGAAGATGCGGTTCTGGTTGGGAAGATCGGTGATCGATGCCAGCACGTAGCTGTAGCTCTCGTTGTGGATCACTTCCTGCTGACCGATGATCGCCGCGTTGGCGTGCGCGGCTGGGTCGGTGATGTATTCGGCGACGTTGTAGATGAAGCGCGTCTGCGGCGAATCCAGCGTGGCCAGCAGGCCGATGATGGAATCGTAGGCATTCTTCTCGCGCGCGTTGAGCTCGCCGTACTGGCGTGCATCCACCTTCATGTCCACCTCGTCGGGGATCCAGAAGTTGGTCGACAGCTCCTTGTAGGCGCGATAGAACGACGGGTAGGGAATGTCGTTCCAGTTCAGGATGCCGCTGGTGCGCCCGTTGATGATGCCGGTGCTGCGGTTGGGGTGGCGCGGTTCGAGGATCTTGATGCGGTCGAGGGGGGTTGCCATGGTCTTCTGCCTTCGTATTGCGTGCGTTGCGGATGTAGAGCCGAGCCCATGCTCGGCTGCTCTTCGCGCCTGAGCCGAGCGTGGGCTCGGCTCTACAGAGGGCGCAGCGGTCAGCTCGAGCACCACTCGCATTCGCTGATGTCGATGTCGTTGGAGCGCACGTAGTAGGTGGTCTTCAGCCCTTCCCGCCAGGCACTCAGGTGCAGCTCCAGCAGCGTGCTGGCGCGGATCGTGCTCGGCACGTAGAGGTTGAAGCTGATCGACTGGTCCACATGGCGCTGGCGGCGCGCGTTCTGCCGCACACTGGCGAACTGGTCGACCTTGTAGGCGCCCTTCTCGTAGTACGGCCAGGTTTCCAGCGATAGCCCGGGTGCAGCCACCGGCCGCCGGAAGTCCTTCTTTTCCTCGTAGTAGAACGCGCTGTAGATCGGATCGATCGACGCGGTGGAACCGGCGATCTGTGCGGTGCTCATGTTCGGCGCCACTGCCAGCAGCCAGCCGTTGCGCAGGCCGTTGCTCGCCACCTCGCGTGCAAGACTGTCCCAGGCCGCGCCGCTGTAATCGCGGTCACGGAAATAGTTGCCGTTGTGCCAGTCGCTGCCGGCGAACATCGGGTAGCTGCCCTTTTCCCTGGCCAGCTGCGCGCTGGCCTGGATGGTCAGGAAGTTGATGCGCTCGAACAGGCGATCAGACAGTTCCTCGGCCTCGGGCGATTCCCAGTGGATCGACTGCTGGGCCAGCAGATGGTGCCAGCCGAACGTGCCCAGGCCGATGGCGCGGTACTTGTGGTTGGTGATGGTGGCCTGCGGCACCGGCAGCGCATTGAGGTCGATCACGTTGTCGAGCATGCGCACCTGGATCGGAATCAACCGCTCCAGCACATCGGTGGCCAGCAGATCCTCAGGAGCGGTGATGGCACGGCCGAGGTTGATCGATGACAGGTTGCAGACCACGAAGTCACCGGCACGACGGGTGGTGACGATCTGGTCGCCGCTGACGATCTCCTGGATCATCCGCGTCGGGCTCATGTTCTGCAGGATCTCGGTGCACAGGTTGCTGGAATAGACCATGCCCGCGTGCTTGTTCGGGTTCTTCCGGTTCACTTCGTCGCGGTAGAACAGGAACGGATTGCCGGTTTCCAGCTGGCTGAGCATGATCCGCTTGAACAGGTCGATCGCCTTCACCGTGCGGCGGCTGATGCGTTCGTCGGCCACCAGTTCGGCGTAGCGGTCGCGGAAGCTGCCCTGCCCGCGCTTCTCGTCGTAGAAGTCCTGCAGGTACCAGCCCTTGGCCTGCTTCACCTCGTGCGGATCGAACAGGTACCAGTCGGCACGGCGCTCGACCGCCTCCATGAACAGATCGGGCACGCAGATCGCGGTGAACACATCGTGCGCGCGCAGGCGCTGGTCGCCGTTGTTCAGGCGCAGGTCCATGAAGGCTTCGATGTCGCGATGCCAGATGTCCAGGTACACCGCCACCGCACCCTTGCGCTGGCCGAGCTGGTCGACCGACACCGCGGTGTTGTTGAGCTGCTTGATCCATGGCACGACACCGCCGGACGAGTTGGGTACGCCGCGGATCGGCGCGCCACTGCTGCGCACGTACCCCAGGTACGCACCCACACCGCCGCCGTGCTTGGACACGCGGGCGATATCGGTGTTGGAGTCATAGATGCCCTGCAGGCTGTCATCGACGGTATCGATGAAGCAGCTCGACAGCTGGCCACCGACCTTGCCAGCGTTGGCCAGGGTCGGCGTGGCCACCGTCATGTACAGGTTGGACAGTGCCCAGTAGGCCTCCCCCACCAGCTGCATGCGCCGCACGCGGCCGCTCTCACCCGGCCCGCCCTCGTTCTGCATCAGGTACAGGGCGATGGTCAGCCAGCGTTCCTGCGGCAGCTCATACACCTCGCGGCTGCGGTCGGTGGCCAGATAGCGCGTGGCCAGCAGGTACAGGCCGTTGTAGGCGAACAGACGATCGCGCTCGGGGTCGATCATCTCGCCGGCCTGCTGCAGCTCTTCCTTCGAATAGCAGCGCAGGATGTCGTTGCTGTAGATGCCGCGGTCGGCCAGGCTTTCCTGCAGGCCCACGAAGGAGCCGTACTTCAGGCTGACGTCGTAGAAGCGGTTGCGGCTGGCGCGCTTGTACAGCCGGCGCAAGTACAGGCGTGCGGCAAACTGTTCCCATTCGGGCGCGACAAGATCGACGCGCGATTCCGCTTCGCGGATCAGCAGGTCCACCAGATCATCGGCACTGATGCTGGGCTTGCGCTCGACCATCGCCAGCACCACGCGGCGGTAGTCGGCCACATCCAGCTGCGGCAGCTCGGCGTGGATGGTGTCGATGCTGCGCAGCAGGCGTGCCGCATCGTATGGCAGGCGACGATTGCCGGCTTCCTTGGTGATCCAGGTCGGCACGCGCTCGCCGCTGGCGCGCATGGCGTCGCCGGCGCCGGCCAGGTCGGCCACGCGGAAGGTACTGTCGGTCATGGTGATGGAACTCCAGGCTCGTACGCGCGTCGGCGCCCGATGCCATGGCGGCCCTGCACGCGATACCGGCGCGCGGGGCGAACGGGTGAAGTGCCAAGGTGCAGGAACGTAGGTCGTCGGCATCTGCCTGCGCCTGCGGCCGGTATCCGGGCCGTGGGGGCGACCTGCGTCCGCACGGTGGCGGCCGCGTCGACACGGCAAGCCTTCAGGGGCGGGCCGCGGGACGTTTGCTGCATGTCCGGCGGCGGCGGCTGACCGGGAGTGACAGCCACAACATAGTGGGGATGTCCCGAGCCGTCAACACAAGATGCAGTAATCACGTCATGTCGCGACCATCGGTCGCAGGATGCCGTGTTGCACCTCCATCACCTTGTCGACGCCGCATGCGTCCCCAGTTCGGTATCACATCAACTTTTCCGGAACACCGCTCATGCGCGCTGCCCAGTACTCCTCCTTCGGCAACCCGGCCGACGTCCTTGCCGTTGCCGACGCTGCACTGCCCGAACCCGGCCCCGGCGAGGTGCGCATCCGCACCGTGCTGGCCTCGATCCACAACCACGACCTGCTGACCGTGCGTGGCCTGTACGGCTACAAGCCGACGCTGCCGGCGATCGGTGGCAGCGAAGCACTGGGCGTGGTCGATGCGCTCGGCGAGGGCGTCGATGGCCTGCAGATCGGCCAGCGTGTTGCCGCTGCCTCGGTGCATGGCACCTGGGCAGAAGCGTTCATCGCGCCGGCACGGATGGTGATCCCGATGCCGGAATCGATCCCCGACGAGATGGCCGCACAGCTGATCGCGATGCCGCTGAGCGCGCTGATGCTGCTGGAGTTCCTGCACGTTGAGCCGGGCCAGTGGATCGTGCAGAACACCGCCAACGGGGCCGTCGGCAAGTCGCTGGCGATGCTGGCAACGGCGCGCGGTGTGCATGTGGCCAACCTGGTGCGCAACGCGGAAGCGGTGGCGCAGCTGCAGGCGCTCGGCATCGATCACGTGTTCGATACCTCGGTGGACGGTTGGAAGGACCGCGTGCGCGAAGCCACCGGCGAAGCACAGGCAGCGGCCGCGGTCGATTCCATCGGTGGCGATGCCAGCGGCGAGCTGGTCGACCTGCTCGGTCACCACGGCACCCTGGTCTCGTTCGGCGTGATGAGCGGCGAGCCGATGCGCATTCCCGCCGGTGGCCTGATCTACAAGGAAGCCACGGTGAAGGGCTTCTGGGGCAGCAAGGTCAGCCAGGCGATGGCGGTGGAAGACAAGCGCAGGCTGGTTGGCGAGCTGCTGAAGCGCGCGGCCGGCGGTGAACTGACCTTGCCGGTGGAGCGGATCTTCGCTCTGGACGACATCGCCCAGGCAGCAACGGCCGGTGCGGGCTCGGGCCGCAATGGCAAGGTGCTGCTGCGCGCCTGATGTCAGCTGCGGAAAGTGCCGGGGCTGCATGTCGGCCCCGTCTCAATGGATAATGGCCACATCGCCTGTGAATTTGAAGGAACGATGTTGAGCCGAATGAATGGTCGGAAAGTTGTGCTGGAGACCTTCCTCGGGAACAGGCACCCACACGAGAACGTTCGGCCATCCGAAAACTTCTGGAAGTTGATCGGTATCACGGGAACCGTTGTTTTGGAGGAATCACAGACCTCCATGCCCGCGCATCCGCGTGGCGCCAGGGTGCTGGTTCAGTTCCCTGCCAGCATCAGGGATATGGGTCTCGCCTGCCACAACGAGGCACCGGACAGCCTTTGGATTTTCGTCTCGGATCTGGTGATCAAGCCTGCCGATTAGATTCGGTCGGTAGCCGGATGCCGTAATGGTGCGTGCACAGGCTGCGCGCTGCAGCTCGTCCCGGTCGTTAAGAACCTGTGATGTATAACTGAATGCGCTTTCGTCATTGGAAGGCGCACTGACCCGCGTGCGGTACTGACGGCTCCTCCCCCGTTTGGCGTAGTCGCTTCCATGTATCGCACCACCCTGCTTTCCAGCGCGGTCGCGCTGGCCCTCGTCGCCGGCACTGCCGGCGCCGCTGAAACCGCCGATACCGGCAAGGACAGCACCACCCTCGGCACCGTGCTGGTGACCGGCTCGAACATCAAGCGCAGCGACACCGCCGGTCCCAACCCGGTGCAGATCGTCACCCGCGAGCAGATCCTGCAGACCGGCCGCTCCACCCTCACCGACGTGCTGCGCAACCTGTCGGCCAATGCCGGCAACAGCTTCGACGAGCAGTACACCGGCAGCTTCGCTGCAGGCTCGGCGTCGATCGGCCTGCGCGGCCTGTCACCGAAGAACACGCTGGTGCTGGTCAATGGCTACCGCGTGGCCAACTTCGGCTTCGCGCTCAACACCCAGGACACCTTCGTCGACCTCAATGCGCTGCCGATCAGCGCGGTGGAGCGCATCGAAGTGCTGAAGGATGGCGCCTCGGCGGTGTACGGCTCGGACGCCATTGCCGGTGTCATCAACATCATCCTGCGCCGTGATTTCCAGGGCGTGGAGGTCGGCGGCGGTTTCGGCACCGCCACCCAGGGCGGTTTGAACGAGCGCAAGGCCAACCTGCTGGCCGGCTTCGGTGACCTCGAACAGCAGGGCTGGAACGTGCTGTTCGGGCTGGATCTGCTCAAACGCGACCGCCTCGACGCCGACCAGCGCGCGTACACCCGTGACGGCGATTTCCGCGACAAACCCGGTGGCCGCCTGGCCGGCTGGTCCACCGCTGGCGGCAACACGCTGGCCAACCCGCGCGCGCCGCAGCCGTTCTCGCCCTGCCCCGATGGCAGCGAGCTGCGTCCCTACAGTGACTTCGGCAGCACCCTGCCCGGCCAGGCCTGCGCCTTCAACGCGCAGCCGTTCAAGACCCTGCAGCCCGGCGCCGAGCGCCTGCAGGCGTCGTTGAGCGCGACCTACCGCTTCAACGACAGCATCGAAGCCTTCGCTGATGTGCTGTACAGCCACAACAAGGCCGACCAGATCTTCAGTGCGCCGCTGACGGTCGGCCCGGGCCTGCGTGCCTACAATCCCGCCACCGGCACGTTGACCGATATCGCCGCCGTGCTGCCGGTCGGCCATCCGAACAATCCGGGCAGCGCGCCGCTGCCGTTCGAATACACCTTCTTCGATCTCGGCCCGCGCCTGAAGGACAACACCCAGGTGTTCTACCGCGCCCTGGCCGGCGTGCGTGGCACCGGTGAACGCTGGGACTGGGAAGTGGCCGCACTGACCTCGCAGAGCGCGCAGCGCGAGTACGTGGACAACTTCGTGGACCGCTACGCCTTCCAGCAGATCCTGCGCGATGGCAGCTACAACTTCCTCGATCCGTCCAGCACGCCAGGCGCACTGGACGACCTGCGCCTGCAGACCAAGCGCCCAGGCTGGTACAAACTGCACTCGCTCAACATCAAGGCATCGACCTCGTTGTGGGAACTGCCGGCCGGTGCGATCGGCTTCGCCTGGGGCGCGGAATTCCGCAAGGAATCGCTGGACGCGCGCACCAGTGCGCAGGTGCTGTCCGGTACCGAGCTGCGCCCGGCGATCAACATCGTCGACGGCGAACGCCAGGTCAGTGCCGCCTATGCCGAGTTCAGCGTGCCGCTGCACCGCACGCTGGAGCTGCAGGTGGCCGGCCGCGGTGACCACTACGATGACTTCGGCAAGGCGTTCTCGCCGAAGTTCGCGCTGCGCTGGCAGCCGCTGGACAGCCTGCTGCTGCGCGGCTCGTTCTCGCGTGGCTTCCGTGCACCGTCGCTGCCGGAGATCGCACCGGGGCAGACCATCAGCTACGGCTCGGTGGTCGATCCGTTCGATCCGCTGCAGCCGGGCGGCAGCCGTGGCGTGACCAACCTGCGCACCGGCAACCCGGACCTGAAGGCCGAACGCTCGCGCAACCTCAATGTCGGCGCTGTGTGGTCACCGGATGCCGATTCCAGCATCGGCCTGGACTGGTACCGCATCGAACAGGACAACCTGGTCAAGCCGGACAGCGCGCAGTTCATCGTCAACAACCCGGACCTGTTCCCCGGCCGCGTGCAGCGCGATGCACAGGGCCGCATCCAGATCATCACCAACCAGTACGCCAACCAGGGCGAGCTGACCACCTCGGGTATCGACCTGGAAGCCAACCGTACGTTCCGCACCGATGGCTGGGGCAACTTCACCGTGGCCGGCAGCTGGACGCACCTGCTCAGCTTCAAGCAGCCGCTGGTGGCTGGACAGGCGCCGTATGACGGTGCCGGCAACAACCGCCATGGCGCCCTTCCACGCACGCGCGGTACCACTTCGTTGAACTGGGCGGTAGGTGACTGGAGCAGCACGCTGAGCCTGCAGTACGTGAGCGGCTATGACCAGCGCGTGGCCACCGCCACCAGCAATCCGGGTCTGCGCGACAAGGTCAAGCCCTACCATCAGCTGGACCTGTACGTGGCCTACGAGGGCATTCCGAAGACCACGCTGTCACTGTCGGTGCTGAACCTGACCGACAAGGATCCGCCATTCGATCCGGCCGGCGGCTCCAGCGGCTTCGACATCAGCCAGTACAACCTGCGCGGTCAGTTCGTTTCGCTGGGCGCACGTTACCGGTTCTGATTGCCGCTGTAGAGCCGAGCGTGGGCTCGGCTCTACAGGCGTGTGCGGACCAACGGTCCGCACCCATCGAAGGCCGGGCCATGCCCGGCGTGGCTGCATCAACGGCTCAGGTGCAGGAACTGCAGGTGCCGTTCGTACTGGCTGATGATGTCGTTGATGATCTGCTTGCGGTTGTAGCCGACCAGGTCGTAGTCCTGGCTGCCTTCGTACAGATGTACTTCGGCGCGGTAGTAGCGCTGGTTGCGCAGCTGCTGCGCGGCGAAGGACGGGGTCAGGTAGCCACTGAGGATCACCCGGTACAGGAAGTCCTGCTGCTCACCGTGGTTGACTGACAGCTCCATGTCGCCCGCTTCGAAGCGCGTCTGCACGTCCCAGCCCTGCTCACCCAGCTGCTCGGCCACCGCCTCCATCGCCGGCTTCACGGTGTCGTCCATGAAGCGGTACACCTGGTCGCGTACCGGGAAGTTCATGGCCTGGGTCAGGCGCTGGCGCCAGCCCTGGTGGTGGCGATCATCGCCGATCAGCGGCGATGGCCTGAACTGCTGCGCGCGCTTGCGGTGCGACTCGTCACTGAAGGCACGGGTCAGGCCCCACATCATCAACAGCAGCACCGCAGAGAACGGCAACGATGCCAGCACCACCGCGGATTTCAGCGCATCGATGCTGCCGGCCAGCAACAGGCCGGCGGTCAGCACCGCGATCACCGTGCCCCAGAACACGCGCAGCCAGCGCGGGCCATCGTCCTCCGGCGCACCGCCGTGCGAGGACAGTGTGGACAGCACCACCGCCCCGGAATCGGCCGACGTGACGAAGAAGATGAAGCTGACCAGCACGGTCACCCCGATCACCGCCTTGCTCCACGGGTAGCCATCCAGCAGCGCATACAGCACCGTCGGTGGATCATCCACCGCCAGCTGCGCCAGCTGCTGCTGGCCATGATGCAGCACCTGGTCCAGCGCGCTGTTGCCGAAGATCGACAGCCACGCCAGGGTGAAACCCAGCGGAATCAGCAGCACGCCGAACACGAATTCGCGGATGGTGCGACCGCGCGAGATACGCGCGATGAACAGGCCGACGAACGGCGCCCAGCCGATCCACCAGGCCCAGTAGAACACCGTCCAGCCGCCCAGCCATTCCGGCCGGCCACCATAGGCGTACACGTCGAAACTCTTGCCCACCACGCTGCCCAGGTAATCACCCAGGTTCTGCATCAGCGTGCTGAGCAGGTACTGGGTGGGGCCGGCGCAGAGCATGAACAGCACCAGCGCGATCGCCAGCAGCATGTTGATGTTGGCCATCCAGCGCACGCCCTTCTCCACCCCGGACACGGCCACCGCGACGGCCGCGCCCATCATCGCCACCACCAGCAGGATCTGCACCAGGTTGGAGTGCGGCACATTGAACAGGTGCGACAGGCCGGCGTTGAGATGCAGTACGCCGAAGCCCATGTCCGCGCCGATGCCGAACACCGTGGCGACAATGCCCAAGGCATCGACGGTGTAGCCGATCGGGCCATTGATGCGCTTGCCGATCAGCGGATACAGCGCCGAGCGCAGCGCCAGCGGCAGGTTGTGCCGATAGGCGAAATAGGCCATCGCCATTGCCGCCAGCGCGAACACGCCCCAGCCATGCAGGCCCCAGTGCAGGAACAGCAGCTGCATGGCCTGGCGCGCACCGGCCTCGCCCGCTGCGCCATCACCCTGCGGCGGCTGCAGGTAGTGGGTCAGCGGTTCGGAAACGCAGAAGAAGAACAGGGTGATGCTGATGCCTGCAGCGAACAGCATGCCGGCCCAGGAGAGATAGCTGAATTCCGGTTCGTCATGGTCGGCACCGAGCTTGATACCGCCGTACTTGGACAACGCCACGCCGACCACGAACACCAGGTACAGAGTCATCGCCAGCAGGTAGTACCAGCCGACGTTGAGTGCGGCCCAGTCCTGCGCCTTGACCAGCAGGCGACCGGCGCCGAGCGGGAACAGGCTGACGAACAGTGCGAAGGCAACGACGACGATCGCCGCGAAGGCGAAGACGGGCCGCAGGGTTCGCACCGGCTGATGTTGAGGCTCCAGTGCTTCCATGGGCAGCCATCTCCGGATCGATCAGAAAGTAAGCCGGCGGATTCTGGATGAACAGCAGTGGACACAGGATGAAGTCGTGGCACCGCGCAGGCATGATCCTGCCCCCATCCGTGTTACTCGCGCGCCTGCACGGCACGCGCGCCGCTCCGGCCTTACTGCATCACATGCACGGCGCACAGCTTGTTGCCGTCCGGATCACGCAGGTAGGCCAGGTACAACTGGCGCCCTGCCTTCTGCCGCACGCCAGCCGGGTCTTCCACCGCAGTACCGCCATGGGCCACGCCCGCTTCCTGCCAGGCATGCACCGCCTGTGGGTCTGCCAGCGCAAAGCCGATGGTGCCGCCGTTGGCGTGGCACGCCGCCTGGCCATCGATGGGCGGAATGACCATGAACATGCGCCCATCCTTGATGTAGACCAGCTTGCCCTCGTCATCGAACACGCCTGTGCGGGCGCCGACGGCGGTGAACAACGCATCGTAGAAGCGGCGGGAGATCTCCATGTCGTTGGTTCCGACGGTAACGTGACTGAACATGCGGGCACTCCGTTGCGGGAAAGCCCAAGTGTCGACCACCGTATCGACGACGGCAACGGCGCCGGCCGCAGCAGGTTTGTCGCGGGCGCATTCACGCGACTATAATGGGAATCATTCTCATTGCCGATTGAATCCGATGGCCGTGCCCGCCACCTCCAGCTCCGTGCTGGCGGGGTTCTACCGCGAACACCACGGCTGGCTGCTGGGCTGGCTGCGGCGGCGCACCCACAACGCCGAGTGTGCCGCCGACCTGACCCAGGACACCTTCGTACGCCTGCTCAGCCGCCGAGTGGACCCCACCGAGCTGCGCCTGCCACGCGCCTACCTGACCACCATCGCCCACGCGCTGCTGGTCAACCACTGGCAGCGTGCCGATCTGGAGCGGGCCTATCTGGCGGCGCTGGCAGCACAACCGGAGCCGGTGCATCCCTCCGCCGAAGAACGCACCCAGGCGCTGCAGCTGCTGCACGCCATCGCCGACATGCTGCAGGGCCTGCCAGAGCGGCCGCGGCGCGCCTTCCTCATGGCGCGACTCTCCGGCATGGGCTATGCGCAGATCGGCCAGCAGCTGGGCGTCTCCGAACGGATGGTCAAGAAGTACATGGCGCAGGCCATGCTGCATTGCCTGCAGCTCAGCGGCGACCTCCCGGCATGAGCCAAGGTATCGCCTCTCCGGCGCTAGAACAGGCCGCCGAGTGGTTCGCGTTGCGCCAGCAGGGCGCCTGGAGTGGCGACGATCAACGCCGCTGGGAAGCGTGGCTGCGCGAGCATGCAGAACACGCCCGTGCGTGGCAGCGGGTCGAATCCATCTGGACCTCGTTTGCTCCGCTGGCGCCGCATGCTGCCGCGCAGGCGCTGGATGCAGCGGGCCGTCGTCGTCGTCGCGCCCTGCGCGGCATCGGTGGCGCGTTGGGGCTGGGAGCGCTCTCGCTGCTCGGTCTGCAGGGCCTGCAATCGCAGCGGCAACGACTGCCGCTGCGCACCGCGGCAGGACATACCGGCGCGTGGACCCTGCGCGACGGCAGCCAGCTGTGGCTCAACGCCGACAGCGAGGTCGTCGTCGATGTCGCCGAAGGCCGTCGTGCCCTGTACCTGCTGCGGGGCGAACTGCTGCTGCAGACAGGGCATGCGCCGGCCTACCCCCATCTGCCATTGACCGTACACACGGCCGGCGCCCGCCTGCAGCCGATGGGGACGCGCTTTGCGGTCGGCCGCTGCGGACCGGACAGTCGGCTGGATGTGTTCGAAGGTGCGGTCCGTTGTCTGCCCCTGCTGGGCACGGCGCTGGACGTGGTTGCCGGTAGCGGGGCGCGCATTGGTGCATTGGGTGCACTGCAGCCGGTGGCTGCCGATCCGTTGCGCGGTGACTGGACCGACGGCCGCCTGCAGGTCACCGACACGCCATTGCTGCGGGTGGTCGATGAACTGGCACGCCATCACCGCGGTTACCTGGGCTGCGATCCGCGCGTGGCAGCGCTGAAGGTGACAGCGGTGCTGCCGCGGCTGGACAGCCTGCAGGCACTGCCGTTGCTGGCGCGCGCCCTGCCGATCCGCATCGAGCATCGCTGGCCCTGGTGGACCGTGCTGCGCCCGGCCTGATCGCGCGGTTCCCTTTTCTGCCGCTCACCGGGCAGTACAGGATGTAACGGCGCGCGATAAATCGCCCGCCCCAAGTGAGATAAACGGTGGGGCGTCCATGTTGCGCCCACCGAAATGAAATTGCGCGGGGCGAAAGCCACCCCCTGCCCCAGTCCGGCTACCAGGTCGTGTAGATCAGCTCTCGCCGCTGGACCGCGTGCCGGCCGATCGTGTATCGGATCGGCACCACCCGCACGCTGAACTGCCCAAACACGTCTCGCATCGCTGGGTGATCGTTAATGGTCAGGATGGCAGCGCCCCGCAGCGTCTTCATCTGGCTCGCCAGCTGCTGGTACTGCTCCATCTCAAAGGGGGAGCCGTACCCCTCGGTCTCCCAGTACGGTGGGTCAAGGAAGAACAACGTATCCGTCCCGTCGTACTTGGCCAGGCACTGCTGCCAAGCCAGGTGCTCGACCGTAACCTTGTGCAGGCGAAGATGTGCCGCGCTCAGGTCCTCTTCGATGCGCAGCAGGTTCAGGCCCTTACCACCCCGCCCGAAGCCAGGCGTCTGCCCCGTCGCCTTACCACCCCACGCCAGGCGCTGTAAGTAGTAGAAGCGCGCAGCACGTTGAATGTCGGTGAGGGTGTCGGGGTGCTGAAGCTGGCACCAGCGGAACATTTCCCGGCTAGTCAGAGCCCATTTGAACTGGCGGACGAACTCTTCCAGGTGGTTGGCAACCACTCGATACAGACGAACCAACTCGCCGTGGCAATCGTTCAGGACTTCAGCCCTGGCCGGATCCTTGGCGAACAGCAGCGCCGCGCCGCCGGCGAATGCCTCGACATATGTCCGGTGAGGGGTCTCGGCCACCAAGGGCAGCAGGTGTGGCAGCAGGCGGGTCTTCCCGCCCGGCCAGGGGAACAGCGTCGTGGTCATCATTCTCAGCCTCTGCGATGGATCTAGGCCAGACTCAGCCTCCCCGCGCGGGGGGCTGGGCCTTGGCCAAATAGCACGCGGGCTTTCGCGTGTGTTGCGGTGCCGGTCGATCAGTTCCAGCTGCTCGACCGGCGCCCAGTTCTTGAACTACTTGCCGAACTCAATAGCGGCCAGTCGAGTATCTAGCGCGTCGACCTTGGCGACCAGTGCATCGTTTTCCGCCGCCAGGGCTGAGACCATGAAGCACAACATCTCCTCCTTGCGGAAGCTGTATTGGTTGCCGGCCTCGCGCGCGGGCTGGACCAGTTCGCGGCCAGCCTCGACTGCAGGTTCGAGCACCTCGTCGTTATCGCCCAGCACGGCGTCCTTGGCCGGCCACTCGTGCCACTGCTCGGGCTCTGCCTCCCACTCGTCATAGCAAATGAAGGAGTAGGAGAACGGGTCAAGCCCATTGGCCTCCATCACAGCCATCACCGCCTGCACGGTTGGGCCGATGTGCTTGCGGGCCTCCTTGCCCTCCGGCTCGCAGCCATCGCCGTTCACCCGGCTTAGCCAGCGCCACACAGCCGGCAAACGGGAAATCGCCGAGCCGGCTTTGAACTCAGCCTCTCGCAATTGGCGCGGCTCGGTCTTTAGCCGGGCGTCGGAGGAGCTGATGGTGGTGTTGCCGGCGAAGAGCTGAGTCCAGAGATTGGACGGCAGCCCTAGACTCACTACGTTTGTGACGTTTGGCTTAACATTTGAGTGCGCAATCGATAGGAACTGCGTCGGCTGAGCTTCATTGGTGCTTGCGCAACCAATAAGAACATCGACGTCCCGAGCGCGAATGTCAGTTCGGCGTCGAGCATTCATAGCGCCATAGAAGAGAGTGATCCCGGTAGAAGATCCACCTGGCTGGCCATAAGTAATCTGGCCGGTAGCACTCAGGTTCCACGTGTGCTGGGAGTTCCACGTTTTGTAGCCATCGACCGTTTCATCTCCAGCGAGCCCAACCGCCTGGATCGCCGCCCTCTGCGCCGCCTGAGTGCTGGCTGCGAGGAAGGTGCGACCTACAGGGGTCACAATGTAAGTGTCCCACGCGGTCCCGGTGTAGTAGATCGACTGGTCGTTGGCGGGAGGATCCATCCCCTCCACGTTGAGCAAGCCAGCTCGAATCGCGCTGACCAGCACCTTCACGTTCTTGGTGCCTTGGAGGCCCGCAAGCAGCTCGTTGCCTGTCAGCGCATCGGCACCCGGTAGAGCGGAAATCTTTACGTCGACCATTTTCGTTACTCCAGAATCAGAGAGGCGCCAGCTTCGGTGACCAGGCGGTCGCCCGCTTCGGTGACCAGCTGCGCGCGGTACAGGAAGGTGTGCTGCAAACGCTGCCAGCTGGGGAAGCCGGCCCGGACGGCCTCAACTTCTACCCGGAGGGTCTTGCCGCCGCTGCCAACAGGCGGCTGATAACTGGCCGTGGTGCCGGCGATATCGTCTTGCCTCAGCACCTGCTGACCAGCCAGGTACCAGCGGACCGTGTAGGTAGTGCCAGGCTCAGGGCCGATGCTGGCCTGCTCTGAGTCGATCAGTTGGTCGGCCTGCAGGATGCGATCGCGGTGCGCCCAGGTGGCCACCACGGTGCCGTCTGTGCCCCAGGCCTCAACCGGATACGGGTCACCGTTGATTCGAAGCCGCCCAGGCGGATACGGCAGCGCCTGCCGACGCAGGATCGTCATCGGTATCACCGTCGCCAGGGCTGGGTTCAACTGCCCTTGGCTGGTGCGTGTGAGCAGCTTGGCCTGGATGAACTCGCCCGCGAAGTATTCGCGCCCATCAAAGCCGACGTACTCATCGGTGAACCACACCCGTGCGCCGATCGAGTGCGCAACCGGAACCGTGTCGACGCAACCACGGGCAACGGTCAGGGTCGCCGCCACCGGGTCGATCGCCACCACACGGACCAGCTCGTCATCGATCAGGGCTTCCGTCCCGACCTCGACACCGTCCAGGCTGATGCCGGCGGAAAGGCTGATCGCCGTCGTGGTGGCCGTCATCGCGGTAATCAGCAGGCCACTGGGGGCGAAATCGGCGGTGCCGACCTCCGCGTAGTCAGCGCTACCGATCCTGGTCTGCAGGGTGTACCCGAAAGCGGCCGACGTCGGTCGGACGCCGATGGAGGTCAGGAAGCCGACATTGACGTTGAGGGCGCCCACGGCAGTGGGGCCCAATGTTGCAGCCAGGTCGCGATAGCTGGCCTCCTGCACCCGCTGTACCGTCACCGGCTTGGGAGCATTGTCCGGCTCTACCCAGTCGCTGCTCTCCGGCTGGATGTAGCTGGCTGCAGCCATGCCGCTGACGTCCTGGCTGACCGTGAGCGTGTAGGAACTGTCGGTCTGCGTGCCCTCGTCGACTTCCAGGATCCGCACGGGCATCCGGACTACGCCTCGGCGTGGCCACGTCAAAGCACGCAGCTGCCCGCGCTTGAACGGGCCGGCATCGTGGCGCATGCGCACTTTGACCCGGCAGGCCAAGCTACTGACGGCCGCCACCTCGCGCGCGGCCACGCGCGAGGCCAGAGCAGCGTTCCACAGGCCGGGATAGGTCTTGCGCTGGTTGATGACACGGCCCTGCGCCTGGACATTGGCTGCGTTCTGGTAGGTGACCGCTGCGTCCTTGTTGGTGACCACGTCCCGATAGACGACGGTGACCTCGTTGACGCTGTTGTCCAGCATCGGCTGCTGCCACTCAATCACCTCCAGGATGGCGTCTGGCCCGATCTCAACCAGGGCGGCCGGGTCATAATCGGCTCGCAGCAAGACCAGTTCGGTCAACCCGCTGACCGGGTCTTCGATTCGCATCGCGCCAATGTGGTCGCACACGATGTCCATGAACTCCTTGGCGCTGGTCGACCTCGACCACTTCAGGCACAGCCCGAAACCTTCGGCCTTCAGTGTCTGCGCCGCCTGCCGGAAGCTCTCATCGTTGATGACGTCGACCGGGTGCCCCATTCCCTCAGTTCGCACCTGATAGATGATGTGGGCCGGGTTCATACCCTCATCGATCTGCACCAGGTCAGCCTGCCAGAGCCCGTTCCGCCAGCCCTTTCGCCAGCGGGAGACCTTCTTGGCCCAATTCTTGATGTAGGGATTCATGGCCGAGATCTGGCCATTGAACACGGTCGTCAGAAGGTTCCGGGCAGCCGGCCACGGGCCTGGCACCTGCGCCTGCAGGTAGGCGCTGGGCATCTGATCCGGTTCGCCCATGCGAACTTCCAGCGTGGCCGACTCAATTAAGGCAACGCCGTCAACGGTGCTGCGCGACCTGGAAGTGCTTGCCGACGAAGGCATCGTCGAGCGCATCGCCGGCCGCGATGAGTACTGGCGCCTTTCCCCCCGACTGATCCAGCTGGCTCGCGCTCATGAACAGGAGATGGCGCGCGTGCGCCAACGACTGGAAGAGACCGAACAGCGCTACTCCCGCAACCCCAACTGATCGACGAGGACCGCAATGAGCAACAGCAAGAAAGAGAACGCAGGCCGCAAGGCAGTAGCCCAAGCCGAGCCGGTTGGACCGGAGTTCATTGGCAAGACCGATGCCAACGACGCCGTGCAGATGGAAGAGTTGCGCGAGCGCCAGCTGGCCTTGGTCGAACAGTTCGGCGAGGGCCTTGCCTGGCACCCGGAACACTATGAGGCCGCCATCCGCCGTGAACTGCATCGTGGATGCGAGGCGTTCTTGCGCGCAGGCAGCTACCTGCTGGTGGCCCGCGAATGCAGCATTCACGGGGAGTGGGCCGGCATGCTCCAGCGCCTCCGCATGGAGCCGCGTCAGGCACAGCGAATGATGGAGGCGGCCCGCCGCGTGGCCACCCTGTCGAATGCGTCGACATCGACGCAATTGGTCGCTGCGGTGAATAGCGAAAGCAAGCTCATCGAGCTGCTATCGCTGCCCGAAGATCAGTTTAAGGAACTGGCGGAGACCGGCGAAACCGGCGAACTGGAACTCGATGAAGTTGGCAACATGTCCGTGCGTGAACTGCGCGAGGCAGTCCGCAATGCCCGCGCCGACATTGAGGCAAAGGACCAGCGAATCAGCAAGTTGTCCGATGACCTGAACAAGGAGCATGAGAAGACGACCAAGGCCCAACGCCGCTGGAAGACGGCCGAAGCCGATCAGCAGCTGATCATTCTCAAGCAGGCCGTCACCGAAGCCGAGCAGGCTGTCCTCGCTGCCTTGGGCAATGGCAAGGGCGGCCTTATGGCGGCGGTCCGTGCGTGCGCCACCCACGCCTCCGAGACCGACCAGGACACGGACGCAGCCGTGTTCCTCAGCGACACGATCGGCCGCCTGCTCAATGCGGTGCGTACCGTACGCGACGACGAGGAGCTGCCGCTGTCTCTGCCGCTGGTACATGACGGCTCGGAGGCCTGAGCATGTCTGCCGAGGCCCTCATCCACGCGGCAGCCGGCAAGTTGCTGGCGGCGCCGCACGGTAGCAAGAGCCGCATCGCGGCCGAGCTGGCCGAGCAGATGGGTTGCTCGGTCCAGACCGCCTACCGTCGCCTGCAACAGGTGACGGGCGGCATCAAGCCCCGCAAGAAGCGATCGGACGCCGGTGAACTCGCGCTCACCCGCGACGAGGCCGCCGCCATCGCCGCCCTGGTCGAAGAGACACGGCGCCTCACCGGCACTGGCACCTTGCCGGTCGAGAACGCCGTGGAGATTCTGCGCGCGAATGATCGCATCGAAGCACTGCGGGTCGACAAGACGACTGGCGAGCTGGTGCCGCTGAGCGTGTCCTCCATCTGCCGCGCCATTCGCGCCTACGGGTTCCATCGTGACCAGCTGGCGGCACCGACCCCGGCTGCGCGCCTGGCATCGCCGCATCCGAACCACCTCTGGCAGATCGATGCTTCGGTGAGCCGCCAGTTCTACCTGGCGGCCGACGGCACCGAGGTGATGGACAAGCGGCGCTTCTACCGTGGCAAGCCTGAGAACTTCATCAAGATCGCAGAGAACCGCCTGTGGCGTTACGCCGTCACGGACCACGCGAGCGGCGCGATCGAGGTGTTCTATGTGCTTGGTGCCGAGAGCAGCGCGAACCTGCTTTCGGCACTGATCCACGCGATGACCCGGCGCGAAATGGGCACGATGCACGGCATCCCGAAGCTGCTGATGATGGATCCCGGCAGCGCGATGGTTGCAGCGACGACCCGCAGTTTCATGTCCGCCTGCGGTATCGAAGTGATCATCAATGAGGTGGGAAATGCCCGTGCGAAGGGGCAGGTCGAGAACGCGAACTACCTGATCGAGACCCACTTCGAAGCCATGCTCAAGACCAGGGCGCCGGTCACCAGCCTGGAGGAAATGAACACCCTGGCCCAGCAGTGGGCACGGGCCTACAACGCCACCCGCATCCACACTCGCACTGGCATGACTCGACGGGATGGGTGGCTACGCATCACCCCCGAGCAGCTGCGCATCGCACCGGACGTCCAGGTGCTGCGGCAACTGGCCACCAGCACGCCGAAGGCATGCACCGTGCGTGACTGCATCATCCGCTTCCGGGGCAAGCAGTACGACGTGCGCGGCATTCCCGGCCTCATCAACGGGCAGCGCGTGGACGTGGTCGCCAACGCGCTGGAGCCGGACAACAGCGTGCGCGTGCTGATGCCTGGTGAGCAGGACAGCGCGCCGATTCACTTCGTGGCGCCGCGCCTGCAGCACGACGACTGGGGCTTCCTCGATACAGCCGCCCAGGTTGGTGCCGAGTACCGGGCTGCGCCTGAGACGCCTGCCGATGCAGCGCGTAAGGAGCTTGATCGCCTGGCGATGGGGGTCAAAACCGACGCAGAGGCGATCGCAGCGCGCAAGGCCCGCCGCATACCCTTCGGCGGCAAGGTCGACCCGATGAAGCATATCCGCGAGGCCAACGTCGCCCCAAGCCTTCCGCGCTCGGGAACCTTGGCCGAAGTCGACGCGCCGCAGGTGCTGGCGGCTCAGCGCATTGAGCCGGAAGTGGTGCGGGCCGAGCTGCCTCCGCTGAACCACGTGGAGGCAGCCATGCGCCTCAAGCCCCTGGTCGAGCGCTCCGGCAACGCATGGACCCCGGAAATGTACGCACGCACCAGCCATCGCTGGCCCGAAGGCCTGCCAGTACATGAGGTCGAGGCTTGGGCGATCGCCCTGGTCGAGCCCGAACGCGCGGGCCTGCGCGTCATCAACGGAGGTGCTGCATGACGCTGCGCCTGAAATCGATCCTGGCCAATGCCGGCATCAAGCAGGGGACGCTGGCAAAGGCGGTGTCCCTCAGCCGCCCAGCCCTCAATGCCCTGATCAATCACGGCGTGTTGCCGACTGGCTGTGACCAGCCCCGAGTCCGTTCCGCCATCTCTGTGTTCCTGCTGGAAAGCGGCGCCCCGGCCGTTGACTGGCATTTGGAGGAGGAGCCGGCGTGCGCTAACACGCCGGCCCCGGTTTCCCCACCGCAAGACCCCGATACCGCTACCGAAATCAACGACGAGGAGATTCAGATGCTACTCCGTAAGCAGACCCTGACGCCGCAGGCCCGCCGCCACTTTGGCCTGACGGCCGATCCTTTCGCCGACCCGGCCAGCGCCGATGAGGTGTTCCTCAGCGCCGATATCCGCTATGTGCGCGAGAGCATGTACCAGGTCGCGCGCCACGGCGGGTTCATGGCCGTCATCGGTGAATCCGGTGCCGGCAAGTCCACGCTACGCGAGGAGCTGCTCGACCGCATCCGTAGGGAAGAGCAGGCGATCATCGCCGTCGAGCCCTACGTCCAGGCGATGGAGGGCACCGAAAAGAACGGCAAGACCCTGCGAAGCCTGCACATCGCCGAGGCCGTCATGTCGGCCGTAGCGCCGCTGGCCAAGACCATGAGCAGCCCGCAGGCGCGCTTTGCGCAGCTGCACGCGGCGCTGCGTGATAGCGCCCGCGCCGGCCACAGCCACGTGCTCATCATCGAAGAGGCCCACTGCCTTCCGCTGGCCACGCTCAAGCACCTCAAGCGCTTCCGTGAACTGAAGGACGGCCTTCGCCCGCTGCTCTCGGTGATCCTGATCGGTCAGCCGGAACTGCAGGTCAAGCTGTCCGAACACAATCCCGAAGTGCGGGAGGTCGTGCAGCGCATCGAGATTGTGAACCTGCCGGCGTTGGACACCGAACTGGAGAGCTACCTCACTCACCGGTTCAAGCGCAACCAGCTCCCGCTTGAGCGTGTCCTGGACACGTCGGCAATTGAGGCACTGCGCGCCAAGCTGACGCCGACGCGCGGCGCAGCCTCGTTGCTGTATCCGCTGGCTATCCAGAACACCCTCGCTGCAGCGATGAATCGTGCAGCGAACTTGGGTGTGCCGACCGTCACCGCAGATGTGGTCCGGGGGGTCTGAGGATGGCGATCGCACCCACCATCGAGGGTCAGAAGTACCTGCGCGACTTCGCGGTCCAGCTGCTGCGCGACGCGGAGCTTCCGCACCGCCAAGTGACGGTTTTGCACCGCGACATTCTTCGCCGCGCAGGTATCGCGTGGCAGGACGGGCAGTGCATGGCATCGCTTCTGTCTGGCCTGTCACAGGAGCAGCTGCGCTCCCTCATCGATCAGCTTCGCGACGACGACCTGGACGAGGAGGAGTAATGGCCGCCCCATCCAGAAAGCGCTGCGCTGGCCAAGCCCGCAATCGCAAGGCCCATACCGCCAACCCGAAGCACCGTCGCAAGGTCGGGACCATCGCTTGCGTTCAGACGGTCGGCATTGCGAGGTCGGTAGGCAAGGTGATGGATCCGGCAACCGGTGCCGAGTACTCGGTCGATATCGGCATCGACGGCGGCGTGCAGATCACATCCGGCGCCACAGGACGCCGCTGGACCGCAGCCTGGGACGAGCTGATTGACCTGGCGATCGCCGCCGGCATTGATCGGGGGGCCGACTGACATGCAAATGGCCCTGCTACCGCAAGACCTGTCCCCCGAGGCGGTACTGGCGGAGCTGCAGGGCCGCCGTGGTGCCGTCAACGGCATCACCGCCCGCGACCTGGTGCACGCCGTCACGCAGCGTATCAACACCGCCGACGAGCGGCGGCTGCGCCAGATCATCGAGAAGCTGCGCCGCGATGGGCATCCCATTTGCGCCCACCCAGCGAACGGCTACCACCTGGCCGCAAGCGCGGAAGAACTGGACCGGTGCTGCGAATACCTGACCGGTCGCGCCATGACTTCCCTGCAGCAAGTGTGCGCGATGAAGCGCGTCGCCCTGCCGGATCTGTACGGACAACTCGGGCTGACCAAGCCCATAACCGACGAGGACACGAACGATGAACGTTGATCGTAGCTCTGACATGCTGTTTGCTGCCGCCAACACCGCGCGCGAACTGGAAAACGCCGGCATCGACGTGCTGGCCCATTACAGCAACGGGCGCCGCCCGGTGCTGATCATCACCCAGCCGCCGGCCGACATTGAAGGCCACCTCAAGCGCTGGGGCCCCAACGGCAGCGGCGGCCGCGATCGCGTGCTGGCGGCGGAGTACCAGGGCCTGCAGCTGGAATGGACCGAGCGTGCTCCGGTAGTTGTGACCATCCGCACCCGCCGCGACACCTTCGAAAGCCGCGAGGTGGTGCTGTGACCGCGCCGAGCGTCCGCCTGCAAGCCGCCTTCGCTGCCGTGCTTGGCACCAGCACCTTGGAGTCGCGTGAGCTGATCGACGGCGTAATGGACCACGGCTTTGAGTATCGCGGTTATGTGCAGCACGGCCTGACCAACGCGCTCAACTGCGGCATGGTAGAGCGCGTCGGCGGTCGCTTCTCCCGCCGGTACCGCCTGAATCAGGACTGGAAGATCGACCCGAAGCGGCTGGACGCTGCTCTGGCGCAGTATGCGAAGCACGCAGGCACCGCGCCGAAACGCTGCGGTTCCGAACCCCGCGCGGCGGTCGCGCCGCTGAACATCGGTCCAGCGATCAACCCTGCGCCGTTGGTGCCGTCGATCGGCACACCGTGCATGTCCCAGGAAGAACGCGAGGGCGAGCTGCCGCCCTACCTGGGCGGCCGCATCGTTGATTCCCTGCATTCGCACTTCGACCAGATCCTCGGCGGGGTGGAGTGATGGCTCGCACCGGCCGCCAGCGGTTCGACCACCTGCGGGCCATGCGCTTCGCGCTATGGGCCAGGACGCAGGACCAACGCTCCCTCACGCCTCTCCGCATCGCATGTCTGCTCGGCATTTCCGCCGACGCCGCGCGCCGATGGCGGGCCGATTGGTTCACCGCCGTCAGCCCTGTCCACGTCGAAGGCGTCCCGGAGCAGCTGCGCCCCATGCACTTCCATACCGATTCCGCCGTCCAAGGAGGCACCCAATGACCACCCACACCATTCCCGAAGGTTATCGCGAAGATCGCAAGGGACGCCTCGTTCAGGAAAGCCAGATCGCGGCAATCGACCTTGCACGCGACCAGCTGGTCGGCGAGCTGATCAATGGCGCCAGGAAACTGCATCAGCAGATGGCCGAGTTTCGCGGTACTGCCTTCGGCGATATCGCGGCGTTCGTGCAGCTCAGCGCCGAGCAGTACGGCGCCACCATTGGCGGCGACAAGGGCAACGTGACCCTGATGAGCTACGACGGCCGCTTCAAGATCGTCCGCGCAGTCCAGGACTCGATCCAATTCGACGAACGCCTGCAGGCGGCCAAGGCGCTGATCGATGAATGCCTCAACGACTGGACCGAGGGCTCGCGCGCCGAGCTGCGCACCCTGGTAAACAACGCCTTCCGTGTCGACAACGACGGCAGTATCAAGACCGGAGAGGTGCTGTCCCTGCGCCGGTTGAAGTTTGACGATCCGCGCTGGACGCAAGCGATGGCGGCGATCAGCGATGCAGTGACTGTGGTGGGCAGCAAGACCTATGTGCGTTTCTACGAGCGCGATGCACAGGGGCAGTACCAGCCCATCAGCCTGGATATCGCGGCGGTGAAGCATGTCTAAGCATGCCCTCCACGACGCCTGCTACCTGGCGGTGCTGGCCAGCGACATCGCTGACGCCACCGTACGTTCCGAGGTTGAGTTGTTCGCCTACGAGCGGCGCGACGAGAACGGCCATCCGATGTTCGACACGCGCCAGGGCGCCAGTTCCCCGGCAGACCTGCAGCGCGTCAACAACGCGATCGCCTACATCGAGCGACGCGGCACCGCCGCGTTCCCCTGGGACATGAAGCGGCGGATCGACGCGCCGACCCTGGTCCAGTTCTTCGACAAGGAGCATTCCGATGAACGGTGAACAGCGACTTTCCACGTGTTGCCCCGGCTGCGGCGCCGCCGCGCTGTTCGCGAGCCTCTCCACAGTCGAGAGCGATCCTGAGCAGCTGCTGCTGTACGTGATCTGCCAGGAGCAGGATGGCGGCTGCGGCATCGAGTACTCCTTCATCGAGCGCCTGCAGGCGCCGGGGGTGGCCGCGTGATCGCCTACTGCTGGGCCAACGGCTTGATCGAGTTCGGCGAACACCTGCCGGAACACGCAATCCTCGTTGCCAGCGGCGAAGCCGCCCAGCTGCGCAAGGTCGTCAGCGCCCGCGCCCGACACGGTCAGGGCGAGAGTCAGGGCTGCCTGCTGGTGCCCGGCGTACCCGAAGCGGCCGACCAGGCCGCGAAGGGCGACGCCCTGGGCCATTGGCTTGCTTGGTGCGCCCAGGCCCCGAAGGGCCTGCGCTGGGGTGCGATGGCCGCAGCTCCCGCGCGCCGTGATCCGCTGACCAGGAAGGCCCAAGTGATCGCAGTGATCCAAGCCGGCGGCCACATCGTTGCCGGAGACCGTCCGGGCATTCGCCGGCTGCTCGATTCGCTGGGGGAGGAAGTTCCCGCCTGGCAGACCGCCCTTACTGCCGCCTTGGCCCAACTGTTGAAGGAGAAGAACTGATGTCTGCGCAGACCACCCGTTGCCTGAGCATCCGCCGCTACAAGGTGGAGCAGGACTGGGGCGATGCTGAGGTCACCCTCGATGTCGACCATCGCGTCCTGACCACCGAACTGGCCACGCAGCTGAACACGTTCTGGACTGGGGCCGAAGAGCGTCTGGAAGCGGCCGATGGTGACGTCGTCATGGCCGTGGTCAAGATGGCGGCCGCTGAGTTCCTGGGCTGGGTGCTTGACGTGAACCAGAGCCTCAACGTCGTAGGCATGCAGAAGGAATTCGACGAGCTGGAAGGCTGGTGCGGGGCGAACGGTGCCATTCGCCTTACAGACTTCGACGGCAGACCGGACCTCGATTCAGAGCTTCTGCGCGTCACGGAGCTGGAGGCCTGATGTTCATCCGGAATCTCACGATGTTCCAGTTCTCGCCGGTGATCGACTGGTCGCAGGTGGAGAAGCTGCTGCCGCTGTCCCAGCTGCAGCCGGTGGGCGCGCTGGAGCTGTCGTCGCGCGGGTTCATTTCTCCGTATGGGCGTGAGGGCGGTGCGGCGTTGTCGCACCGCTCCGGCGCGTTCCTCTGGCTGGCGATCGGAACCGAGACCAAGATCATTCCGGCCGCGAGTGTCAATGAAATGCTGGAGACGCGGCTGCAGGCGCTGGAAGCACAGGGCCAGCGTCCAGGTGGCCGCGAGCGGCGCCGCATGAAGGACGATCTGCTGCATGAGTTGCTGCCCCGCGCCCTGGTCAAGTCGGCCCGCGTGGACATGTTCGTGGATACCCAGCGGGGCATTGCGTTCGTGGACACCAGCAGCAGCACGGCCGCGAGCGACGCAGTGTCAGAAGTAAGGGGCCTGCTTGGGAGCTTCCCGGCCAGTAGGCTCCGCGCTGCGGTCGCCCCCCGTTCCGTGATGACCGGCTGGGTCGCTGGCGAGCAGCTCCCGGCCGGTCTGTCCTTGGGCGAGGAATGTGAGCTGCGCGACCCAGTTGAAGGCGGTGCCACGATCCGCTGCCAGCACCAGGAACTGCGCTGCGATGAGGTGGAAAAGCACCTTGAGGCAGGCAAGCAGGTCTATCGGCTGGCTTTGATCATGGAGGACACCCTGTCCTTCGTGATCAGTGACGACCTGGTTATACGGAAGCTCAAGTTCCTCGACGGCGCCTTTGACTCATTGGCGGAACTGGCCGAGGACGAGCAACGGCAGGAAATGGACGCCCGCTTCGCGCTGCAGACCGGCCAGCTCAGCAGGCTGTTCGACGTCCTGCAGCTCACCTTCCAACTGGAAGAGGAGGCCTGAGCAATGGCCCGCACCCGTCCGCCAACCGACCGCCGCAAGCGCACCTTGGCGGCCATCCATGCCGCCGCCAAGGCGCTCGGCCTGGCCGAGGACGTCTACCGCGACCTGGTGCAGCGCGTGTCCGGCCAGAGTGGCCAGCCGCAGCGTAGCGCTGGCAGCTGCGACCAGCGCCAGCTGGACGCGATCGCCAACGAGCTGCGCCGCCTGGGCGGCATGCCGGCGCGGTCGGCCCGTGCCGCAGAGCGCTGGGCCGGGCGCCCGAAGGGCGATCTGGCTCCTCAGCTGGCCAAGGTTGAGGCACTCCTTGCCGACGCCGGCCGGCCTTGGGCCTACGCGCACAGCCTGGCATTGCGCATGTGCAAGGTCACCCGCATCGAGTGGTGCAACAAGGAGCAGCTGCAGAAGGTGATTGCCGCTCTCCAGTACGATGCAAACCGTCGCGCACATGCTGTACCGAAGGACGTCCCATGAGCAGGAACCTGATGGAAGCGCGCCGCAGTGAGCTTTTGGCCGATGCCGCCGCCCAGGCGGCCGACGTCGCCAAGGAGCTGGGGCTCGACCAGGACCGCGCCGACCAGGTGGGGGCAGCGGTTGCTGACCGGCTGGCCGAGAACTGGTCCGGTCAGGTGCTTTCGTTCCCCAAGAATCACGCCTTCAAGCTGAGCCAGCGAGAGCGTGAGATACTGGCCGCCCACCGCGATGGGGCCTCCTATGCGGAGCTGGCCAGGAAGTACGACATGACTGAACGCGGCATTCGTAAGCTGATCCGACGCGCCGAGCTGCGCGATCGCGACCTCCGCCAGATGGGCCTTTTCGCCCCCTGAGCCAATTGCACCACGTGCAATCTCTTTGCGAGGCGGGCTTTCAACTTCCGCCATCTTCCGGGGTCTTCCGGCTAGATATCGCAGCCTCCCCCCTGATATATCTCACCCCTGCACAACAGGAGAACCCATTGCGGAACACCGCCCCATGACGTCCCCCCGTCCCCTTCCCTCCCCTCGCCCACTGACACTGGCACTGTGCCTGGCCATCACCGTGCCTGCCGTCCTGCCAGTCAGTGCGCATGCACAGAACGCCGCCGCAACAGTCAGCCAGTGGCGCATCGCTGCCGGTCCGCTCGACCAGGCCCTCACCGCCTTCGGCCAGCAATCTGGACTCAACGTTGCCGTCGATGCGCGCCTGACCCGTGGCCTGCGCAGCCCCGGCGTGCAGCGCGCGGAGTCGGTGGATGCGGCACTGTCGCAGCTGCTGGCCGGCACCGGGCTCACCTTCCAGCGCGATGCCGATGGTGTCGTGCTGCGCCACGCGCCGGCGCGCGACAATGATGGTGCTCGCCAGATAGGCACCCTGCGTGTTGGCGGTGAGGCCAGCGAAGGCGCTTCACCGTGGGGCCTGGCCGATGCCGATGCGGTCTACCGTGACAGCGGCTCGCGCGTGCATCTGGATCGCCAGCAGCTGGAGCGATTCCGCGGCCAGTCGATCGGCGATGTCCTGGCTGGTGCGGTCGGTGTGCATACCGGCGATGTGCGCAACGGCGGCGCACTGGACGTCAACATCCGCGGCCTGCAGGGCCAGAACCGGGTGCCGGTGATCATTGATGGCGGCCAACAGGCCATCGATGTCTACCGTGGCTATGCCGGCGTGCAGCAGCGCAGCTACCTGGACCCGGATCTAGTGAGTGCGGTCAGCATCGAGAAGGGTCCGAGCCTGGCGGCGAACGCGGCCAGTGCCATCGGTGGCGTGGTGTACATGGAAACGCTCACTGCCGACGACATCCTGGACGAAGACCAGCCCTGGGGCCTGCGCGTGCGCGCCGGCGTGGCCGACAACAGCATCGACCGCACCCACGTGTTCAAGCAGGTGGCACGCGGCAACGACAACCGCAACAGCCTGCGCGATCCGCGCGACTGGAACGGCAGCGTGGCTTTCGCCCAGCGTGGCGAGGACTGGCAGTTCGTGGCGGCCTATGCACGGCGGCGCCAGGGCAATTACTTCGCCGGCCGCAACAGTGCAGACCGCTACGACGACCAGCATCTGTCCAGCGGCGGCACCGGCATGACCAGCCAGCCGGTGTCATCGATCTACCACCCCGGCGATGAAGTACTGAACACCCACACCGACAACGAATCGGTACTGCTCAAGTTCGTCTGGACACCCAACCCCGACCAGCGGCTGGAACTTAGCCACCGTTTCTTCGATTCCCGCTTCGGCGAAATCATGCCATCGGCCATCGGCCGCGTCGGCGAGTCCAACGAATGGGTGACCTACGTGGACAAGGCCAACACCATGTTCCAGTTCGAACCCGGGCGCATGCGCGTCAACGCCACTTCGCTGCGCCACCGCTACCGGCCCGAGGCGCATCCGTGGCTGGACCTGAGCAGCACGTTGTGGTTCACCACCGCCACCAGCCGCATGTTCAACAGCAACGTGGCCAACACGCCACTGTTCAAGGACTACCCCGGCGACAGCATGCCCGACACGCTGGGCGAGACCTATGGCCCCGGCCTGCAGTCGGACGTGAAGAGCCAGCGTTGGGGCGTGGACAGCAGCAACACCACCCGCTTCAGCAACGGCCTGGGCGAATGGACGCTGCGCTACGGCGCCGCCTTCCAGCATGAGGACACCGCACCGAATTCGCCGGTGCTGCCGGTGGACTTCAACAACAACCGCTACCTGCGCTCGGGCACGCGGCGCGAGGCCAGCGCCGTCGCCTCGCTGCAGTGGCAGCCGTGGGACTGGCTGTCGTTGACCGCCGGCGGGCGCTTCACCGATTACCGCACGCAGGACCGCAACCGCGTGGCCTACGTCAGCCAGTCACGCGACCTGCGCTACACGTTCGCGCGGCTGAGCAAGGACGGGCAGCTGCTGCCGGGCTGGTACAAGGAGTGGTATCCGGATGCACAGGGCGCCTATACCCTCGAGTCGCTGCGTGCCACGCCGTACGGCGACAGCACGCTGGGGCAGACCTATGACTTCGACGGCTTCCAGCGCGATCCGCGCGGTGCCAACGGCTTCTACACCAAGAAGATTCCCACCGCCTGGGGTTACCAGCCGGCGATCCGTCGTTCCGGCCATGGCTTTGCGCCCTACGCCGAAGCCCGCTTCAACCTGGATGCGGATGCCTTCTTCTACGTGAAATACGCACAAGGCTGGAAGATGCCCAGCCTGTTCGAATCGACGCTGGGCAACAGCACCTCGGCGCCGATCAACGGCCTGAAGCCGGAGAAGAACCGTTCCTGGGACATTGGTTTCAGCCTGCTCAAGCGTGACCTGTGGCGTGACGGTGACCGCCTGGCCTTCAAGGTGGCATGGTTCAAGAACGATATCGACAACGCGATCACCCGCCGCTTCGATTCCAGCAACTGGGCGTTCTATGTCGACAATGTCGACAACTACACCATCTCCGGCTACGAGCTGCAGTCCGGCTATGACGCCGGCATTGCCTACCTGGACCTGTCGGCCAGCTACTACCAGCGCGCACGCACCTGTGATGCGGCCACGGCCAAGCGCCTGCGCGACGACCCGTATGCGAAGTGGAGCAAGCTGGACACCACGCCGGACTGCGTGGACGGCGGCTTCGGTACGTCCTTCGTCAATGCGCAGAACCCGCCGAAGTACTCGATCCACAGCACGCTCGGATTCCGCTTGTTCGACCGGCGACTGGATACCGGCATCCGCCGCATCTACAACAGCGGCCCCACCCATGAACTGGACAAGCCGTGGAACACCACCGGCTCGACCGGCCTGCAGAACATCTATCTGCCAACCGCGATCTACGACTTCTATGCGCGCTGGCAGTTCACCCCACGCACGGAAGTGGAACTGGCGGTCAACAACCTGCGCAACACCTACTACATGGACACGCTGGCGATGAGCCTGATGCCCGGCCCCGGCCGGACCACCCGGCTGAGTTTCACTGCACGCTTCTGAGTACAGCAGAAACAGCAACGCCCCGGGGAATCCATCCCCGGGGCGCCTGCATGCGGCGGCTCACGCTCTGGCAGGTGCCAACCTTGGTTGGCACAGCGACGCGCTACTTCGCGGTACTGAGCAGCAACACCGCCACAGTGACCAGGCCAATGCCAACCCAACCAATCGGGCGCAGGCGATTGCCGAACAGCAGGCGACCACAGGTGGCCGTACCGATCACGCCGATCGCGCCCCACATCGCATAGGCGGTGGCCAGGTCCATGTAGCGCACGGCCTGGCCCAGCAGGGCGAAGGCGATCCAGACCAGCACGATGGCGCCGACACCCCAGCGCCAGCGACGGAAGCCATCGGACTTGGCCACCATCATGTTGGCGGCCACATCGATCAGCGCAGAGCAGATCACGAAAAACAGGGCCATCATGTTCATCAGTGCGCCTCCCCGAGGGTGACACAGACGATGCCGACCACCGCCAGCACCAGACCGGCCAGCTGCTGCAGCGACAGGCTCTCACCGAACACGCTGATGCCGACCACGGTCAGCAGGGTCAAGCCGAGGCCTTCCCACACCGCGTAGGCCACGCCGACGGCGATACGGCGCACCGACAGCGCCAGGAAGTAATAGGACAGCGCCAGCGCGGCGGCCATCACCAGATAACCGGTCCAGCCGCCATCGCGGGCGGCATGGGCCATGAAGGACGTGCCGACCACTTCGGCGACGATCGCCACGGTCAGGCAGGCCCAGGCGACGAAGGCGCCACGGGCGGGAACAGTACGGGACATGTGAAGCTCCTTGCGGGACGGGGACCGCGCCCCGTCGTCAATAGATCCACGCCGTGCGTGGATGATCCAAAACACCCGCAGACAGGGGCGACGGCGGCCAGTATCATCGCCTTTTACGGTGGTATCAAAATGGATTCCATCGACAGGAGCGATGGATCAATGCCCTATTCCCCTGAATCCCTGCAGGCCTTCGTCGAGGCCGCCGCGCTGGGCTCGTTCTCGGCGGCCGCGCGCCGGCTGCGCAAGACCCAGTCCACGGTCAGTACCGCCATCGCCCATCTGGAGGCGGACCTGGGCATGGTCCTGTTCGATCGTAGCGGCCGCTACCCGCAGCTGACCGACGCCGGCCGGCAGGTGCTGGGCCACGCGCAGGAAATCCTTGCCGCCGACGCGCGCCTGCAGCAGCTGAGCGTGCGTCTGGCCGCACCCGTGGAGCCACGCCTGACCGTGGTGTTCTCCGATGTCTACCAGCTCGATCCGGCGCAACGTGTGCTGCAGCGGTTTGCCGAGGCATTTCCGGAGATCGAACTGGAATGGCTGGATGCCGAAGGACGGGACGTACTGGAACTGGTGGATGCTGGCCGCGCCGGGCTGGGACTGCTGCCGCGCCAGGCGCAGTACCCCGATGCGCTGGTGGCCCAGCCCCTGGCCCACCACAGCGAACTGGCGGTGTACGTGGCCAGCGACCATCCACTGGCGCAGGCCGGCGTGCGCGCGGCGGCGCAGCTGGCCCGGCACCGGCAGGTGCGGCTGAGCGCGCAGGTCGACCACGCGCCGCCGATCAGCGGGCCGGCATGGACTGCGTCGGACTACCTGATGGTGATGGAGATGGCCGAGGACGGCATCGGCTGGGCCGAGCTGCCGCGTGCGTTGGTGCAGCGCTACGACCGTGGCCGCCTGCTGGAGCTGCGCGTGCCTGGCTGGCCGCGCCGCATCCACAGCGACCTGGTGTGGCGCCGCGATACGCCGCCGGGGCCGGCGGCGTTGTGGTGGGCCGAGGCATTGGGGTGATGCATCAACGGCGCCCCATCCACGCATGGCGTGGATCTACTGCACGCTGAATTGCCGCATCCACGCATGGCGTGGATGCACAGGAGGTCAGCAGATCACGGGTTGGCGAGCGCGTAATCCAGCGCCGAGCACACCGCCGCCACCTGCGCGTCGTTGCACTGCTGCGGCGTCGCCCGCGGGCTGTCCGGGTAGACCTCGGTGGTGGTGGTGTACTTCGCCCCGGTGATGCCGGCGCACAGGCCCAGCGGCACCAGCGCGTACTCGATGACGCCATGCGCGACCACCGGCGAACCGATGATCTCGCCCTTGTCGTCGGCCGGTGCGATATGGGTGACCTTCTCCACTTCGGCGACCACGGCCTGCTGGAACGCCGGCTGCGGATTCTCGCTGTCATCCACCAGGTAGAAGCCATCGGGAATCAGGCCTGGCTCGAACGGCTTGCCATCGCGCGCGGCGAGTGCGGGACGGAACTCGCTCTCGTCGCTGTCGGTGGTTTCGTGCAGGTCGATGTGCAGCACGAACTGGCCCTTCAACGGTGCGATCAGTTCGATCAGCGCCGTCGATTCGCGGGCCGGGCCGTCAGCGCGGAAGTTGCGGTTCGGGTCGATCGCATCGAAGTTCCAACGGTTGATGCGCTCGAAGCCCCATGGATTCACGCACGGCGCGACAAGCAGGTTGGCCTTGCCGGCATAGGTGTCGGCGTGTTCTTCGAGGAATTCCAGCGCGCCCAGCACGCCACTGGTCTCGTAGCCGTGCACACCGCCGGTCACCAGCGCGGCCGGCAGTGCCGGGTTCCAGTCGCGGCTGCGCAGGGCGAACAGGGTATAGGTCTCGCCTGCATAGTCGAGCTGGCCGTAAGCCACCTTGTCGAAGCGCTCGGCCAGTGCATCGATGCGCGGCAGCACTTCCTCGTCGTAACGGCGCAGGCGCTGCTGGCGCGCACGCCACTGCTCCCGTTCCGCCACGCCCCACGGCTGGCCAGGGGTTCCGACGGGGTAGAAAGCAGCAGTGGACATGGCAGATCTCAGCGGGTCAGGAGGCAATTGATCACTTTACCACCGGGTCAAAGCGCTGAACCGTGTGCCGATTCCAATGGCGAATGGAATCAGCAATAATTCTCATTTACGCCCTTCCACTGCCCGCAACGATGTCCATCCCTGCCCTGCAACCGGCCCGCCTGCCCTTGGCCGCCGCCCTCGCCCTGTGCCTGATCCCGGCTGCCAGCGCCTTCGCGCAGGACAGCGCCACCACGCTCGACAGCATCCAGGTATCGGGCAGCTGGCTGGGCACCGGCCTGCACGACAGCGTCAAGAGCTTCGCCGGCGCACGTACCGTGGTTGATCGCCAGCGCATCGAGGCCAACGGCGCCGCCAGCCTGGGCGATGCCATGCGCCGCATTCCCGGCGTGCAGGTGACCGACAACTCCGGCACCGCCGGCAGCTCGGTGTCGCTCAACATCGGCGTGCGTGGCCTGACCGGCCGCTACTCGCCGCGCTCGACCGTCCTGCTGGACGGCGTGCCGCTGGCGGTTGCGCCGTACGGGCAGCCGCAGCTGTCGTTCGCCCCGGCCAGCCTGGCCAACATCGAGTCGATCGACGTGGTGCGTGGCGGCGGTGCGGTGCGCTACGGGCCGCAGAATGTCGGCGGCATCATCAACTTCAGCACCCGTGCGATTCCGACCGCGGCCGGCCTGCACGGCGAGGCCGGCGTGCGCTACAGCGCCTACGACCACGGCGGCGGCGACAGCACTCAGTACAACGCGTTCCTCGGCGGCACCGCCGACAACGGCCTGGGCATGGCCCTGCTGTATTCCGGGCAGGACGGCCGCGGCTGGCGCCAGGGCAGCGATGACCGTTTCGACGACCTGGCACTGAAGTTCGCCTATGCCATCGATGCGCAACAGGAACTGCGCGCCAAACTCTCGTACTACGACGTGCGCTCGCTGACTCCGGGTGGCCTGACCCGCGCCCAGTACGAGACCGATCCGTTCCAGAACACCCGGCCGACCGACTTCTGGAAGGGCCATCGCACCGGCGTCGACCTGGGCTACACCAACACGCTGTCGCAGAACAGCGAGTTCGAGGTGCTTGCGTATTACAACGAAAGCAACCGCGCCAGCTCGCTGATCAACGCCGCCAACACGCAGATCACCGTGCAGCCACGCGACTACCGCGTGCTCGGCATTGAGCCGCGCTACACCCAGCGCCTGCACTGGGGCAGCAGCGTGCACGACATCACCGCCGGCTACCGCTTCCTGCGCGAGCGCGGCAATGACCGCAGCTACACGGTGGTGCGCCGCACCGGCGTGGAAAGTGCCACCACCCGCTTCGACAACGCTACCGATGCGCACTCGTTCTACGTTGATGACCGCATCGCCATCGGCCAGTGGCGGATCACCCCCGGCGTGCGCATGGAGTGGATAGACATGGACCGCCGGCAGGCCGGTGGCGGCGCAACCTTCAGCAGCCGCAACGACAAGGCCCTGCCCTCGCTCAACGTCGCCTACCTGCTGACCCCGCAGCTGACCGTGTTCGGCAACTACACCACCTCCTTCGGGCCGGTGCAGAACATCCAGCTCAACTCGCAGAGCGCGACCAATCCGCTGAACCCGGAAATCGCCAGGACCACCGAACTGGGTGCGCGCTGGCAGGATGGCGCGCTGCGTGCGGAAGTGACCGTATTCAAGATGCGCTTCGACAACCAGATCCTGCAGATTCCGGGCATCACCCCGCCCACCTTCCAGAACATCGGCGCCACCGACCACAAGGGTGTGGAAAGCGCGATCGAATACCGCTTCGCCGAGAGCAGCGCGCTGGCCGGGCTGGAGCTGTACGCGAACTACACCTGGACCAAGGCCATCCAGCAGTCCGGCGACAATCGTGGCCTGGATGTGCCGTTCTATTCGCGCGATACCGACAGCATCGGCGCCCGTTATGCGCTGGCCGGCTGGACCTTCAACGTGTCCAGCACCCACCAGAGCGGCCAGTTCTCCGATGCCGCCAACACCTGGAACGAAACCGCCGATGCGCGCGTAGGCCGCGTGCCGGGCGTACGCCTATGGAACGCGCAGGCCGCCTGGCAGCTGCCTTGGCTGGCCGACAGCGAGATTGCGGTGGGCGTGAACAACCTGGCCGACAAGCGCTGGTACACCCGCAACGTGGATGGCAACGCCGGGCGCATGGTGGCCGCACCGCGCACCTTCTACGTGCAGGGCCGCTACCGCTTCTGAGTGCGGTAACCGCCTGATGCGGTGACGGTGGCGCTCACGGTGGCGGCGTATCATGCCGCCACCATGTCGTCCGCCGCTTCGCCATCGCGCCTGCATCTGGCCTTCCAGGGCCTGCGTCTACGCCTGCGTGGCAGCGACCTGTGGTTCATCGCCCTGGCCCTGCTGGTCGGGCTGATCGCCGGTGGCCTGACCCTGTTGCAGGCCGGGCTGGCACGCACCCTGCAGACTGCGCTGTATGGGCTGGACGAGGGCATGCGCCTGAGCTCGCTGCCCGCACTGAGCTGGACCGCGCTGCTGGTACTGCCGCTGGGCGGCCTGGTGGTGGGCCTGGTCAGCCTTGCTGCAACGCGCCTCAAACGCCCCTTGCTGGACGCCGTGGAAGCCAATGCGCTGCACGGCGGCCGCATGTCGATGCGTGACAACCTGATCGTGTTGACCCAGACCCTGGTCTCCAATGGCTGCGGCGCGTCGGTCGGACTGGAAGCGTCGTACACGCAGATGGGTGCCGGCAGCGGCTCGCAGCTGGGGCGGGTGATGCGCCTGCGCCGCAACGACGTGCGCATCCTGGTGGGTGCCGGCGCGGCCGGTGCGATCGCCGCGGCCTTCGGTGCACCGTTGGCCGGGGCGTTCTACGCCTTCGAGATCGTCATCGGCGCCTATACGCCGGCGGCACTGGCGCCGGTGGCGGTAGCGGCGCTGGCCGGCGCTTTCGTTGCCGACCAGGCCGGCGTGGAGGCCTATCTGCTGCCGGCGGCATCCACCATCGACGTGCGCGCTGCCGATTATGCGATCTACGGCCTGCTCGGCTGCTGCTGTGCGATGGTCGGCATCGCGGTGATGCGCCTGATCGCCTCCATCGAGGGCACGGTCAAGCGCAGCCCGTTGCCGCTGTGGGGACGGCCGGTAGTGGGCGGCCTGCTGCTGATTCCGCTGGCGCTGGCCAGCCCGCAGGTGCTGTCGTCCGGCCATGGCGCACTGCACCTGGACCTGACCACCCATCTGCCGCTGATCTGGATCGGCGGACTGCTGACCCTCAAATGCCTGGCCTCGGGCATCTCGCTGGGTTTTGGCTTCCGCGGCGGCCTGTTCTTCGCCTCGCTGTTCATGGGCACCCTGGTCGGCACGCTGTTTGCCGGGCTGCTGGCGATGGCCACCGGCGTGCCGGTGGTCGACGCCACGTCGGCGGCGCTGGCGGGCATGGCCGCACTGGCCGCGGCAGTGGTTGGCGCGCCGATGACCATGGCCATGCTGGTGCTGGAAGGCACCCACGATTTCCTGCTGACCAGCGTGGTGATGAGCGCCGTGCTGGTGTCCAGCACCCTGGTGCGGCAATGGTTCGGCTATTCCTTCTCGACCTGGCGCATGCATCTGCGCGGGGAAACCATCAAGAGCGCGCGTGACATCGGCTGGGTGCACAACCTCAATGCCGGGCGGATGATGCGCAAAGGCGTAGCCACTGCCCCGGCCGACCTCGATGCCGCCGCCTTCCGCCAGCGCTTCCCGCTGGGCTCGGGCAGCCGGGTGATCCTGATCGACAGTGAAGGCCACTACGCCGGCATCGTGCAGATCCCGCGCCTGTTCGGCGACGGCGTAAAGCCCGAGGACGTGGTGGGTACGTTCGCCGAGAACCGCGACGTAGCGCTTGCCACCAGCGCGGATGTGGTGAGCGTGATGCAGCAGTTCGACCAGACCCAGGCCGACGAGCTGGCGGTGGTGGCCGACGATGGCCAGGTACTGGGCGTGGTATCTGAAGCATTCGTGCGCAAGCGCTATGCGGAGGAGCTGGACAAGCGCCAGCGCGAAATGATGGGCGAGCGCGTCGACGAGTAGATCCACGCCATGCGTGGATGATGTCCCTGCCGCCCCAACCCACCCACGCATGGCGTGGATCTACTGTCACCTGCGGGAGGTAGACTGCGGCCATGCGCTTCATTGAAACCTTCCAGTCCGGCCCCTTCGCCGACACCGTGGTCAGCCTGCTGGCGGCGTTCGTGCTCGGCACCCTGATCGGCGCCGAACGCCAATACCGGCAGCGCACGGCCGGCCTGCGCACCAACGTGCTGGTGGCCGTCGGCGCCGCCGCCTTCGTGGACCTGGGCATGCGTATCGCCGGCAGCGCCGAGGCCGTGCGGGTGATCTCGTACGTGGTCTCGGGCGTGGGCTTCCTCGGCGCCGGCGTGATCATGAAGGAAGGCATGAACGTGCGCGGCCTGAACACCGCCGCGACGCTGTGGTGCTCGGCTGCGGTGGGCAGCTGTACCGGTGCGGACATGCTGGCCGAAGGCGTACTGCTGACCGTCCTGATCATTGCCGGCAATACCCTGCTGCGGCCACTGGTGAACGCGATCAACCGCATCCCGATCAACGAAGCCGCCAGCGAAGCGACCTACGAAGTGCGCCTGAGCGTGGATGCCGACGCGGTGCCGCGCGTGCGCGAGCGCCTGGTCGATGCACTGGAAGCAGCGCAGTACCCCGTTGGCGACGTACAGCTGGTCGAGCACACCGATGCGCCTACCGACGTGATCGCAGTCCTGGTCAGCACGGCGGTCAGCGCCGACGAGCTGGACGTGGTGCTGGCGCGGATGGAGCAGGTGCCGGGCGTGCTGCACGCCACCTGGGAAGTCAGCACCCGCGATTGAGCGGGGATCGGCTGTTCATTCACGCATGACATGGATCTACTGCTCATCCATGCGCCACGCGCTGCTGCGCACGCAGCAGCCTGCGGAACGAGGCGCAGCGCCGTGCATCGTCAGCGTGCGGACAGGCTGCAGCCCGCCGTAACCGATCCTGCACCCTCTGCAACCCGCGTATCTGCCGCTGCAGCGCATCGGCCTGGGCCAGCAATGCCGAACAGTCCAGTGCAAGCCCTGCCCCCTGCGGCATCGCCGCGCCGATCTGCTGCAGCGACAGACCTGCTGATTGCCCCAGGCCGATCAGCGCCAGCCGTTCCAGCACCTGTTCGTGGTACTGCCGGCGCAGGCCGCGCCGCCCCAGCACCTGCAACAGGCCCAGCTGCTCGTAGTAGCGCAGGGTGGAGGCCGGTACACCGCTGCGGCGCACCACTTCACCGATATCCAGTTCCCGCATCGTGCTTGACCTCAAGTGGGCTTCAAGCGCCACCATGGTCGTACTCCCCGCGCAAGGCAAGCCCATGGCTGATTCACTCCCGCTCGATCAGAACATGCTCTGGAACGGCCCCGCTGGCGAGAACTGGGTCGCGCAGCAGGCCCTGCTGGACGGCCTGTTCCAACCGATGGCCGATGCCCTGCGCGACGAACTGCCGGCTGACGTCACGGAACTGCTGGACATCGGCTGCGGCACCGGCGCCAGCACGCTGACCGCCGCCACAGCGCGTCCGGATGCCCACTGCACCGGCGTCGACATCTCCGCACCGATGCTTGCCCTCGCCCGCCAGCGTGCCGCCTCGATCGGGCGCGACATCGACTTCATCGTTGCCGACGCGCAGCGCCATGCCTTCGCGACAGCGCGCTACGATTGGATCCAGTCGCGGTTCGGGGTGATGTTCTTCGAGGACACGCAGGCCGCCTTCGCCAACCTGCACCGTGCCGCCCGAGCCGGCGCAGGCCTGCGCTTCATCGCCTGGCGCAGCGCGCAGGAAAATCCGTTCATGACCACCGCCGAGCGCGCCCTTGCAGACCAGCTGGTGCTGCCGGTGCGGGTACCAGGTGCACCGGGGCAGTTCGCCTTCGCCGATGGCGAGCGGGTGCGTCGGCTGCTGCAGAGCGCCGGATGGCAGGACGTGGATGTATCGCCGCTGGACCTGACCTGTTTCCTCAGCCGTGACGCGCTGGCCAGCTACGTTGGCCAGCTCGGACCTGTGGGCCTGGCCCTGCGTGCGCTGCCGGCCGAACGCGCCGATGCGCTGCTGCAACACGCGCTGGCTGCGTTCGCATCGTTCATCGACGGTGATCGCGTGCGGGTGGAAGCCGCCTGCTGGATGATCCGCGCCCGCGCCTAACAACAGAAAAGGGGACGGAGGGGATCACGTCGTTCATGCCCCGGCTGTGCGGGAAACGACTTGATCCCCTCCGTCCCCTCTTCTCTACAGCGCCTCGCCTGCATCGGCCAGCCGCGATTCGATCAGCGCGTACCACTGCTCGAGCATGTCGACCAGCATGTCCAGCTCGGCGTCGGCGCGCTGCGCGCGGCCGCTGCGCAGGCAGGCCTGCGCTTCCTGCAGTTGGGTGAGGAACCCGGCAACGGTGTCGGCCTGCAGGATCAGGCCCGGCAGCCGGCGCCCGGGAATGCGCACCACCGCATGGTTGCCGAGTTGGCCGTACACGCTGAGAGTGGCTTCCGTCTTCATGGACAAGGGCAGGAATTGGGCATTCATCAGGTGCACCAGGGAAGAAACCTGCCCACCGGCAGGCGTGGAAAACGGGGGAGACGTTTCCACGTCCTGCCGGCAGAACAGGGGGGACTCGGGATGCCGGGGCGCGCCCCGGCACGGGGATTCAGTGCGGCCGCGCCACGCCGGCGATCTGCACCCGGCGGTTGGGCGCCAGGCAGGCAATCAGTTCGCGCCGGTTGCGCTGGTCGCACTGCACCAGTGGTTCCGCCGCGCCGCGACCTTCAGCGCTGATGCTCGCCGCTGATACGCCGCCCTGTACCAGGGCCATGCGCACCGCCTCGGCGCGCCGCTGCGACAGCGTCTGGTTGTAGGCAGCGCTGCCGATGCGGTCGGTGTAGCCGACCACCTGGATCGACTGCACCTGGCTGGCCTCGCGCACCTGCGCCAGCACGCCCTGCACGGCCTGCTGGCCGGTGGCACTGAGCACCGCACTGTCGAAACCGAACAGCGCATCGGCAGCCAGTCGCAGCGGCTGCTCCGGCAAGGGCGCCGGCGGTGGCGGTGCAGGCGGACGCGGCGGATCCAGTACGGCAGCGCACGATTCAGGCTTCCAGTAGCCGCCCTGGGCGATGCCCTTGTTATCGAAGCGCACCTGGAACTGGCAGGTGAAGTATTCGGCGCCCTGTGCGGTGCGGAAGTTGAAGAGGTAGTTCCACTCGCGCACACCCCACATGCCTTCATTGAAATGCGGTGTGCCCAGCAGCGTGTACAGCTGGCGCTTGCTCATGCCCGGCGCGAACCGGCGCAGGTCGGCGATATCGGGATAGATGCCTTCCTTCAGCGATGCCTTGCTGGCCTCCGGGAAGGTGACGGCAGTGCTGCCGGCGGGACCATCGGCGGCCGGTGCGTGGCTGCGGCAGGCAACCAGCAGCCCTGCGGCCAGGATCAGGCCCAGCGTGGCGGCGACGCGGCCACTGCGAGCGATGCGATGCGATTTCATGTCATTCCCCCTGTAGACGTTGCCCGCTGCGCCGGGCCGCAAGTGCGACCCGGCGCGGGCGATCACCACTGGATACCGGCACCGACGGCCACACCGGCCTCGCCGCGGCTGTTGGTGGAACCACTGAACTTGTAGATCCAGCGCCCGCCCTCGGAAACACCGGAGATGCCCAGGGCAACACCGGATTCGCCGTTGTAGCTGCCGGCAGCGATCGAGGCCATGTTGCGGCCGGCTTCGCTGGGCTGCGGCAGCGACGCGGTTGCCATCGCCGAGGCGATACCGGCCGAGGCGCGGTTGTCGGTCTTGCGCAGGTCGCGTTCGAAGCCGCCCATGCGCTCATCGGTGTAGGCCTTGGACCAGTCCAGCGTCTGCGCCATGCCCGACTTCAGCTGGTCGACGTTGACTGCGTCGGTACCGGCGGTGCCGGCGGCGACGTTGCGCACCGTGGTCGGGCCACTGCTGGTGCTGCCCAGGGTGACGCTGTTGTAGTTGGTGGTGCCGTTGGTGGTGGTGTCGTAGCGGATCGTGCCCTGCTGCGAAGCCTGCAGCTGACGCACGTTGACCGCATCCGTTGCCTGCGAACCGTCGGCCACGTTGACCACCTGGCGTTCGGCACCGGCTGCCCCCACCGACACCGTATTGGCGCGGTTGGCGACCGAGCCTGCACCCAGCGCCACCGAGTTGTCGGCCTGTGCCTGCGAACCGTTGCCCAGTGCGGTCGAGTTCGCCCCGGCAGCGGTGGAGCCGGCACCGCCTGCGGCGGAGTTGGCACCGCTGGCGGACGGATCGGCCAGGTTGTTGCTGTTGTTGGCACGGAAGCTGCCGGCGACGTTGGTGATGTTCTGGATCTTCTGGTCGGTGTAGGACTTGGACTGGTCGATGGCGTAGTTGACGCCGTTCTTCAGCTGGCCGACGTTGGTCGCGTCGTGGTCGTCGGAGCCATCGGCCACGTGGGTGACCTTGCGCTCGCTGCCGCTGCTGCCCACCGCCACTTCACCGGACGAGTTGCTGGCACCGGTCTGGCCGTAGGCACCGGTATAGCCGGTCTGCGCGCCGACGCTGGCCACCGAGCCTGCACCCAGCGCAACACTGTTGCCTGCGCTGGCATTGGCGCCGTTGCCGACCGCCACACTGCCCGCGCCCGCTGCACTGGCCTGCGGGCCGACCGCCAGCGCTTCGGCACCGGTGGCCGTCGCCGCTGCGGCAGTGGAGTTGACCGCCAGGTATGGGCTGCCGCCACCGTTGCTGATGCGCTGGTTGAGCACCCGCAGCGAGCCATCCACGGCGGAGAACGCCGCGGTGACGTTGCTGTAATCGTTGCCGGTGATGGTGCCATCGGTAGCGATAGTGGAGATGTTGAAGGTCGGCGCGGTCCACAGCCCGGTGCTGCCGTTGTACACGGTGCTGCCACCGAAGTAGCTGGCCACCGTCTGGTGCGTGCTGAACAGCTGGTCGCCGGTGATGGCATCGCTGCTGCCCGCCAGGATGCTGCCAGCAGCCACGTTGGTGACTTTCACCGGTGCACCGCCGGTACCACTGAGGGTCACGGTATCAACCACGTTGCCACTCCCATCCACGTCGTACTTCACGGCGCGCTTGTCCAGGTCATCGGTCTGGTCTGCAACGTTGGCCAGCGAATTGCTGACCGCATCGAAGGCCGTGCCGACGTCGTTGTAGCTGCCCTGGCTGACGGTGCCATTGGCGGCGACATTGTTGAGCGTGTAGGTCGGTGCGGTAACCACGCCATTGGCATCCACCGCAGCGCCGCCGCCGAGATGGGTGGCCACGGTCTGGTTGGCCGCGAACAGCTGCGCACCGTTGATCGCTTCGCTGCTGGCCGCGCTGATCTGGCCCGGGCCAAGGTTGCGCAGCGTGGTGGCCGTGCCGGACTGGCCCAGCGTAGCGCTGCCGTAGTTGACGCTGCCGTCGCCGTTGAGGTCGTAGCGCAGCGCGCCCTCTTCCGAGGCCTGCAACTGGCCCAGGTTGACCGCATCGGTGCTGGCGGTACCGGCGGCGACATTGGTGACCTGGCGTTCGGCGCCTGCGGCACCGATCGACACGCTGTTGGCACGGTCGGCCAGGCTGCCGGCACCGACCGCGATGCTGTTGGCGGCGGTTGCGCTGGCACCGGCACCGACGGCGATCGCTTCGGTACCGCTGGCCACGGCGTCAGCACCGGTCGAATTCACCCGCAGGTACCGGGTGCCGGTGTTGCGGATGTCGTTGATCTGCGTGTTGAGGTTGACCAGCGAGCCATCCACCGCATCGAAGGCGTCGGTGACGTTGTCATACAGCCCCGAGGCGACGGCGCCACCGGTGGAGATGGTGCTGATCTCGAACAGCGGTGCGGTGAACGTGCTGGTGAGCGGATCGAATGCTGCGCGTCCGCCAAAGAACTTCGCCATGGTGTCGTTGCTGGCGAACAGCTGCGCACCGTTGACCGCCTCGCTGCTGGTGGCATTGACCGCGCCGGCGGCCAGGTTGCCGATGGTGGTGGTGCCGGTGCCATTGCCGAGGGTGACACGGCGGTAGTTGGGATCGCCTGCACCATCCAGGTCATAGGTGACCGCCGCGGCGCCGACCGCATCGATCTGGCTGATGGCGCCCTTCAGCTGGGCCACGTTGACCGCATCGGTGTTGGCGCTGCCGGCCGCGAGGTTGGTGATCTGCCGCTCGCCGCCACCGGCGGTGCCTACCGACACTTCACCGGCCGACACCTGCGCGGTGGTCAGGCCATAGGCGCTGTAGCTGGCCTGGGCGCCGCGCAGTGCAGCCGAGCGGTAACCCAATGCCACCGAATTGGCCTGGTTGGAGGTGCTCTCCGCGCCGAGCAGGGTCTGCCCGTTGGCGGTGCCGCTGGCACTGTCGCCGACCACCACCGAGTGCCCCATGCGTGCCGCGTAGTCGGCGGTGGGAACGCCGGTCGGATCGGTCGGATCATTGGCGCCCGCGCCGGGGAAGGCCACGTTGGCATCGACCTTCGGCAGCTCATGGCGGGCATTGGCGCCGATCACCACTTCCTTCGAACCGTTGGCATAGGCGCCATCGCCCATCAGCACCTGGTAGTCCTGCGCGGCGTTGACCGCCCAGCAGGAGATATCGGCCAGTGCAATGTCCAGGCACTTGGCCGCCCAGGCCGGCGAATCCTTGGGCAGCAGCAGGCCCAGCAGGCCACCGGGATTGCCATTGTTGATGTTGTAGATGTAGCTGTCGGAGGTGACGCCACCGATCAGGGTCAGGTGCGAGCTGCCGCCGGTGACCGCGCCACCCAGTCCATTGAGCGTGGTACCGACCGGCGTGGCGTTGACCACCGGCAGGCCGAGCACGTTGACCGTGGAGTAGGTCTGCATGACGTTGGCCGTGCTGAGCTTGAGGTTGCCGTTGGACAGGTAGCCGGTGCCGCCGAACAGGCTGGCAGTGGTCGGGCCAAGCAGTTCGGTGACACCGCCCACCAGGCCACCGGTGCCGATCACCAGGCCCGCATTCGGGTCGGCGGCTGCGGGCGCCTTCGGGCTGGTCGGCGGGATGGCCGACGGCGAGGTCAGGCCGAGGCTGCCCAGGGTGTTGCCGACCAGACCGCCGACAGCCCCGCCGAGGTTGTTGACGGTGCCGGACAGGTCGCCGTTGAGCAGGCTGCCGACAGCGCTGCCAACGCCGTTCAGCGCAGTGCCGACACCGTTGAGCAAGCCGCCCAGGCCCAGCGCGCTGTTCTGAGCGGCGACGGTTGCGGTGCCGGCCAGCTTGAGGTTGCGATCAGCGACGAGTTCTTCGCCGTCCTTGCCCTGCACGCGCACCTTGCCCGCTACGCCGGCATCGAACGCGGCGGTGATCGCGCGGTCATCGGTGTCGCCCGGCAACTCTTCCTTGGCCGGCAGTGTGACCGCGGCGGTGGCACCGGCCTGGCCTTGTCCTTCGATATGGTTGCCGGCCACGCCCAGCTGCGAATCGACCTTGCCGTCGACGGCCGCCTTCAGCCCGGACGGCGTTGCAGTCACGGCGGTGGCAACCTGGGTGCCGGCATCGACGCTGGCAACCGGCGTACCGGCGATGCCGACATTGGCTTTTGCGGCGGCGTTGGCAGACAGACCCAGCGGCGCCTGAGCGGCCGGTGCGACGTTCGCGGCGACCGCGGTATCGACACGGGCGGCGGCGACGTTGCCGACGCCGATGTTGGCACGCACGTCGGCGCCGAGCGCCGGTGCGGTCACCTGGCGCGGCGTGGCGCCGGCGGCCAGCTTGACCTGCACGGTGGCCGGCAGGACGTCGCGCACCACCGGCAGCGAGGTCGTGCTCAGCTGCAGGCCGACGCGTGCGTTCGCACTGATCGCCGGGTTCGCCTGGGCCTGTCGTGCGGCCGCTGCCAGCGCCACTTCGGCATCCACCTTCACCGGCATCGGCTGGGTGTACTTGGCTGCCAATGCCTGCAGATCGCGCAGGGATTGGCTGGACTCTGTTGCCGCCGCAGGCCCGCTGGCCAGCACGCACAGCAGTGCCAGGGCCAGGGTGCTGGGCACCAGAAGGCTGGCACGGCGGTCGCGCGGTGCGGTACCACCGCTATCGCCGGTGGCCAGTTCCGAGGCCACAACCAGAGCATTGAGCTGGCGGTTCCATACACGCCGGTAGATGCGGTTCATGAGCATTTCCCCCGTAGGCGGACAACTTGAATGTCAGTGGACTTGCCGTTAGGCAGGTGACTGACATTTCGCGCCTTTCAGCGAGGGCTGAGCACTTCATTCCGGCAGGGCAATCGCGCATTCCGGCAAATCCACGGCCGGATTCGGCAGCCGCATATGCAAAACCGGCAGGGAGGGCTGGCCGGGCTGCGCCCGGCACCCGCAGAGGCCACGTCAAAGGCAACAGCAACGGCAAAAGCAACGGCAGAAGCTGGGTTCCTGGGGGATGGCGGGGTGGGTCCGGTTGCGGGGGACGCCGTAAATACGTCCCTGTAGGCTTGGCCGCGGCATCCATGCCGCGGACACCCCCGCAACCGGACCCACCCCGCCTTCGACAGTTTCCCGCGCGCTTTCCTGTAGAGCCGGGCCATGCCCGGCTGAGGGAAAGTCGGATCATCATTTTTCATTTAGATCGAAATAATCAATGAAAATCGAGGTTGCACTCACGCCCGCAGTGAATGCATGACAGTCAATCCAACCGCCCTCGGGAAACTGTCAGGGGTGGGGCGGTGTGGGCTTGCAGGACCGTTGGCGCCATGGATGGCGCCATCGAGCCCCCATGGATGGGTTTACGGCGTGTCCTGCAAGCCCACACCGCCCCGCCAACCCACAGAAAACCCAGAGCCGGCTGTTGCTGTTGCTGTTGCTGTGGCTGTTGCTGTTGAGGTTGCCGGCCAGCGGCCGGCACTACCGCGGGTGCCGGGCGGCAGCCCGGCCGATACCCTCAGGCCGGTTGGCCGAGCTGTGCGGGCGCGCGCATCAAGGTGTCGCGCGGCAGTTCGCCAAATACCTTGCGGTAGTTGTCGGCAAAGCGCGACAGGTCCCACAGCCCGCAACTGAGCGCGATGGCCTTGACCGAGCGCCGGTTGGAATCGGCCATCGACAGGCTGCGGCAGGCCGCACACAGCCGCAGCATCGACAGGTAGCGATTGGGCGAGGTGCCGAACAGATCCTCGAACGCATAGCGCAGGCCGCGTTCGCTGACGCCGGCGGCGTCGCAGATTTCATTCATGTAGATATTGCGCCGCAGGTTGAGGCGCATGAAGTTCTCCGCCCGCTGCGCGATCAGGTAATGCGTGCGGCGGGCGCGACTGCAGCTGGGCCGGTCGGCTGGGCCTCCACCGAGCAGCGCCTGGATATGCTCATGCAGCAGGCGCTCGGTTTCTTCCGGCTGCAGCGCACCGCCCTGCCCCAGCTGTGCATGCAGCTGCTGGTAATGGCGTACCAGAGGCATTGCATCATCGCCGAGGTTGAACAACGAAAGTGCCTGCCCCGCCGGTGGCGTGCTGCGCAGGCTCAATTCGGTCAGCTTGCGCTGCACGCGCGCGACCGGCACCAGCATCAGCGTCATCTGCGTGCCGGGGCTGAGCGTGAACTCACTGATGCCTTCGGGCATCACGGCCAGCGCCATTCCCGGCGTCAGCGGCACGCCATGGCACCAGCTCAGTGCATCGTCGGTGGTGTGCAGGTAACCGAGCATCGCCCAGTCGGGGGGCAGCATGAATCGGCCGCGACAATGGAAGCCGCAGGTGATACTGCAGAACAGGGCTTCCTCGTGAACGCGCGAAGCGAATGCCGCGCGCGGACCATTGCCATCAAGCAGCAACAGCTCCACATCGCACACGCGGAGCACGCCGCTCAGCGTGGCCAGGTCGATCGACCTGAGATCGCCGTCGTCGTTGTCTTCCACCCCACCATCGACCATGACAGTGTCGTCCCCCGTTTGGTCTGCTGCACGACCCCGCCCCCACTGCCTGACAGGGCGCTCGCCGTTTCCAAGAGCATCGTCCGTTGCCGTGATGGTCGCTGCGTAGAACGCGCGTCCATCCATGAAAATGCAAAACCTTGAATGCGAGTATGCCCGATAATCCGCGGCCGTAAACAGGATGTTTCAAGGCAGACGGATTATCGGCTGCGTGAAGAAATTGTGTGTGCGAGTGGCATGGTTTTCGCATGGGCGCAGATCGACCTCACATTATCTGCACGAGCATGAATCGTTTTGCGCAGGAACGGATTTACGTCACAGATCGTGACCGGAATATTCAGCAATTCCCCGAATCTGCCGAATTTGCATATAGGTTCCGGTTGCAGGGAACCGCCATTCAGGCAAAGTCGAATACACGGTGATCGGGCACGCAGATAGCGGCCACACCCAGGGGGACAGCATGACCATGCACCTGCGAAATACCGTTTCGACCACCGGCCCGGTGCCGTGCGGTCGCGGTTGCGCGGCCGCTGCCCTGCCCGGGAATGATCACCCTGCTTGAGCACAGCGGGATTGCCCGCCGTGCCTCCTCCGCCAGGATGGCAGAGGCCTACGGACGGTCCCGGCGGAGCCGGGCCACCGCCCATGCAGGTTTCCTGCAGCAACTGACAGGTAGAGGGAGACAACCGTCATGAACGCATCGATCCGCAAGTTCCTGAAAGAAGAAGATGGCGTGACCGCGCTCGAATACGGGCTGCTGGCCGCCGTGATCGCCGGCATCCTGATCGTGGTGGGCAGAACCCAGATCACCGCATTCTTCACCACGTTGTTCACGCGCCTGCAGGCCATCGCCACCGACGCCACCACCACCTAGCCGTCGCGCGGGGTGCAGCACCTGCGGTCGCTTCGATGGCGACCGCGGTGGCCGATGAAGGGGTCTGCAACTGTCCAATGACGGACGAAGAGGGTGTGCGATGACACTGCTGGGATTGCTGGCCATGGGAGTGTGCCTGCGGATCGCGATCAGCGATCTGTACGCCCGCCGCGTGCCCAACACCTGGCTGCTGGCTGCGTGCGCGATCGCCGTGCCACTGATCATCGCCAACCAGTTCACTGCAACGCGCACGACCTGGGCGCCCCACCTGCTGGGCGCGGCACTTGGCCTGCTGGCTCTGCTGCCGTTCTACGCGGTGCGCTGGATGGGCGCTGGCGATGTGAAGTTCTTCGCCGTGCTCGGCCTGCTGCTGGGCTGGAAGGCATTGCTGCCGGTATGGGTGCTTGCCAGCCTGGCCGCAGGCGCCCACGCCATGCTGGTGATCGTCGGACGGCAGTTGGCCGGTCACCTGCCGCTGCGCCTGCAGATGCAGGTAAATCGCGCCAGCACGCACTGGAATGGGCACCCTGCACTGCGCGAACTCCACGCTGCGCGCGCGGGGCGCCAGGGCATTCCTTACGCGGCCTACCTGGCCTTCGCTGCGATTGGCTGGGTATTGGCAACCACTTATGGAGGCGTGGCATGAAAGGGTTCGCACGTCGCCGCCAACGCGGCGTGGCCAGCATCGAATTCGCACTGATGCTGCTTCTCGGCCTGGTGCCGCTGTTGCTGTTCACCTTTTCCGGCGTGCTGATCATGGCCGCGCAGCAGACCTTGGCGACGGCCTCGGCCGAGGGCGCGCGCGCTTCGCTGCGCTATGGCAGCGCCGGCGAGCGGCGCACCGCAGCCTGCCTGGCGGCCCGCCGCTCCATGCAATGGCTGTTGCAGTTTTCCAGGCAGAACCCGGACTGCAGCGCTGGCGGCGCCGGTGCCATCGTGGTTTCGCCGCAGGCGCCCTGCGCCGGCCTGGCGACGGTGCAATGCATGACGGTGACCGTGAGCTACGACTACAACGCCCACCCCTTCCTGCCCGGCACCGCCACGCTCTACGGCTGGGTGATGGGCGCCCCCATTCGCAGCGTCGCGGTCGCCCAGCTGGACCTTGGCAGCAACTGACGATCGGTACAGGAGACGTTCTTCATGCTCAAGTTGACCCGCATCGCCGCCATCGCCCTGATTGCACTCGCGGTGCTGCTCGCCGTGGTGGCCTTCGTGATCGGCCGCAAGCCTGCGGCTTCGGCGGACAATCCGAGCACGATCGTAACGGCCGATGCGCAGACCTTCAGTGTCGTCGAAGCCACCGCGCGGCTACCTGCCGGCGAGCCGATCAGCGCCAATGGCGTACGGCTGACACAACGCAGCGCAGAAGTGCCGGGGGCGGCGGCCGACCTGGCAGCGGTGGTCGGCAAGGTGCCGGTACAGGACATCAGCGAAGGCAGCGCGATTGGCGCCAGCCTGCTCGCGCAGGGCTTCTCGCTGCAGCTGCGGCCGGGCGAACGGGCACTGGCAGTGCCGGTCGATGAGCTGGTCGCGGCAGGCAACCGCATCCTGCCCGGCGATTTCGTCGACGTGTTCCTCAACCTGCGCAGCGCCGCTACCAGCTACAACGGCCAGCAGGACATCGCACAGACGCGGTTGCTGCTGTCACGCCTGCGCGTGCTCAGCTACGGCCAGCAGGACATCGCGGCAGCGCCCACGAGCAGCCAGGGCGAGGCACCGGCCACGGCGCACAACGACTCACGCGCGGCCGATATCACCAATGGTTCCAGTGGTTCCAGCAGCACCCACAGCAATGGAAACGGCAGCGATGCCACGCAACCGGCACGCACCGCAGTGCTGGCGGTACCGGTGGCCGACGCCAACCGCCTGCTGCTCGGCGCGCAGCAGGGCAAGCTGTTCCTGGCCCTGCGCAATCCCGCCGATACCGGCCTGCCGGACCTGGCGCTGTTCCCGCAGGCACGCGGCGTGCTTGACCCGGTGCGCGGCCTGGACAACGAACAGCAGCAGGCTCTGCAGCGACCGGAGAACAACGCCTACGCAGGCCTGGATGGCGACGCACTGGCTGGCCGCGGCAGCAGCGTGCAGCGCAACGCTCACGAAACGCCGGCGCGTGCACCGGTGCAGCGCCGCTCGACACCGCGACCGGCGGGCATCGAGATCATCCGTGGCGACACCGCCGCCCCCCGTGGCTCCCTTTGACCCTTGCCGAGAGCGCACATGACTGAACGTCGCTACTGCCTACGCCCCTCTGTCCGCCAGCGCTGGCTGGCCCTGCTGCTGGTGCTGCTGGCACCGGGTGCGAGCGTGGCTGCCGACGACCTGCTGCTGCAGACCCGCGAACAGCGGCCATGGACGCTGCCAGCCGACCTGGAACGGGTCGCCATCGCCGACCCCGGCGTGGCTGACATCGTGATGCTGCGTGGCGCACGCCAGGCGTTGCTGGTCGGAAAGGCGCCGGGCACCACGACCCTGCTGCTGTGGCACCGCAAGCAGAGTGAACCGCAGCGCGTGCAGGTGCGCGTGCAGAGTGCCGTGCAGGGCGCGGCCGATACCGGCTCCAACGGGCTGGTGTTCACCCAACAGGACCATCAAGGGCTCCTGCAGGGAAGCAGCGACAGCGTGCTGGCGCACATGCAGGAACAGAAGACCGCCGTGATGGCGCTGGGCAAGGACGGCAGCCTGGCCGACGCCTCCACCATCAGCAGCGGCGGCGTGGTGCAGGTCGAGGTCAAGGTGGTCGAATTCAACAAGACCGCGCTGAAGCAGATCGGCATCAACTTCCAGAACCGCAACGGTGGTTTCGCCTATGGATTCGCCCGACCCGGTGGGCAGCTGCCAGGCAACACCGGCATCCTGCCGGGCATGAAGGAAGGCGAGTCCAGCAACGAAAGCGAATCGCCGATCTCCTCGGCGTTCCGGCTGGTGTTTGGCTCGACCAAGGGCCTGTGGAATGCCGATGTGGACCTGCTGCAGGCCAACGGCATGGCGCGCGTGCTGGCCGAGCCGACCCTCGTTGCGCTGTCCGGGCAGAGCGCCAGCTTCCTGGCCGGTGGCGAACTGCCGATCCTGGAACCGCAGGGGCTCGGCACGACCACGGTCACCTACAAGCCCTTCGGCATCGGCCTGACCGTGACGCCCACCGTGCTCTCACCGAACCGTATTGCGTTGAAGGTCGCGCCCGAAGCCAGCGACCTGGACTACACCAACGCGATCGCACTGAACGGCGTGCAGATCCCTTCGATCACCACCCGCCGCGCAGATACCACTGTCGAGCTTGGCGATGGCGAGAGCTTCGTCATCGGTGGTCTGGTCAGTTCCACCGTGGCGTCGACGGTAAACAAGATTCCCCTGCTGGGTGACCTGCCGATCATCGGTACGTTCTTCCGCAACTTCGATTACAAGCGCCAGGACAAGGAACTGGTGATCATCGTCACGCCGCGGTTGGTACAGCCGATTGCCCGCAATACCGAACTGCCGCTGCCCGGCGATCGCGAAGCCAAGCCGAACATGCCCGAATGGGGCGCGTGGCTGCTTGGCCCGATCAGCCGCGATCCGGTTCCCGGTTTCTCGCGCTGACCCACATGACGTCTCCGGTACCACGCCCATGCCCTACGCCACTGCCCTGCCGCTGCACCCGCAAGGACCACCGATGAACCTGGTCCTGTACGGGATCGACCGTGAACTGCTGCCGCGCCTGGCTGCCAAGCTGCCGCCGGCCACGGCACTGCATTGGCAGGACAGCGGCGAGCCGACCTCGGCACAGGACCTGCAGCGCGGCCCGCAGAACCTGGTTCTGCTCGACTTCCGCCCGGAGCATGCGTCGGCATCGACGGTGCTTGCCCAGCAGCTGCAGCAGACCCAGCCCGACTTGACCCTGGTGGCGGTGGGCGCCACCAGCGCCGGTCAGGTTGAAGGTGTGGTGATGGCACTGCGCGCCGGCCTGCGCGATGTGCTGGACCTGGACAGTGACAACACCGGCATCGAGGCCGCCCTGCGCCGCGCCCTGTCGCCGCGGCCCGCCGCAAGCGCACAGCAGGCGCACAAGGCCCGGCTGATCGTGCTGCTGGGCGTGCGCGCCGGCGTCGGCACCAGCACCCTGGCCGCACATCTGTCGGTGCTCGCACAGCAGACCCACGCCCTGGCCCAAGGCGATGCAGCCGTGCAGGACGGGCTGCTGATGGAGCTGGCGCAGCCGGCCGGCGACCTTGCCCTGTACCTCAACCTTGACAGCCGCTTCCACTACGAAGACGCGCTGCGCAATGCCAGCCGCATCGATGCCACCCTGGCGCGCACCGCGATGGCGCGGCATTCCAGCGGCCTGGTCCTGCTCGATCGTGCCAGCGGCAGCGATGCACTGCCGCCGTCCGACCCTGGCGCGCTGCTGCAGCGCCTGCGCAGCGTGTTTGCCAGCGTGCTGTGTGATGCTGGCGGCTGCCCGCTGCGGCAGTTGCCACCGCTGCTGCTGGACCAGGCAGATGAAATCTGGCTGGTGGCCGATGCATCGATCGCCACGCTGGTGTCGCTGGACCACGCCCTGAAGCACCTTTCCGGCCAGCGCGATCGCGAGAAGCGGCTGCAGCTGCTGATCAACCGCCACGACGACAACAGTGGCATGAGCCCCGAACAGATCGCGCGCCGCTTCGAGCTGCCGCTGCTGGCCACCCTGCCCGAGCGGCCACGGGTACGCACGGCCGCCAGCCATGGTCATCTGCTGCTGCAGGATGCGCCGCGCGACCCGTACCTGCGTGCCCTCGCCCCGCTGGTGCAACGCCTGGATCCGGCTGCCTGCCCGGTCCAGGCGCATGGCCTGCGGGAAAGACTTGCCCTTGCCCTGGGTGGATCGCAATGGAAGACAAAGTGACCCCGTTCCCGCACGTTGTCGCCCGCAACTCGGTGCCGGAACATGCACCGGGCAGCCTGCCGTTCGCACAGACCGAGCAGTACCAGAAGGTGCTGTCGGCCGCGCACGAGCATCTGCTCAACAGCATCGAAGACGAGCGCATCGACATCGACTCCTGGGCCCCTGACACCATCGCCCGCTGGGTGGAGGTGCAGACGGTCAGTTTCATCCAGGAATGGCGCATCCCCATCAACGAAGAAGAAATGCAGGTGGTGGCCGAAGGCCTGGTCAAGGAGCTGACCGGGTTCGGCCCGCTCGATGACCTGCTGCATGACCCCACCATCGAAGACATCCTGATCAATGGCTTCAAGGATGTGCATGTCTCCCAGGGCGGGCAACTCAAACGCGCGCCACAGCGCTTCACCGACGACACCCACCTGCTGCGCATCCTGCGTCGCATCATCGCCCCGCTCGGCCGCCGCCTGGATGACTCCAATCCGATGGTCGATGCGCGCCTGCCCAATGGTGGTCGTCTCAACGCGATCATCTCGCCCTTGGCGGTGGACGGGCCGATGGTGTCCATCCGCAAGTTCCGCAAGGACCCCTTCACCCCCGATGAACTGCTGGCCAAGGGCACCTTCGATGCACCGATGCAGGCCCTGCTGAAGGCGATGGTGCTGGGCCGCTGCAACATCCTGGTCTCCGGCGGCACCAGCTCGGGCAAGACCTCGCTGCTCAATGCGCTGGCCAGCTACGTGCCGGCCAATGAACGCGTCATCACCGTGGAAGACACCGCCGAGCTCTCGCTCAACCACCCGCATGTGGTGCGCCTGGAGAGCCGCATCGGTGGCGCCGAGGGCCAGGGCGCGGTCAGCATCCGCGACTTGGTACGCAACAGCCTGCGCATGCGCCCCGACCGCATCGTGGTCGGCGAGGTGCGTGGCGCCGAAGTACTGGAAATGCTGCAGGCGATGAACACCGGCCATGACGGATCGATGGCCACCATCCATGCCAACTCGCCGCGTGACTGCCTGTACCGCATCGAGATGCTGGCCGGTTTTGCCGGCTTCCAGGGCAGCGAAGACAGCCTGCGGCGCCAGATCGCCAGCGCGATCGACTTCATCGTGCAGATCTCGCGCCTGGGCAGCGGCCGCCGCGTGCTGGTGTCGATCACCGAAATCACCGGCGTCAGCGACAACCTGATCACCACCCAGGAGATGTTCCGCCACGAAGTGCAGATCGATGGCAGTGGCAAGGAAATCGATCGCTGGATCGGCCTCGGCTTCCAGCCGCATTCGCACAAGCTGGAGCCGTTCCGGCAGTTGCTGCGCGAATCCCTGTACGGAGACTTCTGAGCATGAGTACCGGCCTGCTGCTGGGTGTGCTGAGCATCGTGTCGGTGCTGCTGGCGCTGGCCGTGTGGTTGTGGGGGACGGCCAACAGCCGCGAACAGCGCCAGGCCTCCCTGCAGCATGCCGAGCAGCAGCTGGCGCGCGGCACCGGCCCTGGTGCCAGTACCACCGCCGACGCGGCGCGGCAGGCCCCGTTGCCAGCACCGGGTCGGCGCACCCTGCCTTGGGACGGACAGCTGCAACGTGCCGGCCTGACGCCGGGCTGGAAGCTGCCACTGCTGATGCTGCTGCCGGGCATCGCCCTGTCCGCATTCGCGGTGCTGCGGCTGGGCACCGCCTGGATGTTCCCCCTGACCCTGCTGCTGTACCTGCTGGGCTGCTGGCTGTGGCTGATGCGCCGCACCGGCAAGCTGCAGGCGCAGCTGCTGCACCAGCTTCCGGATTTCCTCGACAACCTGGTACGTCTGACCGCCCTCGGCAACAGCCTGCAGGCCGCCTTCCAGGTCGCCTCGATGCAGACCAACGCACCGCTGCGTGGCCTGCTCGACACCACCGTGCGCTATGCCCGTGGCGGCATGGACCTGGACCGCGCGCTCAACCTCGCTGCACAGCCCTACCGCATGGACGTGCTGAAGGTACTGGCGGTGGTGATGGGGGTGAGCGTGCGCATCGGTGGCCGTGCCGACCAGATCCTGCAGCGCATGGGCGACTTCATGCGTGACCTCGAACAGGCCCAGCAGGAACTGGCCGCGACCACGTCTGAAACCCGCATGTCGGCCTGGGTACTGGGCCTGCTGCCACCGGCCAGCGCGGTGTTGATGGCGATCTCCAGCCCCGAATTCTTCCAGCCGGTGCTGCACGATCCGCTGGGCCACAAGATCCTGTTGATCGCCCTGTGCATGGAACTGACCGGCGCCTTCCTGCTGTACCGCCTGGCCAAATCGCTATGAGTACTCCCGTCCACGCAGGAGGCATCCAATGAGCGCCAGCATCTGGTTCGTGGCCGCCCTGCTGGTGCTCGCTGCCGGCGTGGCCCTGCTGGGCCTCGGCAGCTGGGTGCGCAGCCATCGCGAGGACCGCAGCGCGGCTACATTGAAGACGGCGCTGCGTCCGCGCGAAAACGAAGACGGCGCTGCCGATGCACGCAAGGATTCGCTTGGATGGCTGGAGCAGTTCGGCCGTGGACTGAGCGGTGGCCGCCTGGAAGCCGCACTGCTGGCCGGTGAAGATCGCCTGCTGTTGGACCTGGCCGGCTGGAACACCCGCCGCGGCACCGCCATCTACCTGGGCCTGCGCCTGCTGCTGGCGGTGCTGGTGCTGGGTATTGCGTTGGCGATCAGCGATGCCACGGGGTTGTCCAGGATCATGGTGGTGATCGGCGCGCTCGCTGCCGGCCTGCTGCTGCCGAAGTTCGCGCTCAGTGCGTGGGTCAAGCGACGGCGGCGTGCCGTGAACAATGAACTACCGCTGTTGATCGACCTGCTGCGCCTGCTGCAGGGCGTGGGCTTCAGCATGGACCAGAGCCTGCAGACACTGGGCGACAAGCTGCGCGATGCGCTGCCGGTGCTGGGCGGTGAAATCCAGGAAGCGAATGTGTCCTACACCCACGGACGCACGCGCGCGCAGTCGCTGCGGCGGCTGAGCGATGTATACGGCGACGACGACCTGTCCAGCCTCGTGCAGTTGATCCTGCAGGTGCACGCGCATGGCGGTGCCGTGCAGGAACCGCTGCGCCAGTTCAGCATCCGCCTGCGCGAGCAGCGCCGCAACGCGTTGAAGGAAAAGGTCGGCAAGCTCTCGGTGAAGATGACCGTGGTGATGATGCTGACCCTGCTGCCGGCACTGATGCTGGTGCTGGCCGGACCGGCGCTGGTCGCGCTGGCCACTACCTTGTCGAAAATGGGATGACCTTCATGCCTGTCCTGCGCCCCGCCTGCCTGTTGATTGCCTTGGTTGCCGCCGCTGCCGGCTGCAGCTCCACCACGCCGAAGTACCTGCGTGCGCCAAGCCTGGCCGAGCCGACGCCGGCCCCGCAGGACAGCCGCAACGCTTATCTGGAGCTGATCCAGCGCATGCAGCAGCAGGGCGCCTGGTACGCCTCGCTGGCGCACGTGGATGCCTTCCGCCAACGCTACGGCGATACCCCGGCACTGCGCCTGCTGCAGGCCGATGCACTGCGCCAGACCGGCCAGATCGATGCGGCGCTGGCGTTGTACCGCGAACTCGGCAACGGCCCACAGGCCGCGGCCGCCGCGCATGGCATCGGCCTGATCGCCGCGCTCCGTGATGATGACGACGGCGGCGAACAGGCACTCGCACGTGCCACCCAGCTGAATCCCCTGAACACCGATTACCTGGGCGACCTCGGCTATGCACGGCTGCGCGCCGGTCGCTTCGAACAGGCACGTGAGCCACTGGCCAAGGCGCTGGAACTGTCGCCGGGCAACGCCAAGGCCACCGCCAATCTCGCCCTGTGGGCGCTGCTGCGTGACGACACGGCCACCGTCGAACGACTGGCCCAACAGGCCAGCTTCAGCGAGGAGACGCGCCGCAGCGTCGAGCAGCAGGCACAGCAGATCCGCGCGCGGCTGCAGCAACGGCAGGCAGCCGCCGCTGCTGCAGCGGCGGCTGCGACGCGACCGGTTGCTTCGGTAACCGCCAGCGCACCCGCCGCAGGCCCGCGCCTGGCCGCCGAACCCCGCCGCGATGGCCGGGACCAACGCGACCCGTCACGACTGCCGCCCTCGATGCTGGAACGCTTCGGCACCACCGACCATCCCACCGGGAACACGCCATGACCTCGACGCCGCTGATCCGCTGCCTGCTGCCGATGCTTGCCGGCTTGTCTTTCGCTGCGGTTGTGCAGGCGCAGACGCCGCAGCAACCGTTGACCGGGCAGATGCTGGGCGGTGCTGCGCCCGCGTCGACCGCCGCCCCTCTGCACAGTGAGCCGTTGGCCACCGTGGACGTATCGCCGGAACAGGCTCCGCCGCCTCCGCCAGTCCCTGCAGCCAAGCCTGATTTCGGCGGCACGCAGCTGCGGCCCAATACCTCACAGATCGGCGACACCACCCGCAGCCTGTTCCGCCTGCAGGCCTCCGGCGAGGTAGCCGGTGCCCGCCTGCCGATCCTCGGCGACCAGGCCACATCCAGCTACGCGCGTTACCTGAAGAGCTTCCAGTACGACATCCCGCAATTCTTCGAAACCGACGTCGCCAAGTCCGCAGGATCCTCCCGATCCGGACGCTGAGGTCTGCCATGAACCGAGCACGCCATATCAGCTTCAGTCGCCCGCGCGGCGGCATGTCGGTCACCATGATGCTGGTGATGATCGCGTTGCTGGCAATGCTCGGCCTGATCGAGATCGGCTTCCTGTTCTGGGCCAAGCGTGATGCACAGAAGGTAGTCGATCTTGCCGCGCTGGCGGGCGCACAACGGCTCGACCTGTGCAACGCCAGCAATGCCGACAACAGTGCGGCCCGGCAGAGCGCACTCTCGCAGAACCGCTTCCGTGGGCAGGTGCAGATCCAGTGCGGCAACTGGAATGCCAGCCGCGCAACGGCAGACCACTTCAGCCCGAGCGTGGACGCCAGCAATCCGCGCAACGCGGTGCGCGTCGTTGCCGAACGCGGCGTGCTGCCTTTCTTCGGCCAGAACCGCACGTTGCCCACCCTGCGCGTGCAGGCCGTGGCCAAGCGCTCGGAACCCACCGCGGTGTTCGCAGTGGGCTCGCAGCTGCTGCGCACCAATGGCAACTCCCCCTTGATGGCGACCCTTCGCCTGGTCGGCCTGGACGTCACCAACGCGACGGTCTTGTCCTACGACGGCTTGGCGCAGGCCACCATCACCCCGTCGGGGCTGCTGGCTGCACTGGGCATCCCGGTCACCGCTGACCTCAGCGTGGCCGACTTCAACCGGCTGCTGTCGATCAACCGCATTTCGCTGGCGCAGCTGGTCAATGCCACTGCCACGGTAGTCGGCCGCGAGACCGCCGTCGGCGTACAGCTGCAGGCGCTGTCCAACCTGGTCGGCACCCGCCTGGACATCAACCAGCTCAATATTCTGCTGGGCAGCCAGAACGGCGGCGGCGGTCTGTTCGCGCAGGTGATCTCACCGGACGGCACCATCGGCAGCGCGCTGGAATCGCAGGTCAATGTGCTGGATCTTGTCACCGCCGCGATCTCCATTGCCAACGATGGCAATGGCGTGCAGGTGCAGGGCTTGAACCTGCTGGGCATCGACGTCAAGGCCGGCGTGGTGGAGCCACCGTCGATCGCCATCGGCGGTGTCGGCGCACGCGCGTACAACGCGCAGGTGCGGCTGATGGTGGACGTCGACAGCGACCGCCTGTTCGCGATCGGTCCGCTGTTGAACCTGCTGGGTACCCGCCTGCATCTGCCACTGCACGTGGATGTGGCCAATGCGATGGGAACATTGACCAGCATCCAGTGCGGGGCGACGCCACCGACGGCCACCGTCCAGGTCGATTCCTCGGTGCTGCGCGCCTGCGTCGGCAAGGTCAACGCGGCCGATCGCTTCTCCAAGAGCAACGTCTGTGACGCGACCCTGCAGAACGAGCAGCTGTTGAAGCTGCTGGGGCAGCCCTTGATCAACGACAAGATCACCCTGCCGGCACTGACCAGCACGCAGAGCTTGACCCTGGCCGCCGGCCAGACCGGCTCGACCCGGATCAACCCATTGGCCGTCGGCACCGCCGTGTCGGATCTGGTCAACGAACTGCTGCGCGTGCTGTCAGGCATGCTCAGTTCGCCCAAGCAGGGCATGAACGCCAATGACACCGCCAAGGCATTGGCCGACCGCTATCTGCAGGCCGCCTTCCCCAGCGGCGGGCGCTACAACGTGGACCAGGTGATTCCGTTGCTGCGCGATGGCGATCCGTCGCGCAACCTCGCACCGCTGGGCAACTGGACAGTCACCAAAGGCGTACCCAAGCCCTGCCTGATTGGCCTGGGCACCTGCTGGGAAGATGGTTCAGTCTGGGCCGGTTACCGCGCCACTGTGACCGGCCAGGGCCTGGGCCTGCTCGACGGCCTGCTCGGCTCGCTGGTCGGTGGACTGCTGATCAACCGCTGCGACAGCCTGCTGGGCAACCTGATCGACTACAACGGCTGCGTGCGCACCAATCTGGCGTCCTACATCCAGACCGCGCCGGCCGGATTCCTAGATGGACAGAACGGGGGCGGGGTAACCACCCCGGGCAACAACGTGACCTGCAGCGGCCTGCTGTGCGCGCTGCTGAATCCGGTGCTGGCGGCACTCAAGCCGGTGCTCAACAGCGTCGGCACCCTGCTGACCAATACCCTGGCCAGCCTGCTAGGGCTGGAACTGGGCCGCACCGATGTCAGCATGCAGTCGATCCAGTGCAGCTCGGCGCAGCTGGTCTTCTGACCCGCGCGGGCGCGGGTTGGCGGCGCCCGTGCCCATGCTAGACTCGCGGCGGGGAACCACTTTCAACTCAACCCACACTACATCCGTGGATGGTCTAGACATGCGAGAAACTTCAGGGGGCACCGTCTTCGCCCGGTATCCGCGCGGCGCAGCTCTGCTGGCCGTGGCCATGATCGTGGTGGCGCCGTCGGCGCTGGCCGCACGTGGCGATCGCACTGCCACCACCGAGCCGGCCAAGGCCGCACCGGTGGTACGCAACACCGTCGACGAACTCAAGCAGTTGATGGATGCGCAGCAGCTCACCGAACTGCGTACCACCTACAACGGCAACTACGGCGCCAGCCTGCTGTTCAACGCCAATACCCTGACCTACTACGTGGCCCTGTTCCAGGAGAAGAACTTCTGGCGGGTGATCAAGACCGATGCCGTCGACAACGCCGAGCGTGTCTACCGCACCTTCGCGCAGCAGTCCGAACAGCTGGCGCAGGTCTACATCGACACCACCCGGCTGGAAGCCGGCAAGCGCTACACCGAGCGCCTGGTGGCCTACAACGAAGAACGCCTGCGCACCCTGCAGCAGGAAATGGAGCAGCAGCAGGCGCAGTCGGCGCAGGTCAGTGCAGCGCTGCAGCAGGCGCAGCAGCAGGCGGTCAGCCTGAGCACCGACGTGCAGAGCACCAACAGCCAGCTCGATGCGCTGCAGCGCCGGATCCAGATCCTGCAGGCCGAACAGGGCAACCCGGAGCTGAGCCTGCCCAAGCCGGATGCAGCCGCGGCGCCGGCCGCCGCCAGCGACGGACGCTGAGGCTTACCTGGCCTGTAGACCAGAACGGCACCTTCGGGTGCCGTTTTTCGTTGTGATCAACGACAGGCCTCGCGTACTGCGTCATCCAGCTGCCTGCGCTGCAGGTAATCGAGCCTGCGCGGCTTGGCCAGCGTTTTGACCTGCTGCTGGCGCGCCCGCTCGCAGGCTTGCGGGTCGGCCGTGATCGATATCAGCGCGCCCTGCGCGCGTCCGCGCCGTGGCGTCCGCCTGGTTGCGCTGCGGGCAGGCGGCACGGCCGAAGGTAGGGGCCCACGCGCCTTCGACTCGGCACTGGGCACTTCCCAGCGCCACTCCGCCCGCCCCTGGCAGGGCGTCTGCTGATAGACCGGATGCCCGCCATCGGTGCACTTGTAGACGTTGGTCTGCGCCGCTGCGACAGCTGCCAACAGCAGTCCAGGCAACACCCCCCATCTCGGCATCTTCATGACTGGCCCTCGCGCGTCCGATGGCCATGGTTGCCATCAGTACAGGCCTGCCGCCAGAGCGAGTCGCGTCAGCGCAACGAACCCGTCAATCCGCCACAGCCGTGCAATGCACACGGCATATCGTGCGCTGTACTGCCGCAGGCGCCGGCGAACCCGCAGGCGTCTTACCTCCCTTCCGCCAAGGAACCTGCAATGAGCAATTTCGTGACCGTCAATGATGGCGCCCGCATCTTCTACAAGGACTGGGGCACCGGCCAGCCTGTCGTATTCGCCCATGGCTGGCCGCTTTCGTCCGACGCCTGGGACCCGCAGATGCTGTTCATGGGCCAGAACGGCTACCGCGTGATCGCCCACGATCGCCGCAGCCATGGCCGCTCCAGCCAGACATGGGACGGCAACAACATGGACACCTACGCCGACGACCTCGCTGCCGTTCTGGATGCGCTGGACGTGAAGGACGCGATCCTGGTCGGCCATTCCACCGGCGGTGGCGAAGTGGCCCACTACATCGGCCGCCATGGCAGCACGCGCGTGGCCAAGGTGGTGCTGGTCGGCGCCGTGCCGCCGTTGATGCTGAAGACCGCCAGCAATCCGGCCGGCACCCCGTTGGACGTGTTCGACGGCATCCGCAAGGGCACCGGCGGCGACCGTTCGCAGTTCTTCAAGGACCTGGCCACGCCGTTCTTCGGCGCCAACCGTGATGGCAACAGCGTCACCGAAGGCATGCGTGATTCGTTCTGGCTGCAGGGCATGCTGGGTGGCGTGAAGGGCCAGTACGACTGCATCCACGAGTTCTCGGAAGTGGACTACACCGAAGACCTGAAGAAGATCGACGTGCCGGCCCTGATCGTACACGGCAATGACGACCAGATCGTGCCGTTCGACGCCTCGGCCAAGCTGTCCTCGCAGATCATCAAGGACGCCGAACTGAAGGTATATGCGGGTGCGCCGCACGGCCTCACCCTCACCCATGCCGACCAGTTCAACGCCGACCTGCTGGCGTTCGCACGCAGATGAGGTATCGCGGCGGCGCTCCGGCGCCGCCGCGCCTGCGGTCGTGCCGGCCACTGGCCGGCAACCCCATCAACCTCGATCGAAACCGCGTTCAGCCGGCCAGCGGCCAGCTCTACCACGGGGCCATCAGATGTCGCTGTGGTGATGAGGCGCCGCCGCCGGCAGCGGATCATGGCCGCCGACGAAATGACGCACCACCGGGGCACGCTCACCGCGGTGCAGCGCGCGCAGCGCCTCCTGGATCGCCTTGTCGTCGGCGGTGATGCGCTCATGCTGGCGCAGGTGCTCCAACCACGACGCCGCCACGAAATATTCCAGATGGATGCCCGGGGTCGCCACATCCTCGACCACGCCCCAGACCACGGCGCCATCGCGTCGACGGATCGTCCCCAGCGTGCGCATCTGCGCCTGGAACGCGGCACGGTCGGCGGCATCGATGCGATATTCGATGGTCACCAGCACCGGCCCGCGATCATTCGACACCGGTACCGACAGCTCCGGCGCTGGCCAGTGGCCGGCCGGGCTCAGGTTCAGATCTTCGGCACCGGCTATGCGCACGCGCCATACCAGCAGGCCGCCGATGACCGCGCCTGCGGCGGCCACCAGCAATGCCAGTTCCGGCGATGTGCGCTGCGCCAGCGCGCCCCAGCTCAGGCCACCGGCCGCCATGCCGGCCGAGAACACCATGATGTACAGGGCAAGCGCCCGTGCTCTCACCCAGGCCGGCACCGCGGTCTGTGCTGCAATCTGCAACGAAGACAGTACGGTGATCCAGGCGAAGCCATTGACCAGCATCACCAGCGGCAACACGTACCAGCTGCGGGTCAGGGCCAGGCCGGCCAGGCTTGCAGCCAGCGACAAGGTGGCCAGCAGCACCAGCAGGTCGCGATCGAGCTTCGCCCGCAGCTTCGGCAGCAGCAGTGCGCCGCCCACCGCACCGACGCCGATGCAGCCCAGCAGCACGCCATACTGCCCTGCCCCACCGTGCATCTGTCCGCGCACCACCACCGGCAACATCGCGTTCATCGCTGCGGCAAAGAAGAAGAAACCAGCCGATTTGATCAGTACTGCCTGCAGCCGCCCGGCACGGCTGGCATAGCGCAGACCTGCCTTCAGGCCAGCACCGAACCCTTCGGGAGGCAGGCTGGACGCCTTCGGATCGCGCTTCCAGCCCCACACCACGAACAGCATTGCCGCAAAGGTGATGGCATTGAACCCGAAGGCCCATACCGCACCCAGCTGGGCCACGATCACGCCGCCGATGGCTGGGCCGATCGAACGGGCGATGTTGATGCCGATGGAATTGAGTGCCACTGCCGAGGCCAGCATCGGCTGCGGCACCAGCTCGGAGACGATCGCCGCCTGCGCCGGCATCGCCATCGCCGCGCCGCAGCCCATGCAGAAGGTCAGCAGCACCAGCAGTTGCGGCGTCAGCAGGTCCATCGCCGTAAGCACCGCCGTCACTGCGGCCACCAGCAGCATCCAGCCCTGGGTGAACAGCAGGTACTTGCGGCGATCGACAATGTCGGCCAGGGTGCCGGCCGCCAGCGCCAGCAGCACGATCGGCACGGTGGTGGCCGACTGCACCAGCGCCACCATCAACGCCGAACCGGTGCGTTCGGCCATCACCCAGGCGGCGGCGACGTCGTTGACCCAGGTACCGATGTTGCTGGCCAGGATCGCCAGCCAGATCGAACGGAACATGCGGATCTTCAGCGGCGACCAAGCGCCATCGGCCTGTGGGGAGTGTTGTGACGCGGATGCGTTCACCATTGCCATGCTCCAACGATTGAGGCGAACAACGTGTCCTGGCCACCGGCCTGCTTCAGTGCAGGACCGGCGTCGACCCAGGCCAGCTGCAGCTGCCATTGCCAGCGGTCATTGACCTGCCAGCGGGTTTCGGATTTGTACTGGGTGCCGATGCGGCGTGCGCCACCGGCACTGCCGGGCAGCGCAGCCAACGGTGCCGGCGTGGTGTAGACCGCATCGGCGCGCCGCTGCTTCCAGGCCAGCTGTACACCCAGCTCGGTGGTCACCGCGTCATGCAGGCGCAGCGCCAGTGTCGGTTGCAGATCCATCAGGTTGGCCGGTGCCAACAGGCTGGCTTCGCTGAAATAGGCGGACTTGGGAAACAGCGCATTGAACGTACCCAGCCGACCATCCTGTGCATCTGCATCGCCGCTGGCGATATCGGCCTTCAGGCCCAGGCGCGGTTGCAGCGGCAGCCCTGCCCAGCGCCAGCCGGTATCGGTGGCCAGGGTCCACGCGCGGACGTCGAGATCGCCGGTCACGGCCCGCAGCTCACCGCCCTGCACCACCAGCTCGGTGTTCCAGTCCAGCGCACCGGACTGGCCGAACCAGCGCGCGCCCAGGGTCTGCCGCCGCTCGGTACCGCTGCCTGCGGCGAAGCGCGCGCCCTCGCGACGATAGTCCAGCAGATAGAGATCCCACTGGCTGCCGCCTGTGCCCTTGGCCGTCGTCGCATACACGCCGATCAGGTGTGCACCGCGCTCACCGCGGTCATCGAACGCACCCGCGCGGTTCTCCACTGGGCGCAGCGCGATCAGGTCCAGCGCGCCCCGCCGGCCCTGCCAACCTACCCGTGCACCATCAAACGCCAAGCGGATGTTCGGCCCATCGCGCACCGACAGCAGGCGCGAGCTGCCATAGCCCGCTTCCTGCCTGCCCAGCTGCACGTGCATGCCAGCGCCAGTCCAGCGCCAGTACGCCTGCTGTACGTCCAACGCACCGCGATCGGTACGCCCTGGACCGCCGGCCTTGCCGCGCTCGGCATGTGCACCCAGCTGCAGCTTCGCCTGCCAGTCATCGCGGGCGAAGGTCGCCGACGCCAGCGCACGCAGCAGGCCGTAGCCATCCTCGCCGCCACCAACGCCGAACCGGGTCGGGTCGTAGTACATGCCACGCAGGCGCAGCGATGCATCCCATTGCCACTGGCCATCGCCAACCACGGTACAGGCGCCACCGTCGCAGGCCAGTGCCAACGACGGCAATGCCAGTGATGCCAGGGTCAGAACGCGAAGCACGAACATCCCATCGCGCCCCAGAACGCGGTCAGGTCATCGGTTGGCGCGGCATGGCGGGCCGCATGTCCGTGCGCACCATGGGTGCTGCAGGCGGCGCCGTGATGGTGATGATGGGCCGCCGCCAAGCCGGTAGCGGCGCCGCCGACGTGGTAGCCACCGAACCGGTTCACCGGCGACCAGTCCGGCATCGCTGGAGGCAGCTGCGGCGCCAATCCGGCGTAGTCGCCGTCGCCATGCACGATGCGGCCACCCACCACGGTCAACAAGCTGGTGATGTCGGCGATCTGCGGCTCATCGACACGGAAGAAGTCCGCCGACAACAGGATGAAGTCGGCCAGCTGGCCCGCCTTCAGCGTGCCCTTCACTGCTTCGTCGCCGGAGAACCAGGCACTGCCCTGCGTCCACAAGCGCAAAGCCTGCTCACGTTCCAGCAGGTTTTCATCACCGTACAGGGCCAGACCACCGACGGTGCGCCCGGTCACCAGCCACGACAGCGCCACCCACGGGTTGTAGCTGGCCACGCGGGTGGCGTCGGTACCGGCGCCGACCGGTACGCCCTCGGCCAGCATCCGCTTCACCGGTGGCGTGTGCCGCGCCGCCTGCACGCCATAGCGCTGCACGAACGCCTCGCCCTGGTAGGCCATGCGGTGCTGCACGGCGATGCCGCCGTTCAATGCACGGATACGCTCGATGTTGCGCGGGGTGATGGTCTCGGCGTGGTCGATGAACCAGTGCAGGCCATCGAACGGCACCTCGCGGTTGACCTGCTCATAGACGTCGAGGATGCGGCTGATGCTTTCGTCGTAGGTCGCGTGGATGCGGAACGGCCAGCGCTTCTCCACCAGCAGCTTGACCACGTCGTGCAGTTCCGGCTCCAGCTCCGGCGGCAGTTCCGGGCGCGGCTCGTTGAACAGTTCGAAATCGGCTGCCGAGAACACCAGCATCTCGCCGGCACCGTTGTGGCGCAGCAGGTCATCGCCCTGGCGCGGCTGCAGCATCTCGCTCCAGCCGCGGAAATCGCTGACCTCGCTGCCCTTGTTCTGGGTGAACAGGTTGTAGGCGATGCGCACGGTCAGCTGCTGGTCGCGGTGCAGCTGCTCGATGACCTGGTAGTCCTCGGGGTAGTTCTGGAAGCCACCGCCGGCGTCGATCACCGAGGTGATGCCCAGGCGGTTCAACTCGCGCATGAAATGGCGGGTGGAATTGGCCTGGTATTCGATGGGCAGCTTCGGCCCCTTGGCCAGGGTCGCATACAGGATCAGCGCGTTCGGCTTGGCCAGCAGCAGGCCGGTCGGGTTGCCCAACGAATCGCGCACGATCTGCCCACCGGGCGGATCTGGCGTTTCCTTGGTATAGCCGCAGGCACGCAGCGCGGCGCGGTTGAGCAGCGCGCGGTCATACAGGTGCAGCAGGAACACCGGCGTATCCGGGGCGATGTCGTTCAGTTCCTGCAGGGTCGGCAGGCGCTTCTCGGTGAACTGGGTGGCGGTGAATCCCCCTACCACGCGCACCCACTGCGGTGCTGGCGTGCGGTCAACCTGCGCCTTCAGCATGGCCATCGCATCGGCCAGCGAGCGCAGGCCGTCCCAGCGCAGCTCCAGGTTGTAGTTCAAGCCGCCGCGGATCAGGTGGGTGTGGCTGTCATTGAGGCCCGGCACCAGGCGCCGTCCCTGCGCATCGATGAGGGTGGCTTCGCTGCCCCAGTCACGCATGATCTGTTCATCGCTGCCGACGGCGACGATGCGCCCCTCCTGCACGGCCAATGCCTGCGCATGCGGTTGCTGCGGATCGAGGGTGGTGATGCGTGCGTTGCGGATGACCAGCGTGCTCATGCGGCGCTCCTTGGAAGGGGATTCGATGGCGACGGCGGTGCCGCCAGCCAAGCCCAGCGCCAGCGCGGCACCGGTGGCCAGTACCACGTTGCGGCGGCCAGGATCGAGAGGGTCGTTGCTCATGCGATGTCTCCAGAAAGAACCAGGCCATCCACCGCCCATGCACCGGGCCCGGCAAGGGCGATGGCCAGCAATGCCAGCGTCCACAACAACGGATACTCGGCACCGCCGCGCATCCAGAACCATCCTTTGGGCAGTGCCAGCAGTGCGGTGAAGGCGATGAACGCGGCAGCCACGAGCGCGGCGATCCGGGCCTGCCAGCCCAGCATCACCGCGGTGCCGGCCACCACCTGCAGCAGCGCAAGAAGCAATGGCAACGGGGCCGCTGCAGGCAGACCGAAGCCACGCAGTTCGCCGGCAAAGCCCGCCAAGCCAGGCCCGTTGAACCAGCCGAACAGTTTCCCCAGCGCGTGCGGCAGCAGGAATCCTCCCGCCGCCACCCGCAGGATCAGCAAGGCCAGGTCGAGGCCATGGCCGTCGCGCACGCTCAGTGCCCGCCTTCCTGGGCGCCGAACATGGTCTTGGCGTACTGGATGCCGACGCCATAGCCGCCCGCATGGTCGCGGGCGATGCCGGTGGTCAGGTCGTAGGTTTCACCGCGCGCCCAGTCGCGCTGCAGTTCCAGCAGGTACTGCACGCTGGTGATCGGCACCGCACCGGCCTGCACCATGCGGGTGATCGCGCGTTCGTGCGCCTCTTCGCTCACATCGCCGCAGGCATCGGTGATCACATAGACCTCGAACCCCTGCTCCAGCGCCGACAGCGTCGGTCCGACGATGCAGACGCTGGTCCACAGCCCGGCCAGCACCAGCCGACGCTTGCCGATACGGTTCACCTCATCGATCACCGGCTGGTCTTCCCAGGTGTTCATCGAGGTGCGATCGAACACCGTCTGGCCCGGGAAGATCGCCGGCAGCTCCGGGAACATCGGGCCGGAGAACGACTTCTCGGCCACCGTGGTCAGCAGCACCGGCACGTTGAAGCCCTTTGCGCCCTTGCTGATCAACGACACGTTGTTGCGCAGTGCGGAGATGTCGATGGTGTGGGTGGCGAACGCCATCTGCGACTGGTAGTCGATCAGGATCAGGGCGTGGTCGGTGGGTGACAGCAGTGCCTTGGCGGGGGTGGCGGTGGCGGTGGCGAGGCTCATGGGTGGACTCCAGTGGAAGAAACAACAAGGGGACGTGCGAGCGCCGCATCGCCGGCCAGATACTGGCCGGGACTGCAGCCGGTCTCGGCGCGGAAGCTGCGGACGAAATGGCTCTGGTCGAAAAAGCCCAGATGCTGGGCCAGGCAGGTCATCGACTGCCCATGGGTCGGCAGCAGCTGCCGCGCGCGTTCAATGCGCCGTCGACGCACGTAACGCAGCGGGCTGGCACCGGTGCCACTGCGGAACAGGCGCACCAGATGGAAACGGCTCACGCAGGCGACCTCGGCCAGTTCGGTGACCCGCAGCGGCTGCGACAGGTGCTCATCGATGTAGCGCAGCGCACGCTGCAGGGCGGCCGACTGCTGGGGCGCCAGCATGGGCGTGGGCTGGGCGGGCGAAAGGACGGTAGCCATGCTCGGGCGCGCAGCGGGGGTGGCCCATGGTGCGGCGCCGCCCGTCGGCGCCCTACCCCCAACGGTCGAGGTCAACACTCACCCGATCGGGGGAGGCGGCCGTCGCAGGCGTCGCCGACCGAACAGCCGCGCGTCCAGCGAATAGGCGCCCGGTCCCAGCAGCAACAAGGCCAAAGGCAGCAGCAGCCATGGCAACGCCGCGCCCTGCCAGTAGAGCCCCGGCACCGCCAGCGCAACCGCCAGCGGCGTCAGCAGGCCGGGCAACAGCAAGCCCGTTGCCGCCAGGCACAGCCACCACGACCCACCTGCAGCGGTACCTGGCAGCAACAGCGCGCTGGCCACGCACATTCTCAGCCACAGCAATCCCAGGCCCGGGCCGCGATCGGGAAACATCACATACAAGCGCTGCATCGCCGGGCTCCATCTTCCATGTCGGCGTGATAGCCGACCCGGCTGCATCACGCCTACCCCATTCGGGTCACCTGCGCCTGCCCCGCACCTGCCAGAATGAGCACCATGCGTGGCCACATCATCCCTCTCCCGCGTCGCCTGCCGGCGCTGCTGTCGTGCCTGCTGTTGTGGATCGCCCTGCCCGTGCTCGCCGCGCAGCATCCGGTGATCAGCGACGGCATGCCCGGCTACCAGCACACCGCGTGGCGGGTGGGCCAAGGGGCGCCCGGCGATATCTGGGACATCGCCCAGGATCGTGAGGGCATGCTGTGGCTGGCGACCGGCTCGGGCCTGTACCGCTTCGACGGTCGCCGTTTCGAGCGCCAGGCGGCACCTGCGGGCGCCCGCTTCCCCTCCACCAACATGGTCACGCTCGGCCTGGACGGCGAGGGCGACGACCTGTGGATCGGCTATTTCCAGGCCGGCATCAGCCAGTTCTCGCCGCAGCGGCTGCGCAGTTTCGGGCGCGCACAGGGCGTGCCGGTGGGCGTGGTGCCGCGCTTCGCGCATGACCGCAATGGACGCCTGTGGGCGGCAGTCAACGGTGGCCTGCGCTGGTTCGACGGGCAACGCTGGCAGGCTCCGTCTGCCGATGAAGGCGTGCCACAACGTCGTGTGCAATGGCTGCTGCAGGACAGCCACGGCACCTTCTGGGTGCTGGCCGACCTGCACATCTGGAAGCGCCCGGCGGGAAAGACCGCATTTGAGAACACCGGCATCGCGGTCTCGCAGATGGCGTCCCTGGTGGAAAGCCCGCAGGGCGAGATCTGGCTGGCCGACCGCATCCGCGGCACCTCACCACTGGCCAACGCGCACGGGCTGCTGCCCCCCAGCGAGCGTGAAGCGCGGCGCATGCCGGACCTGGTCGCCTCGCGGCTGCAGTTCACTGCCGATGGCGCTCTGTGGGCCACGCTGAGCCCGCACGGTGGCGTCGCCCGCGTCACCTTCGAAGGTCAGCGTGCCGTGCGCATCGAGCGCTTCGACACGCCACAGGGCCTCACCGCGACCTCGGCGGTGCCGGTCATCGCTGACCGCGAAGGCAACCTGTGGGTCGGCACCAACCTCGGCCTCAACCGCTTCCGCGCACGCAGCGTGCAGACGCTGGCCGTCGGCCCCAGCGATCCTTACCGCTCGCTGGTACGCGGCAGCGACGGCCGCGTGTACGGCTATGGCGAAGACCTCAAGCTGTTCGACCTGCAGCGCCCGCTGCTGGCCGAAAGCGCAGCGCAGCTGCAGGCCGCCGCGCAGCGGGCGCCGACCCCGGTCTGGCAGTTCGACTGGATCAACCTCGCACGCACGGTGGGCGGCCACACCACGCGCATTCCACTGCCCGCACCGTTCACCGGCCAGCCCCTGCATGCCCTGCTGTTTGCCGACGATGACCAGGCCTGGGTCTGCGCCGGTGAGCAGGCGGTGCTGCAGTACGCGGATGACCGCTGGCGACGCGAGACGCGGCTGCCCGAACAGGCGTGCTCGTCGCTGGCGCGTGCCAGCGACGACGCGCTGCTGCTTGGCTATTCCGACGGCACGCTGCGCCGCCTCGATAACGGATCGATCGCCACGTTCGGCGCGGCACAGGGGCTGTCGGTCGGCCCGATAACCGCGCTGCTGCAGCATGACGATCTACTGCTGGTTGCCGGTGAGGCGGGCCTGGCCGCTTGCCTCGGCAACGGCCGGTTCCTGCCCGTGCGCACCAACACCACCGGCATCCTCGAAGGCATTACCGGCATGGTCGCCGATGGCCAAGGGCGGCTCTGGCTCAACGGCAGCCGCGGCCTGGTGCGGCTTGAAGTCGCTACCCTGCGCAGCGCACTGCGCGACGGCCAGCCAGTCGCCCCGCGCCTGTTCGATGCCGTCGATGGCATGCCCGGCATTGCTCTGCAGAGCGGCCCCATCCCGACCGCCGTGCTGGCCGCCGACGGCCTGCTGTGGCTGGCCACCAACCAGGGCCTGGCGTGGTTGGACACGCTGCAGCCGCACATCAACACCATGGCGCCCGGGGTACGCATCGGCGACGTGCTGTATGGCACCACCCAGACGCCGTTGCAGGAGGGATTGCGCCTGCCGGCCGGCACCTCCCAGCTGCAGATCGACTATGTCGCGCTGTCGCTGGCGCGGCCCGAGCGCAACCGCTACCGCTACCGCCTGTCCGGCGTGGACGACGGCTGGCAGGACGCCGGTGGCAGCACGCGCGCGTACTACACCAATCTGGCACCGGGTCATTACCGCTTCGAGGTGGAAGCCGCCAACGAGGACGGCATCTGGAGCCGCGCGCCAGCGATCCGCAACTTCCGGATCGCACCCACGTTCCTGCAGAGCGTCTGGTTCAAGTTGTTGTGCGTGGTGCTGGTGCTGGCCGTGCTGATGTTGGCCATCCGCATCCGCAGCGGTCAGCTCGCGATGCTGTTCCGCGCCCGCCTGCAGGAGCGCAATGGCGAACGCGAACGCATCGCACGCGACCTGCACGACACCCTGCTGCAGGGCAGCCAAGGGCTCATCCTGCGGCTGCACGCCATCAGCCAGTCCGCGCAGACGCCTGAACCGGTGCGCACCCAGCTGGAGGCGGCGATGCAGTTGGCCGAGCAGAATCTTGCCGAAGGCCGGGAACGGGTCAACGCACTGCGTGACGGACCGTTCGCCGGTCGCGACCTCGCCTCGGCGCTGGCCGATGTGCACGCCGAATACGCCGGCCAAGGCACCAACCCTCTGCGCCTGACCGTGGAAGGCAGCCCCCCGCCCCTGCAGACCGATGCCGCCGAAGAAGTGTTCCTGATCGGACGCGAGGCCATCCGCAACGCGTTGCGGCATGCGCAGGCCAGTGCCATCGAAGTGGAGCTGTCCTACGGCACGCGCTGCTTCCTGCTGCACGTACGCGATGATGGTGTCGGTATTGCCGACGAGAATGCCGGCCGCGGTCACTGGGGCATGCAGGGCATGCGCGAGCGCGCACAGCGGCTGGGCGCGGAACTGCAGCTGTGGACCCGACCGGGCTTGGGCACCGAAGTGGCGCTGTCCGTGCCGGCCCGTCGCCTGTATCACCGCCGTCCATCGCGCTGGCGCTGGCCCTGGAGCAGACCCACCCATGACTGAATCCCTTCCTCCCATCGGCGTGCTGGTGGTCGATGACCATCCCCTGCTGCGCGATGGACTGGCGGCGCTGCTGAGCACGCACGCAGACCTGCGCCTGCTCGGCGAAGCCGCCGATGGCGAAGAGGCGCTGGCCCGCTACCAGCAGCTGCAACCGGATGTGGTGCTGATGGACCTGCAGATGCCACGCATGGACGGCGTGGAAGCGATCGTGCGGATCCGCGCACTTGATCCCCGCGCCCGCATCATCGTGCTGACGACCTACCGCGGTGATGTGCGTGCGGTGCGTGCATTGCAGGCTGGGGCCAGCGCCTATCTGCTGAAGGACACGCTGCGCCACGAACTGGTGGACACCATCCGCACGGTGGCCAGCGGCCGCCGCGCACCGATACCGGCAGAGGTGGCGGCCAGCATCGCCGCGCATGTCGTGGAAGACCGGCTGTCGCCGCGCGAAACCGAAGTACTGCGCCACGTGGCCGGCGGCCTGTCGAACAAGCGCATCGGCGAACGCATGCAGATTTCCGAGCAGACGGTGAAGGCGCACATGAAGAGCCTGATGGACAAGCTGGGCGTCGGCGACCGCACCCACGCGGTCACCCAGGCGCTGCGCCGCGGAATCATCAGCCTGGATGACACCGGTCAGGAGTGAAGGGGGTTCGGCCGGGCTGCGCCCGGCACCCGCCGAATCAACGTCAAAGTCAACGTCAAAAGCGGGCTACCCGTGGCATGGCGAGGTGGGTCCGGTTGCGGGGGACGCCGTAAACCCGTCCTTGGGGGCTTGGCCGCGGCATCCATGCCGCGGACACCCCCGCAACCGGACCCACCCCGCCTTCGACAGATCTCCGCGATCTGCCCGGATGACATGACCTGCTCTTGGTAGGTGTCGACCTTGGTCGACACGTAGATCCACGCCATGCGTGGGTGCTCTTCGTTCAATTGTCGAAATATTAGATTTCGATGGAGATTCATCCAGCATGGGATGGGTCCATCAGACACCAGAAAACTGTCGAAGGTGGGGCGGTGTCGGATTGCGGGGTGTCCGCGCCATGGATGGCGCGGCCAAGCCTACAGGGACGTACTTGCGGCGTCCCCGCAATCCGACACCGCCACGCCCTCCCACGGAATGCACGCACGCTGTTGCTGTTGCTTGCGCAGTGGCCTCTGCAGGTGCAGGGCGCAGCCCTGCCGAACACCCCCTCAACGCAGGCGGATCAGCAGGCTGCCACCAGCACAGATCGTCGCCAGCCACGCCACGCCCTGCCATCCCCACTGCGCCAGCGCCAGGCTGCCCAATGCGCCGCCGCCTGCCATGCCGACGAACATACCGGTGAACAGCAACGCGTTGAGGCGACTGCGTGCCGGCGGCACCAGACCGTAGACCAGGGTCTGGTGCGCCACCAGCGCCGACTGGAAACCGAAATCGAACAGCAACGCGCTGACCACCAGCAACGGCAGCAGCGCGGCGGCCGGCAGCCATGACTCGGCCAGCAACAGGGCGAAGCCTGCCAGCGCGACGGCGATCGCCAACCGCGCTACCGCAGGGCTGCCCAAGCGATCGGCGAAGCGGCCAGCAACGGGCGCAGCCAACGCACCGGCAGCACCGGCAATACCGAACGCACCCGCGGCGGCGCTGCCCAGACCCAGGCGTGCGTGCAGCATCAGCGCCAGCGTCGACCAGAACGCACTGAAGCCCACCGCCAGCAGCGACTGGCTGGCGACGGCGCGACGCAACTGCGGCTGCTCGCGCCAGAGCGCCAGCAACGAGCCCAACAGCGCGGGGTAGCGCAGCGTGCTGGTCGCGGCGAAGTGCGGCAGTGCCCGTGCCATCACCGCGCCCATCGCCAGCACCGAGAGCGCCGCCAGGCCGAACTGCACGCGCCAGCCCCAGGCTTCGGCCACCACGCCGCTGACCACGCGCGACAGCAGGATGCCCAGCAGCAGGCCGGTCATTACCCTGCCCACCACCTGCCCACGCTGCGCATCCGGCGCCAGCACCGCAGCGGCCGGCACGATGTCCTGCGCCAGCGTGGCCATCAGCCCCACCAACAGGCTGGCAACAAGCAGCCCAGGCAACTGGCCGGCCAAGGCCGCCGCCCCCAGCGCCAACGCCAGCAGCACCGACTTCAGCAGGATCAGGTTGCGCCGGTCGAAGCGGTCGCCCAGCGGAGCCAGCAGCAGGATGCCCAGCGCATAGCCCAGCTGGGTCAGGGTCGGCACCAGGCCCACGGCGCGCTCGCCGGCCCCCAGATCCTGGGCGATCAGGCCCAGCATCGGCTGGCTGTAGTAGAGCGAGGCCACCGAGAAGCCCGCGCCAGCGGCCATGGCCAGCACCAATGATGGGGCGGGCGCAGCGCTGGGCGCAGCGGTGATGGTTGAGAGCGAGGGAGTGGACATGGGGGCATCCGGGAGAGAAGTGAGGCGTAGAGTGCCTATATTCGCTACACGTCTGTAGTAGGCTCACTTACATACTTGTCATACGTTACGCGCATGAACGACCTTGCCTTGGGTGGCGACCGCCTGGACCTGCTGCGCACTTTCCTGCGTATCGTGGACAGCGGCAGCCTTTCTGCTGCTGCCCTGCAACTGGGTACCACCCAGCCCACCGTCAGCCGTCGGCTGCAAGCCCTGGAGCGGCAACTGGGTCTGCGCCTGCTGCAACGGTCCACCCACGGCCTGCTGCTGACCGAGGACGGCCAGCGCTGCCAACGCCATGCGCAGCGGGTGGTGGACGAATGGGAAGCGCTGCAGGCCGAGCTGCACGGCCAGGCCCAGATGCTCAGCGGTCGCCTGCGGGTGATGGTGCCGCACGCATTCGGCCAGGCGCAGCTGCTGCCGACCATGCTCGATTTCCTGGCCCAGCATCCACAGTTGAGCCTGGAGTGGATCCTTGAGGACCGCCGCCCGGACTTCATCGCCGAAGGCATCGACTGCGCGGTGCGGGTCGGCACGGTCGACGAACCGCGCATGGTCGCCCTGCCGCTGGCCGAAGTACCGCGCATCGTGGTGGCCGCACCCTCGCTGGCCGACGCGGGTTCGATCACCACGCCCGAACAGGCGCAGGCATTGCCGTGGATCTCGCTGGTCACCTACTACCGCGAACGTCTGTTGCTGCACGATGCGCAAGGCCGCGCACACACGCTGTCGATCACGCCACGCCTGCTCAGCGACAACCTGTTCGTGGTGCAACAGGCCGCACGTGCTGGATTGGGCGCGGCGGTGGTTTCGGCCTGGCTGGTGGCCGACGACCTGGCCGAAGGGCGATTGGTACAGCTGCTGCCGGACTGGCAGGCACCGCCGCTGCCGGTGCATCTGGTGTTCCCTGCCGCACGACAGCAACCCCTGCGCCTGCGCGCCTTCATCGACGCGATGAAAGCCGCGCTGCCGCAACTGCATGGCATGCGGCCGGCGCCACGCTAGGCGCTGCCGGCCAGATCAACCCGGGCGTGGTTCTACTTCGCCGCGGCATTCCAGCCAGCGACCTTGGCCTTGGTGTCGGCCAGCAGCTTGTCCAGCGCCGCGCGATCGTACACATCGCCGCGCAGGATCACACTGTCGATCTTTTCGGTCGCGGCGATGTCCTGCAGCGGATTGGCCGTCAGCAGCACCAGATCGGCCGCCTTGCCCGTGGCGACACCGCCATAGCGCTGCATCTGGCCAAACCAGGCCGGGCCGGAGCGGGTCGCGGCCGACAGCGCCTGCGGTGCGCTCAGGCCCTCCTTCACGAACAGCTGCATCTCTTGGTGCAGGCCGATACCCGGGTAGTTGAACGAGTTGAGGAAGCCCGCATCGGTGCCGGCAATGATCCTCACCCCCGCTTCCTGCAGCAGCGGCAGCACTGCGGCCACCTGGTGGTACTGCGCATGGCGCGCCTCGATCTGCGCCGGCGTCGCCTTGGCCGCGCGCTCCACGCGCCAGGCGTACGTCGCACGCAGGCCCGGGCCGATGTACGCCAGATACGGATCGTTGGCGTGGTCGTCCTGGTCGAGGAAGTCGAGGATGCGGCCGCCGTTGAGCGTCGGCGTCACGAATACGCCGCGCTTGGCGAAATCACGATAGGCGTGCAGCGCGGTTTCGCGATCGAAGCTGGCGTCGAGGCGGTGGTTGGCTTCAGCGCGGTCGATGCGCCCAGCGCCAAAATCGGCGGCAATCTGCGCTTCATCCTTGCTGCCCGCCTTGAAGGCATAGTCCAGATGTTCGATCGAGGCCAGGCCTGCATCCACTGCCTGTTCCACCGTCAACGCCATCGGAATATGGCCTGAGGCCTTGAACCCCGCCTTGCGCGCGGCACTGGCCGAGTACAGGAACAGTTCCGGGGTCAGCGTGCTGTCGGTGATCTTCGCGAAATCGACCTTGTCGTGCTGCAGGCGTTCGATCGCCTTGTCCGCGTCGGCCTTGCTGCCCACCTCGATCGTGCCCTTCCAGACCGGCTTGATGCCTTCGATCTTCGCACCCGACGTCAGCAGGCGCGGACCGAACAGCGTGCCGTTGGCGATTTCGCCGCGCCACTGCAGTACCTGCTGCGGCAGATCGCCGGAGCAGTCACGGATCGTGGTGATGCCATGGGCGATGTACAGCGGCAGCAGCGCCTTGTTCTCTTCCACCAGCGCCGGGCCGCCGCCGAAATGCACGTGCATGTCCCACAGGCCGGGAATCAGGTACTTGCCCTTGGCATCGATCTGGCGGCTGCTGCTCCACTGGCTGCGTACCTGCGCATCGGGGCCGACCGCGACGATGTCCTCGCCACGGATGACCACGCTCTGCCCGGGCACACTGCGCGCGTGCTCGACATCGACCACCGTGGCGTTGCGGATCAGCAGATCGGCGCGTTCGGCGGCAAACGCCGACAGTGGTGCAACCGCAAGAAGGACGGCAAGGGACAACGGATGGGAACGGAACATGGACAGCATCCTGGTGGGCACGGCAGCGTGCGGGTGGAAGGGGGGGGGTGTCAGCGTGTCGCGCCGTGCTGGCGCAGCAGGGTTTCAATGGTGGCGTAACCGCGTTGCCGGGCATGCGCCAGCGGCGTTACGCCGTCACCATCTGCGAGTTCGGGATCGGCACCAGCATCCAGCAGCAGCTGCACGATCTGCACGTGGCGCGGACCACCATCGCCGAGCAGGATCGCCTCCAGCAGTGCAGTCCAGTGCAGGCGATTGACATGGTCCACGGCCACGCCGGCGCGCAGCAGCGTACGCACGGTAGCGACATGACCGCGTTCGGCAGCAGGAATCAGCGCGGTACCGCCATAGCGGTTGGTGCTGCGCAGGTCTGCACCGTGCGCGAGGGTCAGCGCCAGGATCTCGTCCAGGCCGCGTGCGCCAGCGTACAGGTACGCGCTGTCCTGCATCGCGTCCTTGGCATTGACGTCGGCGCCGGCCTCGATCAGCTCGCGCGCCGCGTCCACGTTGTTGCCGTGGGTGGCCAGCAGCAGGGCCGTGCAGCCCTGGCCGTCACGGGCTTCCAGATCGGCACCACCGTCCAACGCCTCGCGCACGGCCTCGGCGTCGCCGCGGCTGGCGGCATCGCGCAACTGCGCATCGGCGTCGCTGCTGGAAGTCGCCGTGCACGCTGGAATCACCATGGCCAGCAGGCACAGCAACAGCATGCGAGCCACTGCCGAACGACGCTGCCGGGAGCGAGGGTGGTGCATCGTGACTCTCCTCATGCGCGATGGCGCCGGCCATTGCCGGCCCCTGCCCTGCATGGTAGAAGTCGGCACGGGTATCCAGAAGTGAAATGTTCAAATGCAAGACAGTGCCAAATCGAATAGAACAGTGTTCGAACTGGACCTGCTGCGGGCCCTGGTGATGGTCGCCGACTGTGGCAGCTTCACCACCGCGGCCACCCGCCTGCATTCAACCCAGTCCACGGTCAGCCAGAAGGTTCGGCGCCTGGAGGAACTCGCCGGTCACCGCCTGCTCGAGCGCGGCCACCGCGACGTGCATCCCACCGATGCCGGTCACACCCTGCTGGGCTATGCCCGGCGCATGCTGGATCTGAACGAGGAGCTGGCCCAGGCATTGGCCGGCGCCACCGTGGAGACCGCGGTGCGCATTGGCGTTCCTGAAGACTTCGTCAATGCGCAGACCACGCGCATGCTCGCCGCCTTCAGCCGCCGCCACCCGCAGGTCAAACTGGAAATCAGCAGCGGCCTCAGCCGTGATCTTGCCCACGGCTTCGACCATGGCGAGCTGGACCTGGTGCTGGTCAAGCAGCGTCGCAACACCCGCCAGGCCGTGCATTGTCGGCGTGAACCCATGCACTGGATCGACAGCCTGCGCAGCAGCAGCCTGCAGCAGGACCCGCTGCCACTGGTCACCTTCCCGCCGCGCGGACTGTACCGCGACGAGATGATCCAGGCCGTCGAGGCGCTTGGCCTGCGCTGGCGCATCGCGTTCACCAGTTCCTCGCTGAGCGGCATCCAGGGCGCGGTAGCCGACGGCATCGGCATCAGCCTGCTGCCACGTCGCGCGGTCAACCGCGAACACCGCATCATCGATGGCGAGCGCGACCTGCCGGTGGTAGACAACTACGAGATCGGCCTGCTGCATCGCGCCGATGCCGATGATGCAGTGCGTGCGCTGGCCGCTGAACTCTGGCGGCAGGTACAGCGCGAGCCGGACTGAAAGGTTGGCAGGGCTGCGCCCTGCACTCACGGGTAGTGCCGGCCGCTGGCCGGCAACCTCAACAGCCGAAGCAACAGCAACAGCAACAGCAGGCTTCCTGAGGGATGGCGGGGTGGGTCCGGTGGCAGGGGCCGCTGCAAGTACGTCCATGTAAGCTCGGTCGCCGCATCCATGCGGCTCACGCCCCTGCCACCGGACCCACCCCGCCTTCGATAGATTCCCGCGATCTGTGGGAATGGCATGGCCTGCTCTTGGTGGGTGTCGAGCTTGGTCGACACGTAGATCCACGCCATGCGTGGATGCTCTTCGATCAATTGTCGAAATATTCGATTTCGATGGAGATTCATCCACGCATGGCGTGTATCTACCAGACACCGAAAAACTGTCAGAGGTGGGGCGGTGTCGGATTGCGGGGTGTCAGCCGCATGGATGCGGCTGCCAAGCCCCCATGGATGGGTTTACGGCGTCCCCGCACTCCGACACCGCCCCGCCCTCCCACGGAATGCCGCTGTTGCTGTTGCTGTTGCTGTTGCTGAGGTTGCCGGCCAGCGGCCGGCACTACCAATGGTTGTCGGGCGCAGCCCGGCCGCTACAGCCAGCGACCGTCGACCACCACGCGGCGCTCCACCGGCACCCCTGCCACCGCAGCCGGACCATGGTCGGCACGCACCGCCACGAAGGTGGCCGGAAGATCGTCTGCAATGCCGTACTGCGGCAGCCCGATCACCGCCGCCGCATGGGTGGTGACCATGTCCAGCGCCAGCATCAGGTCCGCATCGGTGTAGAAGCCGGAGCGGTAACCGAGCAGCATCGCCCGCTGCAGCAGGTCGCCATTGCCGTAGGGCCACCAGCAGTCGCGGATGTTGTCGTTACCGGCAAACACGCGTACACCCGCGTCGTGCAGTGCGCGCAACGGCGGGAACGGATGGTCGCCCGGTGCGTTGCTCATGATCGCTACGCCTGCGGCAGCCAACGCCTCACCCACCTGCAGCGCCCGCGCCAATGGCACCTCGCCCAGCGCATAAGCGTGACTGACCGCCACCCTGCCCTGCAGGCCCGCCGCGCGCGTGCGCGCCGCGATCCGCAGCAGCTGCGCCAACCCGGTCTCGCCCGGCTCGTGCAGATGGATGTCCAAGCGCACGCCATAGCGCTCGGCCAGCCCGAACAACAACGCAAGCTGGCCGTCGGCATCCCCGTCCAGCGTGCTCGGGTCGATGCCACCCAGTACTTCCACCCCTGCAGCAATCGCCTGTTCCAGCACCGCCGCCGTACCCGGGCACGACATCACCCCCGCCTGCGGGAACGCCACCAGCTGGATGCGCATGATGTCGGCACAGCGCAGCGCCGCCTCGCGCACCGCCTGCAGATGCTGCAGGCCGGTACTGCCATCGATGTCGACGTGGCAACGCATCGCCACCGTACCGAATCCGCTGCACTGGCGGATCAGCGCCTCGGCACGGTCCGCCATCGGCGCAGCAGCGGCAATCGCGGTCTTCTCCACCGCCAGGCGTTCGCGCAGGCTGTTCACTGGCTGATGCGGATGCCAGCGGTCGCCGACGAAGCTCTTGTCCAGATGGATATGGCCGTCGACCAGTCCAGGCAGAACAGTAAAGCCGGTCAGGTCGACGCTTTCGGCCTCCTCCGGTGCGGCATGGTCGCTGTTGATGCCGACGAAACGGCCATCACGGACATGGAAATGCAGCGGGGTACCGTCGCGATCGACGCCACCATGGACGAACTGCAGAGTCATCTGGATCTCCCGGAAAGCCAATACTGGCGCCATCCTGCCCGTCACCGCTGCCATCGGCCAACGAAATATCCGCATGCCATGCATTCACCGGCACGATGAATCCCGCCCGCGACCCTGCGCCGCAGGGACGCCGGATGCACGCCTGAACGGGTAACATGGGCGCCTGTTTCCGCTGTGATGCCGCATGGGCCCGTCCGACCGCCACGATCGTCTTCGCCGCTGGCAGGCCGCGTCCCTGTTGGCCGCCGCCCCGATCGCCAGCCTGTCCGCCACCGATGCCAACGCCAGCGCGCCCCTGCAGGCGCCTCCGGGCCAGCAGCGGATCGCCTCGGCTGCGCTGGTCGAGGTGCTGCATCAGCGCGTGCTGGCCGGCCAGAGCGCCACCGCCACCCTGGAAAGCTGGTGTGCCGAGCACGGCCTGGCCGAGCAGGCCCGGGTCCGCGCCGTGCGCGTACATGGCCAGGACAAGCCTGCGCCGGCCGACGTGCTTCAGGCCTTGGGCGCCAATGCCTCCACGCCCCTGCGTTACCGCCGTGTGCAGCTGGCCTGCGGCAGCCGCGTGCTGTCCGAGGCCGACAACTGGTACCTGCCCGACCATCTCAGCCCGGCCATGAACCAGGTGCTCGACACCGCCGACGAGCCCTTTGGCCGTGTGGTCGGTCCGCTCGGCTTCCAGCGCCAGACCCTCACCGACCAGACGTTCTGGCCGCCACGCGGCGAAGGCGACCGTGGCGTGATCCTGGAAGTGCGCGCCCTGCTCCGCGACCGCCAGCAGCAGCCTTTCAGCTACGTCATCGAGTCGTACCTGGTGCAGGCGCTGCCGTAGCGTTTCATCGGCCCAGCATGCCTTCGCCTACTGGGTGGTGATGCCGTTGGCAGCCGGATCGGTGGAGAACACAAAGCGCCCCGAATGCAGGTTCCGGCCCAGGGTGTACTCGGCCGTTGCGAATGCATAGACGGGCGGCGTATTGCCGTCACCGAAGGAGCGTGCCCAAGCGCTGAAGCCGTCGTCGGTCCGGCTGCGGATCTCGCCCAGGCACAGGCTGTAACCGCACGCGAACGAGACAAGGTCCGTATTTCCGTCCAGTGCGGCGGTCACCGCTGACCTGTACAGCGCGGTCAGATCCTGCGCTTCCGGGTTGCGCGCCACGTCCTGCTCGAACTGGCCGACCGCCTGTGCGAATGCTTTGTTCGAGCCGACCACCGCCTGGAATCTTTCGACGGACATCGCCCCCTCGCTCAACAGGCTCCTTTCGCCAGAGAGGAAAGCCGCACCCGATTGAGTGGCCCCCGGAGCAACGACTGCAAGCCCTGGCGAAGCGGCGGCAGTGCCGGCGGATGTCGCAGCGGAACGTGCCGGTGTCGCTGCCTCACTCCGGTCGGCAGGCGCCATCGCAGCATCCATGGCAGCAACAGGTGGTACTTCTTGCTTGCTGCTGCAGCCCGCAACTGCCAACACCACAACCATCAGATGACGAACGTCCATGCGCTGCTCCCTCCCTGGTGAGCTTGTGAGCATGCCACTCCATGGCGCTGGAAGCGAAGTGCCAGACAAAGAAAAGCCCGGCAATGCCGGGCCTTTCGTTTTCCGCTTCGATCAACGGAACCGGTAATCCAGCTCCACCCAGAACTGACGGCCATACGGGTCGTAGTTGCCGACCGGATAGAACGGCCAACCACCCCCATTCTTGTCCGCCGGCGGCCGGCTGTCGCGCAGGTTGTTGACGATCACACCCAGTGTCAGGTTCTCGCCGAACTGGCGGAACACACTGGCGTTGTAGGTCATGTACGGCGCGATGCGGCCACTGCCATCGCTCTTGGGCAACGAGCCATAGCGGTTGCCATAGATCGTCGCGGTCCAGTCGCCCTGGTTCCAGGTGATGCTGCCATTGGCCTTGCTGCGCCACTGCCAGTCATCCAGCGAATTGCGGATGTCGCGCACTTCGTCATCGGCAAACTGCTTGTACTCGTGCTCCAGCACCAGGGTGTAGGCCAGACGCGTGGTGAAGCGGCCATAGCGGCCCGCATCAAAGCGCCAGTTACCCTTCAGGTCGATGCCACGCACCGATTCGGACGCTGCATTGATCGGGTTGATCAGTACGCGGGTTACCTGGTCCGGCTGCACGGTGGCATTGGAGGGATTGCGGATCACCCGCGACAGCGCGTCCTGGCACAGCGACGAACCGATGTCGCGCGCCTCGCCGCCGAGGGTGCGACCCAGCCGGCAGTCGGCCTCATCACGGAGGATGCGGCTGGTGTCCAGGCTGGTCACCTCGTTGTCGATGCGGATGTCGTAGTAGTCGGCGCTGAAATCCAGCCCGGACAGCGGCGACCAGACCACGCCGAAACCATACGACTTGGCCGACTCCGGCTGCAGCTGCGGATTGGCGCGGTTGCTGTAGTCGATCGACAGGCCGTTGTAGTCGCAGTTGTCATACGACTGGCCGGCGGTGCGGCAGCGCCAGTAGTCGGTCATGCCCGGGTTGTAGCCACGGGTCTCGGTGGCAAACACATAGTTCATGTCCGGCGCACGGAAGCTGGTGGCCGCGGTGCCGCGGATCAGCAGGCTTTCGATCGGACGGAATTCGACACCGAAGCTCCAGGTTGCCTTGCCGAGATGCTCGCCACCGGCGCGGTACTGGTCGTAGCGACCTGCCAGGGTGGTGGTCAGCGACTGCAGCAACGGCAGCTGCAGTTCAACGCCCGCCGCATAGCGGTCACGTTCGCCACCGGCACCGATGCCGGCGCTGGTGTTCCAGAATTCACCGGTGCCCAGGCGCGGGTCCGGACGGTTGCGATAGCCCTGGCTGCCCGCTTCGACCACTGCGGCCAACGCGGCATCGCCACCCGGCAAGGCGAACAGGCGACCATTGACCGTCGCACTGAAGGTCTGCAGCCACGCCGCGTTGCGGCTTTCCTGGTAGTCGGACAGGCGACCGTACTCATCGGACGTCAGCGGCCGGAACAGGCGCGAGGGATCCGGCGCATAGACCTCAACGCCGTTTCGCACACCGAGCTGCGGACCGAGCAGGTACTCGTTGATACCGGCCAGCAGCACCGGCCGGCGCGTACGGTTCTCGTAGCGCGAGCGGCTGTAGACCGCCTCGTAGTCCCAGCCGCTGTCACCGAACTGGCCACGCGCACCGACATTGAACGACCACGAGTTTTCCAGGAAACGATTGGCGTTGCGTGGCAGGCCGCCGATTTCCTCTGGCGCAAAGCGGCGGTACCAGCTTTCCAGGTTGCCCGTGTTCTGGTTGTAGAAGTAGTTGCGTGACGAGGTCCAGGTGGGTGCACGCGTGTTGTTGTGGATCCGTGCGCTGCCCACGGCGACATCGGCGAACAGGTCGGTGCTGTCGTTGACGTGGAACGTCAGCAGGCCGTAGCCGTTGAGGTTGCGCTTCTCGGTCTGCACGGTCCAGTAGCTGGCAGCGGCCTCGTTGCTGCCGCAGTACGCGCCTTGGCGCGGGTTGTTGGCGCGGAACACGCTGCCACCGTAGATGGCCGAGGCCGCATCGCAGCCAGCGACGCCCGGATCGATGTTGCGACCGGTGGCTGCGTTGCGACGATAGGCGATGGCCGTCGGCTGTGGCGCCTTGCCGGTAGGATCATCGTCCAGCGAATCCATGAAGTCGCGCTGCCGCGCGTGGATCGCCTTGCGCACGTCCAGTTCGAAGCCGAACAGGCCTTCCCAGCGATCGCCCGAGCTGCCGCCCACCACCTGCACGCGCTGGTTGTCACCACCACCCTGCTGGGTGCCGCCGGCACGCACGTTGACGTCCACGCCGTCGAAACGGTCCTTGAGGATGATGTTGACCACGCCGGCGATCGCATCGGAGCCGTACACCGCTGATGCGCCTGCGGCCAGCACCTCGATGCGCTCGATCAACGCACTGGGGATGTTGGCCAGGTTGACCACGTTCACCGAGCCCTCGTAGGCCAGCGGATAGTCGGCCTGGCGCCGGCCATTGACCAGCACCAGCGTGCGGTTCGGGCCCAGGCCACGCAGGTTGATGGTATTCGCCGCCGGGGTGAAAGTATTGCCGAAGTCTTCGCCCTGCACGTTACCGGTGTTTTCAGTGAGCGCGCTCAACGCATCGAAGGCGTTGCGGTAGCCCTGCGCATCGATCTGCTCGCGGCTGATCACCGTGACCGGTGACGGCCCCTCGACGCTGGCACGCGGGATGCGCGAGCCGGTGACCTTCACTTCCTGCAATGAGGTGGGTGCGCTTTCCTGCGCGAAGGCCGGCAACGAGGCCAGCATCAGGGACGACAAGGCAAGCACCAGCGGACGCGGGCGCAGCGCCAGGGAAGAGGCGGACATGGGCTTCCTGGGGGAGTTGGGCGGGTGGTCCGGGACGCTGGCGACGGTGCGCGCATAACGATCCCGTAACGAAAGTGTCCTGAACGGATGGTTGCAACGGAAATGACCAGGCCTGATGGCCTTATGCCTGAACCGAATCAGACCGCAGGCGTCGGCAACACCGCGTTTGCAACTTCTTTCATTGTCCCCGTTCGCCCAGGTGCGGCATCGTCCCACCCCATGAACCGGTATTTCCCTGCTTCCCTGCCACCGCTGCGACCGGTGCTGCGCCGCCATCTCCTGCGGCTCCAGCACGGGCCCGTCGTACTGCGCCCCCTGCAGCGTTCAGACCTTTCCGCCTGGCGTCACTACCATCAGCAGGTCGAACGCAGCAGCAACCTGCCTGGCCATTTCGATGCCGAAGCCCACTTCCTCTGCGGTGTGCAGCGTTCGCAGCTGCAACACGACAACGATCATCTGCTGCTGGGCAGCTTCGATGCAGTGGGTGAGCTGCTGGACCAGCTGAATCTGCGCCTGCATTGCGCGCATGCGCGCAGCGTCGAACTGCGCTGGCTGCATGCAGCAGGCTGCCCCCGGCAACGGCAGCTGCACGCTTCGTTGCAGGCGCTGTGCACGTTCCTGTTCGAACAGGTAGGAATCCGTCGCTTGTTCGTGCTGCTGCCGCCCGATGCAGGCAGCGAACTGGTCGCTACCCTGCAGGCGCTCGGCTTCGAGCGCGAAGGCCTGCTGCGCGACCACCACCTGGATGCCGAAGGCTGGCAGGACCGCCAGCTGTACGCCCTGACTGCCCCCGTCTGGCTGCAGCGGCAGCCAACGGAAAACTAGCGCACCCGCTCCAGCGAAGCATCCGCACCGGTCAACACGCTGCAGGCATGGTCCTGCAGCTCCTCGGCGCTGGCATCGTTGCCGCTGTCCGGGTCCAGCTGCGTGGCCAGCAGGATGAAACCGGGCGCGCCGTGCACGTCCTCGTGCCCAGCCACCAGCAGACTCCATTGGCCAACCTTGTCCACGCCGCTCAGGCCATAGGCCAGCAGGTTGAGCGGATTGGCAGTCAGCGCTTCGCCGGGCAGCAGCCGCGCCTGGTACTGATGGCCGCGCAACAGCACCGGAAGTGGTGCCCACTGCGTGCCGAGGGTCGCGCGATTGTCTTCCAACGCCTGCAGAACGTCAGCGCGCAGGCAGTCGACGTGGATGTGCAGCTGGTGCTGCGAGCGACCATGCGGCGAATTCAATGCCAGGCTGGCGACGCTGCGCGGCAGCGGCTGGCCCAGCGCCTGTTCGGTGCGCGTGCGGGCCTGCCAGGCAGCGGCGAAGTAATTGGGTGCGCCACGCCGGTACAGCGCGGGGCTTTCGATGCCGCTGACCTTGTCCAGCGGCATCAGCAGGAACTGATAGTGGCCGTGCGCATCCTTGACCAGCACATCGCGGTGGTCGACAGCCGGGCGCACCTGCAGGCAATCGCCGCGTGGCGACTGTGCGCCCTGGCAATCACGCTCGATCAGGCGCCACAGCGCATCCGAATGGGCCGGCGGCGGCGCGGGGGGCACGCTGGCACAACCGGCCAGCAACATCAGGGGCAGCAGCATAAATCGCACGGCAACAACTCGCGGGATCAGGCGCGACAGGCAGCGCCGCCCGCCATTCTAGCCAGTGAGATGTGGCAATCAGTAGGTGCCGAACGGCACTTCAACCACGACCGGTGCACCCGTAGGCAGCAACTGCAGGGTATAGCGGTCCAGTGCGCCATCGTCATCGGCCAGCGGCTGACGATGGAACTGCAGGCGATAATGGGCCTCGCCCAGGCGCACCTCGCTGCCGTCGGCGTCCAGCGCGGCAGCGTCGGGCAGCAGCAGCCCGCCCAGATCGCTGTAGGCCCCGGCAACATCGGCGAAACCATAGTCGGCCAGTTCATCCACCCGCTGCATCGCATAGACATGCGGCAGGTACGGGCGCGCCGGGCTGCGGCCGTTGCTAAGATCGGTCACCCCCGCCTGCGGCAGGTGGTACTGCTCGCGCAGCGCGGCAACACCCAGCGACTCGCTGGCCACCTGCAGGCAGCACACCGTGCGCTTGCCTTCGCGGTCGAGGATGGCGAAGCGATCACCACGGGTTGCAGCCTGCGGCAGCAGCGCGAACGCCAGGTTGCGCTGCGCCGGCTGGTAACCCGCCTCGGTCTGCAGGTTGCGCCAGCCACCGAACACCGGCGCTTCGGCGGCGGGCGCTGCGACCGGTTCGGCGGCCAAGGCGGCCACTGCCATGCAAAGCAGCGACAGCACAGCCACCGCCTTCACTGCGTTCTGCCTGCCACACAAACTGCCTGCCGTCATACTGGACCCAACACCTGCACCGGACTGGCCCGGCCTGCCCACCGGCACGCTGCCGGCAACGCCGGCCACTATGCAGTGCAGCGGCCGCGCGGGCAATGACCCGAACGCTGCCGGGTTTCGCGCGGTCAGTGCTATCGTGCCGCCAATCCCCTGCGCAGGAGCGCCCGCATGACCATCCGCCTGACTCTGTTGCTGCCCGCCTCGGCCCTGTTGCTGTCGGCCTGTGTCAGCACTCCCGGCCCGGAGGTCAAGGGCAGTGGCCGCTGCGATGCCAGCCAGCTGGGCTGGGCCATCGGCCAGCCGGCCAACGAGCCGAACATCCGCCGCCTGTCCAGCGAAAGCGGCGCCGGCATGGTCAATCCCATCGGCCCGGCCACCATCACCACCAAGGACATCCGCCAGGACCGCCTGCGCGTGTTCGTGGACAAGGACAACATCATCACCGCCACCCGCTGCGAGTAAACGCGCCAGCGTCGTCGCACAGAGCCGGGCCCCTGCCCGGCTCCATGGCTCAGGGCTCGGTGTAGCCCGAGCACTCCGGCAGCGGCTGATCCGGCTGGTAAGCCCCTGAGGTGAAGCGGAAGGTACGCGTGTAGCTGCATTCCGCGTCCTGTTCGGTGCGCAGATCCTTCTTCCTCAACCGTCCCTTGGCCAGCGAGTCCCGCTGCGGTGATACCCCGGCCGGGTAGTTGCTGGCCTCGGTCCGGTAGCGCAGCACGGGCATATCCTGCCCCTCGGTTGCCAACGCAAGTTCAGCGTCGAAACTGTATTCGTCGTGGCAGGCACCGGCGCGCTGATCGAAATCGCGCTCACTGAAACAGGCCCGGATCATCTTGTTGGCCGACAACGCAACGGACAGCACGTCGGCGTCCACCTGGATGCCTCCATCGAGATGGCGGATGCGCGCCAGCTGCAGGGTCGATGCGCTGGCACCGCCACCGGAATACATCGCGCGGGCCTCCAGCAGGCCGCCGACGAGCACGTTCTGCAGTGTCGCCTGTTGCGGATCGGCCACGGTCTGGCCTGCACCCGCGCCGGGGGCCAGGCGCACGATGAAAGGCCAGACCCGCAGGTCGCCATCGTCAACCACGTTGATGGGGACGTGTCGCATCTTTGGTTCGGCGTCATCACCCGCACGCTCGGCGACTTCCAGTGCTGCCGGCTGGTCTTGGCCTGTTGCGGGCAACGCCCGCACGCACCACTGGCCATCGGCAGTGCAGTAGCGCTCGGGGTCGTCCGCTCCCTGCTCGCCCTGCAGCAATAGCGCCTCCAACCGGTTGCCTGCGGCATCCTGTTGGACGGGGGCAGCAGCCTGCGCAAGCAGCGGAGCGGACAGCAGCAGTGTGCTCAGCACGGTGCGAATAACTGTTCTCTGCATCGCAACTCCTGCGCATCGGTGCATGCCTACGGAACACGGATGGTAACGCAGAGAAGAACGGTCTTCTGCATCAATTCCGATCACGTCGCAGGCAATACAGGGAGCCACCATGAGAACGGCATCCGGGGCTATCCGCTGATGCAACGCAGAATCGCAGGGGGAGCAAAACCATCATCGGCGTCTGATTGCAGGCCGCCGTCATTCCAACGCGACTGTTGGATCCACTCCAAGGCCTTCGCCACAAAATCATCAAAAGTACGTGCGAGAAGATATTTCGTATCTTCGTCAGCCCCAAACGCAATCATCTGACCTTCAGACCCACCCGCATCGGGATCGAAGTCCAAGCCCATGTGATTTCCACCGCCGTCATGCGTGAGCGGTATCCAGCGCGCATTCGTGTACATGGACTTCACCACCCCAGGAGGGCTAGCCTCCATGAACTCAGCGCAGTCTTCGTTCATCCCGTCAGCCTCGATCTCCCGCCATCCTCGCCACTGCCGCAGGATCTCCGCTATCGAGAGCATCTGATTTCCGAAAAGAAGCCCGAACCCGTCCTGTCCGTCGTGAATCATCAGCATCTGCTTCAGCAGATCTGGCAGAACAACTCCCAACTGGGCCTCCAATTCAATCAATTCACTTTCGGAAGCTCCTGGCCGTAGCTGCATCTCATCCAGACAGTGCTTCTCGAAAAGCGACGCTCTGATGGAAACCCATATTTCATTTGCGCTCTGCATCGATCGTGCATCCGTCTATTGCAAGGGCTCAGGCTAGTGCCAAGGCGATGAGTCTGGAATACAACGAATCCGAATTTTCGAGGCGTTTGCCATCAGTGTCCGTTACAGTCGCAGCCACCCCACCCTTTCGCCTTCGACGTCTGGCCGATGCCGGGGTTGAAGGTATTGCTCGGGTCCAGCGTGCGGTAGAAGCCGGCCAGCGCCGGCTTGGCCGGATACAGGTGGCCGACATTGTGCTCGGCCGGATACTCGGCACCGCGCTGGTCCAGCAATGCCCACATCGCGTGCTCGATGGCCATCGGGTCTTCACCCTTGCGCGCGATGTAGTCCTGGTGGAACACGTGGCACAGGAAGTGGCCGTAGTACAGCTTGTGCAAGAGGCGGCCGTCGATGTCTGCCGGCAGCTGCTCGAACCAGTCGGCATCATCACGGCGCAGCGCGATGTCCAGCGCGACGATGTCCTGCACCTGCTCGCGGTGCACTTCGCGATAGCGCACGGCGGCACCGGCCACGGCGAAGCGATGCAGGAACGCCTTGCGCCCTTCGTCCGCCGTGCAGTGGAAGTACCCGCCTTCATGGTCGTTGAAGAAGCCGCGCAGCCACGTCTCGGTGGCGGCCGCATCCTGTGCGGAAACCTTCAGCAGCAGGTGATGCTCGTAGCGCTGGCGGAACTCGCCCATGCGCTTGGGCAGGTGCGAAGGCAGCAGACCGGTCAGCGTCTGCATCACCCTGTCGGTCACGCCACGCAGGCCAAGCCGTTCGAACCAGCCATCGACCCGGCTCTTCAGCGCGAACGCGGCCGGCACGCGTGCGGTGCCGAGCTTGTCGATCAGCAGGAAGCTGTCCTTGCCGTAACGCTCACCGATGTCATAGGCATCGCGGTGGATGTACTCGCCGGCGATCGGCAGGCGCTCGAAGCCGGTCAGCAGCTGGCGGCGGATCGCGGTCAGGCTGTCGGTGCGGTTGCTGCCGATGTAGAAGACCTCGGCGGCCTCCTTCTCGAACGTATCCAGGCGCACGGCGAACACGGCCAGCTTGCCCGCCGATCCGGCCGCCTCGAAATGGCGGCTGGGGTCGGCATTGAAGCGTGCCGGAGTATCGGCATCCACCTTGCGTACTTCCTCGGCGTAACGCGGATCGGAGGCGGCACGGCCATCCCCATTGCTGACGTCTGCAGCTCGGTAGTCACCGTCCTGCAGACGCTGCAGGATCTGCTCGGGCGTATCGCCCAGCGCGATGCCCAGATGGTTGACCAGCTGCAGTTCGCCCCGCTCGTCAACCTGGGCATACAGCGCCAGCTCGGTGTAGGCAGGGCCACGGCGCACCAGTGCGCCACCGGAGTTGTTGCAGATGCCGCCCAGCACCGAGGCGCCGATGCACGACGAGCCGATCACCGAGTGCGGCTCGCGGCCGAGGGGTGCCAGCGTCTGCTCCAAGCGGTCCAGCGTGGCGCCGGGCAGGCACAGTACCTGCCGCCCCTCGTTCAACAGCTGGATGCCGGTCAGGCGTAGCGTGCTGATCAGCACGATCGGCCGGCCGTAGTCGTCACCATCCGGGGTGGAACCGCCGGTCAGGCCGGTATTGGCCGCCTGCAGGATGATCGCCGCGCCGCCCTGCACCGCCGCCTGCAGCACCTGCCACAGCTGCAGCAGCGAGCCCGGGCGCACCACCGCCAGCACCGGGCCGTCGCCAAAGCGATAGCCGCGACGGAAGCGACGGGTGGCCTTGTCGCCGGTCAGTACGTGGCGGTCCCCCACCGCGGCACGCAACTGCGCCAGCACCGTATTGCGATCACTCATGGCAGGCGCACCAGCGAATCACGGCCGATATCGGCGATGCGGTGTGCACCGGTCAGTGTCATCGCCACGCGCATTTCCTTGGCGATCAGGTCCAGCAGGTTGGCCACGCCGGCCTCGCCCTGTGCGGCAAGCGCGTAGACGAAGGCGCGCCCCAGCAGCACGGTATCGGCGCCCAGCGCCAGCATGCGCACCACGTCCAGCCCGGTGCGGATACCCGAATCGGCGAGGATCTTCAGGTCGCCCTGCACCGCATCGGCGATGGCAGGCAAGGCACGTGCGGTGGACAGCACACCATCCAGCTGGCGGCCGCCATGGTTGGAGACCACGATGCCATCGGCGCCGAAGGCGACCGCGTCACGTGCATCGTCCGGGTCGAGGATGCCCTTGATCACCATCGGGCCCTTCCAGAACTCGCGGATCCACTCCAGGTCCTTCCACGAAATGGACGGATCGAAGTTGCTGCCCAGCCAGCCGATGTAGTCCTCCAGGCCCGTTGGGTTGCCACGGTAGGTGGAAATGTTGCCGAGGTCATGCGGGCGTCCGCGCAGGCCCACGTCCCACGCCCAGCGCGGATGGGTGATGGCCTGGCCGATCCGGCGCATTGCAGCATTCGGACCACTCATGCCCGAGTGTGCGTCACGATAGCGCGCGCCCGGCACCGGCATGTCGACCGTGAACACCAAGGTGGTCACACCCGCCGCCTGCGCGCGCTCCAGCGCATTGCGCATGAAACCGCGATCGCGCAGCACGTACAGCTGGAACCACATCGGGCGCTGGATCGCCGGCGCGACTTCTTCGATCGGGCACACCGACACCGTGGACAACGTGAACGGAATGCCCCGGCTGTCGGCTGCGCGCGCCGCCTGCACTTCACCGCGACGGGCATACATGCCGGTCAGGCCGACCGGGGCCAGCGCCACCGGCATCGCCAGCTTCTCGCCGAACAGCTCGGTTTCCAGGCTCAGGTCGGACATGTTGCGCAGGATGCGCTGGCGCAGCGCAATGTCGGACAGGTCGGACACGTTGCGCTTCAGCGTGTGCTCGGCATACGCACCGCCATCGATGTAGTGGAACAGGAACGGCGGCAACCGACGCTCGGCTGCTGCACGGTAATCGGTGGAGGCGGAAATGATCATGGGGTCAACCGTGTGGGGAAGGCAGGCGCGAGGCCCGCGCACGCCGGGCTTCGTTGTCATCGAGGGTGCGCAGCGTGGTGTGCACGAACTCGAGGTGGGCATGTGCGGCGGCGCGCGCGCGTTCGGGGTCGCCGGCCAGCACCGCATCCATCATCTCGCGGTGCTGGTCGGACAACGGAGAGAAGGTCCTGGCCGAGGTGTACAGCTTTTCCCGGCTCTGCGAGATGTTGGTCTGCAGCAGTTCGAACAGACCACGCATCACCTGCAGCAGCACCAGGTTGTGCGACGCCTCGGCGATGGACAGGTGGAAGGCCGCGTCGGCCTCGGCTTCGCCAGTGGGGTCGTCCTTGCCATGCGCGTCCATCATGGTCTGGAACGCCTGGGCGATGCGCGCACGGTCTTCGTCGGTGGCGCGCAGCGCCGCGTGCCAGGCCGTGGCGCCTTCCAGCGCGTGGCGGATTTCCAGCACGTCGAAGCGGTATTCCGGGTCGCCCTGGAACAGCGGCAGGTATGGCACCAGGGGTTCATCCAGTGCCTGCCGTGCCCGTGCGGCGGGCTCGCTCACATAGGTGCCACCACCCACGCGCGCGGTCAGCAGACCGTGGCTGGCCAACTGTGCAATGGCCTCGCGCAGTGCCGTGCGCGAGACCCCCAGCTGCACCGCCAGCGTGCGCTCGGCCGGCAGCCTGTCGCCCGGCTGCAGCTGCCGTTCCTGCACCAGCGCACGCAGCTGCGCGGCCACCTTGTCCGAAACCCGTTGTGTGCTCATGGCGCCATTGTGGCCCGAAGCACGCCGCTGTTGGTCGGCCGGCGCTGCATGCTCAGGGAATCATCCAGGTCAGCCAGTAGGCCTGGGCCAGGGTGATCAGGCCGACCATCGTGGTGAAGATCAGGCTGTGCTTGACGGTGAAGCGGAACAGGTCCGACTCTTTGCCAGCAAGGCCCACCGCTGCACAGGCAATGGCAATGGACTGCGGCGAGATCATCTTGCCGGTGACGCCGCCGGTGGTGTTGGCTGCCACCAGCAGCACGTCGGACACGCCGATCTGCTGCGCGGTGGTCGCCTGCAGCGCCGAGAACAGCGCATTGGACGAGGTATCCGAACCGGTCAGGAACACGCCCAGCCAGCCCAGGAACGGCGAGAAGAACGGGAACGCCTTGCCGGTGTGCGCCAGTGCCAGCGCCAACGTGGCCGACAGGCCCGAATAGTTGGCGATGAAGGCGAACGCCAGCACCATGCCGATCGAGAAGATCGGCATGCGCAGTTCGCGCACGGTTTCACCGAAGGTCTGCAGCGCCGACCGCGCCGGCATGCGCAGGGCGATGATCGCGATCACCGCGGCGAGGATGATCGAGGTACCGGTGGCCGAGAACCAGTCGAACTTGTACACCGCCTCATAGCTCAGCGGCGCATCGACGATCGGCGGCATCTTCTGCACCATCTGGTCCAGGCCCGGCACCGGGATCTTCAGCACCCAGCCTTCAAGCGGGCCACCGGCTGCGAACAACGACTTGAACGGCTTGATGCTCCACACAGTGACCATCGCGGTGAGGATCAGGAACGGCGACCACGCCTTGGCGATCTGGCCAACGCTGTGGCGCGGTGCTTCCAGTGCCTGTGCCGCCGCCTCGGCGCTGGTTTCGGTATCGAAGCGGAAGATCCGTACCGGCTTCCAGCGGCGCAGGAACAGGGTCAGGCAGACCAGCGACGCCAGCGAAGCGGTGATGTCCGGCAGTTCCGGGCCGATGAAGTTGGAGGTCAGGTACTGGGCAATGGCGAACGAACCGCCAGCCACCAGCACCGCCGGCCAGGTTTCCTTGATGCCGCGCCAGCCATCCATGATCGCCATGATCCAGAACAGCACGATGATGGTCAGGAACGGCAGCTGGCGGCCCGCCATCTGGCCGATCTCGAAGGCGTCCAGGCCAGTCACCTGCCCTGCCACGATGATCGGAATGCCCATCGCACCGAACGCCACTGGCGCGGTGTTGACGATCAGGCACAGGCCGGCCGCATACAGTGGCTTGAAGCCCAGCCCGACCAGCAGCGCGGCGGTAATCGCCACCGGCGCACCGAACCCGGCCGCACCCTCCAGGAAGGCACCGAAGGCGAAGCCGACCATCAGCATCTGCAGCCGCTGGTCTTCGGTAACCGACAGGATCGAGGCGCGGATGATGTCGAACTGGCCGGTCTTGACCGAGACCTTGTACAGGAACACCGCGCCGATGATGATCCAGGCAATCGGCCACAGGCCATAGACGAAGCCGAAGCCTGCCGCGCCCAGCGCCTGCGCCACCGGCATGCGATAGAACAGCAGTGCCACGCCAAGTGCGATGGCCACGGTGATGGTGCCGGCGATCCAGCCCTTCATGCGCAGCACGGCCAGGGCAACGAAGAAGAAGGCGATCGGCAGCAGCGCGATCAGGCTCGACAACCACAGGTTGCCAGCGGGGTCGTACACGTGTTGCCAGGGCTGCATGAGGGCTCTCGACAGGAACAGGAGGTTCCCCACCGGGTGGGGGCGTCGTGCCCGTCATCATTGGTCGTACCGATTTGACCAGTGAACGGACCACAGGCGCGAATTGAACCGCCAATCCTGCGAAGAGCCTATTAGACCATAGGGCTATACGGAATTATTGGTAGTACCATTGTTGGGATTACAGCTTCTTCTCCACCCGTCGGATCAGCGCGAGCACCAGTACGCACAGCACGCTGACACCGAGTGCGATCACGTACTTGCCGATGCCCACGGCAATGCCGATGGCAGCCGCCATGATCAAGGAGCTGGCCGTGGTGAGCCCGCTGACCTGGTCCTCGCGATTGCCACGCAGGATGGTGCCCGCGGCGACGAAACCGACGCAGGCCACCACCGCTTCGATCAAGCGCACCGGGTCGACCTGCAGCAGATCGCGGTAGCGCTCCTGCTGGAAGTGTTCGGCCACCGAGTCACCGAGCCCGACGATCAGCGCAGCAGCACCGGCGATCAGCATGTGCGTGCGCAGGCCGGCAGCGTGCTTGCCCATCTCGCGCTCGACGCCCAGCACGCCGCCAAAGACCATGGCAGCGGCCACGCGCAGCAGAATGGACATGTCCTGGGTGAGTTCCATAAAGAGGCTCCGGTAGTTTCCCGGAGCGTTGCGCGGCGGCCGTGGGACGGCGGTGAAGGCGATGGCACGCCCTCTTCACCGCGCGGATTCATCCAGGCATGGCGTCGACCGGTTGATCACCGCCATGCGTACCCCGGTTGCACCCGGTTACTGCGCCAGATAGCCACCATCGATGGCGTAGTACGCACCCGTCGCGAACGAGGCATCGTCGCTGGCCAGCCAGGCCACCAGCGCGGCCACTTCCTGCGGTGTTCCCAAGCGCTTGAGCGCATGCCGCCCTTCCAGCGTTGCACGCACCTTGGCGTCCATCTTTTCAAGCAACGGCGTGTTGATGAAGCCCGGGCCCACCGCATTGATGCGGATGCCATCGGCGGCATGCTCCCATGCAGCCGTCTGGGTCAAGCCGACCACACCATGTTTGGCGGCCGCGTAGGCGGTCGAGCCGGCATAGCCCACCTGCCCCAGAATGGAGGCCATGTTGATGATGCTGCCACCACTGCCCGCCGCACGCATCGCCTGGATCTGCGCCCGCTGGCACAGGAACACGCTGGTCAGGTTCACATCCACCACGCGTTTCCAGCCATCGATCGGGTAGTCGCCACTGCTGGCCGCTGGCCCGCCGATGCCCGCATTGTTCACCGCGATGTGCACGCCGCCCAGTTCCTTCACCGTGCGCTGCACCGCCGCTTCCACCGCCGCCTCGTCGGTCACATCCAGCGCGACGCCGATGGCCTCAGCCCCCTGGCTGCGCAGCGCGGCCACTGTTGCATCCACCGCTTCCTGCTTCAGATCCCACACCGAAATGCGCGCACCGGATGCAGCGAGCGTTTCTGCTACCGCCAGGCCGATACCGGAAACACCACCGGTCACGATCGCGGTTTTTCCGTTGAGCTGGTAATCAATCATCTGTGGTCTCCATGCGTTGGGAATCGATGCGGACAGAAGCGTCCGACTCCACCGACACTACGCCTTTCTTCGTGACGAAAGCGCTGCATGGGGGATACTTGCGCGTATGCCCGGCAAAGAAACTCCCATGCGTACAGCCTGCGTTCCGCTTACTGCCGATGCCGAACGGCGGCTGGACACCGATTCCTGCCTGCCCGGCGACCTGTACGAGGTGATGCTCAGCGATTCCACGGTCGATCTTCTGTTCGACAGCGGCTTCCTCACCGCCCTCAATACCCGTTTCGGTCTGCTCTTTGACCGCTACGAAGACGAATCGATCACCCGCACCGAGCAGTTGCAGTACGCACGCGCATTGCTGCGCGAGCTTCAACTTGGCCGTAAATGCCAATCGATTGACCCGCTGGATATCGCATTCGGGCTGGCATTGGAGAAAATGACGGGAATCTATTTCTACCTCTGAAAGCGCAGGACCGATCCGCGCTGCAGGTGCACGATGGAACGTGCGGGCACATCGTCGCCGGCACCCGTCTTTTATTGTTGAGCGCCGAGCGATGTCCCGATATTTCACGTTTGCCGATTACCGCCGTTTTGGCCAGCGACACGGCTATGACTACCGTGCCGATCCAAGCCACCTGCGCGAAGAACAGTGGGCCGGCCACGGCGACCTGCACGAACAGACCCTGCGCGGGGGCATGAGCCTGCTCGCATCGGATGTGCACAACCGCATCGCCTATACCGCCACAGCGCACGAAAGGCCCGGCCTGGTCATCCGCGTGATGCTGCAGGGCCAGGTCGACGTGCAAGTTCCCAACCGCAGTGACTTCAGCCTGCGCGCAGGCACCGCAGTGACCACCAGCCACCGCGACCATGTGGCAATGGTCGGCGTCCATCCGGGCAATACGCGCCTGCGTGGCATCAGCCTGTTGGTGCCCGCCGACATGGATCCGGACGTGTTCCAGCAACCGCAACTGCAACAGGCGTTGCGCGCGCCACTGGAATGCCGCCATTGGGCCATCCCGCACGCGATGCTGCCGACCCTCGCGCAGTTGTTCGACAGCCCTTGGCAGGACGATCTGGATGCACTCTGGCGCGAAGGCGTGGCGCTGCAGCTGCTGACGGTGGGTCTGCAGGCCGATGATCTGCACGTTGAAGGTGCACGCATGCTGCGCAGCGGCCAGCGCAGCCGGCTCGAGCGCGTGCGGGCTTTCCTGCACGACGATCCCGCCCATGCGCACAGCCTGGTCGAGCTGGCCCAGTTGGCCTGCATGAGCCCCAGCGCGCTGCGCCGGCACTTCGTCCAGGAGTATGGCTGCTCGGTATTCGACTACCTGCACGAACAGCGCATGCGTCACGCCGAGCAGGGCCTTCGTGAATCCGGCTGGAGCGTGGAGCGGGCGGCGGCGGAAACCGGCTATCGTCATCCCAGCAACTTCGCCGCAGCATTCCGCAAGCGCTTCGGGCTGGTGCCCAGCCGCTGGCGCACCGGCCCTTCGAAGGTCGGCTGAAGCCCATCTGCTCTGGTAGGTGTCGACCTTGGTCGACACGCTTTCGCGTCATCGCAGACGCCGGGCATAGCCCGGCGTCATCCCCTCCGCCTCAATACACCGGCAGCTCGATGTAGCTGGCCTGCGCGGCGCTGTGCCACACCCGCTGTGTGGCCTTCTGGTAGTCACCCGGCTTGGCCAGGTAGATGTTGGGCACGTAGGTCTGCGGGTTGCGGTCGTACAGCGGGAACAGGCTGGACTGCACCTGCACCATCACCCGGTGGCCTTTCTGGAAGGTGTGGTTGGCATTGGGCAGGTCGAAGCGGTACGGCAGCACCTGGTTGGCCGCCAGCGCCTTGGGATCGCTGAAGCTCTCGCGGTAACGACCACGGAAGATCGCCAGTGACACCGGCAGCTCATAGCCACCCATCTCCGGCGTCGACGCCTCCTGGTCCGGATACATGTCGATCAGCTTCACCACCCAGTCGCTGTCGGTGCCACTGGTGGATGCCTGCAGGTTCACCACCGGCGCGCCACCGATGCGCAGGGGTGCGGACAACGGCTCGGTGATGAAGGTCAGCACGTCAGGCCGGCCATCGACGAAGCGCTGGTCCTTGACCAGCCAGGTGGTCCACATGTCGCGGTCGCCGAAGCGCACCGGGCGCGGCACGAACGGCACCGGCTTGGACGGGTCGGACACGTATTCCTCGAAGTCGCCCTCGCCCGCCGCCGGTGCCTGGAACGCCAGCTTGCCACCGGCACGCAGGTACAGCTGCTTGCTGCTGGCAGCACACGCCTTCTCGCAGCTGCGTGGCCAGCCCTGCAGGCGGTCCCAGTGGTTTTCACCGGTGTTGTAGACCAGCACCGGTGGTGTATCGGCCTTCGGCGCGCCGTCCACCAGGTACTGGTCGAAGAACGGCTTGAGCACGTCGCGGCGGAACTGCAGCGCGGTATCGCCGTCGAACTTCAGCGCCCCCAGCTGGCTGCCGTCATAGTTCACCTGGCTGTGCCGCCACGGCCCCATCACCAGGTAGTTGTGGGTATTGCCGGTATCGCGCCCTTCCATCGCCTGGTAGGCGTGGTTGGCACCCCACATGTCTTCCTGGTCCCACAGGCCCTGCAGCCACATGGTCGGCACCTTCAGCGGCGTCTTCGCCATCACCGCATCCAGCGCCTGGCCCTGCCAGAACGCATCGTATGCGGGGTGCTGTACCAGCTTCTTCCACCAGGTCAGCTGGTCCACGCCGGTAAAGCGGGCGTAGTCACCGGCCGAGCCGATGCGCAGGAAGGTGCTGTAATCGTCGTAGCCGAGCGACGGCAGTGGCGTGCCCTTGCCGCGCTTCTCGGTCTGCATGGCGAAGTAGTTGAAATTGACCTGGCGGAAGGCGCCGTAGTTGAGCCAGTCGTCGCCCATCCAGCCATCGACCATCGGGCTCTGCGGCGCTGCCACCTTCAGTGCCGGGTGCGGATCGGTCAACGCCATCACCACGGTAAAGCCTTCATACGACGAGCCGAGCATGCCGACCTTGCCATTGGTTTCCGGCACATGCTTGACCAGCCAATCGATGGTGTCCCACGCATCGGTGGAATGATCGACCTTGGTACCGTTCAGCGGCCCGCGCAGCGGCCGGGTCATCACGTAATCGCCCTCGGAGCCGTACTTGCCACGGATATCCTGGAACACGCGGATGTAGCCGCCATCGACGAACACTTCATCGCCCTGCGGCAGCAGATCGCGCATGCGCGGAGAATCGCTGCGGCTGGCGCGGCCGGCGGCGTCGTACGGTGTGCGGGTCAACAGGATCGGCGCGTTGTGGGCACCCTTGGGCACCACGATCACCGTATACAGCCTGGTGCCATCGCGCATCGGCACCATCACCACGCGCTTGTCGTAGTCGCGGCCCACATCGGGAGCGACGAAGGGTTTTCCGCTGATGTCCGGGGTCATCGGCGGCGTGTCGGCGGCCAGCACGGCGCTGGACAGGCTCAGGGCTACGGCAACAGCAACGGCACGCACACGCATGGACATCACCTCCCGGCAGGAAAGGTTCCAGCCTACTCCCGTAGCCCCCGGCAAAGCGCGTGCCTGCTTTGCATTCTGCGGCGTTTACAGGCAGGACTGATGGCACATGTGCGGGCCGCTGCCGCTGCGTTCGCCGGGCATGGCCCGGCGCTACCCGTTCGCGGACAACCACGGTAGCGCCGGGCCATGCCCGGCGGATTCATCACGCCACCGCTACCTCATGCAACGCCAGCCAGCGCCAGCGCCCGTCTTCCTGCCGCAGCACCGCCAGCGATTCCCGCCATGTGGGTTCGCCCGCGCCTACGGCATGTCCCTCGCGATAGCGCAGCACCGCCAGCGGCATCGGCGCTTCCATCGCCTGCACAGCCTCGATGGCGATCTGCAGCCCAGGTCGCGCACCGTGGCCACCCGCGAACAGCGCCTGCACTGCACTCCGGTCCAGTCTGCGTCCGGCAATGCCGACCATGCTGAAGTCCGCGCAGAAATGCGCCATCAGATCGTCCAGTGCATCGGCCGCGATCCCCGCGCGGAACCAGGCCTGCAGCTTGTCGTGCAGAAGGTGGATTTCGTGTTCGGCGGTCATGTCCATCAAGCGGTCTCGGTCGTGGAAAGGGAATGCAGCTGCGCGCGGTGCAGCAGCGCCAGCGGCAACAGGGTGAGTACGGCGGCCAGTCCCAGCGCCACGCCGGTGGCATGCGCCGGCCACCACTGCATGGCCAAGGCCAGCAGCAGCGCGATGGCGGCGGTACCCAGGCAGAAGCTGAGCTGGCGGTTGAGGTTCCACAGCGCACTGGCATCGCCCAGCGCCTCGGCGTCCACACCATGGAACGCCAGCGTCTGCGCGGTGCTGCTGCACAGGCTGCCTCCGGCGCCCATCAATGCGAACAGCATGGCGGCCAGCACGAACGATGGCTGCGATTGCAGTGCCATCAGCAGCAGACCGCTGGCCTGCAGGACCATGCCCAGCCGCAGCACCGTGCCCGGCCCGACGCGCGCCAGCAATCGCCGGCTGCCGGTGATCGCCAGTGCCGAGGCCAGCGCCCACGGCAGCATCAGGGCGCCGATCTGCGCAGCGCTGTAACCGGCGTGGTTCAACTGCAGGGTACTGGCCAGCTGGCTGCCGATGAACACGCCCGGCACTGCCAGATACACCAGCATCGCCATGCGCAGGCCCCTGTGTGACAGCAGCGACCAGCGCAGCAGCGGCTGCGGCTGCCGGCGCGCATGGCGTAGATGAGCGACAGCCAGCACTGTCGCCAGCAGCAGCAACCCTGCACCGGCGAAGCGATGGCCGGGCTCACCCAGACAGGTCAGCGCCAGCAGCAACGCGCCCAGCGCAGACATCGCGGTGGCCAGTGCATAGCCCTGCAGGCGTGGCGCACTGCGCCGGCCATCGGCTGGCATCCACGCCAGTACCAGAGCGATCGCCAGCACCGCCAGCGGCAGGCTGGCCCACAGCACGCCGCGCCAGGACAACCATTGCACCAGCAGGCCGCCAAGGGCCGGTGCCAGCGCCGGTACCAGCAACGCCACCAGCAGGATGCGCCGGGTCAGCGCACCGCGTTGTTCAGGCGTGCACTGCCGGTACGCCGCCGCCTGCGCCACCGGAATCAACAGGCCACCGGCCAGCCCCTGCAGAAATCGCCAGCCCAGCAGCCAGCCGATGGACGGCGCGGCGCCGGCCAGGCCCGCGGCCACCGCGAACAGCAACAAGGCAACCAGCAGCAGGCGACGCTCACCGCAGCGCGCGGCCAGCCACGGCGCCAGCGGAATCACCACGCTCAGGCCCAGCATGTAGGCGGTGCCCACCCAGGCCAGGGTGCCGATGTCCGCATGCAGCTCGGCCGCCAGCGCCGGGTAGGCCACCGTGGCGATGAACATGTTGACCAGGTCCAGGGCGAACACCAGCAGGAAGATCGCCTCATGGCGCAGGCGGGGGGACGGCATTGGCGGCGCTCCAGCGGGGAAGCGACCAGCATGCCGTCCGGACCTTGTTGGAAAAACACGACAACAGCTGCAACACTGTCAAACCTGCTTTGACAATGAATCGCCATGGTCAGCCTCGATCGCTTCGATATCTTCCGCGCCGTGGTCGAGGCGGGCAGCCTGACCGCCGCTGCCGAGCGCCTGGGCCTGAGCCGCGCGGTGGTCAGCTTCAACCTGAAGCGGTTGGAGCAGGAACTCGGGGTAACCCTGCTGCTGCGCAGCACCCGCCACCTGGCGCTGACCGAGGCCGGCGAACAGTTCCTGCAGCACTGCGTGCAGGCACTGGATGCTGCGCAGGCCGCGATCGATGCCGCACGCCGCGACCAGCATCAGCTGCAGGGCATGCTGCGCCTGACCACCACCCCGGAGTACGCGCAGCTGCGGCTGATTCCGGCACTGGAAGCCTTCCGCACGCAGCATCCAGCGCTGGTGCTGCATCTGTCGACCTCGCCGGCACCGGCCGACCTGATTCCCGAACGCTTCGATCTGGCGATCCGTCTCGGCCGCCTGCCGGACTCGGGACTGCATGCCAGCGAGCTGGAGCGGCATCCGTTGTGTGCAGTCGCCGCGCCCGCTTTGCTGGCTCGCCTGCCATCCGCCGATGCTGTCGATGACCCCGTACAGCTGGGCACCCTGCCACGCCTCGGCTATCCGCGCCTGGCCGATGTGCCGGTGGTCGCACCGGATGGCAGCGATGCCCTGTTCGCCACCAACCCGGGCAACGCAGTGATACGCGTGGATGGGGCCAGCAGCCTGCGCGCGTTCGCCGTGGCCGGTGCAGGTGTCACCGTGCTGCCACGCTGGCTGATCGAAGACGACCTCGCCCACGACCGCCTGCGCCCCGTTCTGCGCCAGCATCGCTTCCCGCAGCAGAGCGTCTACGCGGTGTACCCGCACAGCAACCAGCCCTCGCCGAAAGTGCGGCAGCTGATCGATTTCCTGCGCGTGTGGTTTGGTGACGACGCCGGCTGAATCCCTCGCCCGCCGGCCATGCCCGGCGAGCGCAGCGGCAACACCACAAACCAACACGGCCCCTTGCGGGGCCGTGTCTTCAAGCATCAACAACCCGCCGTATCAGCGCAGCACCTGCTCCACCAGCTGCACGTCCACGCTCTGCAGCGGCTCGGCAGCATTGCGCGACAGCTGCACCTGGTAGGTGCCGCCATCGATCTTCCATTGGCGAGCCTGTGCATCGTAATGGGCCAGGGTCTTCGGCTCGGCTTCGATGCGGATGCGGCGCTGCTCGCCCGGCTGCAGGTTCACCTTGTCGTAGCCGATCAGGCGGATCGGCGTGGTGCTGCCAGCCGGCAGCTTCAGGTACAGCTGGGCGACATCTGCACCGGCGCGCTTGCCGGTGTTGCGGATGTCGACGCTGGCGACCAGGCGCGAACCTTCCACGCTCACCTTCAGGTTTTCATAGGCGAACGAGGTGTAGGACAGGCCGTGGCCGAAGGCAAAGGTCGGGGTCAGGCCCTTGGCTGCCATCCACTTGTAGCCGACGTTGGCGCCTTCGATATCGAAATCGAACACATCGCCGAACGGCTTGGCCGGCTTGAAGCCGAGGCCATCGATGTGCGGACGCGGCAGCTGCGATTCGTCCACCACCCAGGTCACCGGCAGGCGGCCGGACGGATTGGCCTGGCCGGTCAGCAGTGCGGCAATGCCTTCACCGCCGCGGATGCCCGGGTACCAGGCCTGCAGCACCGCCGGTACCTGCGCCAGCCACGGCGTGCGCACCGGGCCGTTGGTCTCCAGCACCAGCACGGTCTTCGGGTTGGCCTTGGCCACCGCCGAAATCAGCGCGTCCTGGTTGTCCGGCAACTGCATGTCCGGCAGGTCCACGGATTCGGCTGCCCACTGGGTAGCAAACACGATGGCCACATCCGCCTGTGCGGCAGCCTTGGCCGCAGCGGCAGCATTGGTGCCGTCCACATAGGTGATGGTGGCATCCGGACGCGCGGCACGCAGCGATTCCAGCGGCGAGGACGGGTGGAAGATCACCGGGCCCGGCCAGGTGGTCGGCAGCACGCCCGGCACCGCATTGGTGCCCTTGGCAGTAACGCCCACCATCGACGAACCACCGCCACCGATCACGCCCTTGTCGGCATGGCCACCGATGATGACGATGCGCTTGGCGCTGTCGGCCAGCGGCAGCAGGCTGCCTTCATTGCGCAGCAGCACGCTGCCTTCTTCCACCGTGCGCTGGGCCACGGCGAAGCCGGCTTCTGCGTCGACCTTCTGGTGCTGCGGCGGGTTGTCGAAGTTGCCGTGCAGGAACATCGTGCGCAGGATGCGCGCCACCATGTCGTTCAGGCGCGCCTGCGGCACCACGCCGCCGTGCACGGCCAGACGCAGCGGCTCATCGAAGAACACCGCCGCATCGAACACTTCACCGGCCGACTGCTGGTCCAGCCCGGCCAGCGCCGCCTTCGAACCGCTGTGCACACCACCCCAGTCGGACATCACGAAACCGGGGAATTTCCACTCCTGCTTCAGCACCTGGTTCATCAGGTAGCCGTTCTCGCAGCCGTAGGTGCCATTGATCTTGTTGTAGGAACACATCGCAACGCCCGGACGACCGGCTTCCAGCGCGATCTCGAACGCCAGCAGATCCGATTCGTGCATGGCCTGTTCGCCGATGCGCACGTCGTGGAAGTTGCGGCGGGTCTCCATGTCGTTCAGCGCGAAGTGCTTCATCGACGAAATGACGTGCTGGCTCTGCACGCCCTGGATCACCGCGCCGACCATCGAACCGGCCAGCAGCGGATCTTCACCGGCGTATTCGAAGTTGCGGCCGTTGCGCGGGTCACGCTGCAGGTTGACGCTGCCGGACAGCAGGATGTTGAAGCGCTGCTGCCAGGCTTCGCGGCCCATCGTTGCGCCGCCGGCAAAGGCAACACCCCGGTTCCAGGTGGACGCCGTGGACGGACCCGACGGCATTGCCGTGGCGAAATCACCCGGGCGGATGCCACCCGGATTGGTCACGCCCACGCCAGCGTCGGCCGACTGCTGCGACGGAATGCCCAGGCGCGCCACGCCCGGTACGAAACCGGCCGAACCCACCGCACCTTCCGGCAGCTTGCCGCCATCCTTGCCCAGCCCGAAGTAGCTGTGCAGCATCTGGAACTTCTCGTCCTCGGTCATCGCCTTCAGCAGCAGCGCAGCGCGCGCATCAGCGGTGAGCGTGGTGTCCATCCACGGCTGCTCGCCGCCCTTGTCGGCGGCATACGCCAGGGTCAGCAGGGTTGCACGCAGCGCGCTGCCTTCCACCTTGAACGGCGCACTGCTGGCAGCCTGGAAACCATCGCTGAAATAGCTGGCATCGGCTTCCAGGGCCACGCGTGCCGGGTCGAAGCCGGCGGCCTTGGCCGATTCTCCGGCTACCGCACCGAGCAGCACGGCCGGTGCGCCAAGCCGCGAACGCGACACCAGCGCCGGCAGCTGCGTGGCACCGGCGCCCGCATCGGTGTAGACCGCCACGGCATGGCGGCCGTCATCCAGGCGCAGATAGTTCAGGCCCGGCTGGTCCGGGCCGGATTCGGCAGCGATCGGCAGCCGGGTCAACACGGCCTGGCCGTGCTGGGTCTGGCCATCATCCTTGCCGGCGGCGATGAAGCGGTACTGGTAGCCCAGGCCATCGGCCAGCAGCTGCAGCGGGTCGACCTGGCCGATGCCGCGCTGTACCTGGCGAACGCTGACCGCGTCCACCTGCAGGGTCTTCAACTGTGCAGCCAGGGCCGGCATCGCGTCCGCTGCCGGCGCCTGCTCCAGGGTCAGCACGGTGAAGGCGGCGGAGTCGGCCCAGGCCGGGGTGGCTAGTGCGGCAGACAGGGCCAGGGACAGGGCGAGCGGCTTTGTAAACGTTTTCATCGGCGGGCGTAATTCCGTTGCCAAGGCAATCGGTCCAGGGAAAGTGCCGCCGAAGGGTGCAGCGTCATGCCGCGCATGCGTTGCCGGGCAACGCCTTGCAGGCCAGAGGACGGACCGGTCTGCGCGCGGGACCCTCCTCCCGTGCGTGACAACCTGCCTGTCCGGGCCGCGCAGGGCGACCCATCATGTGAAGAGTGTGCGAGGGCGTTCATCGCTGTCAACAGGACCTAAGTCACAGGCGCTACCTGCACGATGGTTATCAGCCCATCACCGGCGGTCATCAGCGGGCCGCGCGCGGCTGCCGATAATGGATCTCCCCGGCGACGAATCGAGCCCATGACCGTACATCGCGACTTCGACCATCTCTGGCGCGACCGCTGTGACACCTCCAGCCAGCGCAGCCCGCGCGTGCTGATCCGGGTATTCGTCGCCCCCGGCGAACTGGAACGCAGCGTGGCCTTCTACGAGCAGCTGCAGGGTGTGGTCGCCGATGCCGGCTTTCCGTTTCCCGAGGCGGGCCTGCGCTTGGCGATGGTCGGTGCGTTCCTGCTGATCGAAGGCTGCGACGAGGCGCTGGCGCCCTTCACGTCGACCACGGGTACGCTGCTGGTCGACGACGTCCGTCCGTATCACGACAGACTGGTGGCCGCTGGCGCCGAGATCATCTTCCCACTGCAGGTCGTGCCCACCGGCGCGGCGTTCAATGCGGTGCATCCCGATGGCACCGTGGTCGAGTACGTGCACCATCGGCCGGATCCGCAGGGGCGCTGAGGTGGCGCGCCCCACCTCAGTAGATCCACGCCATGCGTGGATGCCTTGCACCCGGAGCCGTGCGGCACCATGACCGCCATCCACGCATGGCGTGGATCTACTGCTCTACCTGCGCCATCTACGCATGGCGTGGATCTACAATTCCACCATGTCCTCCCCCGCTCTACCCTGGAATGGCACCCTGCTGCTGGATGCACACGTTGCCGTGCTGCAGGGCCACGCCGGTGACAGCGCTGCGCATGCGCACTACGCCCATCAACTGCTGCTGAGCGAAGGCGCGCCCTGGCAGGTCGAGATCGATGGCGTGCGGAAGCAAGGCCAGCGGTTATGGCTGCCCTCCTTCCAGCCACACGCGATCCTGTCGGCTCCCATTGACGGCTGCACGGTGTTCCTCGAACCGGCGCATGCCGACCTCGAACAGATCCAGCAGCATCTGCAGTCGTTGCCAGGCAATGCCGCGCAACTGCACGAGTGGCTGCCACGGCTGAGCCGCCCGCAACCCCTGGACCGTCGCGTGCAGGCGGCGCTGGCCCGCATCACCCAGCACCTGCCCGGTCCGGTGCCCGCCGCCGATATCGCCGAGGCCGCGCATCTGTCGACCAGCCAGCTGCATCGGCGCTTCCAGTCCGAACTGGCCGTGACCCTGCGCGGCTGGGTGCTGTGGCAACGGCTGCGCAGCGCACTGGCGCATCATCTGCGCGGGCACAGCCTGACCGACAGCGCGCATGCCGCCGGTTTCGCCGACCTGCCCCACCTCTCGCGCAGCCTGCGCCGCATGTTCGGCATCGGCGCCGCGCAACTGCAGGGCCTGCAGCTGCACGCGGCCTGACTCCCCGATCAACCGCGCCTGCGCAGACCTTCCGGAAGCTCCGGCACATCACCATGCGGCAGCTCGCGGAAGGGCGCCAGCAGTTGTGCGGAATACGCCTGCGGATAGTCCGGCTGGCTGCCGATGCCCAGATCACGCTGCCCCAGCCGATAGCCCGGCGCATCGAACGCCGTTCCCAGCAGGTGGTCCCACACGGTCAGGAACAAGCCGAAGTTGACGTCGCCCGCAGTGCCATAGCGGATGTGGTGGAAGCGATGCAGCGGCGCCCATGCCATCACCCTGCCCAGCACACCCGGTCGCATGTCCACGTTGGAATGCTGCAGCAACAACTGGATCGCAATGGCAAACGCCAGCACTGCGGCCACCGGCATCGGCATTCCCAGCAACAGCAGCGGCAATACGCCACCCACTGCTTCGGCGGCCTGGTGCAGCGGGTGTTTCATCAATCCATTGAAACCGTACATGCGGGTCACGCTGTGATGCACCGCATGCAGCCGCCACAACCAGCCGATGCGGTGGCTGGCGTAGTGGACCAGGGTGATGCCAAGGTCAGCCGCGATGATCGCCACCAGCACCTGCAGCGCGAATGGCCACTGCGTCGGCCAGATGTGCCAGGGCACGATCACCGCCAGCAGCGGCACCGTGGCGATCGACAGCAGGTTCAGGCTTTCATTGACCAGCGCATGCAGGACGTCACGCAGGCGATCGCCATGGTCGTGGTTGAACGCCGGGTCGTATGGCCACATCCGCTCGGCAGCGAACGACACCGCGATGGCCACAGCCAGCAAGGCAAGCAGCCACAGCGGATCACCGTGATGGTGACCGACCCAGCCGATGGCGGCAGCAACAAAACCCAGCAGAAACAACGGGGCATACAGGCGGAGCATCCAGTGCTTCATGGGCAACCCGGGAAGTGAGGGGCCTGCATGTTGGCGGGGCGTACAGGTGGTCGGCTTGAACAAACGGCGCAATCCCCGCGTCATCCATCCACGCATGGCGTGGATCTACAATGGCGGCCTCATCGCGGCCGGGACCGGCATGGACTCCTTCACCTTGATGCGTGCCTTCCGCCGCATCGTCGAACGCGGCAGCCTGGCCCGTGCCGCCGAAGACCTGGGCCTGTCGCCAGCCGGGCTGAGCAAGCAGCTGCGTACGCTGGAAACGCATCTTGGCGTAGTACTGCTGCAGCGGACCACCCGCCGCATGAGCCTGACCGAAACCGGCCATGCCTATTACCGCGAATGCTGCCGCCTGCTCGATGAGCTGGACACCCTGGAGCGCGGCATCGCCCAGCAGCGCGGTGAAGTGAGCGGACGCCTGCGCGTCAATGCACCGCAGTCGTTCGCGCTGAGCACGCTGTCGCCGCTGCTGCCACGTTTCCTGCAGCAGCATCCGCAGCTTGCGCTCGACCTGGTGATGGAAGACCGGCTGCTCGATGCGGTCGGCGAAGGCTTCGATGTCTCCCTGCGCATCCGCGCCGAGCTGGAAGATTCGCGGCTGGTCGCACGCCGCCTGGCGTCGCTGCAGCAAGTGCTGTGCGCGGCGCCCTCCTACCTGCAGCACCATCCGGCACCGCAGGTGGTGGAGGAACTGCAGGCGCACAGCGTGCTCGGCTACAGCCTGTCCGATTCACCCGGCAGCTGGCCGCTGCTCGGCCCCGATGGTCAGGTCACGGTGACCCTGCCGACACGGGTCACCGCCAACAACAGCCTGCTGCTGCGTGACCTGCTGGTCGCCGGCGTCGGTATCGGTGCGCTGCCCTCGTTCCTGGCCGCACCCGCACTGGCCAGCGGCGAGCTGCAGCAGGTGCTGCCCGACCATCGCTATCCGCCGCGGTTCGTCTACGCGGTCTACCCCACCGCGCGCCACCTGCAACCGAAGGTACGCACCTTCATCGATTTCCTGCACGCCGAGCTGCCCGCCTGCGCCGGCCTGGATTCGTAACCGCCAGCGAAAACTGAGCTGCCCGCCGCGTGCTGTTTCGGCCCGGCGGCGACACCTACTCTGCCGCCTCCCCTCTCACGGACGGCAGGCCGATGATCGCCTTTCCTTCACTGACCACCACTGCACCGGTGGTCGATTTCTTCCATGACGTGGTCTGCGGCTGGTGCTTCGTGCTGGCCCCGCGCCTGCAGCAGGTCTCGGCCGAACTCGGCATCCAGGTCCGCCATCGCAGCTTCGTGCTTCAGGACTCGCGCGAACAGATGATCGAGGTGTTCGGCTCGATGCCGCGCGCCAAGGCCATCATCCTGCGCCACTGGGCCGACTGCGCCGCGCATGACGACAGCGCGCGCATCGACATCGACGGCATGCGCGCACAGGACTTCGAGTATCCGTCCGGCTGGCTCGGCGCACTGGCCTGCCAGACCGCCGGCATGCTCGGCGGCAACGACGCGCACGGCGCGATGTTCGATGCCGTGCAGTGGTCACACCTGCACCAGCACCGCAACATCGGCGACGCCGAAGTGCTGCTCGATATCGCCGAACACCTGGGTCATCGGCGTGGCGTCTTCGCCGACCGGATGCGCAGCGATGAGGTGCGCCAGCGCGTGCAGGCCGACCGCGCTGAAGCTGCCGCGCTCGGCATCCGCTCCATTCCAACCGTCATCACCGGCAACGGTCTGCGCCTGCAGACCCTGCCGCTGCCGCAACTGCGCCAGGCCCTGGCGCCGCTGGTCGTGGCCTGAGCCGCGCCGTTCCCCCACCCTGCAAGGAGATTTCCCATGACCCCACGTACCCTGGGCACCGCCCTGGCCCTGCTGCTGGCCGGCGCCGCCGTCAGCATTCCCGTATCCGCACACGAACGCGTTCCTTCCGGCCAGCAGGTCGGCACCAGCCCCTGGGGGCCGAAGGACGAGATCGGCCGCCTCAACCTGATCACCGAGGCATCGCGCGCGGCGATCCTGTCGCGGGTCAGCGGCGGCAAAGCCTACGATCTGGCAACCGAGTACTACGTCGGCATGCCCAGCTGGCAGGATGCCGGCGACCCGCACTACCAGTTCTGGATGACCCACACCCCGCGCGGCACGGTGATGGACGACCCGATGGGCGTGGGCGAGACGATGAACCTCACCCGCAGCTACACCGGCACCGCGTTCTCGATGTACAGCCATACCGGTACCCACATCGATGCGCTGAATCACTTCGGCATCCATGGAAAGATCTGGAATGGCTTCGAGGCCGACAAGCACCTCGGCGACCGCGGCTGGAACGTCACCGGCATCGAGAAATTCCCGCCGCTGATCGCCCGTGGGGTGCTGATCGACGTGGCCGGTGCCAAGGGCATGGACATGCTGCCGGACAGCTACCGCGTCACCCGCCAGGACCTGAAGGATGCGCTGGCGCGCCAGCACGTGCAGTTGCAGCAGGGCGACATCGTGCTGATCCGCACCGGTCGCATGCGCCTGTTCGAACAGCCCAAGGCGTACATGGCCAACCCGCCGGGCATGGGCCTGGATGCGGCGCGTTTCCTGGTCGAGGACAGCGGCGCGATGATCGTCGGCGCCGACAACCTCAGCTTCGAGACCTTCCCCTCCGAAGTGTCCGACGACTACGTGCCGCTGCACACCTACCTGTTGGCGCAGCAGGGCGCGCCGATCATAGAACTGGTGGCGCTGGATGAACTGGCCCGTGACAAGGTCTACGAGTTCGCCTTCATCGGTGGCCCGCTGAAGATCCGCGGTGGCGACGCCGCCCCGCTGCGCCCGGTGGCCCTGCCGGTCCGCCCATGACCCGATAGCGCCGGGCCAGGGTCCGGGGTGCCGGCCTTGGTCGGCACCGCATTTCCCCCATCCACGCATGGCGTGGATCTACTGCGGCCAAGCCAGCCACTCCCCGGTAGATCCACGCCATGCGTGGATGCTTTACCTCCTTCAGCAAGCTGAAACCCCACCCTCCGATTTCATTAGTAATATTACTCATAAGCAGAGTAGCATGTCCGGTCTCAGCCCCTGATACCGGCCTGTCGATACTCGCTCCATGCCCACCGTTTCCGCCCACTCCTGCCGCTTCCTGCCAGCCCGGCGCCTCTCTCGGAGGACCGGCTGATGGGCGCCGTCGTCGCCCTCGACCGCCTGCTGGACGGCCGCCAGGTCTGGCGCGGGCCGGCACGCCAGGGGCAGGCCAGCGGCCATCTGGCCAGTGGCCACCCGGCGCTGGACGCGCGCCTGCCCGGCAGTGGCTGGCCGGCCAGCGGGCTGTGTGAAGTGCTGCAGGCCGCACCCGGGGTCGGCGAACTGGCCCTGGTCTGGCCGGCGCTGGCGAAACTGAGCCAGCGCGAACGGCCGATCGTGCTGGTCGCCCCGCCCTACCGCCCGCATGCCCCGGCATGGGCCGCTGCCGGGCTCGACCTGGCCCAGCTGCAGATCATCCACGCCGCACCGAAGCAGGCCCTGTGGGCGACCGAGCAGTGCCTGCGCTCTGCTGCCTGCGCCGCCGTGCTGTGCTGGCCGCAGCAGGCTGACGATCGCGCCCTGCGCCGCCTGCAGGTTGCTGCCGACAGCGGCCAGTGCCTGGGTTTCGTGTTCCGCGAGGCCCGCGCCGCCCGCAACCCCTCCCCGGCCAGCCTGCGCCTGCAGCTCGACCACGGCCAGGCGCGGGTGTTGAAGTGCCGCGGCGGGCTGCCACCGGCGCAACCGTTGCCGCTGGCCATCGCCCACTGAGGCCGCGCCATGCACTGGGCCTGCCTGTTGTTGCCGCAGCTGGCGCTGGACAGCGTGCTGCGCCTGCAGCCGGATCCGCAGCGGCCGCTGGTGCTGCTGCAGGGGCCGGCGCAGCGTCGTGTGCTGCGTGCGGTCAGCCCTGCCGCGCGGGCAGCGGGGCTGCGCCCGGGCATGCTGCTGTCGGCCGCGCAGGTGCTGGTGCAGGACCTGCAGCTGCACGACTACGATCCCAGCGCCGAACAGCACACCCGGCAGTTGCTGGCCAGCTGGCTGTATGCCACCAGTTCGCTGGTCAGCCTCGATTTTCCGCATGCGCTGGTGCTGGAGATCGGTGCCAGCCGTGCCCTGTTCGGCGATTGGCTGACGATCGAACAACGCCTGCGCAACGGCCTGCACGAACTGGGCTTCCGCCATCGCCTGGTCGCCGCCCCCAACCCGCATGCCGCGCGCGTGCTGGCCAATGTGCACGATGGCCTTGGCATCGACGCGCAGCAGTTGCCCGCCGCACTGGCGCAGCTGCCACTGGCGCGTAGTGGCCTGCCCGTTGATGCGGTGACCGTGCTGGCACGCTCCGGCCTGCGCACGCTGGGCGCGGCCTTCGACCTGCCACGCGAAAGCCTGGCCCGCCGCTTCGCCCCCGAGGTGCTGCAGCAGCTGGATGCCGTGCGCGGCTTGGGCAACGCGCCGTTGCGCTATTACCAGCCGCCGGACCGGTTCGATGCGCGCATCGAATTCGAATACGAGATCGAATCCAGCCAGGCCCTGCTGTTCCCGCTGCGGCGCCTGCTGCTGGACCTGGCCGCGTTCCTGTGTTCGCGCGATGGCGGCGTGCAGCGTTTCGACCTGCATTTCGAACACGACCTGCTGCCGGCCAGCGTGCTGACCATCGGCCTGCTGGCCCCCGAACGCGATGCGGCGCTGCTGTTCGAGATCGCGCGCAACCGCATGGAAGGCTTCGCCCTGCCCGCCGGCAGCCGTGCATTGCGCCTGCAGGCCGAGCAGCTGCCACCGTTCGTGCCTGCCGCACGCGATCTGTTCGACACGCGTCCAGCGCAGGCGATGCCATGGACCCAGCTGCGCGAGCGCCTGCGTGCCCGCCTTGGCGATGACGCCGTGCAGCCGCTGGCCGTGCAGGCCGACCACCGCCCCGAGCGCGCCAGCGGCACCCAGCCACCGGCCAAGCCACCGGCGTACTGGCCGCTGCGCCCCGGCTGGCTGCTGGATACGCCGCAGCCGCTGCGCGATCCGCGCCTGCGCATCGTCGCCGGGCCGGAGCGGATCGAATCGGGCTGGTGGGACCAGGCCGACGCACGCCGCGACTATTACGTGGTGGAAACCGCGCAGGGCCAGCGTGGTTGGGCCTTCCGCACGCGCAATGATCCGCATGCACCGTGGATGCTGCACGGCTGGTTCGGTTGATCCCCATGCACACCGACCTGCCCGGGTACGCCGAGCTGCATTGCCTGTCGGCCTTCAGTTTCCAGCGTGGCGCCTCCATCGCCGAGGAGCTGTTCGCACGCGCTGCCGGACAGGGCTATCGCGCACTGGCGATCACCGACGAGTGCTCGTTGGCCGGCATCGTGCGCGCCTGGCAGGCGGCGAAGACACACGGCGTGGCGCTGATCGTCGGCGCCGAATTCCAGGTTGAAGACGGGCCGAAGCTGGCCCTGCTGTGCACCGACCAGGCGGCCTATGCCGGGCTGTGCCAGCTGATCACCACCTGCCGGCGACGAGCGGCCAAGGGCGAATACCGCTGCCTGCGCGAGGACCTGCATGGACTCCCCGAGGGCCTGCTGTGCCTGTGGCTGGACAGGCAACCGGCGGCCACCGAACTGGAACTGCTGCGCCGTTGTTTTCCGCAGCGCCTGTGGCTGGCGGTGGAGCTGCATCACGAACACGACGACACGCGCCGGCTGCACCAACTGCAGGCCTTCGGCGAACGCCACCAGCTGCCGCTGGTCGCCAGTGGCGACGTGCACATGCACGTGCGTCGGCGCCGCGCCCTGCAGGACACGCTGACTGCGATCCGCCACCGCTGCAGCGTGGCCGAGGCCGGCTGGCGGCTGTTTGCCAATGGCGAGCGCCATCTGCGCCCACGCACCGCACTTGCCCAGCTGTATCCGCCCGAACTGCTGGCTGAAACCCTGCGCATCGCCGAACGCTGCCACTTCACCCTGGACCAGCTGAAATACACCTACCCGCGCGAACTGGTACCCGAAGGCCACGACCCGGACAGCTGGCTGCGCGCCTTGGTCGAGAAAAATATTCCCTGGCGTTGGCCAAAGGGCATCGAGCCCGCGCAACGTGAGCAGATCGAACACGAGCTGGACCTGATCGCGAAGAAACAGTACGCGTCCTACTTCCTCACCGTGCAGGACATCGTAGGTTTCGCGCGCAGCCAGGGCATTCTGTGTCAGGGGCGCGGTTCGGCGGCCAATTCGGCGGTGTGTTTCGTACTGGGCGTGACCGAGATCGACCCGGCGCGCAGCAACCTGCTGTTCGAGCGCTTCATCTCCGCCGAGCGTGATGAACCACCGGACATCGACATCGACTTCGAGCACGAGCGCCGCGAGGAAGTGCTGCAGTACGTGTTCAACCGCTATGGCCGCGAGCGTGCCGCGTTGACTGCGGTGGCGATCAGCTACCGTGGGCGCAGCGCGATCCGCGATGTCGCCCGTGCGCTGGGCCTGCCGATGGACCAGGTCAACGAACTGGGCGCGGCGATGGATCATTGGGGCGGCAACATTCCGCTGCCGGAAACCCTGCGCGAGCGCGGTTTCGATCCGGAAACACCGTTGATGCGCCGGTTGCTGGCATTGACCGCCGAGCTGATCGATTTTCCGCGCCACCTGTCGCAGCATCCGGGCGGCTTCGTGATTTCCGAACACCCGCTGTCGACGCTGGTACCGGTGGAAAACGCGGCGATGGCCGACCGCACCGTTATCCAGTGGGACAAGGACGACCTGGACGCCACCGGCCTGATGAAGGTCGACTGCCTGGCGCTGGGCATGCTCACCGCCATCCGCAAATGCCTGGCGATGCTGCAGCAGCATGGCCTGCATGCAGGGCGGATGGATGCCATTCCTTCCAAAGATGCCAGGACCTACGACATGATCTGCGCCGCCGACACCATCGGCGTGTTCCAGATCGAATCGCGCGCGCAGATGGCGATGCTGCCACGCATGCAGCCGCGCAATTTTTATGACTTGGTGATCGAGGTAGCAATCGTGCGCCCGGGCCCGATCCAGGGTGACATGGTCCACCCCTACCTGGAACGTCGGCGGATCCTGCGCGAACAAGGGCCGGATGCGTTGAACGATCCGGACAATCCACTCTATCCCGCCCGGTTGGAGCGCGTATTTGCCCGCACGCTCGGTGTGCCGTTGTTCCAGGAACAGGTGATGCAGCTGGCAGTGGATGCGGCTGGCTACACCGCAGGCGAAGCCGATGCCCTGCGCCGTTCGATGGCCGCCTGGAAGCGTCGTGGCGGCCTGGAGCCGCACCGCGAAAAGCTGCTGACCGGCATGTTGGAAAACGGCTTCAGCCTGGAATATGGCGAACACCTGTTCGAGCAGATCAAGGGCTTCGGCGATTACGGTTTTCCGGAAAGCCACGCCGCCAGCTTCGCCCTGCTCACCTATGCCAGCTGCTGGCTGAAGTGCCATCACCCGGCCGCGTTCGCCGCCAGCCTGATCAACAGCCAGCCGCTGGGCTTCTACAGCCCCGACCAGCTGCTGCAGGATGCGCGCCGGCATGGCATCACGGTACTGCCGGTGGACGTGCGCCACAGCGACTGGGACTGCACGCTGGACTTCGGCAAAGGCGCGGCGGCAATCCGCCTCGGCCTGCGGCTGGTCGATGGCTGCAGCGAACCGGCCGCGCAGGCCATCATGCGCGAACGCGCGCGGCGCCCATTCGACGATGTCGGCGACCTCTGCCAGCGCACCGCACTGGATCGCCGCCAGCAGGGCCTGCTTGCCGATGCCGGCGCCCTGCGCGGCCTCAGCGGCCATCGCCACCGTGCACGCTGGGATATCTCCGGCGTGGAGAACCGCCTGCCGTTGTTCGACCAGGCCCGCGCCACCGCCGAAGCACGCGTGGCCCTGCCCCTGCCCAGCGCCTGGGAAGACATGCAGGCCGATTACCGCAGCACCGGCACCACCCTCGGCCGCCATCCGATATCATTCCTGCGCGCGCAGCTGCGAACCCGTGGCTGCCTGGATGCCGCGCAGCTGGCCAACCACGGCCATGGCCGGCGCGTACGCATCGCCGGCCTGGTACGCATGCGCCAGCGCCCGCAGACCGCCAGCGGCGTCACCTTCCTGACCCTGGAAGATGAAACCGGCATGGTCAACGCCGTGGTCTGGCGACATCTGGCCGACCGCCAGCACCACATCCTGGTAGACACGCAGCTGATGCAGATCGATGGCCGACTGGAACGCGTGGATGGCGTGCAGCATGTGATCGTGCAGCGCATGCACTGCCTGGACGAACTGCTGCAGGGACTGCGCAGCCACAGCCGCGACTTCCATTGACGATACACATCGTCACACAACGAACTGGCCACGATCGACCGGATTCCGCTATCGTCGGCCACGTCCAAGGAAGGAATACACAATGGCGCGTGCCCTGACCCTGACCACCCTGGTGGTCGCCACACTCGCGTTGCTCGTGTCCGGCTGGACCGCCTGGAACCTGCATCGCAGCCAGTCACCGCAACGCGTGATCGAAGCGCGCGGCCTGATCATCCACGATGCCAGCGGCCAGCCGCGGGTGATCCTCGGTGCACCGGTCCCCGATCCCCTCAGCCAGGGCCGCCCGCAGGGGCCGCGTGCCACCGCCCTGTCCGGCCTGATCCTGCTCGGCCCCGATGGTTCCGAGCGCGGCGGCTACGGCACCAGCGACCGGGGTGGCGAAGCCCTGCTGACCCTTGACGATGCGACCGGCACCACCGAAGTCTTCAAAGTGGTGGCCAACCCGGACCGCGGCGCCAGCCTGATGGTCAAGCACCAGAACAACACCGGCGCCATGCTGAGTTCCTGGCAGGGCAAGCCGGAGCTGGTGTTCCTCGACGACAGCGGCCAGTCCTACTACGTGCGCCCCGGCGCCAGCGCCGCGCCCTGAGCGCACACCTTCAACGCATCACCGCCGACAGGTCATCGGCCAACCGACGCTGCTGCTGCGGGCCGAGTGCCGCACAGGTGATGCGCAGCCCATGCGCCGGTGCAGACACGGCAAAGACTTCCCCCCCACGCACATGCCAGCCACGCGCCGCCAACGCCAGCACCTGCGGTGTGCTGTCGGCCGGCAGGGGCAGCCACAGGTTCAAGCCTTCCATCGGCGTGGATGTGGGCAGCCCACGCGCCTGCAACAGCGCCTGCAGACCCTGCAGCCGCTGCTGGTAGCGTTCACCGGCCGCTGCGATCTTCGCCCGTTGCTGCGCCGACTCCAACACCGCACTGACCGCATCCTGCAACAGATGGCTGACCCAGCCGGTGCCCGCCGCCAGCCGCAGACGCAGGCGCGCCGCGGTCTGCTCATCGCAGGCCAGCCAGGCCACGCGCAGGTCCGGGCCCAACGCCTTGGACAACGAACGCAGCAACGCCCACCGCCGACCGTCCATCGGCAACACCGAGTGATAGGCCTGTTGCGAGAGCAGCGCGTAGTGATCGTCGATCAGCACCGCGACCTGCGGATAGCCGGCCAGCAACTGGCGCAGCGCACGTGCACGCTTCGCGTCCAGGCTGGCACCAGTAGGATTGTGTGCGCGCGGGGTCAGCAGCACCGCGCGTGCACCTGCATCCAACGCCTGCCGCAATGATTCCACCTGCATGCCGTGCGCATCCACCGCCACCGGCAGCGGCGCGTGTCCGGCCGCACCGAGGACATTGAGGCTGCCCAGGAAACAGGGATCCTCCACTGCGATGCGGTCCCCCGGCAGCAGCCACGCCGACAACAGACGCTCGATGCCATCGACCGCGCCATGGGTCAGTTCCAGCGCATAGCCCGGCGGGCAATCGGCATCCAGCGAGGCCCGTGCCAGGCGCTGCATGCGTGGATCGACCGTCTCCACCCCATACAGGCGCGAGGCCGTTGCAGCCACGCGCAGGCTGGGCAGACAGCGTGGATCCGGATTGCCGCCGGCCAGGTCATGCAGGGCCAGCCCCGGCGCACTGCCCTCGCGCGCCATCGTCGCCGGCAGGCCGCGCACCACCGTGCCGCGACGCCCTGCCGTACTGGCCAGGCCCGCCGCGTCCAGCCGCTTGTAGGCGGCAGCCACGGTATTGCGGTTGACCCCCAGCTGATCGGCCAGCTCCCGCACCGGCGGCAGCACGCTGCCCGCCGTCAGCTGACCGCTGCCGATGCCCTCGCGGATGCTGTCGAAGATCGCCTCGGCGCTGCTCCCGGTGATTTTCATTTTGTCCTATGCCAAACTATCTCTTGTCCTGTGCCAGTGTATCCCACCCTGGCCACCCCGCACCGGAGGTGCCCCATGTCCCTCGCCCCCGCCGACTGGCCCGTCGCCCAGTCCGTCGAACAGATCGCCGCCAACCTGGCCACCGTGCGCCAGCGCATCGCCAGCGCCTGTGCCCGCGCCGGTCGTGATCCGGCCAGCGTGCGCCTGCTGCCGGTCAGCAAGACCGTCGATGAAGCGCGCATCCGCATGGCCGTAGCCGCCGGTTGCCACGAGCTGGGCGAAAACAAGGTGCAGGAGGCGCAGCGCAAGGCCGAGGCCATGGCCGACCTTGGCGTGCATTGGTCAGTCATCGGCCACCTGCAGACCAACAAGGCCCGCTACGTCGCACGCTTCGCCAGCGAGTTCCAGGCGCTGGACAGCCTGCGCGTGGCCGAGGTGCTGCAGCAGCGGCTGCTGCTGGAGAACCGCACGCTGGATGTGTTCGTACAGGTCAACACCTCGGCCGAGCCCAGCAAATACGGCCTGGAGCCGGCCGCGGTGGCCGACTTCGTGCAGCAGCTGCCCGCCTTCGACCGCCTGCGCGTGCGTGGCCTGATGACCCTGGCCATCTTCACCCCCGAGGTAGAACGCGTACGCGCCTGCTTCGTGCGCCTGCGCGAGCTGCGCGACCAGCTGCAGCAGACGGCGCCGGCTGGACTCGACCTGTCGCAGCTGTCGATGGGCATGTCCGGTGATTTTGAAGTCGCCATCGAGGAAGGCGCCACCGTCGTCCGTGTCGGACAAGCGATCTTCGGTGCACGCTCCACGCCCGACAGCTTCTACTGGCCCGTTCCGGGAGCACCGGCATGAAGCACGCTGTTGCTCTGCAGCACGTGGCCTTTGAAGATCTCGGCACCCTGCACCCGCTGCTGCTCGCACAAGGGTGGCAGGTGCAGGTCCTGCAGGCAGGCGTGGATGCACTCGATGCCGCCGAAGATGCCGATCTGCTGGTGGTGCTGGGGGGGCCGATCAGCGTCAACGATGCAGCGGCTTATCCGTTCCTCGCCGACAGCATCGCGCTGCTGCAGCGTCGGCTGCAGCAGCAGCGGCCGACGCTCGGCATCTGCCTCGGCGCCCAGTTGATGGCGCGCGCACTGCACGCTGGCGTCGCCCCCACCGGCGGCAAGGAAATTGGTTTCGCACCGCTGCTGCTCACCGACGAAGGCCAGCGCTCGCCATTGCAGGCATTGCAGGGCATCCCGGTGCTGCACTGGCATGGCGAAGCCTTCGAGCTGCCGGTGGGCGCGCGACGCCTCGCCAGCACGCCCGCCTGTCGCCACCAAGCCTTCGCCATCGGCCACCATGCACTCGCGTTGCAATGCCATCCCGAACTGGATGCGCGCCAGTTCGAGCGCTGGCTGATCGGCCATGCGCTGGAACTGGCCGCGGCCGGTATCGATCCCGTCGACCTGCGCACGCAGGCCCGCCGCTACGGCGGGCCTCTCGCCGCCGCGGCGACCGCGATGTTCCATCAGTGGCTGCACGACCTGCCGGAGACCCGCCAATGCACTACCGCCTGACCATCCAGCACAACGGCATCCATTGGGGCCATGTCGACTGCGACGGTCCCAACGCGCTGCAACGCATTGATGCCATCGCCGCACGCCTGCCCGCTGCCGAAGGCTTCACCCTGCAACGGCAGAAGGGCATCGGCGAGGAGCGCATCCTCTCCAGCACCGCCGATGGCCTGCGCGTGCTGGCCGCGCAGATCCAGTACCGCGATCTCTGACCATCGCGCCAGGTGCCGGCCAGCGGCCGGCACTACCCGGCTACCCACTCCCATGCGAAGCTTCACGCATGTTGAAACTGTCACGCGGCACCATCGACGGCCTGCGCATTGCCCCACGCTGGCCCGCGTCACAGGTCATCGTCGAGGCCGAGGTTCTGCAGGGCCTGCTCGACGCGCAGGCCCTGCTGCCGTCCACGCTGCGTCTGCTGGTCACCCGCGGCTTCGAATGCAGCCAGGGACAGCTGGGCGGCTTCCGGCGCGTGGTCCGGCGGCTGGGCATCGCCGTGTTCCGCTGCTGCTATCGGCATCGCCATGATGAGATCGACGCCATCTTCGGCGCCAATGGCCACGATCTGGACGGGCGTCATGTGGATGTCTCGCTGATCCTGCACGGCCAGCGCCTGCGCCTGCTTCCGCTGGGCGTGTTCACTCCACTGCGCTGGCAGCAGCAGCGCGTCAGCCGCCATGCCGACGCCGTTGCAGCGGCCAAGGATGCACTGCAGCGATGCGGCTTCGATCTGCACCCCAACGCCACGGAGAGCCTGCAGATCCACTGCGACTATCGCGGCATCACGCTGGCGGAACCGTCGCGTTGATCGACGTTCCCCGCGTGTTGCAGGCAACCTGCACCGACCTTCAGCAACGGCTGGGCCGGATCGATAACCTGTCGGGCAATGGTGAACGAAGCCTCATCATCGAAGGAGAACTGCTGCGGTTCCCTTATCGTATCTACGCCGACGCCACGGACCTGTTCCGGCTCGCATCCCAACTGCAGGGTGATACGCGCGCCCTCTGCCTCTGCCTGCTCTCGCGTCACTGCGACGGACATGTACGGCAACGTGCGATCGAGACGCTGGGGCCCTCGCCGATGCCCTGGGTGCATGCCTTCCATCTCGCGTTGCTGGGTGAGTACGTAGACGAGATCGCATCAACCGTGGCGATCCAGGCGCGGCACACCGGCCTGCAGCGCTATGCCGCGCTCATCAGCGAGAACCACGCCTTCTTCGACCTCTGCCGACAACGCGCCGCCAGCTACTGGGATGCTTACTACCGCGCCCGCTACTCCACCCTGCGCCTTTTCCCTGCCCACAGACTGCTGCTGCAGATGGCCAACGCTGCGCGCTCGCCGTAGCGCTCTCTGCACCCGCCAACGCACATCCGCTCGGCACCCTGCCTCCTCGCCCATAGATGCAAATGATTCTCCTTTACTGTAAGGTAATGCCGCTGCCCTTGCCGCCGCGGGCTGTTCCCTTCCCCAGCCTTCGCCCGCCCCGTGCCCACGCCTGTCGAATCGACGGATGTCGCGCAGCTGTGCGCCGCCCATTACCGGCCGCTGCACGCCCACGTCCGTCGCAAACTCCCACAACGCAGTGACGCCGATGATGTCGTCCAGGAAACCTGGCTGCGTGTCGTCAAAGTCGCCGCCAGCGGCCTGCTCGGCAATGGCCGCGCCTATCTGTATCGCGTCGCCCACAACCTGATCGCCGACCACTATCGCCTGATCCAGCGCCGTCGCGAAGAGGCCTTGGATGACGCGCAGCTGCAGGCCATCGCCGATCCCGCCCCATTGCCCGAGCAATGCCTGCTCGATGCCGAACAACTGCGCCACCTCGATGCGATCATCGCCGCCCTGCCGCCGCGCTCGCGCGAGGTGTTCCTGCTGGCGCGCGTCGAACAGCTCAGCCTGGCCGACATCGGCCGCCAGCTCGGCATCAGCCGGCAGACCGCGCATGGCCATCTGCTGCGCGCGCTGGTGGCCCTGCAGCAGGTGCCGACCGCATGAGCCAGGATCCGATTGCCCGCGAGGCAGCGCGCTGGTGGCTGCATGCGCACGACGAACAGCGCGACGAAGCTGCCTTCACCCAGTGGTACGAGGCCGATCCACGCCACGCGGCGCAGTACCAGCACCTGTTGCGGCTGTGGCAGGCCGGTGCAGCACTGCCAAGCCTGCAACGGCAACAGCAGCGTCGCCAGCGCCGGCGCCTGCGCGAAGCCGGCATCGCCGTGCTGCTGCTGTGTGCGCTCGGCCTCTACACCCGGCACAACGCCCTCCCGCCGGAACAGACACTGCGCACGGCATCAGGCGAAATCGAAGAGGTGCGCCTGCAGGACGGTTCTCGCCTGCAGCTCTCGCCGGACAGCGAACTGGGCGTGCGCATCGATGCCAACCGGCGTGCGTTGCAGCTGCGGCACGGCCAGGCCTGGTTCCAGGTCGCACCTGATCGCGACCGTCCGTTCCAGGTGCATACGCCGCACGGTACGGTCACGGCGCTGGGTACTGCCTTCGATATCGCGGTCAACGGCGATGCCAGCGTAGTGACCGTCACCGAACACCAGGTGCGCGTGGACAGTGGCTCGGGCAGCAGCGAAGCGGCCGCCGGCCAGCAGCTGCGCTTCGATGGCACGGCGCCCTCGGCCGCGCTTGCAGCAGCCCCGGCGCAGCTGGCATGGCGCGAACGCCGGCTGGCCTGGGTCTCCGCGCCGCTGGCTGACGTTGTCCAGGATCTGGATCGCTGGCACGGCGGCCGCACCTGGATCGCCGGCGACGCACTGCGGCGGCAGCCGGTCACGGTGCTGGCCGACGCGGATACGGCCGCGCGCAGCCGCGACCAGCTGGCCGCCGAACTGCACGTGCGCGTTGTCCGTATCGGGCCCAACCTGCAGGTGTGGCTGCCGGCGAAGGCATCGTCCGATGCACGCTGAACGCATCGACCCTGACATCCGGGCCACCGCTGCGTCTTCCCAGGGTGACGACGCACTGCGTCACTCCCTGGAGCCCACGATGCTGTCCCACCGCCCCCTTGTTCTTGCGCTGTCTCTTGCCTGCGCCGGTATCGCCCCCGTGCTTGCGGCCAACGCGCAGGCGCAGGCCAGCGCAACCCGCCGCTACGATATTCCCGCCCAGCCGCTGGTCACCGCGCTGGACGCCTACAGCCGCCTCAGCGGCGTCGATCTGGTGATCGGCCGTGCCCTGCCAGCCAACCAGAGCGCACCCGCCCTGCAGGGTGACTTCGACGACACCCAGGCATTGGCACGGCTGCTGGCCGGCAGTGGCCTGCGCGCGCGCTTCATCGATGCACGCCGTGCCACCCTCGAACCGGCGCCGGCCAGCACCGGCGACGGTAGCCGTCACACCGGCCCGCTGCGCGTGCAGGGGCGCACTGCCCATGCCACGACACCGGGCACGGGTGCCAGCCAGTACATTCCGGCCACGCAGGATGGCTTCGCGCCGAAGATCGGCAGCGAGCGGGTCGCCATGGCCGAGCGCCAGGACGGCAACAGCCTGCTGCGCTCGATGCCCGGCACGCACAGCTTCCACTCGCGCAGCCAGCCCGGCCTGCAGGTCAACATCCGCGGCATGGCCGGCGCAGGCCGGGTCAACACCATGATCGACGTCGTCACCCAGACCTTCCGCAACAACGCCGGCCATGGTTCGGGCGGCCCGTTCGCCTACGTGGACCCGTTCCTGTTGGCAGGCGTCGACGTACAGCGCGGCGCGGTCAGTGGTGGCGAGGGTGCCGGCACGCTGGCCGGCAGTGCCAACTTCCGCACCCTGGACATCGAAGACCTGGTCTCCGATGGCCGCGATTGGGGACTGCGTGCAGGCTATCGGCATGGCAACAATGGCTATGGCAGCGGACGTACCTTCGCCGGTGCCTGGCGCCACAGCGAAGACGGCGGCGATCGCCAGTTCGGCCTATTGGCCGCCGCCAGCAGCAGCCGCAGCAGCGAATACGCCACCTCCCATGGCCAGAAGAACGATGCCGACCCCGGCAGCCAGCAGCCCAGCAGCTGGCTGCTGAAGGCGCGCCTGCAGCCCAGCGACCAGCACCGCCTGGACCTGAGCCACATGCGCTATGAAAACGACTTCTACCACAACTATCCCTGGCAGATTTCCGCTCGCAACCAGCGCGCCAGCTACCACTACACGCCCTACTCGCCGTGGATCGACCTGCGCGCCAGTTTCGCCGCCAACAAGACCCGGCTGTTCTACCCGCCGGTGGAAGATTCCAGCTACATCGGCCGGCGTACCCACAGCAGCCTGAGCAGCTGGAACGTGGACAACACCAGCCGTTTCGACCTCGGCGCCGTACAGGCACGCTGGAACACCGGCATCAAGCACCAGTCGGACATCTTCGTTGCCGATACCCCCACCCTGCGTGGCGCCAACCCACAAGGGCGCAGCCAACTCGACAGCGTGTTCACCACGCTGGAGCTGCAGTACGACACCTACGCACTGTCGGCGGGCCTGCGCCAGGACCGCTACAACATCCGCGGCCACGTCCCCACCTGCTCGGATGTGCCTGGGCAATGCCTGGAGATCGGAGGTGGTGGCATCGACGTCGATCGCACCCAGCATGCGCTCAGCCCCAGCCTCTCGTTGTCGGTGCAGGCCACTGACTGGCTGCAGCTGTTTGCCGAAGTCTCGCGCACCTCGCGGCCGCCGCGCGTGCAGGAAATGTTCTTCGAGAAGATCCCGCTGGAAGGCATGAGCGATGCCGACGGCGTCGGCGCCAACCCCTTCCTGCGCCGCGAGCGTTCGCGCAACCTGCAGTTCGGCGCCAACCTCAGCGCCAGCTCGCTGCTGGTCGACGGCGACCTGGTGCAGCTGTGCCTGACCCGCTTCGACAACCGCATCCGCGATTACATCAAGCCACAGTACCTGCTGATCGTGCATCCGCCGGAAGTCGAACCGTTCGTGGTACCGATCGACAGCGACCCGCAGCTCAACGCGTGGACCGACAGCCTGGAGGTGGACGACTTCAGCACCACCACGCGCTGGATGAACCATCCCGGCGTGGTGCGCATGCGCGGCCTGGAACTGGAAGCGCACTACGCCAGCGAGCACTACCACGCCACCCTCAGCTGGACCCGCTCGCGCACCAGCGCGCCGGCCATCGAATTCGTCAACCTGGAAGACATCACCGCCCTGCCCGACCGCTACTGGACGCTGGATGTCGGCGGCCGCTGGTGGCAGCAGCGCCTGCAGGCCGGTGTGCGCGCCGAGTACTCCGGCCCCACCGAAGAGGGTTACGACTTCTTCCAGACCCGCAAGACCGGCGGCACCGGCGTGCTGCTGGACTTCTATGCCAGCTTCAAGCCACAGGCCAACACCACACTGTGGCTGAACATCGAAAACCTGCAGAACAAGGCCTATGACAACAACGCCTCCATCGACAGCATCTTCAGCCCGATCCTGGACCGCGGCAACGGCCGTGGCCGTACCGTCTCGGTGGGCGTCAATGTGGCGTTCTAGCCGGCGCTGGCTGGCGCTGGGGCTGATCGCGCTGGCGGCGGCAGCCAACGCGCAGCCGATGCCCGGCAAGGTGATCGACCTGGCCAGTGGCACGGCACTGGATCCGGCCGCGTTCGTGCAGCGGGTTGCCGCCGCCGAGCGCGTGCTGCTCGGCGAGCGTCACGATATCGACGCCGACCATGAGGCAGAACGTTGGCTGTTGCAGGCATTGCACCAGAAGCGTCCGCAGGGTGCGCTGGTGCTGGAGATGATCGCCAGCGAACGCCAGCCCCGACTGCAGCGTGTGCAGCGCTGGCTGGACAAGGGCAACCGGGTAGAATCGCAACGGCTGGCCGAACTGCTGGACTGGGATCCCCGCTGGCCTTGGACACGCTATGGCGGACTGGTACAGATCGTCACCGATAGCGGCATCCGCCTGCAGGGCAGCAACCTGTCGCGCGCTGAAGTCAATACGCTGCTGGCGTCATCGCCCGAGGTGGTGTTCCCGGCCGACGGCGCGCGGCAACGGTTGTCAGCGGTGGTGCTGGCCCAGCACGCCGACGCTGCGCCCATGCTCGATGGCATGCTCGCCGTTCAGCACGCACGCGACACGCGGATGGCACGGATGCTGATGCAGTCGCCGGCACCCGCCCTGCTCGTCGCCGGCCGCTGGCATGTGCTGCGTGGCACCGGCGTGCCCGGCCATCTGCCAACCTCTGCGCCAGTGCTGGTGATCGTGCTGGCATCAGTCGACGAAGATGTGGCGAGAGATGACGCTGATCTGTTGTGGGTGGTCGGCGATGAGTGAGCGTCGGCAGCACTGGCAAGCGGTGACGATCAGTATCGGCCTGCACCTGCTGCCGTTGCTGCTGTTCGTCCACTGGGTGTCCACTCCGCCGCTGCCACCGCCTCCCGAACAGGACGCGCGCATCAGCCTGCGCCTGCTGGCACCGGCCACACCACCGCAGCCGGTGGAAGAACTGCAGGCCGAGCGCCCCAGCCAGGCGCAGCAATCGCGGGCGGCCGAAGCACGCAAAGCACCCCCGCCGCCACGCGCCACGGCGGCACCCGAAGGCAACCTCGCCGCCAGCGAGAAGAATGGCGACGGCCACCAGCCCTTGCCCGTGGCCCCGCCAGCGGCCGCGACCGATGCCCGTTCCGCACCGGCATCGATCACGGCCGCACCGCCCGCCCCGGACGCACCACCGGCGGACTTCCAGGCCGGCGCCGCCAGCGACCAGTGGGAAGCCCGCCTGATGGCGCGGCTGGAGCGTTACCGCTACTACCCCGCCGTAGCGAGGTCGCGGCGCCAGCAGGGCACCGCATGGGTCAGGGCCAGCATCAGCCGCGACGGCCACCTGCTGGCATTGCGCCTCGAGCAGCCCAGCGGACAACCGATGCTGGATGAAAGTGCGCTGCAGACATTCCGGCGCGCGCAGCCCCTGCCGCGGATTCCAGAAGAGCTGCCAGCTCCGCAGGAACTGGTGGTGCCGGTGGAGTACTACCTGCGCTAGGCGCTGTAGGCCTCGGCCTCGATCTCGAACAGCATTCCGTCCAACGCCAGCCGCGGCACCGGAATAAGCGTGCAGGTCGGTGCCGGGCGATTGGCCCAGCGCCGCCGCACCTGCCGGGCGATGATGCCCAGGCGATCCTCATCGTGGTCGACCACCAGGATCCGCAGTCGCGCAACATCGGTCAGATCCGCATGGGCCGAGCGCAGCGCGGTCTGCAGATTGTCCAGTGCCTGCGACACCTGCTCCTCGAAGCTGGGTGACAGGTTTCCCTGATCATCTTCACCACCCTGCCCGGCGATATGGATCACCCGCGCTGGCAGTCGCACCACCGCCACGTGCGAGTATCCGTTGGCACTGGGATCGTGCAGGCCAGGGGGATCGAACAGATCCAGCAGGCCATGGCTGAAGTCCGGAGTGGTCAACAGGTTCATACCGCATGCCTCGTGGGGAATGCGAGGCAGTCTGCTACCTCAACTGCTGTTGAGGTCAAACCTATTGCATGCAACAGAGCGGCCCACCGCATGCAACGATCGGCTGCAACAACATCAGGTCCATGCCGGGTCCGCGGTGAAATCGACAGTCAGCCAGAACGTGCTGCTTCGCGCGTCCATCCGCACCGCGATCTCATCGCGCATCGCATCCACCTCACCCACCGTGCCCAGCGGCGTCGACGGGGAGGTCAGGATGTGGATCTCGATGAACCGCATGCGCCCCATCTTCGCGACATGGCTGGTGAAGCCGGCATAGCCATGCTCGGCCACGAATGCCTGCATCACCTGCTGCACGCGCTCGTCCAGGTCATCGGGTGCCACCTGCAGCACTTCCCGCATGGCCTTCCACGCACTGCGCGCCGGCACCGGCAACACCGCCAGGCTGATCAACGCCAGCACGATCGAATCCAGATAGGGCACCCAGTGGTGCCACTGCCCACCGTGCAGCGCCAGCGCCAACACGAAGGCCAGCACCACCGCCAGGCTCATCAGTCCACCCAGCAGCCAGCCCCGCACATCCAGCCACAGCAATGCTGACTGCAACCTGCGGGCACGCTGCGCCACGAACGCGGCCATGCCCAGGTTGCTGGCGCTCAGCAACGCCGCCCACCACAGCGCGGGCCCGAACTTCACTTCGTGCCCGCCGGTGGTCAATCCAATCACCGCATTGGCCAGCGCGTACACGCAGGCCAACGACAGGATCACTCCACCCAGCGCCTCGACCATCGGCTCCAGGTGCCAGTAGCCATACTGGAAGCGCGGGCTGTGTTCCCGCGCCACCAGCCGCAGCACCGACAACGACACCAGGGTCAGGGCTACGTCAACCAGGCTGTAGATGCCGTCGAACAGGATGGCCTGCGATCCCACCAGCAGGCCACCGATGAAGCCGACCGCGCTGACCGCCGCGGTGACCCCGATCGAGAACTTCAGGATGCGTTGCTCGCGCGCGGTATCCATCGTTCGCCGAAGGGCCGACCGTACCGGCTCAGGCCTTCAGCACCTCCACCTTGTAGGACGGCACGTCGCCATCGCGCTCGATGATAAGGCCATGCACGTCCGACTCGAAGCCCGGGAAGCGCGCGTTCTGCTCGCGGGCGATGCGCAGCGACTGGATGATCGGCTCGTCGCGGTCGCCGAAGCGCTCGCCCGGCATGATCGTCGGGATGCCTGGCGGGTACGGCACCAGCATCGTCGCAGCGATACGGCCGCTGACCTGCTCGATGTCGACCCGCTCGATCTCGCCCTTCACCAGGTGGTTGTAGGCATCGGCCGGGGTCATCACGGGTGTCGGCAGGTCCACGTACATCTCGCGCATCACCTTGGCCACCGCGAACTCCTGGTTGAACGCATGCAGTGCGTCACACAGGTCACGCAGGCCCCAGCCGGCATAGGCATGGGGGTAATCGGCGGCAAGCGACGGCAAGGCCTGGCTCAGCGGCGCGTTGCGGTCATACAGCTCCTTGAACGCCATCAGTTCGGTAACCAGCGTGCTCCACTTGCCCTTGGTGATGCCCATCGAGAACAGGAACAGCACCGAGTACAGGTTGGTCTTCTCCACGGTGATGCCGCGGCCCCACAGGAACTTGCTCAGCACTGCAGCCGGGATGCCCAGCTTGCCCATGCTGCCGTCCATCGACAGGCCCGGCGTCAGCAGGGTCACCTTGATCGGATCGATCAGCACATAGTCATCGACCAGGTTCTCGAACCCGTGCCAATGCGCATCGGGCTGCAGGTACCATTCCTCGCGCTTGGCGACCAGCGGCGCCGGCGTATCGCGCTTGTCCAGGCTGCGCTCGACCTTCGTCGGTTGCCACACGCTGAACCACCAGTCATCGCGGCCCAGATCGTCGCGTACGTGCAGCATCGCACGGCGGAAAGCGATCGCTTCGTCGTGCATTTCCTGCACCAGCGAACGACCGGCATCGCCCTCCATCATCTTCGAGGCCACATCGCACGCGGCGATCACCCCGTAGTGCGGGCTGGTCGAGGTATGCATCATGAACGCTTCGTTGAAGCGCTCGGCATCCAGGTCGCGGCTGGCCGAGTTGCGTACATGGATCATCGACGCCTGCGAGAACGCGGCCAGCAACTTGTGGGTGGAGTGCGTGGTGAAGATGATCGCATCCTGCTCGCGCGGCTTGCCCTTGGCCATGCCGTAGTGATTTTCATAGAACGGATGGAATGCGGCGTAGGCATACCAGGCCTCGTCGAAATGCAGGAAGTCGACCGCGCTGCCGATCTCCTCAGCGATCTTCTCGGCGTTGTAGCACAGGCCGTCGTAGGTCGAGTTGGTCACCACCGCGATACGCGGCTTGGAGCCGGCCTGGTAGGCCTGGCTGGCCAGCGGATTGGCGGCGATGCGCTGCTGCAGTGCTTCCGGAGTGAACTGGTCCAGGCTGATCGGGCCGATGATGCCGTGTGCATTGCGGCTGGGCGTGAAATACACCGGCACCGCGCCGGTCATGATCAACGAATGCAGCAGCGACTTGTGGCAGTTCCGGTCAACGAACACCACGTCGCCGCGGGCCACAGTGCCGTGCCACACGATCTTGTTGGCCGTCGACGTACCGTTGGTGACGAAGAAGGTGTGGTCGGCACCGAAGTTGCGCGCGGCCTCGTTCTCGGCATCCTTGATCGGGCCGGTGTGGTCCAGCAGCGAGCCCAGTTCCGGCACTGAAATCGACAGATCGCTGCGCAGCGTGTTCTCACCATAGAACTGGTGGAAGGCGCGCCCGACCGGTGACTTGGTGAAGGCCACACCACCGGCATGGCCCGGCGTATGCCAGGAATAGTTCGACTCGGCGGCGTGATGGATCAGCGCCTTGAAGAACGGCGGCAGCAGGTTCTGCATGTAGTCTTCGGCTGCTCGCATCACCTGCCGCGAGATGAAGCTCTTGGTGTCTTCGAACAGGAAGATGAAGCCGTGGATGTACTTGAGCAGCTTGCTCGGCACCTTCTCGATGGTGCGTCGTTCGCCATACAGGAACACCGGAAGATTGGCGCGGCGCGCACTCTGTTCGCGCAGGAAGGCGGTCAGGCGCTGGAACTCGCCATCGACCTCCTCGCTGCCGTCGATCGAGATCAGCACCGCCGAAGCGGCCACGTAGGTACGGGCACCGGCACGGGCGTCATCCAGGTTCAGGCCGCACAGCACGCGCTGGTCATTGCTGCGCAGTTCTTCCACCAGCGCGCGGATGAGGATGCCGCCGATGCGCGGCGAATCGTAGTCACCATCAATGACGATGACCGGATAATCCAGGGACTTGAAATACACGTTGATTCTCCTTGTCTAACTCAGGAACGCTGCGCGCCGGCCGAAATCGCCGCCGCCTCGCGGGAACGCTGCCGCTGCTGGCGACGCTCCTCGCTGAAGAAGGGATAGAACACAGTGATGAACAGCACGAACAGGAAGGCGTACTGCACGATCGTTCCCGACGAGCCATAGATCGCCCATAGGCAGTACACGACCGTCAGGCTGGTCAGGGTCCAGAACGCACCGGTGTGCACCAGCGTGTGCGAACGTTCCACCACGAAATAGCAGGCGACGCACGAGTAGATGTACGGCAGCAGCGTCAGCACCACCGCTGCCGAGGTGATCACGTCGAACTGGGCCGAGGCGGTCTTCGAGGTGGAGGTCACCAGCACCGCCAGGGTCATCAGCACGGCCACGATCAGCACGCCCTTGACCGGCACGTCGTCCTTGTTGGTCTTGCTGAAGATGCTCGGGAACAGGCCATCATCGGACGCCGCCTTGGCGCTCTGCGCGGTCAGCAGGATCCAGCCGCCCAGCGAACCGGCGGCGCCGACGAAGGCACACAGGCTGACCAGCGCACCACCCCAACCGCCCACGGCCTTGGCCGCTGCCAGTGCGAACGGCGCGTCGGACACCTGCAGCTCGCCGTTGGGCACCATGCCCATGATCACCGACGAGCTGGCGATGTAGGCGATGGCGGCCAGGAACACACCGGCCAGGGTGGCGCGGGCCACGTTCTTCTCCGGATTCTCGACCACGCCTGCCGTCACCGACGCCGACTCCACGCCGATGAAGGCCCACAGGGTCAACGCCGCGGCACTGGAGATCGCACCGAAGTTCGATTCGCCGGACACGTTGTAGGCGCCCTTGAAGATCTCAGCATCGAAGAAGAACCAGCCGAAGATGGCGATGCCCAGGATCGGCACCAGCGCGAAGCTGGTGGTGACCGTCTGCACGCGGCTGACGAATGCTGGGCCGATCATGTTGGCAAAGCTCAGCGCCCACACCAGGATCAGCACCGCGATGCAGCGCACCAGTGGCTCGGACAGGATCGGGAAGAAGTAGCTGAAGTAGCCCACCGCCGCGATGGGAATGGCCACGTTACCGATCCAGTTGGCGAACCAGTAGATGGTATTGGTCTGGAAGCCCATGTACGGCCCGAACCAATCGCGCGCGTACGCATACGGGCCGCCTGCCTTGGGTGCCAGCTTGCCGAGCTTGGCGAACACGAACGCCAGCAGCAGCGCCCCGGCGGTGGTGATCAGCCAACCCCATATCGAGGCGGTACCAATCTTGGCCAGGCTGGAGGGCAGCAGGAACACCCCTGAGCCCATCATGTTGCCGGCGACGAGGAAGGTGGCTCCGACCACCCCGATTTTCTTTGCTTCTGCCATGACAATCTCCTGTACCTGGCATGGGCCCGGTGAACCCGGGCGTGGGGAATGGCTACGCTGGCGTGCTGCCGCTGGCGCCTACTTGATGAAGTTGTATTGCAGGCTGCCCTGCACCCGGACCGTGTCGCCGCGCGCTCCGCCCTGCTGCTGCAGGCGGCCGTACAGCAGCTCCATGCCCATCGTCCACGACGGGGCCGGGCTCCAGATCAGATTGAACACGCCGTAGCGGCTTTGCCGGAATGCATCGGTGGGCAGCGCCGCATTGCGCTCCAGGGTCAGCTGGCCGTAGATCAGGTTCGAGCGCCACAGATCCGACCAGTAATGGGTGTAGCCGACGAAGCCACCGTGCAGGTCCAGCGCATCGATGCGTCCATCGGCATCCACCACGGCATCCAGGCCGGAGCCGGTGAGATCGGCGGTGTAGCGGCTCAGGCCGCGACCGCCCAACGCGCCGAACAGCAGCAGATCGCGTTCCCCCACCGAGGCCGAGCCACTGAGCTGCGCGCCACCGGCAAAGACGCGGTCACGACGGGTATCGCCGTCGTAGGCCAGATTGCGCGCCACGACGCCCAGCTGCAGATGGCCCCAGTCGCGCTCCATGCGCGCGATGGCACTCACATCCGGCAGTCGATTGACCGCCGCCATCGCATCGCTGGCGCCGGCCAGCTCGGTGTCCGGGTCTTCGGCGGCCAGCGTCAGGGTGTTGCCCTTGCCCAGCGCAAAGCTGTGATGGATACCGGCCACCAGCAGGTAGCCGGCGCCGCCGGGGCCAGCAAAATCCAGCGTGTCGGGCAGGCTGTCCGGATCCATGAAACTGGAATAGCCATAGCCTGCGTAGGTATTGCCGAGTTGACCATAGGCGTGGCGCAGGCGGAATTCATAGCCATCGCTGCTGCCGAAGAAATCATTCTCCAGATAGAAGCGCAGGTTGCCGTGCGTGGTCGGACGCCGCGCCTCGAAGCTGAAACGCGTCTGCTTGGCGTGGATGTTGAAGTTCGAGACGTCGCGATGGTTGCCGCCTACCGGCATCGACGAGGGAATGAACTGATCCTCGTCCCCCGCCACGCGCGAATCCGCAATCGCATCGAGCTTGGCATAGCCGCCAATGCGGATCACGGTGTCGGTGCCGGGAATGGCGAAGAAGCCTTTCAGGTCCGGATCGGTGGGGCCGGCGGCGCTGTCTGGACGCGAAGCCGCCGTTGAAGGATCGGCCACCGATTCACGCTGTGGCAGCACCGGCTGCGCGACGCCAGGCACCTGGGTGGGGTGAAGGATCCCACTGGTGGTTGGCACATTCAGGGTCGACTGTGCTGCTGCGGGCAACGGCGACGACGCGGCAACGGGGGCCGCAGCTGCATGCTCTTCGCGCCGTTCAAGCTGGTCCAGACGCTGCTGCATGCCTTCCAGCGTCTGCCGCATCGCGTCGATCTCGCGACGCAACGCCTGCGCATCGTCCTGAGCATGCAGCGGCATCGCTGCCATTGCCGTCAGACACCCCAGACTCAGTACCGCCAAGCGCATTGCATCCTCCCTGGACTGAAACTCCCGCTGTGCGGCCGTACAACGCGCGTGCGCCATCCCGACCTCAACGAGCCGTTGCTGGAAATACGGGTACTGCGTGGACAACCGTTGCCAGCCTGCGCGTTGCAGGCAACAGGGCAATGACACTGTCCCGATTGCCAACACTGCGCCGGAGTCGCTCCCACTGCAGCAGTGCTGCCGAAGGGGTGGCGACCGCAGGCGTCTGGGTAACAAGCGCTGGGTGAGAGTGTCGTGAATGGCATTGCGCGCACGCCCTCTCGAGGGCGTGACGTATGCGGCATCCATAGCGCAGTGACGCTGTAATCCATGCGCCAAGGCTAGTTCGACTGTCGTTTTTGGCCTTGATTGGGATCAAAGCGAAATGCTTGATGTCAGTCACGATTCAGACGTGACATCTGTTAACGACGTGCGCAGCCCTCATCGCCGGGACTGTCGCAGAAAGCAACAGGCCCGCACGTTGCCATGCGGGCCTGTCGCTCGGTACAGCATGTCGGAGGCCTCAGCGCGGGCCGAGTACCGCCTGCAGATCGTTGCCCTGCGGTAGGCCAGCACGTCGCTGCACCTGGCCCTGCGCATCCTGGAACAGGATGCCCGGCGTACCCTGGAAGCCCATCTCCACCATCAGCACCTGGTTGGCATCCAGCTTGCCAGCGATCTCCCGGCTGATGCTGGGCAGCGGCTTGATGCCACCTCGATCGAACTGATGCTCGTTTTCCAGCAGTGCCGCACTGGGATCGCGTGCGGCCATGATCGCCGCCGCCTTGGCCGGGCTGTCCTCACGGATCACGCCGACCATGATGTGGCGCAACTGCACCTTTCCTGCGTCCACCCAGGGGCGTGCCGCCTCCCAGAACTTGTGGCAGTAAGGGCAGTTGGCATCACTGAAGGTGTACACCACGCGTGGCGCATCGGCCTTGCCGTCACGTACCCAGGCGCTGGCCTCCAGCTTGCTCCACATCTTGGCCGACATCGGCGCGGCAACCAGCTTCTCCAGCGTCTCGGCTGCAACTTCGTTGCCCTCGGCGTCGAACAGGCTGCCCACCAGCACGTGCTTGCCATCGGCGGTCACGTAAGCCGCCGCCGGCTGCTGGCCGCCGACCATGCCGGCAAAGCCGCGCAGGCCACCTGGCGCATCGAATTCGGAGACCACCTCGAAGCCATGCTTCTCGATGCCCTTCAGGACAGCCGGCAACTCGCCCTTCTTGGCAGCCGTCGATGCCGAAGCCGTTGCCGGCGCAGCGGCATCCTTGCCTGGCGGGGTCTGTGCCTGGCTGCAGGCAGCCAGCGCCAGCATGGCCGGCAGCATCAGCGTATGCGCGATGCGCGGGGAAATCGACAACATGGAAACTCCGTAGTGGGATGCCAGCGCAGGCTACCGCAGCCGGCGCAGTTTGTGTTCAAGACCGGCCTGGGTCAGCTCGCCGAGATGCAGTTCCTGCAACCTCCCCTGCGCATCGAAGAAGAGCGTGGAAGGGAAAGCCCGGACGTCCAGCGTGGTCGACGCAGCAGAAGCCTCATCCAGCAGGACGTTGCCTAGCGAGAGATGTTCAGCGGCAAGAAAGGTCTCGACCTCTCCAAGGGTCTCGCCCTGGTTGAGGAAGACGAACTGGATATCGGCATGTTTCTGCTGGGCCGTCGCCAGCACCGGCATCTCCCGGCGGCACGGGCCACACCAGCTGGCCCACAGGTTCAGTACCAGAGGCTTGCCATGAAACGTCTGCAGGTCAATCGCCCTGCCCTGCAGGTCGACCACCTGCAGCGTGGGCAGTGGCATCTGCTTTGCCTGCCAGTACGCGAGCCCCTGGCTTGCCCCGCCCCACAACAGCAACCCAACCAGAGCACCTGCCAGCACCGGCGCCCGCAACGGGCGCTGCCTGCGCAGCCGCCACAGCGCCCAGGCAAATCCAGCGCCAACAACAACGGGAAGGTGGTACCCGCCATCGGCAATCTGCAGCACGCTCCAGGGAGCTTCACGATAGAGGCTGAAATGCGCTGCGACAAACGACAGCCGGCCACACAGCAGGCCAACCAGCAACATGTCCAGCACCATCCCCGCTGCGGGCGGCCGAACCTGACCAGGCTCACCACGCGACCAGATCCGCGCAATGGCCATCGCCAGCAGCAGGAAGATCAGGATCAACACCACCGGCATCGGCACCGGCCCAACACTCGACATCAGCTCACCCGCTCTCGCCTGCACAGACCCGCATGGTCAAAGCGTCGAGCCCGCGATGCAAGCACGACGCATTGAACCTTGTTCATCAAGCGGCGCTGCGACCCAGCTGCGTGCCCGGCGAGGCGCGCAGCCCCCGCAGGCTGCCGGCCACAGCAGGCGTCAGCGGACGATCGCGGCGTTTGCTGCTGACGTGGCGACGATAGTTGGCGGGCGTCATGCCAACAATGCGCAGGAACAGCCGACGGAACGCGCTCTGATCGGCGTAACCCACACCCCAGGCAACTTCATCGATGCTGGCGCCCTGCTGCAGCAACGTCTGCGCCTTCGCCACGCGCAGCCGCTGGCAATACTCGATGGGCCGCAGTCCGGTCGCCTTCAGGAAACGACGCTGCAGGGTCCGCGGTTCCAATCCCGAAATCTCGCAGATCGCCCCCAGCGTGGCCCCACGTGCAGCCGTGGTATGCAACCAGCGCTGTGCCTTCAGCACGTCCCGGTCGCCATGGGCGAAATTGGCGCTGAATCGCTCGAGGTCCTGCTGGATGCCGACCGGCACCACTATTCCCAACTGCTGTGCCACCGCGCTGGCCACGCCCTGGCCATGCAGCCGGTACAGCAGGCGCAAGCCAAGGAAGCGCCAGGCCTGGGCGCCGCCCACGGTAAGCAGATCGCCGTCATCGACGAGTGCCCGCTCACTGGGCGCCCAGCTGCCGACCTGCACCTGCAGCGCCGGATGGCGGTTGAGGTCAGGGCCGGACACCGTACGCCCGGTCAGCAGACCGGCCCGCGCCAGCACACTCACCCCGTCACCTGCGGCGGCCAGCAGGCTGCCGCCGTCATAGTGGGCCCGCAACCAATCCAGCAGGACGTCCTCGGCACGCACCGACGTGCTGGAACTGACCTGCCCCGGCAAGGCGATCACCGCAGGAATTGCCGCGTCCAGCATCTCGGCACCGGCGATGCGGTGCACACCGGTATTGCTGGCGGGCACGATCCAGCGGGTCACCAGCACCCGCTTGCAGGGCCGCCGCTGCTGCTGTGCCAGACGATTGGCGACGTGTGCCATTTCGGCGAGCACCGATGCTGCCGACGGGTCGCCTCCGGGGTATTCAACCACCGCAACCTCGACGAATCCCTCGTTCCTGATTCCCTCCACTCCCCACCTCCTCTTCCGGTTCAGGCCGTCGAGCGGCCGGTTCAGGCGCAGGGTAGGAACTGCTTTGCCCTGAGGGATATGAAGAAAGTTGCAAAGTGTGCTGAATAGGCGGCGCGGGCAAAGCCTTGACTCTTGACCAGAGTCCAGGGATGACTATGCACGGCAGGTCCCAAGGAGTCCGCCGTGAACATTGGTCAGTTGGCACGTCAGGCCGGCGTTCCCATCGATACCGTCCGCTACTACGAACGTCAGCAGCTTCTGCCCACCGCAGCGCGCTCGGCAGGTGGCTACCGCATCTTCGGCGAGCAGGACCTGCGACGCCTGCGCTTCATCCGCCGGGCAAAGGCGTTGGGCTTCAGTCTCGATGAGATCGGTGAACTGCTTTCCCTCAGCGACCATCCTCCGCAGGACATGGGCAGCGTGCGTGACACCGCACGGATACGCCTGCAGGACATCGAACTGCGGATGGCAGAGCTGCAGCGCATGCATGGCGCGCTCTCCCAGCTGGTCGATGCCTGCCCTGGACATGGCGCCCTCGACCAGTGCCCGATCCTGGCAGCGATGACCGGGGAAGACCGCTGAACCCTTCGCTTCTGCATCGACACATGTGCTGCCCGCATGCAGAAAACGCATCTGCGCCACCGCGCGCGCTACGTGAAGAAAAGTGCAACAAAGCGCTTGCCAACCCCCGGGGGCACAGCTATTATTTCGCTCCTCAGCGACGTGGGGCCATAGCTCAGCTGGGAGAGCGCCTGCATGGCATGCAGGAGGTCAGCGGTTCGATCCCGCTTGGCTCCACCATACTTTCGGCATTAGGCCGTCGAAAGGTCGCAAAGAACATTGATGAGATCTGCGTCCCCATCGTCTAGAGGCCTAGGACATCACCCTTTCACGGTGGCGACCGGGGTTCGAATCCCCGTGGGGACGCCACTCATCATGAACAACGAGGACCCGGCCGATAACCGGGTCTTTTTTGTTCACCGCCCACCGGCATTCAGGTTGTGGCGTCGGAACGCTCCCTGCCCTTGTGGCAATGAACGGTTCGATGAAAAAGCTTCAAAAAAAGCTTCCGCAAATGTGAACAGGCAGGTATGATAGGCGGCTCGGTAACACGGGGCCATAGCTCAGCTGGGAGAGCGCCTGCATGGCATGCAGGAGGTCAGCGGTTCGATCCCGCTTGGCTCCACCACTTTCGACATTAGGCCGTCGAGAGTTCTACAACTTGAAGTTTTTCGTGCGTCCCCATCGTCTAGAGGCCTAGGACATCACCCTTTCACGGTGGCGACCGGGGTTCGAATCCCCGTGGGGACGCCAGTTTCAAAAAGGACCCTGCTCCCAGCAGGAATCCGAAGTTTCATGGGGCCATAGCTCAGCTGGGAGAGCGCCTGCATGGCATGCAGGAGGTCAGCGGTTCGATCCCGCTTGGCTCCACCACTTTCGGCATTAGGCCGTCGAAAGTTCTACAACTTGAAGTTTTTCGTGCGTCCCCATCGTCTAGAGGCCTAGGACATCACCCTTTCACGGTGGCGACCGGGGTTCGAATCCCCGTGGGGACGCCAATCTTTGAAACCCCGGCTTCGGCCGGGGTTTTTCTTTGCCTGCGATTCCGCGGTGACCGCACCTCAGAACCGGCGATACATGCCGATCGAGGCTGGCGCGGTCGGCGCAAAGCCAAACTGCGCATACAGCCGATGCGCTTCGCCATCGGCCAACAGACTCACGTACGCCGACGGCGGCAGGTTGCCCTGCATCCAGTCGCTCAGACGCTGCATCACCGCCTTGCCCAGACCCTGACCCTGCAGACGAGGCAGCACGGCGATATCGCAGACCTGCAGATGGCAACCGCCATCGCCGATGATCCGGCCCATCGCTACCAGCTCGCTGCCCTGGTAGGCACAGACGCCGAAGACGGTGTTGGGCAATGCCCGCGTCGCCGCCTCATGCGTCTTTGCGCTGAGGCCGGCCAATGCGCGCAGCTGGCAGTAGTCCTCGACCGTCGGCACCGCCTCGCGGAACTGGATCGTCTGTGGATCATTCATGCAACGTCTCCTTGAAGGTCGGGCTATCCTGCCGCATCCACGTCGCAGCCGCTGCGACCCATCTTCCGGCAGAGTCCCATGTGCTATTCCGCCCTGATCCGCGCCGACTACGCCAAGCTGGTGCGCGAGTTCGGCGCCGTCCTCTCCCTGCAGGAATTCGCCGAACTCTATGCGCATGATCCCGGCAAGAAGCGGCCGAAGACGCCGAAAGCCATGGACGATGGATTTGCAGGTGCGCGCACCGAACTGGGACGCGACATCGTGGCGAAGATCCAGCAATGGCATGCACAGGAGCGGCAGCAGCTGCAGGCCGAACTGGAACGGCAGCTTGAACGTCGCGACATCGCCAATGCGACCCTGGCCACCCGACCCACGCAGAAGGCGCGCAATGACCTGCGCGTTGCCGGCAACCGCATCGACCGCGCGCAGGCACGGCTGGACGACCTGCATCGGGAACAGCTGCTGCCGCGTGACAACCGTATTTTCCCCGGCACCTACGCACCGGTGATGGTCAGCGAGAATGGCCGGCGCGTGATCAAGCCCATGCGCTATCAATGCCGGCTGCCGGACAAGCCCGCGCGCAACGATGTGCTCTACCCGGGCACCTACAATGCGCGGCGGGACAGCCTGGAGGGCTATTGGCGCGGCGCCTTCGGGCTGCGCCACGGCGTGGTGGTGGTACAGGCCTTCTACGAGCACGTACCACGCCATGCCATTGCCGGCCGCAGCCTGCACAACGACGAGAAGGCACAGGATGTGGTGCTGGAATTCCGCCCCGACCCGCCGCGCGACCTGCTGCTGGCCTGCCTGTGGGCCGAATGGGACGGTCCGGAAGGACGCCTGCTGTCTTTCGCCACCATCACCGATGCACCATCGATCGATGTCGCCGCTGCCGGCCATGACCGGGGTGTACTGCCGATCCGCGCCGAGCATCTGGACGCATGGCTCAACCCGGATCCGGACAACCTGGCTGCACAGTACGCCATCCTCGACGACCGCGAGGACATCCGTTACGTCTACGAGGAAGCCGCCTGAGCGGCTGGGTCAGGCGTTGGCGCTGGAACGCCCAACGGCGCGAACCAAGGCCTTGGACAGTTCCGCCGACAGGTAGGGCTTGATCAGCAGCACGCCGGATTGCATCGCGACCGGCAGTTGTTCAGCGGCCATGCCGGTGGCGAGGACGAACGGCACGCCGCGCGCAGCCAGCGCCGCAGCAACCGGTTCGCTGGTCTCGTTGTGGGCCAAGCGGTAATCCAGCAGGGCCACATCAGGGGCGGCCTCTTCCAGCAAGCGCAGCGCCCCGGCAACGGACGCGGCCAGGCCTACGACCAGAGCGCCGGACTGCACCAGCTGCATCTGCAGCAGGGCTGCACTCATTTCATCGTTTTCGACTACCAGCACCCGCAGGTCCTGCAACGCTGACATAGCGCTATCGCTCCTGTGCCTGTTAAGCCTTGCCAGTATAGCCAGCAGCCAGCCGATACCGACAATTCAACGCCATTTCAGCCCCGTTCGCCCGCGCCTCTATGAACACCCGCCGCGCTCGGGTACACTAGCCCGCTGCTGCCGGTGTGGCGGAATGGTATACGCAGCTGACTCAAAATCAGCCGGGGGTGACCCCATGAAGGTTCGAGTCCTTTCACCGGCACCACGATCAAAGGCCAGGTCCACGACCTGGCCTTTGTCGTTTCCGGTCTTGCCCTGCCCGACCGACGCCGCCGACACTGGAGCGATGGCATCACACCCCACTCCAATCCTTCCCTCAGCATTCCAGGCCCACCTGCGCCAACTGGTCCCGCAGGACGCCGTCGCCTGGTCGAACTACCTGTCGCTGCCGGGCGTGATCGAGCACACCAGCTGGGGCGATGTCTCTGTAGAGGCTCTGCAGCGGCAGATCGCCGACCCTGCGCGCAGCACGCGATGCCGCCGCTGGGCGATCCTCGACAGCGACGACCAACTGCTCGGCACCGTCGGCCTCAACGACATCGACATCGAGCACCACCGCGCCGAACTGGCCTACGACCTGTCCCCTGACCACCAGGGACGCGGGCTGGCGACCGGGGCGGCGCGCGCGGTCATCGCCTGGGCGCATACCGCACTGGATTGCGTGCGCATCCAGGCCACCGTACTCGACAGCAATCTGCGATCCATTGCCGTGCTCGAACGCGCACGCATGCAACGCGAGGGATTGCTGCGGTCCTATCGCCATGTCCGTGGGCAGCCGCGCGACTTCTGGATGTATGCGCACACTCACCCGCAGCTGCATGGCGGCCAGGGCGACGACCGCGCCGCCCCATAGGCCGCGCGCGTCTGTGCCCTACACCACCCGCAGCGCCGGCGCATGCACGCCATGACCATGGCCCGCCCCTGCCCCCGCGTGCACACGGAACCCCGCCACCGTCTGCAACAGTTGCGACGACTGCTCCTCCATGCTGCGCGCAGCCGCTGAGGCCTCTTCCACCAGCGCCGCATTCTGCTGCGTGCCCTGGTCGATCAGATCCACCGCATGGTTCATCTGCTGGATGTCGTCGCTCTGCTGTTGCGCAGCGGCGCTGATCTCGGTCATCAGGTCACTGACCCGGCGCACGTCGACCACGATCTCGTCCATGGTCCGCCCTGCACTCTCGACCTGCGCCGTTCCGGCGCCGACGTTGGCAACCGACGCATCGATCAGCTGCTTGATTTCCTTCGCTGCACCCGCCGAGCGCTGCGAGAGCTCGCGGATCTCGGTGGCGACCACGGCGAAACCACGACCATGCTCACCGGCACGCGCTGCTTCCACTGCCGCGTTGAGCGCCAGGATGTTGGTCTGGAACGCAATGCCATCGATCACGCCAATGATGTCGACGATGCGACGCGAAGAGGCATTGATCACCGCCATCGTCGAGACCACTTCGTGTACCACCTGACCACCCCGTGCGGCCACATCGGCGGCGCCGCCCGCCAGTTGGCTGGCCTGGCGCGCGTTGGTCGCAGTGCGCTGCACGGTCTCGGCCAGCCCCTTCATCGACACTGCGGTCTCTTCCAGCGACGCCGCCTGCTGCTCGGTGCGCTGGGACAGGTCGTTGTTGCCTTCGGCGATTTCGCTCGCACCCACCGCAATGGTGTCCGCGGCGAACTTGATCTGACCGATGATTCCGGCCATTGCTTCGACCAGGGCATTGACGCCGCCACACAGTTCGGCGATCGGGCCGCTCTTGTCGGCCATGGCGATGCTCCGGGTCAGGTCGCCCTCCTTTGCCGACGCCACCACCTCGCGCGTCTGCGCCACGGCACGCTGCATGGCCTGGCTCTCATGCACCTGCGCGGTGATGTCGGTGGCGTACTTGACGACCTTGAACGGACGCCCGCCCGCGTCGAGGATCGGGTTGTACGACGCTTGGATCCACACTTCGCGGCCACCTTTGCCCAGCCGCCGGTACTGGCCTGCGTCGTACTCGCCAGAGCCGAGCTTTTCCCAGAACCGGCGATACTCGACACTGGCCCGGTAATCGGGCTCGACGAACAGCGAATGATGCTGGCCGCGCACTTCTTCCAGCGTATAGCCGGTGGCGGCCAGGAAGTTCGCATTGGCGGCCAGGATGCGACCATCCATGCTGAACTCGATCACCGCCTGCGATTTGTCGATGGCCGCGAGCTGCCCAGTCGACTCGGCTGCCTGCTGCTTCTGCGCCGTGATGTCTGTTGCGAACTTGACCACCTTGTATGGTCGCCCGTGCTGGTCAAGCACCGGGTTGTAGGAGGCCTGGATCCAGATCTCACGCCCACCCTTGCCGAAGCGCCGGTACTGTCCTGCATCGAATTCACCGCGGCCCAGCCGCGCCCAGAAGTCGCGGTATCCGGTACTGCGCGCGTCCTCAGGATCGACGAACAGGGAGTGATGCCTGCCCTGGATCTCATCCAGGCGATATCCCACTGCCTGCAGGAAGTTGTCATTGGCCTGCAGGATGGTGCCGTCGAGCGCGAACTCGATGACCGCCTGCACCCGATGCAGTGCAGCAACCTGGGCCTCAAGCTCGACGTGCCGCCGATGCTGCTCGGCCACCTCCGTGGCGCGGCGCTGCCTGCCCAACACCCCCCGCAGCGCGCGCAGGGGAAACCAACGGGTGAGCACTTCGGCCGGCGCCTGAGCACCTTCCATGGAGCCTGAAATAAGCATCGTCTGATCCTCGGTGTCCGGGTAGCGGTTGCGACCCGCCGGGCGGGATGCCCGGCGGCAACTTCGATTGCCTGGGACTGCAGACGCCGGAAGGCGTCACTCGAGCGACTGGCAGAAACGGTACGGCAGCTGCGATCGTCATCAAACAGCGGCGGAGCACACGGCACGGGCCGCCCATCGGAGGCAGCCTCGGGTCCGGCAGCGGGAGCCAGCAGCGGGCTCCAGAGAAGGTATCGGCGGGGCGGCCAACAACTTTAGGGAGCCAGCCCCTGGTCGGCAGCGCGCCGCAGAACCCAGCGCAGCAGCAACGTTGCCAGCACCGCCGGCAGGTAGCCCAGACTGCCGCAGACGACCAGCAGCGAGGGCTCCACCAGCGGCCCGCCACCACCGAAGATCCAGCTGCGGGTGGCGAGGACATACAGCGCGAACGGCACCAGCAGCAACGGTGCCAGGCGCACCAGGTGCCACCGCCATCTGCCTGGCCCGATCCAGCCAGCCAGTGCACCCAGCACGGCACCTGCGGCTACGATGGTGGCGATTTCATCCATGAGGCGCTTCCGGAAGTCTTCCAGCCACCATTCTGGACCAGCGCCGACGGAAAGGGGGATGCAGCAGGCGCGCAGAAGGTTGCAATGACCATCGGGACATCCCCTGCCGGCACGCTGCCGGCAGCATGCGCCCACTTACTGGATTTTCCTGGGAGGCAGCATGCTTCGACGCTTGAGCGCCATCATCATCCTCAGCCTGGGCAGTGCCGGCGCAGTGGCCAGCGACGCGGGGTTCCGTCCCAACTTCCATCCCGACCAGCTGAAGGGACCACCCGCCGGTCGCCACAACGAAGTACTGGTGCTTGGGACAGCACATCTGTCGGAACTGCCAAAGACCTTCGAGCCGGCCCTGCTGGAGCCCTTGCTGGAGCGTTTGGCACGTTGGCGTCCGGAGGCGATTGCCACCGAAAATCTGTCCGGCCTGCAGTGCGACTTCATGCGTCGCAATCCCAGCCGCTATGCCGAAAGCGTTGAAACCTACTGCTACGACACCGATGAGGCCCGCGTCGCCACCGGCCTCGACGTGCCCAGCGCCAACGCCGAGATGGGACGTCTGCTGTCGGCATGGCCTGCAAGCCCGACAGCAGCGCAGCGTCGGCACCTGGCCGCGGTGTTCCTGGCCGCTGGCGAGCGCGGATCGGCGCAGGTGCAATGGCTGCGTCTGCCTGTGCAGGAGCGCATCGCCGGCGACGGCCTGGATGCTGCGCTGGTGGAGATTCTCGACAAGAGCCTGACCCGCCGCAATGAAACCAACCTGGTGGCGGCAGTCCTCGCTGCCCGCCTGGGGCTGGAGCGCCTGTGGGCAGTGGACGACCATACCGCCGATTCGCCCACCCCGCCCGAGGACGAGAAGGCGGCACGCGAAGCGATGATGAAGGCCTGGGACAACCCGCACGCAAACGCACGGCGCGACGCCGACGAGCCGCTGTATGCAAATGTCGACAAGGTCGGTGGCGTGCTGGACCTGTACCGTGCCTACAACCGCCCCGACGTCGGCTTGCAGGCCTACCAGGCGGACTTCGGCGCGGCGCTGGTCGAGCCCTCCTCCCAGGGCTTTGGTCGCAACTATGTGGGCTACTGGGAAACCCGCAACCTGCGCATGGTCGCCAACATCCGCGAAGTGCTGGGCCAGCAGCCGGGAACGCGTCTGCTGGCGATCGTTGGCGCCTCGCACAAGGGCTATTACGAGGCCTACCTCAACATGATGCACGACGTGCAGCTGGTCAGCTCGGACGAAGTGCTGCGTTGACAGAGGAAACGCTGGGTGCGGTATCGTGGATGGGACTGTCCACTGGAAGGAACCGTTATGAAGAAATGGATCCCTGCCGCATTCGCGGCATTCGGCTTGGCCGCGGCGCTGCAGGCCGCTGCTTGTGACCTCACTCTCGACAACGGCGGCGACCTTGCTGGCGCGGTCGCCAGCGCGCCAGGCAAGAAGATCTGCCTCAGGCCAGGCCAGTACGTCGCCGGCCCGGCGCCTCTGGAGATTCCTGCCGGGACCACCATTGAAGGACTTGGAGCCACCATGGCCGAGGTGGTGGTCTCAGCCTACGGCGCACCACAGAAGGCCATAGGCCTCGGCAGCAACGCAATGCTGCACAACTTCACGCTGACGACCGGGGCAGGCGGAAACTTCGGCGTGCTGGCCTACCACCAGGACCGCGTCATCATCTGGAGTCTGGATATCGTCGGCTTCCAGATCAGCGCTGGTGTGGTTGGAGGCAATGGCGTGGAGATCTGGGATACGTTCATGCGTGGAAACGGCATTGCCGGCAATGCGACGGCGGATCCCAATCTATGGATCACCGACTCCCGCGACGTCACGATCCTTTACGGCCAGCTCACAGGCCGCAAGGATGGTCCAGGCGGCGATGGTGAGATGGCCATATACAACTCCAGCAACGTCATGATTGACGGCGCACGGGTCATCGATTCGGGGGCCAGCGCCATCTATCTAGTGAACTGTGTCGACTGCACCGTCAAGAACTCGGTGATTGAACGGCCAGGAGAATGGGGTATCGACGTCGTGCAAGGGTCACACCGATTCCTCGCCGACAACAACTACATCAACGGCGCGAACTTCGGTGGTGCGGTGTTTGAAACTTCCGGCGGCGCCACCGCAACGTTCCGCTCGAACCGATTTATTCTCAATCGACGCATGGGCGTGGGCAACTGCAACGGCATCAATGCAAAGGGAGGTACTGCAGGCGTTCAGTCGATCGGCAATACATCCATGCCGTCGGGCGATCTCTGCTCATTCCCCTGAAGCACGGGCAAGGGGGCAGAAGCCATAGGCGCCTCGCCCCTGCCCGCTTTCCACAGAACGATGCTGGCCACACATATACAGGCCAGCGTCACTACCAGCAACACCAATGCTCCGCCCTGCAGAATGGGCAGAACAGCCTGCGCGCGCAGGTCATCGCGCAGCTGCTCCAGGCGCAGGCAGGCAGCCGAGGTCAGGCACCAACCGACCAGAGCAGGAGCAAAGGCGCGCATCGCCGCCGAGTCGCAGAAGTTCATCTGATCACCTGAGGATGTGGGCGTTGGCGCAGTATTCGCCGCGCCCCTCTCACAGGTTGAGATCAGCCGTCGCCGAGGTCGCTGCCGTCCGCCGGCGAGCCGCCGGGCAGTTCACTGGTTTCGCCCTGCACCTGCACGTTGTTGCGGCCCATCGCCTTGGCCCGGTAGCACTGGGCATCGGCGGCCGCGACGGCCTGGTCCACGCTCATGCCGGCAGCAAGCGGCGCGATGCCGATGCTGGCGCCGATCCGCAGCTGATGCTGGTCCCACGGAATGGACAGGCTGGACAGGGTATGCAGCAGTTCACCACCTATGCGTGCCGCGCGCCGCGGGCTGCACCCGGACAGGATCACCGCGAATTCGTCACCGCCCAGGCGCGCCACCACATCCGAATCGCGTACACCATGACGCAGCACGCTGGCCACGGCCCACAGCACTGCGTCGCCGGCCAGGTGCCCAAAGGTATCGTTGACTGGCTTGAACCGGTCCAGGTCGATATACATCAGCGAAGCCGCCTGGCCCGTACGCTCGACCCGGGTGATCGCCTGCTGCAGGTGCACTTCGAAGCCGCGGCGGTTACCCAGTTCGGTCAGCGGGTCCATCTCCGCCAGGTGTCTCGCCTCGCGTTCCCGTGCACGCTGCTGCGTATCATCGCGCAACACCCACACGGCGCCGCGCACCTGCCCTTCGTCGTCACGCAACCAGGCCCGGGTGAGATCCACGGGCACTGTCGCCGCCCCCATCCGCAGCAGCAGGTCGGCATGCAGGTCCACGGCATTGCTTTCCGGATCCAACAGTACGCTGACGTCGAGCTGCGATTGCGGTGCGTATTCGGTGGTCAACGACAGCACGTCCTGCACGAGATGCCCGGCCAGCGACAGTGCGCCATCGCCGGCGAGCATTCGCACGGCAGCCGCATTTGCATATTCGATGCGTCCATCCAAGGCAACACTGAGCACCAGGTCAGCGACGGCATCCAAGGTGATGCGGCTGCGCTGCTCGCTTTCGAACAGGCGCTGCTCGCTGCTGCGCTGGGCGCTGACATCCTGGATCTGCGACACGAAATGCAGCGGTTCGCCGCGCTCATTGCGTACCAGCGATACCGACAGCCGCGCCCATATGGTGTTGCCTTCACGGCCCACGTAGCGCTTTTCAAGGTGATAGTGCGTGCGTCGCCCCGCCAGCAGATCCTGCACCAGGGCCAGGTCGGTCTGCAGATCGGCCGGATGGGTCAACCGCTGGAAATCGACCTGCAGCAGCTCCTCGCGCGGGTAGCCAAGAATGCGGCACAGCGCATCGTTGACATCCAGCCATCGCCCTTCCAGTGACACCAGTGCCATGCCCAGTGCCGCCGAGGTGAACGCACCGGCGAACTTGTCCGCCGCAAGACGTGCCTCAGCGCGGGCCTGCAGGATTTCAGTGATGTCGATGGCCATGCCGACATAGCCGATGCGCTCACCATCGGCGCCATCCATGCGGCTGATCGACAGGCGCACCTGGCGACGCTGGCCATCCTTGCGCAGCAGCGTCCACTGCCGCGAATACGTCTGGCCGTCGGCGCGCGCACTGAGTGCCTCGAACACGCCGGGAACCTGTCCGTCAACGGTCGCCAGCGGTCGCAGCCACGCCTGCAGTTCAACCGGGTCGTGGAAGGCGTCCAGCCGGCGCCCACCCACTACTTCAGCAGCGGTATAGCCGAGCAGCCGCTGCGCACCCGTGTTGAACAGGGTGATGGTGCCGTCGGTGTCGGTGGCGATCACCGCCACTTCGTCGGATGCATCCACCACTGCCTGCAGGCGCTGGCGCATTTCGGCCGCGTCCTGGCGCGCCCGCTGCAGTTCGGTCACATCGGCATGGGCACCGGCCATCCATAGCGGCCTGCCCTGCCCGTCCCACTCGAACACCCGTCCGCGGTCGTGGATCCAGATCCATTCGCCATTCCTGTGGCGCATCCGCAACAGGCAGACATAGTGGTCGGTGCGGCCATCGAAGTGGTCCTGCAGCGCCGCATCGGACAGCGCCAGATCATCCGGATGGACCAGCGCGATGAACGTCTTCTGGCAGATCGGCTCCAGCTCGTCCAACCGGTAGCCGACGATCTCGGCCCAGCGTTCGTTGACCCGCATCTGCCCGCTCTGGACGTTCCATTCCCAAGTGCCGGCCGCAGTGCCCTCGATGATCATCGCCAGGCGACGGCGCTCTTCGGCCAGTTCCTGCAGCCGGCGCTCCAGCAGTGCGTTGCCGCTGTTGCCCTGATCGGCCATCAGCCGCCTCCCCTGCAGACGCAGCTGCCCGCAGGCCGTGGCGAGGCGCCACAGCGGTCACGGAACAAGGCGGATGGTGCTGACGGCATGGCCTCCCCAGCGACAGCAGGGGCCCAGGCGCCCCTTCCGGCGCAAGTGTGCGCATTGCCGGGGAACATCGACAAGTCCCCCGCCCGGATCGCGCCGGGAGGGGGACGGCGGACTCAACTGCGCTTGGCCCGGGCGAACGCCTCGGCCAGGGCATTGTTGGCCGGCGGCGCGGCCGGTGCCGGGCGTCCGCCGGTGCCCGGGTTGCGCCCCTGGCCACGTCCCTGCCCTGGGTTGCCGGCGTCGCGGCGCGGCGCCTGCCCCTGGCTGCGTTCGTCACGGCTGCCCGGGCGGCTGGTGGCCTGGCCGGGCGTGTCGTCCAGACGACGGGTCAGGGCGATGCGCTTGCGCGGCACATCCACCTCCAGCACTTTCACCTTGACGATGTCGCCGGCCTTGACCACGTCGCGCGGATCTTTCACGTAGGTATCGGACAGCGCCGAGATGTGGATCAGGCCGTCCTGGTGCACGCCGATATCGACGAACGCACCGAACGCGGCAACGTTGCTGACCACACCCTCCAGCACCATGCCCTCGCGCAGGTCCTTGATGTCCTCGACGCCATCGGCAAAACGAGCTGCCTTGAACTCCGGGCGCGGATCGCGGCCGGGCTTTTCCAGTTCCTTGAGGATGTCGCGCACGGTCGGCACACCAAACGTTTCGTCGGTGAACTGCTCGGCCTTCAACCCACGCAGGAAACTGCCATCGCCGATCAGCGCCTTGATCGGGCGCGCAGTGCTGGCCACGATGCGCTCGACCACCGGGTAGGCTTCCGGATGCACCGACGATGCGTCCAGCGGCTCATCACCATCGGCGATACGCAGGAAGCCCGCACATTGCTCGAACGTCTTCTCGCCCAAGCGCGACACCTTCAACAGGTCCTTGCGACGCTTGAACGGGCCGTTGTCATCGCGGTGGCGCACGATGTTCTCGGCCACCGTCGACGACAGGCCTGACACCCGCGACAGCAGCGCCGCCGACGCCGTGTTGACGTACACGCCGACAGCGTTCACGCAGTCCTCCACGCGCGCATCCAGCGCACGCGCCAGGCGGTACTGATCCACGTCGTGCTGGTACTGCCCGACACCGATCGCCTTCGGCTCGATCTTCACCAGCTCGGCCAGCGGGTCCTGCAGGCGGCGCGCGATCGATACCGCGCCACGGATCGACACGTCCAGATCGGGGAACTCCTTGGCCGCCGTTTCCGACGCCGAGTACACCGAAGCCCCGGCTTCGCTGACCACGATTTTCTGCGGTGCGTTGTCACCCAGCGCCTTGATGGCTTCACCGGCCAGCTTGTCGGTCTCGCGGCTGGCAGTGCCGTTGCCGATCGCGATCAGCTGTACGTTGTGCTTGGTGCACAACTGCTTGATCGTCTGCAGCGACTGCTCCCACTGCCGGCGGGGTTCGTGCGGGTAGATGGTATCGGTGGCGACCAGCTTGCCGGTGGCGTCAACCACAGCGATCTTGCAGCCGGTGCGGATGCCCGGATCCAGGCCCAGCACGCTTTTCGGGCCAGCCGGCGCGGCCAGCAGCAGATCCTTGAGATTGTCGCCGAACACCGCGATGGCTTCGGCCTCGGCCTTCTCGCGGGCCTGGTTGAACAGGTCCAGCAGCAGGTGCATGTGCAGCTTGGCCCGCCAGGTCAGGCGGCAGGCATCGAGCAGCCAGCGATCAGCGGGGCGCCCCGCATCGCGAATGCCGGCGTTGTGCGCCACGCGCCCTTCAGCGTACTGATGTCCCGCCTCGGCATCCTTGCCCGGGTCCAGTTCCAGGAACAGGATCTCCTCGCGGCGCGCGCGGAACAACGCCAGCAACCGGTGCGAGGGGATCTTCGCCAGCGACTCGGCGTGTTCGAAGTAATCGCGGTACTTGGCGCCCTCGGTTTCCTTGCCCTCGGCAACGCGGGCGCGGATCACGCCCTGCTCGCTCAACCAGCTGCGCAGTTCACCCACCAGCGTGGCGTCCTCGCCCCAGCGCTCCATCAGGATCGCGCGGGCACCTTCCAGCGCGGCCTTGGTATCGGCCACACCCTTGTCGGCATCCACGAACGTGGCAGCAAAGACCTGCGGATCCCGTGTCGGATCGCCCAGCAGGCCGTCGGCCAGCGGTTCCAACCCGGCTTCGCGGGCGATCTGCGCGCGGGTACGGCGCTTGGGCTTGTACGGCAGGTACAGGTCTTCCAGCCGGCTCTTGGTGTCGGCAGCGAGGATCTCGTTGCGCAGCTCATCGCTGAGCTTGCCCTGTTCGCCGATGCTGGCCAGCACCGCCGCACGGCGGTCTTCCAGCTCGCGCAGGTAGGTCAGGCGGGTTTCCAGGTTGCGCAGCTGGGTGTCGTCCAGGCCGCCGGTGACTTCCTTGCGGTAGCGGGCGATGAACGGAACGCTGGCGCCTTCATCAAGCAAACCGACGGCGGCGCTGACCTGGGCGGTCTGGGCACCGATCTCATCGGCGATGGTCTGGGCGATCTGCTGGGCGAGCTGGCGCTGGGCGTGCTTGGCGTCGTGCATTGTTTCCGGCCTGGGCCGCATTGCGGGAAAGGCCCATTCTTGCAATGCGCGGGCGGCAGGGACAAGGCGTTGACAGAACGGCGGTTCAGGCGGCGGGTCCGGATCGGACGCCGGCATCCTGGCAAGTGGGGCTCGGACTGGCCCCGGGGCTGGGATGCCGGCGCGGACGCGCGATGGTGGGGCGCGTCCTGCCGCGTAGTGCGAGGGTCAGCGGTAGTGGCGGGCGGCACGCTGCATGACGATGTCGTCACGCAGGCTCTCAAGCGCCATCAGGCGGACCTTGCCGACACCCTGCAGTTCCATGAACCGCTCCGTGTAGAACTCCGGCCCCAGCGCGGTATCGGCGCGGGATTTGCTGAAGCCGTAGGGCACCACGCCCTTCTCGCCATCCTTGCTACCACCGACATAAAGAACGATTGCCATGTGATGTCTTCCTCCAAATTGCTACTGCGTACTGCACACGATGAGCGGTACTTGCGAGCCCATCGGGGTAGAGCTTACCGCGACCAAGCTGACTGGAACGTCACGAAGACTAATGACGATCGGTTGCATGCAGATGACTGCGGGATAGCAGCAGAATGCTTACGGATCTTTAACTTCCGACTAACGAATGGAGGGGTTTCCAGCCAACGGCGCAGCCCCTCGTGGGTGGGTTGGTTGGTCGCGGAATGCAAAAGCCGTCGCGCTGGTCGGCCGGGTTGGATTCGCGGGGGACGCCGTGAATCCGTCCCTGGAGCAACTGTGTTGAGAGAGGGGCCTCGGCCCCTCCGACAGTCACGCACGGTAGTGCCGGCCGCTGGCCGGCAGCCTTTTGGGGCACGCGCAGACTGGCTTCAGGCGGGGATCGATCCGCCTTGAGCGTCACGCATGCGGGCGTTGAGAATCACCAGCATCTTCCGCATCACCGCCACGATGGCTACTTTTCCTTCTTTGCCTCGGGCTCGCAGCGACTGGTAGAAATCGCGCAGTCGAGGTTCATGCCGCATGGCCGACATGCTGGCCATGTAAAGCACCTGACGGATCTCGGCCCTGCCGCCATGGATGCTTCGTTTGCCGCGCATGGTTCCGCTGTCGTGGGACATGGGTGCTACACCGACCAGACTGGCGATGGCCTTGCCGCTGATCTTGCCCAGCTCCGGCAGATAGCTGGCCAATACCCCAATACCGCCTGCAGGACAGGGCCCACGCCTTTCATCGACTTCAGTACCGCCAGCTGAGGTTGCTGGGCAACCTGCTCGGCAATCTGCTGTCCCAAACGCCCAACCATCCTCTGCAGGCGGCTGATGTTGGCTTGCAGCAGTCGGCGCAACTCACGATCGGTCACCATCTCCTGCTGCTGGCGCGCTACGGTCAGGGCTTCCATCGTCTGTCGACGCGCCCGCACAAATTCCCGCAGCTTTTGCTGCCAGGGCTCCAGTGGCTGATAGGCGGGCAGTTTCACCAAGGCCGCCATCTGCGCCAATGCATAGGCATCCAGACGGTCGGTCTTGGCCACCTGGCCCATTCCCTGGGCCAGCCTGCGAGCCCGCAGCGCGTTGGCACGGACCACCGCATGACCGGCGTTGTGCAGGAAGTTCAGTACTGACTGTTCGTAGCCCCCAGTGGCCTCCAGCACGATCTGGCTCACCGGATGTTTCCTCAACCAGAGATCCAATTCAGCGAAACCCGAAGCGCTATTGCTGACCTGCAGCACCTCTCCATCCGTCGTGCCGACATCCAGTTGGCGCTTGCTGACATCAATCCCGATCCCGTTCATCACCGGACTCCGTATAGTCTGGAAGGGTCGAGAGCTCCCCCGCTTGCCCAGTCTTATTACTGCGAGTGTCAGCTCCAGCAACTGTTCGGGCGGATCAAGGGAGATTCCGGCGTGGGCGCCAAGCTCCAAGGCGATCGTCGAGATCCAGGCTTACACGGCGGCCCACGCCGGCTCTCGACACCTACGCTGCCAGATTCCAATCAGATAAGGCTTGTCCGCGGCATCCATGCCGCGGACACCCCCGCGAACCCAACCCGCCCGCCCTCTGACAGATTTCTGCGGTCCGCCACCCACGGAAAAGAAAAAGAAGATCAAAAGCAAAAGCGGCTTGGCTGGCCGCTTTTTTGTAGAGCCGAGCCCACGCTCGGCTGCGTTCAAGCCAGTCCGCGAAGCCGAGCGCAGGCTCGGCTCTACACGAGCAAGCGCAGCGCGCGACCCGCTTCTGCTGTTCTTTTTCTTCTCCGTGGCTGGACGCACACGGAAACTATCAGGGGTCGGGCGGGTTGGGCGCGCGGGGGTGTCCGCGGCATGGATGCCGCGGCCAAGCCCCCACGGATGGGTTTACGGCGTCCCCCGCGCGCCCAACCCGCCCGGCCCAATCACATGATTCGCTCTACGCGACCACCCACGAGGGGCTGCGCCGTTGGCTGGAAACTACGGCCACCAGCCATGCCCGAACCGCGCGTAATGATCAGCCGCACGCTCGAACGGATTGCGCGCGCTGACGCCGCCACACAGCAGATACACCGGCAGGTACAGCGGCCCCAGCACCAGGTACTGGTACACGTGCGCGCGCTCATGGTCATCCAGCCGGATCAACGGCTCCACGCCCCACCCCGCCTGATGTGCATAGGTACGGCAGCACATGCCCAGGTCGTAGCCGGTGTGCAGGATCACGTTGCCGAGAGTGATCGCTCCGCCCGGGCCCCACGGCCAATGGTCGAAAACCACCGCGCAATCACGACCGCTCCAGCGCATCTTCGCACCACCCAGCAACCCGGCCAGACCGCCAAGCAGGCCGATCAGGGTATTGGGCACGGTCCACAGCGCGCCCAGCACCTGCAGCGCGCGCAGCCAGATCGGCCAGGGCCGGGACGCGGCGTTCAATCGGCCTCGTTGGGGATCAGCAGCCACAGCAGCAGGTAGATCAGGATGCCCGGGAAGGCGGCCGACGCCAGCGAGATCACCACGTACAGCACCCGTACCAGGGTCGGGTTCCAGCCGAAACGATGGGCGATGCCGCCCATCACCCCGGCGATCATGCGGTCGTTCAGCGAGCGCGACAGGGTGCGCGGCACAGCGTTCATGGCGAGGTCTCCCGGCTGACTGACTGCGGCCACTGTAGCGCCTGCCGTGTCTACGGCGTGCGTTGGCGCAGCGCCTGCAGGCGCGCGCCGAACCACGCCGCCGAGGTCTGTTCGGGCTGGCCGGGGCAGCGGATCCGGTACGCCTTGCCACTCATGCTGCTCTGGCTCGCCGCACGCTCGATGAACTGCTCGGCGCTGTCGACCATGTCCTTCTTCAGCAGGTAGTCGTACTTGCGCTGCAGGTGGGCACGCGCATCGGCGGGTCCGTACCAGCTGCCGTTACGCTGGAACTGGCACTGGGAGCCGTCCAGGCTGCCAATCAGCTGCGTGATCTCGCGGCGCGCTTCGGCGCTGGGCGCGGCGCCGGCAATGCCCGGTGCAAGGGCCAGCGCAAGCGCGACCAAGGGGAAATACTTCATGGCGTGCGTTCCTTCAGCCAGTTGTCGATGGTCGCCGGCACTTCGCGCTGCGCGCGGCCGGAGACGTAGATGCCGATGTGCCCACCGCGGAAACTGGATTCGGTGTAGTCCTGCGTGCCCAGCCGGCCACGCATCGCACGTGATGCATCCGGTGGCACCAGGTGATCCTGTTCGGCGTAGATGTTGAGCACGGGCAGGGTCACCTTGGCCAGGTCCACCGCCTCCTCACCGATATGCACGGTGCCGTTGACCAGTCCGTTGCCCTGGTAGAACTGCTTGATGAACTCGCGGAAGGCCTCGCCCGCCAGATCGGGCGAGTCGAAGATCCACTTTTCCATGCGCAGGAAGTCTTCCAGTGCGGCCTTGTCATCGAGGATGTCGAGCAGGCCCACGTACTTCTGCACGTTCAGGCGGAACGGCTTGAGCATCAGGTAGCTGGCATTCATCAGATCGGCCGGGATGTTGCCCAGCGTGTCCACCAGCAGATCCACGTCCACCTGCTGCGCCCAGTGCGACAGCATGTTGTCGGCGGTCTGGAAATCGACCGGGGTGACCATGGTGATCAGGTTGCCCAGCTTCTGCCGGCGCAGCGCGGCGTAGCACAGCGCGAACACGCCGCCCTGGCAGATGCCGAGCATGTCGACCGGGCCACCGCTGCGCGCGCGCAGCGCATCCACCGCGCCATCGATGTAGCGCAGCAGGTAATCCTCAAGCGTCTGGTAACGCTCGGAACGATCCGGATAGCCCCAGTCTAGCACGTACACGTCCTGGCCCAGCGCCAGCAGCTTCTGCACCAGTGAGCGATCGGCCTGCAGGTCCACCATGTACGGGCGGTTGACCAGCGCGTACACGATCAGCAGCGGCGTGCGCCGGACCGGTGCGTTCTCGCCAACGAAGCGATACAGCACCACCTTGCCATCGCGCCAGACTTCCTCGCGAGCGGTGGCGCCATAGTCGACATCCTCCACCTGCGGCAACAGCTTCAACCCCTCCATCAGCTTGCGCTGCATGGCCAGGGTCTCCTGCATCAGGTCATCGGCATTGAAGCCCAGCGGTCCTTTCATGGCTTACGACTTCTGCGTGGTGGTGCGGGAGGTGGCCTTCTTCGCTGGCGCCTTCTTTGCTGGCACTTTCTTCGCTGGTGCCTTCTTCGCGGCAGGCTTGCGCGCGACGGGCTTCACCCTCGCAGGAGCCGGCTGGGCCACCGGGTCGACCGCATCGGTACCGGCAAGCACCGCCACCTGCGCCTGCAGCCGGCGCAGATTGCGCTCGAGCTCGGCGATGCGACGGTGGGCGGCATCCATCTCGGTGCGGGTCGGCAGGCCGATGCGTTCACTCATCTGTTCCACCTCGCGTTGCAGGCCCGCGCGCAGGCGCATCTGCGCATTGCCCAGCGCCGCGTAGATCTGCTGGAAGGGAGCAGACATGGCGACCTTGGCGTAGGCCTCCTCGGCCACTTCGATCCACAGATCGAACATCGCCCGTGCGCTGGTCAGCTGGCTGCCGGGCTGCTCATGGTCGGCCAAGCGCTGCTCGAACAGGTCGAACGCCTCTTCCAGCGCCTGCTTGATCTGCTCGACATAGGCCTGCGAGTGATGCTGGTACTCCTCCTGCGCGCGCAGCAGTGCCTGCCACCGCGCCTGGTGCTCGCGGCCGGGCCCGAACGCCGGGCTCTGCAGCCAGGGGCCGGCCAGCGTCTGCAACTGCTGGAACCACGCCGTGAACTCCGGCGCAGCAGCGCCGGCGTGGGTGCTGCCACGGGCGCCTTGCAGCATCCACTGCAGCATGCCGTCGCCCTGCCCCTTCACCGCTTCACGCCAGGCCTGGGCAACCTCGGCACTGCTGGCATCGCGGCCGGCAAAGCGTGCAGCCACTTCCTGCATGGTGCCGTACCAGCTGCCAGCCTGTTCACGGAACCGCCGCACCGCCTCTTCCGGTGCAGCCGCACCGGTCTCGGGCAGCAGTTGACCCCACCAGTCGAACAGGTGCTTCCAACTGCCCGGGTCGTCGCCAGCGGGGGCCCCCTGCACAGTCGCGTGGCGCAGGGCATCGCCCCAGGCACCGAAGTACTGCCGGGCCAGGTTCTCGAAATCGCTGCTGCCGGCGTCGTTGGCCGAGCTGGTCATCGCGCTCCTCCGCAGGGCTGGATCATGGCTTGGGAATGCGCAGGGTCTTGCTGATCATCAGCGACCCGGACAGCGCGAACAGCAGCACCAATGGATGCAGCTGCCAGGGGCCGATCTGCCACTGGCCCAGCCACAGGTCGTGGCCGATGGCATCGGTGCCGGCGGCGATCGCCAGCACAATCACCAGCGCCAGGCTGGTGGGAATCGGCGTTCCCTCGAAGTACTTCACCTTGCCTTCGTCACCGCTCATCGCCTCGGCGGTCACGTTGTACCGGGCCAAGCGGCTGACGCCGCAGCAGACGAAGTAGCTCAGCACCAGCCAGTCCCAGCCGCCCTGCATGCCACAGGCATAGGCCAGCGCTGCCGGTGCGACACCGAAGGAAATGACGTCTGACAGCGAGTCCAGTTCGCGGCCCAGGGTCGAACTGGACTTGCGCCAGCGCGCGATGCGGCCGTCCAGTGCATCGAAAATGAAAGCCAGCGGGATCAGCGCCATGCCGAACAGCAGATAGCCGCGCTCGCCATCCTGCAGGAAACGCATCGCGGCAAACACCGCGCCGGTGCCGCAGAAAGCGTTGGCGAGGGTGAACCAGTCCGCCAGATGGAACTCGCGCAGCATCGAGAAGTGACGTTTCATGAAGTCTCACGGGGCATCAAGGCCCACAGGGTACCGCGAGCGCCGCCACCGGCAACAGCGTGGGCTGACCCCGCCCTTCACCCGTCACTCACCGATCCTCACCGGCGGTGAATTTTTCGCCACCCATCTTGACAGCCTAGGGGGGTGGTGCCTGCCAGTGCTTATCCACAAAGTTGCCCACGCGTAATCCACACCCCCTGTGGACAAGTGGTTCTCACCGACTGCGACGCTGGACATTTCCTGATCACCTCAAGCCGGGGTTTCCCTACTTCCCAAGCCGATCGGCTGGCGCTATGGTCTGCGGCGGACCCGCCGCCGCCACGTCCGACTCCCCACCCACGGACGATGTTGATGCTGGATGCACGCACCCTGGCCGCGCAGTTGCGGCAGCCCCATGGCGAGGCCGCGCTGGCCGTGGGCGAATCGATGAACCGCAGCAACGGCGCCCTCAACCAGGCCGCAATCGCGTTGCTGGCGGTCGCTCCCGGAGAGCAGGTGCTGGAGATCGGACCCGGCAACGCCGCCTTCGCGCCGCTGTTGCTGCAGGCCAGCGGCAGTCGCTACGTGGGCGTCGAGCTGTCCCGTGCCATGGTCGACGCCGGCAACCGGCATCTTGCCGCCAGCGGCCTGGCCGGGCGTGCCGTACTGCGCGAGGGCGATGCCCATGCCCTGCCCTTGGCGGATGCCTGCGTCGATGCTGCGCTGGCGGTCAACACCCTGTACTTCTGGCCGAACCTGGCCCCCGTGCTGGATGAACTGGCGCGGGTGCTGCATCGCGGCGGCCGGCTGTGCCTGGCCTTCGGCGATGCTGGATTCATGCGCAGCCTGCCCTTCGCCGCCGACTTCGAACTGCATGAGCTGGATGCCGTGGAGCTGGCGCTGCGGGTGTCCGGTTTCAGCGTCACGGCATGGCGTTCGCATCGCGAATGCACAGCCGGCAATGACGGCCAGCAGCGGGAAAAGCACTTCCACCTGCTGCTGGCGCAGCGGCGCTGAAGCTCTCCCCGCCGGGCATGGCCCGGCGCTACCGAGGCTGCGCCGGATGGGTAGCGCCGGGCCATGCCCGGCGAGCGCAGCGGCCTCCGGAATGCCTCACAGCCGGCTGAAGGACCAGCTCTGCATGCGTCCATCCCGGTAAGGCATCACACCGTGGAACGGGCGCGGATCGGCATCGAACACCAGCGGCAGGAAGTTGCGGTCGCCCTCCCACATGGGCAGCGTGTCCAGCTTGTCCACGTCCACCCACTCCAGGGTTCCTTCGTGGTTGCCGCCGTGCGGGGCACCCTCGAAGCTGTCGATGACGAACACGAAACCGAACCAGTCCTCGCCGTGCTTGCCGAAGCCTGGCCAACTGATGGTGCCGCGCAGGCGCATGGCGGTGCAGTCGATGCCGGCTTCCTCGGCGATCTCACGGCGCATGCCGGCAGCCACGTCCTCGGTCGGTTCGACCTTGCCGCCCAGGCCGTTGTACTTGCCCAGGTGGTGGTCGCCCGGCCGGGTATTGCGATGGATCATCAGCACCTGGCGACGATCGGGCGAGAGCACATAGCCCAGGGTGGCGACGATCGGGGTATACGGCATGTGCGAATCCGGCGGCGGGTCAGCCGTGGATTATGGCCGATCAACGCACCAGCGACAGGCGACGATCGCCGGCACCCACGGTGTTGCCGTCAGGGTCACGGCGCAGGGTGGCCACGCCATGGCCGCGTTCTGCCAGGTATTCCAGCCATTTGCCGAGGAAGGTGTTCATCCGCATGCGATGGCTGATCAGCTCGGCCGGCGGCGGGTACAGGCCCATGGTGTCCTGCCAGCGGCGGCCGACGTAGCAGTGGGTGGTCTCGGCCTGGCGCGCGTCGCGGTACAGGCGGACGAAGGCCGATGGGTCCGGTTCACCGGTCACCGGGTCGGCCAGGTCGTAGGTCAGGCGCAGCTCCACCGTGTAGCGGTGGCACTCGATCACATCCAGGCGCACGTCCAGGCCGTCACCTACCGAGGAGACGTAGCTTCCCGCCACCAGCTCGGCCGGCGCGAACAGGCGCACCAGGTGGCGGTAATTCTCCGCGTACAGCCCCATCAGCCAGCTCAGCCGGCTCAGGCGGGGAATGCGCTCGGTACGGGGCAATGCTCGGGCCATGGGTTGATCCTACACGTTGGCCCTTCAACGTGGGGACAGTTCAACCCGCAGCCAAGCCGCCAGCGGCGATCACCCCTGTAGAGCCGAGCCCATGCTCGGCTGCTCTTCGGCCAGAACCCGGTGGCCCAGCCGAGCGTGGGCTCGGCTCTACAGGGCGCAGTTGAAGCGCCCATTGGCAGTGCCGACCGCTGGCCGGCAGCGCGGCGCGGCGCGAGGGAAAGGATCAATACAGCTCGCGCTGCAGCCCCAGCGTGCCCAGCACCTTGCTGGAGATCTCCTCGATCGAGGTATGGGTGGTGCTGAGGGTCGGGATGCGTTCCATCTGGAACATGACCTCCGCCGCGGCCACCTCGCGCTTGCAGGTGTCCAGGTTGGCGTAGCGCGAATTGGGCCGGCGCTCCTGGCGGATCTGCTGCAGGCGGTCGGGGTCGATGGTCAGGCCGAACAGCTTGCGTCGGTAGTTGCGCAGCCGTGGCGGCAGACGGTCGCTCTCCAGGTCCTCGTCGGTCAACGGGTAGTTGGCCGCGCGCACCCCGTAGTGCAGCGCCAGGTAGATGCAGGTGGGCGTCTTGCCGGCCCGCGACACCGCCACCAGGATCACGTCGGCATCGTCGTAGTTCACCGCGATGCCGTCGTCATGGGTCAGCGCGAAGTTCATCGCGTTGATGCGCCGGTGGTACGTGTCGAAGTCGACCATGCCGTGGGCCTGGCCGACCCGGTTCAGCCGGGAACTGGACAGTTCGCGCTCCAACGGCTCGATGAACGGGGCGAACACATCCAGCATCAGCGCCCCGCTCTCGGACAGGATCACGCTCAGGCTCTGGTCCACGCAGGAGTTCACCACGATCGGCCGGACCTGGTACCGCTCCCCCGCCGCCTGGATCCGGGCACACGCTTCCCGGGCTTTTTCGGGGTCATCGACAAATGACATCCGGTCGGTAATGAAGCTGAACCCGGAGAACTGGGTCAACAGGCTATGCCCAATGGTTTCAGCGGTGATACCGGTTCCATCGGAAACGTAGAACACCGGACGGATGGTCGACATGCGCGCATTTACCCCCTACGAAGCCTAAAAGGGCCGCCAACACAAGCTTGTGCCGACGGTGGTCTGCCCGGCATCATATCGACTTCTTCCTACGGACGCGGCCATTCAGCCCGCCTCGGGCGATGGCCAAACGGAGCATCGCGCTTGAACGAGAACATCCTGTGGTTGCACGAACTGCGTCTGGCCGACCTGGCCCGCGTAGGCGGCAAGAATTCCTCGCTGGGCGAGATGATCGGCAACCTGGCCGGTCTGGGCGTCTCCGTTCCTGGAGGTTATGCGACCACGTCTGAAGCCTTCAAGGACTTCATCGCGCACAACGACCTGTCCAAGCGCATCTTCGACAAACTGGCCACGCTGGACGTCGAAGACGTCACCGCGCTGACCGCGGCCGGCAAGGAAATCCGTAGCTGGGTCATCGATGCGCCGCTGCAGCCGCAGCTGGACCAGGACATCCGCAGCGCCTACGCCAAGTTGAGCGCCGACAACGGTGGCGGCGACGTGGCCGTAGCCGTGCGTTCTTCGGCCACCGCCGAAGATCTGCCCGATGCCTCCTTCGCCGGTCAGCAGGAGACCTTCCTCAACGTCACCGGTGCCGACGATGTCGTGCACAAGGTCAAGGAAGTGTTCGCCTCGCTGTACAACGACCGTGCCATCGCCTACCGCGTGCACCACGGCTTCAAGCACGAAGACGTGTTCCTGTCGGCGGGCGTGCAGCTGATGGTGCGTTCCGGCGTCGGTTCCTCCGGCGTGCTGTTCACCCTGGACACCGAGTCCGGCTTCCGCGACGTGGTGTTCGTCACCTCCTCGTTCGGCCTGGGCGAAATGGTCGTGCAGGGCGCGGTCAACCCCGACGAGTTCTACGTCTACAAGCCCACCCTGCAGGCCGGCAAGCCGGCGATCCTGCGCCGTTCGCTCGGCAGCAAGGCGATCCGCATGGTGTATTCGGATGTCCCCGGCGAGCGCGTCAGGATCGAGGACACCCCGGCCGAACTGCGCACCACCTTCTCGATCAACGATGAAGACGTGGCCGAACTGTCGCGCCAGGCGCTGACCATCGAAAAGCACTATGGCCGCCCGATGGATATCGAGTGGGCCAAGGACGGTGTCAGCGGCAAGCTGTTCATCGTGCAGGCGCGCCCGGAAACCGTGAAGTCGCGCAGCCATGCCACCCAGATCGAGCGTTTCGCGCTGACCGAAAAGGGCGGCAACGTTCTCGCCGAAGGCCGCGCCGTCGGCGCCAAGATCGGTGCTGGCGTGGCCCGCGTGGTGAAGACGCTGGAAGACATGAACCGCGTGCAGCCGGGCGACGTCCTGATCGCCGACATGACCGATCCCGATTGGGAGCCGGTGATGAAGCGCGCGTCGGCGATCGTCACCAACCGCGGTGGCCGTACCTGCCACGCCGCGATCATCGCCCGCGAGCTGGGCGTGCCGGCTGTGGTCGGTTCGGGCAATGCGACCAAGGTCATTGAAGATGGCCAGCTGGTCACCGTCAGCTGCGCTGAAGGTGATACCGGCTTCATCTACGAAGGCAAGCTCGGTTTCGAGCGCACCACCACCGATCTGGGCAACATGCCGCCGGCACCGTTGAAGATCATGATGAACGTGGCCAACCCGGAACGTGCCTTCGACTTCGGCCAGCTGCCGAACGCCGGCATCGGCCTGGCTCGCCTGGAAATGATCATCGCCAGCCACATCGGCATCCACCCCAACGCGCTGCTGGAATACGACCGTCAGGACGCCGCGACGAAGAAGAAGATCGACGAGAAGATCGCCGGTTATTCCGATCCGGTCGGCTTCTACGTGGACCGCCTGGCCGAAGGCATCGCCACCCTGACTGCCTCGGTCGCACCGAATCCGGTGATCGTGCGCCTGTCGGACTTCAAGTCCAACGAGTACGCCAACCTGATCGGCGGCAGCGGCTACGAGCCGCACGAAGAGAACCCGATGATCGGCTTCCGCGGCGCCAGCCGTTACGTCGACCCGAGCTTCTCGGCCGCCTTCGCACTGGAGTGCAAGGCCGTACTGCGCGTGCGCAACGAGATGGGCCTGGACAACCTGTGGGTCATGATCCCGTTCGTGCGCACCCTGGAGGAAGGCCGCAAGGTCGTCGAGGTGCTCGAACAGAATGGCCTGAAGCAGGGCGAGAACGGCCTGAAGATCATCATGATGTGCGAAGTGCCGTCCAACGCACTGCTCGCCGATGAGTTCCTGGAAATCTTCGACGGCTTCTCGATCGGCTCCAACGACCTGACCCAGCTGACCCTGGGCCTGGATCGTGACTCGTCGATCGTCGCGCACCTGTTCGATGAGCGGAACCCGGCGGTGAAGAAGCTGCTGTCGATGGCGATCAAGTCGGCACGTGCCAAGGGCAAGTACGTCGGCATCTGCGGCCAGGGCCCGTCCGATCATCCGGATCTGGCCGAATGGCTGATGCAGGAAGGCATCGAGTCGGTGTCGCTGAATCCGGACACCGTGGTCGATACCTGGCTGCGCCTGGCCAAGCTGAAGGCCAAGGGTTGAGCTGTTGACGCTTGATGGCTGACGTCGTTTTCATCGACGTCGGCCCATACTGAAGCACGCAAGCCCCGCCTTCGCGGGGCTTGTCGTTTCTGGCGTCCGCACACGCCATGTTCCTGTCGCACCTGTTCCCGTCGCAAAGGAGTCCGCATGATCGCCGCTGCCCCACCCGCCCCCGCCACGACGTCCTGGTTCCATTCGCTCGACTGGGAGCGGCTGCTGGAAACCTATGGCGTGCCGTTGCTCGCTGCCATCGTCGTGTTTCTGGTCGGGATGTGGGTCGCACGCCGACTGTCCAATGCGATGCCCCGCGCGACCGCGCGGATGGGTGTGGACCCGATGCTGGGCAGCTTCCTGCGCAACGTGGTCTATGCGGCCTCGCTGGTGATCGTGGTGTTGCTGGCCATCGGCACGCTCGGTGTACAGATCACGCCGCTGCTGGCCGTGCTCGGCACCGCCGGCCTGGCCGTTGGCCTGGCACTGAAGGATTCGCTGTCGAACATTGCCTCGGGCGTGATGCTGGTGACCCTGCGCCCGTTCCGCGTGGGCGACGTGGTGACCATCGCCGGGCAGACCGGCACGGTGCGCGAAGTACGCATTTTCCAGACCGTGATCACCGGTGCCGACAACCAGCACACCACCATTCCGAACACGCTGATCACCGCCGCACCGATCATCAACCTTACGGCAGAACCCACCCGCCGCGTTGAACTGGTGGTGGGCATCGGCTATGAAGACAACATCCAGCTGGCCCGCGATACCGCATTGGCGCTGATGAAGGCCGACCCGCGCGTGCTGCAGACACCCGCACCGGACGTGGTGGTGTACGAGCTGGGTGCGCACGCGATCAATCTGGGGATCCGCTGCTACGTGAAATCGGCCGATCACTTCGGCACCAAGGTCACCCTGCTGGAGCAGATCAAGCTGGGCTACGACAAGGTCGGCATCAACATCCCGTATCCGCAGCAGGACATGCACCTGTACCTGCATGGCAAGGATGGCGGCGTGGTCGAGGCAGACGCGCTGGTGCGCGACAAGCCGTGATCCATCCTGGTAGTGCCGACCAACGGTCGGCACCCACCCACCAGCATCGGTAGCGCCGGGCCATGCCCGGCGGACGCGGAATCAGGCCTCCACGGCCTCCTCCAGCACCGGATAGTCGGTGAACCCGACCGCGCCACCGCCGAAGTACGTCGCGCGATCCGGCGAGTTCAACACCGCGCCGGTGCGCAGGCGCTCAGGCAGATCCGGGTTGGCGATGAACGGCCGGCCAAAGCCGATCAGGTCGGCCCAGCCTTCCGCCAGTGCCTGCCCGGCACGCTCGACGGTGTACTTGCCGGCGTAGATCAGCGTGCCCGGATAGACCATCCGCAGTGCCTGCTTGAACGCCACCGGCATCAACGGGGCATCCTCCCAGTCGGCCTCGGCGATGTGCAGGTAGCCCACACCCAGCTCGCCCAGCAGGTGCGCGGCAGCCAGATAGGTCGCCTGCGGCGTGTCGTCCACCGCCCCCTGCAGCGTGGTCAACGGCGCCAGACGCACGCCGACACGCTCGCCGCCAGCGACATCGACCACCGCCTGCACCACCTCGCGCAGGAAGCGCAGGCGATTCTGCAGCGCGCCGCCGTAGCCATCGGTGCGCTGGTTGGCCTGCGAATCGATGAACTGGTTGATCAGATAACCGTTTGCACCATGCAGCTCAACGCCGTCAAAGCCAGCGGCCAGTGCATTGCGGGTGGCCTGCGCATAGTCAGCTACGATGCCCGGGATCTCCTCTTCGCCCAGCGCGCGCGGCATCGAGTGCTGGATCATCTCGCCCACTCCGGATTCCGGACCGGCGCCGGTGGGGTCGACAAAGACCTTCACCCCTTCGGCCAGCAGTGCCGAGGAAGAGACCGGCGCCGCGCCGTCCGGCTGCAGAGCAACATGGGACACCCGGCCTACATGCCAGAGCTGGGCATAGATGCGACCACCGGCCGCGTGCACGGCATCGGTGACCCTGCGCCAGCCCTGCACCTGCGCTTCGCTGTGGATGCCAGGGGTCCAGGCATAGCCCTGGCCCTGCGGGCTGATCTGGGTGCCTTCGCTGACGATCAGGCCGGCACCGGCACGCTGGGCGTAGTACTCGGCCATCTCTGCGGTGGCGACATTGCCGGCAGCCGCACGCGAGCGGGTCATCGGCGGCATCACGATGCGGTTGGGCAGCGTCAGCGCGCCCAGGCGGTGGGGGGTGAACAACATGGCGGCATTCTCTTGCGGGGGATTGCCGGCAAGGATGGGGATGGCGCTGCGCGCGCAACAGGCGCGTTCGTGCAAAACAGTTGTGCCGCCGAGGCAACGATGCCGCATCCACGCATGGCGTGGATTACAACGTCGGCTCGATCAACACCCCGCCGTGCGCGATGCGGTCATAGCAGGTGCGCACCACTTCTTCGCCGTATTTCAGCTCCAGCCGGCGCACGATGAAATGGCCGCGGGCCATGTCCTGGTAGTAGTCGGTGAACATGGTGTTGAGCGTCGCGCCGGCTGCCGCACCGACGATCGGCACCGCCTGCGCGGCAAACTTCTCGGTGATCACCACACCGAAGCGCGCGGCGACCTTTTCCACCAGCTTGGCCAGCAGCTTGCCGGCTTCCTTCGGCGCCACGCCCAGGGTCAGGTCGCGTCCCGTCACCACGCGCCCGGCCAGTTCGGCCGACAGGTGGCGCATCACATCGGTGGTGAAGCCACGGGCCAGGTAGTAGCCGGTCTCGCTGGCGTCATCACGCGGTGAATTGCCGCCCAGCGCGAAGACCTCCAGGCAGGCTTGGCGGGTACTGAACTGCGATAGATCGAAGCCTTCACTGCGGGCAACATCGGCCACCGCACGCATCATGATCGTGGTCGACACCGGCAGCTCGATGAACAGCGCGGCAAAGCCGAACGCACCACCGACCGCGCCGGACGTCGCTGCCGCCAGCTTGTGCCAACGTGTCGAGGCGCCCTTGCCCGGGGTGTTGTCCATGCTCCACAGCGCGGCCTGCACCGATTTGGACAACGCCGCCTGCACCGCACCGTGGATGCGGTTGGAGACCGAGGTGGGAAGCGCCTTCACCGCGAACTCCAGCGGCGTGCCGACCAGGTTGGCCATGCGCGCGGTGATCGTGGGCGCTTCCAGCAGGGCTACCGCCCGCTGCAGGTCAGACCAGTCGCCAGCGTCGTGGGCGATATCACGGGGCAGCAGGATGGGCTCGTTCATGGGCCGATCTTAGCGCTGGAGAGTTGAACGCAGCGTAGTGCCGGCCGTTGGCCGGCAGCCCTGCGCCGCCGGCGAGCATCAGGCGGTTGCCGACCAGCGGCCGGCACTACCCATCAAGAGGTCGGCAGCCCCGACAGCGCGCCCATGAACTGGCGATAGTGGCGCAGTTCGTTGATCGAATCGTGCACATCGCTCAGCGCGGTATGGTTGCTGTTCTTGCCCACGCCCGCAGCCACGGTCGGCGCCCAGCGCTTGGCCAGTTCCTTCACCGTGGACACGTCCAGGTTTCGGTAGTGGAAGTACTTCTCCAGCCGCGGCATCTGCCGGTGCAGGAAGCGGCGGTCCTGGCAGATGGAGTTGCCCGCCATCGGCGACACGCCGGCCGGAATCCACTGCGCCAGGAAGGCCACGGTCTGCGCTTCGGCCTGGCCAAGCGTGGTGGTGCTGTCGATGACACGCTGCCACAGGCCCGAACGACGATGCTGGTTGCGGTTCCACTCGTCCATCGCTTCCAGTGTTTCCAGCGGATGGTGGATGGCGAACTCCGGGCCCTCGGCCAGCACGTTGAGCTGGGCATCGGTGACCACGGTGGCGATCTCGATGATCGAATCGTTGTCGGTATCCAACCCGGTCATTTCCAGGTCGATCCAGATCAGTCGCTCGTTGGCCGCGCCGTTCTCTGCCATCGTGTCGCCTCGTTGCTGGGCAGGCACGAGGCCGGCCGGTAAAGGAAAGTGGCGGCCATCATACCCTTTCGCCACTCAGCCCTCGCCAGCGTGGTCCTCCAGCAGCAGCGGCGGCTTGCCGCGCTTGGCCCGGAAATAGTTGGTCAGGCGGTTGCCCGCCTCCTTGGCCAGCACGCCGGCATGGACCTCGACCCGGTGATTGTGGCGGGCATCACCGACCAGATCGAACACGCTGCCACAGGCGCCGGTCTTCGGATCGCTGGCGCCGTAGACCAGGCGCGCCACACGGGCATGCACGATCGCCATCGCGCACATCGCGCACGGCTCCAGGGTGACATACAGCGTGCTGCCGATCAGGCGGTGATTGGCCAGCAACCGCCCGCCCTCGCGCATGGCCACGATCTCGGCATGCGCGCTGGGATCATGCGAGGCAATGTTGAGGTTCCAGCCCTCGCCCAGCAGTTGACCGTCTGCGCCCACCAGCACCGCACCGACCGGGATCTCGTCGAACTCACGCTGTGCGCGTTCGGCCAATGCCAACGCGTGACGCATCCAGTGCTCGTCGGCGTCGTGCACGGGCACGGCCAGGGTGTCGGTCATGGCGGTTCTCGAATTCGAACAGTTCAGAGCGACCGCAGTGTAACGCAGGCCTCTGTGACCACGTCGACAGCGCCTCGCAGGCCGCCTCCAAACGGCCTCTTCCCTCCAGTTCCGGCCGCTATACTTGTTTGCACTTGCGAAGCACCTTGGACATGCCCATGACCACCCTGCGCCCTTCCCGCGCTACCGATGGCGACGCTCTCGTCGACCTCTGGCGCCGGGCCGTCGACGCCACCCATGACTTCCTCAGTGCCGAAGACCGCCAGGCCATCGACGCCGAAGTCGCCGGCTTCCTGCCGCACGCCTCGCTGGTCGTGGCGGTCGACGACCAGGACTGGCCGCAGGGTTTCATGCTGATCGACGGCTCGCACATGGAAGCGTTGTTCATCGATCCCGACGTGCGCGGAACCGGCATCGGCCGCCAGTTGCTGCTGCATGCGGTGGCCCGGCACCCGCAACTGACCACCGACGTCAATGCGCAGAATGCACAGGCTGTGGGCTTCTATCAGCGCATGGGTTTCACTGAAACCGGCCGCTCGCTGGTGGATTCGCAGGGTCGTCCGTATCCCCTCATTCACCTTCGCCATCAAGGCTGACCGACGCCCGGAGCGCCGGCCATTCCCCGATCAACCGACCGCGTCGAACGCCGGCGAGTAGCGCACCTCGCCCTGCGCCATCGGCGGCTGCAGGCACAGGGCCTGGAAATACGCCGCCGGCACGCCGGGTAGGACCAGACCCGGCACGGCACGGAAGCCGAAGCGCCCGTAGTAGGCCGGCTCGCCCAACAGCACGCAGCCCCGCGCGCCCTTCCTGCGCAGAGCCTCGATCGCGGCCCGCATCAATGCCGTGCCCACGCCGCGCCCCTGCTGCTGCGGCAGCACCGAAATCGGCCCTAGCCCGAACCAGCCCTGGCTGCCGTCCTGCACGCTGACCGGGGACAGCGCGACATGACCCACCAGAAGGCCTGCATCCTCTGCCACCAGCGACATGCTCAGCTCGCCACGCTCACGCAATGCATCCACGATGTGGTGTTCGGTATGGCTGCTGTGGACAGCATCGCGGAACGCCATTTCGGTGAGCTTGTGAATGGCGACATGGTCGTCGATGGATTCTGGGCGGATTGCAAGGTTCATGGCAGGCACTTTGTCAGGGTAAGGAAGGTGTGAATTCATGATTCAAGTCACAAATTGATAGTGAGAGCCGATCGCGACATTGAAACGCCTTGGCGCTATCGAATCGCCTGTGCCGCAGTCGATTCACTGGCATCACCCTTCGCCGAATGCGTCAATAAATCGACACCCTTGTCCAGAGACGGCTGGCGCCAGCTTTCCCGGGCACTCCATAATCGCCGGACCTGTCACCAGGGAAGGATGCATGGACATGGATGTACCACGCCGTATCACGCCAAAGGGAGCGCATGAACGTCGAATCGCTCCTGATGCATGTCCCCCGCGCATCGAAGAGATTGCCGGATATGGCGCAAGCGGCGAGGAAGACCCGACGCGCTACCGGGTAGATCTGCGTGACGCGTTACTCTCAACCATGATCACTGCGCAGAATCTCGCGCGGAGAGTGGCCTGCTCCATGTATCCCTCTATGCCCCAGGGAGGCCGACATTGCGCCCCAAGATGCTTCCGTGCCTTGCTCTGCTTCTATTGACCGCCTGCAACCCGGAGTCCGCCATGAACCAGGAACGTGCCGCTGCCGAAGCCGATGTCGCCCAGGGCGGGCGTGGCCTCGCCAAGCTCAACCCCAGCCCGCGCAAGGCCTATGAACTGGTGCTGCGCCTGAAGGATGCCCCCGGCGATTTCGCGGTGGTCGAGGGCGTCGCGCAGTACGACGTCATCAACGAAGACCAGTGCGGTCACATCGAGCCCGCCACAGGCACCGCAGCGCGCATCACCAGCCAGGAACCGGTGCAGCTGCGCAAGGTTGCCGATGGCGAGTATCGCGGCACGTTGTATGTGGACCGTATGCTGGATGAGGACTACTACGGCCGCGGCGTCTGCAGATGGGAATTCAGCGGAGCCGGTGCCATGCTGAAAGCAACCGGCGCCGAAGACGAAACTCGCTTCCTGACCTTCGTCGATGCCAAGCCGCTGACCGACGGCAGCGCGCATACGCTCTACTATCCGGATCTGGTCTATCCGCGGGCAGATCGCGTTCCCAATTTCCCGGCCAGTGGTGAGCCTGATCGCAGCGGCTATGCCGCCGACCTGCAGGACAAGCTGTTCACGATCAGCCTTTCTGCGAGTGAGGTGGCACCGTGACCATCACCTCCCAGGACTACGCTGCGTTATCCGATGACGCCTACAAGGACCGCGCCGTCGGCCGACGTGCACCCGGCCAGGAAGAAAAGGTCACACTCAACGGCCATGAGTACAGAATACTCGAGCATGTCGACAACCGGCTCAACGGCTATCAGGGCACCGTCTATCAGCGCGTAGACAGCAAAGAGATCGTCATTGCCCATCGTGGCACGGAGGATATTGCCCGCGATGCGATCCTGACCGATGGCGGCATGGTGGTAGCGCGCACCAATGTGCAGGCACCTGACGCGATCGCATTGACCCAGAGAACGCTTGAATCTGCCGCACTCCAGTCCCGCTTGAATGGTGGACATACTCCCCAGGTCACCGTCACCGGCCATTCCCTCGGCGGCGCCCTTGCCCAGATCACTTCGCACCACTTCAACGTCAAGGGTGAGACCTTCAACGCCTATGGTGCGGTCAGCCTCAGCTACCGCATCCCCGAAGGCGGCAACACCATGATCAACCACGTCATGGCGTCCGATCCGGTCAGCGCTGCTTCGCCCCACTTCGGCCAGGTGCGCATCTACGCCAACCCGGATGAGATCAAGAGGTTGTCAGCGGCTGGCTTCAGCAACCACCCGCTGCGCGACCTGATCCCGGATCGTCCAATCCTTGCAGCAGGCAGCTCGTTCGGCGCGCACAAGCTGGGCAACTTCCTCGGCGACGGCTCGGTCCTGAAGCATCCGGATACGCAGCAGCTGGCGAAAGACAACGCCAAGATGATCGAGGAGTACCGCGACGACGTGGAATCCCTTCGCAGTGGCGTTACCCGCGCAGCGCGCGGCATTCCCGGCGGCGCCATCGATCTGTACGACCACATCCGTGGCCCGCTGCAGCCCGGTGAGCCGGCACGCCGCGAAGCGGAGAAGAACGGCCATCACACCAGCATGCTGCGCATGGACGATGCCAACCATCTGGGCAACCCGCTGTTCAACGACGCGATCCGTGGCGTGCATACCCAGGATGTGCGGGCCGGGCGCGTGCCGGACGTGATGAGCACGCAGCTGGCCGGCAGCCTGGCCGCCGAAATGCACGCCGCGGGCGGCAAGCGCATCGACGACGTGGTGATGAACGCCGATGCCTCGCGCAGCTTCGCGGTGCAGGGCCAGGGCGGTGACCCTGCCCATCTGCGTGTATCGGTGGACACGGCCGTTGCGATGAACACGCCGCTGGAGCAGAGCAGCCAGCGCATCGAGCAGCAATCTGCCGGTCAGGCCCTGGCGCGCGAGCAGCAGCTGGAACAGACCCAGGCGACCCAGCGCAGCCTGCACGCCTGAGACGATTGCTGGAATGAAAACGGGAGCCGGCACCGCCGGCTCCCGTCGTATCTGCGGTCGATCAGGGGCTGGAAACTGCCGAGTTCACCGTCGACCCTGCCAGCACGTACGCATCTGGGCCCGAGTCCGGGAAACCGCCGCAGGGCTTGTCGCCCGGCGCCACCGGATCGCACGGCCACTGCGCGCGCGTCACGGTATCGCGCAGCTCGAAGCTCGTACCGTTCCAGACCACGAAGGCCAGGTGCTCACGGTTCCAGTCGCTGAAGCTGTGCGGACCGGTCTTCTGCGGCGATTCCGGGTACTGCACGAACCAGCGCATGGCCGGCCCGTACTGCAACTTGCTGTGGTCGAGGCTGATCTTGCCTTCGCGGGTGCGGTGACGGGCACGATCGGCCTCGGCGATCGACGGTGCCGCCGGCATTACCTTCGCAGTGATGTCCTGCGGCACGCCGTCGCCGCCAACCAGGTAAACGCGCTGGCGGACGTAGGCCTGCCCGCAATCGCCGGCCGCAAGGCGGACTGGCTCTGCGGCGTTCTCGTTTGGCAGCGCGCCGTCGGCACAGTCGAATGGGGCCGAGACCAGGTAGGTGGTCGTGGACGAATCGGCGCCTTCAAACGAGCGCATCCAGATGTCGCCCAAGCGGGCGATGAAGTCTGGACGCTGGCCCATGCCTGCCACGGCCTTGAACCACGCCTTCTGGCGCACTTCACGCTCGCGCCAGCTGCGCGGCAGGTGGATGTCCTGCTCGGGCAACGCAACCAACAGCGCCGCCAGATGCGGCGGCAACGTGCCCTGGCAGGCACCGATCATCAGATCGCCCTGCGGTGCCAGGCGACCGGCCAGATCGACCGGGCAGCGCGCACCGAGCTGGCGCTCGGCGGCCTGGTCTGGTGCGAGCGGGATGATGGGTGGCACGACGGGGGCCGGGGCGGACGGCGGGACTGGTGCCGGCGGCACCTGTGCGGTGGCGGCAACCGGGGCCGGCACCTGCGCCGGAGCCGGCGGCGGAGCTGCGACAGGAGCCGTTGCGACAGGCGCAGCATTGGTGGGGGCAACGTCGGCCGCGGGTACTGCCGGTGTTGCAGGTGCTGACGGTGCTGCCGCGGCAGGTTCAGCGGCGACGGCTTCCGGAGCGACGCCCGTCGCCGGTTCCGGCTGCGGTGCGGGTTCGGGTGCGGACGGCATGGACGGCACAGGTGCAGCAACCACGGCAGGCACCGGCTCAGGCGCTGCGACGGGAGCGGGTGCAGCTACGGCAACAGCTGCGGTGTCAGCGGGCGTCTGCGCGTCCGCTGCGGCCACTACCGGTGCTGGCACCGCCTCCTCGACGGCGGGAGCCGCCGGGGCGTCCGGTGCATGCTGTGCGTGGGCCATGGCGGCAGCCAGTCCCAGCGGCAGCAACCACAATGCTGAAGCGCGACCACGCTGGGCCACGTTGGAACGCAGGAAAGTGTTTCGCATGTTGTGTCCTTACAAAGAGATCCATATAGGCACCCGAAGGTGCTCGGTGTCGTGCGATGGGCCCGCCGGTCTCCGACCTGCAGGCGGTGCCCAGATTACAGCGATCGCGGGCGGTTCTGCTCCTGCTCGCGGGTAGCTGAAGCGGTCTGTTCCTGGCGGGAAGAGGCTTCGGCCGCCAACTGCTGGCTGCTCTGCTCGAGCGGCAACTGGGCGGCGGCCTCACGCTCGACCATCGAGCGCTGCATCGCCGGGTCCCCCATGACGCCCTGCACTGCAAACAGCGCCCTGCCGTCGGTACCGGCCACCACGTGATCGATACGGCTCATCCCTGCCCTTTGTGCGCTCAACGCCAAGGCCCCGGCCGCATTGTCCAGTTCCTGCTGGCTGCGCATGCCACTCTGCGGCCCCATCTGCTGCAGATGACCCCGTGCGTCGGTGAACAACCGGTTGCCGGCATGGGCCGGATCGGACATATCGCGCGCGCGCTCAGGCAACTGTGCAGGTTCGCCCACTTCGCCGCGGGCAAGCCGGTCCATCACGTCGGGGGTCAGCTTCTGCTGCCACGCTTCAAAACGCTTGAGCCGGTCCTCCACCCCATTGATGGCGCCGTTGATGGCGTAGGTCGCCTCACGCACGTCCTCGCGCGCGTGTTCCGGCACACGGTTCTGCCATTGCCACACCGCGATGCGCCCTGCGTGTTCCGGCTGCGATGCCAGCTCGGGATGGTTGACCAGATCCAGATCCAGCGCTGCGCCGGCGCGCTCGTAGCTTTCCTTGCCGGTCAGCGGCAGATAACCGCGCCCGTGGTACTTCAGCGCATCACCGGGCGCGTCGTTGCCCATCCGGCCGCCATACATCAGCTCGGCCAGATCCTCCGGACGCCCTCGCAGGGCTTCCTGGCGCGCGGACTCCAGCGCCTCGGTGCCATTGCGCCACGCCGCTTCGACCGGGATCTGCGAGATGCCCCGGGTATAGTTGAAGCTCTCGTTGAGCCGGCTCAGGCCGCGCGACTCGTGCCCTGCCTGCGCCATGAAATTGGCCAGTTCAAGGGGGGAGTCGATGCCGGCTTTGGTCGCCTGCCGCAGCAGTTGCGACTCTCTATCGGTCGACACAGTGCAACTCCTGGATGTTCATCAGCGCGGATTCCTTTCCGCCGGTTGGAGCTTGGCTCATGGAAGCGACACCTCGGCGACACTGGACGGGTCGAAGTCCTCGAACCGCACCCTGCCCAGTTCCGCCACCGAGAAATCCCGGATGTTGGTCGCTTCGGTCTCGATATCCACGACCTTGCGTCTCACCCCATCCACCCAGCACGCCTTGTCCGCCGATGCATAGCGGAACCGGTACGTGCTGCTCCAGCGCTCGCGGCTGCCGCCGTTGGTGATCACGCTGAAGGTGTCTTCCTCAACCATTGCATACGCAAAAGGGTCGCCCGCCAGGCCACCGCGGGTGGAACACGGCACCAGCTTGTCGTTGCGCGCGGCCAGCTGCCAGCGCCCGCGCCCGTCACCGCGCAGCAACAGCAGCACCCGGTTCGGTCCGTGCTGGCCGGGCACCAGCCCTTCCGGCGTCGGCTGATCGATGACCAGCAACTGGTACTCGATGCCATCGCCGTTGAGCTCGCCCCTGACGGCTTCCAGCAGGTTCGCACCGGATGGAACAAATGCCAGGGCATCGTCCATGTGTGCGCCAAACCTGTCTTCCATCCCCTCCCACTCCTTCAATGTCGTCTTGCCGATGCCCGCCTCCCTGGCCGGTCGGAACGCGGTGTCCCGGCTCGCCCGCGCCTGCGCAGATGCGGATCATAGCCCCGCGCACGGCGTGGCCGCGATAGTGGCAAGCGTCACCCGTCGGACGGGCGGAGAGAGTCCTCATTGGACGGAAAAGCTCCTGCAATCGGTGGCGCCGAAGCGTCATTTTTCTGACACCAGAAGAGCTTAGCGCGAGGAGGTCTATTGCGTCGAAGAGCGCAAGCTTGAAAGAGCGCTACCAGTCACAAAACGCGGGTCTGCATCCACGAAGCAAGAAGGCCGCGGACGGCCCTGCGCCCCGTGGCATGCGGCGTCACATGCAATTGTTGAACACCAGAGGACAGGCTTTCGCGTCGGCGTCGATACATGCTCCCACTGCCTTTTCCTCCGCTTCTGGCAGCGTCTTGGCCACACCAGAATAAGTCTGCACACTGTCCCCCCCTCTACTGCGGGCACGGACCACTGCGGCGCACTGGCCGAGCGTGAACGCAGCCACCACTTTGCAGTCACCTGCCCTGCACTGGCTGACTGCGGTGTCACGTGCATCACGCTCGTTCAACCCCATATGGATCGCGTAGGCCTTGGGCGCACTGCCTGCAGCGATCGCGCTCCAAGACTGGGCCATGTTGGCCACCATGCGGCCATCCTTTGCGGTTCCCGTGGACGCGCCTCGCTTGTCGAGTGGCTTTGCGATGAACTCCGTGGCCCCAGGAAACGGCTGAAACTTCGGATCCGCAACCTTGCCCAGAACGTTCAGTGAAACGCGTTGAATGAAGCGCTCGGCCGCCTTGTAGCCGTACTTCCAGCCAGTGCAGAAAGCCTGCTCTGGCGGACTCTTGCAATCGCCACCACCCACCGCGGCACAAGCGCTGCCGGCTCCGGCCGCAGCCTCCTGCTTGCTGGCGCCATGGCCCAGGTACATTCCGCCGTGCTCGCTATACGCCGGGGCCACGCACGTGTTGGCAAAGGTGACAATCGGATAGCAGACGCCCTTGCACTGCTTCATGGCGTTGGTCAGTGCATCGTCGCTTGTCTCATCGTTCAGATGAACGTACCACGACCCATCTTCAGTGTTGACCGCCAGCGACCCCCACCAGTCGCGCTTGGCGTCCTTCCTCAGCTGCGCGTTGCGGGCTGCAGCGATGTTCCGCGCAATCTGGTCGGCGATATAGTCTTCTTCGGTGTACACATAGCTGCTGGCTTGCTGGCTCTGCTGCCACTGCACGTAATTGTTGACGTTCTGCGCGTGCTGCTGCATCTGCGCCTGACGACCATTCTGCGCCATCGCCGGCAACACGGCAGCCGTGAGCAGGACAGCAGACGACCAGCGCAAGCAACGGTCAGAAGCAGTATTCACTTTGCACCCCGCACTTCTCCGCACCCGAAGCCTGGCAACGATCCATCGCCTTGCGGCTCAGTTCGCCGGCTTTCACCGTGCGGCCATCACCTGCTTCCACGAAAGTGGCTCGGACATTGGGCCGGGAGTCTGCGTCGCTGGCGATCACCATGCAGTGGTGACGGATCGGGAATGTAATAAGATCTTCGCATCCGCCCCATTTCTTGCCGCAGTCGCGTCGCGCCATCAGTTTGGCCTCGACCTCCGAACCACCTACCGCGGTTACGACCTGCTGCTTGGCATCGCTCACCGCCATGCCGATATACATTTCCCTGCCTTCGGGAATCTGTGCGGTCATGGTTCCGGGAGGCGGCAACCCCTCCAGGCCAGAATTCTGCTGCGCGATCGCCCCGCCGCTTACGAGCAGCACGGCTGCCAGCCCACATCCCACGTGCTTCATGCGCTTCTGCATGTCCATTCTCCATTCATCGCCAGATCGGGCGCAGATCTTGCGCCACCAAGACGATTACAATAAAGCTCGAAACAGAACTGTAGTATCGGAACTTTCCTACAGTGAATCAGAGGGGGGGGAGAAGCCAAGCGCAAAAGGGGCTGAGCCCTGCTTGCTGCCCAGAAACCCAGCAGCTCGCTTATGCGGATGTGCAGATGCCCCCCTCGGAGCCAGCAACATTATTGAGGATCGTTGCCTCGTCCGGAATCGCATCCAACGCGCTAAACCAGACTAAGAGTCCCATTAACGCAATCTTTTCCAACCTTCTTTTCATCCCAGACGCTCAACGCATACCAATACTGCCGAAGAGGAATGCCCGGCATTGCGCCCGTCTCGCAGAGCGATGGCCCTCGCGGCCCGAGCAAGGATAACGTGGGAGATGTGAGCCAGCAGTGCCTTCCAGGACGCTGCCCGTTCAATTCCGGCAAGAATGATCTCGCGACGGGCTGCGAGCGAAACGGCTCTTTCTGGAACCTCAGTACTTTTTAAACAAAGGCGCCGTGCAGTCGCTATAGACTGCTTCGCAGGCACACGGTTTATCGTTCTCACAAATTCCTTGAGCCAGGCTCTCGGCGCGCTCCAAAGTCTGCCCACTGCACACTTTGCCATGGCATCGCGCTCAGCAGCCTTCTTCGAAAGCTGGCCGGTTGGAACACCCGCGTCTGACGTAGTCGGGGGTGCAGCGACGCCGCCCCAGGTTCTTATCTATTCACCCAAAGGTCTCGGGGGCGGCGACGGGCTCTGCTGCGAAACTCCGCCCCTGCACCTGGAATCGGGGCGCAGCCTTACACACCCTGCCCCCCGATAGCATACATGCCCGGGGGACATCCACCGCTACACTCCGTTTTTTCTACTGCCCGAGGCCTGACCGAATTTGCCCCTTTGCCCGCAGCCCGCTGCGTCAAGCATTCCTGTCAGAAACTCTCGAATCGGGGCTCACTACAGTCAGAATAGACAACCTCACACTGCAAGCCTCCCTCTTTAGTACAGGAATTCATTGCGGTGTCGGACGCGCTCTGTACGGTTGGACCACCTGCAAACGATGAACCGGTGTTGGATGCTTTGGGGGTGGCTATTGCGGCGCATTGATTCTCGTAGGCAAGCATGACCTTGCAGTCATCGCCCCCCCAAGTTGCGCACTGGGCAAGCGCCACCTTCTCGGCTTCTCTTTTTGAGTCCTTCCCCTTCGAAACCCCGGTATCTCCACCTCGCCCGATGGCCATGGCTCCCCACGTCTTATGCCATCGCCCAGTTGGTCGCGGGGGAGGTGCGGGCAACTGTTGAGAGCTCGCTCCACTAGCGCCAGGGATTGGCGCGCAACCCTGCACCCCTTGCCCACCGATGGGGTACATGCCAGGCGGACAGCCACCTTCAGCGACAGCGTGGAATGGCCATACAGAAACAAGAACCATCCCCCCCATGCAAAGGGCTTGTATACCTTTCGAGCTCATACTATTCCGCCTTCTCAATCCGAAGATGCTGCACCACGCTTACCAGTCTGGGGAACTACCATGCCCGAAGTGTCTTGGCCGGCAATACGGCTGGTGCCCTGGGTACCGTGCGAGACAGGGGTTCCCTGAGTTGCCGTAGGCATCGGCGGCGTGAAACCACCGCCACCACCACCACCCTGCGAGCCCGGCGGCTGACCCTGCGGGCCAGGCGAAGCAGCCCCGGCACTACCGCCTATCTGCGAATATGCCATGAAGGTACCCAAGGCACCCTAGAACAACATCGCGGCCATCCGGGCGCAGTAGAATCTGCGTGGTCATGAATTCATGCCCCGTACCGCAGCGTTATGCAGTATGCCCTCGGTCGGATTGGACACGGCCGCGCACTCAACCCGGGCACGGGCCACGACTAAGCAGCCATGCGCGCTACCACCTTCATCGCAGCACGAGTCATTACCACCTGAATTTTTGTTCAGATCATAATGCAGGCACTATCAAAAAAGTAACTTCAAAATATCGGCCTTATCATTCGTTGTTCAAGCATCATCAATCTTACTCGACAAAATTCAGTGGCGATCAAATACGGGTTTCGTACAATCCGCATACACTTCTTCACAGGCTCCCTGCCGATCGTTCTTGCACAACGATCGTGCGGTCTCTAGTGCAGCCTCGGGCGTGGGCCCCGCTCCTATACCAGACTGTCCTCCCCCAGAACGACCACTTGGAATTGCCCATGAGACGCACTGATTGAAATACGTCATGTTTATCGAGCAATCACGAGCTCCGCTCATGCTGCACTTAGACAGGGCCTCTTTCTCAGCGGAGCGCTTGGATCTCAACCCAGTTGAAACACCGGCGTCGGAAGTCGCCTTTGAGACGGCGATCGCACCCCAGGTTTTCACCCATTCTCCAAGCGGGCGTGCTGGTGCTGGCGTGGACGGACTCGTGGAGGCTCCAGCGGCACCAGGAATCGGCGCGCACCCCTGAACGCCCTGCCCGCCAATTGGATACATGCCGGGAGGACAATTTCCTTCTGCGAGAGCGGAGTGGACACCTCCAACCAGCCCAAAGGCAACGAGAAATATTGCTCCTGTCAGACTCCACTTCATTGCCATAGCCCCTTAACAAGAACCGGTCCCAGCACTACCGCCTATCTGCGAATATGCCATGAAGGTGCCCAACGTACCCTGGAAGAACATCGCGGCCATTGGGGGCGCAGTCAAAATCAGCGTCGTGAGGATCAACCCCATGCCGACCTGCTGCAGCGCCATGCTGCTCATGCCTTCGGTCAGGTTGGTGCTTGGCAGCGCGCCCAAGGCGGCAGCACCACAGAACGAGGCGGCAACGCGAGCAACCATTTGCATGGTAATACCCGTCATGGCTGCCAGCACAGCCATCGAGAACATGGTGCCAATGCCATAGAACAACCGGCGCTGGAACAAAGACTTGGCCTGTTCAGACAGCAGGCACAGAATGAACAGGGACCGAAGCCAATGAACATGGCCATCGCGACCTGGTACAGCAGCAACATGGCACCGGCAGTGACCTCAGGGGCACCTGCACCCAGGCCGATGAACTAAATCGCACGCGTCTTCGCGCTCTCCCGGCTGACGTCGCCGGCCACGTCCAGCACTCTCACCAACATCAGCGCCAACTGCATGTAGCCCAGATTGCGGTCGAACAGCTCTTCGGCCCTGTCATCCTTGCCAGTCTCCACCTCAGGCCATCTCTTCCTGAGCGTCCTCGGCGAGGGCACTTCCAGACTCTCGGTCGAATGGCCAGCTCAACCAACGTCAAACCATGGCATTTCGACTAGAGATCCTCGTCACTTCCGAACGAGTGGATATACCCTCGCAAGGACCAGACCCACACCGCAACTAAAGATCGGCTAGTACTTCTTAAAGATCTGCTCCGTGCAGTTCTCGTGAATCACAGTGCATGCCCCTGGCTGATCATTCTGACAGATTCCCTGCGCCATTTCCCCCGCGCGCTCGAGCGTTGGGCCGGTACCAATTCCAGACCTGCCGTTCCCTGTGCGGCCGCTGGGCACTACCCAAGACATACATTGATTAAAGTAGGTAACGCTTACCTTGCAGTCTCGTGCTCCGCTACCTGCACACTTTGCCATGGCATCGCGCTCAGCAGCCTTCTTCGAAAGCTGGCCGGTTGAAACACCGGCGTCTGACGTAGTCGGGGATACAGCGACGCCGCCCCAGGTTCGTATCCATTCACCCAAAGGTCTTGGGGGCGGCGACGGGCTCTGCTGCGAAACTCCGCCCCCTGCACCTGGAATCGGGGCGCAACCTTGCACACCCTGGCCCCCGATAGGATACGAGCCGGGGGGACAGCCGCCTTCCGCGTAGGCGACATGCGCCCCCAAGAAAGCGAATCCAAGAGTGCAAAGGCGTATGGACCGCAAACTAATCATAAGAAACCCTCTTCAAATCTCGAGCGGCACGGTCAATCAAGAGCCATTGGGTACAGCATTGCCTCTTTGGCCAGGAGAGGCGGGCGCAGCATCGTTGATCTTTGGCATGGCAACCTGCGCGGTAGCACTATCGGCCCTGTTCACCGAATGCTGCGGAGGCATGTACGCACCACCACCACCACCACCACCGTGCGAGCCCGGCGGCTGACCCTGCGGGCCAGGCGAAGCCGACCCAGCACTACCGCCTATCTGCGAATATGCCATGAAGGTACCCAGCGTACCCTGGAAGAACATCGCGGCCATTGGGGGCGCAGTCAGAATCAGCGTCGTGAGGATCAACCCCATGCCGCCCTGCTGCAGCGCCATGCTGCTCATGCCTTCGGTCAGGTTGGTACTCAACAGCGCGCCCAACGCGGACGCACCCCAGAACGAAGCAGCGACGCGGGCGACCATTTCCATGGCAATACCGGTCATTGCTGCCAGCACCGCCATCGAGAACATGGTACCGATTCCATAGAACAACCAGCGCTGGAACAGCGATTTGGTCTGCTCGAACAGCAGGCACAGGATGAACAGTGGGCCAAAGCCGATGAACATGGCCATCGCGACCTGGTACAGCAGCAACATGGCACCGGCAGTGACTGCAGGACCGCCCGTGCCCAGACCGATGAACCACATCGCACGCGTCTTCGCGCTGTCCAGGGTGACGTCGCCCGCCACATCCAGCACGCTTACCGATGTCAGCGCCAGCTGCATGTAGCCAAGGTTGCGATCGATCAGCTCTTCGGCCGTGTCATCCTTGCCGGTCACCACATAGGTGATCTCGTCCTGGACGTCCTGGGTCAGGAAGGACTGCAGATCCTTGCCGAACATCGCCATCGACGTGGCAACGGTGACGATGAGCGCCGCGCGCGCCATGTTCGTGGCCAGCGCTGCCATCGAATCGCGGCTGCGCCCGGTCACGATGCGGAAGCCCTGGATCAGCACCCACAGCGTCATCAGCACCAAGGCGATCGAGCCCACCCAGGTCATCATGCGACCGAGCACGCCTTCGCCGAAGTTGGCGATCTCCTCTCGCAGGTACTCCAGGATCAGCTTGAAGAACACAAAATCGCCCACTGAGGCGAACAGCGTTCCGTGCAGCAGATCCCCGATCACCATGCCCTGCATCATTCCCTGACTCATCACATCACCCGCCCCGCATGGGGGCCCTGCTGGAGTGCTTTACGCACGTGGTTCACTTGGAGAGAGCGGTTTTCAGCGCGGCAGCCTTGATCACGGTGCCAAGCGGGTTGCTCTCGCCTTTCAGTGCGCGCTCGGTAAGGTTGCGCTGGCGCCCCTGCAGGGCGGCAATCTGCTGGTCGTACACCTTGATCTTGGTTTCCCATTCCTTGAACGCCTTGTCCATCGCAAGCTGGCTGGCAGTATTGTTGGAAATATCCTCCTGCAAGGCACCCTCGTTGCGGAACGCGTTGCGGATGTTCCGAAGCTGCCCCAGCATCTGTTCCATGGCAGGCATCGACTTGGTCACAACGTCGACGGTTTCGTTGTACTTCTTGTTCTCGAGTACCTGGATGTAGGCACAGATGGAGCGCTGCTGCGCACCGATGTCACCACCCGGGCTGACACCCAGCAACGACATCAGGCCTTCCTGGCTGACCATCGAACCACCGCCGCATTTCTCGGCAACGTTCCAGGTCTCGGGAATCCGGGTAAGCACGGGCGTGGGCGGCATCAGGGGTGAAGCGATGATCTGGTACCAGTTCTGCAGCCTGGAGATCCAGTTGTCCACCGTCTTCATGTACTGCCCGGCGGTTTCCGACCAGCGCCCGGCCTCAGTGAGGTACTCACCAGCGGACTTGTATTCCTGCAGGAAGTTCATGATCCAGTTCGCAGGATCGTAGACAGTCATTGCCTGCGCCTGATGGGTTCCGGTACTGAACGTCGTACCCAAGGTCAGCATGGCGGCAAAGATCGGCGCCAAGCGCCGGCGACGCGGCGCGTTCTGTCGGGTTTCATTTGCCATGGCAGTTTCCTTGTGCAGATCGGTGATGGTCTTCATGCCGCCTCCTCGTCCTTATCGGCCCGCTTTCCCGAGCCCTTTCGATTCTTGTAGAAGGTGTCCAGCCACTGGTCCGGGGTCAGCTCGTCGACGGTGACCCGTGCACGCACTGCAGCGGTCTGCAGCACGCGATGCATGACCTCGATGTTATCGGTCGATGCGGAAATGACCGACAGGATGTCATCCATGCCGCGCAGGTTGAGCTGACACACGCTGGACGCGTGACCCTGTTTGACCAGGAAGCATCGCGAGCGTTCGTCCAGCGCAGTGACCACCTTGAACTCGGCCTCGGTCAGCTTCAGGCCGTCCATGTAGTCGCTCTTGCTGGCGTTCGGGTTGGGCAGCAGGATCAGCGTCGCGGTCTGCTCGATCAGCGCTGCGGAGATATCGCTCTTCAACGCATCTTCCGGGCTCTGCGTCGCGAAGATGCCGAGGCCGTTCTGCTTACGGATGGTCTTCTGCTTGTTCTTGGCGAACTCCTTCAGGCCACCTTCGCCGTCCAGGATCTTCCAGAACTCGTCCATCACGTAGATCAGCGGGCGACCATCGATCAGCGACTCCAGGCGGTGCAGCAGGTAGTTGATGACCGGCACGCGCACTTCAGGATTGTCGATGATGTCGGTGTAGTCGAAACCGATGATGTTGGCCTTGCTCAAGTCCACGGTATCGACCGGGTTGTCGAACACCCAACCCAGCGAATTTCCCGACGTCCAGCGGCGCATGCGCGCGTAAAGGCCGTCATCGCCCATGTTGGGCAGGCTCTTCTGGAAATTGGTCATGCTGCGCAGGTGCATCGGCGTGTCGAGCATGCTCTCCACCGCGCGGTAGATGTCCTCTTCCTCGCGGGCGCTGTACTCGCGCTTGCCGGCCAGCACCTTGATCAGGTCAGCCAGGAACTGCACGTTACTTTCGTTGTTTTCGCACTGGAAAGGATTGAAGCCGGTCGGCGCACCGTTCTCCAGGGCCAAGTAGTTGCCGCCGCAGGCGCGCACGAAAATCTCAGCACCGCGATCCTTGTCGAAGAAGAAAATGGTCGGCGAAGGCTCGTACTTCTGTACCTGGCTGAGCAGGAAGTTGATCAATGCCGTCTTACCGGTACCGGACTTACCAATCACCATGGTATTGGCGATCGCCTTCTCGCCCAGCGAATTTTCCGACGGGTGGGTCGCATGAAAATTGAAATAGTACGGCTGACCGTTGGTGGTCTGCAGAGTGGTGACGCAATCGCCCCACGGGTTGTTGTGCTGTTTGCCGGTGGCGAAATTGTGCAGCGGCGACAGACCCAGGAAGTTCAGCGAGCTGACGTTGGCCAGGCGCGTACGGAAGCGCCAGTTGGCCGGAATCTGCGAATAGAACGACGAGGTGACAGCCAGATCTTCCTTGGTCGACACGAAACCGGCGTTGGACAATTCAGCGCGCGTCGTGGCGACGTTCTGAGACAGCTTGGCCTGACTGTCACCGTACACGGCCATGATGAAATGATACTCACCCAGCACGAAGTTGCCCGACGACAGCTGATCCATCGCGTAGTCGAGCTCGGCGATCTGACTGACGGCCTTGTCACCGGACGAAATCATCATGCCCTTGGTGCGATCCAGCACCTTCAGCGCATCTTGCCGACCCATCGGACTGAATGAATGGGTGATGACGTATTCGTAGTCCAGGTACTTCAGGCCATTAAGGATGCCGGGATATGTGCCCTCCGCATACTCTTTGATATTGAGGATGGCGCCAAAGTGATTGACGCCATTTGGAGTATTGATGACGAAGTCACCGGTCTTCGCCGAAAACATATGACGACTGATCGGAAGATAGTCCTTCACCGGGGCGGACAGCACCGGCACCGGCTCGTCGACCCGGTTGATCAGGTAGCCGAACAGCTCCAGCGTTTCGGAGAAGACGACACCATTCTTGGCTTCATACATGCCCAGGCGGTACGGCGCATAGTCGCGGATGACTGCTTCAACGTTGCCGGCCAGCTCAAGCAGCTTTTCCACCGCCTGATCCTGTTCCCCCTGCAGCTTCTCGATGCTGGCCGATTTCTCGACGAAGCGCTTACCGGCCACGACCGGACGATAGATCATCGTCAGGTAAAGCTCGTTCTGCATGATGCGCTGCGATGACAGCATGCCCATGTACTGATCGGACACGTCCTGGTTGAAGCGCTGGTTGTAGCGACTCCCCCCCTTGAGCGTGCGGCGGCGACGGATGTCGTGCACCCAGAAGGCGACATTGACGAAATCTGGTGCGCGCAGGGTCTGCAACAGGCGGTTGAAGGTATTGTGACGGTGCTCCAGCTCCCATTCCTCGCGACCGACGAACGGCAGGCCTTCCAGGTACCACGTCAACAGATAGTCCCCGCCCGTGGTTTTGACCACGTTCGGTGCCACGTGTGACGAGAGAGGAACGAACTCGCTGATGGAGGTATCTGGAGAGAACATGCGACTGCTTCCAAAAAGTGCGCCAAGGAACTGCAAAGTGGGCAGGCGGGAGCGGGCACCCGCCTGCCGATGCCCGTCAATCCGTACGGGCGGCCTTCTTCCGGTAGTGGTTCGGGCTGAACACCCACATTCCATCGTGGTCCTGCAGGTTGCGCGCCTTGAACTTGAAGAGTAGACGCAGGCCCAGCAGGCGGAAAATCAGCTCATCCCGCTTGGCCATCTGTCGCATGATGAAAATCGCGACTGGAATGGCGAGCAGGAACCAGAAGTTGGTGTAGACGCTCAACAGCAGCAACCCACCTGCCACCATGAAGAATGGCAGGTAGGGAACGCCCAGAAACATCGCAGGGCGAGTGCAGCCGCGGAACAGGACGTTCTTATGCACTGTAGTACTGCAGTACGTTGTTGATGACGGCCGCCGAGCTGCCCGAGCAGTTGCCGTCACTGCCTTCACCCAGCAGCATCCGTGCGATCTGGCCGGCAGCACCGATCAGCACGCCACCGATGAGGATCGGCGCGACATCGGCGATGCGCTTGTGGGCGAAGGCGATCTGATAGCCAGCGAAGATCACGGCAATCGTCACCACGGCGATCGAGGCGATGTTCAGCAGGCCATTGATGTTATTGAAGAAGCCGCAGACCTTCTCGTCGGTGCCGCCGAAGTCGGTGGGGCCGGCAGCAAACACCTGCGGAGCGAACACTGCACCAGCAAAAACGGTGGCCATCAGCAGGGTCTTCAGCGTGCGCTGAGCCTGGACGAGATCGAGATTGGATCGCTTCATGGATTGATTTCCTTGTTGATGGACTAACACAACTGAATCGACCAGCCGGGGGACTGGCCGCACCACGACTTCGTCAGAACACGAAGGCCGCATCCCCTGCGGGAATCTGTTGCACTGGCATCTGTTGCGCCGGCGCGTTGTACATGTTGCCGGACGCTGCGGCGGGCGCGCCCTGCGCGCCCCATGGCTGCAGCATGACCGGACTTTCGCCACCGCCGGCGATCGCGCCGGGCAGCTGCTGCGGCATCATCGGCGGTTGGCCCGCCTGTGCTGCAGCGGTCTGCTGCGGGTAGCCCTGCTGCTGCGGGTAGCCGCTCTCCGGCTGCACCTGCGGCTGCATCATGCGGTCAACCGAGCCGAGCACAACCCGCGACAGCGCCTGGTCGGCGAGGTTGACCAGACTGCCGCGCGCCATCGCCCCAGTGGACGGATAGACGGTGTAAGCACGCGCCGGATCATTGGAGGGCACATAGACTGGGCCATTGGCCTGGGCAACGATGCGCGCCTGCGCTGGCGAGGCCAACTGCGGATGATGCTCCACCTTGACGCTACGACGTTCGCCACGGCCAACCACGTCGATGGGTAGCGCGCCATTGCTGGCCACCTGCTGCCCACGGCGCATCGAATCAAAGACCTTCTGCACGTAGCCGTGGCGGAAACCCGTTTCAAAGTTGCCCGAGTAGTAGCAACTGAAGGACTTGCCCCAGTCCTTACCCGAGCGCTTGTAGCACTCTGCAAGAATGCGAGAGCCGGCCTGCAGGTTCGGACACTGCTGGAACGCCTTCTCATAGGAGTCCAGACCATACTTGCCAAGATTGTAGCGATTGACCTGGGCCAGCCCGATGGAGAAGTTGTAGCCCTTCTCCTCGAGCATGCGCACGGTGGCCAAGGCCTCATCCAGCGCCTTGGGCTGGCGTACCAGCGCCCCACCAACCACACCGATGGCGTAAGGATTACGAGACGATTCAACGTTGATGACGTGCTGCATCACGTCCATCGAGACGGCCATCTCTGGGCACGCCATCATTTCCAGTCCTGGCAACATTGCTCAAGCCTCCTGCCCCTGGGCGCGCCCAGGATTGAAATCGATACCGGTGATATAGCGCGCACCTGCATGCGCCTTGATATGCACGACGATGTCGATGGTCATCATCAGTAGACGCTTGATGACGTTGAATTCCAGACCTGAGCCCTCGGTTGACGCTTTCACCATCAGCGCCAACTGGTCCCACGTCTGCTCCGGGCTGCCGGCGTGGCAGCTGGTGATCGAACCGGGGTGACCCGAGGCGCAGTTGCGGATGAAGTAGAACGCTTCATCGCCACGCAGCTCGGCCAGGATGATGCGCTCGGGCTTCATGCGCAGACAGGCTTCCATGCAGCTCTTGGCCGTGACGTTGCTGGCGCTCTGCCCGCCTTTCGAGTACAGCAGGTGCACCACATTGGGCTGGGTCAGGAACAGCTCGCGCGCGTCCTCGATCGTGACCAGACGCTCGCTGTCCGGAATGTGGTTGACCAGCGCCTTCATGAAGGTGGTCTTGCCGCTACCGGTCGCGCCAGAGACGACGATGTTCTTGCGATACATCACCGCGCGACGGAAAAACTCGGCGTACTCGCGGGAATGGCGCAGTTCCAGCAGCTCGCGGTCCTGCTCACTGACGCTGCCATCCTGCTCGAGAATCTGGTTGAAGAAACCATCCTCGTGGTACTGCGCAAGCGATTTGGTGTGCTTTGACGGCAAACGAATGGTGATCGAAACCTTGCCGGCATCACATGCCGGCGGGATCACGAACTGCGCGCGCTGCCCGGTTGGGAAGGTGAGCGACACCACCGGATCGGCATCGGTGATGCGCTGGCCCGTGTTGCTCTCGTTGACAACCGCGGTGCAGAACTGCCGCGCCCGCTCGAACGTCAGACTCGGCACGTCCATGCGCTGCCACCCTGACCGCGTCTCCAGGTACAGCTCACCCGGACGGTTGATGCAGATTTCCGTCACTTCGGGCGAATTCATGTACTCGGCGATGCCCAGCACTTCATACTGATAGCGCAGGAAATCGCTGGAGACGAGGGCGAGGGGTGACACTTCGGCGTCCATGGTCGTATGGGTTACCTGCGCGGGTTCAACACATTGGCGAAGTCGACGTCCTTGGCGACGTAGACATTCACGATCGTGCCTTGGTTGATCGTTACGGTCGGCTGACGACGACCTTCGCTGAGAGCCTCATTGGCCAGTCGCTCCATGGTGCGCGCCGTGGCACTTTCATACGGCGAGCGGACAGCAAACCCATTGCTTGCGACGGTCGTCGACTCCGGACCGTGCTCTGCAGCGGCGTATTTGAAGGCGTCGGCAATCAGGCTGATCATCAACGCCGAGGCGATGCGACTGCCCCAATGTGCGCTGTACTGGCCCGGATGACCTGCACCGCCAAGCTGGTCGACGCCGGGGCTGGACATGGCCACGTCGATGCCATTGGGGGTGGTGATGCGATCCCAGATGACTTCCACGCGCTTGCCATTCGGGCCACCGCCATATGCGCCATAGATCTTCGACCCCTTCGGCAGCAGCAGGTTGCGTCCATTGATCGAATAGACCGGCTCGGTCACCAGGCAGGAGGTATAGCCCGCGATGTCGGTGATGATGCGGGTTTCCAGCACGCACCGCAGGTAAGTACCACGAACCAGCAACGCATCAGGGCTGCGGATGAAGGCGGCATTGGAGACGTCTTCAACATCCGGGCCGCGGCGCACTTTCTGCTGTTGCTGGGCCTGCGGGTTTGCCGCCTGCATTGCAGCAATCATTGCCTGACTGTAGTCGGCACCCTGCCCCGGCGGCTTGCCGGAAGCATCGCCTGAGCTAAATCCGGCACTGCTGCCGATACGACGATCCAGCAGCGACGGCCCGCGGGGTTCATCGCTCTGCCGCAAGCGCGCACGGTCTGCATCCTGCAGACTGACCATCGGAATATCCGGCTGCGGCGCAGGAGGCAGCATCGGAATGGGATCGGCAGGTGCAACGGGCGCCGGTGCATTCGCCGTCGGCCCAACCGTTGGCAGATCCGGGGTGGACACGCGGGATTCCTGGCGGTTGCTTGGCGTGGCGTTCTTGTCGTCCTGCCCCTTGCGGAACAGCAGGAAACCCATGGCGACGAGCAGCACCACAATGCCACCAAGGAACATAAGTGCCTTGCGGTTCAGGCGCTGCTCTTCGGCGGAGCGCAACTGCGGTGCAGCGGCATCGAGGTTGGGCGCAGCTTCTGCCTGCTGAGCACCGAAGTAAGGGTTGGTCGGCGTTTCGGCCGGACCCTGCCCACCATAGGGGCCATGCCCTTCGTCGCGTCCGTTGTTGGGATCGTTTCCGGGAGTGTTCTGCTGGCTCATTTCTTCACGTTCCTTCGCAGACCAACGACATAGTCGCCGTGGCGGATGACCAGGTACGGGTAGGTCCCGTGGACGATCAAGGTGTTGCCTTCTACAGTGGTGTTGACGACGAAGTCCTCGCCGTATTCCTTTTCACGGCCGAACACGGCCGGGAAGATGCCGGTTTTGTATTCAGGTGAATTCGGCAGCTTCAGGTACGTGAAACGACCGTCGTCGTAGGCGTTGACCGGAATCAGCCACCCCATCTTCTTCGCCTTGCTGGTCGAATAGGAGTAGTTGAAGTTGTACTGTCGATCCTTGGCCAACTCGGTACTCAACAGCGGTTGCGCCTCTTCCTCCACGGCTTCCTGAGCAACACCGAACACGGTGTCGTTGGGATAGGTGAAGGCGATCTTGTACTGTACACCGGCACGACGGGCCTGCTCGAGCTGACGCCAGTCTGTTGCTACCACCTTCAATTCGAAGATGTAGGAATGAGTCTCGGTGCGAACCATCATGTTGGTGTCGACGTCGACGTTCTTCGGCTTGATGTAGAACACATTCTCGCGCCGGGTCAACTCCCACCCATTACTGAAACCGGTGCTGTAGTCGAGGATCTTTTCGCTCGGGCTCAGCTCGATCTGGGTGGTGAGACCCAGGCCGGTGCGAACCGGATAAATGCGATCCTTCTCATACTCGTAATGGTCTACCGCCTGCGCCATTGCCGCGTTGGAGAAAACCAGCGACAACAACGACAGCAGCGCCAATGCGCTCCCCCTGACTTTTCGACTACTCATCGGTTGCTTGCTCCATCAGCATTTCCGGTGGACTGATTCTGTACTGGCCTCATGGCCGGTTGACCGGGCATGGGCTGCCCTGGCGCGGCTTGCCCCTGCGTCGGCTGCTGCATGGGCTGTCCCTGCATGGGCTGTCCCTGCATGGGCTGTCCCTGCATCGACTGGCCAGGCATCGGCGGGGTGATCTGGACATCGCCTGGCACCGCCAGTGGCTGTCCCGTTGCCGGATCGATCATGGTGGCCGCTGCCGGGTTGTTCGGGTCATACACGCCCTGTTGTGCCTGCGCGGCCTGCTGTTCGGCCTGCTGCTGCAACTGCGCATCATCCGGACCCGGCACACCGCGCGAGTAATCATTGTCGCGGCGATACTCAAAGACCTGCATGCCCAACGGATTCAGAATGCGCTGCTGTTCGTTCAGCGCAAGATTCGAGTCATAACGGAACCGCAACGTGATCAACTGATTGTCCAGGTAGGACGTCGTCGCCTTGTTCTTGTCATAGACGCTGCGCTGGATTCGCACCGAGGCCCCGCGGAAACCACCGTTAACCTGGGCCTCCAACGGTGTAATGCTGAGAATCTTCACCCGGATGGCACGATCCTTGCCATACAGGGTCACCGGGCTCTGTGGGTTGTTCGGGGAATAGAAGGCACGGATGGCGGCGCTGGTGCGCGTGTCGGACATGACGTGCACCAGTGCCCAGTCACGCAGGCCCATGACAGCGAAATCGTAGGATTCGCGTGCCATGACGTACTGGGCTACGTTGCTGCGATTGATCGCATCGCTCGCGGTGATCGACTGCCCTTCAAAATTGCCGGTCAGCCGCGCAACCGTCGCCGTGCCCGTATAGGCATCGGCCATCACCAGGAACGGCACCTTCTCCTTCAACGGCAGCATGTAGTAGTAGCCACCGGCCAGCGCCAGCGACATCAGCAACGAGCCGGTGGCGACCCACCAGGCACGACGCTCGCTGCGCCGGGCCATGTCGGCCACGGTGATCTCGTAGCTGACCGCCTTGGCGACCGACTGCTCGACCTTGGGGCTGTTGCCTGCATCCTTCTTGCGGAACATGGGTTCTTCCGTACTGCTGAAACATCAATGGGCGCGACGCCCCTGCGCCAGGCGCGGGGTGCGGCACGTTCGATGATTTCGACGCGGTCTCAGCTGCCGCTGCTGGCTTGAGGATCCTGGGCCGACGCGGTTGGCGTCGATCCAGCGCTCTGCACGACGATCTGGTTGCCGACGATGGAGACGGAAACGCCCTGCGCCGCATAGGCCGCCGTGAGATCGATCACGGCCTGCTGTGCGTTGGTGGTATCGATCTCCGACACCGCGCCATACAGGGTGAAATCCGAACTGAGGCGATAGTCCAGCGTGCGACCGGAATCCTTGGCCCAGCGCTCGAGCATGGCCTTCAGCGTGCGATCCATCGGCGACGCCTGATAGACATAGCTGGAGTACAGCGGAATCTCGGTCGGAGCCGTCGCAAAACGGTTGACCGGCTTCCAGCGCCCTCCGAAGTCGGGTGCGGGCTTGGTAGCACAACCTGCCACCATCAACGCCGCCACTGCGGCGATGGACATTTTTGCGATAAACGCCTGATTCATACGGGCTTCACTTTGACGTACGAAAAAGCAGTCCCGATGTTGGTCCCTTGGTCGTCCGGCACTGCGCGATGCACGCCGGAAACGTAACGAATGCACTGCTTAACAGCACATGGGCACGGTTCCCCTGCAGCTCGAAAGCTGCCAACCAAGTCGCGTGAAGCAACCTCATCCGAGGCCCCTCTCACGCACCCTCACCAACGTCGGAACCATCCCTGTTCCCATGGCTGAAACTCCTGGCCACTCTGAAAGCATGACGAATCACACAGATTCGCAAGCCACGCATAGAGTCGCACAACTACGCGTCAATTCGATGTCAGACAAATCTGAATTTTGACCAACGTATGGCGCTTCTTTGACGCGCTTCACTAATTCACTTCCATGAATTCGTGCATCCGTCACACTTTCAAGTCTGCAACTTAGACATCAAGCATCGGCACGTCAACCTTTGGCAGTAGTCGTGACGTGAAATAGCGGTCCTTGTAATAGCGAATCTTGTCGCATTTGACCGGATGCGGAATGCCTTCGTACAGGAAGACCTCCTTGTCCGGCCCCATCGCCTTGAGCTCCTGCGGCAGCATCAGCGCGCGGCGCTCCTCGGTGAAGCTGTGGGTCTTTTCGCGCGCGTGGGTGACGTTCTTCTTGCGGATGGTGGTGTAGCCCAGCATGTCCGAATAGTCATTGGCGTCCTGCTGTTCGCGCGGGGCGTACAGGATCTGCAGCGCATGGTTGGTGATGATCGTGCGCGAGACTTCACGGCCATAGGTGGCATCAAGCTGCGACATGCTCTGGATGATCGGCAGCAGGCGCACGTTGTAACCGGCCATGTAGGACACCGCCGAGGCGATGATTTCGACCTTGCCGATCGAGGTGAATTCGTCCATCAACAGCAGGCACTGGTACTTCAGGTCCGGATTGGACTTTGGCAGTTCCTTGGTGTTGAGGTTGATCAGCTGGCTGAAGAACAGGTTGATGATCAATCGGCTTTCGGCCAGCTTGTTGGGCTGGATGCCGATATAGATGGTCATCTTCTTCTTGCGCACGTCGGTGAGCAGGAAATCGTTGGTGCTGGTGGCCTTGTCCAGCACCGGGTTGATCCAGGGATTCAACGGCTCCTTGAAGGTGCCCAGGATCGAGGCAAAGGTCTCGTCGGCCTGGGACAGCATGTTGGCGAATGCCGAGCGCGCGTTGCTGCTGAGGAATGGACGCTCGGACAGGCCCTTGAGGAACCTCTTCAGGTCGCTGCCATCGCCGGAGGACAGGCGGTAGACCGCACCCAGGGTCGGCGTGCCCTGCCCGCCCGGGAAGCCACTGCTGCGCTCGTCGTCCCAGTTCTCGAACAGATACAGGGTGAAGGCGATGAAGGCATTGCGCGCCTGGCTGATCCAGAACTTCTGGTCTTCCGAACCGTCGGGATAGAGCATCGCACCGATGCTCATCAGGTCCGACACCCGGAACGCCGGGTCGTCGGAGACGTAGCTGAGCGGGTTCCAGCGATGCGTACGGCGATCTTCGGCGAACGGGTTGAACAGGTAGATCTCCTGGCCCTGGCTGGCGCGCCAACCACTGGTCAGGTCGAAGTTTTCCTGTTTGATGTCCAGCACCACCAGTGATTCGCCGTACTCCAGCAGGTTCGGGATGACCACGCCGACGCCCTTGCCCGAACGGGTCGGGGCGGCCAGGATGACGAACTGCTGGCCATCCAGCCGCACCAGCTTGCCGCCATGGCTGCCGACCACGATGCTCTGGCCGCTCTTCTTGAACATGCCATGCTTGGCCAGATCGGCGCTGGTGGCAAAGCGCGCGTCACCGTGCAGTGAGCGTTTGTCCTTCTTCAACAGCACGACCAGGCCGACGATGGCCAGCACCAGCAGCGGCAGACCAAAGCCGAGGTAACCGGCCCATTTGATCTTGCCCACGAACGGGGCAACCTGCGGTTGGTCAATGGCGTGGAAATACTGGTAATAGGTATTCCAGGTGAGCAGCTTGGTATCCAGACCAAGCAGCAGCAGCGTCAGGTAACCGGAAAGCACGAACCCGAGCAGCAGGGTCGCCAGCGTGATGATGGCGATGAGCAGATACTTCTTACTGGACAACACCCGAATCCTCCATGATGCGCCCCATGGGCGCGACGGCTTAGCGGCGGCGTCGCTGCGACGCCTTCTTCCGCAGGTTGACTTCATTCTCCAGCCCGGGCTCCACACCCTCTTCCCGCACCAGTTCCTCAAGGTACCGGCGCGCATCGGCCAACGACATCAGGTCGGTCAGACGCTCCCCATCGTCGACGATGACCGCATGGCCGACCACATCGCCGGGAGCGTACACCGGCTCGTGGGTCACCGCTACCAGACGGAAGCGGCCGCGTAGTTCCAGCTGATGGGTGTATTCCTGCATGTCTCATCTCCCTGATGGAATCCAGATGCCATTCCTGCAGCGTCCGATGATGCCTGCACGGCCGTGGTGGCGGCATGCACACGACCCGTACGACAATACACGCTCGGGACGGAGAGATCGCGATGGACTGGGTGGCACGCGCACGCACGCTGGCGATGGAGGCCCATGCCGGCCAGGTCGACAAGGCAGGACAGCCCTACATAGGCCATGTCGGCCGGGTGGCCGCTGCCGTGCGTGGCGATGATGACGCCGAGGTGGTGGCCTGGCTGCATGATGTGCTTGAGGACTGCCCTGCCTTCGCTGAGCGGGTTCAGGCCTTCCCAGACCCGTTGCAGCACGCGGTGCGGTTGCTCAGCAGGACGTCTGCGGCGGATGCCGACACGTACTACGCGCGGATAGCGGCAGATCCGCTGGCGCTGAAGGTCAAGCTGGCCGATATCGCCGACAACGCCGATGAAGCGCGGCTGGCATCACTGGATGCCGCCACCGCCGAGCGCCTGCGCGACAAATACAGACAGGCGCTGGCGGCGCTTGGCCAGCAGGCAGCGCGGGCAGCACCACCCATCGAACACTGATTTACCCCCAGCCCGGCTGATGCCTGTTGCGGTGCAGCAGTACAATGGGGCGCTTCCCTGCCCCTTTGCGCCCCCCGAATGAGCCCCAATTCCCCCCTGGCCGCTCGGCTGACGCCGCGCCAGCGCACCCTGATCATCCTCGCCCTGTCATTGGGCGGCTTCGCCATCGGCACCAGTGAATTCGCCAGCATGGGCCTGATGCTGGAGATCAGCCGTGGCCTGTCGATCAGCGAAACGCAGGTCGGCCACCTGATCAGCGCTTACGCCATCGGCGTGGTGGTGGGTGCACCGATCCTGGCCTTCGTCGGCGCCAGCTTCCCGCGCCGCAAGCTGCTGCTGGCGCTGATGGGCTTCTATGCCGTCGGCAATCTGGCCAGCGCGTTGGCACCAAACTACGGCACGATGCTGGTGGCACGCTTCGTCGCCGGCCTGCCGCATGGCGCCTACTTCGGCGTGGCGATGCTGGTGGCGGCCGCGATCAGCCCGGCCGGCCAGCGCGGGCAAGCAATGTCGCGCGTGCTGCTCGGCCTGTCCGTGGCGATCCTGATCGGCAATCCGCTGACCACCTGGCTGGGCCAGCAGCTGAGCTGGCGTACCGCCTTCGCCCTGGTCAGCGTGCTGGCCATCGCCACGGTGGCGATGATCGCGCGCTTCCTGCTGCCCGACCCCGATGAGGTGCGGACCTCACCGATGCGCGAGCTGCGCGCGTTCAACACCACCCAGGTGTGGCTGGCGCTGTCGATCGGCGCGGTGGGCTTTGCCGGCATGTTCTGCGTGTTCACCTATCTGGCGCCGACCCTGGTGCAGGTGACCGGCGTGGCCGAATCGTGGATGCCGCTGGCGGTGGGCGTGTTCGGCATCGGCGCGATCATCGGCAACATCGCCGGCGGCTGGCTGGTCGACAAGTTCCACTTCAAGGCAGCCGCCGTGGTGCTGCTGTGGTCGATCGTGATGCTGCTGCTGTACCCGCTGGCCGCCGAGTCGGTGTGGACCATCGGCCCGATGATCATCACCGTGGGTACGATGGGCGCCCTCGCTGCGGTGCTGCAGACCCGCCTGATGGACGTGGCCGGCGAAGCGCAGACCCTGGCCGCCGCCTCCAACCATGCGGCGTTCAACACCGCCAATGCGCTCGGCCCGTGGCTGGGCGGCATGGCGATCAGCGCCGGCTTCAGCCCGGCCACCACCGGTTACGTGGGTGCGGCGACTGCGGTCGGCGGCCTGCTGCTGTGGTGCGTGTCGGTGATGCTGGAGAAGAACCGCAAGGCCGCTGTTGCCGGCAGCCGCTGAAGGCCCAGCTTCTCATCGCCTCGGTGATGCCCCACCATCTGCGCAGATCGGCCGCAACCGGCGGCCGAGGGTCTTGCTCAAGGATGCTCCGTGGCAGTCACTCCCCATAGACGCGAGAAGCTGCTCGACGACCTGCTTTCGCTGGGCCGCAACTGGGCCCTGGCCATCGCCATCGCCGGTGCCGGCGCGGCGGTGCACTACAGCGAATCGGTCTACGAGGCTGGGCTCTGGCGCGGGCTGCTGCCAACGCTGTGTTTCCTCGTCAGCGTAGTCTGGATCGTGCTGAGCATCATCCGCTTCGACCTGACGCTGCAGCAGCACGTCGAACGCAAGCGCTCACGATGGCTCAGCCGCCTGCTGTATGTGGTGCTGCTGGGTGCTGGCATCACCGCGGTGTTCTTCGTGATGGAGCTGGCCGGGAACAACCATATCGCCAAGATGTGCGACTCGGTGGCAAACGAACCTGGCAGCCGCATCCATCGCTCTGAGGAGTGCCAGCGGCTGTTCAAGCACCGCGCCGAGTACCGGCGTCGCCTGGAAGCGGCGGACGGCGAGTTCGACTGAGGCGACCACGCTGCGCGTGCGGTAACCACAGTGCAGGCTGACGAACACGCGGCGTAGATCCGCCTTGCTGCAGAGTTGCGCACGCCAGCTCCCCACGCGCGACACAACCCTCATGCACCGCCAGATTTCCCCCACCTGCCACGATGCGATTGCCCTGCGGGCCGGCGCGCTGGGCAGTGTGCTGGGCGTGGCGCTGTTCAAGGCCTTTGCGTTGTCCACCGCAGCGGCCGGCTCGATGATGACGGTCGGGCTGTGGCTGCTGGGATGTGTGCTGCTGGCGGCCTGGGCGCTGGCGGCCTGCCTGACCTGCCTGGCCCTGAGTCGGCGCGTGTTCGTGTTGATGCTCGCGCTGTCGACGGTGTTCCTGATCTGCATTGCCTGAGCGGCAGCCGGCAGCTTCCGAGTATTCCCACAATTGTTATTCAATAACAAGTGCTGCCAGTCGGCTTGCGCGTGCGTCGGGTCACGGATTGAATTCGATGGCCAGATCGGCCCCTTTCCGAGACCCTCATGCACCTCCTGCAGCCCCTGTTCCGCTCCGCCCTCGGTGTTCTCGCACTCGCGTCGATCAGCGCCTGTGCCACCTATGATGATTCGGCCATGCATGCCGCCTGCCAGGAGTCGCCGCATGTGAAGGACCTGCCGCCGGAGGTTGCCGCCCGCGAAAGCCGATGCAGCAAGAGCGTTGAGGTGTGGTCGAGCGAGCGTAAAGGCAGCGACCAGCCGCTGGACCTGAGCGGGAAGAAGAAGGACCTCTGAAAGAGGGCGGCGCAGCCCTGTGCGGACTGCGCCGGAACTCACGCAATCGCTTCCCTGCCAACGGGGCACCCCCATTGCCGTACGGCCTGCGCCAGTCCTGCCGCATCGGCACCATCACTGGCCCAGGCGACAATGCCATCCGGACGAACCAGCAGCGCGGACAGGCCCAGCGAATCCACAGCCGGCTGCGCGAAGGACAAGATGCGGGCTCGTTCGACATCAACCGCCGCGGACAACGAGGCAGCAGCATCGAACACCAGCAGCACCGCCTGCCCTGCCCGCAGCAGCTCTCCCATGCGACGACCATCGGCCAGCAGGAAATCCGGTGTGCTGCGGCCGACCAGCGGATGGGCCTGACCCAGATCCAGCTGCTGGCCCACGCCCCACACGCGCTCGGCAAGATACGTGGCGCCATCACGTGTTTCTGCCAGATCGGCCACGATCGCAGCCAATGCGCGTGAGCCCGCGCCCGGGCGCATCAGTGCGACCTGCGCGCGCGACCACTCCAGCACGCGGGCGCCGATCGGATGGCGTTCGGCCTGATAGGTATCCAACAGCGCTTCATCTGCGTCGCCGCGCACGACGGCGGCGAGCTTCCAGCCCAGATTCATCGCATCCCCCAGGCCCAGGTTCAGCCCCTGCCCGCCCAGCGGTGAATGCACATGCGCGGCATCGCCGGCCAACAGCACGCGGCCACGACGATAGGCGGTGGCCTGCCGTGCGCCATCGGTCCAGGTGGTGGCCAGCTGCAGTGTGGTGATCGTTGCGTCGCGGCCGGAGATACGCCGCAGCAGCGCCTGTGCCGTATCGCGGTCGAGTGGCTGGCGATGGCCGGCGCCGCCGTCGAAATCAGCCAGGGCGATGGTGCCCGGCGGATTGAAGTTGCACATGCCCTGGGCGGTAGTGTGACGCCCCGGGCTGAGCACCGTCGGATCTTCCAGCTCGACGCTGAGCGAGTGGCCGGTGAACTCCGGATCGGTGCCGGCGAAGGCAAAGCCGCACTGCTTGCGCACGGTGCTGCGGCCACCATCGCAGCCGACCAGCCAGCGCCCGCGGAAGGATTGCCCGCCTGCCTCGACCTGGACCTGATCGGTACCCGAGCGCACGTCCTGCACGCCCGCACCACGCAGGATCACCACGCCCAGCGCCTGCGCGCGCTCGGCCAGTACGGTCTCCAGCGCCTGCAGTTCCACCGCCATCTGCGTGCCGACCGGGCTGGGCAGCCGCCAGGGCCAGCGATCGCTGTCGACGTTGTCCAGCGCGAACGGGATACCCGCGAAGTGCCCGCCCAGCCTGCGCGGCTGCGACAACCAATGCGCGGTGCCAGGCGGCGGCGGGCCCTTCTCCGGTTTCAGCACCTGGCCGGCAGCCACGGCGTCCAGCAGACCGCGCCGGTCGAGCGCCTCCAGCGTGGGGGCATTCAAGCCGCGCAGCCCGAACGGCAGGCGCTTCAACGGCGAATCCGGCGAGGCCGCCTGCTCCAGCACCAGCACCGAGCATCCCGCCTGGCCCAGTTCGCAGGCCAGGAACAGCCCAACCGGGCCAGCCCCGGCAATGACGACGTCGTACAGCATTGGAAATCCTCGTGAGCACCGGGTCGGCGCTCTGGCGGCGACAATGTTACACTCGGTGCACGTTTCCACAAGTGAACCGCCCATGATCCCGTCACCCGGCCGTCGCGAGCAGCGCAAAGCCGAGACCCGCCAGGCGATTTCCGACGTCGCCACCCGGTTGATCATCGAGCGCGGCTTCGAGGCCGTGTCGATGAGCGAGATCGCCGACGCCGCTGGGGTGTCGCGCAAGACCGTATTCAACTACTTCGCCAGCAAGGAACAGCTGGTGTTCGACCGTGATGAGGAAGCGCGGCAGCTGCTGCGCGAGGGTATGGGGGCGCGCACGTCCATGGCGCCACTGGCCGCCTTCCAGGCGCTGGTGCGGGAACTGCTGGACACCGGCCACCCATTGCTGCGGATCAATGCCGGCGCAGCGTCGTTCTGGAAAACCGTGGCCCAGAGCGCGGTGCTGGTGGCCCATGCGCGGCAGCTGCAGGCGCTGCTGACCGATGACCTGGCGCAGTTGATGGCTGAGTCTGCGGGGCGACCCGTCGAGGATGCCGACGCGCGACTGGGTGCATCGATGCTGATGGCGTCGGTGGTGACCGCCTACGAACAGGGACTGCGCGTGCTGTCCTGCGGCGGCGATCCGCGGCAGGCGATGGTGCCGCTGATCGTGCGCGGCGCGACAGGAACGCTGGTGGCATTGGCCGGCACACCGTATACCGACCCGGCGCAGCGCCTGTCCAGCGCCCTGCGGATCGGGGCGCTGGACGAGGCCCCGGCAACTACCGCCCGGGGCCCTTGATGGCAGGCGTTTTACTGGACGTTGATCACCACATCGTCCGGGGCCAGGAAATTGCCGCTGTTGCTGCGTGATGCCGAGATCACGTAGGTCCCGGGTGCAGTGATCGTGCCATTGCAATGCCGTACGGGCGTGGTGTTGCCACCATCCAGATTGCCGCTGGTCTCGCACAGCATCTTGCCGTTGGCGAACACGTAGAAATTGCTGGTGCCATCCACCCTCCCGCCACCGGTGATGTAGATTTCCGACGGCGATCCGGCTACGCGTGGCAACGTTCCAACTTCGAACCGTGCCTTCACCGGGTGTGGCAACAAGCTGGGACAGGTCATCACGAAACCGTCCCGCGAAAAGCAGACTTCGGCATGGGCTACTGCGGGAGCGGCCATCAGGGCCACGAGCAATACAGACGTTCTGAACTCCATTCCAGCGTCTCCAGATGATCCCAGCGGAATCGCTGGGACCACCGTGGTAGCGATGATGGTGTTACAGGGGCATGAAGCAAAAGCAAAGCGCGGCGCTGCCGGCGGATGGTCGCGCCGCTGAAAGCCCCTGATAGCGAGCATCTGCAGGAAAATGATGCGTCGCGCACCCATGCGTGCAGGATGTCCACGCATCCCTGCCAGATGATCGGCGCGGCGATCGTCAGCCGGAGCAGGACACCAGCATCGAGCGCGTGGCCATCTGGGTGGAGGTGAAGCCGTTCTTGTTACCCACCGCAATGGCATTGCCCTCGTCGCCATCCTTGCTGAAGACCACGTAGCCACCGGGGCACATCTGCCCGGCTTTCTCGTAGCAACCGCTCCAGGAACTGGAGCCGCTGCAGTCGATGGAAACGCCACGGCGGCCGTCGGGAGTGACCGTCATCTTGGCGGTGGTGCAGCCGGTCAGCGTGGCGAGGAACAGCAGCGGAACGAACAACTTCATGGTGACTCCAGGGATGGGAACTGCGAAGGGCGCCAAGGCTGGAGCGCCTGGATTGCGTGAACCTTGCGCCGGCCCCTCGGTTTCACCGTCTCCTGCCATGGCCTTCCGGCAGATGCGGAGGCACGCCATGTTCACGCAATGTTCCTGTAATACGGTGCCGGCGCGTGCCGAACCGCCCTCTGCGGCCCCTCCCTGCCCAAGCCCTGCTGATGCACATCCTGCTGATCGAAGACGAAGCCGAACTGGCCGCCACCCTCAAGTCTGCCCTGCAGCGCGAGCGCTACGTGGTGGACCTGGCCAATACCCTGGCACTGGCCCGGGAGGCGGCGCTGTGCGGCCTGCACGATCTGGTGCTGCTGGACCGCACCCTGCCCGATGGCGATGGCCTGGCGTTGATTTCCCTGCTGCGCGAGCGCAATCCCGGGGTGCCGATCATCGTGCTGAGCGCGCTGGGCCAACTACCGGACCGGATTGCCGGCCTGGATGAAGGGGCCGATGACTACTTGGCCAAACCCTTCGCGCTGGAGGAACTGTTCGCACGGATCCGTGCTGCGGGCCGTCGCCCCAGCGGATTGCAGGTGGAGTCCATCAGCATCGGCCGATTGGTGTTCGACCCCGCCTCGGGCGAGGCCAGTGTGGGCGGCCAGCGGCTGGAGTTGCCGCGTCGCGAGATCCGGGTGCTGGCCGCCCTCGCACGGCGCCTGGGCCGCACCGTCTTGCGCGAATCCATCGAGATGGCGGTGTATGGCTTCGACGACGGCATCCATTCCAACACGCTGGATTCGCACGTCTCGCGCCTGCGCCGCAAGCTGGCTGATGCCGATGCTGGGGTGGAGATCCACGCCATTCGCGGGGTGGGCTATCTGATGCGGGAAAGCAAGTGAAGGCGCGTCGACCGTCGTTGAAGCGCCCACTGATCGTCAAGACGCTGATCTACCAGTTGCTGGCCCTGCTGGTGGCGTTCTTCGCCCTGCTAATGGTGCTGGTGCGCGCCGACAGCGGTGGCTACTACACCATCCAGACCTTCGCGCCGGTGGCTGCGGAGGCGGTGCACCGCGACCGCAATGGCGAACTGTACGTGCAGCACACGCCGGAGCTGGCCGAACTGCTGAAGATCGTACCCGGTGCGTGGTTCATCGCCGAGGACGAGCATGGGCACCACGTCACCTTCGGCCATGTGCCACCGGCCTATGCCTCGCTGGTCGGCGCCCTCGATGGCATCCCCTATGGCGACCTGCGCGGGCGCGATCGCAGCGATGGCCTGGCGGTAGTGGTACGCCAGCACAGTGGGCCGGCCGGCAAGCTGACCATCATGGCCCATGGCGAAACCGATTCGCTGACCATGCAGATGGCGTTGGCCGCGCACATCATCACCCTGCCGATCTTCCTGTTGCTGGCACTGGCCACCATCATCCTGACCCCGATCATCGTGCGGCGGGCACTGGCCGGTGTCGAACGCATCGCGCAGGAAGCCCGCAATATTTCGGCCAGCCGCCGCGGCATCCGCCTGACCGAGACCGCCGTGCCGGTGGAGATCGCGCCGCTGGTGACCGCCGTCAACGATGCCTTGGGTCGCCTGGATGAAGGGCACGAGCGGCAACGCCGTTTCATCGCCGCAGCGGCGCATGAGCTGCGCACGCCGATCGCGATCCTGCGGGTGAAGATCGATGCCGCTGATGATTCGACGTCGCGCAGCCTGGCGGTCGAAGTCGCGCGTCTGGCGACGCTGGCCGAGCAGCTGCTGGACCTGCATCGCATGGAGGAGGACGGCCCGAAGGAAACCCTCAACCTGGCCCGGGTGGCCAAACGGGTGGCGGCCGACCTGGCACCGCTGCTGATCCAGTCGGACAAGACCGTGGCAGTGGCAGTGGAGCCACATTTCCCGGTGCTGGGTGAGGCCGGCGCGGTCGAGCGGGTGATCTCCAACCTGGTGCTGAATGCCGCCGAGCATGGTGGCCGCCATATCATCGTGCGGGTGCAGGGCAGCTGCCTGGAAGTGGAAGACGATGGCCCCGGCATTCCGGTCGACCAGCGCGAACGCGTGTTCGAGCCGTTCCAGCGGCTGCGTCCCCGCCAGACCGGCGCGGGCCTGGGACTGAACCTGGTGCGGCAGGTGATCGACCGTCACGGCGGCCACGTCACGATTCTGGATGCCGCCGGTGGTGGCGCGCTGATCCGCGTCGAGTTTCCTCTGCATCCGGGTGTTGCCTCGGCACCGCCGGTAGAGCACTGAAGGCGCCCACACATCCGTGACTGCCGCCTGTCCATGCGCAGCAGGCAGCGGCGCAGGGCAAGGTTGCGGCAATGTTCGCTGCGCAGCATCGGGCCGATGACATCTTTGATGCCATCGCGTTCCATCCTGACAGGAAGCCTGCACGTGACCGAAGGAGTTCCTCCACCCTCCTCTTCTGCCCGATTCCGCGCGACGCCGGCTACATCCGGTTTGACCGCAGCTGCCTGGAATCGGCGTTCGCGCGCTGATCGAATGCGCGCGTTGCCGCATTGGCCGCGCTGGTTGCGCGTGATACCCGCAACGAATCGCCCGGACGCGCTGATGCGTGTTTTTGCCGTGCTGTTCCTGCTGCTGCCGGGCGGTGCGCTGGTGATCTCGACGCAACGCCATGCCCATGCAGCCATGGCCAGCGCCGTGCTGTTCTTCGTCGTCGCGCATGCCGCGCTGCATGCGCTGTCGGCATGGCGATCAACCACATCGCGGCTGCTCCCCGTACCTCTGCGCTACATCGACAGGCACGCGGCCTGGACGATGCTGGGCAGCGCGTGGGTACCCTTGGCGATACAAGGCGTGCACACGCAGCCGATCAGCATGCTCGCTGTCGCAGGGCTGGTAATCGGCGGGCTATGTCAGCTTTGCAGCGTACGCGTGACAGCCGACCGCCTGCGCAACGTGCTGCTGGTGGTGGGTAGCGCGTTGCAGTTCATCGCAGTAGCGCTTCTCAGCAGCATGGCCGTGGGCTGACAACCACGGCAGCACCGCAAGGTTCACGCAACCCATTGCATCGAGACTCGACGGCCATCCACGCGCGGCACCCGGCGCGTGAATCTCTCCTGCCGCGAGGACCACCAATGACTTGCCCCTTCTGGATGCTGTGCGAATGAGCACCGCGCCGCGCAAACACCGCCGACCGCTGATCATCGCTGGCGCCGTACTGTGCACTGCCATTGCCGCGTGGCTCTGGCTGCGACCCGCGCCGCCGCCACCGCTGCAGCTCGCGCCCGTGGTGCGTGGGAACATCGAAAAGGTGGTGGAGGCCACCGGCACCCTGAAGCCATCGCGACTGGTGAGCGTGGGCGCGCAGGTCTCCGGTCGTATCGAAACACTGCACGTAAAGCTGGGCGACAAGGTGAAGGCAGGCGATCCGATTGCTGACATCGATTCGCGTACCCAACGCAATGCACTGCTGAGTGCGCAGGCCGCACAGCGCACCGCACGCGCCAACCGCGATGCATTGGCCACCGATCTGCGCCAGTACGAACTGACCCTGCAGCGGCAGCAGAAACTGGTGGCATCACAGCTGGTGGCACGTGCCGACTTCGATGCTGCAAAGGCCAAGGTGGACGCGACCCGCGAACAGATCACCGCGCTGGACGGTGAGATCGTGCAGCGGCAGACCGAGGTGGACATCGCGCAGACCAACCTGGAGTACACCCGCATCACCGCCCCCACGGACGGCACAGTGCTGGCGGTCGTCGCCCGTCAGGGGCAGACGGTGAATGCGGTGCAGAGCGCACCGACCATCGTCATGCTGGGCAACCAGGACGTGATGACCGTCTATGCCGAGATCTCCGAGGCCGATGTTGTGCACACCACGGTCGGCCAGGAGGCCTTCTTCACCATCCTGGGCGATGCGGGCCGCCGCTACAGCAGCACCCTGCGCGACATCGCGCCAGCGCCCGAATCGATCACCAACGAAGATACGTCCAGCCTCGCGTCGCCAGCGCTTTCCGGTGGCAGTCGTACAGCCATGTACTACAACGGCCAGTTCGACGTGGACAACACCGACGGCCGCCTGCGCAGCTACATGACCGCGCAAGTACGCATCGTACTCGGCCATGCCCACAACGTGCTGACCATCCCCTCCGCGGCCTTGGGTGCGCGGGCTGGTGACGGCAGCTACACCGTGCAGGTGCGTGGCGCAGACGGGCGCGCCGTGGCGCGGCATATCACCATCGGACTGGACGACCAGATCCAGGTGGAAGTGCGCGGCGGCTTGAAGGAAGGCGATCAGGTGGTGCTAACGCAGGCCAGCGACGAAGCCGCCACCGCTCCCACGCAGCCCCGATGAACGCAGCCATGAGCGAGCCACTGCTGAGCGTGCGTGGGGTGCGCCGTGAATTCGCCGCCGGTGAACAGACCCTGGTGGTACTGGACGGCGTGGACCTGGACATCCGCGCCGGTGAACTGGTGGCCATCGTCGGCCAGTCGGGCTCGGGCAAGTCCACGCTGATGAACATACTCGGCTGCCTTGATCGGCCCTCTGCGGGCGCATACGAGATTGCAGGTCGCCAGACCGCGCAGATGTCGCCAGACGAGCTGGCCGAGCTGCGCCGCGAACACTTCGGCTTCATCTTCCAACGCTACCACCTGCTGACCGATCTGACCGCGTTGAGCAATGTGGAGGTGCCAGCCATCTACGCCGGCATGCCCGCCGCTGAGCGCCACGCACGGGCTGCTGAACTGCTGGCGCGGCTGGGCCTGGGCGAACGCATGCAGCATCTGCCCGGCGAGCTGTCGGGTGGCCAGCAGCAGCGCGTGTCGATTGCCCGCGCACTGATGAATGGTGGTGCGGTGATCTTTGCCGACGAACCGACCGGCGCGCTGGATACACAGTCGGGCAAGGAAGTGATGAAGATCCTCGGCGAACTGCATGCCGAAGGCCACACGGTGGTGCTGGTGACCCACGACATGGCCGTGGCCGAGCACGCCCAGCGCATCATCGAGATCCGCGATGGGCGGATTGTCGATGATCGTGCCACGGCTACCGCGTCGGCAACGGCCGTGGCGCCAACCACCTTGCCGCAGCCCAATGATGGTGGCGGATGGCAGGCTGTGCGCGATCGCTTCGCCGAGGCCTTCCGCATGGCCCTGCGCGCCATGAACGCACATCGCATGCGCACCTTCCTGACCATGCTCGGCATCATCATAGGCATCGCCTCGGTGGTGTCGGTGGTCGCGCTGGGTACGGGTGCGCGCCAGGCCATCCTGTCCAACATCTCCTCACTGGGCACCAGCACCATCGAGATCTATCCCGGCTCCGGCTTTGGCGATCTGCACGCGGCGCGGGTGGAGACCCTCACTCCTGGTGACAGCGTGGCCCTGGCCGGGCAACCGTTCGTGGACAGTGCCACTCCTGGCGTGGCCACCACGGGCACCGCCCTGCGCGGCAACCGTTCGGCCAGCGTGCAGGTACAGGGCGTCAGCGAGCAGTACTTCCGCGTACATGGATTGAAGCTGGGGGAAGGCGCCTTCTTTGGCGCACCGGGTGTGGTTGGCTACCAGCAGGTGGCGATCATCGATGCCAACACGCGTGCGCGCTTCTTCGCCGCAGCCGAGAACCCCATCGGGCAGACCCTGCTGCTGGGCAACGTGCCGGTGCGCGTGGTGGGTGTGGTGAAGAAGGACGCTGGCGCGGCCGGCGATGCCTCGCTGCTACGGGTGTGGATGCCCTACACCACGACCATGGCGCGGATGCTCGGCCAGAGCCATGTGTCCAGCATAACCGTGCGCGTATCCGATGCGATCAGCATGGAAGCGGCCGAGCAGGCCATTGCGCGCTTGCTGACGCGCCGCCATGGCAGCACCGACTTCTACATGAGCAACAACGCACAGATCCGCCAGTCGATCGAACAGACCACCGGCATCCTCACCATGATGATCAGCTCCATTGCCGCCATCGCGCTGGTGGTGGGTGGTATCGGGGTAATGAACATCATGCTGGTATCGGTGACCGAGCGCACCCGTGAGATCGGCGTACGCATGGCCGTGGGCGCGCGCCGCAGCGACATCCTGCAGCAGTTCCTGATCGAGTCGGTGCTGGTATGCCTGCTTGGTGGTGTGCTGGGCATTGGTGTGGCGTTGCTGCTGGGCGCGGTGCTGGCACTGGCCGACGTAGGCTTCAGCCTGGTGTTCTCGGCGAGTTCGATCATTGCGGCGTTCGCGTGCTCCAGCCTGATCGGCATCGGTTTCGGCTTCCTGCCTGCACGTCGCGCGGCGCAGCTGGACCCCGTGGAAGCGCTGGTCCGGTAGGCGCTGCAATTGCCTGCGGTGACGGCAGGTTCGCGCAATGTCTGCGGTGTGTACTGCAGCTACCGACGATGTCCGCACAGGAGCTGGACGATGTTTCTGAAAACAGGAAGAACTGCGCTGCTGCTGGCAGCAGCCGCACAACTGCTGGTGCTGATTCCCTACTCCGGCGACGCCCATGCGCAGCGTGGCGATCGCTACAACCCGCAGTGGAACCAGGACTATCGCGACCGCGAGCGCGATGACTGGCAGCGTCGCGAACGTGAGCGGGAGCGTGACCGCGAACGGGAGCGCCGACACGACGCCAAGACCACAGGCGTGGTGGTGGGCGTAGTGGGTGCGGCCGTGGTTGCCGGCGTGATCGCGGCGGCGGCAAAGCGCGAACGCGAAACCCGCGAGCGTGCCGACTACTGCATGAACCGCTACGGCAACTACGACCGCCGTACTGACAGCTATCGCGACCGCGATGGCTACACCTACCCCTGCCGCTGATCTCCCCTCATTGAAGGATTACACGCAATGCGTATGAACAAGACCGCCCTGCTGATTGCGCTGTGCGCCATCCCGCTGATTGCACAGGCCGCGCCCGCCGACCCGAAACAGGCTTATATCGATTCCACGTTCACCGCGATGGACAGCAACAAGGATGGTCGCGTCGACAAGGCCGAATTCACGGCGTATCAGCAGGCGCGCTTCAGCAAGCAGGCCGACTCGATCGATGCCGCGTTCGCTGCGATGGACAAGAACAAGGACGGGAAGATCAGCAAGGAAGAAGCGACCGTGGTGCCGGAGATCGCGAAGTACTTCACGGGGCTGGATACAGACGGCGATGGCCATCTGTCGCTGAAGGAAATGCAGCAGGCGATGGTGGCTGCGCAGACGGCGGATGCGCCGGGCAAGTGACCGGTGTGGGGCAATGGGAACACTCCATTGCTCCGCCCTGCTGCGCACTACGCCATGCGCATCTGCGGATGCTCGCGCACCTGGTTGTCCAGTTCCTGCTGCTGGCGTTGCGCCACGGCCTGCTGCCGTTCCGCGCTGGCCAGCTCCAGTCGCTGCAACGACTGCTCCACCGGCGTCTGCACCGCCACATCGGTGGGCATGGAAGCCCTCAGGTGCGCCGGGTCGTTGATATCACCCTGCACCACGAACACGTTGCGGCCCGCAGGGTTGTCCGCCGTCTGCGCGCTGAGCAGCACATGGTCGGCACGGTCCAGGTTGTTCTGACGGGCAAGGGCCATCACGCTGGCGGTCAGTCGCTCACTGCTTTCATCCGGCGTCCGGCCTGCTTTTGCGTCGATGCCGGCGACATGCCCGCTGACCTGCTGCAACAGGCCGTAATCGACGTGGCCCGGTCCGATATCTGCCAGACGCGTCGCGCCGCGCTGGAGGTCGGGCACGCCGTCAACCGATGCAGTGAGCGGGCTGCGTGTGATGGTTCGGTACGGATCTTCCGGGTGGAACTGGGTGGCCTTCTGCTGCCGCTCCAGGCGGACTTCACGCGCGTCGTTGAGTTCAGCGATGCGGCCAGGATCAGTGATCTCGCGCAGCGAACTGTGGCCGCCGCCGGAGGTGACACTGGCCCACTTGCCGTCTTTTTCAAAGTACAGCGCGTAGTCGTTGAGGCCGCCGATGACGTTGGGATCGACCGAAGAGCGGCCGCCCAGTGCCTGGGTGACTTCATGGAACGCCAGCGTGCCGAGGTACTGGCTTCCCTTGCTCAACCCCATCTGGGTGAACGCATCGCGGCTGGTACTTCCCACCCGCGGAAGCCCTACGCCATCGTTGTCGAGCATGTTGGTCCAGATCTGCTCCAGCTTCTGCGGGCCACTCTTTTCCAGAGCGGCCTGGAGGAGCACGCGGGGTGTCCAGCAGTTGGGATCGAGACGATGCTGCTCGAACGCACGGTCGTGCGCGGTCATCACATCCTTGCCGGGCAGGTTCAAGGCAAGTTCCGGGCGCTGCTGCTGCGACCAGTATTGCCGCAACACGAGGTCCTGTTTGAGCAGACTCTGTCCGAACGCCTCCCATTGCCGTTCACTCAACACCGCATTGGGGAAGCGTGAACCATCGTCGTGCTGCGTCCGTGCATGTTCCTGTGCGTAGCTGTTTGCCACCCGCCCAGGCAGGCTGTCGTTGCGCACAACGCCCAACGCCAGCGTTCCATACCCGTCTGCACCTGGCAGTTGCGATAGATAGTTCCAGTAGAGCTCCCGATTGCCCGAATCCGCATAGGCAGTGAGGATCCTGATGTCCTTCTGGGTCAGTCCACCCATGACTTACTCCTTGAGCTGTCTTCTGATCACCTGGCCTTGGTGCGTGCCAGGACATCACGTACCGCATCTTCCATGCGCTTCCAGTCCTTCAGGAACGCCCGCTTGTAGTTCAAGGTGATCGAAAGCTTGTTCTCGACATCCACGAAATAGTGGGTACAACCCGCTGCGACCGGGTCTTCCAGGTCGACGACCTGATCGCCTTCCAGGCGCACGCCATCACCCCGGAATCGGGTGGTTTCGCACTTCAGGAACGTTGTGAGCTGACCAGCGTCATCACGCGCAACGTACCAGTCATCCTCATAGGCCGGGTTGCGAACAGGAGGCTTGCCGTAGCGTGCTTCGTAGTCCTTCGAGTAGCGTGCCATCTTCTCTTCATCGATGGCATACGGGATCAGTCCCAGTGTCGGTGACCGGGCAATACGCAGGTCCAGGCGTGCCCGTGGATCACCTCGCTCCACCGATCCCTCCTCGGTGAGGGCCTCGTTGGACGACAGTCGGGCAAGCGAAGTTTCGATTGGAATCCTGTCGATGTAGTTCACCGCCACCGCGATCTCCTTGCGGAAATCATTCGTACGGGGATTGGCCCGGGCCCCCGGCAGCGTCGGCGTCATGTCCGGCCATTCGATCACCAGCGTCACACCCTCCCCCGGCCATGGCGCGATCTGGCTGTCCAGATAGTTGGCGGGGATACGGAAAGTAGTCGGTCCCAGCTTCACGTCCACGGGCGCGTTGGTATAGGTGTGGCCGTTGAGGGTGCGGCCGGTCTGCGTTGCGCCGGACATGGCAGGATTCCTTTCGTTTTCGGTGGACGGCGCACGTGCGCAGGCACTGGCGCTAATGGCGATTGCGATTACGAGTGCCAGGCACCGCGCGGAGGACATCGGGTGCATCGGGCCATTCCATTGCGGGGTTTGGAGCCACTATAGGCAATGGGAGATCAACGGGACAGGAACGTCATCACTACCCGCCCAGGATCAGATTTTCCCTACACATCTGCACCGTCTTGTCGGAGGGAGCCTTCAACGCCACTGCAGATCGACGTGGCATCGCGGGCAGGAGTGGTAGGCAGATGATGGGCGGACCACGAGTGCGCCCACAATGCCGATCAGAATCGACAGAGCGAGCATCCCAAGCACGCCCATCAGTACGAAACCGAATACCCCCCCAAGCAGCGCCAGAAACGTGAAGGCCCTCCAGGAGCCAGACCAATGCCTGCGGCCATCGCTGATGGCCATCGGGCCGCGCTATCCGCAGGCAAGGCAGATTGCCGATGTTGTGCTGCCACGCGGCGTTGGCCTTGAAGACGGCTTCATACGCTACTCCGACCCACAATGCTACAAATAATGTAGCATACGAATTGTGGGACGATTGCCATCCTGTGGACCGTTACAGAATGCGCCCAGGCGGGTAATGTCGCCCACACCTCTCCGCGACCAGTTCACCAAGCGCCTCAAAGAAGCGCGCTTGGCGATGGGCATTTCCCAGCGCGAGCTGGGCCGGCGCATTGGCTTGTCTGAGGATGTGGTGTCCAGCCGGGTGACACGTTACGAACAGGGCACGTCGGAGCCGGACTTTGCCACTGCCGGCAAGATGGCTGCCGAACTGGGCGTTCCTCTCGCCTATCTATTGGCCGATAGCGATGTACTGGCCAATGTCATTCTCGCCGCCGCCAGGATGCCGCACGCAGAACAGCGACGATTGGCGACTGAATTGAAAGAGCGCGCGAAGCGGTCGAGCGGCGCAGAGCAAGCAGAATGCGACAGCGACTAGCACGGCGCTTGAACTGCAGGCATGGGGACCACGTTGGAAGTCCCCACCCTTCCCGTTGCGGCGCACCTGTGAATCAAGGGTCAAGACAGCGCTCTACCTGCAGCGACAGTGCTTCGCATGCATCAAACAGACCATCGACCAGCGCCGCCGACGGATAGAAGCCCGGATCGTCGTTCTCCCGCGCTACGTGTGCGGCGTGCAATATGGCAGTGAGCGCAGTGATGCCCGATGCGCTTCGAGTGGCCAAGGCCAAGTCGAAAGCACGACCGGGCGTGAGGCGGTTTTCGGCCCACGGTGTGCCGTCCGCACGATGGCCTTTGCCGTGGCCTTGCAGGAACGTGAAGAACGAAGAGGGATGCGCGGACTCGGCGGCATCACTGAGTGCGTCTTCCATCTTTTCGGCGAGAGCATTGGGAAGATCGCGTACGGCATCGCCGAGCAGCGCGTGCAGACGGGGATAGTCGGGAAGCAGGTCAGGCATGGCAGCAACCTCGCGGTGTGGCCACCTGCAGATGCAAGGTGGCGGACGGTGCGGGTTGGCGTGCCGGATACGTACCGCTAAAGCCGGCGGATCGAGAGATCCCCACGCACCGTCCGCCATGGACTGGCCGTCGGTGCATTGTCGTGATTGCAGTTGTGGCTGCAAGCAAGACCGGTAGCGGTACGTAAGTTCGGGACGCCAATCCCGGCCAGGGCGGGTGCCCTAGCGAGGACATGGTTGCCTCGTTGCGACGGCGATGAAAAGTGAGGAAAGCTAGTACTGGCGCGTAGTCGCGGATGTTGCGTCATCGAATGCCGACTTGCGCATTGAGTGGCGCACTTCGCATGCCGGATACCGCTGAGAATCTGGACCGCCCGTACGCAGCGTGGTGTCAGAAGTGACATGTACCAAGCGGAGCGCTACGAGATCCGGACGGGTTCTACTACCCCGCCTCCCGGGACCCACTGTCCGAGACCGTCAAGCGCGCCAGATCTACGACAAAGCCAGGCCGCCTTCAAGCAAGGCACAGTGCAGGAGAAGAGACGCCGCATGATGACGGAGTAGGCCAACCTCTGCAGGTAGGCATTGCCGTGGACATCCGAATGGCCCCGCAGGCTCTCACGCCTCAATCATCTGCGCCGCCATCGGAAAATAGTCATGGGATGAGGCATTCTGAATGTGTGATCCAGCGCTCATACCTTGGCATGAAGGGTCGAGACCTTGGAGCCCGACCGATGCGGGTCGTATAGTCAGATGACGCAGAGCAATGGAGCGCCGGTGAACGCAATCCCGCAAAGCCCCGAATCACTGGGTCGCATGGATGAAGGCCGTGGAAATGGACAGCCAGCAGGGCCAAGGCTGTCGCGTTTGCCCCTAAGTTTGGCCCAAGGCGCCGTGTCCCACAACCGAACCCCGTGTCGGGCCCACAGGCGATCAGGCCAGCCCTATCGGCGGTTTCGCGCATTGAGAACCATGCTCCGTAGTCGCCCTGTGCAAGCCTACCCCCGTAGTACTTCAATCAGCGACATGGACCGCTCATGCTGAAATTTCTTAGAGCCCTTCCACACGTGGCATTGATCGCGTTGATCACCCTCGCCGTTCCAGGCTGCAACAAGGAACGCTCATACCCGGTCTACCGCGAGAATCCCGCACCAAAGGATGCGCTGCCGATTGTGATCCGGGTCCATGACGCACCTGTGGACGTCCCAATTCCCAAAGTAACCGTCTTGTACGAGATAGACCCGCTTTGCCTCCCCCCGATCAACAACTACGAGGGCGTGCATTACGAACCTAAATGGCACTCTGTTCAATTACAGGTACAGCGCGTAAGCCCAACCGACTTCACCACCACAGCGTTCAAAGATGGGATGGCGGTCGCTGACTATTACGGGCATGGCCCATGCAAATGGACGCCAAACACCCTGCAAGCTGCATTCCCAATGATCATTGATGGGCGCTCAATCTACGCAACAGTCGGCGTCTCTTTCCGGAGAATTGAAGAGGAGGGAGGCTCTACTACTTACGTAGAGAAGGCACTAAAGCCCCTGATCCCAGGGCAGACACCTGAACGGGCGTGGACATTGTCTAAGACTATGTTCGATAAGCGCCCACTCGCTGATCACCCGAAGTACTTCCCAATTGAGATCTCCACACGGATTCAAGGAGACGCTCCATGAACCCTATTACCAGCGCCACGCTCTCGGACCATGCCTACAATGAGCTATCTCCGGATGCTACGTCCGTCACCATTGCAGGAATCGAGTACGAGATATTGGCCAGACGGGATTCCAGCACTGGATACCAAGGTATTGTCTATCGCAAAGTTGAAACCGACGAAGTCATCATTGCCCATCGCGGCACCGAGTTCGATCGTCAGGCACTGCTTGATGGCGGCATCGACGCTGCGATGGTTACCGCGAGAATCAACGTACAACTCGACGACGCCCTGGCACTGACCCGGCAAGCTATCAAGCTGACCGATGAAAGGGGGATTGGGGCCGTGTACGCCACCGGTCACTCACTGGGCGGCGCGCTTGCACAGATCACTGCGCATCACTACAACCTCCCCGGCGACGCATTCAATCCTTACGGCGCCGCCGGGTTGGCCTATCGCCTTCCCGAAGGCCAGCCAGCCAATGCGGCCCCCTTCACCAACCATGTCATGGCAGGCGACCTGGTCAGCGCTGGCGGCCCGCACTACGGCAAGGTCGAGATGTACGCGCTCCCCAAGGAACTCGAGGTTCTTCGCAATGCCGAGCAGGGCCAACGCGTCGCGTCCCTCATAGCACCCGGATTGAGGAGCGGCCACGCCATCTCCGCTGCCGTGGCGGTCCAGCTGGGTGACTCCCATCGAATGGTTCATTTCCTTGACCGTATGACCGAAAAGGGGCCAGTGCAGTCCGTGTTGGATGACCCCAATGCCCGGGTTACAGATCCTGAAGACCTGCGCCGGATTGCCGACTACCGCAGTGACATCCATCAACTGCGCGCGGGAGTCACGGTGCTTGCAGGCGGTGGACCTGGCCTCCTGCGCGACGGGATCAATTACCTGCGTGGCACCGAGGATGCAGGCGCATACGCTCGCCGCGAGGCCGAAGCGGAGCAGCAGCCCCGCATTGCGCTCAAACCCGGTGAGCGAATGGCACAGGACGCAACTGACAAGGGCTCTCCCTCTCTCAGCAATCCGGGCTTCTCTCCCAAGAGCCTGTTGCAGCAAAGCATCGAATCCACATTGGACAAGGCAGGCTTGGATCCCAGGAAGGAAGGCCATCCTGACCATTCGCTCTACCAGCAGATTCGCGACGGCGTATCCGCCGTGGATGCCAAGCACGGGCGCAGCTTCGACGAAACCAGTGAGCGGGTAACAGCCAGCTTGCTGGCAACGGCCAAGAGCAACGGCCTGGAGCGCGTGGATCATGTGGTACTGGGCAAGCCGCCCAGCAACGAGTCTGGCCCGCGCATGTTCGTCGTGCAGGGCGAGCTCGACAACCCGACACACCTGCGCGCATCGGTGGCGGTCAGCGAGGCAGTCAACACACCCGTTGAGCATTCGCTTGCCAAGATCGAGCAGGTTTCGCAGGCTCAGCAGGTCGCGCAGCACGACATCGACCATGCCCAAGAGCAGACGCGAGCAGCGATGCGCAAGGGCTGACTGCAGTCACTCAAAGGCGGTGTGAATCGGCACCCCCGCCCGCAGAATTCATCAGCGAAACGCCCATCTGATAGTCAGACTCAGCAGTACTTATGGCGACCTGCTGGCGAAAACCGACGTTCCTGTAGAGCCATGGACGAAGGTACCTCGGCTTCCTGTAAAGTCGCGCCAACAGAGCGAGCTTTCGCGCTGGGACAGGTCTTTTCTACAGGGAGGGAAGCATGTATCGCAGAACCGCCAAGATCATGATGTGTACCGCGATGTGCGCCGTTCCACTGCTGGCCACGAGCTGCGCCTTGCCTACCCGGCAGCCCGAGGTCGCTGACGTAAGGCCAGTGCCCGCTGAGCGGGTATTCCCACTTGCCGATCAGGGGCCCTCCACTGGCAATGTCGTAGTGACACGCGATATAGGTGCGATCAACGGGATGTGCGCCGTGGGCGTCATGGTTGACGAAAAGATGGCCGCCCATCTCAACACTGCTGAAACGGTGACGTTTGCCTTGAAACCGGGTCGGCATCTGATGACCGCGACTGTGCTGGAGGCTACGGGCCTGTGCGCGCTGGGCGTGACCAAGGCTGCGATGGCCAGGCGACGCTCCACCGAGATCCTGGTGGATGTGGACACCACGCGGAAGTATCGGCTTTCCTACCCGACGGCGGATTCTTCTCCGGTGATCGAGCCTGCATTCTGACGAAAGGGCCTCGGTCCTGTGCAAACGCAAACGCCCCTTACGGGGCGTTTTTGCATTCTTGGCGGAGAGAGTGGGATTCGAACCCACGGAAGGTTTAACCCTTCGCCGGTTTTCAAGACCGGTGCCTTAAACCGCTCGGCCATCTCTCCGTATCGGCCCAGCCTGCTGGCCGGGCACGCATTCTCGCACGGCCGGGCGATTTGCCCAAGACCGTCGTTCCGTTGGGCTTGTTCCTCAGCCCGCGTCCACCGCCAACGCCCCCAGCGCACTAGCCTTGATGCGCTCCTTGGCCTTTTCGCAGGCGCCACCGCAATCCAGGCGCGAGGCCTCCAGTTGCGGCGGCAGGTGCTCGGCCAGGAAGTCGATGAACACCCGCACCGCCGGCAGCAGGCCGCGGCGCGAGGCGAACACGGCATGGCACACGCCCTGCGGCAGCGACCAGTCCGGCAGCACCACTTCCAGCTCACCATTGCGCACGGCATCGGCGCAGACCGTTTCCGGCAGCATCGTGATGCCGAAACCGTCCTTCACCATGCTCTGCAGCAGCGGGAAGTCGAAACCGGCCACGCGCGGCTGCAGGTCCACCCGGCGTACCGCGCCTTCCGGTCCGTGCAGTTCCCAGCGCTGGCGTGCCTCGTCTTCGCTGATGCTCAAGGTGACGTGGTTTGCAAGTTCTTCCGGGTCCTTCGGGCGGCCGGCGCGGTCCAGGTACTTCGGGCTGGCCACCAGCAGTTCCTGCACCTGGCCGAAGCTGCGCATCACCAGACTGCCGTCGTCGTCCAGACGCGAACGCACGCGCAGGGCGACGTCGTAGCCTTCGTTGATGATGTCCACGCGACGGTTGCTGATGTTCAGCTGCAGCCGCACCTTCGGGTACTGCTCCAGGAACTTGGGCAGCAGCTTGGGCAGCTGCATCTGCGCCAGCGAGACCGGCACGCTGGCGCGCACCAGGCCGCGTGGCTCGGCGCTGAGACGGTCCACCACCTCGCGCGCGGCCTGCGCCTCGGCCAGCATGGTCTGGGCGTGGCGGTGCACGCTGGTACCGACGTCGGTGACAGCAAAACGCCGCGTGGAGCGCTGCAGCAGGCGCACGCCCAGGTCGGTTTCCAGCTGGCTGATACGGCGGCTCAGGCGCGACTTGGGGATGCCCAGTGCGCGTTCGGCGGCGGCGAAACCGCCGTGGTCGACCACCATCGCGAAGTAGTACAGATCATTCAGGTCATGCATACCCTAGTTCCATTAGTAGAACAATACGTGGCATTCAACCACCTTTATCCCGCCCTTGCAACAACCTATTGTTCTCTCCGTCGGCGGCAAGTCCGCCATCTCTCCCGAACATAGGTACTGCCATGAAGCTTCTGCACATCGACGCCAGCGTGCTTGGCGACAACTCCGTCTCCCGCCACCTGACCGCCGCCGTGGTGGCCCAGTTCAAGCAGCAGATCGACGGCCTGCAGGTTGATTATCGCGATCTTGACGCCAATCCGGTACCGCATCTGCGCAGCGGTTCGCTGGCCAAGACCGATCCGGCCGAAGCTGCCGATGCTGAACAGGTGCTCGAGCAGTTCCTGGCTGCCGACATCGTGGTGATCGGCGCGCCGATGTACAACTTCAGCGTGCCCTCCACCCTGAAGGCCTGGATCGACCGCGTGGCGGTGGCCGGGCGCACCTTCAAGTACACCGAGAACGGCCCGGTGGGCCTGGCTGGTGGCAAGCGGGTGATCGTGGTCAGCAGCCGTGGCGGCATCTACACCGACTCGCCGGCGGACTTCCAGGAGCCCTTCCTGCGCCAGACGTTCGCCTTCTGGGGCATCAACGACATCGAGTTCGTGCGTGCCGAGGGCATTGCCTATTCGCCGCAGCACCGCGAAGACGCGATTGCCGGTGCGCTGGCGGCACTGCCGTCGCATGAGACGGCAGAAGTGGCAGCGGCGTAACGCGGTCCAGCGTTCGGCGCCTCTCTCCCTCGTCTGGGCGCTGAACGCGGGCCGGGATTCCTCCCCCATCCCGGCCCACCCTACCCTGGCGGCCCTGCTCTTGCGGGGCCGTCTTTTTTTGCCACCATGGCGCGATGAACTACATCGTGACGGCTGCGCATCGCAGCGAGTTTCCGCACCCCATCACCCTGCACCGTGGGCAGGCGCTGGTGGTGGGTGAGCGTTATGAGGGGCCCGAGGGTTGGGAAGACTGGTATCTGTGCGAGGCCGAGGGGCAGCAGCCGGGGTTCGTGCCGGCGCCGGTGATCGGTTGCGATGCGCAGGGCGGCGCGTTTGCCACGGAGGACTACTGCGCGCGGGAGCTGGATGTGGACCCGGGGCAGGCGCTGCGCGGGGTACGCACGCTCAATGGATGGGCGTGGTGCGTGCCGGAGAGTGGGGAGGCGGGCTGGGTGCCGCTGGAGAAGCTGCGCTTGGCGGGCTGATGGATTGCGCTATCCACGCATGGCGTGGATCTACTGCAGCGCCTCAGGCCCCCAGCGCCTGGATGCCGCACTGCCTCAGTAGATCCACGCCATGCATGGATGCCGCACCGCCCCAGTAGATCCACGCCATGCGTGGATGTCGCACCGCCTCAGTAGATCCACGCCATGCGTGGATGCCGCACCGCGCCAGTGGATCCACGCCATGTGTGGATGAGGTGCCATGCAAGCATGGCACCCACCAAAGCCAGAGCAGTGCCATGCAAGCATTGGCATCTACCGGGTTCAACCGATGGTTTCGATACCGCCCATGTACGGGCGGAGGGCTTCAGGCACGGTGATACTGCCATCGGCGCTCTGGTAGTTCTCCATCACCGCGATCATCGCCCGGCCCACCGCGACGCCGGAGCCGTTGAGGGTATGCAGCAGCTCGGGCTTGCCGGTGGCCGGGTTGCGCCAGCGCGCCTGCATGCGGCGGGCCTGGAAGTCACCGCAGTTGGAGCACGACGAGATCCCCGGGTAGGTGTCCTGCGAGGGCAGCAACAGTGCAGAAACGGCGTTACAAGACTGGCGCTGGAAGGTTGACCACACAGCGCGCGGTGATCTCAGTGCGATGGAAGCGGCCCTTATCGCTGTACCCCTCTGGCTCACGCGCGCTGCGCGCCGTTGCCAGTGCCCCACCCCACTGATGATTCGGCTGCTCGGATACGCGCTGCACCTTCATGCCATTCCCAAAGTAGCTTTTGGTTACGGGCCCATCCGGCCCCTGCGGATCCTGCAGAGGCGAGTACTGGTAGTAGTCCCTGTCGTACCAATCCTTCACCCACTCCAGCCCGTTGTCGGTCATGGCATACAGGCCCAACGGATTGGGAGGAAACTTATCAACGGGAAGCGGCGGCCTGCGTGCCATCACGCCGCTAGGCCACCCCATAAGCTGCGCAAAATCACTTCGGTCCCCCGATGTCGATACATTTATCCCTCGCGGACCGCCGTCCCATTCATAAGACGTGTAGGGAGCATTGGTACCCCTGAGCGTTCCGTCATTCGTTGCAGCATAGACAAAGTCACCGCGGCTGCGTGCTGCGTATTCCCATTGCGCTTCCGTGGGGAGCGCGAAAGGCAGCTTGGAGACTTCAGCCAACCACTTGCAGTACTGTTCCGCCTCATGCCAGTCCATCCTTGCCGGCAGGTTTGGAACGGAACTGATGGCTACTCTAAAATCATCTGGATCCCCATTCTCATGCGTAGTGCGCAGCGTCTTGCCGTTATGCTTGAGATATATCTGGTATTCCCGGTTTGTCACCTTGAACTTGGCAATGGAATAGCTGCTTAACCTTACCGTGTGCATGGGCGAGGCGTCATCATCGCTGCCGTGGAAAGGTTTCTCTACTGCGTGGATGGGCAGGTAGGCACCCATCAGAAATTCCCCCCCTTCGACGAAGATCATGTTCTTCTTGATCAGCCCGATGCTGATCCGTGTGTCTTCGTCCAACTCCGCAGTTGCACCAGATGAAGTCGAGGCTCCGCCGCTCCGGCATCCCGCTAGAATCGGGGTCAGGCCGAGCAGAATCACCAACATTAGCTTGGGCACGGTGGCTGTTTCCTGTTCATGAATTCAATTCCGACGGCCAATGCAGGCATCCGCGCTGAACCTGGCCAGACATCATCGGCCGGCAGGGCGTCGGGGATTTGGCGTTCAGCATGGCGCAGGCTTCGTCCCCCGACCATGCAACATGTACGAAATTTGCTCAGATCAGAATACGCAGGCCGATGCGGCCGGGGCGCGGGCAGCCACGTATGACGTGGTTTGCCGCGAGGATGCCGGGGGAACGGGGCGTCAGGTTCCGGCGGGCCATGACGCAAACAAAAAACCCGCCTTTCGGCGGGTTTTTTCATGCGTCACGGCGCTTGATCAGCCGATGGTTTCCAGGCCACCCATGTACGGGCGCAGGGCTTCAGGCACAGTGATGCTGCCGTCGGCGTTCTGATAGTTCTCCATCACTGCGATCATCGCGCGGCCGACGGCCACGCCCGAGCCATTCAGCGTATGTGCCAGCTCCGGCTTGCCGGTGGCCGGATTGCGCCAGCGGGCCTGCATGCGGCGGGCCTGGAAGTCGCCACAGTTCGAGCACGAGGAAATCTCGCGGTAGGTCTCCTGCGACGGCAGCCAGACTTCCAGGTCGTAGGTCTTGATCGCCGAGAAGCCCATGTCGCCGGTGCACAGCAGCACCTTGCGGTACGGCAGGCCCAGCTTTTCCAGCACCACTTCGGCGCAGCGGGTCATGCGCTGGTGCTCGGCGTCGCTGTCTTCCGGGCGGCAGATCGAGACCAGCTCGACCTTCTCGAACTGGTGCTGGCGGATCATGCCGCGCACGTCGCGACCACCGCTGCCGGCTTCGGAACGGAAGCACAGCGAGTGGGCGGTCATGCGCAGCGGCAGGCGCTCGGCGTCGAGGATCTCGTCGCGGGCGATGTTGGTCAGCGAGATTTCCGAGGTCGAGATCAGGTAACGCTTCTGCTCACCCAGCTGGGTGATGAACATGTCCTCTTCGAACTTGGGCAGCTGGCCGGTGCCGTACAGGCTGTCGGCGTTGACGATCACCGGCACGTTGGTTTCCTGGTACGCGTGCTCGCCGCTGTGCAGGTCGAGCATGAACTGGGCCAGGGCACGGTGCAGGCGCGCGATCGGGCCACGCAGCACGGTGAACCGCGAGCCGGACAGCTTGGCCGCGGTCTCGCCGTCCAGCCACTTGTTGCGCGCGCCCAGTTCGACGTGGTCGAGCACCTTGAAATCGAACTGGCGCGGGGTACCCCAGCGCGACTGCTCGACGTTCTCGCTCTCGTCGGCGCCGGCCGGTACGTCATCGGCAGGAAGGTTCGGGATGCCCATCGAGATCGTGTCGATCTTCTCGCGCAGCTCGTCCAGGGCCACTTCCGAGGCCTTCAGCTCGTCGGCGAAGGCGGCCACCTCGGCCATGATGGCCGAAACGTCCTCGCCCTTGGCCTTGGCCTGGCCGATGGCCTTGGAGCGGCTGTTGCGCAGGCTCTGCAGCTCCTGGGTACGCACCTGGATGCGCTTGCGATCCGCCTCCAGTGACTCCAGGGCAGACACGTCGAGCTCGAAGCCGCGGCTGGTGCGCAGGCGTTCGGCGAGGTCGGCGGGCTGGTGGCGGAGCAGGGCTGGATCAAGCATGGCAGGCGTCGTGGTGGGTAACAGGAACGGGATTATCGCCTGTTATACGGAATTCTGCCGCCCGGTTCATTCCGGCCGTGGCAGAATCGAGGCATTCCGTACTGGTCTGGTCCATGTCTGCTCCCCGTCCGTCGCCTGCCAAGTCGTTCACCGTGCATATCCCGCGCAACGCCCTGAAGATCGCCGGCATCGCCTTCGGCGTGGGCATCCTGCTGTTCGTGCTGGTCTGGCTGACCGGACGCGACAAGCAGTTCTTCCGCGCCGACCCGGCCGCGCAGACGCCGCAGGAAACCGCCCAGGTGGAACCGCTGCCCGAGCCGCTGGCCGCAGCGGCAGGCTCCAGCGACATGCCCGACGCCAAGCCGGCCCCGGTGCCGGACGAAGAAGATGCGCCGAAGCTGGTGGAAACCGCCCCGCCGCCGCCGCCGGCCGCGGTTGAACCAACCCCGGCGGCGCCGGGCACTGCGGCACCGGCAACCGCCAATGCGCAACCGATGCCGATTGCCGGCCAGTCGCCGCCGCCGGCCTACCCGGCCGCCGCCCTGCGACGCGGTGAAGCGGGCAGCGTGGTGGTGCGGGTGGAAGTGGACGCCACCGGTTATCCAAACAACGTGACGGTGATCCAGCGCAGCGGTTCGCGTGAACTGGACCGTGCGGCAACGGACGCGGTGCGTCGCTGGCGCTTCAGCCCGGCAGTGAGCAATGGCCAGCCGGTGCCCGGCAGCATTGAAGTGCCGTTCGATTTCAAGCCGCAATAACTGAACGTTTCCCCGCAGAAAAGCTGAACCTTGCAGGTTGCGTTGACGCAATGCTGACACGCTGCGACGCCGCCTCGGGCAACACTCTGGGCGTCGTTACTGACGTGAGGAGTTTGCGATGACTGCCACCACCCACGAAAACCTTCATTCCCCGCAGCTGCAGCAGGATGGCGCGCTTGCGCCCCGCTCGGCCTCTCCTTGGCTGTGGCTGGCCCTGATCGTGGCGATGTTCGCCGCCGCGCTGGTCTGGCTGCGCTTCGCCAACCATGACGAGGTTGCGCCAGCGCCAGTAAGCGAGCGCATGCTGCCGGCCACTGAAACACCGGTTGCCATCGCACCGGCCCCCGCTAAGCGCCAGGCCGCGCCCGCGCAGAGCGAGCGCAAGGCGGCTCCGGCCGTACGCAACCGTGAGGCGCGTCCGCTGGCCAGCAACAGCAAGCCCAGCTATCCGGCCGCCGCGCTGCGTAGTGGCGTGCAGGGCAGCGTAGTTGCCAGCTTGAATGTGGATACCCGCGGCAACGTGACCAATGCGGCGATCGTGTCGCGCAGCGGTGAACGCAGCCGCGATCTGGACCGCGCCGTGTTGAACACCGTGCAGGCTTGGAAGTTCGAGCCGGCGGTGCAGCAGGGCCGTGCCGTGGCCAGCGTGGTGCGCGTACCGGTGGATTTCCGCACCGAGCGTTGATCTTCGGTAGCGTCTGAAATGGAAACGGAGGCTTCGGCCTCCGTTTTTTTATGCGCAGAAGCGTGCCAACCGAGGTTGGCACCTACCAGGCCATGTGATCCGCCAGGCCACGCCCGGCGGATGCGGTGCCGATCAGGCCAGGTTGAAGCCGGCGCTGCGGGCCAGGCCGTCGAAGTCCGGGAAGGACGTCGCGACGTTGGCGATGTCGTTGATGCGCACTTCGCCATGGCTGATCTGGCCGGCAATGGCGAAGGCCATCGCGATGCGATGATCACCGTGGCTTTCAATGGTGCCACTGCCCAGCGATACGCCGCCGTGCAGGGTGGCGCCATCTTCGGTTTCGTCCACCTGCATGCCCAGCGCGCGCAGGCCGGTCGCCATCGCCGCCAGACGATCGGATTCCTTCACCCGCAGTTCGGCGGCGCCGGTCACCACGGTCTGCCCTTCAGCGGCGGCAGCGGCCACGAACAATGCCGGGAACTCGTCGATCATGTCCGGCACCAGTTCCTCGGGAATGCGCGCGCCCTTCAGCGGCGCGTAGCGCACCACCAGGTCGGCCACCGGTTCCCCGCCCTGCTCTGCCGGGTTCTCTTCGGTGATATCCGCGCCCATCAGGCGCAGCGCGTGCAGCAGGCCGGTACGGCGCGGATTGAGGCCGACCTGCTTCAGGCGCAGCTCGGAGCCGGGAATGATGCTGGCCGCGACCAGGAAGAACGCAGCCGAGGAGAAGTCGGCCGGCACCACGATGTCGGTCGCGCGCAGGCGCTGGCCACCGCGCAGGCGGGCCTTGCCCGGCGAGAACGCGATGTCCACGCCGAACGCGGACAACATGCGCTCGGTGTAGTCGCGGGTCGGGTGCGGTTCGGTCACGCTGGTCTCGCCATGCGCATACAGGCCGGCCAGCAGCACGGCGGACTTGATCTGCGCGCTGGCCACCGGCGAGGCAAAGTCGATGCCGTTCAGCGTCTGCCCGCCATGCACGTGCAGTGGCGGCGTGCCGTCTGCCTCGGTGTCGATCTTCGCGCCCATCTGCGACAGCGGACCGGTGACGCGGCGCATCGGACGGCCGGACAGCGATTCGTCGCCGACCAGCGTGCAGTCGAATGCCTGACCGGCCAGCAGGCCGGCCAGCAGACGCATGCCGGTGCCGGCATTGCCGCAGTCCAGCGGTGCGCTGGGTGCCTGCAGGCCGTCGATGCCGACGCCATGCACGATGCGCCGCGACGCGCTGGGGGTTTCGATGCGCACGCCCAACTGGCTGAAGATGCGCGCGGTGGCGCGGGTGTCTTCGCCTTCCAGGAAGCCTTCGATGTGCGAGGTACCGTCGGCCAGCGCGGCGAACATCACCGAGCGGTGCGAGACCGACTTGTCGCCGGGAATGGTCAGGCTGCCCTGCAGGGGCTGGCCCTTGCGGGCGATCCAGTGCTGCGCGTTGCTCATCGTTGAATTGTTCCGTAAACGCCGGGTCACCGGCGATGCATCAGGGACGGCGGCCGCAGCCGCCGCAGCAGGGATCAGGGCACGGCCACCGGATAGGAGCCAAGCACCTTGATCTGCGCCGAGTGCGCTTCCAGTTCGGCCAATGCGGCCTGCATCGGCGCGTCGTCGATATGGCCAGCCAGATCGATGAAGAAGCCGTATTCCCACTTGCCGTGGTGCGAGGGACGCGACTCGATGCGGTTCATGCTGATGCCATGGCGCGCGAACGGGCTGAGCACATCGAACAGCGCACCCGGCTTGTCATGGATGAACACCAGCACCGAGGTACGGTCGTGACCGGAGGTCGGGAAGATGTTGCGGCCCACCACCAGGAAACGGGTGGTGTTGTCGGCATCGTTCTGGATCGGCTTGGTGACGACCTTCTTCAGGCCGTACACGTGGCCGGCGCTCTCGCCGCCAATGGCCGCGGCGTCGTCGGCATTGCGCGCACGGCGCGCACCTTCGGCGTTGCTGGCCACCGGGATCTTCTCGGCCTTGGGCAGGTTGGCGCGCATCCATGCCGAGGTCTGCATGAACGACTGCGGATGGCCGTAGACGCGTTCGATGTCTTCGATGCGGCCACTGCGCGACATCAGGTACTGCTGCACGCGCAGTTCCACTTCGCCGCAGATCTTCAGGTTGGAGGTGAGGAACATGTCCAGGGTGATCTGGATGGTGCCCTGCCCCGAATTTTCCACCGGCACCACGCCGAAATCGGCGTTGCCCGCTTCCACTTCCTGGAACACTTCTTCGATGCTGGCCATCGGCAGGCCCAGCGCCGAGCGGCCGAAGTGCTTGAGCACGGCCTGCTGGCTGAAGGTACCTTCCGGGCCGAGGTAACCGATCTTCAACGGCTCCTGCTGGGCCAGGCAGGCCGACATGATTTCGCGGTAGACATGCACCAGCAGTTCATCGCTGAGCGGGCCTTCGTTGCGGTCCACCACCATGCGCAGCACCTGCGCTTCGCGTTCGGGGCGGTAGTAATCGACGGCGGCGGCGAGCTTGCCCTTGGCCTTGCCGACCTGGTGGGCGAACTGTGCGCGCTCGGCGATCAGGCTCTGGATGTCACGGTCGATCTGGTCGATCTTCGAACGCACATCGGCCAGCGCCAGTGGCGCCAGGGTCGGCACCGCGGTTGCCTTCGACTTGCCCTTCGGCTTGGAGGTGGCGCTGTCCTTGGCCGGTTCGGCCTTCTTCGACGCCTTCTTGCTGGGTTTGCTTGCCATCGGAATTCCTTGTTGCGGGGCGCGCACCCGACGATGCGCGCCGTTCATTGCTCAGCCGTGACGCTGCTGGAAATCGGCCATGAAGGCGACCAGCGCCTCGGCCCCGGCCAGCGGCATGGCGTTGTAGAGCGACGCACGGATGCCGCCGACCACCTTGTGCCCCTTCAGCGCCAGCAGGCCGGCGGCCTTGGCTTCGGCGACGAAGCGGGCATCGAGGTCGGTGCTGGGCAGGAAGAACGGGATGTTCATCCGCGAGCGCGCCGAATGCGCGACCTCATTGCGATAGAAACCGCCGGAGGCATCGATGGCGCCGTACACCAGCGCGGCCTTGGCGGCGTTGCGCTTGGCGAACTCGACCACGCCGCCTTCGGCGAGCATCCACTTGAACACCAGGCCGGCCAGATACCAGTTCCAGGTCGGCGGCGTATTGAGCATGGAATCGCGGGCGACGTGCGAGCGGTAATCGAAGATGTCCGCACGCGGCTGGCCACTGCGCTCCAGCAGGTCGCGTCGGATGATCATCACCGCAATGCCGACGGGGCCCAGGTTCTTCTGCGCACCGGCATAGATCACGCCGTAGCGGCGCACATCCAGCGGCTCGCTGGCGATGGACGAGCTGAAATCGGCCACCAGCGGCACGTTGCCGGTCTCGGGCACATCACGGAACTCGACGCCGTGGATGGTCTCGTTGGCGGTGATGTGCACATAGGCAGCATCGGGCGACAGCTGCCAGCCGGCGCGCTCGGGCAGCTGGCGATAGCCTTCCGCTTCGCTGCTGGCGGCGACGTTGACGTCCACGTACGGGCTGGCCTGCTTGACTGCGGTCTTGCCCCAGTGGCCGGTGACCACGTAGTCGGCACGCTGGCCGTGGCAGGCGAAGTTGAGCGGGATCAAGGCCTGCTGGGTGGTGGCGCCACCGGGCAGGAACAGCACCGCATAGTCCTCGGGGATGTCGAGCAGGCGACGCAGGTCGGCCTCGGCCTCGGCGGCCACCGACATGAATTCCGGTCCGCGATGGCTCATTTCCACGATGGAGGCACCGCTACCGTGCCAGTCCAGCATTTCCGCCTGCGCCTGGCGCAGGACCGATTCCGGCAACGTTGCAGGGCCGGCACTGAAGTTGAACGCGCGCGTCATGGCACACCTGTGGGGCAAGACCCCTAGTATGCCGCACTGCACCAGCCTTGCGGCCTAGTGGCGCAAGGGAAATTTGGTTGCATCCGTATCCATTGGCCGCGCGCGGTGCGGGGCCGTACATGGTCTTGGTAGCCGCCAACCGTGGTTGGCGTGCGCCGGCAGGCGTCATGCGTGCGGAGGGAACGTGCCAACCAAGGTTGGCATCTACCAGAGCGAAGGCCGGCAGCGCCGGGCCATGCCCGGCGGATGTGGCTCAGCGCGCGCCGAACCAGAGCAGCAGGCTGAGCACGGCTGCCAGCAGCAACGCACTGCCCAGCAGCCACGGCCAGCGGCGCACCCGACGGGGGGCCGCAGGCACCACGGGCGCCTGTTCGGCTTCGTCGCTGCCTTCGTCATCGGCCAGCGGCGGGCGCCGGCGCGGGTCGTGCGGCACTTCCAGCACGAACCGGTGCTGGCCATCGAACACCACCTGGTCGCCAGCCTGCAGCCAGCAGTGGCGGACGGCAACACCGTTGACCCGAGTGCCATCGGCACTGCCCAGGTCACGCAGCAATACCCGCTCGCCGTGTACTTCCACCCGCGCGTGCTGTTCGGCGAAGGCAGGCTCATCGATCTCGATGTCGACATCGCTGCCACGGCCGATCACCCGCGTGCGCGACAGGGGGTAGCTGCGGCCGTGATGCAGGCCACCGACACCGCGCAGCAGGCGCTGCTCGTCACCGTTGCCTTCAACGCTGGCGGCCGGTGCCGGTGCCTGCAGCAGGGTGTCGACCTGGCCCTGCAGGACCATTTCCACGCCGTCCACGTATACCGCGTCGCCGGCGCGCAGCAGGGCCATGCGCCGTACCGGGCGACCATTCACATGGATGCCGCGGATACCGTTGCCGACCTGCAGCCAGAGGCCGCGGTCGTCCATGCAGAACTGCGCGAGCAGCAGTGCGCCGTTGCCGGCATCACCGAGGCGCACGCTGCCGTTTGCCTGGCGCACGATGCGCTGCACCCCGGGCCGTAGCGGCTGGTCGGGCTGTTGTTGTTGACTGAAGTGAACTAGCAGGTTCTGCACGCGGCGCAGACTAGCAGGTTGGCCGCCCACGAAGAAGAACCTGCGATGAGCGCTTGGCGTGGGCGCTGTCGATGCGCACAATGCTCGCCCTCTCACTGATCCCCGCCCTGCGCCAGGAGCCTGCATGTCCACGATCGATGTCCGCCACGCCCATACCCTGCCCGACACCCAGGCGCGTGAGGCGATCGAACAGGTTGCCGCCAAGCTGGGCGAACGCTTCGGCCTGAAGTCGTCGTGGGCCGCCGACGTGTTGAACTTCTCCGGCAGCGGCGTGGACGGTGCGATCGAACTGCAGCCGGGCGCGGTGCGGGTGACGGCCAAGCTGGGCTTCCTGCTGTCGGCGATGAAGGGCATGGTCGAAAGCGAGATCCAGCGTGTGCTGAAGGAAAAGCTGGGCTGAACCTGCGCTGCGGCCATCACGGCCCAGCAACGTCGGCGCGCGCTACTCTCGGGGGTAGGCCCAACTCCCCCGGGGAATGCGATGAACCGTTACGAGAATGACGACCGCCGCGACGACGATGCCGGCTTCGGCGACCAGGCAGAACGCTTTTCACGCAAGCTGAGCGATTCGGCACAGCAGGTCTGGCTGGCCGGACTGGGCGCTCTGGGGCGCGCGCAGGCAGAAGGAGGCCGTTTCTTCGATGGCCTGGTGAAGGAAGGCGAAGCCTGGGAAGCCCGCCGCCGTGAGCGTAGCGGCGAGCAGGAACCGGGCTGGCGTGACAACGTCGAGCACTCGCTGGACGAAGCGCGCGAGAAGGCCTCTGGAACCTGGGACAAGGTCAACAGGGCGTTCGATGACCAGGTGCAGGGCGTGCTCAAGCGTCTGCACGTGCCGACGGCCGATCAGGTGACCGCGCTGGAAGCACGCATCGACGCGCTGACCGCGCGCTTGGCCAAGCTGGAACACCGCGCCTCCGCCGACGTCGATGCCCCCTCACCCGGCAGCCACCAGTCACCGGGCAGCACGCCCTGAACCGCCTTTGTTGCAACGCAATAAATTTTCGTTGACAATCGCGTAGAACCCGCCAATCGCTTCGGCTGCCGTTTGTTCCCTCCCCTCACGGCTTCAGGATTGGCGGGTTTTTCGTGTCTGGCGCGTGCGGATCTGCGGGCTGCATCACGCTTGCTGTCGGGGTCACCCTGACGCAATCAACCGGTCGGCCCTTTACACTGTGGGCTTCCGTTTTCGCCCCTTCCGTCGTCGCCCTGCATGCTTCCCTGGATTCTGGCCCTGCTGTCGGCCTTGCTTACCTGCACCCTGGCCACCGTCTATCTCTGGTGGTTCAAGCGCCGACGTACCGAAATGCAACTGGGCCTGCAGGCCCTGGCTGGCATGCACTGGCGCGAGTTTTCCACCCTGATCAAGCGCATGCTGCGCGAGCAGCGCGGCCTGCGTGAACTGCAGGACCCGAGCGAGGAAAGCCGCGAGCCGAGCAGCGATTTCCTGCTCAGCGACGGCCCGAACAGCTGGCGGGTATCGTGCAAGCACGGCCTGGCCTATCGCATCGGCACCGCTGCGGTGAACGAACTGGGCGCTGCCGCGCGACTGGCGGGCGCCAAGGGCGGCATGCTGATCACCGAAGGCCGGGTTGAGCGCGATGGCCTAGGCGCTGCGGAGAAGCAGGCGGTGGAAGTGATCGATGGTCCGCGCCTGTGGCCGCTGCTGCAGCCCTACCTGCCGACCGATGTTGACACCCGCGTACGCGCGATCGCCCGCCATGAAGCGCTGCGCCGCATCGCCATCGCTGCGCTGGCTTCAGTGACGCTGGGCCTGCTGGTCGGGCTTGGCCTGCAGGGCCTGCGTACCGGACAAACAGACCCGACTCCGGCACCCGCTGTCGCCCCCGTGGCGCCCCCGGCCGCACAGCCCTCGCCGACGCCCGCCGAGCCGGACAAGGCCGCCGATGCGCCTGCCCAGGCGGCTGCCGCACCCGCGCCGCAGAGCACCGACGACGCGCGCAGCAACCCCAACCCCGACGCTGCCACGCTGGACCGCTACCAGGCCGAACTGGCCCGCGCCCTGGCGGGGCAATCCGGCATCGCCAGCGGTGTCTGGCTGACCCGGCAGACGCTGGCGATCAACCGCACCGGCGAACTGGAAACAGTGTGGCCTCGCGTGTGCCAGGAAGTGCTGCGCTACCCTGCCCTGCGCAATGTGCGCGTGCAGCTCAACGCCCGCCCCGGCGTGGATGAGCCGGTACGCTGGCGGCAGTGCGCGACGTATTGATCAGGCAGCATCCACGCATGGCGTGGATCTACCCGGGGTTCTCGCGCACCGCGTAATCCAATCCGGGATTCAGTAGATCCACGCCGTGCGTGGATACGACCCTATCGCGCTCCGGGCGCGAAGCGGGCAACCAGATCCCACGCATCCCCCAAGAACATCTGACGCACGCGGGTGATCGGCTGTTCGCCGCGCCAGGTCAGGCGCTCGATCACCAGGCAGGCGGTACCGGGCTTCACGTCCAGCAGCTTGGCGGTGGGCGCGTCGGCGCCCCAGGCGCTGATACGGTGCTGGGCGCGCGTCCACGACACGTTCTGCAGCAGCCAGCTGCCCGGCGCAGTGGTACTGAAATCCACGTCCAGCACCTCGGGCACGCCGACCGGGCTGATCAGGCGATGCTCCAGCGCCAGCGGCCGGCCATCGGCCAGGTGCAGGCAGCGCATCGCCAGCAGCTGCTCGCTACCCGCCAGCTCCACTTCGCCGGTATTGCCGGCGTCAGCCAGGCGCAGCTCACGCTGCAGCAGGCGGTAGCCGTACTGATGTCCGCGCGAGCCGACCTCCATCGCGATGTCCGGGATCTCCAGCGCCACCTGCTCCAGGTGCGGTGGCTGCCGGGCCACGAACGAGCCCGCCCGGCGGCGGCGCTCGATCATGCCGCTCTCGGCCAGCGCGGTCAGCACCTTGTTCACCGTCATCCGCGAGCAGCCGTACTGCTCCATCAGCTCGTGCTCGTACGGAATACGGAAGCCCGGCGCCCACTCCCCGCTGAGGATGCGGCTTTCCAGGTCGCTGCGGATGCGCTGGTTGAGCGTGGCGGACTTGCTGGCCTTCACGTAGTGGGGTCTCGATGGTGGGAGGCGATCAGCCCAGCACGCCACGCAGGGCAGCGGCGAAGGCGGTGGTGATGGCCTCGCGCTGCAGGTGGCGGCCCTCGGCCACGCACTGGCGGCCATGGCGCCAGACCGATCGCAGCGCGCCATTACGTGCGGCGAACACCCAGCTGTCAAGCCATGCGTCACCGTGTCGCGCCTGCAGCGCGGGATGCGCGGCATCCAGTTCAACCATGTCTGCACTGGCGCCCACCTGCAGGCCGGCAGACACGCCCAGCGCCTGTGCACCGCCCTGCAGCGCCCCTTCAAACAGGAAGCGCCCGGTGCTGCGACCGGCATCCGGGGCCAACACGTTGCGACCCCGCAGGGTCAGGCGCTGGCCGTATTCCAGCAGGCGCAGCTCTTCTGCGGCATCGATCAGCACGTTGGAATCGGAGCCGACGCCGAAGCGCCCGCCCTCGCGCGAGAAGGCCTGCATCGGGAACAGGCCGTCACCCAGGTTGGCTTCGGTAATCGGACACAGGCCGGCCACAGCCTTGCTGGCGACCATCTGCGCACGCTCGTCGTGGGTGATGTGGGTGGCGTGCACCAGGCACCAACGCGCATCGACCGGGGCATGTTCGTACAGCCACTGCACCGGGCGCATGCCGCTCCATGCCAGACAGGCTTCGACCTCGCGCACCTGCTCGGCGATATGGATGTGAACCGGCCCGTCGGTCAGCGGCAGCAGCGCGCTCAGCTCGTCGCCGGTCACCGCGCGCAGGCTGTGCGGGGCGATACCAAGCACCGCATCGGGCAGCGTGGCCAGCGCGGTGCGGGCACCATCAAGCAGCTGTGCGAATCCGTCTACGTCATGGATGAGGCGGCGCTGTGCCGGGTTCGGCGGCGCCCCACCGAAATCGGCGTGGGCGTAGAACACCGGCAACAGGGTCAGGCCGATGCCGGTCTGCTCGGCCGCAGCGGCAATCTGCACGCTCATCTCGGCGCGGTTGGCGTAGGGGCGACCATCGGCATCGTGGTGCAGGTAGTGGAATTCGCCGACGCGGGTGAAGCCGCTTTCCAGCATCTCCATGTAGGCCTGGGCAGCGATGGCCTGCACTGCGTCCGGGCGCAGATGGGCCAGGAAGCGGTACATCAGTTCGCGCCAGCTCCAGAAGCTGTCGCCGTCGCCGCCGCCGATCTCGGTGAGCCCAGCCATGCCGCGCTGGAAGGCGTGGCTGTGCAGGTTCGGCAGGCCCGGCACCAGGATGTCCACGAGGATGTCGCCCTGCTGCGCAGCCTGCCCACGCGTGACCGCGGCGATGCGCCCCTCCTGCACCTGCAGGCGGACGTCGGCGGCCCAGCCGTCGGCCAGCAGGGCGTGGGCGGCATGGAAGGAGTGCGGGGAACGCGAATCGGACATGGCTGGACAACCCGAATTGGACGCCTATATTGTATAGACATATAAGCACAGCCGCGTTGTGGATGCCATGCACGTCGATACCCTCTGGTCCAACGTCCACCTGATGACCCTCGATGGCGAGGGGCTGGGTGTCCTTCGCGATGCAGTACTGGCCGCCACCGATGGCCGCATCGTGCACGTCGGCCCCGCCGGCAGCGATGCCCACCTGCAGCCGACCACCCGCATCGACGGCGAAGGCCGCTGGATGTCGCCGGGCCTGATCGATTGCCACACCCACCTGGTCTACGCCGGCAACCGCGCCAACGAGTTCCAGCAGCGCCTGCAGGGTGTGAGCTATGCCGAGATCGCCCGTGCCGGTGGCGGCATTGTTTCCACCGTGCGCGCCACCCGCGCAGCCTCGCCAGAGCAGTTGGCACACGAGAGCCGCCCGCGCCTGTTGGCGATGCGTGCCGAAGGCGTGACCACCATCGAGATCAAGTCCGGCTACGGCTTGACCCTGCAGGACGAGCGCAAGCAGCTGCAGGTGGCCCGCGCATTGGGCGAGGAATGCCGGGTGAACGTGGTGCCGACCTTCCTGGGTGCGCACGCGGTGCCGCCCGGACGCGAGGCGCAGGAATACACCGACGAGGTGTGCGAGGTGATGATCCCCGCCATCGCTGCCGAAGGCCTGGCCGAAGCCGTCGACATCTTCTGCGAGAACATCGCGTTCTCGCCCGCACAGGCACGCCAGGTCTTCGAAGCCGCCCGCGCGCATGGGCTGGCGATCAAGATCCATGCCGAACAGCTGAGCAACCAGCATGGCGCCGAACTGGCGGCCGGTTTCGGTGCGCTGTCGGCCGACCATATCGAACACCTGGACGACGCCGGCATTGCCGCGATGGCGGCCGCAGGTACCGTCGCCGTGCTGCTGCCTGGCGCGTTCTATTTCACCCGCGACACCACCCTGCCGCCAATCGCTGCGCTGCGCTCGGCCGGCGTACCGCTGGCGCTGGCCACCGACAGCAACCCGGGCACCTCGCCGCTGACCAGCCCGCTGCTGGCGATGAACATGGGCGCCACCCTGTTCCGCCTGACCGTGGACGAATGCATCGCCGGCTTCACCCGTGAAGCGGCGCGCGCGCTGGGCCATGGCGAGCGCATCGGCCGCCTGGCCGTCGGCATGGACTGCGACCTGGCGATCTGGGACATCGACGCGCCCGCCGACCTGGTCTATCGCATTGGATTCAACCCGCTGCACGCGCGCGTGGTGCGCGGACAGCCCGACCTGCCTGCCTCCTGGAGCAACACATGAGCAACACCCTGGTTCTTCGCCCCGGCCATGTCACCCTCGCCCAGTGGCGGCAGGCGTATCGCGGTGCGCCGCTGTCGCTTGACCCGGCCGCGTTGCCGGCGGTGCGCGCCAGCGCTGCGACGGTGGCTGCCATCGTCGCCAAGGGCGCACCGGTGTATGGCATCAACACCGGCTTCGGCAAGCTGGCCAGCGTGCGCATCGAGCGCGAGGACCTGGCCACCCTGCAGCGGAACATCGTGCTTTCGCATGCCGCGGGCGTGGGCGAGCCGATGCCGGGGAATGTGGTGCGACTGATGATGGCGTTGAAGCTGGTCAGCCTGGCCCAGGGTGCTTCCGGCGTGCGCGAGGAAACGCTGCTGCTGCTGGAAGCCATGCTGGTGAAGGGCGTGCTGCCGGTAGTGCCGGCGCAGGGCTCGGTTGGTGCTTCGGGCGACCTGGCGCCGCTCTCGCACCTGGCCAGCGTAATGATCGGCGTCGGCGAGGCCTTCGTTGGCGATGAGCGCCTGCCCGCCGTGGACGCACTGGCACGTGCTGGCCTGCAGCCGGTGGAACTGGGCGCGAAGGAAGGCCTGGCCCTGCTCAACGGCACCCAGTTCTCCACCGCGTACGCACTGGCTGGCTTGTTCGAGATCGAAACCGTGTTCCAGGCCGCACTGGTCACCGGCGCGCTGTCGGTGGAAGCGGCCAAGGGCTCGGACACGCCGTTCGATCCGCGCATCCACGCGCTGCGTGGCCAACGTGGGCAGATCGCCACCGCCGCCACCCTGCGCACGTTGATGCAGGATTCGGGCATCCGCGAATCGCACCGCGACAACGACGTGCGCGTGCAGGATCCGTACTGCCTGCGCTGCCAGCCGCAGGTGATGGGTGCGGCACTGGACATCCTGCGCCAGGCCGCGACCACGCTGGAAATCGAAGCCAACGGCGTGTCCGACAACCCGCTGGTGTTCACCGATACCGGTGAGGCGCTGTCCGGCGGCAACTTCCATGCCGAGCCGGTGGCCTTTGCCGCCGATATGCTGGCGATGGCGGTGTGCGAGATCGGTTCGATCAGCGAACGTCGCCTGGCGATGCTGGTCGACCCGGCGCTGTCCGGCCTGCCGGCGTTCCTGACCCCGCGCCCCGGTTTGAATTCCGGCTTCATGATTCCGCAGGTCACCGCCGCTGCGCTGGTCTCGGAAAACAAGCAGCGCGCCTACCCGGCCAGTGTCGATTCGATCCCGACGTCGGCCAACCAGGAAGACCATGTGTCGATGGCCGCGCACGGCGCACGCCGGCTGATGCAGATGGCCGAGAACGCGGCCAACGTGATCGGCATCGAGCTGCTGGCCGCCGCGCAGGGCTGCGACTTCCATGCGCCGCTGCGCTCCAGCACTGCACTGGAGAACGTGCGTGCCACCCTGCGTGCACAGGTGCCGACGCTGGAAGAAGATCGCTACTTCCACCCGGACATGGTGATCGCGACCGATCTGGTCCGCAGCGGCGCACTGGCCAAGGGCCTGGTAGAGCTGCTGCCCACGGTGGAACCGCAGGCATGAGCGGCCATCCCGATTGGCTGACCGTGCACGAGGGCGATGCCCCGCTGATCGTCAGCTTCCCGCACACCGGCAGCGAACTGCCGCATGACCTGATCGGCGCTTTCCATTCGCCGTGGTTGGCGCGTCGCGATGCAGACTGGTGGGTGCATGAGCTGTACGACTTCGCACGCGGCATGGGCGCGACCACCGTGCGCTCGGCCATCTCGCGCTCGGTGATCGATCTCAACCGCGATCCCAGTGGCGTGTCGCTGTACCCGGGCCAGAACACCACCGGCCTGTGCCCGCTGACCACCTTCGACAACCAACCGCTGTACCACGCGGGTCGCGAGCCGGACGACGCAGAAATCGCCCGCCGCCGCGACACGTATTTCGCGCCGTACCACGACGCACTCGCCAAGCAGATTGCACGCCTGCGCGCACGCCACGGCACCGTGGTGGTGTACGACGCGCATTCGATCCGCTCGCACATCCCGCACCTGTTCGATGGCGAGCTGCCGCAGTTCAACCTGGGCACTGCCGGGCCGTCCGGTGCACCGGATACCTCCTGCGACAACGCGCTGAGCGATGTGGTGGAAAACCTGCTGAAGATCAGCGGCATGAGCCACGTGCGCAATGGCCGCTTCAAGGGCGGCTGGATCACCCGCCACTACAGCAGCATTGCCGGTGGCGTGCACAGCCTGCAGATGGAACTGGCTTGCCGCGGCTACATGCACGAGCCCCTGCCCGACCAGGTGGACGAGCACAGCTGGCCCACCCCGCTCGACCCCGACCACGCCGCACCGCTGCGCCACACCCTGGCGCAGGTGCTCAATGCCTGCCTTGAATTCGCTACGAACCGGAGCGCCGCATGACCCGCAACGACCCGTCCCGCACCATCGCCGCGCCGACCGGCACCACGCTGAACGCAAAGAGCTGGCTGACCGAAGCGCCCCTGCGCATGCTGATGAATAACCTGCACCCGGACGTGGCCGAGCGGCCGCAGGAACTGGTGGTATACGGCGGCATCGGCCGCGCGGCGCGCGACTGGGAGAGCTTCGACGCCATCGTCGAAACGCTCAAGCGCCTGGACGATGACCAGACCCTGCTGGTGCAGTCTGGCAAGCCGGTGGGCGTGTTCCGCACCCATGCCGATGCACCGCGCGTGCTGATCGCCAATTCCAACCTGGTACCACGCTGGGCCAACTGGGACCACTTCAACGAGCTGGATAAGAAAGGCCTGGCGATGTATGGCCAGATGACCGCCGGCAGCTGGATCTACATCGGCGCGCAGGGCATCGTGCAGGGCACCTACGAAACCTTCGTGGAAATGGGCCGCCAGCACTACAACGGCAGCCTGGCAGGCAAGTGGCTGTTCACCGGCGGGCTGGGTGGCATGGGCGGCGCGCAGCCGCTGGCCGCCGTGATGGCTGGTGCCTCGTGCCTGGCGGTGGAGTGCCGCAAGAGCAGCATCGAGATGCGCCTGCGCACCGGCTACCTGGATACCTGGACCGACAACCTGGATGAGGCCCTGCGCCTGATCGAAGAATCGTGCACCGCCAAGAAGCCGCTGTCGGTCGGCCTGCTCGGCAATGTGGCCGACGTGCTGGACGAACTGCTGATCCGCGGCGTGAAGCCGGACCTGCTGACCGACCAGACCTCCGCACACGACCCGGTCAACGGCTACCTGCCGCAGGGCTGGACGGTGGAAGAATGGGATGCCAAGCGCGTAACCGCGCCGAAGGAAGTGGAGAAGGCCGCGCGTGCGTCGATGGCCAACCACATCCGCGCCATGCTCGGCTTGCACTCACTGGGCGTGCCTACCGTGGACTACGGCAACAACCTGCGGCAGATGGCGCTGGAAGAAGGTGTCGAGGACGCGTTCGATTTCCCGGGCTTCGTGCCGGCCTACATCCGCCCGCTGTTCTGCCGTGGCATCGGCCCGTTCCGCTGGGCCGCACTGAGTGGCGACCCGGAAGACATCGCCAAGACCGACGCCAAGGTGAAGGAGCTGATTCCGGACAACCCGCACCTGCACCGCTGGCTGGACATGGCCGCCGAGAAGATCAAGTTCCAAGGCCTGCCGGCGCGCATCTGCTGGGTCGGCCTGGGCGACCGCGATCGCCTGGGACTGGCCTTCAACGAGATGGTCGCCAATGGTGAGCTGAAGGCGCCGGTGGTGATCGGCCGTGACCATCTGGACAGCGGCAGCGTGGCCTCGCCGAACCGCGAAACCGAAGCGATGGCAGACGGCTCGGATGCAGTGTCCGACTGGCCGCTGCTGAACGCCCTGCTCAACACCGCCAGCGGTGCGACCTGGGTGTCGCTGCACCACGGCGGCGGCGTCGGCATGGGCTTCTCGCAGCACGCCGGCATGGTGATCGTCTGCGATGGCACTGAAGCGGCAGCCAAGCGGATTGCACGCGTGCTGTGGAACGACCCGGCGACGGGCGTGATGCGCCATGCCGATGCGGGCTATGAGATCGCGATTGAATGCGCGAAGGAGAAGGGGTTGGATCTGCCGGGAATCCTCGGCTGATCCGACTTGAGGTAGTGCCGGCCGCCGGCCGGCACCGGCCGATGCGTTGCCCGTGCCGCCGGGAATGGCCCGGCGCCACCTGGAACTCCCGTGTCACCGGCCGATGTTCGCTCGCCCGGATGCTGGGACGCTCTGGTAGATGCCGACCTTGGTCGGCGCTCGCACCGCTACATCAGTGCCGAAGCGACCACCGATGCCTTTGCTCGGATACTGTCCGACGCATCATCGTTCAGCGCTTCGATCAGGAAGACGACTTCTGCTGCGCCCTTCGTCGAGGCCATGTTTTTCAGGTAGGCAATCAACACATCTCTATGTAGATCACTATTCAGCAATCTGCAGATGAACGTCTCCAACCATTCTGGCGCCAGGCGACGCATGTAGGGAGCTGATTGGACAAGCGCGGAAATCAAAACCTCGCTGTCACTTGTCTCGACGAGATGAACAAGCCCCCACATGACTTCATGATGCGGAGTGTCATCGGCGAATATCGAGAAGAGAAATCCCAGCTCTCGACTGGAGAATTCCAGTCCTGATAGCACCTGAACCGTCCGGTCAAATACGGCAACCTCTTCTGAAGTAAGCATTCGCGAAGCCCGCAACAGCTCGTCCAGAAGTTGGTCTTTCATCACAGCTTCATTGGCGGAACCTGGCATTACTTGCACCGGTGCATCAGCGGAGTGGCATCCAACTGTGCCAACCTCTGATGCTGCCCGGCTCATTCCTCATCGTCGGGCGATTCGCACTCTTCAACAATGGACGGTATCCACTTCGTTTCGTCGTCCACCGGTTGCGGCAATCTCCCCTCCAGCCACTCAAGCACTTCATTTGGTGTGATGCCGGGTAGCGTCGACTCGATGCGCCAGCCCAGGTACCAGCAGGCAGGACCGTTGAGATAAGGTGGTGGCGCCGTAGGCAGGAAGCGGGTAGGTAGATGCTCCGCCACCGAAAGCGTATTGAGTACATGTGCCAGTTCCTGCACTGCGCTCCACGCCAGCGGGTGCTCCAAGGCAAGCGAAAAGCCGACATACCAAGTGCCATCGTCGCAGCGCTGCCAGTGGATGGGCTCGGACAGCGCAGGAATCTTTTGCAGGTATGCCACCAGTTTTTTGAATTCACGGGGCTTGGCCATTATTTGCTTCCAGTTGCGGGTGACCGCAGATTCACTCGATCCGGCAGTCACAGTGGTACGAGGTGGTGACGCGGTCAACAGACCTTCAATGGACAGGTCTATCCAGTTGGGGCTTGATCCAAGATCGCCGCGCTCCGGTCCGACGTTGTATCTGAAGGCCCCGCGCGCCAGAAGGGTCAATCGCGACAGGCCTGCCACAAGAGGCTTCCGCCTTACTTCATTCCTGCTCCCCCTATGTCCCTGCGTGGAACAAAGAATCGGCCCGGCTTGACCCCAACTCCCGCCGTGACCAAGATGCGCCATCGCCGCTGACGGAACACCGCGATGTACCGCACGCTTGCTGCCCTATTGCTCTGCGCCCTGGCCATCGCCCTGCCCGCTTCTGCGCGTGACGTTCCAGGCGAGCTCACCACGCAGCTCGACGCACAACTGCAGGCCAACCGCGAGCGCTACGGCATCGCCGGGCAGGCAGTGCTGGTCGCGCACAACGGCTCGGTGCTCTACCAGGGCACCAGCGGCGAACGCGACCCGTCCACGCATGCGCCCGCCACCATCGATTCCATATTCGCCGCGCAGTCGGTAGCGAAGCTGCTCACCAGCACGCTGGTAATGCAGCTGGTGGAGCAGGACAAGGTGGATCTGGAAGCACCGGCCAGCCGCTATGTTCAAGGCCTGCCCATCGCGTGGCAGGAGATAAGCCTGCGCGATTTCCTCAATCACAGTTCCGGCATCGCCGAGTACTACGACCGCAAGGGCGAACACTGGGTGAGCAAGGGCTACAACGGCCTCGCACCCGATCTTGCCGCCGCACTGAAGGTCGCCGGTTCGGCGCCAATGCAGTTCGCACCCGGCAGCCGCGTGCAGTACACCCAGGCCAATTACCTGGTGCTCACCGCGTTGCTGGAAGCGCATTACCGCAAGGCCTATCCAGCCATCGCGCGCGAGCGCATCCTGCAGCCGCTGAAGATGACCAGCACCTCGTGGGGCGTGGCCAGCGTACCCGCGCAGCGCGCGGCGGTGCCTTACATCGGCAAGGACGGCCAACTGCAGCCGGCCAACGAAGATCCCTGGCCGGACTATGGCTGGGGCCATGCCGATCTGCAGACCACCGTCGGCGACATGAATCGCTTACTGCAGGCGCTCGCCACCGGCAAGCTGGTGCGGACGGCAACGCTGGAAACGCTGTGGCAGCCACAGAAACTGACCGGTGGCGGCAGCAACTTCTTCTCCACCGGCTGGGATACCACCCGCAGCGACGGCTACACCCAGGTCGGCCACGATGGCGGCACCCGCGTGCGGGCGCGGCTGGCCTACAAGGGCTCGCTGGCCAGCGGTTACTGGGTGTTCGTGTACCTGACCAACGGCAGCGCCCGCAATGTCTGGTCGAGCACGCTGGTGGAAAGCACGATGGCGGTGGCTGCGCCGCAGGAGTTTCCGCATGCAGTGCTTTCCGAGCGGCTGATCGGCTATGCGCTGGATGAAAGCACCGATGCGACACAGGCGATGCGTAGCTGGCTGCGCGACAGCAATGGGGTTCCCACGGGCGAACTGGAGCGTGCGATCAATGCCGATGGTTACGCTATCCGCGAGAGCTTCGGGGCACGCAAGGCGTTGAAGGTTTTCGCCCTCAACAGCGAGCTGTATCCGGAGTCGGCCAACGCTTGGGACAGCCTGGCCGAGTGCCATGCCGCGTTGGGGGAGAAAGAAACCGCTGATCGGCTGTATGCGAAGTCGAAGGCGCTGGCGAAGCCTTCGCCGTAAACCCTGTAGAGCCGAGCCCATGCTCGGCTGCTTTTCGTTGCGATTGGAGAAAACCCGCGCTGCGCGCGATAGCCGAGCGTGGGCTCGGCTCTACAGGGACACTGCGGGCGGCCATACGCAGGTGGAGGGTGACGTGGGGCCATCGACCTGTTAACTTGCGCGCCAATCTCGTGGTTTACAGCATTCCTGCATGTCGCTCTCGTCTTACCGCCCCACCCCGTCGCTGTTGTTCCTGGCCGTATCCCTCGGCCTCGCTACCACCGCCCAAGCCGCCCCGCAGGCCACCACCCTCGATGCGGTGCAGGTCACTGCCGCCGATGCCAGCGCGCAGGCGCGCGAAGCGCTGAAGCGCGTGCCGGGCGCCAGCAACGTGATCGACGTGGCCAAGGCGGACAGCCGCCTGGCCAGCAGTGCCGATGTGCTGGCCTACCAGCCGGGCATCAGCGCGCAATCACCGGGCAACGAAGGCACCAAGGTGTCGATCCGCGGCTCGGGCATCAACCGCGGCCCGGGCGCGCATGCTTCCGGCATCGCGGTATCGATCGACGGCCTGCCGCTGACTGGCCCCGGTGGCACACCCTACGAATTGCTGGAGCCTCTGTGGCTGTCGCGTGTGGAAGTACTGCGGGGGGCGAACGGCTTCGAACGCGGCGCCCTGGCACTGGGCGGTGCCATCGACTACATCAGCCGCAGTGGCCGCGATTCGGCCGGTGTGCAGCTGCACTACGAAGCCGGCAGCCGTGGCTACCAGAAGCGCGGCCTCAGCTGGGGCGGCGTCAGCGGCGACGTCGATTACTTCCTGGCCTACACCGATACCGAATTCGATGGTTACCAGCGCCATGCGTCCGGCGATGGCAAGGGCGCGATGGCCAACATCGGCTGGCAGATCACGCCCGACCTGCAGACCCGCTTCTTCGTGCGCTACCGCGAAACCAACCACGAAACACCCGGGCGCCTGACCCGCGACCAGATCCGCAACGATCCGCGCGCGGCGAACCCGGCCAACCTCGCGATCGATGCGCGCCGTCCGCAACCGGGCAGCACCTGGGTGGGCAATGTCACCACGCTGCAGATCGACGAGGATTCCTCCCTGCAGGCCGGGCTGGTCTATCACAAGTATCCGATGGACTTGAACGAGAGCCTGTACCGCCAGCAGCTGGACTACGCCAACCTCAACGCCACTCTGGACTACCGTCGCCGCCATACGCTGTTCGGTCTGGACAGCGAAACCACCATCGGCCTGCGCGTTACCCATGACCTGGATGCCGATGTGCGCGAGTCGCTGCGCTTTGCCAACAACGGATATGTCGCCGGCACCCGCACGCGCGACTTCCGCCACCATGGCACCGACAGCACGCTGCATATCGGCAACAACCTGGCAGTGAATGAGCGGCTGCGCGTACAGACCGGGTTTGCGCTGATCAACACCCGCCGCGATGTGCAGGTCACCTGGCCGAGCAGTGGTGGCCGCCTGCGCGAGCACGATTGGGATTACGCGCCGCGTGTGGGCTTCACCTGGCAGCAGACGCCGCAGACACAGTGGTTCGGCAACCTCAGCCGTTCGGTGGAAGCGCCCCATCCGTGGTCGATGATCTGGGGCTCGAACCAGTACTTCGGCGCGGGCAATGGTCCGTCCACCGGCCGCCAGCGCGCGCCGGTACCAATGCAGAACCAGACTGCCACGACGCTGGAACTCGGTGCACGCGGCGACAACGCGCTGGGCCGCTGGGAACTGACCGGCTACTACGCGCACGTGAACCATGAACTGCTGAGCGTGGAACTGCAGCCGGTGCCGAACCTGTTCATCGCCGAGAACAACGCCAGCCCCACCGTGCACCGTGGCATCGAGGCCGGTCTGGACAGCACCCTGTGGCAGGCCGCAACGGGCCGTTTGTCGCTGCGCCAAGCCTATACCTTCAGCGACTTCCGCTATCGCCATGACACGCGCTTCGGCAGCAACCGCCTGCCGGGTCTGCCGCGCCATGCGTACCAGGCCGAACTGCGCTTCGACCACGCCTCGGGTCTGTATGCCGCACTGAACACCGAATACGCCTCGCGCATCGCGGTGGACTACGCCAACAGCTACTGGGCCGACAGCCACGTCATCTTCGGCAGCCGCATCGGTTACGACGCTCCGGGCGGCCGCTGGCAGCTGTGGGCGGAGATGCGCAACATCGGTGACCGCCATTACGCCGCCACCGTCACCCCCGGTTACAACGATGCCGGCAAGGACGTGGCGCGCTCCACGCCCGGCGAAGGCCGCGGCGTGTATGCGGGCGTGCGCTGGCGCTTCGATTGATTCGTAACGGGAGCGCCGGACATGGCCCGGCACCCCCTGGGATCACGCAATGCGCCAGGACGGAAGGCGCTCACTGCGCCGCCAGACCGTGGGCGCGAAGCCCATCATCAACAGCCCCGCCAGCCACTTCGGCGACGTACTGAGCAGCGTAGCGGCCAACGCAGCATCCAGCGGCGCGGCGTCCTCCTGCCAGGGGTTGTAACCGAGGTAGATGATGCTGCCCGCCCACCACAGCAGGGCCACCCCGATACCCACCAGCAGCATGGCCATCGTGCGGCAGGTCCAGCGCTGCGAGGTCGTCCCCCATTCGCGGGAAATGGCTACAAGCAGGCCGACCACCAGCAGCGACACCAAGGCCACCAGACCGATGTCGACCTTGTGCCCGATGCGTTCATAGGTGCAAGCGCGGCATTGGGCTTCTTCTGCGGCCGCCTCCGTTGTGGGCGGAGCCGCTGTGGGTCCCGACTGGGCCATCACCGCGAAGGGCATCAGCAGCGCGATCATCGCCACCATCAACCAACGAACGAACTTCCTGTTACTGCGTGCAGCGACATCCATGCGCTTCTCCTTGCGTTTGATTGAAATTCAACGTGGTGGCAGATCCTGCTAAAACGCCTTGAACACCTGCATCAGGCTGACCGCATCCGGCGCCAGCTCCTGCGCAAGCCAGCCCAGACCGGCGAAGAACACCAGCAGGCCCAGCAGCGGCCAGATCGTATGGGACAGGCACAGCCGCCACCAGCCCTGCTCCTGCATCCCCTGCATACGCTTGTACAGACCGCCGGCGATGGCCGCATCCACCAGCAGTTCGGCCATCAGCACGGGCGCCGACCAGACCACCCAGACACTGGCCAGGAGCACCGTAGCCACCAGCGCTATGATGCCGAGAACGGCCAGCAGCGGCAGGCCTGCCTCGCCGTCGGCTACGTCCAGCAACGACGCGCTGTCGGCGCTCGTGCTGGAAGACGCTGCGGCTTCGCCCCAGGAAGCGGACGCGCCACCACCGCCGGAATGCCCGCCGCTGCCGGTCCACGGCGATCCCGGGCTGCCACCGCCTCCGGGCCCGGAACCCAATCCGTCGGCCACCGCATCCCAGCGCCAACGGATCCAGAGCCACATCAGCAGCAGAAACACGCCATAGGCCACCAGCACGGCCAGTGGATAGCGCAGCAGCATCGCGTCCATGCCCGCCAGGCGCAGCACGTGCGAGGCGAGGAACCCCGCAGCACCCGTCAGCACCACGATCAGGGCCATCTGCAACCGTGGCCAGCCACGATGCTGCAGCTGCCGGCGTGCGTGCATCGCTTCAGTGCTGCGGCTGCTCGGCATGGAAACGGGCGGGCGTCCGTTGCTCATATCGCCGCCTTGGTCACCGCCTCGATGCGATGGCCGTCAGGATCGATCACGAACGCGGCGTAGTAACGGTCGCCGTAATCCGGGCGCTGGCCCGCAGGTCCGTTGTCCTGGCCTCCGGTTGCCAACGCAGCACGATGGAAGGCGTCAACAGCCGCGCGCGTGGTTGCCGCCAACGCCAGATGGAAGCCGGGTCCCGGCGCCGCCGCATCGTCGCGCAGCTTCAGGCAGAGCAGGTCTTCATCGTCGACCAGGCCATAGCCGATCGCGGTGTCGTCTTCGAAGACGCGGCGATAGCCAAGCGCTGCGAGCACTGCATCATAGAAGCGGCCTGCAGCGTGCAGATCGCGAACCCCGAAAGAAAGATGGTGCAGCATGCGGACATCCTTGCCTGGCACGCGGGTGATGGTTGGCGGATTGTAACCACGAATCGCGGCCGCTGCCTGCCAACTCACATGCGTGCCGGATGCTGCAATGCAGGACGACGAGGGAGGCGGCGACATTGCAACCGGCCCATCGTGGCAACCAGCCAGGCCTCGCGATGCGTCTCCCGGCGCGGATGATTCAAACGGGCGGTGCAGCCGCCTTCAACAACTGCGCCGCCACCCGGTCGAACGGGGCGATGTCCTGCAGCGCGCGGCTCATCGCAACCGCCCCTTCCACGCTGGCAATCACCAGGCTGGCCAGCCCGTTCGCCGCAGCAGGTTCGTGGCCATCGGCAATGAAGGCAGCAGCCAAGTGCCCCTGCCAGCGCACGAACACTTCGGCGGCCGCTGCACGCGGCTGGCTCGGCGTAGCCTCCACCGGCTCCTCGACAGCCGCCGCCAGCACCGGGCAGCCGGCACGAAAACCGGTGCGCAGCAGGCGCTCGCGCCACAGTGCCAGGAACTGCTGCAACCCCTGCACTGCACCGCCCTTCAACAGCTCGATCAGCAGCGCCTCCACCTTGTCGCCGGCCATGGTGGTGGCCCGCGCCAGCAGCTCCTGCTTGCCGCCCGGGAAGTGGTGATACGTGGACCCCAGCGGCGCTTCGGCCAGCTTGGTCACTTCGCGGATGCTGGTGGCATTGAGGCCCACCCGCGCGAGCATCTGCGCTGCAGCATCGATCACGCGCTGGGGGGCATCGGACGATCGCGGGCTCACGGCAGGCTCCTTGCTAAGACAGTCGTCATAGACTAGCGTATCGACCGTTCTATAACAGTCGTAATAACCATGAATCTCTGGTTCCGCCTGCTCCACCTGCTGCTGTGCAGCCTGTTCCGGCCCAAGCTGGACGCGCCATTCGGGGTCTCGCGCCTTTCGTTCCGGGTGCTGCCCAACGACCTGGACAGCAACCTGCACATGACCAACGGCCGCTACTGGAACATCTTCGACCTGGGCCGGCTGGACCTGATCCTGCGCATGGGGCTGGGCAAGGTGGCGCTGCGTGAGAAGTGGGCGCCGATCGTTGGCGCCGGCACCATCCAGTTCCGCCGCGAGCTGAAGCCGTTCCAGCGTTTCACCCTGGAAACGCGGCTGGTCGGCTGGGTCGGCACACGCGGCATCATGGAGCAGCGCGTACTGATCGGCCCGGAACAGAAAACCGCCACGCGTGCGCTGCTGATCACCGGCATCTACGATCGCCGCGCGCGACAGTTCGTCGGCATGCCGCAGATGATGGAATCGATCGGCGTGGTTGCTCCGCCTTCGCCGGCCCTGAGTGCGGCAGCCGAGGCACTGCTGGCTGCCGATGCTGCATTGAAGCGCGACGATGCATGAGCAACACGACCCGTAGCACACGCCGGCACGGTCAAGCGTTCAGCGGAGAACCTGTACCAATCCGACCACGCCAGCAGCCACACCTGCCAACATGATCGAATAGATCAGCCACACCGGGCCGCCCTGCGTGTAACCGTAGGTCACCAGCGCCTCACGGATCGGGCGACGTGACAGCCAGGAAACCAGTACCAGCGCCAGCAGCGCAGAACCGCAGCTGATGCCCATACCCAGCAACAACGGACGCGAATCGGTATGGGGGTAGTGGCCCAACGGCCAGATCAGCAGGCTGCCAGCGATCCCAAGCAGGAACAACGCGTTCGCACTCCATACCGCAACACGATGCCTGCGCCGCAGATACGTCAGGCTGCGGCCGCGGTAGTGGCTTGGAAGCCGCTCAGCGGCTCGCCGCGCAATGACTGTGGCGATACTGCCACCGACCATGCCACTCCAGACCGCAGTATCCAGATCCATTTGTCACTAGGCATGCCACTGTTGCCACATCATGGCATGCCGTCGGCAATGCCGGTAAGGACCTTACCCGACCCGCGGCATGTTCTTGGTCACGCAATGGATGCCGCCGCCACCGCCGGCGATCGCATCGATATCCACCTGCTCGATGGTGCGGCCGGGATACAGGTCTTCCAGCAGTTCACGGCAGTAACCATCCGCCTTCGCGTCACCAAACTGCGGCGCGATCACCGCACCGTTGATCGGCAGGTAATTGATGTAGCCCCGGGCCAGATCGTCATTGTCGCGGGTGTGCACATTGTCGCGCCCGCCCAGCGGCGGCGGCAGCGTATGCACCTGCAGCCTGCGACCGTCGGCATCGGTGGCGCCGCGCAGGATGTCCAGATGCTCGCGGGTCAGATCGTAATCGTACGACTCCGGGTCGTTGTCCAGGTTGGCGATCACCACGCCGGGGCGCACGAAGCGTGCGTAGAAATCCACGTGCGCATCGGTGATATCTTCGCCAGCGATGCCGGGCAACCAGATCACCTTGCGCAGGCCCAAGTGGTGCTTCAACTCCGCTTCGATATCCGCGCGTGACCAGCCTGGATTGCGGTTGCGGTTCACCCAGCAGCTTTCGGTCAGGATCGCGGTGCCGTGTCCATCAACTTCGATGCCACCGCCCTCGCCCACCAGATCGCTTTCCAGCAGCGTCGCGCCGGTCATCTGCGCCAGCCACGGTGCTACTGCACCGTCGTTGCGCGCACTCTGCTTGCCGCCCCAGCCATTGAAGTTGAAGTCGACCAGGCCCAGCTCGCCCTTGCCATCGGTAACGAAACAGCCGCCGTAGTCACGCACCCAGATATCGTCCAGCGGCACGTCGAGGAATTCGGTGTTGTCACTGCCGCAGCGCTCCTGCGCCTGCCGGCGCTGTGCAGGACGGCACAGCACGCTGACCGGCTGATGGCGGGCGATGGTGCGCGCCAGCCGGGCGACGGCATTGTTCACTGCATCGGCCTGCGCGCCCCATACCCGCGGCTGTGCAGCGAAGGCCAGGAAGACGCGTTCCTGCGGACCGTGCTCATCGGGCATCTGCCACCCGGCCGGTGCAGCAGCGCGGGCGCGGGCGGGCAGTCCGGTCAGACCCAGCGCGGCCAGGCCGCCCAGGCCGGCGGTTGCGGCGAGTTGGGTGATGAAATGGCGTCGGGTAGACATGACAGGCTCCAGAGACGGACCGTGAAGTCCAGCTGATCAATTCAAGCGCACCGACTGATGCGCGACGGACCCATGTTGCCCTTGCTTATGGATGAGAACAAACGATAGATTCAGCGGGAATACGATCAGCCAGGCTTATCAATCATGCTCAAGCATTGGCCCCCGTTGAACGCCCTGCGCGGCTTCGAGGCTGCCGCCCGACTCGGCAGCTTCCATCGTGCCGCCGAGGAGCTGCACCTGAGCCAGTCTGCCATCAGCCAGCAGATCCGCGGGCTGGAGGACTCCCTGGAACAGCCGCTGTTCTTCCGCCAGGGCCGCAGCGTGACCCTCACCGATGCCGGCATCGACCTGCTGGAAACCACGCAGTCGCTGTTGCGGCAACTGGCCAGTGGCATCCGTCGGCTCGATCAGTACCGCAAGCCGAATCAACTGATCGTCAACACCAGCCCCGCCTTCGCGCGTCACTGGCTGGTACCGCGGCTGGGCGATTTCCGCCGCCACCACCCGCAGGTTGACCTGTGGCTGCTGACCAGCGAAGAGGCGCCGGACATGACCGCGCAGACACTGGACATCAGCATCCGCGATGATCTGCAGGCACAGGCGCATTGCGAGCATCGCGTACTGCTGCAGGACCGGCTGTATCCGGCCTGCCACCCCAGCGTGCTGGCGCTACCGGCTGCCGAGCGCAGCACCCTGCACGGCGAGCGCGAAATGGACTGGAGCCAGTGGCAGGTGCAGGGCGGCGCCGACGTCGGCCAGCAGCGCGAAGGCCTGAATTTCTCCGAGCCAGGACAACTGCTGGATGCTGCCTGCCAGGGCCTGGGGATCGCACTGGTCAGCGAACTGCTGGCCGCACCGGCGCGCGCGCAGGGCCTGCTGCAGCCGCTGGATGAGGCCTATGTGCGCGGACCGCGCTGGAGCTGGTTGCTGCACGAGGACAGCGCCCGCGATCCGCTGGTGATGCGGTTCTGTGGGTGGCTGCTGGCGGAACTGGCGATAGGGTAGTGCCGGCCGCTGGCCGGCAATCCGTTCGCCATGCAGATTGAGGTTGCCGGCCAGCGGCCGGCACTACCCATCTCAGCGCTTGGGCGCGTTCGCCTGCGCGCGCTTGATCGCCGCTTCGGCCAGCGGTGCCATCAGCGCATAGCCCTTCGCCGTCGGGTGCACGCCATCGGTTGCCAACTGCGCATCCAGTCCACCAGCACGGTTGGCCATCGCTGCGTAATAGTCCAGATAGACCAGACCCCGTGCATCGGCATGGCGCTTCAGCGCAGCATTCAATGCACGCACCTTGGGCGCAGGCGTGATGCCCGGCATCCACGGGTACTCGCTGACAGGCAGCACCGACGCCAGCACCACCGCGATGCCATGCGCCTTCGCCAGATCCAGCATGGCCTGCAGGTTGTCCTCGATCATCGCCTGCGTGGCCGGACCGGTGTTGCCGGCGATATCATTGGTGCCGGCCAGAATCACCACCACGCTCGGGCGCAGCGCCAGCACATCCTGCGAAAAGCGCACCAGCATCTGCGCGGTGGTCTGCCCGCTGATGCCACGATTGATGTAGCCCTTGCCCGGGAAGAAGGTGCTGCTGCCGTCCGCACCCCACCCTTCGGTGATCGAATCGCCGAAAAACACCACGCGTGAGTGACCGGCCCGTGGCGCTGGCAGCGCGGCATTGGCCGCGCGGTACTTCTGCAGCTGCGGCCAGTCGGACAGGCGCTGCTGCATGAAACGCACCTCGTCCGGCTGCACCTGCTCGACCGGCCTGGTCAGCAGCGGAGTGCTGGCTGCCTGCACCATCACGGGCGTGGCCAGCGAGGCAATGAGCAGACCGGCCGGTAGCCGGACCATCGAAACCATCCTGCGCATGAGCGTCCTCCGCTGTCGACACGGGCAGTCTAGCGCGGCCTGCGAATGGTCATTTTGCCGATGCAGCCGCCCTTGCCGCTACACCGGTCACCTTGGCCGGCATCCACATCCCCGGCGTCCAGCCACTGGCCTGCAGGATCTCCTTCGGGTTGTCCTGCTGGATCAGCGCACGCACAGCATCGCGTTTGTTGTCGGCCTGCAGGTAATACGCCTTGGCGATGCGATAGCCCACCCAGTAACCGAGGTCGTAGGGCTCCTGCGAACCCGGCGTGTAGTTGTACAACCAGGGCTTCAGATCGGTGCTGTCCATATCCAGCGCGAACGCGCTTTCGATATGCACTTCCCTGCCCCGCGTCCATCCAGCGTGGCGACCATTGCCGACGTTGCCGGAAATCAGCTCGGCGATGAACTCGGCGATCCCCTCGCCCAGCGACTCGCGCAGCACCGTCGCCTGCGGGTCGCCCGCTTCGTATTCGCTCACGCCGGTCTGCTGGATATGCACGTACTCGTGCGCAATCACGTGCACAAAGCGGTCCTGCGCATTGGCGTTCATGAAGTCGGCCGCGCACAGCGCTTCCAGGCCGATCACCACCCCGTCCGGGTACGTCATGCCTACTGGCTTGCCGCGCCCCACCACGATCGCCACGGGCGGGAACTTCGCCTGCGGGTAGATCGCCTGCAGATTGGCGAACACCTGCACCAGTCGCTGCCGCACCGCCGGCAACTCCGCCAGACAGGCCCGTCCATTGGCATACACCGCAGGCTCGCGCGCCATCGCCTCGGCCATGCGCTCGGCGGTCACTCGGCGCAGCTTCGCGAACTGGGCCAGGCTCGGCGTGCCCTGTGCCAGATACTGCCCCAACTGGGCCACGCTGGGCTTGCCGCCGGCCGCCTCGTACAGCGCGTAGAAGCGGGTGGCGTCGGAGGTCAGGATTTCCGGTCCCGGCACCGCCGCCTGGGTGGTGCCGACCACCCCGCCGAGGGCCAGGGCTAGCAGGCAACGCAACGACACGAACATGGCTCCGTCCTTGGTGGAGTGCACGCGAAGCGCGCAATCTATCACCGTGGCGGCGCATGCGCTGCCGTATCGTGCAACGCCCTCCCCTGCTGTGCCAGACTCGCGGCGACCGGCTGCCATGGACGCAAGGGGAAGATAGGATGATGATCGTTCCAGCCTACTGGGCCGAAGCCCGCCTGCAGGACAGGTACAAGGGCCGGCCGGTGGTGGTACGCCGGTTCGGCTGGTCCGACGACGACCAGGATGCCGCACAGGCCCACGCCGATGCGCGTGCACGCGAAGCGCTCGATGACATCCTCAGCGGCCAGTCCGTGCCGCGTCGCGAGCGACGAACCAACTACGGTGTCGAGGGCATCCCGATCCGCGAGCAGATCGTGCAGCGCAGGGATGATGTCATCGTCACCCGCAACAGCTACGGCGCGTTGTGCCTGAACACCCCCCGACGTCCTGTTTGCGGACATCGACCACGTGCCCACTCCATCAGGCTGCGCATTGCCGCTGTTCGGCGCACTCGGGCTGCTGGCAGCCGGCGCACTGATCGGCGTTGCATTGGGCAACTTCAACATCGGCCTGGCGGCCGGCGGCATCGCGATGGTGGTGGTCAACCAGATCATGTCGGGGCGGCGCAAGCGCCGGCTGGCCCGGTCCGGTGGCGTCGAAGGCCTCGCGCTGCAGCGCGTACAGGCGTTCGTCGAACACCATCCCGACTGGCATCTGCGTGCCTACCGCACCCCGGCCGGGCTGCGCGTGCTGGCGATGCATGCCACGTTCGAACCACAGGATGCGCAGGTGCATGCCTTCTTCAAGGCACTGGGCACCGACACGTTGTATGCACGCATGTGCACGCTGCAGCATTGCTTCCGTGCACGGCTGACACCGAAACCGTGGCGGCTTGGCATCATCGCCCGCATCCGTCCGCCGGTGGCCGCCTGGTCGGCCGAGCAGGCCAGCAACCCCGACCGCCTGGCCTGGATTGCCGAATACGAAAGGGAAAGTGCCGGTTTCGCCGCATGCGCCTATGTGCGCAGCTTCGGCGATGAGCGACGTGTGGACGCCAAGGCCGAACGCGTGCGCGACCTGCACGATCGGATGTCGCGCGCACTGGATAACCTGCCGCTGGGATGAGAGCGGATCTCGCTCAGCGGCCGCCCTGCACGAAGGGCTGACCCGCCAATGTGGTTCCCACCTGCAGAGCGACCTGCTGCCCATCCTTGGCGAAGGTGCTGCTGCAGTTGTTGCCGCCCTTCTGGCAGCCCACTTCCGGGAAACCCTCCAGTGCTTCAGGCGCATCGCGTGGCGGGCTCGCCTGCCATCCAGCAGCATCAAGCAGTCGCTTGGCCTTGGTGTAGGGCATGCCGGGGGTGATGCCCAACGCTGCCAGCTCAGCCGGCAGCGGCTGGGCGAATGCAGCGCACGGGACAACGGACATCGACAGCGATGCGGCGAGGATGAAGGCCTTCATGGAGCGAACCCGTAGCGGACATCAGATGCGCAGCGTACCGCAGCTTTGTGGCCGGTCCATGCCTGCATCACAGATGGTTACGCAACACCCACAGGGGGATACCTGGAGACGACGCCTGAAACAGAAAGGCCGCCCCGGAGGGCGGCCTTGCCGGATTACTTCGCGTTCTTCACGTAAGTGTCGAACCAGTTGAGCATTTCATAGACCAGCTGTTCGTTCGACTCCAGCGCGGTGTACCAGTGCGGCTCGTTCGGCAGCATCACCAGGCGGGTGGTACCGCCATTGCCGCGGATCGCCTGGTACAGCTTGCGCGACTGGAACGGCTCGGTGCCCGGGTTGGCATCGTCCTCGCCATGGACCAGCAGCAGCGGCAGCTTGATCTTGTCGGCGTAGAAGAACGGCGAGGCCTTCAGGTACACATCCTGCGCCTGCCACACCGAGCGGCGCTCGTTCTGGAAGCCGAACGGGGTGAAGGTCTTGTTGTACGAACCACTGGTCGCCACGCCGGCCTTGAACAGGTTGGTGTGGGCGATCAGGTTGGCAGTCATCAGGCCACCATGGCTGTGGCCGGTCACGCCGATGCGGTTGCGATCGACCACGCCCAGTTCCACCGCCTTGTCCACCGCCGCCTTGGCGTCGGCTTCCAGCTGTTCCAGATAGGTGTCGTAGGCATTCTTCGGGTCACCGACGATCGGGAACGAGGCGTTGTCGATGATCGCGTAGCCGGCCAGCAGCATCAGGCGGTACGGCTGCAGACGGGTGAAGGTCTGCTGCGAACCGGAGACCTGGCCGGCCTGTGCGGCATTGGCGAAGTCGGCCGGGTATGCGTACAGGATCGCCGGTACGCGCTGGCCTTCCTTGTAGCCCGGCGGCGTGTACAGGGTGAACGACAGGTCCACGCCATCGGCGCGCTTGTAGGTCACCAGGCGTTTCTGGATCTGCCGCACTTCCGGGGTCGGGTCGACCAGCTTGGTCAACGCAGTGGGCTTGGACTCGAACTGCGCTTCGCCGGCCTTGGCATCGGCGATGCGCTCACCGAGCAGACGCACGAACGCGTTCGGCGGGTCCATCACCGACTGGTGCCAGGTGACCAGATGGCCCGGCGTGGCACTGAAACCGATGACCTGCTCATACGCATCGGCAGCGCTGCGGAACAGGCGTTCGCTCTTCAGCGTACCCAGGTTGAGCGCATCCAGGAACGGACGGTCGCCCTGCGGCGACGCGCCCTGCCCGCGCAGGAAGACGGTGTTGCCCTCCTGGCGCACCACCGGCGCACCGCTCGGCAGGCGCTTGAACACCAGGTTGCCCGGGTTGCCGTACAGCTCATCGCTGGACATGTCCCACAGCAGGCGACCTTCCTTCTTCGGCTGGTCCACATCGACGATGCGGGCCTGCATCCAGTGGCGGTTCTCGTCGTTCTCGAACTGGAACGACACGGCCGGGTCGGCTGACCACGCAAAGCCCTCGAAACGCTGCGCGGTGCGGGCGATTTCCACCGGCTTGCCGGTGAACGGCGCCTTCAGCATCAGCACGCGATCGCGATGCGGCACGCTCACCTTCCAGTCGCCCTTGTCCAGCGCTTCGGCATAGACCAGGGTGGCCGGGTCGGTGGAGCGCCAGTCGTAACCGCGCGGGCCTTCCGGCACCCCGTGTACCGGCACGCGATCGGCCAGCGGCAGGCTGGCCAGCACCGTGTTGCGGCCATTGCCGAGGTCCAGCACGGCCACATCGTTGGCGAAGCGCTGGTAGGTCACGGCATGCGAGAACGGCGCCTTCAGGGTTTCGGTCAGCACATGCACGCCATCGGGTGCGGCGTTGACGTCGTTGTACAGCGCAGGCTGGCCAACTGGGCGCACGCTGCCGGCAGCGGCATCGACCACCGCCAGCTGCGAGGCACCGTAATAGGCGAACAGCTTTTCATCGTGCACGCTGGTCAGCGTGTCGCGCGCTTCATAGGTGCTGCTCTCGCCACTGCTGCCCAGCGATTCCTGCGCGTCCGGACCTGTGGGCGTGCCGCCGTTGGACGGCGCCGGCCCCTGATTGGCCGGCACCAGCTTCACCAGCAGACTCTGGCCGCCACCCAGCCACTGCACGGTGCTGCCGAAAATGGGATTCAGCTGCACGTTCGGCACCTGCTTCACCTGGCCGGTGGCGGCGTCGCCCACCCACAGCTGCACGCTGGTATCGACCGCATTCTGGAAGGCGAAACGGCTGCCATCGGCCGACCACTGTGCGGCCCCTGCGCAGCCCTGCGGCAGGTTGACCTTGGTGCTCTTGCCGCTGGCGATCTCGATCAGGGTGAAGTCGGCCACACAGGCCGGAATGCCATAGCCGCCGGGGGTGTCGTGGCGGCTGCGGTTCTTCGGTTCCAGGCGCACGCCGGCCAGCTTCAGGTACGGCTGGGCCACGCGGGTGATGGACGGATAGGTCTGCGCGGTGGTCAGCAGCAGCCGTTGCCCGCTGGGGTCGATGTTCGGTGCTGGCGGCGGCGGGGCCTTGAGTACCTTGAGCAGGTGTTCCGGCGGCTTGGCGTAGTCGGCGAAGGCCGGGCCGGCGGCCAGCAGGCCGAGCGTGGCAACGGCAACGGCCGCCGCCAGAGAGGTACGACGGATGAGCATCCTTAATCCCCTGGGCTATGGATGGGAGCCCGAAAACGGGCAAGGTCCCGAATCTAGCACCGCAGGGGTTGTCGTGAATGGGCCGGAAGGACTAGTGGCCGGATGGGGCAAAGCCTGGCCTGAAGCGCCCCCCCCCGCTTGCCAACAGCCAATCGCGGGGGGAGCAAGCCTTTCGGGCCAACGCTTCCAGCGCATTTCGGTTCTGTCTGCGGCTATTGCCGTTCGAGTCAACCATGGCATGTGGGTCTGCGCGGCGCCTAAAATTGGAAACGCGATCCCCAACCCCGTGATTCATGATCCTGCGCAAAATCTATCTGTACCTGAACCCAGACGAACATTGGGGTGATCTGATTTCAGATCTCGGGTTTCCGCTGGACACCGCGTTCGGATTCAAACCAGATATATCTGCAATTATCTGGAACGCCACCTCAAGAAGCTCAGGTTCAGAACGACTGGCTTCAACAAGATCTGTATTCAAGGGTCAAAGCTGGAAACCGCAACGTGGGCCGTACAAGGGGCCAATGCCGTTGTTCCGCGCGTTTCATTTTACGCCAACCTGTATGAATCGCTTGATGACCACAGCAGGCATGAGCTTTACATCTCCATGATCTTGGACGGAATGTCCAGTCTCGCCAACCACCAGGTCATCCCGATTGCGGAGATCCTCAACGGGATCGCCGAATTCAGGGCCGGCGGGCACAAGAACGAATGGATCCACCAGTCCAAGTACTACCGCACTGATCGGGTTCGGGCAACGCTCAACTGTAGCCTCACACCAAACAACTTCACCTTGACACTGGAAATCAACAAGGACGGTCATACCGTGCTGAAAGAGATCATTCTGGAATCGCTCCCGGACGAAATCATTTTTGCCCATCAACTGGGCAGCCTTGAGCGGAGCGAGGACACTATCATTGTCCGCCAGAAGGGTGGGGCGAACCTCTATCGCTCTACGAGCATATGACTTCCTCAAGTCCGGACACAAGGTCGATAGGGACTATCAGATGGAAGACTGGGCAACATGTCGTCCTTCAGCTGAGGGACGACCTGTTCACAATTGCGCAGATGCGCAACCGACCTGTGATGCGCTTTTTCGATATCTACTCAAATGAAGACTCTTGGGATTCCCCTGACCTGAGCCAATATCGCCCATTGTTCCAAGCTTTCGTCGGCAAGGTAGTTCAGCAACGACTTGTGACGCGCAAGATAACCATAGGCACACCTTGTCCGACCGAGCTTCCTCACTACTGGATTCGCCCCTATACCTCCTTGGACGGGCAGTACTTCAAGGGCGGCCCTGACCGCCTCTTCTTTGGCGGACGTCTAATCGACCTTGGAGCCGGGAATGACATTTGTGTCACCCAAGCTCCTGTAGTCAAACAAGGCTTGTCCATTGAAGAAGACCGAGAAGCAATCGAACGCTATGAGCTGACCAACATGTGGGGAAACCATGACCTGCAAGACAGGCTCATCCGGCACTTCACAAGTGGCGTAAATCGTGATGATCTCAAGTTTGAAGTCTTCCCCGACCTTTGGCCAGATCGGCGGGACTTGAGTCCACTTACACGACGGCTGCCGGAGCGGCTCCGCTAGCTCCGGCGTCATAAGTCTTCCGTCTTCGCGCGGTCGGCCAACAATTGCCAGGCATGGCCTGGCACTACTGCCGTGCGTGCAGCTCCCAGGTGGACAGATAATCGGGATCGATCACCGTCACGCCACTGGACCGCAACTGGTACTCACCCGGCGCGGCCGGCAGGTACTGGTCCAGCATCGGCGGTAGGTAGCGCTCATGTCCGTCATCGCCATCGGCCAGCACCAGTCCCTCTTCGGCACTGACCCGCAGCACGGTACCGGCAAACTGCTCCAGCCCCTGCACCTGGCCATCGCCGCCAAAACGGGTAACGCCCACCAGCACCAGCTTGCCAATCATCTGCGCGGCCTTGGCATCATCCAGATCCAGGGGCGGCAGGGCTCCTCTCGATTCGTTGCTCATCGTGCACCTCGGAAGCCTGCGTGGACATCGTGGACGAGATGCGCGCCCAGTGCTGCGAACAAAGCAGCGTCGTGGGGCGACTCGCATGCATGTAGTGGCTCCGCGCACTGCGGGATGCAGAGCCAACCATCGGTGCTCAACTCACGGAAGAATTCTGTCTGACGCTGCATGAACCGCAGCAGCGGTTTCAGCATGTTCGCCGACACCAGCGCGTTTGGCCTGGGCAACAGGCCGGTCGCTGATGCGGTAGGGGTACGCGTGAACAAGACAGTGCATCGCGGGCCTCCTTGCCGGGGGAGTGGCCTCGCAGGACCACCTTCAACGCTGCGCAATGTGCCGGATACGAGTTGCGAAGTGCCGGTCGCGGGAAAGCGGCAGGGACACCCGCTACGCAAGGCCACGCCTGCGCTTGATCGTCTACACGGTTGGATGCTGCCACCGCTGACGGAATGGCGAAGTGAAGAAGTTCCGTGGCATCCGGGCCCGGGGCCACTCCGCTTGCAGCAAGTACCTGAGCCGAACGCACCCTGCCCCGATTCCAGCAATCGTCAATTACATTTAACCTGTGATTCACCTGGCCCACTTTACGGTCAGCGCTCAACATGCAGGGAACGCTTATGTTTGGGTACGCATTCACACGGCCGTGGGCAATCGCCCTATGTTCGGCCTCGCTCTGCGCCTGCACACACGCGACTGATCATTCGTCGACTTCTCAAGGACCCGTTACCATGGCATCGACCGCCTCCGACGCCGCAACGCCTTCTGCGCTCAGCGCAGACCAACTGCTGTTGCGCCTGCTGGATCTGATCAAGGACACCACCTCCACCCGTGAACTGACCCTTGAACGGGTATCGCAGGCCATGCGGGCGCCCGCGCAGCGTTTCGGCCCGGGACATTTCGGCTATGGCGGCACACTGACGCCGGAATGGAGCTACGGCCTCGAGATCAAGAAGGCTGGCGCCGCCGATGCGCGTCTCGATCTCAATTTCATCGACACCACCGCCGACCGCAAAGCCAACGCAGCGGCGATCTGCCAGGTCGACTTCGACCAGTTCGCCTCGGGTCTGCAGGCCGCGGGCTTCAAGCGCGACACCATCCGCGGCGAGCACGGCCGGGTCATCCATGACCGTTTCGATCGCCCGGATCTGACCATCAAGGTCGACACGATGGCTGAGGATGCAACCCCGTCTGGCAAGCCGGCGCATGCCTGCGTCCGCCTTGTGACCGTGCAGTAAGGAGCACCGCACCATGCCTACGCTTTCAGCGGATACGGAACGCCTGCTGACCGAATTTGCAGGAAAACCCGATGTTACGGCCGATCAGGTCGACAACCTTCGCAAGGCCATTGCCAATTCTCCGGCGCTGGCAACCCAGGTCGACTTGGCCATCACCGCCGGTCATCTGCAGCGCTTCGAGCTGTTGCCCGCCGACAGCAATGTGGGCGGCGAGTACGTCAGCGGCGCAAAGGCCATCCGCCTGCCGGCATCCAGTCTGTCCACGCTGGCAGCCCCGGACAAACACGATGCTGCAGAGCTGACCTTCGTCCTGGGCCATGAGATCCAGCATGGGCTCAATGATGCAGCGACCGAACGGGCCTACGAGCAGTTTGAATCCGATATTGCAGACATTGCCGCGCGCGATTCGACCCACGACTACACCCAGGCCATCGGCACCCTGCTCGCAGCCAACCGGCGCGACGAGGCATCGGCGAACATCGAGGGCTGGAATGCACTGGTCGGCATGGTCAAGACCGCCAATCCGGACGCCACGCTGGAAGATGTATACAACGCAAGTACCCGTGCAAACGAGTTCGTGCGCGTGCAGCCCGGGCCGCCGATGACCTACGCCGCGCATCCGGACCTGACGCTCAACGCAGACCTGAGCATGACCGCCACCGCTGCCAATATCGAGGGCATGGGCAAGCACTACTACGACGAAGGCGTGTCGTCCGGGCTGGGGCCCAACGGCAATTCTGACTACCAGAATTTCTACGCTGCCTCTGCCATCAGCCGCGCCTGCGAGGAAGAGGCCAGGAATCCGGCACCCGATGGCATCAGCAGGATGTCGGTGAACATGGCACAGCTGGGCCTGCAGGAAAGCCTGCTGGAACAGAACGGGCTGTATCTGGGCAAGGGCACGCCGCCACGGCAGCCCTACTTCGATACCAGCACCTCGCCGTCCACGCTGCATTATTTCGACCACACCGAGGGCACCTACGCCCACGTGCCCATCACCGCGCAGGCGACCGCCGCTCCCTCGAACGAGGCGCAGGTTGCGTTGGCGGGCGGCAACGACCGTGCCCTGCACGATCAGATCCGCGGCAAGGTGGCCGAGCTGGATGCCGCCAACGGCCGCAGCTTCGACGCCTCCAGTGAACGCCTGAGCGCAAGCCTGCTGGTGCTGGCCCGCGAGAACGGCCTGGACCGCGTGGATCATGTGGTGCTCAGCCGTCAGGCGGGAGAAGTCGCCGCGGCACAGAACGTGTTCGTGGTGAAGGGTGCGCTGGATGATCCTGCGTCGCTGCGTGCGTCGGCAGCTACGGCTGAAGCCGCCCAGCGGCCGGTGCAGGAAAGCCTGGAAAGCCTCGCCATCGTCAACCAGCGCCAGGCTGACCACACCTCGCAGGAACAGACACGCCAGCAGGTGCAGGAACAGCAGCGCAGCGCACTGTCGCATTGAGGTCAGGGACGGCGCCGGGCATCGCCCGGCGCAACCCGCGCATGGGCCACGCTAGAATGCGTGCATGCGTACCGTCCATGCCCTTCGCTACATCACCCCCTTGCGGGAAGGTGGCTCACTGCCTGCCGTGGTCGAGACCGACGACGACGGCATGGCCGTACTCAAGTTCCGTGGTGCCGGCCAAGGGCCGAAGGCGCTGATTGCCGAGTTGATCGCGGGCGAGATGGCACGCGCGGTGGGCCTGCCGATTCCGGAGATCCTGTTCGTGGAGCTGGACAGCGAGTTCGCCCGCACCGAGCCCGACCCGGAGATCCAGGACCTGATCCGCGCCAGCGAAGGCCTGAACCTGGGCCTGGATTACCTGCCCGGCGCGATCAACTACGACCCGGCTGCGATGCCGGTGGACGCCGAGCTGGCCTCGCGCATCGTCTGGTTCGATGCGTTCACCAGCAACGTCGACCGCACCACGCGCAATCCGAATCTGATGGTCTGGCACCGCAAGCTGTATCTGATCGACCACGGTGCGGCGATGTACTTCCATCACGACTGGGCCAACGCCGGCGATGCCTGCGAGAAGCCCTTCGTGCTGATCCGCGACCACGTGCTGCTGTCGTTCGCCAGCCGTATCGCCGAGGTGGATGCCGAACTGGCCGCGCGCCTGCCGGATGCGGAAATCGAGCGCATCGTCGGCCTGGTGCCGGACAGCTGGCTGGTCGATGAGCCGGCCTTCGAGAGCCCCCAGGCCTACCGGCAGGGCTACATCAACTACCTGAAGCATCGCCTGAAGGTGCGTGCGGTGTTCGTGCAGGAGGCCATCCGTGCCCACGCTGCACACGTATGACTATGCCGTCATCCGCGTGGTACCGCGGGTGGAACGCGAGGAGTTCATCAACGTCGGGGTGATCGTGTCCTGCCCCGGCGCACGTCACCTGGAAGCGGCGATCGAGCTCGATGCCGCACGCCTGCAGGCCTTCGCGCCGACGCTGGATATTGAAGCGCTGCAGCCGTGGCTGGATGCCATCGTGGCGATCTGCCGGGGCGATGCCAACGCCGGCCCGATCGCGCAGCTGCCCGCGCGCGCGCGCTTCCATTTCCTGACCGCCAAGCGCAGCTCGGTGGTGCAGATGTCCAGCACACATGTGGGCCGCACGGCGGACCCGGCCGGCGTGGTCGAACACCTGATGGCGAAGATGGTGCGGGTGCCGACCTAGCGCGCTACTTGCCGCCGCCCCAGCGTGCGGTCATTTCGCTGCGGATCGGCGTGCGTTCGGTGTTGCTGTCCGTGGCGGTGAAGCGCATCGCCTTGACCGCGTTCAACGCCCAGCCGCTGAAGGCCGTCGACGGCTTGGCATCCACCACCTTTACGTCATACGTGCGGCCGCGCTTGTTGACCGAATAGGCCACGGTCACTTCCTCTGCAAACTGCACACGCCCGGGATCGGCATTCAGTCGTGGGCGGAAGGTGCCTTCCACCGGCTTCCAGTATGTCAGCGCTTCGGCCTGCTGCAGCTGCAGCGGCTCGGGAGACGCGGCGATGGCCATCGGACTCATCGCCAGGGTGAGCGCGAGGGCAGCAGCGCGGAGCAGCATGGGAGGCATGGTTGTCATTCCTTGTACGCCAGTGGTCGGTGCTCAAGCGTACGCCATCACGGGCTTTTCCGGTTCACCGCAACGGTCACCGAGAAGTAGGGAATCGCGCTCCACTGCCCGCGCGGATGATGCAGCGATTCCACGCCCATGCCGATCTGGTAGTTCACGCTGCCCGGCTGCTGGCGCCAGAAATAAGGCGCACCGTTGCTCCAGCCACAGCAGACGTACGTCAATGACGGCATGCCGAAGGTCTGCTGCAGGTAGGCTTCAACACCCGCCGCCGATGCGCCGCTGACGCGATACAGCGCTTCCATTGGCTGGAGGTAGGAAGCGTCGTCCTGGGTGCAACCGACGTATTCCAGATCGGCGGGTTTTCGGCCCATCGCCTGCAGGAAATCCTGGCAGACGGTATCGGGCCGGGCCAGGCCTTCGGCGCGGCCGTGCAACTCCCACTCAGCGATCGCAGCGGCGGGCGTCTGTGCGCTGGCAGTGACGACGCTGCCAATCAGCAAAAGATGCAACAGGGTGATGGCAGATCCTCTGCGGGCGTGGCAAGACGTCATCGTAAACGACCGACGCCACCACTCGCTGCGCACGCTTCGATCAACGCTCACGCGCCATGCTCTGTTCGGTGAAGCGCGCCACGCAGAACTCCAGGAAGCTGCGCAGCTTCGGCGTGACCTGGCGATCGCGGGGATACAGCAGGTTGATCGAAGTGGACACCGGCACGAATCGAGGCAGCACCTCCACCAGTTCGCCGCGCGCCAGAGCAGCGGACATCATCTCGAACGGCTGCAGGATCAGTCCCAGCCCACCGACCGCAGCGGTCAGCAGCGGCTCGGCCTGGTTGACCATGAAGCGACTGGAGACCGGCACGGTCAACACCCCGCCCTGCGGGTCATGGAAGCTCCACCGCGTACGGATCACCGAGTGGGCGAAGCCCAGGCATTCGTGCCGGCTCAGGTCCTGCGGGTGAACGATCGGTGGCCGTGCGGCGAGATAGCCGGGGGCAGCGCACAGGGCCAGCGGATACGGCCCCAGCCGCCGTGCGACCAGGCCGCTGTCGGCGAGATCACCCGTGCGGAACACCAGGTCGTAGCCGTCTTCAACCACGTTGACCAGGCTGTTGGACAGGTTCAGATCCACCTGCACGTCGGGATACTGCTGCATGTAGGCCACCACCGCCGGCCCCAGCGCGTGCACGCCGAAGGTGACCGGCGCACTGATCCGCAGCCGGCCCATCGGTCGACCGCGCGCGATTTCGGCCAACTGCTCGGCACTCTCCACTTCTTCCAGGATGACCCGGGCGCGGGCCAGGTACGCCTGCCCGAAGTCGGTCAGGCTCTGCTTGCGCGTGGTGCGGTTGAGCAGGCGCACGCCCAGATGCTGTTCCAGCGTCTGCACATGCTTGCCGACCAGCTGCGGCGACAGGTCCAATGCGTCGGCAGCAGCGGCGAACGAGCCCACCTCGGCCACCTTGGCGAAGCTGCGCAGGGGTACGATCAGGTCCATTGCAAACTATTGTTTTCCAATGAAACGCCAGATTACCCCTTCTATCGTTCGCCGGCCACGCGCACAGTAGCGCTCTGTTCCCCCTGCCCGGCCACCAGCCGGCGTTCCCTTTGGAGACCCCCATGACCCAGGTTGTCCGCATCCACGCCTATGGCGACGCCGATGTGCTGCGCGTTGACGATATCGACGTACCCGCTCCTGCCGCCGATGAGATCCAGATCCGGGTCAAGGCCATCGGCCTGAACCGCGCCGAGGTGATGTTCCGCAACGGCGCCTATCTGCAGCAGGCAGAGTTCCCGAGCCGCCTGGGCTATGAGGCGGCTGGCCTGGTTGAAGCCGTCGGCAGCGCGGTGACCGGCTTCGCTGCAGGCGATGTCGTCAGCGTCGTGCCGCCGCTGGATATCGCCCGCTGGGGCACCTACGGCGAGCTGGCCAACGTGCCGGCGCGACTGGTGGTGAAGCATCCGTCGTCGTTGGGCTTCGAGCAGGCCGCTGCGGTGTGGATGCAGTACGTCACCGCCTGGGGCGCGCTGCTGGAGCAGGCCAAGCTGGGTGCCGGTGATTTCGTCATCATCACTGCAGCGTCAAGCAGCGTTGGCCTGGCCGCCATCCAGATCGCCAATGCGGTGGGCGCAACGCCGATTGCGGTGACCCGTGGCCCGGGCAAGCGCCAGGCGCTGCTCGATGCCGGCGCCGCTCATGTCATCGCCACCCAGGAGCAGGACCTGGTAGCCGAAGTTGCCCGCATCACCGCAGGCGCTGGCGCACGCGTGGTATTCGATCCCATCGGCGGCCCGCAGTTCGTACCGCTCACCGAGGCGATGGCACGCGGCGGCATCCTGCTGGAGTATGGCGCGCTGAGCAGCGAGCCGACGCCGTTCCCGCTGTTCAACGTATTGGGCAAATCGCTGACGCTGAAGGGCTACCTGTACTCGGAAATCGTGTCCGATGACGCGGCGCTGGCGCGTGCGAAGGCGTTCATCGTCGATGGCCTGGACAAGGGCGTGCTGGCGCCGCTGATCGCCAAGGTGTTTACGTTCGCACAGATCCAGGACGCGCACCGTTACCTGGAATCGAACGAGCAGATCGGCAAGGTGGTGGTGACGGTTTAACCGGTTGCGCGATACCCCTGTGGCGTTGGGAATGTACCCGCAGGGGTCGTCAATGCTGTTGCCAGCGCCGTGTGCTACAGAGGCACGCGGCGGGCGATGTAGTTGATCACATTGCCCACGGCATCCGGATCGACGTTGGCCAGGCCGACCAGTACGTATCCCTGCTCAGGCATCACCACAATGGCGCTGTTCGAACCGGGCGCCCCGCCCTCGTGGCCGAACTGGCGCTGCCTTCCCTCGCCCTGAACCATGAACCCGTAGCCATACCAGCCCTTGTGGTTCTGTGGACGGGTGGCCTGCTGCAACCACACTGGCGAGACCAGCTTGCCGGTACGCAGGGCCTCGGCGAACTTCAACATGTCGCCTGCGGTGCTGTAACCGCCGCCGGCGGCAGTCCCTCGCCATGGCAGGGACTTGGTTTCGCTCACCCACAGCCCTTTCACTAGGGTATAGCCGGTTGCACGATGTGGAACGTCCACCGATTCCGGTTCAAAACCGGTTTCCGTCATGTTCGCCGCGCGCAGAACATGCTCGTTGACATAGTCGTAGTACGTCTGCCCAGACACCGCCTCGATGATCCGGCCGAGCACGACGAAACCATAGTTTGAATACCCATCCTGGCTGCCTGCAGCAAACTGCGGAGCACCCTTGGCGAAGCGCTTCACATAGTCGCTGTGCGTTTTCAGCGACGCCGCGTAGTGCTCGAAATCATCACCGAAGAAATCTCCGAGGCCGCCGGTATGGCTGAGCAGTTGCCGGATCGTGACCGTGCCTGCCACCGTTTTGTTCGGATAGTCCGGCAGGCGCTTGCCGATGGTGTCATCCAGGGCCAGGCGACCTGCTTCGGCCAGTTGCAGGATGGCCACTGCGGTGAACATCTTGTTGGACGAAGCAAGGCGGAACTGCGTCTGCGCATCGACGGGCACGTGCTGCTCGCGGTTGGCCAGCCCTCCCTGCCACTGCAGCAGCACCCTGCCATCGTGCGCGACCAGCACGGTGCCAGACAGCGAATCGCTTGCCTGCAGGGCGTTGAGCCGGGCGGTACTCTGGACCAGGAGTGCCGGCAGCTCCATGCGCACAGGCTGGAACTGCGGCGGTGTCGGTACGCCTTCCAACTGGAACACCTTCACGTGGCGCGGCGCGGCAGGGTCCATTTCCGCAGTCAACAGCATCGCCCGTTCGCTGTCTTCGCCCAGCACCAGCACTTCGGCCTTCTCAGGCGTGTTTGAGCGTACTTCGAGCACCTTCATCGGCCCATTGGACGCACGGAACTCCAGGTAATCCTGCGGACCGCTGCCGGTCCTCTTTGCGTACCTGTCGGCGAACGCCTGCAACGCCTGGAGACTGTTGGCATTGAAGGCGGACAGCCATTCATCGACGGCGTTCTGTGCGCGTGAGCCGGTTGATTCAACTGGCACTGCAGCCGCACCAGCACTGAATGACACCGCCAACAGCAAGGCGAAGGTCAGTGGGAAGACACAGAAGCGTCGACGACGCACGGACATGGCGGATCCTTCGCAGACAGGGCGTAGCCCCATCCTAGACGACAACCGCGCAGGTCGCTGCACTGCAGCCGGCATCAGATGCCGACGCTATTCCGGCAACGCATACGCCATCACATAATCCCCCGCCGGCGTCTCCATGAAATGATGCCCGCCGGCCATGATCACCACGTACTGCCGCCCGCCCTGCTCATACACCATCGGGTTGGCCTGGCCACCTGCTGGCAGTTTGGTATGCCACAGTTCCTTTCCGGTCTTCAGGTCGATGGCGCGCAGCAGGTCATCGGTCGCTGCGGCGATGAAGATCAGGCCACTGGCGGTCACCACCGAGCCACCATTGTTCGGCGTGCCGATTTCAATGGGCAGGCCGGAGCGGATGCCGAAGGGCCCGTTGCCGCGTGCGCTGCCGAACGGCCGGTCCCACAGCAGTTTGCCGCTGCGCAGGTCGATCGCACGGATGCCACCATAGGGTGGCTGCTTGCACAGCAGGCCGGTGAACGGCAGCCGCCAACCGGCGTTGACGTCGATGCCATAGGGCGTGCCCACCTGTGGGTCCCCTGCCCCTTCGGCACCGCCCCTATCAGCGCGGATCTGCTCGCGCGGCAGCCAGCCTTTACGGTCGGCCTCGGCGCGCGGCACCAGCCGGTTGTAGTTGGGCATGTCGTTGTAGTTGGCCACGATCACGCCACGTCGCGTATCGATGGCCACGCTGCCCCAGTCCGAGCCGCCGTTGTAGCCGGGGTATTCGATGGAATGGTGATCGCTGCTGGGCGGCGTGTAGAAACCTTCGTAATGCGCCTTGCGGAACTGGATGCGGCAGACCAGCTGGTCGATGGGAGTGATGCCCCACATGTCGCGCTCGGTCAGCGCATCGTCGCGCCGCAGCGTGTGGTACAGCGAGAACAGCTGGGTGGCGGCACGCTGCTCGGGCTCTACACCGCCCTGCGGCACCTTGCGCTCTTCGGCCGGAGTCAGCAGCTGGCCGTTGCGACGGTCGAGGATGTACATGTCGCCCTGCTTGGTGGGCAGCAGGATTGCCGGCACCTTGCCGGATGCTGTCGGGTAGTCGATCAGGCTGGCCTGCGAACCCAGGTCGTAATCCCAGACGTCCTTGCGCACCGCCTGGAAATGCCAGACCGGCTTGCCCGTGGCTACATCGATGGCGACCAGCGAGGTCGCGTACCTGTTCTGGTTCTCCGTGCGCGAGCCACTCCAGTAGTCGCCCGCGGCATTGCCCATCGGCAGGTACACCAGGCCCAGTGCTTCATCACCGGTCGCGGTGGTCCACATGTTCGGTGTGCCACGCGTATAGGTCTGCTCGCGCGGTGGCAAACCGCTGCGCTCGGGCTGGTCCATGTCCCACGCCCAGCGCAGCTTGCCGCTGATCGCATCGTAGGCCTGGATGACGCCGGAAGGCGCGTCGCGGCGCTGGCCGTCCAGTACCTGGTGGCCGGTGACGATGACACCGCGGACGATCGCGGGCGGCGAGGTGATCGAGACGTAACCCGGCGGCACCTCGCCCATGCCCAGGGTGATGTCGACCTGGCCGTTGTTGCCGAAATTCGCACAGGGGCGACCGCTGTCGGCGTCCACCGCGATCAGGCGGCCGTCCAGGGTGCCTTCGATGATGCGTGCACTGCACGCTGCGCGGCTGCCGGGCGCCGCGCTCCGGCTGGTACGGGTCGGCGGTGGTGCGGGCAGCGCCAGATCGGCGGCGACGTCAGCCAACGCGGCATCGGCGAGGGTCGGCGCACTGGGCTGTTCGTAATAGGACACGCCACGGCAGGCGGCCGTGTACGGGATCGAGGCATCCTTCACCTTCGGATCGAAACGCCACAGTTCCTTCCCGCTTCCGGCATCGAGGGCGATCAGCTGGTTGCGGGCGGTGCACAGGTACAGTCGGTCGCCGATCTTCAAGGGCGTGGTTTCCGCACCCCAGCGCTTCTTGGGCAGGTCGCCGGTGCGGAACTGCCACGCGAGCTGCAGGGAGCCTACATTTTCAGGGGTGATCTGCTGCAGCGGCGAATAGCGGGTGGCCGCATTGCTGCGCCCCCAGGCCGGCCAGTCGCCCTCCGCCGGCTGGTCGGCCGGCTGCAGACCGGTGGTCTCACGGGTCGGATCGAGCCCGGCGCTGACCGCCGGCTCCGGGAACGGCTGGTGCCCGTCGACCAGGCCATGGGGGGCGAACGCGAGACCGAAGGCGGCCACGAACACCAGCATCAGCACGGCGGCCACACTGCGCGACAGGCGCTTGGGTACCGGCGCCTGCAGGGTCGGCGCCAGCAACGCCAGGATGATGCCGAGCACCGTCACCAGGCCCAGCCGCGGCACCCAGCGCCAGTACTCGCTGCCCGACTCCCACCAGGTCCACAGCAGGCTGCCGAGGGAGACCAGTGCATACAGCAGCGCACCGCTGCGGCGATTGCCCCACAACAGAATGCCGCACACCAGCAGGCCGAGGCCGGCGATGGCGTAGTACCAGGAGCCCCCGAGGCTGGCCAGCCAGCCACCGAGCCCGCCGATGATCAGGCCGAGCACGATCAGCAACAAGGCCAGGACGGTGATCAGCGGGTGGCGCGAGGTGGGCGTTGCGGCGGAAGCGGACTGCGGCGTGGCGGACATCGACGCTCTCCGGGGGCAGCATGCGCCCTTATGCCACCGTCACCGTGAAGTGCGTGCGTATTTTGGACGGCAGACACGACGACGCCGGCACAAGGCCGGCGTCGTCGGGTACCTCAGCATCGCGGCAGGATCACTCCTGCGCGGCGTCCTCGCTGCTGGCAGCAGCCGGTGCGCCGTCGGTCGCGGCCGGGGTGGCGGCGGCCACCTCGTCCTCGTCCTCGTCGATCGAGGCATCCATGCGCTCCACCGCCTGCAGCTTCTCGTCCTTGGACAGGCGGATCAGGGTCACGCCCTGGGTGTTGCGGCCGACGCGGCTGATTTCCGAGCCACGCGTACGCACCAGGGTGCCGCCGTCGGAGATCAGCAGGACTTCATCGTCGGTACCCATCAGCACCGCGGCGACCAGCTTGCCATTGCGCTCGGTGGTCTGGATGCCGATGACGCCCTGCGTGCCACGACCCTTGCGCGGGTAGTCCGGCAGCGGGGTGCGCTTGCCGTAGCCGTTTTCGGTGGCGGTGAGGATGTAACGCAGGTTGGCATCGTCGGCACCTTCGATCACCGCGTCGCCGGTGGCGATGGCTTCCTCGACACCGTTGTCGTCCTCGCTCTCATCCTCGACGCCGCCAGCACTCTCGGCCACGATCAGGCTGACCACTTCCTCGCCGGCCGGCATCTTGATGCCGCGCACGCCGGTAGCGGTACGGCCCATCGAGCGGACCTTGTCTTCGCCGAAGCGCACGGTCTTGCCGTTGGAGGCGAACAGCAGGATGTCACGCTCGCCATCGGTCAGGCCGACGCCGACCAGGGCATCGCCCTCGTCGAGGTTGATCGCGATCTTGCCGCGGGCCAGACGGAAGGCGAACTCGCCCAGCGGGGTCTTCTTGACCGTACCGTTCTTGGTGGCGAAGAACACGAACTGGCCATCGGCGTACTCGCGCACCGGCAGCACGGCCTGCACGCGTTCGCCCGGCTCCAGCGGGATCCAGTTGATGATCGGACGACCGCGGGCGTTGGAACCGGCTTCGGGCAGCTGGTACACCGGCAGCCAGAACACCTTGCCCGAACTGGTGAAGGTCAACAGCGTGTCGTGCGTGTTGACCAGCCACAGCTGTTCGATGAAATCCTCTTCCTTGGTCGACGCCGCGCTGCGGCCACGGCCGCCACGGCGCTGCGCGCGGTACACGCTCACCGGTTGGCGCTTCACGTAGCCGGCGTGGGAGACGGTGACCACCACGTCTTCCGGGGCGATCAGGTCGAGGATGTCGAGATCTTCCTCGCTGTGGCGGATCTCGGTACGGCGCTCGTCACCGAACTCGGCACGCACGTTGATCAGCTCTTCGCGGATCACCTGCAGCAGGCGGTCGGGATCTTCCAGGATGTGGATCAGCCCGGCGATCACTTCCAGCAGCTGCTTGTATTCCTCGGTCAGGCGGTCCTGCTCCAGCCCGGTCAGGCGGTGCAGGCGCATTTCCAGGATCTGGGTCGCCTGGATCTCGGTCAGCTGGTAGCCGCCTTCGATCAGGCCCACACCCTTGGGCAGGTCATCGGGACGCGAGGCTTCGGCACCGGCGGCGCCGAGCATCGAACCGACCAGGCCCGGTTCCCACAGGCGCGCAAGCATGCGCTCGCGTGCCTCGGTGGGGTTCGGCGAGGTCTTGATCAGTTCGATCATCTCGTCGATGTTGGCCAGCGCAACGGTCAGGCCTTCCAGCACGTGGGCACGGGCGCGCGCCTTGCGCAGCTCGAACACGGTGCGGCGGGTGACCACTTCGCGACGGTGGCGGACGAAGGCCTCCAGCATCTGCTTGAGGTTCATCAACTGCGGGCGGCCGTCGACCAGCGCCACCATGTTGATGCCGAACACCGACTCCATCTGGGTCTGCTGGTAGAGGTTGTTGAGCACAACCTCGGCCGACTCGCCGCGCTTGATTTCGATGTAGATGCGCATGCCGTCCTTGTCGGACTCATCGCGCAGCTCGCTGATGCCTTCGATCTTCTTTTCCTTGACCAGCTCGGCGATCTTCTCGATCAGACGCGCCTTGTTCACCTGGTAAGGAATTTCAGTGACGATGATCGATTCGCGGCCGTTGTCGGCCACTTCGACATCGGCCTTGGCACGGATGCGCACGCGGCCACGGCCGGTGCGGTAGCCGGCGATGATGCCGGCGGTGCCGTTGATGATGCCTGCGGTCGGGAAATCCGGGCCCGGGATGAACTCCATCAGGCCGTCGATATCGATTTCCGGATTGTCGATCAGCGCGATGCAGGCATTGATCGATTCGGTGAGGTTGTGCGGCGGAATGTTGGTCGCCATGCCCACCGCGATACCGGCCGAACCATTGACCAGCAGGTTCGGGAACCGGGTCGGCATGACCGTCGGCTCCAGTTCCTTTTCGTCGTAGTTGGGCTGGAAATCGACGGTTTCCTTGTCGATGTCCGCCATCAGCTCATGCGCGAGCCGCGACATGCGCGCCTCGGTGTATCGCATCGCCGCGGCGGAGTCGCCGTCGACCGAACCGAAGTTACCCTGGCCATCGACCAGCATGTAACGCAGCGAGAACGGCTGTGCCAGACGCACCAGCGTGTCGTACACCGACTGATCGCCATGCGGGTGGTACTTACCGATGACGTCACCGACGATACGTGCCGACTTGAAGTAGGGCTTGTTGCTGTGCGCGTTGAGTTCATTCATCGCAAACAGCACACGACGATGCACCGGCTTGAGGCCATCGCGCGCATCTGGCAGCGCGCGCCCCACGATCACGCTCATGGCGTAATCGAGGTAGCTCTTGCGCATCTCGTCTTCCAGGTTGACCTGGATGATTTCCTTGGCGGTTTCTGCCATTCGGGTTCCGTTGTCTGGTAGCGGTCCAGTCCGGCGCATCCACCCGGGGGCGGTCGTGCCGGAACCTCGATTCAACCGCTGGATTCTACCACACGGGGCCGTTTTCCGCCTGCTTTTACGGTGATTTTACCGGCACAAATCAGGAACTTAGGGGTTTGCCGGCCAGCGCCCGGCACTACCGGACGCTGGGCCGGGGCGCTTTCCCGTGGAAAGGCTCCCGCCCCTGCCCGCGTCAGCCGCCGAAGGCGGCGCGCATGTTCTCCGCGGTCGGGTTCAGGATCACCCCCCGCTCGGTCACGATGGCATCGATCAGCTCGCCCGGGGTGACATCGAACACCGGGTTCCAGGCAGCGATGCCCTCGGCCACGGTGCGGGTGCCGCCCACGCCGTACAGTTCGCCCGGATCGCGCTGTTCGATCTCGATCTGGCTGCCGTCCACGGTATCCATGTCCACCGTCGAGGACGGTGCCACGACCATGAACTTCACCCCGTGGTGGCGGGCCGCGATGGCCAGCTGGTAGGTGCCGATCTTGTTGGCGGTATCGCCATTGGCGCAGATCCGGTCGGCGCCGACGATCACCCACTGCACGGCACCGGTCTTCATCAGGTGGGAGGCGGCCGAGTCGGCGATCAGCGTCGCGTCGATGCCATCCTGCTGCAGCTCCCACACGGTCAGGCGCGCACCCTGCAACCACGGCCGGGTCTCGCCGGCGAACACCCGGGCAATGCGGTCCTGGGCCATCCCGGCGCGGATCACGCCCAACGCCGTACCGAAGCCGGCGGTGGCCAGCGAACCGGTATTGCAATGGGTCAACACGCCGCTGCCGGCCTCGATCAGGCCGGCACCGAGGGCGCCCATATGGCGGTTGGCGGCCAGGTCTTCTTCAGCGATGGCCTGTGCCTCGGCCTCCAGCAGCGCCTTCCAGTCGGCACCGGCGGCACTCAGGCAACGTCGCATGCGTGCCAGCGCCCAGGCCAGGTTCACTGCGGTCGGGCGTGAGGCGTTCAGCCGCTGCAGCGCCGGCTCCAGCTGCTGCAGGGCATGCGCGCCGTCGGCGGCCTGCACATCACGTGCGGCCAGCACCACACCCCAGGCGGCGGCGATGCCGATGGCCGGCGCACCGCGCACGGTCAGGGCGTGGATGGCGGCGGCCACCTCATCGCTGTCATGGCAGGCTACATGCTCGACCACGAACGGCAGCTTGCGCTGGTCAAGCAGTTGCAGGGTATCGCCGGTCCACAGGATCGGGCGGATGTGGTCGTAGCGGGCGTAGTCGAGGTCGGTGGCGGTATTCATGGGCCCATTGTAGGGCCACGCCACGCGCGGATGGATCCTGTCCGGATCAGTTCACCGAGAATTCGGCGCGGCAGCCGCCGTCGACCCAGATGCCGTTGCGGTTCCAGCCCCAGGTGCTGCCTTCCTCGCACGGGGTGCTGGAAAGCTGGTTGGAGATGGTTGCGCTGGTGGAGATGCTGGCGCCACAGAAGCGGCGCTTCTTGGACTTGGATTCGCAGGTCAGCCGGCGCGGCATGTCGACGAAACGGCCCTGCTCGTCGGCCACCTCGAAGTCACCCTGGCACCCCCGGGTGGTCCATACCTCATTGCGCTTGTAGCCCCAGCCCTGCCCTTCCCGGCACGGCAGCACCGACAGCTGGCGCAGCAACCGCACCGGCGCACCATCCAGGCGCACCGGGCAACTCTGCGGGCGACCGTTGGACTCACAGCGCACCACCCGCCGCACCAGACGCTTGCGACCCTCGGTCGACGGCGCCGCTGCGTCCGTCTCTGCCGGGCGCGCGCGGAACTCGGCACGGCAGCCCAGGGTCACCCACACGCCACTGCGGTCGGTGCCCCACTCGCTGCCACGGATGCAGCTGTTGCTGGACAACTGGCGGATCAGATCGACGCCGTTGCTGACATCGATATCGCAGTGCACCCAGCCCATGTCGCGGGATTCGCAGGTCACCACTTCGCTGTCATAGCCAAGCGACTGCGCCGATGCGGTCGACGGAAGCAGGCCACCCCATATCGCCACGGAGTACATCGGTGCCGCTACGACCGCGAACCACTTGACCAAAGCCTTCCCCATGAATGGATGAACCACGACGCAAGTGTGCGGTATCGGCTGTGATAAGAGCATCATCGTGCTTGCTGAATCAAGCGCGACAAAGCGCGTTTTCGTTCAGCCTGCCAGGTCCATGGGAAATCGTCGGGTCATGCGTGGGCGAAATCGAATGCAAGTACATCTGCAATGCGCGGTGTACGGTGCATCGCCATCAACAGGCGATCAATGCCGACGGCAACGCCGGCACAGGCCGGCATTGAAGGCAGTGCACGCAGCAACGCTTCATCCAGCGCGGGCTGCACCTGCCCCCGTACATGACGGCGCTGCAGGTCATGCTGGAAACGCGCGCGTTGTTCAGCCGCATCGTTCAGTTCGTGATAACCGTTGGCCAGTTCCACCGTGCCCAGGTACAGCTCGAAACGCTCGGCCAACGGCGGTGTGCCGGCGCGGATGCGCGCCAGTGCCGCCTGGCTGGCGGGCCAGTCGTGGACGACGGTCATGACCGCGTCATCGAAATGCGGTTGGATACGGTGGGTCATCAACAGATCCAGCCAGTCATCGCGGGTCAGGCCCACCGGATCAATGTGCACTTCGCCAAGTGCGGCGCGCAGCGCTGCCTCATCGGCATCGAACGGGTCCACGCCGGCGTGTTGCTGGAACAGTTCGCGATAGCTCAGCACACGCAACGTCGCGCTGCGACCCACCAGCGCCAGCGCCTGCCCCACCAGTTCTGCGGTTTCCTGCAGCAGCCGATGGTGGTCCCAGCCAACCCTATACCACTCCAGCATGGTGAACTCGGGATTGTGGCGGCCGCCCGCTTCGCCATTGCGGAACACCCGGCCCAGTTCATAGCAGTCGCCCACGCCGGCAGCGAGCAGTCGCTTGAGCGGGAACTCCGGCGAGGTGCGCAGCCAGCGGCGGCGACCGCCCGCATCGACGTGACCGCTGAAATCGGTGTGGAAGCTGTCGATGTTCGGCTCGGTGTTGCCCGCCACCGACAGGATCGGCGTTTCCACTTCCAGCACGCCGCGCTCGGCGAAGAAGCGCCGCACCAGTGCATTGAGGGTGGCGCGCTGTTGCAGGCTGCGCAGCAGTGCCTCGCTCACAGGATGCCCTCCGGGCGCGGATGATCCAGCGGCAGGGTCAGCAGATCGCGGGTGTCATCGATGTAGCCGCTGGCCAGATACAGGCGGCGCGCCAGTTCGTTGTGATGATTGACCTCCAACCGCAGCCGGCTCACGCCGCGCCCCCGCGCGCGCTGTTCGCAGATGGCCAGTGCCCGCTTGCCACGGCCACGGCCGCGTGCGCGGTGGCTGAGATAGAGCTCGTCCAGCAGCATGAAATGGCCGCCCTGCTCCAGGCTGAAGCCCATCGCGATCACCGCATAGCCGACGACGGCTGCGGCCTCGTCCAGCCACAGCAGCACTTCACCGTTGCGCGGATCGGCCAGCAGCGCATCGACACCACGGCGCACGCGCGCATCGTCGAATTCGATCTTGTCTTCGGCGTAGAAATCGCGCATCAGCGCGATCAGCAGTTCCTCGTCGGCACGGGTGGCCAAGCGGAAATCCAGCGGAGCGGTCTGCATCAGTGTTCCTCTGCGGTTGCGTGCCGGGCGCCTGCGCACCCGGCCGATTCATCATTCGTGTTCGGAGAGGTAGGCCAGCAGGCGCTCTTCATCCCACACCGGAACGCCCAGCGCTTGCGCCTTGTCCAGCTTGGAACCGGCCTCGGTGCCGGCCACCACGAAACTGGTCTTCTTCGAGACGCTGCCGGACACCTTGGCCCCCAGCGCCTCCAGGCGCTCCTTGGCGGTATCGCGATTGAGCTGGGCCAGCGTGCCGGTCAGCACCACCGTCTGCCCGTCCAGCGGGCCGGCCACCACTTCGGCCAGGGCCGGTGCGCTGGCCAGGATGTGTTTCATCTCCACCTCGGCCGCGAGCAGCATCGCGCCATGGCCCTCGCTGTCCAGCCAGTCAGCGAAGCCTCGCGCGGTGTCATCGGGCAGACCGGCGTTGACGAACTGGCCGTGTTCGGCGTCCAGCACCGACTGCGCGCTGGGCAGCGCTGCGACCAGCTTCTCGGCACGCAGGCGGGTGATGCCGGGAATCTCCGCTTCAACCAGCAGTTGCGCCAGGTCAAGACCTTCGCGCAGCTTTGCGCTCGGCGGATGCACGTCGCTGATACGTACCTGCCCCACCTGCAGCAGTGCATCGATGGCCTGCTGGTTGCCCTCCTGTTCGAAGAAATGGCCCAGCGAGCGCGCGACCTCGCCACCGATATCCGGCACGCGCTTGAACAGCGGCCACGGCAGACGGCGGATCAACGCCAGATCGCCAAACCACTGTGCCAGCGCCTTGGCGGTGCTCTCGCCGACGTGCTCGATGCCCAACGCGAACAGCAGTCGCTCCAGCGTCGCATCACGGCTGGCGTCGATCGCAGCAATCAGGTTGTCCGCCCACTTGGTGGCGATCTTCTTCGTATTCCATTCGAAGGCTGCCGGCTGCGCCAATGCCTGCGCGCGCCATCGCGCATCGTTGCCATCCAGCTTCAACACGGCGTTGAGCACCGCGCCGCTGCCTTCGGCCGGCAGGTGCAGTTTCAGGCTGGCTGCGAGTGCCGAAGGGTCTTCAGCATCCAGCACCAGCTTCAGGTGCAGCAGCTGGTCACGGGTGAGGCGGTACAGATCGGCCACGCTCTTGACGATGCCGGCGTCCACCAGGGTTTCGATGTACTTGTCGCCAAGGCCGTCGATATCCATCGCCCGTCGCGAGGCGAAGTGGGCGATGGCTTCCTTGCGCTGCGCCGGGCAGGACAGCTCGCCCGAGCAGCGCCACGCGGCGGCCCCCTCCTCGCGCACGATCTCCGAGCCGCACACCGGGCAGCTGGTCGGCATCTGCCAGGGCGTGGTGCCCGCAGGACGGCGGTCGAGGATGACGCTGACCACTTCCGGGATCACATCGCCAGCACGGCGCACGATCACACTGTCGCCCACGCGCACGTCCAGCCGCGCGATCTGGTCAGCGTTGTGCAGGGTGGCGTTGGAGACGATCACCCCAGCCACCGCGACCGGCGCAAGACGTGCCACCGGGGTGGCAGCACCGGTGCGGCCGATCTGGATTTCGATGGCTTCCAGCGTGGTGCTCTGTTCCTGCGCCGGGAACTTGTGCGCGATGGCCCAGCGTGGCGCGCGCGAAACGAAGCCCATGGTCTGCTGGCCGGCGCGGTCATCGAGCTTGTAGACCACACCATCGATATCGAATGCCAGGCTGTCGCGACGCTCGCCGATGTCCCGGTAATAGGCCAACAGGCCGTCGCTGCCTTCCACCACCTTGCACAGGTCGCTGACCGGGAAGCCCCATTCGCGCAGCTGTGCCAGCGTACCCGAATGCGTATCGGGCAGCTCACCGCCCTGCACGTCACCGGTGCCGTAAGTGAAGAAGCTGAGCCTGCGCTGCGCGCTGATCTTCGGGTCGAGCTGGCGCAGCGAACCGGCGGCGGCATTGCGCGGATTGGCCAGCACCTTGCCACCGTGCAGGCGCGCGCGCGCGTTGTAGGCCTCGAAGTCGGCGCGGGCCATGTAGACCTCACCGCGCACTTCCAGCACATCCGGCCAGTCCTTGCCTTTCAGACGCTTGGGGATGTCGCCGATCTCGCGCAGGTTGGCGGTCACGTCCTCGCCGGTGCTGCCGTCGCCACGGGTGGCACCCAGCACGAAATGGCCGTCCTCATAACGCAGGCTGATCGCCAGGCCGTCCATCTTCGGTTCGGCGGAAAAACGCAGGGTGCCGCGGCGCAGACGCTCATCGATGCGGCGTACGAAGTCAGCTACTTCCTCATCGCTGAAGGCATTGGACAGCGACAGCATCGGCACCGCATGGGTGACTTCGGCAAAGCGTCCCGACGGCCGGGCGCCCACCTGCTGGGTCGGGCTGTCGGCACGGGCGAGATCGGGATGCTCGCGCTCCAGCGCCTCCAGCTCACGCACCAGACGGTCGTAGTCGACGTCGGGGATCTCCGGCGCATCCAGCTCGTGATAGGCGCGGTTGGCCTGGGCGATCTGCCGGCGCAGGTCTTCGGCACGTTCGGCGGGGCTGGGGCTCATCGGAATCCGCGGGTTCTGGGATGGCCGGGAATTCTACCGCGCCTGCGCGTCAGGCCCTGTCTGCAGCGTCGAGCCAGGCTCAACGGGCGGCGAACAGCAGACGTGCGCGGCTCGACTCTGGACAACCGCTTGCCGGCAATCACTGCCAGCGCTAGCGTGCGTCGATAGCCCTTCAGGAACCGCGCCTGTGACCCTGCCTGCCTCCCGCCGCCACTTCCTGCAACTGGCCGGCGCCGGTCTCGCTCTTGCCAGCAGCGGCCTGCCTCGGCCCGCCCTGGCACAGCCAGCAACTGTGGCCCCGCCAACCGCCAATGAAGGCGCGGTACTGCTGAATTTCAACGAGTGCCCGTATGGCCCCTCGCCCGCCGCACAGCAGGCGGCGCGCGACAGCATCGCCAGCTGCGGGCGTTACCGCTTCGCCTTGGCCGGTGAGGTGCGCGATGCCTTCATCGCCCAGGCCGGCGTTCCCGCCGACCACGTGCGCCTGTATCCGGGCTCCAGCGAGCCGCTGAACCGCGCGGCGACGCTATGGACCGGCCCGCAGGCGGGCCTGGTGGTGGCCGACCCGACCTTCGAGACATTGGGTGAGATGGCAGCCGCGCGCGGCGCGCATGTGCAGAAGGTGCCGCTGCGCAGCGATGGTGCGCACGACCTGCGCGCGATGGTGGCCGCCGCGCACGCGCGACCGACTGGCCTGCTGTACGTGTGCAACCCCAACAACCCCACCGGCTCGATCAGCCCCGCCGACGAGCTGGCCTGGCTGCTGGTCAACAAGCCCGCCGGTACCCGCGTGCTGCTGGACGAGGCCTATCTGCAGTACAGCGAACAGCCCAGCCTGATTGCACAGGTGGCCCGGCGCGATGACCTGATCGTGCTGCGTACCTTCTCCAAGCTGTACGGCATGGCCGGACTGCGCCTTGGCGTGGCGGCGGCACATCCCGAGCGCCTGCGCGAGCTGGCCAGCCTGGGCGAGAACCCGCTGCCCGTGCCCGCACTTGCAGCGGCACTGGCCAGCCTGCGTGACCCGCAGCTGGTTCCGCAGCGACGCCTGCAGAATGCCAAGGCCCGGCAGACCACCATCGCCTGGCTGGGCAAGCGTGGCTTCGACTGCCTGCCGACGGAAGCGAACTGCTTCGTGGTGGATGTGCAACGTGACGGCGCGGCCTTCGCCAAGGCCATGGCGGACAACGGCGTGGTGATCGGCCGCAGCTGGCCGATCTGGCCGCAGCGCGTGCGCGTGACCGTGGGCACCGAAGAAGAGATGGCGCGCTTCCGCAGCGCGTTCGCGAAGGTGGCGGGCGTGCCGGCGTAGACCGCATCCACGCACGGCGTGGATCTACTGGTCTGGTGGGTGCCGACCGTTGGTCGGCACGCCAGGACCTGCTGCGCTTACCAGCGCGGGGTCTTGGTCAGCGGGGGGGCCTGGTGCTGGCGGTCATAGGCGCGCAGCTCATCACGGATATGGGCGATGCGCTGGCGACCGAGCGCGTTGCGGCCGTCATCCAGTACCACGCCATCCAGCAGCTCGGCCATGCGCTGCACGGTCGGCAGCATCTTCTCCCAGGCGTCCAGCGCGGTCAGCGGCGCCGGCAGGGTCAGGAAGAAGGCGATGGCCGGGGTTTCCATGGCGCGGATGTTGCCCATGTCGAAGCTGCCCGGCTTCATGATGCTGGCCATCGAGAAGATCGGGCCGCGTTCGGGATGACCCTCGACCAGCCGGTGGAAGACATTCATGTGGCCAAACACCAGGCCGGTCTTTTCCGCGGCCACGACGATGTCTTCGCCACGAAGCTGTTCGCCGGCGCGGGCGGCCACGAACAATGAAACGATCTTGTCGAAATCCTGGGTCGCACGCTTGCCCAGGTCGCTGGCCGCGCCATCGACGTCGGGCAGTCCCAGTTCGGCCTGCTCGACCGCATCGCCCATGCCAGGCTCGACGCGGGCATCGGCCACGGGCACGCCATCCTCGCCCAGCACCGGCTCGCGGCGCTCGCCGCTTGCCGGCTCGGCGCTGTCCAGACGACGGCCCTGGGGCTTCTTCTTGGGACGGCCAAACAGGAAGATCGCAGCGACCAACAGCAGGCCGGCGGCCAGGATGCCGATGCGCAACAGTGCCGTGTCGGACATTCGTTAGGTTCTCCGGCTAGTTCATTCAGGTAACTAGGATGGCACGTCAGGCCGCGCCCGCCAATCGCGCGGCTTCTTCCAGGTCCACGCTGACCAGGCGGCTGACGCCCGGTTCGCGCATCGTCACGCCCGACAACTGGTGCGCTGCTTCCATCGTGGCCTTGTTGTGGCTGACGAACAGGAACTGCACCTTCTCGCTCATTTCCTTGACCATGTTGGCCAGGCGGCCGACGTTGGCTTCATCCAGCGGAGCATCCACCTCGTCCAGCAGGCAGAACGGCGCCGGGTTGAGCTGGAAGATCGCAAACACCAGCGCCACGGCGGTCATCGCCTTTTCGCCACCGGACAACAGCGAGATGCTCGACACCCGCTTGCCCGGGGGGCGCGCCATGATGGTCACACCGGTGTCGAGAAGGTCTTCGCCGGTCAGTTCCAGGTAGGCGTGGCCGCCACCGAACAGGCGCGGATACAGCGCCTGCACACCGGCATTGACCCGATCGAAGGTGTCCTTGAAACGGCCGCGGGTCTCGCGGTCGATCTTGCGGATCGCATCTTCCAGGGTCTCCAGCGCCGTGGTCAGATCCACGTGCTGGGCGTCCAGATACTCCGAGCGCTGCGAGGCTTCGCCATATTCGTGGATCGCGGCCAGGTTGACCGGCTCCAGCCGGCGCATGCGGCCATCGATCTGGTGCACGGCTTGTTCCCAGTCGCCCAGGCGCGCCTCTTCGGGCAGCGTGTTGATCACATCCTGCAGCACGAAACCGGCCTTCTCCACCGCGCCCTGCAGGGTTTCGGCACTGAGCACCAATGCCTGCTGGTCCAGCTTGCGCTGCGAAATGCGCTCGCGCTGGGCCAACGCCTGCTCGTCGCGCTGGTGGCGGGTCTGCTCGTAATTGCGCAGCTCGGCGTCGATGCCATCCAGCAGCGTGCGCGCCTCGGTCAGCACGCGATCAGCACGTACTCGCTCTTCCAACGCGTTCTGATGCTCTGCCTGCAGCGACTCGACTGGTGTATCGCCTTCGTCCAGCTGCGAATGCAGTTCGCCCAGGCGCGAATCCAGCTGGCCACGCTGGGTGTTCATGCGTTCCAGTGCCTGGCTCAACGAAGCCACCTGGGCACGCTGCGATTCCAGGGTCAGCGCCAACGCGTGCGAACGCTCGCGCACCGCACGGGCGGCGTCGCGGGCCAGATCACGCGCCTCGGTCAACTGACGGCGTTCGCCCTCCAGGCCCTGCCGGTTCGACTCCAGGTCGCCCATGCTGTTGACCGCATTCTCCAGCCGCGAACGCGCTTCACGCGCCTGTTCGCGATTGATGTCCAGGGTCTCCAGCAACTGGCTGAGCTCGCCTTCGATGCGGTCGATGCGCGTACGTGCCGCCTCGACCTTGCCCTGCTGGCCCTGCAGCTGGCCAGCCAGTTCGGACACCGCGCGGTGCGCCAGGTACAGCGCCCGCTGCGCATCCTCGCGCTGCTGTTCGGCCGCCAACAGATGCTCACGGAAACCGGCCAGCTGTTCTTCCAGTTCGGTTTCGCGCGACTGCAGCTGTTCGATCTGCTCGCGCAGTTCATTGATTTCGCGTTCGCGCAGCAGCGCGCCCTGCTTGGCAGCGCCGGAGCGCGACACGCGCACCCAGCCCTCGCCCAGACGCTCACCGCCCTGGGTGATGATGGAATCGCCCTCAGGCAGGCTGGCCTGCAGCGCATTGGCTTCGGCCAGGTCGCGCGCACCGTGCAGGCGCGCAAGCAGGCGACGGATCGGCGCCGGTCCACGCACACGTGCAGCCAGCGAGGTTGGTGCGACCTTCAGGTCCGCGCCGTCATTGGCGACCAATGCAATGCGGCCTTCGCCCAGCTCGCCCAATGCATCGACCAGGCTGGCCGGATCATCGACCAGCACGCCTTCGATCAACTGGCCGAGGGCGCTTTCCACTGCATTTTCCCAGCCGGCATCGACATCCAGGCGTTCACCCACGCGTGCGGCCGAATCCAGGCCACGCGACTTCAGCCACGCCACCGCCGCGCCCTGCTCCTGGCCGAGTGCGGCCTGCTGCAGGGTTTCCAGCGAGGACAGGCGCCCACGCAGGCCATTGACCTGCTTGCGCAGCTCGGCCAGTTCGTTCTGGCCGTTACGTTGCTGCTCCTGCACGGCGGCAACACCGTGCTTGCGCTCCTCGACCTGTTCGGTCAGCTCATCCAGCGCGGTCTTCTGCGTCTCGTGCTGCAGGTGCAGCTGCTCGAAGACCTCGTCCAGCGCATCCACGTCCAGGCCAGCGCGCTCGGCCGCCAGTGCTTCGCGGCGACGATCGGCATCAAGGATCTGCTTGTCCAGGTAGTCCACGCGGGTGCGCTCGACCTCACCGGCGCGCGAGGCCTCCGAACTCTGGGAGGTGTGCTGCTCCCAACGCTGCTGCCAATCGGACAGCCGCGTTTCGGCCTCGCGCAGGCCTTCCTGCTTGATCTCGTTCTCTTCCTGCAGTTCTTCCAACTGCGGGGTGGCCGCATCGACCGCTTCGCGCAGCACCATCAGCTTGGCTTCGTCACCACTGATGTGCTGGCCCAGTTCGGCCAGTGCCTGGCGGGTTTCATCGCGCGCCTTGTGCAGGCGCTGCGACAGTTCGCGCTGGTGCTGGATCTGCTGTTCGAGACGGGCCAGCGTGCTGCCCACCTGGTAGACCTCGGCCTGCGCGGCATTGAGCGCGTCTGCAGCCTCCTCGCGACGCACACGCGAGGTCTCGATCCGCGCCTCGGCGTCACGCTGGTCGGCGATCAGTTGCTGCAGCTTGGTTTCTTCCTGCGACAGGCCTTCGCGCAGCTTGGACAGGCGACCATCCAGGCCGCGGTATTCCAGCGCCTTCCACTCTGCGTCCTTGACCCGGCGCTCTTCCTGCAGCGCCTGGTACTGCTCGGCCTGTTTCGCCTGCCGCTTGAGGTGTTCCAGCTGCTTGGTGATTTCCTCGCGCAGATCGCCAAGGCGGTCCAGGTTCTCGCGGGTGTGGCGGATGCGCGTCTCGGTTTCCTTGCGGCGCTCCTTGTACTTGGAGATGCCGGCAGCCTCTTCCAGGTACACGCGCAGGTCTTCCGGACGCGCCTCGATGATCTGGCTGATCATGCCCTGCTCGATGATCGAGTAGCTGCGCGGGCCCAGGCCGGTGCCGAGGAACAGGTCGGTGATGTCGCGGCGGCGGCACTTGGTGCCGTTGAGGTAGTAGTTGCTGCTGCCGTCACGGCTGACGGTGCGCTTGACCGAGATCTCGTTGAACGAGGCGTACTCGCCGGAAATCGTGTGATCCGAGTTGTCGAAGATCAGCTCGACGGTGGCCTGCGAGACCGGCTTGCGGGCATTGGAACCGGAGAAGATCACGTCGGTGAGCGAGTCACCCCGCAGGCGGCTGGCCGAGCTCTCGCCCATGACCCAGCGTACGGCGTCGATGATGTTCGACTTGCCGCAGCCATTGGGGCCTACCACGCCGGTCATGTTGGTCGGCAGGTGCAGGGTGGTCGGATCGACGAAGGACTTGAAGCCGGACAGCTTGATCGTGGAAAGACGCATGGCGTGATTGGGTTCCGGGCAAGGGCCTTACGGCCGCCACCATAGTGGATGTCAGGTCAGCCAGCACCTCAAGCCCTTGATTTCAAAAGAATTCAACAGGGCCAAGGGTGACGCAATGGAATGAGTATAGCGGGGCCAATGTTCCACGGGCGGGATGACCGGGGGAGGAAGCTCCGCGCTCACGCCCGCCCCTGCTCTCCGGCGTCGCCGCAGGCCGCCCGGGACACCTACCCGTGTCCGGAAAATGAGAGCAACGTGTTGATATTCATGGATTCATGCTGAATCCGCCGGCACATGCGTCACCCGCCAAGCACCGGCCCGGCCAGGTCGCCTTCGCCCAAAACAAAAACGGGCACCCTTGCGGGCGCCCGTTCTGGTGATACCAGGCCTTGCGGCGTGGGATCAGGCCTTTTCGGCTTCAACCACGACCTTGACGGTGGTCTCGACGTCCGCGTGCAGGTGCACCAGGACTTCGTACTCGCCAATGTTGCGGAAGGCGCCTTCGCCCAGGATGACTTCGCTCTTGCTCAGCGGCAGGCCGGCAGCGGTGAAGGCATCGGCGATTTCGCGGGCGCCGACCGAGCCGTACAGCTTGCCTTCGGTCGAAGCGTTGGCGGCGACGGTCACGCTCGCGCCTTCCAGCTTGGCCTTGCGGGCTTCAGCGTCGGCGTGGATGGACTGGGCCTTGGCTTCGTAATCAGCGCGCTTGGCTTCGAACTCGGCCTTGTTGCTCTCGGTGGCCGGAACGGCCTTGCCCTGCGGCACGAGGAAATTACGGCCGTAGCCCGGCTTCACGTCGACCAGGTCGCCGAGGTTGCCGAGGTTGGTGACTTTCTGCAGGAGGATCAGCTGCATGGTATTGCTCCAGATAAGTTATTCGTTAGCGAGGCGCGGGCCCCGCAACAAAGGCTGTCCGAATAGCTGGCACAGCGGGGGCAGCGCGGAGCTGCCCCGCCGGCATCAGACGTCGTGGTTGTCGGTGTACGGAATCAGGGCCAGGAAGCGAGCGCGCTTGACGGCGGTCGCCAGCTGACGCTGGTACTTCGACTTGGTACCGGTGACGCGGCTCGGCACGATCTTGCCGTTCTCGGTCAGGTACTGGCGCAGGGTGTTGAGATCCTTGTAGTCGATCTCCTTGACACCTTCGGCCGTGAACTTGCAGAACTTGCGGCGACGGAAGAACTTGGACATGTCAGTGCTCCTTAGGCGGCCGAAGCGGCGTCGTCGCCGGCATCGTTGTCAGCGGCGGGGGTGGTTTCGCCTTCTTCGTCATCACGACGACGACGCTCACCACGCTCGGGCTTGTCGCCCTTCTCGTCCTTGCTCTTCATGATCAGCGACTGCTCGGTGTCAGCCTCGTCACGCTTGATGACCAGGTTGCGCAGCACGGCGTCGTTGAAGCGGAAGCTCTCGGTCAGTTCGGTCAGAACGGCCTGGTCGACTTCGATGTTCAGCAGCACGTAGTGCGCCTTCACCAGGTTCTGGATCGGGTACGCCAGCTGGCGGCGGCCCCAGTCTTCCAGACGGTGGATGGTGCCGTTGCCGTTCTCGACCAGCGACTTGTAGCGCTCGATCATGGCCGGGACCTGCTCGCTCTGGTCCGGGTGGACCATGAACACGATTTCGTAATGACGACTCATGTTTTTCTACCTTTCGGATGTGGCCTTGCGGCCGGACAGCCCCCCGCCGTTGATACCGCGGTGGGGCAAGGGATCCTGCCAGGGAGGCAGGAAGCCGCGCATTATGGCGCAGATGGGGGGGCTGGGCAACCGGTGGGTAACCGGGCCACCTGAATCGGGGGCGCCCTGCTCCCGTGCCGACCAAGGTCGGCATCTACCCAAGCGGGGCTCAGGCCTTGTCGGCGTCGGTGGTGAAGCTCTCGCCGCAACCGCACTCGGCGGTGGCATTCGGGTTGCTGAACGTGAAGGTCTCGCTCAGGCCGTGCTTGCCGAAGTCGATCACGGTGCCGTCCACCAGGGCCAGGCTCTTGGCGTCGACGTAGATCTTCACCCCGTCCTGGTCGAACACGGTGTCGTCCGCGCGCTCGTCGCGGGCCAGGTCGGTGATGTGGCCCCAGCCGGAGCAGCCGGTCTTGGTCACGCCAAAGCGCAGGCCCAGCGCGCCGGGGGTCTGGGCGACGAAGCGCTGCACGCGCTCGAAGGCAATAGGGGTCAGGCTGACAGCCATGGTGGATCACTCCAGAGGTACCGGGACATTATAGGGAGCCGATGACCGCAGAAATGCCTCGCAAGCAGAACGCTGCAACCGGTAAACTCCCGTGTTCAGAGATCGAGTCGATCAGCAGAGGATTCAAGTCATGACGGTGGTCAGCGTTGAACATGCGCTTGCCGGGAAGATCCCGGAAGGTGGCGAAGTCACGGTACGCGGTTGGGTGCGCACGGTGCGCGGTTCAGCAAATCTGGCTTTCGTGAATGTGACCGACGGCTCCTGCTTCGCCCCGATCCAGGTCGTGGCCGGCGACGCGCTGGCCAACTTCGACGAAATCAAGCGCCTGACCACCGGCTGCTCGCTGGTGGCCACCGGCACTTTGGTGAAGTCGCAGGGCAAGGGCCAGTCGTTTGAGATCCAGGCCAGCGCGGTCGAGGTGGTCGGCTGGGTCGAAGACCCGCTCACCTACCCGATCCAGCCCAAGCCGATGACGCCGGAGTTCCTGCGTGAAGTGGCGCACCTGCGCCCGCGCACCAACCTGTTCGGCGCGGTCACCCGCATCCGCAACTGCCTGGCCCAGGCCGTGCACCGCTTCTTCCACGAGAACGGCTTCAACTGGATCAGCACCCCGATCATCACCACCTCCGATGCCGAAGGCGCCGGCCAGATGTTCCGCGTGTCCACCCTGGACATGGTGAACCTGCCGCGTGATGCCCAGGGCGGGATCGACTTCAGCCGCGACTTCTTCGGCAAGGAAACCTTCCTTACCGTGTCCGGCCAGCTGAACGTCGAGGCCTACTGCCTGGCGCTGAGCAAGGTGTACACCTTCGGCCCGACCTTCCGCGCCGAGAACAGCCACACCACCCGCCACCTGGCGGAGTTCTGGATGATCGAGCCGGAAATCGCCTTCGCCGACCTGGCCGAAGACGCACGCCTGGCCGAAGAATTCCTGAAGTACCTGTTCCGCGCGGTGCTCAACGAGCGCGGCGACGACCTGGCCTTCATCGCCGAGCGCGTGGACAAGAACGCGATCACCAAGCTGGAAGACTTCATCAACGCGCCGTTCGAGCGCATCGACTACACCGATGCGGTCGCCCTGCTGCAGAAGTCCGGCAAGAAGTTCGACTTCCCGGTCGAATGGGGCCTGGACCTGCAGACCGAGCACGAGCGCTGGCTGACCGAGGAACACGTCGGCCGCCCGGTGGTGGTGACCAACTACCCCGAGCACATCAAAGCCTTCTACATGCGCCTGAACGATGACGGCAGGACCGTCGCGGCGATGGACGTGCTGGCCCCGGGCATCGGCGAGATCATCGGCGGCAGCCAGCGCGAAGAGCGTCTGGATGTGCTGGATGCACGCATGGCGCAGTTCGGCCTGGATCGCGAGCATTACAGCTGGTACCGCGATTTCCGCCGCTACGGCTCGGTGCCGCACGCCGGCTTCGGCCTGGGCTTCGAGCGCCTGGTGGTCTACGTCTGCGGCCTGTCCAACATCCGCGATGCGATCCCCTACCCGCGCGCCCCGGGCAGCGCGGACTTCTAAGCCCACACGCCCGACCACGGAGGTACTGCCCCCATGACCCTGTTCTTCGCCCTGTGTTTCGTCGGCGTTGCAGTGGCCGGGTTCAGTGCCTTCGTGATCTTCTGGCCGCTGACCCTGGTGCATGTGCGCGATCGCCATCCGGCGCTGGCGCAGCGCTTCGGCAGTGGTGCCTTCCTCAAGCCCGATGCGCTGGGCTGGCTGCTGCGGCGCGAATACCGCACCCAGCCGGACCGCTCGCTGTCCGGGCTGGCGACGCCCGCCTGGGTATCGCTGCTGACCCTGCTGGCTGGACTGGGCATGGCTGCCCTGCTCTGGCTGGCCTCGCTCTGGTAATACACACATGAACGACCTTTCCCACGCCCGTGACAGCTGGTGGCTGGCCAGCCTCGGCAACACCCTGATCTGGGCACGCCTGCGCATCCGCGAGGCCGGCACCGCCGAAGTACTGGACAGCGATGGCAATACACTGAGCTACGACAGCGAAGACACCGCCCGCTCGCAGCTGTTCGACGCCGAGTTCGTCGAGTACGACGGCCTGGACGAAGAAGATGCGCTGGTGCGCGGCTTCTCGCTGCATGAAGTGCAGCCACCGCAGGCGGGCAGCGACGAAGGCCTGCGCGGGCGCATGGTGCAGTCACTCGGCAGTCGCGCCTGAGGCCAGCCGATGTTCACCCCGCGCGCTTTCGCACAGACCGACCTGCAGTGGCTGGATCGCCTGCTGGCGCGTGATCCATTCGTCACCGTGCTCACCGCCGGTGGCGATGGCCTGCCGGAGCTGACCCGGTTGCCGGTGCTGTACCAGCGCGACGGCGACCACATCGAGCTGCGCGGCCACTGGGCCCGCGCCAACCCGCAGGCACGCCACAGCGGTGCGGCCAAGGTGCTGGTGGACGGGCCGCATGGCTATGTCTCGGCCAGCTGGTACCCGGACAAGGAGCCCGCCGCGCGGGTGCCTACCTGGAACTACGCCGCCGCCGAACTGCGCGGCCAGCTGCAGACCTTCGACGATACCGATGCCCTGGCCCAGCTGGTCAGCGATACCGGTGACCGCTTCGAAGCCAGCATCGGCCAGGCGTGGCGGTTCGAACCCGAGCGTGACGACCACCGTCGCCAGCTGCGCGGCATCATCGGCTTCCGCTTCACCGTCGAACAGGTGCAGCTGACGTTGAAGCTGAGCCAGAACCACCCCGAGGCCAACCAGCAGGCGGTGATGGCCGAGCTGGAACGCCTGGACAATCCCCATTCCACCGAACTGGCGCAGTGGATGCGCCGGTATCGCGACGAAGCCGCCGCAGGCAGCTGAGCGCCCTGTTTCCCGCGACGACGCGACCAGAACGGCCGCGCCTTGCCCCCACCCGACGTCAGGGACCCCGAACATGAAAGACATCCACAAGCTGCTGCAGAACAACCGCGACTGGGCGGACCGGATCGAGAAGGAAGACCCGGACTTCTTCCATCAGCTGGCCAAGCAGCAGCATCCGGAATACCTGTGGATCGGCTGCTCTGACTCGCGCGTGCCGGCCAACCAGATCATCGGCATGGCTCCGGGCGAAGTGTTCGTGCATCGCAACGTAGCCAACGTGGTGGTGCACACCGACCTGAACTGCCTCAGCGTGATCCAGTACGCCGTGGACCAGCTGAAGGTGAAGCACATCCTGATCGTCGGCCACTATGGCTGCGGCGGCGTGCACGCCAGCTTGAACAACACGCGGGTGGGCCTGGCCGACAACTGGCTGCGCCATGTCGGTGACGTGGCACAGAAGCACGCGGCGATCATGGACGCGATCGAGGAGCCGGAGCTGAAGCATGCACGCCTGTGCGAACTGAACGTGATCGAGCAGGTGGTCAACGCCTGCCGCTCGACAATCGTGCAGGACGCCTGGGCACGCGGCCAGAAGCTGATGGTGCACGGCTGGGTGTACAGCCTGAAGGATGGCCGCGTGCGCGAAATGGGTATCGACGTGGGCGCACCGGAAGACCTGCAGCCTGCATATGAGAAGGCCCTGTCCTACGTTCCGCGCCGCGGCCGCCGCGACTGACCCCCCCTCCCACGGACACTCCACATGCTTGCCTCCCCCATCAACCTGCTGGGCTGGATCGAGGAAAACCGGCATCTGTTGAAGCCGCCGGTCGGCAACAAGATGATCGACAACGGCGATTTCATCGTGATGGTGGTCGGCGGGCCGAACAGCCGCACCGATTTCCACTACGACGAAGGACCGGAGTGGTTCTATCAGCTGGAAGGCGAAATGGTGCTGAAGGTGCAGGAGGATGGTGCGGTGCGCGATATTCCGATCCGCGCTGGCGAAATCTTCCTGCTGCCGGGCAAGGTGCCGCACTCACCGCGGCGCCCACCCGGCGGCGTCGGCCTGGTGGTGGAACGCAAGCGCCTGCCGCATGAGCGCGACGGCGTGATCTGGCATTGCGAGCGCTGCAACCACAAGCTGTACGAAGAGTACTTCACGCTGCAGAACATCGAGACCGACCTGCCGAAGGTATTCGCGCGCTACCAGGCCAGCCTGGAACTGCGCACCTGCAGCGAGTGCGGCCACGTGGATCCGTTGCCGGCACCGGCGACGGCCTGACAGCGCCACCGCGCTGGTAGATGCCCACCTTGGTGGGCGCTCGGTCGGAAGTGCGCCAACCAAGGTTGGCGACTACCGCATCATGCGGCGCTGGTGTTGGGTTGGCAGGCACCGGGTCATGCCCCAGGCGCTACACTGGCAGTCCCGTTGCAGCCTGTTGCCCGACCATGTCCGACCTGCTCAGCCGCACCCACGCCATTGCCCTTGATGCCGCCGATCCGCTGCGGCCGCTGCGGCAGGAATTCCTGATTCCGCGCCACGGTGGTGGTGAGCAGACCTACTTCGTCGGCAACTCGCTGGGCCTGCAACCGCGCGGCGCGCAGGCGGCGGTGCAGGAAGTGATGAAGCAGTGGGGCGAGCTGGCGGTGGAAGGTCACTTCACCGGGCCGACCCAATGGCTGTCGTACCACCGTCTGGTCAGCGCGCAGCTGGCACGCGTCGTCGGCGCACTGCCCAGCGAAGTGGTGGCCATGAACACACTGAGCGTGAACCTGCACCTGATGATGGTCAGCTTCTACCGGCCCACGGCCGAACGCCCGGTGATCCTGATGGAAGCCGGCGCGTTCCCGACTGACCGCCATGCAGTGGAAGCACAGATCCGCTTCCATGGCTTCGACCCGGCCGACTGCCTGGTGGAAGTGCAGCCGGATGAAGCCAACGGCACGATCTCGATGGCCGCGATCGAACGCGCGATCGCCACGCACGGTCCGCGCCTGGCGCTGGTGCTGTGGCCTGGCGTGCAGTATCGCAGCGGCCAGGCCTTCGACCTGGATGCGATCACCCGCGCCGCACGCCTGCAGGGCGCGCGCATCGGCTTCGACCTGGCGCACTCGGTCGGCAACCTGCCGCTGCACCTGCATGACGTCGCCCCGGACTTCGCCGTGTGGTGCCACTACAAATACCTCAACAGCGGCCCGGGCGCCGTGGCCGGTGCATTCGTGCACGAACGCCATCATCGCGACACCACGTTGCCGCGTTTTGCCGGCTGGTGGGGCCATGACGAAGCCACCCGCTTCCAGATGGCCCCGCAGTTCCAGCCCGCGGTTGGCGCCGAGGGCTGGCAGCTGAGCAATCCGCCGATCCTCGGCCTGGCGCCGCTGCGTGCATCGCTGGACCTGTTCGAACGTGCCGGCATGGACTCGCTGCGCAGCAAGTCGCTGGCGCTGACCGGCATGCTCGATGCACTGGTACGCGCGCGCCTGCCGCAGGTACTGGAAATCGTCACCCCAGCCGAACCCGAGCGCCGCGGTTGCCAGCTGTCGCTGCGGGTGATTGGCGGCCGCGAGCGCGGACGCGCCCTGTTCGAGCATCTGCGCGCCATCGGCGTGCTGGGTGACTGGCGCGAACCGGACGTCATCCGCATCTCGCCCACCCCGCTCTACAACCGTTACCTGGACGTGCACCACTTCGTCGAGGAAGTGGAAGCCTGGGCCGGCCTGTAAGCCGCCCTCCCCTACTGCTGGACAGTTCGTTGATCGCACATGCATCCCGCTCGCTGAGCATTGTCGGCGCCGGCCTGGCCGGATCCCTGCTGGCCATCCTGCTGTCACGGCAGGGCTGGCGCATCACCCTGTACGAACGCCGTGGCGATCCGCGCATCGCCGATTACGAAAGCGGCCGCTCGATCAACCTGGCCCTGGCCGAGCGCGGACGCAACGCGTTGCGTCAGGCCGGTGTGGAAGACGAAGTGATGGCGCGTGCGGTGATGATGCGCGGGCGCATGGTGCATCCGCGCGAAGGCGAGCCGCAGTTGCAGCGCTACGGTCGCGACGACAGCGAAGTGATCTGGTCGATCCATCGCAGCGACCTCAACACCACACTGCTGGAACTGGCCGAGCAGGCCGGTGCCACCGTGCATTTCCACCGCCGCCTGCACACGGTCGATTTCGATGCCGGCTACGCGCGCTTCATCGATGATCGCGACGACAGTCCGCACGATATCCGCTTCGATACGCTGGTGGGTGCCGACGGCGCAGGCTCGGCGCTGCGTGCGGCGATGAACCGTCGCGACCCGCTGGGCGAGGACATTGCCTTCCTCGACCATTCCTACAAGGAACTGGAGATCCCGCCCACCGACGATGGCGGCTTCCGCATCGAGCGCAATGCGCTGCACATCTGGCCACGCGGCCACTACATGTGCATCGCCCTGCCCAACCACGAGGGCACGTTCACGGTGACCCTGTTCCTGCCCAACCAGGGCGATCCGAGTTTCGCTACGGTCAACACCGGCGTCCAGGCGGAAGCACTGTTCGCGCGCGAGTTCGCCGATACCCTGCCGCTGATTCCCAACCTGCGTGCGGACTGGGAGCAGCATCCGCCGGGCCTGCTCGGCACGCTCACCCTGGAACGTTGGCACCAGCAGGACCGCGCCGTGCTGATTGGTGATGCTGCGCATGCAATGGTGCCGTTCCACGGCCAGGGCATGAACTGTGCGTTCGAGGACTGCGTGGCACTGGCCCGCCATCTGATGGAGGCGGACGACCTGCAGAGCGCCTTCGCCGCGTTCGAAGCCGAGCGCAAACCGAATGCGCGCGCGATCCAGCAGATGGCGCTGGAGAACTATCTGGAAATGCGCGACCGGGTGGCCGATCCGGCCTTCCTGCTGCAGCGCGAGCTGGAACAGGAACTGCAGCGGCGCTGGCCGACGCGTTTCGTCCCGCACTACACGATGGTGACCTTCCTGCACACGCCCTATGCCGAGGCCCTGCGCCGCACCGACATCCAGCGCGAGATGCTGATCACCGCCACCGCAGGCCACGACACGCTGGACAACATCGACTGGAACGCACTGGAGGCGCAGATCCATGCGCGGCTGCCGGTGCTGGAGGGCGCGCACTGATGGCCGACAGCTTCCTGTTCTACGACCTGGAAACCTTCGGCCAGGATCCGCGCCGTACCCGCATTGCCCAGTACGCGGCGATCCGCACCGACAGCGATCTCAACGAGATCGACACGCCGGTCAGCTTCTTTGTTCGTCCGGCCGATGATCTGCTGCCCTCGCCGATGGCCACGATGGTCACCGGCATCACCCCGCAGCAGGCGCTGGCCGAAGGCACCAGCGAAGCTGAAGCATTCGATCGCATCAACGAGCAGCTGTCGCGTCCCGGCACCTGCGCGCTGGGCTACAACACCCTGCGCTTCGATGACGAGTTCATCCGCTACGGTCTGTTCCGCAACTTCCACGACCCGTACGAACGCGAGTGGCGCAATGGCAATTCGCGCTGGGACCTGCTGGACATGCTGCGACTGATGCATGCCATCCGTCCGGAGGGCATCCATTGGCCCAAGCGCGAGGACGGCGCCACGTCGTTCAAACTCGAACACCTGGCCGAGGCCAACGGCGTGCGCGAGGGCGATGCCCACGAAGCACTGTCGGACGTGCGCGCGACGATCGGCATGGCGCGCCTGTTCAAGCAGTCGCAGCCGCGCCTGTGGGACTACGCGTTGAAGCTGCGCGACAAGCGTTTCGTCGGCAGCCTGCTCGACATCACGGCGCTGAAGCCGGTGCTGCATATCTCGATGCGTTACCCGGCCAGCCGCCTGTGCGCGGCGCCGGTGTTGCCGCTGGCGGTACATCCGACCATCAACAACCGGGTGATCGTGTTCGACCTCGATGGCGATATCGATGACCTGCTGGAACTGCCTGCCGAGGTGATCGCCCAGCGCCTGTACCTGCGTGCCAGCGAGCTGCCCGAAGGCGTCGCCCGGGTGCCGTTGAAGGAAGTGCACCTGAACAAGGTGCCGGCGCTGGTGGCCTGGAACCACCTGCGCGCCGATGACCACGCACGACTCGGGCTGGACGTGGCAGCGATCGAAGCCAAGGCTGAACGACTGCGCACGTTCGCACCGCAGCTGGCCGAGAAGGCGCGCCAGGTCTACAACCAGCCGCGCGCGGCGAGCGTCTCCGACGTGGACGCTTCGCTGTACGACGGCTTCCTCGGTGCCGGCGACAAGCCGCTGCTGGCACTGGCACGGACCACGCCACCGGAACAGTTGGCTGCACTGGAAGGCCGCTTCCGCGACCCGCGCCTGCCCGAGCTGTTGTTCCGCTACCGCGCCCGCAATCATCCCGGCAGCCTCGCACCGGAAGAACGCGAGCGCTGGAATGCCTATCGCCGCCAGCGCCTGCTCGGTGAGGAAAGCCTGGGCGAACTCAACCTGGCCCAGTACCAGCAGCAGTTGGATGCGCTGGCGGCCGAAGCACCCGACGATGTTCGCCGCGCCACGCTGCTGCAATCGCTGCGTGACTGGGGCCAGCACCTGCAGGAGGACCTGTGAGCACCTATTTCTCCGATGCCAGTTTCAAGTTCCTGCGCAGCCTGGCGCTGCACAATGACAAGACCTGGTTCAACGACCATCGCCAGCAGTACGAAGACCACGTGCGGCAGCCGTTCCTGCGCCTGCTGGGCGACCTGCAGCCGGCACTGACCGAGGTAAGCGGACACTTCCGCGCAGACACCCGTGGCGTGGGCGGCTCGTTGTTCCGCATCCACCGCGACGCGCGTTTCTCCAACGACAAGTCGCCGTACAAGACCTGGCAGGGCGCGCGCCTGTTCCATGAGCGCCGCCGCGAAGTGGCCGCACCCTCGTTCTACGTGCACCTGCAGCCGGGCGAGAGCTTCGTCGGTGCGGGGCTGTGGCATCCCGAACCGGAAACCCAGCGCCGCGTCCGCCACTTCATCCTCGACAACCCGGGCAGCTGGAAGGCAGCCGCGCATGCACCGGCGCTGCGCAAGCGTTTCGACTTCGAGGAAACCGAGAAGCTGGTGCGACCGCCGCGCGGCTTCCCGGCCGACTTCGAATTCATCGATGACCTGAAGCATCGCAACTGGGTGATGTGGCGTTCGCTGGACGATGCCACGATGACCGGTCCGCGCCTGCTGTCCACGCTTGGCAAGGATCTGGCAGGATTGGGCCCGTTCGTCGACTACCTCTGCGCCGCGCTGGATCTGGAGTTCTGAACTGCGCCGGGGCCATCACCGGCATCACCCGTCGTTCACCACCGGTACCCCCACTTGCGGCAGGCTGTGCACCATGAAGAAGCTCATTGGCATCCTCGTTCTGCTGATCGTCGTGATGGCGGGCTGGTGGTTCGGCGGCCCGTACCTGACCGTGCATGGCCTGTCCAAGGCCATCGAACAACGCGACACCGCGCGCCTGGAGCGCTACGTGGATTTCCCACGCGTGCGCACCAGCCTGCGCGCCCAGCTCAATGATTACCTGGTGCGCCAGGCCGGCCCCGAGGTGGCTGCCAGCCCCTTCGGCGCGCTGCTGTACGGGTTGGGCGACCAGTTGGGCGGTGCCGCGGTGGAAACGATGGTCACCCCCACCGGCATCGGCGCGATGCTGCAGGGCCACGTGCTGTGGAAGCGCGGCCGCAATGAACTACAGGGTGGTGATGCCTTCGGCACGACCGAACCGGCGCGACCGCTGAAGAACGCCGAACACCACTTCGAAGCCCTGGACCGCTTCGTGGTGGACGTTGATCGCGGTCCCGGCCAGCCACCGTTGAAGGTAGTGCTGGAACCGCAGGGCCTGCGCTGGAAGGTGGTGGACCTGCAGCTGGGGATGTCAGCCACGCCTTGATCGGTAGACGCCCACCTTGGTGGGCGCCGATACAAAGAAGTGCCAACCAAGGTTGGCAACTACCGGGGCATGGCACCCTGGTAGACGCCCACCTTGGTGGGCGCCGATGCATGGCAGTGCCAACCAACGGTTGGCACCCACCGGCCATGGTTTCAGCCCTCGTTGGCGACACCATGCGGCACATGGCCGGCCGCCACGTGTTCACGCGCACTGTCGATGTTGTGCTGCGAATCATCAAAGAAGATATCCGCGCCGAACGCCTGCAGGAACGGGCCCTTGTGCCGCCCACCGAGGAACAGCGCCTCGTCCAGGCGCACGCCCCATTCGCGCAGGGTGCGGATCACGCGCTCGTGCGCCGGTGCAGAACGCGCGGTCACCAGCGCCGTGCGGATGGGCGCGCTGTCGCCAGCCGGGAATACTTCCTGCAACGTGTGCAGCGCAGAGAGGAAACCACGGAACGGACCGCCACTGAGTGGCTCGCGTGCACGCTCGCGTTCGTGCCGGCCGAAGGCTTCCACGCCCTGCTCGCGCGAGATGCGCTCGCTCTCATCGCCGAAGATCACCGCATCACCATCGAAGGCGATGCGCAGCTGCCCGGCCGGGCGGGTGATGTCGATCTGGTCGGCGGCAGCGGCAGCGGTCTCGCCCGGTGGCTTGGGCAGGATGGTCGCCGCGGCGATGCCATGGCGCAGCGCGCTGCGTACCGATTCCGGGTTGGCCGACAGGAACAGGTCGGTGCCGAACGGCTTCACGTATGGCCAGGTCGGCTCACCGGCGGTGAAGGTCGCGCGGATGATGCCCAGCCCGTAGTGCTGGATGGAATTGAAGATGCGCAGGCCGGTATCGGCCGAGTTGCGCGACAGCAGGATCACTTCCACGCGCGGGTTCTCGGGGCTGGCGCCCTGGTTCAGCGCCAGCAGCTTGCGCACCACCGGGAAGGCCACGCCCGGCCCGAGGATGTCGTCCTCGTGCTGGCGCTGGTACTCGGCATAGGCGGCCACGCCATCGCTCTCGAACAGCGCATGGCTTTCTTCCAGGTCGAACAGCGCACGCGAGGTCACCGCGACGGTCAGCAAACGGGGGGAGTTGTCGCCCATCGGTGGGGTCCTTCAAGCGGTCGGCAGTGCCGGCCGCCTATTGTCGTCAAAAAACGAACTGTTCGCTCAGGATCCTGTCTTCCAGGTTGTGCTCCGGGTCGAACAGCAGGGTCACCCGGTGCTCGCGCGACTCGCGGATCGTCACTTCGACCACATCACGGGTCTCGTGCGAATCGGCGGTGACGCTGACCGGACGCTTGTAGGGATCGAGCACGCGGAAGCGCACTTCGGTGTCGGCTTTGAGGATGGCGCCACGCCAGCGCCGCGGGCGATACGGGGCCAGCGGCGTCAGGGCGATGGTGTGCGAGCCCAGCGGCAGCACCGGTCCATGCGCCGAGTAGTTGTAGGCGGTGCTTCCGGCCGGGGTTGCCACCAGCACACCATCACCGATCAGTTCGCCTACCCGCTCCTGGCCATTGAGGTCGATGCCGATATGCGCCGCCTGCCGGGTCTGCCTCAGCAGCGAGACATCGTTGTAGGCCAGCGACCCGGTGGTGGTGCCCGATTCGGTCAGCGCCACCATTTCCAGCGGGCGCAGGTGGGCCGGCTCGGCGCGGGCGATACGCGCGTGCACGTCGTCGTCGCCACGGTACTGGTTCATCAGGAAACCCACCGTGCCCAGCTTCATTCCGAATACCGGTTTGCCCAGGTGTCCGTGCCGATGCAGGGTCTGCAGCATGAAGCCATCGCCGCCGAGCGGGCACAGCACGTCGGCCTGGTCGGGCGCGTGGTCGCCATAGCGCGAGACCATCGCTGCGCGGGCCATCTGCGCCGGTTCGGTGGTACTGGCCAGGAAAGCGATGCGGGGGGTGTCGCTCATCGGTGGATCCGGGGAGGTTTGATGGAGAGCATAACCGAGCGCCGGGAGTTGGACCCCGTGGGGCGGATGACCGGCAGGTTCACGGCCGGCGTCGGGTCAGGTGGTCGCAAAGGTCAAGGGCAGAAACAGAACGGCCCCGCTTTCGCGGGGCCGTTCCGGTTCACGCATGCCAGGCATGGCCTGGCACTACATCACTTACGCGCCGTGGGCAGCGAGCTGACCCAGGCGCTGCACTGCGACCGAAACGGTCGGGTAGTCCAGGGTCTTCTGCTCGGCCAGTTCAGCCAGCATCGCCAGGGTGAAGCGCAGGCTGCTGTCGTCACGACCGATCCACGCGGCCACCTTGGCTTCAGCGGTGCTGCCCTTGGTGGCCAGCACCTGGCCAGCCAGGCTGCGGTGGTGCGCGGCCAGTTCGTCGCGCAGCACGCCACGTGCCACCGCGTGCCAGCGGCCGTTGACCTCCAGCGCGTCGATCTGCTCGAACAGCCACGGCAGCTGCAGGGCGTCGCCCAGGCGGAAGTGGATCTTGGAGACATCCACCGGCTTCAGCTTGCGGGTACGGGCCAGTTCGATGATGTCGAACGCCGGTTCCAGGAAGTGCAGTTCGGCCAGCTGCTGTGCCAGTGCCGACGGCAGGCCCTTTTCCTTCCACTCGGCCACCAGGGCTTCGTAGGTCGGACGCTGCGAATCCGGCAGCACACCCGAAGCAACACGGATGTCGTTGAACGGACCCTGGTAGCGGTTGACCGCCTCGGTGATGCCCGGCATCGGGCCCGGGCGCGACAGCAGCCAGCGTACGAACGAACGCTGCAGCTTCCAGATCACTTCCAGCGCATCGATCTGCACCGACTCCGGCAGAGTGCCGTCGAGGGCGTCGATCTGCGCCCACAGCGCGCGTGCATCCAGCGTTTCGCGGCTGATGGTGTAGGCCTTGGCGACCTCGGCGATGGTGCGGCCGGTGTCTTCCTGCATGCGCATCAGGAAGGTGGCGCCCATGCGGTTGATGGTCTGGTTGGTCACGGCCGTGGCGATGATTTCGCGCTTCAGGCGGTGACGCTCCATCGCGTCGGCGTACTTCTTCTGCAGCGGGGTCGGGAAGTAGCGCTGCAGTTCCTTGGACAGGTACGGATCTTCCGGGATGTCCGAATCCAGCAGCTGGGCGAACGCCACCAGCTTGGAATAGGACAGCAGCACCGACAGCTCCGGACGGGTCAGGCCCTGGCCGCGCGCCTTGCGCTGGGACAGCTCGGCATCGGATGGCAGGAACTCGATCTGGCGATCCAGCAGGCCCTGCTGTTCCAGGGTACGGATGAAGTGCTGCTTGGAACCCAGGCGCTTGACCGCCATCCGCTCCATCAGGCTCAGGGCCTGGTTCTGGCGGTAGTTGTCGTTGAGCACCAGTGCGGCGACTTCGTCGGTCATCGACGCCAGCAGCTTGTTGCGCTGCTCGACGGTCAGCTTCTTGGCCCGCACCACATCGTTGAGCAGGATCTTGATGTTGACTTCATGGTCGGAGGTATCCACACCGGCCGAGTTGTCGATGAAGTCGGTGTTGAGCAGCACGCCAGCCTGGGCGGCTTCGATGCGGCCCAGCTGGGTCATGCCCAGGTTGCCGCCCTCGCCCACCACCTTGCAGCGCAGCTCGCCACCGTTCACGCGCAGGGCGTTGTTGGCGCGGTCGCCGACATCGCTGTGCTGCTCGCTGGCGGCCTTGACGTAGGTACCGATGCCGCCGTTCCACAGCAGGTCGACCGGTGCCTTCAGGATCGCGCTCATCAGGTCATTCGGCGACAGCGCCTTGACGCTCTCGTCCAGGCCCAGCACCTCACGCACCTGCGGGGTGATCTCGATCGACTTCAGGCTGCGCGGATACACGCCGCCGCCCTTGCTGATCAGCTTGGCGTCGTAGTCCGCCCAGCTCGAACGCGGCACGGTGAACAGACGCTCACGTTCGACGAACGTGGTCGCTGCATCCGGGTTCGGGTCCAGGAAGATGTGGCGGTGGTCGAACGCAGCGACCAGGCGGATGTGGCGCGACAACAGCATGCCGTTGCCGAACACGTCGCCGGACATGTCGCCGACGCCGACCGCGGTGAAGTCCTGGGTCTGGCTGTCACGGCCCAGTGCACGGAAGTGGCGCTTGACCGACTCCCATGCGCCGCGCGCGGTGATACCCATGCCCTTGTGGTCGTAGCCGACCGAACCACCGGAGGCGAACGCATCGCCCATCCAGAAGCCGTGCGCGATGGCCAGGCCGTTGGCGATGTCGGAGAAGGTCGCGGTGCCCTTGTCGGCAGCCACCACCAGGTACGGATCGTCCATGTCATGACGCACGACATCCACCGGCGGCACGATCTTGTTGTTGACGATGTTGTCGGTGATGTCCAGCAGGCCCTGGATGAACAGCTTGTAGCAGGCCACACCGTTGGCGAAGATCGCATCGCGATCGCCGTTCACCGGCGGCATCTTGGCGAAGAAGCCACCCTTCGCGCCGACCGGCACGATGACGGTGTTCTTGACCATCTGCGCCTTGACCAGGCCCAGCACTTCGGTACGGAAGTCTTCGCGGCGATCCGACCAGCGCAGGCCGCCACGGGCGACGGCACCGAAGCGCAGGTGGGTACCTTCCACGCGCGGGCCATACACGAAGATTTCGCGGTACGGGCGCGGCTTCGGCAGGTCCGGCACCAGGGCCGAATCGAACTTGAAGCTGATGACATGGCCATGCTGGCCGTTGCCATCTGTCTGGTAGTAGCTGGTGCGCAGGGTCGCATCGATCACGCCCATGAAGGAACGCAGGATGCGGTCCTCGTCCAGGCTCGACACGCGGTCCATCAGCTTCAGCAGCGCTTCGCGCGCGGCCTGCATCTGCGCATCGCGGTCGCCCTTGCGGGCGTCGACCACAGTCTTGAGCACCTTCAGGGTGGCCTCGTCGCCGGCAGCCGGCACGTCGAGGTGGGCCTTCAGCTGGGCCTGGCCGGTGGCGATGTCTTCCTTGCTTTCATGACCGGTGGCCGGATCGAAGCGGGCTTCGAACAGTTCGACCAGCAGGCGTGCCAGCAGCGGGTAGCGGGTGAAGGTACCTTCGACGTACGCCTGCGAGAACGGCACGCCGGTCTGCAGCAGGTACTTGCAGTAGCCACGCAGCATGGCGACCTGGCGCCAGTGCAGGCCGGCCGCCAGCACCAGGCGGTTGAAGCCATCGTTCTCGGCATCGCCGTGCCACACGCGGGCAAAGGTCTCACCGAAGGCTTCATCGACGCTGGCCGCGTCGATCGCACCGGCGGTCGATTCGACTTCGAAGTCCTGCACGTACACCGGCGCGTTGTCCACCGACAGGCGGTACGGACGCTCGGCGATCACGCGCAGGCCCATGTTTTCCATCATCGGCAGCGCGTCCGACAGCGGGATGTCATCCAGCTGGCGATACAGCTTCAGGCGCAGGCCATCGCCGGATTCGCGCGGCACGGCCTGCAGGCTCAGGCGCAGGTCGTCCGGGCCGGTCAGCGCGTCGAGCTGGCTGACATCGTTGGCGGCAACGGCGGTGCTGTTGTCTTCGATGTAACCGGCCGGCAGCGCCTTGCCGATACGCGCAGCAATGCGCAGGCCTTCGGCTTCGCCATGGCGGGTGACCAGCGCTTCGCGCAGATCGTCCTGCCAGTTGCGCAGCACCTGGGCCAGCTTCTGCTCCAGTTCGGCGGTATCGACGTCGAGCATTTCGCCCGGCTTCGGACGTACGATCAGATGCACCTGGGCCAACGGCGATTCACCCAGCACCACCGAGCTGTCCACGTACTCGCCGTGCAGTGCTTCCTTCAGCATCGCTTCGATGCGCAGACGCACGTCGGTGTTGAAACGCTCGCGCGGCAGGTAGACCAGCGCGGAAATGAAACGGCTGTACTTGTCGCGACGCAGGAACAGGCGGCTGCGCACACGCTCCTGCAGGCCCAGCACGCCCATCGCGGTGCGGAACAGTTCGTCCTCGCTGGACTGGAACAGTTCTTCGCGCGGCAGGGTTTCCAGGATGTGACGCAGGGCCTTGCCGCTATGGCTGGAGCCGGCCAGGCCGGACTGTTTCATCACGTGTTCGTAGCGCTGGCGCACCAGCGGGATTTCCCACGGGCGGCGGTTGTAGGCGCTGGAGGTGAACAGACCGAGGAAGCGCTGTTCGCCGATGATCTTGCCCTTGGCGTCGAATTCCAGCACGCCGATGTAGTCCATGTAGCCGGCGCGGTGCACGCGCGAACGGGCATTGGTCTTGGTCAGGATCAACGCGTCCTTCAGCCCGGACGTAGTGTTCAGGCCCTGGGCGGCCAGGGTCTTGACCGGACGTGCGGCCGACTTGTCCTTGCCGCGCATCAGGCCCAGGCCGGTGTCGTTCAGCGGTGCCAGCACGTCTTCCTTGCCCTGCTTCTCGACGCGGTACTCGCGGTAGCCGAAGAAGGTGAAGTGGTTGTCGGCGGCCCAGCGCAGGAATTCCTGTGCTTCCTTGCGCGAGGCAGCGTCGACGGGCAGCTGGCGGCTGCCGAGGTCGTCGGCCAGCGCCAGCGCCTTGTCCTGCATCGGCTGCCAGTCGCGCACGATGGCGCGCACTTCATCCAGCGCCTTGTTGATGGCCTGCTCGATGTCTGCCATGGCTTCGGCCGGCTGGCGGTCGATCTCCAGCAGCATCACCGATTCCAGCGGGCCCTCGCCGACCTTGGTCAGCTTGCCGGCCTTGTCACGGGTGAAATGCAGCACCGGGTGACCCAGCACATGCACGCCAACGCCGTGCTCGGCCAGCGACATGGTCACGGTGTCGACCAGGAACGGCATGTCGTCGTTGATGATCTGCAGCACGGTGTGCGGCGATTCCCAACCGTTGGCCTTCACCGTCGGGTTGAAGACGCGGACGTTGGCCTTGCCGGACTTGCGGGCGCGGGCGAACTCCAGCGTTTCGGCGGCAAGCGCGGCCCATTCCTCAGCGCTGTGATGGGGGAACTCGTCGGCCTCCATGCGCTTGTAGAAGCTGGAGGCAAATGCCACTGCCTCGGCCTGAGCGGCCGCGGGGTAACGCTTGCGCAAGGCCGTGTACACCGGCTCCAGGGAGAAACCAGCGGTCACTGCGACCTCCGACTCAACTGGTTTGCTTTTGTTTTTCACGGTCTTGGCTGCGGTTTTTTGCGGTTTCATGGCAGAGCGGCGCGCTTGCTCAGTTGGGAAAATGAAATTGTAGCCCTACCGCACGAAAAGGCCTTGCTGCAGGACGGAATAACCAGATTCGGGTTTGCTGCGGTTTAGACGCCCTATTCAGTTCGCACCGGTATGGGCATCGCGGTCGCACAGCGTTGCCGACAGGATCGGCAAAACGTGTTACCGGAAGACACATGCGGCAACATCGGCGCGATTCCACAATCCTGAACTGGACGGTATAGTCCACCGCGTGAATCCGGCCTACCTTCCTGTCGCCCTCGACGCGCGTGATGAGCGCGTGTTCGATGCCGTGCGCGAACTGCTTGCCCAGCAGGGCATGCAGATGAGCATGGACGCGGTTGCCCAGCATGCCGGCTGCTCGAAGCAGACCCTGTACTCGCGCTACGGCAACAAGCAGGCCCTGCTGCGGCGGGTGATGCAGCGCCATGTCGGTCACGCGACCGGGGCCATGCTACGTGCACTCCGCGGTGACGACCTGCGTGGCAGCCTGCTGCAGTTCGCCACCGACTTCCTGGAGCACTTCAACCAGCCCCACGTCGGTCAGGCCTGCCGCCTGATCGCCGCCGATGCAGCACAGTTTCCCGAAGAGGCGCGTACGCTGTACCGGCATGGCGCCGGCGCGCTGACGCTTCATCTTGCTGAATGGATTGAAACCGTTTGCAGTCGCGGTCTGCTGCGGCATGACGACCCGCACTTCATGGCCGAACTGCTGCTGAGCATGATCGCCGGTCAGGATTTCGACAAACAGCGCTTCCATACCCCCCATCGTGATGACGCAGCGTTGCGTCGGCGCTGGGCAGAGTTCTCCGTCGATGGCTTCCTGCGCGCGTTCGCGCCGCAGCCCTCGCCGGCCCCGTCTTCAAACCAACCCCGGAGTTCCTCCTGATGACCGCCCCACTCCGCACCCTTGCCTTGACGTGCGCCGTTGCTGTCGCCGTAGCTGCCTGCAAGAAGCCGGAACAGCCGACGCCCCCACCGCCGGAGGTGGGCGTGATCGACGCCAAGCCGCAGACCCTGCCGCTGCAGCGCGAGCTGGTCGGTCGCCTGTCGCCGTTCCGCAGCGCCGATGTGCGCGCCCGCGTACCTGGCGTGCTGCTCAAGCGCGTCTATCAGGAAGGCAGCGAGGTCAAGCAGGGCCAGACCCTGTTCCTGATCGATCCGGCACCGCTGCGCGCCTCGCTCAGCGCCTCCGAAGCCCAGCTGGCGTCGGCCCGCGCGACCTACGCCAACGCCAAGGTCGCCGCTGACCGCGCCCGTTCGCTGGCACCGCAGAAGTTCGTGTCCAAGGCCGACCTGGACAACGCCGAGTCGGCCGAGCGCACCGCGCTGGCCGCAGTCAAGCAGGCCGAAGCCTCGGTGACCAGCAGCCGCATCAGCCTGGGCTACACCAACGTCACCGCCCCGATCAGCGGCGTGGCCAACAAGCAGCAGGTGACCGAAGGCGCGCTGGTCGGCCAGGGCGATGTGACCCTGCTGACCACCGTGGACCAGCTCGACCCGCTGTACGTGAACTTCTCGCTGAGCGTGGATGAACTGACCCAGCTGCGTGCGCAGCAGGCCAAGGGCACGCTGGCCCTGTCCGGCGACGGCAAGGCCACGGTCAACGTCAAGCTGGCCGACGGCAGCACCTACAGCGAACCGGGCACGCTGGACTTCTCCTCGACCACGGTCGACCCGGCCACCGGCGCGGTGTCGCTGCGTGCGGTGCTGCCGAACCCGCAGAAGATCCTGCTGCCGGGCGCCTTCGTCAGCTTCCAGGCCAACCTGGGCGAACGCAACAACGCCTACCTGGTGCCGCAGCAGGCGCTGCTGCGCGATACCACCGGCGGCTATGTGATGGTGGTCGGCGCCGACGGCAAGGTCGTCCGCAAGAACGTCAAGACCGACGGCGCGCAGAACGGCAACTGGCTGGTCAGCGAAGGCCTGGCCGCCGGTGACAAGGTGGTCGTCGCCGGCGTACAGAAGGTCAAGGAAGGTACGCCGGCCACGGCCAAGCCGTGGACCCCGGGCCAGGACGCCAACGGCAAGCCTGCCGCCGGCGCCGCTGCTCCGGGTGCCGCTGCTCCGGGTGCCGCTGCTCCGGGCGCGGCTGCTGCGGCTCCGGCCGACGCCAAGGCACCGGCCAAGGCTGACCAGGCCGACAAGGCCGAGCCGGCCGCCACCGAATCGAACAAGCAGTAACGGGACCTTCCGTCATGCCTAAATTTTTCATTGAACATCCAGTCTTCGCCTGGGTGGTGGCGATCCTGATCTCGCTCAGCGGCGTGATCGCGATCCTCAACCTCGGCGTAGAGTCCTACCCCAACATCGCCCCGCCGCAGGTGACCGTCTCGGCCACCTACCCGGGCGCGAGCGCGGACACCACGGAGAAGTCGGTCACCCAGGTGATCGAGCAGCAGCTGACCGGTATCGATCACCTGCTGTACTTCAGCTCCTCGTCCGCGTCCAACGGCCGCGCCTCGATCACCCTGACCTTCGAGACCGGTACCGATCCGGACATCGCCCAGGTGCAGGTGCAGAACAAGGTCTCGCTGGCCACGCCGCGACTGCCTTCGGAAGTCACCCAGCAGGGCGTGGTGGTGGCCAAGGCCAACGCCGGCTTCCTGATGGTGGTGGCGCTGCAGTCCGATACGCCGACCATCAACCGTGACGCGCTGAACGACATCGTCGGTTCGCGTGTGCTCGACCAGGTCTCGCGCATCCCCGGCGTCGGCAGCACCCAGCAGTTCGGTTCCGAGTACGCCATGAACATCTGGCTCAACCCGGAAAAGATGCAGGGCTATGGCCTGTCGGCCAGCCAGGTGCTGGCGGCGGTACGTGCGCAGAACGTGCAGTTCGCCGCCGGTGCACTGGGCTCCGACCCGTCACCGGAAGGCCAGCACTTCACCGCCACGGTATCGGCCGAAGGCCGCTTCAGCTCGCCGCAGGAGTTCGAGAACATCATCCTGCGGGCCAACGCTGATGGCTCGCGCGTACTGTTGAAGGACATCGCCCGCGTTGCCTTCGGTGCCAACAACTATGGCTTCGATACCCAGTACAACGGCAAGCCCACCGGCGCCTTCGCGATCCAGCTGCTGCCGGGCGCCAACGCCCTGAACGTGGCCGAGGCCGTGCGCGGCAAGATGGACGAGCTGCAGCCCAGCTTCCCCTCCGGCGTCACCTGGTTCTCGCCGTACGACAGCACCACCTTCGTCAAGATCTCGATCCAGGAAGTGGTCAAGACCCTGTTCGAAGCCGTGTTGCTGGTGTTCCTGGTGATGCTGATCTTCCTGCAGAACTTCCGCGCCACCCTGATCCCGACGCTGGTCATCCCGGTGGCCCTGCTGGGTACGTTCCTGGGCATGTGGATGATCGGCTTCACGATCAACCAGCTGACCCTGTTCGCGATGGTGCTGGCGATCGGCATCGTGGTCGATGACGCGATCGTGGTGATCGAGAACGTCGAACGCATCATGACCGAGGAAGGCCTGGCGCCGAAGCCGGCCACGCAGAAGGCGATGACCCAGATCACCGGCGCGGTGGTGGCCATCACCGTGGTGCTGGCGGCGGTGTTCATCCCCTCGGCCCTGCAGGGCGGTGCGGCCGGTGAAATCTACAAGCAGTTCGCCCTGACCATCGCCATCTCGATGGCGTTCTCGGCGTTCCTGGCACTGGGCTTCACCCCGGCGCTGTGCGCGACGTTCCTCAAGCCGACGCACAACGACAACCCGAACATCATCTATCGCACCTTCAACAAGTACTACGACAAGATCAGCCACACCTATGTGGGCCACATCACCTCCGCGGTGCGCCATGCACCGCGCTGGATGATCCTGTTCGTGGTGCTGACCGCGCTGTGCGGCTTCCTGTTCACCCGCATGCCGGGCAGCTTCCTGCCGGAAGAAGACCAGGGCTATGCACTGGCGATCGTGCAGTTGCCGCCGGGCTCGACCAAGAGCCAGACCAACGAAGCGTTCGCACAGATGCGCGGTATCCTGGAAAAGCAGGATGGCTATGAAGGCATGCTGCAGGTGGCCGGCTTCAGCTTCGTCGGTTCCGGCGAGAACGTGGGCATGGGCTTCATCCGCCTGAAGCCGTGGGAAGAGCGCAAGTTCACTGCTCCGGAGTTCATCCAGAACATGAACGGCGCGTTCTACGGCATCAAGGAAGCGCAGATCTTCGTGGTCAACCTGCCGACCGTGCAGGGCCTTGGCCAGTTCGGTGGCTTCGACATGTGGCTGCAGGACCGTAGTGGCGCCGGTTACGAGCAGCTGACCCAGGCCCGCAACATCCTGCTCGGCCAGGCCGCGCAGAAGCCGGACCATCTGGTCGGCGTGCGCCCGAACGGCCTGGAAAACGCCCCGCAGCTGCAGCTGCACGTGGACCGCGTGCAGGCGCAGTCGATGGGCATGTCGGTGTCGGACGTGTACAGCACCATCCAGCTGATGCTGGCCCCGGTGTACGTCAACGACTTCTTCTACGAAGGCCGCATCAAGCGCGTGACCATGCAGGCCGATGGTCCGTACCGCACCGGCCAGGAATCGCTGAAGAGCTTCTACAGCCCGTCCAGCCTGACCACCAATGCCGATGGCACCAACGCGATGATCCCGCTGAGCACGGTGGTCAAGTCCGAATGGGTCTCGGCACCGCCGTCGCTGAGCCGCTACAACGGCTACTCGGCAATCAACATCGTCGGTTCGCAGGCACCGGGCACCAGCTCCGGTGAAGCGATGCAGACGATGGAAGGCATCGTCAACGACGACCTGCCGGCGGGCTTCGGCTACGACTGGTCCGGCCTGTCCTACCAGGAAATCCTGGCCGGCAACGCCGCGACGCTGCTGCTGGTGCTGTCCATCGTGGTGGTGTTCCTGTGCCTGGCCGCACTGTATGAAAGCTGGTCGATTCCGGTGGCGGTACTGCTGGTGGTACCGCTCGGCGTGCTGGGTGCACTCGCCCTGTCGATGATGCGCGGCCTGCCGAACGACCTGTTCTTCAAGATCGGCCTGATCACCGTGATCGGCCTGGCCGCGAAGAACGCGATCCTGATCGTGGAGTTCGCGGTGGAGCAGCGTGCGGCGGGCAAGACCCTGCGCGATGCCACCATCGAAGCGGCGCGCCTGCGATTCCGCCCGATCCTGATGACGTCCTTCGCGTTCATCATGGGCGTGATCCCGATGGCGATCTCCACCGGTGCAGGCGCCAACTCGCGTCACGCCATCGGCACCGGCGTGATCGGCGGCATGCTGTTCGCCACCCTGCTCGGCCTGCTGATGATCCCGGTGTTCTTCGTGGTCGTGCGGCGCATGCTGGGCGACAAGCTGGATGAACCGTCGAAGGAATTCCTCGGCCGCCAGCGTGACGCGGAATCCGCCCACCGCCCGGATCGTTGATCCAACGGTGAGTTGAAACGAGAAAGGCCCCGGAGCGATCCGGGGCCTTTTTCTTTGCTGCTTTTGAATCCATGCCAACCAAGGTTGGCATCTACCAGAGCAGCGGCACGCCCGGTAGCCGCCAACCTTGGATGGCGCTCTCCAAGGCGACGTGTCAGCGCAGCACTGCGGTCACCACGCACACAGCCACGAGAATCAGCGCAGCCCACTGCATCGGCACGAAGAAGAAATGATGGGGTGCGGCCTCTCCCTTCTGCCGGGGCACACGGTTCAGCCACAGGCCCAGGAGCACGTTCACTGCCGCACCGATGCCACCGCCCAGCAGCACCTGCTGCAGCGGAATGTTGCCCTTGGGGCCGTCGTGCGGGAAGAAGTACGCCAGCAACAGGATGCCTGCGATCGGCGTCACCAGCGTCATGAAGCCCCAGCCGCGGTAGATCATGCGGTATCTCCAGAAAAACGATCCGCATTACAGCAGCATGGATCCTGGCAGGCCAGAGGCGGGTACGCCACTTGGACACAACGCCATCCACGCGTGGCGTGGATCTACGGCCGCGCCGCCATTGCAGCGGCGCGGCCGTTGGTGATCAGCGCAGGCCGGTCTCGTTGCGGGCGATCACGAGGCGCTGGATCTCCGAGGTACCTTCGTAGATCTCGGTGATCTTGGCATCACGGAAGTAGCGCTCCAGCGGCATTTCCTTGGAATAGCCCATGCCGCCATGGATCTGCACGGCCTGGTGGGTGATCCACATCGCCGCTTCCGAAGCAGTCAGCTTGGCGATGGCCGCCTCGTTGCTGAAGCGCTTGCCCTCGCCTTTCACCCAGGCCGCACGCAGGGTCAGCAGCAGCGCCGCGTCCAGCTTGCACTTCATGTCGGCGATCTTCGCCTGAGTCATCTGGAAGGTACCGATGGCCGCACCGAAGGCCTTGCGATCCTTCACGTACTCCAGGGTCGCTTCATAGGCGGCACGCGCGATACCGATCGCCTGCGAGGCGATGCCGATGCGGCCAGCGTCAAGCACGCCCATGGCGATCTTGAAGCCCTCGCCTTCCAGGCCCAGCACGTCTTCCGGCTGCGCCACGTAATCGTTGAACTCGATCTCGCAGGTGGCCGAGGCACGGATGCCCAGCTTCGGTTCGGTCTTGCCGCGACCGAAACCGGACTTGTCGGTGTCGATCATGAACGCCGTGATGCCGCGCGCGCCCTTGTCAGGCTCGCTCATCGCGAACAGCACGATGTACTTGGCCACCGGGCCCGAAGTGATCCAGCTCTTCTTGCCGTTGATCACGTAGCTGCCGTCGGCCTGCTTGATCGCACGGCAACGCATCGCGGTGGCGTCCGAACCCGACTGCGGCTCGGTCAGCGCGAAAGCACCGATGGCCTCGCCCTCGGCGATGGCGCGCACGTATTTCTGCTTCTGCGCTTCACTGCCATGGGTCAGGATGCCATTGCAGAACAGCGAATTGTTGACCGACATGATGGTCGAATGCGCAGCATCACCGGCGGCGACCTCCACCATCGCCAGCACGTACGCGATCGGGTCCATGCCTGCGCCACCATACTCGGACGGCACTTCGATGCCCATCAGGCCGTTCTCGCCCAGCAGGCGGATGTTGTCCAGCGGGAACTCGCCCGTACGGTCATGGTGCTCCGCACTCGGGGCGATCTTTTCCTGCGCAATGCGACGCGCCACGTCCTGCAGCATCAACTGCTCTTCGGTAAAGCTGAAATCCACAACACCCTCCCGGGTACATGATGTTATGGGCGCGCAGCGCGCGCCCAGGTGCCCCGATTGTACCGGGGCCGCGCATCGGCGGCTGACTGGCGGGGAGCTGCGACTTGACCACAAGGGGGACGGTCGGCGAATATATCTCTATATCGCGATAGGTAGATATTTATGGATCTGGAAGACTGGTCGACCCGCCTGAAGGTGTTCGCCGACGCTACCCGTGTGCGCCTGCTGGCGCTGCTGGAGCAGGAAGAGCTGACCGTGGCCGAACTCTCGGCCATCACCCGGCTGGCGCAGCCGCGGGTGTCCACTCATCTGGCGCGCCTGAAGGAAGCCGGCCTGGTGCGCGACCGCCGGGCGGGCGTGTCGGCCTATTACCGCTTCGACGAGGCCCAGCTGGACCCGGCGCAGCGTGCATTGTGGCATGCACTGAGCAACGGAAGCGACGACCCCTTGCTGCGCCAGGACGCTGAGCGGGTTGCTGCGGTGCTTGCCCACCGCGCTTCCGACCAGAACTGGGCCGACAGCGTGGCCGGTGACATGGAACGCCACTACTCTCCGGGGCGCACCTGGGAAGCGCTGGCGCGCACCGCGCTGCCGTTGCTGGAAACCGGCGACGTGCTGGATATCGCCTCCGGCGACGGTGTGCTGGCCGAACTGGTTGCCCCGCACGCCCGGCGTTACGTGTGCATCGACACCAGTGCGCGCGTGGTGGCCGCCGCCAGCGAACGCCTGCGGCGCCTGCCCAATGTGGAAGTGCGCGAGGGCGACATGCATGCCCTGCCCTTCAAGGACCGCAGCTTCGACCTGGTCGTGCTGATGCACGCGCTGACCTACGCCAGCAAGCCGGCGCAGGCCGTCACCGAGGCCGCGCGCGTGCTGCGCCCCGGCGGTCGCCTGCTGCTGTGCAGCCTGGCCCGCCACGAGCACAAGGCCGCGGTCGATGCCTATGGCCACGTCAACCTCGGCTTCAGCGACAAGGAGCTGAAGAAGTTCGTCGACAAGGCCGGCCTGCAGGTCTCCAACCTGGAAACGGTCACCCGCGAAAAGCGCCCGCCGCATTTCGAAGTGATCTCGCTGATCGCCAACAAGCCCTGAGGTCGACATGCCCGCCCTGCCCTGGCTGCACCCGGAACGCGTGGAATTGCTGCTCGCCGCCCTGCGTGATCGCATCCTGATCATCGACGGCGCGATGGGCACGATGATCCAGCGACATGGCCTGCAGGAAGAGGACTATCGGGGCGAGCGCTTCGCCGGCGGTTACGACCACACCCATGGCCCTGGCTGCGACCATGGCGCAACACCGGAAGGCCACGACCTGAAAGGCAACAATGATCTGTTGCTGCTGACCCGGCCGGAGGTCATCGCCGGCATCCACAGTGCGTATCTGGAAGCCGGCGCGGACCTGGTGGAAACCAATACCTTCAACGCCACCTCGGTCAGCCAGGCCGACTACCACCTCGAACACCTGGTGTACGAGCTGAACAAGGCTGGCGCTGCCGTCGCCCGTGCCTGCTGTGATGCGGTGGCGGCGACCACGCCGGGCAAGCCACGCTTCGTCATCGGTGTGCTCGGCCCGACCAGCCGCACGGCCTCGATCAGCCCGGACGTCAACGATCCCGGTTTCCGCAACACCAGTTTCGACGAGCTGCGCAGTACCTACCGCGAAGCCATTGATGGCCTGATCGATGGTGGTGCCGACACGATCATGGTCGAGACCATCTTCGATACGCTCAATGCCAAGGCCGCGCTGTATGCCATCGAGGAAGCCTTCGATGCACGTGGCGCGCGACTGCCGATCATGATTTCCGGCACCATCACCGATGCCTCCGGGCGCACCCTGTCCGGGCAGACCGCCGAGGCCTTCCAGGCCTCGCTGGCGCATGCACGGCCGTTGTCGATCGGCCTGAACTGCGCGCTCGGCGCCGACGCGATGCGTCCACATGTGGAAACCCTGTCGCAGGTGTCGGACTGCTACGTCAGTGCCCATCCCAATGCGGGCCTGCCCAATGCGTTCGGCGAGTACGACGAAACACCCGAGGAAATGGCGGCCACCCTGCGCGGCTTTGCCGAAGATGGTCTGCTGAATCTGGTCGGTGGCTGCTGCGGCTCCACCCCGGACCACATCCGCGCGATCGCGCTGGCGGTGGCCGGTCTGCCGCCGCGCGCCCTGCCGGCCGCCCAGGTCCAGGCCGCATGAGCAGCACTGACACCGCCATCCATCTTCCGCCCTGTTGCCGCTGAGCCGCCGCCCGCCATGACACCTGTCCGCCCTACCCGCCTGTCCGGCCTGGAACCGCTGGTCATCACCCCGGACCTGCTGTTCGTCAACGTCGGTGAACGCACCAACGTCACCGGCAGTGCGCAGTTCCGTAAGCTGATCAAGGAAGGCCGTTACGAAGAAGCGGTGGACGTGGCCCGGCAGCAGGTGGCCAGCGGCGCACAGATCCTCGACGTCAACATGGACGAGGGCCTGATCGATTCGGAAGCGGCAATGACCCGCTACCTCAACCTGATCATGTCCGAGCCGGACATCGCCCGGATTCCGGTGATGGTCGATTCCTCCAAATGGAGCGTGATCGAGGCTGGCCTGAAGTGCCTGCAGGGCAAGAGCGTGGTCAATTCGATCTCGCTGAAGGAAGGCGAGGAGCTGTTCCGCGAGCATGCGCGCAAGGTACTGCGCTATGGCGCCGCCGCGGTGGTGATGGCCTTCGATGAGGCCGGGCAGGCCGACACCTGCGCGCGCAAGGTCGAAATCTGTACCCGCGCCTATCGCCTGCTGGTCGATGAGATCGGCTTCCCGCCGCAGGACATCATCTTCGACCCGAACATCTTCGCCGTCGCCACCGGCATTGAAGAGCATGACAACTACGCGGTCGACTTCATCGAAGCCACCCGCATCATCAAGCAGACGCTGCCGCACTGCCATGTGTCCGGCGGCGTGTCGAATGTTTCGTTCTCGTTCCGTGGCAACGAGACCGTGCGCCAGGCGATCCACTCGGTGTTCCTGTACCACGCGATCGCCGCGGGCATGGACATGGGCATCGTCAACGCCGGCGCGATGCCGATCTACGACGAACTGGAACCGGACCTGCGCGAGCGGGTGGAAGACGTGATCCTCAACCGCCGCCGTGATGCCACCGAGCGCCTGCTTGAAATCGCCGAGCGCTACAAGGGCAGCAAGGGCGCGGCGAAGACCGAAGACCTGGCCTGGCGCGAGAAGCCGGTGGACGCACGCTTGGCGCATGCGCTGGTGCATGGTCTGGACGCGTGGGTGGAAGCCGATACCGAAGAAGCCCGGCAGCGCTCCAGCCGTCCACTGGACGTGATCGAAGGCCCGCTGATGGATGGGATGAACGTGGTCGGCGATCTGTTCGGTGCCGGCAAGATGTTCCTGCCGCAGGTGGTGAAGTCCGCACGCGTGATGAAGAAGGCGGTGGCCTACCTGCTGCCCTACATCGAGGCCGAGAAGGCACGCAGTGGCGACACCGCCCGCAGCAATGGCAGGATCATCATGGCCACGGTCAAGGGCGATGTGCACGACATCGGCAAGAACATCGTCGGCGTGGTCCTGGCCTGCAACAACTTCGAGGTGATCGATCTCGGTGTGATGGTACCGGCGCAGAAGATCCTGGATGCCGCGCGCGAGCACCATGCCGACATCATCGGCCTGTCCGGCCTGATCACGCCGTCGCTGGAGGAAATGAGCCATGTCGCCCGTGAAATGCAGCGACAGGGCTTTGACCTGCCGCTGATGATCGGCGGTGCGACTACCTCGCGCGCGCACACCGCGTTGAAGATCGACCCGCATTACAAAGCGCCGACGGTCTGGGTGAAGGATGCCTCGCGCGCCGTGGGCGTGGCGCAGTCGCTGATCTCGCGCGAGCTGCGCGATGCGTTCGTCGCTGCCAACGAGGCGGACTATGCCGAGATCCGTACCCGCCATCGCAACCGCGGCGACGCCAAGCGCCTGGTCTCGCTGGAGCATGCACGCGGCCAGAAGTTCAAGTGCGACTGGGAGGCGTACACGCCACCCGCACCGAAGCAGCCGGGTCTGCATGTATTCGATGACTACCCGCTGGCCGAACTGGTGCCCTACATTGACTGGACGCCGTTCTTCCAGGCATGGGAACTGGCCGGCAAGTACCCGGCCATCCTCACCGATGAAATCGTCGGCACCCAGGCCAGCGAGCTTTACCAGGACGCGCGCGCGATGCTGGACCGCATCGTCAACGAGAAGTGGCTGCAGGCCAAGGGCGTGTTCGGCCTGTGGCCCGCCAACAGCATCGGCGACGACGTACGCGTGCAGCATCCCGATGGCGAGGCCACCCTGCACTTCCTGCGGCAACAGGTGGACAAGCCTGCCGAACGCCCGGATTTCTGCCTTGCCGATTTCATCGCCCCGATCGACAGCGGCAAGCAGGACTGGATCGGCGCCTTCGCAGTCACGGCAGGCATCGGTATCGACGCGCACGTGGCTCGTTTCGAGGCCGACCACGACGACTACAACGCGATCCTGTTGAAGGCGCTCGCCGACCGCTTTGCCGAAGCCCTGGCCGAACGCCTGCACCAGCGCGTACGCACCAGCTTCTGGGGTTACGATCACGCCGAAACGCTCGACAACGAAGCGCTGATCGACGAAAAGTACCGCGGCATCCGCCCCGCGCCCGGCTACCCCGCCTGCCCCGAGCACAGCGAAAAGCGCCGATTGTTCGACCTGCTGGGCGCGGAAACCAACGCCGACATGCAGCTGACCGAGAGCTTCGCGATGCTGCCGACCGCGGCAGTGTCGGGCTATTACTTCAGCCACCCGCAGAGCCAGTATTTCGTGGTCGGCCGTCTCGGTCGCGAGCAGGTCATCGATTACGCACGCCGCAAGGGCGTGGACCGCGCGCAGGCCGAGCGCTGGCTGGCATCGAACCTCGACTACGACCCGGAATGAAAAAGGGGACGGAGGGGATTACGTCGTTTGTGCGATAAACGACTTAATCCCCTCCGTCCCCCTTTAATTTATGCCGGTGCTTACCAGACCAGGTCGTCTGGCACCTGGTACTGCGGGTCGGCGTAGGGATCATCCTCGGCCGGCGCATTCGGGTCGACCTTCAACGCCACCGACGCGGCAAACACCGCCTCGGACTGGGCCAGAACGTCGGCCGTCACCAGCAGGTAGCGACCGTTGAGCTGGACCACGCCCAGTTCGCCGGCGTTGAGTGCCTTGAGCTGCTCGGCGGTGACGTAGATGCGCTTGATCTTGCCGCCGTACGGGAAGTGGCGCGCGATATCAGCCGCTTCGGCATTCAGGCTCTTGTCCTTCAGCAGCTCTTCCAGCTTCACCTTGGCCTCGCGGCGCTGGCGTGCCTCTTCCTGCTTCAGGCGCTCGGTCTCGATGCGCTCTTCCTTTTCGCGCTGCGCACGGATCGCGTAGGCCTTGGCCAGATCCATTTCCTCAGCGGTACGTGGCTTGCGCGGGCCCTGCCCCTGGCCCTGGCCACGCTGCTGGCCGGGCTTGCCCGGACCACCATTGCCATGCGCCCGCCGCTCGCCAGGCTTGTGTTCGCCCTTGCCTGCGTGCTGCGGCTTTCCATTGCCAGCGCCACCCTTGCCCTGCGGGCGGCCATCACGGCGGGGGCCATCATTCTTGCGCTCGGGCTTGGGCGCGGGCTTGAAGCCCAGGCCCATCAGCTGGTCGCGGAGGGTATCGCTCATAGGATATGGATCAGTAGTGCGGCGGCGGCGGTTCGCTCGCCGGATCAGAAGAATTCAATGCATTGCGGACCTTGCCCAGGTCCTCCAGCAGCACGCGCAGGATGCCGGCATTGCGGCTGCCTTCCATACGCGCGTCTGCCAGCGCATCGCTCAGTTCGGCCAGCGCGTGTTCCTGGAAGGACACGCGCATCTCCAGTTCGACCAGGCGCGCTTCCAGCGCCTGCTCGCGTTCGGTCGGCACTTCAGACATGCAGCGAACGTCCCCGGCCTATGCCGTAATACGCAAGGCCAGCGGCCTCGACTTCGGCCGGCTCGTAGAGATTGCGGCCATCGAACACCACCGCATCCTTCAGCCGCTCGCGCAGCATCTGGAAATCGGGGCTGCGGAACTGCTTCCACTCGGTCACCACGACCAATGCATCGGCGCCCTGCAGCGCGTCGTCGGCGCTGTCACAGAACACCAGATCGTCGCGCTCGCCGAAGATCCGCTGCGATTCATGCATCGCCTCCGGATCGTAGGCACGCACCGTTGCACCGGCTTCCCACAACTGGGCCAGCAGGCGGCGGCTGGAGGCCTCGCGCATGTCGTCGGTATTCGGCTTGAACGCCAGGCCCCACACGGCAAACGTCCTGCCGCGCACGCCTTCGTCTTCGCCCTTGTCATAGTGCCGCTGGATCAGGGCGAACAGGTGCCCCTTCTGCGATTCATTGACCGCCTCCACTGCGTTCAGCAGCTTCGGCTCAAGGCCGGCCTGCTGCGCGGTGCGGGCCAGTGCCTGCACATCCTTGGGGAAACACGAACCGCCGTAACCCGCACCCGGATAGATGAAGTGCCAGCCGATGCGCGGGTCCGAACCGATGCCCTGGCGGACCTGCTCGACGTCGGCGCCCACGCGCTCGGCAATGTTGGCGATTTCATTCATGAACGAAATCTTGGTTGCCAGCATTGCATTGGCGGCGTACTTGGTCAGCTCGGCCGAACGCACGTCCATCTCCACCACGCGATCGTGGTTGCGATTGAACGGTGCATACAGGCGACGCATCACGGCGACCGACTCGGCGCTGGTCGCACCGATGATGATGCGGTCAGGCCGCATGCAGTCGGCAACGGCGTCGCCCTCCTTCAGGAATTCGGGATTGGACACCACATCGAAGGCGATATCCGCGCCACGCGCTGCCAATTCCTCGGCAATGGCCGCACGGACCTTGTCGGCGGTGCCCACCGGCACCGTCGACTTGTTGACCACCACCGTCGGCACCGAGATGTACCGGCCGATGGTGCGGGCCACGGCCAGCACGTACTGCAGGTCGGCGCTGCCATCCTCGTCCGGCGGCGTGCCCACGGCGATGAACACCACCTGGCCGTGGCCGATGGCGGTCGCCGCGTCGGTGGTGAACGCCAGCCGCGACGCGGCGTGGTTGGCCTTCACCATCGGCTCCAGGCCGGGCTCGTAGATCGGGATGATGCCCCGGTTGAGGCCATCCACCTTGGCCTGGTCGATATCGACGCAGACCACTTGGTGGCCGACGTCGGCCAGGCAGGTGCCGGTCACCAGGCCTACATAGCCCGTACCAAAAATCGCAACGCGCATATCCGTACTGACTCCGTGGTGGCTTACGGCAGAACGCCCAGCAGCTCGACGTCGAAGGTCAGGGTGGCGTTCGGACCGATCGGACCACCCGGGGTGCCGTTCTCGCCGTATGCCAGTTCACCCGGAATCCAGAAGCGGTACTTCGAGCCGACCGGCATCAGGGCCACGCCCTCGGTCCAGCCCTTGATGACCTGGTCCAGACCGAACTCGGCCGGACCACGGCCCGCGGAACTGTCGAACACGGTGCCGTTGAGCAGCTTGCCTTCGTAGTTCACGCGCACCTTGCTGGACGGCAACGGACGCTCGCCGCTGCCCGGACGGATCACCTGGTACTGCAGGCCCGACGGGGTGGTCACCACGCCCGGCTGGGTCTTGTTCTTGGCCAGGAACGCATTGCCTTCCTGACGGTTGGTCTGCGCGGCCTGTGCGGCCTTGGCCTGCATTTCGGCCTGCTTGGCGCCCATGAACGCCTGGATGGTGGCAGTGGCGTCAGCTTCGGTCATCTTCGGCTGGCCCTTGCTCAGGCCAGTGTTGATCGCGTCAAACAGCGAGGCGGTATCGATATCGTCCTTCAGCTGTGCCAGCGACGGCCCGACCGAATAGGCGCCGATCATCTGTGCGACCTTGACCCGGTCGACCTTCGCCGGCTGCGAGCCCGGCGCAACGCCCGGCACCTGCTGGCCGCTGCGGGCCATCACGACCTGGCGCAGGGCGGCATCGGTGGCCTTGGCCTGTTCCTGGGTGATCTGCGGCTGCAGGCCTTCGAAGGAACGTTCCACGGCAGTGCGCAGCGCGGCCGCATCGATTTCATCGGCGATCGGCGCGAACGACTTGGCCACATCCAGACCAATGGCGTAGCCGAGCTTCTGCTTGGGGGAATTCAAGGGTGCGGTCTCCTTGGCGGCCGAGGGAGCGGCCGGTTGTTGCGACAGGGCGACACCGGAGGTGCCCATCGCCAGAATCAGAACCGACGCCGCGGCGCCGCGCATTCCCATTTTCATTCGCTGCATTCCTGGAAGTGACTGGACGCCGACGTCGGCGCGAAAACACGTATTGTCGCACGCATGCCGTCGATGTCGAGGCATCCATGCCGGCATTCAATGTGCAGCTGGTGCTGCAAGCGCCTTGTCGATGGCCGCTTTCAGCTGCGGATCATCCGGGGTGACCTTGCTGGCGAACTGGGCAATTACCCTGCCATCGCGCCCGACCAGATACTTGTGGAAATTCCAGGCGGGCGCCACGCCGGTGGCGGCGGTCAAGCGCTGATACAGCGGCGTAGCCTGCGCGCCGGTCACGTGCACCTTTTCGAACATCGGGAACTTCACACCATAAGTAAGTGTGCAGAAATCCTGGATCTGCTTTTCGTCACCGGGCTCCTGTCCCTTGAAATCGTTGGACGGGAAGCCGAGCACTGCAAATCCCTTGCCGGCGTACTGCTTCTGCAGCGCTTCCAGGCCTTCGTACTGCGGGGTATAGCCGCACTTGCTTGCGGTATTGACCACCAGCAGCACCTGGCCGTGGTAACGCTGCTGCAGGTTGACCTGCTGCTTGCCCGCCAGCGGCCGATACGACAGATCCAGCAGATCGGCGGCGAACGCGCCGGCCGACGTGGCCAGGCCTGCGGCCAGCAGGGTCAACAGGGACAGGCCGCGAAGGCGGCGAGAGGAGGCAGTCGACAAGGGCATGGGAGACGTTCCGCGGTAGCCGTTCCAGGGGTCCGGCCGTGGCCGGCCGGGAATCGGCCGAACTATAGCACCGGGGTCTGCCCCCCTCTGGAGCACAGGCGCTGTTGCGCTTTGCGCGGCGTGGCGGAAGTCGCCGGAAACGCGTCTCCGTCCTCAGCTGATGACATAGCATGGACATGACTGAATGGGAGATTGGCCGAGAACAGCCTTCCGAAATTTAGCTTTTTCAATGAAAATCAAATGGTTGAATAATTATTTCGGTGCCATGACCACCCCTGCCATCAGTTGGGTAGGGGCAGGACTTGCACACAGGCGTGCCGGTGTTATAGTTGCATACAACACCAGTCACCTGAGACAGGGGGGAACCATGAACACCCGGATGCGTCGCAGCCTTACCGCCCCCGCGGTCACCGCGGTATCAACCCTGTTCGTCCTGGTCTGGCTGGCCATGCCGGCCCCACCGGCCGCTTCCTCCCCCGCCCTCTCCGACGACAGTACGCAGGACGCAGCAGTACCCCCGGCAGGGAATGCCGCTCCCTCCCCCTCCCCCCCGCGTCGGCTGCACAGCTCCCTGTCCATGCCGTATTTCTCGTTCGCACAGCCGCTGACCCCACGGAGCTGAATATGAGCGACATCCAGTGGAGCGACGGCGCTCCCATCTACCGCCAGCTGAAGGAACGCGTGATCGCCATGATGCTTGACGGAATCCTCAAGCCGGGCGATGCCCTTCCCTCGGTGCGCCAGGTGGCCGCCGATTACCAGCTCAACCCCATCACCGTTTCGCGCGCTTACCAGGAGCTGGCCGATGAAGGCCTTGTCGAGAAGCGCCGCGGGCTGGGCATGTTCATGACCGAACAGGCGGCCACGCAGCTGCGCAGCAGCGAGCGCGAACGCTTCCTCAATGAAGAATGGCCGGCCGTACTGGAACGGATCCAGCGACTGGGCCTGAGTCTCGACGAATTGTTGCCCCAGGGGAAATTCTGATGAATGCCAGTCCCACTACCGCTGTGCCAAGCGACGCTGTCATTACCGCCCGTGGCCTTCGCAAGGCCTACAAGAACACGCTCGCGCTCGACAACGCCAGCTTCTCCATTCCGGCAGGCCGCATCATCGGCCTGATCGGCCCCAATGGTGCCGGCAAGACCACCGCGCTGAAGGCGGTGCTCGGCCTGACCTCGGTGGAAGGCGAGCTGAGCGTGCTCGGCCGAGACCCGCGTGCGCACCGCGACGATCTGATGAACGACATCTGCTTCATCGCCGATGTCGCCGTGCTGCCGCGCTGGCTGAAGGTGCGTGAGGCGATCGACTTCGTCGCCGGCGTGCACCCGCGCTTTGATCGTGCCCGCTGCGAGCGCTTTTTGGCCAACACCAAGCTGCAGCCCAAGCAGCGCGTGCGCGAACTGTCCAAGGGCATGATCGTGCAGCTGCACCTGGCCCTGGTGATGGCCATCGACGCCAAGGTGCTGGTGCTGGACGAACCCACGCTCGGCCTGGACATCCTGTACCGCAAGGAGTTCTACCAGCGCCTGCTGGAAGACTACTTCGACGAGCAGAAGACCATCATCGTCACCACCCACCAGGTGGAAGAGATCGAGCACATCCTCACCGACGTGATGTTCATCCGCGACGGCCGCATCGTGCTCAATGCGGAAATGGATGAGGTCGGCGAGCGCTATACCGAGCTGCTGGTCGGCGCCGACCAGCTTGAAACTGCCCGCGCACTGAAGCCCATCGACGAGCGCAGCCAGGCCTTCGGCAAGACCGTCCTGCTGTTCGACGGGGTGCCACGCAGCCAGCTGGCCAGCCTGGGTGAAACCCGCAACGCCGGCCTTGCCGATCTGTTCGTCGCTGTCATGAAGGGGACCTACGCATGAATGCCGTCAATCATCCCGTCAGTCCGGCCGGCACCCTGCGCTGGCTGCTCAAGCGCGAATACTGGGAAAACCGTGGTGGTTTCCTGTATGCCCCGGTGATCGCCGGCATCGTTTCGCTGCTGATGAGCGGCATCGGCATCGGCCTGGGCCTGTTCGCCCTGCATCGTGCCGCGCGCGATGGCGGCCTGCACATCGACGGCGAGAGCGTGAACATCAACGGTCTGGATCTGGCCGTGCTGACCCGCGACATCAGCGCCAAGGACATGGCCGACCTGGGCAACGGCCTGGACCTGGCGATGGTACTGACCTCGTCCTGGCCGCTGATCGTGCTCGCGTTCGTGGTGTTCTTCTACTGCCTGGGCGCGCTGTATGACGACCGCCGCGACCGCAGCATCCTGTTCTGGAAATCGCTGCCGCTGTCGGATACCCAGACCGTGCTGTCCAAGGTGTTCAGTGCGCTGATCGTCGCACCGCTGATCGCCATCATCGCGTCCAGCCTGACCCTGCTCGTGTTCATGCTGGTGCTGTGCCTGGTGGTGGTCTCGCACGGCGGTGACGCGATGCAGCTGATCGTCGGCCCGGCCAACCCGATGAGCCTGGTGCTGGGCATGTTCGTGTCCATCCCGGTGTACGCCTTGTGGGCGCTGCCTACCGCCGGCTGGCTGCTGCTGTGCTCGGCCTGGGCCAAGAGCAAGCCGTTCCTGTGGGCGGTCATGCTGCCGCTGTTCGCCGGCATCATCGTCAGCACCACCAAGCTGATGCACCTGTTCGACCTGACCACCGGCTGGTTCTGGCAGCACATCGTCGGCCGCCTGCTGCTGGGTGCGATGCCGGGGATGGACCTGCTGTACCGCGCCGGTGGCGGCGAATCCAGGCAGGATCTGGACTCGATCGTGGCGCTGATGGCGCCCGCCGCCCAGCTGAAGTCGCTGGCAATGCCCGACCTGTGGATCGGCGCGGCCTTCGGCGTGGCCTTCATTTTCATCGCCATCCGCCTGCGCAAGCGCGCCGGCGAAATCTGATCTTCAACCTGGAGGCACCACCCATGCGTTCCTTGATTGCCTGTAGTGCGCTGTTGCTGTTGCCCTTGTCGGCGCTGGCCGCCGATGCACCGAACTGCAAGTACTCCGCGCCGCGCGCGCTGAAGATCGACACGGCCGGCGCCAAGGCGGTGGTGTTCGAGATCAACCAGCATGACCTGAAGGTGGTCGCCAGCGCGGGTGGCGGCCAGCTCGACGGCCGCGCGTGCGCGTCCAACAAGGACTGGCTGGATCAGTTGGTATTGGACCAGCGGCGCGTGGGCGACAAGCTGGTGGTGAGCCTGCGCCGCGACAGCCGCGACGCGCTGTCGATGGGCAACAGCTATGCCTGGCTGGACATCCGTGGCAGCGTGCCGGACAACCTGCCGCTGCAGTTCAAGATCGGCTCCGGTGATGGCAGCATCGAGAACGCGCAGTCGCTGAGCATGGACGTGGGCTCCGGTGATGGCATCGCCCGCGGCACCCGTGGCAGCGTGCATGCCGCCGTGGGTTCGGGCGACCTGGACGTCGATGGCGCCGCATCGTTCAACCTGCTCTCGCTCGGTTCGGGCGACGTCAACGCCCGCAACATCGGCGGTGATGCCAGCGTCGGCACCGTCGGCTCCGGTGACCTGAAGGTGACCGACGTGCGTGGCAACGCACGGCTGGATACCGTCGGCTCCGGCGACATCGGCTTCAAGCAGGTGCAGGGCAACGTCGAGATCGGCGTGGTCGGCTCCGGCAATGTCGAGATCGAGCAGGTCGGCGGCAATGTCCGTGTGCGCAGCCACGGCTCGGGCGACATCGATGTCGATGGCGTCCGCGGCAACCTCACCGTCGAGCACAGCGGCAGCGGCGACGTCCAGCATCGCAGCGTGACCGGCACCGTCACCCTGCCCCGCGGCAAGTAACGCCCAACCATCCGATTCGAGGGGAATGCCATGAACCTGCTGCGCCTGCTGCCTGCTGCCCTGCTGTGCCTGCCGCTGATCGCCTGTGGCGACACCTCCAGCCCCGACAAGACCGCCGGCAAGGCGGTGGCCGAGACCGCCGGTGGTGTCGGCCAGACCGTCAAGGAAGCGATGGACGACGCCCGCAAGGAAATCGCCGAGGGCAACATCAAGATCTCCGCCGACAACCAGCCGCGCGCGGAGATCACCCCGCAGGGACAGCTGTTGATCGGCGGCAAGCAGGTGACGCTGGACGATGGCCAGCGCCGCCAGCTGCTCGATTACCGCGGCCACGTGGTGGCGGTGGCGATGGACGGCATGGATGTGGGCCTGGCGGGGGCCAAGCTCGGCGCCAACGCTGCCGGGGAAGCACTGAAGGGCATCTTCAGCGGCGACAGCGAAGGCATCGAAAAACGGATCAACGCCGAGGCCGCCAAGATCGAGGCGCAGGCCAAGCGCATCTGCGACCGCATGCCGGCCCTGCTGGCCAGCCAGCAGGCGCTGGCGGCCTCGCTGCCGGCGTTCAAGCCCTACGCCACGATGGACCAGAGCGATGTGGACGACTGCGGCAAGGACACCGTCGTCAACCGCTGACCCTGTGACAGATCAGCGCACCCGGCCGGCAGCGCGCAGGCGTTGCCGGCTGCTGCGCCCCAGCGGGCTTACAATGGCGGCCCCGGATGCACTCGATTGAACCGCCATGAAAAAGCTGTTTCTGCTGCTGGCCGCCCTGCTCTGCCTGGGCCTGGTCGGCTGTGACCAGGATTACCGCAACCACCGCGCCGAGCGCGGCAAACCGAAGATCTCGGTCAGCGAAAGCATCGTGACCGTGCGTCGCCAGCCGGCGCCGAACATCATCATCCTGCCCGACGGGCAGATGAAGATCGACGAGATCCTGATCCCGCTCAACGCCGAGCAGAAGCAGATGCTGCAGACGATGTTCGGAAAGCTGCAGGTGCTGCGCCAGAACACGTTGGTGGCCGCCCCGGCCGATCCCAACATGCAGCCGGTGAAGATCGTGCCACCGGAAGGCATGCAGGTGATTCCGCCGGACCTGGTGCAGACCATTCCCGAGTTCAAGGATTACACCGAGACCTTCGGCAACATCGTCGCCGACCGTCGCTGAAACGAGAACGCCGCCCTCCCGGGCGGCGTTTCCGTTTGTAGGGCCGAGCATAGGCTCGGCTCTACAGAGTGCAGATTGCAGATCAGCCGCCGGCACCACCTCCACCGGCCTGGATGCCACCGGCGGTCAACGCGGCCGGGTCCAGCAGCCGGCGCAGCTCGGCTTCGGCCAGGCCACTGTCTTCCAGCGCCACGTCCAGCACCGGTCGCTGTTCCTTGTAGGCACGCTTGGCGATCGCTGCGGCTTTCTCGTAGCCGATGATCGGGTTCAGTGCGGTCACCAGGATCGGATTGCGTGCCAGCGCTTCGGCCACACGGTCTTCGCGCACCTTCAGGCCGGCAATGGCGCTGTCGGCCAGCAGGGTCGACACATTGGCCAGCAGGCCGATGCCATCGAGCAGGTTCACCGCGATCAGCGGCAGCGTCACATTGAGCTGGAAATTGCCGGTCTGGCCGGCCACGGTGATCGCCGTGTGGTGGCCGATCACCTGCGCGCAGGCCATCACCGTCGCCTCCGGAATCACCGGATTGACCTTGCCCGGCATGATCGAGGACCCCGGCTGCAGCGCAGGCAGTTCGATCTCGCCCAGGCCCGCCAGCGGACCGGCATTCATCCAGCGCAGGTCGTTGGCGATCTTGATCAGGGCCACCGCCAGCGCATTGAGCTGGCCCGACAGTTCCACCGCATCATCCTGCGCGGCCAAGCCTTCGAACTTGTTCTCGGCACTGTCGAACTTGAAGCCGGTCTGCTGCTTCAGCGCCTTGGCCACCTGCGCACCAAAGCGCGGGTCGGCATTGATGCCGGTGCCGATGGCGGTACCGCCCAGCGGCAGGCGGCGCACGCGCTTCAGGCTGTCCTCGATGCGCTCCTGTGCCGAGGCCAGCTGCGCCGACCACGCACCAAATTCCTGTTCGAAGGTCAGCGGCATCGCGTCCATCAGGTGGGTGCGGCCGGTCTTGACCACCTTGCGCAGGCTGCGGCCCTTCTTGTCCAGCGTCCTGCGCAGGTGCACCAGCGCCGGCAGCAGCTGCTCATGGGTGGCCAGCACGGCCGACACGCGCAGCGCCGTCGGAATCACGTCGTTGGAGCTCTGCCCCTGGTTGACGTGATCGTTCGGGTGCACGGTGGTCTTGCCTGCCTTGCCGGCACGGTTGGCCAGCGTGGCGATGACCTCGTTGGCATTCATGTTCGAGGAAGTGCCCGAGCCGGTCTGGTAAACGTCGATCGGGAACTGCGCGTCCCACGTGCCGTCAGCCACTTCGGCGGCGGCAGACTGGATGGCCTTGGCTACGGTCCTGGGCAAGTGGCCCAGCTCGGCGTTGACGCCGGCGGCGGCTCCCTTGACCAGGCCCAGTGCACGGATGAAGCCGCGCGGCATGCGCTGGCCCGACACCGGGAAATTCTGTACAGCGCGCTGGGTCTGCGCGCCCCACAGGGCGTCGGCAGGCACCTGCAGCTCGCCCATGCTGTCGTGCTCGATCCGGAAACCCTTGGGGGCGCTCTTGCTTGCAGCTTTGCTCATTGCATCAACTCCGCACTACTTCGGTTGGGGAAAGGGAAGCGGCGGCTGGCAGGGTGTCGCTTCCCGGGCTGGCGGCTGCGACAACGATACTCCCTTGTCCGCAGCGTGGGATGGCGAGGACGGGCCAGATCGTTTCATCCGAAGGGCCGATTGAACGGGTAGCGCCGGGCCGCGCCCGGCGAGCGCGCAGCGCGGCCATCCTCCGCCGGGCATGGCCCGGCGCTACCAAGCATGCGATGGCCACGCGTCGTAGAATATCGGCCCCGCCGCTCGTCCCAGCCCTGCCGACATGTCCGAATCCGCCCTGCTCGCCCTGTCCCCGCTCGATGGCCGCTATGCCGGCAAGGTCGACGCCCTGCGCCCGATCTTCTCCGAGTACGGCCTGATCAAGGCCCGTGTCACGGTCGAAGTGGAGTGGCTGCTGGCCCTGGCCGCCGAGCCGGGCATCGTCGAGCTGGCCGCGTTCTCCGATGCCGCGATCGCCCGCCTGCGTGCGCTGGCCAGCGGCTTCAGCCCGGCCCAGGCCGCGCGCGTGAAGGAAATCGAGCGCACCACCAACCATGACGTCAAGGCGGTGGAGTACTTCATCAAGGAACAGCTGAAGGACGATGCCGAGCTGGCCCCGGCGCTGGAATTCGTGCATTTCGCCTGCACCAGCGAAGACATCAACAACCTCAGCTACGGCCTGATGCTGGAACAGGCCCGTCGCGACGTGCTGCTGCCGACCCTGGACGGCGTCGCCGATGCACTGCGCACGCTGGCCCACGCCCAGGCGGGCCAGCCGATGCTGTCGCGCACCCACGGCCAGACCGCCTCGCCGACCACCCTGGGCAAGGAGCTGGCCAACGTGGTCGCCCGCCTGGAGCGCCAGCGCCGGCAGATTGCCGCGGTCGAACTGACCGGCAAGATCAACGGCGCGGTCGGCAACTACAACGCACACATCGCCAGCTACCCGGACGTGGACTGGCCGGCCTTCGCCGAGCGCTTCGTCACCGGCCTGGGCCTGGTGTTCAACCCGTACACCACGCAGATCGAGCCGCACGACAACATCGCCGAAATCGGTGATGCCGCCCGTCGCGCCAACATCATCCTGATCGACCTGGCCCGCGACATCTGGGGCTACGTCTCGCTGGGCTACTTCAAGCAGCGCCTGAAGGAAGGCGAAGTCGGTTCGTCGACGATGCCGCACAAGGTCAACCCGATCGATTTCGAGAACGCCGAAGGCAACTTCGGCATCGCCAACGCGCTGTTCGAGCATTTCAGCGCGAAGCTGCCGATCAGCCGCTGGCAGCGCGACCTGACCGATTCCACCGTGCTGCGCGCGCTGGGCACCGCATTCGGCCACAGCCAGGTGGCGCTGGATTCGCTGGCCAAGGGCCTGGGCAAGCTGGAAGTGAACCCGCAGCGCCTCGACGCCGATCTGGATGCGGCCTGGGAAGTGCTGGCCGAGGCCGTGCAGACGGTGATGCGCCGCCATGGCCTGCCGAATCCGTACGAGCAGCTGAAGGCACTGACCCGTGGCCAGGGCATCACGGCCGAGTCGATGCGCACGTTCGTGCAGGGGCTGGAACTGCCGGCCGATGCCAAGCAGCGCCTGCTGGACATGACTCCGGGCAGCTATACCGGCCTGGCGGAGTCGCTGGCGAAGAAGATTTAAGGGTTTTCCTTGCGGCGGCGGCCGCGGGCGCTGCCTGCGGCAGGCTTGTACTGCCAAGGCAACGGCAACGGCAACGGCAACAGCAACTGCAACGGCAACGGCAACGGCAAAAGCGGCTCTGGATTGCTGCTCGCTGGGCGGGTCGGGATGGGCCAACGGGACACGCCGTGAACCCATCCATGGGGGCTCGATGGCGCCATCCATGGCGCCAACGGTCCCGCTGGCCCATCCCGCCCCACCTCTGACAGTTGTCCGGTGACGGATCGAAGAGCATTGGGTTGTCGGGACGGAATTTGAAAGAGGGACGCGGCTTCGCCGCGTCCCTCTTTGTTTTGGTTTTTGGGGTCTTTGTAGAGCCGAGCCCATGCTCGGCTGCTTGTTCCAACAGCAAGCCGAGCGTGGGCTCGGCTCTACAGATGCACGAGCAAGCGCAGCGCGCGACCCGCTCTTGCCTTTGATTTTCTTCTTCCATTCCGTGGCGGGCCACGCAGGAAACTGTCAGGGCCGGGCGGGTGGGCCATGCAGGGGCGTTGGCGCCATGGATGGCGCCATCGAGCTTACAGGGACGTACTTGCAGCGTCCCCTGCATGGCCCACCCGCCCGGCCAAGCGCGGCTTTTGATTGTGAACCACCCGCCACGAGGGGCTCAGCCGTTGGCCGGAACCTCGCGACAAACCACCACACGTGCGCAATCCCAAGGAACGTCGGACAATGGAGGCCTTGGCGGCCCGCCACGCCGCCCCTCCCGCTTTCCGCTGCAAGGAACTCCCCCATGGCCGCCCGCAAGTCCACCTCCCCCCTGATCGAAGTCCACGCCCGTCGTGGCCAGCCGCTGGGCATGTCCCCGGCCGTGTTCCTGCGCGACTTCTGGCAGAAACGCCCGCTGTTGATCCGCAACGCCTTCCCCGACTTCCAGACCCCGGTACAGCCGGAAGACCTGGCCGGCCTGGCCTGCGAAGAGGGCGTGCTGGCCCGCCTGATCGAGCACGACAAGGCCCAGGACAGCTGGCGCGTGCGCAGCGGCCCGTTCCAGGAAGACATCTTCCCGGCCCTGCCCGACCACGACTGGACCCTGCTGGTGCAGGACGTGGACAAGTGGGACAAGGACGTGCGCGCCCTGATCGAACACTTCAGCTTCCTGCCGCGCTGGCGCATGGACGATGTGATGATCAGCTTCGCCGCTACCGGTGGCTCGGTCGGCGCCCATGTCGACCAGTACGACGTGTTCCTGCTGCAGGCCCACGGCCACCGCCGCTGGCAGATCGATGCCAGCGAATCGATCAAGGGCAAGCGCCCGCCGCTGGGCTTCCGCCCCGACGTGGAACTGAAGCTGCTGCAGGTGTTCAAGCCGACCCACGACTGGGTGCTGGCGCCGGGCGACATGCTGTACCTGCCGCCGAACGTGCCGCATCACGGCGTCGCCGAAGACCCCTGCCTTACCTTCTCGTTCGGCATGCGCGCGCCGTCCTCGGCCGAGCTGATCAGCGACTACCTGGACACGTTGATCGCCGATGCCGACGAAAACATCCGCTACCAGGATGCCGACCTGAAGGCACCGGCCGACCCGAACGAAATCGACACCGTGGCAATGGCGCGGGTGATCACCGCGCTCAACGCCATCCGCATGAACGACCCGGACAAGCTGGGCGACTGGTTTGGCCGCTTCATCACCACCTACCGCGCCGCCGGCGAGGTGATGGCCCACCAGGCCGCGCCGCCGCAGGAAGAAGTGATCGAAGCCCTGCAGTCGGGCCTGCTGCTGCAGCGTCACCCGTGGGCGCGCCTGGCCTGGCGCCGGGCCAAGCGCGGCGCCAGCCTGTATGTCAGCGGCCAGGACTTCGCCCTGCCGGTCAAGGACGCGCAGCGCCTGGCCGGTGCCGAGCAGCTCGACGCTGCCGCCTACCGCGGCCTGTCCGACAAGGGCCGCACAGTACTCCAGCAGCTGCTGGTCGGCGGTGTGTTCCAGCTGATCGATCCGAACGAGGTGTATGCCGACGAGGAGGAAGCGGTGCTGGGTGAGGTGATCGAGGGCCGCGAGCAGGTCGAGGTCATCGACGCGGACGCCATGTCCGATGACGTCCGTCTGGTGACCGTGCACGACGACGGCATCGAAGTGATCGTCAACTTCGACGACCACGACGAAGACGACAGCGACCCCAGCCGCGACTGAACCATGAGTCCGCTCCGGGTCCAGCAGGTACGCCATGCCGAGGCCCACGTCGCCATCCACGACGTGCGCCAACGGGTGTTCGTGCAGGAACAGGGCATCGACGCCGCACTCGAGCGCGATGACCTGGACCCGGTCTGCGCCCACGTGCTGGCGCTGGATGCCGACGGGCAACCGGTCGGCACCGGGCGGCTGGCGCCGGATGGTCGCATCGGCCGCATGGCGGTCTTGGCTGCGTATCGCGGCCACGGCGTTGGCGAGGCCCTGCTGGAGGCGCTGGTACAGGCCGGGCGCCAGCTCGGCCTGGCCGAGCTGCACCTGCATGCGCAGCTGCCGGCCCGCGACTTCTACGCCCGCCAGGGCTTCCTGCCGGAAGGCCCGGAATTCGAAGAAGCCGGCATCGGCCACCAGCAGATGCGGCGCCGGCTGCAAGCCGTTTCCGCCATCGACAGCCGTGCTGAAGCGGTGGCGATCACCACGGCAATCATCCACCGCGCACGCCGCCGGCTGTGGCTGCACAGCCGGCAGCTGGACCCCGGCCTGCTGGATGCGCCACCGGTGCAGGCGGCCCTGCGCCGCTTCGTCACCGCCCGCCACGACAAGCAGTTGCGGGTGATCGTGCATGACGCGGCCGCCATCGCCAGCGCCGGTGCGCCACTGCTGGCGCTGTTCCAGCGCCTTCCCAGTGTGATCCAGTTCCGCGAGGTGGCCGATCCGATCGATCGCGCCCTGGCCTCGGCCTGTCTGCTCAACGATGCAGGCGACTTCTACTTTCGTCTCATCGGTCATCGCCTCGACGGCGAATCCGCAATCGCGCTGCCGGCACGTTCGCAGCCGTTCGAGCAGCAATTGCAGCGTGTCTGGGACCGTTCGCGCGAATGCAGCGAATTGCGCGCACTCGGCATCTGACCGCGACCGGTGCGCTCAACCTGTCTGGGACCGACACCGGGGGACGCCCGATGCCCTCGTCGCTGCCCCTTCGTGTCCGGATGGGGGTACAATTTGGCCGTTTGAACGCGCCCGTGCATGGCTATTCATCTTCGTGCCGGGTCCTTCTGAAGCCATACCCCACAAAGCGAATCAGCACCCTCCATCGTGGACAATCAACTGAAGCAGTTTGCGCAATCTTCGCAACTCGCCGGCGGCAACGCCTCCTATGTCGAGGACCTGTACGAGCAGTACCTGGTCTCCCCGGATAGTGTCGATCCCAAATGGAAAACCTACTTCGACGGCTTCAAGGGCCGCGAAGCAGGCGACATTCCGCACTCGGCCGTCATTTCCCACATCGCGGACGCGGCCAAGGATGCGCTGAAAGCAGGCACCGGCACCGGTGCAGGCGATGAGCGCGAGCGCAATGTCGGTCGCCTGATCACCGCCTACCGTTCGCGTGGTCATCTGGACGCCCGCCTGGACCCGCTGGGCCTGGCCGCTCCGGTCAACACCCCGGACCTGGGCCTGCCCTTCCACAACCTGTCCGATGCTGACCTCAACAGCGAGTTCAGCACCGGCGGCGTGGGCGGTCAGCCGCGCATGAAGCTGCGTGACCTGCTGGCGCGCCTGAAGGCGACCTACACCGGTTCGATCGGTGCGGAGTTCATGCACATCTCCGAGGTCGAGCAGCGCCAGTGGATCTACAAGAAGCTGGAACTGGCCGGTGGCAACTACCAGCTGGACGCTGACACCCAGCGCCGTACGCTGGAGCGCCTGACCGCCGCCGAAGGCCTCGAGCGCTACCTGCACACCAAGTACGTCGGCCAGAAGCGCTTCTCGCTGGAAGGCGGCGACTCGCTGATCCCGATGATGGACACCATCATCCGCAGCGCCGGCAAGGATGGCGTCAAGGACGTGGTGGTGGGCATGGCCCACCGTGGCCGCCTGAACGTGCTGGTCAACACCCTCGGCAAGAACCCGCGCAAGCTGTTCGACGAATTCGAAGGCAAGTTCGAGCACGACGAGCACGCCTCGGCCGGCGACGTGAAGTACCACATGGGCTTCTCCGCCGACGTCGCCACTGAAGGTGGCCCGGTCCACCTGGCGCTGGCGTTCAATCCGTCGCACCTGGAAATCGCCGACCCGGTGGTTGCCGGTTCCGTGCGTTCGCGCCAGGAACGCCGCAAGGACACCGCGCGCAAGCAGGTGATGCCGATCCTGATCCACGGCGACGCGGCCTTCTCCGGCCAGGGCGTGGTCATGGAGCTGTTCCAGATGTCGCAGGCCCGCGGCTTCGCCGTCGGCGGCACCGTGCACATCGTGGTCAACAACCAGGTTGGCTTCACCACCTCCAATCCGCTGGATACGCGCTCCACGCGCTATGCCACCGACGTGGCGAAGATGATCGCCGCACCGGTGCTGCACGTGAACGGCGATGATCCGGAGGCGGTGGTATTCGCCGCGCAGCTGGCCTTCGAGTTCCGCCAGAAGTTCGCCAAGGACGTGGTCATCGACCTGATGTGCTACCGCCGTTGGGGCCACAACGAGGCCGACGAGCCGGCGATCACCCAGCCGCTGATGTACCAGGTGATCCGCAAGCACGCCACCACCCGCGAGATGTACGCCGAGCAGCTGGAAAAGGCGGGCGTGATCGCCGCCGGTGCCGGCAAGGCGATGGTCGATGCGTACCGTGAGAAGCTCGATGCCGGTGAAGTGACCACCGAGCTGGCCAAGGTCGAAAAGACCCCGCCGACCAGCCCGCTGTTCGTTGATTGGCCCAAGCTGCTGGAAGGCAAGCTGTCCGACCCGGTGTCGACGAAGGTCGACAAGGACAAGCTGGTCGCGCTGGCCAAGCTGATCAACACCGTGCCCGAAGAAGTGCAGCTGCACTCGCGCGTGTCCAAGGTGTACGACGACCGCCGCAAGATGGCTGCCGGCGAGATCCCGGGCGACTGGGGCTTTGCCGAGAACCTGGCCTACGCCACCCTGCTGGATGAAGGCAGTGCCCTGCGCCTGGTCGGCCAGGACGTCGGCCGCGGTACGTTCACCCACCGCCACGCGATCCTGCACGACCAGAAGACCGACAACTACTACCTGCCGCTGCGGCAGCTGGTGGATTCGCCGGAGAAGGCCACCATCATCGATTCGCTGCTCAGCGAAGAAGCCGTGATGGCCTATGAGTACGGTTTCTCGACCACCGATCCGAACACCCTGTGCATCTGGGAAGGCCAGTTCGGCGACTTCGCCAACGGCGCCCAGGTGGTGATCGATCAGTTCATCGCCGCCGGTGAAGCAAAGTGGGGCCGTATTTCCGGCCTGACCCTGCTGCTGCCGCACGGTTATGAAGGTCAGGGTCCGGAACACAGCTCGGCGCGCCTGGAGCGCTTCCTGCAGCTGTGCGCGCTGGAGAACATGCTGGTGGTGGTGCCGTCGACCCCGGCGCAGGCCTTCCACATGCTGCGTCGCCAGCAGCACCTCACCACCCGCAAGCCGCTGGTGGTGATGTCGCCGAAGTCGCTGCTGCGCCACAAGCTGGCCGTGTCGACCCTGGACGAGCTGGCCAATGGCGAATTCCAGCACCTGATCGGCGATGCCAATGCAGATGCCAAGAAGGTCAAGCGCGTGGTGCTGTGCTCGGGCAAGGTCTACTACGACCTGCTGGAAGACCAGACCAAGCGTGGCCAGGACGACGTGGCGATCATCCGCGTGGAGCAGCTGTATCCGTTCCCGCGTGCGCTGCTGGCTGCCGAACTGAAGAAGTACGGCAAGGCCACCGACGTGGTGTGGACGCAGGAAGAGCCGCAGAACCAGGGGGCGTGGTACCAGATCCGCCACCACCTGCAGTTCTGCCTGGCCGATGGCCAGAGCCTGCACTACGCCGGTCGCGCACGTTCGGCTTCGCCGGCTGCCGGTCACATGGCTGACCACGTCCGCGAACAGCAGCAGCTGGTCGCCGATGCACTGGTCAACCCGTTCAACGACTCGTTCGCTGAATAACTCTCCCCCTATTTAGAAGACAAACCAGGAAGCTCCCGCATGGCCACCGAAGTCAAAGCCCCGGTACTGCCCGAATCCGTCGCCGACGGCACCATCGCCACCTGGCACAAGAAGGTGGGCGACGCCGTCAAGCGCGACGAAAACCTGCTTGACCTGGAAACCGACAAGGTCGTCCTGGAAGTGCCGTCGCCGGTCGATGGCGTGATCAAGGAAATCAAGTTCAAGGAAGGCGACACCGTCACTTCCAGCCAGGTCGTGGCGATCATCGAAGAAGGCGCCGTGGCCGCTGCCCCGGCTCCGGCTGCCGAAGAAAAGAAAGCTGAGGCCGCTCCGGCCGCTGCTGCTCCGGCCGCTGCCGCTGCTCCGGCCCCGGCTGCCAAGTCGGCTGCCGATGCACTGCCGCCGGGCGCCCGTTTCAGCGCCATCACCGAAGGCGTGAATCCGGCCGACGTCGATGGCACCGGCCGTCGTGGCGCCGTCACCAAGGAAGACATCGTCAACTTCGCCCGCAACGGCGGTGCCGGCAAGGCCGGTGGCGCACGTCCGGAAGAACGCGTGCCGATGACCCGCATCCGCAAGCGCATCGCCGAGCGCCTGATGGAGTCGAAGAACTCCACCGCCATGCTGACCACCTTCAACGAAGTCGACCTGTCCAAGGTGTCGGCGGCGCGCAAGGAACTGCAGGACGAGTTCGTCAAGGCACACGGCATCAAGCTCGGCTTCATGAGCTTCTTCGTGAAGGCCGCCGCCAACGCGCTGCAGCGCTTCCCGCTGGTCAATGCCTCGATCGACGGCGACGACATCATCTACCACGGCTACTCGGACATCTCGATCGCCGTGTCGACCGAGAAGGGCCTGGTCACGCCGGTGCTGCGCAACGTCGAGCGCATGTCGTTCGCCGACATCGAAAAGACCATCGCCGACTACGCCAAGAAGGCCCGTGACGGCAAGCTGAGCCTGGAAGAACTGCAGGGCGGCACCTTCACTGTGACCAACGGCGGCACCTTCGGTTCGCTGCTGTCGACCCCGATCATCAACCCGCCGCAGAGCGCCATCCTCGGCATGCATGCCATCAAGGAGCGTCCGATCGCCCAGAACGGCCAGGTCGTGATCGCGCCGATGATGTACCTGGCGCTGTCCTACGATCACCGCATCATCGACGGCAAGGACTCGGTGCAGTTCCTGGTGGACATCAAGAACCAGCTGGAAAGCCCGGGCCGCATGCTGTTCGGCCTGTAAGAGACCTCCCGCCCCTCCGCGCCTGCGCGGAGGGGTTCTGGTAATGCAACAAGGACTATTTCAATGGCTGAACAATTCGACGTCGTCGTCATCGGTGCCGGCCCGGCCGGTTACCACGCTGCCATCCGCGCGGCCCAGCTTGGCCTGAAGACCGCCTGCATCGACGCAGCGCTGGGCAAGGACGGCAAGCCGGCCCTGGGTGGCACCTGCCTGCGCGTGGGCTGCATCCCGTCCAAGGCGCTGCTGGATTCCTCGCGCCAGTTCTGGAACATGGGCCACATCTTTGGCGACCACGGCATCAGCTTCAAGGATGCCAAGATGGACGTCGAGGCGATGGTTGGCCGCAAGGACAAGATCGTCAAGCAGTTCACCGGCGGCATCGCCATGCTGTTCAAGGCCAACAAGGTCGCCGCCTATTACGGCTTCGGCGAACTGCAGCCGGGCAACGTGGTCAAGGTCACCCAGCATGACGGTTCGGTCGTCGAGCTGAAGGGCACCAACGTCATCATCGCCGCCGGTTCGGACTCGATCGAACTGCCGTTCGCCAAGTTCGACGGCGACACCATCGTCGACAACGTCGGCGGCCTGGACTTCACCGAAGTGCCGGCGCGCCTGGCCGTGATCGGCGCCGGTGTGATCGGCCTGGAGCTGGGCAGCGTGTGGAAGCGCCTGGGTTCGGAAGTGACCATCCTGGAAGCGCTGCCGGACTTCCTGGCGGCGGCCGATACCGAAGTGGCCAAGACCGCCGCCAAGGAATTCAAGAAGCAGGGCCTGGACATCCGCCTGGGTGCCAAGGTCTCCAAGGCCGAAGTGACCGGCAAGGGCAAGAAGAAGGAAGTCGCCCTGACCTACACCGACGCCGAAGGCGAGAAGTCGCTGGTGGTGGACAAGCTGCTGGTGGCCGTCGGCCGTCGCGCCGCCACCAAGGGCCTGCTGGCCGAAGGTACCGGCGTCAAGATCAACGAGCGTGGCCAGATCGAAGTCGACGCGCACTGCCACACCGGCGTCAACGGCGTCTGGGCGGTGGGTGACTGCGTGCGCGGCCCGATGCTGGCACACAAGGGCTTCGAGGAAGGCATCGCGGTTGCCGAACTGATCGCCGGCCTGCCGGGCCACGTCAACTTCGACACCATTCCGTGGGTCATCTACACCGAGCCGGAGCTGGCCTGGGTCGGCAAGACCGAGCAGCAGCTGAAGGCCGAGGGCATCCCGTACAAGGCCGGCAGCTTCCCGTTCGCCGCCAACGGCCGTGCCGTGGCGATGATCGAGCCGGCAGGCTTCGTGAAGGTTCTGGCCCACGCCGAAACCGATCGCATCCTGGGCATGCACCTGGTCGGCGCCAACGTGTCCGAGCTGGTGCACGAAGGCGTGCTGACCATGGAGTTCAGCGGTTCGGCCGACGACCTGGCGCGCATCTGCCACGCCCATCCGTCGCTGTCGGAAGTGGTGCACGACGCGGCAATGGCCGTGAGCAAGCGCGCGATCCACAAGGCGAACTGATCCATCTGACGGTGCCGGCCGCTGGCCGGCATCCCCGGATGCTGAAAGCCCCGCCTCGGCGGGGTTTTTTGTTGCACGATGACTGCGGAGCAAGGGCGGAGCCCATTGGCACTCGGCGCGTGGCAGGCAAACAGTGTCACCCTCGCCCTCACACGGGCCTCGACCTCCAGTGCGGTAGGCTCACCGCTGAGGTCGCGTTGCATCGCCAAGCCACGGATGCGCGACAGGTGGTGCTCCCGCACCTGCTCGTGGGGCTGCTCAGACAGTGGAGATCTCCATGGAAAACGAACGAATCGAGACTCGCGGCGAAGATGGCCGAAGAGTGTTGGTGTTCAAGTTCTGGCCGCAGTTCGACGCAACGATTCTTCCAGGCACAGGCCTGGTCGAAGACGTGCCGAGGTATGCGCTGGCAAACGGCAATTCCGTAACCTTCAACGGCGTGGATTTCGAAATCGCAGCGACCGGTGAAGAGCTGGTCCGGTCGTTGGCCATCAGCCGACCGCCATCGGGCTGAGTCGTTCGTCGTCCGGGTCCTGCCGCACACCGGGACTGCCTGACCACATCGCGGGTCGCGCATCAACGCTGCGGCGGTGCAGTTTCCCGGTCCGTAGTGTCCGGCTTCGGCGGATCGTCACAGATACGGTGCTGGGCGATCACCTCACCCACCTTCCATTCCTTCACCACCCGGCAGCTCTCCTTGCCGGCGTCCTTGTCGGTCGCCTTGGCTTCCGTCTTGCCGGCAGGGTGCTGACGCTCAAGGTAGGCCGACGTCGGTTGCCTGGCCAAGGCCGGCGCCGCCATCAGCAGCGCCAGCGTCGCGACGGCAAGCGGCCTCATGCCGTCACCGCGCCGCGGCCACCGCCGAGCAGGCGTGCCGGCAGCATGAACAGCGCGCGCAGGAAGGCGAACAGCGCCGAGAACGTGATGCCGACCATCCGGAACGGCAGGCTCAGCAGCCATACGAACGGCCACGCGATCAGGGCGAGGATCGCCAACGGCCAGCACAGCACGAACAACAGGCACCACACACCGAGCGCGAACAAGGTCTTCATCACAGGCTCCCTCGGCGGCACCTCGCCGCCTGCCATCACCTTGGCGCCCTGCCCCGGCCCGGGCAAACGGTTTGCGATGAAACCCGGTTGGGGGCGACGAAACCGGTCGATCTGCGCCCTGCCTCTGCCCGGTAGCGCCGGGCCATGCCCGGCGGGTTGCATGAGTGTGCGGACCAAGGTCCGCACCCACCGAGGAGGTCCGCACCCGCCATTACACCGGCACTGCCCCCGGACGACCGTGGCTCACCTGGAACCGGGCGGCAGTGCGAACTTCCGCATCGCGCCGCAGCACGCTGTCGGCGAAGCGCAGTTCTGCGTCCACGGTCTGCCGGTTCAACTGCAGCTTCCACCAGCCACGCCGGTCGCCATCGAAGTACCGGATGTGCGGATTGTGCGGGAACGACGGGCCGTAATACGGGCCATACGGGGTGTCATCGCCACCGCTGCTGATCGCCGGGGCGATGAACTCGGTGGCGATCACCGCTGCATCCGCGGCATCGAAATCCAGCTTCAGGTCATTGACGAACGTGGAGTGCCAGTCGCCGCCCAGTACGATGGCGTTGCCCTGCCCACCGGCCTGCATCGCCTGCAGCAGGCGCTTGCGGGCGGCCGGGTAGCCATCCCAGGCGTCGTTCCAGAAACGTTCGCGCGGCGTGCCCTGCTCCAACCGCAACTGCGCCATCAACAACTGCTGCACCACCACGTTCCAGCGCGTTCCCGCCGCAGCCGCCATCGACTGCGCGAACCAGGCTTCCTGCCCCACCCCGAGCATGCTCATGCGCGGGTCCAGCGCCGCCCCGCAGCGCGCCGATTCGCCGACGCCACAGGGATTGGCGGGACGGAACTGACGGCAATCCAGCAGCGTCAGCTGGGCCAGGTCGCCGTAGCGCAGGCGACGGTGCACGCGCAGGCCACCGTTGCCGGTGGGCGTACTGCGCATCGGCAGGTGTTCGTAGAACGCGCGATACGCCGCGGCGCGACGGACGATGAAGTCCTCGGTCGGTACGTCGCTCTTTTCCGGATGGATGCCGGAATAGTCGTTCTGCACCTCGTGGTCGTCCCAGATCACCGCGAAGGCGTGTGCGGCGTGCGCGGCCTGCAGGTCCGGGTCGAGCTTGTACAACGCGTACTGGTCGCGATAACGCTCCAGGCTGAGGGTTTCACCGCTGAAGCGCTGTGCATCCAGGGTGCTGCCACGCGCGTTCTGCAACGGGCTGTATTCGTACAGGTAGTCACCGGCATGCAGCACCAGATCAACATCGCTGCGGGCGATATCCGCCAGTACCGGGTAGTAGCCACTGTTCCAGGCCTGGCAGGTGCACAGCGCCAGCCGCAGCTGCTGCAGCTGCGCATCCGGCAGCGGCGCGGTGCGGAAATGCCCGACCGCACTCTCCTCGCCGCCGTCGCAGGCGAATCGATAGTAGTAATCGCGCCCTGGACGCAGGCCGGTCACTTCCACGTGCACCGAATGGGCAAGCTCCGGCACGGCCGCCGCCACGCCACGCTGCACCAGCCGGCGCATCGACGGATCTTCGGCAACGAACCAACGCACCGGGATCGCCCGCGACGGCATGCCACCGCCGTTGAGGGGATCCGGTGCAAGACGCGTCCACAGCACCGCGCCCTGCGGATCCGGATCACCTGCGGCGATGCCGAGGGTGAACGGATCGCGCCCCAGTCGCGGCCGCGGACCGGTGGCGGCGACGCCGGGCATGGCCGCCAGTGCGATCGCCGCTCCGGTCCCCTGCCAGGCCAGGCGCAGCAGACGACGGCGGGTTTCCGGATCGGCGATGTGCTTCATCAGAAGCGCACGGTTGCGGTGGCCATCACCTGCCGCGGCGCACCGACCTGCATGGTCGCCAGGCTGCGGGTGGGATCAGCGGCGTAGGTACCGTTGGTGTTGATGGTTGCCAGATACTGCTTGTCAGCCAGGTTGGTCAGGTTCAGTGCCAGGGTCAGGTTCTGCGCCGGGCCGAGCTTGCCCATGTCATAGGCCACCGACGCATTGATCAGCCAGTAGCTCGGCACGGAGACGTCATTGGTGTAGGTCACGTAGCGCTTGCCGACGTGGTTGGCGGCCAGGCGCAGGTCCCACGGGCCCGGCGTCCACGCCAGGGTGCTGGCGAACATCCATTCCGGCGTGTCGACCGTCTTCTTGCCGCGGGTCGGCACCACGCCGTTGTTGACGTAGTCGTTGTCGTAGCTGCTGTCATTCCACGACAGCGCATTGGACCAGCTCAGGTCGCGCATCGGCTTCAGCTGCAGGGTCGCCTCGGCACCGCGGCTGGTTACCGAACCCACGTTGGAATACAGCGCCGGGCAACCCAGGATGCCAACGCACTGGGCGATGGCCAGCAGGCGGTTGTCGAACTTGACGTCGTAGACCGCGACCGAGGCTTCATAGCCCTGGCCGTAGCCGCGCCAGCCCAGTTCGATGGTGCGCGACTGTTCCGGCTTCAGGTCCTTCGCACTGGCATCGAACGCCACCTGCGGGACATTGAACGGACTGCCCACGCCCAGCGCATAGGCCGCGATGTTCTTCGCATAGGAACCGAAGATTTCATTGCGCTCGTCCAGCTTGAAGTTGAAGCCGGCCTGCGGCAGCAGCCCCTTCTTCGCGGTCAGGCTGCTGTTGCTGGCATAGCTGCCCAGCGGCGTGCGCACGCTGGTGCGGGTGTTGGGCGACTTGGCGCCGACGTCGATGGTCAGGCGGTCATCGAACAGGCGGAAGCGGTCCTGCACGTAGAACTGGCGGGTGATGGTGGTGTAGCGCTGGTGCCACACGCGCTGGTCCGGGTTGCGCAGGAAGAAGTCGTCGGTGATCGGCCCATCGATGTAGTAGAAGTTGCGCTGCACGCTGTGGCCGTTGTCTTCGTACCAGAGGCCCGCTTCCAGCTCATGGCCACCCACGTTCCAGGTGAACGCCGAGGTCACGCCGGTGCGGTCGATCGCATATTCGGTGGTTCGGATCGAGATCGGAATCTCGCGGCTGGTGCCCGGGTTGGACGGATTGGACGGGCTGAACCAGTGGCCCTGGCCGCGGTTGCTGTGGTTGTAGACGTTGACCTTCAGGCGCATCGTCTCGTTGAGGCCGAAGTCACCGGCGATGCTGGAGACATCATCGTTGCGCAGGCCGTGGCCCGAGTAGTACGCATCCCACGGGCTGTTGACGCCGCCGCTGTACTGGCCACGCGCAGCGGCCAGGGCACGGTTCCAGTCCGGCGCATAGTTGTCCCAGTTCCAGCCCAGGCGATCGATCATCTCCAGCGACAGATCCTGGTAATCGGCTTCAACCCGGCGCGAGGCGTTGAACAGCGCGGTGATGCGGCTGTCGACGCCGAAGTTGTAGGTCGCCTTGCCGTTGAACTGCTTGAGTTCGTGCGAGCCCTTGCCCTTCCACTTGTCGCTCTCCGAATACGCACCGGACAGGTAGGCGGCGAAGCCCTGGTGTTCGCCGGTTTCCAGGCGGGCATAGCTGCGGCGTGCGCTGTCGCTGCCCAGGCTCTGCGCCAGCACGACACCGTATTCGGTGGAGGGATCGATGGAATAGAACTGGAACACGCCGCCCAGGTTGCTGGTCGACGGCGTGCCCAGCGCGCCGATACCGGTGGAGACCTCGGCGCCGCCCAGGTTCTCGCTGATCACCGCGCGGCTGATGTGCAGGCCGTTGCTGTTGCCATAGCTCATGTTGCCCAGCGGGATGCCATCGAGCGTGTAGCCCAGGCGGTTCTGATTGAAGCCGCGCAGGCTGATGCTGGTGGACCACTCGTAGGCACCGGTGGCATCGGCCGATTCGAAATGCACGCCCGGCTTGCTGGCCAGCAGCTTCAGCGGGTTGGCGCCGGGTGGCAGCACCTTCATGTCCTCGGCGGTCACGCGCTGGACCTGGCGCGCCTCGCCGCGGCCGATCACCGAGACCGAATCCAGGGTAGTGGCCGACTGTGCGTCGACGGCAGGAGCGGTTTCAGCGGCGGCCAGCGAAGGCAGTGAGGCACAGACCAGCAGGGCCAGCAGATTGCGGCGAAGCGGAGCATGGCAAGACATGGGGATTCCTTGGGCGCGCTGGACGCCGAAGGGCGGCGTCAAAAGAGCAGCAGCGGCGGAATCGTAGAAGCGTTGCGTTACATGTCATTTACACGCCACGTACGGATTTTTGGCGATCCGGACGGAGAACATGAGGTCGCGGGCCCGAACGAAAAGAGCCGAGCGTGGGCTTGGCTCTCCAGGGCGCGCCGGAATCGTCGGTTATTCGAACGAACCGACCGAGTCGTGGGCCAGGTTGTCGAAACGGGTGTACTCGCCGAAGAACTTCAGCTTGCACGAGCCGGTGGGGCCACCACGGTGCTTGCCGATGATGATCTCGGCCAGGCCCTTGTCCGGCGAATTTTCCTTGTTGTAGTAATCGTCGCGGTAGATGAAGACGATCATGTCCGCATCCTGCTCGATTGCGCCCGATTCGCGAAGGTCGGCCATCACCGGGCGCTTGTCGGTACGTGTTTCCAGCGAGCGGTTGAGCTGGGACAGCGCGATGACCGGCACGTGCAGTTCCTTGGCCAGGCCTTTCAGCGAACGCGAGATCTCGGAGATTTCGGTCGCGCGGTTCTCGCTGTTGCCCGGCACGCTCATCAGCTGCAGGTAGTCGATCACGATCAGGCCCAGGTCGTGCTCGCGCTTGAGGCGGCGGCACTTGGAACGCAGGATCTCCGGCGACACGCCCGGCGTATCGTCGATGAAGATCTTGGTTTCCTTCAGCATCTTGATCGCACCGGTCACCCGGCTCCAGTCCTCGTCCTCCAGCTGGCCGGTACGCAGGCGCTGCGCGTTGATGCGGCCATTGGAGGAGATCAGGCGCATCGCCAGCTGCGATGCGGACATTTCCATCGAGAACACCGCCACGCCCTTCTTCGACTTGATCGCCGCGTACTCGGCGATGTTCAGGGCGAAGGTGGTCTTGCCCATCGCAGGACGCGCGGCAAGAATGATCAGGTCGGTCGGCTGCAGGCCGGCAGTCATCGCATCGAAATCGGTGTAGCCGGTCGGCAGGCCGGTGATGTTGCCGCCATTCTCGAAGCGGTTGCGCAGCTCTTCGAACGCGTCCTTCAACGCGCCGGGCATGGCCACGAAGTCGGTACGGCCGCGCGCGCCCTGTTCGGCAATGGCGAACACGCTCTTTTCCGCAGCAGACAGCAGCTCGCTGCTGTCGCGGCCCTCGGGCTGGAAACCATCGTTGACGATATCGGTGCCGACCTGGATCAGCTGCCGCAGCACCGCCTTGTCGCGCACGATCTCGGCATAAGCCACGATATTGGCCGCCGACGGCGTGGTGCTGGCCAGTTCGATCAGATAGGCGCCATCGCCCACCAGCTCCATCTTGCCCTGCGATTCGAACCATTCGCCCAGGGTCACCGCATCGAACGGACGCTCGCGCTCGGACAACTCGCGGATCGCCCGGTAGATCATCTGGTGGTCGCGGCGGTAGAAGTCACCCTCGGTCAGCTGGTCGTTGACCCGGTCGTAGGCGTCCGGTGCCAGCATCAGGCCACCCAGCACCGCCTGTTCGGCTTCCACCGAGTGCGGCGGCACGCGCAACTGGTCGATACGCGATTCATCGCGATCGCGATCGAAGCCATCGCCGCGCTCTCTGCGGTTGGAACGGAAGCCGGAACGGGCGGACATGCTGCGGTGTTTCCTGCAAAAGGGGCCAGACCAGTGTAGGCATGCGCCGACCCCGGCGGCCATGGACAAATCTGTGGATAAGCCGTGGAAGAACGGGGGATATCCGCCTGAGCCTGTCCAGACTGGCGCGGGGGCGTCGCATTGCCTGCGACGGGCGTCGTTGCGACGCCCGCAGCGGAGCATTATCGCAGATGGCGACCGCGGCCGCTGGCGTCAATCGCCCTTGGCATGTACCGCGATCAGGGCCAGGAACCGGTCCACGTAGCCCTTCAGGAACGTCTGCGTGCCTTCATTGTGGATCGTGCCGTCGGCATCGATCAGGCCATCCTTGAAGTGGATGAACGCCTCGGGCTGGCCAAGCACGTGCATGTCCAGGAAGGCCAGGCTGTTGCGCAGGTGCTGCTGGGCCACCGCCGTGCCGATCTGGCCGATGGAGGCGCCGATCACCGCCGCTGGCTTGCCGGCGAAGGCGCTGTCGCCGTAAGGGCGCGAGCCGATGTCGATCGCATTCTTCAGCACGCCCGGCACGGAACGGTTGTACTCAGGGGTAACGAACAGCACGGCGTCGGCGGCACGCACCTGGTCTTTCAGGCGCGTGCCCTGCGCCGGATAGCTGGCGTCGAAATCCTGGTCGTACAGCGGCAGGTCGCCGATCTGCACATACTGGAAGCGCGCCTTGTCGCCGGCCAGCTTCTCCAGCGCGTGGGCCAGCTTGCGGTTGCACGATTCCTTGCGCAGGCTGCCGACGAAAACGGCAATGGTGGGGACGGACATCAGGACATACTCCTCACGGTGCGGAAGAGCCAGCCTAGCGGCCGCGCCCTTCCCCACCGGTGAAGATCAGCCGCGCTGTACGCCTGCGCGCACCTGCCGCCAATGGTCCTGCCAGGCCTGGAACATCAGCACGTTCCACAGGTGCGTGTGCCACTTGCGCTGGCCGCCCAGGAACTGCTGCCACAGCGGCTGCACAGCCGCGGCCGACAACACCCCTTCACGTTCCAGCCGCGCCGGCTGCAGCAGCTCGTCCGCCCAGGGCTTCAGATCGCCCTTCAGCCAATCACTGACCGGCGCGCCGAATCCACGTTTGGGCCGGTGCACCATCGACTGCGGCACGTACCGCCCCAGCACGCGCTTGAGCAGCACCTTGCTGGTCGATTCGCTGCGCTTGAAGCCCAGCGGCAGCGACCACGCGAACTCGGCCACGCGCCAGTCCAGCAAGGGCGCGCGCGCCTCCAGGCTGACCGCCATCGAGGTGCGGTCGACCTTGCACAGCAGGTCATCGGGCAGATAGCTGACGAAGTCGGCCAGCATCATCGCGTCGGCCGGCGTACCGGCACCATGCAGCGGATCGGCCAGATCGTAGAAGCTGCCCGCCTCGCTCGCACCGATCACCGCCGCCGCCGGATCGCGCCAGCGCGAAATGCGGTTGCGATACACATCGCCGATGCCGCGCGCGCCGGTTTCGGCCAGCAACGCGGCCAGCCCACCAGTGCGCGATGCTTCACCCTGCTGGTGCGCACGCGCGCCCATCCAGCGCCGCAGCGGTGCGGGCACCCGTCCCAGCATCTGCCAGTTGCGCAGCGCGCGTACATAGCGGGTGTAGCCGAAAAACAGTTCATCGCCACCGTCACCGGACAACGCGACGGTCACGCCCTGCCGGGCGAGGCGGGCGACCAGCGCGGTCGGCACCTGCGAGGCATCGGCAAAGGGTTCATCGAACATCGCCGGCAGCTGCGGCACCACCGCCAGCGCGTCCGCGCCGCTGACGTACAGTTCGGTGTGATCGCAGCCAAGGTGGGTGGCAACTTCCCTGGCCAAAGGCGCCTCGTCGTGGTGGGAGCCGCTGAAGCCGATGCTGAAGCTGTGCACCGGCTGCCCGCTCTGCGCCTGCATCAGCGCCGCCACCAGCGACGAATCGGTGCCGCCGGACAGGAACACGCCCACCGGCACATCGGCCACCATGCGCAGCGCCACCGCATCGCGCAGCAGGCCATCCAGCTGCTCCTCGGCCTCCTCGATGCGGCCCTGGAACGGTGCGGCCAGTGCGGCCTGCATGCGCGCACGCGCGTCCCAGTACGGGCGCTGTGCCTGCTCAGGGCGATGTGCGCTGGCCCCTGCCGCCACCGCCGCCGCATCCAGCCGCAGCACGCGGCCAGGCATCAGCTTGTAGCAGCGCTGGTGGATGCTGTGCGGTGCGGGGATGTAATCCAGCCGCAGCAGCAGCGTCAGCGCATCGCGGTCGATATCGTTGTCGAAATCCGGATGCTGCCACAGCGCCTTCAGCTCGGAGCCGAACACCAGCGCATCACCGGCCCAGCCGTAGTACAGCGGCTTCTTGCCGACCCGGTCACGGGCCAGCCACAGGCACTGTTCCTGGCGATCCCACAAGGCGATGGCGAACATGCCGTTGGCGCGCTGCAGGGTGTCCTCGACGCCCCACTGCAGGATCGCGGCCAACAGCACCTCGGTATCGGAATGGCCACGGAATGCATGGCCCAGCGGTTCCAGTTCGGCGCGCAGGGCGGCAAAGTTGTAGACCTCGCCGTTGTAGGCCATCACATAGCGGCCGTCGGCCGAGGCCATCGGCTGGTGGCCCAACGGTGAAAGATCGAGGATGCTCAGGCGCCGGTGGGCCAGGGCGATGCCGGCGGCGGCATCGACCCAGGTACCGCCATCATCCGGCCCGCGATGGTGCAGCGCCTGGCCCATGGCCAGCGCCTGCGCCTGCAGGACCTCGGCCGGCGTCTGTGCCGCCGGCAACAACATACCCGCCAATCCACACATGCATCAGGGTTCCTGCGCCAGGTCGAGGGCGGCGCCAATCACCGCATTGTCGCTTGGAAGCCCGAACATTGCTGCCCCCGCCAGCGGCGTATAGGTATCGGCACCGCAGACCCGGCGCACCGGCAGGTGGCCATGGCCGGCCTCGACCAGCGCGGTGATCACGCCCTCGCCGACGCCCCCGCTCTGCCGCCCCTCGTCCAGCACCAGCACCCGTTGCGCGGTGGCGGCCTGGGCGCCGATGAAGGCGGCATTCAACGGCACCAGCCAGCGCAGGTCGACCACCCGCACCTGCCAGCCCAGCTGCTGCTCGATGCCGGTCGCTGCGCGCAGCGCCATCGGCACACCGTTGCCGTAGGTGAAGATCACAAGATCGGTGGCATCCGGCGCGTACACCCTGCCCTCGCCCAGCACCAGCGCCTGCCCGGGTGCGGGGTAGTCGAACAACCACTGGCCATCGCCGGCAGCGTGCAGATCCTTGGTCATGTACAGGGCGATCGGTTCCAGGAACACCGCTACCCGGCCGTCCACGCGGGCCAATGCCGCCAATGTGCGCAGCATCATCACCGCATCATCGCCACGCGACGGGCAACCCACCACCAGCCCCGGGATGTCACGCAGCGCCGTGATCGAATTGTCGTTGTGGAAATGGCCGCCGAACCCCTTCTGGTAACCCAGCCCGGCCACCCGCACCAGCATCGGGTTGCGGAACTGGTCGTTGGAGAAGAACTGCAGCGAGCAGGCCTCGCCGCGCAGCTGGTCGATGGCGTTGTGCAGGTAGGCCAGGTACTGGATTTCCGGAATCGGCAACATGCCCATGTTGGCCAGACCCTGGGCCATGCCCAGGATCATGGTCTCGTCCAGCAGCGTGTTGAATACCCGGCGCGGGCCGAAGCGGCGCAGCAGGTCGCGCGTCACCGTGTAGACGCCGCCTTTCTGCGCGACATCCTCGCCAAACAGCAGCGCCTGCGGATACTTGCCCAGCAGTTCCTGCAGCCCGTGGTTGATCTGGATCGCCAGGTGCCGCGGCGGTTGCCGTTCGGGCAGCGCGTCGGCGCCGCCGTACAGCGCCTGCCGGGCCTCGACGGGCGCCACGCGCTCGGCCTCGGCCTGTACCGCTGCCGGCGTATAGGGCGCCAACGGCGTGATCACTTCCTGCAATGTCTGCAGCTTCGGACGCGTATCGGCATCGATGGCAGCGGCCATGCAGCGCGCGCGCAGGGTTTCATAGGCGGCCTCGACGCCTGCCGCATCCATCCAGCCCGATTCCAGTGCGATCTGCGCCGAGCGCAGCAGCGGGTCCTGCGCCTCGGCCGTGCACAGCTCCGCCAGCGCACGCCATTCCACCTCGAAGTCGGTACCGGCATGGCCCATCAACCGCGTGGTCCGCAGGTGCAGGAAGGTGGGCCGACGCGTGCGCCGGCAATGCTCGACCGCCGCCTGCACCTGCGCGTGCCCGGCCGCCAGGTCCAGGCCATCGGCGAAGAAATAGTCCAGGCCCGGTTGCCGGCTGAAGCGCTCTGCGATCCATCCTTCAGGTGTCTTCACCGAAATGCCGAGACCGTTGTCTTCGCACACGAACAGGATCGGCACCGGCAGCTTCTGGTAGGCCGACCACATCGCGGTATTGAACGCAGTCTGCGCGGTGGCGTGGTTGGCCGAGGCATCGCCGAAGGAGCACATCACGATGCTGTCGGCTGGAATCGGCAGCGGCTGACTCAAGCGCCTGCCACTTTCGATCGCCAGCGCGGTACCGAGCGCCTTGGGCAGGTGCGATGCGATGGTCGAGGTCTGCGGCAGCACCCACAGCGGCTTGCTGCCCCACACTTTGTGACGGCCGCCACTGGCCGGATCGTCGGCACTGGCGGCGAAAGACAGCGCGGCGTCGCGCACGGGATCCATGCCGGGCACCAGCCGAGCGCGCTCGGCCATGAAGGCGCCGGAACGGTAGTGCAGGAAGGCGGGATCGGTGTGCCGGCAGGCGCGCGCAAGCAGCGCGTTGCCCTCATGACCGGACGAGCCGATGGTGTAGAAGACCTTGTTCTGCACGCGCAGCACGCGCGCCATCAGATCCAGCTGGCGACTGAGCAGCTGCGATTCGAACAGGTCGCCGAAGGCGGCGGCCGTCAGGGTGCTGCCCGGCAGGATCGGCGCATCCGGCGCCGGGCGCGGTCGCGGCATGCCGCGCCAGGCGCGCACGGCCTCGAGGAAATTGACGTCACAGACTTCGGCGCGGTTGAGACCGCGCATGCGTGCGGGAATGGGATCTGGAACCACAGCGAACATCGAACACCCTCCGTGCCGTTGTTGCGAACCGTGGCGTCAGGCCTGCGCGACCCTTTCCACCGGTCGAGCACGCCCGACGCTGCAGGGGAATCAATCCGGTGCGTTGAACCGCGCGCGCACCTCGGCAGTCACCGCGGGCATGGGCACGAAGCGAGGCTGCGCACGCACCCGCTGCAACCAGGCCCGCACCTGCGGGAATGGATCCAGTGCGATGCCACCGTCGGCGGCGACATCGGAATAGGCAAACAAGGCGATATCGGCGATACCGTAGTCATCGCCGGTGAACCACTGCGCCTGCCGCAGATGCTGTTCCATCACCGCCAGCGCGCCGGCAGCGCGCTCCTGCAGGCGCGGCAGTTCAGCACGGCGTGGCGAGTCGGCCGGCGTCCAACCGCGGATGAAGCGTGCCACCGCCACGCACGGCTCATGCGTGTACTGCTCGAAGAACATCCAGCTCAATGCCTGCGCACGCTGCCAGCCGTCGGCGGGAAGATAGGGCGTGCCCTCGGCCAGCCAGAACAGGATCGCATTGGATTCGGTCAGCACGCGGCCGTCGTCGCGCACGATCAACGGCACCTTGGCATTGGGATTGAGGGCGAGAAATTCCGCGGTATGGGTCTGGCCGTGGGCACTGTCCACCTCCACCCAGCGGTAGCGGCTGCCGAGCTGTTCCAGCAACAGGCGCACCTTGTGGCAATTGCCCGAGACCGACATGCCATGCACCGTCAACGGAATGCGCTCTTCCACCATTGCCTGCTCCAGAGAGGTCCCGGCCTGCAGCCGGCTGCCCGCAGTCTGGCAAGCAGCCCGGCGATTGCCAAGCGCGGGTGCAGCATGGCGGGCGATGCATCCTCTAGATGCCGAGCCCATGCTCGGCTGCTGCTCGCCAAATGCAGCCGAGCATGGGCTCGGCTCTACAACGGCGAACGGCGCTGCTGCCATTGCCCGCGCGATTGCCCCCAGATTTCCAGCGGCTTGCCTTCATAGGGCGGCGGCAACTGCCCCATGCGCAGCAGCGTGCTGCCCAGCTTGCGCGCAACCACTTTCGAGTTCTCGTTGTCTTCGGCGATGGTGTGGATCACCTCGTCCCAGCCCAACGTATCGAACGCCCAGTCGATGGCGGCGATCGCCGCCTCCGGTGCGTAGCCCTTGCCCCAGCTGGCACGGCGGATGCTCCAGCCGACCTCGGTACCGGGCCAGTCCTGCGGCTGCCACGGTCCCATGCGGCCGATCCATTCACCGCTGGATTTCTCGATCACGCTGAACATCGAGAAGCCGAACAGCTGCCACGCGCCGGCCAGGCTGCAGAAGCCGCGCCATGCCACCGACGGTGACTGCACGCCACCCAGCGTGCGCATCACCTCTTCGTCGGCACAGAACGCCAGATAGGGTGCGTAGTCCTGCCGCTGCGGCGGGCGCAGGATCAGGCGTTCGGTTTCGATGCGCAGGTCAAAGATGCTCATGGGGTCATGGTAGATCCACGCCACGCATGGATGAACCCCACCCATGCAAAAAAAACAGGCCGGCAAAAGCCGGCCTGTTCCATGCTGCGTCGTAGTCTGGGATTACTGGCGGTTGGCCGTCGAATCCGCGGCGGCGGCGGTCTGGGTGACCAGCTGCCCATCCACCACCGGCAGGCGATCGCTGGCCGGCTTGTTGTCCAGACGCACGGTCTTCTCTGCACCGTCGTAGCGGTAGGTCACGTTGTAGCCCTTGACCACGTCGCTGGTGCCCATGGCGATGCGGTTGCCCGGCTTGCTGCCCATGCGCATGGTGCCGGTGGTGCCGTCTTCATTGCGGTAGGTCACGTTGTAGCCGGTGACACGGCTCGACTCGGAGGTCGCCGTTTCGGTGTGGCACTGGCGCTCGGTGCGGTTGACCACGCGGCCACCCACGTGGCGCTTGTCGACCTGGTTGCCGATGAAGCCACCGGCCACGGCACCGGCAGCAGTTGCAGCCTTCTTGCCGTTGCCGCCGCCCACCTGGTTGCCCAGCAGGCCGCCGACCACGGCACCGACCACGGTGCCACCGACGTTGCCATCACGCTCGGGCAGGCGCTCCTGCACCACCACGTCCTGACAGACCTCATGCGGGGTCTGGGTAGTGGACGTCTCGCGCACCGGATCGGTGCCGATCACAGTGGCATAGGCCTTCTGCTTCTCGGTGATCGGATCGACCTTCAGCACATCGGCGTATTCCAGACCACGCGGCGCAGTGGCGTCCACTGCGTCGCCACGCGCGCCATCGTCGGTGGCATTGCCATCGACCAGACGCGATTCACTCGGGTTTCCGGCGCTGAGCTGCTCAGGCGACTTGTCGCCACTCTTCATGAAGGCGGCGGTTGCGATACCACCGACCAGCAGCGCGCCCGCTGCGACCAGGACAGTTGTAGTTGTGCTTTTCATGACCTGCTCCTTGCGGACCGTCCGCAACGTTCTCAGGCCAGATTGCAGCATGCGGTGCCTGAACGGAATCTCCACATTTCCTGCTCACCGCCGTAACCCATTCAGCATCGGGAAATGCTGGGCCCGTGGTAGCGTTTGCACATTCCCCCCAGGAGCACCCCGTGATGGCCAATCCGATGCTGCTGCCGGTCCTGCAATGGGCGCGCCGGCTGCGCTACCCCACCCTGTTCAAGCTGACCGCCGGCCTGTTCGCGCTGACCCTGTTCATCCCCGACCCGATTCCGTTCATCGACGAACTGATGCTGGGCCTGGGCACCCTGCTGCTGGCCAACTGGAAGAGCCGCAGCGCGACCACGCCACCACCGCTGGAGCAGCGTTGAATCTGCTGGTCGACAGCCACTGCCATCTGGATGCCAGCGAATTCGACGGCGACCGCGAGGCGGTCATCGACCGCGCACGCGCTGCCGGCGTGCAGTGGCAGGTGGTGCCGGCCGTCACTGCGGCCAGCTGGCCAAAGCTGCGCGCGGTCTGCCAGCAGGCGACGGGGCTCTACCCCGCCTATGGCCTGCACCCGATGTTCCTGGACCAGCACCGGCCTGAACACCTGCCGCAACTGCGTGCGTGGATCGAGCAGGAGCGACCCTGCGCGATCGGCGAATGCGGGCTGGATTTTTTCGTCGAGGGCCTGGATGCCGAGGCCCAGCAGGCGTATTTCCTCGGCCAGCTGACGCTGGCGCGCGAGTTCGATCTGCCGGTGATCGTGCATGCCCGCCGTGCAGTGGATGCGGTGATCGCCGCGATCCGCCGCATCGGTGGCCTGCGCGGGGTGGTCCACAGCTTTTCCGGCAGCCCGGAACAGGCCGCGCAGCTGCACAAACTGGGATTTCTGCTCGGCCTGGGCGGACCACTGACCTACGAGCGCGCGCAGCGCCTGCAACGGCTTGTCCGCGAGATGCCAATGGAACAACTGCTGCTGGAGACCGATGCGCCGGACCAGCCCGACGCGGGGATCCGTGGCCAGCGCAACGAGCCGGCGCGGCTGGCGGTCATTGCCCGCCACATCGGCGCGCTGCGCGGAATGGACATTGAAGACGTGGCGCGGGCCACCACGGACAACGCGCGGCGGCTGTTCAGCCTGCCCGCACCATAACGCTAGTGCCGGCCGCTGGCCGGCAACCCCGAAACGTTTGAATCAGCGCAGATGCCGGCCAGCGGCCGGCACTACCCGATCACACCCCGGCCTCTGCCTCAACCGCTTCGGCCTTCACCTTCTTCGGCTCCAGCAGCATCTCCAGCGCCTTGCCCACGGCGGCAAATGCGAACGCGCCGGTGATGTGGGTGGCCGCGCCCAGGCCAGCGCCGCAATCCAGCTTCAGCGCCGCATCCGCGCCCAGGTGCGGCCGCAGGCCACAGACGCTGCCGTCGGCCTGTGGATACTTCACGTTCTCCAGCGAATACACCGCCGGCACGCCGAAATAGCGCTTGGCATTCTTCGGGAAGTTGAATTCGCTGCGCAGCTTCTTGCGGATCAGCGCCAGCATCGCGTCATGCTCGGTGCGCGAGACATCTCGGATGCGCACCAGGGTGGGATCGGTACGGCCGCCGGCCGCGCCGACGGTCAGCAACGGCAGCTTGCGGCGGCGGCACCAGGCGATGGTTTCCACCTTCACCCGGAAGCTGTCACAGGCGTCGATCACCAGGTCGAAACCGCGGTCCAGCAGTTCGGCCATGTTGGCCGGGGTCAGGAACGCCTGTACGGCGTCGACCTCGATCTGCGGATTGATCGCTCGGCAGCGCTCAGCCATGGCCTCGGCCTTGTTGCGCCCGTAGTTGCCTTCCAGCGCCGGCAGCTGGCGGTTGGTATTGGATACGCAGATGTCGTCGGCATCGATCAGGGCCAGATGGCCGACCGCAGAGCGCGCCAGCGCCTCCACCACCCACGAGCCGACACCGCCCATGCCGACCACGGCGACACGGCTGCCCTGCAGGCGCTCGAGCGCGCCGACGCCATACAGCCGTTCGATGCCGGCGAAGCGTTGTTTGACCTGTTCGTTCATCGGGCTATTTTAGCGTGCAGATCCCATCACTACTGCACGCCGACACCGAACCCACCGTTGCATGTCCGGAGCGCCCGCCATGAGTGCCAGCCCACCCCGCCGCCCGTCCACCGCCTACCGCTATCTGTTCGTACTCGGGCTGGGCCTGCTGATCGGCCTGATTGCCACGGTGATGGTCGGCCGTGCCCTGCAGGCGCGCCGCGACCCGTTCCCGGACAGCCTGATGCAGGTGATGCAGCGACAGGCGGATCTGCTGCAGCAGGCGCAGCAGCAGAACCGCTGCAGCCTGGGCGACAGCGTCCCGCGCCTGCAGGTGCTGCGACTGCTGTCCAACGACCTGGACCTGGCCTTCCCCGGGTTGAAGGACAGCCGGCAGTTCCAGCAGCACGCCAGCAAGTACCGCGCCGACCTCAATGCGGCTTTGGCCAGCCCTCCCACCGACTGCACTGCGTTGGCGCAGCAGGTGCAGGCCCTGAAGGACGATTGCCGGGCCTGTCATCAGGATTTCCGCTGATTCATCTTCGAGTGGGCGAAGGCACATGTGGTTGGCGCCTTGTTCACGTTGAAAAGAGGAGGATTCGCTCACCCTGCTGCATGACGCAGTACCACCCAACGCACCCGCCTTCACGGCCAGGAGACGCCCCATGAAGATCCAGCTCATCGCCGCCAGTGTCATCGCAACCGTCGGCCTGGCCGGCTGTGCCACCTCGCCGGGCTATGGCGGTGGTGGTTACAACAACAACGGCTACAACAACGGCGGCTACGGCAACAACTCCGGTTACAACCAGGGTCGTTGCGCCGACTGCGGCATCGTCACCCGCATCAATGCCGTGCAGTCTGGCCGTACCGCGCCTTCCGCCACCGGCGCGATCCTCGGCGGCATCGTCGGCGCGGTCGCCGGCCATGAGATCTCCGACCACACCGGCGGCAGCCGCGGCAACAAGAACATCGCCGCCGCCGCCGGCGCCGTGGGTGGTGCACTGGCGGGCAACCAGATCCAGAAGAACGTCACCAGCGATACGTATGACATCAGCGTGCGCATGGATGACGGCCGCACCATCGTGGTCAACCAGCGCGACCTCGGCGGCATCCGCGAAAACACCTATGTCCGCGTGGTCAACGGCAAGGTCATCCTGCGCTGAACCGAAGCGGGCCCCGGCCGAACAGAACCGGAGCAACAAAAAAAGGCCCGCTTGCGCGGGCCTTTTTCATGCCGGCAAGCGGCAGGAATTACGCCGGCTGGACCTTGTCGGCCTGCAGGCCCTTCTGGCCCTGCACGACTTCAAAGCTCACAGCCTGGCCTTCCTTGAGGCTCTTGAAGCCCTGGGTCTCGATGGCACGGAAGTGCACGAACACGTCCTCGCCATTCTGCCGGCTGATGAAGCCGAAGCCCTTGGCATCATTGAACCACTTCACGGTACCGTTCTCGCGATCAGCCATCTCACTAACTCCCTTTGACTCTCTACTTGTTGTTGGATACGCCTGTTGGGCGGCTGACAAGCAAGGGGGAAGCGAGGTGCATCGATGCAGCGGATCGGAACGATCTTGCTTCATCAGGCCACGATCCACGGTGACCTTGCCAAGCTCAGCGACTGCAACTTAACCCGACCAAAACGAAAAAGCAACTGGCAAAAACCTTTCACTGTCAACCCCAAAAACACAACCATACTGGACAGCATGGACCTCTCATTCATCTTGTATCTGCTAGCGGTCATTTTTGTCCTGATCGGCATCGCAGGCATCGTCCTGCCGGCCCTGCCGGGCATCCCGCTGGTCTTCGTCGGATTGGTACTTGCTGCGTGGGCAGACGGCTTCGTCCATGTCGGCTGGCCCACCCTGCTGATCCTCGGCGTACTGACCGCGCTGTCGCTGCTGGTCGACGTGCTGGCGACCGTGGTTGGCGCCAAGCGCGTGGGCGCCAGCCGCAAAGCACTGTGGGGCACCTTCATCGGCAGCATCGTCGGCCTGTTTTTCATGCCGATCGGCTTGTTCGCCGGGCCCTTGCTCGGCGCCCTGCTGGGCGAGTACTGGCATACCCGCGAGCTCGGCCGCTCGACCAAGGTCGGGCTGGCCACGTGGCTCGGCATCCTGCTGGGTCTGGCGCTGAAGCTGGCGCTGGTGATCGCGATGCTGGGCCTGTTCGCCTTCGCCTGGTTCCTGTGAGGCAGGCGGCCTTCACGCAGCGCGCACGCACACGCCGGGCATAAACCCGTGGGGCTGGCCGTTACCGGATGCAGCCGCCACACTGTGCCTCTTTCCGCATTCATTCCGAAGGGCCTGCTGCAATGACCCTCTCTCCGTTGTTCCCCCGCCTTGCACCGCTGGCGTTGGCCCTGGCCAGCGCGCCAGTGGCAGCGCAGGAATTCGCGCCCAGTGCCGAGGCCTCGCCGGCCGCCTGCGCGGCCATCACCACCGATGCCGCACGCCTGGCCTGCTACGACCGCCAGTTCGGGCGCACGCCGCAGGCCACCGCCGAAGCTGATGCGGCCGCCGAAGCCGCCGCACAGGCACGCCGCGAGCAGCGCAACACCACGCGGGTAAGCCAGGGCGAGGAAAAACTGCGCGAACGCGTCAGCGATCTGTTCCGTTCCGAAGCGCCGGACAGCGCACTTGCCAACGCCGGCCGTGGTTCGCTGCTGGACAGCCGCTGGGAACTGGCCGAGGACTCCAAGCTGGGCCCGTTCCAGCTGCGTGCGTACAAGCCCGTGTACCTGCTGCCGGCCTTCTGGACCAGCGATCGCAACACCATGCCGCACTCGCCGAACCCGGCCAACAGCGTGACCACCCCGCAGGTGCTGGACAGTGCCGAGCTGAAATTCCAGATCAGCTTCAAGACCAAGATCGCCGAAAACCTGTTCGGCGACAACGGCGACATCTGGGCCGGCTACACCCAGAGTTCGCGCTGGCAGGCCTACAACGGCGAGGACTCGCGCCCGTTCCGCGAGACCAACTACGAGCCGGAAGTGATGATGGTGTTCCGCAACGGCTACTCGATCGGTGGCTGGCGTGGGCGGATGACCGGCATCAGCCTCAACCACCAGTCCAACGGCCGTGCCGATCCGCTGTCGCGCAGCTGGAACCGGGTGATCCTGAATGTCGGCCTGGACCGCGAGAACTGGGCACTGGTGCTGCGTCCCTGGTACCGCATTCCTGAGACCCGCAGCGACGACAACAACCCGGACATCGAGGACTACATGGGCCGCGGCGACGCGACCCTGACCTGGAACCGCAAGGGTCACGAGGTCTCGTTGATGGCGCGCCACTCGTTGCGTACCGGTGACCGCTCGCACGGCGCCCTGCAGCTGGACTACGGCTTCCCGATCAGCAACCTGCTGCGCGGCCATGTGCAGATCTTCGACGGCTATGGCGAAAGCCTGATCGACTACAACCACAAGGCGACCTATGTCGGCGTGGGCGTGTCGCTGCTGGAATGGTTCTGATGGAGGTGACCATCTGGCATAACCCCGCGTGCAGCAACTCGCGCGGGGCGCTCAAACTGATCCGCGACGCGGGTGTCGAACCGCTGGTGATCGAGTATCTGGGCAGCCCGCCCGACGTGGCCACGCTGCGCCAGGTGCTGGCCGAATCCGGCCTGGCAGCCACCGAACTGGTGCGCAGCAAGGAACCCGAGTTCGCCGCACTGGGCCTGCACGGAACCGACGACGACGCCCTGCTGGCCGCCATGGCCACCCACCCACGGCTGATCAACCGCCCGGTGGTACGCACCGCAAAGGGCACCCGCCTGTGCCGGCCACCGGAAACGGTGCTGGAGATCCTGTAACCCGCCCCGCTTTGGTAGAGCCGAGCATGGCTCGGCTATACAGAACGGGTTACCGCCAGTCGGTGATGCCTTCGCGGCGATAGACCTCGGCGAACGCCGGGCGCGCCTTCAGGCGGTCCGCATACGCCTTCAACACCGGCCAGTGGTCGCTGGGCGTGGGCATGTTGCGCGACCAGCGCATCAACATCACCAGCATGAAATCGACAACGCTCGGCGCATCGCCAAGCAGGTAGGGGCCGCCGCTCTGCAGGTGCGTGGCAACGTGCTGCCACGCCGCTTCCAGCTGCTGCCGCGCCATCGCACGCACGCCGTCGATGCACTCGCCACCCGCCGCTTCATGCGCGTAGAACCAGGCGCGGTACGCCGGCTGCACGGTGTTGGCACACCAGAACATCCAACGATAGGCCTCACCGCGTGCGGGCGCACCGACGGCAGGCAACAACCCTGCCTGCGGATGACGATCTGCCAGATACAGCGCAATCGCGGCCGCCTCGGTCAGTATCTGGCCGTCGATCAGCAGGGTCGGCACTCTGCCTGCCGGATTGAGCGCCAGATAGTCAGCTGATTTGTGCTCGCGCGTGTCGAAATCGAGCAGCACCAGTTCGTGCTCGATGCCCAGCTCGATCAGCAGCCAGTGCACCACCAGCGAGGCGGTGCTGGTGGAACCATACAAGGTGGTGCGCATATGACCGGTCCTGTGCGGGGAACGGATGATTATGCGCGCTGTCGCCGGCGTGGTCAGCCGCAGCTGCTCATACAGGTATCACGACGCTCACCGCAGCCCATCATCGGCGCCCGCAGCGTGCAGTCGTGCGCCTTCAATTCGCAGGAACGACGCAGTTCCGGATGCTCGATGTCCTTGCAGCGTTTGTCCGGCGTCGGCGCCACCTGCTGCTCGCAGCTGGACTGGCGGCTGCCGATCCCCGCGCCTTCGGCCATGCAGCTGCGGTAGCTGGCCTGGCATTGCATCTGGCACTGGGCACCGGCGCTGAAGCCACCCCCACCGTCATACGACGAGGACGATGTACTGCATCCGGCAAGAGCCAGCAGAGTGACCAAGGGAAGGCTGCGCAACAGGTTCACAGGACACTCCTTGTTCAATAGACCGGAAGACTGCCGGAAGAACGGGTTTCGCTTACCGATCCGCCGCAATCGAGTACACACTGGGCCCGGGTCGCATCACAGGCGCGCGTATCGGCTGCAACGGTGCAGTATGCGCCGGCGCCACGTGCGCCCTCGCAACGATGCCGCATCTTTTCGTCAGCGATATCGCTGCACTTGTCGATGACACGTGCTTTGTCCGCCTGACAGCTCTGCTGCGCCGTTTCGGCCATAGAGCGCGCCTGACCCGCACATTGCAGATGCCGCTGTACGCACCCTGCCGCACACACGCGGCCGGCCTCACTGGTGGGTTGCTCCACGTAGTACTGCGGCGCGCAGCCTGCCATCAACGCAATGGCGACTGCAGCGAAAACGATCCGTATTGCTTGACGCACAAGCGGCTTCCCTTCCATGGCAACGCGCTCACCCTAGCAAAGCCGCGCGAGTGCAAACGTTAAACGACGAACGGCGCCACCAGGGCGCCGTTCTGCAATCGGACAGGCATGGATGACGCCGCGCCGATCACTCCACCACGACAGGAATCTTGCCGATACGGGCCTGCCATTCGCGCGGGCCGGTCTTGTGCACCGACTCGCCGGTGGAATCGACGGCCACGGTCACCGGCATGTCTTCCACGGTGAACTCGTAGATCGCTTCCATGCCCAGGTCGGCGAAGCCGACGACCTTGGCCGCCTTGATCGCCTTGGACACCAGGTAGGCCGAACCACCGACGGCCATCAGGTAGGCCGACTTGTGCTTCTTGATCGCTTCGATCGCGGCCGGGCCGCGCTCGGCCTTGCCGACCATGCCCAGCAGGCCGGTTTCGCTCAGCACCTGTTCGGTGAACTTGTCCATGCGGGTGGCGGTGGTCGGACCGGCCGGGCCCACCACTTCATCACGCACCGGATCGACCGGACCGACGTAGTAGATGAAGCGACCCTTGAGATCGACCGGCAGCTGCTCGCCCTTGTTGAGCATGTCGACCATGCGCTTGTGCGCGGCGTCGCGGCCGGTCAGCAGCTTGCCGTTGAGCAGCAGGGTCTGGCCCGGCTTCCAGCTGGCCACGTCTTCCGGCGTGATCGTGTCCAGGTCCACGCGGGTGCCCTTGGAGGCGTCGTAGGTCAGCTTCGGCCAGTCTTCCAGCGACGGCGGGTCCAGCATCACCGGGCCGCTGCCATCCAGGGTGAAGTGTGCATGCCGGGTGGCGGCGCAGTTCGGAATCATCGCCACCGGCAGGTTGGCCGCGTGGGTCGGGTAGTCGTTGATCTTGATATCGAGCACCGTGGTCAGGCCACCCAGGCCCTGAGCGCCGATGCCCAGCGCGTTGACCTTCTCGTACAGCTCCAGGCGCAGCTCTTCAATGCGGTTGGACGCACCGCGGGCCTGCAGCTCGGTGATGTCGATCGGCTCCATCAGCGCTTCCTTGGCCAGCAGCATCGCCTTTTCGGCGGTGCCACCGATGCCGATGCCGAGCATGCCCGGCGGGCACCAGCCCGCGCCCATGGTCGGCACGGTCTTCAGCACCCAGTCGACGATCGAGTCGGACGGGTTGAGCATGGCGAACTTGGTCTTGGCTTCCGAACCACCGCCCTTGGCGGCGACGATCACCTCGACGGTGTTGCCCGGCACCACCTTGACGTTGACCACGCCGGGGGTGTTGTCCTTGGTGTTGATGCGCTTGCCGGCCGGATCGGCCAGCACCGAGGCGCGCAGCTTGTTGTCCGGGTACAGGTAGGCGCGACGGATGCCCTCGTTGGCCATGTCCTCCACGCCCATGGTGGCGTCATCCCAGCGCACGTCCATGCCGATTTCCAGGAACACGGTGACGATGCCGGTGTCCTGGCAGATCGGCCGGTGGCCTTCGGCGCACATCCGCGAGTTGATCAGGATCTGCGCGATCGCCTCCTTCGCTGCCGGCGACTCCTCGCGCTCGTAGGCGGCGGCAAGGTTCTTGATGTAGTCGACCGGGTGGTAGTACGAGATGTACTGCAGAGCGTCGGCGACGGACTGGATGAGGTCTTCCTGCTTGATCGATGTCACGGATTGCTCGCTTGCTGAAGGCTGGCGGGGGTAATCCGCCCATTTTACCCCCTCCCTCGGCCGCGGGGTGGCAGTGCCGGCCGCCGGCCGGCAAGATCTGAGCCCTGCCCTCTGTCACGCCCGCGCCTGCCCCGGCGTCCTTGCCCATATGAACGCCGAAACCGCCTTCCATACCCACCGCCCGCGCCTGATGGCGCTGGCCTACCGCCTGCTGGGCAGCCGCAGCGACGCCGAGGATGTGGTGCAGGACGCCTGGCTGCGCTGGGCCGGCGCCGATACCGCGGCCATCGCCGACCCGGAAGCCTGGCTGGTCACCACCGCCACCCGCCTGGGCCTGGACCGGCTGCGCGCGGCCAAGCGTGAGCGCGCGCACTACGTGGGCCCGTGGCTGGCCGAACCGTTGGCGATCACCCTCGAACCTGATCCGGCGCCCGGCCCGGCCCAGCTGCACGCGCTGGCCGATGATGTATCGGTGGCCTTCCTGACCCTGCTCGAGCAGCTCGGCCCGGAGGAGCGCGCCGCCTTCCTGCTGAAGGAAGCCTTCGACCACGACTATCGTGAGATTGCCGAGCTGATCGGCCACAGCGAAGCCAACTGCCGCCAGCTGGTGCACCGGGCCCGGCAGCGCCTGCAGGCGGGCCGACCGCGCTTCAACGCCGACGCCAGCCAGCACCGGCAGCTGCTGGCGCGCTTCATGGACGCCTCCCAGCGCGGCGACAGCGAGGCCATCCAGGCGCTGCTGCATGCCAATGCGCTGCTGGTCTCCGATGGCGGTGGCGTGGTTACCGCGGCGGTGCGTCCGCTGCTGGGCGCCGAGCGTATCGGCCGCCTGTACTGGGCGATCGCCCGCCGCGGCGCAGCGCATCCGGCGCAGATCGGCTACGTAAACGGCGAGCCGGCGATCCTGCGTTTCGAAGGCGACCACCTGCACTCGATCACCACCATCGAGGTGGTCGATGGCCGCATCGCCAATCTCTACAGCGTGCTGAATCCGGAAAAACTGCCTGCGGTTGTCACGCGCGCCGACACTGCGGCGTCCTTGTAACGAAAGGCGGCCATCGTGGCCGCCGTGGAGCTGAAGATGTCCAACCATGCCTCTCCCCGCGTTCCCTACACCCGCCTTGCCGCTGATGCCTTCAAGGGTCTGCTGGCCACCAGCAAGGCGGTGCATGACAGTTCGATCGATCCGACCCTGATGGAACTGGTGTTCCTGCGCGTCTCGCAGCTCAACGGCTGCGGCTACTGCATGGACATGCATGCCACCACGCTGCGCAAGGGCGGCATCGAGCCGCGCAAGCTGGATACGCTGCCGGCCTGGCACGAGAGCCGCTTCTTCGACGAACGCGAACGCGCGGCGCTGGGCTGGGCCGAGGCGCTGACCCGGTTGACCGACGGCGCACCGTCGCAGGCGGCGTTCGATGCGTTGGCGCCGCACTTCGATGAGAAGGGCATCAGCGACCTGAGCATGGGTATCGCGGTGATCAATGCCTGGAACCGGTTGGGCGCCGGGCTGCTGCCGCCACTGCCGTAAGGGGGTTGCCGGCCGGGCTGCGCCCCGCACCCGCCTGTAGTGCCGGCCGCTGGCCGGCAACCTCAACAGCAACAGCAACAGCAACAGCAGAAGCTGGCTTCCTGCGGGATGGCGGGGTGGGGCAGGTCGCAGGGGACGCTGCAAGTACGTCCATGTAAGCTCGGTCGCCGCATCCATGCGACTCACGCCCCTGCGACCTGCCCCACCCCGCCTTCGACAGTTTCCTGCGGCTGTTCGGTAGCTGTCGACCTTGGTCGACACGGTAGATCCACGCCACGCGTGGATGTGGTTGGGTCGGCCCCCTTCGCACTGCGAAGGGCTCTGACCCCGCGCTGCCACACGGCTGCACTGACCCCATCTGCACGCATCAGGCGCGCACAATGGCGGCATGCCTGCTTCCCCCATTGCCGGCGCTGCCGGCGCCAAGAAACCCAGCCTGCGTCAACGCTTCAAGGCGATGCGCAACCTGCCGCCGTTCCTGCGCCAGGTGTGGCAGACCAGCCGCGCCCTGACCATCGCCAGCCTTGGCCTGCGCCTGATCCGTGCGCTGCTGCCGGTGGCGATGCTGTACGTCGGCAAGCTGATCATCGATACCGCGCTGCACCTGAGCCAGCACGATGCCGGCTTCCCACCGCTGGGAGAGGCCCTGTCCAGTGGGCTGCTCAACCCGTTGCTCGGCCTGCTGGCGCTGGAACTGGGCCTGGCGATCGCCTCGGACCTGCTCGGCCGCCTGGTCAGCTACGCCGATGCGCTGTTGTCGGAGCTGTTCGCCAACGCCACCAGCGTGCGCCTGATGGAACATGCGGCGACCCTGGACCTGGAGGACTTCGAGGACCCGGACCTGCAGGACAAGCTGGACCGTGCGCGGCGCCAGACCATGGGCCGGATGAACCTGATGAGCCAGCTGTTCGGCCAGGTGCAGGATGCGATCACCGTCGCCAGCCTGGCCGTCGGCCTGCTGGTCTACGCGCCGTGGCTGATCCTGCTGCTGGCGCTGGCGCTGGTGCCGGCCTTCATCGGCGAATCGCACTTCAATGCCGCCGGTTACAGCCTCAATTTCCTGTGGACGCCGGAACGCCGCCAGCTGGACTACCTGCGCCAGCTCGGTGCCAGTGTGGAGACGGCCAAGGAAGTAAAGATCTTCAACCTGCACCGGTTCCTGGTCGACCGTTACCGCAGCTTGTCGGCGGCACTGTTCCTGGCCAACCGCGCGCTCGCCCGGCGGCGTGCGTTCTGGGGCACGCTGCTGGCCGCGCTGGGCACGCTGGGCTACTACACCGCGTATGCCTATATCGCCTGGCGCACGGTGCGCGGCGATTTTTCGATCGGTGACCTGACCTTCCTCGCCGGCAGCTTCCTGCGTCTGCGCCAGTTGCTGGAAGGCCTGCTGATCGGCTTCTCGCAGGTGGCCAGCCAGGCGTTGTACCTGGACGACCTGTATTCGTTCTTCCAGATCGAACCGGAAATCCACTCGCGCAAGGACGCGGTGCGCGTGCCGCAGCCGATCCGCGAAGGCTTCGTGTTCGAAGACGTGGGCTTCCGCTACCCCGATGCCGAGCAGTGGGCCGTGCGTCACCTCGATTTCCAGCTGCACGCGGGCGAAGTGCTGGCACTGGTCGGTGAGAACGGTGCAGGCAAGACCACCCTGGTCAAGCTGCTGGCACGCCTGTACGAACCGGACGAAGGCCGCATCCTGCTCGATGGCCGCGACCTGCGCGACTACGACCTGGACGACCTGCGCGCCAACCTCGGCGTGATCTTCCAGGACTTCGTGCGTTACAACCTCAGTGCCGGCGAGAACATCGGTGTCGGCCAGGTCGAAGCGATGGACGACCGTGCGCGGATCACCGATGCCGCCCGCCGCGGCATGGCCGAGGAAGTGATCGCTGCCCTGCCCGGCGGCTACGACCAGCAGATCGGCCGCCGCTTCAAGCAGGGCGTGGACCTGTCGGGTGGCCAGTGGCAGAAGATCGCGATCGCCCGCGCGTGGATGCGCGATGCACAGGTGATGATCCTGGATGAGCCCACCGCGGCGCTGGATGCCCGCGCCGAGTTCGAGGTGTTCCAGCGGTTCAGGGAGTTGGCGGATAATCGCACTGCAGTGCTGATTTCCCACCGTTTCTCATCCGTGCGCATGGCCGACCGCATCCTGGTACTGGCCGATGGCCGGATCGAGGCCAGCGGCACCCACCAGGAGCTGATGGCACAGGGCGGCCGCTATGCCGAGCTGTTCGAACTGCAGGCGGCAGGTTACCGCTGAGAACGCCTCTCGTTCCGCCTAATGAGAACCTGTCTCATTTGAGATAGAATTGTCCCGACGACTTCCGATAGATACGCCCATGTCCTCCGCTTTCGGCGCCGAAACGGTGCTTGAGGTCCGCCACTGGACCGACGCCTACTTCAGCTTCACCCTCACCCGTGACAGCGGTTTCCGCTTCGAGAACGGCCAGTTCGTGATGATCGGCCTGGAGACCGACGCGCGGCCGCTGCTGCGCGCGTACTCCATCGCCAGCGCGAACTGGGAAGAACAGCTGGAATTCTTCAGCATCAAGGTGCAGGACGGCCCGCTGACCTCGCGCCTGCAGCACATCAAGCCGGGCGACAAGGTCCTGGTCGGCAAGAAGCCCACCGGCACCCTGCTGATCAGCGACCTGCACCCCGGCAAGCACCTGTATCTGCTGGGCACCGGCACCGGCCTGGCGCCGTGGCTGTCGGTGATCAAGGACCCGGAGACCTACGAGCGCTTCGACAAGGTGATCCTGTGCCACGGTGTGCGCTACGAAAAGGACCTGGCCTATCGCGATTATTTCGAGAAGGAACTGCGCGAGCATGAGTTCCTGGGCGAAATGGTCGGTGACAAGCTGCTGTACTACCCGGCAGTGACCCGCGAACCGTTCCCGAACCAGGGCCGCCTGACCTCGCTGATGGAAAGCGGCGAGATGCAGCGCACCCTCGGCCTGCCCGAGCTGAGCCCGGAAAACGACCGCGCGATGATCTGCGGCAGCCCGCAGATGCTGGCCGACCTGCGCACCGTGCTGGACAGCCGCGGCTTCCAGACCTCGCCGCGCATCGGTACGCCCGGCCACTACGTGTTCGAGCGCGCGTTCGTCGAGAAATAAGCCGGGCTGTCGTAGAGCCGAGCCCACGCTCGGCTGCTCTGCCGGCCGACCATGGCAGGCACGCACGCTGCGCGCGTAAGCCGAGCGCGGGCTCGGCTCTACAGAGAGCGGCTACAGCAGCGCCTCGATGCCGCCGCGCAGCTGCTCCGGCGTGGTGGTCGGCGCATAGCGATCCACCACCTGCCCTTTGCGATCGACCAGGAACTTGCTGAAGTTCCACTTGATGCGGGCGATGCCCAGCAGCCCGCGCTTCTCGTGCGACAGCCACGCCCACAGCGGGTCGGCCCCCTCGCCGTTGACCTCGATCTTCTGCGACAGCGGGAAGCTGACCGGGTAATCAATCGAACAGAACTGGCGGATCTGCGCGACATCGCCCGGTTCCTGCGCGCCGAACTGGTTGCAGGGAAAGCCGATCACCACCAGGCCGCGATCACGGTAGTCCTGCCACAGCTGCTCAAGCCCGGTGTACTGCGGGGTGAAGCCACAGCGGCTGGCCACGTTGACCAGCAGCAGCGGACGGCCCTGGTACTGCGCCAGCGCGTGCGGCTGGCCGTCGAGGTCGCGGAAGCTGAAATCGTAGGCGGTGGTCATGGCAACGGGCCTGGGGGGCGGTGTTCTCCATGGTACCCGGGCAGCCACCCATGGAGTGGCTCTGCAGCAGGTCTGCGTTGCCAACATGCCTTTTGACACAAGTGCAGGCGCGCCGGGCCGGGTTACCCTCGGGCCCTTGTTTGCCTTACCGGAGTATCGACCTTGACCACCCGCCTTGCCCTTGCCGTGGCCATGACCCTCGGCCTTGCCCTGCCCGCCTATTCGGCCAGCGCCGCCACCCCGGCCGCTGCCAACGCCCAGCAGGCCAATCCGTTCTTCGCCGACAGCCCGCTGCCGCTGCATTTCCCGCAGTTCGACAAGATCAAGGACAGCGACTTCGCCCCGGCCTTCGACGCCGGCATGGCGCAGCAGCTGAAGGAAGTGGAAGCGATCGCCAACACCAAGGCCAAGCCGACCTTCGACAACACCATCATCGCTCTGGAAAAGAGCGGTGACACCCTTGATCGCGCGACCACCGTGTTCTTCAGCCTGGTCGGCGCCGATACCAACGACACCCGCAAGAAGCTGCAGGCCGACTACTCGGCGAAGTTCGCCGCGCACAGCGACGCAATCGCGCTGAACGGCAAGCTGTTCGCGCGCATCCAGGCGCTGTATGACAGCCGCACCACCCTGGGCCTGGACGCTGAAGGCGTGCGCCTGGTCGAGAAGTACTACGACAACTACGTGCGCGCCGGCGCCAAGCTGTCCGAGGCCGACAAGACCAAGCTGAAGGAAATGAACGCCGAGCTGGCCAACCTGGGCACCAAGTTCAGCCAGAACGTGCAGTCGGAAGTGAACGCTTCGGCGATCACCGTCAACGACGTCAAGGAACTGGACGGCCTGTCCAAGGAGCAGATCGCCGCCGCCGCCGAAGCCGCCAAGGCCCGCGGCCTGGACGGCAAGTACGTGATCACCCTGCTCAACACCACCGGCCAGCCGCCGCTGACCAACCTGGCCAACCGAGCCCTGCGCCAGAAGATCTACGAAGCCTCCACCACCCGCGGCAGCCGCGGCGGTGAGTTCGACAACACCGCGCTGGTCGCGCGCATCATGCAGCTGCGCGCCGACAAGGCCAAGCTGATGGGCTTCCCGAACTTCGCCGCCTACAACCTGACCAACCAGACCGCCAAGACCCCCGAAGCGGTCAATGCGATGCTGGGCAAGCTGGCCCCGGCCGCGGTGGCCAATGCCAAGCGCGAAGCCGCCGACCTGCAGGCGATGATCGACCAGGAACAGAAGGCCGCCGGCAAGCCGACCTTCAAGCTGGAGCCGTGGGACTGGGCCTTCTACAGCGAGAAGGTGCGCCAGGCCAAGTACAACTTCGACGAATCGCAGCTGAAGCCGTACTTCGAGATCAAGAACGTGCTGGAAAACGGCGTGTTCTTCGCCGCCAACCAGGAATTCGGCCTGACCTTCAAGCAGCGCACCGACCTGCCGGTCTACCACGACGACGTCACCGTCTATGACGTGTTCGATGCCGACGGCAGCCAGCTGGCGATCTTCATCTTCGACCCGTACGCACGCGCCTCCAAGCGCGGTGGTGCATGGATGAACTCGTACGTCTCGCAGTCCAAGCTGACCGGCTTCAAGCCAGTGGTGGCCAACCACCTGAACATCCCCAAGCCGCCGGCCGGCCAGCCGACCCTGCTGACCTGGGATGAAGTGAGCACCACCTTCCACGAGTTCGGCCACGCCCTGCACGGCATGTTCTCGAACGTGAAGTATCCGTACTTCTCGGGCACCGCGGTGCCGCGCGACTTCGTCGAGTTCCCCTCGCAGGTCAACGAGATGTGGGCCGACAACCCGGCCATCCTGAAGAACTACGCCAAGCACTACCAGAACGGTTCGGTGATGCCGCAGGCACTGCTGGACAAGGTGCTGGCCGCGGCCAAGTTCAACCAGGGCTTTGCCACCACCGAGTACCTGGGCGCCGCCATGCTCGACCAGCGCTGGCACCAGATCGGCCCGGACCAGGTGCCGGCCGCCAAGGACGTGATGGCCTTCGAGCGCGCCGCGCTGGAGAAGGACGGCATCTACTACGCGCCGGTTCCGCCGCGCTACAAGACCCCGTACTTCAGCCACATCATGGGCGGCTACTCGGCCGGCTACTACGCCTACATCTGGTCGGAAGTGCTGGACGCCAACACCCAGAAGTGGTTCCGCGACAACGGTGGCCTGAGTCGCAAGAACGGCGACCACTTCCGCGCGACCCTGCTGTCCAAGGGGGGCAGCGTGGATGCGATGCAGCTGTTCCGCGATTTCGCCGGCCACGAGCCGCAGATCGAACCGCTGCTGGAAAAGCGTGGCCTGACCGGCACCGGCAACTGATCGCCGGCACCGTAGCGTGAAATGAAAACCGCCCGGGAGACCGGGCGGTTTTTTTTATGCGTCATCCACGCATGGCGTGGATCTACCGCAGGGTTGCGTGATCCCAGTAGATCCACGCCATGCGTGGATGCTCTTCCAGATCACCTCGGCGCCACATATCCCCCGGGTACGCCCTGCGGCGACAGCACCAGCTGCCACAGCTGCGCATGCCGGCTGCGGAACGTCGCCATCGATCCAGCCAGGTAGAACCGCCACAGGCGACGGAACCGCTCGTCATAGCGTCGCGCATCCAGTGTCGGCCACGCCGCTTCCACATTGCGTCGCCACGCCTGCAGCGTCAGGTCATAGTCGGTACCGAAGTTGTGCCAGTCCTCCAGCACGAAACGCCCTTCAAACGCGCGACTGATCTGCGCCGCCGACGGCAGCATCGAGTTGGGGAAGATGTAGCGCGCGATCCACGGGTCGGTGCGATGGCGCGAGATGTTGCTGCCAATGGTGTGCAACAGCAGCAGCCCGCGCGGCGACAGGCAGCGCCGCGCCACGTCGAAGAAACTGCGGTAGTTCTTGTCGCCGACGTGCTCGAACATGCCGATCGAGAAGATCGCATCGAACGGCTCGTCCAGCTCACGATAGTCCTGCAGCCGGATCTCGATCGGCAGGCCCGTGCACAACTCACGCGCGTAGTCGGCCTGCTCCTGCGAAATGGTGATGCCCACGCCACTGACACCGTAGCGCTCGGCCGCGAACTTCAGCGCCTCGCCCCAACCGCAGCCGATATCCAGCACGCGTTGCCCGGGGCGCAGCCCGAGCTTGCGGCACACCAGATCGAGCTTGGCTTCCTGCGCCGCATCCAGATCGTTGGCGTTGCGCCAATACCCGCAGCTGTAGACCAGGCGCTGGCCAAGCATCGCCTGGTACAGATCATTGCCGAGGTCGTAGTGGCGACGGCCGACTTCATAGCTGCGTTGCCCGGCCTGCAGGTTGAACAGACGCGCCTTCAAAGCGTCGGCCACCTCGCGCCAGCCGTGCACCCGTTCGTCCAGGTGCGCCTGAATCAGGTGGTACAGAAACTCATCAAGGACGTTGGCATCCCACCAGCCGTCCATGTAGCTCTCGCCCAGGCCGAGTGAGCCGTGCGCCATGACCCGCGCGAAAAAGCGCGGGTCATGCACCTGGATATCCTGCGGCCGGGTTCCATCGATCTGGACCCCGGCCTCGTGGAGCAGGCCGGTGACCCGCTCCTGCAACCCTGTATCCACGACACCTCCTCGTCTGCGGTTACCCGCGCGCGAACAGCTCCACGTAGTCCTTGGCCACGTGCGGCAACACCACCGAGGCCGGTACATCGGCGGTCTGGGTGCCATCCGAGTATGGACCCACCTGGTAGGGTGGGAACACGAAGCGCAGCGCGGTGATCTGACCCTTGTCGTCGGTCAGCGGCTGGAACTGGCTGAAATTGTCGGCCTGCGGACCGGTGCCGTCGGCGATCATCCGCGAGGCATTGCGCAGCGATTCCTGCAGCTGCGACGGGTCCATGTCCTCGCCGCTGAGGCGGGTGGCCACGCGCTCGCGCAGCTGGTCGGCGACGAAATCGCTGATCGCCTTCCAGCCCTTGGCATCGGTCACCAGCTTGTCGGCGCTCAACATCTGCTGCTGCGCCGGCAACCACACGAAACGTGCAACCAGCGGTTCGCCGTGGGCGCCACCGGTGTAGCGGCTGCCGTCGGCGCTGACCACCACCAGCTGCGGCGTCTCCAGCAGCTTCTCGAAGCTCAGCGACAGCTCATAGGGCATGGTCGGCTTGTCGTTGCCCAGACCGTCCAGCGCCTGCTGCAGATCGCTGCGGGCGGAGGTGGCATAGGCCTGCAGCGCGCGCGCCAGGCCCGGATAGCGATCGATGCCCGCCGGGTAGCTGATGCCGACCACTTCACGTTCGTTGTTCTCGATCACATCGCGCAGATCCAACGGCGCTTCCGCTGCGGGTGTCTCGGCGGTGCCAGTGGCTTCGGCCGCAGGCGCGGCGTCGGTGGCCGGTGCCGCCTCGTTCTCGCGCTGGCAACCGGCCAGCAACAGCACGCCCATAGCGCCGGCCAGCACGCTGGCGTGCAGTGGCCGGTTGTTTCCAATCTTCATCGGGATCCCCTGTTCATGTTCATACATCATCGCCTGCCCTGGCTGAAGCGTTGCCCGCTGGATTCAGCCCACAAGCAGATCGTGATACTCCTCGTGCCGCTGCAGGAAGGCCTCGGCATAGGCACATGCCGGCACCACCTTGTACTTCTGCTCCCGGGCGAAACGCAGTGCGACCCGGGTCAGCTCACCGGCAATGCCACGGCCGGCGATCGGCTCGGGCACTTCGGTATGGGTGATGACCATCCGCCTGCGTTTGATCTGGTAGTCCAGCAGTGCCACCTGCCCGCGCACGCGGGCGGTGAACCGGTGGTTGACCTGATCGTGTTCGACCTCGTAAGCCAGACCGGGGGGCGTGACCGAAGCCATGGGACTGTCTCCTGCGGCGACTGCGTGGATGGTGCGCAGACGGGCGCCATGATCGCGTGAAGCCTGAACAGGGACAAGTCTGTGCCTGCTGCGTCAGTTATTGCCCTCAAGCTGCAGCCCGGCCGGCCGCTAACCCCTCTGCAGGGGTGCGCCAGGCTGGCATGCCCCTTGCGACAGTCGACCAAGCGATCTGCCGTGGAGGCCCGCGATGCACCCCAGCGATTCCCATTCCGATACCGATCACGCCCTGCTGGAGGGCCTGCTGCAACTGGCCGTGGAGGGACAGACCGAAGACCAGGCGTTCCAGAGCATCGGCGAGGAAGTGTTCTCCCGCCTGCTCGATACCTACGGTCAGGAAACCCGGGCCTGACCCGGAGCGGGGCCGCAGCCCCGGGGGTCGGATCCCGTGGATCCGACCCCAGCCACCCTCAGCCGCCGCCGAGGCGGAAGGTCGGGTTGGACAGCTCGCGCAGGAAGTGACTGAAGATGCTCGGCTGCATGGCCAGCATGAAGATCACGCCGAACGCCGCACCGGCCAGATGCGCGCTGTGGTTGATGCGATCGCCACCGCGCTTGTCCATCCAGATGCTGTAGCCGACGTAGAACGCGGCATAGACGATCGCCGGCGCCGGGATGAAGAACACCAGGATGATCGACCACGGCTTGATCAGGATGAAGGCGAACAGCACCGCCGACACCGCCCCGGACGCACCGAGGCTGAGGTAGTTCGGGTTCTTCTGGTTCTTCAGGTAGCTGGGCAGGATCGAGACCAGCAGCGCGCCGATGTAGAACGCCGGATAGACCAGGTAGCTGCCGGTCAGCTGCACCATCACGCTCTCGATGAATCCCCCGAAGAAGAACAGGGTGATCATGTTGAAGATCAGGTGCGACCAGTCGGCGTGGATGAAGCCGTAGGTGATCAGCCGGTCGTACTGGCGGTGGCGATCCACCGCCGGCGGCCACAGGATCAGGCGGTCGGCCAGCTTGCGGTTGTTGAACGCCATCCACGACAGGATGGCGGTGATGGCGATCAACAGCAGATTGACGGGGGTCATGTCAGGCTCAAACGGTGCGGTAGTTGTCGACCATACGATAGCGTTTCGCATACCAACCGAAGGCCAACGCCGCGACGAAAGCAAAACCGGCGAAGAAGAACATCAGGAATGCCGCCTCGCTCAGGCCCGTACTGGCGATCCTGTGGGTGACCGTGTCATTGCGCACGGCGGCATTGGACAGCAGCACCCACAGGTTGCCGATGGTGGTGGTCAGGTTCCAGAAGCTCATCACCACGCCCTTCATGGCCTGCGGTGCCTGGCTGTAGGCGAACTCCAGGCCGGTGGCCGAGACCAGCACTTCACCGAAGGTCAGCAGCGCGTACGGCAGCATCTGCCAGAAGATCGACATCGCGTTGCCACCGTCCATCACCACCTGGATGCCACCGACCACGATCCAGGCCAGGCCGCTGAAGGCGATGCCGGCGGTCATCCGGCGCAGCGCGGTCGGCTCGAAGCCGAAACGGCGCAAGGCCGGGTACAGCACCAGGTTGTTGAACGGAATCAGGATCATCACCAGCAGCGGATTCAGCGCCTGCATCTGCGAGGCGGTGAACCAGCTCGGCATCTGCATCTGCTGGCCCTGCAGCACCCAGGTCGAGGCCTTCTGGTCGAACAGCGAGAAGAACGGGGTGGTCAGCGCGAAGATCACCAGCACCCGCAGCACCGAGCGCACGCCCTCCACGGCTTCGGCCGGGTGCTGGCCACGGGCGCGGTCCAGCTGCAGCCAGGTGCCGCCACCGATGCCTGCCAGGATCGACACCAGCGCCAGGCACAGGCAGATCACGATGCCGAGCGAGCCGACCAGACCGAACGAGGCCACGGCCAGCACCAGCCCGACCACGGCCATGACCAGGCCCGGACGGCCCTGGCCGGCAACGCGCGCGGTCAGCGCGGTGCGCACCACGTTGGCGAACGAATGCGGGTCCTTCGGCGGCAGCGGCACCAGCACGTAGCGCTTGCGGCCCAGCCAGAACACGAAGGTGGCGATGAACATCAGGATGCCCGGAATGCCGAAGGCCCACTGCGGGCCCCAGTTCTTCAGCACCAGCGGAATCAGCAGCGAGGCGAACAGCGAGCCGAAGTTGATGATCCAGTAGAACGCGTCGAAGACGATCTTGGCCAGGTGCTTGTTGCTCTGGTCGAACTGGTCGCCCATGAACGAGGCCACCAGCGGCTTGATGCCACCGGCGCCGAGTGCGATCAGGCCCAGGCCGAGGAAGAAGCCCTCACGGCTACCCTCGAACAACGCCAGGCACAGGTGGCCCATGCAGTAGACCAGGCTGAACCACAGGATGGTGTGGTACTTGCCGAAGAACTTGTCGGCCAGCCAGCCACCGAGCAGCGGGAAGAAATACACGCCGATCATGAAGCTGTGCATGATGTCCTTGGCTTCACCGGCACGGCCTTCCGCAGTGATTTCCTGCAGCAGCAGCGAGGTGATCAGGAACTGCACCAGGATGTTGCGCATCCCGTAGAAACTGAACCGCTCGCAGGCCTCATTGCCGATGATGTACGGGATCTGGCGCGGCATCTTTCCCTGGCCGGCGATGGGGGCGACTGCGTCGTGGCTCATCCTGTAAGGCATTCCTGCAAAACGAAAGGCGCAAGAGTACCGGAACCTGTGCGTGCGAAGCACGCTGCAGGGCTGCATGACAGCCGCGCCAAAGCATGGCAGGCACATGCAGCCCTGCCGGAAGTCACGGAACCTGCACGGCAAAAGCGTAAACTTATCGTTATGCGCCCCCTGCCCTTTGCCCGCATCCTGCCCAGCTGCCTTGCCCTCATGCTGGCCGTGCCTGCGCTGGCCAGGCCACAGGCGCCGCCGGCCACAGGCCTTGCCACAGAGGTGCGGCAATTGACCGTCGCCGCACTGGAACTGCCCAGCCGTGACGAAGGCCAGTGGAAACAGCGCCGCGAACAGGTGCTGCAGCTGCTGACCGATCTGCAGCCGGATGTGATTTCGGTGCAGCAGGTATTGCAGCAGCAAGGGCGCAATCCGGCCTGCTGGTTGGCCAGCCGGCTGCGCTACAGCTGCGATTTCGTCACGGCCGACCCGCCGAGCCAGCCGGTCCGGCACGGCAACGCGATGCTCAGCCGGCTGCCGGTCAGCGAGGACGGGGTCACCCTGCTGCACCCGCCGGGCACCTTCAGCGCCGCCGGCATGATGCGCCTGCGCCTGGGCGACAACGACGTCAACGTCTACATCGCGCGCCTGCGCCCGGATCCCGACGAGGCCAATGCCCGGCAACATCAGACCAGCGACCTGATGACCTGGATCGGCGCCACGGCCGAGGGCATGCCGAGCCTGATCGCCGGGGATTTCTCCGCCAGCACCGTCGAGCTGGTGCGCAGCACGCCCGGCTTCCAGCCGGCCCGGCGCAACCCCGGCGCACCGGCGGCCAGCGGCGGGGGGGCCAGTGGCCATGGGTTGGATGTCCTGTTCCAGGTCAAGCACTTCGGTGGCATCCGCCAACAGGCGATCCTGCTGCCCGCCGATGGCGACCTGCCCGGCCTGCGCCTGGGCGTGATGGCGACGCTGCGGCTGCAGGACGTACCCGCCACCACCGAATGAACGCGCCGCTGCGCTCGCCGGGCACGGCCCGGCGCTACCCCCGTTTCCGGTAGCGCCGGGCCATGCCCGGCGGGTGCGGTCACAGACAAACAAAAAGGCCGGGGTCTCCCCCGGCCTTTCTGCGTTCACGCAGGCACTGCGATCAGGCGATCGCTTCCTGGTAACGACGCTCGACTTCATTCCAGTCGATGACGTTGAAGAACGCGCCGATGTATTCCGGACGACGGTTCTGATACTTCAGGTAGTACGCGTGTTCCCACACGTCCAGACCGAGGATCGGGGTGTTGCCTTCCATCAACGGGCTGTCCTGGTTGCCGCTGCTTTCGACCACGACCTTCTTGTCCGGGGTCACGCTCAGCCAGGCCCAGCCACTGCCGAAACGGGTCAGTGCGGCCTTGGTGAAGGCATCCTTGAACTTGTCGAAACCGCCCAGGTCCTTGTCGATCGCCTTGGCCACATCACCGACCGGATTACCGCCAGCGTTCGGGGCCATCACGGTCCAGAACAGCGAGTGATTGGCGTGGCCGCCACCGTTGTTGCGCACCGGCCCCTGCAGGTTCTCCGGCAGCGACTTCAGCTTCTTCACCAGTTCTTCGACCGGCAGGTCGGCGTACTCGGTGCCTTCCAGCGCAGCGTTGACGTTGTTGATGTAGGTCTGGTGATGCTTGGTGTGATGGATTTCCATCGTCGCCGCATCGATATGCGGTTCCAGCGCGTCGTAGGCGTAGGGCAGCTTGGGCAGGGTGTAGGCCATGATGCATCTCCTGATAGCGAGGGCACCCGACGGCATCGTCGGGCGGTGCGCGGTGAATGATGGGGACAGACCGCAAGATTACCAAGGGGGATGTAAAGGAAATTGCGTCCTGCAGGTGAGCATGCCGGCAATTGTTACGCAGCAGTGACGCAGCGCGTGCCCTCATGCAGGGTGCAGCGCGCAGGCGCTACAGTGGGCGTACCACCCTCGCCCGCTCCTGCCCATGCGCAACCCCCGGCTATTGATCACCGCCATCGCCCTGCTGCTGCTCGGCCTGGTCGTCAATCATTTCCTGCAGCGGCCGCCGCCGCCGCAGTTCGCGCCTGACCTGCAGAGCACGCCGGCCGCCAGTGCACCCGCGGTGCGCAGCAACGGCACTGACAGCGGCCTGCCCGCCTTCCTGCCGGCCGAAGCCCGCCAGACCATCGCGCTGATCCAGCGCGGCGGCCCGTTCCCGCATCGCCAGGACGGCAGCACCTTCGGCAACCGCGAACAACAACTGCCACAGCGTCCGCGCGGTTACTACCGCGAGTACACCGTCGACACGCCTGGCGCGGGCAACCGCGGTGCGCGGCGCATCGTCACCGGTGGCAACCCGCCCGATGCCTGGTACTACACCGATGACCACTACGAATCGTTCCGCAGCTTCACCGTACCGGCCTCAGGAGAACGTCCATGAGCCACGATGATTTCGGCCTCGGCCTGCATGACATCAACAATGCCGGCGTCTACGCGATCGACACCTCGGATATCAGCGCGCTGTCGGCAGCGATGCGCGATGCCGACCTGAAGGTGATCCGGATCGACCTGGATGGCGTGAGCGACAAGCGCACCCTGCTGGCACGGCTGGCCGCCCAGCTTGATTTCCCTGCCGGCTTCGGCGGCAACTGGGATGCACTGGCTGACAACCTGCGCGACCTGCAATGGCTACCGGCCAACGGGTACGCACTGTTCCTGGCCGATGTCGATGCCCTGCGCGCCGGTGCAGGCAAGGAGTTCGACACGCTGCTGGACATCCTTGATGAAGCCAGCCGTGACTGGGTGGGCCGCGACGTCCCGTTCTGGGTATTCCTGTCGCAGAGCGCGTGACCCGGTAGAGGCCGACCTTGGTCGGCATGCACGCGCAAGCGCATGGATCATCCACGCATGGCGTGGATCTACCCGGTGCAGCTGGATGCTCAGTAGATCCACGCCATGCGTGGATGCGGCACCCTACCGGCTGCCGTTATCTTCCTGCAGCTCTTTCTTGAACGGGATATCCGGCGGCGGACGCGCCACCGCCGGCTGGTCCTGCATGTTCGGATCGGTGAGGCCGCAGCCGCCACCGGCCTGCAGGATCGAGATCACGCAGGAAATCTTCGTGCTGGTGCCCGGCAACGGAATCTCCATCGCCTTGACGCCCTTGCGCACCCATTCGGCAAGCAGCGATTCCTGCGGCACCCAGTACTTATCGAACGAGGTGGGCGTGTAGTCGTACGGCGGCCGCTTCAACCATTTGCCGGACTCGGCGATGCGTTCCTTGCTCCAGCCGTCGTTGGCTCCACCAGGTGCGCCACGCTCGGCCTTGCCGGCACCGTCCTGGGCGGTCACGCGCACGCTGCCGTCGGCATTGAACAGACCTTCCCCCTTGCCGGCGCTGGCCTGCGCGGCGCCCTGATTGGCACCATCGCGATTGCGGCTGGAAGCGCCCCAGTCGTCCCCGCGTGCAGGTGTCGCCCAGTTGCCCGGGGTCGGCGCCGGGCGTGCACCCGCCTGCGCGGGGGCAGTACTGGTCGCCGCAGGACGCGCCGCGCTGGCGCTGTTCTGGGCTGCGCTGCCTGCGGGTGCCGGCGTAGGCGTGGTCGCACTGCCGGCCGAGGTCGACGCAGCCGGTAGCGGAGCGGCTGCAACCTCGCGTTCGCGCACCTGCACTTCGCGCCCGGCAGGCACACGCACGGTGGGCTCGCGCCCTGCGACGGCGGCCATGCGCACCTGCGGATCGGTCATGGCCTGCACTTCGCGTTCGCGCACCTGCACCTCACGCTGCGGCACGCGCACCTGGATGTCGGTGGTGCGCATCGGCTGCGAGGCCACCGGCGCTTCGACCGTGGCGATTTCGCGTTCCTGCACCTGCACGTCGCGCACGCGCGGCGCCTGCACCGCCACCTCAGGCGTGCGCACCGGCATTGGTGTCGGCGCAGCCTGTACCGGCTGCACGCTGCGCTCACGCACGGTCGGAACGGTGTCGCGCGGGACGATGCTGACCTCGGTCCGCGGCGGCGCCATCGGCGGCACCACGAAATCGGTGGTCGCCTGCGCCACTTCGGTGGCCTGCACCGGTGAGGGCGGTGGTGCGGCCACCGGCGCCGGCTCGACCTCGGGCGGCGGCGGCACGCTGGCGGTCGGAGACGTGGCAGCGGCGGCGGATGACGGCGCAGGCGCAGCAGGCTGCGGGCGCGGCGCAGTGGCAGCTCCCGCCTCCTGGCCGGCGGCTACGGCACCGGCTGCTGCAGCCGCCGCCTCGGCTCCGGCTTGGTCGCCACCGCCTTCCTGCGCAGCACGGCCGACGAATTCAATCTGCACGCGCTCACCCTCGCTGCCCTGCTCGTCCGGCGAAGACGTGCGGATCACCGCTACCCACAGCAGCAGCAGGAAGAACAACAGATGCAGCAGCGCGCTGAGCAGCGCCGAGGTCCAGCGCATCCAGCGCTGGTCGCGAGGCGCCGGATCCCAGTCCTGCCAGAACAAGCGGCGCAGGGACGCCCATGGTCCCAGCGCCGGCAATTGCCCAGGGGGGCCTGGCAGCGGTCGCGGCAGCAGCACCGCGATCACTTCGCGCGCGTGCAACGGACGTGGCAGCGGCGTCAGCGTCCGCAACCAGATCGCCCAGCCGTACGGCAGGCCGGTGTTCTTCTCGAGGATGGGCGGTCGCTGCTGGCGCGCCAGCAGCAGGTCGATGAGTTGCTCGGCTCTGGGCAGAGGCACGCGTTGGCGATCAGGCGGCGTTGCCGCGCGGAATATACGGGGCGTGGCCGCTGTCGTGATCGGTGGCGTCACGCACGGCGGTCACTCCGGGCACACGGCCCATCAGGGTCTTCTCGATGCCCTGCTTGAGGGTGACGTCGGCCATGCCGCAACCCTGGCAGCCACCGCCGAAGCGCAGCAGCACCACGCCGTCGGCCGAGACTTCCTGCACGGCCACCTTGCCGCCATGCGAGGCGAGCTGCGGATTGACTTCGTTTTCCACCACCCAATGCACACGTTCGACCAGCGAGGCGGCATCGCCGGGCGCTTCGCCCTTGATCCGCGGCGCTTTGATCGTCAGCTGCTGGGTGCCGGCCGTACCGGGCACGATGTCGATCTCCGCGCCGTCGAGCCAGCCAACGCTGGTGGCGTCGACATAGAGCGTGAAGCCATCACAGTCCACCGCCCACTCGTCGCCGAGCAGGTCGGTCGGCTCGGCGAACTCCAGCCGGGCGTCGGCACGCGGGGTTCCGGGTTCGACCGCACTCAAGCGCACGCCCATGCCGGGCACGCCCTCGCGTTCGATCAGCTTGCGGAAATGGGTCTGGGCAGTGTCGGAGATCTGGATCATCAGGCTATTCTAGCCAAGTAAGCGTCAGCCGCTCATTCGTTTTATACACCGGCCGGCGCATTGTTCAGTCAACACGAGGTGGAGGAACCCATGGTCGACCTGATTCCGCTGGCGCAGGCCCGTTGCGTGCCGCGCAAAGGCAGCGACCACAAGCTGGGCGAGGCCCGCCTGGCCGAACTGTTGCCGCAGGTTCCCGGCTGGGAGCTCGCCGAGGCCGGCCAGGCGCTGGTGCGCACGTTCCGCTTCAAGGATTACTACGCCACCATGGCCTTCGTGAACGCGCTGGCCTGGATCGCCCACGGCGAGGACCATCACCCGGACCTCGGCGTCCACTACGACCGTGCCGTCGTCCGCTACTCCACCCACGACGTGGGCGGCCTGAGCGAGAACGACTTCATCTGCGCAGCGAAGACTTCGGCCCTGACGGAGCAACTGAAATGAACGTGCGATTGCTGAGCCTGTCCCTGCTTGCCGCGACCACCCTGGCCGGCTGCGGCACCTCCGAGCCGCCGGCAGCGCCGGCTGCGGCCCCCACCGAAGTGGCTGCGGTAAAGACCCCGCCGCCGCAATACCCGCTGGAACTGGCCTGTACCGGCGTGGGCGGCACCAGCACCTTCAAGGTGGTGATCGGCACCGACGGCAAACCCAGCGAGGTCACCCTGCTGACCGGCGCGGGCAACCCGCAGCTGGACGATCTGGCCAAGACCGCCGTGCAGGGCTGGCAGTTCAAGGCCGCTACCCGCAATGGCGAGGCCGTGCCGGCCACGATCCAGGTGCCGGTCAGCTTCAACCCGCCGCAGCCGAAGCCGGACCAGTGCTTCGCCATCGAAGAAAGCCTGCGCCGCGGCGGCTGATCGCCTGTCGCTGACGAGGCCAGCCGACGCCCGCCTCGCCTTTGCCGCCCCGGCCCGCGCCGGGGCGATTGCTTGATGACAAGGAACGCGTCGGTACATGCTGCAGATTCCCCCCGAAAACATCTGGATCGCCCTGGCGGTCACCCTCGCTGCTGGCCTTGCCACCGCCATCGGCAGCCTGCTGGTGCTGTTCTCGCGCCGCCCCAACCCGCGCCTGCTGGCCTTCGGCCTGGCCTTTGCCGGCGGCGCGATGGTGTACGTCTCGCTGTCGGAGATCCTCAACAAATCCATCGCCTCGTTCGCGCTGGCCTATGGTGAGCGCACCGGCTTCACCTACGGCACCCTCGCCTTCCTGCTGGGCGTAGTGGTGATCGTGTTGATCGACCACTTCATTCCCAACCCGCATGACAGCTTGGACAAGCAGGACCCAGCCTTCCGCGAGAACAGCCGCGAATACCTGAAACGGGTCGCCCTGCTAACCTCGGTGGCGATCACCGCGCACAACTTTCCGGAGGGGCTGGCGACGTTCTTCGCGACGCTGGAGAGCCCGTCGGTGGGCATGCCACTGGCCTTCGCCATCGCCATCCACAACATTCCCGAGGGCATCGCCATTGCAGTGCCGGTGTACTTCGCCACGCAGAACAAGTTCTACGCGTTCGCCGCCAGCCTGCTGTCAGGCCTGGCCGAACCGGTCGGCGCAGCGATCGGCTATGTACTGCTGTCCGGCTCGCTGTCCCACGCCACGTTCGGCTGGGTGTTCGGCCTGATTGCCGGGGTGATGGTGTTCCTGGCGCTGGACGAGCTGCTGCCGGCGGCCAAGCGCTACGCCAAGGGGCACGAGACGGTGTACGGGCTGGTGGCGGGCATGGGCACGCTGGCGATCAGCCTGGTGCTGTTCAAGTGGTGAAGGGTGTCCGGCCAACGGGCTGAGCCCCCTCGCGGCTGGCAGAGCGAAATTCTGCGGTTGGGCCGGGCGAGGTGGGTTTGCGGCGGACGCCGTAAACCCATCCATGGGGGCTTGGGCGCGCCATCCATGGCGCTTACACCCCCGCAAACCCACCTCGCCCGGCCTCGGACAGGCTACGTGCGTGCCAGCCGCGCAATGAAAGAATGAAAAGCGAAGCCCGCGCTGCGCGCGTGAGTCGAGCGTGGCTCGACTCTACAAAGGCTGCGTGCGGCCATGGGTCTACGCTGCGGCTGTCGGGTCCGCCTTGCAGCGAGCCGAGCACCGCAGGTCCGGCGAGGGCGAAGAGGCGCGGATGTCTGAGCGCAGCGAGTTCCGCGCCGCCCCTCGGCGGAGCGAGGAGCACAGGGTACCGGCGCGCAGCGCCGGCTCGCGGATGGCGGCGTGTTTCTTTGGTTACTTTCTTTGCACGAGCAAAGAAAGTGACAAGCCCACTCATCGCGGGGGAACGACGACACCGACCAGGCCCCCGGCGCCGCCGAACTGCCGTCAGCGGAGTCTGTCCAGCGCCTCGACCAGCTCATCCGCCAGCGGCGCACTCAGCACATACGGGCTCTTGCCGTCGTCCAGTGCGAACTCCAGCGACGCGGCATGCAGGAACAGGCGCTTCAGCCCGATCTGCTCACGAAGCCGCTTGTTGACTGCAGGATCGCCGTATTTGTCGTCTCCGGCTACAGGATGCCCCAGATGCTGGGCATGCACACGGATCTGGTGGGTGCGGCCGGTTTCGATGCGCACCTCGCAGTAGGAATGGCCGCCCTTGCGCTCCAGCACCCGGAAATGACTGATGGACTCCTTGCCGATCGCGTTGACCTGCACATGACGCTCGCCGCCCTGGCGCAGGCCCACGTGCAACGGCGCATCGACCGTCATCACACCGTCCGGCATGCGCCCGGCAAGCAGGGTCAGGTAACGCTTGCGGATGCCCGCGCCGTGGTCTTCACGCAGCAGCGCCTGCAGCTCGCTCAGTGCCGAACGCTTCTTGGCCACGATCAGCAGGCCCGAGGTGTCACGGTCCAGCCGGTGGACCAGCTCCAGGGTCTGCCCAGGGCGCAGGGCGCGCAGGGTCTCGATGGCACCGAAGCTGATGCCGCTGCCGCCATGGCTGGCGACGCCGGTCGGCTTGTTCAGCGCCAGCAGGCGGGCGTCCTCGAAGACGATGGCCTGCTCCAGCCGACGCATGAACGCCTCGGGCGGACCCGCCTTGTCTCCTTCTTCGGTGAGACGAACCGGCGGTATCCGCACTTCGTCGCCGGCCTCCAGCTTGCGCTCGGCCTTGGCGCGGCCGCCATTGACGCGCACCTGGCCGCTGCGGACCAGCTTGTAGACCAGGCTGCGCGGGGCACCCTTGAGCTGGCCGAGCAGGAAATTGTCCAGGCGCTGGCCGGCGCGGTCGGCCGGAACGGTGATCATGCGCACGGAAGGCTTGTCGCCGGCCGGCTTGGTGGGGTCTTGTGCAGTCATCAGCCTGTTTATTCTGTTACACTCGGGGGGCGAGATAAGGGATTGATTTCGTTGGAAGTTACTCAGGGCCAGAAGCCCCGCTTCCGACGAATCCGGCACAGTGCGCGACCACCGCCCGCGGGGCGGCCATGTTAGCGGCTCACCGGCGTTCCCGGCCATCGCCGATTGCCTGACACGCAGTCGCGCTGAACATGTCCCGTGCGGCGCTCCAGCCTGGCTGACAGCTGCCTCCGGCCCTGCAACACCCAAAACCAGAAAATTGAAGCGCTCCCGCGGCCTGCCGTGGTGTCGTAGCGCTGGAAACCCAAGCCGCCCTCCCCGCGCTTGCGCGAATGGGCGGCGAGCCGTGTCCAGAGGCGAAACTCCATGGCGTTCCGCGCGGTAGCCGCTTGCGAGGAACGCAACAATGAAGCGAATGCTGATCAACGCCACACAGGCTGAAGAGCTGCGTGTTGCCATCGTGGATGGCCAGTCGTTGTATGACATCGACATCGAGCAGCCGTCCAAGGAACAGAAGAAGTCCAACATCTACAAGGGCCGGATCTTCCGCATCGAGCCCTCGCTGGAAGCGGCCTTCGTTGAATACGGTGGCGGCCGCCACGGCTTCCTGCCGCTGAAGGAAATCTCCCGCGATTACTTCCAGGCCGGTGTCGACCACAACAAGGCCGGCATCCGCGAGCTGCTGAGGGAAGGCCAGGAAATCGTCGTCCAGGTGGACAAGGAAGAACGTGGCAACAAGGGCGCTGCCCTGACCACGTTCATCTCCCTGGCCGGACGCTACATGGTGCTGATGCCGAATTCGCCCAGCGCCGGCGGTGTTTCCCGTCGCATCGAGGGTGAAGACCGGGCCGCCCTGAAGGACGCCCTGGACAAGCTGAACATCCCCGACGAAATGGGCGTCATCATCCGTACCGCCGGCGTCGGCCGCGATGCGGAAGAGCTGCAGTGGGATCTGGACTACCTGCTGAACGTATGGCGCGCCATCGCCGAAGCCGCCCTGAGCAAGCCGGCCCCGTTCCTGATCTACCAGGAATCGCGCCTGATCGTGCGCGCCCTGCGTGACTACCTGCGCGCCGACATCGGCGAGATCCTGGTGGACACCGAGGAGATGTACGAGCACGCCAAGGAGTTCATGCAGCAGGTGATGCCGCAGACCCTGCGCAAGCTCAAGCATTACAAGGACGACATCCCGCTGTTCAACCGCTTCCAGATCGAATCGCAGATCGAAGGCGCCTACGAGCGCAACGTGCGCCTGCCGTCGGGTGGCTCGATCGTGGTCGACCAGACCGAAGCGCTGACGGCCGTCGACGTCAACTCCTCGCGCGCCACCAAGGGCAGCGACATCGAGGACACCGCGTTCCAGACCAATCTGGAAGCGGCCGAAGAAGTGGCCCGCCAGCTGCGCCTGCGCGATCTCGGCGGCCTGGTGGTGATCGACTTCATCGACATGGCCTCCAACAAGCACCAGCGCGAGGTCGAGAACCGCCTGGCGAACGCGCTGAAGTACGACCGTGCACGCGTGCAGGTCGGCCGCATCTCGCGCTTCGGCCTGCTGGAAATGAGCCGCCAGCGCCTGCGCCCGAGCCTGGGCGAGTCCAGCCAGATCGTCTGCCCGCGTTGCGACGGCCATGGCCGCATGCGCAGCGTCGAGTCGCTGTCGCTGTCGATCATCCGCGTCGCTGAAGAGCATGCGATGAAGGAGAACACCGGACAGGTGCTGGTACAGGCCCCGGTGGAGATCGCCAATTACCTGCTGAACGAGAAGCGCGGCGCGCTGGGCGAAATCGAGAAGCGCCACGAGGCGCCGATCGTGATCGTTGCCGACGAGCAGCTGCACACCCCGCATTACACCGTCACCCGTCTGCGCGACAACGAACTGGGCGAGGAAAGCGGCAAGCCAAGCTACCAGCGCGGTACCCCACGCAAGCTGCCGGTACATGCGCTGACCAAGGGCCAGCTGAACATCCCGCCGCCGATGGTGACCCAGGTCAAGCACAACTCCCCCGCCCCAGTGCGTGACGAAGTGGAACCGACCGCAGCGCCGGCGCCCGCGCCGGTGGCCGCAGTGGCTCCGGCTGCTGCCGCCAGTGGCGGTGTGGTTGGTTGGCTGAAGCGCATCTTTGGCGGCGAGCCGGCACCGGCGCCCGCACCGGCCCCGGCCGCACGTCAGCCGCAGCAGGATGGCGGCCGTCGTGACCGCAACAAGGATCGCAACAAGGACCGCAAGGACCGTCGCGAGGACAGCCGTGGCAACGGCGGCAATGGCAATGCGCAGCAGCAGAAGGACGGCGGCAACCGCAAGGACCGCGGTGAGCAGCGCAAGGATGGCCGCAACGGCGGCAACCAGTCCAATGGCAATGGCCAGCAGCAGCCGCAGCAGCAGGGCAAGCCGAAGGATGCCCAGCAGCCGCAGCAGCAGAACAAACCGCGTAACGAGCAGGGCCAGGGCCAGCAGCAGCCGAAGCTGAAGCAGCCGAAGCAGCCGCGCCCGCAGGACGGTGACAAGCCGGCCGAGAAGCCGCAGCGTGCCGCTGCCGAAGCCCCGGCCGATGTGGTGACCGCAGCAGCGGCCGTCGCCACCACGACCGCGGTTGCCGCCACGGCCGTTGCGCAGGAAGAGAAGGCACTGGCACCGGCCGTTGCTACTGAAAACGTGGTCGACACTGTCGCGGCCGTGGATACCACCGCCGCCGCGACCGACGCCGAGGTCGTGGTTGCGACCGGCGCTACCGAAGAGGCTGCAGCCGATGCCGCAGGCGATCAGACCGGCGAAGGCGCAACGCGCCGCCGCCGTGGTCGTCGCGGTGGTCGTCGTCGTCGTCGTGGTGGTGCCGAGAACGCCGCCGGTGGCGACGCGCTGGGTGATGACCTGGACGACGGCGATGATGCCGAGGGCGATGACAACGACGGCGATTCCGTCGAACACAACGCCCAGGCTTCGGTGAACACCCCGGTTGCCGCCGTGCAGCCGTCGCGTTCGCAGCCGGAATTCGATTTCGATGACGAAGTCGAGCCGGCCGCCGCTGATGCCGGTAAGCCGGCACGTGCACCGGTTGCGGTAGCCGCCGCAGTTGCTCCGGTCGCTGCCGTCAGCAGCGCCGTGGTCGAAGCAGCCGTTCCGGTGGCAGCCACGGTGCAGACCCCGGCCCCGGTGGAAGCCGTCGCCAAGGTCGAACCGACCCCGTCGCCGGTGCAGACCAGCATGCTGGATGCCATCGATGCAGCGACGCCGGTACAGCCGGCGCCCGAAGCAGCGGCGGTGAGCGAGGCGAAGCCGCCGGTGGTCGAGACCGCTGTCGCGATCGAAGCCGCCCCGGTCGCTGAACCGACCGCGGTGGTCGAAGCCGCTCCGGCGGCCGAGCCGAAGCCGGTGGTAGCCGACCTCGCGCCGGTGGTGGACGCTGCTCCGGCAGTCGAATCGAAGGCCGCGGTTGAAGTCGCCCCGGTCGTCGAGCTGCCGGCTACCCCGGTGGCTGTCGAAGCCGCACCGGTGGAAACCGCTGCACCGGTCGCCGATCCGGTCGTACCGGCGGCGGTCGACCCGATCGCTGATGGCCATGCCGACGCTGCCGCACAGGCCGCCGACGCGCAGGCCTCGGAAGAAGACGAGGACGCTGGCAAGCGCACGCCGCCTGCCGCCTGATCCATCGTTGATCGGCAACAACGAAACGGCGGGGATCGATGATCCCCGCCGTTTTTTTGTGCGTCTGCCGCCCAGCGCCCCCTGCCATCAATAGGGCACGCTCTGCTAGAGGCCAACCTTGGTTGGCGCCGTGGGTTTCATGCGCGCGGCAGCGCCTGTGCCAACCAAGGTTGGCCTCTACCAGGGCGTGCGTCAGTTTGCCGGCGCGAACTGCAGCCGGGTCCACACCCCGTAGTGATCCGACGCCCAACGGCCGCCGTCATCGGGCTGATCGAACAGGATCTTCGCTTCGCGCGCGACCATCTCGTCCTGTTGGAAGAAGATGTGGTCGATCCGCGACGGCGCCTGGTAGTAGTGACGGTTGAGCGTACTGACACCGGCCAGGTCGGTGTTGACGTGCACGCTGCCGTAGCTGTCGCCGTAGTGGCTGCGCAGCTCGCTCAGATCGCCGGCATCGACCAGTGCATTGAAGTCGCCGGCAATCACCACCGGCGCACCCGCAGCGCTGCCGGCAATGAAACGCAGCAGATCCTCGACCTGGCTGCGGCGGATGCGCTGGCCGGCGTCGTCACTGCGCTCGTTGAGATGGGTCGCATAGACATTGACCGGCTTGCCGTCCACGTCGATGCGCAGATGGGCCACGGTGCGGTAATCATCCAGCGGCAGCAGCAGGTGCTCGCTACGGGCCAGGATCGGGCGCCGGGTCAGCAGCGCATTGCCGTAGCGCTTGGGTGCCCCCACTGGATCGGTGGACACGAACACGTAGCGGTAACCGAGCTGGCTGGCCAGCCACTGCGCCTGGTTGCGCACGTTGCGCTTCTGGATCACTTCCTGCAACGCGATGGCATCGGGCTGCAGGCGCTTGAGCTCGGCCACGATCGTGCGACGGCGGCTGGGCCAGTCCTCGCGGTCATGGTGCAGGTTGAACGTCACCATGCTCATGCCGGGCTCGCTGACGGCCGCCGCGTTCGCCGCGGCGACCGGCGCAGCGGCTGCGGCCAACCCCGGCAGGGCCAGCGCGATCGCCAGCCCCAGCACGCAGAGACTGCGGCCGATTCCGAGCGGACCTCGCATGCTTACTTTTCCTTGCGTTCGGCGCGGCGCACTGCGCTGGGCACGTCGATCTCGACCCGTGCCGGCAACTGGTGCACATGCAGCTCGTTGTTGATCCATTCCACCGTCTCGCCATTGACCGTCGCCTGGCCGGGTTCGCCTGCATACGGCCATGGCAGCACCACGCCGCCGGCGGGTGGTACCAGCCCGGGTTGCACGTCCAGCACCAGCTGCTTGTCGCTGCGCTGCAGGCGATAGTTGAGCTGCCCCTGCGGCGTGCGCAGGCCCTGCACGGCGATGCCTTCGCCCTGCAGCCACGCCACCGGGATACCGGCGGCGAGTACCAGTGCCTCATCCGCATCGCGGTTGTAGGCGAACATGTCCAGCGCCGAACGGACGAAGTCCGAGGCCACCCAGGCATGCGGCAGGTCACCCACGAAGAACGGCTTGCGCGGCGTACGCGAGACCACCTCGGCCCACTGGTTCCAGGCCTGCGGCGCGCGATCCTTGAAGAAGAACTCGGTGGCCTGCCAGGCACGATCACGCCAGCCTAGGCGCACGAACGCGGCGACGTTGCGCCATTCGTACGGCGTGTAGTCCTTCCATTCGCGCTTGCCATCGCGGCGCGCGACGAATTCATTCCAGTAGCGCTGGAAGGTTGCGTCCAGCGCCTCCTGCGGCAACCGCCCCTGCTCGCCGCCCGGTGCCAACGCAATCGTGGTGGAGGTGGCGTCGAAGTCACCCAGCTCGGCCGAACCCGGCAGGTAGTCGATGCGATGCTGCTGCATGGCCGCCAGCAGCGAGGCCTGCAGGTCATCACGGAACTGATCGCGCGATTCGCTGATCTGCATCGCCTCGACCTTGCCCAGCTGCGCCGCCAGCTGCGCGGCATCCTTGTAGCCACGCAGCGCCCAGAAGTTGTCCCAGTACGAATGCATCGGCTTGGCCGAATAGCCCTCGTGGCTGATCGAGGCCGGCATCATCCCGTAGAAGGCAGGATTGCGCGCACGGTTCTCCTCGGTGCGCTCGCTGCCGCGCAGTTGTTCCATGTAGCTGTAGGCGCCCAGCACGTGCGGCCACATCTGCTCGAGGAAGGCGGTGTCGCCGGTGTAACGGCCGTATTCGGCGATGTTGTAGATCAGCTCGCCATGGCTGTCGTTCTCCGGCACCGGATCGCTGCCACGCGCATCGACACAGCACGGCACCTTGCCATTCTCAAACTGATAGGGCGCGTACCACGTCACGTAGTCGCGCACGGCATCGCTGCGGCCCATCCGCAGCAGGCCTTCGGAGATCATCGCGCCATCGCGGATCCAGCTGCGCGCGTACGAGCGCGTACCCGGCTGCAGGCGCGGGCCGACCCGCGAGATCAGCATGTGCGCCACCGCGGTGCGCAGGGTTTCCACCAGCGGTTGGCCGGCAGCCGGCACCTGCAGGGTCACAGCACCCAGCTTGTCGCGCCACATTGCCGCAACCTGCTGCTGTGCCTTGGCCACGTCCAGCGCCTGCGGCGCCCAGCTGCCGGTCTGCGGCAGCACGATCGCCACCTCGCGGCTCTGCCCGGGTTCGAGCTTGATCGTGTACAGCAGTGCGCCGGACGCCATGCCGGTCGGATCCTTCACGGCGGTGGTGGCGGGCAGCTTGCCGCTGGCCAGGTGCATCGCATCCAGCTTGCCGTCGAAACTGCTGGCAAAGCGCGCATCCGGCACCTGCAGGGGATACAGCCGCGGTTCGCCATTGATGCGCACCAGCTGCTCGCCCACGTCCACGCTGTCGATGCGGCTGAAGCCGCCCACCGTGTTGAGGAACTGCGTGGGCGGATTGACCTGCCACGGGCGGATCGCCAGTGCCAGGGTGTATTCGTGCGCGACCTTGTCCGGGTTGCTCAAGCGGTAACGCCCGATCAGCTGCGCGCGTTCGGGCGTGCCCTGCACGAAGCTGGTCACCGACAGGCCGGCCTTCTCGTGCACCCAGTCGACCGTGGCGATCGGCAGGTAGCGATCCTGCAGCGACTGGGTGATGGCAACGTCGGCCCAATCCAGCAGCTTGCCGTCGAGGCGGATGAACGGCTCGATGCTGAAGCTGCCCTTGGCCGGCTCCAGTGCGCCGTCCTCACTGATCAATGCCTGTTCCTGGCCACCGTCCAGGCCCAACAGGGTCCAGTACGGCTGCTCGCCGACGTAGGCGCGCGGCAATGTGCCACGCGGCAGGTCGGCCGCCACCGAGGACAGGAAGGCATTGGGAGTCGCGGCGAACGCCAGCGGCTTCAGGGTGATGTCACGGATGCCGTAGCGCCAGTTCGGTCCGCCCTGCAGGTCGAAACGGACGTAGCGTGCATCGGTGTCGGGCAGTGCCAGCCAGTCACGGCCGCCGGCACCGGCGGTCACTTCGCGCACGGTACGCCAGTCACGACCGTCCTCGGAGGTACGCACGGTATAGCGGTTCGCTTCCAGGTCCGGCAGCCAGTCGATCACCGCACCGCCGATCTCGCGGCTCTTGTGCAGGTCCAGGCTGATGGTCTGCTGCTTGACCCCGCCACTGATCCAGAAGGTATCGGACTTGCCGTCGATCATCCGGTCCTGCAGCGCGGTTGCGGTATCGGCGATCACCGAGGGCCGCAGCGCCGAATCATCCTGCGCGGGCAGGCCCTGCAGGGTCAGCTTGTCGAAGCACACCGTGCCACGGCCGCCGACCTTGCTGTAGATCGTGAATTCCATCGACGCGCTGCGCGCCATGTCCTTCTCTGGCGATGGCCCCCAGGCCTTGTCGATCTGCCGCCGCCGGTACTCCACCGGCGTCCACGCCTTGGGGAAGGCGTAGCCGGGGCGGTTGACCCACCACACGTTGTCGCCGCTGGCGTCGATCAGCTTGAACTGCAGGTCGTTGGCCGGCGAATCACCGCGCAGCTGGAAACCGAAACGGTAGTTGGCCGGGTACTCGATGTTCAGCGGGCGACGGATGCCGACGTAGCCGGAGACCTCATGGAAGTCGTAATCCAGGCACAGCGCGCGGCCACCGCCGGCGCCACTGACCGGCCGCAGCGAGCCGCTGACCTGGTCGGACAACACCAGCTTCCATGCGCTGATGTCGTCGAAATCATCCAGCACCTTCGGCGCGGGCAGCGCCGGTGGTGCGGCGATCGCCAGGGAAGACCACAACAGGCCCAGTCCAACGGCGATCGCACGCTTCATCCCTTCACGCTCCCCAGCAACAATCCTTGGATGTAGTACCGCTGCAGCACCAGGAACAGCGCCAGCACCGGAACCACGGTGACCACCGCGCCGGCCATCATCATTTCCACGTCCATGATGTGTTCGCGCGAGAGGGTGGCCAGCGCCACCGGCAAAGTGTAGTGCTCCTGGTCGGTCAACACGATCAGTGGCCACATGAAATCGTTCCATGCGCCCATGAAGGTGAAGATCGCCAGCGTCACCAGCACCGGCTTCAGCATCGGCAGCACGATCTGGAAGAAGATCCGCAGCTCCCCCGCCCCGTCGATGCGCGCCGCTTCCAGCAGCTCATCGGGAATCGAGCGGGCGTACTGGCGCACCAGGAAGATGCCGAACACGCTGGCCAGCGCCGGCACGATCACGCCGCCGAAACTGTTGACCAGGCCCAGCTGCTTCATCAGCAGGAACAGCGGCAGCATCGCCACCTGCGCCGGGATCACCAGCGCCGCCATCAGCACCTGGAACAGGCGCTCACGACCGACGAAGTTGAGCTTGGCGAAGGCGTAGCCGGCCATCGTGTTGAGCAGCAGCGAACCGAGGGTGATCGCCAGCGACACCAGCAGGCTGTTGGCGAAGTTGCCGCCCATGCCGGTGCGCGCAAACAGCTCCGTGTAGTTGTGCGTGGTGATGCTGGACGGCAGCAGCGGCGGCGGGAAGTGGGTGGCCTCGCCCTGCGGCATGAACGAGACCGACAGCATCCACAGCAATGGTGCCAGGCTGACCAGGGCCAGCACCAGCAGCGCGCCGTTGATCATCCACGGGTGCCAGCGTGACTGGCCGATTTCACGACTCATACCAACTGCCTCTTGCGGCCAAAGCGCAGCATCACGGTGGTCACCGCCAGGATGATCAGGAACAGCAGGAACGCCACAGCCGAGGCGCGTCCCAGGTTCCACCACTTGAAGCCTTCCTCGAACATGAAATACAGCACGCTGACGGTGCTCTGCAGTGGATCGCCGCGGGTCATCACGTAAGGTTCTGCAAACAGCTGGAAGTAACCGGACACGGTGATCACCCCGACCACCAGCAGCACCGGGCCGAGCATCGGCAGGGTGATGTGCAGGAACTGCTTCCAGCGCGAGGCGCCATCGATGCGCGCGGCCTCGTACAGGTCATGCGGGATCGCCTGCAGGCCGGCGAGGAAGATCACCATGTTGTAGCCGAAGTTCTTCCACACCGCGAACAGCATGATGGTCGGCATCGCCCAGTTGGGGTCGCCCAGCCAGTCGATCGGGCTGATGCCCAGGTGGCCGAGGCCGTAATTCACCAGACCGTAGCTGGTGTGGAACAGGTAGCGCCAGATCACTGCCACTGCCACCAGCGTGGTCACCACCGGGGCGAACAGCGCCGTGCGGAACAGCGCCTTGAAGCGTGCCGCCGGGGCATTGAGCAGCATCGCCGCGCCCAACGATACGCCGATCGACAACGGCACGCCGATCACCACGAAATACGTGGTGTTCCACAGCGACTTCCAGAACATCGGCGTCTGCAGCAGGTCGATGTAATTGCCGAGGCCCACGAAGCGCAGGTTGCTGCTGTCGGCCAGCGCGTACAGGTCAAAGTCGGTCACGCTCAGCGCCAACGCCGAGGCTACCGGCAGGCCGAAGAACACACCAAGCACGATCAGCGAGGGGCCGGCGAAGATCCAGCCAGCAAGGGAAGAACGTTTCATTGCGGGCTCCCGGCCGCGACTGCACTGGTCGAACCCGAGGGGGGTGCGCTGCGCTGCAGGCGTTGTTGTTCATGCATCCAGCGACGCTTGGCCAGCACCTTGTCCACGCGCTGGTCCAGTTCGGCCACGGCTTTGTCCTGCGGCAGGCCACCGCGCACCACCTGTTCGGTGACGATGCGCATTTCCTGCACGATACGCTCCCATTCGAGCACCTTCGGGGTCGGCTTGACCCGCTCCAGCTGGTCGCGGAACGCGGCGGCAAGCGGATCGTTGGCCAGCGACGGCGCGTTCCAGGTGCTGCGGCGCGGCGGCAGGTCGCCGATGATCGCGTGGAAGCGCGCCTGGATTGCCGGCCGCGACAGGAACTCGATCAGCTTCCAGGAGGCTTCCTTCTGCTGCGACTTGCGGAAGATCACCAGGCTGGTGCCACCGGCGATGCCCGCGCCCGGACCCTCCGGGCCCGGCAGCGCGGCGGTGCCCCACTGCCCTTCCAGCTCCTTCGGCTGCAGCTTCTTGAACTCGCGGATGTTCCACGGGCCGGAGATGTAGAACACGTTGAAGCCGCGGAAGAATTCATCCCAGACGTTGGAGATCTGCGTCTCGGACATCTTCGGCGCCCAGCCCTGCTCGAACATGTTGGCGTAGAAACCGAGCGTGCGACGGAAGCCGGGGCTGGAGAAATTGCCGCGGGTGTCATCGTCGCGCAGCAGCGGATCGGGCTGCTGCAGCGCCAGCGACAGCTGCTGCTCGAACTCGTTGATCGGCATCAGCACGGCATAACGGTTCGGGCCCTGCATGCGCTTGATCGCGGCCATCTGCTCGTTCCATTCCGCCCAGGTGCGCGGCGGGTGGTTGAAGCCGGCCTTGGCCAACAGGTCCTTGCGGTAGTAGATCAGGCGGGTATCGACGTACCACGGCACGCCGACCAGCTCGTCGTGGATCACGTTGGTATCCCAGATGCCCTGGAAATAGTCCTTCGGATCGACCACGGTCGAGCGCTGCACGAACGGCTGCAACGGCGTCAGCGCGTTGAGTTCGGCGAACTCGGGCACCCAGGTGTTGCCGAGCTGGCATACGTCGGGCAGGCCATCGGCGGCGAACGCGGTCAGCAGCTTCTCGTGCGCGGCCGTCCACGGGATGTTCTGCACATCGACCTTGATGCCGGGGTTCTCCGCTTCGAATTCGTGGATCAGCTCGCTGACCACTTCGGCCTCGCGGCCCATCGCCCAGAAGCGCACGGTGGTGGTGCCCTGCTCGGGGCGGGCACAGCCGGCCATGACCAGCGCGGCCAGTGCAGGCAATGCCCAGCGTCGCAGGCGGTGTTTCCAGTCGTGCACCTTGTTACTTCCCCTGGCCGGTGTTGCGGTTGGCATTGTTTTTCTGTTCCTGCGCGGCGGCCGCACGTGATTCAGCGATACCGACCGCACGTGCCGCTGCGGCCTTCTCATCCTTCTGCAGCTCCAGCGGCTGGAAGGAACCTTCCGGCGCCAGCCAGCCACCACTGAAGCCCGCCCGTTCCAGGCCCTTGCGGATGTACGGGTTCTTCTTCATCACATCCCAGACGAAGTCATTGCGGTAGTTGGCGATCATGGTCAGGATCGGGCCCTGGTCGATGGCGATGTAGTCGCTGGCGACCCAGCCGCGATCAGGCACCACGCGCCCGGTCTTGATCGGGATGTCGTAGTTGAAACTGGGATTGAACGAATCCAGGAAGCCATAGCTGGAGTAGATGTAGTCGCCGTAGCGCTTGTGCATCTCCAGCGTCGCCGGGATCACTTCCTCGGGCGCGAACACGACCGAGGAGATCGCGGCGGTTGGCGCGATCGTGCCGTCATCGAAATTCTCGCGCAGGCCTGCGCCGCGCGAAGAGTAATGGCGGAACTGGCGCTGCTCGCCGCGGTATTCCTGGGTGGTGTTCTGCGGACCATCACTGGCGGTCAGGCCCCACACGTTCTCGCCGTACTCCTTCCAGTTCATCGGATTGGCGATGGCGTACTCACGCTGGGCCAGCGCGGCCGAACGGCTGTTGAGGAAGTAGGTGCTGCCACGCTCGCGCATGTAGGCATCCTGGATGTCGCGGAAATCGATCCAGACGTGGCTGTACTGGTGGCCGAACAGCGGGCCGAAGGACAGGTATTCCTGGCCCTGGTAGACGCCCCAGTCGTTGTCGTAGGTGCGCGTCCACACCGTCCACGCATCCGGACTGACCGGATGGCTGGGCGAACCCAGGGCAAGGATGTAGACCATCATCGCCTCGTTGTAGCCCATCCAGTCATGGTCGATGAAGCCGTTCTCGGGGAACCAGCCCATCGAGATCAGCGGCGCACGCTGCTGCAGCCACGGCCAGTCGACCTGCTTGTACAGGGTGTCGGCGATCTGCCGGATTTCCTTCTCGCGCGGATCGTCGCCATCGTAGTACGACTGCGCGAACAGCACGCCCATCATCAGCAACGCGGTGTCCACCGAGGACAGTTCCACCCAGCTGTCGTAGCGGCGCCCTTCCTGCATGTCCAGGAAGTGGTAGTAGAAACCCTTGTAGCCGGCCTTGCCGGTGCGCTGCGGGCCCATCGGCACGTCGCGGAAGAACTTCAGGGTGGTCAGGGTGCGGTCGATCGCCTGGTTGCGGCTGACCCAGCCGTTCTCGATGCCGATCGGATAGGCGGTCAGGGCGAAGCCGACCGAAGCGATGCTGGCAAACGGCCGCGACGGATAGCGGTCCGGGGTGAGGCCGTTGATCTCGTTGGTGGTATCCCAGAAGAACTGGAAGGTGCGGCGCTCGAGGTCATCGAACAGCGGCGGCAGCTCAGGCTTCATCGGCCGAGGCGGTGCGTCGGCCTCGATCAGGATCACCGGCGGGCGCGGCTTGGCAGGCTCCTGCTGGGCCGGTTTGCAGGCGGCGATGGCCAGGGTCATCGCAGCGGCGGTCATCAGGTGGCGTGCCTGCATGGCGCGGTTCCTCCGGTGGGCTGATCGATGAAAGAGCATAACGTCCAATGACCTGAAATCGTTTACAAAGTGCGGTCTTAAAAAACCACGGAAACGTGGTCGATGACACCGCGGTCATTGCCCACGCCATTGCCCCCTGTCTGGCAATGGCGTGGGCAATGGACCGGCCCGGAGGCCGGCCATTGCCGTTGAAGCCGGAGCCATCGGCGAACCGATGGCTCCGTGATGCTGCATCAGGCGTTCCGCTTAGAAGCGGAAGCCCACTTCGGCCTTGACCTGGCGCGGAGTACCGATGACGTCGCCGGTCTCGTTGTAGCTCACCAGCAGCGTGCCGTCCTGCTTCACGTAGTTCAGGTTCGAGAAGTTGTCGAAGTTGAGCACGTTGATGATGTCGATACGGGCATACAGCTCGGTATCGCCGGCCAGCTTGAAGGTCTTGGTCGCCTGCAGGTCCAGCGAGCGGTAGCCGAAGATCTTGCCGCCGAGCAGGAAGTGGCCATTGCCCGACGGGGTGCCGGCAGCCGGGGTCGGCATGCAGTTCGAATTGCCGGCCTGGGCGATGCAGGACCAGTCGTTGCCCGGGGTCGGCGTAGCCAGGGTCAGCTTGCCGCCAAAGGTGATGCCCCAGAAGCCGTCATACGAACCGGTGACCACCAGGCGATGACGCGGCGCGCCATTGGACTTGATGGTCGGGTACTCGCCGATGGTGCCGCGATCGAACGAGTAGTGCTCGTTGATGTTGCGGTTGTGGCGCGCATTGGTCCAGGTGTAGGCGATCGAGGTGCCCCAACCGCTTTCCTTGGTGTACGGCTTCTGCGCCGACAGCAAAATCTGGGTGGAACGGGTCTTGATGCCCTGCTGGCCGATGATCAGGCTGCCGAAGCCCGGGATGTTGCAGTTCCACGGCTGGCCATAGGTCGGCTCCTTGGCGCCACACAGCATCTGGTTGTCAAAGAAATTGCCGTTGTTGAAGCGGTTGCCCAGGGTGAAGGCGAAGCCGTCATAGGTCAGCGTGCGCGAGATCGTGGCATCGGTCAGCCACTCGCCGAACTGGTTGCTCATGCCCAGGCTGAACTGGTCAGCGTAGGGCACCTTCATGTTGTTGTTCAGCAGATCGACTTCCATGCCTTCGTTGCTGGTGGAACCCAGCAGCGCCTGCACGTTCTCGATGCCGTTCAGCAGGTTCGGGTTCCAGTCGAAACACGGGGTCTGGCCATACATGCAGTTGCCGGTGGCCGGGTTGCGGAAGAACACGGTCGGCTGCGGCAGTGCCAGCTTGGTGGTTTCCAGTGCCAGGTTGTCGAACAGATCGCGATCATAGGAACGGCCGGCGCCACCGTGGAACACGTGCTGCTCGTCGGCGTTGACGTCATACGAGAAGCCCAGGCGCGGCTGCCATGCATTCTTGAAGTTCTTGCGGTTGCGACCGGTGCTGATGTAGTCGTTGACGTCCAGACCGCTGCGCGCGAGGGTTTCGGCGTAGGTCTGGGAGACGCCTGCCGGCGCGTTCGGATCCTGCGAGAACAGTGCTTTCACAACCTCCGGCGGGGTCACGAAATCGGTGTAGATCGGATTCTTCTCGTAATCCCAGCGCAGGCCGATGTTCAGCTGCAGGTGGTCGTTGACCTGCCAGTCATCCTGGATGAACAGACCGATCTGCTTGACCTTGGCGCGCACTTCAGACTGCACGCCGGTGACGCCGGTGCTGGCCTTGGTGAACTGCGCCTTGTACGGGGTGCCGGACGGGAAGGCGGGGTTGTCGATGGTGTAGGAGAACTGCGGATTGATCTGCGCCGCGTCGGAGGCGTACAGATCGATCTGCTTGTACTTGGCACCCATCTTGATGGTGTGGTCACCGGCCCACTGCAGACCATCGAGGGTCAGGTTGTCCTCGATCGCCCAGCCCTTCTGGCCCTTCACCTGCGAGGCGAAGGCATCTGCCGCGCCGACCTGGACGAGGGTCTTCTCCTGCGGACGGTTGGCGTCGGAGTCACCAAAATCCGGTGCGGTGTAGATGATGCCGTTGCCGTAGTTCAACGGCAGCGGGTTGTTGAAGGCTTCCTCGTGGGTCACCATCAACTCGTTGTAGAAACGCTCACCGCTGTGGTTCCAGCGCAGGGCGTAACGACGGTCGGTGTTGTCCACGACCTTGCCGTGCACCTTGGCGGTCTGGCCACTGAACTGCTGCTGGGTTTCGTCGCGGTCCTGGAAGGTCAGTTCGATGCGATCGTTGTCGGTCGGCTCGAAGTCGATCTTGGCGAAGATCAGGTCCTGCTGGAACGGCTGGCTGGCCGGGCCAAGACCGGCGGCACCGTCAGCCGGCAGGTTGGCGGCCGAGGGGGTCACTGCGCCGTCCGGCGCGATGGTCACCGGCAGGTCGAAGCGCTTGGCTTCATAGGTGACGAAGAAGTGGGCCTTGTCCTGGATGATCGGGCCGCCCAGGGCGAAACCGTATTCCTTCTCTGCCGACTCTTCCTTGCTCTTGCCCGGCTGGCGCTCGGCCGGGGTCATCGCACGCATGCTGTCGTTGGTGTAACGGTAGAAGGTTTCACCCTTGAACTCGTTGGTACCGGACTTGGTCGCTGCAGTGATCGCGGCACTGGAAACCTGGCCGTACTCGGCCTTGTAGTTGCCGGTGATGACCTTGTACTCGCCGATGGCCAGCTGCGGGAACGGATTGCCGGCGCTGCCGGACTGGCCGGAGATACCACCGCCCTTGACGTAGCTCTTCTGGCCCACGCCGTCGATATAGACGTTGGTGCCGTCGGAGTTGGTGGCGCCGCCGCGCAGCGAGGTGTTGCCCTTGGCATCGCGGGTGAAGATCATGCCCGGCACGGCGTCGGCAAACTCCAGGAAGTTGCGCGACACCTGCGGGGTGGTCTGGATCTGCTGCAGGCTGACGGTCTTGCCGACTTCGGAGGTGCGCACTTCCTGCAGCAGGGTCGGCGCGACGACGTTGACGGTGTCCAGGTTGGTGGCGGCGGTCGTGCCGGTACCACCAGCAGCCGCCTCGCTGAAGTTCAGCGTCGCGGTCGAAGCGACGGTAACGGTGATCTTCTGGGTCTGGCCGTTGGCAACGACATTGTAGGTGCCCGGGTCCAGGCCCATCAGCGAATAGCTGCCGTCGGCGCGCACGGTGCCGCGACGCACGGTACCGGTGGCGATGTTGGTGGCGGTGACTTCGGCACCGGCCTGCGCGCCGGACACCTGGCCACGCAGGCTGGCGTTGGCCGACTGCGCCATGACGTTCGGGGCGGCGGCCAGCATCAGGCAGCTGACCAGGGCGGTGCTCAGCAGCCGGCGCGCCGGCGTGCGGATCGTGGAATGCATCATCAACTCAATCTCCGGGTGGCGGTGACCGCTTGCGCGGCACCTGCGATCAATCAAAAAAGAAGGAACGCCTCTGGCTTCAATGGCCGGATGGCGGAGTGGTGGAATCGCGAACAATCAGGCGCGGGACCAGGGTCTGCTTGTCCCCTGTCCCATCCGTGGAGGTGCCGTCCATCAACTGCAGCAAACGCGACATCGCCCGATCGCCCAGCTCGGCGATGCTGACCTGCATGGTGGTCAGCGACGGGTGGACGAAACGCGCAAGCGGAATGTCATCGAAACCGGCCAGGGCGACATCGGAGGGCACATGGACACCTGCCTGCGCGAAGGCATACAGGCAACCCAGGGCCATCATGTCGTTGGCGGCGAATACGGCATCGGGCAGCGTGCCGGCTGCCAGCAACTCCTGACCGGCGCGATGGCCGGAAGCTTCGTCGAAATCACCGGGCAACTCGATCCCCTCGGCGCCACCGCCAAAAGCCGCCAGCGCATCACGGAAGCCGCGCAGGCGCTCACGCGCGTCGAAGTTGAGGTCCGGGCCAGAAATGAATGCAATGCGCCGATGGCCGGCGTCGAGCAGGTGGCGGGTCATCGCCATCGCCCCGGCGTGGTCATCGATGCTCAACACCGGATGGTCCTGCCCAGGCAGGTAGGTGTTGATGAGTACCGTCGGCAATGCCTGCGGCAGGTTGTCGGTCAGGAACCCCGGGCTCTCGGCATAGGGTGAGAGCACCAGCAGACCGTCGACCCGGCCGCGCATGGCACGCAGGGCTGCGCCCTGCTGCTCCTGGTCGCCGTGATAGCTCGACACCAGCAGGTGCTGGCGCCGGCTGCGGGCGACGTTGTCGATGCCACGCATCAGTTCGGAGAAGAATTCGCCGTACAGGTCTGGAAGCACCACGCCCACCGTATTGGTGCGGCGGCTGCTCAGGCTGCGGGCGGCGGCGTGCGGGGTGTAACGCAGCCGTGCGGCCACCTCCAGCACAAGCTGGCGGACCGGTTCGGCGACATTTTCATGCCCGTTGAGCGCGCGCGAAACGGTGGCCACAGAGACCTTGGCTTCACGGGCGACGTCTTTGATTGTTATGGCTGCTTTGTTCACGAAGCCGCCCTCCACGGCTTGGATCTACCAGCAATGGCGCGGAATGTAAGCGTTTCCATCTGCGCTTGTAAACAGTCCGTTAGGCGAATGTCCCTAAACGGACACAGAAATCTGTCCTTGGCAGGCCCCTCGACGGACCTGCCAGGACAGCTCGGGACAGGGTTTCAGCCCTGCTCTGACGGGGTGTGTGCGCGTATGGACAACGCGTGGATGTCGGTTTCCATCAGGGTGCCCAGCGCCGCGTAGACCGCGCGATGACGGGCCAGCGGAGCCATTCCCGCGAAGCGCTCGCTGACCACGTGCACGTTGAAATGGCCACGACCATCGCGCGCTCCGGCGTGGCCTGCATGGCGATGGCTGTCGTCTTCGATCTCAAGCACGCTGGGGGCCAGCGCTTGCTGCAGCGCATCACGAATCTGCTCGATCCGTTTCGCGTTCACGGCAGCACCTTGCGGAACGGACGCACCTGCACCCGCACGTAGACGCCTGCGGCGACGTAGGGGTCGGCATCGGCCCAGGCCTGGGCCTGCGGCAGCGAATCGAAGCTGGCAATCACCACCGAGCCACTGAACCCTGCCGGGCCCGGGTCTTCGCTGTCGATCGCCGGACACGGCCCCGCCAGAAGCAGGCGGCCTTCATCGCGCAGTGCGGTCAACCGCGCCAGGTGCTCGGGCCGCGCCTGCAGCCGCTGGGCCAGTACATCCTGGCCGTCGTAACCTTCAATCACATACCACACCGGCATTTCCTCGCTCGCGTTGCTGGTGAAGCGATTCTAGCCAATCCCGCCCCCTGCCCGGCCTCGGCTGGACACTGGCGCGGCAAAGGCTTACCCTAGCAACCATTGCACGTGGCTGGATGCAGCAGCCCGTCGGTTTTTGCGGCCAACGCAGCCCCCGACGACCGACCCGCTGCTTCGAACCGGTCCACATGACCGGGCCCCGTAGACGACCTCCCGTAGTCCTGTCGCTGCCGTGTCCTGCGGAGCGTCCTGTTGTTTGATGTGTGGAACCGCGCCGAGACAGGCGCGCCTGGTGTCCTGGCGGTCCGTGGCAGTTGCCCGGTATGCCAGCTGCCGCGACTGGTCCGTTGCAATCCTGATCTCCATTAGATGACTTCCGAACTCGCGCTCGACGCGAACACGCCAACCCGGCCGCCCGCCCCCCAGCAGCAGGAAATGCCGCTGGCCGTGGTGCATGGGCAACCGGTCCTGCAGATTCCGCAGGACCTGTACATCCCGCCGGATGCGCTGGAAGTCATCCTGGACGCCTTTGAAGGACCGCTGGACCTGCTGCTGTATTTGATCCGCCGGCAGAACCTGGACGTGCTGGACATCCCCGTGGCCGAGATCACCCGGCAGTACGTGGAATACATCACCGTGATGCGCGAGCTGCGCTTCGAGCTTGCCGCCGAGTACCTGGTGATGGCGGCGATCCTGGCGGAAGTGAAGTCGCGCATGCTGCTGCCCCGTCCCCCCAGCGTGGAGGGCGAGGAAGCCGATCCGCGTGCGGAGCTGGTGCGACGGCTGCAGGAGTACGAACGCTTCAAGCAGGCCGCCGAGGATATCGATGCCCTGCCCCGGCAGGACCGTGACACCAGTGTGGCGCATGCCTTCATGCCCGAGCGCGCCGCAGTGAAGCTGCCGCCGCCGGTGGACCTGAAGGAAATGCTGATGGCGCTGCACGACGTGCTCAAGCGCGCCGAGCTGTTCACCGGCCACGCGATCAAGCGCGAGGCGCTGAGTGTCCGGCAGCGCATGGGCGAAGTGCTGGGACGGCTTGAAGACGGCAGGTTCTACCGTTTTGAAAACCTGTTCACCGCCGAAGAAGGCAAGCTGGGCGTGCTGGTCACGTTCCTGGCCGTGCTGGAACTGGCCAAGGAGCAGCTGCTGGACCTCGTGCAGGAAGAACCGCTGGCGCCGATCTACGTGAAGTCCCTGGCCGCCGGCAACACCAATGCCCCGCTGCAGTTCAGCAGCGAATTCGACGACAACGACGCCGCCAATGAAAACGAGTGAGCGCTGACTGCCGATGGATCAAACGCTGATCAACCGCATTGTCGAAGGTGCGCTGCTGGCCTCCAGCCAGCCGCTCACCCTGGCCCAGCTGAAGGACCTGTTCCCGGAAGATGAGCCGGCGCCGCCTGGCAGCATCGAACGTGCGCTGGAACGGCTGCGCGAGAGCTGCCAGGACCGTGGCGTGGAACTGGTGGAGGTGGCCTCCGGCTTCCGCTACCAGGTGACTGCCGAAGTACATGGCTGGATCAGCCGGCTGTGGACCGAACGCAAGACCCGCTATACCCGCGCCACCCTGGAAACGCTGGCACTGATCGCCTACCGGCAACCGATCACCCGTGGCGAGATCGAGCAGGTGCGCGGCGTGGCGGTCAGCAGTAACATCATCCAGGCGCTGGAAGAGCGCGAGTGGATCCGCGTGGTCGGCCACCGCGACGTACCCGGCAAGCCGGCCCTGTTCGGCACCACCAAGGGCTTCCTGGACTACTTCGGGCTGAAACGCCTGGACGAACTGCCGCCCCTTTCCGAGCTGAAGGACCTGGGCGACCTGGAACCGCAGCTGGCGCTGGATCGCGACGCACCGCCGGTCGCCAGTGCCGACGGCCCGGACGTGAGCGCCGACCCGGATACCGCTGCAAATGACGACACCAGCATCACCGCTGGCGACACCCCTGATTCTGCCGACGCACGTCCTGCGGCGGCCGACGATGAGCAAGCACCTTCGCCCTCCGATGATGGGCACCCCGATTCCGCGCCGGGCGAGCGCGCGGTGACAGTGAACGAACGCGAAGACAACGCCGTCGCGAAGACGACCGTGGCTGTTGACCAAGCCGATTCCGAACCAGAGGCCGACCTCGAAACCGTCGGCCGGAGCAAAACTGATGAGTGACACCCCCCGCAAGCCCTCGTTGAACAAGCTTTCGCTCAAGCGCGAAGCCACGTCCGAACAGTTCAAGCTGGAAGAACGCCTGCACAAGGTCCTGGCCCAGGCCGGCCTCGGCTCGCGTCGTGCGCTGGAACAGCGCATCGCTGAAGGCCTGGTCAAGGTCAACGGTGAAGTCGCGCAGACCGGCATGTCGGTCAAGAGCGGTGACAAGATCGAGCTCGACGGTCGCGGCTTCGTCGCCACCGCGCTGGCCGAACCGTCGCGTGTGCTGGTCTACAACAAGCCGGAAGGCGAAGTAACCACCCGCGAAGACCCGGAAGGCCGCCCGACCGTGTTCGAATCCCTGCCGGCGCTGAAGGGTGCCCGCTGGATCGCCGTCGGCCGCCTGGACATCAACACCACCGGCCTGCTGCTGGCGACCACCGACGGTGAGCTGGCCAACGCCATGATGCACCCCTCGTTCGAGGTCGAGCGCGAGTACGTGGTGCGCGTGCGTGCCCCGGAAGGCGAGGACAAGGTGCCTGACGCCGTCGTCGACCGCCTCACCCGTGGTGTCGCGCTGGAAGATGGCCCGGCCAAGTTCGATGAGATCGAACGCATCGGCGGCACCGATTCGCACGACTGGTTCCGCGTCGTGGTGAAGGAAGGCCGCAACCGCGAAGTGCGCCGCCTGTGGGAATCGCAGGGCTGCCAGGTCAGCCGCCTCAAGCGCACCCGCTACGGCAAGGTCAGCCTGCCGCGCGAACTGGCCCGCGGCCAGTCCGTCGAACTGCCGGGCAGCCAGGTCGAAGCGCTGCGCGCCGAACTGAAGCTGGAAGAAGGCGCGCCGTCGGCCCTGACCCTGCAGCCGGTGATCGGCCAGCGTCGTGCCGCCAAGACCACCGTGCGCGTGCGCGAAGGTGGCCGCGGCAACGCCTACGTCAACGGGCACAACACCGCCGATGAAGGTCGCGAACTGCGTCGCTTCGACAACGTCCGCGAAGACCGCGGCCGCGGTCGCGGCGGCAAGGGTGGCGGCGGTTTCAAGGGCGGCCTGACGGTCAGCGGTGAAGCCGCAGCCAAGCAGGCGCAGCGCCCGTTCAAACAGCGCGCGCCGAAGAACGACCGCTCGCTGCCGGAAGGCAACCCGGCCGCATTCCGTACCTGGTACGTGCCTGATGGCGTCAGCACCGGCCCGAGCGGCCACCGCAATGCCGGTCCGGGCGCACGTGGCCCGGGTGCCCGTGGTCCGGGCGCAGGTGCAGGTGCAGGCGGCCAGGGCCGTCCGTACGGCAAGCCGAAGGGTCCGGGCGCCGGCGCCGGTGGCGGCCAGGGTCGCGGCGGTTACGGCGGTGAAGGTCGTGGTGGCTACGGTGGAGAAGGTCGTGGTGGCGCCGGCGGCCAGGGTCGTCCGGCCGGTGCGGGCAACCGCTCGCAGGGCCAGGGCAACAAGCATCCGTACGGCCATCCGGGCAATGCCCCCAGCTTCCCGTCCGACCACGCCAATCCCGGCTTCAGTCCGTACGGCACCTCGCGTCCGGCCGGCAACGGTCGTCCGGGCGGCAATGCGAATGCACGTCCGGGTGGTAACCGTGGTCCGGGTGGTCCGGGCGGCAATCGCGGTCCGGGTGGCCCCGGTGGCAATCGTGGTCCCGGCGGCCCGGGTGGCAACCGCGGCCCGGGTGGCCCCGGCGGCAACCGTGGCCCGGGTGGCCCACGTCGCAGCGGCCCGCGCGGCGGCTGATCGGCCGCACTGCTGACACATGAAAAACCCCGGCTCCGGCCGGGGTTTTTCTTTAAACAGGGGACAAAGGGGATCAAGTCGTTTTTGCCAGACTGTGTGTCAAACGGGCGAAAGCGACTTGATCCCCTCCGTCCCCTTTCGCGTGGCGCTGGAAGGCGGCGGGTGTGGTGCCAGCCATGCTGCGGAAGAAGGCAATGAACGGGCTCTCTGCCGAGAAGCCGGTGTCCTGCGCGACGTGTGCGACGCGATGGCCAAGCAGCAGCAGTTCCATCGCCCGCATCAGGCGCCATTGCTGGCGCCAGGCTTGGTAGCCCATGCCGGTGTCGCGCTGCATCAGCCGGCCCACGGTACGCACGCTCAAGCCCGTACGTGCGGCCAGCTCCCCCAGTTCGGGCGGCAGGTGTTCGGCCAGCGGCAGGCAACGTGCGATGCGTGGATCGTGCGGCAATGGCAGGTCCATCGGCGCTACCGGTGCGGCGGCGATCTCCAGCAAGCACAGCGCGAGCCGGTGGTGCGCACGTGGCACCTGCCAGTCGTGATCGAACGGTGCCTGCGCGATCGGCTCCAGCAGCGCCTGCAGCAAGGGCCCCACCCCGATGATTGCCGGCTGCTGCGGCAGCTGTGCCGACAGCGTGGTATCGAAGTACAGCGAGCGGTAGTCCACCGCCTGACGCATCTGCGCGCGATGGCGCAGGCCGCCAGGGATCCAGGCCGCGCGCGACGGCGGCAGCAGACTGATGCGGTCACCAAAAGTCAGCCGCGTGCAGCCCTGCCGCGTGTACAGCAGCTGCGCACGTGCGTGCTGATGCCAGCCCGAATCGTGATCAGCCAGCGACGAGGCAATGCCCAGCACCGGCGCGTCCCAGGCATCGGCATCGAAGTGCGCATCCGGCTGCAGCCAGGCCATGTCCGATTTCCTACACTTTCTGTCAGGATCGACAGCTTGCGCCAATGCGCCGGCCACCACAATGCGCGGCCCCGATTCCGGAGCGCCCGCATGTCGCGTCGCCTGTTGCTGCTCACCATCGCGCTGCTGATGTTCCCGCAGCTGGCCCAGACCCTGTACAGCCCCGCCCTGGCCGATCTCGCCGGGCGCTTCGCGCTGCCCCCGGGCGCCGCCAGCCAGGCGATGAGCCTTTACCTGTTCGGTTTCGCCGCCGGTGTCGCGCTGTGGGGATGGCTGGCCGACCGTATCGGCCGCCGCCCAGCCCTGCTCGGCGGCCTGGCCGTGTTCGCACTGGCGGCCTGCGGAGGCCTGCTGGCCAGCACGTTCGGCCAGGTCCTGCTGGCCCAGGCACTGGCCGCGCTGGGCGCGGCGACGGCCTCGGTGGTGACGCAGACAGTACTGCGCGATCACCTGCAGGGGCCGGCCTTGGCGCAGGCGTTCTCGTGGATCGGCATGGCGCTGGCATTGAGCCCGGCGATCGGGCTGGCACTGGGGACGTTGCTGGTTGCCACCCATGGCTATGCCGGCGTGCAGGCAGGCCTGCTGCTGATTGCCCTACTGCTGATGCTCGGATGCACATCCGGCCTGCACGAGAGCCGCCCTGCCAACGTCGGGCACACCCCTCTGCTGCCACTGCTGCGGCAACTGCTCTGCGACCGCTGGATCTGGTCACAGGCGCTGCTGGTGATGGCATTCAACGTGGCCATGTACAGCTGGTACGCCCTGGGGCCCTTCGTGTTCGAGCGACTGCACTGGCCGCTGGCCTGGTTCGGTGCCAGCGGAGCGCTGCTGGCGCTGGGTTCGGCGCTGGGCGCCTGGGGCAATGGCCGCCTGCTACGCGCAGGCGCGTGCGCCACCACCCGCATCCAACTCGCCGCGGGGCTGGTGCTGGCCGGTGGCCTGTTGGCTGTACTGCTGCATGATCGACCCGCTCTGGTCGTGGCGATGGTGCCGGTGGTGACCGGCTTCGGCCTGGCCATTCCCAATGTGCTCGGCCAGGCCCTGTGCGGCTATCCGCATTGCCTCGGCAGCGCAGGCGCGCTGTTCGGCCTGCTCTATTACCTGTTGATCGGCGTGGCGATGGCCGTGGTCGGTGCACTGCAGCTGCTGGCACCGACGCTCATCGCATGCGGGCTGCTTGCACTTTGGCTGCAGCGGCCGCGCGCCGTTGTGGCCTAGGAATTATTGCAAAGGCCATGCGCTGTGCGCTGCTTCCGGAATCGCCCCCTATGCACTGGCTATCGTGCGCACTCTCCCCAACGAGGCAGATGCCCATGATCACCATCACCGCCGAACAGGCCCGCGCCAACGCAGATGCCGCTACGCGTCCTGTCGACCAGTACTACCGCGATCTCGACACGTCGATCCAGGCGGGGTCGGAAAATGGCCGCCGCTACATCGTGTTCGGCTTCAGCCAGGCTTTGGCCAGCGAGCGGCTCGTCGAGGGCGTCGTCGCGCAGTTGCAGAAGAATGGCTTCGAGGTCGAACGACTGCCCAGCGATGCCGAGCAGCATTACATCCGCATCAGCTGGGAAGGAGCCGCGCCGGCCCGGCTCAACGCCGGCTGATGGTGAACGCCGCGCCGTCCACACCCAGGTCCCAGCCCTTGCCGGTGCCGGACAGTGCCAGCGAGATATCGCCCTTGGTCATCACCTGCGCGTTGCTGGACTTCACTGCACCCGCGTGCGCGCCTACCGAGGCGTAGGTGCCCAGCAGCTCGCCGACGCTGCTGGCGCCGGTGAAGCTGCCACGGCCATCGGTGATCTTCGACTTGCCGACGGTCAGGCCGCCACCCTTCAGTTGGATCCGCACCGGCATGCTGGCGCCGTTGGTGCAGTGGATGGTGCCGTTGCCCGAGGCGGTCTTGTAGATCAGCGACCAGCCCGACAGGTTGTAGCGCAGCTGGCAATCAAGATTGCCACCGGCCTGCGCGGTCGGGGCCAGGGAGGCAGTGGCCAGCGCCAGCAGCAGGGCAAACGGCTTGGTATTCATCGGCAGAACGTCCACATCGGTCGGAATGTGGGCGAATCTAGCAGCGCGCGCGTGCACGATGGATGCAGGCGCGCGCGGTGAGGCGGGAGGCGTTCAGCCGCCGTATCAGGCCTGCACATCCAGATGGAAGGCATCGGCATCGAGCATCGCCGGGAAGCGTGCACGGTGCGAGGCCAGCGCTTCGGCGGAGATGGTGGTGGTCACCACCTGCTCGCGCTCGCGGATCTCCACCTGCGGCTGGCCAAGGAAGTCGATGACCGCGCTGTCGCCAGCGTAGTGCAGCTGGTTGCCGTCCACGCCTACGCGGTTGACCGCAGCGACGAAGCACAGATTCTCGATCGCCCGCGCGCGCAGCAGGGTCTTCCACGCATAGGCGCGCGCCGACGGCCAGTTGGCGACGAAGATCTGCAGGTCGAAGTCCAGCTGTTCAACACGCTCGACGTTGTAGCGGTTGCGGCAGAACACCGGGAAACGCAGGTCGTAGCAGACCTGCGGATTGATCCGCCAACCCTTCCATTCCACGCACAGGCGGTCGCGGCCGGCGGCGTAGCGCTCGTGCTCGCCGCCGTAACGGAACAGATGGCGCTTGTCGTAGTACTGCAGGCCACTGTCGGGGGTGGCGAACAGCAGGCGGTTGTAGACACCCTCGCCATCGCGCAGCTGCACGCTGCCGATCACCGCCGCGTTCAAGGCCTTGGCCTGTTCGCGCACCCAGGCCACGGTCGGGCCGTCCATGCCTTCGGCCTGGGCGATGGCTTCGTTGGAAAAGCCACTGGTGAAGGTTTCCGGCAGGATCACCAGATCGGTGGTCCCCGCCAGCGGCGCCAGCAGCGCACCGTAGTAGGCGCGGTTACCGGCCGGGTCGTGCCAGCGGGTGTCGCCTTGCACGAGGGAAATGCGCAGGTCCTGCATGCCGTCTACTCCGCTCACAGCAGGCGCAGGCGTTCGATCGCCGCGTCCAGGGTGGCCTCGTTCTTGGCGAAGCACAGGCGCACCAAGCGCTGGCCGGCCGGCGCGGTTTCGTAGAACGGCGACAGCGGGATGGCGGTGACGCCCTTCTCGATGGTCAGCCACTTCACGAACTCGTGGTCCGGCAGGTCACTGATGGCCGAATAATCGACCAGCTGGAAGTAGCCGCCCGGCACCGGCAGCGCCTTCAGGCGGGTACCGGCCAGCTGCTCGCGGAACCGGTCGCGCTTGGCTTCATAGAACGCGCCCAGTTCCAGATGGTGCTGCGGTTCGTCGCGGATCATCGCGGCAAAACCGTACTGCGCCGGGCCGAAACTGGTGAAGGTGTTGTACTGGTGCACCTTGCGGAATTCAGCGGTCATCGCCGGCGGCGCCACCGCGTAGCCGATCTTCCAGCCGGTGCAGTGGTAGGTCTTGCCGAAGCTGGAGATGACGAAGGTGCGCTCGCGCAGCTCCGGGTAGCGCAGTGCCGATTCATGACGGCGGCCGTCGTAGATGATGTGCTCGTACACCTCATCGGAGATCAGGTAGATCTGCGTGCCGCGCAGCACATCGGCCAGCGCCTGCATGTCCGCTTCGTCCAGCATCGCGCCGGACGGGTTGTGCGGGGTGTTGACCATCAGCAGGCGGGTGCGCGGGGTGATCGCCGCACGCACGCGGTCCCAGTCCACCGCGAAGGTCTGCGGGTCCAGCGGCACATGCACCGCCGTAGCACCGGCCAGTTCGATCGCCGGTTCGTAGCAGTCGTAGGCCGGGTCGAGCACGATCACTTCCTCACCGGCACGCACCACGGCGTGGATGGCGTTGAAGATCGCCTCGGTGGCGCCGCTGGTGACGGTGATCTCGGTGTCCGGATCGATCTGCGCGCCGTACAGGTCCAGCGACTTCTGTGCGATGGCCTGGCGCAGCGGCGCCACGCCGGTCATCGGCGGGTACTGGTTCAGGCCGGCGGCCATCGCCTTGCTGGTTTCGTCGATCAGCCGCTGCGGCGCGGAGAAATCCGGGAACCCCTGGCCGAGGTTGACCGCGCCATGTTCGGCGGCGAGCTGGGACATCACGGTGAAGATCGTGGTACCGACCTTGGGCAGCTTGGTGTTCGGTTGCATCGGCCTGGGCTGTGGGGAAACAAGGGCTGGAAGTGTACGAAATCCCGACCCGGCCTGCGGCGCCGACGGTAGCGCCGGGTCATACCCGGCGGCTCTTTGCACATGCCACACCGGCGCCTGGCAGAGCTGCCGGCCAGCGGCCGGCACTACCCGATGCGGTTTCACCGCTACAATTGCCGCCGCACTCCTGCATGAAGACCCCTGCGCCTTGAACACCCCTGCATTGCTGGCTGCCAGCGGCCTGAGCTTCTCCCGCAATGACGAGCCGGTGTTCGGCCCGCTGGACTTCCACGTGGATGCCGGCGAAGCGCTGCTGGTGCAGGGCGGCAACGGTGCCGGCAAGACCACCCTGCTGCGCGTGCTGTCGGGCCTGGCGCGCCCGGGCGCGGGCCAGGTGCTGATCGACGGCAAGCCGGCCAGCAACGCCGAGCGTGCGCGCTATGTCGCCTACCTCAGCCACCTGCCGGCGCTGAAGCCGGACCTGGACACGCTGGAGAACCTGCATTTCCTGTGTGGCCTGCACGGTCGCCGCGCACGGCAGATGCCGGGCAATGCGCTGGCCATCGTCGGCCTGGCCGGCTACGAGGACACCTTGGTGCGGCACCTGTCGGCCGGACAGAAACGGCGCCTGGCACTGGCCCGCATCTGGCTGTCGCCAGCACCGCTGTGGCTGCTCGACGAACCCTATGCCAACCTCGACCTGGAAGGCATCAACCTGGTCAACCGGATGATTTCCGCACACCTGCGCAGCGGCGGCGCCGCCCTGGTCACCACCCATGGCGCCTATGCCGCACCGCCGGTACGCACCCGCCAGCTCGATCTCGGCGGTGCCGCATGATCGCGCCGGGCACTGAACCGGGCCTGTGGCAGACCGCCCGCGCCCTGGTGGCGCGCGACCTGCGCCTGCTCTGGCGCCGTCGCGGCGATGCACTGCAGCCGCTGCTGTTCGCCCTGCTGGTGGTGGTGCTGTTCGCCCTCGCCCAGGGCCGGGATCCGCAGCCGCTGGCTGCCACCGCCGGTGCGGTGCTGTGGTTGGCGGTGCTGCTGGCCGGGCAGCTGGCGCTGGATTCGCTGTTCCGCTCCGATGCCGAAGACGGTTCACTCGAACAATGGCTGCTGGCGCCGGTGCCACTGGCGTGGCTGGTGCTGGTGCGCGTGCTGCTGCATTGGGCGACCACCGCCCTGCCGTTGATCCTGCTGAGCCCGCTGCTGGCGGAAATGCTGCATCTGCCGCATGACCAGCTGCCGATGTTGCTGGCATCGTTGCTGTTGGGAACACCGTTGTTGAGCCTGATCGGTGGCGTGGTCGCTGCACTGACCGTGGGCATCCGGCGCTCTGGTATTCTCGTGGCGTTGCTGTCGTTGCCGCTGTACGTACCGGTGCTTGTCTTCGGTGCCGGCAGCCTGGCGGCAGCCAGCCGCGGACAGGATCCGGTCGGTGCGCTGCTGATGCTGGGCGCTGGACTGGTGATCGCCCTGGTGCTGGCACCGCTGGCGACCGCCGCTGCGATTCGTATTTCTCTGAGTTGACCGAGCTGAGAGCCAATCCACCCCTGCTGGATAGCCGCCACGCATGAATCCGATTGTCCGCTGGTTCCATCAACTCGGCTCGCCTCCCACGTTCGATCATTTCGCTGCCCGCTGGTCGCGACTGTTCTACATCGCCGCGGTACCGGTGCTGCTGGTCGGCATGTGGCAGGCGCTGCTGGTGGTGCCGCCGGAAGCCCGCCAGCTGGACAGCTTCCGCATCCTCTACATCCACGTGCCCAGCGCCTGGATGAGCCTGTTCGTGTTCGCGCTGATGGCGCTGTATGCCGCCATCGCATTGATCTGGCGGATCAAGATCTGCGAGATCCTGGCCATGGCGTGCGCGCCGATGGGCGCCGGTTTCACCCTGATCACCCTGGTGACCGGCAGCATCTGGGGCAAAGGCACCTGGGGCACGTGGTGGGACTGGGACCCGCGCATGACCAGCGAGCTGGTGCTGCTGTTCCTGTACCTGGGCGTGATCGGGCTTTACCACGCCATCGAAGACCGCCGCAGTGCCGCGCGTGCCGCCGGCCTGCTGGCCATCGTCGGCGTCAGCCTGTTGCCGGTGATCCGTTACTCGGTGGACTGGTGGGGTGGCCTGCACCAGCGCCAGTCGATCAGCGTGTTCGGTGAATCGGCCATCCGTACCGAGCTGATTGCTCCGCTGTGGTGGATGGTGGTCGCCACCAAACTCTGGTTCTGTGGTTCGCTGCTGGCCAAGGCACGCGCCGACAACCTGTACCGCGAAGCCGGCAAGGCCTGGGTTGGCGACCGCGTGGATGCCCGTGCAACCGAGGTGGAGGAATCGCGGCCATGACTCACCTGCCCTTCGTGATCGGCGCCTACGCCGTGTTCGTGCTGGTGCTCGGCGCCGATGCCCTTGGGTCGTGGCTGCGCCTGCGCGCGGCACGCCGCCAGGCGCAGTCGCGCCAGCAGCGGCAGCAGGCCCGTCAGGCCGCACAGCAGGTCACCGCGCCTGCGCTGTCGGCGGAGCTGGAGCGATGACGCCGGTACAGCGCCGCCGTCTGGTCTGGGTGCTGCTGGCCCTGCTCGCCTCCGGGCTGGCCACAGCGCTGGTGGCGATGGCGCTGGAGCGCAACATCGCCTACCTGTACACCCCCTCGGAAGTACTGCGCGGCGATGTCGATGCACAGACCCGGTTCCGCCTCGGCGGCATGGTGGTGAAGGGTTCCTTCAACCGCCCGCTCGGCTCGTTGGAAGCGCATTTCAAGGTCACCGACGGCGATGCGCAGTTGCCGGTGTCCACCTCGCGGATCCTGCCGGACATGTTCGCCGAAGGCACTGCCGTGGTCGCAAGTGGTCGCCTGCAGGACGGTACGTTCGTCGCCGACGAGGTACTGGCCAAGCACGATGAAAAGTACGTGCCCAAGGAAGTGGCCGACAAGATGGGCCAGGCCCATCGCAAGCATGATGTGCCGGTCACGGCGCCCGAGGTGCGCTGAGTGCTTCCCGAATTCGGTCAGATCCTCCTGCTCTGCGCATTGCTGGCCTCGCTGCTGCAGGCAGTGCTGCCGCTGGTCGGTGCGCAGCGCGGCAACGACGCATGGATGTCGGTTGCCCGTCCGGCTGCATTTGCCCAGCTTCTGCTGCTGGCTGGCGCCTTTGCCGTACTGACGGCGGCCTTCGTGCAGCAGGACTTCTCGGTGCGCTACGTGGCCGAGAACTCCAATTCACTGCTGCCGCTGATCTACCGCTATTCGGCGGTGTGGGGGGCGCACGAAGGCTCGCTGCTGATGTGGGCGCTGGTGCTGGCGCTGTGGACCGGCGCGGTGGCGTTGTTCTCGCGGCACCTGCCGGCACCGGTACAGGCGCGCGTGCTGGCGGTGATGGGCGTGGTCAGTGTCGGCTTCCTCGCCTTCCTGATCTTCACCTCCAATCCGTTCCTGCGCTTGAACCCGGTGCCGCTGGAGGGACGTGACCTCAACCCGCTGCTGCAGGACCCGGGGCTGATCATCCATCCGCCGATGCTGTACCTGGGCTACGTCGGCTTTGCGGTGCCGTTCGCCTTCGCCGTGGCGGCGTTGCTGGAAGGCCGCGTCGACGCACGCTGGCAACGCTGGACGCGACCCTGGACCAACGTGGCCTGGGGCTTCCTGACGCTGGGCATCGCACTGGGCAGCTGGTGGGCGTACTACGAGCTTGGCTGGGGCGGCTGGTGGTTCTGGGATCCGGTCGAGAACGCCAGCTTCATGCCATGGCTGGTTGGCGCGGCGCTGATCCATTCGCAGGCGGTGACCGAGAAGCGCGGCACCTTCGGCAGCTGGACGCTGCTGCTGGCCATCGCGGCGTTCGCGCTGTCGCTGCTGGGCACCTTCCTGGTCCGCTCCGGCGTGCTGACCAGCGTGCATTCGTTCGCCGCCGATCCCTCGCGTGGGCTGTTCATCCTGATCTTCCTGTCGGTGCTGGTGGGTGGCAGCCTGCTGCTGTATGCGCTGCGTGCGCCACGGCTGGCCGTGGATGCTGGCGATCCGCGCCGCGGCTTCACCGCGACCTCGCGCGAAACCCTGCTGCTGGCCAACAACCTGCTGCTGGCCAGCGCCTGCGCGATGGTCCTGCTCGGCACGCTCTACCCGCTGCTGGCCGATGCGCTGTCGCTGGGCAAGATCTCGGTGGGGCCACCGTACTTCGGCAGCCTGTTCCTGCTGCTGATGGCACCGATGGTGATGCTGCTGCCGTTCGGTCCGCTGGTGAAGTGGCAGCGCGACCAACCCTCGCGCGCACTGGCATTGCTGCTGCCATGGGCGGGTCTGGCCGTGCTGCTCGGTGCCTGGGCCTGGTGGCAGGCGCCGCAGAATGGCTGGAAGGCCGGCATCGGCGTCGCGGCTGCAGCCTGGGTCGGCCTGGGCACCGCCCGTTTCGTCTGGCAGCGCCTGCGTGGCAATGGCCGCTTCACTGCCGAGATGCTTGGCATGATCGTCGCCCACGCCGGTGTCGCGGTGTTCCTGGCCGGCGCGCTGCTGGTGGAAGCGTTGAACGTGCAGCGCGAAGTGGCGCTGTCACCCGGCCAGCAGGTGGTGGTCGCCGGCCACGAGGTGCGCTTCGAGGGCGTGGACCACCGCGAAGGCCCCAATTTCATCGCTGACCGCGGCCATCTGCGGGTGCTGCGCGAGGGTCGCGAACTGGCCCTGCTGCATCCGGAGAAGCGCCAGTACGCCAGCGGCGGCCAGGTGATGACCGAAGCAGGCATCGATGCACGCCTCAGCGGTGATGTCTACGTGGCATTGGGCGAGCCGCTGGGCAACAATGCGTGGGCGGTACGGGTGCACATCAAGCCCTTCGTGCGCTGGATCTGGCTGGGCGCGCTGTTGATGGCCCTGGGCGGATTCATCGCCGCCGCCGATCGCCGCTTTCGTCGTCCGTAGGAGTTCCCCATGTCCGAGTCACCCGCCCCACGCCCTTCCCGCCCGCTGCCGCCGGTAGCCATCGTGATTGGCGTCCTGTTCTTCTTCGGCCTGCTTGGCCTGATGATCTACGGGGTGATGAAATCGGGCGATCCGCAGCGCGATGTGCTGCCTTCGGCACTGATCGACAAGCCGGCGCCGGCGTTCGCGCTGCCGGTGCTGCATGACCCGCAGATGATCGTGCGCAGCGAAGAGCTGCGTGGTGCGCCCTACCTGCTCAACGTCTGGGGCAGCTGGTGCGCGGCCTGCCGCGAAGAACATCCGGTGCTGACCCGCTTCGCCGAGAGCAAGCGCGTACGCGTGATCGGCTACAACTGGAAGGATGAACCCACCGACGCGCTGCACTGGCTGGAACAGCTGGGCAACCCGTTCATGGTCGTGCTGAGCGACATCGAAGGCCGCACTGCCATCGACTGGGGCGTGACGGCCGCACCCGAAACCTTCCTGGTCGATGGCAGTGGCATCGTGCGCTGGAAGTACAGCGGTGCGATGACCCAGCAGGTAGTCGACGAAAAATTGATTCCGGCGCTGGAGAAGCTTGAAAAGGCCCAAGGCGATGCCGGCAACACCCTGCACGCCTCGCCGTAAGCACATGCGCTGGCTGCTGCCGCTGCTGCTGGCGATGACCCTGGCGCTGCCGAACGCCGGCCTCGCCCAACAACCGGTGCATGATGCGCGGCCGCTGGTGTTCCGCGATGCGGCCGAGGAAGCGCGCTTCCACGACCTGGCCGCGCAGCTGCGCTGCGTGCAGTGCCAGAACCAGTCACTGGCCGATTCCAATGCGCAGATCGCCCAGGACCTGCGCCGTGAAGTGCTGCAGTTGATGCAGCAGGGCCTCGACGATGCGGCCATCAAGCAGTTCCTGGTCGCCCGCTACGGCGAGTTCGTGCTGTATCAACCGCCGCTGCAACCCGGCACCTGGCTGCTGTGGGGCGGTCCGCTACTGGTACTGGGTGGCGGCGCGCTGGTGGTGATGGGTATCGTCCGTCGTCGCAGCCGACAGATGGATGCGTCCGCTGTGGTGAACCCAACCGAGGGAGAAGACTGGTGACGCACTGGTTGCCGATGCTTGCTGCGGTGGCCGCTGCGCTGTTGGCGGCCGTGGTGCTGTGGCCGCTGCGCCAGCAAGGCCGTCGCAGCTTCGTGCTGGGGGTGGTGGCTCTGGGTGTGGCAGGCGCCTGCCTGTACCTGCTGGTCGGCAATCCACGCGCTGCACAGGTGCAACCCGCGCCTTCGGTGGCCACCCTGCGCGACGGCGTAGAGGCACTGCAGCAGGCGTTGCAGCGTGACCCGCAACGCGCCGATGGCTGGGCACTGCTGGGCCGTTCGCAGGCCGAACTCGGCAATGCCGCCGCTGCAGCCGATGCCTTCAACCGCGCCGCAGCACTGGCGCCGGACGAACCGGGCGTGCTGGTCGAGGCCGCGCAGGCACGCGCGCAGGCCGATCCGGGCAAGCAGTTCGATGACACCGCGCTGGCATGGCTGCAGCGTGCGCATACCTTGTCGCCCGATGCCGAGCGCGCCAGCTGGTTGCTCGGCATCGCGCTGCGCCAGCGTGGCCGCAACGCCGAGGCTGCCGACCTCTGGAGCACGCTGCTGCCTCGCCTGGAACCGGGCGCGGCGCAGGCGCTGCAGGCGCAGATCGCCATCGCCCGAGAGGCGGCTGGCCAGCCGTCGGACACACCGGCAGCGGCACCGCCGCTGCTGCAGGTGCGGGTGCACCTGCCCGCATCGCTGAAAACGGGTGACTGGCCGGCCAGCACCCAGGTGTTCGTGCTGGCGCGCGCAGTGGGTGGCCCGCCGATGCCGGTGGCTGCACGCAAGCTGCCCTTGGCCAGCTTCCCTGCAACGGTCGGCCTCGGCGACGGCGACAGCCCGATGCCGACCGCACCGTTGTCGGCGCATCGCGAAGTGGAAGTACTGGCACGCATTTCGCGCAGCGGCAGCGCCAACCGCAGCGAAGACGACCTGCAGACCGCGCCGGTCAAGGTCAGCCTGCCGCATGACGGCGTGGTCGAGCTGCGGTTCCCGTAACGTACCCGCGCGCACCAACGGTAGCGCCGGGTCATGCCCGGCGGATCCACGCTCAGCCCGCCCATGGAAACCAGCGTGTCGCCAGCTGCACATGCCGCCCCGCTAGAATGCCCACATGACCGAATTCATTCCGCCCGGCACCCGCTTCCATGCACTGCCCTCGCCCTTTCCGTGCAAACGCGGTGGCGCCCTGCACGGTGCGCGCGTGGCCTACGAGACCTGGGGTGCGCTGGACGCAGACGCCGGCAACGCGATCCTGATCGTCACCGGCCTGTCGCCCGACGCACATGCAGCGGCCAACGAAGCCAATCCTGCGCCGGGCTGGTGGGAAGCCATGATCGGCCCCGGCAAGCCGATCGATACCGACCGCTGGTTCGTGGTCTGCGTGAACTCGCTGGGCAGCTGCAAGGGCTCCACGGGCCCTGCATCGATCAATCCAGCCAGCGGCGAACTGTATCGTCTGGATTTTCCGGAACTGTCGATCGAAGACGGCGCACGCGCGGCAGTTGACGTGGTACGCGCGCTGGGCGTCGAGCAGCTCGCCTGCGTGATCGGCAATTCGATGGGCGGGATGACCGCGCTGGCGGTGTTGCTGCTGCATCCGGGCATCGCCCGCAGCCATATCAACATTTCCGGCAGCGCGCAGGCATTGCCCTTCTCCATCGCGATCCGTTCGCTGCAGCGCGAAGCCATCCGCCTGGATCCGCGCTGGAACGGTGGCCACTACGACAATGAGGCATACCCGGAATCGGGCATGCGCATGGCACGCAAGCTGGGTGTGATCACCTACCGCTCGGCGCTGGAATGGGATGGCCGCTTCGGTCGCGTGCGGCTGGATTCCGACCAGGCCGACGATGATCCGTTCGGTCTGGAATTCCAGGTCGAAAGCTATCTGGAGGGACATGCACGCCGGTTCGTGCGCTTCTTCGATCCGAACTGCTATCTATACCTGAGCCGCTCGATGGACTGGTTCGACCTGGCCGAATATGGCGATGGCGATGTGCTGGCCGGACTGGCCAGCATCCGCGTCGACAAGGCGCTGGCAATTGGCGCCAACACCGACATCCTGTTCCCGGTACAGCAGCAGCAACAGGTGGCCGATGGCCTGCGCGCCGGCGGCGCGGATGCGCGTTTCATCGGCCTGGAATCACCGCAGGGCCATGACGCGTTCCTGGTCGACTTCGAACGTTTCGGCCCGGCCGTGCGCGGCTTCCTCGACGAACTGTAATGGTGTGGCGGCGCAATCTCGCACTGGCCGCGTTCGGTGCGTTGATCGGCTTGACCGCAACCGGCGTGTTTCCGCTGTGGCTGGGCGCATGGTGCGCACTCGCCAGCGCGGTGTCGTTCGGCTTGTATGGACACGACAAGCGGGCAGCGCAGCGCAATCAGCAGCGGACGCCGGAACGCACGCTGCAGCTGCTGGCATTTGCTGGCGGCTGGCCTGGTGCCCTGCTCGGCCAGGCGGTATTCCGCCACAAACATCGCAAGATGCAGTTCCAGTGGGTGTTCTGGCTGTGCGTGCTGGCCAACGTGGCCTCGATCGCGGTGATGCTGCGCGAATTTTCCCGGTAGCCGCCCTGTAGATCCACGCTACGCGTGGATATGCCGACCAAGGTCGGCATCTACCGAAGCGTCTCGCGAATCAACACCCCTTCGCATAGTGCAGTTCCAGCGGGTGCTCTGGTCGTACATGCTGGCCAACGCTGTAGATCCATGCCACGCGCGTATGTGCCGACCAAGGTCGGCATCTACCGAAGCGGTTCGCGGACCAATACCCCATCGCGCAACCGGTACTGCACATCCACCACACCGGCCGGCAGGTCATCGTGGGTGATCATCAACAGGCTGCGTCCTTCCAGCAGAGCTGGCAGGTCCTGCAGCAGTGCGCGCGCGGTATCCACGTCCAGGCCTTCGGTGGGCTCATCCACCAGCAGGATCGGCGCATTGCGCAGCAGCGCGCGGGCAAGCGCCAGGCGCCGCGCCTGGCCGGCCGACATCGTTGCGCCGTTCTCGCCCACCCAGGCCTGCAGGCCGCCATTGCGCTCGGCCCATTCGCCCAGCCGTACCCGTTGCAGCGCCGACCACAACGCCTTGTCACTGGCCTCGGGATCGCCCAGTCGCAGGTTTTCGGCCACGCTGCCGGCAAATACCGGCGCGTTCTGCGGCAGCCATGCCAGATGCCGGTGCCAGTCGGCCTGGGCGACATCGCGCAGGTCCTGGCCACCGTAGGTCAGCCGTCCGTGCTGCGGATCCCACAGACGCAACAGCAGGCTCGACAACGTGGTCTTGCCGCTGCCGCTGTCGCCACGGATGGCGATGCGCTCGCCCGGCGCCAGCGTCAGCTGCAGGCCACACAGCACCGGCCGCGCGGCGCCCGGCCACTGGAAGTGCACATCGTCCCAATGCACAGTCGCGGCCGACGCCAGTGGCTGCGGCGATGCAGGTTCTTCCACCGAAGGCGGTTGCTCGACGATGGCCTGCAGACGCGCGGCGGCAATGCGGCCCGATTGCAGCGATTGCCAGGCCAGGCCCATGCCCGCCCACAGCTCGATCATCGCTACCGTCAGGAACACCAGCCCGGCGGCCATTTCCGGTGCGATGCGCTGTTGTTCGGCCGCATGCAACGCCAGTGCCAGCATCGCCACCAGGCCGAGCCCGGCCAGCACGCCATGCAGCGTCGATGCAGCGATCAGCCGCAGGCGTCGACGACGATCGCGCGAGGCCACCTGCTTGGCCGCCACCCGCACCTTCAACTGCCAGGCGTTGCCAGCATTCAGCGCGGCCAGATCAGCCGCCCCTTCCAGTCCCTCGAATGCTGCCGTGCGCAGCGCCGCACGATGGGCAGCGCGGTCGGCCTCTTCGCTGTCATGGCCACGTACGCCCAGCCACGGCACGCCAACACCGATCAGCAGCGCCAGTACCGCCAGCAGCAGCGCTGCCGATGGCAGGATCAACGCCGCCGAGCCCACGCCCACCAGCGTCAACGCAGCCAGCGCCAGCAGCGGGCCGATGGCACGCACCAGCAGGCCGTCTATTTCGCCGATGTCGCCCAGCAGCCGCGCCAGCAGATCGCCGGTGCGGGTCGCACCCAGCCGTGCCGGCGCCAGCGGCAGCGCGCGGCGGAAGAACCACACGCGCAGGTCGCGGGCGATGCGCAGGGTGGCGTCATGCCCCACCAGTTTTTCGAAGTAGCGCGATGCGATGCGCGCCATGGTCAGCCCGCGGATGCCGGCCGACGGAGTGAAGAAATTGAAGCCCTGGCCAAGGCCCGCTGCACCGGCCAGCGCTGCAGCGGTCAGGAAGCCGCCGGACAGGCCCAGCAGCGCGGTGCCGGCCAGCATCGTGGTCCACAGCAGCAGCACCGCCAGCAGCAGGCGCGGGCGATGGCGCAGGAACACCGCTCGCAGTGAATCGGAAGAGCGGCTCATGCGCGCACCGCCTGCGCCGGCTCAACCAGGCGCCCTTCGGGCAGCAGCAGACAGCGGTCGGCCCAGGCGATCACCGCCGGGCTGTGGGTCGCCACCACCACGCTGCGTCCGCGCGCATACGCAGCCAGGCTGCGCAGCAGCGCCGCTTCGGTTTCGGCGTCGAGGAAGGCAGTAGGCTCATCCAGCAGCAGCACCTGCGGATCGCGCAGCAGCAGACGCGCCAGGCCGATGCGACGTGCCTCACCACCGGACAGGCCGAAGCCGCGTTCGCCGATCAGCGTATCCAGCCCTTCTGGCAGGCGCTGCGCGAACTGCAGCACCTGTGCGGCTTCGGCAACAGCGCGCAGGCGCGCGTCACTGGCACCGGGATCGGCCAGGCGCAGGTTTTCGGAAATGGTGCCGTGGAACAGATAGGGACGCTGGCTGGCATAGGCCACCTGCAGTCCCGCCCGCAGCTGCACCCGGCCCGCGCGCGGCGGCAGCCACCCGGCCAGCGCTTCCAGCAGCGTGCTCTTGCCGCTGCCACTGGGGCCGACCAGGGCCAGGCGCTGGCCCGGTTCCAGCTGCAGGTCGAGGTTCTGCAGCACGTCGTGAGTAGCGCCCAACGGACGCAGTACCAGACCGTGCGCCTGCAGCGGCGGCAAGGCGGCCTCGGCCGGCTCCGGTGCCAGCGGCACGCCGTCCTGTGCAATCCTGGCCTCGTCTTCCGGCAGCGTCTGCAGCAGGCGCTCCACCTCGGCGGCAGCGGCCAGCGCGTTGGCGCGGTCGTGATAGTGCGCGGCCAGGCGCCGCAACGGCGCGTAGAACTCCAGTGCCAGCAGCAGGCAGAACAGGCCAGCCCCCAGCGTCGGCACGGTCGCATGCAACGACATCAGGCCCAGATAGCTCAGGCCCAGATACAGCGCGACCATCGCCACACTGACCGACGCAAAGAATTCCAGCACGGTGGAGGACAGGAAGGCGATGCGCAGCACCTTCATGGTGCGCACGCGAACGCCCTCGGCCGCAGCCTCGATGCCGGCCAGCTCGGCCTCCCCGCGGCCATACAGGCGCAGCAGGCCAAGGCCCTTGATGCGATCGGCGAAGTGCCCGCTCATGCGCGCCAGTTCGCCCAACTGCGCGCGTCCGGCCGCTTCGGCGCCCCAACCCACCAGCATCATGAAAAACGGCACCAGCGGTGCGGTGAACAGCAGGATCAGTGCAACCACCCAATCGACCCAGGCCACAGCAGCCAGGATCAACAACGGCACCACCACCACTTCGGTGCGTACCGGCAGGAAACCACTGTAGTAGTTCTCGATGGCATCGCCGTGATGCAGCATCAGCTCACCCAGCTCGCCGGTGCGGCGCTGCCGCAGCCACAGCGGACCATGCCCGAGCAGACGCGCGAAGACACGCTCGCGCAGGGACAGTCGTGCGGCATCGGCAACGTCACCGGCCGCAGCCTGGGTGACACTGCCCAGCAGGGTGCGCACCACCAGGATCAGCGCCAGCGCGGCCAACACCGGCAGGCCCTGGGCCAACGGCGCGCGCTCGACCAGCACCTGCTGCACCAGCCAGGCGATGGCGGCGGCTTGACCGATCAACAGCGTGCCGGACACGCTGATGCACAGCGACGCCAGCCGCTGCCGTCCCTTCGCGGCGCGGGCCAGATCGGCCAGCCACGCGGTGCGGACACGCCGCAGGCGGGTCGATTCGTCATCCCGATCAGGGGCGTCGGCGGTCGGTTCGGCAGCGCTCAAGGCTCTTCACAGGCAGCAGGGGGATGGACGGCATTGTAGGCGCAGGCAACCGCCTTCCCCTGCGGCCGGCGGTCGCAGTCTTCATCGGGTTGGCATACGATCCCCCTGAACACGTGTTCATACATTGATCTGGATCAAGGCTGTTTGAAGTAGTCGGTCACATCATTCACCCCGTAGACCACCCTTCCCGCCACCTGCAACGGCACTATCCAACGAGGTAGCCAGGCCATGATTGATCAGACAGTCGTAGAACTGTCGCGGCTGCAATTCGCTCTGACCGCGATGTACCACTTCCTATTCGTACCGCTCACGCTTGGCCTGTCCTTCATGGTGGCCATCATGGAAAGCGTGTACGTCATGACCCGCAAGCAGGTCTGGCGGCAGATGACCCTGTTCTGGGGCACCCTGTTCGGCATCAACTTCGCCATCGGCGTGGCCACCGGCCTGGTGATGGAGTTCCAGTTCGGCATGAACTGGTCGTACTACAGCCACTACGTGGGTGACATCTTCGGTGCGCCGCTGGCCATCGAAGGCCTGATGGCGTTCTTCCTGGAAGCGACCTTCATCGGCCTGTTCTTCTTCGGCTGGAAGCGCCTGAGCCCGGTCAAGCACCTCACCGTGACCTGGCTGATGGCGCTGGGCACCAACCTGTCGGCAGTGTGGATCCTGATCGCCAACGGCTGGATGCAGAACCCGACCGGTGCGGTGTTCAACCCCGAAACCATGCGCATGGAAGTGGTCGATTTCGCTGCGGTGCTGCTGAACCCGGTGGCGCAGGCCAAGTTCGTGCACACCGTCAGCGCCGGTTACGTGACCGGTGCGATCTTCGTGATGTCGATCAGCGCCCTGTACCTGCTGCGCAACAAGCACAGGGACATGGCCCGCCGTTCGTTCGCGGTCGCCGCGGCCTTCGGCCTGCTGTCCTCGCTGTCGGTGGTCGTGCTGGGTGACGAAAGCGGTTATGCCGCCAGCGAACACCAGAAGATGAAGCTGGCCGCGATCGAAGCGATGTGGGAGACCGAGCGTGCACCGGCGGACTTCACCGCCTTCGGCATTCCCAACCAGGACACCCATACCAACGATTACGCGATCAAGATTCCGTACCTGATGGGCCTGATCGCCACCCGTTCGCTGGACCAGCCGATTCCGGGCATCCTCGAACTGGTCGACCGTGCAGAGCACCGCATCCGTGGTGGCCAGATCGCCTACGGCGCGCTGGAACGGGTGAAGAAGGACAAGAACGACCTCGAAGCACGGGAGATGTTCGACCGCCATTGGCAGGATCTCGGCCATGGCCTGCTGCTGAAGCGTTACCGCGAAGACATCCTCAACGCGACGCCGGAGGAAATCTCCAAGGCCGCGATGGATACCGTGCCGCGCGTGGCGCCGCTGTTCTGGACCTTCCGCATCATGGCCGGGCTGGGCTTCTACCTGATCGCCTTCTTCGCGCTGGCCTTCTACTACTCGTGCCGCAACAACTTCCAGGACAAGCGCTGGTTCCTGAAGCTTGCCGTGTGGAGCCTGCCGGCGCCGTGGATCGCGATCGAATGCGGTTGGTTCGTGGCCGAGTACGGTCGCCAGCCGTGGGCGGTGGATGGCGTGCTGCCCACCTTCTATGCGGCATCGGGCCTGGCACTGCATGAAATCCTGACCACGCTGGCGGTGTTCACCAGCCTGTACACGGTGCTGCTGATCATCGAAATCAAGCTGATGCTGAAGGCGGTCCGCAAGGGTCCTGATGACATCCTGCCGACGCTGCAGGCCGACATCCGCCCTGTTTCCCCCAATGCCGTTGCCCCCGGCCAGGCCTGAGGCAGGAGAATCCAGATGGAATTCATTGCACTTGATTACACCACGCTCCGCGTGATCTGGTGGCTGCTGCTCGGCATCCTGCTGGTCGGCTGGGCCGTCATGGATGGTTTCGACCTGGGCGTCGGCACCCTGCTGCCGTTCGTGGCAAAGACCGATGAAGAACGCCGACTGGTGATCAACACTGTCGGCCCGGTCTGGGAAGGCAACCAGGTCTGGTTGGTGCTGGGTGGCGGCGCGATCTTCGCCGCATGGCCGCCGCTGTATGCGGTCAGCTTCTCCGGCTTCTACCTGGCGGTGTTTGCGATGCTGTTCGGGCTCATCCTGCGCCCGGTCGGCTTCAAGTACCGCAGCAAGCTGCCGTCCAAGCGCTGGCGCGACAACTGGGACCGCGTGCTGTTCGTCGGTGGCCTGCTGCCGGGCCTGATTGCCGGCGTCGCGGTGGGCAACGTACTGCTGGGTGTGCCGTTCCACTTCGATGACACGCTGCGCGTGACCTACACCGGTTCGTTCTTCGGCCTGCTTACGCCGTTCGCGCTCATCGCCGGCCTGATCAGCGTGGCCATGCTGGTATCGCACGGTGCGGCCATGCTGGTGCTCAAGACCGACGGCCCGGTGGCCGAACGTGCGGCGCGCTACGGCAGCATCGCCGCCATCATCAGCTTCGTGTTGTTCGCCGCTGCCGGCGCCTGGGTGGCCTTCGGCCTGCCGGGCTACCAGATCACCTCGCAGGTGGTGACCGACGGACCGACCAATCCGCTGTTGAAGACCGCCGAACTGGGCACCGCCGCCGGTGGCTGGCTGCGCAACTACAGCAGCATGCCGGCAACGCTGGTGTTCCCGGTGCTGGGCCTGCTGGGTGCACTTGCCAGTGCGGTGCTGTTGCGCGCGCGTCGTGGCGGCCTGGCCTTCATCGCCTCGGGCGCGTCCATTGCCGGCATCATCCTCACCGTCGGCTTTGCGATCTTCCCGTTCCTGCTGCCGTCCTCCAGCCAGCCCACCTCCAGCCTGACCGTCTGGGACAGTTCGTCCAGCCACCTCACGCTGTGGGTCATGCTGCTGGCCACGGCCATCTTCCTGCCGATCATCCTCGCCTACACCACCTGGGTGTACCGCGTGCTGAAGGGCAAGACGACGGTCGAGGACATGGACGACAACCCCAACGCGTACTGATTGCCCGTGTGCCGGCCCAGGGTCGGCACACCCCTCGCACACAGGAGATTGACCATGTGGTATTTCGCTTGGATTCTCGGCGCTGGCCTGGCTTCGGTCGTGGCCATCCTCAACGGGATGTGGTTCGAAGCACGCGAAAGCGCGCGCGCCGACAAGGAAGTGCGTTGAAACTGTAAAAAAGGGTTGCCGGAACGGCCTTCACACCGTATTCTTGGCGGCTCCTTCGGGGTGTAGCTCAGTCTGGTAGAGCGCTACGTTCGGGACGTAGAGGTCGCAGGTTCGAATCCTGTCTCCCCGACCACTTCGGTGGTCGCATTGAAGCCTGGTGAAGTCTTCCAGGCTTTTTTGTTCCCGCAGGAGTCGCTGTCACGGCAGCGAAGCAGAACGGTCTTCCCCCTTGCCGCCATCGGGGGAAATGGCTAGAATAGGCGGCTCCCTTCGGGGTGTAGCTCAGTCTGGTAGAGCGCTACGTTCGGGACGTAGAGGTCGCAGGTTCGAATCCTGTCTCCCCGACCACTTCGGTGGTCACCAAGAAGCCTGGAAGACATCCGTGTCCTCCGGGTTTTTTTGTGCCTGAATTCCGGGACAACCGGCTACGCCGCCATCAGCACATGCCGCCGGGGACCTGGCCCGGCCCGGCCACGTACAATGGCCGCCACTCCCCCACCTGCCACACCGGCCCTGTCCGGTGCGGGCGCTGCACGTCACCTGCGCGGCGTGCGCCACCTGCAAGGAACACCGCATGACGTCCCCCACCTCCCCTTCGCCATCATTGCTGCACGGTCGCCTGCTGGCGTTCGCCGCGATCCTGCTGGCAGCGGTCAACCTGCGTACTGCGGTCACCTCGATCACTCCGCTGCTGGACGTGCTGGGCCAGCAGTTCGGCTTCGGCACCACCATGACCGGTGTGCTGGGCATGCTGCCGACCGCCTCGTTCGCATTGTTCGGCGTCGCCACCCCGGCGCTGGCACGACGCCTGGGCCTTGAGCGCACCACGCTGCTGGCCATGCTGATGGCCGCCACCGGCCTGCTGCTGCGCTCCAGCGCCGGCAATGTCGGCACCCTGCTGCTGGGCTCGGTGATCGCACTGGCCGGCATGGGCATCGGCAACGTGGTGGTGCCGCCGCTGGTGAAGCGCTACTTCGCCAACAAGGTCGGCACCATGAGCACGCTGTACATCAGCGTGCTGCAGCTGGGCACGATGATGCCGGCGCTGCTGGCGGTGCCGGTGGCCAACGCCGCAGGCTGGCGGGTGTCGCTGGGCATGTGGGCGCTGCTGGCGCTGGCGGCGACCCTGCCATGGATGCTGCTGGCACGCAGTGCGCCCAGGCCGGTGCTGGACAGCAGCGATCCCACCGCGCAGCCGCACGGGAAGGTCTGGCGTACCTCGTTGGGCTGGAGCATGACGCTGATGTTCGGCATGACCTCGCTGATGACCTATTCGATGTTCACCTGGCTGCCGCGCATCGTGGTCGAAGCCGGTGCCACGCCCGCCTTCGGTGGGGTGATGGTGGCGGTGTTTTCGGCATTGGGCCTGCTGCCTTCGCTGGTGATCCCATCGCTGGCGGTGCGCCTGCAGAACCCGTTCCCGCTGGTGCTGATCGGCTTTTCCGCTTTCGTCATCGCCTTCGCTGGCCTGCTGTTCGCGCCGATGAAGGCGCCGTTGCTGTGGGCCTGCCTGCTGGGCGTCGGGCCGTCCACGTTCCCGCTGGCGCTGACCCTGATCAATCTACGTACGCGCACCCCCACCGGCTCGGCCGCCTTGTCCGGCTTCATGCAGGGCGTGGGCTACAGCTTCAGCTGCCTGGGCCCGTTCCTGGTCGGCTGGCTGCATACCGTCAGCGAGGGCTGGACCCTGCCCTTCGCCTTCCTGTTCGGCTGCGCGGTGCTGATGCTGTGCGCCTCGTGGGTCGCCTGCAAGCCGCGCAAGCTGGAAGACCTGTGGTGACCGCCCCGGCTGCCTGACGCCCGCCGCCGTGAAGCTGGACCCACACACCCCACTACCGCGACCTACACACCGCCACCGCAGCGGGTGACGTAGCGTGTCCAAAGCTGACCCGGTTCGCGTCCAGAGCCGGGCGCGGCTTGGGGTGCCGGACAGCCCGGGGACGTGCCGTGCTGCCGCCCCCTTGCCGCCGGAGCAATCAAAAATACCTTTTTCAACAATGCGTTGCAGAAGGGTTGGCCGATCCGTCACGGACTTTCCGTCAATCTGGTACGGACCGCAACTGCCCGCATCGGCAAAGCGTCAGCTACAGTTGGCATGTGATGTGCGTCACACTTTGAGCGCATCGTTCAGGTATGGATGCTTAGGGGGTCTCATGGTTGTCTACCGTCCGCTGGCGTTCTGCGTCGGCCTGGCCTGCGCCACTCTGGCGTCCTGGGCTGATGCGGCGCCGCCGCCCACCGCGACCACGCGCGCCGAACGGCTCGCCGAAATCGGCCACTACCGTGACCAGGCGCGCTGGGTCGATGCCCTGGCGGCAATCGAGCGGGCGCAGCTGCGCGAGCCCAACGACGACCTGCTGTACAAGCTGCAGGTATTGACCCTGGGCGACATCGGCAATGCCCATCGCGCCTGGCGGCTTTACCAGGCCCGGCCCAACCTGTTCGACCAGGACCAGAAGGCGCGGCTGGAAGCCAACTACGTGGCCAAGCTGGTCAACTGGAGCCTGGCCTACGGGGAAACCGAAGACACCCGGCTGGACGAGGCCGAGGCGTCGCTGGCGGAAATGGAGCAGTACGTCGAGCGCGATGGCACCGCGCAGGCGCAGGCGCCGCTGCGGATCCGCATGGACCGGCTGATCCTGCTCAACCGCCTGGCCCGTCACGCGCAGGTGCGCGACGAAGCCCGGGCGCTGCAGCGCGAGGGCCATGCCCTGCCCGACTACGTGCTGCCAGCGGTGGGCGACTCGCTGATGTCCACCCAGAATCCGGAAGAAGCCATCCCGTTGCTGGAGGCCGCCGCGAAGAACGATCCCTCGCGCTTCCAGTCGCGCTCGGAGCTGGCCTATGCCTACCTGGAAACCGAGCAGGCGGAGAAGGCGGTGGGCTACCTGCAGGCGTGGCAGAAGGATGAACCGGCATGGCGCTGGGGCGGTGGCAAGACACCCTTCCAGAACTGGGCACGCTACGAAGCCGACCTGAACCTGGCGATGGTGCGGGCCTACAGCGGCGATCTGCCCACGGCCCAGCGCGAGCTGGAAGCGCTGGTCGACGTCGGCCCGGGCAATGGCAGCCTGCAGACCTCGCTGGGCAGCGTCTACCAGATGCGCGGCTGGCCACGGCGCGCACTGGAACGTCACCAGATGGCCTACACCCTGGACCCGCGTGACATCGCGCCGCGGCTGGGCATGTACGAATCCTACGTGCAGCTGCAACGCGACGACCTGGCGCGACCGCTGCATGACGATCTTCTGGCCCGCTATCCAAGCCAGCCGTCGGTGCAGCGCATGGACCGCGACTGGCGCGCCCATCGCGGCTGGCAGCTGTTGGCCAAGGTCGAGGGCGGCCGCAGTTCCGGCGGTGGCGGCACCTCGCCGCTGGGCAACGACGACCTGCACTACGGCATGGAAGTCGCCTCGCCGGTGCTCAACGACCGCTGGCGCCTGTTCGCCTTCGCCGACCGCCGTTCGGTCACCTTCCAGGATCAGGATATCGATCCGCTGTGGATCGGTGCCGGCGTGCGTTACCGCTTCGACCGCGTCGATGCCGAGGCGGCGGTGCTGCGCCCCAATGACAGCATCGGTGACACCGGTCTGCGTGGCAGCGTCGGCTGGCAGTTCAACGATCGCTGGCACGCGGGAGTAACCGCTGCCCGCAATGACCCGGAAGCCTCGATGCAGGCACGCGTGGCCGGCATCACCGCCGACAGCGTCGCCGTTGCCGTGGATTACACGCGCAACGAACGCACGCACTGGAGCATCGGTGGCAGCCAGTTCCGTTACGACGATGGCAACCGCCGCGACACGCTGAACAGCGCGATCGAACAACGGCTGTTGACCCGCCCGCGCCTGTTGATCGATGGCCTGGGCAGTGTCTACACCAGCCGTGGCAGCCGCGACGATGCGCCGTACTTCAACCCCTCGCGGGATCGCTCGGTGGAAGTGGGCCTGCGCATCGATCAGCAGTTGTGGCGCCATTACGAGCGCCACTTCCGCCATCGCCTGACGGTGTCCGTTGGCAACTACTGGCAGGAAGGCTTTGGCAGTTCAATCATTCCGACCGTGGCCTACCGCCACGAATGGCAGTTCGATCAGAGGCGGATCCTCGAGTACGGCGTGAGTTGGTCGCGGCCGGTCTACGACGGCCAACGTGAACGACATATCGGCTTCGATGCCGCGCTGCGCTGGGGAGAATGAGATGGAACGGATGCTTCGCAACCTGACGATCGTACTGCTGCTGGCGCTGCTGTGCCTGGCCCTGCCCGCCGCAGCCCAGCGCGACCGCTCGGCCGCGGACCTGGACGCGGCCGACAACGGCCTGCTGGTCCTCAGCTATCACGACGTGCGCGATGATGTGCTGGAAAAATCGGATGCCGACGCCTACGCGGTCAGCACGCAGAACTTCGCCGCACACCTGGACTGGCTGTCCGCCCATGGCTATCACCCGGTCTCGCTGTCGCAGCTGATCAAGGCCTCGCGGGGGGAAGCAAAGCTGCCGCCGCGGCCGGTACTGCTGACCTTCGACGACGGCCTGCGCAGCGTGTACAGCCGTGTCTATCCACTGCTGCGCGCGTACAACTATCCGGCGCTGGTGGCGGTGATCACCGACTACGTCGACATGGCACCGGGCCGCACCATCGACTACGGCTACCGTCCGTTCGGCCATGACGATTTCCTGACCTGGGACCAGCTGCGCGAGATGCAGGCCAGCGGCCTGATCGAACTGGCCAGCCATACCGACAACCTGCACCACGGCGTGCAGTCCAACCCGCAGGGCAACCAGACCCCGGCGGTGATCACCCGCATCTACGACCCGAAGGCGCAGCGCTATGAAAGCGCGCAGGAGTACGAGAAGCGCCTGCGCGATGATCTGGGCCGCAGCGTGCAGCGCATCGAGAAGGAACTGGGCGTACGCCCGAAAGCGATCGTCTGGCCGTATGCCGCCTACAACCAGTTGAGCAATGACATCGCCGAGCAGCTGGGCATGCCGGTGTCCTTCGACCTGGAAGGGCGCAGCACGCCTGTAACCGCCGACCTGCACGGCCTGGCACGCCTGCTGGTGACCAGCAATCCGAACGTCACCTCGCTGGCCTTCGAGCTGCGTCGCAACGTCAACCTGGACGGCACCCGTGCACTGCAGATCGACCTGGATTCGGTCTACGACAGCGACCCTGCACAGCAGGCGCGCAACCTGGATGCCCTGATCGAGCGCGTGAAGCGGATCGGCCCGACCCATGTCTACCTGCAGGCCTTCGCCGACCCGGACGGCAACAACACCGCCGATGCCCTGTACTTCCCGAACCGCCACCTGCCGATGCGCGCGGACCTGTTCAACCGTGTCGCCTGGCAGCTGAAAACCCGCGCCGGGGTGAAGGTCTACGCGTGGCTGCCGGTGCTGGGCTATGAACTGCCCGACGCTGCGCAGCGTGCGGCGCTGGGCATCCAGAGCCCGGAACGCGATGGCATGTACCGCCTGGATTTCACCAAGCCGCAGGCACGGCAGATCATCAAGGACATCTACGAAGACCTGGCGATCAATTCGTACTTCGAAGGCCTGCTGTTCCATGACGACGGCTACGTACGCGATACCGAACTGACGCAGCTGCCACAGGAAGGCAGCGACGGTGGCCGCACCCAGGCGCTGATCGATTTCACCCTGGAACTGCGCGACAGCGCACAACGCTGGCGCCCCAAGCTGGGCACCGTACGCAACCTGTACGCGCAGCCGGTGCTGGAGCCGCAGAGTGCGGCATGGTTCGCCCAGCGCCTGGATCTGTTCAACAAGGCCTATGACCGCACCGCGCTGATGGCGATGCCGTGGATGGAAGGCAGCCGCCGTCCCCAGCGCTGGATGGACCGCCTGGTGGTGGCAGTGCGCGAGCACGACCCGGACCTGAAGCACACGATGTTCGAGCTGCAGACCGTGGACTGGCGCACGCAGACGCCGATCAGCGGCGAACAGCTGCGCGCGCAGATCCGCCGCCTGCAGGCCCAGGGCGTGCGTCATTTCGCGTGGTACCCGGACGATTTCATTGCCGACAAGCCGTCGACCCAGGATGCACGCGCGGCGATGTCCGCGCGCAACTTCCCGTATCCGGAGAAGTGACGTGGACATGAACCCGTGGCTCAACGCCATGTTCCAGTTCGCCTTCTTCTACCCCATGGTGATGGCGTTCTTCTGGATGTCCGGTGGCCTGTACTACTTCTTCCGCCGTGAGCGGAAATCGCGGCCGCGCAACGATCCACCGCCCATGGCGGAGTATCCGTTCGCCAGCCTGTTGATTCCCTGCCACAACGAATCGGCCAACCTGGACGACACCCTCGGCGCGGCATTGGCGCAGCGCTATCCGGACTTCGAAGTGATCGCCATCAACGATGGCAGCAGCGACGATACCGGCGCCCGCCTGGACGCACTTGCGGCCCTGCACCCACGCCTGCGCGTGGTCCATCTGGATCGCAACCTGGGCAAGGCCAACGCGCTGCGCATGGGCGCCCTGGCTGCCCGATCGGAATACCTGGTGTGCATCGACGGCGACGCCATGCTGGAAGAATTCGCCATGCACTGGATGGTCTGGCACCTGACCAGCGGCCCACGCGTGGGTGCGGTGACCGGCAATCCACGCATCCGCAACCGCTCCACCCTGCTCGGCCGCCTGCAGGTGGCGGAGTTCTCCTCGATCATCGGCATGATCAAGCGCGCCCAACGCGTGTACGGCCGCATCTTCACCGTCTCCGGCGTCATCGCCGCATTCCGTCGCACCGCCCTGCACCGCATCGGTTACTGGGCCGATGACATGGTCACCGAGGACATCGACATCAGCTGGCGCCTGCAGCTGGATCATTGGGACATCCGTTACGAGCCCAACGCGCTGTGCTTCATCCTGATGCCGGAAACACTGAAGGGACTGTGGCGGCAGCGCCTGCGCTGGGCGCAGGGCGGTGTGGAAGTGCTGCTGCGCCACGGCTCCTCGTTGTTCAGCTGGCGCAAGCGGCGCATGTGGGGCGTGCTGCTGGAATACATCCTCAGCGTGCTGTGGGCCTACACCATGCTCGCGATCATCCTGCTGTGGGCACTGGGCAAGTTCATCCCGGTGCCGCCGCAGTTGTACATCGACACGTTGCTGCCGCAATGGCATGGCGTGATCCTGGCGTTGGTCTGCCTGCTGCAGTTTGCCAGCAGCCTGATCATCGACAGGCGTTACGAAACGCATATCGGCCGCAACTATTTCTGGGTCATCTGGTACCCGATGGCGTACTGGTTGATCAGCCTGTTCACAACGCTGGTGGCGCTGCCCAAGACCCTGCTCAGGCGGCGTGGCAAGCGTGCAACCTGGGTCAGCCCAGACAGGGGTATCCGATGAACGCACATCGCCAGACCGCCACGAGGAAGCCGTCCAACCGCTTCGACTCGCGCCTGATCCAGAAACCGCGCCAGCAGCCCCGCCTGCAGCGCACCGCCTGGGGGTTTGTGACCCTGGCGTTCTGGGGGTTCTACTTCTATCTATGGGCGCCGCTGATCACCCTGGTGTCCTGGGTGCTGGGTGGGCAGCAGGCGTGGCTGCAGCTGTACGAGCGCAAGCAGCAGCTGGATCCGTTCGTGATCATCGCCCTGCCGGTGATCCTGGCCGGCTGCGCGCTGCTGCTGATCGCCTGGGCCGAATACAACCGCTACCGCTTCGCCGGCAGGGAACGGCGCAACCCACGCGAGGACGCCAGCCGCTCGGAGATCGCCCGTTCGCTTGGTGCTAGTGATCAGCTCGCCGAACAGATGTTCAATGCGAAGGCCATCACCCTGCACATGGATGAGCATGCGCGGCCGCTGGGCATGACTGCGCAGCTGTTGCGGTGACGGGGTTCGGCCGGGCTGCGCCCGGCACCTGCAGAGGCAACGGCAACGGCCGAAGCAACAGCAACAGCTGGCATTCCGTGGGATGGCGGGGCGGTGTCGGATTGCGGGGACGCCGCAAGTACGTCCTTGTAGGCTTGGCCGCGGCATCCATGCCGCGGACACCCCGCAATCCGACACCGCCCCACCTCTGACAGATTTCCGCAATCTGGTAGATCCACGCCATGCGTGGATGAATCTCCATCGGAATCGAATATTTCGAATTCGGAATGAAAAGCATCCACGCATGGCGTGGATCTACGTGTCGACCAAGGTCGACACCTACCAACAGCAGCACAGAATGCCGTTCCGACAGCTCGCGGAAATCTGTCGAAGGCGGGGTGGGTCCGGTTGCGGGGGTGTAAGCGCCATGGATGGCGCGCCCAAGCCTACAGGGACGTACTTGCGGCGTCCCCCGCAACCGGACCCACCCCGCCATCCCACAGGAACCCAGCTGTTGCCGTCGCTTCGGCCCTTGCTTCGGCATTTGCCGTTGCCTCTGCGGGTGCCGGGCGCAGCCCGGCCATGAACCTAGCTACGAACCTGGCCTTCGCCGCGCACCACGAAACGTTCGACCGTGAGTGCTTCCAGTCCCATCGGGCCATAGGCATGCAGGCGCGTGGTGGAGATGCCGATTTCGCTGCCGAGGCCGAGCTGGCCGCCATCGGAAAAGCGCGACGACGCGTTGACCATCACCACCGCCGAGCGCAACGCGTTGACGAAACGTTCTGCACTGGCCACGTCTTCGGTGGCGATCACTTCGGTGTGGTCTGAGGTGTAGGTGCGGATGTGCGCGATCGCTGCGTCAAGATCGTCGACCACGCGGACCGCCAGTACCAGATCAAGGAACTCGGCGGCATAGTCGTCCTCGCTGGCAACAGTGCTTCCCGGCAGCAACGGCTGCGCGCGCGCGTCGGCACGCAGCTGCACACCACGTTCGGCCAGCGCCTGCGCAGCGCGCGGCAGGAAGTCTGCGGCAATGTCCTGGTGCACCAGCAGGGTTTCCAGTGAATTGCACGCGGACGGGCGACTGCACTTGCCATCCACCAGCAGATCGAGCGCTTTGGCAGGGTCGGCACTGGCATCGACGAACAGGTGGCAGACACCCTTGTAGTGCTTGATCACCGGTACCCGTGCGTGTTCTGCAACGAAGCGGATCAGGCCCTCGCCACCGCGCGGGATCGCCAGGTCGATCAGTTCATGCAACTGCAGCAGTTCCAGCATGGCTTCGCGGCGCAGGTCGGTCAGCACCGTCACCGCGGCAGGGGGCACGCCGTTGGCCTTCAATGCCCCGGCCAATGCCTGGGCGATGGCAGTGTTGGAATGGATGGCCTCCGAACCTCCACGCAGAATCACGCCGTTGCCCGCCTTCAGGCACAGCGCGGCGGCTTCGGCGGTCACGTTCGGGCGTGCTTCGTAGATCATCGCGATCACTCCCAGCGGCACGCGCACCTTCTGTACGCGGATGCCGTTCGGTCGCACGTCGTCGCGGGTCACCTGCCCGACCGGGTCCGGCAGGCCCGCCACCTCACGCACGGCGTCGGCCATCGCCAGCAGGCGCGCCGGGTCCAGCGCCAGGCGGTCGAGCATCGCACTGCCCACGCCCTTGTCGCGGGCGGCGGCGAGGTCGCGCGCGTTGCCTGCAAGAATCTGCCCGGCATTGACCTCCAGTGACTGCGCCATCGCCTGCAGCAGCGCCCTGCGGGCACCGCTGTCGAGGCCAGCGACCACCTGGGCTGCGTCACGGCAGGCGCGGGCCTGCGATTCGATCTCACTCATCGGGACATCCTGCAATGGGTTCATGGCAGCACCAGATCGTCACGATGGACGACGGTACCGCCGTAGTTGTAGCCGAGCACGGTCTGGATGTCGCGCGTGTGGCGGCCGGCAATGCGGCGCACGTCATCGGCGGCGTACTGGCTGACACCACGGGCCACGCAGACCCGGCCGGCTTCGGTGTTCCAGCACACCTGCACCATGTCACCACGGCGGAACGCGCCTTCGGCACCGGTGATGCCACCGGGCAGCAGTGAGGCGCCCTTCTCGCGCATCGCCTGCGCTGCGCCGGCGTCGATCAGGATCGCGCCTTCGGCCAGCGGCGCGTGCCGCAGCCAGTGCTTGCGGGCGGCCTCGCGGCTGCGCGCCGCGTGGATGCGGGTACCGAACAGGCGATCCTGCGCCAGCGCGCGCACCACCTCGCCGCTGCGGCCGTTGAACAGATAGGTTTCGATGCCGACACGACCGGCCTTGGCCGCGGCCTCCAGCTTGGTGCGCATGCCACCGGTACCGGCGACTGAACCGGCACCACCGGCCATCGCCAGCACGGCATCATTCAACTCGGGCACGTCGTGCAGCGGCCGTGCATAGGCATGCGTGCGCGGGTCGGCACTGTAGAGGCCATCGATGTCGGTGGCGATGAACAGTGCATCGGCATCGACCAGCGCCGCCACGGTCGCAGCCAGGTTGTCGTTGTCACCGAGCTTGAGCTCGTCCACCGACACGGTGTCGTTCTCGTTGACCACCGGCAGCGCACCCAGCCGCAACAGCTCGTTGAGGGTGGCCCGCGCATTGAGGTAGCGACGGCGGTTGCGCAGATCGTCATGGGTCAGCAGCACCTGCGCCACCGGGCGCTCGAAGAAGCGCTGCCACAGACCGATCAGCTGCGCCTGGCCAAGCGCCGCCAACGCCTGTCGCGCAGCCATCGCTGCACCGGGTTCATCGGCCCTGGGCAGGATCGCGCGGCCGGCAGCGACCGCGCCGGAGGAGACGATCACCACTTCGCGCCCAGCCAGCACGTTGGCCGAGACGAACTGGGCCAGGCCCAGCGCATGACGCGGCGACAGGCCACCGCCATCGGCCGCGAGCAGGCTGCTGCCGACCTTGAGCACGGCACGCCGCCACGACGGCAGCGCTTGTTCGGGGAACGGCGATGCAACGGTGGCGGCGTGGACAGTCATCAGGAGCGCCTCAGCGGGTATTCCATTCGTGGACACTCAGCGCCGATGCCTGCATCGTCACCAGCGGATCGGTGGCGACGATGGCCTGTGCCTGCGCCAGGCTGTCGACGTTGCACAGCACATAGGCGCCGCCACTGCCATCGGCAAAGCCACCGGTCAGCTGCAGCTTGCCCTCGGCCTGCAGCGCATCAAGAAAGTCGCGGTGCGGTTGCACCACGGCGTCGGTGAAACCGGGCTGGCGCATCGCCAGCACCAGGTAAACGGTGCCGGCCATCAGGACAGCGCCTGCCAGCGCGCGCGCAGTTCATCCAGGCGCAGGTCCGACGCCGACCCCGGCGATACACGCGCCGCCAGGCTGCCTTCCGGCGTACGCCCCTGCCCCGCGCTGTCGGCGCCGGCAGCAGCGGCCTTGTAGGCCTCGCGGAAGGGTACGCCCGCGACCGCAGCTTCCACCGCTACATCGGTGGCGTACATGCCCGAATCGATCGCTGCGCGCAGCTTGTCATCGCGCCATTCCAGGTTGGCCAACAGCGCCGGCAGCAGCTCCAGCGCGGCCAGGCCACGACCGAAGCCGTGGAAGATCGCGCCCTTGGACGACTGCAGATCGCGGTGGTAGCCCGACGGCAGCGACAGCAGCTGCTCGATCTCGGTGCGTGCGGCTGCGACGCTGGCATGGGTCGCCCGCATCAGCTCGATCACGTCCGGATTGCGCTTGTTGGGCATGATCGAACTGCCGGTGGTGTACTGCGCCGGCAGCGCGACGAAACCGAATTCGGCGCTGGTGAACAGCGACAGGTCCCAGGCGATGCGGCGCAGGTCCAGGGTCGCACCGCCCAGCGCTTCCAGTGCAGCCAGTTCGAACTTGCCACGCGACAGCTGCGCGTAGATCGGCGAGATCTGCATGCGCGCAAAGCCGAGCGCAGCGGTGGTGTGTTCGCGATCCAGCGGCAGGTTCACGCCGTAACCGGCAGCGGTGCCGAGCGGATTGGCATCAACCAGTGCATGGGTATCGCGGGCACGCACAGCGTTGTCGATGAAAGCCTCGGCCCACCCAGCCCACCACATGCCTGCCGAGGACACCACGGCACGCTGGATGTGGGTGTAACCGGGAATCGGCAGATGCTGCTCGGCCTGCGCACGGTCGAGCGCCACCTTGGCCACTTCGGCACTGACCTGCGCGACGCGCTGCAGCTTCTCCTTCAACCACAACCGGGTGGCGACCAGGATCTGGTCGTTGCGGCTGCGGCCGGTATGGATCTTGCGGCCGGCATCACCCAGGCGCTCGGTCAACCGTGCCTCGATGGCGGAATGGCCATCTTCATACTGCGTATCCAGCACGAAGCGGCCTTCGCGGAAGTCCTGCGCCAGCACCTCCAGTTCGCGCAGCAGGCCAGCGAGTTCATCGGCGCTGAGGATGCCGATGTGCTGCAGGCCCTGCGCGTGCGCGGCGCTGGCGGCGATGTCATGCAGGAAGAATTCGCGGTCGAGGATCACGTCGTCGCCGGCGAGGAAGGTCTGGATCTGGGCATCGACAGCGACGCCGGGCTTCTGCCAAAGAAGGTCTGCCATGGGGGCTCCTGTGCGGTTTCAGTGCGGGATCGACGTCAGTTCGTCGATGCCCAGCGCGAGATTGAGGTTCTGCATGGCCTGGGTGGCCGCGCCCTTGAGCAGGTTGTCCAGGGTCGCCACCACCACCACCCGCTTGCCGCCCGGGGCCAGCGTGAAGCCGCCGACCTGGGCGCCATGGCGGCCAGCGATGCGGCTCACCCACGGCGCCTCGTCCACGACCTCGATGAGTGCTTCACCGGCATAGGCCTGCTGGAAGCGCTCGACGATCTGCTCGCGGGTCTGCACACGGTTCAACCACAGGTTGGCGGTGAGAGTGATGCCACGGAAATGCGGCGCGACGTGCGGCATGAATTCGACGGCCACGCCGAGCTGCACGGACACCTCACGCTCGTGCACGTGGTTGGTCAGCGCGTACGGCATCAGGTTGTCGGCCAGCAGCTCGACATTGTTCTTGTCCGACGGCGAGGTGCCGGCACCGGAGTAGCCGGACACACCGAAGCACTGCGGCGGGCCCGCCAGCAGATCGCGCAGCGGATGGATCGCCAGCTGCATCGCGGTGGCATAGCAGCCGGGATTGCTGATGTGCTTCTGGCCGTTGTAACGGTCGCGGGTAAGCTCGGGCAGGCCGTAGTACCAGGCAGTGTCGAAACGGTAGTCGGCCGACAGATCGACGATCACCGTGTCCGGCTTCGCCGTTTCCAGCGCCGCCACGAACGGAGCAGCCAAGCCATTGGGCAGCGCCAGGATCACCGCATCCACGCCCTTGGCGGCAACGGCATCGGCGTCGAGATTTTCGAACTGCAGATCACCCTGCCATTGCGGGTAGTGGTCGGATACGCGCTGCCCGGCCAGTTCGCGCGAAGAGACGAAGCCCAGCTGCAGGCTCGGATGCGCGGCCACCAGCCGGATCAGCTCGGCACCGGTATGGCCGCGGGCGCCGACGATGCCGACGGTGAACGAGGAGGAAGTGCTCATGCGTGCGTGCTCATGCGTGCGAGTCGAGGCGGTGCTGCAGGTGGCGTTTCACGCCCTGCCATTCCGTGTCGATGATGGAGAAGATGACGGTGTCGCGCGGCGTGCCGTCGGGATGACGACGGTGATTGCGCAGCACGCCATCCTGCTTGGCGCCCAGGCGTGCGATCGCGGTACGCGAGGTGAAGTTGAACCAGCTGGTTTCAAACACCACGCTCAGGCATTCCAGCCGCTCGAAGGCATGGCTGAGCAGCATCAGCTTGGTTTCGGTGTTGACTCCGGTGCGCTGCACCGACTCGCCATACCAGGTGTAGCCGATGCTGAGCCGCGGCACGTCCGGTTGCAGGTCGTAGTAGCGGGTGGTGCCGACGATCTGGTCGTTGGCATCGAACACCACGAACGGCAGCACCTTGCCCTCGGCCTGAACCTGCAGCGCGGCCTGCACATAGCTGGTCATGGTCTTCGCATCAGGCACCTGGGTGTACCAGAGCTTCGACAACGCACCGTCACCCAACGCACCGCGCAGGCCGTCGATATGGTTCATCTGCAGCGGTTCGAGCCGCGCATGCGTGCCGGTCAGCGTGGGTACCCGGGTCCAGTCGGCGTGGTTCATCGCGCTCAGCCCTCCAGGCTCGGTGCGCGCACGGCGCAGTGGTCGACATAGGTCCTGATCCGGTCGATGCCATCAGCACCGTACCAGAACACCTTCCAATGGCCCTGCTTGTAGCAGCCATCGGATTCGGCGTAGTAGAAATGGTTGATCGGATTGCCGTTGCGCGAGCGCCAGAACAGCTGCGGGGTTTCCTCGCGCATCACGTTCCAGACGGCGCGGCCAAGGCCTTCGCCCTGCGCATCGTCGAGCACGGCGAACTTGTCCAGGTACACGCCCTCGGCCTCATCGGTGAGGATCACCGCCGTGCGGTAGTTCTCACTCACATAGGCGCGCAGCAGCGTGGTCTTCTGGAAATAGTCCGCCACCAGGGTACGACCGAAACTGGATTCGATCAGGCCCTTCAGGCGCGGCAGGTCCAGCTCGCTCCAGGCGGTTGCACGCAGCACCTTCTCGCCCTTGCGCACCAGCGTGCCCGAGCCCTTGTGGGTGAACAGTTCCTTGGCCAGGTCGGCGGGCCGGGTGATCGACACCGACGATTCCAGCGGCAGGCGATCCAGCAGCGACTTGATCTGTTCGATCTTCACCTTCATGCCGCCATGGATCCACGGTTGCGCGATCAGGTGGTCGTACTCGGTGGACAGGTTGATCGAATCGATCACGTTGCCCGCTTCGTCCAGCAGGCCGCCGGTACCGGTCAGGAAGATGATCTTGTATGGCTGCAGTTCCTGCACCAGTTCGTTGGCGGCGAAGTCGGCATTGACGTTGAGGATCTGCCCGCCGGCGGTCTCACCGAGGCTGGTGATGACCGGGATCGAGCCGGCACGCAGGCTGGCTTCGATCGGTGCCAGGTTGACCTTCTTCACCTCGCCGACCAGGCCGTAGGTATCCAGGCCCAGGTACTCCGCCTCGAACACGCCACCCGTGATGGACGTGGCGCGCGCGCCGTTCTGCTGCAGGGCTTCGACCAGGCGCAGGTTGGATTGCTGGAACACCCGGCGCACGATCGCCAGCGCTTCCGGCGAGGTCACCCGCAGGCCGTTGACCGTCTGCTTTTCAATGCCGGCGGCCGCCAGTTCCGCATCCAGCTGCGGGCCGGCGCCATGCAGCACGATCGGGGTCAGGCCGACCTCCTGCAGGAACGACAGCGACGAGGTCAGCGCGTCGAGATCGTCGCGCAGCACTGCGCCGCCGACCTTGACCACGGCGAAGCGCTTGGCGTCCAGCTGCGAAAAGCGCTTGAGGTACTGGCTGATCTCCTTCGCGCTGGCCATGCTCGAGAGCAGGCGCACGATGGTCTGGCGGGTCTGACGGTGGGGCTGGAGGGCAGGAGACATTTCGGTTTCGTCACAGGCGGCGGTCGCCGCGTTGCAGTTCCGCCGCGCAGAAGCGCAGCGGCGTTGTAGGTCGATCAGGCGCCGGCGGCGATGATCCGGTGTACGGCGTCGGTGTAGCGCTGCAGCTGCTCCAGCGTCACGAACTCGTCGGCGGTGTGGGCCTGGGCGATGTCGCCCGGGCCGAACACCAGCGTGGTATAGCCAGCGGCCGAGAACAGCGACGCCTCGGTCCAGAAGTCCACCGCGTTGCCGATCGGAATATCCAACGCATCGGCCACGTCGCGCGCCAGCAGGCGGCGGTTCTCGGCTTCGGCGATGTCGCCCGCCGGCAGGCTGGGGCCACGGAAGGTTTCGGTGAACAGTGCCGCTTCCGGTTCGGCGAAACCGGCAAAGGTCGCCAGCAGCGCATCGATATCCATCGACGGCAGCGGCCGGAAGCCGAAGCGCACTTCCGCCGCCGGCGCGATCATGTTGGCCTTGATGCCACCTTCAACGCGCCCGATGTTGAAGCGCAGGCCGGTCAGTCCACCAAAGCGTGCAGAAGCCAGCGATTCGACGTGGTCCAGCGCGCGGTTGCCCCAGCGCATCGCCTGGTGCAGCGCGCTGGCGGCGGCATCCTGCTTGCCCGACGCATGGCCGGCACGGCCGGCGAACTGCATCAGCACCGAGCTGATGCCACGATGCGCGAGCACCGCTTCGCTCATGGTCGGTTCGGCCACCAGCACCGCTTCGTACTTGATGCCCCGGGCCAGGAACGCAGCAATACAGCGCGGATCGTTGGCTTCTTCATCGCTGGAGAACAGGAACGCCGCGTCGCCATCACTGGCATTGGCTGCAGCCACCAGCGCAGCAGCCGCCCCCTTGATGTCACACACACCGAGGCCGACCACGCGGTCGTCCAGGCGGCGCATCACGTGCGGATCGGCACTCCAGTGCGGCGAGTCCGGCACGGTGTCCAGATGCACGTTGAACAGGTACTTCGGCGTACCGCGCACGGCATACAGGCTGACCGCGCCAGCGCCATGGTCGATCACCTCGACATTGAACCCGGGCAGGTTGTCGCGCAGGTAGTCGAAGATGCCGCCGGTGGTGATCGCACGCGGCGGGTTGCGCGTGTCGAAGGACACCAGTGCCTGCAGGTGATCGAGCGTCTGTTCAAGCATGAATCAAAGATCCTTCAGTACAACGTGTACCGGCTGGAGGAGAGCCCCCTTGATGTTCAAGGGGGCGCGCCAACGGCGCGGGGATTAGGTGAAATGCGCGGGAGACGCGCGCGCAATTCAATCGCTCAGCGATTGACTTGCGCGTAAAGCGTCGAGCTCATGCCGAACAGCTTGATGAAGCCTTCCGCTTCTTCCACGCCCCAGTCGGCCGACTGCGCATAGGTGGCGCCCTTGGTGTTGAGCAGGTGCGGCGACTTCACCGCCACGGCGTCGACGCGACCGCCACGGGTTTCCAGCACCACTTCGCCGTTGACCTTGGCCTGCGAGGATTTCAGGAAGGCTTCGATGTCGGTCTTCAGCGGGTCGTGGTAGAAGCCTTCGTACACCAGCTCCACCCACTTGCGCGCCACGTCCGGCTTGAAGCGGTTCTGCTGCTTGGTCAGCACCGCATCTTCAAGCGCACGGTGCGCGGCCAGCAGCGAGACCAGGCCCGGTGCCTCGAACACGATGCGGCCCTTCAGGCCGATCACGGTGTCGCCGGTGTACACGCCACGGCCGACGCCGTAGGGGGCAAACAGCTTGTTGAGCTGGGCCAGGATCTGCTCACCCGGCAGGGCCTTGCCGTTGAGCTCCACGGCTTCGCCTTCGACAAACTTCAGGGTGACGGTCAGCGGTGCTTCCGGCCATTCGCTGCGCGGTGCGCACCAGCCACGGGCGCCCTCGCCCGGTGCTTCCCAACGATCGATCTCGCCGCCGGACATGGTCAGGCCCAGCAGGTTCTCGTTGATGGTGTAGGCCTGCTGCTTGGCGCGCACGCCGAAGCCACGCTCTTCCAGGTACTTCTGCTCGTAGGCGCGGGTCTGGGTGTGTTCCTTCTGGATCTCGCGGATCGGCGCGATGATCTGATAGTCACCCAGGGCCTTCACTGCCAGGTCGAAACGCACCTGGTCGTTGCCCATGCCGGTGCAGCCGTGGGCGATGATGTTGGTGCCCAGTTCGGCGGCGCGCTTGAGCGCGGCATCGACGATCAGGTAACGGTCCGACACCAGCAGCGGGTACTGGCCCTGGTAGCCTTCACCGGCCCACACGAACGGCTTGACGAAGCCGGACCAGATGGCCGGACCGCCATCGACGGTCTGGTGGCTGGTGACACCCAGTTCGGCGGCACGCTTCTCGATGAAATCGCGCTCTTCGTCATCCACACCGCCGGTATCGGCGAACACGGTATGCACGTTGTAGCCGCGCTCCTGCAGGTACGGCACGCAGAAGCTGGTATCAAGGCCGCCGGAGAAGGCGAGAACGACGTCTTTGTTGCTCATGGGGGTATGTCCTGGTAGCGCCGGGCCATGCCCGGCGGAAATGTTCGAATGGAGAAATCAGCGCCCGGCAACAGCGGCCATGATCGCCTTCTGCACATGCAGGCGATTCTCGGCCTCGTTGATGGCGATGCACTGCGGCGAATCCATCACGCCGTCGGTCGCCTTGACGTTGCGGCGCAGCGGCAGGCAGTGGCTGAACACACCGTTGTTGGTCAGCGCCATCTTCCGCTCATCCACGATGAAGTGCTTGAACTGGTCGCGGATCGGCTTCTCCGGTTCCCAGTTGCCGAAGAACGGCAGCGCGCCCCAGCTCTTGGCATAGACCACGTCGGCACCGGCATAGGCGCTGTCGATGTCATGGCTGATCTTCAGCGAACCACCGCTCTCGGCCACGTTCTGCTCGGCCCAGCCCATGTAGCGCTCGTCGAGGATGTAGTCGGCGGTCGGGCACAGCAGCGTCACGTCCATGCCCATGCGGGTGGCGATGGTCAGCGCCGAGTTGGCCACCGCGGTGTTCAGCGGCTTGGGATGGTAGGTCCAGGTCAGCACATACTTCTTGCCGCGCAGGTCCTGGGTACCGAAATGCTCCTGCAGGGCCATCACGTGCGCCAGCTCCTGGCACGGGTGGGTGATGGTCTCCATGTTGATCACCGGCACCGGCGAGTACCTGGCGAAACTCTCCAGCACGACGTCCTGGCGGTCGTAGGCCCAGTCGACGAACTTCGGGAACGCACGCACGGCGATGATGTCGCAGTAACGGCCGAGCACCTTGGCCACTTCAGCGATGTGCTCTTCGGTATCGCCGTCCATCACCGTGCCGAGGTTGAACTCGATCGGCCATGCATCCTTGCCCGGCTGCAGCACCACTGCGTGGGCACCGAGCTGGAACGCGCCCAGCTCGAAACTGGTGCGGGTACGCATGGACGGATTGAAGAACACCAGCGCGATCGACTTGCCCTTGAGCTGGTCGCCGAGCTTGTTGCGCTTGAACAGCGCAGCCTGGGTCAGCAGCGCGTCAAGTTCGCTGCGGCTCCAGTCCTGGGTGTTCAGGAAGTGCTTGGGGGACATCATCATTCCTTGCATGAGCGGCGCCGGTGGCCGACGCGGTGGAAGGTGGAAGGGAAAACCGGGAACCAAGGTGATACGAAAAGGTTGCAGATGAAGCTTTTCAGAACGCGGAAACGAAAAAACCCAGCCGGCGGGCTGGGTTTTTTTCGGACGAACAGCAGAAAGCTCCGGATTACCCAGCGAGAATGTGGGGTTCCGGTCGACGGGCACGCGACGTCATGCCAGTGGCCTGGCGGGCGGCGCTGCTGTCGTGCTGGAAGTCGGTGAGCTTCATTGGTCGGCAATCTTTACATGCGGCCGAGGCCGGCGCAAGAGGCCGGCGTCGCAGAATCAGGGGGTACCAGCGGCAGCCTGCTCGGGGCCTACCCACGGGGTGATCGAAACCCGGATCTTCAGCCGGTTGCCAGGGTCCTCCGGCAGCCGTGAACGGTACTTGGTGCCCTTGTAGACATAGTCCACGTCGTAGGCGATGGGGCGGCGGAACTCACGCCCGACAGGCACGATGCGACAGTCACGGGTCAGCATCGGACCGGTATTGGCCGGCGCCGGGGCGGGGGTTTCCGCCGGAAGCTCCTCCAGCGTCTCCTCGTCGCTGCGCTTGAACATCGAGCGCACCGAATCCCACAGGCGGCCGATGCGGCCCTTGTCCTCGACCGGCTCCTCGCCGGTGACGTTGACCGGGGCCAGGGTGCGGGTCGAGACCGGCTCGCAGTGCTCCTCGGTACGGGTTGCGCGCAGGGTCTGGAACACCGGCTCCACGTTGAGCACCTGAGCGTAGTCGAACTTCACGTTCTCCACGATCACCACCCGGTTGCGGGGCTCGGCCTCCTGGGCCAGGACCACGGCGGGCAGCGCCGACAGGCAGGCCAGGGTCAGCAACGCGGTGGTTTTCATTGGCGATGGGAGCAGGGACACGGCAATAGTGTAGGCAGTGGTGACCGCAAGGGGCTGAACATTACCCGTCCGCGTCGTTCCTGCCCACCCCACCCACCCGCCGGTGACGTCCACCGGTGGCAATGGTCCCCCCAAAGGGGCCCGACACGTTCTAAAATCACAGGCTTGTCCCCCAGTCACAGACCCATGACCCTGCGCCTGCACAACAACCTGACTCGCCAGCTCGAACCGTTCACCCCGCTCGACCCGGCCTGTCCGACCCTGTATGTGTGCGGCCCGACGGTCTACAACTACGTGCACATCGGCAATGCCCGTGGACCGGTGGTGTTCGGGGTGCTGGCCGACCTGCTGCGGCGGCGCTTCGGTGCCCTGCGCTATGCCCGCAACATCACCGACGTGGACGACAAGATCAACACCGCCGCACGCGAGCAGGGGGTGCCGATCAGCACCATCACCGACCGTTTCGCCGCGGCCTACCGTGAAGACATGGCCGCGCTGGGCGTAGTGCCGCCGGACATCGAGCCGGAAGTGACCGCGCACATGGCGCAGATCATCACCATGATCGAGCAGCTGGTCAGCAGCGGGCATGCTTACGCTGCCGAGGGCCATGTGCTGTTCGCCGTCGGCAGTTTCGAGGGCTACGGCAAGCTGTCGCGCCGCGATCCGGACGAAATGCTGGCCGGCGCCCGTGTCGAGGTTGCTCCCTACAAGCGCGCGCCCGGCGACTTCGTACTGTGGAAGCCGTCCGGCGACGACCTGCCCGGCTGGGAATCGCCGTGGGGCCGCGGCCGTCCGGGCTGGCATATCGAATGCTCGGCGATGGCCGCCGCACACCTGGGCGAGACCATCGACATCCATGCCGGTGGCGTCGACCTGCAGTTCCCGCACCACGAAAACGAGATCGCGCAGAGCGAGTGCGCGCACGGCGGCAAGGTGTTCGCGCGCTTCTGGCTGCACAACGGCATGCTCAACTTCGGCGGCGCCAAGATGAGCAAGTCGATCGGCAACATCGAGCGCGTCCACGACCTGGTGCGTAAACACGCCCCCGAGGCACTGCGCCTGGCCTTGCTGTCGGCCCACTACCGGCAGCCGCTGGACTGGTCCGACGCGCTGATCGAACAGTCCGGGCGCACCCTCGACCGCCTGTACGGCACGCTGCGCGAGCTGGCCGATGTGGCCGCCACGGCAGTGATCCCGGCAGACATCGAAGCAGCATTGGATGACGATCTCAATACGCCGCAGGCGCTGGCCGAAGTGGCCCGTATCGCCGGCGAAGCGCGCCGCGCCACCGATCCCGGCGAACGCGCACGCTTGAAGAGCGAACTGCTCGGCGCCGGCCTCGCCCTGGGCCTGCTGCAGGCCGACCCGGCGCAATGGTTCGGCAACGCCGCTGGCGACAGCGACGACGACGCGCGCATCCAGGGCTTGATCGACGAACGCGCGGCGGCCAAGCAGGCGCGCGACTTCGCCCGTTCCGACGCCATCCGCGACCAGCTGGCCGCCGAGGGCATCGTGCTGGAAGACACCCCGCAGGGCGTGCGCTGGTCGCGCAAGCGCGGCTGACCTGCCCTGCCCCGTGGCCGGCCCGCCGGCCACGCTCCCACTGTAGAGACTGTTGTGATCGACTCCCCATTCCCGCTTGAACCCACTGCCGCCGAGGCACAAACGGCCATCGCCGAGGAATTCGGTTTCTTCGGCGACTGGTCCGAGCGCTACCAGTACCTGATCGACCTCGGCCGCAAGCTGCCCGCCTTCCCGGAAGCATGGAAGACCGAAGAGCACCGCCTGCTCGGTTGCCAGTCGATGGTCTGGATCGTGCCGGAAGGCAATGCGCAGTCGCTGCGTTTCCACGCCATCAGTGATTCGGCCATCGTCTCCGGCCTGATCTTCCTGGCGCTGCGCGTGTACTCCGGGCGCACCGCGCAGGAGATCCTGGCCACCGAACCCAGCTATATCCAGGATATCGGCCTGTCCCGCCACCTGTCGCCGACGCGCAGCAACGGCGTGGCGGCGATGCTGGCCTTCATCCGTGAGACCGCGCAGGCCCAGCTGCAGCGCGATCCGTCGTGAGCGAACCTGCCACGGCCGAAGACACCGCGCTGGGCCTGCTGTCCCGGCCCGGTTTCGCCCGGCTGCTGGCGTACCGCATCTTCGCGATGCTGTCCTACCAGGTAGTCGCGGTCACCGTCGGTTGGCACATCTACGAAGTCACCCGCAATCCGTTCTCGCTGGGCCTGATCGGCCTGGCCGAGGTGCTGCCGTTCTTCTGTGTGGCCCCGTTTGCCGGTTATCTGGTGGATCATCTGCCGCGCCGCAAGCTGGGCATGGTCGCCTGTTCCGGACTGATCGCCACCGCGCTGGTGCTGACCAGCGTAGCCAAGGGCTGGCTGCCGGTTGACGGCGTGTGGCCGATCTATGCAGCCATCGCCCTGACCGGCATGGTCCGCGCCTTCCTGTCGCCGATCTACAACGCCCTGTTCGCCCGCGTGCTGCCACGTGAACATTTCGCCCGTGGCGCCGGCCTGGGCGCCGTGGTGTTCCAGACCGGCATGATCGCCGGCCCGGCACTGGGTGGGGTGCTGGTCGGCTTCGGTGGCAAGGGCCTGTCCTATGCGGTGGCCACGGCCTTCGCGCTGGTGGCGATGGGCTGCCTGGCCACGCTGAAAGTGGAAGAACCGGTGCATGCCGGCCCGGCCGCCCCGATCTTCAAGAGCATCGCCGAAGGCGCCCGCTTCGTGGTTGGCAACCGGATCATGGTCGGCGCCATGGCGCTGGACATGTTCTCGGTGCTGCTGGGCGGCGTGGTGGCGATGCTGCCGGCGTTCCTGCACGAGATCCTGCACCACGGCCCGGAGGGACTGGGCATCCTGCGCGCGGCCCCGGCGCTGGGTTCGGTGTGCGTCGGCCTGTGGCTGGCGCGCCACCCCCTGCACCGCAACGCCGGTCGCGTGCTGCTGTTCGCCGTGGCCGGCTTCGGCCTGTGCGTGATCGGCTTCGGCCTGTCCCAGCACTTCTGGCTGTCGGCGTTGATCCTGCTGTTCTACGGCGCCTTCGACGGCGTGTCGGTGGTGATCCGCTCCACCATCCTGCAGCTGGCCACGCCGGAAGAGATGCGCGGCCGGGTATCGTCGATCAACGGCATCTTCATCAGCTCGTCCAACGAACTGGGCGCGTTCTATGCCGGCACGATGGCCAAGGTGCTGGGGCTGGTACCGGCGGTGGTGCTGGGCGGATTCGCGGTGCTGAGCGTGGCCGGGATCACCGCGTGGAAGAACCCGACGCTGCGGAAATTGAATCTGCGCGATCTGCAGTAGCGTCGGCTCGTCGTTTCCGCGACAGCGGGTTTACGTGCGCCGACGCACTGGTAGCGCCGGGCCATGCCCGGCGGCCCTTTTCCGCGACCGCGGCGGGAACGCGCCGCCATCCGCGAGCCGGCGCTGCGCACCGGTGCCCTGCGCTCCTCGGTGAATCAGGGGACGGCGCCGAACTCGCTGCGCTCAAACAGCGGCGCCTCTTCGCCCCTGATTCCCCTGCGGTGCTCGGCTCACTACAAGGCGGACCCAACAGCCGCGAGCGCACGCATGACCGCTCCTGGTAGAGCCAAGCCATGCCTGGCTGCTCTTGCTCTTGCTCTTCCCTGCCATCCGGCTTCGGCCTGAGCCGAGCATGGGCTCGGCTCTACAGAGGCTGCGCGCGCAGGGAAGCGTCGAGAGCCTGCGGGTGGGTGCGGGCAGGACCGTCCGCGGCATGGATGCCGCGGCCGAGCTTACAGGGATGTACTTGCAGCGTGTCCTGCCCGGACCCACCCGCAGGCTCACCCCGATACCCGGAAGGCGCCGCCCTACGCAGCCAACTCGAACCCAACAAAAAACCCGGCCGAAGCCGGGCTTTTCGCATGACATCACAACGAACCGGAATCAGTCGCCCTGCTGCTTCTGCAGGTGCTCCCAACGCTCCTGGGCGTCGATGGTGCGCTCGGCGGTCAGGCGCGCTTCGAGGCGCTCCAGGCCGATTTCTTCACCGGTGTCCACGCAGTACCCGTAATCGCCCGCTTCCAGGCGCTTGAGGGTGCTGTCGATCTTGCCGATCAGCTTGCGGTAACGGTCACGGGTGCGCAGTTCCAGCGAGTTCTCGGTCTCGCGGGTCGCGCGCTCGGCTTCATCGCCGATGTCACGCACTTCCTCACGCAGGTTCTCGATGGTCTGCTTGGACTCTTCCACCAGGTCGGCGCGCCAGTTCTGCAGGCGCTGGCGGAAGTACTCCTGCTGCAGCGGGCTCATGTACTCCTCGTCCGAGGCCGGCTTGTAGCCTGCGGGCAGGATCGGGCGGCCAGTGGCCTCGTCGGTCTTGTATTCGACGACCTTGTACTTGCTGCGCGGCGCAGGTGCCGACGAACGGGCGGCGACGGCCACGGCAACCTTGCCCACGGGGCGGGTCACGGTCTTCGGAGCGGAATCGGATTTCACGGCGGTTTTAGCAGGCGATTTCGAAACGGGCACGGGATTCTTGGATTGCGGGGCGGTCGATGCTGCAGAAGCGGCGGCCGGGGCCGGCTTGGAGGCCGGTTTGGCTGCTGCCACTGCCGCGGTCTTGGCCGGGACAGACTTGGCCGGGGCCGGCTTCGCAGCTGGCTTCGGTGCGGACTTCACTACAGGGGCCGGCGTCGGCTTGGCAGCCGGCGGGGCGACATTCTTGGCAGTCTTGGCGGCAGGTGCCGGCTTGGCAGGCGCCACCTTCTTTGCTGCCGGCTTCGCAGCAGGCGCGGCGGCAACCTTCTTCACCACCGCCTTCGGCGCTGGCTTGGCTGCTGCCTTCTTCGGTGCCGGCTTGGCAGCGGCCTTCTTCACCGGCGCAGCCTTGCTGGCAACCTTCTTCACCGCCGGTGCCTTCTTGCTGGCAGCGACAGGTTTGGCCTTGACCGGCGCAGCGGGTTTCTTCGCCACTGCCGGCTTGCCGGACTTGGCCGGCGCTTTCTTTGCGGTGGCCTTCCTGGCCGCCGGTTGTGAGGATGCCGCCTTGGTCACCGGCTTGCTGGCCGGCTTCTTGGCAACGGGCTTGGCCGCCAACTTCTTCACAACAGGCTTGGCGGTTTTCTTGGCGGCCTTGACGGCCTTCTTTGCAGTTTTTTTAGCAGCCACGAAACGCTCTTCCTTGGATTCCCCGGGGCCCGGGAAAGCGGGCCTTTATAGCCTACCCGACCCGCAGCAGCAACCTTGGGGGCCCGCTCCATTCAGTCCAGGAGTCAACGGGTCCAAGGTGCGGTCCGACGAACACGGACCGCCTTGCGCGGTACGGAACCTGTCCGGCACCTGGAGGGGTGCCGATAGCGGTCGCAGGCCATCTACGACATGCGACCAACGGCCCATCCTGCACAAATGCGGCCTTCATGCCAACTGGCTTAAGATGACTGAGTGATCTCGCGCCTGCTCATCGCCCTGCTGCGCTTCTACAAGCGCTTCATCAGCCCGCTGCTGGGGCCTCGCTGCCGTTTCGTGCCGAGCTGCTCTGAATACGCCATGGACGCCATCTCCCGGCACGGCCCGCTGCGCGGCAGCTGGCTGGCCGCGCGACGGCTGGGCCGCTGCCATCCGTTCCATCCCGGCGGCTTCGATCCAGTACCCGAATCTCCCGACGCCCATTCTTGCCGTTGCACAGGAAAACACTGACATGTCCTCCACGCTCATCACCAACGCCCGCCTGGTCAACGAAGGCCGCACCTTCGAAGGCGACCTGCGCATCGAGAACGACCGCATCGCGCAGATCGGCAAAGGGTTGACCCCGCGTGATGGCGAACAGGTGGTGGATGCGGCCGGGCGCTGGCTGCTGCCCGGGATGATCGACGACCAGGTGCACTTCCGCGAACCAGGCCTGACCCACAAGGGCGACATCGCCAGCGAGTCGGCCGCGGCCGTGGCCGGTGGCCTGACCAGCTTCATGGACATGCCCAACACCAACCCGCCGACGCTCGACTCGACCATCCTCGAAGCCAAGTACGAGCTGGCACGCGGCCGTGCCTGGGCCAACTACGGCTTCTACCACGGCGCCAGCAACGACAACCTGGACGCCATCCGCGCGCTCGACCCGAAGAAGGCGCCGGGCGTGAAGGTGTTCATGGGTGCGTCCACCGGCAACATGCTGGTCGACAACCCGGAAACCCTGGACGCGATCTTCCGCGAGTGCCCGACCCCGATCATCACGCACTGCGAAGACACGCCGATGATCGATGCCAACCTGAAGGCCTTCCAGGAAAAATACGGCGACGCGCTGACCCCGGAGATGCACCCGGACATCCGTTCGCGCGAAGCCTGCATCAAGTCGACGCGGCTGGCCATGTCGCTGGCGCGCAAGCACGGCACCCGCCTGCACGTGCTGCACATCTCCACCGCCGACGAACTGGCGCTGTTCGAGAAGGGCCCGCTGATCCGCGCCGACGGCAGCCGCAAGCAGATCACCGCCGAGACCTGCGTGCATTTCCTGCACTTCGCCCGCCCGGACTACGCCACCAAGGGCAACCTGATCAAGTGCAATCCGGCGATCAAGGACGTGGCCGATCGCGAGGCGATCACCGCCGCATTGGCTGACGACGTGCTGGATGTCCTGGCCACCGACCACGCCCCGCATACCTGGGAAGAGAAGCAGAAGCCCTATGCGCAGGCGCCGTCCGGCCTGCCGCTGGTGCAGTACGCGCTGGTCGCCGCACTGGAACGCGTGCACGAAGGCAAGCTGACCCGCGAGCAGGTGGTGCAGAAATTCGCCCATGCTCCCGCCCAGTTGTTCGACGTGGAAGAGCGTGGTTTCCTGCGCGAAGGCTACTTCGCCGACCTGGTGCTGGTGGAAGACGTCCCGTTCACGGTCAAGCGCGAGGACGTGCTGTCCAAGTGCGGCTGGTCGCCGTTCGAAGGCACCACGTTCCAATCGCGCATCGCCTCCACCTGGGTCAACGGCCAGCTGGTGTGGGACGGCAGCAAGCTGGTGGGTCAGCCCGCCGGCCAGCGCATGACCTACGACCGCTGATGCGTTCGGCACTCATGTTCGGGGCGCTGCTGCTGGCGACGCCCCTGTTCACCGCACCGACGGCACAGGCGCAGGACGGCATCGGCGACCTGATCGACAGCCGCGTGGTGTTCCCGGCCAGTGCGTCGCAGGGCGCGCTGGTGATCGGCAAGGTTCCCGCCGGCAGCAGCGTGCGCTACGCAGGCCGCGAGCTGCGCGTGAGCAGCTATGGCAGCGTGGTGTTCGGCATCGGTCGCGATGAGAAGGGACCGCTGCAGGTACAGATCCGCCGACCGGATGGCGGCAGCGAGACGGCCACCATCACGGTGACCCCGCGCGACTGGCCCACCGAGCGGGTCAACGGCGTGCCGCCGAAGACGGTCAATCCGCCGCCGGCCATCGCCGAGCGGATCAAGCGCGAGCAGGCGCAGGTCGCCGCGGCGCGCGCGCGCGACGACAACCGCACCGATTTCACCCAGACCTTCATCTGGCCGGTGCAGGGTCGCATCAGCGGCCGCTTCGGCAATGCGCGCGTGTACAACGGCCAGCCGGGTGCCGGTCACTCCGGCATGGACATCGCGGTGCCGACCGGCACCCCGGTGAAAGCACCGGCCGCTGGTGTAGTGACGTTCGCAGGCCCGGATCTGTACCTGACCGGCGGCACCTTGCTGCTCGATCACGGCTTCGGGGTCAGTTCGAACTTCCTGCACCTGTCGCGCATCGACGTGAAGGTCGGTGATCGCGTCGAACAGGGCCAGGTGATCGCCGCCGTCGGCGCCACCGGTCGCGCTACCGGCCCGCATCTGCACTGGGGCATGAACTGGTTCGACACCCGCATCGACCCGTTGCTGGTGCTGGAACGGAAATAACGCCCATCGCCCGTTGCGGTGGTGGGCCGCTGCCGTAGAGCCGAGCCCACGCTCGGCTCTACAGACAGCATGCAATCAACCCTGCAGGGGGTAGCGCCGGGCCATGCCCGGCGAGCGCAGCGGCCGAGGGCTCAGCCGCGCGCGGCCCACCACACGCGCAGCAACGTGCGCACCGGCGTCGCTTCAATCGGCTTGCCTGCGGCCTGCGCCGCCAGGCGGGCGCAGCAGCTGGAGATTGACGTAATCGGCCAATCGAGCGATCAGGGACGTATCGCCAGCGCCCCTGTAAGCTATTGATATCTATAAAATCCCCGATTGATGAACAGCGAAGTGGGCGAGCAAATTGTCGGCATGAACGCTCTCCTCCTACCTTTGGGCGTTTCCCACAGGGTGCCTATCCATGCCCAAGGCCGGAGACATCTTCGCAAGCTTCAATCAACGCCTTGAAGCCTTTGTCGCGTTCCAGCTCACGCCTCGGGAGTCAGGCGGTTCTTGGCCTGTCTTAACCCTGGACTGGAGCGGCCCGGCGTTGCCCACCAAGTCAGAAATCAACGCCATGCGCCCCGCTGAGTTCACCTATCCGACCCTGCTGAAAAGACCCGCTCCCTATCAACACGTGGTCGCATGGTCTGGCGCCATGCCTCGCAGCTACCAGCACGTGGGCTGGCGCGAACCAATGATTCTGGACGCTCCAAGGATGTTCAGTAGATGGCCCGACGGAACCGCCATTGTTCATCAACGCGCATGGGATGCGCATGATTCGAAGATGATGCAGGCCTACCTGGCGTGCCAACAGGAGCCGGATCAGACGGTGCTTCTCCAAGGCGAGGAGTGGGCGGTAACCCGTAGTGCCAAACGCGTGGACAGCCAAGCCTTATCTATCGCCGAATCATTTGAAGTATTCGACCAACTCCCCATGTTGGAATTCATTCGCATCACTCAATCGCATGACGGCCTCTTCCGCTGGCTTCGCACACGCTCATTGATCACAAGGATGCAGATCTCAGGGCAGAAGGATCCAGTTCTCGATCTGCGAGGAACCCATCTCCGCAACCTCGAGCTGGACGTTGCCGGCCTGAAGGATGTCCGTCTCAACAGCTCCCTTGAGCACCTCACCATTACAGGCACCTGCGACCCTTCGCTCGTCATCAGCTGTGAGTGCAACGGTCGTAATCTGATCGTCAACGCGACAGATCCAACTCTCACGTGGGAAGGTCTGCCCGAACTTGGAGGACTGGAACTCTGGGAGGTGGACGGCTTCGATCCTGATCTTGTGGTTGCGCGGTTCCCTGAACTGACCGCGCTGGCTGTAGCTGGGCGCATCTGCCGCACTTCGACGCTGCTTCCATTGGGCAGACTGTCACGCCTTCAGTTCCTTTCACTTACGGAAGTCTTTCCCGAGCAGGCCGAATTTCCCTCACCAGCCTGCTGGCCACAACTGACCCTGCTCAGGCTCCACAGTGTCCCTGATGCGATCGCGAAGGCAGTCAAGAAGTCCTTCAAGTCGTTGGCTCCGGACGAGCTCGACCTTGATGTCCGCCGCCCACGCAAACCCGAATGGCTGGCGGCCAACATGGACAACCCGTTCCGTGACTGGGAGGGCAGATCAGGCATCAGCACCAGTCAAGCAAAGAAGGCGGCCACGCTCTATCGGAATGCGCGAAGTAGCGCACTGGATCGTGCTACTCAACTGGCTGGGCAGCCTGCAGCGCTGACGGAAACACTGACGCAGATCGCAACAAACTACATCGATGGATTCAACGCGATGGACCGCCGCGCGCAGATCATCGAAACCGTTGAACGCGAGGAGATCCTGGATGCCTTGGCCACCGTCATCGGCGCAGTGGAGAGTGTGCGGCAGACGCAGCTGGGGGCTGATGTTGTCCCGCTGGACCGACGGCCGATCCTCGTTTCGGTCGAGGCGCTGCGGGAGTTCTGAGCGTGATCGGGCAGCGGGTATTCATCCACGCATGGCGTGGATCTACTGCCGCCTCGGCGGTAGTGCTGACCGCTGGCCGGCAACCTCATGATGTTCAGCAACCTACCCGGATTGCCGGCCAGCGGCCGGCACTACAAGGCAATCGATCAGCCGCGCGCGGCCCACCACACGCGCAGCAACGTGCGCACCGGCGTCGCTTCAATCGGCTTGCCGGCGGCCTGCGCCGCCAGGCGGGCACGCGCCAGGCTCGACCACACGCGGCGCGCGCGCGGACCGGGCACACGGGCGCCCCACCCTTTCAACAGCTGCTGCGCCCAACGCTGCGCAGCGTTGCCGGCATCCTCGTCCAGCAGGCTGCGCGGCACGCCGGCCACACCAGCGTCCTGCAGGCGCTGGGCCAAGGTCTGCAGCAGCACTGCACGGCCAGCGCCCTTGCGCGGCGTGTCGGCAAACACCACCGCTTCGACCGCAGCCACTGCTTCGGCATAGTTGCCCAGTGCGCGCTCGGCAGCGGCAGCGTCCAGCGCGACGGTGCGCGCCTCGACCAGATCCGGCAGCGTGTCGGCCAGCTGCACCCACGGTGCCCGCACCGGCTCCAGCACGCGTCCCAGCGGATGCCGCGAACGCTGCGCGGCCCAGCTGCGCAGTTCCTCGCCCCACCAGGCCAGCTTGGCGTCGGCCGGCAGCGGGTCGCCACTGGTGTTGAGCATGTCATCGAATTCCTGCAGCAGCGCGAACCACGCCAGCGCCACAGGGCGCTGCGGTTCGGCCACGAACGGCTCAGCCACCGACCATTCCGGCCAGCGGCTGCGCCACTTGTCGAGGAAACTGTCCAGCGCGGTACTGCTCACTACGTTGTTCCTTACGGCTGGGCCGGGGTCGCCGGCCGGGTCGGCCAGAGGCTGGCCAGTTGCAGGAGTTCGGCGTTCTCGACCAGCACATCGGCCTGCCAGGCCAACGGGTCATCGCTGTGCAGGCGGTAGCCCCACAGTGCCGCCACCGACGGCATGCCGGCGGCACGCGCGGCGATGATGTCGCGCTCATCGTCGCCGACATACACGCAGTCTTCCGCTGCGATGCCGATCAGCTGCGCGGCGTGCAGCAGCGGCAACGGATGCGGCTTGCGCTCGGCCAGGGTGTCACCACCGACCAGCACCGCGCAGCGCTGCTGCCAGCCGTACTGCGGCACGATCAGCCGCGCCAGGTACTCGGGCTTGTTGGTGACGATGCCCCACACCGTACCGGCCGCGTCCAGCGCATCGAGCATGCCGGCGACGCCGTCGAACAACACGGCGTGCTGGCCGATCAAGGCTTCGTAGCGCTGCAGGAATTCCGGAATCAGCGCATCGCGCGCGGCCGCTTCCAGTTCTGGAAACGCGGCCGACACCATCGCCCGCGAGCCCTTGGACACCACCGGACGCAACTGCGCCGGATCGATCGGTGCGCGGCCACGCTCGGCCAGCATCACGTCAAGCGTGGCGACAAAATCCGGTGCGCTGTCCAGCAGGGTGCCGTCCAGGTCGAACAGCACCGCACGCGGAAATGCTGCGGCGGTCACGGCGCCTTGACCGCGTGGGCCAGGTAATTGATGTCGGTACGGCTGCTCAGGCGGGCGCGGTTGCGCCACGGCTCGTAGGCCATGCCGCTGACATCGGCCAGCTGCAGGTCGGCTTCGCGCAGCCAGCGCGCCAGCTCGGCCGGCTTGATGAATTCCTGGTAGTGGTGGGTGCCCTTGGGCAGCAGCCGCGCCACGTACTCGGCACCGACAATGGCCACTGCAAAGGCCGCGGCCGTGCGGTTGATGGTGGACAGGAACAGGTGGCCGCCCGGCTTCAGCAGGCGCTTGCAGGCCTCGATGATCGCGCCCGGATCGGGCACGTGCTCGAGCATTTCCATGCAGGTCACCACGTCGAAGCTGCCCGGCTGTTCGGCGGCGAGGTCTTCGGCGGCCTGTACCCGGTAGTCGACGCTGACACCACTTTCCAGTGCATGCAGGCGCGCGACCTTGACCAGCTCCGGCGCCAGGTCGATGGCAGTCACCTCGGCACCGGCCTGGGCCAGCGCTTCACTCAGCAGCCCGCCACCGCAACCGATGTCGAGCACGCGCGCACCACGCAGCGGCGCGCGGTCAGCAACGTACTGCAGGCGCACCGGATTCAGTGCGTGCAGCGGCTTCTGCGGGCCATCGGCGTCCCACCAGCGGTTGGCCAGCGCGGCGAACTTGTCCAGCTCGGCCTGATCGAAATTGGAAGAAGCGTGGGGGGCAGTCATGACGGTTGTCCTTGCGGCGCCTGTACTCAGGCGCGGATATGACGGATACGCTCGCGCCACTGGCGCGCGTTGGCGATGATGCCCGGCAGGTCCATGCCGACCAGCTCACGCTGCACCAGCTTGGGCTTGCCGGCGATCCAGACATCGCTGACCTGCTGGCGGCCGGTGGCGTACACCAGCTGCGACAGCACGTTGTGCAGCGGCTGGGTCTCCAGCGCGGACAGGTCGACGCAGACCAGGTCGGCCTGTTTGCCGACCTCGATCGAGCCGATGCGCTCGCCGAAGCCGAGCGCGCGGGCGCCACCCAGCGTGGACGCGCGCAACGTGGTCGCCGCGTCCAGCGCGGTGGCGTCGTCGGCCACGGCCTTGGCCAGGATCGCCGCGGTGCGGTTCTCGCTGAACATGTCCAGGTCGTTGTTGCTGGCGCAGCCGTCGGTACCGATGGCCAGGTTCACGCCAGCGCGCTGCAGGGCGCAGGCCGGGCAGAAACCGGAGGCCAGTTTCAGGTTCGATTCCGGGCAATGCACCACGCTGACGCCGCGCTCGGCGCACAGGTGGATCTCGGCCTCGGTCAGCTGGGTCATGTGCACCGCGATCAGGCGGTCGTTGACCAGGCCGAGGCGATCCAGCCGCGCCAGCGGACGCTGGCCGTGCAGCTTGATCGAATCGGTGATTTCCTGCGCGGTTTCATGGGTATGCAGGTGCACCTGCATGTCGAGCTGGTCGGACAGCATCCGCACCCGCTCGAAATTGGCATCGTTGACTGTGTACGGCGCATGCGGGGCGAACGCGGTGCCGATCAGCGGGTCGGTGCGCCACTGGTCGTGCAGTTCACCGGCCTTGGCGAAGTACTCGTCGTCGGTCTTGGCCCAGGCGGTGGGGAAATCGATGATCACCGCGCCGACCAGCGCGCGGAAGCCGTGCTTCTTGTAGACAGCGGCCTGCACGTCACCGAAGAAATAATTTTCGTTGGCGCAGGTGGTACCGCCACGCAGCATCTCGGCGATGGCAAGGGTAGTGCCGTCGGCCACGAACTCGGGGCCGATCACCGCCGCTTCCACCGGCCAGATGTGCTGCTGCAGCCAGGTCATCAGCGGCAGGTCGTCGGCGACGCCGCGCAGCAGGGTCATCGGGTTGTGCGTATGTGCGTTGACCAGGCCCGGCATCAGCGCGGCCTCGGGCCGGCTGACTACCTGGGTGGCGCGGAAGCGCGCACGCGCCTCGGCACGCGGCAGGATGGCCACGATCTCGCTGCCACGCACGGCAACGGCATGGTCTTCCAGCACCACCGCATGCGGCTCGATCGGAACGACATAACCGGCTTCGATCAGCAGATCGCAGGCTTCGGGGAGGTGCGGGCTATCGCTCATGCGGGCTCACTGGCTATGGGGGAAGGACCGTACGTAGCCTTGGCTCCGACCTGGCGACTGATCACCGGTCAAACGGCTACCGCTGAGCTTCTGGAAGGCAAGCCCCTGAGTCAGGGGCGGCCGCGAAGCGGCGGGGTGTGGGTGCTGGTGAGCGGGGGCCCACGATCCGCATGGCGGATCGTGGGAGCGCCAGCGCGAATGCGCCGGCGCATACCCGGATTACTTGACGCGCGAGGAGTACTCGCCCGAACGGGTGTCGACCTTGATGATTTCATCCTGGTTGACGAACAGCGGCACGCGCACCACGGCACCGGTTTCCAGGGTGGCCGGCTTGCCGCCGCCGCCCGAGGTGTCGCCACGGACGCCCGGGTCGGTCTCGGTGATCTTCAGTTCGACGAAGTTCGGCGGCTGCACGAAGATCGGCGAGCCATTGAACAGGGTGACGATGCAGGACTCTTCGCCCTTCAGCCACTTCTCGGCGCCGCCCATGCCGGCCTTGTCGGCCTGCACCTGCTCGAAGGTTTCCGGGTCCATGAAGTGCCAGTACTCGCCGTCGCTGTACATGTAGTCCATGTTGGTATCGACCACATCGGCCACTTCCACGTCGTCGGTCGCCTTCATGGTCATTTCGACCGTGCGGCCCGACTTGATGAAGCGATAGCGCACGCGGGTGAAGGCCTGGCCCTTGCCCGGCTTGATGAACTCGGTCTCGGAGATGACGGCCGGTTCATTGTTGACCAGGATCTTCATCCCGTTCTTGACATCGTTCATGCCCGCAGTGGCCATGCTCAAGCTCCTCAAATGGCGAAACCGCCGCGCGTGCGGCGAGCCGGATAGAATGGAAAGCCCACCGGAACCCCGGCGGGCAACTGTTTATGTGTCCATGATAACCGCAGGCCCCCTCTCCATGCAGCTTTCCGCCTTCCCCCGGACCCAGTCGCCAGGCGCGCCCGCGCGCTGGCAGCAGCTGTGGCGGCAGGCCCTGCGCGACCCGCAGACGCTGCTGGCCCGGCTGGATCTGGATGCCGCGGCGCTGGGTGTATCCGAGGCCGCCATCGCCCAGTTCGCGCTGCGCGTGCCGGAGGGTTTCGTCGCGCGCATGCGCCGTGGTGATGCCCACGATCCGCTGCTGCGGCAGGTGCTGCCGATCGACGCCGAGATGCGCCCGGCCCCCGGGTTCAGCTTCGACGCGGTGGGCGACGGTGCAGCAAAGAAGGCCACCGGGGTCATCCAGAAGTATCGTGGCCGGGCCCTGCTGGTGGCCACCGGCAGCTGCGCGATCAACTGCCGCTACTGTTTCCGCCGACATTTCGACTATGGCGCCGAAAATGCCGCCAAGGGGGGATGGCAGGAGGCGGTGGAGGCCATCGCTGCAGACCCGGACATCGATGAGGTGATCCTGTCCGGCGGCGACCCGCTGTCGCTGGCCACCCACAAGCTGGCCGAGCTGACCGATGCACTGCGCGGCATCGCGCATATCCGCAGGCTGCGCATCCACACGCGCCTGCCGATCGTGCTGCCCGAGCGGGTGGATGACGAGCTGCTGGCCTGGCTGGGCGACCTGCCCTGGCCGCTGGCGATCGTGGTCCACGCCAACCACGCCAATGAATTCGACGCCAGCGTCGATACCGCGATGGCCCGCCTGCGCGGCATCGGCGCCCAGCTGCTGAACCAGGCGGTACTGCTGCGCGGGGTCAACGACAGCGTGCAGGCGCTGCAGGACCTGAGCGAGCGCAGCTTCGCCGCCGGCGTGCTTCCCTATTACCTGCACCAGTTGGATAGGGTCGAGGGCGTGGCCCATTTCGAAGTGGACGACGTCCAGGCCAAGGCCCTGATTGCCGGGCTCACTGCGCGGCTGTCCGGCTATCTGGTACCCAAGCTGGTCCGCGAACTGCCCGGCGACCCGAGCAAGCGCCCGGTGTAACAGCAGGTCCACGCCATGCGTGGATGCTTCTGCCAGGAAAGCCCATCCACGCATGGCGTGGATCTACTGTCACACGCCCGCCTCGATCATCCGCACCACCTCGGTGGCAGTGACCGGGTGGCTCAACCTATAGCCCTGGCCCAGATCGCAGCCACGCTGGGCCAGCAGCTCGAACTGCGCCTCCTGCTCGATACCTTCGGCCACCACCGTGATGCCCAGTGCGTGGGCCATGGCGATGATCGCCGTGGTCAGGGCCAGATCGTCAGGGTCGCGCTGCATGTCGGCGACGAAACTCTTGTCGATCTTGACCCCGTCCACCGGCACCTGGCGCAGGTGGCTGAGACCGGAGAAGCCGGTACCGAAGTCGTCCAGCCACACCTTCACCCCCGCCCGGTGCAGACGGTCCAGCAGCTGCGCGGCCAGCATCTCATCGCCGATCACCGCCGTCTCGGTCAGCTCCAGGTGCAGCCGCGAGGCCGGCAGGCCCGACTCCTGCAGGCACTGCGCGACCAACGCCGGCAGCTCGCCACCGCGCAACTGCCGTGGCGACACATTGACCGAGACGAACAGCTCGTCGCCGGCCACGCCACTGGGCCACTGCACGGCTTCCATGCAGGCGGCACGCAGCACCTTCGGGCCGATGATCTCGATCAGGCCACTCTGCTCGGCAACCTCGATGAACACCGATGGCGGGATCGTGCCCAGCGTCGGGTGCTGCCAGCGCAGCAGCACTTCCACACCGACCATGCGGCGGTCGCGCATGCGGAAGATCGGCTGGTAGGCCAGCCGCAGCTCGCCGCGCTCCCAGGCGCCGCGCAGCTCCTGTTCCATGTGCACGCGGCGTTCGACAGCGTGATCCATGGCCCGGCTGTAGTAGCGGTAGCAGTTCTTGCCCGCCATCTTCGCCTGGTACATCGCGATGTCACCGTTCTTCAGCAGCGTTGTCGCATCCGCAGCGTCGTCAGGGAACAGGGTCACACCGATCGAAGTGCCCAGGAACAGTTCCCTGCCCTGCACCACCAGCGGCTTGCCCAGCTCGCGCACCAGCACTTCGGCCAGCAACCGCGCATTGGCCGCGACATCGCCATCGCCAACCAGGATCACGAATTCATCGCCGCCGAACCGCGCCAGCAATGCGTCATCGCCGCCGGCCTCGGTCACGGCACGGCCGATGCGCTGGGCGAACTGCAGCAGCGCCTCGTCGCCGGCCTCATGACCCAGCGTGTCGTTGACCCGCTTGAAATCATCGATATCGGCGAACAGCAGGCCCAACCGGTGATTGGACGCACGTGCGGCCATCAACCGGTGGTCCAGCGCCTCGCGGAATGCCAGCCGGTTAGTGAGCCCGGTCAACGCGTCGGTGTAGGCCATGCGCCGCACTTCGCGGTCGTGGCGGGCAATCGCATCACGCATGCGTGCAAAGCCGCGCACCAGTTCACCCACCTCGTCATCGCGGGTGTTTTCCCGCAGCGGCGCCTGGTAGTCGCCGGCTTCGATGCGCCGGGCAGCCGCGGCCAGATCGCGGATCGGCGCCACCAGCGTGCGCTGCACGTACAGGATCACCACCACGCCGATCACCACCAGCAGGCCCAGCATCAGCAGCAGCCAGCCCAGATGCCGGCTTCCCATCTGCTGCAGCCGCTCGTCGAGGGTCGCATTGGCCGCCTGCTCTCGCTGCAGCACTTCATCCAGCGCCATGCCGACGCGGACACCACCGATGCGCTGATTGCCCATCCTGATCGGCATCGCGTTGTCGAGCACCGTGGGCGATTGCTGCACCACCAGCGACTGGGCGGCAACCGCCCCGGCAGCCAGCGGATCGTTCATCGGCTGTCCGGATCCGGGCACCCCGGCCGAGCCGTCGTGGACCAGCCGCCCGCGGTCGTCGAACACCAGTACGTAGCGCACCACCGGCTGCCGCGAAATGCTGCGCACCAGCGCTCCAACCTGGTCCAGGTCGTTGTTGCGGAGCGGACCGGCAAGCGCATCGGACAGCTCGCGCACCATGGCCTCGCCACGGCTGCGCACGCTGCGGTCGAACAGTTCGTGGATGACGCCGTTGCTGAGCGACCTCACCTCGCCCTGCATCGCCGCCTGCCGCCCCAGCAGCACAGCCAGGATCGCCACCACCACCAGCATCGCCCCGCCCATCGCAAGCAGGAACCGGGCCTGCATCCCCGAGCCGAGCAACTTCATTCCACTTCCATCCGCACGCGCGTCAACCCTTGTTTCAATCCATCCAGCCACGGCTGCGCATGCGCGTCGACGCGGCGGAAACCGGAAGCCCCCAACACCTTCTCAAACGCACTCTGCACCCGCCGATAACAGACGACACGCGGCAGCACGCCGGACGCGCGGCCGAACGCCGGCGGCGCCGGTCCGGCAACCGCACGGTCCACACTGCCGAGCGCATGATCCTGCGTCATCGCGAGTCGCCCCTCTCCGCTGCCCAACGCCCCCATCGCCGACCCGGCGCAGCGCGCGCCGTCCCGGCCAGCAGGGCCAAGGCCAGGCTCAGCAGTTCCCCCTGCATTGCCCTACGCAGACCCGACACAAGCTTCATCCCCCAAGGGTATCCAGACAGACTACCCGAAAAAACGGGACTGTCGTCAGCTGTCCTTGCCGTTGTTCTGGGCCAGGCGCGCCATGCGCTGGGTATCGGCCAGGATCCCGCGCAGCAGGCGCACTTCCTGCTCGCTTGGCTCGCTGCGCAGGAACAGACGGCGCAGCTTGCGCATCGCCGACTCGGGCGCGCGCCCCTTGTGGAAATCGATCTCGTCCAGCGTCTCGCCGAGCTGGGCGAAGAAGCTCTCCATCTGATCGTGGCTGGCAGCCTGCTCACGGCTGTCCGGCTCGGTCGCGGCCACGGGCTGTGCGCCCAGCAGCTGCATGCGCACTTCATAGGCCAGCACCTGCACCGCGGCCGCCAGGTTGAGCGAGCTGAACTCAGGATCGGACGGAATGTGCACTGCGGCATGGCACAGCTGCAGCTCCTCGTTGGTCAGGCCGGTACGCTCACGGCCGAACACCAGCGCCACCTCGGCGCCTTCGCCGGCCTTGGCCACTGCGCGGGCGGCGGCATCGGCCGGCAGGAACTCCTCCAGCTGGACCCGGCGCGCACGTGCGGTGCAGCCCAGCACGAACCGGCAGTCGGCCACGGCTTCGGCCAGGGTGGCCACCACCGGTGCGTCGCCGAGCACGTCCTCGGCACCGGCCGAGCGCCGGAAGGCCTCTTCATCAAGCGGCTTCTCCGGTGCTACCAGGACCAGGCGGGCCAGGCCCATGGTCTTCAGGGCACGGGCGGCGGCGCCCATGTTGCCGGGGTGTTGGGTCCCGACCAGGACGAATCGGAGGCGGGTGGCGGCAGGAAACTGGGACATGAACAGGGAAAATGTCGAGCTGGACGAAGACCAATGGTAAACTGTGCGGCCGGCCACTGCGCCGGACCCGCTCTTTTCCCCGCCAGCCCTTCTCTTCTGCCCTTCCGGGAGCCCATGCCATGCAGAAACCCGCCGTAACCGTCATGGTCAAGGCCGCCCGCCTCGCCGGCAACGTCCTCTTGCGCAACATCAACAAGCTCGAGGCACTGAATGTAGTCCAGAAGGGCCGCATGGACTACGCGAGCGAAGTCGATGCGGACGCGGAAAAGGTGATCGTCAAGGAACTCAAGCGCGCTTACCCCGAGTACGGCATCTTCGGTGAAGAAGGTGGCGTGCAGAGCGAGCGTCGCCACATGTGGGTCATCGACCCGCTGGACGGCACCAGCAACTACCTGCGCGGCGTACCGCACTACTGCGTGTCGATCGCCCTGGTCGAGAACGGCGAGCCGACCGACGCGGTGATCTTCGACCCGCTGCGCAACGAGCTGTTCACTGCCAGCCGCGGCGCCGGCGCCGTGCTCAACGACCGCCGCATCCGCGTGGCCGACCGCAAGGATCTGGAAGGCACCATGATCCACACCGGTTTCGCCCCGCGCGAGCGCGCACGCGCCAGTGCGCAGCTGAAGTCGGTGGACGCCCTGCTGGTGCACGCCGAGGACATCCGCCGCTCGGGTTCGGCCGCGCTGGACCTGGCCTATGTGGCCTGTGGCCGCGCCGACGCCTACTTCGAGGCCGGCGTGAAGGCCTGGGACATCGCCGCCGGCGTGCTGCTGGTGCGCGAGGCCGGTGGCAAGGTCTGCGACTTCAAGGGCGCGACCCCGGCCCGCATGGACAACCGCGGCCCGGACACCCAGCAGATCGTGGCCGGCAACCTGAAGGTGGCCGAGTCGCTGCAGAAGGTGCTGGTGAACACGGGCTACGCCGCCGAGTTCGACGCGAAGTTCTGATTTTCTGCGTAAAGCGGTTCATGGAGACGGCACCTGCGAAGGTGCCGTTTTCGTTTGCGCGCCCACGCATCGGTAGCGCCGGGCTCGCCCGGCGCCAGCAATGCCTCCCCGCAAACAAAAACGCCCGGCGCGAGGCCAGGCGTTCCTGCATCTCCATCGGAAGCCAGAGCTTACGCCGCGGTTGACGCCCGCAGCGCGGCAATGCGCTCTTCCAGCGGCGGATGGCTCATGAACAGCTTCTTCGCCGTCGAACCGGCAATACCGAACGCGGCGATCTGCGTCGGCAAGGTGCTCTGGCCGTGGTTGAGCTGCAGGCGCTCCAGCGCCGAGATCATCTTCTGACGACCCGCCAGCGATGCACCGCCGGCATCGGCACGGAACTCGCGGTGGCGCGAGAACCACATCGAGATCATCGTGGCGAACAGGCCGAACACCATCTCCAGCACGAATACGATGATGTAGTAGGCAAAGCCACGGCCGCCGCCTTCGCGGTTGCCGGACAGCGCGCTGTCGATCACGCCGCCGACCACGCGGGCCAGCACGATCACGAAGGTGTTCAGCACGCCCTGCAGCAGAGCCATGGTGATCATGTCACCGTTGGCGACGTGGGCGATCTCGTGGCCGAGCACGGCTTCGGCTTCGTCCTCGCTCATGTTGTGCAGCAGGCCGGTGGACACCGCCACCAGCGCGTTGTTGCGGTTCGCACCGGTGGCGAACGCGTTGATCTCCGGGCCGTCATACACCGCCACTTCCGGCATGCCGATACCGGCCGCCTTGGCCTGTCGTTCGACAGTGGCCAGCAGCCAGCGCTCGGTCTGGTTGCGCGGCTCGGTGATCACCACCGCACCGGTGGAGCGCTTGGCCATCCACTTGGACAGCAGCAGCGAGATGAGGGAGCCACCGAAACCGAAGATCGCGGCCATGACCAGCAGGCCACTCATCTGGTTCGAATTGACCCCCAGCAGCGACATCACGATGCTGGCGAGGATCAGGACCGCGAGATTGGTCGCCAGGAACAGGGCAATGCGGGTAAACATGGGAAATTCCGGCTTGGAAGGGGTTGATATCCGTCAATTTGCGGTGCGGTCAGCTTGAATTCAAGCGCCAACCTGACCGACGATTCAGCCTGCATGACCTCCAACCTTCCCTGCGGCCGTTTCGCGCCCTCGCCCACCGGCCTGCTTCATCCCGGCTCCCTGCTTGCCGCCTTCGGCAGCTGGCTGCTCGCGCGCCACCATGGCGGCCTGTGGCGGTTGCGCATCGAGGACGTCGACCCACCCCGCACGGTGGCCGGCGCGGCACAGGCGCAACTGCAGACCCTGGCCGCGTTCGGCCTGGCCCACGACGGGCCGGTGATCTGGCAAAGCGCGCGCGGCGACGCTTATCAGACTGCGCTGGACCGCCTGCTGGCCGATGGCCACGCCTTTGTCTGCCACTGCAGCCGCAGCGATCTGGCCGCCAATGGCGGCATCCATCACCACTGCGTTGCGCGGCAGCCACGAGCGGACCCGGCCGTCCGCTTCCGGGTACCTGCGGGCAGCGTGGTGCATTTCGAGGATGGCCTGCGCGGCCGGCAACAACAGGATGTCCACGCCGAGGTGGGCGACTTCGTATTGCGCCGCGCCGACGGCTGCTGGGCCTACCAGTTGGCGGTGGTCGTCGACGATGCCGCGCAGGGCGTGAACGAGGTCGTGCGCGGCGCCGACCTGCTCGATTCCACCGCCCGGCAGATCCTGCTGCAGCAGGCGCTGGACCTGCCGACGCCGCGCTACTGGCACCTGCCGCTGCTGCTGGATGCACCGGGCCACAAACTGTCCAAGTCACTGGCCGCGCTGCCGGTGGAAGCCCGCGAGCCGGTACCGGTGCTGCGCCGGTTGTGGGAACTACTGGGCCAGCTGAGCACCGCACTGGAAGGCATCGACGAGCGGGATGCGCTGTTGGCCACCGCGCAGCGCAGCTTCGACCCCGGCCTGCTGCCGCGCGCGGACATCCTGCTGCCGGCGGGCGCACTTTCCGCGCCGATGTTGCAGAATCCCCCTTCCCCCACCTGATATCCGGACAGCTTTCCATGACATCTCGCGTCGCACTGGTCACCGGCGGAACCGGCGGCATCGGTACCGCCATCTGCCAACGCCTGGCCGACCAGGGCCACCGCGTCGCCACCAACTACCGTGACGAGGCCAAGGCCCGAGCCTGGCAGCAGACGATGACCGAACGCGGCTACCAGGTGTCGATCTTCCCGGGCGATGTCTCCGACTCGGCCAGCGCCGAAGCCCTGATCCGTGCGGTCGAAGCCGAACTGGGCCCGGTCGAGATCCTGGTCAACAACGCCGGCATCACCCGCGACACCACCTTCCACCGCATGCGCGCGGAGCAGTGGCACGATGTGATCAACACCAACCTCAATTCGGTGTTCAACGTCACCCGCCCGGTCATCGAAGGCATGCGTCGACGCGGCTGGGGCCGGGTCATCCAGATCAGCTCGATCAACGGCCTGAAGGGCCAGTACGGCCAGGCCAACTACGCCGCCGCCAAGGCCGGCATGCACGGCTTCACCATCTCGCTGGCGCGCGAGAATGCAGGCTTCGGCATCACCGTGAACACCATCTCGCCCGGCTATGTGGCCACCGACATGGTGATGGCGGTGCCCGAGGAAGTGCGCGCCAAGATCATCGCCGACATCCCGACGGGGCGCCTGGGCAAACCGGAAGAAATCGCCTATGGCGTGTCCTTCCTGGTAGCCGAAGAGGCCTCCTGGATCACCGGCAGCAACCTCGACATCAACGGCGGCCACCACATGGGCTGGTAAACGGCGCCAACATCGAAGGTTCCTGTGCTGCACCCTGCCGTTGGTCATGCTGCGCAGCACGCAAAGCCTTGTTGCGCAACATTCCGGCGACGGAAAACCAAGCCTGGCGGGGGCTGGGGCGGTTGCAACCGCTGCTGCACTGCGCCATGCTGCGCGTCTACTGTGACGAGTACCGCTTCATGGCTGCGACCCGCATCATCAAGAAGTATCCGAACCGCCGTCTGTACGACACCGAGATCTCCAGCTACATCACCATCGAGGACGTGCGCCAGCTGATCCTCGACGGCGAAGACTTCGAAGTCCGTGACGCCAAGAGCGGCGACGACCTGACCCGATCGGTCCTGCTGCAGATCATCGCCGACCAGGAGCAGGACGGTGAACCGATGCTTTCCACCCAGCTGCTGAGCCAGCTGATCCGCTTCTACGGCGATTCCCTGCAGGGCTTCATGGGCAACTACCTGGAGCGCAGCATGCAGGTCTTCCTCGACCAGCAGCAGCAGTTCCGCCAGCAGATGGGCAACCTGCTGGGGCAGACGCCGTGGGCGATGATGAACCAGCTGACCGAGCGCAACCTGGAGCTGTGGCAGGAATTCCAGCGCAACATGGGCAGCGGTTTCGGTGGCCCGCGTCCCGGTGGCACCGGAACGGGCACCGGCACCGGCACGGCCGGCAAGCCGAGCGAGCCGACCGGCGGCACCGGTACCGGCGGCAAGACCCGCCGCTGAGGCAACCGCCCCGGGTGATACGAAAACGGCGCGCCATGGGCGCGCCGTTTTGTTTTCAACGACACCACGCGCGGCGTGGATCTACGGACGTTTGGCCTTGCATGCCGAGCACACCCGCTCGACCTTGTAGCCCTTCGCGCGCAGCTTCTCCACCACGCCATCGTTGCCCAGCAGGTGCAGGCCGCCCACCACCACCAGCGTACCGCCCTGCCCGGCCTGCAGGTACGGCAGCAGCTTGGGCACCCATGCATCGTTGCGGTCGGTATTGATGCGCTGATAGAGCTGCGGATACTTCTGGCGCATCTCCACGCCCATCCGGTTCCACAACAGGCGATCGTCGCCGCGACGCCAGGCCTCATGCAGCATCTGCGCCTGGGCATCGCCCTTGCCTGCTTCGTCCAGCGCCTCGGACAGCATCTGCCGCTGCTCCTGCACGCTCATGCCATCGAGCAGGTTGATCTGGCTGGACATGTCTTCCAGGCCTGCGGTCTTCTTGCCCGCCTTCTGCGCCCGCTGCATGAAGTGACGGTCCAGCCCCAGCTCCGGGTCCAGCCCCAGCTTCTGCATCTGGCCCACGGTGATGGTCAGGCCGACGAACCACGCCTTCATGCCCTGCAGCTGCGCCAGTGGCAGTTTGTTCTGCGTCGCATAGGCCTGCAGCTTCTGCCAGGTCGGCGAATCCAGGTCACGCTTGAGTTCGCTGCCATCCTTGCGGGTAGCCACCTGCACCATCTGGCTGGCCATCTGCGGCGACTGCAGTTCCTCCGGCGTCACTTCGAACAGCACGCGCTGCGAGGCTTCGAATGCCTGCTCGACGTCGCTCGACAGCGGATAGTCCTGTGGCTTCAACAGATGGAAAGAACCCAGCAGGTACAGGCGTGCATCTCCCTGTCCGGTGACCTTCCACAGCAGCGGCACCGGCGGCTTGCCAGCCGATGTGTCGGCTGGCGCATCGCGCGCGATGGCCAACGGGCCGGCGGCGCAGGCAACGAGAAAAACGGCACTGCGCAACAACAGTTTCATCAACATGTTCAGCCCTCTCCTTCAGGCAGGTGATACGCCTTTTCACCCGCTTCCACGCGCAGATCCAAGCGGTTTTCCGGCGGCGCCAACGGGCAGGTCGCATAAGCGGTGAACGCGCACGGTGGGTTGTGGGCGTGGTTGAAGTCGATCGTCACGTGACCGTCGGCGGTGGGCGCATCGGTATCCAGATAGCGGCCAGCAGGATAGCTGCCGTGGCCACTGGTCCGGTCGGCGAAGATCAGGAACAGCGGCTGCCCCGGCTCGCCGATCGCTTCCAGCCGCCAGCTGCGGCCGTCACGATCGAATTCCACCGCACCGGCGTTGGGCATCTCGGTGGTCAGTCCGGTGATGTCCACGATCGGCAGGGTCTTGCCTGGTGGATGCGCGATGAAACGCGCCTGCACCTGCCATTGCGGTCCACCGGGCCAGTACTGCAGGCCGGCGAAATCGCGGCGCGCGGGTGCATCGGCATGCTTGACCCGCAGCGCATCGCGCGCGCCGCGACGGATCAGGCTGAGCTGGCCCTTGCCACCATCGAAGGCCAGCAGGGTCGGCTGCGGATCCTTGTCGGTATCCATGCGGACACGCCCGCGCACAGGCTGTCCGTCGAGGGTGACATCCGTGCCGGACTCCGGCGTGAACCACCACTGGTCGCCTTCACGGCGCAACAGCCCCAGCTTGGCCGGCCCCACCGCCAGGCGGACGCCGCTGGTGGCACCACTGCCGACGAAGTGCGACCGGTTCTGCAACCAGTGCAGGCCGACCAGCGCGGTCCACCCATCGGGCCGGGTCAGGTCCTGGTAACGCAGCACCCGCCATTGCTGTTGCTGCGCGGCGAATGCCGGATCCTCAACGACGGCTGGCGCCGGCGTCGATGCCGGGCTGCAGGCCGCCAGCAACAGGGCCGCCAGCAGGCCGCCCATTCCCCAAAGTCGCATCGGTGCTCCCCTCAACGTCCGCGCAGGAACCAGCGGTCGATCTCCGCCAGCGAAAAACGGGCCCAGGTCGGCCGGCCGTGGTTGCACTGGCCGGACCGCTCGGTGATTTCCATGTCGCGCAGCAGCGCGTTCATTTCCGGCACGGTCAGGCGCCGGTTGGCACGCACGGCGCCATGGCAGGCCATGGTCGACAGCAGCTCGTCGCGCGCAGTGGCGATGCGACGGCTCTGGCCATGCTCGCGCAGGTCGGTCAGTACGTCGCGCAGCAGGCCTTCGGGCTCGGCATGGGCCAGCAGCGCCGGGATGCTGCGCACGTGCAGTGCGCCCGGTCCGGCGCGGGTGATCTCGAACCCGAGGGCGGCCAGCGTATCGGCCTCCGCTTCAGCGGTGTCGGCTTCGCGCTCGCCCACCGCCAGGGTGATCGGCACCAGCAACGGCTGAGACTGCAGGCCGATGCCATCGTGCGCATTCTTCAACCGCTCGTAGCCGATGCGTTCGTGCGCCGCATGCATGTCGACCACGATCAGGCCTTCGGCATTCTCGGCCAGGATGTAGATGCCATGCAGCTGAGCAACGGCGTAACCCAGCGGCGGCACCCCGGCGTCGGCACTGGTGACCGGCAGTCCGTTCTCCATCGGCATCGGCGGCAGTGCCGCACCGCGCTCGGCACCGGCGGGCGAGGCATACAGCGCAGCATAGGCCGCGGGTGCATCGGCAACCTGCAGGCCCAGCGGCTGCTGCGGGCGCCAACCGGAAAAGCCACCACTTCCGCCCTGTCCCGCACCGGGTGCCGGACCGCGCACGTAGCCGAAGCTGGAGGCCGTGGCCCCCGGCATCGCAGACGCGCTGCCGCCCTCGGCCGGATGCACGGCTCCTGCACCGATCTCCTGCGCGCTCATGCCGGCGCGGGTGTCGGCCAGCGCATCCTTCAAGGTGCGGTAGACGAAGTCATGCACCAGCCGCGAATCACGGAAGCGCACCTCATGCTTGGCCGGATGCACGTTCACATCGACGCGCGTCGGGTCCAGTTCCAGGAACAGCACATAGGCTGGCTGCCGACCGTGATACAGCACGTCGCCGTAGGCCATCTTCACCGCGTGGGCAACACTGCGGTCACGCACCGAACGGCCGTTGACGTACAGGTACTGCTGATCGGTGCTGGCACGCGAATAATGCGGCTGCGCGATCCAGCCATGCAGGCGCAGGCCGGCACTGCTGTGGTCCACGCGCACAGCCTGGCTGGCGAAGTCTTCGCCCAGGGTCTCGGCCAGGCGCACGTCCGAATACAGGTCACCCGGCTTGTAGCGACGCGATGCCTTGCCGTTGTGCGAGACACGCAGCTCGACATCGGGACGGGCCAGTGCCAGCGAGCGCAACCACTCTTCGATATGCCCCAGTTCGGTGCGCTCGGCACGCAGGAACTTGCGCCGCGCCGGCACGTTGTAGAACAACTCGCGCACTTCCACCGTCGTGCCCGGCGCATGCGCGCGCGGGGTCACCTCGCCGAGCTTGCCGCCTTCGATCTGCAGTGCCGAACCGTGCTCGTCGTGGGCACGGCGCGAGGACAGGGTGAAACGGCTGACCGAAGCGATCGACGGCAGCGCTTCGCCACGGAAACCCAGCGTGGCCACTGCTTCCAGCTCGTCCAGGTTGGCGATCTTGCTGGTGGCGTGCCGCGAGACCGCCAGCGGCAACTGTTCTGCGGCAATGCCGCTACCGTTGTCGCGGATGCGGATCAGGCGCACACCGCCTTCTTCCAGTTCGATGTCGACGCGACTGGCGCCGGCATCGATCGCGTTCTCAACCAGTTCCTTGACCACCGATGCGGGCCGTTCGACCACCTCACCGGCGGCAATCTGGTTGATCAGGATTTCCGGCAGCGGCCGGATCGGACGCGGATCGGGCGCGTTCATGGGCAGATGGGGCAGGCAGACGTCATGCCACGATGATAGCGGAGCGGCGACAGGTAGAGTCGAGATCCACCGTGTGCAGCGCAAGCCAGGCAGGGTCTGGCTCCAGCAGAATCAGACGGTCCAGCGGTTTACTTGCTGCCGCCGGCCACGGTGCTTGCGGCGTCGATCTCGGCCTGCGCGCGCGCGGCGTACAGCGTCCCCGGCGGCGGTTGCCGGCTGAAGAACGTGTGCACGCCGTCCAGCACTGCACCGGCGACCTTGCGCTGGTAGGCCGGGTCGATCAGGCGGCGCTCTTCATCCGGGTTGGAGATGAACGCGGTTTCCACCAGCATCGCCGGCATGTCCGAGGTGCGCAGCACGGCGAAGTTGGCGCGCTCGATGTTCGGCTTGTGGTTGTTGCCGATCCGCTTCAGCCCGCCCAGCACGTGCCCGGCAGCATCCTCGGAGGATTTCATGTAACCGCTCTGGGCCAGATCCAGCAGGACGTTGGCCAACGTGCCTTCGGTCTGCTGCAGGCGCACGCCACCGACCAGATCGGCCGCGTTTTCCTTGTCCGCCAACCAGCGCGCACGCTGCGAAGAGGCGCCCTTGGTCGACAGCACGTACACCGACGAACCGGTGGCCGAACGGTTCTCGGCGGCATCGGCGTGGATCGAAATGAAGATGTCGGCCTTGTTCGCGCGTGCCTTCTGCGCACGCATCGGCAGCGGAATGAACACATCGCTGTCGCGGGTCAGGAACGCTTTCAGGCCGGGCGTGGCATTGACCTGTCGGGCCAGTTCACGCGCCACCGCCAGGGTGACGTCCTTCTCGCGCTTGCCGGTCGGGCCGATGGCACCGGGGTCCTGGCCGCCATGGCCCGGATCGATCGCCACCACCAGATGACGCATGCCCGGCTGCATACGGATGCGCGAGGCATCGCTGGGCATGGTCGGACGTGGCGACTCGGTCGGCGCAACAGGGGCCGGCACCGGCTTCGGCTGGGTGGTCACCACCGCGGTGGTGGCCTGACCGGCCAGGATCGCAGCCGGCGATGACGTCGGCGTGCTGCTGGCGGTGGTGCCCGCTGCCGCCATCTGCACCGGCGCGGTGCTCGGCGCAGGCGTCGGCGCGGCGGGTGCCGCGGCGCTGGCGCTGGCCTGCTGCTGGACCTGCGCGGTCAACAGCGCGGTGGCCCGCGCGGCATCACCACGGGACTGAGCGGTCTGTGCTGGGGTCGGGGTCGGGTTCGGGGTCGAAGCCAGACTCACCGAAGATGCTGCAGGCGGCTGCGTCGGCACAGGGGTCACCGCGGGTCGGCTGGCGGCCACGGCCGGCCCATCGCCCGGCCACTCGATCACCAGCTTGGATTCATTGCCTTCGCGCTGCATCTGCGGGCGGAAGGGCGCGACCGTCTCGGCCAGGTCGAATACGACACGGAAGGTGCCCGGTACCGGCTGCCCGGTGCGCACCGCTGTGACCACGCCCTGCGGCGAAGGCATCTTCAGGTTGCGCACCGCGCTGGAATCGGGGAAATCGACCACCAGCCGGTTCGGACCGGCCAACGACAGGGTCTTGTAGCCGCCACTGCCGACCAGCGCGATTTCCGCACGGGTTCCGGTAGAACCGGTATTCAGCAGGACCTGACGGACCTCACCGGCCCACGCACTGACGCTCGCCAGACCAAGTCCGACGGCGGCACAGATGGCAATGAGTCGATTCCCCGGGCGCATGACTCAGGATTCAATCACCGCACTGAACGGAATGCAACACCTTTTTCCTTAATAATCCGTAACCTGCCGGTGTTTGTTCTCGTCAGCCGACAGAAAGGGCCTGCAAGTCGCCACCTTCGGGAAGCCGCAACAGCCATTCACGTCCCGCGTCGCTGACGCCAGTGAGACGCACGCGACGCCCCTGCCCTTCAATTTCCAGTGCCACGACCAGATCGGTGGGCGGAAGTGCGCCGGCACCGCGCTCGGGCCATTCGACCAGCCACAGCACCGCGCTGCCCTCGTCCAGCCCAAGGAAATCCAGCTCGCCGGCCTGGCCGATGCGATACAGGTCCAGGTGCCAGGCTTCGCCGCCACTGGACAACGGATAGCGCTCGACCAGGGTATAGGTGGGGCTGCGGATCGCACCCTGCACGCCCAGCGCACGCAGCAGCGCGCGCGCCGTAGTCGATTTGCCGGCGCCAAGATCGCCGCGCAGTTCGACCAGCGCCTGTGGCGGACGTGTGGCTGCCAGCCACTGCCCCAGCAATTCGGTGGCATCGCTGTCGGCAAGGAAGAATTCGGTCATCGGGAACATTCCGGGTTGGCCAGCCGCCGCAGGGGCGCCAGCAGATCAGTGGGAAGCAGCCCGCGCGCACCGTCGGCAGCGGCGACGTCACCGGCCAGGGCATGCAGCAGCGCACCGCCTGCCGCCGCATCGAATGCAGACAGGCCCTGCGCGCGCAGGCTGGCGATGATGCCGGTCAACAGGTCACCCATGCCACCTACCGCCATTCCCGGGTTGCCGGCAGCAATCAGTCGAAGTGTGCGGCCGGGCGCGGCGACGATGCTGCCAGCGCCCTTCAGCACCACCACCGCGTGATAGCGCCCGGCCAGCGCCTGCGCGCTGCCGTAGCGATCGGCCTGGATTGCCGCCGTGGTGGTTTCCAGCAAGCGCGCGGCTTCGCCGGGGTGCGGGGTCAGGATCGCATCGGTCATCGCATGCGCGTCCTGCGCCAGCAGGTTCAGCGCATCGGCGTCGATCACCAGCGGCAGGCCCGACTGCAGCACACGCGCATACAGCGCGCGCGCCCATTCGTCCTGGCCCAGACCCGGGCCGATCGCTACGACCTTGGCTTTTGCCAGCAACGCGGGCAGCGCAGCGCCATCTTCCAGCGCATGCGTCATCGCCTCAGGCAACCTCGCCAGCAGCGGGCCGACATGATCCTGACGCGTGCCGATGCTCAGCAGACCTGCACCAGCGCGCAGCGCGGCTTCGGCGGCCATCGCGATGGCACCGCCGCTGCCATGGTTGCCGCCCACGCACAGCACATGGCCGGATTCACCCTTGTGGCTGTTGGCACGGCGCGGCGGCAGCAGATCCGGCAGGCGCGACTGTGTCCAGCACTCTGCATCAGCAACGACACCCTGCCAGGCCTCGTCGGGCAGCGTCAGCGGTGCCAGCTGTCTGCGCCCGGTGTATTCCAGCGCGTCGCCGGTGTACAGGCCACGATGGGCGACGATGAACTGCAAGGTCAGGGTCGCGCGCACGGCGGCGCCCGGCACGCAGCCACGGTCGGCATCGACGCCGCTGGGCACATCCAGCGCCAACACCGGTGCCTGCTGCGCGTTCAGCGCCTCGATCAAGGCCTGTGCTGCACCGCCCGGTGCGCGGGCGAAGCCGAGACCGAACAGGGCATCGACCCATACATCGGCCTGGGCCAATTCGCCGTTGAAATCAGCGACGGTTCCCCCGGCGGACCTGAAATCCGTTGCGGCACGCTGCGCCAGTGCCGTGGAAGGCGGGCTGCCCGGCAGCGCGACCACCTGAACCTGCAGCCCCGCCTGCAGCGCATGGCGGGCCAGCACGTAACCATCGCCGCCATTGTTGCCGCTGCCAACGACCACGCCGAGCCGGCGCGCCTGTGGCCAGTGCTGCAGCAGGCACTGCCAGGCCGCCTGCCCCGCCTGGGCCATCAGGCCCCAGCCACCCTCGCCCGCCAGCGCGGACGCCTGGGCATCGAGTGTGCGTGCGGCACGGGAATCGAACAGATCGGCAAGGTTGGCCATGCAGGGATTTTATACTGGTGCACATGTCCCCCGCCCCTGCCCTACTCGATCCGGCCCTGGCCGTACAGCGCATCCGCGACCTCGCGCGTGCGCATGGTTTCCAGCGCTGTGGTATCGCCGGCATCGAACTGGGCGAGGATGAGGCGCACCTGGCCGACTGGCTGGGCCAGGGCCTGTACGGCACGATGGACTGGATGGCCCGCCACGGCACCCTGCGCGCGCGCCCGGCAGAACTGCTGCCCGGCACCGTGCGGGTGATCTCGGTGGGCATGGACTACAGCCACAAGGATGACACCGAAGCCTGGGCCACGTTGGCCGATCCGGGCCGCGCCTATGTGGCGCGCTACGCACTCGGCCGCGACTATCACAAGCTGATGCGCAACCGCCTGCAGAAGCTGGCCACGCAGATCAACGATGAGGTGGCGCCGCTGGGCTACCGCGTGTTCGTCGACTCTGCGCCGGTGCTGGAGCGCGCACTGGCACGCAACGCGGGGCTGGGCTGGATCGGCAAGCACACCTGCCTGATCGACCGCCACGGCGGCTCGTGGTTCTTCATCGGCGAGATCTACATCGATATCCCGCTGCCGATTGATACGCCGGCCAGCGCCCACTGCGGCACCTGCACCCGTTGCATCGACGTCTGCCCGACCCAGGCCATCACCGGCCCGCAGCGCCTGGATGCACGCCGCTGCATTTCCTACCTGACCATCGAGCATGACGGTGCGATCCCCGTGGAGATGCGACCCCTGATCGGCAACCGCATCTATGGCTGCGACGACTGCCAGCTGGTCTGCCCCTGGAACAAGTTCGCCAAGCGCACCGACGAGGCCGACTTCCGCGCCCGCAACAACCTGGACACCGCGCGCCTGGACCAGTTGTTCGCGTGGGACGAAGCTGAATTCCTGCGCCGTACCGAAGGCAGCCCGATCCGCCGCAGCGGCCACGAGCGCTGGCTGCGCAACATCGCCGTGGCACTGGGCAATGCGTCGACCACGGCAGAGACGCTGTCGGCACTGCAGACACGCGCCGAAGATGCTTCACCCGTGGTCCGCGAACACGTGCAATGGGCGCTGGGCCAGCACGGCCTGCGCTGACGTGCGATCCTGAGGCCCCTGCTCCATCTGCCCCACGCCGTAACCATGCAGCCACGCAACAACGACGTCTTCACCCCCAGCCAGCTCAATACCCTCGCCCGCGACCTGCTGGAAGGCAGCTTCCCGGCGATCTGGGTCGAAGCCGAACTGGGTAGCGTGGCGCGCCCGGCGTCCGGCCATCTGTACTTCACCCTGAAGGACGCGCGTGCACAGTTGCGCGCTGCGATGTTCAGGATGAAGGCGCAGTACCTGAAGTTCGTGCCGCGCGAGGGCATGCGCGTACTGGTGCGCGGCAAGGTGACCCTGTACGACGCCCGTGGCGAGTACCAGATGGTGCTGGACCACATGGAAGAAGCCGGCGAAGGTGCACTGCGTCGCGCATTCGAGGAACTGAAGGCGCGGCTGGAGGCCGAGGGTCTGTTCGACCCTGGACGCAAGCGGCCGATGCCGGCCCATGTACAGCGCCTGGCGGTGATCACCTCGCCCACCGGTGCCGCCGTGCGAGATGTGCTGAGCGTGCTCGGCCGCCGCTTCCCGTTGCTGGAAGTGGATCTGCTGCCGACCCTGGTGCAGGGCGCGACCGCTGCCGCGCAGATCACCCGCCTGCTGCAGGCCGCCGATGCCAGCGGCCGCTACGACGTGATCCTGCTGACCCGCGGCGGTGGCTCGCTGGAAGACCTGTGGGCGTTCAACGATGAAGCCCTGGCCCGTGCAATCGCCGCCAGCCGCACGCCGGTAGTTTCGGCGGTGGGTCACGAAACCGACTTCAGTCTCAGCGATTTTGCCGCTGACCTGCGCGCACCGACGCCATCGGTGGCCGCAGAACTGCTGGTACCCGATCAGCGCGACCTGGCCCTGCGCCTGCGCCGCAACGCGGCTCGCATGGTGCAGCTGCAACGCCACACCCTGCAGCAGGCCATGCAGCGCGCCGATCGTGCCCTGCTGCGTTTGAATGCACAGAGCCCGCAAGCACGGCTGGATCTGCTGCGCCGACGCCAGCTGGACCTCGGGCGACGACTGCATGCGGCGCACAACCAGCAGCAGGAGCGTCGCGCGGCCCGCCTGCGCCACGCCGCCGCAGTGTTGCGAGGTCATCATCCGCAACGGCAGATGGAGGCACTGCGACGTCGCCTTGCCGCGCTGGGCGGGCGCCCACAGGCGACACTGCAGCGCCTGCTGCAGCGTGATGCGCTGCGTCTGCGTGGCCTGGCGCGTTCGCTGGAAGCAGTCAGTCCACTGGCGACCGTCGCCCGTGGCTACAGCATCGTGACCCGTGCAGACGACGGCGCGCTGGTACGAAGGGTCGAACAGGTGCAACCGGGTGACGCACTGCAGGCCCGCGTCGGAGACGGCGTGATCGACGTCCAGGTGACGGCGGTCAAGTAAGGGGTGTTCGGCAGGGCTGCGCCCTGCACCTGCAGATGCGTTCAAGCAACGGCAACGTCAAATGCAACAGCCGGCGCTGAGCTATCTGTGGGTTTGGTGGGGCGGTGTCGGATTGCGGGGACGCCGTAAACCCGTCCGTGGGGGCTTGGCAGCCGCATCCATGCGGCTGACACCCCGCAATCCGACACCGCCCCACCTTCGACAGTTTCCCGGTGACGGTTGGCACATCCACGACATGCGTGGATGAATCTCCATCGAAATCGAATATTTCGATAATTCATCGAAGAGCATCCACGCATGGCGTGGACCTACGTGTCGACCAAGGTCGACACCCACCAAGAGCAGGCAATGCCATTCCAACAGATCGCGGAGATCTGTCGAAGGCGGGGTGGGTCCGGTTGCGGGAGTGTCCGCGGCATGGATGCCGCGGCCAAGCCCCCATGGATGGGTTTACGGCGTCTCCCGCAATCGGACCCACCCCGCCATCCCACGGATAGCCCGCTGTTGCTGTTGCTGTTGCTGTTGCTTCGGCTGGTGCTCCAGCCTCGGCGGGTGCAGGGCGCAGCCCTGCCCAACCACCCTTTACCTGGCCTGCTCGCAGAACTTCTGCCGGTACTCCAGCGCCTTCGGCATCAACGCCTGCAGATTCTGGATACGGGTACCCGGATTTGGGTGGGTCGAAGCGAATTCCGGCGGCGACTGGCCGCCACCGGCCTGACCCATGCGCTGCCACAGCGGCACCGCCTCGCGCGGATCGAAACACGCCGCCGCCGCCAGCATCAGGCCTACTTCATCAGCCTGCGTCTCGTGGCTGCGCGCATACGGCAACAGATAGCCGTAGCCCATCGCCGACATCATCATCTGTTGCTGCTGCGCATCCATGCCGCTGGCGGCGCCGGCCACCTGGCCGATCTGGGTCAGCTTCTGCTGGGCCATGCGCTGTGCACCGTGGCGCAGCAACGCATGGGCGATTTCATGACCCATCACCACCGCCATCGCATCGCGGGTGCGCGCGACCGGAATCAGCCCCGTGTACACGGCCATCTTGCCGCCGGGCAGGCAGAACGCATTGGCCTGTTCGGACGGAATCACATTCACTTCCCACTCGAAGTCGCGCGCGAAGTGTGCCGGTTGCAGCCCGTGTTCCTGCGCCAGCGCGGTCTCCACCACGTCCACCTTGGCGATCAGTCGCTCGGCAATCGCCCGGACATCCCGCGAGACCTGTTCGTTCGGGCCCAGCGGGCGCTCCTGCGACAGGATCTGCTGGTAGGCCTGCAGGCCCAGTGCCTTCTCCTGGCTGGCGTCCAGGCTGCTGTCGATCAGCACCTTCTCGCCGGTATAGGGGTCGACCGCACGGTTGGAGAACCAGTAGAACGCCGCATAGCCGGCGGCCAGCAGCAGCACCCACCAGCGGATGTTGCCGAACAGGCCACGCCGCTGCTGCGGCGAGCGGGAAAAAGGATCATTGCGCATCGGCAGGTCTTCCAGCTGACCCCGCCGGCCGGCGGGCACGGCGCAATCTTAGTGCGGCGCTGCCTGCGGCGGGTGAAACCGGCGCCGATCCAGGCGTGCCCGTCAGATCCCGCGGACCAGCCGGAAGCCGATGCGCGCGCTGGTGGTATCCGAATCCTGCGACTGCCGCCAGGCCGCCCGGGTCTGCTCCGGGGCATTGGCCCAGTTGCCACCCCGGATCACCCGTGAACGGCAGCCCGGGTTGAACCAGGCCACACCATCGGCCGGAGCGCGCCGATAGCTGGCATGCCAACAGTCGGCCACCCACTCGCTCAGGTTGCCGCCCATGTCGTGCAGCCCGAAGCCGTTCGCCTGGAAACTGGCGACCGGTGCCGGCCCCCACCAACCATCGCCATAGCCGACGAAGGCATTGTGCCAATGCCTGCCGGACGGTGAAACGTCCTTGCTGCCGGTGTAATTGCCACTGCCTTCCGGCGGCAGCCCGGCATCGCCCCACGGGTAACGGCCACTGCTGCCGGCACGCATCGCGTACTCGAACTCGGCCTCGCTGGGCAGGCGGTAGCTGCGGCCGGTCTGCTCGGAGAGCCAGGTCGCGTAGTTCTCCGCATCACGCACGCTGACGTGCATCACCGGCGAATTGCCCAGCGCGCGCCCACCGTCATAGTCGGATCGCCAGTCCACGCCGCTGCGACGGATGAAATTGCCGCTGCGCTCGTCATAGACCACCGAATGTCCACGCCGGGTCGCGCGTGGACGAGCGTTGGTCGCCTTCACATAGCGCTCGAAATCACCCACGGTGATCTCGGTGATCGCCATCGCGTAACCGCGCTCGAAGCGCACATAGTGCGACGGCCGCTCCGCATCGGTTGCGCCCGGCTCGGTATCACTGGCACCCATCTGGAATCCACCGTGCGGTACCACGATCATCTGCGGTCCACGGCCGCCATCACGCAGTGCGTCGCTGAACACCTGCCCCGGCCGGAAACTGCCGTAATGGGTGGCCAACTCGATGCGCTCGCGCAGCTGCGCCACCACCGCGTCGCCCGGCAAGGCGATGCGCAGCGCTTCGGCCAGCTTCTCGCGCGCAGGCTTCAGTCCCTGCGGAGTGGTGAGATCATGCAGGCCGCCATCGCGCAGCTGGACCAGCGCTGCTGCGCGGATCTGCTCGATGCGCTCGAACGCATCGGCGATGGTCGGTGACGAGTCACGCACCTTGCTGGCTTCTGCCAACCACGCGCCGGCGCTGGCGAAATCGCGGATGCGCGCGGCATCCTCGGCCCGCCGGATCAGTCCGCTTTCGGCAGCGGCCAGACCCTGCCGCGCACGGCGGTTGTTCGGGTCCAGCGCCAGTGCCTCGCGGAAATTGCCGATGGCGCCGTCGCCCGCCTCACCGATCCGGTCGGCACGCAGATCGTCCTCGCCCGCGCGGTTGTAGGCGACCACACGCTGCGCCGTCTCCACCCGGCCCTGCAGCGCGCGCACCTTCTCATCCTTCGGCGCCAGGGTCAGCAGTACCAGCGCCTGCCGCCCGGCTTCGGCCAGTGCCTCACGCTGCTGCAAGGGCCGCTGCAGCAACGCATCGGCCTGCTGCAGCAACTTCTGTTTCGCGCGTTGCAGCCCCTGCCGCGCCTGCCGATCATCGGGCTCCTCTTCCTGCACCGCCAGCCACAGCGGCACCGCCGCATCGCCATCTTCGTACAGGTGCCCCTGCGCGAACGCCTGTTCGGCGGCCCGGCGCAGCTGTGCCAGCGTACGTCCCTGGCGATCGACCCGCGGCGGCGTCCACTGCTGGATGTCCTCGGCCGCATCGTCACCGGCAATGGTCACCGTGCCCTGCCCGCTACCAGACGCCGGATCGGCCTCTGCTGCGGGATCGGCCGGCTGGCCTGCGGTGCCATTGGAGGTCTGCGCAGGGGGCGACGGCGTGCAACCGGCCAGGCCCACGGCCAAGGCGGTAGACAGCGCGGACGACAGCAGAAAACGCAAGCAGGGCCTCCTTCGGCACGGATGCGGACCGACGTTAGGCTATTCTCACCTGCCTGAGCAAACACGAGTAGTAGGCCCCGACCTGTGGCAACCTGGATCACCACCCCCGCCGAGCTGGACACATACCGCCAGCAACGGCCGACCCGCATCGGCCTGGATACCGAATTCATCCGTGAACGCACCTTCTGGCCGCAGCTGGCGCTGGTGCAGATGGCCGTCGGCGAGGACATCCTGCTGATCGACCCGTTGATTCCCGGCATGCCCGAGGCGTTGGCACCGTGGCTGGCCGATGAATCCATCACCAAGGTGATGCACAGCGCCAGCGAAGACCTGGTGGCGTTCAAGTGGACCTGCGGCGTGCTGCCGCGCCCGTTGTTCGACACCCAGATCGGCGCCGCCCTGGCCGGCATTGGTGCTGGCATGGGCTACCAGAAGCTGGTGCAGGAGATCACCGGCGTGGCACTGGAAAAGGGCGAAACCCGCTCGGACTGGATGCGCAGGCCGCTGTCGGACTCACAGCTGAAGTACGCCGCCGACGACGTCGAGCACCTGTTCGCGATGCATGACGCGATTTCCGCCAGGCTGGAATCGCTGGGGCGCCAGCAGTGGCTGCACGACGACGGCGAGCGCCTGCTGGCCAGCGTCGCCAATGACGAGGACCGCTGGCCACACCTGGGCATGCGCTCGGCGCAGTTCCTGGACGCGCCCGCGCAGCGCCGCCTGCTGCGCCTGCTGCGCTGGCGCGACGTGCAGGCGCGCGCCAGCGACCGTCCGCGCAGCTGGATCCTGGACAACGAACTGGCCGCGACCCTGGCACGCACGCCGCCAGCCGACGCGGCTGCATTGAGCAAGCTGTTCGAACAATTCCCGAAGGCGCCGCGCAAGCTTGCCGCTGCGGTATGGGAGGCGCTGGATACCCCGTTGGCCGACGAAGCCGATGCACCATTGGCAATGCAGGCCAGCGATGCCAGCAAGCAGCTGCTGAAGAAGCTGCAGGATGCCGTAGCCGAACGCAGCCGCGAGCTCGGTCTGGCTGACGGCGTACTGGCCTCGCGCAAGCATCTGGAAAGCTATCTGGAGCATCGGCAGTGGCCTGCCGCATTGGCCGGTTGGCGCCAGCAGGAACTGGAGCCGGTGCTGGCACCGCTGTTGCCCGCCGCCTGAGTATCCTGCCGTCGTCGCGCACGCAGCGCGGCGACGGTACACCCTGGCACTGCCATGAGATCTCGCGGCGCGTGCCTGCTGCGCGAGACACGTCGCGCTGCCGCCTCTCGAAACCCATGCGGCGCTGATTGCTCCTTGGAGCGAGCCCTGCCGCGATCCTGTATGTCCGCCAACAGGATCGCGCCGCTCGGTTTATGTACATGACTGCAGACACATACGCCTGCGTCGGCGGCGTGCAAGAGTGAATCGCACGTCACCTTGTACGCCTGTTCAAGGCACGAGTGGACGATGCACCCCGCAGGACCGATGCCGTCGGCGCAGGTCCTGCCCACGCTGCTGCGCAAAGGACTCCCATGCACACGATCATCTCCGAACGGACCGCAGCTTCCCCCTCTCGCCCTATGCGCCACCTGCGCCGATGGTTGGGCGTTTCACTCCTGTGCGTCGCTGCCAGTGCAAGCGCCGCCGATAACCTGCAGGCACGCATCGCTCAGGCATTACAGGGCACGACGACGCCGGCCATGGGTGTGCTGATGATCCGCGACGGCAAGATCGCCGAGCAGGCCGTCAGCGGCGTGCGCCGCAATGATGAAAAGGTGGCCGTCAGCACCGGCGATGCCTGGATGATCGGCTCGACCGGTAAACCGATCACCGTGGCGATGATCGCGCGCCTGGTCGAACAGGGCGTGCTGAAGTGGGATGCGCCGCTGTCGACGATGCTGCCCGACCTCGCGGCACAGATGCAGCCGGCCTACCGCAACGTCACGCTGGTGCAGCTGCTGTCGCACCGCGCGGGCCTGCCGGAAAACCTCACCGATGGCACCGCTCTGGATGCGTTCTTCACCGACACGCGTGCCCTGCCGGTGCAGCGCGAGGCCTACATCAAGGCCGCGCTGTCAGAGGCGCCGGTCCACCCGCCGGGAACGGAATTCGCCTACAGCAACAGCGGCTTCCTGATCGCAGCCGTGATCGCCGAGCGCGCCACAGGCAAGGACGTGGAGACGCTGATCCAACGCGAGGTGTTCCAGCCACTGAAGATGACCGGTGCCGGCTTCGGGCCGACCACGGCAGGGCAGCCGTTGGGCCACCGCGGCGGCAAGCCGGTCACCCGCGCGCCGCAGAAAGCCGACGATGGCGTACCGCCGATCTACACCGCCGCCGGCAACCTGCACATGCGCCTGCAGGACCTGGCACTGTTCGCCATCGACCAGCTCGCCGGCAGCCACGGCAAGGGCACGCTGTTGACGCCGGCGTCCTACACGCTGATGCAGAGCGCGCAACCGGGCAGCCCCTCAGGTCTGGACTGGGGCGTGCAGCCGTCCATCGCCGGTCGCCAGGGCCCGGTGCTGGTGCACGGTGGCTCCGATGGCAACTGGCTGGCCTGGGTGGTGCTGTTCCCCGCACAGAACAGTGGTGTGATCGCCATTGCCAACGCCGCCGAAGACATGGGCGCCGACACGGCAACCATGGGTGTGCTCGGCGGCCTGTTCGCCGAGCTGGCCCCTGCTGTCACGCCCGCCGCCAAGTAGACCCGTTACGACGCCCTGCACCTGCGGGGCGTCGATTCCGCGTGTCAGTTCCCACAACGGCAAACGCCCTGCACAGGCAGGGCGTCTGGAAGGTAGTGCAAAGGTGTCGGTACCGCGTGCGGTACCGACCGATGCGTCTTACCAGTTCATGTTCAGCGACACACCCACGGTGCGCGGTTCGTTGTAGACCGCCGCCATGTAGTTCTCGATCACACCCTTGAGGTTCTTCTCGTTGGTGATGTTGCGCGCGAACAGCGCCACTTCGTAGGCACCGTAGTTGCCCGAGTAGCCGATCTTCAGGCCGCCCTCGAAATCACCCTTGGAGTTGAACTCCTGGCTGTCGTACAGCACGAAGCTGGTGTAGCCCTGCTTGTTCCAGTCGGTGGACACGAACATCGTGCCTGCATCGCTGACCGGGAAGTCGTAGCGCGCGGCCAGGTTGATGTTGTACTTCGGCGCGTTCGGCAGCGGGTTGCCATCGATCTGGGCGAAGGTGTTGGCACCGACCTTGATGGTCGGGTCATCGACGGTGCACACCACCTTGCCGTTCAGGGCGCAGACCTGCGCATACACGCGCTTGTCCTTGATCTCGCTGTGCAGCAGGCTCAGGCCGGCACTCAGGGTCAGGTTCGGGATCGGGCGCAGTTCCATGTCCGCTTCGAAGCCGTAGGCCTTGGCCTTGTCGGCGTTGAACAGCACGCCGTTGCCGTCCGAATCGTTGCCGTTGAGCTGGATGTCGTTGACGGTGTAGGTGAACGCGGTGGCATTCAGGCGCAGGCGGTTGTCCCACAGGCTGCTCTTCACGCCCGCTTCCCAGGACAGGATCGTCTCCGAATCGGCGGTGGTGAAGTCAGCGTTGAACACGGCCGAACGGCCCTGGATGGTCGGGCCGCGGAAGCCGCGCGCGACCTTCGCGTAGACACTCACGTCCGGGGTGATCTGATACATCGCGCTCAGATCCCAGCTCGGGGTGGTGTCGGTCATCTTGACGTCGGTGCGGCCCTTGTAGGTGACCAGGCCGGCGGCGGTATCAGCCGTCTTCAGCAGGCGGGTGTGCTTCTCATCGCGGGTCTGGCGCAGGCCGGCAGTGACGGTGAACTTGTCGGTGAAGGCGTAGCTGAGCTGGCCGAATCCGGCCCACGAGGTGTTCTTGTTGCGCAGGCGCACCCAGTTGTTCGGGTTGCGCGCCGCGCCCTTCAGGAACCAGGCGCGCTGGTAGAAGTCGGTGGTGTCGCTGCCGTTGAAGTAGAACGCGCCGGCCTGCCACTGCAGGGCGCTGTCATCGTGGCTGGCCAGGCGGAATTCCTGGGTCCACTGGTCCAGGTCACGGATCTGGCCCATCGACTGGCCAAAGCCGTTCGGCACGCCATTGACCGGGAAGTTGACCGCAGCGCCACCGTCGGTGTCACCACGGCTGTAGCCGGAGGTGGTTTCGTAGGCGGTGATCGAGGTGAAATCGATCGCGCCGAAGTCATAACGCGCCTTCACCGAACCGCCGTAGGTCTTGTACGCCTGCGGGTTGTTGTCGGCCTCGTCATAGGCGACCTGGTCACGCGGCACGTCGGTCTTGTTCGAGCCCTTGGTCAGCGCATTGCGCAGGAACAGGGTCGAGGTGCCTTCGTAGTCGCGGGCGTGGGCCGAGGCGAGGATCGAGAACTGGTCGCTCGGGGTCAGCAGCAGCTGCGCGCGAACGTTGCGGTCGTCGAAGCCGCCCATGGCGTTCTTCCTCGGGCTGACCGTGCCGTCGGCGCTGGGGCCGGTGTAGGTGTTGTCGACGTAGTCGTCGCGGTGCTGGTACAGGGCCGACACGCGGAACGAAGCGATGTCGTTGATCGGGCCACCGAAGCCACCGTCGATCGACACGCTGTTGTAGGAAGCGTAGCTGGCGCTGACACGGCCGCTGTAGTCCTGGGTCGGCTTGAGGGTGTCGAACTTGACGATGCCGGCGGTGGTGTTGCGGCCGAACAGCGAGCCCTGCGGACCGCGCAGCACTTCCACCTGGTCGACGTCATAGACCGGGTTGGACTTCAGCACCACGTGTTCCAGCACGACGTCGTCCTGGATGATCGACACCGGCTGCGACGCACCCAGGTAGAAATCGATGTTGCCCAGGCCGCGGATGTAGAAGCGCGGGAAGATGCGGCCGGTGGTGGTTTCCGCATACAGGCTCGGCACGCGGCCGGACAGCGCCAGCAGGGTGTCGTCGCCGCCGGCGGTGAAGTCGCGCATGCGCTCGCCCTGCACCACGCCTACCGACACCGGCACTTCCTGCAGGTTCTGCTCGCGGTGCTCGGCGGTCACGGTGATGGTGTCCAGCCCGGTCGGGGTCGGCGCACTGTCCTGCGCGGCAGCACCGAAGCTGGCAGCCAGGGCCAGGCCTGCACAGGCCAGGGCCAGCGGATGGCGACGGAAGGAAACGAGGGAGGACGACATGCCCGACGAACGGCGGGAATCGGAATGGGAAGGCATCGAAAGCTCTGAGGAGGCGTCCGTGCGGCCTGCGCTGACCGGGCGGCAAATAGGAGGAAAACTGCGCAAGCGGCCATTATCCTCCAAATTGTTACAATTTCGTTGCGTCGACAGACCGCGGGGTGATCAGGCCGATTTCGGCACAGTCTGCCCTCAGCCCTGCTGCGGCAACGGCGCCAGCGCAACCTCGACCATCGCCAGCAGGCGCTCGCGGCTGACCCCATCACGCGCCTGCACCGAGATGCCATGCAGCACCGTGGCGAAATGATCGCCCAGGGCCTGCACGGACAGATCGGCAGACAGCTCGCCGGCTGCCTGCGCCTGCTGCAGCCGCGCGATGATCGCCGCCGTGCGCTGGCGACGATGGCTGGCCAGCCAGTCTCGTACGCCCTCGCCCTCCGGTGACACGCTGCTGGCCGACGACACCACCAGGCAGCCATGCGGACGACCACGACGGGTATAGGTCAGCACGGCATCACGCAGCATGCTGCCGATCGCATCGCGCAGTGACGCCTGTTCCAGCGCGCGCGGCGCGAAGCCGCCCTCGCCTTCCTCGTACAGCGCCACCGCTTCGCGGAACAACTGCTCCTTGCTGCCGAACGCGGCGTAGATGCGCGCCGAGGCAATGCCAAGCGCTTCGACCAGGGCCGACATCGAGGTGCCCTCATAGCCGTGCTGCCAGAACAGCAGCATCGCCCTGCGCAATGCCTGGTCCCTGTCGAATTCGCGCGGTCGCCCTGCCATCTGCCTGCCTGCCGTTCTGAGGCGCGCAGTGTAACGCGGGTGTTGACCATCCCGATGCACGCGCCTATTCTTTGTCGACCGACAAACAATTGGAGCAACACATGCAAACCCTCAAAGGCCCCAGCCTGCATCTGGCGCAGTTCGCTGGCGACCAGCCGCCGTTCGACAGCCTGTCCGGCATCGCCGCCTGGGCGGCCGGCCACGGTTTCAAGGCCCTGCAGATTCCGGCCTGGGACGCGCGCCTGTTCGACCTGGCCACCGCCGCCGACAGCCAGGACTACTGCGACGACCTGCGTGGCACCCTGGCCGAGCACGGCCTGCAGGTCAGCGAGCTGACCACCCACATCCTCGGCCAGCTGGTGGCCGTGCATCCGGCCTACGATGAACTGTGCGATGGCTTCGCCCCGGAGGCGCTGCGCGGCAACCCGAAGGCCCGCAGCGAATGGGCACAGCAGCAGTTGCATCTGGCCGCCCGCGCCTCGCGCCGGCTCGGCCTGCAGGACATGGGCACCTTCTCCGGCTCGTTCGCCTGGCCCTACCTGTTCCCGTTCCCGCAGCGTCCGCCGGGCCTGATCGACGCCGCATTCGATGAGCTGGCACGACGCTGGCGGCCGATCCTCGATACCTGCGAGGACAACGGCATCAACCTCTGCTACGAAATCCATCCCAGCGAAGACCTGCACGATGGCACCAGCTTCGAACGCTTCTTCGAGCGTGTGGGCCAGCATGAGCGCTGCCGCATCCTGTTCGATCCCAGCCACTTCGTGCTGCAGCAGCTGGATTACCTGCAGTTCCTGGACATCTACCATCCGCTTGTCCGCATGTTCCATGTCAAGGACGCGGAGTTCCGCCCCAATGGCCGCCAGGGCATCTACGGTGGTTACGCCGACTGGACCGAACGCGCCGGCCGCTTCCGCTCGCTGGGCGATGGCCAGGTCGATTTCAAGTCGATCTTCTCCAAGCTGGCGCAGTACGACTACGCCGGCTGGGCAACGCTGGAATGGGAGTGCTGCCTGAAGGACCAGGAAGCCGGTGCGCGCGAAGGTGCCGCCTTCATCCGCGACCACATCATTCCGGTCACCGACAAGATCTTCGACGACTTCGCCGGCGCGCCGATCAGCAGCGCCCAGATGCAGCACATGCTCGGCATCGCCTGAGCCCCCACAGGAACATCCCCATGAAGAACATCCCCACCGCTGGCACCTCCGGCGACGATACCCTGCGCCACCACTACCTGCGCATCGACGGCCAGCGCGTGCATTGCGTCTCCGCTGGTAGCGGGCAACCGGTGCTGTTGATCCCGGGCTGGCCGCAGACCTGGTACGCCTGGCGCCACGTGCTGCATGCGCTGGCCGAGGCCGGCTTCGAAGCGATCGCGGTCGACCCGCCCGGCATCGGCGAATCCGATCGTCCCGCGCACGGCTATGACACCGGCAGTGCCGCCGCGGTACTGCACCAGACCATGCAGGCCCTCGGCCACGAGCGCTACCAGGTGGTCGGCCATGACATCGGCATGTGGATCGCCTATGCGCTGGCCAGCGACCAGCCGCAGGCGGTACAGCGCCTGGCCGTGACCGAAGCGGTGATTCCCGGGTTGGCACCTGAGCCGGGCATCTTCGCCGCGCCAGCCGACAACATTTTCCTGTGGCACTTCATGTTCAACCAGGTGGCCGATCTGCCCGAGGCACTCATCAGCGGTCGCGAACGCGCCTACCTGGACTTCATGTTCGACCGCTGGTCGTACCGGCGCGATGCGGTAGCCAGCGAAACCTACATCGCCGCCTACAGCCGCCCCGGCGCGTTGCGTGCAGGGTTTGCCTGGTACCGCGCGATTCCGGAAACCATCCGCCAGAACCAGGTCCGCGCACAACGCCGGTTGACGATGCCGGTGCTGGCCATCGGCGCCGAGCACGCCACCGGCAACGCCCCGATGCTGACCCTGCAGCCGCACGCCGATGATCTGCGCGGCAGCGTCGTTCCGGGCTGTGGCCACTTCATCATGGAAGAAGCACCGCAGGCCTTCCTCGCCCAGCTGCTGCCGTTCCTGCAGGAGGCTGACCATGCCGCTTGAACCTGCGTTGCAGGCGTTCGTGGATGCGGTGGCGGCGCAACCGCTGCCGGACGATCTGCTGGAACTGCGCGCACTGAGCGAGCAGGCGCTGCCCACGCTGCAGGGCGCCACCGAGGCGATATCGCATGTCGTGGAGCACGTCATCAGCGCGCGCGACGGCCATGCGCTGGTCGTGCGCCTGTACACGCCCGCGGCCATCAGCACGGAACCGCGCCCGGCCCTGTTGTTCGCCCACGGCGGTGGCTGGTTCCAGTGCTCGCTGGCGGTCTATGACGGCCCCTGCCGGGCCTTGGCCAATGCCAGCGGCCATGTCATCGCTGCCGTCGGCTATCGCCTGGCCCCGGAGCATCCGTTCCCGACGCCGCTGCACGACGTCGTCGACGCCTGGCTGTGGCTGCAGGCCAATGCCGCAGACCTGGGGCTTGATCCAGCACGCCTGGTCATCGGCGGCGACAGCGCGGGCGGCAATCTCGCCGCAGCGTGCTGCCTGCTGCTGCGCGATCAGGGACTGCCGCTGCCATCGCATCAATTGCTGCTGTACCCGGCATTGGATGCCACCATGGCCAGCAGCACCTACGGCGAGTTCGCCGACGGCTACTACCTCAGCGCCGAACTGATGCAGCGCTGCTGGCAGGCCTATCTGGGCGACGGTGACCGCCGACAGGCGCTTGCTTCGCCCCTGCATGCCCGCGATCTGCGCGGGCTGCCGGCGGCGACGGTACTGAGCTGTGAGTTCGACCCGCTGCGCGACGAAGCTGAACAGTACGCCGCGCAGCTGCGGGAGGCGGGCGTGGACTGCACGCTGGAGCGCCTGCCGGGAATGATCCACGCCTGCATCCACCTGCATGGCGTGTCGGCTGCGACCGACATCGCGATCCAGCGCGCGGCGGCCCTGCTGCCCTGAAACGACGGGCCGCAGAGGGATGCAGCGGCGATTCCGCTGCGTCCCTGCGTGCCCCTTGGCAGCCGGCACCGGCCAGCGCTATGCTAGGGCCGTCACGTGGCGCCAGCTCCGCTGCCCACGGGATGCAACACCACCCCTTGGGGCCATAGCTCAGCTGGGAGAGCGCGTCGTTCGCAATGACGAGGTCAGGAGTTCGATCCTCCTTGGCTCCACCATATGAAAAACAGAAAGCCCCGGCACTGCCGGGGCTTTCTGTTTTGGCGAACCGCTCAGGCCGGGTCCTGCCCGCCGTCCTTGCGCACCGGTGCACGCGAATGCGCGTCACGTACCTTCTGGTCCTGCTGGCCAGGACGCTGCTTGGCCACTTCATCCTGCTGCCGGTCCTGGCGACTCTCCTGCACGCCTTCGTGGGCGTTCGTGGTCTTCTTGTCGTGTTCGGTCATGAATCGCTCCCATGGCGCCGGCAACAGGCCGGCGTGACGCAGACAACGCTATCCGCGCCTGCGTGATGCGGTGGTCGGCTGCCTGCGAACAACGCGTGCAGCCATCACGCTCCTGCAGTGCTTGTGATCGTCATCGTCGCGTGATCACAATCGGCGGATCACCTCGCACAAGGACGCGCCATGTATCGCCCTGCCCTGTTGATTCCACTGCTGCTCGCCACTGGCTGCGCGCATCGCCTTGACCGGCAACCGATGCCGCCACCGGGCTATATCGGCAACTACGAAGCGGTGCGTGCGGCGCAGGATGATCCCTCTCGCGGCATCTCCGGCGTTTTCGTGCTGACCGTACAGGCCACCGGTACCGAAGGCGAGCGCATCTACCTCAACAGCGAGCGCGATTACCGCCATCCACTCAACATCACGCTCAACATCGATGCCGCGCTGCGCCCGGAACTGGAAAAAGCGTTCGGCATGAAGCTCGAACAGCTGCAGAACCGGCGCCTGCTGGTGCGCGGTACCGCGGGTCGGGTACGCATCGCCTTCATCGATTCGAACGGCCAGCAAAGCGACAAGTACTACTACCAGACCCAGATCGAGATCCGCGACGCCAAACAGCTGCGTTTCGCCCCGTAAGCCCACGAACGGCGCGCGTCGAAGATTGAGGGCACCGGTTCCGTTCCGGTGCCCTCAATGAAGCAATCGCTCAATCCAGCTTCACCACCAGCTTGCCGAAATTGCGCCCCTGCAGCAGGCCAAAGAAGGCTTCCGGCGCACTCTCAAGCCCCTGCACGACGTCTTCGCGGTACTGGATGCGCCCATCGCGCAGCCACTGCGGCATGTCGCGCTCGAAATCCGGCCACAGATGCTTGAAGTCGTGGACGATGAAGCCACGCACGGTCAGCCGCTGGCGCAGGATCTGGCTGAACAGCGCCGGCAGCCGATCCGGCCCAGGCTGCGCGACGCCGCGGGCGTTGTAGGTGGCAATGGTGCCGCACACCGGAATGCGCGCGAAATCATTGAGCAGCGGCAGCACGGCGTCGAGCACGTGCCCGCCCACGTTCTCGAAATACACGTCGATGCCATCCGGCACGGCAGCACGCAGCTGCCCGGCAAAATCGGAGGCGCGATGGTCCAGCGCCACATCCACGCCCAGTGTTTCCAGGTACGCCCGCTTGGCCTCGCCACCGGCGATGGCAACCACGCGCGCACCCTGCAGCTTGGCCAACTGCGCCACGGTGGCACCGACCGGCCCACTGGCAGCAGCCACCACCAGGGTCTCCCCGGGTTGCAGCTTGCCGATTTCGATCAGGCTGGAGTACGCGGTGAACCCCGGCATGCCGTACACGCCCAGCGCCGTGCTCAGCGGCAGCCCGGCCGGATCCAGGCGCCGGCTGATCGCATCACCCGCCACCACAGCATGGGTCTGCCAGCCGCCAGGGGCCAGCACCAGGTCGCCCACCGCCAGGCCAGGCGCCTGCGACTGCAGCACTTCGGCCACGGTCTGGCCCTCCATCACCGCATCCACTGCCACCGGCGGTGCGTACGACGGGCCATCGTCCATGCGTCCGCGCATGTACGGATCCAGCGACAGGTAGCGGTTGCGCAGCAGCACCTGGCCGGGGCCCAGCGCCGGAAGGGGCGCCTGTTCGAGGCGGAAATTGGCGGCGACCGGCGCGCCTTGCGGACGCGAGGCGAGCACGATGCGGGTGGTTGAATCGGACATGTCCAATGGCTCTGCTGCGGGCAGCGTCGGGGAGGGAACCGCGACAGTACGCCGCGCCGTGCCCTCGTGGGCGCCATGAAAACAGCGTTCCATCGGCGCCTTCCCCACGCCGGCGCTGTATCGCTTGCCCCGTCAGCTTTGGCGTCAGCGACGGGCTGCTGTTTTCCGCCTCCAGCATTTCCGGCCAAGCTGGCTCAACGCAGGATCAACCACTTGCACGGCCTTCCACCGGTCGCAGACACCAATGTGAAGATTTTTTTCCAAAACGCTTGCCGAACCTGTCCTACGTCCGTAATATGCGCGTCCTCGGCAGCGACATCGCTGCAACGAAACAAGTGGCCGAGTAGCTCAGTTGGTAGAGCAGGGGATTGAAAATCCCCGTGTCGGCGGTTCGATTCCGTCCTCGGCCACCACTTTCGAAGACCTGCAGAAATGCGGGTCTTTTTTTTCTGCATGGCCGGGTAGCTCAGTTGGTAGAGCAGGGGATTGAAAATCCCCGTGTCGGCGGTTCGATTCCGTCCTCGGCCACCATGTTCGAAGACCTGCAGAAATGCAGGTCTTTTTTTTTGGCGTATTCATTGTCGCTGGCACTGTAGTACCGTCCACGGTTCACTGCATGGAGCACTGATGACATGGACGACACCCTGGCCCTGCCCCGCCTGCAGCAGTCACTGCGCCGTCTGCAGTACCTGGTTGCCGCATTGGCCACCCTGCTTCTGTTGCTCGCGGGCATGACGGGCTGGCTGCTGCTGCAGCGGAACGCCCCGCTGCATGCCGACAGCATCAGCACGCAAAGGCTGCAGGTCCTGGATGATCGCGGCGTGGTACGAGTGCAGATCGGCCAGGATGCGGACGACGACGACCGACGCAGCCGCTCCGCGGGCCTGCTCATCTTCGACCGAAGTGGTGTCGAGCGCGGCGGCCTGAGTACCTTTGAAGACGGCAGCACTGCTCTCGCACTGGACGCCCCGCTGGGCATGGGGGACGCCCGTTTGCGCGACCGCGCCGGGCTGCGCGTGGACGCCGATGGCTCGGCCCAGCTGTTGCTGACCGACAACCTCACCCGTGGCGTGGTGCGCCTGCATTCGAAGGGCACCGGCGGCGGCGGCATGGACACCTTCAGATGGGACATGTCCAACGGTACGTTGCACACACGTACCCTTACATACGATGGCGACGAGCGCAGCCAACGCGCCTTCGACCCGTAGCTGACCGCCGGCGGCAGGCACGATCCGGTGCCGCATGGAACTTTTACACCGGCATGCCGCCGCTGGCCTAAGCTCCAATCCTCCTGCCGGAGCCGACCAATGCACCTGCGCCCTGCCCTGCTGACCTGCCTGCTGCTTTTCGCCGCACCGGTACTCGCTGCCGAGCCCGTGCGCGCCGTCAGCGAACTGGACATCGATCGCTACGCCGGCCAGTGGCACGAGATCGCACATCTGCCGGTGTCGTTCCAGAAGCAGTGCGTGGGCGAGATCACCGCCAACTACGGGCTGCGCCGCGATGGTCGCATCAGCGTCACCAATGCCTGCCGCAAGGCCGATGGCGAGCGGGTTGTCGCCGAAGGCGTGGCGCGGCCCGTTGCGGGACAGCCCGGCCAGCTGCAGGTGCGCTTCGTTCCTGACTGGCTGAGCTGGGTACCGCTGGTCTGGGCCGACTACTGGGTGATCGCGCTGGACCCCGACTACCAGTGGGCGATGGTCGGTGAACCCGGCCACAAGTATCTGTGGATCCTCGCGCGCCTGCCGGAGATGGACCGCGCCCTGTTCGACCGGCTCAAGGCCAAGGCCGAAGCGATGGGCTACGACCTCGCACCGCTGCGCATGATGGCGCCCCTGCGCGACGCGCCCGCCGATTGAGGCGCCGCCCAACCGGGACACGCTACGTCCGCAATCCGGCATCGCGCACGCCTCGCGTACATCTTCACGCGCTACCCTCTGTGGCCGGTCGCCGCAGGCGACCCATTCCACCATACGCCGTAGTATGCTTACTCCACGCACCGCCTTCAGAGGACCTGCGCCCATGCTCCACCGCTTCCGTACCGTCTTGATCGTCCTGTGCACCCTGGCCCTGGTCGCTTGCGGCGATGGCATCGTCAAGCGTGTTTCGGAACCGGCCGCGAGCCTGCAGCAGCTGACCGTGCAGGCCAACGGCGACTGGACCGTCGCCCTGCGTCTGCAGAACTACAGTTCGATGCCGATGAGCTTCGACGACGTCGCGCTGACCCTGACCATCGGCGACACAGAAGCCGGACACCTGTCCGCCAAGCCGGGCATCTCCATCGGCGGCGTCTCTGCCGATGTCATCAACGTCAACTTCAAGCCCAGCCCGGCTGCACGCCTGGTGATCGCCGACGCACTGGCCAGCAACCGCACCCTCGCCTACAGCCTGAAGGGCACGGTGTCGGCCACGCCGCAGGAAAAGAAGCAGCGCACCTTCGATATCAACAGCCGCAGCACGCTGAACCAGGCCCCGGGCCTGCCGGGCGTGTTGCGCTGATCTCCGCTTTCCGCCGCGACGCATCGCGCCGCTCCCCCTGTTACCGATCAAATCGAGACGCACCGATGAGCAGCTACACCGCCCCGCTTTCCGACCTTCGTTTCGGCCTGCACGATGTGCTGAAGGTCGAGCCGCTGTTCGCCCGTCTTGGCTTCACCGACGCCACCGCCGATGTCGTCGATGCCGTGCTGGAAGAAGCCGGCCGCTTCAGCGCCAGCGTACTGGCCCCGCTCAACAGCGTGGGCGACGAGATCGGCTGCGTGCTCGACCAGGCCAGCGGCGAAGTGACCACCCCGCCCGGCTTCAAGCAGGCCTACGATCAGTTCGTCGACGGCGGCTGGACCGGCCTGACCGCGTCGCCGGAACTGGGCGGCCAGGGCCTGCCGCACACGCTGGGCGTGCCGCTCAATGAAATGATCAACGCCGCCAACCTCGCCTGGGGCAACTTCCCGCTGCTGTCGCACGGCGCCATCGAAGCGCTGAAGCAGCACGGCGAAGCCTGGCAGCACGAGGCGTTCCTGAAGCCGCTGATCGAAGGCCGCTGGACCGGCACCATGTGCCTGACCGAGCCGCATTGCGGCACCGACCTGGGCCTGCTCAAGACCAAGGCCGAGCCGAACGCCGATGGCAGCTATTCGATCACCGGCACCAAGATCTTCATCACCGCCGGCGAGCACGACCTGACCGGCAACATCGTGCACCTGGTGCTGGCCAAGCTGCCCGACGCCCCGCCGGGCGCCAAGGGCATCTCGCTGTTCGTCACTCCGAAGTTCAAGGTCGACCGCGACGGCAACGTCGGCGAGCGCAACGCGCTGCGCTGCGGCTCGATCGAGCACAAGATGGGCATCAAGGGCTCGGTCACCTGCGTGATGAATTTCGATGGTGCCCAGGGCTACCTGGTCGGCCAGCCGCACAAGGGCCTGCAGGCGATGTTCACCATGATGAACACTGCGCGCCTGGGCGTCGGTCTGCAGGGCATCGGCCTGTCCGAGCGCGCCTACCAAAATGCGCTGAAGTACAGCCGTGAGCGCCTGCAGTCGCGTTCGCTCAGCGGCGCCAAGTTCCCGGACAAGCCGGCCGACCCGATCCTGGTGCATCCGGACGTGCGCCGCATGCTGCTGACCATCAAGTCGCTGGTGGAAGGCAGCCGCCTGCTGGCCCTGCATGCCGCCACCCTGATCGACGTCGCCCACCATGCAGAAGATGCCGGCGAACGCGAGCGCGCCGACACCCTGGTGAGCTTCCTGACCCCGATCTCGAAGGCCTGCCAGACCGAATGGGGCATCGAGAACACCTACAACGCCCTGCAGTGTTTCGGTGGCCACGGCTACATCCGCGAACACGGCATGGAACAGCTGGCCCGCGATGCCCGCATCACCACGCTGTATGAAGGCACCACCGGCATCCAGGCGCTGGACCTGATCGGCCGCAAGACCGCGTCCAGCCAGGGCGCTGGCCTGAAGCTGATGCTGGCCGAGATCGAAGCGTTCGCCAAGGCCAATGAAGGCAACGAAAGCCTGGCCGAGTTCATCGGCCCGCTGCGTGCCAAGGCCGCCGAGTGGGGCAAGCTGACGATGGACGTGCTGCAGCGTTCGGCCGCCAACCCGGACGAACTGGGCGCAGCCAGCTACGACTACCTGTTCTATTCGGGGTATGTGGTGCTGGCCTACTGGTGGGCGCGCAGCGTTGCCGCCGCCGATGCCAGCGCGCACGGCGCAGCATTCGCCCAGGGCAAACGCGAGACCGCGCGCTTCTACTTCGCCCGCGTGCTGCCGCGCGCCCTCAGCCACGCCGCCGCCATCCAGGCGGGTGCCGCACCGCTGATGGCAATGGACGACGAACGCTTCGGCGCCTGAGCCGGGCCGCGCCCGGCACCCGCGGTAGTGCCGGCCGCTGGCCGGCAACGGCAACAGCTGGAGCAACAGCAACAGCTGGTTTCCTGCGGGATGGCGGGGTGGGTCCAATTGCGGGGGACGGCGCAAGTACGTCCCTGTAGCCTCGGTCGCGCCATCCATGGCGCTCACGCCGCCGCAACCGGACCCACCCCGCCTTCGACAACTCCCCGCGGCTGTTGGTAGGTGTCGACATTGGTCGACACGTAGATCCAGAAACCACCTAAATCCATCTGGAGAAAAGCCCCCCTTTGTTAAGGGGGGCGCGCCGACGGCGCGGGGATAGGAGGAATGCGTGGGCATCCCAACCCGCCATCGGCGGGCTGGGATGCGGAATGCGCGGACCTGAATCTTGCGATTTGGGTATCGCCCTCCAGGGAGATACCCAAATCGCAATGATTCAGGTATAAGCTGTTTTCCCGATGGAGACAGACACTACACGCTTGGGTCTGATCGAAGCCGGAGCTCCGTTTTCTGCTCCGGGCGCCGAAGCATCGCCCAACGTCACGACGCTGCATCGCCCCGGCACGGTCCGGTTGCTCTCACTTGATGGTCACGGGCGGGTCCTGGATTGGATCACCTGGCAGGACGCCGCCTGCCTCTACGCCCGCGATGCGGTCGCCTGGACGCTCGGCGACCCCTGCCTGCACATCCACGGTGGGACAAATCGTCGCAGTGGCATGCAGAGCGGGATGGACCTGCACCCGATCATCGCCGCGCGCGGCCACGCCCGCTCACGCGCGCTGGACCCGACGCCGAACCTGACCAACCCGGCCCTGTTCGCCCGCGATGCCCATCTCTGTCTTTACTGTGGCCAGCAGTTCGGACGCCCTACCCTCACCCGCGACCACGTCATGCCCTTGTCCAAAGGCGGCCTGGATACCTGGGAAAACGTAGTCACCGCCTGCTTCCACTGCAATTCGCGCAAGAGCGACCGCACCCCGCAACAGGCCGGCATGCCACTGCTGGCGGTGCCCTACCGGCCGAGCTGGATCGAGCACCTGATCCTGTCCAACCGCAACATCCTGGCCGACCAGATGGCGTTCCTGAGGGCCCAGCTGCCCAAGCGTTCCAAGCTCTGCACCTGAACTGCCGGGAATGCAACCCTCACCGTCCTGTCACGGACGGCGGCGTTTGCTTGCCCCACCCCCGTTTGAGGGCGAAAATGGGCGTTCAGAACAAGTGCGAACATGATGATCGACTCTGCCCGCTATCCCCGCCTCGCGCGCATCCAGACACCGGATGACCTGCGCACGTTCGACGAATCCGAACTGACGGCGGTTGCCGATGAACTGCGTGCCTACCTGATCGAATCGGTTGGCAAAAGCGGCGGCCATTTCGCCGCTGGCCTGGGCGTGATCGAGCTCACCGTGGCCCTGCACTACCTGTACCAGACCCCGGTCGACCAGCTGGTCTGGGACGTCGGCCACCAGACGTACCCGCACAAGATCCTGACCGGCCGCCGCGACGAGATCCACACCGTCAAGCAGAAGGATGGCGTCGCGCCGTTCCCGAAGCGCGAAGAGAGCGAATACGACACCTTCGGTGTTGGCCACTCCTCGACCTCGATCTCGGCAGCGCTGGGCATGGCCATCGCGCGCCAGACCGAAGGTGACGACCGCAAGGTCGTGGCTGTGATCGGCGACGGCGCGATGACCGCCGGCATGGCGTTCGAAGCGCTGATGCACGCCGGTGGCATGGAGCCGGAACCAAACCTGCTGGTGATCCTCAACGACAACAACATGTCGATCTCCGAGGCAGTGGGTGGGCTGACCAAGATGCTCGGCCGCGCCACCGGCAGCCGCACGCTCAATGCGCTGCGCGAAGGCGGCAAGAAGATCCTCGGCGACAAGAAGAACAACCCCGCCCGTTTCGTGAAGCGCTGGGAAGAACACTGGAAGGGCATGTTCGTGCCGTCCACGATGTTCGAGGAAATGGGCTTCCATTACACCGGCCCGATCGACGGCCATGACCTGCCGGCGCTGCTGTCCGCGCTGAAGACGCTGCGTGCCTCCAAGGGCCCGAAGCTGCTGCATGTGATGACCACCAAGGGCAAGGGCTACGAGCCCGCCGAAGGCGATCAGATCGGTTACCACGCGGTGGGCCCGTTCGATCCGGACAAGGGCCTAGTGGCCAAGACCGGCGCCAAGAAGCCCACCTATACCGACGTGTTTGGCGACTGGCTGTGTGACGCCGCCGCGGCAGAGCCACGCCTGTATGGCATCACCCCGGCGATGCGCGAAGGCTCCGGCCTGGTGCGCTTCAGCAAGGAGTACCCGCAGCGTTACTTCGACGTGGCCATCGCAGAGCAGCACGCGGTGACCCTGGCTGCAGGCATGGCCACCCAGGGTGGCAAGCCGGTGGTCGCGATCTATTCCACCTTCCTGCAGCGCGCGTACGACCAGCTGGTGCACGACGTGGCCATCCAGGATCTGGATGTGCTGTTCGCGATCGACCGCGCCGGCGTCGTCGGCCCCGATGGTGCAACCCACGCCGGCAACCTCGACCTCAGCTTCCTGCGCTGCGTGCCGAACATGGTGGTGATGGCTCCGTCCAACGAAGCCGAGTGCCGGCAGATGCTCAGCACCGGACTGCAGCACCCCGGCCCGGCTGCAGTGCGCTATCCGCGCGGCAGCGGTACCGGCGTGGATGCCGGCAGCGATCTGTCGACCCTGCCGATCGGCAAGGGCGAGCTGCGCCTGCAGGGCAACCGCGTCGCCCTGCTCGCCTTCGGCAGCACCGTCGCCGCCGCCGAACAGGTCGGTCGCGAACTGGGTTTGAGCGTGGTCAACATGCGTTTCGTCAAGCCACTGGATCGCGAACTGGTGCTGGCCATGGCCAACCAGCACGACGCACTGGTGACGATCGAAGACAACGTGGTGGCGGGCGGCGCCGGTTCGGCCGTGGCCGAACTGCTCAATGCCGAGGACGTGCTGCGCCCGATCCTGCACCTGGGCCTGCCCGATGCCTTCCAGCATCACGCCAGCCGCGAGGACCTGCTGGCCGAGGCCGGCATCGATGCCGCCGGCATCCGTGCCGCCCTGCTCAAGCGCTGGCCGCAGCTGGCCGCTGGTAACCCGCCGCTGAGCGCGACGGGCTGAGAAACCGCGGAGGTATGGGCCACGTCATGCGTGGCTCCCCAAGCCCCTCATCCACGCATGGCGTGGATCTACCAGGGTGCTGGTGACGCAACAGTAGATCCACGCCATGCGTGGATGCCGCAGACCCTGCCGGCGATCGGCGCTCTCAGCCGTAGCTGATCGCTTCGACAAAAGCACCGCTGGACTCCACCCGCACCGAGGCGCGCTGGCCGGTATCGGTGAAATGCAGGCGGGCCAGGGTTTCGGCGAAATCGAAGGCACGGACGCCATCGCGGAACTCGATCGGTTCCGGCTTGTCCGGGTGCAGCACGCGCCATTGGCGCTGCTCACATTGCAGTCGGATCAACATGCGTTGCTCACTCCTTGAACAGCGTATCGACGACGAGAGAATGACCGCACCAGGCGCGACAGGGATGGCCAGTGCGAACCTGGACGCGCAAGGCGTCCCGGGAGTCGACAATACGAGGAAAGAAGTGTGATCGCTATCAGATTTCTCTGATCTTGAGCCGATTGCGTCGGCCGCTCAATTCACCTGGAACTGGGCCCTGCAGCCGTTGCTGACCCAGATACCACGGCGGTCCCAGCCCCAGCTCTGGCCTTCGATGCAGGCACTGCGCGATTCCTGCCGGACCAGACGCACGCCGCGACGAACCTGTGCGTCGCAGTACTGCTGGCGCCGGTCATTGGAATGGCAGGCAATCACCTGGCCGCCACCACCCCACTGGCTTCCACCCCAGCCGTTGCCACCACCGCCGCCCCAACCACCGCCGCCACCGCCCGGTCGCCGATATTCACCGACGAATTCGGCACGGCAGCCTTGGGTAACCCAGACACCGTAACGGGACTGGCCCCAGGTCTCACCTTCCACACAGGGGGAGCCGGACAACTGGCGGATCATGCGCGCGCGCCCTTCCAGCCGGCACTCGTTGCTGCGGTTCTTGATCGATTCGCAGCGCACGATGCCATTGCCACCACGATCATCGTAGCGATCGTCGTAGCCATAGTTCTGCGCCTGCACGCCGCCAGCGGCAGCCATCATCGGCAACAGGGTGCACGCCACGGTGCGCCAAGTGAGTCCCTTGCCCATCCCTCGTCTCCAGGTGAATACGGTGGAGGCAAGCATCGGGGATTCCGGGCGTGGCGCACAGAGGGAGCTGCGACGGCGGTTTTTCCCCCATTCAACCAACCCAACCGCAACTGACTGCGGCTGCGGCGGCTCAGCGGCCGAAGTGCAGCGCGTCGACCGCGGTGCCCAGTGCTTCCACGCGCACGGTGCTGTGCTGGCCTGTACGGCAGTGATGTTCGCTGGCCCGCGAGGCAGCGGCGTCGAAGGCGGCCGCACCGGTGCTGAACTCTTCGGTCGCGCGTGTCTGCGGATCCAGGACGGACCAGCGCTGGGCGGTGCATTGGACAGTGATGACCATGGTGGGCTCCTGCGTTTCTGGGAAATCCGGGACCGGCGCAAGGCCGATCTCCGATGCCCGACCAGCCTAGCCAGCGCCCCGGGGAAGACCTATCGGATTTATCCGAAAACTCCCTACCGGCACCTCAGAAAGCGCCGCCCATCACATCCCTGAGGCCATTTAGGAAATCCATTCCGTGACCCTTGTCACGAAGTCAGCCGCGCTTCACACTATCGTCATCAACAGGGGCCCCTTCCACATGCGCACCTCGCTTCCACTGCAGCGTTCGACGCTGCTGAAGTTCTATTTTGCCGCCAGCTACGTGGTATTGATCGAGGAACTGGTCCGCGCATCGCTGAGTTGAGGATTGGCCAGCGATGCTTGCCGCTGCTGCGGGGACCGAACAAACTGTCGGTTTACGGCACGGAGCCGCGCCCATGAAAGTCTTGTTCCTGATCCCGCTGCTGGCCCTGGCCGCGTGCGCCAGCCCGGAAAAACCGGCCACCCATGACACCGCCACGCCCGTGGTTGGTGGTGACCGCGATGCACACGGATGCATCGGTTCGGCCGGCTATCAGTGGTGCGAGCACAGCCAGCGCTGCGAGCGCCCGTGGGAACTGGCGCAAGCGCAGGGCCTGGCCAACACTGCCGAAGCCATCGACGCCTACTGCGCCACGCCGGCAACGCCGGCGCGCAGGTAACGGGTGCTGCCGATGACCGACCTGGCCCCACTGCCCGCGCTGACACCTGGCCGCTACCGTCACTTCAAAGGTGGCGAGTACGAGGTGATCGACATCGTCCGCAGCAGTGAAACGCTGCAGCCGATGGTGCTCTATCGCGCCCTGTACGGCGAAGGCGGACTGTGGGTGCGTCCCTATCCGATGTTCATTGAACAGGTGCCCGGCGAGCACGGCCCGCAAGCACGCTTCGCCCGTATCAGCGACTGAACGGCGCGACTCACGCCGCGCGCACGGCATCGCCGCGCATGCTGAAGCCTCCCTGCGAGACGGAGCCCGCATGCGCCACACCCTGTTGATCGTCCTGTCGCTGGCCAGCACCCCGGTGCTGGCCGCAGAACCTCCCAGCTTCGACCGTCCCGGCATCGGCTTCGGCACTGACACGGTGCCGCGTGGCGGCCTTGCCGTCGAAGTGGGCCTGCCCAGCTATCAACGTGATCGTGATCGCGACGGCCTGCGTACGACCTCGCTGTCGAGCGACCTGTTGCTGCGCACCGGGTTGGCGCCGGGCTGGGAACTGCAGTTGGCGTCCACACCGTGGCAGCGCCAGCGCGAACGTGGCCCTGACATGCCACGCACGCAGCAGCGCGGCGCCGGCGACAGCACGGTCGGAGTGAAATGGGCCGGTCCCGGCAGTACCGAGCGCACGGCCTGGGCGCTGCTGGCCAGCGGTGTGATCGCGCGTGGCGATGCCGCCTTCAGCGATGGCCGCCAGTACGCGCTGGCCGCCAGCGTCGAACACACCTTCAACGAGCGCTGGAGCGGTGCGCTGTATGGCAGCCATCAGCGCGGCGCAGGCCAGCGCAGCACGACCTGGTCGCCAAGCCTCGCGCTGAGCGTGACCGAGCGGCTGGGCACCTATCTCGAAGCCGGCTTTACCCACGCCAGGCAGCAACCCGACCAAGCCATCGCCGGCGCAGGCCTGACCTGGATGCTGCGGCCGAACGTGCAGCTGGACGCCTCTTTCGATCTCGGCCTCAATCGCAACAGCCCCGACCTGCAGCTCGGCACCGGCATCGCGTTCTATCTGCAGTGACCTGCTGAACTGATCGTGCGCGTCGGGCAAGTCGCCCCCGCGCTACAATCATACCGTCCAGTCGGTTTCGTCTCCCATGCCAGAATCCCCTCCCCGCTCCCGCCGCAAGGCGCCCGACAGCGTGCGCCAGGCGCTGTTGCAGGCGACCGCCCACACCATCGGCCAGAATGGACTGGCGGCCCTCACCGTGCAGGACGTCGCCGACGCGGCCGGTGTCAGCAAGGGCGCGCTGTTCCATCATTTCGGCAGCAAGCAGGACCTGATCGAGGCGACGCTGACTTCGCTCATCGCCGACTTCGAGGACAGGGTGCGCGAGGTGCTGCGGCAGTCCCCGCCGCGCCATGGCGGCTTCAGCCGTGCCTATGTGCAGGTCAATTTCGAACATCTGCTGCAGCAGGAGCAGATCAACGACATCGGGCTCACCATGGGCAACATGCTGGAGCCGGCGCTGCTGGTGTACTGGCGAACGTGGCTGCGCGGCATGCTGGCCGAGTTTCCGGATGAAGCCTGCGATCCGCGGCTGTATGCCGCACGTTGCGTTGCCGATGGGTACTGGGCCACCGCCTATGGGCGGCCCTTGGATGAAAACGAACGCCAGAACGCCCAGGCCATGGCCCTGGAGGCACTGAAGCTGTGCGAACCGGCATGAGCGGGAGACTGCGATGAACCCCTATTTCTACCTGGCCGGCGCGATCGTGCTGGAAGTGATCGCCACCTCCCTGCTCAAGGCATCGGAAGGCATGACCCGCCTCGGCCCCACGCTGGGCGCGCTTGCCGGTTACGGTGTGTGCTTCTACCTGCTGTCGCTGACGATGAAGTCGATCCCCACCGGCATTGCCTATGCCATCTGGTCCGGCGTCGGCATCGTGCTGATCTCGCTGATCGGCCTGCTGGTGTTCAAGCAGCGCCTGGATGCACCGGCGCTGATCGGCATCGGCCTGATCTGTGCCGGCGTACTGGTCATCAACCTGTTCTCGCACAGCAGCGCGCATTGAGCGCGCCGCTGTACGAACTGCCGGGCTAGGCGACCTTCTTCGCGACGGTCATGCCGAGCACAAAAAGTACGACGGCGATGATGATGCCGGCCCAGAACAGGAACTTGGCGATCCCCACCGCGGCGCCGGCAATACCGCCGAAACCCAGCGCACCGGCGATCAGGCCGATGATGGCGAAAATGATGGCCCACTTGATCATGTCGATCCTCTCCCTGACGGGAATACTGAAGGTGCGATCAGGTTAGGCAGGCCGCGATGCCACACGCGTGAACAGGTCGCAGGCGCGGCGTGAAACGATCCGGTTCAGCGCGGCCGGAAGCGCAGCAGCGCCACTGCGAAGGCGAGAAACACGCTGCCGACCAGGCGTTCGAACCAGCGTTGCGCAAAGGGCTTTGCCAGCCAACGGCGCAGCCCATGTCCACCCGCCGCGTACATCACGTACCAGAACAGTTCGCAGGTAGCGAAGGTGGCCACCAGCACCGTGTACTGCACGGCCTGGCCACGCGCGGGGTCGACGAACTGCGGCAGGAACGCGGCGGCGAACAGCAGCAGCTTGGGATTGCTCAGCCCCACCAGCAGACCACCACGGAACACTGCCCAGGCACCATGCACCGGCGCCAGCGCTGCATCGACGTCTGTCGCCACCGGCGCCTGCCGGTAGCTGTCCCGCCAGGCCTTGATGCCCAACCAGGCCAGGTAAGCCACACCCAGATAGCGCAGCACATCGAACAGCATCGGCGACGAGCGCAGCACCGCGCTCAGGCCGGCCGCGGACGCCGCAAGCACCAGCAGCATCGCCAGCAGGCAACCGGCCATGGCGGGCACGCTGCGACGGAAGCCCAGGCCGACACTGCGCCCCAGGATGTGCAGCATGTTCGGACCCGGCGTGCCGCACAGCACGAACACTGTCGCCAGGAACCACCACCAGGTATGCAGGGCCATCACTTCGTCCACCGGAATAATCCCTGCAAGGATAGTGCGCAGCGGCTGTCACCACCATGCACAGTCCAGGGTCGATTCGACGGTTACAGCTGCTGCGACTCAGCCGCTGGCAACGCGCGACGCACGCAGTTCGGCCATCGCGATGCGCAGCACCCGCAGCGCCGAGCGCAGGAACACGACCAGCAGTGCGACCGCGACCAGCAGGTCCGGCCAACCGGTACCGAACAGCGCCACCAGCCCCGCCGCCAGCACCACCGAAATGCCCTCGAAGATATCGTTGCGCGCGCATTCCCAGGCCGATGCCAGGTTCACGTCGTCATTGCGATAGGGCGTCAGCAGCCACAGGCAGAAACCGTTCGCGGCCAGGTTCAGCAGCGCGGCCAGGCCCATGCTTTCGAACAGGGGAACCTGCGGATGCGCCAGCCGCCATCCGATCTGTACCGCCACTGCCACCGCCGCCGCCAGGATCAGCACGCCCTTGAACAGCGCAACCCGCGCCTTGGCCGCCACGCCGGCACCCACCACCAGCAGGCTCAGCAGGTAGGTGGCGGCGTCACCCAGGTTGTCCAGCGCACCGGACAGCAACGCGGACGAGTGGCTGTACCACGACGCACCGACCATCATCAGGAAGGTCGCCAGGTTGATCAGCAGCACGATCCACAGCACCCGCCGGTGGCGCGCCTGCATGGCCGCCACATCCAGCGTCTTGCCGCAGCCACAGCATTCGCCCATCGCCCTGCCCTCTGCCTGTCGTGGCCCATTATCACGCCGATCAGCCGTGTCGGCAGCTGCTGCGGCGGGCCCATCTGCGATTGCGCGCCCCGGCCGCGCCGGCACGCGGTGTCCCGGCCTGCGATGTGCTGCAATGGCACTCCCCGGCACGGAGAGACCCATGAAGACGCTTGGCCTGATCGGTGGCATGAGCTGGGAAAGTTCGGCGCAGTACTACCGCCTCATCAACGAAGAGGTACGCGCGCGGTTGGGCGGTGCGCACTCGGCGCAGTTGCTGATGTGGTCGCTGGATTTCGCCCGCATCAAACAGCTGCAGCATGACGGTGACTGGGATGCGCTGGGCAACGAGATGGTCGATGCGGCCCAGCGGCTGCAGGCCGGTGGCGCCGAACTGCTGCTGATCTGCACCAACACCATGCACAAGCTTGTTGGTGAGATCGAGGCGGCCTGCCCGCTGCCCCTGCTGCATATCGCCGACCCGACCGCCACCGCGATCGTGCAGGCCGGTCTGCAGCGTGTCGGCCTGCTCGGCACGGCCTTCACCATGGAAGAGAACTTCTACCGTGGCCGGCTGAGCGAGCGCTTCGGCCTGGACGTACTGGTTCCGGAGGCCGACGACCGCCGCGATGTGCACGCGATCATCTACCAGGAGTTGATCGCCGGCGTGGTCAACGAGCGATCACGGCGGGTGTACGTCGAGGTGATCGAACGCCTGGTTGCCCGCGGTGCCGAAGCGATCATCCTGGGCTGTACCGAGATCATGCTGCTGGTGCGTGCCGAAGACAGCCCGGTGCCGCTGTTCGACACCACGACCCTGCATGCGCGCGCGGCGGTAGACGCGGCGTTGGCATGACGCACATCGCCGTACACCCGGTCACGCAGTCGGTTCGGGCTGCACTGCCAGCGAAGTGACCAGCCATTCCACCACCGGTGGCGAATCGCACAGGAAGAACACGGCGTCGCCGCTGCGGGCTTCGGTCAGCATCCGGTAGACGCTGATCGCCACGCCCGATTGGTTGGCGATGAAAATCTCACTGCTGCGCGGCCCGTCGGCCTGGCGGGAAACCAGCCGCAAGGCACGCCGGGCCGCGACCGTATCTTCCGGCTCGGCTTCGCGGGTCAACTCCAGGCCACGCAGGCCCCAGGCAACAAAAACACGCTTGCCCTTGAACGTCGTGTCCAGGACCTGCACTTCGACCGCGCCTGTGCCGGCCGACCGATGAATGACGATACTGCTGATCAACGCAACCCCCTGTGGTCGTCGTGGTCCGCACATCCTTGTCCGCACCCGCGCCAGCAGCCACGGGCGAGGCCCGAAGGTCGCGTTCGAAAGCGCTGGAACGTGTAAAAAACTGTAAACCGATGCAATCGGATGTGCCGGGGATGATACGGGATGTAACGCCCTGCATGCGCCGCCGGACACTTATAAATCCGTCCTGAGCCGGCGCAGGGCCCGGTCGTCGCAGAGCGCCGCACGTGCGCCATTCTTGCGTCCCACTCCCAACCCGAGGTTTTTCAATGAGCCTTCGCCTGTTACTGCCCCTGGGCGGTTCTGCGCTTGCCCTGCTGCTGGCCGCCACCACTGTCTCGGCCCAGGATTACGACATCGAGTCGTCACCGCGCACCACCTGCGAATCGCACTTCAACAAGACCCAGCAGTGTCCGTTCGAGGGACGCGCGCGCCTGGCGCGGCAGCTGTCGGTGACGCGGTGCGTGGAAGATGACAACTGGGGACAGCGCCGCGGCATGCTGTGGGTCACCGACGGCTGTCGTGCCGAATTCGTCGCCGAAGAGCGTGGGCGAGGCCGTTGGCCCGGACGTGACCGTGATCGCGATGGCGAGCGCCTGGTCTGCGAATCCTATGAAAACAAGGAGAAACAGTGCCGCATCCGCGTCCGTCATGACGTGCGGCTGGTCAAGCAGAAGTCGGTCACCACCTGCACCGAGGACCGCAACTGGGGCTGGGACCGACGCGGCGTATGGGTCAGCGACGGCTGCCGCGCCGAATTCCGCGTCTACTGAGTGCGATGGCGGCGCGCCCATCCTCGCTAGAATGAGGCTCCCACAGCAGGAAACACCGCATGGAACGCTGGAATCTGGGAACGATGATGTCCTTGCTGCTGCGCAGCCGTCCGCGATGACCCGGCAGGCTCCAGCACTTCAGATACGCGCGGCCGCATGCACGGATCTTCCGGCACTGATCGCCCTCGACAGCGTTGCGGCGCATGACCCACGACGTGCGGTGCAGATCGGCGAGTGGCTGGCGGACGGCCACATGCACGTTGCCGAGCTCGATGGCACGCTGGGCGGTTACCGCGTGCAGCATCGGCACTTCTTCGGCGAAGCCTTCATCGAGATGCTGATGGTGGCCGCGCCGCTGCGCGGATACGGCATCGGCAGCGCGTTGCTGCTGCATGCCACGTCGATCAGCGCTGGCACCCGACTTTTCAGCTCGACCAACCAGTCCAATACCAGCATGCAGCGGCTGCTGGCAGCCGCTGGCTTCGTAAGGTGCGGGATCGTGCACGGCCTCGACGAAGGCGACCCGGAGCTGATCTACCGCTTCGCCACTGACGATGTGAGGTAAGGGGCGACCTTCGCTTCCAGCAGCGCCATCAACGTCGGATCCATGCAGCGATAGTCGTCGGTGATATCCAGGCAGTGCAACGGCGTGTGTTCAAGCAGGCGCGCGAAATTCGCCTGCAGCCGATGCTGGTGCTTGGGCTCCATCACGAAGATGACATCGGCCCAGCGGATATCCGCTGGGCTGATGGGCCGGCGCGCGTGCGGGCTGGTGCCGGCAGAGCGCGCACTGATACCGGGCCGGCGCTGCCACATCGCTTCGGCGGTGGGGCTGCGCAGCTGGTTGCGGCTGCAGACAAACAACAGGTTCAACATTCCTGATCCAGCAGTTGCTGCGGGCTGAGGACCGGATAGGTGAAACCCAGCTGGCGCGCCCGCAGCAGCTTGTCGCCACGCGTATACATCAGCTTCCAGTTCTTTTCCGGCTTGAAGATCGGCACGGGTGCCGTGTGGTCGCCGCCGTGATGGCGCGACTGCGAGCGCCTCCAGGCGCGGTTCCTTTGCGTTTCCATGATCGTGTTCTCGTGGGTACCGGGTTCAGCAGCCGCGGTAGTACGAGTGCGCGCAGGATACAACGCCGCAACAAAAAAGCCCACGCATCGCTGCGCAGGCTTGTCTGTTTCATCACAGTGGTCGGGACGGCCGGATTCGAACCGACGACCCTCTGCCCCCCAGGCAGATGCGCTACCAGGCTGCGCTACGCCCCGACTGATGCTGCGATGTACCCGCCAGTGCGGCGGGCCGTGAAGTATAGCGGATTACGGCGGAAATGGGTCAGCGACGCAGCAGTTGCAGCACTTCTTCCAGTTCCATCCGCACCTGCTTGATGATCTGGTTGCTCAAGGCCGATTCCTCGCGCGCATCCGGACCATCCAGGCGCAGGCGCGCGCCACCGATGGTGTAGCCCTGTTCGTACAACAGGCTGCGGATCTGCCGCACCATCAGCACGTCGTGGCGCTGGTAGTAACGACGGTTGCCACGGCGCTTGGCCGGCTCGAGACTGGGAAACTCGGTTTCCCAGTAGCGCAGCACGTGCGGCTTGACGTCGCACAGTTCGCTGACTTCACCGATGGTGAAGTAGCGCTTGGCCGGAATCGGCGGAAGTTCGCGGTTACTGCCCGGATCCAGCATAAGCTTCCACCCTCTCCTTGAGCTTCTGGCCCGGACGGAAGGTAACCACCGTACGGGCGGAAATCGGAATTTCCTCGCCGGTCTTGGGGTTGCGACCCGGGCGCTGGTTCTTGCGCCGCAGGTCGAAATTGCCAAAGCCCGACAGCTTCACCTGACGTCCCTGTTCCAATGCTTCACGCAGCACATCGAAGAACGCGTCGACGAATTCCTTGGCTTCCCGCTTGTTCAGACCGACTTCGTCGAACAGCTTTTCCGCCATCTCCGCCTTGGTCAATGCCATTGCCTGCTACCCCCGAGTGCTGCCCGCTCAGCCGCGGATCCGGGCGTGGTGTTCACGCTCGATGGCAGTGACCGCCTCGGCCACTACCGCTTCCACGTCGCGGTCCGTCAGAGTGCGCGACTTGTCCTGCAAAATCAAGCCCATAGCGAGACTCTTGAATCCCGGCTCGACGCCCTGGCCGACGTAGCGGTCGAACAGGTTCAACTCGCGCAGCAACGGGCCGGCAGCCTGGCGGATGGTCGCGGCCAGGTCACTCCAGGCCACCTGTTCAGGCACCAGGAAGGCCAGGTCGCGGCGCACCGCCGGGTAGCGCGACAGTTCACCGGCGCGCGGCAGCGCACGGGCGGACAGCGCTTCCAGATCCAGCTCGAAGGCGTACACGTCCACGTCGATGTCCATCGCCTTGGCCAGGCGCGGGTGGATCTGACCGATCCAGCCGATCGCCACGCCGTCGCGGAAGACTTCGGCCGAACGCACCGGATGGCCGTAGGCACGGCTGGACGGGCGGAACTCCAGCACCGCGCCACTGGCAGCGGCCAGCGATTCCAGGTCGCCCTTCAGGTCATGGAAATCGACCTTGCGGGTCGGCAGGCCCCACTGCACCGCCTGCGCTTCACCGCAGACCGCAGCGGCCACGCGCGAGGTTTCCAGCGGCGCCGGCCGGCTTTCGCCGAGCGACGCGTCACCGGCCTGCTGGGCGAACACCCGGCCGATCTCGAACAGGCGCACGCGGCCCAGCTGGCGGGCGGCATTGCGGCCCAGGGTAGCGACCAGGCCCGGCAGCAGCGCCGGACGCATCACCGCCAGCTCGGCCGACAGCGGGTTGGCCAGCGGCACCAGGTTGTCGCGCAGCTGCCACTGGCTCAGCAGTGCGTCGTCGACGAACGCGAAATTGACGGTTTCCTGCAGGTCGCGGGCAACCAGCTGGCGGCGCACGCTGAGCGTGTCCAGCTGGGTCTCGGTCGGCATCGCAACACGCGATGCACCACCCGGCAGCGTGGTCGGGATCTGCTCGTAACCGTGGATCCGGGCCAGCTCCTCGATCAGGTCTTCTTCGATGGCGATGTCGAAGCGGCGGCTCGGTGCAGTGACCTGCCAGCCTTCGCCAGCGACCACCACCTGCATGCCCAGCGCGCGCAGGATGCGCTCGACTTCGGCGTCTTCAATGGTGATGCCCAGCACGCGGGTGATGCGTGCGCGGCGCAGCAGGATCGTGGCCGGCTGCGGCAGGTCGGCCGCGTTCACCGCCTCGGTCACCGGTGCCGGGGTACCGCCGGCCAGGTCCAGCACCAGGCGGGTGGCGTATTCGATGGCGGTACGCGGCAGCGCCGGGTCGACGCCACGCTCGAAACGATGGCCGGCATCGGTATGCAGGCCCAGCTTGCGGCCACGGCCCATGATCGCGGCCGGTGCGAAGTGCGCCGCTTCCAGGAACACGGCGGTGGTGGCATCGGTAACGCGCGTATCGAAGCCGCCCATCAGGCCGGCCAGGCCGACCGCGCGGTCAGCGTCGGTAACCACCAGGAAGCTGTCGTCCAGCGCAGCATCACGGCCGTCCAGCAGCTTCAGGTTTTCGCCGGCGCGCGAACGACGCACGCCGATCGTGCCCTGCAGGGTGCCCAGATCGTAGGCGTGCATCGGCTGGCCCAGTTCGAGCATCACGTACTGGGTGATGTCGACCAGCAGCGACACCGGGCGCACGCCACTGCGACGCAGACGCTCGGCCATCCACAACGGAGTCTTCGCCGCAGCGTTGACACCTTCGATGACACGACCGAGATAGCGCGGCGCTTCGGCACCGGCATCGAGCTGGATCGCCAGCTCGCGGCTGCCGTGGGCAGCGATCGGCTCTGCGATGAAATCCAGTACTTCGCTGCGCGTGGCTGCAGCAACGTCATAGGCGATGCCGCGGATGCTGAAGCAGTCGGCGCGGTTGGGGGTCAGCTTGATCTCGATGCTGGCGTCCGGCAGGCCGAGGTACTCCACCAGGGTCTGGCCGACCGGCGCGTCATCCGGCAGTTCCAGCAGGCCGGAGGCATCGTTGTCCAGGCCCAGCTCCTTGGCCGAGCACAGCATGCCGTTGGATTCGACGCCGCGCAGCTTGGCCGGCTTGATCTTCAATTCACCGATCTGCGCACCGACCATCGCCAGCGGCGCGACCAGGCCCGGGCGCGCATTCGGCGCACCACAGACGATCTGCAGCAGCTCAGCCTGTCCCGCATCAACCTTGCACACCTGCAGGCGGTCGGCTTCGGGATGGCGTTCGGCTTCGACGATACGCGCGACGACCACGTGCTGCAGGCCGTCGCCAAGCGCGGTCACGTCTTCCACTTCCAGGCCGATGGCGGTCAGCACCGCGCTCAGCTCATCGCGCGAGGCAGTGGTCGGGACGTGGCTGCGCAGCCAGTTTTCGGAGAATTTCATGGGGTCACCCTGGTGGGCCCGGCGCATGCGCCTGGGCTTCGGATTCAAGTGCAGCCGGGCATGGCCCGGCACGACATGGTTGTGGCTTACGCGAACTGCTTCAGAAACCGCACGTCGTTCTCGAAGAACGCGCGCAGGTCGTTGACGCCGTAGCGCAGCATCGCAAAACGCTCCACGCCCAGACCGAAGGCAAAGCCGGTGTAGCGCTCCGGATCGATGCCGACGTTGCGCAGCACGTTCGGGTGAACCATGCCGCAGCCAAGCACTTCCAGCCAGCGGGTGCTGCCATCGGGCTGCTGCCAGGCGATGTCCACTTCCGCGCCGGGTTCGACGAACGGGAAGTAACTGGGGCGGAAACGCATCTCGAAATCACGCTCGAAGAACGCGCGCACGAACTCGGACAACGTGCCCTTCAGATCGGCGAAGGTCGAGTGCTCGTCGACCAGCAGGCCTTCGACCTGGTGGAACATCGGCGAATGGGTCTGGTCGCTGTCGCTGCGATAGACCTTGCCGGCGGCGATCATGCGCAGCGGCGGCTGGTGTTCGCCCATGTAGCGCACCTGCACACCGGAGGTATGCGTGCGCAGCAAGCGACCGTCACCGAAGTAGAAGGTGTCATGCATGGCGCGCGCCGGATGGTGCGGCGGGAAGTTCAGCGCCTCGAAGTTGTGCCAGTCGTCCTCGATCTCCGGCCCTTCGGACAACTCATAGCCCAGCCGGCCGAAGATGCCGGTGATGCGCTCGAGGGTGCGGGTGATCGGGTGCAGGCCGGCGCGTTCGCCGCTGCGGCCGGGCAGCGTGATGTCGATCGCCTCGGTGGCCAGGCGCGCGTCGAGTGCGGCATCTTCCAGCACCGCCTTGCGCTCGCCCAGCGCGCTGCTCAGCGCATCGCGGGCCTGGTTGATGGCTTCACCGGCGGCCTTGCGCTCGTCGGCCGGCAGCGCACCGAGCTGCTTGAGCTGCGAGGTGATGCTGCCGCTCTTGCCAAGCAGGGCCACGCGCAGCTGTTCCAGCGCGTCAGGGCTCTGCGCGGCGGCCACGTCGGCCAGCGCCTGGGAAGTGAGGGATTGAATGTCGCTCATGGGTAGCCGGAACTCCAGTCGGTCTGCCATCGCGATGCGCGAAGGGCCGCGCCGTCGCCACCGCTTGCCGGTCGCCCGCCATCTGCACAGCTGCGCCCGGCACAAAAAAGAATGGGGAAGGACTTGCGCCCTTCCCCATGCATTGCCTCTACCTGACACCGTTCTCCGTGAACGGCAACGGCATCGGGAAGGACTTATGCCGCCAGTGCGCCCTTGGCCTTTTCGGCCAGTGCAGCAAAGCCAGCTGCGTCGTGCACGGCGATGTCAGCCAGAACCTTGCGGTCCAGGGTGATGCCAGCCTTCAGCAGGCCGTTCATGAAACGGCTGTAGCTCAGGCCGTTGATGCGGGCAGCCGCGTTGATGCGGGTGATCCACAGCGAACGGAAGTTGCGCTTCTTCTGCTTACGGCCGATGTAGGCGTACTGCTGTGCCTTGATGACCGCCTGCTTGGCGACGCGGAAGACCTTGCGACGGGCATTGTAGTAGCCCTTCGCCAGATCAAGGATTTTCTTGTGGCGGCGACGCGCCTGTACGCCACGCTTAACTCGTGCCATTTTTCAGTTCCTCAGAGGTAAGGGAGCATGCGGTCCAGACGGCCTGCGTCTTCTGCGCGGACGTGATTCGTCTGACGCAGGTTACGCTTACGCTTGGTCGCTTTCTTCGTGAGGATGTGGCTACGGTTGGCGTGGCCGCACTTGTACTTGCCCGAGGCGGTCTTGCGGAAACGCTTGGCCGCCGCCCGGTTGGTCTTGATCTTGGGCATTGCAATGTCCTTGATGGGATATGACCCTGGTTTCTGACTGATCTGGCGGCGGCCTGGGCCGCTCTTTCCGTCCTGCCATGATCGGCGTACGACCCGTCCTGGGTGGGTCGAGCCGGGCATGATACAGGCAAAACCGCCCTGTAACCAGCCCCCATACAGCTTTTCATCCGCAACCCGGCTGCGCCGGACCCGGAAAAGCAAAAGGACGCCAGCGGCGCCCCTTCACCTTCATCCATTCAGCCGCCAGGCGCCCCGCGACGCAGCCCGTCAGGCCTCAGGTCTTCTTCTTCGGCGCGATCATCATCACCATCTGACGCCCTTCCAGGCGCGGACGGGATTCGATGACGATGTCCTCGCCCAGATCACCCTCGATCCGGCTGGCCATCTCGCGACCCAGTTCCTGGTGGCTCATTTCACGGCCACGGAAACGGATGTTGACCTTGATCTTGTCGCCTTCTTCAAGGAAACCGCGCATCTTGCGCAGCTTGATCTGGTAGTCGCCCTCGTCCGTGACCGGACGGAACTTCACTTCCTTGATCTCGACCTGCTTGGTCTTCTTCTTGGCCTCGCTGGCCTTCTTCTGGGCTTCGAACTTGAACTTGCCGAAGTCCATGATCTTGCACACCGGCGGGTCGGCCTGCGGCTGGATCTCGACCAGGTCCAGGCCTTCATCTTCGGCCATGGACAACGCTTCGTCTCGCGTCAACACGCCGATCATTTCTCCGTCACTGCCGATCACGCGGACGCGCGGCACACGGATTTCCTGATTCTTGCGGTTCTGTTTGTTGTCAGGGGTACTGATATTGCGATCTCCCAAGGGTGTCGAACCCGGCCCGGGCGCCAATGCGCACGGGCCGGACCTTTGTTTACGCGCCCTCGGCCTGGAGCCGCTCGGTGAAAGCCTGGAGGCTCATGCTGCCGAGATCTTCGCCAGAACGCGTACGCACCGCCACAGCGCCGTTTTCCTTCTCGCGGTCACCAATGACCAGCAGGTACGGCACGCGCTGCAGCGTGTGCTCGCGAATCTTATAGCCGATCTTCTCGTTACGCAAATCGGCGCTGACGCGGAAGCCTTGATCCGCAAGGCTTTTGGTCACGGCAGAGACGTATTCAGCCTGCGCATCGGTGATATTGGCCACCACCACCTGGGTCGGCGCCAGCCAGGCCGGGAACTGGCCGGCATGGTGCTCGATCAGGATGCCCAGGAAACGCTCCATCGAGCCGACGATGGCCCGGTGCAGCATCACCGGATGCTTCTTCTGGCTGTTTTCGTCCACGTATTCAGCGCCCAGACGGCCAGGCATCATGAAATCGACCTGCATGGTGCCCAGCTGCCAGGTGCGGCCGATGGCGTCCTTCAGGTGGTACTCGATCTTCGGGCCATAGAAGGCGCCCTCGCCCGGCAGTTCCTGCCATTCCACCCCGCAGCTGGACAGTGCCGAGCGCAGCGCGCCCTCCGCCTTGTCCCAGGTGGCGTCATCGCCCAGGCGCGATTCGGGGCGCAGCGCGATCTTGACCTGGATCTCCTCGAAGCCGAAGTGCTGGTACACCGCCAGCGCCTGCTGGTGGAACGCGGTCACTTCCGCCTCGACCTGGTCTTCGGTGCAGAACACGTGACCGTCGTCCTGGGTGAAGCCACGCACGCGCAGGATGCCGTGCAGCGCGCCGGAGGGCTCGTTGCGGTGGCAGGCGCCAAACTCACCATAGCGGATCGGCAGATCGCGGTAGCTGTGCAGCCCCTGGTTGAACACCTGCACGTGGCCCGGGCAGTTCATCGGCTTCAGCGCGTAGGTACGCTTCTCCGACTCGGTGAAGAACATCGCGTCCTGGTAGTTGTCCCAGTGGCCCGACTTCTGCCACAGCGACACGTCCAGGATCTGCGGGCAGCGCACTTCACCGTAGCCGGTGCTGCGGTACACCTTGCGCATGTACTGCTCGACCACCTGCCACAGCGCCCAGCCCTTCGGGTGCCAGAACACCAGGCCTGGGGCCTCTTCCTGCAGGTGGAACAGGTCCTGCTGCTTGCCGATGCGACGGTGGTCGCGCATCTCCGCTTCTTCGATGCGCTTGATGTACGCATCGAGCTGCTTCTTGTCGGCCCAGGCGGTGCCGTAGACGCGCTGCAGCTGCTCGTTCTGCGCGTCGCCGCGCCAATAGGCGCCGGAAATGCGGGTCAGCTTGAAGGCCTTCAGGAAGCGCGTGTTCGGCACGTGGGGGCCACGGCACATGTCCACGTATTCCTGGTGGTAGTACATGCCCATCGCCTGGATGTCAGGCGACATGTCCTCGATCAGGCGCAGCTTGTAGTCCTCGCCACGGGCCTTGAAGATCTCGATGACTTCCGCGCGCGGCGTCACTTTCTTGATGACGTCGTAGTCCTGTGCGATCAGCTCGCCCATGCGCTTTTCGATCGCCGCCATGTCTTCGGGCGTGAACGGACGCTCGGAGTAGATGTCGTAGTAGAAGCCTTCGGCGATCACCGGACCGATGACCATCTTCACGTCCGGGTACAGCTGCTTGACCGCATGGCCGACCAGATGGGCGCTGGAGTGGCGGATGATTTCCACGCCCTCCTCGTCCTTGGCGGTGATGATGCGCAGGGAGGCATCGTGGTCGATGACGTCACTGGCATCGACCAGCACGCCATCCACCGAACCGGCGATGGTGGCCTTGGCCAGGCCGGCACCGATCGACTGGGCGACGTCCATGACGCTGACGGGATGTTCGAATTCGCGGCGGCTGCCGTCGGGAAGGGTAATCGTGATCATTGCAATGGCTTCATGCGGGGCCCGCCGGGCGGGCTGGAAAGCGCTCCCGGGGCAACGCCCGGGCAATAAAAAAGCGCCGCGAGGGCGCCTGGAATACAGGGCCTTCGGGGCAGGTCAACAGTGGGCGGTGGTAGTGCTCATGTCGCACGCTCGGCCGGCGCTGGGCGCGGGCCACCTTGTTCCAGGATGGGGTTACCGATGATCTTAAACCAGTGGCCGACAAAGCCCAAGCGGCGCCTGAATGGCGCTGGCTGGCGGCGTGAAAACGCAATGATTACCATGTGCGCGCAGCCAGCCCCCGTGCCGGCCTGCCCGCTTCCCCCAGGACCCTGCAATGCGCCACCCGCCCCGACCGGCGCCCGCCGGTCCCGCCCGTGCCCCGCGTTCACCGGCCGTATGCCGGGCTCGGAGCCCGCAATGATCACCGTTGGCCTGTCGACCCTGGGCTTCTGCAGCCTCGGCATGCTGTCGGCGATGTTCTCCGCGCTGGCGTTCTATGCCGCCTCCCCCCACTGCCGTTGGCCACGGCTGCGCCGTGCCGGGCGCCTGGGCCGGCAGATCGGCCTGGTCGCTGCCGTGGCCGCACTGTGGCTGTGGATGGCCGAACTGGGCTTTGCCGCCGGCCTGGTGGCGATGCTGTGCACCTGGATGCTGGCCGCCATGCTGCTGCCGGCACTGGCTGCGTGGCACCGCCCCGATGTGGAGCCGCGCTGATGTGGTCGCGCGCACTGGCCGGCATCGTCGCCGGCTTCTTCCTTGCCGCTGCGGCGACCGGCCTGGTCGCCTGGCTGCCGCCGGGCCCCTGGCAGAAAGCCCTGGTGCCGAGCCTGATCGCGTTCGTCCCGTTGTGGATGCTGGCCGCGCTGTGGGCCTTCAGTTTCCGCAGCCCGTTGCGCGCCTGGCTGACCCTGGCCGGTTGCGCGGCCCTTGGCTTTGCCGCACTCGGCCTGCTGCGCCTGACCGGCGCGGTGCAATGAGATCGACCGCATGAAATTCAGTTCCCAGACCCTGCGTACGTTCACCACCCTGCACACCTGGGTTGGCCTGGTCGCCGGCTTCGGGCTGTTCGTGGCGTTCTATGCCGGCGCGCTGACCCTGTTCCACCACGATCTCCCGCTGTGGCAGACGCCTGGCGCGGCAACCGCATTGCCCGCCGGCCTGGATGACGCGCAGTACCTGCTCGACGACGTGCTGGCCACGCACGCGGAGGCGCGTCGCCACGTCGGCATGACCTTCCCGGGCGCCGATCATCCGCAGCCGCTGGCCTACTGGCAGGCCGAGGACGGCAGCTGGCGCTATGCATGGCCCGGACAGATCGGCGGCAGCCCGACGCCACCGCAGACCGGGCTGGCCGAACTGGTCAACGAACTGCATTACAGCCTGGGCCTGCCGGTGGCCGGCATCTACGTGATGGGCATCGTCAGCCTGCTGTACGGCATGGCCCTGCTCAGCGGTCTGGTGATCCACCTGCCCAAGCTGCTGGGCGATCTGTTCGCGTTGCGCCCCGGCCGCAACCTCAAGCAGCAGTGGCAGGACGCGCACAACGTGATCGGCGTGCTCAGCCTGCCGTTCCATCTGATGTTCGCAGTGACCGGCGCCCTGCTCTGCCTGGTGTTCATGCAGATGGCCGTACTCAATCCCCTGATCTACGACGGCAAGGCACTGCAGGCGGTACCGACGGCGATGGATACCGCGCCGCTGCGCGAAGCCAGTGGCATCCCGGCTGCACCGGGCAGTCTGCGCGAACTGCACGCACGGGCGCTGGAAGTGGCGCGCGCGCAAGGCGTGGCCAACTTTGAACCGGCCTACCTGAAACTGGCCAATGGTGGTGATGCCAACGCGACCATCGAGATCACCGGCGAGGCCAGCGGCACGCTTGGCCCGCTCGGTGCTGTGGCGCTGGATGTCGAAAGCGGCCGCGTGCTGGCCAGCCAGCTGCCTGGCCAACGCGATGCCAACCACGCCACGCTCAGTGCAGCCTATGCCCTGCACTTCGGCGAATTCGGCAATGGCGTGGTGGTCTGGCTGTACTTCCTGCTCGGCCTCGGCGGCGCCTTCCTGTTCTATTCGGGCAACCTGCTGTGGATCGAGTCGCGCCGCAAGCGCCGTCAGCCGCAGCAGTCACGCGCTGCCATCAACATGGCGCGGGCCACGGTGGGTGTCTGCATCGGCCTGTGCGTGGCAATCTCGGTGGCCTTCGTAGCCGCACTGGTGCTGGAGCGGGTCGCCCCTGCCCAGGTCGACCACGGCATCCGCTGGGCCTGCTTCGTGACCTGGGCGGCGTGTGCGCTGTGGGCAGCCCTGCGCCGCCCGGCACAGGCGGCGCGCGAGCTGCTGTGGGCCGCAGCGATCAGCACCGCGCTGGTGCCGGTGGCACACGGCGCCCTCAACGGTGACTGGCTGTGGTTGGCCGCCGCACGCGGCCACTGGCCGTTGTTCTGGATCGATGCGATGGCACTGGCGATGGCCTTCGGCTTTGCCTGCCTGGCATATGCGAGCCAGCGGCGGGCCCGCAATGGTGACCCCAACAGCGTGTGGGCGAACTGACCACGCGTGCGCGCAGCCTGCGCGGTTACGTGGCGTCCACGTAGCGGGCAACTTCAATCAGGTTCCCGTCCGGATCACGGAAGTACACCGACTCGATCGGCCCAAGCGCTCCCGTACGCGGCACCGGCCCTTCTTCAACCGGCACCTGCTCTGCCTGCAGGTGGCCCAGCACCGCCTGCACGCCCATCCGAGTGATCAGGCAGAGATCGGCACTGCCGCGGGTAGGCTGCAACGCGTGGGGCTGCAGCGGCGCGCTGGCCGGGTGCAGGTTGATCTTCTGCTGACCGAACTGCAGGGCGACGCGACCGGCGCCGAAGCGCACGACCTGCATGCCCAGCACGCGCTGGTAGAAGTCACAGCTGCGTTCGATGTCGGCAACGGTAAGAACCAGATGGTCCAAGCGGTCGATGATGATCATGCACGCAGCTTAGCGCTGCGTGCGTGGCGCAGATGTGCGGTTTCGGGCCGCAGGCCGTGCCTGGAACCGCCGAACCCGGACTGGCTCGAACATGTTGAAGCGCTCAGTCGCCAACGCGCGCCTTCTGCCAAGGAGCCAGCATGGCGTTGAGCAGGCTGGCCTGCTCGTCGTCACCGGTCAGCTCCCACATGAAGACACCGGCCAGGCCCTGCTCGCGCGCGAACTGCGCCCGCAGCCCGATCGAACGCGGGTCTTCATAGCTGATGAAGATCTTCTCGGTCGGGTTGTACAACCACGGGCTCTGCGCCTGCGGCTGCCAGTGTTTGTTCCAGCCCGGCTGGTCGAGATAGCGCGCCTTGATCACCCGCCAGTCACCGGCATCGGCCGGAGCGCTGTAGGCCTGGTACAAGCCATCTGCCGACTCGCCGGTGACCTTGAAACCGCGCCCATAGAACGGCACGCCCAGCACCAGCTTGCTCGCCGGTACGCCGTGCTCGCGGTAGTACTGCACGGCACCGGCGACGTTGTTCCAGCGCCGCAGTTCCGGCGCCAGCGGGTCGGCAGGCACTTCATGCAGGGGGGCATTGAAGGTCGAGACCGACGAGAAGCCGGTGCCCATGTCGTAGCTCATCAGGTTGATGAAATCGAACACCTTGGCCAGCGCCGGCAGATCGTAGCTGGCGACGGGATCGTACGGACCGTCGGTCTGCAGGCGACCTGCCGCCAGCGCCGCAGTCAGCAGCATCGGCTGCCCCGCCTTTCTGCCGCGAGCATCCAGCGCCACGCGGAAGGCCTGCGCAAGCTTGGTCAGGTTGGCACGGTCCTGCGGACGGTGCGCCAGTTCCTTCGGGCCACCACTGACCGGGAATTCCCAGTCGATATCCACACCATCGAAGCTGCCGGCATGGCGCTCGAAGAACAACGCCATGCACGAGTCGACCAGGCGCCTGCGGCTGGCCTCGGTCAACGCAGCGTCGGAGAATCCTCCTGCGCCCCAGCCACCGATCGAAATCAACGTGCGAAGATGCCGATGACGGCGCTTGAGCTCGGCCAATGCGGCGAAGTTGGCCGGCGCCTCGGCTCCGATCGCACAGCGTCCGTCCTCGATGGTGGAAAACGCATAGAACAGATGGGTGAGCCGTTCGGCCGGGATGCTCGATACCGGATAGCGCTCGGCCGAACCGCCGGGGTAGTACGCACCGAAGATCGGCGTTTGCGCGGGTTGCGCCTGCGCGGCAATGGGCAGGGTACCGGCGATCAGCACTGCAAGTACGGCCAAGGTCTGGCGGAACATGGAAACTCCCGGGTCGAAGGCGCAGCCACGTTAGCAAACAGATCGGCCCAGGGTGCGGATGTCCGTGCAAGTCGTCCGCCGGACAGTGGCCGGCCACTGGAAGCTGACACGGTCGTGGCTGCGTAACGTCGAAAGCACTTCGCTGCAGGACAACACACGACCTGCCTGAGCTAAGGTGGCGCTGGATCTTCAATGGCACACGGACATGACCGCAGACCACGACGCAGACGACAAACTGCTGGACGACGAAACCCTCGAAAAGCTGCAGGCAATGGAAGCGCGTGCCTATGTAGCGTTCGATGCTGGCGACCTGGCGGAAGCCACTGCCCTGTTCGGCGAGCTGATCGAACTCACACCCGAACTGCCCAATCTGCACTACATGCGCGGGTTGGCGCACAAGTACCTGCGCGACTGGCCGGCGTCGCTGCAGGACAACCTGCGCTCGGAACAGCTGCGCGATGCATTCGACGAGGCCAGCGCATGGAACGCCGGCATTGCCGCCACCGGCGCCGGTGACTGGGCCGAGGCGCGCCGGCAATGGACCCGTTGCGGCATCACACTGCCCGAAGGCGAAGGCCCGATCGACGGCAATTTCGGCGTTGCCTGTGTCCGCTTGAATCCGTGGTCCAGCGGCGAGACCGTGTACATGCGCCGATTGGATCCGGTGCGTGCACGGGTGGAGAACGTACCGCTGCCTGAGAGCGGGTTCCGCTTCGGCGACATCGTGCTGCATGACGGCGCATCCACCGGGCATCGCAGCCATGGTGAGCGCCAGGTACCGGTGTTCAACGCCATGCAGCGTCTGCAGCAATCGGACATGGCAACCCATGCCGTGTTCGTGCGGTGCGACGGGCCGGAGGACATTGCCGCGCTGCGTGCGCTGACTTTGCCGGGCATCGGCCTGGTCGAGGACTGGACCGAGTCGGTGCGTCACCTGTGCCTGCGCTGCAGCTATGGCACGCCGCACCAGCACGATGACGACCGTGGCGATGACGAGACCCGTGATGATGACGATCACTGGGAAAGCGAACGCAACCTCGGTATCGCCGCACAGGGCCGGACCGCGGTGGAGAAGTTGATGGCGGTATGGACGGCAGCCGGCAGGGGGCGCGTGCTGGAGGCGATTGAACAGCGCGAGCATCCACTTCCGGATCCGGAGCCCGGCCAGGTGTGGTGGCTGGGGCACGAAGAAGAACAGCCCGTGTAGCGCCGAGCCTTGCAGCGCAAGGCTTTCAGAATTCTTCAGGGGAATTTCCAGCACTTCAGCCGCTGCTCTGGCCCAATCGGGCTCCTTTCGATGGAGCCCGATCATGCGTTCACTCCTGGCCATTTCCGGCCTGCTGGCATCTCTTCTCAGCCTGCCCTGCACTGCCGCCCCACCCGACCCTGCGCGCCTGCAGGCACTGGAACACGCCATTGCCAGCGATGAACTGAAGCAGATCCGCAGCGTACTGCTGCAGGTGGATGGCAAGGTCGTCTACGAGGGCTACTTCAACGGCGCCGATGCGCAGACCCTGCACGACGTGCGTTCGGCCAGCAAGAGCGTGACCGCCCTGCTGGTGGGGGCCGCCATCGGCGAGGGCAAGCTGCCGGGCGTACACGCGCGCGTCTATGACTACTTCCCCGCTTACACCGCGCTCCATGCGGTGGACCCACGGCTGCGCCAGACCACCGTGGAAGACCTGCTGACCATGAGTTCCCTGTGGGAGTGTGATGACGAGAATGCGTTCTCGGCAGGCAACGAAGAGCGCATGTACGTGACCGAACGCTGGCTCGATTTCACCCTGGGGTTGCCGGTCAAAGGATTTGCACCGTGGATGCAGCGCCCGGCGGACAGCCCGCACGGGCGCGCTTTCGCTTACTGCACCGCCAATTCCTTCGTGCTCGGCGCGGTGCTGGAAAAGGCGACCGGCCAGCCGCTGGCAGACTACGCCGCACGCGTGCTGGAGCGACCGCTGGGAATCACCGCAAGCCACTGGAACCGTTCACCCGAGGGCATCGGCATGGGCGGCGGCGGCACCCGCTACCGCAGCCGCGATCTGGCCAGGCTGGGCCAACTGGTACTCGATGGCGGCCGCTGGCAGGGCCGACAACTTCTGCCGCGCGGCTACATCGCCGCCATGATCCAACCGCAGGCACAGGCCGGCGATGGCAGTGACTACGGCTATCAATGGTGGGGATTGAAACTGGTGGTCGACGGCAAACCACAGACGGTGTGGGCAATGTCCGGCAATGGTGGCAACTATGTCTTCGTGCTGCCGCAGCATCGCGCCGTGGCCGTGGTTACCAGCCAGGCCTACAACCGCAGCCTGGCCCACCCACAGTCGCGACGGATTCTCACCGAGTTCCTGTTGCCGGCGCTGCGCTGAGGCCCGAGAGATCGGCGGGACGCCAGTCGGCAGCCAGTACCCGGCTGCGTTGGCGCGCGATGTCGGCATCGATGCGCGCCAGCAGTGGCATCCATTCCGAAGTGTTGTGCAAGGGCGCGAACAGCGGCGTGGCGCGCAGCCACGCCGCATCGCGGAAGCCATCATTGACCGCCTGCTGCAGCGCCGCCATCGCCGCAGCGGTGTTGCCTGACGCCTGCAGCAGCAGGGCCCGCTCCAGAGCAGCATCGGACCAGCCATCACCGGCCTGTGCCTGCAGCGACGTGAGGCGGTTGCCAATCCATTCCGGTGGCGGGCCCGGCACTGCGTACAGCATGGCCAGGGTCTGCCCGAACGACTGCTGCGGGCGCAGTTGGCGCCCCTGCTCGAAGGCAGCGGCGGCGGCGGCGCGATCCCCGGCCTGCAGCGCCAGTTCGCCCTGCAGCCGCAGCAGTTGTGGATGCGGGGTGCCGCGCGACAGCGCTTCGGACAGCGCCTGTCTGGCTGGCCCGTATGCACCGGCTGCAAACAGGCTGCGCGGCCAGGCGATGTTGGCAAAGACGTTGTCGGGGTACAGCTGGAAGTTCCGCGCGTGACGTTGTGCCGCCGCTTGGGTGAAGCCCAGCAGCTCCAGTTCACGTGCCACCTGCACGTCGCGGAAACGCAGGCGCTCGGGCGCCTTCAATGCGAGATTGTCGCGCAGCGCAAGAACAAGATGGCCCTGCTCCTGGTGAAGATAGGCCAGCGATGCGCGCGTGCGCTCATCAGCGGGATCCAGCTGGATGGCGCGCTGGTAATCGGCAATGGCCTCACCCATCTGCCCCAGGCAGTCGTAGGCATAACCGCGCAATGCGTGTGCCGCACCGTCATCGAAAGCGCGACGGAGTTCAGCGTCCGCCAGGGCAAGGGCTTCGTCCATCTGCACAGTCGAGCCATTGAACAGGCAGCCCTGCGCGGACAAGGCACGTGACAGCCCGCGTCGTGCGCTGCTGGATTCGGGATCCACCTGCAGTGCCTGCCGGTACAGGGCAATGGCACGCTCGTTGTTGCCGGCCTGGCCGATGCTGGCGTAGTACTCGGCGCGCTGCAGCAAGGCCTGTGCGGCCGGCGGCGATGGCGTAGCGGGCCACAGTAGAACAGTGGCCAGTACGGCAACGACGGCGGCACCGCCGGCCAGCCAAGGCCACTTGCGGCGTGCAGCTGGCGGCGAGGTCCGCTCCAGCACGACCGGCGCAGCGCACAGCTGATAGCCACGCCCACGTACCGAGCGGATATAGCGCGGGCGGCGGCTGTCGTCGCCCAGCGCCTTGCGCAGCAGCTTCACCCGCTGGCTGATCGCATCTTCGCCGACGACCGCTGGTGCCCAGACCTGTTCGGCCAAGGTGTCGAAATCGACGATGTCGGTACCACGCTCCAGCAGCACTTTGAACAGGCGCCAGCTCAGGCCATGGAGCGGCAACGCCACACCTGCGCGGGTGACCCGCTGTGCAGGGCAATCGATTTCAAGGTCGAGCAGACGCAGGCTGTCCATGCGCGAAGCATAGCGGCCGGTGCGGCCTGCGGGACGACAGGCAAAGAAAAAGCGGGCCGAAGCCCGCTTTTTCATTTCGGCGTGTCAACCAAGGTTGACACCTACCGGAATCGAGGCGTGCCAACCAAGGTTGGCACCCACCGTCGATTACTCGGCGGTGGCGCCTTCGCCTTCCTCGACGGCCTTCATCGACAGGCGGATACGGCCCTGCTTGTCGACTTCCAGCACCTTGACCTTGACCACATCGCCTTCCTTCAGCACGTCGCCGACCTTCTCGACGCGGTCGCTGGAGATCTGCGACACGTGCACCAGGCCGTCCTTGCCCGGCAGGATGGTGACGAACGCACCGAAGTCCATGATCTTGGCGACCTTGCCTTCGTAGATGCGGCCCGGCTCGACGTCCGAGGTGATCTGCTCGATGCGGGCCTTGGCAGCCTGCGCAGCGATGGCATTGACCGACGCGATGACGATGGTGCCGTCATCCTGGATGTCGATCTGGGTGCCGGTTTCCTTGGTGATGGCCTGGATGGTCGAACCACCCTTGCCGATCACTTCGCGGATCTTGTCCGGGTGGATCTTGATGGTCAGCAGACGCGGCGCGTAGTCCGACAGCTCTTCGCGCGGAGCGGTCAGGCCATGGGCCATTTCGCCCAGGATGTGCAGACGGCCAGCCTTGGCCTGCTGCAGAGCCTGCTTCATGATCTCTTCGGTGATGCCTTCGATCTTGATGTCCATCTGCAGGGCGGAAATGCCCTCAGCGGTACCGGCAACCTTGAAGTCCATGTCGCCCAGGTGATCTTCGTCACCCAGGATGTCGGACAGGACGACGAAGCGATCGCCTTCCTTGACCAGACCCATGGCGATACCGGCAACCGGTGCCTTCACCGGCACGCCGGCGTCCATCAGGGCCAGCGACGAGCCGCAGACCGAGGCCATCGACGAGGAACCGTTCGACTCGGTGATTTCCGACACGACGCGGATGGTGTACGGGAAGGATTCCAGCGACGGCATCACTGCCAGCACGCCGCGCTTGGCCAGACGGCCGTGGCCGATCTCGCGACGCTTCGGGCCCATCATGCGGCCGGTCTCACCCACCGAGTAGGGGGGGAAGTTGTAATGGAACAGGAAGTTCTCTTTGTACTCACCGGAGACGGCATCGATGACCTGGCCATCACGGGCGGTGCCCAGGGTGATGGTCACGATGGCCTGCGTTTCGCCGCGGGTGAACAGCGAGGAACCGTGGGTACGCGGCAGGATGCCGGTCTTCACTGCGATCGGGCGGACGGTGTCCAGCGCACGGCCGTCGATGCGGACCTTGGTGTCCAGCACCGAGTTGCGCATGGTGCTGTATTCCAGCTCGCCGAATTCCTTCGACAGCTCGGCCGGGTTCCAGCCTTCAGCGGCCACGCGGCCAGCCAGCGACTCGACCACGTCTTTCTTGATCGCCGAGATGGCGTCGCGGCGCTGCAGCTTGTCGCGCACCTGGAAGGCTTCGCCCAGACGCGGGCCGATGGCTTCCTGCAGGGCGCTGATCAGCACGTCGTTCTTGGCCGGGGCGACCCAGGTCGACGGCTTGGTGCCGGCTTCCACGGTCAGCTCGTTGATCGCGTTGATGACCTTCTGCATTTCGCGGTGACCGAAGGTCACGGCGCCCAGCATCACGTCTTCGGACAGCAGCGCGGCTTCGGATTCCACCATCAGCACAGCGTTGGCGGTACCGGCAACGACCAGCTCCAGCTCCGAATCCTTCAGTTCGGTCACGGTCGGATTGAGGATGTACTCACCGTTCTTGTAACCGACCTTGGCAGCGGCGATCGGACCCTTGAACGGGGTGCCGGCCAGCGACAGCGCAGCCGAGGCACCGATCAGCGCCGGGATGTCACCGTCGATGTCCGGGTTCAGCGACATCACCGTGGCGATGATCTGGACTTCGTTCTTGTAGTCTTCCGGGAACAGCGGACGGATCGGACGATCGATCAGACGCGAGATCAGGGTTTCCTTCTCGGTCGCGCGGCCTTCGCGCTTGAAGAAGCCACCCGGGATACGGCCACCGGCGTAGAACTTCTCCTGGTAGTCACAGGTCAGGGGGAAGAAGTCCTGGCCCTCACGCGCGCTCTTGGCGGCAACGGCGGAGACCAGCAGCACGGTATCGTCGAACTTGACGATGACGGCGCCACCGGCCTGGCGGGCGATTTCGCCGGTCTCAAGCGTGACGGTGTGCTTGCCGTACTGGAAGGTTTTGGTGATTTTTGCCACGGGGGTGTCCTTGGGGATGCTGTCTGCGAATGGACCGGGGGCGACCCTTGCCGCCAACGGATGACCGGTCGTTCCGGTCTGAAAAAGGTATTGCGGTGCTACAAAACAAAACCGCGGCGCATCGCTGCGCCGCGGGGGATTCGTTGCTTAGCGACGCAGGCCAAGCTTCTCGATCAGGGCCTTGTAACGCTCGACGTCCTTCTTCTTCAGGTAGTCGAGCAGGCTGCGGCGGCGGTTGACCATCTGCAGCAGACCGCGGCGGCTGTGGTGATCTTTCTTGTGGGTCTTGAAGTGGCCGGTCAGCAGTTCGATGCGGGCGGTCAGCAGTGCAACCTGGACTTCCGGGGAGCCGGTGTCAGCCGAGCTGCGCTTGTTGTCTTCAATGACCTTCTGGGTGTCGATCGACATGTCTTTTTTCTCTGTGATGCGTGGCCGGCAGGAACGCGCTTTCGCGCACCGCCTGGCTCGCCGTGAACCAACAAATGGATGAAACCCGCCTTCGGCAGGCTGCCGTAAAACGGCCGCGGAATTGTAACGGCCAGGGGGCTTTGGAACAAGGTCCGGGGCTGAACCGGGCCTCCCCGTTCAGAGGTTGAAGCGGCGCTGCGGGGCCAGCAGACCGCTATCGTCGACCTGGCCCAGGCCCTGCGCCGCCGATCCGGGACCGAACACGGCCACCAGGCCGCGCGGCCAGAAAGGGTCGCGCTGGCGCTGGCCCACGCAGAAACGCTGGGTCTGCTCGGCGTCCAGGTCGACCCGGGGATACTCGGACAGACCGGCTGCCAGCGGCAGCAGCAGCGCGTCCATGGCGGTCTCGTCCTGCGCTTCCACCAGGGCCCTCAGCTGCTCCAGGGTGACCATCGCCGGTTCGTGGAACGGCTCCACCCACAAGCGACGCAGGGCACTGATGTGCGCCCCGCAGCCCAGCGTTTCACCCAGGTCACGGGCCAGACTGCGGATATAGGTGCCCGAGCCGCAGGTGACCCGCAGCCGCAGCCGCTCGGGCTGCTGCTCCAGTATCTCGATGGCATGGACCTTGACCTGGCGCTCGGGCGCCTCGATGGCGTCGCCTCGGCGGGCCTTCACATAAAGCGGTTCCCCGCCCTGCTTGAGCGCGGAATAGATCGGCGCACGCTGCAGGATGTCGCCCAGCAGCGGCGCGATCGCCGCCTGCAGGGTCTCGGGACTGATCGCAGGCACCGGCCGCTCGAGCAGCACCTGGCCCTCGGCGTCGTCGGTATCGGTGGTCTGGCCCAGCACGATCTCGGCGTCGTAGGCCTTGGCCGAGCCCAGCAGCAGGCCGGCGATCTTGGTGGCCTCGCCGAAGCACAGCGGCAACAGGCCGGTGGCCAGCGGGTCAAGGCTGCCGGTGTGGCCGCCCTTTTCCGCACGGAACAGGCGACGGGCGACCTGCAGCGCGGCGTTGGAGCTCATGCCGGTCGGCTTGTCGAGCAGCAGGATGCCATCCAGGCGGCGGAACTGAATTCGGGTCATGACAGGTACGGGTAGCGCCGGGCCATGCCCAGCGAGCGCGCAGCGCGGTCTGCATCAGACATCGCGCAGCCGGAATGCAACAACGCCGGGCATGCCCGGCGTCGCGCGGTTATTCTTCGTCGCCTTCGCGACGCTTTTCGGCGGCCACGGTATCGGGCAGGTCGCGCAGCAGGTTGTCGATGCGCTCGCCACGATCGACCGAGTCGTCGTAATGGAAATGCAGCTCCGGCACATGCCGCAGCTTCATCGCGCGCGCCAGCTCCATGCGCAGGCCCCAGGCCAGTTCCTTCAGGCCCTTCATGGCTTCAACCGAACGTTCCGGCATCAGCGCGGTGACGAACACCTTGGCGTGGGCCATGTCGCGGGTGATTTCCACGTCGGACACGCTCACCGAGGGCAACCCGTGCTCGCGCACGGCGTTGTGCACCAGGGTGCCGAGTTCACGGCGCAGCTGGGCGGATACACGGTCGGTTCGGTGGAAAGTCTTGGGCACGCGGCAGGCTCTTGATTCGATTGTGGCCCGACCGAGGTCAGGCACTACAGTTTACGGGATGAAACGAGACCGGCCCGTGAGGGCCGGTCCGTTGCAGCATTACAGGGTGCGCGGCACTTCGATACGCTCGAAGCACTCGATCTGGTCACCCGGCTTGACGTCGTTGTAGGCCTTCACCGCGATACCACACTCGGTACCGTTGCGGACTTCCTCGACGTTTTCCTTGAAGCGGCGCAGCGATTCCAGTTCGCCTTCGAAGATCACCACGCTGTCGCGCAGGACGCGGATCGGCTTGTTGCGCTTGACCACACCCTCGATGACCATGCTGCCGGCGACCGCACCCAGCTTGGAGCTGCGGAAGACGTCGCGGACCTCGGCGATACCGATGATCTCTTCGCGGATCTCCACGCCCAGCAGACCGGAGGCCACCTGCTTCACCTGATCGATCACGTCATAGATGATCGAGAAGTAACGCAGGTCCACGCCGTTGGATTCGATGATGCGACGGGCCGAAGCATCCGCACGCACGTTGAAGCCGATGACGGTGGCCTTCGAAGCGGCAGCCGAATTGGCGTCCGACTCGGTGATGCCGCCCACGCCGGAGTGGATCACGTTGATGCGGATGTCGTCGTTGGACAGCGCCACCAGGGCCTGGCTCAACGCCTGCACCGAACCCTGCACGTCGGCCTTGATGACCAGGTTGAGGACCTGCTGGCCCTCGCCCTTGCCCAGGGTCGCCATGATGTCTTCCATGCGGCTGCCAGCGGTGGCGACCAGGCGCGATTCACGGCGCTTGGTCTCACGCTGCTGGGCAACGTCCTTGGCCAGACGCTCGTCGTCGACGACGACGAAGTCGTCACCGGCTTCCGGCACGCCGGACAGGCCCAGGACCTGCACCGGGATGGACGGACCCGCGAACTCCGGCTGCTTGCCGGTTTCGTCGAACAGCGCACGCACGCGGCCGTACTGGATACCGCACACCAGGTAATCGCCCTTCTTCAGGCGGCCCTGCTGCACCAGCACCGTCGCGATCGGGCCACGGCCCTTGTCCAGCGACGATTCGATGACCACGCCGTTGGCACGACCCTCGTCGACCGCCTTCAGTTCCAGCAGCTCAGCCTGGACCGAAACAGCTTCCAGCAGATCGTCGATGCCCAGGCCGGTCTTGGCCGAGATCTCCACCATCTGGGTGTCGCCACCGAAGTCTTCGGCCACGACCTGCTCGGAGAGCAGCTCGTTCTTGACCCGCATCGGGTCGGCGCCGGACTTGTCGATCTTGTTGATCGCCACGATCAGCGGCACACCCGCCGAACGGGCGTGCTGGATCGCTTCCTTGGTCTGCGGCATGACGCCGTCATCGGCAGCCACGACCAGTACCACGATGTCGGTCAGCTTGGCACCGCGGGCACGCATCGAGGTGAACGCGGCGTGGCCCGGGGTATCCAGGAAGCTGATGACGCCCTTCGGCGTTTCAACGTGGTACGCACCGATGTGCTGGGTGATGCCGCCGGCTTCGCCGGTGGCGACCTTGGTGCGACGGATGTAATCAAGCAGCGAGGTCTTGCCGTGGTCGACGTGGCCCATGATGGTGACCACCGGCGGACGTTGCACAGCCTCGCCCTTGTTCTCACCCGCCGATGCCAACAGCGCGTCTTCGGCGTCGTTGTCGCTGGCGCGGATCGCCTTGTGGCCCAGCTCTTCGGTGACCAGTGCCGCGGTGTCGTGGTCGATGGACTGGGTGATGGTGGCCATCACGCCCATCTTGAACAGCGCCTTCACCACCTCGCCGCCCTTCAGCGCGAGCTTCTGCGCCAGGTCGGCCACGGTGATGGTGTCACCGATCGCCACTTCACGCACGACCGGTGCGGTCGGGCGCTCGAAGGCGTGCGGGCCGGAGTTGCCACCGCCGCGCGACATGTCGCGACGGCCGGACGTCGGACGGCTGCCCGGGCGACCACGGCTGTTGCTGTTGTTGCTGTTGCCACGGCGTGCACGATCGGCAGCGGACAGGTGCATCTGACCGGCAAAGCGGTCACCCGGTCCACGCTCGTTGCGCGGCGCGTTGCGGTTGTTGCGGTCGTCGCTGCGCGGCGGCGCTGCACTACGCGGAGCAGCCGGGGCTGCGGCCGGAGCGCGCGGCGGGCGCGGCGCGGTTTCGTCGATCGGAGCACGCACCTTGGGCTTGCTGGCAGCCAGGGCCTCGGCAGCCTTGGCGGCAACCGCAGCTTCCTCGGCCGCCTTCTTCTCGGCCTCGGCACGCTCCTTGGCAGCGACCTCTTCCTCGCGTGCACGAACGATGGCCTCGTCACGCAGGCGGTCCTTCTCGGCCAGGGCCTGCTGCTCGGCAAGGTTGCGTGCGCGCGACTCTTCCAGCTTGCGCAGGATGTCGGCACGCTCTTCGTCCGGGGTCATCGCACGCGCACCATCCTTGACGTAGGTGCGCTTCTGGCGCACTTCCACGTTCACGGTTGTCTTGCTGCGACCGGAACTGACCGTCACTTCCTGTTGCTTGCGACGGTTGAGGGTGATCTTCTTGGCAGATTGATCAGTCTCTTCCGGGGCCTGCTCGGGCTTGCCGTGCGAGCGACGAAGGAAGCCCAGGAGCTTCACTTTCTCGGAACTGGTCACGACCTGGTCGGGACCGCTGAACTTCATGCCGGCACCAGCCAGCTGTTCCAGCAGTTTTTCGACCGGTGTATTGACCAGTTCAGCAAGCTTGCGGATGGTGGTTTGCTGCGACATTCGGATCCTATGATCTTGTGGGCGCCCCCCCGCATCTGGAGGTGGCGCGGATTCTACGCCCTGATCGGCTCAGGGCCCTGTTCATTGCCGGCTCATTCGCCGCGTTCCAGTCGGGCGATTTCCTCGGCACGCGCGGCCAGGATCAGCGCCGCGGCGCGCTCCTGGTCCAGCCCTTCAATGCCGAAGTCCATGACCTCGTCGGCGGCCAGGTCGGACAAGTCCTCGCTGGTACGCACGCCGTGGCCGGCCAACGCATATGCGGTGGCTTCGTCCATGCCCTTCAGGGACAGCAGGTCCTGTGCCGGCTGGCCGTCCTCCAGGCCTTCCTCGACTGCCAGGGCCTCATTGAGCAGCGCATCGCGGGCACGTGCGCGCAGCTCTTCGACGATGTCTTCGTCGAAACCTTCCACGGCCAGCAGTTCGCCGACCGGTACGTATGCAATTTCCTCGACCGTGCCGAAGCCTTCGCTGACCAGGATGCCAGCGATTTCCTCGTCCACTTCCAGCTTATCCATGAACAGCTGGCGGGCCGAAGCCTGCTCGGCTTCCGACTTGGCGGTCACCTGGTCCTGGGTCATCACGTTGAGCTGCCAGCCGGTCAGGCGGCTGGCCAGGCGCACGTTCTGGCCGCCCTTGCCGATCGCCTGGGCCAGGCGGTCTTCAGCAACGGCCAGGTCCATCGAATGCTTGTCTTCATCGACGATGATCGACTGCACTTCGGCCGGCGCCATCGCATTGATGACGAAGTTGGCCGGGTTCTCGTTCCACAGGACGATGTCCACGCGCTCGCCATTGAGCTCGTTGGACACGGCCTGCACGCGCGAACCACGCATGCCGATGCAGGCGCCGATCGGATCGGTGCGCTGGTCGTGGGCGAGCACGGCGATCTTGGCGCGGTCGCCCGGATCGCGGGCACAGGCCTTGATTTCCACCAGGCCCTGGCCGACTTCCGGCACTTCCAGCTTGAACAGCTCGATCATGAATTCCGGCGCGGCGCGGCTGATGAACAGCTGCGGGCCACGCGGCTCCGAACGCACTTCGGCCAGGTACCCGCGGACGCGGTCGCCGGCACGCAGGACATCACGCGGAATGCCCTTGTCCTTCGGAATGAAACCTTCAGCGTTGCCGCCAAGGTCGACATAGATGTTGCCGCGCTCGGCGCGCTTGACCACACCGGTGATCAGTTCGCCCACACGGTCGGCCCACGCATCGACAACCTGCTGGCGCTCGGCTTCGCGCACGCGCTGCACGATCACCTGCTTGGCGGCCTGGGCGGCGATGCGACCGAAGTCGGGGTTCTCGATCTGCTCTTCGATGTAATCGCCGACGTCCACGCCTTCGGCTTCGTCGATCGCGTCCATCAGGCGGATCTGGCGATCCGGCGATTCCATCACCACGTCATCGGCCACCACTTCCCAGCGGCGGTAGGTTTCGTAGTTGCCATCCTTGTGGTCGATGACCACGCGGGTCAGCACTTCCTCGTCGGGATAGCGCTTCTTCGCTGCCGAGGCCAGGGCGGCCTCGATGGCATCGAAGATTACTTCACGCGGCACGCCCTTCTCGTTGGCGACCGCGTCCACTACCAGCAACAGTTCCTTGCTCATTGGCTCACTCCGCGCGCGGCTTCTTTGCCGCCGGCTCGTTGGAAGAAGAATTCTTGTTCGGCTTCGGACGCTTCGGTGCCGGACCGGTCGGCTTGCTCGGGGCCAGCCCCAGCGCCACCCAGTCAGGCATGATCCGCGCCTTGTCGATGTTGTCGGCCGACACCACCAGTGCGGTGTTGTCGACGATGAAGGTGATGCTGCCCTGCGCCTCGTCGATCGCGTCGATGCGACCCTGCAGGCGACGGCGGTTTTCCTGCGGCAGCTTCAGGGTGACCTTGGCCGATTCGCCGAGGTGACGACCGAACTGCTCCAGGTTGAACAGCGGGCGATCCACGCCCGGCGAGGACACTTCCAGCGTGTAATTGCCGCTGATCGGGTCCTCGACGTCCATCTGTGCAGAGACTTCGCGGCTTACCCGCTCACAGTCGTCCACATTGATGATGCGCTCGGGCTGTTCCGCCAGCGGCACGTCGATGTAAAGGCGAAGGGTCGCACCGCCGGGGGCCGGCAGATACTCAACGCCCAGCAGCTCCAGGCCCAGCGACACAACGGTCGGGGCGAGCAGATTCGCGATGTCGGTTGCCTTGTCGCTCACAGCCTGCCTTGATCTCTTGGTTGGGTGCCGGCCGTGGCCAGCATGGAAACATGACGCCCCGAAAACGACGAAGGGCCCGCTGGGCCCCTTTTCCGGAAAGACTCCGGTGACTGGATTCCGGTTGCAACGCGCTGAACAAGCGTGTTGCGGCCCTCCTTCCGGGTGGATCTCCGATGGGGAGCGCCGCCGTCAGGGGTACTTCTAGGCCGCTGATGATAGCCCCTGCACCGCTCTGGTGCAAGGCTGCGGCCGTGCTGAAACCCTCCGCTGCGCTCGCCGGGCATGGCCCGGCGCTACCGGATGACCGCGCGATGGCAGCGCCGGGCCATGCCCGGTGGATCAGCGGAAGCGCCAAAGAAAAACGCCTTCGAAGCAGAACTTCGAAGGCGCATTCTTTACTTGGTAGCGGGGGCAGGATTTGAACCTGCGACCTTCGGGTTATGAGCCCGACGAGCTGCCAGACTGCTCCACCCCGCATCAGAAGCGGAATTATGAGGGATGACTTCAAAACCTGCAAGCTTTTCCTCATTCATCGAACTGGTTGGCGCCGATTCGATGTGTTGGTAGCGGGGGCAGGATTTGAACCTGCGACCTTCGGGTTATGAGCCCGACGAGCTGCCAGACTGCTCCACCCCGCACCGGAAGTGTTTGAACCGCTGCCTCCACTCTGGCGAGGGAGGCGCTCCGCAACGATGTTCTGGCTGAACCGCTGCAGTGACAACTCAAGCTGCGTATATTACACGAATCGCGCAGCTTTGTGTCAACTTTTATGCAAGATGCGCAAATGCCTGCTGGCACCAGACCATGATCGGGTTCCAGGCCAGGCCCAGCGCCAGCAATGCCAGTGCGTTCACGCCCAGCACCACGCCCAGCACACGGTCCTTGCTGCGCGGCATGGCCTCACCCACCGGCTCATCGAAGTACATGACCTTGATGACGCGCAGGTAGTAGAAGCACCCGACCACGGCACACAGCACGCCCAGGATCGCCAGCCACAGCAGGCCACCGTTGACGGCGGCGCCGAGCACGGCCAGCTTGGTCCAGAAACCGAGGAACGGCGGGATGCCTGCCAGCGACGCCATGATGCACAGCACCAGGCCGGCCATCCACGGGTTGCGGGCGTTCAGGCCCTTGAAGTCCTCGATGTTCTCGGCCTCGAAGCCAGCACGCGACAGCGCGATGATCGCGCCGAAGGCCGCAGTCGACATGATCGCGTAGGCCAGGGCGTAGAACAGCGCCGCCGCATAGCCCTGCGAACCGCCACCGGCGATGCCCATCAGCAGGAAGCCGATGTGCGACACGGTGGAGAACGCCAGCATGCGCTTGAGGTTGCTCTGCGCGATGGCCATCAGGTTGCCGATCACCAGCGACAACGCGGCAAGGCCGGCAATCATCAGCTGCAGTTCGGTCGACAGCGGGCCCACGCCCATTTCGAGCAGGCGATAGGCCATGCCGAAGGCGGCCAGCTTCGGTGCCGAGCTGATGAACAGCGCGATCGGTGCCGGAGCACCCTGGTACACGTCCGGCAGCCACATGTGGAACGGTGCGGCACCCAGCTTGAAGGCAACACCGGCAATCATGAATACCGCGCCGGTGATCAGCAGCACGCGCTCTTCCGAGTGCGGGATGGCGGCCTGGATGGCATCCAAGTGCAGGCTGCCGGTAGCGCCGTAGATCAGCGACATGCCGTACAGCAGCAGGCCCGAAGCCAGCGAGCCGAGGACGATGTATTTCATCGCCGCTTCCGAGGCCAGGCCGCTTTCGCGGTTGCTGGCGACCAGCGCGTAGGAGCACAGGGCCAGCAGTTCCAGGCCCAGGTACACCATCAGCAGGCTGCCGGCGGAGACCAGGATCATCATGCCGGCGGTACCGAACAGGATCAGCACCGGGATTTCACCCTGGAACAGCTTGCGCTCGCGCAGGTAGCCCCAGCCATAGATCAGGGTCAGGCCGCTGAGCAGCACGATCCCGGTCTTCATCACGTCCGCGGCGGTATCGCGCACGAACATGCCATGGAAGACCTCCCCCTGCCCGCCCACGCCGGTGGCCAGCATGAACAGCACTACGGCCAGTGCGGCGACCGAGAACAGGTGGGTGACGATCTTGTTCCGTTCACTGACGAACAGGTCGAGGATCATCAGGGCGAAGGCGCTGCCGATCAGCACCAGCTCGGGAGCGAGCGGTGGCAGGTCAGCGGCGGTCAGTGGCAGCAGCGGCGAGGTGGTCATCATCAAATCCTGGAATTACAGCAGCTTGCTGGATGCGATCTGCATCGCCAGCTTTGCGATCGAGGGCTCCATCAGGTCGGTCAGCGGCTTGGGATAGATGCCCAGGGCCAGCACGCCAATGGCGAACACGCCCAGCACCAGCCATTCGCGGCCGTTGATGTCCTTCAGTTCGGCGACGTGGCTGTTGGCCACCTCGCCGAAGAAGACGCGCTTGTACAGCCACAGGGTGTAGGCCGCGCCGATGATCAGGGTGGTGGCTGCGCCCAGGGCGATCCACGGGTTCCGCTGGAACGCCGCCAGGATGACCATGAACTCGCCGACGAAACCGCTGGTACCCGGCAGGCCAGCATTGGCCATGAAGAACAGCATGGCGAAGGTGGCGAACCAGGGCATCACGTTGACCACGCCGCCGTAATCGGCGATGCGGCGGCTGTGCATGCGGTCGTACAGCACGCCGACGCAGGAGAACATCGCGCCGGACACGAAGCCGTGCGAGATCATCTGCACCATGGCGCCCTGCAGGCCCAGGCGGGCCGCATCGACGTTGCCCGCTTCACGCACCAGCCACAGGGCAATGAAGGTGCCCAGGGTGACGAAGCCCATGTGCGCGATCGACGAATAGGCGATCAGCTTCTTCATGTCGTCCTGCACCAGGGCGACCAGGCCGACGTAGATCACCGCAATCAGCGACAGCGCGATGACCAGCCATGCCCACTCCTGCGACGCATCGGGGACGATCGGCAGGTTGAAGCGCAGGAAACCGTAGCCACCGATCTTCAGTGCGATGGCGGCCAGGATCACCGAACCGGCGGTCGGCGCTTCCACGTGCGCGTCCGGCAGCCAGGTGTGCACCGGGAACATCGGCACCTTGACCGCAAACGCGATCAGGAAGGCGAAGAAGATCCAGGTCTGTTCCTTGCCCGACAGCTGCAGTGCATAGAGGTCGGCCAGCTGGAAGCTGCCGCCCTTCATGTACAGGTAGATCAGCGCCACCAGCATCAGCACCGAGCCGAGGAAGGTGTACAGGAAGAACTTCAACGCGGCGTAGATGCGGCGCGGGCCGCCCCAGACACCGATGATCAGGAACATCGGGATCAGCATCGCCTCGAAGAACACGTAGAACAGCATCGCGTCCGTGGCCGAGAAGATACCGACGGTGACACCTTCCAGGATCAGGAAGGCAGCCACGTACTGGTTCACGCGCTTGTCGATCGCGCTCCAGGCACCGATCAGGGCGAGCACGCTGACCAGCGTGGTCAGCAGGATCAGCGCTACGGCGATGCCGTCCACGCCCAGGTTGTAGCCGATGTTGTAGGTCGGGATCCAGGCGTGGGTCTCGACGAACTGCAGCGCGTCGATGCCCGGGTTGTAGCCGCCCAGCAGCGAGAGACTCGCCACGAAGGTCAGCACCGCGACGCCCAGCGACGCCCAGCGGGCGGTCTGCGCATCACGGATCGCAAGGATCAGGGCACCGCCGAGGATCGGCAGCCAGATGAGGACACTGAGTAGAGGCCAGTTCGACACGTCTTCTTATTCCGTACAGGTCATCAACGCAGGTAATGCATCAGCACGCCCAGGAGGGCAATCAGGCCGATGATCATCGCGAAGGCGTAGTGATAGAGGAAACCGGATTGGGTACGACGCAGCACGCTGGCTGCGACGTCCACAACACGTGCCGAGAGATTGACCACGCCGTCGACGATGTTGCTGTCGATCCAGCGCGAGACCTTGCCCAGCTTGACGCTGCCACCGGCGAGGCCATCGATCCACAGCTTGTCGAAGCCGTACTTGTTTTCCAGCACGGACACCACCGGGGCGAAGGTCTTGCGCGCCTTGCCCGACAGGTCCGGCTTCCACAGGTAGAACAACGCAGCCAGCAGGAAGCCTGCCAGGGTCAGCCAGAACGGCGGCAGCATCATGCCGTGCAGCGCGAACGCCACCGGACCATGGAACTCCTCGCCCAGGAAGGCCACGGTGTTCTTGGCCGGATCGTAGAAATCGACGATGCCGGTGAAGAACGTGTTGACCTGGCCCTTGATCGCCGCATGGGCGTGGTGACCGGCCCAGTCGGTGCCGTGCAGCATCGGACCGATGCTGAAGAAACCGATGGCGATCGACGGGATGGCCAGCAGGATCAGCGGCAGCGTCACCACCCACGGCGTTTCATGCGGCTCATGCGGACCGTGGCCATGGCCGTGGTCGTCATGCGCGTCGGCATGGTGTGCGTCGGCAGCATGGTGGTCGTCATGACCATGGCCGTGATCATCGTGTGCATCGCGGAAGCGTTCCTTGCCGTGGAAGGTCAGGAACAGCAGGCGGAAGCTGTAGAAGCTGGTCACCAGCACGCCACCCAGCACTGCCCAGTAGCCATAGGTGGCCACCCAGCTGTTCTGCATGTGGGCATGGATCTCGGCGGCCTCGATGATGGTGTCCTTCGAGTAGAAGCCGGAGAAGAACGGCGTACCGACCAGGGCCAGGGTACCGATCCACATGGTGATGAAGGTGATCGGCATGTACTTGCGCAGGCCGCCCATCTTGCGCATGTCCTGCTCGTGGTGCATCGCGATGATGACCGAGCCGGCACCCAGGAACAGCAGCGCCTTGAAGAAGGCGTGGGTCATCAGGTGGAACACAGCAGCGGAGTACGCCGACACGCCCAGCGCCACGGTCATGTAACCCAGCTGCGACAGCGTGGAGTACGCGACGACGCGCTTGATGTCGTTCTGCACGATGCCGATCAGGCCGGTGAAGAACGCGGTGGTGGCACCGATGAACAGGATGAAGTTCAGCGCGGTCTGCGACAGCTCGAACAGCGGCGACATGCGGGTGACCATGAAGATACCGGCGGTCACCATCGTCGCGGCGTGGATCAGCGCCGAGATCGGGGTCGGGCCTTCCATCGAATCCGGCAGCCACACGTGCAGCGGAACCTGCGCCGACTTGCCCATGGCGCCGATGAACAGGCCGATGCAGATGACGGTGGCGATCGACCAGATCACCGGCTCGTTGAGCAGCTGCATGCCGAACATGGTGCCGTCCCAGATCTGCAGCTGGGCGCGCGGGTCGGCGAGCATGCCGGCCTGCGAGAACACCTGCGAGTAATCCAGGGTACCGAACACCCACAACACACCGGCGATGCCCAGCAGGAAGCCGAAGTCACCGACGCGGTTGACCAGGAACGCCTTCATGTTGGCGAAGATCGCGGTCGGACGCTTGAACCAGAAACCGATCAGCAGGTACGACACCAGGCCCACTGCTTCCCAGCCGAAGAACAGCTGCAGGAAGTTGTTGCTCATCACCAGGGTGAGCATCGAGAAGGTGAACAGCGAGATGTAGCTGAAGAACCGCTGGTAACCCGGATCGTCCTGCATGTAGCCGATCGTGTAGATGTGGACCAGCAGCGACACGAAGGTCACCACCACCATCATCATCGCGGTCAGCTTGTCGACCATGAAACCGACGTGGGCCGAGTACTGGCCGACTTCGAAGAACGTGTACAGGTTCTCGTTGAACGGCTGAGCCCCGCCCCACAGCAGCTGGTAGAGCGTGTGCATCGACAGGCCGCAGGCAACGGCGACACCGAGGATGGTGATGGTCTGCGCGCCGAAGCGCTTGACCTGGCGACCGAACAGGCCGGCGATGATGCTGCCGAACAGCGGTGCAAGCACCACTGCGATCAACAGACTCTTGGAGAGAGTGATTTCCATCTGTGGATCAGCCCTTCAACGAATCGACTTCGCCGACATTGATCGTTCGGCGTGTACGGAACAGGGTCACCAGGATCGCCAGGCCGATGGCGGCCTCGGCTGCGGCGACGGTCAGGATGAAGAACACGAACAGCTGACCGGACGGATCACCCAACTGACGCGAGAATGCGACGAAATTGACGTTCACCGACAGCAGCATCAGTTCGATCGACATCAGCAGGACGATGACGTTCTTCCGGTTGAGGAAGATGCCGGCCAGGCTGATGGCGAACAGCACCGCGCCGAGCGCAAGCATGTGGCCAAGGGTAATCACGGCTGGGTCTCCTCGCCGGCAACCGGCTTGCTGTTGCTGTGCACGACCGGCACTTCGGCGCCCATCTTGACCATGCGCAGGCGGTCGCCCGCCTTGACCATGGTCTGCTCACCCGGGTTCTGGCTCTTTACACCGGTACGACGACGCAGGGTCAGCATTACCGCGGCCACCACGGCCACGGTCAGGATGACGGCAGCGAACTCGAACGGCAGCAGGTATTCAGTGAACAGGGTGCGGGCCAGCCAGGTGACGTTGGAGCTGTCGGCGGCGAGAGCGGCGGCGTTGTCGGCCGGGAACGGAGTGACCGCCCTGCTCTTCACGCCGATCAGGGTCAGCATCTGCACCAGCATCGCCACGGCAACGATGAGGCCGACCGGCAGGTAGCGCACCCAGCCTTCACGCATCTTCGTAGGATCGATGTCGAGCATCATCACCACAAACAGGAACAGCACCATCACCGCGCCGACGTAGACCAGCACCAGCGCAACACCGAGGAACTCGGCGCCGACCAGCAGCCACACGCAGGCGATGGAGAAGAAGGTCAGCACCAGGCACAGGACAGCATGCACGGGGTTGCGCACGCTGATCACTGCAGCGGCCGAAACCGTTGCCGCGATGGCGAAGACCCAGAAAGCGATATTTACCCAATCCATCTCTCGACCTCAGCGGTAAGCGGCATCGGCGGCACGACGCTCGGCGATCTCGGATTCGAGACGGTCGCCCAGGGCCAGCAGCTGCGGCTTGGTAACGATGTTTTCGCCACGATTCTCGAAGTGGTACTCGAGGATGTGGGTCTCGACGATCGAGTCCACCGGGCAGCTTTCCTCACAGAAGCCGCAGAAGATGCACTTGAACAGATCGATGTCGTAGCGCGTGGTACGGCGGGTGCCGTCCTCGCGCTTGGCCGAATCGATGGTGATGGCCAACGCCGGGCACACCGCTTCGCACAGCTTGCAGGCGATGCAGCGCTCTTCACCGTTGGGATAACGGCGCAGGGCGTGCAGGCCACGGAAGCGCGGCGACTGCGGGAACTTCTCCATCGGGTACATCATCGTGTACTTCGGCTTGAAGCTGTACTTCAGCGTCAGCCAGAGACCGGCCAGCAGTTCGAGCAGCAACAGGCTCTTGAAGTAATGGGTAATCCTGTTCATCACTTAGACGCCCTTTTGAATCACGCCGAAGAACACCATGACGGCGGTAACCGCAATCCACAGAATGGCCAGCGGGATGAAGACCTTCCAGCCCAGGCGCATGATCTGGTCATAGCGGAAGCGCGGGAAGCTGGCACGGAACCAGATGTAGGCACTGGCGAAGAAGAACACCTTGACGAACAGCCACGGTGCACCGCCCTTCCAGATCCAGTCGACCAGTGGCGAGATATCGCCCGGGTTGACCCAGCCCTGGATCGGGCTCAGCCAGCCGCCGAGGAAGAAGATCGAGATCAGGAAGCTGATCAGGATCATGTTCGCGTATTCGGCCAGGAAGAACAGCGCGAACGCACCGCCCGAGTACTCGACCATGTGACCGGCGACGATTTCCGACTCACCTTCCACCACGTCGAACGGCGCGCGGTTGGTTTCGGCAACGCCCGACACCCAGTAGATGACGAACAGCGGGAACAGCGGCAGCAGGAACCAGTCGAAGAAACCGGAATTGCCGGCCTGCGCCATCACGATGTTGCTCAGATTCAGGCTGCCCGCAGCGATCATCACGCCGACCAGGGCGAAGCCCATGGCGATTTCGTAGCTGATCATCTGCGCCGAGGCGCGCATCGCACCCAGGAACGCATACTTCGAGTTGGATGCCCAACCGGCCAGGATGATGCCGTAGATGCCGAGCGAGGTCATCGCCAACAGATACAGCAGGCCGGCGTTGGCGTTGGACAGCACGATCTGCGAATCGAAGGGCACCACCGACCAGGCCGCGAAGGCCGGAGCCAGGGTGATCAGCGGCGCCAGCAGGAAGATCGCCTTGTTGGCGCTGCTCGGCTGCAGGACTTCCTTGAACAGCAGCTTGAAGACGTCGGCGAAGGCCTGGAAGATGCCCATGCCCACGTACATCGGGCCGTGGCGGACGTGCATCCAGCCGATCAGCTTGCGTTCCCAGACCACGTAGAAGGCCACCGAGACGATCACCGGAACGGTGATCACCAGGATCTTCAGGATGATCCAGATCAGCGCGCCGATGTCACCGAGGCCAAGCAGCCACTGGTGCAGCGGATCGACCGCGTTAATCAGCAATTCGTTCATGCAGCCACCACCGAAACACGAGCGGCACCCAGCGGCGCGGTTGCGCCGTGGCCCGATTCAATCCAGACCGAACCCGCAGCGACGCGGGCGTCGACCACCACCGGCAGGGTGGCCTTGCCGGCATCGGTGCCGACCTTGGCCATCTGCCCTTCCTGCAGCTGCAGGCGGGCGGCATCGTCAGCGTTGAGCACGATGCGCGGGGCGTTGTTGAGCGGATGCGACTGCAGCGCCGGGGCGCGACGGACCACCGCATCGGTGCGGTAGATCGCAGCGGTCGAGGCCACTTCCAGGCCTTCGCCGGCAAGGGCCGGCTGGGCCGAGGCAGCGACGGCAACAGTCACCGGGGCCAGGCTGGCGCGCAGGCCGGCCAGGTCGATGAACTCGAAGCCGGCGACGGCCAGCTCAGCGCCAAGCGCACGCAGCACTCGCCAGCCCTCGCGGGCCTCGCCCGGCAGCTTGCCGCCGGCACGGGCCGACTGCTCGCGACCGTCGAGGTTGGTCAGGGTGGCATCGATTTCCGGCAGTGCACCGATCGGCAGGATCACGTCGGCGACGTCGCGGGTCGAGGCGCAGGCGAACTGGCTGAAGGCCACCACCTGTGCGCCGACCAGCGCCTTGCGCGCGGCCGGAGCATCGGCGAAGTCCAGGCCCGGTTCCAGGCCGTAGACCACGTAGGCCTTGCGCGGATCGGCCAGCATCGCGGCGACGTCCTTGCCGGCCGGCAGCACGCCGGCGCGGGTCAGGCCGATCGCGTTGGCGCCCTGCGGGATACGGCACAGCTTGGCACCGGTGGCGGCGGCGAAGTCACGCGCAGCGGCGCGGATCGCGGCAGCCTGCGGATGGTTCTCGGCGATGCCACCGACGATCAGCACGGTGTTGGTACCGCCCTGCACCGCCGAACGCAGCTCGGCGTTGGCCAGTGCATCGGCGAACTTTGACGGGGCCACGATCTGCTTGCCGGCAATGCTGAACGCGAAGTCGAAGTCGACCGGGTTGACGACGTGGATCTTCGCGCCGTTGGTCGTCTGCGCCTTGCGCAGGCGGGCGTGCAGCAGCGGCAGTTCGTGGCGGATGTTGCTGCCCAGAACGACGATGCGGTCGGCGCCTTCGATCTCGGCCAGCGGCAGGCCGAACACTTCGGCGGTGGCGGCGTCGGAGAAGTCGCGGTTGTTGATGCGGTGGTCGATGTTGCTCGAACCCAGGCCAGTAGCCAGGCGGGCCAGCAGTGCGCCCTCTTCGTTCGAGGTCGACGGGTGCACCAGCACGCCCAGGTTGTCGCCCTGGTTGGCCTTGAGGATCTCGGCGGCCGCGGCCAGGCCTTCGGCCCAGCTCACTTCCTTCCACTCGCCATTGACCTTGCGCAGCGGCTTGACCGCACGGTCTTCGCTGTACAGGCCCTGGTGCGAATAACGGTCACGATCGGACAGCCAGCACTCGTTGACCGACTCGTTGTCGCGCGGCACGGTACGCAGCACTTCGCCGCGACGCACGTGCAGGAACAGGTTCGAGCCCATCGCGTCGTGGTAGCCCAGCGATTCGCGCGCGGTCAGTTCCCACGGACGGGCGCGGAACTGGAACACCTTGTTGGTCAGCGCGCCGACCGGGCACACGTCGACCACATTGCCCGAAAGCTCGGTGGTCAGCGGCTTGCCGTCGTAGGTGCCGATCTGCAGGTTTTCACCGCGGTACATGCCACCCAGTTCGTAGGTACCGGCGACGTCGGCGGTGAAGCGGACGCAGCGGGTGCACTGGATGCAGCGGGTCATCTCGGTGGCGACCAGCGGCCCCATGTCCTCGTCGGCCACCACGCGCTTGCGCTCGTTGAAGCGGCTGACCGAACGGCCATAACCCAGCGACACGTCCTGCAGTTCGCACTCGCCGCCCTGATCGCAGATCGGGCAATCCAGCGGGTGGTTGATCAGCAGGAACTCCATCACCGAGCGCTGGAACTTCAGCGCCTTCTCACTGCGGGTGGCGACCTTCATGCCGTCCATCACCGGCGTGGCACAGGCCGGCGCCGGCTTCGGCGACTTTTCCACGTCGACCAGGCACATGCGGCAGTTGGCAGCGATCGGCAGCTTCTCGTGGTAGCAGAAGCGCGGAATCGAAATGCCCGCCTTGTCGGCGGCCTGGATGATCATCGAACCCTTGGGCACGACCAGCGACTTGCCATCGATCTCAATGGTGACGTGATCCGGTGGCACGCTGGGGGTCACTCCAGGATTATTGGGTTGCGCGCTCATGCAGCGGCTGCCTCCACCTTCTTGCCGTCAACCATCGAATGACCGTTGACGATGTAGTACTCGAATTCGTCCCAGAACTGGCGCAGGAAGCCCTGGATGGGCCACGCCGCCGCTTCGCCGAACGCACAGATGGTGTGACCTTCGATCTGACCGGCCACGGTCTTCAACTGGTGCAGGTCTTCCATCGTGGCCTTGCCGGCGACGATGCGCTCCAGCACGCGGTGCATCCAGCCGGTACCTTCGCGGCACGGGGTGCACTGGCCACAGGATTCCTTGTGGAAGAACTGGCTGATGCGGCAAGCGAACTTGACGCAGCAGACGCTGTCATCCAGCACCACGACCGCACCGGAACCCAGGCCGGAGCCCAGCGCACGGATGGTGTCGTAGTCCATCGGCAGGCCCTTCAGCTCGGCCGCAGTCAGCACCGGCATGGACACGCCGCCCGGGATCGCGCCCTTGAGCTTGCGGCCCGGCTTGAGGCCGCCAGCCATCTCCAGCAGGTCGTCGAAGGTGGTACCGAGCGGCACTTCGAAGTTGCCGCCCTTCTGCACGCAGCCGGACACCGAGAAGCACTTCGGACCGCCATTGGCGGTCAGGCTCAGGCCCTTGAACCACTCGGGACCATTGCGGATGATCGCCGGCACCGAACCATAGGTTTCGGTGTTGTTGATCGTCGACGGCTTGCCATACAGGCCGAAGTTGGCCGGGAACGGCGGCTTGTAGCGCGGCTGGCCCTTCTTGCCTTCCAGCGATTCCATCAGTGCGGTTTCTTCGCCGCAGATGTAGGCGCCGGCACCGAGGGCGCCGTAGATGTCGATATCCACGCCCGAGCCCAGCACGTTCTTGCCCAGCCAGCCGTTTGCATAGGCATCGGCCAGGGCCTGCTCGAAGTGCTCGAACGGCTCGTGGTGGAACTCACCGCGCAGGTAGTTGTAGCCCACGGTGGAACCGGTGGCGTAGCAGGCGATCGCCATGCCTTCCACCACCGAATGCGGGTTGTAACGCAGGATGTCGCGATCCTTGCAGGTGCCCGGCTCGGATTCATCCGAGTTGCAGAGGATGTACTTCTGCACGTTGCCCTTGGGCATGAAGGACCACTTCAGGCCGGTCGGGAAACCAGCGCCGCCACGGCCGCGCAGGCCCGAGGCCTTGACCATCTCGATGACCTGCTCCGGCGGGATCTTTTCTTCGAGGATCTTGCGCAGGGCGGCGTAGCCACCGGTCTTCAGATAGCTTTCGTACGACCACGGGGTGTCGTAATGCAGGGTGGTGTAGACCACCTGGTGCGGCAGCGGCGCGGGGCCGACCGGACCCTTGGATTCGTGGTGATGTGCCATGCCCTTACTCCAGCCCGTCCAGAAGCTCGTCGACCTTTTCCAGGGTCAGACGCTCATGGTAGTGACCATTGATGACCATCATCGGTGCACCCGCGCAGCCGGCCAGGCACTCTTCCTCACGCTTGAGGTAGACGCGGCCGTCAGCGGTCGACTGACCGTTCTTGATGCCCAGCTTCTTCTCGCAATGGCGGACGATGTCTTCGGCGCCATTGAGCCAGCAGCTGATGTTCGTGCAGATGGCCACGTTGTTGCGACCCACCTTCTCGGTCTCGAACATCGAGTAGAAGCTGGCAACCTCGTAGGCCCACACCGGCGGCAGGTCCAGGTACTTGGCCACGCCGGCGATCAGCTCGTCGGTCAGCCAGCCCTGGTTCTGCTCCTGGGCAGCATGCAGACCCTGCAGCACGGCAGAGCGCTTGCGGTCCGGCGGGAACTTGGACAGCCAGTGATCGATGTGAGCGCGGGTTTTGTCGCTCAACACCACCATCGGGTCGACGTCGCGCGCCGCCTCGAAATTACCTGTCGCCTTCATCGGCCGACCTCAGCGAAATGCATAACGTGAAATTGCAGAAACTGCGGCGCCGGCTTGCGCCGGCTGCCTGCAGCGGGCGTTGGCGTGGCGGACGGCATTACCGGTCAACCTCGCCGAACACCAGATCGTAGGTACCGATCATCGCCACCACGTCGGCCAGCATGTGGCCGCGCACGATCGAATCGATCGAGGACAGGTGGGCGAAGCCCGGCGCACGGAGGTGTACGCGGAACGGCTTGTTGGCGCCGTCGGAAACCAGGTAGCAGCCGAATTCGCCCTTGGGCGCTTCAACCGCGGCGTAGGTCTCGCCGGCCGGCACGCAATAGCCTTCACTGAACAGCTTGAAGTGGTGGATCAGCGCTTCCATGTCGTCCTTCATGTCCTCGCGCTTGGGCGGAGCGACCTTGAAGTTCTTGACCATGACCGGGCCTGGGTTGGCCTTCAGCCACGCCACGCACTGCTTGATGATGCGGTTGGACTCGCGCATTTCGGCCACCCGGCACAGATAGCGATCGTAGCAATCGCCTTCCTTGCCCAGCGGGATGTCGAAATCGACGGCATCGTACTTCGCGTACGGACGCTTCTTGCGCAGGTCCCAGGCGACGCCAGAACCACGCAGCATCACGCCGGTCATGCCCCACTGGTGGGCCAGTTCCGGGGTGACCACGCCGATGCCAACGGTACGCTGCTTCCAGATACGGTTGTCGGTCAGCAGGGTCTCGTATTCGTCGACACGGCCCGGGAATTCATTGGTGAAGTTTTCCAGGAAGTCCAGCAGCGAACCTTCGCGCGAGGCGTTGAGGTTCTTCAGGGCCTTGCCCTTGTGCCAGCGCGATTCCTTGTACTTCGGCATGTGGTCCGGCAGGTCACGGTAAACGCCGCCCGGACGGTAGTACGCCGCGTGCATGCGCGCGCCGGAGACCGCTTCGTAGCAGTCCATCAGCTCTTCGCGCTCGCGGAAGGCGTACAGCATCACCGCCATAGCACCCAGGTCGAGTGCGTTGGAGCCCAGCCACATCAGGTGGTTCAGGATGCGGGTGATCTCGTCGAACATCGTGCGGATGTACTGCGCGCGCTCCGGCGCCTCGATCCCCATCAGGGTCTCGATCGAGCGCACGTAGGCGTGCTCGTTGCACATCATCGACACGTAATCCAGGCGATCCATGTAGCCGATCGACTGGTTGAACGGCTTGGACTCGGCCAGCTTCTCGGTGCCCCGGTGCAGCAGACCCACGTGTGGGTCGGCACGCATGATGGTCTCGCCGTCCATCTCCAGGATCAGGCGCAGCACACCGTGCGCGGCCGGATGCTGCGGGCCGAAGTTCATGGTGTAGTTGCGGATTTCCTGCCGGCTTTCGGCAGCATTGCTGGCGAATGCTTCGCCGGCCTGGTGTACGTGACTCACTTCACTGCCTCCTGCGAGCGCTCGCCGGCAGCGGTCTGCAGGCGGGCGTCGTCGCGGATCACGCGCGGCACGCCGACACGCGGCTCCACCGAGGTGACCGGTTCGTAGATGACACGCTTCTTTTCTTCGTCGTAGCGGACTTCGACGTTGCCGATCAGCGGGAAGTCCTTGCGGAACGGATGACCGACGAAACCGTAGTCGGTCAGGATCCGGCGCAGGTCCGGGTGACCTTCGAAGATCACGCCATACAGGTCGAACGCTTCGCGCTCGAACCAGTTCAGGCCCGGCCAGATGCCGGTCAGCGAGGACACCACCGGCAGCGCTTCGTCAGGCGCGAAGCAGCGCAGGTGCATCATCAGGTTGTGCTGGTACGAACGCAGCTGTGCGACCACGGCAAAGCGCTGGGTCGGCATGTGCTGCGGGCGGGCACCGTCGGCGCTTTCTTCGCTGGGGAACTCGCCCCAGGCGAAGCGGCCCTGGGCCTTGCCTTCGACACCGCGGCTGAAGCCCTGCGAGGACACGTCGGCGGTGTCCCACTCATCGGAGCCGTAACCGAGGTAATCGACGCCGCAGAGGTCCACGGCCTGCTCGAAACCAAACTCGTCACGCAGCGCGAGGGCGGTGGCGTGCCACTCAGCGGCAGGCACTTCCAGCGTCACTTCGCCGCGGGGTTCGACCACGATGACCTTCGCACCTGCGAAACGTGCGGAGAGTCGGTCGATGAAGGATGCTTGCTCTGCCATGGGGGCTTGGCGCGCTCTTGTCAGGTGAAGGGGTCAGCGGGCGATGGTCTGTGTACGCCAGATCTTCTTCTGCAGCTGCAGGATCCCGTACACCAGCGCCTCGGCGGTCGGCGGGCAGCCCGGGACATAGATGTCCACCGGCACCACGCGATCACAGCCGCGCACCACAGAATAGGAGTAGTGGTAGTAACCACCGCCGTTGGCGCAGCTGCCCATGGAGATCACCCACTTGGGGTCGGGCATCTGGTCATAGACCTTGCGCAGCGCCGGGGCCATCTTGTTGACCAGGGTGCCGGCGACGATCATCACGTCGGACTGACGCGGCGACGGGCGGAACACCACACCGTAGCGGTCAAGGTCCAGACGCGCCGCACCTGCGTGCATCATTTCGACCGCACAGCAGGCCAGACCGAAGGTCATGGGCCACATCGAACCGGTACGTGCCCAGTTCAGCAGGGCATCGACGCTGGTGGTGACAAAGCCCTTTTCCAGCAGCGGGTTGTCGCCTTCCGGCCGCAGGATGTCATCAACCCGCCCTTCCGGGACAGGATTGGTCATCAGGCCATCGAGAGTCTGAATCACTCCCATTCCAGCGCTCCCTTCTTCCAGACATAAATGAAACCGAGGAACAGCATGCCGACGAACAGACCCATGGTGACGAGCGAACGCGCGCCAAGCTCCATGAAGACCTGCGTCCACGGCACGATGAAGATGATTTCCAGGTCGAAGACGATGAACTGGATCGCGATCAGGTAGTAGCGCACGTCGAACTTCATGCGTGCGTCTTCGAAGGCTTCGAAGCCGCACTCGTACGGCGACAGCTTTTCCAGATCGGGGCGGCGGGGACCGAGGAATCGACCAACCAGCATCAGCGTAATGCCGATACCGGTGGCAACGATCAGAAACAGCAGAGACGGCAAATATTCGGCCAGCACAGCGATTCTCTCTTGCCTCTGCCGCTGCGCCTGCAGGCGCTTTGGCATGGGGGAGTGGACGGGAATCTGCCTGGCGCCTTGCGCGCCAGACCAACCCGCTTACTTACTAAATGGTGCCCAAGAGGGGACTCGAACCCCTACGACCTAAGTCGCTACCACCTCAAGGTAGTGCGTCTACCAATTCCGCCACCTGGGCAAACGATCACATCAGACTATCTTCCCGATGCGCCGCGTATTGTAACCGGCTTCAGTCTTTCTGGGAGCCTTCCGAAGGCTTTTCTTCACCAGAAACCGAAGATTCCGCCTGAGCCGGCACAGTTGCGGCCGGAACCGGGGCGGCCGGGACCGCATCGGCCTTCGGAACGGCCGGCAATTCGCCCGCCGGAGCGGCCGGAGCACTGGCCGCCGGGGCGGACATCAGGCCCAGATCCTGATCGGCGGCCGGGCGGTTGCCATGGCCGGCGTACCAGGCCATGAAGAGGCTGATGCCGAAGAACACCACAGCCAGCCACTTGGTCGACTTGGACAGGAAGTTGGACGCGCCACGCGCACCGAACACGGTCCCCGAGGCGCCAGCGCCAAAGCCCGAACCTGCCGCCGCACCCGAGCCACGCTGCATCAGGATCAGCGCGACCATGGCTACGGCAACCAGCACGTAGACGACATTGAGGATCAACATCAGCATTGGAAATCCGCCCTCGGACTAGAGTGCCGGCAGCTAGCCGGCAACCGTAACTAATTGTTTGCCGCCGCCTCTGCGATGGCCAGGAAGTCGGCGGCCACCAGGGAGGCACCACCAACCAGCCCACCATCGACATCCGGCTGCGCGAACAGTTCCCCGGCATTGTCGGGCTTCACGCTACCGCCGTAAACAATGGGCAGTGAATCAGCAATTCTAGCATCGATGCGCGCGACTTCGCCACGAATGAACGCGTGCACCTGCTGCGCCTGCTCCTTGGTGGCGGTACGGCCAGTTCCGATCGCCCAGACCGGCTCGTAGGCGACCACGGCATTGGCGAAGCCTTCCGCCCCGACAAGCTCCAGCACCGGGGCCAGCTGGCTGGCGATGACCGACTCGGTCTGCCCGGCCTCGCGCTGCTCAAGGGTTTCACCGACGCACAGCACCGGCACCAGGCCGGCGTGCAGGGCGGCAGCGAACTTGCGCGCGACCAGCTCACTGCTCTCGTTGTGGTACTGGCGGCGCTCGGAGTGGCCGACCAGGCCATAGCGGGCACCCACCTCGTGCAGCATGGCTGCGCATACCTCACCGGTGTAGGCGCCCTTCTCGTTGCTGCTGACGTCCTGTGCACCAAAGGCCAGGCCGGCGTCGCCGAAATCTTCGACCAGCTCACCCAGGTAGGGCATCGGCGGCAGGATCACCACCTCCACCCCGCGCTTCGGCAGCCCGGCAGCGACCTGCCCCAGCAGTTCGGTGGCGAATTGACGGCTGCCGTGCAGCTTCCAGTTTCCAGCGACGATCTTGCGGCGCATGAGCGGGTGGCTCCTGTGTGAACTCAGCCGCCCATGATACCTGCTGCGGCAAAAAACCGTTTCTTTGTAAGCGGTTACATGGATTTTCAGCCAACGGCGCAGCCCCTCGTAGCGGGGGCTTGGGTTGGGTTGGTCGCGGAAAGCTCCGGCTGGGTTCGTGGGGTTGGCCGAGCGGGCGGGGCTGGCAGGGGTCGCTGCAAGTACGTCCCTGTAAGCTCGGGCGCCGCATCCATGCGGCTCACGCCCCTGCGCAGCCCCACCCGCCCGGCCCATGACACATTGCGGCGATTCGCCCGCCACGGAAAGAAAAAAGAAGATCAAAAGCAAAAGCGAAAGCAGAGCTTCGGCCCCCTCCCCTGCTTCAAGATCTGACAGATCTCATCCACGCATGACGTGGATGGATCGTGTCGACCAAGGTCGACACCTACCAACAGCCGCGGGAAATTGTCGGGGGTGGGGCGGTGTGAGCTGGCAGGACCGTTGGCGCCATGGATGGCGCCATCGAGCCCCCAGGAATGGGTTTACGGCGTGTCCTGCCAGCCCACACCGCCCCGCCCAACCCGCAGAAACCCGGAGCTGCTTTGGCTTTAGGCTTTGGCCCTGGCCTCTGCGGGTGCAGGGCGCAACCCTGCCGAACACCCTCCGCTGCGCTCGCCGGGCATGGCCCGGCGCTACCCGTAATGAAAAAGCCGCCTTTCGGCGGCTTCTTCATTACTTCAGCTTGATCTCGCGCAGGCGCTCTTCGAGGAAGCCGTGTGCGGTGATCGGCTCCGGGTACCGGCTCGGGTTCTCCTCGCTGATGCACGAGGGCAGCACGTCGATCAGGAAATCCGGGTTCGGGTGCAGGAAGAACGGCACCGAATAGCGCGGCTGGCGGGCCAGCTCGCCCGGGGGATTGACCACCCGGTGGATGGTCGACGGATACACATGGTTGGTCAGGCGCTGCAGCATGTCGCCGATGTTGACCACGATGGTGTCCGCGTCCGAGGTGAACGGCACCCAGTCCCCATCATGCGACTGCACTTCCAGGCCTGCCGCGCTGGCACCGACCAGCAGCGTGATGAAGTTGATGTCGCCATGTGCACCGGCACGCACGTTCGGGATGTCGTCGGTGGTGATCGGCGGGTAATGGATCGGGCGCAGGATCGAATTGCCGAAATTGGTCTTGTCGGCGAAGAAGTGCTCCGGCAGGCCGATGTGCAGGGCCAGGGCCGACAGCACGCGCGAACCCAGGTTGTCCAGCGCCTGGTACAGGCCGTAACCACGCTCACGGAAGCCCTCGACCTCGGACGGCCACAGGTTCGGCGCCATCACGTCCCGGTACTTGGAGTCGTCGGCGATCTCGCGGCCGATGTGCCAGAACTCCTTCAGGTCGAAGTGCTTGGAGCCCTTGGCGGTCTCCACACCGAACGGGGTATAGCCACGGGCGCCGCCGCTGCCCGCCACGTGGTACTTGCGCTTGGTCTCATCCGGCAGTGCGAAGAAGGCCTTGAAGACGTCGTAGGCCGCATCGATGTCGGCCTGCGGGATGCCGTGGTTGCGGATGCCGGCAAACCCCCATTGGCGATATGCCGCCCCCAGCTCGGCCACGAAGGCGTCGCGGTCACTGTCGAAACGGGTGATGTCGAGGGTGGGGATCTGGCTCACAGCGGTTCCTGGCTTGTCGTTGAGTCGGTACGGGCCCGCCATGTCATGGCGACCGATCTGAACATTGTGACAGATAGATCGGGGCACGCCACCGACACACTGAAACAAACCGATACAATGCGCCACCCGCGCGCGGTTTAACGACTTCGTCACGCCGGGAAACGCCACCCCTTACCCCATCCCAACCCGCCTTCTCCATGGACGCCGCCCTGCCCGACGCCACCGCAGCCGCTCTTCCCGGCCCCGCCCGACGCTGGCGCAGGCTGGCCTGGTGGTCCCTGTTCATCGCGGCCAACGCGGTGCTGGCCGCGATCATCGCGCTGGGCAACGTTCCGCTGCGCGACAACCCCGGCGGGACACTCGGCCTTGCCTATCTGGCGATTGCCCTGCCCGGCCATCTGCTCGCGTTCGGCGCACTGGCCGGCCTGCTGCCGCTGGCCATCGGCCTGTGGCCGCGCAGCGCGCGCGCGCTCAGCGTGTCGGCGGTGATCTGCCAGGGTCTGTGGCTGTGCCTGCTGCTGGTGGATGCCAAGGTGTTCGCGCTGTATCGCTTCCACCTCAACGCGATGGTCGCCAACATGGTGTTCGGCGGCGCACTGCAGGATCAGGTGAGTCTGTCCTGGAAGACCTGGCTGCAAGCGGCTGCCATGGTATCGGCGATCTTCGCCGCGCAGGGCCTGCTGGCCTGGGCCTGCTGGAAGCTGCTGCCCGCAGCGCCGCGGCGGCGGCGGGTACTGCAGGCCTGGGCGGTGATTGCCCTGCTGATGGGCGGCGGCCAGGTCGCCACTGCCTACTACGACGCGCTTGGCGAACGCGCAGTGATCAGCCAGTGGAATTACCTGCCATGGGCGCAACCGATCACCGCCAAGAGCGCGATGCGCCGCTTCGGCGTGGTCAGCCAGCACCAGGTCGGCCTGCCCGATCCGCGCCATGCCCAGCTCAACTATCCATTGCAGCCGCTGCGCTGCCAGAGCCACCAGCGGCCGAACATCCTGATGGTGGTGCTGGAGTCGGTGCGCCATGACGTGCTCACCCCGCAGTTCATGCCCAACGCATCGGCACTGGCCCGCTCCTCGCGGGTGTACGAACATCATTTCAGCACCGGCAACGCCACCCGCTATGGCCTGTTCGGCCTGCTGTATGGCCTGCCGGGCGGCTACTGGCCCAGCATGCTCGACGAACAGCGTGGCTCGCAGCTGTTCAAGGTGCTGGGACAGCAGGGCTATGACCTGCATCTGTATGGCAGCGCGCCGCTGTACAGCCCGGAGTTCGATCGCACTGCGTTCGCCGATGTCCGCGACCAGCTGCACCAGGGACCGTCCGAACTGACGTCCGACGGCCGCGATGCCGCCATCGTCGCTGGACTGCAGAAGGACATCCGCGCCAGCCAGGCTGCACAGCGCCCATGGTTCGGTTTCGTGTTCCTCGATTCCACCCACGCGCCTTACCACATGCCGGCCGGCTATCCGCCGCTCGCCACGCCGATGGCCGATGCCATCGATTTTCTCAAGTTCGGCCCCGAGCACGATCCAACGCCGGAATTGAACCGTTATCACACCGCGGTGCATTACGCCGACAGCCTGATTGGATCACTGCTGGATGATCTGCGCGCACAGGGACTGGACCAGGACACGATCGTGCTGGTGACCGGTGACCACGCCGAGGAATTCAACGACCTCAAGCTCAACTACTGGGGCCACAACGGCAACTTCTCCAACTACCAGTTGCAGGTGCCCTTCGTGCTGCATTGGCCCGGCCAGGGTGGCGGCCGCGACGCGCGGGTCAGTTCGCATGAAGACTGGGTGCCGACGCTGATGCGCCACGGCCTGGGCTGCGAGAACGCATTGACCGACTACAGCACCGGCCATGACCTGCTGGCTGCACCGACCGGCAAGCGCGCGCTGGTGGTGGAAAGCTGGTCGCAGCGCGCGGTGCGCAATGGCGAGGCGATCTACGTGTTCGACAAATTCGGCAATGCCACCGCGCTCGATGCGCGCTACCGCCCCCTGCCGCAACAGACCCCCGACGCCGCCAGCCTCCGCGCGGCATGGGAAGCGCTGACGCGCTTCCGCAACCGCTGAATCCAAGGACCGATCCACCATGAACCGTCCGCTGCGCATCCTGCATACCGAAGCCGCCAAAGGCATGGGTGGGCAGGAGATCTACATTTTCCGCCACATGCAGGTGATGCGCGCGCGCGGTCATGACGTCGCCCTGCTGTGCCAGCCGGACGCGCGCCTGGCCACCCGCGCGCGCGATGATGGCTTCACCGTGCATACGCTGCGCATGGGCGGCATGGGCCGGCTGCTGCGCGGCATCTGGTCGGTGTCACGGCTGGTGCGCCGCGAGCGCTACGACGTGGTCAACACCACCAGCCGTCGCGATGCATTGATTGCCGCCGCGGGTGCACGCCTCGGCGGCACACCGCTGGTGGTGCGCTCGCGCCACCTGATGAGCCCGGTGAATTCGCTGCTGACCTACACCGGCCTGCCGCACCGGGTCATCACGGTAAGCAACTTCGTCAAGCAACTGCTGGCGGACCGCGGAATTCCCGCCGACCACATCGGCATCGTGCCGCCGATGGCGGTTTCTCCAACCGGCATCGACGCCGCGCAGGAGCCGTCCTGGCAGGCGCTGCAGGAGACGCGTTCACGCGTGCGCGCCGAGCTCGGATTCGACGAACAGGACATCGTGGTGGGCTGCGTGGCCGTGCTGCGCGAACCCAAGGGCCACGCCGAACTGCTGCAGGCCATGGTGCCGCTGTGCAAGGCCAACCCCCGCCTGCATCTGGTGGTGGTCGGCGATGGCCAGGCCGTGATGCAGCGCCTGCAGGCCACCTGCGCCGAACACGAGCTGCAGCGCCAGGTCCATCTGCTGGGCTTTCGCAGCGATGCCAGCCAGCTGATGCCGGGCTTCGACATCTTCGCGCTGGCCACACACAAGGAAGCATCGGGCACGGTGTTCCTGGAAGCGGCACAGGCGGGCCTGCCGATCGTGTCGCACCGGGTCGGTGGCGTGCCCGAAATGCTGGTGGAAGGCAGCAATGCCATCCTCACCCGGCTGGGTGACAGCGCCGCCCTCACGGGCGCGCTGCGGCTGCTGGTGGACGATCCCGAGCGTCGCCGGCAGATGGGACGTTCCGGCTGGGACTGGATCCGCAGCGCAAAGCGTTTCAGCCCCGAAGGCCACGCTGAAGCCACCGAACACTACTACCACCAATGGATGAAGGAGCTGGGTCATGGCTAATGCCAGAACCGTACCGGTGCTGATGCATCATCACGTCAGCAACTCGCCCGGCATGATCACGGTGTCGCCGGAAAATTTCGAAAGCCAGATCGCCTGGCTGGCGCGCACCGGCTGGACTTCGTTGACGCTGGACCAGTACGCCGGCTTCCTGGCCGGCAAGCCGGTGCCGCGCAAGTCGATCGTGATCACCTTCGATGATGGCTACCTGGACAACTGGGTCTACGCCCACCCGATCCTGCAGAAGTACGGCATGCACGCGGTGGTGTTCGTGGTGACCGGCTGGATGCACGAGGGCCCGATGCGCCCGCATGCCGGCATCACCGGTGCCACGCTGCCGGAAACGCCCGAGCATCGCGCCTGCGAAGACCTGATCTACAAGCAGGGCCGCAGCGACGAAGTGATGATGCGCTGGAGCGAAGCACGTGCGGCCATCGAGGCCGGCACCTTCGAGATCCATTGCCATACCCACACCCACACGCGCTGGCTGCGCCGCCAGGACCTGGACCGCGCCCAGCGCCGTGCCGGTATCAGTGGCGACCTTTCGAAGGCCAGGGAAGTGCTGCTGGAGAAGCTGGGCGAGGTATCGGACACGCTGTGCTGGCCGTACGGTGATTTCGACCAGGACTACATCGAAGTGGCACGTGAGCAGGGGTTCCGCTACCTGCACACCACCCATCCGTTCGGACGCAACGTGGTCGGCGGCGATCCCGAGCGCATCTACCGCTTCGCCATCCGCAACCGGCCGGCAAGCTGGCTGCGCAAGCGCATCGCGTGGAGCTACAACCCGCTGATCGCACCGCTGTTCAATGGCTTCAAGGCGCGGCAGAAGAAGATGGTGCCCGGGCCGTGATGGCGCTGCCAGCACTGGGCTGACACGGCTTCGGCAAGGAAGCTCCAACAGAGTGGAAGGACTACAGGAAATGAACGTTCTGGTTACCGGCGGCGCTGGATTCATCGGCTCCCACACCTGTGTGGAACTGCAGCAGCAGGGCCATACGGTGGTCGTCGTCGATTCACTGTGCAACAGCGACGCCGGGGTGATCGGCCGGATCGGCGACATCACCGGCATCACGCCGCTGTTCGTACAGGCCGACGTGCGCGACCGTGCGCGGATCACCGCGGTGCTGCGCGAGCATTCGATCGATGCGGTGCTGCATTTTGCTGCGCTGAAGTCGGTTGGCGAATCGCGGCAGATGCCGCTGGACTACTTCGACAACAACATCAGCGGCACCCTTGCCCTGCTCGGCGCCATGCGCGATGCCGGCGTGGGCACGTTCGTGTTCAGCTCGTCGGCAACGGTGTACGGCGACCAGGACCATTGCCCGGTGGCCGAGACGGCCTCGACCTGCGCGATGACACCCTATGGCCGTTCAAAGCTGGTGGTGGAGCAGCTGCTGTCCGACCTGGTCAGTGCCGATGCAACGCTGCATGCGGCAACGCTGCGCTACTTCAACCCGGTGGGTGCGCATTCAAGCGCTCTGATCGGCGAGCTGCCGCACGGAACCCCCAGCAACCTGATGCCCTACATCGCCCAGGTCGCTGCCGGCCTGCTGCCCGAAGTGCAGGTATTCGGCGATGACTACCCGACCTGCGACGGTACCGGCGTACGCGACTACATCCATGTGGAAGACGTGGCGCGGGCCCACGTGCTGGCGCTGCAGTACCTGCGCGACAAGCGCCGCAGCATCACCCTGAACCTGGGCACCGGGCAGGGCCACAGCGTGCTGGAACTGATCAAGGCCTTCGAGCAGACCATCGGCCGGCCGATTCCGTTCCGGATCACCGGTCGCCGCACCGGCGACATCGCGGTGAGCTTTGCCGACCCGTCCCTTGCCCTGCGCGAGCTGGGCTGGACCGCGCGCCATGGCCTGGCGGACATGTGCCGCGACACCTGGAAATGGCAGACGGCGATGCCGCGCAGCGCCTGATACCTTGCTTGCGCCAGACAGCAACATGGCCGCACAGGCGGCCATGTTGTCGGTTCGATCCAGCGACAGGGCTCAGGTCGCAGCCGCTGTCCTGACCGCCGCCGAAAGCCGATCCAGGGTGTCCTGCATCAACGTCGCGTCATCGGCCTCGACCGTGACCCGCACCACCGGCTCGGTGCCGGAGGGACGCAGAAAGGCACGCCCTCGACCGGATACCGCCTGCTGCGCTTCGGTCAGCGCAGCCTGCACGCTCTCGGCCTGCACGGTGGCCTTGGCCGAGACATCGCCGAGGCGCACGTTGACCGTCTTCTGCGGCACCTTGGACAAGGGCTGCAGCGCTTCGCGCAGGTTCTTTCCCTGCTGCTTCAGCGCCACCAGCACCTGCAGGGCACTGACGATGCCGTCACCGGTGGTGGCCCGGTCCAGGCACAGCAGATGGCCGGACGCTTCACCACCGAGCACGCCGCCTCCCTCCACCAGCGCCTGATGCACGTAGCGGTCGCCGACGTTGCTGCGCTGGAACGGAATCTGCAGTTCGGCGAGGGCCTTTTCCAGACCGAAGTTGCTCATCAAGGTACCGACCACCGGGCCGTGCAGGCGACCTTCGGCCTGCCACGCGCGCGCCAGGATGTACACCAGATCATCGCCGTCGACCGGGTTGCCGCGGTCATCGGCCATCAACACCCGGTCACCATCACCGTCGAAAGCGATGCCCAGGTCGGCGCGGGTCTCACGCACCTTGGCAGCGAGGTTGTCGATGTGGGTCGAACCGACGCCGTCGTTGATGTTGACGCCATTGGGTTCGGCACCGATGCCGATGACCTCCGCACCCAGTTCGCGGAACAGCAGCGGCGCGATCTGGTAGGTGGCGCCATGCGCGCAGTCGAGCACCAGGCGCACGCCGCGAAGATCGAACGAGCGCGGCACGCTGGACTTGCAGAACTCGATGTAACGGCCGACGGCCTCGCGTGCACGCGAGGCCTTGCCGAGCTTCTCCGAAACGGCCGTGGTGAACGGCACGTCCAGTGCAGCCTCCAGCGCCAGCTCGGTGGCATCGTCGAGCTTCTCGCCCTGGGCGGAAAAGAACTTGATGCCGTTGTCGTAGTGCGGATTGTGCGACGCACTGATGACGATGCCCGCATCCACGCCGAGGGTGCGGGTGAGGAAGGCAACGGCCGGGGTCGGCATCGGGCCGAGCAGCTGCACGTCAGCCCCGGCAGCGACCAGCCCAGCTTCCAGCGCCGCTTCGAACATGTAGCCGGAGATCCGCGTGTCCTTGCCGATCACCACGATCGGACGGCGCCCATCCTGGCCACGCTGGGCGACCAGCACGCGGCCCAGGGCGTTGCCCAGGCGCAGCACGAAATCAGCCGAGATCGGCCCTTGGCCGACCCGACCGCGGATGCCGTCGGTACCGAAGTACTTGCGGCTCCCCATCAAACCTCCTCCGGTGCCGGCTCGCGGCGCAGCATCGCCAGCAGGTCGGCCAGGCGGTCGCGCAGTTCACGGCGGTCACAGATCTGGTCGATGGCACCGTGCTCGAGCAGGAACTCCGAACGCTGGAACCCTTCCGGCAGCTTCTCGCGCACGGTCTGCTCGATCACGCGCGGGCCGGCAAAGCCGATCAGTGCACGCGGTTCGGCGATGTTGATGTCGCCCAGCATTGCGAACGACGCCGACACACCGCCGGTGGTCGGGTGGGTCAGCACCGAAATGTACGGCTGCCCGGCTTCACGCAGTTTGCCCAGCGCGGCCGAGGTCTTGGCCATCTGCATCAGCGAGAACAGGCCTTCCTGCATGCGCGCGCCACCACTGGCGGAGAAGCACACGTAAGGTGCGCCAATCTCGGCGGCAGTCTCGGCGGCAAGGGTGAAGCGCTCACCGACCACCGAACCCATCGAGCCGCCCATGAAGGCGAAATCGAACGACGAGGCCACCAGCGGACGGCCCTTGAGCAGGCCGCGCATGGCAATCAGCGCGTCGTACTCACCGGTGTTCTTCTGCGCGATCTTGATGCGCTCGCCGTACTTCTTCTGGTCCTTGAACTTCAGCAGGTCGGTCGGCCCCAGGCGGGCAGCGATCTCGGTGGTGCTGTCGGCGTCGAACAGCGCGGCCAGGCGCGCACGCGCACGGATGGCCATATGGTGGCCGCACTTCGGGCAGACCTCCAGATTCTCTTCCAGCTCCGGACGGTACAACGCACTGCCGCAGTTGCTGCACTTTTCCCACAGGCCCTCGGGGACGCTGCGCTTCTTGCTGGGGGTGTTGTCGGTGCGGATGCCAGACGGCATCAACTTGCTGAGCCAACTCATGCGGGAGGACACTTCCGTTCAGGGCGGCCCGGGGGCCGCAAAGGCGGACAGTCTAGCTCCGCTTTCCCCGCCCGTGCACCCCCTGCCCGGCCTTGGCCCCGATGGAAAAAACCATGCTGGGACGTACGTTTAGGTGTTGGGGAGTGCCTGCCGCTGGCCGGCAGCGCTTGCAGGCGGGCAGGTACGGAGGATGCCGGCCAGCGGCCGGCACTACCGTTACGCGTCGAGCGCCTGCCGCAGCGGAGCCAGGAATGCAGCGGCGCGCTGCGCAGCCTCCTCGGCGGAACCCGCTTCGGCGAGCACCGCCACCAGCGCACTGCCGACCACCACGCCGTCGGCCTGGCGGGCCATGGCCGCCGCACTGGCTGCATCCTTGATGCCGAAGCCGGCCACCACCGGCACGCTGGCCTTGGCCCGCAGCGCCTGCAGACGTGCACTGGCCGCGTCGCTGTCCAGGCGTTCGGAAGCGCCGGTGACACCGGCAAAGCTGACGTAGTAGAGATAGCCGCGGGCCAGCGCCAGCAGCTTGTCGGCGCGCGCCTCGCTGGTGGTCGGCGATGCGAGCAGAACCAGTGCCAGGCCTGCGGCATCGAAGGCCTGCTGGGCTTCAGCGGCCTCTTCCGGTGGCAGATCGACCAGCAGCACGCCGTCCACGCCAGCGGCCACCGCCGCATTGGCGAACGCCACGTAACCGTGGATCTCCACCGGGTTGAGATAGCCCATCAGCACCACGGGCGTCTGCGCATCGCGTTCGCGGAACCGCGCAACCGCCTGCAACACATAGCGGGTGCCCGCGCCGCGGGCCAGCGCACGCTCGGAGCTGCGCTGGATGGTCGGGCCGTCGGCCATCGGATCGGAGAACGGCACGCCCAGTTCGATCACATCGGCACCGGCCTCGACCAGCGCGTGCATGACCGGCACCGTGGCTTCCAGGGAAGGATCACCGGCGGTGATGAAGGGGATCAGGGCCTTGCGCTGCTGCTCGCGCAGGCGCTGGAAACAGGCATCGAGTCGGGATACGGACATCTCAGGCACATCCTTCAATCAGTTCAATCGCTTCACTGGTTCCCCAGTACATCTGGAGGACCTTCCCTTCAAACAGTTCCACGCGGATGCCGAGGGCCGAGCCCGGGTCCTGCCAGGTCAGGTATTCGCCCTGCTCGCCGTCGTAGGCATGCGGGCTGGACACAGGCGGCTTCGGGAACCGGGCGACCGCCTGGGCGCGGGTCATTCCCACGCGCAGGCCAAACGGGCCGGGCTGCTCGGCTGGCGCCCCGCTGTCCGGATCCAGGCCGAGGTCGAAACGAACCACGCGGTCCTCGTCGGTCATCATCGACACGCCCGCCGGCAGGGCCGTGCCGTCGTAATACTCGCAACTGCCGCCGAGGGCTTCGACCGCCCCTTGCGCCGTCCACGGCCCGAGTGCCTTGAGATCGTTCAAGTGCTGGCCGATCAGCACCTCGCCGGCATGATCCAGCGCCACCGAGACCACGGCCGGGCCCTCGTCGTCGCCCTCACCTTCCGCTGCGGGCGGGTCATCAATCGGCGTGCGCGCCAGAGGGTCGACATCTTCATTGGCGGCGGCCTGCTGCGCAGGCTGCGTGGTTGCCTTGGCCGCCGGCGCCAGTACGGGCGGCTCCGGCGGCTGGCACGCGGCCAGACCGAATGCCAGCAGCAGTACGCTGCTGTTGCGCATCAGCGCACTCACAGCACCAGGCCTTCGCGCGCCGCGATGGTATGCACGTCCTTGTCGCCGCGACCGGAGAGGTTGCACAGCACGATCTGGTCACGCGGACGCCCGCGCGCAAGCTTCATCGCCTGCGCCAGTGCGTGGCTGGACTCCAGCGCCGGCAGGATGCCCTCGGTGTGGGCCAGCAGATGGAAGGCCTGCAACGCCTCTTCGTCGGTGATGCCGACGTAGCGCGCGCGGCCGCTGTCGGCCAGGAACGCATGCTCGGGGCCGACGCCCGGGTAGTCCAGGCCGGCCGATACCGAATGGGTCTCGATGATCTGGCCGTCGTCGTCGCACAGCACATAGGTGCGGTTGCCGTGCAGCACGCCCGGACGACCGGCGGCGATGGAGGCAGCGTGGCGGCCGGTGTGGATGCCATCGCCGGCGGCTTCAGCGCCGACAATCTCGACCTCGCGGTCGTTGAGGAAGGCATGGAACAGGCCGATCGCATTGCTGCCGCCGCCGACGCAGGCAGTGATCGCATCGGGCAGGCGACCGTACTCGGCCAGCATCTGCTCGCGCGCCTCGCGGCCGACGATGGCGTTGAAGTCACGCACCATGCGCGGGTACGGGTCCGGGCCGGCGACCGTGCCGATGATGTAGAAGGTGTCCTGCACGTTGGTGACCCAGTCGCGCATCGCCTCGTTGAGGGCGTCCTTCAGGGTGGCCGAGCCGGAAGTGACCGGTACCACCGTCGCACCGAGCAGCTTCATGCGGTAGACGTTGATCTTCTGCCGCTCGATGTCGGTGGCGCCCATGTACACCACGCACTCCAGGCCCAGCCGTGCGGCGACGGTGGCGCTGGCCACGCCATGCTGGCCGGCGCCGGTCTCGGCGATGATGCGCTTCTTGCCCATCCGTGCAGCCAGCAGCGCCTGGCCGATGGTGTTGTTGATCTTGTGCGCGCCGGTGTGGTTCAGGTCCTCGCGCTTGAGCAGGATCTGCGCGCCGCCGACGTGGTCGCTGAGGCGTTCAGCATGGTAGATCGGGCTTGGCCGGCCCACGTAATGGGCCAGGTCGCGGTCGTAGGCCAGCTGGAATGCCGGGTCCTGACGGGCCTGGTCATAGGCCTGAGCCAGTTCCTGCAGCGGGCCAACCAGGGTTTCGGCGACGAAGCTGCCACCGTAACGGCCGAAGTGGCCCTGGGCGTCAGGGAATGCGTGGAAATCGGCAATGGGAGAGGCAGACATGGAGACGACCGGTCGTTCAGACAGGTGGATACTCTAGCGCACGGATTGTGTCCGGAAAATGGATATTATCTGGCGCATCCCGTCAGGAAATCTCACATGAGCACGTCACTGCTGCCGCCGCTGAATGCCCTGCGGGCATTCGAGGCCACCGCACGCCTGGGCGGCGTTGGCCGCGCTGCACAGGCCCTGCATGTGACCCATGGCGCGATCAGCCGCCAGCTGAAGCTGCTGGAAGACCATCTGGGCCTGGCCCTGTTCCAGCGTGCAGGCCGCGGCCTGCGCCTCACCGCCGCCGGCACACGCCTGCAGGAAGCCTGCAGCGAGGCCTTCAGCGGCATCGAGGACTGCGTGCGCGCATTGCAGCGGCCAGCGGCTTCGCCGGCGCTGGTGCTGGGGTGCAGCGGCAGTGTGCTGGCGCGCTGGATGATTCCGCGGCTGCCGGCCCTGCAGGCGGCCCTGCCCGGCGTGCACCTGCAGTGGTCGGCCCTGGATGGCAGCTTCACAGAGACGCAGGCCACCCTGGATGCGGTGCTGCTGCTGGCGCAGGGGCCGTGGCCGCGCGGCTGGCAGGTACGCGAACTGGCACCGGAACGGGTGGGCGTGGTGGTGGCGCCCTCGCACCCGGCGGCGCATCGGCTGCGCCATGTGCCGCCGTCCACCCTGCTGCAGGAAACGCTGTTGCATACCAGTTCGCGCCCGCAAGCGTGGCCGGCGTGGGCGCAGGCACATGATCTGGATCCGGCCCAGCTGCAACTGGGTACCGGCTTCGAACACCTGTACTACCTGCTGGAAGCGGCGGTGGCGGGGCTGGGCCCGGCGATCGCGCCGGAGCCACTGGTGGCCGAGGACCTGGCCGCAGGGCGGCTGGTGGCACCGTGGGGGTTTGCCGCGACCGGCGGTTTCTGGGTGCTGGCGCGGCCGGATGGCCCTGTCGATGCGCGCGTGGACGCGCTGGCGGATTGGGCCGCCGCCCAACTGCAGTGACGATCGCCGCGCAGAGACGGACGCGACAGCCGGCAGAACCTCGCTTTACGGGCATTACATGCCGCTGGAAAACACTTCGAGCGTGTCTGCGCTGACCCAGCCCTGCGCGCAGTTCCCCGCATAGTGTCCCGGCGCTGCCACGTGGCAGGCTTCGCCCCTGGTGCCCTTCATGCCGCTGATGGGCCTGTCGCCATAGGTGTCACACAACGCGTTGCCCTTGCACTTGCCGACCGTGTTGGCCGGAATGGCGACAACGTAATAGAACAGCGGATTCTGTCCGGTGCGGCCGATGCCCTGCACGCAGACCAGTTGCCCCTTCGACAGTTTCGCGGTGGCGGAGGCCTTGCTGCCGCTGCCCGGTACCGCGTCCAGCGTCTCCACGCCCTTGGCCTCGGCCACGCCAGCGAAGAATCCCTGGTCGCCGCAGTCCGGCGACAGTTCGACGTCGTAGAAGTCGCCGCTGTCGGCATCACCTGCCGTGCAGCCAGTACCGGCACTGGCATTGCTGCACGCCACCGCGCTGGCGCGGATCAGCACGGCCAGTCCATCGCGGGCCACTGCCGTAGTGGACACGGGTACCGCTGTCGCTGCAGAGACCGGGACCGGGGCCGCGGCAGGCGCGGCAACAGCGGCGGGCGACACTGCGGCGGGATTCGATGAATCTCCCGCTGCACACGCGCCCAGGGCAAGCAGCAAGCCGGGAACCAGCGCAACGCGGGCCACGCGGAAACAGCGGGAGGAAAGACAGAGCAAATCCATTGCGACCTCATTGAAGGCTTGACGCACCGCAGGCGCGAGAAATGTACACCCGCTCAAACCCGACTGTGGCGGGGGCGCAGGTCCAGGCTACGACGCCGTCGGCGCCGCCAGGCGTTGCTGCAGATCCTCGCGCAGGCGCGACAACTCGACTTCGGCCTGCTGACGCTGCTGCATGCCCTCGCGATGGATGCTGCGCACCTCTTCGACCGTTGCGATCAGCTGATCGTGCACGTGGCGCAGAGTCGCCACGTCGATCACGCCGCGCTGGTTGCTGCGTGCGGTGTCCACCGAGGCCTGGCGCATCAGATCGGCATTGCGTCGCATCAGCTCATTGGTCGCATCATCGATGGCATTTGCCAGCTCGGCCGCGTTCTTCTGCTCGCCCAGCGACAACTGGATCGCGAACTGACGCTTCCACGATGGGATGGTGATGTCGCGGACGGTGTTGAACTTCTCGATCAGCTGCAGCGCATTGGCCTGGATCAGGCGGATCATCGGCAACGACTGATCAGCCGCATGCTGCATCAGCTGCAGGTCGGAAACGCGCTTCTCGATCAGGCGGATCGCATTGTCGATCTCGCTCTGACGGATGCGCTGCTGCGGATCTTCGCTGCCCTGCCCCAGCAACTGCTCGGACTGCAGCTGGGCCAGGCGCTGCTTGCCGGCAGCGGCATACAGGCCCAGGGCGTGACGCTCCTCGCGGACGATGTCGTGCATGCGGTCGAAATCGCTCACCCGATTGCCCATCAGCGCCTGTTGCGCGCCGACGTCGCCGAGCAGCTGTTCGATCTGCGAATTGGTATCGCTGAACTTCTGCACCAACTCGCCCTTGGAGGAACGCAGGCGATCGATCAGGCCACCGATCAGCGGCACCTTCGAGCGTTGGGAAAAACCATCCAGCTTGAGCTCGCGCGCGATGCGTACCACTTCGCCGAGCTTCTCGCCGTTGGCGTCGAGGTCACGATTGCGTACCTGGTCCAACAACTGGCTGGAGAAGGCCGTCGTCCGTGCGGCGGCTTCACGGCCGAACACCTGCAGGTTGCCTGGGCGCAGATCTTCCAGTTCGCGGCCGATTTCGGCGATGCGCGGCAGGTCGTCGCGGACCAGGCCGAGGGCCTTCAACATGCTGTCATCTAGTTCCGGGGCGGGCGTGGTGGCGGGCACGAGCGTGCCGGAGTTCTGGCTGTCCTGGGTCATCGGGCAGTGTCCTTGCGGTGGATAAGCGGCAGCGGCGGCCGGCTCAGGGCAGTCTAGCCTGAGCAGCGGCCACTTCGTCGTCGATCTGCGCCTGCAGCGTAGCTGCCTGCGTGGCCTGTGCTGCCTGCGCCTGTGCCTGGCGTGCCAGCGCGGCCTGGCGCCAGGCGGGAAGCAGCACGTCATGGATGCGGACGAAGCGCCGCAGCAGGGCTTCGTCCTGCTCCTGCAGCAGCTGCCATTGCCCGCCTTCGATGCGCCGCAGCGTGGCCAGACGCTGCAGGTGGTCTACGCGTGGTGCCAGCGCGGCCTGCGCAGCGCCTTCCAGGCTCGCCAACTGCGCGGCGCCGAACGTGGCCCAGGCCTCCAACGCGGCGGCAGCCGCGTCGTTGTCGATGATGGTCTGGGCACGCTGCTGCACTCGCTGCGCGAGGCCCTGCGCCTGCTCGCGTGCCTGCAGCGCCAGCACGCCCAGCTGCGCCTGCAGCTCCTGCGCCTGCGCCTGGCGTGCCACATCGCGACCGAGCAGACGCCCCCACCAGCTCTCCTGCCGCCGCAGCCGCGCCGGATCGCCGGCCTGCAGGGCCAATGCGATCCGCGCCAACGCAGCCACCAGCCCTTCGCCGCCGCTGCCGGCCTGCAACGGTGCCGGCTCACCCAGCACCTGCAACAAGGGACTGCCGTACGCAGCCAGCGCGGCCACATCGGCGCACGCCGGAAGCGTTGGTCCGGGCAGGGAGCGCGCGCGGGTCACGGCAGTGGCGGCGGCCGTGGGCCGTCATCAGCCACCGTTTCCGGCGGCAATGATTCGCCGTAGAAGTGGCGCATCAGCGCTTCGTCGAGCGCACGTTCTTCCGGTGTCGCTGCACGACGCACGCGCGGACGACGACGCGTGTCGGCCGTGGCCACATCGGCAGTCACCTGCTGCCGTGCCCACCCGGCGAAGGCCGCCAACGTCTGCGACAGCTGCACCTGCTGCTCCTGCGAAGCGACCAGCAGCTGCAGCAGCGGTGCCAGCCCGGCCTGAAGGTCTTCGGCCAATGGCGTGGCGACCGGCTGCGGTACGGCAGCGGCCGGCGCGCTAGCGGGGCGTGCATCCGCCAGGCGCTGCAGCGCCGCCAGCAGGGCCGGCCATGGCGCAGGCTCGGGTGCGGCGGCTACCTCCGCCGGCGCTGGCGGCAGCTGCAACGCGCTGGCGATGTCGGCCAGCTGCGCGACCACGCGGCCACCGACATCGCTGTCACCGGCGCCCATCGCCTTGTTGCGCAGGAAATCTCGCTTGATCTGCGCCCAGCGTTGCGCGCGCTCGTCATCGAGCACACCACGCATCTCGGCCAGCTTCAGCAGATTCTCTTCGGCACCGGTGGTCAGCAGCTGCGCTTCGCCCAGGTAGTGGTCGGAGATCAACTGCTGCAGCTCGTCGTCATTCATCACCGGCGAAATCTTCTCCGCCAGTTTGTTCATGTTGCGGTAGCTGCCCTGCAGGCGGAACGGCGGCTCGGTGCGATAGCGGTCGTCCTGCGCAGCGCTGGCGATGTACTGCTGGTTGACCCTGTAGACCACGTCGCGCACGCGCAGCATGCGCTGCAGGGTGGCGGTGATTTCGTTGACCTCGGCGCCACTGTAGGCATGGCTCAGGCCGTTGCTGGAGACATCCTTGCCCATCGCGCGGTCGACCAGCAGGTACAGGTCGGCCATCTCGCGCGTGGCCAGCGGCGCCAATACCGGGTTGGAGGTCAGGCTGTTCTCGATGTAGCTGAGGGTGAAGGCCGTTTCCATGCCGCCAAGCACGTCGCCGAGGTTGTAGATGTCGGCACGGTTGGCCAGCATGTCGGGGATCTTGAACACTTCGCCGGACTCGGTGTACGGGTTGCCGGCCATGACCACGCAGAACTTCTTGCCACGCATGTCGTAGGTCCGGGTGCGCCCGCGCCAGACGCCTTCGATGCGCCGCGTGCCATCGCACAGCGAGATGAACTTCTGCAGGAACTCCGGGTGGGTGTGCTGGATGTCATCGACATACAGCATGGTGTTGTTGCCCATCTCCAGCGCCAGGTTGAGCTTCTCCAGTTCCTGCCGCGAGGTCGCGTCCGGCGCCTGCTGCGGATCCAGCGACCGCACTTCGTGGCCCAGCGCCGGTCCGTTGATCTTCATGAAGACCAGGCCGAGGCGATGCGCCACGTACTCCATCAACGTGGTTTTGCCGTAGCCGGGCGGCGAGATCATCATCAGCAGGCCCATCAGGTCGCTGCGCTTGTTCTCGCCAACGGTACCCATCTGCTTGGCCAAGTTGTCGCCGATCACGCCGAGATACACGTCGTTGATCAGCTTGTTGCGCACGAAGGACGACAGCGGCCGCGCCTTGAACTCCGACAGCCGCAGGGTTTCGCGCTCGCGGCCGATGATGCCCTGGCGCACGGCCTGATAGGCATGGAATGCCGGCACGAAGGACTGCAGGTGGTGCTGCAGGCGTGCCAGGAAATCATCCAGTGACACGGTCAGGCTGCCATTGTGGATGCGGGCATGCTCGCCCAGCAGGCCATTGACCTCCGCCTGCAGCGGTGCATCGCTGGAACGCGTGCGCAGCTGTCGCTGCACCAGCAGCAATGCTGCCGCTTCTTCCACATAGCCGGCGTGCGCCGATTGTGCCGGCAGCCCGGCGAGCGCCCGCAGCCATTGCCCGGCCAACGCCCAGCGCGTGGCCAGCAGATCCTGCGAGCGCTGCAGCGCACGTTCAAGCGCTTCACGCTGGCCCGCCTGCTCCAGTTGCTGCGACAGCGCGTCCAACAGCGCCTGCGCGTGGCGGCTGCTGCTGAACACCGGCTCGCCGGCGACCAGTTCTTCGCCCAGATACGCCGCTGCAGCATCGGCGGCGGCGGCGTCGAACGGCAGTGCATGGGTCTGTGCGTAGTCATGCAGCGCCTTCGCCATTTCCGCGCGCAGCGCCTGACGCCCCTCATCGGAACCGAACAGGCGCGCGATGGCCTCTGCACCGGCCTGCCGACCAGGCCACTGCGCCACGGCTTCATCGCGTTGCCGCGCGGCCCAGAACAGCAGCGCCAACGCACGCACGTGGGGCGAATGCCGCAGCGGGCCGGCGGCCTGCTGCAACGGCAACAGCGCGCGCAGGATCAGGGCGGCGTCATGGTCATGGATACCGCGCTCGTAACCCTCGCGGTAACGCGGCGCGGCAAAGGCACGGACCCGCTGGTCCAGCGCTTCGGGTTCGGCTGCATCGTGCTGCAGCTGGGCCAGGTCCAGGCCATCGCGGCCCTCCTCCGCCGCCAGCAACAGGCACCCGGCCAAGTATTCGCCGCGGTAGATCGCGTCCGATTCCGAATCCAGGGTCACCTGCCAGAATGGCTTCAGCGCATCCAGCTCGGGATCGTGCAGGGTCTCCAGGAAGTCGGTACCGGTGAGATGGATGGCAAGGGTTTCGCCACGCGGCAGCAGGGTCAGGTCCAGCGCCTGGGTGTTCACGCTGAAACGATGGCGCGGGCCAAGGCGGACGACGTTGCCTCCTGCCTCGTACAGGTCGCTGCGGTCGCGCAGCTGGCGCACGGCCTGGTCGCGCACACCCTTCAGGCGCGCCTCGACATCGTCAGCCTTGACGTTGTCGCGCAGCGCACGCAGGCGCTCGGCCAGTTCACGCAACTTGAGGATCAGCGGATCGCCGGCGAAGAACGCGTTCAGTTCGTCGGCCGTGCCGAACCGCTCGGTGCGCTTGCCCAGGCCGTCGAGGATGCGGTTGGCGGCATCGAGCACCGAGCGCGCCTTGCGCTGGCGATCATCCAGCAGGGCCTGCTTGTGCGTGTCGAAGGCTTCGACCAGCTCTTCGCGTTTGCTCAGGATGTCGCCGAGGAACTGCTCGTGCTCGCCGAACTGGCTTTCCAGTTCTTCCAGCTGCACCAGCAGGCGCGACAACTGTTCGTCGGCCCGCTCAGGGTCGCTGGCCATCGCCAGCGCGCTGGTGATCGACTGCGAGAACAGGGCGAACTGGGCGGCGAACTGGGCCACGGCTTCGGCCGAGCCCAGCGTCTTGCGACGCTGTTCGGCCCTTGCGCGCGCCTGGTTCAGGCGCCCGTACAGCAGCGAGATCGATTCGACCACGCGGGTGCGCGCGGTCGCATCGTCGACCTTCAGCCCGGCCATCAGCTCGGACAGCATGTCCAGATCACCGGCCATGTCGCGCAGGCCGTCCAGCTGCTCATCCAGCTGGCGTGCACTGGCGGCCTGCTGTGCGGCCTCGTCCAGCGCCTGCATGCGGGCGGTCAAGGGCGCCAGTGCCGCATCGCCGGCGAGGAAGGTACCGGTGGCGGCGCCGACACGGTCGTGCGCCTGCACCAGCTCCGCTGCCATCGCCTCGATGCGCGCGGTGTCGATGTAGCGCAGTTCGCGGATGGTCAGCAGGCGACCGCGCAGCGCGGTGATCGCGTTGAGCGCTTCAACGAAGGCCTGCACCTCGTTCCAGTTTTCCGGCTGCAGCCGGCCCAGCAGCGCCTTGTGCGTGCTCTCGGCCTCGGCCATCGCCTGCGCCGACTGCTGGCGGATCGACTGCACTTTCTCGTATTCGTCCAGCACCGACTCGCCGGTGGCGCTGATCTGCCGCAGCAACGCTTCGGCACCATCACACGCCTCGTCGCCCAGCCAATGATGGGCATCGAAAAGCCGCCGGGTGTCGGCCACCAGACGCTGGTAGCGCTGCACCGATACATCCTGGCCATCGATCTCGCGCGCCAGGTTGAACAAGTTGGAGATGCCACGCACCAGCTCGGCGTTGCCGATGCGCCCCATGAAGGTATTGCCGGGCGGACGGCTGGCGGCGAACTCATCGCTGCTGAAGGGCGTCTGCCAGACCTGCATCGGATGGATGCGGGTCGGCTCGGTGCCTTCGGCATGGAACAGCACCATGCGCCCATCCTGCATGAAGGCATAGCCGTGGCCGAAGACCGGGTTCTGCAGCACGCGCTGGATGGTGTTGTAGACGAACAGCGCCGAGCGCCCGCCTTCGCGCTCGTAGAAGATGTACAGCACGTCCTCGCCGTTGGGCGAACGGATGCTGCGCTTGAACTGCATGCCATCCATCGAGGCGTCGAACGCCTTGTGCTCGCCACCCTGCAGGTAATAGCCACCGGGGAAGATGATGCCGTGGTCTTCGGGCAGCTGCACGCAGGCCTGGACGATGGCATCGTTGCGCACGATGTCACCGGTGAGCGTGTTGTAGATCAGTCCGCGCCATTCGGTTTCGCGGTAGGGCAGCACTTTCAGCAGCACCAGCGAGCCGACACGGGCAAACTCGAACTGCGCGTCGTCGAGCGACTGCGTGCTGTCTTCCACCGGTTCGCTGTAGATGCCCTGCCCGGTTTCGGTGTTGTTCTCCACCTTGATGGTCAGATCACCACCGGTGGTTTCCACGAACAGGGTATCGAGGATGTTCAGATGCGAGTGGCGGCCGTTGACAGCAAGGTCGCGCGTGGCGCGGGTCCATTCGAAATCGAACGGCGGTGGCAAGGCGATGTCACGCTCGCCACGTGCATCGAGATAGGTCAGTTCACCTTCGCGTGACAGCGCCCAGCGGAACACGCGCACGTCGCTGCTGCGCTCGCCGATCTGGAACGAGGCCAGCAGCTTGTCGCCCACCACGATCAGCTGCAGCAGGCGCGCGTGCTTGTAGTACGCGTACAGCTCGTTGAAGTCATGCACGAAGCCGGGCTGGTCGAGGAAACTGCCCTTCAGCTCCAGCGCGGCGACGTCGTAGCCCTCAGTGCCCTGCACCAGCCGGTACAGGCCGAACACATCTTCGATGCGGGTCTGGGTCTTGAGCCCGATGAACACGTTGTAGCCGAACAGCAGGCGGTCCGGGCCGACCTGGACGATGTCGCGGCCTACGCAGTTGTTCTCGCTGCGGATGCGGAAGCGGCCGACCACCTCCAGGCGGCTGTCGCCGAACTCGGCCAGGCGCTGGCGGTTCAGCTGCTCGGCAACGGCCTGCAGGCGCTGGCCCTGTTCGCCAAGACGGCGTCGCAGGACTTCATAGGCGCCGCCCTGGGCTACGGCCTGGTCGACGGTATCGCCGGCAGCCTCTGGTGCGGCGGACTCGGTGGACGGTTTGGTTTCGGACATCAGCAGGTTTCCGGCTCACGGACGGCCGGCCGTCAATGCGGCCGGCACGGGTGGGCGATGGCCGTGGCCATCGCCGGGTGGATCAGCGCGCGCTGTCGACCACAACGGTCGCCGCGACGGGCGCGGTCTCTGCGTCCTCGGCGATCTGCCGCGGTGCATTGTCGGCGACGTTGACGCCCAGGTAGCGCTGCATCAGGTCCTGCACGATCGGGCTCTTGCCGGCGAAGCCTTCGATCGACTTGCCCAGCGAAACCGCCTTGATCAGGTTCTCGAACATGCCGCCGTCGCCGCCAACCAGGTCGATGTCGGCGTTGCGCAGCGCGCTGGCGATCACGCCCGCGTTTTCGCGCGAGACTTCCTTGCCGGCTTCGATCGAAGCCAGCGCCTGCTTCAGGCTGTTGTCCAGCATCATGCGGAACTCTTCATGGCCACGTGCCTGGTCGCTCAGCGAGGCGATCGCTTCAAACTTGCGGACCAGGCCTTCGGCTTCGGCCAGCAGCTTCTTCTGCACCACGCCGGCTTCGGCATTGCCCAGCGATTCGGTGGCGGTAGCGCGGGCCAGGCCCATCTTCTCTTCGCCCTGTGCCTGTGCCTGCAGCGTCTCTGCAAGCACGCGCGCCTCGTTGCTGCCCTGCTTCAGGTTCGCTTCGGCCTTGGCTTCGATCACGCGTGCTTCGGCGATGCCGACCTTCTCGATGGCCAGCGCCGACGCTTCGCGTACCTGCGCTTCGGCAAGACCCGGTGCGGCCTGCTCGGCACGGAACGCGTCGGCCAGCAGGCGCTTGGCTTCGGCCTGCTTGCCGGCCGCTTCGTGCTCGGCCTGCGCCAGCGTGGTCAGCTCCACCGCGCGGTGCTTGGAGGCGGTCTCGCGGGCCTGCGCTTCCTTCACTTCGCGCACCAGCGATTCCTGCGCCTTGGCTTCAGCTTCCAGGATCAGCACCTGCTTCTGGCGGTCGGCCTCGGAAACTTCGCGCACTTCCTTGATGCGCTCTTCTTCCTGCGCCACGGTCTTGTCGATGGAGATGCGTTCGCGGGTGATGTTGGCCACGTCCATCTTGCCCTGCTCGACCACCTTGTCACGCTCCACGCCCTGCAGCTGTACTTCGCGGTCGGTGGTGACCTGCTCCAGCTGGCGTGCACGTTCGACGCGCTCGGCTTCGATGGCCACGGCGCGCTGGCGGTTCTGTTCGGCCACTTCAACTTCGCGCATGCGGTTCTGCTCGCGGATGTCGATCACCTGCTGCGCTTCGATGCGGGCGTTCTCGGACAGCTGGCGCTGCTCTTCCTGCACCTTGGCGGTCTCGGCTTCCTCGCGCGCACGGATGGTTTCGATCTCGCGCTTCTGCCGTGCCTCGGCCTCGGCCTGCTGGCGTTCAAGCGCCAGCAACGCTTCGCGCGCTTCCACGTTTTTCTTGGTGATGGCCAGCTTCTCGTTCTGCTCCAGTTCGTTGGTCACCACGTTCTGCGCAGCGGTCAGCTCGGTGATCTTGCGGATGCCCTGCGCGTCGAGGATGTTGAACTGGTCCAGCAGAGATTTCGGCGTCTGCTCCAGATAGTCGATGGCCACGTCTTCCAGCACATAGCCATTGAGGTCATTGCCGATCACCGCGATGATCTCGTCGCGGAATTCCTGGCGCTTCTCGAACAGCTCGGTGAAGTCGAATTTCTTGCCGACCGTCTTCAGTGCTTCGGAGAACTTGGCGTTGAACAGTTCATCGACCGCGTGCTTGTCAGAGGCGCGGTCGGCGCCGATGGCCTTGGCCACACGCAGCACGTCGGCCTGGGTCTCGTTGACGCGCAGGTAGAACGCCACGGCGATGTCGGCGCGCATGTTGTCGCGGCAGATCAGGCCTTCCTTGCCGCGGCGGTCGATCTGCAGGGTGATCAGGCTGATGCGCATCAGCTCGGCGCGGTACAGCACGGGAATGATCAGCGCGCCGGTGAAATGCACTTTCGGGGTGGAACTCATGTCATTGACGATCAGGGCCACGCCCTGGTCGACCTTGCGGTAGAACGCCTTGAACAGGCCGGCCACGCCGAGCAGGAGGGCAAGCACGCAGCCCACGATGAAGAGGAAGGGGAGCACGGAAGCCAACGTCATTGATGATTCTCCTTGTTGCCCGGAAGCAGGTTGTCCTGGAAGTCGAGGGCGACCGCGTCGGCGCGGACCACCCGGTAATGGTGTTGTGCTGCCACATGCTCGACCAGCACGATGCGCTCGCCGCGCTGCAGTTCGATGTCGCTGCGGATCTGCAATACCAGGCCGGCACCGCCGTCATCGACGGTGGCATGGCCACTGCGCGTGTCGACCTTCGGCGAAGCGACCACGCCGACCCGGCCCAGCAGCGAGGCCTGCGGCACCGGACGCAGGCGCAGCAGGAAGCGGCGGATGGGGCGCAGCAGCAGCGCGGTGACCGGCACGGCCGGCAGTGGTGCGAGCACCGCCACCACGGTGCCCAATGACCAGCGCAGCAGGTCGGGCAACGGCAGCAGCAGGTACAGATGGATGAAGTAGGTGAGGGTCCAGGCGAACAGGCTCAGCAGCGTCACCACCACCATGAGCGGCACACCTCCGAGACCCCAGCGCGCCAGCAGGGCGGACAGACCGCTGAGATGGGCGTCGCCTTCGAGGGCACCATCGGCACCGGCCTCGCCGAAACCGTCATCGACCAGGCCGAAGGCGGCAATTGCCCAATACAGAACCGCCACCGCCAGCGCGACGCTGTACGGGAGGGTCGGATAACCGAGTACAACGGTGAGGAATTCCTGCATCGCTTGCCTTCCTGGGCGGGGGCGCCAGGCGCCCGTTCGGAGCACGCCAACAGCGGCTCCGTCGATCCTCGTGCCGGCCCTCATGGCCAGCACGCTTGGGATCATCCTATGTGAAGAAGGTGTGCAGGCTCAAATGTGAAGGCCGGACACGCCAGAATGGACCACGACTCAATCCAGCACGGCGCAATCGGAGCGGCGGACTTCTTCCACGAACGTGCGCATCTTGTAGCCGTCCTTGATGCCCGGCTCCAGTTCGATGCCACTGGACACATCCACGCCCCACGGCAGGGTCGCCAGCACGGCGTCGTACACGTTTTCCGGGGTCAGGCCACCGGCCAGCAGGAACGGACGATGCAGTCCGGTCGGCACGCGCGACCAGTCGAAGGCCACGCCGGTACCGCCGCCGCCGCCCGGGGCATGGCTGTCGAACAGGAACCCGGCGGCGCTGGGGTAGCGCAGCTGCAGGGTGCGCGCATTGATCTCCTCACGCCCACCCATGGCGATCGCCTTCAGGTACGGCATGTTGAAGCTGCGGCAGAAGCTTTCGTCTTCCTCGCCATGGAACTGCAGCAGGGTCGGCCGCACGGTGCGCAGCACCTCACGCACTTCTTCCTTGCTGTTGTTGCGGAACAGCGCCACCACGTCGACCATCGGTGCGATCGCCTGGCGCATCGCGCGCGCTTCGGCCGGTGCGACCCGGCGGCTGCTCTCGCGGGCGAAAATGAAGCCCACCGCATCCACGCCCAGCTCACCGGCCAGGCGCACGTCGCCGGCGCGGGTCATGCCACAGAACTTGATGCGGGTACGGTAGTAGGAGCGGCTCATAGCGTTACCTCGGCGGGCAGATGCCAGTTGTCGGGGTACAGCGGCCCCAGGAACACCAGTCCCTGCGGAGGAGCGGTGGGACCGGCTACGGTTCGGTCGCGCCCGGCCAGCAGTTCGGCGATCCACTCCACCGGTTTCTCCCCACTGCCAACCAGAATCAACGAGCCGACAATATTGCGGACCATGTGATGAAGGAATGCATTGCCACGCACCGCCACCTCGATGACGTCGTCGTGGCGGCTGACCTGCAGTGACTGCAGCTCACGCCGCGCATGCAGGGCCTGGCACTGGACGGAGCGGAAGGCGCTGAAGTCGTTCTCGCCCAGCAGGGCCTGCCCGGCCAGGTGCATGCGCTCGGCATCGAGCGGGCGGCGCTCCCAGCTGAGGGTCTGCCGGCCCAACGCCGGACGCACTTCGCGGTTGAGCAGGCGGTAGCGATAACGTCGTGCCCGCGCGGAGAAACGGGCATGGAAGTCATCGGCCACCGGCACGCACCAGCGCACCGCGATCGAACGCGGCAAGCGGGTGGTGGTGCCGAGCATCCAAGCGCGCGGATCACGCACCACGTCGGTCTCGAAGTGCACGACCTGGCACTGACCATGCACGCCGGCATCGGTGCGGCCGGCGCAGACCACCTGCACGGGGGTGTCGGCCACCGATGACAGGGCCTGTTCCAGGCTGGCCTGGACACTGGGTCCGCCCTCGCCCAGATTCTGCCATCCCCTGAAATCGCTGCCGTCGTACTCGACGCCGAGCGCGTAACGCATGTGCTACCTCGATGTTGCGGGTGGGGCGGCGCTCAGGCCGGGTCGCGCTCGGACCAGACCGCCAGTTCATTGCCACCGGGCTCGACGAACTGGAAACGGCTGCCGCCGGGAAAAGAGAACACGGTTCGCACGATCTGGCCACCGGCCGCGCGCACCGCCGCTTCCATCGGCGCCAGCTGGTCGGCATACAGCACCAGCAGTGGCGCGCCTTCGCTGGCGCGCTGTGGCTGGCCGCGGAAGAAGCCTCCCTGCAGGCGGCCATCATCGAAAGCGGTGTAGTCGCTGCCGTAATCGACAAACGACCAGCCGAACACGACCTCGAAGAACGCGCGGCTGGCAGCCGGGTCGCTCGAGGCGAATTCAACGTAGTCGAGACGGCGTTCGCGGGTCATGGCAGACGGGCCAAAAGTTCGCGGGCCTGCGCCTGGCAATGCAGATCACCACCTTCGGCAACCTCCTGCAGCAGGGTGCGCGCAGTCTGCGCGTCGCCCAGATCCAGATAGGCGATGGCCAGTTCCAGCCGCTCCTGGCCGACGCGCGGGGCCCAGTCATGGCCACTGTCTGCCGGAGATCCGACGGCGTCCTCGTCGGCAGCATGGTCGTCGTGCAGGTCAACCGGGGCACCCGCCTCATGCTCATGCGGTTCGGCAGGCAGATCGAACACGCCGCGGAACTGCGGCTCCTGTTCGGCCTGCAGCGCGTAGTCGGGCACGGCCACCTCGGCCGGTCCGGTCGGCGCGACCGGGGCAGCGGCAGCAGCATCGTCCCAGCGCGGCAGGTCGTTCACCGCAGCAGGCAGTTCAGCCAGTTCGTCGTCATCAAGCTCACCCGCCCGCCACTCGGCCGGCGCGGCATCCGCACGGATGTCCGCATCCGGCGCATCATGGTCAGCAGGGCTGGCCCAGGCCGGCATCGCCGGTTCCTGACGCCCGCCTTCGGCTGCGAAGCCCGCCCCAGCGTCGTGCTCGGCCAGGGTATCGAGCGCGGCACCTGCCGGCAGCGCTGCGGCCAGGCCGGCGGCATCGTGCTCCTCGCGCAGCGGCGGCAGCGGCGAGGGCTTGCGACGACGCAGCAACCAGGCGCCCAGCGCAACCAGCACGAGCAGCGGCAGGCCCAGCCAGTACCACGGCGTGCCGGCACCCGGCGCACCCGGCGCCTGCGCCAAGCGCTGCTGCGCGGCGGCCAGGTCATTGTCCTTCATCGCGATCAGTGACTGCTGCTGCTCCTTGAGCTTCTCCAGCTCCGCCACGCGCTGCTTCAGATCGCCGATCTCGGCATCGCGGGTGGCGATGTCCTCCTTGGCCTGGCGCAGTTGTTCGTTGCCCAGCATGTCACCCTCGCTGCCGGCAGTGGTGCCGGTGGTTGTGCTCGCGTGCGCGGCGTCGGACGCCAGCGCCGGAGCGATTTCAAGTCGTGCCCCTGTGGCCGCAGCCGGGGAAGAAGCCGCGCCGTCGGCCTTGGCCACTGGCACCGGGGCGCCAGCCGGCTGCGGCACGGTGCGTGCCTGTCGCCACTGCGCGGCATGCTCGCGAACCAGTGCGGTGGCCTCGGCCGCATCCACCGCGGCCAGTGCGGTATCGCCCGGCATGCGCAGCACCGCGCCCTGCTTGAGCAGGTTGACGTTGCCTCGAATGAAGGCTTCGGGGTTGGCACGCAACAGCGCGATCATCGCCCGGTCGCGACTGATCTGATTGCCACGGGCCAGCGACCCGGCAATCTGCGAAAGGGTCTGTCCGCGCTGCACGGTCACGCTGCCGTCTGCGGCCAGTGCGGGCGCTGCTGGTGCTGGCGCAGATTCCGCAGCGCGCGGACGCGGTGCAGGCGGTACGGCTGCCGGCGTGGCTGGTGCCGGCTCGGCTGCGGTTGCAGCGGCGGCAGGCGCATCGCGGACGATGGTGTCCGACAGCACACCGGCCGGCGCGACGATCTCCGGTTCGGCCACGGCCAGTGCACTGGCCGGTGCATCAACCAGCGCCGAGTACTCACGCACCAGCCGACCCTGGCCCCAGTCGGCCTCGACCAGGAAGCTCAACGACGGTGTTTCCACGGGCGTCTGCGAGGTGACCCGCACCACCGCCCTGCCCTGTGCATTGCGGGTCAATTCGAACTGCAGTTCGCTGACCAGGCCTGCCGGACGCTGCAGGCCAACGCGCTCGAAGGTGACCGGCGAGGCGAGCGCGACACGCAGGTTCTCAAGTTCGGACGGATCGGCCGAGATCACCGGGATCTCGGCCAGCAACGGCTGTCCCGGCTTGGACAGGACCCGGATGTCGCCCAGGCCCAGGGCCATGGCCGAACTGCTGACCAGGGCCAGCAGCGCGGCGGAGAGACAGGTGAGCGGACGCCATGCGCCCTTGGCTCGTTTATTCATGGGCGACACTATAAAGCGTGCGGACCAAGGTCCGCACCCACCGGGGAGGCGGCCTGCGGCAATGCCGGCCAGTGGCCGGCACTACCGGTCAGGCAACAGCGGCGATCAACGCGTCTCGGCGGCGACCAGCTCGGCCAGCTGCACCGCGTTGAGGGCAGCACCCTTGCGCACGTTGTCCGACACGATCCACAGGTTCAGGCCACGCGGATGCGACAGGTCCTCGCGGATGCGGCCGACATACACCGCGTCCGTGCCCGAGGCATGGGTGACCGGCGTCGGGTAACCACCGGCTTCGTGACGATCCACCACTTCGATGCCCGGCGACTGTTCCAGCAGCGCGCGCGCTTCGGCCACGGTCACCTTGTCACGGGTTTCGATCGCCACCGATTCGGAGTGACCGTAGAACACCGGCACACGCACTGCGGTCGGGTTCACCAGGATGCTGTCGTCACCCAGGATCTTGCGGGTCTCCCAGACCAGCTTCATCTCTTCCTTGGTGAAGCCGTTGTCCAGGAAGTCGTCGATGTGCGGGATCAGGTTGAAGGCGATCTGCACCGGGAAACGCTGCGGATCGATTTCCTGGAAGCTCAACAGCTGGCCGGTCTGCTTGCCCAGTTCTTCCAGCGCCGAACGACCACCGCCGGATACCGACTGGTAGGTGGACACATTGATGCGCTCGATGCCGTACTTGCGGTGCAGCGGTGCCAGCGCGACCAGCATCTGCATGGTCGAGCAGTTCGGGTTGGCGATGATGCCGCGCGGACGGTTGCCGATCTGGTCCGGGTTGACCTCCGACACCACCAGCGGCACGTCATCGTCGTAACGGAAGGCCGAGGAGTTGTCGATCACCACCGCGCCAGCGGCGGCGAACTTCGGGGCGTATTCCTTGGACACGCTGCCGCCGGCCGAGAACAGGGCGATATCCACGCCACTCGGGTCGAAGGTGGCCAGGTCCTGGATCTTGACCTTGCCGCCGTTGAACTCGACTTCACCGCCGGCCGAGCGCTCGGAAGCGAGCAGGCTCAGGGTGCCGACCGGGAAATCGCGCTCGGCCAGGATGGCCAGCATGGTCTCGCCGACCGCACCGGTGGCGCCGACGATGGCGACGTGGAAGCTGCGTTGTGCATTGCTCATGGGGGAACTCTCACGAAAACGGGAAGGGGGAAAACTCACGCACGACAGCTGGGTTCGGGGAGCCTCCTCGGATGGATGCGCGGAGGTTCCCTATCGTTTCCCGCTTTTTTCATCCATCGAGGCGCGCGCGGCAAGGGCCGCGTCGGCGTTGATCGCGCTCGGCATGTGCGACGGGCTGCCGTCCAGGCCAAGGCCGGCCAGCAGATTGTCCACGGCCATCTGGACCATGGCGGTACGCGTGGCCAGCGAGGCGCTGCCGATGTGCGGGGTCAGCACGATGTTGCGCAGGGCCAGCAGCTCCGGCCGCACGTTTGGTTCGCCTTCGTAGACATCCAGGCCGGCCGCCGCCAGGCGACCGTTGGCCAGTGCGTCGGCCAGCGCCAGTTCGTCGACGATGCCGCCGCGGGCGATGTTCACCAGCGTGGCAGACGGCTTCATCTTGGCCAACGCGGCGGCGTCGATGATGTGGTGCGAAGCGGCGCTGTACGGAAGTACGGTCAGCAGATGGTCGGATTGTGCCAGCAGCGTATCCAGGCCCACGTAGGTCGCGCCGAGCGCGGCTTCGACGTCGGCCGGCAAGCGCGAACGGTTGTGGTACAGCACCTTCATGCCGAAGCCGTGCGCACCGCGACGGGCGATACCCTGGCCGATGCGGCCCATGCCGAGGATGCCGAGCGTGCTGCCATGGATGTCGGCACCGAGCATGGTCTGGAACGACCACTGCCCCCACTGCCCCTCGCGCAGCCAGCGCTCGGATTCGGTGATCCGGCGTGCGGTGGCCATCAGCAGGGCGAAACCGAGATCGGCGGTGGTCTCGGTGAGGACGTCCGGGGTGTTGCTGGCGAGGATGCCGGCGGCGCTGAGCGCGTCGACATCCAGGTTGTTGTAGCCGACCCCGACATTCGCGATCACCTGCAGCTGCGCGGCATCGGCAACCTGGGCCGCGCCGATGCGCTCGTTGAGGGTGATGATCGCGCCGTCAACGTCAGCCAGCTGCGCGGCGATCTGCTGCGGCGACCAGGCGGTGACGGTATCGGTGGTGCGCAGCTGCACGCGATCGCGCAGCGGCACGATGGCCGCGTCGATCAGCGGCTGGCTCACCCACACCGTCGGCCGCGCATCAGCCATCAAGCTGGCCGGGAATGCGCGGGGTGATGGTGCCGACGTCACCGCACTGCGCGCGGTGGCGCAGCGCCTGGTCCATCAGCACCAGTGCCATCATCGCCTCGGCGATGGGGGTGGCGCGGATGCCGACGCAGGGATCATGGCGGCCGGTGGTGACCACCTCCACCACATTGCCGGCCGTATCCAGCGACTCACCCGGCAGGCGCAGGCTGGAGGTCGGCTTGAGCACCATCGAGGCAACCACCGGCTGGCCGGTGGAGATGCCACCGAGAATGCCGCCGGCGTGGTTGCTGGCAAAACCCTGCGGGGTCAGCAGGTCTCGGTGTTCGGTGCCCTTCTGCATGGCGCTGGCGAAACCGTCGCCGATCTCCACGCCCTTCACCGCGTTGATGCTCATCAGTGCGGCTGCGAGCTCGCCATCAAGCTTGCCGTAGATCGGCTCGCCCCAGCCCGGTGGCACGTTGTCGGCGACCACGTCCACACAGGCGCCGACCGAATCACCGGACTTGCGCAGCGCATCCATGTACGCCTCCAGCTCGGGCACCTGTGCAGCGTGCGGCCAGAAGAACGGGTTGTCCTCGACCACCGACCAGTCGAAACCGGCCGGGGTGATCCCGCCCAGCTGCGACAGGTAGCCGCGCACGGTGATGCCGAAGCGTTCGGCCAGCCATTTCTTGGCGACCACGCCAGCAGCCACGCGCATGGTGGTCTCGCGCGCCGAGGAACGGCCGCCGCCACGCGGGTCGCGGATGCCGTACTTGTGCCAGTAGCTGTAGTCGGCATGCCCCGGACGGAACTGCTGGCCGATGTTGCTGTAGTCCTTGCTGCGCTGATCGGTGTTGCGGATCAGCAGCGCGATCGGGGTGCCGGTGGTCAGGCCCTCGTACACGCCGGACAGGATCTCGATCTCATCGGCCTCGCGCCGCGCCGAGGTATGCCGGCTCTTGCCGGTGGCACGGCGCTGCAGGTCATGGCTGAATTCGGCCGCGTCCAGCGCCAGCCCCGGCGGGCAGCCATCGATCACGCAGCCGATGGCCGGCCCGTGCGATTCGCCGAACGTGGTGACGGTGAACAGCTTGCCGAACGAATTGGAGCTCACGGGCGCTGTGCCGCCAGTTCGGTGATGCGTGCGCTGTGGGCGATCAGCTCGCGGCACTCGACCGCGAAGATGCCCATCTGGCCGACCTTGAATTCGACCCAGGCGAAATCGACTTCCGGCAGCAGCTTGATCAGGTGCTGTTCGGATTCGCCCACTTCACAGATCAGCAGGCCGTCCTCGCTCAGGTGCAGCGGCGCGTCGCGCAGGATCTTCAGCACCAGGTCCAGGCCGTCGTCGCCGGCACGCAGGCCCATCTCCGGCTCGTAGGAGTATTCCTGCGGCAGGGCATCGGTCTCGTCGTTGGTGACGTACGGCGGGTTGGTGACGATCAGGTCGTAGTGGCGGCCGGTCAGGCCGTTGAACAGGTCCGACTTCAGCAGGGTCACGTTGTGCGCCTGCAGGCGTTCCTTGTTTTCTTCGGCCAGCGACAGCGCATCATCGCTGAGGTCCACGCCGTCCACTTCCCAGTTCGGGTAGTAGTGGCCCATGGCGATGGCGATGCAGCCCGAACCCGTGCACAGGTCCAGCGCGCGGCTGACGTCGCGGCCAGCCAGCCACGGCTCGAAGCCGCACTCGATCAGCTCAGCGATCGGCGAGCGCGGCACCAGGGCGCGCGTGTCGCTCTTGAAGCTGAGGCCGGCGAACCAGGCTTCACCGGTCAGGTAGGCCGCCGGGATGCGCTCGTCGATACGGCGCTGGAACAGCTCCAGAACCGCCAGCTTCTCTTCCCGCAGCAGGCGCGCCTGGCCGTAGGCCGGGCCGAGGTCGTGCGGCAGGTGCAGGCCGTGCAACACCAGCTGGGTGGCCTCGTCCAGGGCATTGTCGTAGCTGTGCCCGAAGGTCAGGCCCGCAGCATTGAAACGGCTGGTGCCGTAGCGGATCAGATCGATGATCGTATGGAGTTCGGCGGCCGTTTCAGCGGTCATGGCGGTACTGCGGGCAAAGTGGCCCCCGATTATAGGGGTTGCCGCCTGCGCCGGCATCCGTTGCGGCAGAAACGATCCAGTCGCAGCCGGTATGATGGTGGCCACTTCCTGCGGCGGAATCCCATGTTCAATCGCAACGTCGGCATCATCCTGCTGATCGCCCTGGCGGCGGGCCTTGGCCTGCTCGCCGCCCAGCAGGTGTTCGCGCCGAAGCCGCCGGCCGGGCAGCCGGCCACCGAAGCGATCACCCTGTACCCGCAGCCGCGCGCCCTGCCCGACTACAACCTGGCCCAGTCCGACGGCACGCGCCTGATTCCCGGCGAGCTGAAGGGCCACTGGACCCTGGTGTTCCTCGGCTTCACCTTCTGCCCGGACGTGTGCCCGACCACCCTGGCCGAGCTGGCCGGTGCGCAGAACCAGTGGGAAGCCCTGCCCGATGGCCTGCGCCCGCGCGTGCTGTTCGTCTCGGTCGACCCGGAGCGCGACACCGCCACCCGCCTCGGCGAATACGCCCATGGCTTCCACAAGGACACCCTGGCGGCGACCGCCGACATCCCCTCGCTGGAGCGCTTTGCCACCTCGCTGGGCTTCGTGTTCCAGAAGGTACCGGGCAAGCACTTCGACGAGAATCCCGAGGATTACACCCTCGAGCACTCCGCCAGCCTGGCCGTGCTCGATCCGCAGGGCCGGCTTGCCGGCCTGGTGCGGCCCCCGTTCAACGCGCCGGCGATCGCCCGCGACCTGCAGAAGCTGACCGAGAAATCCGCCCCATGAGTCTGACCACCGCCCTGACGTACGTCCTGCCCCACCGCCTGCTGTCCTCGATGGCGCGTTCGCTGGCGTACTCGGACAACCCGCGCGTATCGCGCTGGCTGATCGACACGGTCACCCGCAAGTTCAACGTCAACCTGGATGAAGCGGCCAACCCTGACCCGCGCAGCTACCCGACCTTCAACCAGTTCTTCACCCGCGCGCTGAAACCCGGCGCGCGCGTGGCCGATGCGGATCCGCGCAGCCTGGTGATGCCGGCCGATGGCCGCATCAGCCAGCTCGGAAAGATCGACGCCGGCCGCATCTTCCAGGCCAAGGGCCAGTCCTTCACCGCCGCCGAGCTGCTGGGCAGCGCCGAGGATGCCAAGCCGTTCAACGATGGGCTGTATGCCACGGTGTACCTGTCGCCGCGCGACTACCACCGCGTGCACATGCCGTGGACCGGCACCCTGCGCGAAACCGTGCACGTGCCCGGCCGCCTGTTCAGCGTTGGCCCGGCCGCGGTGAACAACGTGCCAGGCCTGTTCGCACGCAACGAACGCCTGGTCTGCCACTTCGACACCAGTTTCGGCCCGATGGTCAGCGTGATGGTCGGCGCGCTGCTGGTGTCGGGCGTGGAAACGGTGTGGAGCGGCGAAGAAATTCCGCATTACGGCGACCGCATCACCCGTAAGGATTACCGGGGTCGCGGCATCACGCTGCAGCGCTTCGAAGAGATGGCGCGCTTCAATTACGGCTCGACCGTGATCGTGCTGCTGCCTCCGGGCGTGGCCGAATTCGCCCCGCATCTGGATGCCGAGCATCCGGTGCAGCTGGGCCAGGCACTGGCGAAGCTGCGCTGAGGTTCATGTAGAGCCGAGCCGTGCTGGGCTCACGCTTGGCCAGTGGATCCACGCCATGCGTGGATGGCTTCAACGGAATGCCGGCCAGCGGCCGGCACTACCGGATGGGGGCGTTACTGCAGGGTCGGCGCCGGGCCGACGTCCATGCCGTCGTAGTCTTCCACGCCCATCTGCGTGGCCAGCGCGCTCAGTTCCTGGTTGCGCTTGTCCAGCGAGGTTTCGTCGTGGACTTCCACGCGCTCCACGTGCAGCACGTGGAAGGCAGCGTCACCGTCCTCCGGCTCCTGTTCGAACATCTCCACCAGCACATAGCCCTGCGCCTGCAGGTGGGTGGCCAGTGCCTGCAACGGCTCGGCGGTGGAGTGCACGAAGAAGTAACCCCACAACAGCGGGGCGTCCAGGTTCCAGTCGGTGTTCTCGCGGAGGTTGGTGAACAGGTTGCGGGTGTCTTCGAGGTCCATGCGATATCCAGAGTGCGGAGAGATTATTTGTCGCAGCCCTGCAGCTTCAGCACCTGGCCGTGGCGCAGGCTGTAGCCCGGGGCCTTGAGGCCATTGGCGCGGGCCAGCACCGGCACATCGCACTGGAACTTCGCGGCGATCCGGCCCAGGGTCTCACCCTTGCCCACCTTGTAGCTGCGGGCCGGCTTGGCGCGCGGGGCCGGCGCCGGGCGCGGCGCAGCCACGGGCGCTGCAGGCGTGGTCGGCACGCTGCTGGCGGCATTGGGATCGACCACCGGCACCACCCCGCCCACGGCCACGCTGCCGGTATAGCTGGCGGCGCTCGGGCGCACGATCGCGGCATTGAGGTCGGCGGTGATCAGGGTGCGGGCCAGATCCGCACGCGGGCCGCTGACGCAGTTGCGCGCGTACAGGCCGGCAATGCGGTTGGTGGCGTTGATGAGGGTCCCGGCCGGGATCCAGCCATCGGCTTCATAGCGCGGGTTGAGGTTGCGCAATGCGCGCATGTAGCCATCGCGGGTGCCATGGCTGCCCAGGCAGATGGTCAGCTCGTAGATCGTGGTCGAGCGGGCCAGGCGGATGGTGGCCGGCTGTGCATTGATCTTCGGGAACTCCACGCCGTACTGCTGCGGGTGCAGGAAGATCCAGGACGCGGCGATCACCATCGGCACGTAGTCCTTGGTCTCGCCGGGGAACTGGTTGTAGACGCTGTCCACCCAGAAGCTCTGGCCCGGGTACTGCTTGTAGACGCGCGCCGCGCGGCCCTCGCCGCCGTTGTAGCCGGCCAACGACAGTTCGACGTTGTTGTTGAGCTCGCGCATGCGCTCGTTGAGGTACGTCGCGCTGGCTTCGGCGGCGCTGCGCGCGTCGAAGCGGGTATCGAAACCGGTACCGTCCGGGCCCAGGCCGAAGCGGCGGCCGGTGGCCGGCATGAACTGCATCAAGCCCGCCGCGCCAGCACGTGAGGACGCATGCACGCGGCCATTGGACTCCTTGGCCATGATGCCGAACAGCAGCGCCTCGGGCAGGCCGCGCTTCTCCCATTCCGGCCACATCACCGCGCGCAGGTTCTGGTAGTTCTCGTAGGTGGTCATCAACGCCGGACGCATGTCGGTCAGCCAGCGGCGGATGCCGGCCTGCACGGCCGGGTTGTACTCGACCATGTTGTCGAAGGCATGGCGCTTGTCGTTGAGCAGCGCCGCTGCGCGGGCGGCCTCGGGCACGTCGGCAGCCAGCGGGCCGACATGGTCCGGGTCGGCTTCCAGGCGATCGCCGGCTTCATCGGCCACGTCATCATCGGCGGCGGCATCGGCGTCATGCTTGAGCAGCCGCTTGTAGGTCGCCAGCATGTTGCTCATCTGGCAGCCCTTCTGCTTCACGCACTCGCTGATGACATCTTCCATGTCCTCCAGCGCGGCATCGGCCTCGTTGCGACCCTTCGGATCGGCGTTGGCCACCAGCAGCACGGCATCGCTGTAGCGCTTCTCGGCAGCCGTCATGCGCTGCTGCAGTGTATCCACCTTCACCTTGTCCCGGGCCGAAACCCGCTGTGCGTGGGCCTCCGGCGCCAGGGAAACCAGGCCAGCCAGGGCCAGCAGCGGCCAGGTACGGGAAATCAGGACAGGAACGGGCATTGGTGGCACTGTGTATGAAACAGGCAGGCAGAGTAGCGGCGCTGCCAAGGTCGGGGCAAGCCGACCTTCGGCCCGTCACTGTCGGCGGTTAACATTGGCACATTCATCACAAGGGCTGGACCATGGATCCGATTCTGCTCGGCAAAGGCATCACCGACGATGTGGCTGTCACCCTGCTGCCGAAACTCGGCAACCGCCATGGGCTGGTGGCCGGCGCTACCGGCACCGGCAAGACCGTGACCCTGATGACCCTGGCCGAGGGTTTCTCGCGGATCGGGGTGCCGGTGTTCCTGGCCGATGTGAAGGGCGATGTGTCTGGTCTGGCGGTGCCGGGTACCGGCGCTGAGAACCTGCTCAAGCGCGCGGCCGAGATCGGCGTGGGCGACTACGCCCCGGCGGCCAGCCCCACCGTGTTCTGGGATCTGTACGGCAAGCTCGGCCACCCGGTGCGCACCACCGTGAGCGAGATGGGCCCGACCCTGCTGGCACGCATCCTGGAATTGAACGACACCCAGGCCGGCGTGCTCGACATCGTGTTCAAGCTGGCCGATGACCGCGGCCTGCTGCTGCTGGACATGGACGATCTGCGCGCCCTGCTCGGCCTGGTGGCCGAGGAGCGCAAGGACATCTCCACCGAGTACGGCCTGGTCAGCGCGCAGTCGGTGGCCGCCATCCAGCGCGCCCTGCTGCGCCTGGCGCAGGACGGCGGCGAGCACTTCTTCGGCGAACCGGCGCTGGAGCTGGCCGACATCATGCGGGTCAACCATGACGGCCGCGGTGTCATCGGCATCCTTGCCGCCGACCAGCTGGTGCTCAAGCCCAAGCTGTACTCCACCTTCCTGCTGTGGCTGCTGTCGGAGCTGTTCGAGCAGCTGCCCGAAGTCGGCGACCTCGACAAGCCGAAGCTGGTCTTCATTTTCGACGAAGCGCACCTGCTGTTCGACGATGCACCGCCTGCACTGGTACAACGCATCGAACAAGTGGTGCGGCTGATCCGCTCCAAGGGCGTGGGCGTGTATTTCTGCTCGCAGTTCCCGGACGACGTACCGGCCAACATCCTCGGCCAGCTCGGCAACCGCGTGCAGCACGCGCTGCGCGCATTCACCCCGCGCGACCAGAAGGCAGTGAAGACCGCCGCCGAGACCTTCGTGCCGAACCCGAAACTGGATGTGGTGAAGGTACTCAGCCAGCTCGGTACCGGCGAGGCGCTGGTGTCCACGCTGCAGGACAAGGGCGTGCCGATGCCGGTACAGCAGACGATGATCGCCCCACCGCGCTGCCGCATGGGACCGGTCACCGAGGCCGAACGTACGCAGGTGCGTGCCGGCAGCCCGGTCGGCACGCGCTACGACACTGCCGTCAACCGCGAATCGGCCGCCGAACTGCTGGCCCAGCGCGCGCAGAAGGCGGTTGAGAAAACCGATGCGCCGGCCGCACGCAGCCGTGAGCAGGACGAGGCGCAGGAAGGTGGCTTCGGACAATCGATCAAGGACGCAATCTTTGGCACCAAGCGCCGCCAGGGCATGATCGAGACGATGGCCAAGCAGACAACGCGTACGGTCGGTACCAAGCTGGGCAACCAGATCGTGCGCGGCATCCTCGGTGGCATCTTCGGCGGCAAGCGCTGAGAACCCCGGCAGCACCTTCGCGGCGCGCCGGCAGCGGCGCGCCGTATTTGTTTCATTCCGTACGAGAAGCCGCATTACATGTCGCGTTGGCGTCCCCCCGCAGAAAAGAGCACCGCGCTGATCACCGCCGCCGGCCATGCACGCTTGAAAGCCGAGCTGGATGAGCTGTGGCGGGTACGTCGACCCGAGGTGGTCAAGGCGCTGGCCGCCGCCGCGGCCGAAGGTGATCGCTCGGAGAATGCCGAATACACCTACCGCAAGAAGCAGCTGGGCGAGATCGATCGTCGCGTGCGCTACCTGACCAAGCGCCTGGAATCACTGCGCGTGGTCGACACCACGCCGACCGATCCGCAAGCGGTGTTCTTCGGTGCCTGGGTGGAGCTGGAGAACGTGGACAGCGGGCAGACCAGCCGCTACCGCATCGTCGGGCCGGATGAGACCGATGCAGGACTGGGCTGGATCAGCATCGATTCACCGTTGGCGCGGGCCCTGTTGAAGAAGCGCCTGGATGATGAGTTTTCGGTGGAACTGCCCAGTGGTCATCACACCTTTGCGGTGATCGATGTCGAGTACGAGACTGCGGCCAAGGGCTGAGCCTCTGGCGGGCGGCAGCGCTCAACGAGCACGGGCTCGGCTCTACAGGAGCGGCAGCGGCGGCGGGTAACGACGGCCTTCGCGCAGCGGGCGGAAATAATCGGCGTTCGCGAAGAAGGCTGGCGTCTGATCGGTGTGCCAACCCGGAATGCCCGCCAATGGCAGCGGGCGCAGCTCCAGAGGGTCGAGCAGCACCCTGCTCTCGTCGATGGCCTGCGCGACCGCACCGACGCAGTCCGCATCGTCATCGCCCTGCAGCACGATGCATTTGCCCACCAACAGCCGGCCCGGCAGCAGCGCCTGTTCCATCAAGGCATGACCAAATACAGCGGCAATGGCGATCCGCCCTGACTGCCAATGGCTCGGTTCGAACAACGCGCGCCAATCGTGAGCATCCCAGACTGCCAGCAACGCCGGATCGCGCACGCGCACCACCACGCCGGTTTCGTCGAACTGGGTCAGCGCAGCCTGCGCGCGGTTGCGCTGTCCGGCGGCCATGCGCTCGATGTGCCGGCATTGCTGCGTGTTGAGTGCGCACTTGATCGGCAGGTAGCATGCCCAGGCCAGGGCATTGAACAGGTCGTGCCAGTTGTCGGCACGGGTGGCGATGCGGCCTTCGGCGATGCGCGTTTCATAGTGCAGGCCATCGGCCAGCAGCGCCGCATCCTGTTCAACGATGCGCTTGCCCGGCAGCGCCAGGCGCGCGTCCAGGTCGGACACGCGCGGCCAGTCCGCTGTGGTCAGCAGATCACCGAATTCGGCGATACCGGCAAACACTGGATGATCGAACGCAGACCGATCCACCGCCGCGCGCAGCGGTGCCACGAAGCGGCGGGGGCCGCCATCAGCAGCCTCCGCCCCGGTCACAGCACCTTGAGGTCGAAGGCCGGGCGCGTGGTCGGCGGCAGTGCGTCGCCGTAGAGGTCGTGCTCGTCGCTCTCGGTGATTTCCACGTCGACGAACTCACCCACGCGCAATGTCACCTGGTCGGCGTTCTGGATGTGCACCAGGCCGTCGATCTCCGGCGCATCGGCCTTGGAACGGGCCACGGCGATATCGCCTTCGATGGCATCGACCAGGCATTGCTGCACCGTGCCGATCTTGGCTTCCAGACGCGAGGCCGAAATCTGCGCCTGCTTTTCCATGAAGCGCGCCAGTCGTTCCTGCTTCACCTCTTCCGGCACCGGGTCCGGCAGGTTGTTGGCCGTGGCGCCCTCGACGGGCGAATAGGCGAACGCACCGACGCGGTCCAGCTGCGCTTCGTCCAGGAAGGACAGCAGCTCTTCGAACTCGGCCTCGGTCTCGCCCGGGAAACCGACGATGAAGGTCGAACGCACGGTGATGTCCGGCGCGATGCGGCGCCAGTTCTGCACGCGCTCCAGGGTCTTTTCGACCGCGCCGGGGCGCTTCATCAGGCGCAGGATGCGCGGGCTGGCGTGCTGGAACGGGATGTCCAGGTACGGCAGGATGCGGTTCTCGGCCATCAGCGGCACCACGTCATCGACGTGCGGATACGGATAGACGTAGTGCATGCGCACCCACGCATCCAGCTCGGACAAGCCTTCGCACAGTGCCTTCAGACGAGTCTGGTAGGCCTTGTCGCGCCACATCTTCTCGGCGTACTTCACATCCACGCCGTAGGCCGAGGTGTCCTGCGAAACCACAAGCAGTTCGCGCACGCCGCCGCGCACCAGGCGCTCGGCTTCGCGCAGCACGTCATCCACTGGGCGCGAGACCAGCTTGCCGCGCATCGACGGAATGATGCAGAAGCTGCAATGGTGGTTGCAGCCCTCGGAAATCTTCAGGTAGGCGTAGTGGCGCGGGGTCAGCTTGATGCCGTAGTCCGGCACCAGATCCACGAACGGGTCGTGCTTGGGCGGCAGCGCTGCATGCACGGCTTCCATCACACTCTGGTAGTCCTGCGGCCCGGACACCGCCAGCACGTTCGGGTATGCCTCACGGATCTGCTCCGGGCGCTTGCCTAGGCAGCCGGTGACGATGACCTTGCCGTTCTGGTTCATCGCCTCGCCGATCGCATCCAGCGATTCGGTCACCGCCGAATCGATGAAGCCGCAGGTGTTGACCACCACCACGTCGGCCGAATCGTAGGACGGGACGATGTCGTAGCCTTCCGACCGCAGCTGGGTGAGGATGCGCTCGGAATCGACGAGGGCCTTCGGGCAGCCAAGGCTGACGAAGCCGACTTTGGGGTTCAGCTGGGACATGGAATCGCGGGACTCTGGGGGCCTGGGCCCCTGCCGGCATGGCAGGGGAACCTGGGGGCCGGGGCCTTAAAGGGCGCCAGTATACCGGGGTTGGGCCATGGTCCCTGAACTGCCGCGACAGCCCCTTGTCCGCCCCATCCCGACCTTTCAGGACAGGGCGGAGGGCAATTCGTCCACTTCCACCGGCTCGAACCGATACAGCCCCCCGAACTTCAGGGCGTAGGCATCGGCCGGTGCCACCGGAATCACCATCTGCGGCAGGACCGCCTCCCCCTCCGCGCGGAAGTGCAGGTTGACCACGCCGGGTTGCTCCACGGCGCGGGTAAGCAGGACAAGTCGAGCATTGAATTTCATGAGAACTCCAGGAAAAAAAGAGGCCGCTTTCACCGGCGGCCGATACGGTTGACAAGCAAGGCGTCTGCCGTCGCCGGCAGACGCCCTGTCACCACACACCCATGCGCACGCGCAGACGTCCGGCTTCGTCGAAGACACGCCAGTTGCCGTCGCTGTACTCGGTACGCCGGCCGCCGCCCGGTGCGCTGACGCTGAATGCATCGGCCACCACGTCGAAGCGCGAGACCAGACCATTGGAAGCCAGCTGCACACCCCCTACCCTGCCGTCGGCGCGGACGTTGACCGACCACTGTGCCGATGACTCGGTGCCACCTGCCGACCAGGTCGGTGGCGTGGTTGCTGCCGCATCCACCTGACTGAGCATCGGGCGGAACAGCCAGAAATAAGGCGTATCTCCACCGGTTCCAATCACGATGACGCGGAAGCGCGCAAAAGACGCCGTTGCGGGTGCCTTGGTGATCAGGAATGTCCGCGACAAGCGGTCGAGCGTGATCGGAGTTCCCGTATCGCTCCTCACACCAGGGCTGTGGACCAGGCCAAGATGATTGCCGGACGCATCGAAGAACGTCATCTCCAGCTTGGCTTCCACGCGATGGGTATTGATCCAGGCAGACGCGCAATAGGTCTTGCCCCCCTCGATGGCGATGTCGTACTCGGTTCCCCACCACGCCACTTCACCTGCCGCGACGATACCGGGTGTCACCGCGCCCAGCCCGAAGATGCCCTGCGGATGCCAACTGTCATCGCCGGTGGGGTTGCCAAGTTCGGACCAGCGCGCGTTCGGATTGCTTCCCCATCCCCAGCCCGAGCGCTGCCAGAACGGGAAGGTGGTGTTCATCAGCAGGTTGCCGCCCGAACCGAGGTTCCTGACCTGCGCCTGCATGCTGGTAACCACGGCAGCGTCCGCCTTGCCGCCCAACGATGCCTGCACGCCATCCACGCGCCCGGACAGTGCCGTCAGCTGTGTTCCCTGCTGGCTCACCTGGCTTTTCAGCTGCGAGAAGCCGCTGGCCGACACATCGCCCACCTGCGTCTTGAGCTGGGTCAGGTCACGCGCGGTGGTGTCCAGCTTGCTGCCCTGCTGCGCAACGGACGTGCTGAGCCCGCTGATCGCTGAGGCATTGGCATCATTGGCCAACTGATCGGTGATGTCGTACACCTGCACACTGTCCACGCGCACCTGGCCATTGTCCGGATAGGCATACACATTCAGCCGCCACGCGTCGATCCCGCTGTTGAACGCATCGAAATCGAACGTGCGGGTCTCGAATGCCTCCACAGCGAACACGGCACGCAGGTCCTGGTTGGACTGCTGTCCGGCGACGCTTCTGCGATACATCCGCACCATCAGGTTGTTCGCCCCACCTGCGCCACAGGCACGTACGACCACGCGCAATCGACGCGCACCATTGATTGGCACCCACTTGCCACCATTGGGCTGCAGCGTGGGATTCACACTGGTATATCGATTGAGCAGCACGCCCGGACGGCCGTCGCCGTTGACCGTGCTCCACACTGCGCCGTTGGCGGCTGCCGATGCGGTCCAGCCTCCCAGGCCCTCTGCGAAATCGGGATTGGGCAGCAGGCCGCTGCCGGTATTGAGCACTCCCTTCAGGCTGCTGGAAAGATCAGTGACCTGCTGTGCCTGTGCATCGATCCTGGTGCCCTGCTGGTCCACCTTCGTGGTCAGCGCAGTGACTGCCGTTGCCGTGGCGGCGGCGCTCTGCTGGGCGGCGTAGGCATCGGTGACATCGATCATGCGGATATCATCAACCTGTACGCGGACGCCCACTTCCCGTGCGCCATTTCCACCCGGGATACTGACGAGCATCCGCCACTTCGCGGCAGAGGCCGCAGTATCCATGTAGCCGCTGACCTTGGTCCATGCATCCTTGCGCAGGGAGGCCAGTGCATAGGCCTGCAATGGCCACAAGCTTTCCGCGTTGGCTTCGTTGGTAGTCTGCCAGCCCACCCGGATGGAACCTCCGGTCGGCTGGATGCTGTCCGGATGCAGGCGTGCGTAGTACTCCACGTAGATGCGACGATTGCCGGTGATGGGGGTCCACTGGCCGACGTACATGTCCGCGTTTGTGCTCTGGCTGGTGTTGGCTGCGACATTCACGTCCAGGCCCCGCTCACCGGTCCGGCGCGCATCGGCGCGGGCGGTGTAGATCGTGCCCGCCGCACTCGCCAGCAGTTGGCCGTCCTGGAAGGTTTCGAACGATCCCAGCGGGAACAGGCTGTCGCTTCCGTTGAGAATCGACTGCACATCCGACTGCAGCTTGACCACATTGGTCGCGCTGCTGGTGACGCGGTCGCCAAGCTGCACCACGTCGGTGCGCAGGTTGGAGATCGCCGTGGCATTGCCGGCGATGTCCTGTGCATCGGTGATGTCGTAGAACTCGACGCGGTCGAACAGCACCTTGCCATTCGCATTGGTCAGATGCACCTGCGGCATCACTTCATTGCGGTCAAGCCCCGTCGACCACTCCGCCGTGTACGTTTTCCAGGCACCGTCAGTCAGGTTCAATGTCACGTCCGCATGGCTTTCGCCAACGCCCGTGGTGCGCACCCTCAGGCGACATACCAGCGTCGCCGTCGCGCCATCGAAGGCACGGGCGATCATCACCATCCGGTACCGGCGTGACTTGCCGGCAGCCACCGGCAACCAGCGCGCATCATTGGCCGTGATTGCCGGATTCTGGCCCGCCTGCGGCCCGTGCGTCATCAACAACGCATCGCCGCCCTGGCCAGAGGCCTTCACCCACTCCACGGTGTTGGCCGGCAGCGTGCGGGTCAACGTCCACCACGCGGCACTGCCGGCGAAGGTGCTGTTGCGCAGCAGGTTGTCATTGCTCACCACGGACGTATCGATCCGTGCACCCAGACTGGTGATGCTGTCCGCCGCAGATGCCAGGTCGGTGCCGAGCTTGCCCACATCGGTGCGCAGCCCGGTCAGCGCTTCGGCATTGGCCCGCGAGGCACGGTCGAGCGCCGACGAGTCCTGCGATCCGGTCGGCACACCATTGAGCAGGGTGATGGTCATTTCCACCCACATGCCAACGCGGCTGGCATCCAGCGCGGGCGGAGACAGGATCTGCCTGCCGCCACCGGCGCCACTCTTCCTGCGCCCGACCATCACCAGCATCCGTCCGCCGGAAAGCGCCACAAGATTCTCCTGCGACAGACCGGCATCAAGCAGGCGCGTGCGCAGGCCGACGGTGTCGGCGTTGGTACCACTGCTGATCGCCCCCACCGCGTCAGACGTATAGGCGATGAAGTACTGGTTGTCCTTCAGGGTCTCGTCGTACCAGGCGTTGAAACGGGCCGATTCAGCCTGCAGATTGCCGTACGTGTCGAACACAGCGGTACTGCTGATGCTGTTGTCCGCATTGATCACCCCTACCCGCAGGCCGCGGTTGGCCCCCATGCCGGCCACGATGCTGCCGTTGGCGCGGTAAACACCCGATGCACGCGGTCCGCCGGTGGGCCAGGCGTTGATGTGCGCATTGGCAATGATGTTGTAGGCCACCATGTTGCCGATACCGGACGCCAGGCGTGTCACATCCTCGGCGGCGGTCGTCAGCTTGCCATCGATCTGCTCCACCTTGGTCGACAGACCCGTGATCGCCGAAGCATTCGCATCGGCGTCGGTCACCTCCTCCACCCACAGGTCATCCAGCCACAGCGTGCCGGCCGTGCCGTTGCGATTGATCGTGACCTTGATGCCCTGCACCGTGCCGGAGGCCGGCAGGTTCACGAAGGTCTCGGTTTTCACCCAATCCACGGACCTGGGGAACGACGCTGTCGCAGCCGCCATCAGATTGCCGTTCTGGTCGCCGATACGAAGCTTGGTATTGTCGGCCGTACCATCGAAGTCCTCGCTGGTCCGCGTCCAGCAGGAAACGCGATAGCGGCGCCCGGCCGTCAAGGCAATGATCCGCCCCTCATTGACCGCCGCGCTGACCACCGTGTTGGCGCCACCGGCATAGGGGCCGGCCTTCCAGCACAGGCTGTTGCCACGCCCCTCCCGCACCACCGATGCAGCCGTTGTATTGAAGAACGTCCAACCTTCGGGGCCCAGGTTGAAGTCACCATTGAGCGCGAGGTTGCTGCCCGCCCCCATCACCGCCTCCATCCGGCTCTTCAGCTGCACCAGGTCCTGGCTGCTGGTGGTGACTTTGCCGTCAAGTTGCCCCACTTCCGACTTCAGCGCATTGAAGGCACTGGAGCCGACCTTGTCACCCATCGTGGCGTCCAGGCTGTCCACACGACGCCCCAGCGCGGTATCGGCAGTGACCATTGCCTGTTGCAGGCTGCTGACGCTTGCATTGGTAGCCACCGCGCCGGTACCTGCGGGCATGCGTGCCTGCAGTGCCTGGATCGATTGTGCGTTGACCTGGTCACCGCTGAGCCGCGCGGACTTCTCCGCCGCGATCAGGCCCTGGCTGACGCCCGCCAGATCGCTTCCTTCGTAACTGCCTCGCAGCTGCACGCCGAGTGTCTCTCGACGACTGGCCTCGCTGGAATCGGCTGCGATGCGTGCACTGGCTTCGTCCTGCAGCATCGCCACCGATGCTCCCGGTGTCGGTCGGCCGATCGCCACCCAGTCCAGCAGGAAGTAGTGGGCATCGGTCTGCGCCTTGGACAGATCCAGGCGGATCTGGTCGACCACGGTTCCGTTCCACGGAATGTTGTCCACATCCAGCGTCGCGATGCCATTGCTGTCATAGCCCGGCTCTGCGAACTGCACCATGCGCGCGTCGTCCCACGACTGGCCGGGGCCGTTCCACAGCAGTCGCCCGTCCCAGGCAGGACTACCCACCTTGCGGATGCGCAGCTTGACGAAGCGGTGCGCCGCGCCCTGGACGTCCTGGCCACGCGGGCTGGTCACGAAGGCATCGCTGGCGTGGTTGGCCGGACGCAGCCAGCCAGCCACCAGCGTAGGACTGCCACCGTTCGCGCCCCATCCTTCCACGCTGCTGTCGAAGTACCAGATGCGCTTGCTGTCAAACTGCACGCCACTGCCGGCCGACAGCTGGCTCACCATCCGCGTGAGATTCTCGACATCCGACCGGCGTTCGCTGGTTTCGCGGCTCACCGCCGTGGTCAGCTCGGTGCGGGTATTCAGATCGCCTGCAGCGCGGTCCAGCACTTCGCGCGCCAGGCCATCGGTGCTTGCCTTGATCGCCAGCGCCTGCTGGTCCAGCTGCCCGGCCTGCTGGGCAAGGTGCGTGGCACTCTCGGTGATCTGTCCCTGCAGACGCAGCGATTCACTGCGCAGTGCTTCGGCCGCCTGGGTGGCGTTGGCCAGGTCGTTGTCGATGCGGGCAGTGATTTCCTTGCCCAGATCCTGCTTGACCGACTCCACCACGCCACCGATTCCCTCCAGCGTCTGCCCGACGTTGCGGCCAAGCGAACGTCGCACGTAGCGGGCGGCCGTCGACAGTACGCCCGAGGTGTTGCGACTGCGGCAGGCAAAGGTCCAGCTGCCCGACGCCGGCAGCACCGCTTCGATCGCGGCAGTGAAGAAGCCACCCGCATCGCCGAGCGGTGTCATCTGCTCCCACAGCGGGTTGTCGATGCTGCCCGCGGTGTAGCGGATCTCCACACCGGCGAAGTCGGTCGATTGCACCGTATCGCTGAAGAAGCCCCATACGTAGCGGCGCACACCGCCACTGAGCTCTTCGATGTCGAACAGGTCGACCAGGACAGGCGGGGCATCGGCGCCCATAGTGGTGTACTGGATGGATACCGCCACGCCGGCGCGTCCCTCCGGACTGTACGGACGCACGACGACGGGATAGGTGCCCGCACCGGGGATCGACCAGCTTGCCGAGCGCGTCGTGGTGCGTGCGACTTCCTCCAACGCGGCATTGCCGTCTGGATCGGACAGCACCAGCGTGTCACCCACCGGCCCGCTGATGTCGAAGCTCGCCTGCAGTTCGGTATGGACGCTGCCGCCCTGACTGACCTGCCGTTCGATCACTTTCAGGTTGCTGGCGATCGGCCGGGTCTGCAGCGACGATTCGTTCGACGGCGGCACGTACTGGCCGGTGCGCACGTAGTGCCAGAACGCGGGCCCTTCCTGCACCACGTCCACCGATGCACCCTTGAGGTCGCCTTCCGGACGGATGCCGGTCACGCGCACGCGGGTACCCGGCGTCTGCTTGAAATCGTAGATCCAGATCGTGTCGTGGGCAGGATTGTTCTCGCTGCTGCCAGGCAGCGACGCGTCGGCCGGCCAAGGGTCCGCCAACACCAGGGTGTCGCTCGGCTCACTGCCAGGTACCACGCGCAGTACGCGGTAGACGCGCTCGCCCGGGATGCGCAGGCCAATGAACGCACTGCCCACCGCCGGCGGCGGCACCGGCTCGTCCAGCTGCAGCGTGGTCACACCTTCGGCATCGACCGTCGCGCCGATCAGGCGGCCACCGAAGCCCCACTGGGTCAGGTCGTGCTGCAACGCCAGCACCGACAACCGCGAGTAGGCCAGGTGCTCGATGTCGGTGCTGTAGCTGATCGACTTGTACTGATAGACGCTCTGCGCCAGATGCCAACGCGCCAGCATCGCGGCGTGGGCTTCGGTGCTGACGCCCTCGCCGGTGATCTTGGCCGGGTTGAGCATCACTTCCACACCCGGTGCCGGCACGCGCAGCGTCGCCGCCTTCCAGGTGCGGCGGTCCAGATAGCTGTACTCGATGCCGTCGGCGGCATTGGCCAGGGTGTAGTCGACCTGGAACTGGCCCTTCTTGATCGTCGCCATGTTGACTACGCCGGAGAGCGGCTGCTCGTCGGCGGCCCATGCCACGCCCAGGCGACCCTTTGCCCATGTCACCTGGCCGAAGCCGGCCAGGGCGATGGCGTCCAGTACCGCCTGGTGGCTGCGCACTTCGGTCAGCCAGTAGTCATAGCCAAGCGCATTGTCTGCGCAATGCAACATGAAGGCCTTCAGGCTTTCAATGTCGATGCGTCGATCCGCCATGCCCAGGCCGGCGATACGCTTGCCATTCTCGTCGTTGATGCCACGCACGTAGGCCAGAATCTGCGCGCCCGGGTTGCTGGTCTCCTCGGTCACCCAGCCAACCGCATCGCCCTTCCACACCGGGATCGGCCGCGAATGGGCCACGCAGCGGATTTCATCCGGGGTGCCGTTGAGCTGGCCGGAGGCCTTCATCTGCAGGCCGATCGCGGGAATGCCGGCATGGCTGGCATCGTCACGCTGCACGCTGACCAGCGTGGTCCAGGTGAAGTTCGCCTGCGCACCGCTGCCATCGGTGTTCTGTCCAGCCACGCGCACACGCACGTCGTACTGGCCAAGCTCCACATCGCGACCGTAGCTCACCCGACGCGCTTTCTGCGTGCGCCCCACAAGGTTGTAGTTGCCGAACAACTGCCAGTTGGTGGTGCCTACCGGGCGGTACTGGATCTGGAGCTGCTCGCGGTTGTCCTTGTCCTTGCCCTTGGAGGTCGTGTCCCACAGACGGAATTCAACGTTCACCTGCAGGCGCAGCGTCTCGGCCGAACTGGTGCGCTCCACCCACGGGCTGGCCACATGCTTGGCGTCGCTGCCGGTATCCAGCAGTTGAGCGCCTTCGATCACGTCCGCATTGCTGTACAGCGGAATCGCTTCGTCCGGCATCTGCGGGAAGCCGCGGAACCAGGTGCGCACCCCCTCATAGCTGGACAGCGGTGACTCACCGTTCTGCAGCGCCTCGACACGGCCGACATTGATGCCTGGGCTCAGGGTCATGCCGACGAACTGTTCATCGCCCTCGAACCAGGTATAGGGACGGCTGATCAGATCGGGCGCCACGCGCGTGGAGCCGAACAGCAGGCCCAGCGGCTCATAGGCGCGCACGCGGTTGCGAGGCGCAGCCAGCGAATAGGCGGTATCGGCAACACCACCACCACCGGGCCGGGGAGGCTTCGGGCCCAACACCTTGTTGATCAGCACGCTGCCGGCCACGTACACCGCTGACGCCAGAGCAGTGCCGTAGGTGGCGCTAAGCCCCGCTACCGCGCCCGCGCCCCAGGCCGAGCCTGCCACCAGCGTGCCGATGCCGAAGGTGAAGTAGGTCAGCGCGATCATCGCCACCAGCGGGATCACCGCTTTGCCGACCACGCTGCGCACCTCGATCAGCTGCCCATGCCGCGGGCGCACCTGCATCCACTGCTCACGCGGGACATCGATACCATCCACGCAGACCTGCCAGGCCTGCCCATCGAGGCCATCGATATGGCGCATGAGGAAGGCGTACAAGCTTTCGCCCGGGCGCAGGTCGACCGGCACGTTGCGCTGGCCATCCAGCAGCACCGGATGCGGGGTGATGATGAGGCGACCGTCGGTCGCCGGTTGTGGGGTCAGTTCCATGCGTAGTATCCCTCGATCCTCAGCCCATATCCGGGCAGGTCACGAACGCGGTGCAGCACGCTGCAGCCGTTCGTTTCATTGCTGTGCAGAACCCAGCCCTCGTGGGCCAGGAAAAAGAAAACCCCGGCATGGCCGGGGTTGTGCTGTCCGCGTTCAATCATCAGTACCAGGTCGCCATCCTGCGGTGGGCCCTCGCGGGCAACCGCCTGCGCGCGCGACAGCGCGCCCAGCTCGGCCGAGCCGCGCCGCCCGCGCGGTCGCCGTCCGGGCAACTCCACTTCACGGGCGAACAGCGCCCGCTGCACCTGCACCACCAGGTCGGCGCAGTCGCACGCGGCTTCGTCATAGGGAATGCCCACCCATCGCTCGACGTCGACCAGGCGCATCAGAAGATCCCCGGCAACGTGAAAGGATTGGCGTGCAGCAGCACGGCCTGCTGGCGCATCAGGAAATCGACGCCGCACTGGGCGCTGACCGTACGCGTGTTGACCGATACCTGGGTCATCGGCAGGTCGTACTCGGCCTCGATGGCATCCGGGTTGGCACGGTCGGTCAGCATCAACCGGGCGGTCACCATCTCGCCCGGGGCCAGTGCTTCCAGGTCTTCGGTGAGTGCGCGGCCGATATTGTCGATCACCAGCTGCGCACGCGGAGCCTGCCCGCTGACGTCGTCGGGAAGCTGAAAGCCGAATGGCGCGGCGATGAACTCGCTGCCGTTGCTGGTCCAGTTCACGTTGTCGTTGACGATCCGCAGTACTTCCGGCATCGATGGTGCCGACACTTCCAGCAGCATCAGCGGCCCCTGGGTATCGGCCAAGCGCTGGCGACGTTCATGGAACGAGCTCATCGCATGTACTCCAGCACCAGATCACGCTTGGAAAAACGGAACTGGGTGTTGAGCGGCATCAGGCGGCCGATCCCCTGCGGAAAGCGGGCGCTGATCGGCTGCCCGGTCCGCGGGTGCTCCATCGTGAACCAGCCGACACGACCGACATCGCGCAGGTACCACTCCTCGAACGCCTCGGCGTCGGCCGCACTGCGGAACTGCACCGAGGCATACACATTCTTCATCACCCGGCTGTTGAGCGCGCGCATCTTGCTCGGCCCGCGCTCCATGTCGGTCCGCTCTTCGGACGCGACGATCTCCTCGCCATAGTCGGCGAAACGAATCTCTGCATACTCTGGCCAACTGCTCATCCCACTGCCTCCGTCCATCCATATCGGGCCCGTCCAATGGCGCCCAGCTCGCCACCGTTGAGGCTGTCGCCCACGATGTCGATCACCAGTCGCCGCACTTCGCTGCCATCCGGCATGCGTTGTCGCTCTTCCCGGGTATTGACCCGGCTTTCGCCGTAGTTGTTGATTTCCACGTTCATCCCACCCTCGCCGGCTCGGGCGATCGGCACCTGCACATAGCCACCGCTGTCGCCACCGGACAGGCCATTGCCGGTCCGCAGCGACGTGCGCAGGGCAAAGAATGCCGATGGACCGCCGAGTGCTGCCATGTCTTCCTGGCTGAGTACACCTTCGCCCTTGTGGACGATGCCGGCCGGTTCGTACTTGCCACCGGGGCCTGTGTAACCGCCGATGGAAAAGCCGGTGATCTTCGGCCCGAACAACTGCCCGACCGACCTGATCAGTCCACTGACCATCTGTTTGGCTGCCAAGCGCGCCAGATCGGCGATGATCGAGTCGGCCAGGTCGGAGAAGGACAGCTTGCCGGTCTGGGCAAACTTGACCAGGCCTTCTTCCAGCCCCCCCAGGGCATTGCTGAACACGCCGTGGCTCAGCTCGGCAGCGTTGGCGGCAGCGTCGGCGTAGTCCTCGAAGGCCCGCATCGCGCCGTTCTTCCAATCGGACTGGTATGCCTTCTTGCTCTCCTGGAACGCGGCCTCGCGTTGCAGGGACTGCTCATGGAACGCATCGAGCTCGGCCAGCAGGGTCCTGTAGCGCTCCGATTCGATGACCTTGCCGTCTTCACTGCGCGACTCGTCGTCCAACGCACGCTTTCGGTTGTCGCGGTCCTCATCCAGCGCGGAACGGCGTTGCATGCGATCCACGCTCGCTGCGCCATGGCCGATGCCGAACAGTTCCTGGTCGTTGCCGCGCTGCTGTGCCTGCGCCGCCTGCTGGAGCTCCCGCTGCAGCTTCAGCAGGTCCTGCTGGGCCTTCTTCGTAGCCTCAAGTGCTGCCGCTTCCTTGGCGTTGACGACAGCGCCCGCGAGCGATGCTTCGATCCGCTGGCGCCTTTCCAGACTCAGCTGTTTTTCGGCATGCCGCATTTCATCCAGCAGGGTGATCTGCAGCTTCTCTGTCGCAGTCATGCCCTCCTTCAACTGGCTCTGCACCCGGTCCTGTGCGATCTGCTTGTCAACGCGGTCGATAAGAGATTGATAAGCCGCCGCTTCAGCATCGACCCGCTCAACAGTCCGCTGCGATCCCTGCTGTTGCTCGCGCAACCGATCCTTGCGCTCGATGTCCGCCTTCTTCAGCGCCGCCAGCGCATTGAATTCGGCGCGGCTACGCGCGTTCATCTTGTCCGGGCCGCCGGCTGCATTGATCTGCTTTCCACGCTCGACCATCCACGCCGCGTACTCGCCACGGGTCTGGCGGATCCATTCCACCTCATCCCGCCACGCATCACCCTGCATTCCGCCCAACATGCCGCTGATGGCCGAGCCCGCCTGCAGCGCCTCCCACTTGGCAGCGCCAAGCTCCGCCTTGAGCTGGACCAACGTCTGGATGTCGAGATTGCTGATGGCGTCCTGGACCCTCTTGAACAGCTCTGGATCCATTGAGCCACGGATATGTTCCTGCAGCTCCTGGAACTGGCGCCGCACCGGATCGGTCTTGCCTTCAAACTCCTTCAAGGCGTCCTGCGCGGCCTTCAGCCCTGCGTAGTCGGCCCCCGCGCTCATGCCGGCGCCCTCCCGCGCCGACTGCTGGCCATAGGCCACGCGCCCTTCCCAATGGGTGACGGCCCCCTCCAGCGCGCGCTTGCGCGCTTCGAGCTCGCGCATGGCCTTCGCCTGCTCATGCAGCGAAGCGACGGCGACATCCATCGGCATGCTGCGATCCCGCAGACCCTTGCCGACTTCATCCATCGTGAACGACATCAGCTTCAGCGATTGCATCTGTTCATTGAACTCGGCGCGGGCACGTTCGGATGCCTTGACCATGTCCACGTACGCTTCGCCCAGCTTCTGCACCGACGCGATGGCGATGCCCCATGGGCCGCCTGCAGCAGTCAGCAGGCCGTTGCCAAGCTCCTTCACGCCGCTGCGGAGTACATCTTCCCCGCCTTTTGCGCTTGCCCCTGCCTTTGCCGCCGCGCCTTCCGGTGCCGAATGCACACGCGCCAGGGCCGCTGCCGTCCGCTCTGCCTCTGCGCGCAGCGTCTTGAGATTCTGCGTTGCCAGGCGGCTGGCCTCCGCCATTGCGTTACGGAAGCCCGTCGTGTTGACCCGCAGTACTACGTCTAGATTCTGGTTAGTGGACGCCATATGCGTTCCTCCAAGAATGATGAGGGGCCCCGCAGGGCCCCAGGTTCGATTGCATGCCTCACCTCGGAGAAGCAATGCCCTGCCCCGCCTGGGTTCACGGCGCAGCGTTGCGGCGCGATGCGCTGCCGAACATCTCCAGCAGCTGCTGCGAGCGTTCCTTGGCAGCCTTCTCCGGCGAGGCGCGCGGCCGCACCAGCAGGAAGTCCTCGGCCGTGGTCGCGTTGCCATGCACCTGGGCCAGCACACTGGTCAGCTGCGCAAGCATCCCCTGCAGTGGCTGATCCATCGGTTCCAGGCGTGCGAACGCGTACATCTCCGAGAGCTGGCGAGAGGTCACTCCCGCCAGCAGGTGGTCCGGATGCGGGAGGCCCAGCCTCCACGCAATCCGGAACTGAAGCCGGCGCTCAGGCCGGCGGATCAGTTTTTTTCCAGCTCTCCCACGGCCGCATCGCCGAGCGCATTGAGCGTCTGTGCGACACGGAACACGCGATCCAGCGCCGCGGCCGATTTCGCGCCCAGCTGGGCCACCTCATGGTCGGAGAACAGGCGCCCCCCCATTTCATCGACCAGACACAGGCCGACGAAGCGCGCACGGAAGTCATCCACCTTGGGCGTATCACCGCCATAGGTCTCCTGCTCCCAGCGGTCACGGTCGCTGGCCGACATCATCGCCACACGCACATTGCCGCCCCATTCGGGCACGGCGATGTCCTCATGGCGGCGATCATGTGCATCCAGGATCTGCTGCTTGCCCAGCAACATCACGGATTGCCGCCAGCAGCAGCGGTGACGATGGCGAAATCACGCGGCAACAGATCGGCGGTGAAGGTCAGCACCTGGTTGGTACCCGGGGCGACGTTGAAGGCTGCGACCTTGGCCACGAAGGTGGCGGCATCGCCGGTGGGCAGCACCATCAGGAAGTGCAGGTCGGCATCCGGATCGGCGTCACGCAGGATTTCCTGACCGGCCGAGCTGCCCACCGGCCAACGATGGCCGGACACCTGTACGGCCTGGCCGCCGGACAGGCCTGCGATGTTCTCCATCTGCTTGGAACGCAGGTTGGTTGCATCCAGGGTGTTGGCCTGACCACGGCCGAACGGGAAGGCGGTGAGACCGTCGATCTCGGTGTAGCCCGCCGGATTGTTCGGCGCGGTCGGCGCGGTGCCGGCCTTCACATACAGCGCGGAGTCCTGGGCGGAAATGGCTTGATTGATGGACATGGTGTTGATTCTCCTGGAAATGAAAAAGCCGCCTTGCGGCGGCTGGGTTTCGGGGTTGTCAGGCTCGGGTCGGCCTGGATGTCTTCGTCGCGGTTGGCCCGGCACAGCCGCCTGTTTCCACGCCGCCCTCGGGCAACGCGCGGGCAACAAAAAAGCCCCCGGCTTGCGCCGGAGGCTTGTATGTCATCCTGGCTGAAAGCTTAGGCTCCGGGTGTGCACCGGTCAATGCGAAAACCACCATCTGCACCGCCTTGGGAAACCACCGCCATTTCCCCGTAGCCGCCCGATGCGGCACAGCCGCTGACATCGCGCTAACCCTCACAACGTCGACAATGCCGTTCTGTTCCCTGCAACGAGGTACCCCCCGATGTCCGAATGGATCACCCTGGATACGCATTACGGTCCGGTCCGTGCCTGGCAGGTCCTGCCCGAAGGCCCTCCGCGTGGCAGCCTGGTGGTGGTGCAGGAAATCTTCGGCGCCAACCCGCACATCCGCAGCGTGGCCGAACGTTTCGCGGCCGAGGGCTACGCGGTGCTGGCACCGTCATTCTTCGACCTGGTGGACGGCCCCGAGGCCGATCCGGATGCCCTGCCCTATACCCCCGAAGGCGTGAAGGATGGCCTGGAACGGGTCACCGCCCTGGGCATGGAAAAGGCGCTGGAAGTGGTCCGCGCCGCAGCCACCCGGCTGGCGCCGCACGGCAAGGTGGGCACGGTCGGCTACTGCTGGGGCGGCAGCGTCGCGCTGCTGTCCGCGCTGCGCCTGGGCCTGCCCTCGGTGAGCTACTACGGGGCGCGCAACGTGCAGTTTCTGGATGAAACGCCGAAGGCCCCGGTGATGTTCCACTTCGGCGCGCAGGACAAGAGCATCCCGCCGGCGGCGATCCAGGCCCACCGCGAGAAGCTGCCGCAGATGGCGACCTACGTCTATCCGGCCGATCATGCCTTCAACCGCGAGGTCGGACATGCGTATGATCCAGACAGCGCCGCCCTGGCGCTGCAACGCACCCTGGACTTCTTCTCGGAGCATCTTGGATGAGCGATTTCGAACTCGATTCACGCCTGGCCACCGATAGCGTGCTGGTGGCCGAAGGCCCGTTGTCGCAAGTGCGACTGATGAACGACGAACGATTCCCCTGGCTGGTCCTGGTGCCGCGCCTGGCCGGGGTGACCGAGTGGATCGAGCTGGACTGCGATCAGCAGGACAAGCTGCGCACCGAGCTCAACCGCGCCTGCAAGGCGCTGCACGGTTCCGACGGGGTTGAGAAGATCAACATCGGCGCGCTGGGCAACATCGTGCGCCAGCTGCATTTCCACGTGATCGGCCGCCACGACGGCGATCCGGCATGGCCGGGACCGGTCTGGGGCAGCGGCCCGGCGCACCGCTATGAACCGGCCGCGCTGGACCAGCATGTCGCCTACTGGAAGGAACGGCTAGGATATCCGGCCCATTCCTGAGCCAGTGCCGACCCGATGCGATTCAATATCGTCGCCGCCATCCTGCTGATCCTGATAGGCCTGTTCATGCTGGCCAGCAACCTGGGCTGGACCAACCTGAACCTGTCGCGCCTGCTGCTCACCTGGTGGCCGCTCGGCCTGGTGGCCGTAGGCATCGCGATCCTGTTCGGTCGCGGCAAATAAGCAAAGGCGGCGCATGCGCCGCCTTCGTGATCACGCAGAACGCCGGGCATCGCCCGGCGCCACCTTCAGGTGCGCGGCAGGGTCACGCCGGTCTGGCCCTGGTACTTGCCGCCGCGGTCCTTGTACGAGGTCTCGCACACTTCATCGGACTGGAAGAACAGCATCTGCGCCACGCCTTCGTTGGCGTAGATGCGTGCCGGCAGCGGCGTGGTGTTGCTGAATTCCAGGGTCACGTGGCCTTCCCACTCTGGCTCCAGCGGGGTCACGTTGACGATGATGCCGCAGCGCGCATAGGTGCTCTTGCCCAGGCACACCACCAGGGTGTCGCGCGGGATGCGGAAATACTCGACCGTGCGCGCCAGCGCGAAGCTGTTCGGCGGAATGATGCACTCATCGCCAACGATATCGACGAAGCTGCCCGGATCGAAATGCTTGGGGTCCACGATCGTCGAGTTGATGTTGGTGAACACCTTGAACTCGCGCGAGCAGCGCACGTCGTAGCCGTAGCTGGAAGTGCCGTAGCTGACGATGCGCTCGCCGTTGACCTGCTTGACCTGCCCGGCCTCGTACGGCTCGATCATGCCGTGCTGTTCGGACATCTGGCGGATCCAACGGTCACTCTTGATGCTCATGCTCTGTCCTGGGTGCAAGGGGGCGCGAGGATTCTAACAGGGGGCCGGGCGTCGCCGCCGCAGCCCCGCCAGCGGCCCCTTACAGCAGCGAGGACAGGATCGGGATCGAGGCGCGCGGGCGCTTGCCCACCTCCTCGACCAGACGCTGGGCAGCGCGATGGTAGGCCTGGGCCGCCGCCGAATCCGGCTGCGCGGCGGTGATCGGGGTACCGGCATCGCCCTGCTCGCGGATGCCGATCTGCAGCGGCAACGACCCCAGCAGCGGCACGCCGTACTGCGCCGCCATGCGCTCGCCACCACCCTCGCCGAACAGGTGCTCCACGTGCCCGCAGTTGCTGCAGGTATGCACGGCCATGTTCTCGACCACGCCCAGCACCGGCACCTCGACCTTCTCGAACATCTTCAGCGCCTTCTTCGCGTCCAGCGTAGCGATGTCCTGCGGCGTGGTGACGATCACCGCGCCGGCCAGCGGGATCTTCTGCACCAGCGTCAGCTGGATGTCTCCGGTGCCCGGCGGCAGGTCGATCAGCAGATAGTCCAGGTCGTCCCACAACGTGTCTTCGAACAGCTGGGTCAGCGCCGCCGTCGCGCGCGGTGCGCGCATGATCAGCGGTGTCTCGTCCTCGACCAGATAACCGATCGACATGGTGTCCACGCCGAACGCACGCATCGGCTCGATGCTCTTGTTGTCCGGGCTTTCCGGGCGGCCGGACAGGCCAAGCATCGCCGGCACGCTGGGGCCGTAGATATCCGCGTCAAGCACGCCGACGCGCGCGCCAAGCTGCTGCAGGGCAACGGCAAGGTTGACCGCCGTGGTCGACTTGCCCACCCCACCCTTTCCCGAGCCCACCGCGATCACGTTGCGGATGCGCGCATGCGGCGCCAGTCCCTTCTGCACCTGGCTGGCATGCGGACGACGGGAAGAACTGTTCACTGCGGACTCCGGGGTGAATCGATAAGAAGAGCCGGACATCATACTAGCTGGACGTACGCTGACTGAAATTCAGGATTGCTACAGATTCGTGCACAGATTGTTAAGTTCATGTTACGTTCGCTGAGCACTGGTTTTGGGCTCCGCGGCTGGTTGTTGCAGCACGCACGATGGCGCATGCGCAGTGCCGTACTCGTATTTGCTCTTTGAACGGAACTACATGAAAGACCTTCGCAATTCCGCACGTCGCAACACCCTCGCTGTCGCCTTGATCTCCGCCCTGGTTGCCGCCTCGCCGGCAATGGCCCAGGACAAGGCCACCAACCTGGACAAGATCACCGTCACCGGCTCGCTGATCCCGCAGACCCAGGTTGAAACCCAGACCCCGGTGATGTCGATCTCCGCCGAGGACATCCAGACCCGCGGCTTCAGCAGCGTTGCTGAAGTGCTGCAGCAGTCCTCGCTGACCACCGGCGGCCTGCAGGGCGGCCAGACCTCGGGCGCCTTCACCCAGGGCGCCGAAGCGGCCGGCATGTTCGGCCTGAACCCGGGCTACACCAAGTACCTGATCAACGGCCGCCCGATGCTTTCGTATCCGGCGCTGTACAACGGTAGCGAAACCTTCAACAACATCAGCGGCATTCCGATCGACATCGTCGAGCGCATCGAAGTGCTGCCGGGCGGCCAGTCCTCGCTGTACGGCTCGGACGCGATCGCCGGCGTGGTCAACATCATCCTGAAGGAGCGCATGGACGGCGGCACCGTGACCGTCCGCGGCGGCACCTACACCGAGGGTGGTGGCAACAACATCCGCTTCAGCGCGGCCAAGGGCTTCAACGCCTTCGATGACCGCTTCCATGCCCTGGTCAACGTGCAGCTGGAGAACAGCAGCCCGATCTGGGGCTTCCAGCGCGACATCACCAAGCAGAACAACCCGGTCGGTTACACCGCGCAGCTGCCGTCCAACGACTTTGCCGTGATCGGCAACTCGGACAACAAGCTGTACATGATGGACCCGACCCGCTGCGGCAACGTGGCTGGCCTGTATGACGGCACCACCACTGTCGGCAAGCGCACCTCCGGCGAGTCCTGCGGCTCGGTGTACAGCGCCGGCTACAAGACCCTGAAGAACGGCAAGGACAGTGGTCAGTTCTACTCGTCGATGACCTTCGACGTGAACGACAACTTCCAGCTGTTCGCCGATGTGCTGTACAGCAAGGAAAAGACCGAGTTCACCTCCGGCTCCAGCGCCCTGTGGTGGGGCACCAAGTCGGTCATGGGCGGCTTCTACGACCAGGGCCTGGGCAAGGTCGTCAATCTGCAGCGCGCTTTCGCACCGGAAGAAATCGGCCCGGGCCACTACGACAACATCCTGAACTCGGATGAGAGCCGTTCCTACCAGGTCACCCTGGGTGGCAAGGGCATGGTCGGCGACTGGGACTACAGCGCCAGCTTCACCCGCGGTGAGTACCGTCTGGACCAGAACCGCTTCGTGCGCTGGAAGGACAAGATCGAGGACTTCTTCGGCCAGACCGTGCTGGGCCCGCGCCTGGGCACCACCGCTGATGGCTTCGGCATCTACAACCCGAACTACGCTGCGTTCTACTCGCCGATCACCCCGGACCAGTTCGCCAGCTTCACCGGCTACGGCACCCACCGCAGCAAGACCTGGCAGAACCTGGCCCGTGCACAGGTGACCAACGGCTCGCTGTTCCAGCTGCCGGGCGGCGACGCCGGCCTGGCGATCGTCCTCGAGGGCGGCAGTGAAGGTTGGGATTACTCCCCGGACCAGGCGTTCGTCGATGGCAACGTGTGGGGCACCACCGCCGTGGCCGGCGCCGGTCATCGCAGCAACTACGCGGTGACCAGCGAACTGCGTATGCCGGTACTGGAGACCCTGACCGTCAGCGCCTCAGGCCGCTATGACGCGTTCAAGATCGGCGACGGCACCGTCGACAAGGCCACCTACAGCATCGGTCTGGAATTCCGTCCGATCGAAAGCCTGCTGTTCCGCGGCAAGTACGGCACCGCCTTCCGCGCGCCGACCCTGTCCGATGCCTACCAGGGCATGAGCGGCTCCTACGCCTCAAGCCAGAACGACTACTACCGTTGCAGCCAGCTGGGCTACGCCCTGCGCGACGAAGCCTGCTCGTTCTACAAGACCACCTCGGTGTACAGCGAAAAGTCCGGCAACCCGGAACTGAAGCCGATCACTGCCGACGTGTGGAGCGCAGGCGTGGTGTGGGCTCCGATCAGCAACTTCTCGCTGTCGGCCGACTACTACAACTGGAAGATCAAGAACGAGGTCAAGACCCTCAGCACCGACCAGCTGCTGCTGGCCGAGTACCAGTGCCACAACGGTCTGCCGAACAACACCTCGGCCAGCTGCCAGAACGTGACCGACTGGGTGACCCGCGATGCCGGCGGCAACCTGACCCGCGTGTACACGCCCAAGCTCAACGTTGCCAGCCAGAACCTGGAAGCGGTGACGGTCAGCGCCAAGTACCTGCAGGACATGGGCCGCTTCGGTTCGCTGCAGTTCTCGGGCAACTACACCAACATGCTGAAGCGTGAAGTGACCCCGCTGCCGGGTGCACAGAAGCTGGATCTGCTGAGCGATCCGTACAACATGTGGTACTACGACAACTTCGCCAAGGTCCGTGGCGATCTGTCGGTAGGCTGGAACATCGGCAAGTTCACCACCACCGTGTATGCCAACTACGTCGGCAGCACCCCGAACTACCTGGCCTACACCGGCCGCAGCTATGACTACGTCCACTCCTCCGGCGCCAAGGCCGGCAAGTGGGGCTCGTACACCACCTACAACATGAGCCTGAACTACCAGGCGCAGGACGATCTGACCCTGTCGCTGATGGTCAACAACGTGTTCAACAAGCTGCCGGAAGGCCAGCGCTACAACTACCCGGGCAATGAATCGACCCCGTTCAATGGCGGCTTCTACAGCGTCTACGGCCGTCAGATCTCCGCCCAGGTGAAGTACGACTTCGGCAAGTAATCCCGTCGTTTTCCGGGTCATATTCCGGACCAGGCCCCGCTTCGGCGGGGCCTTTTTTTTGGGCTGGACACGCCGCGCCAAATGCAGCGACGCCTCAATTGTTAATCAAAAAATATTTACACAACATTCATTCCGCCAAACTCGGCAAAGCATGGAAGATCTCGCAAAATGTTGTTTTTAAAGACCTTTTGATTAACCTCACATGCCGCCCCATTGGAACGTTACAAAGCCGCGCAAATCAAGTTAAGCGTGTGTTACGTTCGGAAAACGCCGCCTTTCTGCGTCTGCAGGCTGCTGAACAATCCATGAGTTCCCAGGAAAGGGAAACGCGTCTCTCACGACCACACGGAGTACCGCATGTCTCGCAATGGCTTCCCGCGTCACCCGCTCACCCGCGCCGTCCTCAGCGGCCTGATCCTGGCCAGCAGCAGCGCGATCGCGCTCGCCCAGGAGAACACTCCCACCGATCTCGGACGCGTGACCGTCACCGGCTCACTGATCCCGCAGACGCAGATCGAGAACCACACGCCGGTCCTGACCGTCACCGCCGAGGACATCCAGACCCGCGGATTCACCAGCGTGGCCGAGGTGCTGCAGCAGAACTCGCTGACCACCGGCGGCCTGCAGGGCGGCCAGACTTCCGCCTCGTTCACCCAGGGCGCTGAAGCCTCGGGCATGTTCGGCCTCAGCCCGAGCTACACCAAGTACCTGATCAACGGACGGCCGATGCTGTCCTACCCTGCCCTCTACAACGGCAGCGACACCTTCAACAACCTCAGCGGCATCCCGATCGACATCGTCGAGCGCATCGAGATCCTGCCAGGTGGCCAGTCGTCGCTGTACGGCTCGGACGCGATCGCCGGTGTGGTCAACATCATCCTCAAGGACCGCATGGACGGCGGCGTGCTGAACGTGCGCGGCGGCGGCTACACCGAGGGTGGCGGCAACGATTTCCGCGTCAGCGGCGCGCATGGTTTCAACGCCTTCGATGACCGCTTCCACGCGCTGGTCAACGTGCAGTACGAGAAGAGCAGCCCGATCTGGGGCTACCAGCGTGACCTGACCAAGCAGAACAACACCAAGGGCTATACGCCGCAGGTGCCGACCAACGACTTCCTGGTCTACCTGCCGGACCAGCAGAACGCTTACGTGATGATGGACCCGACCCGCTGCGCCAACGTGGCCGGTCAGTTCGGCGGCACCACCGTACTGGGCACGCGTGCCACCGGTGAATCCTGTGGCTCGCCCTTCAGTGCCGGCTACAAGACCCTGAAGAACGGCAAGGAAAGCAGCCAGATCTATTCGTCGATGTCCTTCGACGTCAACGACAACTTCCAGCTGTTCGCCGATGCGCTGTACAGCCTGGAAGAGGTCCAGTACAACGCCGGTTCGGGCTATGCCTTCTGGGGCAGTGATGTCGGCTTCGGTGCGTTCGTCGACCAGGCCAGTGGCGAATACATGAACCTGCAGCGCGCGTTCGCGCCAGAGGACATCAGCGCCGCCGGCTACCGCGACATCATGAGCACCGATCGCAACAAGGCCTACCAGGTCACCCTCGGCGGTCGCGGCAACGTCGGCAACTGGGACTACAGCGCCAGCTTCAGCCGCGGCGAGTACAAGCTGACCGAACGCAGTTTCGCGCGCTGGGCCAACGAGATCGACAGCTACTTCGAAGATCGCGTGCTGGGTCCGGTACTGGGCGTCACCGACGACGGCTACAACATCTACAACCCGAACTGGGGCGCGTTCTATTCGCCGCTGCCGGCTGGTGATTTCCAGACCTTCACCGGTTTCACCTACAACAAGAGCCGCACCTGGCAGAACCTGGGCCGCGCGCAGATCACCAACGGTTCGCTGTTCAAGCTGCCCGGTGGCGATGCAGGCCTGGCCGTGGTCGCCGAAGCCGGCAGCGAAGGCTGGTCGTATACGCCGGACCAGCGCCTGCTCGATGGCAGCGTGTGGGGCACCACCTCGGTCGCCGGCGCCGGCCATCGCAGCAACTACGCGCTGACCAGCGAACTGCGCATGCCGCTGCTGGAGTCGCTGACCGTGACCGCCTCCGGCCGCTACGACGCGTTCAAGATCGCCGACAAGACCGTCGACAAATCGACCTACAGCATCGGCGTGGAATTCCGCCCGATCGAAAGCCTGCTGTTCCGCGGCAAGTACGGCACCGCCTTCCGCGCGCCCAGCCTGTCCGATGCCTTCCAGGGCCGCAGCGGCTACTACGCCAACGGCTCGGTCGACTATTACCGCTGTGGAGAGCTCGGCTTCAACCCGAGCGACACGGTGGGCTGCGCGTATGCCAACGAATCGGTGTTCGGCGAACAGTCCGGCAATGCCGAGCTGGAAGCGATCACCGCAGATGTATGGAACGCCGGCATCGTGTGGGCCCCCATCAACAACCTGTCGGTGTCGGTGGACTACTACAACTGGAAGATCAAGAACGAGGTCAACACCCTCAGTTCCGACCAGTTGCTGCTGGCCGAGTACTACTGCCGCAACGGCCAGACCAACAACACCTCGGCCAGCTGCCAGAACGTGAGCGACTGGATCACCCGTGACGGCACCGGCAAGCTGGAGAAGATCTACACGCCGAAGATGAACATCGCCAGCCAGAACCTGCAGGCGGTGACGGCCAGCTTCAAGTACGTGCAGGACATCGGCCGCTTCGGTGCGCTGCAGTTCTCCAGCAACTACACCAACATGATCAAGCGCGAACTGCAGCCGCAGCCGGGCGACGACTACCTGGACCTGCTGCGCGACCCGTACGCGATGTGGAACTACGACCAGTACGCCAAGGTGCGTGCAGATGGTGCGGTGGGCTGGGCGAAGGACAAGTGGACCACCACGCTGTACTTCAACTACATCGGCAAGACGCCCAACCGCATGGCCTATCTGGGCAAGGGCTATGACTACGTGCATCCGTCTGGTTACGAAGCCGGAAAGTGGGGCTCGTACACCACCTACAACCTCAGCGTGAACTACCAGGCGATGGACAACCTGACGCTGTCGATGATGGTCAACAACGTGTTCAACAAGATGCCCGACGGCCAGGCCCACAGCTACGCCGGCAACATCGGCGCGCCGTACAACAGCAGCATCTACAACCCCTACGGCCGTGCGGTCTACGTGCAGGCCAAGTACGAGTTCGGCAAGAAGTAAGCGCCGCTCTCGCAGCAACCCAAGGGCCCCGCTTCGGCGGGGCCTTTTTTCATGCCCGCCAATTGAGACGAATCAAAGCAATAAGTCCCATAAATTAAATAATCAGAAAGAATCTGAAAGCGACCCCAAGCCTTTGATCCTGAAGACAAATATTGCTGTCGAAGCATATTGTTCTGCATCGCAACATTTTGAAACATTCCCAGACAAATCCGTTTATCCATTGATTACAAAGGAATTTCCCGGGAGCACGTGGCACATCCGTATGACCGCACCATTCTGACAACGTGAACGTCGTGTTACGGTCCTGCTGAATGGATTGCAACTGAACAAATCATGAAGATGTCACGGAGGACATCAGCCAGACGACATCGCTCACACGGGGATCCATCATGTCTCGCCATCGCTCCACGCCATCGCGTCACCCCCTGACCCTCGCCCTGATCGGCACCCTGCTCGCCTCCGGCGCGGCCCACGCGCAGGACAACGCGCCGACCCAGCTCGACCGCGTCACCGTCACCGGGTCACTGATCCCGCAGACGCAGATCGAGAACCACACGCCGGTCCTGACCGTCACCGCCGAGGACATCCAGACCCGCGGTTTCACCAGTGTCGCCGACGTCCTGCAGCAGTCCTCGCTGTCGACCGGCGGCCTGCAGGGCGGACAGACCTCTGCTTCGTTCACCCAGGGTGCCGAGGCAGCCGGCATGTTCGGGCTCAGCCCCGGCTACACCAAGTACCTGATCAACGGCCGCCCGATGCTCTCGTATCCGGCGCTGTACAACGGCAGCGACAGTTTCAACAACATCAGCGGCATTCCGATCGACATCGTCGAGCGCATCGAGATCCTGCCCGGTGGCCAGTCGTCGCTGTACGGTTCGGATGCGATCGCCGGCGTGGTCAACATCATCCTCAAGGAGCGCATGGACGGCGGCGTGCTGAACATCCGCGGCGGCGCCTACAGCGAAGGGGGCGGCAACAGCTTCCGCTTCAGCGGCGCCCGCGGGTTCAATTCCAAGGACGACCGCTTCAATGCCCTGGTCAACGTGCAGTACGAAAAGACCAGCCCGATCTGGGGCTACCAGCGCGACCTGACCAAGGTCAACAATCCCGACGGCTACAGCCCACAGTACGTCTCCAACGACTTCCTGGTACTGCTGCCGGCCAACAGCAACCGCTACGCGATGATGGACCCGAACCTGTGCGCCAACGTGGCGGGCCAGTTCGACGGCACCACCGTGCTCGGCACCCGGCCGACCGGCCAGGCCTGTGGTTCGGTGTATGGCACCGGCTACAAGACCATCAAGAACGGCAAGGAAAGCGGGCAGATCTACAGCTCGATGACCTTCGATGTGAACGACAACTTCCAGCTGTTCGGCGACGCGCTCTACAGCCTGGAAGAAGTGAAGTACGCCACCGGCTCAGGCTACACCTGGTGGGGCACCTCCTCCGGCTGGGGCCGCTTCTATGATCAGGACAGCGGCCAGTACATGAACCTGCAGCGCGTGTTCGCGCCGGAGGACATCGGCGGCGGCGGCTACCGCGACATCATGAACACCGATCGCAACAAGGCCTACCAGGTCACGCTCGGCGGTCGCGGCACGGTCGGCAACTGGGACTACAGCGCAAGCTTCACCCGCGGCGAGTACAAGCTGACCGAGCGCAACTTCGTGCGCTGGAACGATCCGATCAACGATTACTTCGAGCAGCGTGTGCTGGGGCCCGTGCTGGGTACCACCAGTACCGGCTACGACATCTACAGCCCGGACTGGGAAGCGTTCTACTCGCCGCTGCCGAGTGGTGATTTCCAGAGCTTCACCGGCTACACCTACAGCCAGAGCCGGACCTGGCAGAACCTGTTGCGTGCGCAGGTCACCAACGGTTCGTTGTTCAAGCTGCCCGGCGGCGATGCCGGCTTCGCAGTGGTGGTCGAAGGTGGCAGCGAAGGCTGGGACTATACGCCGGATGCACGCCTGGTCGATGGCAGCGTCTGGGGCACCACCGCGGTGTCCGGCGCAGGCCATCGCAGCAACTATGCAGTGACCACTGAACTGCGCATGCCGTTGCTGGAATCGCTGACGGTAACCGGCTCCGGTCGCTACGACGCCTTCAAGATCGGCAGCAGCACCGTCGACAAGGCAACCTACAGCGTCGGACTGGAATTCCGTCCGATCGACAGCCTGCTGTTCCGTGGCAAGTACGGCACCGCATTCCGTGCGCCTACCTTGTCCGACGCTTTCCAGGGTGTCAGCGGCTATTACGCCAACGGCTCCACCGACTACTACCGTTGCGGCCAGCTTGGCTACGACCCGGCCAACACGACGGGCTGCCCGTATGACAGCGTGTCGGTGTTTGGAACGCAGTCCGGCAACCCCGACCTGGAACCGATCACCGCAGATGTATGGAACGCCGGCATCGTGTGGGCCCCCATCAACAACCTGTCGGTGTCGGTGGACTACTACAACTGGAAGATCAAGAACGAGGTCAACACGCTCAGCTCCGATCAGCTGCTGCTGGCCGAGTACTACTGCCGCAACGGCCAGACCAACAACACCTCGGCCAGCTGCCAGAACGTGAGCGACTGGATCACCCGTGATGCCTCCGGCGTACTCGATGAGATCTATACGCCGAAGATGAACGTGGCCAGCCAGAACCTGCAGGCGCTGACGGCCAGCTTCAAGTACGTGCAGGACATCGGCCGCTTCGGTTCGCTGCAGTTCTCCGGCAACTACACCGACATGCTCAAGCGCGAACTGCAGCCGCAGCCGGGCGATGAGTACCTGGACCTGCTGCGCGACCCGTATGCGATGTGGGTGTACGACTCGTACGCCAAGGTGCGCGCCGACGGTTCGATCGGCTGGGCCAAGGACAAGTGGACCACCACCCTGTATGCCAACTACATCGGCAAGACGCCGAACTACATGGCCTACCTGGGCAACGGCTACGACTACGTCCATACCTCCGGCTACAAGGCCGGCAAGTGGGGCTCGTACACCACCTACAACCTCAGCGTGAATTATCGGGCGATGGACAACCTGACCCTGTCACTGATGGTCAACAACGTGTTCAACAAGCTGCCCGACAACCAGCGGTACAGCTTCGCCGGCACCAGCGGCCAGCCGTACAACAACTACCTGTACAACGCCTACGGCCGTGCCATCTACGTGCAGGCCAAGTACGAGTTCGGCGACCACTGATCCGTCGATACGTTCGCGTACAGCAGAAGACCCCGCCCCGGCGGGGTCTTCTGCGTTGAGGCCCGCCCAGCCTGTCCGGCGGGGGCATTTCACGCCAAGTTGACGGGCGAAGGCTGTTCGTTCATCTTCAGGTCATCTTCCAGTCACGCTGCCAAGGATGCCCTGTACATGAAAGACGCCCGCCTCGCCGCCCGCCTGGGCATCGCTGCCACCCTGCTCGGCCTGGCCGTGGGCCAGGTGCTGGCCACCCCTCTGCCTGTCGACGACTTCGCCAAGATCCCGGCCATCCAATCCGTGACCATGAGCCCTGATGGCAAGCAGCTGGTTGCGATCATCGCTGCCCCGGGCAGCGACAACGGTGACACCGCACTGGCCAACTGGAACCTGGACAATCTGGGCGCCGGCCCGGTGGCCATCACGCCTTCCGGCGATCGCATGAAGTTCATCGCCGCCAGCGCCCTGAAGGCCGGCCGCAGCCTTGTCATCGGTCGCCAGGAACTGACCGCGCAGCTGGCCGGTTGCGGAGAAGGCAACTCGGTGGGAACCACCAAGACCTTTCTGTCGAAGGCTTACCTGACCGACACTACCCAGACCAAGTTCGACGAGGCCTTTGCCGACAATTCGCGCAAGCTCGGCATCAGCGAACAGACACAACGCTGCCTGGAGCTGGCAGGTACCGCGTCGCTGGTGCATTCGCTGCCGCTGGACCCTGACAAAGTCATCATTTCGCAGATCAACCAGTCAACGTTCTCTGCAAGCTACTACCTGTTCAACCTCAAGAGCGGCCAGACCGAACTTCTCTTCCGTGGTGATGCGCGCTCGACTCCGGGGCTGTTCCACCCCCGCAGCGGCGAGCTCCTGACCAGGACCCAGATCGAACCGGCCGGGTCGAACGAGTACGAACAGCAGATCCTGATCAAGGACAAGACAAGCGGCAAGTTCGAGAAGCACGATGCGCTGACGACCAAGCTCAGTGAGCGCTACACGATGGACGTGGCCGGCATCGACGACCAGACCGGCAAGCTCTACATCCTCACCGACAGATATTCCGAGCAGGTGCAGGCCCGCCTGTACGACCCGGCAACCCGGAGCTTCGACAAGGAGCCGTTGGCCGCACACCCGCAGTACCCGATCAGCGGCCTCATCCTGGGCAGCAAACCCAGCAACTTCAACCAGGTTCTGGGCTTCTATGTAGATGGGCCGCGACGCGAGGCGATCTATGTCGACCCGCAGATGAAGGCCCTGTATGACGGCCTGAAGCAGGCCTATCCGGGAAAGTACGTCGCCATCACCGGTTACAACGACGACCTCTCCCGCGTGCTCTTTATCACCAACGGCGCCAACACTCCCACCACCTATCACGTACTCAGCGACCGCAAGCAGGTGACGACCCTGGGCAGTGAACGCCCGTGGATCGATGGCAAGCAGATCGGTGAGCAACGCTGGGTGACCTACACCGCTCGCGACGGACGAAAGATTCCTGCCATCCTGGATCTGCCTGCTGGCTGGAAAGAAGGTGGAGAACCACTGCCCGCGCTCGTGCACCCGCACGGCGGCCCGTGGGCGCGTGACTATGCCGGTTGGGATGTCTCCGGCTGGGTGCCGTACTTCACTTCGCGTGGCTACGCCGTCATCCGCCCCCAGTATCGCGGTTCCACCGGCTTCGGTCGCGACCACTGGATCGCAGGTGACAAGCAGTGGGGCCTGACGATGCAGGACGACAATGACGATGCGGCGGCGTGGCTGGTGCAGCAAGGGATCGCCGCAAAAGACCGCCTGGCGATCTTCGGATACTCCTACGGCGGCTTCGCTGCAGCTGCAGCCACTGTCCGCAGCCCCTCTCCTTTCCAGTGCGCCATTGCCGGCGCACCTGTCACCGATCTCGGCAGAGTCGGCATGTCCTGGAGCGAGAACCGCCTGCAGCGCATCCTGCAGGGGCAGACCGTCAAAGGCATGGACCCGATACAGAACACGGCCAAGGCGAACATTCCGGTACTGCTGTACGTCGGAGATCGTGACGTACGCACTCCGGCGTTCCATGCCCGATCCTTCTACAACGCCGTCCAGGGCAAGGTTCCGGCGAAGTTCGAACTGATTGCCGACATGCCGCACAGCATGCCGTGGTACCCGAGCCACTACCGGGCCACGTTGCCGCTGATGGCCGACTTCCTGGCCAAGGACTGCGGCCCCGGCGGCCTGTAAGCCACCCGGGTGGAAACCGCCACCCCGCTGGTCAGGCCAGTGGGGTTTTTCACGCCCGAACCCCTGAATTTCCCCTTAGCAACAGTGAGTTACACAACGAGGGTATTCATGTTGCATTTAATTTACGCTGTGCATACACTCCGTTAACCGAAGCATAACAAGTGGGGATCCGACACAATGCGCAAGACCAACCGCCTTATTACGCCCAGCCGCCTGCCGCTCGCCCTGGCAGTGCTTGCCTGCCTGCAGGCAGCTCCGGTGCTGGCCCAGGAATCCACCCGCGAGGAAGCAGCGGCGTCAAGTGCTTCGAAGTCTGACAAGAAGGCAACTGACCTTGACAAGGTCACGGTCACCGGCTCCCTGATCCGTCGGGCGGACTACGAGACCACCTCGCCGGTGTTCACCATCGACACCGAGCGCAATGCCGCCCAGGGCCAGACCAGCGTCAGTGAATTCCTGCAGAAGTCGGCGATCGGCGCCGCCGAAACGCAGATCACCAATCAGTTCGGTGGTTTCACCACCAACGGTGGTACCGGCGTACAGACCTTCTCGCTGCGTGGCCTGGGCGCGAACCGCACGCTGATCCTGCTGGACGGCCAGCGTCCCGGCCCGGCCGGCACCCGCGGCGCGGTCGGCGCATTCGACCTGAACGTGCTGCCCACCGCTGTCCTGCAGCGCGCCGAGATCGTGAAGGACGGTTCGTCCTCGATCTATGGCTCCGACGCCGTGGCCGGCGTGGTCAACCTGATCACCAAGAAGAATTTCGAACGTCCGGAACTGACCATCAGCGGTCGCGTTCCGACCGAGGGCGGCGGCGAAGTGTTTTCCGCATCGCTGGCCAACGGCTGGAACTTCGACAACGGCAGCATCGTTGCCGCCGTGGAATGGTATCGCCAGAACGAACTGACCCGCGGCGACCGCGATTTCTTCAAGTGCGCTGAAGACATCGTATGGGACGACAAGGGCAACCGCATCGACCGCGTTGACCGTTCGATCCTGGCCGGCACCAATCTGGCCAACTGCCAGAACATGCTGCACAACGTCATCGACGTCGGCGCTACCCGCTACGTGCCCAGCACTGATGGCAGCACGGTCGGTCCGTTCCCGGGCTATCGTCCGCGCGCGAACCAGACCTATGCCAACGGCAATCCGCTGGCGACCTATCAGGAGCCGTACAACTTCCCGGCCTATGGTCAGAGCCAGATCATCAACCGCCAAGAGCGCAAGACGGTCTACTTTGCCACTGACTTCGGCTTTGACTCGTTCAACTGGAAGACCCAGTTCCTGTACAACAACCGCACCACGGACAACTTCGCCTGGCGCCAGTTCTTCCCGACCGTGCTGATCCCGGGCACCACCACCCGCGCCCAGCCGGTGCTGCCGTTCAAGTCAGCTTCGGAGACCGAAGTTGACTACTACTACTTCGCCAACAAGTTCGATGGCGGCTTCGGCAGCAGCACCTGGGGCTGGGAAGTCAACGCCAACTACAGCCACTCCAGTGGCAAGTACAGCAACCTCGGCATCCGCAACTCGATCAGCGGCGACATCGGCCGTCCGGGTACCGGCACCGCAGCGGCGAACTACTTCGATCCTGGCTATCTGAATGGCTCGAAGGTCGACGAGCTGGTCTCGATCCTCGGCGTCTGGGCCAAGGGCAAGACCACCTACGATCAGACCACGGTCAACGCCGTGTTCAGTGGTGAGCTGTTCGATCTCCCGGCCGGTGCCGTGGCCACCGCCGTCGGTGTCGAGTACCGCAACTACAAGATCGACGACCAGCCGGGTGCCGATTTCGCCGACATCTGGGGTTCGACCACTGCGGGTCGCACCAAGGGCGATGAGAAGGTGAAGGAAGCCTTCCTGGAACTGGACGTGCCGGTCATCAAGGGCGTTCCGGGCATCGAGTCGCTGTCGCTGAATGGCTCGGGCCGCGTCTTCAAGTACGACACCGTGTCCGGCTCGGACAAGGTGTGGAAGTTCGGCGTCAACTGGCAGATCATCCCGTCGCTGCGTCTGCGCGGCACCATCGGCACCTCCTACCGTGCACCGGGCCTGTACGAGCTGTATCTGGGTAACCAGACCGGCTTCCAGGCGCAGACCGCCATCGATCCCTGCATCCGCTGGGCCGAAGGCAACAACAGCAACGCAGCTGCCAACTGCGCCGCTGCCGGTATTCCGGGCGACTACACCGCTGCGGGCAACAGCAGCGCCACCGTCTTCACCCGCGGCGGCGCTGGCGGCGACCTGAAGCCGGAAACCTCGCGTGCACGCAGCCTCGGCCTGGTGTTCACCCCGGAATTTGCTGACCTGAGCATCGCGATCGACTACTTCGACTACGAAGTCAGCGACCAGATCACCGCGCTGAGTGCAGCCTCCATCCTGGAAGGCTGCTACGAGTCGACCACCTATCCGAACCGGTACTGCGACCTGATGCGTCGTAACCCGAATTCGGGTGCCAACGCCAACATGGTCACCGAGGTGTACGCGCAGTACTTGAACATCAACCGCCAGCGTACCCGCGGTTGGGATCTGACCCTGAACTGGGAACACGAGTTCAGCTTCGGCAAGTTCTCGCTGGATTCGCAGGTCACCTATACGGTTGAAGACACCGCCGAGCTGTTCGACAGCGCAGCTGCCAGCGGCCTGTCCTCGTCCGATCAGCTGGGTGATTTCGGTCGCCCGGACCTGGTCGGCAACCTGGGCCTGAGCCTGGAGCGCGGCGACTGGACCTACAACTGGATGACCCAGTACATCGCGTCGACCCAGGACCCGGACCTGTCGGAGACCTTCACCTATCAGGGTCGTCCGAATTCGTACCGTGACATCACCGCTGGCAGCCGCTGGTACCACACCGCCTCGGTGAGCTACGAGCAGGCCGATTGGCAGATCCTGGTGGGCGTCTCGAACGTGTTCGATGCCAAGCCGCCGCTGATCTCCAGCAGCGTGTACTCCTCGCGCTACGGCAACACCCACCCGTTCGCCACCCAGTACGACTACTACGGCCGCACCCCGTTCGTGCGTCTGAAGTACAAGTTCTGATCCAGCAACAAATGCAGTACCCCCGACAGACCCGGCTTTTGCCGGGTCTGTCTTTTTCCGGTGCCGGCAAGGCCCTTGCGCCCGGCCATGACCTTCGACACCCTTGCAGTGCGGGCCGGCGGCGTATCGTTCGGCCCACGGCCGTCACCACGGCCCTTCCCTGACTCACTCGGCCTGGAGGCCATTCAAGTGACCCGTACTCCCAAGATCGTGCTGCTGACCCTGGCCGTTTCGGCCGCGCTGGTCGGCTGCGGCAAGAACGAAACCCCGGCAAAGGATGCCACCGCCTCCACGCCGGCCGCGGCCGACGCCGCCACCACCTACAAGCTCGACGAGAGCAAGCTGCCCGCCTACAACGCCTTCCAGGCCAGCGATCTGGACAGCAACCTTGACGCCTGCACCGCCTTCGGCGACTACGTCAACGGCAAGTGGCTGGCCGCCAACGAGATTCCGGGCGACCGCACCAGCTGGGGCGCCTTCACCATCCTCGACGAGCGTTCGGTGGCCGTGCAGCACCAGCTGGCCGAGCAGGTCGCGCAGGTCAAGAACCCGGCCGGCATCGAGAAGATCGTCGGCGACCTGTGGGCCACCGGCATGGACGAAGCCAAGGTCAACGCCCAGGGCATCGAGCCGCTGAAGGCCGACCTGGCTGCGATCGATGGCCTGCAGGACAAGGCCGCCATCGCCAACTACCTGCGCACCAGCGCCGCCAAGGGCGAGAACGTGCTGTTCGGCTTCGGCGCCGAAGCCGACTTCAAGAACTCGGCCGTGAACATGGCCTACGCCAGCCAGGGCGGCCTGGGCCTGCCGGACAAGACCTTCTATACCGACGCGTCCAAGGCAGACAAGCTGAAGGCCTACCAGGCCCACGTGGCCAAGGTGCTGGAACTGTCCGGCGTCGCCGCTGCCGATGCTGCCAAGCAGGCTGAAGAAGTCGTCAAGTTCGAGACCCGCCTGGCCAAGGCATCCAAGTCCAGCGTCGAGCTGTCGCGCGATGTCTCGCTGTACTACCACCCGGTCAGCCTGGCCGAGGCCGATGCGCTGACCCCGAACTTCAGCTGGACCGAGTTCTTCAAGTCGCAGAACGTGGCCGCGCCGGAGAAGTTCTCGCTGGCCATCCCGGCCTTCCACCAGGAAGTGAGCAAGGCGCTGGGCGACACCGATCCGTCGGTGTGGCGCGCCTACCTGCGCTTCCACACCGTGGACAGCGCTTCGCCGTACCTGGCTGATGCCTTCGTGCAGGAAAACTACGAGTTCTACGGCAAGACCCTCAATGGCCAGAAGGAACAGAAGCCGCGCTGGAAGCGCGTGCTGGGCACCATCGAGAGCGACGCCGGCGAAGCCTTCGGCCAGCTGTACGTGAAGGTCGCCTTCTCGCCGGAAGCCAAGGCGAAGATGGAAGAGCTGGTGAAGAACCTGGCCGCCTCGCTGAAGGAACGCATCCAGGGCCTGTCCTGGATGAGCGAAGAGACCAAGGCCAAGGCGATCGCCAAGTGGGAAACCTTCACTCCGAAGATCGGTTACCCGGACAAGTGGCGTGACTGGTCGGGCCTGCAGACCAACCGTGACAGCTACCTGGGCAACGTACGCGCGGCCACCGCGTTCAACTACCAGTACAACCTGGCCAAGATCGGCAAGCCGGTGGACAAGACCGAGTGGGGCATGACCCCGCAGACGGTCAACGCCTACTACAACCCGCTGCAGAACGAGATCGTGTTCCCGGCCGCCATCCTGCAGCCGCCGTTCTTCGACCCGAAGGCCGACGACGCGCTGAACTACGGCGGTATCGGTGCGGTCATCGGCCACGAAATGACCCACGGTTACGACGACCAGGGCAGCCGCTTCGGGCCGACCGGCAACTTCGAGAACTGGTGGACCGAAGCCGATTCGAAGAACTTCGCTGGCCTGACCGGCAAGCTGGTCAAGCAGTTCGACCAGTACAAGGTCGACGGCCAGGCCGTGAACGGCCATCTGACCCTGGGCGAGAACATCGCCGACCTGGGTGGCCTGGCCACCGCCTACGACGCACTGCAGAAGGCGTCGGCCGGCAAGGAAGACGCGAAGATCGATGGCTTCACCCGCGATCAGCGCTTCTTCTTCAACTGGGCTACCGTGTGGCGCACCAAGTACACCCCGGAGAACGCCAAGGTCCGCCTGGCAACCGACCCGCACGCGCCGGCGCAGTTCCGCGCCATCGGTGCGCCGTCGAACCTGCCGACCTTCACCGCGGCCTTCCAGTGCAAGCCGGGTACGCCGATGTCGCGCACCGGCGACTCGCAGGTGGTGATCTGGTAAGCCACGGCTGAGGCCACGGTTTGCCTGCAGAGGCCCGGGATTTCCCGGGCCTTTGTTTTTTTGCGGCGCCAACCATCCACGCGTGGTGTGGCTCTACTGGCGCCGGCGCTGGCCCAAGCCGTTGATGGAGGCCGACCTTGGTCGGCGCATGGCGCGAAGAACCACCGCGATGCGTGCATGCCGTGCCCATGCCACCCACCCGGTAGCGCCGGGCCATGCCCGGCGGATGCACCGTGATGCGTGCATGCCGCGCCCATGCCCGGCTTGCTATAGTTCGCCCGCCCTCAATCCATCACGGATTCGTTCTACATGCCCAACTTCCGTCCGCTTGCCATCGCCCTGGGCATCAGCCTGGCGACCCTGGTTCCGACCCACGATGCGTTCGCCGCCAAGAAGAAGGCCGCGCGCGCCCCGGCCGTCAGTGCGCAGTGCAGCGATTTCTACGACGCCACCAACGCGGGCTGGCTGAAGGCCAACCCGGTGCCGCAGATCGGTGCCGCCACCGCGTTGGGCCAGCTGGTCGACCGCAGCCGTCAGCAGCAGCGTGAGCTGCTGGAAGCCTCGATGAAGGCGCCGCAGGGCAACGTGCAGAAGCTGCTGGGCGACTTCTGGGCCAGCGGCCTGGACGAAGCTGCAGTGGAGGCCGATGGTTCCAACCCGATCGCGCCGTTGCTGACCCGCATCAACGCGATCAAGAAGGCCAAGGACATTCCCGCCTCGATCGCTGCGCTGCACCAGGTCGGCATCCCGGTGGCCTTCAACTTCGGTCCGGACGTGGACCTGAAGGCACTGGACCGCCACATCGGTTACTTCATGCAGGGCGGCATGGGCCTGCCTGATCCGGCCTTCTATACCCGCACCGACGCCGACACCGTCGCGCTGATGGGCCGCTACCGCAACTACGTCAAGCAGATCCTGGCACTGACCGGCACCCCGGCGGCCAAGCTGGACGCCGAGTCGCAGGCAGTGATCGCGCTGGAAACCGAACTGGCCCGCAACGCGCAGTCGCTGGCGGGCATCAACAACCCGTTCAACAACTACGCGCCGATCTCCACCAAGGACCTCAACAGCCGCTATCGCAACCTGCAGCTGGATGCGTTCCTGAAGGCGCAGGGCGTCAACGATGACCTGGTCTCGCTGGCCGATCCGGCGCTGTTCAAGCAGCTCGACGGCATGGTCACCAAGCTCAAGCCGGACCAGTGGAAGGCCTACCTGCGCTGGCGCGTGGGTGACTCGATGGCACCTTACCTGTCCAAGGCGTACCGCGATGCGGAGTTCGAATTCCGTGGCCGCGTGCTGCGTGGCGAGACCCTGCCGCCGCAGCGCTGGGAAAGCGTGCTGGACGCGATCAACGTGGCCGCTGGCCCGATGGTCGGCCGCGAATACGCCGCGCGTTACCTGTCTGCCGAAGACCGTCGCCAGGCGGCGTGGATCGTCGACAAGGTGCGCGAAGTGCAGATCGAGGCGGTCAAGAACAACAGCTGGATGAGCGCCGAGGCCAAGACCGAAGCGCAGGCCAAGCTGGCCGCGCTGAAGATCGAGATCGGCACCCCGCTGCGCGACCTGGATTACAGCGTGCAGCCGATGGGCCGTGGTTCGTTCGGCGGCAACATGCTGATCGCTTCGACTTGGCGTCACCGCGAGGAAATGAAGCGCATCGGCAAGGGCAACGCCGACCGCCGCTGGGACGTGCTGCCGCAGCAGCCGTCGCTGGCCTATGACCTGGCGCAGAACCGGCTGATCGTCACCGCCGCGATCCTGCAGGGTCCGGTGTTCAACGCCAAGGCCGATGCCGCCGACAAGTTCGGCAGCTTCGGTGGCCTGGTCGGCCACGAGCTGACCCGCGCGATCGACGCCAAGGGTGCGCTGGTCGATGCCAAGGGTGAACTGCGCAGCTGGTGGACGCCGGCCGACAAGACCGCCTGGACCCTGCTCGGCAGCCGTGTCGCCACGCAGTACGGCGCCTACGAGTTCCCCGGCGTGAAGGGAGCCAAGGTCAACGGCACGCTGACCCAGGAAGAGAACCTGGCCGACATCGCCGGTCTGGAACTGGCCTGGGCCGCCTACACCGCGCAGGAGCCGAAGGCCAAGCCGGCACAGCAGCAGGGCTTCTTCCGCGCCTGGGCCGCGCTGTGGCCGCAGCAGCTGTCGCCGAACGAGGCCGCACGCCGCCTGACCGCCGACATCCGTGCACCGGGCCGCTGGCGCACCAACGGCCCGCTGTCGAACCTGCCGGCGTTCGGCGCCAGCTTCAGCTGCAAGCCGGGCCAGCCGATGCAGCGTACCGACGCCGAGCAGATCAAGGTCTGGCGCTGAGGTTGATGCAATAGCCGTAACGGAAAGGGCGCCTTCGTGGCGCCCTTTTCGTGGATGGGCATCAACCCGGCCTCAACGTTCCCCTGTAATGCACGATCCGCCCCACCACTGGCGCGCCGATCTCCACGTCGAAGACAAAGCATCCGTCCTCATCACTCTCGAAACTGTTTTCCCCCGGCAGCAGCCATTGCGGCAACGGCATGCCCAACAGCGACCAGCGTCGTGGCACCAGTTGCAGCCGCCCGTTGTCGACCAGCAGCGCCAACGCTACCGAGATCACGCCGAAGCGCTCGACCAGCAGTGCCTCGTTGCGCCCCTGCCCCTGCGTCTGCAGCGAAGAGAAACGACGGCCCGCAAAGGTCCGCGTCCAGCGCTCACCGCCGGCCTCCGGGGTGAACTCCACACTGACCGGCAGACTCTCGCCCGCCGCGGGAAAGCCGAACACCTTCCCCAGCAACCGCGACAGCAGCCCGCGACCACGTTCGACCGATGCCGTGCCGCTCCAGCGCTTGGCTGCAGACGGTGCGTGCAACGCCTGCACGCTGGCCGGCAGTTGCGCGTATGCGCTGCCAAGCACGCGCTGGTACAGGCTGGCACCCGGCATGTCCCGGCGGAAACCGGTGTGGATGGTGCGGCCTTCAAACAGGCGGTCGTAGTCGCTCAACTCCAGCGCATGCGTGGCCGCGCGCGCCCCAGGCGTCGGCCGATCACCGGCCAGCTGCTTGCGGATTACCGCCTCGATCGCCATCGACGGAATGTACGGACCGTCATCGGCCTCGGCCAGCAGGTGCCAGCTCTGTTCGATGCGCGCACCATCGCGGGTGCCCACCGCGCGTACGATCATGCCGCCGCGATGTTCACCGAACTTCATCAGGTTCAATACGGTGTAGAACAACCGCGAGCACGGCTCCAGCGACGGTAGTTTCAGGTGCAGCCGCGCCTTGGCCAGCAGGTTCAGCACGCGATGCAGGATTTCCGGCACCGGGCCAGCCCCCATCCAGATGTCGGTCATCGTCGGATGTTCGGGTGGCAGCACCTGCAGATCAGGCACATCCACCAACGAGAAATGCAGGTTGCGCAGCGGCAGCCGCCCCGGCACCGCGACGGTGAAGCGGCGGCTCTCGGCCAGGCCGATGCCGTGCCCGTCGCGACCGTTGCGGCGCAGCTTCACCGGCGAACCGGCATAGCCGACCACCGCACGCATCACGTTCAGGCCGATGCCGGCATACGGCGATGGCGCGATGCCGCCTTCCACGCTGACGATGTCCATGTGCGAGGCCATCTCGCGCAGCACCGCCGCAGTCAATACCGGGAAGCTGCTGACGCCGGACAGCACGTAGATACCGGCCGCCCTGGCCTGCGCGTCGTACTGCGAAACGCCGAATACGAAGTCCGCCGCGTCGGCGAAGTCCAGATAATCAATGCCGGCAGCGATGCAGGCTTCGATCGCCGCGTAGCGATGTTCGCCGTAGTCCTGGAAAGGACCGGAGGCATCCACCACGAGGTCCGGTCGCTCGGCCTGCAGGGCCGTGGCCAACTGTTGCCGGTCGACCTGCAGCGGGCGCAGTGTCGATTGCCCCACGTAGCTTGCACAGAAGGCCTGCGCCGCCACCAGGTTGCGGCCACCGATCAGCAGTTCCAGCATCGGCAGGTCCGCCAGCAAGCGGACCAGACGCCCCCCGAACACCCCATATCCACCCAGAATCAGGATCTTCACGCATCGTCCCTGTCGTGTCGTCTGCCCATGGTAGCGCGACGCCGCCAGCTCCCGCAGTGCAGCACGATCCGGCATTAACACGACCCATGCTATCGCTGCGCCTTCGTCCACTGCGGAGCCCCGCCATGGCTCACAAGAACACGATCTGCGTCTGGTACGACAACGGTGCACTCGAGGCCGCCACGTTCTACGCAAAGACCTTTCCCGACAGTGAAGTAACCGCCGTGCACCACGCGCCAGGCGACTTCCCCGATGGCAAGCAGGGCGACGTCCTCACCGTCGAATTCACGGTCTGCGGTGTCCCCTGTGTCGGCCTCAATGGCGGCCCGACCTTCAAGCACAGCGAAGCGTTCTCGTTCCAGATTTCCACCGAGGACCAGGACGAGACCGATCGCCTGTGGAATGCCATCGTCGGCAATGGTGGCCAGGAGAGCCAATGCGGCTGGTGCAAGGACCGCTGGGGCATTTCCTGGCAGATCAGCCCACGCATGCTGATCGAAGCGGTGACCAGCAAGGACAAGGCCCTGGCCAAGCGCGCCTTCAACGCGATGATGCCGATGAAGAAGATCGACATCGCCACCATCGACGCGGCGATCCGCAACGCATGACGACGTGGGACACGATCATCGTTGGCGGCGGCCACAACGGGCTGGTGTGTGCGGCGTACCTGGCGCGCGCGGGGCAACGGGTGCTGGTGCTGGAGCGCCGCGGTGTACTCGGCGGTGCGGCGGTCACCGAAGAGTTCCATCCCGGCTTCCGCAACTCGGTGGCCTCGTACACGGTGTCGCTGCTGCAGCCGAAGGTGATCGAGGAACTGCAGCTGCATGCGCACGGGCTGCGCATCGTCGCGCGGCCGGCCAACAACTTCCTGCCATTGCCCGATGGTCGCTACCTGCTGTCTGCACCGGGCCGCACCCAGGCGGAAGTGGCGAAATTTTCCGAGCGCGATGCGCAGGCGCTGCCCGCCTATGAAGCGCGCCTGGAAGTATTTGCCGACGTGCTGCGCGACTGGGCGCTGCGTCCGCCGCCCGACCTCGGGGTGACAGCTGGCTGGCGCGCGCTGCCCGCGCTGTGGCAGATGGGCCGGCTGGGGCGCGAGCTGGCCGCACTCGATCCTGCATTGCGGCAGGAACTGCTGGATCTGTTCACGCTGTCGGCCGCCGAATACCTGGACCGCTGGTTCGAGAGCGAGCCGATCAAGGCCCTGTTCGGCTTCGATGGCATTGTTGGCAACTACGCCAGCCCCTACACGCCCGGCAGCGCCTACGTGCTGCTGCATCACGTGTTCGGCCAGTGCAACGGGGTCAAGGGCGCCTGGGGCCACGCCATCGGTGGCATGGGTGCGATCAGCCAGGCCATCACCGCATCCGCGCGTGCGGCCGGTGCCGAGCTGCGCGTGGATGCCGGCGTGCAGCGCCTGCTGGTTGAAGACGGACGCGTGGTCGGCGTCGCGCTGTCCGGCGGCGAGAGCCTGCGCGCACGTGCCGTGGTGGCCAACGTGAATCCGAAGCTGCTGTACGAACAACTGCTTCAGCCCGCCCAGGTTCCCGCCACCACCCGCGAACGCATGGCGAACTGGCGCTGCGGCTCGGGCACGTTCCGGATGAACGTGGCGCTGTCGCGGCTACCGGATTTCCGCGCCCTGCCCGGCCCCGGCGACCACCTCAGTGCCGGCATCATCATGGCGCCCAGCCTGGATTACATGGACCGTGCCTGGCTGGATGCACGCCGCGATGGCTGGTCGCGCGAGCCGATCGTGGAGATGCTGATTCCGAGCACGCTGGACGACTCGCTGGCGCCACCCGGCCAGCATGTGGCGAGCCTGTTCTGCCAGCACGTGGCGCCGGAGCTGCCCGATGGCCGTCACTGGGATGACCACCGGGATACCGTCGCCGACCTGATGATCGCTACCGTCGATCACTACGCCCCCGGCTTCGCCGACAGCGTGCTCGGTCGACAGGCGCTTTCACCGTTGGACCTGGAACGGACGTTCGGGCTGATCGGCGGCGACATCTTCCACGGTGCGCTCAGCGCCAACCAGCTGTTCTCGGCACGGCCGATGGTCGGCCAGGCCGGCTATCGCGGCGCCTTGCCCGGCCTTTACCTGTGCGGCGCGGGCACGCATCCGGGCGGCGGGGTGACCGGTGCGCCCGGGCACAATGCGGCGCAGGTGGTGCTGCAGGACCAGTAGATCCACGCCATGCGTGGATGTGGGTACAACCCGCCGCCTGCATTGCCCGCTGTTGGTAGGCGCCAACCTTGGTTGGCACAACGTGGCAGAGATGATTGCCAACCAAGGTTGGCATCTACCGGCGTCAAATGAGCCTGCGGCTCATTTGACGCTGCGCAGATGATTCGGGCGCTTCGGCGGGCCGGGGGGACGACGCTTGTTGAACGGCGGTTGGCCACGCCAGTAGCGGATCAGCAGCCAGCCGAACAGCATGCCGCCCAGGTGCGCGAAGTGGGCCACGCCCGGCTGCCAGCCGGTCATGCCCAGCACCAGCTCGCCCACGCCGAACAGGATCACGAACGTACGCGCCTTCATCGGGATCGGCGGGAACAGCAGCATCACCCGCTGGTTGGGGAACAGCATGCCATAGGCCAGCAGCAGGCCGAACACACCACCGGAAGCACCCAGCACCGTGGCCGGGTTCTCCAGCATCGTGCCGACCAGCAACTGGCACAGGCCGGCGCCGACAACGCACACCAGGTAGTAGATCAGGAAGCGCTTCTCGCCCCAGGTCTGTTCCAGCGGCGCGCCGAACATGAAGACAGCCAGCATGTTGAAGAACAGATGCCCGAAGCTGCCATGCAGGAAGCCGTAGGTCAGTAGCTGCCACGGCTGGAAGTTGCCACCCGGCGAGAACGCATCGAAGCCCTGCTGCAGCGGCTGCAGCATGAACGGTTCGAAGGTCTGCATGCCGAGCAGGAACGGCTGCTGCAGCAGAAACAGGATCGCGTTGGCGATCAACAGGGCCTTGGTAACGGTTGGCAGTCGCGGGAACATGGGGACACCGGCATGGAACGGCCTCCATCATAGCCGCAGCACCGGCCCTTTTTGACCCGAGCGGACGGTCGCCCGTTCAGTCGCAGGCAGCGATCAACCCGGTCCCCATACGGCCGCATCCAGCGCCGCCGCCGGGTCGGTCGCGGGCATCCGCACTCGGCCGTTTTCCACGACGACACCCTCCGCACGCAGCCGCTGCGATTGTTCGCGCCAGCCGGCCGAACCTTCGGCCATGGCGATGCGCCCATCCGAGCGCAGCACCCGGTGCCAGGGCAGTGTGGGATCCTCATTCTGGCCGAGGATGCGCGCGGTCAGCCGGGCGCGTCCGGGCAGGCCCGCGCGCATTGCGACCTGGCCGTAGCCCATCACCTGTCCCGGCGGAATCGCATGGATCACCGCCAGGATGCGCGCACGCGCCTGCTCCGGTGTCAGCGGCGCAGCCGCGTCACCAGCAGTACGCCGAGCAGGACCAGCACGGTGCCGGCGATCTGCGCCGGCCCCATCGGTTCGTCGAGCAGCCATAGGCTCATCACGATGGTGGAAACCGGGCCCAGCATACCCACCTGCGCGGCCAGCGACGAGCCGACGCGCTGCACCGCCAGCATGATCGCCAGCACCGGCAGCACGGTGCAGACCGTCGCATTGATCAGCGACAGCCACTGCACCGCAGCGGGGGCCTGCCACAGCAACGGCAGTGGATGGGTGATGGTGAAATGCAGCAGCACCAGCACACTGGCCACGCAGCTGGCATAGGCGGTCAGACGCACCGCGCCGATACGGGCGACCACCTGACCGCTGCCGAACAGATAGAGCGCATAGCTGAGCGCACTGCCAAGCACCAGCAGGCTGCCGAGAATGATCTGCCCACCTTCGCGCTGCAGGTCATGGCCGAACGCGATCAGCACGCCGAGATAGCTGAGCACCAGCGCACCGATCTGCCAGCGACCCGGCCGCTGCCGCGCCAGCAGCACGTTGATCAGCAGCACCAGGGTCGGGTTCAAGTACAGGATCAACCGTTCCAGGGTCACACTGATGTACTGCAGGCCCTGGAAATCCAGCAGGCTGGACAGGTAGTAACCAGTGAAGCCGAGCCACAGCACGCGTGCGCGGTCAGCCCAGGACAATCGCTCCGCACGGCGCGACGCCCACACCGCCATCAGCGCGAACAGGGGCAGCGCCATCAGCATGCGCAGCGCCAGCAGCGTGGTCGCGTCCACGCCATGGCGCAGCCCCAGCTTGACGATGATGGCCTTGCCCGATGCGGCAATGGCGCCGATCGCAGCCAGGCCGATGCCGCCCAGGGCGATACGCGGGGACGTGGTGGCAATGCGGGTGGAAGAGGTAGACATCAGGAAGAAGACGGGCCGCACGGGCGGCTGGAAGGAGCCGGATAGCTTCCAATTGTCTCATGGCACTTCCGGGCGAACGATCCGATTCCCGTTCATGCCCACTGCAATTCCTGATCCACGCATGGCGTGGATCTACGTGTCGACCAAGGTCGACACCTACCAACAGCAACACAGAACGCCGGTCCGACAGATCGCAGCAATCTGTCGAAGGCGGGGTGGGTCCGGTTGCGGGGGACGCTGCAAGTACGTCCCTGTAAGCTCGGTCGCGCCATCCATGGCGCTCACGCCCCCGCCACCGGACCCACCCCGCCATCCCACGGAATGCACGCTGTTGCTGTTGCTTCGGCTGTTGCTGTTGAGGTTACCGGCCAGCGGCCGGCACTACCGTGAGTGTCGGCTCAGCGCATCAACACCACTTCTTCAGCAGACGTCGGGTGAATCGCCACCGTGTCGTCGAACTGGGCCTTGGTCGCACCCATCTTCACCGCCACCGCGAAACCCTGCAGGATCTCGTCGGCCGCTTCACCCAGCAGGTGTACACCCACCACACGCTCTTCCGGCCCGGCACAGACCATCTTGAACAGGCTGCGCTGGGTGCCGTTGGCCAGTGCCTGCAGCATCGGCCGGAACCGGCTGTGGTACACCGTCACCTGCTCGAAGCGCGCACGTGCGTCTTCCTCGCTCATGCCCACTGCGCCCAGCGGCGGGTGCGAGAACACCACGCTGGCCACGTTGTCATAGTCCATCTTCGCGTCCGGGCGGCCACCAAACAGACGATCCATCAGACGACGCGATGCAGCCACGGCAACCGGCGTCAGGCCGACCTTGCCTGCGATGTCACCGACCGCATGCACGCTCGGCACCGCCGTGGTCTGCCACTCGTCCACCTCTACCTGCTGGTGTTCGCCGATGCCGATGCCCAGTGCCTCCAGACCGAGATCCCTGCTGTTGCCGCGCCGGCCGGTCGCGAAGAACACGGCGTCGAACACGCTGTCGATCGGACCATCATGACCGAACGCGCGCACGCGTTCGCCCTCGCGCTTCAACTCACGCAGGCGGTAATCGAAGTGGATGCGGACACCCTGCTGGCGCAGGTTCTCGGCCAGCTGCGCGGTCAGCTCGTAGTCGAAGCGCTCCAGCAGGCGACTGCCACGTACCAGCAGGCTCACCTTGCTGCCCAGCGCCTGCAACAGCCCGGCAAGTTCCACCGCGATGTAGCCGCCGCCGATGATCGCGACCTCGGCCGGTGCCGCGCGCAGGTCGAAGAAATCGTCGGACACCAGGCCCAGTTCGGCGCCGGGAATGTCGGGCCGCTGCGGATGGGCGCCGGTAGCAATGAGGATGTGTGCAGCGCTGTACTGCACGTCATCACTGCACGCCACGGTGTGCGCATCCAGCAGATGGCCACGGGCCGGGATGCGCACCACGCCGGTTTCATCCAGGCGCTTGTGGTAACTGGTGTGGATGTTGCTGATGTAGGCCTGGCGATGGATCACCAGTTCCTTCCACGACAGCGCCGGACGCGCCTCCACGTCGAAGCCCATCGCGCTGGCCAGGCCGATGCGCTCGGCCAGATCGGCGGCAAGCCACATCGCCTTCTTCGGCACGCAGCCTACATTCACGCAGGTGCCGCCCAGTTCACCCGGCTCCAGCAGGGCAACACGCTTGCCATGCTGCGCAGCGCGGATGGCACCGGCCAGGCCAGCGGAACCGCCGCCAAGGACGATCAGATCGTAGTCATAAGAGGGAGTGTTCATCGGAATCGCTCGGGTCGACAGGGAACAGGATCGATGACGGGCGCGTGCCCGCAGAAAAGATCGACAGGCAGCTGGCTGGCGCAGGCGCTCATGTTGCTGCGAGCATGCCATGGCCCGCTGCAGGCCAGACGTGAGGGTATGCAGCGACACGCGTGGCGATGCACGCAGCCACGCAGGACGATGCACGCGCAGTCGGCATCGATCAGCCCTGCCCGGCCCTACCGCGCATTGCCGGCCACTGCTGGTATGTCATCGCACGCCACAGCCATTCCATCGGACCGAAGCGGAAACGGCGCAGCCACAGATGGCTGAGGATTACCTGCACAGCGAACAGCAGCAATGCCAACAGCAGCTGCCAGGCACGCGGCACTGCATCGAACCACCCCAGCCCGTAGTGATAGAACAGCAACGTACAGACCAGCGATTGACCAAGGTAATGGGTCAGCGCCATCCGGCCGACCGGCGCCAGCCAGCCCATGCGCGCGCGCCAGTGCACGATCCAGGCCAGGTAGCCCAGGCACGTCGGCACGCCACCCACGGCCACCAGTGCCATTGCCGCAGTGGTCGGCAGGTCATAGACACCCGGCGCCAGATAGGGCTTCCACAACACACCCGCCAGGGTGACCAGCAGGCCCAGAGGCAGCGCGACCCAGCGCAGGCCGGCATACAACCGGGGGAAACGCTCGGGCGCGGTCAATGCGCCGCTGCCAGCGAACCAGGCACCCAGCAGGAACATACCCAGCACTTCGGGTCCGGAAATGAACATGCCGCCCAGCGACGCGCCGAACTCATGCAGGCGCTGCACGTTGGCCTGCATCCAGTCGCCCTGGCCATACACCAGACGTTGCTGGTCGATGCCCTGCTGCGCGTCGACCAGCATTTTCTGCAGGTCCTGCGGGGTGGCCATCGACACCATTGCGCCGACCAGCAGCATCAGCGCGACACCCAGTGCATACACCAGCAGCCCCATCCACGGCAGCCAGCTGCGCGGTGCTTCGCGGCAGGCCAGCAACGGCAGCGAGGCCAAGGCATACAACACCAGGATGTCGCCGGACCAGACCAGCAATGCGTGGCACAGGCCGATCAGCAGGAGCCCGGCGCTGCGGCGCAGGTAGAACGGCGTGAACGGGCGGCCCGCTGCCTCGGCACGCTGGGCCATCACCGCAAAGCCCGCCCCGAACAGCAGCGAGAACAGGGTGAAGAATTTTCCCTGCACGAACACATAGACGAAGGCATCGGCCCAGTAGTCGATGCCCTGCCAATGCGCGTCGATGCCCGTAAAGGCCAGGTCCAGCGGCCCGCTGAGGGCCTCGATGTTCATCAGCAGGATGCCCAGCAGGGCAAACCCGCGCAGTACGTCCAGCAGGGCGATGCGTTCGCCGGAAGCCACCGGTTGCAGGGAAGGGGAAGCGGTGTTCACGGGGCATCCGGCGTGCAGGTCCGTCATTATGCCGCCGGCCTGCGGACCATGGATGGCTCCGCCCTGTTCCACATACGCAACGGCCCGCCGAAGCGGGCCGTTGCTGCCATCACGATCGCAGCGCGATCAGTGCTGGTGACCGCCGTCGCCGTGGACGTGGCCGTGTTCGAGCTCTTCCTTGCCGGCTTCGCGCACGTCGACGATCTCGACGTCGAAATGCAGGTCCTTGCCGGCCATCGGGTGGTTCAGGTCGACGTCGACCACGCTCATGCCGACCTTCTGCACGGTCACGGCACGCGGGCCGAAGTTGGTCTGCAGCACGACCTGCTGGCCCGGGACCAGCTTGGCGGTACCGAAATGCTTCTTCGGCACGCGCTGGGACAGGCCATCACGGCGCTCGCCGTAGGCATCGGCCGCCTTGACGTCGACGTCGAAGGTCGCGCCGGCTTCCTTGTCCATCATGGCGTTTTCCAGGCCCGGGATGATGTTGCCGTGGCCGATCAGGATCGCCAGCGGCTCGCCGCGGTCCTTGGACGATTCGATCGGCTCCTGGCCGGCCTCGGAGACGGTGTAGTGGAAGCGGACAACGCGGTCTTTTTCGATCTTCATGCGCAACTCTGTCTGGATCTGCCGGAGGCAGGCGGGTTGGGGCGGGTTGTCGCCCGGCGGGGACGCCGCCATCATGACGGCCAATCCAAGGTCGCGCATTATCCGGAGAACATGCACATCACGCCAGTTTCGTCCGGCACGCGCCGGCGCCTCGCGCCCGCCCTGCTGCTCGCCCTGCCCCTGCTGCTGACCGCCTGCGGCGGCGGCAAGGCCGTTCGTTCCGCCCCGCCACCGCCTTCGGCAAGCTGGCCCAGCACCACGCCGGACAACCCCGAGGCCGCCAATTCGGTGCTGATGCGTGCCATCAGCCTGGTCGGCACGCCCTACCGCTATGGCGGCAACACGCCCGAATCCGGCTTCGACTGCAGCGGCCTGGTCGCCTACGTCTACCGTGAAATGCTGGACCTGAAGCTGCCGCGGACCTCACGCGACCTGGCGGCGGTACAGGGCCCGAAGATCGACCCGAAGCGCCTGGCAACCGGCGACCTGGTCTTTTTTGGCAGCCGCGGCAGTGTCAGTCACGTGGGGATCTACGTCGGCGAAGGTCGATTCGTGCATGCCCCGAGCACCGGCGGAACGGTCCGCCTGGATTCGCTCAGCGGCCCCTATTGGAAGGACCACTACACAGGGGCAAAACGCGTCCTTCGCTAAAATGAACAGGCGATATGTTAAAAACTGTGACAACCATCACTATGAAACTAACGATTTACTAACGGAATTTTTAACTTATTACCGCTTTTACAGGGCATGATGCCCCATCGTTTTTTTCCTTGTGACCGACGCGTGACGACAAACGACCCGACGTGCCAAGGCCAGACCGCCGCTTCTTCGCGTAGTGTCCGCCCGCTTCTGCTGGGCTTGGCATTGTGTCTGACCAGCCTTCCGGCCTGGTCGCAGTCCGCTCCCACCCGTACCGATGCGACCCCGGCTTCGACCGCCGAGACCGCCCCCCGCGCAGCCGCCAAGGCCGACGCCACCGCTCCGCAGCGCAGCCGCGCCGATGCCGCCGCCAGCGCCACCCTGGCCGCCCTGCTGCCGCATCTGGCCGCCAATGACACCATTCCCCTGATGGACCGCTCGGCCATGGTGGCCGGTGACCTCAGCCGCCTGCTCGCCAATTACGACACCAGTAGCGCCGCCAATGGCAGCATCGTGGTCGGCAACGCTGCCGACAACGGCAAGGTGCAGTCGCTGCTGCGCCGGGCCATGACCCTGCTTGGCACCCCCTACCGTTGGGGTGGCAGCAATCCAGACAGCGGCTTCGACTGCAGCGGCCTGGTCGGTTATGTGTTCCGCTCGGCTCTGGGCATCGAGCTGCCGCGCGTCTCGCGTGAAATGGCACATGACGCCAATGCCGAACTGATCAACGACCGCGCCGCCCTGGCCGCAGGCGATCTGGTGTTCTTCGGCCGCAAGGGCCGGGTCGACCACGTCGGCATCTATGTGGGCGACGGCCGCTTCCTGCATGCCCCGAGCACCGGCAAGGACGTCCGCGTCGACACCCTGCTCAGTGGCTACTGGGGCAACAAGTTCATGCAGGCCCGCCGGGTCGATCTCTGATTCGAGGCCGCCCACGCGTGACCTGACAAGCCGCTGCCCTGCAGCGGCTTTTTTGTTGGCTGACCGAAAGCATGGCCGCTGGTCGACGCATGCTGCGTTGGTCATTGATGTCACGGTCCGGTTGGGCCGCAACCGGCCACCCACGTGCGGCCGCAGCATCCCGGCGTGGGGCGGCACGCCGAGATGGCCCGTCTGCCGCTCGCGTTGCCCGGATGCTGGGGGAAGGCATGGCGGCAAGCCTGGAGATTCCATCGCGCTGCGTGATCTGGTTTGGCCAGCCACCGGCAGCCGAGCGCGGCGCGCTGGCGGCCGCCGGCTGGCAACTTCGCTGTGTCAGCCCGGCACCTGCCATGGCCATTGGCCTGCGCGGCCGCGACCATCTGGTCGCCGTGGTCGATCTTCGCCATCTGGATGCAGAGGCGGCGCAGTTGCTGCTGCCGTGGATCGAAAAGCACCATCACCTGCCGTGGTTGGCCGTGCTGCCCGCGGGGCTGGGCAGTCCTCCACCGGCCTGGGGGGCGCTGCTGCGGGCCTGCCAGGATCAGTTCTCGCTGCCGCTGGAGCTTCCCGATCTCCTGTCGGCGATGCAGCGCCAGTGCGACGGCGACGACGTGCCGCTTGCCGCGACCCACAACGGTGGCGGTCTTCCCGCACTGATCGGCAACAGCGCCCCCCTGCTGGCCGTCCGCGCTGCCCTGCACAAGTTCGCCCCGGTCGAGCTGCCGGTGCTGGTGACGGGCGAGACCGGCACCGGCAAGGAGCTGGCCGCGCAGGCGCTGCATGCGCTGTCCGGGCGTGCGGGAAAGCCCTTCCTGGCGGTGAACTGCGGCGCCATTCCCGCCAACCTGGTCCAGTCCGAACTGTTTGGCCACGAGCGTGGCGCTTTCACCGGTGCCTCCCAGCGTCGCATCGGCCTGTTCGAAGCGGCCCACGGCGGCACCGTATTCCTCGATGAGGTTGGCGACCTGCCCGCGGATGCGCAGACCAGCCTGCTGCGGGTGCTGCAGGAGGGCACGCTGGAACGGGTGGGCAGCAACCAGCCACTGCGGGTGGATGTGCGCGTGCTGGCGGCCACCCATGTCGAACTGGAGCAGGCAGTCGCCCACGGCCGCTTCCGGCGCGATCTCTATTACCGCCTCAACGTGCTGCGCCTGCCGATGCCATCGCTGCGCGAACGTGGCGCCGATGTCCTGTTGCTGGCCGAACACTTCCTGCGCGCATTCCGCCAACGTCATGCCGGCCGTGCACGTGGCTTCGATCCTGGCGCGCACCAGGCGATGCGTGGGTTCGACTGGCCGGGCAACGTGCGCGAACTGTTGAACCGCGTACAGCGGGCGGCGATCGTGGCGGAGGGAGAACTGATCAGCGCGGCCGACCTGGATCTGGTCGAACCCGATGCGCCCGCACGGCGCGCGCTGCTGCAGGATGCGCGTGGCCAGGTGGAGCGCGATGTACTGCTGCAGGCCCTGCGCCAGCATGGCTACAACGTGTCGGCGTGCGCGCGGCACATGCAGATCTCGCGGGTGACGGTCTATCGGTTGTGCCGCAAACATCATCTTGAGCTGCCGGCGCAGCGCTGACCGCTGGCAGCTTGAAGCAGCCGGGCATGGCCCGGCCGCCCCGCCTACAACATGTACGGCACCTTGAAGGCCAGCGTGAAGTCCGGCGCATCCGGGGTCAGGCCGATGCCCAGCATCGTCACCAGCGTGGTGTGCTGGTTCAACGCGTAGGTCACGCCGAGATTGAGCGAGGCCGCATTGGCATCGCTGCCGATCACCTTCACCCATTCACCGCCCTTGAAACGCGTCGAGGCGCGCGTGCTGATCTTGTCGCTGAAGGAAATGCTCAGGCTGGTGCGCTCGTTGAACGCGAAGGCCACACCGGCACCGAAGTACACCGAACCACCCAGCTTCACGTCACCGGGGTTGACCGTGTCCGGGTTGCTGTCGATATCGCTGAAGCCACGCGGGAACGAGTGGATATAGCCGGCGTTGGCGAACAGGATGGCCGGATCGGCGGTCTTCACCATCGACACGCCCAGGTTGGCCTGCCACACCCCGTTGCCGGTCGGCTGTTCCTGCGGCACCGCGAAGCGGATGTAGTCATCGTCATCGCGCTCGATCACTTTCCAGTCCAGGCCATAGGGCGCGCGACCCGTTGGAGCAGTCACGCCACCGGTCAGTACCGTCTCCGGGCGCCAGCCGCGTTCGGCGAACAGCCGGTAATTGGCACTCAGGCTGACATCGCCGATGCCACTGCCGTTGGTTTCTTCCTGCGCGATCGCCGCTGCTGCACCGCCGGCACCGCCCTTCTGGTAGACCGTGCGCCGGGCCAGATATGGGACGTCCAGGTTCAAGGTGAGGTTGGGGCTCACGCCCCAGCGCGCGGCCAGGTTGTAGGTCAGCGAATCGGATTCGACGTTCTCGATCGCGATGTTGCCGAGGAAGATCGCATCCAGGGCGAGGAAGCCGTTGAGGGTGAGTTGCTTGCGGTCATAGCGCGCATAGGTGAGGCCGTTTTCGATGGTGAACCGGCGCGAGAACAACGCCGCCTGCTGCTGCTTGACGTCGTCCACGCTGCGCCGTGCCTCCTGCTTGGCCTGCTGTGCCTCGGCCGCGCTGCTGGCATAGCCTTCGCTGCTGGGCGGAACGGCGGATGCTGCAGCGGGCGCCAACGGCGCTGCGGGCGTTGTACCGGGACCTGCGCGACCACTCAGCCGCGCCTGCATCGCCTGCACCTGCATGTCCAGTTCGCGCAGGCGGCGGACCTCCTGTGCGTAATTGGCCTTGAGCTGTTCCAGTTGCGCGATCAATGCCTGCATGTCGGCGCCGTCACTGGGCGCGGGCTGCTGGGCGAAGGCAGTGACCGCCAGCGCCGCCAGCGCCAGCGGAGTAAGCCGGTAGAGAGTGTGCATGTCGGTGACCTGCGTTGTACGTCGATTCCCCCCGACCAGGCCGTGTTACTGGCCTGGGCCCATGCCGCGGTTCATCCCGATCGCCTGGGCCACGTTCTGGCTCAAGGGCAGGTTGTTGGCCGCGGTATTGCGTACCAGCTCCAGCTGCAGCCGGTTGCTGGCGGTCTGACCATCGCCGGCCAGGGCAATGCCCTGCCCCACGCTGCCATTGCGGATCCATTGCTGTACCAGGCTCTGCCCGTCGACCTGCAGCAGCAGGCGCGCCTGGTTGCCATCGAGCATGGCCGTGGCGGTAGCGCCACCCTGTTGTGCCTGCGCCATGCGGCTGCCGTCATCGGTCATCGCTGTCGGCACCGCGCCATCACGCACGGTCAGCGTGGTCACGTTGCGCGCTGTGTTGCCATCGCCGGCCACCTGCACGCTCTGCACCAGTCCGCTGGCATTGGCCAGGCCGGTACTGTCGATGCTGCGCCCTGCCGTGGTCGGCAACGGTGCGTCAGCGGCAGTGACGTGGACGCTGGGCTGGAAGCTCAGTTTCGGTGTCCCGCCATTGCGGAAATCCATGCCCAGGGTCAGCGCGCCCTGCACCACCGCACCGTTGGGTCCCTGCCACTGCGAAATCATCGTCACCCCGAACCACGCCACGTTGTTGCCACCGACGGTGTAGCGGCCACGCATCAGGTTCAGTTCGGGATCGGGTATTTCCTTCAGGCCACGCCCCGGTGCACCGTCTGCCGCCATCAACGGCGACACCGACAGCATCAGCAGCAGGGCGAGTACTACACGTTGGCATTGCATGATCGTGCCTCCTTCAGAACAGGTCGGCGTGGCTGAAGCCGAAGTCGACCAGTTCGGCATCGGTGATCGGTCCCTGCCGCGCATACAACGCGCGGGCACTGGGCCGTTCGCTGGGTTGCAGCAGCACCGTGTTGCGATCGAAGTCGCTGCCGATCACGACGAAAACAGCACGTGACGGCCAGGCGGCGCTGAACTCTTCCAATGACAGGCTGCGGTTGCCCAGAATCGGATCGGCCACTTCCACCACGCCGTCGCGCACCTGCTTGAGCACGACGAAATGCCGGAAGCCGCGTACATCCATCAGCACCAGTCCAGGAACCCGCAACGTGCGCAGCCGCGATTCATCGATGCGATAGCCGCGTCCACGCATGCCCAGCGATTCGACATAGCGTTTGATGTCCAACAACGAGAAACCGCGTTCCTTGACCAGCTGTGGATCGGATACCCCCATCATTCCCTCGATCACCGTCGCCTCGGTGGTGTCCAGGTGGTAGGCATAACGCAGGATGGTGGCCAGAGCGGCCGCCCCGCAGCTGTAGTCGGTGTGCTGCCGCACCAGGTTGCGATAACGCCGCTCCTGCATGCTTTCCACCTTCTGCTGCAGCAGCGCACCATTGGGCAGCACCCCGCTGAACACCACCTCGCCCGCCCAGCCAGATGCGCTGGTCAACAGCAGCAGGCAGGGCAGCAAACGCAACCACCAGCGATGACCGGCCATGCTGTTCTCCACGAGAAGGAAGGAGCCCCTGCCCCAAGGGGGAGGAGGGACAGGGGCTCCCGGGGGAACCCGGCCATTGGCGGATGGCCGGGCTTGTTGCGCTCAACGCAGGTTCGCTGCGAAAGCGGTCACACCGTGGATCATTCGCCGCCGCCGGTCCCACCGCCGGTGCTCGGCTGTGCCACGGCCAATGCCAGGCTGTTGGCCTGCAGGTTGCCGGTACCCGATGCCACGTTCACGCCGATGTTGCCGGACGCGCCGGAGAACGCGCTGCCGGACAGTGCCGAGGTGTTGGTCGCATTGACGTTCACCCAGCGGGTGGTGCTGACCGTGCCACTGAGGCTGGCATACAGGTCGGCCACGCCCAGCTCGACGAACTGGCTGGTGCCGCTTTCACGCGTATCGAAGCCCAGGCCACCCACTCCCGGCCGGTTCGGGTTCATCGTTGCGTTCTGGATCTCGTTGTCCAGATCGATGTGCCCGGTCGCATTGCCACCCGGATGCGGCAGATCGCCACTCCACGTATCGAGGTAGTAGTTGGCCATCTGGTAGGCATTGCCGGTGCCGCGATAGGTACCGGCACCCACGGCCAGGGTACCGCCAGCGACGCGACCGCTCAGGCCGACCTGCACCGTATCGGTGTAGGACTGCACGAAGCCGGCGTTGGACACGGTGTTGCCGGTGGACACCTGGTTGGAGCTGATGCTCGACTGCGCCATCGCACTGGTGGCTACCGATGCAGCAAGTGCGTTCTTCTGCTCGTTGTTGTTGCCCGAGGCGATGTTCACACCGATGTTGCCCGATGCACCGCCGAAGGCATTGCCACCGAGGCCTGCGGCGTTGGTGACGCCGGAGTTCATGGTGGTGTTGCCGAAGCCGGCCTGGTTGACGAACACCTCGGCGTCGGCCATGCCGAAGCTGAAGGAGGCATCCGCAGCCGACAGCGACGCAGCATTGTCCTGCGCGTTGTTGTCACCAGCCACCACGTTGAAGCCGAGGTTGCCGGAGGCACCGGCGCCGACATCATCGGCGATCGAAGCGCTGTTGGTGACCAGGCTGTTGCCGGTGAGGTTGTTGCTGATCGACTGGCGGTTGTCGATCACGGCGATGGCGGCCGAATCCAGATCGATGTCACCGGTGATGGTCGGATCGCCGGAGAAGTTGATGTCCGAACTCAGCCGCAGGTCCTTCTCCAGGTTCACGTCGACGCCGTGGTTGTTCTTTTCCTTGCGCTCGTCGGCCTGGATGTTGCTGTTCTTCTGCACCTGCTCGTTGACGTTCACCGTGCGATTGCGGGTCACGTTCGAGGTGTCGGTGCTGTTGCGTACCGTGGTGTTGGTGCGGGTCCAGTTGCGGACTTCGTTGTCGGTGTGGTTGTGCGTGTCGTTGCGGGTTTCGGTCACGACGTGGTTGTGGTTGATGTTCGCGTTGGCGTTCTGGTTGTCCCAGCCATTGGCCGCAGCAGCGGTCGAGGCAGTGGCAATTGCCATGGCGAGTACGGTCTTTTTGACAGTCGCTTTCATGGTGCCCTCTCTCTCATCAGTGATACATCGGGTGGGTGGTACTCACGGGTTGCCCTGCACGACCAGGCCCAGAACATTGGCCGTATCGTTTCGCGCTCCCGCGATCTGATTGAGTTGCAGGACACCGTCGAAGCCCCGCAGTGACGTCGAGGAAACGCCGACACTGCGGATACCCGCCGCAACACCGTCACCGGTATCGCCCTGCCCCCCTGCTGACGCGATGTCCGAGGCGGCCAACGCCGTGTCATCGGACTCGCGTATTCCTTGCCGGGCCAGCGTCGCGCTGACGACATTGAGCGTCGTGTTGGCGATGCCGCTGGCCTGGTTGATCGATGCAATGCCGCTGGCCCCTGCCAGCGCCTGTCCGGCGATGTGCGCGCTGGCTTCCAGTGGTGCCGACAGCACGACATCGTTGCTGTGCTGCTGCCGTGCGGCGATGGCCACGTCGGCGCGGTCGCCGCTGGCCATGCCATGCAGGTTGGCCTGGATGTTGAGATCGCCCGCCGCCTGGTTGATGGCGATGGCACCACTGGCACCGGCCAGCGCGCGGCCGTCGATGCGGGTCACATCGAGGTAGGCCAGCATCCCGCTGTAGTCGTCGGCCAAGGCTACGGCCGGCACTGCCAGCCAGGCCGCCAGCAGCACTGCGCGCTTCACTTGCCACCCGCCTGCGCCGGTGCGCCCAGCGGGAACTGCGACAGTGCGCCGCGCACGGTATCGCCGATGCCGCGTGTGGTATTGCCGACCGCACCCAGCGGGCCGCTCATCGCACCGCTGAGGCTGCTGCCACTGATCATCCCCTCGCCCGAGCGGCCGAGGGTTCCGCCCAATGCCTGCTGGGTCACCCGCTCGACGGTGGTGACACCGTGCGCGTGCACGTTGCCGGACTGACCGGCACCGAGACCGGCGTAGTCGTCCTCGCTGAGTTCATCCATGCCGCTGGCGGCGCCACCGCTGCCGAGTGCAGCGGCGATCTCCTGTTGCGGTTTCGGATCGGCGATCAATGCCACGCCGGGCGGCGCCATGCGGTAGGCCGGGCGCGTGGCGACATCGCGCAGCAGGACGATTTCACCCGGCTGCGCCTTCACCCCCTGGCGGGCACCCGAGGCCGCAGCCGCCAGCGGAACGACCAGCATCAGCAGCAGCGCCAGCTGCCGGCCCGAAACAGTGAAAAGGGTGGTGCTGCCGTCCATGCCGCTCTCCCGTTGCCTATGCGCAGGGAGTGAGCAGCTTTCGTGCCAACTCCGGGAGGCTGTCGCAGCAGGGGTTTGACCGGCAACAGCACGGCGGCATGACGCCGCAGTGTTACAACTTCGTTCGGATTTCGTTGGCCTTAACGCGCAGGAAACACCACTGCGCAAGGCGCCATCGGGGCTGTATCAGCAGTGTTACAGGTACTGATACAGCCCGTTGCAGTGCCGCTTCAGGCGCGCGGCGGGCTCGGGTCGGGATCATCGATGCCGACGTTGGTGGACGGGTTGTCGTACACCGTCTGGTCGAGCAGGCCCGTTTCCTTGGCCACCAGCACCGGCACCAGCATCTGACCGGTCACATTCGTCATCGTGCGCATCATGTCCAGGATGCGATCGATCGCGTACAGATAGCCGATGGTTTCCAGCGGCAGGTTGGCCGCGCTCAGTACCACCGTCGCCATGATCACCGCCGTACCCGGCACGCCGGCGGTACCGAAGCTGCCCAGCACCGAAGCGATCAGCACCACCACGTACTGCTCGGGCGTCAGCGGCACACCGCTGTACTGGGCGATGAACACCGCGCACAGCGCCGGATAGATCGCGCCGCAGCCGTCCATCTTGATGCTCGCGCCCAGCGGCACCGCGAACGAACCGTAATCCTTGTTCACGCCCAGGTTGTGGGTGATCGAACGCAGCGCGACCGGCATCGCCGCGAAGCTGGAGGAGCTGACGAACGCCACCTGCATGCCCGGCGCCGCGCCGCGGAAGAACTTCAGCGGGTTCAGGCCGTGCGCCAGCAGCAGCGCGCTGTACACCACCACGATGTGCAGCGCGCAGGCCACGTACAGCGCCAGCACGAAGTGGCCCAGCGGCAGCAGCTTCTCGAAACCATAGCTGCCGACCAGGCCGGCGATCAGGCCGAAGGTGCCGATCGGGGTGACTTCCAGCACGAAGCGGGTCACCTGGATCATGATGTCGCTCATCTGCCCGACCAGCTTGCGCGCTTCGGTCACCTTCTCGCCGAGCTTGACGATGGCAAAGCCAACCAGGCCAGCGAAGAAGATCACCGGCAGGATGGAACCACGGCCTGCGGCCAACACGGTTTCACCGGCGGCGTTGACCTTGGTGCCGATGCCCGACAGCGCGTAGAACACGTTGGACGGCACCACATCCAGCAGCACCTGCACCACGCTGGGTACTTCGCGCGGAACATAGTTGCTGGCCATCGACAGCTGCAGGCCACCGGCGCCGGGCTGCAGCACCGTACCCACGCCCAGGCCCACGCATACCGCGAGCGCGGCAGTGATCACGAACCACAGGAACGTGCGCCCGCTGAGCGCGGCCACCGATTTCTGGCCATGCAGCGAAGAGATCGCGTTGATGACCGCGAAGAACACCAGCGGCACCGCGATCATCTTGATCAGGGTGACGTACAGCTCGCCGAGCGGGCCGAACCAGGTTTCAGCGGCCGGGCCAAGCGCCCAGCCGGCCAACGCACCGAGCACGAAGCCACCGACCACGCGCTGCCAGAATGGAATCCGCAGCCAGGCAGAGACCAGCTTCATAGGCAATCCAAGGGGGTAGGAAGGGATGCTGGCACGATAGCCCAAGGCGGGCCGCAGAACGACCGCCCACATGGCAAATCAGTGTGTCATCGGCGTGCCTTGCGAGGCCGGGCATAATGAACGTCCCGTTACACTTTGTGAGATCCCAGCGTCCATGCGTCGTTCCGTCTCCCTGTTGGCCGCCTGCGCCACGACCCTGCTGCTGGGCGCCTGCGCCAGCACCGCCCCTGCGTCCGCCCCGGCCGGCCTGAAGGTCAGCGTCGCCCCCGTCGCCCACCCTGCCGGTGAAACCCCGCAGTGGTGGTACCGCAGCGGTGCCGCCCAGGCGGCCGCCAATGGCGCGATGGCCGGCAAGGCCAAAAACGTCATCCTGTTCCTGGGTGATGGCATGAGCCTGACAACCGTGGCTGCCTCGCGTATCTACGAAGGCCAGCAGAAGGGCGGCTCGGGCGAAGAGAACCTGTTGTCGTGGGAGCGCTTCCCGGCCACCGCGTTCAGCAAGACCTACAACACCGATTCGCAGACGCCGGATTCGGCCGGCACCATGACCGCCATCACCACCGGCGTGAAGACCCACATGGGTGCGATCGGTGTCAGTGCCGGCAGCCGCACCGACTGCGCCGACAGCCTGTCCAAGGGCCTGCTGACCTGGCTGCAGCTGGCCGACAGCGCCGGCCTGGCCACCGGCGTGGTCTCCACCGCACGCCTGACCCATGCCACGCCGGCCGCGACCTACGCGCATTCGCCCGAGCGCAACTGGGAAAACGACACCGACCTGACCGAAGCGGCCAAGGCCGCCGGCTGCAAGGACATCGCCCAGCAGCTGCTGTCGACCTCGCGCTACGGCCGTGGCCCGCTGGTCGCCCTGGGCGGCGGTCGTGGTGAATTCACCACCGTGGAAGAGCGCGACCCCGAGTACGACGACAAGGTCGGCCAGCGCCTGGACGGCCGCAGCCTGGTGCAGGAATGGCAGCAGGCGCACCCGCAGGGCGCCTATGTGTGGAACAGCAAGCAGCTGCAGGCCGCCGCCAACGCTCCGGCGATTCTTGGCCTGTTCGAGCCGGACCACATGCGCTACGAGTACGAACGCCCGCAGGACCCGGCCGGTGAGCCGAGCCTGGCCGAGCTGACCGCTGCAGCGATCAAGAACCTGTCGCGCCATCAGGAAGGCTACGTGCTGATGATCGAAGGCGCGCGCATCGACCACGCCAACCACAGCGGCAACGCCTACCGTGCGCTGACCGAGACCGTGGCCCTGTCCGATGCCGTGCGCGTGGCCAACGAGCTGACCTCGGCCGACGACACGCTGATCATCGTCACCGCCGACCATTCGCACACCCTGAACTTCGTCGGCTACCCGGCCCGTGGCAACCCGATCCTGGGCAAGGTGAAGGACAAGGGCGGCGAAGACGGCGCGGGCAAGCTCGACCTGGCACTGGATGGCAACGGCCAGCCCTACACCACCCTGAGCTATGCCAACGGCCCCGGCCACACCGGCACCAGCAACCAGCAGCCGGCAGGCCCGAAGCGCTACCCGCACAACCCCAGCAGCTTCGAGCCGGCCAACGGCCGCCCGAACCTGCACGATGTCGATACCGAGCATCCGGACTACATGCAGGAAGCGTTGGTCCCGATGAAGTCCGAATCGCATGGTGGCGAGGACGTCGGCATCTGGGCACGCGGCCCGGGCAGCAAGGCGATCCGCGGCACCTTGGAACAGAACGCGATCTACCACATGATCGTGCAGGCCACCCCGGCCCTGCGCGACCGCCTGTGCAAGGCCGGCACCTGCGACGACAAGGGCGTACCGGTGGAACTGCCGGCACCGGTCACCTTCGAACGCAAGGCTGACAGCAAGTGATGGCCCGGCCGGCACGCCCTGCCCTGGCCAGCCTGCGCCATGCGCGCTGGCTGGCCCTGCTGGGCGTGCTGGCCAGTACCTGCGCGTCAGCGCAGGGGCCGGCCTGCAAGGTCATGACCGAAGAACACGGGTTGTGGATGCTGCCCGGCTGCAAGCTCGTCGATCACAAGCCGCAGATCAGCGCGGACACCCTGCAGGATCTTCCCTACGACGCCGATGGCCTGGCGCTGGTACAGACTGCCGACGGTTTCCACTACGTCGACCGTCGCGGCCGCAGCCAGGCGGTGATCACCTGGGACAACGGCGCAGATCCGCTGCAGGAAGGCCTGTTCCGCGGCCGCGTCGGCGACCGTGTGGGCTACTTCAACGCCGCCTTCGAGCAGGTGATTGCGGCCACGTTCGATTTTGCCTGGCCATTCCAGGACGGCGTGGCCGAGGTCTGCAACGGCTGCCGCCGAGGCACGCCCGATGGCGACGGGCATACGCCGATGGAAGGCGGCGAGTGGTTCCGCATCGATCGTTCCGGTCGCCGGCTGAAGTAAGGGGTTTATCGGCAGGGCTGCGCCCTGCACCTGCCGAAACAACGGCAACAGCCGAGCAACAGCGACAGCAACAGCGGCATTCCGTGGGATGGCGGGGCGGTGTCGGATTGCGGGGACGCCGTGAACCCATCCATGGGGGCTTGGCAGCCGCATCCATGCGGCTGACACCCCGCAATCCGACACCGCCCCGCCTTCGACGGTTGGCCGGTGGCCAGTAGATCCACGCCATGCGTGGATGCTCTTCGATCAACTGTCGAAATATTCAATTTCGATTGAAATTCATCCACGCATGGCGTGGATCTACGTGTCGACCAAGGTCGACACCCACCAAGGGCAGGCCATCCAAGGGCAGGCCATGCCGTTCCAACAGATCGCGGAGATCTGTCGAAGGCGGGGTGGGTCCGGTTGCGGGGGCGTAAGCGCCATGGATGGCGCGACCGAGCTTACATGGACGTACTTGCAGCGTCCCCCGCAACCGGACCCACCCCGCCATCCCACGGAATGCTCGCTGTTGCTGTTGCTTCGGCTGTTGCTTCGGCTGTTGCTCCAGCCTCTGCGGGTGCAGGGCGCAGCCCTGCCGACCCACCCTATACTTGCCGCCGTGACCGCCTTCCCCGCCCTCGTTCCGCTGGATGTACCGCTGCTGGTCGGGTACAGCGGCGGCCTGGATTCGACCGTGCTGCTGCACTGGCTGTGGCAATCGGCGCAGGCCGCCGGCACGCCGCTGCGTGCCATCCATGTCCACCACGGCCTGCAACCGGCTGCCGATGATTGGGTGCGCCACTGCCAGCAGCAATGTGCTGCGCTGGGCATCGAACTGGCCGTGCACCACGTGCAGGTCACGCGTGAGGGCGGCCATGGCCTCGAAGGTGCTGCCCGGCTGGCACGCCGCGCGGCATTCACCGCCGAATTGCAGGCTGGAGAAACCCTGGCGCTGGCCCAGCACCAGGACGACCAGGCCGAGACCTTCCTGCTGCGCGCGTTGCGCGGCTCGGGCATTGATGGGCTGGCGGCGATGACCGCTGACAGCCAACTCGACGGCCATCGGCTGTGGCGGCCATTGCTCGATGTGCCTCGCAGCAGCCTGCAGACCTACGCCACGACTCACGGCCTGCAGTGGATCGAAGACCCCAGCAACAGCGAAGACCACGCCGACCGCAATTTCCTGCGCCTGCGGGTACTGCCACTGCTGCGCCAGCGCTGGCCACACGCCACGGCCGCATTGGCCGGCAGCGCCGCGCTTTGCGCGCAGACCCGTGCATTGCTGGATGAAGAAGACGCCGAGCTGCTCGCTCACCTGGAAGTAGCACCACGGGTGCTGTCGCTGGAGCTGCTGCGCCAGGTTGCACCGGAGCGTGCTGCGCGCGTGCTGCGTGCGTGGGTACGCCGCCATGACGCAGCACCGCTGCCGGCGCACGTACTGCGGCAGGCACAGAACGAATTGATGATCGCCGGCGCCGATCGGCAATCGCAGGTGCGTTGGCAACAGCACGCCATCCGCCAGTGGCGCCAGCACGCCTACCTGCTGCCGGCAGAACTGCCGGCTCTGCCGAAGGACTGGCAGGCGGCGTGGGACGGCCGCGCGCCGTTGCAGCTGCCCGACGGCGGCCAGCTGCGCCTGCTTGGCACGGACGGCTTCGAACACCCGCTGCAACTGCGCGCCCGTCAGGGCGGCGAACGCATCGTACTGCCCGGCCGTACGCATTCATCCGCGCTGAAGGACTGCCTGCAGCGCGAGCATTTGGCGCCCTGGCGACGCGCGCAGCTGCCCCTGCTGTTCGACCGAGAGCAGCTGCTGGCGGCCGCCGACGTGGTTGTTTCCGCACCGCTGCAGGCCTGGCTGCAGGCACACAATGCACAGTTGCAGTGGCATCCGGGCGGCTGGTGAATTGACCCTCGCGCGCGCGCCGTCCACACTTGTCGCATGGCCAAGAAGTCCCCCGAAAACGCCTCCCCGGTCGCCCAGTTCGAGCAGTCGCTCGAATCGCTGGAACAACTGGTGGAGCAGATGGAAACCGGCGAGCTGAGCCTGGAAGCCTCGCTCAGTGCTTACGAACGTGGCGTCGGTCTGTACCGCCAGTGCCAGCAGGCGCTGGAGCAGGCCGAACTGCGCGTGCGTTTGCTCAGCGATCCGGCCCAGCCCGAAACCGCCGAACCCTTCGATCCGCCCAGCCATGACGGCTGAGGCGTTGTTCGCGCGCTGGCGCGACCGTATCGAAAGCCAGCTCGACGCCGCCCTGCCCTCACCGGCCGAAGCCCCGCAACGCCTGCACCAGGCAATGCGCTATTCCGTGCTCGGTGGCGGCAAGCGCATGCGCCCCTTGCTGGTCTATGCCGCCGGCCAGGTGTTCGGTGCCCCGCTGGACAGGCTCGATTCCGCAGCGATGGCGGTGGAGCTGATCCACGCCTATTCGCTGGTGCACGACGACCTGCCGGCCATGGACGACGACGCCCTGCGCCGTGGCAAGCCCACCACCCACATCGCCTTCGACGAAGCCACCGCGATCCTCGCCGGTGACGCACTGCAGACCCGTGCGTTCGGCCTGCTGGCCGATGCGCCCCTGCCGGCGGCATTGCGTGTGGCATGCCTGCAGACCCTGGCCCATGCCTCCGGCGCGGCCGGCATGTGCGGCGGCCAGGCGCTGGATATTGATGCCACCGGCCAGCAGCAGTCGCTGGCAGCGCTCACCCGCATGCATGCGCTGAAGACCGGTGCGCTGATCCGCGCTGCCGTGCGCATGGGCGCGCTGTGCGGTGAAGCGCCCGAACCCGTGCTGGCCCAGCTCGACGGTTTCGCCGATGCGCTCGGCCTGGCCTTCCAGGTCCGCGACGACATCCTCGATGTCGAAGCCAGTTCCGAGCAGCTGGGCAAGACCGCCGGCAAGGACCAGGCCCAGGACAAGAGCACCTTCCCCGCCCTGCTCGGCATGGATGGTGCCAAGGCGCAGCTGCGCGAACTGTCCGCTCGCATGCAGCAGGCGCTGGCGGGCTATCACGAAGAAGCCGATGCGCTGCGCGCGCTGGCCACGCTGGCGGTGGAACGCGACCACTGAGGCAGCGTGCCGCCACCAACAAAAAACGCCCGGCAGTGCCGGGCGTTTTCGTATCCGCGTACAGCCTGTCTTACTTGATCAGGCGCAGTGCGAACGGGTAACGGTAAGCTTCGCCGTTGTTGGCCTTGACCGCAGCGATGATGCTGAAGACCAGGCTGATCAGGCCGACGATCGGCATCAGGATCGCGCCGATGACCACGATGGTCAGGATGATGCACACCACCATTGCGATGGCCACGGTGATCTGGAAGTTCAGCGCTTCCTTCGACTGGTCGGTGACGAAGGCCTTGCTGGCGTCATCCTTGTTGATCAGCCAGATGATCAGCGCGCCGATGAAACCGGTGAAGATGCCCAGCAGGTGCGCTGCCAGGGCCATGGTGCGCTGGTCGGCAGGCACGCTGCTCGCCGCCGGGACGTTCTCGAATTCGCTCACGACAAAACTCCTTTTTATTGGGTGGTCTTGACCGACCGGCGGCAAGCCGGTCGCGTCAGGCGGGCCTAGCTTACGCCATCAATGGCATCAATCATTGCCGGCGATCGTCATCCGCCCCACCAGGATCGAGCCGGTGCGGATATGCGAGCGCGGATCGACGTCGCTGCCAACCGCCTCGATGGCCATGAACATGTCGCGCAGGTTGCCGGCGATGGTGATGCCGTCCACCGGATACTGGATCTGGCCGTCCTCCACGCGGAAGCCGCCGGCGCCGCGCGAGTAGTCGCCGGTCACCCCGTTCACCCCCTGCCCCATCAGCTCGGTCACCAGCAGGCCGTTGCCCATCTGCGCGGCGATCTCCTGCAGCGAACCGGCATTGGCCGCCAGCTGCAGGTTGTGCACGCCGCCGGCATTGGCGGTGGTCTGCAGGCCCAGTTTGCGTGCCGAATAGCTGCCCAGCACGTAGCGCTGCAGCACGCCGTCGCGAACCAGGGCCGACGCACGCGTGGCCACGCCGTCGCCATCGAAGGCGGCCGAGCGCAGGCCGCGGCGCAGGTGCGGCAGCTCCTCGATCTGCATCCAGTCGGGGAACAGCTGCTGGTCGACGCTGTCCAGAAGGAAGCTGGCCTGGCGGTACAGTGCGCCGCCGGACACCGCCGACAGCAGATGGCCCACCAGGCTGCGCGCCACTTCCGGCGCGTACAGCACCGGCATGCTGCCGGTCGGCAGCGAACGCGGCTGCAGGCGGGCGATCGTGCGCTCGGCGGCGCGGCGACCGACGCTGGCCGGATCTTCCAGGTCCTCGCGGGCCAGTGCGCCGGTGTACCAGCCGTCGCGCTGCATGCCATCGCCGGTGCCGGCGATCAGCGCACAGCCGATCGAATGGTGGGTACCGCGCTCGCGGCCGATGAAGCCGTGCGAATTGGCATAGACCGACACGCTCTGCATGCTCGACACCGAGGCGCCATCGGAATTGCGGATCTGCGCATCGGCCTCGCGGCCCGCGGCCTCGCAGGCCAGTGCCAGGTCCACCGCCTCGTCGGCCTGCAGCTCCCAGGGATGCCAACCGTCCAGTTCGGGGAAGTCGCGGGCCATCAACCCGGCGTCGGCCAGGCCGGCGGCCGGGTCGTCCTCGGTATGACGGGCGATCGCGCAGGCCTGCTCGACGGTGGCCAGCAGGCTGGCCTCATGCAGGTCGGCGGTGCTGGCACTGCCCTTGCGCTGGCCGAAGTAGACGGTCACGGCAATGCCGCGGTCACGGGTGGACTGCACGGTCTCGACCTCGCCGAGACGCACATTGACCTCCAGTCCGCGGTCCTCGCTGCAGCTGACCTCGGCCTGGCTGGCGCCCAGCGCGCGGGCACGCAGCAGCAGCTGCTGGGAGATGTCGGCCAGCCGTTCCAGCCTGGCCGGGCTGTCGTCGCCGACGGCAACTTCAGGGGCGATCACGTTCAATGCTTTATCCTGTGCGGGTTGGGCCCGGCATCACGCCGGGCGACTTTTTTTGAAATCAGGTATGGACGATGCGCGGACGCGACGAAGAAACCGGTGAATTCCACGACAAGAGCCGCAGCCAGAACCGGCGCGATGCGCTCGACGTCCTGGCCCTGGGCGAGAAGCTGGTGTCGCTGACCCCGGCCCAGCTGGCGCGCCTGCCGATCCCGGAGGACCTGCTGCCGCACATCGCCGAGTGCAAGCGGATCACCGCCCATATCGCGCACAAGCGGCAACTTGCGTTCTTGGCCAAGCACATGCGCCGCGAGGACGATGCCGCGCTGGACGCGATCCGCGATGCGCTGGACGCCAACAGCGACACCGGCCGCCGCGAAGTGGCGATGATGCACCGTGCCGAAGACTGGCGCGAACGCCTGATGAACGAGGGCGACACCGCGCTGGCCGCACTGCTCAACGATTACCCGCAGGCCGACCGCCAGCAGCTGCGCACGCTGGTGCGCAACGCCCAGGCCGAAAAGGCCAAGAACAAGCCGCCGCGTGCCTACCGCGAAATCTTCCAGGTGCTGCGCGCGCTGATGCTGCCGGCCGCGCTGGGCCTGAAGGCATCCGGTGAGGATGTCGAGGCGGACGCGCCGGTCGACGACACCGACGAGGACTGAGTCCCCGTCGGGCATGGCGGTGGCGGTGGCCATCGCCGTGCTCAGGCCTGGGTACCGCCGACGGTGATGCCCTCGATCAGCAGCGAAGGCTGGCCGACACCGACCGGCACACTCTGCCCGTCCTTGCCGCAGATACCCACGCCCTCGTCCAGGGCCAGGTCGTTGCCGACCATGCGCACCTTCTGCATGGTTTCCGGGCCGTTGCCGATCAGGGTCGCGCCCTTCACCGGCGCGGTGATCCGGCCATCCTCGATCAGATAGGCCTCGGTGGCCGAGAACACGTACTTGCCGCTGGTGATGTCGACCTGGCCGCCGCCGAAATTGACTGCGTACAGGCCCTTCTTCACCGAACGGATCATTTCCTGCGGATCGTGCTGGCCGGCGCGCATGTAGGTGTTGGTCATGCGCGGCATGGTCATGTGCGCGAACGATTCACGACGGCCGTTGCCGGTCGGCGCCACGCCCATCAGCCGCGCGTTGAGGCTGTCCTGCATGTAGCCGACCAGGATGCCGTCCTCGATCAGCGTGGTGCACTGGGTGGGATGGCCTTCGTCATCGATGTTGAGTGAACCACGGCGCCCATCCAGGGTGCCGTCGTCGACGATGGTCACGCCCGGGGCGGCCACGCGCTCGCCGATCCTGCCGGCGTAGACGCTGGTGCCCTTGCGGTTGAAGTCACCTTCCAGGCCATGGCCGACCGCCTCGTGCAGCAGCACGCCCGGCCAGCCCGGCCCCAGCACCACCGGCATCACCCCGGCCGGCGCCGGCACTGCCTCCAGGTTCACCAACGCCTGTCGCAGCGCCTCGCGGGCGAAGGCTTCCGGGCGGCCATCGGCAAACAGGGTTTCATAGCCGTAGCGACCACCGCCGCCGGCATAACCCGACTCGCGGCGGCCGTTCTGTTCAACGATCACCTGCACGTTCAAGCGCACCAGCGGGCGCACATCGGCGCCCAGCACACCATCGGTGCGGGCAACCAGCACGGTATCGACGCCACCGGACAGGCTGACCATCACCTGCTTCACGCGCGGGTCGGCCGCGCGCAGGTAACCGTCCAGGCGCTTGAGCACCTCGACCTTGGCTTCGTTGCCGATGCCGTCGATCGGGTCCAGTGCCGGATACAGCACGCGCGCATCGCCGCGCAGCAGCGAGCGTCCGGTCTGTGCGCCACCTTCGCGCGAGATCGCACGTGCCGACTGCGCCGCAGTCAGCAACGCACCGGCGTGGATGTCGTCGGAATAGGCAAAGCCGGTCTTCTCGCCGGCAATCGCGCGCACGCCCACGCCCTGCTCGATGGAATGGGCGCCGTCCTTGACGATGCCGTCTTCCACGCTCCAGCTTTCGCGCCGGGCGTGCTGGAAGTACAGGTCGCCGAAGTCCACACCGGGGCCGAGCAGTTGGCCGAAGGTGCGCTCCAGGCCGGCGGTATCCAGGCCACCGGGGCGCAACAGGCGGTCTTGGGCAAGCGTCAGGGCGTTGTCAGTCATGGTCTCGATCTGGGGGTGTGAAGGCGGCCAGGCAAGTCCGCCGGGGGAAACGGGGACGCCGGGCTCAACGCGGCGGCGGCGGTTCGGTGACGGTCGGCGGCGCGGCCGGCAATGGTTGTATGCGCGGCGGCGGTGCCGGCGCTGGCGCGCGTTCGCGGCTGCGCTCGATCACTTCCACCTTGGGCTCCTTCCACGGGCCGGTCACCTTGTAGGTGCGGGCGCCGATCTCGCCCAGTGGCTTGGACAATACCGCATTGGTGGCGGCACCCAGCGCCGCGCCGACCGGGCCGCCGGCCACCGCACCGACCACGGTCAGCAGGTTGCCCGCGCGCGGGTTGACGTCGATGGTCTGGTCGAACTGCTGCTTGCGCAGGTCGGCTTCGCCACGGATGGTGATGTTCGCTGCCGGCCCTTCGATCAGCACCTTGTCGGTACGGGCCATGCCCTCGCCGAACTGCACGCTGCCCTCGACCTGGTTGAACGCGAAGCCCTTGGAGAAGAAGTCGCGGAAGTCGAACATCAACCGCCGCGGCAGCTGGGCGACGCTGAGCAGGCCCAGCACGCGGCCGGCACCTGGCTCCAGCTCCAGCAGCTGGCCATTGCGGGCATTCACATCCAGCTGGCCCTGCAGGTTGCCCAGCTGGAAGTCCGAAGGACCACCGGGCCACGACGCCTGCAGCTGGGCGTGGCCGGAGCCGCCGCGCAGCTGACCGCCGTAATCGAGGTTCTGCAGCAACCCGCCCAGGTCTTCACTGCGCACCTGCGCATCGAGCGCGGTGCGCGAGCCGCCGCCCTTGCCGAGCCAACGGCCACGGATGTCGATCTCCTGGCTGGGGGCACGGAAGCGCAGTTCTTCCACGCTCAGGCCGTTGGCGATCGGCCGCGTGCGCAGCACCGCCTGGCCCAGCACCACCTTGCCGAACTTCAGGTCGGCGATGTCCAGTGCGAACGGCGGCAGTTTGGCCGGGTCCATGTCGTCGGCACCGGCCTGCACCCGTGCCGGTGCCGCAGTGGCTCCGGGAAGGGTCGGCAACGATTGCCAGTACACCCGCTCAAGCTGGCCGCTGATGGTGCCGCCCTCGGCGTTGGGTACGTTCAATTTGCCGGCCAGCGACGGGCCATCCAGGCGCACGTCCAGCGCCTGCGGGCCGGGATGCAGCTGCAGACGGGTCTGCTCGAACACGCCACCGATCAGCATCAGCTGGCCGACCTGCACGTCAACCGCGCGCAGCGGCATCGGATCGCCATCGCCACCGGCGCCACGGGCCAGGCCGATCCATTCCAGCGCATCCAGGGTCGGGCTGCGGCCATTGATGGTCAGCCCGCTGGGCGGTGGCTCGCGGTCGACACGGTCGCTGCCCAAGGTGACCTGCACACCCGTCTGGTTGTTGTGGCTGCGCGCGGCCAGCGCCAGACGCTGGCCGAATGCCACGTCGATGCGGCCAGCGCCCATCGGCAACTGCGCGGCTACGGTGGTCGGCAGCGGCTCGCTGGCGGGCTTCTGCAGCGGTGCCGGCAGGTCCAGGCGGGTGCCCACCAGGTCCGAACGCAGGCGCAGCTCACTTGGCGGCGCAGGCGCACCCGGTGCCACCTTCGGCAGGTTCACCGCGATGGTCCACGGCGAGGTGCCATTGATGTACGGCTTCAGCCACGCCATTTCCGGTGCACGGTCGATCAGCACGCCCGCGTCGAGCGTGGCGGCCAGTTCCGATTCGAAGGCCAGCTTGGGGTCACGCACGAAACCACCGGCGCGCAGGCTCAGCCGGCCGTCCTGGCCGAGGTGGCGCACCGCCAGTTCCTCGGCGGCAAAGCCGGCGTTGCTGTAGCGGGCCTGCCCGCGCATGTTGTCGAATTCCAGCTGGAAGCGCTTGTCGACCAGCTTCAGCCCTGCCAGGTCCACGGTGCCCTGCAGGTGGCCACCACCTTCGTCATGATGCAGAGGCTGCAGCAGGTCGAAATGCACCTTGGCCGGACCGCTTGCCGCGAGGTTGTCCAGGGTGTCGCCGTACTCCTTGTGCAGCGGACTCTGCCTCAGCATTGCCAGCAGCTTGCCGGCATCGCCCTGGCTGTCGGCGCGCACGTACAGCGGTTGCTGGCCGAAGTCCTGGATGCCGGCTTCGAATTTCTGCACTGCGACACCAGCCAGATCGCCGCGGCCCTGCATGTGGAAACCGGGGCCGATGAAGGCGACATCGGCGTCCACCTGGCTCATCAACGGCCAATCGTGCTGGAAGCGGATGTCACCGTTGGTGATGTGACCGGTGGCCTCGAAGCGGCCGTCGTTGTTGTCGAACGGCCAGTCGTCCAGATCACCGCTGACCAGGCCGATGCCGTTGCGCACCTGGCCACCGGCCAAGGCCATGTCCAGCCAGTCGGTGGCGCCCTTGCTCATTTTGGAATGGATCCAGAAACGTTTGGCGGCGGTCATCGGCACGTCGTCCAGCTTGGCCACCAGCTGCATCCACGGCCGGGTGCCATCGCCCTGGAACCAGAGGCCACCGCGCACGTCGGCGGCGTAGTCGGTACCTTCCACGCGCATCGCCGGGGTGCCGATGCGCCAGCCACCGGCCTCGTCGCGCCAACCGACAATCTGTCCGGCCAAGTGCAGGTCGTGGCGCACGCCGAAACCGGTCGGCCAATCGAACTGCAGCTGGCGTTGCGGCTGCAGCTGCAGGCTGAAGCCATCGGCATCGCCCTCGAAGCGGCCGCCCAGGCCGCGCAGGCCCGGCGAGTTGCCAACGCTGGCAAAGCCCAGCGACTGCAGCTCGCCCTGTACCCACAACGGGCCATCCTGCTGACCGCGCACCTGCAGCTGCGCCACGTCCAACTGCGGCTTGGCCAGGTACAGCCAATGGCGCAGGCCCGCATCCAGCCGGTCGCCGAGTGACAGCGCGCGCAGCGCGAGACCCGCCTGCGCCGCCCCTGCCTGCACCTGCATCTGCTTGCCCATCCGCACGTGCAGGCCGTCCAGCTGCTGCTGGCTGCCCTCGGCCTGCAGGCGCAGGCGCGGCACCTGCAGCGCCCAACCGTCTGCGGTCCGCTGCCAGCGCAGGCGCGCCTGCAGCCGTTGCAGCTGCATCTGCGGAGCCGCGATGCCAGGCATCGGCGCGCCTTCGATACGCAGATCACGCAGATCCGAATCGGTGGTCAGCGCCACCGGCGCGAAATCCCGCAGGGTCAACCACAGGTTGAGCTCGCCCTTGCCCTCGCGCAGGCGCATGCCACCGGCCGCCAGCAACGGCGACCAGGCGCGGAAATCAACCGGATCGGCACCCACCCAGGCCTGGCCGTTGCCGCGCTGGCGATCCAGGTCCAGCACCGCCGTCAGCGGCAAAGCGTCGATCTCTGCCCAGGCACGCACGCCCACCCGCAGGCGGTCGCCATCCACGCGCAGGCGCAGATCGATGCGTGGCAGGCTGGCGTCGACGCCCAGCGCAGGCGCATGCACGCCCAGGCGGCCGCCAATCACCTGCAGTTCGCCCAGCCGGCGCAGCGCATCCAGTGGATCGCCGCCAGCACTGGACTGCGGCAGGCCCCGCACCGACCAGCGGCCATCGGCGGCCTGCTGCAGGTCCAGCGCCAGGCCGCGCAGGCGTAGTTCGGTCAGCGAACGGCCCGGCAACAGGCCGCTGTACATCGACACCAGTACCTCGGCTTCGCCGATGGCCAGGCCCTGGCCCGCGCCGATGCGCAGGCCCTTCAACTGCAGCAGTGGACCGCGTCGGGTCCAGGTGGTGTCCAGGCGTTCGAAGCGCACCGGTTGCCCGGCGCGCGCGCTCAGCCAGGCCGCGATCCTGTCCGGATGGCGCTCAGCCAGCGGCAGCAGCTGGCTGAGGGTGCCGACCAGCAGGGCAAGCCCGACCAGGCCGACCGCGCATGCGGCGATGAAATGACGGCGGATCCTTCGCAGTCGCAGGCGCGGCGGCGCGCTCATCGGCCACCGAAAGCAGACAGTCGGCCTGGATCAGAGCAGAACAACATCGAACTGCTCCTGCAGGTACTGCTCATCCGCCTGGAAGCGGATGCTCTTGCCGAGGAACTCCTCCAGCTCGGCCACCGCCGTGGATTCCTCATCGGTGATCCGCGCCACCACCTTGCTGGAGGCGATCACCAGCAGGCGCGCGGCATCGAACTGGCGCACCGCACGGGTGATCTCGCGGAAGATTTCATAGGTCACCGTTTCGGTGGTCTTGATGGTGCCGCGGCCACTGCACTGCGGGCAGGTCTCCGACAGCTGGCGCTCCAGGCTTTCCACCGTGCGCTTGCGGGTCATCTCCACCAGCCCCAGCGGCGAGAAGTCGTACACCGTGGTCTTGGCGTGGTCGCGGGCCAGCGCCTTTTCCAGGGTACGCAGCACCTGGCGGCAATGCTCGGCGTCATCCATGTCGATGAAGTCGATGATGATGATGCCGCCCAGGTTGCGCAGGCGCAGCTGCCTGGCCACCGCCTGCGCGGCCTCCAGGTTGGTGCGGAACACCGTCTCTTCCAGGTTGCGCTGGCCGAGGAACGAGCCGGTATTGACGTCGATCGTGGTCATCGCCTCGGTCTGGTCGATCACCAGATAGCCACCGGACTTCAGCGGTACCTGCTTGTCCAGCGCACGGCCGATCTCGTCCTCGACCCCGAACATGTCGAAGATCGGACGATCGCCGCTGTACAGCTCGATCTTCTCGGCCAGCACCGGCATGTACTTGGCCACGAAGGCCTGCAGCTGGGCGAAAGTCTCCTTCGAGTCCACCTTCACCTTGTCCACGTCCTTGCGGATCAGGTCGCGCACCGAGCGCAGCGGCAGGCTCAGGTCTTCATAGATGTTGCTGCACGACGCCGCCTCGCGGCCGCGACGCTCGACCACGTTCCACACCCGTGACAGGTAGGCGATGTCTTCGGCGATGGCCTCGGCCGGCTGGCCCTCGGCATTGGTGCGCACGATGTAGCCGTAGCCACCGTGCTGGGCCGACAGTTCGGTCACCAGCGTCTTCAGCCGTGCGCGCTCGCCTTCGTCCTCGATACGCGCCGACACGCCCACCACCTTCGATTGCGGCAGCAGCACCATGTAGCGCGAGGGAATGCTGATCTGGGTGGTCAGGCGTGCGCCCTTGGTCCCGATCGGATCCTTCACCACCTGCACCACGATGTCCTGGCCGTCGCGCAGCAGTTCCACGATCGGCACACTGGACGGCGGCGGCAGGGTCGTGTTCTCGGTATCGGCACTGGCCACCGGCGCCGGCCGCACCACGTCGTTGGCGTGCAGGAACGCGGCGCGGTCCAGCCCCACTTCGACGAAGGCCGCCTGCATGCCCGGCATGACCCGCTGCACCTTGCCCTTGTAGATGTTGCCGACCACACCCCGGCGCCAACCGCGCTCGATGTGCAGTTCCTGCAGCATGCCGTTCTCGATCACCGCGACCCGGGTTTCGCGCGGGGTCACATTGACCAGGATTTCCTCAGACATCGGCAGCCTCCCTGGCGGCATCAGCAGTTGGGGCCAGCACGCCGCAGCGGGCCAGCAGACGATCGGTATGCAGCAACGGCAGCCCCATGACGCCGGAGTAGCTGCCGGAAAGGTGTTCGATCCAGCGCTCGGCGCCGCCCTGGATGGCATAGGCGCCCGCCTTGTCCAGCGGCTCGCCGGTGGCGACGTAGGCGGCGATGTCGGCGGCACTGATCGGGGCGAAAGTGACTTCGGAAACGACCAGTTCGCTGTCCAGCCCCTGCGCGTCCACCACCACCACGGCGGTCATCACCTGATGGGTGCGCCCGGCCAGCCGCGCCAGCATCGCCCGCGCGTCGGCGGCATCGGCCGGCTTGCCGAATACGTCGCCATCGAGCACCACTTCGGTATCCGAGCCCAGCACCCGCGCCTGCGGGTCCTCGGCCAGCACCCGCGCCAGGCCGGCGCGCGCCTTGTCGGCGGCGACCCGGCACACATAGTCCTGGGCACTTTCAGAGGCCGCGCGCTGCTCGACGACCTCCAGGTCCAAGGCCTGGAAAGGGCGTCCGAGTCGGGCCAGCAGCTGGTTGCGTCGGGGGGAGCGGGAAGCAAGATAGAGCATCGACACAGCATAACCTGACGCCGGTACCTGAATCGTCGGACAATCCTTCCCCGGCGCCTGCAACCCCGAATGGACTCACAGCGCGTTCATCGCTACGACACCACCCTCACCGCCACAACAAGGAGATCCCATGCGCCGCACCGCCACCCCGCTGCTGCTTGCCCTGTCCCTCGCTCTTGGAGCTTCGATGACCGCCCATGCCGACCCGTCGTCGCCGTCGATCGCCGCCGCGGCCGAAGGCACGCTGCTGAACATCTCGGCCAACGCCGAAGCCACCCGCGTGCCGGACGTCGCCACCCTGTCGGCCGGCGTGGTCACCCAGGCCGCCGACGGCAACAGCGCGATGCGCCAGAACGCCCAGCAGATGGACAAGGTACTGGCCGCGATCAAGGCCGCCGGCATCGCCGAGCGCGACGTGCAGACCAGCGGCGTCAGCCTCAACCCGCAGTACCGTTACGCCGACAACGAAGCACCGAAGATCACCGGCTACCAGGCCAGCAACACCGTCAGCCTGAAGGTCCGCGACATCGCCAAGCTCGGCAAGGTGCTGGACGCGCTGGCCGCGCAGGGCGCCAACCAGATCAACGGCCCGCAGTTCGAGATCGACCAGCCCGAACCGGTCTATGACGAAGCCCGCCTGGCGGCACTGAAGAAGGCCCAGGCCCGCGCCCAGACCTATGCGAAGTCGCTTGGCCTGCAGGTGCGCCGTATTGTCAGCATCTCCGAGAACGCTGGTGGCGGTTTCCGCCCGCCGATGATGATGCGATCGATGGCAGCGGGCGCGGCGATGGACAAGGCCACCCCGGTCGCCCCGGGCGAATCGACCGTCTCGGTCAACCTGGACGTGGTGTTCGAACTGGGCCGCTGAAGCCCCTGCCCGCTTCCTGCAACGGCGCCCTGCGGGGCGCCGTTTTCGTTTCCGTCGCCGCCGTGCCCGCCCCGCTAGATGAAGGCCAGCTCAACGCTGCCGCCCCTGCCTCTAGGCAGTGGTGGAGGCGGCGCGCTAATGATTGACTGCCAGCCGCGTGCGGCAACCCCGATGGCGGCCCTGGTGCGTTGAGGACTTCAACACTGGCATGGAGGTGGACCATGGTTCGTACGTATCCCGTAGTACCCCTGCACTTCGATCCCGCCCGCGTTGCCGCCTGGAGTGCGGCCATCGCCCTGCATCTGCTTGCGTTCCTGATGTTGCTGATTCCGGCGACCTACCAGGCCGTCACCGCACTTCCCCGCGACCAGACCACGATCCGGTTCATTCCGAAGGAAGAACCGAAGCCGCCGGTACCGCTGCCGACCGAACCCGAAAAGGTGGAGGTGGTGCACAAGCGGCAGGCCACGCCGGTGCCCGCACCGCTGCCGACGCCTACCGCCACCGTCGAGGAGGCCCAGGGCATCATCCTGCCGGCCGCCGAGCCGACAGTGGTGCAGACGGCGCCGACGATCGCCCCGTCCACGCCGTTGGCCGGTGCCCAGCTGCAGTACCGCAGCAACCCGCCGCCCAGCTACCCGATCCAGGCGCTGCGCAACCACGAGCAGGGCACGGTGCTGCTGCGGGTGGAAGTGGACCCCAGTGGCCAGCCGGTGAATGTCAGCATCGAACGCAGCAGCGGTTCCCGCAGCCTGGACCAGGCCGCGCGCCAGCAGGTGCTGCGCCACTGGCGTTTCGTGCCGGCCGAGCGTGATGGCATGGCCGTTCCGGCGATCGGCATGGTGCCGGTGCAGTTCTCCCTGCCCGACTGAGTCAGAGGCCGGCCCGGCAGCGCGCCGGGCCGGCCACAACGGTGAATGGGCCGGAACAGGGCCAATCTGCCCGGTTATTTGAACTTCGTTGGAAAACCGTTACGAATTTAGTAAAACTTCACACCTCCGTCACCTGCCGGAAACCTAGATTGACGCGTCCCGGGACACACCGGAGACAGCCCTCAATGCTCGAGTTTTCCAGTCAGGAGAGAAGCTGTGAAACACCCGATCCAACGGCCCGCCAGCCGCCGCCGCAACCACCTGGCAACATCCATCACCCATATCCTCACCGGCGGCGCCCTGCTGCTCGCCGGCGCCGTGGCCTCCTCCTCTGCATTCGCACAGGAACAGGCCACCAACCTTGACCGGATCACCGTCACCGGTTCGAACATCCCGCGCACAAACACCGAGACACCGTCACCGGTGCAGGTGGTGACCCGCCAGGAGATCGATCGCACCGGCAAGACCACACTTGCCGAGTACCTGCAGACCATCACCGCCGATGGCGCCGGCTCCATCCCCAAGACCTTCGGCAACGGCTTCGCCGGTGGCGGCGCCGGCATTTCGCTGCGCGGCCTGGGCGCCGGCTCGACGCTGGTGCTGTTGAACGGCCGCCGCATGGCCACCTACGGCCTGGCCGATGACGGCCAGAAGGTGTTCACCGACCTCAGCACCATCCCCCTCGATGCCGTCGAGCGCGTGGAAGTACTGAAGGACGGCGCCTCGGCGATCTATGGTTCCGATGCCATCGCCGGCGTGGTCAACATCATCCTGCGCAGCGACTTCCAGGGCGCGATCCTGCGTGCCTCCTACGGCACCTCCGGTGATGGCGACGGCGATGCCAAGAAGGCCACCCTGACCGCCGGTACCGGCGATCTGGCCACCGATGGCTGGAACGCATTCTTCAGCCTGGACGTCGGCAAGACCGATGCCATCAAGATCAGCGACCGCAAGAACCGCAAGTGGATCGGTACCGGCGATACCCGCCCGTGGGGCTACGACGCAGCCGACTCGCAGTTCCTGGGCGGCGCGTATCTATCCAGGGGCACGGCAGGCGGCGTCGGCCCCAATGGTTCGGTCTTCGACGACCGCAATGTAACCAGGGACAATCCTGCCTTCCTGGTTGCGCTGCCGGGTTGCGCGAACCTCACCACAATTCCGGGCCAGACGGATGCAAGCGCGCAGGCGCAAGGCTGCCTGTGGGATCCGGCGCAGCAGTATCGCGACCTGACTCCCGAAGAGAAGTACATCAACGTGTTCGGCCGTGCCAGCTTCGCTTTCGGCGAAGGCGGCGAGATCTACACGGAGATCGGCTACTCGAAGAAGGAAACGATCTTCAGCAACACCCCGTCAGGCGCTGCGGGTACCTGGGGCTATCCAGGCGGCGTCGTCACCGCGAACAGTGGCTCCAAAGCCACCGTGCTCGGCCCGAACCATCCTGACAACCCGATTCCCGGCCAGGCCTCCAGGCTGCGCTATTCGGCGTGGGATGTCGGTCCGCGCGTGACCAACAACACCAACGAGTTCAACCGCTTCCTGGTGGGCGTCAAGGGCAACTGGGGTGACTGGAGCTACGACACCGCCTACCTGCATTCGGCGACCGACCTGGTCAACAAGCGCACTGGTTTCCTGCGCTACAGCGCCGTGCAGTGCGCGCTGGGCAATCCGAACTGCGCAGGTGGCGTGTGGCGCATCGGCGACAATGCCAATCTGAATTCGCAGGCGTTGTACGACTACATCTCACCAACCATCAGCGCCCGTGCGAAATCCGGCCTGGACATGTTCGACTTCACCGTGTCGCGCAGCCTGATGGACCTGAAGGGTGGTCCACTGGGCCTGGCAATCGGCACGGAATGGCGCAAGACCAGCAACAGCCTGACCCCGCAGACCTACACCGACACGGGTGACATCATCGGTCTGGGTTACTCGGCCTACGACGGCACCCAGAACGTGTATGCCGGTTACGTCGAACTGTCCGCACCGGTGCTGGAACAGCTGGAACTGTCTGGTGCCCTGCGATACGACAAGTACGAAAGCGGTGAAGGCAAGGCCACGCCGAAGCTCGGCGTGAAGTGGACTCCTGCCGACTGGATCGCACTGCGTGCCAGCTATGCTGAAGGCTTCCGCGCACCGAACCCTGCCGAAAATGGTGACGGTGGCCTGGCTGCATTCTCGAACGCATCCGACCCGGTTCGTTGCGCCATCGACGCCGGCGAATGTACCGCCCGTACGGTAGCGATCATCACCCGCCCGAACAAGGATCTGAAGCCGGAGGAATCCAAGAGTTACTCGGTGGGCATCGTGCTGCAGCCGACGTCCTCGACCTCGTTGACCGTCGATGCGTGGCAGATCAAGCGCACCAACGAAATCGCCCAGGGCAGCACGACGGCAGCGATCCGGGCCGGCAATGTGGTGCGTGACATCAACAACATCGGCGGCGTTCCCAACAGCGGCAACATCCTCGCAGTCAACACGGCCTACGTGAATGCCAACTCTTCACGTGTTCGCGGCATCGATACCGATATCCGCCAGACCTTCGACATCGGTCCGGGCCAGCTGGAAATGGACCTGCAGTGGAGCCACGTCCTGAAGTTCGAGCGTACCGAAGGCGATGAGACTGTCGACTATGCCGGCACCCACGGCAATTGCGACGTCACCAACTGCATCGGCACCCCGAAGGACAAGATCAACTTCGGTACCACCTGGCGGCAGGGACCCTGGAGCGTCAGCGGCATTGCCAACTACATCGGCAAGATGGACAACACCGACAAGCGCGGCGGCACGTATCAGGCGTTCTATGAAGATGGAACGCCGGTGAAGAAGATCTCTTCGTTCACCACCTTCGATCTGTCCGGTCGCTGGAACATCACCGAAGCCTTCGAGCTCAATGCCTCGGTGGCCAACGTGTTCGACCGTATCGCCCCGCTCGATCCGACCACCTACGGCGGCGTGAACTACAACCCGATGCACTTCTCCGGTGCGCTGGGCCGTTACTTCACCGTCGGTGCCAAGTACACGTTCAAGTAATCCTGCTGCAACGTCATCAGCAAAGGCCCGGGCTCTCGCCCGGGCCTTTGCTTTTTTCCGCACGCGACAGCGTCCATCATGGACACCCCTACAGCTGCGGCGCGCGTGATGCCCTCTTCCAACCAACGCCTTGGCCTGGCCGCACTGACCGCACTGGTGGTCGGCTCGATGGTCGGTGCCGGCATCTTCTCGCTGCCGCAGAACGTGGCGCGCAGTGCCGGTCCGGCCGCCGCACTGATCGGCTGGGCAGTGAGCGGCGCCGGCATGCTGATGCTCGCCTTCGTGTTCCAGGCCCTGGCCAATCGTCGCCCCGACCTGGACACCGGCATCTATGCGTACGCGCGCGCAGGCTTCGGCAACTACATCGGATTCTCTGCGGCCTGGGGCTACTGGGTCGCTTCGGTGCTCGGCAACGCCAGCTTCTTCGTGCTGATCTTCAGCGGCATCGGCCACTTCGCGCCGGTGTTCGGCGAAGGCAATACACCGGCCGCCATCGCAGCATCGTCCGTGCTGCTGTGGACCGTGCACCTGCTGGTGCTGCGCGGCCTGCGTACCGCCGCGATCATCAATAGCCTGGTCACCGTGGCCAAGCTCGTGCCGATCGCGCTGTTCCTGGTTCTGGCGGCCGGTGCGTTCCGCATGGACGTGTTCCGCGCCGACTTCTTCGGCGCTCCCGCACTGGGGGACATGGGTCAACAGCTGCGCGGAATGATGCTGGTCACCGTGTGGGTGTTCATCGGTATCGAAGGCGCCAGCATCTACTCGCGCCGGGCCACACGACGCGCCGATGTCGGCCGCGCCACCGTGATTGGCTTCATCGGCGTGTGGCTGCTGCTGGTGCTGGTCAGCCTGCTGTCGATGGGCGTGCTGTCGCAGGCCGAGCTGGCGGGCCTGCCCAATCCCTCGATGGCCTATGTGCTGCGTGCGATCGTGGGCGAATGGGGCGCAACGGTGATCATCATCGGCTCGATCATCTCGGTGCTGGGTGCACTGCTGGCATGGGTACTGCTGTGCGCCGAAGTGCTGTTTGCCGCCGCTGGCGATGGCACGATGCCGGCATTTCTCGGCCGCGAAAACGCGCGCGGCGTACCTGCCAATGCGCTGTGGCTGAGCAACGGGCTGATCCAGCTGTTCCTGCTGCTGGTGCTGTTCAATTCGGGCAGCTACACCAGCCTGGTGCTGCTGGCGGCGTCGATGAGCCTGGTGCCATATTCTCTATCCAGCGCATTCGGCGTGAAGCTCGCCTGGCAGGGCGAGGCGTACGCCAGCGCGGGCGGCGCCCGCTGGCGCGACTTCATCGTCGCGCTGCTGGCCAGCGCCTATGCGCTGTGGCTGGTGTATGCCGGTGGCCTGGACAACCTGCTGCTGTCGGTGCTGCTGTATGTGCCGGGCGTGGTGCTGTACGCGTTGACCCGGCACCAGCGCGGCGAGCGGATTTTCACGCGCTGGGAGTGGATATTGTTCGGCGCGATCCTGGTGGTGGCGATCGCAACGCTGGTGGCATTCTGGAAAGGCCAGCTGACGCTGTAGAGCCGAGCCCGCGCTTGGCTTCGCGCAGGCAGCCGAGCAGGGCTCGGCGCTACAACCGGCGTTTCGGCAGCATGCCGATGTCGTGCATCCAGCGTTCGGCCAGGCTGGGCCATGCCGACACCGGCGCATCTTTCAGCCGCAGGCCGAACGCGTGACCGCCACGCGCGAACAGATGCATTTCCACCGGCACACCGGCCTCGATCAGTGCGCGCTGATAGGTCAATGCATGACGGACATCGTCCGTCGGATCATCGGCGGCCTGCACGATGAATGTCGGCGGCACCTTGGCATCGACCACGATGTCTTTTTCCAGCGAATCATCCTTGCGTACCCAGAGATGCCCCGGATACAGCAGCATCGCGAAATCCGGCCGGCTGGACTGCGCATCCGCCGCATCCAGCGGTGCATAGCTGCGCTGCACATGCGTGCTCAACCCGGCCACCACATGGCCGCCGGCCGAGAAGCCGATCACGCCCAACCGTTGCGGATCGATGTTCCAGTGCGCGGCCTGCGCACGCAGCAGGCCCATTGCCCGTTGCGCATCCTGCAATGCCATCGGCACGGCGGGAATGTCGCGGCAGTTGCATTCGCGATTCCAGTTCGGTCCCGAGGCGGGTACGCGATACTTCAGCAGCGCACAGGTGACGCCTTGTGCGGTGAGCCAACCACAGATCTCGCTGCCTTCCAGGTCGATCGCCAGCACGTTGTAGCCACCGCCCGGTACCACCATCACTGCGGTGCCGCTGGGCGTGCCTTTCGCCGGGAACACGGTGAGCGTGGGCACGGCCACGTTCTGCAGCATCATCCAGTGCTCGCCACTGGCCCTGGAGACGGTTTCGCTGACCTGCTCGGGGCCTTTCAGCTTCGGCGGCGCCATCACCTGGCCGTCGGGCCAGAGCGGCAGTTCCGTGGTGCCGGCGGGCGGTTGCCAGGTCGCTGGCGCGGCGGCAGATGCAGCGAACGGCTGCAAGGCCAGCAGCAGTGAAACAGCGAGGCCGATCGCACGCATCGTCAACATCCACATGATGAAACCGCATTGTAGAGTCGGGTTCGCTCGACAGAGTGCGCGCAGTGCATCCACGCATGGCGTGGATCTACCCGCGCACGCGACTGCATGGTTCGACGCAACAAAAAAGGCCTGCATCTTGCGATGCAGGCCTCTTGAATGTGGCGCCCGAAGTTGGACTCGAACCAACGACCCCCTGATTAACAGTCAAGTGCTCTAACCGGCTGAGCTATTCGGGCAGACCGCCAGTATAACGACTCTTCACGCGCGATGGTAGGGGTGATTGGCCAACATCGCAGCGGCGCGATACAACTGCTCGGCCACCAGCAGCCGCACCAGCATGTGCGGCAGCGTCAGCGGGCCGATCGACCACTTTTCATCGGCCAGCGCAGACACTTCCGGCGAATGGCCTTCCGGCCCGCCAATCAGGAACGCCAGGTCCCTGCCCTGTCCGCGCCAGTGTTCCAGGCGCTGTGCCAGCTGTTCGGAACTGAGCTGGCGGCCCGGCACGTCCAGTGCAACGACATAGGCATTCTTCGGCAACGCAGCGATCACCCGCTTGCCTTCGTCTTCGGTGGCGCGACGTGCGTCCCGCCCTTTGCCGCGCAGGCCGGGCTCGATCTCAACCAGCTCAAAGGGCAGCCAGTGCGAGAGCCGCTTCTGGTACTCGGCAAATCCCTGCGCTACCCAGCTGGGCGCGCGTTCGCCAGTGGCGATCAGGCGGGCTTTCATCAACATTCCTCCAAAACGTCGACGGCGCCATCGGCGCCGTCGAAAACCGCATCAACGAATGGCTCAGGCCACTTCGTCGTCGTCGTAGGACGGCGGCTGGTCGCCAACGGTCCACAGGCGCTCGAGCGCGTAGAACTCGCGCACGCGCGGCAGCATCACGTGCACGATGACGTCGCCCAGGTCGACCAGCACCCATTCGGCTTCACGCTCGCCTTCAACACCCAGCGGCATGACGTCGATGTTCTTGGCGAAGCGCACGACTTCGTCGGCGATGGACTTCACATGGCGGGTAGAAGTACCCGACACGACCACCATGTAGTCGGCGACGCTGGACTTGCCGCGCACGTCGATCTCGACCGGGTCCTTGGCCTTCAGGTCTTCGGTGGCTTGACGGACGCTGGCCAGCAGTTCCGGCACGGAGGGCGGCGGGCTGGGCAGATCGACCTTGATGGTCTGGGGCTGGGTCTGGTTGCTCAAAGCGGGTCGACTCGATAAACGTGGGGGCGATTATACGGCCACAGCGCGGCAACCGTATTCACGAGGTGGCGGAGCGGTACAGGCCGTGGCCAGAAACATAGTCGGCCACCGCCGGCGCCAGCATGGCCCGCCAGGGGCCGCCTGCGGCGATCTGGGCGCGGACGGCACTGGCCGATTCCTCGCGCAGCGGGTGGTGCAGGCGCAGGATGCGGCCGGCCGGGCTGGCAAACAGGGCCTGCTCGTTGTCGGCCCAGCGGCCCTCGGTGGCCTGACCCAGCGCGCCATCTACGCTGGCCCGCAGCGGACTGCCCGGACGCTCGGCGACGATGAAATGGGCCAGCCCGAACAGCGCCTGCCACTCATGCCAGCTGGGCAGGCCGAGCAGGCTGTCGGCCCCCACCAGCCACGCCAGCGGGCGGCTTGGGCCAAGTTCGGCACGCAGTTCGCGCAGGGTGTCGACGGTATAGGACGGCCGGCCGGGAGAGCGCGCGGCCCGATCCAGCTCATGACGGTCCAGCAGCAGGCCCGGCTCATCGCCGATGGCCAGGCCGAGCATGGTGCAGCGTTGTTCGGCGGTCGCGCCCGGTACCGCGCGGTGCGGCGGGTCGGCGGCAGGCAGCATGCGCACCGCCACCTGCAGTTCATCGCGAGCAGCGCGCGCGATCGCCAGATGGCCCAGATGCACCGGGTCGAAGGTGCCCCCGTAATAGATCCGCAGGCTCATGGATCAGGCCCGGGCGAGCAGCCGCACCGCGCGTGCCTCGGCCACCGCCACCAGCAGGCGCTCAAGTGCAAGCCAGGCGTCGCCGTCGGCGCGCCCCTTGGCGATGCGGTCAACCAGCCCGGCTTCGGCCACGAAACGCTCCCAGCGCTTGCCTTCCGGATGCCGCTGCAGCGCGCGCTTGTAAGGTGCCTGCCGCGATTCCCAGATACCGCGGGATTTCATCTCCGCAGCCAGATTTCCGCCGCGTGCCTGGACCCGCGCCAGGCCGGCACCGGCCAGCAGCTCGCGGATCACGATCGGCATCAGCGCGGCCACGGCCTCGCCCTCACCGCGCAGGCCGGCCAGCATCCTCAGCACCGCCTGTGGCTGGCCGGAGAACGTCGCCTCCACCAGCCGGAACACGTCGTAGCGGGCGGCATCGGCCACCAGCGATTCCATCCGTTCCACGTCCAGGGCCTGGCCATCGGCCAGCAGTGCGAGCTTGTCGATCTCCTGCGCCGCGGCCAGCAGGTTTCCTTCCACGCGCTCAGCCAGGCGCTGCACAGCAGCGGGCTCGGCGCGCAGCCCCCTGCTGCGCAGGCGCCGCTCGATCCAGTCCGGCAGCTCGTGTGGCTTGATCGCCCAGGCCACCGACAGCACGCCGACACGGTTCACCGCCTCGGCCCACTTGCCCTGGTGGGCCTTGCTCCATTCATTGGCGGTGATCATCAGGATCACGTCCGGCGCCGGATTGGCGCAGAACTGGCTGATCACCTCGCCACCCTCCTTGCCCGGCTTGCCGCTGGGCAGGCGCACTTCCACCAGGCGGCGCGCGCTGAACAGGCTGGGGGCGTGGAAACTGGCGTCGAGCTGGTTCCAGTCGAAATCGCGGCCATCGGCATCGAACACTTCGCGCTCGTCGATGCCGGCTGCGCGTGCGCGGGCACGCACGGCGTCCGCCGCCTCCAGCACACGCAGTGTTTCCGGACCGGCGATCAGATAGACCGGCGCCAGCGCCGTGTCAGCGCCCTGCCCGGCCAGCTGTTCCGGTCGCAGTTCCATCAGGCGCCCGGCTCAGTGCTGGACGGCGGGTGCGGGTTCGACCGGATCGTGCTCGACCGGCTTCGGCGCCGACAGGCTGCCGCCCTTTTCCAGTTCGGCGCGGACCACGCTGTCGATACGGCGGATGATCGAGGCCGACATTTCGCGGCGCAGTTCGTCAGCCAGGATCTCGCGTTCGGTGGTGGTACCGGTGGCGTCGGTCGGCGGCGACACGTAGTCGCGCGACAGTTCGATCACCTGCTGCGGCACCAGCTCGCTGCCATCTTCGCGGCGGAAGATGAAGATCACCGCATAGCGCAGGCTGTATTCCTGCGCGCGGCCCTGCGAGTCGATGGCGATGGGCAGGTCGCCCCAGCGTTCGGACAGCACCTGCAGCTGGGCATTGGGACCCTTGCTGTCCTCATCGGCCAAGCGTGCACCGGAGGCCAGGAGGCTGCGGTTCAATAGCTTGACCAGTTCGCTGTAGGGTGCGGTGGATACCACCTTCACCGGCGCCGTATCGGTCGGCAGCATCAGCTTGTTGCGCAGGTGGAAACCACAGCCGGCGAGGCCGAGGGCGAGAACGAGGGCAAGCAGGATTCGGGTCATGGAGACAGTCTGGCGGAGCCGGGCGATCACGGCAACAGACAGGGTGCCCGAGGCCGCGTGAACGCAGGGCCATCGGCCGGGCACGCCCGGCGTGGCGACAATGCACCGGCCACCAGGGTGGCGGCCGGTGCCGGGGACATCAGGCAGCAACGATGTTCACGATCTTGCCGGGAACGATGATGATCTTGCGCACCGTCAGGCCTTCCAGGAACTTGGCCGCGTTCGGCTCGGCCAGGGCCAGCGCTTCGATCTGCTCGCGCGCGGCATCGGCGGCGACCTCGATGGTGCCACGCAGCTTGCCATTGACCTGCACGGCCAAAGTCAGCGCATCGCGCACCAGCGCACTGCTGTCGGCCTGCGGGAACGGCTGGTCTTCCAGCAGCGTTTCGCCATGGCCCAGCACCTGCCACAGGGCGTGGCTGGCATGCGGGGTGATCGGGTTGAGCAGCAGCACGATGGCCTGCAGTGCTTCCTGGCGCACGGCGCGCCCCTGTTCACTGCCGTCCTCGAACTTGGCCAGCGCGTTCATCAGCTCCATCACCGCGGCAATGGCGGTGTTGAAGCTGTAGCGGCGGCCGTAGTCGTCGCCGACCTTGCCGATGGTCTCGTGGGTCTTGCGGCGCAGGGCCTTCTGGCCGGCATCCAGCGCGGCCGCGTCGAGCGCCGGTGCGGCACCCTCGGCAGCGTGCTTCTGCACCTGTGCCCACAGGCGGCGCAGGAAGCGGGCCATGCCGTCCACGCCGGCTTCGTTCCATTCCAGCGACTGTTCCGGCGGTGCAGCGAACATCGAGAACAGGCGCACGGTATCGGCGCCGTACTTGCCGACCATCGCCTGCGGGTCCACGCCGTTGTTCTTCGACTTGGACATCTTCTCGGTACCACCGACCACCACCGGCTGACCGTCGGCGATCAGGGTGGCGCCGGTGATGCGGCCGCGCTCGTCGCGCTGCACTTCCACATCGGCCGGGTTGATCCAGTCCTTCGAGCCGTCCGGGTTCGGGCGGTAGTAGGTCTCGGCGATCACCATGCCCTGGCACAGCAGGTTGCGCGCCGGTTCGTTGCTGTCCACCATCCGCGCGTCGCGCAGCAGCTTGTGGTAGAAGCGGAAATACATCAGGTGCAGGATCGCGTGTTCGATGCCACCGATGTACTGGTCCACCGGCAGCCAGTAGTTGCCGCGCTTGTCGACCGCATCGCGGGCGCCCGGCGAGGTGTAGCGGGCGTAGTACCAGCTCGACTCCATGAAGGTGTCGAAGGTGTCGGTCTCACGCTCGGCCGCACCGCCGCAGTCCGGGCAGGTGGTCTTGCGCCATTCCGGATCGGTCTTGATCGGCGAACCGGTACCGGCGAACGCCACGTCTTCCGGCAGCACCACCGGCAGCTGGTCTTCCGGCACCGGTACCGCGCCACACTTGTCGCAGTAGATCACCGGAATCGGGCAGCCCCAGTAGCGCTGGCGGCTCACGCCCCAGTCGCGCAGGCGGTAGTTCACCCGGCGCTGGCCCTGGGCCTTGCGCTCGAACCGTTCGGCCAGCGCCTCGAAGGCGCCCTGGAAGTCCAGGCCGTCGAACTCTTCGGAGTTGACCAGTTCGGTCTCGCGGGTCTTGTCGCCGTACCAGTCCTGCCAGCGCGTCGCGTCGTAGGCGCCTTCGTCCTTGCGCAGCGACTTCAGCGCGATGACCTGGCGGATCGGCAGGTTGTACTTGTTGGCGAATTCATTGTCGCGCTGGTCGTGGCCCGGTACGGCCATCACCGCGCCAGTGCCGTAGCCCATCAGCACGAAGTTGGCGACCCACACCGGCACCTGGGCACCGGTAACCGGATGCACGGCGCGCAGGCCGGTATCCATGCCGCGCTTTTCCTGGGTCTCCAGCTCGGCCTCGGACACGCCGCCCTGCTTCATTTCCGACAGCAGCGCAGCCAGTTCCGGGTTGTTCTTCGCCGCATGCAGGGCGAGCGGGTGTTCGGCCGCGATCGACACGAAAGTCACGCCCATCACGGTGTCCGGGCGGGTGGTGAACACGCGCAGCGGATCCAGTGCGGCACCGTCGACGTCGCGCACGTCGAACTGGATTTCCAGCCCTTCGGAGCGGCCGATCCAGTTGCGCTGCATGGTCTTGACCGAATCCGGCCACCCATCCAGCTCATCCAGGCCATCCAGCAGTTCCTGGGCGTAATCGGTGATGCGCAGGAACCACTGCGGAATCTCGCGCTTCTCCACCAGCGCGCCCGAGCGCCAGCCGCGGCCGTCGATGACCTGCTCGTTGGCCAGCACGGTCTGGTCGACCGGGTCCCAGTTCACCACCGCGTTGCGGCGATAGGCCAGGCCCTTGCGCATCAGGCGGGTGAACATGCGTTGCTCGTGGACGTAATAGTCCGGGCGGCAGGTGGCGAACTCGCGCGACCAGTCGATGGCATAGCCCAGCGACTGCAGCTGGCTGCGCATGTGGTCGATGTTCTTGTAGGTCCAGGCGGCCGGTGCGGTCTTGTTCTTGATCGCGGCGTTTTCCGCCGGCAGGCCGAACGCGTCCCAGCCCATCGGCTGCAGGACGTTGTGGCCGGTCATGCGCTTGTAGCGGCTGATCACGTCGCCGATCGTGTAGTTGCGCACGTGGCCCATGTGCAGCGCACCGGACGGATACGGAAGCATCGACAAGCAGTAGTACTTCGGCTTGTCCGAGGCTTCATCGACCTCGAAGGCACGGGTAGCATCCCAGTACTGCTGGGCGGCGGATTCAACCTGCTGCGGATCGTAAACGTTGGGTTCGACGCTGGTCATGTAACACGCGGTTGCGGCGGCAAAGCGGTACAGCGTACCGCAGTGCGGCAAATGGCTCCAATCCTGCCTGCCGGGCCGGCGCGCGGCGAGGCAGCAGAAACCGTCTCAGCGCCTGCGCGACAGAGGCAGGGCCAGGGCCAGCCACAGCGCCCAGCAGGCAAAGGCCAGCCGCTGCGCCAGCGCCGCCGGCAGTACGCCCGGCAGTCCAAACGCGAGCAGACCGGCACCGATCCCGCAGCCCAGCGCCAGCAGGCCCAGCCTGCGCCCGCCGGAATGCCGCAGTCGTGCCGCCCCCAGCATCACGCTGCCGGCGACAAAGGCCAGTGCCCAGACCATCCACACGCTGGCGTGCAGCTTGCTGGCCGGGCCCTGCATGTCCATCTGGTCCTCGAAATCCAGCGGCAGCAGGCCCATTGCGATGAAGGCAAGCGCGGCCAGCAGCAGCATCTGGCTGCCCACGCGTGCCGTCCAGGCGGCGTCCACCGGCAGTTGCCGGCGCAGGCGCTCGGCCACGACCACCGCCAGTGCACCTGGCAGCACCAGGCCCAGCAGGTTGAAACCCAGCGCATGGGGAATGCCGTGCGCGCCCAGCCAGGTCACCGGATGCAGTGCCTGCGAATAGTCCGGCAGCGCCGCACCGAAGCCGACCACCGACAGCACGAACAGGGCTGCGGCGAGCACGCCCACCCAACGATCCAGCCGAACCACGGACATCGCAGCCACTCTTCAGAAGAACATCAGCACATTGTCGCGGCAGGCGGCACCTCCGCCAAGCTGTCCAGGATTTCACGATGGGTATGACCGCAGGGTTGAGACCGACATGGTTCGTCACCATAGAATCGGTCTCCAGATGCCGAACGATGCCCCATGACCGAGACGACCTACGTATTCGACGCCACCACCGCTACCTTCGAGGCGGAAGTGCTGCAGAAGTCGCTGCAGACGCCGGTCCTGGTGGACTTCTGGGCGACCTGGTGCGAGCCGTGCAAGACCCTTGGCCCGATGCTGGAGAAGCTGGCCGGCGAATACAACGGCGCCTTCGAGCTGGCCAAGGTCGATGTGGACAAGGAACAGCAGATCGCGGCGGCCTTCCAGATCCGTTCGGTGCCCACCGTGTTCCTGGTCAAGGGTGGGCAGCTGGTGGACGGCTTCCCCGGCGCGCTGCCGGAAGGTCAGCTGCGAGAATTCCTGGCACAGCACGGCGTGGTGCCGGCTGATATCGGCGACACCATTGCCGAGGACGAGGCCCCGCTGGACCCGCAGGCGCAGGTAGACGTGCTGCGCGCGCAGATCGCCGCCGAGCCGGACAAGGACGAGCTGAAGCTCGACCTGGCCCTGGCCCTGCTGCAGGTTGGCGGCGTGGACGAGGCCGGCACCCTGATCGATGCCCTGCCCGCCAACCTGGCCACCGACGACCGCGCCGTGCGTGGCCGCGCGCGGCTCTCCTTCGCCGCCGCGCTGAAGGAAGCCCCGCCTGCGGAGGTGCTGGATGCGCGCATCGCCGCCGATGGCAAGGATCTGCAGGCGCGTCACCTGCGCGGTGTGCAGCTGCTGCTGGCCGGCCAGGACGAAGCCGCGCTGGAACAGTTCCTGGAGATGCTGCGGATCGACCGCGGCTTCCAGGAAGGACTGCCGCGCAAGGCGCTGATCGATGCCTTCAACGTCATCTCCGATGAAGACCTGGTAGGCCGCTCGCGGCGCCGGATGGCCTCCCTGCTGTTCTGAACGGCAACGGCACCGTTCAGAATCCCTGCACTGAACGCGGGCAATAATGCCCGCGATGGTGGCCTCCAGGGCCGCCACGATCCGTTCGGGGGGATGAGGTCGGGGCCATGGGGTCTTGCAGCTGCGCCCCCGCTTTGCCGGGACAGCATTCCGTGACCGTTGGCCGCTCGTCGTCTTTAATCATCCGTTTCCTGCGCACGGTGTTGTGTGCCCTCTTCCTGTTGCCGGCGCTCGCCGGCGCGCAGGACTGGAACTATCGGGTCCGCCCCGGCGATACCCTGTGGGACCTGGGCGCTGCCTACCTCAAGCCGAGCGTGGGCTGGCAGCAGCTGCAGCAGCACAACCGCATCGACAACCCTTACCGGCTGCCGCCGGGCGAACTGCTGCGCTTCCCGATCGGCTGGCTGCGCGTTGAACCCGCCCCGGCGCGGGTACTGGCCGTGCGTGGGCAGGTTGAACTGAGCGCAGCCGATGGCAGCAGCAACCGCGCCGTGCGCGCAGGCGAAGAGCTGCACATCGGCGATGCGATCCAGACGAAGGCCGATTCCAGCATCACCCTGGAATTTGCCGACGCGTCGCGGTTGCAGCTGCGCGAGTACTCACGCCTGCGCCTGGACCAGCTCAGCCGCTATGGCCGCACCGGCATGGTCGATACCCGCCTGCGCCTGCAGCAGGGCCGCGCCAGCAACCGGGTCACCCCGGCGCGCGGGCCGGCCTCTCGCTACATCATCGATGCACCGACGGCCACCAGCAGCGTGCGCGGCACCGTGTTCCGGGTCAGTGCCGGCGACGACGCCCAGGCCGGCGCCACCGAAGTACTGGAAGGCAAGGTGCAGGTCGGCAACCCGCATGGCCAACGTCTGGTGCACCCTGGCCAGGCCAGCCGCAGCGCGGGCAGCGGAACGGCACCCGAAGCGGTTTCCGGTCTGCTGCCGGCACCGCACCTGCGTGCCGATTCGACCCGCCTGGGAGCCCTGCCGGCCCAACTTGCCTGGGAACCGGTGACGGGTGCCGATCACTACCGGGTGGAAGTCGTGCAGGCCGCAACTCCGGAAATCCTGTTGTTTGCGGCCACCACCACCGACACCGGGCTGGCGATCGGCGAGCTGCCGCCGGGAGCGCTGCGCCTGCTGCTGCGCGCAGTGGATGCACAGGGTGTGGAAGGTCTCGATGCCAGCGAGGATTTCCTCCTCGGCGACCAGCCGCCACCGCCGCTGACCATTTCCCCGGTGCAGGGACAGACGGTCAACAGCGACCGGCCGCGCTTCCACTGGAGCCAGGCGCCCGGTGCCAGCAGCAGCGTGCTGCAGGTGGCCGACGAGCCTCAGTTCCTGCAGCCGCTGCGCGAGCAGAGCACCGGCAGCACCGACCTGCGCCTGGGTGAGCCGCTGCCGCCCGGCCAGTACTACTGGCGGATCGCTTCGCGTGATGGCCAGGGCCACCAGGGTCGCTATGGCCAGGCGTTGGCGCTGCAGTTGAGCGATGAACCGGTGGACCCGGCACTGCAGCCGCCCGAGGCCATCGACGGCGAGCTGACCCTGCGCTGGCAGGCGGGAAGCGATGGCCAGCGCTACCGGGTGCAGGTCGATCGTCGCGGTGATTTCAGCGCGCCGCTGCTCGATACCACCGTTGACGAACCGCAGGTCAGCTTCAAGCGCCCGTGGCGCGGCACGCTGCACATCCGTGTGCAGTACATCGATGATGACGGCCACGCGGGCCCGTTCTCGCCTGCCCAGCAGGTCAAGCTGCCGTGCCGCCTGTGCTACGGCGCGGGCGGCGGTGTCCTGCTGCTGTGGCTGTTGCTGTGAGGCGCTCGCCGCTGCCGTGGTCGCGACGGATCCTGCTGGCCCTGCTGGCAGGTGTAGCGACTGCGGTGGTCAGCCACGGCCAATGGCTGTGGCGGCAGGACGAAACGGCGTACGACATGATGGTCGGCAGCTGGGATTACCGTCCTGACCCCAGCGTGCTGATCGTCGCCATCGACGAGGGCAGCCTGCAGCGGCTGGGTCAGTGGCCGTGGCCGCGCTCGGTGCATGCCCGCCTGCTGGACCGCCTGACCGACGCCGGTGCCGAGCGCGTCGCGCTGGACCTCATGCTGTCCGAGCCCGACCGCCGCGATGCACGCCAGGACGCCGAGCTGGCCGCGGCGATCCGTCGCAACGGCCGCGTGGTGCTGCCGGTGCTGGCCGCGCCGGCCGCCGGCGACCGCATGGCCGAGGAGATGCTGCCGATCCCGCTGATTGCTGCCAGCGCTGCCGCCATGGGCCACAGCGATGTTGAAGTCGACGGCGATGGTGTCGCCCGCGGGGTCTACCTGCATGCCGGCATCGGCCAGGCGCACTGGCCGGCACTCGGCCTGGCGTTGACCGGTCTGCCGCCGCAACGCGCACACGGCCTGCCCGACCCCGACCCGGCGCTGGACTCGCCCTATCAATGGCGCCGCAATGATTACGTGCGCATGCGTTATGCCGGGCCACCGGAACGCCTGCCGCAGGTGTCCTACGCCGATGTGCTGGATGGGCGCGTGGATGCCTCGATGCTGCGTGGCAGGCGCATCGTGGTCGGCATGACGGCCAGCGGCATCGCCCTCCGCCTGTTGACACCCACCACCCGCGAATACTGGATGAGCGGCAGCGAGTACCAGGCCAACCTCGCCTCGATGCTGCTGCAGGACAAGCAGATCGACGTGTTGCCCCGCGCCTGGCAGGACACCCTGGCCGGCGTGCTGGTGGCGATGTGCGTACTGCTGCTGGGGCTGCGTCTGCCCTGGGTGGTTGCCCTGTGCTCGCTGCCGGCCGCGCCGCTGCTGAGCTGGCTGCTGCTGCGCACCAGCAGCCTCTGGTGGGCGCCGGCCAGCGCGCTGCTCGGCGTCGTGCTGGTATTGACCGTATGGGCGACCTGGCGGATCGCCTCCTGGCACCGCCAGGCCAACCGCGATGCGCTGACCGGACTGGGCAACCGCCTGCGCTTCGAACAATCGCTGCAACAGGAATGCGACGCGGCACGCCGCAGCGGCAAGCCACTGACCCTGGCCCTGATCGATGTCGACCACTTCAAGCACCACAACGATCGTCATGGACATCAGGTCGGCGATCGTGTGCTGTGCGAAGTGGCCCGCCTGATCCAGGCGCATGCCCGGCGCCCCCGTGACATGGCCGCCCGCTATGGCGGCGACGAGTTCGCATTGGTGCTGCCCGACACCCCGGTTGAAGGCGCACGGCAGGTGATCGAAGACCTGATCTCCTGCATACGCGCCCTGCCGCCACCCGGCGATGGCAGCGACACGGGTGTCACCCTGACCATCGGCGTCTATACCCGCGTGCCGGACAGCGACCTGCAACCGCATCATTTCGTCGAAGGCGCCGACAACGCGCTTTACCGGGCCAAGGACAATGGCCGCGACGGTTATGTGATCGACGGCGGCACGCCCGGGCCATAGCGGCCAGCAGGCCTGATGTGGATGCCACGGGCTACAACATACGCATGCGAATGGTTAGACTGGGATCCCTGCCCCCTGCCCGGTTCCCGCATGAAAGCCAGCACGTTCCGCTTCGGCATCAATCTGTGGCCACCGTTCCTGTTCACCGGCATCCATGTCACCCGGATCACCCCGGACTACCGGCAGATCGACGTGGAACTGCGCCTGCGCCCCTGGAACCGCAACTACGTCGGTACCCACTTCGGCGGCAGCCTGTTCGCGATGACCGATCCGTTCTGGATGCTGGGCCTGATGCATACCCTGGGCCGTGACTATTACGTCTGGGATCGCGCCGGTGCGATCGATTTCCTCAAGCCCGGCCGCGGAACGGTGCGTACCTCGTTCCGCATCGATGACGCCCTGCTGGATGAACTGCGTACGGCGGCGGCCGGCGGCGAAAAAGTGCTGCGCTGGTTCAGCAACGACGTGGTCGACGAAGCTGGCGAGGTCGTCGCGCAGGTACGCAAGCAGGTCTATGTGCGCCTGAAGCCACACGCACGGTAAAGCGGGTCGGCCGACGCCCCGCTATCCTCTGCAGCCCTGCCATGGAGGCTGCAATGCGCCTTTCGTTGTTTGCTGCGGCGCTGGCCGCCCTGCCCTTCACCGCCACCGCACTGGACGTGCCGCCGGTGCGCTATCCCTCCCTGCCGGCGCACGCCGCTACGGCTGAGGGGTTCGTGCCTGCCGGCTGGGCGCTGGAATACAGGATCGAAGGCGACCTCGACCACGACGGGCGCGCCGACCTTGCGCTGGTACTGCGCCAGCACGACCCGCGCAACATCATCGAGCACGATGGGTTCGGGCCGTCGCCGTATGACAGCAACCCGCGCATCCTCGCCATTGCCTTTGCGCGACCGTCGGGTTACGTGCTGGCGGCGCAGAACCACACGCTCATTCCGCGCCCGGACTCGCCCGTGCTCAGCGATGCGCTGGCCGAAGGCACCGGCGTGTCGATCCAGCGCGGCGCACTGCGGGTGGGCCTGTACTCGTTCTCCAGCGCGGGCAGCTGGTCGACCAGCACCACCACGTTCACGTTCCGCTGGCAGGAAGGCCACTTCGCGCTGATCGGCTACGACCGCGACTCGATGATGCGCAATTCCGGGCAGACCGAAGGCCTCAGCGTGAACTTCTCCACCGGCAAGGTGAAGCTGACCCAAGGCAGCATGCAGGACGACAAGGAACAGGTGCGCTGGCAGACCCTGGCTGACCGCAAGCGCTGGACGCTGGACAGCGTTGGCGATGGCTGGGCGTTCAATCCGCGCGGCGACGGCGGCTGAGCCCGGGTCAGTCCGCCCGCAACGGCATCGACAGATACGGGCCCTCGCCTTCGCGCGCCGGTCCACGCCGCAATACCTGCAGATGGCGACCGTCGGCAGACAGTTGTGGCATGCGGGTGTCCGAACGCCACTGCGCCGGCAACCGCGCCAGTGCCTCGTCGGCTGGCCCGGCCTGTTGCCGCAGCCAGCGCTGCGCCCCAAGCAGGCGGATCATCGCTGCTGCGTCCTGGCTGCGCGCCGCGTACTGCGTGTAGGACGGCCCGGCGATGGCGCTCACTGTGCATCCCAGCGGATTGGCCACGCAGCCCACATCCCATCGGGGTGGTGGCGGGACAAGGAGCGGGACATCGGCTGCCAGCGCCTTGGCTGCAGCGGGGCGGCATGCCCAACCGAAATTGCCGGCGATCCGGGCCAGGGTGTGGTCGCGATCCAGCAGCAGGCGGCTGCCTGCTGTCTGCGTGGACGCCTCGATGGCCGCCTTGTTCATCGCAAATTCGCCCTGCATCGCTTGACACAGGCTCTGCTCGTCGGCGTCCAGCGGCTGCAGCGCCACCTCGCAGGAGGCGGGCAGCACGTAACCCGGCGATTGCTCGACCAGCATGTCGCCCAGCAACGCGGCATGGGTCCTCACCACAACAGCGCCCATCATGCTGTCCATCAGCGTGCTGCTGGTGCGCATCATCCGCCGCCCGAACCGAACCGATCTGCAGCCTGCCTCGACGGCACCGGCAACATCGCCCTGCAGATAGGCCAGTGCCTGCGCACTGGCGCCATCCAACAGCGGCGTGTACGCCGGTAGTGGCATGAGTTCGATTCCGCTGGGCTGGAACGGGGAATCGAAACGATCGAAGTCTGCCAACCGGGCCAGTCGCTGGTGCAGGCCGGCATGCCCGGTGTGGGCGTCAGCGAAGCGCTGCGGATCAGCGCGCACCTGCGCCAGGCAGCCCACGGGCCCAACGGCACAACGACCTGCCCCATCCAGAGTCAACGGTGCGTGTTTGGCCGCCAGCAACGAGGCGTGCGACGCCTGCGATGGCGAGGCCTTCCAGCGCTGCACATCGTCGGCCAACGCCGCCTCACGCTGGGCCTGGTCGAGCCCATCGAAGGGCAGCGTCCACAGCAGGGCGAAGCCGTTGCGACCTTCGTTGGGTTGCACGGCCTCAAGCAGACGCCTGTCTTCCCGCTGGGCGGCCGACAACGGCCAGAACCTCGACAGCAGCCATGCCGCGACGGCCATCACCACCAGGGCCAGCATTGCCCAGCCCAACCACCGCAGCATCTTCAACACAGCATCCTTTCCCTGCATGGCCAGCACCGCCAACGGACAGCGTAAAGGAGCGGCCGCGACCGCTACAATGCGCGCATGTCGCTCGAAGCCCCCGCCCTGGTTCCCCGCCCCTCCCTGCAGCGCCTGTTCCTGACCGGCCTGCTGACCCTGTTGCCGATCTGGCTGACCTGGGTGGTGGTCAAATTCGTGTTCGTGCTGCTGTCGGGCATTTCCAGCCCGCTGGTAGTGCCGCTGTCCGAACAGATCGCGACCAACTTCCCGCATTACCTCGGCTGGGTCCGCGCCGAATGGATCCAGAACACCATCGCCCTGCTGGCCACCCTGCTGGTGATCCTGGCGGTGGGCGTGGCCAGCCGCCGCGTGGTCGGCCAGCGCCTGCTGCGCTGGGTTGGTGCAGTCATCAAGCGCATCCCGCTGGCCAGCATCATCTATGACAGCGCCAAGAAGCTGCTGGACATGCTGCAGACCGAGCCGGGCAGCACCCAGCGCGTGGTGCTGATCGACTTCCCGCATCGCGACATGAAATCGGTCGGCCTGGTCACCCGGGTCATCAAGGAACAGGGCACCGACCGCGAACTGGCGGCCGTCTACGTACCCACCACGCCGAACCCGACCTCGGGCTATCTGGAAATCGTGCCCGTCGAGCTGCTCACCCCGACCGACTGGACGGTGGACCAGGCGATGAGCTTCATCATTTCCGGCGGTGCAGTGGCGCCCTCCAGCGTTCCGTTCACCCGCGCTGGCGATCGTTCCGAATGAGTGAGGCGTCGCACGCGCGCCCGCTGCAGGACCGCGCGGTCCTGCTGTTCATCGTGCTGGCCGCGTTCTTCTGCGGCAACGCCGTACTGGCCGAACTGATCGGGGTGAAGATCTTCGCCCTGGAAGACACCCTCGGCATCGATCCGCTGAACTGGAACCTGTTCGGCCAGACCGGCTCGTTGAGCTTCACCGCCGGCACGCTGCTGTGGCCGGTGGTGTTCATCATGACCGACACCATCAACGAATTCTTCGGCAAGCGCGGGGTGCGTTTCATCTCGTGGCTGGCGGTGGTGCTGATCGCCTACGGTTTCCTGTTCGCCTTCGCTGCGATCTCACTGGCACCGGCCAGCTGGTGGGTGACCTCGATGGATGCCCACGGCGTGCCCGATTACCAGGCCGCGTTCGCGGCGGTGTTCGGACAGGGCATGTGGACCATTGCCGGTTCGCTGGTGGCGTTCCTGTTCGGCCAGTTGATCGACGTGGCGGTGTTCCATCGCATCCGCCAGGCCACCGGCGAGCGCCATGTATGGCTGCGTGCCACCGGTTCCACCGCGGTCTCGCAGCTGGTGGACAGCTTCGTGGTGATCTGGATCGCCTTCGTGCTCGGCCCCCAGCACTGGCCGACATCGCTGTTCCTGGCGGTGAGCAGTGTCAACTACGTCTACAAGATGGGCTTTGCGATCGCCCTGATTCCGTTGCTGTACCTGATGCGGCGTGCAATCACCCGCTATCTGGGCGAACACCGCGCCGCCGACCTGCGCGCCGCAGCCGCGGCTGACTGAAGCCCCAGCGGCGCGCAAGCTGACTGCGCCCTCACGCTGGCCGTACGCGCGCGGATCGTGCAAGCTCCACGGTCTGTGTTCCACGGAAGCTTCTTGATGCCGTATTCCCCCCGCGTCCTGGCCGCCGCCATCGCCGCGTTGTTCCTGTTCAGCGCCGTTCCGCCGGCCGAAGCAGCGAAGAAGAAGGGCAGCCGCCCCGCCGCCGCGCAGACCCGCCAGGCGGCCAAGCCGAAGGCGCGCGCCGGCACACGTGCCACCCCGCCGGCCCGCGGCAGTTCGGCGCGCCGCGCCGCGCCGCGTCCGGTCGCCCCGGCCCGCGCAGTGCCCAAGCAGGTGCAGCTGGAGCGCTTGTACGACGAATACTGGGATGCCTCCATGCGGTTGAACCCGCTGCAGGCGACCTTCCAGGGCGAGCCGCGCTACAACGACCAGCTGCCCAACATCCTCTCCGCCGCCTGGCGCCAGCAATCGCACGACTTCACCACCGAATGGCTGGGCAAGGTCGAGAAGATCGGCAGCGACGGCCTGCAGGGGCAGGACCTGCTCAGCTACGAGATCTTCGTGCGCGACGCCCGCGCCTCGCTGGCCGCCGAGCGTTATCCAAGCTGGATGATGCCGATCAGCCAGTACTACAACGTCGGCAGCATCATGGCCATCCTCGGCGCCGGTGCTGGCGCGCAGCCGTTCAACACGGCCAAGGACTACGACACCTGGTCGCGCCGCTCGCTGGGCATTCCCGATCTGTTCGACCAGGCCATCGCCAACATGCGCCAGGGCATGAAGGCCGGCGTGGTGCAGCCGCGCGACCTGATGGAAAAAGTACTGCCGCAGCTGGACGCGGTGATCAAGCCGACCGCCGAAGAGAGCATCTTCTGGTCGCCGATCCGGACCATGCCGGAGTCCATCTCCGCCGAAGACAAGGCGCGCATCAGCGCCGAGTACAAGCGCATGATCGAACTGCGCATCATGCCGGCCTACCGCGCCCTGCGTGGCTTCATCGCCACCGAATACCTGCCTGCCACGCGCAGCAGCAGCGGCCTCGGCGCACTGCCCGATGGGCAGGCGTGGTACGCCAACCTGATCGTGCAGACCACCGCCAGCCAGCAGACCGCCGCGCAGCTGCATGCGCTGGGCGAGCAGCGCGTGCAGGAGCTGCAGGCACAGATCACCACGGTGATGCGCGATGGCAAGCTGCGCAGTTCGCAGGCCAAGCTGCTGCGCAGCATGCGCAACGACCGCCAGTTCCAGTACAGCGACGCCAACGCGCTGCTCAACCGTTACCGGCAGGTGCAGCAGCAGGTCGATGCACGCCTGCCGCTGGTGCTGGACACCCTGCCGAAGGCGCCGCTGCAGATCCATGCAGTGGAACCGGAACGCGCCATGACCGCCGCCGCAGCCTCCTACCAGCCGTCGCCCCCAGGGCAACCCGGCGTGCTGTTCGTCAACACCCGCGACCTGCCCAGCCGCAAGCGCTGGAACGTGCCGGTGCAGTACCTGCATGAAGCCATTCCCGGCCACCACGTGCAGCTGGGCCTGCAGCAGGAACTGACCAAGCTGCCGCGCTTCCGCCGCCTCGGCGGTGACCTCGCCTTCGTCGAAGGCTGGGGCCTGTATGCGGAGACCCTGGGCGAAGACCTCGGCGCGTACACCGATCCGTACGACCGCATCGGCTATCTGTATTCGCGCCTGCTGCGCGCCGCGCGCGTGGTCGCCGACACCGGCGTGCATGCGCAGGGCTGGAGCAAGCAGCAGGCCGTGACCTATCTGCAGAAGACCGTGGACATGAGCAGCGACGACGCCAACGCCGAGGTCGAACGGATCATGGCCCAGCCTGGCCAGGCGCTGTCCAACGTGGCGGGCCTGACCACGATCATCGCCCTGCGCGACAAGGCCAAGGCACGCCAGGGTGCAGCGTTCGACCTGCGCCGCTTCCATGCCGAAGTGCTGAAGGACGGTTCGATGCCACTGGATGTACTGGACCACAAGATCGAACGCTGGCTGGCCCAGCCGGCCACGGCAACACCAGCACCCGCACCCTGACCGTCACGGAGCTGCCATGCGCCCTGCCGCCCTGCTGTGTATCGCCGTCCTCGCTGTGCTGCCGTCGATCACCCTGGCGGCGGCACCGCTGGCGCCGCCGGATGCAGGCATCGATGGCCTGATGCAGGCCTACGATGGCCAGGTGCCGGGTGCGGCGGTGCTGGTGCTGCACGACGGGCAGCCGGTATTCCGCCGCGGCTACGGGTTGGCCGTGGTCGAAGATGGCAGCGCCGTGACGCCGGCCAGCAATTTCCGCCTGGCATCGGTCAGCAAGCAGTTCACCGCTGCGGCGGTGCTGTTGCTGATCGAGGACGGTCGCCTCGCACTGGACCAGCCGGCGCGGCGCTGGCTGCCGGAACTGCCGCCCGCCGCTGCCGCCATCACCTTGAGGCAGTTGCTGTCGCACACCAGCGGCCTGCTGGACTACGAAGACCTGATGGACCCTGCCGACACCCGGCAGGTGCACGACGCCGATGTGCTTGCCCTGCTCGCCCGCGAAGATCGGCTCGCCTTCGCACCCGGTACGCAGTACCGCTACAGCAACAGCGGCTACGCATTGCTGGCGCTGATCGTCGGCCGCGCCGCCGGCAGCGACTTTGCCAGCTTCCTGCAGCAGCGCATCTTCCGGCCACTGGGCATGGCGCATACCGTCGCCCACCAGGACGGTGTCGATGTTGTGGCGCAGCGTGCCTATGGCTACAGCGAGGTTGACGGCCACTGGCAACGCACCGACCAGAGCACGACCAGCGCCGTACTCGGCGACGGCGGCATCTACGCCTCGCTGGACGACCTCGCGCGCTGGGATGCGGCCCTGTACGACGACCGCCTGCTGTCAGCCGCATCGCGCAAGGCGATGTTCAGCCCGGCCACCGCCACCACCGAAGCGGACGTACCGCACTACGGTTTCGGCTGGCGCTTGAACGGCCGCATGCAGTGGCACAGCGGCGAAAGCATCGGCTTCCGCAACGTGATCCTGCGCTACCCGGACAAACACCTGACCGTGATCGTGCTGAGCAACCGCAACGCCCCCGAACCCTATCCGCTGGCGCTGAAGATCGCCCAGCGCTGGCTGGACACCCTGCAATGACCCCCGATACCACCGGCCTGCTGGGCATCCACCATGCCGCACTGATCTGCAGCGACTACGCGCGCTCGAAAGACTTCTACGTGCGCGTGCTGGGCCTGCGCATACTGGCCGAGAACCACCGCGCCGCACGCGACTCGTGGAAGCTGGACCTCTCCCTGCCCGATGGCGGCCAACTGGAGCTGTTCTCCTTCCCCTCGCCGCCCGCAAGGCCCAGCCGCCCCGAAGCCCAGGGCCTGCGCCACCTCGCGTTCCGGGTAGCCGCGCTGGAACCGTTCATCGAACGCCTGGCCAGCCACGGCGTAGCCTGCGAACCGATCCGCGTGGACGAATACACCGGCCGCCGCTTCACCTTCTTCGCCGACCCCGACGACCTGCCGCTGGAGCTGTACGAGATCGGTTGAGCGATCCTCAATCGCGAAGTTCATCCACGCATGGCATGGATCTGCGTGTCGACCAAGGTCGACACCTACCAACAGCAGGCCATGCCATTCCGACAGATTGCGGGAGCCTGTCGAAGGCGGGGTGGGTCCGGTTGCGGGGGCGTGAGCCGCATGGATGCGGCGACCGAGCTTACATGGACGTACTTGCAGCGTCCCCCGCAACCGGACCCACCCCGCCATCCCACAGAACAGCCGCTTTTGCCGTTGCTCCGGCCGTTGCCTCTGCGGGTGCCGGGCGCAGCCCGGCCAAGCCCCCCTTCCCCATACCCCGCCGAATGGGTATACAGTCGACCCGTACCGGCATCGTGCCGGAATGAACCCTGGGAGGGGACCATGCGCAAGACCTTCAAGACCCTGCTGCTGGCGCTGCCGCTGTGCCTGGCCGCGCTCTCCGCGCAGGCCGCCGACAGTGCCGCCGGCCGCTGGAAGACCATCGACGACAAGACCGGCAAGGTGAAGTCGATCGTCGAGATCAGCCAGGCCGCCAACGGCACGCTGACCGGCCGGGTGGTCGAGATCCTGCATTCGGACAAGGGCCCGAACCCGGTCTGCGACGGTTGCGAAGGCGCCAACAAGAACAAGCCGGTGCGCGGCATGACCATCCTCTGGAACCTGGCCCAGGACAAGGGCAGCACCAGCAAGTGGTCCGGCGGCACCATCCTCGACCCGGGCAACGGCAAGACCTACAAGTCCAAGCTGGAACTCCAGGCGGGTGGCACCAAGCTGGATGTGGCCGGCTGCATCGCCTTCATCTGCCGCACGCAGACCTGGGTGCGCGAGTAAGCGCACCGGTCCTGCACGGCCCCCAGTGACCCGGCTCCGGCCGGGTCACCGCGTTGCGGGCATGCGATAATCCCCGGTTCCCCCTGGCTGCACCCCGTGACCATGACCCGTACCGCGCTCGTCACCACCGCCCTGCCCTACGCCAACGGCCCGCTGCACCTGGGCCACCTGGTCGGCTACATCCAGGCTGACATCTGGGTGCGTGCGCGTCGAATGAGCGGCGGCAAGGCCTGGTTCGTGTGCGCCGACGACACCCACGGCACGCCGATCATGCTGGCTGCGGAGAAGGCCGGGGTCACCCCGGAAACCTTCATCGCCAACATCCAGGCCAGTCACGAACGCGATTTCGCCGCCTTTGGCGTCGCCTTCGACCACTACGACTCGACCAATTCAGCCGCCAACAAGGCGCTGACCGAGGCGTTCTACCTGAAGCTGGAAGCGGCCGGCCACATCAGCCGTCGCTCGGTGGCGCAGTTCTACGACCCGGCCAAGGGCATGTTCCTGCCCGACCGCTACGTCAAGGGCATCTGCCCGAACTGCGGCAGCGCCGACCAGTACGGCGACAACTGCGAAGTCTGCGGCGCCACCTATGCGCCGACCGACCTGAAGGAACCGCGCTCGGTGATCTCCGGGGCCACCCCGGAAATGCGCGATTCCGAGCACTTCTTCTTCGAGGTCGGCCACTTCGACGGTTTCCTGCGCGACTGGCTGGCCGGCGATGTCGCCCTGCCCGGCGTGAAGGCCAAGCTCGGTGAATGGCTCAATGCCGAAGGTGGCCTGCGTGCGTGGGACATCTCGCGCGATGCGCCGTACTTCGGTTTCGAGATCCCCGGCCAGCCGGGCAAGTACTTCTACGTCTGGCTGGACGCGCCCATCGGCTACCTGTCCAGCTTCCAGACGTTGTGCGGCAAGATCGGCGAGGATTTCGAAGCGCACCTGCGCGCCGGCACCAGCACCGAGCTGCATCATTTCCTCGGCAAGGACATCGTCAATTTCCACGGCCTGTTCTGGCCGGCGGTGCTGCACGGCACCGGCCACCGCGCGCCGACCCGCCTGCACGTCAACGGCTACCTGACCGTCGATGGTGCGAAGATGAGCAAGTCGCGCGGCACCTTCGTGATGGCGCGTACGTTCCTGGATGCCGGCCTGGAACCGGAAGCGCTGCGCTACTACTTCGCCGCCAAGTCCGGTGGCGGCGTCGACGACCTCGACCTGAACCTGGGCGACTTCATCGCCCGCGTCAACGCCGATCTGGTCGGCAAGTTCGTCAACCTCGCCAGCCGCTGCGCCGGTTTCATCAGCAAGCGCTTCGATGGCCAGCTGGCCGCGCAGCTGCCCGACGCGGCGCAGTACCAGCGCTTCGTCGATGGTTTGGCGCCGATCCGTGAAGCCTACGAGCGCAACGACCCGGCCGCGGCGATCCGCCTGACCATGACCCTGGCCGATGAAGCCAACCGCTACATCGATGACGTCAAGCCGTGGGTGATCGCCAAGCAGGAAGGCGCCGACGCGCAGCTGCAGGCGGTGTGCAGCCAGGGCCTGAACCTGTTCCGCGTGCTGGTCACCGCCTTGAAGCCGGTGCTGCCGGCCACCGCCGCGCAGGCCGAGGCCTTCCTGGCTGCACCGGTGAATGACTGGACCGAGTTGGCGCAGCCGCTGCTGGGCCACCGCATCACCGAATACACCCCGCTGTTCACCCGTATCGACCCGAAGAAGATTGACGCCATGATCGACGCCTCCAAGGACACCCTGACTGCCGCCGCGGCTGCCCCCGCTGCCAAGGTTGAAGCAAGCAAGCCTGCCGCACCGGTGGTGGCCAAGGACGAAGCAAACAGCGCTGACGCGCCGGCCTACATCGGCATCGACGACTTCGCCAAGCTCGACCTGCGCATCGGCAAGGTGCTGGTGTGCGAGTTCGTGGAAGGTTCGGACAAGCTGCTGCGTTTCGAACTGGATGCGGGCGAACTCGGCAAGCGCCAGATCTTCTCCGGCATCCGCGCCAGCTACGGCGAGCCGGAAGCACTGGTCGGCCGCAGCGTGGTGTTCATCGCCAACCTGGCCCCGCGCAAGATGCGCTTCGGCCTGAGCGAAGGCATGATCCTGTCGGCCGGTTTCGATGGCGGCGCGCTGGCCCTGCTGGACGCCGACAGCGGCGCGCAGCCGGGCATGCCAGTGCGTTGATGCAACACGGGCGCGGCCCCGGCCGCGCCCAGCCTTGAGCACCGCGAAGGGAGGTACCGTGATGGGAGATGCTGCGTTGGAACTGGCGCTGTTCGACTTCGACCACACCGTTACCACCTGCGACACCTACGGCCGCTTCCTGCGCCGGGTCGCCACCGCCGAACAGCTGGCACAGGCGTGGTGGAAAGTCGGCCCATGGCTGCTGGCGTACAAGCTGAAGCTGATCTCTGCCGAGCGCATCCGTGCACGGGTGACCCGGTTGACCTTCAGCGAGCGCCACGCCGATGACATCGAGACGCTGGCGGCGGGCTTTTCCCGCGAGTTCCTGCCCGATGTCGTGCGTCCGGAAATGCTGGAGCAGATCCTCTGGCACAAGGCGCAGCAGCACACCGTAGTGGTGGTATCCGGTTCACTGGATCTGTACCTGCGGCCGTGGTGCGAACAACTGGGCCTGCAGCTGATCTGCAATCGACTGGAAAGCGAAAGCGGACGCCTGACCGGCCGCTACGCCGGCGGCGATTGTGGCCCGCGCAAGGTCGAGCACATCCGTCGCCAGTTCGATCTGTCACGCTACACACGCATCCATGCCTACGGTGACAGCGCCGAGGATCGTCCGATGCTGGCGCTGGCGCACGAGCGCTGGTACCGCGGCAAACCCCTGAAGTAACCACACGCGCAGCCTTCGCCACGCATGAGCCTGATTCCGCCCCTGACCGAACGCCTGGACCGCTTGCTGCCGCAGACCCAATGTGGGCAATGCGGCTACGACGGCTGCCGCCCGTACGCGCAGGCGATGGCGCGTGGCGAGGTGGGGGTGGATCGTTGTCCGCCGGGCGGCGATGCCGGTGCGCGGGCGTTGGCGCAGGTGCTGGGTGTGCCGGCGCTGCCGTTTGATCGCAGCCGGGGCGAGCACAAGGCACCGCAGGTGGCGTTGATCGTGGAGGCTGACTGCATCGGGTGTACGAAGTGCATACAGGCGTGCCCGGTGGATGCGATCGTCGGCGGGGCGAAGTACATGCATACGGTGATTGCAGATCTGTGCACCGGCTGCGAGTTGTGTATTCCGCCGTGTCCGGTGGATTGCATCGAGCTGGTGTTGGTGTAGGTTTCTTTTGCGACGCGGCGGCGTCGCGTTGCGCGTTTTCAAGCAACAGCAACGGCAACAGCCGGAGCGTCGGCTGGCTGGGTTTGATGGTCCGGGCTGGTGGGCGGGGGCAAGCGGGACACGCCGTGAACCCATCCATGGGGGCTCGATGGCGCCTTGCTCGTGTGCGCTATCCTGCGCACACGGCAAGACCGGGGTTGGGCGTCCTGCCCAACCCGCCAGGCGGCATGCGCCTGGCCCATGGCGCCAACGGTCCCGCTTGCCCCCGCCCACCAGCCCCCGACAGATATCCGTCACGGACGGTCGAGCAACTGCAATGCTATGGCTGGGATGTTGGTAGGTGCGGACCTTGGTCCGCACCATCTTTCCGACGTCATGGACCTTCGTCGCAAACGACCTGCCCTGTGTGCACTGGCAACTATCGAATCACGATGCATGTCGCAGATTGCTCGATCATTCGCGACCCTTGCGCCAGCTGCGCTTGAGGCCGTTCAACAGCATGCAAAAATGCTGAAAGCGTCTTGATGGTGCGAGCAATGCAACTCGTCTGATTGGCATTCCGCCGCAGCGGGTTTACAGATGGTGAGCCACCGGAACAGGGTGGCCGGGTGTCGAAAACCCGCGACGCAAGATGTTTTTTACGCTTGCCAGCCGGCGTCACTTTGCGTGGCGCCGGCTGGCAATCCGTCTGCCGGCTATGGCGGGCGGAGCGTGGGGGCTTTCGGGTCCACCGGTTTCGTCTTGCGTCCCGGTTTTCGAGCCACGTCTCCGTCCGCCACCTTTGAGTGGCGGCTACCGTCTGTCCTGCACGGAGCCTTGCCATGAACGCATCGGATTATCGTCATCTGCACGCTTGCCTCGACCCGGCTGCTGCCGGCGAGGACACGGAACCGTCGCCAGCGCTTGATCCCAACACGCTGGTTGCGACCTTGCGCCGTATCGGCACCGGCGCTGCAGCCGATGGCCAAGCGTGGCCGGAGCGGCATCAACTTCCCAGCCGGTGCATGGCACTGGCCGATGCCGACTGCGCGCTGGCCGGGCTGCGGGTGGTGCAGGAGGTCATGCTGGCCGCCGAACGCACCCGGCAGAACGGTGCGCCGGAGGAATACGTCGGCGACCGGGTCATGGAAGGGTTGATGCTGGCCTGCCTGGCCTTGTGTGCGCAGGCAAGCTCACGGTTACAACCGCCGCTGTAACGGATGTTGCAGCGTCAGCCCCCGGGCAAACGGGGTCAGATCCCTTTTCCGGAGGAAAAGGGATCTGACCCCTGTCCGGTCATTACGGCACGGCCGCCGTCACGATGATCTCGACCTTCCATTCGGCGTGCGCAAGCTTGGCTTCGACGGTGGCACGGGCCGGGGTCGCGCCCTCCACCACCCACTCGTCCCACGCCTTGTTCATGCCTTCGAAGTCAGCCATGTCGGCCAGGAAGATCTCCGCACGCAGCACGTGCTGGCGGTCACTGGCGACCAGCGCCAGCAGCTTGTCGATCTCGGCCAGCACCTGCCGGGTCTGCCCGGTGATGTCCTGGCTGGTGTCCTCCGGAATCTGGCCGGAAAGGTAGGCGACCTTGTTGTACACGGTCATCTCGGACATGCGCGGTCCGACGTCGTAACGCTCCATCATGGGCGTGGCTCCTGCGGGTGGTCTGAACTGCATTCTCACCCAGCCGGCGTTGCAAGTGTGTGCCCGGTGCGGCCACTGAATACCGCCAGCGGCGGCACAGCCGCACCGCTGGTCAAACCGCGCTGGCAGGCGCACGATGCGCGACGCCCTGCGTTGACACCGCCCTCGCCCTTGCTGCCGCACCCTTGCGCCGATGACCGCCCCTACCGATTCCGTCCCTGCCGCCTCTGCCCCGACCTGGAAGCGGGTCGTCACCATCGTCGTTCCATTGTTGATCCTGGCGCTGGCCCTGCACGGGCTGGCCGGTGAATTCGATGAGCACGGCTATCGCGCGATCCGCCAGGCCTTCCGTCAGCTCAGCGGTGCCCAGATCGCACTGACCGTGCTGCTCGGTCTGGCCAGCTACGCGTGCCTGATCGGCTTCGATGCAATCGGCCTGCGCCGCAGCGGCATCCGCGTGCACCCGGCGCGGATCGGCATCACCGCCTTCCTCGCCCATACACTGGGTCAGACCGTGGGCTTTGCCGCACTCACCGGTGGTGCCGTGCGCCTGCGTGGCTACCGCAGTGCCGGCCTGGACCTGGCACAGATCGGCCAGGTGGTGCTGATGAGCACGCTGGGCTTCATCTTCGGCGCGTGGCTGCTGATCGGCGTGGCGCTGTGCATGGAGCCGGCCGCTGCCGCGCTTGCGCTGCCGCTGGATCCCGCTGCAGTGCGCGTGGTCGGCATCGTTGCACTGATCGCCTTTGCCGCCACCTTCATCCTGGTCGGTCGCGACGGTCGCCAGTTCCGCATCTTCGGCCATGGCCTGTGGCTGCCCGACCGACGCACCATGCTGGGTGTCACCGTGCTCAGCGTGGTCGAGCTGGTGTTGGCCAGTGCCGCGTTCTACGTGCTGCTGCCGGATTCCACGCCGACCGGCCTGCCCGGTTTCGTCGGCCTGTATCTGGTCGCCGTGCTGGCCGGTCTGGTCTCCACCGTACCGGCCGGCCTGGGTGTGTTCGAGTGGAGCCTGCTGAAGCTGCTGCCGCAGGTGGCGCCCGCGGCGGTGCTGGCGGCGGCGTTGATCTACCGCGTCAGCTACTACGTGCTGCCGCTGCTGCTGGCCACCGTGCTGGCACTGGCACCCGCACTGCGGCAACCGCTGCAGGCCAGCGCAGGCGCAACCCGAGCTGGTTGGTACGCGCTGCGTCCGTGGTTGCCGCAGATCATCGCGCTGGCGGCCTTCAGTGTCGGCGCCGCGCTGGTCATCGACGGCACCCTGCCCACACCACGGCGGCACCTGATCAATGCCTCGCTGCCGATCCTGGAAACCTCGCACCTGATCGGCAGCCTGGGCGGCGTCGCCCTGCTGCTGATCGGCCAGGGCCTGGCCCGCCGCAGCCACGCGGCGTGGATGCTGGCGATGGCGATCTGCGTGATCGCGCCGCTGCCGATCTGGCTGCGCGGCGGCCAACCACTGATCGCCTTGTCGGCGCTGCTGGTGGCGATGGCGCTGTGGGCGGCGCGACGCGAGTTCTATCGCCAGGGCGCGCTGCTGGACGAAGCCTGGTCGTGGCCATGGCTGCGCAACCTCGGCCTGGTGCTGGTGGCGGTGACGTGGCTGCTGTTCTTCACTTACAGCCATGTCGAATACCAGAACGAGCTGTGGTGGCAGTTCGCGGTGTCCGGCAATGCACCGCGCGCGCTGCGTGCGCTGCTGCTGGTGGCGATGGCACTGGTGATGTTCGGGCTGGCGCGGTTGCTGCACAGCACGCGCAGCCCGCTGCCGCCTGCCGACGATGCAACCCTGCAGGCGCTGGCACCGGTGCTGGCCGGCGCTACCGACACCCAGGCCTGCCTGGTGCTGACCGCCGACAAGGCGGTACTGCGCGATGCGGAACACAAGGGCTTTGTGATGATGCAGCGCTACGGCGGTTCCCTGATCGCGATGGGCGATCCGGTCGGGCCACCCGAGGTGGCGCGTGCACTGATCTGGCGCTTCCGCGAGGAAGCCGACCGGCTCGGCCTGCGCCCGGTGTTCTACCAGGTGGGTGAGGCGTATTGGCAGACCTATCTCGATCTCGGCCTGGGCCTGGTCAAGCTGGGTGAAGAGGCCATGGTGCCGCTGCACGACTTCGGCCTGGAAGGCCGCGAGCGTGCCGACCTGCGGCAAGCCTGGAACCGCGGCAAGCGCGGCGGGCTGTCCTTCCGCGTTGCACCGGCGGAAGAAATCCCTGCCCTGCTGCCACGCCTGCATGCCATTTCCAACGCGTGGCTGGACGACAAGTCCGGCGACGAGAAGGGCTTCTCGCTGGGCAGCTACGACCCGGATTATCTGGTGCGTTTCCCGATCGCCCTGGTCGAAGCCGAAGGCCGGATCGTGGCCTTTGCCAACCTGTGGCAGGCACCAGCTGGCGCTGAGTTGTCAGTGGATCTGATGCGCCACGTCAGCGACGCACCGAAGGGCACGATGGATTTCCTGTTCATCGAGCTGTTCCTGTGGGGGCGCGCACAGGGGTATGCGCGATTCTCGCTGGGCATGGCGCCGCTGTCCGGCCTGGCCCAGCACCGCCTGGCCGGTCGCTGGAACCGCCTGGCCGGCCTGCTCGCGCGGCATGGCGAGCGCTTCTATGGCTTCAGCGGCCTGCGCCGGTTCAAGTCGAAGTTCGATCCGCAGTGGCGACCGCGCTACCTGGCCGCGCCCGGCGGCATGCACCTGCCGGCCGCGCTGCTGGATGCCACGCGGCTGATCTCGCTGGACCCGCGGCGGAATTGAGGTCACGATCCGCCGGGCATGGCCCGGCGCTACCTGCCGCCCGGTAGGTAGCGACCTTGGTCGACACGCTCCCTTCCGTGATGGTCCAAGCCGCAGCGCCGACCAAGGTCGGCGTCTACCAGAGGCCTACGCGCCGTCCTTACCCGCGGCGGAATTGAGGTCACGATCCGCCGGGCATGGCCCGGCGCTACCTGCCGCCCGGTAGGTGTCGACCTTGGTCGACACGCTCCCTTCCGTGATGGTCCAAGCCGCAGCGCCGACGAAGGTCGGCGTCTACCAGGGACCTACGCGCCGCCCTTGAGGATCACCTCGGCCAAGCGATCGTAGTCACCGCCGAAGTGATGGTCGCCCGGCAGCTTGACCTTGTGCACGCCGTCGTTGCCCGGCAGATCGGGGCACAGCGCGTCCTTGTCCTTGTCGCCGTATACGCACAGAGTTCTGTCCGCCGGCAGCTTGGCCACTTCCGGCGCGATCGGCAAACCGTCGCCGCCACCGCCCAGCCAGTTGCTGACATGGAATTCAAAGTCGGCGTTCCTGCCCACCGACAGCAGCACGATGCGCTCGAGACCGGCGCGGGTGCCCGCATCCAGCTGGTTGATGGTGGCCGGCAGCACATCAGCGCCCTGCGAGAAACCGATCAACATCACCTTGTCGCGCTGCCATTGCTGGCGGTAGTGACCGATGATCTTCTGCAGATCGACAGCAAATCCCTGCGGCGTGCGTTCGCTCCAGAAGTAACGCAGCGAATCGAGGCCAACCACCGCCACGCCATGTTCGGCCAGGGCACCCGCTACATCCTTGTCCAGGCCGGCCCAGCCACCATCGCCGGAAACGAACACCGCCAGTGTGTCACCGCTGCCCTGCGCCGGCACTTCCACTACCGGCAGACCCTTCAGGGCATCCGGCGGCGGTGCCAGCGCGACCCCGGCCTGCGCGCCGATCACCCGGGCGGCTGCCACCAGCCCCGGTGTCGCATCGCCGGCAACGGTGCGCTTGAATTCACGGGCCATCGCAACCTGCTGCACGAACGGGCCTGCACTGTTGGTTGAACACCCCGGCGCACCGGCCGCGTTCAACCACGGGAAATTCAGTTCACTGGGCTGCAGGCGGTCGTGCTTCACGCCATCGCCGCAGACCATGCGCTCGTGCGTGTGCGCCGGGCAGAAACCCGAGGTCAACAGGCCGGCGAAGACCTGGGTGTCGGCCTGCGCTGCCAGCGCATAGGCCAGTTCGGCGCCTTCGCCGCTGCCACCGACCAATGGCAGGTGATACCCCGGTAGATGCAGGAATGCCTGCACCCAACGCGAGAAATTCTCGACATCGCCCGCCCCGAACGCGCAGCTGCTGTTGCCTTCGCGCTTGAGCACGCCGCGCAGGTGGGCCACATCCACCGATGCGACCAGCGCACCATCGGCACGCAGCGCTTCGATCGGGCTGCGGCCGGCATCAGCACCATCATGGAACCAGATCACCACCCGTTGTGGCGCCCCGGCCGGCACATGCACCGGTACCTGATCGAAGCGTCCGTGGCTGACCTGCTGCACTGCCGCCACCGCTGGCAACGCCGCCAGCGCCAACACCAGTCCCATCGCCCTGCCCAGCCCTGCACGCATCGTTTCGCATCCCGTTGGAATGCGCACACGATACGCCGCCACTGCGTGCACGGCACGTACCGGTACAGGCGACCCGCAACGCAGCGGGTAGTCGATTCAGCGGATGCCGGTGGCACGCCCGCGGCGATACAGCGCCAGCGCCAGCCACAGCAGCCAGCCAACGATCACGGCGATCACCAGCTTCTGCCCCAGCCCACGCGGCGGACCGCCGCGCCAGAGCACGTGCATCCACAGCAGCACGAAGGCCAGCCATGCCCAGCCCCACAGCAGCGCCGCATTGCCTTGCCAGCCAGGCTCGCGGCGCAGGTACCAGGCCTGCAGCAGCATGCCGACACTGGCGCACAGGAAGGCGGTGTTGGCGGCCAGCCCGTGGATCAGCGGTGCCAGCAACGGTGTTGCCTCGGGCAGCCAGCTGTCACCGATGGCAACGGTGGCGAGGCCGCCGGCAGCCACGCAGAACAGCAACGGTGCCGCTGCGCTGCGCCGTGGCCCCACGCTGTACCGGTACAACGCAATACCGAGCACGGCGATGGCCAGTGCCAGCAGGCAATAGGCCGTGCGCAGCGCCAAGCCCCACGGCCCATGCAGGTACAGGCTCAGGGTAGCCTTCACCCAATCCAGATCCGCACGCGCGAACTGCGTCCACAACGCGGTCGCCACGAACAACAGCAGTGCCACCAGCGCCAGCATCGCGGCTGGACGGGCACGACTCATGGGTCGGCGTCCGGGTGCCGTGCCTTCCAGTCAGCCAGCGCCTTGCGGTAACGCTGCAGCTCCTCGGTGTACAGGTCGAGCACGCACAGCGGGCAGCCACTGCCGCAGCATTCGTTGGGGCCGGGTTCTTCCGGCGGCAGCGGACGGGGATCGGCAGGGGTATCGGAGACGGTCACGGCTGGAAACAACACCACGCGGTTGCAGGTGGATAGTGTAGCGGCGCGCTCAGGCGCCCAGTTGGCGGCGCAGGTTGGCCCGCGCGGCAGCATCAAGCCGCTGGTCGAAAAAGTCGCTGAGGAAGATCCGCGGCGCACGCAGCAGCCCCTGCAGGAAGCGCCGGCGCCCGGCGCGGTACAGGAAGCCCGGCACCACGCCCTTGTACTCTTCGGCCACGCCACGGTCGTAGGCGGAGAACACCGCTTCCGGCGCCGCCAGGATCGCCATGTCGCAATCGAGGAACAACGCGGCTTCGGCATCGACATCGGCCGGGCCCAGCGCGCCATGGCGGGCGGTAAGCAGGATCAACTGCTCGACCCGGCCGGCGTCCACCGATGCCAGCTCCGGTGAGTCCGCGATGGCCTGCAGGGCCAGCGCTGCCGACTTTGCCTCGTTGTCCTTGCGCCCGGCCTGGTAGACCGCATCGTGGTACAGCGCCGCCAGGTAGACCTCGGCCGGCTGCTGCCAGCCCGGCCCCTCGGCCACCGCCTGGCAATGCTGCAGGACCGCGCGCACGTGGCCGAAGTGGTGGTAGGCGCGCGGCGGCGTCGCATAGGCATCCTGCAGTGCCTGCCAGTGCGCGGGAGCGAGGGTCAGCGGGGCGAAGTCCATGCGTGGATGATCCCGCCCTTGGCAACGCCGGGCAAGCTGGCTGTTTTTTCACCATCATTTCACGCGCCGCGCCAGGCAAGGCCCGGCAGCAGTTGTCCACAGGTTTGTCGCGCGCTGGTCCACACCGGCTGTGGATGATCGACGCGCTGATCGCCAGTGGATGCGGACCGCCACATGCAGGTCTACACTGGCTGCAGGCGGGAGCGCCCGCCGCTGCCGGAAACCGTCATGCGCCGTCTTGCCGCTCGATGCTTTCTCCTGTCACTGGCCGCGCTCGGCGCGCCAGCCCTGTCCGCGCAGGATGCTGCGGCTCCTGCGCCCGCCATCCCGACCATCTCCACCGTAAAGGTCACCGCCGCCAGCGTGCCGACGCCCGAACAGGTGTTCGCGATCCCGCCGGCGATGCGCGAGATGCTGCAGAAACAGGTGATCAGCCGTAGTTACTCGCGCGATCAGCGCCTGCAGGCGCTGGTGGAAATGATCTTCAGCCAGCACGGCCTGGACCTGCAGTACGACGCCGATGCGACCTACACCGTCAGCGAGATCTGGCAGCACCAGCGCGCCAACTGCCTCGCCTTCACCCTGCTGTTCGTCACCCTCGCCCGTGAGGCCGGCATCCAGGCGCGGGTGCAGGAAGTCGGCCAGGTAGTGTCGTGGTACCAGGACCAGGACCAGGGCGTGGTCTACAACGTCGGGCACGTCAACGCCGGCGTGGATGTCGGCGGCCGCTACGGCACCGTCGACCTGGACCGCAACGTGCTGTACGACCGCCATGGGCCGCAGCCCATCGGCCGTGAGCGGGCGCTGGCGCACTACTACAACAACCGTGGCGCGGAACATCTGGCCGACGGCGACCTGAGCGGCGCGCGTGCCTTCTTCGATGCCGCGCTGGCGCAGGACCCAAGCTTCGCCTCGACATGGAACAACATTGGCGTGCTCGACAACCGCCTGGGTGACGACCAGGGAGCTCGCACGGCGCTGGACACCGCCCTGCGCCTGGACGGCCGCCAGAGTGCCGCGCTGAACAACGCCAGTGCGCTCTATCGCAAGCTCGGCATGACCGCGCAGGCGCAGTCGATGCAGAAGAAACTGCAGTCGGTGCAGCGCGAGGATCCGTTCGCGCAGTACATGCAGGGCGCCCAGGCCGAACGCGCTGGCGACCTGGACAAGGCGATCACGTACTACCGGCGGGCGGTGCGCCTGTACGACACCGCGCACCAGTTCCACTTCGGCCTGGCGCGGGTGTATTTCCTGACCGGCCGGCTGCAGCGTGCAGACCGCGAACTGCTGCGGGCGCAGGAACTGGGCGGTTCAACCCAGCAGGCCCGCTACCAGGCCAAGCTGGACAGCCTGGCCCGCTGGCGGGCGCAGCAGGCCAAGCGCTGAGGCGCGATCAGGCCTTCTTGAGGAAGCAGGTCTTCAGCACCAGCCCCTTGATCTTGTCCGAGTTGCCTTCGATGTGTTCGGCATCGTCTTCGACCAGGCGGATGTTGCGGATCACGGTGCCCTGCTTGAGCGGGATCGAGGAACCCTTGACCTTCAGGTCCTTGATCACGGTGACGGTGTCGCCGGTCTGCAGGGTATTGCCGTTGCTGTCACGCACGACCAGGGTCGAGCCAGCACCTTCTTCGGCCGTCCACTCGAAGCCGCAGTCGGCGCAGATCCACAGCGCGCCATCGGCATAGGTGTTTTCCAGGGTGCACTGCGGGCAGGCGGGAACAGAAGACATCGCAAGTACCTCAAAATGAATCAACAGCCGCCATTGTAACCGCCCGGCCTTTTCGTTCATTTTCCGGCGGCGTCCCGGCTGGGCCCCCGCCCGCCCCCGCACAAGGCAGGCACCGGAACTTGCAGCGCGCGGCAAACTCCAGCAGAGTGCGCGGCCCCTGATCGTCCCCGGACCTCCCCATGCGCCTCGGCATCGACTTCGGTACCAGCAACTCCGCCGCCGCCATCGTGCGTGATGGGACGCTGCTGCCGATCCGCTTCGGCGAGGCCGAACAGTTCCGTACCAGCGTCTACTTCCCCGGCGTGGTGCCCGATCCGGAGGATTTCCAGCTCGACGCCGGGCAGGAACACGAACTGCAGCAGCTGATCGACAGCGCCGCCCGTGCCGCCCGCGCCGCCCGCGCCGCCGGCCAGGAACGCACGCCACAGGCCCTGCGCCGCGAGGCCTTGCGCGCCCTGCGCCGGGAGTGGATGGAGGCGCGCGCTGGAAAGGAACGCAGTGCCAGCGACCTGCTGCAGAACGCGGTCTATGGCGACGACGCGCTGGAAGCGTATTTCGAGGAGCACGAGGGCAACCTCGTGCAGAGCCCGAAGTCCATGCTCGGCTACAACCTGCACCCGCGCGCACGGCAGACCATCACCGGCATCGCCGCGCACATCCTCGAACACATCCGCTTGACTGCCAGTGCCCAGCTCGGCCAGCCGCTGCGCAGCGCCCTGCTCGGCCGCCCGGTGCAGTTCCGCAGTTCGATCGGTGAGGCCGGCAACGACCAGGCCCTGGACATCCTGCGCGAAGCGGCCAGCCAGGCCGGCTTCGACCAGATCGACTTCCTTGAAGAGCCCGCCGCCGCAGCCATGCATTACCACGCTGAAAGCAGCGATCGCCATCAGGCGGTGATCGTCGATATCGGCGGCGGCACCACCGACATCGCACACGCCGAAGTGGGCGGCAGCGAAGCGCCACGCATCCACCGTGCCTGGGGTATCGCCCGCGGCGGTACCGATATCGACCTGGCCCTGAGCCTGTCCGGTTACATGCCGCTGTTCGGCCGTGGCATCACCCGCGTACCCACCCACCACTACGTGGAAGCGGCCACCGTGCAGGACATGACCCGCCAGCGCGAGTTCCGCCAGCACAACTACGACAACGTGGATGCGCCGTGGGGCGCGCGCCTGCAGGCACTGCAGGACACCGGCAACACTGCCCGCCTGTACCGCGATGTCGAGCGCGCCAAGATCGCCCTCAGCGGCGCCAGCGAGCATCGCAGCACACTGGACTACATCGCCCGCGACCTGCACGTGGACAACAGCGCCGACGGTCTGGCCGCCGCCGCCCATGGTTACCTGACCCAGATCCGCGAACTGCTTGCGCAGGTCCGCAATGACATCGGCGGCGACCCGGACGCGGTGTTCCTGACCGGCGGCATGTCCCGCGCCCGCTACCTGCGGCAGGCCGCTGCCGAGGCCTTCCCGGGCGCCCGCATGGTCCACGGCGAGCCCTCGCTGGGAGTCGTCCAAGGCCTTGCGCTGGCGGCAGCCAGCCGGGATTAACAAAACGTTACGCGGTCTGCGCTACCCTTGGCCGGCTAGAAAACCGCTGCACCTTCCGCTGGCCTCGCCGGTGTGTGTACCCATGGTGCAGCCTGCCCCGCCCAGCGGGTCTGGCGACCATGCCCTCTGGCTCGAACATGGTCTGCGTACTACCCGAGCCGCCATCGAGACCCGCTTTGGGCACCCGCCAGGCCCCTGTGGCCGTACAACCTGACGCTGAACCAGCACCCATCGACTGCCGCCGTTGTGACGCGGTCTGTTGCCGGTTGCCGGTCCTGCTGCAGCCCGGCGACCACGTGCCCGGCCAGCTCCTGTCGCGCGACGCCCACGGCCGTGCCGTGATGGCGCGCAACGAGGAAGGCTGGTGCGCGGCGATCGATCCGTATCACCTGCGCTGCACGATCTATTCGCAGCGCCCGGCGATCTGCCGCCAGTTCTCGATGGGCGGCGACGACTGCCGCCGCGAGCGGCAGGACTACCTGCGCCAGGCTGAGTCCTGCGCGCTTTCCTCCCCTTCCACCTGACAGGAGCAACCATGCCCCGCAAGGCAAAGACCCCCGCGAAGGCCAGCAACAGCATCCGCAGCGAACGCAAGGGCGCATCCGCCAGCACCGTGGTCAACAGCGACTCGATCGCCTCCGACCTGGCCGCGTTCCGCAAGAGCGGTGGCAAGATTGAAGTTCTCGGTACCACCTGGGCGCTGAAGAAAGCCAGCTGACCCACCCCCGACCGCGGCGGCGCTGCCGCCGCGGCCTGCCGGGCCGCGCTCAGCGGTCCAGGCGTACCTGCACACTGCCCGAGTGCGACTGCACGCGGATATCGCCGTCGCCGCTGCCCAGGCGGGCATCCAGGCTGCTGCCCGGTCCATAGCGCGGCCGCTCGACCTTGCCGGCGTCGCTGTTGATCGACCCGCTGAAGCTGTTCACCGACAGCTGCGCCGACACCGTGCGCGGCAGCCGCAGGCTGACCGATGCACTGACCGACTCCACGTTGATGCGTCCGCCCGGCGCCAGCCCGGCCGCCGACAGGTCGATGCTGCCCGACACGGTTTCCACCGCAAGCCGCTGCACGCGACCGGCGTCGACCTCGACCCGGCCGGACACCGTCTGCGCACCGATATCGCCCGACACGCCGCCGCCGGCTTCGATGCGGCCACTGACCGTGTTCACGTCCAGCTTCGGCGTCTGCAGTCGCGCATTGACACTGCCACTGACCGTATTGAGCTTGCTGTCGCCACTGCGACCCGATGCACTCAGGCTGCCACTGACCGTATCGGCCTGCAGGCGGCGCACGTCAATGCCGCTGATGTCCTGGCTGGCACTGACCGTGCTCAGCAGCAGTTCCACCGAGCGCGGCACGTTGAGGGTCAGGGTGGCGCCGCCACTGTTGCCGCGTCGCGGATACTCGATTTCCCAACGCACACGGTTGGCGCTCTTTTCCTGGCGCAGCTGCAGGCCGTCGCTGAGCGTGCCGGTAAGCTGCACGTCGTTGCGGTCCCAGCCGCGCACGCTCACCTTGCCGGCCACATTGCTCAATTCGATACGACCGCCCGCAGCCAGCGTGTGGCGTTCGTCGATGCGGGTGTCGGCCAGCGCCATGGTGGGCACCAGCAGCAGGGCCGCGCAGAAGGGGAAAAGGGTTCGCATCGGGGGGTCTCCTCAGGTCGTCAAGCCGGATTCGGCGGCATAGGCCGCCTGCCGGGTCAGTTCCAGCCGCAGCGCGTAAGTGCGCCTGAGCTGGCCAAGCAGGTGCGGTGCACGCGGGTCCTGCGCCAGCGCGGCACGGATCTGTGCCGCACTTTCATCCAGTTCGTGCAGGGCGGGCTGCCATTCCGGCGCCCGCCCATCAGGCAGCGAAGCCACGGCCTGCTGGTACTGCTCGGTCATCGCCGCGGCCTGCAGTTGCAGGGCGGACGGTGCCGGCGCGTCCAGCTGCGCATGCCGCCATGGCGCCACCGCGTAGAGCGCGAGGCTGGCCGCCAGCGCCGCGCCAACCGGCAACCACCAGCGTCGACGGCTGCGCAGTGGCAACGCCACTACGTTGTCCGTCGGCACCTGCGCGGCAACCGGCTCGCGGGGTGGCAACCGCGCCGACAGGCGTTCCCAGCCATCGGTGGGTACGCTGCGTTCGCTCGGCAGCGCGCGCAGCCGGGCCAGCAGGTCGTGGTCGGAATCGTGGTCGTGTGTACTCATGTCATGTCTCCCAGCCGCGCGCGCAGCAGGCCACGCGCGCGATGCAGCTGTGCTTTGGAACTACCGACCGCCATCTGCAGCTGGCCGGCGATTTCATGGTGTTTCCAGCCTTCGATATCGTGCAGCACCAGCACCGCACGTGCGCGCGGTGGCAGGGTCGCCAATGCGCGTTCCAGATCGCGTTCGGTGCCGGCGCAGCCGTCATGCACCGCCATCTCTGGTATCCCACCGTCAACGTCGTCCAGGCTGTCGTGGTCATGCCCGGCGGCGCGGCCGCGCAGTTCCATCAACGCGGCGTTGACCCCCAACCGATGCAGCCAGGTCGACACGCTGCTCTCGAAACGAAAGCCGGGCAGTGCCTTCCATGCCTGCAGGAACGCCTCCTGCAGTGCATCCTCGGCACGTGCCTGCTGGCCGCCGCACAGCCGCCACAGGGTGGCAAACACCCGCGGCGAGTGCCGCCGATACAGCAGTTCGTAGGCAGCGGTATCGCCGGCCGCCGCCGCACGCACCAAAGCGGTTTCGTCGACGACGTCGTTGGCGGCAGGCGGCGCGGGCATGGTGGTGTCGAGCATATCCGTTGGATGCGGCCTGCCGGAAAAAGGTTTAGATCTGCCGACGCGCTTTCTGCTTGCAACCTTTTCGCGGCTGGCTGCATCCATCACAGGTCCCCCGCAGGCCTGCCCGGCCAGGAGCCTCCCATGTCCAGTCCTTCCTGCGCCGCCCTGCTGGCGATCGTGGCCTGCATGCTGCTGCAGGCGTTCGGCGTTTCCCTGCACTGGCGTGCCGAGAGCGGCCGCGCCTGCCTGCAGCAGCACAAACAGGATCTTGTCTGCCTTGCCTGGGTACAGGCGGTCGAAACGTCGACACGCGCCGGGTAACATCAAGACCCGTTTCCGTCACATGTTGTCGCCCCATGATGTTGTCGCTGAAGGACCACCTGCCCGCCTGGACCCACCCCTGGCTGCATGACATCGGGATCGCCCTGCAGATCCTGATCACCCTGCTCGCCGCCTGGCTGCTGCGGGTGCTGGCCCGGCGCCTGATCCGCCGCTTCGCCGATCACTACACGCTGCCACCGGAAATGGTGATGGGTGCGCGCCGGATCACCAGTTTCGTGGTCTATTTCAGCGCGGTGCTGTACATCCTCAGCCTGCTCGGCGCATCCCCCTCGGTGTTGTGGACGGCCTTCACCGGTTTTGCTGCGGTGGGCGCGGTGGCGTTCTTCGCGGCCTGGAGCGTGCTGTCCAACATCTTCTGTACGCTGCTGATCTTCACCACGCGGCCGTTCCGCCTGCATGACTACATCGAAGTGCTGGAAAACGGCGAAAAGCCCGGACTGAAGGGCCGGGTGATCGACGTCAACCTGATCTACACCACGTTGCAGGAAACCGGTGACGGCCACGAGGGCACGGTGCTGCAGCTGCCGAACAACCTGTTCTTCCAGCGCACGGTGCGCCGCTGGCGCGACCCGACGCAGGCGCCCGGCGGCATCCAGGGCGACGGCTGAGGTTGGGTTGGTCGGCAGGGCTGCGCCCTGCACCCGCCGAAGCGGTAGTGCCGGCCGCTGGCCGGCAACCTCAACAGCAAAGGCTGGGTTCCTGTGGGATGGCGGGGTGGGCCCGGTGGCAGGGGCCGCTGCAAGTACGTCCATGTAAGCTCGGTCGCCGCATCCATGCGGCTCACGCCCCTGCCACCGGCCCCACCCCGCCTTCGACAGATCTCCGCGATCTGTAATCCACGCCATGCGTGGATGCTCTTTCATCAAATTCCAATATCGAAATATTCGATTTCCATCGGAATTCATCCACGCATGGCGTGGATCTACCAGGCACCGGAAAACTGTCAGAGGTGGGGCGGTGTCGGATTGCGGGGTGTCAGCCGCATGGATGCGGCTGCCAAGCCTACAAGGACGTACTTGCGGCGTCCCCGCAATCCGACACCGCCCCACCACCCCACGGAATGCCAGCTTTTGCTGTTGCCTTTGCCTTGGCTTGAAGCATCTGCAGGTGCAGGGCACAGCCCTGCCGCCCCCCCTTCACCGCAGCTGGCTGTCCTTGCTCCCGCGCCGGTTGTAGCCACTCTGCGCCTGTTCCTCTTCGTCGTGCGCCTGCTGGCAGTTCACGCACAGCCGAACCCCAGGCACCGCCTGACGCCGCGCCAACGGAATCGGCGCGTCGCATTCCTCACAGTGTTCCAGACCTGGGCCCTGGCGCAGCTGACGCCGCGCGCGGGCAATCGCATCGTCGACGGTGGCGTCGATCTGGTCCTGGACCGCGCCATCTCCGGCCCAACCGGTAGCCATGGCCATCCTCCGCAGGGGTGTCGCCTGATATGGGGACGATACACCCCGCCGCAATCGGTAGCGCCGGGCCATGCCCGGCGGACGCTGCGGCCGGTTCAGCGCCGCCTTACCAGACCAGGTCGTCGGGAACCTGGAACTGCGCGTAGTAGGCGTCGTCCTCGGCGTTGCCGGTGGAAATCTCGGCGCTGGAGCCGGGCGTGCCATGGTCGACAACAATCGCTTCCGGGGCGCGCTCACGCACTTTTTCAGCCGCCGCGCGCGGCAGCACCGCGTAGCCGTCGCCGTGGGCCACGATGACCAGCACGCCCACCGACAGCGCCTTGCGCAGCTTGGTATCGATCAACAGGGTGCGGATCACCGCGCCATCGCTGAAGCGGTACTCGTCCTCGCCTTTGTGCGGCACGGCGTGGGCGCTGATGATCTGTTTCGCCTGCGCCTTCTGTTCAGCCAGCTTGGCCTGCGCGTTGCGTTCGGCGGCCAGCGCGCGGTCGCGCTCGACCTTCTCGGCGCGAGCGCGTTCAGCTTCACGCTGGACTTCCGCCGACGTCGACTCGGCCTTGCCCTGGCGGGCCTTGGCCTGTTCACGCGCGGCGGCGCTGGCCTGCGACTTCTTGGCCAGGCCGGCCTTGAGCAATTGTTCCTGCAGCGCGTTGGGCTTTGCCATGGTCGATACGTACCGCGTGTAATCTGGATGCCCCATTCTACCGACGCGCCGACGCCCCTGCATGGCTGTCCTGAAGTACCTCACCGGCTACCCCGAACCCCTGGTCGCCCAGGTCAGCGACCTGCTGGCCCAGGGCAAGCTGGGCCCCTGGCTGCAGCAGCGCTACCCGGACCCGCATGAGGTGCGCAGCGACCGCCAGCTGTACGACTACACCCAGGACATGAAGGACCGCTACCTGCGCAAGTCGGTGCCGCTCAATAAGGTCTGCTACGACAACACGCTGGAAGTCATCAAGCATGCCCTGGGCACCCACACCGCCATTTCCCGCGTGCACGGGGGCCGGCTCAAGGCCAGCCGCGAGATCCGCATCGCCACCGTGTTCCGGCAGGCGCCAGCCGCCTTCCTGCGCATGATCGTGGTGCACGAACTGGCGCATCTGAAGGAGGCCGACCACAACAAGGCCTTCTACCAGCTGTGCCAGCACATGGAGCCCGATTACCTGCAGCTGGAGTTCGATACCCGGCTGTACCTGACCGAGCTGGCCAACCGTGGCCAGCGCTGAAACGGCGTAGCGGCTACACTGCGCGCCCCCTGCCCGACCTTTCGCCATGGAACCGACCCGACTCGACAAACGCCTGTCCGCCCTGCTCGGCATCCCGCGTGGTGAAGCGCGGCGCTATATCGAGGGCGGCTGGGTCAGCGTCGATGGCGAGGTGGTGGAACAGCCGCAGCGCCCGGTGGACGAGAGCGCCAGCATCGTGGTGGCCGAGCAGGCCAGCGACAGCAAGGCCGAGCGCGCCAGCATGCTGCTGCACAAGCCGGCAGGCGTGCCGGCCGATGCCCTGTGCGCGCTGATCCGCACCGAAGCCCGCAGCGAACTGGATGCCAGTGACATCCGTCCGCTGCAGCGGCACTTCCACGGCCTGCAGCTGGCCTCCTCGCTGCCGGCCGACGACAACGGGCTGGTGGTGGTCAGCCAGGATCCGGCCGTGCTCGCGCACCTGCAGCGGAACCTGGGCCGCACCGAACAGGAATATCTGGTCGAAGTGGCTGAAGGCGGCCCGGAACGTGGCCCGTGGCTGATGGCCCGGCTGCAGCATGAAGCCGGCGGCCCCAAGGTCAGCTGGCAGAGCGAGCAGCGCCTGCGCTTTGCAGGCAAGGGGCTGACCGCGAAGGGACTGAGGACTGCGGTGACGGCCGCCGGCCTGCAGGTTGTGGCCGTACGCCGCCTGCGCATCGGCCGGGTGGCGCTGGGCCCGCTGGCCGTGGGCCAGTGGCGCTATCTGGGCAGCGACGAGCGGTTCTGAGTCACGGCGCTTCATCCACGCATGGCGTGGATCTACTGATGGCGCTTCATCCACGCATGGCGTGGATCTACTTCCAGGCGTGGCGTGGATCTACGCGCGGCGTGGAACTACCATCGGCGTCATGAGTCTGCGCAAACCCCTATGGCGGCGTCTGCTGCGCGTCGCCGCGATCATCATCGCTGCCCTGCTTCTGCTGGTCCTGTCCGGCCTGCTGCTGGCCGACCACCTGGCCCCGCAGGCGCGCGGTGAAGCGTCGCAGGTGCTGCCACTGCAGCCTGCGCAGACGCCCATTGATCGACAGATCATGCCGCTGCAGGCTGCCCATCCTGGGCAGTCTGGCGTGGCCTTCCTCAGCGATGGCATGGATGCGTTCGCCGCCCGCGCGATGATCACCGAACATGCAGGCCGCAGCCTGGACCTGCAGTACTACATCTGGCACGACGACCTGATCGGCCACCTGATGGCCAAGGCGCTGTACGACGCTGCCGAACGTGGCGTGCGCGTGCGCATCCTGCTCGATGACATGAACGCCAAGGACAAGGATGCGCTGATGATGGCGCTCGATGCGCATCCCAACATCGAGCTTCGCCTGTACAACCCGTTCCGCAACCGCAGCGGCATCGCCCGCACGCTGGAACTGGTGCAACGCGCCTTCAGCGTGAACCACCGCATGCACAACAAGAGCTGGATCGCCGATGGGCGCATCGCCATCGTCGGCGGCCGCAACATCGGTGAAGAATATTTCAGCGCGCGCAGCGATGTGAACTTCCAGGACCTGGACCTGGTGGTGGCCGGCCCGGCCGTGCAGCAGGCCAACCAGATCTTCGACGACTACTGGAACAGCGACGCGGCCATTCCGATCTCGGCGCTGGCGACCTACACCGATGCGCAGCTGCGCCAGCTGGTACGCCAGTCCGATCTGGACGCGCTGCATGCGCAGGCGCAACCGTACCTGCAGCGCGTGGCAGAGTCGCGCCAGCGCCAGCGCGCCAGCCCCGAGCCGCTGCACTGGAGCACGCAGGTACGGATCCTGTCCGATCCACCGATGAAGCACCACGGCGATGCGCATGACGACTGGCTGGTCACCGCGCTGGTCCGGCAGCTGCAGTCGACGCGCTACAAGGCACTGTTGATCTCACCGTACTTCGTGCCCGGCAGCGAAGGGCTGGACGGCCTTTCGGCGATGGCGGGGCGTGGCGCCCAGGTCGGCGTGGTGACCAACTCACTGGCGGCCAACGATGTGGCTGCCGTGCACGGTGGTTACATGGGCTACCGGGTGCCGCTGCTGAAGGCCGGCGTGCAGCTGTACGAACTGAAGGCGAGCGGCCAGACCGGTGACAGCAGCCTGTTCGGCAGCAGTGGCGCCAGCCTGCACACCAAGGCATTGCTGGTCGACGACCAGCGCGGGTTCGTCGGATCGTTCAACCTCGATCCGCGTTCGGCCTATCTCAACACCGAGATGGGCGTGCTGTTCGACGACCCGGTGCTGGGCGCGCAGCTGCGTGCGGAATACCTGCGCCTGGCCAGCCCGGAACACAGCTGGTGGCTGGCGCTGGGCGCTGATGATGAACTGCGCTGGCTGCAGCGCGAGCCGCCACCGCATTGGGTCGAAGCCGAGCCCGGCAGCAGCCTTGGCAAGCGTTGGACGGCGCGGGTGATCAGCTGGTTGCCGCTGGAATCGCAGCTGTAACGATCAGCGGGCGAGCCCTTCGCCATCGCCGTGCAGGCTCTCGTCCAGGGTTTCCACATTGCGCCCGTGCAGGCGCCGCCAGATCCAGCGCAGCGCGTGCGGCGGCGCTGCCGGCAGCTGTTCCAGCAAAGCCAGCATGCGGCCCTGGCTGGCATGCCCGTGCCGGCACAGCAGGCTGGCCGCCGCAGCGGCGCTGGCCAGTCGCAGGCTGTCGGCCAGCGGACCGTCAGCGTCAGGCGCCAGGGCCTGATGCACCGGCTCGGGCAGTTCCCAGGCGGCAGCCACCCGCTGTGCCAGCGGTAGTGACCACTGCTGCAGCAACTGCAGGGTCAGCGCCGGCTCCACCTCTTCGCCGCGTGCCTGCGCTTCCTGCAGCAGTTGCCGCATGACCAGCGCTGCGCCCAGGCCCTGCACCAGGCCCAGCCATTGCGCAGCGAAGGCATCGCCGAAGGTGACCGTGCGCGCGTGGTCGGCGGCCGCGCGCGAAGCCAGCAGCGCGTGCTCCCAGATGATCGAACTGAACTGCGGGAACACCTCGCACTGCACCTGCATCACCGGCTGCACCAGCACTGCGCTGATGATCTGCCGCACGCCTTCGGTGCCGACCAGGGTCACCGCCCGCTGCAGGCTTTCCACGGGCCGCTCGTGCACCTTGTAGGCCGGGCTGTTGGCGATCCGCAGCAGGTTGCCGGTCAGCACCGGATCCTGGCCGATGATCGCGGCCATCACCCGCGCCGATGCAACGTCGTCATTGACCGTCTGGATCAGCTGCGGCAGCAGTTGCGGACGCCGCGGCAGCTGCCGGGTAGCCCAGTCACGGTCCTGCAGCGCGCGGTCCACCGCCTCGGCCAGACCCGACGCGCTGACCGCGGTCGGTTCGCCGGCCAAGCGCGGATACAGGGCCAGTGCATGCAGCCCGCGCTGCAGGTGAGCGGCGACCTCGGCCGCCGGCAAGGCGTCACCCTGCAGGCTTGCCGCCGCCGCGGCCACGGCCTGGCGGGGGGCTGCGGCCAGACGTGCCGGGGCCTGCCCGGTCAGCTGCGACAGCCAACGCAGCACAGATCGCCACCACGCTGCGGTCATCGCCGCCCATCCTGTCGTTTTCCTGCTGCTGCCACTGCCTGCGCCTTCATCACATCCGGCCACCTGCCGTCGTCGCAGCATCGGCCGCACTTTCATCTTCTTTAACCCGGGCGCTTCCTGCGTCGACGGCATATCCCGGGCGAATGGACTAGAATGGCGCCGCGCGACCCGTCCCCCTGTACCGACGACGTCGCTTTTTTTGTTTTCGGACCCTACCGTTCATTGGCAGTTCGCCGCAGTTCACCGCAGATCGCGCCATCGGAGACCCCATGCTATTCGAAACCCTCGCAACCACCGGCCACGAACAGGTGGTGTTCTGCCACAACCAGGATGCCGGCCTGCGGGCGATCATCGCCATCCACAACACCACCCTGGGCCCCGCCCTGGGCGGGGTGCGCATGCGCCCTTACGCCAGCACTGACGATGCGCTGGCCGATGTGCTGCGGCTGAGCCGCACGATGACCTACAAGAATGCGCTGGCCGGTCTCAATGTCGGTGGCGGCAAGGCGGTGATCATCGGCGACCCCAAGGTCGACAAGACCGAAGTGCTGTTCCGCGCCTTCGGCCGCTACGTCGATTCGCTGGGCGGTCGCTACATCACCGCCGAGGATGTCGGTACCGACGTCAACGACATGGAGAACATCTACCTGGAGAGCCAGTTCGTCACCGGCGTGCACCAGGTCCATGGCGGCTCGGGTGATCCGGCCCCGTTCACCGCCTATGGCGCGCTGCAGGCGCTGATGGCCTCGATGCGCTTCAAGTTCGGCCATGAGGAAGTGGGCAAGACCAGCATCGCGGTGCAGGGCCTGGGCCATATCGGCATGGAACTGGTGAAGCTGCTGCGCGACCGTGGCGCCAAGCTGTATGTCACCGATCTGGACAGCGCGCTGGTGGATCGTGCGGTCAACGACTTCGGCGCCGAGGCCGTCAAGCCGGACGAGATCCACGAAGTGAACGCCGATGTGTTCGCGCCGTGCGCGCTGGAAGGCGCGATCAACGCCGACACCCTGCCGCGGATCAAGGCGAAGATCATCTGTGGCACTGCCAACAACCAGCTGTCCAGCCTGGAGATCGGCGACGAACTGCATGCGCGCGGCATCCTGTATGCGCCTGACTACGCGGTCAACGCCGGTGGCGTGATGAACGTGTCGCTGGAAATCGACGGTTACAACCGCGAGCGCGCGATGCGGCTGATCCGCAGCATCTACCACAACCTGACGCGCATCTTCGAACTGTCGCAGCGCGAGAACATCGCCCCGCAGCGTGCCGCCGACCGGATCGCCGAAGCGCGCATCCTGTCGATCGGCAAGCTGAAGATGCCGCTGGGCCGCAGCACGCCGCGCCTGGGCAATCTGCGCGGCGGCTGATCGCCGCCTCGCGAACCGTGCGCGTGCCGACCCATGGTCGGCAGCGCCGGATGAACGCGCCGGGCGGCAGGCCCGGCGCTACGATCAGAAGCCAGCGCTGTAGCGCAGCGCCGCCTGACGTGCATCGTTGCCACCCACGCGCTGGTCGATACCCAGGCTCAGGCGGCCATTGCGGCCCCACCATGATTCCAGCGCCAAGCCGAACAAGGCACTGCCCCGCGGTGCGTCGACACCGGCCAACGGCGCCCAGGCATCAACACCGACGAAGCTTGCCTGCCAGGCCTGCTCACTGCCATCCAGCCGTTGCTGCCACTCGGCATGGCCGCGCAGGGTCCAACGACCCCACTGCCGCTCGCCGCGCAGGCCCGCCAGCATCTGGCTGCGCTGTGCACGTGACGCCTCCCCGCGCAGGCCGAAGCCGAAGCCACCCTGCTCGCTGAAGCCATCGGTATCCAGGCGCGTGCTGCTGGCCCCCAGGTACGGGGTCAACGACGCACCGATGCGCCCGAAACGATAGCCGCCTTCGACGCTGGCACTGCTGAAACGCCCGCCGTAGCGCGCGGACACACCGTAGGCACCGGCACCCAGCAGCAACTGACGGTCCAGTTCACGGGCGAACTGGCCGGTGCCGAACTGGGCCAGGGCATAGCCACGCCCCAGGTTCCAGCCGGCATAGAGTTGCGCCTGCGTCTGGCGGTCGCGACCGCGATCGCCACTGAAGTTGCTGCCGCCGTTGCTGCGGGTTTCACCGAAAGCCATGCCCAGCAGACCGTTGCTGCCCAGTGCTACGTCCTGGCCGGCCATCCAGCCCCGGCTGTCGGCGGCATTGCCGGCAAAACTGCCCTGCCCGGCTTCACCCAGCGCGCTCTGCCAGGCGCCACGCAGCTTCGGCGCCGCCTGCACGCGGTCGAAGCGCTCGGCAACCGCACGGCGCGACATGTCCACGCTGTCGAAGGTCGAGGCTTCGGCACGCGCATGCGCCTGTCCGGACAGGCTCTCCAGGCTCGCCGACAGGCCATCGGTGCCGCCCGCCGTACGCTGCAGCGCGCCGGCGGCCGCACCGAACGCCGAACCCTGCAGATCCGCATTGCGGTCCAGCGCGGTGAATGCCGACTCCACCCGCAGTGCCGATGCCTGTGCATTGGCGCCCAGGCCGGACGCAGCGGCGGAAACATTGACCTGGGTCAGGTCCATCCACGCGTCGTTGCTGCCATAGCCGTACTGTGCCTGCAGCAGGGTCAGGCCGTTGGCGCCGGTGTTGGACACCGGTGTGGTGAACGTACCGTTGATACCGCCGTTGGCGTGGATCAGCGCTTGGCGGCTGCCGACCTGCGGCACGTAACCGGAAACGATGCCATCGACCACCACGCCGCCGGCCAACCGTGCGGTACCGGTCACCTGCAGCGCGTTCACGCCCAGCGCGACGATCAGCCGCGCATCCGGACGCTGGCTGTAATTACCTTCGATGGTCGCGGTGGTGTTGGCGTTGATCAGCACCACGCTGGCGCCGTTGTCGACGTTGCCGATCACCCGCGGCGTGCCCGGCATGAACTGCAGGCCGGCCATCGAGACACCGCCGGCACCAGAGATGCTGACGTTGGAACGGATCACTGCGCCGCCCCGCAGGGCCAGGCTGCCGCGCTCGATGCGGGTATCGCCGCTGTAGCTGTTGTTGCCGCTCAGCTCCAGCCGGCCATCGCCGCGCTTGACCAGGCCGCCAGCGCCAGCAATGTCGTTGCTCCAGATCGAGCCCGAGGATGGCGCGTCGACATTGACCGTGACATCGCCCCAGTCGAAGCGGCCGGGACCGTTCACCGCCTTGCCGACGTTGAGCAGGCCGTAGCCGTAGATCGGATCGACGCCGGGCGCACCGATGTCGGTGGCCGTGCCGAGCAGGGTCTGCCGCACCAGGTCGTTGTCGAAGTACGGGTAGCGCTGCCAGACCAGCGCCGCAGCGCCGGAGATCAGCGGCGCGGCGAAGGATGTGCCGTAGTTCCACAGATACTTGCCGGTACCCGGTTCGGGGAACACCGCGCTGCCGGGAGCGGTCAGGCAGTAACGCGCGGCGTCGCCACAGGCATTGGCCCAGGGGGCACGCTCACCCGGCTTGTTCGGATCGATCGCGGTGGCCACCAGCCAGCCTTTTTCCAGATCGGCTGCGGGCAGCGATCCGCCGAGGCCACGCTGGCTGGGCAACGCGGCCACGCTGCTGGGCTGGTCGCGCCCCTCATTGCCTGCGGCGAACACCACCAGGCCACCGTGGTTGATGATGAAGGGGCGGTATTCGGCCGCGACCTGCGCGGTGGTGCCGAGGTCGGTCCAGTACAGGCCGCCCCAGGAATTGTTCATCACCTTCACGCCGTAGCCGATCAGGTCCTGGTGGACCCCGGCCACGCCCAGCGTGCCGCTGAAGGAGTTGCCCTTGCCGCTGCCGTCATCCTGGGGCGCGGTGTCGGAAATGATCCGCGCCGAGACGATCTCCGCACCCGGTGCGATGCCTCCGGGCCAGACCCCCACCGATGCACCGGCAGCCAGGCTGGCCACGGCCGTGCCATGGCCAAGCACGTCATCGACGTTGAGATTGTTGCGGCTCGGGTCGATGTAGTTGAGGTTGGCCACTACCCGTCCGTTCAGTGCCTCGGCGTTGCGCAGCACGCCCGAATCGACAATGCCGATGCGCACGCCGCGGCCGGTCACGCCAGTGGCCTGTGCGGCACGCGCGTTGGTCTGTGCCAGATGCGCATCCACCGCCGGCTCCAGCGGCTTGGACGCGGGAGGCGGGGTGACCGGGGGCGTGACCGGTGGCGTAACCGGTGGCGGGTCGATGCGCACGTTGCTGCCGCCCCCTCCACCGCCACACGCCGACAGCGCCACCGCCAGCGCCGATGCCAGGACCGACCTTCCCATCGTCTTACGTTCCATCGTTTCCTTCCCATGAACGTTGGCCTGCCGCCATCCGGGCAGGCATCCAGGACTGCCCAGCGGCAGTCTTCGCCGACCCTCTATACTGAGCCGACCCCCACGCAGTCTGCCGGGAAACGGCGCCGCTTCCAACGCCCGTCGTCTCCTTTCCGAACATTGCTCACGCATCAACGAGATTGCCATGTCCAACATCGTCATCGCCGCCGCCAAGCGCACCGCCATCGGCTCCTTCCTCGGCCAGTTCAACGGCGTTCCGACCCCGACCCTCGGCGCGGCCGCCATCGCCGCCGCGCTGGAACAGTCGGGCGTTCCTGCCAGCGACGTCTCCGAAGTCCTGATGGGCTGCGTGCTGCCGGCCAATCTCGGCCAGGCCCCTGCCCGCCAGGCAGCGATCGCCGCCGGCATCCCGCTGTCGGTCGGCGCGACCACCCTCAACAAGGTCTGTGGTTCGGGCATGAAGGCCATCATGCTCGGCCATGACCTGATCAAGGCCGGTTCGGCCAAGGTCGTGGTCGCCGGCGGCATGGAATCGATGTCCAACGCCCCGCACCTGCTGCCCAATTCGCGCACCGGCAACCGTTTCGGCAACTTCCAGGCTGTGGACCACATGGCCCACGACGGCCTGGTCAACGCCTATGACGGCAAGGCCATGGGCGAGTTCGCCGAATGCGCCGTGGACAAGTACCAGTTCACCCGCGAAGAGCAGGACGCTTACTCCATCGAATCGGTCAAGCGCGCACAGGCAGCCCAGGCCAACGGCGCGTTCGCCGACGAAATCGTTGCGGTGAAGGTCGCCACCCGCAAGGGTGAAGTCGAGGTCGCCAGCGACGAACAGCCCGGCCGTTCGGACATCGCCAAGATCCCGACCCTGCGCCCGGCCTTCAAGAAGGACGGCAGCGTGACCGCCGCCAGTTCCTCCAGCATTTCCGATGGCGCCGCCGCCGTGGTCCTGCTGACCGAAGAAGATGCTGCCGCACGCGGCCTGCAGCCGCTGGCGCGCATCGTCGGCCATGCCACCCATTCGCAGGAACCGGAGTGGTTCACCACCGCCCCGATCGGCGCCATCCACACCCTGCTGGAGAAGACCGGCTGGTCGCTGGACCAGATCGATCTGTTCGAAATCAACGAGGCCTTTGCCGTGGTGGCGATGGCACCGATGCGCGAACTGGGCATCCCGCACGACAAGCTCAACGTGAATGGCGGTGCCTGCGCGCTGGGCCATCCCATCGGTGCCTCCGGCGCACGCCTGGTGGTCACCCTGGTCAACGCATTGCGCACGCGCGGCGGCAAGCGCGGCATTGCCACCCTGTGCATCGGCGGCGGCGAAGCGACGGCTATCGCCATCGAGTTGATCTGAAAGGGTTTAACGTCTATTTCGCAAAAATGAATGCGGGATCGCTTGACACCCAATCTTGGCTTGTCATCATGTTGTCGGCGCGCAGCATGCGCGTTGCCTAATTCTAACGACGAGGATTTACACAATGAGCATCAACAAGCTGCTGGTCGCGATGTCCCTGGCTCTGGCCCTGGCCGCCTGCTCGAAGCAGGAAGCTGCCCAGGACGCCGCTGCTTCGGCCAACCAGGCCGCCACCGAAGCCCAGGCTGCTGCCGACCAGGCCGCCGCTGCTGGCGCCCAGACCGCCGACGCTGCCCAGCAGGCCGCTGACACCGCCGCCACCGCTGCTGACGCTTCGGTTGACGCCGCTGCCCAGGCTGCTGGCGCTGCCACCGACGCTGCTGCCGGCGCTGCTGCCGACGCTGCCAAGGCTGCTGAAGGCACCGCCGAGAAGGCCAAGGACGCTGCTGAAGAAGCCAAGAAGTAATAACTTCTTTCTTCAAGCTGTTCTGAAGAAGCCGCTGGTTCGCCAGCGGCTTTTTCTTTGCGCGCAGTTCCGTGTGCAGGTCACCACCACGTCTTCACAACGGTATGAATAGGCTGGCGTCCCCATCCATTGCAGTACCGGAGACCGCCATGAAGATTCGCCCGCTGACCACCACCCTGCTGGCCGCCTCCCTGCTGCTTGCACTGGCTGCCTGCAAGGGCCCGGAAGCCGAACAGGCCAAGCAGGATGCCGCGCAGGCCGCCGACAGCGCCGGTGCCGCCGCACGCGATGCCGTCGACAAGGCCGCCGCAGCCACCCGTGACGCCGCCGACAAGACCGCCGCCGCCTCCGAGCAGGCTGCCGCCGACACCCAGCAGGCGCTGGACAGCGCTGCCGCCGCCACCGCCAACGCGGCCGACAAGGCCAAGGTCGCAGCGACCGATGCCGCCGCGCACGCCAGCGACGCCACTGCCGATGCCGCGCAGAAGGTCGCCGACAAGGCTCGCGATGTGGCCGACGACGCCAAGGCCACCGCCGCCAAGGAAGAAGCCAAGCACTAAGGCCTTCGCGTTCGCCGGGCATGGCGCGGCGCTACCGGAAAAGCCGAGCACGGGCTCAGCTCTACAGGAAAAGCCGCGGCATCGCCGCGGCTTTTCTGCTTTTCGCTTCTTCTGTTGATTCCGTGCTGGGCGCCCACGGAAACCGCCCAAGGCCGCGCGGGTGGGCTGCGCAGGGGCGTGAGCCGCATGGATGCGGCGACCGAGCTTACAGGGACGTACTTGCAGCGCCCCCTGCGCAGCGCACCCGCGCGGCGCTGCTCACACTCCAGCAGCGCCCACCACGAGGGGCTCCGCCGTTGGCCGTCACCTACGGCAGCGCGCGCGCCAGCATCCCCGCCACATCCACCCCGGCCGGCAGCGTGCCGAATGCCAACCCATGTTCGCCCTGCAGCCGGCTGCGGATGAATGCATCGGCCATCGGACTGCGTGCACGCAGCAACAACGCCGCCTGCAGCAGCAAGGCCGTGCGTTCGCAGAACACCCGCGCCTGTGCCTCCTCCGGTGCCGCCGCATCGCGCCACTGCTGCAGCACCGCCGCATAGCGCGCATCACGGTCGGATACCGCCTCCAGTTCACCGCGTAGTGCCGCCAGCACCTCCGGTTCGCGCGCCAGCGCGCGCAGCACATCCAGGCACTGGATGTTGCCGCTGCCCTCCCAGATCGAATTCAACGGCGCCTGCCGGTACAGCCGCGGCAACATCGATTCCTCCACGTAGCCGGCACCGCCCAGGCACTCCTGTGCTTCGTTGACGAACGCAGGCGCACGCTTGCATATCCAGTACTTGCCCAATGCCGTACCCAGCCGCGCAAGTGCGGCCTCGGCCGGATCGCTACCGGCGTGATCGACCGCGCGCGCGATACGCATCGCCAGCACCGTGGCGGCTTCCGACTCCAGCGCCAGATCGGCCAGCACGTTGGCCATCAGCGGATGGTCCATCAGTGGCTTTCCAAAGGTGCGTCGATGCCGCGCGTGATGCAGCGCCTGTGCCAGCGCCATGCGCATTTCCGCCGCAGCGCCAAGCATGCAGTCCAGCCGGGTCATCATCACCATGCCGATGATGGTGGCCACGCCACGCCCTTCCTCGCCCACCCGCCAAGCCTGCGCACCGCAGAACTCCACTTCACTGGAGGCGTTGGCCCAGTCGCCCAGCTTGTCCTTCAAGCGCATCAGGCGAAACGCATTGCGATCGCCGTCGGCCAGCCGCCGTGGCATCAACAGGCAGGTCAATCCGGCCGGCGCCTGCGCCAGTACCAGGAAGCCATCGCACATCGGTGCGGAGAAGAACCACTTGTGCCCGATCAACCGATAGCGCTCGCCATCGATGGGTTCGGCGCGGGTAGTGTTGGCGCGCACGTCCGAGCCGCCCTGCTTCTCGGTCATGCCCATGCCCAGGGTGATGCCGGCCTTGTCGGCCACCGGCACATCACGCGGGTCGTATACCGGTGCGGCGGCCTTGCGCGACCACTCGGCCAGATGCGGCTGCCCGCGCAGCACGGCTACCGCTGCATGGGTCATGGTCAACGGGCAGCTGGTGCCGGCCTCGGCCTGGTGGTGCAGGTAGCTCAGTGCAGCGCGCGCGACATGGGCGCCGGGCTGCGGCTCATGCCAGGACAACCCGGCAACGCCATGCTCCTTCGCCGTCTGCATCAGCTGGTGGTACGCCGGATGGAATTCCACGGTATCGATGCGATGGCCCTGCGCATCGTGCGTGCGAAGGCGTGGGCGGTCGCGGTTGGCGTCGAAGCCGATGCGGTACAGCTCGTCCCCGGCCAGCCCTCCATACACCGCCAGGCGTGGCGCGAACGCTGCCGCACCCTCGCGCTGCACGGCCTCCATCAGTGCGACGTCGTCGGTCCACAACTGGCGACCGGCGAACGGTGGCGGCTGGTTGAGCACCACGTGGGTTTCGTAGGGAGCGCTGCTGTTGAAGCTCGGTCCACTCATCGGTTCCTTCCCCGCCGGCAAGAGGTGTGCGGCCCGATTGTGCCGTATCGTCCGGCAACCCCGCGTTCAGGCCGATTCTCGCCGCGTGCACGACCGCCACGCCACAGTGAGGGCATGGCAGGCAATGACGATCTGGTGGTACTGCGGCCGGAAGGGCTGTACTGCGCGGCAGGCGATTTCCATATCGATCCCTGGCGGCCGGTGCCGCGCGCGGTCATCACCCATGGCCATGGCGACCATGCGCGTCCGGGCATGGGGGAATACCACTGCAGCACCGGCAGCGTGCCGATCCTGCGCTGGCGCCTGGGCGATGTGCCGCTGCACGCGCATGCCGAGGGCGTGCCGTTCGCGCTGGGCCGGGTGCAGGTATCACTGCATCCGGCCGGCCACGTGCTCGGCTCGTCGCAGGTGCGCATCGACGACGGTGAGCAGGTCTGGGTGGCGTCGGGCGACTACAAACGCCAGCCCGACCCCACCTGCACACCGTTCGAAGTGGTGCCCTGCGATACCTTCATCACCGAGGCGACCTTTGCACTGCCGATCTATCGCTGGCCGGATACCCGCGCCGTGGCGGCCGAGATCGCCGCCTGGCGTCGTGAGTGTGCGCAGCGCGGGGAGGCGGCCGTACTGCTCTGTTATGCACTGGGCAAGGCGCAACGTGTGCTTGCCGAGCTGCGCGCGGTGGATGACCAGCCTGCCTGGCTGCATGGCGCCATCGCCAACGGCGTCGCCGTCTATCGCCAGGCCGGTGTACCGATGCTCGAAACGCTCACGGTTGCCGAGCAGGGACGTCAGCCCGATGCCGCAGGCCAGCTGATCCTGGCGCCACCCTCGGCCGCCGGCACGCCATGGCTGCGTCGGTTCGGCCGCCACCAGCTCGGCTTCGCCTCGGGCTGGATGCAGTTGCGCGGCAACCGCCGCCGCCGCAACGTCGACCGTGGCTTCGTGATCTCCGACCATGCCGATTGGCCAGCACTCCTGCAGACCATCACGCAGACCGGCGCGCAGAGGATCATCGCCACCCACGGCAACACCGATGCGCTGATTCCGTACCTGCGCGAACGCGGCATTGCCGCCGAAGCCTTCCGCACCGATTTCGGAGGCGAGGAATGAAGGCCTTCGCCGCGCTGTACCAGCGGCTGGATCGCAGCACCGCGACGCTGGACAAGCGCGCGGCATTGATCGACTACTTCCAGCATGCACGACCGCACGACGCGGCGTGGGCGCTGTACCTGCTCAGCGGCGGCAAGGTGAGCGGCGCGCGCCGCAAGATTGCAGGCAGTGGCGAACTGCGGGCGTGGATCGCCGAAGAATCCGGCCTGCCGCCATGGCTGGTCGAGGACAGCTACGCGCAGGTCGGCGACCTTGCCGAAACACTCACGCTGCTGCTGGATGATCCTGACAGCGAAGGCGAGGATCGCCCCCTGGCCGACTGGATCGAACAGCACCTGCTTGCCGTCGCCAACCAGCCGGAGCCCGTGCGTCGTGCCGCTGTAGTCGAGGGCTGGCGACAGCTTGCATCGGCCGAACGCCTGGTCTTCAACAAGCTGCTGACCGGCGCACTGCGCGTTGGCGTGTCGCAGCGCGTGGTGCAGCAGGCATTGGCCGAGTGGTCCGGACTGGACATCGCTCGTATCGCCCAGCGCATGCTCGGCGACTGGGTGCCCTCCCCCGGCCTGCTGGCCACTTTGTTGTCTGCCGAAGAACTGCCGACCGATCGCCAGCAGCCCTATCCGTTCTTCCTGGCCTCGCCGCTGGAAGGTGAGCCCACCGAGCGGCTGGGCGACATCAGCAACTGGCTGCTGGAATGGAAGTGGGATGGCATCCGCCTGCAGTTGCTGCGGCGCCAGGGTGAGGTGGCGCTGTGGTCGCGCGGCGAAGAACGGCTGGACGGTCGCTTCCCGGAGATCGAACAGGCCGCCGCATCACTGCCCGATGGCTGCGTGCTGGATGGCGAGCTGCTGGCATGGGACGATGCTGACAATCTGCCGCGTGCATTCACCGCGCTGCAGACCCGCATCCAGCGCCGCAAACCCGGCGCCGCCACCCTGCGCAACACACCGGTGCGCGTGCTCGCCTACGATCTGCTTGAACGCGACGGTGAAGACCTGCGTGCGCTGCCACTGCAACAACGTCGCGCGCAGTTGGCCGAGGTGGTCGGCGCGCTCGGCGATCCGCGCATCCAGCTGTCGCCCGAGGTGCCCGCCGACGATTGGCAGCATGCCGCGCAGCTGCGCGAAGCATCGCGCGAGCGCGGCGTGGAAGGGCTGATGCTGAAGCGCCGCGATTCGATCTACCAGTCCGGGCGTCGCCGCGGCGACTGGTGGAAGTGGAAGGTCGAGCCGCTCACCATCGACGCCGTACTGCTGTATGCACAGGCGGGTCATGGCCGGCGCAGCACGCTCTACACCGACTACACCTTCGGGGTCTGGGACGGCGACACGCTGGTTCCCGTGGCCAAGGCCTATTCCGGGCTGGACGACAAGGAAATCCTCGCCCTCGATCGTTGGATCCGCGCGCATACCCGCGAGCGCTTCGGTCCGGTACGCAGCGTCAGTGCCGAGCAGGTGTTCGAACTCGGCTTCGAAGCGGTCAACCGCAGCGCGCGGCACAAGTCCGGCATTGCCGTGCGCTTTCCACGCATCCTGCGCTGGCGTCACGACAAACCGGCTGCCGAAGCCGACCACCTGGCCCAGTTGCAGGCACTGGCGCGATGAAGCGCAGCGATGCGCTGCAGCGCCTGAACGACTGGTTCGGCAGCCGCGGTTGGCGCCCCCTGCCCTTCCAGCGCGCGATGTGGCGCCACTATCTGGCCGGAGAATCCGGCCTGCTGCACACCCCCACCGGCAGCGGCAAAACTCTGGCCATGTTCGGCGGCCCCTTGCTGCAGGCGATGCTCGACCCGCCCCCCACACCGCGTCGTGCCAGCGCGGTACGCCCGCTGCAGGTGCTGTGGGTGACACCGCTGCGGGCGCTGGCCAGCGATACCGCACGCGCGCTGCAGGCACCGATCGACGGCCTTGGCCTGGGCTGGCGCGTGGGGCTGCGCAGCGGCGATGCCAGCAACCGCGACAGGCGCCTGGCCCGCGAAGGTCGCATCGACGTACTGGTGACCACACCGGAGTCGCTGGCGCTGCTGCTCAGCTATCCCGACACCCTTGAACGCATGCGCCAGCTGCGCTGCGTTGTGGTGGACGAATGGCACGAACTGCTGGGCAACAAGCGCGGCGTGCTGCTGCAGTTGAACCTGGCGCTGTTGCGTCAGACAGCACCCACGATGCAGCTGTGGGGGCTGTCGGCAACATTGGGCAACCTGCCGCAGGCACGCGACGTACTGCTGCCGCACCAGCCACAGGCACCGATCGTGGAGGGCGCACGGCAGCGGCCGGTAAAGATCCGCAGCCTGCTGCCCGAACCCGGCGAACGCTTTCCCTGGGCCGGGCATCTAGGCCTGGCGCAACTGCCGCGTGTGCTCGATGCAGTGTTCCGCGCACGCAGCAGCCTGCTCTTCACCAATACCCGTGCACAGGCGGAACTGTGGCACCAGGCCCTCGCGGCGGTGTGGCCGGAGGATGCCGGGACGCTCGCCCTGCACCACGGCTCATTGGATCCCACGCTGCGCCAGCAGGTGGAAGACGGACTGCGTGCCGGCACGCTGCGGTGCGTGGTGGCCACGTCCAGCCTGGATCTGGGTGTGGACTTTCCGGAAGTGGACCAGGTGCTGCAGCTGGGCAGTCCGAAGGGCGTAGCCCGCCTGCGCCAGCGGGCCGGGCGTGCGCGCCATCGGCCCGGCGCCAGCGGCGAGATACTGTGCATTCCCAGCCACGCGCTGGAACTGGCCGAGTACGCGGCGGCCCGACGCGCGCTGCATGACGGGGTGATCGAAGCACGACGTCCCCCTACCTTGTCACTGGATGTACTGGCCCAGCATGCCGTCAGCCGCGCACTGGCTGGCGGCTTCGATGCCGATGCACTGTTGCAGCAGGTTCGTGACACGCATGCCTTCGCCGCGCTGGACGACGCACAGTGGAATGCCGTGCTCGATTTCATCGTGCAGGGCGGACGAGCACTGTCCCGGTATCCGGAGTTCCACAAGGTGGTACGCGATGCCGATGGTCTCTACCGCATGCCCGATCGCCGCCAGGCGCTGCGCCATCGGCTGTCGATCGGCACCATCAGCAGCGACGGCAGCGTGCGCGTGCAGTTCCTGCGTGGCGGCAGTCTGGGCGCGGTGGAAGAGCAGTTCGCCAGCCGCCTGCGCCGGGGCGACCGCTTCCAGTTTGCCGGGCGTCTGCTGGAGCTGGTGCAGCTGCGCGACATGACCGCGTTCGTGCGCGTGGCACGCGGTGGCGGCGATGGCGTGGTGCCGCGCTGGCAGGGCGGGCAGCTGCCGTTGTCGATGCCACTGGGGCGCGAACTGGAGAGGGTGCTGTCGGGCGCCGACCAGAGTGCGGAGTCGCGCTGGCTTGCGCCGCTGCGGGCGTTGCAGTCGCAGCTGTCTGCGCCGCCATCACCTGGCCACCTGCTGGTGGAAGATGTGCGTCGGCGCGAGGGCCAGTTCCTGTTCGTCTATCCCTTTGCGGGCCGCCATGTGCACGAAGCGTTGGCCGCGCTGCTTGCCCTGCGCTGCACCCGGCAGCAGCGCAACAGCATCGGCTATGCGGTGAACGACCATGGTCTGGTACTCGCGCCGGCAACGCCGGTGGAACTGCAGGAACAGGACTGGCGGGCGATGCTGGATGCTGACGGTCTGCTGCAGGACCTGCGCGAAGCGGTGAACCTGGGCGAGCTGACGCGCCGTCAGTTCCGCGGCATCGCGCGCGTGTCGGGCCTGCTGGTGCCCAGCCTGCCCGGTGGCATGCCGCGCTCGCTGCGCCAGCTGCAGGCTTCCGCCGGTCTGCTGCATGACGTGCTGCGCGAGCACGACCCGGAGCATCTGCTGCTGGCATTGGCCGAGCATGAGGTGCTGCACGACAGCCTGGATCTGCCCGGACTGCAGCAGGTGCTGGCAGGCATCGCCACACGTTCGTTGTCGTTGCAGCAGCCATCCTCACTGACCCCACTGGCATTTCCGCTGTGGGCCGAGCGCCTGCGTGGGCAGTTCAGCAATGAAGACTGGCGCACGCGCGTGCAGCGTGCGGCGCAGCAGCTGGAGCGCCGCCATGGCCGCTGATCTGCCGCTGCAGCTGGGCGGTGAGTCGATGCTGCTGCTGGGTGGTCGGGCGCTGCTGTGGCCGGCACGTCGCGCGTTGTTGATCGCCGACCTGCACCTGGGCAAGGCGGACGTATTCCGGCGCGCGGGAATCGCCCTGCCGGCCGGCGGTACCGGCGATGACCTGAAGCGCCTGCAGGAACTGGTGACCACCCACCACTGCCAGCAACTGTGGATTCTCGGCGACGTCCTGCATGGTCCGGCGCATCGCGCGGCCTGGTACCAGCAATGGCTCGGTTGGCGCGAGCAGCATGCTGCGCTGGACATCCACGTGGTGCGCGGCAATCACGACCGTGATCTACCGAAGGCCGCGCTACAGGTGCAGATGCATGACGACGCACGCTTGGGGCCGTTCCTGCTGCGGCACGAGCCGCTGGCCGATGCCTCCACGCACGTGCTTGCCGGCCATGTGCACCCGCAGGTTGCGTTGCCGGCGCTGCGTCGACGCTTTCCCGCGTTCTGGCTGCGCCAGGGCATCACCATCCTGCCGGCGTTCTCTGCATTCACCGCCGGTGTCGTGCCTGTACTGGCACCGGGCGAACAGCTGCTCGCCTGTGTGGAAGACAGCGTGGTGCCGCTGCCGGTTCGCTGACTCGTCGAGGCCTGCGTCGAGGCCTGCCCTGCATTACGACGGGCGGGCGACGATCCCGGGCATCAGGCTGAAATCCGACACTTGCTCGTCAGCGTGGCGCGGCAGCGCCTGTATCGCCACCAGCATCTCGTGGGCGCAGGCGCGGATATGGTCGTGGTTTTCCGGTGATGCGTGGCTGATCAAACTGCCGACATGGAACTCGAACACATCTTCCAGTACGTCGGGCTGGTCCTCGTGCAGCATCCGCAGCAGACCGCGCAGCTTGCAGATTTCCGATTCCAGCTTCTCGACCGCGAACAACATGGCGTCCTCCTCGTGCATCGTGCGGCGCATCCGGGCCGCAGCAGGCAGCGACGGCGGCGCCACCCGGGCCACGCGATGATCGATCACGAAAAGGAAAACGGGCGACGCGGCTGCCGCGTGCTCATCTCTTGTCGCATATACGGGGTGAGGTAATCGTTAATCGACGTGACGAAAGATTCACGCGGTGGCCGGAATTGCCACGCTCTGTGCGGCCGAGGGTGCGGCGGCCAGCGCGTCGATGAATGCCGGATCGAGCGGCAACGCGCCCAGCCACCCGTGCTGGGTACCGCTGAGCACGCGCAGCATGTGCCCGCGCCCGCCAGGCAGTCGTCCCATCGGCCCCAGCAGCACGTCGCGGGCTTTTGCCCACGCATCGCGATCGGACTGGAACAGCGGCGTCAGCCAGCGGCTCCAGCGCTGATAGACCGCCACGTGCGCACGCCGTTGCGCTTGGTAAGCCTGCAATGCAGGTTCGCCTGCACCGTGGGTGCGCAACGCGTCGCGCAGTGCCAGCGCATCCAGCAGCGCCATGTTCACGCCCTGCCCCAGCTGCGGGCTCATCGCATGTGCTGCATCACCGACCAGTACCAGCCGGCCCTGATGCCAACGCTTCATCACGGCATCGCGGTACACCGCGCGCGCCAGTTGCCCAGCGTCCTGCAGATGGGTAAAGCGCGCGCCCGCCTGTGGCCACAGCGTATGCAGTTCTTCCAGCCAGGGCGCCATGCCGTCGCCCTGCCAGCGCTCGAAATCCGCGCGCGGCAGGCTCCAGAAGAAGCTCAGGCGAGGCGTATCGTCACCCGGACGGGTACCGACCGGCAGCAGGCCGATCATCTTGCGCGCGGCGACGTAGCGCTGCCGCAGCTGCTGCATGTGCGGCCAGTCTTCGGCCGGCAACAGGCACCACAGCGCGCCCCACGGGTACACCCGGTCCAGCGCCGCGCCACCGTCGATGCCGTTGCGCAGCGTGGACGCAGCGCCGTCGGCGGCAACCACCAGATCGAACGGTCCATGCGTGCGGCCGTCGCTGTCGCGCAAGCGCCCCTGCTGGTGGTCGACCTCGACGATGGTCGTACCGACGTGCAGCTCGCCGGCGCCTTCGCGCGCCTGGTCCAGCACCGAGAACAACGCGCCCCGCTGCATGCCCAGGCCATGCAGGCGCGCATCCAGGCCGTCATAGCCCATGTCCATCACCGCGCGCTCGCACGGGGTATCGCCATACAGCCGGCGCACCGGCATGGCGTAGCCACGCACCGCATCGAGCAGGCCCATCTGCCACAGCACCTGCAGTCCGCTGGGCTGCAGCAGGAATCCTGCGCCCACCGGCCCTGGCGTCGGCACGCGTTCGAAGATCTCCACCTCGTGGCCATCACGGGTGAGCAGGATGGCCAATGCCTGGCCAGCGGTGCCGTATCCAATTACGGCGATGCGCAGTCGTTCCGTCATGCCCGCATTGTGCCATCGGCGCAGGGGCGGTACATCAGCTGCCTTCCCAGCAGAAGCGGTGCATCGGGCTCCGCCGGCTTTCATGGCCTCTGTTGGCGCGCGCGTGATTCCGCAACGGAAGCGCCTGTCCTTGCGTGCGAAGTAAAGGAGGAGGCGATGGCCGCAGGCCGGCGCCGGGGGACATTCGCACGCAAGGACAGGCGCTCCCACAGCAAGGGCATCTTCACGTTCACGGCCCGCAAAAAAAAACCCCGCCGAAGCGGGGTTCTCAACGCACTATCGAGTGGATCACTCGGCCGGAACGATGTTCGAGGCCTGGGCGCCCTTCGGGCCCTGGGTCACGTCGTAGGTGACCTTCTGGCCTTCCTGCAGACTGCGGAAGCCCTTGGAGTTGATCGCGGAGAAGTGCGCGAAGACGTCGGCGCTGCCGTCCTCCGGCGAGATGAAGCCAAATCCCTTGGCGTCGTTGAACCACTTGACGGTACCGTTCGGCATGGTGATGCGTGACCTTATGCAATGAATGGGTGGTGTACGCTGAACCCGCGCACAAGCTGAGTATGCAAAGCTTGTTACGCGAAGACAATCACCCCCGCGCCAATTCGCCGACCAGTTCCGGAAGTCCGTTGCTGGCGGCCTGCACATTGGCCAGTACTTCGGCCATGGTGATTTCCTCGCCGTCACCGCACCCGGCGGCCCAGTTGGCAACGATCGCCAGGCAGGCGTAATCCAGCCCCAGCTCGCGTGCCAGCGCCGCTTCGGGCATACCGGTCATGCCCACCAGGTCGCAACCATCGCGGCGCATACGCGCGATTTCAGCGATGGTTTCCAGTCGCGGGCCCTGCGTTGCGCCGTAGCAACCGCCATCGTGGACCTTCACGCCGGTCACCTTCGCCGCCGCCAGGATCTTGCTGCGCAGCATCGGCGTGTACGGATGGCCGAAGTCGACGTGCACCACGTCGGTGCCTTCTTCTTCGCAGATCGTGCTGATCCGGCCCCAGGTGTAATCGATTACCTGATCCGGACAGGCCAGCACGCGCGGACCGAAATCGTCACCGATGCCGCCCACGGTATTCAGCGCCAACACACGCTGCGCGCCGATCTGCTGCAGCGCGGCCAGGTTGGCGCGGTAGTTGATCTTGTGCGGCGGCAGCGAATGACCTTCACCGTGGCGCGCCAGGAAAGCCACGCGATGACCGAGCAATGTCCCGACCCGCACCGGGCCGGACGGCTGTCCGAAACGGGTCGAGACTTCGTGGGTCTGCACGTCGTCAAGCTTGGCCAGGTTGTAGACACCGGTGCCGCCAATCACGGCCAGGGCGATCTGTTGCATGAAGAGCACTCCAGAGAAAAAAGAACGCCGGCACCCGAGGATGCCGGCGGCAGGAAACGCGGGCCGCAGGCGGCCGCGTTGTTATTCCTTCATCGCGTAGATGGCCGGCACGCAGCGCAGGGTTTCGTTGACGTCCATGCCGAAACCGAACACGTAGCGATCCGGCAGTTCGATGCCGGCGTAGTCGGCGGTGACGTCCGGCAGCGCGCGATCGTGCTTCTTCACGGTCATCGCGGCAATGCGCACGTCGGTCGCGCCCTGCTCCAGGCACCAGGTGCGCACGCCCTGCAGGGTGTAACCCTCGTCGAGGATGTCATCGACCAGCAGCACGCGGCGACCGAACAGCGCGGTGGCCGGCTTGTGCTTCCACACCAGGTCGCCACCGGTGGTCTCGCCACGGTAACGGGTGGCGTGCAGGTAATCGAACTGCACGTCCTGGCCACGCGCCCCCAGTTCCAGTGCCAGCTGGCCTGCGAACGGCAGCGCACCGTGCATGATCGACAGGAACAGCGGCACCTCGCCCTGGTAATCGCGCGCGATGGCGTCGGCGATGCCGGCAATGGCCTTGTCGATGGTGGGACGATCGACCAGCAGGTCGGCTTGGGCCAGGGCCTGGGAAATGGTGAGGTTCGGCATCAGACGGTTCTTCCAAGGGTTTGAAGCAGACGGGATTGGGTGTCGCCATGGCGGGCATCGGCCAGCAGGCCATCCCAGCCAAGCGCGCCGCGGCCGAGCAGGCCCAGCAGCGCGGCGGTATTGAGGGAGCGTCCCTGCACCGCGTGCAGGGCTTCATCGACCAGTTCCGGGTGGCAGACCAGCACCACGTCGCAGCCGGCATCCAGGTGTGCGTGCACGCGCGCCGGCACGCCACCGGCGCTGTGCGAGGCGGCCATGCCGATGTCATCGGAGAACACCACGCCGCGGAAGCCGAGCTCGCCACGCAGGATCTGCTGGATCCAGCGCGGCGAGTAGCCAGCCGGTTCCGGCGCAACCTGCGGATAGATCACGTGCGCCATCATCACCGCATCGGCACCGGCGGCGATACCGGCCGCGAACGGGACCAGATCCTGTGCGCGTAGTTCATCCAGCGCACGCGGATCGATCGCGGTATCCACATGGGTGTCTTCCAGCACGGTGCCATGGCCGGGGAAATGCTTGAGGGTGGCGGCCATGCCGACCGCGTGCATGCCACGCACATAGGCGGCGGTGAACGCGGCCACGACCTGCGGGTCTTCACTGAAGGCACGGTTGCCGATGGCGCGATTGCCACGCCCAAGGTCGACCACCGGCGCGAAGCTCAGGTCCACACCGCTGGCACGCACTTCACTGGCCATCAGCCAGGCGTGCTGCTCGGCCAAGGCAAGCGCAGCGTCGGGGTCCCTGGCGTACTGGACACCAATGTCCTGCAGCGGCGGCAGCTCGCTGAAGCCCTCGCGGAAGCGCTGCACGCGCCCCCCTTCCTGGTCCACGCAGATCAACTGCGGGCGCGGTGCGGCAGCGCGGATCGCCGCCGACAGTTCGGTCACCTGCTGCCGCGAAGCGAAGTTGCGCTTGAACAGCACCACCCCGGCCACAGCATCGTGCTGCAGCCAGTCACGTTCCTGGGCGGTCAGTTCAGTGCCGGCAACGCCGATCAGCAGCATGGTCGATCTCCACAACGGGCGCCCGCATGGCGCAGTGCCGCATTGTCGCAGAACCGGCCAACAGGCGCAGTGGTCAAAAAAGGGGACGGAGGGGATTAACGCGCAATCGGCCCACTGGTGCCGAATACGACTTAATCCCCCCCGTCCCCTGTTGCGGTCCGGTCAGACCTTGCAACCGTCCGCGCCGCAGGCGTCGTCGCTGCCATCCGGGGCACCCTGCGCGCCCCGCCCTGTCGCCTGCTCGACGGCAATCTGGCGCAGCGCGTTGGCGAAGGCTTCCGGCGGCTGCGCGCCGGATACAGCCCAGCGGCCGTCGATGACGAAGGTGGGCACCGAGGAGATACCCAGGGCATGGGCCTGCGCCAGGCCCGCTTCCACTTCGGCCAGGCCACGATCGCCGGCCAGCATCTGCTGGATCTCATCTGCGCCCAGACCACCTGCGGCGCCGGCCTCGACCAGCACCGCCGGGTCGGCCAGATTCCGCCCATGCTCGAAGTGGGCGCGGAACAGCGCCTCGCCGACCGCCTCCTGCACGCCGTGCTGGCCAGCCAGCCACAACAGGCGATGCGCCGGCAGCGTGGTTACCCGCACCTGGCCCTGGCCGAAGTCCATCGGCAAGCCCTCGGCCCGCGCAGTGGTCTGGGTCTGGCCAAGAATCTGCTCGGTGCGCTCGGCACCGCCGAACTTGCGCTCATAGGCCTCGCGCAGCGGCACCGGGGTGGCGTCCGCATCCGGATCGAGCTGGAACGGCTGCCAGTGGATCTCAAGTTCGGGCGCGTCGGCGCCCAGCAACTGCACACCCTGCTGGAAGCGATGCTTGCCGATCCAGCACCAGGGGCAGACCACGTCGGAGTAGATGTCGATTCTCATCCCTGCGACATGTGGCCTGCTCGCCCCGAAAAAAGGGGACGGAGGGAATTAAGTCGCATTCTGCACAGCTGGGATCAAGACGCCCCTCTACTTCACCACTGTGAATAGGGATTATTGGCCAACGCCACGTTGTAGTAGCGCGCGTCGTCGGTCACCTCAGCGCCGATCCAGTCCGGCAGGTCGATGGCCTGATCAGCGCTGTCGAGCTCGACTTCGGCAACCACCAGGCCGGCGTTGTCGCCAAGGAACTCGTCCACTTCCCAGGTCAGGCCGGCGTACTCGACCAGGTGCCGGCGCTTGTCGATCAGGCCGCCGACGCACAGCGCCAGCAGGTCGCGCGCGTCCTGCACCGGGATCGGGTAGTCGAACTCCTGCCGGGTATGGCCCAGCGTTCGCGACTTCAGGTTCAGTGCGGCCTTCTCGCCTTCGATGCGGACCCGCACCGAGGCGTTCTGGGTGCCGCGGTCGAGCGCACCCAGATCGTTGATGTAGCCCTGCGCCATCGGGATGACCCGGTGCGCGGCGGTGCGCCACCCATCATGGGTGACGAGGAATTTGCGTTCGATTTCAATGCCCATGGGCACAGTATGCGGCTCACGCCAGACGCTGCCTATCGGCGCGGCGACAGGCACGACTACACTGCGCGGCCCCCAACCAAGGAATGGTCGCTCATGACACTTTCCCGTCGTCTTCGTCGCTGCCTTGCCCTGTCGGCACTGCTGCCGTGTGTGGCCGCCAATGCCGCATCAACGGCGATGCCATCGCTGCAGCAGGCACAGGCCGCGATGGACCGGATGTTCGATCAGGCCATTGCCGATCGCCCCGCCAGCGACAGCAGCCGCCTGGTCGCCGAGACCTTCCGGCCCCGCCTGCAGGCCCTGGACAGCTGCGCAGCCGCCGAGGCCGGCGACGCCGTCGATTGCATCGCCACCGCCAGCGCAGGCATCGATTCGCGACCGCAGCTGCTGCGGCTGGCACTGGTGGGCGGCGTGTGGACCCTGCCTGACCAGCGCGATGTCCCGGTTCCGGCGCCGCCGAAGGATCGGGTGCAGGCCCTGCTGCGGGAACGGATCGCCGCACAGGCGCAGCAGCAGGCCGACCCCGCCCTGCGCGCACGCTACGAGCAGGCGGCCGGCACCCTGCAGGTGCAGGACGTGAGGAGCTGCGACGTTGCCAGCGACAGGGCCGTCATCGAATGCACGGTGCGCGCCGGCGACGGCAACGAGCACGGCGAGCAGTCCATGGCCTTCGTGCGCGTGGACGGCCAGTGGCAGAACGCCCCGGCCGACTGAGCGCGCTGCTTCCGCAGCAGGCGCCGGGCAGACCCCGGCGCTGCATTCATCAACGCTTTTCGAACACCGCGATGCTTTCCACATGCGCGGTATGCGGGAACATGTCCATCGCACCGGCGCTGACCAGAGTGAAGCCCTGTTCGTTGACCAGGTAGCCGGCATCGCGGGCCAGCGAGCCCGGATGGCAGCTGACATAGACGATGCGCTTGAACTGCTTCAACGGCAGCTGCTGCAGCACTTCGATGGCACCGGAACGCGGCGGATCCAGCAGCAGTTTGTCGAAGCCCTGGCGCATCCACGGCGTGCTGCGCTGGTCCTGGGTCAGGTCGGCGCTGTAGAACTGCGCGTTGGCCAGTCCGTTGCGCTCGGCGTTCTCGCGCGCACGCGCCACCAGCCCGGCATCACCTTCCACGCCCACCACTTCGCGCACCTTGCGTGCCAGCGGCAGGGTGAAGTTGCCCAGGCCACAGAACAGGTCCAGCACGCGCTCGTCGGCACCCGGCTCAAGCAGGTCCAGCGCGTGGGCGATCATCTTCTCGTTGAGCTTGGCATTGACCTGGATGAAATCCAGCGGACGGAACGCCAGTTCGACATCCCACGGCGCCAGCCGGAACGACAGCGCCACGCCCTGCCCGTCCAGCGGCTGCACGGTGTCCACGCCACCCGACTGCAGGTAGATGACAAAGCCCTGCTGCTGGCCAAAGGCCGCCCAGGCAGCGCGATCAGCGTCACTCAGCGGCTGCAGGTGGCGCACGGTCAGTACCACCGCCTGGTCACCGGCGATGAACTCGATCTGCGGGATGTCGCGCTTGCCGTCCAGGGATTCGATGAAGGTCGACAGCACCTCCACCTTGGTGCCGATTTCCGGGATCACGGTCAGGCACTGCTGCAGGTCCGCGACGAAGCGCGGGTCCTGCTCGCGGAAGCCGACCAGGGTCTTGTCCTTCTTCTCGACCCGGCGCACAGAGAACCGGCCCTTGCGGCGGTAGCCCCAGCTGTCGCCGACCAGCGGCGGCAACACGGTGCCCGGCTTCACATGGCCGATGCGCTCCAGGTTGTCCATCAGCACGCGCTGCTTGGCGACGATCTGCTGGTCTTCATCCAGGTGCTGCAGCACGCAGCCGGCGCAGGTGCCGAAATGCGGGCACTTGGGGGTGACCCGCTGCGGCGAGGCCTGCAGCACCTGCACCGTGCGCGCCTCATCGAAGTGGCGGCTGCGGGCGGTCTGTTCGGCCATCACCACTTCGCCCGGCAGGGCGCCGCTGATGAAGGTGACCTTGCCGCCCTCGCCTTCACGGCGGGCAACACCGCGACCATCATGGCTGAGGTCGAGGATCTCGGTCTGGAAGGGAGTACGGTCGATACGGGAGCGGGATCGGGCCACGTGGCAACAGGCTGCGGGCAAAAGTGGGGCCGTATTGTCGCAGATCCTGACCGGCGGGGCCGCTGGCCGCTTGCGCCCGCCGCCGCCGTGCTTGATGATTGACCCCAGCTGACATGGAGGCAGCCCTGATGCAGATGACCCCGCGGGCCAGTCGACCCCGCTTCCTGCTTGTCGAGGACGACATCATCAGCCGCGGTTTTTTCAAAGCGGCGTTGGAAACGTTACCAGCGGATGTGGACACCGCCGATTCACTGGCCAGCGCTTTGGCACGCGCCGAGCCCGGTGCCCACGATCTGTGGCTGATCGACGTCAACCTGCCCGATGGCAATGGTGCCCAGCTGTTGCACCAGCTGCGCCGCTCGCACCCGGACACCCCGGCGCTGGCGCATACCGCCGACGGCGATGCCGCCATTCACGCACGCCTGCGCGAGGCTGGCTTCAGCGACACCCTGGTCAAGCCGCTGGGCCGCGACCAGCTGCTGAAGGCGGTCCGTCGTGCGCTGGTCAACAGCCCTGCCGGTTCCACGGTGCCGCCAGCGGCGGTCGAGCTGGCGCTGGAGGACTGGGATGAAACCGCCGCTCTGGCCGCGCTCAATGGCCAGCGCAACCACCTGATTGCCCTGCGCGAACTGTTCCTGGCCGAACTGCCGGGCGTGCGCGACGCGGTCGAACAGGCCGTGGACCAGCACGACGAGCGCCAGCTGCGCAGCCAGCTGCACCGGTTGCAGGCCAGCTGCGGGTTCGTGGGTGCAGCGCGACTGGCACGCGCGGTGCGGCAGCTGCACCACACGCCCGAATCGGGGCAGGCACAGGCGGGGTTCCGCGCCGCCGTAGCGGCCCTGCTGCACTGAGGGGTTCGGCCGGGCTGCGCCCGGCACCCGCAGAGGCAACGGCCGGAGCAACGGCCAAAGCAACGGCCAAAGCCAAAGCGGCTTCCTGCGGGATGGCGGGGCGGCATGGGCTGGCAGGACACGCCGTAAACCCATCCATGGGGGCTCGATGGCGCCATCCATGGCGCCAACGGTCCTGCCAACCCATGCCGCCCCACCCCTGACAGTTTCCCGTTGTCTGGTAGATCCACGCCATGCGTGGATGAATCCATCGAAATCGAATATTTCGACAATTGAACGAAGAGCATCCACGCATGGCGTGGATCTACGTGTCGACCAAGGTCGACACCTACCAGAGCCGGAAGCCGTTCCGACAGCTCGCGGACAATTGTCGAAGGCGGGATGGGTCCGGTGGCAGGGGCGTGAGCCGCATGGATGCGGCGACCGAGCCTACAGGGACGTATTTACGGCGTCCCCTGCCACCGGACCCACCCCGCCTACCCACGGATAGCCAGCTCTTGCCGTTGACGTTGACGTTGATTCGGCAGGTGCAGGGCTGCAAGCCCTGCCGAACACCCCTCAACGCCTGGGCGCGAGCTGCTCCAGCATCTCCCACGACTTCAACCCGCGCGCGCCAAGGTGATGAGCCAGCACCCGCCGCATCGGCAGGCGCAGGCTGGCCAGATCGGCTGCGTCCGGCTCATCGTCGGCTGCCAGCGCCAACAGTGCTGAGCCGGTAGCCGCTGCACGACGCTCGCCGCCGCGCTCGCTGAGCAGGCGCTGCGGTCCTTCCTGCGGGTCCAGTTCATAGCGCGCCGCGGGGTCGATCGGCTGGCCATCGCTGGCGGTCTCCAGATCGAAGCCCACGCCCAGCGCCGCCAGCAGCTCGCGTTCGAAACGACGCAGGGTCCAGGCCAGGCCGGCACCCACGGCCAGGCGCGCACGCGCTTCGCCGTAGGCCAGGTACAACTCCGGCAACGGATCCTGGCGCGGCGCCAGGCGCAGGGTCAGTTCACTCAAATAGAACCCGGCCAGCATGGCCTGGCCGAGCAGGCGCGGCGCCACATCCAGCGCTTCAGCACCGCGCAGCTGGGCCAGTTCGCCACGCTGCAGCGCGCTGAAGCGGATCCACTGCAGGGGCTGCAGGGCCGCTCTCAGCACCTGGCCCTTGGCGGTGGAAACGCCGCGCGCGAGCAGGCCGATCCGGCCGTGCTCGGCGCTCAATACCTCGACCAGCAAGCTGGTCTCGCGATAGGCCCGCGCATGCAGCACGAAGCCGGTGTCGTCCTCGATCAGCATCGAAGCGACCGTCGCGGCTTATTCGTAGCCGAAGGCCTTCAGCGCGGCCTCGTCATCGGACCAGCCCTCACGCACGCGCACCCAGGTTTCCAGGAACACCTTGGCCCCGAACAGACGCTCCATCTGCAGGCGGGACTTGGCCCCGATCTCCTTCAGGCGGGTGCCGCCCTTGCCGATCACGATCGCCTTCTGGCCTTCGCGCTCGACCCAGATCACCGCACCGATGCGCAGCAGGTTGCCGTCCTCGGTGAAGCGCTCGATCTCCACCGTGGTGGCGTACGGCAGCTCTTCGCCCAACTGGCGCATCAGCTGTTCACGCACGAGTTCGCCCGCCAGGAAGCGCTGGCTGCGGTCGGTGATTTCGTCTTCGCCGAACATCGGCGGGGCTTCCGGCAACAGCGCCAGCACATCACGGACCAGGGCTTCCAGGCCGTTGCGCTTCTGCGCCGAAATCGGATGCACCGACGAGAAGTCACGGCCAGCGGTCACTTCCTGCAGGAACGGCAGCAGTGCGCCCTTGTCCTTCATGCGGTCGATCTTGTTGACCACCAGCACCACCGGAATACCGGCGTCACGCAGCACGTTGAAGGCCAGGCTGTCCTCTTCGTCCCAGCGTCCGGCTTCGATCACCAGCAGGCCGGCGTCAACGCCTTCCAGCGAACCGCGCGCGGCGCGGTTCATGACCCGGTTCATCGCACGCTTCTGCACCTTGTGCAGGCCGGGCGTGTCGACCAGCACCAGCTGCCCTTCCGGGTAGGTGGCGATGCCCAGCAGGCGGTGACGGGTGGTCTGCGGCCGGTTGGACACGATGCTGACCTTGGCCCCGACCAACGCATTGGTCAGGGTCGATTTGCCCACGTTCGGGCGGCCGATGACGGCCACGCTGCCGCAATGATGGGGAGTTTGTTCGCTCACTTGGAATCCAGTTGTTCAAGGACGGCCGCAGCCGCTTGTTGTTCGGCGATCCGCCGCGAGGAGCCTTCGCCCTCGGTGCTGGCGGCGGGGTCGGCTACGTTGCAGCGTACCCGGAAGTGTTTGGCGTGGTCGTCACCGGATTCTGACACCAGTTCGTACTGGGGCAACGCCTTCTGTCGGCCCTGCAGCCATTCCTGCAGGCGGGTCTTGGGATCCTTCTCCGGTCGCCCGGTGGCCGGCAGCGCCTCCATCGAGGCGGCAAACCAGGGCAGGACCATCGCCCGGCAGGCTTCAAAGCCCACGTCCAGGTAGATCGCCGCGACCACGGCCTCGAATGCATCGGCCAGGGTCGAGTCGCGGCGATGGCCGCCGGACTTCATTTCGCCAGGCCCCATCGTCAGCCGATCACCCAGCTGCAGGGTGCGGGCGATCACCGCCAGCGCACCCTCGCGCACCAGTTCGGCGCGGGCGCGGGTCATCGCGCCTTCGTCTGCCTTGGGCCAGCGCAGGTACAACGCCTCGGCGACCATCATGTTGACGATGCTGTCGCCAAGGAATTCCAGCCGCTCGTTATGCGGCGCGCCGGCACTGCGATGGGTCAGCGCCTGCTTGAGCAGGTCTGGATCGCGGAAGGCATGACCGATCAGGTCTTCACGTTGGAAAGATTTATTCGGCACCGCTACGGGTCAGGTCCTGGGAAGAATCGAATTTGCCAACCACGTCCAGGTTGCCGACCAGCGGGCGGCGCACTTCGTAGTTGACCTTGAGGGTCCAGCCATTGTCGCGACGGTCGAACTTGACGTTGGCCGGCTTCACATTGTCCGAGTAGTTGATGTACAGCCGCTTGAAGAACAGGTCCTGGATGTTGGCCGGCGCCATGCTGCCGATACCGGGTTCCTTGGCCAGGCTCTTCATTGCCGAGCGCACCGCGTAATACTCCTGGTACATCGGGAACAGCTTCATGCCGACGTAGAGGAAGAAGCCAACCACGATCAGGACTACCAGGAACGAAGTCAGGGTCATGCCGCGCTGCGTGTTCATCGTCTTCATTGCGTTCTCCCCAGATACGCGAGTGGATGTGAAGTCAGTTGATGCTCGAGCCGATCCGCGACGGTTCGAAGCCGTCCTTGCAGAACCAGCCCTGGCAGTTCAGCCAGATCAGGAATGCCTTGCCACGCAGGTTCTCTTCCGGCAGCAGGCCCCAGAAACGGCCGTCGTCGCTGTTGTCACGATTGTCGCCCATCACCAGGTACTTGCCAGCCGGCACGGTCCACTGGCCCTGGCCACGCGGATAGTCGGTCTCCAGCACGGTGTGGGTGCGGCCCGGCAGGTGCTCGACCAGCAGGTTGGCGCCCTCGCCCTGGCCCTTGTGGCCGGCGTAGATGCCCTTGTTGTCGTACTTCAGCGGCTCGCCGTTGAGGATCACGCCGTCGCCTTCGAACACCACGGTGTCACCCGGCACGCCGATCACGCGCTTGATGAAGTTCTCGCCCTTGGCCGGGTCGTTGTCGCCATGGCCGGGGAAGTGGAACACCACCACGTCACCGCGGGCCGGATCGCCGACCGGCACGAAGCGGGTATTGGTGATCGGCAGGCGCAGGCCGTAGGAGAACTTGTTGACCAGGATGAAATCGCCGATCAGCAGGTTCGGCATCATCGAGCTGGACGGGATCTTGTACGGCTCGGCGATGAAGCTGCGCACGATCAGCACGATCGCCAGCACCGGGAAGAACGCACGCGAGTAGTCCACCAGCACCGGCTCGGTGTCGAGCAGGCCGGCGCGCTGGGCGCGACGCTTGGCCAGGTACAGCTTGTCGGCCAGCAGGATCAGGCCGGAGGCCAGGGTCAGCACGACCAGGAGGATCTCAAACAGTTTCATTCAGGGTCCTTTGCAACGTCACCGGACGATCGGCCCGAAGGCCGGTTTCGGGGCTTATTTGTTGTCCATCTGCAGCACGGCCAGGAAGGCTTCCTGCGGAATTTCCACGCGGCCGACCTGCTTCATGCGCTTCTTGCCTTCCTTCTGCTTTTCCAGAAGCTTCTTCTTGCGCGAAACGTCGCCACCATAGCACTTGGCCAGAACGTTCTTGCGCATGGCCTTGACCGTGGTGCGCGAGATGATCTGCGAGCCGACGGCGGCCTGGATGGCGACGTCGAACTGCTGGCGCGGGATCAGGTCCTTCATCTTCTCGCACAGCTCGCGACCACGACGATCGGCATGGCTGCGGTGCACGATCAGCGACAGCGCATCGACCTTGTCGCCATTGATCAGCACGTCCACGCGCACGAACGGACCGGCATCGAAGCGCACGAAGTGATAGTCCAGCGAGGCATAGCCACGGCTGACCGACTTCAGCTTGTCGAAGAAGTCCAGCACCACTTCGGCCATCGGCAGCTCGTAGCTGATCTGCACCTGGCTACCCAGGTAGTTGATGCCGAGCTGGCTGCCGCGCTTTTCTTCGCACAGCTTGATGATGTTGCCGATGTACTCCTCGGGGGTGAGCACGTTGGCGCGGATGATCGGCTCGCGGATCTCCTGCACATGGTTCACCGGCGGCAGCTTGGCCGGGTTGTCCATGTTGATGATCGTGCCGTCGGTCTTCAGGACTTCATACACCACCGTCGGCGCGGTGCTGATCAGGTCCAGGTTGTATTCGCGCTCCAGGCGTTCCTGCACGATTTCCATATGCAGCATGCCGAGGAAGCCGCAGCGGAAACCAAAGCCCATCGCTTCGGAACTTTCCGGCTCGAAGCGCAGCGCGGCATCGTTCAGACGCAGCTTGTCCAGCGCTTCGCGCAGATCCGGGTAATCCTCGGCATCGACCGGGAACAGGCCGGCGAACACGCGCGGCTGCATTTCCTGGAAGCCCGGCAGCGGCTTCGGCGCCGGGTCGGCAGCGAGGGTGAGGGTGTCACCGACGGGCGCGCCGTGCACGTCCTTGATGCTGGCGGTGACCCAGCCCACCTCGCCCGCGCGCAGTGCCGGCAGCACCTTGCGCTTGGGGGTGAACACACCGACGTTGTCGACCTGGTGGTTGCGGCCGGTGGACATCACCTGCAGTTTGTCGCCGGCCTTGATCTCGCCCTGCATCACGCGCACCAGCGAGACCACGCCCAGGTAGTTGTCGAACCACGAGTCGATGATCAGCGCCTGCAGCTTGTCGGTATCACGCGGCACCGGCGGCGGAATGCGATGCACGATCGCTTCCAGCACGTCGACCACGTTCAGGCCGGTCTTGGCACTGACCGGGACCGCGTCGCTGGCATCGATGCCGATCACGGCCTCGATCTCGGCCTTGGCGCGCTCGATATCGGCGGTAGGCAGGTCGATCTTGTTGATCACCGGCACCACTTCCAGCCCCTGCTCCACCGCGGTGTAGCAGTTGGCCACCGACTGCGCCTCCACACCCTGTGCCGCATCGACCACCAGCAGCGCGCCCTCGCAGGCGGCCAGCGAGCGGCTGACTTCATAGGAGAAGTCGACGTGGCCGGGGGTGTCGATGAAGTTCAGGTGGTAGGTCTGGCCGTCCTTCGCCACGTACGGCAGCGACACCGACTGCGCCTTGATGGTGATGCCACGCTCGCGCTCGATCGGGTTGGAGTCGAGCACCTGCGCTTCCATCTCGCGGGCCTGGAGGCCGCCACAGAGCTGGATGATGCGGTCGGCCAGCGTGGACTTGCCGTGGTCGACGTGGGCGATGATGGAGAAGTTGCGGATGTTCCGCATCGAATCAGAGGACATAGAGAGGTGGCGGCGGCGCGCGGCGTCGTCAGGGTAACGGTCGATTATCGCATGCCCGGAGGGTGACCGCGTGGTTGGCCTGTCCGGGCAAGCCCCGGAATGGCCGAAGCCCCGCCGGGGCGGGGCTTCGGGGATACCACATGGGCCGCCGTGAAGGCGGCCATCCGTTGTTACGGGCCGGCCTTGACCGCCACGAAGGCGCTGTTGCCGCTGCCGGTGCGGACCAGCAGCATGACCACGTCACCCTTCTTGTACCCGGAAAGTGCACGGTTCAGGGTTTCCACGCTGCCGACCGGGGTGCTGGCCACCTGCAGGATCACCATGCCGCCGGACAGGCCGGCATCCCGGGCACCCTCGCCCTTCACTGCGGTGATGCGGACACCTTCGCCCGTCTCCAGGCCCAGCTGCTTGCGCTGCGGCGCAGTCAGGTCGGCAACCTCCAACCCCAGCAGGGCATTGGCGCCGGTCTGCGGGGCTGCCGTGTCATTGCCTGCGGACGGGCTGCGGGCGTTGCCCTGCGCATCCTCGGCCAGGGCCGTCAGGGTCGCGCTCAGGTCACGCGGCTTGCCGTCGCGGATCACGCCCAGGGTGACCCGGCTGCCCGGCGCCATCGCACCGATCAGCGGCGGCAGATCGGACCAGCTGTTGACCGGCGCGCCGTTCACCGTGCGGATCACGTCACCGATCTTGACCCCGGCCTTGGCCGCAGCGCTGTCCGGCACGATCTGGTTGACCAGCGCGCCGCGGCTGTCGGGCAGGCCCATCGCCTGTGCCTTCAGGCCGTCGATTTCCTGGACCACCGCGCCGAGCTGGCCACGGGTGACCTTGCCGGTCTTCTTGATCTGCTCGACCGCACTCATCGCCAGGTCGATCGGGATCGCGAAGCTGATGCCCATGTAGCCACCCGAGGCCGAGAAGATCTGCGAGTTGATGCCGACTACTTCACCGCGGGTGTTCAGCAGCGGACCGCCGGAATTGCCCTGGTTGATCGCCACGTCGGTCTGGATGAACGGCACATAGCGCTGGTCCGGCCCACCGGTATTGCGGCCGAGGGCGCTGACCACGCCGGCGGTAACCGAGTGGTCCAGCCCGAACGGCGAGCCGATCGCGACAACCCACTGACCGGGCTTCAGGCTGTTGGAATCACCCACGCGCACGGTCGGCAGGTTCTTGCCGTCGATCTTCAGCAGGGCCACGTCGTACTGCTGGTCGCTACCGACCACCTTGGCGGTGAATTCGCGACGATCGCCGAGCTTGACCTTCACTTCACTGGCGTCGGCGACCACGTGGTAATTGGTCAGCACGTAGCCGTCAGGCGAAATGATGAAGCCCGAGCCCATGCCGCGGCCCTTGATGCTGGGTCCGCCGTCCTGGCCGCCGGGGCCCTGCCCCGGCATCGGGAAATCCGGGCCGAAGAAGCGGCGGAAGAACTCCGGCATCTCGTCATCACCCGGGCCCATGCCGCCCCGTGCCTGGCGGTTGCTGCGCACGATGGTGGTGTCGACGTTGACCACACCGGGGCCGACCTGTTCCACCAGATTGGTGAAATCAGGCAGACCGCTGACCAGCGGTTGCGCCGGTGCGCGGGGCGCCGCAGCAGCGGCTGCGGCCTGCGGCTGGGCGGCAGGCGCCGCCGGTTGGGCGCAGGCCACCAGCGGCAGGGTCAGGGCGAACAGGCCAATGGCATGTGTGCGCAGTCGGGGAGTCATCGGACGGCAACCTCCGGGTCGGATGGAAAGGGAAAGAAGCGCCCCGCCGACGGCGGGGCGTGGGACGGCACCCGGCTCAGTCGCGCGGGCGCTGCGACGCCGGCAGGTCGTCCTGCAGGCGTGGCTCGAATGGATAGAACGCGGCGCCACCGGCATGGGCCGGGAAGCTGGCATTGAGAGCGCCACCGGCGGCGGGCGCCAGGCTGGAACGCGGCCACGGCCGTGCCTGCAGGCTGCCGACCTCGCCAAATGGCAGGTTGCGCGCGCTACTGGCGGGCACGGTCGGGGTCAGCGGCGTCTGGCTGGCGACCGCGCGCAGCGGTGCGTCATCGCGCTGGGCCACGCGTGCGGCCTGCTGGCTGCGGGTGGCGCTGGCGCGGCGTGCGTCCTGGCGGCGGCTGGCTGCGGCCATGGCCACCGCCGGCACGCTGGCCACGGCCATCGCGGCGGTGTCCACCGATGCCTCGGTCACAGCCGCAGGCTGCCCGGATGCCGGCGGCAACTGCGCCTGGCTGGCAATCACCTGCGGTGCGGAGACATCGACGGGCGGTGCCTCCTGCAGCTTTTCGCGGCCTACGAACAGCGCCACGGCGGCAACCGAAGCCACCAGCGCGCCACCACCCCAGGCACGCCATCCACTGCGGCGGGCCTGACGCTTCGGCTCAGCCTGCGGCGCAGGCTCGGCGGCGATGGCGGCAGCCACGGCGGCACTGAAACCGGCCGGTGCCAGCAGTGACGCCTGGCCACGCATGACGTCACCCAGCAGCTGCCAGCGTTCCTGGCAGCCTGCCAGTTCCGGATCGTGTTCCATGCGGCGCACCAGGAAGCGCGCCTCGTCTGCCCCCAGCTCGCCGTCCACCAGCGCCGACAACTGCTGGCGATGGCGTTCGTCCAGGCGTTGCCCGGCGGGAGACTGGTGGTTGTGCGATTCGTTGTTCGGAATGCGGGTCATATACGGCTCTTCTCGCGGGTGGCGCTGCCGATGTCCAACAGCGGCCGGAGTTCGGTGTCGATCGCCTCGCGCGCCCGGAAGATCCGTGAACGCACGGTGCCGATCGGGCACCCCATCTTCTGCGCGATTTCCTCGTAGCTCAGGCCTTCCACCTCGCGCAGGGTGATCGCTGACCGGAGTTCTTCCGGCAGCGCATTGACGGCCTTCATCACCGTCTGTTCCAGTTCCTGGCGCATCAACTCGCGCTCGGGCGTGTCGGTGTCGCGCAGGCGTGTTCCGCTGTCGAACTGCTCGGCGTCGCCGATGTCGATGTCATCGGTCGGCGGGCGGCGATTGTGCGAAGCCAGGTGGTTTTTGGCGGTATTCACGGCGATCCGATGCAACCAGGTTGAGAACTGGGCGTCGCCACGGAAGCTTCCAATCGCACGGTAAGCACGGATGAAAGTGTCCTGGGCCACGTCCTGACATTCACTCCAGTCGGCGATGTAGCGACCGACCAGGGCCACGACCCGATGCTGGTACTTGCGCACCAGGACATCGAAGGCGGCACTCTCGCCGTGCTGCACGCGCCGGACCAGTTCCAGATCCAGCTCCTGTGGTGTATCAACATCGGCCATGAGGGGCCGCACTCCTGTCAGCCCAACCGACGTCGGGCAATGAGACTGCCAATCCCGGGAAAAGTTCAGTCGCCGATCACTTGGCGCCGCACCAGCTTTTAACCACCGTTCCGTTAACGTTCCGGTCCAAGGCCTGCGATCCGGGGCGCCACACCCCTGCTATTGGGATTTGACGCGGGGGAAACAACCTCTGGATCATAGCCCCCTTCTCCATACACAACCGGATGGAACGTCCATGCTCTCAAGCTTCGATGGTCTCCGCTTCAGCCACTGGCACCCCGAGATCCGCGACGATGGCGTGGTGGTCCTCTCCCTTGATCGTCAGGACAGCAGTGTCAACGCAATGTCGCAGGATGTCCTGCTGGAGCTGGGCGATCTGCTTGAGCGCATCGCCATGGACCCACCCAAGGGTGTGGTGATCCAGTCGATCAAGAAGGCAGGCTTCATCGCCGGCGCCGACCTGAAGGAATTCCAGGAATTCGATCGCCGCGGCACCGTCAACGATGCCATCCGCCGTGGCCAGTCGACCTACCAGAAGCTGGCCGAACTGCCCTGCCCGACCGTGGCCGCCATCCATGGCCATTGCCTGGGCGGCGGCACCGAGCTGGCCCTGGCCTGCCGCTACCGCGTCGCGTCCAATGACAGCTCCACCCGCATCGGCCTGCCGGAAACCCAGCTGGGCATCTTCCCGGGCTGGGGTGGCAGCGCGCGCCTGCCGCAGCTGGTCGGCGCGCCGGCGGCGATGGACATGATGCTGACCGGACGCACGCTGTCGGCCTCGGCCGCACGCGGCATCGGCCTGGTCGACAAGGTGGTGGCACCGGCCGTAGTGCTCGACACCGCCGTGGCGCTGGCGCTGTCCGGCACCACCCGCCCGTTCAAGCAGCGCGCGACGGCGTGGGCGACCAATACCTGGCTTGCACGCCAGCTGCTGGCACCGCAGATGGTCAAGCAGGTTGCGCGCAAGGCGAAGAAGGACCAGTACCCGGCGCCGTATGCGTTGATCAGCACCTGGCAGCGCAGCGGCGGCAAGCCGGTGCAGGCACGCCTGGACGCCGAACGACGCGCGGTGGTGAAGCTGGCCAGCACGCCGACCGCGCGCAACCTGATCCGCATCTTCTTCCTCACCGAACGCCTGAAGGGCCTGGGTGGTGGAGATTCCGGCATCCGCCACGTGCACGTGGTCGGTGCTGGCGTGATGGGCGGTGACATCGCGGCGTGGGCCGCCTACAAGGGCTTCGACGTGACCCTGCAGGACCGCGAGCAGCGTTTCATCGACCCGGCCATGGAACGCGCGCAGGCGCTGTTCGCCAAGAAGGTGCGTGACGAGAGCAAGCGCCCGGCGGTGGCCGCACGCCTGCGTGCGGATCTGGAAGGCAACGGCGTGGCGCAGGCCGATCTGGTGATCGAGGCGATCATCGAGAACCCGGAAGCCAAGCGTGCGCTGTACCAGACGCTGGAGCCGAAGATGAAGCTCGACGCGTTGCTGACCACCAACACTTCGTCGATTCCGCTGGTGGAACTGCGCGATCACATCCAGCGTCCGGCGCAGTTCGCCGGCCTGCATTACTTCAATCCGGTGGCACAGATGCCGCTGGTGGAGATCATCCATCACGACGGCATGGCCGCTGAAACCGAGCGTCGCCTGGCGGCCTTCTGCAAGGCGCTGGGCAAGTTCCCGGTGCCGGTTGCCGGCACTCCCGGCTTCCTGGTCAACCGCGTGCTGTTCCCGTACATGCTGGAAGCGGCCACCGCGTATGCCGAAGGCATTCCGGGTCCGGTGATCGACAAGGCGGCGGTGAAGTTCGGCATGCCGATGGGCCCGATCGAACTGATCGACACCGTGGGCCTGGACGTGGCCGCCGGCGTGGGCAAGGAACTGGCACCGTTCCTGGGCCTGCAGATTCCGGCGGCGCTGCAGACGGTGGAACCGGACAAGCGCGGCAAGAAGGATGGCCAGGGCATCTACACGTGGGAAAACGGCCGGGCCAAGAAGCCGGACGTGGCGCGCGACTACCAGGCGCCTGCCGATCTGGAAGATCGCCTGATCCTGCCGCTGTTGAACGAGGCAGTGGCGTGCCTGCACGAGGGCGTGGTCGCCGACGCGGACCTGCTGGATGCGGGCGTGATCTTTGGTACCGGTTTCGCACCGTTCCGCGGCGGTCCGATCCAGCACATCCGTGCAGTCGGTGCCGATGCACTGGTGGAACGCCTGAAGGCGTTGCAGCAGCGTCACGGCGACCGTTTCGCACCGCGCCCAGGCTGGGACAACCCGCTCCTGCGCGAACCGGTGGTGTGATCGGCCGGGCCTGCGGCCCGGCACCCGCAGAGGCAACAACAACAGCTACAGCAAAAGCCAGGGCCAAAGCGGCTCTGGCTTTTCTGTTTGTTGGGCGGGGCGATGTGGGTTGGCAGGACACGCCGTAAACCCATCCATGGGGGCTCGATGGCGCCATCCATGGCGCCAACGGTCCTGCCAACCCACACCGCCCCACCCCTGACAGTTTCCCGGTGACGGTCAGTGAACTGCGATTGCTGGTAGGTGTCGACCTTGGTCGACACGCTTGATCCACGCCATGCGTGGATGCGAGCGAAGCGACCAGCGTTTGATTTTGATTTTCTTTTTTCTTCTCCGTGGCTGGACGACACACGGAAACTGTCAGAGGCCGGGCGGGGTGGGTTCGCGGGGGTGTCCGCGGCATGGATGCCGCGGCCAAGCCTTATCTGATTGGAATCTGGCAGCGTAGGTGTCGAGAGCCGGCGTGGGCCGCCGTGTAAGCCTGGATCTCGACGATCGCCTTGGAGCTTGGCGCCCACGCCGGAATCTCCCTTGATCCGCCCGAACAGTTGCTGGAGCTGACACTCGCAGTAATAAGACTGGGCAAGCGGGGGAGCTCTCGACCCTTCCAGACTATACGGAGTCCGGTGATGAACGGGATCGGGATTGATGTCAGCAAGCGCCAACTGGATGTCGGCACGACGGATGGAGAGGTGCTGCAGGTCAGCAATAGCGCTTCGGGTTTCGCTGAATTGGATCTCTGGTTGAGGAAACATCCGGTGAGCCAGATCGTGCTGGAGGCCACTGGGGGCTACGAACAGTCAGTACTGAACTTCCTGCACAACGCCGGTCATGCGGTGGTCCGTGCCAACGCGCTGCGGGCTCGCAGGCTGGCCCAGGGAATGGGCCAGGTGGCCAAGACCGACCGTCTGGATGCCTATGCATTGGCGCAGATGGCGGCCTTGGTGAAACTGCCCGCTTATCAGCCACTGGAGCCCTGGCAGCAAAAGCTGCGGGAATTTGTGCGGGCGCGTCGACAGACGATGGAAGCCCTGACCGTAGCGCGCCAGCAGCAGGAGATGGTGACCGATCGTGAGTTGCGCCGACTGCTGCAAGCCAACATCAGCCGCCTGCAGAGGATGGTTGGGCGTTTGGGACAGCAGATTGCCGAGCAGGTTGCCCAGCAACCTCAGCTGGCGGTACTGAAGTCGATGAAAGGCGTGGGCCCTGTCCTGCAGGCGGTATTGGCCAGCTATCTGCCGGAGCTGGGCAAGATCAGCGGCAAGGCCATCGCCAGTCTGGTCGGTGTAGCACCCATGTCCCACGACAGCGGAACCATGCGCGGCAAACGAAGCATCCATGGCGGCAGGGCCGAGATCCGTCAGGTGCTTTACATGGCCAGCATGTCGGCCATGCGGCATGAACCTCGACTGCGCGATTTCTACCAGTCGCTGCGAGCCCGAGGCAAAGAAGGAAAAGTAGCCATCGTGGCGGTGATGCGGAAGATGCTGGTGATTCTCAACGCCCGCATGCGTGACGCTCAAGGCGGATCGATCCCCGCCTGAAGCCAGTCTGCGCGTGCCCCAAAAGGCTGCCGGCCAGCGGCCGGCACTACCGTGCGTGACTGTCGGAGGGGCCGAGGCCCCTCTCTCAACACAGTTGCTCCAAGGACGGATTCACGGCGTCCCCCGCGAACCCACCCCGCCCGGCCAAGCGCGGCTTTTGATTTTGCTTCTGCCTTACGCGACCAAACAACCAACCAACCAACAGCCACGAGGGGCTGCGCCGTTGGCTGGAACAACCTGTTACCCGAACGGGGAATGTCACCGTCACGACAGCATGCGATCCTGACCGCCTTGATCCCTGCCAGCGAGAACGCCCGCATGACCACCATCATCGCCCCGCGCGTACACGACATCGGCGGCCTGGAAGTGCGCCGTGCAGTGCCCACCCTGCAGGCCCGCAGCATCGGTTCGTTCGTGTTCGTCGACCAGATGGGCCCGGCACTCATGCACCCCGGTACGGCCATCGACGTGCGCCCGCATCCGCATATCGGCCTGGCCACCGTCACCTATCTGTGGTCGGGCGCCATCGGCCACCGCGACACGCTGGGTTCGGACCAGGTGATCCGCCCCGGCGACGTCAACTGGATGACCGCCGGCCGCGGCATCGCCCATTCCGAGCGCACGCCGCAACCCGATCGCGACCATGACAACCCGATCCACGGCATGCAGACCTGGGTAGCGTTGCCGAAGTCGCATGAGGAAATCGAACCGGCGTTCTACCACCATGCGGCTGCCACCCTGCCCGAGCAGCGTCGCAACGGCGCCTGGCTGCGGGTGATCGCCGGGCGCGCCTACGGCGAGGAGTCGCCGGTAAAGGTGTTCGCCGATACGCTCAACGTGGCGATCGACCTCGACCCGGATGCAGAGATCGACATCGATGATGGTCACCGCGAGCGTGCGCTGTACATCCTCGAGGGCGAAGCGCAGCTGGATGGCGTGGACATTCCGGCCCAGCACCTGGTGATTCCCGAAGCCGGCGCGCGCGGCCGCCTGCGCGCGAAGACGCCAGTGAAGGCGATGCTGTTCGGTGGCGAGCCGCTGGATGGCCCGCGCCATCTGTGGTGGAACTTCGTTTCCAGTTCGAAGGAACGTATCGAGCAGGCCAAGCACGACTGGGAAGCCGGGCGTTTCGGCACCATTCCCGGCGACGACAAGGAATTCATTCCCCTGCCCGAGCATTGAGCATCGCGTGTTGCACACATCCGAGGGTGTATCCCTGCACCCGGCGTTGACGCTACAGTCACCCGCTGATCACTGAAATGTGACATAAATCACACTTTCGACCGTCAAAGGAGTGCAACACATGAGCATGGGTAAACGCTTGTCCGCCGAGTTCCTCGGCACGTTCTGGCTGGTTCTGGGTGGCTGTGGCAGTGCCGTGCTGGCCGCCAAGTTCGGTGGCGACGGCAATCCGCTGGGTATCGGTTTCCTCGGCGTGGCGCTGGCCTTCGGCCTGACCGTGGTGACCGGCGCCTACGCGTTCGGCCATATCTCCGGTGCGCACTTCAATCCGGCCGTCAGCGTGGGCCTGTGGGCCGGCGGCCGCTTCCCGACCAAGGATCTGCTGCCCTACATCATCGCCCAGGTGGCCGGCGGCCTGCTGGCGGGTTTCATCCTGCTGCAGATCGCCTCCGGTGCCAGCGGCTTCGCCATTGATGGCAGTCAGGCGGGTGCGTTCGCCAGCAACGGCTATGGTGCGCTGTCACCCGGTGGCTACAGCGTGGCGGCCGCGTTCCTGTGCGAAGTGGTGCTCACGGCAGTGTTCCTGATCGTGATCATGGGCGCGACCCATGGCAAGGCGCCGGCAGGTTTCGCGCCGCTGGCCATCGGCCTGGCCCTGACCCTGATCCACCTGATCAGCATTCCGGTCACCAATACGTCGGTGAACCCGGCCCGCTCCACGGCGGTGGCCTTCTTCGCCGGCAGCGGCGCAACCGGCCAGCTGTGGCTGTTCTGGGTCGCCCCGCTGCTGGGCGGTGCGATCGGCGGCATCATCTACAAGTGGATCGGCAACGACCGCTGAGCCGTGACCGTGCCATTGCGGCCGACCTTCGGCCGCAATGGTTACGGATGTAACCGCGATTTGTGCGATCGCTCACGTTCCGTTAAGGTCTGGTCATCCGCCCGTGCTTGTGCCGGGCAGAACGGCATCCGGGGATGGGATGCCTCGGCCGCCGGTGACCGGCGGTGCCAACGACACGTCACCTTGGGGGATGCATGAAGTTCGCGCCTGTTGTTTTGTCGAGCCTGCTGTTCGTTGCGGCGTCTGCCTGCGCGCAGGCCCCGGTCGAATGCCCTTCGTTGCCCGCCAGCAGCGGCCTGCAATGGCAGCAGCAGGTACAGTCCGGTTTCCTGATCTGCCGTGCGGCCACCGGCGACGGTCGCGAAGTGCTGAGCCTGATGCTCAGCCAGCGCGATCCGGGCATTCCCCTGACCCGCTCGCTGCGCCAGGAAAAGGGCAGCTTTGCCGGTGAATCGATGTACTGGTATCAGCCGGATCTGGGCGGCCAGGAGCCACCGGGTTATGCCGAACGCCGCATCAGCGTGGTCAAGCTGGACAAGGGTCGCTACGCGCAGATCGCGCTGTATCCCGACAGCTCCCAGGAACTGGGCACACTGCAGCAGCTTGCGCAGGGCATGAACCTGACGCCGTCTGCCGTGGCCGACGGCCGCTGAGAGGGTGCGGGGATGACTGCTTGGCAGCGTCCCCGCAGGATCCAGTACACCGGGCATCCGCCGGGCATGGCCCGGCGCTGCCCCTCAGAACCTGCCTTCCTGGAAATCAACGAAGGCCTGCATCAGTTCTTCGCGGGTGTTCATCACGAACGGGCCGTGGCGCATCACCGGCTCGCGCAGCGGTCGACCCGCCACCAGGATCAACCGCGCACCGTCAGCACCTGCCGACAGATGCAGCTGCTCGCCGCCGCCCAGCACCGCCAGTTCCTGCCGTGCCACGTCGCGCGCAGCATCCTGCTCACCCACCGTCAGCGCGCCTTCGAACACGTAGACGAACGCGTTGTGGCCTTCCGGCAGCACATACGTCCAGGCGCGGTCGGCGGCCAGTTCGATATCCAGGTACAGCGGATCGGTGGCGGGCTGCGCGATCGGGCCCGCCGTTCCCTCGACCGTACCGGCGATCACCTTGACCTGCACGCCTTCGGCCGGCCGCACCACCGGAATCTTTTCGGGAGCGAATTCCTGGTACTTCGGCGCGGTCATCTTGTCGCGCGCCGGCAGGTTCACCCACAACTGGAAGCCGCGCATCTGCCCGCTTTCCTGCTCGGGCATCTCCGAATGCACCAGGCCACGGCCGGCGGTCATCCACTGCACGCTGCCCGGGGTCAACAGGCCTTCGTTGCCGTGATTGTCGCGATGCCGCATGCGGCCATCGAGCATGTAGGTGACGGTCTCGAAACCACGATGCGGATGCTCGGGGAAACCGGCGATGTAGTCCTCGGCACGATCGGTGCCGAACTCATCGAGCAGCAGGAACGGATCAAGGTCGGGCAGCGACGGACCGCCGATGACCCGGGTCAGGCGAACACCGGCACCGTCGGAGGTGGGCATGCCACGGATGGTGCGCAGGACGCGGACCGGCTCGGGAAGGCTCATGGTGACTCCTGTTGGATGGATGCCAGTAAAAATGGACGCTGCGGCGCGCAACGCCAATGGATGCCGTCGCAACCGATTGTTCCATCCCTGGTGTTCGCCGCATGTCATGTCCGCACGCCGGCACCGCCTGCGTTGTGGGCAGCGAGGGAACATCGCCACCTGCCACCCCCATGTACGACCAAAGTACTACCGCAGAATGGTCCCGTGCACATTGACCCTGCCAGGGGCACGCGGGACTCTTTGCCTGTCTTTCCGGGAGAGAGCACCTCATGAAAGGTTTTTCCAAAATAGGCTGGGCGGCCCTCGCCCTGCTCGGCGCGTTCTGCCTGGGTACGGTGGCGCTGCGGCGCGGTGAGCACATCAATGCGTTGTGGATCGTGGTGGCGGCGGTATCGCTGTACCTGGTCGCCTACCGCTTCTACAGCCTGTTCATCGCCGACAAGGTGATGCAGCTCGATCCGACCCGGGCCACCCCGGCGGTGATCAACAACGATGGCCTGGATTACGTGCCGACCAACAAGCACGTGCTGTTCGGCCACCACTTTGCCGCCATTGCCGGTGCCGGCCCGCTGGTCGGCCCGGTGCTGGCCGCACAAATGGGCTACCTGCCCGGCCTGCTGTGGTTGGTGGTCGGCGTGGTGCTGGCCGGCGCTGTGCAGGACTTCATGGTCCTGTTCCTGTCCAGCCGCCGCAACGGCCGCTCACTGGGTGACCTGGTGCGCGAGGAAATGGGCCAGGTGCCCGGCACCATCGCGTTGTTCGGTGCCTTCCTGATCATGATCATCATCCTGGCCGTGCTGGCGATGGTGGTGGTCAAGGCACTGGCGGAAAGCCCGTGGGGCATGTTCACGGTGATCGCCACGATGCCCATCGCGATCCTGATGGGCGTCTACATGCGCTACATCCGGCCAGGCAAGATCGGTGAGATCTCGGTGGTGGGCCTGGTGCTGCTGCTGGCCGCAATCTGGTTCGGCGGCAAGGTGGCAGCAGACCCGACCTGGGGCCCGGCCTTCACCTTCACCGGCACCCAGATCACCTGGATGCTGATCGGCTACGGCTTCGTCGCCTCGGTGTTGCCGGTGTGGCTGCTGCTGGCACCGCGCGACTACCTGTCGACCTTCCTGAAGATCGGCACGATCATCGCGCTGGCCATCGGCATCCTGGTGGTGATGCCGGAACTGAAGATGCCGGCACTGACCCAGTTCGCCGCCAGCGGCGACGGCCCGGTGTGGAAGGGCGGCATGTTCCCGTTCCTGTTCATCACCATCGCCTGCGGCGCGGTGTCGGGCTTCCATGCGCTGATTTCTTCGGGTACCACGCCGAAGCTGCTGGCCAATGAAGCGCACATGCGCTACATCGGCTACGGCGGCATGTTGATGGAATCGTTCGTTGCCGTGATGGCACTGGTGGCCGCTTCGATCATCGATCCGGGCATCTACTTCGCGATGAACAGCCCGGCGGCGGTGATCGGTGCCGATGCGGCCTCGGCCGCGCACTACATCACCAATACCTGGGGCTTCACCATCACCCCCGAACAGCTGACCGCCACGGCCGCAGCGATCGGTGAACCGACCATCCTGCATCGTGCCGGTGGTGCGCCGACGCTGGCGGTGGGCATCGCGCAGATCCTGCATGAGGCGATCCCCAGCAGCAGCGACGCGATGATGGCGTTCTGGTACCACTTCGCCATCCTGTTCGAAGCACTGTTCATCCTCACCGCTGTGGATGCGGGTACCCGTGCCGGTCGCTTCATGCTGCAGGACCTGCTCGGCAACTTCGTTCCTGCACTGAAGAAGACCGAGTCGTGGACCGCGAACATCATCGGTACCGCCGGCTGCGTGGCGCTGTGGGGCTACCTGCTGTACACCGGCGTGGTCGATCCGTTCGGCGGCATCCAGACGCTGTGGCCGTTGTTCGGCATCTCCAACCAGATGCTGGCGGGCATCGCGCTGATGCTGGGCACGGTGGTGCTGTTCAAGATGAAGCGTGACCGTTACGCGTGGGTCACTGCGGTGCCTGCAGTGTGGCTGCTGATCTGCACCACCTATGCAGGCTTCATCAAGATCTTCGACAGCAACCCGGCGCAGGGCTTCCTGGCCCAGGCACACAAGTTCCAGGACGCCCTGGCCAGCGGCACCATCACCGCACCGGCGAAGTCGGTCGCACAGATGCAGCAGATCGTGGTCAACGCCTACGTCAACACCGGCTTGACTGCGCTGTTCCTGCTGGTGGTGGCGTCGGTGCTGGTGTATTCGATCAAGACGATCGTGGCGGCGCGCCGCAATCCGCAGCGCAGCGACCGCGAGACCCCGTACGTGGCCCTCAAGCCGCATGAAATGGTGGACCTGTAATGAGTACGCAACTGGTTCCGGTGGGGCAGTACCAGGCGCATCGCCGCCTATGGCGACGTCTGGTGCAGACAGCACGACTGTGCTGCGGCATTCCCGACTACGACAACTATGTGCGGCATGTGCGGGAGAAGCATCCGGACCGCGAGCCGATGGACTACAAGACGTTCTTCCGCGAGCGGCAGGAAGCGCGGTATGGCGGGCGCAACGGCGGTCGCTGCTGTTGAAGTGTGAAGTGGGTGCCGGGCTTGCAGCCCGGCGCCCGCAGAAGCGACGGCAACTGCAACGGCAACGGCAGCAGCCGAAGCGTCGGCTCTGGGGTTCTGTTTGGTTGGCGGGGCGGTGTGGGCTTGCAGGACACGCCGTAAACCCGTCCATGGGGGCTCGATGGCGCCATCCATGGCGCCAACGGTCCTGCAAGCCCACACCGCCCCGCCTTTGACAGATTTCCGGTGACGGCGCGAAACATCTGGGGTCGGATCCGTTTTCCTTGGAAAACGGATCCGACCCCTTCTTTGTTCATGGAGACCGATGGAATTCATCCAGGGATGGGATGGATCCAGCAGATCGCGGAAAACTGTCGGAGGCGGGGTGGGTCCGGTTGCGGGGGTGTCCGCGGCATGGATGCCGCGGCCAAGCCCCCAGGGATGGGTTTACGGCGTCCCCCGCAACCGGACCCACCTCGCCATCCCACGGATAGCCCGCTGTTGCTGTTGCTTCGGCTGTTGCCGTTGAGGTTGCCGGCCAGCGGCCGGCACTACCGCGGGTGCCGGGCGCTGGCCGGCTGGACTACTCAGCCGTTGGCCATCCACTTCAGGATCAGCCCGGTCACGTATGCCAGTCCGGTACCGGTGGCATAACCGACCGTGCCGAGCAGCACGCCTACCGGCGCCAGCGTCGGATGAAACGCTGCCGCCACCACCGGTGCCGAGGCAGCGGCGCCGATGTTGCCCTGGGAGCCAATCGCGAAGAAGAACAGCGGCGCGCGCACCAGCTTGGCAACGATCCACAGCACCAGCACGTGGGTGGCCATCCAGATCGCACCGAGCAGGAACAACCACGGACGATCCAGCAGCGAGAGCAGGTTCATCTGCATGCCGATGCAGGCGATCAGGAAGTACAGGAACACGGTGCCCAGGCGCGAAGCACCGGCCGCTTCCAGCCGCCGTGCGCGGGTGAAGCTGAGGGTCAGGCCCATCGCGGTGGACAACAGGATCACCCAGACGAACTGGCTGTCGAGGCTGAACTGGCTGGCCCAGCTGACATTGGCCTTGAACCAGCCGGACAACGGTGCGGCGATGGCATGGGCCAGGCCGACCCCGCCCAGTGCCACGCCGACAATCACCATCAGGTCGGTCATGCTCGGGATGCGGGCATTCTGCGCCTCGTAGGCGCTGATGCGTGCCTTCATCTCATCGATGGCGCGGGTGTCGGCACCGTTGCGTGCATCGATCTGCTGGGCGCGGTTGGCCATGAACAGCAGGATCGCCATCCACAGGCTGGCGCAGGCCACGTCGACCACGGCGAACTGGCCGAAGGTGGTGGCATCAGTGCCGAACACTTCGCGCATGGCGACCATGTTGGCGCCGCCGCCGATCCAGCTGCCGGCCAATGCAGCCATCCCGGCCCAGGTGTCACCGGCGACGGTTTCCGGATGGATCAGCTTCATCACCTGGAAGGAGACGATGGCACCGAGCATGATGCCGGCGGTGCCGGCGCAGAACACCAGCAGCAGCTTCGGGCCGAGCTTGGCGATGCCTTTCAGGTCGATCGACAGGGTCAGCAGGACCAATGCCGCCGGCAGCAGCACGTCACGTGCGACCGGGTTGTACAACGAGGTGTTGTGGCCATCGATGACACCGGCGGTGTTGTAGATGGCGGGGATGAAATAGCACAGCAGCAGTGCGGGTACCCAGGCGAAGATCTTCTTCAGCAAGGGCGTTGGGCCGCTGGCAGCCCAGAAGATCAGGGCGAGGGTGGCGGCAATCAGACCAAGGCCAACGATGTCGTTGCTGATCAGGGCAGTAGCGGTAGCGGGTTCGGTCGGCATGGGATCCTCTGTCGATCGAAAGAGCGGAAAAGAAAAGCGCCGCATAAGCGGCGCGGGTCGAAATTAACATAGTCTTCACGCAGGGTCATGCTGCGCTGCTTGCGGCAACGCGCAGGCCTGCCGAGAATCGCAGCATTCCCTTCTGGAGCCTGCCCCATGCAACTCGGCGCTTTTTCAGTCAGCCTGGCGGTAAAGGACCTGGCCACCTCGCGTGCGTTCTATGAGGCGCTCGGGTTCTCGGTAACCGGTGGTGATGCGGCGCAGAACTGGCTGGTACTGCGCAACAACGGCATCGTGGTCGGCCTGTTCCAGGGCATGTTCGAGGGCAACCTGCTGACCTTCAATCCCGGCTGGGACCAGCACAAGCAGGAACTGGCATCCTTCCAGGACGTCCGCGAGATACAGGCCGAACTGGATGCCAAGGGCATTGAACTGGCGCTCCGCACCGATCCTGATGGCCAGGGCACGGGCTACCTGCAGCTGGCTGATCCCGACGGCAACGTGATCCTGATCGACCAGCATGTGGCGCGGCCGACGGCGCGGTGACGCGGCCAGCGTGCCAACCAAGGTTGGCACCTACCAGAACGCACGCGGCCATTGCCTGGTAGGCGTCGACCTCGGTCGACGGACAGGTCAGCCTGGCCGCGATGTACCAAAGTCGAGCGAAGCCAGGGTGCCGCGCGGTTCGCAGGGCTGCAGCTGCAGGGTCCAGCCCAGGTGTTCGCACAGCCGCGCGATCAGTTCCAGGCCGATGCCGCCGCGGTCACCACGCTCCCCGCGTGCCATCCGCGCGTGGATCGCAGCGATCTCTTCCGGACTCATGCCATGGCCGGGGTCCTGCAGGGTCAACACCGCTGCCGAGGTCAGGCGCAGCTCGATATGACCGCGCCCGCTGTTCTCGATGGCATTGCGCAGCAGGTTGCCGATCGCTGCCTGCACCACGGCCAGTGGTGCAACGATGTCCACCGGCGCAGCCTGGATGCCGATGCTCAGGTCCTTGTCGCCCAGCAGATGGCGATGGTCGTCGACGATCTCCGGCAGCAGCTGGTCCAGGGCGATGCGCTCGGCGCGGCTGGCCAGACGTGCGGGATCACGCGCCAGCACCAGCAACAACTCGATCAGCTGCTCGACACCCTGCGCGGTGCGCAGTACGCGCTGCATCTGCTGGCGTGCGCGCTCGGGCAGGCCCGGCTGCTCCAGGGCCAGCTCGGCGGCACCGGTCATCACCGCGATCGGCGTGCGCAGTTCATGGCTCGTGGTGCTGATGAACACCCGCTCACGCTCGACGAACTGCTCGTTGCGATCAAGGTAATCGTTCAGCGCATCGGCAATGGTATGCAGCTCGGAACTACCGCGCGGATCGACGTCGATGCGCTGGCCCTGCACGCCAGGCCGCAGTGCACCGATGTGCTGGGCCAGCAGGCTCAGCGGGCGCACCATGCGCTCCATGCCGAACGAGGCCATCAACACGGTGACGAAGATCATGATGATGCCGGCAAGCATCACCCAGCGTGTGGCGAACTGTTCCAGGTCGTGGAAATCGGAGATGTCCAGGGCCAGCGCAACCCGTCCCATCGAACCGGTATCGCGCACCATCACCGCCGTCTCGCGCTCGCCGATCATCACTCCGTCATGCAACCCCGGATGCAGGGTGCGCAGGCTGGCGGGCATGTTGGCTTCGTTGAAGCGGAACAGGCTCAATGTGTCCGAATCCTGCCAGCGATAGTGCGGCTCGTGCTCGGTGTGATCGACAATGCTGTCCAGTTCCGAATTGAGCAGCGCGCGCCACGCGGCATGCTCGGCGTGTTCGTGCACGTAGTTGCCCACGCTGAACACTGCCAGCGAGATCAGCGCCAGGTAGCCCAGCAGCCACCACACCACCCGCCGGTACAGCGGCCCGGGTTTACGCGCCATCGTCATCGTTCCGTACGTCGGCGCCTGCAGTCGACGCCAGCCGGTAACCGACCCGAGGCAGGGTGTGGATCAACTTGTCGGCAAACGGGCCGTCCACGCTGCGCCGCAGCTCGTACACATGCGAGCGCAGCAGGTCGCCATCCGGCGGCTCATCACCCCACAGGGCGAATTCCAGCTGCTGCCGGGTCACCGCACCCGGGCTGGCCCGCATCAGCACTTCCAGCAGCTTGCGGCAGGCCGGGTACAGGTGCAGCACCTGGCCGGCACGCTGCGCCTCCAGGGTCGCCAGGTCCAGCACCAGGTCGCCCACCTGCAAGCGCTTGCGCGGATTCCGGCCCTGCGCCCGCAGCAGCAGCGCCTCCAGGCGCACTTCCAGTTCCGGCAAGGCGAATGGCTTGGTCAGGTAGTCATCCGCGCCGGCACGGAAGCCCGCGATCTTGTCCGGCAGTTCGTCGCGCGCGGTCAGCATGATCACCGGCACTTCCGAGACGTGCTCGGAGCGCAGCCGGCGCAGCACCTCCGGGCCCTCCATGCGCGGCAGCATCCAGTCCAGGATCACCGCGTCGTACGGGTGGCTGCCGGCCAGGTGCAGGCCGGTGATGCCATCCGGGGCAACGTCCAGCACATGCCCGCGCGACTCGAAGTAGTCGAACAGGTTGGCCACCAGCTGGCGGTTGTCCTCGATCACCAACAGGCGCATGCACGAAACATCCACGGGAAGTGCCACCATGGTAGCGCCGCGGATGTCGGAATGCGGTCGCCATGGCGGCGGCTCCGACGGCTTTCCCACGTGCCCCTCATCAGAATGGCCGTTTTGCTGCCGGAGCCCCCCGTGCCCGTTGCCCTGCCCCGCCGCTGGCACCTTCCCCTGCTGTGGCTGCTGATCGTGATGGCGCTGGCTGCCGGTCTTGGCATGCGCCAGCCGCAGCCACCGGACGAGCCACGGTTCGTACTGGCCGCGCGGGCCATGGTGGAGAGCGGCGAGTGGCTGCTGCCGCACCGGGGCAGTGAGCTGTACGCCGAAAAGCCGCCGGTGTTCATGTGGCTGCAGGCCGCTGCCCATCAGGTGGTCGGCAGCTGGCAGTGGTCGTTCCTGCTGCCGTCGCTGCTGGCCGCGCTGCTCAGCCTGTGGCTGGTTTCGGACCTGGCGCGCCGGCTTTGGTCGCCACGCCATTCGCTGTATGCACTTGGTGCACTGTTCTGCACCCTGCAGTTCGGCCTGATGGCCAAGCGCGCGCAGATCGACATGGTGCTGGTGGGCATGACCACGCTGGCCCTGTGGGGCCTGCTGCGCCACCTCTGCGAGCGCCGCAACCTGCCGGCGCTGTGGCTGGCCGGCTTCGCCGCTGGCGTGGGCACGGTGACCAAGGGTGTGGGTTTCCTGCCGCTGCTGATGGTGCTGCCCTGGTTCGGCTGGTGGCTGTACCAACGCCGTCGAGGCCAGGTGGTGGACGGCCCCCACCCGGCCAGCCTGCTGTGGCTGGTCCCGGCCTTCCTGCTGGGCACCGCGGTATGGCTGGCGCCGCTGGGCTGGGCGCTGCTGCATGAACCCAGTGCATCGCTGCAATCGTACGCACACGAGCTGCTGTTCAAGCAGACCGGCACCCGCTATGCCAACGCCTGGCACCATCGCCAGCCGGCCTGGTATTACCTGCAGGTGATCGCCACCCTGTGGCTGCCCGGCGCCCTGCTGCTGCCGCTGATGATCAAGCCGTGGTGGCGTCGCCTGCGTCGCGGTGACCAGCGCCAATGGCTGCTGCTGGGCTGGGCCGCGCTGGTCCTGCTGTTCTTCACTGCCAGCCCCGGCAAGCGTGAGGTGTACGTGCTGCCGATGTTGCCGGCGATGGCACTGGCAGTGGCACCGTTGCTGCCCGGCCTGCTGCGTCGCCTGTGCGTGCGCCGCTACCTGTTCGGCTACAGCCTGCTGCTGATGCTGGCTACCGGCGCGCTTGGCGTGATGATGCTGACCGACAGCCCCTGGGCGCAGGCGCAGCTGGCACGGCGGGCGATGCCCGACACGTTGCTGCCCGTATTCGGCGACGGCCTGCTGACCTTCGCCATCGCCGTGGCGACGCTGGCGGTATGGCTGCGGGTGCGACGCGCGGCCACACTCGTACTGCTCACCCACGGCCTGCTGTGGATGCTGTATGGACTGGTGCTGATACCGGCGCTGGACCCCTATGCCTCGGCGTCGGCGGTGATGCGCCGGGTGGGTACGCGGATCGGGCCCGATGCGGAACTTGCGCTGGTGGCCTGGCGCGAACAGAACCTGCTGCAGGCCGACCGGCCGGTGCGCGAGTTCGGCTTCAAGCGGCCGTGGGCGGAGCAGTGGCACGACGCGGGCCCATGGTTGGCCGAGGCCCCGGACAAGCGCTGGTTGCTGGTGCTGGACGAGGCGATGAGCCCCTGTGTCGATCCGGCCCAGGTCATCGAGATCGGTGTTGCAAACCGCAATCGTTGGCAGTTGCTTCCGGGGACTGCGTGGGACCCGGCGTGCCACGCCGAACGCGCCGGCGCCAACGACGATGAAGACTGAACGACGATCTGCGCCGGGTGCGTATTAACCCGGCGCAAACGCATGTACGACCCTTCTCCGACATGCCAGTGACGAGCATGGCCGCGGATTCCCGTAACGGCCCCTTCCCTGCATGCCCGCTCGTCCTCTTGCCCCGGCAGTCTCCTTCGCGCCATCGCTGTTGGCGTCGCGTTTTGCCGTTACCCATCTTTGGCTGCCCTCTGTCATCGGCATTGCGGTGTTCACCCTGCTGATGGGCTTCGGTGGCGATCAGTGGCTGGCCGACCATCTGTTCCGCCTGGAGGGCGGTCAATGGGCCCTGCAGAACAGCTGGCTGACCCGTTCGGTAGTGCATAAAGGCGGCAAATGGTTGAGCACCGCTGCGGCCCTGGTGGTGATGCTGCTGTGCTTCCACCACTGGCGTCGTGGTCGCGATCGCACGCTGCGCTGGGCGCTGCTGTATGTGGTGATTGCCATGGCTCTGGGTACGGGCGCGATTTCCCTGCTGAAGTCGCTGGTACCGATGGACTGTCCGTGGGATCTGCTGCGCTATGGCGGACACGAACCGTTCGTCGGCCTTTTCAGCAACCGCCCGACCGGCATGGCCGCCCGCGCCTGTTTCCCCGCCGGCCACGCAAGCGCCGGTTACGCGTGGCTGTGCCTGTACTTCTTCGCTCTGCTGTGGCGACCGTCGTGGCGCCGGGCCGGCCTTTGGATCGGCCTCGGCAGTGGCCTGGTGTTCGGCATCGGTCAGCAGCTTCGTGGCGCCCATTTCCTTTCGCATGACGTTGCTACCGCGTTGATATGTTGGCTGCTGTCGCTGGGCCTGTACCTGATGGTCCGCCGTCAGTTGGACCGCTCGACCCGCCAGGAGGCGATTGCATGAACGCATCGGTCCAACGTTCCTTCCGGTTGCCGACATTGGCCAGCGTCCGCGCATGGCGGCCACAGCTGTCCACCGAAGCGCTGATCATTCTCACCAGCCTGTTCTTCGCTGTGGCCGGCAATGGCCTGTTCTGGCACAGCGCCATGGCCAGCCATCCGGGCAGCCTGCGCTATGCGCTTTCGCTGCTGTTGCTGCTGCTGGGTGCACACGGCGTGCTGCTGGGCATCCTGGTGTGGCGCTGGAATGCCAAGGTGGTGATCAGCGTATTGCTGCTGGTCACCGCGTTCGCCGCGCACTACATGAGCCGTTACCACATCTATCTGGATGCGGACATGCTGCGCAACGTGCTGGCCACCGACCCGAAGGAAAGCCGCGAACTGATGACGGTGTCGCTGCTGTGGCCGGTACTGCTGCTGGCCGCGCTGCCGATGGTGGTGCTGTGGCGCGTTGAACTGCGCCGCCGCAGTTGGGGCCGCAGCCTGCTGTGGCGCATCGGCTTCCTGCTGGTCGCTGCGGCCACCGCACTCGGTGGCGCGCTGGTGTCCTTCCAGGATGTGTCGGCCCTGATGCGCAACCAGCGCGAAGTGCGCTACCTGGCAACGCCCGCCAATGTGCTGCTGGGGCTGCCGCGTGCGCTGCGCGGCGACAACCCGGTGCAACGCGCGCCGAAGTTGCCGATCGGTACCGATGCCAAGGCGACCCCGCGCGCACCGACCAGCAAGCCACGCCTGCTGGTGATCGTGATGGGCGAAACGGTACGCGCGCAGAACTGGGGCTTGAATGGCGGCCGCAACACCACGCCGGAGCTGGCCCAAGCGGCGGTGGTCAATTTCCCGGACATGCACTCCTGCGGCACCAGTACCGAGGTGTCGCTGCCGTGCCTGTTCTCGCCGTGGGGACGCCACGAGTACGACGAAAAGAAGATCCGTGCGCACCAATCGCTGCTGCATGTACTGAACCGCGCGGGCATCACACCGCTGTGGCGCGACAACCAGTCCGGCTGCAAGGGCGTATGCGAGGGCCTGGATTTCCAGTCACTGTCGGATGCGACCACGCCGGGGCTGTGTGCCGATGGCCGTTGCATGGACGAGATCCTGCTGCAGGACCTGGCGACCCAGGTGCGTGCACGCCCGGGTGACCGGGTGGTGGTGATGCACCAGCTGGGCAACCATGGCCCGGCCTATTTCGAGCGCTACCCGCCCGCCTTCCGCCGCTTCACCCCGACCTGCGATACCCGCGACATCGGCCGCTGCACGCGCGAAGAAATCACCAACAGCTACGACAACGCCGTGCTGTACACCGATCATTTCCTGAGCAAGACCATCGGTACGCTGCAGGGCCTGCAGGACTACGACACCGCGATGATCTACCTGTCCGACCACGGTGAGTCGCTGGGCGAAAAGGGCCTGTACCTGCACGGCGTGCCATACGCGATCGCACCGGCCGAGCAGACCCGGGTACCAATGACGATGTGGTTCTCACCGGGCTTTGCCAGCAGCCGTGGACTGGATCTGCAGTGCGTGCGCAAGCGCTCGGCCAGCTACACCGACCACGACAACCTGTTCCCGTCGGTGCTGGGGCTGATGCAGGTGAAGACCTCGCTGTACGAGCGTGATCGCGATCTGTTCGCTGGCTGCGAGAGTTAGGGTTTGTCGGCAGGGCTTGCAGCCCTGCACCTGCAGAGGCAACGGCAACGGCCGAAGCAAAAGCAGAAGCGGGTTTCCTGAGGGTTGGCGGGGTGGGTCCGGTGGCGGGAGACGCCGTAAACCCGTCCATGGGGGCTTGGCCGCGGCATCCATGCCGCGGACACTCCCGCCACCGGACCCACCCCGCCTTCGACAGTTGGCCGCAATCTGTCAGGCCATCTCTCGGGGTCAGATCCGTTTTCCGGAGGAAAGCGGATCTGACCCCGTTTTTATTGTCGATACCTGACAGATGTGTCGACCAAGGTCGACACCCACCAACAGCCGCGGAGATCTGTCAGAGGTGGGGCGGTGTCGGAGTGCGGGGTGTCAGCCGCATGGGCCCGAGGCATGCCTCGGGCGGGTTGGGCAGGATGCCCAAACCCGGTCTTGCCGTGTGCGCAGGACAGCGCACACGAGCAAGCGGCTGCCAAGCCTACAGGGACGTACTTGCGGCGTCCCCGCACTCCGACACCGCCCCGCCATCCCACGGAATCCCCGCTTTTGACGTTGACGTTGACGTTGCCGTTGCTTGAAGGCCTCTGCGGGTGCCGGGCGCCGCCCGGCCGACTTCCGCCACTTGCGGTGGCAAGCCCTGCCCACTAGCCTTCGGCGGTCGTTCACCACCCAAGGATCGCCCGTGAAACACCGTCATCTCCTGCTGGCCGCGGCAATCGCCGCCGCTACGCTGGCCCTGGCCGCCTGCAAGAAGGAAGCTGCCCCAGGCACCGATACCGCCAGCAGCAGCGCACCGGCCGGCGAAACCGCTGACCAGTTCGTGGCCCGCATCAATGCCGAATTCAAGGCGGCCTACCCGGAGATGACCTCGGCCCAGTGGCTGTCCTCCACCTACATCAACGGTGATTCAGAGCGCATCGCGGCCAAGGCCAACGAGCGTTCGCTGACCCAGCTCAACAGCTGGATCGAGCAGGCCGGCAAGTTCGACGGCAAGCCGATGAGCGAGGACAGCAAGCGCGCGATCCACCTGCTGAAGCTGATGTCGTCGATGCCGGCACCGCGCGACCCGGCCAAGCTGGCCGAACTGACACAGATCGCCACCCGCATGGAAGGCAGCTACGGCGCAGGCAAGTACTGCTCCGACGCCAACGATCCGAACTCCTGCCGCCAGCTGGGCGAGCTGGAGCAGGTGCTGGCGCGCAGCCGCGATTACGACCAGCAGCTCGATGCCTGGCAGGGCTGGCACAGCACCACCAAGAGCATGCGTGGTGACTACCAGAAGTTCGTCGGCCTGGTGAATGAAGGTGCCAAGGGCATGGGCTTCACCGATGCCGGGCAGATGTGGCGCAGTGGCTATGACATGCCGCCGGAGCAGATCGGCCCGGAAACCGATCGCCTGTGGGAACAGGTCAAGCCGATGTACGAGCAGCTGCACTGCTATGCGCGCGGCAAGCTGGACAAGACCTATGGCAAGGACAAGGCCGAGGTGGGCAACGGCCTGATCGCCGCGCACCTGATGGGCAACATGTGGCAGCAGGACTGGTCCAACCTGTGGGACCAGCTGGAACCGTACCCGGGCGCCGGCAGCCTGGACATCACCGCGGCGCTGGAAAAGCAGTACCAGACCAACCTGAGCGCGGCGCTGGCCAAGGCTGGCAAGGATGCGAACGTGGCCGCGCAGTACAAGGCGCAGCGCGAAGCCGAACTGCGCACAGCCAAGCAGATGACCGAGCGTGCGCAGGACTTCTACGTGTCGCTGGGGATGCCGTCGTTGCCGCAGTCGTACTGGGACAAGACGCAGTTCATCAAGCCCGACGACCGCGACGTGGTCTGCCACGCCAGCGCCTGGGACATGAACATGGAAGGCGACGTGCGCACCAAGATGTGCATCAAGCCCAACGAAGAGAACTTCACCACCATCTACCACGAGCTGGGCCACATCTATTACGACCTGGCGTACAACCCGCTGCCGCCGCTGTTCCAGGGCGGTGCCAACGATGGCTTCCATGAAGCGATCGGCGACACCATCGTGCTGGCGATGACGCCGAAGTACCTCAGCTCGATCGGGCTGGTCGATGCGCCGACCGAGAGCCGCGAAGCGGTCATCAACAACCAGATGCGCATGGCGCTGTCGGGCGTGTCGTTCCTGCCGTTCGGGCTGATGATCGACCGCTGGCGCTGGGGCGTGTTCGATGGTTCGATCACCGCGGACAACTACAACAAGGCCTGGTGGGACCTGAAGGCCAAGTACCAGGGCGTGGCACCGGCCAGCACCCGTGGCGAGGAGTTCTTCGACCCGGGTGCCAAGTACCACGTGCCGGGCAACACCCCGTACACCCGCTACTTCCTGGCGCGCATCCTGCAGTTCCAGTTCTACAAGGGCCTGTGCGATGCCGCCGGCTTCAAGGGCCCGCTGCACGAGTGCACCTTCTACGGCAACAAGGAAGCCGGCCAGAAGTACTGGGCGATGCTGAGCAAGGGTGCCAGCCAGCCGTGGCAGGCCACGCTGAAGGAACTGACCGGCTCGGACAAGCTCGATGCCGGCCCGATGATCGAGTACTTCAGCCCGGTCAATGCCTGGTTGAAGCAGCAGAACGAAGGCCAGATGTGCGGTTGGCAGGCCAACGCGGCACCGGCAGCGGCGGCGAAATGAAAGAAGGGGCGGGTCCGCGAGGATCCGCCCCTTTTGATCCGGTAGCGCCGGGCCATGCCCGGCGGCTTTTCATCACACCGCTGCGCTCGCCGGGCATGGCCCGGCGCTACCGCGATGACGATCAGTTGCTCTTCTTCGCCGCCAGCTGCGCGGCCAGCGCGGCCTTGAATTCCTCGAAGGTCTGACCCTTCTCGTTGGCTTCGGCCTGCGCTGCATCGCGCAGCGCATCCGAATAGATCAAGCGCACCGGCGTGCCCTGCCGTTCGTGCAGTTCACCGGCCTGCATGATCAGCGCCAGCACCTGCGCCGCACTTTCGCTCTGACCGGCAATGCGGCCATCCATGCCCAGCACCCATTCGCCATCGCGACGGACGACGCCGGCCAGCAGCGTGCGCTGGGTGTCGCGCAGTTCGGCATGCGGCTCGACGGGCGAGGCGGTGGCGGCAGCCTTGTTGGCAGCCTGCTGTTCCTGGCGACGGCGCTGGTCGCGGCGGGATTTGGAAGAGGTCGACATCAGTGGGGCTTGCATTGCGGGGGCGCAAGGATAACCCACGCCCCCTGCATGCTGGTTCACACCGGCACGGTATCGACTCAGTCCAGCACCCGCCCCTGCCGCCAATAGCCCATGAAAGTGATCGCGCGGCGATCCAGGCCGCAGTCCTTCACCAGATACCGGCGGATCGCCATCACCGCGCCGGCCTCGCCCGCCACCCAGGCATACATCGCGCCGTCCGCGCTGGCATCAGCCTGCTCCCACAGGATCTGCGCGTCGACGTCGATCTCGTCCAGTTCTGCAGCCTCGGCCACCGCCGGGGCCGCCACCAGCCGCGCCTGCACGGCCTGCAGCAACCGCTGCCCATGGGCCTGCTGCCCGCGCGGCAACCACACCAGTTCGGCCGTGGCCGGTGCCTTCAATGGCACCGCATCGCCCGCCTGGGCGATCTCCAGCAGGGCCAGCGTGCGCGGCGGATCGGCCAGCCCGGCCAGTTCCTCGAGGATGCCGGCCACTGCCGGCAATGCCGTCTCATCGGCCACCAGCAACACCTGGCCGACCCCGGCTGGCGGCTTCCATTCCCAGCCCTCGCTGCTGTCCGCACAGTCGGCATCCGGGGCCAGCAGCACCACGCGGTCGCCCGGCCGTGCGTGCGTGGCCCAGCGCGAGGCCGGTCCGGTCTCGCCATGCAGCACGAAGTCAACGTCGACCTCGCACTCCTCAGCGCGCAGTTGGCGGATGGTAAAGGTGCGCATCGGCGGCCGCGCGTCATCGGGCAGTGCGCGGTAACGGGCGTACCAGTCTTCGCCGCTGGGCACGTCCGGCGCGTCCTGGCCGGGCAAGGGGAAGAACACCTTGATGCGTTGGTCCGGGCCTTCGGTCTTCATGCGCGCTACGTCGGCGCCGGTGAACACCATGCGGTCCAGGGAAGGAGAAAGAACGCGGCGCTCCTTCAGCGCCACCTCGAACAGGCGGTAGGTCTGCTGCGCAGCCATGCGGGTACCTCATACGACGACATCGGAATGGCTGGCTGTCGTGCATCCACGAACCGGCTCGCTGGAAACCCCAGCCTAATCCCTGCCCGCGGCGCCGCAACGGGCCCGCGCGTGATGGCGCACCCTACCCCTGCGCGACGCTCAAAGCGCCGTGCCGGCTGCCTCTGCTGCGCGCTCGCGCTGATGTTCCCAATACCAGAACACGAAGCCGGCCGCGAAGAAGGCCGCCTGTCCCAGTGCCAGATGCAGCGGGCTGTCGTGCAGCAGTGGCGATACCACGCCGGCCACCACGGTGCTGATCATCAGCTGCACGAAGGCCTGCAGCGACGAGGCCAGGCCGCGCTGCTGCGGATACATGTCCAGCACTGCCAGCGCCAGGATCGGGAAGATCAGCGCCATGCCCATGCCGCCGAGGAAGATCGGCATCACCGCCCACGGCAGCGCGAACTGCGGCGCCAGGCTGACGTAGCCGATGTTCAACACGGCAGAGACCGCGCACAAGGTAAAGCCCAGGGCCACCTGCCGCGTCGGTGTGCTGTGCCCGGCCATGCGCCCGGACAGGAACGAACCGGTGGTCATGCCGCCGATGGTGGGAATGAACAGCCAGGCAAAGCCGCCTTCACCCAGATGCAGGTGCTGCATCACGATGGCCGGCGCCGAGGAGATGTACAGGAAGATGCCGCCGAAGCCGATGCTGCCGGCCAGCGCCAGGCGCAGGAAACGCGGGTTGAAACCGATGCGCACGTAGTCGCGCATCAACGTGCGTGGCGACAGTGCGACCCGTGCCTGCGCCGGATGGGTTTCCGGCAGGAAGCGCGCGGTGGCCGCCAGCAGCACCAGCGCGAATACCACCAGGAACCAGAAGATCAGCGGCCAGCCGGCACCGCTGAGCAGGATCCAGCCGCCGATGATCGGCGCGATGGCCGGGGCGATACCGAACAGCATCGACACTTGGCTCATCAGCCGCTGCGCGTCGTGGCCGTGGTACAGATCGCGGATCACCGCGCGGCCGACGATCATGCCGACACCGGCAGACAGGCCCTGCAGTGCGCGGAACGCCAGCAGCGTGGTCAGGTCGGTGGACAACGCACAGCCAACCGAGGCACCGACGAAGATCACCAGGCCGCCGAGGATCACCCGCTTGCGCCCCCAGGCATCGGACAGCGGGCCGTGGGCCAGGCTCATCAGGCCGTAGAACAGCAGGTAGACGCTGATGGTCTGCTGCACCGCCACCTCGTCCACCGCCAGGCGCTGGGCCAGCTGCGGAAACGCAGGAAAGATGGTGTCGATCGAGAACGGACCGAACATGGCCAGGCCAGCGAGCAACAGGGCCATGCGGCGGGTGGAAGGAGCAACAGCGGCGGTCATCGGGCAAGCGTCCGGCAGGGCCATGCGTGACACGCACGGCGGGCGCCGATCCCCTGCAGCAGGGACGGCGCCAGATGAATACGAGAATCCGACCATCATAGGTGGGGAATGCGTGCGACGCCATGCACGGGTGCACAGAACGCACGCCCGGGCCATCGGCCATTCAGGCCTGTGAGGCCGCTGCGGGCCACCGTCGGGCACCGGCAAGAGGCTATAATCGGCGGGCAACACGGTGGGAGAAGCAGGTCACCGCTGCCGAAGGCGCAACGCCCGTAATCGCTCAGGCCCGATACCACCCGTAACAGAACTCTGGAGAGACCGGTTCGATCCGGCGCCGAAGGGGCACGAAGCTGCGGTTTTCCGCGCTTTTAAACTCTCAGGCAAAAGGACAGAGGGGCGCCCGCAGACCGCCGACCGGCGGCTTGTGCCCGTGCGTGTGCCCTTTCCTGACGGATCCTTCGCCATGTCCCAGAACACCCCTTCCCTGCGTGAGCTCGAGCACCATTCGGCGTTCGTCGAGCGCCACATCGGCCCCAACGATGCCGAGATCGCGCAGATGCTCGGCGTCATCGGCCACGCATCGCTGGATGCGATGACCGATGCCATCGTCCCGGCCAAGATCAAGTCGCCGGCACCGCTGGCGCTGCCGGAGTCGATCACCGAAGTGCAGGCGCTGGCGAAGATCCGCGCGATCGCCGACAAGAACACCGTGCTGCGCAGTTTCATCGGCCAGGGCTACTACGGCACCCACACGCCGAACGTGATCCTGCGCAACATCCTGGAAAACCCGGCCTGGTACACCGCCTACACCCCGTACCAGGCGGAAATCTCGCAGGGCCGCATGGAAGCGCTGATCAACTTCCAGACCCTGTGCGCCGACCTGACCGGCATGGAAATCGCCAACGCCTCGCTGCTGGACGAAGCCACTGCCGCTGCTGAAGCGATGACCCTGGCCAAGCGCTCGGCCAAGTCGAAGTCGGACACCTTCTTCGTGCACGATGCCGTGCACCCGCAGACACTGGAACTGCTGCGTACCCGCGCCGAGCCCATGGGCATCGTGCTGCGCGTGGGCACCCCGGCCGAAGCGCTGGAAGCGGAAGCCTTCGGCCTGCTGCTGCAGTACCCGGATACCTTCGGCCAGGTCGGCGACTACAAGGCGCTGGTCGATGCCGTGCACGCGCGCGGCGGCCTGGTGGCCGTGGCCACCGACCTGCTGGCCCTGACCCTGCTGGCCGCCCCGGGCGAATGGGGTGCGGACATCGTGGTCGGCAACAGCCAGCGTTTCGGCGTGCCGTTCGGTTTCGGTGGCCCGCATGCGGCGTTCATGGCCTGCCGTGACGCCTACAAGCGTTCGATGCCGGGCCGTCTGATCGGTGTCTCGATCGACGCGCAGGGCAATCCGGCCTACCGCCTGACCCTGCAGACCCGCGAACAGCATATCCGCCGCGAGAAGGCCACCTCCAACATCTGTACCGCACAGGTGCTGCTGGCAGTGATGGCCTCGATGTACGCCGTCTACCACGGTCCGGAAGGCCTGACCCGCATCGCCCGCCGCACCCATCGCCTGGCCGCGATCCTGGCCAGCGCGCTGCGCACCGCCGGTGTGCAGGTCGGCGCCGACTTCTTCGACACGCTGCACGTGACCGGTGTCGACGCCGACGCGATCCATGCCAAGGCCCGTGCGGCCGGCTACAACCTGCGTGCGATCGACAGCAGCTCGGTGGGCATCAGCCTGGACGAGACCACCACCCGCGCCGACATCGTCGCCGTGGGCGCGCTGTTCGGTGCCAACGTTGATGTGGACGCGCTGGATGCCAGCACCGCCGACGCGCTGCCGGCCGGCCTGCTGCGCCAGTCCGCGTTCCTGACCCACCCGGTGTTCAATACCCACCACAGCGAGCACGAACTGCTGCGCTACCTGCGTTCGCTGGCCGACAAGGACCTGGCGATGGACCGCACGATGATCCCGCTGGGCTCGTGCACCATGAAGCTCAACGCCACCGCCGAAATGATTCCGGTGACCTGGCCGGAGTTCTCGCAGATCCACCCGCTGGTGCCGGCCGAGCAGGCGCTGGGCTACAAGGAACTGATCGATTCGCTGGAAGCGATGCTGGTCGAGTGCACCGGCTACGATGCCGTCAGCCTGCAGCCGAACTCCGGCGCGCAGGGCGAGTACGCCGGCCTGCTGGCGATCCGTGCCTACCACCGCTCGCGCGGCGAAGATCACCGTGACATCTGCCTGATCCCGGATTCGGCGCACGGCACCAACCCGGCCTCGGCACAGATGTGCGGCATGAAGGTCGTGGTCACCAAGACCGACGCCAACGGCAACGTCGACGTCGAGGACATCCGCCTCAACGCCGAGAAGTACAGCGACCGTCTGGCCGCGATCATGATGACCTACCCGTCCACGCACGGCGTGTTCGAGGAAGAGGTGGTGGAGATCTGCGAGATCATCCACAAGCACGGCGGCCAGGTGTACACCGACGGTGCCAACATGAACGCCCTGGTCGGCGTGGCCAAGCCGGGCAAGTGGGGTTCGGATGTTTCGCACCTGAACCTGCACAAGACCTTCTGCATCCCGCACGGCGGCGGCGGCCCGGGCGTTGGCCCGTGTGCGGTCAAGTCGCACCTTGCCCCGTTCCTGCCGGGCAAGCTGGGTGACAATGGTCCGGTCGGCATGGTCAGCGCCGCCAGCTTCGGCAGCGCCTCGATCCTGCCGATCAGCTGGATGTACATCGCGATGATGGGCACCGAGGGCCTGCGCAAGGCCACCCAGGTCGCCCAGCTCAACGCCAACTACATCGCCAAGCGCCTGGCCCCGCACTTCAAGACGCTGTACACCGGTCGCAACGGCCTGGTCGCGCACGAGTGCATCCTGGACGTGCGTCCGCTGGAGAAGACCAGCGGCATCGGTGCCGAAGACGTGGCCAAGCGCCTGATCGACTTCGGCTTCCATGCCCCGACCCTGAGCTTCCCGGTGGCCGGCACGCTGATGGTCGAGCCGACCGAAAGCGAATCGCTGCACGAGCTGGACCGCTTCATCGACGCGATGATCCAGATCCGCGAAGAGATCACCGCGATCGAAGACGGCCGCCTGGACCGCGAGGACAACCCGCTGAAGAACGCGCCGCACACCGCCACGGCGGTGACCGCCAGCGAATGGACCCACGCCTACCCGCGCGAGCTGGCCGCCTTCCCGCTGCCGAGCCTGAAGCTGCAGAAGTACTGGCCGCCGGTGGCACGTGTGGACAACGTGTACGGCGACAAGAACGTGATGTGCGCCTGCATCCCGGTCGATGCCTACAAGGACGATGAAGTCGAGGCGTAAGCCTTCGCGCTATCGGTGATTCGGTAACAGAACGGCCCGCGCAAGCGGGCCGTTTTCCTTTCCAGTAGATCCACGCCATGCGTGGATGCTTTGCCATCACGGATCCGGCACCTGCCCCAGGCTCAATTGCCACGACACGCCGAAACGGTCCTGCACCCAGCCATAGCGGCTGCTGAACTCGTAGTCGCCTACCGGCATCAGCCAATGCCCGCCGTCGCCCAGCACGCGCGCGGCACGTTCGAACGATTCGGCACCCGCACATTCCACGAACAGCGACATCGAGGGCGTGAACGTGAAGTCGTGCACATCCAGACTGTCGAAGCACAGGTAGTGGGTGCCGCCGAGCAGGAAAATGGCCTGGCGGACCTGGCCGGGCACGCCCGCGCCCGCCCCGTCCGGATGGCGCTGCAGGGCCAGCAGGCGGAATTCGGCGAAGGCTTCGGCGTACAGGGCCAGCGCTGCTTCGGCCTGGCCGGTGAACATCAGGAAGGGACGGCTGCGCAACATGCGGTGCTCCCGTTCGTCGGGCCGGTATGGCCCACGCGATCAGCATCGCACGCGGGACGTATGCCTTCTGTAGAGCCGAGCCCATGCTCGGCTGACGTCTGCCCGAACAGCAGCCGACCGTAGGGTCGGCTCTACAGAATCACGCCTCGCGCATGCGCCGGGCGATGGCGCTGCTGGCCGCGATGGTCGCCGTCAGCGCCACCATCGACAGGAACTGGAGGCGCGTATGCGCTTCGCTCAGCAGCAGGCCGAAGATCAGCGCCAGGATCGCCAGCGCACAGACGGTCAGCCACGGGAAGCCGGCCATGCGGAACGGCAGGCGCGTGCCCAGGCGGTCGGCGCGACGGCGCAGCACCAGCTGCGAGACCAGCGACAACGTCCACACCAGCAGGCAGGTGGAACCGACGATGTTCAGCAGTACCGGCAACACCTTGTCCGGGAACAGCAGTTCCATGATGGTGGCAGCGAAACCGAACAGGACGCTGGCCAGCACCGCGATCACCGGTACCTGGCGCGGGTCGGTCCAGCCCAGCACGGCCGGTGCTTCGCGGCGTTGCGCCAGCGAATACATCATGCGCGAGGCGCCGTAGAGATTGGCATTGAGCGCCGACAGCAGGGCGATCACCGCGATCAGGGTGATGGCCGTGGCCGCACCCGGAATATTGGCGACATCGAGAACCGCGGCGAACGGTGATTTCAACGCTTCGCTGGTCCACGGCACCACGGCGATGATCACGCTCAGCGAACCGATGTAGAACACCAGGATGCGCCAGGCGACGGTGCGGATGGCACGGGCGATGCTGCGCTCGGGGTCTTCGGTTTCCGCCGCCGCGACGGCCACGATCTCGGTGCCGCCGAAGGCGAACACCACCACCAGCAGCGCAGCACCGATACCGGCCAGGCCCTTCGGTGCGAAGCCACCGTGCTCGGTGAAGTTGCTCAGGCCCGGCGAGGCCACCTGCGGCAGCCAGCCCATCAGCAGCGCCACGCCAACGGCGATGAAGGCCAGGATCGCCGCCACCTTGAGGATGGCGAACCAGAATTCGAACTCACCAAAGTTCTTCACCCCGAGCAGGTTGATCGCGGTGAAGAACAGCATGAATGCCAGTGCCGCCATCGGTACCGGCACCACCGGCCAGACCGTGGCCAGCAACCCGGCCGCGCCCACCGCCTCGGCGGCGATGACGATGACCAGCTGCACCCACCACAGCCAGCCCACGGTGGCACCCGCGGTGGCGCCCATGGCATCGGCTGCATACACCGAGAACGCACCGCTGGTCGGCTTGGCGGCCGCCATTTCGCCCAGCGCGTTCATCACGATGATCACCAGCGCACCGGCCACCAGGTAGGACACAAGCACCGCCGGACCGGCCGCCTGCACGCCCACGCCGGAGCCGAGGAACAGGCCGGCGCCGATGGCGCTGCCCAGCCCCATCATGATCAGCTGGCGTGGCTTGAGCGAATGGCCGAGGCGGGAGGGCGAAGCAGTCTGATCGGGGGTGGCGGGCATCGGCAGGGCTGGCGGCGGCGATAAGGGCGACACCTTACCGTGTCCTGCCGCCGCGGGGATAGGCACAGCGCAGCAGGGAACTCAGGCCGGTAGCTGCTCGCCGACATTCCCACCAATACGGGCGCGGTAGGCGCGCGGCGAGAAACCGGTTTCGGCCTTGAACTTGCGGGTGAACGCGCTCTGGTCGCTGAAACCGCAGGCCTGGCCGATGCAGGCGATGCTCTCGTTGCCATGCAGCAGGTGCATGGCCATCTGGATCCGCAGCCGGGTCAGCACCTGCTGCGGGGTCATCTGGAACACCTTGCGGAAGCTGCGCTCCAGCTTGGACAACGAGAATCCGGTGATGTCCAGCAGGGTCTGCATCCGCACGTTCTCGGCGTAATGCGTATTGAGGTGGGCCAGGGCCAGCCGCAGCTGCTCGTACTGGGTGCCGAGGCTGTCCTTCTGGCCGAGGTCGCGGGAGATGCCGATCAGCCCTTCGACCTGCCCGTCCACCACCAGCGGGCGCTTGCAGGTCAGGCACCAACCCGGTTCGCGGTTGGCGAACAGGTGCAGTTCCATCAGGTTCTCGATCACCTCGCCGGACAGCACGCGGGCGTCCTGGTCGACATAGTCCGCGCTCAGGCCGGTGGGGTAGATCTCGGCCGCGGTGCGCCCGATCACGTCCTTGCGCGCACGCAGGCCCAGCCGTCGCAGCATGGTCTGGTTGACGTAGGTGTAGCGGCCCTGGCGGTCCTTCATGAAGAACAGCACGTCCGGAATGGCGTCGAACAGGGCTTCGATGTCGGCGGGTTCGACTCGCATGCGGCAAGCATACCCGAGCCGCCGATTTGTCTGCGCGTTCACTCCCACGGGACCCTGTATTAACGCCGCCGGCGCCAGTGTCTGGGGTCTGCCCCCTACCCGCTCCAGGAGATCCTCCATGGCCGCCAGCAAGCCGACCGGCAAGCGCGCTCCCGCCACTCCCGCCGCCGACCGTGACAGCCGCGGCCAGGGCGATGAACTGCATCAGCTCGCAGGAGGCGCCCATCCGGTACTGACCAGCAACCAAGGCATCCCGGTCGCCGACAACCAGAATTCCCTGCGCCAGGGGCCGCGTGGACCGACCCTGCTGGAAGACTTCCTGCTGCGCGAGAAGATCACCCACTTCGACCACGAGCGCATTCCCGAGCGCATCGTCCACGCGCGCGGCTCGGCTGCCCATGGCTTCTTCGAACTGACCAAGTCGCTGGGCAAGGTGACGCGGGCGAAGATCCTCACCGAGGTCGGGGTGAAGACGCCGGTCTTCACCCGTTTCTCCACCGTCGCCGGCGGCGCCGGCTCGGTCGACACCCCGCGCGACGTGCGCGGCTTCGCGGTGAAGTTCTACACGAAGGAAGGCAACTGGGATCTGGTCGGCAACAACATCCCGGTGTTCTTCATCCAGGACGCGATCAAGTTCCCCGACCTGATCCATGCGGTGAAGATGGAACCGGACCGCGCGTTCCCGCAGGCCGCCAGCGCGCACGACACATTCTGGGATTTCGTCTCGCTGATGCCCGAGTCGATGCACATGATCATGTGGGCGATGAGCGACCGCACGATCCCACGCTCGCTGCGCACCATCGAAGGTTTCGGCATCCACAGCTTCCGTCTGCTGGATGACGAAGGGAACTCCACCTTCGTCAAGTTCCACTGGCGCCCGAAGCTGGGTCTGCAATCCACGATCTGGGACGAGGCGCTGAAACTGCAGGCCGCCGACAATGATTTCCACAGGCGCGACCTGTTCGAGGCGATCCAGCGCGGCGACTTCCCCGAGTGGGAGCTGGCCGTGCAGTTGTTCAGCGAGGAACAGGCCGACGGCTTCCCGTTCGACCACCTGGACCCGACCAAGATCATCCCCGAGTCGCTGGTGCCGCTGCAGGTGATCGGACGCATGGTGCTGGACCGCTGGCCGGACAACTTCTTCGCCGAGACCGAGCAGGTTGCGTTCTGCCCGGCCAACGTGCCGCCTGGCATCGACTTCAGCAACGATCCGCTGCTGCAGGGGCGGCTGTTCTCCTATCTGGATACCCAGCTGATCCGCCTCGGCGGGCCGAACTTCAACCAGATCCCGATCAACGCACCGAAGTGCCCGTTCGCCAACCACCAGCGCGATGGCCACATGCAGATGCAGGTGCCGAAGGGACGCGTAGCCTACGATCCCAGTTCGCTGCAGGAAGACAGCCCGCGCGAGACCCCCGCCGGTTTCCGCAGCCATGCCAGCGCCGATGACGGGCGCAAGGGTCGTACGCGTGCGGAGAGCTTTGCCGACCACTACAGCCAGGCACGGATGTTCTTCCGCAGCCTGGAGAAACCGGAGCAGGCGCACCTGGCCTCGGCGCTGGTGTTCGAGCTGTCGAAGGTGGAAACGGAGAAGGTGCGCGTGCGCACCGTCAGCCATCTGCGCAACATCGACGAAGGACTGGCCAAACGCGTGGCCGATGGGCTGGCCCTGCGTACCCTGCCCGACCCGGCACCGACGGCGACCCCTGCACAGGACCTGCCCGCCGCTCCCGAAGTACGGGTGATCGGCCGCAGCAAGCCCCTGCTGCAGGGGCGCAGCATCGGCATCCTGTTCGATGAAGGTTCCGATGCACGGGTGATCGCCAACCTGCGCAAGGCCGTTGAAAAGGCCGGCGCCAGCGTCAAGCTGGTCGCACCGAAAGTCGGTGGCGCCACGCTCAGCGACGGCAAGGTGCAGGCCGCCGATGGACAGCTGGCCGGTACCCCGTCGGTGGTGTTCGATGCAGTGGCGGTAGTGCTGAGTGCCGATGCCGGCAAGGCCTTGGCCAAGGAAGCGGCGGCCATTGGCTTCGTCAGCGACGCTTGGGCGCATCTCAAAGCGATCGCCAGTGACGAAGGTGCACAGGCCCTGCTGAAGGCAGCGCGCGTCGGCAACGATGCCGGCACCGTCGAGGCAGAAGACAGCAAAGCCTTCCTCACCGCTGCCGCCACCCGCCAGTGGGCGCGCGAGCCGAAGCTGCGCCTGCTGGCATGATCATCCAACAGGAGAATTCCCATGCCCCGTGGTGACAAATCCGCCTATACCGACAAGCAGAAACGCCAGGCCGAGCACATCGAAGAGAGCGAGCGCGAACGCGGTGCAAGTGAAGGCACCGCCGAGCGCATCTCATGGGCCACCGTGAACAAGCAGGATGGTGGCGGCAAGCGCAGCGGCAGCGCGCGCACGAGTACGAAGAAGGCAGCGCCGGCCCGGGCCAGCAGTTAACCCGCAGTCGGCAGCGCCCTCACCCAACCGGCCACCACGGCGGCGGCCGGTTCGGCACAGGCCTGCAGCAGCAGATGCGGCCCTTCCAGTGCAACGTGCCGCGCATGCGGCAACAGCGCCTGCAGTTCGGCCACACTCGGCGGCCACAGCAACCGGTCCTGGCGCGCCTGCAGGCACAGCGTCGGCACCGTGATCTGCGGCAGCAGTGCGCGTACGTCCACCCTCAGGGTTGCTGCGGCGCGCTGCCGCAGCGTGGCGGCCGGGATCTGAGCCAACGCATCGCGCAACATCGACAGGTGCTCGCGTGTGCGCCATCGCCCCAGCAGCAGGCGTGCCAGCAACGCTACCGGAGGCATCGGCCAGGCCGGCGACAGCAGTGCCGCGCCGGCTGCCGGCAATGGCACGGGCCGACGTGCGAAGGTAGCGGCCAGTACCACTCCGCGCAGCCCGGGCGGATGCCGCATTGCGAGTTCAACCGCCAACGGGCCCGAGAAGGACTCGGCAAGCAATATGAATGGTCCGTGTGGCAACCGTGGCCACAACCCCTCGGCAAGCGTGGCGTAATCCTGCCCTCCCTGTGCAGGCAGTGCGATGGCCTGCGTTGTCAGCCCATGAGCCTGCAGCGCGGACAGGAGCGAGGTCGACATCCTGCCGGTGCCATCCAGGCCTGGCAGCATCACTACGTGCAGCGGCGTGGTCGACGCGGCATCACCGCCCTGCTTTTCCTCGCGTCCAATTTCCATGCCATCTCCTAGGCTGACAAGCATCGCCCGGATCGGCGGCCGAAGGAACCTCTTCTTTGGCTATCCCCTGCTGTGCCGGTCAAGGTTGCGCGATACTGCCGGCTTCGCCGCAGGATGCGGCTACCAGGGAGAACCGTTGATGCGATGGACCTACGCACTGGCCATGATGGCCCTGATGCTGCCACTGACCACCTTTGCCGGCGATGGCTGGATAGATGGCGACGGAAAGGCGGTGCCGCAGACCGATGCCATGAAGTCCAAGGATGGATTTGCGGCATCACTGCTGGTCACCTCCGACGCCGATTGGCGGGCCAAGTGGGAAACCCCAGCGGACACCACGCCGAACTTCACCGAGGCCAGCGACGTGCAGCTGGGCGGAGAGTTGTTCGTGCTGACGTTCCTGTCCAACCCGCAACTGGGCGAGGATGGCGCAGCCAAGGTCCACTGCGACGTGCGCATGCTGCGCCCGGACGGCAGCACCAGCGCGGATGAGCGCGATGTTCCCTGCTTCACCGCCCGTCTGCCGGGACCACCCACCTTGTTGTACATGACCAACGTGCAGCTGAAATTCGTCGCCGAGCCCGGCGATCCGAAAGGTACGTGGACTGCGCAGGTGGTGGTCAAGGATCTGCTGCGGGGTGTGGGCCTGCCGCTGCAGGCGCGCTTCGAGGTCCGTTGAAAGGAAGCCTGCGGATGAAGAAGCGACGACTCCTTAGCTGGGCCGGCCTGGCGCTGTGCGTGGCCTACCTGCTGTTTACCGCGTGGCTGGTTCACGGCGCGCAGTCGGATGCGGACCCGAAGGGTACCTACATCCTGATGGCCCTGCCCATCACCCTGCAGTCTGCTGCGCTGGATGCCATCGGCGCAGGCAGCCTGCTGTACGGCAAGCCCTGGTCGACCGCGTATGCGGTGCTGGTACCACCAACGCTGCTGTTGCTGTACGCGGCCGGTTGGTTGATCGAACGCTCGGCGCGCGGGCGCTGACGGCACTCAACCGTTGCGTGCATCGACGCCCTGCATGCGGGTCATCGCATGCAGGGCGCCCTCCAACATCGCGCTGCCGTTGGCTTACGCCGCGCGTGCAGGCACGATGGGCATGCGCGCCCCTTGCTCCAGCTGGAACACCGACACCGAGGTCGTCAGTGCATGTGCCTGCTCTTCCAGCGCGCGGCTGGCAGCGGTGGCTTCTTCCACCAGGGCCGCGTTCTGCTGGGTCACCTGGTCCATCTGCACCACCACCTGGTTGACCTGCTCGATGCCAGCCGCCTGTTCCTTGCTGGCGGCGGCGATGTCGCTCATCAGCAGGGTGGTACGCGAACTGGCCTGCGCCACGCGCGCAATGGCAGCTTCGGACTGCACCGTCACCGCCAAGCCGCTCTGCACCTTGGCGGCGGCGTCCTCGATCAGTTCCTTGATCTCCTTGGCAGCGACGCCGGCACGCTGTGCCAACGTACGCACTTCGCTGGCGACCACCGCGAAGCCGCGGCCCTGCTCACCGGCGCGCGCCGCTTCCACCGCGGCATTCAACGCCAGGATGTTGGTCTGGAAGGCAATGCCATCGATCACCGTGGAGATTTCCGAGATGCGCGCGGAAGACTGATCGATCTCGCCCATCACGGTCGCCATCTGTGCCATGGCCTGCTCGGTCTCGCGCACGGCAACGCCGGCAGCGTGCGCTTCGCTGTCGGCCTGGCGGGCCAGCTCGGCGTTCTGGCGCACGGTCGAGGTCAGCTCTTCCATCGAGGCGGCGGCCTCTTCCAGATTCGCGGCCTGTTGTTCGGTACGGCGCGACAGATCGTTGTTGCCGGCGGCCAGTTCCTGTGCCGCGTTGTTGATGCTGTCGGCCGCTACCTGGATGCCGCGCACGATGCCGGTCAACTGCGCGGTGGTGGTGTTGGCGTCGTCACGCATGCGCGCGAACACGCCTTCGTACTCGCCATCCATGCGCGCGGTGAGGTTGCCATGCGAGATCGCGCGCAGCACGTCGGAGACATCGGCAATGCTGGCCTGCGAACTGGCCATCATGCCGTTGAGGTGGTTCACCATCGCCTGGAACTGATACTGGAATGCCGCGGCGTCGCCACGCATGCTGAAATCGCCGGCGCGCGCGGCACGGGCCAGTTCATCGATCTGCGCGTTGATCGCCATCAGGCTCTGCTTGACCGCCGCCAGGGTGCGGGTCAGCGTGCCCTTCTCGCCGGGGTACTCGGGCAGATCGCGGCTGAGATCGCCGATCGCATAGCGCTGCATCACCTCGGCCATCAGCAACTGCACCTGCACGTGCGATTCGACCAGGTGATTGGTGGCCTGCACCATGCGACCGAAGTCGCCGGGGAACGCACTGGCATCCATCCGGTAACGGATCGCACCGGCTTCATGCTGCTCGGCCATCTGCAGCTGCGCGCCGATCGCCGCCTGCACACTCTGGCGCACGCTGGCCATGGCCTCGCCAAGCTGGGTCAGCTCGTCACGACCGCCCAGGCGGAATTCCTGGTCCAGTTCGCCCTTGGACAAGCGCTCGGCCAGCTGCACCGCACGTGCCAGCGGGCCGGTCATGCTGCGGCCGATCAGCACCGACGCGGCGATGCCGACCAGCAGGGCCACGCCGCCCAGCGCCAGCAGCTGCAGCAGGCTGCGCTCGCCCAGGCGGATCGCCTCGGCAGCGGCCTCGCGGCTCTCCTTTTCCTCATAGGCCACGCCATCGGCCAGGGACTTGTTCCAGCCATTGGCCGCTTCCTGCACCGGGCCCAGGGTCAGCGCCACGGCAGCGGGGAAATCGCCCTGCTCCATCAGCTCACTGGTCTGCTTGTTGAGCGGACGGGCGAGCGCGCGCTTGGCGGCGATGGTCTCGCCGATCACCTTGCCCTCGGCATCGCCGGGCAGGGCCTGGTAGGCAGTCCAGCTGGCCTCGTAACGCTTGACCAGATCGGCGATGCGCTGCTCGTCGTTGGCGCGGTCTTCGCCCTGGCGGATCAGCATCTCGCGGCGCACGACCATCATCTGGTTGTTGGCATCGAGCATCTCCGACAGCAGCCGTACCTTGGCTACGCCAACCTCGACCACCTGCTCCATCGCGCGCTTCTGCACGGTGGTGGCGGTAGCGCCGGTGGCCACCACGGCGGCAACCAGCAGCAACAACAGGCCAAAGCCAAGCCCAAGACGCCAGGCAACCCTGACGTTCCTCAAGTAGTTCATGGGGTGAATCCAAAACGGGGGGGATGCGCCCATATCGGCCTGCCGACCGGGAATCTTGATCGCCCCACGCTCGCCTGCGTCGGAAGCCGTTCACCTTGGTGAGGCGCCGCCCTTCGCTTCTGCGGTGGGAAGGTGGCCCTGCGGCTTGGCCCCACTGCTCATGCTGGCATCAGTTTTCTTTCACGGCGGCTGCGCAGCATGTACGGGCAGGGTGGAGGCGTGATCTGCCTGGAGATGCCCATGCCCGTATGCCGCCCCGCCCTGCTCGCCCTGTCGCTGCTGATGTCGCCCGCCTTTGCGCAGACGCCCCCGCCCGCCGGCCTGCCAGCGCCCATCGCCGAAAAGGCCGGCCCTGACACTGCGGCGCACTCGCCCCTGCATGCACAGGTACTGCTGGATCGCGCGAATTTCTCTCCGGGCGAGATCGATGGCGAAGTGGGCAGCAATCAACGCCGTGCGGTGTCCGGTTTCCAGGCTGCGCACGGGCTGACCGTCAGCGGTGAACTGGACGACGCCACCTGGAAGGCCCTGCAGGCCGATTCGGCTGGTCCGCTGGCAAGCTACACGCTGACCGCCGAAGACGTGGCCGGTCCGTTTGTCGCCATCCCGAAGAAGCCGGCCGAACAGGCCAAGCTGAAATCCCTGGGCTTCAGCAGTATCGAAGAATCACTGGGCGAACGTTTCCATGCCGCCCCGGAGCTGCTGAAGGCCCTCAATCCCGGCGTGGATCTGAGCAAGGCCGGCAATCGCATCCAGGTGCCCAACATTGCGCCTGCCGCTTTGCCCAAGGCGGCCAAGCTGGTGGTCGACAAATCCGACTCCACCCTCCAACTGCTGGACGTGCAGGGCAAGGTGATCGCGCAGGTACCGGTGTCGTCGGGCAGCGAGCACGACCCGCTGCCGATCGGGGAGTGGAAGATCCTCGGCGTGTACCCGGACCCGCCATTCCACTACAACCCGAAGCTGTTCTGGGACGCGAAGAAGGGCGATCGCAAAGCCACGATTCCACCCGGCCCGAACAATCCGGTCGGCCGGGTCTGGATCGACCTGTCCAAGCCGCATTACGGCCTGCACGGCACGCCGGTGCCCGGCCACGTCGGCAAGACCGAATCGCACGGCTGCGTGCGCATGACCAACTGGGATGCACTGCGCGTGGCCGCGGCGGTGGATACGTCGGTAGTCGTGGTGATGCAGGAGTAAGCCGATGCGACTTGCGCAACTGATCGTGCTGGGACTGGTGATGGGCGTGGCTGCCGGGTGGTGGCTGCAGCGCGATGGCGAGCCGTCCGATGGCGCGACTGTCCACCCTCCTGCAGTGGTTGCGGCGGACCACGCACATGCCGTACCCGCGGAGCAGGCAGCGACGGCAATCGCTGCGCCCGCCCCAGCAGCCACCGGCGACACACCCTCCGGTCTGCTGCTGCCGGTACAGGGCATTGCGCCGTCGCAACTGCAGGACACCTTCACCGACGCACGCAGCGAAGGCCGTGTGCACGATGCCATCGACATCATGGCCGCTGCCGGCACGCCGGTGCTGGCCGTGGCCGATGGCCATGTCGAGAAACTGTTCGACAGCAAACGCGGCGGCCTGACGATCTACCAGTTCGAACCCAGCGGCCGCTGGTGCTACTACTACGCGCATCTGCAGCGCTACGCCGACGGCCTGGCGGAGAAGCAGACCCTCAAGCGCGGCGATGTGATCGGCTACGTCGGCAGCACCGGCAACGCCAACCCCGAGGCCCCACACCTGCATTTCGAAGTACACGCGCTGGGACCGGAAAAACAGTGGTGGAAGGGCGAATCGCTCAACCCCTATCCGCTGCTGAAAAAAGGGGACGGAGGGGATTAAGTCGCAACCCCCACGGTTTGTCCGGGGCGTCTATGCAGCGCGTGGTCCCTTCCTGCGCAGCGCGATGGTGAAGATCACCAGTGCGATGCCTGGAATCAGCAGCAACAGCGCCACCAGTTTCCAGAAGAAGAATGGCCACAGCCAGATGTAGTCCAGGTCGGTCAGTTTCAGAAGATCCAGCGGCGGTTGCAGCTCGACGGTTGCCGGCCTGCCGGCCAGCGCCGGCTCCACCTCCAGCACGGTTACCCGCAGCCAGGATCGGCCACGGGGCAATGCGTCACCGCGGCCATAGCCGAAGTACGCGGCGGTGAAACCCGCCGTTTCAACGGTTTCCACCCGGCGCACGACCTCCGTCGCGGGCGGGCCAGATCGCAGGCTTGCGCGGAAGTCCGCGTGCTCGTTGGGCGTTTCGATGCGCATCAGCACCTCGGGGTCGAGGGCCGGGTCGGCAGCGTTGGGCGGGTAGCGCAGCCGCAACCGCAGGCGATCGTCAATGAAGCGGTAGACCGTGATCTCCGCGCTCGCTCCGGGGCTCAGCACCAGCGGCAGTGTCTGCGTGCGTGAGGCCAGGTGGTTGGCCACAGCGCCCACCGCCAGCACCACACAAGCGGCTGCCCACAGGCCCCAGAACACCCACAGGGTGATCCGCAGCACCCTGGTCCCTTTTACGCTGACATCGTCGGTCATCGGTCCGCTTCCCTGCTGGCACGGCGTACACACTAACGAAAAAGCCCCGCTTTCGCGGGGCTTTTCCTTCACGTCAGCGTGCGGTCGCTCAGGCGAACGGATCCTGCAGGACCATGGTGTGGTCGCGGTCCGGGCCGGTGGAGACGATGCTGATCGGGCAGCCGGCCAGTTCTTCCAGCGAACGCAGGTAAGCGCGCGCGGCCGGCGGCAGGTCGTCCCAGTTGGTGATGCCGTGGGTGTTCTCGGTCCAGCCCGGGAACTCCAGGTACACCGGGGTGCACTCTTCCCAGCCCTGCGCGTCCAGCGGCGCGTACTCGGTACGCTTGCCGTTGTATTCGTAGGCGATGCAGACCTTCAGCTTTTCCATGCCGTCCAGCACGTCCAGCTTGGTGATGCACAGGCCGCTGATGCCGTTGATGGCCACGGCGCGCTTGAGGGCGACGATGTCCATCCAGCCGCAACGACGCGGGCGGCCGGTCGAGGCACCGTACTCGGCACCGCGGTCGCGGATGCCCTGGCCGATTTCATCGTCCAGCTCGGTCGGGAACGGGCCACCGCCAACGCGGGTCGCGTAGGCCTTGGCGATGCCCAGCACGTAGTCGATCGCATCGGCGCCGACGCCGGCACCGGCCAGCGCACCACCCACGGTGGTGTTGGAGCTGGTGACGTACGGGTAGGTACCGTGGTCGATGTCCAGCAGCGCGCCCTGCGCACCTTCGAACAGCACACGCTTACCCTGCTTGCGCAGGTCATGCAGGATGCCGGCAACGTCCGACTTCATCGGCTGCACGTACTCGCCGAAGGCCAGCGCCTCGTCGAAGGTCTTCTGGAAATCGACCGCGTCGGTGTTCAGGTACTTGGTCAGCACGAAGTTGTGGTAATCCAGCGCGGTGCGCAGGAGTTCTTCCAGCTGCTTGGGGTAATGCAGGTCGGCGATGCGGATGCCGCGACGCGCCACCTTGTCTTCGTAGGCCGGGCCGATGCCACGGCCGGTGGTGCCGATCGCCTTGCCGCCGGCAGCGCGTTCGCGCGCCTGGTCCAGGGCGATGTGGTACGGCATGATCAGCGGCGCGGCCGGGGAGATCTTCAGGCGCGAACGCACTTCCACGCCGGAGGTTTCCAGCTCGGCGATTTCCTTCTGCAGCGCAGCCGGCGAGATCACCACGCCGTTGCCGATCAGGCACAGCGCATCGTCACGCAGGATGCCCGACGGGATCAGGTGCAGGACGGTCTTCTTGCCGTTGATGACCAGGGTGTGGCCGGCATTGTGGCCGCCCTGGAAGCGCACGACCGCGCCGATTTCCTCAGTGAGCAGATCGACGATCTTGCCCTTGCCTTCATCGCCCCACTGGGCACCAAGCACTACGACAGACTGACCCATGACGGGTTCCTCTATTTGTTGCGGCCATCGGGGCCGCGGACGGGTAAACCGCAGCGGGGCTGGCCAGCGCTTGGGTGGCGGCTCCAAACGGGGAGCGGCCGGCGATGGAAGGCCCAGACACGGAAAAAGCCGAACGGGGAGGCCCGTCCGGCTTTTGTGCATTATCCGGGTTTCCGGGGTCGGCTGCCACCTTTCCGACGGACGGCTTCACCGGCCGGTCAGGCGCCCTGCCCCGGTGGTGCCGGCCGCTGGCCGCCAATGCCAACCAAGGTTGGCATCTACCAGAGCCAGACGCAGGCGGCCGTGCCGGGCCCTCAGTGCCGCACCCACCACAGCAGGCTCAGCCCGGCCAGCAAGACCAGGCCACCGAAGCTGCGCAGGGCCGGGCTGGGCAGGTCCAGCAGGCGTTCGGCCATGCGCTTCCATGCCACGGGGGCGGCGAACAGCAACAGGCCTTCCAGCACCGCGACCAGGCAGACGGCGGCGAACAGATCTTTCATGGGGGAACTCCGGAAAAGCACGGGGCCCGGCGTATGGCCGGGCCCCGTGAGGTACTGCCGTGCGGACTCAGCGATCGTTCTTGAGGTACTGCAGGAACGGGTCGTTCTTGTCCAGCACGATCACGCCGTTGCCGTCGGTCATCGAGCCGCGATAGGCCTCGAGGCTGCGGTAGAACGCGTAGAACGACGGGTCAGCCGAACCAGCCTTGCCGTAGATGCGCGCGGCCTCGGCATCGCCTTCACCACGCAGGCGCTGGGCATCGCGTTCGGCTTCTGCGATCAGCACGGTGCTGTCACGGTCGGCCTGGGCGCGGATGGTCAGCGACTGCTCCTCGCCTTCGGCGCGCAGCTTGGCGGCTTCCTGCTTGCGCTGGGCGCGCATGCGCTCGTACACGTCATTGATCACCTGGCTGTCGGTCGGCAGATCCACCTGCTTGATGCGCAGGTCGATCATCTGCATGCCCAGACCGGCAACGGCTTCGTTGATCCCCTTCAGCTGCTCGGCGATCAGCTCGCTGCGGTCGCCGGAGACCAGCTGCTGCAGGGTGCGCGAGTTGATCTGGTTGCGCAGCGAGTCGGTGATGATCGGTGCCAGGCGGGCGTTGGCGATACGCGGATCGCCACCGGTGGCACGGAAGTAATCACCCACGTTGGAGATGTAACCGATGGCGAAGAAGTCGACGCTGACGTCCTTCTGCTCGGCGGTGAAGTAGCGTGCCGGGGCAGTGTCCAGCACCTGGAAGCGGCGGTCGAACACCCGCACCGTTTCCACCACCGGCAGCTTGAAGTGCAGGCCCGGCTTGATGTCCGAACGCACCACCTTGCCCAGGTTCAGGACCATGGCGGTCTGGTCCTCACGGACCACGTACACCGAGCCCAGCAGGCCCAGCAGCACCGCTACGACAACGGCGATCCACATTGAATTTCTCATCGGCTGCCCTCCTCACGGCCGCTCGAACGCCCGGTCGGGCGGCCCACCGGCCGGCCCGGATCACGGGAAGCTTCCACTGCCGTGGTACCCGGCAGCGACGGCATCACCACGTCCGGGTTCGGTACCGGCGCCTGTGCCGAGGTGCTGGCACGGGTATCGCCGGTCATCGGCACGTAGATCAGCTGACGGCCATCGCCGCCAATGACCTTGCGGTTCTCGCTCAACACCTGCTGCACCGTTTCCAGCCACAGGCGCTTGCGGGTGACTTCCGGTGCTTCCTTGTACTGGGCCTGCAGCAGGCTGAAGCGCTGGGCATCACCCTCGGCCTTGGATACCACGGCCTGCTTGTAGCCTTCGGCGGTGGTACGGGCACGCGAGGACTGGCCACGCGCTTCAGGCACGACCTTGGCCGCATAGGCCTGGGCTTCGTTGATCAGGCGCTCCTTGACCTGCTGGGCACCGTTGACCTCGTCGAAGGCCGGCTTGACCTCTTCCGGCGGACGGGCGTCCTGCAGGGTCAGGCCGGTCACGGTCAGACCGGTCTTGAAGGCCGCCAGCAATGTCTGCAGGCGCTCTTCAGCGGCCACGGCCAGCGGGCCACGGTTGTTCAACACGGCGTTGAGGTCGGCGCGGCCGACTTCCTCGCGCACCGCGCTCTGCGCCGACTGTTCCAGCACCTGGTTGGCATCGACAGTGCCGAACAGATACTGCTGCGGGTCATCGATGCGGTACTGCACGTTCAACGAGACGTTGACGATGTTCTCGTCGCGGGTCAGCACCGGCACCTGGATCGAGAAGGTCTTGATCTCGGTGGCGTTGACCTTGGTGACCGATTCGATCGGCCAGGGCAACTTGAAGTTCGGGCCTGGGGTCAGGATGCGCGAGAACTGGCCGAAGCGCAGCACGACGCCACGCTGCTGTTCGCCGATCAGCTGGAAGCTGGAGAACAGCACCAGCAGGACCACCGCTGCCACCACCCAACGCAGGATGCCGCCATCGAACAGGTCTTTCAGCGGTCCGGGCAATCCGCCCCAGCCGCCACCATTGCCACCGCCGCGCGACCCGAACGGCCCGCGTCGATTGTCCTCGGGGCCTTGTCCGCCCTTGTTGCCGCCGGGTGTATTCCAGGCCATGCACGCTCCATCAAGATGTGGGCTGCGACGCGGGCCCTTCCCGCAACGCCAGCCATGAACCACTACCGATCATACAAGATGGGGCTGACCGGCAGGATTGAAAGGGTCCGGAACGGGTAAGGTGGCGTTTTCCTTGAAGTCAGGCAACGCCGATGGCCCCCACCACCCCGTTCACCGCCTTCCGCATCGAAAACGACGACGCCGGTTACCGCAGCGGCCTGGTGCCGCTGAGCCTGGACGACCTCAACCCCGGCCAGGTGCTGATCCGTGCCCACTGGTCCTCGGTCAACTACAAGGATGCCCTGGCTGGCACCGGCAAAGGCCGGATCCTGCGCCGATTCCCGCTGGTGGGCGGCATCGACGTGGCCGGCACGGTGGTCGCCTCCACCGATCCGGCCTGGCGCGAGGGCGATGCGGTCCTGGCCACCGGCTGCGGCCTCAGCGAAACCCGCGATGGTGGCTACAGCCAGTACGTGCGACTGGAATCGAGCGCGGTCATCGCCCAGCCGGCAGGCCTGAGCCCGCGCGAGGCAATGGTGCTGGGCACCGCCGGCTTCACCGCAGCGCTGGCCCTGCTGCGCCTGCAGGACAACCGGCAGACGCCAGAGTTGGGGCCACTGGCGGTCACCGGTGCCAGCGGTGGGGTCGGTGCCCTGGCTGTGGACATCTTCAGCCGCGCCGGCTATGCCGTGCACGCGATCAGCGGTAAACCGGAGCAGATCGACTTCCTGCGCGGCATCGGTGCTGCCGAAGTGTTGCCGCGTGATGCCCTTGCCGACACCGGTCCGCTGCAGTCGGCACGCTTCGGTGGAGGCCTGGACAACGCCGGCGGGCCGATGCTGGCCAGTCTGCTGGCACAGACCGTGCCCTATGGCAGCGTGGTCAGTGCAGGCCTGGCCGCCAGCCCGACGCTGGACATGACCGTGATGCCCTTCATCCTGCGCGGTGTATCGCTGCTTGGTGTGTCGTCGGCCAATGCCCCGCGCGCGCTGCGCGAAGAAGTGTGGGCACGCTTGGGCGACGCGTGGAAACCGCAGCACCTGGACCGCATCTGCACCGCCGAAGTCGGCCTGGACGGCCTGCCTGCGGTGTTCGATCGCATGCTGGCGGGCGGCTCGCTTGGCCGCACGGTGGTGCGGATCGACTGAACGTCGCAGGCAGGCGACGGACGGCAGCTGTCGCCCTCCCGCCAACCGGATGCCGGCACTACACTTCCGGCATCACATGGGGAACAACATGGCACGCATTCTGATCGTCGACGACTCACCGTCGCAGCTGTTGGGGATACAGCGCATCGTCGAGAAGCTCGGGCACCAGATCCTGACCGCCACCGATGGCGCGGCCGGGGTGGAGACCGCCAAGGCCGAGCTGCCCGACCTGGTGCTGATGGACGTGGTGATGCCCAACCTCAATGGCTTCCAGGCCACCCGCACCCTCGCCCGCGATGAAGCGACCCGGCACATTCCGGTGATCCTGGTGACCACCAAGGACCAGGACACCGACCGCATGTGGGGCATGCGCCAGGGTGCCAAGGCCTACATCACCAAACCGTTCTCGGAAGACGAACTGTCCGAAGTGCTGGAGCGGGTGTTCGCCGGCCAGGGCTGACACACCGCTCTGGCAGGTGCCAACCTTGGTTGGCACCCCGCCCTGGTAGATGCCAACCTTGGTTGGCACGCCTTTGCCGGCCAGCGGCCGGCACTATCTTCAGATCGTTTCGCCAAACGCCTTGGCCAGATTCCGATAGGCCTTCTTCTGCGCCTCGTCGGTCGCCGCCGGGGCGACAATCTCCAGCTCGACGATCTGATCGCCTTCCGGGCTGCCCGGCAGGCCGCGCCCACGCAGGCGCAGCTTGCGACCGGCATCGGAGTCGGCCGGAATCTTCAGCTCCACCGCTCCGCCCAGGGTCGGCACGCTGATGCTGGTGCCCAGCGCCGCCTGCCACGGGGTGACCGGCAGCGTGTACAGGATGTTGCGGCCATCCACCTCGAACTGCGGATGCGCGGCGTACTCCACTTCCAGCAGCAGGTTGCCGCCGTGGTTGCCCTGCCCGGCCAGGCGGATCACCTGCCCGGGACGGATGCCCTTGGGCACGCGCACGTCCAGCTGCTTGCCGTTGACGGTGATGCGCAGGCTGTCGCCGTTGTAGGCCGCCTCCAGCGGTACCGACAGCTTGGCCCGGGTGTCGCGGTTGGGCGCGTGGCCGTGGCTGCTGAAGCCCGGACCGGGGCCCGCGCCCTGGCCGCCGCGCTGGCGCGCGAACAGGCTCTCGAAGAAGTCGCTGAAGCCCCCGTTGGGGCCACCGCCACCACCACCGAACACTTCCTCGAAATTGAAACCGCCGCCGCCATAGTTCGGCGGCACGTTGAATTCCTCGCCCGGGCGATAGCCCTGCGCGCGCAGCTGGTCATAGGCCGCGCGCTTCTCGGGATCGCGCAGCGCCTCGTAGGCCTCGTTGATGGCCTTGAACTTGTCTTCGGCCCCGGCCTCCTTGCTGACGTCCGGGTGGTACTTGCGTGCCAGCCGGCGATAAGCGGTCTTGATTTCCGCTTCGCCCGCGCTCGGTTCCACCCCCAGGGTGGCGTAATAATCCTTGAATTCCATCCAGCTACCTCGATTCGCTTCGGCGGCGCCGGTGGCGCCGCCCCGGGTTCATTCTACGCGCCGGCGATGCTACGCCGCCGGTCGTGCGGCAACGGTGAGGCCGACTGATCCAGCGCAATGCGCCTGCCATCGCCCTGCCCCATGCTGTGGCTGAGAGCCCCCGCAGACGACGGAAATGGGGTGTATACATGGGTTTTCCAATGTCTTGACGCGTCCGTCCCCTCCTGGCCCCTACCCTCATCCAGCAAGGAGTTCCCATGACCATCCATGTCGGCGACCGCATTCCGGAAGTCACCCTCAAGCGCATCCGCGAAGGTATCGAGACCCTCGATACCCACGCCCTGTTCGACGGGCGCAAGGTGGTGCTGTTCGCCGTGCCCGGTGCCTTCACCCCCACCTGCTCGGCGCGCCACCTGCCGGGCTACGTGGAATCATTCGATGCCTTCCGCAAGCGCGGCATCGACGTCTACTGCATGGCGGTCAACGATCCGTTCGTGATGAAGGCCTGGGCCACCGACCAGCACGTGCCCGACGGTCTGCTGATGTTGTCCGACGGAAACGCGGAACTGACCCGCGCGCTTGGCCTGGAGCTCGATGCCAGTGCCTCGGGCATGGGCACCCGTTCTCGCCGCTTTGCCCTGTACGTGGTGGACGGCACGGTACGCGCAGCCTGGATCGAGGAACCCGGGCAGTTCGAGGTGTCTTCGGCCGAGTATGTGCTGGAGCACCTTCCAACCTGAAACCCTGACTGCAAAGGAAACCGGCCAGCCATGTCCAACAAGCCAGCCAAAGCCAGCAACGCCTCCCCTTCGGCCAAGGTCGCCGGCATCAGCGACCGCCAGACCCTGCGCGAGCGGGCGCGGAAGAACATCGAAGACGGTGCGATCACCGACAGCTACAGCGCCGACCGCAAGGTGGTGATCAAGCTGCTTAACGACGCACTGGCCACCGAATATGTGTGCGTGCTGCGCTATTACCGCCACTATTTCATGGCCAAGGGCATGCTGGCCGATGCAGTCAAGGGGGAGTTCCTCGAGCACGCGCAGCAGGAACAGGCACATGCGAGCAAGCTGGCCGAGCGCATCGTCCAGCTCGGCGGCGAACCGGACCTCAATCCGGACACGCTGACCGCACGCTCGCACGCCGAATACAAGGAAGGCAGCGACCTGCGCGACATGGTCCGCGAGAACCTGGTGGCCGAGCGCATCGCCATCGACAGCTACCGCGAGATGATCAACTTCATCGGCGACAGCGATACCACCACCAAGCGCATTCTGGAGGAGATCCTGGCGCAGGAGGAGGAGCACGCCGATGAGTTCGCCGACCTGCTGGAGGGCTGGATCGGGGAATAACAGCTCCGGGCCATGGCCGGCGAATACTCCGGTAGTTGCCAACCTTGGCTGGCAGTTTCTGCGCATGCCAACCAAGGTTGGCATCTACCGGGTCATGGTGCATCAGGGGTGCCGGACCATGCCCGGCGAACGCCTTGGTAGTCGCCCACCTTGGTGGGCAGCTTCTGCGCGTGCCAACCAAGGTTGGCACCTACCGGGTCATGGTGCATCGGTAGCGCCGGGCCATGGCCAAGGTCGGCACCTACCTGAGGACGTTGAACCTCACCTGCGTCCAGGCGCCGTCAGCGGCCAGCGCGGTCAACGTATGCGTCCCCGGATCGGCGAACTCGCGCTGCATCAGCTGCGCACCGCGCGTCTGCGCGATCCAGCGGCCATCCAGCAGCCAATCCACCGCCTGCTCGCTGCCCAATGCGCGCAGCTGCAGGCGTACACCATGCTCGGCATTCGGCGCACGCGCCAGCGTCGCGCCCTCGTTGAGGCCATCGATATGCAGGGCCACGCTGGCCTCGCGACCATCGTCGCGGCAGTCCGGCGACAACGCGGGAAGCTGTGAGGCATCGCGCGTGGCCTTGGGCAGCCAGGGCGACAGCAGCGCCGGCCATCGCGCGATCTCACGCGCGACTTCGTCATGCGGTGCGCTGCAGTCGGCCGATACCCGCAGGCCGGTGCGCGCGTCGGCCAGATAACGCTGACGACCGGGCTGCCAACGCCGCGCGTCGCGCTCCGGGAACGTGGGCGGCGCAGCACCGTCCAGCAGGTAAGCCGACAGGCGTCGCTGGCAGAGCTCGGTGGGCAACGCTTCGGCCAGTCCACCGGTCGGCCAGCAGATGTCCGCTTCGGTCACGCTGGCCGGCATCGGCGCGGCCGCCGCATCGCCGCGCTGGCGCGGCAGGCTGTCGACCACTTCGAACATCAGCGGCAACGCCGTGACCGCACCGTACTGGCCCGGCAAGGGCGTGCCATCGGGCCGCCCCACCCACACACCCACGGTGTAGTGGCGGGTACTGCCGATCGCCCACGCATCGCGGTAGCCGTAGCTGGTGCCGGTCTTCCAGGCCACGCGCGGCCGCCCGCCAACATCGAACGTGCCAACGCCATAGCCCGGGCGCGGGTTCGATTCCAGCATCTCGCGCACGATCCAGCTGGCACCGGGCGACGCCAGGCGCCGTTCGATCATCGGTTCGTCATCGGTATAGCGCACGCGGCCGGCAATACCGTTGCGGTTGAGTGCGGCAAACGCACCGACCAGGTCTTCCAGGCGCGCGCCGGTGCCGCCAAGAATCAGCGACAGATTCGGCGAGCTGCCCGGCGGGAAACGCAGCTGGATGCCGGCGTGCGACAAGCGCGCGGCGAAGCGTGCGGCACCCACCCGTTGCAGCAGGTCGACCGACGGCACATTCAACGACAGACGCAAGGCACTGGCGGCACTGATCGGTCCGTTGAAGGCCATGTCGAAGTTGCCTGGCCGGTAGTTGCCGAAACTCTGCGGCGCATCCACCAGCAGGCTCTCGGAATGGATCAGGCCATCATCAAGTGCCATCGCGTACAGGAACGGCTTCAGCGTGGAGCCCGGGGAACGCCAGGCCTGCACCATGTCCACGTGACCCAGCCGTTGCCGATCACCGAACGACAGCGTGCCGACGTAAGCACGCGCCTGCAGGGTCTGGTTGTCGACCACCAGCAGCGCCGCCGAGGTGCGCTCGGGCAGCGTGGAGAAATAGCTGGCCACGCGCTCTTCCAGGGTGCGCTGCAGGCCGATGTCGATGCTGCTCTGGATCCGCGCCTTGCCCGGCTGCGCCGAATGCAGGCGCTGCGCCAGCAGTGCGGCATGCAACGGCGGACGCAGTGAGCGTGCAACCACGTTCTCGATGCGCGCATCTTCCACTTCGTCCGGCGTCCACGCGCCGAGCTCGGCCATGCGCGCCAGCACCTTGTCGCGCGCCTTCTGCGCGGCTTCGGGATGACGGTCCGGGCGCAAGCGACTGGGCGCCTGTGGCAGCACCGCCAGCAGCGCGGCCTCGGCATGCGAGAGCTGCGCGGCCGGTTTGCCCAGATAGGCCCAGCTGGCCGCTTCCACGCCCTCGATAGTGCCACCGTAGGGCGCGCGCTCCAGATACAACGCGAGGATCTCGCGCTTGGACAGGTGCACTTCCAGCTGCACCGCACGCAGCATCTGCTTCAGCTTGCCCCAGGGGGTGCGTGTATGCGGATCCAGAATGCGCGCGACCTGCATGGTCAGGGTCGAGCCACCGGAGACGATGCGGCCACCGCGCAGCAACTGGCCGCTGGCACGCAGGATCGCCAGCGGATTGATGCCCGGGTGCTGCCAGAACCAGCGATCCTCGTAGGTCAGCAGCGCCTGCAGGTACAGCGGCGAGACGCTGTCGACCGACGCCGGATAGCGCCACACGCCCTCGGCGTCGGCGAACGCACGCAACGGGCTGCCGTCAGCGGCAACCACCAGCGTGCTGGTGTCGCGCTGCTTCGGCAACGGTGGCGGGAAGACGACATCCAGCACCAGCAACAGCGCCAGCAATGCAGCCGTGCCCCAGCGCAGCCACGGCCACAGCGGTTGCAGCCGCTGCGGCAGGCGCGGCAGCCGCGTTTTCAGCGATCCCACCTTCATCCACGGCATCCCGTGGGACGGGCCGCGCCGTCGCGGCCCGTCCGCACGATCACGGCTGTACCACCGTCAACGTGGTCGGGTTGCTGCGGCCGACGCCACGCAGCTGCGGCCGGTACATGTCCTCCACCAGCGACGGCGGCACCGTGTAGGTACCCGGAGTGACCGCACGCACCAGATAGAACACATTGGCCTTGCTGCCGCGCGAGAGCTTCAGCGCCGCCACGTAGCGGTCATCGCGGAACTCTTCGTGCTTGGTATCGGCCGCTTCGCTGCGGTCGCTGATGGTGATGCCATCCACCACCACGTCGGCCCACTGCTTGGCATCGCCCAGGTTGAGGTTCTCGATCTCCAGGCCTGCCGGCAGCAGGTCGGTCAGCAGCGCATCGGGCATCTCGCTGTCGGCGGTGATGGTGACGCGCACGATCAGCGCTTCACCCTCCTTCAGCGGACGCGGCGACCACGGCTTGCCATCGGTGCCGAAGTAACTGCGCTCGACGCCGATCACGCTGTTGTCCGGTGCCGGTGCGCTGCGCGGGATGCCGGCCACGTCGATGCTGGCGAACATCGGCGGCTGCCCCTGCGGCGTGAAGCGCACGCCCGCGGCCAGCTTCCCTGCGTCGAAGTTGCGGCCAAACAGCTTGCGCTCGCCGATGGCCTCGGTGCTGCCACCAATCACCAGCTCACCGGCCACCAGTGCCTTCTGGTTGGCAGCCAACGCCTTGCCGAGGCGGGCGATGGCCACCTGTTCCTGCGTGCTCAGCCACATCCAGCCACTGTTGCGGCGCGCATCCAGGCCGCGGCCAAGATCGACCGCGCGTGCATCCCATGCCGGCTTGGCCAACTTGTTTTCGTGGGTCAGCGCGATCATCAGTGCGTCGTCGCGTACGGCACTGCCGTAGTCGCCGAAGTACGACGGACGTTCGCTGCTGGACTTGGCGAAGCCGGCCGCAAGAGCAGCCTGGCCACGCTTGGCATCGCCCTGCAGCGACAGTGCCACGCCCAGATGCACCAGCGACAGGCCACCCACGGCCTTGCTGCGTTCGTTGTCGTACAGCGTGCGCAGGGTGCCCAGCGGCGCGCGATTGACGCGGGCCAGCACGTAACCCGAGTACGCCTGGTTGGCGAACTTCAGGCTTTCGCGTTTTTCCTGACCGTAGAACTGGTTGCCACCGGACAGCAGGTCTTCGCTCAGGCGGTTCAGCGCCTTCTGCAGCACGTTGTCCGGCACCGCAAAACCACCGTCCTTGGCATCGAGCAGGAACTCGGCGATGTACGGCGTCAGCCACGGGTTCACGTAGCCGTCGTCACCCCACATCGAGAAGTTGCCGTTGGCCACCTGCATCGACGCCAGGCGACCGAACGCACCTTCCATGCGCTCGCGACGGGTCTTCGCGTCCAGCCCATCAGCGCCGAGCATGGACGAAGTCGCCTGGTCCAGGATCAGCGCGGCGTAGCCCTTGCTGGTGGTCTGTTCGGCGCAGCCGTACGGGTAGTTCAGCGCGCCCTGCAGCGCACTGGCGAACGGGATCGGCGGCAGCGGGCTGACCAGCAGGCGGGCATTGACCGATTCGGACATCAGCCCGTCCATCAGGCTGCCATCCAGGCTCACCGCAGCCAGCGGATCGAGCGTGCGCACCTGCGAACGCAGCACCTGCGGCCACGCCGCGCGTACCGGCAGATCGTAGCGGCGGTCGGCTTTGAAGCCGTTGCCATCCACGCGCACGCGCACCTTGGCCACGCTGTGGCCCTCGCGCGCCGACAACGGGAAGCTCAACGTGGTCTTGGCATCAGCATTGAGCTGCACGCTACGGGTGCCCTCGCTCAGGCTGAGCGGGCCTTCGCTGTCCACGCGCACGTTGAACTGACCGGGCTTGCCGGTGAAGTTCTGCACGTCCAGGGTGACGGTGCTGCGGTCGCCCGGGGCGAGCACGCGCGGCATGCTGGCCTCGGCCAGGATCGGCGCGCGCACGATGGTTTCCACATCGCGCTTGCCGTACTGGTCATCGCTGTAGACCAGCGCTGACACGCGCAGGGTGCCATTGAAATCCGGCACCTTCAGGCGGATGCGGGCAATGCCCTTGGCATCGAGCTGCACCGGGCCGGAGAACAGGTCCACGGTCTGCACGCGCGCGGTCGGCCGCTTGGCCTGCGGCAACGCCTGCAGTGCCATGTCGCCACCGAACTTCAACTTGCCACTGCTGCCGTCGAAGCTCTCGATCACCCGGCTGTAGATGTCATAGGCATCGATGCCAAGGCGGCGCTGGGCGAAGAAGTGCGCGCCAGCATCAGGCACCGGGAAGCGGGTGATGTTGAGAATGCCCACGTCCACCGCCGAAACAGTGACGTGCGCGGTCTTGCCGGCCAGCTGCGGTGCGCTGACCGTCACCGGCAGATCCTGCTCCGGTCGCATCTGCTTGGGTGCGGCCAGGCCGACGGCTACGGTGCGGCCCTTGCGGTCCATCGGCACGTGCACCACGCCCACCGCGCGGGCCGGGGTGATCTTGCTCGGCGCACTACCGCCGCGGAACACCAGGGCGGTGATGTAGACGTCGTGGCGCTCCCAATCGGCGGTGACCGGAATCTTGTAGGTGGCACCGGGCTTGGCGTCGATGTCCTGCACGTACAGCATGCGGTCGGTCTCGACCATCAGCACACCCTTGCCGGCGTGCGGCGGGGTCACCGTCACTTCCAGGGTATCGCCGGCCTTGTAGCCGGTCTTGTCCAGGCCCAGCTTGACCTTGTCCGGGCGGGCATCGAGGCCACGGTTGTCATCGCCCCAGCTCCAGCCGGCGCGGAAGGGATAGCGGCTGGTCAGGCCGGTGGACGGATCGAACACGTCCACCCGGTATTCGCCCCACTCCACCGGGAAGTCGAAGGCGACCGCGCTGCCGCCCGCATCGACGGTACGGGTTTCCTTGTTTTCGAAACGGCGGGTGAAATCGTAATCCCAGCGGTTGTCGTTGAAGGTCCAGTGGTAGTCGCGCAGCTCGCGCACCAGGGTGATCTTCAGGCCCTTGGCCGGCTGCGGCTTGCCGTCCGCATCCACGCGCATCAGTTCAAAGCGCGCGTTGCCGTTGGAATCAGCGCCGTCGTCCGGGTTGAACAACGGGCGCACGCCGACCAGTGCGGCGGCCGGCCACACCACCCGCTTCAGGGTGCGGGTGACCGTGCGGCCACCGGTTTCATACAGGCTGCCAGACAGTACCACCGCGATCGGCGCCTTCGCTTTGACCGCTTCTTCCGGCAACGACACGTCTTCGCGCAGCTGGCCATTGGCCGGCAGCGTGGTGTCGATCACATCCTTGGCTTCGCGCGGCAGCTGCAGGGTCGGGTCGCCGAAGAAGTAACCCGGCAGCCCCTCCACCGGCTTCTGTTCGGCGGCCACCGCCATGCGCGCGGTGAAGCGGTTGCCATCGGCCGGGGCACCATACAGATAGGCACCGTTGGCCTGCAGACGCAGGTCTTCGCCCGGCTTCAGCGTCTTCTGGGCGCTGTCCAGGTCCAGCTTCATGCGCTCGGGCAGGAACTCCTCGATGCGCAGGGTCATGCCCTGGATCGCTTCCTTGCTGGCCGGGTCGGTGCGGAACTCGACCTGCCAGCGCCCGGTCGGCGCCTCGGCGGGAATGGTCTGCTCGAAATTGATGTAGCCCTGTTCGCCCGGTTGCACGCGGGTTTCGCGGAAGGTCTTGCCGTCGGGCTGCTTCAGGCGCAGGAACACCGGCTGACTCTTCACCGGCTTGCCATCGTTGTCACGCAGCAGCGCCGACAGGCGCACCGTCTCACCCGGGCGGTACAGGTCGCGGCCCGACCAGGCGTAGACATCGAACCAGGCGTTGTCACGGCCGGCCACGGCGAACTCGCTCAGGTCCAACGCGGGCTGGTTGAAGGGCAGGAAGCTGGTGTCCTTGCCGCTGCTGGCCACCAGCACGTGGGTGGCGTCCAGGGTGTAGTTCAGCAGCGCATTGCCGTTGCTGTCGGTGCTGCCCTTCAGCACCACCTCGCCCTTGGCATCGAGCACGCGAAGGTCGATACCCTTCAGCGATGCACCGTCCTTGAGCGCGGCGGTGTGTACGAACAGCTTGTCCTTGTACGCGCGGGTGTGCAGGCCGATGTCGCTGACCGAGAAGAACGCGGTATCGAACTCGCCCTCGTAGTCACCGGTGCGCTTGAGCAGGGCGAAATACAGCCCCGGCTCCTGCAGCTCCTTGATGTCCTGGGTCGGCAGGTAGGTCAGCACCCGCTCGTTCTGCTTGCCACCCAGAATGAAACGGTTGACGTAGACCGGCTCGGCCAGCTTGTTGATCGGGCTGCGCTCGTAGTCGCTGCTCAGTTCCCAGCTGCCACGGCGACCGCCGCGCTGGTACTGGCTGAAGAAGGTCGGCAGGTCCTTTTCGCGCACGCGCAGGAACTCGACATCGACCTCCGGCACGTTCACCGACACCACCGGCAGGCCGCGGCTGTCCTTGGCCGGCAGCACGCTGCCCTGCGAGGCGAAACCGGCCACCGGCTTCAGCTCGCCGCTGAACACCTTCTGCTTCAGTTCCTTGCCCAGGCGGCTGCCATCGGCGGCCAGCAGGTCCGGGGAGACGACCAGACTGAATTCCTTGCCGGCTTCGACGAAGGGGTAGCGCAGGGTCAGGCCGTCATCGGACAGGGTCCAGCTACTGTCATCGTTGCCGACCTTCTCTTCGAAGCGCACCAGCTTGTCGAAGTCCTGGGTGCCGACCAACGGGCGCGAGAACTCCAGCGCCAGCGACAGTCCTTCACTTTTCTGGTCCGGGTAGGCTCGCAGCAGGGTGAACTCCTTCACCTGCTCGGCCTTGGTGGCGATGGCCTCGCCGCTGGCCTTCGGCAGCTGCCCGCTGTCGTTGCGGCAACCGGCCAGGCCCAGCAACAGGCCTCCTGTCAGCAAAGCTGCCGTCCATCCCCACCGCATCCGCCGTGCCGGACCGCTCATGTCGTCACTCCTTGATCGAGGTACCCATTATAGGGCCGCCGCGTCAAGGCGTTGACGCCGGGCACCCGGTAGACGCCAACCTTGGTTGGCGCTGTGCCAATCGAGGTTGGCACTCACCAAAGCAGGTCCGGAAGCCCGGTAGTCGCCAACCTTGGTTGGCGCCGGACCTCGACCGGGCGATGCCGAGGCCGTGCCAACCAAGGTTGGCACCCACCAAAGTGCGCCCTACCCCGGCAGGTACAGGTCCACGTAGTCGGTCACCGGCATCGCCGCCAGCGCGACCGGGTCCAGCGAGGCAGCCAGGATCCGTTGCTGCTGGGCAGTCGGGAAGCGGTGCGCCAGATGCCGGCGGAACTTGTCCATCAGCAGCGGAATACCCTCTGCGCGCCGGCGCGCGTGGCCCAGCGGGTACTCCACCAGCACCTCCGGCAGCGCGCTGCCATCACTGAAACGCACACTCAGGCCGTTGGCGATGCTGCGCTTGTCGGGATCCAGGTAATCGGCGCTGAGCTGCGGGTCTTCATGGCAGGCCATCTTCGCCCGCAGCGTGTCGATGCGCGGATCGGCCGCCATGTCGTCCTCGTAGTCCTCGGCCACCAGCCGCCCATGCAGCAGCGCGATGGCGACCATGTACTGCACGCAGTGGTCGCGGTCGGCGGGGTTATGCAACGGGCCCTGCTTGTCGATGATGCGGATGCAGGCTTGCTGGGTACGGATCGCGATGTGCTCGATGTCCTCGACCTTCCGCCCCAGCGCGCGGAGCTGATGGTGCAGCAGGACCGCAGCCTCCACCGCTGTCTGCCCGTGGAACTCGGCCGGGAAACTGATCTTGAACAGCACGTTTTCCATCACGTAGCTGCCGAAGGCGCGGCCGAGGGTCAGCGCCTGGCCATGCATCGATACCGCCTCGAAGCCCCAGGTCGGTGCACTGAGCACGCTGGGGTAGCCCATCTCGCCGGTGGCGGCCATCAGCGCCAGGCGCACGCCACGGCTGGTCGCATCACCGGCTGCCCAGCTCTTGCGCGAGCCGGTGTTGGGCGCATGCCGGTAGGTGCGCAGCGCCTGCCCATCCACCCAGGCCAGCGACACCGCATTGAGCATGCGCTCGCGGTCCAACCCGAGCATCTGCGCGACGACGGCGGTGGTGGCCACCTTGACCAGCAGCACGTGGTCCAGGCCAACGCGGTTGAAGGAGTTCTCCAGCGCCAACACGCCCTGGATCTCGTGCGCCTTGATCATCGCCAGCAGCACGTCGTGCACGGTCGGCGGCGGGCGTCGCAACGCGGCCGCATTGCGGCCGAGCCAGTCGGCTACGGCAAGGATGCCACCCAGGTTGTCCGAGGGGTGGCCCCATTCGGCGGCCAGCCAGGTGTCGTTGAAATCCAGCCAGCGCACCATTGCGCCGATGTTGAAGGCCGCCTGCACCGGATCGAGTACGAAGTTGGTGCCGGGGACACGCGCGCCATTGGCCACGCTGATGCCCGGCACCAGCGGCCCCAGCAGCTTGCTGCAGGCGGGGAAGGACAGCGCCTCCAGCCCGCAGCCAAGCGTGTCGAGCAGGCAGTGATGCGCAGTCTGGAACGCCAGCGGTGAATCGATGCGGGTGTCACGCACGTAGTCGACGATATCCATCAGCAGCGCATCCCAGGCTGCACGCGTGTTGGACGGGGTGTGATTCTCGGACATCGTCGATCTCCTCGTAGGTTTGCCAGGCCACGCCAGACCCGGTAGTCGCCAACCTTGGTTGGCGCGGACGTTCACCCGGCGCTGCCTTCTCCATGCCAACCAAGGTTGGCATCTACCGAAGCATGTGATGCCACCGCCGACCAGCCCATCACTCGGCGGGCACCCGCACCTTGCCTTCCATCAGCACGCGGGCACTGCGGCTCATGATGGCCTTGGACACCGTCCACTGGCCGTCAACGAGCGCCGCCTGCGCACCCACACGCAACGTGCCGGAGGGATGACCGAAGGTCACCGCTTCACGTTCGCCGCCACCGGCCGCACGATTGACCAGCGTGCCGGGGATTGCCGCGGCGGTACCGATCGCCACTGCAGCGGTGCCCATCATCGCGTGGTGCAGCTTGCCCATCGACAGCGCGCGTGCATGCAGATCGATGTCCGCAGACGAAATCGCCTTGCCGCTGGACGACACGTAGTCCTGCGCAGGGGCAACGAAAGCCACCTTCGGCGTGTGCTGGCGGGTGGCCGCATCTTCCAGCGCCTGGATCAGGCCCATGCGCAAGGCGCCATGGGCACGGATCTTCTCGAAGCGCTCCAGGGCCGCCTTGTCTTCATTGATCGCCGGCTGCAACTCGGTGCCGGTGTAACCGAGGTCGGCAGCGTTGAGGAAGATGGTCGGGATGCCGGCAGTGATCATCGTCACCTCGAAACTGCCCACGCCCGGCACGTCCAGCGTATCGACCAGGTTGCCGGTGGGGAACATCGCGCCAGCATCGCCATCGTCGGACGGGTCGATGAATTCCAGCTGGATCTCTGCGGCCGGGAAGGTCACGCCATCCAGCTCGAAATCGCCGATCTCCTGCACTTCACCATCGCGCATCGGCACATGGGCGATGATGGTCTTGCCGATGTTGGCCTGCCAGATGCGCACGGTGCACAAGCCATCGCGCGGCACCCGGGCCGGATCGATCAGGCCGTTGGCGATGGCGAACGGCCCGACAGCGGTGCTGAGATTGCCGCAGTTGCCGCTCCAGTCCACGAATGCCGTGTCGATCGACACCTGGCCGTACAGGTAATCCACGTCGTGGTCGGGCACCGAAGCGGTGGAAATGATCACGCACTTGCTGGTGCTGGACGTCGCGCCGCCCATGCCGTCGGTCTGCTTGCCATACGGGTCGGGCGAACCGATCACGCGCATCAGCAGCGCATCGCGCGCGGCGCCCGGCGTCTGCGCGGCTTCGGGCAGGTCCTGCAGGCGGAAGAACACGCCCTTGCTGGTGCCGCCACGCATGTAGGTGGCGGGGATGCGGAGTTGCGGGAGAAATGCCATGGATCGATTCCTTGCAATGAAAGACGGCCCTTTTCCGGGCCGTCGGATGTCTCACGCCACCTTGGCGCCTTCCAGGAAGTCCTGGGCGAAGCGCTGCAGCACGCCGCCGGCCTCGTAGATCGCCACTTCCTCGTCGCTGTCCAGGCGGCAGGTCACCGGCACGATCACGTCCTGGCCATCGCGGCGGTGGATGACCACGCGCAACTCTGCGCGCGGCGTCCGCTCGCCGATCACATCGAAGGTCTCGGTGCCGTCGATGCCCAGGGTCAGGCGGGTGGTTCCCGGCTTGAACTCCAGCGGCAGCACGCCCATGCCGATCAGGTTGGTACGGTGGATGCGCTCGAAGCCTTCGGCAACGATGGCCTCTACGCCAGCCAGACGCACGCCCTTGGCGGCCCAGTCACGCGAACTGCCCTGGCCGTAATCGGCACCGGCGATGATGATCAGCGGCTGCTTGCGCTCCATGTAGGTCTCGATCGCCTCCCACATGCGCATGACCTTGCCTTCCGGCTCCACGCGCGCCAGCGAGCCCTGCTTCACGCTGCCATCTTCGTTGCGCACCATCTCGTTGAACAGCTTCGGGTTGGCGAAGGTGGCACGTTGCGCAGTCAGGTGGTCGCCGCGGTGGGTGGCGTAGGAATTGAAGTCCTCTTCCGGCAGGCCCATCTTCGCCAGGTACTCACCGGCAGCACTCGACGCCAGGATCGCGTTGGACGGCGACAGGTGGTCGGTGGTGATGTTGTCCGGCAGCACTGCCAGCGCACGCATGCCCGCCAGCGTGCGCTCACCGGCCAGTGCGCCCTCCCAGTACGGCGGGCGGCGGATGTAGGTGCTCTGCGCGCGCCAGTCGTACAGCGGACTGACCTTTGCAGCGTGCTCCACGCGCACGTTGAACATCGGGTTGTAGACGCTGCGGAACTGCTCCGGCTTCACTGCAGCCTTCACCACCGCGTCGATTTCGGCGTCGCTCGGCCAGATGTCTTTCAGGCGCACCTCGTTGCCGTCGGTGTCCACGCCCAGCACATCCTTTTCGATGTCGAAGCGGATGGTGCCGGCGATGGCGTAGGCGATCACCAGCGGCGGCGAGGCAAGGAACGCCTGCTTCGCGTACGGATGGATGCGGCCGTCGAAGTTGCGGTTGCCCGACAGCACCGCGGTGGCGTACAGGTCGCGATCGATGATTTCCTGCTGGATCTTCGGATCCAGCGCGCCGCTCATGCCATTACAGGTGGTGCAGGCGAAGGCGACGATGCCGAAGCCCAGCTTCTCCAGGTCCGGCAGCAGGCCGGATTCCTCAAGGTACAGCTGCACGGCCTTCGAACCCGGCGCCAGCGACGACTTCACCCACGGCTTGCGCAGCAGGCCACGCTCGTTGGCCTTGCGTGCCAGCAGCGCCGCAGCGATCACATTGCGCGGGTTGGAGGTATTGGTGCAGCTGGTGATGGCGGCGATGATCACCGCACCGTCGGGCATCAGGCCCTGTGCCTGTTCGGCCTTGCCGGCCTCCAGCTTGGCGGCATCGGCGATGCCACGCTCGACCAGTTCCGATACCGGCAGGCGGCGATGCGGATTGCTCGGGCCGGCCATGTTGCGCACCACCGTCGACAGATCGAAGTGCAGTACGCGCTCGTACTCCGCGGTGACCAGGTCATCGGCCCACAGGCCGGTGCTGCGCGCGTAGTTTTCGACCAGTGCGACCTGCGTTTCCTCGCGACCGGTCAGGCGCAGGTAATCAAGCGTCTGCCCGTCGATATAGAACATCGCGGCGGTGGCGCCGTATTCGGGGCACATGTTGGAGATGGTGGCGCGATCACCGATGGTCAGTGCGGCGGCACCCTCGCCGAAGAATTCAAGCCAGGCGCCGACCACGCGTTCCTTGCGCAGGAACTCGGTCAGGGCCAGCACCACGTCGGTGGCAGTGATGTCCGGCTGCGGCTTGCCGGTCAGCTCGACGCCGATGATGTCCGGCAGGCGCATCCACGACGCGCGGCCCAGCATCACGTTCTCCGCTTCCAGGCCGCCCACGCCGATGGCGATCACGCCCAGCGCATCCACATGCGGGGTATGGCTGTCGGTGCCCACGCAGGTATCGGGGAAGGCCACACCGTCCTGCACGTAGATCACCGGCGACATCTTCTCCAGGTTGATCTGATGCATGATGCCGTTGCCCGGCGGAATCACGTCCACGTTCTCGAAGGCCAGCTTGGTCCAGTCGATGAAGTGGAAGCGATCTTCATTGCGGCGATCCTCGATGGCGCGGTTCTTCTCGAACGCCTGCGGATCGAAACCACCGCACTCCACCGCCAGCGAGTGATCGACGATCAGCTGCACCGGCACCACCGGATTGACCTTGGCCGGGTCACCGCCCTTGTCGGCGATCGCATCACGCAGGCCAGCGAGGTCGACCAGCGCGGTCTGGCCGAGGATGTCATGGCACACCACGCGCGCCGGGAACCACGGGAAGTCCAGGTCGCGACGGCGCTCGATCAGCTGCTTCAGCGAGTCGGTCAACGTGGCCGGGTCGCAGCGACGCACCAGGTTTTCGGCCAGCACGCGCGAAACGTACGGCAGCGTGGCATAGGCACCGGGCTGGATGGCATCGACCGCGGCGCGCGCGTCGAAGTAGTCCAGCGAGGCGCCGGGGAGGTTCTTGCGATAGTCGATATTCATGGGCTGGCGGAATGCTTGAGGCGGGCCGGGTGCCGGCGATGCGGCGGCGAAAACATCCGGCCGGCACGGGGCCGGCCGGATGCATGCAGCAGTGCAACAGTGGCGATGATCAGGAACGCTTGTCGATGGCCACGAACTCACGATCTTCCGGGCCGATGTAATTGGCGCTCGGGCGGATGATCTTGCCGTCGATGCGCTGTTCGACGATGTGCGCGCTCCAGCCGGCGGTGCGGGCGATCACGAACAACGGGGTGAACATCGCGGTCGGCACGCCCATCATGTGGTAGCTGACGGCGCTGAACCAATCCAGGTTCGGGAACATCTTCTTGATGTCCCACATCACCGTTTCCAGGCGCTCGGCGATGTCGTACATCTTCAGGCTCGACTGTTCTTCGGACAGTTCGCGGGCGACGTCCTTGATCACCTTGTTGCGCGGATCGGACACGGTGTAGACCGGGTGGCCGAAACCGATCACCACTTCCTTGCGCTCGACGCGGGCCTTGATGTCTTCCTCGGCTTCGTCCGGGTTGTCATAGCGCTTCTGTACTTCGAACGCCACTTCGTTGGCGCCACCGTGCTTGGGACCGCGCAGCGCACCGATGCCACCGCAGATCGCGCTGTACATGTCGCTGCCGGTGCCGGCAATGACGCGGCAGGCGAAGGTCGAGGCGTTGAACTCGTGTTCGGCGTACAGGATCAGCGAAGTGTGCATCGCCTTCACCCACGAATCCTGCGGCTTCTCGCCGTGCAGCAGGTGCAGGAAGTGGCCACCGATGGAGTCATCGTCGGTTTCCACGTCGATCGCGCGGCCGTTGTGGCTCCAGTGGTACCAGTACAGCAGCATCGAGCCCAGGCAGGCCATCAGCTTGTCGGCGATGTCACGTGCGCCCGGATGGTTGTGGTCGTCCTTCTCCGGCGACACGCAGCCGAGTACGGACACGCCGGTGCGCATCACGTCCATCGGGTGCGCCGACGGCGGCAGCTCCTCCAGCGCAGCCTTCACCGCAGCCGGAATGCCACGCAGCGACTTCAGCTTGGCCTTGTACGAAACCAGCTCGGCGCGGGTCGGCAGCTTGCCGTGCACCAGCAGGTAGGCGATTTCCTCGAACTCGCTGGTATTGGCCAGGTCCAGGATGTCGTAGCCGCGATAATGCAGGTCGTTGCCACTGCGGCCGACGCTGCACAGCGCGGTGTTGCCGGCGGCGGTGCCGGACAGGGCGACGGACTTCTTCGGCTTGAAGGTCGGGGTTGCGGTCGTATCGTTCATGTTTCCCTCCGAAACTTGATGGTGCAGGGTACTGCTTATTTCTTGGCGGCGAACAGCGCATCGAGCTGCTGCTCGAACGCGTGGTAGCCGATACGGTCATACAGCTCCTCGCGGGTCTGCATGCTGTCGATCAGGTTGCGCTGGTGGCCTTCGCGGCGGACCGTCTGGTAGACGTTCTCGGCCGCCTTGTTGGCAGCGCGGAACGCCGACAGCGGGAACAGCTGGATGGCCACGCCGGCCGAGGCCAGCTCGTCGCGGCTGAACAGCGGGGTCGCGCCGAATTCAGTGATGTTGGCCAGCACCGGCACCTTCACCGCATCGACGAAGCGGCGGTAGGTCTCCAGGTCGTAGGCGGCCTCGGCGAAGATGCCGTCGGCACCGGCTTCGACGCAGGCGATGGCGCGCTCGATGGCCTTGTCCACGCCGTCCACCTGGATGGCGTCGGTGCGTGCGATCAGGAAGAAGTCCGGATCGGTCTTGGCATCGGCAGCCGCCTTCACGCGGTCGACCATTTCACCCTGCGAGACGATCTCCTTGCCCGGGCGATGACCGCAGCGCTTGGCGCCGACCTGGTCTTCGATATGGCAGGCGGCCGCGCCAGCCTTGATCAGCGACTTCACGGTGCGCGCGATGTTGAACGCGCTCGGGCCGAAGCCGGTGTCGATGTCGACCATCAGCGGCAGGTCGCAGACATCGGTGATGCGGCGCACGTCCACCAGCACGTCTTCCAAGGTGTTGATGCCCAGGTCCGGCAGGCCCAGCGAGCCAGCCGCAACGCCGCCGCCGGACAGGTAGATGGCACGGAAGCCGGCGCGCTTGGCCAGCAGCGCATGGTTGGCGTTGATCGCGCCGATCACCTGCAGCGGCGATTCGGCAGCCAGCGCCTCGCGGAAGCGGGCACCAGCGGAGAAGGGGGTGGAAGCGGTCATGCGGCGATCCAGGTTGAAGGACAGGGAGGTAAGCGCAAGCACCGTGCCAACCTGCAAGCGATTGATTTCACGGGGATGACCGCCCAACCCCGGCTAAACATATGAAACATTGAAACAGATGTATCATGAAACATCGCCACACCCGATCCCCGCGCCATGTACCTGCCCCGCTCGCCCTTGCGCCATGCCGATGCCGACCCCGGCCGCCCGGTGATCTGGACCGTCAGCGTCTCGCGCCTTACCGGCCTGCTGGGCGATGTCATTCCCGAATTCGACCGCCGCGCCCGCATCGAGCAGATCAACCTCGGCTTCGAGGAAGCAGTGGAAGTGATCGGCCAACGCCTGCGCCGCGAGCACTGCGATGTCGTGATCGCTGGCGGCTCCAACGCGGCCTGGCTGCGCGGCCGCCTGGACCTGCCGCTGGTGCCGATCCAGGCCAACGGTTTCGATCTGATGGAAGCGCTGGCGCGGGCGCGCCGCATCGCCCCACGCATCGGGCTGGTCACCCACGCCAGCGACGTGCCGGTGTTCAGCAGCTTCCAGCAGAGCTTCGGCCTGGACATCGAGCATCGCCGTTTCGTCACCCGCGAAGACGCCCGCGATTGCATCGCCGACCTGCGCGCCAACGGCATCGAAGTGATCGTCGGCACCGGCATGGCCATCGACCATGCCGAACAGGCAGGCCTGCCCGGCGTACTGCTGTACTCGGCAGATTCGGTGCGGCAGGCCTTCGAGCACGCGCTGGAACTGACCCAGACCCTGGCACGATCGGCGGACGCGCGCCCGGCTACGCGCCGACGGGCCACACCGCGCGCCGATGCGCATGCGCTGCTCGGCGACAGCAACGCGATGGCCGACGTGCGCGCTCAGATCGCGCTGTACGCCCCGCACGACAGCACCGTACTGGTCACCGGCGAGACCGGCACCGGCAAGGAACTGGTAGCGCGGCAGCTGCATGCGGCCAGCGGCCGGCGGGGTCGCTTCGTCGCACTGAACTGCGGCGCGATCAGCGAATCGCTGCTGGAGGCCGAGCTGTTCGGCTACAGCGATGGCGCCTTCACTGGTGCGCGGCGCGGTGGTCGCGTCGGCCTGGTCGAGGCCGCCGACGGCGGTACATTGTTCCTGGATGAGATCGGCGAACTGCCGCTGCCGTTGCAGACCCGCCTGCTGCGCGTGCTGGAAGAACGCGAGGTGCTGCGCGTCGGTGCAACCGAACCGACGCCCGTCGACCTGCGCGTGGTCGCCGCCACCCTGCAATCGCTGGAACAGCGCGCGGCGGCTGGCAGCTTCCGTCGCGATCTGTATTACCGGCTGGCCGCGTTGCGCATCGCGTTGCCCACTCTGCGCGCGCGTCGCAGCGATATCCCGCTGCTGACCACGCACTTCTTCCGCGAACTGCGCGGCATCGATGCACCGCTGGATGCAGAAGCGCTGGCCCTGCTCGGCGCAGCCGATTGGCCGGGCAATGTGCGTGAACTGCGCAATCTGGTGGATCGGCTGCGCATCCACTGGCAGCCCGGTGAAGGGCTGATCGATGCCGCGCGACTGCTGCAGCTGGCGCCGGAGCTGTTGAACGAAGGCGTCGCGGCACTACCGGTGGAAAGCAACGGCAAGCGACCGCCGCGTGCGCAGCTGGAGGCGCTGCTGCAGGAACACCGCAATGACCGCGAAGGCATGGCACAGGCGCTGGGCGTATCGCGCACCACGCTGTGGCGGTGGCTGCGTGCGGAGGGGTTGTAACCGCCTGTTGCCTGGTGAGTGCGAACCGATGTCTGGTGGGTGCGAACCTTGGCTCGCACCGCTCTTCCGTCAAACACCTCATCCACGCATGGCGTGGATCTACTGGCATCGCGGGGCACTACAAGTGCCACACGCGCCTCATCACTACGCCTTACGGGTACAGCAGGCGCTTGCTCCAGCGCCCTTCGGCACCCGCTTCATAGCACCAGCGCTCGTGCAGGCGGAACTGCGCGCCGTACCAGAACTCAATACGGTCGGGCACTACCCGCAGACCACTCCAGCCGTCCGGACGCGGCACGTCCGTGCCGTCGAAACGTGCCTCGACCTCGGCCACGCGCGCGTCGAACTCCTCGCGCGTGTTCAAGGTCTTCGACTGCAGCGACGCCCATGCGCCGATCTGGCTCATGCGCGGACGGCTGGCGAAATAGGCATCTGCCTCGGCGTCGGCCACCTGCTCCACGCGCCCCTCGATGCGCACCTGGATGCCGGCCTCGCGCAGGCTGCGCCACAGGAACAGCAGCGCCGCCTGCGGATTGGCCTGCAGCTCGCGGCCCTTGTGGCTGTCCAGGTGGGTGTAGAACACGAAGCCGCGCTCGTCGAACGCCTTCAGCAGCACGGTGCGCGCCGACGGCCGGCCCTGCGTATCGGCAGTGGCTACGGTCATCGCATTGGGCTCCACCTCGCGGCTCTGTTTCGCTTCTTCGAACAGGGCGGCAAAGGTCGACAGGGCTTCGGCGTACAGGTCGCTCATGACAGCATTCTTCTCACACGGTTTGGGCTATTGTGGCGGCATGGTCGCTGCTGCGTACATGCCCCAGGTGAAAGGATTCCCCGAAACAGTGGTCGAGCAGGCGCTGGATGACGCGCTGGGCAGCAGCACAGCCGTTCCAGTATTGGCGATCAGCGGCCTGCAGGGGAGCGGCAAATCGACGCTGGCCGCGCAGGTGGTCGCCCGTGCCCAGGCTCGTGGCCTGAACGCCGCAACGCTCTCCATCGACGATGTCTACCTGACCCGCGCGCAGCGCCAGCGCCTGGCCCGGCAGGTGCATCCGTTGTTGATCACCCGTGGACCGCCAGGCACCCACGACCTGCCACTGGCGCACGCGGTACTGGATGCAGTGGCCGCACGACAGCCGCTGGCCCTGCCCCGCTTCGACAAACTGGCCGACGAGCGCCTGCCCGAAGCGCAGTGGCCCCACCTCGAAAAGCCGCTGGACCTGCTGGTGTTCGAGGGCTGGTTCCTCGGCACTCCGGCGCAGGACGAGGCCGAACTGGATACTCCTCTGAACGCCCTGGAGCGGGAGGCCGATGGCGATGGCCGCTGGCGGCGCTGGTGCAACCAGGCGCTGGCCCGCGACTATCCGGCGCTGTGGCAGCGCTGCGACCGCCTGTGGTTCCTGCAGCCCCCGGATTTCTCGGTGGTGCCGCGTTGGCGCTGGCAGCAGGAGCAGAACCTGCAGGCGGCCCAGCCGGGCCGGCACGGCATGAGCCGGCCACAGCTGGAGCGCTTCGTGCAGTACTACGAGCGGGTCAGCCGGCAGGCATTGCGTGCGCTGCCGGCCATTGCCGACCGGATGGTGGTGCTGGATGCGCAGCGCCAGGTGCTGGGGCTGCGCTGAGCAGGCTCACTCCACCAGGAAGGTGATCCGCAGGTTCACCCGCCATTCGGTGATCTCACCGTTGCCGTCGGTGACCACCTTGGTCTCGTTGATCCAGGCGCCCTGGATGCCCTTGACCGTCCCGGACACCTTCTTCAATCCGCTGCGCACCGCGTCCTCCACGCTCTTGGGCGAGGACGCATTGATTTCGATGACCTTGGCAACCGACATGGCAGGTACTCCGTCAGGCGCGGGAAACCCCGCAGGAACCTCCACCCTGACGTGAAGAACGTAAAGGCCAAGGCACGGAGGTGTTAGCATCAGAGGGCATGAATCCCGCTCCGAACCTGATCCTGATCGGCCCGATGGGCGCCGGTAAAACCTGCATCGGCCGCCGCCTCGCCGAGCGCTTCACGCTGGACTTCGTCGACGTCGACCAGGCCATCGTCGATGCGACCGGGGCCAGCATCCCCACGATCTTCGAACACTCCGGCGAGGCCGGCTTCCGCGCCCATGAGCGCCAGGCACTGGCACAGGTGCTGGCCGGCCGTGGCCAGCTGGTGTCCACCGGCGGTGGTGCCGTGCTCGATCCGGACAATCGCGCCCTGATCGCCCGGCGTGGCTTTGTCGTCTACCTCCGGGTCAGCGTCGCGGCCCAGCTGGAGCGCCTGTCACGCGACAAGGCGCGCCCCCTGCTGCAGCGGCCGGACCGCGAACAGGTACTGCAGGATCTGGCCGCGCATCGCGACCCGCTGTATCGCGAGCTGGCCGATGTCACCCTTGATACCGACCCGTTTACCGCAGCCGATGCGACCGCCCAGCTTGTGCTCAAGCTGGCCACGCACTGGCAGCGACAGGACCCCACTGCATGACTTCCCCTGCCCTGCTGCAGGTCGCCGTTGGCGGCGACCGCCCCTACTCCATCACCATTGGCGCCGGCGCCCAGACCGAAGGTTCCGCGCTGGCCAACCATGTACGTGGCCGCCATGTGCTGCTGGTCAGCGACAGCGAGGTTGCGCCGCGCTATCTGGATGCCGTCAAACAGACCCTGCTGGCCGCACGCCCGGACCTGATCGTGGGTGAGCATGTGCTGGCTGCCGGCGAAGCCTCCAAGACCCTGGCCGAGTTCGGCTCGGTCATCGAGGCGCTGGCTGCGCTCGGCGCAACCCGGGATGCCTGCGTGTTCGCCCTCGGCGGCGGTGTGGTCGGCGACCTTGCCGGCTTTGCCGCGGCCTGCTGGATGCGCGGCGTCGACTGCGTGCAGCTGCCGACCACGCTGCTGGCGATGGTCGACTCCTCGGTGGGCGGCAAGACCGCCGTGGATATCCCGGCCGGCAAGAATCTGGTCGGCGCGTTCCATCCGCCGCGTGCGGTGATCGCCGATACCCGCGTGCTGGCCACCCTGCCGCCGCGTGAACTGCGCGCCGGCCTGGCTGAAGTGGTGAAGTACGGTGCGCTGGGTGATGCGCTTTTCTTCGAGTGGTTGCAGCAGCATGCCGACGCCCTGGTGGCCGGCGAGGATGCCGTGATCGCCGAAGCCATCGCCCGCAGCTGCCGGCACAAGGCGGCGATCGTCGAGCGCGATCCCTTCGAGAAGGGCGAACGCGCCCTGCTCAACCTCGGCCACACCTTCGGCCACGCCATCGAAACCGAACAGGGCTATTCCGCGCCGGGGCGCGATGCGCTCAACCACGGTGAAGCCGTGGCGGTGGGCATGGTGCTGGCCGCCCGCCTCTCCACCCAGCTGGGCCTGGCCGAGGACGCCGACCGTGTGCGCCTGCAGGCCCTGTTGGAGCAGTTGGGCCTGCCGGTGGCAATCCCCGCCGGACTGGACCCGCAGGCCCTGCTCGGCCGCATGCGCCTGGACAAGAAGAACGTGGCCGGCCGCCTGCGCCTGGTGCTGTGGCGCGGCATGGGCCGTGCCGAAGTGGTGCCGGATGTGGATGAAGCGGCGGTACTGAAGGTGCTGGGCGAAGGCTGACCGCTTCCGCGTTCGCCGGGCATGGCCCGGCGCCACCGGGGAGGTTTCATGAGGTTGCCGGCCAGCGGCCGGCACTACCGCGTTGCGGCAGGGGTCACACCACCCCCGCTACAATCGACGCCATGCACGTCCACCTGCAACAACCCGCCGACGGTGCCCAGGCACCGCGCTTCCTGCGCCTGACCCTGGTCCCGGACCTGTTCGGCGGCTGGGAGCTGCTGCGCGAATCCGGCCGCGTCGGCGCCCGCTCGCAGCTGCGGCGCGAGCTGTACCTCAAGGCCGACGAAGCCCGCCACGCCTACGAGAAGGCCCGCGATGCCGAACTGCATCGGGGCTTCCAGATTCTTTCGCACGGCGACTGACTGCGCCGCTGCCCTTTTCGCCCAAGGAATGCCCACTGTGACCAGCCCTCTCCGCAACGATCGCCTGCTGCGCGCCCTGCGCCGCGAACCGGTGGACTGCACCCCCGTCTGGCTGATGCGCCAGGCCGGCCGCTACCTGCCGGAATATCGCGCCACACGGGCCAAGGCCGGCAGCTTCCTGGCCATGGCCAAGAACCCGGAGATCGCCTGCGAAGTCACCCTGCAGCCGCTGCGCCGCTTCCCGCTGGACGCGGCCATCCTGTTCTCGGACATCCTCACCATTCCCGATGCAATGGGCCTGGAGCTGTACTTCGTCGAAGGCGAAGGCCCGAAGTTCCGCCACCCGGTGCGCGATGAAGCGGCCATCGCCAGGCTGACGGTCCCGGACATGGAACAGGACCTGGGCTACGTAATGGACGCGGTACGCCTGATCCGCCGCGAACTGGACGGCCAGGTGCCGCTGATCGGTTTCTCCGGCAGCCCGTGGACACTGGCCTGCTACATGGTCGAAGGCGGCGGCAGCAAGGATTTCGCGCGCATCAAGGCGATGGCGCTGAATCATCCGCAGGCCCTGCACCGCCTGCTGGAGGTAACCACCGACGCGGTGATCGCCTATCTCGGCGCGCAGCGCGCGGCCGGTGCGCAGGCCCTGCAGGTGTTCGACACCTGGGGCGGCGTGCTGTCGCCGGCGATGTACCGCGAGTTCTCGCTGCGCTACCTGCAGCGCATCGCCGAAGGCCTGGAGCGCGGCGAAGGCAGCGAGCGCACGCCGCTGATCCTGTTCGGCAAGGGCACCGGCCTGCACCTGGAAGCGCTGTCGCAGACCGGCGCCGATGCGCTCGGCCTGGACTGGACGCTGGACCTGGATGAAGCACTGCGCCGCACTGGCGGGCGCGTAGCCCTGCAGGGCAATCTGGACCCGACCACGTTGTATGCCTCGCCCGATGCGATCGCCGCCGCGGCCGCACGCGTACTCGACACCTATGCCGCCGGCAATGGCGGTTCGCGCGAGGGCCACGTGTTCAACCTCGGCCACGGCATGTCGCCGGACATGGACCCGGCCCATGTACAGGTGCTGGTCGACGCGGTGCACGCGCACAGCCAACGCTGAGCATTCCGCATGCAGTCGCGGCGCGATGTTGATCGCGCCGTGACCCGCAGTGCGCGATCATGGTGCCCCCACGCTGCACCGGCCCCACCCCATGTCCACAGCGCCATCGACCTACACCCGCCAGCGCCCACTGCTGTGGCTGGTGTCCTTGGCGATCTTCATGCAGATGCTGGACTCGACCATCGTCAACACGGCGCTGCCGGCGATGGCGGCCAGCCTCGGCGAAAGCCCCCTGCAGATGCAGTCGGTGGTCTTCAGCTACGCACTGGCCGTGGCCACCTTCATCCCCGCCTCCGGCTGGATCGCCGACCGCTACGGCACCCGTCGCACCTTCCTGGTAGCGATCATCCTGTTCACCCTCGGCTCGCTGGCCTGCGCCTTGGCCCAGCACCTGCACCAGCTGGTCGGCGCACGCGTGCTGCAGGGCATCGGTGGTGCGATGCTGCTGCCGGTCGGGCGCCTGGCGGTGATGCGCTCGGTGCCTCGCGAGGACTTTCTGCGTGCGATGAGCTTCATCGCCATCCCCGCACTGGTCGGTCCGCTGATCGGCCCGACCCTGGGCGGCTGGCTGGTCGAAATCGCATCATGGCACTGGGTGTTCCTGATCAACCTGCCGATCGGCGTCATCGGCTTCATCGCAGCGATGAAGATCATGCCCGACCACTACGCCAGCCACCGCACCCGTTTCGACCTGCGCGGCTACGCCATGCTGGCCTTTGCGATGGTGGTGCTGTCGCTGGCACTGGATGGCATCTCCGGGCTCGGCACACCGCACGCGCTGGTGATGCTGATGACCGTGGCCGGCCTGGCTGCGCTGGTCGGCTACTGGCTGCACGCGGCAAATTCAACGGCACCGCTGTTCTCGCTGGCGCTGTTCCGCGTGCCCAGCTATCGCATCGGCATTCTCGGCAACCTGTTCTCGCGCATCGGCAGCAGTGCCATGCCGATGCTGATTCCGCTGCTGCTGCAGGTCGGTCTTGGCCTGGGGCCGATGAACGCCGGCCTGATGATGGTGCCGGTGGCGGCCGCGGGCATGGTGTCGAAGAAGTTGGCGGTGAAGCTGGTTGAACGCTACGGCTATCGCCGCGTACTGATGACCAACACCGTGCTGGTCGGCCTGGCGATGGCCAGCTTCATCCTGATGACACCGGGCCAGCACCTGAGCGTGCGCCTGCTGCAGCTGGCCTTCTTCGGTGCGGTCAATTCGCTGCAGTTCACCGTGATGAACACCGTCACCCTGCGCGACCTGGATCGCGAGTTCGCCAGTTCCGGCAACAGCCTGCTGTCGATGGTGATGATGCTCGCCGCCGGCTTCGGTGCGGCAGCTGCAGGCAGCCTGCTGGCCGCGTTCGGCACGCAGCTGGAAGGCCACGGCGCGACGGCTGCGCTGCATGCCACGTTCCTGTGCGTGGGCGCGATCACCCTGACCTCGACGCTGATCTTCTGGCAACTGCCCGACACCAAGCCGGAGCCGCGCGAGGTCGAGCACGTAGCGGAGTAGTGGGTTCGGCAGGGCTGCGCCCTGCACCTGCAGAGGCCAGAGCAACGGCAACAGCCGAAGCAACAGCAACAGCTTGCTATCCGTGGGATGGCGGGGTGGGTCCGGTTGCGGGGGACGCCGTAAATACGTCCCTGTAGCAACTGTGTTGAGAGAGGGGCCTCGGCCCCTCCGACAGTCACGCACGGTAGTGCCGGCCGCTGGCCGGCAGCCTTTTGGGGCACGCGCAGACTGGCTTCAGGCGGGGATCGATCCGCCTTGAGCGTCACGCATGCGGGCGTTGAGAATCACCAGCATCTTCCGCATCACCGCCACGATGGCTACTTTTCCTTCTTTGCCTCGGGCTCGCAGCGACTGGTAGAAATCGCGCAGTCGAGGTTCATGCCGCATGGCCGACATGCTGGCCATGTAAAGCACCTGACGGATCTCGGCCCTGCCGCCATGGATGCTTCGTTTGCCGCGCATGGTTCCGCTGTCGTGGGACATGGGTGCTACACCGACCAGACTGGCGATGGCCTTGCCGCTGATCTTGCCCAGCTCCGGCAGATAGCTGGCCAATACCGCCTGCAGGACAGGGCCCACGCCTTTCATCGACTTCAGTACCGCCAGCTGAGGTTGCTGGGCAACCTGCTCGGCAATCTGCTGTCCCAAACGCCCAACCATCCTCTGCAGGCGGCTGATGTTGGCTTGCAGCAGTCGGCGCAACTCACGATCGGTCACCATCTCCTGCTGCTGGCGCGCTACGGTCAGGGCTTCCATCGTCTGTCGACGCGCCCGCACAAATTCCCGCAGCTTTTGCTGCCAGGGCTCCAGTGGCTGATAGGCGGGCAGTTTCACCAAGGCCGCCATCTGCGCCAATGCATAGGCATCCAGACGGTCGGTCTTGGCCACCTGGCCCATTCCCTGGGCCAGCCTGCGAGCCCGCAGCGCGTTGGCACGGACCACCGCATGACCGGCGTTGTGCAGGAAGTTCAGTACTGACTGTTCGTAGCCCCCAGTGGCCTCCAGCACGATCTGGCTCACCGGATGTTTCCTCAACCAGAGATCCAATTCAGCGAAACCCGAAGCGCTATTGCTGACCTGCAGCACCTCTCCATCCGTCGTGCCGACATCCAGTTGGCGCTTGCTGACATCAATCCCGATCCCGTTCATCACCGGACTCCGTATAGTCTGGAAGGGTCGAGAGCTCCCCCGCTTGCCCAGTCTTATTACTGCGAGTGTCAGCTCCAGCAACTGTTCGGGCGGATCAAGGGAGATTCCGGCGTGGGCGCCAAGCTCCAAGGCGATCGTCGAGATCCAGGCTTACACGGCGGCCCACGCCGGCTCTCGACACCTACGCTGCCAGATTCCAATCAGATAAGGCTTGGCCGCCGCATCCATGCCGCGGACACCCCCGCAACCGGACCCACCCCGCCTTCGACAGATTTCCGCGATCTGTCGGAACGGCGTTCTGTGTTGGCTCTTGGGGTCAGATCCGTTTTCCGATGGAAAACGGATCTGACCCCAGAATTATTTCGATATCTGACAGAGATTTATCCAGGCATGGCGTGAATCCATCAGCCACCAGAAATCTGTCGAAGGTGGGGCGGTGTCGGATTGCGGGGTGTCAGCCGCATGGATGCGGCTGCCAAGCCTACAGGGACGTACTTGCGGCGTCCCCGCACTCCGACACCGCCCCGCCATCCCACGGAATGCCAGCTTTTGCTTCGGCTGTTGCCGTTGCTCTGGCCTCTGCAGGTGCAGGGCGCAGCCCTGCCGAACTTCTACCGCCCCAGCACGCGGGCGATCGCTTCCACCAGCAGCTCACCGGTCACCGGCTTGCGCAGGAAACCACCGATGCCCGCCGCTTCCACCTGCTGCTGCAGATCGGGGTCGGTACGCGCGGTCACTGCCAGCAGCGGCAGCGTGTAGCCCTGGTTGCGCAGATGCTGGGCGAGTTCGAAACCGCTCAGGCCCGGAAGATCCAGATCAAGCAGGCCGACATCGAAATCACCTGCGCTGATCTCACGCAGTGCGGCCAGCGCGTGGGCGGCGTGGACCACCTCATGGCCACGGGTCGCGAGCAGGCCACACATCACATCGGCCACGGTCGCATCGTCCTCCACCAGCAACACCCGCAGCGGTGGCATGTTGACCGCGGCAGCAGCAGCATCACTGTCGGAACCTCCGTCGCTGGCCGCACCCTGTTGCAGCGGCAGCGGCAGGCTGACACCGAAGCAGGTACCGCTGCCCAGCTGGCTTTCCACGCGGATCCGGCCCTGCATGGCCAGTGCCAGCTCGCGGCAGATCGCCAGGCCCAGGCCGCTGCCACCGTACTGCGCGGCCGTGCGCGCGCCATCAGCCTGTTCGAAACGCCGGAACAACCGTTGCTGCTGCTCCTGGCTGATGCCCGGGCCGGTGTCGCGCACCTCGAAATACAGCCCACGCGGCCCTTCCTCGCAGCGCGCGTGCAGGGTGATGCTGCCGCGGCTGGTGAACTTGACCGCGTTGGAGAGCAGGTTGAGCAGGATCTGTCGCACCCGCATCGCATCGCCGGTCGCTTGCAGCCCTGCCGGCAACTGGTTGTCGAGGATGAACCGCAGGCCCTTCTGCGCAGCCAGCGGTCCCATCAGCGCGGCCAGATCCTGCAGCAGACGATTGAGACCGAACGCATTGGATTGCAGTTCCAGGCGCCCGGACTCGATCCGCGCCAGATCCAGCGCATCGTTGACCAGATGCAGCAGGTGCTCACCCGCATGCCGGATCGACTGGGTGTAGCCGCGCTGCTGCGGATCCAGCGGCGAGGCCAGCAACAGTTCACTCATGCCCAGCACGCCGGTCATCGGCGTGCGGATCTCATGGCCGAGATTGGCGAGGAAGCGCGTCTTGGCCGCCGAGGCGTGCTCGGCCAGATCCTGCTTGTGCAGGGCGAGCTGATAGGCGTGCTGGCGCTGCAGCCGGCGCCGGTAGAGCCAGGCGAACCAGCTGGTCAGCAGCAACGCAATCGAGGCCAGCACCAGCAGGCCGGACAAGCTGCGCCACCATGGCGGCTGCACGTGGAATTCCAGGGTCTGCACCCGCGACCACACGTGGTCGGCCGAGCGCGCCTGCACTTCCAGCCGGTAGGCCCCGGGTGGCAGGCGTGAGAACAGGCGCTCGCCTGCCGGGCCCACCTCGACCCAATCAGGGTCATAGCCGGCCAACCGGTAGCGGTAGGTGTTGGAGGCCGAATCGGCGAAGGACAGCAGGCGCGCGACGATACGCAGGTCGCGGTCGCCATCGGCGATCTGCAGCGGCGTGTCATGGGTCAGGTCCAGCAACTGTTCGTTGCGGCGCACCTCCACCCGCTCGATCACAAGCGGCGCACGCCGGGTGGAAGGCCGCACCTGCTCAGGATCGAATACCACCACACCAGCGGGGGTACCGGCCACCATGCGCCCAGCGGCGGAGGCAATCAGGGTGTGTTCGCGGAACTCCTGGCTGGGAAGCCCATCGTGCACCCCGTACAGGCGTACGCTCTCGCCATCGGCACTGACCCGCACCAGGCCACGGGCACTGGTCGCCCACGCCACGCCCTGTGCGTCGACCACCAGACCGGTGGCGGAGATCGCCGGATAGCCCTGCTCCGCGCCCACTACCGCCTGCCGTTCCAGCCTGCCCTGGCTCCAGAGGTAGCGCGACAGGCGACCATCTTCGGACAACCAGACCTGCCCGTCCTTGCCGACGTGCAGGGCATACACCGCCGTGGCCGGCGCGCCGGGCACCGGCTGGAAGCGCTGCGCGTCCGGTTGCCATTGCAGCAGGCCACGGCTGCTGGCCAGCCAGATCCGGTCCTGCGGACCGCATTCCACGTCCAGATTGAGCTGACCCGCCTGCAGACCGTCCTGGCCGTTTTCCAGCTGCCGGCGCACGTGCCCGTCCAGGTCGCGCTGCTGCAGGCCCGCCGACAGCATCAACCACAGGCTGTCGCCATCGCAGGTCATCATCGCCTCGATGTTGCCTTCCATGGTCGCGTCGGCACCGGCATCCCGGCCCCAGCGCCGCAGCTCGCCCCGGCGCGGGTCGTAGCGCATCAAGGCGTCGGTCGAACCCACCCACACCCGTCCCTGCCGGTCTTCGCGCACCGACGTCAGCCAGTGCATGCCGTTGACGAAGGTGCGGTGCTGCTCGATCACGCCCGTGCGTGGATTGAAACGGTCCAGCGCGCCATGGCTGCCGACGGTCCACACGCCACCATTGCTGGAGGGGCTGGTACCCAGCACATAGGAATTGCGCAGCGAGGACGGATCATCCTCCAGCCGCGAGAACACCGAGAACTGCCACCAGCGCGGCAGTAGATGCCACAGGCCGGCATTGGTGCTGGCCAGCCAGATGCCGCCTTCGCGATCCTCATAGGCGCCGGTCCAGTTCGGCCGCACCAGGCCACGGGCGATGGCGCTGTACAGCGGCACTGTCTGGTAACGGCCATCGATGCCCCGGCCCAGGCCACTGCGGGTATCCAGCCAGTGCCCGCCCTGCTCGTCGCGCAGCATCATGCCCAGCACCTGGTCGCCGGCCGGCAATGTCCAGGGCACGGATTCGAAACGGCCATCCGGGCGGCGCACGGTGGCCCCGGCCATCGTGCTGATCCAGAGGCTGCCGTCGGGCTCGGCGGTCAAACCATTGATCAGCAGGCTGGGCACCAGGTCGCCGCCGATGCGTTCGAAATCGGTGCCGGTCCAGCGCGCCACACCATGCTTGGTGCCGACCCACAGGCTGCCGTCGGCAAGCGTGGCCAGGTACGGTACCGATGCGGCCGGCAGACTGCGCGGGTTGTTGGCTTCGGGCAGGAACCGCTGCAGGCGGTCATTGCTGTCCAGCCGGTACAGGCCGCCCTCGTGGGTGCCGAACCAGATCGCGCCATCCGGCGTCGCAGCCAGGCTCCAGACCGTATTGCTGCCCATCAGTGGCTGGCTGCTGCGGTCGTAGAAGCGCAGCTGCCGGCGATCGGCCGACATCCGCACCAGGCCGGCATTTTCAGTGCCGATCCACAACTCGTTGCGGGCATCGACCAGCACGCTCCAGATGCGGTTGTCGCGCAGGCCGTCTTCGGAACGCCAGATGCGGTAATTGCGCCCGTCGTAGCGGGCCAGGCCATCGTTGGTGGCAATCCACAGGTAGCCGTAGCGGTCTTCGGCCATGCGGTTGACGGTGTTGGACGGCAACCCATCGAACACGGTGACCTGCCGCGGCGAAGGTGGCACCGGCTGCGCGGCAGCGGGCGCCAGGCAGCACAGCAGCAGCATCAGCAGCGTCACTGCCCGCAGATACACCACCGATGGCCTCCTCACGCTGCTGTTGATGATGCCCACGCCGTGGGCGTCGGCATGGTAAACCGAAAGTTGCGGGATTCACGCCGCAAGATGCCGTACTCAGCTGAGGATCTGGCGTTTACTGCGCGCCTGGGCAATCGCCGCCACCAGCAGATCGCCGGTCACCGGCTTGCGCAGGAAACCATCGAATCCGGCCGCAAGCACCTGGGTCTCGGCATAGGCATCCGAGCGCGCGGTAACGGCCACCAACGGCAGTTCGTAGCCCATCGCGCGCAGCTGGCGGGCGATGGCGGTGCCGTCGAGTGCCGGCAGGTCGAGGTCGAGCAGGCCGACATCGAATCCCTCGGTGGATATCTCCGACAGTGCGCCCAGGCCATGCAGCACGTGCACCACCTCATGCCCGCGGCCGCGCAGCAGGCCAGCGATGACCTCGGCAACGGTTGCATCGTCCTCGACCAGCAGGATGCGCAGTGCAGGCAGGGTCGGCGACGCTGCCTCACCAGGGCTGGAGGCCTGCTGCCGGCTCCATGGCAGCGGCAGCCGCACTGCGAAACGTGCGCCGCGCCCCGGCTGACTGTCGACATCGATGCGGCCGCCCATCGCCACGGCCAGCTCCTGGCAGATCGCCAGACCCAGCCCGCTGCCGCCATAACGCGAGGCGGTGCGCGGGCCATCGGCCTGTTCGAAGCGGTGGAACAGGCGCTGCTGCTGTTCGGCATTGATGCCCGGCCCGCTGTCGCTGACTTCAAATGTCACCGCGCCACCGTCCTCGTCCAGACGCGCCGCCAGACCGACATGGCCGCGCTCGGTGAACTTGATCGCGTTGCCCAGCAGGTTCAGCAGGATCTGGCGGACGCGCATCTCATCGCCACTGACGCAGATCGGGCCAGGCAATGCATCCCCGCGCTTGAAAGCCAGCCTGCGCTGTTGTGTCATCGGCTGCATCAATGCCTGCACCTGGTCCAGCAGTCCGCCCAGGTCGAACGGCCGGATGTCCAGTTCAAGCCGGCCGGCCTCGATCCGTGCCAGGTCCAACGCATCGTTGACCAGCCGCAGCAGATGGCTGCCGGCCTGCTGGATCGAGCCGGCATAGCTGCGCTGCACCGGATCCAGTTCGGTGGCCAGCAGCAGTTCGCTCATGCCCAGTACGCCGGTCATCGGCGTGCGCACTTCGTGGCCCAGGGTCGCCAGGAAGCGGCTCTTGGCCTGCGATGCCTGCTCGGCGATCTGCTGCTTGTGCACCGTCAACTGCCACTGCTGGCGCCGCCGCAGCCGCCTGCGGATCGACCACAGCAGTGCCAACAGCAACAGCGAGCCCAGCATCACGTAGCCGAAGATCGCCATGCCGCTGCGCCACCAGGGCGGCAACACCTTGATGTGCAGCTGCTGCGAGGGTGTCCACGGGCCACTGGCCGATGCGGCCTGCACCTCGATCGAATAGGCCCCGGGCGGCAGCCGCGACAACGTACGCTGGCCATCCCCGCCCTGTTCCACCCAGTTCTGGTCGTAGCCCTCCACACGGAACCGGTAGCGGTTGCCCTGCGGGTTGGCATAGGACAACAGCCGCGCATCGATCTGCAGGTCACGGTCATCGGGCCCCAGCAACAGCAGGCCGGAGGTCGGCAAGGGCTGCCAGCCGCGCGCATCATCACGACGCACGCGCACCTGCGCGATCACCAGCTGCGACGGTGGCAACTCGACATCCGCAGCATTCGGATCGAAGCCCACCATGCCGGTCTGGGTAACGGCCAGCACCCGGCCATCCGCATCGATCGCCGGCGGGCGTCCGGTGAACTCGGCATCGAGCAGGCCATCGCGCTCATTGAATATCTGCAGGCGACGCTGTTTCGGATCCCAGCGCAGCAGGCCACGCGGTGTCGTCGCCCACAACTGCCCGTTCGCGGCCAGGGCCAGCCCACCCATGCTGACCGGCGGCACTCCGGCGCCAGCATCGACGCGCTGGATCAGGCGCAGGCTGAGGCCATCCCACTGGTAGCGTTCAAATGCGCCCTGGCGTGCGATCCACATCTGCCGGGGATCGATCCACACCAGATCGTAGATCGGGCCCCTGGAAACGCCGGGTACCGCTTCGAAGCGGTCACCCTGCTCGCGCAGGATGCCCATTTCCCCCATCACCCAGGCCCGCCCCGTGGCATCGAAGCGGATCTGTTCGACCGGTGCATCGGTATCACCACGCAGCATGGCGCCATCGAAACTGCGCAACAGGCGGCCCTCGGCACTGCGCTGCTGCAGGCCCAGATTCATCACAGACACCCAGACCGTGCCATCAGGCGCCTGCCGCATCAGATCGATCCGCTGCCGCAGGTCGGAGCCGCCGCCGATGCGCCAGTCGCGCAGCGCACGGGTGGCGGGGTCATAGACGCTGATGCGTCCGGCGCGGCCCAGCCATAGCCGCCCATCGGGACGTGGCAGCACCGACCACACCGCGCCACCGCCGAGCTCGCGGTCGCTGGCCAGCAGCCTCAACGTCCCCTGCGCATCGATCTGGTAGACACCATGGGCAGAGCCAACGTAGTAGCTGCGACCGTCACTGGCGGCGCTCAACAGGTACTGGCTGTCGAGCGGTTTGCCATCAAGCTGGTACCAGGTCGAAAAACGCCGCCAGTCTGGCGGAAGGTAGGCCAGGCCCTGGGTCAACAACGCGACCCACAGCCCTCCTTCATGATCCTGCAGCAGGTCGAGCACGCCACTATGGCCCGTCAGGAAGCCACTGCCACGGTCGCCTTCCAGCTTGCGCAGCACCTGGCCGTCACCGCGCAGCAGGCCATCGGAGGTTCCCGCCCAGTAGCCTCCGCGGCTGTCGGGCAGCACCAGTGCCGAACGCAGACCGGCGCTGTCGGCCCAGGCAGGTCGCGTTACCCGATCCTGCGCATCGATGCGGTACAGGCCGTCGTTCTGTGTGCCGACCCAGACTGCGCCATCGGCATCGCGGCTCAACCGCAGCACACTGACCGCTGCCAGTTCGCGCGGCGCCACTACTTCAAAGGCCTGGCCATTCCAGCGCGCCACGCCGGCTTCGGTTCCCACCCACAGCCGTCCCTGCGCATCAACCAGACTGCTGAAGACGGTGTCGCTGGGCAGCCCACCGGGCTGCGCCGGATCATGCTGGAAATGTCGCAATGAGCCATCTTCGCCGAAGCGGCAGACCCCATGACTGCTGCTGCCGATCCATAGCGCATCCTCGGCATAGGCCAGCGTCCAGAACTGTCCCTGGCAGCCTTCAGTGACGGAATCGAAGGTCTTGAAGCGCTCGCGATCGGCATCCAGGCGGGCCAGCCCCTTGCCGTTGATGCCGACCCATACCCGGTCGAGCGGGTCGACCAGCAGGGTTTCGATCTCGTTGCCGGGCAGCGAATCCGGTTGTGCCGGGTCGTGCTGCCACACCCGCAGTTCACCACCGTCATAGCGGGCCAGGCCGCCGTCGGTGGCAGCCCACACACGGCCCTGACGGTCTTCGGCCAGCGCGACCACCATGCGCGAGGGCAACCCCTCGGCCGCGCCGAAACGGCGCAGGCGCGGCGTTTCGCCGGCCATGTCCAAGGTCGCGGCTGCCGCGGAAAGCGCCAACAGCACCAGACCTGCTCCTGCAATGCCTTGGCACCACCGGCGCCAGCCGCTCGTCATCCTGAACCCCCTGTCCTGTGCCGATTGTCACACAGGGCTGCAGCCATCGCTGCAACAGCCTGTTTCCGGCCACATCGGCACCACGAACTGTTGCAGCCATGCACACAGCGTTGCGCAGGGGCTATGGGTATGATCGAACAGTCTTTTTCCCGGAGTCCACCGCCGATGCGCCACTGCCTGGCCCTGCTGCCGATGCTGCTTGCCGTCGCCCCCGCCTGGGCAGGCAACGATGCCTACCGCATCGATCCGGTACACACCCGGGTGCTGTTCGCCATCGACCACGCCGGCTACTCGCAGGCGCTGGGTACGATCTCCGGAAGCCAGGGCCAGCTGCAGTTCGATAGCGACAACTGGCGCGATGCAACGCTGGACGTCGAGATTCCGGTAGCACGACTGGACCTGGGTGATGCCAAGTGGAACCAGGCCACGCTGGCGCGCAGCCTGCTCGATGGCGAACGCTTTCCCACCGCCCGCTTCGTCTCCCACCATGTCGAACCGATCGACGCGAAACGTGCCCACGTGACCGGGACATTGACCCTGCGCGGGGTCAGCCAGGAGGTCACGCTGGAGGTGACCTTGAACCAGGTCAAACGCTATCCGCTGCCGCCGTTCCGGCGTACTGCAGGATTCTCCGCCACCACGACACTGAGCCGCCGCGCCTTCGGCATCACCGCCTGGCCGGGCGTGATCGGTGATGCGGTGCAGGTGCGGATCGAGGCTGAAGCCACGCTCGACCGCAGCGATTCTCCGGGAACTCCCGCGCCCCAACCCCACTCCGACAGCCAGACGGCCACCAAGGACCCTTCATGACCGCCAAGAACACCCCCGCCGCCTGGGGGAGTGTCAGCCAGACCCTGCACTGGCTGATCGCATTGCTGATTCTCGCCCTGGGCATCGTCGGCCTGACCATGGGCGAACTGCCGAAGACGCCCAAGTATTTCTGGGTCTATACCGCGCACAAGTCGATCGGCATCACCGTGCTGGCACTGGTGGTGCTGCGCCTGGGCTGGCGCCTGTATGCGGGTGCCCCCAAGCCGGTACCCGGCGTGCCGGGCTGGCAGGAGCGCATCGCCAGCGCCACCCATGTGCTGCTGTATGTGCTGATGTTCGCCATCCCGTTGTCGGGCTGGCTGTACGACTCGGCCAGCGGCCTGCGCCCGTTCCGCTGGTTCGGCCTGGTCGAGGTGCCCAAGCTGAGCGGACCGGACCCGCAGGTCGTGGCGGTTTCCCATGCCCTGCACGAATACGGCTTCTGGCTGTTGATCGCGGTGGTACTGGCCCATGCCGGTGCTGCCTTCTACCACCACCTGTTCCAGCGCGATGCCACCCTGTCCCGGATGTTGCCGCGTGGCTGGCTCGCCTCTCCCCAGAAGGACTGACCGATGAACCTGAAACTGACCACCCCGGCCGCCGTGGCCGCCGCCCTCGCCGGCATGCTGGCCACCGCACCGGTGCTCGCCGCCGATTACGCCCAGGCGCCAGGTGCCGGTTCGTTCCTGGCCTTTGCCACCAAGTACGACGGTGAAGTGTTCACCGGCAGCTTCCCGGGCTTCGCCACCAAGCTCAGCTTCGACCCGGCCAATCCGGCTGCGGGTTCGCTGGACGTGGTGATTCCGCTGGCCGGCGCCAAGAGCGGCAACAGCGATCGCGACTCCACCCTGCAGGGCGCGGACTTCTTCAACGTCGGCAAGTTCGCTACTGCACGCTACACCGCCAAGGGCTTCCGCGCGCTTGGCAACGACCAGTTCGCCGCCGATGGCACGCTGGAACTGCGCGGCGTCAGCAAGCCGGTCACCTTCACCTTCACCTGGAAGCCCGGCGCGCAGCCGGTGCTGACCGGCAAGGCCACGGTCAAGCGCCTGGACTTCGGTGTCGGTGGTGGCGACTGGGCCGATACCAAGACCATCCCGGACGAAACCGCGATCAGCACGATCGTGAAATTCGACGCGAAATAAGACGCCTTGGCGTCCGCGGTAGCGCCGGGCCATGCCCGGCGGCTTCCCCCGATGGCCGCGCTTCGCGCTCGCCGGGCATAGCCCGGCGCTACCTGCCCGCAGCCAACCAGGCCTGCACCGCAGCCGCATCAAACGGCCAGTCCAGCTCCCGCCCGCCGGTCTCATCACGCAGCACCGGCACCCGCGCCCCATAACGCGCCTCCAGCGCCGGCTGGTCATCCAGGAACACCGATTCGAACTCGGGCGCCCGCGCCTTGGCCAGTTCGGCCAGGGCCATGTCACACAGATGGCAGTCGTCACGCTGGAACAGGGTCAACACCGGGGTTTGCTCCCTTGGCGGAAATGCTGCGCCGCAGCCATGGAAGTGCGGCGTGAACCGCTAGAATAGCGGTCTCTCCCGGTACCCGCAGTACGGCAACCATGGCTGTCAGCACGTTCGACGTTTTCAAGATCGGCATTGGCCCGAGCTCCTCGCACACCGTCGGGCCGATGAGGGCCGCCGAGCGTTTCATCCATCGCTGGCTGCTCGACCCGGGCAAGCTGGGGGAGGTCGCACGCATCCGTGCCGATGTGTACGGCTCGCTGGCGCTGACCGGTCGCGGCCACGGCACCGACAAGGCGATCCTGCTTGGCCTGGAAGGGCAGCGTCCGAACCTGATCGACCCGGACATCATCCCGTCCACGCTGGAGCGCATCCGCAGCAGCAAGCGGATCATGCTGATGGGCCAGCACGAGATCGCCTTCGACGAAAAGCGCGACCTCGGCCTGAACAAGCGGCAGAAGCTGCCCTACCACACCAACGGCATGCGCTTCACCGCGTACAACGCCGATGACGAAGTGCTGGCCACCCGCGATTACTACTCGGTGGGCGGTGGTTTCGTGGTCAACCAGGACGACGCGGCCGATGACCGCATCGTGCCTGATGAAACGCCGTTGCCCTACCCGTTCAAGAGCGGCGACGAGCTGCTGGCGCAGACCGCACGCAGTGGCCTGAGCATCGCCCAGTTGATGTTCGAGAACGAGAAGTGCTGGCGCACGGAAGACGAGATCCGCGACAACCTGCGCGAGATCTGGAGCGCAATGCAGGCCTGCGTGGCGCGCGGTATCCGCGAGGAAGGCGTGCTGCCGGGTGGCCTGAAGGTGGGCCGCCGCGCGCCGGCGCTGTACCGCGAGCTGTCGTCGAAGCCGGAAGCGGCGATGCGTGATCCGCTGACCACGCTGGACTGGGTCAACCTGTACGCGCTGGCCGTGAATGAAGAGAACGCCGCCGGTGGCCGTGTGGTCACCGCGCCCACCAACGGCGCGGCGGGTGTACTGCCGGCGGTGCTGCACTACTTCGACCGCTTCTGCCCCGGCGCGAACGAGCAGCGGGTGTTCGACTTCCTGCTGACCTCGGCGGCGATCGGCATCCTGTACAAGGAAAACGCCTCGATCTCCGGCGCCGAAGTGGGCTGCCAGGGCGAGGTCGGCGTGGCCTGTTCGATGGCCGCCGGTGGCCTGGTCGCGGCGCTGGGTGGCAACCCGAGCCAGATCGAGAACGCGGCGGAAATCGGCATGGAGCACAACCTGGGCCTGACCTGCGATCCGATCGGTGGCCTGGTGCAGATTCCGTGCATCGAGCGCAACGCGATGGGTGCGGTGAAGGCGATCAACGCCTCGCGCATGGCCATGCGCGGCGACGGCAAGCACAAGGTGTCGCTGGACAAGGTCATCAAGACCATGCGCGATACCGGCCGCGACATGCAGGACAAGTACAAGGAAACCAGCCGCGGCGGGCTGGCGGTGAACGTCATCGAGTGCTGATGGTTGGCGCAGCCAGGCATGGCCTGGCTCTACTGTGCAGCCGAGAATGGCCTGGCTCTACTGTGCAGCCGAGCATGGCCTCGGCTCTACAGCGGACAACACCGTCCCCGCTTTCCGGTTAGGCTCGGGCATCCCCTGCTCCGGAATGTCCCATGCGTGTGATCGCTGCTGCCCTGCTTGCCTGCGTTCCGTTGTCCGCTCTCGCCGCGCCGGCCTACGGGCCGCGGCTGGAGGGGTTCGATTACGGCTATCCGGTGAAGACCTTTGCGTTGGAATCGCAGCGCCAGCCGCTGGAGATGGCCTATCTGGATGTCGCGCCGAAGAAGAAGCCGATCGGCGTGGTGGTGCTGCTGCATGGCAAGAACTTCTGCGCAGCGACCTGGAAGGAGACGATCAAGCCACTGGTGGCTGCAGGCTACCGGGTGATCGCACCGGACCAGGTGGGTTTCTGCAAATCGAGCAAGCCCGAGCGCTACCAGTATTCATTCGGGCAGCTGGCCGACAACACCCATGCGTTGTTGCAGCAGCTGCAGCTGGGTGACGTGCCGGTGCATGTGGTCGGTCATTCGATGGGCGGCATGCTGGCCATCCGCTATGCGCTGATGTATCCGCAGGAACTGCGCAGTCTGTCGCTGGTCAATCCGATCGGGCTGGAGGACTGGAAGGCGCTGGGCGTGCCCTGGCGCAGCGTGGACGCGTGGTATGCCGGCGAAATGAACATCAGCTATGACAGCATCCGCCGCTACCAGCTGGACGTGTACTACGACGGCAAGTGGAAGCCGGCGTACGAACCGTGGGCGCGCATGCAGTCAGGCATGTACGAAGGCCCGGGCAAGCAGCAGGTCGCCTGGAGCCAGGCGTTGACCTCGGACATGGTGTTCAACCAACCCGTCGTCCATGAACTGAAGAACCTGCAGGTGCCGACCACCTTGTTCATCGGCCAGAAGGACCGCACGGCGATCGGCCGTGACCAGGCATCACCCGAACTGAAGGCGACGCTGGGCAACTACCCGGCACTGGGCAAGGCGGCAGCGGCGGCGATACCCGGCTCGACCCTGGTCGAGTTCGCGGCACTGGGCCATTCGCCGCAGGTGCAGGACCCGAAGCAGTTCAATGCGGCGTTGCTGAAGTCGCTGAAGGCGCGTTGACGTTCCATGACCGCCGGGCATGGCCCGGCGCTACCAGGATCGGTATCGGTAGCGCCGGGCCATGCCCGGCGAGCGCAGCGGCGGCTGGGGTCAACCCACGATCCGCAGCACGTCATCCAGCAGCGCCGCTGCGGTGACTTCCGCACCCGCGCCCGGCCCCTGGATCAACAGCGGCTGCGCGCGGTAGCGATCGCTGTGGATGGCCACGCGGTTGTCGGTGCCCGCGCCCTGTGCCAGCGGATGGTCGGCCGCCAGCTCACGCAGGCCTACCTGCGCACCCTCACCATCCACACGTCCGACAAAACGCAGCACCCGACCGTTCGCGCGCGCCTGCTGCCAACGCGCCTGCAGCGGTGCATCCAGCTGCTCCAGCGCATTCACTGCATCTTCCAGCGGCAACGCTGCCAGCGTATCCGGCACCAGTGAATCGACCTGCACCTGCGAAGCGTCCAGCGCCAAGCCGCTGCTGCGCGCGAGGATCAACAACTTGCGGCGCACATCCTCGCCGGAAAGATCCAGTCGCGGGTCCGGCTCAGTGTAGCCGGCCGCCAGCGCTTCACGCACCGCTGCCGAGAACGGTGACTGGCCGTCATACCGATTGAACAGCCACGCCAGCGAGCCGGAAAGCACGCCTTCGATGGCATGGATGTGGTCGCCACCGGCCACCAGCGCACGCAGGCTGCTGAGCAACGGCAGACCCGCGCCGACGGTGGCACTGTCGCCGTAGCGCGCACCGCTGTCGGCGCAACGGTCGGCGATGGCCTGCGCACGCGACAGGTGCGCGCCACGGCCGAGCTTGTTGGCGGTCACCACGTGCACGCCGCGCGCCAACCACTGCACATGGCGCGCCGCTACGTCTTCGCTGGCGGTGGCATCGACCACTACGTCACCACGCTCCAGCCCTTCGGCGCTGGCCCACGGCGGCGAACTCTGACCATCACGTGGCGCACGGCGTGCCAGTTCCAGCGGCAACGCCAGATCACGGTCGATCGCCAGCGCCGTGCGCGAATTGGCCAGCCACTGCACGCTGGGCAACTCCAGCCCACGTGCCTGCAGCGCCTGGTAGCGCTGTACGAAGGCCGAACCGACGGTGCCGGTTCCGAGCAGCGCCAAGCGGCCGGTACCCAGCAGCGGAATCTCGACAGGCAAAGCGCTCATGCGTCTGCCACCTGTTTGCCACGCGCCACCGCATCGATCACCGCCTCCGCACGCGCCAGTGCAGCGCCCAGATCCGCCAGCAGATCGCGCTCGCCTTCGATGCCAACCGACAACCGCAGCAGGCCTTCGCTGATGCCCGCAGCAGTGCGTGCTTCGGCCGTCATCGCCGCGTGGGTCATGGTTGCAGGGTGTGCGATCAGGCTCTCCACCCCACCCAGCGACTCGGCCAGCGTGAAGTAGCGCAGGCCATCGACAAACGCGCGCACAGCGGCATGCGGATCATCGCCGGCACAGCTGGCCAGTTCGAAGGACAGCATTGCGCCGAAACCACTCTGCTGGCGGGCGGCAACGGCGTGGCCCGGATGATCGGCCAGGCCCGGATAGTAGACCTTGGCCACCGCCGGATGCGCATCAAGCAGTGCCACGATCGCGGCAGTATTCTCCTGGTGCGCGCGCAGGCGTGCATCCAGCGTACGCAGGCCGCGCAGGGTCAGGAACGCATCGAACGGTGAACCGGTAAGGCCCAGTGCATTGCCCCACCACACCAGCTGTTCGTGCACGGCGGGATCGCGGGCAATCACCGCGCCGCCGACCACGTCGCTGTGGCCGTTGATGTACTTGGTGGTGGAATGCAGCACCACGTCCGCACCGAACGACAGGGGCTGCTGCAATGCCGGCGACAGGAACGTGTTGTCGACCACCACCAGCGCACCGGCCTTGTGCGCCGCGTCGATGACGAAGCGCAGGTCGGTGATGCGCAGCAGCGGGTTGGATGGCGTTTCCACCAGCACCAGCTTCGGCTGCGTGGCCAGCGCCTGGGCCAGCGCGCGCGGGTCGGTCAGGTCGGCGGTGACCAGTTCGAAATGGCCCTTCTTCGCCAGCGCGTTGAACAGGCGCCAGCTGCCGCCGTACGCATCATGTGGCACCACCAGGGTATCGCCGGGCTGCAGCAGTGCGTTCAGCACCAGGTTGATCGCGCCCATGCCGGTGGCCGTGACCACGCCACCGGCGCCGCCTTCCAGTTCGGCCAGCGCTTCACCCAGCAGGTCGCGGGTGGGGTTGCCACTGCGGGTGTAGTCGTACTGGCGCTTGTTGCCGAAGCCTTCAAAGCTGAAGTTCGACGACAGCACGATCGGCGGCGTGACCGCGCCATGGGCGGTGTCCCGATCGATGCCGGCGCGGACGGCGGCGGTGGTGCGACAACAGGACGGTTCAGCGGCGTGCAGGCTCATGCGGACTCTCCAGAAGTGCGGAAGGCGGTGGCGAGGATCGCGTCGATGCGATCGGTTTCTTTCAGGAAGGCGTCGTGACCGTAGGGCGAGCGCAGCACGCGCAGGCTGCCGCGCGGGCCCAGTCCCTCGACCAGGCCGACCAGGTCGGCAAGCGGAACCAGGCGGTCGCCTTCAACGGCAACCACCACGGTCGGCGGCAGGATCGCGCTCGGGTCCACGCGGTGCAGGTCGATCGACTCGGACAGACGCAGGTAGGCATTGACCGGCGTGCGCGCCACGTACTGCGCGCCTGCGGCGTCGAGATAATCTTCGGCGGCGACTCGGACGCGGCCATTGACTACTTCCGGTGCTGCGTCGAAGCGCTCGCCGAATTCTTCCGGCGTGCGATAGCTGAGCATCGCGAACTGGCGTGCCAGCGCCAGACCGTGGTCTTCGCCACACTGCAGCTGGCCCAGCGCCACGGCACGACGCTGCAGCGCACGCCAGGCGGCGGCATACGGATGCGGGCGGTGCGCGCCGCTGACCAGCACCAGCTGGCGTACCCGTGCGCGGTGGCGGATCGCGAACTGCTGGCCGACCAGCGCACCATACGAATAGCCGACGAACGCCTTCAACGTGCGGATGCCGAGGTGATCCAGCAGCAATGCCAGCGCATCGGCCTGGTCGGCGGTATCGATCGGCACATCCAACGCACCGTCGGCGCCGATGAAATCGAACGCGAGCACACGCAGCTGCTGCGGATCCAGTGCGCGACCACTGCCGACCAGGCCTTCGGCCCAGCCCTTCTCGGTGAACTGCGCATTGGAGGCCACATGGCGGTGCGCGGAAATGCCGCCGGCCAGCACCACCACCGGTGCGTTGACCGGACCGACCCATTCATAGCGCAGGCGCACCGGGCAAGGGCCGGCATGGCGCATCGACAGCACGGCGGCGAACTCGCCGCGCTCGGCGTGCACGCGGTCATCGACCGGCACGCTGACGGGGACAAAGGGTTCGGGGCGAAGCACGGTGCTGGTGGCGAAGCTCATGGCGGGTTCCGGTAGGGAAATCGGCCATCGAGCCTTCGCGGGGCTCGCGTTCGAAATGCACGTTGTGTGCAGGTTCGAACCATCTTTCGGTGGACGCCACGGTCCCCGCAGGATTTGGCACCTACGCAGGCGCTTTCGCGTCTGCGGGCTGCCCCGGCTTCAAAGGGCCTGTCCCTCTGCCGGTCTCGATGGTGGAGCCACGATGCCAGTCCTTTCCGGGCATGTCAATCCCTTCATGCGGATAAAGAGATGAATAAGCAGAGAGCCCGCCGCCCTTCCCCCTTCCCGGCAGCTTGCGTAGAGTCCCGGCGGTCCATGTCGCTGGAGCCATCGATGCGCCGCTTGCCCCTGTCCTGCCTGCTGCTGCCCCTGTTGGCGAGCGCCTCCGCGAACGCCGCCGACTGGCGCCGGGGCTGGGGAATGGTGCCGAAGACTGCAGCCGCGCCCAGTACCGAGGCTGCGCCGCAAGCGACGTCGATGGCGCACCTGCGGCTGCAGCCGATCGGCGACCAGTGGCAGGCACGAATCGACAATCCGCTGTCCGGCCCGGTGCAGATCGAGCTGCGCGCGGCCCCCGGCACGCAGGTGGACGGCCTGCCGCTGCAATCACTGGTGCAGGCGACCGGCAGTCTGGTGGTGGGCCACCTTCCCTCCCCTTCCAGCGGCAAGGCACTGGACCTTCGCCTGCAGTCGGTGCCGGGCAATCCGGCCGCGCGCGCCGAAGACGTCGCCTATCGCCTGCCCTTCGAGGCTGTCCAGCTGCGCGTGGACCAGGCCCCACAGGGCCGGTTCAGCCACGATGACGAGGAGAACCGCGACGCCATCGACTTTGCCCTGCCCGAAGCAACGCAGGTCCTGGCCGCCCGCGAGGGCACGGTGATGCAGGTACAGGACGGTTTTCGCGGCAATGGCCTGGATCGTGAACGCGATGCCGGACGCGCCAACTTCGTTCGCATCCTGCACAGCGACGGCAGCATGGCGATGTACGCCCACCTGCAGGCCGGCGGCATGCGGGTCCGTCCCGGCCAGGCCGTGCAGGCGGGCCAGCCGATCGGCCTGTCCGGCAACAGCGGCTACAGCACCGCACCGCACCTGCACTTCGTGGTGCAGCTCAACCGGGGCATGGGGCTGCGTTCGGTGCCGGTGCGCATCCTCGCCCCACAGGGCGAATTGCACTTCGCCCGCGAGGGCAGCGGCGACGCCAGCGCCGGGCGCTGACCCGCCGACGCCAGCAGGCCGGTATAATCGGGCGCTTATCTCTTTGAAAAGCGCCCCGTGCGGGCGCCACTGCCATGTCCGAAGTCGCCACCGAAGCGTCGCGTCGCCGCACGTTCGCCATCATTTCCCACCCTGACGCCGGCAAGACCACGCTGACCGAAAAGCTGCTGCTGTTCGGCGGCGCGATCCAGATGGCCGGCTCGGTGAAGGGCCGCAAGGCTGCCCGCCACGCCACCTCGGACTGGATGGCGCTGGAAAAGGAGCGCGGCATCTCCGTCACCTCCTCGGTGATGCAGTTCCCGTACGAAGGCAAGATCATCAACCTGCTCGACACCCCCGGCCACGCCGACTTCGGCGAGGACACCTACCGCGTGCTGACCGCGGTGGACTCGGCGCTGATGGTGATCGACGTGGCCAAGGGCGTGGAAGAGCGCACCATCAAGCTGATGGAAGTGTGCCGCCTGCGCGACACCCCGATCATGACCTTCATCAACAAGCTCGATCGCGAGGGCAAGGAGCCGATCGACCTGCTGGATGAGGTTGAAAGCGTGCTCGGCATCCAGTGCGCACCGGTCACCTGGCCGATCGGCATGGGCCAGCGCCTGAAGGGCGTGGTCCACCTGATCACCGGCGAAGTGCACCTGTACGAACAGGGGCGCAACTTTACCCGTCAGGATTCGACCATCTTCCCGTCGATCGATTCGCCCGGGTTGGCCGAGAAGATCGGCGAGCGCATGCTGGCCGATCTGCGCGACGAACTGGAACTGGTGCAGGGCGCCAGCCACCCGTTCGACCTGCAGGCCTATCGGGCCGGCAAGCAGACCCCGGTGTTCTTCGGTTCGGGCGTGAACAACTTCGGCGTGCAGCCGCTGCTGGACTTCTTCGTCGAGCACGCGCCGTCGCCGCAGGCACGCTCCACCACCGGCCGCGACGTCGCCCCGCAGGAGCCGAAGCTGACCGGCTTCGTGTTCAAGATCCAGGCCAACATGGATCCGCAGCACCGTGACCGCGTGGCGTTCATGCGCGTCTGCTCGGGCCGGTTCACTGCCGGCATGAAGACCCTGCACGTGCGCACCGGCAAGGACATGAAGCTGGCCAATGCGCTGACCTTCATGGCCAGCGACCGCGAAATCGCCGCAGAGGCGTGGCCGGGCGATGTCATCGGCATCCACAACCACGGCACCATTTCCATCGGTGACACCTTCACCGAAGGCGAAGCGATCACCTTCACCGGCATCCCCAACTTCGCCCCGGAACTGTTCCGTCGCGCCCGCCTGCGCGATCCGCTCAAGCTCAAGCAGCTGCAGAAGGGCCTGGCACAGTTGTCCGAGGAAGGCGCGACCCAGTTCTTCCGTCCGCTGACCAGCAACGACCTGATCCTGGGCGCGGTGGGCGTGCTGCAGTTCGATGTGGCTGCCTACCGCCTGAAGGACGAGTACGGCGTGGAAGCCACGTTCGAGCCGGTCAGTGTCACCACCGCACGCTGGGTCCATTGCAGCAACGAGAAGAAGCTGGAGGAGTTCCGCGAGAAAAACGCGCTGAACCTGGCCCTCGACGCCGCTGGCCACCTGGTCTACCTGGCGCCGACCCGGGTCAACCTGCAGCTGGCGCAGGAACGCGCGCCGGATGTGCGTTTCTCGGCAACCCGGGAAGCCGCGCATACGGTCACCGGCAACTGATCGCAGCGACCATACGGTGGCGGGGGTGCACGCGCCCGCCATCGCGGCGATGATAGGGGGGTGCGGGTCCCCCTCCCTGCAGACGATGCCCATGCCATGTCCACGACTTCTGTTGCTTCGATCCGTGAAGAAATCGCCAGCGCCCTGACCCACGGGCTGGGTGCGGTGCTTGCCCTGGCCGCCAGCGCGGTACTGATCACCCTGGCCGCGATCTACGGCGATGGCTGGCAGCTGGCCAGCGCGATCGTGTTCGGCATCGCCCTGCTGCTGCTGTACACCGCCTCCACGCTGTACCACGCCATCCAGCACCCGCAGGCCAAGGGTCGCCTGAAGGTGTTCGACCACTGCGCGATCTATGTGCTGATCGCCGGCACCTATACCCCGTTCACACTGATCGGCCTGCGTGGTCCCTGGGGCTGGGGCATGTTCACCGCGATCTGGGCGCTGGCGCTCGGCGGCGTGGTGTTCAAACTGTTCTACACCGGTCGCTTCAAGCTGCTGTCCACGGTGATCTACATCGCCATGGGCTGGCTGGTGGTGGTGGCGATCAAGCCGATGTGGGCCTCGATCGATGGCGGCACCCTGGCCTGGCTGTTCGGCGGCGGCCTGTCCTATACGCTGGGCACCTACTTCTACCACCGCGAATCCATCCCCTATTCGCATGCGATCTGGCATCTGTTCGTGATTGGCGGCAGCGTCTGTCACTTCGTCGCAGTGACCCGACAGGTGCTGTGACCGCTGATCTGCGGTAGCGCCGGGCCCTGCCCGGCAAGCAGGCGTCCACTGTGCACGCCATGCACATGAACGCTTCGCGCCCCGTCCACCGCGACGGGGCAACCATGGCAACGTGAATGCTGCCTCTGCTCCTGCTGCTCCCAAGGCGTCGCGCTGGCGCCTGCGTCGCCCCGGTCCACGCGGGCAGCGCTGGCTGGCCGTGCTGGTGTTCCTGTTCGCGGCAATCCTGATCCTCATTGCCCTCTGGGACTGGAACTGGTTCAAGGGCCCGGTGGAACGTGCGGTGCAGGCCCGTACCGGGCGCGCCCTGCACATCGGCAACCTGGATGTCGACCTCGGCCGCACCACCACCGTGCGCGCCGATACCCTCACCTTCGCCAATGCGACGTGGGCGAAACAGCCGAACATGGCCAGCGCCGACCGGGTCGAGATCGACGTGCGCGTATGGCCACTGCTGCGCGGCAACGTGCAGCTTCCCGAAGTGCGCCTGACCCGCCCTGACGTACTGCTGGAGACGGCGCCGCGCAAAGGTGACCCGGGCAACTGGAATTTCCTCGGCGACAGCAAAGGCGGCACCACACCGCAGCTCAAGCGCCTGCACATTGATGATGGCCGCCTGCAGTTCCTCGACGCGCTCGGCCGCACCGATATCCTGGTAAACGTGCGCAGCGGCGAACCGAAACGGGCCGACGCCGCACCACCCTTGCTGGTCGCCGGCAAAGGCCGCTGGCGGGGCAATCCCTTCATCCTGAGTGGTGGCACCGAATCGCCGCTTGAACTGACCGACAGCGCCCATCCCTTCCGCATCCATCTGGATGGTCGCGCTGGCGCGACCCACGCCGTTGCCAGCGGCACCTTGACCAACCCGTTCCAGCTGCAGGTGTTCGACCTGCAGTTCGCGCTTAGCGGCAACGACCTGGCCGACCTCTATCCACTGCTGGGCATCGCCATTCCACCCTCCCCGCCGTATGCCCTGGACGGTCGCCTGAAGCGTGATCACCAGGTGTGGCGCTACGAGCGCTTCACCGGCAAAGTCGGCGACAGCGATCTGGGCGGCGATGTGCAGTTCGATGTCTCCCGCGAACGACCACGGATGACCGCGAACCTGGTGTCGCGTCGTCTTGATTTCGATGACCTTGCCGGCTTCGTCGGTGCGCCGCCGAAGACCGGTGGCGGCGAGACCGCCAATGCAGAGCAGAGGGCCGAGGCTGCGCGCGTGGCCGCCAGCGCAAAGGTGCTGCCGGCCACCCCGTACAACCTGGGCAAGCTGCGTGCAATGGATGCCGACGTGCGCTGGAAGGCCCAGCGCATCAATGCGCCGAAGCTGCCGCTGGACGACATGGATGCGCATCTGCTGCTGGATGATGGTGTGCTGCGGCTGGACCCGCTGAACTTCGGCGTTGCCGGCGGCGACATCCGCAGCACGATCCGTATGGACGCACGCCGCCCGCAGATCGCCACTTCGCTCAAGGCCAGCGTGCGCGGCGTGCAGCTGGGCCAGTTGTTCCCCGATGCCAAGCTGGCCGAGCAGGCCAAGGGGGGTATCAGCGGCGACATTGATCTGACCGGCAACGGCAACTCGATCGCGGCGATGCTCGGCAGCAGCAGCGGCAACGTGGCCTTGGGCATGGGCCGCGGCCATGTCGGCAACCTGCTGATGGAAGTGGCAGGGCTGGACATCACCGAGTCGCTGAAATTCCTGTTCACCGGCGACAAACAGATTCCGCTGCGCTGCGCCTTCGCCGATTTCGGCGTGCGCGAGGGCCTGATGCATACCCGGTCGATGGCAGTGGACACCACCGATACGATCATCCTCGGCGAGGGCGATGTGAGCCTGCGCGATGAAACACTGGACCTGCTGCTGAAGCCACGACCGAAGGACAGGAGCATCCTGGTGCTGCGCTCGCCGCTGCGCATCGGCGGCACCTTCAAGGACCCGTCATTCCGCCCCGACTTCAAGGCGCTGGGTATCCGTGGTGCGGTGGCGCTGACGCTGGGCAGCATCGCGCCGCCGGCGGCACTGCTGGCAACCATCGAGCTGGGCCCGGGCAAGGATGCCGACTGCGGTGGGCGCTACGCGAAGTAGAGCGGTCGTTCGGCGCCTTGATTCCCATGCGGAGAGCCGGAGCAAGGCAACAGGCAGGACACGCCGTAAACCCGTTCATGGGGGCTCGGTCGGCGCATCCATGCGCCTCACGGTCCTGCCTGCCGCCTTGCTCCGGCTTCGGACAGTTTCCTGCAGCCGTGTAACGAGAGCAGGAATTCAAAGTCAAAAGAAAAAAAGCAGAATCAAAAGCAGTGCCAACCAAGGTTGGCATCTACCAACGGCAGATTGTCGGGGCTGAAGCCAGCCGCGCTGGCAGGAACATGCCCTCCGCCTCCCCGCACATCAGGAAGGCGCTGCTTTGGCTTTGGCAGTTGCTTGAAAAAGCGGCCGGCGGGCCGCAGGCCCGCCAGCGACAAACTCACCCCGCCACGATGTACTGCTGCAACTGATCCAGCTCGCGCCGCTGCGCATCGATCACCGACTTCACCAGGTCACCGATGGAAATCACCCCCAGTACCTGCCCGCCCTCGACCACCGGCAGATGGCGGATGCGGTAATCGGTCACCAGTTGCAGGCAGTGTTCCACCTGCTCACCGGGACTTACTGTCACTACTTTCGCGGTCATGATCTCCGACACCGCCGTGTCGCGCGACGAACGATCGTGGAGCACGATCTTGCGTGCGTAGTCGCGCTCGGACAGGATCCCGACCAGTCGCGGTCCGTCCATCACCAGCACCGCACCGATGCCCTTCTGCGCCATCAGCCGGATCGCATCGATCACCGCCGCGCCAGGCGCGACCGCATGCACTTCAGGGGACTTGCCGTCCAACAGTTGCCGTACCGACGTCATCTGCCTGCCCTCCCAGGGTGGGTTGCAGCTCCGAGTCTGCCACGGAAGGGGCCAACCATGCGTCAACCAGGTACAACGGCCGCTGCTTGGACTCCTCGTACAGGCGTCCCAGGTACTCGCCGATAAGCCCCAGCGCGATCAACTGCACGCCCCCCAGGAACAGGATCACCGCCATCATCGTCGGCCAGCCGGCCACCCGGTCGCCATACATCGCAGCCTTGGCGATCACCCAGATGGCAAACACGAAGGCCACGCCCGCGGTGGCCAGCCCCATGTAGGTGGCCGCCCGCAGCGGGACCGTCGAGAAGCCGGTGATGCCTTCCAGCGCGAAGTTCCACAGCCGCCACAGGCTGAACTTGCTGCTGCCGGCCAAACGGGCATGCCGGTGATACGGCACCGCCACGCGGCGGAAGCCGACCCAGCTGAAGAGCCCCTTCATGAACCGGTGACGTTCGCGCATCTCGCGCAGTGCGCTCAGCGCGCGCGGCGACAGCAAACGGAAATCGCCGGTATCGGCAGGGATGGGCGTGCGCGAGAGGCGGCCGATCACCCGGTAGAACACCGATGCGGCAGCACGCTTGCTCCAGCTCTCACCGTCACGCACCAGACGGGTGCCATAGACGTTGTCGTAGCCTTCGCGCCAGCGCTCGACAAAGTGCGGCACAAGTTCCGGCGGGTCCTGGCCATCGGCGTCGAGGATCATCGCCGCGCCTTCGCGCACATGGTCCAGGCCGGCGGTCAGCGCCGCCTCCTTGCCGAAGTTGCGCGACAGCTTCAGCGCCGATACCCGCGGGTCGGCCTGGGCCAGCGATGCGATCAACGACCAGGTCGTGTCACTGCTGCCGTCATCCACGTACAGGATGTGTCCATCGATTCCGGCCAAGCCGTCCAGTACCGCGCACAATCGCGGATGCAGCTGGGGTAGAACCAGCTCTTCATTGTGCGCGGCGATGACGAAGGTAAGACGCTCACGAGTCATCGCCGGATTGTACGTGGTTGACGGGCGTGCAGCCCGCCCGTCCACCGTTCACGCCACCCGCTTCCGGCACCAGAAGCAAAGGCAGCACGGACGCCGCTGCTGTCGGCGCCCTCAATCCTCGGCCAGATACCCCGCTCCACCCAGCTGCCGTGCCTGCCGCTGGATCCACGCCGCGCGCCGCTGCACGTACGGGCCTGGCTTGGCCGCGTTGTAGCGACGCGGCGCCGGCAACACTGCCGCCAGACGTGCGCTCTCCGCAGGGCTCAGCCGCGCGGCGTCCTTGCCCCAGAATGTCTGCGCCGCCGCCTGGGCGCCGTACACGCCGTCGCCGAACTCGGCGATGTTGGCGTACATCTCCAGGATCCGCTGCTTCGGCCAGAACGCTTCGATCAGCACCGTGTACCAGACCTCCAGGCCCTTGCGGATCCAGCTGCGGCCCTGCCACAGGAACAGGTTCTTGGCCACCTGCTGGCTGATCGTGCTGGCCCCGCGCAGGCGCCCGCCGCGCGCGTTGTGGTCGCGCGCCCTTTCAATAGCCTGCAGATCGAATCCGCTGTGGTCAGGGAAGCGCTGGTCCTCCGCGGCCACCAGCGAAATGGGAAGGCTCGGCGCCATCTGGTCCAGGTCCCGCCACTGGTAGTGCAGCCGGTAGGACCAGTCGCCTTCACCCAGTGCCTCGCCGAAACGCCAGACCATCACCGTGGACAGCGGCGGATCGATGAAACGCAGCACCAGCACCTGCAGGCAGCTGAAGGCCACGAACAGCACCGGCAGCCACAGCAGCCGCTTCCAGCGCCAGCGCCGACGCGGCGCCGTTTCGGCGGCGGCCACTACCTTGTCCTGCTCTCCCCCTGCCCCCATTACTGGTGCATCCTTCTTATGCCTGGTTGTCGGCGCATTATCCGGCAACCATCCCCGTTTCCGCGCGATGTGAGCCGATGACCGCCCAATCCGATTCCCTTATCCGTTTCCTGCTCCCCGACGCCGGTGTCCGTGGCGTCCACGTGCGCCTGCAGGCCACCTGGCAGGACATCCAGTCCCACGGCGAGTATCCGGACAGTGCCACCGAACTGCTCGGCGAGGCCTGCGTGGCCTCGGCGCTGTTCACCGGCCACACCAAGGTGGACGGCCGCCTGTCGATCCAGCTGCGCAGCAACACGGCCCTGCGCACGCTGTTCGCCGAATGCACTGCCGCCGGCACCCTGCGCGGCATCGTCCAGCTGGCCGAGGGCGGTGACGCCCCCCGCGACCTGACCGACCTGGGCCAGGACTCGCTGCTGGCCATCACCATCGAGAATCCGGGCCTGGATCCGCGCGAACCGCAGCGTTACCAGAGCCTGGTCGCGCTGACCGCGCCGGAACTCGATGAAGCGTTCGAGGACTACTTCCGCCAGTCCGAGCAGTTGCCAACGCGCCTGCTGCTGGCCGCCGACCGCGAAGGCGCTGCCGGCCTGCTGCTGCAGAAGCTGCCGGGCGACGAGGGCGACGACGACGGCTGGGCCCGCGCCAGCGCGCTGTTCGACACCCTGGGCAAGGCCGAGCTGCTGGCTACCCCGGCCGAGGAGCTGCTGCACCGGTTGTTCCACGAGGAAAAAGCAGAGCTGGTGGGTGACAAGGCGCTGTCCTTCGCCTGCTCCTGCTCGCGTGAACGGGTTGCCTCGATGCTGGTCTCGCTGGGCGAGGAAGAGGCTCGTGCGGCTGCCGAAGACACCGGCGCGGTGGACGTACGTTGCGAATTCTGCGGACAGGAGTATCACTTTCCGTTGACGGAGTTCGGCATACTGTTCCACGGTGCCCAGGGGGCTGTACCGGCACCTGAACGTCTTCAGTGAAAACGAATGAGTCTTGTATCTGGGGAGGAACAAGGCTTGTTAAGAATTCATAAACACCCTAGGATCGAGTTCCCGCCCCAGCGGGAACTTTCACTGTCCGTCCCTGTCTGAACTGGTCCGATGCGTACCTTCCTGCGTCTACCGCTGGCCCTGCTGATCGCCCTTGGCGCGATCACGGGCGTGCATGCGCAGAGCAAGGACACCCGCACCGTGATTCCGGTCTGGAACAAGGGCAGTGGCAAGGTCGAGGCCCTGCTGTACCTGGAGCCGACCGGTGAACAGGCCGTCGGCGCACGCTGGCATTTCGGCCGCAATTCGCTCGATGCTGCGTTCGGCCTGTCCTCGGGCGACTCGCTGGGCCTGCTGTGCAACAGCAGCAGCGGTTCGAGCATCAGCGGACTGGCGAGCCATTGCATGCTGGCCAGCCTGGGTGACGACGATGACGCCATCGGCTCCAACCGGCGCCTGACCGGCACCGCCGCGCTCAACCGTGGTACCGGCCGCCTGGGAATCACTGCCGGCACCGGTCGCGAGACCCTGCCCGCCTGGCTGGCGACGCCCAGCAAGACCCCCTCGCTGCGCGCCGAACAGAATGACCTGACCGTGTTCGCACAGAAGAACATCGGTCGCGAGGGCTTTGTCTCCATCGCCGGCACGTATGCCAAAGCACGCCTGGTACCGCTGGCTGACGCCTCGCCGGCCATCGTCGACCGCTGGGACAGCAAGAGCCTGAGCCTGGGCGCCGGCTACGGCAATTTCAGTGGCAGCATCATCGGTCGCGTGGTTGACGTTCCCGGCAAGCCCGGCAAATGGGAAGGCTTGGGCATCGGCCTGACCTGGCGCACCCCGTGGTCCGGCCAGCTCACCGTCGGCGCGGAAAACGTCATCAGCCGCGGCAAGAACCCGTTCTCCCCGCGCAATGAAAGCAACGATGACGGCACCGTGCCGTACGTGCGCTACGAGCAGGATCTGTAGCCGCTCATCGACTGGTAACAAGCAGTGTTCAACATCGGGCGCCCTGGGGCGCCCGAATTGTTTCCGGACACCTCTGTCAAGTGCGAAAAGCACTCATCTGTTACAAACAGATACATCACGACATGCATCAACTGAAACTTTTTTGTGCTTCGGAGGCGGGCAGACGCAGTGGCGCCCGCCCGCGCACCAGCATAACTCGTTGAAATAAAAGAAATCTAAGCGCATTCACGTGTAACCACAGCGTGAATTAACACAGCTTTAATTTTTGGCAGAGGGCCGTTACTATCGATTCAGCCTCGCGATTTTGGAGCCCTCTTTTGGACTCCGCCGCGCAGGCACTACCCCAGCCAAGATTTCTTGGAGAGAGAGAGCCAATGAATTTCCAGTCCAACAAGCTGCGTGACGCTGTCGTCGTCGCGCTGATCGCCGGTGCGGCGACGTCCGTAACAGCCCAGGCGCAGGAAGCGACCAACCTGGATCGCATTTCGGTAACCGGTTCGCGCATCAAGAGCACCGATATCGAAACCTCGCAGCCGGTCCTGAGCCTGACCCGCGCCGACATCGAGAAGCAGGGCGTGACCTCGGTCGCCGACATCCTGCAGCGCGTTGCCGCCAATGGTGCCGCACTGAACCGCACCTTCAACAACGGCGGTGACGGTTCGGCCGGCGTAAGCCTGCGCAACCTGGGCGCCGAGCGCACCCTGGTGCTGGTCAACGGCCGTCGCTGGACCACCGGTCTGGACGGCAGCGTCGATCTGAACACCATCCCGACCGCGATGATCGAGCGCATCGACGTACTGAAGGACGGCGCTTCCACCATCTACGGTTCGGACGCCATTGCCGGCGTGGTGAACATCATCACCAAGCAGAACTTCGACGGCGCCGAAGCGAACTTCTACAAGGGCCAGTACAGCGCAGGCGACGGCGAGCGTGAAGCAGCCGACTTCACCATCGGCACCACCACCGATCGCGCATCGCTGGTGTTGGGTGTGTCCTATGTGAACGAAAAGGAAGTCATGGCGGGTGATCGCAAGATCTCCGCAGGCGGCCCCCCGTTCTTTGGCGGCCAGAGCAGCACCGGCATCCCGGGTTCCTACATCCGCAATGACGAGCGCTACGTCATCGTCAATGGCGTTGAAACTCCGTTCGACTCCAATGTGCACGGCTACAACACTTCGCCGGACAACTACCTGCTGACCCCGAACGAGCGCACTTCGCTGTTCGCCACCGGTTCCTACAACGTCACCGACAACATCACCTTCCGTACCGAGGCGATGTACAACGAACGCAAGTCCGAGCAGCTGCTCGCGGCGATGCCGGTGACCGGCCGTCGCCTGAGCGCCAGCAGCATGTACAACCCGTACGGTGTAGACCTGACTGGTGTGAATCGCCGCTTCAATGAAACCGGCGGCCGTTCGTTCAACCAGAACGTCAAGAACTGGCACTTCTACGGTGGTTTCGAAGGCTTCTTCGAATTCGCCGACCGCAACTTCGACTGGGACGTTGGCTACCGTTACGACAAGACCGACCAGAATGATCTGACCTATGGCCTGTTCAATGTCCAGCGCTTGAACGAGGCCTATGGCCCGTCGGCCATTCGTGATGGCCAAGCCGTCTGTCTGACCGCAGGTGGCGCTGTCATTCCGGGCTGTGTGCCGATGAATCCGCTGGGCGGGCTGGGCTCGATCTCGCAGGAAGCACTGGACTACGCCTCCTTCACCGCGCATGACTCGGCCAGCCTGGTCTCCAAGAGCTACTACGCCAACATCTCCGGTGAAATCGTGCAGCTGCCGGCCGGCGCGCTGGGCTTTGCAGCCGGTTATGAAGGCCGCAAGGAAAGTGGCCAGTTCGATCCGGACGCGTTCATTGCCGCTGGCCTGAGCACCGGCAACGGTGCTGCACCGACCAAGGGTTCCTACGACCTCGACGAGTTCTTCCTGGAACTGTCGATTCCGATTCTGGCTGACCTGCCGGGTGCCAAGCTGCTGGACTTCAGCGTGGCTTCGCGCTACTCGAAGTACAGCAACTTCGGCAATACCACCAACAACAAGTTTGGTTTCCGCTGGAAGCCGATCGACGACCTGATGGTGCGTGGTAACTACTCCGAGGGCTTCCGCGCTCCGAGCATCAACAACCTGTATCGCGGCGACGCTGATTCGTTCGAAACCTATGCCGACCCGTGCTCGGCCTCCAGCGGTCGTCGCACCGGTGCGGTGGCTGCGCAGTGTGCCGCTGAAGGCGTGCCGGCAAACTTCCAGCAGCCGGGTGCCGGCAGCGGCGCCAACAAGCAGACGCCGGAAGCGTTCACCTGGAAGTCGAATCCGGATCTGAAGCCGGAAACCTCGACCAGCAAGACGCTGGGCCTGGTGTGGAGCCCGAGCTTCGTCCAGGGCCTGAACGTGACCTTGGACTGGTGGCAGATCAAGATCGAAGACGCGATCACCCGCCCGGCGATCCAGGACATCATGGATCGCTGCTACGGTGGCTCCCCGCAGGAACAGGCCGCCTACTGTGGCCTGATCACCCGTGATCCGAACTACGGCACTGCGACCCAGCGCTACACGATCACCAACGTCGACATGCCGCTGCAGAACCTGTCGTCGTACAAGGTGGAAGGCTGGGATCTGGGCATCCTGTACAAGCTGCCTGAAACCTCGTTCGGTCAGTTCACCATCAGCCTGGACGGCACCTACCTGTCCAAGTGGGACACGAAGTCGACCGAGGATGCACCGCTGGATGGCCGCGCCGGCCGTTATCTCGACCAGGATCCGTACTGGCGTGTCCGTTCCAACCTGTACGTTGATTGGAGCTACGGCGATTTCGGCGTGAACTATGGTCTGCGCTACAAGTCCGGCATGACCGAAGACTGCCCGTTCGATCCGGTGGCTGATTCCGATCTGGTCGGCTACTGCTCCGATGGCCAGAACGGCAAGAACCACATGGGTGCCACCACCTACCACGACATCCAGTTCCGCTACAACACTCCGTGGAAGGGCACCATCATGGTCGGCCTGAACAACGTGTGGGACAAGGATCCGCCGGTCTCGTACTCGACCTCGTACAACATGTTCGACCCGCAGTACGACCTGCCGGGCCGCTACATGTACATGCAGTACAAGCAGAAGTTCTGATCGATTCATTGATCAGCTGATGCAGCAACGGCCCCGAAAGGGGCCGTTGCTTTTTGTGCGTTCGTCGCTGGCGTCATCGACAACGAAAAAGGCCGCGTCACTGCCGCGGCCTTTCTGCATGCAGCGGAAGAAAAAAGCCTCAGCCGTTCGGAATCAACGTATCGATCAGATGCTCGACGTACGCTTCGAAATCCTCGCGCGCCTGCTTGGGCTGCTGCAGCTGCAACGACAACTGCAGGAAGCCCACATACGCTGCATAGGCCAGGCGCGCACGATGGCGCGCATCGGTCGAGCTGAGCCCGGCCTGGCGGAACGAGGCGATCAGGTAATCGAGTCGGCGTTGCGAAACACGGTCGATCACCGGCCGCACCATCGGATGGTCAAGGGCCTTCAGCAGCTCGCTGTAGATGATGTGCGGCTGCACTTCGTGCGCCACCATCTGGAACAGCTGGCGCAGGCGCACGCGCGGGTCCGGCACGTCTTCCAGGCTGCCGAACACCTGTTCCTGCTCGAACAGTTCCCAGCGTTCCAGCGCGGCCTGCAGCAGCGCGTCACGCGAGGGGAAGTGCCAGTAGAAACTGCCTTTGGTCACGCCAAGGCGGCGCGCCAGCGGCTCCACCGCGACGGCGCTGACACCTTGCTCGGCAATCAGATCGAGGGCCGCCTGGGCCCAGTCTTCGGCACTCAGGCGGCTGTTGCGGCCGGCACGCGGTTCGCCGGCGGAAGCGTCAGGTTGATTCATTTGCTGATTTAACCATACGCCGGGGTTCGTTGCAGTACGCGGTTGCGGCCGAAACCGTCGGCAACCGGGACAGAAGGGATTCCTGCAGCGCACCATACCGTGCAGTATTGACTTCCTGCAGAAGCAATCCATACTAGCGAGTATGGTTATGTCCCCTACTCCCGCTGCATTCCATGACCTGCGCCTGGAGGCTGCCCACGGCGCCTCGCTGGCTGCAACTGCCAGCACCTCCGGCCGTCGCGGACGCGTGCTGTTCGCACACGGCTTTGGCCAGACCCGCCACGCTTGGACGACCACGGCCAAAGCACTGTCGGCCGCTGGCCTGCAGACTCTGGCCTACGACGCCCGCGGCCATGGCGATTCCGACTGGAATGCAGCCGATCTGGCCTATCACGGCGAGCAGTTCGCCGATGACCTGATCGTGCTGGCCGGCGAGCAACCGCGACCGCCGGTGCTGGTGGCCGCGTCCATGGGGGGCCTGTTCGGCCTGTTGGCCGAATCACGCTGGCCCGGGCTGTTCTCGGCCATGGTGCTGGTGGACATCACCCCGCGCTGGGACACCGCTGGCGTCGAACGCATCCTTGCCTTCATGACCGCGCACCCGGAAGGATTCGCCTCGCTGTCGCAGGCTGCCGACGTGATTTCGGCCTATGTGCCGCACCGCCCGCGCAAATCCGAGGATTCACTGCGCGCCCTGCTGCGCGAAGATGGCCACGGCCGCTGGCGCTGGCATTGGGACCCGCGCCTGGTGGCCGAACTGGCCCGCGACAGCGAGCAGCACCAGGATGCACTGGCCGAGGCCGCGCGCCAGGTGAAGTGCCCCCTGTTGCTGGTCAGCGGTGGCCGCAGCGACCTGGTCACCCCGCAGACGGTGGCCGAATTCCTGGCATTGGCGCCGCACGCGCGCCACGTACAGTTGCCGCAGGCCACGCACATGGTCGCCGGTGATGACAACGACGCCTTTACCGCTACTGTGTTGGACTATCTGGACGTGTTGCCCGCAGCGGATGCTGCAGCTTCGTCCGCCATAAACGAGCACGTCACCGGAGCACGCTCATGAGCCTCGTCATTCCCTTCCTCGCCCTGCTGCTGGCAGGCGCGTTCGTTGCCTACCACCGCATGCGCCTGCTGACCTGGACGCTGATCAGCGTGGCCCTGCTGGTCGCCTGCTGGTTCATTCCCTACGTCAACCAGACCGCCACGATCGTCGCTGCTGCCGTACTGGCCGTGATCGTCGTGCCGCTGCTGCTGCCGTTCATCCGCAAGCCGCTGCTGACCGGCCCGATGATGAAGGTGTTCCGCAAGGTGCTGCCGCCGCTGTCGCAGACCGAGCGCATCGCCCTGGAAACCGGCTCGGTCGGCTTCGAAGGCGAACTGTTCACCGGTGACCCGGACTGGAACATCCTGCTGAACTACCCCAAGCCGCAGCTGAGTGCTGAAGAACAGGCCTTCCTCGATGGCCCGGTCGAAGAGCTGTGCAAGATGGTCAACGACTGGGAGATCACCCACGTCCATGCCGACCTGCCGCCGGAACTGTGGAGCTTCATCAAGAAGAACAAGTTCTTCGGCATGATCATTCCGAAGGAATACGGCGGCCTGGGCTTCAGCGCGCTGGCCCACCACAAGGTGATCCAGAAGCTGGCATCAGTGTCGAGCGTGGTCAGCTCCACCGTTGGCGTACCGAACTCGCTGGGCCCGGGTGAGCTGCTCAACCATTACGGCACCCAGGAACAGAAAGACCAGTACCTGCCGCGCCTGGCCGATGGCCGCGAAGTGCCCTGCTTCGGCCTGACCGGTCCGTTCGCCGGCTCGGACGCCACCTCGATCCCCGATTACGGCATCGTCTGCAAGGGCGAGTGGAACGGCGAGCAGGTCCTCGGCGTCAAGCTCACCTTCGACAAGCGCTACATCACGCTGGCCCCGGTGGCCACGCTGATCGGCCTGGCCTTCCGCATGTACGACCCGGATGGCCTGATCGGCACCACCCGCGATATCGGCATCACCTTGGCCCTGTTGCCGCGTGACACCGCCGGTGTGGAAATCGGCCGTCGCCATTTCCCGCTCAACTCGACCTTCCAGAACGGCCCGATCCGTGGCAAGGATGTCTTCATCCCGCTGACCCAGCTGATCGGCGGCGCCGAGAAGGCCGGCAAGGGCTGGAACATGCTCAACGAGTGCCTGGCCGTCGGCCGCTCGATCACCCTGCCCTCCACCGCCAGTGGCGGTGCCAAGGCCGGCGCGGTGGTGACCGGTGCCTACGCGCGTATCCGCAAGCAGTTCGGCCTGTCGGTCGGCCGCTTCGAAGGCGTGGAAGAAGCGCTGGCCCGCATTGGTGGCAAGGCGTACAAGATCAGCGCGCTGTCGCAGGCCACCGCTGCCGCTGTGGACCGCGGTGACGTGCCGTCGGTGCCGTCGGCGATCGCCAAGTACCACTGCACCAACATGAGCCGTGAAGTGATCTCGGACGTGATGGACGTGATCGGCGGCAAGGGCATCATCCTGGGGCCGCGCAACTTCGCCGGCCGCAGCTGGCAGGCCGCACCGATCGCGATCACCGTGGAAGGGGCCAACATCATGACCCGCAGCCTGCTGATCTTCGGCCAGGGTGCGATCCTCTGCCACCCGTGGGTGCTGAAGGAAATGAAGGCCGCGCAGGATCCGGACACCCGTGCCGGCCTGCAGGACTTCGACCGCAGCCTGTTCGGCCACATCCGCTACGGCATTTCGAATGCCGTGCGTTCGTTCTGGTTCGGCCTGACCGGCGCGCGCTTCGGTGCCGCCCCGGGTGACGCCTACACCCGCCGTTACTTCCGCAAGCTGGACCGCTACTCGGCCAACCTGGCGCTGATGGCCGACATCTCGATGATGACGCTGGGCGGCAAGCTGAAGTTCAAGGAATCGCTGTCTGGCCGCCTGGGCGACGTGCTGAGCCACGTCTACATGACCAGCGCCATGCTCAAGCGCTATCACGACGAAGGCGCACCGCAGGCCGACCAGCCGCTGCTGGCCTGGGCTTTCCATGACAGCGTGCACAAGATCGAGGAATCGCTGTCGGCCGCGCTGCGCAACTTCCCGATCCGTCCGATCGGCTGGCTGATGTGGGCACTGATCTTCCCGCTGGGCCGTCGTGCCGAGGCCCCGGGCGACCGCCTGAGCCGTCGCGTGGCTGCGCTGCTGATGGCACCGAACGAAGCCCGCGACCGCCTCGCCAGCGGTGTGTTCCTGACCCCGTGCGAGAACAATCCGGGTGGCCGCATCAACAGCTACCTGAGCAAGGCGATCATGGCCGAGCCGGTGGAGCGCAAGTTCATCAAGGCGCTCAAGACCAAGGGCATCGAAGCGCTGGATTTCGTCACCCAGTTGGACGAGGCCGTGGCCGAAGGCGTGATCACCCAGGACGAACGCACCCTGCTCGAGGAGCTGCGCACGCTCACCCTGGAAACCATCACCGTGGACGACTTCGATCCGGAAGAGCTGCGCTCGGCGGGCTACTACAAGCGCGAACAGAAGGGCGCGCAGTCGCAGGCCGCGTGATCGCAGCCACCATGTAAACGACAACGGCGGACTTCGGTCCGCCGTTTCTTTAGGGAGACACGCGATGTCTGCTCCACTGCTTACGCTTTACCACCGCCTGCAGCGCTGGCCTGCCGGCAACTGGTTGTTCTCGCGCGCGGTGTGCTTCAAGGCACCCTACTTCGCCAGCATCGCCCCGCGCATCACTCTTCTCGAGAACGGCCGCTGCGAGGGCACGCTGGCCGACCGCCGCAAGGTGCGCAACCACATCGGTACGGTGCACGCGATCGCGATGTGCAACCTGGCCGAGCTGACCGCCGGGCTGATGGTGGATGCGTCGCTGCCGAAGGGCATGCGCTGGATTCCGAAGGGCATGCAGGTGCAGTACCTGGCCAAGGCCCGCGGCACGCTGCATGCGGTGGCGTTGCCGGCGCAGCCGATCGTGGTGGCGGCCGAAGGTTACGCGTTGCCGGTGACGGTGAGCGTGCGCGACCGCGCGGGCACGGAGGTATTCAGTGCGGTGATCGACATGTGGGTGTCGCCGGCGAAGTGATGTTCCTGCGAACGGCGCAGCCCCTCGTGGGTGGGACGCTGGAAGCGGGTCATGGGTTGGGCCGGAGGGCTGGGGCCAGGCGGGGACGCCGCAAGTACGTCCCTGTAGGCTTAGCCGCGCCATCCATGGCGCGGATAACCCGCCCGGCCCCAGCCCTCCGGCCTCTGACAGTTCTCTGCGGCGTCCACCCACGCAAGAGAAAAAAGAAGAGCAAAAGCAAAAGCAAAAGCAAAAGCGGCCCGGTGGCCGCTTTTTTCATGCGCGCAGAACCCACGAGCGCAGCGACCCGCTGTTGCTCTTGATCTTCTTTTTCTTCTCCGTGGGCTGGCCGCGCACGGAAACTGTCGGGGGTCGGGCGGGTTGGGTTCGCGGGGGTGTCCGCGGCGTGGATGCCGCGGCCAAGCCTACATGGACGTACTTGCGGCGTCCCCCGCGAACCCAACCCGCCCGACCCAACCACATGACCCGCTCTACGCGACCCACCCACGAGGGGCTGCGCCGTTGGCTGGAAACTCACGCCACCGCGCGAAGGATCAACGCCAGGATCGCCGGCACCGCCTGGATCATGAAAATGCGCCGGCTCACGCTGTACGCGCCATAGCACCCCGCCACCACCACGCACGCCAGCGAGAACGTCACCAGCACCGGCTGCGCCAGCACCAGCCCCACCACGATGCCTGCCGCCAGGAAGCCGTTGTACAAGCCCTGGTTGGCCGCCAGCACGCGCGTGGTCTCCGCCTTCTCCGGCGTATTGCGGAACGTCTTCAGGCCCAGCGGGCGGGTCCACAGGAACATCTCCAGCACCAGGAAATAAACGTGCAGCAGTGCGACCAGCAGGGTCAGGGCGAGCGCGATCCAGTACATGGGCGGTTCCTTGAACAGGGATGGAGAATGGGGTCAGATCCCTTTCCCTGCGGGAAAGGGATCTGACCCCGGAAAATCAGCGGTCGCGCGGCAGCTTCTTTTCTTCGCGCAGCACGCCGAACGCCGCAGCGGTCATGCAGGCAGCCACCACCACGCCACCGATGAACACCACGTGCGAACCGAACAGGGACAGCCCCTTGTGCAGCCAGGCGAAGCTCAGGTCAGCACCACGATAGACCACGGTGTCGATGGCCGCACCGGCCTTGTAGCGCCACTGGCGGTCCACGCGGGTGTAGATGGTTTCGCGGGCTGGCTTGGCCAGGGCGAATTCGCTGGCGCGGGTCATCACCTGCACCACCGCCACCATCAGCGGCATCGGCGAGGCGGCCAGCACCGAGAAGCCGATCAGGATCGCAAAGCCCGGAATCAGCAACGCCGGTGCGATGCCATGGCGCGACAGCAGCCAACGGGTCAGCCCGAGCTGCATCAGCAATGCCAGCGCATTCACCGCCAGGTCGATGCGCGAGAAGAACGCGGTACTGACAGCCGCATCGGTGAACGAGGCACGCACGATGGCGGCCTGCTGGTTGTACAGCAACGTGCCGACACCCACGCCGAACACCACCATGATCGCCAACCAGCGCAGCAGGGGCTCGCGCACGATCAGCTTCAGGCCATCAAGCACACTGCCGCCCATCGGCTGCTCACCGGACACCAGCTGTTGTTCGCGCTCGCGCAGCACCGCCCAATGCCGCAGGCGCCAGATGCACAGCAGGCAGACGGCCAGGAAGCCGGCCGACACCAGCATCAGGTTGGCGATGCCGACGCGCTGCACCAGCGCACTGGTGATGATCGGACCGAGGAACGCGCCGACGGTACCCGCTGCACCGATATAGCCGTAGTACGCCCGCGCCTGCGCATTGGAGAACACGTCGGCCATGAAGCTCCAGAACACCGCCACTGCGAACAGGTTGAACACGGTGATCCAGAAGAAGAACGCCATGCCACGCCCCGGCATGCCACTGTCGAACAGGGCATAGAACCCGAGCAGGGTGGCGATGAAGAAGCCATACACCGCCGGCAGGAACACCCGCCGCGGGAAGCGACTGACCAGCCAGCCATAGACCGGCTGCAGCACCAGCATGATCACGAACACGCAGGAAAACAGGAACTGCAGGACGAAGTCCTTCAGCGCGATGCCGTGGCTGGCGAACCAGGCGATCAGCACCGGCGGGAACACCGTCTCCAGGTCGGCCGAGGCGGCCATCGCCTCGCGTACCGGGCGCAGCACGTAGTAGCCGCTGAGCAGGCAGAAGAAGTACAGGAACGACCACCAGAGCGCCGGCGACTCGCGCAGCGCTGCGACCAGCTTCTTCAGCGGACCGCCCGCAGTGGCCGCGCTCACGCGGCTCCCCTCGCCAGCGAACGGCGGTTGGACAGCGGCATGGCAGGCTCCGGGGGCAGTGAAGCGCGTACGTTATCCAATGCACTGCAACATCGCCAGCGCAGGCCGCACCGATGGCTGCAACGAAGTGTCACGGCATCCCACGCACGACACCTTCTGATACCCGCTTTTCTGGCGTCAAAAATCCAACTTTTTCAACGAGATGCGCATTCATCTTCGCTTTGTTTGTGCACAGGCGAAAAGCGGCGCTAGAATCATCCCCAGCAGTCGCGCACGGGTTCCAACCGATGAAAAAGAACAGCCTGCGTCGTCCGATCCGTTCGGCGGCCACCGGTTTGCTGGGCATGTTGATGCCCCTTGCCTTGTCCACCACCGCGCAGACCCCGCCGGCCTTGCCGCCGATGCCGACCAACATCGAGACCGCTGCCGGTGGCGCCATCCCCCACACTCAGCCGGCGGCTTACCGCACCGGCCTGGTGCCGCAGGTGCAGTTGCCGGCCGCCGGTTTCAACGTCGCCAACATCGAATCGATGGCGCAGCAGCTCACCTATGGCGAGCGCGTGCCGGGCATGGCGGTGGCCATCGTGCAGGGTGGTCGCGTGCTCAGCGCGCGCGGCTACGGTGTCACCGACGTCAACAACCCGTTGCCGGTCGACGCCCACACCGTGTTCCGCCTGGCGTCGCTGTCCAAGGCCTTCGCCGGCACCATGGCTGGCCTGCTGGTCAACGACGGTACCCTGCGCTGGGACAGCAAAGTCACCGACTATGTGCCGGGCTTCCGCCTGAACTCGCCGGAGGCCACCGACCGCCTGACCGTGGCCGATGTACTCAGCCATCGCGTCGGCCTGCCGTACAACGCCTACGACCGCGACATCGAAGGCAATGCCGAGTACTACGCGCTGACCCAGAAGCTGGCCAACACCAGCCTGAAGTGCCTGCCGGGCGACTGCTACGCCTACCAGAACGTGGCCTTCAGCCTGATCGGCGATGTCGTGTATGCCGCCTCCGGCAGCTTCTACGAGCAGTCGGTCGAACGCCGTATCTTCAAGCCGCTGGGCATGAACGATGCCAGCCTCGGCTTGGCCGGCATCCAGGCCAGCTCGCGTTGGGCACGCCCGCACGTGCGCAGCCGCAACGGCTGGGTATCGCTGACGCCGAAGCCGACCTATTACCGCGTTGCCCCGGCTGCCGGCGTCAACGCCAGTGCCAGTGACATGGCGCAGTGGCTGCTGGCCCATACCGGCCACCGCCCGGACGTGCTGCCGGCGCCGCTGCTGGCCACCCTGCACTCCAGCCTGATCAACACGCCGGGCGAGATGCGCTCGGGCTGGCGCCGCGAACGCCTGCACTCGGCCGGCTACGCGCTCGGCTGGCGAACCTTCGACTACGCCGGTCACGATGTCGTGTTCCATGCCGGCGCCGTGCAGGGTTACCGCGGCCTGGTGGCATTGGTGCCCGAGCGCGACCTCGGCATCGCCATCATGTGGAACGGTGAAAGCGGCCTGCCCAGCGGCCTGCTGCCGACCGTGCTCGACGCCGCCCTCGGCCTGCCGTCGCAGCGTTGGCTGGACGTGGACACCGACTTCGGCAGCGACAACCTGATGGCCGAGGGCGCCGCCCCGGCACAGCAGGACAAGCGCAAGGGCAAGGGCGCCTCGGGCAACCGCGCGGTGGCCTCGCCGCGCTGAACTGGCGAGCTCGACCGTAAGCAGAAGGGCGGCCCTCGGGTCGCCCTTTTTTTGTTGTTGCAAAGCCGAGCCCATGCTCGGCTGATTCAAGCAGCCGAGCCTGGCTCGGCTCTACCGTTCCGCAGCGCTAGTGGGCGAAGTAGTGCATTCCGCCATCCACCGGAATCACCGCGCCGGTGATGTACCCCGCCAACGGTGAGGCCAGGAACGCGACCAGGTGCGCCACCTCCTCCGGTTCGCCGAAACGCCCCATCGGGATGTTGCGGGCGATGAACTCACGCCGGCTCTCTTCGGTGGGATGCAGTCGATCCAGGATCTGCGCACTGTTGATACGCCCTGGTGCAATCGCGTTGACGGTGATGCCCTCGCCTGCCACGTCGCAGGACAGCCCCTTGCTCCACAGATGCAGCGCCGCCTTCGCCGGGCTCGCGGCATTCACCGCGCGCGGCTCCATCGACCCACTGAGGTTGATCACACGCCCCCAGCCATTGGCCCGCATCGACGGCAGCAACGCCTGCGTCAACCGTCTTGCTGCCGAGAAGTTCAGCGCCATCGCCTCGTCCCACACGTCGTCTGCGGCAGCCACCCCGGCCAGCCGCGCGCCACCAGCCGCATTGACCAGGATATCCACGCGCTGCAGCGCCCCCAGCGACGCGCTGGCGATGCGCTGCACGTCGTCGGTGTCGGTCAGATCGCCCAGCAGCACGACCGGTGCTGGCCCACCCGCCGCCTCGATCGCGGCCGCCACCGATTGCAACGGCGCCTGCCGCCGCGCAGTGATCGCCACGCGCACACCCAACGTCGCCAACACCCGCGCGACACCGGCGCCGATGCCACTGCCTGCGCCGGTGACCAGCGCGGTACGTCCTTCAAGATCCAGTTTCATGTGTTGCCCTGCCAGGTTCTGACGGCCCATCTGGCCGTGCGGACATGCTCTTTGAATACCCTCGATTGATAAACTCCAGCGAGGTTTCAACATTCAGAACCCGGGGTGTCAGATGAACCTGTTGGAGAGCATGCAGGTCTATGTGCTGGCCGTGGAAAAGGGCAGCCTGAGTGCCGCGGCGTCGGCACTGGACATCTCCGCGACGATGGCCGGCAAGCACCTGCGCGCCCTGGAGGAACGGCTGGGCATGCAGCTGTTGAGCCGCACCACGCGACGGCAGCACATGACCGCTTTCGGTGAGGCCTACTACGGCCGCTGCAAGGAGATCCTGCGCCTGGTCGAGGAAACAGATGCGCAGGCACAACATCACCATCTGGCACCGGCGGGCACGCTGCGGATCAGTGCACCGGTGATCTTCGGCACGCATGCGCTGGTGCCGTCACTGTCGACCTACATGGACCGCTACCCCGAGGTCAGCGTCGAACTGGTCCTGACCGATCGCGTGGTCGAACTGGCCGATGAGGGATTCGAGGCTGCCATCCGCATCGGTACGCTTGCCGACACCAGCCATCTCGTAGCGCGTCCGCTCAGCCCCTACCGGCTGACCTTGTGTGCATCACCGGCCTATCTCGCGCGGCATGGCACGCCGCACAGCGCGCAGGCGCTGCAGCAGCATCAATGCCTGTCGCTGGATCCGGCTGCGCTGTCGCACTGGCTGGGCAACGAGGCAACATCGGCGGTGCAACCGCCCTCAGGACGCCTGCAGATCAACAACGGCGAAGCGCTGCGGCTGGCCGCGCTGCAGGGCCTGGGCATCATCCTGCAGTCGAGCCTGCTGCTGGCAGCGGACATCGATGCGGGTGGCCTGGTCCCGTTGCTGCCGGAACTTGGTCAGCGCGGTCGGCCCACGCACGTGGTCTATCCGCACGACCGTTATCACTCGACCCGGCTGCGCAGCTTCGTGGATTTCCTGGTCGAGCGGTTTCCCGGTGAAGCAGCTGGCCATCGCAGCTAGCCAACGCTGATGCCCATAAAAAAACCCCCTCCCCGCTGGGCAGTCGGGGAAGGGGTCTCAGGGTACGGCTATCGGGAGGTGCTTAGATCAGCGGTGCCGGCGTTGCCGGAAGGGCCACCGGGGCGGCCTTCTTCTTGCGGGCGGCCGGCTTGCGCTTGGCAACCTTCTTGGCAGCCTTCTTCGGGGCAGCCTTCTTGGTGGCCTTCTTCGCAGTCTTCTTCACCGCCTTCTTGGCGGTCTTCTTTACCGCCTTCTTCACTGCCTTCTTGGCGACCTTCTTGGCCGGCTTGCGGGCAGTGGTCTTCTTGGCGGCTTTCTTGGCAGTCTTCTTGGTGGCCTTCTTGGCTACCTTCTTGACGGCCTTCTTCGCGGTCTTCTTTACGGCCTTCTTGGCAGCGGACTTCTTGGCTACCTTCTTCGCAGCCTTCTTCACTGTCTTCTTCGCCGTGGCCTTCTTGGCGACCTTCTTGGCAGCCTTCTTCACTGCCTTCTTGGCGGTCGCCTTCTTCGCGACCTTCTTCACTGCCTTCTTGGCAGCGGCCTTCTTGGCGACTTTCTTCACCGCTTTCTTGGCGGCGGGCTTTTTCTTCGCAGCTTTCTTGGTTGCCATGGTGATGGCTCCTCGTCAGTGATAGGGAGTTGAAACGCCCAGGTGGATCAAACCCGCCCATGCTGCGTGCGGGGACCGCCGGCGCGTCAGGCGCGCCGTTACGGATGCGGTGATGCCCGCCACGATCAGCGGAGCAGGCATCGGAACAGGGGTCGCCTTGCATTTCTCCGGGGGAAGCGGGGCCATGTCCACCGTCTTGAGGATCGCGGTGGTCTTCGAGGGGCTGCTTCGCATCGGACGATTGATTCTTCGCACTCGGTTTGGCAGGCAAGGTCTGCTGAGGCGAAACCTAATCACGGTTTTTTTTACTGTCAACAACCCCCGCGAAAAATTTTCACATCCGCCGCGTCCCGGGAGCCCTTCCCGCGCCTGCCGATGTTCCTCCGCGAGCGCCGTCAAACACGGCATCGCGCATCGTCGCTGCCATCGGCTGCGTACGAACAGCGAAGAAAAAACACTTGAAACAAGCACTCTGCGTCATGTAGAGGTCTGGAGTGGAACGCCACACGGCGACGTGGTCGTGCACGGCGATGCACTCGCCAACGCCAGCACAACGGACCTGCAACAAGGCCAAAAACTTTTCACATCCGGGCGCGCCGCCGCGGGGGTGGAAACGCGGATTTGCGCAAAACTGCGCACGCCTTTTGGCCGCGCTCAACTCCGGCTGATGCCATGGCGATGGCATGCGGCGAACCGGTCGGCATAAGTTCGACGCGTCCTCCAAAACGAAAACGGCCACCCGAGGGTGGCCGTTTTCGTACCGGGGAAACGACGACTCAGTGCTCTTCGTCTTCCAGGCCTTCGGCGTACGCGTCCGGGTCCAGCAGCTCGTTGAGCTCTTCGCTGTTGGACACTTCGACCACGAACATCCAGCCTTCGCCGTAGGCGTCCTCGTTGATGGTTTCCGGCTTGTCGGCCAGCGCCGAGTTGACCTCGACGATGGTGCCGCTGATCGGGCTGTAGACGTCGGAGGCGGCCTTCACCGACTCGACGACCGCGATCTGCTCGTTGGCCTTGGCGGTCGTGCCGACTTCCGGCAGCTCGACGTAGACCAGGTCACCCAGCAGGCCCTGAGCGTGGTCGGAAATACCGACGGTAACGCGGCCATTGCCTTCGACACGGGCCCACTCATGGGACTTGAGGAACTTGAGGTCGCCGGGGATCTCGCTCATGGGACTGCTCCAGAGATATGCAGGGGGTGGAAAAAACGGGGCTAGTGTAACCAACCGGCCGCCACTGCTGGCAGTGACGACCGGCACGTTTGGATCACGCGTCGGTGAGCACGCCGGGCTGGGCCTGGCCTTCGCGCACGAACGGGAACTTGACCACCCGCACCGGCACCTGGCGGCCGCGGATGTCGACGGTGACCTGACCGAGTTCACCGGCCGGTACGCGCGCGAATGCGATGCCCTTGGTCAGGGTCGGCGAGAAGGTGCCGGACAGGATCTCGCCCTGGCCGCCGGCCGTGGTGACCGCCTGGCCATGGCGCAGCACGCCCTTCTCATCCATCACCAGGCCGATCATCTGACGTGCGTTGCCGGCCGCCTTCTGCGCCTCCAGCACGTCGCGACCGATGAAGTCGCGACCTTCGTCCAGCGACACCGTCCAGGCCAGCGCCGCCTCGTACGGGCTGATCGCTTCGTCCATGTCCTGGCCGTACAGATTCATGCCGGCTTCCAGGCGCAGGGTGTCGCGCGCGCCGAGGCCGGCCGGCTTCACGCCAGCAGCAAGCAGGCGGTTCCAGAACGCGACCACGGCATCCTGCGGCAGCAGGATCTCGAAACCGTCTTCGCCGGTGTAGCCGGTGCGGGCGACGAACAGTTCAACGCCGTCATCGGACTGCACCTGCAGCGCGGCGAAGCGGCCGAGCTTGCCCAGCGACTCACGGTCGGCTTCGCCGGCCAGGCCGATGACGATGTCGCGCGCCTGCGGACCCTGCACGGCGAGGATCGCCAGGTCCGGACGCTGCTCGACGGAGACGTTGAACGGCGCCGCCTGCTCGCGCAGCCACGCCAGATCCTTCTCGCGGGTGGAGGCGTTGACCACCATGCGGAAGAAGTCTTCGCCCAGGTAATAGACGATCAGGTCATCGATGACGCCGCCCTGCGGATTCAGCATGCACGAGTACAGCGCCTTGCCGGTGGCCTTGAGCTTGTCGACCGAGTTGGCCAGCAGGCGGCGCAGGAACGGCTTGACCTGGTCGCCGCGCAGGTCGACCACGGTCATGTGGCTGACGTCGAACACGCCCGATTCACGACGCACCAGGTGGTGCTCGTCCAGCTGCGAGCCGTAGTGGATGGGCATGTCCCAACCCCCGAAATCGACCATCTTGGCGCCAAGGGCGCGGTGGGTATCGTTGAGCAGCGTCTTCTGGGTCATGACCGGGTCCGGCAGCAGAGGAAACAAGAACGCGCATTATCCCAGATCGGTCGGCCGCAGGTCGCGCCGCAGCGCAGCGGGGGATGTTGGCCGGCCTGCGGCCGGCGGGTGCTTTCTACAAGCCAGGCAACGGCAACGGCCAAAGCGCATCGGCTCGGCGACGTCTGTGGGGTGGTGGGGCGATGTGGGGTTGCGGGACACGCCGCAAGTACGTCCCTGTAGGCTCGTAGGCGCCATCCATGGCGCCTGCGGTCCCTCCACCCCACACCGCCCCACCCCGACAGGTTCCCGGAGACGGGACGGAAGGCAAGAGCGGTTGTGGATGTCGATACATATGATGTCGATACATATAAGGAGAGGGGTGGGATTTCTTTTCCTGCCGAAAAGAAATCCCACACCGGCCATGACCCGCGAGCGCAGCGACCCGCTTCTGCTTCGCTCTTATTTTCTTTTCCGTGGGTGGACGCCACCGGAAACTGTCAGAGGTCGGGCGGGTGGGCTGGGCAGGGGTGTCCGCGCCATGGATGGCGCGGCCAAGCCTACAAGGACGTACTTGCGGCGTCCCCTGCACAGCCCACCCGCCCGACCCAACCCAACCCAGCATCTGCTTTTGCTTTCAGCGACCACCCACGAGGGGCTGCGCCGTTGGCTGGAAAACTCAGCCGGCAGCTTCGACCACCAGCGCACTGCCCTGCACCGCCACTACCCGAACCAGCGTGCCGGCCGGCAGCTCCGGCCCACTCACCTGCCACGACGCGTCATCGATGCTGACCCGGCCCTGCCCGCCGACGATGGCCTGCTGCAATGGCACCACCCGGCCGACCAGTTGTTCAGCGCGACGGTTCAGCAGCGGCGCGTCGCTCTGCCGCGCACGCGGCTTGCCCCAGCGCCGGTAGCACTGGATCGACAGCACGCTCAGCACCACGAAGGCGACCACCTGCCACAACACCGGGATATCGGCGAACACCGCCACCAGCGCGAACACCGCCGCCGCACCGATGCCGATCCACAGCATGAACGCGCCGGGCGCCAGCGCTTCGGCGGCGAACAGCAACAACGCCAACGCACCCCAGGCAACGACTTCCCAGCGCATGTCAGCCTCCAATCGGCGGCGGCCGCTTGGCCGGCGACCGGGTTTCCTGGTTGGACAGCGCCTGCTTGGCAAGCTCGGCCACGCCGGCGATCGAACCAATCACGCCGCTGGCTTCCATCGGCATCAGCACCAGCTTCTGGTTCGGCGACGTGGCCAGTTCCTTGAACGCTTCCACATACTTCTGTGCGATGAAGTAGTTGATGGCCTGGACGTCGCCGTCGGCGATCGCCGCCGACACCACCTGGGTCGCCTTGGCTTCGGCTTCGGCCAGGCGCTCACGCGCTTCGGCGTCGCGGAACGCGGCCTCGCGCCGCCCCTCCGCTTCCAGCACCGTGGCCTGCTTCTCGCCTTCGGCACGCAGGATCTCGGACTGTCGGGAACCTTCCGCCTCGAGGATCTGTGCGCGCTTCTCGCGCTCGGCCTTCATCTGCCGCGCCATCGCATCGAGCAGGTCGCGCGGCGGCTGGATGTCGCGGATCTCGATGCGGTTGACCTTCACGCCCCAGGGATTGGTCGCATGGTCGACCACACTGAGCAGCTTGGCGTTGATCACCTCGCGCTGGCTGAGTGATTCATCCAGGTCCATCGAGCCGATCACGGTACGGATGTTGGTCTGCACCAGGGCGATCATCGCCACTTCCAGCACCGACACCTCGTAGGCGGCCTTGGCCGCGTCCAGTACCTGGAAGAACACCACGCCATCGACGCGCACGGCGGCGTTGTCCTTGGTGATCACTTCCTGGCCGGGCACGTCCAGCACCTGCTCCATCATGTTCACCTTGCGCCCCACCCCGTAGACGATCGGGATCAGGAAATGCAGGCCGGGCGACATCGTGTGGGTGTAACGGCCGAACCGCTCGACGGTCCACTCATAACCCTGCGGCACCATCCGTACCGCCTTGAACAGGATGACCACGGCCACGAAGGCCAGTACCGCGCTGAAGAACATGGTCGGGAACATCGCGCTTTCCTTATGGGAGACGTCCGGAGCCCAGCATAGCGCGCGGATGCAGGCAGTGCGGGTGCGGGAGGTTCCAGCGGAAAGCAGCAGAGCGTGGCCCGGCTCTACAGCATGGGCCCGGTCAGATCCGGGTCGTGGCCAGGAAGCGCTCGCGGTCCTGCTGGGTCTGCCGGCGGATCTCGGCCAGCGCCTGGCTTTCGGTCGCCTCCAGCATCGCCTCGAACAGGCGCTGGAAGTGATGCCGCATCGCATTGCGTGCCGCGACCGGATCGCGCGCGCGCAGACCTTCGAAGATCGCCATGTGCTCGTCGGCGCGGCTGGCACCATCGTCATGGCACACCCGGGCATAGACCTCGGTCACCCGCGGCAGCTCACTGCGCATGCGCCAGATCTGCTGCACGAAATACTCGACCACCGGATTGCCCGACAGGCGGGCGATGGTCAGATGGAAGCGGCGATCGTAGTCGCCGGCCTCTTCATCGCTGAGGTCACGCCGGCACAGTGCTTCGGCCAGCACCTGCAGCTCGGCGATGCCGGCCTCATCGATATTGCTTGCCGCCAGCGCGGCGGCTTCTGCCTCGAACACGGCACGCGCAGCGGTCAGGTCGAAGGCGCTGATATCGGGCAGCCCGCCGGCAGCCTGTGCCGGGCGCGGCTTCACATAGACACCCGAGCCGATACGGATCGCGATCCAGCCCTGCGCTTCCAGGGCGATTTCCGCCTCGCGGATGGTGACCCTGCTGACGCCGAAGCGTTCGGCAAGTTCACGTTCGCCCGGCAGGCGCGAACCCGACGGATATTCGCCATCTTCGATCAGCTTGCGGAGCTTGGCGGCGATGGTCTGGTAGAGACGGTTGGCGGACATGCGGCTGACCCTTGGCGGTTCCCTCCGGGCCCGTCCCCGGCCACCGGGCACGGTGCGGGTCCGGTTGGAGCGACGGCGCGACCATTGGCCGCGCCGCCCTGTTCAGAACTTGTATCGTACACCGAAATACGCACGCCGCCCGTAGCTCACCACCTCGCGGAAATTCCCGTAAAGCGGCTGGTACGCCACGCGTGGCTCGTTGGTCAGGTTCATCAGTTCCAGCGACAGCGACAGCTGCTTGTTCACCCGGTAGCGCAGGCGCAGGTCGACGCTGGTGTTGTCATCGTAATAGCGGTTCTGCTGCGCCGTGTTGCCGGTGAAGTCCTGGTAATAGTGCGAACGGAACTTGCCGATGGCCTGGATGTTGAAGCGGCCCACGTCCCAATAGATCGAACCGGACAGCACGTGCCGCGAGAATCCGCTCAGGCCGGCCGGCGGCACGATGGCCGGGATGATCGATCCGTCGGCGGCCAACTGCTCGCCCAACCGCGAATCCTGGGTCTGGTAGTCGGCGTCGGCATAGTTGTAGCTGACCTTGAAGCCGAGGCCATCGAACGGCTTGGGCAGGTACGAGAACCGGTGCGTGGCACTGAGCTCGATACCGGTCAGGGTGCTGTCCTCATCGGTGGTCACCTGCTGGCGCACCGGCACGGTCACCGTCTGTCCGTTGATGGTGTAGGTTTCCGGCACCAGCGCGGTGGCGGTGCCGCCGTTGAACTGCTTCCAGTACACCGCACCGGCCAGCAGCGTGTCCGGGTTCGCATACCACTCCAGCGAGACATCACCGTTCCAGGACATCAACGGCTGTGCGGCCGGATTGCCGCTGGCACTGATGTCGTCCAGCGCGTCGGCCAGGCCGGTATAGGTGGCATCGCTGCTGACATTGATGGTTCGACCGGCACCGAGTGCGGCGATATCCGGGCGTGACATCGCCCGATACGCGCCCACCCGCAGAAGCAGGTCCGGCTTCAGCTCGAAGGCGGCATTCACGCTTGGCAGCAGCTTGTCGTTGCCCGACTTGAACACCTGGGTGGTGAAATCACCCGTGGGCTGCAGGCGGATCGTGCCGTCGCCGTTGTCGATGATCGCCAGGTCGGTGCGCACACCTTCCGAGCGCACATCGGTCTTGACCCAGCGCAGGCCGACATTGCCGGTGACCGGCAGCCCGAACAGTGTGCTGCTGAACTCGCCCATCAGGTACAGCGCGCGGGTTTTCTCGGTCACATCGACGTTGTTCGGATCCTGGAAATCCGGATCTAGGCCGCTGTCGCTGGTGCCGCGGAAGGACTCGTAGAGGCAGCTCGGATCGAAGTACGCCCACGAGGAGATCGTGTTGCCGCTGGCCGCATCCATGAAGTCATCCTGCGGGAACGGTGCACGGCAGGCACGATTGGCGGCAATGATCTTCGCCTTGTCTGCCGCAACGCGCTGGTCGTAGTCGGTCACCAGGGTGTTGTCGCGCAGGCGGTAGTCGGCCTGGCTGGCGCGCACGCCGCCCTTGATTCGGGTGAAGAAACCGGACTCGGGCATGAAGCTGGCATCGAAGCGGCCAGCCTTGATCTTGTGGTCGTTCTCGGTAGCGCTGGAGGTGACCCGCGCTGCACCGGTGTAGGCATCCCAGTTGTTGGGATCGAAGTTCGGCGCCAGCGCCACGCTCGGCACCTCGCCATGCCAGTCCCAGTCGTAGTCGACATAGCCGGTGGCGCCGCTGCTGATGCCCGGCACGATGGCGTTGTTGACGTCGCGCTGGTTGGCGCGCAGCCGGGTCATGCGCTCGCTGTCCAGGCGGTTGGTATGCGAATAGGAAAGATCGGTGGACAGCTCCCAGGCCGGGCTCGGGCGCAGGATCAGGTTGAGGCCGCCACCGGTGTACTCCTCGCCACGCCAATAGCGGTTGGAGGTCGAATCGATGGAGGTGCTGCCATGCAGGTGGCGGACGATGCCGTCCTCGTCCACGTCACGCTGGGTGATGCCGCGACGCGCGTTGGACAGGCTCAGGTCGCTGCGGTTCTCGTCCCAGTTGCGCTCGGTATGCTCGAAATCGAGGTTGACCTCGACCACGTCGTTGGGCCGCCACTGGAGCGCCGCGAACTCGCTCTGGCGATCATTGCGTTCCTGCTTCATGCGATAGATGCGGCTGCTGGGCACCAGGTAATACGGGGCACCGTTGGCGATGGCCTGGGCGCTGACTTCACTGCAGTTGGCATTGGCCACGTTCTGCCTGCCGTCGCAGGCATACCAGGTGGAGCCGCTGGTAATGCTCTCCTCCGGATCGGTGCCCTCCAGCCGCTGGATGCCCAGCGAGATACCGAGCTTCTGGCCGTTGCCGAATTCGAACTGGTCGATGTAGCTGGCGGTACCGCGATAGCCGATGCCATCGTCGTCGCGGTACTTCTTGTCATACTCGGCCCAGCTGCCACGCAGATCGATCTGCGCCGAGCGCTTGCCGTACTCCAGCGGCTTGACCGTCTCCAGCCCGATGGTGCCGGCGACACCGCCTTCGATGATGTCGGCACGCTGGGTCTTGTAGATCGCCACCGTGTTGATCAGCTCGGCTGGGAACATGTTGAAGTTCACCGAGCGGTCGCCGCTGCCGTTGGTGATCTCGCGGCCATTGAAGTTGGTGCTGCTGAGGAATGCGCCAAGCCCACGGATCGAGATTTCCGACGCGCCGGTCTTGTCGCGGGTCGAGGCTGCACCGGTCAGCGTTTCGATCGCATCGGCCAGCGATGGCGCGGGCAGGTCGCCGATGTCATCGGCCGACAACACATCGGCGATCACCGTGTCGTCCCGCTTCTTGTTGATCGAACTCTGCATCGACTCGCGGATGCCGGTGACCTGGACCTGGTCCAGGGTGGTGGCGTCCTGCCCGGAACCGGTAGCGGCAGACTGCGCCTGTACGGCCGGCGAAGCGGCCAGCGCAGCGAGCAGTGCCACGATCAGTGGTGTGGGTGACAACGGTGTACGACGTACAACTCCGGCAGGTTGCCGCATGGTTTTCCTCCTCCCAAAGGATCGCCCGGACGGTAGGCGTGGGACGCAGCTTCGACACGCCGACACAGAAATGTCAACCAACTGGACTGGATTTTTCGTAATACCTTTGATTCAGACCGGTTGCCCGCCATTTCATGTGCTGATGCAGCATGACTTTGCGCGCAACGTGGCTTACAACACACCCAACAAGTGGTATGCACACCCACTCTGAAACCGCGGCATCGCCGTCTCTGGAAGGACTTCATGCGCATTCAATCGACTTCGCACCGCCTTTCGAAACCTGCGCTTGGATATTGCCTGGCAATTGGACTGGCAACATGCCTGACCAGTTCGCCGGCAACAGCTGCCAGCTGGCTCGTACACGACGTCGGCGCGTTCGCCACCGCCGCTGCCGCCCTGCAGCCTGGCGATGAGATCGTGCTGGCCGATGGCACCTGGACCGACGCGCGCCTGCTGCTGAAGGGCCAGGGCACGGCCGCCGCACCGATCGTGCTGCGCGCGCAGACACCCGGCAAGGTGATCCTCAGCGGGGCGTCGGACCTGCGCCTGGCCGGCAGCTACCTGCAGGTCTCCAACCTGGTGTTCCGCAACGGCTACACCCCGGGTGACGCGGTGGTGGCCTTCCGCGAGTCGAGCAAGGCGGTAGCCAGCCACAGCCGCGTCACCGGCCTGGTCATCGATGACTACAGCAACCCCGATGGCAGCGACCAGGACTACTGGGTGTCGGTGTACGGCAGCAACAACCGCCTCGACCACAGCCAGCTGCGTGGCAAGACCAACGCTGGCCCGACGGTGGTGGTGGTGCGCGATGCCACCCAAGGCCTGGACAACCAGCACCGCATCGACCACAACTGGTTCGGCCCGCGCCCTGCACTGGGCGTCAATGGCGGCGAAACGATCCGCGTCGGCACCAGCGACACCTCGCTGAGCGATTCCAACAGCACTGTCGAGAACAACTGGTTCGAGGGCTGCGATGGCGAGACCGAGATCGTCTCCAACAAGTCCGGCGGCAATACCTTCCGCGGCAACGTGTTCTATCGTTCGGCCGGCGCGCTGACCCTGCGCCATGGCAACGGCAACCGGGTGATCGACAACCTCTTCCTCGGCGACGACAAGGCCGGCACCGGCGGCGTGCGCATCATCAATGCCGACCAGACCGTCAGCAACAACTACTTCGAACGGCTGGCCGGCTCCAGCAACCGTTCGGCGCTGGCGGTGATGGACGCACAGGCCAATCCGCCACTGTCCGGCTATGCGCCGGTGGTCAACGCAACCATCAGCCGCAACACTTTTGTCGACGTGGCGAAGATCAGCTTCGGCGTTGGCCACGACGAGGCCAAGGGGATCGTGGTCGCGGCCAGCAACAGCCACTTCAGCGGCAACCTGATCGTCAACCGCACCAGCAAGAATCCACCGAATGCGGCCAGCTCGCTGGCGGGCATCGCCTTCAGCAACAACGTGCAGTCGCCGCAGGCCAGCAGCGTATTCCCGGGCGGAGTGAGCAGCGCCAGCATCGCCCTGCAGCAGGCCGCCAGCGGCCTGTGGGTGCCGGCAACGCCGCTGCCCACCATCGGCGCCGATCCGGCGCTGGCGATGACCCCGCGCGAACAGACGGGGGTGGACTGGTATCCCAAGGTGGGCGAGGTTGCCCTGTCACGCACCAGCACCGGAGTTGATCGATGAGGTTGCAGCCGCTGTCCCTGTGTTCCCACCGCCTGGCGCTCGCCCTTGCCCTCGCCGCTCCCTTCGCCCTGATGCCGACGGCACCGCTGCACGCGGCACCTGCCGCAGCCGCGCGACAAGGCGATACCGCGCCGGTCCTGGTGACCGCTGCGCAGTGGCAGCAGATGGCCAGCGAGGGCAGCCGCTACCCGTGGTTCGCCAAGGAGCAGGCGCGTACGCAGAAATCGCTGCAGAAGATGATGAAGGCCGGCATCGACGTGCCGGTGCCGAAGGACAAGGGCGGCGGTCGCACCCATGAGCAGCACAAGCGCAACTACCAGGCACTGCTGGCCGCCGGCACCCTGTACCGGCTGACCGGCGACAAGGCCTATGTCACCTATTCGCGCGACATGCTGCTGCAGTACGCCAAGCTCTACCCGACCCTCGGCCCGCATCCGGAAGGACGCGGGCAGATTCCCGGCCGGGTGTTCTGGCAGGTGCTCAACGATTCGGTCTGGCTGGTCAACGCCATCCAGGGCTACGACGCGATCCGCGATGCGCTGTCGCCGCAGGATCGGCAGACCATCGAATCGCAGGTGTTCCGGCCGATGGCCGAGTTCCTGGCCAGCGAGCCGAAGAACTACGACCAGATCCACAACCACGCAACCTGGGCGGTGGCGGCCACCGGCATGACCGGCTACGTTCTGCGCGATCCGGAACTGGTGGAGAAATCGCTGCGCGGCAGCCGCAAGGATGACCAGTTCGGTTTCCTGCGGCAGATCGACCTGCTGTTCTCGCCCGATGGCTATTACGAGGAAGGCCCCTACTACCAGCGCTACGCGCTGGCGCCGTTCCTGCTGTTCGCCAACGCCATTGAGCGCAACGAGCCGCAGCGGAAGATCTTCGCGCGCCGCGATGGCGTGCTGCTGAAAGCGGTGGACGTGCTGGTGCAGACCAGCTACGACGGCCTGTTCTTCCCGATCAACGATGCGATCCTGGACAAGGGCATCGACACCGAAGAGCTGGTGGCGGGCATCGGCATCGCCTATGCGCAGGCCGGCGATGATCGCCTGCTGTCGGTCGCGCAGCAGCAGAAACGCCTGCTGCTGTCGCCGGAAGGGCTGCAGGTGGCGCAGGCGTTGGCCGCCAACAAGGCCAAACCGTTCGATTACCGGCCGATGCTGCTGCGCGATGGCCCGGATGGAGAGCGCGGTGGTCTGGCGATCCTGCGCATGGGCGGCGAACACGGCCAGGCGCTGGTGCAGAAGGACACCATGCAGGGCATGGGCCACGGCCACTTCGACAAGCTCAACTGGTTGTTCTACGACAACGGCAATGCCGTGGTGACCGACTACGGTGCGGCGCGCTTCCTCAACGTGGAAGCCAAGCGAGGCGGCATCTACCTGGCCGAGAACCGCAGCTGGGCCAAGCAGACCGTGGCCCACAACACCCTGGTGGTGAACGAGCAGAGCCACTTCAAGGGTGACTGGAAGCGCGGTGAGGAACATGCACCCACGGTGCGTTTCTTCCAGGCCAACGCCGATACCCAGATCGCTTCGGCGACGATGCGCGATGCTTACCCGGGCGTGGTATTCACCCGCACCCAGGCATTGCTGCGCCACCCCGAACTGGGCCTGCCGGTGGTGCTGGACCTGCTGCAGGTGCACGGCGACAAGGCCGCGCGTTACGACCTGCCGCTGCACTTCAACGGCCATATCGTCACCACCGGATTCGAGGCCGAGCATTTCCCCACCCAGCGCCCGGTGCTCGGCGGCGACAACGGCTATCAGCACCTGTGGCTGGACGCACGCAGCAAGGCCGGCAGTGAACCGCGCACGCTGGCATGGCTGCTCGACGGGCGTTTCTACACCTATCGCTTCGGCAGCAGTGCGCCATCGCAGGCGTTGCTGGTGGAAAGCGGCGCCAACGATCCCGAATTCAACCTGCGCCGCGAACCTGCGCTGCTGCAGCGCGTGGAAGGACAGAAGGATGTGACCTTCTTCAGCGTGCTGGAGCCGCATGGCGAGTACAACGGCACCGCCGAGTACGTGCACGGCGCCGACAGCCGCATCAGGGAGATCATCCGAACGCGCGGCAATGATGCCGAGGTGCTCGAACTGCGCCTGGCCAGCGGCGCACGCATCGCACTCGGCGTGGCCGACGACAGCGACGCGAAGGGCGAACACAGCGTGACGGTGGACGGCCATGCCTACCGCTGGAGCGGCAGCCATGCGCGCATGGACCGCGGCAAGGGTGACGTGCGATGAACGGCCCCTCGGCCCTGGCCACGCTGCGCAAGGTGCCGGTGCGCTCGGCCGTGCGCTGGCTGATCGTCGGCCTGATCGCGGTGGCCACGGTGATCAACTACATCGACCGCAATGCGCTGGCGGTGATGTGGCCGGAGATCGCCAAGGAGGTCGGCGCGACCAAGGACGACTACGCGCTGCTGGTAACGGTGTTCATGCTGTTCTACGCCGCTGGCCAGTTCCTGTTCGGGCGCCTGTTCGACATGATCGGGACGCGACTGGGGTTCGCGTTGTCGATCAGCGTGTGGTCGATCTCGATCGCGCTGCATTCGGTCACCCACTCCATGCTGTCCTTCAGCGTAGTGCGGGCGATGCTGGGCGTCAGCGAAGCCGGCGCCTGGCCCGGTGCGGTGAAAGCCAACGCCGAATGGTTCCCCGCGCGTGAGCGCGCCCTCGCACAGGGCATCTTCAACGCAGGTGCGTCCATCGGCGCCATCGTTTCCGCACCGGCCATCGCCGGCCTGTACCTGTGGCTGGGCTGGCGCGGCACCTTCGTGCTGGTCGGTGCGCTTGGCTTCCTGTGGCTGCTGCCGTGGCTGTTCGTCTATCGCGCCGGCCCGGACAAGCACCCGTGGGTGAGTGACGCCGAGCGACGCCTGATCATGGAAGACCAGACCGGCCAGCAGCGCGCGGATGCGCCCAAGGTGAGCGTGCGCTCGCTGCTGGCGCACCGGCAGAGCTGGGGCATGTTGGCCTGCCGTTTCCTGCTGGACCCGATCTGGTGGCTGTTCGTATCGTGGCTGCCGATCTATCTGGCCGAGACCTTCGGCTTCGACATCAAGCAGATCGGCCTGTTCGCCTGGGTGCCGTTCGTCGGCGCCATGCTGGGCAGCCTCAGCGGCGGCTGGCTGTCGGGGCGGCTGATCAATGCCGGCCATGGCGTGGACCGCGCACGCAAACTTTCGATTTCGCTCGGCTGCGTGATCATGGCACCGGCCCTGCTCGGTGCGGTACTGGCCAACCAGCCGCTGTTTGCGGTGCTGGCGATCGCTGCGGTGCTGTTCGGTTTCCAGATCGCCATCGGCAACATCCAGACCCTGCCCGGCGATCTGTTCGACGGCCGCTCGGTCGGCACGCTGGCCGGTCTCGGCGGCCTGGCCGCAGTGGCCGGCACGTTGATCACCACCTGGCTGGTGCCGGTGCTGACCCGCCATTCCTACGCACCGATCTTCATCCTCGTTGCCGCACTGGTGCCGCTGTCGCTGGTGGCGCTGTGGTGGTGGACCGGACCAATCCACAAGCTCGACCGCAACGACGGTTGAGCCCCCCTTTCCCTCGCATTCCCCCGCAAACCAAGGAGTTTCCCGCATGTCGTTCCAGGACAAGGTGGCCATCGTCACCGGTGGTGGCCGTGATATCGGCCGTGCCGTCTCGATCAAGCTGGCTGCGGCCGGTGCACGCGTCTGCCTCAATTACGCCAACGACGAAGCCAGCGCACAGGAAACGCTGGCGCTGATCAAGGCGGCCGGTGGCCAGGCCATCGCTCACCGCGCCGACGTCACCGATCCGGCCGCGGTGGCCGGTCTGGTCGCAGCAACCCAGGCTGCATTCGGCCAGCGCATCGATGTGCTGGTGAACGTGGCCGGCGGCATGGTCGAGCGTCGTCCGCTGGCCGACATCGATCCCGCGTTCTTCCACAAGGTCATCGACCTCAACCTGACCTCCACCTACCTGACCACCCACGCCGTGGTACCGCACATGGGCGAAGGTGCGGCGATCGTGAACTTCGCCTCGCAGGCCGGTCGCGATGGCGGTGGCCCTGGCGCGGCGATCTACGCCACCGCAAAGGCCGGCGTGATGACCTTCACCCGGGCCATGGCAAAGGAGCTGGGGCCGAAGGGCATCCGCGTGAATGCGCTGTGCTGCGGCATGATCGCCACGCGCTTCCATGATGAATTCACCAAGCCGGAAGTGCGCACGGCGGTGGCCGGCGCGACGCCGCTGCGTCGCCAGGGGCTGCCGGACGAAGCCGCCGATGCAGCGGTGTACCTGGCGTCGGACGCAGCAGCGTTCGTCACCGGCGCCAATCTGGACGTCAACGGCGGCACCTACTTCTCCTGACCGGACCGAAGCCCATGCAGCGCTGGATCACCCTGCTTTCCCTGGCCATCGGCAGCGCCGTGGCCGCCCCCGTGGCGCTGGCCGCACCGGTCTGGGTCACCGCCTGGACCGCCTCGCCCGCGCCTGACCGCAAGGATGGCAGCGCCGACGCGCCCGTACAGTTCGCCGCGCAGACCGTGCGCCAGGACATGCGCCTGGGCAGCAAGGGCGATGCGCTGCGTCTGCGCATCAGCAACGAGCTGGGCACCACGCCGCTGCATGTGGAAGAGGTACGGGTGCGCCTGAAGGATGGCAGGGCGACAGCGCTACCGGTCACCGTCGATGGACGCGCGTCCATCGACGTACCAGTGGGTGCCGCGCTGCTGAGTGATGCGTTGCCATTGCAGGTCGCCGCACTGCAGGAGATCAGCGTGACCGCGTACTTCCCGCAGCCCACCCGCCCTGCGGTGCGCCGCACCGTGGTGCGGGTGGCCGACGGCAAGCAGGATGCGGTGGCCGACAGCGTGCGCGTGGGTTACCAGCAGAATGTGTTCTCGGCCGTGCTGGTGCAGCGCGCGGATCGGCCGCAGGTGATCGTGGCCCTGGGTGATTCCATCACCGAAGGTGCGACGGCCTCGCGTGGCTCCTTCAACCAATGGCCCGAGCGGTTGGGCCAGCGTCTGCAGCAGGCCTGCCCGGACCGCTTCGTGGTGCTCAACCAAGGCATCAGCGGCAACAAGCTGCTGGACCATGGCCGCAGCCACAGCGCGCTGTCACGGCTGGATCGCGACGTTATCGCGGTTGCCGACGCCGACCAGGTGATCCTGTTCGAAGGCATCAATGACATCCGCCACGGTGGCGGTGCACAGCCGCTGCCGGGACGCAGCACGACGGACATGCTGCTGGGCTACCGCCAGGTGGCCGCACGACTGCATGCGCATGGCATCCGCGCTCATCTCGGCACACTGACGCCCTTCGGCGATTCGGAGCGCTACGAACCGGTATCGGCCGCCACCCGTACCGCGATCAACCAGTGGGCGCGTGGCAAGGACACCGGCTTCGATGGCGTGGTGGATTTCGATGCGGCGCTGCGTGATCCGAAACAGCCGGAATCACTGCCAGCCGGCATCACCCGCGATCACCTGCACCCGAACGACGAGGGCTACCGGCGCATGGCCGATTCGATCGACCTGGCGATGCTGGGCTGCACGGCGCGTTGAATCACGCAGCGCGGGCCAGCTCCCCGGGCAACATCACCATTTCACCCTGCCGCGCAGGATGTCGGCGAACATCACCCAGTCACCGATGAAGGAATACAGCGGATGGCGGAAGGTTGCAGGGCGGTTCTTCTCGAAGAAGAAGTGGCCGACCCAGGCAAAGCCGTAGCCGCAGGCCAGTGCAGCCAACAGCAGCAGCGGCTGCCCTCGCAGCACGGCGGCGGCGACCAGCAGCAGCACGCCGCAGCTGCCGATGAAGTGCAGGCGACGCGACACCGTGTTGCGGTGCTCGCTGAGATAGAACGGGTAGAACTCGCGGAAGCTGGCGAAGCGGGACATGCGCATGCTCCGTTCGTTGAGGGTAGTGCCGGGCCATGCCCGGCTTCCTTTGCCAACAGCGGTCGAACATCACTCGACTCTACACCGCCGCGGCTTACCCCGGCTGCCGCGGCCCGAACATGATCACCGCCATGCCGGCCAGGCAGAGTGCAGCACCCAGCATGTCCCAGCGGCTGGGACGGATGCCGTCGACCAGCCACAGCCAGAACAGCGCCGTGCCGATGTACACGCCACCATACGCGGCGTAAACGCGGCCGCTGGCGGTCGGGTGCAGGGTCAGCAGCCAGGCGAACAACGCCAGGCTGGCCGCCGCCGGCAGCAGCAGCCAGATGCTGCCGCCCCTGCGCAGCCACAGCCAGGGCAGGTAACAGCCGACGATCTCGGCCAGCGCGGTCAGCAGGAACAGACCCAGCGTTTTCACGCTTTTTCCGCAGCCTTGGCGTGCTGCCAGAGCGCTTCCTGCGCATCCAGATCGAGTGCAGCCAGCGAATCGCCGTGTGCCTCGGCCTGCGCCTCCATCGACCGGAAGCGACGTTCGAACTTGTGGTTGGCCCCACGCAGCGCGGCACCCAGATCGATGTCCGCATGCCGTGCCAGGTTGGCGCAGACAAACAGCAGGTCACCCAGTTCCTCCTGCAGGCGCGCCTTGTTGCCGGCGATGTCACCGCGCTCGAACTCCTCGCGCAGTTCCTGCAGTTCCTCGGCTGCCTTGTCCAGCACCGGCAGCGGGCCGGGCCAGTCGAAACCGACCTTGGCTGCGCGAGACTGCAGCTTCACCGCCCGCTGCCATTCCGGCAGGCCACGCGAGATGCCCGCAAGCGCCGAGGTGTCCCGCTCACCCTTGGCCGCGCGCTCGGCACGCTTGATCGCGTCCCAGTTGCGCATCACACCATCAGCATCGTCGACGCTGACATCGGCGAACACATGCGGGTGCCGCCGTTGCATCTTGTCGCTGATCGCGCGCGCGACCTCGGCAAAGGCAAACGCGCCCTGCTCTTCGGCCATGCGCGCATGGAACACCACCTGCAGCAGCAGGTCCCCCAGTTCATCGCAAAGGTCGTCAAGATCGCCCCGATCGATCGCATCGGCCACCTCATAGGCTTCTTCGATCGTATAGGGGGCGATGGTGGCGAAGTTCTGCTCCAGGTCCCAGGGGCAACCGCCCTGTGGGTCGCGCAGGCGCGCCATGATGGCCAGCAGGCGCTCCAGCTCCGCGCTGGCGTCGCCGGTGGCAGGGGTGTCGTGCGTGCTCATGCGTTTCTCCAGCATCAATCAGACAACCAGTCGCGCCACGGCAGGCTGGTATCGCCCAGCGCCATGAACTCGCCGTTCAACAGCGTCGGCCGGCGGTTGTAGCGGAACGGCTTGCCGGTGCCGACCGAGAGCACCGCACCACCGGCCGCGTGCAGTACGCACTGGCCAGCAGCGGTATCCCATTCGGAGGTCGGGCCCAGCCGCGGATAGACATCCAGTCCGCCTTCGGCGATCCGGCAGAACTTCAGCGACGAGCCCTGCACCACGGTCTCGATGTCGCCCATCCGGGCCAGCAACGCATTCGTCTCGGCTGAGCGATGCGAACGGCTGGCGGCGACCCGCAGCGGCGCAGTCGCGGGTGTACGGGTACGCAGTACGGTGTCATGTACGCCCTGCCGGCGATACGCCAGCTCGCCCCGCATCGCGTGCCAGACAATACCGGTGACCGGCGACTGGACCACGCCGAAGGCCGGAGCACCCTGGTAGATCAGCGCAATGTTGACGCTGAACTCGCCATTGCGCTTGACGAAATCACGGGTGCCATCCAGCGGATCGACCAGCCAGTACGCGCCCCAGTGCTGGCGCTGCTCCCACGGCACCAGCGGCGACTCCTCCGACAGGATCGGCAGGTCCGGGGTCAGCTGCCGCAGCCCCTGCTGGATCACCCGGTCGGCAGCGAGGTCGGCAGCGGTGACCGGGCTGTCGTCGTCCTTGAGTGTCACGTCGAAACCGTTGCTGTAGATCTGCATGATGGCCTGCCCGGCTTCCTGGGCGATGGCGATCGCGGTCTCGCGCAGTTCCGTGGTCAGCTTGATCATCGTGCTCCCTGCAGCCACTGGCGGGCGATGAACAGCGCCGCCAGCGAACGCCCTTCGGAAAAGTCCTCGCGCAGCATCAGCTGGTCCAGATCGGCCAGCTTCCACGGCACCACTTCCAGCTCTTCCGGCTCGTCTCCGGCCAGCTTCTCCGGATACAGGTCGCGCGCGACCACCAGCCAGGACTGATGGCTCATGTAGGTCGGCGCCAGGGTCATCGCGCGCAGCACGTCGACCTGCCGTGCGCCATACCCGGCCTCTTCCTTCAGCTCACGGTCGGCGGCCTGCTCCGGCGTTTCGCCGGCATCGATCCGGCCCTTGACCAGGCCAAGCTCGTAGCGATGCATGCCGGCCGCGTATTCACGCACCAGCAGCACGGTTTCATCATCGAGCATCGGCACCACCACCACCGCGCCATGGCCACGGCTGACCAAGCGTTCGAAGCGACGGCGTTCGCCGTTGGAGAACTCCAGGTCCAGGTGCTGGCGCTGGAAGGGCCCGTTCTCCTCGTCGGTGATCCGATGGATGATCGGCAGAGGACGCCTGGCGCGGTCATCGTTCATGCGGAATCTCCGTGGCAACCGGCGCATGCGCCGAGGCCGATAGAATGTGCAGGCAGCAACATGTTCATGAGCCCGAAATGCTAGCAGACCCAACCCCCTCTCCGCTGGTCCAGCACTGGCGGCAACGCGACCTCCAGGTCCTATGGCACCCGTGCACGCAGATGCGCGAGCATCCGCACACGTTGCCGCTGGTGCCGATCGCCCGCGGCGAAGGCGCCTGGCTGATCGATCACGACGGCAACCGCTACCTGGATGCCGTCAGCAGCTGGTGGACCAACCTGTTCGGCCATGCCGAGCCGCGCATCGGCGGTGCCATCGCCGCCCAGGCCGGGCAGCTGGAACAGGTGATGCTGGCCGGCTTCGGCCATGAACCGGCGATCACCCTGGCTGAACGCCTGCTGGCCCTGGCGCCGCGCCAGCCCGGCCGCGCGCCGCTGGCCAAGGTGTTCTACGCCGACAACGGCTCGGCCGGCGTCGAAGTGGCGCTGAAGATGGCCTTCCAGTATTTCCAGAACCGCGGTGAGACCCGGCGCACGCGCTTCGTCTCGCTGGAGAACGGCTACCACGGCGAGACGCTGGGCGCCCTCGCACTGGCCGACATCCCGCTGTATCGCCGCGTCTATGCGCCATTGCTGGCCGAGGGCCTGTTCGCGCCCTCGCCCGACGCCTACCTGGCCGAGCCCGGACAGAGTGCGGCCGACCGCGCACGCCAGGCCGCCGACGGCCTTGCCACGCTGTTCGACCAGCATCCGGGCGAAATCTGCGCGGTGATCCTGGAGCCACGGCTGCAGTGCGCCGGTGGCATGCGCATGCACGATCCGGCCTATCTGCAGCGCGTGCGTGAACTGTGCGACGCCCATGGCGCCTTCCTGATCGCCGACGAGATCGCCACCGGCTTCGGCCGCACCGGCACGATGTTCGCCTGCGAGCAGGCCGGGGTGATGCCTGATCTGCTGTGCCTGTCCAAGGGCCTGACCGGCGGTTTCCTGCCCTTGGCTGCGGTGCTGGCCACGCAGGCGCTGTATGACGCGTTCCTTGATGATTCGCGCGAACGTGCCTTCCTGCATTCGCACAGCTATACGGGAAACCCGCTGGCCTGTGCGGCGGCGTTGGCCACGCTGGACATCTTCGGCGACGACGATGTGATCGCGCGCAACCGCGGCATCGCCTCGGTGATGGGAACCTTGGCCGCACCGTTCGCCGACCATCCACACGTGGCCGATGTGCGCCAGGCCGGGATGGTGGTGGCCTTCGAACTGACCCGCAACGGCGACAAGCGCACGCCCTTCGATCCGGCGCTGAAGCTGGGGCTGCATGCCTACAAGGCGGCGCTGAAGCGCGGTGTGGTGCTGCGCCCGCTGGGCAACGTGCTGTACTGGATGCCACCGTACTGCGTGGACGACGAACAACTGGAGCTGCTGGCGCATACGACGCTGGCAGCCATCGACGAGGCGATTGCATGCGCGTGACCCGCTGCCCCATCGACCTGGCGCTGCACAGCGGCCAGACCGTGACCCTGCCGGAAGAGACGGCCAACCACCTGGTGCGGGTGATGCGCCTGCGAGAGGGTGACACCTGCGTGCTGTTCAACGGCGATGGCCACGACTATACCGCGACGCTGACGCTGGCCGGCAAGCGCGAAGTGCAGGCGCGCATCGACCAGGTGCAGCCGATCGGCAACGAATCGCCGCTGACCATCACCCTGCTGCAGGGCATTGCACGCGGCGAGAAGATGGATCTGATCCTGCAGAAGGCCACCGAACTGGGGGTGAGCGCGATCGTTCCGGTGAATGCCGAGCGTACCGAGGTGAAGCTGGATGCAGCACGCGCGGAAAAGCGCGTGGCGCACTGGAACAACGTGGTGCAGTCGGCCTGCGGGCAGTCCGGCCGTGCGCGCATTCCGCAGGTAGGGCCGCCGCAGTCGCTGGCGCAGGCCAGCGCGGCACTGCCCGCCGACACGTTGCGGTTGACCCTGGACCCGCTGGGAGCGCACCGGCTGTCGACACTGCAGGCGGCGCCCGCCGGCGGCGTGGTGATCGCCATCGGCCCGGAAGGTGGCTGGTCGCCACGTGACCGTGAACAGCTGGCGGCCGCAGGCTTCCAGGGCCTGCAGTTGGGCCCACGTATCCTGCGCACGGAAACCGCAGGCCTGGCCGCGATCGCGGCATTGCAGGCACGGTTGGGCGATCTGGGATAAGCGACGGATCGCGCGACCACTGCGCTCGCCGGGCATGGCCCGGCGCTACCCGATATCCGGAACGCCTGCGGTAGCGCCGGGCCATGCCCGGCGGATTCCGGTCACGCCGTCAGCGAATCCAGCGCGGCTTCCAGTGCGTCGAGATTCGGCAACAGCGCGCTCTGTTCACCCAGCAACACGCGCATGTGCACGATGTCGGGCAGGTTTTCCTCGGACGCGTCGGCCAGCAGGCCATCGCGCGGTACCGAGATCAGCTGCGGGAAGCTCTGCGTCAACAGCGCGTAGTAGGGACGCTCCGGGTTGCCGCTGAGTGTCTTGAGCACCACCACCTTGTTGTGGCCGGCCACCGTCTCTTCGCCCAACCCGGAGAGCCGTGCGAACGACACCAGCGGCACCTGCCAGCCGTGCCAGCCGATCTCACCCACCAGCCAGCGCGGAGCGTCGTCCACCGCCTGCACCGGCACCCGCGACATCATCTCGGCCACGGTGGCATTGGGCAGCAGGACCCGTTCGGCACCGGCCGAGATCAGGACGCCGCGGATCTCATCATTGCTGGCGTAGCTCATGCGGCATCTCCGTCGTCATCCAGGCCCCAGCGCGCGGCGATCACCTGCGCCAGTTCCTGCGGTTCACCGGCCACCATGCCGGCTGCGACCACGGCCGTTGCCGCAGCCGGGTCGTAGCAGCCTTCGCCCACCTGCCCGGCTACCCAGGCGCCGGCGGCGGCAAGATCCAGCGCCGGGCCGACATGGGCCAGATCGGCACCACTGAGCAGCACCAGCGCGCTGTGCTCGGCCGACAGCGCGGCAATCGAGATGCCCTGCGCTTCGGTCTGGAAATACAGGCCGTCGGCAGCAGCGTGCACGCCGATGTCATCGGCCAGCACATGCACTTCGCCCGCGGTGGCGCGCTGGCCGGCTTCGGCCAACTGCACCGGCAGCGGTGATACGCGCGCCATCTGCTTGACCAGGTTGCCGTAGCGGCCGCCGTCCAGGCGCATGTGCACCAGAACCGGCACGGCCAGCCCGCTGGGCAGTGCCGCGAGCAGGCGGCGCAACGCATCGGGGCCGCCGATACCGGCCAGGACCAGCAGCGCACCGGCGCGGCTGCCTGCGGGTGCGGCGGCGTCCAGGTCGACCAGTGACAGATGCTCGGTGTCGAACGCCGGTTCCGGCGCCGCGACCGTCGCAGCAGCACGCGGCTCTGCCGGCGCGTCGCTGGCCTCGTCGACCAGCGACCAGGCCGTGTGATCGGTGAACGCCGTCGGTGGAGCTGCCGGCACCGGCGGCGGTGCAGCCGCTGCATCAGCGGGCGTCGCCGTCTCCGCCAGCACCGGCTGCAGCGCCGCCAGTGCCTGCTCCAGCGCGATCGGCTCATGCAGATGTGCCGGCGGCGAATAGAGGCCATCTGCCGGCACGTCGTCGGCCCACGAACGGGCCTGTTCCAGGTGCGGCTGCAGCGCGGCTTCCTTCGGCACCGGCGGCGGCGTCGACGGCCGGCCCGGCTCAAGCTGCAGTGCCGGTTCGTCCTCGGCACCCGGCGGCAGCACCTGCTGGTGGCCGTGCAGCTTGGCGGCCAGGTGGCGGCCCCAGCGTTGCGCTTCCCACCCATCGCGGCGCGCGGCCAGTTCAGCCTCGTCGAACACCAGGGTCAACCCGGGTGCCGACAGCGCCGGTTCCAGGCGCTCCAACGCATCTTCAATGGCCGCTTCCAGCGCGATCACCACGAACTGCGGGCGTGCATCCTGCAGCGCCTGCGGTTCCAGCGTGATGGGATCGTCTTCCAGCACGATCTGCACGTCGGCATGGGCCAACGCCTCGCGCAGGCGCTCGCGCGCCGCGCCCGGGCGGGCCAGCAGGGCTACGGCCGGAACCGGATCGAGGTCACTCACGGACACGGGCAATCCCCAGCAAGTCGTACACGTTACGCATCAGGTCCAGCTCCTGGTACGGCTTGCCCAGGTAGCGCTGCACACCGATTTCGAAGGCGCGCTGGCGGTGCTTGTCGCCGCTGCGCGAGGTGATCATCACGATCGGCACGTCCTTGTAGCGCGGGTCGGCGCGCATTGCGGTAGCCAGCTCGTAACCGTCCATCCGCGGCATTTCGATATCCAGCAGCATCAGGTCCGGCACGCGCTCTTCCAGCTGTTCCAGGGCTTCGACGCCATCGCGGGCGACGCTCACCTCGAAGTTGTGACGCTCCAGGATGCGGCCGGTGACCTTGCGCATGGTCAGCGAATCGTCCACCACCATCACCAACGGCACCTGGCGTTCCTGACGGGGTGCATTGACCAGCACCGGCGCGGTCGGGTTGGCCAGGAAGCGACGCACCAGCGGGGCCACGTCCAGGATCACCACCACGCGGCCATCGCCGGTGATGGTGGCGCCATAGATGCCCGGTACCGAGGCGATCTGCAGGCCCACCGGCTTGACCACGACTTCGCGGTTGCCCAGCACCTGGTCGATCGCAACGGCGGCGCGCAGGTCGCCCGCGCGGACCAGCAACAAGGGCACCTGGGCCTGGCCGTCGGCGCGCGCCGGCGCCTGGCCGACCAGACTGCCGAGGTCGTACAGCGGATAGTCTTCGCCGCCGTAGCGGTAGCTGCTGTCGGCCGCTTCGAAGCGTTCGTGCGACAGCCGTCCAATGCCACTGACCGACGCCACCGGTACTGCGAAGGTGGTTTCGCCGATCTGCACGAACACCGCCTGGGTGACCGCCAGCGTCTGCGGCAGGCGCAGGGTGAAACGCACGCCCTGGCCACGTACCGACTGGATATCGACCGAGCCGCCGAGCTGGCGCACTTCGTTGCCGACCACGTCCATGCCGACGCCACGGCCCGCCAGCTGGCTGACCTGGTCGGCAGTGGAGAAGCCCGAAGCAAAGATCAGGTTGTCCAGTTCCTGCTCGCTCGGCTGCGCATCGGCAGGCAGCAAGCCGCGTTCGATGGCGCGACGGCGGATTGCCTCACGATCCAGGCCCGCGCCGTCGTCGGCCACGTCCAGCACGATTTCCGAGCCTTCACGGTGCAGGCGGATGGCGATTTCGCCCTCTTCCGGCTTGCCGGCGGCACGACGTTGTTCCGGCGCTTCCAGGCCATGGGCAACCGAGTTGCGCAGCATGTGCTCCAGCGGCGCGACCATGCGATCAAGCACGTTGCGGTCGAGTTCGCCGTGGGTGCCTTCCAGGGTCAGGTGGACCTGCTTGCCGGTGTCCATGCCGGCCTGGCGGACCACCCGGCGCAGGCGCGGCACCAGGCCGTCGAACGGCACCATGCGCGCGCGCATCAGGCCGTCCTGCAGTTCCGAACTGACACGCGACTGCTGCTGCAGGAGCGAATCGTACTGGCGCGACAGATCGTCCAGCACGCCCTGCAGGCCACCCAGATCGGCGGCGGACTCGTTCAGCGCGCGGCTGAGCTGCTGCAGGGTGGAGAAACGGTCCAGTTCCAGCGGATCGAACTTGTGGTCGGCCTGGTCCTGCTCGCGCTGGTAGCGGGCAACGATCTGCGCCTCGGTTTCCAGGTCCAGGCGACGCAGCTGGTCGCGCAGACGCGCGTTGGTGCGTTCCAGCTCGCCCATCGCGCCGCGGAAGGCACCGAGCTGCTGTTCCAGGCGCGAACGGTAGATCGCCACTTCGCCGGCGTGGTTGACCAGGCGGTCAAGCAGGTCGGCGCGCACACGCACCTGTTCCTGCTGCGGACGGGCCAGCGGGTCTTCTTCGGTGGAGCCTTCCACCGGCAACGGTGCCGACAACGGGGCGTCGACCACGGCCACGGCCGGAGTGACCTGCGGAGTCTGCTCCGCCTCGGTGGCAGCAGCGGCTGCAGCTGCGCTGGCAGCGGCGGCGATGTCGGTCGTGGTCCGTGCTTCAAAGGCATCGAGCAGATCCTGTGCCGGCTCGACAACGCGATGTTCACCAGTGCGCGTCAGCAGCTGGTGCAGGCGGTCGAAACCGCGCTCCAGCATCTGCACGTCACGACGTTCGATCTCGGTGCGCCCGCCGGCGACAGCCTCCAGCAGCGATTCGATGCTGTGGCCGAGATCGCCGATGGCGTTGATGCCCGCCATGCGCGCGCCACCCTTCAGCGTATGCAGATCGCGCTGCAGGCCGGCCAGGGCTTCGCGATCCTGCGGCGCTTCGCGCAGTTCGCTGATCAGCCCATCGCAATGATCCAGCAGGTCCTTGCCTTCCTCGACGAAGATGTCGACCAGCTCGCGGTCATAGACGCTGAAGTCGAGCAGGTCGGCGCTGTCTTCGGACTCGGACTCGGTCTGGGCCTCGAGTACAGCCGTATCCGCCGGCACCACCGCATCGGCGCTGTCGACGGTGACAGGTTCGGCGTCGATCGCCGCAGCCTCCATCGCGACCGGCACCACGATCATGCCGCTGTCCGCCACGGTAGGCTGGCCCGGAGCATCTTCCAGTTCGAAGAAACGAGAGGGCGAAACGGCGTCCTGCGTCGAGTCCGTGGACTCGGCGTCTTCCACCGTCGCCGGGGACGGCTGGTCAGTGCTCTCTCCTTCACCGACCGCCGCCTCCCCGCCGACGTCCGCATCCTCGGCAAAGGCTTCCGCCTCGCCAGGCGCGAGTTCGCTGGCCTGCAGGCCGAGCACGGGCCATTGTCCGTCTTCGTCCCGGCCCTGCTCCTCGTCGATCACGTGCAGGCCGGCCTCGAGCGCGGCTTCCAGCGTGACCGGGTCTGCGAAGCCCGGCACAGCCATTTCATCCTGCAGGCTGGACAGCTCGCTGTCGAGTGGCACTGCAGCAGCGTCGTCATCCACCGCTGTTTCAGGTGTGAACGGCAGCGGCGTATTCAGGTCGTTTGCGACATCCGGGTCGCGGTCGTCAACCGGCAGCGCGCTGGCGTCCAGATACGGCGACAGATCGTCCACCGCAGTCAACGCGGCGTCTTCCAACGCAGTGTCTTCCGATGCCGCCACCGCCTGTCCGGCTTCAATCTCCGCGGCAACGAGCGTGGAAGCAGCCACTTCCAACGTCGATTCCGGTGCCGGGGCGTCCGGCATCGAAGGCCACCCTGCGTCGAAGTAACGCGACAGATCATCGCTGCCGGTCAACTCAGCGGACTCCAGGCCCGCGTCGCTCAACGCGTCCTCGCTGACCTGCACTGCATCCAGCACGTCGGTATCGACATTATCGGTATCACGCCCGGCTTCCGGCTCGATCCCGACCTCATGCGTCGACACGTCCACATCGGTATCGGCATCGGCGACCAGCGAAAGCAGCTGGTCGTCTTCGTCTTCATCCTCGACGTCCAGCCCGGTCATCGGCCAGCGTGCTTCCGGCAGTTCACCGGCCAGCGCCTGCAGGCGCTGCGCCAGTTCAGCCTGCGGCGCAATCCGCGGCTGCTCGGCCTGCAGCGCGTCCATGGTCGCGTTGATCGCCTGCGCGGTCTCGTCCAGGGCCGCCACGGCGTCATCACCGGGCACCACCTCGGCGGCCAGCGCGCGCTTGATGTACGACTCGGCGCCGCCGGTAACGGCGGTGATTTCCGGCACTTCGGTCATCGCGAAGGCGCCGTTCATGGTGTGCACCGCACGCAGCAGCGCATCGCTGACCGGCTGCGGCGCCTGCTGCGCCGAGCGCAACCAGCCCTGCAGCGTGGCCTGGTGCAGTTCCACCTCGGCTTCCAGGATTTCGCGCAGCACGCTGTCGATGTTGGCCGGCGTACCCGCCGCTTCGACAGCGCTCTCTGCCGGGGCGTCGACAACCGGCTCGGCGCTGCCAACGGGCTCGACAGCATCGGCCGCTGTCACCAGCGCCGGTGCAGCAGCGCCCGGCAGCGCAACGTAGAACGTCTCTTCGCCTGCACCTACGCGATCGGCGATGGCCTGCATCGCCTGCAGGTCCACACTGACACGCTGCCCGTCGCGCAGTGCCGCGTTCAACTGCGGCAGTGCCGTGTATGCGTGATCGACCATCGCCAGCACCGCCGGCGTGGGGGCACGGGTGCCATCGAGCACGCGATTGAGCATGCCCTCGATCTTCCACGCGAACTCACCCAGGGTACGTGCGCCGACCAGGCGGCCACTGCCCTTCAGTGTGTGGAAGATGCGCCGGATCGGCCGCAGCCGATCCATGTTGTCCGGCTGCATGCGCCATGCCGGCAGCAGCGTACCGAGATTGCCGAGCTCGTCGTCGAATTCTTCCAGGAACACCTCGCGGATGTCCTGGTCGATGTTTTCGGCATCGTCGTCGAAACCCGCATCGAACCCGCCCTCGGCCACGGCCGGCGGTACGGTTTCGGCCGGCCCGGCAGTTGCCTGCATGGCCTGGGGATTGAAGTCGGCGGCGGCGGCATTCAGCTCTGCGAAGAACTGCGCATCGGCCTCGCTGAAGTCGATCGGCGCGATGGTATCCACATCGACCAGAGACACGGTCGGCGCAGCCGCCGATGCCGGCAGGTCTTCGGGCGCGCGCAGATCAGCGACCGGTTCAACGTAAGCCTCAGCCTCGGTCTCGGCGGTGGCGTCGGTCAATTCGGCAATGGCCAGGCCGTCGTCGAACTGCGGCACCGCAACTGCATCAATGAGTTCCAGCGTCGCAGGCGACTCCTGTTCGTCGTCCAGCGACAGCGTTTCCATCGCCTCCAGCGACAGCACGTCATCGGCGTTGTCCAGCAGGCTGCTGTCGAAACGGAACACCACATCGTCGTTCGGCTGCGGCTGGCCGTCCTGTTCGGCGGCAACCGGATCGAATGCCGGCGAAATGACCGCATCCAGCGGCGCAGCCAACGACGCCTCGTCCAACGACGTCGCCAGGAAGGCGTCATCGTTGCCGTCCACGGTGGCTACCTGCGCGTTGCCGTGTTCCAGCACCGGCGCTTCGGACAACGTCCAGGCAGCGGTATTGGACTGCTCGGCGGACAGCGGATCGAAGCTGACCGGATCGAAGCTGGCGAAGGTCGGTGCACGCTCGTCGCTGTGTTCGGCAGCCGTACCTGCCGGCGCGTCGAACCCGCCCAGTTCCCATTGCGGCACTTCCGGCGCGGGTGCGCTGGAGGCGGCAAACAGCAGTGGCGCCGGGGTGTCGCGCGGTTCGGCAGGGACAGCCGGCGTAGCCAGCGATCCGAACATCAGGCCATTGTCGGCGGCCGGGGCCTCCGGCAGCGGATCAAAGGTGAAATCGGGCAGCGAGGCGGGCACGTCGCCCGGTGTCGGCGCGGCGGCCTGCACGATGGCGTCCAGCGGTTCGATCTGCAGCGGAACGGCCGACACGGGCACGGCTTCGCGCTCGACCGGTTGCACCTGCTCGGCTGCGGCCACGCCGCGCTCGGGCAGCGGCCAGTAGCGCAGCGCTTCCAGGCTGCTGCGGGTGATGTCGAGGATGTCTTCGCGACCCGGACGGCGGTCGCGCAGCGCTTCCAGGTAGTACTCCAGGCTGGCCATGGCATCGGCCAAGGTGTCCAGCTGGCGTCCACTGGGCACGCGCTGGCGACCGATCAGTTCAGCTTCGATGTACTGCTGCACGCCGCGCAGGTAGTCGGCGGCGGTGCCCAGGTCGAGCATGCGCAATGCGCCGGAAACATCGCCGAGCAGGCGCGGCACGTCCTGCAGCTCCGCGTGGTTCCAGCTGGTTTCAATGAAGGCGACGAAATGCTCGCGGGCGGCGGCGAAATTGGCGATCGCCTCGTGCGCCAGCACTTCCACCGTGCGCCGGTTCTCCACCGCGCTCGGATCATCCTGGCCACTGCCACTGGCACCGAGGTGTGCGACCTGGTCGTCCAGCGATGCATCGACATAAAGCAGCGCACCGGCGATATCCAGCAGCATGTCTTCGTCGATCTGCTGGCGGCCTTCGACAACCCCGCGCAGTGCATCACGCTGCTGCACGACCACGCCGCGCGCGGCGCCCAGGCCGAGCATGCCCAGCGTATCGGCCACCGAGCCCAGCTTGGTCACCTGCTCCTGCAGCTGTTGCGGCGCGCCGTCGGTACGCAGGTGCAGGTCCAGGGCGTCCTTGACCTGCAGCAGTTCTTCCTTGACCGCGTTGCCGACGGTATCCAGCAGTTCGCGGTTGCGGCCGCTGAGGCTGCCACGCGCGTGGTCCAGCTCCGCTTCGGTGGCGGTCACCGAATCGGGCGCGAACGCGAACAGCACGCTGTCGTTGATCAGCGCTTCGCCACGTGCGGCGCGGATCTCGTTGAGCAGCGGCTGCAGCACGATCGGAATGTCACGGTGCCCGTTCTGCAGGCGCTCCAGGTAATCGGGCAGCAGCACGCTGCCGCGCATCAGGGTAGCGCAGGCCTCATCGCGCTCGGCCACCTCGCCCTTGCCGACAGCAATGGCGAGCTGTTCCAGCTCTTCGGCCACCATCGCCGGTGCATACAGTTCAACCATGCGCAGCGTGCCCTGCACCTGGTGCAGATAGCCGGCGCAGATGCGCATGCGGCTGCTGTCGCCCGGGTCTTCGGCGAAGTACTCGACCTCGTTGCGCACCAGGCGCAGGGTCTCGTCCAGCTCGGGCTTGACCCAGCCCAGGGCCGCGTGGCTCATCGCATCGCGCAGGCTGCTCATGGATGCGCTCCGGTCGCCGCCGCGCGACGGTCGCGCGGATCCTGGCGTGGGAAATGGAAATGCTTCATCGACTGGTTCCTTGCTCGCCGCCCTGCCCGTGTCACGCCGGCAGCTTGAAGTCGGCGACCGAACGACGCAGGTCGGCCGCCAGCTGCGCCAGGTGGCCGATCGACTCGGCGGTCTGCCCGGCACCCTGCGAGGTCTGGCCGGTGATCTGGCGGATCACGCCCATCGTGCGGGTGATGTCCGACGCCGCCGACGACTGCTGCTGCGCGGCGATGGAGATGTTCTTGATGAGGGTGTTGAGTGCGTTGGACACGCGCTCGATCTCGGTCAGTGCGGTACCGGCGTCTTCGGCCAGGCGTGCACCGGACACCACTTCGGCGGTGGTCTGTTCCATGGAGGTGACCGCTTCGTTGGTATCGGCCTGAATGGCCTGGACCAGGTTCTCGATGCGTCGGGTCGCACCGGAGGTGCGCTCTGCCAGGCGCTGCACTTCGTCGGCCACGACCGCGAAACCGCGACCGGCTTCACCGGCCGACGCCGCCTGCACGGCCGCGTTCAACGCCAGGATGTTGGTCTGCTCGGAAATGTCGTTGATCAGTTCCACGATCGAGCCGATCTCCTGCGAGGACTCGCCCAGGCGCTTGATGCGCTTGGAGGTTTCCTGGATCTGGTCGCGGATCTGGTCCATGCCCTGGATGGTCTCGCGGACCACGCCGGCACCCTCGGCGGCGATCACCACCGAACGCTGTGCCACGTCGGCCGACTCGGCCGAGTTGCGCGATACCTGCTCGATGCTGGCGGCGATTTCGCCGATCCGGTCCGATGCCGAGGTGATCTGGTTGGCCTGGTGGCCGGCCGCTTCGGCCAGCTGCATCGCCGTTGCCTGCGTTTCCTGGGTCGACAGCGCGACCTTGGCCGAGGTGTCGTTGATGGTGGTCACCAGGTGGCGCAGTTCATCCACCGCGTAGTTGATGGCGTCTGCGATCGCGCCGGTCATGTCCTCGGTCACCGAGGCTTTCACGGTCAGGTCGCCCTCACCGAGCGAGGAGATTTCATCCAGCAGCCGCATGATCGCCTGCTGGTTGCGGCTGTTGAACTCCACCTGGGTCTGGTAGCGCAGTTCCTGTTCGCGCGAGCGGCTGCGCACGTTGGTGGAGACGAAGCCGATGATCGCGATCAGCGACAGCGCACCGGATACCACGCCGATCCAGAAATTCGGGAACAGGCGGGTGTCGGACACCGAGCCGAACGAGGAGAACGCTTCGAACAGCTTGCGGCTGTCGGTCAGCATCTTCGCCGAACCCTGGCCCAGCGTGGCGGCAGCGGACTGCGCGGCGAACAGCTGGCGCGAGCTGGCCAGGATCGCGTCGGCGTCCTGCTTCATCGCCTCCCACTTCTGCTGCGACTGCTCCAGCGCCGCAACGGCGGCAGCGCCGCGCACGGCGGTGATGCCCAGATCCTCGTTGCCATTGCGCAGCGCATCGAGCACCTGCGAGAACACGGTGATGTCGCGGGCCAGCGCGTCGCCGGCAGCGGCCGCAGCCGTGCCGCCGGCACGGATTTCAGTCACGCGACGGGCCATCGAACCGGCCACCACCACCTGCTGCAGGGCACTGTAGACCTGCGACGCCGGGGCGCCGGAGGCGGACATCGCACGCACCAGTTCGTTCAACTGGGCCTGCAGGCCCGGCACCGCACCGGAGAAGTTGTTGGCGTTGCCGGCCAGGGCCAGCACCGCCGGCTCGCTGGCGACCAGCTGGCCGGCCTGCTTGCCCAGCGGCGTCCAGGTGTCGGCCAGGGTCGAGATCGCCCCGGAGACGCCCGGCTCGTTGCCGTAGCGCCCCTGCAGGGTCGACACGTTCTGCTCGATCGCGTTGCGGGTGGCCTTGAAGGCGGTGAAGGCCTGCGCGTTGCCGCCGACCGCGTCACGACCCTGGTTGGCCAGCTGCTGCGACAGCACCTGCAGGTCCGCTGCCTTGGAGCCGGCATCGGCCAGGCGGCTGCCCTGCCAGGTGGACACACCCGTGTTCACGCCGAACAGGATCATCGACAGCGCCAACAGCGCCAGCCAGAGGTTGCTGCCGCCCAGCCGCAGCTTGCCGGTCTTGGTGGCATCCGAAGCAGTACTCATCGTTCAACCTCGATTTTCAATGCAGGGGGCGATGCCCGGCCTCAGGCCGCGGCTTGCCGGAATTCAGGGGTACGCGACAGCAGCGAGAGCGAGAACACGCCCCAGTCGTTGCCATCGGCATGGAAAGCGCGATCGACGAAGTGCCCGTAGCGTCCTTCGGCCAGTGAACCGGCCTCGATCTGCTGGGTCAGCTCGAAACTGCGCTGGCCGAACAGTTCGTCGATGGTCAGGGCGACGTCGCCACCGGCCTGGCGCATGATCAGCACGCGCTGGCCTTCCTGCTGGACGGTGCGCGCACCTTCCAGGAAGTACTTCAGGTCGACCACCGGGAACAGGTTGCCGCGCAGGTTGCCCACGCCCAGCAGCCATGGCTGCGCGCAGGGCACCGGGGTCACCGGCGGCATCGGTACGATCTCCACCACTTCGCGGAAATCGGACACCAGCCGGCGCTGGCCGACACGGAATCCGACGCCACGCCACAGGTCCTGGGCGAACTGTCGCCCGGGTAGCTGCACCGCGTGGGCCAGGCTGCGCCGTTCGTAGGCTTCAAGAATGTCGAAGGGCGAGCGCATCAGGCCACCAGCTCGTTGATCCGCGCGATGAGTTCTTCCTCGCGCGGCGGCTTGACGATGTAATCGGCGGCGCCCTGGCGCAGCCCCCAGGCCTTGTCGGTTTCCATCGCCTTGGTGCTGACGATGATGACCGGGATGTGCTTGATCGCGGCGTCGCGGGCCATCGCCCGGGTCGCCTGGAAACCGCTCATGCCCGGCAGCACCACGTCCATCAGGACCAGCTGCGGCACCTGGTCGCGGACCAGCTGCAGGCCATCTTCGGCATTGTCCGCTTCCAGCACCTCATGGCCGGCACGGCGCAGCCATTGGGTGAACACCGCGCGGTCGGTCGGTGAATCCTCGATCAGGACGATACGAGCCATTGTGCCTTTCCCCCCTGGTCAGGCGTTGACGTACGTGCGGATGGCACCCAGCAGTTCTTCGCGCGTGAATGGCTTGGTCAGGTACTGCTCCGAGCCGACGATGCGCCCCCGCGCCTTGTCGAACAGACCATCCTTGGACGACAGCATGATCACCGGGGTCGCCTTGAACAGCTGGTTGCCCTTGATCAGTGCGCAGGTCTGGTAGCCATCCAGGCGCGGCATCATGATGTCGACGAAGATGATCTGCGGCTGCTGGTCGGCAATCTTGGCCAAGGCCTCGAAACCGTCCGTTGCGGTCACTACTTCGCAGCCTTCGCGCTTCAGTAGTGTTTCCGCAGTCCTGCGGATGGTCTTCGAGTCATCGATGACCATCACCCGGAGTCCTGCGAGCTCCCCGCCCGCAGTCGTGTTTTCAGTCATTGCCATTCCCCAAGCGCGCGGCCCAATCTTTGGCGGGAGCCGCTGCGAAAGCGTATCTATATCGCACTTCCCGCGCCCGCTTCAAGGGCGGTCCGTGGCGCGGGGCGTGGCGCCGGGCTGAACGTGACCGGATTGGCAATCACTGCGCAGCCGGGCAAGGGACGCTGCGTTGCACATCGCCGGGGAGGCGCACAGCCGGCGTTGCCGCTACCATCAACGCCTTGCCTGACAGGTGCGCCCATGCCGTTGAACGTCATCGTGGTGATGGATCCCATCGCCCACATCAAGATCGCCAAGGACACCACGTTCGCCATGCTGCTGGAAGCCCAGCGCCGCGGCCACGCCCTGCACTACGTGCGCCCGGGCGGACTGGCGCTGGAAGGCGGGTTGGCCGTGGCCTGGACCGCCCCCCTGCAGGTGCGCGACGACCCGGCCGGCTGGTACGAGCTGGGCGCATTCAGCCGGACTGAATTCGGCCCCGGCCAGATCGTGCTGATGCGCAAGGACCCACCGGTCGACGCGGAGTACGTCTACGACACCCAGGTACTGGATGTTGCCGCCGCCGCCGGTGCTTGCGTAGTCAACAACCCGCAGGGCCTGCGCGACTACAACGAGAAGCTGGCCGCGCTGCTGTTCCCGCAGTGCTGCCCGCCGACCCTGGTCAGCCGCGATGCCAAGGCGCTGAAGGCCTTCGCGCTGGAGCATGGCCAGGCCGTGCTGAAGCCGCTGGATGGCATGGGTGGGCGCTCGATCTTCCGCAGCGGCCAGGGCGACCCCAACCTGAACGTGATCCTGGAAACGCTGACCGACGGCGGCCGCAAGCTGGCCCTGGCCCAGAAGTTCATCCCCGACATCACCGCCGGCGACAAGCGCATCCTGCTGGTCGATGGCGAGCCGGTCGACTACTGCCTGGCGCGCATTCCGCAGGGCGATGAGTTCCGCGGCAACCTGGCCGCCGGTGGCCGCGGCGAAGGCCGCCCGCTGAGCGAACGCGACCGCTGGATCGCCGCCCAGGTCGGCCCGGAGATGAAGCGTCGTGGCATGCGTTTCGTCGGCCTGGACGTCATCGGTGACTACCTGACCGAGGTCAACGTGACCAGCCCGACCTGCGTGCGCGAACTGGACGCGCAGTACGGCCTGAACATTGCCGGCACCCTGTTCGACGCGATCGAGGCCGATCTGCACTGATGGATGCCGCACCTGCCGTCCTCGCCCCGCCGCCGCGCGAAGCGCAGCGGCTGGGCGCCACCATCGCCCTGTCGGTGCTGGTGCACGCCCTGCTGATCCTCGGGGTCGGCTTTGCCGTGAAAGGCGATGCGCCACTGGTGCCGACCCTCGAAGTGATCTTCAGCCAGACCCGCACCGCGTTGACCCCGAAGCAGGCGGATTTCCTGGCCGCCGCCAGCCAGGAGGGCGGTGGCGAACATGATCGTGCGCAGCGCCCACGCGACAACCAGGCCGGCATCGTGCCGCAGGCGCAGTCCGGCATCAGCCCGGTACCGCAGCAGCAACAGTCGGCAGCACCGGTGCCGCCGCCGCAGGCGCGCGTGGTCAGCAGCCGCAATGGCGAGGACACGGTGGCGCTGGCGCAGTCGCGCCCTACCCCGCTGCAGCCCACGCCGGATGCACCACTGACCGCACGCGAACAACGCGATGCCGAGATGGCGCGGCTGGCGGCGGAAGTGCACCTGCGTTCGGCGCAGTACGCCAAGCGCCCGAACCGGAAATTCGTTTCGGCCAGTACGCGCGAATACGCCTATGCCAATTACCTTCGCGCGTGGGTGGACCGCGCAGAGCAGGTCGGCAACCTGAACTACCCCGACGAAGCACGACAGCGCCGGCTGGGTGGACAGGTGGTGATCAGCGTGGGGGTGCGCCGCGATGGCAGCGTGGAAAGCAGCCGCATCCTGCGCTCCAGCGGCACGCCCCTGCTGGATGAGGCGGCGCTGCGGGTGATCCAGCTGGCGCAGCCGTTCCCGCCGTTGCCCGACAGCGACGATCAGATCGACATTCTGCAGGTCACGCGCACGTGGGTGTTCCTGCCGGGCGGCGAACTGCGCGACGACCGGTAAGGTTTTCTGCCCGGGCCTGCGGCCCGGGACCCGCTGGAAGCAACTGCCACTGCAACGGCAAGATCAAGAGCGGCGGTTGGGCTGTTGGTTTGGCGGGGCGGTGTGGGCTTGCAGGACACGCCGTAAACCCGTCCATGGGGGCTCGATGGCGCCATCCATGGCGCCAACGGTCCTGCAAGCCCACACCGCCCCACCTCTGACAGATCGCGGCGCATCTTTGCTGTTGGTAGGTGTCGACCTTGGTCGACACGACGTATCCACGCCATGCCTGCACAGTAGATCCACGCCATGCGTGGATGCGAGCGAAGCGATCTGCTTTTGACTTCGATCTTGTTTTTTTGATTTTGCGTGGCGGACGCGCACGGAAACTGTCCGTGGCCGGGCGGGTGGGCTGCGCAGGGGCGTGAGCCGCATGGATGCGGCGACCGAGCTTACATGGACGTACTTGCAGCGTACCCTGCGCAGCCCACCCGCCCGGCCAACCCACGGCTTCTGCTTTCAGCGACACGCCACGAGGGGCTCAGCCGTTGGCTTTCGCCTTCGCGTCCCGCGCAGCCTGCTGCTCGACCAGCGTCAGCGCCACGTTGTCACGCAGGTACGCCGGCTCGACCTTCTCCGCAGCAATACCTTCGCCGCGTGCGAACGCCGGCACCGCCAGTGCCAGCACATCCGCTGCATGCGGCAGCGCCGTCGCATCGAAGCGGCGCAGACCCGCACCCAGCTGCGCGACCAGCGCGCCCTCCGCCGCGGCAAAACCGGTGCCGACGCCGTAGACGGATGCGTCTTCCGGCAACGACACCGCCGTCGGTACGCACACGCGCTCGGCATCACGCGCCACCGGCAGTCCATCCACGCGCTCGAAACGTGCCACGTACAACTCGCCCATCCGCGCATCGATCGCCGACAGGATCTGCTTCTCTTCCATCGGCGCGCGCAGTGCCAGCACCTGCAGCGTCGACACCGGCAGCAACGGGCGATCCAGCGCCAGCGCGATGCCCTGCGCCAAGGCGATCGCCAGGCGCACGCCGGTGAACGCACCGGGACCACGACTGAGTGCGATGCCGTCCAGCTGGCGGCGGCTGATGCCGGCCTCGGCCAGCAGCTCCTCCGCCCACGGCAGACTCAGTTCGGCATGCCGGCGGGGGGCGATCTCGAAGCGTTCCAGTACCTGCCCATCGACATGCAGGGCTACGGAACAGGCTTCGGTGGCGGTTTCAAAGGCGAGCAGTTTCATCGGATCGGGTCAGAACAGGGGGAACGTGGCACCGGGGGCCGGCTCCGGGCCCGCCACGGCGGCGGTCGGGGCTGCGGCATCTGCCACGGGGGCCCATTGTGGCGCAAAGAAGGCCTGCACATCGGCCAGTGCCCGGGTTCGCCGGAACGGCGGCAGCGACTGCAGGAAGACCTTGCCATAGCCACGGTTGAGCAGACGCGGGTCGCACAGCACCAGCACGCCGCGGTCGGTCTCGCTGCGGATCAGCCGGCCAACGCCCTGCTTCAGGGCAATGACCGCCTGCGGCAACTGCTCGTCGCGGAACGGATTGCCGCCCTGGGTACGGATTGCTTCCAGCCGCGCTTCATACACCGGATCATCGGGCGTAGCGAAGGGCAGCTTGTCGATCACCACCACGCTCAATGCCTCGCCAACCACATCCACACCCTCGCGGAAGCTGGCCGATCCCAGCAGCACGCCATTGCCGGATTCGCGGAAACGCTGCAGCAGGGTCGCGCGCGGCGCTTCGCCCTGCACGAACAGCGGCCAGGGTCCATCACGCAATGCCTCGGCTGCTTCGCGCAGCGCACGATGCGAAGCGAACAACAGGAACGCCCTGCCCTGCGACGCCTGCAGCACCGGGCGCAGCACCTGGATCAATGCGGTTCCGAAACCGCGCGCGGCCGGATCGGGCAGACCTTCAGGCAGATAGCACAGTGCCTGCTCGGGCCAGTTGAACGGGCTGGGCTGCACCAGTGTCTGCGGATCGTCCAGGCCCAGGCGCGTGGCGATGTGCTCGAAGCCGCCGCCAACGGTCAGCGTGGCCGAGGTGAAAATCCATGCGGCATGGCTGCGCTCGCGATGTTCGCGCAGCGGCGCGGACACATCCATCGGCGTGCGCTGGCAGCGGAAACCGCGCGGGGTCAACTCGTACCAGAGCACGTCGCCGGCGGCGGCGCTCGTTTCGGCGGGATCGGCATCGAAGTCGAGTGCGGGCTCTTCATCGCCGAGCCAACGGCCCAGCCGCGAGATCGCCTCACGCGCGCGTGCATGACAGGCATCCAGGCCGGCAGCGGCTTCGCGCAGCGGTTGCAGTGCCTGCTCCAGCACCACCAGGCTGGACATCACCGCATCGAAACCCTCGCGCACCTGCGGCATTGCCAACGCCCGCCACTGCGTACCGCGCGCGGGCAAGCCCTCCATCGCAGCACGCAGCGCAGACAAGGCCTGCTGCAGATGATCGACCGGTTCCTGCAATGCCGACTGCGCGCCACCCACGCCGCGCGCTTCAACCAGACAGTCACGGCCCAGCTCCTGCCAGGGGCGCATGCCGAAGCCCTCGCCGAAGAACTGCGCGGCCAGCTCGGGCAACTGATGGGCCTCGTCGATGACGAAGGCCTGCGCGCCGGGCAACAGCTCACCGAAGCCCTCCTGCTTCAGCGCGAGATCGGCGAGCAGTAGATGGTGGTTGACCACGACCAGGTCGGCGGCCTGAGCACGCTGGCGGGCACGCACGACGAAGCAGTCATCCCAGAAGGGACACTCGTTGCCCAGACAGTTGTCGACGGTGGAGGTGACCATCGGCAGCAGCGGCGAGTCATCGGCCAGGCCATCGAGTTCAGCGATATCGCCCGAATCCGAGCGGCCGGACCAGGCCAGGATGCGCTGGAACTGTGCCGCCTGTTCGGGGCTGGAGAATCGCGGTTCACCGCGTGCCTGCTGCAGGCGATAGCGGCACAGGTAGTTGCTGCGTCCCTTCAGCAACGCGCTGCGCAGGCCGACGCCCAGCGCTTGGCGCACGCGCGGCAGGTCACGGTGATAGAGCTGGTCCTGCAGCGCGCGGGTACCGGTGGAAATGATGGTGCGCATTCCGGACAGCAGCACCGGCACCAGATAGGCAAAGGTCTTGCCGGTGCCGGTACCGGCTTCGGCGAGCAGCAGGTCGCGCTGCTGCATCGATGCGGCAATGGCCTCGGTCAGGCGCAGCTGCGCAGGACGCGGAACGAATGCATCCAGATGGGAGGCGAGCGCGCCGCCTTCGCTGAGGGCTTCGCGGCTGGCATGGACAAGGTCGGACATCAGGTGGAAAGGATACCCGGCCGGGCGCTGCCCGGCACCCGTTTCAAGCCGGAGCACAGGCAAAAGCAACGGCAACCGCGTTTGTTCATGGCTCTGGGTTGCTACGTGCTGGGGTGGGTCGGACAGGGCAGGCAGGACACGCCGTGAACCCATCCCTGGGGGCTCGATGGCGCCATCCATGGCGCCAACGGTCCTGCCTGCCCTGCCCGCCCCACCCTCGACAGTTTCCCGGTGACGGGAGGCAAAGGCGGAGCAGAAGCGGTTGGTTTGGACGGGGAAAGTAGAACGGGTCGGAGCCGTTTTCCCTTGGAAAACGGCTCCGACCCCTCAGCGAGCGCGCGCAGCGCGCGACCCGCGTTTGAGTTTGATTTTGTTCTTGCCTGCGGCGGCCACAGGAAACTGTCCGTGGCCGGGTGCATGGGCTGGACAGGGGCGTGAGCCGCATGGATGCGGCGACCGAGCTTACATGGACGTACTTGCAGCGCCCCCTGCCCAGTCCATGCACCCGGCCAACCCACATCAGGCCATCAGCCCGCCCGCCGCAGAGGGGGCAGCGCCCGATGGAGGGGAATACCTCAGTACCGCTTGATCCCCGGCACCGTGCAACCTTCAATCTGCGCATGCGCCGACACCGCATTCTCCTTCTCGCCCCGCGCCAGGCGCGCCTGTTCGATCGTCGCCCAGTGCCGGCGGCACAGCGGCCCCGTCTTCGAACCCAGGTCCACGGCCTTGCGCGCGAACGTTTCCGCCTCTGCCCACTGGCCCTGCAGCAGCGCCAGTTCCGCGCGTTCCTGCAGTACCGACGGATCACCGGCCACGATCTGCAACGCCTGGTCCAGGCTGGCGGCCGCGCCGGCCAGATCACTGGCCTGGCGCTGGCTCAGCGCCGTCTGCCGCAGATCCTCAACCTGTGAATCGCGCAGCGGCTGCACCGACAGCTCCTTGTCATCCGGGCCTGCTGCTGCTTCCACGGCTGCCAGCCGCTGTGCGGGCGTGGTGGTGTCCACCGGCTTGGTGACCTGCGGCGCGCTGCTCACGCAGGCCGCCAGGGCCAGGCTGAGGCCACTCAGGACCAGGGGCTGGAACAGCGAACGGATAGTCATCGGCATCATCGGCTTGGAGGAGGAGTCGCTGCAGCGGGTGCTGCGGCAGGTTCAGCGGCGGGTTCCGGTTTACGGTCAAGGCCGAACCAGCTGCGCCAGCCGCCGCCCTCGCCTTCGGCACCGCCCTGGGCGTCCGGCACGGCGGCCGGTGCACACGGTTCGTAGGCAGGCGCATAGCCCACCACGAACGGGAATCGCCGCGCGCCCGGGCAGCCTTCATCGGTGCTGTTGGTACCGGTCGCCGCAACCGGCTGCCAGTCGAGGCCCTTGTTGCTGACTTTCAGCGGCGCGGTCGGCAGGCGCTGGAAGATGCCTGACCAGACGCGCATCGCGCCGGTGGCGCCGTACAGGCCGGCCTGTTCGTTCTGGTCGTTGCCCATCCAGATCACCGCCAGATGGTCGCCGGTGTAACCGGCATACCAGCTGTCGCGGCCATCATTGGTCGTGCCGGTCTTGCCGGCCGGCTGCAGCCGGCCCAGGCCATCGGCATTCAAGCGCTGCGCGGTACCACTGGCCACCACCTGCTGCAGGCCGATGCTGATCAGGTTGGCGGCAATCGAGTCGCCTTCCTGTGCCGGTGCGGGGGTCTTGTCGTAGCGCTTGAGCAGCTTGCCTTGCGGATCAAGGACACCACGCACTGCGTGCAGCGGCTGGATCTCGCCACCTGATGCCAGGAACTGGTACAGCTGCGCCATCGCGTACGGGCTCTGGTCGGTCGAACCGAGGATCACCGCCGGGTTTGCCTCGGCCTTGATGCCGGCCAGCACGTGGATCAGCTGGGTCACCCGTTCCGGGCCGACCTGCATGCCCACGCGTACCGTGGCCTGGTTGTAGGAATGAGCCAGCGCATCGATCAGGCGCACGGTGCCATGGCTGCGGTTGTCCGCATTGCCGGGATTCCAGTTGCGGCCGCGGCTGAGCTGCACGGTCACCGGTGAATCGTCGACCCAGCTGGCCAGCGAGTAGCGGTCCGGCTGCGCGAGTGCTAGCAGGTACACGAAGGGCTTGAGCAGCGAGCCAACCGGGCGCTGCGCCTCGATGGCGCGGTTGAAGCCGACCTCGGACACTTCGCGGCTGCCGATCACCGCCACCACGTCGCCGTTGTGCACGTCGGTCATCACCAGGCCAGCCTGCAGCTCGGGGCGACGCTTGCTTTCCAGCGACTTGATGGTGCGCGTGACCGCGCCTTCGGCATAGGCCTGCGCGGACGGCGACATGCCGCTCATCACGCTCAGGCCGGCACCCTGCAGGGCAGATTCCGGATAGTCGTGGCCAAGCTGGCGACGCACCAGGTCAACGTAGGCGGGGAAGCGGTTGGCCGCCACCAGGCCCGGGGTCTTGGGCACGCCCAGCGGCGCCTTCAACGCACGCTGGTACTCGGCATCATCGATCAGGGTCGCCTCGTGCAGCTTGCCCAGCACGAAGTTGCGACGGTCCAGCGCACGCTCGGGATTGCGGCGCGGGTCGTAGTACGACGGCCCCTTGACCAGGCCGATCAACAGCGCGATCTGCTCGGTTTCCAGCGAGGAAAGATCGCGCCCGAACCAGAACTCGGCACCGGAGGACATGCCGTGGATCGCCTGGCTGCCGCGCTGGCCCAGATACACCTGGTTGAGGTAGGCCTCGAAGATGGTGCGCTTGTCATAGCGCGCTTCCATGATCAACGCATACAGCACTTCGTTGAACTTGCGGGTATAGGTCTGTTCCTTGCCGATACCCAGCAGGCCACTGCGGGCCAGCTGCTGGGTCAGGGTGGAAGCGCCCTGCCGGCTCTGCCCGCCGGAACGGACCGTCACCCAGACCGCGCGCGCGATGCCGGACAGATCGATGCCGTGATGGCGGTTGAAATCCTTGTCCTCGACCGCCTGCAGGCCAGTGACCAACAGGTCCGGGGCCTCGTTCATGCGGATCAGGCGGCGCTCTTCCTGCTTCTGCCCATACAGCGTGGCGATGCGCGCAGGATCCATGCGGGCCGCCTTCAGCGCCTTGCGGCTGTCGGCGTCGCGCAGCGAGGCGATGCTGCCGCCGGACAGCGACAGCTCGACCCGACGCGCCGCGACCTGGCCGTCGACATCGTTGTAGCCGCGGCTGGAGATGACGAAGCGGCCGCCCTGCACCGCATAGGTTGCCGGTTCCTTGCCCTGGCCATCATCGCGATAGGCCGAGGCGGCCAGCTCGGTCTTCAGGGTCGCCGCATCCATCGCCTTGCCGGGTATCAGCACCAGCGGGCGTGCATAGACGCGCGTCGGGATCTGCCAGCGCAGTTCACCAAAACGTTGCGTCACCTGTTGGTTCAGGTACAGCGTATAGGGGATCAGGAAACCCAATCCCAACGCGACCGCCGCCATGCTCCAGGTGATCAGCCGGCGGCGCCAGAGCGGACCGGTGTCCTGCTGGTCGTCGTCGTCGAAATCGTCGATATCGTCTGAATCGTAGCGTCGGGGCACGGGAATGCGACAATGTAGGGTCTGGCGAGTCTACCCCAGCCGCTGCGGCAGGCGAATTCTCCCGGCCCCCCTGCTTAAGCTGGAGTTGCACCCGGATGGCGATGTCCCTGGCCGAAATCCGCTACCTGATCAATCGCCTGACCGGGCTGGCCCGCCGCAGCCTGGCCAGCCTGCGCACCCGCGGCTGGCGGGCCACCTGGCAGCGGATCCGCGTGCACAGCCAGCGCGCCGTCCCAGCACCGCGCAAACCGTTGTACCTGCCACCGGCACAGCCGTTCGCTCCCTTCACGGTGCCGACCAGCGATACGCCGGACGTCAGCATCGTCATTCCGGTCTACAACCACGTCGACCATACCCTGGCCTGCCTGCGCGCCCTGGCCGCGCACCCGCCGTCGGTGCCCTGCGAGATCCTCGTCGTGGACGACGGCAGCAGCGACGCTACGGTGCAGTGGATGCCGCAGATCAGCGGTCTGCGCTACGAAGTGCGCGAGCGCAACGGTGGCTTCATCGAGGCCTGCAACGATGGCGTGTCGCGCACGCGCGGTCGCTACGTGGTGCTGCTCAACAACGATACGGTGCCGCAGCCGGGCTGGCTGGAAGCATTGCTGGACACCTTTGCGACCGTCGCCGATGCCGGCCTGGTCGGCAGCCAGCTGCTGTACCCCGACGGCCGCCTGCAGGAATCGGGCGGGGTGATCTTCGCCGATGGCAGTGGCTGGAGCTACGGCCGCTTCGAAGCGGCCGATGATCCCCGCTTCGCCAGCCTGCGCGACGTCGACTACTGCTCCGGCGCCGCGCTGATGCTGCCCCGCGCACTGTGGCGACAACTGGGCGGCTTCGACACCCGCTACAAGCCGGCCTACTACGAAGACACCGACCTGGCCTTCCGCGTACGTGCGCAGGGCCTGCGCGTGCTGGTGCAGCCGGCCAGCCGGGTGATCCACGATGAAGGCACCAGCAACGGCACCGATACCGGCAGCGGCGTGAAGGCCTACCAGGTACGCAACCAAGGTGTTTTCGCAGCCAGATGGGCCGCTGAACTGGCCTCCCATCCGAAGGTCGGCGAAGTGCCCTCGCCGGCGCTGCTGCTGCGCGGCCGGCGCCAGGTGCTGATCCTGGATGAGGAAGTGCCGCGCCCGGAGCGCGACTCCGGCTCGCTGCGGCAGGTCAACCTGATCCGCCTGCTGCTGCAGGGCGGCGCCCACGTGGTGTTCGTGCCCACCCGGCGCGAACACGGCGGCACGGCGACCGAAGCTCTGCAGCGGATGGGCGTGGAAGTCTGGTACACGCCCTTCCTGGACGGTGTTGCAGGCTGGCTGCGCAGCCACGGCACCCGCTTCAACGTGGTGATGATGGTGCGCCACCACGTCGCCAACGAATGCCTGCCGCTGCTCAAACGCTATGCACCGCAGGCCCGCACCGTGTTCGACACCGTCGACCTGCACTACCTGCGCGAGCGCCGTGGGGCGGAAGTGGCGGGCGATGCTGGCCTGCTGCGCAACGCCGAACGCACCCGCGCCAGCGAACTGGCAGTGATGGACCGGTGCGACATCACCGTGCTGGTCAGCGCCGCCGAGCGCGAACAGCTGCAGGCCGATGCACCCCAGGTGCGGGTGGAGCTGATCTCCAACCTGCATGAGGTTGCCGGCGCGGGCGCGCCGTTCGCGCAGCGCCACGACCTGGTGTTCGTCGGCGGCTTCCGCCATCCGCCGAACCTGGATGCGATGGAGTGGTTCATCGGCGACGTGTTCCCGCGCATCCGCGGTGCGCTGCCGCAGGTGCGCCTGCATTGCATCGGTGCCGGCGCACCTGACACGCTGCATGCCCTGGCAGCCAACCAGCCGGGCGTAGTGATGCATGGCTTCGTCGAAGACATCGTTCCGTACATGGACGGTGCCCGCATCGCCATCGCGCCGCTGCGTTTCGGCGCTGGCGTGAAGGGCAAGATCAACCTGAGCATGGCCCATGGCCAGCCCGTGGTCGGCACCACCTGCGCGGTGGAAGGCATGCACCTGCGTGCCGGCCAGGATGTGCTGGTGGCCGACGATGCAACGGGCTTTGCCGATGCGGTGGTCCGCCTGTACCAGGACCCCGTTCTCTGGCAGCAGCTGGCCGCCGCTGGCCTGGCCAACGTGGCCGAGCATTTCTCGCTGGATGCCGCGTCGGCGACCGTGCAGCGGGTGTTCTTCGACTAGTCGATGTGGCCGCCAGCGTGCCGCAGGCGGTCCTCGAACGCGGCAAGTTCGGCCAGATCCGGCTGCAGCCGCCGCACCTGCTCCACGGCCGAGGCGGCAAATTCCACATCACCGCGACCCAGCCGCTCGCTGCCGATCGCCAGCCAGCGCTGTGCCAGGCGGGAACGCGCATCGGGCAATCCTGCGGCGGTCGGCGCCAGCGTCTGCCAGGCCTGCAGGCAAGCGCCCGCAGCCTGCACCCGGTTCTGTCGCAGGTTGTCATCGAAGCAGGACCTGCTGGCGGGCAGCAGACGCGCTGCCGCCGCCTTGACCCGGCTGTCGCGCGGCGCCAGTGCCTGCGCTTCGCGCAACGCATCGAAGGCGCTGTGACCGGGGGGGCTGATCCACTGCCCGGCACGCTCGGCACGATCGATCTGGCGCAACCGATCACGCAGCTGGCGCTCACGCTGGGCAGCGCTGATGCCCGGCTGCTGCAACGACTGGCGTGCCTGTCGCGCACGCTGCAGGCGCTGTGCCAACTGCTGCTGCGCCGCCTGCGAAGCACCAAGCCCTGCCGCCAGCGCAGCATCCTTGTCGGCCGCCTCGAACTGGAAGTCGTCGGCCCGCTTCTGGCTGCGCGCCAGCAATGCCTGCACGGTCTGCTCGCGCCCACGCAGTGCAGTGGGATCATCGGACGTGACCGCCAGCACGGCCTGGAAACTGTCTGCGGCCGTCTCGAGCTGCTGACGTTTGAGCGCACGCTGGCCCTGCTGCAGCCGCTGGTCGACGGCCTGGGCCAGCGCTTCCTGGCTGGCAGGAAGCTCGGAATGACCTGCATCGAACTGGCGTGCACGCTGCAGGATCGCGGCCGCCGTGGCCAGTTCGCCGCGCGCGGCCTGTGCACGCGCCTGCTGCAGCAGATCGCTCAATGCATCCTCGCGACCTTCCAGCGCAGGCAGATAGTCCGGCTGCAGCGCCAGCACACGCTGGAACAACGGCAGCGCGCTGCTGTCGCCGTCGTCCAGCCGCCCTGCTGCAAAGGCATTGCGGGCCTGTGCAAGCAAGGCACCGATGCCAGCGCCGGCGCGACGACGCGCCTGCAGCTGCTGGGCCACTGCATCCGCTTCGGCGCGCGGCACCTGCAGCTCACGCGCCAACGCCAGGGCCTGCGCACTGCCGTCCAGGTCGCCCGCCTGCAGCCGCTCACGCGATTGCTGCAACGCCGCCGCGCCGGTGCGGGCCAGGCCCTGCCGCGCCTGCGGGCGGTCGCCATCCAGGGCCAGCACCGCCTGGTAGCGCTCGCGTGCGCCGCTGCCGTCGACCGCAGTCAGGCGCCCGTCGGCCAGCGCGCGATCGCCCTCGGCCAGCAGTTGCTCTATCTGTGGCTCATCCCAGAACCAGTCGGCCAGCGGCTTGCGCACCAGCACCAGCAGCACGAACACCGCTGCAGCCGCCAACAGCGCCCAACGCCACACCCGGCGCGCATGGCGCGCCTGCAGCCACCACCAGCGGCTTTCGCGGCGAACGCGATCGAGCGCCGGATGTGCGGCGCCGTGTGAGCGATGCGGGGGCTCGCGTTCCATGCGTGCAGGGTAGCCGGGGCAGCGTGAAGCTCAGCCCAGACGACGCGCCTCGCTGACGCCCGGCAGCGCATCGAGCTTGCCCAGCAGATTCGACAACTGGCCGTAGTCGCTGACCTTCAGCCGCAGGCGCAGATGCGCGCGGCCGCTGTTGCGGACGTTGTCGCTGTGGATGTCCAGCACGTAGGCGTCTTCCTGTGCGATCAGGTTGGTGATGTCCTTCAGCAGCCAGCGGCGGTCAACTGCCTCGACCACCACGTCCACTTCATAGCCGCCGCCGGCCTGGCCCCATTCCACCGGCAGGATCCGCTGCGGGCTGGTCGCAGCCAGCCGCGCCAGTGCAACGCAGTCTGCACGATGCACCGTGACACCCCGGCTACGGGTCAGGTAGCCGACAATCGGTTCGCCCGCCACCGGCTGGCAGCAACGCGCCAGCTGTACCAGCAGATTGCCCACGCCCTGCACGGTGAACTTGGACTTGCCCAGGTTCTCGCGGCGCGCGGTCGGCCGCGGCAGGGACGGCGGTGCGACCGGCTGGCTGGCCGCACGCTCGGCTTCCAGCAGCGAACGGCTGACCTGGTTGGGGCCGGTATCGCCCAGCGCGACCTGGATGTACAGGTCGTCGACACTGTCGGCATGGAACTTCTTCGCCGCTGCGGACAGGTCCGAATGCTGCAGGCCCAGCCGCTTCAGTTCGCGCTCCAGCAGCTCGCGCCCTGCCTGCACGTTGCGCGCCCGGTCCAGCTTGTGGAACCAGCTGCGCACCTTCTCGCGCGAGCGGTTGCTGGCCAGGAAGCCGTTGGCCGGCATCAGCCAGTCGCGGCGCGGGTCGGCCTCCTTGCCGGTCAGGATCTCGACCCGGTCACCGCTGCGCAGGCGATAGGTCAGCGGCACGATGCGCCCATTGACCTTGGCCCCGCGGCAGCGGTGCCCGACCATGGTGTGCACCTGGTAGGCAAAATCCAGCGGCGTTGCGCCCTGCGGCAGGTCCAGCACCTCATCCTTCGGGGTCAGCGCGTAGACCCGGTCCTCGGTCAGCTCGGCATCGAGCGCGCCAGCCAGTTCATTGCCCTGCCCGTCCTGTGCTTGCTCCAGCAGCTGGCGCATCCAGGTGATCTTGCGATCGAACGACTTCTCCGCGCCCTTGCCGCCTTCCTTGTACTTCCAGTGCGCGGCCACGCCCAGCTCGGCCTGCGCGTGCATGTCGTGGGTGCGGATCTGCACTTCGATGGTGCGCCCTTCCGGGCCAACCACCGCCGTGTGCAGCGAGCGGTAATCGTTGGCCTTCGGCCGGGCGATGTAATCGTCGAACTCGCTCGGCACCGGCGCCCACAGCGCATGCACCACGCCGAGCGCGGCGTAGCAGGCGGCCACGTCATCGACCATCACCCGTACCGCACGGATGTCATACAGCTGGTCGAAGGCCAGGCGCTTCTTCTGCATCTTCCGCCAGATGCTGTAGATGTGCTTGGGCCGGCCACTGACCTCGGCGTGGATGCCCTGCACGCCCAGTTCGCGCGACAGCACCTTCTTCACGTTCTCGACGTAGCGCTCGCGGGCGATGCGCGTTTCGTCGACCTCGCGCGCGATGCGCCGGTAGGTGTCCGGTTCCAGGTGGCGGAACGCCAGGTCTTCCAGTTCCCATTTCAACTGCCAGATGCCCAGCCGGTTGGCCAGCGGCGCATGGATGTCGCGGGTCAACTGGGCCAGTGCGAGTCGCTGCTCCTCATCGAGCTTGTCGGCCGCGCGCATGCGCGCCAGCTGCCGGGCCAGCAGGATCGGCACCACCCGCAGGTCGCGGATGATGGCCAGCAGCAACCGGCGCAGGCCTTCGCTGTTGCGGCCCGCCTCGCGACCGGCATGCAGGGCCCAGACGGGATCAGCCGCATCCTGTCCATCAAGCAGCCCGATCACCGCCGCTTTGTGGCTACCCAACGGCAGCGCGTCGAGGTGGACGCGCAGGCCCGGCAGATCGAACAGCAGGGCCGCCACCACGGCGCCCTCGTCTGCCGAGAGCATTGCCAGCGCATCCAGGGTATCGCCCAGCACCGACCAGCTGGCACGCATCTGTGGGTCGCAGTCCGGCGATTCCCAATGCCCGCGCAGGGCCTGGCGCAGCGGAGCCGGCAGCACGGCTGCCGAGGGACGGTTCAACAAGGCATCCAGGCCGGGGACGGAAGCGCGGTTCACAGCATCGAGCAGGCAAGACAGAAGCCCCTACACTAGCGCCGCAGCCGTTCAGGAACAATCGCCGCGGCCACCATCGCCGGGAATGTGGACATGCCGTTACACTCGCCGGCATCCACCGGAGAGTTCCGCCATGCCTTCGATCACCCTGCCTTTCCGCCCGCGCCTGCTGGCCTGTGCCGCCCTGCTGCTGTCCCTGTCGGCGCCCGCGCTGGCCCAGCGCGTGGTGCAGGGTGACCTGCAGCAGCAGATGTCAGCAGCCGAATTCAAGGCCGCTGGCTTGGACAAGCTCAATGCCGCCGAGCTGGCCACGCTGAACCGCTGGCTGCAGGGCAAGGTTGAAGCCGCCACCACCGAAGCCGTCGCTGCGGTGCGCGAAGAAGCGCGTGAGGAAGGCCGCCAGGAAGTGATCGTGAAGAACCGCGGCTTCTTCGACTTCGGCAGCAACGAGCCGATCAGCGGTGTGCTGCAGGGCGAGTTCCGCGGTTTCGGCAAGGGCCGGATCTACGTGCTGGACAATGGCCAGCAATGGGAACAGACCGATACCACCTCGGTTTCCGGCGTGCGCAAGCAGTCGCCGAAGGTCAGCATCAGCCCCGGGGTGATGGGCGTGTGGTACATGAAGGTCGACGGCGTGAACACCCAGCCCAAGGTGCGTCGCACCAAGTAACGGCACCATCGGCCGCTACCGCCGGGACCCGCAGCAGATCCACGCCACGCGTGGATGGCATTCCGCTTGACCCCACCGGCGAGCACCCGGCGGGGTCGGACCAAGGGTTACGAGGCCTGGCGCAGTGCGGTCACCCGCTGCGCCAGTTTCTTCGCCGAAACGCCGGTGCGTGCGCCCAGTTCCTGCGCGAACAACGACACCCTCAGTTCTTCCAGGTCCCAGCGCAGTGCCTGCCACTGCGGCCGCTCGCGCAGGCCCTGCTGCTCGCCCACCTGCAACGCCTCCAGGAACGGATGCAGTTCCAGCATGCGCGCCTGGTCACGCGGCGGATCGCGCTTGGCACGCTCGGTGCGCAGGATCATCGCTTTCAGGTAGCGCGGGTACTGCGCCAGGGCGTCAGCCGGCGTGTCACGCAGGAAACCCGGATGGATCAGCCCGACCAGCTGCGCTTCCATGTCATCCAGATTGCCGCGCGCCCAGCCCATCAACGGCGCCTCCAGCATCGGCTTCAACTCGGCCACCAAGGCAAGGATCGACTCGGCCAGCTTCAACCGCTGCATGGCTTCGCCGAACAGCGTTTTTGCTGCGTGTTCGCGGCGCTGCTCGAATGCCGCCGCATCGCGGATATCGCCCAGACCATCAGCCAGCACGGCATTCAGCGCCGCGTCGACCAGATCGCCACGCAGGCGTTCCTGGGTTTCGATCGAGGCGTACAACAGTCCGGTTTTCGGCGCGACCGGCAACTGCTTGCGTGCCTGCTTGATCTTCTCGCCCAGGCCGATCTCCAGCAGTCGGCGCACACCAAGCGGGTGTGATTCCTCGGCCTGTTGGCGATCGGCGTAGATACGCAATGCGACGCTGTCACCCTCATCCTTCAGTGCGGGATAGGCCGGCACGCCGGCCTCGCCCGGTACCTGCAGCGGAATCGGTGTGGCCGGGAAGGTGCGCAGACCATCGGCCGCCATCTCGCGCCCGGCACGCGCGGCGAACGCATCGCCGGCCCGGCCGCCAAACTTCGCACGCAGCGCATCCAGGTCGCGCGATGTTGCCAGCACCTTGCCCTGCTCGTCGCGCAGGCGCAGGTTCATGTGCAGGTGCGGCTCGATTGAACCGGGCTCGAAATCGGTCGCGGCCACGCTTGCCCCGGTTGCCCGTGACAGGAAGCGCGCCAGCTCACCGGTGATCGCGTCGGCGCTGGGCTGCGGGAAGGCCTCGTAGAACGCGCGCGCGAAATCCGGTGCCGGCACGTAGTTGCGCCGCATTGCCTTGGGCAGGCTGCGGATCAAGGCCGCCGCCTTGTCGGCAACGAAACCCGGCGCCAGCCACCCCAACTGCACTGCATCGAGTGCATTGAGCAGATGCAGCGGCACGTCCAGGGTCACGCCGTCATCTTCAGCCCCCGGTTCAAAGCGGTAGTGCAGCGGCAACCGTGCCTGGCCCAGCGCCAGGTACTTCGGGTAGCGCTCCTGCTCGCTGCCTTCGCCCGGCAGCAGATCCACCAGCGACCAGTGCAGTCCCTTGCGCTGTTCCGGCGGCAACCCCTTCCACCACGCATCCAGTCCAGACGCGGAGTGGATCTGCGGCGGCACCCGGTCCAGGTACCAGCGTGCCTGCCAGTCCTCGTCGGCGACGATGCCGGCACGGCGCAGCTTGGCTTCTTCCTCGCGGGCCTGCTCCAGCACCTTCTGGTTGTCGGCCACGAAGCTGGCACGGGTGTTGATCTCACCGGTCACCAGCGCCTGCCGCACGAAGATGTCGTGCGCTTCGCCGGCATTGATGCGGCCGTAGTGCACCGGTTTCTTCGGTGCCAGCACCAGCCCGAACAGGCTGATCTGCTCGGAGGCCAGCACCTGTCCCTGTGCACGCGACCAGTGCGGATCAAAGTGCTTGCGCAGCAGCAGGTGCGGCAGTTCGGCAATCACCCAGTCCGGCTCGATTGCCGCCAGGGTCATGCCCCATACCTTCTGCGTATCCAGCAGGTTGGCCGCCAGCAGCCACGGCGGCGGCCGCTTGGACAGCGTCGAGCCGGGGAACGGCAGGAAGCGCCGCTGGCGCGGCGCCTGGAAATCGCCCTTCTCGCTGCGATGGCCGATCTGCGTGGGCAGGCCCGCCACCAGCGCCCGATGCAGGGTCTGGTAGGCATTGGCGCGCGCGCGTTCGCTGTAGCCGCCGCCCTCCGGAGCCTGATCTTTCTGTGCGCGTGCAGCAACCGGTGCCGGCGTTGCTTCGGCCTTGCCCTCGCGGGCCAGGCGCGCGGCACGGTGCAGCTGGCCACGGGTCGCCTTCACCGCCGCGGCATCATCGCGCGTCGGCGCCGGCGCACTGCTGCCGGCCAGCAACGGCGCCATCGATACCTCATTGGTCTCTTCTTTCCAGCCCAGTTCCTCGCACAGCAGGCGCAGCTGCCGGTGCAGCTCGCGCCATTCGCGCATGCGCAGGAAGCCGAGGAAGTGGCGGCCACACCAGTCGCGCAGCTTTGACTGGGTCAGATCCTCATGGGACTGGCGATAGGCATCCCACAGGCGCAGCACACCGACAAATTCAGAGCGGCCGTCGGCGAACTGTGCATGTGCGTTGTCGGCGGCGCCACGGGCTTCGGGCGGGCGCTCGCGCGGATCCTGGATGCCCAGGAACGAGGCGATCACCAGCATCGGCCGCAGGCAGCCGGCCGCCTGTGCGGCCACCAGCATGCGCGCCAGCTTCACGTCCACCGGCAGGCGCGCCATCTGCTTGCCGATCGCGGTCAGATGGCGCTCGCTGTCGATCGCCCCCAGCTCGGTCAGATGCTGCCAACCATCAGCGACGGCCCGCTCATCCGGCGCCTCAAGGAACGGGAAGTCCTCGATGCGGCCCAGGCCGAGCTGCAGCATGCGCAGGATCACCCCGGCCAGGCTGGAGCGACGGATTTCCGGATCGGTGAACTCCGGCCGCGCCTGGAAATCGGCCTCGGCATACAGGCGGTAGCAGATACCTTCAGCCACACGGCCACAGCGGCCCTTGCGCTGGTTGGCGCTGGCCTGCGAGATCGGCTCGATGTGCAGGCGGTCAAGCTTGTTGCGCGGGCTGTAACGCTTGACGCGGGCAAAACCGGGGTCGACCACATAGCGGATGCGCGGCACCGTCAGCGAGGTCTCGGCCACGTTGGTGGCCAGCACGATGCGCCGGTTCGGGCTCGGGTTGAACACCCGGTCCTGGTCCTGGTTGGACAGCCGCGCGTACAGCGGAAGCACTTCGGTATTGCGGTACTTGCGCCGTTCCAGTGACTGGTGCGCATCGCGGATCTCGCGCTCGCCCGGCAGGAAGATCAGCACGTCACCGCGCGAATCCAGGCGGGTGATTTCATCGATGGCCGAGACGATCGCATCGTTGACCGTGCGCTCGCCCTGGTCTTCGCCCTCGCCTTCCAGCGCGCGATAGCGCACCTCCACCGGATAGGTGCGGCCTTCGACGCTGATCACCGGCGCGTTGTCGAAATGCTGGGCGAAACGCTCGGTGTCGATGGTCGCCGACGTGACGATCAGCTTCAGGTCCGGGCGCTTGCGCAGCAGCTGCTTGAGATAGCCGAGCAGGAAGTCGATGTTGAGGCTGCGTTCGTGCGCTTCGTCGACGATGATCGTGTCGTAGTTCGACAACCAGCGATCACTGGCGATTTCGGCCAGCAGGATGCCGTCGGTCATGAACTTGATGCGGGTGTCTTCGCCGACCTTATCGTTGAAGCGCACCTGGTAGCCCACCAGCTGGCCCAGTTCGCTCTGCAGCTCCTGTGCGACGCGACTGGCCACCGCACGCGCGGCGATCCGTCGCGGCTGCGTGCAGCCGATCATGCCCGCCTGGCCACGGCCGGCGGCCAGGCACAGTTTCGGCAGCTGCGTGGTCTTGCCCGAACCGGTTTCGCCGGCGATCACCACCACCTGGTGGTCGCGGATCAGCTGGGTGATGGTCTCGGCTTCACGCGCAATCGGCAGCTGAGGGTCCAGAGTAATGGCCGGCTGTTGTTGCGCCCGCGCCTGCCGGCGCTGCACCGAAACCTGCAAGGCCTGCTCGAAGCTGGCGGCCAACGCCGCATCCTGTGGCTTGGCCTGGCAACGCGAGAGCATTCCCAGCAATCGTCCACGGTCGCGGCTCATGGCGCCGTCGATGGCGGCACGCTGTTGGCGCTGGCGGGGCTGCGGCATTTTGTCGATAGCGTTCATCAATCGGTTCGTTTAAAACTTTGAATGCGACCAGTCATCAAGACTGATTTATTGTGAAGGCCAACGATTCCACAAGGAGGAACCCCATGGCGAAGACCAAGAGCACGACCAAGCCCAAGACCGGCAAGCAGAAGCTTGCGGCTTCCGCGCCGTCGGCCCCCAACATCGATATCGGGATCACCCAGGGCGACCGCAAGAAGATCGCCGACGGTCTGGCGCGGTTCCAGGCCGATGCGTTCACGCTCTACCTGAAGACCCACAACTTCCATTGGAATGTCACCGGGTCGATGTTCAACTCGCTGCACACCATGTTCGAGACGCAGTACACCGAGCAGTGGGCGGCACTGGACGATGTGGCCGAGCGCATCCGCGCACTGGGCTTCAATGCCCCGGGCTCCTACCGGGAATTTGCTGCGCTGACCTCGATCGTCGAGGAGCCGGGCCTGACCGACAGTGCGGACTGGCGTGAAATGGTACGCCAGTTGGTGGTCGCCAACGAAGCGGTATGCCGTACGGCACGTGAAGTGCTGGATGTGGCCGACGACGCTGACGACGCCCCGACCGAGGATCTGATGACCCAGCGCCTGCAGACCCACGAGAAGTACGCGTGGATGCTGCGTTCCCTGCTGCAGTAAGGGTTGGGGGTTCTCGGCGGGGCTGCGCCCTGCACCCGCAGAGGCAGCTGCAACTGCAACGGCAACGGCCAAAGCAGGAGCTGGTTTCCTGCGGGTTGGCGGGGTGGGTCCGGTTGCGGGGGACGCCGTGAATCCGTCCATGGAGGCTCGGTCGCGCCATCCATGGCGCTCACGCCCCCGCAACCGGACCCACCCCGCCTTCGACAGTTTTCCGCGATCTGCCTGCCCTGGTAGAGCCGAGCCATGCTCGGCTCTTTTCGTTTCGATCTCGAAATATTCGATTTCGATGGATTTTGATCCACGCATGGCGTGGATGGACCCACCGCCACCGGGAAACTGTCGAAGGCGGGGCGGTGTCGGATTGCGGGGTGTCCGCGGCATGGATGCCGCGGCCAAGCCTACAGGGACGTACTTGCGGCGTCCCCGCACTCCGACACCGCCCCGCCAAACCACGGATCACCCCAGAGCCGGCTGTTGCCTTTGACGTTGCTCTGGCTCGTAGCAGGTGCAGGGCGCAGCCCTGCCGACTCCCCCGCCGGGGTAAACTAGCCGGATGGCTTCCCGTCCCGCGCACGACCTGCTCCGCCGCGTCTTTGGTTACGACGATTTCCGTGGTCCGCAGCAGGACATCGTGGAGCATGTGGCTGCCGGTCACGATGCCCTGGTGCTGATGCCTACCGGTGGCGGCAAGTCGCTGTGCTACCAGGTGCCCGCCCTGCTGCGTGACGGCTGTGGCATCGTCATCTCGCCGCTGATCGCGCTGATGCAGGACCAGGTCGAAGCCCTGCGCCAGCTCGGCGTGCGCGCCGAATTCCTGAACTCGACCCTGGACGCAGAAACCGCCGCCCGGGTCGAGCGCGAACTGCTCGCCGGTGAGCTGGACATGCTCTATGTCGCCCCCGAGCGCCTGCTGACCGGCCGCTTCCTGTCGCTGCTGTCGCGCAGCCGGATCGCCCTGTTCGCCATCGATGAAGCCCATTGCGTGTCGCAATGGGGCCACGACTTCCGCCCCGAATACCGGCAGCTGACCGTCCTGCACGAGCGCTGGCCGGAGATTCCGCGGATTGCCCTGACCGCTACCGCCGACCCGCCGACCCAGCGCGAGATCGCCGAGCGCCTGGACCTGGCCGAAGCACGTCACTTCGTCAGTTCCTTCGACCGCCCCAACATCCGCTACACCGTGGTGCAGAAGGACAACGCCCGCAAGCAGCTGAGCGATTTCCTGCGCAGCCATCGCAGCGAGGCCGGCATCGTCTACTGCATGTCACGGCGCAAGGTGGAGGAAACCGCCGAGTTCCTGTGTACGCAGGGTTTCAACGCCCTGCCCTACCACGCCGGCCTGCCCTCGGAAGTGCGTGCCAACAACCAGCGTCGGTTCCTGCGCGAAGACGGCATCGTCATGTGCGCGACCATCGCCTTCGGCATGGGCATCGACAAGCCGGATGTGCGCTTCGTCGCCCACACCGACCTGCCCAAGTCGATGGAAGGCTATTACCAGGAGACCGGCCGCGCCGGTCGCGATGGCGAGGCCGCCGAGGCCTGGCTCTGTTACGGCCTGGGCGATGTGGTGCTGCTCAAGCAGATGATCGAGCAGTCCGAGGCCAGCGAGGAGCGCAAGCAGCTGGAGCGGTCCAAGCTCGACCACCTGCTGGGCTATTGCGAATCGATGCAGTGCCGCCGCCAAGTGCTGCTGGCCGGTTTCGGTGAAACCTATCCCAAGCCCTGCGGCAACTGCGACAACTGCCTGACCCCGCCGGCGGCCTGGGATGCCACCATCCCCGCGCAGAAGGCTCTGAGCTGTGTGTACCGCAGTGGCCAGCGCTTCGGCGTCGGCCACCTGATCGATGTCCTGCGTGGCAGCGAGAACGAGAAGGTCAAGCAGCAGGGCCACGACAAGCTGAGCACCTACGCCATCGGCCGCGATCTGGATGCGCGCACCTGGCGCAGCGTGTTCCGCCAGCTGGTGGCCGCCAGCCTGCTGGAAGTGGACAGCGAGGGCCACGGCGGCCTACGCCTGACCGATGCCAGCCGCGATGTGCTGACCGGTCGCCGCCAGATCAGCATGCGCCGTGATGCGGTCAGTGCCAGTACCGGTCGCGAACGTAGTGCGCAGCGCACCGGCCTGTCGGTGCTGCCACAGGACCTGGCCCTGTTCAATGCGCTGCGCGGCCTGCGCGCCGAGCTGGCGCGCGAGCAGAACGTACCGGCCTTCGTGATCTTCCACGACAGCACCCTGCGCAACATCGCCGAACAGCGCCCGACCTCGCTGGACGAACTGGCCCGGGTCGGTGGCATCGGCGGCACCAAGCTCAGCCGCTATGGCCCGAGGTTGGTGGAAATCGTGCGCGAGGAAGGGTAGCGCCAACCGTACGCTGATGCCCCTGTAGAGCCGAGCCCGCGCTCGGCTGCCGTTCGCGCAGAAGCAGCCGAGCATGGGCTCGGCACCACATTGGTGCAGCTCCAACCTTGAACGCACCATTCAGCATGAAGTGCATCCGGCCCCGCTTGCGGCTAAATTGACGCCATGTCCCTCGCCTCGACCCTGCTCCGTGTCGTGCTCATGCTCAGCCTGTTGCTCAACGGGCTGAACGCGGCAATGGCCAGCGGACACGAGGACATGGGTCGCATGGCCCATGCGATGACCTCGGCCATGACCGATGAGGGCGACGCGGACTGCCACCATCACGCCGGCATGACCGCCGACGAGACGCCGCAGGCCAAGGCTCCCGCCCATGACGCGCACTGCCAGATCAAGGACTGCGTGCGCAGCTGCGCCCAGCACCCGCTGCTGGCGGTGCAGGCACTGCCGTTCCTGACGGGTCCCGGTCTCTCCTTGACCCCGCAGCCGATGCCTGCCAACGGCCGCCCGGCACCGCCGCTGCCGCCGATCTCACGCCCTCCCATCGGCTGATCCAACACGCCTCGTGCGCGCTGCGCACTGAAGCCGGCCCTGCGCTGGCGTCTTTCCGTGTTTGGAGTCACCACCATGAGTACCCGTATTCCTCCCGGCCCGGGCGCTGTGCCCATGCCGTCGCGCCGTCTTTTCGTGCAGGGCATCGCCGCTGGCGGCGTGGTTGCCGGCATCGCCGCAGCCGGCGTCCCGCAGCGCGCGCTCGCCGCCGCCTCTGCCGCGCCCCGCCTGGCCGGCGCGCCGGCGGTCATCAGCGATACCCGCGTCGAACTGGCCATCGGCGAGTCGCTGGCCAACTTCACCGGCCGCACCCGCCCGGCGATCACCGTCAACGGCTCGCTGCCGGCACCGATCCTGCGCTGGCGCGAAGGCCAGACCGTGGACCTGTTCGTGCGCAACACGCTCGGCCAGCACCCCACCTCCATCCACTGGCACGGCATCCTGCTGCCGGCCAACATGGATGGCGTACCCGGCCTGAGCTTCAACGGCATCGGCCCCGGCGAGACCTACCACTACCACTTCGATCTCAAGCAATCCGGCACCTACTGGTATCACAGCCATTCGCTGTTCCAGGAACAGGCAGGGCTGTACGGTGCGCTGATCATCGACCCGGCCGAACCGGCGCCCTACCGGCATGACCGCGAGCACGTGATCATGCTGTCCGACTGGACCGACATGGATCCTGGCGCGCTGTTCCGGCGCATGAAGAAGCTCGCCGAGCACGACAACTACTACAAGCGCACCCTGCCTGACTTCCTGCGCGACGCCCGTCGCGATGGCTGGTCGGCCGCACTGTCCGACCGCGGCATGTGGGGCCGGATGCGGATGACGCCCAGCGACATCTCCGACATCAACGCGCACACCTACACCTACCTGATGAACGGCACTGCGCCGGCCGGCAACTGGACCGGGCTGTTCCGCAGTGGCGAAAAGGTGCTGCTGCGCTTCATCAATGGCGCGTCGATGACCTACTTCGACGTACGCATCCCCGGCCTGAAGATGACCGTGGTCGCCGCCGACGGCCAGTACATCCATCCGGTCAGCATCGACGAGTTCCGCATCGCCCCGGCCGAAACCTACGACGTACTGGTCGAACCCAGCGGCCAGGATGCCTTCACCATCTTCTGCCAGGACATGGGCCGCACCGGCTATGCCGCCGGCACCCTCGCCGTGCGCCATGGTCTGCAGGCACCGATTCCCGCGCGCGACCCGCGCCCGCTGCTGACGATGAGCGACATGGGTCACGACATGGGCAGCGGTGGCCATGGTGGCCACGACATGGCAGCAATGAAGGGCATGGAAGGCGGCTGCGGCGCCAGCATGGGCCACGGTGCGCATGGCGGCGGCAGCGATGCCGCCAGCAAGGCGCCAAAGCATCCGGCCAGTGAGCGCAACAATCCGCTGGTGGACATGCAGAGCTCGGCCACCGAGCCGAAGCTGGACGACCCCGGCATCGGCCTGCGAGACAACGGCCGCCAGGTGCTCACCTATGGTGCGATGCGCAGCCTGTTCGACGACCCCGATGGCCGCGAGCCCGGTCGCGAGATCGAGCTGCACCTGACCGGCCACATGGAAAAGTTCTCCTGGTCATTCGATGGCATTCCCTTCGCCGGTGCCGAGCCGCTGCGCCTGAACTACGGCGAGCGCATGCGCATCGTGCTGGTCAACGACACGATGATGCAGCACCCGATCCATCTACACGGTGTGTGGAGCGACCTGGAGAACGCACAGGGCGAATTCCAGGTGCGCAAGCACACCATCGACATGCCGCCCGGCACCCGCCGCACCTATCGCGTGCGCGCCGATGCGCTCGGCCGCTGGGCCTACCACTGCCATCTGCTGTACCACATGGAAGCCGGCATGATGCGCGAAGTGAGGATCGAAGAATGAGCCGTTCCCTGCTTGCTCCGAGCCTGTTGACCCTCGGCATGTTGGCCGCGCTGCCCGCGTTCGCGCAGTCCCATGCCGGTCATGACATGACAGCGCCCTCGCCTCCTGCCGATACCACGCCAGCGGCAGCGGCCGACGTGGATCATTCGAAGATGGACCACTCGAAGATGGATCACGGCGCGATGGACCATTCAACGATGGATCATGGCGCGATGGATCACTCGAAAATGGGCCATGGCACGCCCGCACCTACCGAGCCACGCGAGCCGATCCCGGTCCCCACCGATGCCGATCGTGCGGCCGCGTTCCCACCCATCGCGCATGGTGCGATGGAGCACGCTCCGGAGATCAACAGTCTGCTGCTGATCGATCGCCTGGAGCACTGGGATGGAAAGAACGGCAACGGCCAGGCCTGGGAGGCCAGCGGCTGGATCGGCGGCAACATCAACCGCCTGTGGCTGCGCACCGATGGCGAACGCAGCAACGGCCGCACGGAATCCTCGGGCGTGGAAGCACTCTACGGGCGTGCCATTTCGCCGTGGTGGGACGTGCTGGTCGGCGTACGCCAGGACTTCCGCCCCGCCGATTCACGCACCTGGGCGGCGATCGGCATCCAGGGGTTGGCACCGTACAAGTTCGAAAGCTCGGCCACGCTGTATGCCGGTTCCGGTGGCCAGCTGATGGCCAAGGCCGAGATCGAATACGACGTGTTGTTGACCAACCGGTTGATCCTGCAGCCACTGCTGGAAGCCACCGTGGCCAGCAAGGATGAACCCGAGTACGGCATCGGCCGCGGCCTCAACAAGGTCGAAGCCGGCCTGCGCCTGCGCTACGAGTTCAGCCGCCGCTTCGCGCCGTACATCGGCATCAGCCACGAACGCGCGTTCGGCGACACGGCGGACTATGCCGGCGACCATGCACGCGATACGCGCTGGGTCGCCGGCATCCGCATGTGGTTCTGAGCAGCGGATCATGAGCAGCAGCCAGCCCCGGCAACCGCCGGGGCCGGCTACACTGCCGCACGTTCCATTGCAGGCTGCACCATGTCGTTGCACATCCGCCGCGCCACCCTGGCCGACGTCGACGCCCTGTCGGCGATCGCCATCGCCACCTATACCGAAACCTGGGGCGATTCCTATCCGCCGCAGGACCTGCACACCTTCCTGCAGGATCACTACGGCACCGCACCGCAGCGGGTCGAGCTATCCGACCCGCGCAGCGCGGTGTGGCTGCTGCTGGAGGGCGAAACGGTGGTGGGCTATCTGGCCGCCGGCGCCAACACCCTGCCGCATGCGGACGCGCGCGACGGCGACGTCGAACTGAAGCGTCTGTACATCCTGTCCAGCCACCAGAACGGTGGCCACGGTGCGCGGCTGATGGATGCGTTCATGGCCTGGCTGGACCAGCCACAGCGCCGCACCCTGTGGGTGGGCGTGTGGGAAGAGAACTTCGGCGCGCAGCGCTTCTACGCGCGCTACGGCTGCAGCAAGGCCGGCGAGTACGACTTCATCGTCGGCGACAGCCGCGACCGCGAGTTCATCCTGCGCCGGCCCTGAGCGACCTCAGAAATCGAACAGCTCGGAGAGGAAGCTCTCCTTCTTCTTTTTCTTGTAACCCTGACTGTACTGGCCACGGTTGTCATCATGGCGCTGGCCGAGATGACGGGTATCGCGGTGCATCACCGGCGGCGGTGCGGCCTGCGGTTGCACAGGCGCGGGCCCTGGCGGCGGCATGGCGGCGCCTGCACCATCGGTGGCGCGTTCGATGATCTTGTCCAGTTCGCCACGATCCAGCCATACGCCACGGCAGCTCGGGCAGTAGTCGATCTCGATGCCATGGCGCTCGGCCATCTGCAGGGTCTGGGTCTTGCACACGGGGCACAGCATTCGCATTGCTCCTGTCGGTCTGGCCTCGACTGTACCTGCGTGCGGATGACTGTGCGGCAACGCATGACCGATGGCACGGGGACTTCCGGCGCGTGCCGCTGCGTCCGACTGCCCAGCGCACCGCACCTGCAGGCGGTGGCAGCACTGGCCTGGCATGCGCGCCGCCAGCGCAGCTAGGTCTTGTAACGCCCACTTAGCCAATCCTGCACACGGGGCTCACTGGGAGCTTGCGCATACTTGCGCGCCTTTCATGCCCTGCCGTCCGGAGTTGTTGCGTCATGCTGCTGTCCAAGCGCCACGTTGAACCACGCGTCCTGCTGATCGAAGACGCCGAGGAAACCCGTGAACTGAGCCGGATGGCGCTGGAGAGCCAGGCCTGCCACGTCGCAGGCGTGAGCAGCGCCGAAGCCGCGCTGGGCCTGCTGGCGGCCGGTGAGCGCTTCGACCTGATGTTCACCGACGTCAATCTCGGCCGGGTCAGCGGTATCGAGGCCGCCAACCGCGTGCGCGGTCTGTACCCCGAGCTGCCGATCCTGGTGACCTCGGGCATGGACCAGCACGCTGTGCTGCCGCAGCTGCAGAACGGCATCCACTTCCTGCCCAAGCCCTACAACATGAGCGAGCTGCTGGATGCGATCCGGCTGTGCTTCCGGCATGCGGATGTCGGCATGTTGACCGGGGCGGATGCACAGGCAGCGTGAGGTCCCATCCACGCATGGCGTGGATCTACCGACTCCATGCCCCATGCAGTAGATCCACGCCATGCGTGGATGGGATTGGCCGTCAACCGCCGGTATACGGTCCTTCGCCTGGAAGCACCTGCAGCAGCGCACGGGTGATCACGCGCGGATACACGGTGAGATGGTCTTCGCCATCAATCACGATGTTCTCCACCTGCAGCTTGCGACCGCTGCCCTGCAGCTGGCCGGCGAAGTCGGCGGCCTGCTGCAGCATGTCGTTGCCGGTGGAGTAGCGCGGCCCTTCCTTGACCGTCTCGTAGCTGCCCACTGACAACAGCACGCGGGTCGGCTGCGCCGGGATGACGGCAGCGTCCTGCATGCGCGGCAACAGACGCTGGTCGAACCACAGCGACGGGCTGGACAGGATGTAGGTGCTGAACATGTCCGGCTGGGTCGTCAGTACGTAAGCGCCAAACAGCGCGCCATAGGAATGCCCCGCGAACACGCGCCGGGCCGGATCGGTACGGTAGCGCGCATCGATCATCGGCAGCGCGTGGTCTGCCAGGAAGCCGCGGTAATGGGCCGCGCCACCGTAGGTGACGTCATCGCTGTAGTAGCCGGCTGGCGTGCGCACCGGGTTGCTGGGCGTGTAATCGCGCGAGCGGCTCTGCTTGGACGTCAGGCCTTCCTGCGGCGGCAACCCGACCAGGATGAAATCCTCGATGTTGACGCCCTGCTGCCCTACCAGGTTGCGCACGCTGCGCACCAACGGGAAGCTGTACAGCGCATCGGTCACGTACAGCACCGGATAGCGCTTTTCAGGATGCGCGGCATAGTCGGCCGGAAGCGCCACCCATATCGGATAATCACGACCAACAGGATCGTGCACGCGCAGCGCTTCGGTATCCGGCAGCACCACGCCCTGCACAGCGGTGGCCGCGCTCTCCTTCGCTTCACCCTGCGCGGCCGGCGGCGCCACCGACATCGCACAACCACTTACGGCCAGGCAGACCGCCACACTCCATCCACGCACACGCTGCATCCGTTCGCTCTCCCGTTGCGGGCGGCGCACGCAGGTGGCGCCGCTACCGCATCCTCACACGCCGCGTTGCCGTACGCCAAGCCACTCTCAGGGCGAAGCCGGCGGCGGTGCCGGGAACAGCGTCCGCAGGGCCTGCAGTGCCGCGGGGTGATAGATCGTCGCGTGGGTCTCTTCCGGCAGCGGCTGGTACTTCACCAGCGTTGCCGGTGATGCCTGCTGCATCACTGCCGCCAAGCGTGCGCTCGACGCGGCCAGCTCCGGCTGACCACTGCTGGCCAGGAACAGCCGTGCGCCACTGCGGGCAACTGACGGCAACTGCTTGCCTGCGCCAGACAGCAAAGCGCTGCGGTTCCACCACAGGCTGGGGTCCAGCGCGATGTAACTGTTGAACAAGGTCGGTTCCTGCAGCAGCGTCTCGACCACGAACAGGCCCGCCAGCGATTCGCCGATCAGCGCGCGCTCGTCGGTGGTCGGGTAGCGCTGGCGCACCTGCGGCATCAGTTCATCGCGCAGGAAATCGCGATATGCCGCCGAGCCACCAATACGTGGCGCGATCTTGCGATCCTCCGCCACGTTGCTGGGGCCGGTCATGTCGCGGCGGCGCTCGGTGTTCTCGATACCGACCAACAGGAATGGACGCATGCTGCCATTGCCAGTCAGCACCTGCACCAACCCGGCCACGTGCAGGAAGTCCTCGCCGATGCCGCCGTCCGGCATGTAGATCACCGGCAGCGGCGTCTTCGAGTCCAGGCCCCATGGCTTTGGGCGGTACACGTTGATGCGGCGGGTTTCGCCCAGCGCCTTGGATTCGATGGTGAAGGTTTCGCCGATGGCCAGCGGCGAAGCGACCGCCGGCTCAGCCGCAGACTCGGCGGCCATCAGCGGCGCGGCGGAGACCGCGGACAACAACAGCGACAGCACGATCAAACGCATGGGGCGGCCCATCCTGGGAAAGACGCTGAGCATAACGCCACGCTGATCGCACGGCAGACTTCATCTCGACCCCGATTGCGAAGATCCGCTGCTGAACGCTCGTCATGGGTTACCGAAGGTCTGACCCCACCCCGACCCGCACGCCTTCAACGCCGGTCCAACGCGATCACCGCCTGGCAGCTCCTGAGCTGGTCGTCGGCGTCGCGTCCGATTCGAACAAGCGCTGCCGCAACCTCTGCTCGTAGTTGGGCGCCCGCATCACGTTCGCGGGCGCTGGCGGTGGCGTCGGACAGGCGACCGGTATGGCAGGCGGCGAGGTCGTTGCGCAACCGGAGACTGCCAGCACGCAGGCCAGCGACCACCTCGTCTTCCACTTCGGCCGCACGTTCGCGATCTTGTTCATGTCGTACTCCCAGCGAGGCCATCGCCCCGGTCTGTACCGCCTGTCGTTCGCGTGCTGCGCGCTCGGCCTGCATTGCCTCGGCGTGCTGCAGCGACGCAACCTCTGCCTTTGCGGCATCGCTGCGATCGCCACGCCAGCCCCAGCCAGCCGCGAACATCACCGACGACCACAGCACCAGCAGCGCTATCGCGATCAATGTGCGTGGCATCCCTCACTGCTCCGCCAGGCAGCGGGCATGACGCTGTTGCTGCCGTTGCCATACGCCCCAACACACCGTATTGGGCTGTCCGTTGACCCGGGTCGAGCAGTCGTAGCCCCCTGCCCGCTTCCACAGCAGCAGCGCATCGCATGCCTGGCGGTATTCACCTCGCAGGAGGTGCCCGCGCATGGACGATCCATTCCAGTTGCCGATCCCATACTGGTAGAGGAAGTCGACATAGGTGTCGTACTCACCCTGGGTCAGCGCGACGCCCGGCAACGATGCGCGGAACTGCGATTCCTCGCGCGCCAGATGTGCTTCCACGGTACGCAGCGCACGGACCGGTGTAGTCCGGTCTCCGAGCCGCACCGGCGTGCCATCCTCGCGTCGGGTCGAGCCAAAACCATAGGTCGGCCGATCATTGCGGGTCGGCACCACCGCCGCGTCGGTATAGCCCTCATGCTCGACAATGGCGATCAGGCCTGCGGCACTGAGGACCAGCGCGGCAACCAGACGGCGTACAGGCAACGCTGTGGCCGGCCTGCTCATTCGCGTCCCTTCCGCCGCCACTCGCGCAACCAGCGCCAGCACAGGTAAGCGATCTGGGCGGCGAGATAGATGATGGTCAGGACCACCACCAGGCGGTCCAGGGTTATGCCGGCGGCAAGTGCACCGGCAACGGTTACCGGCGGAGCCGATTTGGCCGCCGCTGCGCCCACTGCGCTGAAGATTTCTTCTTTCATGGAAAGTCCAGGATTCGATGCTGGCCACGACGTACGGAGGTGGCCGGGAGAGGTGCCCGTCTCGCTGCCGGCTGGGCGCGAGGGTTCATCCGGTCGGGAGACGGGCGAAAGTTGAGCCCACCGCTCATGCGGCCTGGGCGATGCCTTCCATCCAGCCGCGCACGCGCTGGAAGCCCAGCTCGACCAGATTCAGGTAATGCCGGTTGGAGACCGGTCGCTGCCCGCAGTTGGCGAGCAGCAGATTGGCGGTCTCGAAGCGCTCGACCTTGCGACGGCCGCGACCGCAGTAGTAGCCACGCAGTGCGCAGGCCATCGCCACGTTGTCACGGGCAACTGCGGTGATGATGTCTTCAATCTGCTGCGCCAGCAGATCCGTCTCCAGTGGCTTGTACCCCTGCGCACGGCCAGGCATGTCGCCGCGATGCTCGATCAGGACAGCCAGCAGGTTGCGTGATTGGAAGCCCAGGTATTCGCAGTCGCGATGCAGGGCGTACTCACCGCCCCAGTGCTCCAGACGGCTGCGGACGTATTCGCCGAACGTATCAAGCTGCATGGTGGGCTTCTCCTTGGATGGACGACGGACCCGGCGCGAACACATCCGGGCGCAGGAATTCGCGGCGGACCGCGCCGGCCGTGGCCAGCTCGATGCGTCGGCACAGACGGGCACCGGGCAACTTGTGGCCGCGGGCGATCATGTAGAGGGTCCGCAGCGCACAGCCGGTCTGGTGGGCCAGACGGCGCATCACGGGGCAACTGGGGGTGCCGTAGCCCCCTTGGGAGATGGCGTAGTCGATGAGGTTCATGGTCCACACATTACCGTCAAGGTAATGGATAGTCAATACCGTTTTGGTCATTTGCTGGATTGGTAATGCAGAGCACCATCTACACATGGACGCCAGTACCGCCCGCACCCTCAACATGCGCCTCCGCGTTGCCGCTGCCGGCGGCCCGGCCGAATGGGCCCGCCTGTTCGGCGGCACCCGCTGGGCGCAGCCCCAGGTCAGCCAGTGGATTTCGGAGAGCAACCCGAAGAGCATCGGCCATCGCCTGGCCCGCGATCTCGAGTCGGCAATGCAGCTCCCGCACGGCACGCTTGATCGTGCCGATCAGGACGTTGATGTGTCGCTTCAGTCTCAACCTACGGGACTGGATTTCGAGAAGATGAGCGCTGCGGTCAAGGTGCTTTCGCACTACCTGGAGCTGGTCGGCGATCCACCGGAATGGATCTACGATCCTGTGCTGCTGGAGACCGCATTCATGGTCGTGGACGCGTTCGGTCAGCCTTCGGCGCCGGACAATGTGCTCGACCTGACGAAGCTTCTGGCAAAACGGATCAGGGAGGCGAAGGATGACTCACACGCGACTCGAGGAGCTCGCACAGCGGTTGGCCGCTAGGACCCAGGAACTGCGCGGCGGTCGCAGCCCGGTGCCGGCCTTGCGGGTGGTGGCCGGTGAGGCGCATGCAGCCCCGGGGGAACGGCGGATGGACGCCATCATGCGCGAGTGGCATTGCCGCATGATCCGCAACGTACGGCGGCGCTGGGGGGAGCCGATGCAGCATGTGATCGACCAGGCCTGTTGCGGAGTGGTGGACATCGACCAGCTCGCCGACGATGCCCTGATCCAGCTGCACAAGGACATGGAACGCGCCGAGGAGTGCATCCGCGAGGGGATTTCCTTCCACGACGCCGGGCTTCTACGCGCGCACTACGGTTGAAAAAGACCTGGCCGGTTGATTCTGACCGGCCAGAGTCGCACGATTCATTACTTAATATTCCCTAATTAATTACCTTAAAGGTAATTATTCGGTGTTGCTGGAAGATTTCCTGCGCCAGCGTCGCGGGCGTGGCCGACCGTGGCCGCACGCGGGCAACAAAAAAGCGCCTCTCGGCGCTTTCTGGCTTGCGCAGCAGATGATGCCGGCGCTGTCTACGATGGTGGGCCGTGATGGATTCGAACCATCGACCAAAAGATTAAAAGTCTTCTGCTCTACCGACTGAGCTAACGGCCCATGCAACATCCCTGCCTATCGGCGGGGTGGGCATTCTACCCTACTTTGCGCGGCAGAGAGAAATCATTGCAGTATCGGCCTGCAGTTAAACCGTTCCATGCACCGGACGCATCTCATCCACGATCCTTCTTCCTTCGGAGCCACGGATGCGCCTGTCCTTCTGTCTGTACGCCTGCCTGCTGCTGCACTGCGCCATCACCACTGCTGCGACCCCATCGGTACAGACAGATGACATCGCCCGATTCTGGAGTACCTACGATGCGGTGCTTGCCGAGCCCGATGGCGCGCAGCGGGTGGCCCTGGTCCGGCAGCACTACATCGAGCCGGGTAGTGCCGGCCTGCATGCACTGATGAAGGTGCGCAACTACACCGCCGTCGAGTACGCCGACGCAATGCTCGCCTGGCCGCGCTTCTGGGCCTCGGTGCGGCCGCTGACCGCCAACGCCCAGCAGGCCAGCGCCATGCTTGAGCGGGATCTGGCGGCGTTCCGCAGGCTCTACCCCGCCCTGCGCCCGGCCAGCATCACCTATGCCGTGGGCGTGCTGCGCACAGGTGGCACCACGCTGGGCAACCAGGTGCTGATAGGCGCGGAGATGGCACTCGGCGATGCAAGCGTGGATGTCAGTGAACTGCCGGAGCCGTTGCGCAGCCGCCTTCGGGTCTTCTACGACAGCACTCCCGGCGCGAACAACGCGCAGAACAACCTGCACGAGTACGTGCACACCCAGCAGCGCGAGACCACCGGCTCGCTTGCGCAGTACGCGGTGCGCGAAGGCGTGGCCGAGTACATCGCCGAACGGATCAGCGGTCGCCGACCGGCGCTGCCGCTGTACACCTACGGGCCGTTGCATGAATCCGACATCCGCGCTCGCTTCATCGTGGAGATGGACGGCAATGATCTGGACAACTGGCTGTACAACAGCGCACGCAATCCGTTCGGGGTGAGTGATGTGGGCTACTACGCCGGTTACCGCATCGCGCAGGAGTACATGCGCCAGCAGCCGGATGAGCAGGCGGCGATCGCACGGATGATCGAGCTGGATTACACAGATCCGGCCACGGTGCGGGCGTTTATCGAGGCGTCGGGGTGGTTGCAGCAGCGGTAGCGCCGGACAGTGCCCGGCGCACAGTGCCAACCAAGGTTGGCACCTACCATTGGGGCATCAGCCCCCATTACCTCAGGCGTACAGCGTCGGGTCGGCCACGCCGGCGTCGGTGAAGCCCTGCGCGCGCAGGCGGCAGGCGTCGCAATGGCCACAGGCCGCGCCGCTGGCATCGGCGTTGTAGCAGGACACGGTCAGGCCGAAGTCGACGCCCAGGCGCACGCCTTCGCTGACGATCTGGCCCTTGCTGAGGAACTGCAGCGGCGCATGCACGGTGATGCCCGCGCCTTCCACGCCCGACTTGGTCGCCAGGTTGGCCAGCGTCTGGAAGGCGGCGATGAACTCGGGACGGCAATCCGGGTAACCGGAGTAGTCCACGGCGTTGACGCCGCAGAAGATGTCGTTGGCACCGAGCACTTCGGCCCAGCCCAAGGCCAACGACAGCATGATGGTGTTGCGCGCCGGCACGTAGGTGACCGGGATGCCCTCGCCGCCCGCCTCGGGCACATCGATGTCATCGGTAAGCGCCGAGCCGCCGATGCTGCGCAGGTCCACGTCCACGGTCTTGTGCACGATCACGCCCTGGGCCTTGGCCACGCGCGCGGCGGCATCCAGCTCGGAGGTATGGCGCTGGCCGTAACGCACGCTCAGCGCATGCACGGCGAAGCCCTGTTCCTGGGCCATGGCGATGACGGCGGCTGAATCCATGCCGCCGGAGAGAAGCACGACTGCCTTCTTCATGGGTAAATCATCCGGTTTGGGGGAAAAGCCAGCACGCTGTCCCGCGCCGGAACTACATCAAGGAATAACGGACGGGCTCAGCGGCCCGGCTCGTCATTCCAGAGAATCTTATGCAACTGCATCTGGAAGCGCACCGGCAGCCGGTCTTCCACGATCCAGTCCGCCAGCTGGCGGGCAGTGATCTCGCCCTTGCTGGGCGAGAAGAACACCATCGTGCGCTGTACCAGTTCGTGTTCGGCGACCATGGCCTTGGCCCAGTCGTAGTCTTCGCGGTTGCAGATCACGAACTTGATCTGGTCGCGCGTGGTCAGCAGCGGCAGGTTCTCCAGCCGGTTGCGGGCGACCTCGGCCGAGCCGGGGGTCTTGATGTCGACCACACGCGACACGCGCGGATCGACCGCGCCGACGTCCAGCGCACCTGAGGTTTCCAGCGACACATCCAGGCCGGCATCACACAGCTTCTGCAGCAGCACCAAGCAGCGCTTCTGTGCCAGCGGCTCGCCGCCGGTCACACAGACGTGACGCACGCCCTGCGCCAGCACCTCGGCGACGATGTCATCGATGTCCCACCAGGTGCCGCCGTGGAAGGCGTACGCGGTGTCGCAGTACTGGCAGCGCAGCGGGCAGCCGGTCAGGCGCACGAACACGGTCGGCCAACCAGCGGTATCGGCTTCGCCCTGCAGCGAGGTGAAGATCTCGGTGATCTTCAGGCGCGGCAGTGGCGACTGCACGATTTCGCTGGGCGTGGCGACGGCGGCGGACGGGGAAACGGCGGTCATGGCAAACAATTCTTCATGGGACGGGCGACGGATGTATCGGCGCCGGAAACGAAAGCAGCCGAGCATGGGCTCGGCTCTACAGGAGGCTGCCGGGAGTCAGCCCGGCGCCAGGGTGCGTATTGTACGCCCGGTCAGCGGATCAGCGGATCTGATTGCCGAGGCGGATCGATTGCAGGCGGTCCTGCGCGGTACGCGCGGCATCCGAGCCCGGGTATTGCGCCACGACGGTCTCCAGCGTCTGCTGGGCCTGGTCGACCTTGCCCTCGCCATACTGCGAGAGGCCGACCTTGAGCAGGCCACCTGCGGCCTTGTCGTGGGTGGGATAGCGCGAGAGCAGTTCGCGGAACTGGGACTCGGCCATCGGGAAATTGCGGGTAGCGTAGTAGCTCTCGCCCAGCCAGTACAGCGCATTGGGGGCGTAGACACCGTTCGGGTAGAGCTCCAGGAAGCTCAGGAACAGCTGCGCCGAATCATCGTACTTGCCTGCCTTCAACGCATCGAAAGCCACGTTGTAGGACGTACGCTCGTCACCGGTGACGGCCAGGCTGCCCGGGTCACCATGGACGGAAGGCGGCCGCTCGGAAGTGGCCGCCGCTGCGGGTTTTGCCGGGGCTGCAGGAGCCTTCGGTGCGCTCGCCGGAACAGCAGGCAGGGCCGGGGCGGCAGAGCCCCCTTCCAACCGGTTCAGGCGGCTGTCCAGATCCAGGTACTGGTCCTGGGCGGACTGCTTGAGCTGGGCGTTGTCGTGCTGGAGTTGCTCGATCGAGGCCTGCAGGCTGGTGACCTGCTGCCGCAGCTGGTTGATCTGGTTCAACAGGTCCTGGTTGGCACTGTTGTTGTACATCTGCTGCTCGAGCGAACCGACACGGTCGGCCAGACTCTGACGTTGTGCATGCGCCGGTGCGGCAGCCACGAGGGCTGCCGCAACGACCAGCATCAGTTTGATGCCAAGGCGCATGGATTACTGCGCGGTGTAGACGATTTCGACGCGACGGTTCTGCGACCAGCAGGACTCGTTCGACTCGGTGCAGACCGGACGCTCTTCACCGTAGGACACGACGGTCAGCTGCGAAGCCGAGCCACCGTTGGCCTGCAGCGCCGAGTTGACGCCGTTGCCACGACGCTCGCCCAGAGCCTGGTTGTACGCGCGCGAACCGCGCTCGTCGGTGTGGCCCTGCAGGGTGATGCGCGAAGACGGACGGTCACGCAGGTACTTGGCGTGGCAAGCCATGATGGCCTGGAATTCCGGCTTCACTTCTTCCTTGTCCAGGTCGAAGTAGACAACGCGCTGACGCAGGCAGGCATCGGTGTCCAGATCGCCCGGGCCGTACAGGCCGGAGGTGGACGGACCGGTCGGGGTGGTGGTCGAGGTGCCGGTATCGACCGGAGCCGGGGCTTCTTCCTTGACCTTCTTCGAGCAACCGGCCAGGACGGCCACGGACAGCAGGGAAACAAGCAGAACGCGGGTGGACTTGTTCATGGCGATACCTTTGTGGCTCCTAAGCCGATGAGGGGTTCAATACAGAGAAAATATTAACACTCTTTTAGCGCTGGGTACGGTATGGGGACCATGCCGGCTCGCGCACATCACCGTCTGCCAGGACCAGGCGCTGGCGCACGCGCGCGTCGGCCGAGACGGCGTACAGCACACCACGACCACCCTCACGGGCGGCATACAGCACCATGCTCGCGTTGGGCGCGAAGCTCGGCGATTCGTCCAGCGAACCCGGCGACAGCGTGCTCCAGCGCGGCGAGCCCAGCGAGCTGTCCATCAGCGCGATCTTGTAGCTGTTGCCCGAACCCTGGGCGACAGCGATCTTCTTGCCGTCGTAGGACACCGACGGCTTGGCGTTGTAGTTGCCCTGGAAGGTCACGCGCTCGGCGCTGCCACCACCTGCGCCGACCTTGTAGACCTGCGGACGGCCGCCGCGATCAGAGGTGAAGTACACCGCGCTGCCGTCCGGGGCCCAGGTCGGCTCGGTGTCGATGGCGAAGTGGTTGGTCAGCTGGGTCAGCTGCTTGCTGCCCAGGTCCATCACGTAGATTTCCGGGTTGCCCGAACGCGACAGGGTCAGGGCCAGCTTGCGGCCGTCCGGCGAGAAGGCCGGGGCGCTGTTGATGCCGCGGAAGCTGGTGACCAGTTCACGGGCGCCGGTGGAGATGTTCTGGATGTAGATGGCCGAGTTGCCACGCTCGAAGCTGACGTAGGCCAGTTTGTTGCCATCCGGGCTCCACGACGGCGACAGCAGCGGCTCGGCCGAACGCACGATGGTCTGCGGGTTGAAGCCGTCCGAATCGGCGACCATCAGCGCATAGCGCATGGCGTCGCCCTTGCCGCTGGCGGTCACGTAGGCGATGCGGGTCCAGAAGGCGCCACGGACACCGGTGATCTTTTCGTAGATGGCGTCGGCCATCTGGTGGGCGACGTCGCGCATGGCGTTGCCGCGCGCGGTCATCGCCAGGCCCAGCAGGCGCTCGCCCTTGGGCACGTCGAACAGTTCGTACTCGACGCGGTAGGCGCCGGCGCCGGCATCCATGACCCGGCCGACGACGATGTAGTTCTGCTTCAGCGCGCGCCAGGTGGCGAACTGGATGTCACCGCCACGGATCGGCTTTTCGACGATCTGCGCTTCGGGCAGCGTGCGGAACTGGCCCGAACGCTCGAGATCGGCACGGACCACACCGGCGACGTCGGTCTGCGGAGCGGCCGCCGAACCCTGGTAGGGCATCGGCACGATGGTGATCGGGAGGGCGGAGGCATTGCCGCCGATGATGTCGATATCCAGCCCCTTCTGCTGCGCGACGGCAGCAAAGGGCAGCAACAGAGCCGCAAACACGGCAAGCCAGCGAGGCATCTTCTTCATGGAGAGCTCAAAAAAGGGAAACCGGAACGAGGGATAGCAAAACGGGAGTGAACCGCTTCGCAATCATGAACCAAGGGTACGTGAAAGGAGAGTCACTTGGGGCAAGACAATCACGCGCCTTTAACGAAAACGCAGGATCTCTACTACTCCGCGACAAAGGTCAGCTGTAGATGTCGCACGTAGACAGACTGGAATCCCTCGATGGGCAATGGCTGCGCCCTGCGGACGGCATCCTCCAGAGACGACCGCCCCACGGCATCGAACTGGCAGTCGGACTGCGTCTCTACGGAGATGACGGTGCCGGTGGGCAACTGCAGGACGCGCGCGGAGCACCGTTGGCCCGGCAGCACCGAAGCTGGACGAAGCCAATGCTCCACAATCCGCGCGCGAACAGCGTCGGCGTAGGCCTTCTGCAATGCCAGATGATCATTGCGGGGCGAGCCTGCGTGCTCTGCTGCCGATAACGACAGCGCCATCGGCAACGACAGCGCGAACGCACACAGACGCAGGGCTCCTTTCGTCGCGGGTCCTCCACAGCGCGGGGGGCGGGCGTTGGTCATTCTGTTCCGTCAGTCCTGAGCAGTGAAGGTCAGGTTGAGCGTGCGGTTGAACACCTTCTCGAAGCCCCGGTATGGCAACGGCTGGGCGTTGAGAACGGCCGCTTCGATCGAGCGCCTGCCCGCTTCATCATAGGCGCAGTTGGAACTCACCTTGGCCTGCAGCACCTGCCCGCCCGGAATCTGGGTGATGGTGACCTGGCACTTCTGCCCCAGCGGTACGCTGTCCGGACGTGTCCAGGTATCGCGCACCTTGGCCTGGATGGCCGCAGCGTACTTGGCAGACAGGTCGTCACTGCTGCCACCACCACCGGCGGCCGGCTGTGCGGCGCCGCTGGCACCGGCAGCGGCCGTGCCTGCGGCATTGCGCGCGGCGGCAACCTGGCGCAGCTTCTGCTCGGCCAGCTTGGCTTCCTTCTCGGCCTGCTCGCGGCGGGCACGGATGTCGGCGATCTTCTTCTGCTTCTCGGCCTCGGCCTTGTCGGCCGCCAGACGCTCCTGCTCGGCCTGCTTCTTCTTGGCGTCCGCTTCCTGCTGCTTGGCCAGGCGCAGCTTCTGCTCGGCCTCTTCCTGGCGCTTGCGCTCGGTCAGGTCGATCTGCTCCTGGCGGCGCTTGGCTTCCTGCTCCTGCTTGGCCTTTTCCTGCGAGATCGCCAACGCGCTGACCGCATCCTGGTCCTTGGTGTCGGGCTGCGCCACGCGCTCCTGCGCCTGTTGCTGCTGCGGCGTCGGCGCGTCCTGCGGGCGCGGCTCTTCAATCGGCTGCGGCGGCGGGATGGTGTCTTCCGGCACCGGGATCGGCTCGGCCACCGGCGGCGGCAGGTCTTCCAGCTTCTCCGACTGGCGCAGGGCCTGGCGCGCGGCAGCCGCCTCGGAGGCGGACAGCGCCAGGCTGGCCTCCACCGAGGGATCGCCTGCGGCGGCATCGGTATTGCGCTGGGGCGACCACAGCCAGGCGCCGATGAAGATCAGCGCCACCAGCAGGTGCACCAGCACGGCCAGCACCAGGGGCAGGCCCCAGCCCGGTTCCTCCGTATGCGGCGGCGGCAGGGCGTCAGCGTGCATCGGTGGCCAGGCTCACCTTGTCGACGTGGGCACGCTTGATCACGTCCATCGCATCGATGACCTTTTCATAGGCCACGGCACGGTCGGCGGCGACGATCACGCGCACGTCCTTGTCCTGCGCGGCGATGCCGGACAGGTGGCCCTGCAGTTCCTCGGCGGTGACTGCGGTGGGCTCCTTGGCGTCGGGCAGCTTGAGGCTGAGCTGGCCGTCCTGGCGCACCGAGACGATCAACGGATCCTGCTTGCTTTCCAGCGCCTTGGCGTTGGAATTGGGCAGGTCGACGTCGAAAGTCAGGGTGAGCATGGGCGCGGTGACCATGAAGATGATCAACAGCACCAGCATGACGTCGATATAGGGAACGACGTTGATTTCCGATTTCAGCTTGCGGCGCTTGCGGCGACCGATGGCAGCGGACATGGCTTGGACTCCCGGGTCTGGCGCTTACTCGTCGCCAGCGCTCTGGCGCTGCAGGATCGAGCTGAACTCGTCGGCGAAGGTCTCGAAACGCACCGACATGCGCTCCACGCGGGTGGTGAAGCGGTTGTAGGCCCACACTGCCGGAATCGCCACGAACAGGCCGATGGCGGTGGCGAACAGCGCCTCGGAGATGCCCGGGGCGACGGCGGCGATACCGGCCTGGGCACCGCTGCTGATCATGTCGTGCATGGTCACCATGATGCCGAACACGGTGCCGACCAGGCCCACATACGGGGCAGTGGAGCCGATGTTGGCCAGCAGTTCCAGGTTGCGCTCGAGCTGGTCGACTTCGCGGGTATAGGTGGTGCGCATCGCGCGCTGGGCACCTTCCAGCTGGGCACGGCCATCCAACCGGCGCTTGTCGCGCAGGCGGGTGTACTCGCGGAAACCGGCTTCGAAGATCGCTTCCAGCCCGCCGACATTGCGGCTGCGGTCGGTGGCCGAGCTGTACAGCTTGCCCAGGTCGGCACCGGACCAGAAGCGGTTCTCGAACTCATCGGCTTCGCGGGTGGCCTGCTTGAAGATGCGGGCCTTGCGGAAAATGATCACCCAGCTGACGAACGAGCCGACCAGCAGCGCCAGCACGATGATCTTCACCGGCAGGCTGGCCTTGGCCATCAGTTCGAGGTAGTTGATGCCGCCGCCGGTGGTGGCCTGGGCAAGGGTCTGGGTCGCGGCATTGCTGACGTCAGCCGGCAAAGCCTCGGTGACCGTGGCCTGCAGGGCCAGGAGCGTTGCGATCATCCGTTGTTCCTCAAGAGTTCTGTTCGGATTCGGGGTGGAGGTGGGGTTGCAGCGCGGCAAGGACCAGATCGTCCATGCCACGCGGGCGGAAACTGGCCGCGTCCAGTGCGGCGATGCGGACCTGCGCGGACAGCAGCAGCTGGCCGTCGCGCAGGACCTGCTGGTCGAAGACCATGCTGGCCTTTTTCAGCTGGACCAGGCTGGCGCTCACCTGCAGCTGGTCATCCAGCCGTGCCGGCTTGATGAAGTCCATCTGCATGGAGCGCACCGCGAAGACCATGCCGTGCTCGGTACGCATGCGCTCCTGGCCGAAGCCCAGCGCACGCATCCATTCGGTCCGGGCCCGTTCCATGAAGGCCACGTAGCGGGCGTGGTAGACCACTCCGCCAGCGTCGGTATCTTCCCAGTAAATGCGTGTCGGCCAACTGAATCGGGGTTCAACCGAGGGTTCAACCGACATCGGGGACCTCGGCGAACAGATCCTGCGGCGGGTTTTTCGGCTTCAGGCCCATGTGCCGGTAGGCCTTGTGGGTGGCCATGCGGCCGCGCGCGGTGCGCACCAGGTAGCCCTGCTGGATCAGGTACGGCTCGACCACATCTTCGAGCGTGCCACGCTCTTCGGACAGCGCCGCAGCCAGCGATTCAATGCCAACCGGGCCACCGTCGAAGTAGTCGACCATGGTCTTCAGCAGCCGACGATCGAGCTCGTCGAAGCCCTCCGGGTCGACCTTGAGCATCTGCATCGCCGCCTGGGCCACGGTCTGGTCGATGTGGCCACCGGCCTTGACCTGGGCGTAATCGCGCACGCGGCGCAGCAGGCGGTTGGCGATACGCGGGGTGCCACGCGCGCGGCGCGCGATCTCCCCTGCCCCGTCGGCGGTGCAGTCGATGGCCAGGATGGCGGCCGAGCGACGCACGATGCGGGTCAGTTCTTCGACGCTGTAGAACTCCAGGCGCTGGACGATGCCGAAGCGGTCGCGCAGCGGCGCGGTCAACAGACCGGCGCGGGTGGTGGCGCCGATCAGGGTGAACGGCGGCAGATCGATCTTGATCGAGCGCGCCGCTGGGCCCTCGCCGATCATGATGTCGATCTGGAAATCTTCCATCGCCGGGTACAGCACTTCTTCCACCACCGGCGACAGGCGATGGATTTCGTCGATGAACAGCACATCGTGCGGCTGCAGATTGGTCAGCAGCGCGGCGAGGTCGCCGGCCTTTTCGATCACCGGGCCGGAGGTCACGCGCAGGGCCACGCCCAGTTCGTTGGCGATGACATGGCTGAGGGTGGTCTTGCCCAGGCCGGGCGGGCCGAAGATCAGCACGTGGTCCAGCGCATCGCCACGACCCTTGGCGGCCTGGATGTAGATATCCATCTGCTCGCGCACCGGCACCTGGCCGAGGTAGTCGGCAAGTCGCTTGGGTCGGATGCTGGCGTCGGCGGCGTCATCCTCGCGGGTGGCGCCGGCGGCGATGATGCGGTCGTCGGTCATGTGCTGATTATGCGGCAAAAACGGGGGGATTCGGCCGGGCTGCGCCCGGCACCTGCAGAGGCAACGGCAACGTCAAAGGCCGAAGCAAAGCGGGCATTCCGTGAAATGGCGGGGTGGGTCCGGTTGAGGGGGACGCCGTAAACCCATCCTTGGGGGCTTGGTCGCGGCATCCATGCCGCTCACACCCCCTCAACCGGACCCACCCCGCCTTCGACAGATCTCCGCAATCTGTCGGAATGAAATGGCCTGCTCCTGGTGGGTGTCGACCCTGATCGACACGGTATGGCCTGCTCTTGGTGGGTGTCGACCTTGGTCGACACAGTAGATCCACGCCATGCGTGGATGGCGCTGGATGGCGCTGGATGGCACGAACCGAACATGGGGTCAGAGCCCTTTTCCCGTGGAAAAGGGATCCGACCCCGTGCGGTCAGATCTCCACCTGCGCGCCCAGCTCTACCAGGCGGTTGCCCGGAATGCGGAAGAAGCCCGTCGCCGGGGCGGCGTTCCTGTGCATCAGCGCGAACAGCTTGTCGCGCCAGATCGGCATGCCACGGTTGGCGGTGGCGACGATGGTTTCGCGGCTGGCGAAGAAGGTGGTGTCCATCGGGTCGAAGTAGATGCCGCCGTGGTCGCACGAGCGCATCAGTGCCAGCGGGACGTCGGGGGTCTCCATGAAGCCGAAACGCACGTAGACGCGGTAGAACTCATCGCCCACCGATTCGATCTTGAGGCGCTGCCCCTCCGCCGCGTACGGCACCGGCAGGGTCACCACGTGCAGGAACACGTTGCGCTCGTGCAGCACCTTGTTGTGCTTGAGGTTGTGCATCAGCGCATGCGGGGCCACGGTCGGGTCGGCGGTGAGGAACACCGCAGTGCCCGGTACGCGTACCGGCGGCGCCAGCATCAGGCCCGGCAGGAAGGTGTCGATGCGGATGCCGTCCTTGCGGATCTCGTCGCGCAGCAGTTCGCGGCCACGGCGCCAGGTGCGCATCATGGTGAACAGGAAGATGCCCAACACCACCGGGAACCAGGCGCCCTGCAGCAGCTTGGCGCCGTTGGCGATGACAAAGCCCAGATCGATGACGAAGAACACCACGCACAGCGGCAGGATCCAGTTGCGTGCCTTCGGCCACAGCGAACGTGCGACCAGGGCCAGCAGCAGGGTATCGATCAGCATGGTGGCCGATACCGAGATGCCGTAGGCCACGGCCAGGTTGGACGAGCTGCGGAAGGCCAGCACCAGGCCGATCACCATCACCGCGATGCCCCAGTTGATGCCGGGGATGTAGATCTGGCCGATGGTGTCGTGCGAGGTGTGCTTGATGCGCATGCGCGGGATGTAACCCAGCTGCATGGCCTGGCGCGAGACCGAGAAAGCGCCGGTGATGACCGACTGCGAGGCGATCACTGCGGCCATCGTGGCCAGCACGATCATCGGGTACAGCGCCCACGACGGTACCGCCTCGAAGAACGGGTTCTTCACCGCCTCGGGATGATTGAGCACCAGCGCGCCCTGCCCCAGGTAGTTCAGCACCAGGCACGGCAGCACGAAGAAGTACCAGGCGTGGCGGATCGGCTTGGCACCGAAGTGACCCATGTCGGCATACAGCGCCTCGCCACCGGTTACCGCCAGCACCACCGCGCCGAGGATGAAGATGCTGTGCCAGCCGTGTTCCATGAAGAAGCGGATCGCCCACCACGGGTTGAACGCTTTCAGCACTTCCGGCGCATCGACGATGTTGTAGATGCCGATCGCCGCCAGCGAGATGAACCAGATCGAGGTGATGGGGCCGAACAGCTTTCCGATCTTCTCGGTACCAAAGCGCTGCACCGCGAACACCGCCAGCAGCACCACCACGGTGATCGGCACGATGAAGGCATGCAGCCCGGGGGCCGCCACCTCCAGGCCTTCGACCGCGCCGAGCACCGATATCGCTGGCGTGATCACGCCGTCGCCGAAGAACAGCGACGCGCCGAAGATGCCGAGGATGCCGACCACGTACGCCGAGCGTGACCCGTTGCGCAGCGTGCGCTGGGTCAGCGCCATCAGCGCCATGATGCCGCCCTCACCGTCATTGTCGGCGCGCATGATGATGGTCACGTACTTCAGGGTGACCACGATGTTCAGCGCCCAGAACGCCAGCGACAGCACGCCCAGCACGGTGTCGTGGTCGCTGGTGAGCCCGTAGTGCGGCGAGAACGCCTCCTTCAGGGTGTACAGCGGGCTGGTGCCGATATCGCCGAAGACCACGCCGATCGCACCGATGATCAGCGCCAGCCCCCCGGCGGGGGGAGCGTGACCATGGCCGCCATGGGCGGCGGTGTGCGGGGTTTGACTGCTGGACATGGGGCTCCTGGCGAAGCTCAGGGTGTAATGGGAAAGGAAACGGCGCGGCTCAGCGCAGCGCCGATTGCAGGGCCTTGCGGATGACCATGGCCACTTCGTCGCCCTCGTTGAAGGCTTCGCGCGCCATCCGCGCCGCCTCGGTCGGCTTGTAGCCCAGCTGCTGCAGCGCCACGGTGGCATCGGACAGCGGATCGGCCGGGGCCGGGCCACTGCCGGTCGGCAGTGCGCCACCGGCGCCGAACTGCGCCGCGCGGTCACGCAGTTCCAGCACCATGCGCTCGGCGGTCTTCTTGCCGATGCCCGGGATGCGGGTCAGCGCGGTGATGTCGCCGGCCTGGACCATGCGTGCGAATTCTTCGACGGTGACGCCGGACAGCACGGCCAGCGCGATCTTCGCGCCGATGCCGCTGACCCGCTGCACGTCGCGGAACAGGCGGCGCTCGCCTTCGCGCAGGAAGCCGTACAGCGAGACGCTGTCTTCCTTCTGCGAATAGTGGGTGTAAAGGATGACCTCACGGCCGAGCTCGGGCAGGTCGTAGAAGGTGCTCATCGGCGCCTCCAGCTCGTAGCCCACCCCGTTGACGTCCACCACCAGCCACGGCGGCGCCTTGTAGGCGACGATTCCGCGCAGTCGACCGATCATTGCGTGCAGCTCCTCATTTGCGACCCCACGCCTGGCGGGCAGTCAGCCCCAGGCGGTTGGCCGTTGCCCTTACGTGGGCATGGGTGATGGCCACGGCCAACGCGTCGGCCGCGTCGGCCTGCAGCTTGGTTTTCAGGTTGAGCATGAGCCCGACCATGTGTTGAACCTGTTGCTTTTCGGCGCCGCCACGACCGACAACCGCCAGCTTGATCTCGCTGGCAGCGTATTCGTGCACGGGCAGGTCGCGCAGCACCACCGCCGAAATCGCCGCGCCACGGGCCTGGCCCAGCTTCAGCGCCGAATCGGGGTTGCGTGCCATGAACACCTTTTCGATGGCCACTTCCTGCGGCTGGTACTCGTGGCACAGCTCGGCCAGGCCCAGCACCAGCAGCTTCATGCGCTGCGGGAAGTCGTCGGCCCCCAGCAACACCAGCGGCTGGTGATGCACGTGGCTGACCCGGCCGCTGGCATCGACATCGATGATGCCGACCCCGGTCCGTTGTGAACCCGGGTCGATGCCGAGAATACGGGTCATGCGGCACACACGCAGGCGCCGCTGATCCAGGCAGGACGCATGCGGCGGTGATGGCTGGAAACGTCTGGGGTCATCATGGTCCGCATTGTCCGCTCACCGGCCGCCAAAGGCGACCGGTGGAGCGTACGTTCAGGCGTAGGCGTCCGCGCCGAGATCGGCGTTGGAGTACACGTCCTGCACGTCGTCGAGGTCTTCCAGCATGTCCAGCAGCTTCTTGACCTGCAGGACGGTGTCGCCCTCGACCTTGATGTCGTTGTCGGCGCGGAAGGTCAGCTCGGCATGGTCCGGCGTGCGGCCAGCCGCCTGCATCGCATCCTTGACCGCGTGGAAGCTGTCCGCGGCGGTGAGCACGTCGATCGCGCCATCCTCCGGGTAGACCACGATGTCATCGGCACCGGCCTCGATGGCCGCTTCGGAGATGGCGTCCTCATCGGCGCCGGCAGCGTAATGCAGCACGCCCACGCGCTTGAACATGAAGCTGACCGAGCCTTCGGTGCCCATGTTGCCGCCGCACTTGCTGAACGCATGGCGGACATCGGCCACGGTGCGCACGCGGTTGTCGGTCAGGCAATCGACGATGACGGCGACGCCACCGGGCGCGTAGCCCTCGTAGCGGATCTCTTCGTACTCGACGCCTTCCAGTTCACCGGTGGCCTTCTTGATGGCGCGCTCGATCACGTCCTTGGACATGTTCGCGGTCAACGCTTTGTCCACGGCCACACGCAGGCGCGGGTTGTTGTTGGGGTCGCCTCCACCGCCGCGCGCGGCGACGCCGATCTCACGGATGATCTTGGTGAAAATCTTGCCGCGCTTCGCGTCAGACGCGTTTTTGCGGTTCTCGATGGAGGGGCCTCTACCCATGGGTCTTTCCGTACGTGCGTTGATGGATAAGGCCGCGGATTCTACCTGATCGGGCCCGGCGACCGTGTCGAGGGCGGACAGATGCCGCATGGCCCGGCGCCCCGGTAGCGCCGGGCCATGCCCGGCGAGTGCAGCGGCGCTGGGTGACGTCGCTCAGGCCGCAGCGGCGTCGCGGCCATGGTCGAACTGGCCATGGCGGAGGAAATGCGCGGTCTGTCGCGCGGCATCGGGCGACACCACCAGGCCGCTGTGGCTGGTGCGCACCACGCAGTGGTCGGACAGGCCCGGCAGGCGGGTCTCGGCCAGTGCCACGGTACCGTCGGAATCATCATCCAGCGCCCCGAGCAGGCTGCCCAGCCCATGTGGCACCGAGCCGGCGATCAGGCCGACCGCGGCCTTTCCCTGCCAGTCCGGCAGCCCGTCCAGCAGCAGTTCGCTGCTGCGGCCCAGGGCCAGGCCCCAACCATGTTCGGACAACGAGCGTGCGGTGCCACTGCCACGCAGTGGCGAACCCAGGCAGACCACGCGCTGCACGGGCAGCTGCGGCTGCCGGCGCAGGGCTTCCAGCGCCAGCAGGCCGCCAAGGCTGTGCCCGACCAGCGACAGCGGGCCTGCGTCTGCCAGCCGCTCCAGCAACTGCGGGACGGCCACATCGGGGCCGCCGAATACGGACGAGTAGCCAAAGGTATGGACCTGGAAGCCGCGCGCGCGCAGGCGCCAGGCCAGTGGCCCGACCCAGGCACGGGCATTCCAGATGCCATGCAACAACAGAACGGGGGGAGTCATGTGCAACAGCCTGGCGGTCAGCGGGGCGGAACTACGGTGATTGAACAGAAGCCAGGGGCAAGCGGCGGTGAACGGCTTCAGGCCGGATGCGGCAGACGGCGCAGGATGAACTCAAGATCGTTGGTATCACCCACCGGGAACAGGTACTCGCCGGCCTTTTCGAAACCATACCGGGCGTAGAAACGCTGGGCACCGAAGTTTTCCGACCACACACCCAGCCACAGCGTGCGCGGGCCGTCGCGTTCCAGCCAGGTCAGCGCGGTTTCCAGCAGGCGGCTGCCCCAGCCGCAACTCTGCTGCGTCTTGACCAGGTACAGGCGCTTGAGTTCGCCGTCACCGGGCTTCACGTCCGGATGCGGCAGCCCACAGAGGCCGGCGGCGGCGTGGCCGACCGCCTCCCCATCCAGCTCCAGCAGCCACACCGCGTAATCGGGGTGGCCCAGGATCGTGCGCTGGCGCTCGACCGTGTAGGACGCGTCGATGAAGTCCTGCAGGTCCTGCGGCGGATACAGATGGCCGAAGGTTTCGGTGAACGTGCGCGCGGCCAGCGCCGACAGGGTCGGCGCGTCGTCCACAGTGGCGCGGCGGATCGAATACATGGGTCGAGTTGACGCCAGGACAACGGTTCGGGTCAAGCCCGCTCCGCCGGTTCCTTTTCGTCCTCTTCTTCCTCTTCCTCTTCTTCGTATTCCTCGTCGTCCTCTTCTTCCTCGCCTTCTTCCTCTTCTTCGCCTTCCTCGTCCTCGTCGTACTCTTCCTCTTCGTCGTCTTCGTAATCCTCGACGCCGAAGTCTTCACCGTCCCAGCGACCTTCGCCGTCGGCGACGAAGGTCAGGGCCATGGCCGACGGGTTGGTACCGACGCGGACCAGCCAACCACCGAAGACACGTGCACGCTCGGTGACCAGGTTGGCCTCGGAGCCTTCATTGCCCAGCTTTTCCCACTCCAGCGAAAACGCAAACTCGGTCATTGCCTGGATCTCCTGATCAGTTTTTCTTGGGGCGAACCTGGATGTGCACTTCGGCCAGCTGCTCGTCGACGATCGGCGACGGCGCGTCGGTCATCAGATCCTGTGCACCGGTGGTCTTCGGGAACGGGATGACGTCGCGGATCGATTCGGTGCCGGCCATCAGCGCGGCGATACGGTCGATACCGAAGGCGATGCCACCGTGCGGCGGCGCGCCGTAGTTCAGCGCGTCGAGCAGGAAGCCGAACTTGGCACGGGCTTCTTCGGCACCGATGCCGAGCAGTTCGAACACCGCGCTCTGCATGTCGGGGCGGTGGATACGGATCGAACCGCCGCCGATTTCATTGCCGTTGAGCACCATGTCGTAGCCGCGCGAAACGGCCGTCTTGGCGTGCGCGCGCAGATCGGCGATGTCGTCCACGGCCGGCGCGGTGAAGGGGTGATGCAGGGCGACGTAGCGCTGTGCTTCCTCGTCCCACTCGAACATCGGGAAGTCGGTGACCCACAGCGGCGCCCAACCGTCGGCGACCAGGTTGAAGTCCTTGCCGGCCTTCAGGCGCAGCGCGCCCATGAAGTCGGACACCTTGTTGTAGCCGCCGGCACCGAAGAACACGATGTCGCCGTTGCCCGCGCCGACGTGCGCCACCAGCGCAGCGAAGCCTTCTTCGCTGAAGAACTTCTGGATCGGCGAGCTGATTTCACCGGTGTCGCTCACCTTGATGTACGCCAGGCCCTTCGCGCCGTACTTGGCGGCGTGCGCGGCGTACTCATCGATCTGCTTGCGCGACAGGCTGGCACCACCCGGGATGCGCAGCGCGGCGACGCGGCCATCGGCATCGTTGGCAGCCGCGGTGAACACCGGGAATTCGCTGGTCTTGACCAGTTCGGCCACGTCCACCAGTTCCAGCGCGATGCGCAGGTCCGGCTTGTCCGAACCGTAGCGACGCATCGCCTCGGCCCAGGTCATGCGCGGGAAGCTGGTGTCCAGCTCGACGTCGACCACTTCCTTGAAGATGCCGCGGATCATGTCTTCGACGAAATCCTGCACGTCGCGCTCGCGGACGAAGGCGAACTCCATGTCCAGCTGGGTGAATTCCAGCTGGCGATCGGCACGCAGGGCCTCGTCGCGGAAGCAGCGCGCGATCTGGTAGTAGCGGTCGAAGCCGGCCACCATCAGGATCTGCTTGAACAGCTGCGGGCTCTGCGGCAGGGCGTAGAACTCGCCGGGGTGCATGCGCGCCGGCACCAGGAAGTCGCGTGCGCCTTCCGGGGTGGCCTTGGTCAGGATCGGGGTTTCGATGTCCTGGAAGCCCTTTTCGTCCAGGTGGCGGCGCAGGGCCTGCACCAGCTTGATGCGGGTGCGCTGCATGCGCTGCATTTCCGGACGGCGCAGGTCCAGGTAGCGGTACTTCAGGCGGGTTTCTTCGCCCGGGTTCTCGTGGGCGTGGAACGGCAGCGGCGCGGCCTTGTTCAGCACGGTGATGGCAGTGGCGATCACTTCCACCTTGCCGGTGCGCAGCTTGTCGTTGACTGCGTGGCGGGCGCGCACGACGCCTTCCACCTGCAGCACGTCCTCATAGCCCAGGCTGGCGGCCACGGCGAACACTTCGGCGTTGTCGAGCTCCACCGTCACCTGCACGATGCCTTCATGATCGCGGAGATCGATGAAGCAGACGCCGCCCTGGTTACGGGCCACGTCGGTCCAGCCGGCGAGGGTGACAGTCTGGCCAATCAGGGTCTCATCGACCAGGCCGCAGAAGTGGGTACGCATGGGGGGAAAGCTCCGCTGGAGAACGCCGGCGCCTGATGGGGGCCGGAAAGCCTCTTATTCTGCGGCCGAGGCCCCGGCCGGGGCAAATGCAGACGGTCACGCGGGCTTGATCGCCCCGGTCCTTATAGTCGCGCACCTACTCCCGTATGGGGATGTCGCCATGAAACCGCAGTCCCTGGCCAGCCTGGCCGTGATCCTGGGTACCTTTACCGCGCTCGCCCTGCCCTCCGCCCCTGCCGCCGCGCAGGACGGGGTGGTTCGCTGCGAGAGCCAGAACAACCGCGAACGTGTCTGCAACACCGGCTGGCGCGACGCGCAGCTGGTCCGCCAACTGTCCGGCTCGGCCTGCGTGGAGGGCCGCACCTGGGGCACCCGCAATGGCAGCATCTGGGTCAACAACGGCTGCCGCGCCGAATTCACCCAGGGCCGCGGTGGCTGGGGGGGCGGCAACGGTGGCGGTTGGGGCGGCGGCAACGGCAACGGCGGCACCGTGCGCTGCGAAAGCCAGGACAACCGCGAACGCAGCTGCCCGGTCGGCTGGCGCAACGCGCGCGTGGTCCGGCAGATATCCGGTACCCAATGCGTGGAGGGCCAGAACTGGGGCGTGCGCAACGGCGCCATCTGGGTCAACCGCGGCTGCCGCGCCGAGTTCGCCGAAGCCCGCGGCGGCTGGGGCGGCGGCAATGGTGGGGGCAATGGCGGCGGCTGGGGGGGCGGCAACAGCAACTACACCGTGACCTGCAGCAGCAACAACAACCGCCAGCAGAGCTGCAACTGGGATGAACGCCAGGGCCGGCCGGTGCTGCAGCAGCAGCTGTCCGGCAGTGCCTGCCAGGAAGGCCGGACCTGGGGTTACTCGCGCGGCAACGTGTGGGTCAGCAACGGCTGCCGGGCGCGCTTCGGCACGCGTTGAGGGGTAGCGCCGGGCCATGCCCGGCGAGCGCAGCGGCAGGATCTCCGCTTGAAAGCCGCCGGGCATGGCCCGGCGCTACCGGGCTGTCCGCGGCAGCATGCCAGGGCGCCGATCAGGGTGCCGGCGAAGCCTGATCCCCCCAGGGGGCGGGCGGCAGTGCGACCGGCTTGCTGAGGTCGAACTGGACCCGGAATCGACGGCCCTCCGGACGGGTCAGCTCGTAGACGAAGCGCTGGTCCGGCTCGATCTCCATCGCCCACGTGTTGTGGGTCGAGGCCAGCATGTCGGCACGACGGAACATCGCCACCGATTCGCCATCGGCAGGGAACTGCTGGCGTTCGGCGGTACCCGGCGGCTTGCTGTCGCCCCCGTACAGGGTGATCGCATCGGGGCTGCCATCAGCGTGGCGGTGGTCGTGCTTCAGGCGCAGCCCATGCTCGGTGCGGGTCAATACCCAGGTGCGCGAATGGTCATCGCCCACGTGGAACGGGATGCGCAGCTCATGCCCCGGGTCGGCACAGCCACGCACATGCATCACCAGTTTCTGCCCGGCAAAGGGATCGTTGCCGGTGGGCGCCGGCGTGTCTTCCACCACCTTGCCCTCGTAGGCCTGGCCGCAATGGGCTGCGATGGCGGCCATGAAGGCGTCGGCTGGTGCGGTCGCCAGATCGTGGTTGACCGTATGCGATGGCTGCGAGCAGGCGGCGAGGCCGAGCAGGGCGATGGCGGAAGCAACAGCGGCGATCGGTTTCATGCCCCAACCCTAACGGCCATGGCCGATGCGCGCAAACCGCACTCCCTGGATCTGCCTCAGCGCTCGGCTGCAGGGGCGGCCGCAACCACTTCGGTCGCCGCCACCGGCGCATCTTCGCCCTGCCCTGCCGGCTCCTGCTCGACCGGGTCGACATCGAACGGCGTGCGGAACACCAGCGAGGGCAACAGCGTGGTCAATGCGGCGTACAGCAGCAACGCGCCGAACAGCACCGCCGGAATCTGGAAGCGATCGCGCATGATCGCGGCCAGCACCAGGGTGAAGATCAATGTCGGTGCCAGCGCCAGCGACACACGCAGGCTGCTGCGGAAGCTCTCGCCGAACATCACGCGGCGCTGCAGCCAGACCACCGCGATGCGCAGCGGCAGCACCACCAGGGTGATGACGATGCCCAGCCCCAGCGCTTCCCAGCTCAGCGCTTCGCTGGGCACCTTGGTGCCGGCGTTGAAGAAATAGAACGGTACGAAGAACGAGGCGAACAGACGCAGCGCATGCAGGTTTTCGTGCGAGGCCAGCAGCGGCATGCGCTGGTGCAGCAGGCGCGCGACCAGGCCGGCGATGAAGGCGCCGACCAGGTAGTACACGCCCAGCAGGTAGGTGATGTACGCCGCCACCATGCCGACCATCACCAGCAGCGAGAATTCCGAGCCCGGCGCGTGCGGTGCGACCCAGCGACCGAGCGCGATGAACACCAGCGGCAGGCCGACCATCATCGCCAGCAGCGCCGTGCTGGACAGCGCCATGTGCGCCGGATCCCCCGCCTGCAGCACGATGAACAACGCCGCCAGGGCCAGCAGCTCACCGGCAATGGCCTTGCTGGTGACCCAGAACCGTTCGTCCTCGCTCAGCCCCAGCCGCGACAGCGAATCCATGATGAAGCCGGTGGACGGGGTCAGCAGCGCCAGCGCGAGCAGCCCTGCCGCCTGCCATGGCAGACCGGCGTAACGCCAGGCCAGCCAACCGACGCCGAACAGGGTCGCACTGCGGATGAGCAGATGCGCCAGCAGCGGCCACATGCCGCGGCGCAGGGCCTGCAGGTCCACTTCCAGGCCGGCAAACAGGAACAACGAAGAAATGCCCAGCGTGGCCAGCAGCCCGATGACCGCATCGTGCGCCTGGTCGCCCAGCCAGAGCATGCCGATGATGCCGAACAGCAGGCAGGTCAGGGGCGCGGGCAGGCTGAACCGCTGCAGCGCGCGCGGGATCACCAGCAGCGCGAAGATCAGCAGCAGGTAGACCAGTTCATGACTCATCGGCGACTTCCATGTGGATCGAACGCGCGCAGGATGCACGCCTGCGCGCGGCGGGACAAGTAGAACATTGCTGAAAATCAGCCCCTGCCCTGCCACATCCATGCACAGCTGCTGCGCTCAGCCGATCAGCCCATCGGCGATGCGACCGACCTGCGCAAGCACAGCCGCGCGCTGTTCGAAGCTGATCGCGCCCGCCTGCAGATAGGCCGTGACGATCCAGGGCGAACCACCCTGCACCGGCCACAACACGGCGATGTCGTTGCGGGCGTCTTCACCATTGCTGCCGGTCTTGTCGCCCACCCGCCAGCGTTTGCCCAGGCCTGCACGAAGGCAGGCATCACCGGTTTCGTTGTCGATCAGCCAGTCGGCCAGCTGCTGGCGTGAGGCCGGCTTGAGTGCATCGCCCAGCACCAGCCGCTGCAGCGTCGCAGCAATGGCTGCCGGGGTGGTGGTGTCGCGCGGATCGTCGATGGCGAAGCTGTTCAGTTCCGGCTCCAGGCGATCGCTGCGGGTGATCGTATCGCCGGTGGCGCGCAGGAACGCGGTCACTGCCGGCGGCCCACCGATCGCCGCGAACAACAGATTGGCGGCGGTGTTGTCGCTGGTGATCAACGTAGCCCTGCACAGGTCACGCACGGTCAGGTCCTTGCCGACGTGACGGCGGGTGACCGGCGCGTGCTCGAGGATGTCCTGCACCCGCACCGGCAGGCGCTGGTCCAGCAGGGCCGGATCGCGCTCGGCCTGCTTGAGCACCGTGGCAGTCAGCACGCTCTTGAAGGTGCTGCAGAGCGGGAAGCGCTCGTCCTGGCGATGGCCGAGGCGACGCCCCCTGCCGGTGTCGAGCAGGGTCACGCCGAGTCGACCGCTGCACGCCTTTTCCAGCGCGGCGAAATCGCTGGCGGCGGCGATGGCGGCAGGGGTTGGCGCGGCGGCCATGGTTGTTGTGGCGGCACGGGCGAGCAGCGGTGCGGCGAGCGCGGAAGCGGCGGCAGCGCCACTGAACTGCAGGAATCGGCGACGAGCGAGCATTCGGGTTCTCCTGGGCGAATTCCGATTATCGGAGGCCATCAACGCTGGCTACCAGCGCGGATTTTCAGGAGGAGGCATTAGGTTTATTCATGCATGACGCAGACATCTTGCGGCTATTTCAAAGCCACCCGCCAACCAGATACGATCAGCCATCATTCCGGCTCACGGCTCGCGCATGCTTCACCCCACTCTGCCGCTGAATGCGCTGCGCGCCTTCGAAGCCGCTGCCCGGCACCAGAACTTCACCCGGGCTGCTCTGGAACTCTGTGTCAGCCAGGCAGCGCTGAGCCACCAGATACGCGGGCTGGAAGACCGTCTGGGCGTCCGCCTGTTCCATCGCCTGCCCCGCGGCGTGGCACTGACCGAGGAAGGAGCAGCGCTGTACCCGGTGCTGAATGAATCCTTCGAACGCATTTCAGCAAGCATCGCCCGCTACACCGGCGGCCCGGCACGGGAAGTGCTGACGATCGGCGTGGTCGGTACCTTCGCCACCGGCTGGCTGCTGCCGCGGCTGGCCGCGTTCGACGCCGCGCACCCGGATATCGAGCTGCGGCTGCAGACCCACAACAACCGCATCGATCTGGCCGGGGAAGGCCTGGACCTGGCGATCCGTTTCGGTGATGGCGACTGGCAGGGGCAGACCTGCACGGCGATCCTGGACGCGCCGTTCGCACCCTTGTGTGCACCGGCGCTGGCACGGCGGCTGAAGCATCCGCGCGACCTGGCGACCTTGCCGCTGCTGCGTTCGTACCGCAGCGACGAATGGCCACGGTGGCTGCAGATGGCCGGAGCCAACGGCGTGGAAGCACGCGGTCCGGTGTTCGATTCGTCGTTGACGCTGGCCGTGGCTGCCGCTGGTGGCGCAGGCGTGGCCTTGCTGCCATTGCGCATGTTCGAGGCGGACCTGGCCGAGGGCCGGCTGCTGCAACCGTTTGCTACCACGCTGGAACTGGGCCGCTACTGGCTGACCCGGCTGCGCTCACGCGCAGAGCGGGAACCGGCCAAGCGGTTCCGCGAATGGCTGCAGGCGCAGGGATGAAACACGTGCGCCGCGGGTAGCGCCGGGCCATGCCCGGCGAGCGCAGCGGATGGGAAAAGCCGCCGGGCATGGCCCGGCGCTACCGATGGAATCAGGATTCCAGCAGTTCCATCCAGGCCGCTTCGGCCTTTTCCAGCTGCGCGGCGGTGGCTTCGCGGTCGCGGCCGAGCACCGCCATGCGCGTGGCATCGGCATAGTTGCTCGAGTCAGCAAGCTGCCGGTCCAGTTCGGCCAGCACGCCTTCCAGCTCGGCGACCTTGGCTTCGGCACTGGCCAGTTTGTGCGGGTTGACCGGCTTCTTCTGCACCATCTGCGCGACCGGTGCGGTCTTGACCACCACCGGCTCCTCCACCTGCTCCATGCGTACCTTGGTGCCCTGCGCCTGCGGGCGCGTGCGCAGCCAGGCAGCGTACGCGTCGAGGTCGCCGTCGAACGGTTCGACCACGCCATCGGCCACGCGCCAGAAGGTGTCGCAGACCAGGCCGATCAGATGGCGATCATGCGAGACCATCACGATTGCGCCGTCGAAATCGGCCAGGGCTTCGGCCAGCGCTTCGCGCATTTCCAGGTCAAGGTGGTTGGTCGGTTCGTCCAGCAGCAGCACGTTCGGCTGCTGGTAGGCGATCAGCGCCAACGCCAGGCGCGCGCGCTCGCCACCGGAGAAGCCGTCCACCGGTTCAAAGGCACGGTCGCCCGGGAAATTCCACTTGCCGAGGAAGTCGCGGAACGACTGGTTCGGTGCATCCGGGGCCAGGTCGCGGAAGTGCTCCATCGGCGACTGGCCTTCATGCAGCGACTCGACCGTGTGCTGGGCGAAGTAGCCGATGCGCAGGTCCGGATGCGCGGCGCGCTCGCCGGCGATCGGTGCCAGTTCGCCCACCAGGGTCTTCACCAGCGTTGTCTTACCGGCGCCGTTGGGGCCCAGCAGACCGATGCGCTGGCCCGCTTCCAGGCCGAAACCCACGTTGTGCAGGATCACCGAGTCGCTGCCGTAGCCGGCCTCGACGTGGTTCAGGCGGATCAGCGAGAACGGCAGCTTGGCCGGCGGCGCGAACTCGATGCGGAACTCGCGCTCGGCGCGCACTGCTTCGGTACCGGCCAGCTTGGCCAGTCGCTTCATCCGGCTCTGTGCCTGCGCGGCCTTGCTGGCCTGGGCCTTGAAGCGGTCGATGAAGCTCTGCAGATGCGCGCGCTCGGCCTGTTCCTTCTCGTGCGCGATCTGCTGCTGGCGCAGCTGTTCGGCGCGCTGGCGCTCGAAGTCGGTGTAGCCGCCCGGGTAAAGCTTGGCGCCGCCACCGTGCAGGTGCAGGGTGTGGGTGGCCACGTTGTCGAGGAACTCGCGGTCATGCGAGATCAGCAGCAGCGTGCCCGGGTACTTCAGCAGCCACTGTTCCAGCCAGTACACCGCGTCCAGATCCAGGTGGTTGGTCGGTTCGTCGAGCAGCAGCAGGTCGCTGGGCATCATCAGCGCGCGGGCCAGGTTCAGGCGCACGCGCCAGCCGCCGGAGAACGAGGACACCGCGCGGTGGTGCGTTTCGGCCGGGAAACCCAGGCCATGCAGCAGCTTGCCGGCGCGCGCTTCGGCGTCGTAGGCGTTCAGCTCGGCCATGCGCGTATGCGCCTCGGCCACCGCTTCCCAGTCTTCGCGGGCGGTGGCTTCGGCCTCGGCAGCCAGCACGGCGGCCACTTCGATATCGCCGCCCAGCACGAAGCTCAGCGCCGGGTCCGGCAGCGACGGGGTTTCCTGGGCGACGCTGGCGATGCGGATCTTGCCGGGCAGGTCGACGTCACCCTTGTCGGCCTCCAGCTCGCCCTTCACCGCCGCGAACAGGCTGGACTTGCCAGCACCATTGCGGCCGACCACACCCACCCGGTAACCGGCGTGCAGCGTCAGGTCGACATTGGACAACAGCAGCCGCTCGCCGCGGCGCAAGGCGAAATTACGAAGCGAAATCATGGGGGGAGGCGTCCATATAACCGAATGGAATGTGCTGGTAAGCACTGTTCCTGCGACGCAATTCTAACGTTAACGAATACTTGACGCGCCCCGGGATGCGCGGCGGGCGACGTTCCTCTCTCCCACGTCCTGTCCGCGCGCCTCCCGGGCCCCCTCCCCCGTCACTGCCTGTCGCAGCTAAATGGTTGCTGCTGCAACGTTTTTTCTGATGACAGACATTTGACAGGCACTGAATATCCCGTTAATTCCTGTATTGCGCACCGCAACAACCGTCGTCCGCTCACCCCCGTGATGTCGATTCCGGTGCCATCCCGCCAACCGGAGCCCCCTCCCGATGACCCGCAAGACCAGCCTGATCGCCGCCGCAGTCGCTGTCGCACTCGGTGGTTCTCCGTTCGTTGCCGCCGCCCAGCAGGCCGGCACCGCCGCCAACACCCTGGATACGGTGATCGTCACCGGTACCCGCGTGGCAGACCGCACGGTCGCCGAATCGCAGTCGCCGATCGACATCATCACCCCCGAGATCCTGCAGTCCACCCGTACCGGTGAACTGGCCACCGCGCTGTCGCGCGCGCTGCCCTCGCTGAACTTCCCGCGCCCGGCACTGACCGACGGCACCAGCGGCGTGCGCCCTGCACAGCTGCGCGGCCTGTCGCCGGACCAGGTGCTGGTGCTGGTCAACGGCAAGCGCCGCCACACGTCGGCGATGATCAACGTCAACGGCAGCATCGGCCGTGGCTCGTCGGCAGTGGATATCAACGCGATTCCGATCGCCGCCATCGAGCGCGTCGAGGTGCTGCGTGACGGCGCCTCCGCACAGTACGGTTCGGATGCCATCGCCGGCGTCATCAACATCGTGCTGAAGGGCAGCGGCAGTGGCGGCAGCCTGGCCGTCGACTACGGCCAGTACTCGGCCGGCGACGGCAACAAGTACCAGCTGTCCGGCGATACTGGCGTGGAATTCGGCAACGGCCGTGGTCGCGTGCACGTAGCCGGCCAGATCAGCCAGCAGGACGAGAGCGACCGCGCCGGTCCCTACCGCGGCACCACGCCGAACACCGGCAACTTCCCCAGCGTTGGCCAGACCACCTTCATTGTCGGCGACCCGAAGGTCGACGCCACCGCTGCCTCGGTCAACGCCAGCTACGACTTCAGCGACCACGTGACCGGCTATGCCAGCGCGCTGCTCAGCAACCGCGACATCACCTCGTTCGCGTTCTACCGTTCGCGCAACCACAGTGGGCAGACCGCGCTGCTGGCGCAGACCTACCCGGACGGCTACGTGCCGCAGATCAACCAGTACTCCAAGGACCGCTCGCTGGTGGCCGGCGTCAAAGGCAACACCGACAACGGCTGGACCTGGGACCTGAGCCTGAACCACGGCGAGAACACCCTGGATTTCCACACCCGCAACAGCATCAACTACAGCCTGGGCGCCACCAGCCCGCGTTCGTTCTACGACGGCACGCTGAAGTACCAGCAGGACATCTTCAACGCCGACCTGACCAAGTCGCTGGACTGGGGCCTGGCCTATCCGGTCACGCTGTCCTTCGGCGGTGAGTACCGTCGCGAGAAGTGGGACCAGAACCCGGGCGAACTGAACTCCTACACCGGCACCGGTGCGCAGGGCTTCGGCGGCTTCACCCCGACCAACGAAGTGCACACCGACCGCCACAACTACGCGGTCTATGCGGGCCTGGAAGCGGACCTGACCGAGAAGTTCTCGGCCGGCATCACCGGCCGCTACGAGGATTACTCGGACTTCGGCGACCGCTTCTCCGGCAAGCTGTCGGCGCGCTACGCGTTCACCGACAAGGTCGCGCTGCGGGCAACCGCTTCCAGCGGCTTCCGCGCGCCTTCGCTGCCGCAGCAGGGCTACCAGGCGGTGACCAGCCAGTTCACCAACGGCGTATTCGTCGAACGCGGCACCTTCCCGACCACCAGCCAGGCCGCACAGGCGCTGGGCGCTTCGCCGCTGAAGGCCGAGACGTCCACCTCCTACAGCCTGGGCCTGGTACTGCAGCCGATCGACCGCCTGTACGTCACCGTCGATGCGTACCAGATCGACATCGACAACCGCATCGCGCTTTCGTCCAGCATCACCACCAACGCTGCATCCAGTGCGCTGCTGTCCGGGCTGGGCCTGCCGCAGGTCACCGCGTTCTCGTACTTCACCAATGGCCTGGACACCCGCACCCGTGGCGTCGACTTCGTGTCCAGCTACACCGTGCCGTTCAGCGCCAGCAGCCTGGAACTGACCGCGGCGTACAGCTACAACGACACCGAAGTGCAGCGCGTGGGCGGCACGCCGGCGGTGTTCGGCACGCTGGGCCTGACCCAGTCGCTGATCGGCCGCGATGAGATCGGCCGCATCGAAGACAGCTACCCGCACGACAAGACCATCCTCAGCGGCACCTGGCGCTCGGACCATTGGGAGCTGGGCCTGGCGGCAACCCGCTACGGCAAGTTCACCGTGCGCAACTCGGCCACGGCCGCGCGTGACCAGACCTACGGCGACAAGTGGGTGCTGGATGCTTCGGCCAGCTACAAGCCGAGTGCGAACTGGACGCTGACGGTGGGTGCCGACAACCTGCTGAACGAGTACCCGGACCGCACCGAGGATCTGCAGAACTCGACCTTCGGCATGCTGCCGTACAGCAACTACTCGCCGTTCGGCTTCAATGGCGCGTACGTGTACGGGCGGATCAAGTACAACTGGTAAGCGGTAGCGGGCGTGCCGGGCCCTGCCTGGTGGCTGCCCTGCTAGTGCCGGCCGCTGGCCGGCAACAACGCGTGGGCACCCGCAGGCCACGAATCATGGCCTGCGGGTTTGCCGTATCTGGCCGCATCGGTGAAAATCGGGGCATCCCCCCGATTTCTGCGAGAGCCGATGCACCATGACACCGACCTGATCAACATCGTTGCCGTTGGTCTCGGGCTCGCCTTCATCTTCGGCGCGCTGGCCAACAAGCTCCGCTTGTCTCCTCTGGTCGGTTACCTGGTTGCTGGCATCTGTGTAGGCCCGTTCACCCCCGGCTTCGTCGCCGACCAGGCCCTGGCCAACCAGCTGGCCGAACTGGGCGTGATGCTGCTGATGTTCGGCGTCGGCCTGCACTTCTCGCTGAAGGACCTGATGGCGGTCAAGGCCATCGCCATTCCCGGTGCCATCGGCCAGATCCTGGTCGCGACCCTGCTCGGCTGGGGCCTGGCGGCATTGATGGGTTGGCCGGTCATCCACGGCGTGGTGTTCGGTTTCGCGCTGGCCACGGCCAGTACCGTAGTGCTGCTGCGCGCGATGGAGGAGCGCCGCCTGCTGGAAACCCAGCGCGGCAAAATCGCAGTCGGCTGGCTGATCGTCGAAGACCTGGCCTGCGTGCTGGCACTGGTGATGATGCCGGTGATGGCCGGGGTGTTCGGGCCCGACGCGGCCAATGAACACCACACCATCGGCAGCGTGCTGGCCAGCATTGGCTGGACGTTCGTGCAGCTGGGCCTGTTCGTTGCAGTGATGCTGGTGGTCGGCCGCCGGGTCATTCCGTGGATCCTGGAGCGCATCGCCGGTACCGGCTCGCGCGAACTGTTCACCCTGTCGGTGCTGGCGATCGCGCTGGGCGTGGCGTTCGGTTCGGCGATGCTGTTCGGCGTGTCCTTCGCGCTGGGCGCGTTCTTCGCCGGCATGCTGCTCAACGAATCCGAACTCAGCCACAAGGCGGCCAGCGATTCACTGCCGCTGCGTGATGCATTCGCGGTGCTGTTCTTCGTTTCGGTGGGCATGCTGTTCAATCCCGGCATTCTGATCGAGCACCCGTGGCAGGTGCTGGCCACCGCCGGCATCATCATGTTCGGCAAGTCGGCGGCGGCGTTCTTCATCGTGCGCGCGTTCGGCCACCCGACCGGCACCGCATTGACGATCTCGGCCAGCCTGGCGCAGATCGGCGAGTTCGCCTTCATCATCGCCGGCCTCGGCGTGACCCTGAAGATCCTGCCGCCCACCGGCCAAGCGCTGGTGCTGGCCGGCGCGCTGATCTCGATCATGCTCAATCCGCTGGTGTTCGGTCTGCTCGACCGCTGGCTGCTGAAGCACCAGGAAACCACGCCTACGGCGGTGGAGACCGAGCTGCCGCCAGGACCGTCGCTGGACCTGCACGACCATGCCATCGTCATCGGCTACGGCCGCGTTGGCAGCGCGCTGGCACAGGTGCTGCGCGACCGTGGCGTGCCGGTGATGATCATCGACGACAACAAGGAACATGTTGCCGAAGCGCATGCGGCGGGCCTGCCCGGCATCCGCGGCAGCGCCGCGTCGGACAAGGTGCTGGCCGAGGCCCATCCCGAGCGCGCGAAGATCGCGGTGCTGGCGATCCCGCAGCCGCTGGAAGCCGGTGAGACCCTGGCCAAGCTGCGTGCGATCAACCCCAACCTGACCCTGCTGGCGCGCGCGCACAGCGATGCCGAAGTGAAGCATCTGCTTGAACACGGTGCCGACGGCACGGTGATGGCCGAGCGCGAGCTGGCCTACTCGCTGGCTGAAATGGTGATGGCGACTCCGCCGTATCGCAGTCTTGGGCAGCACAGCATTCCGGTGGTGTGAGGGGTGTGCGGCAGGGCTGCGCCCTGCACCCGCGGTAGTGCCGGCCGCTGGCCGGCAACCTAACAGCCGAAGCAACAGCAAAAGCGGGTTTCCTGTGGGTTGGCGGGGTGGGTCCGGTGGCGGGAGACGCCGTAAACCCGTCCATGGGGGCTTGGCCGCGGCATCCATGCCGCGGACACTCCCGCCACCGGACCCACCCCGCCTTCGACAGATCTCCGCGATCTGCCGGGATCGCATGGCCTGCTCTTGGTGGGTGTCGACCTTGGTCGACACGTCGATCGACGTCATGCGTGGATGCTTGTCGTCGGACTATTGGATTTCGATTGAGATTCATCCACGCATGGCGTGGATCTACCGGGGTGGGTTGCGCCTCAAAAAAATCCCCGGCCGACCCGCATCGGCCGGGGATGATATCGCCACGCCCTTGGAGAGCGTCTCTACCGTAGCGCGTTCCTACGGCGGTGGTGATCGCCTGTGGCGATGACAACCAAGCCGGCGGCTATCAGGCGTCGGCCAACGCCTGTTCCAGGTCAGCGCGCAGGTCGCCGATGTGCTCGATGCCGATCGACAGGCGCACGGTGTCCTCGCTGACCCCGGCCCTGGCGAGCTCGGCCGCATCCAGCTGGCGATGGGTGGTCGACGCTGGATGGGTGGCCAGCGACTTTGCATCCCCCAGGTTCACCAGCCGGGTGAACAGCTTCAGTGCATCAAGGAAACGCGCGCCGGCAACGCGCCCGCCGGGCAGGCCGAAGGTCAGCACGCCGGAGCCGTGGCCGCCCAGATAGCGCTGCGCCGCCGCGTGTTCGGGGTCGTCGGGCAACCCGGCATAACGCACCCACGCCACCTTCGGATGCGCGCGCAGGTACTCCGCCACGGCCAGCGCATTGGCATTGATCCGCTCCATGCGCAGGGCCAGGGTCTCGATGCCCTGCAGGATCAGGAAGGCATTGAACGGTGACAACGCTGCGCCGGTATTGCGCAACGGCACTACCCGCGCACGGCCGATGTAGGCCGCCGCGCCGAGCGCTTCGGTGTAGACCACACCGTGATAGCTCGGGTCGGGCTGGTTCAAGCGGGCAAAGCGTTGCGGCTGTGCCGTCCAGTCGAAACGGCCCGAATCGACGATCGCCCCGCCCAGACTGGTGCCGTGGCCGCCGAGGTACTTGGTCAGCGAGTGCACCACGATATCGGCGCCATGTTCGAACGGGCGCAGCAGGAACGGCGTGGCCACGGTGTTGTCGACGATCAGCGGCACGCCCGCCGCATGCGCGACCTCGGCGATGGCGGCGATGTCGGTGACGTTGCCGCGCGGGTTGCCGATCGATTCAACGAACACCGCCTTGGTGCGCTCGTCGATCAGGGCTGCGAACGCAGATGGGTCAGCCGGATCGGCAAAACGCGTCTGGATGCCGTACTGCGGCAGCGTGTGGGCCAGCAGATTGAGGCTGCCGCCATACAGCGCGCTGGCGGCAACGATGTTGTCGCCGGCCTCGGCAATGGTCTGGATCGCATAGGTGATCGCCGCCTGTCCGGAGGCCAGTGCCAACGCGCCGATGCCCCCTTCCAGCGCCGCCACGCGCTGCTCCAGCACATCGGTGGTGGGGTTCATGATGCGCGTATAGATGTTGCCCTGCACCTTCAGGTCGAACAGGTCCGCCCCGTGCTGGGTGTCATCGAATGCGTAGGCCACGGTCTGGTAGATCGGCACCGCCACCGCGCGGGTGGTCGGGTCGGGACGATAACCGCCGTGCACGGCCAGGGTTTCCAGTTGCCACTGCGGATCGCTCATTGCGCCAGGCTCCATCCGGGGAAACGCCCACCATAGGCCAGCCTTCGACCGCCACTGAGAGCCCCTGGCGATGACGCCAGTACCGGCGGTTATCAGGTTGCCCGGGATTCAGGCAGTCGTCATGGGCCATTGCTAGGGTTCGCCGCCGGGCCTTTCGCCCCGGACAAGGACGCCCTACCGATGCAGCCCTCCCCGTGGACTCCCGCCACCGGCAACCCGACCCAGGTGCTGCTGGTCGAGGACGACCGCCGCCTGGCCGAGCTGGTCAGCGACTACCTGCGCGAACATGGATTTGCCGTGCAGCACGTACCGCGCGGCGACCTGGGCAGCGCGGCCTGTCGCCAGCACGCGCCGGAACTGGTGGTGCTGGACCTGATGCTGCCTGGCCTCGGTGGCATCGACGTGTGCCGGCAGATCCGCAGCTTTTCCGACGTGCCGATCCTGATGCTGACGGCGTGCGAGGACGATATCGAACAGGTGCTGGGCCTGGAGTCCGGCGCCGATGACTACGTGCACAAGCCGATCGAGCCGCGCCTGCTGCTGGCGCGCCTGCGCGCACTGCTGCGCCGTCGCCATGGCAGCGGCCCTGCGGGCGTGCCGTGCCGGCTGATGCATGGCGAACTGCTGATCGATCGCGTGCAACGCGAGGTTCACCTGCATGGGCAGCCGGTGGAACTGGGTACCACCGAATTCGAGATCCTCTGGCTGCTGGCCAGCCAGCCCGGGCAGATCCTCTCGCGCGACCAGATCCTGCAGGCGGCGCGCGGTATCGGTTTCGACGGCCTGGACCGCAGCGTGGATGTCTGCATCGGCAAGCTGCGCCGCAAGCTCGGCGACGACGCGCGCGAACCACGCCGTATCAAGACCGTGTGGGGCCGTGGCTACCAGTTCAATCCGTCGGCCTGGTCGGCGTGAAGCGCCTGTTCCTGTGGTTGTGGTTCGTTACCGGTGCCTGCCTGCTGGTGTCGGTGTTCAGCCTCAACCATCTGCTGGACCGCATCTACACGCCCCTGCAGGAACGTGTCTTCGCCGAACAGGTGCGCGGCCAGGTGTATGCACTGCGCAGCGGACTGGCCGGCCTGGACCGCCCGCAGCAACAGCAGCGCGTGGCGCAATGGCAACCGCACTACGGCATTGCACTGTCACTGCTGGATGCGCCGCCGGCACTGGATGACGAAGAGCGCAGCGCCCTGCGCGGTGATGGCTTCATCGTTCGTGAGCGCTACCAGCAGGTCCTGCTGCCCATCGAGGGGGCTGACGGACGCTGGCTGCAACTGCGCTTTCCCGGCGAAGTGCAGATGACCCTGTACATGACCATCGCCGCGTACCTGTGCATCCTGCTGCTGGTTGGCGCCTGCCTCTATGCCTGGGTACGCCTGTTGTGGCGCGACTTGGAGGCGCTGCGGGGTCATGCAGACCGCATCGGTGCCGGCGATCTGCAGGCCCGTGCGCAGGTATCGCCGCGCTCGCAGATCCGGGTCATCGTCGAGCATTCCAACCGCATGGCAGCGCGCGTGGCCGAACTGGTGCAACGACAGCGCGACCTTACCCACGCCATTTCCCACGAGCTGCGCACGCCGATCGCACGCCTGGCCTTCGGCCTGGACCTGATGCAGGACAGCAACGATCCGGCGCGGCGGGCACACCTCGCTACCGGCCTGCATGGCGATCTGGCCGAGCTCAACCGGTTGGTCAGCGAGCTGCTGGCGTACGAGCGGCTGGAGCATCCCAACGATGCCGAGCCCATGCAGCGGATCGAAGCGAACGATTGGCTGCAGGCCTGCATGGAGGACGCGCGGCGCGATGCCGAGCGCGCGGGACTGGTGCTGCAGGTGTGGCCCAGTGCGCTGCCACGCGTGGATGCCGAGCCGCGCCTGCTGCAGCTGGCCCTGAGCAACCTGGTCGGCAACGCGATGCGCTATGCACGCACCCGCGTGGAGGTGTCACTGGTCAGCGTGGCCGGCAAGGCCTGCCTGCGCGTGGATGACGATGGCCCCGGCATCGCCGAAGGTGATCGCGAAAAGGTGCTGCGCCCGTTCACCCGCCTGGATGACAGCCGCAGCCGCGATACCGGCGGCTTCGGCCTGGGCCTGGCCATCGCCGGGCGCATCGCGGTTCGGCACCACGGCGAACTCCGCGTGGGACGCGCGACCCTCGGTGGCGCGCGCCTGGAAATGCACTGGCCAATGGCTGCCAGCTGAACGGCGCAGGCCGCGCTTACAGTTGCTTACAACTCCCGCACAACTGCGGACGGATTGGTCGCCGGCGTCCCGCCACGCTGGCGACCCTGCAGCACGCGCCGGATGCGCGCGCTGTACTTCCTCCCAATGCAGAGAGTTGCCATGTCCCACCTTCGCCGTTTCCCCACCCTGCTCGGCCTGGCCCTGTTGCCCTTGTTGGCAACGTCCGCAGCGCATGCCAAGGATGACCAGTGGACCTTCGAGCTTGCTGCTGGCGGTGGTGTCGCCCCGCGTTACAGCGGCAGCGAGGAATTCCAGGCCGCACCGACGCTGTCCTTCGACGTGACCTCACCGGGCGGCTGGTTTCTGGGTACCAGCGGTGCGGGTTGGGGTACGGCGATCGGCGAACACACCCGCGTGCGTGCCTACGTCGGTGGCAGCGGCAGCCGCCGCGAGAAGAACTCGATCCTCGGCGGCTCGGACTTCCTGCGTGGCATGGGTGATATCGATACCCGGCCCCTGGTCGGCCTGGCGGCTGGCTATACGCTGGGTGAGGCGGTGCTGAGCGGTTCCTGGCAGTACACGCTGAAAGACGACGACAAGGGCGACAACGGCCTTGCGACCCAGCAGATCCATCTGAACCTGGAAATGCCGTTGTTCGATCTGGCCGGTGGCGTGGTCAGCGGCAGCGTATCCACCGACTACGGCAACCGCGGCTACATGCAGACCTGGTATGGCGTCAGCCCTGACCAGGCCGCTCGCACCGGTTTCGCCCAGCACAAGCCCAAGGCCGGTCTGGTCAGCGCCGGCCTGGGCATGAAATGGAGCCATCGCGCCGGTCGCAACGGCAACTGGTACATCGCTGTGGAAGGCACCCGACTGCTGGGCGATGCGGCCGACAGCCCGATCGTGCAGAAGGCAAACCAGTTCGGATTGATGACCGGGTATACGCACCGGTTCTGAGCATTGCCGGCAAGCGCCGGATGCGGCCGGTCGCTGCAACCGAAACGGGGCGCTGCACTCATGCAGCGCCCCGTTCGGCTCAGGCTCAGGCCTTGGCGAACACCAGATGGCCGCCGTCGTTGCCCACTTCGATGGTATCGCCGTTGACGAACGCACCGGACAGGATCTTCTGTGCCAGCGGGTTTTCCAGCTGTGCCTGGATCGCACGCTTCAACGGACGCGCACCGTAGACCGGATCGAAGCCAACGTTGCCGAGCAGATCGAACGCCGCATCGGACACCACCAGCTTCAGGCCACGCTCGGCCAAGCGCTTTTCCAGGCCACGCATCTGGATGCGCGCGATCTGCTTGATCTGCTGCTTGTCCAGCGGATGGAACACCACGATGTCGTCCAGCCGGTTGATGAACTCCGGACGGAAGTGCGCCTGCACCACGCCCATCACCGCCGCCTTCATCTGCGTGTAGGCCTCCGGCGTGTCATCGCCACTCATGTCCTGGATCTGGTGCGAACCCAGGTTGGAGGTCATCACGATGACGGTGTTGCGGAAGTCCACCGTGCGGCCCTGGCCGTCGGTCAGGCGACCGTCGTCCAGCACCTGCAGCAGGATGTTGAACACATCCGGATGCGCCTTCTCAACCTCGTCCAGCAGGATCAGCGAATACGGGCGACGGCGCACGGCCTCGGTGAGGTAACCACCCTCCTCGTAGCCCACGTAGCCCGGGGGCGCACCGATCAGGCGTGCAACGCTGTGCTTCTCCATGAACTCGCTCATGTCGATGCGGATCATCGCGTCGGCGCTGTCGAACAGGAACTCGGCCAGCGACTTGCACAGTTCGGTCTTGCCCACGCCGGTCGGGCCCAGGAACAGGAACGAGCCACCCGGTCGATTCGGATCAGACAAGCCAGCGCGCGAACGACGCACCGCGTCGGACACCACCTTGATTGCCTCTTCCTGGCCGACCACACGGTTGTGCAGCACCTCTTCCATGCGCAGCAGCTTGTCGCGCTCGCCTTCGAGCATCTTGTTGACCGGAATGCCGGTCCAACGCGAGACGACTTCGGCGATCTCCTCGTCGGTGACGCGGTCCTGCACCAGCTTGAAGTCGTGGTTCTCCACTTCCTGGGCGGCCGCCAGCTGCTTCTCCAGCTGCGGCAGCACGCCATACTGGATCTCGCTCATGCGGGCGAAATCCTGCCGGCGCTGCGCAGACTCCAGTTCGACCTTGGCCTGCTCGACCTGCTCCTTGATCTTCGTCGTGCCCTGCAGCGCGGCCTTCTCCGACTTCCAGACCTCGTTCAGATCGGAGAACTCGCGCTCCAGCGCATCGATATCGTTTTCCAGGTCAGCCAGGCGCTGCCGCGAGGCATCGTCCTTTTCCTTCTTCAGCATCTCGCGCTGGATCTTCAGCTGGATCAGGCGGCGTTCCAGCCGGTCCAGTTCTTCCGGCTTGGAGTCGATCTCCATGCGCAGGCGTGAAGCGGCCTCGTCCATCAGGTCGATGGCCTTGTCCGGCAGCTGGCGGTCGGTGATGTAGCGGTTGGACAGGGTGGCCGCAGCGACGATGGCCGGGTCGGTGATTTCCACGCCATGATGTACCGCGTACTTTTCCTTCAGGCCACGCAGGATCGCGATGGTGTCCTCCACCGTCGGCTCGCCCACGAACACCTTCTGGAAGCGGCGCTCCAGCGCGGCATCCTTCTCGATGTACTTGCGGTACTCGTCCAGCGTAGTCGCACCGACGCAGTGCAGTTCACCGCGTGCGAGCGCCGGCTTGAGCATGTTGCCGGCATCCATCGCACCATCGGCTTTGCCCGCGCCGACCATGGTGTGCAGCTCATCGATGAACAGGATGATCTGACCTTCGCTCTTGGCCAGGTCGTTGAGCACACCCTTCAGGCGCTCCTCGAATTCGCCGCGGAACTTCGCACCGGCGATCAGCGCGCCCATGTCCAGCGACAGCACGCGCTTGCCACGCAGGCCCTCGGGCACTTCGTCGTTGATGATGCGCTGGGCCAGGCCTTCGACGATGGCAGTCTTGCCCACACCGGGTTCGCCGATCAGCACCGGGTTGTTCTTGGTACGACGCTGCAGCACCTGGATGGTGCGGCGGATCTCCTCGTCACGGCCGATCACCGGGTCGAGCTTGCCGCTCTCGGCACGCGCGGTCAGGTCGATGGTGTACTTCTCCAGCGCCTGCCGCTGTTCCTCGGCGTTCTCCGACTGCACGTTCTCGCCGCCACGCAGCTTGTCGATGGCGGTCTGCAGGCGCGCCTTGTCGGCACCGGCAGCGCGCAGCGCCATGCCCAGCGTGCCGCCGTCTTCCAGCGCGGCCAGCACGAACCACTCGCTGGCGATGAAGGCATCGCCCTGCTGCTGTGCCAGCTTGTCGGTATGGTTGAGCAGGCGGTTGAGATCGTTGCCGATCGACAGGTTTCCGGCCTGGCCGGACACCTTCGGCAGTGCTTCAAGCGCCTCGTCCAGGCGCTCGCGCAGCACCGGCACGTTGACGCCGGCCTGGGCCAGCAACGGCCGCGTGCTGCCGCCCTGCTGGTCCAGCAGGGCACTGAAAACATGTACCGGTTCAATGATGCTGTTGTCGCGGCCTACCGCCAGCGACTGCGCGTCTGCCAGCGCCTGCTGGAAACGCGAGGTGAGCTTGTCCATGCGCATTGTGAAACCTCATCGGTCATCTTGGCCGGCCGCGCCGGCGATGCTGGAAAGATGCGGTTGCCCCACCCGGTTTCAAGGGTGGCTGCGACTGCATTCGAAGGCCAGTCAGCCTGCGGCCAGCATGCCGGACGGGGTGTGGTCGGCGCGTTGATCCGGATCACATCCGCACACTGCACACCCGCACACTGGAGGGGTCAACGGGTGATCGCGGCCCGGATCGCCCGCAGCTGCTGCTTGACCGCCCGCGCCTGCGCCGCGTCCATGCGCAGCAAGGCCTTCTGGCCGATCGAGCGCGATTGCAGGGTGGAATCGACGAAGCGGTAACGTCCGCGCTCATCGCGCTCAACCAGTGGCGCTTGAGCCAGCTCAGGGGTGTCCAGCAGATGATCAATGACTGACACCAAGCGATCATTGAAGTAGCCGTCGGGCCGGCCAAGATCGACATAGGCCTGCTGGATCAACGGATAGAAGCGCTTGTAGGCATCGGCCGCGGCCGCTGGGTCAATCGCAGCGAAGGACTTCACGTAGGGCGCATAGCGCGCCGCATTGGCCGCAGCGATGCGGTCCCCGCCCTCGCCCTGCTCCACCTGCAGACTGCCCGGCAGCGGCCGAGCGGCCAGCGCGGTAGGCGGCACACTGGCCTTGTCCAGGTTGTCGACCTGGGTAACCAGCCGCTGGATCAGGTGATCGCGCAGCAGAACGGTCAACGCACCCTCGCCCTTGAACAGCTGGCTCAATGCGCTCCAGGCAGCGGTATCGCTGTCAGCGAGCTTCGGCAGCGCCGGGTCAGCGGCAGCCTCGGCATCCAGCGGATGCCTGATCGGCGGTGGTGCGGGCTCTTCGACAGCAACAGGCTTCGGTGCGGCGCCTGCCGAGGTCGGCGCGGATTGCACCGGCACCGATACGCCATCTGCCAGGCCCTGCAACTGGTCGCGGAACAACCATGTGCCCGCGCCACCCACCACCACCACGCCCAGAACCCAGGGCCAGACCGCTTTTCCACTCTGCATGATGCAGTACCTCGCTTTTCACCTGCATGGACAAGGTGTGACTCCCCTCGTTCCGCTGGGTTCCCTCCCCGTTCCGCTGGCGTTGTGGTTCACGCCTGCTTTGCGCGGTACGCGCGACCCTGCTGTTCTTGTCTTGCGGAGAAGCCTCATGCAGTACGCGCTGTACTACTGGACCGGCATCCAGGGCCGTGGCGAATTCGTGCGGCTGGCGCTGGAAGATGCCGGCGCCGACTATGTCGACATGGCGCGGGTGCACGGCGACGCGGTGATGCAGCCGTTCCTGGACGGCCACAGCGAAGGTGCGCAACCTTTCGCGCCACCGTTCCTGAAGGCCGGGCGACAGGTCATCGCACAGGTCGCGGCCATTCTCGATTTCCTCGGCCCGACACTCGACCTGGTTCCGCAGGCCGCCTCGCGGCGCATGCAGGCGCTGCAGTGGCAGCTGACCATCGCCGATCTGGTGGCCGAGGTGCACGACACCCACCATCCGATCGCCGCGTCGAAGTACTACGAAGACCAGAAGACCGAAGCCAGGGCGCGTGCAGCAGCGATGCGCGGTGAGCGCCTGCCGAAGTTCCTCGGCTACTTCGAGCAGGTGCTGAAGGCCAATGGTGGTCGCCACCCACTGCGCGAACACTCCTACGTGGATCTGTCGCTGTTCCAGCTGCTGAGCGGGCTGGACTACATGTTTCCGCGCCGCATGCAGGCGCTGTGGCCCACGTTGCCGTTGCTGCGCGCGTTGAAGGATCGAGTGGAACAGCGGCCCGGCATTGCCGCCTATCTCGCTTCGGAGCGGCGGCTCGCCTTCAACACCAACGGCATCTTCCGGCATTACCCGGAACTGGATGACGGGAAGTAGCGCCGGGCCATGCCCGGCGGCAACGCAACCCAACGCCGGGCATGGCCCGGCGCTACCGGTCAATGGGCGTTTTCAGCCAGCGGCTTCACCGCCTGCTTCTGCAGTGACAGCAGCCCCAGCAGGATGGCCAAGGCCACATACGCGCCGGCGAACTGCCAGCTGATCACGCGGGCCAGGCCCTGCAGATCCCACGGCAGGTAGATGCCGCCGCGCGGATCCACCGAATGGATCAGGCCGAACAGGGTGAGCGCCGCCGCCACCAGCAGGAAGCCGCAGGCGCGGCGCAGGCGGCCATCGACCATCGCCGCGACGGTGGCGATCCACAGCATCGAGGTGATGATGAAGCCATTGCCCAGCGCGAAGATCACCGCCAACTCCGGCAGGCCGTGGCCATCGACGTGGGTGAGCAATGCCCCCATCTGCTCGGCCGGAATCCAGCCCGGCGCCTTGATCGCCAGCAGGTAGGCCGCCGACGGCAGGAAGCCCAGCACCATTGCACCAGCATGCTGGCGCGGCGTCGCCTGGAACGCCTGGGTGGTGATGTCGATCGACACGTACACGATGATCGGCGCCAGCACCGCCAGCGGCAGCCACTGCACCAGCCCGGAAATGATGCCGAGCATGCCGCCGATGCCAACGAACAGGCCGGTCAGCAGCGTGTAGCCGCTGCGCGCGCCCATGTGCTTGTAGGCCGGCTGACCGATGTACGGGGTGGTCTGCGCAACGCCGCCGCAGACGCCAGCCACCAGCGTGGCCACCGCTTCCACCAGCAGGATGTCGCGGGTGCGGTAGTCATCGCCGGCCGCGCGCGCGCTCTCGGAGACGTTGATGCCACCGACCACCATCAGCAGGCCGAACGGCAGCAGCAGCGGCAGGTAGGTCATCGCGGTCGGCAGGCCCTCGATGAAGCCCAGCGTCGGCAGCGGCAGTACCACCTGCGGCGGCACCCAGGCCGGAATCTGGAAACCGGGCACGCCCAGCCCGGCCAGGCCAAGCCCGTAATACAGGACGGTGCCGAACACGAACGCCAGCAGCACGCCCGGACCGCGCACCGGCAGCCTGCCCTTGGCGATCAGCACGTACAGCAGCAGGCCCAGCGTGGTGAAGCCGACCAGCGGCGAGCGCAGGGTTTCCAGCAGCGGCAGCAGGCCCATCAGCACCAGTGCGATGCCGGCGATGGAGCCCAGCAGCGCGGCACGCGGCAGCGCGCGGGTCACTGCTTCGCCGAAGAAGGACAGGATCAGCTTGAGCACGCCCATGATGACCAGCGAGGCCATGCCCAGCTGCCAAGTGGCGATGGCAGCGGCATGCGGGTCCAGGCCCTGCTGCTTGAAGGCCAGGAAGGCCGGGCCCAGCACCAGCAGTGCCATGCCGATGCTGGTCGGCGCATCCAGGCCCAGCGGCATGGCGGTGACGTCGTCGCGCCCGGTACGTGCGGCCAGGCGCCGTGCCATCAGGGTGTACAGCAGGTTGCCGACCAGCACGCCCAAGGCGGTGCCGGGGAACATGCGGCCGAAGACCACGTCGGCGGGGAACTGGAACATCCCGACCAGGGCCATGGCGATGAAGCCGAGGATGGAGAGATTGTCGACGACCAGGCCGAAGAAGCCGTTGAAGTCGCCAGCGACGAACCAGCGGCGCGGCGCGGTGGAAGCGGGAGCGGACATGGAAGGGGCGGTGGGGGTGGGGACCGCCGATGGTAGGCCCAGCGGGGCCGGCGCGCCAATTCCCGCGTGGAATGATGGGTTCCAGCCAACGGCGGAGCCCCTCGTGGTTGGTCGCGAACTACGATTTCCCTTGTTGGGCCGGGTGGGTAGGCTGCGCGGGGGACGCCGTGAACCCATCCTTGGGGGCTTGGCCGCGGCATCCATGCCGCGGACACCCCCGCGCAACCTACCCGCCCGGCCCCTGACAGTTTCCTGCGGGCGCCAGCCACGGAAGAGAATCAAAGATCAAAAGCAGACGCCGGTCGCTTCGCTCGCGAGCCGGGCATGGCCCGGCTCTACAGAGATCACATCCGTCGATATGCCCAGAAATCCACCCACGCATCGCGTGGATCGACGTGTCGACCAAGGTCGACACCCACCAAAAGCAGTCGACACCCGTCAGAAGCAGGCCATGCCATTCCGACAGATCGCGGAAGCCTGTCGAAGGCGGGGTGGGTCCGGTTGCGGGGGCGTGAGCGCCATGGATGGCGCGACCGAGCTTACAGGGACGTACTTGCAGCGTCCCCCGCAACCGGACCCACCCGCCACCCCACGGATACCCCGCTGTTGCTTCGGCTGTTGCTGTTGCTTCGGCCGTTGCCGTTGCCTCTGCAGGTGCAGGGCGCAGCCCTGCATAAAACCCAACCTCTTACTTTTTCAGGAAGTTGTCCACCAGCAGATGCTTGACGTCGTCGATGCGACCACTCAGCACCGCCTTGGCCGCGTACAGCGCCGTACCCGCCACCTGCTTGGCCTCGATCTGCGGCGGCATCACCAGCTCCGCGCGACTGGTGTGCACGTCCAGCAGGGCCGGCCCACGCTGGGCCAGGAAATCCTGCACCGCTTCCTCCAGATCCTCGCTGCGGGTCACCGTGCGGCCGTGGAAGCCGGTCACCTCGGCCAACCGCCCGAAGTCCGGATTCTTCAGGTCGGTGTAGTTGTCCAGCAGGCCTTCCACCTTCTGCTCCAGCTCGACGAAGTTCAGCGAGCCGTTGTTGAACACCACCACCTTGATCGGCAGGTTCTCCTGTACCGCGGTCAGCAGATCGCCCAGCAGCATCGCCAGCCCACCGTCGCCGGACAGCGAAATCACCTGCCTTCCCGGAAACGCCTTCTGCAGACCCAGCGCCTGTGGCATCGCGTTGGCCATCGTGCCGTGCAGCAGGCTGGTCAACGTACGGCGCCTGCCGTTCACCCGGATGTGCCGCAGCACCCACACCATCGGCGAGCCACCGTCCGCGGTGAACAGTGCATCGTCGGTAGCGTATTTCGACAGCAGCGCGGTCAGGTGCTGCGGATGGATCAGCTCGCCTTCACCCGGCTGTTCCTCCTGCTCGCGCTTCTTCAGCGCCTTGTCGCGGTGCCCGATGCACTCGTCCAGGAAGCTGCTGTCTTCGCGAGGAGGCAGCAGCGGCAGCAGCGCATCCAGCGTCGGCGCGATATCACCGACCACGCCCAGGTTCACCGGATGGCGACGACCGAGGTGGCTGCCGTCGCGGTCGACCTGGATGATCGTGGCCTTGTCCGGATAGAACTGGCCCCAGGCGAAATCCGCGCCGAGCAGCAGCAGCGTGTCGCACTCCATCAGCGTATGGAATCCGGATTCGATGCCGAAAACACCGGTCATGCCCATGTTGTACGGGTTGTCCGGTTCGACGAAGTCCTTCGCACGCGACGTGTGCGCCACCGGTGCCTGCAGGCGCCGCGCCAGTTCCAGCAGCTGCGCATGCGCGCCCTGGCAACCGGCGCCGGCATAGATGCCGATACGCTTGCCCTGCCCCAGCAGTTCGGCAATCTGCTGCAGTTCGCTATCGGACGGGCGCAGCACCGGCTGGGTGTAATGCACCGAGAACGGCACATCGTGCTTCACGTCCGCTTCGCTGATATCGGCCGGCAGAATCACCACCGCCACGCCGCGCCGGCTGATGGCCGCCTGGCAGGCCAGCGCCACCACGCGGCGCGCCTGCGCCGGGCTGTGCACCTGCTCGCAGAACACCGTGCAGCTGCCATACACCGCCTTGAAATCCACTTCCTGCGGGAATTCCATGCCGAGTTCGCTGGTGACCACCTGGCTGGCGATCAGCACCATCGGCGCACGGTTGCGGTTGCTCTCGAAGATGCCGTTGATGAAGTGCAGGCCGCCCGGCCCGCACGAGCCTGCGCAGGCGGTCAGCTGGCCGCTGATCAACGAATCGGCACCGGCCGCGAACGCCGCGACTTCTTCATGGCGGACATGCACCCACTCGATCTCACTGCGATGCAGTGCGTCGGTGACATGGTTCAGGGTGTCGCCGACGATGCCATAACAACGGCGGACGCCCGCCTGCTGCAATGTATCGACGACGATCTCGGCAACGCGCTTGCTCATGGTGCTGCAGCCTGGTTCGGGGGAAACCCGAGGCTAGACCCGGTGAAGTGATGCTCCCGTGGGCAAGAGGCCGATCGCTTTGTTGTGCAAACTCCGGGCAGCGCTGCCGTCAATCGTTGACGTTGATCCAGCCCTCGATCGCGCCCTGTTTCGGAGTGCGGTAACGCAGCTTCACCCAACCATCCTGCTCATCCAGCATCTCCACCTGATCGCCCTGAACCAGGTAGCGCTTGGTGCTTGATGCGCCGGGCCGGTCGAACAGGAACAGGCGCGCAGGCACCACGGTGGCGTCCAGGCCCCGCAGCGGTGCGCTGCTGGCGGGTGCGCCCAACCCGTCGCCAATGGCGCTTTCCAGCACCTTGCCGGCAGGATCATAGGTGCGCCACACCGCCAGCGGGCCTTGGTTTCCGGTCTCTTCCCAGCGCAGCGCCTGGTTGAGCGTATCGCCCAGCATCAGCACATTCTCACCGCGATACAGATAAAGCTGCGGGCCGTTGAAGCGATACACGTCGGTGTACCACATCGGCCCGCTGCGGCAGCTGGCAGTCAGCGTGCGCGTGGCGGCATCGGCAGTGAGGCCCATCAGTTCACCGCACTGATCGTGTCCATGGGTCACCGCCTTCAGCGCGCGGAATTCACCGCTGCCCACGTCGAAGCGATAGACCGCAACAGCCTCATTGACCATGCCCACCGCCGCGCGCGCGACCAGTTCAGGGTGTCCATCGAAATCGAGATCCTCTGCGCTCAGGCGTGAATTGCCATCGGCGTCCGGCGCGCCGGGCAAGTGCTGGCGCTTCCCGGCCGGCTGCAGCAGCACGGCAAGCATGCCGTCCTCCTGCACCTCGGCCGTCACCTGCACACCCGCTGCCGGCGAAAACCGCAGCGGGCCCTGGCCCTCATCCTGCGCCTGCGCCACGGGCACCAACACGCCGGCCAGCATCACGCCCAACAGCACATCCCTGGGTTTCATCGTCATTCCCTGCAGCGCCACTGTGGCGCCTCTGGGTCAGAACGATACGTCAACCGGCTGCCGCGACCACAGCACCGACTGGTGCTTGGTCTGCTGCTTCCACGCCAGCCGGATCGCTTCGATGTCGGCGCGGCGCTGCGGGCTGTCCTCGTGCAGCACCACCAGCACCTTGGTGCGCAGGCGGTTCGGGGAGGCATCGCCACGGAACAGCCACTGGCCGTAGGCATCGAACACGGTCAGCCCATCCGGGAAGCGCGGTGTCACTTCCTTGTCCAGGAAAGCGCGCCACTGCGCATCGCTGATGGTGTCGGCCTGCGGGCGGTCACCGGCGCCCTGCTCCTCGCCCACGCCGAAGTACAGCTCGCTGCGCACCCAGCCGTGGCCGCTGGACGGACGCGCGGCGTCGCCCTGCAGGTCGGCGGTGGTGGCATAGGCGCTGGGCGCCTTGGAAGACAGGCTGGCGCAGCCACTGGTGGCCAGCAGCACGGCGAAGACAAGGCCAAGGTGTTTCATCGGGAACAGCACTCCGGGAAGGGGAAAAAGCACGACGAAGGGGCACGGAGGGTACACCTGCGCCTCGGTTGCGGCTGCAACCAATACCCTCATGCCGGCAGGGCATGAAGTGATGCGATGGGAGAAGGGGCTTGCATCGCACCACCTCCTCACGCCAAGATAATATATCGCTTCATCCGGATGGATGTAAGTGAAACTATCTCCCCCGCCCCTTCCCCACGTCGTTGCTGCTGGAGTCCGCATGTCCCCCCGCCTGTCCGCGTCGCCGCTCGGCCTCGCCATCGCGCTCGCCCTGTCCCCCGCCCTGGCTTCGGCCCAGGACGCCGCCACCAACCTGGACACGGTGATCGTCACCGGTACCCGCGCCGCCGACCGCACTGTGCTTGAGTCCACTTCGCCGGTGGACGTGCTGACCGCCGAGGACATCCGCAAGGCCGGCGTGGTCAATGGCGAGCTCGGCAGCGCCCTGCAGGCCCTGCTGCCCTCGTTCAACTTCCCGCGCCAGTCCAACTCCGGCGGCGCCGACCACGTGCGCGCCGCGCAGTTGCGCGGACTGTCGCCGGACCAGGTGCTGGTGCTGATCAACGGCAAGCGCCGCCACCACACCGCGCTGGTCAACACCGACAGCAAGATCGGCAAGGGCACCACCCCGGTCGACTTCAATTCGATTCCGGTCAGCGCCATCAAGCGCATCGAAGTGCTGCGCGATGGCGCCGGTGCGCTGTATGGCTCCGATGCGGTGGCCGGCGTGATCAACGTGATCCTCGACAACGGTGGCGACGGTGGCGAGATCGAAGCCAGCTACGGCGCCAACCACACCGATCTCAAGCCGATCGGCCGCACCCTCACCGATGGCCAGACCGGCAACATCAGCGCCAAAGTCGGCACCTCGCTGGGCGAGGACGGCGGCTTCCTGCGCGTGGGCCTGGAATACAAGAAGCGCAACGGCACCAACCGCGCCGGCTTCGACCAGATTCCGCCGTGGGACCAGACCGAGGCCAATCTTGCCCTGCAGGGCAAGCGCAACTACGTGCTCGGTGATGGCGCCAGCAAGGACATCAACCTGTGGCTGAACACCGAGATTCCGGTGGGCAAGACCGCGACGTTCTATGCGTTCGGCACGTTCAACCAGCGTGACACCGAAGGCGCGAACTACTTCCGCTACCCCGACGGCGATGCCAACTGGAAGCAGGTCTACCCCAACGGCTACCGGCCGATCTCCGAAGGCGAGAACCGCGACGTGCAGGCGGTGGCCGGTGTGCGCGGGCAGTGGGGCGAATGGGCTTACGATGGCAGCCTGGATTACGGCCAGAACGACTTCACCTACCGCCTGCGTGATTCGCTGAACGCCTCGCTGGGCCCGACCAGCCCGACCCGCTTCAAGACCGCCGACTACGAGTACGCGCAGACCGTGGGCAACGTCGATCTGAGCCGCGTGTTCTCGCAGTCCGACAGCATCAGCCACACCCTGGGCCTGGGCGCCGAAGCCCGCCACGAGCGCTACCAGACGCGTCCAGGCGACCCGGCCAGCTACGCCGCCGGCCCGTACACCGATCGCCCGACCGGTTCGCAGGCGGGCGGCGGCCTGACCCCGCAGGACGCGGCCACCCTGTCGCGTGATGTGGCCAGCGCCTACGCCAGCCTGTCCAGCCAGTTCGGCGACAAATTCTCCACCGATCTGGCGGCGCGCTACGAACACAGCGATGACTTCGGCGGCGAGCTGACCGGCAAGCTCGGCCTGCGCTACGAATTCACCCCCGCATTCGCCCTGCGCGGCGCGATCTCCAACAATTTCCGCGCGCCGTCGCTGGCGCAGATCGGCTACGAATCCACCTCCACCGGCTACAACGCCGGTGGCCAGCTGGTGCAGGGCCGCCTGCTGTCGGTCAACAACCCCATCGCCCGTGGCCTGGGTGCGCAGGACCTGAAACCGGAGAAGTCGCTGAACACCTCGCTCGGCTTCACCAGCCGCATCGGCGAGCACTTCGACCTGTCGCTGGACTTCTTCCAGATCGACATCGATGACCGCATCGCACTGTCGGAGAGCATCACCGGTGATGCGCTGACCGACTACGTGGCCGCCAACTACGGCGTCAGCGGCCTGCAGAGCGCCAGCTTCTTCGTCAACGCCGCCGACACGCGCACCCGCGGCGCCGAGCTGGTGAGCAACTGGCGGCAGTCGCTGGGCGATGGCCAGCTGCTGCTGACCGGCACCTACGCCTACACCAAGACCACCTTGAAGAACGTATTGGCCACGCCCGCGCAATTGCAGGCACTCGACCCGGACTACGTACTGTTCGGCATCGAAGAGACCAATACGCTGACCGATGCCACGCCGCGCACCCGTGGCAGTTTCGCGGCCAGCTGGAGCAACGACCGCTGGTCGCTGAGCAGCCGGGTGAACCGCTACGGCAGCGCGACACGCGTATTCAACTTCGGTGATGGCTACATTCCGCGTCAGACCTACCAGGCCGAATGGCAGCTGGATGCGGAAGTGGAATACCGCATCACGCCGCAGTGGAGCGTGGCGATCGGTGGGCAGAACCTGACCGACAACTACCCGGATCGATCCAACGAGGACATCCACTACTTCGGCAACCTGCCCTACGACGTGCTGTCGCCGATCGGCAGCAACGGTGCGTACTACTACGGGCGCGTGCGTTACACGTTCTGATTGCTGCGAACGGCGTGCCGACCAACGGTCGGCACCCACCGGGACGCCATTGATCGCTGCGGGTGGGTGCGGACCGTTGGTCCGCACAGCCGGCACGACCCTCAGCCGTAGCCGGACCTCGACCCCACGTACACGCTGGCGCTGGCATGGTGGTCGCCATGGCTGAACCGCTCCCCCTGCGTCCGCCACCTCCATTGCTGGACGACGCCTGCGCGTTGTTCCTCGATGTGGATGGCACCCTGATCGAATTCGCTGCACGCCCCGACGCCGTGCAGCTTCTCCCCGATGTGCGTGAAGCCATCGGCCGCATCAGCGATCGACTGGAAGGTGCCGTGGCACTGGTCAGTGGTCGCCCGCTTGAACAGCTGGACCAGTTGTTCGCGCCACTCAAGCTTCCCGCCGCGGGCCTGCATGGCCACGAGCTGCGTGCACAGGATGGGCATGTCATACGCGATGAGCATGGCGACGACACCGCCGACTGGCTGCATGCCCTTCATCAACAAGCCATGCGTTTCGCCCATGGCCACCCCGGCGTACTGGTCGAGAACAAGGGCGTAGGCCTGGCCCTTCACTGGCGTGGCGCGCCGCATGCCGCCAACGACGTGCGTGCCTTCGCCGACCGCCACATCCGCGGCCGTGCCAGCTACCGCTTGCAACCCGGCGACCATGTCGTTGAATTCGTTCCGGTGGCTACCAACAAGGGCCGGGCCGTACGTCGGCTGATGCAGTACCTGCCGTTCCGTGGGCGTCTGCCCGTGTTCCTCGGCGATGACCTGACCGATGAATTCGGCTTCGATGCGGCCAACGGCCTGCACGGCTGGAGCGTGTTGATCGGTGAACGTGAACCCAGCGCGGCGGTGTTCGCGCTGCCCGACATACGCAGCGTGCACGCCTGGCTGCGTGAGAATGCGTATTGACCCCGGCCCCCACGGCCGCAACCGAGATGTACCGCGTGATGACCCAACCCGATCTTGATCTGGGCGTGGTCGGCAACGGCAGCTTCGGCGCCCTGGTCGACAAACACGCCCGTGTTGTCTGGAGTTGCCTGCCGACCTTCGACGGCGACCCGACCTTCTGTGCCCTGCTCAGCCCCAACCAGCAGACCGGCGGCGACTTCGCCATCGAGCTGGAGGACTTCGCCGACAGCGAACAGGAATACCTCACCAACACCGCGATCCTGCGCACCGTGCTGCGCGATGCGCATGGCGGCGCGCTGGAAATCCTCGATTTCGCCCCGCGCTGGCGCCAGAACGATCGTTTCTACCGGCCGGTCAGCCTGATCCGCCAGGTGCGTCCGTTGTCCGGCAGCCCGCGCATTGTCATCCGTGCGCGCCCACTGGCCGACTGGGGCGCGCGCGTGCCCGAGTCCACCTGGGGCAGCAACCACGTGCGCTGGATCCTGCCCGAGCATGTGCTGCGCCTGACCACCGACGTACCTGTGCGCTTCGTGCGTGATGGCATGCCGTTCGTGCTCAACCATCCCATCCACCTGATCCTGGGCGTGGATGAATCGCTCAACCGTTCCATCAGCGGCTACGTGCAGGAAGCCTTCCAGCGCACCCGCGACTACTGGCGCGAATGGGTGCGCTACTTGTCCATTCCGCTGGAATGGCAGGACGCGGTGATCCGCAGTGCGATCACCCTCAAGCTCTGCCAGTACGAGGACAGCGGCGCGATCATCGCGGCGATGACCACCTCGATTCCGGAGGCACCCGGCAGCGTGCGCAACTGGGACTACCGCTACTGCTGGCTGCGCGATGCCGCCTTCGTGGTGCGCGCGTTGAACCGCCTGGGCGCCACCCGCACGATGGAGCAGTTCCTCGGCTACATCTTCAACCTCGCCACCACCGACGGCACCCTGCAGCCGCTGTACGGCATCGGCTTCGAAGCCAAGCTGGACGAGGATGAAGTACCCAGCCTGTCCGGCTACCGCGGCATGGGCCCGGTGCGGCGCGGCAACCTGGCCTGGGTGCAGCGCCAGCACGATGTCTACGGCAGCGTGGTGCTGGCCTCCACCCAGCTGTTCTTCGACCGCCGCCTGCAGGATCCGGGTGACAGCCATACCTTCGCACGGCTGGAACCGCTGGGCGAACAGGCCTTCGCCCTGCACGACGTGCCCGACGCCGGCCTGTGGGAATTCCGCGGCCGCACCGAAGTGCACACCTACACCAGTGCGATGTGCTGGGCGGCGTGCGATCGCCTGTGCAAGATCGCCGTGCGCCTGAAGCGTGATGACCGCGCGCAGTACTGGCGCGAACGTGCCGACACCATCCACGCACGCATCATGGAAAAATCCTGGAGCGAGGAGCTCGGCCACTTCACCGATACCTTCGATGGCCATCGACTGGATGCCTCGTTGCTGCTGCTGGCCGATATCGGCTTCATCGACGCCAACGACGCACGCTTCGTCGCCACCGTCGAGGCCATCGGCCGTGATCTCAAGCATGGCAACGCGCTGTACCGCTACATCGCACCGGATGATTTCGGCGAGCCGGAAACCAGCTTCACCATCTGCACGTTCTGGTACATCGATGCGCTCGCTGCGATCGGCCGCATGGATGAAGCGCGTGAGATGTTCGAAGCGCTGCTGCAGCAACGCAATCATCTGGGCCTGCTGTCGGAGGACCTTGCCTTCGACGGTGGTGAAGCCTGGGGCAACTTCCCGCAGACCTACTCGCATGTCGGCCTGATCACCGCGGCGATGCGCCTGTCGCGTTCCTGGCAGGAGGCCTCATGAGCCGTCTTGTCATTGTTTCCAACCGCGTGGCCGTCCCCGGCGAGAACCGCGCCGGCGGCCTCGCCGTGGGTCTGCTGGCGGCACTGAAGGAGCGCGGTGGGCTGTGGTTCGGCTGGAGTGGCAAGAGCGTGCGCGAGGCCAGTGGCGCACTGCACGAACAGCGCGATGGTGACATCCAGTACGTCACCATGGACCTGGCCAAGCGCGATGTGGATGGCTACTACAACGGCTTCGCCAACCGCACCCTGTGGCCCCTGCTGCATTTCCGCCTGGACCTGGTCGACTACGACCGCGGCACCCGCGAGACCTATCACCGGGTCAACGCACTGTTCGCCGACAAGCTGGCGCCGCTGCTGCGCGAAGACGACATCGTCTGGATCCACGATTACCACCTGATTCCGCTCGGCGCGATGCTGCGCGAGCGCGGCATCGGCTGCCGCATCGGGTTCTTCCTGCACATCCCGATGCCCTCGGCCGACCTGCTGCAGGCCATGCCCGACCATCTGCGGCTGTTCTCAGCGCTGTATGCCTACGACCTGGTCGGCTTCCAGACCCAGCGCGATGCCGATCGCTTCCAGACCTACCTGCGCCTGTTCGGCGGCGGTCGTGTGCTCGACAACGGCAACCTCGAAGCGCCCGGTGGACGCCACTTCCGCGCCGCGGCGTTCCCGATCGGCATCGACACCGAACTGATCGCCCGCCAGGCCAGCACCGCCGCCAGCAAGGCGGCAGTGAAGAACCTGCGCAGCAGCCTGCGCGACCGCCAGCTCGCCATCGGCGTGGACCGCCTTGACTACTCCAAGGGGCTGCCCGAGCGTTTCCTCGGCTTCGAACGCTACCTGCAGCGCCATCCCGACCAGCGCGGCTCGCTCACCTACCTGCAGATCGCCCCGGTCTCGCGCGGCGATGTCACCGAGTACCGGCAGCTGCGCAGCCAGCTGGAGCAGATCGCCGGCCACATCAACGGTGGCCACGCCGAGCCCGACTGGACCCCGCTGCGCTACGTCAACCAGAACTTCACCCACGCCACCCTGACCGGTTTCTACCGCGCCGCCGCTGTCGGCCTGGTCACCCCGTTGCGCGACGGCATGAACCTGGTCGCCAAGGAATACGTGGCCTCGCAGGACCCGGAAGATCCCGGCGTGCTGGTGCTGTCCCTGCTTGCCGGCGCCGCCGATGAACTGAAGCAGGCGCTGCTGGTCAACCCGCACGACCTGGACGGCGTGGCCGATGCCATCGCCACCGCCGCGACGATGTCACTGCGCAAGCGCCAGGAACGCTGGCACGCGATGATGGAACACCTGCGCACGTACGACATCAACCATTGGCGCCGCAGCTACCTCGAGGCGCTGGAGGGCTGAGGCAAGAGCTCCTGTAGAGCCGAGCCATGCTCGGCTGGCTTTTGTAGAGTCAAGCCATGCTCGATTGCTCCGCTCAACTCTGCGGAAAAGCCAGCCGAGCATGGCTCGGCTCTACAACAACAGGCGATCAATCGAGGAAGCGCGCGGCCTGTGCCGGCGTCGGCAGGAAGCAGGCGTCATGCCGCCCGAACCAGCGATAGCGGTTGCGTGCCAGCACACGGTACGCACCATCGCGCCAGCGCCGTGGCAGCACGCGCAGCACGCCCGCCAGGCGCCAAGCACCGCCCAGTGCGTCCAGAACGCGCAGGATCGCATCGGTATCGGTCCACGCGCCCTGCCCGTCCAGCAGCAGGAACGACGTCGGGTCGTGCGCGTCCAGGCCGTGCGCCCGCAACAGCGCGCTGCCCTGCGCGCCCTGCATTGCCGCGAAGCGAAAGCGCTCCTGCCGGTCGAACCGCAGCAGGAAACGTACCCAGCGGCTGCACAACGCGCAGACGCCGTCGAACACGATCACACCGCCAGGTTCTGCACCCGCAACGCGATCGCCCCGCATCAGTCCATCCACACCAGCGTCGCCATCCGTCCGGTACGGCGGTCGCGGCGATGCGAGTACAGGTCTGCATCGGCCATGGTCGAGACCGTGCCGCCATGGATGTTGCCCAGCTCCATGCCCGCCGCCTGCAGGCGCTGTCGCGCCAGCGCGAACAGATCCACCTTCCAGTGCCCGGGCCGGGTCGCCACGAAGGCCGAAGCAGCGGCCGCGTCGTGGCCGACGAAGGCGTGGTACACCTCTTCGCCGATCTCGTAATCGGCCGGTCCCGCTGCCGGGCCCAGCCACGCGCGCAACTGTGCTGGCGGCGTCTGCATGGCGGCCACGGTGGCCTCCAGCATGCCGTCGGCCAGGCCGCGCCAACCGGCATGGGCAGCGCCCACCTCGCTGCCATCGACAGCGGCGAATACCACCGGCAGGCAGTCCGCGGTGAGGATCGCCAGCACCACGCCAGGGACCGACGTCACCGCGGCATCGGCCACCGGTTCGCTGGCTCCCTCCACCGGCGGCGCGCCAAAGCGCAGCACGGTGCTGCTGTGTACCTGGCGCAGCCAATGCGGCGCCGACGGCAACGCCAGCCCCTGCTGCAGCAACTGCCGGTTGTGCTCGACGTTGGCCGGCGTGTCACCGTCGGCCGCGTGCCGGTTGCCCAGGTTGAACTGGGCGAACGGCTCCGGCGAGACGCCCGCGCCATGCCGGCGCGTGGTCAACGCATGCACGCCCGGGGGCGTCGGCCAATCAGCCTGCAGCAGCGGGAGCGCGGTCGTCATTACCAGCGGTTCCGCTCGCGCTCGGCGAAGGCAGCGCTGTCTTCGCGCAGCACCTTCATCAGGTGCAGCATGTCAGCCGGCGCCGGCGCGGTATTGCGCACCGGCTCACCGCTGATCGGATGCACGAATTCCAGGGTCTCTGCATGCAGGGCCTGGCGCTTGAAGCCGCGCAGCGCGGCCACCAGCTCGTCGCTGGCACCCTTGGGCAGCTTCAGCGCGCCGCCGTACAGCTGATCGCCCACGATCGGATGACGCAGGTGCGCCATGTGCACGCGGATCTGGTGGGTGCGTCCGGTTTCCAGGCGGCATTCCAGTGCGGTATGCGCGCGGAAGCGCTCGCGCAGGCGGTAATGGGTCACCGCTTCCTTGCCATCCTCGCGCACGCCCATCTTCAGGCGGTCGCGCGGGTGGCGATCAATCGGCGCATCCGCAGTACCACCGGCCACCAGCGCGCCCATCACCACGGCCAGGTACTGGCGGTGCACGTCACGGGCAGCCAGCTGCTCGACCAGCGCGGTCTGCGCTTCCAGCGTGCGGGCCACGACCATCACGCCGCTGGTGTCCTTGTCCAGGCGATGCACGATGCCCGCGCGCGGCAGCACCGCCACCGACGGGTCGCGGTACAGCAGCGCATTGACCAGGGTGCCGCTGTGGTTGCCGGCACCGGGGTGCACGACCAGGCCGACCGGCTTGTTGATCACCAGCAGGTGCTCGTCCTCGAACAGCACGTCCAGCGGGATGTCTTCCGGCTCGGCGGTGGTCTGTGTTTCCAGCACCACCTGCAGGGTAACCACCTCGCCGCCGCGCAGTGCATCGCGCGGGCGCGCCTGTGCGCCATCCAGCAGGACGTCGCCGGCCTTGATCCACTCGGTCAGACGGGAGCGGGAGTATTCGGGGAACAGCTCGGCCACGACTGCGTCGAAGCGACGGCCGGCGGAGGTGTCGGGGACAATGGCCTGGCGGGCCGATTCGGAGGGTTGTTCAGACATGGCAGGGGGGGCATCTTTGAAATTTTGGGGTCCCGGCGAGCCGGTTTCAGTCGCTGGACAGGACACTAGGCTATCATCGACCCTTCGTATTCCAGCCGCGTCCCGCATTGACCCCATGATCCGACGCTCCGTCCTGCTCTCCGCGCCCGTCCGCCTCACCGCCCTTCTGCTGGTGCTGGTCATCGTCGCCACCGGCTGCAACCGCGGCACCAAGGGCGATCGCCCTGATGAAGGCACCCCGGTCGAACAGCTCTACGAAAAGAGCCACAAGCTGATGCAAGGCGGCAACTGGAGCGGCGCTGAAGCCAGCTTCCGCCGTCTGGTGGCGCAGTATCCCTACGGCCCGTACACCGAGCAGGCGATGATCGAATCGGCCTATGCCCAGTACAAGGCCGGCAAGCACGATGACGCCGTGTCCAGCATCGACCGCTTCATCCGTACCTACCCGACCCACCGCAACATCGCGTACCTGTACTACCTGCGCGGCCTGGCCAACTCCAATCGCAATACGGTTTTCCTGCGTCGCGTATGGTCGCTGGACGCCAGCCGCCGCGATCTGTCCACGCCGCACCAGGCGTATTCAGACTTCAACATCGTGGTCGACCGCTACCCCAACAGCCGCTATGCCGCCGACGCGCGCCAGCGCATGCTGGTGCTGCGTGACGTATTCGCCCAGCACGAGCTCGACAACGCGCTGTACTACATGCGCCGTGGCGCCTACGTCTCGGCCGCCGGCCGCGCCAACTACCTGCTGGAAACCTACCCGCAGAGCGCGTTCCAGAACGATGCCGTGGCGGTACTGGCCGATTCCTACACCCACCTGGGCAACAAGACCCTGGCCGACGACGCCCGCCGCGTCCTGCAGCTGAACCAGCCGGACCACCCGTGGCTGGAAGGCAAGTGGCCGAAGTACCCGTGGATGGTCCGCAAGCTGAACCCGTTTGCCGGCGAGAAGTCCGCCGCCACCGGCCAGCGCAACGCGCGACTGGAAAAGAAGTAAGAAAAGAGGCCCCGCAAGGGGCCTTTTTTTGCCTGGCGTCATCGCTAGGAATTCTCCGAATCCGCGATCGCTGCGACGTTCGTCCCAGTCAGCGCGAAGGACAGCTTCCAGACTGCGGCGCAAAGGCCATCCCGGCCTGCATGGAGCGCCACATGTCCTCATCGTCCCTGCGGTTCCGCCCCCGCCCGACCCTGCTGGTCACGGCCCTGCTCGTTCTGGCCGCCTGCCCCGTTGCCGCCCTCGCGGCGCAGCCGGGCGACCTGCTCTCAGCCTCGCCCTACCGCGCGAGCTGGGTGCCTTCCAAGGCCGCCCAGGCCTACAAGCTGGCCTACCGCACCCCCGATCATCACGGTCGCCTGGCCCAGGCCACCGGGCTGGTCTACCTGCCCGCCGGGCCTGCGCCGGCAGGTGGCTGGCCGGTGGTGTCCTGGGCGCACGGCACCCAGGGCATCGCCGACCACTGCGCGCCTTCGGTATCGGGCCCCTATCAGCCCGAGCGCGATGGCCGCTTCCTCGACCAGTTCCTGGGACAGGGCTATGCCGTCGTTGCTGCCGATTACCAAGGCCTGGGCAGTCCGGGTGACCATGCCTACCTGCACGTGCGTACCTCCGCGCGCAACGCCATCGATCTCATCAAGGCCGGCCGCCATTTCCTCGGCACTGCCACGCTGTCGCCGCGCTGGGTCTCCGTGGGCCACTCGCAGGGCGGCGCCGCCGCACTTACGGCCGGGTATCTGGCGCCATCCTATGGCCCCTCGCTGCAGTACCGCGGCAGCTTCACCACCGGCACGCCCACGGCCGTCGAACTGACCGCGCTGGTCATGAAGCCCGACAACCGCGCCGCCAATCCCGGGGCGGTCAACGCCTATCACGCCTACCTGCTCGATGGCCTGCTGCAGGTGGAACCGCGCATCGCGCAGGTGCTCAGCGATGAAGGCCATGCTCGGGTCGCGCTGGCACGCCAGCAGTGCCTCGGCCCATTGGCTGCCACCCTGGAAGGCGCCAACACAGGAGAAATGTTCAGCGCGCCGCTGACCTCGGTACCTGGCATCTGGGCACTGCTGCATGACTACCTGGGCGTGCCACGGCGGGGCTTCAGCCAGCCACTGATGCTGGGCCACGGCAGCCAGGACCGCGACGTGCCCTATCTCACCACCCTGCTGTATGCCGTCGGCCTGGCCCTGCGCGCCGAACCGGTGGCATTCCGCCGATACCCGGTCGACCATCGGGGCACGCTTGACGCCGCAGCGGCCGATGGCCTGGCATTCGTTCGCGCGCGGCTGGGCAACGATTCCTTCAACGAGGCCGCTGAAACCGCAGGCCTGGAACAGCTGCTCAACGAAGCCCAGTAGATCCACGCCATGCGTGGATGGGCGGTACACGCGGTTGCCGGCCAGCGGCCGGCACTACCTATCGTCTGGTAGCGCCGGGCCATGACCGGCGACCGGCCCTCAGCTCTTGTAGCCGTTGCTGATCGGGTACCGGCGCTCACGCCCGAACGCGCGGCGTGAGACCTTCGGGCCCGGCGCGGCCTGGTGGCGCTTCCACTCGCTGATGCGCACCAGCCGCAGCACACGATCCACCACCGCTGGGTCATAGCCAGCGGCGACGATCTCCGTGCGCGACTGCTCCTGGTCGATGTAGCGGTACAGGATGCCGTCCAGCACATCGTAGGCCGGCAGCGAGTCCTGGTCGGTCTGGTTCTCGCGCAGTTCGGCCGATGGCGGGCGGCTGATCACCGCCGGCGGGATCACCGGTGCGCCACCCACCGTGTTGCGCCACTTGGACAGGCCGAACACCTCGGTCTTGTACAGATCCTTCAGCGGCGCGTAGCCGCCACACATGTCGCCATAGATCGTGGCGTAGCCGACCGCGTATTCGCTCTTGTTGCCGGTGGTCAGCAGCAGGCCACCGAACTTGTTGGCCAGCGCCATCAGGATCACGCCACGGCTGCGCGACTGCAGGTTCTCTTCGGTCACATCCGGCGTGGTGCCCTCGAACATCGGCGCCAGCGCCTGCATCAGGCCCTGGAATGCCGGCTCGATGGAAACGGCTTCCAGCTTCACGCCCAGCGCTTCGCACTGCTCGGCGGCCAGGTCGTTGGACATGCCTGCGGTATAGCGCGAGGGCAGGCGCACGGCGGTGACGTTCTCCGCACCCAGCGCATCGACCGCCATCGCCAGCACGATCGCCGAGTCGATGCCGCCGGACAGACCCAGCCACACCTTCTTGAAACCATTCTTGCTGCAGTAGTCCTGGATGCCGCGGGTCACCGCGCGCCAGGCCAGCGCATCCATGCTTTCGTCGCCGTCGTCCATCCACACGTGTGGCATGAAGCGGCGCGTAGCGCCATCGTACTCCACCACCAGCCATTGGTCGACGAAGGCAGCTGCGGCCGGATGCACCGTGCCATCGCCGTCGGCCACCACCGATGCACCATCGAACACCAGCGCATCCTGGCCGCCCACCACGTTGAGGTAGGCGATGGCCGCGCCGCTTTCGCGGGTACGTGCCGCCAGCACCGCATCGCGCTGGGCATGCTTGCCGCGTTCGTAGGGCGAAGCGTTGGGCACCACCACCAGCTGCGCACCGGCACGCACCGTATCGGCCAGCGGCTCGGCGAACCACAGGTCTTCGCAGATCAGCAGGCCCACCGGAATGCCATCAACCTCGAACACGCAGCTGCCACCGTCGGGGTCGACATCGAAGTAGCGGCGCTCGTCGAACACCGCGTAATTGGGCAGCTCGCGCTTGCGGTAGGTCTGCTCCACCAGGCCATCGCGCAGCACGCTGGCCGCGTTGTAGACCACCGCACCGGCCGCCTGTGGCCAACCGACCACGGCGGTGATGCCACGGCAGGCAGCGGCAATGCGGGTCATCGCCTGCTCGCACTCATACAGGAAGCCCGGGCGTAGCAGCAGGTCCTCCGGCGGATAGCCGCTGACTGCCAGCTCGGGGAACATCACCAGCCCGGCGCCGTACTCGTCGCGCGCCTGGCCGATCATCTCAATGATGCGCTCGGTGTTGCCGGCGACATCGCCAACCGGGAAGTCGAACTGCGCCATCGCGATGCGGATCGAAGCCATGAGGGTCCAGCCTGTGGTTGCAATGCGCACATTGTAGCGCCGCGCCATGTGCGCGCCGGGCGCTCCCACTCCATGGACAGGCCCTGCTCAGTAGATCCACGCCATGCGTGGATGGGGTTGGCTGCGATGCTCAGGACACCAGACGCAGAAAGGCCGCCCGGAGGCGGCCTTTCTGTTTCAGGCAGCCGAGCGTTGGCTCGGCTCTACAGAATCGTCTGCCAGAGGCAGTCGATCTTATTTCACCAGCTTGGCGATGGCAGCGCCCAGGTCGCCCGGCGAACGCACGGTGACGACGCCAGCAGCTTCCATTGCAGCAAACTTGCCTTCGGCAGTGCCCTTGCCGCCCGATGCGATCGCACCGGCGTGGCCCATGCGCTTGCCGGCCGGAGCCGAAGCACCGGCGATGAAACCGACGACCGGCTTCTTCACGTGGTTCTTGATGTACTCGGCACCGGCTTCTTCAGCGTCGCCGCCGATTTCGCCGACCATGATGATGCCTTCGGTCTGCGGGTCATCGTTGAACAGCTTCAGGCAGTCGACGAAGTTCAGGCCGTTGATCGGGTCACCACCGATGCCGATGCAGGTGGACTGGCCCAGGCCGACTTCGGTGGTCTGCTTGACCGCTTCATAGGTCAGGGTGCCCGAACGCGACACGATGCCGATCTTGCCCGGCTTGTGGATGTGGCCCGGCATGATGCCGATCTTGCACTCACCCGGGGTGATGACGCCCGGGCAGTTCGGCCCGATCAGCACGGTGTCCGGATGCGAACGGGTCAGCACGTTCTTGACGCGCAGCATGTCCAGCACCGGGATGCCTTCGGTGATGCAGACGATGACCTTGATGCCGGCAGCAGCGGCTTCCAGGATCGCGTCAGCCGCGTACGGCGGCGGCACGTAGATGACCGAAGCGTTGGCGCCGGTGCTCTGCACGGCGTCGGCAACGGTGTTGAAGACCGGCAGGTCGATATGGGTGGTGCCACCCTTGCCCGGGGTCACGCCGCCAACAACCTGGGTGCCGTACTCGATCATCTGAGTGGCGTGGAAGGTGCCCTGCTGGCCGGTGAAGCCCTGCACGATCACCTTGGTGTTCTTATTGATCAAAACTGACATTGGATTTCCTTCGGTGTCGGATCAGGCGGCGTTCTTGACAGCTTCGACGACCTTCTTGGCACCGTCGTTGATGTTGTCGGCCGGGATGATGGCCATGCCGCTGTCACGCAGCAGCTGCTTGCCTTCTTCCACGTTGGTGCCTTCCAGACGCACCACGACCGGAACCTTGACGCCCACTTCCTTCACAGCGGCGATGATGCCTTCGGCAATCATGTCGCAGCGGACGATGCCGCCGAAGATGTTGACGAAGATGCCTTCGACCTTGTCCGAGGACAGGATCAGCTTGAACGCTTCGATGACGCGCTGCTTGTTGGCACCGCCGCCCACGTCCAGGAAGTTCGCCGGCTCGCCGCCGTTGAGCTTGATGACGTCCATGGTGGCCATGGCCAGGCCTGCGCCGTTGACCATGCAGCCGATGTTGCCGTCCATGGTGACGTAGTTGATGTCCAGCTCCGAAGCGATCACTTCGGTCGGATCTTCCTGGGTCTTGTCGCGCATGGCGACCAGGGCCTTCTGGCGGAACGCGGCGTTGTCGTCGCTGTCGAACTTGCCGTCCAGCGCGTACAGGTTGCCGTCGTCCAGGATGGCCAGCGGGTTGATTTCAACCAGCGCCAGGTCCTTTTCGTTGAACAGGCGGTACAGGTTCACCATGATGTTGGCGAACTGGCCGGCCTGCTTGGCAGTCAGGCCCAGCTTGAAGCCGAAATCACGACCGTGGTAACCCTGCACGCCTTCGACGAAGTCGACGTTCAGCGAGTGGATCAGCTCCGGGGTTTCAGCGGCAACCTGCTCGATCTCCACGCCGCCTTCCGAAGAAGCGATGTAGGTGATGGTCTTGGTGCCACGGTCAACCAGCACCGACAGGTACAGTTCCTTGACGATCTCGCCAGCGGTGGTCACCAGCACCAGGTTGACCGGCAGTTCAACGCCAGCGGTCTGGTAGGTGGCCATCTTGGTGCCGAGCATCTTGGCCGCAGCGGCCTTCACGTCGTCGGTGGTCTTGCAGAACTTGACGCCGCCAGCCTTGCCGCGGCCGCCAGCGTGGATCTGCGCCTTGACCATCCAGGGGCCCTGGCCCAGGGAGTTGGCAGCGGCAACAGCTTCGTCCGGGGTCGCAGCGACCTTGCCGGCCGGGACCGGGATGCCGTACTCGGCAAGCAGTTGTTTTGACTGGTATTCGTGGAAATTCATGCGTCACCGTGGGAATAGGAACGACCGCACGCAATTCCTCAGGGCCCCGGCGGGGCGCCGGCATGGACCGCGGCGGGCCCACTATTGTGGCCGAGCCAGCGCCGGGGCGCAAAGAAGTATGGACAAAAGGCCGGAACCGGCCAGATTTCCACGGTCATTCAGGCAGTTGCGGCACGGCCCGGTTCGCCGCCCAAAGGCGGGGCCCGGCCGATTGCGCAGTCCAGCCCGCTGCAGGCGCCCTATACTGACCCCGTAAATTCGAGCCCACGGTGCCGGTAACCGGGCAGCGAGCAGATCCGACGATCGGGGGACGTCGGGAAGGTTCGGCCCACCGCCGGCATGATCCAGTTCCAGGCAGCCAGAAGGGGAGTTCCGGCGTGTCACCCAGTGCTTCATTGATCGACCGCATCGAATCGATACCGCGGCGAGAGCTGTATTTCTTCGCCCTGTACCGGGTGCTGATCGCCTCGGTCATCGCCGCCCTGCTGTACAGCCCGCTGTCGGCCATGGTCGGCGAAGCCCACCACCCTCGCTTGGCCAACAGCGTAGGCGCGGCTTACCTGCTGCTGTCCCTGTTGTGGCTGGTGATCGGCCGCAACGAACGCTGGCTTCGGCAGATCGTGGTCGGCGGCGTGCTGCTGGACATCGTCGCCGCGAGCCTGCTGGCGCACGCGCTGCCCGGTGCCAGCGCCGGCATCTCGATGTCGCTGCTGTTCAACATCGCCGCTGCCGCCACCCTGCTGCCGCTCAGCTGGGGCCTGCTGCTGGCACTGGCCGCCAGCGTCGCCACGGCCGCCGAATACCTGTGGAAAGTGCTGGAAGGCGGCGATCCCACCCGCACCCTGGCCGAACTGGCGATGTTCGCCACCAGTTACCTGGCGCTGGCCTTCATCAGCTACCAGGTCGGCAACCGCGCGCGCCGCAACCAGCAGCTGGCCAACCAGCGCGGCGACGAAGTGGCCAACCTGTTCCAGATCAACGAACTGATCATCCGCCGCATGCGTACCGGCGTCGTGGTGGTGGACGCCGACAACCGCATCACCCTGGCCAACGAAGCGGCCTCGATCCTGCTCGGCGACAGCGATGGCAACAGCGATTCCGGTCGCCTCGACCTGGCCAGCGTCGCCCCCGAACTTGCCAGGCGCCTGCAACGGTGGCGCAACGGCTGGGCGCAGGATGAAATGCCACTGCAGCTCAACCCCGACCAGCCGGAAGTGCAACCGCGCTTCGCCCGCCTGCTGGCCGGCAGCGACCTGGTGCTGGTGTTCCTGGATGACTCCAGCGTGGTCTCGCGTCGCGCCGAATCGCTCACCCTGTCGGCGATGGGGCGCTTCTCGGCCAGCCTCGCCCACGAGATCCGCAACCCGCTGGCGGCCATCAACTACGCCGTGCAGCTGCTCGAGGAAGGCACCGGCTTCAACGAGAGCGACCGCCGCCTGCTGCAGATCATCCACCAGCAGTGCCAACGCACCAACGGCATCGTTGAAAGCGTGCTGGGCCTGGCCCGGCGCGAACGCGCCAATCCGGAAAACGTCGACCTCGCCGCCTTCGTGCGCCGCTTCGTGCTGGAGTACAAGCAGGGGCAGACGCTGGAAACGGACAGCATCGAACCGATCATCAACGACACCTCGGTGCCGGCCCAGGTCGATCCGCGCCACCTGTACCAGGTGCTGACCGTGCTGGTGCACAACGCACTGAAGTACGGCCGCATCGGCGAGCAGCCCGCGCGCGTGCGGCTGCGCGTCGCCCAGCACGAACGCAGTGCGGTGATCGACGTGATGGACCGTGGCCCCGGCATTCCCGAGACCATCGCCGCGCAGCTGTTCCGCCCCTTCTTCACCACCTCCGAGCACGGCACCGGCCTGGGCCTGTATATCGCCCGCGAGCTGTGCCGGGCCAACCAGGCGCGGCTGGATTACATTCCCGTCCCCGCCGGCGGCTCCTGCTTCCGATTGGTTCTGCCCGGCCCGCACACCCTGCTTCCGCACTGATCCCACGCGTCAAACATTTGTCGCCTTCCACCCCCTCGGCTATCTTTCCCTCCCATGAACGAAACCCGCAGCGCCCTCGTCGTCGACGATGAACGCGATATCCGCGAACTGCTGGTGTTGACCCTCGGCCGCATGGGCCTGCGCATCAGCACCGCCGCCAACCTCGCCGAAGCCCGCGAACTGCTAGCCAGCAATCCGTACGACCTGTGCATCACCGACATGCGCCTGCCCGACGGCAACGGCATCGAACTGGTCAGTGAGATCGCCCAGCACTACCCACGCACGCCGGTGGCGATGATCACCGCCTTCGGCAGCATGGACCTGGCAGTGGAAGCACTGAAAGCCGGCGCCTTCGATTTCGTCAGCAAGCCGGTGGACATCACCGTGCTGCGCGGCCTGGTCAAGCATGCGCTGGAACTCAACAACAGCGAACGCCCCGTTGCCGGACCCGCCGCGGAACAAGCCGCGCGCCTGCTCGGCGAATCGCCGGCCATGGACGTGCTGCGCGCCACCATCAGCAAGGTCGCGCGCAGCCAGGCGCCGGTCTACATCCTGGGCGAATCCGGCGTAGGCAAGGAACTGGTCGCACGCACCATCCACGCACAGGGTGCACGCGCGGCCGGGCCATTCGTGCCGGTCAACTGTGGCGCCATCCCCACCGAGCTGATGGAGAGCGAGTTCTTCGGCCACCGCAAGGGCAGCTTCACCGGTGCCCACGCCGACAAGCCGGGGCTGTTCCAGGCCGCGCACGGCGGCACCCTGTTCCTGGATGAAGTGGCCGAACTGCCGCTGCAGATGCAGGTGAAGCTGCTGCGTGCGATCCAGGAAAAATCGGTGCGTGCGGTTGGCGCGCCCAGCGAAGAACCGGTAGACGTGCGCATCCTCTCGGCCACCCACAAGGACCTGGCCGAGCTGGTCGAAGACGGGCGTTTCCGCCACGACCTGTACTACCGCATCAACGTAATCGAACTGCGCGTGCCGCCGCTGCGCGAGCGCCGCCAGGACCTGCCGGCGCTGGCCGCGTCGATCCTGGCACGGCTGGCCCGCAGCCACGGCCGCGCCACCCCGCTGCTGGCGCCCTCCGCTCTGGACGCACTGGCGCAGTACGGCTTCCCCGGCAATGTGCGCGAGCTGGAGAACATCCTGGAACGCGCGCTGGCGCTGGCGGAAGAAGACCGTATCGGTGCAGACGACCTGCGCCTGCCGCAGCACGCGCCACGCTCACCGGGCAGTGCTGCCCATGCCGAAGCCGTGGTCGACCTGCACCCGGGCAGTGCCGCCCTGCCCTCGTACATCGAGCAGCTTGAGCGCAGTGCGATCCAGCGCGCGCTGGAAGAAAACCGCTGGAACAAGACCCGTACCGCCGCGCAGCTGGGCATCACCTTCCGCGCACTGCGTTACAAGCTGAAGAAGCTGGGGATGGAATAGGTAGTGCCGGCCGCTGGCCGGCAACCTCAGGCGCCGCGCATCCACGCATGGCGTGGATCTACTGCATCAATCCTTGGTGACGCGGTTAATCTCGGCCAGGCTGGTCACACCTGCAGCCGCCTTCTTCAACGCCGACTGCCGCAGGTCGTTCACACCGATCGCCTGCGCAGCCTCGGCAATCTGCAGCGCGTTGCCGCCCGCCAGCACGATGGTCGCGATCTCGTCGGTCATCGGCATCACCTGGTAGAGACCGGTACGGCCCTTGTAGCCCTCGGTGCATTCATCGCAGCCGACCGCTTCGTGCAGCTGGATGCCCGCATCCAGCTGCGCCTGGGTGAAGCCTTCTGCCAGCAGCGCATGCGCGGGCAGGTCTGTCGGCCGCTTGCAGTTCGAACACAGGCGGCGCGCCAAGCGCTGGGCGATCACCAGCGTCACCGAGCTGGTGATGTTGTACGGCGCGATGCCCATGTTCATCAGGCGCGCGATGGTCTGCGGCGCGTCGTTGGTATGCAGCGTGGACAGCACCATGTGACCGGTCTGTGCGGCCTTGATCGCAATTTCCGCCGTTTCCAGGTCGCGGATTTCGCCGACCATGATGATGTCCGGATCCTGTCGCAGGAACGAGCGCAGGGCTGCGGCGAAGGTCATGCCGCGCTTGTTGTTCTGCTGCACCTGGTTGACGCCGGGCAGACGGATTTCCACCGGGTCTTCGGCCGTAGAAATATTGCGGGTTTCGTCGTTGAGGATGCCCAGCGCGGTGTACAGCGACACCGTCTTGCCCGAACCGGTCGGGCCGGTCACCAGCACCATGCCATACGGTTTGTGGATCGCTTCCAGGAACAGCTTCTGCTGGTCCGGCTCGTAACCCAGCTTGTCGATGCCCAGCTTGGCCGCGCTGCCATCGAGGATACGCAGCACCACCTTCTCACCGAACAGCGTCGGCAACGTGCTGACACGGAAGTCGATCTGCCGGGTCTTGGACAGGTTGAGCTTGATGCGACCATCCTGCGGCACGCGCTTTTCCGCGATATCCAGCTGCGCCATCACCTTCAGGCGCGCAGCGATGCGCTGGTTGAGCTTGGTCGGCGCGCGCGCGACCATCTTCAGCAGGCCGTCGATGCGCAGGCGCACGCGATAGTCGTCTTCGTAGGGCTCGAAGTGAATGTCCGACGCGCCCTTGCGGATGGCGTCGATCAGCACCTTGTTGATGAACTTGACCACCGGGGTGTCGTCGCCCTTGGCGTCGATGCCGCTGTCGGTGCTGGCCATCTCATCGTCGCCACCGGCGATGTCGAGGTTGGCCATGGCATCGTCGTCGCCGCCGAGCGCATCGCCCATGGTGTCGTGGCTGGCATGCCACTGCTCCAGCGTGCGACGGATCTGGTCCTCATCCACCAGAATCGGCTCAACCACCAGATTGGTGTGGAACTTGATCTCATCCAGCGAGTGGGTGGGGTTGCTGGTGCCGACGAACAGCTTGCCACCGCGTTTGAACAGCGGCAGCACGTTGTGCTTGCGCAGCAGTTCCTCGCTGACCAGGCTCATCGCGTTCTGGCTGCTGTCGAAGGTGGACACATCGAACAGCGGCATGCCGAACTCGAGTGAGTTGGCGGCGGCCAACTGGGCCGCGCCGACGACCTTGTTCTGCGCAAACCATGTTGGCAGCGGCTGACGCGCGGCGGTGGCCTTGGCCATGGCGTCGCGGGCAGCGACTTCATCCATGGCGCCGTCCTGTACCAGGCGGCGGGCCAGACCGGTGATGCCGACGAGGTTGGCGGTGGTAGCTGCGTTCATTGAAGTACTCCTGCTTTGAAGGCCAGACTACCGAACCTGACGACGTGTCGAAAGATCCAGATCAGCCAAGGCGTTGCTCACACTCCTGCCTGCAAAGCACAAGGGGTCAACACTCACCGGCATTCCGCTGGCACGTATTTGGAGTCACCGGAAACCTGCGCACATTTCCAGCGAACCAGGTCGCTCGGCCTGAAGGTCGGAGTCAACGTCAGTGACACGCCTCCAGCCTTGGTGGTCGTCATCATGGTAAGTACACCATTCCCCGTGCAGGTGAGGGTCTGAACGTTAACCGTCGCTGCGGGCAAATCATCCACACCCAAACAAGACGTAGAGTCCAAGGCATTGATGTTGTTTATGTTTTCAGTAACCGTCACCTTCGCATACGACGCAAGCACCAATGCCTCCGATACCCGGGCGCGAATGGTGTAAGTCTGGTATGCAGGCAATGCTATCGCAGCAAGGATTGCGATGATTGCGACAACGATCATTAGTTCAACCAGTGTGAAACCGCGATTCCTGTTCATGTCGATGCACCTCCCCTAGGGCACAGTTCTATATCGGTTTGAAAAACAAAATTTTTGGCTCCCTGCCGAATGTGAATCCAGTACTTGCAGCGATTAAATCCGCTGGTGATGTTCAGCATTTCTGATCGGCATGCAGGCCCACATCTTTTTCATGACAGACTCGGCGGTCGCATCAACATCCTTGGGGTCACCCTTGAAGTACGCCACGAGCAAACGATCACTTCCGTCGGTAGCCGCAATGGCAAGCGCCCCAGGGAGACGTCCGAAGTGAGACCACTCTGGATAGCCTGGCTTGGACCAGTGCCGCCAGGCATACGCGTAGTAACTCCCATCAGGAAGTGAAATCTCGGTTGGCATGGAATGAAGAGGAAGCATTTGTTGAAACACTGCATAGGCATCCGACAGCGAGCTGCGCCACCCGCCTGCGGCGCCCAAAGGACTTCGCACAGCTGCATCGACATGGGGAGGAAGCGGGGTTGCATCAGATTTCAACAACTCACCAAGGACGCAGTAGCCCGCATTGCTGTAGATGATCCTTTCACCAGGCGGGAATTCGGGATTCCGTCCGAGGACAACGCCTGCAGCGAATTCGCAATCCGGCTCTCCACCGGCAAACAGAGGATCGCTAGCTGCACGATCAAAACCTGCCTGATGCTGGATCAATTGCCTCAATGTAACTGCGCCTGTTTCAGCATCAACTCGACGGTCCTTCACAAGCGCCGCCAACGGGGTATCCAGACTGAATTGCCCTCGCTCAATGCGGAGCCTGATCTCTTCGGCGATCAATGGCTTGGTCAAGCTCGCCATGGGCAAAACAGCGTCTCGCCCGAACGCACTCCAACTCGCGTGAGCGCGGTCAATCACGCCTCGTCGATCACCGAATACAGCCTGCCCATCATGGAGCTCCTCCTGCCCAAGCGCATGCCGCATGCAACCAACTTCCGACCGATCGGAAGAGCAGGATGAAGCCGCCATCACCAGGAACAGCACTGCCGCTGATCTTGCGACATTCACGCAAAGACCCTCAGCCTGGCGGTCAGGAACCGCCGAAGCTTGGCAACAACCCCGTTTTCACGTATCCACTCCGTGTACTGGACATACACAGGATCCTGGCGCAGATGCCGCTCTTCGGTACGGGCTCTCAGGTAATAGATTGCGTTGACCCCGAGTAGCGCCATGCAATGCAACACCGCCTGCCCCCAACCCATAACGGGCAGGAAGGGAACGGAGATGAGCCACCAGGACAGGTTCTTCCCTAGATAGGCCGGATGCTTGCTCCATCGGTAGGGCCCCGACGTAATGATTCCTCGATGAGTCAGATTGGAGAAGCGTGGCCCGAACACGATGGTTGACCACGTGTAGATCCAGGTCAGCGCAAGGATTACACCACCCCAAGCATAGGCTGCAATGCTGCCGGCCTGCAGCCAAGCGGTCCAATCGCTGGCATGACGATAGACTAGGATCACATCAAAAATAAGAGCGCTCAGCGGTGGGTAACAGGCTAGGGCAGAAAGCCATCCCAACCACGTTGAATCAACCGAGCGAATATGCGCATCGATGCTTCGACTGGTGGACATGTAGCCTAGCGCTCCGAACGCGGTATCAATTGCATACATGCACAGGAACGGAGCCGAGAACCAGAACATGAAGTCCGTTCCATCAAGCTGTCGTTCAAAGCCATCAAGCCAAACCAAGGCCCAGCCCAGCATCAATGGCAGGAAAACCGCCTTCACGGCCCAACCCAGAAACGCCGTGCGTTCATCGGGATCGAGGGCCTTCCGGCGAACCATTTTCCCCACTGCATTGCCTGCAAGGAGAATGCTCATGCTGATAGAAGCGGGCCGAAGGAGCGCGAGAAGAAGCCCCACTGCCGCAACCAGCAATGCAGGCAGCAACAGCACACCAACAGCTGCCCCCTTCATCCCGCCCACTGCCAGTTGGATGAGGATGCTGCAGATCATAAGTGAGCAGACGACCAGCATTCCCGGCAGCGCCTCAGAGACCAAAGGCATTGCGTAGTCCCTGCGAACGGGCCTGTACTCCAACCACCACATCGGCACAGCTGCACCCACCAGCAGCGCAAGCAGTAGCGTCGCCGCCCCACCACCCAGCGCAAATGCCACGCCGAGTCCCAGCAAGGCCCCGGCAGCCCCTAAACAGCCTACCCGAGCCCTGACAGCACTTTCCGGGCGTCCAGACATATCCCATTCCCCAATGGTCAAATGCCGAAACAAAGCGGGGGGGCATTAGCCCCCCCGCTGTACGTCACGTGCTACACGGAGTCAGCCGTGTATTAGCCACCCGTGGCCGGAGCAGCGGTACGGCATTCGGCCGGGTAGTACGCAGCCTTGCCACCGGTTGCCTTGCAGGACCACTTGGTGCCGGCAACACCGGCGCCTGCGGTCGGGGTGAAGGTCAGGGTCACGGAACCGGCCTTGGCAGTGGTAACAACACCGATCGCGCCGGAAGCATCAGCGCAGGTGAAGGACTGAACGTTGGTGGTGGCCGGAGCGGTGGTGTCAACGCCCAGGCACGAACCGGCAGCGATGGTGCCGCCATTGTTGGCGATGTTCTCAGCGACAGTCGTCTTTGCACCCGAAGCCAGGACAGCAGCTTCGGACACGCGAGCGCGGATGGTGTAGTCCTGGTAAGCCGGCAGAGCGATGGCGGCCAGGATGGCAATGATCGCAACAACGATCATCAGTTCGATAAGGGTGAAGCCCTTCTGGTTCTTCATAGTGATACATCCCCAAGATAGTGGTGGTTGAGTCAGTGCGCAGGATCGATCCGGCCATCGGCCGGTTGAGCGGGTCCTGCACCTGCGGGTGGATCAACGCAGGTTGCGTGCCAACCCCGGCACGCCTCCCCCTGGATTTCCCCGCGCCCATGATGGCAGCAATTTCTGGGATGTGAACCCCCCGGTCATCATTCTGCGACGGACCCAGCAATGTGACGCAGTGCGTCACCTTTGGTCGGCAACCGGCACGAATTCGCATTCTGGCCGGCTGCGGCTCTGCCAAGTCGGTGATGAACCCGCTACCATCGGCAGATGCCCGTCTGGGGATGGCGGGCCGGGGAGCCAACATGTCTGTCAGTCGCAGTGCGATCAAAAAGGAACCCGTGGCCCGCGCCACGATAGAGTTGCAACCGTTTGTCTGGGTCGGGACGGACAAGCGTGGCGTGAAGATGAAGGGCGAGCAGTTGGCAAAGAACGCCAACCTGTTGCGCGCCGAGCTACGTCGACAGGGCATTAATCCGGGCCAGGTCAAACCCAAGCCAAAGCCGCTGTTCGGCGCAGCCGGTAAAGCCGTCGGCGCAAAGGACATCGCCTTCTTCAGTCGGCAGATGGCGACGATGATGAAATCCGGCGTGCCGATCGTGTCCGCACTGGAGATCATCGGCAGCGGGCACAAGAACCCGCGCATGAAGAAGATGGTAGATGGCATCCGCACTGACATCGAAGGCGGCTCGTCGCTGTATGAGGCAGTCAGCAAGCATCCTGTGCAGTTCGATGAGCTCTACCGCAATCTGGTTCGTGCTGGTGAGGGCGCGGGTGTTCTGGAAACCGTACTCGACACCGTTGCCACCTATAAAGAGAACATTGAATCCCTCAAGGGAAAGATCAAGAAGGCGCTGTTCTACCCGGCGATGGTGGTAGTGGTGGCATTGCTTGTCAGCGCCATCATGCTGATCTTCGTGGTTCCGCAGTTCGAGGAAGTTTTCAGTGGCTTTGGTGCGGAACTGCCGGCCTTCACCCAGATGATCGTCAACCTGTCCAGGTTCATGGTGTCTTGGTGGTGGCTGATGGCCATCGTTCTGGTCGGTACGTGCGTGGCCTTGGTCATGAGCTACAAACGCTCACTGAAAATGCAACACACGTTGGATCGACTGATCCTCAAGGTCCCGGTCATCGGCCAGATCATGAACAACAGCGCGATTGCCCGTTTTGCCCGGACCACAGCGGTGACCTTCAAGGCCGGCGTGCCGTTGGTGGAAGCGCTGGGCATTGTCGCCGGCGCCACCGGCAACAAGGTCTACGAAGAGGCCGTACTGCGCATGCGCGACGACGTATCAGTCGGCTACCCGGTCAACATGGCCATGAAGCAGCAGAATCTGTTCCCGCACATGGTCATCCAGATGACCGGCATCGGCGAAGAGGCCGGCGCCCTGGATGCCATGTTGTTCAAGGTTGCCGAGTATTATGAGCAGGAAGTCAACAATGCAGTGGATGCCCTGAGCAGCCTGCTCGAACCGATGATCATGGTCTTCATCGGCGTCGTCGTAGGCGGTATGGTCATCGGCATGTACCTGCCCATCTTCAAACTCGGCGCCGTCGTCGGCTAAAGGTAACAATGGCATTTCTCGACCAGCATCCCGGCCTCGGCTATCCCGCCGCGGCCGGCCTGGGGCTGCTTCTGGGCAGTTTCCTGAACGTCGTCATCCTGCGCCTGCCCAAGCGGCTGGAGTGGCAGTGGAAGCGCGATGCGCGCGAGGTTCTGGAAGAGCCGGACTTCTACGAGCCGCCCCCGCCGGGCATCGTGGTGGAGCCTTCGCACTGCCCGCACTGCAAGCACAAGCTGGCCTGGTACGAGAACATCCCGCTGTTCAGCTGGATCATCCAGGGCGGCAAGTGCCGCCACTGCAAGGCGCCGATCTCCATCCAGTACCCGCTGGTGGAAGCGCTGACCGCGGTGATGGTGCTGGCCTGCGTGTGGCAGTTCGGCTTCGGCTGGCAGGGCTTCGGCGCGATCGTGCTGACCTGCTTCCTGATCGCCCTGTCCGGCATCGACCTGCGCACCCAGCTGCTACCGGATCAATTGACCCTGCCCCTGATGTGGCTGGGGTTGATAGGCAGCATCGACAACCTGTACATGCCCGCCAAACCGGCCCTGCTCGGCGCCCTGCTGGGCTACCTGTCGCTGTGGTCGGTGTGGTGGCTGTTCAAGCAGCTGACCGGCAAGGAAGGCATGGGCCACGGCGACTTCAAGCTGCTGGCCGCGCTGGGCGCCTGGTGCGGGATGAAGGGCATCCTGCCGATCATCCTGATGTCGTCGGTGCTGGGCGCCATCATCGGCTCGATCTGGCTGTACAGCCGTGGCCGTGACCGGGCGACGCCGATCCCGTTCGGCCCTTATCTGGCGCTGGCCGGCTGGCTGTTCTTCATGTGGGGCGAGCCCCTGTTGAACCAGTATCTGGTGATGAGCGGGCTGCGCTGAGGGAAGTCCCCATGAGCCAGTATGTGGTTGGCCTGACCGGCGGCATCGCCTCGGGCAAGAGTGAGGTGACCCGGCGCTTCGAGGCGCTGGGCATTGTTGTGGCCGACGCCGACCTGGCCGCGCGCGCGGTGGTGACGGTGGGCAGCCCTGCCCTGTCCCTGATTGCAGAGCGCTTCGGCGCGGACATGCTGCTGGCCGACGGCAGCCTGGACCGTGCCCGCCTGCGCGCCCACATCTTTGCAGACCCGGCCGAGCGGACGGCGCTGGAAGCGATCACCCACCCGGCCATCCGCCGGTTGATGCAGCAGCAGTGCGAGCAGGCCGCCAGCCCCTATGCACTGGCGGCGATCCCGCTGTTGACCGAAGTGGGCGGCCGCCAGGCCTACCCGTGGCTGGACCGGGTGCTGCTGGTGGACGCGCCCGAGGCCGTACAGCACGCCCGGCTGATGCAGCGCGACGGCATCGACGCCGCGCTGGCCGACCAGATGATCGCCGCCCAGGCTACCCGCGCGCAGCGCTTGGCGCTGGCTGATGACGTGGTCGTCAATGATGGACATCCGGATGACCTGCAGGCGCAGGTGGAGCGGTTGCACGCTCGATATCTGGGGTTGGCTGTCGGGTAAGCCGGCAGGTCTACCGGCTCCGACCGAACAAGCATCCACGCATGGCGTGGATCTACTTCACCAGCACCGCGCGAACAGGCATCCACGCATGGCGTGGATCTACTCCAGCTGCTGGCGGGCGTAGCGGGCGAGTTCGCGGGCGGCCAGCAACAGGCCTTCCACTACGTCCGGCGGCAGCTGCTGGCCTGCACTGCCCTGCACCCGGGCCGCTTCGGCGGCGTGCAGCATCTGGATCAACGCATTGAGACCGGCCAGGGTGCGGCTGAGGCTGGCCAGGGTTACCGCCTGCGTCGGGGTGAGACCGGCGCCCTGCCGGGTCTGGCCATCGGCGTTGTCGCGGCCATCCATGCGCGCCATCAGTGCCGGCAGCAGGTCGCTGGGTTCGGCCAGCACGTCTTCGATGCGTTCGGCGATGTCGGCCGGCAGCTGGTCGGCGGATTCGCCGACCAGGCGGCGCAGGTTCGGATAGGTGGTGCGTGTGGACATGGCAGTGCTCCTCGCAGACGGCAAGGCCACCCGCAGATGCGAGGTGGCGGACGGTGCGGGTTGGCGTACCGGAGACCCAACAACTCGAAAGCAAGGAAAAAGACTCCAGCGGACTCTTGCGAGTCCCCACGCACCGCCCGCCGAAGCAGAAGGCATGCGGTGCATTTTCCATGATGGCCAAAGCGCATCTGGAGCTTTCAAGTTGTCGGGTTTATTCAGGACGCCAATCCCGGCCAGGGCGATGGCCCCAGCCATGCCATCTCGCCAGCTGCATGCACTGCGGTCATGAGGCGAAAACGCCATGTGGGCCAACCGTCTGCGGAACCGTGCGGTGTGACACGCTCAGCGCGCGGAGTACGTCACGCAGGTGTCGTGCGGGGCCAGAAACGCCGCGCCTTCGCGAAAACTGCATTGGCGTTGCATGCGACATTTCGCGCCGAGTGGGAGATTTTGGCGACGGATGGATTCGTGCCGACCAAGGTCGGCACCCACCAGAGCAGTATCGGCGACGGATGGATTCGTGCCGACCGAGGTCGGCACCTACCAAAGCGGCAGCCAGAAGGATTACAGCGGCTTCGGCGAGAACGTCAGGGTGGCGATCACGCCACGGGCGCCGCCCGGGCGCACGCTCACCTGCCAGCCGTACAGGTCGCACAGGCGGCTGACGATCGACAGGCCGATGCCGCCGCCCTGCGAGTGACCGGCATGGGTGCCGCGATAACCGCGCTGGAACAGCTTGGCGGCATCTTCCTCGCTCAGGCCCGGCCCGCTGTCGGTCACCGATACGGCGTTGGCGCCCACATGCACGCGGACCTCGCCATCCTGCGAATACTTCACCGCATTGCCGATCAGGTTGCCCAGCGCCACCGACAACGCCGCTTCGGGGGCGTCGATGACCAGATCGCGTTCGCCATCCAGATGCAGTTCCAGCGGCTTGCCACCCAACTGCGCGCGATGCGCATCCAGCAGCTGTTCGGCCACACGCGCCACATTGCTGCTGCCCTGCCCGCGTTCGTTGCGCGACAGCAGCAACAGTGCGCCGATCAGATCGCTGCACTGTTGCTCGGCACGTTGGATGCGCTGCAGGCGCTGCAGCACCTTCTCGTCCAGGCCCGGGCGGGTCAGCAGCAGCTCGGTAGCGCCACGGATCACCGCCAGCGGCGTACGCAGCTCATGGCTGACGTCCGCATTGAACTCACGGTCGCGCTGCACCACTTCGGTCAGCCGCGAAGAATAGTCATCCAGCGCTTGGGCCAGCTGCCCCACTTCGTCATCGGGGAAGCGCGGCGCCAAGGGTTCGGGGTCGCTGGTGCCGCCACGGTACGCACGCAGGCGCGCGGCCAGATCCGAGACCGGCTTCATCACCTTGGAGGCCGACCACCAACCCAGCACCAACGACAACAGGCTGAACACCAGCACCGACAGGAACAGCGCGCGGTTGAGCTGCTGCCCACCGCGAACGCTGTCGGTCATGTCGTAGGCCAGGAACGCCCAGGCATCAGGGGTCTTGCGCACGGCCAGCTTGTAGGAATAGCGCTCTCCGCGCTCGTCCACACCGCCCATGTTGTACAGGCCGTCCTTGAACTCGTACCAGTCCGGCTCCTCCTCGCGCAGCGCCTCGAACTTGTCCGGCTTGATCAGGCGCGCGCGCATCTGCTGCACCGGCAGGTCGGGGTTGCGGTCCGGGCTTTCGTAGTAACGCCGCACGTACTCGCTGATGTTGCGGTTCATCACGTCTTCCACCAACTGGTTTTCCACCCGCATGCGGGCCCAGTTGGTGGCAAACGCGAACAGTGTCGTCAGGCAGAAGCCCAACAACACGAACGAGACGATGATGCGGCTGCGCAGACGCCGCCGATAAGGCGTGCGCCGGCGCTCCCCCTTGCTTGCCACAGAATCAGGCTTCCGGCGTGGCGATGCGGTATCCGATGCCATGGCGGGTCTGGATCATCGGCACTTCAAAGGGCTTGTCCACCACAGCGCGCAGGCCATGGATGTGCACGCGCAGCGAATCGGAGTCCGGCAGCTCTTCGCCCCAGACACGGGTTTCCAGTTCCTGCCGGGTGACCACGGCCGGGGCCGCTTCCATCAACGCCTGCAGGATCTTCAGTGCGGTCGGGTTGAGCTGCAGCAGCTTGCCCTGGCGGCGCACTTCCAGCGTATCCAGGTTGTACTCCAGGTCGCCGGTCTCCAGTACGCGGGTCTGCACGCCCTTGCCGCGACGCGACAGGGCGTTCAGACGTACTTCGACTTCCTGCAGCGCGAACGGCTTGATCAGGTAGTCGTCAGCACCGGAATCAAAGCCGGCCAGTTTGTTGTCCAGCGAATCGCGCGCGGTCAACATCAGCACCGGGGTCTGCTTGCGTGCTTCGTTGCGAAGCTTGCGGCAGACCTCGATACCGTCCATGCCCGGCAGGTTGAGATCCAGGACAATCGCGTCGAACTCGTGCACGACAGCCAGATGCAACCCGGTCACTCCGTCGGCAGCGAAGTCCACGGTGTGGCCCCGGTCCTCCAGGTAGTCGCCCAGATTGGCCGCAATGTCGCTGTTGTCTTCGATTACCAGGATTCTCACTGTCACCTCTAATTGACGAATTTACCGACGCGCTGGGCCTGGCCCATGTCGCGCTGTGCCTTGTCCTTCTGCCGAGCACGCTCGGCGACGGTCATGCATTGCGTGGACGACATGTTGGAACCGATGGCCTTCTCACGTCGGCATATTAGACGACTATCTTCACGCGCCTGTGTCAAAACGGTGTTCACGACCTGCTGATCGTTGAAGACCTCGGTTCGTACCGATTCAGGCATCGCCTCCCTGGTCGGATACTGCTCGGCGGCGGCACGGATGCGAACCAGGGTCTCACGGACCTTGCCGCGCTCTTCCTGGCGCAGCTCGGAATAGGTTTCGCCGTCGTTGAGTTCGATCTCGATGCGCTCTACCTGCTGCAGCAGCGGCTGGCCCGGCAGGAATACCTCTTCGGCACTCTTGGCCCCTGCCGAGGCAGCGACCAGGGCCAATGCCGAAACCAGAACCGCTGATATCACTGGATGCTTCATGACAAACGAATCCCTGTTTGAGGTGAACGCCGACTGTATGCGGATGCGCGCTCTGCCAGCAAGTGCTGGCCGGCAGGGTGCAGGTGGCCCTAAAGCTTGGAATCCGGGTTCAAGTTGCTGTAGGTGCGTTGGTCGTTGAGCAGGGCCTTGCCCTTCTCTTCAATACGGCGCCGTTCGGCCACGGTCATGCAGCGGCTCTTGGGCATGTTGCTGCCCGTGGTGCGCTGGTATGAGCAGATCTGGCGACTGTCGTTGTGGGCGCGCGTCAGGATGCTGTTGACCCGCTCCTGATCGTTGAAAACGTCGTTCTGCACCTGCGGCGGCAGCTCCTGGACGGTCTGCCGGTCGCCAAGCCGCTGGGTGATCCGCGCCAGTGCCTGCTGGACCTGACTGCGGTCCTCGGCGGAGATTTCGCTGTAATCGCCCTGCTGCAGGGCTTTTTCGACCTGGCGGACCTGCTCGGCCACCGGGCTCTGGCGGTCCATCTGCACAGCCGCCTTTTCCGGCTTGGCCAGTGCAACGCCAGGCAGGCACAGCAACAGCACGATCATCGTGGTGCGGTACATCGCCAACCTCCCGATCCTTCGGAACGAAGGCCCAACTCTACGAGTGTCCCCGCGCGCCCACAAGGGACCCTTGGCAGGGGGCGCGGGCATAAAAAAGACCCAGGCGGTGCACCCGCCTGGGCCTGAAGTTGTATCCCGATACCGATCCTGCTGAGAGGCAGAGCTGCGGTTCGTTGAAGGCTACGCCCGGGGCGATTAAAGCGGTGTTAAACCCGCCAACCCTGCCTGAATTAAATTTCAAATCGCTGAAATATCAAGGTTTTTTGATTTTCTCGACATGCGCGATGATGCGTGCGGCCACGTCCACCCCGCAGGCAGCCTCAATCCCTTCCAGGCCCGGGGTGGAGTTCACTTCCAGCACCAGCGGGCCGCGCTCGGAGCGGATCAGGTCCACGCCACAGACGCCCAACCCCAGCGCCTTGGCCGAACGCACCGCCACCTGCTGCTCGGCCCGGCTGGCCTTGGACGCCACCGCGGTACCGCCGGCATGCAGGTTCGAGCGGAAATCCCCTTCCGGGGCCTGGCGCTGCATCGACGCCACCACCTGGTCGCCGACCACGAAGCAGCGCAGGTCGGCGCCCTTGGCCTCGCCGATGAACTCCTGCATCAGGAAGTTGGCATACAGCCCACGCAGGGCTTCGACGATGCCGCGCGAAGCGCTGGCCTTCTCGGTAAGGATCACACCGCGGCCCTGGGTGCCTTCATTGAGCTTCACCACGTGCGGAGGCGGGCCGAGCATGGACAACAGGTCGACGGTGTCGTCCGGGTTGTCGCCAAAGACGGTGACCGGCATATCGATGCCCTTGGCCGCCAGCAGTTGGTGCGCCCGCAGCTTGTCGCGCGAGCGCAGGATCGCGTCGGACGGGTTGGGGGTACGCGCGCCCATCAGCTCGAACTGACGCAATACGGCGGTGCCATAGCGGGTGACCGAAGCGCCGATGCGCGGGATGACCGCGTCCACGCCAGTCATCGGCCGGCCCTTGTAGTGCATGGAAAAGCCGTCCGCGGCGATGCGCATGTAGCAGCGCAGCGGATCCAGGATGCGTACGGTATGGCCGCGCGCGCGCGCGGCCTCGACCAGCCGACGGGTGGAGTACAGCCGGGTGTTGCGGGACAGGATGGCGAGCTTCATCGCAGTGGGATCGGTCGGCAGGCGCGCAGCATAGCGTGGCGACGTTGCGTCTGGATGATGCTGTTCGGTCCACGCGCGGCAGTGGCTGCCCAGCTCAATCGGGGCCTGGCAGCGCCAACGGATAAGTGCGCGCCGCTTCGCCCAGCGCCGCGATGCAGGCCATCTGGATCGCCGATCCACTGAAGGCCTCCTGATAGATCTGCCCGATCAACTGCGCCGCCTGCGGGCCACCGGCGCGCCCGAGTGCTCGAACCGCTTCAACCTGTTTGGCCGAGCCAATGCCAGCGGAAAGAAAGATCCGATGCAGCGCGGTGACGACGTCATCCCTGCGATCCATGCCTGCGTACTCCCTGAAATGAGAGCAATACGCTAGCGAAGACCGCAGCGGTCGGACATGCGGATTGTTTGAATCTGTACGCCGTGCGCAAACGAAAAACCCCGGAAACGACAATGCCGCTTCCGGGGCCTGGATTCAGGAGCGGGCGAAGGGAATCGAATCCCAACCCGCCCAACCGAAGCGGTGGGGTCCATGGTGGTCAACCAAATCTATTCTCTTCCTCGCTGCCGGGGAGAAGCATCACCGGAAACAGAACGAACACCCCTAGAGGAACCAACGCAATCACAACGAACCACCCAGACTCATCAATGTCGTGCAGTCTTCGAACGGTCAGTGCGAGCATTGGCAGAGGGAAAAGTATGAGTGCAACCAACGCTACCCCCCGTCCCGCATCCCCGAGACGCGAGGACAGTTCCCAGCTGTGCAGATCGGTGCCGATCAGCCAGTACCCGGCATTGTCCAAGCTATAGCTGAGCGCCGCGACGAGAGCAGCAAGCAGAAAGAACGACCAGAATTCTGTCCGGTTGGATCGCCCTGAAAAATCGAAGCACCGTCTGATTGGCAAAAGTGCAGCGATCATTCGCGCTCCGGACAACGGATGATGAAAACCCCTAGCTAACGATCTTTTAGCATCTCCAAACCAAGCAACAACTGAACTATCGGTTCGACAGGAACCGGAAGGTCGAAGGAGGAGCGAAGGGGATTTTCAATTCCGCGATCTCCACGCCGAGACGGCGCAGACAGGGCCTGTTTGGCAATCGACATTCGCGAGGTGCCGGCCCGGCTGGGGCATTGACCGGTCACCACGACCGGGATCCACGTCCAGAAGAAAAGACACTCCAAAGCCACTTCGACGCAGCGAATTGCGGAGCGGTCCGGATATCGCGGAGTGGTTGGAGAAGCAGCAGACCTTAGGGAGGCATGGAGCGGGCGAAGGGAATCGAACCCTCGTCAGTAGCTTGGGAAGCTACAGCTCTACCATTGAGCTACGCCCGCGTTGCCCGACAAGTCTATGCGGGGCACGTGTTCAAACGCAACGGGCAGGCCCTTGCAGCCTGCCCGTCGAGTAGACGGCAAGCCCGCAGGCCTGCCGTCGTGTGCATCAGAAGCTGCCGCTGAAGCTGGCAAACAACGTCGCGTCCTGCGCACGCTTCTGCAGGGTGGTGGCGCTCAGGCCGATGTTGCTCTGCAGGCCGAACAGTTCCATGCGCGCGCCCAGGATAGCGGTCGCATAGTTCTTGTCGAAGTCCATGCCCGGTACGCGGTACATGCCCACGTCTGGCAGGCTCTGCACCCAGGCGCTGGCCTGCTTGGTGTCTTCGAACTCGTGGTCGTAGGTCACCTGCACGTACGGCTTGACGGTGCCGCCGTCGAAGCGGGCCTGCCAACCGATACGGCCCACGGTGGAATCGACATCCTGCTTGCCGTAGCCCAGCGCGGTAGCCAGGGTGCCGGCATCGGCGCTTTCGGTGTAATCGTCGATCTTGACCTGCTGCCAGATCACCGAGGCGATCGGGCCGTGGCGGAAGCCGCCTTCGGTGCCGAACTCGTAACCGGCATTCAGGGCGGCGGTCAGGTTGCTGCCGTCCGGCGAGCCGCTGTGCTCACGGGTAGCCGGGCCGAGCTGGACCTTGCGGTTCACGTCATAGGACAGCCAGGTGTAGCTGACCTGGCCGTTGACCCAGATGCGGTCGCCGTACCAGCCAGCGAACAGACCTGCGGTCGTGTCCTTCTGGGTGAAGTCGCCACGGCTGTTGCCGAAGTCGGCATTCAGACGGCCAAAGCCGGCGAAGCCGCCGAAGACCATGCCGTCACGCGCCCAGTCGATACCGAACAGGCCGGCCGGGGCCAGACCGTCGTACAGATCGGCGTGGTCATAGCGCTGCATGTCGCCGCGCACGCCGCCCCACCACGACAGGCCGTCAGCCGGGCGACCCGCCTGGTGCAGGCTGACCTGGTCGGCACGCGAGCGGCCGATGGTCTGTGCCGAATGGCTCAGCACCTGCTGCAGGCGCGGACCTTCGAGGATCGACACCGCGTACTGGCCCAGCAGCGCATGACCGGCGGTGGTCGGGTGCACGCCGTCGGCGAACAGATAGGCGGTGGCCGCATCCGGGCTGACGTAGCTGGTCGGGTTGCAGGTCAGGATGCTGGTGGTGGTGTCAGCAGGGTTGATCCTGCAACCGGTGTCGGTGACGTTGCGGAAACCGTACATGGCCGGGTTGGCCGCCACTTCACGCAGCACGGTGAAGGTATCGAGCGGGATGAACTCGATGCCGGCCTGCTTCAGGCCGCCATACAGGGCCTTGTTGTAGCCAGCCGCCAGCGCGGTGGCCTGCGCGGCACCGGCCGGACCCAGCGAGCGGAACTGCGGGGCAATGCCGACGTCCGGCAGGTTGGGGACGAGCACGTACTCGGCACCGGCCTGCTTGAGGGCGCCCACCAGGGCCACCTGGTCGGTGACAGCCGCGCCGATGATGGCCTGCGCCTGGGCCGGCGCACGCGCTGCGGCGAACAGATCGTTGGCACCGCCCCAGACCGTGTACAGGGCATTGGCGTCAGCCTTGCCGCCGTTGGCAGCCAGGTAGCGGGCCGTCTGGCTCTTCAACGATGGGATGGTGCCCAGGGCACTGGCCACGTCGACGCCGACACGGGCACCGCCGACAGCGTAGTTGTCGCCGTTCTGGCCGTTGCCGTTGGCAGCGCCATTGAGGCCGTAGTAGTTGGCCACCTGCTGCGACCACACCCAGCCCGGGTTGGTGGTGAACTGGCCGGTGACCGGGCGCACGTCGGCCGGCAGCAGCGGACGGAAGTAGCCGGCGTCGGTCAGGCTGTCGCCGAAGAAGACCGCGTGGCTGTAGGGGGATTCGCCTGCCATGGCCGGCAGCGCGGCCAGCGCGATCGCGGCCGCCATGAGGGAGCGGATCGGGCGTTTGCTGAGCAGCATGTAAAAACTCCTGTGGGGATATCGTTGAGGTTCCGACGCACGTACGCCGGCGCACGGTGAATGGTTTCACTGCGCCGCCAATTGCTCACGCTGCGCCGCCGCATGGATTGTCGCCCGAGCCAGGCCTGGCGGGCTTTGCCGGTGCGGGCGTAGCGCGCAACTTGCAACGGTTCCGATGCGAACCGGCGATCAGCGACAATGGCCGCATGAACATCCAGCTCAATGGCGAACCCCGCACCCTGCCCGCTTCGGCGACCCTCCTGGACCTGCTCGTGGCCGAGCAGCTGCTGCAACGCCGGGTGGCGGTGGAGGTCAACGGCGAGATCGTCAGCCGCAGCCGTCATGCCGAGCATGTACTGGCCGAGGGCGATGTGGTGGAGATCGTGCATGCGCTTGGCGGTGGTTGAAGCAAGGCCCGTGCCCGGCGCTACCAGCGAAAAATGACCCTCGCCCCCGCATCCGCGTGACCCCATCTTCAGGCGGATAAGCGATAATCGCGTCATGAACGCTCATGTCTCCCCCGATTCGCTGGTGATCGCCGGCAAGACCTACAGCTCGCGGCTGCTCACCGGCACCGGCAAGTTCAAGGATCTGGAAGAAACCCGCCTGGCCACCGAGGCCGCAGGCGCCCGGATCGTCACCGTGGCCATCCGCCGCACCAACATCGGCCAGAACCCGGGCGAGCCGAATCTGCTCGACGTGCTGCCACCGGACCGTTACACCATCCTGCCCAATACCGCCGGCTGCTACACCGCCGAGGATGCCGTGCGCACCTGCCGCCTGGCCCGCGAACTGCTGGACGGCCACAACCTGACCAAGCTGGAAGTGCTGGGCGACCAGAAGTCGCTGTACCCGGACGTGGTGCAGACCCTCAAGGCCGCCGAACAGCTGGTCAAGGACGGTTTCGAGGTGATGGTCTATACCTCCGACGACCCGATCCTGGCCAAGCGCCTGGAAGAGATCGGCTGCGCTGCGGTGATGCCGCTGGCCGCGCCGATCGGCTCGGGCCTGGGCATCCAGAACAAGTACAACCTGCTGCAGATCATCGAAGACGCCAAGGTGCCGATCATCGTCGACGCCGGCGTGGGCACTGCATCGGACGCGGCGATCGCGATGGAGCTGGGCTGCGACGGCGTGCTGATGAACACCGCCATCGCCGGTGCGCGCCACCCGGTGCTGATGGCCAGCGCGATGCGCAAGGCCGTGGAAGCAGGCCGCGAGGCATTCCTGGCCGGCCGCATTCCGCGCAAGCGCTACGCCAGTGCGTCCTCGCCGATCGATGGGTTGATCGGCTGATGACCAATCCATTCGACAGCGCCGGTTCGAAGGCGCCGCCCAAGCCGTTCACGGTCAATGAAGGCCGCCGTGAAGTGCGCAGCTTCGTGCTGCGCCAGGGCCGTTTCACCCCCGCCCAGCAGCGCGCGTTCGACGAGCGCTGGCCGCGTTTCGGCCTGGATTTCAGCGGTGAACCGCGTGATCTGGATGCCACCTTCGGCCGCGATGCCCGCAAGGTGCTGGAAATCGGCTTCGGCAACGGCGCCGCGCTGCGCTTTGCCGCACAGCACGACCCGAGCCGCGACTACATCGGCCTGGAAGTGCACGCGCCCGGCGTCGGCCGCCTGCTGAACGCGCTGGCCGACGACAACGCCGACCACGTGCGCCTGTACCACCACGACGCGGTGGAAGTGCTGGAAAAGGAAATCGCCGATGGCGCGCTGGACGAAGTGCGCATCTATTTCCCCGACCCGTGGCACAAGAAGCGCCACAACAAGCGTCGCCTGATCCAGCCGGGCTTTGCCGAGCTGCTGGTGCGCAAGCTGCGCTCCGGTGGCCGTCTGCACTGCGCCACCGACTGGGAAGATTACGCCGAGCAGATGTGGGACGTGCTGGATGCCACCCCCGGCCTGGTCAACCGCGCCGGCCCGCGTGGCAGCGTGCCCCGTCCGGACTGGCGCCCGCAGACCCACTTCGAGACCCGCGGCCAGAAGCTCGGCCATGGTGTCTGGGACCTGTTGTACGACCGCACCTGATGAACGCCTGAGGACGCCGCGCCCCACATGGATACCGCGCTGACGCTGACCACTGACATGAAGCTCGTGCTCGGGCTGGTCGGCTTCACAATGGCGATGTTCCTGTTCGAGCGCATCCGCGCCGACGTGGTCGCGCTGGTGGTGCTGGTGGTGCTGGGCGTGACCGGCCTGATCGCGCCGGAGGAGATCTTCGGCGGTTTCTCCGGCAACGCGGTGATGAGCATCATCGCCACCACCATCCTCGGCGCCGGCCTGGACCGCACCGGTGCGCTGAACCGCCTCGCGGCCTGGCTGCTGCGGCGCGGGCATGGCGTGGAGCAGCGGCTGCTGATGATGACCACGGCCATCGCCGGCCTGAACTCGTCCTTCATGCAGAACCCATCGGTGATGGCGTTGTACCTGCCGGTCGCCTCGCGCCTGGCCGCGCGCACCGGGCTGACCATGCAGCGTCTGCTGCTGCCGATCTCGGCGGCGATCGTGATGGGTGGCGCGCTGACCATGGTCGGCAACTCGCCGCTGATCCTGCTGAACGATCTGCTGGCCTCGGCCAACAACAACCTGCCCTCCGGCCTGGCCACCATCGAGCCGCTGCGCATGTTCGCGCCGCTGCCGATCGGCATCGCCCTGCTGATCGCCTCGCTGCTGTATTTCCGCTATTACGGCGACCGCAAGCTGGTGGAAGAGGAAAGCCTGGTCAACGACGGCACCACGCCGGCCCGCACCGAAAGCTACTTCGCCAAGACCTACGGCATCGAAGGCGATGTGTTCGAGCTGGTGGTCACCGCCGAGAGTCCGCTGGTCGGCATGACCCTGGGCGAAGCGGAGAACCTGCATGACGCGCCGCTGCTGCTGGCACTGAAGACCGGCAATGACACCCGCCTGGCGCCGCCGGCAGAAATGCGCATATGGGTGGGCAGCGTGCTGGGGGCGATGGGCCCGCGCGAGCAGATCCACGATTTCGCGCAGAACCAGTTCCTGCGCATGTCCTCGCGCCTGAAACACCTGGGTGACCTGTTCAATCCCAGCCGCGCCGGCATTTCCGAAGCGGTGGTGCCGCCGACGTCGAACGTGATCGGCAAGAGCGCGGCCGACCTGCGCCTGCGCAAGGAACGCGGCATCAGCCTGCTGGCGATCAACCGCGACAAGCAGGTGATCCGCGAGGATGTGCGCGATGTGCAGCTGCGTGCCGGCGACATGCTGGTCTTCCACAGCATCTGGACCGACTTGGCGCAGGCCGCCAAAAGCCGCGACTTCGTGGTGGTGACCGACTACCCGACCGGCGAGCAGCGCCCGCACAAGTTCAAGATCGCCATGGCGATCTTCGCCCTGACCATCCTGATCGCGCTGACCAGCAAGCTGCCGGTAGCGCTGACCCTGATGACCGGCGTGGCCGGCATGCTGCTGACCGGCGTGCTGCGCATGGACGAGGCCTATGCCTCGATCAACTGGAAGACGGTGTTCATGATGGCCGGGCTGATTCCGCTTGGCTGGGCGATGGATTCCAGCGGCGCGGCGGCGTGGGTGGCCGGCCATACCATCGACAAGCTGCCCACGGGTATTCCGATCTGGGTGCTGGAGCTGGCGCTGGCGCTGCTGACCACGGTGTTCTCGCTGGTGATCAGCCATGTGGGGGCGACGATCGTGATGGTGCCGATCGCGGTGAACCTGGCGCTGGCGGCAGGCGGTAACCCGACCGCGTTCGCGCTGATCGTGGCGCTGTCGGCGTCCAACAACCTGATGACGGCGTCGAACCCGGTGATTTCGATGATCACCGGCCCGGCCAACTACACCCCACGCGAGATGTGGCGGGTCGGCGGCCCGCTGTCGCTGATCTATACGTGCGTGGTGGTGGTGATGATCAACCTGATGTTCTGAGGGGTCCTCTCTGCAGGGCTGCGCCCTGCACCCGCAGAGGCAACGACAACGGCAACAGCCGGAGCAACAGCAAAAGCTGGCTTCCTGCAGGATGGCGGGGTGGGTCCGGTTGCGGGGGACGCTGCAAGTACGTCCCTGTAAGCTCGGTCGCGCCATCCATGGCGCTCACGCCCCCGCAACCGGACCCACCCCGCCTTCGACAGATTTCTGCGATCTGCCTGAACGGCGTCGTGCACCGCTTTGGTAGGTGTCGACCTTGGTCGACACGGTAGATCCACGCCATGCGTGGATGGATCTGAATACCCATTGATCCTGTGGGTGCGGACCGTTGGTCCGCACACCGATGCATCAGGCCAGGTAGACCTGCCCATCGCGCACATCCACCGGCACTGCGCGCAGGCGGTCGCCCTTGCAGGGGCCGGCGATGCAGTCGCCGCTGTCCAGCGCGAACGAGGCGCCGTGGGCGGCGCAGACCAGGTGGCCTTCGCGGCTCTTCAGGAACTGACCCGGAGCCCAGTCCAGACGGCGGCCCGCGTGCGGGCAGATGTTCAGGAACGCGCGCACCTGTTCACCGTCGCGGTACAGCAGCAGCGACTCGGCATCGCCATCGACCACCGCTTCAACCTCGGCAAACGCGCCATCGGCAATGGCATCAAGGGTGATCAGGGCGACAGCGGCAGTCATGGCGAAGGCTCGGACGGAATCGCGCATTGTCGCATGCCTGGTCATGTGACTAGCTGCGACATGAACACAAGTCATTGATCCGTAATAAGCCAAGGCTATATTTAACGAGTTTTTCACTCAATGACAGTGGCAGCTGCCGATACTCATGGCTCGCTGATTTCCAGCCTATCGAGCCACCATGTTCAATCGCGATTTCGCCTTCAACCAGTTCCGCACCCTGTTTGCCCCGCGCAAGCCGCGCCATCCGCTGGTGCGCGTTGCCGTAGGCCTGCTCGGCCTGGCGATCCTGGCCGCGATGGTGTTCATCGGCGTATTCGTCGGTGCGGCCATGATCCTGGTGGGCCTGGCGTGGAAGCTGCTGGCTTCGCGCAAGCCCGGCCCGAGCCGCCCGGCCGACCCGAACGTGGTCGAGGGCGAGTACCACGTGGTGCGCAAGTCGGCGCTGCCGGCCTCGCGCTGATCGACGCTGCCCGCTGACGGCGGGCCTTGCTGCGTTCTAGACTGCGGGCACTCCCTTCCTGGATGCCCGCATGTCCGATGTCTCCGATGTGATCCCTGCTGCAGCCACGCCGCGTGTACCGGTTGTTGGCGGCGGCAGTTTTCCTGTGCACCGCATCTACTGCGTCGGCCGCAACTTCGCCGACCATGCGCGTGAGATGGGCGCTGCCGTGCCTGCAGCAGACGATCGCGGCCGCCCGATGTTCTTCACCAAGCCGGCCGACGCCATCGTGGTCGGCCACGACGATGTGATCCCCTACCCGCCCGCCACCAGCAACCTGCACCACGAGGTGGAACTGGTGGTGGCGATCGGCCGTGACGCGCCCGCCGGCGAGCTGGCCGTGGCCGATGCCGAGGCACTGGTCTATGGCTATGCCGTGGGCCTGGACCTGACCCGCCGCGACCTGCAGGCCGCGGCCAAGGAAAAGGGCCACCCGTGGGATTCGGCCAAGGGTTTCGATGCCTCCGCGCCGATCAGTGAGATCGTGCATGCCGGTGAAGTCGGTGACCTGGCTGCGCTCAACCTGTCGTTGGAGATCAACGGCGAAGTACGCCAGCAGTCCCTGCTCGATCAGATGATCTGGAACGTGCCGGAGATCCTGCACGAGCTGTCCAAGCTGTGGCAGCTGCGTGCTGGCGACCTGGTGTTCATGGGCACGCCGTCCGGCGTGGCCGCGCTGAAGCCCGGCGACCGTTTCAGCGCACGCCTTGAGAACGTGGCCGAGCGCCACGGCGTGATCGCCGGCTGACATCACCTGCGCTACCCTGCGCGCTGTCCCCCCTCGCCCTCAGGAGAAAAACAACAATGGGAATGCTCACCGAGTTCAAGGAATTCGCGATGCGCGGCAACGTCATCGACCTCGCCGTCGGCGTGGTGATCGGCGCGGCCTTCGGCAAGATCGTCACCGCGCTGGTGGAGAAGATCATCATGCCGCCGCTGGGCATGCTGATCGGCAAGGTCGATTTCTCGCAGCTTGCGTGGACGCTGTCGCCGGCCAGCATCGGCGCCGATGGCAAGGAGATTCCGGCCGTGGTGATCGGCTACGGTGATTTCATCAACACGCTGATCCAGTTCGTGATCGTGGCCTTCGCCATCTTCCTGGTGATCAAGGTGATCAACCGCCTGTCGCGCAAGAAGGAAGCGGCACCGGCTGCACCGGCCGAAGAAGTGGTGTTGCTGCGCGAGATCCGCGACAGCCTGAAGAAATAAGGTGTCGGGCGCCGTTGGCGCACCCGCCGCCTGTAGAGCCTAGCCCACGCTCGGCTGATCTGGAAACGGCAGCCGAGCATGGGCTCGGCTCTACATGACACGCGAAAGCCCCGCTCCGGCGGGGCTTTCGCTTTGCTGCATCTGGCGGAAAACAGCATCCGCAGCGGCCATGACCTCCCACCCATGCGCGGCGCTGAACGACTGTTAAGCTCCAAGGCTTACACCCTTCCCGGAGCTGTCCATGCGTCGCCGCGTCCTTGCCATCGCATCCTCCCTCGCCCTGCTGGCCGCGCCGGCCTTCGCGGCGCCGCATGCCACCACCCTGCCGCCGGCCTCGCTGGCCACCGCCGCACAGCTGCGCGACCAGGCGCTGGCCGACGACACCGGCTGGAAGGTGGTCGAATCGCTGACCACCGAGATCGGCCCGCGCATCGCCGGCAGCGAGGCCGACGCCCGGGCCGTGGCCTGGGCCGAAGCCAAGTTCAAGGCTCTGGGCTTTGACAAGGTATGGAAGGAACCGGTGACCTTCCCGAAGTGGGAGCGCCGTAGTGAACACGCTGCGGTGACCGGCAGGAACCCGCAGCCGCTGCAGATCACTGCGCTGGGTGGCAGCCCGGGCGGTACGGTGGAAGCCGAGGTGGTGCGCTTCGCCGATCTGGCTGCGCTGCAGGCCGCACCGGCCGGTTCGCTGAAGGGCAAGATCGCCTTCGTCGATTACCAGATGCTGCCGTTCCGCGATGGCCGCGACTATGGCCGCGGCGGCGCGATCCGCAGCAAGGGCCCGTCCGAGGCCATCCGCAAGGGCGCGGTCGGCTTCCTGATGCGTTCGGCCGGTACCGATTCGCACCGCGTGCCGCACACCGGCATCACCCGCTTCGATGATGGCCTGACGCCGGTACCGTCGGCGGCGCTGTCGGTGCCCGACGCCGACCAGCTGGCACGCCTGCTCGCCCGTGGCGCGACCACGGTGAAGGTGGCGCTGGACTGCGGTTGGGATGGCACGGCGACCTCGTACAACGTGATCGGTGAGATCACCGGCCGCACGCTGCCGAAGGAAGTAGTCGTCATCGGCGGCCATCTGGATTCGTGGGACCTGGGCACCGGCGCGGTCGATGACGGCGCAGGCGTGGGCATCACCATGGCCGCTGGCCATCTGATCGGCCAGCTCAAGCAGGCGCCGAAGCGCACCATCCGCGTGATCGCCTTCGCCAACGAAGAACAGGGTCTGTATGGCGGCAAGGCCTACGCCGAGACACACGCCAAGGACGTGGCCCTGCATCAGCTGGCCGCCGAGAGCGACTTCGGTGCCGGCCGCATCTACGCCTTCAACACTGGTTCGCCGAACCCGGAAGGCTCGCGCGAGGCGACGAAGCAGATTGCCGAGGTGATGAAGCCGCTGGGCATCGAGTACCAGGCCGACAAGGGTGGCCCGGGCCCGGACGTCGGCCCGCTGGCGGCCAAGGGCGGTGCATGGGCGTGGCTGGCGCAGGATGGCTCGGACTACTTCCACCTGCACCACACCGCCGACGACACGCTCGACAAGATCGACCCGAAGGCGCTGGCGCAGAACGTGGCGGCCTACACCGTGTTTGCCTATCTGGCCGCCGAAGCCGATGGCAGTTTCGGCAGTGAAGCGAAGGCCACCACGCCGCCGAACGAGTGAAGCCGCATCCACGCATGACGTGGATCAACGCTTGACCAGGTAGCGCCGGGCCATCCCGGCGCTACCTGCCTGGGCACTTACTCCGCCCACACGCTGGTATTGCGAACCCCCAGCAGCTTCGGATTGAACAACGGATCACGCCCGTGGCGCCGGTGGTTCTCGTAATCGCGCAGTGCTGCCAGCGCGGGCCGCTGCAGCAGCAGGATGGCGATGATGTTCAGCCAGCTCATCATGCCTACGCCGATATCGCCCAGCGCCCACGCGACTGTCGCACTCTTCATCGCCGAGTAGCCCGTAGCAGCCAGGAACAGCAGCTGGAAGGCACCCATCACCCACTGTCGGGGACGATCGCGGCAGAGGTAGCTGACGTTGGTCTCGGCCATGTAGTACAGGGCGAGGATGGTGGTGAAGGCGAAAGGCAGGATCGCCAGCGCGACGAATGACTTGCCGAAGCCGGGCAAGGCCGACTCCACCGCGTGCTGCACGAAGCGCGGCCCCGCTTCCACGCCAGGAAGGTTGCCCAGCAGCAGTCGTGCCTCATCGGGCACACCGTTCACCGCCGGGTCGTAGACGTTGTAGAGCCCGGTGGAGAGAATCAGGAAGGCCGTCGCGCTGCACACGACCATGGTGTCGATGTACACCGAGAACGACTGCACCAGCCCCTGCTTCACCGGGTGTGACACTTCCGCTGCGGCGGCAGGATGCGCGCCGCTGCCCATGCCCGCTTCGTTGGACAGCACGCCACGACGCACCCCCCATTGGATCGCGGTGCCGATCATCGCGCCGAATGCGGCGTCAACACCGAATGCGCTGCGCAGCACCAGGGCGATGACCTCAGGCACTCGCTCGATGTTGAGTACCATCACCACCGCAGTGACCAGCAGATACGCCACGGCCATCACTGGCACGACCCATTCGGCGACGCGCGCGATGCGACGCACGCCGCCGAGCAGGATCGCCGCCAACACCACCAGCAGCACACCGGTGGTGACCATTACCGGAACATCCCACGCTTCGTTCACCGCACTGGTGATGGCGTTGGACTGCGTACCCGCCAGCATCGCTCCCGCCAGCACCGTGACCAGCGCGAACAGCACGGCGTACCAGCGCTGGCCCAACCCCTTTTCGATGTAGTACGCCGGACCACCGCGATACTGCCCCTTGGCATCGCGATCCTTGTAGATCTGCGCCAGGGTGGACTCGATGAACGCGCTTGAGGCACCGAGGAAGGCGACCACCCACATCCAGAAGATCGCGCCGGGACCGCCGAAGGCAATGGCCATGGCGACACCGGCGATGTTGCCTACGCCCACCCGGCTGGACAACGACAATGACAACGCCTGGAACGGCGAGACACCGGCATCGGAGCGCTCGTGGCGGAACATCAGGCGCAGCATGTCCGGCAGCGCACGCAGCTGGATGAAGCGGGTACGCACGCTGAAGTACAGACCCGTCGCCAGGCACAGCACCACCAGGTACGGGCTCCAGACAACGGCAAGAACGGCATTGACGATCGATTCGACATTCATCGCAGGGCCCCCATCAGAAGAACATGCCCAGGGCGACCTGGGGGCTGATGATGCGGCCGGTATTGCGACCGGCAACGGTGAATTCGACGCCGGCAATCACCCCCAGCGACGGACTGAAGTGGTACTCGATCGCCGGCGCGAAGGTCAGGTTGCGGCTGGCAGGACGGGCCTCATCGATGCGCTGGAGCGTACCGGCCGCGTCCGGTGCGAAGCCGGTCAGCCGCTGGCCGCTTTCACGGCTGGCGGCCATTTCCATGACGCCCACCCAGCGTTCGTTGAAGCTGTATTCGGCACCCACCGAAAGGCCCAGCACCGAACCGCGCGCGATATGTCCCTGGAAGCCGTCATCGGTGCCATACACGCTGCCGCCGGAAATCGCAGTGCGTGAGGGCGATGGCCCGGCACTGAGCTGCGCGCGCCAGCGCAGCGGGCGATCGTTCGCCAGCCACACCACCTGCTGCACCGCCAGCGCAGCCACGGTGCGCTGCGTGCCGTCACCCTGGGCGTCGAGCGGGTTGCCGGTGATCCGGTCGTGACTGCCGGTGCTGAAGCGCTGCACAAGCGCAACTGACACCGCCGGGGTGGTGCCATCGGCACTGGAAGGCTGCAGCAGGTACTGCAGGCGTGCGGTGGTGTCGCCGGCGCGGAAACCACTGCTGCGCGCATTGCCTGATTCTGCACGCGAGGCACTGAGGTTGACCTGGGCGGTCACCCGCTCGCTGAACCCGTAGGCGATGGGCACCACCATCGCCCACGCGCCGCTGCGCTCGTCGCTGCGCTGACGGTCGCCGTTGTGGTCGAAGGACGAGGAACTGTCGACCCGCACCAGATAGGGTTCGACGTACCAGCGACCTGCCGGCATACCGGCAGGATTGGGGGTGATCAGCGGGCCGGTGAAGTTGACGCCGTCGAGCGTGCGCTCGTTGGCCTGCGCGGACACGGCGGCAAGCGCACTGAATGCCAGTACCAGGCAGACACGCACCGTACTGCGGGGAGGATGATGCATGGGGACCACTCCTGTACGACGTTGGATGGACTTCCACCCTGCGTCGCCGGGAACGGCACACCAATAAGGAAACTTTCAATTCGTCATGCATGCTTTGCGCATCGCACTGTCAGGAAATCCACCGGGCGTTGCCCGGCGCTACCGGTGAACCGTGCGCGCCTTGCGTAGTGCAACGCAGGAGGCACCTTCCCGGCACGAAGAAATCCCGCACGACGTGGATCTGCTCCGATCCGCGGGCACCGGCGTTACCCGGCGCCCGCAGACCCGCCCATCAGCGGCGCTGGCTGACCCACTGCGCCAGCAGCACGGCCGTGGCGGAAGCGACATTCAGGCTTTCAACCGCGCCACTGCCGGGAATCGACAGCTGCTGGTCGCACTGGCTGGCCAGGCCGCGATCCATGCCTTCACTTTCCGCGCCCATCACGTAGACCAGGCGGGCCGGCAACGATGCGCGGAACACGTCATCGCCACCGTCGACCAGGGTCGCGGCAAGGCCGAAACCGGCCGCGCGCAGCTGCGCCATCGCTTCTGCGTCTTCAGGCAGCTGCACCAGCGGCACCGACTCTGCACCGCCCTCGGCCACGCGTGCGGCCGCACCGGACAGTGCCAGCGTGCTGCTGGCCGGCAGCAGCAGCGCCTTGGCACCGAAGTGCGCGGCCGAGCGCAGGATCGCACCGAAGTTATGCGGATTGCCGACGCCATCCAGCCACAGTGCCAGCGCCGGGCCTTCGCCCAGTTCGGCCAGCCACTGCGCCAGCGGCACCACCGGCGCGCGCAGCACGTCGGCCACCAGGCCTTCGTGGTGGGTGGTAGCGGCCAGCTTGTTGAGGTCGCCCTCTTCCACCACGCGGTAGCCCACGCGGTTGGCCACGCACCACTTCAGCACCGGCTGCATGCGCGGAATCAGTGAATCCACCAGGTACAGCTTGCGCAGCGCCTGCGGACGCTTGGCGAACAGGGCCTGCACCGCGTTCCAGCCATACAGGCGCAGTTCGTCGTTGCCACGCCCCGGTGGCGGCGGGGTGCCGCCCTCACGCGGTGGCAGCGGGGTGGCCCGCGGCGGTCGCGACGACGGGCGGCGGGCATTCTTCCAGGGATCATTCACTACGGGACAACTCCAGCTTGCGTTGACGCCAGAAATCGGCGTTCTTGATGCCCAGGGCATCGGGGTCGAAGATCGGATCCAGGCCGAGCTTCTTCTGTCGTTCGTAATCGCGCAGGGCCAGCATGGCCGGCTTCTGCACGATGAGGATGGCGATGATGTTCAGCCAGGCCATCAGGCCTACGCCGATGTCGCCCAGCGCCCAGGCCAGGGTGGCGTTGTGGAAGGCACCGAACACCACCATGCCGATGATGCCCAGGCGCAGCAGCAGCACGGTGAGCGGCCGCTTCCTGTTGTGGTTGACGTAGGTCAGGTTGGTTTCGGCCATGTAGTAATAGGCCATGATCGTGGTGAAGGCGAAGAAGAAGATCGCGATGGACACGAAGGCCGAACCCCAGCCCGGCAGCACTGCTTCCACACCCGCCTGCGCGTAGCCAGCACCTTCGGGAATGCCGGCCAGGCCCTGGAAGATCGGCTCGGCGCCGGCCACCGGCGAATACACGTTGTAGGTGCCGCTGGCCAGGATCAGGAACGCGGTGGCGGTGCACACCATCATGGTGTCGAAGTAGATGGCGAAGGCCTGCACATAACCCTGCTTGGCCGGGTGCGAGACCTCCGAAGCCGCCGCAGCGTGCGGACCCGAGCCCTGGCCGGCCTCGTTGGCGTAGATGCCGCGCTTGATGCCCCACTCCACTGCCAGGCCCATCATCGCGCCGAACGCGGCGTGGGTACCGAAGGCGCTCTTGAAGATGATGCCGAACATTTCCGGCACGCGGTCGTAGTTGATGATCATGATGACGATGGCCATCAGGATGAAGCCGGCCGCCATGAACGGCACCACCACTTCGGCGAAGTTGGCGATGCGCTTGACGCCACCGAAGATCACCACGCCCAGCAGCAGGGCGACGACGATGCCGATGCCCAGCTTCAGCGCCTGCGCCGATTCCATGCCGAAGGCCTGGCCATCGAGCGGACCGCACAGCGCGGTGCCACGGCAGGCATTGATGACGCTGTCGGCGATGGCGTTGGCCTGCACGCCCGGCATCAGGAAACCGGCGGCGATGATCGTGGCGATGGCGAAGGCCATGGCATACCACTTCAGGCCCATCGCCTTTTCGATGTAGTAGGCCGGGCCACCGCGGTAGCGGCCTTCGGCATCCTTGGTCTTGTAGATCTGCGCCAGGGTGCATTCCACGTACGAGGTGGATGCACCGAGGAAGCCCATCACCCACATCCAGAAGATCGCGCCGGGGCCGCCGAAGGCGATGGCGGTGGCCACGCCGGCGATGTTGCCGATGCCCATGCGGCCGGCCATCGACATGGCCAGGGCCTGGAACGAGGACACGCCGGCGTCGGATTTCTCACCAGACACGGTGAGGCGGCACATCTCGACGAAACCACGGATCTGCATGAAGCGGGTGCGCAGGCTGAAGAACAGGCCGGCGGCCAGGCACATGAAGATCAGCGCCTTGCTCCAGATGATGCTGTTGATGAAATGTACGGTAGCTTCCACGCGCGCTCTCTCCAGTCGGCGGGTTGTGAGGACGTCCCGTCGGCTGGAAGGGACCGGTCGATTCTCCCTGATCGACGGTCGCTGCGATAGCGCTGTTTTGTAGAGCCGAGCCCATGCTCGGCTGCCGTCAGGGGCCCAAGCCGAGCATGGGCTCGGCTCTACAGCGGCCAGCCCGCGTGTTCAGGGCAGCTGCGTGCGCACCCGGGCGAATCGGCGCAGGTCATGCAGGACGCCGCGCTTGTAAACGGCGCAGCGCTCCACGCCCTCTTCCTGGAAACCGTTCTTTTCCAGTACCCGGGCCGAGCCCAGGTTGAAGTCGACCACCGTGGCCTGCAGCCTGAACAGGCCAAGCTCGTCCATCACCCAGGGCGCGAACAGACCGACCACACCGGTCATCAGGCCCCGTCCCCAATGGGCCTGGCCGAGCCAGTAGCCCAGTTCAGCGGTATGCCCGCGCTCGGCCACACCCTGTTGGGCGCCCACGCTGCCGCAGGCCTGGCCGTCGATCTCGATGGCCAGGTTCAGGGTGCCGGGGGCCAGCACGCGCCCGCCCAGGAAGGCTTCGCCATCCTCGCGGGTGTACGGATACGGGAAGCGGTCACGCAGTCCACGCGAGACGTCCGCGTCGTTGGCGTGGCGCAGCAGCGACTCCAGGTCATCGCTGCGCCAGGGCCGCAGGAGGAAGCCTTCGCCCTGCAGAATGCGCGCCGGCTCAGGCATGACCACCGACCGACGGCGAGTCGGCCTCCTGCTTCTCCAGCTCGCGCTTCACCGCTTCTGGCGAGCGGGTATACGGGGCCAGCCGCGCGTAGAACGCCGGCACCACGAACAGCGACAGGAAGGTGGACAGGGTGACGCCGAAGATGATCACGATGCCGATGGTGCCACGGCTGGCCGAACCCGGGCCACCGGCCACCACCAGCGGAATCGCGCCGACCACGGTGGCGATCGAGGTCATCAGGATCGGACGCAGGCGCACCATCGCCGATTCGATGATCGCTTCGCGCACGGTTCGCCCGTCGTCACGCAGCTGGTTGGCGAATTCGACGATCAGGATGCCGTTCTTGGCCGCCAGGCCTACCAGCATGACGATGCCGATCTGGCTGAACAGGTTCACCGTGCCGCCACTCAGCCACAGGCCAACCAGCGCACCGAGCACGCCCAGCGGCACGGTCAGCATGATCGTCAGCGGGTGGATGAAGCTCTCGAACTGTGCAGCCAGCACCAGATACACCACCAGCAGGGCCATGGCGAAGGTCAGCAGCACCGCGCCGCCCGCGCTCTGGTACTCGCGCGATTCGCCCTTCCAGTTCACCTGCGCGTACTGCGGCAGCTCTTCGCGGGTCACCTGCTGCGCCCAGGCGATGGCCTCGCCCAGCGGATAGCCCGGTGCGAGACCGGCGCTGATGGTGATCGAGCGCAGCCGGTTGAAGCGGTTCAAGGTACCCGCTTCGGCTACTTCGCTCAGCGTGACCAGGTTGGACAACGGCACCAGTTCGCCGGAGGTCGCACGCACGCGGATCGCGGCGAGGTCGGCCGGGCTTGCGCGGCCATCGCGGCCGGCCTGGACCAGCACGTCGTACTCCTCGCCGTTGTCGACGAAGGTGGTCACGCGGCGCGAGCCCATCATCGTTTCAAGCGCCGAACCGATCGCGGTGACCGGCACGCCAAGGTCGGCCGCACGCTGGCGGTCGATGTTCACCCGCATCTGCGGACGGGTTTCCTTGTAGTCCGAGTCCGGACCGACCAGGCCGGGGTTGTCGGCCATGCGCAGCAGGATGCGGTCGCGCCACTGCGCGATCTCGGCATATTCCGGGCCACCCAGCACGATCTGGAACGGCTGCCCGCCACTGCGCACCAGGCCGCCACCGACCTGGGTGCGTACGCGCACGCCACGGATGGTGTCCAGTTCCTTCTGCAGTTCGTTGGCTACTTCCGGCGTGCCTTCGCTGCGCTGGCGCCACGGCTGCAGGAACACGCTGACACGGCCGGTGTGCATTTCCTCGCTTGCGCCGAAGCCGCCGGGCACGCGCGGGTTGGCGCGCACGATCGGCTTGTCCGCGCCCACATGCGGGGCCAGCAGCGCTTCGACCTGCTGCACCTGCTGCACGGTGTAGTCGTAGCCGGCGCCCTCCGGGCCATCGATCATGATCTGGAACGAACCTCGATCTTCGGCCGGGGCCAGTTCCGAGGGCAGAACTTTGATCAGCAGCCAGCTGGCCGCCAGCGCTGCGACCATCACCAGCAGATAGATCCACGTGCGATCGACATGATGATCGAGCACGCGACCGTAAGCGCCGGCCAGGCGTTCCAGATTGCGGTTGATGAAACCGTGCAGCCCGCGCGGTGCCTGCCCGGTATGCGGCTTGAGCAGCTTGGAGGCCATCATCGGAGTCAGCGTCAGCGCGACGAACGCGGACAGCGCGACCGCTGCGGCCAGGGCCACCGCCAGTTCACGGAACAGGCGCCCGGTGTTGCCTTCCAGGAAACCGACCGGCAGGAACACCGCCACCAGCACGGCGGTGGTGGCAATCACCGCGAACGCCACCTGTGCGGTACCGCGCTTGGACGCCACCAGCGGCGGTTCGCCGAGGTCGATGCGGCGCTGCACGTTCTCCACCACCACGATCGCGTCATCCACCACCAGGCCGATGCACAGCACCAGCGCCAGCAGGGTCAGCAGATTGATCGAGAAGTCGAACGCATACAGCGCGATGAACGCCGCCACCAGGCACACCGGCACCGTCACTGCGGGAATCAACGCCGCGCGGAAACTGCCGAGGAACAGCCAGATCACCGCCAGCACCAGGATCATCGCCTCCACCAGCGTGGCGTACACGCGGTCGACAGCGGCCTCGATGAAGGTGGTGTTGTCGAAGGCAACGAAGATCTGCGTGCCCTTGGGCAGGGTCAGCGCAACACGTTCGGCCTCGGCGCGCGCGGTGCGCGCCACGTCCAGCGAGTTGGCGGTGGAGGTCTTGACGATGCCCAGGCCGATGCCGGGCTCGCCGTTGCTGCGGTAGTAGGCGCGGCGCTCGGCCGAGGCCAGCTCGATCTTCGCCACATCGCCCATGCGCACCACGTAACCATCACTGCCCTTGCCCAGCGGGATGGTCGCGAAGTCTTCGGGCTTGATGTAGTTGCGCTCCACGCGCAGGGTGAAATCGCGGTCGGTGGATTCGATGCGGCCGGCCGGCAGTTCCACGTTCTCGTTGCGCAGCGCGGTTTCGATATCGCCGGTGGTCAGGCCACGTGCGGCCAGCTGGTCACGGTCCAGCCAGATGCGCATCGCATAGCGCTGGCGGCCGCCGATGCGGACCTGGGCCACGCCATCGAGGCTGGAGAAACGATCGACCACGTAGCGGTCGGCGTAGTCGCTCAGTTCCAGCGTGTCCATGGTCGAGGACACCATGTTGAACCAGATGATCGGGTCGGCATCGCTCTCGACCTTGGCGATCTCCGGTGGCCGCGCCTCTTCGGGCATGCGGTCGGCCACGCGGCTGACCGCATCGCGCACGTCGTTGGCCGCCGCTTCGATGTCACGGTTGGAGGTGAATTCGATGCTGACCTGCGAACGGCCGTTGGTGCTGCGTGCGTTGATCGTATCGATGCCCTCGATGCCGGCCAGCGCGTCTTCCAGCACCTGGGTGATCCGGCTCTCGATGACGGCTGCCGAGGCACCGGTGTAGTCCACCGACACCGAAACGATCGGCGGGTCGATGGCCGGCAGTTCGCGCAGCGTCAAGCGGGTGAAGGACATCACGCCCAGCACCAGCAACAGCAGGCTCATCACCACGGCAAACACCGGCCGCTGGATGGAGATGTCAGACAGCTTCATCCGCCGTGACCCTCGGCAGCGACCGGTGCTTCAGCCGTCACCGGTTGCGCGCCACTGGCGGGCGCGGCGTCGGTGGCCGCCACCTTCAGGCCTGCACGCAGCTTGCCGGTGCCGTCCACCACGATGCGCTGGCCTGCCTGCAGGCCCTGCTTGATCTCGACCACGCCAGCGCGACGCGCGCCGGTGACCACGTCCACGCGTTCGACGGTGTCATCGGCCTTGATGCGGTACATGAAGCTGTCGCGACCGACCTGCACCACGGCAATTTCCGGCACCACCAGTGCGGGTCGATCGGGATGGAACAGACGCACGTCTAGCAGCATGCCCGGACGCAGTGCGTGGTCGCCGTTGGCGAAGTCGGCACGCACGGTTACCGCACGGGTAGCGGGGTCGATGCGTGCATCGATGGTGCTGACCTCGCCTTCGAAGGTGCGGCCCGGCCAGGCCACGCTGGTGGCCTGCACCTTGTCGCCGATGGTCAGCGCGGCCAGCTCCACTTCCGGCACCTGGAAATCGATGTGCATGCGCTCGACGTCGTCGAGGGTGGCGATCACCGTGGTCGGCGTCAGCAGCGTGCCCGGGCTGATCTGGCGGATGCCGAGGACGCCGGCGAACGGCGCGCGCACACGACGATCACCGATGTCCGACTGCATCTGCGCCACGCGTGCTTCGGCGGCGTCGCGGATCGACTTCTGCGTATCCAGGGTAGCGCTGGACACCAACCGCTGTGCCGCCAGTTCGCGCTGGCGCTTGTACAACTGGTCGGCTTCGCGGAAGGTCGCCTGCGCCTGCACCAATGCGGCTTCCTGGGCCTGACCGCGCAGGGTCACCAGCGGCGCGCCGGCGGCGACCTGCTGGCCACTTTCGAAATGCACGCGCTCGACGATCTCGCTCACCTTGGCGGTCACGCTGATCGACTCGCGCGCCTTGGCCGTGCCCAGCGCCTGCAGCGTGTCGCTCCACTGCATCGCCTGCACGACCTGCGCGGTGACCGGCACGGCTTCGCCCTGCCGACGCGCGGCGGCCTCCTGTTTGCCTGCGCACCCGGCCAGCACGGCCAGGCTGAGGCCAAGGGCCAGGGTCGAAGCGATACGAGCCAACATGAACAATCCTGAGCGATCCACGGCCGCCGAGTGTAGGCAAGGCCCCGCAGAAGCGATATGTGCCAAGCGTTTACCGGTGTGGAACAGGTACTGCGATAGCGCTGTGCGCCCATTCCATGCAAGGGTCTGCAGCACGGTGTCGGCGTATGTCGGGATGTATCCCGGCGCGCCATGAGCGGCGACGCCGTCGTAGAGTCGGGAGGCCCGGCCGAGGGCGCCGGGCGGGGTCGGAACCTGGCGGGGATCCGACCCCGTTTTCTTTGGACGCCGGCCTTCTTCCGGCAGATCAGTACCGGTAGTTCACCTTCATCCACAGGCTGCGGCCGGGCTCGTTGATGCGTACCGGATCGGCCGGGAAGCCGAAATCGGCGCTGCCGGCCAGATTCAGATGCTCGCTGTAGGCGCGGTCGAACAGATTGTCGACACCGGCGCTGAGCTGCAGCTGCGAACTGAAACGATAGGCCGCATTGAGCGCCAGCGTGGCAAAACCGCTGCTCTGCCCGAGGTCCTGCGCCACCACGTTGCCCTGCCCGTCCGCGACCCGATGCTGATGGGTGACCGCGCGTACCAGCGCGCCGGCACTCCAGCGCTGGCCTTCCCAGTCAGCACTCAGGCGCGCTTCCAGCGGCGGCATCTGCGGCAACGGGCGATGCTGGTCGCGGTTCTCGCCCCAGGCATAGGCCAGGGTGCCACCCAGCTTCCACTGCGCGTCGAGCTGCAGCTGCACGCCGGCCTCGGCACCGGCGATGCGCGCCTGCACGTTGTCGGCCTGGCTCATGCCCATCATGCCGCTGCCGCGATAGGTGAACAGGATGTAGTCCTGGATCTGCCCCGCATAGGCGGAGACCCAGGCCTGCACGCGCGGGCCCTTGTATTGCAGGCCGACGTCGAGCTGGGTGGTGCGTTCGGGCTGGATGCCAGCGAACGCGTTCACCGCACCTGCCGGCCCATGATCGGGCGAGAACAGTTCCCAGTAGTCGGGCATGCGCTGGCTGTGGCCCAGCCCGGCATACCAGGTCAGGCCATCGGCGAGATCCTGTTCGTAGCGCAGGAACCCACTGCCCAGCCATTCCCTGCGGCGCTGGCCGGCGGTGGGATTGGGCATGGGCATCATCATGCCGCCGATGCCGGCGCGCTCATCGCGCACACTGGCACGATCGACGCGCAGGCCGCCGATCCAGCGCTGGCCGGTGCCGGCGCCGAGGGTCAGTTCGGTGAACGCACCGTAGCGACGGAAATTGGCGTCGGTGCTCCAGCTTGCTTGTTTGTAGGTGTCGCGCCCCATGCCCATGCGGCCGCGATGTCGGCTGTCCTCGCCGTCGACGCCGGCCACCAGCTGCACGTCCTGCCAGCGCCATTCGGAGCTGATGCGCCCACCCTGCGTGCGGCGATCCACGTTCGACGCCATCGGCATCGGCATCATGCTGTGCGGGTTCGGTTCGCGCAGCGTGTAGTTGTCCATCACGTGGTCGGCTTCGTTGTAGTACACGTTGGCCTGCAGCGTGTCCCACGCCCCGGGCAGGTTGCGCTTCTCGAAGCGCGCGGCGTAGCTGGTGCGCTCGAACGCGGCACCGTCCATGCCGCGCCCGGCGTAGCGCGCGATCGCATCGCCGGCACCGGCGGATACTTCGAGCAGGGTATCGGCATCAGGCGTCCAGCCAACGGCTACGTCGCCATTCCACTTGCGCCATTTCGACGGAACCACATCGCCGTTGCCGTCCTTGTAGTCGTCGGCTTCGGAGCGATTGCCGCTGGCACGCACATAGCCCATCGGATTGCCCAGGGTGAGGTCCAGCACCTGGTCGTTGCGGTTGCGCGAACCGACCAGCGTGCTGGCATCGGCACGCAGCCCCGGCTCGTCGAAACGCGGGGTATCACGCTCAAAACGCACGGTGCCCGCAGACGCACCCGCGCCCCAGCGCACGCTCTGCGGGCCCTTGATGATGGTCAGCCGGTCAAAGCTCTCCGGCGAGATGTAGGACAGCGGGTTGTCCATGCGCGAGGGACACGCACCAATCAGATTGCCATCGTTGCTGAGGATGTTCAGCCGCGAACCGAACATGCCACGCAGCACCGGGTCGCCGTTGGTGCCGCCATTACGGATGGCGGAAAAGCCGGGAACGGTCTTCAGGTAATCGGCGCCATCGCTGGCCGGCACCGGCTGTCGCGGCAGGCGCGGATCGGTCACCCAGTGCAATGGCGAGGACGGTGCAGCGGCGGTGACCACCAGCGTATCCAGCGTCCGCGCTTCTTCAGCGGGCGCGGCATGGGCGAAGGGCGCGGCCAAGGCAACGCCAAGGGTAAACGGCAGGCGCGCTCGGGCGCCCGCGCCGGGGAAAGTCATTTTCATGGAAACAGCTCCAAGGTACGCACGCGCGCACGACGCCCTTGCAGGCATCGTGCGACGGATTCGATAGGGAAATCAGCGGACGGTGGAGACCAGCGGCGGGCCACGCGCGGCATGTGCGGGCCAATGCAGCAGCGGCAGTCGCGGTGGTGACCACGGGAACACCAGCGTCGGCCGCCACAGCAGGGGCAGCAGCAGCACCAGCACTGCCAGCCACGGCAGCAGGCGCATGGCCAGCACGCAGTACTCGCAGGCCTCGCCATGCATGGCGTGCGGATCGGCGGGCGGGCTGGGCACAGCCGGATCTGCATCGTGGTGCGCGTGACCGGCCATAGCCATGTCGCGCATGTCATGGCTCATGGCCGTATGGTCCATGCCTGCCATGCCCGCATGATCCATCGGCTGCGCCTGCAGCGCGCGGCTGACCAGCGGCGCGAGCACCATCAGCAGCGTCGCGATGAAGGCGAGCTGGAGCAGGGTTCGATGCAGCTGGACGGTACGGATCACCGCGCTAGTTTAGAGGTGCCCCCCGGGGGCGCCGTGCGACGAACCGTCGCAGGAGGGGGGGTATCGGCAGGGCTGCGCCCTGCACCCGCAGAGGCAACAGCAACGGCAACGGCCGAAGCAACAACAGAAGCTGGCTTCCCTGTGGGATGGCGGGGTGGGTCCGGTTGCGGGGGACGCCGTAAATACGTCCCTGTAGGCTTGGCCGCGGCATCCATGCCGCGGACACCCCCGCAACCGGACCCACCCCGCCTTCGACAGATTTCCGCGATCTGTAGATCCACGCCATGCGTGGATGAATCTCTATCGAAATCGAATATTTCGACAATTGATCGAAAAGCATCCACGCATGGCGTGGATCTACCGTGTCGACCAAGGTCGACACCTACCAACAGCCGTCGAAGTCTGTCAGAGGCGGGGCGGTGTCGGATTGCGGGGTGTCCGCGGCATGGATGCCGCGGCCAAGCCTACAGGGACGTACTTGCGGCGTCCCCGCACTCCGACACCGCCCCGCCACCCCACGGAATGCACGCTGTTGCTGTTGCTGTTGCTCCGGCCGGTAGCAGGTGCAGGGCGCAGCCCTGCTCGACCAACCCTCAGACCGTGATGGTCTGGGTCAGCGATTCCCAGGTCGGCGGCACCGGCCAGGACGCGGCCTGGTTGCCGTCCAGCACCCGCCGCAGATCGCGCGGATCGATCTGCGGGGCCAGCACATGCACCAGCTCCAGCGCGTAATCGCGCAGCACCCGGTCGCGTGGCAGCACCGCCCAGGCGACGCACTCGGTGATCGGCACCGGTGCCGGCCATACCCGCAGATCCTCGTCGTTGGCGCTGATCGCCATCTCGGCCAGCAGCCCCACCCCCAGACCGGTGCGCACATAGGTCTTGATCAGGTCGGCGTCCAGCGCGGTCAGCGCCAGATCGGGTACCAGGTTCTGCGCGGCAAAGGCGCGCTGCAGGGAGGAGTTGGGTCGGGTCGAGGATTCATAGCTGATCAGCGGCTGGCGGGCCAATGCTGCCAGGTCCGGCACGCGCCCGGCGCGGTCCAGTGGATGGCCCTTGGGCACCACCACCAGCCGCCGCCAGCGGAACAGCGGCACGGCGATGCCGTCGCTGGGTTCGCTGCCGGCGGTACTGATGATCGCGATATCGGCATCGCCCTGGTTCAGCCGGTCCAGCGCATCGGCCTCACCGGCCTGCTGCAGGTGCACGCTGACCTGCGGATAAGCCTGCTTGATGCGCGCCACGGCTGGCGGCAGCACGAAGCGCGCCTGGGTGTGGGTGGTAGTCAGGATCAGCTGACCCTGGCTCTCGCGGCGCTGGTTGGCCGCGTAGGTGCGGATGTTGTTGGCTTCGGACAGCACGGCGCGGGCGCGGCTGATCACTTCGGTGCCGGCCGGGGTGACCGACTCCAGGCTGCGTCCCTTGCGCACGAACAGCAGGAAGCCCAGTTCGTCCTCAAGCTGCTTGAGCTGCTTGGACAGGCCGGGCTGGGTGGCATGCACCCGCGAGGCGGCGAGCGTGATGTTCAGCTCGGCGTCGGCGATGGCAACCAGGTAGCGCAGCTGGGTCAGCGTCATGGCAGGCGGGCGATGTGGGGGCGGAGGTCCACTCTAGGGTCAATTGCCGTCACCAGCTTATAACCAAAGGTTGTTTAAGAAAGGTATCTGGTCATTTCCGGGCGTCATATGCCGGCGCTACGGTCAGCCGGCAGCCGCTGGCCTGAACAGCCAGCCTTCTTCCCTTATGCCCGCCGAGCCCGGCGCGGCCTGTTCCTGGAGCGCTCCCATGGCCCTGTACGACTCCATCCTCGACACCATCGGCAACACCCCCATCGTCAAGCTGCAGCGCCTGGCGCCGCAGGGCGTGACCGTGTACGCCAAGGTTGAATCCTTCAACCCTGGCGGCTCGGTGAAGGATCGACTGGCGCTGGCGATCATCCTCGATGCCGAACAGCGTGGCCTGCTCAAGCCCGGCGACACGATTGTCGAGGCCACCTCGGGCAACACCGGCGTCGCCTTGGCGATGGTGGCCGCCGCACGCGGCTACAAGTTCGTGGCGACGATGGTCGAGACCTTCTCGGTGGAACGCCGCAAGCTGATGCGCGCCTACGGCGCGAAGGTCATCCTGACCCCGGCCGCCGAGCGCGGCAGCGGCATGGTGCGCAGGGCGCGCGAACTGGCCGAGGAGCACGGCTGGTTCCTGGCCAGCCAGTTCGCCAACCCGGCCAACCCGGCCTACCACCGCAACACCACCGCCGCGGAGATCCTGCGTGATTTCGCCGGCAAGCGCCTGGACTACTTCGTCAGCGGCTGGGGCACCGGCGGCACCCTGACCGGTGTCGGTGAAGTGCTGAAGGTCGCCCGCCCCGACACCCGCATCATCGCCACCGAACCGGCAGGCGCCGCCTTGCTGAAGGGCGATGACTGGAAGCCGCACAAGATCCAGGGCTGGACCCCGGACTTCGTGCCCGATGTGCTCAACCGCAATGTGGTGGACGAACTGGTGACGGTGGAAGATGATCGCGCGATCGCCACCGCCCGCCAGCTGGCCGCAGAGGAAGGCATCTTCGTTGGCATCTCCGCCGGTGCCACCGTGGCCAGCGCACTGGACGTGGCACATCGCGCTGAACCGGGCGCGGTGATCCTGGCGATGTTGCCGGACACCGGTGAACGCTACTTCTCCACGCCGCTGTTCGCCGACGTCAATGAAGGTTCCGACGACGACTGGCTGGCCGGTCTGCCCTGATCGCCGCGTTGTCGATGACAGCAGGATGACGCCCACCCTCGCGGTGGGCGTTTTCATTTGGGCAATCCTGACTGCGCATTGCCGTTGCAAGCGGACCGTTTTCCCCGGAAATCAGAAGCAATCCAATTCGGAAACTTTCGTTTCGCCTGCGTGCGGCGCTCGCTTCAGCCTGCGTGAAGGCGCTGCCGGCCATCGTGCATGAACAGCGCGGATCGCAGTGCGTGAGACGGTCATGACGCAGCATCGATGCCCTGTCCCGCAAGATGCGGGTGCAGCCAGCGTGGGCACGGCGCGCAACAACTACAGGCAGGAGACGGACGCATGAAGATCGAAGTGTGGCAGGGCGACATCACGGCCCTGGCGGTGGATGCGATCGTCAACGCGGCCAATGAATCACTGCTCGGTGGCGGCGGTGTCGACGGCGCGATCCATCGTGCGGCTGGCCCCGGCCTGCTGGCCGAGTGCGAGCGTCTGCCGGAGCTCCGCCCCGGCGTACGCTGCCCCACCGGTGAGGTGCGCGCAACCGGTGCCTATGCGCTTCCGGCACGGCACGTACTGCATACCGTCGGCCCGGTCTGGCACGACGGCCAGCGCGACGAGCCGGCACTGCTGGCGAACTGCTACTGGAAGTCGCTGCAGCTGGCCGAATCGCTGAATCTGCAGTCGATCGCGTTCCCGGCCATCAGCTGCGGGGTATATGGCTATCCGCTGTACCAGGCGGCGCAGATCGCGGTCACCGAAACTCTGGCCTGGCAGCGCAGCCATGCCCAGCCGATGCGGATCGTGCTGGTGGCGTTCAACACAGCGACGGCCAAGGCCTACCAGCAGGCGCTGTCGGCCGCAGGCCAGGTCGCCGACAGCGGGCGCGGGTCGCTGCTGCCCCCACTGGGCGATACCGGATTCGTGCCGGCGCATTGAAACAATGCGGGGCGTGGAAGAAAAAAAGGCCGGGCATTGCCCGGCCTTTTCGTTTGCATCCGTCGCGACAGCGTCAGTTCGTTACTTCGGCGGCAGCGTCGGCGGCCGCCGTAGCAGCCGCCGATGCCGCGGCCGAAGCGGCGCCGTCGACCTGCACACGCACTTCCACCATGCCCGCTTCGTCGCTCAGGCTGGACACGTCCACGGTGTAGTGGCCGGCCGGCAGCGATTCTTCCAGGCGCGCGTTGGTGCCATTGCCCCCATCGTCATCGGCCAGTTCCACGTCGCCGCCGACCACGCGCAGCACCGTATCCACCTCGCTGGACACCGCATCCAGGCGCACATTGGCCGGACGCGGCAGACTCAGCAGGAAGCGGCGGCGGCCTTCGCCATCAAGCATGGCGAACACGCTGCCGGACGTCGGCAGGGTGGTGCCATCGCGCATGACCATGTTGGCCGGCAACTCGGCGCGCTTGGCAGTCAGCGTGAAGGCGCCGGTAGCGTCTTCGCCGAGGCTGCGCACGCGCAGGGTGTACTTGCCCGGCTCCAGCGGCATGCGAAGCTGCGAATTGGTGCCATCGCCATCATCGTCGTTCTCCGCCTGCGCGCCGTTGCCGTCCAGCTTCAGCACGGTGTCGAACGCTTCCGATTCCAGGCGGATCTCGTACATGCCCGCTTTTTCCACCTGCAGGGTGTAATCCTGCGACTTGGAGACCAGCAGGTCGCCGATCTCGCCTTCGCCCACCATCGGCTTGCCGTCATACGGCACCAGCTTCTCGGCGCGCACGCGGTACGGACCGAAGGCAGAGGGGCCGTCGGCGTTGATCGCCACCTGGTAGCTGCCAGCACCATTGGCACGGAACGCCAGCGAAGCGTCGTTGCCGCGCTCATAGGCCGGGCTGCTGCTGGACACCAGGACGCCATTGTTGAACACGGCGATCGAGCCGCGCAGCGCACCGGTCAACTTGATGCCGACCAGTTGCTTGTCGTCCAGCTTCAGCTGGTACAGCTGATGGTGGCTGCCATCGTTGAAATTGACGCCGCTGCGCGAGGTGATTTCGCCGGAGACCGGCTTGTCGAACTCCAGCGAGGGGGCCTTGCCCACGTCCGGGCTGCCACCCATCCGGTTGCAGCCGCCGACAGCCAGCACGGTGGCCACGGCCAGCGTGATTGCGGTGATACGCATGTTTTTTCTCCTTGGCCTTCCATGTATGCCCCCACGCACTGGCCTGGCGTGCGGGAGGCGGCAACGATACCGGCAAAAGCAAACGCCGGCGTGATGCCGGCGCTGCCTTGTTCAGTTCATGCTGCGAAACGGCGGATCAGCCGTTCCACTTGCCCAGCGCGGCCTGGCCGTTTTCCTTGGCGCGCTCGTAGACGGTCTTCTGCGCGGCGGCGTAGTTGCCCTTCATGTCCTTGGCCCACAGCTTCAGTGCCGCCTGCTGCATGGCACGGCCATAGGAGAAGCTCAGCGGCCACGGCAGGTGACCCATCTGGTTCATGGCATTGAGGTGGGCGGTGGACTGCTCATCGCTCTGGCCACCGGACAGGAACACCACGCCCGGCAGGATCGCCGGCACGGTGCTCTTCAGGCACATCACGGTCGACTCGGCCACTTCCTCGACGTCGGCCTGCTCGTCGCAGCCCTTGCCGGAGATGACCATCGAGGCCTTCAGGATGGTGCCTTCCAGCAGCACGTTCTGCTGGTACAGCGCGTCGAACAGCGAGCGCAGGGTGGCTTCGGTGACTTCGTAGCAGGTCTCGATGTCGTGCTCGCCGTCCATGATCACTTCCGGCTCGACCATCGGCACCAGGCCGCATTCCTGGCACAGCGCGGCATAGCGGGCCAGCGCATGCGCGTTGGACTCGATGCAGGTGCCCGACGGAATGCTCTCGCCGATGTTGATGACCGCACGCCACTTGGCGAAGCGCGCGCCCAGCTTGTAGTACTCCTGCAGGCGCTCACGCAGGCCGTCCAGGCCTTCGGTGACCAGCTCGCCCGGGCAACCGGCCAGCGGGTGCGCGCCCTTGTCCACCTTGATGCCCGGGATCATGCCGTGGTCGGCCATGTACTTGGCGAACGGCACGCCGTCCTTGGTCGACTGACGGATGGTCTCGTCGTACAGGATCGCGCCGGAAATGTGCTCGTTGAGCTTCGGCGTGGTCAGCAGCAGTTCGCGGTAGGCGCGACGGTTCTCTTCGGTGTTCTCGATGCCGACGCTGGCAAAGCGCTTGGCGATGGTACCGGTGGATTCGTCGATCGCGATGATGCCCTTGCCCGGGGCAACCATGGCCTGGGCGGTTTCAGCCAGCTGTTCGATGCTCATGTACTTCCTGTGGCGGGTGCGGGAAAAACGTAAGTATAGCCCCGCTACCCGTTGCCCCGACGTGGAGGCTCGGATGGAACCGGTTCCACTGTCTGTGCGGGACAGGAAATGTCCTGCCGGATCGGGTCAGAGCCCCTTCAGGGATCTGACCCCGGGTCGGACCCGCGCAGCGGGTCCGACCCGACGCGATACGTCTTACAGGTCGCCGAGACCGCTGGCGCGGCCGTCGTCGCCCACTTCCAGCAGGCGCAGGGTATTGGTCGCGCCGTGGGTTTCCATGTGCTCACCGCTGGTGAACACCACGCGGTCGCCGGCCTGCAGCATGCCGCCTTCCACCAGCAGGCGGATGCTGCCGCGTGCGGCTTCGCGCGGGGTGAAGCCACGGCTGTCGAAGTTGATCGGGAACACGTCGCGCATCAGCGCCATCTGCCGGCGGGCGCCGTCGTGGCGGGTGACCGCGAACACCGGTGCCGAGGCACGGAAGCGCGACAGGTAGCGGGCGGTACCACCGGATTCGGTCATCGCCACGATCGCGCGCACGCCCACGTGCTGGGACAGGAACATGGTGGCCATGGCAATGGCCTGGTCGGCACGTTCCAGGTTGCGCGGCGAGGCGCCGAAGTCGGTCTCGGTCTGGAACTGGCGCTCGGCGCCCAGGCAGATGCGCGCCATCGCCTCGACCGCCTTGACCGGATACGCACCAGCGGCGGTTTCGGCCGACAGCATCACCGCATCGGTGCCGTCGATGACCGAGTTGGCCACGTCCAGCACTTCGGCGCGGGTCGGGATCGGGCTTTCGACCATCGACTGCAGCATCTGCGTGGCGGTGATCACCACCTTGTTCTGCGCCAGCGAGGCCTTGATGATCTTCTTCTGCAGGCCCGGCAGCTCGGCATCGCCGATTTCCACGCCCAGGTCACCACGCGCCACCATCACCACGTCACTGGCGTCGACGATCTCTTCCAGGTTCTCGATGGCTTCGGTGCGCTCGATCTTTGAAACCAGCGCGGCGTAGCAGCCGTGCGATTCGGCGATCTCGCGCGCATCGTTCATGTCCTGCGCATTGCGGCAGAACGACACGGCGATGAAGTCCACGCCGATCTTGGCGACGATGCCGATCAGCTCCTTGTCGCGCTCGGTCAGCGCGCCCAGCGACAGGCCACCGCCCTGCTTGTTCAGGCCCTTGCGATCGGACAACGGACCGTCATTGAGCACGGTGTTGATGATGCGCTCGCCCTGCACTTCCACCACCTGCAGCTGCATCAGGCCATCGTCGAGCAGCAGCACGTCACCGGCGGTCACGTCCTGCGGCAGGCCGAGGTAGCTCACGCCCACCTGGGTCGCGTCGCCGGGGCCGGCATTGGTGCTGGCGATCAGGTCGAAACGGTCGCCCGCCTTGAGATGCACCTTGCCTTCGGCGAAGCGCTCGATGCGGATCTTCGGGCCCGGCAGGTCGGCCAGGATGCCCACTTCCACGCCCACACGCTGCGCGGCGGCGCGCACATCGGCGGCACGCTTGGCCTGGCCGGACGGGTCACCGTGGCTGAAGTTGAGGCGCACCACGTTGACGCCGGCGCGGAACAGATCCTCCAGCACGCCCGGCGGATCGGTAGCCGGACCGAGGGTGGCAAGGATCTTGGTGCGACGCTGACGCTCGAACATGATGGATGGGCCTCTCCCGTTAAAGGACGGAAATTAGCACATCCTTCACGTCCCATGTATACGGTTACAGCCTTGTGCTGCCTGACTCTGCGGGACATCGCACGGACATGTTCCGGACATACGCCGGCCGATGGCAGCGGAAACGCCGCCGGGCAAGGCCCGGCGCGCTGTCTCGTCTACGTCAGGCCAGCAATGCCAGCAGCTGCGTCGGATCACGGGCCAACTGCCCTGCACCGGCCTCGGTCAGCTCCTGCTCGCCACCAAAGCCCCACAGCACGCCCACGCTGCGCAGGCCGTGCTGTCGGGCGCCTTCGATGTCCATGCGGCGGTCGCCGATCATCCAGCAGCGTTCCGGCGCCAGCTGCAGGCGATGCAGCGCTTCGCCCACCAGCTGCGGCTTGCTGCTGCGCGAACCATCCGGCGTTGAACCGATCACGTCCTCGAACAGCTCGCCGAACGGCAGATGCTCGACGATGCGGCGGGCATGCGGCTCGTTCTTTGCAGTGACCACCGCAAGACGATGGCCGCGTTCGTGCAGTGCGCGCACCACCGCTTCGATGTCCGGATAGATCGTGTGCTCGCGCCAGCCTTCCACGTCGAAGCGCTCGCGATAGAAGGCCACGGCCTGCTCGACCCGTTCGGCATCACCGAACAGCGGCGCGAACGTGGTGCGCAGCGACGGACCGATCCAGCCCAGCAGCGTTTCCTGCGACGGCACCGGATGGTCCATCTTCTGCAGCGCATAGGCGATGCAGGTGGTGATGCCCACTTCCGAATCGATCAGCGTACCGTCCATGTCGAAGAAGAGCGTTGCACGCTCTTCTCCGTCCACCCGCAGGTCGACGCTCATGCGCCGCGCGCGGCCAGGGCGGCGACGGCCGGCAGGGTCTTGCCTTCCAGGAATTCCAGGAATGCGCCGCCACCGGTGGAGATGTAGCTGACCTGCTGGGCGATATCGAACTTGTCGACCGCGGCCAGGGTATCGCCACCACCGGCGATGGAGAACGCCGGCGAACTGGCGATGGCGCGGGCCAGCGCTTCGGTGCCCTTGCTGAAGGCTTCGAACTCGAACACGCCGACCGGACCGTTCCAGACCACGGTGCCGGCCTTCTGGATCAGCTGCGCGTACTGCGCGGCGGTCTGCGGGCCGATGTCCAGGATCAGATCATCTTCGGCCACCGCATCGACGGCCTTCACTTCGGCAACCGCGTCGGGCAGGAACTGCTTGGCGGTGACCACGTCCACCGGCAGCGGGATGTCCGCACCGCGCGCCTTGGCGTCGGCCACGATCTTCTTCGCGGTATCCAGCAGGTCCGGCTCGTACAGCGACTTGCCGACCTTGTAGCCGGCCGCCGCGATGAAGGTGTTGGCGATGCCGCCACCGACGATCAGCTGGTCGACCTTGCCGACCAGGTTGGCCAGCAGTTCCAGCTTGGTGCTGACCTTGCTGCCGGCGACGATGGCCAGCAGCGGCTTGGCCGGTGCATCCAGTGCCAGTGCCAGCGCATCCAGCTCGGCCATCAGCAGCGGGCCACCGGCCGCGACCGGGGCGAAACGGATCACGCCATGGGTGGACGCCTGCGCACGATGCGCGGTACCGAACGCATCCATCACGAACACATCGCAGAGGGCGGCGTACTTCTTCGACAGGGCTTCATCATCCTTGCCCTCGCCGACGTTCATGCGGCAGTTTTCCAGCAGCACCAGCTGGCCCGGCTGCACGTCGACGCCGTCGACCCAGTCACGCACCAGCGGCACTTCGCGGCCCAGCAGCGCCGACAGGCGCTGCGCAACCGGCGCCAGCGAATCGGCTTCGCTCCACACGCCTTCCTTCGGGCGGCCCAAGTGCGAGGTGACCATCACCGCCGCGCCCTGCTCCAGCGCGCGCTTGAGCGTCGGCAGGGAAGCGGTGATGCGCTGTTCGGAGGTGATGCGGCCATTCTCGATCGGCACGTTCAGATCCTGGCGGATCAGCACGCGCTTGCCGGAGAGGTCGAGGTCGGTCATGCGGACGATGGACATGGGCAACTCTTTGGCTCTGGAAATGGGATGCCGGTTTGCGGCAGACGGTCATTGTATCGGGTGGCGATGCCTGCGACAGGCAGAGGCAACAGCAGGTGCAACGGCAACAGCAACGGCCAGAGCGCTGGCGCTTCGTGGTGCTGTGGGTGGGCCGGGGCCGTGTGGGATCGCGGGGGACGCCGTGAATCCATCCCTGGAGGCTCGGGCGCGCCATCCATGGCGCTTACGCCCCCGCGAGCCCACACCCCCCCGGCCTCGACAGGTTCATGGGGCGGAGCGGACGGCAAAGGCGAAAGCAAAGGCGGTTTCTGGTGTCGGATGAAGATGGAAGGTAGAGCCGAGCCGATGCTCGGCTGGAGATCTCGCGGAGAGCAGCCGAGCATCGGCTCGGCTCTACAGGGAGCGCCCAGCGAAGCTGCTCTTGCTCTTTTTTTCTCTTCCGTGGGTGGACGCACACGGAAACTGTCAGAGGCCGGGCGGGTGGGCTGGGCAGGGGTGTCAGCCGCATGGATGCGGCTGCCAAGCCTACAGGGACGTACTTGCGGCGCCCCCTGCACAGTCCACCCGCCCGGCCAAACCACGGCTTCTGCTCTGAACGACCGACCACCCACGAGGGGCTACGCCGTTCGCTGCAAACTACGCCGAAGGCGACGGCTTCTGCTTCAGCAGGCTCAACGCCAGTCCACCGACAACCAGCACCCCCAGTCCCAGCAGCGCCCACAGCAGCCACGCCTTCCAGTCGTGCTGCGGCTTCAGCGCCGCATCACCGGCCAGCGTCTCCGGACTGCCTTCCAAGCGTGCCAGCGTCGGCTGCCACGACGGATCGTTGCGCTGGCGCAGCTCCTCGATCAGCACCGTGATCGGTGCCTCTGCGCGGCGCGCGGTGGTACTGCCCACGGCCAGCGCGTAGGGCGCCGCACCCTGGCTGAGGAACACCATCACTTCCGGTTGATAGCCCAGGCGCAGGGTCGGCGCGCTGGTGGTCTCCACCGGGCTCGCTACCAGCTTCCAGTAACGGTCGCGGTACATGCCGCCCAACGGCTGTGCCGCCGATTGCTGGCGCTGGCCCGGTGCGCCCTGCTGCAGCTGATAGGCAATCCAGGGCGCGCTGCGGCGCTGCCATTCGGCGGCAGCGTCATCGCGACTGAACAAGGTCCACTGCACCAGGCTGTTGTCGGTGCTGGCCACGTCGGCGCGGGTCACCGGGAATCGACCATCCAGTTCAAAGGTGAATTCACCCTTGCCCTGCGCGGTCGGTTCCAGCGACAGCCACTCCCACGGCACCGTTGCCGGCGCCGGCGGCAGTTCCGCCAGGACGCTGCGCAGCTCCGGCAGGCGCGCCTCGCCCTGCGGCAGGATGCGCAGGTAGCGCACGTTGCTGTCGACCTGCAGGCGGCGCTGCAGCAGGCGCTTGCCCGCGCGCTGCAGATCCACCAGGGGGACGTCGCGGGCGATCGACTGCCAGCGCTGCAGATCGTCGCTGGCATCCAGCTGTACCTGCGCCTGCAGTGGCTGGCTGCTTTCGGCCCAGTCCAGCACCAGCGCTGCCAACGGTTGCTGGCCGAGCACGCTGGCATCGATCAACCAACCACCCTGCCCGTTCGCTACCGCACCACCACCAAGGCGAGCTTCGACCCGACGCACACGGCCGTCGGTATCGCGCTCGGTCAGCAGCTGCAGGTCGTTGCGCTGGGCCTCGGCCAGCGGGGGCAGCGCGAACCACGGCAGCTCGCGCTGCACCGGCGGCTGCGCCAATGGCTGGTCCGGCGCCAGCAGCGCCGACGGCAACGCCTGGCCGGCGGCGTTGAACACCTGCAGGTCGCCCAGATCGGCTGTGCCTGCACGGCGATAGATCGCCGGCTCCAGCACCACGCGGTAGGCACCGGACTGCGCGCTGGACAGGCTCAGCGGCCATTGTTCGGCGTACTGCGCGCGGTAGTCCGTGGCCTGTGCAGCAACTGCACCGGCGACGCAGAACAATACCGGCAGCAACGCTCGGCTCCACTTCCTCATTGGTTTTCCTCCACGGTTGGCGGCGCGCTCGGCGGCGCGGGCGCCAGGTAACCCACCACGGTGCACAGCAGGCCGTAGGCGATGAACGATGCGATTCCCAGCAGGTTGCCCAGGTGTTGGCGATCGATCAGCACCAGCTTGGCCAGTACCACGGCCATCAACACGGCACCGACCATCCACAGCACACGCTGGCCGCGACGCGAGCCCCAGACCCAGGCGATCACGCCGAGCACGCTCCACAACACGGTCAGGCTGGTCTGGGCCAGGCTGAAGCGGGCCATTGTCGGATCCCAGACCACCCCGCCCCAGTGATGCACACCATGCAGCACGGTGCTGGTCAACGCGATGAAACCGGCCACGGCCAGCACCGGCACACGCAACCGCTGCAGCGGCGCCGGCCCCTGTGCGTCATACAGCCAGCGCGCGATCAGCAACAGGCTGACCCACTGCGCCAGTTCGGCAGGATTGAGCAGCGGCAGCCACGGCAACGGCGTGGCGTCGCCCGCCAGGGTCAGGCCGAACAACCAGGCCAACGCCAGCACCGCGAAAATCACGCACTGCAGCGGCAGGCGCACCGGATCAAACGCAGCACCCAGCGGCCAGCGCAGCACGTTCCAGCGCCACAGCGACAGCGCCGCCAGCAGCAACCACGGCAGGGTCACCAGCAACGCGGTCCAGCCCTGCGCCAGGCGCGCGTCGCCGCCGCCCCACAGGGCCAGCAGCGAAAGCAGCGATGGCCACAACAGCCACCACAGGAACTGGGCGATACGGGCCACGCCACCACTGCCCTGACGCAGGCACAGCAGGCTGCGTACGCCGAGCACGGCGAATACTGCCCATGCCAGCGCGCCATAGCCGGCAAACGGCTGCTGGTGCGCGTCGCTCTGCAGCAGCGCCAGCGGGAAGCCTGCTGCCAGCATCACCAGCGCGGTCACGCCCAGCGCACGCGCCGGCATGCGGCGCTGTACTTCCGACGCCAGCCAGGCGGTGACGGCGGCCAGCACCAGCACGGCATCGGCCTGTGCCGAATGTGGGAAGAAGCGGCCGATTTCATGCACCAGACCGCCCAACCACCACAGCAGGCCCCACAGGTAGTACGCCAGGGCGATGTCATGGCGCTGCCTACGCTGATAGCTCCATGCCGCCGCGAAACCTGCCACGGCCAGCAGCAGCGCGCCGATCGCGGTCGGGTTGAGCAGGAAGCGCTGGTCCTGGTGCCAATGGTCGGCACCCACCACGAACGCGAATGCGGCGGCGAGCTGCAGCAGCGCACCGGTCACCTGCGGCAACCAGCGCTTCTGGCGCAACCCCAGCCACGCCAGGCCGGCACCTTCCAGCGCGAACACCGCGCCGGTGGCCCGCGCCGAGAATGCCAACGGCACCGCCAGCGTCGCAAAGCCCACGGCCAGTACCGCATGCGACTGCGCCAGCACCGTATACGACGCGCGTGCGATCAGAGCGCGGGCCAGCAATGCGTAGATCGCGGCCAGGCCCAGCGCACACAGGGCCAGCGTCATCGGCTGTTCGTGCAGCATGCCGGCCTGCAGCGAGAAGGCGATCAGCGGCGTGCCGAACACCAGGCTGCCATCAACCAGATCGCGACGCCCGGCCGGCTGACGGCGCGCATACAACAGCGGAATCAGCAGGTAGAAGGCGAAGAACAGCAGCAGGAACGGTTCGGTGCTGGCGAACTTGGCCGCGTCGTACTGCAGCACGCCCCAGAACGTGCCGATGCCGAAGGTGAACGCGAAACCGAGCAGGTTCAGCACACGCCACGGGCGATACCAGGCGATGGCGAAAATACCCGCGTTGAGCACAGCGTAGTAGCTGAACAGCCCGACGTGGTTACCACTGCCGGTGGACAGCCACAGCGGCGCCATGAAGCCCGCCAGGATGCCCAGCACCGCCAACGTGCGCGAGTTCTGCACCACCGCCAGCACGCACAGCCCCGCCACCAGGGCGATCGAGCTGGCAAAAGCGAAACCGGGCGCGAGCAGATCGAAACGCTTGAAGGCAGCGAAGATCGTCAGCAGCAGCACGCCGATGGCGCCGCCCTGCAAGGCCAGCGCGAACATCCGCCGGCGCTCGCGCTGGTGCCAGCCGAAGGCCAGCAGGCCCAGCGCACCGACGGTGATGCCCGCCAGCCGCAGTTCGACCGGCACCACCAGCCAGCCCTGGTCGCTGACGTACTTGAGCAGCGCGGCGACACCGGCCAGCAGCACCAGCATGCCGATCTTCACCGGCACGTTGCCTTGGGTGAACCAGTGTTTGACCGCACCGATCGCGCGCTCGACCAGGTTCGGCAGGGCCGGTTCTGCCGGCAGCGGCGGCACTGTGGGCTCCGGTGGCAACGGCGGTGGCGGCATTGGGCGCGCGGGCTGGGCCGGCGGCGGCAGCTCTTCGCGGGCGGCGACCGGCGCCGGTGCCGGAATTGCCGTGGGCCGCAGGAACGAGGGCTCGCTGCTGGGCTCGCGTGTTGCCGCAGGGGCGCGCGGCGGCTCGGCTACTGCCGAGGGCGCACGGCCTATCGTCCCTGCCGGAGTGGGCGCGACCTGCACGGTCTGTGCGGCCTCCAGCGCGGCGACCCGCCTGCGCAGGCCGGCAATCATCACCAGCGCCACCACCAGCAGCAGCGGTATCGCCAGCAGGACCAGTACTGCCAGGACCAAGAGTGCTTCCATTCCTCGCCTTCCAATGCGATCCCGCGCGCCACGATGGCGGCGGTCGACGGGCCCATGCTACGTCAGGCCGGGCCCCTTAAACGACGAACCCCGGCCAGGCCGGGGTTCGCGCAACGATCTTCGCAGTCCTTACTTGGCCGCGACGACCTTGGCCATTTCCAGGCACTTGTTGGAGTAGCCCCACTCGTTGTCGTACCACGACACGAGCTTGACGAAGGTGCCGTCGAGGGCGATGCCGGCGTCGGCATCGAACACCGAGGTGTGGGTTTCACCGCGGAAATCGGTGGCAACCACCTTGTCTTCGGTGTAGCCCAGGATGCCCTTCAGCGCGCCTTCGCTCTGTGCCTTCACTTCGGCGCAGATCTCGGCGTAGGTGGCTTCCTTTTCCAGCTCGACGGTCAGGTCGACCACCGACACGTCCGAGGTCGGCACGCGGAAGCTCATGCCGGTCAGCTTCTTGTTCAGTTCCGGAATGACCACGCCGACAGCCTTGGCTGCGCCGGTGGAGGACGGAATGATGTTTTCCAGGATGCCACGGCCGCCGCGCCAGTCCTTGTTGGACGGGCCATCGACGGTCTTCTGGGTGGCGGTGGCCGCATGCACGGTGGTCATCAGGCCGCGCTTGATGCCCCACTTGTCATTGATGACCTTGGCCAGCGGCGCCAGGCAGTTGGTGGTGCACGAGGCGTTGGAGATGATCGCCTGGCCGGCGTAGGTCTTGTCGTTCACGCCGAACACGAACATCGGCGTGTCGTCCTTCGACGGTGCCGACAGGATGACCTTCTTGGCGCCGGCATCGATGTGCTTCTGCGCGCTGACCTTGTCCAGGAACAGGCCGGTGGCTTCGAGCACGACGTCAACGCCGACTTCGTCCCACTTCAGGTTGGACGGATCGCGTTCCTGGGTCAGGCGGATCTTCTTGCCGTTGACCAGCAGATCCTTGCCATCGACGGCTACGTCGGCCTTGAAACGACCGTGCACGGAGTCGTACTTGAGCATGTAGGCCAGGTAATCCGGCTCCAGCAGATCGTTGATGGCCACGATTTCGATGTCGTCGCCGAAGTTCAGCACCGCCGAGCGCAGGACGTTACGCCCGATGCGACCGAAACCGTTGATACCAACCTTGATTGCCATGTTCTCAAGCTCCTGCAGCCGCGACAGGTGCGGCGGGGTGGATAGGGCCCACAAGTCTAGCAGGCCGGCCTTGACCACCGCCGGCCAAGGCCGTCGCCCGGACGGGGGCCGGACAGGATTTGATCCGGATCAAAGCGTTAGCGCGGCGTGAGGCCGAGACTGGCCACATCCACCCAGCAACGAGATCACCCCCATGCGCAAGACCTCCCCCCTGATCGTGGCCAGCCTGGCCGCCGCCCTGTCGCTGGCCGCTGCTCCGGCCATGGCCCAGTCCAAGGGTGACTGGACCCTTTCTGCCGGCGTGCACCAGGTCGCCCCGAAGTCGAACAACGGCTGGCTGGCCGGCGGCACCCTGAAGGTCGACGTCGACAACGACGTCAAGCCGACCATCACCGGTGAGTATTTCATCGCCGACAACCTCGGCATCGAAGTGCTGGCGGCGCTGCCCTTCAAGCACGACATCAACATCAACGGCCTGGGCCGCGTGGGCAGCACCAAGCAGCTGCCGCCGGTGGTCACCCTGCAGTACCACTTCAACAGCAAGGGCAAGGTGTCGCCGTTCGTCGGCGCCGGCCTGAACTACACCACCTTCTTCAGCGAAGACACCACCGGTGCGCTGGCAGGCAGCAAGCTGAAGCTGCAGGATTCGTGGGGCCTGGCCGCGCATGCGGGCATCGACTTCGCGATTGGCGAGAAGGGCGCCCTGCGCGTGGACATGCGCTGGATCGACATCGACAGCAAGGTGAAGCTGGATGGCGAGAAGATCGGCACGGTCAACATCGATCCGCTGGTCTACGGCGCGTCCTACGTCTTCAAGTTCTAAGGGGTTGTTTGGCGGGGGCTTCGCCCCCGCTCCCCCGCTACAGGCAAAACCCTCGCAGCATGTTGCCCCGGTATGTGTGTGCCGGGGCTTTTTTGTTGGGCACGACCGGCGCAGGTACCGGTGTGGGTCGAGGCAGGGGAAGGGGCCGGGACACGCCGTAAACCCATCCCTGGGGGCTCGATGGCGCCATCCATGGCGCCAACGGTCCCGTCCCCTTCCCCTGCCTCGCCCTTCCATTTTCCACGCGCGCGCAAGCGCAGGCAGAAGCCGGCAACCGCATTGCGCAGTTGCCGTCGGCTGCATGCGATTGCGGGCTGCAGGATGTGATCCTGCATTTGACTGTGATTCTGCTTTTGTCGTTTGCATCCGCCAACGCGGCCATGTTGGATGGTGGCTGCAGGGGCAGGCGCTGCGGGACCGTCCGCGGCATGGATGCCGCGGCCGAGCCTACAGGGACGTACTTGCGGCGTGTCCCGCAGCGCCTGTCCCTGCAGCCATCCGCCCAGAGAACAGGAACGCGCCGCTTTCCATCAACCACCCATCTCCCCCGCTGGCTAGAATGAGCGGATGAAAGCACTGCACTCCCTGTTCCTCGCCGCCGCCCTCGCGCCGGCCCTGCTGACCCTGTCCGCACCCGCCCATGCCTGGGGCGCGCAAGGCCACCGCCTGGTCGCCGAAGTGGCCGACAGCCGCCTCAATCCGACCGCGCGCGCCGAAGTCGACCGCCTGCTGGCCACCGAACCCGGCGCCACCCTCGCCAGCATCGCACCCTGGGCCGACCAGCTGCGCGCCAAGGACCCCGGCCTGGGCCGTCGCTCGGCCGGCTGGCACTACGTCAACATCGCCGAAGATGGCTGCCACTACGAGGCGCCGAAGCACTGCAAGAGCGGCAACTGCATCGTCGAAGCGCTGAAGGCGCAGAGCGCGATCCTCGGCGACCGCAGCCTGACCGATGGCGAGCGCCTGCAGGCGCTGAAGTTCGTCGTGCACCTGGTCGGCGACATCCATCAGCCGATGCATGCCGGCTACGGCCACGACAAGGGCGGCAACGATTTCCAGCTGCAGTTCGGCAACCGCGGTACCAACCTGCACTCGCTGTGGGACAGCGGCATGCTCAATACCCGCAAGGTCGACGATGCCGGATACCTGCCGGTGCTGCGCGCGCTGCCGGCGCCGAAGCTGGCACGCCAGTCCAACCCGCAGCGCGACCCGGTCAGCTGGGCCGAAGCCAGCTGCCGCATTTCCGTGCAACCTGGCGTTTACCCTGCCTCGCGTAAGATCGGCGACGACTACACCACGCGTTACCGGCCAGTGGCCGAAGCGCAGCTGCGACTGGCGGGTGAGAATCTGGCGCAGTTGCTGAACCGCGTGCTCGCCACACGCTGAGGAGTATCCGATGTCGGTCCAGGTGCAATCGTTCTTCCACCGTGACAGCAATACCTTCAGCTACCTGGTCAGCGACCCGGCCAGCAGGGAGGCCGCGCTGATCGACCCGGTACTGGATTACGACCCGGATACCGACGCCAGCAGCGAATCGCCGGTGCGCGCGATGCTCGATGCCATCGCGCAGCAGCAGCTGCACGTGCGCTGGCTGCTGGAAACCCACGCCCATGCCGACCACGTGTCGGCGGGGCGTCGACTGAAGCAGCGGTTCCCGCAGGCGACGTTGGCCATCGGCGAAGGCATCCGCGCGGTGCAGGCCACGTTCGCACCGCGCTATGGCCTGCAGCTGCCCGATCAACATGCGATCTTCGATCACCTGTTCGCCGACGGCGAGACCTTTGCACTGGGAGAGTTGCAGGGGCGCATCATCGCCGTCCCCGGCCACACCAGCGACAGCATCGCCTATCTGATCGACGATGCCGTCTTCACCGGCGACTCGCTGTTCATGCCCGATGGCGGCACCGCGCGCTGCGACTTCCCCGGCGGCGACGCCGCGCAGCTGTACCGCTCGATCCAGCGCCTGCTTGCCCTGCCCGATGCCACCCGCGTGTTCGTCTGCCACGACTACGGCCCGGGCGGCCGCGATTTCGCCAACGAAACCACCATCGGCGAACAGCGCGCGCACAACATCCACGTGCATGAGGGCGTGGCCGAAGCCGAATTTGTCAGCGTGCGTCAGGCGCGTGATGCGACGCTGGCAGAGCCAACGCTGATGCAGCCGGCGGTGAAGGCGAACATCCAGGGCGGGGCGTAAGGGCCGCACAGTCGCTTCATTGCGGCGGGAATGACGCGACGTCATTTGCCCTGCGTGCGCACCACATGCTGGCCCTTCACGATCTCGAACGTGAAGGCATACAGCAGGCTCACCGGCACTGGCTCAACGCGCTCGGCGCCTTCGCAGTCGCCACGGTCGCTCGGCACCTTGCCCGGGGCGAAGTGGCAGACGGCGGCGGGTGAATACTTCCACATTGCCACTGCCTCCTGCGCCGCCTGCAGCAGAGGCGCGTTCTCGCTCGCCGCGCCTGCCGCACATTCGCTGCGGTCGACCAGCGCCAGGCTTCGCTCGACAGCGCCTTCGGCATCGATCACCAGTTGCAGGCAGATGGTGGTCGGCGCCAGCTCGGTACGCGGGTCACGATCACCGATCTGCGGATCCGGCGCCACATACAGCTGCGGCATCCGATAGCCTTCGGTTGCACCCAGTGTGTACGCCTGCACCTGGCCACTGCCGCCTTTTCCTTCCGCATGCAGGCGCTGATGGCCAACGCTTTCATTGCGGGTGTCAACGGTGCTCAGCCGTTCCTGGGTGGCGCAGCCCGCCAGCATCCCCGCTGCCATCAGCAGTGCGAAGCGCATCACCTGGTGGTCTCCGTCACGTCGTCGTTCTCATCCATGGCGAAGGTGATCGGAATGCGCACGGCGCCCGCCACTGGCTTGCCGTTCTTCAGCGCCGGGCGGTAGGTCCAGCTTCGCGCTGCTGCGATCGATACCGCTTCAAACACGCCCGGATTGGTGGCGCTCACTACACGCACATCGCTGACAGCCCCCTGCGCATCAACGTCGACGCGGAGCACCACCACGCCTGTCTGGCTCTGCTCGAACGCGCTCTTCGGGTAGCTCGGCGGTGGCATCTTGTCGACCCGGATCTCCCGATCCATGACGGCCACCGTTGGGCCGACCGCCATTGGGCCACTCTGGCTCGCCCACGCCACCGCCCCCATCCCCAGGCACAACCCGACCACCAGCACCTGACCCGACACCCACGGCAATGCCTTCCGCTTGGACTGCTTCAACATGGCGATACGCTCCTTCAACACAGGTTGGCTGCGCCAGTGGCAGACCGCCGGCGCAACCGGGTGGACCAGCTGCGCCTTCAGCAGCGTGCTGGCGTAGAGGCCGCGCAGCGCGGGCTGCGGGGCAATGGTGCGGGCATCGCAGGCCAGTTCCTGGTCACGCAGGAAACGACGTGCAGCCCAGGGCAGCAGCGGGTGGAACCAGAACATCGCGCGCATCAGCAACAGCGCGCCGTTGGCCCAGTGATCGCCATTGCGACGATGGCTGCGCTCGTGCTGCAGGATCAGACGCTGCTCCTGCGCGCTGAACTGCCGGTCGAAATCCGGGCCGACCACGATGCGTGGCCGCCACAGGCCCACCAGCGCCGGCAGCCCGGGATCGCCACTGGCCTGCCAGCTGCCATCGGCGCGTGCCTGCAGGCCGCCCATGCCACGCTCGAAGCGGCGCTGTGCGCGCAGGTCGCGCAACAGGCAGACGCCCGCGCCCAGCGCCCACACCAACAAAAGCAGCAAGGGCCATTGCAGAGATGACGCAGGCAGGCCCTCCACTGCTTCGGGCACCACCTTCAGCGGCAAGGTCGGCACATGCTGCAACAACGCAACCTGCGGCAAGGGAAGCAACAGCGCGGCCAGCAGCAGCGGCAGCAGCCACCAGCTGCGATACACCACTCCAGCGCCGCCCAGCCGCAACAGCAGCGGCCGCACCGTCGCCAGCAGGATTACACCCAGCGCCAGCCACAGGCTGGCCCGCCACAGTCCGTCGAGCAGCTCATTCATCATCCAGCTCCTGGATCAGCTTCTTCAGTTCGGCGATGTCCTGTGCGCTGAGCTGGCCGCGTTCGCTGAAATGCGCCACCAGCGGTGCCACCCGGCCCTCAAACACACGCCCGAGGAAGTCCTGGCTCTGCGCCTGCACCCATGCCTGGCGCTGCAGCAGCGGCCGGTACAGATAGCGCCGGCCATCGCGCTCGGCGGCGATCGCGCCCTTGGTCAGCAGGCGGTTGAGCAGGGTCTTGATGGTCGGCTCGGCCCAGTTGCGGTGGGCCAGTGCCGCCACGACCTCATCGGCGGTGCGCGGTGCCTGCTGCCACAGCACCTCCATCACTACGGCCTCTGCTTCGCTGATCGGGGTCATGGTTTACATCCGTAATCGATTGCTTGATTACGCGCGTAATCGAACCGACTGTCAAGCCCTCGACCGGTACTTCATCGCGCCTGCGCCAGCATGAGGGGCCTCCATCGTAGGTACCGGCATGAAGCCCTTGCGCAAGCGTGATTTCCCCGTCGAACAGGCCCGGCGCTTCCTCGAACCTGGCCCGATCGTGCTGGTCAGCACCGCGTGGCGGGGGCAGCGCAACCTGATGACGATGGGCTGGCACATGGTGATGGGCTTTTCGCCCTCACTGGTGGCCACCTACCTGTGGAACGAGAACCACAGCTTCGGCTTGGCCCGTGGCAGCGGCGAGTGCGTGATCAACGTGCCGGGAGTCGAACTGCTGGACACCGTGGTTGACATCGGCAACTGCAGCGGCCGCGACGTGGACAAGTTCGAACGGTTCGGCCTGGATGCGGTGCCGGCGCGGGACGTGGGGGCACCGCTGGTAGGCCAGTGCCATTCCAGTTTCGAGTGCCGCCTGCATGACGACAGCCAGGTCGAATCGAGCAATCTCTTCATCTGGGAAATCGTGCGCGCACACGTGGCGCCGCGGCCGAAGCTGCCACGGTCGGTGCACTATCGCGGCGATGGCCGGTTCATGGTGTCCGGCGCCGAAGTCTCGCGTCGACGGCGGTTCAAGCCCGACATGCTGTAATGCCAGCACTCCCCCCAAGCAGGATCGCCCCGGATGACCGAACACCTCACCGACCTCGACGCCGCCGTTGACTGGCTGTTCGCGCGCGTGGATGGGCCGCTGCGGATCGGTGCACCGCTGGCGCTGGGTAAACCTCACCGCCTGCTCAACGCCTTGTATGCGCGTGTGGAACAGGACCCGTCGCGGCCGCTGCAGCTGTATACCGCGCTGTCGTTGAATCCGCCGCAGGCAAAGGGAGACGGCCTGGAAGCGCGCTTCATGGCGCCGTTCGCGTCCCGCCATTTCGGTGAAGACTTCCCGCGCCTGGCCTATGCCGATGCGATCGCGCGCGACGCATTGCCAGCGCACGTGCAGGTGGAAGAGTTCTACATGCAGTCCGGTGCCCTGCTCGGTTCGCGGCAGGCACAGTCCAGCTACACCAGCCTCAACTACACCCACGCTGCCGACGCAGTGGCCCAGCGCGCGCCGCAGGTGATCGTGCAGAAAGTAGCGATGCGCCCGGACGACCGGCGCCTTTCGCTGTCGTGCAACAACGACATCACCCAGGACACGCTGGACGCGATGACCGCGCGCGGCCTGCCGCGCCCGCTGCTGGTTGCCGAGATCGATCCGCAGCTGCCGTATCTGGGCGGCACGGCCACGGTCGACGTGTCCTTCTTCGATCTGGTCATCACCCCGCCAGCACCGTATCCGGCGTTGTTCGGGCTGCCGCGGCAACCGGTTGCCGACGCCGACTACGCCATCGGCCTGTATGCCAGCACCCTGGTGCGCGACGGCGGCACGCTGCAGATCGGCATCGGCACCTTGGCCGATGCACTCAGCCATGCACTGGTACTGCGCCACACCGACAACGCGCGCTACCGGCGCGTGCTGGATGCACTGGACCCGCAACTTGCCAGCCATCCGCTGGTACAGGAGATCGGCGGGCTGGAGCCGTTCGAGATCGGCCTGTACGGCTGCAGCGAAATGCTCAACGAGGGCTTCCGCCGGCTGGTGCAGACCGGCGTGATCAAGCGCAAGGTGCATGATGACCTGGCGTTGATGCAGCGCATCGAGAACGGCAGCACGCTGTCCATCGATCACGCCACGTTGGAGGCGGAGGGCGAGTATCTGCACGGCGCGTTCTACCTGGGCTCATCCGAATTCTACGAATGGCTGCGCACCCTGCCCGAGGACGAATGCCGGGCGATCGGCATGCGCCGCATCAGCGAGATCAACCAGCTGTACGGCGGCAACGAAACACTGGAACGCCTGCAGCGCCGGCACGCGCGCTTCTTCAATTCCTGCATGATGGCCACCGCACTGGGCGCAGCGGTGTCCGATGCACTGGAAGATGGACGCGTGGTCTCCGGTGTGGGCGGCCAGTACAACTTCGTGGCGATGGCGCATGCGCTGCCGGAAGCGCGCAGTGTGTTGATGTTCCGCGCCGCCCGTGATGATCGCGGCCAGCGCGAATCCAATGTGCGCTGGAATTATGGGCACACGACCATTCCGCGCCACCTGCGTGACATCTATCTCAACGAGTACGGCATCGCCGATGTGCGCGGCCTGACCGATGACGACTGCGTGCACGCGATGGCGGCGATCACCGAGGCGCCGTTCCAGGACGCACTGCTGCAGCAGGCCTTCGCGGCGCGCAAGCTGGCAGCAACGGCACAACCCGATGTGCAGCGGCAGCAGCGCAACACACCACAGGCACTGGCGGCGACGCTGGCGCCGTTCCGCAACGATGGCACCCTGCCCGATTACCCGTTGGGCAGCGACTTCACCGAGATCGAACAGGTGCTGGTGAAGGCGCTGGGCTGGTTGAAGGCCAACACGCAGACGCGCGGCAGCAAGCTGCGCACCGTGTGGGCCGCGCTGTGGCAGCCTGCAGGTGATGGCGACGCGGTGTACCTGCAGCGGATGGAACTGCAGTCGCCCAAGGACTTCGGCGAACGGCTCAATGCACGTTTGTTGAGGCTGGCCCTGGCGCGCACCGCGTAATCGCGCGGATGGTAGCGCCGGGCCATGCCCGGCGGATAACGATCAGTGCCAACCAAGGTTGGCACCTACCGCAGTGGCGCGGCACGCTATCCTGTGCGGATGAACAACGATTCCCGTTTCCTGCATGACCTGCAACGCCGCCAGGCCGATGGCGAGCACCTGCGCTATCTCTGCTTCTGGGGCCACCAGCCGCCGCGCACGGGCGTGGCGGCGTCGTGTTTCAGCCAGTGGTACGACGCAGGTTTCAACATCGACGGCGTGCACTACCCCACCGCCGAGCACTTCATGATGGCCGGCAAAGCGCGACTGTTTGGTGCCACCGACATCCTCGAACAGGTTCTCGCCAGCCGCACGCCTGACAAGGTGAAAGCGCTGGGCCGGAAGATCGAGGGCTTCGACGAGGCTCTCTGGGCGCAGGCGCGCTACGCCCTGGTGGTCGAAGGCAATCGGGCCAAGTTCTCGCAGAATGCGGCGCTGGGCGATTTCCTGCGCTCCACGGAAGATCAGGTACTGGTGGAAGCCAGTCCGGTGGATTTCGTCTGGGGAATCGGCCTGGCCAAGGATCACGCCGACGCACACAACCCGGCGCAGTGGCGCGGATTGAATCTTCTGGGGTTTGCGCTGATGGACGTGCGGGACGCGATGTAACGCCTATCCACGCATGGCGTGGATCTACTGACGCGCGGGCGATTCGTTTCGCTCCGCAAACGAGAAAGGCCGGCTTGCGCCGGCCTCCCCGTATTCCATGCAGCGCGGCTTACAGCGCCTTGGCCGCTTCCACCACGTGCGCGGTGGTGATGCCGAAGTGCTGGTACAGCTTGTCGGCCGGGGCCGACGCACCGAAGGTGTCGATACCGATCACTGCACCGTCCAGGCCGACGAACTGGCGCCAGAAGCCGGTGATGCCGGCTTCGATCGCCACGCGCTTGCGCACGGCGTTCGGCAGCACCGATTCGCGGTAGGCCGCATCCTGGCGCAGGAACACATCGGTGGACGGCATCGAGACCACGCGGGTCTTCAGGCCGGCCGCATCCAGCTGCGCCTTCGCTTCGGTCGCCAGCGAGACTTCCGAACCGGTCGCGATCAGGATCACGTCCGGGGTGCCGGCAGCATCGGCCAGCACATAGCCGCCACGCTCGATCTGTGCGATCTGCTCGGCGTCGCGCGGCTGGTGCGGCAGGTTCTGGCGGCTGAACACCAGGCAGCTCGGGCCATCCTGGCGGGTGATCGCAGCCTTCCAGCTCACGGCCGACTCGACCGCATCGCACGGGCGCCACACGTCGTTGTTCGGGATGTAGCGCAGCGAGGCCAGGTGCTCCACCGGCTGGTGGGTCGGGCCGTCTTCGCCCAGGCCGATCGAGTCGTGGGTGTAGACGTGGATGGCGTGGGCCGGGATCAGCGCGCTCATGCGCACGGCATTGCGGGCGTAATCGCTGAACACCAGGAAGGTGGCGTCGAACGGAATGAAACCGCCGTGCAGGGCCAGGCCGTTGGCGATCGCGGTCATGCCGAACTCGCGCACACCGTAGTACACGTAGTTGGCATTGGCATCGTCGGTGGCGACGGACGTGCTGCCCTTCCACAGGGTCAGGTTCGAGTGCGCCAGGTCAGCCGAACCGCCAACGATTTCCGGCAGCAGCGGTGCGAACGCCTCGATGGCCAGCTGCGACGCCTTGCGCGAGGCGATGGTCTGGCCTTCGGCGGCAACCTGGGCGATGTAGGCGTCGGCCTTGGCGGCGAAGTCGGCCGGCAGATCGCCATGCGAGCGACGGGTCAGCTCAGCGGCTTCGGCGGGGTACTGCGCAGCGTACTTGTCGAACTGCTGCTCCCACTCGGCCTGGCGCAGAGTGCCAGTACCGCCAGCACGCCAGCCGGCGTAGATCTCTTCCGGAATCTCGAACGGGCCGTAGTTCCAGTCCAGCGCCTTGCGGGTGGCTTCCAGTTCGTCCTTGCCCAGCGGTGCGCCGTGGCTGGATTCCTTGCCGGCCTTGTTCGGCGAACCAAAACCGATCGTGGTGCGGCAGCAGATCAGGGTCGGCTTGCCGTCCTGCGACAGGGCCGCTTCGATACCGGCCTTGATGCTTTCCGGATCGTGGCCATCGACGCCACGGACCACGTTCCAGCCATAGGCCTCGAAACGCTCCGGGGTGTTGTCGGTGAACCAGCCTTCGGTGTTGCCGTCGATGGAGATGTGGTTGTCATCCCAGAAGCAGACCAGCTTGTGCAGGCCCCAGGTGCCGGCCAGCGAGGCGGCTTCGTGGGAAATGCCTTCCATCAGGCAGCCGTCACCCATGAACACCCAGGTACGGTGGTCGACGATTTCCAGCTCCGGGCGGTTGAAGCGCTGTGCCAGCAGCTTCTCGGCCAAGGCAAAACCGACGGCATTGGCGAAACCCTGGCCCAGCGGACCGGTGGTGGTCTCCACGCCCGGGGTCTCATGACGCTCCGGATGGCCAGCGGTGTGGCTGCCCAGCTGGCGGAAGGCCTTCAGCTGCTCGATCGGCAGGTCATAGCCGCTCAGGTGCAGCAGCGCGTACTGCAGCATCGAGCCGTGGCCGTTGGACAGCACGAAGCGGTCGCGGTTGAACCACTGCGGGTTGTTCGGGTTGTGACGGTGGTAGTCGTTCCAGAGGACTTCGGCGATGTCGGCCATGCCCATGGGCATGCCGGGGTGGCCGGACTTTGCGGTTTCAACCGCATCGGCGGCGAGGAAGCGGATGGCGTTGGCCAACTGGCGACGGGTAGGCTGCGTCATGGTTCTGTCGGAATCGGGAGGCGGCCGCGGAACTGCGGGCGGCCTATTGTCCCACAGACGCCGGGTGGGGTCAGGCCAACAAGGCGGTAGCGCCGGCCGCTGGCCGGCAACTTCATGATTTCCGCTGGATTCCGCATATGAGAAGGGGTCGGAGCCCTTTCCTGCGGAAAGGGCTCCGACCCCGATCAGGTATTGCCTGGGTCAGTTGTCCAGACGGGCCGCGGCGGCAGCGATCTCGGCCGGGGTGTCCGGCGCTTCGCCCTTGGCCACCAGCGTGGTCAAGGCCAAGTCGCCGGTCACGTTCAGCGCGGTGCGGCACATGTCCAGGAAGTGGTTCACGCCCAGGATCAGGCCGATGCCCAGCGGATTGACGCCGACCATCGCACAGATCATCGCCACCACCGGCAGCGAGCCGGACGGCACACCGGCCGTACCGATACCACCAAGGATGCAGACCGCCATCACCATGACCTGCTGGCCGATGCTCAGGTCGACACCGAAGAACTGGGCCAGGAAGATCACCGTCACGCCCTCGAACAGTGCGGTGCCGTTCTGGTTGGCGGTGGCACCCACGGTCAGCACGAAGCGCGACACGCGCTGCGGCAGGCCCATCTGGTCGGCCACGCGCAGCGCGGTCGGCAGGGTTGCGTTGCTGGAGGCGGTGGAGAAGGCCATCACCGTGGCCTCCTGGGTCTGCCGGAAGAATGCCAGCGGCGAACGCCCCGACAGCCATACCGCGGTGCCGTAGGTCACCACCATGTGCAGGCCCAGCGCCAGCACCACCACGCCCACGTAGGCACCCAGGCGGATGATCAGGTCGAAGCCGAACAGCGCGGCCAGGTTGAACATGAAGCAGGCCACGGCATACGGCGCCAGGCGGATGACCAGATTGATCAGGGTCATCGAGATTTCGAACACGCCTTCGATGGCGCGACGCAGCGGGGCTACCTTGGCCTCGTCGGTCAGCACCATGCCGATACCGAACATGAGCGCGAAGAACATCAGCGACAGGATCGCGCCATTGTCCGAAGCGGCCTGCAGCACGTTGCTCGGCACGATCGACAGCAGCATGTCCATGCCCTTCGGCGTGCCATGGATGCCAGCCACGATTTCCTTGCTGCGCTCGGCGTTCTCCGACAGCATCAGCGCGGCCACCTGCGGGTCGACGCCGGCACCGGGCTTGAGCAGATTGACCAGCACCAGGCCGATACCCACAGCGATGCCGGACAGCAGCACGGTGTAGGCCAACGTCTTCCAGCCGATACGGCCAAGGGCGCGGATGTCGCCCATCTCCGACACACCCATGATCAGCGCCGAGAAGATCAGCGGCACGATCAGCATGAAGATCAGGTTGAGGAACAGGCCCGAAGCCGGGGTGGTGACGTAGTCCATTACCCACTTGGCACCGGTCTGCAGGCCTTCGATGCTGCCGCCCAGGGCATGCACGATCAGTCCCAGGACCAGGCCGATCGCAAAGCCGATGCCCATCTTCCAATGCAGGGGCAACTTCTTCTTGTCGGCAGCAGCTGCTGTCATGCGCGGGATTCCTCGAAAAATGAATCTACTCTAACAAAGCGCGCAAGCCGCGCCGGTTCAGGGTTGCCGCGGCGGATACAGCGGCGGCAGCCCAGTGTCGACGGCGCCGCTGGCGCCCGACCAGTGCGGTCCGTCACGGAAGCTTTCGCGCAGGCGGGACCGCAGCACGGAGACATCGCCCATCCCGCCCCAGCGCGCCTGCTGCAACGCCTGCAGGGTCTGCCGCTGGGCCGGGTCGGCCAGCCGCTCGATCACCTGTTCCAGGCGCTCCACGCCCGCCATCGAACACAGCAGCGCCTCCACCTGGTCGAAGCCCTCGCCATCGATGGCCCGGCGCAGCTCGGCCACGCTGGCACGCGACGACGTCGCAGGTGCGACAACTCCAGGGCGGGGAACCGGGCGGGCATGGTCGACTGCATGGCGACCACGTCGCCATCCCCATGCCAGGGTCAACAGCCACAGCACGGCCAGACCTGCGGCGGCGGCCATCCACGGCCACGGCCGGGTGCCGGCTGCGGTCGGTGCAAGAGAGGATGCAACCGAAGGGGCGGCGTCTTCCGGCAGCGCGGCATCGGTATCGATCGGTTGTGCCACGGGCGCGCCGGCGCGGCCCGCCGCCACGGCCAGTTCCAGATCCGGCAGGCTGGCCTGCTGGGCACTGCCGCTGTCCACGTTCCACCAGGCCACGCGTGGCCCGGGCACGCGCAGCGATCCAACCTGCCGCGGCACGATCGAATAGCGCCGGGTGATCTTCAGGCGTGGCGTACTGCCGTTGAAGGTCTCCTCGTACTGGGCCGGTTCGGCGAACACCTGAGCGGCGTCGCCGAGGTCGGGCACGGGCAGATCGGTGAACTGGGCCCGGGTAGCGCCGTTGGCGATCGCTTCGACCATCACGGTGGCCGCTTCGCCCGTGCGCGCACTGCTGGGTGCCGTGGTGTAGCGCAACTGCAGGCTGTGCAGGGGCAGCCACGGCTGCACGGCCTGCGCCGGCTGCGCCTGCACCTGCAGCGTGCGTTCGGCACCGACGGCATTCATGCGGCCATCGCCACCGTTGCCGAAGAAGTCATCGAAGAAGCCACCTGCACTGCGGCCGGTGAAGCGCGCGCCAGGTAGACGCAACGCACCGCTGCGCTCGGGGATCAACAGGAAGCGACGTTCGACCACGTTGTAGCGACGGCCGTTGACCTGGCGCACGTCACTGCGATCCTCGCCCACCCGTTGCAGCGACGCGCCACTGGGGGTGTCGAGCACCAGTTCGCCCGACGCCAGCTGCGAAGCGAAGTACAGCCTGACCACCACGCCCACGCTCTGCTGCACGTAGGGCGTAGGGTCATCCACCTCGGTTTCGATGAAGGCGGTGGCATTGCTCTGCGGGGTGGCCACCACGGCATCACTGACCTGCAGCACCAAGGGCAGCGTGCGTGCACTGCCGACCTGCAACGAGGGCACCTGCAGCGTACCGGTGCGGCGCGGCGTCAACGCAACCGTATAGAGGTTGCGCTGCTGGACGCCGCCATTGCTCCACTGCACCTGGCGATTGCTGCTCTGCGCGCTGAGCGCGAAATCGGCATTCAACGGTGCATAGTCCGGTGCACCTTCGTCGGTCTCGATGTGCAGGGTGACCGCATCACCGGCGGCGATGCTGTCCTGTTCCAGCCAGGCGCGCGTCTGCGCCATGGCCACCATCGGCAGCCACAGCAGCAGCATCGCCAGCACAGGCAGAGGCCACCGGAATTGCCTGCTCGCCATGCCTGTCATCGCCCTTCCCTCTTTCTACGTTCGTTTTCCAACTGGAACTTGGCCCGCAGCAATGCCCCCGGATCATCCGGTACGCGCCGCATCCAGGCCTCCACGGCCTGCTGCTCCTCGCGCTGTTGCGGTGTGCCGCCAGCGCCGCGCACTGCCGTCTTGCCGGCTTCGCCAGCACGCGCCTGCTGCAGTGCCTGCTGCATGCGCTGACGCTGCTGGGCATCGGCCTGCGCCTGGGCCTGCGGGTCAGCTGCCTGCGGCGGCTCCTGTTTCGCACCCTGCTGGCCGGAACCTGTAGACGCCGGATTCTGCTGGCCCTTCTGGCCCTGCGGTTGCTGCTGGCCTTGTTGACCCTGTTGCGGATTCTGCTGGCCTTGCTGCGGATTCTGCTGGCCCTGCTGCGGCTGATTCTGCTGCCCTTGCTGCCCTTGCTGCCCTTGCTGCCCTTGCTGTCCCTGCTGGTTCTGCTGCTGGCCCTGCTGCGGCTTCTGCTGCCCCTTGCCCTGCCCCTGGTCATTGTTCGACGGCGGCTTGCGCTTGCGCGCAGCGTCGACCACGGCGCGGTTGGCGACGGCGTCGGCCATCTGCGGGTGGCGCGTCAGGGCCTTGTCGTAGGCGGCGATGGCGCCGTCGTAGTCACCCTGGCGGGCAAGCACGTTGCCGAGGTTGTACCAGCCGGCGTCGCTGTCGATGCCTTCGAACTGCTTGCGGGCAGTAGCGAAATCACCTTGACGGTAGGCCTGCACGCCCGCAGCCAGGCGCGCATGCTCACGCTGGTCGGCACGCTCCCACAACGTGCCCGCTGCAGGTGCAGGTGTCTGTGCAGCTGTCGGCGCGCGCGGCTGCGCCTGCAGCTGCCCGCTCAAGGGCAGAAGACCCAAGGCCAGCACTGCCGCCAGCACCGCACGGCGGCGGAACGCCAGCAGTGCCAACAGCATCACCGGCGGCAACAACCAATAGCCTTCGTCCTGCCATTGCCGGGCCTGTCCGGGCCGCTGCAGTGCGCCGCCATCGCTGGCATCCAGCACGCCCAATGCCTGCAGGTCGCGATCATCGCTGGCGATGCGCTGGTAACTCCCGCCGCCTGCGGTGGCGACGGCACGCAGGCTGGTTTCATCCAGCGCGGCCTGAGCGATCTGGCCTTGACCATCGCGATAGGCGGCGCCGGACGGCGTGCCCAGGCCCAGCACCGACACCTGCAGGCCGAGACCACGCGCCTGCGTTGCCGCAAGCATCGCTTCGCTGTCAGCCTGGTCGCTGACCAGGAGAATCTGGCCGCGCAGGGCACCGGTCTGCCGCAGCAACCGGACCGCCCAGTCGATGCCACGATCAGCACGCTGGCCATCACGCGGCATCACCTCCGGCGCCAGCGCATCCAGGTACAGCGCCACGTTTGCAGCGTCGTCGGTCAACGGCGCCACGGTATAGGCATCTTCGGCATACACCACCAGACCCACCTGCCCGCCTTGACGGGCACGCAGCAACGCACCGATTTTTGCCCGCGCCTGCAGCAGCCGCGAGGGTGGCAGGTCGGTCGCGGTGATGCGGCTGGAGAGATCCAGCACCACCACCAGCGGCGCGCTGGCCTGATAGACCGGCTGCGCCTGCTGCCGCCAGCTGGGGCCAGCCATCGCCAGTGCAGCCACGGTCCAGCCCAGCAGCAGAGCCCATGGCAGGCGCGCGCGTCGCTTCCCCTCACCGGCCAGCAGGTGGGACAACAGATGGGCGTCGACTGCCTGCCGCCAGGCGTCGCTGCGCCGCTGCCGGTATACGGCCACCGCCACGATCAGCGGCAGTGCCGCCAGCATCCACAACCACTCCGGGCGCAGGAAATGCAGCGCGCTCCACTCGAACGCGCTCCAGTCGGGCATCTTCAGGAAGGTGGCGCTCATCGGCGGCGCTCCGGCCATACCCACGCCAACGCGCCCAGCAGCAAGGCGACAGCCAGCGGCCATGCATAGCGCTCGTTGCGCGGACGCAGTGTCGGCCCCTTCGCGGCGATCGGCTCCAGCCTGTCCAGTTCGGCATAGATGCCGGCCAGCTGGTCGGTGTCACGCGCACGGAAGAAGCGACCACCGGTCATCTCTGCGATCCTGCGCAGCGTTGCCTCGTCCACCGGGTCGCGGTCGGCGGCCACGGGAATGCCGAAGAACCGCGCACTACCGTCGCTGCCAAAGGCTACGGTATGCACGCGCACACCTTCCGCACGTGCCAGCTCGGCGGCGCGCAGGGGTTCCAGCACACCGGCGTTGCTGACGCCGTCGGTCAGCAGGATCAGTACACGCTGCCCTTCGGGCTGGCTGCGGAGGCGTTTGACCGCCAGCGCGATGGCATCACCAATGGCCGTCTCGCGCCCGGCCAGGCCGACCACGCTGTCGCGCAGTTGATCACGCACGCTGGACAGATCCGCAGTCAACGGCGTGAGTGTGTAGGCACGATCGCCGAACACCAGCAGGCCGACGCGATCGCCGGCACGACGGTCGAGGAAATCAGCCAGCACCGCCTTGGCAGCGGTCAGACGCTCGACCGGCTGTGCGCCAAGCACCATGTCCGGCTCGCTCATGCTGCCGGACACGTCCATTGCCAGCATCATCTGCCGGCCTTCCTGCGGCGGGGTGATCGCCTCACCCAGCTGCTGCGGGCGCGCCATCGCCACGCACAGTGCCAGCCAGCCCAACCAAAGCAGGCCGCTGCGCAACCAGGAAACCCCGATGCGCCCGCCACCGGCCAGCGCTTCCAGTTCGGCAGCGGCGTACGGCACGCGCAGCGCCGCGCCCGGGTCGGCACGCCGTTTCCACGCGTGCATCAGGATCGGCAACGGCATTGCCAGCAGTGCCAGCGGCCACGCCAGCTGCAGATCCGGCCAGGGCCAGTAAGCTGCCAGCGCGCTCATCGACGGCGCTCCTGCAGCAACGCCAGGTAACGCGCCCGCGCCCACGCGCGCACGTCGGCCACGGCAGCGGCATCCACGTGAGGACGATAGGCACCCTCGGCCAACAGATTGCGCTGCGCAGGCGGCAGGGTGTCCTTGGGATCGACATGCTGCCACCACGCATCATCGCGCAGTGCTTCGCTTCCGGGGCGTGCCTGACGCGCCGCACGCCGCAGTAGGCTGGCGATGATCGCCAGTTCCGACGGCGCGCCGTTCACGGCCGCAATCTCCTGATCGAACACACGCATCCACTGTTGGCGTCGGCGGCGCCGACGCCAGGCCAGCGCAGCAACGATTGCCAGCAACAGCAGAATCAGTGCGATCAGCATCAGCCAGCCAGGTGCGGGGGGCCACCACGCTGGCGAGGCCGGCAACTGCACATCACGCAGCGGCAGGGAGGCACTCATGCCGGCACCTCCGTCGGTGCCGGCGCCAGCCAGGCATCACTGGCCGCATCGGTGGAAAGCACCTGCACATCGACGCGACGTGCGGCAAGCTGGCTGCGCAGCTGCTGCAGCGGTTCGACGAAATGCGCTTGCCAGTGCGCCTGCACATCGCTGCGACGCAGGTCCAGGCCGATGCGCTGCTGTACGGCAAGAAACTGCAGGGGCGCCGCTGGCGGCTGCAACTCCAGCGGATCGACCAGCAGCAGCAGACTCAGGTCATGGTGCTGGGCCAGTGCGCTCCAGCGCGCTGGCGGAATGCGAAGCGCCTGCTGCGGATCAGCCAGCACCAACATCCGTGCGCCAGGCCGCAGCACCCTCCCGGCATGGTCCAGCGCGCGCTCCAGGCCGAGGTCATCGGCCGGTGGCTGCGCGTACCAGCGCGTGAGTGCATCAAGTACACGCAGTACCCCACGGGCACCGCCGGCCGGTGCGATCGGTGCCTCACGATCACTGCCGCGCAATGCACCGATGCGGTCGCCGCGACGCTGTGCGGACCATGCCGCAACGGCACCAGCGCGCGCGGCCTGCACCGACTTGAAGCGCACACGGGTACCGAAGTACAGCGCAGGCGACGTATCGGCAACGATCAGGGTGACCCGCTCGCGTTCCGCCTGGAACAGCTTGGTATGCGTGCGACCAGTGCGCGCGGTGACGCGCCAGTCGATGTGGCGCGCGTCGTCGCCCGCCACGTACTCGCGCGATTCTGCATATTCCATGCCGCGTCCGCGCAGCGGCGAAGGTGCCTGGCCTGCACTGCCCGCGCGCCCTCGACGAGGCGGTGGCGGACGCTGTGCCAGGCGGCGCAGTGCCACCAGCTCGGCCAACTGCGGTCGCAGACCATCGCCTTCGCTGGTACCCGGAGCAGGTCCGTTGGTCGTGCCGGTCATGCGCGCACTCAGGGTGCCGGTACCCGGGCCAGCAGCTCCTGCACCAGGCGCTCACCATCCCACCCTTCGGCGACGGCTTCATAGCTGGGCAGGACCCGGTGGCGCAACACATCGGCGGCCACGGCACGCACGTCGTCGGGGGTGACGAAATCACGCCCAGACAACCACGCCCGCGCCCGTGCGCACCGTTCCAGTGCGATGGAGCCACGGGGGCTGGCGCCCCAGGCAATACGGCGCGCCAGCGAGGCGTCGTAGCGCGAAGGGTCACGCGAGGCCAGCACCAGTTCGATCAGATAGCGCTCCAGCGCGGGGGCCATGTGCAGCTCCAGCACCTCACGGCGCGCGTCGAAGACATCCTGCATCGGCAGTTTCTCCGGCGTCGCTGCGGCCTCACCAAGCGCACCCCTGGCACGCTCGCGGGCAAGCCGCAGGATCTCCGACTCGGCCGTCTGGTCTGGATAACCAATGCGCACGTGCATCAGGAATCGATCCAGCTGCGCTTCCGGCAGCGGGAACGTGCCTTCCTGCTCGATCGGGTTCTGCGTGGCCATCACCAGGAACAGCGACGGCAGCGCGTAGGTGTGGCGGCCAACGGTGACCTGGCGTTCACCCATCGCTTCCAGCAGCGCGGACTGCACTTTGGCCGGCGCGCGGTTGATTTCATCGGCCAGCAGGATCGGATGGAAGATCGGCCCCGGCACGAACTCGAAACGCCCTTCCTGCGGGCGCCAGATCTCGGTGCCGGTCAGGTCGGAAGGCAACAGGTCCGGGGTGAACTGCACACGTGCGAAGTCTGCTTCCAGCCGTGCCGCCAAGGCCCGGATGGCCGTGGTCTTGGCCAGGCCCGGTGCACCTTCCACCAGCAGGTGGCCATCGGCCAGCAAGGCGATCAGAAGACGTTCGACCAGCGCCGCCTGACCGACGATCTCGGCCGACAGTGCATCGCGCAGGTCGCTGAAAGCGGCATGCAGGCGCGAGGTGACGGGGGCAGGCGGCGGAGAAATGGATTCGGGCATCGGCGGAGGCAGGTTCATGGGGGCCTTTGACCGGCGCAGGATGGCTCGGGTTCCCCACATCATCGCAGGCCGTCCGGCTGCTGGCATCAAGAACGGCTGAACAGCCTCCACGCATGGCGTGGATCTACTGGAGGGACATGGCGTGGATCTACTCACCCATCCACGCATGGCGTGGATCTACTGGCGCAAACGACGCGGGGCCGCACGTGGCGGCCCCGGTCGGATGCAACAGGTGCAACGTCTCAGTTCTGGCGCGCCACGCGCAGGACCTTCGGGGTCACGAACACCAGCAGTTCGGCCTTGTCCTTGTTGCGACCGCGCTTCTTGAACAGGTTGCCGAGGAAGGGCACGTCGCCCAGGAACGGCACCTTGCTGACACTGTTGCGATCGGTGAACTCATACACGCCACCGATCACCACGGTCTGCCCATCTTCCACCAGCACGGCGGTATTGACCTCGCGGCGGTTGATGTTGGGCACCTGGCCGTAGCCCTCCAGCACGATGTAGCTTTCGACCTCATCCTTCTTCACCGCCATGTTGAGGAACACGCGGTTGTCGTTGGTGATCGTCGGGGTGACCTTCAGTTCCAGCACCACTTCCTTGAACTGCACGTTCGGGGTAGCTGCACCGCCGGCACCGCCACCACTGATGGTGACATAGCCGATTTCCTTGCCCTGCTTGATCAACGCTTCACGCTGATTGGTGGTGACCACGCGCGGGTTGGAGATCACTTCGCCGCGCGACTCTTCCTGCATGGCCGACAGTTCGACGTCCAACAGGTAGCCCGCGTTGAGGATCGACAATGCCAGCGAGCCCGGATTGCTGGCCGCTGCCACTGGCAGGTTCCAGTTCAGCCCGCGGGTGATGGCCGAACCGACCGAAACCGGCGGCGGACCCACGCGGCCACCGGCGATCCAGTCGCGCTCAGCCTTCGCATTGGCGTTGTTGGCGTCCACCTGCGACTGACGGGTCTTGGCGTTGGCTTCCAGGTTGCCGCTGAAGTACACGTTGTCGCGACTGCCGCTGATGCCGAACTTGGCACCCAGTTCGCGGGCGAACGTATCGGTGGCGATGACGATGCGGCTCTCGATCAGCACCTGGTCGACCGGGCGGTCGATCACGTTGATCAGTTCGCGCATCCGCGCGATCTTCTTCGGGATGTCGCTGATCATCAGCGTGTTGGTGCGTTCGTCTGCGACGATGCGGCCACGCGCGGACAGGAAACCACTGTCTTCCTGCGACGCCGACCCGCTGCCACCCTGACCACCGCCGCCACCACCACCGGAGCCGCCGATGCCCTTGGCCTCGGTCAGCGCTTTGAAGATCTGCGTGGCGCTGTGGTAGTTGATCTGGACGTAGTCGGTCATCAGATCTTCGCGGTTCTCGATCGCGATGCGCGCGTCTTCCTTCTCCTGCTCGAACTTGGCCAGCTCGGACTGCGGCGCAACCCATACCACGCTGCCGTCACGACGCTTGTCCAGGCCCTTGGCACGCAGCACGATATCCAGCGCCTGGTCCCACGGCACGTTGACCAGGCGCAGGGTCACATTGCCCTGCACCGAGTCGGAGGCCACCACGTTCAGATTCGACTCTTCGGCAATCAGCTGCAAGACAGTGCGCACGGGCACGTCCTGGAAGTTGAAGGTCACCGGCTTGCCGGCGTAGCCGCGCTGCGGCACGCCCTTGGCGGCCTGGGTCACGCTGCCGGCAGTGACGGCGCCAACGGCGGCCTGGGCCTGCCGCGGGCTGATCTCCACCACATACTCGTTGCCACTCTGGTAGGCCAGTGACTCGACCGGACCGCCGGTGCTCAGCACCAGCTGGGTGCCGGCGCCGGACGGCTTGGCGTCAATGCGCTGCACCGGGGTGGCGAAGTCGGTGACGTTCATCGGCTTCTGCAGATTGGCCGGCAGGCGTGCGTTGCCGACATCGACAACCACGCTGTTGCCCTGGCTGCGCAGGTCGGGCATGGCGCCCTGGCCGTCGAACTGCAGGATCAGGCGGCCCGCGCCGTCATCGCCACGCTTGAAGTCGATGCGTGCGACCGAAAGGCCTGCCGGCGCAGCGGCCGGCGTCGCCGCCAGCGCGGTGCCGGTCGGCTTTTCCGACGGTGCGGCGGCCAGCGCCGGAGCGCAGGCCAGCATCAACGCGACTCCCAGCGCGCTGATGCGGTTCAAGGTAGAGCGCCGGATGGGACGCAGCCCCTTGGCTTGGTGAAAGGTCATCGTGCTATCCCCAGTAAACGATCATTGATCTTCCAGCGCGAGTGTTGCTGGACGTTCCAGCCAGCCACCCGCGCCATCCGGCACCAGTTCGATCAGCTCCACGCGGTCTTCGAAGACCGCGGTGACCCGCCCGTCGCTCTGCCCCAGGTAACCGCCGGGACGCACCCGGTAGGTCACCTTGTCCGGCCCCATCACCAGCGCCACGGTGCCGGCGCCTGTTCCGATGGTGCCGACCATGTCCAGCGCGTCAAGCGGGAAGCCTTCCATCGGCTCCTTGCGTCGGTTCGGATCTGGCCGCAGTCCCCCATTCCCCTGCTGCGGGTTGGTCCAGGCATCGGTGAACGGATCGCGCATGCCCTGCGCGGAATACTCGAAGGTCTCGAACTGCTGCATCACCGGCAGCGGCTCCAGCGGCTGCGCCGGTCGCGCACGCTCGCTTTCGACCCACTTTTCCAGGTTGGGCGCATCACCCGGCGTGCTGGTCACGCCGCGGCCGCAGGCGGCCAGCAGCAGCACCGTCAACGCCATCCCACCACGTGCAATGAAGGAACGGATCACTTCTTCGCCTCCTTGCCCGCTTCAGCCTTCTGCTGTTCCTCGACCTCGGCCTCATCCAGGTAACGGTAGGTCTTGACCGTACCGGACAGTTCAAGCGCACCGGCACGGATGTTGCCGCCGGTCTTGTCCTTCGGCTTGAGGTTGATGTCGTGCATGGTCAGGATCACCACCCGCGGCAGCGAGGCCACGCCGCTGACGAAGGCACCGAACTGATGGTAACTACCCACCATCCGCAGCTTGATCGGCTTCTCGGCGTAGAACTCCTTGATCTGCTCCTGCTCGGGTTCAAACAGCTCGTTGGCCAGGCCGCTGGACAGTGCGGTCTGCGAGATGTCGATGATCAGGTCAGGCATCTCGGTCTTGCTCGGCAGCTGCCGCAGCATCTGCTGCAGGACCTGCTCCATCTGTGCCAGCTGCTGCTTCAACGGTTCCAGGTTGACCGCGCGTTCCTGTTCCTTGGTGAACTCGGCACGCAGCTCGGTTTCCCGCGACTCCAGACCGGCCAGTTCCTCGCGCTTGCCGCTGACCAGCAGCATCCAAAGCACGAACATGATGACCAGGGCGATCAGCGAGCAGAACACGATCTTCGCGTTCCTCGGCCAGTTGCCGATGTCGTTGAAGTCCAGGTTCTTGATGTCGACTTTCTTGCTCATGCGCGATCCCCCTGCAGCGGGGCGTGGAAGGCCTGCGGCGGCTGCGCCAGGCGGCTGCCCTCAGGCTTGGGTGCGGGTGCGGCCTGCGCTGGCTTGGCCGGCGCAGGTGCTGCCGGCGGTGCCGGGGCCTGTGCCGGAGCAGTTGCAGGCGTGGCTGCCGGTGCCGGCGTAGATCCCGGCGCTGGTGCGGCAGCAGCCGGCGCTGCCGCGTCGGGCCCTGCGCTGAGCGGTGCGACGGTCGGTGCCACCGGCGCGGTGCCGGCCACGCTGCCATCAGGGTTCAGGCCTGGAGTGGTCGCTGCTTCCTCGCTCTGCGCGGGCAGCTTGACCTTGACCTTGAACACGTACGGCAACGCCTTGATGTCAGCCACCGGGCCGGTCGCGCGCCCTTCCTTGTCCTTGTCCGGTTCACGCGCCTCGATGATCGCCAGCTCCGGATTGGTCATCCAGCCAGAGACTTCCAGGTTGCGCATGTAGGCCGAGACACGGGCGTTGGACTGGGTGCGGCCTTCCAGCGTCAGCACGTCGCCTTCCTGCTGCAGGGCGGTGAGCACCACGCCATCGGGGATGGTGCGGACCAGCGCATCGAACAGGTGGACCATCTGCGAGCGCTTGGCCTGCAGCTGCTCGATCACGGCCTTGCGGGCCAGCAATCGATTCTTCTGCTCGTCAAGGCGGTCGATTTCCTTGTTCTGCTCCTTGACCTTGTCGATCTCGGTCTGCAGGTAGGCGTTGCGATCGCTCTGCCCGCTGACCTGCATGTCGTAGTAGAACCAGATCAACAGCGACAGCAGCAGGCCACCAAGGGCGGCCATGCCCAGCATGATGCCGAACTCGCGCTGGCGTTGCTTGCGCCGTTCGGCGCGCCAGGGCAATAGATTGATGCGTGCCATCAGTCAAAGCTCCTCAGCGCCAGACCGGTCGCGATCATCAGCGCGGGGGCGTCCTGGGCCAGCGCGTGCGCCTGCACCTTCGGCCCCAGGGTCATCTGTGCCAGCGGGTTGGCGACCACGGTCGGCACACCCAGCTGTTCCTCGACCATCTCCGGCAGGCCTGCAAGGGCAGCACAGCCGCCGGCCAGCACGATGTGATCGACCCGGTTGAATTCGCTGCCGGCATAGAAGAATTGCAGCAGACGGCTGATCTGCTGCACCGTGGCTTCCTTGAACGGCTCCAGCACTTCCATCTCGTAGCTTTCCGGCAGCCCGCCCTGGCGCTTGGCCAGACCGGCTTCCTCGTAGCTCAGGCCATAGCGGCGCATGATCTCGTCGGTCAGCTGCTTGCCACCGAACACCTGTTCGCGGCTGTACAGGCTGCGGCCACCGCGCAGTACGTTGAGGGTGGTCATGGTGGCGCCGATATCGACCAGCGCAACTACGCCCTCGGCCGAAACCGGCAGCTCGCTGGCCACCAGGGCGAAGGCGTTCTCGACCGCGAAGGCCTCCACGTCCATCACCTTGGCCTGCAGGCCACCCAGTTCCAGTGCCGACTGGCGCAGTTCAACGTTTTCCGAACGCGAGGCAGCCAGCAGCACCTGGACCATTTCCGGGTTGTTCGGGATCGCCCCGATCACCTCGAAGTCCAGGTTCACTTCCTCGATCGGATACGGAATGTAGTTGACCGCTTCCAGCTCGATCTGGGCTTCCATGTCGTTCTCGTCCAGGTCGGCCGGCATCGGGATCACCTTGGTGATCACCGCCGAACCGGCCACGGCCGCAGCGGCCAGCTTGGCCTTGCTGCCGGAACGGTTCATCGCCCGGCGGATGGCCTCTCCCACGGCCTCCACTTCGACGATGTTCTTCTCCACCACCGCGTTCGGCGGCAGCGGTTCCACGGCGTAATGTTCCACACGGAAACGGTTGCCGCTGCGGGAAAGCTGCAACAGCTTTACCGCAGTCGAACTGATGTCGACGCCAATGAGCGGCGACTGACTTTTTGGGATGAGCCCCACGGTTTCTCCCCTGCCGACGGGCACTTGGACGCAAGAGCTGCGTCCGCGCATTAATAACGTATTCTTAGCAAATGGCAACCGCCCTGCTGTGACATCCCTCACAGGATGAACACGCAGCCCCTGGCGTCCCCTTGCACTCCCCAGTGCCGGCCCCAGCCGCCACCTTGCGTAATCTATACTCTGCGACCACGAAATTCGCAATCGGAATCTGACACCGATGACCCGTCTCCGCCGCTGGCTGCGCTGGATCTTTCTTGTTGTCCTGGTCCTGGCGCTGGTCGGAGCGGCCGCCGTTGGCGGCCTGTACTACGCCGTTTCTTCCAAGCTTCCCGACGTGCAGACCCTGCGCGACGTGGAAATGCAGGAGCCGATGTACGTCTACGCTGCCGACGGCAAGCTGATGGCGGTGTTCGGTGAGACCCGGCGTACCCCCATCACCATGAAGGACGTGCCGGAGAAGCTGAAGCAGGCGTTCCTGGCGACCGAGGATGCCCGCTTCTACGAGCACGGCGGCGTGGACTACAAGGGCATCGGCCGCGCGGTGTGGCTGCTGGCCACCACCAACGACAAGCGCGTGCCCGGTGGCTCCACCATCACCCAGCAGGTGGCCCGCCAGTTCTTCCTCAGCTCCGAGTACAGCTATACCCGCAAGCTGGCCGAGATCCTGCTGGCGCGCAAGATCGAGTCCGAGCTGAGCAAGGACGAGATCTTCGAGCTGTACCTGAACAAGAGTTTCTTCGGCAACCGCGCCTACGGCGTGGCCGCCGCCGCCGAGTTCTACTACGGCAAGAAGCTGGGCGAACTGGACCTGGACGAGATGGCCTCGCTGGCCGGCATCCCCAAGTTCCCGTCCTCGGGCAACCCGATCTCCAACCCGGAGCGCGCCCGCCAGCGCCGTGACAACTATGTCCTGCAGCGCATGGCCGACCTGAAGTTCGTCAGCCAGGCCGAGGCCGACGCGGCCAAGGCCGTGCCGATGCACGCCACCGCGCATGAGCCGCCGGTGCAGGTCGATGCGCCCTACGTGGCCGAACTGGTGCGCCAGGAAATGATCGCCCGCTTCGGCGGCGACGTGGTCAACAAGGGCTACCACGTCACCACCACGATCGATTCGACCCTGCAGACCGCTGCCAATCTGTCGGTGCGCGACGGCCTGCTGCTGTACGACCACCGCCACGGCTGGCACGGCGTGGAGAAGCAGGTACAGCTGGGTGCCGGCGATGATGCCGCTGCACTGGCCGAGCACCTGCGCGGCATGTTCGGCCAGGCCGGCCTGCTGCCGGCGATCGTCGCCAGCACCGGTGCCGACGGTAGTGCCACCGTGGTGCTGGCCAACCGCAGCGAGATCGTGCTGCCGGCCGGTGCCGCCAAGTGGGCCAACAAGAGCCCGGCCAAGCTGGTGCAGCGTGGCGACATCGTGCGCGTGCGCGCCGGTGCCAAGGAGGGCGAGTGGCTGCTCGACCAGCTGCCGCGCGGCCAGTCCGCGCTGGTCTCGCTGGACGCCCACAGCGGCGCACTGAAGGCCCTGGTCGGTGGCTTCAGCTTCTCCGGCAACAAGTTCAACCGTGCCACCCAGGCCCGTCGCCAGCCGGGTTCGAGCTTCAAGCCGTTCGTCTATGCGGCCGCCTTCGACAAGGGTTACAACCCGGCCTCGATCGTGCTCGACGCCCCGGTCGTGTTCCGCGACCGCCGCGGCAAGACCTGGGCGCCGCAGAACGACGGAGGTGGCTTCCGTGGCCCGATGCGCCTGCGTGAGGCGCTGGTGCAGTCGCGCAACCTGGTCTCGGTGCGCCTGCTTGATGGCATGGGCGTGGACTACGCGCGCAAGTACATCAGCCAGTTCGGCTTTGCCGAATCCGAATTGCCGCCGAACCTGTCGATGTCGCTGGGTACCGCCTCGCTGACCCCGCTGTCGGTGGCCCGCGGCTATGCCGTGTTCGCCAACGGCGGCTCGCGCGTGGACACCTGGCTGATCGACCAGGTCAACGACCGCGATGGCAACCTGGTGTTCAAGGAAAACCCGGCGATGGCCTGCCGCGACTGCGCGGGCAGCAGCGACCAGCCGGTGAACCAGGTGGTGGACGGCTTCAACTTCGGCGCCCCGGCCCCCAAGGTTGACGCCACCGCCGCCGCCAAGCCGGAAGCCAAGTCCGAAACGCCGGCCGCACCGGTCAACCCGGACGCGCGTACCGCACCGCGTGCGATCGACGCCCGTACTGCCTACCAGCTGGTGTCGATGATGCGCGACGTGGTCCAGCGCGGTACCGGCGCGCAGGCCAAGGTGCTCGGCCGCGAGGACGTGGGCGGTAAGACCGGCTCGACCAACGACCACCGTGACGCCTGGTTCTCCGGCTTCGGCGGCCCGTACGTGACCACCGTGTGGGTGGGCCGCGACGACTTCCGCTCGCTGGGCTACCGCGAATACGGTGGCAAGGCGGCCCTGCCGATCTGGATCGACTACATGCGCACCGCGCTGAAGGACACCCCGATCGCGCAGAACGAACCGCCGAGCGGCATGGTCCAGGCCACCCTCAACGGCGCGGTGGAGTGGGTGAAGGTGGAAGACATGGACCGCCTGACCGACTACGACCTCAACCTGCAGAGCACCCCGCAGGCGGACGCGGCCGCGTTCGATATCTTCTAAAGGTGCAGGTGCGGTGGGTGCCAACCGTTGGTTGGCACGATGGCCCGGCGTTGCCCTGGTAGTCGCCAACCTTGGTTGGCGCCCCGTGCCGACCAAGGTCGGCATCTACCGAAGCGATTGCATCCGGCAGCCGAAGGGCTCTACGGGCACGGCCCGGCCCTGGTAGTCGCCAACCTTGGTTGGCGCCCCGTGCCGACCAAGGTCGGCATCTACCAAAGCGATTGCATCCGGCAGCCGAAGGGCTCTACGGGCACGGCCCGGCCCTGGTAGTCGCCAACCTTGGTTGGCGCCCCGTGCCGACCAAGGTCGGCATCTACCAAAGCGATTGCATCCGGCAGCCGAAGGGCTCTGCGGGCACGGCCCGGCCCTGCCCTGGTAGTCGCCAACCTTGGTTGGCGCCCCGTGCCGACCAAGGTCGGCATCTACCGAAGCGATTGCATCCGGCAGCCGAAGGGCTCTGCGGGCACGGCCCGGCGTTGCCCTGGTAGTCGCCAACCTTGGTTGGCGCCCCGTGCCGACCAAGGTCGGCATCTACCAAAGCGATTGCATCCGGCAGCCGAAGGACTCTGCGGGCATGGCCTGGCCCGGCCCGGCCCTGGTAGTCGCCAACCTTGGTTGGCGCCCCGTGCCGACCAAGGTCGGCATCTACCAGATGCGGTTCAAATACCCACGCAGATGTCACATGCCTGCGCTAGTCTGTAGCCAGGTCGCAACAGGGAGTCATCGCATGCACCGCGCTCACCAGCATGCTGCCAGCCAGACCCGCGAACGGCGTCATCGCCTCGCCCACGAAGCCGCCCGGCTGATGGCCGAAGGCGGAATCCGCGACTTCCACCAGGCCAAACTCAAGGCCGCCAGCCGTCTTGGCATCCACGACGATGCCTCGCTGCCCCGCAACGTCGAGATCGAACAGGCCCTGCGCGAGTACCAGCGGCTGTTTTCCGGCCCACAACACGGCAATGAGCTGCAGCGGCGGCGTGAGTCCGCGTTGCGCGCGCTGGAGTTCCTGCACGGCTTCTCGCCGCGCCTGGCCGGACCCGTTCTTGACGGCACTGCCGATGCCAACAGCCCCGTGCAGCTGCACCTGCACAGCGACGACCCGGAGGCCGTGCATCGCTTCCTGGACGAACATCGCATCCCCGCCGAATCGCGTACGCGGCGCCTGCGGCTGGACCGCGAGCGCAACCTGGACGTACCGGTGTGGGTGTTCAGTGCCGAAGAACTGACCTTCGACCTGGCCGTGCTGCCCTACGACGCCCTGCGCCAGGCACCGCTGTCGCCGGTGGATGAGAAACCCATGCGCCGGGCATCGGCCACGCAGTTGCGGCAATTGCTGGCCGAGACGGAGATCACCGCCTACATCGGCGGGTGACTGGCGTAGAGCCGAGCCCATGCTCGGCTCGAGGCTGCCTCGATCTGCGCGGAGAGCAGCCGTGCATGGCTCGGCTCTACGGGAAGATCAGCTTTTCTTCGGTCGGGGTTGCCAATCGTGCCAGCCACGGCACCGCAGCACGGTACGGGTACTCGGCCATCATGCGCGCATGCATCTTCTGCAGGTCATGCAGGTTCCAGGCGTGCGAGTACACGTCCTGGAAATCATCCGCCCAACCGCTGCGCACCCGCATGCGTTCGCCATCAAGATTCGGCACCAGGTACCACGGCACCTGCAGGATCTCGGCCAGGGCCTTGTTGCGTACGGCGCTCTCGCGCCCCGACCGCTGCAGCTGTTCGATGCGGAAACTCACGCGGCGGCAGGGAAAAGGCATGCAGGCACCGGTAGCGTTGATGTAGTCCGCGATGTCCGCGTACATGTCCGCCTGCAGCTTCATCGGTACCGGGTCCTGCAGCGTCTGCCGCACCCGCAGCGTACGCTGGGTGCTGCCGCGGATCTCCGCGGCGCTGTAGAAGGGATGACCCGGCGTCGTGCCGCCGTGGCGCACCAGCACGATGCGATGGATCGCTTCGTCGGTCAGCACTTCCACCCGCACGGCAGCGGCCTCCGGATGGATGCGCGGCGGCGGCACGTTCACCACGCGCCAGAACCCCCACACCATCAACCCCATGCAGATCATCAGCACCAGGCACGCCAGCGTCCACGTATCCATGTCGTGGGTGACGTAGCGGATGCGGGCGCGCCAGACGTAGTAGCGCCGGTAGGTCATGAAGCGGCTCATGAAGTTGTACATCGCAATTTCCTCTGCAATGGCCCCGGCGCGGCGGGGCTCGTTACGCGCACCACACCGGGGCGCCATGGCTTACCAGCCGATGCCCACACCCACGCCCATGCTGCGTTCACCGCTGTTGGTGAACGCGCCATTGAGGCTGAAGGTGGCTGAGCCCTTGTCGTTGAGTACGCGCTGGTAACCCACCGCCATGGCCGACTCGCCCTCGGCGTAGCCCACGCCCGCACCGAGGCGGTTGTAGGTGGCCAGGCCGGCGGTGTTCATGGCCATGGCCGTCTGCGCACTGCTCATCGCCGCCATGCGGTTGAAGCGCTTGTCCATCTTGTCCAGGCGACGCTCGAAGTTGCTGATGGCACCATCGGTGTACTCGTTGGCGCGGGCCAGCATCTTCTCCAGTTCAGCGGTATCGACCTGCGGCGTGGGCGACGGCGTGTCGTCCTGCTTCGACTTCGGCTGCGGCGTAGTCGAAGTGCCCTCGCCTGCCGAGGCCACCTGCGGCGAATCGCTGGCTTCCGGCGTCGGCGTGACCTGTCCGGTCGGCGCAGCGGAAGAGGTAGCCACCGCACGCGACTGCGGCTGGCCATCGACGCGCTGCTCCAGCCCGTCCATGCGGCCATTGAGTTGCTGCTGCACGGCGTGCAGCTGGCCACCGTTGACCGCCTCGCGGCTGCCGGCAGCGATCAGGCCGTTGGCCACGTTGGAGATGACCATGCCGTTGGCGCCGGCCAGGGTGAGCTGGGCGGTGCCGTCGCTACGGGTAGAGGGGGTTTCCTGGAAGACCGAGCGGAGCTGGGTTTCGACGCGGTCCATGCGGGAGCCGGTGGTGACTACGGCGGAGTCCAGCGTGGTGAGAGCGTCGTTGACGGTGCTCTGGTGCTGGCCCTGGACGTTGAAGCCGGGGGTGGTGACGTTGCCGTTGGCGTCGATGTTGCCGCCGAGGGTGGACAGGGCGCCGCGGAGCTGGCCGATGGTGGCTGCGTTGTGGTTGGCGGTGCCGTTGGCAATATTGGTGAGGCGTCGCTTCAACGACATGTTACCGAATGAAGCCTCCATCTCGGATTCAGCGATCGACTGCGCACCCACAGCAACGGCAAACCTTGCCCCCACCTTTACCCTACTGTAACTCCCCAGAGCAACACCCCAATCTGCGAACACGCCTGCGGCTTGGCCAAGCGAAACCCCGGTAAGTGCATCGGCAGCTATGTGCGCACCGTATCCAATTGCGGTGGATTGCTTACCACGTGAAGATGCATAGCTACCAACTGAAGTCGATCCTTCCCCCAAAGCCCGAGTGTCTCCACCAACGGCCACGGATAGGAACGCTGCCTCAGCCGGAGTACTTAGGTCATCGTGATCCACGATCACGTTGTTGAAACGATCAGCCAAACTAGCTACCACCTCATTGGTCCGGAATAGCTGACTACCGCGCACAACGTCCGCGCTGTCAGCCGACAGCTTCGCCTCAGCCACACCAGTCAAGCGCGCGCCACCATAGTCGATGACGCTCGCATCCCGTCCACGCATCGCCGCCTCAGCCATCTCCCGCTCCCTGCGCATGGCCTCCAGATCATTCCGATTCTGCGAGATCTTCTGCTCTGCGGCGTACAACTGATTGCCGGTTACGGCATCACGGCTCCCTGCGGCAATACGACCATCAGCAAGGTTCGACAGAACCATGCCCTGCGCACCTGCCAGATTCAGCTGGCCAGTTCCATCCACTCTAGTTGAGGGTGACTGCTGGAACGTCGCACGCAAATGATTTTCGATGTTCTCTACGCGACTATCAGCTCTGACCACTGCGCCATCCAGGACGGCCAAAGCGTCTCCGACGTTATTCTGCGTTCCACCCTGCATTCCATAGACAGGAGCAACAACGCTGCCGTTTGGATCGACGCTGGCACCTCCACCGAGGGCAGAGACAGACTCGCTCAACTGCGCGATGGTTGCGGCGTTGTCACCGGAGGTACCCCGCGCAACATTCGTAAGCCTGCGCTTCAGGGTTGAGCTCCCTATGGATACCACTCGCTCCTCCTCGGCGATCGAATTTGCACCAAGTGCAACCGAGTTAAAGGCACCAGCCCTTATCTCTGAGTATGACCCCAAGGCGACGCCATGATCCTGAGAAACTGAAGCGCCAGCACCAAGCGCGAAACCCGCTTCAGCAATTTCCTCGACTAGCGAGCCACGCCCCAATGCGACCGAATTTTTGCCCAATGCAGTGGAGTAACTGCCAACTGCAGTCCCCCCCTCTGTGCGGAGCGACGCCTGCGCACCATTTCCAATGGCGACGCCAAACAGACCGGATTCTGCATCCATAGCTCCAAACTCCTTTCCGAAGTCAACCAAGCGATCCTTCAACTCAAGTGCTTCTATGCGAGAGTTGGTCGCAAACAGCTGCCCGCCATTCACCGCATCCGTGCTGGTCGCAGAACTGATATCCCCCGCCGCCACACCCGATACGCGGGCGCCCGCCATGTCCACCAACCGGCGGTCAGCACTGAACTTCACCACACCATCCAGATCCGGATCGAAGTTGTCGAAGTCCGTACGCAGCGCATCCAACTTGACCCGGTTGTCCGTGATACGCGCGTCCTGATCCGTCAGCTGCTGCGCATGCCCAGCCAGAGCCTGTCGCTGCGTCTCCACCAAGGCGTTGGTTGCAAACAGCTGCTGCCCGGTCACCGCATCCGTGCTACCCGCGCCAAGCGTTCCGTTGGCGATGTTGTAGATACGTCGCTTGGCTCCGGCCTTGTTTGCGACATCCACAATGGTGCCGGTGTTCTCTGCACCGAGGCGGACGTTGCCGCTGGCAGATACCTGACCCACCAGTCCGCCCAGGGCATCAGCCTTCAGCACAGCGCCATCGGCTACGCCACGAGCGGCGTCGGCCGCAGTTTTCGCCGCGGTCGCCGCCGTGCGCACACTGGTCACTTCGCTATTAGTGGCATTGAGCTGCTGCCCAGTTACCGCATCGGCGCTGGACGCGCTGAGCACGCCGTTGGCCAGATTCTGCAGCCTGCGCTTGGCGCCGGTCTTGTTGGCAACGTCGACGACGGTGCCGGTGTTGTCTGCACCCAAGCGCACGTTTCCGCTTGCCGAGACCTGCCCCACCAGGCCATCCAGCACCGCCACCCGCGCCTGCGCACCGTCCGCAGTCGCCTTCACAGCAGCCACGCTGATGTTGGTGGCATGCAGCTGCTTGCCAGTCACCGCTTCACTGCTGGACGTACTCAAGGCGCCATCGGCCACGTTGACCACTTTGCGCTTCAACGAGCCGTTGCCCACCGAGACCTGATTGGTTGCAGTCGTGGCTGAGCCATTGCCGAGCGCAACCGCGCCCGCATGTGCCGCACTGGCGCGATCACCGAGGGCCAACGCGCTCTGCGCCGTGGCACTCGCCTGATTGCCCACGGCCGAGGCATACAGGCTGCTGGCAACGGCCCCGCGCCCAACGGCCGTGGCCTGGTTGGCCGACGCGTTGCTCTGGAATCCCAGCGCAGTGGCGTGCGTGCCCTTGCCGGACGCCTCATGACCGACGGCAATACCACGATCACCCGTTGCCACAGCGTCCAGTCCAAGTGCCACCGCACCGTTGCCACTGCGGGTGCCAGCACCGATGGACACACCTCCGTTGCCGCTGATCTTGTTACCCGCGTCATCCACCGTCGCGCGAGCGTCTGCGCCCATGGCGACGCTCTTGCCGTTGTAGGCTTTGGCGTTGTTGCCCAGCGCAGTACTGATGCCGTAGCTGGCCTGCTCCGCGACAGCTCCCGCGCCCAGTGCCACGGCACTAGCATTCAGCCGTGCGGCCGTTGCGTCGGCTGCTGCCTGCGCCTTGCTGACATTCGCATTAGTGGCGTTGAGCTGCTTACCCGTAACCGCCTCGGTGCTGGTCGTGCTCAGCGCTCCATCCTTCAGACCGGTGATGGCGCGAACAGCATTGGACTTGTTGCGGGCATCCAGCACCGTGCCGGTGTTCTCGCCGCCCAAACGTACGTTGCCACTGGCCGATACCTGGCTGACCAGGCCACTGACCGTATTGGCCTTGGCCAATGCAGTGTTGGCATTGGTATTGGCCGTAGTGGCCGTGGACTGCGCGGCCGTGGCCGTCGTCTTCGCGGCATCGGCTGCAGTTCTGGCACTGGTCACATTGGTGTTGGTTGCATTGAGCTGCTTGCCCGTCACGGCTTCAGTGCTGGATGCAGAAAGCGCCCCATCCTTCAAGCCGGTGATGCTGCGAACTGCGTTGGACTTGTTGCGCACATCCAGCACGGCGCCGGTGTTCTCGCCGCCAAGGCGCACGTTGCCACTAGCCGAGACTTGGCTGACCAGGCCGCTGACCGCATTGGCCTTCGCCAGCGCTGTGCTGGCATTGGTGTTGGCCGTGTTGGCGGTGGATTGTGCTGCAGTGGCTGTCGTCCTCGCCCCATCGGCTGCTGCCTGGGCCCTTGCTACGTTGGAATTGGTGGTATTAAGCTGCCTTCCATTCACCGCGTCAGTACTGGCACTGCTCACAACGCCATCTGCGAGATTCACGATGCGACGCTTGGTCGAACTGTTGCCAACAGAGACCGTGTTGGCCTGGTCTGCAACGGAATGCGACCCCAGAGCAAGGCTCCCAGACTTGGTGGCTTTGGCGCCATAGCCCAGCGCGATGCCGTCGTACTCAGCACGGGAAGCACCACCGACGGCCACTGCACCGGTGTAGCCGTTGGTACCTGCATACGCGTCGCCACCAATGGCAATCTTCGAGACACCCGCTCCTTCTGCTGTCCGCGAGCCACTGCCGACGGCAATCGAGTTCTCGGTATATGCCTTGGCATTGTGACCAAAGGCGGTAGCCCCAATGCCATCACCACTGGCATAGGCACCAAACACCGACACGTACCCCTGCGAGCCCTTCGCCCAATAGCCGAAGACAGCATTCCTGTCGCCCACCGAGGACGTTCGATGACCGTAGCTGGTGGAGTAGCTACCATCTGTCCACGCAGATGCACCGAATGCCAGGAAAGACGAACTTCCACTGGCGTAGCCTGGAAAGGCGCTGTTGTCTTCGTGACCAATCACCGGCAGGCAGTATGTCCCCGAAGTTCTGCAGCCGATGAAGACATCGTCGAGAAATCCGGCATGGGCACTGGCCATACCCATGGAAGCGGATGCTGCAGATATCGCAATGGCCAGCGCACGCTTACGCGAATGAGCGACGGTTCCAGACGTACTGGATGCGCCACATTGGTTGCTGGCGATCTCACTGGCTACCACCCAGCACTGCTTGGCGCGGCTCCACAGACGACGATAGATACGATTCATTGGATCTCCTTAACACGGATGTCAGAAAGAGCCCCACCAGCGCCGCCGGTGGGGCTGGGGAATCAACCGGCGCTAGGCGCCAGGGTCTGTACATGCTCGCGATAGCCATCGCGGGTCAGTCGGTAGCGCAGCTGCAGCGTGTGTCCGGGCTGCACGGGGAAAGGCAGCTCCAACGCACTGCCTGGATACAGGCTTCGCGACACGTCGTGCGCGATGCAGCGCGCACCATCGCAGTCGGCGATGCTGGTGATGCCCACGCGCACCGTGCCGGTGTTGCGCAGGCGATTGCCTTCCACCTGCACCGCCATGGCCGGCTGCGCGGGCAGCACATTGACCAGCGCGCCCCATATCAAGCTGACACCGACATTGGCCTGAGCGCGCTCGGCCTCGCCTGCGCGCTCAATGCCGTCTGGGCCACGCACACCTTCGAAGTACACGCGGTAGGCGGTTTCCTTCTCGACCGGCTGCAGCGGAATCACCCGGATCAGGCGATTGCCCCCCCCGGCCAGCGCGAACTTGCCGGGGGTGATGGCGATGGCCGCTTCGCCGGGCTCGACCTCAACCTCCTGCTCGTCTGCGCCAGCGGGATTGACGATGCGCTTGATCGAGGCTTGCACGTACTGTGGCTGGGTGGACTGCGAATAGATACGGATCTGCGCGCCCTTCTTCACGTCCACCGACGTGCGCATGGGGTGCACGGTGAGGTTGGCGTGGGCAGGCATCGCCATCAGCAGCGACAAGGGAAGCAGGCAGCGAATAAGAGGCTTCATCGGGGCTCCATGGGAATCAGGGCGTGACAGTGGGAACGCGCAGTTCCACCTTGAGATCGCCGTCGTAGTAGCCGGGGCGTTTGCTGCTGACCGGCACGCGTGGGGTGTCCAGCGTCAAAGGCGTGGGTACGCAGAACACGGGTTGCGTCATCCCGGGCAGCAGCACCAGGCGCAGCTTTGCGGTATCGATGCCGTGCAGCAGCTGCTCCACGCCGTTGCGCAGTGGCAAGGCGCTGCCGTTGTGATCGAGGGTGACGGTGTAGTCCACGCGTTGCGTGGCGTCGCTGCCGCCGTCTGTGTGCCAGACCGAGTAGCCGGAAGGCCCAGGGGGGCGTGGCCCACTGTCGCGCACGGTGACGCCCAGGTACTGGCTCTGCGAGCCCAGCCCGTCATACAGGCACATGTCGAGTTGGGTTCGGCCCCCGATGGTCTGTGCGAGCGGGTCGTACTGCAGGTTCAAGCCGACATGCGGGGTGACCTGGTCGAACAGCGGGAAGTAGATGGAGACCGCGTTGTGGTCGGTGATGGAGAACTCGAATGCAAAGGTATATTCGGCCAGCAACGCACCCGCGATTTCGCTGTACATGCCAAGCACCAGCTGTGCACGCCATTTTCCTGCTACGAGCCGATTCAACTCAGAGACAGGGACTCGGAGGCTCGCTCCAATGCCGGCCGACTGGTCTCTCCCGCAAACATCGATGTCCGCAGCCCAAAGAGGCCTGATTACAGGTGCCCAGTAGTCCGACGAGCAGGCCTGCCCGGTCATGGGGCGGCGTCGGCTACCGACTGCTCGGATTTCCTCTCGCAGGCCAGATCTGGTTTCGATTGCCTGAATCCATATTTCTCCGGCTCCATGCAAGCTCGCCTCTGAGCCGAGCACAGGGCACTTGCCGTTGGATGATTCGCTAGCCGACGAGCAGACAAGATGGGATTTTGCGTAGGGGAGTCCGCCTATGGATTGGTAGGCGAGCAATGTATCTGCCGCCCACAACTCAATATCCCCAGGCATCGCAGAGCGATCCCAGCTCATCACGATGTCGCGGTGCTCACTCGTCGGATGCGTCTCCGGCGGCCGCTGCGCCATCGCTCGCGGCATCAGCACCACCAGTGCGCACAGCACCGCCATCACCCACCACACCCGCCGGCTCACTGCGCACCTCCTGCTGCTGCGGTCTGCGGCGTGGCAGCAATCAACGCCTGCTCCTGCAGCAGTCGCGTCACCCGTGCCTGATGGCGGATATCGGCGGGCAGCTGGGCCACGGCCAGCGGTTCGCACTGCACGGTGCCCACCAGCATCACCACACTGCGGCGCTCGCGCACCTGCAGCGGGCAGTGCAGCAGCCGGTCGTCCTGCAGCAGGTACAGGGTCGTTTCGCGTCGTGGGAAGTCGGCCACGAAGCCTCCATTACTACCGGTGCCGGGCACCGGCGCGTTGAGAATGCGAGCGCCGCGCAGCGGTGCACCGGCGATGTCGTGGGCGTTGCCGATGAAGGTGTAGGTCACTTCAATCGGCACCGGCATGCGCACCAGCCGCCCGGGCGACAGGAACAGCGGGCGCGCGCCACCCACGCCGCTCACACGCACCGCCGCGATGCTGTCCAGTGCGCTGGCGTCCTGCACTTCAGCGCGGTGCGATTGGTACGCGGAAATCGGCAGCAGGCGGCGTTCGCCCAGCTTCAGCCGCTGCCGGCGCAGTCCGCCTACCTGCAGTTCGGCGGCCACGCCGGTCAGGTCCAGATCGTCGGTGCCATCCACCTGCACCGCCAGCCCGGCATCGGCGCCCACGCCTGCGCCCCAGTACAGGCCACGCGTGCCGATGGCCAGACCAGAACTGTGCGTGGCGCTGTACGCCACCTCGTTGCCACCTTGGTGCTGGTAGCGCGATACGGTGGCGCCGGTCTGGCCGATGCGGTTCTGCAGCTGCCCGCTGAGCGTGGCGCTGTAGCGTTCGTTGTTGTTGCCGCGCAGTTCGCCGGACACTTCGCGGTACTGGTCTTCGTATTCCTGGCGCAGGGTCTGGCCGGCGCTGTAGTTGACGTCGGGCCGCGTGTGCTGAGGCTGGCGCACATCCAGGCCGTAGCGGCGCTGTGAGCTACCGCGATCACCGCGCTGCAGGCGGTTGAGGCTGAAGTTGAAATAGATGCCGCGGTCACGCCCGTCGCGCAGGCCGCCGCCGCTGGTCTGCTGCCATACGCCGATGCGGCTGGAGACACTGAACTCGCCCCAGCGCTGGCTGCGGCTGTAGCTGGCCTGCCAGGTGCGGCTGAGCTGCGGCACGCGCGTGGGCTGCGGAATCCACGGCGGCAACAGCGTGTCGAGCCCGGCCAGTGGGTCATCCCCCAGCCCCGGCTGCACGGTGCCTGCGCGCCAGGTCTGGCGGCGGGTATAGGCCAGATAGGCATTGCCGCCAGCCACCGGCAGCGCCATCGAGGCGCTGAGCGAATCAGCACAACCGAGCCGGTCGCGCGCATCGTCCTCGAACTGGCAGGCGCGGCCACGCATGCGCTGGTGGTACACATTCCACGAAGCACGGCGGCGGTAGGACAGCTGATGCTGCTGGCCACGGCTGCCATCGCTGCCGTGCATGCCACTGAAGGTGGCGCGGATCTCCTGGGTGGCGAAGACATGGCGCAGGTCCAGCCGCAGTTCGCCATAACTGAAGCCACCCAGGTCTGCGAGGCCGGCCGTCATCGCCACGTTGCGCGACACCGGCACGCGCACGCCGCCCATCGCCGCCAGCTCATCATCGAAGCGGTCACTGCGGCGCTCGTTGCGGCGGCCGCCCTGCAGGAACCACTGCACGCTGCTGTCGGTCCAGTCGCCGCCCTTGTCGAACGGCGCGTCCTCGCTGCGCACCAGTACGCCGTCTTCGTAGATGCGCAGGGTGATGGTGTAGTTCCCCAGCGGGAACCGGCGCGTATCGAGCTGGTTGATGCCGGCCTGCAGGTAGAAGGTCTGCAGCAGGCGCTCGCCGTCGAAGGCATCCACCCGTGCATCGCGCGCCAGCAGCACGGTGAGCGGCGTGGCCTGCACGGCAGCGGCGGCATCCACGTAGGCCTGCGTGGTACCCAGCCGCAGGCCCTGGAAGCGATCCATCGGCAGCATGCTGAAGCTGAAGGTGCCGCCCTGCGGACTGCTCAGGTTGCGGCGGTCCATGCGCCCGGCCTGCAGGTAGTGCTGCTGCCCCAGGTCATGGCGGTAGTAGGCGTTGTCCAGCTGGAAATCACGGTTGGCACGGCCACCGCGGTAGTGCTGCTGGCTGAAGGTCCAGTCGGCGGACAGGTGCCCGCGCTGGAACACGCCCAGCGCACCCATGCCCTGCGCGGCCAGCGACTGGTAGCCGCGGCCGCCACTGACATTGAGCGTGTGCTGGTGCAGGAAGGCGTTTTCGGCATTGGCGCTGACCTGGTGGTAGCGCTCGGCGGCCGGTTCGCCGGGAATCCATTGGCGGGCGACGAACAGGCGCACGGCGCCCTCGCCTTCGTCATACAGCGCGCGCACGGCGGTGGGCTCCTCGGGGGGATCGATGTAACCGCAACCGGCGCTGGCGCCGCCATAACGGCAGGCCAGATGGCTGTTGCGCGGCAGCGGCTGCGACAGCGCCGGCAACAACGCGACCTGTGCCTCGGCCGGCAGCTGCAATGCCTGCAGCGCCTCCGCCGGGGCCTCCAGCTGCACGTGTTCCAGGGTCACGCGCACCGGCACCAGCCCGGTCGAACGGCCGAACAGGCGTACCTCGAGTTGTTCGGTCTGGCCTTCGACCAGATCCTCGAAACCGGCGGGTACGCCGCGCGCCGCGACCAGGGGCATGGCCAACGACAGGGCGAGCGCGACCGCCAGCCGGGTGACGGCGGGTGCGGGAGATTTCATGGGGGTATTACCGGAAGCGGCCGGCCCGGGGAGCGGGCCGGCGCGGGCGCCTTACGGGCTGGTGGTCTTCTGCTGCATGGCGATGGTGACGATGCCCTCGTAGGTGCCGCCCTTGGCGATCGGCGCCTGGTTGGTCTGCGCGATACGCAGCGGCATCGGGATCGATGCGCCCGGCAGCGCGCCGTCGAACAGGTCGGAGGCGGCGAAGTCCTGCGCGGCTACGGTCAGCGCCTTGCCGTTGAGGCTGACGGTCAGCGGCACCGGGGCGCCACTGCCATCGGTGTTGAGCAGCTGCGGCGTGCTGCCGACGCGCACTTCGATGTCCTTGTCTTCATCGTTGGAGTAGACGCGCACCTGCTGCGACCACGGCACCAGACCAGTGACCGGGTTGTGGACCATGTTGACGACCGAATCCAGTGCGGTGCCATCGGCCTTGAGCAGGGCCAGGGTCGGGTCGACGTTGGCCCAGACCTTGATGTCGGCGTCGAAAGCATTGGCGGACAGCGAAACGGTGGCCAGCGCTGCAGCGAGCGTGGCCTTCTTCAGAATGGCGTGCATGGTTGTCTCTCTCGGACAGGGGGATATGAAAGCTCCCCTCCCCAAGGAGAAAGGGAGGGAAGCGCCGTCCGCAGAGGTGGGTGCGGCCGACGAGAGAATGGTAGGTATGCCTACCCCGCGCCGGCCATTCAAGCTTTCCTAAATAACTGAACGTTAAGGAGATTCCTTGAAGGCGTTCAATGTTTGAGGGTTATGCAAACTTCCTCATCCGATCTTTGCAACAACCCTCATTGCGCGGCATGCACTTTGCAGAGTCGAGCCATGCTCGACGCACGGGTGCACCACCGCCGCCTCAACGCGTGCTGACGATCCGCACATGATCCACGTCGATGTCGGTGGGCTTGAAGCGGTGCGTATCCACTTCACCGTGCAGCTCCACCACGGTGGTCGCGCTGACGGCCTGGTGGCTGGGCAGATCCTTGTCGTCGATTTCCACATCGATCTCGCCGGTGGCGTCCTTGAACCGGTAGCGCTCGTGGCCGATCTTGGCCACCAGCGTGCCCTGCAGCACCACCGGCTGGTCGTCACGCTGGTCGCGCGCCTCGGCAACCGTGGTGACGGCACTGGTGGCGCCCGGGCCGGTGTACTGGGCAAAGGCGCCAGCGCTGAGCAGGCTCAAGGAGGTGGCGAGGAGCGCAAGGGTGAGTCGTCGGTTCATGGTGTTCTCCATGCAGGGATAAGTACCCTCAGGTTCTATCGCCTCGAATGTGATGCCCATGCAATAACTCCGAAAAGATGTGAAAACGACATCGAATGTCAGAAACCATTCATCCCGGACCCGACGCCTCTTTCAGGAACGATTCCATGGCCGCCACCAAGGCCAGCGGCGTCTCGTTCATCGGGTAATGCCCGGCATCCTGCAGGACCTCCATCGTGGCCTGCCGGTAGCGGCGCAGATACGTGCGCTCCATCAGTGCACGGTTGAAGGTGGGATCGTGCCCACCCACCAGCACCTTCAACCGGTGATTGCCGACGATCTCATTGCTGAAATCGGTATCCGCCCACGCTGGAAGATAGGCAGCAAATGCTGCAGGTGAAGCATGTGCCGCCGAATACGCGGCCTTCCAGTCGAGCCATTGCGCCGGCAGCCGTCCGCCGGTACTGCGATCGATGATGGTCCGGCGGATGCTTACGTCTCCGGCTGCGGCTTCAAGCAGGCCGCGCGTCGCGGCGTCGTAGGCAATGCCGCCGCAGGGCACCGGCGCAATGGCCACCATGCCGCGCACCCGTTCCGGCGCAAGCACCGCCATGCGTTCAATGGCCATGCCGCCCATCGAATGACCCGCCACGCTGAAGCGTTCGTGGCCCAGGGCAGTCATCAGATCCAATGCGTCGGATGCAATCTCGTCGATGGTGTAGGCCCCACGTGCATCACGCATGCCGCCGTAGCCCCGGCAGTCCATGAAGAGGTAGCTGAAGTCGTCGCGCGATAACCATGGCTCGATCGGCTCGAACGCGTGCGCGTCGCCGAACCAGCCGTGCAGGACCAGGACAGGGTGCGATCCGTGCCCCACGCGATGAAAGGTATTGGCCATGGGATTCCAGTGCAGTTGGGGGAATCCCCGATGCTAGGCATCGCACGTCAGTCGCACCGTCGATGACGGGTCAATCGCTATAGAATCCGGGCCATGCGCAACTCGCTGCTTGACCCCTACGAAGACCTGCCACGCGATGTCGTGGTCACCTCGAACGACTACGCAGCCGAGTCCACGTTTCCCCGTCATGCCCATCGGCGCGGACAGTTCGCGTTCGCTGCGCGCGGCACCATCAGTGTGGCCACGCCGCAGGGGCGCTGGCTGGTTCCGCCACGGCGCGCCTGCTGGGTGCCTGCAGGCCTGGCGCATGAGATGACCATGCGGGGGCCGGTAACGATGCTCAACGCCTTTCTCTCCGCCGAGGCGGCCGACGCAGTGGCGCTGCCGGAGCAGTGCCGGGTGTTCGCGGTCTCTGCGCTGTTGCAGCAGCTGCTGGAGGCGGCGGTGGATCTGCCCCCGCTGTACGACGAGGACGGGCGAGCAGGCAAACTGATGCAGTTGCTGGTGGCGGAAATCGCATCGATGCCGACACTTTCCCTGCATGCACCGCTGCCTGCCGATGCACGCCTTGCACGTGTCTGTCGTGCCCTGTTCGATACTCCCTCGCTGGCAACCCGCCTCGATGACGTTGCGGCCGAGGCAGGCATGAGCCGGCGCACGTTCACGCGCCTGTTCCGCGCCGATACCGGGATAGGATTTGCCGAGTGGCGGCAACAGGTGTGCCTGCTGGTGGCCATCGAGCGGCTGGGACAGGGCCAAGCGGTGACCCGTGTCGCGCTGGACCTTGGCTATGCAAGCCCCAGTGCGTTTTCTGCGGCCTTCCGGCGTGTGCTGGGATGTTCACCGAGCCGTTACGTGGAGGCGTAGTACCCGGCCTGCGCGTGGTTGTTGCTCGCGCTGCGTGCGTGCGTCGAGCGTGGCTCGACGCTACAGATGCTCATGCGCCACTGGATGGCATCAGGCCGCCTTGCGGCGGCCTGATGGGTCTCACTCAACGACACGATCTCAGAAGAAGATCGCGTACAGGATCAGCAGTGGAATCGGTACGCCCAGGAACCAGAGCAGAAGCGTCTTCATGGCAGGTCTCCTTTCATCAGATGCGGATTACAGGTCGCGGCGACGGCCGCCCCAGGTGGCGCTGAGGCTGGCGAAGAACGCGCCGATCAGCAGGGTGATGAACAGCCACAGCGCGGCATAGGCCGTTGCCTTGCGGGCATCGTCGGCAGCTTGCTTGGCGGTGGTCTTGGCCTTTTCCAGTGCAGCACGCATGCGGGTCTGCACATCGGTCACACGGGCCTGCGCTTCGGCCGGGCTCATGCCCGTCTCGCGCGCGATCAGCTGCGACAGGTACTGGGTATCGGCCGGGTCCAAGCCATCCCCCTGCAGACTGTTGACGATGATGCGGTTCACTTCGGCACGGACTTCGCGACGGTCACCCATCGGGCCATTGCCCGGCATCGGGCGCGGCGGCGGCGGGACCGTGCGAGCATCACGTGGGCCAACGCTGGCGGCAGGCGGCGGCGGTGCGGCAGGGTCCATCGGGCCGTTGCCCGGTGCTGCGCCCGCTGCCGGCGGAGCCGGAGGTGCACCGGCAGCGTCCGGGCCCGGCGTGGTGGCGTTGCGGAACAGCGAATCCACCCAGTAGTTGAGGTCGCCTTCCTGACCGCCGGCAGCCGCGGTGCCGACACCGGCAGCAGCAACGCCTGCGGTGGAGACCGCAGCACCTGCGGTGGCACCGGCCACCTTTGCGCCGGCGCCCAGCACGCCACCGATGGCCGAGGTCAGCAGACCGGCAGTGAGCAGCGTGGCCACGGCCCAGGACACAAAGCCGTGCGCGGTATCGCGGAAGTAGGTTTCATCGCCGTGGATCTGCGTCCACTTGGTGCGCAGGCGGCCAGCCAGATAGCCGCCCAGACCGGAAGCGGCCAGCGCGGTGAAGGTGAGCCACGCGACGCTGGTCCAGCCGAAGGTTTCCTTGGAAACGCCCTCGAACGACCACGGCGATACCGAGGACAGACCAAGGCCTACACCCAAGATGAGCAGGATGAGGGACAGTGCAGCGGCGGCAACGGCGCCGGCGAAAATGGCGCCCCAGGACACCGCGCTTTCGCTTGGCGTTGGCACAACGGGAGTGGCCACCACGGTGGCGATGTCAGGACCGAGTGGATCGCGCTCGGGCAGGTCGAAACGGGTACTCATGGGTTGGATGCTCCGTATCAGTGCTGCAGGTGCAGCTAGCGTCCTGAGGCTGCGCGAGCGCTTGTGAAGCTGGTGAGACCCTTGAATCACGCGCTCTTGGCGCGGCGAACAGCGTGCCAACCAAGGTTGGCACCCACCAAAGGCGGGGTGCCATGGTAGATCCACGCCATGCGTGGATGGGAAAGCGTGCCAACCAAGGTTGGCACCTACCGAGGCAGGGCTGCAGTAGATCCACGCCATGCGTGGATGTTTTTTCGCGAGCGCCGAAAGCTTGCCAACCAAGGTTGGCATCTACCAGAAGCGAAAAAAAAACGCCCCGCAATCGCGGGGCGTCTCAGCACAACCTACGCGGGGCGATCAGCCCTGGTAGTCGCGCACGTCGTGGCCGGTGTAGACCTGGCGCGGACGGCCGATCTTCATTTCCGGGTCGACCTGCTGTTCCAGCCAATGCGAGACCCAGCCGGAAGTGCGGCCCAGGGCGAACATGACGGTGAACATCTCGGTCGGGATCTGCAGCGCCTTGTAGATGATGCCGCTGTAGAAATCGACGTTCGGGTACAGCTTGCGGGCGACGAAGTACTCGTCCTGCAGCGCGGCCTGTTCCAACTTCACGGCCACGTCCAGCAGCGGATCCTGCACGCCCAGCTGCTTGAGCACCTTGCCGGTCATCTCACCGATGACCTTCGCGCGCGGATCGAAGTTCTTGTACACGCGGTGGCCGAAGCCCATCAGGCGGAAGCCGGAGGTCTTGTCCTTGGCCTTGAGCACGGCCGATTCGACGTTGTCGGCGCTGCCGATCTCTTCCAGCATCTTCAGCACGGCTTCGTTGGCACCGCCGTGGGCCGGACCCCACAGCGCGGTGACGCCAGCGGCGACCGACGCGTACGGGTTGGCACCGGTCGAACCGACCAGACGCACGGTCGAGGTCGACGCGTTCTGCTCGTGGTCGGCGTGCAGGATGAACAGCAGGTCCAGCGCCTTGACCACGTCCTGGTTCAGTTCGTACTTGCCATCGGCCGACTCGAAGGTCTGCTTCAGGAAGCGGCTGACGTAGTCCAGCGAGGTGTCCGGCTTGTTGGCCGGCAGGCCCTTGCCGTGGCGGTAGATCAGCGCCGACAGGGTCGGCACCTTGGCGATCAGGCGCACGGCAGCCTGGCGGCGCTGTTCGGCGTCGGACAGGTCCAGCGAGGCGTGGTAGATGCCCGACAGCTGCGCGATGGCGGCGGTCAGGATGGCCATCGGATGGGCATCCTTGGCGAAGCTGCCGATCAGGGTGTTGATCGACTCATCGACGTTGGCTTCGGCCGCCAGCTCGTCGGTGAAGGCCTTCAGCTGCTCGGCGCTCGGGCGCTCGCCGTTGATCAGCAGGTAGGCCACTTCGACGTAGCTCGACTTCTCCGACAGCTGCTCGATCGGGTAGCCGCGATACAGCAGCACGCCCTTGTCGCCGTCGATGTAGGTGATGGCAGACTTGCAGCTGGCCGTCGCGGTGAAACCGGAATCGTAGGTGAAATACCCCGTTTCCTTGGTCAGCTTCGCGATGTCGACGCAGTCGTTGCCGAGGGTGGGTTTGATGACGGGCAGAACGACCGACGTATCGCCGGCGTTGAGCGTGACCTGATCAAGATCGGACACTGTGTGCGCTCCTTCATGGGAAGGCGCCTGCCCAAGCGCATTGGTCAGGCACGTGAATGACGTCCTCGGCCTGTGCCGGGGATCAGGTCATTATCGCACAGCAGCATTTGCCGGGCGCTAGACAGAAGTCGTAGACGACAGGCAGCCGACACCCTGCCAGCGAGCGGCCGGGATCGGCAAACGCGTTGTCACAAGGACGCAGTGTTCCGTCCATCCAAACGCCCGTTGGGCAGGCGTCGGACAAAAACAAACGGCCGCGCAGAGCGCGGCCGTCGGTTCGAACCGGGTACGACGTATCAGCGCGCGTAGCGCTTCTGGAACTTGTCGATACGGCCCGAGGTGTCGATGACCTTGTGCTTGCCCGTGTAGAACGGATGCGAAGCCGAGGAAATTTCAACCTTCACCAGCGGGTAGTCGTTGCCGTCTTCCCACTTGATGGTTTCCTTCGTCGCCATGGTCGAGCGGGTCAGGATCTTGAAATCGGAGGTGACGTCATGGAAGACGACGTCGCGGTAGTTCGGATGGATATCGGCCTTCATGGGCTCACACCGTAAATGGGCTGGTGGTCAAGAGCGGCATTATAAGCACTGGTTGCCGCCCGGGGCAACCAGTGCGGGGGGCGAATCTCAGTCCGCGCCCAGGGCCTGGCGTACCAGGGCCTCGAAACGCCCCTGGTCGTAGGCCATCAGCAGATCACAGTTGTCCGGCTGGCCGGTCTGGCGGTTCCAGTCGACGATGGTGGCGCCACGGCTGAACGTGCCGTTCAGTTCCACATTCAGCGGCCGCGACTCGACCTGCAGCTGCCCTTCCGGGTTCAACGCCCAGGCCATGGCCAGCGCATCGGCGGTGTACCAGCGCCCGCCCTTGCTGTCTTCGGACAGGCCACGGGTCTTGCGCGAGATCAGCTCGTAGAAGCGCGCGCGATCGGAATCGGCGCCCAGCCACTGTTCGGCTTCGGTCAGCGGCAGGCCGTGGGCAACGGTGGCTTCCCAGTCCGACACCAGCAGGTGCGGGAACGCGGTGAACACCACATGCGCCGCTTCCGGATCGAAGGCGATGTTGAATTCGGCGGCGGGGGTGATGTTGCCGTGGCAGGTGACTGCGCCCCCCATCACCACGATGCGCTTGATGCGCTGGGGCAGCGTCGGGTCGAGCTTCAGCGCCAGCGCCAGGTTGGTCAGCGGGCCGAGCATCACCAGCATCAGTTCGCCGGCATGTTCGTGCGACAAACGCAGGATCGCCAGCGCGGCGTGCTCGGCGTCGGCCTGGCGGCTCGGCGGCGGCAGGTCCACGTCGCCGTAGCCATCGCGGCCATGCACGTGGGCGGCGTCAACGGACGGATGCAGCAGCGGATCGGGGCTGCCGGCGAACACCGGCACGTCGGTGCGGCCGACGATGTCGCAGAGCTTGAGGGCGTTGCGGACGGTGTACTGCAGGCCTACGTTGCCGGCGGCGATGGTCAGGGCGACCACGTCATGCCGTTCATCGGCGAAGGCCATCAGCAGGGCCAGTGCGTCGTCGACACCGGGGTCGGTATCGATCAACAGCGGGATCTTCTTGGTCATCGTTGCCGTCTTCAGATCGGCAACGAAGTGTGGACCGGGATGATGACCGTTGCAAGTATGGGGGTTCGGCAGGGCTGCGCCCTGCACCCGCAGAGGCCGGAGCAACGGCAACGGCAACGGCAAAAGCTGGCATTCCGTGGGATGGCGGGGCGGGTCCGGTTGCGGGGGACGCCGTGAATACGTCCATGTAGGCTCGGTCGCGCCATCCATGGCGCTCACGCCCCCGCAACCGGACCCACCCCGCCTTCGACAGTTCTCCGCGATCTGTCGGAATGGCATGGCCTGCTGTTGGTGGGTGTCGACCCTGCAGCTGTTGGTAGGTGTCGACCCTGCAGCTGTTGGTAGGTGTCGACCTTGGTCGACACAGTGGATCCACGCCATGCGTGGATGGATGTCGGAGGGATCGGGAAAGATGACGTAATCGGCCTGCCCTGCAGGGCCACGATGCAATTGCAGCGTTTTCGACTTTTCCAATGATTCTCATTGAAGCGATGAGGGCTGTCGTGGACATCATGAGAGGCCATCGACAACGGATGGCACGGGCTTGCAATCCCGTTTGACTGCCTTGTTGTTTACGCTTGCCTGCCGGCGTTGCGCGCGTGTTCCTGCGTGGCGTCCGGCAGGCAATCCGTCCGTGCGTTCTATGGCGGGCGGTGCGTGGGGGCTTCGCGCCCGCCGGCGTTCTTGAGGTAGTCACCGGTATTGCAACCACTCACCGTCCGCCACCCTCACCTTCGCGTGGGTGGCCTCTTGCCTTGCGCACAAGGACTGCCGACATGACCGCATCCCGCTATCCCTTCCTGTTCGCCACGCTGGGCGATGCCGCCGCCAGCATCCCCGATGAGCTGGCGCAGGCGCTGGAAACCACCCTCGCCGCCCCCGCGACCGGACCTACGGACAACGGCTTCACCCTGCTGGGTTGCCTCAAGCGCATCCGCCAGGAAGAAGGTGCCGATGGTCAGCCGTGGCCGAGCCGCTGGCATACACCTGGCCAACGTGTGGCGCTGGCCCGCATCGACCGCGCCAATGCCGGGCTGATCCTGCTGCTGGAGATGCTGCACGCCAGTGAGCGCGTGCGCGTGGACGGCGAAGAAGTGCAGCAGATAGGCGATGACATCCGCGAAGGACTGCTGCTGGCCTGCCGTGGTTTGTCCGAATACATGGGTACGCAGTTGCCGGCCGTCTAGCAAATACCAGTAGATCCACGCCATGCGTGGATAGGCTGTTGTGGAGTCGAGCCATGCTCGACTCACGCGCGCAGCGCGAACAGCAGCCGAGCATGGGCTCGGCTCTACCAGTCCGCGGCGGACGTCCTGGTCCCTGCGGGGTCAGAGCCCTTTGCTCGGCAAAGGAATCCGACCCCAACCCGTCAGGCCGAGGCGTAACGCACGGCGGTGCCGATCCAGCGCTGCACCACGCGATCTGCAAGCGCCGGTTGCTGCGCCAGCAGGCGTTCGGCCAACTCATGCACACCCGGCAACAGGCCCGCATCGCGGGCCAGATCGGCGATGCGGAAACCGGCCAGGCCGGTCTGGCGGGTGCCCAGCAGTTCGCCCGGACCGCGCAGTTCCAGGTCCTTCTCGGCGATGACGAAACCGTCGTTGGTCTCGCGCATGGTCTGCAGGCGTTCGCGCGCCATCTGCGAAAGCGGTGCCTGATACAACAGCACGCAGCGCGACACCGCCGAACCACGGCCGACGCGGCCGCGCAGCTGGTGCAGCTGGGCCAGGCCCAGGCGCTCGGCATTCTCGATCACCATCAGCGAGGCGTTGGGCACGTCCACGCCAACTTCGATCACGGTGGTGGCTACCAGCAGGTCAATGTCACCGGCCTTGAACGCGACCATCGTCGCCAGCTTCTCGGCCGCTTTCAGCCGGCCATGCACCAGCCCCACGCGAACGCCAGGCAGCAACGCCTGCAGCGATTCGTAGGTGGCCTGCGCGGGCGTGGCATCCAGCTCTTCGCTTTCTTCGATGAGCGTGCATACCCAATAGACCTGCCGCCCTTCCTGGCATGCCAGGGCGATGCGCTCGATCAGCTCGGGGCGACGATCATTGTTCAGTGCCACGGTCTGCACCGGCGTGCGGCCCGGCGGCAGCTCGTCGATGGCCGATACATCCAGGTCGGCGTACTCGGACATCGCCAGCGTGCGCGGAATCGGCGTGGCGGTCATCACCAGCTGGTGCGGCACGTTGTTGCCGCCCTTGCCCTTGTCGCGCAGCGCAAGCCGCTGGTGCACGCCGAAGCGGTGCTGCTCGTCGACGATGGCCAGGGCCAGATCCTGGAACACCACCGCTTCCTGCATCAGCGCGTGGGTACCCACCACCACCTGCGCTTCGCCGTTGGCGACCTGTTCCATTACCTTCGCGCGCGCCTTGCCGGTGACCTTGCCGGCCAGCCAGGCAATGCGCACGCCCAACGGCTCCAGCCAGCCGCGCAGGTTGTTCAGATGTTGCTCGGCCAGCAGTTCGGTGGGGGCAGCCAGTGCGACCTGCTTGCCCTGCTCCACCGCCAGCATCGCCGCCAACGCGGCCACTACTGTCTTGCCCGAGCCGACGTCGCCCTGCACCAGCCGCAGCATCGGGCTGGGGCGCGCGAGGTCTTCGCGGATCTGCTTGAACACGCGCGCCTGCGCACCGGTCAACGCGAATGGCAGCTGCTTGAGCAGCGCCTTGGCCAGCTTGCCGGGGCCGGCCAGCGGTGGCGCGTGGTGCGCCTGCAGCGCAATGCGCTGGCGACGCAGGCTGAGGTGGTGCGCCAGCAGTTCTTCCATCGCCAGCCGACGCTGCGCTGGATGGGTGCCGGCAGCGAGTGCGGCCAGGTCTGCATCCGGCGGCGGCTGATGCACAGTCAGCAGCGCGCTGCGCAGCGATGGCAGGCCGAGACCATCGAGCCAGCCGGTGGGCAGCAGTTCCAGCGTGCTTTCTTCCGGCAGGCGATCAAGCGCCTGGCCGATCAGCTTGCGCATCGTCATCGGGCCGACGCCCTCGACGGTGGGGTACACCGGATCGAGGCGGTCGCCGAGATCGGGATCGTCATTGCGCCCCAGCACCTGGTAACTGGGATGGACGATCTCTAACCCCAGATGCCCGGGCTTGGGCGTGCCGAAGCAGCGCAGGCGATTGCCGACCGCGAACTGGCCGACCTGCTGCTGGCGGAAATGGAAGAAGCGCAGCACCAGGGTGCCCTGCCCTTCATCCTCCACCGCTACCTTCAGCATCGGCCGGTAGCGCATGCCGCGCTCGACGGCGACCACCCGCACTTCCACCTGCGCCGGAATGCCGTTGCGCAGGTCTTCGATGCGGGTCAGCCGGGTGCGGTCTTCATAGCGCAGCGGCAGGTGCAGCCACAGATCCTGCAGGGTGGCCAGGCCACGCGCCTGCAGCTTGGCGGCCACGGCCGGACCGACGCCGGCGAGCATCGCAAGCGATGCTTCACCGGACGGTGCCAGTGCCGGGGTGACCGCCGCCTTGCGTGCCACGTGGCGGTCAGTCGATGACCATCACCGCGTCGACCTCGAAGTTGGCGCCCTTCGGCAGGCCGGAGACTTCGATGGTGGAACGGGCCGGGAACGGGGCCTGGAAATAGTCCTGCATCACGGCGTTGACCTTGGCGAATTCGGCCAGGTCGGTCAGGTACAGGCCCAGGCGCACGACCTTGTCCAGCGAACCGCCCGCGGCTTCGGCCACGGCCTTGAGGTTGTCGAAGGCGCGACGGGCCTGTGCTTCGACGTCACCCACGCCGACGATCTCGCCGGTGGCCGGGTCGAGCGGAATCTGGCCGGAGAAATACACGGTGTTGCCGGCGCGCACGGCCTGCGAGTACGGGCCGATGGCGGCCGGGGCCTTTTCGGTGTTGATGATCTGGCGGGACATGGGTCGCTCCGGTGCGTTGGGGGAAAACAGAGCGGTGATTGTACCGGGTGGGGGTGCATCCACGCATGGCGTGGATCTACCCCGCATGAACCGCGCGGCGGGCCGGCACGGCCGGAATCATCCACGCCGGGCGTGGATCTACTGGCGGCGAACGGCCTGCACGACCGACAGGCGGCGCAGGCGACGCATCACTTCGGCCAGGTGGTTGCGGTCGCGTACCTGGATGTTGAACGCCAGCACTGCGGCGTTGAAATCGCGGTCCAGGTAATCCACGCGCTCGATGTTGGAATGGCTCTGCGCGATCGCCGCAGCCAGCTGCGCGAGCACGCCGGTACCGTTCTCCACTTCCACCACCAGCGAGGTGTCGTAGTCGCCAGACACCGTGGTATCCCAGCCGATCAGCACCCAACGCTCCGGCGACTTGCGCAGTTCGGCCAGATTCGGGCAATCCATGCGGTGCACCACAATGCCCTTGCCGGCGGTGTGGTAGCCCATGATGTCGTCGCCCGGAATCGGCTGGCAGCAGCCGGCGAAGGTGACCACGCCGCGCTCGCTGCCATTGATCAGGATCTTTTCCTGCGAGCTGTGACGCGAATGCGCGCCGCCGCGCAGCTCGGCGTACGCCATCAGCGCCTGTGCGGCCTGGGTCGGCATCCAGTTGCCCAGCGCGACTTCTGCCAGCAGGGCCTCCAGGCGCGGGAAACGATGTTCGGCCAGGAACGCATCCAGGCGGCCCTTCGGCAGGCGCTCCAGCGAGCTGTCCATCGCCTCCAGCGCGCGGTCGAGCATGCGGTGGCCCAGCTGCACGGCATCTTCGTGCTCCAGCTGCTTGAGCTGGTGGCGGATGGCGGTGCGTGCCTTGCTGGTGACCACGAACTCCAGCCACTGCGGCTTGGGCGTGGCCGAGCGCGCGGTGATGATCTCCACCGACTGCCCGGACACCAGCTTGGTGCGCAGCGGCACCAGTTTCTTGTCCACGCGCGAAGCCACGGCCATGTTGCCGACATCGGTATGCACGGCATAGGCGAAGTCGAGCGCGGTGGAATTGCGCGGCAGGGCCAGGATCTTGCCCTTCGGCGTGAACAGGTAGACCTCGTCCGGGAACAGGTCGACCTTGACGTTGTCGAGGAACTCCAGCGAGGAACCGGCGGCACGCTGCGAATCAATCAGCTCGACGATCCAGGCGTGCGCGCGACTCTGCGCGCTGTTGGGCGAGTCACCGCCGAACTTGTAGGTCCAGTGCGCCGCCACGCCGCGCTCGGCGATCAGGTCCATCTCTTCGGTGCGGATCTGCACTTCGATCGGCGAACCATACGGGCCGAACAGCACCGTGTGCAGCGACTGGTAACCGTTGGCCTTGGGGATCGCGATGAAATCGCGGAAGCGCCCGTCCAGCGGTTTGAACGCGGCATGCACTGCGCCCAGCGAGTGGTAGCACTGCGGCACGCCGCGCACGACCAGGCGGAAGCCGAACACGTCCATCACCTGGTCGAAGGACTTGTTCTCGTCGCGCATCTTGTTGTAGATGCTCCACGGGGTCTTGATGCGGCTGACCAGGCGGTGCTCGATGCCCTCCTTGGCCAGGCGCTGCGACAGCTGCACTTCCACCTGCGCCAGCGCCTCGCGGCGCACCACCGGCTGGCTGCGGATGTGCTTTTCCAGGATGGCATGGCGCCACGGGTACAGCGCCTTGAAGCCGAGGTTCTGCAGTTCGCTCTTGACCAGGCTCATGCCCAGCCGCTGCGCGATCGGGGCGTAGATCTCCAGCGTCTCGCGGGCGATGCGGCCGCGCGCTTCGCGGCTCTGCGCGCCCAGCGTGCGCATGTTGTGCAGGCGGTCGGCCAGCTTGATCATGATCACGCGCAGGTCGCGTGACATCGCCAGCAGCATCTTGCGGAAGCTCTCGGCAGCCGCTTCCTGGCGGTCGCGGAACTTCAGCTTGTCCAGCTTGGTGACACCGTCCACCAGCTCGGCCACCGCTTCACCGAACTCGGCCGACAGCGCCTCGCGGGTCAGCGGGGTGTCTTCGATGGTGTCGTGCAGGATCGCGGCGATCAGCGCTTCCACGTCCAGGCCGAGCTCGGCCAGCACCTGGGCCACGGCCACCGGATGGGTGATGTAGGGCTCGCCCGACTTGCGCGTCTGCCCAGCGTGCGCGGAGGCGCCGACTTCCCACGCACGGCGCAGCAGCGGCAGCTGCTCGGGCGGCAGATAGTGGGCGGCGCGTTCGAGCTGGAGGACGTAATCGGGTACGGCGGCAGCGGGGACTGCGGCGACCTTGGCAGTGGGGCCTGGGTTCATGGCCAAAGCCTATGCCAGCGCGACGTTTACGGCAAACCCTGAATGCGAAACAGCCCGCACGGGGCGGGCTGTTCGGCGTATCCAGCGATGACGTTGATCGATGCGATCAATCGTCGTTCTTGGACATGTCTTCGTCGGCGACCACTTCAGCGGCGGCCCACTCCAGCGCTTCGCGCTCGGCGCGCTCACGCTCGGCCTTCTCGACTTCGTCGATCAGCGCGTTGTCGATCTTGCGGGCAGCGATCTCGCGCAGCGCCAGCACGGTCGGCTTGTCCTCGGTCTCGCTGTTGTCCAGCGTGGCCTGCACGCCATTGGCGAGCTGACGGGCGCGCTTGGAGGCCATCATCACCAGCTCGAAACGGTTGTTAACGACTTCCAGGCAATCTTCTACGGTAATGCGGGCCATACGGGCTCCCGGCGACCGGTCGGCCGCTCAGTCGAATGAGGGAAAGGGGACGGAGTGTACTGGCAGGGGCTGGACAAAATCAAGCCAACCCCCACCGGACCCTTTAGGAATCAATCAGTTGAACTCGCATCCGGGGTCAACAGGGCCTGGATCAGGCCGGCATGGCGGACCTTCTGGGCGTCCCGGCGCAGGCGGCTGGCGGTGAAGATCGCGCACAGCTCGTCCACGGCGGTGTCGAACACTTCATTGACGATGACGTAGTCGAACTCGTTGAAGTGCAGCATTTCATCGCGGGCAGCACCCAGACGCTGGGCGATGACCGCCTCGCTGTCCTGGCCGCGCTTGCGCATGCGGTCCTGCAGGGCCTGCTTGGACGGCGGCAGGATGAACACCGTCACCGTGCCCGGCACCAGCTGGCGCACCTGCTGCGCGCCCTGCCAGTCGATCTCCAGCAGCACGTCCTGGCCGGCGTTCAGCTGTGGCTCCACCGACTGCCGGGCGGTGCCCTTCCAGTCGCCATGCACCCAGGCGTGTTCGAAGAAGTCGCCGGCGGCGATCATCTCCTCGAACTTCTCCGCGCTGACGAAGTGGTAGTGCTGGCCGTTCACTTCACCCGGGCGCATGGCCCGCGAGGTGAAGGAGATCGACAGCGCGATCTGCGGGTCGCGCGCCAGGGTGGCGTTGACGATGCTGCTCTTGCCGGCGCCGGAGGGCGCGGCAACGATGTACAGCGTGCCGCGTGCGATCGCGGCCGGGGGCGTGGAAATGCTCATTCGATGTTCTGCACCTGCTCGCGGATCTGGTCGATCAGCACCTTCAGCTCGACGGCGGCATTGGACGTGCGGCTGTCCACCGACTTCGAACCGAGCGTGTTGGCCTCGCGGTTGAACTCCTGCAGCAGGAAGTCCAGGCGGCGGCCGACCGGCTCGCGCTGCTTGAGCACACGGCGGATCTCGACGATGTGGCTGGACAGGCGGTCCAGCTCCTCGTCCACGTCCAGCTTCTGCAGCCACATCACCAGTTCCTGCTCGGCGCGGCCCGGATCCACCGGATGCGGCAGGTCGGCCAGGCGGGCGGCGAGCTTGGCGCGCTGGCCGTCGCGAATGGCTGGAATCAGCGTACGGACCTCGGCGGCGATGCGCTCGATGGCATCCACGCGCTCGGCGATGGCGGTGGCCAGCGTATTGCCTTCACGCTCGCGGGCGGCGACGAAGCCGTCCAGCACCTGGTCCAGCAGCGCCAATGCTTCAACCTGCAGGGCTGCGGCATCGGTGGCCTCGCCCTGGGTGACGCCGGGCAACTGCAGCAGGTCGGTGAAGCTGACCTGCAGGTTGGGGAAATCGGAGGTCAGCCGGTGTGCCAGCTGGCCCAGCTGGCCCAGCAGCACCTCGTTGATCTGCAGGCTGGCAGCCGATTCCGGCGCGCGCAGGCGCATCACCAGATCCAGCTTGCCACGGCTCAGCCGCGCGGAAATGCGCTCGCGCAGCTGCGGTTCCAATGCGCGCAGTTCCTCGGGCAGGCGGGTGCCCACTTCCAGGAAGCGGTGGTTGACCGAGCGCAGCTCGCAGCCCAGCGTGCCCCAGGTAGTGGAACGCTCGCCGCCGGCATAGGCCGTCATGCTTCGAATCATGGATGTATCCGGTGCTTGCAAAGGGGGAATGGTACCCTAGCGGTCTCTTTTGAGCCCCTTTCCCCGCCCCGTGAAGGCCGCGGGGATGGCGGCGTACTCCCTTTCCCAACGGAACCTGCCCCATGTCCGATTTCCGCCCCAGTGGCCGTCAGCCCGATCAGCTGCGCCCGGTCGTCATCCAGCGCGGTTTCACCCGCCACGCCGAAGGTTCGGTGCTGGTCTGCTTCGGTGAAACCCGCGTGCTGTGCACGGCCAGCATCGAGAACCGGGTGCCGGGCTTCCTGCGTGGCAAGGGCGAAGGCTGGGTGACCGCCGAGTACGGCATGCTGCCGCGCGCCACCCACACCCGCAGCGACCGCGAAGCCGCACGCGGCAAGCAGGGTGGACGCACGCTGGAGATCCAGCGCCTGATCGGCCGCAGCCTGCGTGCCTGCGTGGACCGCAACGCACTGGGCGAACGCACCATCACCCTCGACTGCGACGTGCTGCAGGCCGACGGCGGCACCCGCACTGCTGCCATCACCGGCGCCTACGTGGCCCTGGTCGATGCGGTGAACGTGCTGATGAAGCGCGGTGACATCAAGCGCAACCCGATCCTCGGCGCGGTGGCGGCGGTGTCGGTCGGCGTCTACCGCGGCACCCCGGTGCTGGACCTGGATTACGCCGAAGACAGCGACTGCGACACCGACATGAACGTGGTGATGAACGATGGCGGCGGTTTCATCGAACTGCAGGGCACCGCTGAAGGCCATGCCTTCCGCCGTGACGAACTGGATGCGCTGCTGGGCCTGGCCGAAAAGGGCGTGACCGAGCTGCTGGCCGCGCAGCAGGCAGCGCTGTCGGCATGAACCGGCGCATTGCCCTGACCACCCTGGTGGTGGCCGACTACGACGAAGCCATTGCCTGGTACACCGGCAAGCTCGGCTTCCAGCTGCTGGACGACATCGACCAGGGCAGCAAGCGCTGGGTAGTGGTCGGCCCGACCGATGGCAGCGCTGCCGCCCTGCTGCTGGCCCGCGCCAGCAACGACGACCAGCGCAGCCGCATCGGCAACCAGACCGGCGGCCGCGTCGGCTTCTTCCTCAACACCGATGACTTCCGCCGCGACCACGCGGCGATGCTGGCCGCCGGTGTCGAATTCCTGGAAGAGCCGCGCGAAGAACCCTACGCCACCGTCGCGGTGTTCCGCGACCTGTACGGCAACACCTGGGACCTGTTGGAGCCCCGCTGATGAAGAAGCTTGTCCTGGCCAGCCACAACGCTGGCAAGCTGGTGGAAATGCAGGAAATCCTCGCCGACCTGCCGCTGCAGATCACTTCGGCCGCCGAACTGGGCCTGGGCGATGTGGAAGAGACCGGCCTGACCTTCGTCGAGAACGCGCTGCTGAAGGCGCGCGCCGCCTGCGAAGCAACCGGCCTGCCGGCGCTGGCCGATGATTCGGGGCTGATCGTCGACGCCCTCGGCGGTGCGCCGGGTCTGTACAGCGCGCGCTATGCGGGCCATCCGACCAATGCAGCGGCCAACAACGCCAAGCTGCTGGAAGCGATGGCCGACATCGCCGATGGCCAGCGCAGCGCCCGCTTCTATGCGGTGATCGTGCTGCTGCGGCACGCCACCGACCCGCAGCCGCTGATCTGCGAAGGCCGCTGGGAAGGACAGATCATCCGCGAACTGCGCGGGAGCAACGGCTTCGGTTACAACCCGGTGTTCCTGGATACCGCCCATGGCCTGACCGCTGCGGAGATGGAACCGGCGTTGAAGAATGCCATCAGCCATCGTGCCATCGCCCTGCAGCAGCTCAAGCAGCAGCTCGCGGCCTGGCTCTGACACCCCACCCGATCAACACAGGGAAGCCGGCCCGCGGCCGGCACTACCGATGACTGCCATGCCGCACGACCACGACCACGATCACTGCAACCACCTGCCCGGCGAGTCCTGCGACCACGACACCCCGCCACGTCTGGTGCCGCCGCCGCTGGCGCTGTACGTGCATCTGCCGTGGTGCGTGCGCAAATGCCCGTACTGCGATTTCAACTCGCACCAGGCAAAGGGCGAACTGCCCTTCGATGCCTACATCGATGCGCTGGTGCGCGACCTCGACCAGGACCTGCCGCTGGTCTGGGGCCGGGTGGTCAGCAGCGTGTTCTTCGGTGGCGGCACGCCCAGCCTGTTCCCGCCGGAAGCCATCGACCGCTTCCTGCAGCAGGCCAGCGCGCGTCTGCGCTTCGCGCCCAATGCCGAGATCACCCTGGAAACCAACCCGGGCACCGCCGAGCACGGCCGCTTCGACCGCTACCGTGCGGCCGGGGTGAACCGCCTCAGCTTCGGCATCCAGAGTTTCGATGATGCGATGCTCAAGCGCCTGGGCCGCATCCACGACAGTGGCGAGGCCGAGCGCGCGGTGAAGATGGCGCAGGACGCGGGCTACGACAATTTCAACATCGACCTGATGTACGCCCTGCCGGAGCAGACCCTGGCCGGTGCCGAGGCCGACCTGGAACGCGCGTTCGCGTTGCAGCCGACCCACATCTCGCACTACCAGCTGACCCTGGAACCGAACACCGTGTTCTTCGCGCGGCCACCGCAGGGCATCCCCGATGAAGACAATGCCTGGGACATGCAGGAACACTGCCAGGCGCTGCTGGCGCAGGCCGGTTTCGGCCAGTACGAGGTGAGTGCCTACGCCCGCCCCGGCCGGCAGAGCGCGCACAACCTGAACTACTGGCGTTTCGGTGACTACCTCGGCATTGGCGCCGGCGCACACGGCAAGATCAGTTCCGGCGCCGAGGAGCACGTGCTGCGGCGCTGGAAGCACAAGCACCCGCAGACGTTCATGGATACCGCAGGCACGGCCGCATCGTTCGGTGGCGACGAGGTGATCGCCGCTGATCGCCTGCCGTTCGAGTACATGCTCAACCTGCTGCGCCTGCACGAAGGTTTCAGCCTGCGCGACTTCGAATCGCGGACCGGCCTGGCCCGCAGCATGCTGGACGTTCCATTGGCCGAAGCGGTGCAGCGCGGTTGGCTGCTGGTGGCGGACGGGTACGTGCAACCGACCGAGCTCGGCCGGCGCTTCACCAACGATGTGGTCAGCCTGTTCCTGGAAGATTGATCTGCCTGCCGCGCGGCCATGGAAGGCCGCGCTGAATGAATCTGCGGCTAAAGTAGCGCCGTCACCGGCCGACACGGTAGATTCCAAGTTCGATACGCGGGAATCCGGATCCCCTCGCCGATGTCTGCTGTCTTCTCTCTTTCCAGTGCCGACACTGCCCGACTGGCCGCGGCCGACCTGCCGCCGCGTGTACGCGAGCTGCTGGGCGCGTTGATCGGCCTGTGCCACCAGGCCCTGACGGCACCGCTGATCCTCACCGTGGAAGCGCTGGAGCAGACCCTGCTGCATGACGCCGACCATGCCCGCAACCCGCAACAGCAGGCTGACCTGCTGGGCCAACGCGGGCAGCTGCATGCGTTCGCCGGTCACTTCAGCGACCGCATGCTCGATGCACTGGCTGATGCGCTTGCGCGGCTGCGGGAACCGGTCACCCCGGTCGTGACCGCCGCCACCCCTCCGCCATTGCCCGGCATGCTCGGGTTGACCCTGGTAGCCGAGCATGAGGTCGACCGCGACCTGCTGCTGACCGAAATGGTGCGCCGGGAAACGCTGCGTTCGGCCAACGCCTTGAACCTGCTCGGCCAGCGTCTGGGTGTTGTTGCCGGCGCGCCGGCCTTTGAAGCCGATACCCTGCCGCTTGCACCGCAGGCCCTGTGCGCGATGGTGCGCAAGCTGGCCGAACAGGATGCCCTCAGCGCCGACGTCCAGATGGCGCTGTACCGCAGTTTCGAACGGCAGGTACTGGAACGGCTGGGCAATGTGCTGGACCGTGCCAATGCGCTGCTGGCGCAGCACGGCATCCTGCCAGGCCTGGTCTACACCCCGTACCTGGCGCGTTCTTCCAGCACCCGCCGGATCATCACCCAGTCGGTCGGCAGCGGCCGCAGTGGACGCCCGTCACCGCGCGTGCCCACGCCGATGACCGGCTGGGGTGGCTCGGCACCGGCCGGCTCGTGGTGGACATTGATGCAGGACGCCTTCGCCGATGCGGCTGCGCCCGGCGCCTCGACCGGGCTGACGGTACCGGCCAGCAGCGTGCTGCATGAAATGCTGCAACGGGCGCGGCCGACCCCGCAACCAGCGGCCGATCCCGCTGCCCTGCCCAGTGCAGCGGTTGATGCCGTGCTGGCGCGCCTGCAGGGCCAGGCCAGCGCCGCCAGCGCCATGACCGATCTGCAGGCCGCCGTGGTCGCCCAGCTGCGCAGCGAACATGGCGCGCAGGCCAGCCTTGGCAGCCACGATCGTGACAATCTTGATCTGCTGCGCCTGCTGCTGCAGCAGGTACAGCAGCAGCAACGTCCGGACCCGGTGCCGGCCGCGCTGCTCGCGCGCCTGCAGGTACCACTGGCGCGCGCAGCGATGGCCGATCCCGGGTTCTTCGTTCGCGACGAACACCCGGCACGCGAACTGCTCAACCATGTCGCTGAAGCCGGCGCCAGCTGGCTCGGCGATGACGATGTCGATCCGCAGCTGCTGCAACGGCTGGCGCAGAGCGTGCAGGGCCTGCTCGGCCAGGATGCGCGCACGCCCGAGGCCTTTGCCGCCGCCAACGAAGAGATACAGCAGCACCAGCGTGCCGCCGCGCACCGCGCCGAACTGGCCGAGCGCCGTCACGTGGAAGCCGCACGCGGCAAGGAACGGCTGGAACTGGCGCGACGCCAGGCCAATGCGCAGATCGACCAGTGCTGCGACACGCAGGAACCGCCACGCTTCGTGCAGACACTGCTGCGCCAGGCCTGGGCGGACGCGTTGACGCTGACCCGCCTGCGCCACGGTGATGATTCGCCGCAATGGCAGGAGCGCCTGCAGCAGACCGAACGCATCGCTGCGATCACTGCCGAGGCCGCCAGCGAAAGCAGCGTGACCGATGCTCCGCTGGCCGCCGAGGTTGAATCGGCCCTGCTGCAGGTCGGCTACCACGCAGAGGAAGCCGCAGCCGTCGCGCGCCGCCTGTCCACACCCGGTGGCGAGGATGAAAGCACCTCACGCACCGAACTCAGCGCGCGCCTGAAGGCGCATGCGCGTCTGGGCGAACACGCAGGCGCACAGCCCTTGGCAAGCGATTCCGCACCGCGCAGCGAGGCCGAGGAGGCCTGCTACCAGCAGTTGTGCGCGCTGCCCTTCGGCAGCTGGTTCGATATCGATGACGGCGAAGGCATTCTGCGTCGCCAGCGCCTGTCCTGGTACAGCCTGCTGACTGGCCATGTGCTGTTCGTCAACGCGCGTGGGCAGAAGATCGGCGAAACCACCCTGGATGCGTTGGCCCGGCAGATGAGCGCCGGACGCGCGCAGCTGGTCACCGAAGACAAAGGCCGTCTGGTCGACCGCGCCTGGCAGGCCAGCCTGAGCGCACTGCGCACGCTCGCCGGACGTCGCCCACAGGAGCCCAACGCATGAGTACGCAACCGCCCCTTGATACCCGCCGCGCGCCGCGACGGCAGGTCTCCGACCTGGTACCGGTGACCGACCAGATGCGCGACTGCGTGGTTGGACGCCTGGGCAACGTGTCCGAGACCGGCATGCTGATGCTGGCCAGCGCCGCGCTGCGCGACGATGCGCTGTATCAGTTGCGTTTCCCGTTGCCGTTGGCCGATGGTCGCAGCGAGGTGATCGATGTCGGCGTACACCTGCTGTGGAGCGAACCGGCGCATGCGCCCGGCCAGAGCTGGGCAGGCTTCCGCTTCCTGACCCTGTCACGCGAGCATCGGCAGCAACTACGCCTGTGGATCGGCGAAGACAGCGACGAGGCACCGGTTTCGACGGGCTGAGTGCCGGTTCCGGCACAGCGGAGTGCGTCGGTATCCGGCAGAATCTAGGGCCGTTTTCCGTGTCGAGCCACCGCAATGATCCAGCAAGACCCCGGCGCCCTGTATCCCGACCACCTGGCCGTGCTGTGCCGACGCGCCGAGCAGGCGCTGGCACGCGGCGGCTTCGACCACCTGGTGGTGCCCAGCGGCACCCTGCACTACCAGGTCTTCGACGACCGTGACTACCCGTACGCGGTCAACCCGCAGTTCAAGGCCTGGCTGCCGCTGACCCGGGTGCCCAACAGCTGGATCGTGTTCACCCCGGGCAAGCGTCCGGCGGTGATCTTCCACCAGCCGTTCGACTACTGGCATGTAGTGCCGGATGCACCGAGCGGCTGGTGGGTCGAGCACTTCGACATCCACATCATCCGCACGCCCGAGGAAGCGCTGGCACTGCTGCCGTCCGACCCGGCGCGCTGCGCGATCCTGGGTGAACCGCAGAGCGCGCTGGGCGCGTATGTGCCGAACAACCCGGCGCCGGTGGTGAACTACCTGGAATGGCATCGCGGCAGCAAGACGCCCTATGAAATCGCACTGATGCGCCAGGCGCAGGTGCTGGGCGTGCGCGGCCATCGCGCAGCCGAAGCGGCGTTCCGCAATGGCGCCGACGAGTTCAGCATCCACATGGCGTACTGCCAGGCCGTGGGCCAGGACGCCACTGAACTGCCGTACGGCAACATCGTGGCCCTGAACGAACATGCGGCAGTGCTGCATTACACCGAACTGGGCCGCAAGGCACCGCAGCCGCTGCGCAGCTTCCTGATCGACGCCGGCGCCAGCGCGCATGGTTATGCCAGCGACATCACCCGCACCTACGCCGCCGCCGGCCATGACGAGTTCGCGGCAATGATCGAAGCCGTCGATGCCGCGCAGCAGACGATGTGCGCAGCGGTGCGCCCGGGCTTCGACTACAAGCAGCTGCATGTTGATGCGCATCTGTCGCTGATGGGCGTGCTGAAGGACTTCGGCGTGATCAAGGTGTCGCCGCAGACTGCGCTGGAAACCGGCGTCAGCGCCGCGTTCTTCCCGCATGGCATCGGTCACCTGATCGGCCTGCAGGTGCACGACGTGGCGGGTTTCGCTGCCAGTGACGAAGGCGGACGCATCGAGCGCCCGGCGGGTCATCCATACCTGCGCCTGACCCGCGTACTGGAACCGGGCATGGTGGTGACGATCGAGCCGGGCCTGTACTTCATCGACATGCTGTTGAACGAAGTGAAGGCTGCCGGCCATGGCGATGCGATCAACTGGGATCGCGTGGACTTCTTCCGTCCGTACGGCGGCATCCGCATCGAAGACGAAGTGCTGTGCACTGATGGCGAGGCGGACAATCTGACGCGGCCGGTGTTTGCGGCGGCGAACGGCTGAGCCCCTCGTGGTTGGTCGCGAAACGCATCGAGACTACTGAGGCGTGGCCGGGCGGGTGAGCTGCGCAGGGGACGCCGTAAATGCGTCCCTGTAGGCTCGGGCGCGCCATCCATGGCGCTTACGCCCCTGCGCAGCCCACCCGCCCGGCCACGGACAGTTTCCGTGTGCGGCCAGCCACGGAAGAAAGAAAGAAAAGCAAAAGCGGGTCGCTCGCTGCGCTCGCTCTGTGTCGACCAAGGTCGACACCTACCAACGGCCGCGCGTCCCAACAACCGCGCGTCCCAACAATCGCCGTTACCAACAGCCGCAGGAATCTGTCAGAGGTGGGGCGGTGTGGGTGGGCAGGACCGTTGGCGCCATGGATGGCGCCATCGAGCCCCCATGGATGGGTTTACGGCGTGTCCTGACTACCCACACCGCCCCGCCATCCCACGCAATGCCGCTCTGGCTTTGGCTGTTGCCTCTGCAGGTGCAGGGCTGCAAGCCCTGCCGAAACCCCTTTTACCCCGCCATCAACGCTTCGATCTCGTCGGCGCTGCGTTCCAGGCCTTCGGTCAACACCCGATGCCCGTCGTCAGTAATCAGTACGTCATCTTCGGTACGGATGCCGATGCCGCGCCAGCGCGGTTCCACCGTCGTGTCGTCCACGCCGATGTACAGCCCCGGCTCGATGGTGAAGGCCATGCCCGGCTCCAGCAGGCGCGAATCGCCGGCCAGGCGGTAGTCGCCTACGTCGTGCACATCCAGCCCGATCCAGTGCCCGGTCTTGTGCCGGTAGAAACGCTGGTACAACCCTTCGGCAAGATTCTTTTCCAGCGTGCCCTTCAACAGGCCCAGTTGCAGCAACCCCTCGGTGAGGGTCTGCACCGCCGCCAGATGGCCCATTTCGTACGCTACGCCCGGTTTGGCCTGGGCCAGTGCCGCCGCCTGCGCCGCCCCCACCAGATCATGCAGCGCGCGCTGCTCGGCGCTGAAACGACCGTTGACCGGGAACGTGCGGGTGATGTCGCTGGCATAGCCGCGATACTCGGCACCGGCATCGATCAACACCAGTTCGCCGTCGCGCGAACGCGCGTTGTTGTCGCGGTAATGCAGGATGCAGGCGTTGCGGCCGGCACCGATGATGCTGCAGTACGCAGGCACCGCGTCGTTGGCGCGGAACACCCGCTCCAGTTCGGCCTGCAGTTCGTACTCGTGGATGCCGGCCTTCGCGGCCTGCATGGCGGCACGATGTGCCAGCACGCTGATGTCGGCCGCGCGCTGCATCAACGCCACCTCGGCACCGGACTTGAACAACCGCTGCTCGTGCAGCAGATGGCCCAGTTCCAGGAACTCATGCGGCGGCTGCGCACCGTGACGCACCTGCGAACGTACGCGGTTCACCCAGCCGATCAGCTTCAGGTCGAAATCCGCATCGCGGCCGAAGTGGTAGTACACCCGCGACCGCCCTTCCAGCAGGCCCGGCAGGATGTCGTCCAGATCGGTGATCGGGTACGCATCGTCCATCGCGTACTGCGCCACGGCGCCTTCCTGGCCGGCGCGACCGCCATCCCAGGCTTCGCGCTCGGGATCGCGCTCGCGGCAGAACAGGATGGCTTCGCCGTGGCGGCGACCGGGAATCAGCACCAGTACCGCTTCCGGCTCCGGGAAGCCGGTCAGGTACTGGAAATCCGAATCCTGCCGGTACGGATAGTGGGTATCGAGGCTGCGCACCTTCTCCGATGCCGCCGGCAGCACCAGGATTGCGTCTTCGCCCGCCATATCCATCAACTGGCGCCGGCGACGCTTGTACTCGCCGGCAGCGATGCCGGTGCGCTGCTTGATATCCATCAGTTCAGGCGCTGCCGATGGCGCGCGGCCAGCACCACGTCACCGTGCAGCAGCAGCACCGCCACCCGGATGAACTCTTCGATCTCCGACAGGGCTTCGTCGTCATCGTCACCGCCGGCTTCAAAGTCCTCGCTCGATGCACGGGCCAGGCTGGCCAGGTCGTTCAGCGCCTCCTCGCCTTCTTCGGACAGGGTCGGCCGGTGGCCGCCACTGCCCAGGCCGAAGCCGCCCAGGAAAGAACGGGTCCAGCTGAACATGGCGTCCGCCTGCGCGGCCACGTCGCTGCTGTCGGTCAACAGCAGCTCGAAGGCGAAGTCACGATCTTCCAGCTGCTTGATGGTGGCCTCCAGCAACTGCGCCAGCGCACTGTCGGCAGCTACCTGCGGCAGGTTGTCGTCGGCCAGCACGCGCGCCGGCCAGTCATTGCCGGGGGCACCGCCAGCGGCCAGCCAGCCGCACAGCCCGCCATGCAGCTCGGCAGCAGTGGCGCCCAGGCCCAGTTCCTGGCTGGCGCGGGTAACGTCGTCGACGGAGGGAAGTTCGGTCATCGTGCGGCTCGTTCGGAAGGGAAACTGCGGAGCGCGCACGCGCGCGCCCGTGAGCCGGGTAGTGTAGCAATCTGTCCGCCTGCTCTCCGTAGCCGCCGGGGCCTGCTGCGACAGTGCTTGACCGCCCTGACCCGGCTTGCCTATCGTGCGGGCATGGAACCCGCCGATCCCCTTGCCCAGCTGCAGGCCTTCGCCGCCCGTGTGGAGGCGTTGCTCGACCGCAACCAGCGGCTGGCCGAGGAGAACCGCAGCCTGCGCCACCAGCAGGAACAGCTGGTGGCCGAGCGCTCGACGCTGCTGGCCAAGAACGAGCAGGCGCGTTCGCGGGTGGAAGCGATGATCACCCGGCTCAAATCCCTGGAGCAGCACACATGAGTGCCGAACCGGTCAGCGTCCGCATCCTCGACCGTGAATACACGGTCGGCGTCGGTGGCGATGAACGCGACAGCCTGATGGCGGCCGCCCGCCTGCTGGATGCGCGCATGCGCGAGATCCGTGGCAGCAACCGGATGGCCGCCGTCGACCGCATCGCGGTGCTGGCAGCGCTCAACCTGGCGCACGAGCTGCAACTGCTGCGCGACGAGAACGCCCGCCAGGCGGTTGCCCTGCAACAGACCCTGGCCGACCTGAACCGGCGTCTGGACCGGGCAATCGACAGCAGCACGTGAGAAAGGCGCGGAATGCGCCTTCTCTTTTCTGAATTGGCACGCACTGTTGCCGACGAACGGCCTATCCAGATCACCCGCGGTAGCTATAATGGCCACGCGTTCTCTGCGGTACTCGACGGCATGTGCAAACATTCGCCTTGTCCCTTAAGAACGACACCGGGAGCGCGACAGCGCCGGGAGTGCAGGTCCGCCTTGCAGCGGGAAGCCCGATGGTTCTCCAGCGTTCCCACTTGAGCCCCCGGGTTCAAGGTCGTTTCGCATGCATCGACATTGCGGAGAATGCAATATTCCAGCAAGGGCGGCGTCTTCGGACGTCGCCCTTGTTCTTTCCGGCACAATGACGGCTGATCCTTGCCGCACGCTGCCATGACCGACCCGCGACAGGCCCTGCGCCACGACCTGCGGCAACGCCGCCGCGACCTTTCCGCCCCCGCCCGTATTGCCGCTGCCGAATCGCTGGCCGATGCACTGCTGACGTTGCCGTTCGCCCCGCACGAAGGCGCCGTGGCCGGCTACTGGGCGCTGGATGGCGAGATCGCCCTGCACCGCTGGCAGCTGCAGCTGCCCGGCACGCTGCGTTACTGCCTGCCGGTACTGCACGGCGACGTGTTGCGCTTCGCGCCTTGGCGCCCCGGCCAACCGCTGACCAGCAACCGTTACGGCATCCCCGAACCGGACATCGCCATCGAAGACACGCTGGAACCCGCGCAGATGGCCCTGGTGGTGACGCCGCTGGTGGGCTTCGACGCACAGTGCCGGCGGCTGGGAATGGGAGGCGGCTGGTATGATCGCAGCTTCGCCTTCCGCCATGATCGGCCGGCGCCACCCTGGCTGGTCGGCGCGGCATTCTCGGTGCAGCAGGTCGAGTCCTTGCCGGTAGCGTCCTGGGACGTGCCGGTGGATGCGATCTGCACTGAAGCCGGCACCCTGCTCCCTTCCGCTGCCCCCGTGAACGCATGACCGCCCGCAAGCGCTACTGGCTGATGAAGTCCGAACCGGACGCCTTTTCCATCGATGACCTGGCCAAGGTCAAGGTTGAACCCTGGAACGGCGTGCGCAACTACCAGGCGCGCAATTTCATGCGCGACGGCATGCAGGTCGGCGACGGCATCCTGTTCTACCACTCCAATACCAAGGTGCCCGGCATCGTCGGCCTGGCCACGGTGGCCAGCGCGGCCTATCCGGATGACACCCAGTTCGATCCGAAATCCGACTACCACGACCCCAAGAGCACGCGCGAGAACCCGCGCTGGATGCTGGTGGACGTGGCCTTCGACCGCAAGCTGAAGCAGGTGATCGCGCTGGACGAGATCAAGCTGCACGCCGAGGAACTCGGCGAAGGCTTCCCGCTGGTTGCCAAGGGCAACCGCCTGTCGGTGTTCCCGGTGACCGCCGCGCAGTGGAAGCTGCTGCTGTCGCTGGAAAAGAAATCCTGATTCCCTGCCTGAGAGCTCCCCGCAATGTCTGAAGCCAAGCGCCTGGCCGCCGAAAAGGCCATCGAGTACGTCGAAGACGGCATGATCGTCGGTGTCGGTACCGGTTCCACCGTCGCCTATTTCATCGATGCGCTGGCCCGCATCCAGCATCGCATCAAGGGTGCGGTGTCCAGTTCCGAGCAGAGCACCGCGCGCCTGAAGCAGCATGGCATCGAGGTGATCGAGCTGAACCACACCGGCACCCTGTCGCTGTACGTGGATGGCGCCGACGAGTGCGATGCCAACAAGTGCCTGATCAAGGGCGGTGGCGCTGCGCTGACCCGCGAGAAGATCATCGCCGAGGCCAGCGAGCGCTTCGTCTGCATTGTCGACCCGAGCAAGCAGGTACCGGTGCTCGGCAGGTTCCCGCTGCCGGTGGAAGTGATCCCGATGGCACGCAGCCTGGTCGCCCGCCAGATCCGCGACATGACCGGCGGCCAGCCGACCTGGCGCGAAGGCGTGGTGACCGACAACGGCAACCAGATCCTGGACATCCACAACCTGCAGATCACCGACCCGGAAAAGCTGGAGCGCGAGCTCAACCAGTTGCCGGGCGTGGTCTGTGTCGGCCTGTTCGCGCGCCGCCGTGCCGATGTGGTGATCGTCGGCGGTGAGCCGCCGATCGTGCTCTGATCCTTTCGAAGGACCCTACGATGTCGTTGCTGCGCTCCCTGTTGATGCTTCCGCTGCTGGCCCTGACCGGCTGCGCCACCGATGCCGCCCGCCACTGGGTGGAACTGGGCGGCGCACGCTATGACGTTGAACTGGCCACCAACGATGAAACCCGTGCGCGTGGGCTGATGTTCCGCGACCAGATGGCCGAGGACCACGGCATGCTGTTCGTGCATGACCGCGAGGAAATGCAGGCGTACTGGATGAAGAACACCAAGATCGCGCTGGACATCCTGTACTTCGACAGCGAGCGGCGGCTGGTGAGCCAGCAGCGCGACGTGCCGCCGTGCTCGGCCGGCGACATGTGCCCGCCCTACCCCAGCGGTGGCCCGGCACGCTTCGTGCTGGAGCTCAATGCCGGCCAGGCGGAGAAGCTCAAGCTGAAGGATGGGACCGAGCTGACCTTCGGCCCGGGCATCGAGAAATAAAGGTTCGGCCGGGCTGCGCCCGGCCCCCGCCGAATCGACATCAAATGCAACATCTGGGCGACCGAGGGATGGCGGGGCGATGTGGGCTTGCAGGACACGCCGTAAACCCATCCCTGGGGGCTCGTAGGCGCCATCCATGGCGCCTGCGGTCCTGCAAGCCCACACCGCCCCACCTCTGACAGTTTCCCGCTGCTGTTGGTGGGTGTCGACCTGGGTCGACACGGTAGATCCACGCCATGCGTGGATGGAAGGACGATGACGTGATGAATTCACGCCGCACTGCTTGAAACCGCCCACGATTGCCGCCAGTCTGTGGACATGCAGGACCGGATCACACTCCCCGACTGGGATGCACTGGCCGCCTTCGACGACGAGGCGCTGCCACTGCTGCCGACCGCGCTGCTGATCGCGCGCGATGAATATCCCGATCTGCAGCCGTCGACCTACGATGCGCTGGTGCAGAGCCACGTCGAGCACCTGCGCGCCGAGGTGGACAGCATCGAGCACAGCCCGCTGAAGATGGCCGCCATCAACCGGCATCTGTTCGATGAGCTGGGTTACAGCGGCGACCACCAGGAGTACTACGACCCGCGCAACAGCTACCTCAACCAGGTCTTCGAGCGCCGTCTGGGCAATCCGATCTCGCTGGCGCTGGTGCAGATGGAAGTGGCGCGACGGCTGGGCATTCCGCTGGACGGGGTGTCATTTCCCGGTCATTTCCTGGTGCGCCTGCCGGTCGACGATGGCGTGCTGGTGATGGACCCGTTCAATGGTGGCCGCCCGCTGGACGTGGACGAACTGCGCGAACGCGCCAAGTCGCACCTGGGCGGGCAGATGCCCGACGACCAGGTGCTGGCGCAGATCCTCGATCCTGCACCGAGCCGCGCGATCCTGATCCGCATGCTGCGCAACCTGCATGGGGTCTATGCCGAGGCCAGCGAGTGGGATCGTGCCGCGCGCAGTGCCGACCGCCTGCTCAAGCTCGCCCCCGAACAGGACGATGCCCTGCGTGATCGCGGCCTGGCCTATCTGCAGCTGGACTACCTGGCCGGGGCCCGCACCGACCTGGGCCTGTACCTGAAGCGCAACCCCGAGGCCAGCGACGCGCAATGGCTGCGCGAGAAGCTGATCGACCTGGGCGGGCCGGTACCGCGGCTGCATTGAGGTTGTCCGGTGTGCGGTCCAACGGCCCGCACCCACCGGTAGCGCCAGGCCATGCCCGGCGGCGACTGCGCTCAGTCGATCTCGACCATCTCGAAATCGTCCTTGGTCACGCCGCAATCCGGGCATGTCCAGGTCTCGGGGATGTCTTCCCAGCGCGTTCCCGGAGCGATGCCCTCTTCCGGCAGCCCATCCGCTTCGCGGTACAGGAATCCGCAGACCACGCACATCCAGGTACGCAGGGTGGTGGGGGTGGCTTCGCTCATCGGATAATCAGGGCTGGATTCACGGGCCGCCATTGTCCCATCGCGGTCCACTCACCGGTAGCCATCGATGACCTCTGCTTCCCCGACGCCCCGCGGCGTCTACCTGATCACCCCGGATGAACCCGATACCGCCCGCCTGCTGGCGCGCACCGCGCCGCTGCTGGCTGCCGGCGCCACCTGGCTGCAGTACCGCAACAAGACCGCCAGCGATGCCCTGCGGCGGGAACAGGCCACGGCCCTGCAGGCCTTGTGCGCAGCCCATGGCGTGCCGCTGATCGTCAACGACGACCCGGCGCTGGCCCAGGCCATCGGCGCGGCCGGCGTGCACCTGGGCGGCACCGACGGTGACATCGGCGCCGCGCGCAGCCTGCTCGGCCCCGACGCCATCATCGGCGCGTCCTGCTACGACCAGCTGGCCAATGCCGAGCGTGCCGTGGCCGAGGGTGCCAGCTACGTGGCCTTCGGCGCGTTCTTCCCCACCACCACCAAGGTCACCAGCAGCCGCGCCCATGTTGACCTGCTGCGGCAAAGCGCCGCACTGGGCGTGCCGCGGGTGGCGATTGGCGGCCTGAGCCCGGACAATGTCGGTCCCATCATCGATGCCGGCGCCGATCTGCTGGCCGTGGTCAGCGGCATCTACGCCGCGCAGGACCCGGTCGCGACCCAGCGCGCCTACCTCGCCCGTTTCGATACGCCGCAGTAATCCCCAGGAAACCCCATGAACCACGACCAGTCCCACGCCCTGTTCTCCCGCGCCCAGGAACTGCTGCCCGGCGGCGTCAACTCACCGGTGCGCGCGTTCAAGTCGGTCGGCGGTGAACCCTTCTTCGTCGAGCGCGCCGACGGCGCCTACCTGTACGACGTCGACGGCAACCGCTACATCGACTACGTGGGTTCGTGGGGCCCGATGATCGTCGGCCACAACCACACCGCCGTGCGCCAGGCAGTGAAGAAGGCGATCGACAACGGCCTGTCCTTCGGTGCGCCGTGCGCAGCGGAAGTGACCATGGCCGAGACCATCACCCGGCTGGTGCCGTCGTGCGAGATGGTGCGCATGGTGAACTCCGGTACCGAGGCTACCCTGTCGGCGATCCGCCTGGCGCGCGGTGCCACCGGCCGCAACTGCATCGTCAAGTTCGAAGGCTGCTACCACGGCCACGGCGACTCGTTCCTGGTCAAGGCCGGCAGCGGCATGCTGACCCTGGGCGTGCCGACCTCGCCCGGCGTACCGGCCGGCCTGAGCGAACTGACCCTGACCCTGCCCTACAACGACTTCGAAGCGGCCACCGCTCTGTTCGAGGCACGCGGCAGCGAGATCGCCGGCCTGATCATCGAACCGGTGGTGGGCAACGCCAACTGCATTCCGCCGCGCGAAGGCTACCTGCAGCACCTGCGTGCGCTGTGCACGCAGTACGGCGCCCTGCTGATCTTCGACGAAGTGATGACCGGTTTCCGCGTTGCCCTTGGCGGTGCGCAGGAGTACTACGGCATCACCCCGGACCTGACCACCTTCGGCAAGATCATCGGCGGCGGCATGCCGGTGGGCGCCTACGGCGGCCGTCGCGAACTGATGCAGCAGATCGCCCCGGCCGGCCCGATCTACCAGGCCGGTACGCTCAGCGGCAATCCGGTGGCGATGGCCGCCGGCCTGGCCATGCTGGAGCTGATCCAGCAGCCGGGTTTCCACGACGATCTGAGCGCGCGCGCCGCACACCTGTGTGCGGGCCTGGAAGCGGCCGCCGCCGATGCGGGCGTAGCGGTGACCACCACCCAGGTGGGCGCTATGTTCGGGCTGTTCTTCACCAGCGAAAAGGTGGAGACCTATGCCCAGGCCACGGCCTGCGACATCCCGGCATTCAACCGCTTCTTCCACGCGATGCTGGACCAGGGCGTGTTCCTGGCACCGTCGGCGTACGAGGCCGGCTTCCTGTCCAGCGCTCACGATGATGCGGTAATCGAGGCCACGCTGGCAGCGGCGCGCGTGGCGTTCAAGGCGGCCAAGGGCTGAGCCCCGCCGTGGTGGGTGCCGACCTTGGTCGGCACTTCCATCCACGCGTGGCGTGGATCTACTGATCACGGTGCTTCCATCCACGCATGGCGTGGATCTGCTACCAGAAGTAGAGCCACGCCATGCGTGGCTGCTGCGCACTCAACCGAAGACGAACTTGCCCTTCATCATCGCGAAGTGGCCGGGGAACGAGCAGAAGAAGGTGTAATCGCCGCCCTTCTGCATGCCCTTCGTGGAGAAACGCACGCGGGCGGTCTCGCCACCGCCGATCACCTTGGTGTGGGCCAGGACACGCTTGTCGGCCTTCGGCAGGTAGCTGTCGGCCAAGGTCATGCGCATGCCCGCGATCGCCACCGGCTGGTAGTCGGCGGTGCGGGTCAACACCCAGTTGTGGCCCATCGCGGTGGCGGCCAGCCTGCCGGTGTGGCGCAGGGTCAGGTCAACTTCGCTGCAATCGGCAGCCACTTTGATCTCGCGGCTGCTGAAACTCATCTGGTCGGTACTGTCGATGCTGACCGCACATACGCGCGCCATCGCCGACGGCGCCAGCATCAACGCGCCCAGTCCCACCGCTACCATCCAAGCCTTCATCATCACGTCTCCTGCAGGTTCGATGGCCATTCTAGGCAGCGGCCTGCCGGCCCGGCTGCGACCGTGTGTCGCAGTTATGGTCCAGGGTTTGCGCTGGGATGCGGCAATGGCATGCTCGCCCGATGCGGATCGACCTTCTCCTGCTCGATGTCGACGGCGTGCTGGTGCACTACCAGCGCGCACAGCGCGTGCTGCATCTGGCACAGGCGCTGGATGTGCCGACCGCGCACGTGCAGGCCGCACTGTATGACAGCGGGCTCGAAGCGGCGCACGACAGCGGCACGCTGGATGGCGGGCGCTATCTGGCCAAGCTTGGCGAACTGCTCGGTGTGCCCGTGGATGTGGGGGCCTGGATCGCTGCCCGGCATGCCGCCAGCCAGCCACAGCAAGCCGTGCTGGAGCGACTGCAGGCACTGCAGGTGCCGATCGCGGTGCTGACCAACAACGGTGCGTTGATGGCACAGGCGCTGCCGACGCTGCTGCCGCAGCTGTTTCCTGCATTGCAGGATCGCGTGTTCTGCAGCGCTGATTTCGGCCTGCGCAAACCTGCGCCGGAGGTGTTCCTGCGCACGCTCGCAGCCCTCCGCGTGGCACCGGGGCACACACTGTTCGTCGATGACCTGTTCGCCAACGTGCGCGGTGCGCGCGCGGCGGGCCTGCACGCGGAAACCGTGCACGACGGACGTGGACTGGGGAAGGTACTGAAGCGCTACCGGGTGCGGTAGCGCCGGGCCATGCCCGGCGAGCGCAGCGGAAAAGAGACGCCGGGCACGGCCCGGCGCTACCCTGGTGACAGATCAGCGTGCTGCGACGAACGCGGCAATCGCCGCGCGCAGGCGCTTCAGGCCTTCGGCCACTTCTTCGTCGGTGATGTTCAACGACGGCACGAAGCGCAGCACGTCCGGGCCCGCCTGCAGGGTCAACAAGCCCTGTTCGGCGGCGTGGTCGAGGATGGCGCCAGCCTGGCCAGCAAACTCCTTGCTCAGCACCGCACCCAGCATCAGGCCGCGACCGCGCACCTCGCTGAACACCTTGAACTCGTCATTGATGCGGGCGAAGCCATCGCGCAGTGCCTTCGACTGGCGACTGACATTGGCCGCGATCTCGGCCGAAGCCAGCTTGCGCAGCGCCACGCGGGCGACCGCCGCGGCCAACGGATTGCCGCCGAAGGTGGTGCCGTGGGCACCGAACTGCATGGTCTCGGCCACCTTCGGGCCGGCCAGCATCGCACCAATCGGGAAACCACCACCCAGCGCCTTGGCCAGGGTCACCATGTCCGGCACCACGTCGTCCTGCCAGTGCGCGAACAAGGTACCGGTACGGCCCATGCCGGCCTGGATCTCGTCCAGCACCAGCAGTGCGTTGTGCTGGTCACACAGCTCGCGCACGCGCTTGAGGAAACCGGACTTGGCCGGCATCACCCCGCCCTCGCCCTGGATCGGCTCCAGCATCACCGCCGCCACGTCGCCAGCCGCCATCGCCGTTTCCAGCTGCACCTCATCGTTGAAGTCGATGTAGCGGAAGCCACCGGGCAGCGGCTCGTAGCCCTCCTGGTATTTCGGCTGCGCGGTGGCGGTCACCGCGCCCATGGTGCGGCCATGGAAGCTGCCACGGAAGGTGATGATGACGCGCTTGTCGGCCGGACGGCCCTGGCTGGAGGCCCACTTGCGGACCATCTTGATCGCCACTTCATTGGCTTCGGCGCCGGAATTGCACAGGAACACACGCTCGGCGAAGCGGCTGGCCTTCACCAGTTCCTCGGCAAGGTGCAGCGGCGGCGCGCTGTAGAACACGTTGCTGGTGTGCCACAGCTTGCCGGCCTGTTCGACCAGTGCGGCAACCAGGTCCGGATCGTTGTGGCCCAGGCCGCACACGGCGATGCCGGCGGCCAGGTCGATGAACTCACGGCCCTGGCTGTCCCACACGCGGGCGCCCTGGCCTCGCTCCAGCACCACCTGGCGGGGCTTGTACACCGGCAGGTAGTAGTGCGACAGGGAGATCAGCGGATCGGTAGCGGCGGTCATGGCAGTCGGCAGGGTTCAGGAACGCCCATTCTCGCGCCGGAACCCGTGCGGCACAATGCACGCATGCGACCGTTTTCCGCCCCCCAGCTGAACCCCGCCACCGAGACCGGCTGGCGCCGCCGATGGTTCGACATCATCTATCGCCACGACAGCCGGCCCTCGCGCAATTTCGACCTGCTGCTGGTGTACGCGATCATCGCCAGCGTGCTGGTGGTGATGTTCGACAGCGTGCAGCGTTTCCACATCGCCCACGCCGACTGGCTGTACGTGCTGGAATGGGGCTTCACCATCCTGTTCACCGCCGAATACGTGCTGCGCCTGGCGGTAGTGAAGCGCCCGCTGCGCTATGCGGTGAGCATCTGGGGCATCATCGACCTGGCCTCGATCCTGCCGACCTATCTGTCGCTGTTCATTCCCGGTGCGCAGAGCCTGCTGGTGGTGCGCGCACTGCGCATCCTGCGTGTGTTCCGCATCCTCAAGCTGACCCGCTACATCGAAGAAAGCGGCGTGCTGATGCAGTCGCTGTGGCGCAGCCGGCGCAAGATCCTGCTGTTCCTGTTCACGGTGGTCACCATCACGATCATCGCCGGCACCCTGATGTACGTGATCGAGGGGCCGAACCATGGCTTCACCAGCATCCCCAGCAGCATGTACTGGGCGGTGGTGACGATGGCCACGGTCGGCTTCGGCGACATCGTGCCGCAGACCGTGCTCGGCCGCTTTGTCACCTCGGTGCTGATCCTGATCGGTTACAGCATCATCGCCGTGCCCACCGGCATCTACACCGCCGAGCTGGCCAGCACCATGCGCGATGCCGAACTGGCCGCGCGCCGTGATGCCCGTGGCTGCCCGCACTGCGGGCTGGAAGGCCACGAGCCCGATGCGCGGCACTGCCGCAAGTGTGGCGGACCGTTGCCGGATACGTTCAGCCACTGACGATGATGCCGGCCAGCGGCCGGCACTACCAATGCCTGCGACAGCAGACCCACGCCATGCGTGGATGCAACATCCTGCATCCACGCACGGAAAGACAATCCACCGGCTCAGTTCATACGGTTGCTGGTGGTCACCAGATCGTTGTAGGCCGCCACGACCTTTGACTGCGCTCCGTCCGGTGCAGTGAGCATGCTGCCCTTCGCCTCGAGATCATCCTGAAGCTCACGCGCAGTGAACGGCTTGCCCGATGCCAACCGGTCGATACGACGTCCGGCATCGCGCACCAGCACATCGGCCGATCGCTGCACATGCGCCCACATCGGGTTGTTCTTGCCTACGCCGGCACTCTGCATTTCGGCCAGCATTGCCTGGTAGGCGGCCAACTGCCGACGGGCCTCGGCCAGCTCCGGTTCGTCGCCCTGCAGGGCCATCACCAACTGCTTGCCGTCACCGATCATGCGCAGGTGGTAGTACGCCAGTGAACGACCTTCTTCCGCTTCGATCTGCTTGAGCTGCGCGGTACGGCGCTCTTGTTCATTCTTCTCCAGCGCCGCATCCAGCACTTCGCTGGCCTTGAAGAAATCGGCATACGCCTGCATCAGGGGGGCATGCTGGGTACGCATCCCTTCGCCGCTGTCGCGCCGATACTCCTCGCGGGTGAAATAGCCATCAGCGCCTTCAATCAACGCATACAAGGACTGGAACGCCTTCTGGTACTGCCGCATCGGCTCATCCAGCGGAGTGGCCGGCGTGCTGGCCAATGCATCGGTCAGCGCTTGGCCACAGTACTCGACACGATGCGACAGCACCTTGCCCGGCGAGCGCGGCTGCGCTTCCTTGCCCGTTGGGCCCGCTTCGGGATCCCTGATCCAGGCGGTGTAGGTCTGGAAGCCCTCGTGGATGGGTTGTTCGACGCCGTTGTAGCACTCGATGTAGGCGTTGATCTTCTGCAGACCGGGATCGGCCACCGACAGTCCTGTCGATCCGTTGCAGCCAGAGAGGGCGGCGGCAGTGCCAAGCACAAGCAGAGAAAGTACACGCGCGGAAGAATTCAAATCGGTTCCTTGCAGATATGAGACGCCGCATATTCTCGCGCGCAGCGGCACAGCCCGCATACACGGGTCCCCGCGCCATTGAGGCGACGGGGCACCCCATCCTTCATGTCGCAATCAGCCTGCTCGAATGCGACAGAAGCTGCGTGCAGCACGCCGGGTCATTGGCGATTGCTCTGGAACACCAGTGCGTTGTAGATGTGCAGAAGGCGGCCGGCCGAGCCGCTCGGGGCCATCGACGGCGACGCAAGCATCCTCTGCTCGAAGTCGGTGTAGGGAACCTTGCCGCTGACCCGCTGCAGGCGCTCCTTGCCTTCGCGGCGGAAGTTCTCGGCCTCGCGTTCGAAGCTGTTCCAGTCCAGCTTGCCCGGCTCCTGGTCGGCGACCTTGGCATGCGCTTCGTCGGAAATGCGGTTGAAGGCATCCAAGCGCTCCCGCGCCCTGGCCACGTCGAAGTCGTCCTCGCCCATCATGTCCATGATCGCTTTCGCTTCCAGCATCATCGCCAGGCGGTAGTACTCGCGTGTGCGTCCTTCAGCCTGCTCCAGCGTCTTGAGCTGTTCGCGCTGGGCAGCGTCGTTCTGGCGCTCCAGTTCGGCGTTGAATGTTTCACTGGCAACCACGAAATCCTTGAAGGCGGTCATCAACGGCGCGTGCAGCTGCTTGCCCTTGGCAAACCTGTCGTCTTCGTAGTCCTGACGCTCGTAGTAGTCGTGGGCTTCCTTGCTGATCGGCACCAGTGCCTTCATCGCCTGTTGGTACTGACCTGCAGCGGCGTCGAGATCGGCAAGCGCCGGCTTGGCGGCGATCGCTTCGGACACGGGGGCGTCGCATTGCTTCATGTCGTAATCGCTGATCTCGAACGGTCCGTACACGTTCGTCTCGCGACCGCTCGGGCCGGCGTCCACGTCCTTGATCCAGCGCGTATAGGACTGGATGCTGCCGTGCGTTTTCGAATCAAGCGCGTTGAAGCAGCCGATGTAGGCGTTGAGCTTCGCGGTCAACTGCTGCTGGGCGTCGGCCGGCGCCGCGCTGGCCTCCGGCTTTGCGGAAGAACCCGCGCCGCCGGCGGCTGTGGGCGTCTTGTCGCCGCAGGCGGCCAGGATCAACGACAACGAAGCGGCCAGCGCCGCAACCAGCGCCGCAATGGAAAGAGTGCGTGACATGGGCTCACATCCCTGTTGGAAACGATTACAGCCGCGCATTCTAGCGCAGCGGGCCGAGGCTGACAGCGACCGCCCCGCTCCCGCAAACCAAGATCAATCCAGGAACAGATCCGGCAGCAGCGGACGTGACGGATCCACCGCATATCCTGATAGATCGGTCACGCCGGCTTCGGCCAGCACTTCGTCATCGATCAGGAAACGACCGTGGAAACCGGCCGCCTCGCGCACCAGCACCGCATGTGCGGCATCGGCCATGATCTGCGGTGTACGGCAGCCGCCGACGTCCACGCCGGGAATCATGTTGATCGCATCGGTGGCAATGACCGTGCGCGGCCACAGCGCATTGACCGCCACGCCCTGCGGGCCGAACTCGGCGGCCAGGCCGAGGGTGACAAAGCTCATGCCCATTTTCGCCAGCGTGTAGCCGGTATGCGCGCCCCACCACTTGGGATCGAGGCTCGGCGGCGGTGCGAGGGTCAGGATGTGCGGGTTCGGCGCCTGCAGCAGGTACGGCAGGCAGGCCTGCGCGCACAGGAAACTGCCGCGCGAATTGACCTGCTGCATCAGGTCGAAGCGCTTCATCGGCGTGTCCAGGGTGCCGCGCAACCAGATGGCGCTGGCGTTGTTGATCAGGATGTCGATGCCACCGAAGGTGTCCACGGCGGCAGCAACGGCTGCCTGCACCTGGTCTTCTTCGCGGATGTCGCACTTCAGCGCCAGGCCCTGGCCACCGGCTGCGGTGACGGCCTCGGCGGCGCTGTGGATGGTGCCCGGCAGCTTCGGATTGGGCACCGACGACTTGGCGGCAATGGCGACGTTGGCGCCATCGCGCGCGGCGCGCAATGCGATCGCCAGGCCGATGCCACGCGAGGCACCGGTGATGAAAAGGGTTTTGCCCTGCAGACTGCCCACGTTCCACACTCCAGCGTATGCAATGAGCCGCTAGTATGCCGCGCCGACGCGGAGTTCACCGCACGTTGACGATACTGGCGGCCCGGTCACTGCACGAGGTCCATGCCATGCGCTGTTCCCGCCTGTTGTTGCCTGCCCTGGGCCTGGCCCTGCTCACTGCCTGCCAGGGCCGTTCGCCTGAACCCGGCAGCGCGCCGGCCAAGGATGACGCCGCCAGCGTCGACAAGGCGGCCGGTGATGGCAAGCTGCGCTGGAGCGAGGCCGTTGTCTGGGATGGTGACCTCAACGCCTGCCGCCAGGGCGACAGCGCGGCCACCCGTGATTGCCTTCGCGATGCGCTGCGCGCCGGCGGGGCGAGTGCCGATGCGGTCACCGCCGCCGAACAGCTTTCCACCGGTGGCGAACTGGCCTACGTGACCGCCTGGCATGAACATGACGGCCTGGGCGTGGCCACCGTCGAATACCCGTTCCGCGCCAACACCAATGAAGGCACGCGCCTGGTCGATGCCGGAGGCAAGCGTATCGACGTGGATGCAGTGCAGCTGGACGACACGCTGCGCGCCGATCCCGGCGTGCAGGAGGTGCTGAAGGCGAACCCGCAGGCCACGCCGTTCGCGCCGGCGCAGGCCGCAGGTACTGCAGCACTGGATGGAGGTGGCATCCGCCTGCTGTACCGCACGCCGCTGCGCGATTGCCATGCGTGCCCGGATGTGGGGCAGCTGCAGATCGGCTATGACTTCGACGGCAAGCGCAACTTCATCGGCCAGCAGGTGGTACCGGTGACGCCGTAGCAGTTCGCCGCGCCATTCGGTAAAGCGCATCCACGCATGGCGTCGATCTACCGATACCCGCGCACCTGCTTACTGAGCAGGTGCGGCGCGATCCAGCGATGTACCGGCGCGACCGGCAGCATGTACAGGCGACCGAACGCGTTGTGGGTGTGCACCACCGTCGCTATTTCCAGCGCGTCGCCATGCCACTGCAGCGCCAGCTGCACGCGCAGATGGCGGTCGTCGTCTTCCAGCACGATGGCATCTTCGCCCAGCGCCTGCAGGGTGAAGATGCCGAGCCGTTGCCCGGGCTGAGGATCGACCGTCTGCTGCACCGCGCGCAGTGAGCCGAGATCCTTCATGCGCAGCAGCCGCATGCCACAGTTGCGCAGGCCCATCAGCCCGTCGAACCAGCCCGGCACCGCCGCTGCCATATCGCGGTAGGCCTGCAGCGCCGAACGCCCGTTGCGCGGCGCCGCCTCTTGGCAGGCATGGACGAAATCGGCACCCGGCAGTTGCGAATGCAGCACGCTACCTTCGCTCAGCAGCGCGCTCATGGCTTAGGGCCCTGCCCTTCGTTGTCTTCCCAATGCAGGATGCGGCGGGTGACGAAGCGGTAGACCGGCTTGCCGGTGGCGAACCAGAGGTCGCGCACCCACGAGGTGCGCTTGAGCACGCGCTTCTCCACCGGCGTCAGCGACGCGCGGCAGTACATGCGCTTGTGCTTGAGCAGGTGGCGCAGGTCTTCGCGCGCCAGCAAGCGCATCCAGCGCGAGCGCGGGTCGCCGATCACCGCCAGCTGGAAGTCGATCAGCGCCGGACGACCGTCCTCGGTCACCAGCCAGTTGGCTTCCTTGGCCAGGTCGTTGTGGGCCACACCACGTCGATGCAGCTGCTGCAGCAGGCGGCGCGCGGCGCGGAACCAGGCCACATCACCGCGCGGCGGGCGCTGGTACATCGCATCGCCGGCCATGAAGCTGCGGTCCAGGTTGCGGCCATTCCAGTCCAGCAGTTGCGGCACGTCGGCCATGCCGTGGATGTGCTTCAGCGCGCGCGCTTCGCGCCGCGCCAGCCACCACGCAGGCAGCCGCAGCCACAGCGGCGTGGCCCCCAGATCGCGGCGCACGAAGGGGCCTTCCGGGCCCTGCACGAGGAGGATCCGGCCAAAGCTGTCGGCCTTCAGTGCATGCGTTGGCGCGTCGTTGGATACAGGCATGGCGACATTCTAGGCGATGGCGATGGTTGCAAACGGTCACCAAGCGGCTGGGAACCAGTCACCTTCACGCCTCTATAATCGGGAAATGGACTCTTCATGGATCGACGCCACCCTCGCGTGGATTGCCGCTCATCCCGTGTTGGCGGGTGCGGTCATCTTTCTGATCGCCTTCTGCGATGCGGTCATCATTCTTGGCGCCATCGTGCCAGCGCTGCCGTTGCTGTTCGCCGTCGGCGTGTTCATCGGCCTGGGCCAGATCTCCGGGCCGTATGCAGTTGCGGCTGCGGCGCTGGGTGCGTTCGCCGGTGATGGCATCAGCTACTGGATAGGCCGGCGCTGGGGCGATCGCCTGCGCGGCGTCTGGCCGTTCAGCCGCTACCCGCAGCTGCTCGACCGGGGCGAGAACCTGTTCCGCCGCAATGCATTCAAGAGCATCCTGATTGCCCGCTATGTCGGCGCGATCCGGCCATTCGTGCCCGCCATTGCCGGCATGATGAAGATGCCCGCCAGCCGTTACGTACAGGCCAGTGGCATCGCCAGTATTTCCTGGGCTGTGCTGTTCCTGGCCCCGGGCTGGATCCTCGGCGAAGCCTATGACGCCGTTGCTGCTGTTGCCGGGCGGCTGGTCGTGGTGGCGGGCCTGCTGGCGGTGATTCTCAGCCTGGTCTGGGCCATCGTGCTGTACGGGTATCGCTGGTCGGCCGCGCGCATGGACAACTGGCTGGCCCGACTGCTCGACTGGTCCAACCGGCACCCGACACTCGGTCGCTACACCGTCGGCGTGCTCGACCCGAAGCGCCGCGAGTCGGTACCGCTGGCGATGCTGGCGCTGATGCTGCTGCTGTTGGGCTGGGGCTGGTTCGCCCTGTTGACCGTGGTAGTCGCCCACGGCGAGCCCCTGGCGGTGGATCTGCTGGTGCACCAGGCGATGCTGGCGCTGCGCAATCCGCTGGCCGACTACCCGATGGCCGCCCTGGCCTCGTTGGGCGCATGGCAGGTGCTGCTGCCGGCAACCGCTGCGGCAATGGGCTACCTGGTCTGGCGCCGGCGCTGGATGGCGGCTGCACATTGGTTGGCCGCATTGGCCTTCGGCCTGGCCCTGACCAAACTGCTCGGCGCCACCGTCGATGTGGTGCGCCCGATCGATGCCAGCAGCGGCTTCGGCTTCCCGTCGGTGTCAGTGACCATGGCCACCATCACCTTCGGCTTCTTCGCGGTGCTGATCGCCCGCGAAATGCCCGGCCGCACCCGCGTCTGGCCGTACCTGGTATCGGGCATCGTGGTCAGCCTGATCGGCTTCTCGCGCTTGTACCTGGGCGCGCACTGGCTGAGTGACGTCATCGGCGGCATGTTGTTCGGCACGTTCTGGCTGCTGGTGCTGGGCATCGCCTACCGTCGCCGCTTCAACCGCTCGTTCTGGGTCAAGCCGGTGGCCTGGCTGTTCTACGGCGTCTTCGCGGTGGCGGCGATGTGGTACGCGCCGCGCAACATCGCCATAAAGCTGGAGCGCTTCGAGCCGACACTTCCGGCGCCGCTGGCGATGGACGCGCAGGCCTGGTGGCAGCACGACTGGGCGAAGCTGCCGGCACGCCGCAACGAATTCGACGATGACCAGCGCTGGCCGCTTGACGTGCAGGTGGCTGGCCCGTTGGCGCCGCTGCAGGCGCAGCTGGAAGCGCGCGGCTGGCAGGTGCAGGCCCAGGCCGGCTGGCAGGAAGCGCTGCTGATGCTGGACAAGAACACCGGCGCCGATGAACTGCCGGTGCTGCCGGCAACACTGGATACGCGCGTCGAAGCGCTGCTGATGGTGCGCCAGGGCGCGCAGGCCGATGAGCGCTACGTGCTGCGCCTGTGGCAGGCACCAGCGCAGCTGCAGCCGGGCGACACGCCGTTGTGGCTGGGCAGCGCGCAGACCCTGCGCTACGAGCGTCACTTCCAGTGGATCGGCATGTGGCACCCGGTGCGCGGGATCGATCCGGCGTTGAACGCGGTGAAGGAAGCGGTGCAGGCGCTGCCTCAGCAGGAAGCCGTGCACCCGGAGACCGGCCTGCCGGTACTGCGGTTCAAGACCACCGCGCCCTGATGGATCCGCCGGGCATGGCCCGGCGCTACCGCCTCCGTTCTGGTAGTCGCCAACCTTGGTTGGCGCTTTCGGGCAAAGGCTGCCAACCAAGGTTGGCATCTACCGGTTCCGGGTTGGTTGGCATCTACCGGTTCCGCTTTGGTTGGCGGCTGCCGGTCTCGGCGTTCCGTCGTTACGGCATCCAGCCCAGCAGCTGCTGCAGGCGCTGGTGCGGGTCGTCCAGCTGCAGCAGCTGCAGGCGCTGCTGCTCGCTCAGCGGCAGCAGCTCGGCCAGCCGCCAGCTGACCCAGCTGGCCTGGTCCATCAAGGCCGGCGTGGCCGGTGCGAATGCCGTGCCCGCCTGCTCGATGATGTGGTCCAGTACCGTCGCCAGCAGCGCATGCTGCGGACGCAGTTCGTCATCGGGATCCTCATCGCACCAGCGCACATCGGCCACCACCAACCCGTTGTCGCGCACGCGCGTGCGCTCGACATGGAAACGGCGGGTGCCGCGCAATCGCAGCTGCAGCACGCCATCGGCGCCGACGTCGAAATCCTCGATCTTCACCTGCACGCCGAAGGCGGCCGGCGTTGCCGGCGCTCCGACTTCGTGCCCTTCGAGGATCAGGCAGACACCAAACCCTTCGCCGCTGCGGCCGGTTTCGCGGACCAGATCCAGGTAGCGCGGCTCGAAGACGCGCAGGCCGATGGCCGCTCCCGGAAGCAGCGTCGTATGCAGCGGGAACAGCGGCAGCGAACCCTCGCCGCTCATCGTGCCTGCAGTCCTGCCAGGAAGCGGCGCGGTGCGCCGTCGAAGCCGCCGTTGGACATGAACACCACATGGTCGCCGCTGCGCACATCGGTCTGCAGCTGCGCCAACAGCGCGTCGGTATCGGCCACCGCGTGCGCCTCACCGCGCACCGCGGCGATCACTGCGGCCGCATCCCAGGCCAGCTCCGGGCGGTGCAGGAACACCACCTCATCGGCGAGTGCCAACGACGGTGCCAGCGCTTGTGCGTGGGCCCCGAGCCGCATCGAATTGCTGCGCGGCTCCATCGCCACCACGATGCGCGCATCACCGACCCTGGCACGCAGGCCTTCGAGGGTGGTCGCAATCGCGGTCGGGTGATGGGCGAAGTCGTCGTAGACGGTGATGCCATCGTGGTTGCCGATCACTTCCATGCGCCGCTTGACGCTGCGGAAGCGCGCCAGCGCCGGGATCACCTCGGCCGGCGCGACACCCACTGCATGTGCAGCGGCCAGTGCGGCCAGGCCATTGAGCACGTTGTGCCGGCCCAGCAGCGACCAGTGCACATCGCCCAGTGCCTGCCCGCGATGATGGACGCGGAACGCGCTGCCATCGGCGGCCAGCAGCTCGGCATGCCATTCCAGCGACGGATCGAAGCCGAAGCGTTCGACCGGGGTCCAGCAGCCCATCGCCAGCACTTCAGCCAGGTGCGCGTCTTCGCCGTTGACGATCAGGCGGCCGCGCGCCGGCACGGTACGCACCAGGTGGTGGAACTGGCGCTGGATCGCCGCCACGTCGGGGAAGATGTCGGCGTGGTCGTATTCGAGGTTGTTGAGGATCGCCACCAGCGGCCGGTAGTGCACGAACTTGCTGCGCTTGTCGAAGAACGCGGTGTCGTACTCGTCGGCTTCGACGACGAATTCGCGGCCCTGGCCCAACCGGGCAGACACGCCGAAGTCCTCGGCCACGCCGCCGATCAGGAAGCCGGGGGAGCGACCGGCATTCTCCAGCAGCCAGGTCAGGATGGTGGTGGTGGTGGTCTTGCCATGGGTGCCGGCCACGGCCAGGGTGTCGCGTCCCGGCAGGACCTGCTCGGACAGCCACTGGGCGCCGGAAATGTAGCGCTGGCCGGCATCCAGCACAGCTTCCACGGCCGGATTGCCGCGCGACAGCGCGTTGCCGATCACCACCTGCCCGGTGCCCTGCGGCACGCTGTCGGCGCGGTAGCCCTGATCCAGGGTGATGCCCAGCTGCTCGAGCTGGGTCGACATCGGCGGATAGATGGCCTGGTCGCTGCCACTGACCGTATGGCCCAGTTCCCGCGCCAGGGCGGCCACGCCACCCATGAAGGTGCCGGCGATTGCAAGGATATGTACGCTGCTCATGACCGGGGATTGTGACCGATCACGGCTGTATAGGGCCATTGTCGGCAACAGGGTAAGAGAACCCCTACAGTCACTGTGAGAAAACTCCAATCGCATGTCAGGGAATTCCCGATAGCGATGTTCTGTGAACCCGGACACAATTCAGGATGCCAGCCGCAGTACCCGAACCGGTCCTACTCCCCAAGAGGCCATCCCCAAGGGAGCTCATGCTGTGGGGGCCCTGAGCAAGCCCTTTGCTGGCACCTATGCAACGAAACAGGCCTGATCCTCGCGGATCAGGCCTGTTTTTTTTGCGCCAGCGGCGGCCGGCATCGACCGCCCGAACGGGTCAGCGCTTGATCGCCGCCAGGATGCGGGCTTCGATCTCGTCCAGTTCGCCGACGCCATCGACGCGCGCCAGGGTGCCACGGCCAGCGTAGAAGTCGACCACCGGAGCGGTCTGCTCGGTGTAGACCTGCAGGCGCTTGCGCACCGATTCCGGATTGTCGTCGGCGCGGCCCTGTTCCTGCGCACGGCCAGCGATACGCTCGACCAGCAGTTCGGTGGCCACATCCAGCTGCACCACGGCATCGAGCGGCTGGCCAATCTCGGCCAGCATGCCGTCCAGCGCGTTGGCCTGGGCCACATTGCGCGGATAGCCGTCAAGGATGAAGCCCTTGGCGACATCGGCCTGGGCCAGGCGCGACTTCAGCATGCCCAGCAGGATCTCATCGGACACCAGGTTGCCGGCATCCATCACCGACTTGGCCTGCTTGCCCAGCTCGGAGCCGGCGGCGATTTCCGCGCGCAGCATGTCGCCGGTGGAAATGTGGGCGATCTCGAGCTTTTCCTTCAGGCGCGTCGCCTGTGTCCCCTTGCCCGAACCGGGCGGTCCCAACAGAACCAATCGCATTGACCTGACTCCAACGTGTTGAAAATAAAGAAGGTTCGCGTCCCGGACGGTCCGGTATCGCTGCACCGCAATAGCGCCACTTTAGCGCATCCGGGTAATGTCCCTGCAATGTCCCCTCCCCCGAGCAGGTAGAAGCATGCGCAATGGCACCCTCCTTTACGCCCAGTCCGGCGGCGTCACCGCCGTCATCAACGCCACGGCCGCAGCGGTGATCGAACAGGCCCGCGCCAAGGGAATCAAGGTCCTGGCCGCGCGCAACGGCATCCTTGGCGCCCTGCGCGAGGAGCTGATCGACACCAGCAAGGAGAGTGCTGCGGCCATCCGTGCCCTTGCCCACACCCCCGGCGGCGCGTTCGGCTCGTGCCGGGTCAAGCTGAAATCACTGGAGGCCGACCGTGCCCGTTACGACCGCCTGCTGGAGGTCCTGCGCGCCCACGACGTGCGCTGGTTCCTCTACAACGGCGGCAACGACTCGGCGGACACCGCCCTGAAGGTATCGCAGCTGGCAAAAAGCTCCGGTTACGACCTGACCTGCATCGGCGTGCCCAAGACCATCGACAACGACCTGGCGGTGACCGACACCTGCCCCGGCTTCGGCTCGGCGGCCAAGTACACGGCCGTGTCCGTGCGCGAAGCGGCGTTGGACGTGGCGGCCATGGCCGAGACCTCCACCCGCGTCTTCATCTACGAGGCGATGGGCCGCCACGCCGGTTGGTTGGCTGCGGCCGCTGGCCTGGCCGGCACCGGTGAGGACGACGCCCCGCACATCATCCTGCTGCCCGAGCGCGCCTATGACGAGGCCGCGTTCCTGGCCAAGGTCAAGGCCGTGGTGGCGCGCGTGGGCTACTGCGTGGTGGTGGCGTCGGAAGGCATCGCCACCGCCGATGGCCGCTTCGTCGCCGACGCCGGCGGCGGCAAGGACTCCTTCGGCCATTCGCAGCTGGGCGGCGTGGCCGCGCATCTGGCCGGGCGGGTCAAGGACCAGCTGGGGCTGAAGGTGCACTGGGCCCTGCCCGACTACCTGCAGCGATCGGCCCGCCACCTGGCCAGCAAAACCGACTGGGAACAGGCCCAGGCGGTAGGCAAGGCCGCGGTGCAGCTGGCGCTGAAGGGCCAGAACGGGGTGATGCCGGTGATCGTGCGCAGCAGCGATGCGCCGTATCGCTGGAAGATCGAAGCCGCACCGCTGTCGAAGATCGCCAACCATGAAAAGAAGATGCCGGCCAGCTTCATCCGCCGCGATGGATTCGGCATCACGGCCAAGGCGCGCGCCTACCTGCAGCCGTTGATCAAGGGCGAAGCACCGTTGCCCTACGGTAGCGATGGCCTGCCGAAGTACGTGACGCTGAAGAACGTCGCGGTGAAGCAGAAGCTGCCAGCGTTCGAAGGCTGACCCATAAAGGGATTGATCAAGGGGTTGCCGGCCAGCGGCCGGCACTCCCCGGGTCTCCCCTCCCGTAGATCCACGTCATGCGTGGATGCAAGGCTTCAGTTGCAGGCCTTGCCTTCCATCTGCAGCTGCGCGGCGAACATCGTCACCTGCGGGATCTTGCCGGCGGCGGCCTGCTTCTTGGCTTCTTCCAGATAGATGCGCGACTGGCCCTGCCCATCCAGCGCCTGCGCGTTGTTCACCGGCAGACGCCACACGCGCACCACCGCCTGCTGCGCCGGGCAGGCCGCATTCGGAACCCGGATCACATCATTGAGCTTCCAGCCCTTGTCGGCGCTCGGTTGTGCCTTGGCGTAGTCGACAAAGCGGGCGCGCGGCTGGCACTGCTCGCTGGTGCGCACCGCCGAGAAACGATAGGGCTGCGCGGCCTGGCCGGTGAAAGCGCCTTCCAGGCGCGCACAGGCCTCGGGAATCTGCCGCAGCGTATGCACCGCGCCGACCGCCTGCGGTGCACCGACCGCGCGCTGCAGTTCGGGTGCTTCCGCCGCGAAGGCAGGCAGGGCCGGGGCCAGAACGGCAAGCATCAACAGGGACAGGCGCATGGGGATTCTCCGACAGGACTGCGCGCAGGCTTGCAGAGGTTGGCTTAACGGGGTGCAAAGGCGCATCCATCGAGCAGCCGCTGCGCTCGCCGGGCGCGGCTAGTCGAGCATGGCTCGACTCTACAACTAGCCGGACGCATACTGCGAACACCAGGGAATGCTGAACACCGCCATACGTCGGACGACCACCAAGGTCGGTACGGGTTGGTTCCAGGCTGCAGCCCGTCGTCCCCCTCGTGGTGCAGTTCATCGCCACTGGATGCTTGTCCATCCATTCTGCGGAGGGGTCTAATGCTGGAACGTCACGGGCTGTCATTGGCGCTGGGCTGCGCCATTCTCGCGATCCTGTACGGAATCGTCTCGGCGCGCTGGATCCTGCGCCAACCCACCGGCAATGAACGCATGGTCGCCATCGCCACGGCCATCCAGGAAGGCGCGCGCGCCTACCTCAACCGCCAGTACCTGACCATCGGCATCGCCGGCGTGGTGCTGTTCGTGCTGGTCGGCATCTTCCTGAGCTGGTACACCGCGATCGGCTTCGCGGTCGGTGCGGTGCTGTCCGGCGCAGCGGGCTACATCGGCATGAACGTGTCGGTGCGCGCCAACGTACGCACCGCAGAGGCCGCGCGCCATGGCATCAGTGCGGCGATGGACGTTGCGTTCCGCGGCGGTGCGATCACCGGCATGCTGGTGGTCGGCCTGGGCCTGCTTGGCGTGGCCGGCTACTACGCACTGCTGCTGCGGCTGGGCCTGCCGATGGACCAGGCACTGCATGCACTGGTCGGCTTGGCCTTCGGCTCATCGCTGATCTCGATCTTCGCGCGTCTGGGCGGCGGCATCTTCACCAAGGGGGCCGATGTCGGCGCCGACCTGGTCGGCAAGGTCGAAGCGGGCATTCCCGAGGACGACCCGCGCAACCCGGCGGTGATCGCCGACAACGTCGGTGACAACGTCGGCGACTGCGCCGGCATGGCCGCCGATCTGTTCGAGACCTACGCTGTCACCGTGATCGCCACCATGCTGCTGGGCAGCCTGATGCTGGCCGAAGCCGGTGCCAATGCGGTGCTGTATCCGCTGGTGCTGGGCGGTGTTTCGATCATCGCTTCGATCATCGGCGCGCTGTTCGTGAAGGTGAAGCCCGGTGGCTCGATCATGGGAGCGCTGTACAAGGGCGTGATCGTCTCCGGTGTGCTGGCAGCGATCGCGTTCTATCCGATCACCACAGGTCTCATGGCAGACAACGTGCATGGCCCTGTCGCGCTCTACGGCTGTGCATTGATCGGCCTGGTGTTGACCGGCCTGATCGTATGGATCACCGAGTACTACACGGGCACCCAGTACAAGCCGGTGCAGCACGTGGCGCAGGCTTCGACCACCGGCCACGGCACCAACATCATCGCCGGCCTCGGCATCTCGATGAAGTCCACGGCGCTGCCGGTGATCGCCGTCTGCGTGGCGATCTGGGGCGCGCACGCGCTGGCCGGGTTGTACGGCATCGCCATCGCCGCCACCGCGATGCTGTCGATGGCGGGCATGATCGTCGCACTCGATGCCTACGGGCCGATCACCGACAACGCCGGTGGCATCGCCGAGATGGCCGAACTGCCCTCGGAGATCCGCGACATCACCGATCCGCTCGATGCGGTGGGCAACACCACCAAGGCGGTCACCAAGGGCTATGCCATCGGCTCGGCAGCACTGGCCGCGCTGGTGTTGTTCGCCGACTACACGCACAACCTGCAGGCGGCCAATCCCGGTCAGGAGTTCCGCTTCGACCTCAGCGACCACACGGTGATCATCGGTCTGCTGATCGGCGGCCTGATTCCCTACCTGTTCGGCGCGATGGCGATGGAAGCGGTCGGTCGCGCGGCCGGCGCGGTGGTGGTGGAAGTGCGGCGGCAGTTCCGCGAGATTCCCGGCATCATGCAGGGCACCGCCAAGCCGCAGTACGACAGGGCGGTGGACATGCTGACCCGCTCGGCGATCCGCGAAATGATCGTGCCGTCGCTGCTGCCGGTCGCCGTGCCGGTGGTGGTCGGCCTGCTGCTGGGACCACGCGCGCTCGGCGGGCTGCTGATCGGCACGATCGTCACCGGGCTGTTCGTGGCCATTTCGATGACCACCGGCGGCGGTGCCTGGGACAACGCCAAGAAGTACATCGAGGATGGCCACTTCGGCGGCAAGGGCAGCGAGGCGCACAAGGCGGCAGTGACCGGCGACACCGTGGGTGATCCGTACAAGGACACCGCCGGCCCGGCGATCAACCCGCTGATCAAGATCATCAACATCGTGGCGCTGTTGCTGGTGCCGTTGCTGTAGATCCACGCCATGCGTGGATGGCCGCCCCCGCCGCCGATCACCGTCCGCGCAGATAGAACGCCACTGGCACCATCACTTCCACCGGGTCGCCGGCCACATCGGCCGGCGGCACCGGCACCGGGCTGGCCCGCTGCACGGTGTCCAGTGTCTCCTGATCGAGCAGTGCGAAGCCGCTGCTGCGCTCGATGCGCGGCGCCGACACGCGGCCGTCGCGGGCAACCGCAAAGCGCACATAGGCCACGCCCTGCTGGCGCAACCGTTCGGACTGGCGTGGATAACGCCGATGCTGTTGCAGGTGTCCCAGCAGCAACCCCTGCCAGGTGGCGTTGGCACTGCTGCGTTCGCCAGCGGTGGTGCGCGGTGCAGCGTAACGTGCTGCTGCCTGTGCAGGAACGTCCGGCGGCGCCAGCGTGCGATCGACGTTGGCGTCCGCAGCGTCCTCTGTCGGCTTCGCAGCTGGCTCGAGCGGGGCCGCGAGTTCCCCTTGTGGCAGCGCCGGCGCTTTGATCTGTTCGTGTTGCTTCGGCACGGTCACGCGCCGCTGCTGCTCCTGCTGCAACGGTCCGGCGGGCAGCGCGCGCGGCGGTACCGGCGGCGCCTGGGCGGCGGGAGCCAATTCCAGCATCAAGGCGGCAGGAGGTGCCACTGCTACGACCGGCGGCGTGCGCGACGTCCACCACCACAGCGTAACGATCAGCACCGCATGTGCCATCAGCACGATCGCCAGGCTGGCTGCCCAGCGCTGCAGCCCGCTCATCGAGCGCCCTGCTCCAACCCGACCAGGGCGACCTTCAGGTAACCGGCACTGCGCAGCGCATCCAGCGTCGCCATCAGGTCTCCATAGGAGACGCGCTGATCGGCACGCAGATAGAGACGCTGCGACGTATCGCCATGCGTTGCCGAGCGCAGCGCAGTGGCGAGGCCATCGCGCACCACCGGCGCCTCGCCCACCCGCAGCGACAGGTCGGCCTGCACGGTCACATACACCGGCGCATTTTCTGTCGGCGTCGCCTGTGCGCTGCTGGCGGGGAGCTGCACGGGCACCGACACCGTAGCCAACGGCGCGGCCACCATGAAGATGATCAACAGCACCAGCATCACGTCGATGAAGGGCGTGACATTGATCTCGTGGGCTTCTTCCGGGGTGTCATCGCGTCCGGATGCGGTCCTGATCGCCATGGCGTACCTCAGTTGACCGCGCGCAACGTGCCTGCCGGCGCACGGCGTGCAGCCCGATCCAGATCACGCGACACCAGCTGCTGCACAGCTGCGGACAGATCGCCCAGCAGGCCACGCAGGCCCGCCAGCACCCGGGTGAAGTGGTTGTAGACCAGTACCGCCGGGATCGCTGCGACCAGACCGAGCGCGGTAGCCAGCAGCGCCTCGGCAATGCCTGGCGCAACCACGGCCAGATTGGTGGTGTTGCTGTGGGCGATGCCAATGAAGCTGTTCATGATGCCCCACACGGTGCCGAACAGGCCCACGAAGGGCGCCACTGCGCCAATGCTGGCAAGCACGCCGATGCCACGACGCTGGTTGCGTGCGGACTCCAGTTCCAGACGCTCCAGTCGTGACGCCACCCGCTCCTTGATCCCCTCACGATGATCAAGTTCCTGCGACAGATGCAGCTCGGTGCGCGCAGCATCCAGCATGGCGACGGCGATGCTCTGCTGCAGTGCCGGCTCGCCGCCTGCGACCGGCAGGCTGGGTGCCGACAGCAGCAGGCTTCGCGCGAGGCGCAAGGCGCGCGCCTGCCGTGCCAGTTCCCAGCCCTTGGCCAGCAGCACGGTCCAGGTGGCCAGCGAGGCTACAGCCAGGGCAATCATCACGCCCTTCACCACCACATCGGCAGCCAGGTACATGCCCCAGGGGGTCAGTGCGGGGGCGGCCATGGGCGCCAGATCAGCAGGCAGCATCGTCAGAGGTTCCATTGGAATCGGAAGAGGAGGCGCGACGGCGGGCAGCGCGCGGATCGGCGGCATCGTCCACGCCCACCAGCGGCGAAAGATCGAAACGTGGCGCCGGTCGACTCAGGACATAGCCGGCACTGACCGCAAAGAACAGGCCAACGCCCAGCAGCAGGCGCCAGGACGGGTGTGCGCCCCAGCAGAACATCGCAAATCCCACCGCCATGCCCGCGCTGGCAAACGCCTTGCCCTTGCGCGATACCGCGCCCTGCTCACGCCACAGGCGCAGCGACGGGCCGTAGCGCGGATGGGAAAGCAGCCGCTGCTCGAACCTGGGTGAACTGCGCGCGAAGCAGCCCACCGCCAGGATCAGGAAGATGGTGGTCGGCATGACTGGCAGCAGCGCGCCGATCACCCCCAGCGCGACCATCAGCCAGCCGAGCGCGAACCAGAGCCAGCGCATCAATCGCGCGCCAGCGCGCAGTGCAGGGACATCAGGAAAACTCCACTTCGACATGGCCGTGTACGCTGCGGAACGCGGCATCGGCGGCATCGATCACTTCCTGCTCCTGCGCCGGCGACAGCACCACTGCATCCAGTGCAGCAGTGAACCCGCGCCAGTGCCGCGCGGCCCCATCAGGATGTGCCGCCAGGTGGCGCGCACCGAAATCACGATCCAGGCCAAGCGCAGCCGCCATCTTGTAGAGCACGGTGCCACCCAGGTTGGAGCCTTCAGCAACATACAACCAGCCCAACGCAGTCGGCAGCGGCAGGTCATTCCCGAGTGCGATGATGTCCTCGCCCGGCAGCGCCTGCTCCAGGTCCTGCAGGTCGCTGCGTACCTGCTGCAGGCGGCGACGTTCAGCCAGGTCCGGCAGCAATGCGTCCAGCGCAGGGCTGGCGTACAACGCGTCGATGCTGCGGTGGAAGCGGTACTGCACGCGCAGGAAGCGAGCGAAATTGCTGCGGTCGGCAAAGATGTCGCCGGCCATGATGCGCTTGTCGAGGGCGCCATGGCTGTCGCGGGTGGCGGCCTTCAGCCGCACGCTGCGGCTGTCTTCGAGGGATGTCTGAACGGTCATCGGGAGTGCCAGGGAAAGCGTCCCCCTGTAGACGATCCCGGCGAGGGTTCCCCCAACCCTGCTTGCGTCGATAATGCAGGTTCCTTTCCATTGCCAGGACCCCACCGATGATCACCACCGAACCGCGCATGACCAACCTGTTCCTGCAGCTGGGTCTGGATGCCAGTGCCGTGGGCATTGCCAGGTTCATCGCCGACCACCAGCTGGCCGCCGGTGTGGAAGTAGCCGATGCCCCTTACTGGAACGATGCCCAGCGCCAGTTCCTGGCCGAATCGCTGCAGGCTGATGCAGCCTGGACCACCGTGGTCGACGAACTGAACGAAGCGCTGCACGAAGCGGCGGTGAAGGCGGCGACCGGGCTGTAATCGCCGGGTGGTAGCGCCGGCATGAACCGGCGCTACCGTTGTGTTGCGGGTGATCCGCCGGGCATGGCCCGACGCTACCGGTGGATCCACGCCATGCGTGGATGGTTGATCAATACCGCCAGGTAAAGGCCAATCGCGCGGTCCGGCCCGGAGCCGGCATCACGCCCAGGGCCAACGGGTCCAGGTAGTAGCGGTCGGTCACGTTGTCCACGTTCGCTTCCACCGACAGCTGGTCGTTGAAACTCCAGCTCGCGAACAGATCCACCAGCGTGGTCGGCCGGTACAGCTGCTGGATCGCCGACAACCCGACGTTCCACTCCTTGTCCAGCTTGCTGATCGGGCCGGCGTTGTGGACCACGCGGGTGCCGAAGGTCAGCCGCTCGTCGAACAGGCGCGAGCCCAGGGTCAGGTTGACCATGTAGCGCGGCGGGTTCTGGGTGTTGCTGTAGGAGCCTTCGAAGCCACCGTCCACGCAGTCCGGCGTGCCGATCAGTTCCTCGATCCTGCGCTGGACGCCGTACGCACGGCGTTCGGCGGCGATGTCCGGCGCGCAGGTCTTGGCCTTGAAGTAGTAGTGCGCCGACAGATCGGCAAACACCTTGCCGCTGTCATAGCTGGACTGGAACTCCATGCCCGACACCTTGAAGCGGTCGACGTTGCGGATCAGACCGGCCGACAACGTGCGGTAGTCGCGGGTGATCAGGTCATCGATGCGGGTATCGAAGTACGCCAGCTTCAGCGCCAAGCGGTCACCGGCAGTGAACAGGTCGTGCTGGATGGTACTGGCGCCCAGTTCCCAGCTGTGCGCGCGCTCGGGCTTGAGTTCGTCCACCGGCTTGGCCGCAGTGAACAGGCCGAGCGTGGTCTCGAACAGGCTCGGCAGCTTGGTGCCTTCGGCGTACTTCAGGTAGACCATGCTGTCTTCGCTGAAACGGAAGGCCACGCTGGCGGTCGGCGAGAACGCGCTGTCACGGCGGCGGATCGGCTGCGACCAGGTCCAGCTCACCGGCACTTTCAGATCCTCTGCAGCATCGGCGTCATAGAAATTCCAGCCACCGATGTCGCCGACGGTGCCCTTCTTGTACGGCGAGGCCAGCAGCGACTCCTGGGTGAAGTTGCCGTTCGCGTCGGGATACCAGTTCAGCAGCGCGATGCGCTTGGCCCGCCACGACGGCAGCTTGGGATTGCCATTGAGCAGCTCGGTGTAGCGGTACTGGCCCTGCACTTCATATCCGTCCGGCGTGGCCAGGCGGTTGCGGTCATGCACGTCCACGCGGTTCCAGCGCCCGCCCAGCAGCATCTCCCAGTGTTCGTCCGGCGCCCACTTCAACGACGCCACCGCGCTGTATTCCTTGCGCTCGGCATTGCGCAGAAATCGGTTGTTGACCAGGTCGTCGTGCATGATCGGGCCGGAGCTGCCCGGGGCGATGTCTTCATCACTGTAGGACAGGCCGTAGTCGAGGGTGAAGCGGCCGGCACTGCTGTCGAACACCGAGGTATTGCTGGCGTCCAGACCGAAGCGCTTCTGCCGCAACGGGTTGCGGTAGGCATCCTTGTAGCCGGGGTTGCCGCTGAAGCTGGGCGCGTCGTACCACTCGGTACGGCGGTCGAAGTACCACGGGGTGATGCCGGTCAGGCTGTTGTACATCACGCTGTCGGCATCGGTGTACCACGCGTTGACGCGCAGGTCGATCAGCTCGCTGTCCGGGTTGAACCGGTAGCGCAGGCTGTAGCTGTCCATGTCGACATGGCCCGGGTCCCACTGCGGTACGCGGTCGCGGTCGACGCGGATGATCTGCGAGGCCATGATCTCGCCAGCGGTGCCTTCATAGCGCCGATAGCCCGCTTCCAGCGTCTGCGCGTCGTCGATGCGCCAGGTGCCCTTGAGCAGGGTCGATTTCGAACGCGAGGACGTGTTGAACACTTCGGTGCGCGGCGGGTTCAGCGGGGCCAGGGTGCGACGGGTCTGCGGGAAATCGTCGTAGCCCTTGCTGCCGGAGAAGTAATTGCCGTTGTCGCGGTACGCATAGGCGGCCACCAGGTCGAAGCGATCCCAGTGCCCGGCAGCGGCCACGTTGAAGAACTGGCTGCCGGTGGCGCTGCGATCGCTGCGCGGCGCGGCCTCGTAGCCGGGCAGGTTGTTGGCGCTGCCGTTGGCCAGTCCCCCGCGCACGCGTACGCCGACATCGCGCCCCTCGCGCAGCACGTCATCGACATTCAGCGTTTCCATTTCGACCACGCCACCGATACCGCCGGAGGCATTGGCCTGCAGGCTCGGGCCCTTGGTGATGGTCAGCCGCGAGATCAGGTCGGGGTCGAGGTAGGTGCGCTGCGACTGGCCGGCATAACCACGGTAGGTGTCCATGCTGGACTGGCCACCGTCGATGATGACCGGCACCCGGCTCTGGCCCTGGATGCCGCGGATGTTGACGTCGAAGCCATTGCCCACACGGGGATCGCCCGCAGTGACACCGGCCACGCCCTTGACGATGTCGCCGTTGGAGGTGCCGCGGAACCGCTCCAGTGCGACGCGGCCGATGCTGGTGGTCGAACCCACGCTGCGGTAGCTGTCGAGCAGGCGTGCTTCATCGCTGACCGCGCCGCCCTGCACCCGGTCTCCGGCCACGCTGAGGGTATCGGTGACGATCACACCGCCCGTCTGGCCCGCCGCAGCGACCTCCAGCGTCACCGCATCGGCGCTTACCCGGCGCACGCTCAGGCCGCTGCCGCGCAGCAGACGTGCGAGGGCCTCGTCGGCTGACAGCGTGCCGCTGACCGGTTGCGAGATCACGCCCTTGGCCAGCGTGCTCGGATAGACCACCTGCACACCGGACTGCCGCATGTAGGCGCGCAGTGCATCGTCCAGCGGTTGGTCGGGAATATCGAAGTGCTGTACCGCAGCCGGGCCAGCGGTGCTGGACTGCGCCATCACGGTGGGGGTGGCGGTTGCCAGGCCGGCGGCCAGCAGCGCGATGCACAGACGGGACGGGCGCGGTGAGCGGCCCGGGCGGCGGAATTCGTACATGGGGGAACCTGTCAGAGGAGCGTGGCCGCGGGCGCGGCATCATCCGCGCATGCGCGGACCCAACGACGTACGTGGCGGCGGCGGGTACGTTCGTGGATGAGACGCATGGCGGCGCGCGATCCCCAAGACGGATGCGCTGCAGCCGCTGCATCCGCGGATGGCGTGGCGTTACCGGTGGACGATTGCCACACCCAGTGGCAGGCGGGTGACCTGCAGGCCCGCGGTGGCCGCCAGCGCGTCCAGTGCCTGCTCCGGATGATCGACGCGCAGCGCCGCGCTGACGGCTGGAAGCGCTTGGAGATTGCCGCGCACGAACGTCGGCCCTGCGCGATAGCGACCGACCTCGTGCACGGCATCGATCACGCTGGCCTGCTCCAGCAGCAGCTCGCCCTGTCGCCAGGCACCGACGCTGTCTGCGGCAACGTCGGTCAGGCGCTGCACGCTTCGATGCTCGCCATAGCCCGCACGTTGCCCCACCTGCAGATAGGTCCAGCCGCCATCAACCGGACTGGCCACGCGTACGCGGCCCTGTCCGACTTCGGCCTCCACCCCGGCGGCAACGTGGGCGACCGTGAATGCGGTGGAGATGTCTTCCACCACACCGTTGCCAGCCGCGACGCTGAAGCGCCTCTGCGCATCAGGCGCCACGTAGAACCAGGCACGGCCACGCAGCAGTTCAATGCGACGACGCTGGTCATCGAAGTGCACGGCAATCGCACTGTCGGCATCGAGCACGGCACGGCTGCCATCGGGCAGATGCACATCCTGCACGCGGTGGTCGCTGCGATGATCCGCCTGCAGGCGCAGCCAGGTATCGGGCCAGACCACCAGCATTGCCAGCGCAGCGGCGGTGGCCATGGCCCAACGCAGCCGCCGCGGGCGACGCGCAGCCTGCCGGCGTTCGATGGCGACCGGACGCGGCCCCACACTGCGCCACAGCATGCGCTCATGCTCGAATGAACGCCGATTCGCAGGCTCGGCCAGCCAGCGCTCGAACGCATCCATGCGCGCGTCGCTGACGTCGCCGGACGCCAGGCACACGATCCAGTCCCTGGCCTGTTCGGCCACGGCATCATCGGCGGTGCTGCGGGGTGTCGGGGGCGGGCTCATCGGCTGGCGGGGGACACGATCAGAGGTGGGCGGAAGGACTAGACCGCATGGGCGGCCTGCGAATCAAGACGCACGGCGGGTGTGCGGCCCCAAGCCGGATCGTTCATCGACCGCTGCGTGCCCAGGCAAGCCGCTGCAGCGCAGTGCGTACGTGGTTCTCCACCGTGGTCACCGACACCCCGAGGCGTCGGGCGATGTCGGCCTGGGTCAGGCCCTGCAGGCGATTGAGATGGAAGATGGTACGCGTCGGCTCGGGCAGGTGGCCGGCGGCATCGAGCACGCGCTGCAACTCATCCTGCGCCATCACCTGCTCCTCCGTGGAGATCTGCTCGTCCTCCTGCCACAGGTAGTGCTCGGCCAGCAGGCGGTTGCGCCGCGTCGATTCGCGGCCATGGTCGGTGGCGAGGTTGATGGCCAGTCGATAGAGATAGGCGCGCGGATTGTCGATGCTCTGGCTGTTGTCGACACCGCGCGCCTTGAACCAGACCGCCTGGATCACGTCTTCCGCCCCGCTCTCGCCACCGAGAATGCGCTGCACGCGCCGCAGCAGTGCCGATCGTTCGCGGATCAGCAGTTCGGTCAGGGTGACGGCGTTGGAGGACATGCGCGGCGACGGGACAGACGGGGGCGGCGCGCATGCTACTCCGTTAATGCGAATAAATCACGTTTGCATTCGCGAGCCACTGCATCAGAGACAGTCTGTCAGGCCGTCATAGACGCTCGTGGTCGTGCCGGGCAACGGGGCATCAATCGCCTCATGCCCGGAAGCCTGCCAGACCTGGAGCAGCTCCTCCAGCCGGGTTGCAGGCGCCAGCGGCAGCGTGCAGGCGTAGGTGCCATGGTCGACATCGATCCGGCCGTCCTTCTGCACCCAGGTTTCGCTGCCAGCGAAGGTCCAGACGCAGCTGCCGACCACGCCTGTCGCGCGCTCCACCGAGCAGCGCAGGCGCATGGCCCACAGGTTGTAGTACTGCCCCTCGCAGAACGTGTCGCCACAGATATCATCGAACCCGCGCACCAGCATCCGCTCGGCAGCGAGGAAGCGCCCCCGGCCGGTCGCGGGATCGGGATAGTCACGGGCGTCCACGAACACCGGCGCCGCCTGCGCGGTTCCGGCCAGCAGCAGAGCACAGAGCAGCCATCGTCCCGGGAAAGCACGCATCAGGCGCCCCTCCTCTGCAGGCAATCAGGCAGCACCTCGAACAGACCATGATCGAGCCCGGGCAGCGGCGCCATCAGGCCGTCCGGCGCCTCCAGCGAGGCAAAGAAGGCTTCAACCGGCACCCCGGGCTGCATCTCCACCGGGCAGGTCCAGTGGCCGTTGTCGACCTGTACCTGCCCTGTATCGGGGTGCACCGCCAGTTCGCTGGCCGCCAGCACCCAGACGCAGCGCTGCACCGTTCCCCGGTGGGCCAGCACGGCGCAGCGGAACTCCAGCACCCGGTAGTTGCTGTAATCGCCTTCGCAGAAGGTATCGGCGCACAGACGGTCGAATGCCTGGGCAAGCGCGCCCTCCAGCGCGTAGGCCCTGTCCCAGAAGGCCTCCTGGGTCGGATGGTTGATCAGGTCAACATGTGTCCCGCGCGCCAGCGCGGTCAGCGGGACAAGCAGCAGCAGAACGCCGCAGCGCCAACGGTTCCAGTTCATTGCAGGTCTCCTCGGTTCGGGATTCCAGCCTGCTCCGGTCGCCGGCCCGTCCCCATCGGGATACCCCGTCCTGACCGGTCATCGGCCACCGCGACGGCCCGTCAGCGCCCTACCCTGCACAGCGACCGGCAAAGGCATAAAATGGAGAGCTATCCGTCTACATCCCCCACCTGGAGCACACCATGGGTCTGGAACTCGTCTCGCCCGGCAAGAACCCGCCGGAAGAAATCAACGTCATCATCGAAATCCCGAAGGATTCCGAGCCGGTGAAGTACGAAGTGGACAAGGAAACCGGCGCGATCTTCGTCGACCGCATCCTGTCGACCCCGATGCGCTACCCCTGCAACTACGGCTACGTGCCGAGCACCCTGTGCGGCGACGGCGATCCGGCCGACGTGCTGGTGGTGCTGCCGCTGCCGCTGGTCCCGGGTTCGGTGGTGCGTTGCCGTCCGGTCGGCGTGCTGAAGATGAGCGATGAGGCAGGCAGCGACGAGAAGATCCTGGCCGTGCCGGTCACCAAGGTGTTCGGCGGCTACGCGCACGTGGAAGACATCGAGCAGGTGTCCAGCCACTGGCTGGAGCGCATCGGCCACTTCTTCGAGCACTACAAGGACCTGGAGAAGGGCAAGTGGGTCAAGCTGGACGGTTGGGGCGGCGCGGCTGAGGCCAAGCAGATCCTGATCGAGGCGCACCAGCGCCACCTCGACAGCAAGGCCTGAGACTGAACAGCATTGCTCCGGCGCACGGCGTCGGAGCGATGCGGGTCACGTTTCATGACGGCGGCACATCACCTTTGCCGCCGTATTAGGTAAATTGCGTCACTTCACACGTCTTCGACATCGACCGTCGAGACAGCCAGGGGAATGTGTCGTGCGTATTCTGCTTGTTGGGGATACAGCCAGCCTGCCGGCTGAGCTGACCGAATTCATTGCCGATCTTGGGGAAGACTGGCAGCCGTTGACCGCCACCGATGGCCATACCGCGATGACCGCGGTCGCCACCCAGGGCGTGGACGCGGTGATCGTCTGCCCGCAGTTGCCAGATCTCAACGCGACCACGCTGCTGGGACAGATCCGCACCTTGCGCCCGGAGACCATCCGCATCGCACTTGTCGATGCACAGCATGGCAACCGGCCGCCGCCGGCGCGCCTGATCGGTGTCGCCCATCGCTTCCTGCCCTTGCCGTTGGCACCGGAAGTGCTGCTGGAAGCATTGACCAGCCTGGAAGAGCTGCGCGAAGTGCTGGACAGCCCGCGCCTGCGCGATGCCATCGGCCGCATCGAGAAGCTGCCCTCGCCGCCGCATCTGTACCTGAGCCTGACCCAGGCACTGGAACATGACGACGACGCCGACAGCGCCGATGTCGCCAAGCTGGTCGCCGCCGACCCTGCAATCGCAGCAAAGGTGCTGCAGCTTTCCAATTCGGCGTTCTTCAGCCAAGGTCGCACCATCGCCGACCTGCGCACAGCCGTGACCCGGCTGGGCCTGGCCACGCTGCGCGATCTGGTACTGGCCAGTGAAGTGTTCTCCGCGCCGACCTTGTCCGGCGCCGAACGCAACTCGCTGCAGCAGCGTGCCTTGATGGCCTCGCGATTGGCCGCACGCCTGCTGCCCGACTCCAGCGCCGAACTCGGTGCCACCGCCGCACTGCTGGCCGACATCGGCCTGCTGCTGCCGGGCGTGCGCAACGAACGCAGCGAACCCGAACTGGCGGACGACGACCGTCCCGGCCATGCCGAAGCCGGCGCCTATCTGCTGGGCCTGTGGGGCCTGCCGATGCCGATCATCGAGGCGGTGGCGTTCCATCTGCAGCCGCAGCGCGCCAACACCCGCAGCTTCTGGGTGACCGGTGCGGTGCACGTGGCACTGGCACTGGTCAACGGCGATCCGGTGGATGAGGAGTATCTGCAGCGCGCCGGTGTGCTGAACAAGCTGCCGCAGTGGCGCGAGCACGCCAACAGCCTGATGGGGCTGGTGCCCAGCGACGCCTGAGGCGTAGCGGCAGGCGGGTGCGCAGGGAATGAAAGGCAGGCCGGGTGGCCTGCCTTTTTTCGTGGTGCCGTTGTGCCGGAACGTTCATCCACGCATGGCGTGGATCTACCCAGTCGGTGCAGCGCTCAAACAAGAAGGGCGGACCTTGCGGCCCGCCCTCCTCTTTCTGCTGTCACGCTTCGATGGATCAGAAGCGCTGGGTGTACTTCATGTAGTAGTAACGACCGATGTCGAAGCCACCGTAGTACGAGAAGCTCGAGTTCGGCTGGCTGTACATGACCGGGCCTTCGTGGTTGAACACGTTGTTGGCACCGACCGAGACCGTAGCCTGCCACGGCAGGGTGTAACGCACCTGCACATCGTGGAAGGTGTTCGAACCAACCTTGCGGGTCGGCTGGCCCAGGGTGTAGGACGAGCTGAAGTCAGGCAGGTTGCACTCGGTGTCGTAGGAGCACGGCTCCTTCATGCTCGAGTAGTAACGCACCGCCCAGTTCACGCCCAGGTTGCCCAGGCTCCAATCGACATTCAGGTTCGAACGGACGCGGAAGTTCGCACCCCAGTCGCCGGTTGCCCAGCTGGTGTGCTGCTCGACCGGGGTCTCGGCTTCGTTGTCGCGCTTGTACTCGAGGTAATCGACGTAGGTGGTCTTCCAGTCAACCACGATCTTGCCGAAGGAGAACTCCGGCAGGCGGTACTTGATGCCCAGGTCGTAACCTGCGGTTTCCTGGTAACCACCGTTGATCAGGGTGCGGGTAACGTCGACCACCTGGTTGACGGTGCGGCCTTCGGTACCGCGGCTGAAGCGGTCACACGCCGACGCCACGCCCAGCACGTAGCACTGGTTGAGGATCGAGGTCACCGACTCGGCGGCGATCACGTTGTCGATGCGGATCTTCCACCAGTCCAGGCTGACGTCCAGGCCCTGCACGAAGTTCGGGCTGTAGACCAGGCCAGCAGTCCAGGTCTTGGAGGTTTCCGGCTGCAGTTCCGGGTTGGAACCCGACTCGAAGGCGCTGTAGGACTGGGTGCCCGGGCCGGTCGACTGTGCGCCGCCCGAGGTGATCTGGCGGAAGTTCGCCGGAACGCCACGTGCACCGCAGGCCGCGGCAACCGACGGGTTGCGCGAGGCCGAACCGAAGCTGCTGTCGCACGGATCGGTGTAGGCGTCGAAGGTCTGCGAGGTGCCGCCGTACATGTTGGCGATGTTCGGCGCGCGGAAGCCCGTCGAATAGGTCGCACGCACCAGCAGGTCGTCGATCGGCTTCCACTTCATGCCGAACTTGCTGTTGATGGTGTCGCCGAAGGTGTTGTAGTCCGAATAGCGACCGGCCATGTCGAGCGACAGTTCCTTGGCGAACGGCATGTCAGCCAGCACCGGAACATTCAGTTCGACGTAGAACTCGTCGAGCTTGTAGCTGCCCTTGGTCGGCGCGCCGGCCAGGTCGGTGCTCAGGCCCGACTGCAGCAGTGCATCCGGGTTGTACTCACCGCTTTCCTGACGGTGCTCGTAACCGGCAGCGATGGCCAGGTCACCGGCCGGCAGCGTGAACAGCGAACCGGAGATGTTGGCGCTGTAAGCCTTGGTGGTGTTGGTGTAGGTGTCGTGGCTCGGCAGGAACAGATAGGCCTGCAGTGCCGGGTCAGCCAGCGAACCATTGCCGGTGGAGCCGTACGGTGCGAGCGGGTTCCACGGGGTGCAACCTGCGATCACCTTGCCCGGGGTACCGCAACGGGCAACGTCGCCGTCCATGAAGGACGGGCCGACGGCGTTCTGCACGTTCGGGATGAACAGGTTGCCGGTGCCGGTCTTGACGCCCTTGTTCTGGTTGTAGACGTAACCCACGTCCCAATCCCAGAACTTGTCAGCGAACTCGAACGAACCTTCCAGGCCGGCCGAGAAGCGGAAGGTTTCCTGCTCGGATTCGGTCTGGCGCGGGAACTCGGAGGTGCGACGGATGAAGTTCGCGTCCTTGCCCAGCGGGTTGTAGATGCTGTCGCCCGACAGCGGGGTGCCGTAGACCTCGGACTGGTACGGGTAGCCGGCAATCTGCGAAGTCGCGGTGCGCTTGGTGTACAGCACGTTCGCGGTAGCGCGGATGTTGTCGGTCAGATCGTAGTTGCCGTTGGCGAACACCGAGCGACGGGTCAACTTGTTCTGCAGCCACATTTCCTGGCTGGCATTGGTGTAATCGCCGGTGCCGAATTCGCGGAAGTCGCCCATGCCGTTGCCGGCACCGGTATTGGCGCGGGTGTACCAGATATCGTCGTTGGCGTTCTGCGGGGTGCCCATGTCGTCGATCAGCACGCCATGGTTGGACGCAGGCGACCAGCCATTGGCATCGTCGTCGGTGGGGAACGGATGGAAGCGACCGTTCGGGTAGCGGCTGAAGGAGCGATCCTTGGCCTTGACCTCGTCTTCCTTGCTGTACTCGGCGCCGAAGGTGATCGAACCACGCTCACCGGTCTGGCCGTAAACGAAGTTGTAGACCTGCTTCTGGCCGTCGCCCTGGCCGTACTGGCCACCGTAGACGCTGGCTTCCAGGCCGTCGAAATTCTTGCGGGTGATGATGTTGACCACGCCGGCGATGGCGTCGGAACCATAGATGGCCGAGGCGCCATCGGTCAGCACTTCGATGCGCTCCACGACCGAGGTCGGGATCGAGGCCAGATCGGTGTAACCACCGGTGCTGGTGCCCATGCGCTTGCCGTCCAGCAGCACCAGGGTGCGCTCCGGGCCGAGGTTGCGCAGGTCGACGTACTGGCCGCCGACTTCTTCGCCCGAGGACAGGGCATCGGCGCGGCTGATCGCCGGCGAACCGGTCGCCGACAGGTTCTGCACGATGTCGGCAACGCTGGTGAAGCCCTGCTTTTCAATGTCGGCGCGCTGCAGCGCGATCACCGGCTGCGCGGTTTCCATGCTTGCCTGGCGGATGCGCGAACCGGTGACCGAAATGCGGTCCAGGTCGGTCGTGCCGCCGGCAGCTGCGTCCTGCGCCGAAGCGAAGGACGGTGCCAAGGCAAGCGCAATGCCGGCCGGCAACAAGCCGAGCCGCACTGCAGGAATACGAACGTTCATCAATCTCTCCAAGGTACGTGTTAGTAGCGTGTTAAAACGCCGTAGCACGTTACGATTGCGTTGCAGCGCTGTATTTGCGCGACACAACCGGAGACTTTGCGGAGTGTGGCGGAAGCTGTCCGTCGTTCTCGCGGAAGCGCGAAGCGGACTGCCCATATCGAGCGCGGAAGGCGCGCGCGAAGCTGCAGCAGTTGTCGAAACCGCTGGCAGCAGCGACTTCACCGACCATCATGTCGGTGTCGCGCAGCAGATCGGCCGCGCGCTCAAGGCGCAACCGTGCCGAAAGCGACTGCGGGCTTTCCTCGTACAGGCTCTGGAACGTCTTGGAGAGATACCAGCTGGAGAAGTTGGTCAGCTCTGCCAGTTCGCCGATGCGCACCACACGGTGGCTGTTGCCTTCCAGATACAGGCGCGCGCGTTGCATGCGACCGAACACCTGGCGCTTGCGACTGCGCGAGCGGCCGGGGCAACGCTGCACGTTGTCTGCCAGGCTGCGCTGCAGACCGGCCAGATGCAGCAGCAGCGGACGCAGCGCCTGCGCCGGCTGCCCGCTGGCGAGGGCGTCACGCCACAGGCGCAGTGCCACGCGTGCATCGGCCCGGTTCATCAGGCCGCGGCCGGCGTACAGGCCGCAGTCGGCCATTTCGGTCAGCACACGCAGTGCTTCGACGTTCAGGTTCATGCCCACGCACAAGCCGTTGCGTCCGGCCTGGACCAGCGGCCTGGACTCCTTCTCGAACGCGATCCACTCGCCCTGGCGAAGGCGGAACCGCCCTTCCTTGGCTTCCACCCACGAGGTACCGCGCACCTGCATCCAGACACTGAAGCTGATGCCGGCGGTCTGCAGGCTGCCGAGGCGGGCAACGCCCATGCAGGTCGGCGCGACATCGTCGATCGACTTGTCCAGGGAGAGGGTTTGGCCACGATCGGCCAGCGAGAGTTGACGCATAGGGGCACCACGGATTTGCCAAGTACAGGCCTCCGTTTTGCCAAATCAGGCGGCAGCGCGTCAGGAAAGACTGCCGAGATCGCCACGAATTCGCGGCGAGATCGTCACGAAGAAGTTACGAAGGCCCTTTTTCGTTCAAGATCAACAATTTGGAGAATGCAGGGAACAGCGCTGGCGGTTGTTCGGGCAGTCGCATCACGCCGATGTCGGCACCATCGCTGATGGCCAGGGCCAGGTACAGGCTGTTTCCGTCGGCACTGGCGCTGAGTCCATTGCCCGCGCTCAGGCGCTGCGCGTCCAGGCAGCGCTCCGCTTCCTCGCGTCCGGACTGGATACGGACAAGGGTCGTGCCGCAGCTGGCACTGCTGCCGAGGTAGTCGATGCTGCCATTGCCGGCCACGGTCCAGGTCCGGTAGCGCCAACGGCTGGGCCGGTCCTCGCTGATCTGCTGCACGCTGGCCGGGGTCAATGCCGCGTCCACCGACCACAGCCCGCCGGCTGCCAGCCGGGTGAACAGCACACGCCCGGTACTGCGGTCGAAACGCGCCTGCGACACGCCTTCCAGGCTGGCCAAGCGCCGCCATGGCTGCGCGCTGCGGTCGAACAGGCTCAACCGGGTGTGCTGGTCGGCATCACGTTCAACCACCAGCAGCTGCTCCGCGTCTGCACCGTACAACGCCTGCAAGGGCTGCTCTGCGGGAACCGGAAGGCGATGCAGCTGCTCATCGCGCGGTGCGATCTCGTAGACCACGGCTTCGCCATGCTCATCGCGGCCCACCACCAGCAGATGCCGGCTGTCGGCCGACCAGTCGGGTGCCTGCCGTGCTTCCGGCTTCAACCCTTCGATCGGCCGCAGCGACTCCGGCCGCTGCATGTCGGCCCACCACAACGCGAAGCTGCCGGAGCGATCGGAACTGAACACCAGTTGCCGTCCATCCGGCGCCACCATCGGCTGCCCATCGCGGCCACTGGAGGCAAACAGACGCTCGCCTGCACCTCCCTGCGCCGGCATCCTGAACACGCCGAACTGCGCGCGCCGATGCACGAACGCCAGCATGTCGCCGCGGCGGGAGACCGCCGGCCACTGCGCATCGTCGAGCCCGGCGTCGCGCAGCGTGCGGCGCTCGACGTCGAGGTAGTACAGGCGCGCTTCGCTGTCCACGCGGCGACCGAACACGATATGTCGACCGTCGCCCAGCCATGCCCAACCGCGCAGCTCGGCCGATTCGGTCGTCAACTGCTCGGGCGTGCCGCCGCTGGCAGGCATCCGCCACAGGTCGCCCAGCTGAGGGTTGCGGACAAACACCAGCCATTTGCCATCCGGGGAATAGCGCGGGGCGTAATCGAAATCATCTTCGTCGACAGCGTAATCCAGCGCACGCCATTGGCCGGTGGCCAGATCGAGCACGCGGATGCCGCGATGGGCATAGCGACCGACCATGCTGCCGAAGACCAGGCCGCGGCCATCGGGTGTCCAGTCGAAACTGAGCAGCTCGGTGCCGTCGCAGCGTGTGGCCTGGCGCACGGCGCCGCCAGTGGCACTGGCGATCAATACCTGGCAGCTGTCATCGGCACCAAAGCGGGCGAAGGCGATTTCGCGGCCATCCGGCGACCAGTTCGGGAAACGGTCGCTGGCACCTGCCGGCGGTGAAAGCAGCTGGCGTGCGGGCGCGTTGCCGGAGGTCTGCACCTTGATGGCGTTGCCGCCCTTGCCGTCGTCGTTGGCGCCTTCGTAGGCAACCTGCGATCCGTCAGGCGAAAGTGTGGGATAGGTCTCAAAACCGGCCGTGGCGGTAATCAATCGATACGGTCGTTCAGGGCTTCCGATCACCCGCGTGCCGTTCTCCACTGCCGCGTCCACCGGAGAGTTCACCGGCGCCGGGCGGCGCAGCAGCAGCACGCTCAACACCACCAGTGCCAGCAGCATCACCACGCCCAGCGCCAGCAGCAGGCGACGGCGGAGGCGCCGCCAGCGACGACTGCCGCGTTCAACCACGGGCGCGCCGACGGGGGCGACGGCATCCGGCGCAGGTGGCGGCGGTACAGACGATTCCTCGGCAGCAGCGATCGCATCGGTTTCGTGGTCTGCCAGCGGCTGCACCGGCACAAGCAAGCGGTAGCCGGTCTTGGCGATGGTCTCGATGTACGCCTGGCCGTTGTCGTCGTCGACGCTGAACGCCTTGCGCAGCTGGGTAACTGCCTGGGTCAGCACATCGTTGGTCGGCAGCGTGTCCGGCCACACTTCGGCGAACAGCTCGTCACGGGTCACCACCCGCCCGGGCTGCCGCATCAACATGCGCAGCACGCCCAGCGACTTGGGCGTCAAACGGCGTGTACGGCGGGCACCGGCGACTTCGACCTCACGCGAGGACAAAGTAACGATGCACTCGCCGACGCGGACGCGGTCGGATTCAGGCGACTGGATTTCGCTGTTGATCATTCGTTGCTATGGGGTTGAAACAGGCCGCAAACACTGTTCACCATCGATCCCTTCCCATCCTTGGCACAGCAAGAAGCCAGATTCCGCACAAAGCATCGGCGCATACCGCAAAAAAAACGAAGCCTCCGGATATTAGCCTATGCGAGTTACCTCGCCTATCGCGTGGTCGACATCAGGCTCTCTCTCGCCGACGCATTCACATAATAAGCATCATCATTCGCGCCCTTTCGGGCGCGATATTTTTATCTGGCGTTCATTTTCAGAAGCGTTTCAGCATGGTCAGGCCGACCAGCCGCGAAACCACCAGCGCGACATACATGACGCCGGAAAACTGCTCCAGCATGACCAGCGCGCGGGCCTGCGGATGCAGTGGCACGACATCACTCAGCCCAACGCCTGACAATAAGCTGAAGCTCAGATAAAGCAGCTCCATCCACGTGCGCTGCGGCCCACCACTGGCGCCCTGGAAACTGCCCGGATACCACTGCTGACATACCGCAAAGGTAAAAGCGAATGCCCACGCCAACAACGTGAACGTGGCGCCGGCCGCAAACAGTTCGTCGCGGGTCACCTTGTGGTCCTGCAGCATGTAGGCGATCAGCGCACCCGCGGTATAGAAATACAGCAGGCTTTCCAGCAGCTGTGCGGTGATGCCCAGTGCCGGCCGGTCGAGCAGTGCCGCAGAGAGGGAAAACACCACCGCCGGGATGGCCAGCACCAACGCCAGCCAGGTTCCCAGCGGGCTGCGCTGCACCACCCACAGGGCCAGGCCGAGCACGGCCATGCCGAACACGCCTACGGCCGCGCGCCCGGCAGCGGTTTCGTCCAGCGCCGGGTACAGCAGTACCGACAGCAGCTGCGCCCCGAGCAGCCAGGCAGAGGGATGACGGCGGGCGATGGCCAGCCAGCGGGTGGTCACGGCAATGGGCATGGTTCCTTATCCCCAGGGAACGATGGGCCGAGGATAGCCGCATGTCCGTGAGATGGGTGATGGGATGACGCCGGGCATGACCCGGCGCTGCCCCTCTGCGATCAGCCCTGCTGGTACACCTCGGCGCCGGCTGCACGGAACTGCTCGGACTTCTCCTGCATGCCCTTCTCGGCGTATTCGCGCACGTCCTGGGTGATCTTCATCGAGCAGAAGTGCGGGCCGCACATCGAACAGAAATGTGCCAGCTTGTGCGCGTCCTTGGGCAGCGTCTCGTCGTGGAATTCCTTGGCCTTCTCCGGGTCCAGACCGAGGTGGAACTGGTCGTCCCAGCGGAACTCGAATCGCGCCTTGCTCAATGCGTTGTCACGCACCTGCGCACCGGGGTGGCCCTTGGCGAGATCGGCCGCGTGCGCGGCGATGCGATAGGCCATGATGCCGTCGCGCACGTCCTGACGGTTTGGCAGGCCCAGATGCTCCTTCGGCGTGACATAGCAGAGCATGGCGGTACCGAACCAACCGATCATCGCCGCGCCGATGGCACTGGTGATGTGGTCATAGCCCGGCGCGATGTCGGTGGTCAGCGGGCCAAGCGTGTAGAACGGTGCCTCGCCGCACTCGCGCAGCTGCTTGTCCATGTTCTCCTTGATCAGCTGCATCGGCACATGGCCGGGGCCTTCGATCATGGTCTGCACGTCGTGCTTCCAGGCGATCTTCGTCAACTCACCCAGCGTTTCCAGCTCGCCGAACTGCGCCGCATCGTTGGCATCGGCAATGCAGCCCGGGCGCAGGCCATCGCCCAGCGAGAAGGTCACGTCATAGGCCTTCATGATTTCGCAGATGTCTTCGAAATGCGTGTAAAGGAAGTTTTCCTTGTGGTGGGCCAGGCACCACTTGGCCATGATCGAACCGCCGCGGCTGACGATGCCGGTAACGCGCTTGGCGGTGAGTGGCACGTAGCGCAGCAGCACGCCGGCATGGATGGTGAAGTAGTCCACGCCCTGTTCGGCCTGTTCGATCAGGGTGTCGCGGAAGATCTCCCAGGTCAGCGCTTCGGCGCGGCCGTCGACCTTCTCCAGCGCCTGGTAGATCGGCACCGTACCGATCGCCACCGGCGAGTTGCGGATGATCCACTCGCGCGTTTCGTGGATGTGCTTGCCGGTGGACAGGTCCATCACCGTGTCACCGCCCCAGCGGATCGCCCACACCAGCTTTTCCACTTCCTCGGCAATACCCGAGGACACCGCGCTGTTGCCGATGTTGGCGTTGATCTTGGTGAGGAAGTTGCGGCCGATGATCATCGGCTCGCTTTCCGGGTGATTGATGTTGTTGGGCAGCACCGCACGGCCGCGGGCGATTTCCTCGCGCACGAATTCCGGGGTGATGATGTGCTGGATCGATGCGCCGAAGGATTCACCGGGATGCTGCTGCAGCAGTGCGGCATCACGGATCGCCTCCAGCCGCTGGTTCTCGCGGATGGCGACGAATTCCATTTCCGGGGTGATGATGCCGCGGCGCGCATAGTGCATCTGGGTGACGTTGGCACCAGCACGCGCGCGGCGTGGCAGGCTGCGCGCGGGGAAGCGCACCGGATCCAGCTTGGGATCGTGCTCACGCGCGCGGCCGAACGAAGAGCTGAGGCCGTCAAGCTGTTCGGTGTCGTTGCGCTCCTCCACCCAGCCGCGACGCAGTGCCGGCAGACCGGCAGACAGGTCGATGCGCACGTCCGGATCGGTGTACGGGCCGGAGGTGTCGTAGACGGTGACCGGTGCGTTCTCTTCGCCACCGAACACGGTGGGCGTGCGGGTCAGCGCGATCTCGCGCATCGGCACCTGCAGGTCCGCGCGCGAGCCGGGCACGTGGATCTTGCGCGAGCCGGGTATGGGCCGGGTCACGGACTCGGAGAGTTGCTGGGCCTGTTGCTGCAGGGCAGAGAGCTGTGCGTTCATCGGGCATCGTCCAGGAAGGTCAGGGACGAAGCGGCGGCGCACTGCACCCACGCCCGGACAGCACCAAGGCAGTCCTTGGGCGGGGTCGGGGCACGGCTGCATTGCAAAGCTTCCCTACGCCGGTATGAGCCGGATCAGGTTCCAAGGGACTATCTCAACCGTGGCCACAAGGCCGCGGTACCCCCGCTTCTTGGTGCGCATTAGAACATAGAAACCACTCGGCCTCCTGGCCGTACACCCACGCCTGGCGTGGATCTACTACACCCGCGTTAACAGAACCGTGACGTCGCATTCAGTAACGTGCACGCGCGCCGCACCGCCGCAAGCGGTGCTTTCCCTGCCGCCATCGCGGCGTCTGTCCGGTGCGCGCACGCTGTCGCCGGCCCACTCCCTGCAAGCTTTTGCTCGCTCCCCTCAATCCCTTGATCGGAGAAGCTCCTTCATGGTGTTTCGCATTTCCATCGCACTGGTACTTGCCCTGGTGCTGCTGGCCGGCCTCGCGCCTGGCCCCTTCAATACCGTCGTGCAGGCGGCGCTGGCCGATGTCATCCGCAGCGTCGGTTGGCTGTACCTGCTGGTCGTATTCCTGGCACTGGTATTCCTGATGTACCTGGCGTTCGGCCGCTTCGGCAACCTGCGCATCGGTGGCGAAGACGCCGAGCCCGAGTTTTCGCGCGCCAGCTGGATGTCGATGCTGTTCGCTGCCGGCATGGGCATCGGCCTGGTGTTCTGGGGAGCTGCCGAACCGATCTCGCACTTCACCAAGCCACCGGAAGGCCTGGCAGCACAGAGCATGGATGCTGCGCGTGCGTCGATGCGCTATGCGTTCTTCCATTGGGGCCTGCATCCGTGGGCGATCTACGCGCTGATCGGTCTGGCGATGGCCTGGTTCCAGTTCAACCGCAATGGACGCGGACTGGTCAGCGATATGCTGCAGCCGATCATCGGCCGCCACCACCGCGGTTGGATCGGCCGCGTCGTCAACATCGCGGCGGTGGTTGCCACGGCGATCGGCGTGGCGACGACGCTCGGCTTCGGCACCATCCAGATCGCTGCGGGTGTGGAGCGCGTGTTCGGCCTGCAGGCTACGGTGCCGGTGCAGATGACCATCATCGCCATTGCCTTCGTGCTGTACATGGCCTCCACCGCCAGCGGCGTGGAGCGCGGCGTGAAGTGGCTGTCCAACTTCAACCTGGCGCTGGCGGCGTTGCTGGCCGCGACCGTACTGGTGCTGGGACCGACCGGATTCATCTTCGATACGTTCACCACCACGCTGGGTTCCTACCTCAACCAACTGGTGACCATGAGCCTGCGCATGTCGCCGTTCTCCGGCAGCACCTGGGTGGCCGACTGGACGATCTTCTACTGGGCCTGGTGGATTTCCTGGGCACCGTTCGTGGGCTCGTTCATCGCACGCATCTCGCGCGGCCGCAGCGTGCGCGAGTTCGTGATCGGCGTGGTGCTGGCACCGACGCTGCTGGGCTTCTTCTGGTTCGCGGTTTTCGGCGGCACCGCGCTGTGGGCACAGATCTTCGGCCACGCCGACCTGGTGCAGGCGCTGGGCAATGGCTACGAGACGGTGTTGTTCACCCTGTTCGACAGCCTGCCGGCATCGCTGATGCTGTCGGCGGTGGCGTTGGTGCTGTTGATGATCTTCTTCGTGACCTCGGCCGATTCGGCGGTACTGGTATTGGCCAGCATGTCCACCGACGAAGCCGGCGATCCGCCGCTGAAGCGCAAACTGGCGTGGGGCATCGCGGTCGCGTTGATCGCGGCGGCATTGCTGTTGGCGGGTGGGCTGGATGCGCTGCAGGGAATGATCACGATCGCAGCGTTGCCATTCGCTCTGCTGATGGTGCTGGTGATGGTGTCGCTGTACCGGGTGCTGGACCAGGAGTACACGCGCGAGCGCCGGCAGACGCAGCGCCAGCGACGCATGATCGATGCGTGGATCGCACGTGAGATGGCGGCGCAGGAAGAGACCCAGGCGGAGGCGGCGCGGGCGCAGGATTCGGATTGAGGGTGTTTTGCAGCCTGCGGCTGCACCGCTTTTTTTTCAAGCAACGGCAAGTGCAACTTCAAAAGCCAAAGCGGCTCTGGGTTACTGCTGGCTGGGCGAGGCGGTGTGGGTGGGCAGGACACGCCGTAAACCCATCCCTGGGGGCTCGATGGCGCCATCCATGGCGCCAACGGTCCTGCCCACCCACACCGCCCCACCCCCGACAGTTTCCCGCGGCCGGTAGGTGTCGACCTTGGTCGACACAATCTATCCACGCCATGCGTGGATGAGGTGTATCGGAAAACAAGAAGCACGCAGCTGTTGCCTTTGCCTTTGCTCTTCTTCTTTCTATTCCGTGGCTGACGCGCACGGAAACTTTCGGGGGGCGTGCGGGTGGGGGTGGCGGGGGTATCCGCGCCATGGATGGCGCGGCTAAGCCTACAGGGACGTATTCACGGCGTCCCCCGACACTCCCACCCGCACGCCCCAGCGCATGAACCTGCTCTGGCGATCAGCCGCGAGGGGGCTGAGCCCGGCGGCCGGGAAACCTCAATACCCCGCCGCCTGCCCATCCTTGCGACTCTCCGACGCGCCGTAATACACGCCCGTGTCCGGATCACGCAGGATCGCCTGGTAGCCGCCGTACGGACCATCGGCAAACACCACGCGGTGCCCCTTGCGCATCAGCGCACGCACTGTCTCGTACGGGAACCCGGTTTCCAGATTGACCTCACCGCCATCGGTCATCGCCGTCGCCTGTCCGGTCGGTTCGGTCGAGCCCTCGTGCTGGATACGCGGCGCATCGCCGGCTTCCTGCAGGTTCATGCCGAAGTCCACCAGGTTCATCACGATCTGCGCGTGTCCCTGTGGCTGCATCGCGCCGCCCATCACGCCGAAGCTTGCATAGGGCTTGCCGCCCTTGGTGATGAAGGCCGGAATGATGGTCTGGAAGGGGCGCTTGCCCGGTGCGTAGCCATTGGGATGGTTCTTCTGCAGCACGAACATCTCGCCGCGATCCTGCAGGATGAAGCCAAGCCCCGGCGGCGCCATGCCGCTGCCCATGCCGCGGTAGTTGGACTGGATCAGCGACACCATCATGCCGTCGGCGTCGGCCACGGTCATGTAGATCGTGTCGCCCTCTTCCAGCTGCTTCGGCGTACCCGGCTGTACTTCCTTCAGCGCCTTGTCCATCGAGATCAGCGCGCGGCGCTGCGAGGCGTACTCCTTGGAAATCAGCTTCTGTACCGGTGCCGGCTGGAAGGCCATATCGGCGTAGAAGCGCGCACGGTCGGCGAAAGCGAGCTTCTTTGCTTCCACGAACAGGTGCACGTGCTCGGGCGAGCCGAACGGAATCTTCGAGAAGTCGTAGCCTTCCAGCACGTTGAGGATCTGCAGCGCGGCGATACCCTGGCTGTTCGGCGGCAGCTCCCACACGTCATAGCCGCGGTAGTTGCTGCTGACCGGCTCAACCCACTCGCCATGATGGTCGGCCATGTCCTGGTAGCTCAGGTAGCCGCCATTGTTCTTGAAGTAATCGCCGATGGTGTGGGCGATGTCGCCCTTGTAGAAGGCATCACGCCCCCCGTCGGCAATCTTCTGCAGGGTGTCCGCCAGATTCGGGTTCTTCCACATCTCACCCTTGCGCGGGGCGTGGCCGTCGATGGTGAACTGTTCCTTGAAACCCGGATACTGCGACAGCTTCGGCACCGAGCGATCCCAGTAATAGGCAATCACTTCGGCCACCGGGTGCCCTTCGCGCGCATAGCGGATGGCGGGGGCCAGGTTGTCGGCCATCGGCTTGCGGCCGAACCGGTCGTGCAACGCGAACCAGCCATCCACCGCGCCCGGTACCGATACCGGCAGCGGACCGGTGGCCGGGATCTCCTTCAGGCCACGACGCTGGAACTCGGCCAGGGTGAGCGACTTCGGCGAGCGGCCGGAGCCGTTGTAGCCGTAGAGCTTCTGCGTCTTCGGGTCCCACACGATGGCGAACAGGTCGCCGCCGACGCCATTGCCGGTGGGTTCCATCAGGCCCAGCGCTGCGTTGGCCGCAATGGCGGCATCGACCGCCGAGCCACCACCCTTCATCACGTCCAGCGCGATCTGGGTGGCCAGCGGCTGCGAGGTGGCGGCCATCGCATGCGGGGCGATCACCTCCGAACGGGTGGCGAAGGTGTGGCCGGTAATGCGGTCGGCAGCCTGGGACAGCACGGGCACGGCAGCCAGCACGGCAGCCACCAGCAGGGAACGGGCAAGGCGTCGGGACACGGTCGGGTTCCGAATGGAAGGGTGGTAACCGATCTTCGCTGCTACGGCGATCAGGGGCCATCGGGCATAGGTCATGGACGGCCGCCCTTCGGTGGCTGCGGATCTTGGTCCGCACCCAGCAAGACAGAATCATCCGGAATCCGCGCAAAAAACCCGTTGAAAAGAGTGAATTCGGGTTCACCGAAACACTTTCAGCGGCAACCATCCTTGTGCCACAAGCGATTGCACTGCATGCAGTGGAAACTGACAGGAATATCGCTGCGAGGGTTGACAGCGCCGAAACGGCTGTGGTTTTCTCGATCACATGTTGCATCACAACACGCCACCCCGAACCCACATTGAAGCCGCCGATACCGGCGCCGCCTCGCTGCGTTCGATTCTTGTGCTCGTACTTATTACCCAACCAACAGGTGCGGGACGAGCCAGCGTGTAAGCAGCAAATACACCGGAACTCTTCAAAACCCGCACCCGCCCAGGTGCGGGTTTTTTCATTTCAGGACCTGGTTTCAGACGCAACCACCATGACCAACGCCCATCGCACAACCCAAGCCCGCTGCACCACGAATCCTCGTGGTGGCAGTACCTGTGCGACGCGCGGCGCTGCCCTCCCCGCTTTTCCCTGACCGGCCGGTACGTCGATTCGACTGCCGGCCGTCTTTTTTCTTCCCACCCGCAAGGAACCTCCCCCATGAGCACCAACGAACTGCCCCAGACCAAGATCGCCGTCATCGGCTACGGCAGCCAGGGCCGCGCACACGCGCTGAACCTGCGTGAATCCGGCTTCGATGTGGTGGTAGGCCTGCGCCCGGGCGGCCCCACCGAGGTCAAGGCGCAGGCCGATGGCTTCACCGTGAAGGCACCGGCTGATGCGGTGAAGGATGCCGACCTGGTTGCGGTGCTGACCCCGGACATGGTGCAGAAGAAGCTGTACGAGGACGTGCTGGCACCGAACATGAAGCAGGGCGCGGTGCTGCTGTTCGCGCATGGTCTGAACGTGCACTTCGACATGATCAAGCCGCGCGACGACCTGGACGTGGTGCTGGTCGCACCGAAGGGCCCGGGTGCGCTGGTCCGTCGCGAATATGAAATCGGCCGCGGTGTGCCGTGCATCTGGGCGGTCTACCAGGACAAGAGCGGCAAGGCTGCCGAGTACGCACTTGCCTATGCCGGCGGCCTGGGTGGCGCACGTGCCAACCTGATCCAGACCACCTTCAAGGAAGAAACCGAAACCGATCTGTTCGGTGAGCAGGCGGTGCTGTGCGGCGGCGCTTCGGCGCTGGTGCAGGCGGGCTTCGAGACCCTGGTTGAAGCCGGTTACCAGCCGGAAATCGCTTATTACGAAGTGCTGCACGAACTGAAGCTGATCGTCGACTTGTTCTACGAAGGCGGCATCTCGCGCATGTTGGAGTTCATCTCCGAGACCGCGCAGTACGGCGACTACGTCAGCGGCCCGCGGGTGATCGACGCCGGTACCAAGGAGCGCATGAAGGAAGTGCTGAAGGACATCCAGGACGGCACCTTCACCAAGAACTGGGTGGCCGAGTACGAAGCGGGCCTGCCGAACTACAACAGGTTCAAGCAGGCCGACCTGGAGCATCCGATCGAGAAGGTAGGCAAGGAACTGCGCGCCAAGATGGTCTGGTTGCAAGGTCAAGCCGCGTAACAACGCGGCACCCCCACCCGCTCTGCAAGGTTCCCCCATGAACTCTCCCACACACCGCAGCGCGCCGCCCAACGGCGCGCGCTGGCTGACCCAGGCGCTGGAGGCCGAGGGTGTCCGTACGCTGTTCGGCTACCCGGGCGGCACCATCATGCCGTTCTACGACGCGCTGGTGGATTCGTCGCTGAAGCACATCCTGGTGCGCCATGAGCAGGGCGCGGCGCTGGCCGCCAACGGCTTTGCGCGCGCCAGTGGCCAAGTTGGCGTCTGCGTGGCGACCTCCGGGCCGGGCGCGTCGAACCTGGTCACCGGCATCGCCGATGCGATGCTCGATTCGGTGCCGATGGTCTGCATCACCGGTCAGGTGGCCACGCCGCTGCTGGGCACCGATGCGTTCCAGGAACTGGATGTGTTCGGCTTGACCATGCCGATCGTCAAGCACAGCTGGCTGGTGCGCAGCGTCGATGATCTGCCGCGCGTGGTGGCCGATGCCTTCCGCATCGCCCGCGAGGGCCGTCCCGGACCGGTGCTGATCGACCTGCCCAAGGATGTGCAGCTGGCCGATGCCAGCCACCTGCCGGCGCATGTGCCGGCCAGCGTCGAACCGCCGCCGGCCGCCGCCGACGCCGCCATCGCCGAAGCCATCGCCGCATTGGCCGCGGCCGAAAAGCCGGTGGTCTATGCCGGTGGTGGCATTGCCCTGGGCGATGCCGTGCAGGACCTGCGCGCGTTCGTCGAAGCCAGCGCCATTCCCACGGTGATGACCCTGCGTGGGCTGGGCGCGCTGCCTCCCCAGCACCCGCAGTCGCTGGGCATGCTGGGCATGCATGGCACCCGTGCAGCGAACATGGCCGTGCAGGAGAGCGACCTGCTGCTGGTGCTGGGTGCGCGGTTCGACGATCGGGCAACCGGCAAGCTGGCCGAGTTCGCGCCGTTCGCCCGCGTGGTGCACATCGATGCCGATGCGTACGAGATCTCCAAGCTGCGCAGCGCCGATGTCGCCGTGCCCGGCAACGTCGGCCACGCCATCCGCGCCCTGCGTGCGGCCTTCCCCTCCCCCAAGGCCCACCAGGACGCATGGCGCAAGCGCTGCGCACAGCATCGCGATCGCTTCGCCGCACGCTACGACGCACCGGGCCAGCACATCTACGCCCCGGCGCTGCTGAAGCGCCTGAGCGAGCTGGCACCGTCCGATACGGTGATCGCCTGCGACGTCGGCCAGCACCAGATGTGGGTGGCGCAGCACTGCCGCTTCAATCATCCGCGCAACCACCTGACCAGCGGTGCGCTGGGCACGATGGGCTTCGGCCTGCCGGCGGCGATGGGCGCGCAGTTCGCCTGCCCTGAGCGCACCGTGGTACTGGTGTCCGGCGATGGCAGCTTCATGATGAACGTGCAGGAGCTGGCGACCATCGCCCGCTGCCGCCTGCCGGTGAAGATCATCCTGTTGGACAACAGTTCGCTGGGCATGGTGCGGCAGTGGCAGGAGCTGTTCTTCGCCGAGCGTTACAGCGAGATCGACCTGTCCGACAACCCGGACTTCGTGGCCCTGGCCAAGGTGTTCGGCATCGCGGCGACGCGCATCGATGCGCGCGATGACGTCGAAGGTGGCCTGGCCGCACTGCTGGCCGAGCCCGGCCCGGCCCTGCTGCACGTGGCCATCGATGCACGCGCGAACGTGTGGCCGCTGGTGCCGCCCAATACCGCCAACAGCACCATGCTGGAAAGCAACCCTGCACATGCACGCCAGGAGATCCCCAATGCAATACCGGCTTGACCTGGTGCTGCAACCGGCCGAGGGCGCGCTGCTGCGCGTGATCGGCATGGCCGAACGCCGCGGTTTCGCACCGCGCGCGATCACCGGTGCGCCGGTGGCCGCCGACGATGGCCGTTGGCACCTGCAACTGGTGGTGGACAGCCAGCGCCCGCCGGAAACACTGTGCCGGCAGATGGAAAAGATCTACGACTGTGTTTCGGTGCAGATGACCGCACTGGAAGGAGTATCCGCATGAACGCCCGTACCGTATGCAACACGGTGCCGGTACGGAGGCGTCTTCTTCGCCGCCCGTGCCCGCAGGCGCTGGTCGGCAACACCCTGCTGGTGGCCCATGCCGGCCGCTGATGCCAGCACGGAAAGCGATGTCGGCGACGTAACCGTTGCCGACGTACTGGCTGCGCAGGCCCGCCTGCGCCGCTTTCTGCCGCCCACGCCGCTGCATCATGCCGAGCGCTTTGGCACCTGGCTGAAGCTGGAGAACCTGCAGCGCACCGGTTCGTACAAGGTGCGCGGCGCGCTGAATGCCCTGCTGGCCGCCCGCGAACGTGGCGATACCCGGCCGGTGATCTGCGCCTCGGCCGGCAATCACGCGCAGGGCGTCGCCTGGGCCGCCTATCGCCTGGATGTGCCGGCCATTGCCGTGATGCCGCATGGCGCACCGGCCACCAAGATCGCTGGCGTCGCCCATTGGGGCGCGACGGTACGCCAGCATGGCAACAGTTATGACGAGGCCTACGCGTTCGCTGTCGAGCTGGCGCAGCGCCACGGATACCGCTTCCTGTCTGCGTTCGATGATGCCGACGTCATCGCCGGTCAGGGCACCGTCGGCATCGAGCTGGCCGCGCATGCGCCGGACGTGGTGATCGTACCGATCGGCGGTGGCGGCCTGGCCTCCGGTGTCGCCCTGGCGCTGAAGTCGCAGGGTGTGCGCATCGTCGGCGCGCAGGTCGAAGGTGTCGATTCGATGGCCCGCGCGATCCGCGGCGACGTGCGCGAGATCAATCCTGTGCCGTCGCTGGCCGATGGCGTGCGGGTGAAGATTCCCGGCTTCCTGACCCGCCGCCTGTGCACCTCGCTGCTGGACGATGTGGTGATCGTGCGCGAAGCCGAACTGCGCGAGACCCTGGTGCGGCTGGCACTGGAAGAACACATCATCGCCGAGGGCGCCGGTGCGCTGGCACTGGCCGCCGGGCGTCGCGTCGCCGGCCGCCGCAAGTGCGCGGTCGTCTCCGGCGGCAACATCGATGCCGGCGTGCTCGCCGGCCTGCTCACCGATATCCGTCCGCGTCCGCCGCGCAAACCGCGCCGACGCCGGGCAGAAACTCCGCGTTCGCCCGCCAAGGCGACCGCCACCGCTTTCCCAACGCCTTCCCCTTCCCCCCTGCAAGCCGTCGCACCCGCTGTCGAGGAGATTTCCCTGTGACCACCATCGAACGAATTACCACCCCGCGCATCCGCATCTTCGACACCACCCTGCGTGACGGCGAGCAGTCCCCCGGCTGCAGCATGAGCCCGCCGCAGAAGCTGGTGATGGCGCGTGCGCTGGACGAACTGGGCGTGGACATCATCGAGACCGGCTTCCCGGCCAGCTCGCAGTCCGACCGTGAAGCGATGGCCCTGATCGGCCGCGAACTGCGCCGCCCGAGCCTGAGCCTGGCGGTGCTGTCGCGCTGCCTGCAGGCGGACATCGAGACCTCGGCGCGTGCGCTGGAAGCGGCGGCCAACCCGCGCCTGCATGTGTTCCTGTCAACCAGCCCGCTGCACCGTGAGCACAAGCTGCGGATGACGCGTGAGCAGGTACTGGAATCGGTACACAGGCACGTAGCGCTGGCCCGCTCCTACATCGATGACGTGGAGTTCTCCGCTGAGGACGCCACCCGTACCGAGCTGGATTACCTGATCGAGGTCTCGCGCGTGGCGATCGCTGCCGGCGCCACCACCATCAACCTGCCCGACACCGTCGGCTTCACCACGCCGGAAGAAATCCGCACGATGTTCCAGCAGGTCATCGCGGGCGTCGCCGATGTGCCGAACGCGGGCAACGTGATCTTCAGCGCGCACTGCCACAACGACCTGGGCCTGGCCGTGGCCAACTCACTGGCCGCCATCGAAGGTGGCGCGCGCCAGGTCGAATGCACCGTCAACGGCATCGGTGAACGCGCCGGCAACTGTTCGCTGGAAGAAATCGCGATGGTGTTGAAGGTGCGCCAGGCCTTCTACGAGCAGGACACCGCCATCGACACCCCTCGTATCGTCGGTACTTCGCAGCTGCTGCAGCGCCTGGTCGGCATGCCGGTACAGCGCAACAAGGCCATCGTCGGCGCCAATGCCTTCGCCCATGAATCGGGCATCCACCAGCACGGCATGCTGCGCCATCGCGGCACCTACGAAATCATGCGTCCGGAAGACGTGGGCTGGGAGAACTCGCAGATGGTGCTGGGCCGCCACAGTGGCCGCGCCGCCGTCGAAGCGCGCCTGCGCGCACTGGGCTTCTGGCTGGAAGAAGACGAGCTGAAGCTGGTGTTCGAGCAGTTCAAGGGCCTGTGCGAGCAGCAGCGTGTGGTCACCGACGCCGACCTGCAGACACTGATGCAGGGCGGCTCCAACGCACAGGGCTACCGCCTGGCCTCGATGACCATCAGCGATGTCGGCAGCCGCGCCAATGCGCTGGTCGAACTGTCCGACCCGGACGGCAACCGCGTGGCCGAGACCGCACAGGGCGATGGCCCGGTCGATGCCCTGTTCGGCGCCCTGTCTGCCGCCACCGGCGTGCAGCTGATGCTGGACAGCTACCACGTGCACAGCGTCGGCATCGGCGCCGATGCGCGCGGCGAAGCCAATCTGAGCGTGCGTCACGAGGGCGTCGAGTACGACGGCACCGGCACCAGCAAGGACATCATCGAAGCCTCCGCGCTGGCCTGGCTGGACGTAGCCAACCGCCTGCTGCGCCAGCGCCAGGCCAACGCCGGCGTCAGCACTGAAGCACCTGCCACCGCCACCGCCTGAGGAATCCAAGATGAGCGCCTTCGACACCGCAACCGCCACCAGCAGCGCTGGCCAGCAGTGGAATGCCCAGGACTATGCGATCGATGCCGGCTTCGTGCCGACCCTCGGTGGCGCCGTAGCGCGCCTGCTCGACGCGCGGGCCGGCGAGCGCATCCTCGACCTGGGCTGTGGCGATGGCGTGCTCACCACCGAACTGGCCCTCAGCGGCGCACACCTGCAGGGCGTCGATGCTTCACCGGAAATGGTGATCGCCGCCCGTGCACGGGGTGTCGATGCGCAGGTGATGGACGGCCACGCCCTGACCTTCGACGGCGCGTTCGATGCGGTGTTCAGCAACGCAGCGCTGCATTGGATGCCCAACCCGGATCGCGTGCTGGAAGGCGTGCGCCGCGCCCTGCGCCCCGGCGGCCGCTTCGTCGCCGAGTTCGGTGGCCATGGCAACGTGGCCACGATCGTTGCCGCCGTGCAGGCCGCGCGCGTCGCCCATGGCCACGGTGCCAGCGCATTCCAGTGGTACTTCCCCAGCGCCGATGCCTACGCCGAACGCCTGCGCCAGCATGGCTTCCAGGTGCAGCTGATCGAATGCCTGCCACGCCCGACCGCGCTGCCGACCGGCGTTGCCGGCTGGCTGCGGGTGTTCGCCGCACCGCTGCTGGACGACCTGCCGGCCGACGCGCGCGCCACCGTGCGCGATGCCGCCGCCGCCCTGCTGGCCGATCTGCCGCGCAACGCCGCTGGCCAGCCGCTGGCCGACTACGTGCGCCTGCGCGTGCTCGCGCGTCGGCGCTGACCTGACCCTGTTACTTTCTCTTAGATGTCCGCTACTTCGTACTCCTGCCAGGCAAACGCATGACTTCCGCACCCCGCACCCTGTACGACAAACTGTGGGACGCCCACGTGGTGGTTCCAGAAACCGACAGCGCGCCCGCCGTGCTGTATATCGACCTGCACCTGATTCATGAGGTGACCTCGCCGCAGGCCTTCACCGAGCTGCGCGAACGCGGCCTGAAGCCGCGCCGTCCGGATCGGACCAAGGCGACGATGGACCATTCCACGCCGACCCTGCCAGCCGCCGCCGACGGTACGCTGCCCTACGCCAGCGCTGCCTCCGAAGCGCAGGTCGCCATGCTGGCGCGCAACTGCGCCGAGCACGACATCGAGCTGTTCGACATGGCCTCGGACAATCGCGGCATCGTCCACGTGATCGCCCCGGAACAGGGCTTCACCCAGCCCGGCATGACCATCGTCTGCGGCGACAGCCACACCTCCACCCATGGCGCATTCGGGTCGCTGGCCTTCGGCATCGGCACCAGCGAAGTCGGCCATGTGCTGGCCACGCAGTGCCTGCTGCAGCGCAAGGCGAAGACCTTCGCGATCACCGTCGATGGCCATCTGGCACCCGGCGTCGGCGCCAAGGACGTGGTGCTGCACATCATCGGCGTGATCGGCGTCAATGGCGGCACCGGTCACGTGATCGAGTTCCGCGGCAGCACCATCGAAGCGATGGACATGGAACAGCGCATGACCCTGTGCAACATGTCGATCGAAGCCGGTGCACGCGCCGGCATGGTCGCTCCCGACCAGGTGACGTTCGACTTCGTTGCCAATACCCCACGTGGCCCCAAAGGCGCCGACTTCGACGCCGCCGTGGCCCGCTGGACGCAGCTGCGCAGCGATGAAGGCGCGCGCTTCGACAGCGAGGTGCGCATCGATGCTGCCGACATCCGCCCGACCCTGACCTGGGGCACCCACCCCGGCACCGCCATCGCGGTGGACGCGCCGATCCCGGCGGCCAACGATGCCGCCGCGCAGAAGGGCCTGGATTACATGCACTTCCAGGCGGGGCAGACGCTGGCCGGCACGCCGGTGGACGTGGTCTTCGTCGGTTCCTGCACCAATGGCCGCCTGAGCGACATGCGCGAAGTGGCGCAGGTGCTGCGCGGTCGTCGCATCGCCGAGCGCGTGCGCATGCTGGTGGTGCCCGGCTCGGAAATCGTCAAGCGCCAGGCCGAAGCCGAGGGCATCCACGAGATCGTGCGCGCGGCCGGTGCCGAGTGGCGCGAGCCGGGTTGTTCGATGTGCATCGCCATGAATGGCGATCTGGTCGCCCCCGGCCAACTGGCGGTCAGCACCAGCAACCGCAATTTCGAAGGCCGCCAGGGCCCGGGCTCGCGCACCCTGCTGGCCTCGCCGATGAGTGCCGCCTGGGCCGCCGTGCAGGGCCACGTTGCCGATGCCCGTGAACTGTTCGCACAGGAGGTGGCCTGATGAGCGGCTTCCGTACCCTGCGTTCGGCCAGCGTGGTGCTGCGCCAGACCAATATCGATACCGACCAGATCATTCCGGCGCGGTTCCTGTCCACCACCGAGCGCGCCGGCTTGGGCCGCAACGCGTTCAACGACTGGCGCTGGCAGGCCGATGGCTCCCCGGTGGCCGACTTCGCCTTCAACCAGCCGCACAACGCCGGCCGCAGCATCCTGCTGGCCGGGCGCAACTTCGGCTGCGGCTCATCGCGCGAGCATGCACCCTGGGCGCTGACCGACCTCGGCCTGCGCGCCATCGTCAGCAGCGAGATCGCCGACATCTTCCGCGGCAACTCGCTGAAGAACGGCCTGCTGCCGATCGTGCTGGACGAAGCCGACGTGCAGGTGCTGATGCAGCGCCCGGACGATGAACTGACCATCGACGTGGCCGCGCGCGAGCTGCGCACGCCCGATGGCCGCGTCTACTCCTTCCCGTTGGACGGCTTCTCGCAGACCTGTCTGCTGGAAGGCGTCGATCAGCTGGGTTATCTGTTGGGCCGTGTCCCTGAAATCGAACGTTACGAGAGTGAACATGCACGCTGAGATTGTTGTCCTGCCCGGTGATGGCATCGGCCCGGAAGTGGCCGCCGCTGCGGTCGCCGTCCTGAAAGCCGTGGCCGAACGCTTCAACCACACCTTCACCTTCAGCGAGCACGACATCGGTGGCATCGCCATCGGCCATCACGGCGAACCGCTGCCTGCCTCGACCCTGGCCGCCTGCCAGGCCGCCAACGCGGTGCTGCTGGGCGCGGTGGGTGGCCCGAAGTGGTCCGACCCTAACGCCAAGGTGCGCCCGGAACAGGGCCTGCTGGCGATCCGCAAGGCGCTGGGGCTGTATGCCAACCTGCGTCCGGTGCGCACGCACGAAGCCGCACTGCACGCCTCGCCGATCAAGGCCGAGCTGCTGCAGGGCGTGGACTTCGTGGTGGTGCGCGAGCTGACCGGTGGCATCTACTTCGGCGACAAGACCCGCGATGCCGACAGCGCCAGCGATCTGTGCCGCTACACCGTGGCCGAGATCGAGCGCGTGCTGCGCAGTGCCTTCCGGCTGGCCCAGCAACGTCGCGGCAAGGTCACCTCGGTGGACAAGGCCAACGTGCTGGAAACCTCGCGCCTGTGGCGTGACGTGGCCGCGCGCATCGGCCGCGAGGAATTCCCGGACGTCGCGCTGGAACACCAGCTGGTCGATTCGATGGCCATGCACCTGCTGGCCAAGCCGCGCGAGTACGACGTGATCGTGACCGAGAACATGTTCGGCGACATCCTCACCGACGAAGCGTCGATGCTGGCCGGTTCGCTGGGCCTGCTGCCATCGGCCTCGCTGGGCGAGCCGGGAGCGGTCGGCATCTACGAACCGATCCACGGTTCGGCACCGGACATCGCCGGCAAGGGCATCGCCAACCCGTACGCGACGATCTTCAGTGCGGCGATGCTGCTGCGCCATTCGCTGGGGCTGGACGCCGAAGCCGCAGCGGTGGAAGCGGCGGTGCACGCGGTGCTGGACGATGGCGTGTTCACTGCGGATCTGGCGGCGAAGGGTTCGGCAGTGAGTACTGCGGCGGCGACCGACGCGGTGCTGACCAAGCTGGGATGAAGCACGCGGGTGCCGGGACATGCCCGGCACCCTTTGCATGTCCATCGGTAGCGGCGAGCCCTACCCCGCCTGCTGCTGGTTGCCCGGCACGAGATCCGCTCAGCGCGATGTGCTGCGCGCATAATCGCTGGCGCAACCGGCAACAACGCGGCCTTCGTTGGTGCGCATCACGATGTGCTGTGGGATCCAACTGCCACCGCTGAAGGCAACCGGCGGCAACGGGCGCTGCCACGCATCCTTGCCGACCGTATGCGAGGTGTCCATGCCCGCCTGGGATAGCACTGGCGCAACCGCAACACCACCAAGATCCGCGCCGAAGAAGCCACCGAACGCCAGCGCAATCGTGTGCGTGGAAACGCCGTAGGCCTGGATGGGCGCCTGCAATCCGATCAGCAGCAGGTGCAGATCATCATCACCGACGCTGTAGTTCACCTCGTTGACCGAACGGACATCCTGGGGCCATTCGAACTGCGGCTGTTCGGAAAGCCGCTGCCAGAACGCCTGCAACCGACGCATGCTGCCTTCATCGGCGCGGCAGTGAATGGCATCCTGCAGGTCCTGGATTTCAACAGCCGGCAGCTGACGCACCGCTGCCCTGTTACCGTTCGTGGAAGGAGCACAGCCCAGTCGATAGCCGTCGCCCGCACTACGTACGATGATCGGTGTGGTGGGCGTCGACCACAGCTCGAACGGCTCCTGCAGCGTGCTCGACTGCAGCCGCAAACCGTGCGCAGCGACGATACGATCGCGCTGTGCGGGGTCCAGCGCAATCGAGAACCCGAACGCATCAGCGAACAGCCGCGGCACTTCGACACCGTGGACGGTCATCGACTGTGGCGGAGTGATGACGGTCACCCGGTGATCGTCATCCTCACCTTCCTGCTCGAATCGCCAGTCGCGCAGGTACGGCAGTCGTTCGGCAGCGTCGGCGTAGCGTGCCGCGCGCAGGCGGCTGACGACGGCCTGCTGGACGTCCGCGCTCGCGCCGCACTCAAGTACGTCCCGCAGGTCATGCTGGAACAGCAGAGCATCGGCGTCTGCCGTCTGCGCAATGGCAGAGCCGCTGCATGCGACCAGCAGCAGCGCCGAAGCGCAGGTCGTACGGAAGAACATGGCAGGCGCTCCGGCCCTGGAACTGGCCGCTATTGTGCCCGTGAACGCCCTGAAGCTGTCCACTTGGGGACCAACAACAGATCCACGCCATGCGTGGATGAAGCCAGGAGCATCCACGCATGGCGTGGATCTACGGCACGAACTCAAGCCTCGCGTGTCTCTACTTTGTGGTGTAACCACCATTGACCAGGATGGTCTGCCCGGTCATCCACCAGCCGTCGGTCACCAGGAAGCGGATCCACGGCACGATGTCGGCGATGTCGGTCAGACCGGTACGGGTGAACGCCGACAGCGCCGCGGCGGTCTTGTGATACGCCTGCGCATCGGCACTCTCGGCCGGATAGAAGAACGGCGTATCCATCGGCCCGGGACCGATCGCGGTCACCGAAATCCCACGCTCGCCAAATTCCTTCGATGCTGCGCGGGTGAAGTGTTCCACCGGCGCCTTGGTGCCGGCGTAGCTGGAATAGAACGGCGTGAACGCGCCGAGCAGTGAAGTGACCAGCGTGCAGATGCGGCCGCCGTCGTTGACATGGCGTCCGGCTTCCTTGAGGAAGAAGAACGCCGTCTTCGCGTTGACCGCGCTCATCTGGTCGTACTCCGCTTCGCTGATCTCCAGCATCGGCTTCTTCAGCACTTTGCCGACGGTGTTGATGGCGATGTCAGGGCGACCGACGGCGGCAACCGCGTCGGCGAACAGGCGCTCCATCGCCGCGGCCGAGGTCAGATCGGCCTGCAACGCCATGGCCTTTGCACCTGCGGCCTGCACGGCTGCAACGGTCGCCTCGGCATCGGCCTGGGTGGCGGCGCTGTTGTAGTGGATGACGATGGCCTTGGCGCCCTGCTCGGCGAAGTCGCGGGCGATCAGCCCGCCGAGGTTCTTGGCACCGCCGGCGATCAGCACGGTCTTGCCCTGGATACGGTGGTCGGTCATGGCATCGGTCCCGGTAAGGGGCTGCCGGACTGGCAACCCTGTGCTGACGACGATATCGTGCAGAAATCGCGGATAAAGCCCGCAACATTGACTTAACTTTCCAGAGTGGGCGAACAATGGACCGGATCGAGCGTTTCCGCATCTTTGCCCGGGTGGTGGAGTGCACCAGCTTCACCCGCGCCGCCGATCAGCTCGGTCTGCCCCGCTCCACCGTCTCGGCGGCCGTGGCGGAACTCGAGCAGCGTCTGGGCACACGCCTGCTGCAGCGCTCCACCCGCAGGGTTTCCACCACCCACGATGGCGACACCTTCTACGTGCGCTGCCTGCGCCTGATCGCCGAAATGGAAGATGCCGAGTCGCTGTTCCGCCAGGACGATGCAGAGCCGAAGGGCCTGTTGAAGATCGATGTGCCCAGCCGGATCGGTCGCCGCATCATCGCCCCGGCCCTGCCCGACTTCTTCGCACGGCATCCGCAGGTCGAGCTGGACCTGGGCATGACCGACCGCGCGGTAAACCTGATCGAGGACGGCTGCGATGCGGTGCTGAGGGTGGGCCAGCTGGGTGACTCCAGCCTGGTGGCCCGCACGCTGGGCCAGCTGGACTTCGTCAACGTTGCCGCGCCTGCGTACCTGCACGAGCACGGCGTACCGCAGCATCCTGCCGACCTGCAGCAGCACCGCGCGGTGAACTACGCATCGCCGACCACGGCGCGGGTGGAGCCCTGGGAATGGCAGGACGGCGCGCAGCTGCGCACGCTGCCGATGACCGGCTGGGTGCGGGTGAACAGCGCCGAGGCATCGATTGCCTGCTGCGTCGCGGGGCTGGGACTGCTGCAGATTCCGCGCTACGACGTGCAGGCCGAACTGCACTCCGGTGCACTGGTGGAAGTGATGCCGCAGCACGTCGCGCAGCCGTTGCCGGTGACCCTGTTGCTGCCGCATCGGCAGCATCGTGCGCAACGTGTGCAGGTGTTTCTGGACTGGCTGGAGCCGCTGCTGCGTGAGCGACTGCAGTTGCAGGGGTGATCGGCCGGGCGGCTGCCCGGCGCCCGCAGAGGCGACTGCAACTGCAACAGCCAGAGCGGCTCTGGGTTGTTGCTTGGTTGGCGGGGAGGAGGCAGATGGCGGGACACGCCGCAAGTACGTCCCTGTAGGCTCGGCCACGGCATCCATGCCGTGGACGGTCCCGCCATCTGCCCCCCTCCCCGCCTCCGATCATTTCCCGGTGACGGCCGGTGGATCCACACCATGCGTGGATGAGGTGTATCGGAAAACACGAAGGGGTCGGATCCGTTTTCCAATGGAAAACGGATCCGACCCCAACCATCAGCACGCGGCTGTTGCTGTTGCTGTTGCTTTTCGCTCTTCTTCTTTCTCTTCCTGCGGTGGAGGCCGCAGGAAACTGTAAGGGGCCGGGTGGGTGGGCTGGGCGGGGGTGTCAGCCGCATGGATGCGGCTGCCAAGCCTACAAGGACGTACTTTCGGCGTCCCCCGAACAGCCCACCCACCCGGCCCAAACAAGCGATCCCGCTTCTGAACCACCCCCGCAGAGGGGGCTCAGCCCGGTGGCCGGGAAACCCGGGGCATCACGCCCCGGATTCGTCCGGCTTGACCCGGAACCACGCCGCATACAGCGCCGGCAGGAACACCAGCGTCAGCACCGTGCCCACGATCAATCCACCCATGATCGAAATCGCCATCGAGCCGTAGAACGCACTGCGCGACAGCGGAATCATTGCCAGCACCGCGGCCAGCGCGGTCAGCACGATCGGGCGGAAACGCCGCACTGTCGCATCGATGATCGAATGCCAGCGGTCATGCCCGGCATCGATGTCCTGCTGGATCTGGTCGATCAGGATCACTGAATTACGCATGATCATGCCCGCCAGCGCGATGGTGCCCAGCAGTGCCACGAAGCCGAACGGCGCGCGGAACAGCAGCAGGAACAACGTCGCACCGATGATGCCCAGCGGCGCGGTCACCAGCACCATCGCCGCACGCGAGAAGCTGCGCAGCTGCAGCATCAGCAACGTGGCCACCACGATCAGGAACAGCGGCATGCCGGCCTTGATCGAGTTCTGGCCGCGAGCCGAATCCTCCACCGAGCCGCCGGTTTCCAGCAGGTAGCCGCTGGGCAGCTCGGCACGGATGCCATCCAGCGTCGGCACGATCTGCTGCACCACATCCAGCGGCTGCATGCCATCACTGATGTCGGCACGCACGGTCACCGTCGGCAGGCGGTTGCGGTGCCAGATGATGCCGTCCTCGAACGCGTATTCCAGCCGCGCGACCTGCGACAGCGTCACCGCAGTGCCACTGCCGGTCGGAATCGCCAGGCTGCCGAGCAGGTCCAGCTGCGCGCGCTCGTTGTCCGGGCCACGCAGCAACATCTCGATCTGGCGATTGCCTTCGCGATAGGTGCTCACGCTCATGCCCGACAACGAGCTGCTGAGGAACTGGCTGACCTGGGCACTGCTGACACCCAGCGCGCGTGCGCGGTCCTGGTCGATCACCAGCCGCACCACCTTGCTCGGCTCGCTCCAGTCCAGGTTCACGTTCATCACGTGCGGGTTCTCGCGCACCTTGGCCTCGACCCTGCGCGCAATCGCCTGTACCTGTGCGATGTGCTCGCCGGACACGCGCATCTGCACCGGATAGCCGACCGGCGGCCCATTCTCCAGGCGCGTCACGCGCATCTGCACATCGGGGAACTGCTTTATCACTTCCTTCAGCATCCAGTCGCGGGTCGATTCGCGGGCCTTCGCGTCTTCGGTAAGCACCACGAACTGGGCGAAGTTGGTGGCCGGCAGCTGCTGGTCCAGCGGCAGGTAGAAGCGCGGCGAACCGGTACCGACGTAGGCCACGTAGTTGCTGATGCCTTCGCGGCCCTTCAACAGCTTCTCCAGCTTGTCGGCCTGTGCCTGGGTCGCGGCCAGCGACGCACCTTCGGCCAGCTCGATGTCCACCATCAGTTCCGGACGGGTCGAATCGGGGAAGAACTGCTGCGGCACGAAGCGGAACAGCATCAGCGAACCGATGAACAGCGCGATGGTCGCGCCGATCACCCACCAGCGATGGCGCAGGCAGGTATCCAGGAAGGCCCGGAAACGGGTGTAGAACGGCCGCTGGTACGGATCATGATCGTGCGCATGCTCCTTCGGTGCGATCCAGCGCGCCAAGGCCGGATGGCGGTCGGCCCACTGCAGGCGCTTGGCGCGCCAGCGGCCGGCCAGACTGTCCGGCTTGGGCAGCTGCGGATTGAACAGGTCCGGCAGCATCTTGTCGCCCAGGTACGGGATGAACAGCACTGCCGCGATCCACGACACCACCAGCGCGATGGTCACCACCTGGAACAGTGAGCGGGTGTATTCACCGGTGCTCGATGCGGCAGTGGCGATGGGCAGGAAGCCGGCAGCAGTGATCAGGGTGCCGGTCAACATCGGGAAGGCGGTGGATTCCCAGGCGAAACTGGCCGCGCGCAGGCGGTCGTAGCCCTGCTCCATCTTGGTGGCCATCATCTCCACCGCGATGATCGCATCGTCCACCAGCAGGCCCAGTGCCAGCACCAGCGCACCCAGCGAAATCTTGTGCAGGCCGATATCGAAGTAGTGCATGACGAAGAAGGTCATCGCCAGCACCAGCGGAATGGTCACGCCCACCACCAGGCCAGTACGCAGGCCCAGAGAGAAGAAGCTGACCAGCAGCACGATCACCACCGCCTCGGTGAGCACCTGCACGAACTCGCCCACCGACTCTTCCACCGCATGTGGCTGGTCGGACACCTTGCGCAGCTGCATGCCGGCCGGCAGGGTCTTCTGCAGGCGTTCGAACTCGGCATCCAGGGTGGCGCCGAGCTTGAGGATGTCACCGCCGTCCTTCATCGCCACCGCCAGGCCGATTGCATCCTGGCCCATGAAGCGCATCTTCGGCGAAGAGGGGTCGGCAAAGCCGCGCTTGACCTCGGCGATGTCGCCCAGGTGCAGCGTGCGTTCGCCGGCCTGGATCGGGAATCTGCGGATGTCCTCGATCGAATCGAACTGCCCGGTCACGCGCAGCTGCACGCGGTCAGTCGGGGTTTCGAAGAAGCTGGTGGCGCTGACCGCATTCTGGTCGGCCAATGCCTGCTGCACCTGCTGCAGCGATACGCCCAGCGTGGCCAGCTTGGTGTTGGACAGCTCGATCCACACCTTCTCGTCCTGCAGGCCGACCAGGTCGATCTTGCCGACGTCGGGCACGCGCTGCAGCTCCAGCTGGATGCGGTCGGCATAGTCGCGCATCACGGCGTAGTCGAAGCCTTCGCCGGTCAACGCATAGATGTTGCCGAACGTGTCGCCGAACTCATCGTTGTAGAAAGGCCCGACGATTTCCCTCGGCAGCGTCGCGCGGATATCGCCCACGCGCTTGCGCACCTGGTACCACAGGTCCGGGATCTGCTTGGAGCGCAGACTGTCGCGCGCCATGAAGATCACCTGCGATTCGCCCGGGCGCGAGTACGAGCGGATGAACTCGTACTCGCCGGTGTTCATCAGTGCTTTTTCGATCGGCTCGGTCACCTGCCGCGAGACCTGCTCGGCGGTGGCGCCCGGCCACATCGTGCGTACCACCATCGCCTTGAAGGTGAACGGCGGATCTTCGGACTGGCCCAGGTGCTTGTACGACCAGGCACCGATGACGGCGAACGCCAGCATCGCGAACAACACCAGCGCACGGTTGCCCAGCGCCCATTCGGAGAGATTGAAGCGGCGCACGGGTCAGTGCCCCTTGCCTGCGGCCGGCGCCGGCGTGGCGGCCGACGGTGCCAGCACCGGGCGGTTCTGGCGATCGACCGGCGTCACCACCTGCCCTTCGCGCAGCAGATGTCCGCCGGCAGCGACCACCCAGTCCGCCGCGCCCACGCCGGACACGACCGGCACGGCCTGCGCGCCATAGGCACCGACCTGCACGGGAGTTGCCTTCAGCGCACCATTGGACGGATTGACCACCCACACGCTGGCCTTGCCATCACTGCCGCGCAGTACGGCCGCCAGCGGCAGCTGCAACGCACCGCTGCGCCCGGCGGTGGCGAACACCCGCGCACTCTGGCCCAGTTCCACTTCGCTCAGCGCTTCCGGCGCCAGGCTGACCCGGGTGGCATAGGTGCGGGCCTGTGCATCGGCGGCCGGTGCGATCTCGCGCAGGGTGCCCGGCAGCAGCTGGCCCGGGCGGTTCCACAGTTCCACCTGTACCGACTGGCCGACCTTGTAGTCGCGGATGTTGCTTTCCGGCAGCGCGATCAGCACCTCACGGCCACCGTCGGCGGCCAGGGTGAACACCGTCTGCCCCGCGCTCACGACCTGCCCGGCTTCGGCCTGGCGGCTGGCGATCACGCCATCGGCGGGCGCGCGCAGCTGCGCGTACTCGGCCTGGTTGCGAGCCACGGCAAGATTGGCCCGGGCGGCATTGGCCTGGCCTTGTGCGGCCTTGAACGCCGCCGTCTGCTGGTCCAGTGCCGAGCGGCTCACCAGCTGGTCTTCGGCCAGCTTGGCGTAGCGCTTCTGGTCATCGCGGGCGCGCACCAGGTCTGCTTCCGCCGCCGCCAGCTGCGCCTGCGACGCCGCCGCCTGCGAGGCGTAGTCGGCCGCATCCAGCTCGGCCAGCAGCTGGCCCTTCTTCACCCGCTCGCCGGCGTCGACGTGACGCTTGACCAGATTGCCGCCAACCCGGAACGACAGGGGACTTTCCTGGCGGGCACGCACCTCGCCGGGGTAGGCGGCCGCGGCTTGCCCATCCTGCGTGGTGGGATGCACCACCAGCACCGGGATGGCCGCCACCGGCTCGGCAGCCTGCTTGCCGCACGCTGCCAACACCACGACCAGTACGCCTACGCCCAACCAACGCATGTTTTTCATGAGGTACAGGACCTGAAAAGAAATCCGGGGGGAACGCGCCGGCAACATACTGTTGCAACGCGGACATTAGTGAACCAGCCGGTATAGTATAAATATCGAACCGCTTGGTCTAGTATTAGCGGGATGAGTTCTCCCACTTCCCGAAAGCCGTCGGCCAAGCCCGCTGCCAAGGCTGCCGGTCCCGGGCGCCCCAAGGACCTGGGTAAGCGCGCGGCGATACTCGAGGCAGCCAAGACACTGTTCATCGAACAGGGCTACAGCGGCGTGAGCATGGACAGCATCGCGGCCCAGGCCGGCGTCTCGAAGCTGACCGTATACAGCCATTTCGGCGACAAAGAGACCCTGTTCTCCGAAGCTGTGCAGTCCAAGTGCATCGAGATGCTGCCCGACGCGCTGTTCGTGGCCGACGTCGAAGGCCCCCTGCGCGACCAGTTGCTGGGCATCGGCATGGCGTTCTTCGAGATGATCACCTCCGACGCGGCCCTGTCGATCCAGCGGGTGATGATGGCCCCGGAGACCGACGAGCGCCTGCGCGAACTGTTCTGGCAGGCCGGCCCGCAACGCACCTGCGAGGCGCTGGCCGACTTCATGCGCTTGCGTGCCGAGCGCGGTGAACTGGACATCCCCGACTGCTACATCGCCGGCCAGCAGTTCCTGACCCTGGTGAAGGGCGAAGTGCACATGCATATGATGTGCGGCATGCCACTGTCACCCGTCGAGACCGATGCTGCGCTCCACGTGGCCGCCAGCGTGGATTTCTTCCTGCGCGCCTACGCCCCGCGAGAGGCCGGAACCGCTGGATAACCAAAACTGAACGAACCGGAGGTCGCGATGACTTCCGGCACTGCGACCCCGGCCACCCCGCAGCAGATGCTCTGGGCGCGCCGCCGGCCTCCGGCACCGGTAAAATGGCCGGCCCACTGCGCTGGATTTGAACCTCATGACGATTGATTACGCCCACGCCCGCGAACTGATGGTGGAACAGCAGATCCGTCCCTGGGACGTGCTGGACATCAAGGTGCTCGACGTCCTGGCCCGCCTGCCGCGCGAGGCCTTCGTCGCCGACGCGCACCGGGCGCTGGCCTATGCCGATGTCGAACTGCCGATCGGCAACGGCCAGAAGATGATGAAGCCGGTCATCGAGGGCCGTACCCTGCAGGCACTGGATCTGCAGCCGGGTGACGAAGTGCTGGAAATCGGCACCGGCAGCGGTTTCCTGTCGGCCTGCATCGGCGCACTCGCGCGCGACGTGCTGAGCCTGGAAATCGATCCGGAACTGGCCGCCGCTGCGCGCGCCCGCCTGGATGCCACCGGCCTGGGCACCAACGTGCGCGTGGAAGTGGCCGATGGCCTGGCCTGGCAGACCGAACGCCGCTTCGACGTGATCTGTGTCACTGGCGCCGTTGACGTGGTGCCGTCACAGTTCGCTTCGTGGTTGCGTCCGGGTGGTCGTCTGTATGTCATCCAGGGCCGTTCGCCGGCCATGGAAGCGCTGTTGGTGAAGGCCGATGGCAGCACCGAGTCGCTGTTCGAGACCGATATCGATTACCTGCGTGGTGCCGCCCCGGCCCCCCAGTTCCACCTCTGAGTCCAAGGAAGCCGCAATGATCCGCCGATCCCTCGCTGTTGCGCTGGCCACTGCCCTGCTGCCGTTGTCCGCCCATGCCGCCGACCTGCTGCAGGTCTATGAAATGGCGCGCAATGGCGACCCGCAGCTGTCCGCCGCCGAATCCACCCGGCTGTACGACAAGGAAGGCGCCGTGCAGGCGCGCGCTGCCCTGCTGCCGCAGATCAATGGCCGGGCCCAGTTGAACCGTTCGCGCAGCGAGCCGAATGCCGACGCCAACTCCGGCTCGTTCACCAGCAAAAGCCGTAACTACACGGTCGATGGCACCCAGACGCTGTTCAACTGGACGCAGATCAACAACCTGCGTTCGCAGCGCGAGCTGAGCAAGGCGGCGGATTTCACCCTCGACTCGGCCAACGACAATCTGATCGTCCGCACCTCGGCGGCCTACTTCAACGTGCTGGTGGCGATCGAATCGCTGAACGCCGCACAGACCAACGAAGCAGCCGCGAAGAAGCAGTTCGACTTCGCCGACAAGCGCCTGGAAGTGGGCCTGGCGCCGATCACCGACGTGCACGAAGCACGCGCCCAGTACGACCAGGCGCGCGCCAACACGATCGTTGCGCAGAACACCCTGGCCGACAACTACCAGGCCCTGACCGAACTGACCGGCCAGCCGGTGATGAACCTGAAGGGCCTGCCGGCCGATTTCCGTCCGGAAGTGCCGGCCAACCGCGGCAACCTGGACCAGCTGGTGCAGCAGGCGACCACGCAGAACCCGGCGCTGAAGGCGCAGGAGCTGAAGGTCGGTGCCGCCGAAGCCGGCGTGCAGGCAGCCCGTGGTGGCCACTATCCGACCCTGTCGCTGGGCGGCAGCTGGGGCAAGAGCGCGACCTGGGGCGACAGCGTCGGCGCCGGTTCGCTCTCACCCGATGCACGCACCAACAGCATCGGCCTGACCCTGAGCGTGCCGATCTTCTCTGGCGGCGCCACCCAGTCCGGCGTGCGCCAGGCCCTGGCCCAGCGTGATATCGCCCAGGATGGTTTCGAGCAGCAGAAGCGCGCGCTGGACCGCAACACGCGCAATGCCTACCAGACCCTGGTACAGGGCATCAGCGAAGTGGAAGCCCGCCGTCTGGCCGTGGTTTCCGCACAGAGCGCCTACGACGCTTCGCAGGTCGGCCTGGAAGTGGGTACCCGCACGGTGCTGGACGTGATCCAGAACCAGCGCATCCTGTTCTCCGCACAGCTGGATTACGCGCAGGCCCGCTACAACTTCCTGCAGAACCGCCTGCTGCTGAGCCAGGCCGTGGGTGGTCTGGATGTCGCCGAACTGCAGGACATCAACCGTCTGCTGACCCAGGACGCGGGCAACCCGTCCACGACGACGAACTGAGTCGGCGGCACCGGTCTGATCGAAAAGCCACCCGTGAGGGTGGCTTTTTTATTGATTGCAGATGGCTGCCGCCGCGAATGGTGCTAGCGCGAACGCCCCGCATGTCGACGTATCAGGGCGCCTGCCAGCACGACCGCCAGCACCATCAGCACCGGTACGAACAAGCGGGACATGACTGCCGGCAACAGACACAGTGCGGTCGCTACAGGTGCGAGCAGCATCGGGATGAACCGCCGTTCGCCAGCCGCCGCCCGCGCCAGCCATTGGCTGCGGGCAACGCCGAGGCATACGGCGGCCAGTACCAGCAGGCCGGCAGGCCCCGGCAGCTGTGGAAGCCAGCCCTCCGGCATCGACAACGCCAACGTCGCCGCCAGCATGGTCAGCGCAATCGTCACCCGCAGATGCGCATCGGTGCGCACGTCGCCGGGTTCCGGCGGCCAGACCTCCACCCCCAACCGCGCGGCCAACAGCAGCGATACCAACTGCAGTGCCGCCAGCCCCGCGCCGCCCGCCAACGGCAACAGTGGCAGCAACCATTGCAGCTGCGGCACACCCTGCAATGCCACCGACAGCGGTCGCGTGCTGGCCAGCGCAGAAAATTCGACCAGGCCGGACTGCAGCGCAGCCAATACCATCAGCCACAGCATCGCCATCAGCACTGCCGCGCCGGCGGCTCTGGAAACCTGCGAACGAGGGTGCGGCACCCCGCCGGCAAACCCTGCCAGCAAGCCTGCACCGAGCAGCACACCGAGCAATGCCACGCCAGCTGCAAGCACGCCGCCCAGCCCGAAGCGATAGGGCGCGGTAGCCGATGGCAGCCATGGAATCCAATTCGCGTAGTGCACATGGCGTGCTGCCAGCAACAACAGCAGCAGGCCAACGCCCAGCTTCACTGTCAGCAGTGCACTGGCCAACAGCAGCACGCGCGGCGTCCGCAGCACTGCAGTGGCGGCCCCCAGCAGCAACACCATGATCGAAGCCGCCAGCGGCAATGTCACCCATTGCGCGGGAGCCGCATCGATGACCTCAGCGGCTGCATACAGATGGCGCGCCATCGATTGCGCCAGGCCTGCGGTGGTCGCCGTCAGTTCCAGCAGCAGGGCGATCACCAGTACATCCGCGAACAGCTTGCCCCAGGCGGCACGCAGCAGAGCATGCAGACCTGAAGGATTCGGTAGACGCCGCATTGCCATACGAAGGCAATACAGCATCGGCACCGCACCCAGAGCCGCCAGCAACAGACTGAGAACAATGGCGGGCCCCGCCTGCGCCGCCGTGTGCTGGCCGACCAGGGCGACAACGCTGCCCCCCAACAGCAGGGTCAGCGCCACCACCAGCAGATGGTCGGTGCCCAGCCCCCCGGTCTTCTCGCTGGGCTGCTGCGCGCTTCCGTTGTCGCCAATCATTCAAAGCTCCCTTGATGTCGCCCAAGCGTGGTCGACAACAGGCTGGCAGCCTGACGCGGTAGGCGGAATCGGAATCAGCACCGTAGCCACGATGATGTGACAGCCTGCACGCCGCGAGCGGTGGGAGCGGTCCGGCTACGACACTTTCAACGCCATCAAGCAGGCTTGATGCAGGCGATCACGACAGAGCCAAGGCCGGGTTTGCCTTGAGACCCCTGATGGCGACTGGCAGGGTCTCAGGCCAGCGGTGGCGGCAGGTGCGGAGCCACCAACTGCAGGGTCCGCTGCAGCGCGCCGCGCCCATTGCTGACCAGTGTGCAACCGGCGCGGGCCATGTCCTCGCGCGCCTGCGCGTCGTCGAGCAGGTGCAGCAGCAGATCGCCCACCGCCTGCGCGTCCTCGCCGATCAGCAGTGCGCCGGCTTCACGCATGCGCCGCGAGATCTCGGCGAAGTTGTGCAGGTGCGGGCCGGTCACCGCTGCAGTGCCCATTGCCGCAGGCTCCAGCAGGTTGTGGCCGCCGATGGCCTGCAGGCTGCCACCGACGAAGGCAACCTGGGCGCAGCCGTAGAACGGCATCAGTTCACCCAGCGTGTCGATGACGAAGACATCGCTGCCGGCCCCTGGCCACTGCTGTGCGCGCCGCGTCGCCACGCTCCAGCCCTGCTCGCGGGCCAGCGCTTCCACCTTTGGGAAGCGCTCGGGATGCCGCGGCGCCCACAGCAGCAGCAGGTCCGGATGCTGCTGGCGCAGACGGCGGTGCAGGTCGATCACCGCCTGCTCTTCGCCATCATGCGTGCTGGCCGCGATCCATACCGGGCGCGTGGCCGGTACATGGGCATGGAACTGTTCGATGAAGGGCTGCACGTCCGGCGTGGCGATGTCGAACTTCAGGTTGCCCAGCGCCTGCACCTGTTCCGGCGCCGCGCCCAGCTGCACGAAGCGTGCGGCGTCATCCTGCGATTGTGCGGCCACGCAGGTGACCGTGCGCAGCGCACGCCGGATCAGTGCTGCCAGCACCCGGTAGCCACGCAGCGATCGGGCCGACAGGCGTGCATTGAGGATGTAGACCGGAATGCGACGGTCGCGGCAGCCGAACAGCATGTTCGGCCACAGCTCGGTTTCCAGGATCAGCGCCAGGCTGGGCTGGAAGTGGCCGAGGAAGCGGTTGACGCTGCCCGGCACGTCGTACGGCAGGTACACGTGGTCGAGCGCATCGCCCCACAGCGCACGCACCCGTTCCGAGCCGGTCGGGGTGATGGTGGTGATGACCCAGCGGATGTCGGGCCGCTGCTCGCGCAGCGCATTGACCAGCGGTGCAGCGGCGTTGACCTCGCCCACCGAGACCGCATGCAGCCAGACCCGTGGCTGGCCGCTCGGCTGCGGATAGGACGCATAGCGTTCATCCCAGCGCCGGAAGTATTCACGGACCCGGAAGCCGCGCCAGACCAGGTGGTACACGGTGATCGGCAGCAGGAGGTACAGCACGGCCGAGTACAGGCCACGCAGGATCCATTCGACAGGGTCTTTACGCATGCGGCAAGGATACGGGAGCCCCCCGGGAAAGACACGCGGCCGGGTTGGTAGAATGGCGGCATGTCCGATGCCACCACCGCCGTCCGTCCGTCGCTGCGTGATCCACGCAACTGGCCGATGTTTGCCGTCATGTTCACTGCCTTCGGGATCGCCCGGCTGCCGTGGATGCTGCAGCGCGCGCTCGGCCGCGGGGTCGGCTCGATCGCCTGGCGCCTGGCCGGCAGCCGCCGCCATGCCGCCGAGGTCAACCTCAAGCTGTGCTTCCCCGAGAAGGACGAGGCCTGGCGCAAGCGCCTGGTGCGCGACAGCTTCGATGCACTGGGCGTGGGCATCTTCGAATGCGCGCGCTCCTGGTGGGGCAGCATCGACAGCATCCGCCCGCAGGTGCACATCGAAGGGCTGGAACACCTCAAGCAGATGCAGGCCGAAGGCCGCGGCGTGCTGCTGGTCTCGGGCCACTTCATGACCCTGGAGATGTGCGGCCGCCTGCTGTGCGACCACGTCGACCTGTCCGGCATGTACCGCAAGCACAAGAACCCGGTGTACGAGTGGGCGGTGAAGTTCGGCCGCCTGCGCTACGCCAAGGCGATGTACGCCAACGAGGACATCCGCGCGACGGTGCGCCACCTGAAGAAGGGCGGCTTCCTCTGGTACGCACCCGACCAGGACATGCGCGGCAAGGACACCGTGTTCGTGCCGTTCTTCGGCCACACCGCATCCACCATCACCGCAACCCACCAGCTGGCGCGGATGACCGGTTGCGCGGTCATCCCCTACTTCCATCGCCGCGAAGGCGGGAAGTACTTCCTGAAGATCGGTGCACCGCTGGAGAACTTCCCCAGCGAAGATGTCGAAGCCGATACCGCTCGGGTGAACCAGGCCATCGAACAGATGGTGCGCGAGGCACCGGACCAGTACCTGTGGATCCACCGCCGCTTCAAGCGCCAGCCCGGTGGGCGGAGCGATTTCTACAAGTGATATGACGGGCGGTCGGGAACGCCCCATCCACGCCATGCGTGGATGCTCTCCGTTCCGATGCCGGAATCTACAACGGCCAACGACACCAGGCGTGGGGGTATTCCCCCAACTCGCCGGCCAGTCCAGCCCGCACCGGATTGGCCAGGAGGTACATCGCCTTTTCATGAAGGGATTCATCGGTGCGTAGCGCATGGTCGTGGTAGCCGTGCTGCCACAGCGGTCCTTTCCGTCCCAGTTGCCGGTTCAGCAGCCGACTGCTGCGTGATTTGAGCACGGCCATGCACTGGGCCGGCGTTCCCTTCTGCAGTTCCATCAACCAGTGCAGGTGGTCGGGCATCACCACCCAGGCGAGGCTGTGGCTGAAACCATTGCGTTCGATGAAACGCAGGGTATCGACCAGGACCGCCACGTTGGCGGCATCGGCAAACAAGGGCGCACGGCCGTGGGTCGCCGTGGTCAGTGAGTACACGTTGCCGGATCGGGAATAGCGACCGTAACGGAGTCTGGAGCTTGCCATGGGCACAGACTGCGGGTTGCGCGACCCTGCGTGCATTGGCGGACCACCTCGCGGCAGGTCGGGAAAAGCCGCGACGACGGCCAATGTTCATGGGAAAGCCCATCCACGCATGGCGTGGATCTACTGATCGGTATCTCCGGTAGATCCACGCCATGCGTGGATACGGCGCTACGCGGCGCGCGGCAGATCGTCCGGTTCGCGCGCCAGCAACGTGCCGACGAACAGCGCGGCCAGCAGCACGGTCAGGCCGCCCCAGAACGCGGAATAGAACGCCAGGTGGGTATTGAGCGGGAACACGGTAACCGCCAATGCCAGCATCGCCGGCCGTGCACGCTCGCGCGCCGCTGCCGGGGCGAAGCGCCATGCACGCCATGCCTGCGCCACCGCCGCCAGCCACAGCAACAGACCCAGCACACCGGTTTCGGCAAGGATTTCCAGCACGATCTGGTGGGCGTGCAGCGCCGGCATCGTGCCCCACACCGCCGGCCCTTCATCCGCAACGCAATGGGGATAGGCATCGCGGAAGCCACGTGCACCGACACCATTGATCGGATGCGCTTCGATCATGCAGGCCGCCGCGCTCCAGATGCGGGTACGACCGGACAGTGCCTGTTCGACCCCGTCCTCGCCACCGCCCCAGGCCATTGCCGTGCGCGCCACACGCTCCCGCAGCTGCGGCACGCTGGCCGTCAGTACGCCCGCCGAGAGAACCCCCACCAGCGCGAGCAGGCCCAACCGCTTCCACCCCAGTTGGCGCACGCCGCTGTAGACAACCACCAGGCCGAAGGTGATCCATGAGGCACGGGAGCCGGCCAGCAACAGCACCACGCCCACCGCAGCAGCGGCCAGCAACCAGCCCGCATTGCCGAAACGGCGCGCCACCGGCAACAACAGGAACGGCGAAAGGCTGGCCAGCACCTGGCCGAATTTCAGGTTGCATGGCCCAAGCGCCCCGCTGAGACGATCAGCCAGCGCGGCTTCATCGGCCGGGCACAACGCGTGGCCGCTGATGGCCAGCTTGAGCTGCTGCAGCGACCAGAACCAGGGGCTGGTGCCTGCCAGTGCCTGCACCAGCGCATCGAGCGTCCACAGCCCGGTGATCACCGCCAGTCCACCCAGGGTCAAGCGCCGCCGCTGCGGGGTGGCCACGGCGATCGCCACCAGCCACATGAAGGGCAGGTAGCGCAGCCCGGCCGCCGCTTTGGTCCAAGACGCCGACGGGTCGACGGCATCGAACGCCGAGAACGCCTGCGGCAACCAGTAGCCAAGGAAAAGAATCGAAGTCAGCGCCCACGCTGCCGGGTTCAGCAGATGCGGTCGATGCTGCACCCGGCGGATGACCATGCGTGCCGCGGCGTACAACGCTCCCAGGCCCAGCACCGTTTCGGCGATGCCTGGCAGCGGCCACAACGCGACGTAGGCCAGCACCCACCAGGGTGCCCAGCGGCCAGCGCGCTCGTCGCGCAGGGGCGGCGTGGCGTCAGCCAGCGAGGTCGGCATAAAGGCGGAGGGTATCGCGCTGCATGGCCTGCAGGGTAAACGGGATACGGCCCGGCAGCGATGGCGGCTGGGCCAGCAGGGCCAGCGCACGTTCACCCAGCAGCTGCGCATTGCCCAGCGGCACGGCACCACTGGGCTGCAGCTGCTGCAGCAGTTCGCCGACCCCACCATGGTTCCAACCCAGCACTGGCCTGCCGACCGACAACGCTTCGACCACGGTGCGACCGAAGGCCTCCGGCTTGTCAGACAGCTGCAGTACCAGATCGCTGGCCGCGTACGCCTGGGCGATGCGCGCGGTCGGCGTGCTGATGTGCACGGCCCCGGTCACGCCAAGCATATCTGCCTGCCTGCGCAGCTCTGCCACATAGGCTTCGCGGCCAGGCTCGTCGGTGCCCAGCATCCACAGCTGCGCCGGCACGCCCGCTGCACGGACATCGGCCAGCAACTGCAGCGCGTGGGCGTGGCCTTTCAGCCGGGTGCCGCGACCGGGCAGCAGCAACAGCGGTCCATCGACCTGGGCCAGCCAGGGATAGTCCGCCGCCAGCGCCAGCCGGGGCCGTCGATCGGCGCGTGCCACACGCGGGAACTGGCTGACATCCACCCCACGCGGGATCACCTGCAGCCTGTCGCGGGCCACCGTGGGGTAATGCGTGTGCACGTAGTCGCGCACGCTGTTGGATACACAGATCACGCGTTCGCCGCTGGTCATCACCGCGCTGTAGCGGCCGGGCGAATTCAGCCCATGCACGGTAGTGACCCAATGCGGGCGCTGCGCCGGCTGCATCGCACGGATCGCATACAGCCCCAGCCACGCCGGCAGGCGCGAACGGGCGTGGACAATGTCGGCGCCCACTTCGGTGAACAAGCGACGCAGCGTGGGCAGATGGCGCAGCGTCAGCAGCGACTTGCGGCCGATATCCAGGGTCAGATGCTCGGCACCGCTGTCGAGCAGCGGCTGCACCAGGCGACCGCCGGCCGACACCACCAGCGCGCGATGGCCGGCAGCGACCAGGGCCGCGGCGATTTCAAGGGTCGAGCGCTCGACGCCACCGGAGTGCAGCGCCGGCAGCAACTGCACCACGGTCAATCGGCGCATCGAGGGGGCGGCCGCTTAGTCGGCCAGCACGAACACGGCACCGCAGTAAGCACACTGCGCTTGCCCGTTGGGTTCGTCTTCGATGGGCAGGTACACCCGCGGATGCGAGTTCCACAGCGCCATTTCCGGAGTCGGGCAGCTCAGCGGCAGATCGCTGCGGTGCACGGTGTAGCGCTTTTCAGCGTTGGCGGGCGCGGTGGCGGTATGGCTCATGGCGAATGTCGATGAACGGATTGCGAGGCCTGCGATTCTAGCATCTGGGCCCGGCAAACACCGTGCGCGGCGTGGCCGCTGCGCGCGGCGGCCAGCTTTACCCCACGCCCTGGTCCCGCCATGCAACCGCCCTGCCCGCTCCCCGGCGACGGCGCCGAGCCACGGCGGCAGGAAATCCCCAAGCGCACCAGCCAGTTCCGTGCAGAACCGGTCTTCGTCCGAATTTCCCGCATTTGGATCGAACTAAATGGCACTTGTCAGGGCCCCGCCGGCTGTTGCAGCATCGGGTCCGATCCATTCCTGACCCGATCGCATGGCCCGCCCCCCACCGGACCTGCATCGCCTCCCGACTGCCCCGTGGCGGGCGGGGCGATGCTGTCCGTGGTGTTCGCCGATGCGGGTTCTGCCTGCCGCCTGCCCTACCGGGAGACCCTGCATGACCCTGTCCGACCCACGCCGCGCCCTGCTTCCGCTCGCCCTGGCCCTGGCCTGTGCGACTACTGCGACACCGGTGCTGGCGCAAGGGCTGCAGACCTCCTTCGAGCCGGGCGAGCCGGCACCGGCCAGATCCGCTGGCGCGCTGTCCGTTGACGTCGGCAGCGGCCCTGGCGCGCCGTACGCGGCCAAGCGCAACGTCGGCTACAGCGGCCTGCATGCGTTGCACTACAGCGCCAATGGCGGCCAGGCACGCCGCGAACTGTTCAAGACCGATGTGCCCATCGAGACCGACACCACGTTGTCCTGGCTGGTACTGCCGGAGATCGTCGGCAAGGACACCGTGGCCTCCACCTATGTGTCGCTGGACCTGCTGCTGGACGATGGCAGCCGCGTATCCGCCAGCGGCGCGCGCGACCAGCACGGCGTGGCGCTGGGCGCACAGGCGCAGGGCGATTCGAAGACGCTGTATCCGCAGCAGTGGGCGCGCAAGGCGGTACGCCTTGGCGATGTGCCCGCGTTGAAGGGCCGCCGCGTGATCGGCATCGAGCTCGAGGTGGCCAGCGCCGATGGCGCGCCCGTGTCGGGCTGGATCGACGACGTACGCCTGGACGTGCAGCCACGACAGGCACCGCAGCGTGTCTCCGACTGGGTGTTGACCACGCGCGGAACCCAGGCCAATGGCACTTTCTCACGCGGCAACAACTTCCCGGCCACCGCTGTACCGCACGGCTTCAACTTCTGGACGCCGGTGACCGATGCCGGCGCACTGAACTGGCTATACCGCTGGAACGAGCAGAACAATGCGAAGAACCGGCCGCAGCTGCAGGCGCTTGCCCTGAGCCACCAGCCCAGCCCGTGGATGGGCGACCGACAGACCTTCCAGGTGATGCCCTCCACCACGCGCGGTGTGCCTGAGGCTGATCGCAGCAAGCGGGCACTGCCCTTCGACCGCGCACAGGAAAGCGCACGCCCGTATCGGTACGACGTGCGCTTCGACAACGGCATCGCCGCATCCATCGCCCCCACCGACCATGCCGCGCTGTTCCGCTTCGATTTCCCCGCAGGTGGCGACGCCAACCTGCTGTTCGACAACGTCGATGCGCGCGGTGGGCTGACCCTCGACGCCGCCACGCAGACGTTGTCCGGCCACACCGATACCCGCAGCGGCCTGTCCAACGGCGCCACCCGCATGTATGTGGTGGCCAGCTTCGACAAGCCGTGGCGCAGCAGCGGCCAGATCGGTACCGGCCGCCCGACCGGCTACATCAAGTTCGACGCAGGCAGCGAGCGCCGGGTGACGATGCGCATCGCCACCTCGCTGATCTCCATCGAGCAGGCACGCCACAACCTGGCGCTGGAAATCGCCGCAGCCGATACGCTGGAAAGCGTGGCCGGGCGTGCACAGGATGCGTGGGACGCGCGCCTGGCCCGCTTCGACATCGGCAACGCCAGCGACGACCAGAAGACCACGCTGTACTCCAGCCTGTACCGGCTGTACCTGTACCCCAATTCCGGCCACGAGAATGCGGGCACCGCCGCCGCTCCGGATTGGCGCTATGCAAGCCAGGCCAGCGCCGCCGATGACAACACCGATGGCAGCGCAACGCGCAGCTTCGCACCGGTGCGCGACGGCAAGGTCTTCGTCAACAACGGCTTCTGGGACACGTTCCGCACCACCTGGCCGGCGTATGCGCTGTTCACCCCGGATGATGCCGGGCAGCTGGTACAGGGCTTCATCGAGCAGTACCGCGCCGGTGGCTGGATCGCGCGCTGGTCCTCGCCCGGCTACGCGGACCTGATGGTCGGCACCAGTTCGGATGTGGCCTTCGCCGATGCATGGCTGAAGGGCATCGGTGGCTTCGATCCCGAAGAGGCCTATGCCGCAGCGCTGAAGAACGCCACCGTGGTGCCGCCGGACCGCCATGTCGGCCGCAAGGGCATGGACCGCTCAACGTTCCGCGGCTATGCCAGCGCCGACGTGCACGAGGGCATGTCGTGGACGATGGAAGGGGCGCTCAATGATTTCGGCATCGCCAACATGGCCGAAGCGCTGGCCAAGCGCGCGACGACATCGTCCGCGCGCGAACGCTACACCACCGAAGCCGACTACTTCCGCTACCGCGCCACCAGCTACGCGACGATGTTCGATCCGGCCGCCGGCTTCTTCCAGGGCCGCAAGCCCGATGGCAGCTGGCGCCTGCAGGCCAAGGATTACGATCCGCGCGTGTGGGGCCACGACTACACCGAATCCAATGGCTGGACATTCGCCTTCACCGCCGCGCACGATGGCGAAGGCCTGGCCGCGCTGTACGGTGGCCGCGACAAGCTGGCCGCCAAGCTCGACACCTTCTTCGCCACGCCGGAAACCGCCGACGCCGCGTTCGCCGGCTCCTACGGCGGCACCATCCACGAGATGACCGAAGCGCGCGATGTGCGCATGGGCATGTACGCGCACAGCAACCAGCCGGCACACCACATCCCGTGGATGTACCTGTATGCCGGACAACCGTGGAAGACCCAGCAGCATGTGCGCGAAATCCTGTCGCGGCTGTATGTCGGCAGCGAGATCGGCCAGGGCTATCCGGGCGACGAGGACAACGGCGAGACCTCGGCGTGGTACGTGCTGGCCTCGCTGGGCCTGTATCCGCTGCGGATGGGCGCGCCGGAATACGCGATTGGTTCGCCGGCGTTCCAGCATGCGCGCGTGGAGTTGCAGGGCGGTGCGGTATTGACCGTCAATGCGCCGCAGAATTCGCGTGAGAACGTGTACGTGCAGTCGCTGAAGATCAACGGCAAGCCGTGGACGAAGACCTGGGTGCCGCACGAGGTGATCGCCAAGGGTGCGACCCTGGACTTCGTGATGGGCCCGCAGCCGTCGCGCTGGGGCAGCGGCGTGGATGATGTGCCGCGCTCGCTGACCGCGCGTGGCCGGCGACCGCAACTGCTGCACGACCTTCTGGGCGGCGGCGCGCAGGCAACGCTGGCCGACGGTCGCGCCCTGCCCGCGCTGGTGGACGACGATGCCACGACGGCGGTGCCGCTGGGTGGTGGCGCGACCATCGCGCTGAGCCATGTGGGCGATGGCGTACCGACGATGTACACGCTGACCAGCGGTGATGGTGCTATCCGCGGCGGCGAGTGGACGCTGGAAGCACGTACCGGCAATGGGCGTTGGGTAACGCTGGACCAGCGCCGCGGAGAAGAGTTCACCTCGGCCCGGCAGACCCGCCCGTTCCGTATCGCTTCGCCCTCACGCTACGCCGAGTACCGTCTGCGCCTGGCTGCGCCGGGGCGCCTGCAGCTGGCCGAGATCGAACTGTTGGCGCCCTCCCCCCTACAATGACGTCCATGCGCCTACGTTTCCTCCCCCTCGCTCTTGCCGCCCTTGTATCTCCAAGTCTCAGCCAGGCACAGCCGCAGACCCAGGCCTTCGATGGCCAGGTCAGCCGTGACGGGGTAACGCTGTATTACCAGGACGCTGCCGGTGCGCTGGCCGCGCCGGTGCGCAAGCGCATCATCGATACGTTCTACTTCGCCTACCTGCGCGAGCGTGCGGACTTCCGCCCGGCCGCGCCGAACGAAGTGCGCATCGTGATCGATCCGGCGTACACCGGCGTCGCCTTCGTCGGCGACAAGGACAAGGCCAGCACCATCACCATCAATCCGGGCTGGCTGGCCCAGCACCCGGATGACATCGATCTGGTGACCCACGAAGCAATGCACATCGTGCAGGGCTACCCCAGCTACGGCGACAAGCGCGTGCCGGGCTGGCTGGTGGAGGGCATCGCCGACTACGCGCGCGATCGCTACGGCATGAACAACGCCGCTGCGGGCTGGGCGTTGCCGGACAAGCTGAGCCAGGGCCAGACGGTGGAAAGTGGCTATCGGGTAACCGGTGCTTTCCTGAAGTGGGCCGAAGCGGCACACCCGGGACTGGTGCTGGCACTGGACAAGGATCTGCGCGACGGGCGCTATGCACCCGCGCTGTGGCAGAAGCACACCGGCAAGACCCTGCCGGCGCTGTGGACGGAGTACGCCAAGCCGCGTTCCCCGGCCCCTGCACCGCCGCCCGCCCGACGCGCGAAGCGGCGATAAGCCCGACGTTGCCGGGGCGATGCCCCGGCGGCCTTCAACGCGAATGCACGAAGCCGGCGTACAGCGCGAACAGCTGCTGGAAATACCGCTTGCTCACTCGACTGCGCATGACACTGCTCCGCCCATGGAAAGTTGGTCGGGCCCAGGGTGGGAAGGCCGGTCCGGTCCCTTCCCACGGCCAGGCCGCGTGGGCGTATTGGGCCGCAGTGGCGTTGCAGGGAAATGACCGCCGGGCTGCAATTCATCGGGTAGCGCCGGGCCATGCCCGGCGGAATGCGAGAAGCGCCGCGCTGCGCGCTCGCCGGGCATGGCCCGGCGCTACCCGATCCGGTTTCCGCCGGGCGCAAACAGAAACGCGCCCCGAAGGGCGCGTTTCTGCAGATCGCAGCGGAACGAAGGCTTATGCCTTCTTTTCCGCTTCGATCTGTTTGCGGATCTGCGCATCGACGGCGGCAATCGCGGTCATGTTCAGGATCCGGCGCGAGGTCGCGCTGGTGGTCAGGATGTGCACCGGCTTGTTGACGCCCATCAGGATCGGGCCGATCGCCACGCCATCAGTGAACACGCGCACCAGGTTGTAGGCGATGTTGGCCGCTTCCAGGTTCGGCAGCACGAACAGGTTGGCACGGCCCTGCAGGGTCGAGCCCGGCAGCAGCTTCTGGCGCAGGGCTTCATCCCATGCGGTGTCGCCCTGCATTTCGCCGTCCACGTTCAGACGCGGGTTGCGCTTGAGCAGCAGCTCGCGCACCTGGCGCATCTTCAGCGCATCCTTCGAATCGTGGCTGCCGAAGTTGGAGTGCGACAGCAGTGCCACCTTCGGCTCGACACCGAACAGCTTCATGCGGTACGCCGCCTGCAGGGTCGCTTCGCACAGCTGCTCGGCGGTCGGGTCTTCCTGCACGTGGGTGTCGACGAAGAAGAACACGCCCTGCTGGTTGATCACGCCGGTCATCGCCGAGGTCGAGGTGACCTTCGATTCCAGTGGCAGCACGCTGCGCACGTAACCCAGCTTCTTGTGGAAGCGGCCGACGATGCCGGTCAGCATCGCATCGGCTTCGCCACGGGCCACCATCACCGCGGCGATCAGGGTCGGCCGCGAACGCATCAGGTTCTTGGCCGCGGCCACGGTGACGCCACGACGGCCGGTCAGGCCGTGGTAGTACTGCCAGTATTCGTTGAAGCGCGGGTCGTCATTGATGTTGGTGACTTCAATGTTCTCGCCGATCTTCAGGCGCAGGCCGAGGCGTTCGATGCGCGATTCGATCACTTCCGGGCGACCGATCAGGATCGGGTGTGCCAGGCCGTCGTCGACCACGTTCTGCACCGCCTGCAGCACCACTTCCTCTTCGCCTTCGGCATACACCACGCGCTGCTTGTCGCTGCGCGCGCGGTCGTAGACCGGCTTCATCATCAGGCTGGTGCGGTAGACGAACTGCGACAGCTTCTGCCGGTAGGCTTCCATGTCGGCGATCGGACGGGCGGCCACGCCCGAATCCATCGCGGCCTGGGCCACGGCAGCCGAGAGCTCCACCAGCAGGCGGCGGTCGAACGGACGCGGAATCAGGTACTCGCGGCCGAAGCTCGGGGTCTCGCCGCCATAGGCCGAGCCCATGTCGGTGGCGGCGCGACGGGCCAGCGCGGCGATAGCACGCACGCAGGCGATCTTCATTTCCTCGTTGATCGCGGTCGCGCCGACGTCCAGCGCACCGCGGAACAGGTACGGGAAGCACAGCACGTTGTTGACCTGGTTCGGGTAGTCCGAACGGCCGGTACCGATGATCGCGTCCGGACGCGCAGCGCGCACCAGTTCCGGCATGATTTCCGGGGTCGGGTTGGCCAGCGCGAAGATCACCGGATCCGGCGCCATCGTCTTGACCATCTCGGCGGTCAGGATGCCCGGCGCCGACAGGCCCAGGAAGATGTCCGCGCCGTCGACGATCTCGGCCAGGGTGCGCTTGTCGGTGTCGCGCGCATAGCGCAGCTTTTCCGGGTCCAGGTCGGTACGGCCGGTGTGGATCACGCCCTCGCGGTCGAAGGCCAGGATGTTCTCCGGCTTCAGGCCCAGCTGCACCAGCATGTTCACGCAGGAAATGCCGGCCGCGCCCATGCCCGTGGTCGCCAGCTTCACTTCTTCGATCTTCTTGCCGGTGATCGCCATGGCGTTCAGCACTGCGGCACCGACGATGATCGCCGTGCCGTGCTGGTCGTCATGGAACACCGGGATCTTCATGCGCTCGCGCAGCTTGCGCTCGACGATGAAGCACTCCGGTGCCTTGATGTCTTCCAGGTTGATGCCGCCGAAGGTCGGCTCCAGCGAGGCGATGATGTCGACCAGCTTGTCCGGGTCGTTCTCGTCCACTTCGATGTCGAACACATCGATGCCGGCGAACTTCTGGAACAGCACGCCCTTGCCTTCCATCACCGGCTTGCCGGCCAGTGCGCCGATGTTGCCCAGGCCCAGCACCGCGGTGCCGTTGGAGATCACCGCCACCAGGTTGCCGCGGGCAGTCAGCTCGCTGGCCTGCTGCGGATCGGCCTTGATCGCTTCACAGGCGTACGCCACGCCCGGCGAATACGCCAGCGACAGGTCGCGCTGGGTCAGCATGGGCTTGGTAGCGGAAACCTTGATCTTGCCGGGCGGAGACATCCGGTGGTAATCGAGGGCGGCCTGTTTGAAATCTTCGTTGGACATCGATGTGGGTTACATGAATGGGCAGAAGGGACAGGGGATCATACCCCCGTTGGAGCGGTCGGACCTGTCGCTATGCTGTCGCAGTGATGCTGCGACCGCACAATTCCATGGCGTATGCGACGTTATCAGAGCACAGCTTCGGCGCTGGCGATGACAGCCGTGGGACGCCTTGAAACGCTGCGGGGCCGTGCCACTGTCGTGACCGGCCCCGCAGTACCACACACCCGGATCAGCCCTTGGCGGGCAGCGCCTCGGTCATTGCCAGCGGCACGGCATCGACCGGCGGCGGCAGTTCGCTTTCGCGACCATCCAGCGCCAGCTTCAGACGGTCGCGGTCCAGCGCGCCTTCCCAGCGCGACACCACCACCGTGGCCACCGCGTTGCCGATGAAGTTGGTCAGCGAGCGGCATTCGCTCATGAAGCGGTCCACGCCCAGGATCAGCGCCATGCCGGCCACCGGCACTTCCGGCACCACCGCCAGGGTGGCGGCCAGGGTGATGAAGCCGGCACCGGTGACGCCGGCCGCGCCCTTGGAGCTGAGCATCGCCACCAGCAGCAGCGCGATCTGGTGGCCCAGGGTCAGTTCGGTGTTGGTGGCCTGGGCGATGAACAGCGCGGCCAGGGTCATGTAGATGTTGGTGCCGTCCAGGTTGAACGAGTAGCCAGTGGGGACCACCAGGCCGACCACCGACTTGCTGCAGCCGGCACGCTCCATCTTCTCCATCAGCGACGGCAGCGCCGACTCCGACGACGAGGTGCCCAGCACCAGCAGCAGCTCGGCCTTCAGGTAACGGGCCAGCTTGAACACCGAGAAGCCGCACAGGCGGCAGACCACGCCCAGGATCACCGCAACGAACAGGAAGGCGGTGAGGTAGAACGAGCCGACCAGCCAGGCCAGGTTGACCAGCGAGCCGACGCCGTACTTGCCGATGGTGAAGGCGATGGCACCGAAGGCACCGATCGGCGCGGCCTTCATCAGGATGTGCACCAGCTTGAACACCGGGGCGACCAGCGCTTCCAGGAAGTTCTGGATCGGCTTGCCCTTCTCGCCCACCGAGGCCAGCGCGATGCCGAACAGCACCGCCACGAACAGCACCTGCAGGATGTTGCCGTCAACGAAGGCGCTGAGCAGCGTCTTCGGGATGATGTCCATCAGGAAGCCGACCAGGGTCAGGTCGTGCGACTTCTCGACGTAGCTGTGCACCGCGGTCTGGTCCAGCTCGGCCGGGTTGATGTTCATGCCGGCGCCGGGCTGCACGACGTGCGCCACGATCATGCCGACGATCAGCGCCAGCGTGGAGAAGAACAGGAAGTACGCCATCGCCTTGGCGAACACCCGGCCCACCGTACGCAGATGGGTCATGCCGGCGATGCCGGTGACGATGGTCAGGAAGATGACCGGCGCGATGATCATCTTCACCAGGTTGATGAAGGCATCGCCGAGCGGCTTCATCTTCTCGCCGATCAGCGGCTCGTAGTGGCCGAGGACAGCGCCCAGGACGATCGCCACGATCACCTGGAAATACAGCTGGCGGTAGAGCGGCAACGGCTTGCTGGGCACCGGTGCAGCGGTCGGGATGTGCATGGCGGACTCCGGAAGGGGCGTTTTCAGGCACGTACGGCCCCGGAAGTGCACGGGAACCGTTACCGTGGAAACTGATCGCACGCCCCTGGACTGCAGGCGCGGGGTGCGACCAATGGACGCCTTTGTACGCGCCACGCACCGCCGCGCAGATAACCTATTGGTACTAGCCCCCCGGTTCAGGTGGCTGCGCTGCCTACACTGGCGCCGCACCGCTGATCGCGGGGATGCCGGTGGCCCGACCTGAACGGCCGGGCGCGTCATTGCGAAAGTTCCGGCCATTGCGGCCGTTGTTGTCCTGTCCACACGCATTCTGAGAGAGCCGCACCACCCATGCGCCCGATTCCCACTTTGCTGGCCCTTTCCCTGGCCGCCCTCCCCGCCTTCGCATCCGCTGCGGATTTCGACAACTGGCCGACCAAGTACGCCTTCGGCGACGGCACCGAACTGGCCGCTACCGCCAACATCGCCTACGACTACAACAACTTCTCGTCCGCCAGCGGCATCGAGGATGACGACGCGGTGCGCCGCAAGGAATTCGGCGCGACCCTGAAAAAGAAGGGCGTGTACGACGCGATGGTCTACTACGATTTCCAGGCCGATACCTGGCTGGACGTGTTCGTGCGCTTCGAGAGCAAGGCGTTCTTCGGCCGCGATGTCGGCCGCTTCCGCTTCGGCTACATGAAGACCCCGGTCGGCCTGGATGCGAACACCTCCTCGCGCGCCGGCAGCTTCCTGGAAACCGCGCTGCCCGTGCAGGCGTTCTACGCAGGCCGCCGCACCGGCGTGGAATGGGTGCTGGAACGTCCGCAGTACCTGCTGCAGGCCGGCGCCTATGGCGGCAAGGACCTGCAGGGCGACAACCCCGGCACCACCCAGGCGGTGCGTGCGGTGTGGACGCCGGTAAAGGCACCGGGCGATGTGATCCACCTGGGCCTGGCCTATTCGCAGGAAAACCCGCGCGGTTACCACGATGGCCGCGACATGCATCATGAAGCCAGCGCGCGCCTGCGCGCCCGCCCGGAAGCCGGGCTGACCGACATCCGCCTCGTCGATTCGGGCGCGCTGGTCACCGCCGACCAGATCCGCCGCACCGGCCTGGAAGGTATCTGGATCCGCGGTCCGTTCTCGCTGCAGGCCGAAGCGCTGCAGGCGACGGTCACCCGCAATGATGGCAAGCCCGACTACACCGGCCACGGCCAGTACGCGATGGCCAGCTGGGTGCTGACCGGCGAATCGCGCCCGTACAACGCCGGCGCCGTTGCCAACATCAAGCCGGCACACGACTACGGCGCGGTGGAACTGGTGGCCCGCTACAGCCGCCTGGACCTGGACGACGGCAGCATCCTCGGCGGCCGCCAGCATGACCTGACCCTGGGCGCGAACTGGTACCTGACCAGCCACTTCAAGTTCCAGGCCAACTACGTGAAGGTCGATGCCAGCCGTCGCGGTGTGCACAGCACCCCGGAGATCTTCGAACTTCGCGCGCAGATGCACTTCTGATCCCTTCCACGTGTCAGATCCCGGCGGGCGTGTACATCGCGCCCGCCGGCCCTGCGTAGACTGCCGCCATGTACTGGCTCAGCCGCCACCGCCTGCAGTTGCTGACCGTTCTGGTGATGGTCACCGGCACCGTGCTGTGCGCGGTCGCCGCCGGCCACTACGCCTGGCGTCGCGCCCTCGGCACGGAAAGCGCACAGGTGCAGCGCCAGCTGCAGCTGTATGGCCAGGGGCTGCAACAGCGCATCGACCGGTTCGGCACCCTGCCACAGGTGATGGCGCTGGACCCGGACCTGCTGCATGCATTGCAGGTGCCGCCCTCGCCCGCCGAGCGGCAACGCCTGAACCTGAAACTGCAGCGCGCCAACCAGGTGACCCGCACCTCGACGCTGACCCTGGTCGGCCGCGATGGCGTGGCCGTGGCCGCCAGCAACTGGGACCAGCCGACCAGCAACGTCGGCGAGGATTACAGCTACCGCCCCTACTACCAGCAAGCGCTGGCCCATGGCCGTGGCCGTTTCTACGGCATCGGCATGACCACCGGCGTGCCCGGTTATTTCATGTCCGAGGCCATCCTGGACGCCGACAGCCAGCGCATCGGCGTGATCGTGATCAAGATCGAGCTGTCCGCGCTGGAACAGGAGTGGTTGAACAGCCCGGACGTGGTGCTGACCAGCGACAACCACGACGTGGTGTTCCTCGCCAACCGCGATGCCTGGCGCTACCGCCTGCTGCGCCCGCTCGGCGCGGAGGAACGCAACGAGATGCGCGCGGCGCGGCAGTATGCCGATCGCTCGCTGCAACCGCTGCGCGTGCGCACCGAAGATGTGCTGGCCGATGGCGGTCGCATGGTCCGCCTGCTCGACCCGCCACTGCCGCAGGCAATGCTGTGGCAGACCCTGGCGCTGCCCGACGAAGACTGGAGCCTGCACTTGCTGCACGACGCCAGCGCGGCCACCAGCGCGGGCCGAGGCGCGGCCGTGGCCGGCGCCGCCGCATGGCTGGCACTGGGTTTCCTGGTGTTGTTCGTGCAGCAACGGCGTCGCCTGTCCAAGCATCGCCAGCGCAGCCGGCGCGAGCTGGAAACCCTGCTCAAGCAGCACGCGCAGGAGCTGCGCACCGCCCAGGACGGCCTGCTGGAAGCGGCCACCGATGCCGACGTCGGCTTGAGCCGCAGCCTCGAGCATCTGCCGCAGGGCGTGGTGGTGATCGACAAGGAACAGCGTCTGGTGGCATGGAACTCGCGCTATCTGGAGCTGTTCCGCTTCCCGGCCGGGCTGGTGCGGGTGGGCCGCCCGATCGAGGAACTGTTCCGTTTCAACGCACGTCGTGGCCTGCTGGGCCCCGGCCCGATCGACGAGGCCATCGAACGCCGCCTGACCCATCTGCGCAGCGGTCGCCCGCACATGCGCGAGAGCGAGAAGGACGACGGCACGGTGCTGGAGATCCGCGGCAACCCGCTGCCTGATGGTGGCTTCGTCACCAGCTACGCCGACATCACCAGCTACAAGAACGCCGCGCGTGAACTTCGCTCGCTGGCCGATGCGCTGGAACACCGCGTGGCCGAGCGCACCCAGGATCTGGACGAAGCCCGCCGCGAGGCCGAACAGGCCAACCGTTACAAGACCCGCTTCGTCGCCTCGGCGGTGCACGACCTGCTGCAGCCGTTGAATGCCGCGCGCATGTTCGTGTCGGTGCTGCGCGGCAAGCTCAGTGACCCCGCACAGCAGCAGACCAGCGACCATATCGATGCCGCACTGGCGGCACAGGATGCGATTCTCAACAGCCTGCTGGATATCTCTCGGCTGGAATCGGGATCGTTGCAGGTCCGCGTGCGCGCTTTTGCGCTTTCGCCTTTACTGGAAACCCTGGCGCGCGAGTTCGGCATCGCCGCACAGAGCCGCGGTCTGCAGCTTGACTGGGTTGACACTCACGCGGTTGTGGTCAGCGACGAAGCGCTGCTGCGGCGCATCCTGCAGAATTTCCTGTCCAATGCGCTGCGCTACACGCCGCGTGGGCGCGTGTTGATCGGTTGTCGGCGCACCGGCGACCAGCTGCGCATCGAGGTGCATGACCAGGGGCCGGGCATTCCGGAAAGCCTGCAGGGCGAAATTTTCGAAGAATTCCGCCGCTTGAATGACGGCGTGGAGCAGGAACGTGGCGCCGGCCTGGGCCTTGCCATCGTCGAGCGCATCGGTCGCCTGCTCGGCCACCGCATCAGCCTGCGTTCTACGCTGGGCAAGGGCAGCGTATTCGCCGTCAGCGTGGCACTCGGACGCGCCGACGAGGTGATTGCACCGCCGGCAGCGCCGGTCATCGCGACCGAACCGTCCGATGACAGCCCGCTGCGGCAATGTCGGGTATGGAGCATCGATGATGACCCGCACGTCTGCGCGGCGACCCGTGCCCTGCTGGAACGCTGGGGCTGCCATGTGGAACTTGCCGACGGCCCGCAGGGCGCGCTGGAAATCGCCAGCGCGTTGAACGTGCCGCAGCTGTTGCTGCTGGACGTGCGCATGGGGCAGTGGCACGGACCGGACCTGTATGAAGCGCTGTGCACGCTGTGGCAGGCGCGGCCGCCAGTGATCCTGGTGACTGCCGAGCGCGATGATGCGCTGAAGGCGCATGCTGCCGAGAACGGTTGGGGCTTCCTGCTCAAGCCGGTGCGGCCACCGGCGCTGCGTGCATTGATGACGCAGTTGCTGTTGCGGCATCGCGGGTAACGCTGTCGCACCACGCGCGGACCATCGGCCGCTCTTTGAGAGGAGGCTGAAAAGCGACCCACCCATGGATAGAGGATGGGCATGGTCTGAACAGCAGACGAGCCATTGCCCTACTTACCACCGTTGCTGAAGATCAGAAAATTGCATGACCGGGCCAATCGGCCAGCCAGACCAGAGGCATTGATCGTGCCCGTTTCTCCCGTACATCCTGCATTTACAAGATATTCCAGCCCGATCGTGGCGACGCTCTTCGGCCTTTGCTGCAGCGGATGCATCGATGGCAAATCACCGAAAGCAGACGGGAATCAACAGGGAACTACAGAAGAAAGCAGCATCGGCCAGCGTCATCCAGACACGCCCGACTCAGCCAACCCGCGTTGCCGCACATTGTCGAATCAGGGCATTTCGGCGTCGAGCGAGAATCGTACGGAACGCACATCCGAGTACCTTCTGGTCGAGTCTGGATTCATGGCAAACAGGGGCATCTCAAGCCAGACGGCTGAAGACCTTCTGCGGTCGAGTCGTAGTACCCATGATGCAATCGACCGCATGACCATCGACGCAGCATCCAGCCCTGATGCGCAGGACCTGGCCAGGCACTATCGATCGTCTCTCTTGCGCGCAATGGATCAGAACACCGTTCTAGAGCGCCTTGCGTGCGGCCTGAGCATATGCATTGGCATCGCTCGAGCCCGAAGCAATGCCGATCACGAGGCATGGGGCCAGAGGCTGGCGTCAGACCGATCGTCTCCCACATACGGCTACGTCGAAACATCCGAGGGTCTGGGCGCGGAATACGAGAACAGATTCATGTTCTCTACCGATCCGGAACTGAATTCGATCAGCGGAAACTGATCGAGGAAGCGGAACAGAATCAACAACGACCTGGTACACGAGTCAATTCAATGACCTGCCGCGATCAGCCATCCATCCCAGCGCGCGCATCACCTTCGGGCTCCAGCGCCTTCACCAACACTGCCGCTTGGGTGCGGCTGTGGCATTCGAGCTTCTTCAGGATCGCGGTCACGTGCACCTTCACCGTGTTCTCGGCCAACCCCAGCTCATAGGCAATCTGCTTGTTGAGCAGCCCGTCGGCCAGGCACAGCAGCACGCGGAACTGCTGCGGCGTCAGCTGCGCCAGGCGGCTGGCCAGCAGCGCGTCGGCCTCGGAGCGCTCGGCCGCCATCGCCGGGAACCACAGGCCCCCATCGAGTACCGCCGCCACTGCTTCACCGATGGTTTCGGCAGGCGCGGACTTGGGAATGAAACCGGCTGCGCCGAACTGCTGGGCGCGGCGGATCACCCGCGGATGATCGTTGGAGGACAGGATCACCACCGGAATGTCCGGGTGCGAACCGCGCACGTGCAGCAGCGCGGAGAACCCATGTGCACCGGGCATGGTCAGGTCCAGCAGTACCAGATCCACATCGGGCTGTGCATCCAGCGCCGCAGCCAGTGCTTCGGCGCTGGCGACCTCGCGCACCTGCGCCAGCGGCAGGCTCTGCCGCAATGACTGCACCACCGCCGAACGCAGCAGCGGGTGGTCGTCGGCGATCAGGATGGTGTATTCGCTCATGCAGCCATTGTACGGGCAGCAAACGGCCTACGCCGGGCATTGGCCGGCGCTGCCAGGGCATCAGCGCCCTGCCGGCTCCACGCTGCTGCGCCAGGCATCGAGGAACTGCCGCCGCTTCAGCGCGTCCAGGTACACCAACAGCCCCGGGCCGAGCTGGATCGGGCGACGGCTGCGGCCGGGCGCTTCGTCGCCGCCTGCATCGCCGCGCACGATCGGCATCAGCCGCGCCTCGCGCGCGAGCACCTGCTGGCCTCGTGGCGACAGCAGGTAGTCGAGGAAGCGTCGCGCTTCCTGCGGGTGCGCTCCGGTGCGCGGAATCACCGCGGTACGCAGCACCACCAGCGTGTAGTCCTCCGGCTCGACGATGGCCAGCGGTGCGCCCGCGTCGATACGCGCCTGCGCATACGAGCCCAGCACGTTGTAGACCAGCGACAACTGCCCGCTGGCCACCTGGTCCAGCAGCACGCCGGTGCGTTCCTCGCGCACCACCGCGTTGTCCCCCAGCGCGCCGAGCAGGGCGCCGGCGATGCTGCCGCGCTGGGCATCCTGGGTCGCCAGCAGGTAACCCACGCTGCTGCGTTCGATATCGTAGGTGCCGACCTTGCCGCGCAACGGCGCGCCTTCCGCGCGCAGCAGGTCCAGCAGTTGTCGACGCGTGTGCGGCGCCTTCGCGGCCGGCAGCCTGCCGGTGTTGTAGACCATCACCACCGGCTCGTAACTGATGCCGAATGCCTCGCCACGCCACTGCGCCCACGCCGGCAGCGCCTGGGTCTGCACCGAACGGTGCGGCAGCGCGTGGCCGTCGTTGACCAGCTTGGTCTGCAGGTCCATGCCGCTGGAGATCAGCAGATCCGGCGACGCAGGTCCGGTGCGGTCATGCAGGTAACGCGCGTACAGGTCCTGGGTGATGATGTCTTCGTATACCACCTCGCTGCCCGGATGCAGCCGCTGGTAGTCGGCGATGACTTCGGCGAAGACCTCGATATCGGTGGTGCCGTGGATGCGCAGCTGTGCAGTGGCGGTGCCCTGTGCGGGAAAGCGGCGCACATCGCCCGGAGCAGCGAGGGCCGGCACGGCCAGCAACAGGGCAACAACGGTGGCGAACAGGCGGATCATGTGCTGCTCCGGGGCAGGCGGATGGTGGCGACCAGGCCGCCCTGCGGTCGATTGCTGAGATCGATCTGGCCACCATGGCTGTCGACCACCCGCTTGACGATGGCCAGGCCGAGGCCGGCACCGCCGGAAGGCGCGCCCTCGCCCCGTGCGAAACGCTCGAACACGCGTTCGGCATCCACTGCGGCGATGCCCGTGCCATGGTCGGCGATGGTCAGCACGGCCTGACCGCCCTCGGCGGTCAGCGCGATCTGCAAGGGACCGTCGCCGCCGTACTTCAGCGCGTTGTCGACCAGGTTCTTGATCGCCTCGCGCAGCAGTAGTGCGTCACCGTGCACCTGCACCGGCTCGGCCGTCATCGCCAGCTGCACGCGCGGGGTGGGCCCTGCCTGCGGAAGCGCTTCGTGCAGCGCCTGGTGCACGGTCTCGGCCAGGTCCACGGTGGCGAAGCGCTGCAGATGTGATCGATGGATCACGCTGGCATCGCTGAGCAGCTGGTTGAGCAGGCGGCTCATGTGGGTGGCGTTGCGCTCGATCGCCAGCAGGCTGCGCCGCATGTCCTGCGGGTCGTCGTCATCCAGCGCCAGCTGTGCCTGCGCGCGCAACGCTGCCAACGGCGTGCGCATCTGGTGCGCGGCCTCGGCCATGAACGCACGCAGGGTTTCATTGCTGCTGGACAGGCGTTCCATGAAGCGGTTCAGCGCTGCCACCATCTGGTCCATCTCGCGTGGCACGCGCGCGTCCAGTGGTTTCAGGTCGGACGGCTCGCGGCGTGACAGTTCGCGCTCGACCCGGACCAGTGGCCGGAACGCGCGGTGCACGCCGAAGGCCACCAGTGCCAGCAGCAACCCCGACAACACGCCGATCGCCAGCAGCGCACGGTTGACCAGTTCCTGCGCCACCGCTTCGCGCGCACGCCGGGTCTGCCCCACCTGCACCTGCACCTCGCCCTGCGCGGAGGCGGCGGCAAAGCTGCGCCCGACCACTACGAAACGCACGGTCTCGCCGCTGTAGGCAGCATCGAACAACTGCGGTTGCGTGCCCGGCCGACGCGGCGACGCGGGGAGGTCGCCGTAGCCGGTGATCAGGGTGCCGCGGCTGTCGGCAACCCGGTAGAACACGCGGTCCTCCGGCGCCATCGCCAGCAGGTCCAGCGCAGCATAGGGAAGATCCACCTGCCACTGGCCGTCCACCAAGGCCACCGAATCGGCGATGGACAGGGCCGAGGACACCAGCAGATGGTCGTAGGAACGGTTGGCCGCACGTTGGCCGTAGTCGCGTGCAGCAAACAACAACGCCACCGCGAATACCGCCAGCAACGCGCCGAGGTACAGCAGCAGCGTGCGCCGCAACGAGCCCGGTGCGGCGTTCGCAGCGCGCGCGTCAGCCATCGGTGTCGCTGCTGTCATCGCTGGCTTCCAGCAGGTAGCCGACACCGCGCACGGTGGTGATCCGCAGCGGCGCGCCTGCCAGCTTCCTGCGCAGGCGACCGATATACAGCTCGATGGCGTTCGGCCCTGCTTCGTCATCAAAGCCGAACAGGCCATTGCCGATCTCATCCTTGCCCACGACCTGGCCGATGCGCCCGACCAGGATCTCCAGCAGGCGGTATTCGCGGTTGGGCAGCTCGATCGGCTCGCCATCCAGGGTCACCCGGTGCGCAGCGTTGTCGAACTGGAAGCCGCCGATCTGCACCACTTCGCTGGCCTGCCCGCGTGCACGTCGCAGCAACACACGGCAGCGCGCTTCGAATTCACGGAAATCGAACGGCTTGCCCAGATAGTCGTCAGCGCCGACATCGAGTGCCTGCACGCGATCTTCGATGCCATCGCGTGCGGTCAGCATCAGCACCGGGGTGCTGTCGCCACGCTCGCGCATGCCGGCCAGCACGCGCAGGCCATCGAGCTTGGGCAGACCGATGTCCAACACCACCAGATCGAAACTCTGGTAACGCAGCACGCTGGCAGCGGCCAGACCGTCGGCCTGCCAGTCCACGGCATGCCCGCTGCGGCGCATGCGACGGATGATCGCATCGGCCAGGTCCGGGTTGTCTTCGACCAGCAGCAGGCGCATGGGCGGGGGCGTGAGGGGGGAAACGAATGCTACCGCATGGCGCCGCTGCGCTCGCCGGGCATGGCCCGGCGCTACCGATGCTGACCTGTTCCGCCGGGCGTGGCTCGGCGCCACCGGGTGCAACGTCGCGGGGTAGCGCCGGGCCATGCCCGGCGAGCGCAGCGGCGTCTTTTACGCTGCACCGCACAAACCGCTGACAGGACGATGACAGCTTGCGCGACACAGACTGCGGCCGCGCACCGTCCGGTGCCCACGATTGCCGCGCGCCTGGCGTGCACCTGGGAGGGTTTGTGGAATTGAGCATTGCCTGGCGGCGTCCTGCCGCCTTGATGGCCCTGGCTGCGCTGGCCGCGCCGGCCTTCGCAGAGGACGAGCGTCCGGTGACCGCCACGGTCGGCGGCCGCCTGCACCTGGACTTCGCTACCTTCGACAACGACAACCGGGGTACGCCGAACAAGGATGACACCGAGATCCGCCGCGCCTGGGTTGACGTTTCCGGCAAGTTCTTCGTGGTCGACTACAAGCTGGAAGCCGATTTCTCCGGCGACCGTGTCGAGGCCAAAGACGTCTACCTGAGCCGCAGCTTCGGCGATGCCGGCCGGCTCACCGTGGGCCAGTTCAAGCAGTACTTCTCGCTGGATGACCGCACCGGCTCCAACTACGGCAGCTTCCTGGAGCGCGGCAACGCCGGCACCACGCTGGCGCCGCTGTACCGTCTGGGCGCCTCCTGGCAGGCCAATCCGGGCGATTTCACCTGGGCGGCCAGCGTGTACAGCCTGGAGAGCATCGATGCCTGGCAGGTCAAGGGCCGCGCCGCCGGTGGCCGCGTCACCTGGGCACCGGCCCCCAGCGATGGCGACGTGCTGCACCTCGGCCTGTCACTGGCCCGCGAGGCCTATGACAATCCCGGCACCAACGGCGTGCCTGGCCTGCGTATCCGCCCGCGCCCGGCCGGCCATCTGTCCGACGAGAGCCGCCTGACCCTGGTCGACTTCTCTGCCGGCCGCGATACCGACGTCAACAAGTGGTCGCTGGAATACGCGCAGGTGCGCGGCCCGCTGTCATGGCAGGGCGAGTTCAGCGGCGCCACCTTCGATGATGGCGCCCAGCGCGGTGACGTGATGGCCGCCTACGGCATGCTCAGCTGGTTCGTCACCGGCGAAAGCCGTGCCTACGACCGCAAGACCGGCCGCTTCGCCCGGGTCAAGAACATCCGCCACAAGGCCGGTGCCTTCGAAGTGGCCCTGCGCTACGACCAGATGTGGGGCGCACAGCACCTCGATGGCCAACCCGACCTGCGCCGTGGCAGCACCGAAGGCTGGACGCTGGGCGGCAACTGGTACCTGCGCGACAACCTGCGCTTCATGCTCAACGTGATCGAAAGCCGCAACCGCGATCGCCTGGCCGGCACCACGGTGGACCGCACGCGCGCGGTCACCGGGCGCCTGCAGTTCGACTTCTAAACGTCAGCCCCTTCCACTTCCCCACATCCTGATTCTTCAAGGAGTCCGCAGATGATGCTGAGCATCCTCGGCTTTGGCATGGTCATTACGTTCATGTACTTGATCATGAGCAAACGACTGTCGCCACTCGTTGCCCTGATCACCATTCCCATCATCTTCGCCCTGATCGGTGGCTTCGCCGCCGGCATCGACGAAATGATGCTGGAAGGCATCAAGAAGATCGCGCCGACCGGCGTGATGCTGATGTTCGCCATCCTCTACTTCGGCGTGATGATCGATGCGGGTCTGTTCGATCCGCTGGTGCGGATCATCCTGCGCTTCGTCAAGGGCGACCCGATGAAGATCGTGTTCGGTACCGCCGTGCTGGCGATGCTGATCTCGCTCGATGGCGATGGTTCGACCACCTACATGATCACAGTGTCGGCGATGCTGCCGCTGTACCAGCGGTTGGGCATGAACGCGCTGAACATGACCTGCGTGACCATCCTCGCCGGTGGTGTGATGAACCTGACGCCGTGGGGTGGCCCGACCGCGCGCGCGGCCACCGCACTGCACGTGGACCCGGCCGATGTGTTCGTGCCGCTGATTCCGTCGATGGTGATCGCCTGCGCCGGCGTGCTGCTGCTGGCCTGGTACCTGGGCCTGAAGGAGCGCCGTCGCCTGGGCGTGGTGACCCTGCCCAAGGGCGGCAGCTGGATGGACAACAGCGTGTCCGACGACGGCAATACGCTGCCGACCGTGGAAGACGCAGAAGACACCAAGCGCCCCAGGCTGCTGTGGGTGAACCTGGCGCTGACCGTGGCCCTGATGAGCGCCCTCATCATCGGTGTGCTGCCGATGCCGGTGCTGTTCATGATCGGCTTCGCCATCGCGCTGGTGATCAACTACCCGAACCTGGCCGAGCAGCGCCGTCGCGTGGTAAGCCATGCCGGCAGCGTGCTGTCGGTGGTGGCGCTGATCTTCGCTGCGGGCATCTTCACCGGCATCCTCAACAACACCGGCATGGTCGAAGCGATGTCGCACAGCTTCCTGGCGATCATCCCCGACAGCTGGGGCCCCTACCTGGCAGTGATCACCGCTGTAGCGTCGATGCCGTTCACCTTCTTCATGTCCAACGACGCGTTCTACTTCGGCGTGCTGCCGATCCTGTCCGAAGCGGCCGGCAACTACGGCATCACGCCGGTGGAAATGGCCCGCGCCTCGCTGGCCGGGCAACCGGTGCACCTGCTCAGCCCGCTGGTGCCGTCCACCTACCTGCTGGTGGGACTGGCCAAGGTCGAGTTCGCCGACCACCAGAAATTCACCCTGAAGTGGGCGATCGCCATTTCGTTGCTGCTGATGATCGGCGGCCTGCTGTTCGGCCTGTACCCCTTCGCTGCCTGATCCCTTACCAAGGAGTCTTCTGCAATGACGCTTCGAATTGCTTACGTCACCAGCGGCATGGGCAGTGTCGGCACTGCCATCTGCCAGAGCCTGGCCCGATCCGGCCATACCGTGGTCGCCGGCTGCGCACCCAACTCGCCGCGCAAGGCCAACTGGCTGCGCGAGCAGCGCGAACAGGGCTTTGATTTCATCGCCTCCGAAGGCAACGCGACCGATTGGGCGTCGACCACGGTGGCCTTCGCCAAGGTGCGTGCCGAAGTCGGCGAGGTGGACGTGCTGGTCAACAACTCCGGCGGCAGCCGCGACCTGCTGTTCCGGCAGATGACGGTGGAAGACTGGAATGCGGTGATCGCCTCCAACCTCAACTCGCTGTTCAACCTGACCAAGCAGGTGGTCGATGGCATGGCCACGCGTGGCTGGGGCCGCATCATCAACATCGGTTCGGTCAGCGCCCACAAGGGCCAGATCGGCCAGGTGAACTACGCCACGGCAAAAGCCGCGATGCACGGTTTCAGCCGTGCGCTGGCCGCTGAAGTCGCCTCGCGCGGGGTCACCGTGAATACCCTGTCGCCAGGCTATATCGCCAGCCAGGCGATCAGCAGCTTCCCGCCGGACGTGCTGGATCGACTGGCCGCGTCGGTGCCGGTACGACGCCTGGGTCGCCCGGAAGAAGTGGCCGGCCTGTGTGCCTGGCTGGCCTCGGATGAGGCCTCCTACGTGACCGGTGCGGACTATCCGGTCAACGGTGGCCTGTACATGGGCTAGCGCTTTCCCACGCAGGGCGTGGGTCTACTCCCCTCCCCCGGTAGGTTCACGCCCTGCGCGGCTTCCCCCACGACGCCATTCGTTGGTTTTTCGTAAACAAGGTTTCATGTTCCGTTCGCATAGTGGCCATGCACCGCGCCCCGGGCCGGTGACCACCCCCCATGCAATGGACCATCATGCAGACCCGATACCTGACGATCGCTGTGGCGATCGCGCTTTCCGCCGCCAGCGCCCACGCCGCTGAAGCCACCGACGCCACCGCCGATACCGCGCTGAGCGCGCAGACGCTGGATACCGTCTCGGTCATCGGCCAGGGCGAGACCCGCCAGGTGCAGCGCATCACCACCGTCGACAAGCAGGTGCTGCCGCCGGGTACCAGTGGCCAGAAGATCCTCGACCGCCTGCCCGGCGTGTCGGTGCAGTCCAACGATGCATTCGGTGCGAATGAAGAATCGCAGACCATCAGCCTGCGCGGCTTCGACAAGAGCCGCCTGGGCTACACGCTGGACGGCATTCCGCTGGGTGACAACAGCTACGGCAACTACAACGGCCTGAGCATCGCCCGTGCACTGATCGCCGAGAACCTGGCCGGCGCCGAGCTGTCGCAGGGCATCGGTTCGCTGGGCGTGGCCTCGACCAGCAACCTCGGCGGCACCATCCAGTACTTCTCGATGGATCCGTCCACCGAATTCGGCGGCCGCGCCAGCATCACCGCGGGTGATGACAACCAGCGCCGCGGCTACCTGCGCGTGGACACCGGCGACATCAACGGTTTCTCGGCCTATGTCTCCGGCGTGCACCAGGACCAGGACATGTGGGCCGCGCCGTACCAGAACCAGACCACCCGCCAGTTCAACGCCAAGGCGGTGTGGAACGTTGGCGACAACCGCTTCGGTGCCTTTGTGGCCACCTCGCGCGCCAGCCAGGCCAACTATGCCTACCTGTCCAAGGACATGCTGGCGCGCGGCCTGGGTTATGACTGGAACATCTATGCACCGGACTGGGATCGCGCCGTCGCGGCTGCGTACTGCGCACCGGGCACCTACAACAAGGCGCGCTGCGCGTTCAGCGGCGGCGTCAACAGCATCGACGATGCGTACTACCAGAGCCGTGCGCTGCGCGACGACAACCTGTACTCGATCGACGCCGACATCCGCCTGGGTGAACAGGGCCGCCTGAAGCTGCTGGGCTACCACCATGAGAACCGTGGCCAGGGCCACTGGTGGGCACCGGGCCAACCGTCCTACCCGGGCACCGACAAGATGCTGCCGATCTCGATCCGCAGCACCAACTACACCATCAACCGCGACGGCGTGACCGCCGCGCTGTCGTGGACTGTGGGCATCCATGAGCTGGAAGCCGGTGTGTGGTACGAACAGAACGACCATAACGTCTCGCGCAACTTCTACTACATCAGCGGCCCGTTCCTGGACGACCTGTACCTGCAGAACCCGGACCGCCGCCTGTTCAACCAGGACTTCGACATCCGTACGCGCCAGTTCTACGTGCAGGACCGGATGCGCTTTCTCGACCAGCGCCTGACCGTGGACGTGGGCATCAAGAGCCCCAACACGCGCATGACCGCCAAGGCCCAGCCGGGCGTGGAAACCAGCATTGCCTCGGGCACGCTGACCGCGAAGGAATCGGTGCTGCCGCAGCTGGGCGTGGGCTTCAAGCTCAACGCCAACAATGAAGTGTTCGCCTCGTATGCGGAGAACATCGCTGCCTTCGTCGGCGGCGGCAGCGGTGGCCCGCTGCAGGTGTCGCCGGAATCGTTCGCGGCCAGCGCCGGCCTGGAGCCGGAGAAGTCCAAGAGCCTGGAAGCGGGTTTCCGTACCTTCGGCGAGAAATACCAGGCCTCGATCGCCGCCTACAACGTGACGTTCGACAACCGCCTGCTGTCGCTGAACCCGTGCTCGAGCATCGAAGTCGGCACGCGGCCGGAGTGCGTGACGCGCTTCATCAACGTCGGTTCGGTGAAGAGCCACGGTGCCGAGCTGACCTTCATCCTCAAGCCGGTTGATGGCCTGCAGTGGTACAACGCGCTGTCCTGGAACAAGACCACCTACGAGGATGACTACACCTCGGGCGGCGCGATCGTGCCGGTGGCCGGCAAGATCACCGTGGATACGCCGCAGCGCATGGCCTCCAGCGAAATCAGCTGGAACCGCGATGGCTTCTTCGCCAGCCTGCGCGCCAAGTACACCGGCAAGCGCTACTACACCTACACCAACGACCAGTCGGTGCCGGGCGTGACCACCTTCGATGCGGGCGCCGGCTACGACTTCGGCCCGGGCATGGGCCTGCGCAACGTGCGGGTGTCGTTGAACGCGACGAACCTGACCAACAAGCGCTATGCGGGCCAGCTGAGTTCGTTCGCACCGACCGATCCGAAGGGCACGCGGTATGCGATCCATGCGAGTGCACCGCGACAGGTGTTCATGACGGTGGCGGCGGAGTTCTAAATCAAAAGCGGGCGCTGCGGCGCGGGGATGCCGTAGTGGGACGAGGTGGGACGGGCCGAGGCAGGACACGCCGCAAGTACGTCCCTGTAGGCTCGGTCGGCGCATCCATGCGCCTCACGGTCCTGCCTCGGCCCGTCCCACCTCGCTCGACAGTTTCCCGCTCCGGCGCGGAGGCAATGAGAAGCAAGGGCAAAAGCAAAGAGCCGGGCGATGCCCGGCTCTTTGCTTTTCAAGCTTTTCAAACGCAATCCCTCTGGTGGACCTGCTACCGCGCTCGCAGGAAACTGTCTGGAGGAGGCGGGGCACCCTGGCCAGGACCGTTGGCGCCATGGATGGCGCCATCGAGCACCATGGAGGGGCTTTTGCGTGTCCTGGCCAGGGTGCCCCGCCTCCTCCCAGCCGATAGCAGACAGGCGCAGGAGGATCCGCCAACGCACTTCATTCCGGCGCCAGCTGGTCCATCCGGATGCGGTTGGCGAACAGCGAGAACGCCAGCATGCCGGCCAGGCCATTCGCCCGGCTCATCCAATGCGGCAGCCAACGCGGTGGCTTCAGCACGCCCGATTCGAACAGCGGCGCGAACGCGATCGCATCGGTCAGGCTCATCTTGCCGGCAAACAACCAACGGCAGACCTGCAGGCGATCCTCAGCCAGCATGTGGCGGAAGAAGGTGTGCACCGACACCAGCCCGCGCAGGTACACCGTGTCCTTGGTGAAGGCCAGGCCACCACTCGGCGGCACACCGCGGAATACCCGCTGCGCCGAGGCGAAGCTCTCTTCCGGGTTCTGCCCGGCATCGCAGAAGTAGCGGAATACCTCGATGAAGTCCGCACCTTCGCGCGCCATCGCAATCGCCTCGGTACGCAAGCTGATGCGCTTCAGTCGCTCGATGTCGATGCTGCCGGTGATCTGCTCGGCGAATGTCGCCAATCCTTCCTGGGTGGCCGTCACCCGTGGCGAGGACAGCGCCAGGCTTGGCAGCACCGGCTGCGCGCGACCGTTCAACGCTGTCAGCGAATGTACCAGCGCTTCATGGTGGAACAACTGCGCGCGGTCGTAGGCGCTGAAACGCGCGCTGGTGCGCAGACGGATGCGGGTCGGTCCGGCCGCCGCCTTGGAGACCAGATCCGGATCCAGCTGCACCTGGATGATGCGTGATTCAAAGAACGCATCGAGGTCATTCTGCAGCTGCAGCTGCAACGCGATCGCCGAAACCGGCACCTGCTCTTCCGGCGCCAGCAGTTCGTGATCCAGTTCGGCAGCAATCTGGATGAAGTGGCGCGCTGCTTCGCGCGTGCTCGGTCCGTTGCCGGGCAACGGTTGCTCGGGTGACCCGAACAACTGCACCGAACAGGCATCCACGGCCGCGGTACCGAGGCCTTCCAGCAGCTGTGCAGCCAGATCCCAGCTCTGCGCGGACTGCCGCACGTAATGGCCCAGCGGATGGCTTTCATCGCACTCGGCAGCGAGGGCGGCCAGTGCACGACGCTCCTCGCTGAAATCCAGCTTCGGGTAGTCGACCACCGGCAGCGTCGGCTGGCCGCGCGCAACGCTGTCCAGGAAGGGTGCTTGCAGGGTTGCCGGCCAGCTGGTCAGGCCCAGCAGGCGGATGCCTCCTACGGCCTCGACCAGGCGCGCATCGAGCGCTGCATGGTGGGCCACGTCACGGTCCAGCGTCGCGGTCGGTTCCATGGTCGGACTATAACGCCCCGCCCTTGCTTTGGTAGGTGCCAACCTTGGTTGGCACAGATATGCATGCGCGGAAAGCATCCACGCATGGCGTGGATCTACTGGGCTGCCCCCTGCCCTGACAGTGCCAACCAAGATTGGCACCTACCAGAAGCGCGTTCCCGGTACCTCGGGCTCAGCGCCTGCGCGGCTTGCCGGCGGGGCGGAACTGCTGGCCCTTGCCTTTCCTGCCACCGCGCTCCTGCGCGGTCTCGGCCTGGCGCACGGCCAGCTTCGCGGCGGCGGCGGCCACTTCTTCCTTCAACTTGAAGTAGTTCTGCAGCCGGCTCTCTTCAATCTCGCCGGCATCGATCGCCGCACGCACGGCACAGCCGGGTTCCTGCTGGTGCATGCAGTCGCGGAAGCGGCACTGCGCGGCCAACGCTTCGATATCGGCGAAACCACCTTCGGCCAGCGTTTCTTCGCCGGTCGGCTTCAGTTCGCGCATGCCCGGCGTATCGATCAGGCAGGCGCCCATCGGCAGCGGCATCAATGCGCGGTGGGTGGTGGTATGGCGGCCGCGCGAATCGTTGGCGCGCACCGTGTTGGTCTTCATCCGCTGCTCGCCCAGCAGCGTGTTGGTCAGCGTCGACTTGCCCGCACCGGAAGAACCCACCAGCACCACCGTGCGGCCCGGGCCCAGCCACGGCTCCAGCACGGCAACACTGTCTGCATCCAGGCCGTTGATCGCGTGCAGGGCAATGCCCTGCATCTCCAGCTCTTCCAGTACCGCCAGCGCGTCTTCGCTGTACTCGGTCTGGTCGGCCTTGGTCAGCACCACCACCGGTTCGGCACCGCCACCGCCCACCAGCAGCAGGTAGCGTTCAATACGGCGCGGATTGAAGTCCGCATCCAGCCCACAGACGATGAAGACGGTATCGATGTTGGCCGCGATCACCTGCTGGTGGTAATGCTCACCGGCGGCGCCACGCTTGATCGCGGTACGTCGCGGCAACAGGGCGACGATGCGGATGCCGTCCAGCAGCACCCAGTCGCCAACCGCTGGCCGTTCGTGGCTGGGGAAGCGCGGGCGCTGCCATTCCGGCAACGATTCGGCCTTGATCGACGCCTCCGGGCCATCCGCCACCACGTAGTGGGTGCGGTGCTGTTCGATCACCCGCGCCGGGTGGGCCTGCGGGTGCGCAGCCATCACGGCCTGCCAGTCGGCCTGCTGCGGCGGGCCCGGCCAGGGCCAGCCAATGGTCTGCAGGGCGGTGAAATCGGGGGTCTGGGTCATCGCCGCCATTCTACCTGTGCGATGCCGCCCAGCCCAATGTTGGCGGGCCCTGCAGCCCTTGCCATGCGCTGCAGCAATTCCGCTACCATGGAACCCCCATGCCTTTTGCGGCCCACCGCCCATGTCCACTCCCTCGCCCAAACCCCTGGTCATCCGCGAGCGCCTTTCCGAAGTGCGCTACGAAATCCGCGGAGAACTGGCACGGCGAGCCCGGGAGCTGGAAGCGCAGGGCCACAAGCTGATCAAGCTCAACATCGGCAATCCCGGCGCTTTCGGCTTCCGTGCACCGGAACATCTGCAGCGCGCCATCGCCGATGACATGGGCCGCACCGATCCCTACACCCATCAGCAGGGCCTGCCGGTCGCCCGCGAAGCCATCGCCGCCGCCTACGCCCGCCGTGGCGCACCGGATGCCCACCCCGACCGTGTGTTCGTCGGCAACGGCGTCAGCGAGCTGATCGACCTGTCGCTGCGTGCGCTGCTCAACCCGGGCGACGAAGTGCTGGTGCCCTCGCCGGACTACCCGCTGTGGTCGGCCTCGACCATCCTCAACGACGGCCGCCCGGTGTATTACCGCTGCGCCGCCGAGAACGGCTTCCAGCCGGACCCGAGCGAGATCGAGACGCTGGTGTCCTCGCGCACCCGCGCCATCGTGCTGATCAACCCGAACAACCCCAGCGGCGCCAGCTACCCGCGCGAGCTGCTGGAGCGCGTGGTCGAGATCGCGCGCCAGCACAACCTGCTGCTGCTGGTCGATGAGATCTACGACCAGATCCTGTACGACGACGCGGTGTTCCAGCCGGTCGCACCGCTGGCCGGTGACCATCCCTGCCTGACCTTCGGCGGCCTGAGCAAGGTGCACCGCGCCTGCGGCTGGCGCGTGGGCTGGGCCCACCTCAGCGGCGACGACGCGCGCCTGGGCGACTTCCGCGCCGCGCTGGACCTGCTGGGCGCGCTGCGCCTGTGCGCCAACGTGCCGGGCCAGTACGCCATCGACGCCGCCGTGAACGGGCCGGACACCATTTCCGAGCTGTGCGCACCGGGCGGCCGTCTGTATGAAACCCGCCGTGCGGTGATCGAAGCCTGCGAGGCCAGCGAGCATCTGTCGCTGGTCGCCCCCGCCGGTGCGCTGTACGCCTTCCCGGCCGTGGTCGGCGCCGCCGCCAAGGGCTTCGACGACCACAATTTCGCGCTGGACCTGATGAACAACGACGGCGTGCTGGTGGTGCCGGGCTCGAGCTTCAACGTGCCTTACCGCCACCACTTCCGCGTGACCCTGCTGCCAGAGGCGTCGGTGATGCGCGACGTGTTCGCCCGTATCGATCGTGCCCTCGCCCGCCGTGCCGAAGACGCCACCAAGGTGGTGCCGCTGAAGCCCCGCCGGTCGGTGGCTTGAGCGATGGGCTTGTCGTATCTGGCCCTAGGCGATTCCTACACCATTGGTGAAGCGATCGCGGTCGACGGTCGCTGGCCGCATCAGCTCGCCGCCGCGCTGCGCGCGCAGGGCATCGATCTGGCCGACCCGCAGACGATCGCCACCACGGGTTGGACCACCGACGAGCTCGACGCCGGCATCGACGAAGTGGCGCCGCGAGGGCCGTTCGACTTCGTCAGCCTGCTGATCGGCGTCAACAACCAGTACCGCGAGCGCCCGCTGGACGAGTACCAGGTGCAGTTCCAGGCCCTGCTGCAGCGCGCGATCGGCTTTGCCGGTGGCCGCGCGGACCACGTGCTGGTGCTGTCCTTCCCGGACTGGGGCACCACGCCGTACGGTGCAGGCAGCGGTCGCGACCTGGCCCGCGTCGAGCTGGAGACCGACGAGTTCAATGCTGCCGCCGAGGTGATCAGCAGCCAGCAGGGCGTGGCCTTCGTCGACATTACCGATATCAGCCGCGACAACGGCGCTGACCCGGCGATGATCGCCGAGGATGGCCTGCACCCGTCCGCACGGATGTATGCGCTGTGGAGCGCGCGTGCGCTGCCGGTGGCCGCGCACCTGCTTGGCAGAACGGACTGACACGATGGACGGCACGCCACGGAACGGCACGCCCTTGCCCTGTTCGCCGCTCGATGCCGGGCAGGCGCGCCTGATCGCCGAGTCCTTCCGGCCGATGCAGGCCTGGGGCAGCCGCCGCGATTACTACTACACCCGCGGCAAGCTGGGCAGCGACCCGCTGTATGACGGCGTGCTGCAGCACCTGCCGGACGACGGCCAGCCGGTGCTCGACCTGGGCTGTGGGCTGGGCCTGTTCGCACACGTGCTGCGCCAGCGCGGCCGCCAGCAGGCCTACCTCGGGATCGACGTGGACAGCGACAAGATCGCGCGTGCGCAGCGCGCCGGCACCGGCCTGGCCGATGCACGTTTCGACTGTCTGGAGGTGCAGGCCCCCTTGCCGGCGCATGCAGGGCATGTGTTGCTGCTGGATGTGCTGCAGTACCTGGACGAAATGCCGCAACTGGAACTGCTGCGCGCGGTGAGCGCGCGGGTCGCGCCCGGTGGCCGCCTGCTGCTGCGTACGCCGCTGGCGACCGGCGACCGCCGCGACCGCACCACGCGGGTGGCTGATCGGCTGGCATGGCTGGTCGGCTGGATGGGCACGCGGCCACGCCATTACCCGGATCCACAGCGGCTGCAGGCCACGCTGGCCGAGGCTGGGCTGCAGGTGGCTCCGTTGCGTCCCCTGCATGGGCGCACGCCGTTCAACAGCTGGCTGCTGGTTGCCGAGCGTCCGGGAACTGCGGCCAACGGCTGAGCCCCTCGTGGTGGGAGGCCAAGGTGATCGTGAGATGGCCGGGTGGGTGGACTGCACAGGGGGCGCTGCAAGTACGTCCATGTAAGCTCGGTCACCGCATCCATGCGGCTCACGCCCCTGTGCAGCCCACCCACCCGGCCACGGACGGTTTACGGGGGCGTCCACCACGGAAGACAAGAGAGAAAAGCGAAGAGCAAAAGCGGGTCGCTGCGCGCTCGCCAGGCGTGGCCCGGCGCTACCGGTCAGCCGGCCGGCAGTTCGGCCTTCAGGCCGCGCTCGTCCAGCGCCTGCAGCACGCGTTCGATGATGGCCAGGTTGTGGCCGTGGGCGGCACCTTCATGCAACAGCACGATCGCACCCGGGCGCAGGTCGGGCAGCAGACGCGCCAGCACGCCATCCGGCGTACAGCCGACGCCGTCGTAGCCGCGTGCGCTCCAGCCCACGCGCACCAGGCCCAGCTTGCGCAGCACCGGCGCTACGAACGGGTTGGTCATGCCCACCACCGAGCGGTACCAGCGCACCGGTCGCCCGCTCACCGTCTGCAGCGCCTGCTGGCAACCCTCGATCTCCGCCGCCATCGTGCCCGGGCCCAGCCGCCAGAAGCGCGCCTGCGGGTGGCTGTAGCTGTGGTTGCCGAGGTCGTGTCCGCGACGCAGGATCTCCTCCACCAGGGCCGGATGCGCCAATGCGCGCTCGCCGACCAGGAAAAAGGTCGCCCGTGCCTGGTACCGGTCCAGCAGATCCAGCACCGCCGGGGTCTGCTCCCCGGGGCCGTCGTCGATGGTCAACCAGACGCGGTTGCCGGCATCGGGCAACCGGCTCAGCACCGGCGCGTAGAAGCGGCTGTTGGGCAGGAACACCGGCACCATGAACAAGGCGTGGCTTGCCACCATCAGCGCAAGGCCCCAGTGCCAACCGGCCAGCACCCAGGTCAGGATCACGGCCAGCTGCGACAGCACCAGCCAGGGTACCCAGCGCCAGGGCCGGGTCGGGATGCGATGCAATGTTCCTGCGCTGGTCATTCCCCATGATGCCATGGGGGGTAGAATTGATGATTCGAATTTTTCGGACCCTTGACTGCCATGTCCCTCGATCCCGCCCTGCGTTCGCGCATCGAAACCATCCTCAACGACAACCGCGTCGTGCTGTTCATGAAGGGCCAGCCGTCGATGCCGCAGTGCGGTTTCTCGGCCAAGGCCGTGGGTGCCCTGCAGGACCTGGGCGTGGAATTCGCCCACGTCAACGTGCTGGCGGACGCGGAGATCCGCGAAGGCATCAAGGCCTATGGCGACTGGCCGACCATCCCGCAGCTGTATATCGACGGCGAACTGGTCGGCGGCAGCGACATCGTGCTGCAGATGGCCGCCAGTGGTGAGCTGAGCAGCGTGCTGGGCCTGGCTGCACCGGACCGTACCCCGCCGCGCATCACCGTTACCCCGGCCGCAGTGGAAATGCTGAAGGGCGCGCTGGCCGATTCGCCGGGTGCGTCGCTGCAGCTGGGCATTGATGCCCGCTTCCAGCCGAACTTCCAGCTGGCCCCGTACGACGAAGGCGCGATTGCCGCCGAGTCCAACGGCCTGCGCGTGCAGTTCGACCTGGCCAGCGCCCGTCGCGCCGACGGCATCACCATCGACTGGGTTGACGACATCCGTGGCAAGGGCCTGGCAATCGACAACCCGAACGCGCCCAAGCCGGTGCAGGAAATCAGCGTGCGCGATGCCGACGACCTGGTGCGTGCCGGCAACGTGATGCTGGTGGACGTGCGCCCGGCCGAAGAACGCGCCATCGCCGCAGTCGGCGTGCCGTTCAAGAGCTTCGATGGCAACGGCCGCGCCGAGCTGGAAGCCCTGCCGAAGGACACCGCCCTGGCCTTCCTGTGCCACCACGGTGGCCGCAGCGCGCAGGCAGCGGAGCAGTTCCGTACGCTGGGCTTCAGCAAGGTGTTCAACGTCACCGGCGGCATCGATGCCTGGTCGGACGAAGTGGACAACGGCGTGCCGAAGTACTGATCGGCTGCAGTTGAAACCCACAAAAAACGCCGGCGAAAGCCGGCGTTTTTGTTTCTTACCCGGCAAACCCGCCTTCGGCCAGGTAGTCCAGTTCTTCCGGCGACGGCATGCGGCCGAGCACCGCATTGCGATGCGGGAACCGGCCGAAGCGGCGGATGATGTCGCGGTGCAGTTCGGCGTACTGCAGGTATTCCTTGTCACCCAGCACGTCGAACATCGCGACCGAGCGGTCCTGGTCCAGCGGATCTTCGGAATGCTCGAACGGCAGGTAGATGAAGGCGCGCAGCTTGGGAACCAGCTGCAGGTCCAGCCCCTCTTCGATCGCGCGCATGGCGTAGTGCCTGGCCAGGCCATCGGTGGCATAGGAATGGGCCGTGCCGCGGAAGCAGTTGCGCGGGAACTGGTCCAGCAGCAGCATCAGCGCCAGCGCACCCTCGGCGCTGCCCAGCCAGTGCTCGCGCGCGCGCGATGCGGCGGCATGGTGTTCGTCCGCGAACAGCGTACGGAACCGTGCATCGAACGCATCATCGCGGGCAAACCACTTTTCAGGGCCCGCGTCCTTCCAGAATTCCACCACTTGCGCGGCAACGTCCATCACCTACTCCCCAAGGCCGGCGCACCGCGCCAGGCCATCATCATCATTCGTCGAAGCGCAGGTGGCGGACCGACTTGCCGTTGCGCCGGATAAGCTTAAGCGCCTCGATGCCGATCTGGATATGGTTTTCCACGAACTGCGAGCTGACCTTGGCGTCGGACGCCTCGGTTTTCACCCCGTCCGGGATCATCGGCTGGTCTGAAACCAGCAGCAGGGCGCCACTGGGAATGTGGTTGGCGAAGCCGGCGGCGAAGATCGTCGCGGTTTCCATGTCGATGGCCATGCAGCGCATCGCCCGCAGCCGCTCCTTGAAGGCCTCGTCGTGCTCCCAGACCCGGCGGTTGGTGGTGTAGACGGTGCCGGTCCAGTAATCGTGGCCAAGGTCGCGGATCATGGTGGAGACCGCGCGCTGCAGGGCAAAGGCGGGCAAGGCCGGCACTTCCGGCGGCAGGTAGTCGCCCGAGGTGCCTTCGCCGCGGATGGCCGCGATCGGCAGCACCAGGTCGCCCAGCTCGTTCTTGCGCTTCAGCCCCCCGCACTTGCCCAGGAACAGCACGGCCTTGGGCATCACCGCCGACAGCAGATCCATGATGATCGCGGCATTGGGGCTGCCCATGCCGAAGTTGATCATGGTGATGCCGTCGATGGTGGCACTGGCCATGGGCCGGTCCAGGCCGATCACCGGCGCACCGGTCAGCGCGGAGAACGTATGCAGGTAGCCCCCGAAGTTGGTCAGCAGGATGTGCTGGCCGAACTGGTCCAGGGGCACGCCGGTATAGCGCGGCAGCCAGTTGTCGACGATGTCCTGCTTGCTCTTCATGGGCGGTCCGGTGCGGCGTGGGGAGCACCATTTTCCGGGAGGCGGACGTTGCCGTCGAGATGGCAGATGCGGCCCCGTGAACAAGGACACTTGGCAAGCAGGCCGGTCCCCGGCTAGCGTCGGTGGGTTGAACACGCTGCCAAGGGGATCTGCATGACATCGACGTTGTTGCGCGCCGGGTTGGGTCTGGCGCTGGTATCGCTGAGCACGGCGCCGGCCGTGGGCGCTTCGCGCTTCGTGGCCGATCCCTACCCGAGCACCTACCAGGCGCATCCCGATGGGCCGTTGCTGATCCAGAACGCCACCGTGCTGACCGGCACCGGCCAGCGCCTGGACAACGCCGATGTGTTGCTGCGCGATGGCCGCATCGTCGCCGTCGGCGATGCGCTGCAGGTCGACGCTGGCGTCACCCGCATCAACGCCGACGGCAAATGGGTGACCCCGGGCCTGATCGACGTGCATTCGCACCTGGGCGTCTATCCCAGCCCTGGCGTCAGCGCGCACAGCGACGGCAACGAGATGACCGCGCCGGTCACCGCCAATGTCTGGGCCGAGCATTCGGTATGGCCGCAGGACCCCGGTTTCCAGGCGGCGCTGGCAGGCGGAGTGACCAGCATGCAGGTGCTGCCCGGCTCGGCCAACCTGGTCGGTGGCCGCGGCGTAACGCTGAAGAACGTGCCTGCCACCACCTACCAGGCGATGAAATTCCCCGGCGCGCCGTGGGGCCTGAAGATGGCCTGCGGCGAGAACCCCAAGCGCGTCTATGGTGGCGGCAAGGGCGTTGCACCTGCCACGCGGATGGGCAACGTGGCCGGTTACCGCGCAGCCTTCATCGACGCGGCCGACTACATCGCCAAGAACAAACCGAAGCCGGCCAAGCGCAAGGGCTGGTTCGGCAGCGACAAGGGCGACAGCGCCGGTGACGCCGGCGGCAAGCGCGACCTCAAGCTGGACACGTTGGCGGGTGCAATCCAGGGCGATATCCGCGTGCATATCCACTGCTATCGCGCCGATGAAATGGCCACCATGCTCGACCTGTCCAAGGAATTCGGCTTCAAGGTGGCCGCCTTCCACCATGGCGTGGAGGCCTACAAACTGGCCGACCGGCTGGCGGCCGAAGGCGTGTGCGGGGCACTGTGGGCCGACTGGTGGGGCTTCAAGATGGAGGCCTTCGACGGCATCGCCGAGAACATCGCGCTGGTCGACCGGCCGAAGAACAGCTGCGCCATCGTCCACTCCGACTCGCCCGAAGGCATCCAGCGCCTGAACCAGGAAGCGGCCAAGGTGATGGCCGCCGCGCGCCGCGCGCACATGCCCGAGATCGCGCCGGAACGCGCGATCACCTGGATGACCGCCAACGCCGCCAAGGCGCTGGGCATCGACGCGCAGACCGGCACGCTGGAGGCCGGAAAGATGGCCGACGTGGTGATCTGGAACGGCAACCCCTTCAGTTCGTATGCACTGGCCGAACAGGTGTTCGTCGATGGCCGCCGTGTGTACGACCGCAGCACGCCGCCGGCAACGCCGCGGTCGGATTTCCAACTTGGGCAGGAGCTGCGCTGATGGGCATGTTCAAGGCAATGGCGAAGCCTGCCGCAACGCTCGGCGCTGCCGTCATGGCGCTGGCCTGCATCGCATCGTCTGCGCAGGCGCAGGACCTGCTGGTGCGCGGTGCGACCGTCGCTACCGCCAGCGCACGCGGCAACGTGGAAGACGCCGACGTGCTGGTGCAGGGCGGCATCATCCGCGCGGTGGGTCGCGGCCTGTCCGCACCGGCCGGCGTGCCGGTGGTCGAGGCCAAGGGCCGCACGCTGACCCCTGCCCTGTTCGGCGGTATCACCGAGATCGGCATCGAGGAAGTGTCCGGCGAATCGAGCACGGTCGACAGCGCGCTGAAGATCGGTGAGCAGCCGCTGCGTCCGGAATTCGACGTGACCCTGGCCTACAACCCCGCTTCGGTGCTGATTCCGGTGGCACGCCTGGACGGTATCGGCTTCACCGTGCTCGGCGCTGCCACCGGCGGTGGCTTCGTCGCCGGCCAGGGTGGCGTGGTGCGTTTCGATGGCAGTGCCGACCCGATCGGCCCGCGCGCCCTGTTCCTGCGCCTGGGTGCGGCGGCGTCTGAACTGACCGGGCAATCGCGCGCGGCGCAGTGGATGCTGCTGCAGCAGATGGTCGACGAAGCGCGTGGCCAGGTCGCCGCCGACTCGCCGCATGCGCTGCTGACCCCGGCCGGTCGCCGCACGCTGGCCCGCTATCTGTCCGGGCAAGGCCGCATCGTGGTGGAAGTGGACCGCGCGGCCGACATCCGCCAGCTGCTGCGCTGGGCGGCCCGCGAGAAGGTGAAGATCGCCATCGCCGGCGGTGCCGAGGCCTGGCAGCTGGCACCGGAACTGGCAGCGGCCAAGGTGCCGGTGTTCGTCGACGCGCTGGGCAACCTGCCGGCCACCTTCGACCAGATCGGCGCCACCCTGGAAAACGCCGCGCGGTTGCAGCGCGCCGGCGTGCCGGTGGCCTTTGCCCAGCGCGACGATGCCTCGCACAATGCGCGAAAGATGCGCCAGCTGGCGGGCAACGCGGTGGCCAATGGCCTGCCCTGGGCCGACGGCCTGGCCGGGCTGACCCGGGTACCGGCCGAGGTGCTGGGCGTGGCCGACCAGATCGGCAGCATCGAGCCGGGCAAGCGTGCCGACCTGGTGCTGTGGGAGGGTGATCCGCTGGATGTGGCGCACTATGCCGAACAGGTCTGGCTGGGCGGTCGTGCGATGCCGATGCGCTCGCGCCAGACCGAACTGCGCGACCGCTACCTGCAGCGCAACGCGCAGCCCTGACCGCTACAAGGAGCCACAGATGCCCACCCTGCGCTGGTATTTCGACTTCGTCTCGCCGTACTCCTACCTGCACTGGCAGAAGGTGAAGCGGCTGCCGCAGTTCGAGCACATCCAACCGGTACCGATCGCCTTCGGTGCGGTCCTGCACCATCTGGGCAATCTCGGCCCGGCGGAGATCCCGGCCAAGCGCCGTTTCATGTACCGCCAGCTGCTGTGGACCGCGCAGGCCGAGGGCACCCTTCTGCGCTTCCCGCCCGGGCATCCGTTCAACCCGCTGGCGGCCCTGCGCCTGTGCCTGGCCGCGGGCGCCAGCACCGAGGCGGTGGATGTGCTGTTTGACTGGATCTGGCGCGACGGCCACGCGGCCGACAGCGCCCCGGCCCTGCGCGAACCCGCCACCCGGCTGGGTATCAGCGATGTGGAGGCGGCCATTGGCGAGCCGGCAATCAAGGAGCAGCTGCGACGCAACACCGACGCGGCAATCGAGGCCGGCGTATTCGGCGTGCCGACCCTGGCCATCGACGGCGAACTGTTCTGGGGCAACGATACCCACCCGCTGATGGCGGCGGTGCTGGACGACCCGGGCCTGCTGGATCGCCCCGACTGGCAGCAGGCGGTGGCCCTGCCGATGGCAGTGCAGCGCAGTCGCTGAACAGGCAGTGGCGCATTTCCCTCGCGCGCCCGATCCGGTTTTGAGATAGTTTTCACATTTCCGAACCTACAACCGCCCTGGAGGGGGAGCCGCGGATGCGCATCGGAATCGTCGTCGACTCGGCCTGCGACCTGCCGCAGGACTTCATTGCCGAGCACAACATCGTGCTGTTGCCGATCACCGTGCGGATCGGCGAAGCCGTGCTCGCCGACCACCGCGACGAGCAGGCAACGCTGAGCTTCCTGCACGCGCACGTAGCCGAACACGGCGCCGAAGCGGAGACCATCCCCTTCAGCGTCAACCAGATCCGCGACCTGTTCCTGCAGCGCCTGGTGATCGATTACGACCACGTGTTCTGCATGACCATCACCAAGACCCGCAGCCCGATCCACGACAACGCACTGCAGGCCAGCTTCGCCATCCTCAACGACTACAAGCCGGTGCGGCAGGCGGCAGGCTACAACTCGCCGTTCGCGCTGCGCGTGCTCGACACCCAGAACCTGTTCGCCGCACAGGCGGTGACGGCGGTGGAAGCGGTGCGCCTGCGTGCCAGCGACGCCAGCGTGCAGCAGATCCGCGAGCGCCTGGAGGAACTGGCCGGCAACGTGCACGGCTACATGGTCACCCGCGACCTGTACTACATGCGCGCCCGCGCCCGGCACAAGGGCGACCGCAGCGTCGGCCTGCTCAGCGCGGCGCTGGGCAGTGCGCTGGACATCAAGCCGGTGCTGCATGGCTATCGCGGCGAGACCGGGCCGGTGGCGAAGATCAAGGGTTTCGACAATGCCGTGCTGAAGCTGTTCGGCGTGGTCGGCCAGCGCGTACGCGCCGGCCTGATGACGCCCACCGTGTGCGTCAGCTACGGCGGTGAACTGGACGAGCTGCGCGCCCTGCCCGGCTATGCGCAGATGAAAGAGGTCTGCGCTGGCCATGGCGTGACCGTGTACGAATCGGTGATGAGCCTGACCGGCATGGTCAACGTCGGCAAGGGCGCGGTCACCGTGGGCTTCGCCGATGGGCCGCATCGGTTTGAATGAAGGCCAACCACGCATTGGAATCTGCACATCGATTCCACCGCGTTTATGCCAGCCTAGCGCCACCTCAAGGAGACCAACATGCCTGCGCAGTACCACATCAGCCTGCCCGACCCGTCCAAGGCCCGCGGCAATGACCCCGACCTGGCTTTCCATTCGCAGGGCGCGGCCGGCTTCGCCGAAGAACTGCAGAACGCGCTGCGCAATGGCAGCCTGTTCGAGCGCTGGCGCGACAAACAGCCGGACCCGGATGCGGTGGAACCGCAGTGGGGCGTGACCGATCCGGAGGCCACCGTGACCGGTGAGCAGAAGGATCTGCGCATCAACCTAGTGGCCACCACCCGCATCGACAGTGATGTGTTCAAGCAGCGCCTGCGCCTGCTGGCCGGGCACCACTGGGAACTGCGCGACGTGCGTTGAGGTGCCCGCCGGGCATGGCCCGGCGCTACCTGCCCCGCTCTGGTAGATGCCAACCTTGGTTGGCGCTTTCGGAACCGCTGCCACCAAAGTCGGCAGCTACCGAGTCGCCAAATAGCTCCACCACGCCAATTTGTCGCGAATAGCCCGGCGCCGATGGCGCATGTTCTCGTAGACGCCAACCTTGGTTGGCGCTCTGCAGCGCACTGCTCATGTGACTGTCACACTGGTCGGATGAGAAACAAGAAAGATGTCATCACACGCCCTGGCAGGCGCGGCGAGAAGAAACTGCGCGATGCCCCACGCCGGCTGCGCTACCTGCAGCATTGGGCGGACTGCTTCAGCGGTGCATTTCCCTCGCCAGAGGAGTTGGGGAGTGAGACCCGCTACTGGAACTACAAAGTACCTACCCGTGCAGGCCTGATAGAAGGCCCTGCATCCACACGGGAAATCCAGCGAGCCTGTGCTCAGTCGCTCATCACCGCCTGCGCAAACCTGATCCAATCTCGCCCCATTTCGCAGACATCCGTGCGAGCGACCTGTTGCATTGCCTGGCCGGGGATGTTCGGAAGCGAGGTATGCCTGTATCTGGATGAAGACTATTTCCAAGGCCATGTCGCTACCACCTCAGATGGGCAGATCACTGCGATCACCTCCCGAAGCCTTGCCAACGAGTGGCAACTCATCCTGCCCGAAGGGGTTCAGGAGCGTGGTGTGCAGGTCAGCATTCCTCCCACCGACCACGATGACGGATTGGAGCAGGAGTACTGGTTCTATGGCGAGGTGGCCGACGCGCGCTGATGTGTCCGTCGGGTCCGCAGCACATGTCCCGGCGCATGACGCGCTCTGGCAAACGCTAACCTTGGCTGAAGCTCCGGGAAAGGGCTGCCAACCAAGGTTGGCAACTACCCGAGCCGCCGGGCATGGCCCGGCGCTACCAGTTCGCTGTCTTTACCAACCGCCGCCCAGCGCGCGATACAGCTCCACGCGCGCAATCGCGGCTGTGGCCTGGCTGTTGGCCAGCGCGGCCTGGTTGTCCAGCGCGATGCGTTGCGTGTTCAATACATCCAGCATGTCGACCACGCCGGCCTGGTACTGCCGACGCGCAGCGCCCAGCGCCGTCTCGCTCTCATCCACCGCCACATGCAGCTGCGCGGTGCGTTGCTGTTCGGCGGCATAGCCGTCGATGGCATCGTCCACTTCGTGCCAGGCCTGCAGCACGGTACGGCGGAACTGCAGCGCCGACTGTTGCTGCTGCAGCCTGCTCAACGCCAGGTTGGCCTTCAGGCGTCCGCCCTGGAAGATCGGCAGGCTGATCGAGGGCCCGATGCTGAAGCGGTGGGCATTCCAGCCATCCAGGTCATCCAGCTGCCTGGCCTGGAAACCGGCATCGCCATTCAAGGTGATGCGCGGCAGGAAGCTGGCCTTGGCCACGCCGATACCCGCCGTGGCTGCATGCAGTGCGGCCTCGGCACGGCGGACATCGGGGCGACGCTCGGCCAGCTCACTGGGCATGCCCACGGACACGGTCGGCAACGCTGGCCAGTCGCGGCGCGCGTTCTGCAACTGCGCGTCCAACGTCTGCGGTGGCTGCGCCAGCAGGAACGCCAGCGCATTGCGCAGTTGTGATTCTCGATGCCGCAACGGCGCGATGCGCGCCTGCAACGATGCCACCTGCGCCGCCGCACTGGAGACCTGCAGCGTGCTGGCCACGCCCTGGCGTTGGCGCGCTTCGGTCAACCGCTTGATGTCGTGGGCGATGCTGAGATTGTCCTCGGTGATGGCCAGCAGCTGGCGTGTTGCGCGCAACTGCAGGTAATCGCGCGCGGTTTCCGCCAGCAGCGCGATACGCACCGCGTGTGCATCTTCCTCGGCCATCTGCACGCGTGCGTCGGCCGCTTCCACCTGACGGCGTACGCGGCCCCACAGATCCAGTTCCCAGCTCATGCCGATGCCGGCCTGGAACAAGCCATAGTCTTCACGACCGCCATTACCGGATGGATCGTTCAGGCCTACCTCGCTGTTGCGCGCGCGCGCGCCGCTGGCGGTGGCGCTGACGCTGGGCAGGCGATCGGCAGCGGTGACACCCCGCGCGGCGCGGCTCTGCTGCACGCGGTTGGCCGCCAGCTGCAGGTCGAGATTGGCCTGCAACACCCGCGTCGCCAACTGGCCCAGCAGCGGGTCGTCGAAACCGGACCACCAGCGGGCGTCGTCATCCAGCGCAGCTGACGCCACCGCTTCGCCCTGCCACTGCGTGGGCAGTTCGGCCTGCGGGCGCACGAAGTCCGGGCCCAGCGTGCAGGCGGTCAGCGCCGCGCACAGTACCGCTGCAGCCAGCACACGCGGGAATACGCGGTTCATGCGTCCTCCCCGCCCTTGCGGTGCTGCTCGCGCTGCGCACTCTGCACGTGCTGCGGGCTCTGCAGATCCACGCTCGCTTCCACCGACATGCCGGCACGCAGCTGGCCCAGCAATGCCTGCCCCGGCTCCAGCACGATCTTCACCGGAATGCGCTGCACCACCTTGGTGAAGTTGCCGGTCGCGTTCTCCGGTGCAATCGTGGCGAACGTCACGCCGGTGGCTGGTGCAATGCTGTCGATATGGCCACGCAGCGGCGTGCCGGGGAACACGTCCACCGTCAGTTCAACCTGCTGCCCCGGCTGCATGCGGGTCATCTGCGTTTCCTGGAAGTTGGCGACCACGAAGGCGCGCTGCAGCGGCACCACCGCGGCCACCGGCGTGCCCGGGGTCAGGTAGGCACCGACGCGCACTGCGCGGCGCCCGACCATGCCGTCGATGGGTGCGCGCAGCTCGGTGTGCGACAGATCCAGTTCGGCGCGTGCCTGTGCGGCTTCGGCACGCTGCACGGCCGCCTGCGCGGCCTGCACCCCGGCAGTGAGGATGTCGGTGCGCTGGCGTGCGGTCGACAATGCGGCCTGCCCCTGTTGCAGATGCGCACTGGCCACGGCCTGCTTCGACTGCGCCTGCTGTGCGTTCTGCACGGTACCGGCACCGTCGCGGGCCAGCTCGCGGTATCGCTGCTGGTCGGCGCTGGCCAGGGTCAGCTCGGAACGGCTGACATCCACACTCGCCCTGGCCTGTTCGATCAGCGAGCCCTGCTGTGCCAGCGCCGCCTGTGCGTTGGCCAGCTGTGCACGTGCATTGGCCAGGTCGGCGCGGGCGGCCAGCAACGCGACCTGGTAGTCACGGTCATCGATGCGGGCCAGCACGTCACCGGCTTTCACCGCTTGGTTGTCCTGCACGTCCACCGCGCTGACGAAGCCGGCGATCTTGGGTGCGACCACCGTGTAATCAGCAACCACATAGGCGTTGTTGGTGGTCTGGTGGCGGCCATCGCGCAGCAGCAGCCATGCGGCGCCGGCCAGCACCAGCACGCCCAGGCCAAGGCCGGCGTTGAGATACGTTCGATTGATTGTCATGAGGGGGTTCCTGCGAAGGGAATCAGGCCACGGCACGTGGCGGATGGATGCGGGTGGGCATCCAGGCAATGAGGGGAATGAAGGCCAGCGCGACCAACGCGACCAGCAGGTACAGATCGGCCGAGGTCAATGCCTGCACCTGTGCATGCAGGCGTGCGCCCAGTTGCGGTCCATCGGCCAGCCATGGCTGTTCGCCGAGGCGGTCGACCAGCACGGTGGAATGGAAATGTCGGCGTCCCTGCGCGACCGCTTCAAGCACGCCGCTGGCCAGTACCGCGGCAAAGCCCTTGACCGTGTTGAACCACGCCGAGGCGAAGGGGCCGTCCTGTGGCGCAAGGCCACCTGTGGCCAACATCAGCAGCGGCAGCACCGCCATCGGCTGGGCAAACACCTGCAGCAGCTGCACCCACAGGAAGTTGTCGCGGATCCAGCTCACGTCCAGATGTGCGCCCAGCCAGCAGGCCAGCGCCAGCAGCGCCAGGCCGGTGGCCTGCACCCAACGGCAATCGATCGCGCGGATGTTCAGCAACGCGGCTACCAACGGCAGCGCGATTACCTGCGGAACCGCCACCCACAGCAGCATCGGCGCGGTCTGTTGCGGCCGATAGCCCTGCACGCTGGCGAGGAAGCCGGAGGGAATGGAGATCACTGCCAGCAGCACGAACAGCACGCCACCCAGAGTAATCAGCGAATAGCTGAGGTTACGGTTGGCCAGCAGCTGCAGCTTGAAGAACGGCAACGGATGGAACCACTCGTTGACCATGAAAAGCACCAGCAGACCCGCACCGCCACCCAGCATCAGCGTGATCAACGACGAGTCGAACCAGTTCAAGCGCGGGCCCTGCACCAGGCCCAGTACCAGCAGCACCAGCGCCGGCAGGCCGAGCATCAGGCCGACACCATCGAACTGTGCGAAGCGCTCCAGCCGCAGGGGATCCTGTGGCAGACCCCAGCCGACCATCGCCATCGCTGCCAGGCAGTACGGCACGATCTGCCAGAACGCCCAGTGCCAGCCCACCTGCTCCACCCAGAACGCGGCCAGCGGGGTGCCCATGCTCGGCCCGAAGGTGGCGGTCAGTGCGTAGGCGGCCAGGCCGTACAGCTTGATGCCCGGCGGCAGGAAGCGCAGCGCCACGCTCATCAGCAGCGGCGGCAACGCGCCACCGCACAGGCCCTGCAACGCGCGCAGCACCAGGAAGGTCTGCAGGTTGGGTGCCAGCGGGCACAGCACGCCCAGCACCATGAACCCGCCGATCATCGCCAACGCGAAGCGGCGCAGCGAGAAGGTGGCGGCGCACCACGGTGCGAACGCCATCGCGCTGACCGACATCGCGCTGTACAGCGCCACGATCCAGCTGCCGTCATCGACGCTGAAACCCATCGCACCGCGGATGTCGGCCAGTGCGACCTTGGTGACGTTCTCGTTGAAGCCCGACACCAGCACCGCCAGCAGCACACCGCACAGCCCTACCAGGATGCGCCGGTCGAGCCCGGGTGCGGCGACGGGCCGGAACGCTGCCGGCGCCGGCAATACGGCGGCAGGCGTGCTCACTGCCGGCTGCCGATCCGTGCAGTGCACGGCATATGTGAAGTCATTGGATTGCGCTCAGTGAAACTATCGGGAGCGCAGTCTAGAAAGGCCGTTGCCTGTGAAAAATGGCGTGCCCGGCATCGCAGTCGTGCGTCCGGCGCACGCCTGCAGGCGATCAGTGGCGGGCCGCCTCGACCGAATCGCACATCACCTTGATCGCCCGCCGCAGCCACTGGTGCGCCGGGTCGTTGTCCATGCGCGGGTGCCAGGCCTGCACCAGTGCCACGGTGCGTACCGGCACCGGCAGCGGGAACATGCGCAGCGGCAGGCCCATGTGGGTGATGCGGTCGAGCATCACGCTCGGCATCTGCGGCAGTACCAGGTCTGAATCAGCAGCAGCGAAGATCGCACCATGGAAGGTGGGGATGACCACCGCCACCCGGCGCTGCAGGCCGAGCACGGCCAGTTCCTCGTCGATCGGGCCGTGCGCCAGCCCGCGCCGGGACACGGCGATGTGGTCGCAGGCCGCGAAGCGCTCGGCACTGATGTCGCCGTCGAACAACGGATGATCCTCGCGTGCAGCGCCCAGCAGCGAGGTGGTGAACAGGTGCTGCACCTTGGTTTCCGGGCTGTGCTTGCCCGCAGTGCTGATGTACAGGTCGATCCGCCCCTGCACCATCGCATCGTCATCGGTATCGCCTTCGGGCACGAAGCGCAGCATGCAGCGCGGTGCCTGCTGGCGGAACACCTCGCGCAGGCGGCCACCATAGCTGCCGATGAACACATCGTTGGCGCGCACGCTGAACGTACGTTCCAGGGTGGCCATGTCGACCTCGCGGCCGGCATTGAACACGCGGTGTGCCTGCTCGATCACATCGCGCACCTGCTCACGCAGTTCCAGCGCGCGTGGCGTGGGGGCAAGCCCACGGCCGGCGCGCACCAGCACCGGATCACCCAGGGCCACGCGCACCCGGCCGAGGGTACGGCTCATCGCCGGCGCACTGAGATTCATCCGCCGCGCGGCGGCGGCCACGCTGCATTCGTCGATCAGCACATCCAGTGCCAGCAACAGGTTCAGGTCCGGCAAGGGCATGGCAGTCTCCGTAAATGCGATGACTCTACTGCAATCCAGACCAACCAGAGTTGCGTCCTGCGCACGCATTGACTGCGGCGCACGGCATGGGTGCGCGCGACGACATGCGCGACCATCACCGCCCTGCAAAGGAGCTTTTCATGTTCAACACCCTGCTGGTCGCGCTCGATGGCGGCCCCCAGCACGACCGCGTGCTGGACCTCGCCGCCGCCATGGCTGGCCCCCGCAGCCGTCTGCACCTGCTGTGCGTGCTCGACCCCGAATTCGCACTGGCAGCAGATGCCAGCGATGCCGACCGCCGCGAATATCCCGCCGCCGCCCGGCAGCAGGCACATGCCGAAGCCGTGCTGGCCGACGCCCTGGCCGAGCTGCGCGAGCGCGGCGTGGACGCCATCGCACAACTACCGTCCGGCGACCCGGGCGAAGTGATCAGCGCGCAGGCGCGCCGCCTGCAGTGCGACCTGATCGTCATCGGCCACCGCCATCTGTCACGCCTGCAGCGTCTGTTCGAGCCCTCGGTCGGGCAATGGACCATCGACCACGCGCCCTGCCCGGTGCTGGTGGAAACGCGCGATCCTTAGGTACTCCCGGCATGGCCTCACGTTCCCCCGTATTTCCCACCCGCGTGAGCTATCGCGCCTTCGGTCGTCAGTTCAGTCGCGGCGAACAGGCCCTGCTGGCTGCGCTGCGACAACTGGGCGACCCTGCGCTGCAGGCCGAGGGCGTGCTGCAACTGGCCGCACTGGGCCTGGATGCCGAAGGTTGCGACGCTTTCCGTGAACTGCTGCCATTGCTGGCCACGCCGCATGCACCGATCGAACTGCTGCCGGCCGGGTCGCCGTTCATTTCCGCCAGCGAACTGGACCTGCTGGTCTGCCTGCTGCGCATTGCGCAATGGCGGCACGCACGCCCACGCGAGGACGATGTGCTGGCACCGCTGCGTCGCCAACTGGCATCTTGTGCGGCGGCGGTGCACGCCACGCCGTTGACGTTGCGGCAACGGTCGCTGTCACCAGTGGGCCTGCGCCTGCTGGATCCGGCCGGATGGCTGCGCCAGCGCTGATCGGCTGCACACCTTTCTGCCGCGGCCGTGGCGCAGACGTGCTCAACAGTCCAGCGTGCCGTGCGCGCCCCCGTGGTCGTCCAGCACGTGCGCGTGCAGGATCACCCGGTTGCGGCCTGCACGCTTGGCCGCGTACAGCCCGGCATCGGCATCGGCCAGCAACTGTTCGGCGCTGGCCAGCGCCGGCGGATGCAGGTAGCCCACACCCACGCTGATGCTGACCGGGCCTTCCGGCAGTGGCAATGCTTCCACCGCCTCGCGCAGACGCTCGGCCAGCGCAAGTACACCCGACAGCGGGCTGCCGGGCACGATCACCGCGAACTCCTCACCGCCATAGCGCGCCACGCTGTCGGCCGCGCGCCCGGCGGTGGCCTGCAGCACCGCAGCCACCGCCTGCAGGCAGCGGTCGCCGGCGGGATGACCGTGCTGGTCGTTGAATGCCTTGAAATGGTCGATATCCACCAGCAGCAATGCCATTTCGCTGCCGCTGCGGCGCGCGCGGTTCCATTCGGCCAACAGCAGCGTATCGAACTGACGGCGATTGGCTACGCCGGTCAGGCCATCCTGCCGCGCCAGCTGATCCAGGCCCGCCTGCCGTTCCAGCAGATCGATCTGCAGCAGCGTGCTGCGCAGGCCGAAGCCCAGTGTCGCCACCACGAAGCCGGTCACGGCCAAAGGCCGCGCGTGATCCACCACCAGAGTGCCGACCACCAGCAGCAGCAAGGGCAGGATGATCGGCCCACCCGCCTGCACCAATCGCAGCAGGCGGGGATGCAGCACGAAGCCCGGCGCCGGTGCCTGGCGCAACGCCAGCAGCGCCAGCAGCAGGAACGGCAGGTCGATCAACAGGTCGTTGTAGGCACCGAACGACTGTTCGGAGGTGTAGTGATTGATGTAGAACGCCAGCAGCAGATATGACAATGCGTACAGCGCCAGCGCGCGGTAGAAGCTGCGCCGTTCAGGCGCGTCACCGGCGACCCACCGCACCACCGCGAAACCGGCGATGCACAGGTTCTGGATGTCGAACATGCGCTGCATGTGGGCCATCGCCTGGTCATCGATGTCGATGCGGTCGGCGAAGGACTGGGTATGCACGAAGAACAGCACGCCCAGCAGCGCGGCCATCACGCCGTCGATCAGGCTGATCATCCGGCGTTCGCGACGGGCGCGGGCCAGGATGAACACCAGTGGCACGCCGTACAGCACATACAACAGCAGGCTGGCGCGCGGGGTGATGTCGGACCGTCCGGCCCCCAGGGCGTCGGCCATGTTGAAGGCCATGCCACCGGCCCAGAGCAGCAGCGCCATTGCAGTGGCCCGCCAGCCCAGTGCAGCGCGGTCGCGTTGGCCGCGCCACAGGCAGGCCGCGGCGGCCAGCAGAGGCGCCGCGGTCAGGAACACGAACGATCCCCCACCGGCCGTACCCGGCCAGAACGCCACGACCACGCCATGGCAGATCACGAACATCAGCGCCAGCACAACCAGCATGCATCCCCCATGCGCAAGGCCGTATGGCGGCACGATAGCGCGCCGCCACGCCACAGCGGCGTGATCCACTGCAGCAAACTGGACTGTTCCTGCACCGCCAGGTAGTGCCGGCCGCTGGCCGGCAACCTGCAGTTCCGTGTTTCCCTGGGATTGCCGGCCAGCGGCCGGCACCACCGGAGAGCCCTCAGGCGTTGAGGGCGCGGGCGTGGTGGGCGATGTGCTCGCCGATGAAGCTGGCGATGAAGTAATAGCTGTGGTCGTAGCCGGGCTGCAGGCGCAGGCTCAGCGGATGACCGGCGGCATCGCAGGCCTGCTGCAGGCGCTGCGGCTGCAGCTGGGTGTGCAGGAACTCATCGCCCTCGCCTTGGTCGACCAGCAGCGGCAGGCGCTCTCCGGCATTGGCCACAAGCTGGCAGGCATCCCACTGCGCCCAATCGGCCGGGTTGTCACCGAGGTAGGCGGTGAACGCCTTCTGTCCCCACGGCACGTGAGTGGGCGCGACGATCGGCGAGAACGCCGACACGCTGCGGTAACGGCCCGGGTTGCGCAGCGCGATCACCAGTGCACCGTGGCCGCCCATCGAATGGCCGCTGATGCCCCGCGCATCGGTAGCCGGGAAGTTCGCCTCGATCAGCGCCGGCAGTTCCTGCGCTACGTAGTCGTGCATGCGGTAGTGCTTCGCCCACGGCGCACGGGTGGCGTTGAGATAGAAGCCCGCGCCCTTGCCGAGGTCATAGCCCTCGGCATCGGCCACGTCATCGCCGCGCGGACTGGTGTCCGGGGCGACGATGATCACGCCGTGCTCGGCCGCGTAGCGCTGAGCCCCAGCCTTGGTGATGAAATTCTGCTCGGTGCAGGTCAGCCCGCTCAGCCAGTACAGCACCGGCAGCTTCTGGCTGGCGGCCTGCGGCGGCAGGTATACGGCGAACTGCATGTCGCAGCCCAGCGTGGTGGAGTGATGGCGATAGACGTCCTGCCAACCGCCGGCACAGGCGCGGTGTTCGATGCGTTCCATGATGTTCTCCTGCGCGGCGCGTCAGCGCACGCGTGCTTCTGGTAGATGCCGACCTTGGTCGGCTTATCCACGCACGGCGTGGATGCCTTTGTTGATCAGTTCGTCCAGCTGCGTCAGCAAGCGCAGCAACGGCTCGACGCCAGGCTGGCCATCAAGATTGCGATATGCCGCCGCTGCCACGCTGCTGCGCGGCGGCCACTGGCCATCAGCGCGGGCCTCGTGCAGACGCGGCAGGAATACCTGCCCCAGCCACTGCTCGAACGACATGCCATCGTCGCTGCCGAAGGCCGAGGTCACCGCACGCGGTGGCCCCACTTCACCCACGACCCAGCCCAGCGCGCGCAGCGCCTGCTCGATCGGGGCGACCAGGGCCGCGCGCGGGTCTTCCGCACGCGGCCGACGCAGGGCATCCAGCCAGCCCATGACGCGCCTCAGTAATGGACCACCGAACGGATCGACTTGCCTTCATGCATCAGGTCGAAAGCTTCGTTGATCTTGTCCAGGTCCATGGTGTGGGTGACGAACGGCGCCAGCTCGATATCGCCCTTCATCGCGTCTTCGACCATGCCCGGCAGCTGGCTGCGACCCTTCACGCCGCCAAACGCGGTACCCATCCACTTGCGGCCGGTGACCAGCTGGAACGGGCGGGTGGAGATCTCCTGGCCCGAACCGGCTACGCCGATCACCACGCTCTGGCCCCAGCCACGGTGCGCGCATTCCAGCGCCGCACGCATGACGTTGACGTTGCCGATGCACTCGAAGCTGTGGTCCACGCCCCAGGTGGTCATTTCAACAATGACCTGCTGGATCGGCTTGTCATGATCCTTCGGGTTGATGCAGTCGGTGGCGCCGAATTCGCGGGCCAGCTCAAACTTGGACGGGTTGGTATCCACCGCGATGATGCGGCCGGCCTTGGCCTGGCGCGCGCCCTGGATCACCGCCAGGCCGATACCGCCGAGGCCGAACACCGCCACGCTGTCGCCTTCCTGCACCTTGGCGGTGTTGTGTACTGCACCGATGCCGGTGGTGACGCCACAGCCGAGCAGGCAGACATGCTCCGGGTTCGCATCCGGGTTGATCTTCGCCAGCGATACCTCGGCAACGACGGTGTATTCGCTGAAGGTCGAGCAGCCCATGTAGTGGTAGATCGGCTCACCGTTGTAGCTGAAGCGGCTGGTGCCATCGGGCATCACGCCCTTGCCCTGGGTGGCACGCACCGACACGCACAGGTTGGTCTTGCCGCTCTTGCAGAACAGGCATTCACCACACTCGGCGGTGTACAGCGGAATCACGTGGTCGCCCGGCTTCACACTGGTCACGCCCTCGCCCACTTCCACCACGATGCCGGCACCCTCATGGCCCAGCACCACCGGGAACAGGCCTTCCGGATCATCGCCGGACAGAGTGAACGCATCGGTGTGGCAGACACCGGTGTGGGTGATCTTGACCAGCACTTCGCCCTGCTTCGGCGGGGCGACGTCGATCTCGACAATCTGCAGCGGCTGGCCAGGACCAAAGGCGACGGCGGCACGGGATTTCATGATGGCACTCTCCAAAAAGGCTTGCGGGAAACAGGATGCGCGGCGCTGTGTCGCGCCGTCGTTCATTTCAGGTACGAGCGGATCAACGCGCTCATGTCGCGCACGCGTTCGGCGCGTTGTTCATCGGAAGCGGCAGGCTGGCCGAACTCTTCGCGCAGGTGCGCCTCCATCACTTCGGACATCAGGCCGTTGACCGCCCCGCGGATGGCGGCGATCTGCTGCAGCACCGGCCCGCAGTCGGCGCCGGCCTCCAGCGCGCGGTCCAGCGCATCGCACTGGCCGCGGATGCGGCGCACGCGGGCGAGAACCTTCTTTTTTTCTTCGGGGGAGTGCGGCATGGCAGGCCAGCCTCGGAACTATACTGGGGGATAGTATACAGAAGCCGATCGGTACCTCAATCGAAGACGCCCTCTGCGGCCAGTCGGGTCAGCTCCTCCACCACGTAACGCACCTTCGGCCGCAGGTGCCGGGTCTGCGGCCACAGCGCGTGGATGTCCACATGGTGTTGCATGCAGTGGTCGAGCACCGACTGCAGCGCGCCGGACTCGAGATGCCGGCGCACCAGCGATACCGGCATCTGGCAGATGCCCAGGCCAGCCAGCGCGCCTTCGATCACCGCATCGCCATCATTGAGCTGGTAGGTGCCGCTGGGAATGAACACACCCTGGGTGCCCGCGTCTCCCATCCGCCAGGCCACAGGCTGTCCATGGCGGTAGCCGACGATGCTGCGGTGTGCATGTAGATCGTCAATGGTCCGTGGCGTGCCATGCGCCTGCAGGTAGGACGGCGACGCGCAGGTCACCAGCCGCTGGCTGGCCAGCTTGCGTGCAACCAGATGCTCGGCGTGATGCAGGCCGCCGAAGCGGATCAGCAGGTCGATGCCTTCCTCCAGCGGATCAACGAAGTGATCGGTGAAGGTCATCGTCAACTGCAGGTCCGGATACTGCTGGCACATTTTCAGCAGCACCGGCAGCACCACCAGCCGACCGAACGAGGACGGCATGTCGATGCGCAGGCGGCCGCTCGGCAGATGCGCAGCCGAACCCAGGCACGCTTCAGCTGCCGCGATTTCATCCAGCGCCGCCGCGCACGAGGCGTAGTACGCCTCGCCATCGGTGGTCAGCGCGATGCGCCGGGTGGTGCGATGAAACAGGCGCACCCCCAGCCGCGCTTCCAGCCGGGCAATGGCCTTGCCGACCGCGGAGCGCGAGATGCCCAGGGCATCGGCCGCTTCGGTGAAGGTGGCCGAGCGCGCCGTGGTGACGAAGGTCGCCAGGCCATTCAGGGATTCGACGGGAAGCATCGGCGGACTCGCTTATTAGGGACAGATAGTCCCGCTTGACGGGAAATTTACCGTCTTTATGCGCCTGCATGTCAACTCCATCATGGTGCTGTCGCGCCGTTGGCGCCCTCCCCCGCTCCGAGATGACTGACATGACCTCCCCCCTCCTCCACCCCTACGACCTGGCCGGAACACCACTGCGCAACCGCATCGCGATGGCGCCGATGACCCGCGCCCGCAACCCCGGTGCGGTCGCCAACGAACTCACTGCGCAGTACTACCGGCAACGTGCCAGCGCAGGCCTGATCATCAGCGAGGGCACGCCAGTGTCGGCGCAGGGCCAGGGCTATATCGACGTGCCGGGCATCTGGTCCGCTGAACAGGTCGCCGGCTGGAAGCTTGTCACCGACGCCGTACACGCTGCGCAGGGCGCGATCTTCGCCCAGCTGTGGCACGTCGGACGCATGTCACACAGCTCGCTGCAGCCCGACGGCGGCCAGCCGGTGAGCGCCGGCACGCGACCGGTGGCGAGCGATCCGAAGAACACCTCGTTCGTGTATCTGGATGACGGCAGCCGTGGCCATGCCGATCCGACGCCGCCGCGCGCGCTGCGCACCGACGAAGTGCCGGGTATCGTCAGCGACTTCGTACGCGGCGCTGGAAATGCCATCGCTGCCGGCTTCGATGGCATCGAGCTGCATGCTGCCAACGGCTACCTGTTCGAGCAGTTCCTCAACCCGGTCACCAATGATCGGCAGGATCTCTACGGTGGTTCACTGCGCAACCGCGCACGGCTGATCCTGGACACCGTGGATGCGATGGCGCAGCGGATCGGTGCACAGCGGATCGGCGTGCGCCTGGCGCCGAACAGCCAGACTTTCGACATGCCGGCCTATGCAGAGAACGAAGCCACCTATCTTTACTTGGCCGAAGAGCTTGGCAAGCGCGGGCTGGCGTATGTGCATCTGAACGACAACTACCTGCGCGGCGCGCCCGTCATCGGCGAGGCGTTCCTGAAGACTTTCAAGCAAACCTACGGCGGCACCGTGATTCTCGCCGGTGGGCTCACCCGTGAGCGTGCTCTGCGACTGGTCGAGGACGGCATCATCGACCTGGCCGCGTTCGGCCAGCCGTTCATCGCCAACCCGGATCTGGTCGAGCGCCTGCAGCGCGATGTGCCGCTGGCCATGCCCGATCGCAGCACCTATTACGGTGGCGGCGTCGAAGGCTACCTCGACTACCCGCTCGCGCAGTAGATCCACGCCATGCGTGGATGCGGTGCACCGGCAGCCGCCGGTGTGCCGCGCCTTGCTGCAGCCAGAGCGCAAGCGCATCGTTGTCCGGCATCCCATCGGCCATCCTCCATGCTCCCCTCAGCCGCGTCTTTCATCGTCAACCTCGACGTACCCGATCTTGTAGCTGCCGAAGCCTTCTATACCCAGGCCTTCGGCCTGCACACCGGCCGCCGCCTGGGCCCCGGCGCACTGGAACTGCTCGGTGGCCCCACGCCGCTATACCTGCTGCAGAACGACGCCGGCAGCGCAGCGACCGAAGACGGCGACGTGCGCGATTACGAGCGACATTGGACGCCCGTGCATCTGGACTGGGTGGTCGCCGATATCGACGCTGCGCTTGCCCGCGCCGTTGCAGCCGGCGCTTCTCTTGAACAGGCCGTGCGCGAACACCGCTGGGGAAGAATCGCCGTGCTGGCCGATCCCTTCGGCCATGGCTTCTGCCTGATCCAATTCAGCGATGCAGGCTATGACGCCCTGCTGGAGTAGCACCCGAGTTCACCACGGCAGTGGCACCGCCTCGTCATTCGCGCGTTCCCCGTAGTACAGCGACGGCAGCAGCCGCGACAGGAAGCTGAACTCCGTATAGCAGTGCTTGAGCAGGCCGAGGCCGATCGCATCGCTGGCATCGCGCTGCGGGTCTTCACTGTCCAGGCCCAACACGAAGCGGCTGCGCAGCACGCAGCCGAACGGCGTATCGCGCGCGACGTGCAGCATCTGGCCGTCGCAGGGATCACCGTGTGCGTCCAGACGAACGTGGTCACCAAAACCGATGCGTGCGGCAATCACCGCCGAGACATCGCCCGCATCCTGCGCCGTCTGCAGACGCCCAGGTGTGAGCAGCGTGCGCGGATCATGGAACTTCAGGCGTGCCGCCACCGGCGGAATGTCGGCCAGCGATTCCACCGCATGGATGCTGGCGCCATGGTAACTGCGCCCACGCTGCCAGGCCGCGTCCCAGCCACGATGCTCGACATGGTCCAGCGGGTGCCACCAGCGGATGTGCTGGGTGGTCTCGAAGAAGGTGAACCACCAGTCCAGCATGCGGCCCTTGCAGCCATGCAGATCGGTGCGCACTGCGACCAGCAGGGTGCCGTCTTCGCGACGCTGGATGCCGGTTTCCAGGTGCATCGGCGCCGGGTCGAGCAGATCGTGGTGGTCCAGCCAGGCGTGAGCGTTGGCGACGGTGTCCATGGTGAATCCTTGGGGAGGTGAAGCCCGGACAATACGGAAACGCACTTCGTTTCGCAATTATCAGAATGCGCTAGAATGTGCGCGATGATCGCTACTGCGCCTCCCGATCCGATCGCATCACCCCGTCGCCGCGGGCGTCCAGCACGGCCAGAGGCCGACGTCCGCCATGCCGTGCTGCAGGCGACGCTGGATCTGCTGCTGGCGCAGGGCTACGAAGCGACCACCATCGAAGCCGTCGCTGCGCATGCCGGCGTGGCCAAGAAGACGGTGTACCGGCATGCTGGCAACCGTGATGAGCTGGTAGGCCTGGCGGTGCGCGAGTGGACCGATGGCTTCGCACCGCAGCTGCAACGTGATGCCCGCCACGCAGAAGACGTGCTGCCGCTGCTGCACGACATCCTGCAGGCGGTGTGCGCGCAGGCATTGTCAGCACAGGCGGTGCGGGTGTTCCGGCTGTTGACCACCGACTTCCCGGGCAAGGACGCGCTGCTGCGGGCCTACCTGGACAACGGCATCGGCCGCGGACGTGCGTTGCTGGCGGACTGGCTGGCGCGGCAGCAGCAGCGTGGCCTGCTGCGTGCCGGTGATCCAGAACGGATGGCACGTCTGGTGCTGTCCATGGCCGTGGCCGAACCGCTGCGCGAACGCGCCATCGGTGTGGTTGCCGAAGACGCCTCGGTGGATGCGCATCTGCGTGACTGCCTGCAGTTGATGGAGCCGATGCTGCAGGCTGCGTAGCGTGGTGCCATCCACGCATGGCGTGGATCTACTGTGCAACGGCATCCACGCGTGGCGGGGTCAAAATGAGCATGCGGCGATGGTCAGTAGATCCACGCCATGCGTGGATGCGACCCACCCCAATTCACTCGCGCAACATGTCCACGAACGCACGCAACGCTCCAGGCATCTGCCGCTGCTTCGGGTAGTACAACGCAAACCCGGCGAACGGTTCGCTCCAGTCTTCCAGCATCGCCACCAGTCGGCCATCGTCCAGGTACGGGCGCGCGGTGTCTTCCAGCACATAGGCCAGGCCGATGCCATCGAGCACCGCGCCAACCACGGTGCCCTGCTCGCAGAGCGTCAGCCGCCCCGGTACGTCGATCTCCAGGGTCTGGCCCTCGCGCTCGAACTGCCACTTGTACAGATGGCCGCTGGCGAAGCGGAACCGCACGCACTCATGCGCGGCCAGGTCGCGCGGATGCTGCGGTGCCGGCCGGCGCCGCAGGTACTCGGGCGAACCCACGATCAAGCCGCGCAGCGGCGGCCCCATCGGCACCGCCACCATGTCCTCGGGCACGAACTCGTGCAGGCGCACGCCCGCGTCGTAACCCTCGGCGACGATGTCGACCAGACCATCGTTCTCGGTCAGCTCCACCCGTACATCCGGATGCGCGTGCAGGAAACGCGCCAGCCGCGGCCCCAACTGGGTCGCCACCGCCGCCCGCGTCGCATTGATCCGCAGCAGGCCGGCCGGAACGGCGCGGAAGTGATTCATTTCTTCCAGCGCATCGTGCACCTGGCCCAGCGCCGGCTGCAGGCGCTCCAGCAGCCGTTGTCCGGCCTCGGTCAGGGCCACGCTGCGGGTGGTCCGGTGGAACAGCCCCACCCCCAGCCGCTCCTCCAGCGCGCGGATCGCATAGCTCACCGCCGAGGTCGACAGGGCCAGTTCGGCGCCGGCGCGGCGGAAGCTGCGGTGGCGGGCGACCGCGGCGAAAGCGGCCAGGTGGGACAGGTTGTCAGTGGCCATGATTGTGCAGTCTGCCTTGATGAATCATGCCGATATATGCGCTTCTTACCTTGCGGTACGGGGCGTATTGTAAAACGCCTTTCGACAAACCCGCCAAGGATTCCCCATGTCCCTCGCCCGTGGTTACGCCGCCCATACCCATACCGACCCGCTGGTGCCCTTCGAGTTCGAGCGCCGCGCGGTCGGCCCGAACGATGTGCGCATCGAGATCCTGTACAGCGGCATCTGCCATTCCGACCTGCACCAGGCCCGCGACGACTGGGGTGGCTCGATCTACCCGATGGTGCCGGGCCACGAGATCATCGGCCGCGTTACCGAAGTCGGCAGCGAGGTCACCCGCTTCAAGGTCGGCGACCACGCCGGCGTCGGCTGCATGGTCGACTCCTGCCGCCACTGCGATGCCTGCGAACACGATCTGGAGCAGTACTGCGCCGAAGGTGCCACCTGGACCTACAACGGCCGTGAACGCGCCGACGGTGCCCCGACCTACGGCGGCTATTCCGACCACGTGGTGGTCGAGCAGCGCTTCGTGGTCAAGGTCTCCGAAACGCTGGACCTGAAGGCCGCCGCGCCGCTGCTGTGCGCGGGCATCACCACCTGGTCACCGCTGCGCCACTGGAAGGTCGGCCCGGGCCAGAAGGTCGGCGTGATCGGTCTGGGTGGCCTCGGCCACATGGGCGTGAAGTTCGCCAAGGCACTCGGCGCGCACGTGGTGATGATCACCACCACCCCGGAAAAGGGTGCCGACGCCAAGCGCCTGGGCGCCGACGAAGTGCTGGTCTCGCGCGATGCCGCGCAGATGAAGGCACACGCCGGCAGCTTCGACTTCCTGCTCAACACCATCCCGGTTGGTCATGACACCAACCCGTACATGGGCCTGCTCAAGCGTGAGGCGACCATGTGCCTGGTCGGCGTGCTGACCGAACTGGACCCGCCGCTGACCGGTGGCAGCGTGATCTTCGGTCGCAAGCACCTGACCGGCTCGGCGATCGGCGGCATGGCTGAAACCCAGGAAATGATGGACTTCTGTGCCGAGCACGGCATCGTCAGCGATGTGGAGATGATCGACATCAAGAACGTCAACGAAGCCTGGGAACGCATGGCCAAGAACGATGTGCGCTACCGCTTCGTGATCGACATGGCGACGATGAAGAACGCTGCCTGATCCAAGTCGGTTGTGGAAACGAAAAACCCCGGCAATGCCGGGGTTTTTTCATTCCTGACGGTAGCGCCGGGCCATGCCCGGCGGTCATCCATCCCGCGTCAGTAAGCAAACTCGCGGAACACCGGATCCACATCGCCGTGCCAGCGGCCATGGAACAGCGCCAGCTTGCGCTCGGCCGGGGTCAGGCCGGACTCGACGATTTCCTGCAGCACGTCCAGGAACTTGCTTTCATCCTGGCCATCGGCATTGCGCGCCGCACGGCGCTTGAGGCCTTCCACGGAAATCTTCACCGCTTCGCGCGCCAGGTCGCGCACGGTGCCATTGCGGAACGGCAGGTTCATCGCATGCTTGGGCACCCCATCACGCAGCGCATGGCGTTCAACCAGGCTGAAGTCGCGCACCAGGTCCCACGCTGCATCCAGTGCGGTGTCGTCGTACAGCAGGCCCACCCAGAAGGCCGGCAGCGCGCACAGGCGGCTCCACGGGCCACCATCGGCACCGCGCATTTCCAGGTACTTCTTCAGCCGCACTTCCGGGAACGCGGTGGTGGTGTGGTCCGACCAGTCGCGCAGCGTCGGCAGCTGGCCCGGCAGTACCGGCAGCTTGCCCTGCATGAAATCGCGGAAGCTCTGCCCGCTCGCATCGTGGTAGATGCCGTCGCGGTAGGAGAAATACATCGGCACATCGAGCAGGTAGTCGACGTAGCGCTCGTAACCGAAGCCATCCTCGAACACGAAGTCGAGCATGCCGGTACGGTCGGCATCGGTGTCGGTCCAGATGTGCGAGCGGTAGCTGAGGTAGCCGTTAGGCTTGCCCTCGGTGAACGGCGAGTCGGCGAACAGGGCGGTGGCGATCGGCTGCAGCGCCAACGACACGCGGAACTTCTTCACCATGTCCGCTTCGCTGGCGTAATCCAGGTTCACCTGCACGGTGCAGGTGCGGGTCATCATGTCCAGGCCCAGCGAACCGACCTTGGGCATGTACGAACGCATGATCTTGTAGCGCCCCTTGGGCATCCACGGCATTTCATCGCGCGTCCACTTCGGCTGGAACCCCATGCCGAGGAAGCCCAGCTGCAGCTCGCCGGCCACCTGTGCCACCTCATTGAGGTGGGTGCCGGTTTCCACGCAGGTCTGATGGATGGTTTCCAGCGCCGCACCGGACAGCTCCAGCTGGCCCGCGGGCTCCAGCGTCACCGATGCGCCATCACGCAGCAGGGCGATGGTGTTGCCGTTTTCCTGCACCGGGGTCCAGCCGAAACGGACCAGGCCGTTGAGCAGTGCTTCGATGCCGCGATCGCCCTCGAAGGTCGGCGGGCGCAGGTCATCCAGGCGGAACCCGAACTTCTCGTGCTCGGTACCGATGCGCCACTGCGTACGGGGCTTCTCGCCGGAGGCGATCTCCGCCACCAGTTGCGAGCGGTCGGTAATGGGCGTATCGGCGACGTGGCTGGGGCTCGACAAGGGGGTGGCTCGCTGGACGGTGGCAGGGGATGTGGGGCTGGGAGCCTTGCATCGCAAGGGCGCACTATAGCGTGGCGGCTCGTTACGTCATGCGACGGTGACGGGTTTCAGCATCCTACCGACACCCTCTTGACCCTCGTACACTCAGGGTCATGAGCCGCCATTCACGACATCCTGAACTGCATCGCGCCGATCGCGTCGGCTGGCTGCGCGCCGCCGTGCTGGGCGCCAACGATGGCATCGTCTCGGTCGCCGGCCTGGTGGTCGGTGTGGCCGCCAGCGGCGCCTCCGCCAGCACGATCCTGGCCACCGGCGTGGCCGGCACCGTGGCCGGTGCGATGTCGATGGCCGCCGGCGAGTATGTATCGGTGCAGACCCAGGCCGATACCGAGAATGCCGATCTGGCGATGGAAAAGCGCGAGCTGCATGAAGACCCACACAGCGAACTGGACGAGCTGACCGCGATCTATCGCCACCGCGGCCTGGAGCCGGCGCTGGCACGCCAGGTCGCCGAACAGCTGACCGCCCATGACGCGCTGGGCGCCCATGCGCGCGACGAACTGGGCATCACCGAGGAACTACGCGCGCGACCGTTGCAGGCCGCACTGGCTTCGGCCGGCGCCTTCACCTGTGGTGCTGCCCTGCCGGTGCTGACCGCACTGCTGGCACCGGTACAGAACGTCGCCACCGCCACCACGGTCAGCACGCTGGCCGGCCTGTGCCTGACCGGCGCGATGGCGGCACGCGCCGGTGGCGCGTCACCGACGCGTGGTGCTCTGCGCGTGATGTTCTGGGGTGCGCTGGCGATGGCGGCTGCAGCTGCGGTCGGCCGCCTGCTGGGCGCGCACGTCGTATGACCGGCATGCCCCCCACCGCCCTGCTGGCGGAGATGGCCAGCCTGGCCGGCTGCCAACGCGCCGAAGGCTACGCCTGCATCACCGCGCGCCGCGAGCACGGCGCCAGCTCGGTGGAGATACCGCAGCCGCAGTTCGCGATCCTGCTGGAAGGCCGCAAGCAGGTGCGTACCGCACACCAGTCACTGACCTTCGTCCCGGGCGACATCCTGCTGATCACCCAGCGTTGCCGCATCGACGTGGTCAACACACCCGACCCGCAGACCGGCCGCTACCTCAGCGCGATCGTGCCGCTGTGCACGGAAGTACTGGCGGCGGCGCGCACGCTGTGGAGCGAAGCCTTGCCGACGGCCGGACCGGCGCTGGCACGGCAGGCGTTGAGCGATCACGCCACGGCGCTGCGCAGCTGGCGGCAGTCGTTGCAGGATGGCCGCTACAGCGAAGCGCGGCTGGCGCTGGCCACGCTGGTGCTGGCGTGGTGCCGGCAGGGCCACGGCAACCTGTTGTTGCCGCACGCACCGACGCTGGGCGAACAGATCCGCGACCGCATCGCCGCCGAGCCGGCACGCGACTGGCAGTCGCGCGACGTTGAAGCACACTTCGCGCTGAGCGGCGCGACCCTGCGCCGGCGGCTGGCGGCTGAAGCCACCAGCCTGCGCCAGCTGCTGACTGAAGCGCGCCTGGCCCACGGCATGCAGTTGCTGTACACCACCGACCTGCCGCTGAAGACCGTAGCAGCGCGCGCGGGGTATCGCTCTGCAGCGAGCTTCAGCAAGCGCTTCGCCGAGCAGTACGGGCTCGCTCCTACCGACATCTAGGTTGTTCGGCAGGGCTGCGCCCTGCACCCGCAGAAGCAACGGCAACAGCCGAAGCAACAGCAACAGCGTGCATTCCGTGGGATGGCGGGGCGGTGTCGGAGTGCGGGGACGCCGCAAGTACGTCCCTGTAGGCTTGGCAGCCGCATCCATGCGGCTGACACCCCGCACTCCGACACCGCCCCGCCTTCGACAGTTTCCTGGTGGCCAGTAGATCCACGCCATGCGTGGATGATTTCCTCCACGTCCATTCGATTCATTTCGATGATTCCGAATTGAATTCGAAGAGCATCCACCCATGGCGTGGATCCAAGGTCGACACCCACCAAGAGCAGGTCATGCCATCCCAACAGATCGCGAAAATCTGTCGAAGGCGGGGTGGGTCCGGTGGCGGGGGTGTCCGCGGCATGGATGCCGCGGCCAAGCCTACAGGGACGTATTCACGGCGCCCCCCGCCACCGGACCCACCCCGCCTCCCCACAGAAAGCCCGCTTCTGCTGTTGCTTCGGCCGTTGCTGTTGCTTCGGCCGTCCGTTGCCTCTGCGGGTGCAGGGCGCAGCCCTGCCGATAACCCCCTTGAGCATTCCGCGCAGTGGTTTGAGCGCCGCACGCACGCGCAACGCGGCACGCTGTGCGCACCGGGCCTGCCCATCACTCATCGAGAAGAACCGCCATGACCCTGCGCCACCTGCCACTGCGCGCCGCCCTGCTGCTGGCCCTGTCCTCCCTGCCGCTGGCCGCGCTGGCCGAGGCCACCTCGCCCGCTCCCACCCAACAGGTGCCGGGCGTGCAGCACCAGCGCATCGGTGCGCTGCAGGTCACCGCCCTGTTCGATGGCGTGGTCGCGCTCGGCCGACAGGAAGTGGTCGATGTGCCACCAACGCTGGTCAGCCGCCTGCTCGAAGGCCGCTACGTGCCCGAAGACAAGAAAGGCCTGCAGACCGCGATCAACGCCTTCCTGGTGCGCCAGGGCAAGCACCTGACCCTGGTCGATGCCGGCACCGCGCAGTGCTTCGGCCCTGACCAGGGCCAGGTGCTGGGCAACCTGCGTGCGGCGGGCGTGGACCCGGCTGAGATCGATGAGGTGCTGCTGACCCACGCCCATCCCGATCACCTGTGCGGCATCCTCGATGCACAGGGCAAGCCGGCCTATCCGAATGCGACGGTGTGGTTGTCCAAGGCCGATGCCCGCTACTGGCTCGACCCGGCCAGCGAAGCCACGGCGCCGCAAGGCGTGCGCTTCGCCTTCGCGCTGGCACGCAATGCGGTGGCGCCGTACCAGGCCGCCGGTCGCCTGCACACCTTCCAGCCTGGCGACGCCCTGCCCGGCCACGCGGTCGCGATGGATACCCACGGCCACACGCCGGGGCATGTGTCCTATCGTTTCGACAGCCAGGGCCAGTCACTGCTGGTGTGGGGCGACGTGCTGCATTTCCATGCCGTGCAGTTCGCGCACCCGGAAGCGGCATTCGAGGCTGATTCGGACCGCAAGGCGGCTACGGCCAGCCGTCGCAGCGTGCTGCAGGAAGCCACCGCCAAGGGCTGGTGGGTGGCCGGCGCGCACCTGCCCTTCCCCGGGCTGGGTCACGTGCGCAGCGAAGGCAAGGCCTATGCGTGGGTGCCGGCGGAGTTCTCGCCGCTGAAATGACCCCGTGTAGAGCCGAGCCCGTGCTCGGCCATCAGGGTCTCGCCGCGCTACGCGCGGCAGCCGAGCGCGGGCTCGGCTCTACAAAAGTGTCGCCGGGCAAGGCCCGGCGCCCTGCTACTTATTCCAGCCCCAGCCAGCCGCCGATGATGCCGCGGGCTTCATCCACGCCGGTACGGGCGGCGCCGGAGAACACCTGCACGCTGACCGTATCGCCGAACGACGAATGCAGTTCCTTGCGCACCTTCTGCAGGGTCTGCATCTGCTGGCTGCGGCTCAGCTTGTCGGCCTTGGTCAGCAGCGCATGCGCCGGCAGGCCACGCTGCACGGCGTAGGCCAGCATCTGCCGGTCGTAGTCCTTCAGCGGATGGCGGATGTCCATCACCACCACCAGGCCCTTCAAGGCCTCGCGGGTGCGGAAGTAGCGGTCGATGAAGGCCTGCCAGTGCGCCTGCAGGTCCAGCGGCACCTTGGCGTAGCCGTAACCGGGCAGATCGACCAGGTGGGCGTCCGGGGTGACCTGGAAGAACACCAGCTGCTGGGTTCGGCCAGGCGTCTTGGAGACCCGGGCCAGGCTGTTCTGGCGGGTCAGCGCGTTGAGCGCGCTGGACTTGCCGGCGTTGGAGCGACCCGCAAAGGCCACTTCGGACCCTTCATCGGGCGGCAGCTGCCCCATGTTGTGGGCAGAGAGGTGGTATTGGGCGCGTTCGATGAGCAATGACATGCGCATAGGATCGCATGTTGCGGCGCCGCGCGCCCGGCCCGCGGGCCTCCTGCGGGAAAATGCTGCACTGCTGCGTTGACCGTGTACGGAAACGGCGTTGATAATCCGGGCGATGCCGGCCGCCGCCGCCCGGCCGGTCCATACGGAGCTTCAGCATGCGCCACGCTCGCGTTCTTGCCGTATCCGCCCTTGCTACTGCCGTTGTTGCCGCTGCTGCCTTTGCGCAGACCACGCTGACCCCGCTGCCCGACAACGGCCCGATCAGGACCGCCTCGCTTGAGGTGGATTTCAGCAAGACCACCTGGGGCGACGCCAAGGCCGGCCAGACCAAGGCCACCGCGTGTGCCGCCTGCCATGGTGCCGATGGCAATTCCACGGTGGAGATGTATCCCAGCATCGCCGGCCAGAGCGAGCGCTACGTGGCCCAGCAGATGGCCCTGATCGCCAACGGCCAACGCAGTTCCGGCGCTGCTGTGGCGATGGTGCCCTTCGTGCAGAACCTCACCCCGCAGGACATGCGCGATATCGGCGCGTTCTTCGCCACCCAGAAGGCCAACGCCGGCATCGCCGACGACACGCTGGTGGCCGAGGGCCCGTACAAGGGCATGAAGTTCTACCAGATCGGCCAGCAGCTCTACCGCGGCGGCGACGCCCAGCGCGGGCTGCCGGCCTGCATGGCCTGTCACGGCCCCAGTGGCGCCGGCAACCCCGGCCCGGCCTACCCGCACATCGGCGGCCAGCACGCCAGCTATGTCGCCCGGCGCCTGCAGGAATACCAGGCCGGGCAGACCAACGAGACCGACAAGGCGCACTTCCAGATCATGGCCACGGTGGCGCAGAAGCTGACCGAGCAGGAGGTACAGGCCCTTTCCAGCTACCTGCAGGGCCTGCACAACAAGGCCGACGACCTCGCCGCCGAGAGCGCTTCGACGCGACCGGCCGCCGCCCCCTGACCGCCACTGGTCGGCGCGGGTCGCCACGACGGCCCGCCGCTGCGGTATGTTTCCTTCACGCCGGCGGCTGCGCCGGCGTTGTCATTTTCAACGGAGATGCGTGTCGATGAGGTTGATTCCCCGCCTTCTGCTGTCCCTGCTGGTGCTGCTGCCGTTGGCGGCCTGCGCCGCCACCCCCGCCAACGCCCCGCTGGTCGAAGGCAAAGACTACGAGCGCATCGCCCAGCCTGGCCCGTTCCAGCCGCTGGCCGGCAAGATCGAAGTGGTCGAGGTGTTCGGCTACACCTGCCCGCACTGCGCCCATTTCGAACCGCAGCTGGCCGCCTGGGCCGCCAAGCTGCCGGCCGACGTGCGCTTCACCCCGGTCCCGGCCGCCTTCGGCGGTGCCTGGGATTCCTGGGCCCTGGCCTACTACGCCGCCGACGAAGTAGGCGTGGCCAAGCGCAGCCACGCCGCCGTGTTCAAGGCCCTGCACGAGGACGGCACGCTGCCGATGCAGAACGTCTCGGCCGATGAGCTCGCCAGCTTCTACAAGGCCTACGGCGTGACACCGGAGCGCTACACGCAGGCCCTGCGCGGCGAGGCGGTACAGAAGAAGGTCGATGCCGCCCGTGCCTTCGCCCAGCGCACCCAGGTGCCGGGCACCCCGGCCATCATCATCAACGGCCAGTACCTGGTCCGTGGCAAGAGCTTCGACGACCAGCTGCGCATCGCCTCGGCGCTGATCGCCCAGGCCCGCGCCGCCCGCGGCCGCTGAACCAACACACACCATCGACACGGCGCTGTCGCCGCCGCATGTCATCATTTCCCTCTGGCCGGCGCCTGACGCCGGCCCCACCTTTCCAGATGCTGGAGACGTTTCCATGAAGACCCGTTTCGCCGCCCTCGCCCTCGCAGCGCTGCTGCCGATCCTGGCGGCCTGCAAGGCCGACGATGGCACCGCCAACACCGCCGCCCCGGCAGAACCGGCCGCGACCCCGGCCAGCACCGAACCGGCCGCGCCGGCCGCGGGCAGCGAAGCCGCTGCACCGGCTGCCGAAGGTGACAAGACCGCCGCCAGCACCGCCCCTGCCCCGACCACCGCCGCGCTGACCGGCCCGGCCCCGGTGGAAGGCGCCGACTACCAGCTGATCCCGAACGGCCAGCCGTTCCAGCCGGCCGCCGGCAAGGTCGAAGTGGTCGAGATCTTCGGTTACGTCTGCCCGGCCTGCGCCGCGTTCCAGCCGCTGGTCGGCCCGTGGAAGGCCGGCCTGCCGAGCGATGTGAACTTCGTCTACGTGCCGGCCATGTTCGGCGGCACCTGGGACAACTACGCCCGTGCCTTCTACGCTGCCCAGACCCTGGGCGTGCAGGAGAAGACCCACGAAGCGCTGTACTCGGCCATCCACTCGCAGAAGACCCTGAAGGGCGAGCGCGGTGCTGATTCGGTCGAAGACATCGCCAAGTTCTACGGTGCCTACGGCGTCGATCCGAAGCAGTTCGCCGCCACCATGGGCAGCTTCGCGGTGAATGCCAAGACCAACTCGGCCAAGCAGTTCGCCCAGCGCAGCCAGATCAGCGGCACCCCGTCGATCATCGTCAACGGCAAGTACCTGGTGAAGGGCAAGAGCTTCCCGGACATGCTGCGCATTGCCGACCACCTGATCGCCCGCGAACGCGGTGCGGCCCAGGCTCACTGATCAAAGAGACGTTTTCCCGGCCGTGACTTCCCCCACAACACGGACCCTGCGTTTGCTGACGGCCAACATCCAGGCCGGCTCAAGTACCCGCCGCTACAGCGACTATGTGACCCGCAGCTGGTCACATGCGCTGCCGGCGGGTCGCAAGCGCAGCAGCCTTGACGCGATTGCCACTTTGGCGCGCGGTCATGACATCGTCGGCCTGCAGGAGGCCGACCCGGGCAGCCTGCGCTCGGGCTTCACCAACCAGACCCATTACCTGGCCCAGCGCGCCGGCTTCAATTACTGGAGCCACCAGCCGAACCGGCGCATGGGCGGCGTTGCCTCCAGTGCCAACGGCCTGCTGAGCAAGCTGGAACCGGTGGAAGTGCAGGACCACGCCCTGCCCGGCCGCATCGGCGGGCGCGGCGTGCTGCTGGCCAAGTTCGGCGATGGTCGCGATGGCCTGGCCGTTGCGGTGGCCCATCTGTCGCTGGGCGCAGGCTCGCGGATGGCCCAGCTTGGCTTCATCGCCGAGCTGTTGTCGGACCATCCCAATGCGGTGCTGATGGGCGATTTCAACTGCCTGGCCGAACGGCCGGAAATGCAGGTGCTGTACCAGAAGACCCGCCTGCAGCCGCCCGGCTGCATCGTGCCGACCTTCCCCAGCTGGCGCCCCGACCGCGCCATCGACCACATCCTGGTCAGCAGCGGTCTGCAGACCCGCAACGTGGAAGCGGTACCGGCTGCGTTCTCCGACCATCTCGCCCTGGCGATGGCGATCGACGTCCCGGCCGACGCCTTGCGCTGACGCTGCCGCTGCGCTCGCCGGGCATGGCCCGGCGCTACCGACCCTGGTAGGGGCCAACCTTGGTTGGCACGCTGCCCTGGTGGGTGCGGACCGTTGGTCCGCACGCTCTCCGCCGGGCATGGCCCGGCGCTACCCCGCCTGCGCCACCGGCACCTTCAACCGCCTTGCCGTCATCGTGCTGCCCACCGAGGCCAGCACCGTGCAGCCGATCGCCAGCCACTGCAGTCCATGCAGGTGCTCGTGCAGCAGCAGCATCGCCCACAGCGCGGCCACCGCCGGTTCCATGCTGATCAGGATCCCGAAGGTTTCCTTCGGCAGGCGCTTGAGCGCCATCATCTCCAGTGACATCGGGATCGCGCTGGATACCAGCGCCACCACCAGCCCGGCCAGCAGGATCTTCGGCTCCAGCAACGCCGCACCGGCATGCACCACGCCCACCGGCACCACCACCAGCGACGCAGCCAGCAGCCCCAGCGACACCGAGTGCCCGGCGTGCAGGTGGCCGGCGCGTTTGCCGAACACGATGTACAGGCCCCAGCAGGCCGCCGCGCCCATGGCGTACAGCACGCCCACCGGGTCCAGAGCCGGGCCGCCGCCGATAGGCAGCAGCAACAGCAGCCCCACGGCCGCGCAGCCCACCCAGAGGAAATCGATCGGCCGCCGCGACGACAGCATCGCCACCGTCAACGGGCCGGTGAATTCGATGGCCACCGCAATGCCGAACGGGATCGTGCGCAAGGCCATGTAGAACAACAGGTTCATCAGGCCCAGGGTGAGGCCGTAGCGCAGGATCGTGATCGCATCCACGCGGCTGGTCTTCCAGCGCCATGGCCGCCAGAACAGCAGCAGCAACAGCGCCGAGAAGCCCACGCGCAGCGCGCTGGTGCCCTGCGCACCGATCAACGGAAACAGCTGCTTGGCGTAGGAGGTACCGATGGCCAGTGCGGTGACCGAGCCGAGCACCGCCAGCGCCGGCAACATCGGCGCGATTCGAGAAGTCTGCATGCCGCCAGTCTATTGCGCCGGCGGCGAGCACTTGGCTCAATTGACGGCCCGTCCGTGCAACTTCTGCTCACCATGGCCACCGCCCCCGTGCTGGACAGCTTCGACCGCGCCATCCTCGCCCTGCTGCAGCAGGACAATACCCTGCCGCAACGGCAGATCGCCGAGGCCGTGCACCTGTCGACCCCGGCCGTGCAGCGGCGGATCAAGCGCCTGCAGGACAGCGGGGTGATCGCCGCCAACGTGGCCGTGATCGATGCCGCGAAGATCGGCCGGCCGCTGACCATCATCGTCGAGGTGCGCGTGGTCAGCGAACAGCGCGAGAAGGTCGCCCCGTTCCGCCGCCGCGTGCAGGACGACCCTGCCGTGCAGCAGTGCTACTCGATCACCGGCGACGGCGATTTCCTGCTGCTGCTTTCGGCGGCATCGATGGAAGAGTACGAGGCGATCACCGAGCGGTTGTTCGGTGCGGATGACAACATCGAGCGCTTCCGTACGTCGGTGGCGCTGGGCACGTTGAAACGTGGCTTCGACGTGCCGTTGTCATAGCGTAGATGCGTTCGAGCATGGCCTGCTCCTACACTGGCAACGCATGAATACCCCTGCCCCCTCCAATGCCAGACGCCTGCGCCGCTGGCTGCTGCGTGGCGCCATCCTGCTGATCCTGGTCATCGCGGCGATGGCCTTCTGGAACAGCCCGTGGGCCGCCGCACCGAAGATGCTGTGGACGCTCTCGCGCATGCCGCCGGCCACGCAGCTGCCGGTGCCGGTGGAAGGCGTCCGCCCGCGCCAGATCGCCGATACCTTCGGTGCGCCGCGCGGGCGTGACCGCACGCATGCGGGCATCGACATCTTCGGCAAGCGCGGCACGCCGGTGCGCAGCGCTACCCCCGGCGTTGTCGCCGACATCCGCGACAGCGGCCTAGGTGGCCGCCAGGTCTGGGTCATCGGCCCGGGACGCGAGCGCTATTACTACGCGCACCTGGAAGGCTGGGCCGAGGGCCTGGCGCGCGGCCAGGTGGTGCGTCCCGGCGACCTGCTCGGTCACGTCGGCGACAGCGGCAACGCCAAGGGCACGCCGCCCCATCTGCATTGGGGTATCTACGGCGCCGATGGTGCCCGCGACCCACTGCCGCTGCTGCAGGGGCAAGACATCCGCTGACTGCGGCGCGGGCCTCGCCTTGGATCCGCCCGTTCATTATTTGTAAATAGGAATAGTTCGTATTACCATTTCTTTCGTTTCCGGTGGCGCCAGGACGGCCTGCCCGCCCTTCCCCTACCCGTAGCGCCTCGCCTCCTGGATGCCGGCCGAACGCGCGTGCCCGTCCAGGAATCCCCCGATGATCCGTCCCGCCTTCCGTCCTCTGCAGCCGCAGCGGCTGTCCGCTGCCGTGCTCGCCGCACTCTGCGCGGCCGCCGCGCCCGCTGCCTTCGCCGAATCCGCCGCCGATCCGACCACCCTCGACAAGGTCGTGGTGAAGGGCGAGCGCGCCGAAGGCTACTCGGTGCGCCGCACCTCGGCCGGTACCCGCTTCGACCTGACGCCGCGCGAGATCCCGCAGTCGGTCAGCATCATCAGCCATCAGCGCATTGAAGATCAGCAGCTGGACGACATCATCGACGTGCTGGGCAACACCACCGGCGTGACCAGCACGCAGTCGGACAGCGAGCGCACCGAGTTCTACGCACGCGGCTTCTACATCGATGCGTACCAGTTCGATGGCCTGCCCACGCAGATGGTGCAGAACTGGAGCTACGGCGACTCCGGCCTGGACCTGGCCCTGTACGACCGCGTGGAAGTGGTGCGCGGCGCCACCGGCCTGCTCAGTGGCGCCGGCAACCCGTCGGCATCGGTGAACCTGATCCGCAAGCACGCCGACAGCGCCGAGCTGACCGGCAGCGTGTCGGTGAACGTCGGCAGCTGGGGCCGCACCCGCACCACCGTGGACGTGGGCAGCGCGCTCAACGCCAGCGGCACCGTACGCGGCCGGGTGATCGGCAGCTACCTGGACACCGATGGGCAGATGGACCGCTACAACCAGCGCAAGACCCTCGGCTACGCGGTGATCGATGCCGACCTGACCCCCGATACCCAGCTCAGCGTGGGCTACGACTACCAGCACAAGAAGGCCAGCGGCGCGACCTGGGGCGGCTTCCCGATGTGGTACGCGGACGGTAGTTCAACCCACTACCCGACGTCGTTCAATCCCTCGCCGGACTGGACCTACTGGGACACCACCAGCAAGCGCGCCTTCGCCACCCTGCAGCACGCGTTCGGCAATGGCTGGAAGTTCAAGATCGGCGCCACCCACGATCGCACCCAGGCCGATGACAAGCTGTTCTATCCGTCCTACACCGCCTTCGACAAGACCACCGGCGCAGGTGTAACGCCGATGGCCGGCTTCTACAACACCGAGCGCAAGGTCGATGGCATCGACGGCTACATCGATGGTCCTTTCCAGCTGTTCGGTCGCGAGCACCAGTTCATGGCCGGCCTGAGCTACAACAAGCGCGAGTTCGCCAACTACGGCGATTTCCAGATGGGCGGCCCGGGCTGGAACCCATTCGATACCTACCTCAACTGGACCGGCAACATCCCCCAGCCGAACTGGAATCCACTGGCACTGGCCAGCGAAGGCACCATCACCCAGAAGGCCGGCTACGTGGCCGCGCGGTTGTCACTGGCTGATCCGCTGAAGCTGATCGTCGGTGCGCGCTACACCGACTGGAAGAGCGAAGACGAAGGCAATGATCGCTCGCACAAGGTCACCACGCCGTACGCCGGCCTGGTCTATGACATCAACGACACCTATTCGGCGTACACCAGCTACACCGAGATCTTCCAGCCGCAGACGCTGCGCAACAAACAGGGCAGCTACCTGGACCCGGTGGATGGCAAGAGCTACGAAGTGGGCGTCAAGGGTGCCTGGTTCGACAACCGCCTGAATGCCTCGCTGGCCGTGTTCCGCATCGAGCAGGACAACGTCGGCCAGGCCACCATGGACAAGGTGGACGGGCAGCAGAATGAAACGGCCTATGTCGCCGCACGCGGCACGGTCAGCCGTGGCTTCGAGTTCGAGTTGAACGGCGAACTGGCACCTGGCTGGAATGCCACGTTCGGTGCGTCGCGCTACGTGGCCAAGGACATCAACGACGCCGACATCAACACCAACCTGCCGCAGACCGCGCTGAAGCTGTTCACCAGCTACACCCCGCAGTCGCTGCAGGAACTGACCGTCGGTGGTGGTGCCAACTGGCAGAACCGCATCTACTACGCGGCGCCGGTGGTGGGTCGTTTCGAACAGGAAGGCTATGCGCTGGTCAGTGCGTTCGTGCGCTACCGCATCTCGCCGGAATTCAGCGTGCAGGCCAACCTCAACAACCTGCTGGACAAGAAGTACTACTCGCAGATCACCGGCTACGGTGCGTATGGCGATGGTCGCAACGGTTCGCTGACCTTTACCTGGTCGTTCTGATCAGGCGCGGGGCACGATCGCCCCGCACCTGTAGAGCCGAGCCCATGCTCGGCTGCCTTTCGCAACGTTGTGGGCGATCGAGCCGAGCATGGGCTCGGCTCTACATCCACATGGGGACGCCGGACTGAGCCCGGCGCCGTCCCCTCATCAGAACCGCAGGTCCGCGCGCAGGTACCAGTAGCGGCCACGCGGAATGTCGTAGGTCGAGGCGTCATAGCCATTCAACGAGCACGACAGGCAGATCGGCGGATCCTTGTCGAACACGTTGTTCAAGCCGGCCGTCAGCTGCAGCCCCTTCATCCAGTCGATCTTGTAGCCCACCTGCGCGTCATGGAAGGTGGTGGCCGACAGCGTGTTGGTGCCGGCAGCCTGGTTGCTGCACACCGGGAACGCCACGGCGTCACCGCAGTCTTCGGTCAGTTCGGAAATGTGGCGTACCGTCCAGTTGGCGCTCCAGTTGTCCAGCGTCCAGCCGATGCTGGCGTTGCTGGTCCATTCCGGAATCGAACTGTCAGCCACTTCCACGCCGGGCTTCTGCGGCTGCCTCTGGCCGGCCGCACCGGTGGCCTCATAGCGACCGACGAAGGTGTTCTTCCAGCCCAGCTTGAACTGGCCGATCGAACTCTGGGGCAGGGTCCAGAACAGATCCACATCCCAACCATCGGTCTTGATCGAACCCAGGTTGGTCAGGCGGTTGTTGAAGCTGCTGACCGCACCGGTGCTGGCACGGGTGATGCCGTCGCAGTAGATCGGGTCCAGCGTATCCACGCACAGGTCCAGCTGGGTCTGCGCGTTGATCGCCTGGATCGCGCCATCGATGTTGTGGCGGTAGAAGGTCACTTCCACGTCGAAGCGCTCCGACCACGACGCATCGTTGCCAAACCAGGGGCTCCACACGAAGCCGGCACTGAAGCTGCGCGACCGCTCCGGTTCCAGCTCGCGGTTGCCGCCGGTGGTCACCGAGATCTGCGAGTTGGCCTGCTGGAAGCCGGTCGGCACGCCCAGCGAGGCACAGTTGGCCGCACTGCCGCGCGGCGGTGTGCCACCCAGGCCCACCGAGCAGGGATCGAACAACTGCAGGTCAGCACGCGCAGCCGAACCGTACAGCTCACCGATCGACGGTGCGCGGAAGCCTTCGGCGTAGGTGGTGCGCAGCACGAAGTCATCGGTCACCTGCCAGCGCAGGCCGTACTTGGGCGTGAACTCACCGCCGAAGGTCGAGTAATCCGAGTAGCGGCCGGCCAGGCTCAGGTCCAGCTTCTTGCCCAGTGCCGAGTCGGCGAAGATCGGCACGCTCAGCTCCAGGTACGCTTCGTTGACGTCGTAGGAACCGGACGTCGGCTGCGACGGTACGCCGTTGTAGTGGCCGATCACCGTCAGCGGGTCAGGCTGGTACGAGCCTTTGTACTTGCGGTGTTCGAGGCCGGTGGCGAAGGACACCGGACCGGCCGGCAGGGTGAACAGATCGCTGGACAGATTGGCGGTGAACAGGCTCAGCTCGTTCTGGCTGCGGTCGCGCACCACCGGCTGGATCCAGCGCAGCATGTCCGGGGTGATCGAGCCTGCGCCACCGAAGATGTTCAGCGGCACGCAGCCCGGCGTGGCCGCGCACACCGCCGGATCGCCCAGCGCCATGTTGACGTTGTAGATGTTGTAGCTGCCGTAGTTGGTCTGCTCGGCCTTGTTCTTGCTGTACATGCCGTTGACGTCCCAGTACCAGCTGCGGTCAGCCGCCTGGAAGTTGCCGACCAGACCGGTGGCGAAGTACGTGGTATCCACCTGCTGCTCGAACACGCGCGCGCCGCCTTCCACCGGGCGGCGACCGATCAGGCTCATGTTGCCGGACGACACCAGGTCGAAGCCGAACGGGTTGTACGGGTTCAGTGCCGAGACCACGATGTTGTCGGCCAACGGATTGCCGGTGGCGCCATCGGGGCCGAAGAACAGCGGCTCCGGGCCGGCCTGGTTGGTCGACTCGCGGCGGTTGCCCAGTGCCTTGACGTACCACTGCACGTTGTCGGTGATGTCGAAACGGAACTGGCCGAACAGGCCCTTACGCTCCGACGGCGTCAGCACCATGTTGTATTCGGCGAAGTTGAAGCGGTCGGCGCTGGTGAAACAGTGGTAGTCGTCGGTGCGGTTGCAGCCGGCGCTGCCGTCGTAACGCGGGCTGCTCACGCCGGTGTTGGGCACGATGTCCTGTTCGGCACCGGTATTGGGATCGACGAAGGCAAAGCGCCCCTGCGGAATGCCGCCGCTGCCGAAGGCCAGGCCGGTACCGGGAATCGGGAAGCGCGACTGCTCGCGGTCTTTCGCATACACCGGGTCCTGCTTGGTCCAGCTTGCCCCCAGGAACAGGCTGTAACGGTCGCCACTCTTACCCCAGGCCAGGTCCACGCCCTTCTGCGTGCCATCGCCCTTGCCGTACTGGCCATAGTTCAACGTCACCTGGCCGCCATCGAAGTCGCGGCGGGTGATGATGTTGACCACACCGGCGATGGCATCGGAGCCGTACAGCGACGACGCGCCGTCTTCCAGCACTTCGATGCGTTCAACGATGGCCAGCGGAATGGTGTTGAGGTCGGTGGCCGAACCCACGCCCGAGGCCGAGGATTCGTTGACCCAGCGGATGCCATCGACCAGCACCAGTACACGCTTGGCACCCAGATGACGCAGGTCCACCTGCGCCGAACCCGCGCCGACGCCACTGCCGTCGGGCGGGAAACCGAAGTTGCCCGACGAATTGAATTTGGCATTGAGCGCCGAGCCGGAACCGGTGAGCTGTTGCAGCACTTCACCGATCGAGGTCAGGCCGGTGCGTTCGATATCGGCGCGATTGAGGGTCTGGACCGGCACCTGGCCTTCCACTTCAGCGCGCTTGATGCGGGTGCCGGTGACTTCGATCGCATCCAGATTGGTGGTGGTCGATTGGGCGGCAGCACCCATCGGTGCCAGGGCGGTCACGCACAGCGCGACGGCAACCGCCAAGGGGCGGTGGTGCAGGTAATTCATTCGCTCTCTCTCCAAAGGAATGTCGGGACATGGACTGCCGCGCTCCCCCCTGCATGGCGGCAGCGTCTCCTTTGTAAACAAGCGGTAAAGATCGCGACGTGATGCCCGACACTCTTTCACGTAGATTTGACGATTCTGAGAGCAGATAACGTCATTTGGCTACGTATTCACCGAAGGCGGTGATCTACATCGGCTCGCTTCCGAGAGCCTGCTGCCCTAGTGCGGCCCTCCCTAGGGAAGGCCGCACCGGTCAAGCCATCACTGCACGAACGCGATGCGTTGCATGCCGGTGGCCTCGGCGGCGGCCAGGATCTTGGCCATGCCGTCGTACTCGGCCGACGGATCGGTGCTGATGCGCAGCTCCGGCAGGTTGCCGGCATGCTGGCTGGCCTGCGCCTGCAGGCGCGACTGCAGATCGCCGATGGCCATCGGCTGCCCGTCCCAGCTCAACTGGCTGGACGCATCCAGGCGCAGCTCGATCGGCGGCGGTGGCTCGGGGCGATCAACCACGCGATCGGTGGCCTGCGGCAACTGCACGTTGATCGGCCGCGACAACATCGGCGCGGTCACGATGAAGATGATCAACAACACCAGCATCACATCCACCAGTGGCGTGACGTTGATGTCCGCCAGCGGGCCGCTTCTTCCTGCGCTACTGAATGCCATGTGCCGCTCCCTGCAGCAGGGCCGGTCGCCCCAGCCCAAACCTACGCCGGGCAGCTGCCCTCGCGGCAGTGCGGATCACCTCATCATTCAGCTGTCGTTGCCCTCTGCTGCCGTGTACGCAATGAGAAACTGAATTCAGCCACTGCCCGCTATGCTGGTCGCCATGACCCGACGATCTTCGACCGCCCTGTCCCTGCTCCCGCTGGCCACCACGCTGCTGATCGGCTGCGCGAGTGCCCAGTCCCTCGATGCCCAGAACGCCCAGTTGAAGGCCGCCATCGCGGCCGCCGAACGTGGCCAGTTCGATCCCGGCCAGGCCGCTGCGCTCAGCCGCCATCCAGCGTATGGCTGGCTGGAATTCGCCAATCTGCGGCGCAACATCGACACCGTGGATACGGCGCAGGCACAGGCCTTCCTCAAGCGCTACCAGGGCCAGGCCGTGGCCAACAGCTTCCGCAGCGCCTGGCTGCCCTCTGTGGCGCGCCGGCAGGACTGGCCGACGCTGCTGGCCAACTGGGTGCCGACCGACAACCTCGGCCTGCGTTGTGCGCAGCTGACGGCGCGCCAAGCCACCGGCAAGGTGGACCCGCAGTGGATCGGTGAAGCCCAGGATCTGTGGCGCAAGAACGGCAAGTCGCTGCCCGATGCCTGCGACGCCGTGTTTGCCGTGCTGCAGGCGCAGGGTGGCATGAGCGATGCGCTGCGCTGGGAGCGTATCGATGCCGCTGCCGATGCCCAGCAGCCGGCGGTAATGCGTTCGGCCGCCCGCGGCCTGCAGGCGGGCGATCTGGCGCTGGCCAACACCTACGCCGCCTTCGTCGACAAGCCCAATGCCAGTGCCCTGAACTGGCCGCGCAACGAGCGCAGCCGACGCATCGCCACCGATGGCCTGGCCAAGCTGGCCAAGGCCGACCCGGACGCCACCGAACAGCAGCTGCCGCAGTACGCGCAGGCGTTGGGCCTGAGCGCCGAACAGCAGGGTCAGGTGCGTTACCAGATCGCCCTGTGGACGGTGGCGTCCTACCTGCCCGACTCTGCCCGCCGCTTGAATGCCGTACCCGATGCGGCCTACGACGAACGCCTGCACGAATGGCGCGCACGCGAAGCGATGTCGCGCGGCGATTGGCCGGCGACGTTGGCAGCGATCCGCAAGATGGGCCCGACCCAGCGCAACGATTCGCGCTGGCGCTATTTCGAAGGCCGCATGCTGGAAAAGACCGGCCAGGCACAGCAGGCGCAGCCGCTGTTCCGCGAAGCCGCACGCGCGCCTACCTTCCATGGCTTCCTGGCGGCGGACAAGCTGCAGCAGCCCTACACCCTGTGCCCGTGGAAGCCCAACGACAGCGCGCAGGCGCAGGCCGTGGTGGCCCGCGATCCGGCCATCCAGCGCGCGATGGCGCTTTACCAGATCGACCGCGCCGGCTGGGCGGTGGCCGAATGGAACAACGCACTGTCGCGCTTCGATGACACCCAGCGTCGCCTCGCGGTGCGCGTGGCGCAGGACAACGGCTGGTTCGACCGCGCGGTGTTCTCGCTCGGCAAGCAGAAGCAGGAGCAGCGCCTGTACGACCTGCGCTTCCCGCTGCACCACGACGCCACGATCCGTCGCGAGTCGGCGCGCAATGCGCTGGACCCGGCCTGGGTGGCCGCTGAGATCCGTGCGGAAAGCGTGTTCAGCCCGCGCGCGCGTTCGCCTGCCAACGCCATGGGCCTGATGCAGGTGCTGCCGGCGACCGGTGCTGGTGTTGCCAGGTCCATCGGCCTGACCGGCTACGGCGGCGCTGACAGCCTGTACGACCCGGACACCAACATCGCCATCGGTACCGCGTACCTGCGGCAGTTGATGAACAAGTACGAGGGCCTGCCCTACGTGACCATCGCCGCGTACAACGCGGGCCCGACGCCGACCGCGCGATGGCAGACCCAGCGCCCGGGCTTCGATCCGGACCTGTGGATCGAGACCATCAGCTACAAGGAAACGCGCGAGTACGTTGCCCGCGTGCTGGCCTTCAGCGTGATCTACGACTGGCGACTCAATGGCGACGCACTGCCGCTGAGCGACCGCCTGATGGGCCGCCTGGTGGACAAGCGCAAGAGCTTCACCTGCGCCGCCGACGCCGACCAGGGCGGCGATTGATCGCCCGATGACGGTAGCGCCGGGCCATGCCCGGCGGACGCCGCGATGTATCCCGCCGGGCATGGCCCGGCGCTACCGTGCCATCATCCCCCCATGAAGATCTATCTTGTCGGCGGCGCCGTGCGCGACCGCCTGTTGCAGCGCCCTGCCGGCGACCGTGACTGGGTCGTCGTCGGCGCCACGCCCGCGCAGATGGAAGCGCAGGGCTTTACGGCCGTGGGCCGCGATTTCCCCGTCTTCCTGCACCCGAAGACCGGTGAGGAATACGCGCTGGCGCGCACCGAACGCAAATCCGGCCGTGGCTACCGCGGCTTCGTGGTCGATGCCGATCCGGCGGTGACGCTGGAAGAAGACCTGCAGCGCCGCGACTTCACCATCAACGCCATCGCCTGCGATGAAGACAGCGGCGCGCTGGTCGACCCCTATGGCGGCGCGCGTGACATCGAGCAGCGCGTGCTGCGCCATGTCGGTCCCGCCTTCGTAGAAGACCCGCTGCGCGTGCTGCGCGCGGCGCGCTTCATGGCCCGCTTCGCCTCGCTCGGCTTCACCGTCGCGCCGGAAACCATGGAACTGATGCGCGAGATTGCCGCCAGCGGCGAGCTCGACGCACTGGTGCCGGAACGTGTGTGGCAGGAGCTGCGCAAGGCACTGGTGTGCGAACGCCCGTCCGCGTTCCTGCGCACCCTGCACGACGCGCACGCGCTGGGCCCGATATTGCCGGAGCTGGAAGCGTTGTACGGCGTGCCGCAGCGCGCGGAATTCCATCCCGAAGTCGATACCGGCATCCACCAGGAAATGGTCAGCGACATGGCCGCGAAGCTGGCCCCCGGCGATGACCTGGTCGGCTTCGCCGCACTGACCCACGACCTCGGCAAGGGCCTGACCCCGCCCGAGGAATGGCCGCGCCACATCATGCACGAACAGCGCGGCATCAACCCGCTGAAAGCACTGTGCGCGCGCCTGAAGATTCCGACCGAGCACCAGCAGTTGGCCGAGGCCGTCTGTCGCGAGCATCTGAACGTGCATCGCATCGACGAGCTGCGCGATGCCACCGTGCTGGAACTGCTGGGCCGCTGCGATGCACTGCGTCGACCGGAACGGGTGGCCCGCATCGCGTTGTGCTGCGAGGCCGACAAGCGCGGCCGGCTGGGTTACGAGGACAGCGACTACCCGCAGGGCGAAACGCTGAAGCGCCTGCACCGGGCGGCGTTGTCCGTGCAGGCGCGTGACCTGGACACCACGCACCTGAAGGGGCCGGCCATTGGCGAGGCGCTGGCCAAGGCGCGTGTACGAGCGATCGCTGCGGCGCGTTGAGCCCGGTCAGTGCGCCATGCCGCGTGTGATCGCCGCGGCGCGCTCACAGACGGGGCCACCAATAAATGGGGAAGAAAAGACATTATCATCCCATTATTAACCAAGCCCAATTGGTAACCGAGCAAATCAAAAATTGAGCATAACTCAGGCACGCCCGTCAACGACCGCGCACGCCACAGCGAGCTTCTCAAGCGCGGACGCGCTTGTCACTGCCGAAATTGACAACTGAAACAGCTCGGCCGCCTTCTTGACGCTCAATCCATAATTACTTGAAATAACAGATATCGCGTGCTTTTTTCCAAACGCCTTAGTTTGATAACCAGTGCGCAACACATCAATCGCCATCCTTAGAGAATCCGCGTGCGAAGCTCTGACCTTAGCGCGGCCGAGGAATTTTATCTCCAGCACCTCCACCCTATCAAGCCTACAAACTCGGATCACAGTAGCGCCTGACGGCGTCAGTCCGGAAAATATGAAATCATCAGACACTTGAATGTGACTTTCGTATTTTGCCAACTGGGGGTGATACCACAGCAGATCTGCAATCTTTGGATAAGATTTTGGCTTTGGCACACTGCGAACCAAGAGTGGATCAAAAGTGCCTTTAAACGTATTGCACTGCTTGCATGCCACCGCTAGATTACGGTAGCTGTACCTAAATTTAGAGTAACCCTTTGTTATCCATCGATCCTCATAAATTCCACTTTTTGAGCGATCATTATCCTTAGACTTGCTTGGACTCTTCGGAAGAATGTGATCTAGCTCCCTGTATCCATTCTCATCCACCTCCAAGGGCATCTGACAATAAGAACACCTATTCTTCTGCTTGGAAAGAAGCACTTTCCTGAACTTCTTTATGGTGTCCGAGTTGGTCGACCATCGACCAGTGCATGAGTCCACATCGCGCAACAGAGCCCGATCAGCCTGACCCCATTTAACAGTAGAGAAGAAGCTCATTTTTTACGCCCCAACTCTTCAACCCGCTTAATGGAACCAATCAAAATATTCTTCATGGGATCAAAATCGGGAAGACTATTAGAGAGAGAACGCAATTTCTTCCGAAGATCACCCATTGCAACCTTGGATATCGGATCATGAGCTGCAATCACCGCGAGAACAGCATTAATCTCCTTCAAAAAGTCTGGCGAACGGCTGGAATCAAGGCCGAAAATTTCGTCATAAACATCCGACGAATTCCAGCCAAAAACATTCAACAAAGGCTGACTCTTGACGACCGAATTCGATCTATCACCACGGGACAAAGTCCTCACCTGCCCCCAATCCGGCGATATCCCCGATGCAATCAATGGCGAATGCGTCGCCGCAACTACCTGCCCCCCGGCATATCCTGAAACTATCTCCCTTAACTCCGGGATGAAACTTCTTTGCCATTTTGGGTGAAGACTATTCTCCGGTTCGTCAACCAAGATGAGGGTCTCCTCTCGAATCTCGAGAGCAAGCCCGCCAAATGTACCGAGCCAGCTCCATTGACCAGAACTAAGATGGTCACCCGATATCCTTACCCCATCGGATTTGCGATTAAACTCGGTGCGGGAAATCTCCAACGCGCCCGACCTCATCAAGAGCTCGAGTAACGCAATAGAAAGACCTCGATCAACCGAAAGAGAACCATCAGAGAAAATAATCTGAGCCGCGCCGCGCTCGATCGACGCCCTCAATTTCGATGCAACTATGGAGAGAGCCCCCGCAGACCCGAATCGACTAAGCGCGCGCCTCAACTCGACCACTTCGGAATTCCGACCCAATCCAGCAGCGCTAAGCTCTTCAATATACTGATGGAGTCCATCCACGAACGACTCTGAATCGATCCTCTGCGCAATTTCAAGATAAATTGCCACCGACGGAACGAGGCCTACAAATGAAAACGCCCGATTCAGATTCTCCGATCGGCCCATCAAATCTGCGCGATTCGCAATCAGCGAGCCAACAAAGCTTCTTTCACTTTGCCCAATCCCGGCCATGCCGTTGCTAGCCCGAGGCCCGATGTAAACAAAAGAATTTGCCGCAGAGATCCGTTTCCGCCGGGACTTGAGATCGGTTGTTCCGACACGAGGGAATCTATCCAGTGGAGTTCCAGAAAGAGCAATCACTCTATGAGGGCGCCGGACAGCGGGCTCAATCCTCCCGACCAGGCCCGATTCGCGAGTTCGCCGTCCCATCGCATGCTCAGCGAGGCACCGAAGCAAAAGACTCTTCTTGCATCCATTCTCCGCAATAAATACGGTAATCCAACCATCCCGGTAGTCACGACGAGAGACAACTTGAAGTCTCCGCTGGAAACCAAAACCTTCCGTGGTTAAAGCAATTATCATTAAAATAAATTCCGACGTTGGGATTCTGATCTCCACCTGTAGAGATCAATGCATTTCTACTTTTTCATCGGTTCAATCAGTGCGCCTTCCCGCGGGTAATGGCCGCAGCACGTTCCTTCAGCTGCGCCACCGCGTCGGGGATCATCTCCATGCCCACGTCCAGGCCTGGGTTCAGCACCAGGCCGACGCCCTCGCCGATGCCCGACAGCAGTGCATGCACCGCGATGGGCATGGCATGGGCGAACTGCGGCAGCTGCTCGTGCCAGATTTCCGCGCGCTCGGGCGCAGTGAACACCGCGAACATCGGCTCGCCGCCTTCGCTGGTCAGCACCAGCGGCGAAATGCTCTCGTCCCAGGCGCCATCTTCACCGATGGCCTTGTCCAGCAGCACGAACACCGGCGCGGTCAGCAGGCCGTCGAGGAACTGCGAGGCCGTGAGGGTTCCGTCCTGAGCCTGCAACAAGCGCACTTCCAGGTCGTTGGCGGGTTCGAACGGCGTTTCGTGGTCCATGGCGGGTTCCGGTACGTGATTGCTGGCTGCAACTTTAGCAGGCCCTGCACAAGGCTACGTACACCCCATCCCGCACCAGGATGAACCTCAGCGGCCGATCAGGCTTTCCGCTGGAATGCCCAGGTTGCGGTGCAGGTTGCGGATCATCTCCAGGGTCAATCCACGCTTGCGATTCAACACCTCATACACGCGGTTGAGCTGGCCAATGGAGGGCACCAGGTCCTTGACGGTCAGACCGCCCTGCTCCATGCGGAAGCGGATTGCCTCGATGGGATCCGGCAGCTCGATTGGGTAATGCTTCGCTTCGTAAGCCTCCACCAAGGTGGCGAGAATCTCGAAGCGGTCGCCTTCTTCACTGTCCAGGGCGGGTTCGTTCTCGAAATAGGCCTCCAGCTCGCGCAACGCGTTCTGGTAGTCATCTTCTGTGCGAATGGGACGAATGTTCATTTTTCCTCCACGGTCGCTACGTCAATCCGGTCGTATTCGGCATGGGTACCGATGAACTTGATGTAGATCATCTGACGCTGATAGGTAACGTCGACAATCAACCTGTGGCTGTTGCCTTTGATGTTGAAAACCACGCGACTGCTACCGATGAAACTCGCACTCGCATAGCAACTGCGGATGTCATGCGGACTCGCCCAGGCGGCGCGCCTCGCTTCGTCGTGCCAAGCCTTCAGCGGCTGCTCGCACTCTGGAAACCTCTCCCAGTAGCGCCTGAGCGTAGACAGCGCGAAGACTCTCACGGCCGCATCCTAGTCCCAATATGGGACATATGCAAATCATGACCCATCAGATGCCTCCGTGTCCCATCCGCCACATCCACCCCGCCACTGCCACTCCGGCCACCACCACCAGCATCACCGGCAGGCCGAAGCGATGCCGCCACGGGATCGGCACCCCGCCCAGCTGCTGGTCCATGCTTTCGGTATCCAGCACCCAGCCGTGCTCGCAGCCGGTGCAGGCCAGCTCGTAGCGGCGCTGGTAGACGAAGCCGAACAGCAGGTCGATGCGCGTCATCTTGTAGCGCAGCTGCGGGGCGAATTCGGTTTCAGTCTGGCAGCGCAGGCAGTGGTGTACTTCGGTGGGGCCGACAATCAGCACCCGTTCCTGTTGGCCGATCAGGATCATGGATCAGCGGCCCTGGCAGGCAGGCTGGGCCAGCAGCCAGGCTTCGGCCGCAGCCACCGTGGCGGCATCGCCGACGGTGGCCTGGTCCGGCGCGATCTTCCGCCCGTCGCCATGTCCATTGCGATCGCGCATGACGCTGGTGGTCAGCACCAGCGCGCTGCCGTCCACCAGCCGGCGCACCACGTTGGCAGTCGATACGCCCGCCGTGGGCTGGCCGAAACTGCGGGTCTGCGCGCGGCCGCGGAACGCCAGAACGGTCGCCTCACCGGAACTTGCGGTGCGCGGGCCGGTCAAGACTGCCACCGGTGCGCCAACAAGGCTGGGTAGATAGCCGGGCTGGCCGAAATCCAGACCCGTCGCCTGCCCCGTGCGCACGCCACTGGCGGTGGTCTGCCACCGTACCGGACCGTCGGCGGTCTCGAATGAGCCCACGTCCTCGACGCCCATTGCCGAGGTGCGCAACAGTGGCGCAACGCCCAGCAGCATGGGCCACATGTTGCCGCCGGTATTGTCGCGCAGGTCGACAATCCAGCCACAGCGCGGCGTGCTGTCCTTTTCACGGATGATGTTCTGCCACCGCACCGCACGCTGGATGTTCTGCTGCTGCAGCTGCGGCGGCGGCGCACTGGGGTCGGCCGCATAGCCCTCGATCAGCACCTGGCCGATACGCGGGTCACGCGCGTGCGTGGCGTCGCTTTCGCTGCGGGCAACGGCGCTGGCATTTTCCCGGGCGAAGCGCTGCACACGCTGCTGCTGTCGTTGCGGGGTCATCCAAGTGCCGTGACCGCCTGAACTGCGGCCGATGGCTTCGGCCAGCACGGTCCGAACCCTGGCGGAATCGCCCTGCGCGTCCTTCAGCCGCGTGCGCGTGGCTGGCCAGTCGACTCTGCTTCGGTACAGCGCCTCGCGCTCAAGCATGTCCAGCAGCTGTGCCTGTGCGGCGGGTGATGGGATCTCGATGGTGTCGGCCGCAGTGGCAGCGGTTGCAGCCAGCAGCGTGGCGATCAAGGCGGCTCGTGCCGGCAGTCCCTTGCTGTTTCGCATCGACATCTCCCTGTCGTTGAATGAAGGCGAAGCATAACGCCTCGGCCGTCGCGCGGCGTGTCGCATCAGGCACATCAGGATCGGACTGCGATTTACAACTTTGCCCATGTCGGCGCGGCGGCAAACGCGCGAAGGTCGCTGTGCCAGCGCCACCTGCGCTGGCCGGGATTGGCGTCCCGAATCAATGAGCAAAGATGACCGATTGCCTCGCTGCAGGCACTCGCGACAATGCAGCACCTGCCGGTCCATGGCGGGCGGTGCGTGGGGACCCTTGGGTCCGTCGGCTTCTTCTTTGCTCTTGACCGGCACGCCAACCCGCACCGCCCGCCACCTTGCATCCCGCAGGTGGCCCAGCCCTGTGAGGTTGTTGCCATGACCGAGCTCTACCCCACCTATCCGCGCCTGCACACACTGCTGGGTGATGCCCTGCCCGACCTGGAGCTGCCCAACGCCACTGCCGAGGCACTGGAAGACGCGCTGACCGAAGCCGATGAAGCCGCTCCCACACCCGCCTTCTTCAAGCGGCTACGCGACGTCACGCGCTGCCACGCCGCCGACGGCGAGCCGTGGACGGAACTGCGCATCACGCCGGCGCGGGCGCGCGATCTGGCCTGCACCTCGCGCTGTCTGCTGGCGTTGTCGGCGCTGGGTGGTGTGTTGCTGGCCACGCAGGCCGCGCGTGAACTGGACGACGCGGAAGCGCAATGCCCGCCGCTGACGGAGGAAGGGTTGCTGCATGCGGTGCAGCTGCTGGCCGATCACGCAGGTACGTTGCTGGGTCGATCGCCGTTGTGATGCAGGTGTGTGGGAATTGATTGAATGCTGCCAAGGCGTGTCGACCAAGGTCGACACCTACCAGAGCGGTGCATGGCGCCCGTTGGATTCGTGCCGACCTGGGTCGGCACCCACCAAAGCCGCCAACGCGGCGGGCGTCACCAATCCGCACGCAGGCCGATGTTGCCTTCGATGATGCGGCGCTTGCCGTTGTCGCTGCCACCGACCTCGCGGGTGTAGTCGGCAACGGCATATGCGCTGATTGTGCGGTTGAAGCGCCCGACCACGCCGACACCCGCTTCCATTGCCCGCGAGCGCTGCGAATTGATGATCGCATCGCTGTCGAACAGGATGCGGTCCTCGCCCGAGCGGCCATGCCAGTAATTCAACTTGAAGTACGGCTGCCAGCCGTTGTCAGCCAGTTGGTAATCACCCGCCAAGCGCAGGCCGACGCGGCCGGTCCAGGCGTTGTCGTTGTCGAAGGAAATGGTGGACACCAGATCGCGCTGGTCATCCAGCGAGGTGCGCTGCCAGATCACCTGCAGTTGCGGCTCCAGCCACCACGATGACTGCCCGAACTGCAGCAGTGGCTTGCCCGCTTCCAGCGACAGCGTGGTGCCGTCGCCCTTGAGGTCGATGCCCAGCCCGCGCGACGAACGCGTGCGGCCGTCGTAACGGCTCTGCATCGCCACTGCGTCGATGTAGCCGCCACTGTTGTCAGTCAACGTCCAGTACAGGCCCACGTGCTTGTCGTCCAACCGGCTCTGGCCGACCAGCACGTTGTCCCAGCCCACGGCCAGGCCGGTGATCCTGCCATCGGCGCGGGTGCGGCCGACGAACACGCCGATCTGGTTGCGATGGTTATCGGCGGCAGCGGCCCAGACGTCCAGGCCCGCCTGCACGCCCATCACGTCGCCATCGAAGCCGGGCCGTGCATCGCCCTTCCAGTGGATCTCGCTGCTCTGCCCCACCAGCCGCCCCCATGCGGTGCGGAACGCGCCCTGGCTGTACAGCAGGCGCTGTTCGCCCTGGCGCTCGTGGAAGGTACCCAGGCTGGCCAGCGAGGTCTCGCGCAGCAGCGGGGGCACAACGGCGTAGGCCGCGGTCTCCAGGCGGTACAGCGGCACCAGGCCGTTCTCGTCCGGCGCGGCGGGTGTTGCTCCCGCGCTGGGCGGCGGCGCACCGATGCCGGGCAGGCTGCCCCCGGCCACCGGCACGTCCGGCACCGGTGGGTCGCTGGGCGGTGCCACGGGCGGCGGTTCCGGCGGCGGCGGCGGTGGCGCGGTCTCACCCGCGGTCAGGTTCGGATCGATGGCACCTTCCGGTGGCGGTGGTGGTGCCGGGGGAATCGGCGGCGGCGGTGCGACCGGCGGTGTCGGCGGCGGCGGTGGAACCACTTCGCCGCCACCGTTCGGCGCGGGGGCCGGCCCGACCGCAAGCGTCGAACGCAGGTACCAGTTCTCGCCGGTGCCGGCGCTGACGCCGCCCTTGAACAGGAAATACTCGTAGGCGCCGGCCGAGACCGGTGCGAACAACGAGAACGCACCGGGCGCCGTGGTGGCACCGTTCAGCGCCTGCACCACCAGGATGCCGTCGACCAGCGTGGCCGCCCCGCTGCCGCCCGCGTTGAGGATGCCGATGCCGGTGCTGCCGGTGGCCGTGCCGCCATCGATCACCAGCCGGTCGCTGGTGGCGTTGTCCGCCGCCAGCACGGTACGCAGGTACAGCCCGCCGCCATCGCCACGGTAGTTGCCGCGCACGGTGAACACATCGCCCGGCGCGGAGCCGGTCAGATCGATGCGCCCGGCGTTGACCACATTGACCAACGCGCTGCCGCTGAATGGACGCACTGCATGCGTCCCGCTGCCTGCATAGATCGTGCTGGTGTCATCCAGGGTAAGTGAACCGGTGCCGCTGACACTGTCACCGAGCACCAGATCACCATCGAAGGTGAGCTCGGTGCTGCTGGCCAGGCTGATCGCTTCCCAGTTCTGGAAACGCGCGACGCCGCTGCCTTTGACGTTGCTGAAGCTGAGACGATCATTGCCGCTGCCGCCGTCGAACAGCGGTACCGCGCCGATGTTGCCCTGGTTGAGGTTGCTCAGCGTGGCCACGTCGTCATCGGGGCCTGCGTCGATGGCGCCGTACACGATGCCGCCGCCGTTCCAGTTGAACGTGTCGTTGCCGGTGCTCAACAGAACTTGGCCACGCACGGTGCCATCGGTGATGGTCACGCTGTCATTGCCGCCGCTGACGCTGATGTTGCCGCCGATATAGGCGGTGCCGGAGATGATGATGGTGTCGGTGTCGAAGCCGGTAACCACGTTGCCGTCGACGGTGCCGCCGGACATGTCCCACAGGTTCTTGTCCAGCTTCATGTTGACCCGGCCGATGCGGCCACCGGTCATCCACGCCTGATCGCCATCTTCGAACGCGCCGACGATGCGGCCACCGCTCATGCGGAAGGTATCGATGTTGTCCCCCTGCTGGAGGGCACCGATGGTGCCGCCGGTCATGACGAAATCATCGCGGCCACTGCCCTGCGTCACCAGTCCGGTGATGGTGCCGCCGTTGACGGTCAGCTGGTCATCGCCATTGCCCTGGTCGAGGCTGTCGAGGGTGCCGCCGTTGAGCAGCAGCACGTCGTTGCCATCGCCCTGCTGCACGGCGCCGCTGATGCTGCCGGCCAGCATCTGCAGGCGATCGTTGCCGGCGCCGAACTGCACGCCGCCGGTGCCGCCGCTGATGCTGCCGCGGTTGACCACGCTGCTGTCGCCTGCACCTTTGAAGGCGATGCCCCAGCCAGCGGCCGCACCGATCTGGCCGTCGTTGACCACGCCGCTGCCCCCCTGCAGATACAGCGCGTACCCCTGTGCCGAGGAAATGCTGCCACTGGCGGCATTGTTGACCGTCACCACGGCATCGGCATTGATGCCTCCGGCGGTGCCGCTGCCGACGGTACCGCTGGCCGCGATGCTGCCCTGGTTGTTGATGGTGCCGCCGGCCGTAGGGGCGACGTAGAGGGCGTTGGCGTTGCTGGTACTCAACTGCGCACCGCTCTGCACGTTCACGGTAACGCCGCTGGCTCCGGCACCCAGGGTGACCGGCGTTGCATCGGGGTTGGGCGCGGCCGCACTGCAGGTGACGGTCTGCCCGGCGACGGGGGCGGATGCATCACACCCCGCCCAAGCTGCCGGGGCGGACAACGCGAGCAACGACGGCGCCGCCAGGATCTGGACCAGGGAAACGGTCAAACGACGCCGGCGGAACCCGGGCGGGACGACAGGGGACATACGGCACTCCTGGGTCGAGGATCAGGAACTGCGGATGCTATGTACGGCGCTGCTGACGCAGTCTGCCACTGCCATGAATGATTTCGATAGGTGAAATTGCAGGCAACCGGTCACGTTTTCGATGTGAAGCCGCGAAGTGCTCACGCGGCCCGCATGTCGATGAATAAGTTCACCATCATTGGCCCGCCAAGAGCATCCACGCATGGCGTGGATAACCCACAAGCCCCAGCCCAGTAGATCCACGCCATGCGTGGATGAGCCCGCAACCCCACCAGCACAGTAGATCCACGCCATGCGTGGATGAGCCGTTCGCTACTACGTTTGCCCGTGCTCAGATCTTCAGATAAATGCGACGTCGGTCCAGCCACCACGCCACACCCCACCACAGCGCGACGAACGCCAACGCCTGCAGCATCGATGCCAGCTCCAGCGCCTGCGGCATCGCCACGGCCAGTTGCTGCCAGACCCATCCCCAGGCGCCGGTCGCCAGCAGGATCACCGACATCACCGAAGCCCCCAGATAGGCAGTGATTGCATTGACGCCGAAGCGCCGGCCCAGCGCCGGCCATCCCTTGCGGTCGATCAGCACGTGACCCAGCCACAACGCCAGCGCGGCCAGGCCCCCGGTCCACAGCACGTAGCTGGGCGTCCACAGCTGCTTGTTGAGCGGCAACACCGTCGTCAGCAGCATGCCGAGCACGGTGGTGATCGCACCCAGCGCCGCCAATGCACCGGCGCGGCCACTGCGCAGCAGGCCGCCGGCCAGCAGGCCCAGCACCGTGCTGGCCAACGCGCCGAGGCTGCTCAGCAATCCTTCCGGGTCATGGCCCAGACCGGTATCGGCCTGCCATTGGTAGATCCATGGCGCGAACAAGGTGGTGTCGAGACGGCTGGCCGGGTTGGTCCAGGGCGCAAGGTCACCCACGCCCAGCAGCAGCGCTGCATACCCCACCAGCAACGCCACTAGCACGGCCGCCTGCACGCGCGGACGCGCATACACCGCCAGCACGCCCACCACTGCCGCGCACAGCGCGATGCGCTGCAGCACACCCCATATGCGGAAGTGGTGCGTATGCAGTGCCCACCACACCAGCAGGTGCAGCAGCACACCGGCTACGGCGATGCGCAGTGCGCGTTCCAGCACGCCACGTGCAAGTGCCAGCCGTGCAGCGGGATCCAGCGCGCGCGGTGCGACGCTGAAGGCCATCGACACGCCCACCAGGAACAGGAAGAACGGGAACACCAGGTCGGTCGGTGTGCAGCCGTGCCATTCGGAATGGCGCAGCGGTGCAAACACCGCACTCCAGTCACCGGGGTTGTTGACCAGCAGCATCGCCGCCACGGTCATGCCGCGCAGGGCGTCGATCGAGCCCAACCGGCGTGGCGGCGTGCTGCTCATCGTCAAGCCGCCTCGTACTGGCCGGCGATCCACGTACCACGCACCTGCAGCGCGTCGTCCAGCAGCACCAGGTCGGCCTGGTAGCCCTCGGCGATGTGACCCAGGCGGTCATCAACATTGAGGAACTGCGCCGGATAGGTCGAGGCCATGCGCGCGGCCTCGGCCAGCGGCTGCCGCAGCAGCTGCACGGTGTTGCGCACGGCGGTGGCCATGTCCAGCGCCGAACCGGCCAGCGAGCCGGCGGCGTTGCGCACTACGCCATCGATGGCAGTGATGGTTTCGCCATACAGCACGTAGCTGGGATCGTCGGCACCGACCGGCGGCATCGCATCGGTCACCAGCAGCAGGCGGCCGCGCGGCTTGGCCGCCAGCGCCACGCGCAGGCTGGCCGGATGCACGTGCACGCCATCGACGATGATGCCGATCCAGCTGTCGCGATCTTCCAGCGCCGCGCCGACTGCGCCGGGCTCGCGCCCCTGCAACGGCGACATCGCGTTGTAAAGATGGGTGAAGCCACGCACGCCAGCATCGAGGCCGGCACGGATCTCTTCATAGGTGCCGGCGGTGTGACCGGCGGCGACGATCACCCCGCGTTCCACCAGCGCGCGGATGGTCTCCAGCGGCACGCGCTCGGGCGCCAGGGTCAGCAGGGTCACGCCGTTGTCCAGCGACGACGCCAGTTCGATCTCTTCCGCGTCCGGCACGCGGAACTTGCTGGCATCGTGCGTGCCTTTACGCGCCGGTGCGATGTACGGTCCTTCCAGGTGGATGCCGATCACGCCCGGCACGCCCTGTGCAATGGCCTCGCGCATCGCACCGATCGCCTCGCGCATCACACCGAGGTCATCGCTGATCAGGGTCGGCAGCATCGCAGTGGTGCCGAAGCGGCGATGCGCACGCGCAATCGTACGCAACGCCTCTACGTCGGGCGTGTTGTTGAACAGCGCGCCGCCACCGCCATTGACCTGCACATCGATGAAGCCGGGCAGCAGCCAGCCGCCCCCCAGGTCCACCTGCTCGTCGGCCGTGCCCAGCTGCGGCGCAGCGTCGGGCAGCAGCGCGCTGATGTGGCCGTCTTCGATGACCACCGCAAGATCATCGCGGAACTCATCGCCGGCAAGCATGCGGGCATTGCGCAGCACGGTTGCCATCACACCGTCTCCGTAACCTTGTTCAGATGCGGCGGCAGGTCCGGGTTGAAGCCGCGGCGCAGCGCCAGTGCATTGATCGCGCGGTAGAAGCTCTGCACGGTCAGCAGCGGCGCGCACAACGGATGCGGCGCAGCGGCGACGGGCAGGTTGCCGCCGGCACCAGCCAGCCACACCTGGGCGCCACGCGCGGTGAATTCTTCAGCCACGGCGCGGGTGCCGGCACCGGTTTCATCAGGCTGGGCGAAGGCCAGCACCGGGAAGCCGCGATCGACCAGCGCCATCGGCCCATGCTTGACCTCGGCCGAGCTGTAGGCCTCGGCGTGCAGGCTGCAGGTTTCCTTGAACTTCAGCGCGGCCTCCTGCGCTGCGCCGAGGCCCAGGCCACGGCCGAGCACGAACAGGTTGTTGGCCTCCACCAGGCCCTCGGTCACTGCGCTCCAGTCGCACTGCCAGGCCTCGCGCATCGCATCGGGCAGCAGGTCCAGGGCATTGCGCAATGCGCTGTCCTGCTTCCAGTACGCCGCCAGCTGCAGCAGCGCGGACAACGAGGCGAGGTAACTCTTGGTCGCCGCCACGCTTTTTTCCACGCCGGCATGCAGCGGGATGACCGTGTCGGCAAGCTGTGCCAGCGGCGAATCCTCGACGTTGACCAGCGCCACCACGCGCGCGCCAGCGGCCTTGGCCGCCTCGGCATTGCGCAGCAGGTCCGGGCTCTTGCCGGACTGCGAGATGACGATGAACAACGCACCGCGCAGCTGCAACGGTGCGGCGTAGACCGAACCCACCGACGGCGAGGCCGAGGCAACGACCAGGCCCAGCTGGGTTTCCAGCAGGTACTTGCCGTAGGTCGCGGCATGGTCGGAGCTGCCACGTGCGCAGGTCACCACGAACGGCGGCGGCGCAGCGCGCAGGCTGGCTGCCAGCGTTTCCATCACGGCATGGTTGCGGGCGAACTGACGGGCAACGACGTCAGCCGCTTCGGCGGCCTCGGCGAACATCAGGGTGGCGGTGGGGTCGGACAGCGACATGGCAGGCTCAGGAAGGATCGGAAGGAAGGGGACGGGCGGCGGCAGGCCGCATCGGTGCGGTCGAGCCGCGCACCACCAGCTGCGGCACGAAGCCCTGGTTGTGCAGCGGCGCCGGCGCATCGTCGTAGGCATCACTGCGCAGCTGCGCGATCAGCAGGCGCGCGGCATGGCGGGCGATGTCTTCGGTGGCCTGCTTGGCGGTGGTCAGCGGCGGCCACGACTGGCGCGAGAACGGGCTGTCCTCGAAGCCGGCGATGGACAGGTCGTAGGGCACGTTCATGCCGGCCGACTTCGCTGCCGCCAGCACGCCGGCGGCGATTTCATCGTTGGAACCGAAGATGGCGGTGGGCGGTTCGCGCAGTGCCAGCAGGCGCCGTGCACCGCGGAAGCCGTCATCGAAGGTGTAGTCGCCCTGCACCACCAGATGCTTGTCCACGGTCATGCCGTAGTCTTTCAGCGCGGCCTCGTAACCGGCGTAGCGCTCGCCCGACGACCGGTGCGAGGTGCCACCCCAGAGGAAGCCGATGCGCTGGTGGCCCAGCTGGATCAGGTGTTCGGTGATTTCGTAGGCGGCTTCGCGGTCGTCGACGAACACGCAGGCGCCATCGGCCGGATCTTCAGTGGCCGCGATGATCCGCACCAGCTTGATGCCCCGCGCAGTGAGCGCCTGGATCAGATCGCGACGTTCGGACATCGGTGCGGTCAGCACCAGCCCGGCCAGGCGCGAGCGCTGCACCCAGTCGGCCAGTTCATCGGCCAGCAGCGGCGAACTGGAATCGCACGGATGGATCTGCAGGCCGAAGCCGGTTTCGCGGCAGGCGGCGAGCACGCCGTTCTGCACGCCGATGATGTGGTACGGGTTCGGGTTGTCGTACACCAGCCCGATCACGAAGGTGGTGCCGCTGCGCAGGTTGCGCGCGGAGGGATCGGGTTCGTAGTCGAGCTCGGCGATGGCACGCAGCACCCGCGCACGGGTGGCCTGCATCACCGAGGGCTCGTTGTTGATCACCCGCGACACCGTCTTCAGCGAGACCTTGGCCTTTTCGGCAACGTCCTTGATGGTCGCTCTGCGCATCGGCTTTTCCTGGGGTTGGCTGCCGTCCATCATCGCCGATCAGCCCTTGTCCTGCGGCAGGCCGACGCGATGGCCGACCACCGAGTAGAACAGGATGTACAAGTAGCACGGCACCATCAGCAGCAGGAACACCAGCTGGAAATCGATGTGCTGCTTGAGCACGGCGAACAGCTGCGGAATGATCGCGCCGCCGGCGATGCCCATCACCAGCAGCGCCGAACCGGTTTCGGTGAAGCGGCCCAGGCCACGGATCGCCAGCGGGAAGATCGCCGGCCACATCATCGCGTTGGCAAAGCCCAGCAGCGCCACGAAGGCGACCGACACATAGCCGTGGGTGAAGAAGGCGCCCAGGCAGAACACCACGCCCAGTACCGCCGAGACGGTCAGGTAGCGCGACTGCGAGACCACCTTCGGGATCAGCAGCAGGCCCACCACGTAGCCCACCAGCATCGCGCCCAGGGTGAGCGAGGTGAACATCTTGGTCTGGTCCAGCGGCAGGTCGAAGCCATGACCGTAGGTACCGATGGCATCACCGGCCATCACTTCCACGCCGACATAGACGAACAGGCACAGCACGCCCAGCCACAGGTGCGGGAACTGGAAGATGCTGCTGCGCTCGGCCTTGCCCGGTGCGCCGGCCGGGGTGGCATTGGCCTCGGAGGCCTTGATTTCAGGCAGCGGCGAGAACAATACCGCGACCGCCAGCACCACCAGCAAGCCGGCCATGGCCAGGTATGGCGCGTGGATCTTGGCCGCGAACTGGTTGAGCAGCGTGGCCTTGGTGGCCGCATCGGCGGCCTGCACCTGAGCGTCGAGGTCACCTATGCCATGCAGCACCAGGGTGCCGATCAATATCGGCGCCAGGATGCCGGCGATCTTGTTGCAGATGCCCATCATCGCGATGCGCCGTGCGGCGGTTTCGATCGGGCCGAGGATGGAGATGTACGGGTTGATCGCGGTCTGCAGCAGTGCCAGTCCACTACCGATCACGAACAGGCCGCCGAGCGCGCCGGGATACCAGCGCTGGGTGGCGAACTCACCGAACAACGCCGCGCCACCGGCCATCACCAGCAGGCTCAGGCTCAGGCCCTTCTTCATGCCCGTGCGGCGCAGGATCCACGATGCCGGCAGGGCCAGGAAGAAGTAGGACAGGTAGAACACCATCAGCACCAGGAAGGCGCCGACCTCGCTGAGCTCGAAGGCGAGTTTGACGAAGGTGATCAACGGGCCGTTGAGCCAGGTGAAGAAGCCGATCAGGAAAAACAGCACGCCGACGATGGCGATGGACGAGGCCACGTTCGGGCGTGCGCTTGCAGCGGGGACGGCTGACATCAGGAAGGCTCCTGCGGCGACGGCCGCAGAACACGGCGTCGGAGAGTGGCTGGGAACAACGTTGTCACATTCTTTCGGTGGACGACGACCGTTTGTCAACTTCCATGCACGGGCCACCACATCGGATGCTGCACTGCGCAAGCCCGCTGCACGGCCATCCGCTGAATGCGCTTCGCCCTTGAAGCCCCTTGCTGCAACGGTTCTGCCATGGTCGCCGCACTCACGCCATGTAAACGTTTACGGCGATCTGCATTCGCTGCGGCGCAGCAACGAAAGTGTCACGAACTCGTTGACATCGTTGTCAACGCGGTTACAGACTCCGCCCCAATCGCCGGCTTCATCGTTGCCCTTCCCGGGGCCGGCCCCACCTGCTGCAGGAGCCCGCGTGACCGCCAGCCATCCCGCCCCGGCCCATGTCCTGTCCCGCGTCGCGCCCTCGTTCCTGGCTGCCGACGTTGGCGGCACCCATGTGCGTGTCGCCCGAGTCCAGGCCAGCGGCGACGATGCCCATCCGGTGCAGGTGCTCGATTACCGCAAGTACCGCAACGCCGACCACGCCGGGCTCAGCGCGATCCTCGCCGACTTCCTGGCCGAAGGCCCGCGCCCGTCGCACTGCGTGGTCGCCACCGCCGGCTATGCCCGCGAAGACGGCACGGTGATCACCGCCAACGTGCCCTGGCCGTTGTCGGCGCGGCAGATCGAGGTCGACGTCGGCCTGCAGCGGGTGCACATCGTCAACGACTTCGAAGCCGTGGCCTATGCCGCCGCACAGGTCGATGCCAGTGGCGTGCTGCACCTGTGTGGCCCGGACAGTGCAGCGCGCGGCCCGACCCTGGTGGTCGGCCCCGGCACCGGCTTGGGCGCAGCGCTGTGGATTCCCACGGCCAACGGCCCGGTGGTGCTGGCTACCGAAGCCGGCCAGCCGACCCTGGCCGCCAGCACCGAACTGGAAATGGCGATCGTCCGCCACATGCAGCGCGACCGCGCGCATGTATCGATCGAACATGCGATCTCCGGCCCCGGCCTGATGAACCTGTACCGCGCGATCTGCGCGCTGCAGGACCAGGCACCGGCGCTGGCCAGCCCCGATGCGGTCACCGCTGCGGCAATGGCCGGTAGCGATCCGCTGGCTCGGCAGGCGCTGGATGTGTTCTGCGGCCTGCTCGGCAGCACCATCGGCGACATGGCCCTGTTCTATGGCGCCCACGGCGGGGTCTACCTGGCCGGTGGAATCCTGCCGCAGATCCGCGAGTACCTGCGTACCAGCACCTTCGTCGAACGCTACCTGCAGAAGGGGCCGATGGGCGAGGCGCTGGCACGCATCCCGGTGAAGGTGGTCGAACACGGACAGCTGGGCGTGATCGGCGCTGCCAGCTGGTACCTGCTCCACGCCGACGCCTGAACCTGCAAACGGCTTCAACGCAATCGCAGCACGCAGTACGTGGCACGCCAATGCCCGGGACATCGCCGCCGCCCCGCGCACGTCATCGCAACCGCAATCCCATATCGCCGCCGGCATCCAATCGAGTGATGAGGAGAGACATCATGAATACCCGCAAGACCTTGCTTTCGGCCGCCATCGTCAGCTGCATCGCCTTCAGTGCGCACGCGCAGCAGGCCGCCCCGACCGCCACCGATCTGGACACCGTCACCGTTACCGGTATCCGCGGTTCGATGGAAAAGTCGCTGGACACCAAGCGCGAAGCCAATGCGCGCGTGGAAGTGGTCACCGCCGAAGACGTGGGCAAGCTGCCGGCGCACAACGTTGCCGACACCCTGCAGCGCCTGCCGGGCGTCAACATCAGCTCGTCCAGCGCCGATGAAGGCGGCTTCGACGAAGCCGACCGTGTCAGCCTGCGCGGCACCAGCCCCAGCCTCACCCAGACCCTGATCAACGGCCACACCGTCGGTTCGGCCGACTGGTTCGTGCTCAGCCAGGGCAACAACGTCGGTCGCAGCGTCAGCTACTCGCTGCTGCCGTCGGAACTGGTCAGCTCGGTGGAAGTGAACAAGTCCTCGCAGGCCAAGCTGCAGGACGGTGGTACCACCGGTACCGTCAACATCATCACCCGCAAGCCGCTGGAATTCTCCAAGCAGTTCACTGCGGAAGGCTCGATCGGCATGGTGCGTTCGGACCAGGCCAAGTCGAACGACCCGCAGTACTCCGCATTGTTCAACTACAAGAACGACGAAGGTACCTTCGGCGTGATGGTGCAGGGCTTCAGCCAGAAGCGCGAACTGCGCCGTGAAGCGCAGGAAATTCCGGGTGGCTTCTTCAAGATCGGCGCCGACGATCCCGTCGCCAAGACCAACCCGGACCTGATCGGCGTCAACGTTCCCGGCCTGCTGGGTTCGACCCTGTTCGAACAGACCCGTGAACGCAAGGGTGGCCTGGTCTCGCTGCAGTTCAAGCCGACCGACACCCTCACCCTGGGCCTGAATGGTTTCAGCTCCAAGCTGGAAGCCAACAACTACAACCGCAACTTCATGATGTTCGGCAACAGCTTCGCCAAGTCGCAGGCGCCGAATCCGGGCTATGTGGTCAAGGACGGCGTGCTGACCAACGCCACCTACGCGGGCGTGCCGGACACCAATTACGCGGTGTACGACATGATCTACCGCGAGTCGACGGCCAAGTCGAGCTACGTCACCTTCGATGCCGACTGGCAGATCAGCGACAGCCTGACCGCCAAGTTCCAGGCCGGCAGCACCAAGGGCACCGGCGAAACCCCGCGCCAGTACATCGCCGAGGTCACCGTGGGCAGCGGCGGTGGCGCCAGTTGGGCCACGCACGGCAGCGGCTCGCCGATCGACTGGAACGTCGGCGGCGACCTCTCGCCCAATGGCGTCACCAGCTTCGGCACCTGGGGCAACCAGCAGGTCACCGCCGAAGACAAGGAGAAGTGGGCCACGCTCGACTTCAACCAGTACTTCAACGACGGCGGCGTGCTGAGCTCCATCGACTTCGGTCTGCGCTTCGCCGACCACAAGCGCGAAGCGCTGTCGCCGGAGGGTGCAACCCCGGGTGACATCTGGAGCGCGCTGAAGAACGGTGCCACCTCCAACTATCCGAACGGTTTCGCTGGCGATATCGGCGGCACCTTCCCGCGCAACATCTGGTACTTCACCCCGGGTGCGCTGAAGGATGCGGTGACCAACAACTCCACCTGGCTGGCGGGCAACGACGGCCCGACCGGTCGCCACAACTACGGTGCCGAGTGGCAGGTGAAGGAAAAGAACTTCGCCGGCTACGTGCAGGCCAACTTCCGCGGTGACTGGTGGAGCGGCAACGTCGGCCTGCGCTACGTCAACATCAAGCAGGACATCAACACCTACAACGCCGTAAGCAAGGCCGCCGACGCAGATGTCAGCAGCCTGTTCGGCATGTGGGAGAGCGTGGCCTTCCAGAACAAGCGCAACCGCGTGCTGCCCAGCGCCAACATCAAGTTCGACCTGGACGACAACCTCGTGCTGCGCGTGGCTGCTTCGCAGACCCAGACCCTGCCGGACTACTCGGCGCTGGGCGCATCGTCCTACGGTTCGGACCTGAACCGGACCGGCGGTGGCGGCAATCCGAACCTCAAGCCGACCCTGTCCACCAACCTGGATGCGAACCTGGAGTGGTACTTCATGCCGCGCGGCCTGCTGTCGGTCGGCGCTTACCACATGGACCTGAAGGACTACATCGCCTTCGACGTGGTCTCGCGCCAGCTGTACAGCGAACTGACCAACCAGCTTGAGACCTACCAGATCTCCACCCCGATCAATGCCGACGGCAAGGTCACCGGCGTGGAAGTGGCCTACGAGCAGCCGATCGGCGAGTACTTCGGCGTCAACGCCAACTACACCTACGCCAACGGCACGACCGCGCACACCTGGTCCGATGGTTCGCACAACCTGCTGGGCACCTCGAAGAACACCTACAACGTGGGCGCATACTTCGAGAACGAGCGCTTCGGTGCACGGGTCAGCTACACCCACCGTTCGTCGTTCCTGATCAGCCTGTCGGGCACCAACCCGTACTACCAGGATGACTTCGGCACGCTGTCGGCGTCGCTGAGCTTCAAGGCCACCGACTGGCTGAGCATCAGCCTGGATGGCCTGAACCTCAACAACCCGACCTACAAGTACTACCAGACCGCGGCCATTCCGACCTCGTTCTACAGCAACGGTCGCCAGTACTACCTGAACTTCCGCTTCAAGTACTGATCCAGCGGCAGCTTCATCGCCGAGTCGTGCACGCACGCCGGGCCTGGGTCATTCCGGGCCCGGCGTTTTTCATGTATAGCGAACATCGCACCCGATCCAAGGAGTCCTTCCGATGACGAAGCCCACCCGCGCCAGCATGCGCAGCCTTCTGCTGCTGGGCAGCCTGCTGGCCGCCCTGCCCGTGCTGCCGGCACTGGCCGCCGATGCCCCGGCACTCGATACCGGCCCCGGCCCGCAGCTGCGCGCCGGCAGCCTGATGCTGATTCCCGCACCGGCCAACGTGCAGCGCGGCAACGGTGCGGGCATCACCGTCGGCGCGGGCACCGTGCTGCATGCCGATGGCGAAGCCGCACAGCGCGTCGCTGCACAGTTCGCCGACCTGCTGGCACGCAGTGGTGGGCCGCGCCTGGTAGTGGCCAACGGCAAGGCCGCCGCCAAGGCGGGCAGCATCCGCTTCCAGATCGTGCCGACCTTCCGCGACAGTGGCGAGGGCTACACGCTGGAAAGCACCGCGGAGGGTGTGGTGGTGCAGGCCGGCAACGAGACCGGCCTGTTCTACGGCGCCACCACCCTGGCCCAGCTCGCCACCGGCGGCAGCAACGGCGTGCTGCCGGCTGTGCAGATCCAGGATGCGCCGCGTTTCAGCTGGCGTGGCTTCATGCTCGACTCGGCGCGGCACTTCCAGAGCCTGGACGAGATCAAGCGCGTGCTCGATGCGATGGCCGCGCACAAGCTCAACACGTTCCATTGGCACCTGACCGACGACCAGGGCTGGCGCATGGAGATCAAGCGCTACCCGAAGCTGACCGGCGTCGGCAGCTGCCGCCTGCCGGCCGGTGACGGCGGCATCGATCCGGTCAGCGGCAAGGAGCATCCGTACTGCGGCTTCTACACGCAGGATCAGATCCGCGAAGTGATCGCCTACGCCGCCAAGCTGCACATCCAGGTGATTCCGGAGATCGATGTCCCCGGCCACGCCACGGCGGCGATCGCCGCTTATCCGGAACTGGGCACGATCGACGCGCCACTGAAGCCGTTGAGCGAATGGGGCGTGTTCCCGAACCTGTTCAACGTCGAGGACGGCACCGTCACCTTCCTGGAAAACGTGCTGGAAGAAGTCATCGCCCTGTTCCCTGCCAAGTACGTGCACGTAGGTGGCGACGAGGCAGTGAAGGACCAGTGGGAGGCCTCAAAGCAGGTGCAGCAGCGTATGCGCGCGCTCGGCATCAAGGATGAGATGGCCATGCAGAGCCACATCATCAAGCGCCTGGAAACCTTCCTGGAAGAACACGACCGTCGCCTCATCGGCTGGGACGAAATCCTTGAAGGCGGCCTGCCGCCGCAGGCCACGGTGATGTCCTGGCGCGGTACCGAGGGTGGGCTGGCCGCGGCCAGCGCGGGCCACGATGTGGTGATGTCGCCTGTCAGCCACCTGTACCTGGATTACCTGCAGACCGCCTCGCCGAACGAGCCGCCGGGCCGGCCGACGCAGGTGAACCTGGCCAAGCTCTACAACTACGAACCGGTGCCGGCCGAACTGGCAGCCGACAAGCGCGGTCACATCCTCGGCCTGCAGGCGAACATGTTCACCGAGCACACGCGCACCTACGCGCGTCTGCAGCACAACCTGTTCCCGCGACTGGCCGCCGTGGCCGAGACTGGCTGGAGCACGCCGGAGCATCGTGATTTCCGCGACTTCCTGGCCCGTCTGCCCTCGCAGCTGCAGCGCTATCGGGCCTGGGGACTGGCGTATGCACAGACGCCGTTTGAAGTGGGCGTGGCCTACACCGATGACCGCGCGGCGAACACGGTGACCGTGTCGCTGGCCAATCCGCTGGGCTATGAAGTGCGCTACAGCAAAGACGGAAAGCCGGTGACCGCGCAGTCGCCGCTGTACCAGCAGCCGCTGACGTCCTCGCTGCCGGCGACGGTGCAGGCGGCTGCGTTCTACCAGGGCCAGCCGCTGGCCGCTACGCCGACGGTGACGTCGTACACCGCGCAGTCGCTGCTGTCGCGGCACAGCGAAGAACTGCGCAGCTGCGTGGGCGAGAAGGGTCTGGTACTGCGCCTGGAAGATGATGGTCCGCGCGAAGGTGCGCGTGCGGTGTTCACCGTCGACATCTTCCAGCCGTGCTGGCGTTGGCCGCAGGCACAGCTCGATGGCATCGGCAGCGTGGAAGTGCGTGCGGGCCGCATTCCGTACTACTTCCAGCTGGCCCACGACGAGCCGAAGCGTCGCTTCGAAAAGGCCCGGAGCGCGCACGGCGAAATGCTGATCCGCCGCGGTGACTGCACGGGCAAGGTGCTGGCACAGGTGCCGCTGCCGGCGCAGACCGATGCCGATGGCTTCGTCAGCCTGCGCGCAGCGCTGCCGAAGGGCACCTCGGGCACGGGCGATCTGTGCATCAACTTCACCGGCGACACGCGCCCGGCGATGTGGGTGCTGGATGAGGTGACGCTCCGGTAGCTGCCAACCTTGGTTGGCGCTTTGCGGCCGGATCCACGCATGGCGTGGATCTACTGGTGGCTGCCAACCCTGGTTGGCGCCGGGAAGATTCATCCACGCGTGGCGTGGATCTACTGGTAGGTGCCAACCTTGGTTGGCACGCCTTACCCCCGCCAGCGCAGCAGGATGTCGCGCAGCGGGGTCAATGCGGTGGCCATCCCCACCAACACGCCTATGGTGTTGGCCACCGCATCCATCGGATCGGCCATGCGATTGCTGGTCAACGCGCCCTGCGCAAATTCGATGCCGATGCCCATCAGCACCAGGCCAGCCCCCACCCACAGCAGTGGGCGGCCACGCCGGAACAACTGCACCGCGCTGCCGGCCAGGATGAAATAGGCCAGGAAATGCTCGCCCTTGTCGCTGTTTTCCGGCAGCGGAATCGGCGGCGGCGGAATCAGGCAGACCACGATCACCGTCAGCACCGCCAACACCCACAGCGCGCTCCACAGGCGTGGCCGCCGCAGCGGCTTGATCACCGGCAACGCTGCACTCACAGGCGCCAGCTCAGGTCGCCCAGTTCGAAGGCCGGTTCGAAATCAACGTCGCGCTGCAGGCCAATGGCCTGGAACCGCTCGCCCATCTCGGTCGGCAGGGTCAGCTTCTTCACCTGGTCGCGCAGCTGGATGCGGCCCACTTCATCGGTGCGCTCCTCGGCCAGGGTCAGTACCTGGTCCAGGCCGTTGCCGAGCAGGAAACTGGCCTGGCTGCAGTAGCCGGCCAGGTCGAAACCGCCGTGCAGGCCGGCCTCGGCCATGGCAGTGAAATCGACCGATGCGGTGATGTCCTGCAGGCCCGGCCAACGATGGATCTCGTTGTGCACGTGGTGGCGGTAGAACGCGCGTACGGTGCCATCATCGCGCTCTTCCTGGTAGAACTCGCCCCGGTTGTAGCCGTAATCCACGAACAGCATCGCGCCACGGCGCAGGCCGCCGGCCACTGCCTGCAACCAATACGGCAGCTGCGGCAGCACCTCGGAACGGTAGCCGTCGGCAAAGGGCTTTTCCAGGTAGCGTTCGAGGTGGCGCACCGCGCCGTTGAGCAGCAGGTCGGCCGGCTGCGCGCCACGGATGAAGTTGCCCTGCCCGTCCAGTTCGACGGTTTCCTCGTACACCTCGCCGTCCTTGATGAGGAAGCGCGGTGTCGGCAGCGCATCGATCACCTCGTTGGCGAACACCACGCCGTCCCAGTCGTCCTCGAACGGGCGATCAAGCCACTCCACCCGGCTGGCCAGCTCAGGCGGCAGGTTCTGCTGCAGGCGCTCCTGCTGGCGCTGGCGCAGGTCCGCACTGGGTTCAAGGATCGCGTAGCGGGCCGGCAGCGCGTCCAGCTCGGCCAGGCGCAGCAGCACCGCCTCGGCGAAGGCACCGGTGCCGCCGCCCAGTTCCAGCATCCGTGCCTGCGCATCGAGCTGGCCGAACACCGGCGCCAGCGCATTGGCTACGCTGCCGGCGAACAGGCTGCCCAGCTCGGGTGCGGTGGTGAAATCGCCGCTGCCGCCGAATTTGCTGGCGCCGGCGCTGTAGTAACCCCAGCCCGGCGTGTACAGGCACAGCTCCATGAAGCGGGAGAACGGCATCGCCCCGCCCTGTGCGAGGATCTCGGCGCGCAGTGCGGCGGCCAGTTGATCGCTGTGGGCCAGGGCATCGGCTTCGGGCAGGGGGAAGGTAGGCTGCATGGCGTCTTCGAATGCGGTGACAATGGTGCACAGGATAGCCGAGCCTTGGAGGACCCTCGATGAGTGACACCGCCCCCGTGGCCCTGATCACCGGCAGCGCGCGCCGGATCGGCGCGGCCATCGCCCGCCAGTTCCACGCCTGTGGCTGGTCGGTGGTGCTGCACGCCCATACCTCCAGCGCCGAACTGCAGCAGGCCGCCTTCAACCTGGACAACGAGCGCCCCGGCAGCGTGCTGGCGTTGCAGGCCGACCTGCGCGACGCCGACGCCCTGGCCGATCTGGTCGAGCAGGCGGTGACCCACTTCGGCCGCCTCGATGCGCTGGTCAACAACGCCTCCAACTTTTTCCCTACCCCGCTCGGTCAGGTCACCGCCGAGGCGATGGACGAGCTGTACGCGGTCAACGCGCGCGCGCCGCTGCTGCTGGCCCAGGCCGCCGCGCCGTACCTGCGCCGCCAGCACGGCTGCATCGTCAACCTGACCGACCTGCACGGCACCGACCCGATGCCCAACCACATCGCCTACACGATGGCCAAGGCCGCGCTGGAGATGGCGACCCGCTCGCTGGCGCTGGAACTGGCGCCGAAGGTGCGGGTGAATGCAGTGGCGCCCGGTGCGATCCTGTGGCCGGAACAGGGCAAGGACGATTTCGCCCGCGAGGCGCTGCTGGCACGCACGCCGCTGGCGCGGATCGGCACGGTCGAGGAAATCGCCGAAGCGGTGTACTGGCTGGCGGCCGAGGCCAGCTTCGTCACCGGTCACACCCTGCGTGTGGATGGTGGGCGTACGGTGAGTTGATCGTTCAGCCACCCATGGGGTGGCTGCGTCGGGTCAATCCAGCGCGTCGGGGTCCAGCTCGACCGTCTCGAACGCTTCGCCATACTGCTTGTGTGCGCGCCACAACGTGGCCAAGTCCAGGCCGCTGACCGGATCGATGAAATCCGGGGCGATATCAGCCAGCGGCTTCAGCACGAAGGCATGTTTCAGTTCCGGGCGCGGAATGCGCAGATGGCCGGGGCCTTCCACCACCAGGTCGCCATAGAACACCACGTCGACATCCAGGGTCCGGTCGGAGAAACGCGGACCGCTGCGATCACGACCGTGCGCATCTTCCAGCGCATGCAGCCAGTCATCCAGTTCCTGCAGCGGCAGCTCGGTCTCGATGGCAACGCCATTGTTGAGGAAGGCCGGACCCTCGAAACCGACGGCGGCGGTACGGTAGGCGGCAGACACCTGCAGCGCACCAAAGCGCTCGCGCAGGGCCGCCACCGCAGCGTGGAGGTAGCGGCGGGGGTGGACGTTGCTGCCCAGGCTCAGGAGCACGGTGGTCATGCGGTTCCGGTGACGGCAATCAGGTGGAGCGCGGGCATGCCATCGTCACAACGGCCTGCCTACAATCCGGGACGCATATGATAGGGCACCGACATGACCTATTGCGTTGGAATCGAGGTGGACGAGGGCCTGGTCTTCGCCGCCGACACCCGCACCAATGCCGCGTTGGACGATGTCCGCGTGCACCGCAAACTGCACGTGTTCGAATACCCCGGCCAGGCCGCCTACGTGGTGATGGCGGCCGGCAACCTGGCCACGACGCAGTTGCTGGTGTCACGGCTGAAGCGCGATGCCGACGAGCGGCGCACACCGAACCTGCGCGACATGGCCCATCTGTTCGAGGCTGCGGCCTACGTCGGCTCCCTGCTGGTGGACAGCCAGGTGCAGAACCAGCACACCGAACACGGCCATGACGGGGTGAACACCCAGGCGACGCTGATCTTCGGCGGGCAGATTGCCGGCGAACAGCCTGGCCTGTACATGGTCTACCCGCTGGGCAACGCCATCGCTGCCTCGCCGGAAACGCCCTATCTGCAGATCGGTGAATCCAAGTACGGCAAGCCGATCCTGGACCGCATCCTGACCCCATCCACGCATCTGGAAGACGCCGCACGCACGGCAATCGTTTCGCTCGATTCGACCATCCGGTCCAACCTGTCGGTGGGCCTGCCGGTGGATATGGCGCTGCTGCGGGCCGGCGAACTGCGGATCAGCCAGCAGCTGCGGCTGGGCGCCGATTCAGCGCTATACGCCGACATCCATCAGAACTGGTCGCGGCGGCTGGAACAGGCGGTGGAAAGCCTGCCACGGTTTCCGTGGGAAACGACGGATCGCCCGGGCTGAAACGCCGCCGCTGCACACCTGTAGAGCCGAGCCCATGCTCGGCTGAGGCAGCCGATGCAGACAGCAGCCGAGCATGGGCTCGGCTCTACGGCGTTCCCTCGACGTCAGCCCAGCGCGTCGGCCACCGCGCGGAACACCTGCTGCATCTGCAGCGGCTTGCGCAGCAGGTGCACCTCGATGCCTGCAGGGAACACATCTGCCGGCATTTCCCCGGCAGCATCTTCCAGCACAAGCGCCGGGCCGCGGTAGCCGAGCGTGGCCATCTCACCCAGCAGCTGGCTGGCCGACAACAGCTTGGAGCCGGCATCGGCAATCACCAGCGCCGGCATCGCCTCCTGCTGCATCCAGCGCAGCGCCGCCGGGCCATCGGAGGCCAGCTGCAGCTGATAGCCCTGGCTGGACAGCGCATTGCCCAGCAGCGACAGGCGCGTGGCTTCACCATCGACCACCAGGATCGACTGGCCACTGCCCAGCGCCACCAGTTGTTCGATCGGTTCGCCGCCCTCGGCGCTGGCATGCATCGGCAGGCGCAGCTCGAAGCAGGTGCCCTGCCCCAGCTGGCTGTTGACGTGGATGCTGCCACCGGCGCCTTCAACGATGCGCTTGCAGGAAATCAGGCCCAGCCCGGTGCCATCGGCCTTGGTGGTGAAGAACGGATTGAACAGATGCGACAGCGTGTCCGCATCCATGCCGGTGCCTTCATCGACCACCGCGATGCGCAGCCAGTCCTCGCCATCGCGCTGGCCGCCATGGCTGGCGGTCAGGCTCAGGTTGCCGCCATCAGGCATCGCCTGGATCGCGTTGAGCGCCAGGTTCAACAACACCTGCTGCAGCTCGGTGTAGTTGGCATCGACCACCAGCCCCTCATCCTCGACCACAAGGTCCAGGCGGACCCCATCGGGCACGTTGCTGCGCAACAGCAGCGCCACGGCCTGGAACAGGTCATCGATGTGGATGCGCTCGCTGGCCTTGCGCGACCCGCGCACGAACGACAGCATCGATTCGGCCATCTCATGGCCACGGCGACCGCACTCGGCGATCACATCGGCCAGGTGGTGCAGTTGCGGATCCTGGGTACGCGCCTTCAGCAGGTCCGGCATGATCAGCAGCGGCTGCAGGATGTTGCGCAGATCGTGGCTCAGGCCTGCGGCCAGCAACGACAGGCTTTCCAGCCGCTGCGCGCGCATCAGCTCGGTTTCCACCCGCGAGCGCTCGATGGCACTGCGTGCCTCACGCACCGCGCGCGCCACGGCCGACGGCAGGCGTGCCGGCTGGTGCTTGATGATGTAATCGTTGGCGCCCTTCTGCAGGGCGGCCACCGCGTTCTCCTCACCCATGGTGCCGGAGACGAAGATGAAGGGCACCTCCGGCAACGCGTCGCGCACGATGCGCAGCGCGTCGTCGCCGGAGAAGCCAGGCATGCTCAGGTCGGACAGCACGATGTCCGGCTGGAAGCGCGCCAGCGCATGGCGCAGGTCGTCCGCACTCTCGACACGCTCGAACGTGGCCTCAAGGCCTGCATCGAGCATCTGTTCGGACATCAGCTCGGCATCCTCGGGGGAATCTTCCACCAGCAGGATGCGCAATGCGCCGAGTGCGGGACCGGTCAGGGGCATGGGCCTACTCGATCTCCGGAGCCTGGTTGATCAGTGCCCAGAACTTGCCCAGGGTCTGTACTGCGCCGAAGAACTGGTCCACGTCCACCGGCTTGACCACGTATGCGTTCACGCCCATGTCCCAGCTGCGGGCCAGGTCGCTTTCCTCGCGTGAGGAAGACAGGATCACCACCGGCAACCGCTTCAGCTCGTCGTGTTCGCGGATCTGCCGCAGCACTTCCAGGCCATCCATGCGCGGCATCTTGATGTCCAGCAGCAGGACCGCTGGCAGGCCTTCTTCGCGGCTGGCGAAGGCGCCACGGCGCAGCAGGTAATCCATCACTTCCACGCCGTCTTCGACGTGCACGATGGGATTGGCCAGCCGCGCTTCCTGCAGCGCATCGATCGCCATTTCGGCGTCGGCCGGGCTGTCTTCGGCAAGGAGGATGGTGCGCAGCGTCGTCATGCGATGGGGCCCTGTTTGTCCGCGTCGAGCACGGGGGGAAGATAGAAGTGGAAGGTGGCGCCGGCATCCGGTGCGGCTTCGGCCCAGATGCGGCCGCCGTGGCGGGTCAGCACCCTGCGTACGCTGGCCAGGCCGATACCGGTGCCCGGATAGTCGCTGGCCTTGTGCAGGCGCTGGAATACGCCGAACAACTTGCCGGCGTAGGCCATGTCAAAGCCTGCACCATTGTCGCTGACCGTGAACTGATGACCGCCATCAGGCTGCTGCTGGTAGTCCACGCGGACCTTCGCCGGCTCGCGGTTGGCCGAGTATTTCACCGCGTTGCCCAGCAGGTTCAGCCAGACCTGGCGCAGCATGTTCTCGTCGCCCACCACGATCGGCAGCGGCGCGATGCTCCACTCCACCTGATGCGCATGACCGCTGCTCTCGGCTTCGCTCTGCACGTTCGCGTCGAGCATCGCGCGCGTATCGGCCACCAGCGACTGCATGTCCACGGTCTGTTGGCGCATCGCTGCGCGGCCCAGGCGCGAATAGACCAGCAGGTCGTCGATCAACGTGGCCATGCGCCGCGCTGAACCGGAGATCACCCCCAGGTAGTGCTGGCTCTTCTCGTCGGCGGCCTCGCCCAGATGGCGCGACAGCTTGTCCGAGAAACCGGCAACATGGCGCAGCGGCGCGCGCAGGTCGTGCGACACCGAGTAGCTGAACGCTTCCAGCTCGCGGTTGACCTCCGAGACCTGGGCAACCTTGCCTTCCAGCTGCCGGTTCAATTCTTCAACACGTGTCTGCACCGCACGCTGCACGGTCACGTCGCTGACGGTCAGCAGCACCACTTCATCGTCGGTGTCAGGCAGCGGCATGCGCCGCGCGTTGAGCAGCATGTAGCGGGACATGCCGTCGACGGTGCGTTGTTCGTGTTCGAAATCCCACAGTTCACGGCCGCGCAGCAATACGTCGGCCAGACGCTGGCGAACCACCGGGTCACGCCATGCGCCCTCGCCTACGTTTTCCAGCAGCAGGCCGTCGGCGCGCTCATCCTGCAGCCCGTACAACTCGGAGAACGCGGGATTGTGCAGCTGCACGCGCAGCTCGCGATCCAACAGCACGATCGGTTCGCGCACGGTCTGCAGCACCGACGCAGCGCGCGCAGCCGCACGCTGCGACTGTCGTTCAGCCTGCAGGCGGCGGCCAATCTGTCGTTGCAGCAGCCACAGCACCAGGCCGAGCAGCGCCAGCTGTACCAGCAGCGAGCTCCACGAGACGAAGTTGGTCTGCCGCTTCTGTCGCTCCGCCTGGGCGGCGCGCTGGGCCAGCAGCGCTTCCTCGCTGGCCTGCAGTTCTTCCACCAGGCCGCGGATCGGATAGCGCGTGCTCAGGTCCTGCACCAGCTCGCGCTGGTCACTGTTGGGCTCGGACTTCGCCAGCTCACGCGCAACCCCCATACGGCCTTCCAGCATCGACTGGATGCGGCCGATGCGGATCAGCTGCTCGGGATTGTCGCGGGTCATCCGGCCCAGTTCGGCCAGGCGCTCGGGGATGTCGTTGGCCTTGGCCATGCGCTCGCGCAGGCCTGGCGCATCCACGCCCTTGGACAGCGTCAACGCAGCCGATTCGATGTCACGCACGTCGGTCTGCAGCTGCTGCAGGGCCACAGTCACCTGCTGGGTATGGGTCACCCAGCCCATGGCCAGCTCGTTGTCCTGCTGCAGTTTGCGCAGGGTCAACCACGGGACCACGATGATGGCTGCCGCTGCCAGCGCCAAAGCAGGCAGTCGCCAGCGATCCCAGATGTCATCACTGAAAACCAGCGCCATAGTTCCTCGTCAGCTCAGCCGGGGAGAGCGATCCGGGCAGGATCAGCCACGGCGGAACCGGCAATATAGCGCAGCCGGTCACATCTCTGGGGTAATGGGTCGTTCGGCGGGGCGCCCATCAGCAGGCATCGCGCAGGCCCGACGTTACAAAAACAGGGGCGCCCCCGTGGGAGCGCCCCTGCTGGCAACCTGCGGTGTCGATCAGCGCTTCTTGGCGGCACTGACCTTCAGTGCGGCGGCATCAACGCGGGTCACGCCCTTGATGCCCTTGGCGGTGGCGATGGCCTTGTCATGCTCGGCCTTGGTGGCAACGGTGCCACTCAGGCTGACCACGCCATTGACCGTCTCCACCTTCACTTCGGTACCCGGCACATTGCTGCTGGCGAGCAGATCGGCCTTGACCTTGGTGGTGATCCAGCTGTCGGTGACCGGCTCGTTGGAATCATGGCGGTCGGCATGGGTCATCGCCGAATGATCGGTTTTCGGCGGGCTCTTCGCTGCGGCGTCCTGGGCGAAAGCGGCCGAGGAGGACAGCGCCAGGCCCAGGGTGAGGGCGGAAGCCAACAGCGTACGGGTCGTGGTGCTCATCGTGTGGTTCTCCTACTGGTTGGTGGGCCCAGTGTCGCCAACTGCTTGTAGTGCAGGCGTGGCGCTGCGGTCATGCTCACGTGAATGGGCACACCTGCAGCGGGAATCGTTCAGCTTTCGGGCGCGTAGTCATCTCGTTTACCCTGAGGTTCCTGTCCTGCACTTTCCGATCCGCGCGGAGTCTTCCCATGCGCCCCGAGCTGCAACTGGCCCTGATCGGCTACGGCCTGGCCGGCCGCGTCTTCCACGCCCCGCTGATCCAGCACACGCCGGGGTTGGCCCTGCACAGCGTCGTCAGTTCGCAGCGCGATACGCTGCTGCGCACCTTCAGCGACGTCCACATACGCGCTACCGCGCAGGAGGTCTTCGATGACCCTGCGGTGGATGCGGTGGTCATCGCCACGCCGAACGAACAGCACGCGCCGTTGGCCATCGCCGCGCTGGCCGCCGGCAAGCATGTGCTGGTGGATAAACCATTCGCGGTGACCGTGGACGAAGCCGAGCAGGTGCTGGCTGCAGCGCGCAGTGCCGGACGCATTGCCACCGTGTTCCAGAACCGGCGCTTCGATGCGGATTTCCTGACCCTGCAGGCACTGCTTGCCGAGGGCACGCTGGGTGACATCGCCGAATGCCACGCCCATTTCGACCGCTACCGCCCGCAGGTGCGCGAACGCTGGCGCGAGCAGGATGGGCCGGGCAGCGGCCTGTGGTACGACCTGGGGCCGCACCTGCTGGACCAGATGCTGGTGCTGTTCGGCTGTCCGCAGGCGATCGATGCGGACCTTGCCGTGCAGCGCGAAGGCGGCAGCGGCGTCGACTATTTCCACGCGGTACTGCATTACCCGCGCCATCGCGCGATCGTGCATGCCGGTTCACTGGTCGCGGCGCCTGCCCCTCGTTTCGCCGTGCATGGCACGCGGGCCAGCTGGATCAAGCATGGCCTGGACGTGCAGGAGGCGCAGCTGCGTCGTGGCGTTGCGCCAGGCGCGCCAGGATGGGGCATCGATCCGCACCACGGCGAACTGCTGCACTGCGATGCGGAGGACAACGTGCAGCGCAGCACCGTGGACAACCTGCCCGGTGATTACCGGCGCCTGTATGCCGACTTCGCAGCGGCGATGCAGGACGAGGGTGAGCCGACGGTCAGCGCGCAGCAGGCGCTGCAGGTGATGCGGTTGCTGCAGGCGGGGATGGACAGTGCGCGCCAGGGACGACGGGTGCAGGTGGGGTGATCGGCAGGGCTGAGCCCTGCACCCGCCGAATCGACGGCAACGGCAACAGCAACAGCAACGGCAACGGCAAAAGCGGGCATTCCGCGGGATGGCGGGGTGGGTCCGGTTGCGGGGGACGCTGCAAGTACGTCCATGTAAGCTCGGTCGCGCCATCCATGGCGCTCACGCCCCCGCAACCGGACCCACCCCGCCTTCGACAGATCTCCGCGATCTGTCTGAATGGCATTGCCTGCTCTTGGTGGATGTCGACCTTGGTCGACACAGTAGATCCACGCCATGCGTGGATCTACGTCAAACCGGTGCTTACGACTTCTTGATGGCGTGGCCGCCGAATTCGTTGCGCATCGCTGACAGCAGGCGGTCGGTGAACGAGTTCGATTCACGCGAACGCAGGCGTTCGAGCAGCGACAGGGTAATCACCGGTGCCGGCACGTCCAGTGCAATCGCTTCGGCGACGGTCCAGCGGCCTTCGCCGGAATCCTCCACGTACGGTGCGATGCCATCCAGCGAGGGGTTGCGCTTGAGGGCTTCGGTGCTCAGGTCCAGCAGCCACGAACGCACCACGCTGCCGTGGCGCCACACCTCGGCCACCTGCGCCAGGTCCAGTTCCATCTCCTGCTTGCGCTCCATCAACGCGAAGCCTTCGGCGTAGGCCTGCATCATTCCGTACTCGATGCCGTTGTGGACCATCTTGGTGAAGTGGCCTGCGCCGGACGGGCCGACGCGCGCCCAGCCGCGGTCCTCGGCCGGTGCCAGCGTGCGCAGCAGCGGTGCGATCTGTTCGACCACCGCGGCATCGCCACCCACCATCAGGCTGTAGCCTTCCTGCAGGCCCCACACGCCGCCACTGGTGCCACAGTCCACGTAGCCCAGGTCATCTTCGGCCAGCGCCTTGGCGCGACGGATCGAGTCCTGGTAGTTGGAGTTGCCACCGTCGATGACGACGTCTCCTTCGGCCAGGTGCGGGGTCAACTGGCCCAGCGTCTGGTCCACGGTCTCGCCGGCCGGCACCATCAGCCACACCACGCGCGGCACCGGCAGCGCGGACACTGCGGCGGCCAGCGAATCCACCACCTCCAGGCCGGCCTCGGCGGCGCGCTGGCGGGCGCCCTCGCCCGGGTCGTAGCCGACCACGCGGTGGCCACCGCGGTGCAGGCGCTGGGCCATGTTGGCGCCCATGCGGCCGAGGCCGATCATTGCAATATCCATTGTTTCACCTTCAGTTGTTGTCGGAAGTCAGGCTGCCTGGCCGGCCGGTCGTCGCGCAGTGGCGCAGCTGCGCCTCGCGCCAACGCCGGTAGAGCGTGGTATGCAGATTGTGCAACGCCAGGTCGATGGAAAACGGCGTGCGCGGATTGCGGTCGAGCAGGCGGATGATGTGATAGCCGACAGGACGTATACCGCGTGGGTGCACGTAGATCACGAACTGCTGGTAGAACGCATCGTCCAGCAACTGGTCCATCTGCTGCACGACGTCGCGATAGCGCGGGGCCAGCTGCGCACGCAGGACCGGATCGCGCTCGTACAGCAGCCGCTCGAAATAGCGTTGGCCGACACGCGGAATGCCCTGCGCCAACTGCCACAGGGCACGATTGCGCTGGTCGTACCAGGCCAGGCCGCCGTGTTCTGCCAGGGCCCGCGCGGCCCCCTCGCCCACCTCCACCACGACGAAGTTTTCCGCCTGGTTGCTGAGGTCGTCCAGCGTGCCTTTGTCGAATACGTGTTCGATGAAGCCCGGCAGCCCGACGAATGCCTGCCGCCCCATCGCCGAGGTGCGCACGGCCTTGCCGTCGGCCAGGAACTGGCCGGCCTGCGCGCCAAGCAGGATGCTGTCGGTGTCGTGCAGGCCGAGGAAGGTGCCGATGGACAGTTCGTCCGCAGTGAACTCCGCATCGAAGGCCGCATCGCCATACAGCTCGCGCTGCGTAGCCAGCTGCGCGACCTGACGGCCGACACCGCACTCGGCACGCACCCGGCCGGTGTAGAACGCATCCAGTGCGCGGCTGTTGCTGGCGGCCGGTACATAGCCGCGGCCGAAGCTGCGCACCCGCTGCCAACCCTGTGCCGGGGCGCCGCGTGCGCCAAAGCCGATCCAGCCCAGCTGCACACCCGTGAAGCGGAAGCTCTCATTGTCCTGCAGTGCCTGCGTGGCACGCTGCACGGCCGCGCCCAGTTCAAAGGCGTAGGCGCAGACCGTGGCCGGGTCATCCAACAACTGCTGCAACAGAGCCTGCCGGTCGGCCTCGGCCAGCGTTCCCGGCCAACGCACGCTCAGATCACCGGCTGCCTGCGCCTCGGCCAGCGAGGCACGCGTACAGACCGGCCCACCGTGTACCTGCGGTGCGGTGACCGCGGTGGTGTCGAAGCGCCACCCCAGCCGCTGCAGCAGACCCTGGGTGCACTCGGCCGTAGCGGCCAGCGCGCTCAGGGGCCAACCCAGCAGCAGGGCCCATGCCATCACCCTGCCGCGCACGTTCAGCCCTGGTCCGTTGCTGCCGGCACTGGTTCGGGCTCGGGCCCGGCCGCAGGCTGCGGCGACGCGGCCGGTTGCGGTTGCGGCTCTGCTTTCGTTGCCGCTGGCAGGTACTGCTGCAGGCGCTGGAAGAAGCGCCGATAGAACTCGGCATCGGTGATCGTGCTGCTGGCCACTTTCACCAGCGAGTCGTCATTGCTGCCGAATGGCAACGACACCGAGCCCAATGCGCCCACGCCGACACTGGCCGAGGTCGGGCTCTTCTTCAGCGCATAGCGATCCTGCACGGCGCTGACGAACACCAGCGCCTGGCTGCCACGCGGCGCGCACGAGATACGCAGCACCAGTTGTTCGTGGTCATCCTCGCGCGGCTGGAAATTCTTGTTGCCTTCCACCTGTGCGTCGTCCGACCGTGCGATGGCATAGCCCTGGCTGAGCAGCGTGCGTCGTGCCGCCTCGCAGGCTTCGGCCGGACGGCCATCGACGGTGCGCGAGAACGTATCCCCCGAATCGAAAGACTCACGCAGCACTGTGCTGTCGGCGGCACGACCACCACAGGCGGTCAATGCCAGGGCACTGGTGGCGGCCAGCAGGGAAGCAGAAAGAAGGGAGGCCCGCATGGGTACTCCTGCGAAGACGGTAACCCCGAGGGTAGCCCCCTGCCCGTGTGCACCGGGTCGAAAACACCGGCCCCCTCCCCCACCGTTGTTCCCGGTTCATGCAAAAAGGGGACGGAGGGGATTAAGTCGTTTGTGCCACCAACGACTTCATCCGCTCCGCCCCCTCCTCAGTCAATCAGTCGGCCCAGCGGCCTGCGGCGGTGGACTGCGGCAGCACCTGCGCGGACAGCGGACGGTCGGCCTCCAGCAGGTTCACCGCGTCGGCCAGGATCGAGGCCGATTCACGCAGCAGCGGGTCCGGGCGCTTCTCGGCGGCCTTCTCGCGGGCGGCATCCTTGACGATGTCGCGCTCGTTGCCGGTCAGGCCGTCATCGCTGCTGTCATCGGCCAGCGGGTCCAGGGCCAGGCCCAGTTCCTTGCGCACGATCTGGCGCTGCTTGCGCTGGGTGTCCTGGCGCTCGCGCTCGGCACGACGGGTTGCTTCATTCAGCGAGACGTACTTCTTGGCTGCTTCGGTACGGAACTGCTCCACGTCCTCGTTCCACCACTGGAACTCCTTGTCGGTGGCGATACGCGAGTCGTGGCGCGTTTCCAGCTTCGGCAGCAGCGGCGCGAAGTTGCCGTATTGGGTGTGCGGCACCGCGGCGATGCGGGTCCACGGCAGTGCGTTGTCGTAGGTGCTTTCGCCGAACTCGGTGGCATCGACGCTGGCCGGGAACGCCAGGTCCGGCACCACACCCTTGTGCTGGGTGCTGCTGCCGCTGATGCGGAAGAACTGGGCGATGGTCAGCTTCACCTGGCCAAAGCGCTGGGCTTCGCCACTCGGCCAACGGTCCAGGTCGACGATGTTCTGCACGGTGCCCTTGCCGAAGCTGGTTTCACCGATGACCAGGCCGCGGCCGTAGTCCTGGATGGCACCGGCGAAGATCTCCGACGCCGACGCCGAACCACGGTTGATCAGCACGGCCAGCGGGCCGTCCCATGCCACGCCCTGGTTGCGGTCGCTGTTGACGGTGACACGGCCACCGGATTCGCGCACCTGCACCACCGGACCCTGTTCGATGAACAGACCGGTCAGCTCGATCGCTTCATCCAGCGAACCACCACCGTTGTTGCGCAGGTCCAGCACCACGCCGTCCAGCTTGTCGGTCTTGAAACCAGCCAGCAGCTTGGCCACGTCGCGGGTGGCCGACGCATAGTCGGCGGCGTTGCGACGACGGCCTTCGAAGTCCTGGTAGAAGGTCGGCAGCTTGATCACGCCGACCTTGCGCGCCGGCTCGCCATTGGCGGCCGGGATGGTCATGGTCTCGCCCTTGGCCGCCTGTTCGGCCAGGCGCACCTTCTGCCGGGTCAGCACCAGGGTGTGGTGCTTGCCGTCGACGCCGGCTTCGGCAGGAATGAATTCCAGCTTGACGTCGGTGTCCTTGGCGCCACGGATCTTGGCCACCACATCATCGATGCGCCAGCCGATCACATCTTCCACCAGCCCGGACTTGCCCTGGCCGACACCGACGATGCGGTCACCCGGCTTCAGCGTGCCGTCCACAGCCGCCGGGCCACCGGCGATGATCTCGCGGATCACCACCACATCGTCCTGGCGCTGCAGCTGCGCACCGATGCCTTCCAGCGACAGCGACATCGCCTGGTTGAAGTTCTCGGCGGTACGCGGGGTGAAGTAATCGGTGTGCGGATCAACCGCGCTGGTGTAGGCGTTCATGAAGAACTGGAAGGTGTCTTCGCCCTTCAGTTCGTTGACCGACTTTTCCAGGGTGGCGTAGCGCTTGTCCAGCGTCTTGCGGATGTCATCGGACTTCTTGCCGGCCAGCTTCAGGCGCAGCCAGTCGTTTTTCACCGACTTGCGCCACAGCTCGTCGAGTTCGGCATTGGAAGCGGCCCACGGCACCTCCTTGCGGTCGTACTCGAAGCGCTCATCGGTGGTGAAATCCGGTTCCTGCTTGAGCAGCTTGCGCGCATAGGCCACACGCTCGCCGACGCGCTGCTTGTAGACCGCGAACACCTGGAACGCCGGCTCCAGTTCGCCGCCGCGGATGGCATTGGCAATGCCGGCCTGGAACGGTGCGAAGCGGGTGATGTCGGCCTGGGTGAAGTACTGCTTGCCGCCGTCCAGCGTCTCCAGGTAGCGCTTGAACACATCCTTGGAGGTGGCTTCATCAAGCGCACGCGGGCGGTACGCGTAGCGGCTGTCGGACAACAGGCCGTACACCAGCTTGGAGGTGGTCACCTGATCGGCGGTGGCGGCAGCCGGCAACGCCGGCGAATCGGCCTTGGCCGCCAGCGCCAGCGGCGCGACCAGCGCCAGGGCCATCAGGAATGCGGGGGCTTTGAATTTCATTGACGTGCTCGAAGGCGCCTTGCCAAGGGGGAGACTGCAGGGTGTTCAGACACCGCGACAGTGCCGAAAGTTGCCGGGTTTGTCACCCGCCCACGTTCGGTGGAAAACCAGCCTAGCGGGGCCGGTGTAGCAAATTGTGAATGCAGGCAAAGGCGTGCGGACCAACGGTCCGCACCCACCACGGTGGCGGCGACACCCACCATGGTGGTGGTGACACCCATCGGTAGCGCCGGGCCATGCCCGGCGGCAACCGTTTACTGGACGCCGGCGCCCTTGGCCTGCACGTCGGCGTGGTACGACGAGCGCACCATCGGGCCGGAGGCCACGTGGCTGAAGCCCAGCTCGTAACCGTAGACTTCCAGCGCCTTGTAATCGTCCGGCGTCCAGTACTTCAGCACAGGATGGTGATGCGCGGTCGGCTGCAGGTACTGGCCGATGGTGATCATGTCCACGTTGTGCGCACGCAGGTCGCGCATGGTGGCCTTGATCTGTTCGAAGTCTTCGCCCAGGCCCAGCATGATGCCCGACTTGGTCGGCACCTCCGGGTGCTGCGCCTTGAAGTTCTTCAGCAGGTTCAACGACCACTGGTAGTCGGCGCCCGGGCGCACGTTGCGATACAGGTCCGGGACGGTTTCGATGTTGTGGTTGAACACGTCCGGCGGGTTCTGCGCCAGGATCTCCAGCGCGCGCTCCATGCGGCCCTTGCCGCGGAAGTCCGGGGTCAGCACTTCGATGCGGGTGCCCGGCGACTTCTCGCGGATGGCGGTGATGCAGTCGACGAAGTGCTGGGCACCACCATCGCGCAGGTCATCACGGTCGACGCTGGTCACCACCACGTACTTCAGGCCCATGTCGGCCACGGTCTGGCCGAGGCTGGCCGGTTCGTTGGCATCGGGCGGCTTCGGCCGGCCGTGGGCCACGTCGCAGAACGAGCAGCGACGGGTGCAGACCTCGCCCAGGATCATGAAGGTGGCGGTGCCGTGGCCGAAGCATTCGTGGATGTTCGGGCAGCTGGCTTCTTCGCACACGGTCACCAGACGGTTCTCGCGCAGCTTGGCTTTCAGGTTCTGCACGGCATTGCCCGAAGGAATGCGCACGCGGATCCAGGAGGGCTTGCGCAGCACCGGCACGTCGGCGAACTGCACCGGCGAGCGGTTGATCTTGTCCCCACCCATCTGCTTGACCCCGGCCTGCAACGGCGCGGTGGACGGAAGCTCGGCCTGCACGATCTGCAGGGGAATGGTGCGGGCAGTGGTTTCAGTCATGGCGTTTCCGGGGGCGGTCAGGCGGCCGCAGAGAGATCAGGCAGTTCAGGCACGGGCTGCAGCAGCAGGCCGAACTGGCGGGCCAGGTGGTCCAGCAGCACCGGCTTGACGGCGTCCATCCCGGACGGTCCGCCCAAGTCTAGCACCGTGGTCACCTGCAACCCCTCGTAACCACAGGGGTTGATGCGGTGGAAAGGATCCAGGTCCATGGCCACGTTGAAGGCCAGGCCATGGAAGGTGCAGCCGCGGCGCACGCGGATGCCGAGCGCGGCGATCTTGGCGCCGCCGACATAGACGCCCGGGGCGCCGTCGAGCCGTTCGGCACCGATGTTCCACTCGGCCAGCGTGTCGATGATGGCCTGTTCGATGCGGCACACGTAGTCGCGCACGCCGATGCCCAGCCGCGGCAGGCGCAGCAGCGGGTAGATCACGATCTGGCCGGGGCCGTGGTAGGTCACCTGGCCGCCGCGATCGACGTGGACAACCGGGATCTCGCCCGGCGCCAGCACGTGTTCGACCTTGCCGGCCTGGCCCAGGGTGAACACCGGATCGTGCTCGACCACCCACAGCTCGTCGAGCGTGTCGTCGTCGCGCTGGTCGGTGAAACGCTGCATGGCGTGCCAGACCGGTTCGTAGGGCTGGCGCCCCAGGTCACGGACCACCGCCGGGCGCGGCGGACGCGCCTCGGGGGCCGCCGCTTCGGCAGGGCAGCTGACGGCTACACCGTCCACTTCACTTCCGGGTGGTCGCGCAGGGCCTGGTGGGCCACGTCGTACTGTTCACGGTTCTCGGCCCGGAAGACCAGGCGCACCGAGACGTACTTGCCGTTGGACGAATGCTTCCAGCTGATGCGCTCGTTCACCACGTCAACGCCAGCAGCCAGCAGCAGGCGGGGGAGTTCATGCTCCAGGCCGCGGTTGGCCGGGCCCATCGCGCTGAGCTCGAACTGACCGGGGAACTGGAAGCCGTGTTCGGGATTGTCGGACTTGATTTCCATGCGCCCATTATCGGGCCGCAGGGCAACAAACCCAAGAGTATTCATAAAGCCCGGCGGCACCGCAGGCGGGCCGCTGCGTTGCAGCTGAACATCCATTCAGGCCCGGACCCGGGTCTCAGGGCCCCCGCGCCCATCCGCGCAGCTGCCCCTGCGGTAACCAATTGTGTCGATCAGACAATGTTGTTTTCGGAACAGACAAGTGATCCCAGCGCGCTCGTTCCATCACATCGCCGGGAGTACCGTGTCGTTGCATAAAACGACAGACAAAAGCCCCCTTCCCCATGATCATCCCATCCATGCGCTACCTCGCATCCTTTGGATTGTCCGGCCTGCTGGCCACCGCCCTCCCCCTTTCCGCCTCCGCAGCCGAGCAATGCGGCCCGGACGCGATGCGCGAGCATCCGCCGCAGGTCAATTTCCGCGTCGACAACGACCTGTTCGGCGGCCGCCACCAGGACCAGGGCTATACCAATGGCGCCCAGCTGACCCTGGTCTCGCCCAACCTGGTCGACTACACCGATGACCCCTGCCTGCCGCGCCTGGCGCGCTGGGTGAACAGCCACCTGGAAGCACTGCACCCGGGCAAGTTCGAACAGCAGAACATGATCTTCAGCCTGGCCCAGGGCATCTTCACCCCCACCGACCCGACCCGCAGCGACCTGATCAAGGATGACCGGCCGTATGCCGGCGTGCTGCTGGTCAGCTTCGGCTTCAACGCGCGCAGCGGCGATCGCCTGCAGACCACCCAGCTGTCGCTGGGCGTGGTCGGGCCGTGGGCGCAGGGCAAGCAGGTGCAGGACGCCGTGCACAGCGTGCTGGGCGATGAGAAGTTCAAGGGCTGGGACAACCAGCTGCACAACGAACCGGTGTTCATGCTGACCCACGAGCGCATGCGCCGCTGGCCGGGCGATGCCAGCCTCAATGCCGACGGCTGGGGCTGGGATGCGATCAGCCACTACGGCGGTTCGATCGGCAACCTGGAAACCAAGGCGAACCTCGGCGGCGAAGTGCGTTTCGGCTGGAAGCTGCCGGACGATTTCGGCAGCACGCCACTGCGCCCGGCGGGTGAGAACACCGCACCGACCCGCGGCGGCAAGCCGTCCGGCTGGTCATGGCACCTGTTTGCGACCACCGATGCGGCGTGGGTGATCCGCGACATCACCCTGGACGGCAATACGTTCCGCAACAGCCACAGCGTGGACAAGCGTCATGTGGTCGCCCAAGGCGGTTATGGCATCGCGGTGATGCGCGGCCGCTGGAAGTTCGCGATGGCGCGCTACCACAGCACCCGCGAATTCGATGGCCAGCGCCAGTCACCGGTGTTCGGCAGTTTCACCGTCAGCCGCTCGCTGTAAGCGATCGGGCTGGTAGTGCCGGCGGGATTCATGCGGAGCCGGCTCCCGAAACAGAAAAGGCCGGCATTCGCCGGCCTTTTCCGTTCACCGCAGCACGCTGCGGATCATTCCGATTCCCACCACATCCAGAAGCTGTCCCACAGGCGCTTGAAGAAGCCAGCCTGCTCGACCGCAGCCACCGCCACCAGCGGCGCTTCGGCCACCAGCTTGCCATCCAGGGTGACCTTGACGGTGCCGATCTGCTGGCCAGCGGTGAACGGCGCTTCCAGGGTCTTGGGCACGTCGATGCTCGGCTTCAGGTCGTTGTAGCGACCGCGCGGCACGCTGACCAGCATCGGCTGGGCCACGCCCAGCTGCACCTTGTCGGTGGTGCCCTTCCAGACCTTGTGCTCGGCCACGGCCTTGCCCGGCTCGTACAGGCGGTGGGTTTCGAAGAAGCGGAAGCCCCAGTTCAACAGGGCAAGGCTGTCATCGGCGCGCTGCTTTTCCGACGCGCCGCCCAGCACCACGGCGACCAGACGCTGGTCACCGCGCTGGGCCGAACTCATCAGGCAGTAGCCGGCTTCGGAGGTGTGGCCGGTCTTGATGCCGTCCACGCTGCCATCGCGCCACAACAGCAGGTTGCGGTTCGGCTGCTTGATGGTGCCGACCTGGAATTCCTTGATCTTGTTGTACGCGTAGGTTTCCGGGTAATCGCGCACCATCGCGCGGCCCAGCAGGGCCAGGTCGTAGGCGCTGCTGTGATGGCCCGGGGCGGTCAGGCCGTGGGCGTTCACGAAGTGCGAGTTCTTCATGCCGATCTTGGCGGCGTAGCTGTTCATCAGCGAAGCGAAGGCTTCTTCGCTGCCGGCCACGTGCTCGGCCAGGGCGATCGCGGCGTCATTGCCGGACTGGATCGCCATGCCCTTTTCCATGTCTTCCAGGCGTGCGGTCTGGTTGACCGGGAAGCCGCTGTAGCTGCCGTCGGTGCCGGCGCCACCTTCGCGCCAGGCGCGTTCGCTCATCATCACCTGGTCGTCCGGACGGACCTTGCCGTTCTTGACCTCGGCGGCGATCACGTAGGACGTCATCACCTTGGTGATGCTGGCCGGGGCCAGCTGTTCGTTGATGTTCTCGCCTGCCAGCACCTGGCCGGTGGCGTAGTCCATCAGCACCCAGGCCTTGGACACGCTGGGTGCCGGCGCCGGCGGCGTGGCCACGGTAGCGGGGGCAGCGGCGGCGGCAGGCGTCGGGGTGGCCGGGGTCGGCAGCGGCGTCTGGGCGGAGGCCAGACCGACCACCAGGGTGGCGGCCAGGGCAGTGGCGGCGGAACGGAAATTCATGGGACAGCAGGCTCCAGGGGACGGCCGGAAAATGAAGGATGGGACAAGGTGGCCATTGTAAGGCCGGGGTGGCAAGGGCCGGCAGCACCGGCCCGGGCGGAATCAGTCCTTGACGATCTGTGGCGAGCCAAGGCCCAGACCCGAGATGCGCCCGGCAAGTTCCGCCGCGCTGGCGTGGTCGCTGGCAGGTACCCGCAGGCGCCACAGGGTACGACCACCGGCAGCAATGTCGCTGATGGTGGCACCGACGATGCCGGCAGCGTTGAGCTGGCCCATCGCCCGGTTGGCGTTGTCGCGGCTGGAGAAACTGGCGACCTGCAGCATCACCGCGCCCACTACCTTCTGCGACAGGCTGGCCGGGGCCGGGCTGCGCGGCATGGCGGTGGCCACGACCGGCGCGGCGGGACGCGGTGCGGGTGCGCTGGGCGGCAGACTGCTGACCGCCACCTCCGGCATCGTGCTGACGGCGGCCTGGGTGGTGGCCGGCTGGCCACGCGCCGGCGCCCCATCGGCAGGCAGGCGGTTGACCAGGCGATCGATGTCGCTGTCGGCAACCGCGCGTGCGGCAGGTGCGGGGCGTGCGCTGGCGACAGCAGCAGTGGCCGCCGCCGCTTCAGCAGCACGGCGTTCGCGGCGCGACGGCTTCTGCGCCATCAGGTTGGTTTCACCCGGCTGCACCGCGCGCACTTCCACGTTGCCGGTACCGCGCTGGGTGATGCCCAGGCGCACAGCGGCGGCATAGCTGAGATCGACCACGCGGCCATCGTGGAACGGACCACGATCATTGACGCGCACGATCACCGATTCGCCATTGTCCAGGTTGGTCACGCGGGCGAAGCTGGGCAGCGGCAGCGTCTTGTGCGCGGCGGTGAACTGGTACATGTCGTAGACCTCGCGGTTGGAGGTCAGGCGGCCGTGGAACTTGGCGCCGTAGTACGAAGCGGTGCCGCGTTCAACGTAGTTGCGGGTGTCGTCGAGCACCTTGTACTGCTTGCCCAGCACCACGTAGGGCGATTTGTTGCCGATCGCCGAGCGGTCTTCATTGGTCACCAGCGGCTCGGGAATGCAGGCCACGTTGGGCACATAACTGGGTGTGGTGTCTTTCACGCCCGGCTTGTACAGGCCACCGGCGGTGTAGTTGCCACGGGTGGACAGGTCCTCGGTGGCGGCCGCGTACGGCGAGCCCTCCGGACAATGCGCCGGACGCCCGCCCTTGCCCTGCACCACCGTGCCGGACGGCTTGCCACCATGGCCGGCGGTCGCCGGCTTTTTCGGCGCGCTGCTGCAGGCGGCCAGCGCGAGGACGATCAATCCAGGGACCAGCCATCTGATGTTCATGCCGGGGGCAGCTCCTGTCCGGCAATGGCCTGCGACAACTGGAACACGGCCATCGCGTACATCTTCGAGAGGTTGTAACGGGTGATTGCGTAATAGTTCTGGAAGCCCAGCCAGTACTGCTTGCCGGTGCTGCCTTCAAGCGTGATGGGGGTGGCGGTGGCGCCCGGCTGCACTGGCGCGCTTGGCTGGTAGCCACGCTGGGCCAGATCGGACAGCGTCCAGGTGGGCATCCACTCGGTCGGGTTGAACTCTTCGCGGCCGGCAGCGAGCGTGGCCGGCACAGCAACCTGGCCGCCGCGCACCCAACCGCCCTTCTTCACGAAGTAGTTGGCGATGGACGAGAACACGTCGTCGTAGCTGGTGAACAGGTCGCGGCGACCATCGCCGTTGCCGTCCACCGCGTAATCCAGATAGCTGGAGGGCATGAACTGGCCCATGCCCATCGCGCCGGCATAGCTGCCCTTGAGCGTGGTGATGTCCAGCTTTTCCTCGCGGCCGAGCTCGAACAGCTTGGCCAGCTCATCGCGGAAGAACAGCTCGCGGCGAACTTCGCGCTCCAGCTTGGCCGGGTCGCCACTGCGCGGGTAGTAGAAGGCCAGCGTGTACAGCGCGTCGAGCACGCGATGGCTGCCGGCATTCTTGCCGTAGCTGGTTTCCACGCCGATGATCGCCACGATCACTTCAGCCGGCACACCGGTGCGCTGCTGCACACGGTCCAGTTCAGCGCGATGCTGGGCAAGGAACGCCTTGCCGCCATCGATGCGCGCCTTGCTGATGAACATCGGCCGGTATTCGTTCCACGGCTTGACCCGTTCGGCCGGGCGCGACATGGCGGCGATGATCGGCTGGCGCACCTGCGCCTGGTCGAGCACGTTGCGGATCTCGTCGGGCTTCAGGCCGTAGCGCTTGGCGGTGTCGGCAATGAACCTGGCGCGCGCGGTTTCGAACGGCACCGGGGTGAGATCGACCGGCGCAGCCGTAGCGGCTGCCGCTTCCGGCGCGGCTTCGGCCGGGCCCTGAGGCTTGGCCGCCGGGTGGCGCGGCGTACTGCTGGCCTGGGGCGAAGTCGGAGGGGACGTCGGCTGGGTCGCACAGGCGACCAGGCCGAGGGTGAGCATGCAGGCCAGAGAACGTCGAATCATCACCGCAGGTTAGCAGGTCATGGATGAATTAAAACCCCTAAGACCATGAATCACAACGATTTGCTCGCGTTCAGCGAGAAATGTGAAGACGTCGTGATTGACCTACCCCATTCAGGCAGAGGTTGCCGGTTGCGTCCCCATCCCCGCAGACGCAACCGGCCGCCGGACCCGGTCGGTACCTGCGCGGCTGCCGCTCCCCAGTGGCAGTGCTCCGCGCTCCTTGTACCTGTTGGATCAGTACTGCTTTCCCATCCGACGCCCCTCGCGCTGCATCAAAGACGGCGCGCCATGCCGAACGGGCCGCCATTGTGCAGGCCGATTGCGACAAGTCCATTGATCAGGATCAACGCGGCGTCAAAATGTGAATTGGCGCCCACTTTTAATGGAACTTCGTCAGCGGCGATGCTGCTGTGCGGCGTTGTGGGAACGATTACAGAAATGCGCTTGCGCAGATTCATGCGTGCATCGGCGGCGAAGGTCGGCGAACGGCGCAGCCCCTCGTGGGTGGCCGCAAAGCGATTCATGGGGGGCCGGGTAGATGGACTGCGCAGGGGCCGCTGCAAGTACGTCCCTGTAAGCTCGGTCGCCGCATCCATGCGGCTCACGCCCCTGCGCAGCCCATCTACCCGGCCACGGACACGTTCCTGTGGCGTCCACCCACGCAAAGAGAAAAGAAGAGCAAAGAGCAACAGCGGGTCGCTTCGCTCTGAGCCGGGCCGGCCACGCTGCTTTTGCTTTTGATCTTCTTTTTCTTTTCCGTGGGCTGGACGTACTCGGGAACTGTCAGGGGCCGGGCGGGTGGGCTGCGCAGCGGTGTCTGCGGCATGGATGCCGCGGACAAGCCCCCATGGATGGGTTTACGGCGTCCCCTGCACAGCTCACCCGCCCGGCCCAATCGATGAATCGCATTGAGCGGCCCACCCACGAGGGGCTGCGCCGTTGGCTGGAAACCTACGCGTGTACCGGCCGGTGCCCGCGCACCGCCATCACCAGACCGATGCCGGCCAGCAACGACACCGCCGAGGTGCCGCCGTAGCTGATCAGCGGCATCGGAATGCCCACCACCGGCAGCAAGCCGGAAATCATCCCGCCGTTGACCAGCACGTACACGAAGAACGCCAGGCCCAGGCTGCCGGCCAACAGCCGCGCGTGCGTGTCGCGTGCCTGCACCGCGATCGACAGGCAGCGCCAGACCACGAACAGATACAGTGCGAACACCGTCACCACGCCGATCCAGCCGAATTCCTCGGCCAACACCGAGAACGCGAAATCGGTGGTGTACTCCGGCAGAAAATCCAATGTCGCCTGCGTACCGTGGCCCCAGCCACGCCCCTGCAGGCCACCCGAGCCGATGGCGATGCGCGACTGCAGGATGTTCCAACCGGTGCCCAAGGGATCGGCGGCCGGATCCAGGAAGGTCAGCACACGGTTCTTCTGGTACTGCCGCAGCAGCCCGAACCACGCCAGCGGCGCAGCCACCGACACCGCACTCAGGCCGACCACCACCCAGCGCCACTGCAGGCCAGCCAGCAGCAACGCAAACACGCCACTGGCCGTCACCAGGGTGGCGGTACCGAGATTGGGCTGCATCAGGATCAGCACCGCTGGCACCCCGATCAATACTGCTGCCGTCAGCACCGTGCGCGGTGACGGCGGCAGCGGCTGACGGTGCAGATACCAGGCCATCATCAACGGCAGGCTGAGTTTGAGCAGCTCCGAGGGCTGCAGGTAGAACACGCCGAGGTTGAGCCAGCGTTGCCCGTATTTACCGGTACCGATCACATACACCGCCATCAACGGAAGCATCGACAGCGCATAGATGGCAGGTGTCCACGCGCGCAGGCGCAGCAGCGAGACCCGCGACAGCAGCCACATCGCTAGCAGACCCATCGCAAAGCGCATCGCCTGCCCTGCCACCGGTCCGTTCACGCTGTGCAGCACCGCAAGGCCCGCACCCATCAGGATCAACAACGCCACCAGCAACGGCAGATCGATCGTGCGCACTGCCTCACAGCAGCCGCCAAGCATTCGTTTCCATTTCACCCGTGGCACGGTAGCAACCGGCGCTTTCGTGAAGCTGTCAGCGCTGTTTGTCGCTATCGGCACCGCGCGTGGCGGATGCCTTTGGCCTGCGGATTTTCCGGGTTTCAAACAATTCTGATTGGAGCCGCAAGGGCCCCGTGCACATCATGTAGTGCCACCGACAATGGGTGGCACGGGACTCCAATCCCGTTGACCCAAGTGTTGTTTACGCTTGCCAGCCGGCGTCGCTTTCTCCTTGTTGAGCGGCGTCGGCTGGCAATCCGTCCGTGCGTCTTTGGCGGACGGTGCGTGGAGGGCCTTGTGCCCGCCGGCGCTTTCACACTTGGTCACCGGTATTGGAGCCACGCATCGTCCGCCACCCTCGCATGCACGGGGTGGCCCTTGCCTACCGCACAAGGATGCCGCCATGTCCGCTTCCACCTACCCGTACCTGTTCGCCACGCTGGGCGAGGCCGCCCACCAGCTGCCGGACGACATCGCCCGCGCACTGGAAACCACGCTCACCGCCACGCAGGCCGCCAACAGTCCAGGCGCCCTACCCTGCTGGACTGCCTGCAGCGCATCCGTCAGGTTGAAGCGGCGGATGGTCAGCCGTGGCCACACAAGGGGCGAACACAGGCGCAGTGCATGGCGATGGCACGCATCGACCGCGCCAATGCCGGGCTGACCTTCCTGCTGGAACTGCTGCACGCCAGCGAACGCGTGCGCGTGGACGGCGACGACACGCAGCAACTGGGCGACGACGCCCGCGAAGGGCTGCTGCTGGCCTGCAGAGGCCTGTCGGAATATGTCGATGTGCAGCTGCAGGCGGCGTGATGCGTGCATTCCTGAGCCGAGCATGGCTCGGCACTACAAAGAGCGAAGCGACCCGCTTCTGCTCTGCTTTATTTCTCTTTGCGTGGGTGGCCACCGCAGGAAACTGTCAAAGGCCGGGCGGGGTGGGTTCGCGGGGGTGTCCGCGGCATGGATGCCGCGGCCAAGCCCCCAGGGATGGGTTCACGGCGTCCCCCGCGAATCCACCCCGCCCGGCCAACCACGGCTGTTCCTTTCAGCAACCACCCACGAGGGGCTGCGCCGATGGCTGGAAACTACCCATACCCGCCATGCACCGGATTGTGACGACGCACCGCCATCACCAACCCGAACCCCGCCAGCAGCGACACCGCCGACGTACCGCCGTAACTGATCAACGGCATCGGCACACCCACCACCGGCAGCAGGCCCGAGATCATCCCGCCGTTTACCAGCACGTAGACGAAGAACGCCAGGCCCGTTGCGCCAGCCAGCAACCGCGAGTACGAGTCGCGCGACTGGCTGGCGATCCACAGGCAGCGCCCGATCACCACCAGATACAGCGTCAGCACCAGCGCCACGCCGATCCAGCCGAACTCCTCGCTCAGCACCGAGAACGCGAAGTCCGTGGTCTGCTCGGGAATGAAATTCAGGTGCGACTGCGAGCCTTCGCCCCAGCCCTTGCCATCGAAACCGCCGGAACCAATGGCGATCTTCGACTGGATGATGTTCCAGCCCGCGCCCAGCGCATCCATTTCCGGGTCCAGGAACATCATGATGCGGTCCTTCTGGTACGGCCGCAGCAGCCAGAACCAGGCAACGGGCGCCACTGCCGCCACGCCGCCCACGCCCAGCCCCACCCACCACCACGGCAGGCCGGCCAGCAGCAGCACGAACACACCACTGGCGGCGATCAGCACGCCGGTACCGAAGTCCGGCTGCAGCATCACCAGCCCGGTCGGCACGCCGATGATCACCATCGCCACCAGCACCGTGTTGAAGCGCGGCGGCAGCGGCATCTTGTGCAGGTACCAGGCCACCATCATCGGCAGGCTGACCTTCAGCAGTTCGGCCGGCTGCAGGTAGAAGAACTTCAGGTCCAGCCACTGCCGGCCGTACTTGCCCGTGCCCAGCGCGAACACCGCCAGCAACGGAATCATCGAAATGGCGTAGATCAGCGGCGTGGCCGAGCGGATGCGCAGGATCGACACCCGCGAGATGCCCCACATCGCCGCCAGGCCCACCGCAAAACGCACGCCCTGTGCCATCACCAGGCCATCGCCGCCAGCGCTCTTCAACGTTGCCAGGCCGATCACCATCAGCGCGCCCAGGGCGAGGCACAGCAGCCAGTCGAGGCTGCTGAAGAACCGCTGCAGCATTTCGCCGGCCCAGCGCAGGAACTCCTTCATCGCGCAGCCTCCGCAGCAGGGGTCGGGCGCGTGCCGGCCGGCACGGTTGCCGCAGAAGGCGCACCGGGCGCAGGTGCCGGCACAGGCTCCGGCGCAGGAACACCGATCAGCACCGGATGCTCGGCCAACTGCGCGGCGGCGATATCGCCGGCCTGGCGTGCGCCCACGTCTTCATTGTCGAAGGCAGTCGCACCGATAGCAGTAGTGCCGCGCTCGCTGTCCAGCGGCTGCATGCCCTCAGGCATCTTGCCCAGCAGCCAGGCATCGAAGATCTTGCGCGCGATCGGTGCGGCCGCCGCGCCGCCATAACCGCCGCCTTCCACGGCGATGGCCAGCGCGATCACCGGCTGCTCGGCCGGCGCGAAGCCGACGAACAGCGCACGGTGGCGCAGGTGCATCGGCAGGCTTCTGGGATTGACCGCGGCGGTGCCCTTGCGGCTGACGACCTGCGCGGTACCGGTCTTGCCCGCCATCGTGTACGGCGCGCCGGCCGCCATGCGTGCGGCGCTGCCGCCGGGAAGCATGGTGGCCATCATGCCTTCGCGCACGGCCTGAAGATTGTTCGGGTTGGGGCTGACCGGCTTGCTCGGGCCAGGCTCTGTCGCCACCCAGTCGCTGTCGAAACCAGCACGCTGCTGCATCACCAGATGCGGCGTGCGCAGCTGGCCATTGGCCAGGCCGCTGACACCACGGGCCAGCTGCAGCGGGGTGACCTTCCAGTCGCCCTGGCCGATGCTGATGTTCACCGTATCGCCGGGATACCAGGCTTCCTTGCGGCTCTTCCGCTTGTAGGCCGGCGACGGCAGGATGCCGGAGATCTCGCCGGTCAGATCGATGCCGGTCGGCTGGCCGAAGCCGTAGTACTCCATGTAGTGGTCGAACCGCTCGATGCCCAGGTCCAACGCCAGCCGGTAGTAATACGTATTGACCGACTGCGCGATGGACTTGCGCAGATCGGTCCAGCCGTGACCGCCACGGTGCGAGTCACCCCAGCCACGCGAGGTGCCGGGCAGGTAGAACATGCCGGTCGACAGCACCTTGTCCTCCGGGCGGCGAACGCCCGAATCGAGGCCGGCCAGGCCGATCAACGGCTTCAGGGTGGAACCGGGAGCGACGCCGCCGAGTACCAGTCGATTGAACTGCGGGCGCGACGGGTTGTCGTTCAGCGCCTTGAAATCAGCATGCGAGATGCCGTTGACGAACAGGTTCGGGTCGTAGGACGGCAGGCTGACCATTGCCAGCACTTCACCGGTTCGCGGGTCCATCGCCACGGCCGAGCCTTCCTGATCGCCGAAGGCGGCCACCATCGCCCGCTGCAGGTCGGCGTCGATCGACAGACGCAGGTCGGCGCCGGACTGCGCGGCGACGCGGCCGATGGTGCGGATCGCACGGCCCTGCACGTTGGTCTCGACCTGCTCGTAGCCGACCTTGCCGCGCAGTTCCTGCTCGTAATAGCGCTCCAGGCCAGACTTGCCGATATGGGTCAGCGCAGCATTGCCTTCGCCGAGGATCTCCAGATCCCTGTCGTCCACGCGGCCGACGTAGCCGATGATGTGCGCGAACAGGTCGCCATAGGGATAGCGACGGGTCAGGTACGGTTCCAGCTCGACGCCGGGAAAGCGCCAGCGGTCTACCGCAAAGCGCGCCATTTCCTCATCGCTCATGCGCAGCTTCAGCGTGACCGGCAGGAACTTGCGGCGCGCCTTGCGCGACTTGTTGAACGCTTCCAGTTCTTCCGGGCTGATCTGGATGATCTTCCCCAGCCCTTCCAGGGTGGCATCCATGTCCTTGACCTTGTCCGGGGTCACATCCAAGCGGAACGCCGGCACGTTCTCGGCCAGCAGCCGGCCGTTGCGGTCATAGATCATGCCGCGCCCGGGCACCACCGGCCGCGGCTTGATGCGGTTGGCTTCGGAGCGGGTGGCGTAGATGTCGTGGTCCAGCACCTGCAGCTTGAAGTACCAGCCGCCCAGGCCCAGCAGGCAGACCAGCACGCCGAAGAAACCCAGCGCCGCGCGGCGCCGGAACTGTTCGGCTTCGGCGTGCGGATTCTTGACCTGGCGGCGCGGCAGCATGGCTCAGCGCCCGCGCTTGCCGAAGCGCACCGCATCCAGCAGCACGAACACCAGCGGCCACAGGCCCATGCCGAGCAGCGGTGCCCACCAGTACGACCACGGCAGGGTGGGCTCGCCCACCATGATGTGGACCAGCGCGCTGACGATGCGGTCGTTGAACAGCAGGCCGCCGATGGCCAGCATCTGCTGCGACATCGGGAAGAAGCGGATGCGCGCGCGGAAGCGCTGCAGGATGAAGGCCAGCATCACCAGCCGCAGCGCCTGTTCGCCCAGCACCCCGCCATACAGCAGGTCGGCGACGACGCCGCTGGCGAAGGCGATGCCGAGGCCGACGCGTTCGGGCGCTTCGATCACCCAGTAGGCCAGCACCAATGCCAGCCAATACGGACGCAGCGGCTGCAGCAGCGCCGGCAACGGCAGCAGGCCCAGCAGCAGGGCCACCACCACGCTGGCCGGCAGCACCCAGCGGTTGTCGCGAAGGCGGCTCATCGTTGCGCCTCCGGTGTGGTCGGCTGAGGTTGAGTTTGCTGCGGTTGCCGGCCAGCGGCCGGCACTACCGTGGAGCCGGCTTGGGGAGAGCCCCCCTCTTGTTGAGGGACGCGCGCCGAAGGCGCGGGGGTGAGGTGGGATGCGGGGGCAGCCGGCCTCGTCGCAGACGAGGACGGTTGCTGGCCAGCGGCCGGCACTACCGGGGTGGGCTGCGTACCTGCAGGCGTGGTGCCGCTCGGCAGCGCGGTGGCATCGGCAGGGCCACCGGGAGCACCCTGTTCCATCTGCAGGCGCAGGTTCGGCGGAATGCGGATCGCAGCGCCGGGGCGTAACAGCAGGACATCGCGGCCACGATCAAGCTGCGCGGCCGGTTTCAGTTCACCCACCAGGAAGGCATGGGTGTCGTCCGGGCGCAGCCCGGTGATGGTGCCGACCGGGAATCCGGCCGGGAAGCGACCGCCAAGACCGGACGTAACGATCTCGTCGCCCACTTCCACACCAGCGCTGAGCGGGATGTCGCGCAGTTCCAGCTTGTCGCCGCGGCCGTAGACGATCAGGCGCACGCCGTTGCGCGCCACGGTCACCGGCACCGCGTGGTCGGGGTCGGTCAGCAACAGCACGGTGGAGCTGCCCGCAGTCACGTTGATCACCTGGCCCATCAGGCCGCCGGAATCGATCACCGCCTGGCCGACGTGCACGCCTTCGCGGCTGCCGGCGTCCAGCACCAGGCGCTGTTTGACCGGGTCCAGGTCGATGTCCAGGATCGGCGCCAGCTGTACGTCCAGGCCGCTGCGCTCGGCCACGTTCAGCAGTTCGCGCAGCTGGGCGTTGTCCAGCGCGGCGGTCTGCAGACGGGTCAGGCGGGCGTTGGCCAGCAGCAGCTGGTTGCGCAGCTCGCGGTTCTCGGTCACCAGCTGGCCGTGGCTGGCGGCGGTGTCGCGCACCTGCCCGCCGAGCTTGCCGGGCAGGCCGGCCAGGGCCCACACCGGCTGCACCAGGCTGTTGGCCTGCTCGCGCAGACGCGCCAGCCAGCCGGCCTGGTCGTCGAGGACGATCAAGGTGATTGCCAGTGCGAGATAGGCCAGCAGCCGCAGCGGGCTGGCGGCATCACCGGATCGGGAAGCGACGGGAGGTCCGGCGTAGGGCGGCACGGCAGCGATTCAACTGGCAGAAGGCGGAAGGGAAACACGCGGGCGCCCCGCCGGTGCCGACCCGCCGATGTGGCGGGCCGCACCCCGGAGGGGCGCTGCGGGCGCAGGCAGCCGGGACGGCTTATTCCGGCGCAAAGAACTCGTTGCCGTGCATGTCGACCAGTTCCAGCGCACGACCGCCACCGCGGGCCACGCAGGTCAGCGGGTCGTCAGCCACCTGCACGTGCAGACCGGTTTCCTCGGAAATCAGGCGGTCCATGTCGCGCAGCAGGGCGCCACCACCGGTCAGCACGATGCCGCGCTCGGCGACGTCGGCGCACAGTTCCGGCGGGGTCTGTTCCAGTGCCAGCTTGACCGCGCTGACAATGCCCGACAGCGGCTCGTGCAGCGCTTCAAGCACTTCGTTGGAGCTGATCTTGATCATCTTCGGCACGCCCTCGGCGAGGTTGCGGCCGGAGATTTCCATCTCGATCGCTTCCGCCTGCGGGTAGGCACAGCCCAGTTCGACCTTGATGCGCTCGGCGGTGGCTTCACCGATCAGCATGCCGTGGTTGCGGCGCACGTAGTTGGTGATCGATTCGTCGAAGCGGTCGCCGCCGATGCGCACCGAGGCGGAATAGACGATGCCGTTGAGCGAGATCACCGCTACTTCGGTGGTGCCGCCGCCGATGTCGATGACCATCGAGCCACGGGCTTCGGTGACCGGCATGCCGGCGCCGATCGCGGCCGCCATCGGCTCTTCGATCAGGAACACGTCACGGGCACCGGCCTCCTCGGCCGATTCCTTGATCGCGCGGCGCTCGACCTGGGTCGAGCCGGCCGGCACGCAGACCAGCACGCGCGGGCTCGGGCGCAGGAAGCGCGACTTGTGCACCTTCTTGATGAAGTGCTTGAGCATCGCCTCGGTGTAGGTGAAGTCGGCGATGACGCCGTCTTTCATCGGGCGGATGGTGGTGATGTGGCCCGGGGTACGGCCGAGCATCTGCTTGGCCTCGGCGCCAACGGCTGCCACCGACCGGGTACCACCAATGGCGCGATCCTGGCGCACCGCGACCACGGACGGCTCGTTCAGCACGATTCCCTGCCCACGCACATAGATGAGGGTGTTGGCCGTGCCCAGGTCGATGGACAGGTCATTGGAGAACATGCCGCGCAGTTTCTTGAACATCTGGGAGTTGATCCTGAGGGGTGTCGCGCCCAACGCGGGATGGCGAAAAAATGGGCAGAAATCGAGGTCGACAAGCCTAGCAACCTGCCTGCCGCCGAGCAAGGAGAAATCCAGCTGAACCCGCGCCTTCACAGGCTTTCGGCCTGATCGGGCATCACCCGGTTCTGGCCCTGAGCGGCACCAGCGGGTAACCTTTGCGCCGTCGGGCGCCCAAGGGCGCCGTTTGCTTGCCTGCCGAAGTGGGCCGGCCCATCCCAAAATTCACCGCATAGGCTTACATCGATGTCCGCTCTGATCTGTGGTTCTCTTGCCTTCGACACCATCATGGTGTTCCCGGACCAGTTCAAGAATCACATCCTGCCGGACAAGGTGCACATCCTGAACGTGTCGTTCCTGGTGCCGCGCATGCGCCGCGAGTTCGGCGGCTGCGCCGGCAACATCGCCTACAACCTGCACCTGCTGGGTGGCGATCCGATCCCGATGGGCACGGTGGGTTCGGACTTCGGCCCGTACCGCGAGCACTTCGATGCACTGGGCATCGACCTCACCCGCGTGCGCGTGATCGACGAGCTGTTCACCCCGCAGGCGTTCATCACCACCGACCACGACAACAACCAGATCACCGCCTTCCACCCGGGCGCGATGATGCGTTCCTACGAAAACCACGTGCGCGACGTGCCGGGCGTCAGCCTGGGCCTGGTCGGCCCGGACGGCCGCGAAGGCATGATCCAGAACGCGCTGGAATTCCACGAAGACGGCGTGCCGTTCATCTTCGACCCGGGCCAGGCGATGCCGCTGTTCAACGGCCCGGAACTGCGCGAGTTCATCGAGCAGGCCGATTACGTGGTGGTCAACGACTATGAGTCGAACCTGCTGCAGGAACGCACCGGCTGGAACGAAAAAGAGATCGTCAGCCGGGTCAAGGCCTACATCACCACCCGCGGCCCGAAGGGCGCGGTGATCCACACCCCGGAAAAGAGCTACGACATCCCGCCGGCGCACGAGCGCCGCGTGGTCGATCCGACCGGCTGTGGCGACGCCTTCCGCGCCGGCCTGATCTACGGCATCCAGAAGGGCTTCGACTGGCTGACCATCGGCCGCATGGGCAACCTGATGGGCGCGCTGAAGGTCGAGCACCCGGGCACCCAGAACCAGCGCTTCACCTTCGATGAGTTCAACGAGCAGTTCAAGCAGCAGTTCGGTTACGCGTTGAGCGTGTAACCAAACTGCCCGCGCACCCGCTCGGTGGGTGTCGACCTTGGTCGACACGCTGCGCCCTGGTAGGTGTCGACCTTGGTCGACACTGCCGGCCAGCGGCCGGCACCGCTCTGGTAGCGCCGGCTCAGGGCTTGGCCTTCTCCGGCAAGCGGTACAGCTCTTTTTCGTAGGCCAGCGTGCCCCACATCGCGTAGGCATGTGCGCGTCGTGCCAGTTCCGGCCGCAGCGGCTGCGGCTGCAGCTGGTCGCTGGCCGGGTCATAGCGGAAGCCCTGCGCGGGCTTGTCCGGCTGCAGGATGGCCACATCGTTGCCCTCCATCCACGCCAGGTTGCGGTCGTATTGCATCAGCGCGCGCCCCGGCTGCAGCCGCTGCAGGTCGGTCAGGTCCTGTCCCACCGCCGGCGTGGGATCGGCAATGCCCAGCAGTGACAGCAGGGTCGGCGGCAGATCGATCTGGCTGACGATGCGGGTATCGCGGCGTGCCTCGATGCCGCCGCCGAGGATCAACCCGGGAATATGGAAGTTGCCGATCGGCACCATGTTCTTGCCGAACACCCGCGAATCGTGGTCAGCCACCACCAGGAACACGGTGTCCTCCCAGTACGGTGAGGCCATCGCCTTGCGGAAGAACTCGCCCAGCGCGTAGTCGGCGTACTTGGCAGCGTTGTCGCGGGTCTGTTTCGGCTGCTCGTACAGGTCGATGCGGCCGTCCGGGAACTCGAACGGATCGTGGTTGCTGGAGGTGAACACCAGGCCGAAGAACGGCTTGCCCTGCGCTTTCAGCTGCCGGAACTGCTGGTCGGCGCGGCCGAACAGGTCTTCATCCGACGCGCCCCAGGAGCCGACAAATGCCGGCTTGCGGTAATCCTTGCGGTCCACGATGCGGGTGAAGCCGTTGGCGAGGAAGAACTCGCGCATGTTGTCGAAGTGGCTTTCGCCGCCGTAATAGAAGCCGGTGTCGTAGCCATGCCGCCCCAGCACATCGGCCAGGGTGAAGAATCGCTGGCGGCTGGCGGGCAGCTTGACCACCGATTCGGCCGGCGTCGGCGGAAATCCGGTCAGTACCGCCTCGATGCCGCGTACCGAACGCGTGCCGGTCGCATACAGACGCTCGAACGCCCAGCCCTGTGTGCTCAGGCGGTCGTAATTGGGCGACAACGGCCGTCCGCCAAGACTGCCGATGAACTGCGCGCCCAGGCTTTCTTCCAGCACGATCACCAGATTGCGCGGCTTGCCCTGGTACTGCGGCGGACGCAGCGCCAGGCTCGGCAATGCGTCGGAGACATACGCCGATACCGGCAGGCCGCTGCTGGCGCGCAGTTCGCTGACCACTTCGGCCAGCGGCAGGTCACCGTAGACGCGCGAGGTTTCGCTGCGGGTCGCCAGTTGCCGCGCGGCATAGCCGACGGTGTACAGCGAATTCAGCGGCAAGGCGTTGATGGTCGGGTCGGTCGAGAACGCCACCAATGCAGGATTCAAGGGCCGATGACCCAGGCTGGAGCGCACGCCCAGCGCCGCCAGCAGCAGCACCAGGAACGCCAACGGCAGCCGCCACAGCCATCCCGCTTCGACTGCGACCATCGGGCTGTTGCCGACCCAGCGCCGCGACCCGCGAAGCAATGCCCAGAACAGCACGACCACCGCGGCAACTTCGATCACCACGGCCAGCAGATGGCCGCGCAACAGCGTCATCCCGACTTCTTCGGGATAGATCAGATATTCCAGGAACAGGCGATTGGGGCGCAGGCCGTACTCGGCCATGAAGCTCGGCGTGGCCAGCTCCATGAACACCAGCAGCACGCTGGCCAGGATCAGCCACCACCGCAGCAGATGGCGCCACGCGCGTCCCACGCGTCCTTCCAGCGGCAACAGCAGCGCCAGCACCGCCGGGATGCCGTACAGCAGGCACAGGGTCGACACATCCACCCGCAGCCCCTGCAGGAACACCGTGGCCCAGCCATCAGCAGCACTGACCCGCGCGGCGTGCCACAGCGCCAATCCCAGTCGCGACAACGACAGGGCGACCAGGCCAAACAGGAAGAAGGCGGCAATCGGACACAGACGCCGGTACAGCGACACCCACACAGCTCGGAGCATGAAAGGAATCCAGAAATGGAGCAAAGGACACCCATGCCCCATCCTTGGCAGCGGGCCACACCGTACAACGTGCAACCCGACACAACAGCCAGCGCAGCGAAACCATCCGCCGGCACCTTCAACGCCTACTGCGGCTTCGATCAGGCCTCAGCAGTGAGCGGCGACGGCTCCCCAAGCGCCTGCGCTTCAATCCCTGCCGGGCATTCGAAGCGCGTCCAGCCGGCCTCGCACAATACACTGTGATGACAGTCGAGAGTTGACCGCCGGCGCGGTCCCCAGGTTCCCGCCACAACGCGTACAGGGCGCCGCGCTAGCCTCGCCAGCGCTCCAGCACTGCCGCGCAATCGGCCAGGTGCCAACAGGCCATGCCGGGCCACGGGTTGTCCGGGGCATTGACCAGCAGCGTGCGACTGCCCGCCGCGCGGCCGCATTCCAGATCGAAGCGGTAGTCGCCCACCATCACCACCTGCGAAGGTTCCACCTGCCAGCGCCGCAGGAAGTACTGCAGCCCGGCAGGTGAAGGCTTCGGCTCGGCCTCGTCGCGACCGATGATGTCGTCTTCGGCAAATACGTCGCCCAACCCGATCGCCTGCAGGGTGACCTGCGCGAGGCTGCGCACGTTGCGGGTCAGGATGCCCAGACGGCAACCGGTGCCCTGCAGCGCGCGCACCAGCGCTACCGCCCCCGTCGCCGGCTGGGACGCAGCGGCCAGCGCACGCTCGTGCGCCAGCAGCCAGGCATGCTTGGCGCTGGCCTCCGCGGCCGGCAGCCCGGCCAGGTGGGTGAGGATGTCATCCTCCTGCGGAATCGCCAGTTCGCGCTTGATCCGCGCGAAATCATGCGCTGCCACGGTCAGCGTGCCATCCATGTCGAACACCCAGTGGCGGATCGTCGACAGCGCCGGCGCCGCCACCCGTGCATCCACGGTCAATGCCACCACGCCGGCATGCGGCTGGCATCCACGCCACCGGTCTCGAACACGGCCGTGCGCGTGCCACCGGCTTTGACCGGGAATTCGATGCTGATCGACTTGCCCTTGGCTGCCAGCTTCCACAGCGCCTTCTGGTCGGTGATGAACAGGGCGATCGCCTCGTCGGTCTTCGGCCGCCATGCCGCCATGGAGATCGGCTTGCCACCGTCCACCGTGACCTTCACCGTGCACTGCGGGCAGCGGAAATCGCCGGCCTGCAGCACCAGGTAGGCATGACGCTTCCATTCGGGATGATCGCGGAACACCAGCTGCACCGGCTTGGCGCCGCTGCCATCCACATCCACCCGTTCCTTGCTGAAGATCTGTGCCGACACCTGGTTGCCCTTGCTGCCGACCCGAATCTGGTTGTACTGCCACAGCCCCTGCATGCGGCGCAGATCACGCGCGGCATCACCCTTGGCCTTGACCTCGTCGAAGCCGGCGGCGATGCGCTCGGCGGCGGCGGTGTCCTTGTACTGGTCCAGCAGCGAGGCGCCATGCAGGCGCGCGCGCTCCCAGTCCTGCGCGGCCACGGCCATGTCGTACTGCTTGGCAACGTCTTCGGCCTTGGCTTCCTTCTGCGCCTGCACGGCGGCAGCGGCAGCCTCCTGCGCCTTGCGTTCTTCCTCGGGGTTGCTGCAGGCGGCCAGGGCCAGGGTGCAGGCGGTGAGCAGGATCAGTCGTTTCATGGCGGAGTCCTTTACGGGTGCATGCCGATTCTATCGGCAGCGAAAAGCGGATACAGCAACGGCGGGTTTCCCCGCCGTTGCTGGTGAAGCAGTGTCTGGGTTGCCGGCCAGCGACCGGCACTCCCGTTTACTTCGCTTCAGCCTTGGCCAGCATGTCCTGCACCGAGGCGGTGGTGATCGGGTGGTAGCCCGGCTTGGCCTTCTCGAACGCCTGCTTGGCCAGTTCCAGCCCCTTCGGGGTCTTCACCAGTTCGGCGTAGATCGGCAGGATCAGCTTGCGACGACCGACACGCTCGATGAACGCAGCCGCCGCTTCATTGGCCTGCTCGTAACCGCTGCGGATGGTCAGCGGGTACCAGCGCATGGCGATCTCGCCATTCGGGGTGCCGGTGAAGTGGAAAGCCTTGTCCAGCGTGGCCAGCTTGTCCAGCGGCTGGGTGGCGCCCAGGCCGTCGATGAAGCGCACCCACTCCTGGGTGCTCCACTCAGCGATCACCTGGCTGCTTGGCACGGTGCCGGCGCTGGCGAAGGCGATGCGCGCGGTATCGACGCTGCTGAAGTTGCGCGACTGCGCCTTGGCCGCGAACGCCGGAATGCCCGGCTCGTCCAGCCACGCCTTCAGTTCGGCCTCGGTGACCGCCGACGGATTCTTCGGCAGCAGGTTCTTCTTCAGGTACTCGACGAACTGGTCGGTGTTGGCGCTCTGGAAGGCGTGGTCATCGAACCAGCCGCGCAGGAACGGATCGAAGGTTTCGCGGCCGAAACGCTGTTCCAGGAATTCCAGGAACCACGAACCCTTGACGTAGGCCACTTGGCTCAGGGCTTCGTCCGGGTCACGTTCGTTCAGCGGCGGCAGCGCCAGCGCCTGGTCGGCCGGGCTCATGTCCTTCACTTCGGCCAGCAGATCGGTCTGGTCGATCTGCTTTTCCATCTCGGCCATCTCCTTGCCGTACAGGGCTTCGGTGATGCGGCCCTGGACGTAGGTGGTGAAGCCTTCGTTGAGCCAGATGTCCTTCCAGCTGGCGTTGGTCACCAGGTTGCCAGACCAGCTGTGTGCCAGTTCATGGGCGACCAGCGAGACCAGCGACTTGTCGCCGACGATCACGGTCGGAGTGGCGAAGGTCAGGCGCGGATTTTCCATGCCGCCGAACGGGAACGACGGCGGCAGCACCAGCATGTCGTAGCGGCCCCAGCGGTATTCGCCGTACAGCTTTTCGGCGGCACCGATCATCTTCTCGGTGTCTTCGAATTCCTTGGCGGCCTTGTTGACCATGGTCGGCTCGGCCCAGACGCCGGAACGGCCGGAGATCGGCTCGAACACCAGGTCGCCGGCCGCGATGGCCAGCAGGTAGGACGGAATCGGCTGCGGCATCTTGAAGGTGTAATCACCGTCACGCGCGGCCTTGGGATCGTTGTCGGCGCTCATCAGCACCATCACGTCCGGGCGCGAGACCACGTGCGCGCTGTAGGTGAAGCGCACGCTCGGGGTGTCCTGCAGCGGCACCCAGGAACGGGCGTGGATCGCCTGCGACTGGCTGAACATGAAGGGCAGCTTCTTGCCCTCGGTCATCGACGGCGCCAGCCACTGCAGGCCCGACGCGGTCGGTGCGGTGTGGTAGGTCACCTCGACCTTGGCCGGCTGGTCCGGGGTTTCGATGGTCAGCTTGCTGCCGAACACCTTGTCCACCGGGGCCAGCACGAACTGCAGCGGGCTGCGCGCGCCGTCGGCGGCGATCGCTTCGACCTTGGCGATGCTCAGCTCGCGGGTGTCCAGCACCAGCTGCTTGGCATCCTTCTGCTTCCATTCCAGGGTGTAGGTGGCGGTGCCGCCGATCTGCTTCTGGTCGAAGTCCAGCTTCAGATCCAGCGCGATGTCCTTGACGACGACCTTGTCCGGCTCGGCGTACGAGCTTTCATCGTGGCTGCGGTTTTCGGCGTTCACGGGGGCGGCGGGAGCCTTCTGGGCAGTCGGGGCGGCGGCGGGTGCGGCCGCCTCCTGGGAGCAGCCGGCGGCCAGGGCCACGGCCAGCGGAAGGAGCATCAGCGGATTGCGCATGAATCGGGACCGTTACGGGGATCAAACCCCAATGGTACCTCTCCCCCGGCCGGGAAGCGTTGCGCGGTGCGGGGTAATGGCGGCGGGCGCGCGGTGGGGGCCCATGCCGACCAAGGTCGGCATCTACAGGTAGGTGCCAACCTTGGTTGGCACGGATACATCATCGCTCGCGGCGGGCGTGTGCCAACCAAGGTTGGCACCTACCAAAGCGAGGCTTACAGCTTGTAGCCGGAGTGGATCGAGACGATGCCGCCGGTCAGGTTCTTGTAGTGGCAGCGCTCGAAGCCCGCCTGCCCCATCATCGCCTTCAGCTCTTCCTGCGGCGGATGCTTGCGGATGCTCTCGGCGAGATACTGGTAGCTGTCCGAATCGTTGGCGAACAGCTTGCCCAGCTTCGGCAGGATCTTGAACGAGTGGAAGTCGTAGATCGGCTTGAACCAGTCCGCGGTGACTTCGGAGAACTCCAGCACGCGGGCCTGGCCGCCCACCTTCAGCACGCGGTACATCTCGCGCAGGCCGGCGTCCTTGTCGGTCACGTTGCGCAGACCAAAGGCGATGGTCACCAGGTCGAAGCTGTTGTCCGGGAACGGCAGGGCTTCGGCGTTGCACTGCACGTAGTCCAGGCCGAGCACCAGGCCGCGGTTGGTCAGGCGGTCACGGCCGACCGACAGCATGCCGGCGTTGATGTCGCCCAGCACCACCGAACCCTCGGCACCGACCCGCTCCTTCAGCAGCGCGGCGATATCGCCGGTGCCCCCGGCCAGGTCGAGCACGCGGTCACCCGGCTTCACCTGCGCGGTGGCTACGTAGTAGCGCTTCCATGCCCGGTGCACGCCCATGCTCATCAGGTCGTTCATCAGGTCGTAGTTGCGCGCGACCGACGTGAACACCTGGCCGACCAGCTTCTGCTTGTCCTTGGCGTCAACGTCGCGGAACCCGAAATGGGTGGTACCGGATTTGTAGGGGGATTCGCTCATGCCCCCGATTATCGCACCGCCGGGCCCCTGCGGGGAACGCTGGCCGTATCATGGCGCCCCACGACCTACCGGAGCCCCGCATGATCACCACGCCCGACTACCAGGCCCTGCTGCAGACCGCCATCGCCGAAGCCCGCCAGGGCTTGGCCGAAGGCGGCGTGCCGATCGGCGCGGCGCTGTACCACAACGACGGCCGCCTGCTCGGCTGCGGCCACAACCGCCGCGTGCAGGAAGGCGACCCGTCCGTGCATGGCGAGACCGATGCCTTCCGCAAGGCCGGCCGCCAGCGCCGCTACCAGGACACCATCATGGTCACCACCCTGGCTCCGTGCTGGTACTGCTCGGGCCTGGTGCGGCAGTTCAACATCGGCACGGTGGTGGTCGGCGAGTCGCGCACCTTCCAGGGCGGCATCGACTGGCTGCGCGAAAACGGCGTCAACGTGATCGACCTGGACAGCCAGGAATGCGTCGACCTGCTGGGCGGTTTCATTGCGCAACATCCGGAAATCTGGAACGAAGACATCGGCGAATGAGCATCCGCCACGGCTGATGAGCCCGCCTTGATGAACGCTTCAGTGCCGGCACAGCCTTGTGCCGGCAGCGTCTGCACGCTTCAACGTGAACTGCTGCGCAGTCAGCTGCGTGTAGTCAACACGCGCCACTAACATCCTGCTGCGCAGCCACGTCTAGGGTGGAATGCAAGCGGGGCCCCCGCCCCGGCTTGGAGACGACCATGCAAGCGCATGCCGTACGTCCTCCCAGCGACCCGGCCCTGGCCGTGATCTGGGACCGACTGCAGCAGCAATACGCACTGCACCAGCGCAGTGCCCCGTTCTGGAGCGCCTACCAGGACATGCAGCAGGATCTGCTGCTCGACCATCCCCGCGACCTGGTGCGCCTGTGCAATGCGATGGCCGCCATGGCCGAACGCCTGGGTGCGGTTGAACATGCACAACTGCTGCGCCATCGCCACGCTGGCTGCACATCGCGCTGACGCGGCATGCACCACCGTCCGGGCCAGACTGTAACGGGCCCCACTCCCTTTCACCTTCAACCGATTGGATCGTCATGCACGCTGAAGTTCCCGCCATTCCCCCGGTCATCAATGTCGATGCGGAGCTGGATTACTGGCGCCGCCAGCACGCCGATGGCGCACTCGCGCACACCTCGTTCGGCACCTATGTGCCGTGGATCAAGTTCGCCTGTGATTCGCTGATCACCCAACCACGCGCCAGCAATGCGCAGCGCGATGAGCTGTTCCAGACCCAGTACGCCCTGCAGATCATGCCGCGCATGACCGAAGCGCAGGCCCGCGAATTCGTCGAACGCTGCTGGCAGCACGTCTACCTGGCCAGCCCGGTGCGCAGCCAGGAAGCACCGCGCCTGCGCGCCTGAGCCCACGCTCGACTGCACGGCACCTGCACGGCCACGTGCCGATGATCGTCATCATTCCAGTGGAACGATGACGATGAGCGCAAGGAACCTGTTCAATACGATCGCCAAGAAGGCCGCGGCCGCCACCGGCTCGCCGTGGACCTTCCTGGCTGCGGTGTCGATCGTCGTGCTGTGGGGCATCAGCGGCCCGATATTCAAGTTCAACGATACCTGGCAGCTGGTGATCAACACCGGCACCACGATCATCACCTTCCTGATGGTGTTCCTGATCCAGCACACGCAGAACTCGGACACGGCGGCAATGCAGATCAAGCTGGATGAACTGATCCGCGCCACCGCCGAAGCCAACAACGAGCTGTTGGACCTGGAAGAGCTGGACGAAGAGCGCCTGGAAGAGATCCGCGCCGAGTACGAGAGGATGGCGCGCGAAGCCGGCGACGCGCTGACCCGGGTGCGCTCCTGCCGCAGCGAGCGGCGGGACGACGAAGCGGTGTGACCGGTGGTGCTTGCCCTGAAAGGCCCACGCCAATCCTGATCTGCTCCGGTAGGTGCCAACCTTGGTTGGCACGGATGCGTCAGCGCAGTCGGCTGGCCCTGTGCCAACCAAGGTTGGCACCTACCAGAGGCGCGGCAGGTTGGCACCCACCAGAGGCGCGGCTTACCCGCGCTCGTGCCAGCCGCCGCCCAGCACCTTGTACAGCGTGATGCGGTTGGACTGCTGCGCCAGCTGCGTCTGCAGCTGTGTCTGCTGCGCGTTGTAGGCGGTACGACGTGCATCCAGCAGGGTGACGAAGCTGTCCAGGCCAGCGTCATAGCGTGCCTGCGACAAGCGGTTGGCCTGCTCGGCCGCTTCCACCAGGCGCTGCTGCGAGGCGGCCTGCTCATCCAGGCTGACATTCAATGCCAGCGCATCGGCGGTTTCGCGGAAACCGCTCTGGATCGACTTTTCGTACTGCGCCAGCGCGATATCGCGATCGGCGTTGGCCACTGCCAGGTTCGCGCGCAGCTTGCCGCCCTGGAAGATCGGCAAGGTGATCTTCGGCAGGAAGCTCCACACCCGCGTGCCGCTGTCGAACAGGCCCGACAGTTCACCCGAGCCACTGCCGATGCTGCCGGTCAACGAGATGCTGGGGAAGAAGGCGGCGCGTGCGGCACCGATGTTGGCATTGGCGGCCAGCAGCTGATGCTCCGCCGCCATGATGTCCGGCCGCTGCAGCAGCACGTCACTGGGCAGGCCGGCTGGCGGCGGTGCCAGCGCAAGCACCTGCGGCGCGATGCTGTCCGGCAGCAGCGCCGGATCCAACTGGCCGCCGGCCAGCAGCGCCAGCGCGTTGCGGTCCTGGGCCAGCTGCCCACGCAAGCGTGCGGCATCGGTGCGCGCGGTCTCGACCAGGGTGCGGGTCTGGGTCAGTTCCAGCGCCGAACTGCCGCCACGCTCATGGCGTGCTTCGGCCAGACGCAGCGAATCCTCATAGGTCTTCACCGTGGCTTCGGCGATCGCCAGGCGCTGTTGGTCGGCACCGTAGGTCAACCACGCGGTGGCGGTCTCGGCCACCAGGCTCAGCTGTGCATTGCGACGGTTGGCGGCTACAGCGAAGTACTGCTGCAGCGCGGCTTCACTCAGGTTGCGCACGCGACCGAACAGGTCCAGTTCGAACTCGGCCACGCCGACGCCCGCGCTGAACTGCTCGGTCACCGGCACGTCGCCGCCGCGGCGGTCCATCTGCCCGGTCACGGCAACGCCCGGCACGCGGTCAGCGCGCTGCACGCGGTACTGGCCGCGCGCCTTTTCGACGTTGAGCACGGCCACGCGCAGGTCGCGGTTGTTGTCCAGCGCCTGGCCGATCACCTGTTGCAGGCGCTCATCGGTGAAGAAGTCGCGCCAGCCGACCGCGGCCGCATCGGCCACTTCACCCTGTGCGGCTTCCGCCGGCCACTGCGACGGAATGGCCGGGGCCACTGCGGTGTTCTTCGGCGCGAGGGTGCCGCACGCGCTGAGCGCCAGCGCGGTGGCAAGGGATACTGCAAGAGAAGAGAATTTCATAGCGACACCTTGGGGGTCACGGTGGTAGCGCCGGGCCGGGCCCGGCGACTATGCGGTGAGGCATCCGCCGGGCACGGCCCGGCGCTACCGGTTGTCATCACTCGGTGGCGTTGCGCTTCTTGAACACGCGCTGCACCACGACGAAGAACAGCGGTACGAAGAACACGCCGAGCACGGTGCCGACCACCATGCCGCCGAGCACGCCGGTGCCGATCGCCTGCTTGGCGCCGGAGCCGGCACCGCTGGAGATCGCCAGCGGCAGCACGCCCATGCCGAAGGCCAGCGAGGTCATGATGATCGGGCGCAGACGGTCGCGCACTGCATGCATCGTCGCTTCGATCAGCCCTGCGCCCTTCTCAAGATGCTCCTTGGCGAACTCGACGATCAGGATCGCGTTCTTGCTGGTCAGGCCCACCGTGGTCAGCATCGCCACCTGGAAATAGATGTCGCGCTCCATGCCGCGGAAGGTATTGGCCAGCACCGCACCGAGGATGCCCAGCGGCGCCACCAGCAGCACCGAGGTCGGCACGCTCCAGCTTTCGTACAACGCAGCAAGGCACAGGAACACGATCATCAGCGACAGCGTGTACAGCAGCGGCGTCTGCGAGCCCGCCTGGCGTTCCTGGTAGGACATCGCCGTCCACTCGACGCCGAAGCCCGCCGGCAACTGCTTGGCCAGCTGTTCGATCTCGGCCATGGCATCACCGGAGGCCACGCCCGGGGCCGGTTCGCCCTGGATTTCGGTGGCCGACACGCCGTTGTAGCGTTCCAGGCGCGGCGAACCGTAATCCCAATGCTTGCTGGCGAAGGCGCTGAACGGAACCATCTCGCCCTTGTCGTTCTTCACCGACCAGAGATCGAAGTCCTCCGGCACCATGCGGAACGGCTGGTCAGCCTGCACGAACACGCGCTTGACGCGGCCGCGATCGATGAAGTCATCGATGTACGAGCTGCCCCACGCGGTGGCCAGGGTGGTGTTGACCTGGTCGATCGACAGGCCCAGCGAGCTGGCCTTGGCCACATCGATATCGATGCGGAACTGCGGGGTGTCTTCCTGGCCGTTCGGACGCACGTTGGCCAGCTTCTTGCTGCCGGCCGCCAAGCCAAGCAGCTGGTTGCGGGCCGCCAGCAGTGCCTCATGGCCCTGGCCGCTGTTGTCCTTCAGGAAGAAGGTGTAGCCCGAAGCCGTACCCAGCTCTGGAATGGCCGGCGGCGGGAAGGCAAAGATGAAGGCATCCTTGATCTGCCCCAGTGCAGCCATCGCACGTCCGGTGATCGGCATCACACCGTTGTCGGCGTCACGATCCTTCCAGTCCTTCAGCTTGACGAACGCCATGCCCGCGTTCTGGCCCATGCCGGCGAAGCTGAAGCCCTGCACCGAGAACACCGATTCGACGGCACCCTTCTCGTTTTCCATGAAGTGCTTTTCGAGCGCGGCGATCGATTCCAGCGTGCGCTCCTGGGTTGCGCCCACCGGCGCCTGCACCAGCGCCATCAGCACGCCCTGGTCTTCATTGGGCAGGAACGAGCTGGGCAGGCGCACGAACAGCACGCCCATCAGCAGGAACAGTGCGGCCACGATGCCCATGAACCGCCACGGGCGATGCAGGATGCCGCGCACGCCGCGCTGGTAGCTTTCGCTGGTACGGTCGAAGCCGCGGTTGAAGCCGTTGAAGAAGCGACCGGCAAAACCGCGGTGGGCGACATGGTGCTCGCCCTTCTTCAGCGGCTTGAGCATGGTCGCGCACAGCGCCGGGGTCAGCACGATCGCCACCAGTACCGACAACGCCATCGCCGACACGATCGTCGCCGAGAACTGCCGGTAGATCACACCGGTGGAGCCACTCATGAAGGCCATCGGCACGAACACCGCCGACAGCACCAGGCCGATACCCACCAGCGCACCGGTGATCTGGCTCATCGACTTGCGGGTGGCTTCCAGCGGCGACAGGCCCTCTTCGGACATGATGCGCTCGACGTTCTCCACCACCACGATGGCATCGTCCACCAGCAGGCCGATGGCCAGCACCATCGCGAACATGGTCAGCATGTTCACCGAGAAGCCCAGCACCGACAGCACGCCGAAGGTACCCAGCAGCACCACCGGCACGGCGATGGTCGGGATCAGGGTGGCGCGGAAGTTCTGCAGGAACAGGTACATCACCACGAACACCAGCACGATCGCTTCGAGCAGGGTCTGCACCACGCCCTTGATCGACACGCGCACGAACGGGGTGGTGTCGTACGGGATCTCGGCCTTCAGGCCGGCCGGGAAGAAGCCTTCCAGTTCCTTCAGGGTTTCATCGACACCGGCCGCGGTATCCAGCGCGTTGGCGCCGGTGGCCAGGGTGACCGCCAGGCCGCTGGCCGGCTGGCCGTTGTAGCGGGTGACGAAGTCGTACGACTCGGCGCCCAGCTCGACGCGGGCAACGTCGCCCAGGCGCAGTTCGGCACCGTCCTGCGCGCCGCGCACGATGATGTTGCGGAACTGTTCCGGGGTCTGCAGGCGCGACTGCGCGTTGATGGTGGCGTTGAGCTGCTGGCCCTTCACCGACGGCGCACCACCCAGCTGGCCGATGGCCACCTGCGCGTTCTGTGCCTTCACCGCGGCAACCACTTCCGGCACCGACATGCCGTAGGTGTGCAGCTTGTTCGGGTCCAGCCAGATGCGCATGGCGTACTTGCCACCGAACACCTGGATGTTGCCCACGCCCGGCACGCGGCTGAGACGGTCCACGACATTGGAGCCGACGTAGTCGGCGATGTCGTTGGCATCCATGCTGCCGTCTTCAGACACGAACGCGATGACGTTCAGGAAGCCCGAGCTGGACTTGGCCACGTTGATGCCCTGCCGCTGCACTTCCTGCGGCAGCAGTGGCATCGCCAGCTGCAGCTTGTTCTGCACCTGCACCTGGGCGATGTCGGGGTTGGTACCGCTCTCGAAGGTCAGGGTGATGGTGGCCTGGCCGTTGGACGAGCTGTTGGAGGAGAAGTAGATCAGGCCATCAAGGCCCTTCATGTTCTGCTCGATGATCTGCGTCACCGAGTCTTCGACCACCTTGGCCGAAGCACCCGGGTAGCTGGCGCTGATTTCCACCGCTGGCGGTGCGACGTTGGGGTACATCGAGATCGGCAGCTTGAACAGGGCCAGGCCGCCGGCGAGCATGATGATGATCGCGATGACCCACGCGAAGATGGGTCGATCGATGAAGAAACGTGCCATGGGGTTCTCCGCTTACTTCGCGCCTGCGGCCGCAGCTGCAGGTTGGGCGGCGGCCGGCTTGGCCGGGGCGGCGCCCTGTTCGGTGGCGTTCACGGGCATGCCCGGGCCGATCTTCTGCAGGCCTTCGACGATGACCTTGTCACCGGCCTTCAGACCGTCCTCAACCAGCCACTTGTCGCCGACGGTGCGGCTGACCTTGACCGGGCGCACTTCGACCTTGTTGTCCTTGCCGACCACCATCGCGCTGGTATCACCCTTCGGATCGCGGGCGATGCCCTGCATCGGCACCAGCACCGCGTCGCTGCGCACGCCGCCGCCGATCACCGCACGCACGTACATGCCCGGCATCAACAGGCCGTCGGGGTTGTCGACCTTGACCCGCAGCGCGAAGCTGCCGGTGGCCGGATCGACGCTGACTTCGGAGAACTCCAGCGTGCCCTTGTGTTCGAAGGTGCTGCCGTCTTCCATCAGGATGCTGACCGGCGTCTGCTGGTTGTCCTGCAGGCGGCCGGCGGCCAGTTCGCGGCGCAGCTGCAGCAGCTCGGCCGAGGACTGGGTGAGGTCGACGTAGATCGGGTCCAGCTGCTGCACGGTCGCCAGCGCAGTTGCCTGGCCGGCGCTGACCAGCGCGCCCTGGGTGACGCTGGACTTGCCGATGCGGCCGCTGATCGGCGCGGTGATGCGCGCATAACCGAGGGTCACGTTGGCGGCATCCAGTGATGCCTTGGCGGCGCCGACATCGGCCTCGGCCTGCTTCTGCGCGGCCACGGCGTTTTCCAGATCCTGCTGGCTGACCGCGTCGACCTTGGCCAGCTCGGTGATGCGCTTGGCGCTCAGGCGCGCCGCATTGGCGGTGGCTTCGGCGCGGGCCAGCTGTGCACGCGCACTGTTGGCCTGGGCGCGATAGCTGGCGTCCTCGATCTGGTACAGCGGCTCGCCGGCCTTGACCATCCCACCCTCGGTGAACAGCCGCTTGGCGACGATGCCGTTGACCTGCGGGCGCACTTCGGCCACCAGGAAGGCATTGGTGCGGCCCGGCAGCTCACGGGTCAGGCCGACGGTTTCGGACTTCAGCGTGACCACGCTGACCTGGCCCGGCCCCTGTTCGGGCGCCTGGGGTTGGCCGCCGCAGGCAGCGACGGTGGCAGCGATCGCCAGCGACAACGCGAAGGGTCGGATTCGGCTCAGCAACATGATGGGAATGGCTCTTGAAGGGAGGGATCTCAGCAGGCGCTGATACGACGGACCCTCCCCTTGCAGGAGCGGAGACCGCGCGGACAGCGCCCACCCGGGTGGAGTGGGAGCCAGGACAGGCCTGCCACGCACACGACGGGAATGATGGGAGGGAAATATACATACATGCGTGTTTGTTTGTAAACCGGTACAATTCAGCCACGTTTCACGCTAACTCGTACCCACTCATGGCCCGCAAGACCAAAGAGGACACCCAGGCGACCCGGGAAGGCATCCTGGACGCCGCCGAAACCTGCTTCCACGAGCATGGCGTCGCCCGCACCACGCTGGAGATGATCGGCGCCCGCGCCGGCTATACGCGCGGTGCGGTGTACTGGCACTTCAAGAACAAGGGCGAAGTGCTGGCGGCGATGATCGAACGGGTACACCTGCCTTTCATGCAGGAACTGGAGCGCACCTCCAGCGACCAGCGCGATACCCCGGTGCACGATCTGCGCGCGGTGATGATCCACTCGTTCATCGAGCTGTCCGAGGACGAGCGCCTGCGCAAGACCATGGAGATCATGCTGCGCAGCGATGCCTCGGCTGATACCAGGGTACTGACCGAACTGCAGCAGGCCGGCTTCCGCGATGCCCTCGACCGGATGGAACGCGCCCTGCGCCGTGCCCAGGACCTCGGCCAGCTGCGCGACGGCGCCGACCCGAAGATCGCAGCGCGCATGCTGCACGCCACCGTGCTCGGCGTACTGCATGGGGCGATGGTCGAGCCGGACCTGATGGACCTCAAGCGCGATGGCATGCTGGCGCTGGACATGACCCTGGCCGCCTACGTGAAGGAAGGCGTGTTCGTACCGGGTTCGGTACCGGAGCCGCTGCCGGAGCGGTAGATGCCGACCTTGGTCGGCGAGCCATTTGTATGCCGACCAAGGTCGGCTACTACCAGAGCAACGCACCTCAAAGAAAAGGCCGCCTTTCGGCGGCCTTTTCGCATTCCCGGTTACAGGATGTAACGGCTCAGGTCCGGGTCCTGCACCAGCTCACCCAGATGCGCATCGACATAGGCTCTGTCGATGGCCAGGGTTTCACCATCGCGGTCCGGTGCTTCGTAGCTGAGCGAATCCAGCAGTCGCTCCAGCACGGTGTGCAGACGGCGCGCACCGATGTTCTCCTGGCGCTCGTTCACCTGGAACGCGATCTCGGCCAGGCGATCGATGGCATCGGTGGTGAAGCTGACCTTGACGCCTTCGGTGGCCAGCAGCGCTTCGTACTGCTTGGTCAGCGCAGCCTTCGGTTCAGTCAGGATGCGCACGAAATCGGCCTTGCTCAGCGCACCCAGCTCCACGCGGATCGGGAAGCGGCCCTGCAGCTCGGGGATCAGGTCGCTGGGCTTGGCCAGGTGGAAGGCGCCCGATGCGATGAACAGGATGTGGTCGGTCTTGATCGTGCCGTACTTGGTGGACACGTTGGACCCTTCCACCAGCGGCAGCAGATCGCGCTGCACGCCTTCGCGCGAGACATCACCGCCAGACGAGCCTGCATCACCCCGCTTGGCGACCTTGTCGATCTCGTCGATGAACACGATGCCGTGCTGTTCGCAGGCTTCGATCGCGGCGGTGCGGATATCGTCCTCGTTGACCAGCTTGCCGGCTTCTTCTTCCTGCAGCAGCGGGCGCGCGGCCTTGATGGTCAGCGTACGCTTGTGCGCCTTGGCGCCACCGCCGAGGTTGGCGAACATCGACTTCAGCTGCTGGCCCATTTCCTCCATGCCCGGCGGGGTCATGATGTCCATGCTGACGTTGGCGGTCAGGTCCAGCTCGATCTCGCGATCGTCCAGCTCGCCGTTGCGCAGCATCTTGCGGAACTTGATGCGGGTCTCGTTGTCCTGGGCCGACGGTTCGTTGCGCGCCGCCTCCGGGTCGAAGCCGATGCCACCGCTGCGGCGCGGCAGCAGCGCATCGAGGATGCGGTCTTCGGCGCGCTCTTCGGCCTGCGTGCGCACGCGCACCTTGGCCTGCTCGCGGTACAGCTTGACGGCGGTATCGGCGAGGTCGCGGATGATCTGCTCAACGTCCTTGCCGACGTAGCCGACTTCGGTGAAGCGGGTCGCTTCGACCTTGACGAACGGCGCGTTGGCCAGCGTGGCCAGGCGGCGCGCGATCTCGGTCTTGCCGACGCCGGTCGGGCCGATCATCAGGATGTTCTTGGGCATGACCTCGTTGCGCAGCTCGGGCTGCAGCTGCATGCGGCGCCAGCGGTTGCGCAGGGCGATGGCGACTGCGCGCTTGGCGTCATGCTGGCCGACGATGTGCCGGTCCAGTTCCTGCACGATCTCGCGCGGGGTCATGGTGGCGGAGGAAACTTCGATCTTGTGCGGCATGGGTGTGCTCACGAATTCGTTGTCGGTAGCGCCGGGCCATGCCCGGCGGATCGGGAATGCCTGTGACGGTTCCCCGTCACAGCTCCTCGACCACCACGTTGCGGTTGGTGTAGATGCAGATGTCGCCGGCGATGTTGATCGCTTCACTGGCGATGGTGCGTGCGTCCAGTTCGGTGTGCGCCATCAGCGCGCGTGCAGCGGACAGTGCATACGAACCACCGGAACCGATGGCGATGATGCCGTCCTCCGGCTCGATCACATCGCCGGTGCCGCTGATGATCAGCGAGGTTTCCTTGTCGGCCACGGCCAGCAGGGCTTCAAGCTTGCCGAGGCGACGCTCGGTGCGCCAATCCTTGGCCAGTTCCACCGCAGCGCGCTGCAGCTGGCCGTGTTTTTCCAGCTTGGCTTCGAACAGCTCGAACAGGGTGAAGGCATCGGCGGCGGCACCGGCGAAGCCGGCCAGCACCTGCCCATCGCGGCCGAGGCGGCGGACCTTGCGTGCGTTGCCCTTCATCACCGTGTGGCCGAGGGTGACCTGGCCGTCGCCGGCAATGGCCACGTGCTCGCCGCGACGAACGCAGACGATGGTGGTGGCGTGGAAAACGGTGGGATTCTGACTGGGGTCCATGATGCCTCCGGGGTGACAGAACCAGAGGTGGGGACTGCCCTGCGCCCTTCAAGCCACCCGCGACCGGCTGCCGCAGGGGCAGCGTTCAGCTTTGTTCGCCGCTGCCGGTGTCACTGCGGCGCTTCGCGCGCGGATGCGCCGCATCGTAGACCTTGGCCAGGTGCTGGAAATCCAGGTGCGTGTAGATCTGCGTGGTGGCGATGTCGGCATGGCCGAGCAGTTCCTGCACACCGCGCAGGTCGCCGGAGGATTCCAGGATGTGGCTGGCGAAACTGTGCCGCAGCATGTGCGGGTGTACGTGCTTGAACAGGCCTTGGCGCTGCGCCAGCTGGCGGATGCGGATCTGCACCGCACGCTGGCTGATCGGCCCGTTGCGGCCGGGAAAAACCGGTGTAGTGGCACCGCCGCCGCTTTCGCTGCGCCAGGTCAACAGCGCCTCGCGTGCCGGCTTTCCGAAGGGAACGCGACGTTGCCGGTTGCCCTTGCCCATCACGTTGACCAGGCCACTGGCGAAATCCAGGTCGCGCCAGGTCAGCGCGCAGACTTCGCTCAAGCGCAGGCCGGAGGAATAGAACAGTTCCAGCAGCGCGCGGTCACGACGACCCAACTCGCCTTCCGGTTCCAGTTCAACCAGCTGCACGGCTTCGTCGGCGTCGAGTACCTGCGGCAATCGTCTCGGTGCGCGCGGTGCCTTCAGCGTCGCTGCGGGGCTGGCCTCGATACGGCCATGCTTGAGCAGCCAGGCGTAGAAGCTGCGGCAGGCCGACAGCCTGCGCTGCAGGCTCTTGGCCGACAGGCCACGGCGGTGTTCGTCGGCAACGAACTGGCGCACCGCGTCGATATCCAGCGCCTCCACGGCCACGCCGCGGGGTTCGGCCCACACCGACAATGCGTCCAGGTCACGGCGGTAGGCATCGAGCGTATGCGCCGACATCCGCCGCTCCACCTGCAGGTGCTGCAGGAACGCCTGCACCGCGCTCATCGTCGTCGTTTCCCGCTCAATCCGCGAAGCGCTTGAGCCCGGTCACCAGCGCCTCGCCCATCATCCGCAGGAACAGCGTGCCCATGCCGGGATAGAAACGGTTCGGATCATGGCTGCCCACCGCGATCAGGCCAACGCCCGGCAACGGCAGCAGCGCGGTGGTCTGCACTTCCTCGCTGCGCGCGCCGTACAGCACCGCGTTCTTGTCGCTGTGCAGGCGGCCACAGATCGGCTCGCCATCCTTCAGGCAATCGCGGAACGGGCCCAGCTGCGCATCATCGGCAGCCAGCACCTGCAGCCACTCGGCCTGCTCCAGCCCGGCCACCGGCGCATGCACCACCAGCCGCACCAGATCGCCGGCGAAGTCTTCCTGCAGCGACGCCGCCATCGCGCGCAGCGTGTCGGCGGCGTTGTCCTGCTTCATCAGGGCCAGGGTGAGCTGATGCGTGCGCACCGCCAGCCGCTCGTTGACCTGCGCGGTCGCGCCCAGGTCGGCCAACCGTCGCGCCAGCTCGCGGTTCTTCTCGCGCAGCACTTCCAGCTGGTAGCTGGCCAGCGATGCGGTCGGGCCGTCATCGCGTGGCACCACCAGGGTCAGCGCCAGGTCCGGGAACTGCTTGAGGAAGCCCGGATGACGCCGCAACCAGGCGGCGACTTCATGGGCACCGAGCTTGTCGACGGTCTCAGTCATGCGATCCACTCCCCTTCGAAGACGAATGCGGTCGGGCCCGCCATCACCACAGGCTGGCCATCGCCCGGCCACTGGATGCGCAGGTCGCCACCGGGCAGGCTGATGCGCGCATCGCGCTGCAGGCGGCCGCGATGCATCAGGGTCACCGCAGCCGCGCAGGCGCCACTGCCGCAGGCCAGGGTTTCACCCACGCCGCGCTCGAACACGCGCAGGCGCACATGTTCCGGGCCCATCACCTGCGCGAAGCCCACGTTCACCGACTTCGGGAACGAGGCATGCTGCTGCAGCAGTCCGCCCACGCGCTCGACCGGTGCGGCGTCGACCAGGCCCACCTCGATCACCGCGTGCGGATTGCCCATCGACACCGCCGCGAAGCGCACGGTCTCACCCTGCAGTGGCAGCAGGTATTCCTCGCGCGGGTGGGCGAAGCCGATCAGCGGCACCTGCGCCGGTTCGAACAGCGGCACGCCCATTGCCACCGCGTACTGGCCATCGCCGAGGACTTCCACGGCGTGGCTGGCCAGCGGGCTGTCGATCACGAAGCGATCACCCTGCGCACTGCCCTCGCGCACCAGCCAGGCCGCGACGCAGCGCGCGCCGTTGCCGCACTGCTCGGAATTGGAACCATCGGCGTTCCAGATGCGGTACGAGGCGACCGAGCCTTCGGCGCGCGGCGGCTCGATGGTCAGGATCTGATCGCAGCCGACGCCGGTATGGCGGTCGGCCAGGCGTGCGGCCAGTTCCGGGGTGGGCGGCGGGGTGCCGTCGCGCAGGTCGATCACTACGAAATCGTTGCCCGCGCCGTGCATCTTGCTGAAGCGCAGGCCATTGCTACCGGCCTTACTCATTCCCGTCGTCCACCTTCTTGGCCGGGTCCGGGGTTACCGACGGACTGCCGTCACCGGTGCTCTGGGTGGCAGCGGGCGTGGTGTCGGCATCAGCGGCCGGTTCGACGGTTTCTTCCACCGGCACCGGCTTCTGCGGCAGCACCAGCGGGCCCTTGTTGCCGCATGCGGCGAGGAACAGCAGCGAGGCCGCTGCCAGCGGAATCAGGATGACATTGCGATGGGGGATGTTCATGCCCCGAGTATAGCCATTGGCGGCTGAGCGGTTGGTGCAGGGTGCCGCGCCACGCATCCGCCGGGCATGGCCCGGCGCTACCGCAATCCGGCACCCGTGGTAGCGCCGGGCCATGCCCGGCGGGAGAGATCAATCGGCCGGCGGCAGCGGCCGGGTCCACAGCCAGATCGCCACCACGGTCATGCTGCCGATGGAGAACCACTTCACCCAGGCCACCGGCACACACCACAGCATGATGCCGGCACACACGGCCATGGTGATCGTGGCCATCCATTTGCCGTAGCGGCTGACCGCACCATGTGCCTGCCAGTTGGCGATGGCCGGGCCGAAGCGCGGGTGCTGCAGCAGCCAGCCGTGCAGGCGCTCGGAGCCGCGCGAGGCGGCCCAGGCCGAGATCAGGATGAATACGGTGGTCGGCAGCCCCGGCACGAAGATGCCGACGATGCCGGTGCCCAGGCTGGCATAGGCCAGCAGCCACCACGCCCAACGGAACCGCACCGGCCGGGTGGGCGCAGGCAGATCCTGGGTGGCGGGCGGTTCGGGCAGATTCATCGCGCAAGGATACCCAGCGCAGGTGGCGGCGGCGATATCACCGCCGCCACGATGCGTCATTCCGTCGCAGCGCCGGCAGCCGGCGTTTCGATGCCCAGCTGCTGCAGCACGAACGCATACGACTCGGACAGTTCGCGGTAACGCTGGAAGCGCCCGGACTTGCCGCCGTGGCCGGCTTCCATGTTGGTGCGGAACAGGATCGGGAAGTGGCCGGTGTTGTCATCACGCAGCTTGGCCACCCACTTGGCCGGCTCCCAGTACTGCACCTGCGAATCCCACAGGCCGGTACCCACGAACAGCGACGGATAGGCCTGCTTTTTCACGTTGTCGTAGGGCGAGTAGGACAGCATGTACTCGTAGTACGGCTTCTGCTCGGGGTTGCCCCACTCGTCGTACTCGTTGGTGGTCAGCGGGATGGTCGGGTCGAGCATGGTGGTGACCACGTCCACGAACGGCACCTGCGCCACCAGTACACGGTAGTCCTGCGGCGCCTGGTTGGCGATGGCGCCCATCAGCAGGCCACCGGCGCTGCCACCGGAGGCGGCGACACGATCCTTCGCCGCCCAGCCCTGTGCCACCAGGCCACGGGTGACGTCGATGAAGTCGTTGAAGGTATTCTGCTTGTGCAGCAGCTTGCCGTTCTCGTACCAGTCGCGGCCCATTTCCTGGCCGCCACGGATGTGGGCGATGGCATACACCACGCCACGATCGAGCAGGCTCACCGCGGTCTGGTTGAAGTACGGGTCCATCGACATGCCGTAGCTGCCGTAGGCGTACTGGAACAGCGCGCCGGTGCCGTCCTTCTTGTAGCCCTTGCGATAGACCAGCGACACCGGCACCTTCACCCCGTCGCGCGCGGTGATCCACACCCGGTCGGTCTCGTACTTCGAGGCGTCATAGCCGATCACCGGCTGCTGCTTCAGCTGGCGACGCTCGCCGTTGGTGGTGTTCAGTTCGTACACCGTGGTCGGCGTGGTCATCGACGTGTAGACGTAGCGCAGCCACGTGGTGTCAGCCTCGGTGTTGTCGCCCAGGCCCATCGAATAGGCCGGTTCGTCAGCCTTCACGTAGTCGCTGCGACCGTCCTTGAACAGCAGGCGGATGCGCTCCAGGCCTTCGGAACGTTCGGCGATGGCGGTGTAGGTATCGAACAGTTCGAAGCCTTCGATGAACACCGTATCGTCGTGGGCGATCCAGTCCTTCCACTGCGCGCGCGAGGTGGCGTCGGTCGGTGCGGTCACCAGCTTGAAGTTCTTCGCACCATCGTTGGTGCGGATCACCCAGCGGCCATCGTAGTGGTCGGCGTCGTACTCCACGTCGCGCTGGCGCGGGGCGAGCACGGTGAACGTGGTCGGGTCGCTGGCCGGCGCGTAGCGCTCTTCGGAGGACACGGTGCTGTGCACGCCGATGGTGATGAAGCGATCGTCGCGGGTGCGGCCGATGCCCATGTAGAAGCTGTCGTCCTTTTCTTCGTAGACGACGGTGTCGGCGCTGACCGGGGTGCCCAGCACGTGCTTCTTCACCCGTACGGTCAGAAGGGTTTCCGGATCGTTCTCGACGTACAGCACGGTGCGGTTGTCATCGGCCCAGACCAGGTCGCCGGAGGTGCCGGTGATCGTGTCCGGCAGCACCGCGCCGGTGCGCAGGTCCTTGAAGCGGATGACGTACTGGCGGCGGCCCACGTCATCATCGGCCCAGGCCAGCAGCTGGTTGTCCTGGCTGACCTCCATCGAGCCGACGCTGAAATAGCCCTTGCCGGCAGCCATCGTGTTGACGTTGAGCAGGACTTCCTCCGGTGCGTCCATGCTGGCCTTGCGGCGCGCATGGATGGGATAGTCCTGGCCGGTTTCGTAGCGGCTGTAGTACCAGTAGCCGCGCTCGCGCGCCGGCACACTGGCATCGTCCTGCTTGATGCGGCCGACGATCTCGCCGTAAAGCGCATCCTCCAGCGGCTTCAGCGGTGCCAGCAGCTGGTCGGCGTAGGCGTTCTCGGCCTGCAGGTAGGCCAGCATGGCCTTGTCCTCGCGCTTGTCGTCGCGCAGCCAGTAATAGTCATCGTTGCGGGTCGCGCCGAACGGCGCCTTGACCACGTGCGGACGCTTCTCAACATCCGGCGGAACGGGCGGGGTGGCGGCGGTAGCGGTGCTGGTCATCAGGCTCGCAAGCAACAGGCAGAGAGTGGATTTCATGAAATAAGGCTCCTTGATCGGCAATGCAATGGCGTCCTTGCGCCTGAGTCTGGGTTGCAGGGGGGCTGCGGGCAACCCTGCGGATCGTCATGGTGCGCGCCGGTAGTGCCGGCCGCTGGCCGGCAACCTCGGGATAAACAGCCCCATGCGGTTGCCGGCCAGCGGCCGGCACTACCTGGACCGGCGGCGTACCATGTGGGCATGAGTACCCTGCCCCACACGCCGGGCTACAGCCGGCGCAGCCACGAAATCGCTCCCTTCCATGTGATGTCCCTGCTGGCCCGCGCGCAGGCGCTGGAACAGGCCGGTCACGATGTGATCCATCTGGAGATCGGCGAACCGGACTTCACCACTGCCGAGCCGGTCGTGCGTGCCGGCCAGGCGGCGCTGACCGCCGGCCACACCCGCTACACCGCCGCACGCGGCCTGCCTGCCCTGCGCCAGGCGATCAGCGCCTTCTATCGCAGCCACTACGGCCTGGACATCGACCCCGAACGCATCCTGGTCACGCCGGGCGGCTCCGGCGCGCTGCTGCTGGCCAGCAGCCTGCTGGTCGACCCGGGCCGCCACTGGTTGCTGGCCGATCCCGGCTATCCGTGCAACCGCCACTTCCTGCGACTGGTGGAAGGCGGTGCGCAACTGGTACCGGTGGGCCCCGAAACGGCCTACCAGCTGACCCCTTCGCTGGTGCAGCAGCACTGGAACGGCGACAGCGTCGGCGCGCTGGTGGCATCACCGGCCAATCCCACCGGCACCGTGCTGTCCGCCGATGAACTGGCGGCACTGTCGGCGTCGCTGCATGCGCGCGGCGGCCACCTGGTGGTCGACGAGATCTATCACGGCCTGACCTATGGCCTGGATGCAGCGAGCGTGCTGCAGGTGGACGACAGCGCGTTCGTGCTGAACAGCTTCTCCAAATACTTCGGCATGACCGGCTGGCGACTGGGTTGGCTGGTAGCGCCGCCGGCGGCAGTACCCGACCTGGAGAAGCTGGCGCAGAACCTGTACATCAGCGCATCGAGCATCGCCCAGCATGCAGCCCTTGCCTGTTTCAGCGAAGAGGCGATGGCGATCTTCGAACAGCGCCGCCAGGCCTTCCAGCAGCGCCGCGACTTCCTGCTGCCGGCATTGCGCGAACTGGGCTTCCGCATCGAAGTGGAGCCGCAGGGTGCGTTCTACCTGTACGCCGACGTCAGCGCGTTCACCGATGACGCGCAGGCGTTCTGTGCGCATTTCCTGGAGACCGAGCACGTGGCATTCACCCCGGGCCTGGATTTCGGCTTCCATCGCTCGAACCAGCACGTGCGCCTGGCCTATACCCAGGAAGTGCCGCGGTTGCAGGACGCGGTGGACCGTATCGCGCGTGGGTTGAAAAGCTGGGGCGGGTCGCGCTGACGGCATTGCCGGCCAGCGGCCGGCACTACCCATGAAAAAAAAACGCCGCCCGAGGGCGGCGTTTTTCATTTCATCATTTACCGCCCAACCGCTCCCACAGGAAGCTGTAGGCCAGTGCCGACATGTGCGCGGCCTGCGCGTTGTTGGCCGCACCGCCATGACCGCCTTCGATGTTCTCGTAGTAGGTCACGTCCTTGCCGGCATCGATCATCTTCGCGGCCATCTTGCGGGCGTGGCCCGGATGTACGCGGTCATCGCGGGTGGAGGTGGTGAACAGCACCGGCGGGTAGCTCTTCTTCGCGTCGAACAGGTGGTACGGCGAGAAGGTCTTGATGAACTCCCAGTCACTGGTGTCCGGGTTGCCGTACTCGGCCATCCACGAAGCACCGGCCAGCAGGTGGCTGTAGCGCTTCATGTCCAGCAGCGGAACCTGCACCACCACCGCACCGAACAGCTCCGGGTACTGGGTCAGCATGTTGCCGGTGAGCAGGCCACCGTTGCTGCCGCCCTGCACGCCCAGGTGCTTGGCCGAGGTGATCTTGCGGGTGACCAGGTCCTGGGCAACCGCGGCCATGTCTTCATAGGCCTTGTGGCGGTTCTGCTTCAGCGCCGCCTGGTGCCAGCGCGGGCCGTACTCGCCACCACCGCGGATGTTGGCGACCACGTACACGCCGCCCTTCTCCAGCCAGGCGCGGCCCATGCCACCGGAATACGACGGGGTCAGCGAGATCTCGAAGCCACCGTAGCCGTACAGCAGGGTCGGGTTGGAGCCGTCGAGCTTCATCGCCTTGTCGTGCACCACGAAGTACGGCACGCGGGTGCCGTCCTTGCTGGTGGCGAAGTGCTGTTCGATGACCTTGCCGTCGGCATCGAAGAACGCCGGCATGGTCTTCAGCACTTCCGGCGCCTTGCCGATGTCGGCGATGGCCAGGGTGGTCGGGGTCAGGTAGTCGGTGGCGGTCAGCCACACTGCATCGCTGTCATTGCTGTCGACCGCACTGACGCCGAGGGTGCCGAAGGCCGGCGCGCCGACGAAGTCGCTCTTCTGCCAGCCCTTGGCGGTCGGGGTCAGCACCGACAGGCGGTTCTTGACGTCGTCCAGCACGTTCAGCACCAGGTGGTTCCTGGTCCACGAGGCGCTGGCCAGCGAGGTGGTCGCGGTCGGGGTGAACAGCACCTCGAAGTCGCGCTTGCCAGCCAGGAAATCATCCAGCTTGGTCACCAGCAGTGCGCCGGAGGCGTAGGTCTTGCCACCCACGGTCCACGGATCGCGCAGTTCCAGGGTCAGCCACTGCTTGTGCAGGCCCTTCTCGGCCGAGTTCGGCGCATCGATCCGGGTCAGCTTGCCATCGTCGCCGCGCAGGTAGATCTCGTTGTTGTAGAAGGCCAGCGTGCGGCTGACCAGGTTGCGCTCGAAGCCCGGGGTGTCATCGTGCATCGCCGCGATGTACATGTCTTCCGGCTTGCCTTCATACACCACGCTGGCCGCGGACATCGGCGTGCCACGCTTCCACAGCTTGGCCACGCGCGGGTAACCGGAGGTGGTCATCGAACCGCTGCCGAAGTCGGTGTAGACGAACACGGTGTCGCGGTCGATCCAGCTCAGGCCGCCCTTCGATTCGGGACGGAAGAAGCCGTCCTTGATCCAGCTCTTGCTGGCCAGGTCGAATTCGCGGGTGACATCGGCGTCGGCACCGCCGCGCGACAGCGCGATCAGGCAGCGGCTGTAGTCCGGACGCAGGCAGTCGGCGCCGTGCCAGACCCAGTTTTCGTTCTCGGCCTTGTTCAGCGCATCCAGGTCGAGCACGGTCTCCCAGGTCGGCGAGGCCTTGCGGTACTCGGCCAGGGTGGTGCGGCGCCACAGGCCGCGCTCGTGCTGCTTGTCCTTCCAGAAGTTGTAGTAGTAGTCGCCGATCTTCTGCACGCCGGGAATCTTGGCGTCCGAGTCGAGCACCTCGCGGATGCTGGTCTCCATCTGCTTGAAGGCCGGGGTCTGCGCCAGGCGCGCCTCGGACTTGGCGTTCTGTTCCTTGACCCAGGACAACGGCTTGTCGCCGGTGACGTCCTCCAGCCAGGCGTAACGGTCGGTGTCTTCAGCGGCCACGGCGGTACCCACCGAGGCAGCGGTCATCATGCCGGCCAGCAGGCAGGCGGAAGCGAATCGTGACATTGCAGCTCCAGGCAGTCATTAGCCGTGGAACGCTAGCATGGATGACCGGGGCCGCCCCCGTGTCGAAGGTCAGGCCGTGGCGGAGTGCGCCTTGCGCGTACGTGGCTGGGAGCGGCGCCGGGCCTGCCCAGTGTCGCGTCGCAACCAGCGCAGCGCTCCCCGCGTCGGCAACGGGCAGCGCAGCAGGGCCCACCAGGCCGCCAACGGCATGCCGACCAGCCACAGCGGCAACCAACCCAGCCAGGCACTGCTGCCGCGCGCGGCCGGCCACACCAGCACCACGGCCAGCCCGGCCAAGGCGAGCTGCGGCACCACCCGCAGAAGTCGGGGATCAGCACGTTCGCTGACGCGTTCAGCTGGAAGGCGGTGGCGGGGACGTGTGCGCATGCGGATTCTCCGGTGGTCGATGCGGGCCAGCTTGGCTGCGCGGCTTCTCACTGGCTGCGACACCATTGACGGATGGCGTGCACACAGTGACCATGCGCGGGCAAGCCCACTGGAGCCCGCTCCCGCATGACCTCGATCCGCCCGTTCTGCGCTGTGTTGCTGGCCCTGTCCCTGGGCGGTCCGGCAGTGGCTGCCAATTCCCCACCGCCGTCCCGCAACAGCGCCGCGGAAGCCTCTGCAGACGGGGCGATCGACCTGCAGCGCTTCATGGGGACCTGGTACGTGATCGGCCGCGTGCCGAACTTCATCGAACGCGGCCACGTCGCCAGCGTCAACCAGTACGAGCTGCGCGAGGACCACAAGGTCGCCATCACCTATCGCTACCGCGATGGCTTCGGCGAGCCCCTGCAGGAAATCCGCGCGCGTGCCAGTGTCGATCCCGACAGTGGCAACCACGGCTGGCGCACCTGGTTCTACCGGGTCGTGCCGACCCATTCGCGGGTGCTGGAAGTGGCGCCGGATTATTCCTGGGCGCTGATCGGCTACCCGGGGCGCGAGATGGCCTGGATCTTCGCCCGCACGCCTGACATGGACAAGGCCCTGTACAAGGACCTGGCCGAACGCCTGCGCGACGAGTACGGGGTGAACACCGACAAGCTCAAGCGCGTGCCGCAGCACGCCGATCAGGTGGGCAAGCTGGGCTACGAAGTGCCGAACGTGCGTTGAGACGCCGCCGCCGGGCATGGCCCGGCGCTGCCGCGCGAACGTTCCGGTAGCGCCGGGCCATGCCCGGCGGAAGCCCCAGTTATCTGCGGCTGTAATGCGCGACCAGGCGGTCGCCCAGCATCTGCAGCAGCTGCACCAGCACCAGCAGCAGGACCACGGTGACCAGTGCCACGTCGGTATGTGAGCGCTGGTAGCCATCGCGGAACGCCAGGTCACCGAGGCCACCGGAACCGATCGCACCGCCCATCGCCGTGAAACCGATCAGGGCCACGGTGGTCACCGTCGCACCGGCAATCAGGCCCGGCCGTGCTTCGGGCAACAGCACCCGGGTGACCAGCTGCCAGGTGGTGGCGCCCATGGCCTGGGTCGCCTCGATCACCCCGCGATCCACTTCACGCAGCGCGGTTTCCACCAGGCGCGCATAGAACGGCGCAGCGCCGATGACCAGCGGCACGATCGCGCCACGCACACCCAGCGAGGTCCCCATCATGAACAGGGTCACCGGGATCAGCACGATCATCAGGATGATGAAGGGCACCGAGCGCAGCAGGTTCACCACCAGCGCGAGCACGCCGTAGGCGAACGGCCGGCGCTTCAGCTGTGGCGCACCGAACAGGTACAGCAGCACGCCCAGCGGCAGGCCGATGGCCAGGGTCAGTGGCAGCGAACCGGCCAGCATCAGCAGAGTGTCGATGGTGGCCTGGCCGATGTCGGCCCACTTGCCTGCATCCAGGTGGCGGAAGAAGCCGCCGGCAGTGGCGATGATCATCGACGCAGTTCCTCAACGTGCACGCCGGCAGCCACGAATGCGGCCTGCGCGGCGGACTGGTCACCGCCCACCAGGGCGACGATCAGCTGGCCATACGGGGTGTCCTTGATCCGGTCGATACGGCCGGACAGGATGTTGTAGTCGACCCCGGTCTGCCGCGCGACGCTGCCGAGCAGGGGTTCGTAGGTGTCGGCACCGAGGAAGGTCAGACGTACGACACGGCCACCGACAGCGTCGAAATCGCGGTGCAATGTGCCCTCGTCCACCTGCTCCGATTCGCTGACGAAACGGCGGGTGGTCGGGTGCTGCGGATGCAGGAACACCTTGGTCACCGGGCCGGTCTCGACCAGCTGGCCGGCATCGAGCACAGCCACGCGGTCGCAGACGCGACGGATCACGTCCATCTCGTGGGTGATCAGCACGATGGTCAGGCCCAGTTCGCGGTTGATCTTCGACAGCAGCGCCAGCACCGAAGCGGTGGTCTGCGGATCGAGTGCGCTGGTGGCCTCATCGCACAGCAGGATCTGCGGCCGGGTGGCCAGTGCCCGGGCGATGCCCACACGCTGCTTCTGCCCGCCCGACAGCTGCGCCGGGTACTTGTCCGCATGCGCCTGCAGGCCGACGGTCTGCAGCAGTTCGGCCACGCGCGCGTCGATCTCGGCCTTCGGCGTACCGGCCAGTTCCAGCGGGAAAGCGACGTTGCCGGCCACCGTGCGCGAGGACAGCAGGTTGAAGTGCTGGAAGATCATGCCGATCCGGCGGCGCAGCGCGCGCAGGCCCTCCGGCTCCAGCGCGGTTACGTCTTCACCGGCGATCAGCAGACGACCACCGCTGGGCTCTTCCAGGCGGTTGATCATGCGGATCAGCGTCGATTTGCCCGCTCCGGAATGGCCGATGATGCCGAAAACCTCACCAGCCTCGATGGTCAGGTCCAGCGGCTGCAGCGCGCTGACCGCGCGGCCGGCAACGGCATAGGATTTGTGCAGGCGCTGGAACTCGATCACGGGATCAGCTCACCGGGAGGGCGATGGAAGGGGGCGTGCAGCCTACCAGCGCCGGCGCTCGCGCGCCCGCGCCATGGGCCAGAATGTTATTCCTTTTGGTTCTAAGGCGCCCGCACCGGCGCATTGGCCGGGGTCAGAGACCCTGCAGGGATCTGACCCATTCCCCGGCCACACCGGTTCAGGGATGGTCCAACGGTTTCGGCGGCTCCTGCCGGTTCACCCGTTCGCGGTGCAACAGGTACAGGCCCGAGGCGACGATGATCGCCGCGCCCGCCCAAGTGTAGCCGTCCGGCAGCTGCCCCCAGAAGGCCAGGTCCCAGCCGATCACCCAGACCAGGCCGCTGTACTCCAGCGGCGCGATCATCGAGGCCTCGCCCAGCTGGAAGGCCTTGGTCAGCGCGATCTGGCCCAGCGCTCCGGCCAGGCCCATGCCGGCGATCAACGGCGCATGCGCCATCTGCAGCGGCACCCAGCCGGGGATCGCCAGCAGCCCGGCGCCGATGGCCATGATGACCAGGAACCAGACCACCATCGACTGCGAGGTATCGGTGCGGGTCAGCAGGCTGACGGTGATCGCGGCGATGGCATAGGCGGTGGCAGCGGCCAGCACCATCAGCCCCGGCACCGAGATGAAACCGCCCACGCCCGGCCGCAGCACCACCAGCACGCCGACCAGGCCGATGCCGATGGCGACCCAGCGCCGCGGCCCGACCCGCTCGCCCAGCAGCGGCACCGACAAGGCAGCAATCAGCAGCGGCGCGACGAAATAGATGGTGTAGGCGGTGGACAGCGGCAGGTCGCGCAGGGCGAACACGAAGCAGCCGATCATCGCCATGCCCAGCCCGCCGCGCAGCAGGTGCAGGCCCCAGCGGCGCGGAATGAGCGAGCGTGGCCCGGCACTGGCCAGTACCCAGACCAGCACGAAGGGCAGCGACGCCACACCCCGCAGGAAGGTCACCTCCAGCGAGGGATAGCTGGCCGAAAGCTGCTTCATGCCGGCGTCCATCAGCGAGAAACAGGCGACAGCCGCGACCATCCAGGCCACGGCGCGCGAAGGGGAGCGTTGCAGGTTCATGGCCCATTATCACCGACCGCGGACGTTGCCGCCGCGACCGGCGCGATAGAATGAGCGTCACTGATTTCTGCGGAGTAACGCCCATGCCTTCCTTCGACGTTGTGTCCGAAGTCGACACCCACGAACTGACCAATGCGCTCGACCAGGCCAACCGCGAGCTTGCCACCCGCTTCGACTTCAAGGGCGTGGACGCCAGGTTCGAGCGCGACGGTGAAGTGATCACCCAGTCCGCGCCGAGCGAGTTCCAGCTCAAGCAGATGAACGACATCCTGCGCGCACGCCTGGCCGCCCGCAGCATCGACGTGCTCAGCCTGGAATATGGCGACGTGGAAACCAACCTGGCGCAGGCCCGGCAGAAGATCACCGTCAAGCAGGGCATCGAGCAGAAGATCGCCAAAAAGATCGCTGCGGCGCTGAAGGAAGCCAAGCTGAAGGTGGAAACCCAGATCAACGGCGACAAGCTGCGGGTGATGGGCAAGAAGCGCGACGACCTGCAGGACGCCATCGCCGTGCTGAAGGCCGGCAAGTTCGAACTGCCGCTGCAGTTCAACAACTTCCGCGATTGATCGACGCCTGGGTGTAGCGCCGGCTCCGATCGCCGGCCTCACTCGCGCAGCAGTCTGTACAGCGTTGTCCGCGAGATTCCGAGCTGGCGTGCAGCGAGGCTGAGGTTGCCGTCGGCGGCACGTGCGGCGCGGCGCGCTGCATCGCGCTGCTGGTCACGCAGTGGCGCCGCCTGCACGGGCGCCGCGGCCATAGCCGGCGAGCGCGTCCGTGCGGCGCGCGGTGCCTGCAGATGCTGCAGATGGACCGCGCTGCCTTCGCCCAACCGCACCCGATGCGCAGGACCAGGCTGCAGCAGTCGGCGGCGCTGTGCGGCGCTGGCGCCGGCAAACAGCGTATCCAGCGAAAGCAGCGGCAGCGGCCCGCGCCGTGGCAGTCCGAGCAGACGCCGGGCGACGCGGTTGGCGGCAAGTAACTGGCCGTCTTCCTGCACCGCCAACAGGCCCTGCAGCGGTGATGCCAGCCAGCGCGGATCATGCTGCACCGCCAGCAGATGCGCATCGCTGAGCGTGTGCATCAAGCGGTTCTCGATGGCCAGCGCTGCCTGCCGGAAATAGCCCTGCAGCAATGCCGGGTCGCGTTCCCCCAAGCCGGTGATGTCGATCGCACCGCAGACCTGCCCCTGCAGGTCATGCAGCGGCTCACTCAGGCAGAACACGGGGGCAAACCGCTGCAGATAGTGTTCGTTGCCGCGCACCAGGGCGGGCATGTCGTCGGCCAGGCTGACCGCAGGCGCGGTGGTGCCGATCTCGGCCTCGCCCAGCCGCCGGCCCACCTGGATCGGCCGCAGCAGCGGCGCATCTTCCAGGCCATGGGCGCGATGCACGATCACCATGCCCTCGCGGTTGGCGCAGAACATCGTCCATCCCCGCGCACCGAACGCAGACCACAACTGCTCCAGCTCGGGCTGCACGCAACGTGCCAGGCGACGATCGTCGCGGGATTCCAGGTGGTGCCCGTTGCCCTGCAATGGCGGGTAGTACGGCTCCTGGTCGGGGCGCACACCGGCCGCATGCGAACGCTGCCAGGACTGCTGCAACGGCAAGGGCAGCATCGCCAGCGACTGCACGTCGCCCTCGGCAAAGGCGGCACGCGCCGCCACCAACTGCTGTTGCCCGACTGTCGTGGCCATCATGGACGCAGAGTACACCCACACACGCCACGCCCGCGCTACATCCCAACAACGGAGCGTTTCCATTTTCGTCGGGCATTCATCCACGCATGGCGTGGATCCATGTGTCGACCAAGGTCGACACCCACCAACAGCAGCGGAGATCTGTCGAAGGCGGGGTGGGTCCGGTTGCGGGGGTGTCCGCGGCATGGATGCCGCGGCCAAGCCCCCAGGGATGGGTTCACGGCGTCCCCCGCAACCGGACCCACCCCGCCATCCCACGGAATGCCCGCTTTTGCCGTTGCCGTTGCCGTTGCCGTTGCCGTCGATTCGGCGGTTGCAGGGCGCAGCCCTGCAAACCCTCACCTCACGCCGCGATCCGCAGAATCGGCTTCAGGGTAATGCCCCGCGTACTGTCCTCGGCCGCCTGGTTGATCTGCTCCAGCGGATAGAACTTCACCAGCCTGTCGAACGGGAAGCGCCCCTGCTGGTACAGCGTCACCAGCTGCGGAATGAACACCTGCGGCACGCTGTCGCCCTCGACGATGCCGCGGATGCTGCGACCACCCAGCAGCAGGTTGTTCACATCGAAGCTGGCGGTGGTGCCCAATTTCGGCGCGCCAACCACGCCCATCATGCCCAGCCCGCCCAGCGCTTCGATACCTGCGGAGAGAACCTCCGGACGACCAGTGGATTCCAGCGCGAAATCGGCGCCGCCACCGGTGATCGCACGCACGGCCTCGATCACATCGGTCTCGCGGCTGTTGACCACGTGGGTAGCACCCAGCTCCATGGCCAGCTGCAACCGCGAGGGCACCACGTCGATGGCGATGATGGTGGTGGCACCGGCGACCTTGGCCGCCATCACCGCGCTCAGGCCGACCGCACCGGCGCCATAGCTGGCGAAGCTGCTGCCCGATCGCACCTGCAGCGAGTTGAGCACCGCACCGGCACCGGTCTGGATACCGCAGCCCAGCGGGCCGAGCAGCTCCAGCGGCGCATCCTCAGGCACCTTGATCGCGTTGATCTCGCGCGCCAACGCAAACGTGGCAAACGATGACTGTGCAAAGAAGTGATCGTGCAACGGCTGGCCCTGTGCATCGGTGATGGCGGTATGGCCGTGGCCATCAACGCCACCGAAGTTCAGCGCGAAGAAATCGCGGCAATACGCACCATGTCCACCACGACAGGGATTGCAGTGGCCGCACTGGCCGTAGGTCAGCACCACGTGGTCGCCGGCCTTCAGTTCACGCACGTTGGAGCCGACCGCCTCGACGATGCCCGCGCCCTCATGGCCCAGCACCGCCGGCAGCGGCACCGGATAGTACTGGTCACGCACGATCAGGTCGGTGTGGCACAGGCCGGTCGCCACGATCTTCACCAGCACTTCGTCGTCCTGCGGGCCGCGCAGGCGCGCCTGCTCGATGACGAAGGGCTGTTCCTTGCCGCGCACCACGGCGGCGGTGATGTCACGCGATCCACTGTTGCTGCTCATCGTTGCGTTCTCCTCGATCAGATGGGATAGGCCGGGGCTTCCCCCTTGACCGTCATCCATTGCCACTGGGTGAATTCCTCCACGTTGGCCGGGCCGCCGATGCTGGTGCCGTTGCCGGACGCCCCGACCCCGCCGAAGGGATTGATGACCTCATCGTTCACGGTCTGGTCGTTGATGTGCAGCAGCCCGGTACGCAGGCGCTCGCCCAGCTTCAGCGCGCGGCCGACATTGCGGGAGACGATCGCCATCGACAGGCCGTACTCGCTGTCATTGGCCAGGCGCACGGCTTCGTCGTCGTCATCGAACGGCACCACCACCGCTACCGGCGCGAAGATCTCTTCGTTGAAGGCCGGATTGTCCGCGCTGACGTTGCCGAGCACGGTCGGTGCGAAGAACAGGTCCTGGTAGGTGCCGCCGGTTTCGAGGGACGCACCGGCCTTCACTGCGTCGTCGACCACGCGCGCCGCATGGTCGCGTTGCGCGGCATTGATCAGTGGCCCCAGCGCCACGTCCTCGCGTGCCGGGTCGCCCACCTTCAGCGACTTCGCCTTGGCCACCAGCTTCTGCAGGAACGCCTGATGGATGCTTCGCTGTACCAGCACACGGCCGGTGGCCATGCAGATCTGACCCTGGTGCAGGTACACGCCCCAGGCGGTATTGGCCACGGCCAGATCCAGATCGGCATCGTCGAGGATGATCAGCGCGTTCTTGCCGCCCAACTCCAGTGACACTTTTTTCAGATGCTTGCCGGCGGCTTCGCCGACCTTGCGTCCCGCCGCCGTCGAGCCGGTGAACTGGATCATCGCCACATGCGGATCACTGGTCAGCGCGGCACCAGCGGCGCCGTCGCCGGGCAACATGTGCAGCACACCCTGCGGAAGACCGGCCTGTTCGAACAGGCGTGCGATCACCGCACCACCGCACACCGCCGTGCGCGGGTCGGGCTTGAGCACCACGGCATTGCCGAGAGCGATGGCCGGGGCCACTGCGCGCATCGCCAGGTACAGCGGGAAATTGAACGGTGAGATCACCCCCACCACACCCAACGGACGGCGCCGTGCCAGATTCAGCCGCCCGGGCTCGGACGGCAGGATCTCACCCACACTGCGCGAGGGCAGTGCAGCGGCCTCATGCAGCGCCTTGATGGTCACCTTGGCCTCGAAACCGGCCTTCAGGCGGGTGGAGCCGCTTTCGCGGACCATCCAGTCGACCAGCGTGTCGATGTTTTCCTCGGCCAGGCGTGCAGCCTTGCGCAGCACCTCGGCGCGCTGTTCGTATGGCGCCGCCGCCCATGCCTGTTGTGCCTGCGCCGCAGCGGCAGCCGAACGCGCGACCTGCGCCGCGTCGGCCAGGCCGATCTCGCCAAGCGACTGCCCGGTGGCGGGCTCGATCACCGGCTGGCGCTGCTCAGCGGCGCTCCATTGACCATCGAAGAAGGCGCCTGACCAGAGTGCGTCCGGCAGCCATGGGGAAGATGCAGTCATGTGAAGTCCTCCTGTGTCGTGCCGCCATTGCACGCCTGGCCCGCAGCGCCGGCAATCGGCCATTGGCGTGATATCGGCAAGGGATTGAATCAAAGGGAATTTCCAGCATCGCCGTTGTCCAGTTCCTGCACAGTGAACGGCGCCCCCGCACCGGCACGCCTACAATGGCCACCCACGCCAGCCGATGCGCCCGCCATGACCGACACCCCCCTGCCCACCGATGACCCGATCGCCGCCACCCGCCTGTGGCTGGAGCGCATCGTCATCGGCCTGAACCTGTGCCCGTTCGCCAAGGCGGTGTACGTGAAAGACCAGGTCCGCATCGTGCTGAGCGACGCGACCACACCGGAAGCCCTGGTGGAAGAACTGGCCGAAGAACTGGTGCTGCTGCGCGACACGCCGGCCGAGCAGATCGATACCACCCTGATCGTGCACCCGCAGGTGCTGACCGACTTCCTCGACTACAACGACTTCCTCGACAACGCCGATGCGGCGATCGAGGCGCTGGACCTGCAGGGCATCCTGCAGGTGGCCAGCTTCCATCCGGATTATCAGTTCGATGGTGTCGCCGCCGATGACGCCAGCAACTACACCAACCGCGCGCCCTACCCCACCCTGCACCTGCTGCGCGAAGACAGCGTGGAACGCGCGGTGGATGTCTACCCGGACCCGGACGTGATCGTCGAGCGCAACATCCAGACCCTGGACCGGATCGGTGTTGAGGGCTGGCACCGTCGCCTGCGCGGTGAAGACCTGTCATGAGCACGGTGCCGCCGATTGCCACCTGGCCGGTTGCGCCGCTGCGCGGCAGGGTCGTGCTGGTGACCGGTGGAGCCAACGGCATCGGCCGCGGCATCGCCCAGGCGGTGCTCGGGGCCGGCGGCCGCGTGCTGATCGGCGATCTGGATGTGGAGGCAGGCCAGGCCTGCCTTGCCGAATGGCAGCGCGGCGATGATGCGGCGTTCCAGCGGCTGGACATCACCGACGAAACCAGTGTGCGCGGCTTCATCGCGGTGGCCCTGCAACGCTTCGGCCGCATCGATGGCCTGGTCAACAATGCCGGCATCGCCGGGCCGCACGGCACCCTGCTGCAGGACATGGACTGGGAAGAATGGCAACGTCGGCTTTCGTCGCTGCATGGTGCGTTCCTGTGCAGCAAGCATGCGTTGCCGGCGCTGTCGGTCGATGCAGGCGCGATCATCAACATCGCATCGACGCGCGCCTGGCAGTCCGAACCGCACAGCGAAGCCTACGCAGCGGCCAAGGGTGGCTTGGTGGCCTTCACCCATGCGCTTGCGATCAGTGCTGGACCGGCGGTGCGGGTGAACAGCATCAGCCCCGGCTGGATCAGCACCGATGCCTGGCAGGCGCCGTCGCGCCGGCACGTACCGCAGTATTCGGCCAGCGATCATGCCCAGCATCCGGTGGGCCGGGTCGGGCAACCGGAGGATATCGGCGCGCTGGCGGTGTACCTGCTGTCCTCGTTGTCCGGATTCAGCACCGGCCAGGATTTCATCGTCGACGGCGGCATGACCCGGAAGATGATCTACGCCGAGTGATCCCGGGCCACGACACCCGGTAGATGCCAACCTTGGTTGGCATGGTTCCTGTGCCAACCAAGGTTGGCACCTACCAAGGCATCACGCATCGATTTCCAGTAGATCCACGCCATGCGTGGATGGCGGTAGCCTGCTTACGCCATGCCGGAATGCCGCAGCAGCGCGTCGATCTGCGGCGCGCGGCCGCGGAAGGCCTTGAAGTTTTCGGCGGCCGGACGACTACCACCGCGTGACAGCACTTCGTCGCGGAAACGCGCGCCGGTTGCGGCCAGCGCCTGCGGCGCTTCCTCGAACGCGGCATACGCATCGGCGCTCAGCACTTCGGCCCACTTGTAGCTGTAGTAACCGGCAGCGTAGCCACCGGCGAAGATGTGGCTGAACTGATGCGGGAAGCGATTCCAGCTCGGCGGATGGTTCACCGCCACCTCCGCACGCACGCGCTCAAGCAGTGCCAGCACGCTGTCCTGCGCGGCTTCGAACTGACTGTGCAGCAGCATGTCGAACAGGCCGAATTCGAGCTGGCGCACGGTCGCCATGCCGCTGTGGAAATTGCGTGCGGCCAGCATGCGCTCGTACAGCGCGCGCGGCAGCGGCTCGCCGCTGTCCACATGCGCGGTCATGCCCTGCAGGTGGTCCCATTCCCAGCAGAAGTTCTCCATGAACTGGCTCGGCAGCTCGACCGCATCCCACTCCACGCCGTTGATGCCGGCCACGCCCAGCTCGCCGATACGGGTCAGCAACTGATGCAGGCCGTGGCCCATTTCATGGAACAGCGTGGTCACTTCGTTATGGCTGAAGGTCGCCGGCTTGCCGTCGGCACCACGGCCGAAGTTGCACACCAGGTACACCAGCGGCGTCTGCACGCTGCCATCGGCGCGCTCGCGGCGGTTGCGGCAATCGTCCATCCACGCACCACCGCGCTTGCCTTCGCGCGCGTAGAGGTCCAGGTAGAACTGGCCCACCAGCTTGCCCTGCGCGTCCACCAGGCGGAAGAAGCGCACGTCCTCGTGCCAGACCGGCGCGCTGTCTTCCTGCACGCGCAGGCCGTACAGCTGTTCGATCACCGAGAACAGGCCGCCCAGCACCTTGGGTTCGGTGAAGTACTGCTTCACTTCCTGCTCGGAATAGCTGTAACGCGCCTGCTTCAGCCGGTCGGCGGCGAACGCCAGATCCCAGGCCTGCAGGCTGTCGATACCGAGATGCTCGCGGGCGAACTGCTCCAGCTCGGCACGGTCCTTGGCCGCGAACGGCTTGGCGCGCGCAGCCAAGTCACGCAGGAAGCCCAGCACTTCGGCGGGGTCCTTGGCCATCTTGGTGGCTACCGAATAGTCGGCGTAGGAATCAAAGCCCAGCAACGCAGCCAACTCGGCACGCAGTGCAAGGATGCGATCGATGTTGCCGCCGTTGTCCAGTGCATCGTCGCCGAACTCGGAAGCGCGCTGCGCGCTGGCGCGGTACAGGATCTCGCGCAGGTCCCGGTCTTCGCCCCAAGTCTGCACCGGCAGGTAGCACGGCATCTGCAGGGTCAGCTTCCAGCCCGCCTTGCCGTCTTTTTCCGCAGCGGCGCGTGCAGCAGCCTTCACGTCGTCCGGCACGCCAGCCAGGCGCGCCGGGTCTTCGACGATCAGCGACCACGCATCGGTGGCATCGAGCACGTTCTGCGAGAACTTCGCCGACAGCGCCGACAGTTCTTCCTTGATCGCCGCGAAACGCTGCTGCGCGTCCGCATCCAGTTCCGCACCGCCCAGGCGGAAATCACGCAGGGTGTTTTCCAGCACCTTGCGGCGCGCCTCGTCGAAACCGGCCGCTTCGGTGCTGGCAGCCAGGGCCTGATACTGGCGGTACAACGCCAGGTTCTGGCCCAGCGCACTGGCGAAGCGGGTCACCCGCGGCAGGTTGCTGTTGTACGCCTCGCGCAGCTCGGGGGTGTTGATCACGCCCTGCAGGTGGCCGACCAGGCCCCAGGCGCGCCACAGGCGTTCGGTGGCATCGTCCAGCGGGGTAACGAAGGTCTGCCAGCTGACCGGCTGCACCTGCTCGGCAGCGCTGACCGCCGCCTCGGCCTGCGCCAGCAGCACGTCCAGCGCCGGCGCCACATGCTCGGGGCGGATCGCCTCGAAGCGCGGCAGGCCGGAAAAATCGAGCAGGGGGTTGGCAACGGTCACGGCAGGTCTCCAGAGTACGGGCCCGGCAGCGCGGGCAGCCAGATCGATATGGCGCTTGCCGGGCTGGCAGACAAGGGGCGGCAGGCCATTGTTCACGTCGGCCTTACGGCCGTCGGCTGAAGCTTGCGGCGCGGGGGAGACCGCAGCGGAACGTGTCGAGGAGGCCCCACATGGAAGGTCTGGCTCCAGCTCCATCCGCAGTACGTTCACCATCGCTGGCGCTGTCGGCCAGCCCGACCGAACTGGCCTGGATCGCCGCGCTGTGCGATGCGGGCGACGATGCGCCGCGCCACCTGCAGCAGCTGCAGGCACTGCAACACCAGGGCGGCAGGTTCAGCGACGAGCAGGAATGGTATCCGTTCGAGGTGATCGAACGCGGTGCCAGCCAGGTGCGGCTGGGCCACGAGCGCGAGTTCGTCATCTGCGTGCTGCTGTGGCTGCAGGCCCTGGCCCAGGGCCGGGCCAGCAGCCTGGACCCGCGCCTGCACCTGGACGACCGCGCCGTGGAGATCGAGGCCCTGCCCGATGCCCTGCGCGATGCGGTACTGGATGCCTTCATGGCCGCGGGGTATTGAGCGCGATCCAATGCGCCGCTGCGCTCGCCGGGCATGGCCCGGCGCTGCCGACCTGTCCTGGTAGCGCCGGGCCATGCCCGGCGGATGCCTGACGGGCTTACAGCGCTTCCAGACTGCACCACGGCAATCCAGGCAGGCCCTGCCCGGCCGCTGCCGCCGCCACCTGCGCGTCGGCGGTTTCCACATCGATTCCCTGCCGCACATACCAGGCAGGGTCGTAATAGCTGTGCGCGTAGCGATCGCCGCTGTCGCACAGGATGCTGACGATGCTGCCTTGGCGGCCAGCCTCGCGCATCCACTGCGCGGCCTGCAGCACGCCGATGAAATTGGTACCGGTGGAGCCACCGACGCGGCGCCCCAGCTGGCGGCTGACGTGGCGCATCGCGGCAAGGCTCAGGGCATCGGGCACCTTCACCATGGCGTCGACACTGGTCGGAATGAAGCTCGACTCCACCCGCGGCCGGCCAATGCCTTCCACCCGCGAACCGCCGTTGCAGGTCATGCTGCGCCACTCGTTGCCACCGGCCAGGGCGGCCTGATAGCCGTCGAAGAACACCGAGACTTCCGGGTCCGCACACAGGATGCGGGTGTCGTGCCGGCGATAGCTGACGTAGCGCCCGAGCGTTGCGGCCGTACCGCCGGTGCCGGGGCTGCACACGATCCAGTCCGGAATCGGGCTGGGCTCCTCGGCCATCTGCTTGAAGATGGATTCGGCGATGTTGTTGTTGGCACGCCAGTCGGTGGCGCGCTCGGCATAGGTGAACTGGTCCATGAAGTGGCCGCCGGTTTCGCGGGCCAGCTTTTCCGAATCGCAGTTGAGGTCGCAGGCGCGCTCGACCAGATGGCAGCGGCCACCGTGGAACTCGATCGCCGCGATCTTCTCCGGCGACGTCGTGGCCGGCATCACCGCGATGAACGGCAGGCCCAGCAGTCGCGCGAAGTAGGCCTCCGACACGGCAGTGGAGCCGCTGGAGGCCTCGATCACCGGCCGCCCTTCGCGCAACCAGCCGTTGGCCAGCGCGTACAGGAACAGCGAGCGCGCCAGCCGATGCTTGAGGCTGCCGGTGGGATGGCTCGATTCATCCTTCAGGTATACCTCGATGCCATCGAACCCGGGCAAGGCCAGCGGGATCAGGTGGGTATCGGCGGAACGGTTGAAATCGGCTTCGATCTTGCGGATGGCGGCGGCCACCCATTCACGCTGCGACATGGCGGGCAATGGTCATCAGGACGGAACGGTGCGATCCGGCCATTGTACGTCGCGGTGCCGTCAGCTGCCGGCCCGTAGAATGACGCCCATCCGGCCGGCAACGGCCTTGTCTGAAGGACCTCCCCCATGACCATTCCCGCCCTGCGCGATGTCCCCGGCGTCGCCGCCCAGGCCCCGGCCGAAACCACCGGTTTCGTCTTCAACCACACCATGCTGCGGGTCAAGGACGCCACTGCCTCGCTGGACTTCTACACCCGCGTGCTCGGCTACCAGCTGATCGACAAGCGCGACTTCGCCGAAGCCCAGTTCAGCCTGTACTTCCTGGCCTACGTTCCGGCCGGCGCCACGGTGCCGGAAGATGACAACACCCGCCGCCTGTGGATGGCCGGCCTGCCGGGCGTGCTGGAACTGACCCACAACCATGGCACCGAGAACCAGGACGGCGCGGTCTACCATGACGGCAACAGCGACCCGCGCGGCTTCGGCCACATCTGCGTGTCGGTGCCGGACATCGAAGCGGCCTGCCAGCGCTTCGAAGCCCTGGGCGTCACCTTCCAGAAGCGCCTGACCGACGGCCGCATGAAGAACCTCGCCTTCATCAAGGACCCGGACGGCTACTGGGTCGAGATCATCTCCAACGCCTGACCCAGAAAGGGGCACAATTCCGGTAGCGCCGGGCCATGCCCGGCGGCCTTGAGCAGGCCGCGCTGCGCGCTCGCCGGGTACGGCCCGGCGCTACCGACTCCGCCCCCCTTTTTTGCGAGGTTCGTATGGAAACGATGGAACTGCACCGTGGCCGCCTGATCGACCACATCCAGCTGGTCGTGCGCGATCTGGCCGCCAGCCGCCGCTTCTACCAGGCGGTGTTCGACACGATCGGCATCCCGGTGGCCGGTGAAGGCGATGACTACTTCTGGGCCGACGAACTGTTCATTTCCAGCGCCAGCAGCGAGGCCGCCGCCGGCCAGTTGACCGGCCGCCACCACCTGGCGTTCCAGGCTCGCGATACCGCCACCGTCGATGCTTTCCACAGCGCTGCGCTGGCTGCTGGCGGCAAGGACAACGGCGCGCCCGGCGAGCGCCCTTACCATCCCGGCTACTACGGCGCCTTCGTGCTCGATCCAGATAGCAACAACATCGAGGTCGTCTACCACGGCCCGGCGAACTACAGCGCCGACTCGGTCAAGGTCAGTTTCTGATTCCTGCGCTACGCGCTCGCCGGGCATGGCCCGGCGTTACCAACGAAGAAGCCGGGCAATGCCCGGCTTCGTCTCATCGCACTGCGCAGGCCTCAGTGGGCCGCCATGTAGATGTCCTGCAGCACGGCCTTTTCCAGCTCCAGCTCGCCCAGCAGGTTCTTCACGATGTCACCCAGGCTGAGGATGCCGACCAGCTGGTTGCCATCGGTGACCATCAGGTGGCGACGACGCGAGTAGGTCATCAGGGACATGGCCTGCTTCAACGTGGCGTCCGGCGCGATGCCTTCCAGGCCGGTGGACGGTAGGCTGGAAATCACCCGTCGGCCAGCCTGCGGACCATCATCGGCCAGGCTGCGGACGATGTCCTTTTCGGAAATGATGCCGACCGGGGCATCATCCTTCATCACTACCAGTGCGGCGATTTTATTCGCGCTCATCTTGTGCGCGGCGGCACCGATCGTGTCTTCCGTGTCGATGGTGATGACAGCTTCTTTCTTGGATTGCAGGAGCTCGCGGACGTTCATTCTTGTTTCCTGGTGCAGGTCACTCAAGTCAAAAAAGTGTGCTCTGCCGATTCGCCCCCTCCCCGGGAACAGACCCTTCAGCGCACGTCTGGCGCACTTTGCCGGATCTGGCATTTCGCCAGCAGGCGGGCTAGGTGCTGCAACGCGAACGAGGCGGATTCAACGGCTCAACCCGGATCTCGGTCAACTTGATTCTACGACTGCGTCCATCGGTCACTAGCGGCATCGATGGGACAGTACGTCGTAGGAACCTTCGACACTTCCGAGAATCGCACCCGGCCTGAAACCGGCGCTGAATGCAGTGGGTGCCCCGCCCTCAAGTTCGCACGGGGATGGCCGACGCCGGTTCAACCGCCCGACCCTGCAAAGTCAGGCGGTCAGACCCGGCCCGTCGCGGGAGGTACCGATGCCAGAACCCGTAGCGCGCCGACAACACCGGTGCGTAGCATGCGCTGCGGCATGTACGGATGCGCCGGTTCACCACCGGCGCATCCTGCCCGATGCTATCGGGAGCATTGCCCCTTCTGGGCCAGCTTCAACTGCGCCACCTGGCGCCGCCCCTCCGCCTCTGGAACGACAGTGAGTTTGGCGCCACCAACGAACACCCCCATCTTGATGGTCTGCTCGATGAAGTAGTTCTTTCCCGCCTCGACAAGCAGCTTGATGTCATTGGGCGAGAACTCCGATTCCGTCGAGATCGCATGTTCCTGGTTGCCGGACAACAGGGTGTAGAAGAACACCTTGTTCGCGGTCTCACCCAGGCATTCGCCATCGATCCAGAGATCCTTCTTCAGTGCCTGGCCGACAAAACTGTTGCGATAGATATAGACACCTGCCTTGCCTTCCTCCGGCACCGGGAAGGTCTTGGCCAGCTCCATCTGACCCTTGTCCGCTGCCGGGACACTCGCACACGCAGACAACATCGCAATTGACGTTGCCAGTGCAACCACCTGCCACTTCTTCATCTACCGCCCCCTGTTATGCGCGTCGATGCGCGCGGATTGAATCTTCCATGGACCGTGCGGACAGAGGCTCAAGCAGCCTCGCACGGACGTATTGATGAAGCACCGCCTATCCCCCGACATGCGCCGCGTGTACTCCCTTGCCGCCTCGATGCTGACGAACGCCCCCCCTGCGCCTCGTCCGGATCTGCGGCGACTGTTGCGCAGTTGATCACCCCATCGAACACGTCAAGGTGGCGCATGCATCCTCCGTGATGCGTCAGGCCCAGTGGCCGCATCCTGCCACACGGAAACGAAAAAGGGTGGCCGCGATGGGCCACCCTTGCATGCATCACCCGCCAGCCACGTCCGGCCTTACTCCACCGTCACGCTCTTGGCCAGGTTGCGCGGCTTGTCCACGTCGGTGCCGCGCGCCAATGCGGTGTGGTACGCCAGCAACTGCACCGGGATGGTGTGCACCACCGGGCTGAGCACGCCGGCATGGCGCGGGGTGCGGATCACGTGCACGCCTTCGGACTCGTTGAAATTGCTGTCCTGGTCGGCGAACACGAACAGCTCGCCGCCACGCGCACGCACTTCCTGCATGTTGGATTTGACCTTCTCCAGCAGGCTGTCGTTGGGCGCGATCACCACCACCGGCATGTCCTCGTCCACCAGCGCCAGCGGCCCGTGCTTGAGTTCGCCGGCCGGGTAGGCCTCGGCGTGGATGTACGAGATTTCCTTCAGTTTCAGCGCGCCTTCCAGGGCGATCGGATAATGCAGGCCACGGCCCAGGAACAGCGCGCTGCTCTTGCGTGCGAAGCGCTCGGCCCATGCGGCGATCTGCGGCTCCATGTTCAATGCGTGCTGCACGCTGCCCGGCAGGAAACGCAGCTGCTCCAGGTAGTCCGCTTCCTGTGCGGCATCAACGCGGCCGTGCAGCTTGCCCAGCACCACGGTCAGCTGGAACAGCGCGGCCAGCTGGGTGGTGAAGGCCTTGGTCGAGGCCACGCCGATCTCGGCGCCGGCGCGGGTGTAGCAGACCAGTTCGCTGGCGCGCGGAATCGCGCTTTCCGGCACGTTGCAGATCGACAGCGTGTGCTTGTGGCCCAGCGACTTGGCGTACTTCAGCGCTTCCATCGTATCCAGCGTTTCGCCGGACTGGGAGATGGTCACGATCAGGTGCTTGGGATTGGCATACGCGGCGCGATAGCGGTACTCGCTGGCGATCTCCACGCTGCACGGCAAGCCGGCGATGGCCTCGATCCAGTAGCGCGCGGTCAGGCCCGAGTAATAACTGGTACCACAGGCCAGGATCTGCACGCCTTCGATGCCCGACAGCACCGTTTCGGCATTCTTGCCGAACAGTTCAGCCGGGAAGCCACCGGCGTCGATCGCCGCTTCGATGGTGTCGCCCAGTGCGCGCGGCTGCTCGTGGATTTCCTTCTGCATGAAGTGGCGGTACGGGCCCAGTTCCAGCGAGGCCAGCGAGACATCGGAGAGATGCACATCGCGCTCGATCGGCTGATCGTTGCCGTCGAAGATGCTCACCCCATCACGGCGGATCTCGGCGGTGTCACCCTCTTCCAGGAAGATCACCTTGCGTGTGGCCGACAGTACGGCCGACACATCGGACGCCACGAAGTTCTCGCCCTCGCCCAGACCGACCAGCAGCGGGCAGCCCATGCGCGCGCAGACGAAACGTTCCGGCTCGGCACGGCTGATCACGGCCAGTGCATAGGCACCGGTCAGTTCCTTGACCGTGTGCTGCAGCGCGACCAGCAGGTCATCGCCGTTCTTCAGATGGTGATGAATCAGATGGGCGATCACTTCGGTATCGGTCTGCGACTCGAAGGTGTAGCCCAGCGCGCGCAGCTTCTCGCGCTGTTCTTCATGGTTTTCGATGATGCCGTTGTGCACCAGCGCCACGCCATGGCTGATGTGCGGATGCGCGTTCGCCTCGGTGACACCGCCATGGGTGGCCCACCGCGTGTGGCCGATGCCCAGGCTGGCAGTGAAGCCTTCGGCCTCGGCAGCGGTGGCCATTTCAGAGACACGTCCGGTGCGGCGCACGCGGCGCACGTCAGCGCGCTCGGCATGGTCGATCACGGCGATACCGGAGGAATCGTAACCACGGTATTCCAGTCGCTTCAGTCCTTCGATCAGGACCGGCACCACATCCCGTTGGGCGATCGCACCTACGATTCCACACATGTCACGCATTTCCTTGAAGACGGTCGGCGCATTCTAGCCTGCGTGTCCGCCAGCCCCCCCTCCTGTCCGCTTAATGAAAGTGTCCGGAAAGGTGTCCGCGGACACCCGGACAGTAGTGACACCTCTGCAAATCATTGATGGAGAAGGAAATAAAGTTGGCACGCTGTGTGCTTTGTGTAGGGCACCACTCTGGCACCACCGACAGGCACGAACCCGATGATCCGCGACACCTCCGCCCAGGACCAGATCGTTTCCTCCGCTTCGGCCAGTGCTCCCAAGGCCGCATGGCACCGTTACCGCTGGCCGGCGCTGGCTGGCATCGCCCTGCTCGCCGGCATCGGCTGGGCCGTACATGCCTGGTCCAACGCCAGCCGCTCGTTCGACAGCAGCCGGGTACGCGTGGCCGAAGTGCAGCGCGGCGACCTGGTGCGCGACATCGCCGCCGACGGCCGCGTGATCGCCGCCAACAGCCCGGTGCTGTATGCGATCTCCGCCGGCACCGTCGACCTGAAGGTCGTGGCAGGTGACGTGGTCAAGAAGGGCCAGGAGCTGGCGATCATCGACAGCCCCGAGCTGCGCAGCAAGCTCGCCCAGGAGGAGGCCACCCTGGCCGGTCTGGAAGCCGAGGCCAGCCGTGCCAACCTCGATGCCACCCTGGCCCGTGCCAAGTCGCGCAAGGAAACCGACCAGGCCAGCATCGAGCGCCAGGCCGCCGACCGCGACCTGCAGCGCTACCAGCGCGGCTTCGATGGCGGTGCGGTGCCGCAGATCGATCTGGCCAAGGCCCAGGACACCCTCAAGAAGGCCGACATCAGCCTGGCCAATGCCACCACCGATGCGCGCCTGCAGAGCCAGGGCGCGGATCTGGACGCACGCAACAAGCGCTTGCTGGCCGACCGCCAGAAGGCCGTGGTGGCCGAAGTGCAGCGCCAGGTCGATGCGCTGACCCTGCGCGCACCGTTCGATGGCCAGGTCGGCCAGGTGCAGGCTGTGCAGTCCACCAACCTGGCCGCCAACGCGCCGGTGCTGGGCGTGGTCGACCTGTCCAAGTTCGAAGTCGAAATCAAGGTGCCGGAAAGCTTCGCGCGCGATCTGGCGATCGGCATGCCGGCGCAGTTGACCGGTGGTAATGGCCAGCCGTTCCCGGGCGAGATCAGTGCGGTGTCGCCGGAAGTGGTCAATGGCGAGGTCAACGCGCGCGTCCGCTTCGCCGCAGCCCAGCCGGAAGGCCTGCGCCAGAGCCAGCGGATGTCGGTGCGGGTGCTGCTGGATACCCGCAGGAATGTCATGAAGGTCGAGCGTGGCCCGTTCGTGGAACAGGGCAACGGCGTGGCGTACGTGATGGATGGCCGCACTGCGGTGCGCCGTCCGATCGAACTGGGCGTCAGCAGCCTGGGCGAAGTGGAAATCAAGTCGGGCGTGCAGCCGGGGGACCGCATCGTGGTCTCGGGCAGCGACCTGTTCAAGGACGCCGAACGCGTCTCCGTCAACTGACAACCCATACATCCTGGAGAGAGGACACCCCATGTACATGCTCGAAATGCGTTCGGTCGCCAAGGTCTTCCGTACCGAACAGGTGGAAACCCACGCGCTGCGTTCACTGGAACTGCAGGTCAAGGAAGGCGAGTTCGTCGCCGTCACCGGTCCGTCCGGCTCCGGCAAGACCACTTTCCTCAACATCGCCGGCCTGCTGGAAACCTTCACCAGCGGCACCTACATGCTGGATGGCCAGGACGTCAGCAAGCTTGGCGATGATGCGCGCAGCCGCCTGCGCAACCAGAAGATCGGCTTCATCTTCCAGGGCTTCAACCTGATTCCGGACCTCAACCTGTTCGACAACGTGGACGTGCCGCTGCGCTACCGCAAGATGAGTGCCGGCGAGCGCCGCGAGCGCATCGAGAAGGCGCTGAGCCAGGTGGGTCTGGGCTCGCGCATGAAGCACTACCCGAACGAACTCTCCGGCGGCCAGCAGCAGCGCGCGGCGATTGCCCGTGCCCTGGCCGGCAGCCCGCGCCTGCTGCTGGCCGACGAACCGACCGGCAACCTGGACACGCAGATGGCGCGCGGGGTGATGGAACTGCTGGAGGAGATCAACGCCGCCGGCACCACCATCGTGATGGTCACCCACGACCCGGAACTGGCCGCACGCGCGCAGCGCAACGTACACATCGTCGACGGCCAGGTCACCGACCTGGTGCGCGAGCCGGTGCTGGCCACCCCGCGTCGCATCGTCGCCGTCAACGAGTGAGGGCACGACCATGTTCGCCTACTACGCCCGACTGGCGGTGCGCAGCTTCCGCCGCAACAAGGTACTGACCGCACTGATGGTGGTGGCCATCGCGCTGGGCATCGGTGCTTCGATGACCACGCTGACCGTGTTCCATGTGCTGTCCGGCGATCCGATCCCGGACAAGAGCGACCGCCTGTTCTACGTACAGGTCGATCCGCGCCCGCGCTCGGGTTACCTGACCGGCGAAGAGCCGGAAACCCAGATGACCCGTTTCGATGCCGAAACGCTGCTGCGCGAGAAGCGTGGTGAGCGCCAGGCGATGATGAGTGCCGGCGATGTGACCGTCGAGCCGGAAGGCAGCACGTTGAAGCCGTTCAACATCGATACGCGCTGGACCTCGGCCGATTTCTTCCCGATGTTCAACGTGCCGATGCTGTATGGCCGCGCCTGGACGGCCAGCGACGATGACGGCCGCGCCCGCGTGGTGGTGCTGTCCAAGGTGATCAACGACAAGCTGTTCCAGGGTGCGGACAGTGTCGGCCGCCAGGTCCGTGTCGATGGCCATTCCCTGCGCGTGATCGGCGTGATGGACACCTGGAATCCGGAACCGCACTTCTTCGACCTGACCGTGGGCAACTACGGCCGCGAAGAGGATCTGATGATGCCGCTGTCCACCGCGATGGACCTGAAGTTCGGCAGCAACGGCAACATGAACTGCTTCCGCGACGGCGCCCCCGACGACGACAGCAATTCGATCAACGCTCCGTGTACCTGGATCCAGTACTGGGTGGAGCTTGACCCGTCCAAGGCCGAGGACTACCGCCGCTATCTGGTCAACTATTCCGACCAGCAGCGGGCTGCCGGCCGTTTCGAACGCCCTGCCAACGTGCGCCTGCGTAGCGTGATGGAGTGGCTGACCTTCAACAATGCAGTGCCCAGCGACGTGCGCCTGCAGATGTGGCTGGCGCTGGGTTTCCTCGGTGTCTGTCTGGTCAACACCGTCGGCCTGCTGCTGGCCAAGTTCCTGCGCCGCAGCGGTGAAATCGGTGTGCGTCGCGCACTGGGCGCCAGCCGCGGGCAGATCTTCCTGCAGTGCCTGGTCGAAGCGGGTGCGGTGGGCGTGGTCGGTGGCGTGCTCGGCATCGGGCTGGCGCTGCTGGGCCTGTACGCGGTACGCCAGCAGCCGGTGGACTACGCCAAGCTGGCCCACCTGGACGGCAGCATGCTGCTGCTCTCCCTCGGCCTGACCCTGCTCGCCAGCATCGCTGCCGGCTTCCTGCCCGCCTGGCGCGCGATGCAGGTCACCCCGGCCATCCAGCTCAAGTCGCAGTAAGCACGAGAACGAGGACTTCCCATGGACATCCGCCCCATCCTCAGCACCCTGCGCCGGCACAAGACCGCAGCCGCATTGATCGTGCTGGAAATCGCCCTGACCTGCGCCATCGTCTGCAATGCGCTTTTCCTGGTCACCCAGCGCGTGGAAAAGATCAGCCAGCCCAGCGGCCTGGTCGAGAACGAACTGGTGATGGTCCGGGTCAACGGCATCGGCAAGCAGACCAACGCCATGGCCCGCACCAACGAAGACCTCGCGTCGCTGCGCGCGATCCCCGGCGTGACCAACGTGACCAAGGTCAACCAGCTGCCGTTCCGCCGCAACTCGAGCAACACCAGCATCTCGCGCGAACGTGACCAGGAACGCCCCACCGCCTTCGTTTCGCTGTACATGTTCAGCGAGAACGCTTTGCCGACGCTGGGCCTGCAGCTGGTCGCCGGCCGCGATTTCCTGCCCAGCGAGTACATCGACTACGAGGAAGCGCAGAAGAATCCCAAGCCGGACCGCGCCGCGCCGGTGATCATCAACCAGCAGGTCGCTGCAAAGATGTATCCGGACCAGAGCGCGCTGGGCAAGACGTTCTACATGGGCAACCAGGCGCTGCATGTGGTCGGCGTGGTCGCCCACCTGGCCACTCCGACCGACTACAACGACAACAGCACCCTGTCGATGATGCTGCCGGTGCGTACCGACTTCACCCGCGGGCCGTACATGCTGCGGACCTCACCGGAGCGCCGCGATGAAGTGTTGAAGGGCGCGCTGGCTGCATTGGAGCACAACGACCCCAACCGCCTGGTGCGCGAGAAGCTGACCTACCAGGAACAGCGCGCCGACTACTTCAAGAACGACCGCTCCATGGTTGGCCTGCTGGTTACCGTGTGCATCGCGCTGCTGGTGGTCACCGCACTGGGCATCGTCGGCCTGGCCAGCTTCTGGGTGCAGCAGCGCAGCAAGCAGATCGGCATCCGCCGCGCATTGGGCGCCACCCGTGGGCAGATCCTGCGCTACTTCCAGACCGAGAACTTCCTGCTGGCTACGTTGGGCATCGTGCTGGGCATGCTGGCGGCCTACGCCATCAACCTGGCGCTGATGAACATGTACGAGCTGCCGCGCATGCCGCTGCTGTACCTGCCGCTGGGCGCGGTACTGCTGTGGATGCTGGGCCAGATCGCGGTGTTCGGCCCGGCCCGCCGTGCCGCTGCCGTGCCGCCTGCCGTCGCCACGCGGGGGGCGTGAGATGCGCGCCGGCCTGCTGCTGGTGTTGTTGGCCCTGCCGCTGCCGGTACTCGCCGGCAGCAGCAGCGCGCAGACGCTGGAGTGGCGCCAGGACGATGCGCGGCTGGCGCTGCGCTCGACCGAGGGCGTGGTGCGGGTGGATGTGGCCAGCCCGGAAGCCCGCTTCGGTGTGCGCAGCGGCGACCGCATCCTGCGCGTGGACGATTCGCCGGTGCGGCAGATCGAGCAGCTCGCCGATGCCATGCAGGCGGCATCGACGGCCACCGTCTACCTGCTGCTGCGGCGCGATGGGCGGATGCTCACCGTGCCGGTGAACGTGGCCCAGTGGAGCCCGGCGCTGGCGCCGCCACCACCACCGCCGGCTCCCCCGCCTCCGCCTCCGCCACGGCGCTGAGGCCCGGCGGCTCCTGCGCCGCCATCGGTTTGGCTATGCTTGGTGGGTGGCGCCGAAAGCTCCGGCGTCATCCACCCTTTTCCGTGCGCGGCGCCGACGCTTTCCGGCGCTTCCCTGCCCTCCCAGAAGCCGCCGAATGCCCGCGATCCTCATCATCGACGACAACGCCAGCGTGGGAACCGCGCTGGACGTGCTGTTCTCCCTGCACGACATCGACACCCTGCTGGCGCAGAGCCCGGCCGAAGGGCTGGCGCTGCTGGAGTCGCAGGCGGTCGACCTGGTCATCCAGGACATGAACTTCAGCGAGGACACCACCTCCGGCGAAGAAGGCGAGGCGCTGTTCGCGCAGATCCGCGAACGCCACCCCGATCTGCCGGTGATCCTGCTGACGGCCTGGACCCACCTGAGCAGCGCGGTGGACCTGGTCAAGGCCGGTGCCGCCGATTACCTGGCCAAACCCTGGGATGACCGTAAGCTGCTGACCACGGTCAACAACCTGCTGGAACTGTCCGAAGCGCGGCGCGAACTGGACCAGCGACGCCAGCGCGAGCAACGCCAGCGCCATGCACTGGAAGACAAGTACGCGTTGTGCGGCGCGGTGTTCGCCGACCCCGCCAGCGAACGGGTGATCGCCCTGGCCTGCCAGGTCGCGCGTTCGGAGCTGCCCGTGCTGATCACCGGCCCCAATGGCGCGGGCAAGGAGAAGATCGCGCAGATCATCCAGGCCAACTCGCTGGTGGCCAAAGGCCCGTTCGTTGCGGTGAACTGCGGCGCCCTGCCCTCCGAACTGATCGAGGCCGAACTGTTCGGTGCCGAGGCCGGCGCCTATACCGGCGCCAACAAGGCGCGCGAAGGCAAGTTCGAGGCGGCCGACGGCGGCACGCTGTTCCTGGATGAAATCGGCAACCTGTCGCTGGGCGGGCAGATGAAGCTGCTACGCGTGCTGGAGACCGGGCGCTTCGAACGCCTGGGCTCCAACCGTGAACGCCAGGTCAAGGTGCGCGTGGTCAGCGCGACCAATGCCGATCTGCCGGCGATGATCCGCGAAGGTACGTTCCGCGAAGACCTCTACTACCGGCTCAACACGGTGGAACTGGCGCTGCCGCCGCTGGCCGACCGCCCCGGCGACATCGTGCCGTTGGCCGAGCATTTCCTCAGCATCGGCAAGCCGCTGTCCAGTACGGCGGCCGCTGCGCTGCAGCGCCACCTGTGGCCGGGCAACGTGCGCGAGCTGCGCAATGTGATCCAGCGTGCCGAACTGCTGGCCACCGGCAACCGCATCGAAGTTGCCGATCTCAACCTGCCACGCGCGCCTGCTGCGCCGCGCCCGACGCCAAGCGCCGGCAATGATCCCGACCGCGCACGCATCGAAGAAGTGCTGGCGCGCAACCACGGGGTCATCGCCCAGGCGGCCAACGAACTTGGCCTGAGCCGGCAGGCGCTGTACCGGCGCATGGACCGTCACGGCATCCCCCGCGAATGAAACGACGCTCCTTCACCTTCCGCCTGTTCCTGCGCCTGCTGCCGGTGCTGGCGCTGTCTGCTGCGCTGCCGTGGCTGCTGGCCTACTGGATGGACCATGGCTGGGTGGTGACCACGGTCTCTACGATCGTCCTGCTGTCATTGATGTGGTGGACGCTGCGCCGCGCCACCGCACCGGTGCGCTCGTTGATGCGGGCGCTGTCCGGAACCACCAGCAGCTACCGCGACGGTGAGTACAACTTCGGCATCTACTGGCCCGGCAATGACGAACTGGGTGATCTGGTGCAGGCACACCGCGAACTGGGCGAGGTGCTGCGCGCACAGCGCCAGGGCCTGGTGCAGCGTGAACTGCTGCTGGACACCATGGTGCAGAACACACCTGTGGCAATGCTGCTGATCGCTGCCGGTGGCGATGGCATTTCCCGCGTGGTGTTCTCCAACCTGGCGGCGCGCAAGCTGCTGCACGGCGGCTGGAAGCTGGAAGGCCAGCGCATGGAAGACGTGCTCGAGCACCTGCCGGTTGAGCTGCGCGATGCCATCGGCCGCGGCGGCGACAGTCTGTTCGCGGTGAAGTCGGAACACGAAGACGGCGTGGAGGGAGACGAGGACGACGAACAGGTCTATCACCTCTCGCGCCGCGCGTTCCAGCTCAACGGCCGTCCGCATGACCTGCTGCTGGTACGCCAGCTCACTGCCGAACTGCGCCGGCAGGAAGTGCAGACCTGGAAGAAGGTGATCCGGGTGATCAGCCACGAGCTCAACAACTCGCTGGCGCCGATCGCATCGCTGGCACACTCCGGCGGCGAACTGGTCAAGCGCGAACGCTTCGACCGGCTGCCGGAGATCTTCACCACCATTGAAGACCGCGCACGGCATCTGGAAGGCTTCATCCGGGGCTACGCACGTTTCGCCAAGCTGCCGCAGCCGCAGCTGCAGACCGTGCACTGGGCGCCGTTCCTGTCCAGCCTGTGCCAGCAGATTCCGTTCACGATGGAGCGTGAACTCGACGAGGAGCTGAGCAGCCGGATCGACATCGCCCAGTTCGGCCAGGCCCTGCTCAACCTGCTGAAGAACGCGCACGAGGCCTGCGCCGAAGCAGATCCGCCGAACGACGAGGTGCAGGTGCAGCTGACCCGGCTGCCGCAGTGGTTGCGGCTGGATGTGCTGGACCGGGGCAAGGGCATGAACGAGCAGGTGCTGCAGAATGCGCTGATGCCGTTCTATTCGACCAAGCGCAATGGCACCGGGCTGGGGCTGGCACTCACCCGCGAGATCGTCGAGGCGCATGGTGGCCGCGTGTCACTGCAGAACCGCACCGACGGCGGGCTGTGCGTGTCGATCCTGTTGCCGGTGGGGTAGGTTTGTTCTTCCTTCTTCTGTTGATGGCTGAAGGTTGATCATTGTTCATGGGTGTCACTTTTCTTTTCGCGCGAAAAGAAAAGTAACCAAAAGAAACGCGCCGCCGGTCCGCGAGCCGTCGTGCTGCGCACGCCGGTACCCTGCGCTCCTCGGTCCGTCGAGGGACGGCGCGGGAACTCGCTTCGCTCAGACACCCGCGCCTCTTCGCCCTCGCCGGCCCTGCGGTGCTCGGCTCGCTTCAAGGCGGACTCGAGAAGCAAAGCAAAAGCATCCACGCATGGCGTGGATCTACTGGGTGCAGCTGTGGGGTTTGACTTGGGTCCGCCTTGAAGCGAGCCGAGCACCGCAGGGGAATCAGGGGCGAAGAGGTGCCGATGTCTGAGCGCAGCGAGTTCGGCACCGGCCCCTGATTCGCCGAGGAGCGCAGGGCACCGATGCGCAGCATCGGCTCGCGGCCGGCGGAACGTTTCTTTTGGTTACTTTTCTTTGCGTACAAAGAAAAGTGACACCCATGAAAGATGAGCAACCATCAGCAATCAACAGAAGAAGCAAAACTAAAGCACCCGTCGCATTGCCACCCGCAGGTGCATCGGGAATCCCAATGCGGCCTCCTCGGCCATCACCGCTCGCAAGCCCGCGCTCCACTCTGCCTCCGGCAGCACCTTGAATCCTTCGCTGGCATAGAAAGCCGCATTCCACGGAACATCGGACAACGTGGTCAGCACCGCCCCCGGATAGCCAAGCGCCTTGGCCTCGGCGAGTGCATGCCGCAGCAACGCTCGGCCGTAACCACGCCGCGCGTGGCCGGGATCCACATCCATCTGCAGCACGTGGAAATCACCGTCGAGCGCACCGCCCAGCAGGTAGCCGGCGATGCTGCCATCGGCGCCGTCGATGACCCACAGCTGGTCACGCTGCAGTCCAGCCTGCAGCGTGAGCAGATCCAGTCCATGACCGGCGAACACCGGGTACGCCTCATGCCCGCGCAGCAGTTCGCCCGCACGCTGTTCGATGCGGGGCAATGCGTCGAGTTCGCCGACGCGCGGTGGCCTCGGCTCAGCTTTTCTTGATGGGACGCTGCCAGCCATCGATCGTTTCCTGGCGCGCACGGGCCACGGTCAGCTTGCCGTCCGGCGCAGTGCGGGTGATGACCGAACCTGCAGCGATCGTCGCCCCTTCACCGATCAGCACCGGCGCCACCAGCGAACTGTTGGAGCCGATGAAGGCGTTGTCACCGATGGTGGTGGTCGACTTGTTCACGCCGTCATAGTTGCAGGTGATGGTGCCCGCACCGATGTTGACCTTGCTGCCGATCACCGCATCGCCCAGGTAGGTCAGGTGGTTGGCCTTGCTGCCCACCCCCAGGGTGACTTTCTTGGTTTCCACGAAGTTGCCCACGTGCACGCCATCGGCCAGCACGGTACCGGGGCGCAGGCGCGCGAACGGGCCGATCTGTGCCGCCCCCTCGCTGACGACACCTTCGACATCGCAGTGCGCGCGCACCTCTGTGCCCGCGCCGAGCGTGACGTCCTTCAGCCGGGTGAACGGACCGATGGTGACGCCATCGCCGAGCACCACCTTGCCTTCCAGGATCACGTCGACATCGATCATCACGTCGCTGCCGACGATCACTTCACCGCGGATGTCCACCCGCGCCGGATCCCGCACGCGCGCGCCCTGGATGCACAGCGCACGCACTGCGCGGCGTTGCCAGGCGCGTTCCAGCTGCGAGAGCTGCCATGGATCGTTCGCGCCTTCCGCGTCCTGCGCATCGGCCACCAGGGCCATCTCCGCCGGAGTGAACTCACGGGCGGCGAAGGCGAACACATCGGTCAGGTAATACTCGCCCTGTGCGTTGCTGTTGGACAGCTGTGACAGCCAACGGCGCAGCGCGGTCGACTCGGCAGTGATGATGCCGGTGTTGATGATGCGCACCCGGCGCTGTTCGTCATCGGCGTCCTTCTGCTCGACGATCGCCCCTACCTTGCCTTCGGCATCGCGCAGCACGCGACCATAGCCGGTTGGATCCTCGACATCGGCAACCAGCACGGCCAGCCGGCCCGGCTGCGCCAGCAGGTCGCGCAGGGTCTGCGCACGGATCAAGGGCACATCGCCGTACAACACCAGCACCTGCGCGGCATCGGGCACCTCCGGCATGGCCTGGGCAACGGCGTGGCCGGTACCCAGCTGCTGCGCTTGTTCAGCCCACAACAGGTCCGGCTGGTCAGCGAAGTAGTGTCGCACCCGGTCCCCACCGTGGCCGTACACCACGTGGATGGCAGCCGGCTGCAGTTCGCGCGCCGTGGCGATCACATGCGCCAGCATCGGCTGACCGGCAATCGGCTGCAGTACCTTGGGCAGCAACGACTTCATGCGCTTGCCGGCGCCAGCTGCGAGGATGATCACGTGCAGGGGTTGGGTCATGGAGAGGGGCCACGCAGCGGCGGCAATCTGAGGACTGGCTGATAGGATAGCCGAGCTCTTTCCCTGCCTGACGTGAACCGTGAATTCCTTGAAGGAACGACTTCTCAATCTGCTGCCCTGGATGGGCCCACTCCTGCTGCTCATCGGCCTGGCCATCACGCCACTGCTCAAGAGCCTGCCATCGGGTCGCTTCGGTGAACTGGTCGCACTGGGTCTGCTGACCTGCGCCTTGGCATGGCTGATGCGGCGCCTGCGTGGCTGGTCCATGGCCAGCGGCCTGGCGGTGCTCTGGATACTTCTGCTCCCCCTGTTCACCGGTGTATTTCCGCTACTGGCAACGGTCTTGCTGCTGCTGGTTGCGATCGTGATCGGTCAGGCGCTGTTCGTGCAGCGCCCGTTGGCCCTGCAGGCGATGGCTGGCCTGTTGGGACTTTCGGCAGTGCTGGGGTGGACCCTGCTGGTTCCGATCCATTTCCGCTGGGTCTATCTGCCGGTGGGCCTTGCCGTGGTGATCTGGCGCCGTTCGCTGCTGTGGTCATCGTTGCGGGCCGGCGTGGCGCAGTGGCGGCAGTCCGTGGCGGACGCGCCGCGCAGCGCCGCTTTCGCTGTGCTGGTGGTGGGCTTGGCCAGTACCGCCTGCTGGTTGCCGACCCTGCAGTACGACGACCTCACCTACCATCTGCGCTTGCCATGGCAGTTGCTGGAACAAGGCGTCTATCAACCGGTTCCCCAGCACCAGATCTGGGCGCTGGCGCCCTGGGCGACGGATATCATCCAGGCAGTACCACAGGTAATCGCAGGGGCTGAATCACGTGGCCCGGTCAACGCGATCTGGCTGCTGCTGCTGGCCACGGGCGCCTGGCAGCTTGCGGCGCAGCTCGGCGCGAGCGTGCTGCTGCGCTGGCTGGCGGTTGCCATGGTAGCCAGCCTGCCGCTGACCGCCGGCCTGGCGGGTGGCATGCAGACCGAGCTGCCAACCGCTGCGGTGCTGCTCTGGATGTGTGCGCTGGCTGCCGCGCCCCGTGATGGCCGCTTGTCCAACTGGATGCTGCTGGCGGTGCTGGCCGGTGGACTGCTGGCGATGAAGTCGATGAGTGCGGTGATGGCACTCCCTGTCCTGGCCTGGGCCCTGATCCGCCATCCGTGGCCGTCGTTGCCGCGCATCGGCCTGGTGCTGCTGGCAGGACTGCTGGTCGGTGGTGCCAACTACGTGTTCGCGCAGTGGATTGCTGGCAATCCGGTGCTGCCGCTGTTCAACGGCATCTTCCAGTCTCCCTACTTCGCTCCGACGAACTTCATCGACCTGAAGTACAAGATCGGCTTCGGTCCCGACCTGCCGTGGGCACTGACCTTCCATTCATCGCGCTACTTCGAATCGCACGATGGTGCGGCGGGCGTGGTCCTGATCGGCTTGGCCGGGCTGTGGCTGCTGGCCGTGCTGCGTCCGCCAACTCGCGCGGCGGCACTGGTGGCACTGGCCGTGCTGGCCCTGCCGCTGTTGCCGATCCAGTACCTGCGCTACGCCTATCCTGGCATGGCATTGCTGTGCGTGGTCGCCGTGGCGTCGCTCGGCGCCGGTCCCCTGCGCCGGCCTCTCATTGGACTGCTGGTGGCGCTGTGCGTGCTCAATGTCAGCTTCCAATCCACCGGCTACTGGATGCTGCGTAGCGGAGCGTTGAAGGACACGCTGAAGGCGGCTGGCCGCGATGCTCCGTTGTTCCAGCGTTTTGCACCCGAACGCACACTGGCCGCAGCCATCCGTGCGTCGGGTGAAGACGAGGGCACCGTGCTGCTGCTGGATCCGGGTGACCCGTTCTTCGCCGAATTCGGTACCCGTGGGCGCACGATCAGCTGGTACTCGCCCAGCCTGCAGGCGGCCGCCGCCAACGCCGAGCTGGATCCCAGCGGCAAGCGCTGGCTCGCCATGCTGCAGCAACAGCAGGTCAGGCACGTCATCCTCCGCGGTGAAGCGCTCACACCCTCACAGAAACTCGCACTTGAGCTGGCAGGTGCCCACCTGCGCGAAGAAGCCGGCGGCCGCCAGTGGTGGAGCCTCCCGGCGCCTCCAGGAAAGCCATCGCGATGAACATCCCCCCTCCGACCAGCCCCACCACAGCGGTCCGGCCCGACGACTCGCCGCGCATTGCGGTGGTGATCCCGTGCTATCGCGTGCGCACGCATATCCTGCAGGTCATCGCCGGCATCGGACCGGAAGTGGGCTGGATCATCGCCGTCGATGATGCCTGTCCCGAGGCAAGCGGCGCCTGGATTCGCGAACACTGCACCGATCCGCGCGTCATCGTGGTCCATCACGAGCAGAACCAGGGAGTGGGTGGTGCCACGCTGACCGGCTACCAGCACGCGCTGCAGACACCTGCCCATGTGGTGGTCAAGCTCGACGGCGACGGGCAGATGGATGCCGGCCTGCTTCCCCGCTTTGCCAGCCCACTTCTGTCCGGCCACGCGGACTACGCCAAGGGCAACCGCTTCCATCGCGTCGGCTTCGTGCGCGGCATGCCTTGGGTGCGCCTGGCCGGCAATGCGGCACTTTCGTTCATGACCAAGCTGTCCAGCGGATACTGGCAGATCGCTGATCCGACCAACGGCTACACGGCGATCCGCAGTGAAGTACTGCACGAGCTGGAGCTCGAGCGGATCGCAAAGCGCTACTTCTTCGAATCGGACCTGCTGTATCACCTCAACCAGGTGCGTGCCGTGGTGATCGATGTACCGATGCGCGCCCGCTATGAAGACGAAACCAGCAGCCTGAGCCCGTTACGCATCCTTGGCCCGTTCCTGCTGGGGCATCTGCGCAACACCCTGCGTCGCCTGCTTTACAGCTACGGCATACGCGGCTTCTCGCTGGCCAGCGTAGAGCTGCTGCTTGGCAGCGTTCTACTGGCCGGCGGCGGCATATTTGGCCTGTGGCGGTGGTGCCTCTCAGCCGACAGTGGTGTACCGGCCACTGCGGGTACCGTGATGATCGCCGGCCTGCCCATCATCGTGGGTATGCAGATGCTGCTGTCCTGGCTCAATTTCGATGTAGCCAGCGAACCGCGGCAACCCGTGCATCGTCTGCTTGGCGTCGAACAGGCCCTGCGCAGCGTCATCGGGAAGCCTCGGCAATGACCCTCCTGCGCCAGGGCAGCGCATACATCGTCATCGGCCTGGTGCAGCTGCTGCTGGACTGGCTGGTGTTCGTGGGAAGCACCGCACTCGGGCTGCCGGTCGCTCCTGCCAACATCGTCGGCCGTTTGGCCGGCATGCTGCTCGGCTTCTGGCTCAATGGCCGCTATACCTTTGCTGCCGCCGGCCAACAGCGCCTGGGCTGGAAGCGCTTCGCGCGTTTCTTCCTGCTCTGGATTCTGCTCACCGCGGCCAGCACCCTGCTGGTGACGGCGGTCGACCATGCGGTGGGGCTGCAGTACACGTGGCTCGCCAAGCCGCTGGTGGAAGGTGGCCTGGCCCTGGTGACATTCGTGCTGCTGCGCCACGTCGTGTACCGCTGACCGGATTCATTTAGCGCGACAGCGCCTGATGGCAGCCTGCTCCGGGCATGCGGCAGCGGAAAACAAACAAAAACGCCGGCATGGCAGCCGGCGTTCCTGCACTCACCCATGCCTTGCAGGCAGAGGTGTCACCTCGGCACGGTTCAGTGCTTGAGGGTCTTGCGCAGGCGCTCCAGCGCCTGCAGCTGGACAACGGCTTCGGCCAGCTTCTGCTGGGCTTCGGCCACTTCCATCGCTTCGCCGCGGTTGGCCAGGATGCGCTCGGCTTCTTCCTTGGCCTTGCGGACCGAGGCTTCGTCGATGTCCTGTGCGCGGATCGCGGTGTCGGCCAGCACGGTCACCACCTGCGGCTGCACTTCCAGGATGCCGCCGGAAATGGCGAAATCCAGCTGCTCGCCGCTCGGCGTGGTCACTACCACCTTGCCCGGCTTCAGGCGGGTGATCAGCGGTGCGTGCTTGGGCGCGATGCCCAGTTCGCCCAGCTCACCGGTGGCCACGACCAGGGTCGCTTCGCCACGGAAGATTTCCTGCTCGGCGCTGACGATGTCGCAACGGATGGTGCTCATGTAACTCTCTTCGCTAGGGGGCGGGTCGAACCCACCGCAGGGATTCCGCAGCGGTGGGCGCAGGCCCACCCCGTGTCACGGTCGGGACGGGCGTGTGCCCGTCCCTGCCGCATCAGGCCTTCTCGGCCATCTTCTTGGCCTTCTCGACCGCTTCTTCGATGCTGCCGACCATGTAGAACGCCTGCTCCGGCAGGTGGTCGTACTCGCCATCGACGATGGCCTTGAAGCCACGGATGGTGTCCTTCAGCGACACGTACTTGCCCGGCGAGCCGGTGAACACTTCGGCCACGTGGAACGGCTGGCTGAAGAAGCGCTCGATCTTGCGGGCGCGCGACACGGCCTGCTTGTCTTCTTCGGACAGTTCGTCCATGCCCAGGATGGCGATGATGTCCTTCAGTTCCTTGTACTTCTGCAGGGTCTGCTGGACGCGCTGGGCGGTGTCGTAGTGCTCGTGGCCGATGACCAGCGGGTCCATCTGGCGGCTGGTGGAATCCAGCGGATCGACCGCCGGGTAGATACCCAGCGAAGCGATCGAACGCGACAGGGTCACGGTCGAGTCAAGGTGGGCGAAGGTGGTCGCCGGCGACGGATCGGTCAAGTCATCGGCCGGCACGTAGACGGCCTGGATCGAGGTGATCGAACCATTCTTGGTCGAGGTGATGCGCTCCTGCAGGACGCCCATTTCCTCGGCCAGGGTCGGCTGGTAACCCACTGCCGACGGCATACGACCCAGCAGTGCCGACACTTCAGTACCGGCCAGGGTGTAGCGGTAGATGTTGTCGACGAACAGCAGCACGTCCTTGCCCTTGCCGTTCTCGTCCTTCTCGTCGCGGAAGTACTCGGCCATGGTCAGGCCGGTCAGGGCGACGCGCAGACGGTTGCCCGGCGGCTCGTTCATCTGGCCGTACACCATCGCGACCTTGTCCAGGACGTTGGAGTCCTTCATCTCGTGGTAGAAGTCGTTGCCCTCACGGGTACGCTCACCCACGCCGGCGAACACGGACAGACCGCTGTGCGCCTTGGCGATGTTGTTGATCAGTTCCATCATGTTGACGGTCTTGCCGACGCCGGCGCCGCCGAACAGGCCGACCTTGCCGCCCTTGGCGAACGGGCACATCAGGTCGATGACCTTGATGCCGGTTTCCAGCAGCTCGGTGGCCGGGGACTGGTCTTCGTACGACGGAGCAGCGCGGTGGATTTCCCAGGTGTCGCTGGCGGCGACCGGACCGGCTTCGTCGATCGGACGGCCGAGCACGTCCATGATGCGGCCCAGGGTGCCAGCGCCGACCGGCACGGAGATGCCGCGCTCGGTGTTGGTGGCCACCAGGTTGCGCTTCAGGCCATCGGTGGAGCCCAGCGCGATGCAGCGGACCACGCCGTCACCGAGCTGCTGCTGCACTTCCAGGGTGATTTCGGTGTTGTCCACCTTCAGCGCGTGGTACACCTTCGGCACCGACTCGCGGGGGAATTCGACGTCGACGACGGCGCCGATGATCTGAACGATCTTGCCCTGACTCATTGCTGCATCCTCTAAATGTGTGCTTTTAACGAACGCGGTCAGACTGCTGCCGCGCCGCCGACGATTTCGGAGATTTCCTGGGTGATCGCTGCCTGGCGGGCCTTGTTGTAGACCAGCTGCAGGGTTCCGATCAGCTTGTTGGCGTTGTCACTGGCCGACTTCATCGCCACCATGCGCGCGGCATGCTCGGAAGCGACGTTTTCCAGCAGCGCCTGGTACACCAGCGACTCGATGTAACGCGTCATCACGTGCTCGAGCACGGTCGCGGCATCGGGTTCGTACAGGTAGTCCCAGTCGTGGTGCGCAACCTGCTTCTCGGCGGCCGGCAGCGGCAGCAGCTGATCGAAGCTGGCCTTCTGCACCATCGTGTTGACGAAGCGGTTGTAGACCAGATACACGCGGTCGACCTTGCCTTCGGTGAAGGCGTCGAGCATGACCTTGATCACACCGATCAGCGATTCCAGCTTCGGCGTGTCGCCGATGTGGGTCACCGTGCCGACCATGTTCACCTTGACCCGGCGGAAGAAGGTCGATGCCTTCTGGCCGATGGTCACCAGGTCCACTTCGGCGCCCTTGTCCTGCCAGGCCTTGGCTTCGCCAAGCATCTTGCGGAACAGGTTGTTGTTGAGGCCGCCGGCCAGACCGCGATCGGAGGAGATCACGATGAAACCGACCCGCTTGACCTGCTCACGCTCGACCAGGAACGGATGCTGGTAATCGGTGCTGGCCTGCGCCAGGTGGCCGATCACCTGCTTCATCGCCTGCGCGTACGGACGCGAGGTCTTCATCCGATCCTGCGCCTTGCGGATCTTGGAGGCCGAGACCATTTCCAGGGCGCGCGTCACCTTGCGGGTGTTCTGCACGCTCTTGATCTTGGTTTTGATTTCGCGTCCGCTTGCCATCTTTTATTCCCGTGGCGCGGGGCCTGGGCCCCGCGTTGTTCAACCGTTTGATCGTCTGGTCCAGCGGAGCATCGCTCCGCTCTACAGGACCTCGATTACCAGCTGCCGGTGGTCTTGAACTCGACGATGCCCTTCTTGAAGGCACCTTCGATGTCGTTGTCCCAACCGCCGGTGGCGTTGACCTTGCCGATCAGCTCGCCCTGGGTGTTGGCGAAGTGCGCGTGCAGGCCTTCTTCGAACGCCAGCAGCTTGCTGACCGGCACGTCGTCGAGGTAACCCTCGTTGACGGCGTAGATCGACAGCGCCTGGTTGGCGATCGACATCGGCGCGTACTGCTTCTGCTTCATCAGCTCGGTGACGCGCTGGCCGCGCTCCAGCTGCTTGCGGGTGGCTTCGTCCAGATCCGAAGCGAACTGCGCGAACGCAGCCAGCTCGCGGTACTGGGCCAGCGAGATACGGATGCCGCCGGACAGCTTCTTGATGATCTTGGTCTGCGCCGAACCACCGACGCGCGACACCGAGATACCGGCGTTCACGGCCGGGCGGATGCCGGCGTTGAACAGATCGGTTTCCAGGAAGATCTGGCCGTCGGTGATCGAGATCACGTTGGTCGGAACGAACGCGGAGACGTCGCCGGCCTGGGTTTCGATGATCGGCAGCGCGGTCAGCGAACCGGTCTTGCCGGTGACCTTGCCTTCGGTGAACTTCTCGACATATTCCTCGGACACGCGGGCAGCGCGCTCGAGCAGACGGGAGTGCAGGTAGAACACGTCACCCGGGTAGGCTTCACGGCCCGGCGGGCGCTTCAGCAGCAGCGAGATCTGGCGGTAGGCCACGGCCTGCTTGGACAGATCGTCGTACACGATCAGCGCGTCTTCGCCGCGGTCCATGAAGTACTCGCCCATGGTGCAGCCCGAGTAGGCGCTGATGTACTGCATCGCGGCCGATTCGGACGCGGTGGCAGCCACCACGATGGTGTGCGCCAGGGCGCCGTTCTCTTCCAGCTTGCGCACGATGTTGGCAACGGTCGAGGCCTTCTGGCCGATCGCTACGTACACGCACTTGATGCCGGTGCCCTTCTGGTTGATCACCGCATCGATGGCCAGCGCGGTCTTGCCGGTCTGGCGGTCACCGATGACCAGCTCGCGCTGGCCACGGCCGATCGGGATCATCGAGTCGACCGACTTGTAACCGGTCTGCACCGGCTGGTCGACCGACTTGCGCCAGATCACGCCCGGCGCAACGCGCTCCACCGGAGCGGTCAGCTGGGTGGCCAGCGGGCCCTTGCCGTCGATCGGCTCGCCGAGCGCGTTGACGACGCGGCCCAGCAGTTCCGGACCGACCGGCACTTCCAGGATGCGGCCGGTGGTCTTGGCGACGTCACCTTCGCGCACTTTCTCGTAGCCACCCAGGACCACGGCGCCGACCGAGTCGCGCTCCAGGTTCAGGGCCAGGGCGAAGGTGTTGTTCGGCAGTTCGATCATTTCGCCCTGCATCACGTCGGCCAGACCGAAGATGCGCACGATGCCGTCGGACACGCTGGTCACGGTGCCTTCGTTGCGCGATTCCGCGGCCAGCTTGACCTTCTCGATGCGGTTCTTGATCAGTTCGCTGATTTCGGAGGGGTTGAGCGTGGTTGCCATCGTCAAGTCCTAGTGCCGGCAGCGGGGCCGGACGTTAAATGAATTCAGTTAGCGAGCGCGGTCTGCAGACGGGCCAGCTTGCCCTTCAGCGAACCATCGATGACCACGTCGCCGGCGTCGATCACAGCGCCGCCGATCAGCGAGGCGTCGACCGCGGTGGCCACTTCGACCTCGCGGTTGAAGCGCTTGCGCAGCGCGGCCTTGATCGCGTCCAGCTCGGCAACCGACAGCTCGGCCGCGGAGGTCACCGTGGCCTTGACCACGTGCTCGGCCTCGGCGCGCAGCGCGTCGAACATGCCAGCGATTTCCGGCAGCAGCGGCAGGCGATGCGATTCGGCAAGCACAGCCAGGAAGCGCGAGTAGGTCTCGCCGCGGGACTCCGGCGCCAGCAGGGCGACGGCGTCATCGCGACCCAGCTCCGGGTTGGCGAGCAGGGCCGCCACGCGCGGGTCGGCGGCGACGTGGGCGGAGAACGCCAAAGCGTCCGACCACGGCGCGAACGCGCCTTCGTCACGCGCGGTCGCGAAGGCGGCGCGGGCGTACGGGCGGGCAAGCGTGAGGGCCTGGCTCATCCTTAAATCTCCGAGGCCAGCTCGTCGAGCAGCGCCTTGTGGGCGTTGGCGTCGATTTCGCGCTTGAGCAGCTTTTCGGCACCGGTCACGGCCAGCGCGGACACCTGCTTGCGCAGATCTTCACGGGCACGGTTGGCGGCGGCGTCGATTTCGGCCTGGGCCAGGTCCTTCTGACGGGTGGCTTCGGCAACAGCTTCGTTGCGGGCCGCGTCGACGATCTGGTTGGCACGCGCGTGGGCCTGGTCGATGATCTCGTTGGCCTTGGTGCGGGCTTCCTTCAGCGCTTCATTGACCTTGTCCTGCGCCTGGGCCAGATCTTTCTGGCTGCGGTCGGCAGCAGCGAGGCCTTCAGCGATCTTCTGCTGGCGCTCTTCGATCGCGTTCATCAGCGGCGGCCAGATCTTGGTCGCGATGAGCCAGATCAGGGCGGCAAAGGCCAGGGCCTGGGCGATGAGGGTAAAACCGATATCCATGGGGTTCGCTCAGTCGGTTGTGACGGGATGGACGCGCCGCCACATGGGCGGCGCCTCCGAACCTTCATCCGCGACCAGGCGCCTGCGGCGCCCGGTCGTTTCGCTTTCGCTGGATCAGCCAGCGATTGCCGGCAGGCGCGAGACGAACTCGCCGACCATCGGGTTGGCAAAGGCGAACAGCAGGCCCACGGCGACCGAGATGATGAAGGCGGCGTCGATCAGGCCGGCGGTGATGAACATGCGGACCTGCAGGACCGGGATCAGTTCCGGCTGGCGCGCGGCCGACTCCAGGAACTTACCGGCCATGATGGCCAGACCCAGACCGGCGCCCAGCGCGGCCAGGCCGATCATGATGCCGACGGCGAGGACGGTGGAGCTCTGAACTTGGGCGAGATTGGTCAGGACGGCGAAGTACATGGTTTTCTCCAGGAACTTGATTGCTAAGGGATTAGAAACAAACGGATGAAGGGTGAAGCGAAACTCAGTGAGCGTCTTCCGACAGGCTCAGGTACACGATGGACAGCATCATGAAGATGAAGGCCTGCAGCGGAATCACCAGAAGGTGGAACAGCATCCAGCCGAAGCCGGCGAACGCGCCTGCAAACATGCCGGCGATACCTGCACCGCCCAGCACCCAGATCAGCAGGAACACGATTTCACCGCCGAACATGTTGCCGAACAGTCGCATCGCCAGCGAGATCGGCTTGCTCAGCCACTCGACGATGTTCAGGATCAGGTTGAACGGCATCATCCACTTGCCAAACGGTGCGGTCAGGAATTCCTTGGCGAAACCGCCAAAGCCCTTGGCGCGCAGCGCGAAGAACAGCATCAGGAAGAACACGCTGATCGACATGCCCAGGGTGGCATTGACGTCGGCGGTGGGGACCGGCTTCCAGTACGGCACGCCCATCAGTTCGAGCGGCTTGGCGATGAAGTCGGCCGGGATCATCTTGATGAGGTTCATCAGGAGGATCCAGAAGAAGATCGTGATCGCGATCGGGGTCACCAGCTTGCTGGTGCCGTGGTAGGTGTCCTTGGCCTGGCGGTCAACGAACTCCAGGCAGATCTCGACGAACGCCTGCCACTTGCCCGGCACGCCGGAGGTGGCCTTGCGGGTGCCGAGCCAGAAGGCGACGACCATCACCAGGCCCATCAGCAGCGAGGTCACCAGCGTGTCCACGTGGATTGCCCACGGAGAGCCATGACCTGCCGTCAGATTGTGCAGGTGATGCTGGATGTAGGAGGTGGGTGTAAGCGCCTCGCCTGCCATGTGTCCGGAACCTTAAGTTAAATGAATTCGATTAGCGCCTGGCCATGGCCAGGACCTGGAACATCAGCCCGACGGCGATACCGGCCAACAGCGCCAATGCAGGCAGCTTGAAGACCAGGAACCCCACCATCAGGACACCAAAAACGAGCGCCCACTTGGCCACGATCGCAACGATCAGGCGTGCCATGGCCGAACCGGCCCCCAGCGCACCACCACCCAGTGCCATCCGTGCCGCCACCCAACCACCGGCCGAAACCGCCACACCGGATGCCAGGGCACCAAGGGCATATTTCGGCCCTACCAGCAGGAAGGCCAGAGCCAGGACAGCCACTGCGGCCAGCGGGTAGACCGCGGCGCGCAGCATCAGTCGCCGACCCGTTTCTACGGAGTTCAGCACAGGACGTCCCGCGTGGTTACAAGTGGATGGCTGAGGCGACTACAGCAGGGGGGCCTCATCGAGCCGCCAAATTATAGCAATGGGACAATTTGCGAGACAACCGGTGCCTGTTCATATCGGAACAGCGCAAGTTGCGGTAAGGGCTGCGCTTCTACAGCCCACCACGGGGACAATGACAACTGCGCGATGTTGCGCCGCAACGTATTGAACTTTGGTCGCAGACGACGGAACTTTCCGCCGACGGTGATGGTCCGATCCTGCGACCTGCCTGCAGCTACCTCGTCGACGCTTCGCCTGCAGGTCCCATGATGGCCCCGAAGCGCCGCTCCGGGGCCATCTTTTTCGCACGGCAGCGACAGCGCTGAACCGTCCACACCGCGTGGACCATACTTTCACGAATGGTGGACAGCGACGTCCGGCAAAGTGGCCTTCATTCCGATGAACCACTGCAAGGACTCTTTCGATGCGCTCCGTCCCCACCCTGCTTGCCCTCTCGCTTCTCGCCGCCGGCGCGTCGTTCGCCTCCGCCGCCCATGCCGCCGAAGGCGATGACCGCTTCGCCCTGCGCCTGGGTGCGATGAACATCGACTCGGACAACACCCTGCGCGGCAATACCAATGTCGCCGGCCAGGACATCGGCTTCTCCGAGGACTTCAAGCTGGGTGGCAAGGAATGGGAGCCGCGTATCGACGGCATGTTCCGCATCAGCAACCGCCAGCGCCTGCTGTTCAACTACTTCAAGTACGACAAGGACCGCCGCGAGACGCTCGGCCAGGATATTTCCTTCGGCAACGTCAACGTGCCGGCCGACAGCTTCGTCAAGGCCGAGCTGAAGTATCAGGTGGCCAGCCTGGTGTATGACTACTCGGTGGTGGACACCGAGAAGTTCGACCTCGGCCTGCAGCTGGGTGCCGAGTACGCGAAGGTCAGCACCAAGGGCTACGCCGACCTTGGCACGGTGTACGAAGGCCAGTTCCTGGACGAGAAGACCGACGGTGTTGCGCCGGTGGTCGGTGCACGCCTGAGCTTCACCCCGTCCGAAAAGTGGATGATCACGCTGCAGGGCCAGTACCTCAACACGCGCTGGGGCAGCTTCGACGACTACAAGGGTGACCTCAGCCGCGCCAACGCGATCGTCGATTACCGCTTCACCGACAACTTCGGCGTGTTCGCCGGCTACGACTGGTTCAAGCTGGATGCGGACAAGAAGGGCAGCGACGGCACCATCGGCCTGAAGCAGGAATTCAAGGGCCCGGTGGCCGGTATCAGCGTCACCTTCTAAGCCCTGCTTCCCTTCCACAGCACTCTCTCTCCTGGCGCGGCCTCCGGAACATCGGGGGCCGCGTTTTTTGTGGGTTTCTGACAGAAGAGCAGAAGCGGGTTGGTCGAGCGCTGGAGGGAGAGGGGGCTGCGTGCGAATGTCCCCCGGCGCCGGCCTGCGGCCGTCACCTCCTCCTTTACTTCGCACCCAGCCCCCTCTCCCTCAGCGTGTCAGGCATCCACGCGGCCGTTGCCGTGGCAGCGGCTGTGGCTCCTCTTTCCGCAAGCCGAGCCGCTGCGCGGGCGGCAGGCGTTTCGACAAAGTAAAGGAGGAGGCGACCGCCGCAGGCGGACGACGGGGGACATTTGTCGAAACGCCTGCCGCCCACGCAGCGGCCCCACCGCTCGCAATGAGATTGATCGACGCCCAACAAAAAAACCCCGGCAATGCCGGGGCTTTTTATTCGCATTATTCGCAAAGGCGCGGGCGCCTTATTTCTTCTTCGGCATGTACAGATCGGTGATCGTGCCGTCGTAGATTTCCGAGGCCATCGCCACCGATTCGCTCAACGTCGGGTGCGCATGGATGGTGTGGCCGATGTCCTCGGCCTCTGCACCCATCTCGATCGCCAGGCCGATCTCGGCCAGCAGATCACCAGCATGCACACCGACGATGGCACCACCGATGATGCGATGGCTGTCCTCGTCGAAGATCAGCTTGGTGAAGCCCTCGGTGCGACCGATGCCGATCGCGCGGCCGCTGGCGGCCCACGGGAACTTGGCCACGCCGACCTTCAGGCCCTTGGCCTTGGCTTCGGTCTCGGTCACGCCGACCCAGGCGATTTCCGGGTTGGTGTAGGCCACCGACGGAATCACGCGGGCCACCCATTCCTTCTTGTGGCCGGCAGCCACTTCGGCCGCCAGCTTGCCCTCATGCGTGGCCTTGTGGGCCAGCATCGGGTTGCCGACGATATCGCCGATGGCAAAGATGTGCGGCACGTTGGTGCGCATCTGCCGGTCGACCGGAATGAAGCCGCGGTCGGTGACCTGCACGCCGGCCTTGTCCGCGTCGATCTTCTTGCCGTTCGGCGAGCGGCCCACGGCCACCAGCACGCGGTCGAAGGTGCCCTGCGCCAATGCCGGCGTCTGCCCTTCCTCGGCGGCTTCGAAGGTCACGGTGATGCCCTTGGCATCGGCGGTCACGCCGGAGGCCTTGGTCTTCAGATGGACCTCGATGCCCTGCTTCTTCAGGCGGTCGGCCAGCGGCTTGACCAGGTCCTTGTCGGCGCCCGGCATCAGCTGGTCCATGAACTCGACCACGGTCACCTTGCTGCCCAGCGCGCCATACACGGTGGCCATTTCCAGGCCGATGATGCCGCCACCCACGACCAGCAGCGAACCCGGCACTTCGGCCAGTTCCAGTGCGTCGGTGGAGTCCATCACGCGCTTGTCGTCCCACGGGAAGTTCGGCAGCTTCACCGCCTGCGAACCTGCGGCGATGATGCACTTCTGGAAGCGCAGCAGCTGCGTGCTGCCGTCTTCAGCCGTGATCAGCAGTTCGTTGGCCGACACGAATTTGCCCACGCCCTGCACGTTGCGGACCTTGCGCTGCTTGGCCATGCCGGCCAGGCCCTTGGTCAGCTGGTTGACGACCTTTTCCTTGTACTGGCGCAGCTTGTCCAGGGTGATGGTCGGCTTGCCGAACTCGACGCCGAAATCACCGGCGTGGGCGACTTCGTCGATCACCGCTGCGGCATGCAGCAGTGCCTTGGACGGAATGCAGCCCACGTTGAGGCAGACGCCGCCGAGGCTGGCATAGCGCTCGACCAGCACCGTATCCAGGCCGACGTCGGCGGCGCGGAAGGCGGCGGTGTAGCCGCCCGGGCCCGAGCCCAGCACGACCATTTCGCATTCGATGTCGGCGGCCTTGCCACTGGCCAGCGCCGGCTTCGGTGCTGCCGGCTCGGCCGGGGCGCGGTGCGACGGGGTCACCGGCGGCTTGCTGGCCGGAGCGGCTGCAGCCGGGGCCGGCGCAGCAGCCTTGGCCGGCGCTTCAGCGGCGCCCTCGGTCTCCAGCAGCACGACGACCGCGCCTTCGGACAGGCTGTCGCCCAGCTTGACCTTGATTTCCTTGACCACGCCGGCAGCCGAGGACGGCACTTCCAGGGTGGCCTTGTCCGACTCCAGGGTCACCAGACCCTGGTCTTTCTTCACCGTATCGCCAACGGCGACCAGCACTTCGATCACCGGTACATCGCTGTAATCGCCGATGTCGGGAACCTTGATTTCAATCGTGGCCATGGTGGGTTTTCCTCGTGCCCGACCGGCGTGGCCGGTGGGCTGTCACTGCGTTTCGACAGGCGGCCGCGCCAGGGGCAGCGGCCGCACGGTGGGGGCGAAGCGGTGCCTTACAGCAGCACGCGGCGCATGTCGGCCAGCACCTGCGAGAGGTACGTGGTGAAGCGTGCGGCCAGGGCGCCATCGATGACGCGGTGGTCGTAGCTCAGCGACAGCGGCAGCATCAGCTTCGGTGCGAATTCCTTGCCGTTCCAGACCGGCTGAATGGACGACTTGGAGACGCCGAGGATGGCCACTTCCGGTGCATTGACGATCGGGGTGAACGCGGTGCCGCCGATGCCGCCCAGCGAGCTGATCGAGAAGCAGCCGCCGCTCATGTCGGCCGGGCCCAGCTTGCCGTCGCGCGCCTTCTTGGCCAGCTCGCCGGTTTCCTGCGCGATCTGCACCACGCCCTTCTTGTCGACATCGCGGATGACCGGAACGACCAGGCCGTTCGGGGTATCGGCCGCGAAACCGATGTTGAAGTACTTCTTCAGGGTCAGGTTCTCGCCGCTGGCATCCAGCGAAGCGTTGAACTCCGGGAACTGCTTCAGCGCCGCAGCGCTGGCCTTGATCAGGAAGGCGAGCATGGTCAGCTTGATGCCGGCCTTCTCGTTCTCCTTGTTCAACGCCACGCGCAGGCCTTCCAGGTCGGTGATGTCGGCCTGCTCGAACTGGGTGACGTGCGGGATCATCGCCCAGTTGCGGGCCAGATTCGCACCGGAGATCTTCTTGATGCGCGACAGCGGCTGCACTTCAACGTCGCCGAACTTGCTGAAATCGACCTTCGGCCACGGCAGCAGGTTGAGGCCACCGCCGGCGGCCACGGTGCCACCGGCAGCCGCCGGAGCGCCGCCGCTGAGCGCGGCCTTGACGAATTTCTGCACGTCGGCCTTGGTGATGCGGCCGCCCTTCTCGCTGCCGCTGACCTGCAGCAGGTCGACACCCAGCTCACGGGCGAACACGCGTACCACCGGCGATGCGTAGGGCACCTTGGCCGGCAGCACGCCATCGGCGTTGAACTGCACCGGCGGGCTGCTCGGCGCGCCGGCCGAGGGGGCGCTGGCGATCTCGCGGGCGGCCAGCTTGTCCGGCTGTGCCGGCACGGCGACCGGCTCGACCTTGGTGGCCGTCTCGGCGGCGGCCGGGGCGGCGGCAGCGGCGGCCTTGCTCGGGGCCGGGGCGGCAGCGCCTTCGGCTTCGATGATGGCGACCACGTTGCCCTGCGACAGATTGTCGCCGACCTTGACCTTGATTTCCTTGACCACGCCGGCGACCGACGACGGCACTTCCATGGTGGCCTTGTCGCTTTCCAGCGTGACCAGGCCCTGGTCCTTCTTCACCGTATCGCCCACGGCGACCAGCACTTCGATGACCGGAATACCGCTGTAGTCGCCGATATCCGGCACCAGCGCTTCAACCGCGCCGCCGCTGGCAGCGGGGGCGGCAGCGGCCGGAGCCGGGGCGGCAGCGGGAGCCGCCTGGGTGGCCGCGGCCGGAGCAGCGGCCTTGGCCGGCGCCGGCGCAGCGGCAGCAGCGGCCGGCTGGGCAGCCTCGCCGTCGGCCACTTCGATCAGCGCCACGACCTTGCCTTCGGACAGGCTGTCGCCCAGCTTGACCTTGATTTCCTTGACCACGCCGGCCACCGAGGACGGCACCTCCATGGTCGCTTTATCGCTTTCCAGCGTGACCAGGCCCTGGTCCTTCTTCACCGTATCGCCGACGGCAACAAGCACCTCGATTACCGGGATATCGCTGTAGTCACCGATATCGGGGACACGTGCTTCCTTGATTTCGGCCATGGGGAGAACTCCGGCAATCTGGTGTAGGGAAACGTCTATTGTGCGGCCAGCGGGAGCCAGCGCCAACCGTTACAGGTGTTTTCAGTACGCACGCAGCCGGGACACGCTGTTGCTCATGGCTCGTCGGCGCCTCCAGTGGGTAGCGTATTGTCCTGCCGATGTCCGCTTGATGTCGCCAGTGCGACGGCCACCGGCTGCCAGGCCTGGCGCAGGCGCGGCAACGACCATGCTGCATTGGCCGGACTGGTGGACGGCAGCGCCAGCACTGTTGGCGAGGCGGCCAGCTGCGGCAGCACCCAGCGCTGGAAGGCCTGCATCGCTGCGCCGCCATTGCAGCCGATCAGCTGCAGGTCAGGCAACGCGGCGATCAGTGCGGGAAGCGCATTGGCCACTTCCGTGCCACGCACGATGTCCGCATCCAGGCTGCCGCGTCGCTCGCAGCGGCCGATCACATCCCACAGGCCGACCCCATTGGCGGCCAGTGCCTGCAGTCGCTGCGCGTACGGCAACGACGGATCGAAGCCGCACAGATCGCCGAGCAAGGGCCAGAAGCGATTGCGCGGGTGCGCGTAGTAATGCTGTGCCTGCAATGACGCGATACCGGGCATTGAACCCAGCAGCAACACCCGGCAATCCGTGTTCACCTGCGCAGGCAGGCCGATGCACAACGTTGCGGCGCTCACATCTTCTCCAACTGCATGAATATTCCCGGATGGCAGAAACCGCATGAAAACAAGCGTTTCGCGCTGTTCGCTGAACAATGCGAACTAATTTTTAACGCGCGTCGGATTCGATTCATGTTGGGGCGACTACGGTGTGCTCGCCCCGCAACCGGGGGCCCAAAACAAGAAACATTAGGAGATTCCCCCATGCGCTCCATCCGTATCCTGAGCCTCGCCCTGCTGACCTCCGCCGCGTTCGCACCGGCTGCCTTCGCGCAGGACAGCAGCACCGACACCGCCTCGGGCAAGCATTTTGCCGTGGTTGGCGGCGTCTCGCTGCTGCAGCCGAAGAATGACCCGATCGACGGCATCAAGAAGGTCGATGGCGGCCCGGCACCGACCGTCAGCTTCAGCTACTACATCAACGACAACTGGGCCGTTGAACTGTGGGGCGCTGCAGACAAGTTCGACCACAAGGTGAAGGGCCCGGGCAATGCCCGCCTCGGCAGCGTCGAGCAGCAGCCGGTCGCACTGAGCGGCCAGTACCACTTCGGCCAGGCCGACAACGTGTTCCGTCCGTTCGTGGGCGTGGGCTACTTCCAGTCGGCTTTCAGCAATGAAACCCTGGCAGACGGCAGCGACTCCGACATCCGCCTGAAGGATGCCAAGGGCGTGATCGGCACCGTCGGTGTGGACATGAACATCAACTCGACCTGGTTCGCCCGTGCCGACGCCCGCTACATGCGCTCGCGTCCGGACGTGAAGGTCGGCGGCGAGAAGATCGGCGAAGCGAAGATGGATCCGTGGACCGTCGGCTTCGGCATCGGCGCCCGTTTCTAAGCGCTTCTGCGTCATTGTTGTACCGCGACGGGCCCTTCGGGGCCCGTCGTCGTTTCCGTCACCCGGGTTCCGCCTGTAGAGCCGAGCCCATGCTCGGCTGCTTTTTTGTAGAGTCGAGCTTGCCCGGCCACCCGGAAAGCAGCCGAGCATGGGCTCTACATAAACAAGATGCGGAGGCGCGATGGACGAGGTCGACCTGCTGGTGATCGGCGGTGGCATCAACGGTGCCGGCATCGCCCGTGATGCCAGTGGCCGTGGCCTGAAGGTACTGCTGTGCGAACAGCACGATCTGGCAGCGCACACTTCCAGCGCCAGCAGCAAGCTGATCCATGGCGGCCTGCGCTACCTGGAGCAGAGCGAGTTCGGTCTGGTGCGCAAGGCGCTGGGCGAGCGCGAGGTGGTGCGCCGGCAGGCGCCGTTCCTGGTGCGGCCGCTGTGTTTCGTGCTTCCGTGGCAACCCCACCTGCGGCCACGCTGGATGCTGCGCCTCGGGCTCTGGCTGTACGACCACCTGGGCCGGCGCAGCCCCGCCTTCCCTGCGTCGCGCGGCGTGGATCTGCACGACGATCCGCTCGGCGAGCTGCTGTCGCCCCAGCTGCGGCAGGCCTTCAGCTACGCCGATGCGCAGGTGGATGATGCGCGGCTGGTCATCCTCAACGCGCTTGACGCTGCGCGACGGGGCGCACGCATCCTGACCGGCACGCGCTGCGTGGATCTGCGACGCGAGCACGGGCGCTGGCGCGTCGTGCTGGAAGGCACGTCAGGCCATCAGCAGACCGTGCAGGCGCGGGCGGTGGCCAACGCCGCAGGCCCCTGGGCGGGCGGCCTGCTGGAGCGCATGCACGCCCGCAGCGGCGGACCTGCGCTGCGCCTGGTACAGGGCAGCCACATCGTGCTGCGCCGCCCCTGGCCGAACGACAGGGCCTGCCTGCTACAGCAGCCCGACGGCCGCGTGGTGTTCCTGCTGCCCTTCCACGACCATCTGCTCGTCGGCACCACCGACACCGACTATAGCGGTGACCCCGCACGCTGCAGTGTGCTGCCTTCGGAGGTGGGCTACCTGTGCAGCGCGGCCAACGGCTACCTGCGCGACCCGATCACACCTGCCGAGGTGGTCTGGCAGTTTGCCGGCGTGCGCCCGTTGCTGGCCGACCCGGACCCGCGCGCGGCGAAACTGAGCCGCGACTATCGCCTGCAACTGGACGCCGGCGGTGCGCCCGCGCTGCACGTGCTGGGCGGCAAGCTGACCACGTACCGGGTGCTGGCCGAGGAAGCACTGGATCTGCTGCGCCCCCATCTGCCCCACGCAGGCCCGGCCTGGACAGCGGCAGGCGAGCCGCTGCCCGGCAGCGACTGGGGCGATGCCGGGCAGGCACGGCAGCAACTGCAGCAGCGGGCCCCTTGGCTGCCGGAAGCCACACGGCGACGCTGGGCAAGCGCCTATGGCAGCCGCAGCCTGGATCTGCTGCAAGGCGCACACAGCCTGCTCGATCTGGGCGAAGACCTTGGCGCGGGCCTGCACGCACGCGAGGTGGCGTTCCTGTGCGACCACGAGTGGGCCCGCAGCGCCGAGGATGTACTGTGGCGACGGAGCAAGCTGGGGCTGCAGATGGATGCGGCGCAGGCGGCACGGCTGCAGGCATGGATGGATTCACATTGCCGGTAGTGCCGTGCCGCGCGGCCAGCCGCCGCCGATGCATTACGATTCCAACATCGCCACCGGAGACGCTGCATGACGCCCCGCTACGTGCTGGCCATCGACCAGGGAACCACCAGTTCGCGCGCGATCCTGTTCGATCGCGCCGGCGACACCGTCGGCAGTGCGCAGCGCGAGTTCTCCCAGGTGTTTCCACAGCCGGGCTGGGTCGAGCATGACCCGCGCGAGATCCTGACCAGCGTCTACGCCACGATCACCGAACTGCTCAGCCGCGAACAGATCGATCCCCGCCATATCGCGGCGCTGGGCATCACCAACCAGCGCGAAACCACTGTGGTCTGGGACCGCGCCAGCGGCCAGCCGATCCACAACGCCATCGTCTGGCAGTCGCGGCAGAGCCAGGCCATCTGCGAGCGGCTGAAGTCCGGCGGCCACGAAGCGCTGATCCGCGAACGCACCGGCCTGCTGATCGACGCCTATTTCTCGGCCACCAAGATCCGCTGGATCCTCGATCACGTCGAAGGCGCGCAGCAACGCGCCGAACGTGGCGAGCTGCTGTTCGGCACCATCGACAGCTGGCTAGTGTGGAATCTCAGCGGCGGCCAGGCGCACGTGACCGACTACAGCAACGCCGCGCGCACGCTGCTGTTCAACATCCATACCCTGGAATGGGACGATGACCTGCTGGCACTGCTGGACATCCCACGCGCGATGCTGCCGCAGGTGCGCGATTCCAGCTCGGTGTATGCGCACACACGTCCGCAGTTCTTCTTCGACCACCCGATCCCGATCGCCGGCATCGCCGGTGACCAGCAGGCTGCGCTGTTCGGCCAGGCCTGCTTCCAGCCGGGCATGGTCAAGAACACCTATGGCACCGGCTGCTTCATGCTGATGCACACCGGCACGCAGGCCGTACGCTCGCGCAATGGCCTGCTGACCACCATTGCCTGGGGCCTGGATGGAAAGGTGGAGTACGCGCTGGAAGGATCGATCTTCGTCGCCGGCTCGGTGGTGCAGTGGCTGCGCGATGGCCTGCGCATGATCGATCGCGCCGCCGACAGCCAGGCCTTGGCCGCACAGGTGCCGGACAGCGCGGGGGTGTATCTGGTGCCGGCCTTCGTCGGCCTGGGTGCACCGTACTGGCGCAGCGACGTACGCGGTGCGATGTTCGGCCTGACCCGTGGCACCCGCAAGGCGCACTTCGTGCGGGCAGCACTGGAGGCGATGGCCTACCAGACTCGCGACGTCCTGGACGCGATGCAGTCCGACGCGGGCATCTCGCTCAGTGAACTGCGCGCCGATGGGGGTGCGATCGGCAACGACTTCCTCGCCGGCTTCCAGGCCGACATCCTCGGCGTGCCGCTGCTGCGCCCGCGGCTGACCGAGACCACCGCGCTGGGTGCGGCCTACCTGGCGGGGCTGGCGGTCGGCTTCTGGGAAAGCCGCGAACAGATCGCGGCACAGTGGGGGCTGGATCGCCGCTTCGAACCGCAGATGGCGGTAGCCCGGCGCGAGAAGCTCTACGCAGGGTGGCAGCAGGCCGTGGCCGCCACCCTCGCCTTCCACGTCGATTGACATTGTAGAGCCGAGCCATGCTCGGCTGCCGTTGGTGGAATGCCGAAAACAGCAGAGCCGAGCGTAGGCTCGGCTCTACAGGAAGGGCAGTGTCGACCAAGGTCGACATCTACCTTTCAAATCAACAGATCAGCCGCAGTCAGAACGCCGGCAGCACCGCGCCCTTGTACTTGGTCTCGATGAAGGTCTTCACCTGCGGGCTGGTCAGCGCCTTGGCCAGCTTCTGCACGCGGGCGTCGTCCTTGTTGTCCGGGCGGGCAACCAGGAAGTTCACGTACGGTGAGTCCTTGCTCTCGATCGCCAGCGCGTCCTTGGTCGGGTTGAGACCGGCATCCAGCGCATAGTTGGTGTTGATCAGGGCCAGATCGACCTGGTCCAGCACGCGCGGCAGCATGGCCGAATCCAGCTCGCGGAACTTCAGGTTCTTCGGGTTGGACACGATGTCGCGCTGCGTGGCCAGCGCATTGGTCGGGTCCTTCAGCTCGATCACGCCGGCCTTGTGCAGCAGGATCAGCGCACGGCTGTTGTTGCTCGGGTCGTTGGGGATCACCACGTCGGCCCCTTCACGCAGCTCGGCCAGCGACTTGATCTTGCGCGAGTAAGCACCGAACGGCTCGATGTGCACGCCCACCACCTTGGTCAGGTCGGTCTTGCGATCGCGGTTGTAGGCGTCCAGGTACGGCTCGGTCTGGAAGTAGTTGGCATCCACCTGCTTCTGCACCAGCTGGTCGTTGGGCTGCACGTAGTCGTTGAACACGCGCACGTCCAGCTCCACGCCTTCCTCCTTGAGGATCGGCTTGACCACTTCCAGGATCTCGGCGTGCGGCACGGCGGTGGCGGCCACCACCAGCTTCTGCGAAGGCTCGCCGGACTTGCCGCAGGCGGTCAGTGCCAGCGCAGCGGCGAACAGGGGCAGCAACAGGGTCTTCTTCATGGGCGCAATCGATCTCGGGGGGAGGTGTCAGGATTTTTCGTAGTTGGTCAGGGCCAGTTCCAGCAATGCCTTGGCCTGCTCGCGCAGCATCATCGGCTCGACGATCTCGGCATCGGACCCGTAATGCAACACGTCCATCAACAGTTCGCGCGACACGCTGTAAGGCACCTTCAGTTCGTAACGGCCATCGGCGAGGAAGCGGCCCTGCTGCTTGGAGTGCCAGTGCTCATCGGCCACCCAGCGTGCGGCCTTGGCACTGAACAGGATGGTTGCCCAGCCCTTCGGCGCACCGGAGAAGATGCCGTAGCTGGCGCCCAGCTGCTCGTCCAGCTCGCTGTCGGCGACATCGCGGGCGGTGCTGTCGATCACCCGCGCCTTGTAGATGCGGTCCACCGCAAAGCTGCGCAGGGCCTCGCGATCATGGTCCCAGCCGTCCAGATACCAGTTGTCGCGGTAATGGGTCAGCCGCTGCGGCGATACCGTGCGCTTGGTCGCTTCGTCGGTCGAGCGGGCACGGTATTCAAAGCCCAGCTGCTTGCGCTCCAGCACTGCCGAGGCGACCGAACGGAAGCTGGCTTCATCGAACTTGCGGCCACGGTGCGGAATCACCCGGACCCGGTCCACCGGCCAGCTGGAAACACCTGCCTGGGCGGCCAGCAGGCTCTCGATGCGCTGCTGCAGCGGCGCCAGCACCGAAGACAGCACGCCGCCGCCGGTACGGGCCAGCAGGTGCTGCGAGGCCAGCAGGGCGTGCAGCTCCTCCGAGCTCAGCCACAGCCCGGGCAGCTCGAAGCGGTCGCTCTCGTCGGCCATGTAGCGGAAGCCGGCCTCGCCATCGCCCTCGATCGGCGCCATCAGCGCATCGCGCAGGAACGCCAGGTCGCGGTAGACGGTGGCCCGGGAGCAACCGAGCTTGTCCTGCAGGGTCGCCACCGTCACCGGATAGCGTGCGGACTTGAGCAGACGATGCAGGGCGGTGATGCGTTCGTATCGGTCCATGCCCCCGATTATGTCCGAGTCTCGGGCGTTGTGGCGGACGATTGGGCTATCGTGGGCGCCCCCTGCCCTGCGGAGCGCCCGATGCGCCGGTTGTCTGTCCTGCCCCTGCTGGCCTGTCTGCTGCTGGCCGCCTGCGACCGCGCACCGGCGCCCACCGGTACTGCAACGCCCGTCCCCGCTGCCGATCCAGCACAGGCGGTGCTGTCTGCCAGCCAGAGGTTTGCCGCCCTGCGCAGCTTCCACGCCGAGCTGGAGGTGCTGGGCGCGCAGCAGCCGGTGCGTACCGCGATGGACTTCGTCGCCCCGGATCGCTTCCGGGTGCAGACCCCCGCCGGGCCGCAGGTGATCATCGGCGACACCATGTTCCTGCAGGCCGACGATGCGATCCGCCAGGTGCCGACCCCACCGGGGTTGCTGGAGCAATGGCGCAGCCCGCTGCCCGCCGATATCCCCGCACAGGCCCTGCAGGCCGAAGACCTGGGCGAGCAGACGCTGGATGGCGTCAGCACGCGCCACTACCGCCTGCGCGGCGCCACCGCCGGTGAACGCCTGGAGTACTGGGTGGATGCGCAGGGTCTGCCGCGGCAGATCGTGCGCAGCGGCCACAACAACGGCAAACCCTTCCAGCTGCGGCTGCGCTACTCGCGCTTCAACGATCCGGCCCTGCAGGTCGATCTGCCCTGAATGGGGCTCGCCGACAACGCCTGCTGAAGCAGGCGGGACGGGCGATTCGGACGGTCATCACGCTTCCAGTATCATCACTGGCTGCCAATTGCTTCGGAGAAGCCTCGATGTCCCTGCGCGTGTCCCTGCTGGTCCCCTTGCTGCTCTGCGCCCCGCTGGCGTATGCGCAGGATGCCTCCGAACTGGCGGCGATGTCCTCGCCGTGGAGTGGCAGTGGTGGCGAACTCGGCTTCGCGTCGGCCCGTGGCAACAGCAGCACCGAGAGCTTCAACGGCCGCCTGCGCCTGCGCTATACCGATGGCGACTGGGTGCACAGCATGGACCTGTTCGGCCTGCGCTCCAGCTCCAAGGTGATCGAGACCAGCGACGACGGCACCACCACCCGCCGCAACAACACCACCGCCAACCGCTACACCGGCAGTGCTGGCAGCGCGCTGCAGCTGGGCGAACATCGCCAGTTGACCGCCACGGTACGTACCGAGCGTGATGATTTCGCCACCTACGATCGGCAGAGCTCGTTCGGTCTGGGTTACGGCACCCGGTTGTGGAACACCGAGCGCTTCTCGTTCGACGCGCAGATCGGCCCCGGTGTGCGCCGCACCCACAGCACCGAGGACGACCGCACCCGCACCGGCCTGATCGGTCGTGGCCTGTTCGACCTGAAGTACTCGCTGACCGACAACACCGACCTGATCAACACCCTGCTGGTCGAATCCGGTTCGTACAACACCTTCGGCCAGAACGATTTCGGTGTCTCGGTGAGCATGAACGAGCACCTGGCGCTGAAGGCCGGCTGGCAGGCGCGTTACAACAGCGACGTCGCCGTGGACAAGCGCAAGACCGATACGCTGACCACGATGAACGTGGTCTACAAGTTCAAGTAAGCGAAACGGGCGCCAGGCGCCCGTTTTCTTTTCCGGTAGGTGCCTACCTTGGTGGGCACGATCCAGCGAACTCAGACGTTCAACAGCTCACCAGCGCCGGCCTCCAGCAGCATCTTCGCCACGCGCTGGCCCAGCGCTTCCGGGTCGCTGGCCGGGCCCACGGCGTCGGCACGAACCGCGCGGCCGTCACTGGCGCTGCCGACCAACCCCTGCAGATGCAGGTTCTGGCCCTGCCACTGCGCGATCGCCGCCACCGGCACATGGCAGCTGCCATGCAGCGCGCGGTTCATCGCCCGCTCCGCTTCCACGCAGGCGCGCGTGGCGGCATCGTCCAGGCCTGCAAACAGCGCCATCAGCGCGGCGTTGCCGCCATCGCACTCCACCGCCACCGCGCCCTGCGCCGGTGCTGGCAACCACTGCGGCGGCTGCAGGCGGGCGACGATGCGCCCCCCAAGGCCCAACCGCTCCAGCCCAGCCACGGCCAGCACGATGGCGTCGTAGCCACCGTTGTCGAGCTTGGCCAGGCGGGTGTTGACGTTGCCGCGCAGATCCAGCAGTTCAAGGTCCGGGCGCAGCGCGCGCAGCTGGGCCTGGCGGCGCAGTGACGAGGTACCGACGCGCGCACCGATCGGCAGCGCATCCAAGGATGCGTACAGGTTGGAGACAAAGCCGTCGGCCGGATCATGCCGGGTCAGCATCGCCGGCAGCGCGAACGGCGCATCCAGTTCCATCGGCACGTCCTTCAGCGAATGCACCGCGCAATCGGCCTCGCCCCGCAGCATGGCCAGTTCCAGTTCCTTGAGGAACAGGCCCTTGCCACCGATGGCTGCCAGCGAGCGATCAAGCACTTCATCGCCGCGGGTGCTCATCGGCACCAGTTCCACGTGCAGATCGGGATGTGCCTGGCGCAGGCGGTCGGCGACGTGTTCGCTCTGCCAAAGGGCGAGCGGGCTCTTGCGGGTGGCGATGCGGACGGTTTCCATCCGGTCATTATCGCGCCTATCGGCGGGATACGGCCAACGGCGGAGCCCCTCGTGGCTTGAAGCAGCAGCTGGGCTTGGCCGGTCGGGGTGGGCTACGCAGGGGTCGCTGCAAGTACGTCCATGTAAGCTCGGTCGCCGCATCCATGCGGCTCACGCCCCTGCGCACCCACCCCGCCCGGCCTCTGACAGTTTCCGTGTGCGTCAGCCACGGAAGATCAAAAGAAAAGCAGAGCAAAAGCGGGTCGCTTCGCTCGGAGCCGAGCGTAGCTCGGCACTACATTTTTCTCCCCACCCGATAACAACAATGCTTTTGCCGTCCGTCACCTGGAAATTCGCGAGGGTGAGGCGGGATGGGCGGGTGGGACCGTTGGCGCCATGGATGGCGCCATCGAGCCCCCATGGATGGGTTGCGGCGTGTCCCGCCCGCCCATCCCGCCTCACCCAACACGCAACAACACAGAGCCGACAACCCGCTGTTGCTGTTGCTGTCGAAGCAGTCGCGGCCGCAGGCCGCGCGGAACACTCACAGATGCCGCAATTCCTGCTTCAGCGTCGCCACGCAGCGCCGACTCACTTCCAGCGGCTGCTTGCCATGCCGCAGCACGGCCTGCACCTGGCCACCACTGCCACGCCGCAGTTCCACCAGCTCATGGCGCGCCACCAGGCAGTTGCGGTGGATGCGCACGAAGCGGCTGGCGAACTCTTCCTCCAGCGACTTCAACGATTCCTCGATCAGGTCCTCGCCACGTGCGTGATGCACCACCACGTACTTTTCTTCGGCCTGCAGGTAGTGGATGTCATCCAGCGGAATCAATCGCAGGCTGCCACGCAAGCGGGCACACAGCATGCTGCGGGCCTGGCCGCCGGTGTGCTGGGGTTGGCCGTCACGGCCAGCAAGGAAAGTGCGGGCGCGTGCGATCGCCGCCGCCAGCCGTTCGGCGCGCACCGGCTTCATCAGGTAATCGATGGCCGCTGCCTCGAACGCCGACAGCGCGTGCGCATCGTAGGCAGTGCAGAACACCACGGCCGGCCTCGGCTCGAAACTGGCCAGATGGCGGGCCGCTTCCAGCCCGTCCAGGCCGGGCATGGCGATGTCCAGCAGGACCAGGTCCGGCTGCAGTTCGGCGCACGCGTGCAGGGCCTGCTCGCCGTTGCCGGCCTCGGCCACTACGTCCACCCCTTCCTGCGCGGCCAACAGGCTGCGCAGGCGCTCACGCGCCAGCGGTTCGTCATCGGCGATGACTACCCTCACGATCGTCCCCTCACTGGATCGGCACTGTCACCTGGCAGGCATAGTAGCCCTCGCTCCAGCCAGCCGTCATCCGCGCGGCGCGGCCAAAGCGCCAGGTCAGGCGATGGCCGATGCTGTGCTGGGCATGGCCCGCTCCCTGCGCCAGGACCAGCCCGGGCACCTGCGGATCGGGCGCGGGATTGCGTACGCGGATCTGCAGCTCGCTGCCCACACAGGCCAGATGCAGCTCGATGGTGCCGCCTTCGGGCAGACGCGAGATGCCGTGCAGCACCGCGTTTTCCACCAGTGGCTGCAGTACCAGCCGCGGCATCGGCAGATCCCAGGGCAGGGGTTCGTCGCGCTGCCAGTGCACCCGCAAGCGGTCGCCCAGACGCAGCGATTCAATCGACAGATAGCGCTCGGCCAGTTCGCACTCATCGCGCAGGGTCGAATCGCCCTCGCCCGCGCCCAGTGCGGCGCGGAACAGATCGGACAGGTCGAGCACGGCACGCTCGGCCACCGCCGGGTCGCGATGCAGCAGGCTGGCGATCAGGTTCATGCTGTTGAACAGGAAGTGCGGGCGGATGCGCGCCTGCAGAGCGTCGGCCTGCGCGCGGGCATTGGCCTGCACCTGCGCCGCCCAGCGGTCGCTGACATAGAAGTAGCGCAGCGCCAATGCGGTGATCAGTGCCGTGGTGGCCGCGCTGCCCAGGGTGAAGCGCCAGAAGCCGATGCCACGCGCGAAGTTGTCGCCCAGCACGGCATACAGGGCATGGATGATGCCCGCACACAGGATGGCGATCAGCGCGGCCAGGCCGACAGCCGCGACGGCACCCAGCATTTCCGGCAGCTTCGACAGTGCCTGCCGCAGCAGGCACAGGCTGGCGGTCACCGCCAGCGCAAGCCACAGTGCGAAGCCGCTGGCCGAGGCCAGTTCACCCATCGTCCAATGGCGGCTGCCATCGGGCGCCAGCGCCAGCACCACCACCACCAGTTCGGCCAGGCCGAGCATCGCCGCCAGCCGCGGCAGGCGGCACAGTTCCGGCATCCACGGGGTGGCAGCGCTCGCGGCCATGGCTCAGGCGGCGCCCAGGCGTGCCTGCAGCCAGTCGCCCAACGCGTCGATTTCCTCGGCGCAGACCTGGTGGGCCATCGGGTAGCTGTGCCACTGCACGTCCAGCCCAAGCGCGCGCAGCTTCTCGGCGCTGTGCGCGGCCACTGCCTGCGGGATCACCGGATCGCTGCTGCCGTGGGCCATGAACACCGGCACGTCCACTGCGCCATCGACGCGCGACGCGCTTTCGGCATCCGGCAGGTAGGTCGACAGTGCGATCAGGCCGGCCAACGGTGCAGTGCGTGCCAGCGCGGCACTGAGGATCACCGCCCCGCCCTGCGAGAAACCGGCCAGGAAGATGTGATCGGCAGCGACGCCGCGTTCGATCTCGCGGGCGATCAAGGCATCCAGCTGCACCACCGACTCCTGCACGCCGGTCATGTCGGCGCGCGAGCGGAAGTCCATGCCGACGATGTCATACCAGCCGCGCATCGGCACGCCGTTGTTGATCGTGATCGGCCGCACCGGTGCGTGCGGGAACACGAAACGCAGCGCCGGCCAGTGCGGGCGCACCAGCTCGGGCACGATCGGCGCGAAATCATGGCCGTCGGCACCGAGGCCGTGCAGCCAGATCACCGACCACTGCGGCGAGGCGCCGGTTTCCTGTTCCACCGTTTGCAGCATGTTGCGGCTCCTGTACGTTCGAGCCGCATTATGCCGCTGGCACGGTGCGATCAGTACAGCGGCAGTTGCTCGGCGGCTTCCCGGCGCAGCTGTGCGGCGCGCACCAGCACCGGCGGCGGGATGTTCTCTTCGGGGATGTCGAGCAGGCCGAGACGATGCAGGAAGGCACCCGGCCCGCGCAGCGAGGTCAGTGCCACCACCGGCACCGCCAGCACCATGCCGATCACCACCGGCGCCATCCAGGCCGCCAGCGACGGCGACACCGCCCACGCCAGCACGCCCATGAAGGCGCCAAACACACCCAGGCCGCCGTAGCCGCGCACCAGCGAAATCCACGAGATGCCACCGTCATCGCGCTGCTGGGCATCCCAGCCCGAGTCACGCCCGGACAGCACCTCGGCCACGCCGCGCGACTGCACGTACATCACCACCGGCGCCATCAGTGCGGCCAGCACGGTTTCCACCAGCATCGACAGGAATGCGCGGATCGCGCCACCGCAGCCACGGCGTTCGACCGGGTCGAGCAGCATTGCCAGGTACCCCAGCACCTTGGGCATCAGCAGCACCGCCATGGTGGCGGCGAACAGGCGCACCACCTGCTCTTCATCCTGCGCGCGCCAGTACACGCTGGGCGACAGATGCAGCAGCGCATTGAAATCGATGCCTTCCTGGAACAACGGGATGGCGATGCCGATCAGCATCAGCATCGCCCACATCGGTGCGGTGAAGTAATGGCCGATGCCGATCAGCATGTGTACGCGGCTGATCCAGTGCAGGCCACGGCTGCCCACCACCTTGCCGTGCTGCAGGTTGCCCTGGCACCAGCGGCGATCGCGCACCAGCAGGTCGGTCAATGTCGGCGGGCCTTCCTCGTAGCTGCCGCCCAGGTAGGGAACCATGTGCGCCGCCCAGCCACCACGGCGCATCAGCGCGGCTTCCACGAAATCATGGCTCAGCACGTGGCCGCCGAACGGCTTGCGCCCCGGCAGCTCCGGCAGGCCGGCGTGGTCGGCGAAGGCCCGGGTGCGGATGATCGCGTTGTGGCCCCAGTAATTGCTTTCGGCACCGTGCCACCAGGCCACGCCACGAGCGATCACCGGGCCGTACACGCGCCCGCCGAACTGCTGCATGCGCGAGAACAGGGTGCGGCCGCCGATGACCGATGGCAGGGTCTGGATCAGGCCGACGTCGGCGTTGTGCTCCATGCCGGCCACCAGGCGCACGATGCTGTCACCGGTCATCAGGCTGTCGGCATCCAGGATCAGCATCTGCGGGTAGGCACCGCCGAAGCGGCGTACCCAGTCGGCGATGTTGCCGGCCTTGCGCGCGCTGTTGTCACCACGGCGGCGATAGAACAGCCGCGCCTGGCCATCGGGCACCAGCTCGCGCAGCTCGGCGAACACCTGCTCTTCGGCACGCGCGATGTCCTCGCGGCGGGTATCGCTGAGCACGAAGAAATCGAAACGCTGCAGCTGGCCGGTGGCCGCCACCGATTCGTAGATCGCGCGCAGGCCGGCCAGCAACCGGCGCGGGTCTTCGTTGTAGGTGGGCATCAGCAGCGCGGTGCGGCTATGCACGGTCGGCAGCGGCTTGTCCGGATCGATGCCCAGGCGGTAGCCGCGGTCGAACACGGCCGTCAGGAAGCCGGCCACGGCACTGGCAAAGGACAACGCGATCCACGCGAACAGGCCGACGAACAGCACCAGCAGGCAGGCCTCCAGCACACTGATGCCGTTGCCGGACAGCACCCGCCACATCATGCGGGTAGCCACGGCGGTCATCGCCACCGTGCCGCCAAGGATGTACAGGCGACGCAGGCCGATCATGCGCGGCGAGGTGCGATGGCGCCGTACTTTCAGCGCGCCTTCGCGCAGCGTCTGTTCGGGCATGACCAGTGGCGCTTCGGCGGGCAGCAGGGCCCAGCCCGCGTCGGGACCGGCCGTGACCGGTTCCGCGTCGATGGTTTCACTCCCCATGGCCGCCTACTCCCTGCAGGCCGCAGGACCGGCCGTCCCGGCCGGGCTGCATGCACCAAGGTTCCTGGCACGCATTCCCGGCGTCCGCACTTGTCCTGTCTGCCACGGCGTCACGCCGCGCAGTCGATGTCTGTCACTACCGGAACCCACACGATCTCCAACGGGGCGGAATCGAAAAATGCGGCTCAGTCTATGGCCCCGAATGTAAGCCGGGTGCGAAGGTCTACGCCGGGAAATCTCCCCATTCAGCAATCAGCAGGCGAACCGCGGCACGCAGGCAGGGAATGTCGATTCATCCCGGAAAGTACTGGATCGTAACAAACGAGAACGGTTATCATTCCGTTAACCAGGCAGGTCACCGCGCTTCGCGCACCGGACCCACCCAGCTGCGCCGGACCTACCGCGCGCCCGACGACCCAGGGAAGGGGTGGCTGCCTGCTGTCTGCGTGCGCCTGCTGCTTCCACCGGGTCTCTCCTCTCCCTTGGAAGCCGTCATGTCCCCTCTTCGTTCCGCGCGCCTGTCGCGCACCCGACTGGCCAGCGCCCTGGCCACCGCCTGCCTGCTGACCCTGCCTGCCCTCGCCGCCGCTGAAGCCAGCGCCGACGCCTCGACCAAGGACCTGGATACCGTGGTGGTCACCGCTTCGGGCAACCAGCAGTGGATCAAGGATGCCCCGGCCAGCATCAGCGTGATCAGCCGCGAAGACATCGAACGCCAGCCGGTGCACGACCTGGCCACCCTGCTCAGCCGCATTCCGGGCGTGACCGGTGGGCTCAGCGCCGCCGGTGAGCAGTCCAAGATCAAGCTGCGCGGGATGCCGTCCAACTACACGCTGGTGCTGGTGGACGGCAAGCGCATGGGCAGCTCGGCCTCGACCAACTACCGCCCCGACCTGGGCCGCCAGGACCTGAACTGGATTTCTCCGGACCAGATCGAGCGCATCGAAGTGGTGCGCGGTCCGATGTCCTCGCTGTATGGCTCGGACGCGATGGGCGGGGTGATCAACATCATCACCAAGCGCATCGGCGACAGCTGGAACGGCAGCGCCACCCACAGCTACACGCGACCGCAGGATGGCGACCGTGGCGACACCCAGCAGATCGGCGCGACCTTCTCCGGCCCGCTGGGCGAGCGCTTCGGCCTGCGCATCGGTGCCAACAGCATGCGCCGCGACTCGGACCGCTCCAACGGCGGCGTGTATGGCAATGCCTATGCCGGCGAAAAGGACCGCAATGTCGACGCGCTGCTGCAGTGGAAGCTGAGCGAGGCACAGGAAGTGTCGCTGGAAGCGGGCCATGGCGTGCAGCAGGCCTTCATCGCCCAGGCGCTGGAGAAGCAGGACGAAGGCGCATGGGGTGCCAGTGAACTCAAGCGCAGCTCGCTGGCGTTGAACCATGACGGCAAGTGGGATTTCGGTACCTCCAAGCTCAGCGCGTACTGGACCGAGTACAAGAACGATATCGGCGCTACCGGTCGCTCCGAGGCAACCGATACGATCATCGAAGGCAGCCTGAGCACGCCCTTCACCCTGGGCGTGGACCACCAGTTCGCGGTGGGCGGCCAATGGAAGCGCCAGGAGCTGACCAACACCGACACCATCGGCCAGGCACCGATCGACTACGCCGGCAAACCGGTGGTCGGCTCCACCCTGGAAGTGGATACCTGGGCGCTGTTCGTCGAAGACGAGCTGAAGCTGCACCGCACCCTGGCCCTGACCCTGGGCGCGCGCCTGGACCACCATGAACAGTTCGGCAGCCATGTCAGTCCACGTGCCTACCTGGTCTGGCACCCGAGCGAGCAGTGGACGATCCGTGGCGGCGTCTCCAAGGGCTTCCGCGCGCCGAGCCTGACCGAGAATTCGCCCAGCGCGGCGACCCAGTCCGGCGGCCGCGGCTGCACTTCGCTATACCCGCTCGGCTACGTGCGTGGCGGCTGCTACATGGCCGGCAACCCCGACCTGGACCCGGAAACCAGCACCAACCGCGAGATCGGCGTCAGCTTCGACAACGATCTGGTCGACGCCGGCCTGACCTACTTCCATACCGACTTCAGGAACAAGATCGAATACGAAGCGCTGGGCTTCTTCAACGGCTACTGGTGGACGCGCATGAGCAACGTGCAGCGCGCGCGTACCAGCGGCATGGAAGGCAACCTCAACTTCCGCTTCGGCGATCACTGGCGCTGGCGTACTTCGGCGACCTGGATGAAGGAAGCCAAGAACCTGACCACCGGCCGCAACCTGATCGACACCCCGGAGTTCTCAGGCTATTCGTCGCTGGACTGGACGCCGAACACGGTGTTCTCCAGCAGCCTGTCGGCGCAGTACACCGGCAAGCAGACCGGCGTGGTCAATACCTTCCTGAAGGCCTACACGCTGTATGACCTGACCGCTGCCTGGAACGTCAACGAGGTGCTGACCCTGCGTGGCGGCGTCAGCAACCTGGCCGACAAGAAGCTGTACGCCGACGGCGCCACCGACTACTTCGTCGCCGGCCGCAGCTACTTCCTCAGCATGACCGCGCGCTTCTGATGCGCACGGCGATCGCGCTGGCAACAGGCCAGCGCGATCGTGGGGGCTTTTTCAGGCTCAGTCGTTTTCCAGCACAGCCGGTGCAGCGTCGCGGCTGGCCGCGATGCGCGCACGGTCCATCGCCACCGCCAGTTGCTGGCGGGCGAGCAGTTGTTGTGCCTGCACCACTTCGGGTGTCGGCAGGAGCACCGGTCCGGGTGCGTTTTCCGGTGTAGCAGGTGTGGTCATGCAACCTCCATGGACATACCGCTGTTACCCATGAAACACCGGGGTGGCAGCGGAACTGCGCACCCTATCCTAAAAACAAGGCGGATGGGTGACGGTGCGGCACCGGGACGCAAGCCCTTTGCCGTAGGAACGTCACATTTTTGACGCTCCAAGCTGGCTTGCTGAATGCGACTCACTTATTATGAAAACGTTTTCCTAACAGGGAAGTCCCTACTCACATGAATACCGTCGACCTGACCCGCTTCAGCCCGAAGTGGCAGTTCCGCTTCAACTTCTTCCAGCAGCACGGCGCCCCCAAGGAGCCCGGCTTCAAGCAGGCGTGGAAGGCGCTGTCCTTCGGCGACCGCCTGAAGATCAACCTGAACTTCTTCGCCTTCTTCTTCGGCGCGATCTATCTGTTCATCCTGGGCATGTGGCGCAAGGCGCTGGTGGTGATCGGCATCAACATCGTGCTGATCGCGGTCAGCCTGGTGCTGCCGGACATCGTGGCCCGTGCACTGTTCATCGCGATGAACTTCCTGGTCGCGTCGAGCACCAACTACAGCTACTACCTGGAACAGGTGAAGGGCAACACCAGCTGGAACCCCTTCGAAGGCATGTTCTAAGCCGCAGCGTTCAACAGCGCAGCAGCACATCGACGCCCGGCCTTGGCCGGGCGTCTTCGTTCACGGCCCCGGTCAGGCAGCGCGCAACGTGGCCGTGGGGCGGGTGTCGGCCTGCAGGCGGAAGCGTGACACCGCCACCGCCAGCTGCTCGGCCTGTTCTTCCATCGCCCGCGCCGCAGCGGTGGCTTCTTCCACCAGCGCAGCATTCTGCTGGGTGGTCTCGTCCATCTGCACCACGGTCTGGTTGACCTGTTCGATACCGGCCGACTGTTCGCGCGAGGCGGCCGAGATCTCGGCCATGATCTCGTTGACCCGGCCGACCTGGCCGACGATCTCCTGCATCGTGCGGCCGGCGCCATGCACCAGCTGCGCACCGGCACCGACATGGCCGACCGAGGCGTCGATCAGCTCCTTGATCTCCTTGGCAGCGCCCGCCGAGCGCTGCGCCAGCGCGCGCACTTCGCTGGCGACCACGGCAAAGCCACGGCCCTGTTCGCCCGCGCGCGCCGCTTCCACCGCCGCGTTCAATGCCAGGATGTTGGTCTGGAAAGCGATGCCATCGATCACCGAGATGATCTCGGCGATACGCTGCGAAGAGGTCTCGATCTGCTCCATGGTCTGCACCACCTGGCTGACCACCTGCCCGCCTTCGCTGGCAACGCCCGCGGCCGAGGCCGCCAGCTTGTTGGCCTGAAGGGCATGATCGGCGTTCTGGCGCACGGTGGAGGTGAGTTCCTCCATGGACGCGGCGGTTTCTTCCAGATTGGCCGCCTGCTGCTCGGTGCGGCGTGACAGGTCGCTGTTGCCGGAAGCGATCTCGCCTGCGGCCAAGCGGATGCTGGATGCGGACTGCTGGATCTGGCCGACGATCTGGGTCAACTGCTGCACGGTGCTGTTGGCATCATCGCGCATCACCGCGAACACCCCGTGGAAGTCACCCTCCATCCGCGTACTCAGGTCACCGGCGGCGATGGCGCGCAGCAGCGTCGACAGCGCGGCCAGGTTGTGGTCACTGACCTGCATCATGGTGTTCAGGGTTTCCACCATGCGGCGGAAATCATGCTCGAAGCGCTGTGCATCGCCGCGCACCGCGAAATCACCCGCTGCTGCGGCGGCGGCCAACTGCTGGATCTGCTCGTTGATCGCCGCCAGGTTGCTCTTGGTGGTTGCCATGGCAGCGGTGAATACCGCCTTTTCGCCCGGCAGTGCGTCCATGTCCACGCTCAGGTCGCCCACCGCGTAGCGCTGCATCACTTCAACCAGGCGTTGGGTGACCGCGTTGCTGTCGGCCACCAGCTGGTTGCTGTCGGCCACCATGCGGCCGTACTCGCCCGGGAACACCGAGGCATCCATGCGGTAGCTGATTTCACCGGCATCATGGCGGCGCGCCATTTCCGCCTGTGCGGCCATTACTGCCTGCAGCTGGCCACGCATACCCTGCATCGCGTCCAGCAACCGGCCCACTTCATCGTTGCCCAGCGCCGGCATGGCGGTATCCAGCTTGCCCGCAGCAACATCGCCTGCAATGCGCACCGCCTGCGCCAGCGGTCGCACGGCCAGCCGCTGCAGCAGCAGGTAGACACCGCCGCTCAGCACCAGCGCGGCCACCACACCCACCAGCAGGATGATCCACAGCAGCTCGCGGGCCTGCGCGATGATCACCGCGTGCGGCACCACCACACCCAGCGCGAAACGCTGCGGCGCGTCCCCCACCTGCAACGGCACGTACAGGCGGACGTTGCCGGCAGCGTCGGGCTCGAACGCTTCGTAGGTCTTGTCAGCGGCGATCTGCGCCAGCATGCCGAGGGTGGCGGCATCGGTGCGCGCCTTGCCGATCTCGGCAGCATCGGCCGAGGCCAGCACCACGCCCTTCGGCGACAGCAGCTCGACACGGCCGGCACCCATCGGCGTCAGCGTGGCCAGGTGCTTCTGCAGCGCGTCCAGCGAGAAGTCGACGGTGAAGACGCCGAGGAAGGTACCGTTCTCGACGATCGGCGTGCTCAGCGTGCTCATCAGCACCTGCTTGCCGCCGATGTCGTAGGCATACGGTTCACTGACCAGCGGCAGCTTGTCGCGGCTGGGCACCATGTACCAGTTGCCCGAGCCGCTGGGCGTCTCGGTGTAGTCGGTCATCGTCGACTGCTGCGGCTTGCCGTCCTGCCAGGCCCAGTAGCTCATGTAACGGCCGGTGGCGTCGTGCGCCTCGCTGTTGACGAACTCGGCATCCTTGCCGTCGAAGGCATTGGCCTCCCACATGGTGCTCTTGCCCAGCCATTCCGGGTGCGCATGCAGCTGCTCGCCGATGACGTTGGCCAGGCTGGCACGATCAGGCGCATCACCGCGCGCACGCTGGGCCAGCACGGTTTCCACCATCGCATCGTTGCTGGCGAAGGCCGTGCCCAGGTCGGCAGCCACCTGGCGCGCCTCGGCACGGGCTTCACTGGCCATGGTCTGCCGCGAGGACGACACCAGCGCCGAACTGGCCTGGTGATAGATCAGGAACGCGGTCGCGCCGAAGCACAGCAACGCGATCACCGCGGTGCCCAGCATCAGCTTGTGGGCGATGCTGCCGGGGCGACGGGCAGCGACGGAACGGGAAGAAGACATGGGAGGATCCGCAGGCAGTTCAGGTCGACCGGTGCCACCAGGGCACCGCGCAGATGCGCGATCCATCGCGCGGGCCGCCTGCCCTGCCGGATCGGAACCCGGCGCAGGAAAGCGCGCACCGGGTTAGCGGCCATGGCCGGGCGAGGTTGAGGCTCAGCGCACGCACAAACCTGAACCTGCTCAGCTGCGGCCGTCGACAGCGGCCCGTGCTACTCGGCCACGCGGTCGCGGATCCACTCCGCGCGGGGCAGGACCTCGATGCTGCCCGCGGCGTACTGCTGCAGGACGTCCTCTGGACCGAAACGCGGCTGCCAGCCCAGCGCTGCGCGCATCCGGCTGCTGTCATAGACCCGGTCGATGCTGAGCGGCAGCGGCCAGCCACGGCGCTCGAACTCGGCCAGCAGCTGCGGCGCGCGGCGCGCCAGCACCTGGCGCGGATCGGCCGCCAGCTGCAGGCAGTCCTCGCGCCGGAACGGCGTCGGCGCACAGGCGAGGTAGCGCTGGAAGGGTGCGCCTTCATCGTGAAGCAGCGCGGCATGCGCGCTGGCCACGTCGCGCGCGTCGATACCGCGGTGCAGGCGGAACATCGCCATGCGATCAGGAGGCTCGGGGAAGCAGCGTGCCATCCGCAGCACGCGCACGGTGAATGCTGCACTGGCCGCCGCTTCGGCAGCGGCCTCGGCCTGCAGCTTGGTGCGGTGGTAGATCGTGCGTGGCAGCGGCTCGGTGTCCTCGTCGATCCAACGACAGCCGCCGGACACCACGGCATGGCCGTACAACGCCGTGGTGCTGGTCAGCACAAAGCGCTGCACGCCAGCCTCGCGTGCCAGCTGCAGCAGGTTCGCGGTGGCCTCCACGTTGATCTGCTGGAACACCGCGTCGGGTACCAGGCCCACGTGGGGTGCGTGCAGTGCCGCGGTGTGGATCACGGCATCGACCCCCTGCACAGCGCGCTCCAGCGCCCGGCGGTCGGTCACATCGGCAATCACCCGCGTGGTGGCGAAGGGACTGCGATCCAGCCCCACCACCTCATTGGCACCCGCCAGCGCACCGAAGATCGCGCGCCCTATCCGCCCGGAACTTCCGGTCAACAGAATCTTCATTGAATCCATTCACTCGACAGCGCCCGGGACCTACCGGGATATACCGATTCTAGGCAAGCCCGATGGCATCGGCGATAGGAACCGATGACATTCTGCATGCCATCCGCATCAGGCCGATGGCCCATACTCGACCGTGACAGGGTGCCACCGCTCACCGCCGTGTTGACCGGCTGCTGGTCTCGGCGCTCCCTGCGCGGTAACGGGTTGTCAAACGCATGCGCAGGGCATGTGAGTCCAATGTGGCCGACGTCCACCTGCCGTTAGCCCCCGATGTGGAGCATGAAGCCGTCGCTGATGGCGGCATCCCATTCCACCTCCGGAGATCGGCAATGGCCAACTCACGCACTGGCAGCAGCAATCGTGGCTTCGCCTCGATGGACGAGGACAAACAGCGCGCGATCGCGTCGAAAGGCGGACGCGCCGCACACGCATCCGGCAATGCGCACCAGTTCAGCCCGGATGAGGCCCGCGTGGCGGGCCGCAAGGGCGGTGAAGCGATCAGCCAGGATCGCCAGCACATGGCCGCGATCGGGCGTGAAGGTGGGCATGCACGGCATGCCAGTGCCCGCCAGCAACAGCAACAGCAACAGCAGAACATGCCCGGCAAGCCTGGCGGCAACCAACAGGGTTGAGCGATCACTGCCAGCGTCGAAGGGCGGATTGGCCGCGGTCTTCCAGTCAGCGGTGGGCGAGTATGTTCAACAGGCGACCGAACGGGTCGCGCACGTAGAAGCGACGCACGCCCCATGGCTCTTCGGCCGGGCCATATTCAAGCGCGATGTTCGCGTGTCGCAGGCGTTCGAGCACGCCCTCCAGGTCGTCCACCTCGATCGAAAGATCCGGCACCGGCGTACCCGATCCGCCTTCGCTGGCGACGCTGAGCTGTGCCAGTGCTGTGCCCTGCCCGCCGTAGGTGACGATCCAGCCGTGGTCCATCACGATGTCCATGCCGAGGATGTCTCCGTAGAACGCAGCCGCCTGCGCAGGATCGGCACTGGCGATGTTGGCGACGACGCGTTTTACAGCCATGTGGCGGCTCCAGACGATCACGACCGCGGACCACGTGCCTGCGGCCGGGTGGAAAGGGGCCCATGGTTCGGGCCCCCCAATGCGAACGGTATGCAGGCCTCAGACGGCGCCGCACCTGTCCATGACACAGCGATCGTATTCGAACTGGCACTCCATGGCATCACCGCCGCCGGAAACGCAGGCCTGGTACGCCTTCCAGCACGGGAAGTCGCACGGCTGCACCGGACCGGCCACCGCCACCGAACCGGTACACGCAAGTGCAAACACTGCAGCAGCGATCACTTTCCTGATGGCTCGCATCGATATCACTCCTTGATAGGCCTGGTGACTCCAGGCCGGATCACCCTACCCGCGTGTACGGGAGAGGAAGTGAAAGTGCCGGTTCAGCCTGCCAGCAGCTGCAGATGGCGGAGCTGCGCGCGCAGCTCCGCGATGTCGTGCCACGGCAGTATCGGCGAGTTCCCGCGCTCATCGGGAGGGTTGCCGGGAAGACCATCCGACCAGCCACCCGCGCCCACCAGCGGCAGCAACGGCCGCTTGTGCAGCCAGGCCAGACATACCTCGGAAATCGTACCTGCGCGCCCGCCGATGACGATGCAGGCATCGCCGGCCAGGGCCATGATGAGATTGCGGGCATCGCCCATGCCGCAGGGCACGACCACCGTTGCCGGCCAGTCCGCTGCGGGCATGCTGCCTTCCGGAATCACACTCAGCACCGTGCCGCCAGCTGCGACTGCATGCTCGGCTGCCACCCGCGTGGCCGGGCTGCCGCAGCCGCTGACCAGGGTGATTCCACTTTCGGCGAGGAATCTCCCCGCCTGTGCAGCGAGGTCGAACGCCAGTGAACCGGGATCGGCACTACCAAGGATCGCGATCTGGGGCTTGCGGAAGGATGGTGTCATGCAGCGACCTGGACAATGGCAAGGAAAGCAGGGAGGCAGAGTCGATCCACACAGCGCGTTCGATTGCCCGAGGCGGGAAAGTAACACGCTCATCCATCCCTTTCTGATGCTGGCTGCTCACTTCACGACCGTCGCAGCATCAGCAGACCAACCAGGCTCAGCGACGGCAGCAGCAGTCCATAGGCCACCAGCGGCCAGACCGTGTCGCCCGGCAGCAGCAGCGTCGCGAGCGTGCCAAGCGTGGCCACGATCAGGCTCTGCACGGCGTAGTAGAGCGCCACCGCCGCGCCGGATGCATCGGCGAAATCACGCAGTGCACCGTTGGCTGCCACCGCCACCACCATCACGATGCCGATGGCCACAAGCCACATCGGCAACACGATAGTGGCAAATGAAGGCGGCAGCATCGCCGCCATCGCCATGACCAGCACGCCGCCGATCATCACCATCAACCCACGCAGGAAGCTGCCACCCATGCCCCATCGCCCGATGAACCACGCGGCGAAGCGCGAGGTAACGATCATCACCAGCGCAACCGTCGCGAAGGCCAGGCTGAAGCCCATCGGCGAATAGCCTGCGCGCCCCATCAGCACTCGCGGGGCGATCGAGAAGAACACGAAGAACGTGCCCATCGCCGCACTGAATCCCACTGCGTGGACCCAGAACCCGGCATTGCCGAGGATGCGCGCGAAGGCGGGCGATGCGTTGCCGTGCTGCGGTGGCCGCGTCTCCTGCCAGTCCCTGCATGCACGCACGCCTGCCAGCAGCCCCAGCACGCCCAGCGCGATGAAAATGGCTCGCCAACCCAGCGCGTAGGCGATCAATGCGCCGAGGATCGGACCGAGTGCCGGCACGAATGCCAGCATCGAGGCGAACAGACCGTAGAGCGTGACACCCTCGGCCGTATCGGCATACACATCGCGCACCGTCGCGAAGGTGGCGACCAAGGCCGCCGACGCACCGATCGCCTGCACGCCGCGCCAGGCCAGGAACCCCGCACCACCACTACACGCGGCGAGCGCGAACGACGCCAGCGTGAACAGCAGCGCGCCCATCAGCAGCACAGGCCGTCGCCCGATCCGGTCCGACAGTGGGCCGAAGATCAGCTGACCCAGCCCGAGTACGAGCATGTACAGACTCAGCGTCAACTGGATGATGGCAGGCGATGTGCCGAGTGCATCCGGCATGGCCGATACAACAGGCAGGTAGATATCCATGGCCAGCGAGGCCAGGAGGTCGAAGGGAGCCATCAACGCGATGGCGGCCGGCAGGGAATGGGCCCAGCGAAGGGCTTTTCGATCAGACATGGGGAAACATCCGCTCAGGAGGGAATCCGGCGGTGATCAACCCAGTGCGTGGAAATCGCAGGTAAAGACCACCGCAACAACGTGCGTATCGTTGTTGCGGCTCAGCGGACTGTCTGCGGACCGTTCCCGTTGTTCATCTGATGATCCGGTGGAAGATCGAATGCGGCCAGTGTAGCAAGGCAATTACGGGGTAACCGGCAACGGCGTCCGGCACGGCGTCAGGGCAAGGGCAGCATGTCGATGCGTCGGGAGGGCGTGCACCGCACTTGCTCGATGAGCCGACGCACCACCGGCGACGTTTCCTGTTCACGGTACAGCGCAGCGATGGTCGAGGCGATGACCGGCCCGGCGATCGGCAGATACACCACGCCCGGCAACAACAGTGTCCGCTGCAGTACCGACGGTACGATCGCCACTGCCCCATCGCCCACCGAGACCTGGGCAAGTACGGCGGCAAGATGGCCGGGACGGGAGCGGATGTCCGGCACGAATCCGCCACGGCGGGCGACTTCCAGCGTGCCTGCGGGCTGCTCCGGCATGATGAACGCCTCCTTCGCCAGCAACGCCGGCTGCACCGGCAACGCCGCGCGGGCCAGCGGGTGCGATGCCGGCAACGCTACGCAGAACTGGTCTTCGATCAGGATGTGCGAACCGAGCGCATCGGGAATTTCCATAGGAAGCCTGCAGAACACCACATCGATGCGACCGTCCAGCAGCAGGTCCGGCAGGTCGGCCATCGGCCATTCGCCGACCTGCAGAACCACATCGGGCGAGGCGCTGCGGAACCGCTGCAACTGCTCCTGCAGCGCGCCCGCATGGACCGCCGAACCCACGTAACCGATCTCGATCCTGCCGATCTCGCCACGACCGGCGCGGCGGCCCACGGCCTCTGCCTGCTCGAACTGGCGCAGCACGTTGCGCGCTTCGGCCAGGAAGATCGCGCCGGCCGAGGTCAGCGTGACCTCGCGTCGGCTGCGATCGAACAAGGGCGTACCCAGGCGACGCTCGATCTCCTGGATCTGCACGCTCAGCGTCGGCGTAGCGATGCCCAGGCGCAGCGCGGCGCGTCCGAAATGCAGCTCCTCGGCCAGTGCGACGTAGTACTGCAGATGTCGACGGTCCATGCGCGTCCGATCGTTAGCTTTGACCTAACGTACTTCAAGAACATGGGCAATGAAACAAACCATCGAAGCTGCTTGAATGGGCATTCTTCTTCCACCCGAGTACCTGGTGCCCCTCTCCCCTCCCCGCCGCAGGCCGCCCAACTGGATCCTGATCATCGCCTCGCTCGGCTGCACGATGACAGTGCTGGAAACCAACGCCGTGGCCGTCGCGCTGCCGACCATCGCGCGGGATCTGCAGGCTGATTTCGCCGACATCGAATGGGTGATCAGCTGCTACATCCTGTCCTTCACCTCGCTGCTGCTGCCTGCCGGTGCCATTGCCGATCGCCATGGTCGCAGGCGCGTACTGCTGATCGGCATCGCACTGTTCGCCATCTCATCGCTGACCTGTGCGTTGGCACCCACGGCCAGCGCTCTGTATCTGGCCCGCGCGTTCCAGGGCGTGGGAGCAGCCTTTCTGCTGGCGCCGTCACTGTCGGTGATCGGCCATGAGTTCCACGAGGGCAAGCAACGCGACGATGCCTGGGCCTTCTGGGGCACGGCAATGGGCATGATGATGGTGCTCTCGCCACTGATCGGCGGACTGTTGTCCTCGCTGTGGGGATGGCGATCGGTGTTCATCGCGATCCTGCCCTTCCTCGCCTTCCTGGCCTACGGTGCGGTCCGCTGGGTACCCGACTCCGCCGACACGGTGGTACGCCCACTGGATCCGCCCGGCATCATCACCTTCAGCATGGCGATCTTCGGCATCGTGTTCTTCCTGGTGGAAGGGCTCGCGCAGGGATGGACATCGATAGTGGCGCTGGCCGGCCTGGGCCTGGGCATCGCGATGGGTGCGCTGTTTGCCTGCATCGAACTCAAGCGTCGGCATCCGATGGTCGACCTGCGGCTGCTTGCAAGCCCGCGTTTCGTCGATGCACTCATCGCCATGATCGGCTACGCGGTCAGCGCGCAGGTGATGGCCTCGATGCTGCCGCAGTACCTGCAGAATGGCGTCGGCCTGAGTGCGCTGGCCACGGGCGCAGGCATGCTGCCGTTCGCCGCGGCAATGCTGTTGTTCCCAAGCGTTGGCAGGCGCCTGGGCCGACGGTTCCCGAGTGAGATGGTGCTGGCCATCGGCCTGTCCATCACTGCCGCCGGCAACGCGCTGGCCGGTATCGGCGCGTGGCACCACATGCCGACGATGGCCCTGCTGGCGATGGTCATCATCGGCGCAGGCGGTGGCATCCTCAACGGCGAAACCTCCAAGGCCATCATCGGCTCGGCACCCCGGGATCGTGCAGGCATGGCCTCGGGCATCAGCGCTACGACGCGCTTCGTCGGCATCCTGCTCGGCTTCACGGTTCTCTCCAGTGCCTTGACCGTCGGCATCCGCGCCGGACTGTCGGCTCGTGTTCCCGCAGACGACGTCATGTGCCTGGCCGACAGCATCGCCACGGGTGCGCTGACCAAGGGAGCCCCGGTCGATCTCGCACGGGCGATGTACAGCCAAGGCTTTGCCGCGTCCCTGTGGACCGCCGCGGCTGCGGCGACGCTGGCCAGCCTGGCCGTTGCCCTGCTCAGGAAACGCGCCTGAGCGCAGATGACAGGTGCAGAAACGACCAGGGCAGCACGAAGCCGCCCTGGCCGTGGCGATGTGGGGGGCGATCGCCAGATGCGATCAGGCAGCCTTCATCGCGTGCTTGCGATCACGCATCACCGCATGGCATTCCTGCACTTCCGGCAGCCACTGGGTCACTTCCTGGCGTACCGCCGGCGGCAGGTCGTTGTCCTTCAGCACGTCCTTGAACGCGCCCAGCAGGCGATCCTCGGACTCTTCAAGTTCGGCCACGTAGCCGTAGTTGGTATCGCCGAAGGCAGCGCGCACCTTGCCGTAGAACTGCTGCATGGAACCGACCATGGTGCCGTGCTCTGCCGGCTTGCCACCGGTGGCGGCCACCGAGCTGCTCAGCGAGGACACGATGCGCCCCTTTACCCCGGCGATGCGGACGAACAATGCCGACAGCTCGGCATCCTTCACTTTCGTTGCGGCTTCCTCGTAGAAGGACTTGCCATCACGTGCGATCTCGATCAGGTCGTTGAGGCGATGCTCGATGGTGGACTGGGTGCTCATGTGTAGTCTCCTCGTTGGGGAAAGGACAACAGTGGTATCCGTTGCCTGCGACACCAGACTGGCCGAGTGCGCGTGGTTCGCGGGTGAGCACCGATTGATGCGGCGATCATGCTGCCCAACGGCACCCCACTGGATCACGCGGGCGACGCGGCGTCTTCACTGCATCTGAATCAGCACTCAGCCGTCCTTGCCCATCAACCAGCGAATGGCCTGCGGGAACGAGGTCTTCCAGTCGTCCGGATAGAAATGGCCGCCGCCATGCGTGCGCGAACGCACTTCGTTGCCGTCGCTGAACAGCGCGCGGAAATCCGCGCTCATCTTCTGGTTCGCCGGCCCTTCCTGTTCGCCATTGATGACGAACACGCGCTTGCCGTGTGCGCTGCTCTGCGTAGGCACCGGCTGGCGCCAACCGCCCGGCGACACCAGCAATGCACCGGCGTAGTCATCGGGGTGCTGCGCCAGCAATGCACCGGCATGCTGCGAGCCCTGCGAGAAACCCATCAGGTAGACCTGCTTTCGATCGATACACCGGCGCGCGGCCAGTGTATCCAGCCCCTTCTGCACCACCGTGTGCGTGCCTTCATAGGGGCCGGTCCAGCTGAAGCTGTCGAACGACTCGCGCATCTCCGTACCGTTGATGCCCAGCAGCACCACACCGGCATCGGCCAGTGGCTGCTTGCTGCTGTCCAGGTGTCCGTTGATGCCGTAGCCGTGCAGCCACACCAGTACCGGCGCACAGGCCGGCATCGCAACACCCTTGGAAGGCTGCAGTACCGAGATGGCGCCCACCTTGCCGGCCGACACCTGCGCGTAGCGTGCCTGCGTGTTGGCCAGCACCTGCTTGAAGAACTTGGTTCCGCGCAGGTGCTCGAAGTCATCGTTGTCGGCCAGCGCGGGCGCGAACCACATGCCACGCTCGTCGGCTTCACGCAGATAGCGCTCGGCAAGCGCATCGTCACCGCGGCGAGCGAACAATGCCGCTGCGCGGTACGGCGCCAACGCCAACGTTGCGTCTTCGCGGGTTGCCGCCAAGTACAGCGCCAGCGACTGCAGCAGCGTGGCGTCGTCCTCCTCGGCCTTCTGCATCAGTTCCTGCGCATCATCGGCGTTGATCAAAGCATTCAGCACCGGGCTGATCGATTTGAACGCGATGGTCGACGCGCTGTCCTGTTCATCGGCGCGTGCGCCCGTCGTGCAGACAGCGAGCGCCAGGAGAACAGCAAGAGCAGACAGCTTGGGCATGGGAATCTTCCGTGATTGCGGCGACGCGCGGGGCGCGCAGTCTAGCAACCTCGGGGGCCAATCAGATCACCGTGCACTCAACCGTAGGCAGGATGGCTGCCGGTGAGCACGCCCATCGAAAACGCGTAGCCCGCTTCTTCCAGCAACAGCCGCATGCGCAGTTCCGCGCGGCGCGGAACACAGAGCCCGCTGGGTGCATACAACGCGTAAACGAAACCGGCACCCTCCACATGCTCGCGCCGGACCGAACAGTTGTTGGTCTCGGCGGCATCGGACCACACGGCCCGCAGCTTCTCCGGACCGATGGACTGGCCGTTGCGCAGACGAAATGTCAGCCAGCGCACGCCCAGCGGCGGATGGTAGGTCAGGTTAGCCATTGCGCACCTTCAATGCGGCAGCGGAGGCGGTTCAGGACGTCAGGTTGCAGATCAGGATGCTCGTTGCGCGTGGACGCCGGCAGATCGATGCGGACAGCGCCGTTGACCAGCGCGGGGGGATCGGTGTGCAGGTCGATCCACCATCCATCGGGAAGGCGAAGCCCGCGTCCGTCCCTGTCATAGAGGTTGATCTGAAAAGACATGACGCTCGCTCCCATTGGACTTCGAGCATACGCCTGCGCAATGTCACTCCAGACTGCGACCCGTCGACGCGGTTTCCTCAACGCGCTTGACGCAGACGAAGACGAACGCCTCGTCCTGCTGCACCTTCAGGAACGAATCCAGCCACCGCGCAGCAGCGCCGCGGTTGCCGATCACACCGCCCAGTTCCTCGGTGAGGCAACGGGCACACTCCATGCCACCCGGACTGGGTGCCTGGCAGGCGCGGCATCGCGCCATCGTCGTCGTCCTTGCCGGTCGGCACTGGTACATGATCTTCGTCATCAGGCTTACCGCACGGGCATGGGATGGCATCAGCGCTCTTCCAGAACGTTGGACACAGGAAAGCCGCGCAACGCGCGGCCTTTTCTTTGCTTACTGGTCAGCGGCGAGTGTCACGGCCCTGATCGCTCTTCTGTTCCTGTCCGGACTTCTGCGGGCCGCTCGGTTGCCCATCCTGCTGCTGTTCCTGCTGGCGCTGCTTGCCGTCCTGCTTCTGGTCACCGCCCAGTTCGTTGCCATCGGTCTGCCCCTGCTGGGCAGCCTGCTTGGTATCGGTCGAGGCGTTGTTGCGGTCGGTCTGGCCTTGCGTGTTGTTGTTCATGTCTTGCTCCACCGCAGCGATCTGCTGCAACGCCACTGTGTGCGTCGGCCGGTTACGCAGCTGCATCGGATCGTGCGAATAATGAACAGCCACCATGAACGGACCGGCAGCTCCAACACAGGGTGCTGACACGCGGAGGTATACGTTGGCGTTCCAACAGGAGAAGTCTCATGGAACGCATCACCAACAAGGACTTCGTTGACGTCGAGCGCGAGCTGCAGCACTGGCAGGCCGCGTTCCAGACCGGTGATCTGCCCGCCATCAACTTCCGCCACGAGGTCGCACCGGTCATCCGCCTGGCGTGCGACATCTACGTCCGCAACCCACACGGCACGCGCACGGCGTGGCTCACCGACCTGCAGTCACGGCTCGCACTGCGCACCAGCCTGCGTGGCCACCCGGGCTCGGCGGAAATGGCGATGGGCTGCTGGGCTCGTCTGTCCGGCCCGGCATTGGTCCCGCAAGCAGGCTGACACGCCCTGCGGGCAGCTCACTCCTCACCTGCGTGCAGGTTGCCTTCCTGCATCAGCTGATCGTTCAAGCGGTTCACCAGCGCAATCACAGCATCGGCCAGGGCACGCGCATCGGCGATGGAGCCATGGAAGGCGATGCGGGTGCCCTCCACCTTTACTTCCGCCAATGAAAGCTGCGACGCCAGCGTCGCGCAGTGCTGCAGGAAGCGATCAGTCCACTGTTCATCGGGCGCCTGGTCCAGAAGCGCAGTGATCGCTTCATCGGCAGCTGCATCGACCTGCTGGTGAAGGCGCGGCACGTCGAACCCAACGATCCTCGGCAGTCTGGACGTGCTCACGTACTTCCCCAAGGGTGTGCAGAAGGGCAGTATCGCGTCACCACGCATCCCATGCGAACCGCGCCACGTGAACCGTTCATCCTGCCGGCCATGACCTGCGTGCTGGGCGATCACCTGTGTCGATTCCAGGGTTTCTCGCACGTCGATTGAGAGAAGGCCGGCCAATCAGGTCGGCTATCGCCGATGGGCAACCCGATGACCCCAATCCTGACCGCATTCAAGCATTCCCCGGACCGCGGGCAGGGTCTGGCCCGCGACATGCGCGTGCGCTGGGCGCTGGAAGAACTGGGCGTAGCGTACGACGTCCATCTACTCTCCTTCGAGGAGATGAAGCAGCCGGCACACCTGGCGCGGCATCCCTTCGGGCAGATTCCCACTTACGAGGATGGCGAGATTGTGCTGTTTGAATCAGGCGCGATCGTTCTGCACCTGGCCGAACAGCACCTTGGGCTGCTGCCCGACGATGCGAGCGCACGCATGCGTGCGATCACCTGGATGTTCGCCGCACTGAACACGGTTGAGCCGCCAATCGTCGAACGCTCGATGGCGTGGGTGCTGGAACGCGAGCAACCCTGGTATGCGCAGCGGCTGGTGATGCTGGACGAGCGCGTGCGCAGACTGCTGGGGGAGCTGTCGGCGCGACTGGGCGATGCACCGTGGCTGGATGGAGACTTCAGCGCCGGCGATCTGTTGATGGTGTCGGTACTGCTGCGGCTGCAGAGCAGCGGCATCGTCGATGAGTATCCCGTGTTGGCCGCCTACATCGCCCGCGCAACGGAGCGGCCGGCGTATCAGCGCGCGTTCGCAGCGCAGCTGGCGGTGTTCCAGAACCAGTAGCGCCTCGTCGCCTCCAGTAGCTCCACGCCATGCGTGGAGAACGCCATCTGCACACTGCAACCATTCCCCAGCGAATGGTGAACACCCAGTAAAACGTGCATCCCGCTGCATATCCATCGCCACGCACCATCGCCTACGCTCCGGTTTCGCCACTGCCCGGAACCGGATCATGCCCCTGATTGCCGTCGCACTTGCCTCCGCACTCTCCGCCCTGCCCGACATTGCCTGGGAACGCGAGCGATCCGAAGATGCGCACCAGCTCACGCTGTGCCAGATCCACCGTGATCAACTGATGGATCGTGCAGAGAGCATGGACACGCACCAGCAGGCCAAAGCGGTCTGCGATCTGCTGGCACGCGAGTACAGGCAGAAGTGGGACTTCGACGCGCACGATGCGCTCGCCACACAGGCGGTGGATATCGACGAGCTGGTGCGGCGCGGAGATGCGGTCGAAGTGCCCCCGGGCAAAGCGGATTACGTTTTTGATTGATGCCGACGGCACCGCCTGCATCGCTTGAAGGCAAGCCAGCACCAGTACTGATCGATGCCTATTCCCTGAAGAGGCCTGCAAAGGTCTGGATGACGATCTTGCCATCGCGGACGATGAGCGTATCGGTCGCCATGATCGCGTTCTTCGCGCGCCAGCGGATGTAGGCGGCCTCACCATGGACGGCCAGCTCATCGATGGTCATGTTGCGCGTGCCGTCCGGGAAGTAGTCACGGTAGACCTGCACGAAGGTCTCGTAGATCTCTGCGTGTCCTTTGATCACAGACCCCGTCCCATTGATGATGATGGCGTCCGTCGCGTAGTCCGCCAGGGTCCGGTCCACATCACCCAGACGGAAGGCCTCCAGATGCCGGTCCAGCACCATGCGGGTTTGTGACGACTGCTCGGTGAGATTCTGCGGAAGCGTTTGCGTGGTCATGGCATATCCAGAATGGGGAGAGGCGCCGCGTGTCTGGCGGCACGGCTAGGATCGGGGCACCTACTGTTTCCGGGTAGTCATCAATCGGTTGAATCACTTGTGAGGATTGATTGAGAATGCCTCCATGGAGACCTTGTCCAACCTTGAGTGTTTTGCCCGGGCGGCGGCCACGGGAAGCTTCTCCTCGGCCGCAAAGCAGCTGGGGCTGACGCCTTCAGCGGTCAGCCGCAATGTCGCGATGCTCGAGCGGAATCTTGCGGTCCGGCTCTTTCATCGGACCACCCGCAAGCTGACACTGACCGAAGCCGGGGAGCGCTTGGCGGACTCGATCCGGTCCAACCTCGAGGGCCTGCAGGATGCGATTGCCGAAGCCTCCGACCAGCAGCAGGAGCCCTCGGGTGTCCTCAAGGTCAGCATGGCGAGCGTGTTCGGCATGGATTACGTCCTGCCCCTGCTGCCTGGCTTCCTGACGGCATACCCGAAGATCAGGATCGACTGGCAGCTGGACAACCGGCATGTCGACCTGGTTGCCGAAGGTTACGACGCGGCGATAGGGCGAGGCTCTGAGCTGACTCCGGGCACCATCTCCAGGACGCTCGCCCGCGTACGCATCGTGGCAGTTGCATCGCCCGCCTACATGAAGGCACGGCGCCCTCCCGCGTCGCCACAGGACCTCGCCGGACTCGACCTGATCGACATGCGCTCGACGCGCACGGGGCGACTCGTGCAATGGATGCTGCGGGACGAACACGGCAATGAAGCCGTGTCCCCTGTCGGTGAGCGCATCATCTTCGACGACCCCGGCGGCCTGTGCAAAGCAGCCGCTCTCGGTCTTGGCGCCGCCTTCGTGGCGACCTCGCATGCCCTGCCCTACCTGCAGCGCGGCGAGCTGATTCAACTGCTGCCGGACTGGTCAGCCGACGGCGGACCGATCTCCATCTACTACGCCAATCGCCGCTACCTGCCGCCGAAGACGCGGGTCTTTGTCGACTACGTTGCCGACGCATTCCGGGATCAGGATCTGGCGGGTAGGTTCTGACGGATTCCGCACGGGAATCTTCTTGAATCTGCCGCGGCCGCTGAAGTGTGCGGGCGCGGGCGCGGCGGGGCGTTTCAAGCACGGCTCGGGCTGCTCGTCCCTGTCCTGACGATGCAGTGCGGCGCGGTCAGGTGGTAGCATGCGGCCCCACATGGAGCGCGAAGAATGGGCACGCAGCAACGAATGGACTCGCTACAGTGCCTGCGCGGCGTGGCAGCGCTTGCCGTAGTTCTGTTCCATCTCCGCGGTGTCGAAATCAAATACCTGCAAGGCCCGGCGATGCTCGACGCGGTGGCAAGGTATGCCGATGCCGGGGTCGATCTGTTCTTCGTGGTGTCTGGCTTCGTGATGACCACCATCGCCGCCGGTCGTTATACGAAGGCGGGCGCGAGTGCGCAGTTCCTGGTCAAGCGTGCCTGGCGTGTGCTGCCGATGTACTGGATCTTCACCACCCTCGTCGTGGCGCTGATGGCAGTGGTTCCCTCAATGGTGAACAGTTCGTATGCCGGCCAGAGCGTGCTGGCCTCCTATCTGCTGATTCCTCACGCCCAGTTGCCCGTACTGACGGTGGGCTGGACGCTGGTGCATGAGGCCTACTTCTATCTGGTGTTCGCCGGTGTCATCGCGTTTGTACCGGAGCGCTTCGTGCCGGCCTTTCTGTTGCTCTGGGCAGCAGCCATCGGCGTTGCGCCATGGTTGCCGCCAGGTCCGACTACGCCCGCCCACGTTCTTGTCACCAACCCGCTGACCTATGAATTCATCGCCGGTGCCCTGCTCGGGCTTTACTGGCGTCATATCCCGGCACGGCTGGGATTGCCGTTGATCGTCGCTGGCGTCGCAGTCGCCGTGTCTGCAGCAGTAGCGCTACCCGAGGCAGGACCAGCGACAATGGCCGTCGGCACTCGGGTCGCATGCTTTGGCAGTGCTGCTGTGCTCCTGCTGGCTGGCGCTGTTGTCTGGGAAGCCAGGGGCGGGTTGCAGGCGCCGCGCTGGCTGACTCTGCTGGGCGATTCGTCCTATTCGCTGTACTTGACCCACATCTTTGTCATATCAGCCATGGGGCGCGTCTGGGCAATGTTCTCGCCAGCGCCTGGCTGGGCCGGGCACTTGATGTTCGTGGTGGCAAGCGCGTTCGCTTGCTGCGTCGCTGGCTACATCGTGCACGCTCTGCTTGAGCGTCCTCTGCTTGCGCTACCCAAGCGCTGGGGCACGGCGCGGAGACAGCAGGCAAGCTAGCCGCCTGGGCGATCAGGCCGAAGATGAGCCGCCCGCAGGCGGCTTGTCGAAGGCGCGGAGTTCGTTACAGGCCGGGCAGTCCAGATCGGCTACGTCGAAGTAGTGACCGGTCATCTCGATGCCGGCATGTCCAGCGCTTGGCAACGCTTCAGTCGCATGGCGATGAGCGAGGGAGTAATCGCCGAGGATGAGCGGTTCTCGATGCACGGTCGAAAGCACCGGGGAATTACCGGCACCGAGGGCAACCATGGCGACAAGCAGGATGCGGCCGGACACAAATCGCCAACCACTACGGGTCGCTACGATCACGACGTGCCAGTCGTGAAACCACCGCGCGAGCGCCGATTCTTCCCGTGCAGTTTTCCCTGCGGCACAAAAAAGGCACCTGGGCAGAAGCCTAAGTGCCTTTTTTGGTGGGCCCACCAGGATTCGAACCTGGAACCAAGGGATTATGAGTCCCCTGCTCTAACCGTTGAGCTATAGGCCCTGCACAGCGTCACAGTGTAGTGGAGCACGACCGGAATCGGCTACTCAGTCGGCATTCGCGAGTGCCTCAGCAACATGTAGCAACCGCTTCTCGGCTATCCCAGCGAGCCGATCCATCTCCTGCAGATGCGCTTGGAACAGCGCCACTGCCCTCATGGCCCCCTCCAGTCCCTTCTGATTGCCGCTACCGAAGCCTTCGATCAATCCTGCGCCAGACTGCGTCAGCAGCGCGAACGTCGCGCGCCTGGCAAACCCCAGCCGATCCTCCCGCTCATCCTTCATCACTTCTTCCCAGTCCAGCAGCGGCGGGAAGTCACAGGCATCTGCACAACCCCGCTCGCCAGCACTCTTGCCGGCTATCGTCTTCAGTCTCATCTTGGATCTCCTACGATTCGTCGAACCTCCTACGCCTCCTGTTGAGAGAGGCGGCCGGGTGCTTCAACACGGTCGTAGGGCCGCCCGCAGCTTTTCCCCTTGCGGGGTCTTGTATGACTGCGCGCCACCCGGCCAGAAACCTTTCGGCTCGCTTGGGTGGCGAGTGATGCGGCTTGACCCTCGATTGCCTGCTGTTAGGCAGACAGCCCTCCTACGACGGTGTGTTGAGCACCTGCGGGGACTGTGTGGAAGAGAAGGTAGTGGCTTCAATTGTTGATTGCGACAGGGCTTGCGGGAGCCATGGCTGCTCAAACAGCTCGACGTACTGGGGCACTTGGGGATCGACCTGGCCAACTCCTGCCCGTCGCTCGGAGTCGCGCGTTATTGCTCAACAATGCTCAAGCCGGTTGCGTCAAAAGGCGCGAATCTTGGCGATTGGAGACGACGAAGAATTGGCCAAAACGTCATCGTGGGAGAGCAGCCGAGCATGGGCTCGGCTCTACAGAAGGCACCCTCGCCATCCGGCGCCCAGCCCAAAGAAAAACCCCGCCGAAGCGGGGTTTCTCTCGACAGAAGCAGTTGCCGAGCATGGCTCGGCACTACCTGGAGATCAATCGATATCCAGGAAGCTGCGCAGCTGCTCCGAACGGCTCGGGTGACGCAGCTTGCGCAGGGCCTTCGCTTCGATCTGGCGGATGCGCTCGCGGGTCACGTCGAACTGCTTGCCGACTTCCTCGAGGGTGTGGTCGGTGTTCATGTCGATGCCGAAGCGCATGCGCAGCACCTTGGCTTCCCTCGGGGTGAGGCCGGCCAGCACGTCGCGCACGGTTTCAGACAGATTGATGTTGGTGGTGTTCTCGATCGGGGACTCCACGTTGGTGTCCTCGATGAAGTCGCCCAGATGGGAATCCTCGTCGTCGCCGATCGGGGTTTCCATCGAGATCGGCTCCTTGGCGATCTTCATCACCTTGCGGATCTTGTCTTCCGGCATGTCCATTTCCTTGGCCAGCTCCTCCGGCGTAGCCTCGCGGCCGTACTGCTGGAGCATCTGGCGGGAAATGCGGTTCAACTTGTTGATCGTTTCGATCATGTGCACCGGAATACGGATGGTGCGCGCCTGGTCGGCGATCGAACGGGTGATGGCCTGGCGGATCCACCAGGTCGCATACGTGGAGAACTTGTAGCCGCGGCGGTACTCGAACTTGTCCACGGCCTTCATCAGGCCGATGTTGCCTTCCTGGATCAGGTCGAGGAACTGCAGGCCGCGGTTGGTGTACTTCTTGGCGATGGAGATCACCAGGCGCAGGTTGGCCTCGACCATTTCCTTCTTGGCCTTGCGCGCCTTGGCTTCGCCGTAGGCCATGGCACGGCTGAGTTCCTTCAGCTCGTCCAGGTCCAGCAGGGTGACCTTCTCGATATCGATGGTGGCCTGCTGCTCGGACACGATCTGGTCCTTCACTTCACGCAGCGCCGAAGACCACTTCTGCTTGCGCTTCAGTGCGTCTTCCACCCATTCCAGGTTGGTCTGGTTGCCTTCCCAGGAACGGATGAAGTCCTTGCGCGGCATGCGGGCAGTGACGGTGGCCAGGTTCAGCACGCGGCGCTCGTGGGCCTTGACGCTGCCCATGGTGTCGCGCAGCTGCTTGGTCAGCACGTCGGTCAGCGGCAGCGGCAGCTTCAGGGTGACGAACACCGCCGACATCTCCTCGCGGAGCTTCAGCAGGTTCTTCTTGTCGCCCTTGGCAGCCGCCTTCTTGAAGGCGTTGAGGGCATCAGCCAGCGCCTGCATGCGCGCGGCGACTTCCTCCGGATCCGGACCGGTCGGTGCTGCTTCTTCATCGCCGCCGTCGACGTCGTCTTCTTCCTCGTCGGCGTCCGCGTCGGCATCGTCCGCGTCATCGGCCACGGCAGCGGCGGGAGCCGGCACGTCGTCGGTCAGGTCGTTGAAGCCGACGATCACTTCGGCAAGGCGCTTGCGGCCTTCCTTGTGCGCTTCGTAATCGGTCAGCAGCGATTCGACCGACACCGGGAACTGGCCGAGTGCGGCCTGGACCTGGGACAGGCCTTCTTCGATGCGCTTTGCAATGGCGATTTCGCCTTCGCGGGTCAGCAGCTCGACGGTACCCATTTCGCGCATGTACATGCGCACCGGGTCGGTGGTACGGCCACCTTCGGTGTCGAGCGCGCTCAGCGCGGCGGCCGCTTCTTCGGCTGCGGTGTCGTCGACCTCACGGTTGCCCGTGTTGCCGTCGTTGAGAAGCAGGGTTTCCACATCCGGAGCAACTTCATGGACATCAATGCCCATGCCGTTGATCATGCCGATGATGTCTTCGATCTGTTCCGGGTCGACCATGTCGTCCGGCAGATGGTCATTGACTTCGGCATAGGTCAGGTAGCCCTGTTCCAGGCCCTTGCTGATCAGTTGCTTGATTTCGGATTGGGCAGGACGTTCGTTGGCCATGTAGTGCTCGCGCCACCGGCTAGGGGGAAATAGGGAACGTAGCATTATACCAGCCCGGGGCCCGGCCTGCCGGGCGGTGGTCCCGGTGGCCTAGGGCCTGAGGAGGAAGGTCACGGGACCGTCATTGACCAGGCTGACGACCATATGGGCACCAAAGCGGCCCGTTTCCACCCCTGGCGCGTGATTTTCACGACAGATCCCGACAAATCGATTGAACCCGCGTTCAGCCTCCTCCGGCGGTGCCGCGCTGGTGAAGCTGGGCCGCATGCCGGAACGGGTGTCCGCGGCCAGGGTGAACTGGCTGACCAGCAGCAGGCCGCCGCCGGTATCACGCAGCGAGCGGTTCATTTTGCCGGCCTCATCTGCAAACACACGGTAGCCAAGCAGGCGTTCGGCCATCCGCTGCAGCTGGGCCTCGGTATCGCCCGGCTCCATGCCGACCAGGGCCAGCAGGCCGGGGCCGATCTGCCCTACCGCCTCACCTTCCACATGCACGGCGGCCTGGCTGACACGTTGAATCAGGACGAGCATCGGCGGGCTTCCAGGCAAGGGGCCGGCCACGATAGCAGCGCCCTTGGCTAAACTGGGGGAGATGAATCCACACCGCAAAGCCCGGCTGGTCTACCGCGCCACCACCCTGTTCGCCCGCCTGCCCTGGCCGCTGCTGCGCGGATTCGCGCGTGCCCTGGCCTGGATGTGGGTGCGCCTCGATGCCCGCGAAAGCCGCGTCACCCGCCGCAACCTGGAGCTGGCCTACCCCGAGCTGGACGCGCCGGCACGTGACCGCCTGCAGCGCGACCTGCTGCGCTCCACCGCCCTGCAGGCCATCGAGACCCTGCGCCTGTGGAGCCGGAAGCCCGAAGACAACCTGCGCCTGTACCTGAAGGAGCGCCACGGCCAGGCGCTGTACGACGCGGCGCTGGCCAGCGGCAAGGGCGTGATCGTGGCGGCCCCGCACTACGGCAACTGGGAGCTGCTGAACCAGTGGCTGGCCTCGCGCGGGCAGATCGCCATCGTCTACAAGCCACCGGAGGACGAGGCCAGCGATGCCTTCCTGCAGATCGTGCGCGGCGGCCACAACGTGCAGCAGGTGCGCGCCGAGGGCCCGGCCGTGCGCCAGCTGTTCAAGGTACTCAAGGACGGCGGTGCCACCGGCATCCTGCCCGACCAGCAGCCCAAGGCCGGCGACGGGGTGTTCGTGCCGTTCTTCGGCGTGCAGGCACTGACCATGACCCTGGTCAACCGCCTGGCCGAGCGCACCGGCGCGACGGTGCTGTATGGCTGGTGCGAGCGCATCGGCCCGGACATGGAATTCGCCCTGCACATCGAGCCGACCGACCCGGCCGTGGCCGACCCGGACCCGCAGGTCGCCGCCACCGCGCTCAACGCGGGTATCGAACGCATCGCCCGCCGCGACCCGGCGCAGTACCAGTGGACCTACAAGCGCTATACGCTGCGGCCACCGGGCAGCGGCGAGGAAGACCCGTACGCGACCGACGAGCATCCGCACTGAAAGCCGCTGCACCCGGCCTGCGACACACCGCCGCAGCACGTTGAATACGACGCTGGCGCCCCCATAGAGACACCGATGTCCGCCTCCCCCGGTCCTGCCATGTCTGCTTCCTCCCTGTTCGGTGATCCGGCGGCGATCCGCTGCGAGCGCGCGGTCGCCGAACTGCGCGCCGGTCGTCCGGTCCTGCTTCACGATGGCCAGGGCCAGCGCCTGGCGGTGATCGCGCTGGACAGCGCTACTGCCAGCAGCTTTGCCGCCTTCGCCAGCGCCGCGCGCGAGCGCCATTACCTGTACCTGACCGCCACCCGCGCCCGCGTGCTCGGCGTGGAGGCATCCGAGGGCGCGCGCCTGCCACTGGCCGGCGTCGCCTTCGATGCCCTGCCCTCGCTGGGTTACCTGCGCGAACCAGGGCCGATGCCCGCGGCCTGGAGCGCAGGCGATGCGTTCGATGCCGGCGCGGTGGAACTGGCCCGGTTGGGCCTGCTGCTGCCGGCGATGGTGGCCGTGCGCCTTGAGGCGGCCGACAACACCTTCGATGGCGCCGCCGAGGTCGGCCTGTGCGATCTGGCCGAAGGCGCTGCGCATGCCGCACATGATTACGAACTGGTGGCGCGTTCTCCGGTGCCGCTGCGTGATGTCGGCATGACCACGTTCGCAGTGTTCCGCGGCGGCGTCGCCCAGCGCGACCAGGTGGCGATCATCGTCGGCGAACCGGACCTGTCCGCCGTGGTGCCGGTACGCGTGCATTCGTCGTGCCTCACCGGCGACCTGTTCGGTTCGCTCAAGTGCGACTGCGGCGACCAGCTGCGTCGCGGCCTGCGCAAGCTGAAGGAACTGGGCGGTGGCGTGCTGCTGTACCTGGACCAGGAAGGCCGCGGTACCGGCATCGCCGCGAAGATGCGCGCCTACGGCTACCAGCATGACGGGCTGGATACCATCGACGCCGATGCGCAGCTGGGCTTCGGCGCCGACGAACGCCGCTATGGCAGCGCGGTGGCGATGCTGCGCGGGCTGGGTGTGTCCCGCGTTGCCCTGCTCAGCAACAACCCGACCAAGGCGCAACGCCTGCGCAACGCCGGCATCGAAGTGCTGGACTGCATTCCGGTGACCGGCGAGATCACCGCCGAGAACGAGCACTACCTGCGCACCAAGGCCGACCGCGCCGGCCACCTGCTGGATGTCGACGCGCTGATCCAGGCCGCCCAGTAACGCGGGCGACCTGCTAACGTCTGCGCGGTGCGGCCATCACCGCGCCTGCCCGCCCTGCTGCCCGACGGACGCCCGCGTGACCGAACTTCCTTTGCCTGTTGCTGCCGCCGAAATGCCCCTCGACCACTGGCAACCCCTGCCGCGACGCGCTGCCCGGTTGGCGGCGCTGGAGGGCGCCTTCGGCGGACTCTTCATCCCCGGCGCACCGCTGGCGGCCGTCTGGTGGTTCTTCGATCTTCCCGGTGGCCTGTGGGCTGCCTCGCTGGGCCTGCTGGTCGGCCTCGCCTTCGGTGGCTGGATCGGCCATCGCCGCCTGACCCGCACCCGCTGGCGCCTGGATGCACAGGGCCTGGGCCTGCGCCGCGACCTGATGTGGCAGCTGGAGACCCGCATTCCCATTTCGCGCGTGCAGCACCTGGACCTGCGTCGGGGACCGCTGGAGCGGCGTGCTGGCCTGGCCACGCTGATCGTGCACACCGCCGGCACCCGCCTGAGTGCGGTCACCGTCAACGGCCTGGACGAAGCCGATGCCGAGCGCCTGCGTGACACCCTGGCCCATCAGCTCGACCAGGACGCCGACGCCCTGTGAGCCTGCCACCGCCCCTGCCGCCGTCGCTGCCCAACGGTGGCGAAGAGCATCGCCTGCACCCGTGGTCGTGGCTGTTCGTGCTGCTGATGCAGTTGCGCCACTATCTCCTGCCGCTGGTCGCGTTGCTGGTGTTCGGCCAACGCAGCGACCGCGATCCGATGTGGGCACAGTTGATCCCGCTCACCGCCATCGCCGCGCTGGTGCTGGTCTCGGTACTGCAGTACCTCAGTTACCGCTACCGCATCGGCAACGATGCGATCACCGTGCGCAGCGGCCTGCTGGCGCGCAACCGGCGCGAGATTCCCTTCGCCCGCATCCACAACGTGGAAGTGCGGCAGAACCCGTTGCATCGGTTGTTCGGGGTTGCCGAACTGCGCCTGGAATCGGCCGGTGGCGTGCGCCCGGAAGCGGAGATGCGGGTGCTGCGGCTGGATCAGGCGTTGGCCCTGGAACAGCTGGTGCGCCAGCGTGGACAGGCGCCCGAACCAACGCCGGGCGGCGCGCCGGCTGCCAGTGTCGTGCCGTCCGACGACGAGCAGGTCCTGCTGCGCCTGTCGAGCTGGGATGTGCTGCGCATGGGCCTGCTGTCCAACCGTGGCTGGGCACTGGCGATCGCCGCCTTCGGTGTTCTGTTCCAGACCGTACCGCGCCCGGTGATGGACGATGCCATCCAGCGCGGCGGGCGCGAGGCCTTCGGCTACGCCAGCCATCTGCACACCGGGGTAACCGGTGGGCTGGTGCTGCTGGCCGCGGTATTGCTGCTGGGCTGGCTGCTGCTGCGAGTGTTGTCGGTGGTGCTGACGCTGCTGCGTTACCACGGCTTCACCCTCAGCGAGCGCGAACGGCGCCTGACCGTCTCCACCGGCCTGCTCAGCCGCACCCGCAGCAGCGTCGCGCGCCGCCGCATCCAGGCATGGACGCTGGGCGAGAGCACCCTGCAGCGCTGGTTTGGATTGCGCCAGCTGCGCATCGACAGCGCCGCCGGTGGCCCCTCGCGCGACGACGACCGCGCGCTGCGCGAGCTGGCTCCGCTGGCTGGCGCCAGCGCCTGCGACGGGCTGGTGCGCCACCTGCTGCCGCAGCTGCAATGGCCGCCACAGCAGTGGCAGCCGATACCGCAACGCGGTTGGTGGCGATTGTCGCTGTCCACGTTGCTGACGGTGCCGTTGCTGACCGCCGCTCTTTACTGGCGCTGGGGCCTGCCGGCGCTGGCACTGCTGGCCTGGCTGCCAGTCAGCCTGTTGATCGCGCACCGGCAGATGGCACGGATGGGCTGGCACCTGGACGGCCAGTTTGTGGCGGTGCGCGGCGGCTGGTGGAAGCGCTGGTGGCGCTGGGCCGAGCTGGACAAGGTGCAGGGCCTGCGCCTGCAGCGCTCACCGCTGGACAAGCTGCTGGGTACGGCCAGCCTGCAGCTGGACACCGCCGGTGCGCATGGCGATGTGGCGTTGGCGCTGCGCTACCTGCCGCAGGCGCGTGCGCATGCGTTGATGGAAGAACTGGCGACGGCGCTGGCGCGGCGCAAGCTGCGCTGGTAAGCGGCCGAGCGTTGAATTGACCATCCACGCATGGCGTGGATCTACTGGTGCACGCGAGGCTCTACGGTAGTGCCGGCCGCTGGCCGGCAATCGCAGGCATCCCCGTGGGTGCCGGCCAGCGGCCGGCACTACCCATATCACCGTTGCGACGGCCCCCAGTAACCCAGGTCCTTGCGGATCTGCAGGTCACGCACCCAGCTGCCGAACGGCTTGCGACGCAGCGCACCCATCTCGCCGGACAGGAAATCCTCGGTGGCGGCGATCACCCGCTCGCTGGACAGGCCATCGCGGTAGGGGTGGATGGCATCGGCGTAACGCACGATCTCCGCCTGCAACGCCGCATCCGGATGCAGCGCGCGCGCCAGCATGGCCGGCAGCTGCTGCGGATCGTCGAAATCGATCATGTGCGGCTTCGGCACGCGGTTGCGGAAGGTCACCACCGGCTTGTGCTGGACGATGAACTCGGAAACGATCGATGAGGTGTCCGATACCAGCACGTCGGCGGCGCGCTGGGCAGCCATCACCTGTTCCGGTTCGATGAAGCGCGCATTGGCGCCGGCCAGCGCGCGGTAGCGTTCGAACAGGTCCGGCGGGCACTTCGGGTGCAGGGTCAGCAGCCAGTAGTGCTGCCCGGCGGCGATGTCGGCCGCGATCTGCGCATGCAGGTGCGGGGCGGCACTCAAGCGTTCGGTGAAGGTTGAACCGAACAGGATCACTGGGCGGCCACCGGCCGCACTACGCAGCGCGGCACTGTCGCCGCCGTCATCGCGGAACAGCGGGTCCAGTTTCGGCCAGCCGGTTTCCGCCACGGCAAAATGACCCTGCAATGCCGCGATCTCGCGGAACGGCGCGGTGGTGGCAGGGCCCTGCGTGCAGTAAAGGTCGAACATGCCGCGCACCCGGAAGTGGCCACGCGCACTGTCGCGCTTTTCCACGTTGAAGCCGTGGAACAGCTGCACCTTGGCCCCCGACAGGAAAGTCGGCACCCAGTTGGCCGCGCTGAACACCGCCCGCGGACGCATCGCCAGGGCCTGCTTCAGGCCGATGTTGGGCACGCCGGGCAGCTGACTGCCAGCCGCACCATCTTCGAACCAGGCCGCCACTTCCTGGCCGGAAGCGTGCAAGGCCTGCACCAACGGGGCGAGAATAGGCAGCGCATAGCGCTCCGTCGCAAACAACAGGTACCCGGCCATCATGTCCTCCACGACCGCTCCCATCGAACGGCCTCGCATCTCGGCCTGCATTATCGCGTTCAACGAGGCCGGGCGCATCGGCGACTGCCTGGCCTCGCTGGCCTTCTGCGACGAGATCGTGGTGGTGGACTCCCTGTCCACCGATGCCACGGTAGCCATCGCCGAGGCTGCCGGCGCCCGCGTGCTGCAGCGCCCGTTCGATGGCTTCCGCAGCCAGAAGGCGTTCTGCGTCGAGCAGGCCCGCCACGACTGGGTACTGTGTCTGGACGCCGACGAGCGCGTCAGCCCGGAACTGCGCACGGCCATCGAGCAAGCCCGCGACGGCGGTTTTGCAGGTCATGCGGGTTACCGCTTCGCCCGCCTGTCGGAGTACTTCGGCAGATTCCTGCGCCACGGCAATGCCTATCCGGACCGGGTGCTGCGCCTGTTCGACCGCCGCCACGGCGGCTGGCGCGGCAAGCGCGAGATCCACGAAGCGGCCAGCGTCGATGGCGCCGTCGGCACCCTGCGTGGGGACCTCATCCACTTCCCTTACCGCTCGCTGCAGCAGCAGCTGGCCAAGACCGAGAAGTACGCGCGGATGATGGCCGAGCACGAGTTCGCGCGCGGCAAGCGGGCCACCCTCGGCAAGCTGGTGCTGGCCCCTGCCTGGCGGTTCTGGCGCGGCTTCCTGTTCCGTGGCGGCTTCCGCGACGGCTGGCATGGCCTGGTGTATGCCTATGTGCGCGCCAACTACGTGCGGCAGAAGACCATCATGCTGTGGATGCTGGGCAACGGCCAGGCCGTGTCCGACCCACCCAACCGCTGAACGGGGAATCGGCCTGGGCTGGACGCTATCGGGCGTTCCTTGCCCGGTGTCGCGCACCTTCCACGATCGACAGGCCGGTCAGCAGGCCGACGATGGTGACGTAGAAGCTGGCGGTCATCTGGTGCGCGAACATCGACTGGGTCAGTCCGCACAGGATGTAGGACACCACCACCATCACGCCGGCGGCAGCCGGGCCACGGAAGGTGGTGTGCCCGCTGCGCCGGTGCAGGCGCACGAACACCCACAGGGGAACGCCATACACGGCCAGCAGCAGCAGCAGGCCCGGGACGCCCTGGGTTGCCGCCCACTCGGCGACATCGTTGTGGGCATGGCCCAGATGACAGCGCTGTTCCTGCGGATCCTCGCGACAGATCGGAACCCGCTGCATGGCGTTGTCGAAGTGGCCCACGCCCACCCCGATCAGTGGGTGATCGAGGAAGGTATCCCATGCCACCTGCAGGCGCTCGACCCGGGCACCTGCAGATGAGTCGCTGTCGCCCTGCTCCATGCGCTGCACATCGCTGTGCAGTTCGGTCAGGCGCACCTGGTGGCGAAGTTCGGGCACCGACAGCAGCAGGGTCGCAGCAATGGCCAGCATGCCGGCAAGCACCGACAGGCGCGCCACGCCGGTACGCCAGCGCAGGCTGAGGGCCAGCACCACCAGCAACGCCAGCAGCGCTGCGAACACGCCACGGCTGCCGGTGAGGATGATGGTTCCACACCCGGCGGCCATGCCGACGATCACCAGCGACCAGCGTCGCGAGGGCCGGCAGAACACCAGCAGCACCATCAGCATCACCACGATGTCGGCGAGCACGATCGCGTTGGTGGACAGTTCCGCGCGCGGCGCGCCTCCCAGGACCTGCAACAACGCAAGCGCGAAGGTACCCAGCAGGCCGGCGAACGCACCACGCCACAACCAGCGCATGTCCGGCCGCAACGCGCAGACCCACACCGCGATCCACGGGATCACCAGGAATCGCGAGCGGTTGTCGACGTTGCGCAGGCCATGCTCGAACACGACCATCGAGAGCACGCCCAGGGCCAGCACCGCCAGCGTCAGCCAGGTCAACACCCTGATCGGTTGGATATCCATGTGCCGCGCACGCCACAGCAGTTCCGGCGCCATCAGCGTCGTGACCAGCAACACCAGGCCATACGGCAGCAGGTTGATGGGAATGGTCAGCACCAGCGCCGGCATGCAGAACAGGCCTATCTGCGCCAACCAGTGCGCAGCGCGCGGGCGCCCCCCAACGGGTACACCCAGCGGATCGCCGGCCGTGGATTCCAGGTTGTGCTGTGAAACTGCCACGTCGAAAATTTTCGCTGCGATCCTGCGGAATGAACGGGATCGCCGGCACGGCCGATCCCACGTTGACGTTTTACTGCCTTTGTCGCTGCTTGGGCAGTCTGGACAAGCACAGGCCAGAGTGGTTACTCCTCGCGCTGCAGTCGCCGCTCGCGTTCGCGCTCTTCGGCGCTGGCCACGCACCGGCCCTGCACCGCAGCGCCCGGCACCAGCCACCAGCGGCGGCGATTGGCGATTCCCGCCAGTTCGGCACGGCTGCGGTCGATGCACGGCAGCAGCGCGTCTTCGTGGACCAGCAACCAGCGCCGCTGCGGCGCCAACTGCTGCCATTCCACGGCCGCGGCCAACTGTGCATCCCAAGGCTCGTTGAAGCCGAAGGTTGCCGCCGGGCGGTCGGCCATCAGCAGATTCTGCTCTTTCCAGGCCACCAGTCCCAGCTCCGCATCGGCGCCGATGCGCTGGCCGGTGTGCCGCATCAGGCCGCGGGCGGAACTTGAATCATTCAGCAGCGGATAGCCGATCAGGCTGTACAGCACCCAGACGACGGTGAGGGTCGAGACCAGCGCCAGCTGGCGGCGGCCGCGCCCGAACAACAGCAGGCTGGCCACACCCCAGCCGCCCATCGCCATCGCCGCCCAGGCCAGGGCGTTCATCTCGCCATTGCCGATGCCCCGCGTCTGCATCAGCCGCGTTTCGAAGCCGGGCTTGCCCAGCAGGGCCGCCAGCCCGGCGGCCAACGTGCCCAGCGACAGCAGCAGCGTGAACGCGCCCAGCAGCCATTGCACATCCCGCCGGCGCAGCAGCCCCGGCAGCAGCGGCGCCAACGCCAGGCAGAACATCGGCAGTGCCGGCAGGATGTAGACGTCGCGCTTGCCATTGGGGATCGAGAAGAACAGCACGATCAGCGCCCACCAGCCCAGCAACAACAGGTAGCGCGCGTCCCGACGCTGCAGCCGGCGCCGCCAGGCAGGGATCGCCCACGGCACTGCCAGGAAGGCGGGAATCCACATCGACGGCATGGTGCCCAGGAAGTACCACCAGGGCTGGTGGTGGTCCCACGATTGCGCATAGCGCTTGGCGGTCTGCCGGAACAGGATGTCGTCCATGTAGGCCAGGTACTCGCCGGAGCGGGTCGCCAGTGCGGTCATCACCATCGGCACCAGCCACAACGCGATGGCCAGCACGAACGCCAGCGGCGCCAGCCAGAAGCGCAGGTCGCGCGCATGCAGCCGTACGCGCGGCCAGTGCAGCGCCGAACCGATCACCGCTGGCACGATCATCAGCAGCGCGATCACGCCCACGCCCTTGGTGATCACGCCGATGCCGGCAAAGAACCAGCCCAGCCACCACCAGCGCCACGCGGGCCCCAGCAATAGGTGGCGCAGCAGACCGTAGTTGGCCAGGGTGATGAACAACACCACCAGCGGATCGATCTGCGCCTTCTTCGCCTGGAAGGTGAACTGCAGGGCGAACAGCAGCGCCCAACCGGCATACAGGCCAACCTGGCGTGTCCACAGGCGCCGGCCCAGGTCGACCACGCACCACAGCGTGCCGAGGGCGGCGATCAGCGAGGGCAGCAGGAACGCCACACGCCAGTTGCCGACCACGCTGTACAGCGTGGCCTGCCACCACATCAGCATCGGCGGCTTGTCCGAGTACAGCTCCAGCCCACGATGCGGGAACAGCCAGTCGCCGCTGTCCACCATCTGCTTGGCGACCAGGGCGAAGCGCGGTTCGTCCGAGGGCCAGGGATCACGTAGTCCCAAGCCGGCGCCCAACACCAGCAGGGCCATCACAACAAACAGCCACGTCTGGCGTGACGCACGGGTTTTCAGCATGGGGGCTCGGACAGCGGTTGGGTCAGGCCTTTTTTAGCAGACGCGCGTAGAAAAATCCGTCAGCATCGTTTTCACCGGGCAGGCGCTGGCGAGCGATACCGTCACAGTCCAGACCAAATGCGTCACCCAGCGCGACCGCTTCCGCATCCGCGTGCCACTTCAGGAAGCCCTTCACCTGATCGACGTTTTCCGCACGCAGGATCGAGCAGGTGGCATACAGCAGCACACCGCCGGGGCGCAGCATCGACCAGCAGGCCTCCAGCAACCGGGCCTGGATGCCGACCAGCGCATCGATATCCTCCGCACGGCGATGGAACATCACGTCCGGCTGCCGGCGGATGACGCCGGTGGCCGAGCACGGTGCATCCAGCAGGATCGCATCGAACGGCACGCCGTCCCACCATGCCCCCGGATCGCTGGCGTCGGCCACCAGGACCTCGGCGCCTTCGCCCACCCCGGTACGGGCGAACGTATCCTTGGCGCGCGCCAGGCGACGGGCGTCGATATCCAGCGCCAGCAATCGCAGGCTGGGGTCGCGCTCAAGCAGGTGCGCAGCCTTGCCACCCGGCGCGGCACACGCATCGAGCACACGGCTGCCGGTCGGCGGTGCCAGCGCGTCGGCGGCGCATTGCGCCGACAGATCCTGCACCGACAGCAGGCCTTCGCCGAAGCCGGGCAACTGGTTCACCGGAACCGGCGCGGCCAGTCGCAACGCATCGGCGCTCAGCGGGCTGGCTTCGGCGGCAATGCCCGCCTCGGCCAGAGCCGCCATCATCTTGTCGCGCCCGCCCTGCTGGCGGTTGGCACGCAGCCACAACGGCGCCGGCTGGAGGCTGGCAGCGAAGATCGCCTCGGCCTGTGCCGGCCAGTCGCGTTCGACGGCCTCGGCCAGCCAGAGCGGAAATGCGTCGCGTGCCGGTTGTTCGGGGAAGCCCTCGCGCTGGGCACGGCGCAGGATCGCGTTGACCAGGCCCGCCTGGCGTTCACGGCCAAGTGCGCGTGCAGCATCGACCGTGGCCGACAGCGCCGCATGGGCCGGCAGCTCCAACACATCCAACTGGGCGAAGCCCACCATCAGCAGCGTGCGCAGGTCGGCATCGCGCGCGGACAGCGGCTTCTGCATCCATCCCTGCAGGGCGGCGTCATAGGTGCTGCGACGGCGCAGCACCGCAAAGCACAACGCTTCAAGCAGCGCACGGTCGCGGGTGTCGGCCAGTTTCGGCAGCGCCCAGGCCAGCTCCGCCTTGAGCGAACGGCCGCGGGTGAACACCTGCGCCAGCACGCGCGCCGCCAGCATGCGGGTGGCTGCGCCCGGCGCCGCTTTGGCGATGGAAAAATCGTTTGCCTTGCTCACCCGTCAAACCCCCACGCGCAGGTCACGGCGGGCATTGAGGTAGTCGGCGGCGGTGATGGCCTTGCCGCCTTCCCGCTGCAGCACGCGCAGGCGCAGTGCGCCCTGCCCGCAAGCGATGTCGATGCCCTCGCGGCCAGCGGCCAGCACCGTGCCCGGTGCCTGGCCATGCGCAACATCCAGCGCCACCGCGCCGTGGATGCGCACGCGCTCACCGGCCAACAGTGCCTCGGCAATCGGCCACGGATTGAACGCACGCACCGTGCGGGCCAGCGCTTCTGCGTCCTGCGCCCAGTCCAGTTTTGCCTCGGCCTTGTCCAGCTTGTGCGCGTAGGTCACGCCCTGCTCCGGCTGCGGCCGTGCGATCGGCTTGATGCCGGCACGCAGCAGGCCCAGCCCATCGGACAGCACCTGCGCGCCGAGCTCGGCCAGCTTGTCGTGCAGCTGGCCACCGGTATCGGTGGCGGCGATCGGCAGCTCCTGGTGCAGCAGCACCGGGCCCGTATCCAGGCCTGCTTCCATCTGCATCAGGCAGATGCCGGTCTTCTCGTCACCGGCCTGGATGGCACGCTGGATCGGTGCGGCGCCGCGCCAGCGCGGCAGCAGCGAACCATGCACGTTCCAGCAACCGTGGGTCGGGATGGTCAGCACCGCCTTGGGCAGGATCAGGCCATAGGCCACCACCACCATCAGGTCCGGCTGCAGGTCACGCAGCTGCTGCTGGGCCGCCTCGTCCTTCAGCGTTTCCGGCTGGTACACGGGGATGCCGCGGGCGACCGCTTCCAGCTTGACCGGCGAAGGCGCCAGCCCACGGCCGCGACCGGCCGGGCGATCAGGCTGCGTATAGACAGCCACCACCTCGTGATGACGCGCGGCCGCGCGCAGCGACGGCACCGCGAATTCCGGCGTACCGGCAAAGACAATCCTCATGGCAACCCCACTTGCAGGATGAAATCGTGCAGGAAAAAAAACGGCGCCGTCGACCGGCGCCAGGCAGCCCGCGCGTCACGCACAGGCGCGAGCCACCCCGAAAGGGCGGCCCGCAACAACCATCACGCCACGTGCTTGCGCTGTTTGGCCAGCTTCTTGCGGACCATCTCGCGCTTCAGCGGCGACAGGTAATCGATGAACAGCTTGCCGTCCAGATGGTCCATCTCGTGCTGCACGCAGACCGCCAGCAGGCCATCGGTGGTCAGTTCCTGCGGCTGCCCCTGGCGGTCCAGGAACTTGACGGTGATGGTGTCGGCACGGGTCACGTCGGCGAAGATGCCCGGCACCGACAGGCAGCCTTCCTGGTACACCTGGCCCCCGTCCTTGGCGACGATTTCCGGGTTGATGAACACGCGCGGCTCGTTCTTTTCTTCGCTCACGTCGATGACCATGAAGCGCTGGTGCACGTCCACCTGGCTGGCAGCCAGGCCAATGCCGGGGGCGTCGTACATGGTCTCGAACATGTTGTCGAGCAGCTCCTGGAACGCCGGCGTGGTCACTTCGGCGGCATCGATCAACGCAGCCTTGGTACGCAGGCGCGGATCGGGGAACTCAAGGATGGGGAGTAAAGCCATGGCAGTTTCCGGGGTTGGGGCCGGGTTACGCCGGCATACGTCGCAGATTCTAGCTCCAACGCTTGCCTTGCGCCCCGGTTTCTGGACTATAGTGCGCGGACCTGTTGGGGAATCAGGGCTTCACACCTATGTTGCTTCGTTTTCGTACGGTCGTCGCCGCGGCGATGCTGACCGTGGCTGCCTATGCTACCGCCGTGGAAGTGAATGGCGGGCACCCGGACACCTATGTGGTCCGCAAAGGGGACACCCTGTGGGACATCGCAGGACGTTTCCTGCAGAAACCCTGGCTGTGGCCGGAGATCTGGCAGGCCAATCCGCAGGTCGCCAATCCACACCTGATCTATCCCGGTGACGTCCTCAGCCTGGCCTACCTGGACCGTGTGACGGCCCAGCCCGGCCCGCGCCAGGAAGCCCCGGTGACCGGCGTACCGCTGGCCCAGGTCGAGCCGTTCCTGAAGCAGCTCAGCGTGGTCGACAGCATCGAACAGCTGCCGTACGTGGCCGGCCTGGAAGACAACCGCCTGCGCGCCACCGGTGGGCAGACCGCCTATGTGCGCCTGGCCGACGCCCAGGTCGGGCAACGCTGGGCCGTGGTCCGTCCGACCGTGCGCTACGCCCAGCCCAAGCCAACCGAGGACCTGACCGCCAACGGTGATGTCACCCCGGGCAGCGGCAACCTCTGGAAGGCCTTCAGCGCTCCCAACCACCGCCGTGGCGTACTGGGTTACGAGCTGGCACAGGTCGGCACCGGCACCATCACCAAGGTGGCCGGCGGCAAGTCCGAAGCGTCGACCCTGGTACTGGACAACGCCAGCGGCGGCCGTGAAGTGCGTGCCGGCGACCGCCTGGTACCGGTCGAGGCCACGCCGTACGACCTGCAGTTCTTCCCGCATGTACCCGCAGCGGGTGTGGAAGGCGTCGACGTGCGCGTACTGGCGGTCACCGACATGTTCAACGCCGGCGGCCCGCGCGATGTGATCGCGATTTCCGCTGGCCGCGCCCAGGGCGTGGACAACGGCACCGTATTCTCGCTGTGGCGCCAGGGCAGCCACGTGGCGCACCGGATGAAGTTCCCGGGGTCCTCGCGCATGGACGACTCGACCAGCACGGGCGCCGGCCGGGTCAGCCTGCCGGATGAGTACGCCGCGCATGCCATGGTCTTCCGCACCTTCGACAACGTCAGCTATGCGTTGGTGATGCAGGGCGTGAAGCCGGTGCGTGTGGGCTACAGCGCGCTGCATCCGGACGCGAAATGATCCGGCGCCGGGCCCCGCCCGGCCTCGGCAGATGGCGCCGGCCGCATCGGCCGGCAACCTCCGGGATACCCTGACAGCAATACGCGAAGGCGCCCTAGGGCGCCTTTGTTGTGTGGGGCCGATAGTCGGGGGATGACTGAGCATGGACATGAGGCGCTGCTGCGCCTGTTGATCGCCGGTGGTTCCCTGGCACCCAGGCGCGCGCTGTTGCAGACCACCGGCAATGCGGATGCAGCGTTGGCACTGGGCGTTGCAGGCTGGCGGGCCCACGGCTGCACGCCGGAACAATGCGCTGCGCTGGAGCGTCCCGACACCCGCGCCCTCGCGCTTGCGCAGCGCTGGCTGCAGCAGCCGGATCATCATCTGCTGGCCTGCAACGATCCGGCCTTCCCGCCCCTCCTGCTCGATGCACCCAATCCGCCCCTGGCGCTGTTCGTTGCCGGGGATCCGGCCATCGCCTGGCGTCCCGCGGTAGCCCTGGTCGGCAGCCGTTCACCCACTCCCGCCGGGCGTGCCCTCGCCGCCCGGTTTGCCACCTGCTTCGTCGAGGCCGGGTTGGCCGTGACCAGTGGATTGGCGGCAGGTATCGATGCCGCCGCCCACCAGGCGGCGTTGGACGCAGGCGGCTGCACCCTTGCGGTGATCGGCACCGGCCCCGACCGCGCCTATCCCACCAGCCACACCCGTCTGCAGGCAAGAATCGCCGCGGAAGGTGTGGTGCTCAGCGAATATCTGCCAGGCACCGCCGCACGGCCGGGCCACTTCCCCGCGCGCAACCGGCTGGTGGCCGGGCTGGCCCTGGCCACGGTGGTGGTCGAGGCCGCACAACGCTCGGGCGCCCTGATCACCGCCCGGCTGGCGGCTGAAGCGGGCCGTGAGGTCTGTGCGATACCCGGCTCGGTGCTCAATCCGCGCGCAGCCGGCTGCCACCGGCTCATCCGTGAAGGGGTCGCCCTGGTCGAACGCCCCGAGGAAGTGCTGGAACTGCTGGCCCCGGCATTGCGCCTCCAGCTTCCGGGCTTGCAAACCCGGCTTGCCACCCCCACTGAACAGGCAGCGCCGGCGGACCTGCCGGCATGCTGGGCGAACGACGCTGACTACCAGAGCTTGTGGCGGGCACTGGAGTACGACCCCATCAGTATGGATTCACTGATCACGCAGTGTGGATTGACGGCGTCGGAGGTGTCCTCCATGCTGCTGGCCATGGAACTTGCGGGGATCGTGGTGTGCGTACACGGCCGCTACTGTCGACGTCCCTAGTTTCTTCACCTCCACAGCGTCGCGCGACGCAGGCCGAGGGGCAATGAAAGAGAGCATCCTGGATGTACTGTTGTACCTGTTTGAACACTATTTCAGCGAAGATGCGGACCTGATCCGTGACCGCGACTCACTGCAGAATGGCCTGATCCAGGCCGGTTTCAGCCCCACTGAGATCAACAAGGCATTCGAATGGCTCGATGCCCTGGCAGCGCAGCGCCCAAGCGCGGCCCAGGCCCGGGTCGATGGCCCGGTGCGCATCTATCACGGCCCGGAGCTGGACAAGCTTGATGTGGAATGCCGTGGTTTCCTGCTGTACCTGGAACAGCACGGCATCCTGGATGCCGGCCAGCGCGAGCTGGTGCTGGACCGGGCCATGGCCCTGGACCAGGACGAACTGGACCTGGACGACCTGAAATGGGTGGTGCTGATGGTGCTGTTCAACCAGCCCGGCGCCGAGGCGGCCTACGCCTGGATGGAAACGCAGATGTTCGTGGACGAGCCAGAACCCCTGCACTGACCGTACACTTGGGGGCCGTGCGCATTCAGGAGCGTCCCCCGTGAGTGAGTGGTTCCATGCCGAAGGCAACCGCCAGCAAGGCCCGTTGCCCTCGGAACAGTTGATCGAGCTGTTCCGTAGCAACCAGATCACCCTGGACACCCTGGTATGGCGCGACGGCTTGCCGCAATGGCAGCCGTTGCGCAATGTGGTCGACGAACTGGGCCTGATCGTGCCCGCCGTTGATGCACCCGTCACTGCGGCACCGCCGCCGCCTGCCGCTCCTCTGCCGCCGACCCTGCCGCCTGCCTCTCCGTACGCGACCACGCCGATGGACGCTGCACCGGCCACGAAGAAGGGCCTGTCCGGCTGCGCGTTGACCGCCATCATCGGCGGCGTTGCCCTGCTGGTGGTGGTGCCGATCCTGGCCATCCTGGCGGCCATCGCGCTGCCGGCCTACAACGATTACACGATCAAGGCCAAGGTCGCCGGCGCGATCACCGCGCTGCAGCCGCTGAAGGACAAGGTGCAGCATTTCGCCGATGACCAGGGCCGTTGCCCGGGCGCCAACGACGCCGGTTTCCCGGCCGTGGACGAATTCGCGGGCCAAGGCCTGTCGGCCGTGCATATCGGCCGCTTCAACAATGGCCACTGCGGTATCGAAGCGACGCTGGCGTTTCCGGGCAAGAGCCAGGATGGCGATCTGCTGTGGCTCGAGTACGACCGCGACAGCGGACGCTGGGAATGCAGCGGCGAAAGCGACGACAAGTATCTGCCCACGCAATGCCGCGGCTGAGCCGCGCATCGGGCAACCCACCAAGGACGACCCAACAGGGGACATGCAATGACTGAGTGGTACTACGCCGAAGGACAGCAACGCCAGGGACCGCTGGAGGTCACCGAGATCCGCCAGCGTTTCCAGCGCGGCCAGTTGACCCTGGACACGCTGGTCTGGCGCGAAGGCATGGGACAGTGGGCACCGCTGCGGCAGATGGTGGACGAACTGGGCCTGCAGACCCTGGCCGATGCCAGCACCTCCACCGCGACCGGTGGCTTCGACCTGCGCAACGACTACGCCGCGATCGACAACGGCACCGCGCCACTGCCGGGCACCGGCGCCCTCAGCAGCTCGCCGTACACTGCGCCCGGTGCAGGCGGCGGTGACTATTCGCAGCCGGTGCAGGGCGGCGAAGTGGTCTATGCGGGCTTCTGGAAGCGCTTTGCCGCCTACCTGATCGACTATTTCGTCCTGCTGATTCCCAGCGGCGTGGTCGGTGGCGTGCTGGGCTTCGTGCTCGGCGCCGGCATGGGGGCGACCGGCAGCGGCGAAACAGCAGTGGAAGTGGTTACCCAGCTGATCAGTGGCCTGGCTGGCCTGTTCATCGCCGCCGCCTACTACGGCTGGTTCCATGCCTCCCGTGGCGGCGCCACCCTCGGCAAGATGGCCATCGGCATCAAGGTCGTGCGCGGCAACGGTGATCGCCTGACCCTGGGCCGCAGCATCGGCCGCTATTTCGCCACCATCCTCAGTGGCCTGACCCTGTGCATCGGCTACCTGATGGCCGCCTTCACCGAGCGCAAGCAGGGCCTGCATGACCTCATCTGCGACACCGTGGTGGTCGACCGCTGGGCCTACACCGACCAGCCGCAGCTGCAGCGTCGCGAACTGGGCACGGTGACCATCGTGATCCTGGTGCTGGGCGGCCTGCTGATGCTGGCCGGTTTCGCCGCGATCATCATCGCTGTCGGCGTCATCGCCAACATGGCGTCCTGATCGGGGATCGAGGGCCAATGCGCCGTCGCGGACGGCCATCCTCACACCCCCCTGCTTGACAATGGCAGGCCGGGCGTGATTCCTCTAATAAGGTGAAACCTGAACGCCCGGCACAGTCCCGGGCGTTCAGTTTATTGATTTGCCCGTGGCCGCTTCACTAATGCGGCCGTTTGCTCCACCCTAGCGGCCCTTCCCCGCGGCTTACCCACAGACCCTGCTGCCATGCCCAAGCACCTGCTCATCGTTGAATCGCCGGCCAAAGCCAAGACGATCAACAAATACCTCGGCAAGGACTACACGGTCCTGGCCTCGTATGGGCACGTGCGTGACCTGATCCCGAAGGAAGGCGCGGTTGACCCGGACAACGGGTTCGCCATGCATTACGACGTGATCGAGAAGAACGAAAAGCATGTCGATGCGATCGCCAAGGCCGCAAAGGGCGCCGACGACATCCTGCTGGCAACCGATCCGGATCGCGAGGGTGAAGCGATCAGCTGGCATATCGCCGAGATCCTGAAGGAGCGCGGACTGGTCGGGGACAAGCCGATGCAGCGCGTGGTCTTCACCGAGATCACGCCGCGCGCGATCAAGGAAGCCATCAGCCAGCCGCGCGAGATCGCCAGCGACCTGGTCGATGCCCAGCAGGCGCGCCGCGCGCTGGACTACCTGGTCGGCTTCAACCTGTCGCCGGTGCTGTGGCGCAAGGTCCAGCGCGGCCTGTCCGCAGGCCGCGTGCAGAGCCCGGCGCTGCGCATGATCGTCGAGCGCGAGGAAGAGATCGAAGCCTTCATCGCCCGCGAGTACTGGTCGATCGCCGCCGAGTGCGCGCACCCCTCGCAGCACTTCAACGCCAAGCTGATCAAGCTGGACGGGCAGAAATTCGAGCAGTTCACCGTCACTGACGGCGACACCGCCGAGGCCGCCCGCCTGCGCATCCAGCAGGCGGCACAGGGCGCCCTGCACGTCACCGACGTGGCCAGCAAGGAGCGCAAGCGTCGTCCCGCGCCGCCGTTCACCACCTCCACGCTGCAGCAGGAAGCCTCGCGCAAGCTGGGTTTCACCACCCGCAAGACCATGCAGGTCGCGCAGAAGCTGTACGAAGGCGTGGATATCGGCGGCGACGAAGGCACGGTAGGCCTGATCTCGTACATGCGTACCGACTCGGTGAACCTGTCGCAGGACGCGCTGGCCGAAATCCGCGACGTGATCGCCCGTGACTACGGCATCGCCTCGCTGCCCGACCAGCCCAACACCTACCAGACCAAGTCCAAGAACGCCCAGGAAGCACACGAAGCGGTGCGTCCGACCTCGGCACTGCGTACCCCGGCCCAGGTCGCGCGGTTCCTGACCGACGACGAGCGCAAGCTGTACGAGCTGATCTGGAAGCGTGCAGTGGCCTGCCAGATGATTCCGGCCACGCTCAACACCGTCAGCGTGGATCTGTCGGCCGGCAGCGAACACGTGTTCCGCGCCAGCGGCACCACCGTGGTCGTGCCCGGCTTCCTGGCCGTGTACGAGGAAGGCAAGGACAGCAAGAGCGCCGAGGATGACGACGAAGGCCGCAAGCTGCCGGCGATGAAGCCGGGCGACCGCGTGCCGCTGGAACGCATCGTGGCCGACCAGCATTTCACCCAGCCGCCGCCGCGCTTCACCGAAGCGGCGCTGGTGAAGGCGTTGGAAGAATATGGCATCGGCCGTCCTTCGACCTACGCCTCGATCATCCAGACCCTGCTGTTCCGCAAGTACGTGGAAATGGAAGGCCGCAGCTTCCGCCCGTCCGATGTCGGCCGTGCGGTGTCCAAGTTCCTGTCCAGCCACTTCACCCAGTACGTCGACTACGACTTCACCGCCAAGCTGGAAGACGAGCTCGATGCCGTCTCGCGTGGCGAGGAAGAGTGGATTCCGCTGATGTCGCGTTTCTGGGGACCGTTCAAGGAACTGGTCGAAGACAAGAAGGAATCGGTCGACCGTGCCGAGGCCAGTGGCGCGCGCGAGCTCGGCACCGACCCCAAGACCGGCAAGCCGGTCAGCGTGCGCCTGGGCCGGTTCGGGCCTTACGCAGCCATCGGCAGCACGGCCGAGGATGCCGAGGACAAGCCCAAGTTCGCTTCGCTGCGGCCGGGCCAGTCGATGCACACCATTTCCCTGGAAGACGCGCTGGAGCTGTTCCTGATGCCGCGCGCGCTGGGTGAGGACAAGGGCGAGGACGTCAGCGTCGGCATCGGCCGCTTCGGCCCGTTCGCCAAGCGCGGCAGCACCTACGCCTCGCTGAAGAAGGAAGACGACCCGTACACCATCGACCTGGCCCGCGCCGTGTTCCTGATCGAAGAGAAGGAAGAAATCGCGCGCAACCGGATCATCAAGGAATTCGAGGGCAGCGACATCCAGGTGCTGAACGGTCGTTTCGGCCCGTACATCAGCGACGGCAAGATGAACGGCAAGATTCCCAAGGATCGTGAGCCGGCATCGCTGACCCTGGCCGAAGTGCAGCAGTTGATGGAAGAGACCGGCAAGCCGGTGCGCAAGGGCTTCGGTGCCAAGAAGGCCGCCGCGAAGAAGGCCCCGGCAAAGAAAGCGGCAGTGAAGAAGGAAGCCGCGCCGAAGAAGGCGGCTGCCAAGAAGGCGCCGGCAAAGAAGGCGGCGAAGAAGGCCACCAAGAAAGCGGTGAAGAAGGCCCCGGCCAAGAAAGCCGCCAAGTAGATCCACGCCATGCGTGGATGATCTGCCAAGGTGTGCGGACCAATGGTCCGCACCCACTGCTCCACCCGTTGTGCACGCAGCGGGGGGATAATGAAGGCCCACGCCGGGCCCGGTCGCCGCCATGAAAGAACTCACACTGGACACCGCAGTCGCCACGCTTCGCAGTGGCGGGGTGATCGCCTACCCGACCGAAGCAGTCTGGGGCCTGGGGTGCGACCCTTCGCATGAGGCAGCGGTGCACCTGCTGCTGCGGCTGAAGCAGCGCCCGATCGAGAAAGGCATGATCCTGGTGGCCGCGGAACTGTCGCAGCTGCAGGGCTGGGTGCGCCTGCAGGCGCTGCCCGATGCAAGCCAGCGCGCGGTGCTTGCCAGCTGGCCCGGCGCCAACACCTGGATCCTGCCCGCCGGTGCACGCGCCCCCGACTGGATCACCGGCGAACACAGCGGCATCGCGGTACGGATCAGCGCCCACCCCTTGGTCGCGGCACTGTGCCAGGCCTGGGGTGGCCCTCTGGTCTCTACCAGCGCCAACCTTGCCGGCGAGCCACCCGCGCGCAGCCGCGAAGAGCTGGACCCACGCCTGCTGCGCCTGCTCGACGGCATCCTCGATGGGCAGACCGGCGGCCTGGCCCAACCCACGCCGATCCGCGACGCGCTCAGTGGCAACGTACTGCGCTCCTGACAGGCTGATTGCGTCGGCGTTGCCGATCGCGCACGCTGCGCCCATGACCCTGCTGCGCCCTGTCCTGTGCCTGGCCCTGCTGCTGCCGTTGCCGGCACTTGCCGCTGACGACGTGCGGGTCTACCGCTGCGTCGGCAGCAATGGTGCCGTCGCCCTGCAGGACAAGCCCTGCACTGTCGGCCGCCAGGAAGTGCGCGACCTGCAGCGTCCACGCGATCCGCCGCCGCGAGTGGTCAGCACCGATGCCGCAGTGCCCGCACCGGCGCAGACATCGCCGATGCGCGAGCGCGAGGTGCGCCATGTCTACATCCAGCCGCCACAGCCGATGTACGAATGCGTGAGTGAAGACGGCGACCGCTACACCAGCGACAACAACGAAGGGAATCCGCGCTGGGTACCGCTGTGGACGACGGTCTGGTATCCGCATGGCCATCCTGGCGGCGGGCGACCCGGACCGCATCCAGGGCCGCGCCCGGCCGGTAGCGGCAGCACCATCGGTACCCCCATCGGCGGCGGGCCGCCGGTGTATCGCCCGCCGTCAGTGGGCGTCGGCGTCAACGTGCCTGCCGGCAACATCCTGGTTCGCGATACCTGCCACGCCCTGCCCCCGCAGGAAGTGTGCGCACGCCTGCGTGACCGTCGCTGGGAACTGGACCGGCGCTACAACAGCGCACTGCAGAGCGAGCGCACCGCGATCAGCAACGAGCAGCGCGGCATCGATGCACGGCTGGCGCAGGATTGCGGCGGCTGAGCCCTGCGCTGAGGGCTGTGCCGCGCGCTTTGGTAGAGGCCCACCTTGGTGGGCGCTGGCAGACCGCAGTGCCAACCAAAGTTGGCAGCTACCAGGGCGTGTGAGCCCTGCGCTGAGGGCTGTGCCGCGCTTTGGTAGAGGCCCACCTTGGTGGGCGCTGGCAGACAGCTGTGCCAACCAAGGTTGGCAACTACCAGGGCATGTGAGCCCTGCGCCGTGGCAGACAGCGGTGCCAACCAGGGTTGGCAGCTACCAGGGCATGGGCCACGGCTGTAGGCTGCTCGCATGAGAAGACTGATCTGGCTGGCCATCGGCCTGTTGCCCGGCCACGCGTTGGCCGATGACATGGTGATCTACCGCTGCACGTCGGCCAGCGACGTGCAGACCATCCAGCGCATGCCTTGTCCCGAGGGCAGCACGCAGCGCGTGCAGCGGGTGGCCGATCCGGCACGGACAGCGCCTGCCGCTGCCACACCGGACGCTCCTCCACCGAGCGCCAGGGCCTTGCCCACTTCGCCCCCCACCTCAACGCCCAGCGTGCCCACTGCCGCGTCGGCCAGCCCGCGCGCCGGCGAGGAACGTCCGATCATGGAAGCCCGCATGGTCGACAGCGCAGAGGGAGACACCATCCTCGACAGCGCGACGCTGCACCAACGCGGTGAGGGCGCTGCAACGGACAAGGACGCGCCAGCAAAGCCTCCGTTACCGGCGATCTTCCAGTGCGTTGACACGCAGGGCGGCTCCTACCTGCATGAGTACGAGGCTGCGCCAGGTCGCTGCGAACTGTTGAACATACAGGGCCTGGGTGGGGCAACACCGGTCAACGCCGCCAGTTGCGAGGTGGTCAGCGACCGCTGCACGGAAGTGACCGAAGCACAGCGCTGCGGCAGCTGGCAACAGCGCTTCCGCGATGCACGCGGTCGCGAGCGGTTCGTCGCACCGGAGAATCAGCAGGCGGCGCGCGGCGAACGCGAGCGCCTGCAGGCCGTGCTGGAAGCCAGCAATTGCCCGGTGCCGCAGTGAGCAGCCGCGATCAGAACCCGTAACGCAGGAAGCCGCCATCCACCGCGATGCATTCGCCGGTGACATAGCTCGACGCCGGCAGGCACAGGAAGCCCACCGCCGAGGCCACTTCTTCCGGCTCACCGATGCGCCGCATCGGCGTGCGTCCGATCACTTCTTCGTAGTAGTCGGTATCGGACAGCGGGCCGGAGGTACGACGGGTGCGGATGTACCACGGCGCCACGGCATTGACCCGGATGCCGTCCTCGGCCCATTCCACCGCTAGGTTGCGGGTCATCTGGTGCATCGCCGCCTTGGTCATGCCATAGACCACGCCACTGCGCACATGGGTCAGGCCGGACACGCTGCCGACGTTGACGATGGCCGATGACGCGTGGCGCGCGAGCAACGGATGCGCATAGCGCGACAGTTCGAACGCCGAGAACAGATTGGTTTCGAAAATGCCACGCCACTCGTCTTCGGAGTACTCCGTGGCGGGCTTGGTGATGTTGCCACCGGCATTGTTGACCAGGATGTGCAGGCCATCGGCGTGGTCCTCGACCCAGTCCAGGATCTGCCGGCGGTCTTCGTCGTCGGATACATCGGCGGCCAATGCGTGAACCTGGTGCTGCGGATACACATCCAGCAGCTCATCGCGGGCGCTCTCCAGCATGTCGAGGTCGCGGCCGACGATCATCAGATCGGCGCCGAGACCGGCCAGTTCATGCGCGATCGCCAGGCCGATTCCGGCGCTGGCACCGGTGATCAGGGCCGTCTGCCCGTCCAGGCGCCACCGTTGCTGGGTCATATGTCCTCCGGGGCCGCGCCCACTGTGTTTCGATGCGGCAAGGATACGCGCTCACGACCGTCCCCCGTCCGTGATGCGACACTGGCCCCACATCCCTCGTGGAGAGCTGCCATGCGCGTCCTGATTCCCGCCCTGCTGTCGGCCGCCGTGCTGGCCGGGTGCCAGCGCCCTGCACCGCCGAATCCGGAACGACCACCGGAACCGCAGGCATTGGCGAAGGCAGTCAAGCAACCACTGGACCGCGCCAAGGGCGTGCAGAAGACCATGGACGAGGCGGCCGAACGCGAGCGCAAGGCAGAGGCCGACGCGCAGTAGATCCCCGCATGCAACAACGCCCGGCCAAGGCCGGGCGTTGTGCGTTCAGTAGATCCACGCCATGCGTGGACATCCTGGATCGGGTATCAGAACCCGCAGAAGCAATACGCCAGCGACTTCACCGGTGCACCGTTGCCCTTCTCGCGGGCCGCGTTCTCAACGAAGCGCAGCTGCGTATCGATTTCCGGCATCGTGCGCGCCAGCATCATCCGGCCCACGCCGGAATCGGCCAGCATCCAGGCGCCGGCGTGGCTGCCAGCGAAGCCGCTGACGAACTGCGCGAACGGCGTCGCCGCCTTCTCGATGTAACGCACACGGTACTTGTCGGTCGCACCCAGCTTGGCCCGACCGGCAGCGTCAGCCACGGCGTCCTTCAGGCCACCGAACGCATCGACCAGACCGCGTTCCTTGGCCTGCGCACCGCTCCAGACACGCCCGCGGGCTACTTCGTCGATCGCCTCGACCGGCTTCTTGCGGGCCTCGGCGACACGGCCGGTGAAATCGGCATAGCCCTTGTTGATCACCGACTGGATGACCTGTCCCACCGCCGGATCCATCGGCCGGGTGACATCGAAGGCACCGGCGAAACGGGTGGTGCCGACGCCATCGGTGTGCACGCCGAACTTGTCCAGCGCACGGCTGAAGTTCGGGATCATGCCGAAGATGCCGATCGAACCGGTGATGGTCGAGGGATCGGCATAGATGCGATCGGCGTTCATGCTGATCCAGTAACCACCGGACGCAGCGAGGTCGCCCATCGACACCACCACCGGCTTGCCCGCAGCCTGCAGGGCCACCACTTCGCGACGGATCTGCTCGGAGGCGTAGACTTCGCCACCGGGCGAATCCACACGCAGCACTACGGCCTTGACGTCGTCATCGTCGCGCGCCGCGCGCAGCAGCGCCGAGGTCGATTCACCACCGATGCGGCCGGCCGGCAGATCGCCGCCGCTGATTTCACCGGAGGCCACCACCACCGCGACCTGCGGACGCGAATCAACCGGGTTGCGGCGCGCATCGAGCTGGGCCATGTAGGTGCCGAAATCGATGTTGCGGAAACCACCGTCGGCGTCTTCATCAGCCACGCCGCGCTCGATCATCAGATCCTCGAATTCCTCGCGGGTCTTCAGCGCGGTCACCAGCTTCTGCTGCAGGGCGAACTTGGCCAGGTCGCCGCCAGCGGCAGCCACACCTTCAGGCAGGGTATCGATGCCGGCCGCCAGCTGCGCCGGATCCAGGCGGCGGGCCTTGGCGATGTCGCCGAGGTAGCGCTGCCACACATCGTTCATCCAGAACAGATCGGCTTCCTTGGAGGCCGGCGACGCCGCGTCGAGCACGTACGGCTCGGCGGCCGACTTGTACTCGCCCACCTTGAACAGATGCACGTCCACGCCCAGCTTGTCCTGCAGGCCGGTGCGGAAGTACTGGCGGTAGCGACCCAGGCCTTCCAGCACCACCGACCCCATCGGGTCCAGGTAGACCTCGTCGGCCTGTGCGGCCAGCAGGTACTGCGACTGCCCCATGCTCTCGCTGAAGGCGACCAGCTGCTTGCCCGAAACGCGCAGGTCCTGCAGCGCAGCGGACACTTCACGCAGCGAGGCGAAACCGGACGGCTGCAGCTTGTCCAGTTCCAGCACCACGCGCTCGATCTTCTTGTCGTCGCGCGCGCTCTCGATCACCCGGATCAGATCGCGCAGCTGCACTTCCTCGGCACCGTTGTCACCAACGGCCTTGGCCAGCGCGCGGCTGACCGGATCGGCGCTGTACTGCTCGACCAGGCGGCCTTCCGGCGCGATCACCAGGGTGGTGCGGTCCTGCAGCGCCTTGCTGGCGCCAGCGCCCATGCCCGCAGCGACGATGAACATCACCAGCACCAGCAGCAACAGGCCGAAGAACACCAGGTTGAGGATCAACCGGCGGGTGAAATTCATCACGTCCCACAGCCCGATGAAGAAGCTGGCGACTGGATTGCGGTTCGCCGGGGGCAGCGGCGGCACGGGTTGGTTCATGGAGCACTCCGGATGGCTTCTTGCCGTGGTGACAGCATAGCCGGTGCCGCGTGAGGCAGCATCGGACACAAGTCAGGGGATCGCCGGTCACGGTTGCCCTGGACCGGCGTGATGTCAGGCCAGCGTGGACTGGCCGATGCGCTTGCTGCTGCGGCTCAGGCGCCAGCCCATCAGGATTGCCGCCGCGGTCAGGCCGACGATCAGGCCGATCCACATGCCCTGCGGGCCCATGCCCAGGCCGAGGCCGAGCCCGGCGCCCAGCGGCATGCCCAGGCCCCAATAGGCGAACATGGCGATGAACATCGGCACGCGGGTGTCCTTCAGTCCGCGCAGCGCGCCGGCCGACAGCACCTGGATGCCATCGGGGAACTGGAAGGTGGCCGCGTACAGCAGCAGGGTCGAGGCCAGACCGGCCACGGCCAGGTCGTTGGTGTAGACGCCGACGATGGCGTCGTGGCCGAACAGCAGCGCCGCCGCCGACAGCGTCTGCGTACCCATGATGATCGCGTAGCCGGCCCACGCCGCACGGCGCACGCCGAAGCCATCGCCACGGCCGACCGCATGGCCGACCCGCACGGTGGTCGCCTCGGCCACGCCCATCGGGATCATGAAGCACAGCTGCGCCACGTTGATCGCGATCTGGTGCGCAGCCGCTTCATTGGCGCCCAGGCGACCGATCAACAAGGCGGTGACGATGAACAGACCACCTTCCATCAGCACGGTGATGCCGATCGGCAGGCCGGTGCGCAGCAGGTCCCAGATCGCTGACCAGCGCGGTCCCTCGAAATGCGAGAACAGCTGCAGGTGGGCAAAGCGCTTGGTGAACCACAGGTAGGTACCGAAGGCGATCGCCTGCAGCCACATCATCACCGCCGAGGCGATGCCCAGGCCTTCGGCGCCCATTTCCGGGAAGCCCAGCTTGCCGTTGGCCAGCACGTAGCCCATCGGCGCCAGTACCAGCAGGCCACCAAAACCGAGCAGCATGGTCGGCAGCGTCCAATGCATGCCTTCACTGAGATAGCGCATGCAGAAGTACAGGGTCAGCGCCGGGCCACCCCAGCGCACCGCATGCAGGAACGCCGTTGCGCCCGGCACGATGTCCGGCGCGATGCCGAAGGCCGGCAGCAGCGGCGGCACCACGGTGAGGAAGGTGAACATGATCAGGCCCAGGCCCAGCGCCAGCCACAGCGCCTGCCGGAACAACGGGCCGATCTCGCGCTCACGGCCGGCGCCATGCAGCTGCGATACCGAGGCGGTGAGTGAGATCAGCGTGCCGATCGGGATCAACATCGGCAGCCACAGCAGCGCGGTGCCGATGGTCACCGCGGCCAGGGTGGATGTCGCATGGTGGCCGGCAATCACGTTGTCGACGAAGGAGATCAGACCGGTGGAGACGTGCCCGAGCACAAGCGGCAGGGCAAGCAGACCGGTGGCGCCGACTTCCTTGCTGAAGCGCGGCGTGGAGGTTGCAGTAGACATAAGGTGCTTGACGCGAACTACGGTTGCGCGCGAAGGGCACAGGCACCGGGTTGCGGCCGGCCATCTTACGCGCGCTGGGCGGCCATTCCCATGACTGCCCCATAAAGGGGACGGAGGGAATCAAGTCGTATCCGGCACAGTCGGGCCAGAAATGACCTAGTTCCCTCCCTCCCCTTTTTCTTACTGCCCGGCCTGGCGCTTGAGCCAGGTGTCGCGTTCGGCGGCGGGGACGGTAAGGAATGCGCTGCGTACGCTGTCGCGTTCCTGCGGCGGTGTGCGCTGCGCGACCAGGGCCAGCTGCGCCAACTGCGCCGGGCTCAGCTGGCGCAGCACGGCAAGGACCGCGTCGCGCTGTTGCGGCGGCACGAAGCCGAACAGGCCGTGCAGCTTGGGGAACTCGGCGCCCAGTTGCGGGCCCAGACGCCAGCCTTCGCGGAAGGCCTGGTCCTGTGCCAGGAACTGCGTGCGCAGGCGCTGCTGCTGATCGGCCGGCAAGGCGGCGAAACGGCTGGCGGCCTGACGGATGCGTTCGCGCTCACCCTCTGGCAGGGCCCGCCACGCGGCGTAGTCGCTGCGACGCTGACGTTGCTGGGCGGGATCGAGTTGCGCGAATGCCGCCGCTGCGGTGGGCGCGGCCGCCGACGGTGTTGCCGAGGGTGCGGGCAGCGGCACGTTCAACGATTGCGGCGCAGCGGCCAGCGACAGCGGCAAGGCCAGCAGCAGGCCGGCGAAGAGGAGCTTATTCATCGGCAGCAGAGGTTTCCAGCGCTGCGCCGACCGGTTCCGGGCGGGTCGGCTTGGGTTGTGACTCGTCCACCGGCAACGGGCCACCGGCAGCACTCCAGGCATGCATGTCGGCCTCGGCCAGCAGCGGGTAATCGCGGTCGGCCAGCATGGCGGCATCTTCGCTGGCCTGCGCATCGCCGCCTGCAGCGGGGCGGACATCGCTGGCGGGCAGTGCCTCGACGGTGACCGGCCCGGCCTCACCCACCACGCCCTCGGGCAACGGGCCATCGGCCGTCAACGCGCGGCCCTGCCAATGGCGCCAGCCCAACGCAGCCAGCAGCAGCACCGCCACGGTGATCAACAGGATCACCGGGCCACGCCAGCGCGGCTTGGTATTGGGGCGACGACGCTTGCCGCTGGCAGGCGCGCGTTCGTCGCGCGGCGGCGCACGCCAGCTGGGAGCAGGCGCCTGGTTGTTGGCCGCTGGCGCGGACGGTTGCGCCAGCTGCTGCAGACGCTTGGCCGGCAGGTCGCGGATACGCAGCTGCACCTGTTCGGCCAGCGTCCGCCATGCGGCGGCATCGGGCTGGCCATTGGCATCGCGTGGGCAGGCCGTGGCCAACAGGCGTTGATAACCCTCCTCGTCGACATCCAGAACGCGGGTGGCGATGCCCTCGTCCAGGCTGCCGCCCACCCGCAGCAACAGAGCCAGCCGCGGCAGGGGGGCCATGTCGCCCAGCGCGGCCAGCGGCGGCGGCCACTGACCGGTGGTCGGCTCGCGCAGCGCCTGGCGCTGGCCCAGCAGGGTCCAGAAGCGGCCGGGCCACTGCGCCATCGGCAGGTCGCTGGCGACGGCGGCGAAGGCGCGCATCACCGCCACCAGCGTTTGTTCGGCACGGGCGGGGTCGCCGCACTGCAGTTCGGCCACGACCAGGGCACGGCGTTCGACGCCACGCAGAAAAGCCGACAGCGCGCCGGCCGCGGTCGAGGAAACAGGGGCGGGCACAGCCGTCATCGGTCACTCCAAAGGTCTGCCGGCATGATAGCGGCAGCCCATCGCTGCCCGGCAGGCTTGCGATTCCAGACACTTCATGCTGCAGGTTGTGCACAGCATCACGCGGGAATCGGGCGATTCCTTGATGAATGGCTGAATTCACCCTGTTTCAGCAATGTTTCACACTTAAGTTATTGATTTTAATGAACTTTAAAGTGTGGCTATTTTTTGACCAACCCAAGCGTGAGGCCGTCGCCATCGGCCTCATGCGGCGCCACGAGCCGCTAACGCACAGACTTATCCACAGAAGATGTGGATAAGACTGAATCTCTAATAGACACCGATATTTAGGTGACATTTATGATTCGCCGAAGGGCATGCCAGTCGCATTTACCTCTGCCATGCGCCCTCGCAGGGGCCGTTACACTGACCCGATGCTCGCCCCCGATTCCGGCCCCGTCCCGACCCTGCAGGTCGCCCTGCCCGTCCCCCTGCCGCGCCTGTTCGATTACCTGCCGCCACAGGGCGAGGGCCCGACGATGGCGGTCGGCTGCCGGCTGAAGGTGCCGTTCGGCAACCGCGAACTGATCGGCGTGGTGGCCGGCCACGGGCAGGCCGAGGACAGCCAGGGGCTGCGCCAGGCACTGGCCTGGTGTGACTCCGCGCCGCTGCTGCAGGGCGAGCTGTGGCAGAGCCTGCAGTGGCTGGCCCGCTATACCCACGCCCCCTTGGGCGAGGTGCTGAGCACCGCCCTGCCCGGCCCGCTGCGGCACGGCGAACCGCTGCCCGATACCCATCACTGGGGCTGGCAGCTGACACCGGAGGGCCACGCCCAGCGCGAAAAGCTGCGCGCCGGCAGCCGACCACGGCAACTGGCCGAGCTGCTGGCCGACGCGGTGGTGGACGAGGATGTCCTGTCCGCGCGCATGCAGGACTGGCGGGTGGCCGCACGCAGCCTGGGCAAGCGCGACCTGGCCGAGCGCATCGCCCTGAGCGTGGCGCCCCAGCACGCCCAGCCCCTGCCCGGTCCCACCCTCAATGCGGAGCAGGCCGAGGCCGTGGCCGCGATCACCGCCGCCGAAAGCTTCCAGGCCTTCCTGCTGGACGGGGTCACCGGCAGCGGCAAGACCGAGGTCTACCTGCAGGCAATCATCCATTGCCTGGCGCAGGGCAGGCAGGCGCTGGTGCTGGTGCCCGAGATCGGCCTGACCCCGCAGACCCTGGCGCGCTTCCGCGGCCGTCTCGGCATTGCCGTGCACGCGTTGCACTCGGGGCTGACCGACAACGAACGCGCGCGGGTCTGGGCCGCGGCCTCACGCGGCGAAGCGCGGGTGATCGTCGGTACGCGGTCAGCGGTGTTCATCCCGCTGCCGCAGCCCGGCCTGTTGATCGTCGACGAAGAGCATGACGGCAGCTACAAGCAGCAGGACGGCATCCGCTACCACGCGCGCGATTTCGCCCTGGTGCGGGCCAAGGCGCAGGGCGTTCCGGTACTGCTGGGCAGCGCCACGCCCTCATTGGAAACCCTGCACAACGCCTACGCCGGCCGCTATGCGCACCTACGCCTGAAGCAGCGCGCCGGTGATGCCCGACCGCCGCGCGTGCGCATCCTCGATGTGCGCAAGCGTCCGCTGCGCGATGGCCTTTCCGCCGACGTGCTGGCCGGCATCGGCGAACACCTGCAGCGTGGCCAGCAGGTGCTGGTGTTCAAGAACCGGCGCGGCTATGCGCCGGTGCTGCTGTGCCACGACTGCGGCTGGACCGCACCCTGCAACCGCTGCGATGCACCGATGACCGTGCATGGCGGTGGCCGTCGCCTGCAATGCCATCACTGTGGTGCGCGGCAGCCGGCACCGTTGGCCTGCCCTGCCTGTGGCAGCCTGGCGCTGCAGCCACAGGGCATCGGCACCGAGCGGCTGGAAGAACACCTGGTCAGTGCCTTCGCCGATTTCCCGGTGGTGCGCATCGACCGCGGCACCACCGCACGGCGCGATGCGCTGGAGCAGCAGCTGGCCAAGCTGGGCAACGAACCCGGCATCCTGGTCGGCACGCAGATCCTGGCCAAGGGCCACGACCTGCCCAAGCTGACGCTGGTGGTGGTGGTGGGTATCGACGAAGGGCTGTTCTCGGCCGATTTCCGCGCCAGCGAAAAACTGGCGCAGCAGCTGATCCAGGTGGCCGGCCGCGCCGGTCGCGCGCGCGATCCGGGCGAAGTGTGGCTGCAGACCCATCACCCGGGTCATCCGCTGCTGGAGACGCTGGTGAACGGTGGCTACCACCCGTTCGCGCAGGCCGAATTGAACCAGCGCGAGGCGGCGGGTTTTCCACCGTTCGCGCACCTGGCGCTGATGCGCGCCGAAGCGCAGCAGCTGGAGCATGCCAATGCATTCCTGCTGGCCGCGCGCGCACTGCTGGGCGAACAGAACGTGGTGGAGGCCTATGGGCCGATGCCCGCACCGATGCCGAGGCGTGCCGGCTACCAGCGCACGCAGTTGTTGTTGTCGGCAGCGCAGCGGCCACCGCTGCACGGGGTGCTGGCACAGCTGGTGCCGCAGCTGTACGCGCTGCCGGAGGCACGCAAGGTGCGCTGGTCGCTGGATGTGGATCCCACCGACCTGTATTGATCGGCAGAGCGCTGCCGAGCATGGCTCGGCACTACAGGTGCCACCTTGGATCCACCGTTACGTCATCGGTGACATCACGCCGCGCTGGTACGCCGGGCGCTCGCGCAGGCGTGCATACCAGTCGGCCAGGTGCGGCAGGTCCGGGCGCTGGATCGGCAGCTCGAACCAGGCGTAGATCAACGAGCCCAGGGCGATGTCACCCATGGCGAATTTCTCGCCCGACAGCCACGGCTGCGTGGCCAGGGTCGCGTTGGGCAGCGCCAGGAAATCACCGGCGCGCACGATCGCCGCATTGATGCGCGCCTCATCGCGGTCGGCCGGCGCGGTGCGCATGATCCCCCAGATCAGTTCGGAGTACAGCGGCGCCATCCGCGAGGTGCTCCAGTCCATCCACTTCTCGGCCTGCGCACGCTCCATCGCGTCTTCCGCGTACAGCGTGCCCAGCGAATAGCGCGCACTGAGGTAGCGCACGATGGTGTTCGACTCCCACAGCGGCAGGCCCTGGTCTTCGATCACCGGCACCAGCCCGTTCGGGTTCATCGCCACGTACTCCGGCGACTGCGTTCCACCGTGGCTGCCACCCACTTCGATGGACTCGTACGGCAGGCCGATTTCCTCGGCACACCACAGCACCTTGCGGACGTTGCTGGAATTGCGGCGACCCCAGATCTTCAACATGCGGATTTCCTTGCGTGCAGCGCTGCGCCAAGAGGGCGCGGAGCCGTTACGATACGCCGATCCACAAGGAGAAACGGCATGACCGCATGGGATGCAGTGAATTACGTTCTGCTGGCAGCAGGGCTGGTGGCGCTGGTGCTGGGGTACCGCCGATCCAACCGCAACATGCTGCTGTGTGCCGGGCTGTTGCTGCTGGCATTCAACGGAGTTGAGGATTTCGCCGATGGCTTTGCTGCGGGCTACGCGGGGTCCGATGCACACGCTCTATAACGCGCCCGAACAGCAGCCGAGCGTGGCTCGGCTCTGCTTTGCACCGGCGTTTTCCGGCGTTACCGGTTCTTCTTCGGCAGCGCGCGCACGTAGGAGGATTTACCGTCCTTCTTCAGTTCGAACAGACCGATCGCGGCCAGCAGATCGCTGAGCTTCCCGTAACCGTAGTTGCGCGGATCGAACGAGGCCTGGTTGCCGATCTGGCTGCCGACCGGGCCCAGGTGCGACCAGCCATCCTCGCCTTCTGCCGAGGACACCGCGCGGCGCAGCATCTTCACCAGGCGCGTGTCGCTGCGCATTTCCGCGCCGCTCTTGCGCGGGCGCGCATCGTCGCTGCTCGCCTGTTCGCTGGGCGCCTGTTCGTTCGATGATGGTTCGTTCGATGCCTGCTCGACATCCTGCACGCTGGCGTGGGTCTGGCCCAACGCTTCGAGATAGGTGAACTTCGAGCACGCGTTGACGAAGGGTTCCGGGGTCTTCTTTTCGCCGAAGCCATAGACCTTCACGCCGTCGGTCAGCAGGCGCATCACCATCGGGGTGAAGTCGGCATCGCTGGACACGATCGCGAAGCCATCGAGGTTGCGCGCGTACAGCAGATCCATCGCGTCGATCACCATCGCCATGTCCGACGCGTTCTTGCCCTTGCTGTAGGCGAACTGCTGGATCGGCCGGATCGCGTATTCGTGCAGCACCGCCTCCCACCCTTTCAGCCGCGGGCTCTTCCAGTTGCCATAGGCACGGCGCACGTTGGCCACACCATAGCGAGCGACCTCGGCCAGGACTTCGTCGATCTTCGAGGCCGGTGCATTGTCGGCGTCGATCAACAGGGCGATGCGCTTTTCCGGTTCGCTCATGGATTCCTCACGGGCAGTTGCCTGAACCCGAGTATCGCCGATCCGGATGCACGCTGACGTGACAAGGACCGGCCGTGCGAAGATGCCAGGCACTTCCCCCATGCCCCCTGGAGTGAGTCGATGAGTCGTGATCGCGTCCCCCACCTGGTCGTTGTCGGCGGCGGTTTCGCCGGCCTGTGGGCCACCCGTGCGCTGGCCCGCGAACGCATACGCATCACCCTGGTCGACCGTCGCAACCATCACCTGTTCCAGCCGCTGCTGTACCAGGTGGCCACCGCAGGACTATCGGCTCCGGATATCGCCGCACCGCTGCGCCACATCCTCGGCCACCAGCGCAACGTGGAGGTGCGGCTGGGCGAAGTGGTGGCCATCGACAAGGAAGCCCGCCAAGTGCGCATGGCCGATGGCAGCACGCTGGACTACGACAGCCTGCTGCTGGCCACCGGCGCCACCCACGCCTATTTCGGCCATGACGAATGGGCCGACGATGCGCCGGGCCTGAAGACGCTGGACGATGCCATCGCCCTGCGCCGCAAACTGCTGCTGGCGTTCGAGCGCGCCGAGGCCGAGCCGGACCCGGCAAAGAAGGCCGCATGGCTGAGCTTTGCCGTGGTGGGTGGTGGACCGACCGGCGTCGAGCTGGCCGGCACCCTGGCTGAAATCGCCCGGCATACGCTGCGCAATGAGTTCCGCCACATCGATCCAGCCAGCGCCAAGGTGCGGCTGGTCGAGGCCGGTCCGCGCGTGTTGTCGACCTTCCCTGAAGTGCTTTCGCTGAAGGCACGCCGGCAACTGGAAAAGCTGGGCGTGGAAGTGATGACCGGCACGCCGGTCAGCCACATCGATGGACAGGGCTTCAAACTGGGCGACCAGTTCGTGCCCGCGCGCACCGTGGTCTGGGCCGCCGGCGTCGCGGCCTCGCCACTGGCGCGCACGCTGGACGTGCCGCTGGACCGCGCCGGACGCGTGCCGGTGCAGCCGGACCTGACCCTGCCCGGCCATCCCGAACTGTTCGTGGCCGGCGACCTGGCCGCACTGAGCCAGGCCAACGGCAAGCCGGTACCGGGCGTGGCTCCGGCCGCCAAGCAGATGGGCAAGTACGTGGCAGAAACGCTTCGCGCACGCCTGCACGACAAGCCCGCGCCGGGGCCGTTCAAGTACGCCGACTTCGGCAATCTGGCCACCATCGGCCGCATGGCTGCGATCGTGCACCTGGGCAAGCTGCAGCTGTCCGGTGTGCTGGCCTGGTGGTTCTGGCTGGCCGCGCACGTGTTCTTCCTGATCGGTTTCCGCAACCGCGTCGTGGTGCTGTTGAACTGGGCGGTGGCGTACTGGAGCTACCAGCGTAGTGCGCGGATCATTTTTGGCGATGACCGCGAAGACCGGCGGCCGAAGCGGTAGGTAGCGCGGGAGAGCGCCCTCGACCGTCACAGTAGATCCACGCCATGCGTGGATGAGTTTCTGTGCAGGTTGCATGTAGCGCAGCCACGCATGGGGGGGCTCTACTTCGGCTTCGGGTACCACAACGCGTTGACGATGACCCAGCGCTGGTCGAAGCGGCCCATGTGGAAGTAGTCGACGAACCACGGCGTTTCCAGCCGCACCGAGGCCGCGTTGCCGGTCACGTCCAGCACCGTGCAGCGGCGATCCCATTGATCCTTCGGGGTCTTCAGCGCGCCTTGTTTCGTCAACGCGACCAGCTCTTCCTTCGACATCCGGCGCAGGCCGAGGCGTTCGTCGGGCGTATCACCGAGCACCGCGCGCTTGGCCAGGTCCGGATGCAGGGAACGGGCGACTCGCTGCGGGTCGGCTTCAAGCTGTCCGTCGACGTAGTCGTGGCAGGTCGCTTCGATGGCGGCGATCGTGGCGGCGTCGGCAGCGGGGCTTGCTGCTGCGGAAAGCGCGAACAACAGGGCAATGGTGGACATCCGGGTCTCCAGCGCTGAGGGCTGGGCGATCATGGCATGGTCGGGAGCGCCCCATCCACGCATGGCGTGGATCTACTGCAACAGCCAGGCCAGCTTGCGCTCGCGCGGCTGCTGCTTGAGCTCCCATTCGGCGCGTGAGGCCGTTGCCCTGTCCGGGTATTCGCGTACCGCCAGCACCCGCAGCGGCGGACGCGACCGGGTATAGCGCGCCCCCTTGCCGGCCTGGTGGGCGGCGAAACGGGCCTGCACGTCGGTGCTGATGCCGGCGTAATAGCTGCCGTCGCGGCATTCGAGCAGGTACAGGAACCACGGGCGGGAAGGCGAAACCATGGTCGGATTATGCCGTGCTGCACTGCAGCGGATATACTGGCGCCCGAATGCAGGAGAGAGGCGCCGCGCTGGCGCCCGCCGAAGGCGCAGGCTCCCATGATCGCTCAGGCCGGTGGGCTGGAATCCCACCAACCATGCATTCGACTCGCCGAGCTGGAGAGAGGTCACCGGGCATGCCCGGGACGATCCGCCGAAGGGGCACGCGGCTCACGCCGCTGAACTCTCAGGCAAAAGGACAGCGGGAGCGGCACCGGTCATCGTCATCCCGTCGTTGCGCAGGCAACGGCGGTGGTCGCGCATGGCCGGCCCCACCGCGTCCGGAGCTTGTCCATGCTGCTGTCCATCATCTACCTGATCGCCATTTCCGCCGAAGCCATGACCGGTGCCCTGTCTGCAGGCCGCCGCCGCATGGACCTGTTCGGCGTGGTCATGATCGCCTGCGTCACCGCCCTCGGTGGCGGCTCGCTGCGCGACATCCTGCTCGGCCACTATCCACTGGGCTGGGTGAAACACCCCGAATACCTGGGTTTCACCGTGTGCGCGGCGCTGATCGCCACCTGGGTGGCGCGCTGGATGCATCACTTCCGCCGCACCTTCCTGGTGCTGGACGGGCTGGGCCTGATCGCCTTCACCCTGATCGGCTGCTCGATCGCGCGCGAGGCGGGCCATGCGCTGCCAATCGTGCTGATCGCCGGCATGCTCACCGGCGCCTTCGGCGGCGTGCTGCGCGACATCCTCTGCAACGAGGTACCGCTGATTTTCCAGAAAGAGCTGTACGCGATCATCTCGCTGCTGACCGGTGCGGTGTATCTGCTGTTGCTGCACTGGGGCGTGGCCGATGCCACGGCGATCCTGTGCTGCCTGGGCGGAGGGTTCGCCGTGCGCCTGCTGGCGATCCACTACCGCTGGGAAATGCCGAAGTTCGTGTACCACGACGAAGTGCATTGATCGTTTGACGGTGATGCCGGCCGTCAGTCGGCATTTCCGGCTGCGTTGCATGACCAAGGTCACGCGGCGACGGCCCGCGTAAACCGCTACCATTGGCGCCCCGTCGCACGCGCGACGGCATCCAGCCACGCCGCGTCCGCGGCCCCGCCAGACAATCCCCCTCCCCCGCTGCCCGTGGCCCTTCGTGGTGCCGACGGGCCCGCATGACCCTGCGTGCGCGCAGGGCGCAGGATGCCCCATGTCTGTCGCCGAAAACTCCCGCTTCCGCCGTGCCCGTCCGCTGCTGGTCGTTGCCGGTCTTGCCCTTGTCGCTGGCCTGGCGTGGTGGCTGTGGCCGCATGCCGAGGCGGACGGTGGCAAAGAAGCCGGTGGCGGCAAGGCAGTGCCGGTACGCATCGCCCGCGCCAGTGCCGAACCACTGGTGCTGCGGATGAAGGCGGTTGGTACGGTCACCCCGCTGCACAGCGTGGTGGTGCGCAGCCGCGTGGATGGCGAGCTGATGCGCCTGCATTTCCAGGAGGGTCAGCAGGTCAAGGCCGGTGACCTGCTGGCGCAGATCGATCCGCGCCCCTACCAGGTGAAGCTTGCGCACGCACAGGGTACGCAGCAGCAGAACCTGGCCGAGCTGGAGAATGCCGAGCGCCAGCTGCAGCGTTACCGCGAACTGCAGCGCCAGAACTACGTGTCCGCGCAGGAACTGAGCGACCAGCAGAGCAAGGTACGGCAGCTGCAGGGGCGTCGCCTCAGCGACCAGGCATCGGTGGATGAAGCACGACTGCAACTGCAGTACACGCGCATCGTCGCCCCTGTCAGCGGGCGTGTCGGCCTGCGGCGTTTGGACGTAGGCAACCTGGTGCATGCCAGCGATGCCGAAGGCCTGGTCACGCTGGCGCAGACCGCGCCGATCAGTGTGTTGTTCACCGTGCCCGAGCCGGAGCTTCCCGCGCTGCTCGATGCCGTACAGGCGCAGCCGGCGCTGGCGGTGGAAAGCTGGGACCGCGAAGAACGCCGGCAGCTTGCCAGCGGCACCCTGTCCAGCGTCGACAACCGCATCGATACCGCCACCGGCACACTGAAGCTGCGTGCGCAGTTCGACAATGCCGATCAGGCGCTGTTCCCCAACCAGTTCGTCAATGTGCGCCTGCAGCTGGGTGAGCATCCCGCGCTGCTGGTTCCCGATGCCGCCGTGCAGTTCGGCAGCCAGGGCAACTACGTGCACATCATCGACAAGGACAACAAGGCACAACGACGCGCGGTGGTGCTCGGCCCGGCCGATGACGGTCGCGTTGCGGTGCGGTCCGGTCTGGTGGCCGGTGACAAGGTGGTGATCGAAGGCATCGACGGGCTGGAAGACGGCACCGCGGTGGAGATCATCACCGAGGAGGCATCGACCAAGGCCGGCGCATGAACCTCTCGCGCGCCTTCATCCTGCGCCCGGTCGCCACCACGTTGCTGATGGTGGCGCTGCTGCTGTCCGGGGTACTGGCCTATCGCCTGCTGCCGGTGGCGGCGCTGCCGCAGGTCGACTACCCGATCATCCAGATCACCACGCTGTACCCCGGCGCCAGCCCGGAGTTGACCACGCGCACCATCACTGCGCCGCTGGAGCGCCAGCTCGGGCAGATTCCCGGCCTGAAACAGCTGTCGTCCACCAGTTCCGGTGGCGCCTCGGTGATCACCCTGCAGTTCGGCCTGGAGGTGTCGCTGGGTGTGGCCGAACAGGACGTGCAGGCGGCGATCAACGCGGCCGGCAGCTTCCTGCCCGGTGATCTGCCGGTGCCACCGGTGTACCGCAAGGTCAATCCGGCCGATACACCGATCCTGACCCTGGCGGTGACCTCGCAGGGCCTGTCGCTGCCGCAGGTGCATGACCTGGTCGACACCCGCATCGCGCAGCGGCTGGCGCAGCTGCCGGGTGTGGGCCTGGTCAGCCTGGCCGGTGGCCAGCGCCCGGCCGTGCGCATCCAGGTCAATCCGGGCGCACTGGCCGCCAACAACCTTGGCATGGACCACATCCGTACCGCGATCGCCGCGGCCAACGTCAACCTGCCCAAGGGCAGCTTCGATGGTCCGATCCGCGCGGTGATGCTCGATGCCAACGACCAGATGCGCAGCGTGGCCGAGTACCGCGCACTGGTGCTGGCCTGGCGCGAGGGCGCACCGCTGCGTCTGGGCGATGTGGCGACCATCACCGACGGCGCCGAGAACCGCCAGCTGGCGGCATGGAGCGGCACCACCCCGGCGGTGCTGGTGAACATCCAGCGCCAACCCGGCGCCAACGTCATCGCCGTGGTCGAACAGGTGCGTGCGTTGCTGCCGCAGCTGCAGGCCACGCTGCCGGCCGGCGTGCAGATGAGCGTGCTCAGCGACCGCACCGAATCGATCCGTGCGTCCGTGCGCGGCGTACAGAAGGAACTGGTGCTGGCCATCGCGCTGGTGGTGCTGGTGACCTGGGTGTTCCTGCGCAACCTGCCGGCCACGCTGATTCCCAGCGTGGCGGTGCCGCTGTCGCTGATCGGTACGTTCGCGGTGATGCTGCTGGCCGGCTATTCGCTCAACAACCTCACGCTGATGGCGCTGACCATTGCCACCGGTTTCGTGGTGGACGATGCGATCGTGATGCTGGAAAACATCGCCCGCCACCTGGAAGACGGCGAAAGCCCGCGCGAGGCGGCACTGAAGGGAGCCAGCGAGATTGGCTTCACCCTGGTGTCGCTGACGGTCTCGTTGATCGCCGTGCTGATCCCGTTGCTGTTCATGGCCGACCTGGTGGGTGCGCTGTTCCATGAGTTCGCGGTGACGCTGGCGGTGGCCATCGGCATTTCGCTGCTGGTGTCGCTGACCTTGACGCCGATGTTGTGCGCGCGGTTCCTGAAGCCGCACGCCAAGCAGGCGGCTGTGCCCGATGTCTTCGATCGCATCATCGCCCTCTACGACCGCCAGCTGCGCTGGGTACTGCAGCGCCAGCCACTGATGCTGCTGGCGACGGTGGCCACGCTTGCGCTGACGGTAGCGCTGTATTTCGCCGTGCCCAAGGGCTTCTTCCCGGTGCAGGATGCCGGCCTGGTCCAGGGCATCAGCGAAGCCCCGCAGGCGATCTCGTTCCAGGCCATGCGCGAGCGCCAGCTTGCACTGGCCACGGCCATCGAACAGGACCCGGCCGTGGCCAGCCTGTCCTCCTACATCGGCGTGGACGGCAACAATGCCGCCCTCAACACCGGCCGCCTGCTGATCGAACTGAAGCCGCATGGAGAGCGCGAGAGCGCCGACGTGGTGATGGCGCGGCTGCAACAGCGCGTGGCCAGGATTCCCGGCATCACCCTGTACCTGCAACCGGTACAGGAGCTGGGCATCGAAGACCGCATCAGCCGCAACCAGTACCAGTTCACCCTGACCACACCGGATCTGCAGACGCTGGAAACCTGGACACCGAAGCTGCTGCACGCGCTGCGCCAGTCGCCCGCGCTGCGCGATGTGGCCAGCGACCTGCAGATGCAGGGCCGACAGGCCAAGGTGAGCATCGACCGCGATGCCGCCGCACGCCTGGGCGTGAGTGTGGAAGCGGTGGCCGACGCACTGTACGACGCCTACGGGCAACGGCAGATCTCGACCATCTTCACCCAGGCCAGCCAGTACCGGGTGGTGCTGGAGGCCGATCCGGCGCGGCAGCCGGGGCCCGAGGCGATCACCGGCCTGCGCGTGCGCAACAGCAACAGCCAGACCGTGCCGCTGGGGGCGGTGGCGCGCGTCGAGCAGGGGCCGACGGCGCTGCTGCGCAACCATGTCGGCCAGTTCCCGGCGGCCACGCTGTCGTTCAACCTGGCACCCGGCGCATCGCTGGGCGAAGCAGTGGATGCGGTGCATGCCGCGCAGGCGCAGGTGGCATTGCCGCAGAGCATCGAGCTGCGCCTGCAGGGTGCGGCGGCGGCCTTCAGCAGCTCGCTGTCGAGCACGCTGTGGCTGATCCTTGCCGCCGTGGTGGTGATGTACATCGTGCTGGGCGTGCTCTACGAGAGCTTCATCCATCCCATCACCATCCTCTCCACATTGCCCTCGGCAACCGTGGGCGCCTTGGCCGCGTTGTGGGTGAGCGGACGCAGCCTGGACCTGATCGCAGTGATCGGCATCGTGCTGCTGATAGGGCTGGTGAAGAAGAACGCGATCATGATGATCGACTTCGCGCTGGACGCGCAGCGCACACGCGGCATGAGTCCGCGTGAAGCGATCCACCAGGCGGCGCTGCTGCGCTTCCGGCCGATCCTGATGACCACCCTGGCGGCGTTGTTCGGTGCGGTACCGCTGATGCTGGCCACTGGCTCGGGCGCCGAGCTGCGGCAACCGCTGGGCTGGGTGATGGTGGGTGGCCTGATGGTCAGCCAGGTGTTGACCCTGTTCACCACGCCGGTGATCTATCTGGCCTTCGACCGTCTGCAGCGTCGCCGCGCGGCGGCACCGGCAACAGCAGACGAGGCCCGGGCATGACCCCTGTGGCACGCCTGGCACAGGCCTGCGTGCAGCGTCCGGTGGCGACCCTCCTGTTGGCGGTGGCGCTGGTACTGGCCGGCCTGCTGGCGCTGCGCCTGCTGCCGGTGGCACCGCTGCCCCAGGTCGACTATCCCGCCATTGAAGTCAGCGCCAGCCTGCCCGGCGCCTCGCCCGAATCGATGGCGGCGACCGTGGCCACGCCGCTGGAGCGTGCGCTGGGCAGCCTGCCCGGCATCTCGCGCATCGATTCAGCCAGCACCCAAGGGCAGACCGAGATCGAATTGAAGTTCGTGCTCGGCCGCGATATCGACGAGGCCGCGCGCGAAGTGCAGGCTGCGATCAACCTCGCTCGCGGCCAGCTGCCCAGCGGCATGCCCGGCATGCCGCAGTACCGCAAGGTCAATCCCTCGCAGGCGCCGATCCTGGCGCTGGCGCTGACTTCGGATACGCTCTCGCCGGGCCAACTGTACGACCTGGGTTCGACCGTGCTGGCACAGAAGCTGTCGCAGGTGCCGGGCGTTGGCGAAGTGCAGGTGGGCGGCAGCGCGCTGCCCGCGGTACGCGTGTCGCTGGACCCGAATGCCCTCAATCACGCGGGCCTGGCGCTGGAGGATGTGGCGCAGGCGATCAGCCGCGCCAACGCGGTGCGCCCACTGGGTGCGGTCGCAGGCGCGCAGCAGCACTGGCAACTGGAAGCACCGCTGCAGCTGCGTCAGGCCGCGCAGTACCGGGAACTGGCGTTGAAGGCCAGCGATGATCGCCTGCTGCGGCTGGGCGATGTCGCCGCCGTCGCCGATGGCGTGGAGGACCGCTATGCCAGTGGCTTCCACAACGAACGCCCCGCCGTGCTGCTGATCGTCAGCCGCCAGCCCGGCGCCAACATCATCGCCACCGTAGATGCGATCCAGGCACAGCTGCCGCAGCTGCACGCCCTGCTGCCGAGCACGGTGGACATGCGGCTGGTGATGGACCGCTCGCCGGTGATCCGCGCCACCCTGCACGAAGCAGAAGTGACCCTGCTGCTGGCGATCGCGCTGGTGGTGCTGGTGGTGCTCGGCTTCCTCGGCCACTGGCGTGCGGCACTGGTACCCAGTGTGGCGATTCCGGTGGTGCTGTTCGGCACGCTGGCGTTGATCGCGCTGATGGGCTTCTCGCTCAATACGCTCTCGCTGATGGCCCTGATCGTGGCGGCGGTACTGGTGGTGGACGACGCCATCGTGGTGCTGGAGAACATCGCGCGCCATCGCGAGCTGGGCGCAGACCGTTGGCAAGCGGCAGTACGCGGCGCCTCGGAAGTGGGTGCCACCCTGCTGTCGATGAACCTGGCGCTGGCGGTGGTGTTTGTTTCGATCCTGTTCCTGGACGATTTCGTCGAGCGCCTGTTCCGCGAATTCTCGCTGACGCTGGTGTCGGCGATGACGGTGTCGGTGCTGGTGGCACTCAGCCTGGTGCCGATGCTGTGTGCGCGCCTGTTCGTCGATGACGCACAACAGCCCTCGCGCTGGCAGCGCGGCAGCAATGCGCTGTTCGAGCGCGTGCGTGGCGCCTATCTGCGCACCCTGCAGGCCAGCCTGCGGCAACTGCGCTGGCCATTGCTGGCCTTCGTGGCGGTGATCGCACTCAATGCGTGGCTGTTCCAGCAGGTACCCAAGGGCATCGTTCCGCAGCAGGACACCGCACAGCTGCGCGGCTTCGCGCGTGGCGATGACGGCCTGTCCTTCCAGGCGATGCAACCGAAGATCGATGCCTACCGCAAACTGCTGCTGTCCGACCCGGCCATCGAAGACATCATCGGCTATATCGGTGGCAGCAACGGGGTCAACAACGCCTTCATCATGATCAAGATGAAGCCGTTGGCCGAACGCGGCATCTCCAGCCAGCAGGTGATCGACCGCCTGCGCGCGCGCCTGCCCAAGTTGCCTGGGGGCAACCTCTATCTGTGGGTGGACCAGGACATCCGCCTGGAAGGCGCCGGCAGCAGCGGCAAGTACGAGTTCCAGTTGCTGTCGGCCGATACCGCGCCATTGCGCCAATGGGCACCGAAGGTCGCTGCTGCGCTGCGTGGCCTGCCGGAACTGGTGGACGTGGAAGCACAGGGCGAGGCCGGCATGCGCCAGGTGATGCTGGACATCGACCGCGAGGCCGCTGCGCGCCACGGCGTGGACCTGCGTACCGTGGCCAACATGCTCAACAACGCCTTCAGCCAGCGCCAGGTCGCCACGTTGTATGACAGCCTCAACCAGTACCGGGTGGTGATGGAGCTGGACCCGAAGCACACCCAGGACCCGGGCACGCTGGCACGGTTGCAGGTGATCGATGGCGGCGGCCAGCGCATTCCGCTGTCGAGCATCGCCAGCTGGCGCTACGGCATGGCGCCGGACCGCGTATACCACAGCGAGCAGTTCGCCTCGATCTGGATCGAGTTCGCGCTGGCGCCGGGCGTGGGCCTGGAACAGGCCACGCAGGCCATTGATGCGGCGATGGCCACACTGATGCTGCCGCGCTCGGTGCAGGCCAAGCTGTCCGGCGAGGCCGGCGGCCTGGAGCAGCTGCGCTCGCGCCAGTTGTGGCTGGTGCTGGGTGCCACCCTGGCGGTGTACCTGGTGCTGGGCATCCTCTACGAGAGCTTCCTGCAGCCCTTGGTGATCCTGTCCACGCTGCCGTCGGCCGGTATCGGCGCGCTGCTTGCGCTGTGGCTGTTCGGCAACGAACTGAACCTGATCGCGTTGCTCGGTCTGTTCCTGCTGGTGGGCGTGGTGATGAAGAACACCATCCTGCTGGTCGACTTCGCATTGGCCGGCGAACGCCGCGGGCTGAGTGCGCGCGATGCGGTGATGGACGCTGCACGATTGCGCCTGCGGCCGATCCTGATGACCTCGCTGGCGGCACTGCTGGGCACGTTGCCGCTGATGCTGGCCAACGGCGAAGGCTGGGAGCTGCGGCAGCCGCTGGGCATCGCCATTGTCGGCGGGTTGCTGGTCAGCCAGTGGCTGACGTTGTACACGACACCGGCGATGTATATGGCGCTGGCACGGCTGCGGGCGAGAGGGTGAGCGCGGCCGTGCGCCATCCACCTATGGCGTGGACCTACTGCAGAGCCGAGCCATGCTCGGCTGGGATCGGTTGTCAGTGGCGCACGACGAACCCGCCGGACCGACCGCTGGATGGCGCCCGCAACTCCTCATTGAACGCCGCTTTGATGGCCTCGATCGCCACGTGCGGGTCCATGCCCTGGCTGGCCGCCAGCGCGTCGGCCACGTGCTGGGCAACATCAGCAAGGATGCGCCCCCAGGCACGCTCTTCGCGGATGTCTGCACAGTCCTCGTAGAGCCCCACCTTCAACGATGTATGCAGCCCTCGCTCGGCGATCTACACGCGGATCATTTCGATCGATGATTCGTCGCGTTGAGCAGCGTCAGGGATGATCAGTTCGTTCATGGCGGTAGCGGCAAGGAGGGTTGCCGCATTGTGCCCATATCCACGCATGGCGTGGATCTACCGTTCACTCCACCCCGGCGATGTACCTGGCGCTGTCGTACATACGCAGCGCCAGGCGCATCGCCGGTGCAGACGGGCCGGTCTCCAACTCCGACCGGCCCTGATCGCGGCCGCACCCCCGCAGGCGCTGGCCGCCATCCACACACGTGCCGCCGTCAGGCGGCGTCAATCACGCAGCTTCCGACACCTTCACTTCGCGGCGGGCGCGCACGGCCGCAGCCAGCCGCTCCAGCACCGTCACGGTGGTATCCCAGTCGATACAGCCATCGGTGATGCTCTGGCCGTAGACCAGCGGCTGGCCTTCGACCAGCTCCTGACGGCCACCGACCAGATGGCTTTCAACCATCACACCGACGATGCGCTGCTCGCCGTCTTCCAGCTGGGTGGCGATGTCTTCAATCACCTTCGGCTGGTTCTCATGGTTCTTCAGGCTGTTGGCGTGGCTGGCGTCGATCATCAGGCGCGTCGGCAGCTTGGCCTTGGCCAGTGCCTGGCAGGCATCGGCCACGCTGGCCGCATCGTAGTTCGGCTGCTTGCCACCACGCAGGATCACATGGCAATCCGGGTTACCGGTGGTGGAGACGATGGCCGTGCCGCCCTGCTTGGTGACCGACAGGAAGTGATGCGGATTCGAGGCCGCGCCCACGGCATCGGCGGCGATCTTGACGTTGCCGTCCGTACCGTTCTTGAAGCCGACCGGGCACGACAACCCCGACGCAAGCTCGCGATGCACCTGGCTTTCGGTGGTGCGTGCACCGATCGCGCCCCATGCCACCAGGTCGGCGATGTACTGCGGCGAGATCACGTCGAGAAACTCGACACCGGCAGGCAGGCCCAGCTTGTTGATGTCGCGCAGCAGGCCGCGGGCGATGCGCAGGCCCTTGTCGATCTTGAAGCTGCCATCCAGGTCCGGATCGTTGATCAGGCCCTTCCAGCCCACCGTGGTACGCGGCTTTTCGAAGTACACGCGCATGACGATTTCCAGTTCACCGGCCAGTGCATCGCGCAGCGGCTTCAGGCGCTGGGCGTACTCGATGGCGGCTTTCGGGTCGTGGATCGAGCATGGCCCGACCACCACGGCCAGGCGGTCGTCGCGGCCGTGCAGGATCTGGTGCAGGGCCGCGCGCGAGGCGCTGACGGTGTCGGAGGCTTCGTCATCACAGGGCAGCATCGCCAGCAGCTGGGCAGGCGGTGTCAGCGGTTCGATGGTGCGGATACGCAGGTCGTCGGTGTGCGGGGGCATGGTGGGGGGTCTCTACGGAACGTTGGGGGTCCGCAGCGTGGCGACATGAAAAAAGCCGCCAGGTTCGCTGGCGGCTTTCGGGAATGCGTCTGAAGCTTTCTTCAGGGTGAGCGCAATCCTTCCTCCGCCGGGGGCTTCGGAAAGTAATACCAATAAAAGCTGGCGTGGGTTGCGTTCATGGGATCTATTGATAACACAGGGTTTTGGCAGGTGCCAACTGTTTCATCCGCAACTGCGGGCGCGGTTCAGCGGACTATCGGCCGCCATGCACTTCCACGTCCAGCAACAGCGTCTCGTGGATGTCGACCCAGCGCTCCACCACGCGGTCCAGTTCCTGCCTGGCCTCATCCAGCTGTTCGGGGTTGAGCATGGATCGGGCCGTATACAGATCGGACACCAGCTGCCGCAGGGTGGCTTCCTGGATGGCCACCACCGGCCCTTCCAGGCCGGGTACCTGCAGCGCAGGACTGCTGCCCAGCGCTCCGTACAACGTCACCTGGATCTTGCTCTGCATGCTCGACTTCCCTGCGGATGGATACGGCCGAGCGCCATCTTTACCCGGAATGGATGACACGCGCATGTGCCATGGCCGTGTCGGAGTGCAGTCCGTTGAGAGGATGGGACGAGGGGGATTCGTTGAAGATCATGAGGTTGCCGGCCAGCGGCCGGCATCAGCGGGAAACGGGTGAACGGTGCTGCGTTACAGCGAGCGCAGCGCACGCTTGCGGATGTAGGCGTTGGCGATGCTGTCGCGGGTTGACTGCCACCGTGTGCATACATCGCGCACCCAATCGGGTTGGCTCTTGCCAGCGTCGTTCAACCAGTTGCCCACCGAGTCCTGCACGTAGCGCTCGGGATCATCGGCCAGTGTTTCCAGCAAGGGCAGCGCGTGCTCGGGCTGCTGCTTGAACAAGGCAATATGCGTGGCCCAGACGCCGCGGGGGCGCAGCGCTTCACAGGCGAAGCGGCGCAGATGCAGCGACGGCTGCTGCGCCCAGGGTTGCAGCAGGGCGAGCGCATCCAGTGGCCCGGCGACGATATCGCTGCGCAGCGCTAGCCACGCCCATTCGCGCACACCGAAGTGCGGATCGTCTGCCAGTGGATGCATCGCCTGCAGCTTGTCGGCCAATGTCGCCTGCGCGTCAGCGCCGATCAGATAGCACGCCCATCCCCGCACGGTGTCGGAGGGATGCGCCTGCCAGTGCTGCACGTCGCCCTGCCCTGCCTCGCGCAGCAGCGCTGCGGCCAGGGCCATGCGCTGGGTGATTCCCTTGCCCGCGGCGGCGCGCATGCGCTGTATCGCGGCCGGTGGCAAGGTCGGTGCCACTGCCTGCAGCAACGCACCAAAGTCCACCGCCAGGCACTCGGCCAAATGCGTGCTGGCGGCGCTTCCCGCATTGAGTGCCCGCAGGCGTGCGGAGGCGATGGCAGTGCTCATGTGCCTGTTTCCTGGCCTGCGTCGGTGTGTCGCCAGACCTTTTCCAACAGCAGCGACAACTGCGCCTGTTCGCTGAAATCAAGACCGTTGAACAGTCCGCCGATCCATTGCGTGTGCTGGTCGAACAACTCATCTGCCAGGCGTTTGCCGCGTGCCGTCAGCACGATCTGCAGACGTCGACCATCTTCGGCGTCGCTGCGCCGCTGCAGCAGGCCGTCACGCTGCAGGCCATCGAGCAATCCGCTGATGGTGGCGCGGGTGACGCCGGCACGTTCGGCCAGCTCGTGCGGCGGCAACATGCCGCCGGCGCCGTGCAGCAGGAACAGCACGACGAAGCGGCCTTCGCTGAGGCCGTGCGGTGCCAGCCGTGCAGCGCAGTCACGGTCGATCGCGCCGGACAAGGCGAGCAGCTGGAAGCACAGGCGCAGCTGGTCCAGGTTTGCGTCGCCACGACGCTCTGCTTCGTTGATGAGGGCAAGGTGTTTGAATTCCAGCACGCGCATCATCCATTATAATTAGCCACCTAATCATATTATGAAAATAGGTGTACCGCATATCTAAGGCGCCTTTACGGCGCCACGATCAGCCTCGCCACAAGGCCGCCGTCTTCACGGTCCAGCAACTGCAGTTCACCGCCGTGACGGTGCGCCGCATTGGCGGCGACTGCCAGGCCCAGCCCGGCGCCTCCCGTGTCGCGACTGCGCGAGGTTTCGCTGCGCTGAAATGGCTGCAGCAGGCGCTGCCGGTCTGCCGCTGCGATGCCGGGACCGCGATCCAGTACCTCCAGATGGAGCCTCTGTCCCACCCGTGCAACACGCAGCTCCACTGCACCGGCGTAGCGCGATGCGTTGTCGATCAGATTGTCCAGCGCCCGCCTCAGCAGCAGCGCATCCGCGTGCCACGACAGCTCGGCAGGCAATGTGGCAATGATGACCACGCCACGCCCACGCGCCGACTGCACGCAATCGTCCAGCAACGCCACGATATCCAGCGGCTGCAGCACAGGAGGTTCGAGTTCCCCACGCGCGTAGTCCAGAACCTGCTCGATCATGGCGTTCATGCGTTCGATGTCAGCCACCATGCGCGCTGCCTGCGCTGGCGGCGCGCTGTCGGCACGCAGGCGCAGGCCGGTCAACGGCGTGCGCAGGTCGTGGGCTACGGCGGCCAGCATCCGGGTCACATCGTGGGCCTGACCGCGCAAGCGTTCGCGCGCCGCGTTCATTGCCGCGGCCAGCACCTGCACCTCGTGCGGCCCTTCCATCGGCAGGGGGGCGCTGGCCTGCAGCGACAGATCCGCACTTGCATCGGCCAGCCGCCGCAGCGGACGCGTCAGGCGCAGCGCCAGCCAGGCGGCTGGCGGCGCCAGCAGCACGGCGCCGGCCAGCAGGGCCAGCAGCACCTGCCGGCGCCACTGCAGCAGTTCGCTGTGGTTGGCGCCCACGACGCTCCACCGCCCATCGGGCTGCTGCACTGCCAGTTCAAAGGCGGGCCAGCGCAGGCCCGGCAGCAGCAGCGCCTGTTCCACCGTGGCGCGCTGCTCGGGCCCGGTTTGCAGCAGCTGCCCCTGCTTGATCACCTGCACCTGTACAACGGCCGGGTCGGGCGTGCGCCGCCAGACCGTGCGCACCCGTGCACGCGGCACCTGCAGCTGCGCGGCTGCCACGGCACTCATCCAGTCGTTGTCCACGCCGGCCGGCGCGTTGGCCTGGCTCCAGCGACGCAGGCCCAACGGAGCGGCTGCACGACCGCCCATGACCTGCACGGCGTCAAGCAGACTCATCTGTGGTGCAGCCGGGCTGGGCACCGCCCAGACCACGGCAAAGCTGACCAACTGCGCCACCAGCAGGGTGGCCAGGATCAGCAGTGCCACCCAGGTCGCGGTCCGCCAGGGACGCTTCATCGGCGGCTGACCGAGGCGGAGAACCGGTAACCTTGGCCGCGCAGCGTCTGCACCAGTGCTTCGCCGCCAGGCGCGACCTGTGCAAGCTTGCGCCGCAGGCGGCTGATACCCAGATCGACGGCGCGGTCGAACGACTCGCTGGCATCGCCCCGGGTAAACAGCAGCAACTGCTCGCGGCTGAGCACGCGACCGGCGCGCTCGGCCAGCGCGCACAACAGTGCGAACTCGCCGCTGGTGAGGGTGACGTCGGCCCCGGCGGGCGTCAGCAGGCGATGGTGTTCCAGCTGCAGCTGCCAGCCATCGAAGTGCAGCACCGCGGCCTGCGCGCTGTCGGCCTGCTTCTGCACCCGCCGCAGCAGTGCGCGTACCCGTGCCAGCAGTTCGCGCGGGTCAAAGGGCTTGGCCAGGTAGTCATCGGCACCCACTTCCAGGCCGATCACGCGGTCGGGCGTGCTTGCCATCGCACTGAGCATCAGGATGGGGGTGCCACTCGATTGCAGGCGACGGCATACCGACAGTCCATCTTCGCCTGGCATCATCCAGTCCAGCACGATCAGGTCGGTACCCCGCTGGGCAAGCAGTTCGTCCAGTGCGGCCGCGTGGGCCGCCACCCGTACGTGGTAGCCATGCGCGCGCAGGCAATCGGCAATCGCTTCGCGGATGCTGAGGTCATCGTCGACCACCACGATGTCGGTTGCTGCAGTCATGCGGCGATTATGGCGCGCGTTTGTATCAGGACTGTATCTGCCGAAGCCGGAGCGGACATCTGCCGGATACGCGGGTGGGCTGCAATGGCCTCCCCAATGGAGACCTGTACGATGCGAATCCGTACCCTGCTGGCGCTTGCCTGCATGACCACGCCACCGCTGATGGCCGCCCCAGCTGCCCCGCAAACCCATGTACTGCCGATGTGGATGCAGGGCGGGCACCCCGCCGTGGCGATGCAGTTGGGCGACAGCGTCGAGCCGCTACACTTCGTCATCGACAGCGCCGCTGGCGCCACCATAGTGGATGAGGCGACAGCCCGCCGCCGTGGGCTGGAAGATGCGGCCAGTGTCGAGACACGCGTGGAAGGCGCTACCGACCGCAGCACGGTACTGCGGCGCACCCGTAACGCGAGCTGGCACCTGGGCACCTTCGCCTTTGACGCTGCGATGCTGCAGACCGATCTGAGCAGGCTTGCCGGCAGGACTGGCCGCCGCATCGACGGCATTCTCGGCAACGATGTCACCAGCCGCTTCGACACCACCTATGACATCGCCGCGCAGCAGGTGCTGCTGCAGCCGGCCGGATCGCTGGTGCACGATGACGCATGCCTGCGCAATGCCCTGCCCGTGCGCGATGCCAGCATGCAGCGCTTCGGCTTCGTGCAGATGCAGGTGCCCGGTACCGACGTCGAGGTCATTGCGGTTGTCGACACCGGCGCGGCACAGACGGTGCTCAATGCAGCCGCCGCTGCAGCACTCGGTTTTCGCACCGACGGCAGCGACGCACGAGTGACGGTCCGCGCCAAAGGTACGCAGGGCCTCGGCGAACGGGTGGTGGAAACCTGGCTGGCGCCCTTGCCGGGACTGCGCATGGGCAGCTGGGAACACCCGACGCAGGAAGTGCGCATCAGTGAACTGCCGGTGTTTGCCTCGCTGGGACTGAAAGAACGCCCCGCGTTGATTCTGGGCGCTGATGCCATGACAGATACCCGCGTGCAGATCGGCAGCGGCGCCGAGTGGATCTGCCTGCGTCGCAGTGAAAAGCCGCAGCTGCAGGACACTCCGGCAGCTGCCCGGTAGTTGCGCAGCAAACACCGATCATCGCCCACAAAAAAACCCCGCCTTGCGGCGGGGTTTTTTATTGCAGCAGGGAAGCGTGCCGACCTGGGTCGGCCGCTACCGGTGCAGCGGGACTTAGAAGTCCATGCCGCCCATGCCACCCATGCCGCCCATGCCACCAGCGCCACCCATGGCCGGCTCGTCCTTCTTCGGAGCGTCGGCAACCATGGCTTCGGTGGTGATCATCAGGCCAGCGATCGAGGCTGCGTTCTGCAGCGCCGAACGGGTCACCTTGGTCGGGTCCAGGATGCCGAACTGCAGCATGTCACCGAACTCGCCGGTGGCGGCGTTGTAGCCGAAGCTGCCGGTGCCTTCCTTGACCTTGTTGACGATGACCGACGGCTCTTCGCCGGCGTTGGCGACGATTTCGCGCAGCGGGGCTTCCATCGCGCGCAGGGCGATCTGGATGCCGTGGTTCTGGTCTTCGTTGGCACCCTTCAGGCCAGCCAGCGCGGAGACCGCACGGACCAGGGCAACGCCGCCGCCCGGAACCACGCCTTCTTCAACGGCCGCACGGGTCGCGTGCAGGGCGTCGTCGACGCGATCCTTCTTTTCCTTCATTTCGATTTCGGTCGAAGCGCCGACCTTGATCACTGCAACGCCACCGGCCAGCTTGGCCACGCGCTCCTGCAGCTTCTCGCGGTCGTAGTCCGAGGAGGTGTCTTCGATCTGGGTCTTGATCTGCGCAACGCGCGAATCGACCGCAGCCTTGTCACCCACGCCATCGATGATGGTGGTGTTTTCCTTGGAAACCTGCACCTTCTTGGCGCGGCCCAGGTCCTTGATGGTGGCCTTTTCCAGCGACAGGCCGACTTCCTCGGAGATCACGGTGCCGCCGGTCAGCACGGCCATGTCTTCCAGCATCGCCTTGCGACGGTCGCCGAAGCCCGGCGCCTTGACGGCCACGACCTTGACGATGCCGCGGATGGTGTTGACCACCAGGGTCGCCAGCGCTTCGCCTTCGACTTCCTCGGCGACGATCAGCAGCGGCTTGCCGGCCTTGGCGACGCCTTCCAGCACCGGCAGCAGGTCACGGACGTTGGAGATCTTCTTGTCGTGCAGCAGGATGTACGGGTCATCCAGGTCAGCGGTCTGCGACTGCTGGTTGTTGATGAAGTACGGGGACAGGTAGCCGCGGTCGAACTGCATGCCCTTGACCACGTCCAGCTCGTTGTCCAGGCCCGAGCCTTCTTCAACGGTGATCACGCCTTCCTTGCCGACTTCCTTCATCGCGTTGGCGATGATCTGGCCGATCGACTCGTCCGAGTTGGCCGAGATCGTGCCGACCTGGGCGATGGCCTTGTCGTCAGCGGTCGGCTTGGAGATGTTCTTCAGCTCGGCGACGGCAGCCACGACGGCCTTGTCGATACCGCGCTTGAGGTCCATCGGGTTCATGCCGGCAGCAACGGCCTTGGCGCCTTCGCGGATCAGGGCCTGGGCCAGCACGGTGGCGGTGGTGGTGCCGTCGCCGGCGTCGTCGTTGGTACGCGACGCGACTTCCTTCACCATCTGCGCGCCCATGTTCTCGAACTTGTCAGCCAGTTCGATTTCCTTGGCGACGGACACGCCGTCCTTGGTGATGGTCGGGGCGCCGAAGCTCTTCTCCAGCACGACGTTGCGGCCCTTCGGGCCCAGGGTAGCCTTGACGGCATTGGCGAGAACGTTGACGCCGCGCACCATGCGCGAACGGGCGTCTTCACCGAAACGAATATCCTTGGCAGCCATTGCAGTTACCTCATTGGTAGCGCCGGGCCATGCCCGGCAGCTGGGTGTTTGGAATCAGGGTATGAAGCAGGTCGCGCCGACGCTCAGCCGATGACGGCGAGCACGTCGTCTTCGCGCAGGACCTTGTACTCGACGCCTTCGCTCTTGTACGAGCTGCCGGCGTACTGGCCGTAGATGACCTTGTCACCGACCTTCAGCGACGGCGCGCGCACGGTGCCGTTGTCCAGCGGCTTGCCCGGGCCCACGGCCACGACTTCACCCTTGGTGGACTTTTCCTTGGCGGAGTCCGGGATCAGGATGCCACCGGCGGAAACTTCGTCGGCTTCGATCGGCTTGACCACAACGCGGTCGTGCAGCGGCTTGATGCTCATGTGGGACCTCTTAAGTTATTGATTGGTCTGAAAAAGTCCGGCGATGTTAGCACTCGCACCAGGCGACTGCCAGCAACGCGCGTGAAAAAGCCCGACAGGTCGGGAGCACGACAGAGATGGAGACCTCCGGAGGCCTTTCAAGGCCCGCCGCCGAAATTTTTCTGCGGAGACCCGGCGGCGCTCCATTCCTGCGCGGACGCCTTTATAGGGATGCGACGCGGCAAGCCAAGGGGGAAATCGCGGGCATTTGGTGACCGCCGTCTCACTGTCAGATATCTGGCGTTCATTTACGACAAAGTGTCACCAGATCGGCTTTAGGGTGGCCCGGCATTCCCAATCACAAGGAGTAGTCGATGCGATTGCTGTCCCCGCTCGCCGCCGCCTGCCTGCTGGCACTGGCCGCCGCGCCGGCCCAGGCCGAGGTCTTCATCAACGAACTGCACTACGACGACAGCACCGCTGCCGGTGACGTCGGCGAAGCCATCGAAGTGGTCGCCACCGCCGGCGAGGACCTGTCCGGCTACCGCCTGTACCTCTACAACGGCAGCAATCCGTCGGCCGCCACGGTCTACGCCAACAACGCGGTACCGGCGGGAACCGCCGCCAGCTGCGGCAGCGCCACCCTGGCCGTGGTCACCTACCCCACCAACGGCCTGCAGAACGGCCCCAATGACGGCATCGCCCTGGTCGACGCCAGTGGCAAGGTGGTCCAGTTCCTCAGCTACGAGGGCGCGATCACCGCCTCCGGTGGCCCCGCCGCCGGCATGACCAGCCAGAACATTCCGGTTGCCGAAACCAACAGCACCGCGGCGGGCACCTCGCTGCAGCTGACCGGCAGCGGCAGCCAGTACGCGCACTTCACCTGGGCCGAATCGGCCAGGCAGACCTTCGGCAGCTGCAACAACAACCAGACCTTCAGCGGCGGTGGCACCCCGGGCCCGAACACGCCGCCATCGGTGTCCACCACCACGCCGGCACAGGGCAGCAGCACCTTCCCGGCCGCCGCCGACCTGGAAGTGGTGTTCAGCGAGACGGTCAACCTCGCCAGCGACGCCTTCGCACTGACCTGCGGCACCTCCGGCAGCGTACCGCTGACCTGGCCGGCCAGCGGCAAGAGCGTGAAGCTGTCGACCAATACCGCGCTGGTCGCCGGTGAAGCCTGCCGCTTCGACATCCGTGCCGCACGCATCACCGATGCGCAGGGTGCCCGCCCGGCGACCGACAGCCGCATCGCCTTCACCGTGGCCACCACCACCGGCAACCCGGACCCGGGCAATCCCGGCGGCCCGGCGGGCTACTACTCGAAGGTCAACACCAGCAGCCCCAGCCAGCTGCGCTGCTCGCTGCACGCCACCATCAAGGGCCACACCGCGTATCCGTACAGCGGCTCGGGCACCAGCACCTGGACCATCCTGGAGATCGCCGACGAAGATCCGAACAACAGCGGCCGGATCCTCGATGCCTATCGCAACCGCAGCTACACCAAGGTGACCGACCGTGCCGGCAGCGGCGGTGGCCTGAAGTACAACCGCGAGCACACCTGGCCCAATTCGCTGGGCTTTGCCAGCACCACCGGCGACAAGGGCCTGCCGTACGCGCCCTACACCGACACCCACATGCTGTACCTGACCGACGCACAGTGGAACGCCGACCGCGGCAACAAGCCGTTCGGCAAGTGCGATGCCAACTGTGGCGAGCGTGCCACCGAGGCCAACAACGGCCAGGGCGGCGGCAGCGGTGGTTACCCGGGCAATTCGAACTGGGTGCGCACGCCGGATGGCAATGCCGGTACCTTCGAGGTGTGGGGCCATCGCAAGGGCGACATGGCACGTGCGGTGATGTACATGGCCATCCGCTATGAAGGGGGCAAGGATGCGGCCACCGGCCAGTCCGAACCGGACCTGGAACTGACCGACGACCGCAGCAAGATCGTCAAGACCAGCAGTTCGCCGGCCTACATGGGGCTGCTGTCGACCCTGATCGACTGGCACCTGTCCGATCCGCCGGATGCCGCCGAGCAGGCGCGCAATGACGTGATCTACAGCTTCCAGGGCAATCGCAACCCGTTCATCGACCACCCCGAGTGGGCCACCCCGGCCCTGTTCACCTCGGCCAAGCCGGCCACCTGCCAGCTGGCCAACTGACCGCGCAACGCTGCGGTCCACTGCCGTCGCCGGGCCCTGCCCCGGCGACGGCCCTATACTCGACGGTCATGTCGAACGTCGATCCCGTCCTGCTGCTGTTGACCACCTGCCCGGACCGGGCCAGTGCCGAGCGCATCGCGCACGCGCTGGTCGCCGAGCACCTGGCTGCCTGCGTCACCCGCCTGGACGGCGCACAGTCGACGTACCGCTGGCAGGGCGAGGTCACCACCGACGCCGAACTGCAGCTGCTGGTGAAGACCACCGCAAGCCGTGTCGATGAAGCCATCGCCCGGATCGTCGAACTGCATCCGTATGAACTCCCGGAGTGCATTGCGGTCGAAACCCGGGCCGGCCTGCCGGCGTATCTGGACTGGATCCGGGCACAGACCCGGGAGGACACTGATTGAAGACTCTGTTTGCGCGTGGCGCCGCCTTGTGCGCCCTGTTGTGGCTTTCATTGCCGGCCTTCGCGCTGGATGAAAAAGATCTGCTGCCGGTGGACCAGGCGTTCGCGCTGACCGCCAGCGCGCCCGAACGTGGCCAGATCCAACTGCAGTTCAAGATCGCCCCCGGCTATTACCTGTATCGCCACCGCACCACGGTGAAGGCCGATCCTGCCTTCAATGCCGCTGCGCTGCAGATGCCCGCAGGCAAGAAGCACCACGACGATTTCTTCGGTGAGGTGGAGACCTACCGCGAGCGCCTGCAGGCCACCCTGCCCGGCGCGCCCACCGATGCCGCCGGCACCATCAGCCTGGAAGTGCGTTACCAGGGCTGCGCCGATGCCGGTGTGTGCTACCCGCCGCAGAAGCGCGTAGTGCAGGTGACCCTGCCCGGCGCGGGCGGTGCGGCTGCCACGCTGCCGACCGCACGCGCCACCGGCGCCAGTGCGTTCAACAACCCGTTGGCTGGCGCCGGCAGTGGCGGTGGCCTGCGGCTGCCGGGCACCAGCAACAGCCAGGCACTGCCGCTGCCGTCGGAACAGGCATTCGGCTTCGATGCCATCGCCAGCGATGGCAACACGCTGCTGCTGCGCTTCAGCCCGGCACCGGGCTATTACCTCTATCGCGACCGCACCTCGCTGAAGCTGGAAGGCAGCCCCGGGGTACTGGCCGACAAGCCGCGTTGGCCGGCGGCGCAATCGCACCGCGACGAGCACTTCGGTGACGTGGCGGTCTATTTCAACCAGGTGGAAGTGCCGGTGCCGTTGCGCCGCAGCCGCGCCGAGGCCGTAGACAGCACGCTGGTGGTGACCTTCCAGGGCTGCCAGACCGATGGCATCTGCTACCCGCCGATGACCCGCCGGGTGAAGTTGTCGATCCCCGCCGGCAAGGCCAACGCCACCAGTGATGCACCTGCTGCACGCGACGAAGTGATCCGTTCGCTGCCCGCTTCGACCGCTGCCAGCACCCGCGAGGCCGCCAACGGCACGCCGCTGCGCCTGCTTCCGACCGTGCCCAACGACGCGCCGGCCGCCACGGGTGGTGCCGACGCCAGCAGCGGCGCGCGCGATGCCTTCGCTGCCGACGCGCAGCAGGACAATGCGCTGCGTACCAAGGCCCCCAGCCGCGTGCCGAAAACCGACAGCTCGTTGCTGTGGGTACTGCTGCTGGCGCTGGGCGGTGGCCTGGTGCTGAATCTGATGCCCTGCGTGCTGCCGATCCTGTCGCTGAAAGTGCTGAGCCTGGCGCAGAGCGGCGAAAGCCCCGAACGCGCCCGCAGCCATGCCATGTGGTACACGCTGGGCGTGCTGGTTGCCTTCGCAGTGATCGGCGCGCTGATGGTCGGCCTGCGCATGCTCGGCAACGCGGTCGGCATCGGTTTCCAGCTGCAGCATCCCGGCGTGGTCGCGGCGTTGGCCTACATCATGTTCGCGGTGGGCCTGAGCCTGTCCGGCGTGTTCACCATGGGCGGCGGCATCGGCAACTTCGGCCAGTCGCTGGCGCGACGCAGTGGCCCGGCCGGCGACTTCTTCACCGGCGTGCTGGCCTGCGTGGTCGGAAGTGCCTGCGTGGGTCCGTTCTTCGGTCCGGCGGTGGCCTATGCCTTCGTTGCACCGCCGGTGGCGGCGATGCTGGTGTTCCTGTTCCTCGGCCTGGGCCTGGCCCTGCCGTTCCTGCTGATCGGTTTCGTGCCGGCGCTGGCCCGTCGCCTGCCCAAGCCGGGCCAGTGGATGGAAACCCTGAAGCACGTGCTGGCCTTCCCGATGTATGCCGCCGCATTGTGGCTGCTGTGGGTGCTGGGCAAGCAGCGCGGTGTGGATGGCATGGCGCTGGCGCTGGGTGGCCTGCTGCTGCTCACCGGTGGCCTGTGGCTGTTCGAGCGCAGCCGCTGGCGCAGCCAGCGCGCGGCCGGGCTGCTGGGCGTGCTGCTGGTGATCGCGGCGCTGGTGCCGGTGTGGGCCGTGACCCAGCTGGCACCGCCGGCTCGTGCCGCGCAGGCGAGCAGCGAGAACGTGGTGGAGTATTCGCCGCAGATGCTGGACCGCCTGCGCGCCGACAACCGCGTGGTGTTCGTCAACATGACCGCCGACTGGTGCGTGAGCTGCAAGGCCAACGAGCGCGCGGTGCTGTCGCGTCCGGAGTTCAAGGAACTGCTCAAGCGTACCAACGCGGTGTACATGCGCGGCGACTACACCAATGTGGACCCGCAGATCACCGCCTTCCTGGATGAGCACAAGGCCGTGGGCGTGCCGCTGTACGTGGTATACGGCCCCGGCGCACCGCCGACGGTGCTGCCCACCCTGCTGACCCAGGCGCTGGTGGAAGAAGCGCTGCTGCGCACCGCACGATGAAGTGGCAACGGCCAGCACTGCTGTGGACAGCGGTGCTGGCTGCCGGGCTTGGTCTGTGGGCCGGCAATCGGCTGGCGCCGGCGCCGGCGGCGCAAACCCCAGCGCCTGTTGCCGTGTCACCGCCAGCGCTGCCGATGCTGCGCCCTGGTGATCCGCTGCCGGCGCTGGTCCTGCCCAATGGCGAAGGCCACGCGCTGGATATCCGCGAACGCTTCAAGGGCCGGCCATTGCTGGTCAATGTCTGGGCCAGCTGGTGCGGCCCGTGCGTGGAAGAAATGCCCGAGCTGGCCCGCTTTGCCGAGGGCCAGGGCACGCGCGGCGTACAGGTGTTGGGCATGGCGCTGGATACACCGGACGGCGTGCGCGATTTCCTGCAGCGGGTGCCGGTGAACTATCCCATCGTGCTGGATACCCCGGGCCCACGCGATGCCAGCGTGCAGTTGGGCAATGCGCAGGGCCTGCTGCCGTACAGCGTGCTGTTCGATGCGCAGGGCCGGATGGTGAAGGCCAAGCTCGGCCCGTTCGCGCACGGCGAGATCGAAGGCTGGGCGAAGTAAGGTCGGCAGGGCTGCGCCCTGCACCTGCAGAAGCCGAATCAACGGCAACAGCGGGCGTCCGTGGGATGGCGGGGCGGTGTCGGAGTGCGGGGACGCCGCAAGTACGTCCTTGTAGGCTTGGCCGCGGCATCCATGCCGCGGACACCCCGCACTCCGACACCGCCCCACCTCTGACAGATTTCCGGCGTCTGATGGATCCACCTCATGCGTGGATGAATCTCCATCGGAATCGAATATTTCGACAATTGAACGAAGAGCATCCACGCATGGCGTGGATCTACCGTGTCGACCAAGGTCGACACCCACCAAGAGCAGGCCATGCCATTCCGACAGACCGCGGAAATCTGTCGAAGGCGGGGTGGGTCCGGTTGCGGGGGCGTGAGCGCCATGGATGGCGCGACCGAGCTTACAGGGACGTACTTGCAGCGTCCCCCGCAACCGGACCCACCCCGCCATCCCACGGAATGCACGCTTCTGCCGTTGCTTCGGCTGTTGCCGTTGAGGTTGCCGGCCAGCGGCCGGCACTATCGCTTCGGCGGGTGCAGGGCGCAGCCCTGCCGGCAACCCCTCCTTGACCGCAGCGGCCCGCGACCCGGAGAATTACGAGATTAATTCTCATTTGCTGTTGCGCAGGATGCGGGCGGCAGCCTCGACGGCCCTCGATCCCGATGTTCAAGAACGTCCTGTTCCAACTGCACTGGCTGCTGGGCATCAGCGCGGGTGCCATCCTGGCCGTGATGGGCCTGAGCGGCGCCGTCCTGTCGTTCGAGGATGAGCTGCTGCGCGCAGCAAATCCTGGCTTCGCCGCCATCGCCGAACACCATGCCGACAACCAGCAACCGCTCGCGTTAAGTGAACTGGTGCCGTTGCTGCAGGCGGGCAGCGAGCGGCCGCTGCAGCGGCTGCGGGTGGATGCCAGCGGCCAGCGACCGTCTGTCGCGCGCTTTGCCGGTGGCAAGGACCACTGGGTGTATTTCGACCCCTACAGCGGCGAGCGCTTCAGTGCGCTGCGCGGGCAGGCTTTCTTCGATTTCGTCGAGGACCTGCACCGCCATATGGTTGCCGGCGAACGCGGCTCGTGGATCACCGGCAGCTGCGCGATCGCCCTGCTGTTCTTCACCCTGTCCGGGTTGTACCTGCGCTGGCCGCGTCGCTGGTGGCACTTGCGCAGCTGGTTGGCGGTGGAGTGGGCGCGCAAGGGCCGCGGCTTCCTGTGGAGCCTGCATTCGGTGATCGGCACCTGGGTACTGCTGATCTACCTGATGAGCGCGCTGACCGGGTTGTGGTGGTCGTTCGACTGGTACCGCAACGGGCTGACCCAGCTGCTGGGTGTCGCGCCACACGCCAAGCACAGACTCGCCACGGATCTTCCCCTGGATCTGCACAATGTCGAGGCCACGCTGTATGCGCTGCCCGGTGTGCGTCAGGGCTTCATCGACCTGCGCCTGCCGGAGAAGCCCGGTCAAGCGCTCAACGTGAGGGTGATGTCGGCTGACCCCGCTCAACGCGGTGGCCATCACGACCGGGCGCATGACCTGCTGCAGCTCGACCCGGCCACCGGCGCGGTTCTCGACGCGCGCCCGTACGCACGCCAGGGGGCCGGCGGCCAGCTCACCACCAGCATGTTCGCCCTGCACTCGGGCAGCTTCTTCGGCATGCCCGGACGCATCGTGGTGATGCTCAGCAGCCTGGGCATGTGCCTGTTCTTCGTCACCGGTTGGCTGCTGTACCTGGACCGCCGCCGCGGCCAGCGCGCCGCGCGCGCGCTGCGGCAGACCGTTCCGGCAGCAGCACTCCACGCCGGGGGCACACCGTGGCTGGTGGTGCATGCCAGCCAGAGCGGCCTGGCCGAACAGTTGGCCTGGCGTGCGGCGGCACAGCTGCAGGCGGCCGGCCACGGGGTGCAGGTACTGCCGCTTGCGCGCGTGACTGCCACGCAGCTGCAAGCCACCACACAGGCGCTGTTCGTGCTCAGCACCTTCGGTGATGGCGAGCCACCGGACAACGCACGGCGCAGCGCGCGCCAACTGCTGGCACAGATGCCGGCGTTGTCCGGACTGCGCTACGGCATGCTGGCATTGGGCGACCACCAGTACGAGCGGTTCTGCGGATTCGGCATGCAGATGGACTACTGGCTGACCCGCGCGGGCGCACAGCCGTTGTTCGCGCGAATCGATGTCGATGCAGCTTCGGTGGCGGCGCTGCGCCAGTGGCAGATGCAGCTGACCGGGCTGACCGGCATCGACACCGATGACAGCGTGCTGCCAGCCGCCACGGTGATGCATGACTGGCGTCTGCTCGGCCGCACCCTGCTCAACGCCGGCAGCATCGGTGGCCAGATCTGGAAGATCCGCTTGGCACCACCGGCTGATGTCGATTGGCAGGCCGGCGACATCCTGCATATCGCGCCACGCCATGACGCGCTGCATGTGCACACAGTGCTGCGGGCGCATGGCCTGGATCCCGTGCAGACGGTACTTATCGACGGTGCTGCGAAAACGCTGTTGGAACAGGCCAGCGAACGCGCGCTGCCCGAAGCCGGCAGTGCAGTGCGAATACAGGATGCAGGGCAGTGGCTGTCAGGCCTGCCAACACTGCCCGGGCGTGAATACTCCATCGCCTCATGCGCCGCCGATGGCGAGGTGGAACTGGTGGTCCGGCTGGTCCACGACGCAGCAGGTCGCGCGGGGCTGGGCTCGGGCTGGTTGGCGCTGCATGCGCCGTTGAAGGGTGCGGTTGCGGCCCGCGTGCATCGCAACCCTGGCTTCCATCGGCAGCCAGGTGCACCAATGGTGCTGATCGGCAACGGCACGGGCATCGCCGGCCTGCGCAGCCTGCTGCGCGAAGCGGCGCATCACGGTGAGCACGGTCATTGGCTGCTGTTCGGCGAGCGCCAGCGCGCGCACGACTTCCTGTTCGCCGAGGAAATCATCCGATGGCAGGCTGACGCGCACCTGCTGCGGTTGGATCAGGCGTACTCGCGTGATGTCGACGATGGCAGCTACGTGCAGCATCGCCTGCGTGCTGCGGTGGATGAACTGCACGCGTGGCTGGCACGCGGTGCGGTGATCCATGTGTGTGGATCGCTGCATGGCATGGCCGAAGGCGTGGATCAGGTGCTGCGCGAGGCACTGGGCGATGAAGCGGTGGAACTGCTGCTGGAGAACGGACGGTACCGGCGCGACGTGTATTGAGTCCATTCGCCGGGCATGGCCCGGCGTTACCCGTCATGGGTTTCAACAGTAGCGCCGGGCCATGCCCGGCGAAGGCGATCAGGCCATCACGCTGCCGCGCGCGGGCGTCGCTCGGGCAGTAGTCGGAACGCTGCAACCGCTTCGGCCAGCGCCTGCACCTGGGCCTGCATCTGCGCGGTCGATGCGCCGGCCTCTTCCACCAGGCTCGCGTTGCGCTGCGTGCTGGCCTCCATCTGCACGACGGTCTGGTTCACCTGGGCGATGCCCGCATGTTGCTCGTGCGACGCACTGCGGATACCCGCCAGCAACCCGGCCAACTGCTGCACGCTGCTGACGATCTCGTCCATCGTGGCGCCCGCCTGCTCGGCCTGCGTACTGCCCTGGCCTACCCGCGCCACCGAGTCCTCGATCAGTCCCTTGATCTGCTTGGCCGCGTCCGCACTACGCTGGGCCAGCAAGCGGACTTCGGCCGCCACCACCGCGAAGCTGCGACCCTGCTCGCCTGCACGCGCCGCCTCCACCGCCGCGTTGAGGGCCAGGATATTGGTCTGGAACGCGATGCCATCGATCAGCTGGATGATGTCGCCGATGCGACGCGACGACGCGCTGATGCCCTGCATGGTCGCCACCACCTGGCCGACCGCAGTGCCGCCACGCTCGGCAACCTTGGCGGCGTCGCGTACCAGTCCATCGGCCAGCCCCGCCGCGTCGGCATTGCGGCCGACGGTGTCGGTCAGCTCATGCATGGATGCCGCGGTTTCCTCCAGGTTGGCCGCTTGCTGCTCGGTGCGCTGGGACAGATCGTGATGGCCGGCGACGATCTCGCTGACACCCACATCCAGGCGCACCGTGGCCTGCTGGATACGGGTGACGATGTGGCCCAGCTGCGCGACAGTGGCGTTGGCATCGTCACGCATGCGGGCGAACACGCCCTGCAGGTCGCCCTCCATGCGTACGCTCAGGTCACCGCGTGCCAGTGCGGCCAGCAGCGCCTGCAGGTCGCCCAGGTTGGTCTCGAAAGTGGACAGCAGGCGATTGATGCTGGTCGACAGCGTGCGTACGAACCCCTGCTTGCCCTCCAGCGCGATGCGACCCTGCAGCTCGCCATGCGCCGCCGCATCGACCAGTGCCGCCACTTCGGTTTCCAGCAGCGTTTCAAGCGCGCGGCTGCGCCATTCCACCGCAACGCCAAGGAAATGGTCGTCCTCGACGATGGCATTGGCGATCAACTGATACCGGGTACCGGCGTGGCCGATCTCACGCTCTTCGCGCTGACGGACACCGATCAGTCCCGCCAGCGCCGGATGCAGGCGGACCGCGTCGCTGCCGAGCAATGCCTCTGCGGGAAGCGCCAGCAGCTGCAGCAGCGCCGGGTTTGCGTAGGCCACCTGCCCTTCCGCATCAACCACCATCAAGCCGGTCTGGGCACTGTCCAGCGCCTGCCGCACGCGCGTGTTGCCGCGTGCCAACGCGCGTTCGGTCTCGGTGCGCGCACGCAGGCGCTGCTGCATGTCGACCAGGCGCTGCGCGAGCTGGCCGATCTCATCATTGGCGTTGTGCACGCGCAGCGTGGTGTCGAGCCGGTCATCCGCGATATCGCCTGCAAAGCGCAGGGTGTCCTGGATCGGTCGACGCACCGCGCGCACCACGAGTACCAGGCTGGTGATCAGCACGCTGGCCACCAGCAGCAGGGTAGCCACGAACAGCACGCTGGCCATCCTTGCACCCGATCGCTGACGCAGTTGTGCCTGTTCCAGTGCTGCAACCTGAGCCTGCTGGAAAGCGGTCAATGCCGGGCCCACGGCCGCCGCAGTCTCAAGCAGCGACTGTGCCTCCACGTCCAGGCCGACGCGTGCAGCGGTATAGCCCAGCAATGCGGCCTGGTAGGCCTCCATTCCGTTGCGCACGCGCTCCTGCACGTCAGCTGGCAGGCCGGCCAACGCCAGATCGAAGGGCAGCTTTTCTTCGCTGGCACGATCGGCGTGGGTGGAATCGCCATCGAGCAGCAGCAATGCTTCCTGGCGCCGCATCCGCTGCACATGCAGGGACAGCGCAGGGCGCTCCAGCGCATCCACCTGCGCCTGCAGCGCGTCGGCGGCCTGCTGCAGTTGAGCGGCCAGACCAGCGTCGCCGCGCCCCATCTCATCCACCCGTTCGAACAACGCGGCGATGCCCTGTGAGAAGGCATCGACAGCCTCGGCCATCGCCTGCAGCACCTTGCGCCGGCCCGCGTCCATCGGCATGCCACGCAACGCCTGCAGGTCCTGCTTCAACATCTGTTGCGTGGCCAGCAACTGGCTGCGGTCCGCATCATCGAAACTGCGCGCATACTGGGTCTGCAGGCGCCGGGCCTCGGCCACCCGGGCGGCCAGCGAAGCAACGCGGTTACTGCCGTGCTGGTAGCTGGCCTGATCGCGTGCCGCCTGCGTGCTCGCATGGCTGGTCCAGGCGTGGACGGCGGCGATGGCCACCAGGCCCAGGCTGCAGACCAGCAACGTCGCCTTGAGCTTGTCGGCGACGCTGAGCCGATGTGGCTGCAGCCAGCGCAGCAGGCCAGGGAAACGGGAACGCAACCCGACAACGCGGCTACGCAGGGACCGAAGGTGGGGAACGACGGCCGACATGACAGACTCCAGGCGGAAGGACGCACCTTTATCGACCGGTTGCAGCGGAACTTTAGCGCTGAACTGAATCCTGCCGCGCGCAGTGACCAGTCGCCGCTGTTGTACCGGCCGCAGGCGACGGGGGGATGACACCGGCGAGGCACACTTGACCTCAACCCCGGTTGCGGTAGCACAGTGGAGCCCCCCGCCCGTGGTGCCTGCCATGTCCATCGACGTCCCCCGCTACCTGCAGCGCCTGCAGCTGGATGCCCCGCCACCGCTCACGCTGGCCGGGCTGACCCTGCTGCAGCAGCGCCACAACGCCCTGCTGCCGTTCGAGACCCTTACCAGCCTGCTGCGCGATGCGGTCGCCATCGACCTGGACAGCGTCCAGCACAAGCTGCTGCACGCGCAGCGCGGCGGCTACTGCTTCGAACTCAATGGCGCGTTCCTGGCCCTGCTGCAGGCCCTGGGCTTCGATGCGCAGCCGCTGAGCGCACGGGTGCTGCTGTCGGCTGCAGAGGGCGAGCTGACCGCGCGTACGCACCTGCTCCTGCGGGTGCGTCTGCAGGAAGCGGACTGGTTGGTCGATACCGGCTTCGGCAGCCTGACCCCGACCGTGCCACTGCGCCTGCATGAGACCGCAGTCCAGGACACACCGCATGAGCGCTACCGCGTGCAGCGGCTGGAGGATGGCGACTTCATGCTTGCCGCCGAAGCAGGGGATGACTGGCGGGCGCTGTACCGCTTCGACCTGCAGCCACCGGCGCCGATCGATAACGAAGTGGGCAACTGGTACGTGTGTACGCATCCGCAGTCGAGCTTTCCTGGCCAACTGCGTGCATCACTGACCGGGCCGGATTGGCGACGCACCATCGGCAGCGGCAACTACACCGAATATCGCCCGGGCCGGGTACCGGCCAAGCGCCCGCTGCGCGATGTGCAGGACGTGCGCGAGGTGCTGCAGCAGGGCTTCGGCATGCGCCTTCCGGACGATCCGCGATTGGATCCGGCCATTGCCGACTGGCTGCAGCGATCGCGCGCCGCGTCCGTGTAGCGCCACGCGATGTTCGGCTGCTGACCTCTGGGCTATGAGGTGACGGGCGCCTGCAGGGCGATCCGGTTGCCCTCGCTGTCGCGGATCTCGGCCACCCGCCAGTCACCGGCCACGTCCGGGCCGAAGCACAGCACCGCGCCAGCCTGAAGGGCACGCTGCAGGCTGTGATCCAGATCGTCCACGCCCAGGTAGATACGCGGACCCTGCTCCGAGGGCAGGTAGTCAGCACCGTGCACCAGCGCCATGCTGGCACCCGCGCCCCTATCGTTGAATGGCAGGTACGCCATCCGGCAGTCATGCACGGTGATCGGCGTATCGATGTCCACCTGCAGCCATTGCCGGTAGAACGCCATGGCACGGTCCAGGTCGGCAGCGGGAACTTCAACGTGCAGGATGGGATTCATGGTGATCAGGCTGGGCATGCAGGCGGATGAAACACAGGATCGCAGCTCTGCACACCACACGATACGGCCACAGCTGGCATGCTGGAACGCCCCGCCGTACCGGAGTCCACCAATGTCCCTGGCCGATCACCGTCATGCGTTGGCCCCGCTCGGCTACCTGCGCGTAGCCATCAACCTCGGCAACCCGGTGCTGGCCCAAGGCGACGCCGATGCACCACGCGGGCCATCGGTGGAACTGGCCACCGCGCTGGCACAGCGGCTGGGTGTGCAGGCCCGCTTCAGTTGCCACAACGCCGCCGCATCAGTGGTGGCAGCGGCGAGCGACGATGCGTGGGACCTGGCCTTCCTGGCGGTGGACCCGGCACGCGCCGACCGCATTGCCTTCAGTGCACCGTATGTGGAGATCGAAGGAACCTACCTGGTGCGCAATGACAGCCCAGCACGGCAGGTTGCAGATCTCGATCGCGACGGGCTGCGCATCGCAGTGGGCCGCGGCGCCGCCTATGATCTGTTCCTCAGCCGCGAGCTGCAGCAGGCAACGATTGAGCGTGCCGATACCTCGGCCGCGGCCATAACCCTGTTCGACCAGCAGCGGCTGGATGCAGCGGCCGGCGTACGCCAACCCCTGCAGGCCTGGGCACAGGCGCATGCCGGCCATCGCGTGCTGGCAGATCGCTTCACCGTGATCCAGCAGGCGGTCGCAGCGCCCGTTGCTCGACCCGCAGCGGCGTTGCAGGCAGTGTTCGCGGAAGTGGAGGCCATCAAGGCCGGGCCGTTGCTGGGCGAAGCCTTTGCACGTGCCGGGCAGGCGGTCACGCTGGTGCGCTGACGCACACTCCCCGTCACTACGCTCGCTTGGCGCTATCCCGCGTCCGCGGCCTGCATGTGCCGCACATGCTCGGCTGCCTGCGCGTGCAGCCATTCGCGGAAGGCCAGGAAGCCACGGTGGCGTATCGAGCGCTGCGGGTACACCAGCCAATGCGGCCATGCGGTTTTCAGGCGCAGGTCCGACAACGCAACCAACTGGCCGGAATCCAGCAGCAGGCGCGCCCGCGTGACCCGTCCCAGCGCAACACCAACGCCGTCCAGTGCGGCGCGATGGTGGGCCTCGGAATCATCCAGCACCGCCACGAACCGCGCAGGCGGGCGTTCGCCGATCAGCGCGAACCATGCGCCCCACGCGCCGTCGGGGTCTCCCAGCAGCGGCCACTGCGCCAACGGGACGTGGCCGATGCCGCCCATGCGCTCGATCAGTGCAGGGCTGGCCATGGGCAGCAGCCATTCGTCGAACAACGGTTCCACCACCAGTCCCGGCCATTGTCCGCTGCCCAGCCGCAGTGCTGCATCGAACTGCAGTTGCCGGTCGAAGTCGATCAGCCGCTCGCTCGACTGCAGATTGATTTCGATTTGTGGATGCGCGGCCACGAAGTTGCCCAGCCGTGGCACCAGCCATGCGCTGGCCATCGACGGCACGGCACTGAGGGTGAGCACATGCTCGGGTCGCGCAGCGTAGGGCTGGAAGGCGTCGTTGATCGCATCCAAGTGGGGGCCGACCTGATCCAGCAGCCGCTGCCCTTCCAGGGTCAAGGCCACACCCCGCGCCTGCCGTATCAGCAGCGGCTGGCCCAGGCGCTCTTCGAGCTGGCGCATCTGATGGCTGAGCGCACTGACCGTCAGGTTCATCGACGCGGCGGCGCGGGACAGGTTGCCCAGGCGTGCGGCAGCGACGAAGCCCTGCAGGGCATGCAGCGGTGGGCGGGACATAAGCCTTGAATTCCTCTCAAGTCGACCTTGCGGAAATGTCGCTTTTTGCGCCCCCATGCTGCCCCTATCGTGCATTCCACTCAAGTGGAGGCACGATCATGAACATCTTCAGCGGTCTGTTGTTCCTGCAGGGTCATGTGACCAACGTTGCCCTGGCCCAGCGCCTGGCCGAACCGGTTCCCGCAGCGCCCGATGCGCGCCAGACACCGCGGCCGGCCAACGTCCCGGCCACCTCGGGAAGTGTCACCACCCGCGCTGCAGGTGCTCCGGCAACCACGGCTCCGGATCGATAGCGAGCGCGCGATACGCATCGATGGCTTCGCGCAGTGCGGCCACACCGACCGGCGTGCGCAGGCTTTCCTCTTCCGGCACCTGCGCTGCGGCCCAGTCATGCAGCCGGTCCAGACGCTGGACCATCGCCGCCCGCAGCCACAGCCGCAGCGGATACGTGTGATAGCCCTGCTGTGCCAGCGCACGTACCGCCTCGGCCAAGGCGGCGTTGGCCCCGCGCACCCATTCGGTGCGCCCACCAGCCTTGTCCTGCACCGTCATCGGCGCCGGCGCACGATGCAGCTTGAAGGGCCGGCGCAACTGCAGTTCCAGGTCACGCGCATCCCGCTCTGATTCCGCCTCGACCAGCGCGCCCGCTTCCAGATCGAAGAACTCGAACCAGCGCCTATGCAGCGCACTGATCCGACCCAGCGGATCGCGCGAGAAACCAATCTTCGCGTAGTCCTCCCAGGCACAGGGAAAGACATAAGCGAACACGCGTCCATCGATGCGGATATCGGAGTCCATGGCCACAGGATCACCTGACGGGCATTCGCAGGATGTGCAGCCAATGCCCACGACAGGCAAGCTTCCGGCTACGCTTGCACGCCATGCCTTCATCACACGCCCCTCGCCTGCCGGTGTCATCGATCACGATCGATGCCCTCTCCCTCGACATCCTCCAGCAGCAGCATGCGGAACTGCGACGACCGCCGGCCTCGCTGACCAAGCTGATGACGGCCTACACCGCGTATGACCTGCTCGCGCAGTCGGGCGGTTCGTGGTCGGACACGATCGCCATCGATCCGTGCGACGTACACGAGGTGGCCGACGATGAAACGCGGATGGGCCTGGTGCCCGGTGAACGCATCGCCCTCGGCAGACTGCTGGAGGGCCTGATGGTGGTTTCCGGCAACGATGCCGCGCTCGCCCTGGCCCGTCACCTGGCCGGATCGCAGGCGGCGTTCGCGCAGCACATGAACGACCACGCGCGGGCGCTGGGCCTGCACGATACGCACTTCATCTCCGCGTCCGGCATCACCACCCCGGGCCATCTGTCGACCGCGCGCGACATGGCGATGCTGGCCGCCCACCTGCTTGCCCGCTACCCCGATCTGCTGGCAATCACCGCACAGCGCAGCTTCGCGCACCGCACGCTGCAGAAGGCGAACCAGAACGCCCTGCTCGGCGAAAACGGTGTGGATGGCTTGAAGACCGGTTACACCCAGGCTGCGGGTTTCTGCCTGGCGGCCACCGCCCGTCGCTGGTGCGCTGGACACGCCCTGCCGCTGCGCCTGATCAACGTGGTGCTGGGCGCTGATTCCCGTGCGTCGCGCGATGAGCAGGTGCGGGCGCAGCTTGATGCGGGCTTTGCCATTGCCGCGGCGGCCGAGGCCCAGCGTGTGTGACGGGCAGACCGGGCAGACACCACGGGCAATGCGCTCTATAGTCCAGCGCCCGAAGGAGTACCCCATCGATGGATCGACGTCTCTTGTGCTGGATGCTTGCGCTGTTCTGCACGTTCTCTGCGGCACTCACCCATGCCGGTGAACTCGCTCCTGCCGAGAGCGACGCGCTGCAGAAGGACGTGCGATCGCTGCTGTCCACGTTCGCCCGCGTCGATACCGATGCCATGATCGCGCGCACCCATCCCAGCGTGAAGCGGTTTGCCGGCGGCGATGCGGCCTATGCCAAGGCCGCACGCGATGCGATGAAGACACTCGACGACATGGGCGTGAAGGTCATCAGCGATGATGTCGGTGAACCGACCCGCACCTATGCTGCCGGCGCCGAAGAAGTCTGCTTCGTGCCACGGACCACGGTGTTCACCGTCGACGCGCAGACGGTGAAAAGCCTCGCCTTCATGGTCGCCATCCGGCCGGTGGGCGGTACGCAGTGGCGCTACATCGATGGTGCCGCGATGCAGGCGATGCCGGAGCTGCTGCGACAGCTGTTGCCGGACCTGCAGCCTGACGTGCCACTGCCCCCGGTCCGCGTCGAGCAACTCCAGGTCGCTCCGCGCACATGATTCAGGTGCTGCGCTTGACGATGGCGACGATCACCCGCTCCAGCTCGGCCTCGGCGGCCGCATGTTCCACCGCATCGGCCGCAACCGCTTCAGACAGGGTTTCGGCGGCACCAAGGATGGCCCAGAGGCCGCTGGCCGGTACGACCTCTCCCGCTGCGAACGGTCCCAGCCACTGCGCGCACTTGTCGATGAAATCCTGCTGATAGCGACGGCGCACCTCCCGCAGTTCCGGCGATCCCGCCAGCGCAGCGAGAATGTCCTGGATCTCGCTGCCCTGTGACAGCACGCAATCGATATAGCCGGAGGCAATGGCATGCGCACGCTCCTTCAGCCGCGCCTTCGCGCTGCCGATGCGCTCATCGAAGACCACGGTCTGCCTCTGGTCATAGTCGGCATACAGCGCGGCCAGCAAACCGTTGCGGGTTTCGAAGTGGTCGTAGGCCAGCGGTTTGGCAACACCTGCCGCCTCCGCCAGACGACCCAACGTCAGCGCATCGGTTCCCTCTTCGCCGACCAGCGCCCACGCCACGTCCAGCAGCTGGCGGGCACGCTGTTCGCGGGTCAAGCGACGACGGGGCTCAGGCACGGCAGGGCTGGAAGACAAGGGTGATCGTCAGAGTGCAGGGGTTCCGATCTTACGTCCGATGTCCACCGCCGTCTGCAGATGCGTTGCGGCCATGCCGCTGTCGGCATCCAGCAGCAGCGTGGATGACAGCACCGGCGCTCCGCAGTAATCGAAGATGCCCTGGTCGATCTGGGTCTTCATCGCCTCGCCATAGCCGCGCCGGTCGATCATCTGCTGGCCGGCGCCGCCCAGCCCCACCAGATGCACCTGCAGCCGCTGCATCTTCTTTTCCACCTTGCCATCGGCACCTTCGTCATAGGCCCAGCCCTGGGTGAACACGCGATCGATCCAGCCCTTCAGCAGCGCCGGGAACGACCACCAGTAGAGCGGATAGACCAGCACGAGCGTGTCGGCCGCATCCAGCCGTGCGTGCTCGGCAGCCACATCGGCCGGCAGCGTCGTGGTCCTGCGGAAGAAGGCGTGGTCCTGCGCGTTGAAGCGTGGATCGAAACCTTCCGCCATCAGATCCACGGTGGTGACCGTGTTGCCGGCATTGGCGTTGACGATGGCCTCGCCGATCCGCGCCGCTACGGCGTGGGTGAGCGAGGAAGGTTCAGGGTGGGCGACAACGATATGGGTGTGCATGAGGGGGCTCTCGATCTCTTTAGTTACCAATAGTAACTATTGAGCGCACAGGCAACAGCATCACTGATAGGACGCTGTCGCGCGGCTCATGTGAGAACCCTGCATGCATGGGAACCCATGCCCTCCATGCAGCGTTCACCGAACCTGCTCCGGACTGCAACGGACGCCCACGTAAGGTCACCGCTCTCCCCCAGCAAAGGTGTCGACGCATGGCCATCAAGACCGCAGAAGACCTGTTCATCCACGAACTGTCCGATATCTACAGCGCCGAGAAGCAGCTGACCAAGGCTCTGCCGCGGCTGGCCCGCGCAGCAGAAAATCCCGAACTGGCCACCGCCTTCGAGACCCACCTGGAAGAAACCCAGGGCCAGATCGAACGCATCGACCGGGTTGTCGAGCTGCTGGGCATCCGCCTCAAGCGGATCAAGTGCGCGGCAATGGAAGGCCTGGTAGAGGAAGGAAAGGAAGTGATCGATACCATCGACGAAGGGCCGGTGCGCGATGCCGCCTTGATCGGTGGTGCACAGAAGGTCGAGCACTACGAAATCGCGTCCTACGGCACCATCGCCGCCCTGGCCAAGCAGCTGGGCTACAAAGAGGCGCTGCCGCTGCTGCTGGAAACGTTGGAAGAAGAAAAGGCCACTGACGAGAAACTGACGTTGCTGGCCAAGAGCGGCGGTAACGCGCGGGCTGCTCAGGCCGCCTGATTCCATGGCAGACGCATGGCCGAGGCCGCCAGGGAGGGCGGCCACGGCCAGCAGCAGAACACGCAGATCACAGTTGCGCCTTCGCGCCGAAAGCACACCAGGCAGCCATGGTCTTGATGCTGGAAAGCAGAAACTTTACGCACCACCGCAGCATTCGCACGACAACACACCATGCAAAGCAGCAATGAACGACCCGCGACACTTCCGCGCCTGCTCCTTGTGGAAGACCAGCTCGATCTGGCCGATCTGATGGAACAGGCCCTGACCGACGAAGGCAATGAGATAGCCCACGCCAACAGTGTCTTCGAGGCATTGGGCATGCTCGACAGTGGCCACTTCGACGGCGCTGTGCTGGACGTGGAACTTCGCGACGGCGTGGTGTTTCCCGTTGCCGATCGGCTGCTGGAGCTCGGCATCCCCTATCTTTTCGCTTCGGCGGTATACGACCAGCTGGTGCCGGTCAGGCATCGGTGTGCGCCCTTCCTGGCCAAGCCGTTCCATGTGCAGGGCCTGCAGCGCGCGGTACGTGAAGCGCTCGGCAGGACGCCCCCCTCACCTGCACCGTCGCACTGACCGGCCCGTACCTACGGCTTGAACAACCCGTTGAGCTCGGCACCTGACGGGGTGCCCGGCAGTGCGTCGAATGATCCGCTGCCGAGCATCTGCTCCGATGCCCTGAGGAAGCCTGCCCACGCACTGCGGGCCAGCGCACCGCCGACACTGACCCGGCGCACGCCAAGGCCGGCCGCCTGCTGCAGCGTCATCTGCCCGGGCGAACCGATCAGCAGGTTGACCGGCTTGCCACCGGCGGCATCCACTACGGCGCGGATCTGCGCTGCGCTGCGGATGCCAGGCGCATACAGGCAATCCGCACCCGCCTGCGCATAGGCGCGGATGCGGGCCAACGTGTCGTCCAGGTCAGGCCGCCCGACAAAGAAGTTTTCCGCGCGCCCCACCAGCATCACGTCGTGCCCGCTTTCGTCGATGGCACGGCGCGCTGCGCTGAGGCGCGCCACGCTGTCTTCGATGCTGCGCAGCGGATGTTCCGCATCGCCGGTGGAATCCTCGATCGACAGGCCGGCCACCCCGGTGTCGATCGCCATCGACACACTCTCGTGCACCGCCTCCGGGCTGCTGCCGAAACCATCTTCGAAGTCGGCGTTCACTGGCAGATCGGTTGCCGCCGCCATCGTCCGCAGATGGGCGAGGATCTCATCGCGACCCATCGCCCCATCAGGCTGCCCGTGGGCCCAGGCGTGGCCGGAGCTGGTGGTGGCCAATGCCTGCGCACCCAGCCGCGCCAGCGCCACGGCACTGCCAACATCCCATGGATTGGGCAGCAGGAAGCATCCGGATGCATGAAGCGCCCTGAAGGCAGCGCGGCGGTTCTGGATTGCGTCGGCACTCATCACGGACTCCTGGTTGATACGCCTTCCCAAGCTGCCAGCAGGACAACGATCACTTGGCAGCGCGCTTCACGCCACCGCCGCCCGGTGCCGCTGTCGTCTGCAACTGCAGCCCCTGCAGCACCGCCTTGTCCAGCTTCGCCGCCACGCCAACACTGCGCCCGGCCAGGTTGGCCACCTGGTACTGCACCGCCACGCCCAGCACCTGGGTCGCCTCGGACAACGTCAATCCATAGGCCTGGCGCAGCCACTGCAGCATGCCCGAGGTGGCGATGCGCAGCGCATCATCGCTGGAGCCGCCCTGGCCCAGGGTCATGATCTGCGTTGCCGATTCCACCCGCGGCGTTGTGATCGCATGCTGCTTCAGCAGCTCGACCTTCACCTCCACATCCAGCGACGTCTCCAGCGCCCACTGCGTGGTTTCGCCATCGCCCTGCAACGCATGGCCATCACCCAGGTACATCAGCGCGCCGGGCTGCTGCACGGGCAGGTAGACCGTATTGCCTTCGACCACGGCGTTGAAATCCATGTTGCCGCCGAAATCGGCGGTATCGCCGGTGGAGAAGGGTGGATAGCCGAAGCCGGGCGCCAGCGCCAGGCCGCCGAGCATCGGCTTCACCGGCACTTCGAAATGCCGCAGGCCACCACTTGCGCCCTGCGGACGGGCGACGCCCCTGCTGCGGTCCAGTTGCCAGCGCACGGGCTTGCCCAGCCCGCTGGCTTCGGCGGCCACCCGCGGTGTCTTCAAGCGCCCCACCAGGCCATCCAGGCTGTCGGCATGGTCGCGGTTGAGCTTCAGCGAGGTCAGCGTGATCGCCAGCGTATCGCCCGGTTCGGCACCGACCACGAAGAACGGCCCCACCTGCGGATTGCCGAACAGCGCACGGGTAACGCCGTTCTCGTCCACGCCGCCAGAATCCAGCGTGCGGGTCTGCACCGAGTCTCCCGGCCAGATCACCAGCACCGGCGCGCGGTCGGCGCTGAACGTATTGGAATAGTCGGTCGGCGTGAACACATGGCGTTGCGGTGCGGTCGAGGCCCGCGCCGGTACTTTCCAGGTACTGAAGGCGTGGACGGCACGCGCGTCGCGGTTGTTGGTGTCCGGCTGATCGCTCTGTCCCTGCATCCGCGCACCGTCAATGCGCCCATCGAACTGGTAGCGCTGGCCCTGGCTGTCCGTTGCGGTGAACACCATCTGTCCGGCGCTCAGGGTGCCGGTGACCGGGTCGGCATCCAGCCGACCGGCGATACGCCCGCCCTGCACGTCCAGATGCAGGGTCTGGTAGTTCCTGTTGCCCCACAGGTCGGTGGCAACGATCCATTGTTCGGCAGCCAGCGCATTCAAAGGCAGCATTGCCAGCAGAAGTGCGGGCAATCGCAGGGAGATAGGCAAGGCGGGCATCCGTGAACGCCGACATGGCGGGTAGGCGCAGTGTAGGAATGCCATGGCAACCTCCGCAGTGTCGAACGTAATGCGGCCCGGCAGCATCTCCCGGGCAGGGGGATGGTCGGCACGCGCAATTTCCTCTATCTATAGGAAGCCTCCCCGCGCCCGTCCGCCACGCAACCACGCGGACGAGGGCATTTTTCAAACAATTGTTTTAAACACCACTAATTTCGCCGAACTGGACAGCATCCTCAGCTTCCGCCAGACTGCCGCCCTTTCCCGTCAATCGGATCCCATGGCGAAGCTGCTGGTCCTGCATGGCCCCAACCTCAACCTGCTCGGCACCCGCGAGCCGGAGGTCTACGGCCACACCACGCTGGCGGACATCGACCAGGCGCTGGTCGCCCAGGCCGCTGCCGCAGGTCATGCGCTGGAGAGCCTGCAGTCCAACGCCGAGCACGTGCTGGTGGATCGTGTGCAGGCCGCGCGCAACGACGGAACCGCCTTCATCCTGATCAACCCGGCCGCCTTCACGCATACCTCGGTTGCCCTGCGCGATGCGCTGGCGGCGGTGGCCGTGCCGTTCATCGAGATCCACCTGTCCAACCCGCATACCCGCGAACCCTTCCGCCAGCACAGCTATTTCAGCGACAAGGCCGTTGGCGTGGTGTGTGGCTTCGGCGCCGACAGCTACCGCTATGCGATGGACGCGGCGTTGGCACGCGTGCAGGCTGCCGCCGCGTCATGAGCCTGTCGCGCGTCCTCGCCAGCGTTGTGCTGTGGGCCGGCCTGTGCGGCGTTGCCGCCGCGTCCGACCGTGAGGTCGAAGGCATCGACTGCGCGCACCCGACCACCACGATGGAGAGCGACCTGTGCGCCTCGGACGTGGCAGCGGCCGCCGACGTCGAACTCAATGCCGTCTACGCCCAGGCCCGCAGGCAGCTGCGCACGCCGGCCAACGGTGGCAGCTGCAGCTACTGCGGCAACGCCGAACAGGAACTGGTGCTGGCCCAGCGCGCATGGATGCAGCTGCGCGATCACGACTGCCAGGCGGTGTACGCCCTCAATTCCGACGGCACCGCGCGCAATGGCGCACAGATGCGCTGCCTGATCACCCTCGCGCGCGACCGTACCCGGCAGCTGCGCGACTTCTACGAACTGCTTTGACCCGAGCGCAACGCGCTTCCCACCACACTGACATCAAAGAGCAAAGAGGCCACCATGGATCTCCGCAAAATCAAGAAGCTGATCGACCTGCTGGAAGAGTCGAACCTGGCTGAAATCGAAATCAAGGAAGGCGAAGAGTCGGTGCGCCTGTCGCGCGCTCCGGTGTCCGGCTACGGCATGATGCAGGCCCAGCCGCAGATGATGATGGCCGCCCCGGCCGTCGCCCAGCCGGCTACCCCGGCAATGCCGATGCAGTCGCCGACCGAAGCCTCCACCGGCGGCACCGCCAAGCCGGGCAACGCGCTGCCGGAAGGCCACGTGCTGCGCTCGCCGATGGTCGGCACCTTCTACGCCTCGTCCGCACCGGACAAGCCGGCGTTCGTCAGCATCGGCCAGCAGGTCAAGGCCGGCGAGACGTTGGCCATCATCGAAGCGATGAAGATGTTCAACCCGATCGAAGCCGATGCGTCGGGCACCATCGTCGCCATCCTCGGCGAGAACGGCCAGCCGGTGGAATTCGACCAGCCGCTGTTCGTGATCGGCTAAGGGGCGGCTGCCATGCTCGACAAAGTCGTCATCGCCAACCGAGGGGAAATCGCGCTGCGCATCCTGCGCGCGTGCAACACCCTGGGCATCCGCACGGTGGCCGTGCACTCCACGGTCGACCGCAACCTCAAGCACGTGGCCATGGCCGATGAATCGGTCTGCATCGGTCCGGCGCCGTCGGCGGAAAGCTACCTCAACATTCCGGCGTTGATCGCCGCGGCCGAGGTCACCGACGCCCAGGCCATCCACCCGGGGTATGGCTTCCTGTCCGAGAACGCCAACTTCGCCGAGCGCGTGGAAGAGTCCGGCTTCATCTTCATCGGCCCGAAGGCAGACACCATCCGCCTGATGGGCGACAAGGTCGAAGCGATCCGCGCCATGAAGTCCGCCGGTGTGCCGTGCGTGCCCGGCTCGGGCGGCCCGCTCGGCGATGACATCGTCGCCAACACCAAGATCGCCCGTGAGATCGGCTACCCGGTCATCATCAAGGCGGCCGGCGGCGGCGGTGGCCGCGGCATGCGCGTGGTGCACGCCGAAGCCTCGCTGAAGACCTCCATCGAGACCACCAAGAGCGAGGCCAAGGCCGCGTTCGGCAATGGCGAGGTCTACATGGAGAAGTTCCTGGAGAATCCGCGCCACGTGGAGATCCAGGTACTGGCCGACGGCCAGGGCAATGCCATCCATCTCGGCGAGCGCGACTGCTCGATGCAGCGTCGTCACCAGAAGGTGGTCGAGGAAGCACCGGCACCGGGCATCACCACCGAGCAGCGCGAGCAGATCGGCAAGGTGTGCGTGGAAGCCTGCATCCGCATCGGCTACCGCGGCGCCGGCACCTTCGAGTTCCTGTACGAAGACGGCCGTTTCTACTTCATCGAGATGAACACCCGCATCCAGGTGGAGCACCCGGTCACCGAGATGGTCACCGGCATCGACCTGGTCGCCGAACAGCTGAAGATCGCTGCCGGCCAGAAGCTGTCGATCAAGCAGAGCGACGTGGTGCTGAGCGGTCATGCGATCGAGTGCCGCATCAACGCCGAAGACGCCGAAACCTTCGTGCCGAGCCCGGGCACCATCACCGGCTTCCACGCACCGGGTGGCCCCGGCGTGCGCGTCGATACCCACATCTACAGTGGCTACCGCGTGCCGTCGAACTACGACTCGATGATCGGCAAGCTGATCGTGCACGGCCCGGACCGCGAGACCGCCATCGCCCGCATGCGGGTGGCGCTGAGCGAGATGGTGGTCGATGGCATCAAGACCAACATCGCCCTGCAGCAGCGCATCATGCGTGACAAGGGCTTCCAGGCCGGTGGCCAGAACATCCACTATCTGGAAAAGCGCCTTGCCGAGCGCAAGAGCAAGCCGATCGCGTTGACCTGATCGGCTGCGGTTGTCGCTGCACACGAAAAGGGCGGGGATTTCCCTGCCCTTTTCTGTTTACCGTCCGGTAGCGCGCCGGGCCATGCCCGGCGCTACCTTCAACGCTTGTCGGCAACTTCCGCAGGAATCTGCGAGTTCGCCAAAGGACGCACGCCGTTCGGCGAGGTCGGATCGACGATCACCATGGTCTCGCTGGAGCCATCCGGCCACACCACCTGGAAGGTGCTGCCAGCCGGCAACGACGAGAACGGCACGCCACTCTGCGCGCGGTAAACGGCGGCAACCTGGCTGGCGCCTGCACGGCGCACGTCTTCCTGTGTCTTCACCGAGGTCAGTTCCACCTTCGACAGACGCCGGTAGCGGTCCTCGTAGGTGTCGATCATCAGCAGGCCTACCGCACCTGCCGAATACGCCACAAACAACACCACCCAGAACCAGAACTTGGCCCCATGCAGGAATCGACGGTAATTCATCGTCCGTCCCTCGTTCCAATCAATCGCTTGATCCATTCCTTCATTTTCCCCGCACCTTGCCGCGAAACCGCGGCGTCATACACAAAATCACGGAAGTCCTGCGTTCCATCCGGCGAACAGATCCCTCCATTCGCACAAAAGCTGTTGACCAGCACGCTGTCGGCTCCACAGGGAAGACCGAGTTCGCAGGCCGCAACCCGCCATGCCAGTTCACTGAGCTGTTCTCCGGCGACCATGCCGACGAGCGCCTTGTCGCCGGCCGCGCGCAACCCCATGCCCGGCGCGATCGCCATATAGGCTTCCGGATCGCGCGAGGTACGTACGCGCTCGACCAGGTCACGACGGTACTGCTCGTTGTCGTGCAGCGGCTCACCTTCCGCAAACAGTGCCGCTTCGGCAGCGAGGTTGCCCTGCTGGGCCGCACGACGCCGCTCGCCGAGCACCAGCGCCGGCCCCAGCTTGTCGCCGGGCACGAAGCCACCGCAGCGCTGCGCCACCCGCTCGCGCGCCTCCACCATCTCCGGTGCAGCACTCAGGCCAAGGCCGGACAGCACGTTGTTGTCCAAGCGGTAGCCACCCGGATCAACGGCGTACTGCGCGCAGTAGTCGTAGACCCGGCTGAGCATCCAGCGCGCCTCGTGGTTGCCCTGGTCGGCCTGCACACGCAGGCGCTGCGCGTAGGCGTACAGATCGGTGGCACCTTCGATGTCGGCGCGGATGTCCAGCGGCAGGCCCGAAGGCAGCGCGGTGCCACGTTCAAAAGCGGCGAGGCGGCGTGCCAGGGCTTCCGGCATCACCGGTGCCAGCGTCCCCTGCGTATCGCCGGCCTGGGCAGCCAGCGGCACATCGACGTGCGCGACCATGTCCCGGCTGTGGCCATTGGCCCGATAACCGGCCACGCCCAGCACGGCCACGGCCGGCAGGACGAGCAACCAGGTTTTCAGGGTCGGGGCGAAAGCCATCGGCAACGGTCGGTGGTACGGCGCACAGGAAAGCGCCGAGTTTAGCAAGGCCCGTCAGGCCTGTCTGAATCGGCTTCGTTCATCTCAAGGCATACGGAGACGCCCTGATGGTCTAGCATGGCCCCCTTTCCCGCGATTGCCCTCACCGCCATGCCGTTTCTGGAACTGACCCTGCGTTGCACCGAAGCCACCCAGCCCCGCTATGAGAATGCGCTGGAGGACGTCGGCGCGCTGGCGGTGACCCTGCTTGATGCCCAAGCCGACACCAGCAACGAGCAGGCCATCCTGGAACCCGGCGTGGGTGAGACTCCGCTGTGGGACACCCTCGTGCTCAGCGCGCTGTTCCCGGCCGACAGCAACGCCCTGCTGCTGCTGGCCGCGCTGGAAGCGTTCGACCCGGAGCTGGACTGGAGCAGCGGCAGCTTCCGCGCCGTGGAAGACCAGGACTGGGAGCGCGCGTGGCTGGACCAGTTCCAGCCGATGGACTTCGGCAGCCGCACCTGGATCGTGCCGTGGAACCATGAGCTGCCGGAGGCCGCGCAGGCTGCCGACGCCGCCATCGTGCGCCTCGACCCGGGCCTGGCGTTCGGCTCGGGCACCCACCCGACCACCGCGCTGTGCCTGCGCTGGCTGGACCAGTTGGCCGTTGATGGCCAGCTGCGGGGCCAGCGCGTACTCGACTTCGGCTGTGGCTCGGGCATTCTCGCCCTGGCCGCGTTGAAGCTTGGTGCCGCCCAGGCCATCGGCGTGGACAACGACCCGCAGGCGCTGATCGCCACCGCCGACAATGCCGAACGCAATGGCGAACAGGCACGCATGCAGGTGTACCTGCCGCAGGACGAGCCGGTTGCCACCTATCCGATCGTGGTCGCCAACATCCTGGCCTCCGCGCTGGATGCACTGGCCGAACTGCTGGCCGCCCGTGTCGCCACCGGTGGTCGCATTGCCCTGTCGGGCATCCTGCATGGCCAGGAAGACGAACTGCTGCAGCGCTATGCGGCGTGGTTCGACGACCTGCAGGCCACCCAGGACGGCGACTGGATGCGTATCACCGGCGTACGCCGCGCCTGATCGTGGTTGAATGACCGCTGGATCCGAGCCCGCGCCCTGAGCATGTCCGAGCCGAACCCACCGCGCCGTCCCCTGGCCACGTTCCTGCGCACCGCGCAGGAACGCGATGCCACGCCTGAAGCCACCGGACCGCGCGAACCGGTGGCGACCGATGCAGCGCCGGTGATCGACGACATCGACCCGGCAACGGACATCGTGGCGGCAACAGAAGCAGAATCGCTGGTTGCCGATGATCCAATAATCGAACCGGCCTTCACTGCCACACCCGGCATCGTTGCCACCGTCGCCGATGCGCCCAGCTTCCTCGGCGCGCGCCCACGGGCGCAGCCAACCCCTCGCTGGCATTGGCTGCTGGTGGCCGCATTGGCGCTGCTGCTGTTGCTGCAGAGCGTGCTTGCCGATCGTGCACGGCTGGCCGCCGATGCCGGCACCCGGCCGTGGATCGGCGCGCTGTGCAACGTGCTGCGCTGCACGCTGCCCGCCTGGCGCGAGCCCGCTGCGTTCACCATGACCAGCCGTGAAATCCGCCCGTTGCCGGCCCAGGCGGGCGTCCTGCAGATCCAGGCCAGCATCCGCAACGACGCGCGCTGGCCGCAGGCATGGCCGGATCTGCGCCTGTCGCTGTCCGATGCCGATGGTCGCGTGATCGGCACCGGCGTGTTCACACCGGCGCAGTACCTCGGTGAAAACCCCGGGGCGGCCCCGCTGGAACCGGGTCAAAGCGCACGCATCGCCTTCCGTGTGCAGGAGCCTGCCGCATCCACGGTCGCATTCACCTTCGAGTTCCTTTGACCTTGGCCGGACCGTCCGGCCGTGGCAGGTCGGGCACGCTCGCGCTAGACTGACCACCATCACCTCATCCGGTCCGGCGCCCCGCGTGCATGGACCAACCAGATCGGGAACCCCCTTGAACGCTGTCCTTTCTCGTCCTGACAACAGTCGTGGCGCTGCCCGGCCACCGCTGCGCGAACACGTGGCCCAGTCCGTGCGCCGTTACCTGCGCGACCTCGATGGATGCGATGCGGACGATGTCTACGAAATCGTGCTGCGCGAGATGGAGATTCCACTGTTCGTGGAAGTGCTCAACCATTGCGAAGGCAACCAGAGCCGCGCGGCCGCGATGCTGGGCATCCACCGCGCCACCCTGCGCAAGAAGCTGAAGGAATACGGCATCAGCGCGTAAGCGCAGCACGCCGGGCATGGCCCGGCGCTACCGATTCCGGGTCCGCCTGGTTCCAGTAGATCCACGCCATGCGTGGATGGCCCTCCGGCGGAATCAGCCGCCGCCGCCCGCCTTCCAGTAATACCGCACCACGTGGAAGAACACCGGCGCGGCGAAGCACACTGAATCCAGCCGATCGAGCATGCCGCCATGGCCCTCGATCATGTTGCCCCAGTCCTTGATGCCGCGGTCGCGCTTGATCGCCGACATCACCAGGCCGCCCCAGAACCCCATCAGGTTGATCAGCAGCGACAGGCCGAACGCCTGCAGTGGCGTGAACGGGGTGATCCACCAGAGCGCGGCTCCCAGCGCGCTGGCACAGAGCACGCCGCCGACGAAGCCCTCCACCGTCTTCGACGGCGACAGCTTCGGCGCGATCAGGTGCTTGCCCAGCAGCTTGCCCCAGATGTACTGCAGCACGTCCGACGACTGCACCACGATCACCAGGAAGGCGAACAGCAGCACGTTGCGCGCCGGATCGTAGCCCGGCACACGCAGGTTCAGCAGCAGCGGCACGTGCGAGATGCAGAACACGCAGATCATCAGGCCCCACTGCACCTTCGACGTGCGCTCCAGGTAGTGGGTGGTATCACCGCCGATGGTGGCCAGGATCGGCAGGAACAGGAACGCATATACCGGAATCAACAGCGTGTACATGCCATACCAGTCGATCCACACGAGGTAGTACTGCCACGGCAGCACGATGTAGAACGCGGCCAGCAAGGCGTAGTAATCGCCTGATCGTGTCGGTGCCAGGGTGATGAACTCACGCAGTGCGAACAGCGAGATGATCGCGAACAGCACGATCACGCCGGCGCGTCCGAAGAACAGCGCCAGCCCCACCACGATGGCCATTACCCACCACGCGCGGATACGCGAGACCAGGTTGGCGATCACCGCGCTGGGCTTGCCGCGCTGGCGCCAGCGCAGGGTTTCTGACACCAGCGTGGCCAGCACCAGCACCGCACCCACACCGGCGAACAGCAGGCCGGTCTGCTGGCCCACACTGCGTGCGGCCAGATCACCGGACATATCGATCATGAAGCTCATGCGCGGCCTCCGTTCGGGGCCAGGGCCAGCAGCGCCTGCCGGCTGCGCGCCAGGAACGCGGCCTTGTCCTCATCGGCCTGCAGCCGCAGCGGCGTACCGAAGGTCGCCGTGCACAGCAGCGGCAGCGGCAGGAAACGCCCCTTCGGCATCACCCGCTTGAGGTTGTCGATCCACACCGGCACGAACTCCAGCTCCGGGCGTTGCCGGGCCAGGTGGTAGATGCCGCTCTTGAACGGCAGCAGCGGCTCATCGCCGATGTTGCGCGTGCCTTCCGGAAACAGGATCAACGAACAGCCCTCATCCACCGCATCACGCAGCACCTGCAGAGGATCCTGATGGCGGTTGCCCGCCTCACGTTCCACCAGCACGCCATTGAACACCGCGTCGATCAGATAGCGACGCAGACCATCGCGCTGCCAGTACTCGGCGGCGGCGACCGGCCGCACCTGGCGCCGCAGTGCCGGCGGCATCGACGACCAGATCAGCACGAAATCACCATGGCTGGCATGGTTGCCGTAGTAGACGCGGTGCTCGCTGGACGGCGCGCAGCCGACCCACAGCGCGCGTGCGCCGGTCACTACATGGATGGCCGCACTGCAGGCGCGGGCGATCAGTTCAGCGAACATCGGCACCTCCGGTCAGGTCTGCGGCCACAGCACGGCCAGCAGCAGGGCAGCGAACTGCAGCAGCGTGGCGGCGTACTGGCGCATCAGCAGGCGACGCATGCCGATCCAGCGTCCGTCCCAGCCACGCGTCGGCGCCTGTGCGTCCAGCCTGCGCAGGCCGGCCGTATGCAGTGCCTGGTCCACCCGTTGTGCCGCGTCTTCGCCCTGCAGGCCCTCCTGCTGCAGCAAGCGCAACAGGCTGGCATCCAACTGCACCCGCACCGCGTAATACGCCTGCACAACGCCTGCAACCAGGCTCAGCAGCAGCAACCCAGCGGCGAACATCGCCAGGCCCGGCTCGATGCCCAGCAGCAACAGCGCCACCAGCAGCAGTCCCAGCGACAACGCGGCAGGCAAACGTCCCTGTCGCAGCAGCAGATGCATCATCGGCAGATCGGGCACAGCGCTCATGCAGCGGTCTCCTGCGCGGCAGCGGCCGCGATCACCTGTAGATGAACGTCATGCAGCACGATGCTCGGCCGCGCGGTGCGTACCATCGCCACCGCTTCGGCCACATCGCGCGCACGGCCGCTGCGCAGCAACCAGGTCGCCACGCTGGCCGCGCTGCGCGAATAGCCCAGTGCACAGCAGACCAGCACGGGGCCATGATCGCGCAGGCGTTCGATGGCGTCCGCCGCGGCACGCAGCTGCGCCGCCGATGGCACCACCAGGTCCAGCATCGGCACGCTGGCATACGCTGCCCCTGGCGCACGACAGGAAAGCTCGGCACAGGTGTCGACCACGCCCACCAAGGGCACGGGCAGTGCAGCACTGGGCAGGCGACCCAGCCAGACCGCGTCGATGACCGGCACCGGCTGCGGCGCGCGGCGCGTCCACAACCGCGAGTTGATCCACGCCGCACCCAGGTACGGTGCCAGCAGCCAGCGCGCCGCCATCGTCAACCGGCCATCGGCGCGCTTCTGGAACACCGCCGTGCCCAGCCCGGCATAGGCCAACGACACCAGCAGCAACGACACCATCGGCCACAGCAGCCACAACGCGGTGCCGCGCAACATCACCACCGGCACCAGCAGCAGGCCGGCACCGAGTGCATACACCGCCGCCAGCCGCCAACGTTTCGGGTCGCCCGTGGCCTGCCACGCACGCAGCGGCGGCGTGCCCTGCTCCGGCCACAGCCACACGCACAGCCAGCCGGCCAGCAGCCCGGTGGGAATGTCGATGAAGTGGTGCTGGAACGTGGTCAGCACCGAAATGCCGATCAGCAGCGCCCATACGTGCAGCAGCAGCCGCCAGGCCCCGTGCAGGTACTGCGCGAACTTCACCCACAGCACGATCAGCAGCACGATGTGCAGCGACGGCGCCTGGTTGAAGGGCTTGTCGAAGCCCAACAGCACATCGAACAACCAGCCGAACACACCGCCGATTTCCGGTCGCTCGAAACTGAAGCGCAATGGCCACAGCAGGAAGCACGTCACTGCGATCACCTGCGCACTGAGCAGGCGCAACGCGTGCCGGTCCAGCTCCAGCCGACGCCGGCACAGGAAGAACGAAATCGCATAGAACAGGTCGATCGACCAGTACGGCACGATCGTCCACGGTACGAACGGAATCCGCGTTTCCCAGGCAAATGCCATCACCGGCAGCTGGGCGTGGCGGCCAGCCATCCAGTTGGCAAAGCCATAGCTGGCGAAGAAGAACGGCCCCAGCAGGGCCAGCCACAGCAGGGCGCGCCGCCACGGACGCGCCTCGCTCGGTGATGCGGTTGCCACCAGCGTCGCCATCACGCGATCCGGCGTGCCAGCGATACGGTGAAGATGCCGAAGTCATCGATACGCTGGGCCACCTTCTGGAAGCCGGCCAGGCGCACCAGTTCGTCCATCTCGTGCTGGGTACGGCGGCGCATCACCCACGCCGCGCCACCACGGTGGCTGGTCAGTGCACGCGCGATGAACTCCAGCTGCGGATGCCACGGCTGCCCGGTATAGGCCAGGTAACCGCCCACCGGCACCGTCGCGGCGATGCCCTGCAGCGAACGCAGCACCGCATCGTTGTCCGGGAACAGTTCGTACAGGCCGGACACCACCGCCAGCGTCGGCGCCGGGTCCACTGCCGCCAGCTGCGCCGGATCGAACGCATCGCCCTGTTCGAAGCGGGCGATGTCGGCCGCGCCAAGGCGCTCGATCAAGGCCTTGCCCTGGGTCACGTTCAGATCGCTGAAATCGCGCAGCACGATGCGGTCGGCACGCTGCTCGCCCTGGCCAAGTGCTTCCAGCACGTAACGTCCATGGCCGGCAGCCACGTCCAGCACGCGCACCGGTGCGCCCTGCCCGCGCAGTCGCTGGGCGGCATCGCGCAGCAGCTCCTGCAGGTGCTTGCCGCGCACGCGGATGCCGCGCCAACCGATCGCATCCAGATAGTTGCGGTCGACCATCCGGCCCAGCGGGCCCTTGCCCCGCGCCTCATCACGGTAGATGTAGTCCAGCGTGCTGCCCGAGTCGAAACCGGTCTGCAGGCCCAGCGCGATGCCTTCGGACAGCGTGCCACCGAAGCGCAGGCCACCGCGCACCACGCGCCAGCGCAGGTCGGCCAGGCTGTTGCGCTCCGGCGGCCACGACAGGATCTCCGATTCTTCGAAGGTCGGGCCATGCCGATGCGCATCGCGCCGCGACAGTTCCTGCAGCGGTTCGGCAAAGCGCGCCTGGATGAAGCTGCGGACGCGAGCCAGTGCCGGTGCACGGTCGCGCTCGCCCAGGGTGTCGTGGAAGAAGCCCGGCAGGTGCACGCGCTCCTTGATCGGGCTGGACAGACGTTCGTAGAAACGGTCCTGCGGGCCGCGATGCACCACGAAGTCCGAACCGGACACCAGCAATTGCACCGGCACGCTGATCGCCTGCGCGTCGGCCACGATGCGGTCGGCGGCTTCGTACAGGCCCAGCAGTACGCGCACCGAGATCGGCCGGGTGATCAGCGGATCGGTGCGGTAGCTTTCCACCCGTGCCGGGTCGTGGGTCAGCCACTGCGGCTTGACGTAGCTGTTGACGAAGAAGTTGCCGCGCAACTTCTGCATCAGCGCCAGCCCAGCGCGTGCGAACGGCACGTACAGCTTCACCTTGAAGGCGGGCGAGGCCATCACCAGCGCGCGCAACCGCGGCGCGTAATCGTGCACCCAGGTGGCGGCAACCACTGCGCCCACGCTTTGTGCGATGACCACGATGTCCTCCACCGCGATGCCATGCTCGGCACCGATGTGGGCGATGAAGCTGTCCAGGTCGCGTACCAGCGCCGGGAAGCCCGGTGCGTCGCCGCGCGTGCCGGGCGAGCGGCCGTTGCCGCGTGCATCCCATGCAAAGAAAGCCGTGTCGGGCAGGTCCAGTTCGTCGACCAGATGGGTGACCCGGCCAGAGTGTTCATGGCCGCGATGCAGCAGCACGATGGCCTTGGCCGGCGTGGTTGCCGTGGTGCTCGGCCAGTACCGGTAGAACAGCGGTACCTGGTCGAAGCTGTGGAATTCCCGTTCCTGCGCCTGACGCATGCAATCTCCGTATTGATAGGGCGTGTAGTCTTGTTGTGATTACCGCTGCGGTGTCGCTGCGGCTTCCTTCAATCCCTGGCGTACGCGGTTGACCATCGTCACCCCGCACAACACCGCCATCGCAGCGGCCACGCCACTGACCGTCATCGCACCGCCCCAGCCAAACGCCAGCAGCAGGCCCAGCACGCCAATCACGAACGCGCGGTCGCTCTTGCCCATCGGGCCGTCATAGCGGCGGCTCGCTCCGACCATCAAACCCAGTACGCCGGCGTACTCGCTCAGCGCGGCGGCCCAGGCCAGCAGCCACAGTGCCTCCGCACGCACGCCCGGTACGCTGAGCAGGCTCAGGTACAGCGCCGCGTCGGCGATCACATCGCACAACTCGTTCAGATAGGCGCCCAGCCGCGACTGCTGGCCGAACTCGCGGGCCAGCATGCCGTCAACCGCGTTGAGGGCCATGCGCAGCAGCATCCACAGCGGCAGCGCCAGATACAGCAGCGGCTGGGCGGGGGCGCAGTACCACACGGCAGCAGCCACCAGCAGCGAGACCACGGCCGCAGCCACGGTCACCGCGTTGGCGGTGACGCCCATGCGGTACAGGCCGCGTACGGCCGGACGCAGCAGGTCCTGGAAACGTCCTTTCAATGCATAGATCGACACGATCTGAACCCGCTAATCCTTGGCAGTGCGGGCACAGCCTACCTGATTGCGACAGCGCCACGTATCGAATTGCTCCCAATGCCGGTCCATGCGGGCGCTGCCGAGCGGACCGCGACGGGGGACTGCACCGGCCAATTTCCCCCACCAGCGCCCGCCACCGGCCCCCACCGCCTACAATATCGGCCCCGCTCCGCTGCCGATTGCCCTGTCCCCATGACTGCTGATCTGTTGCCCGTCCGTCGGGCCCTCCTCTCCGTTTCCGACAAGACCGGCCTGGTCGAGCTGGCCACCGCGCTGGCTGCACGCGGCGTGGAGCTGCTGTCCACCGGCGGTACCGCCAAGGCGATCCGCGATGCCGGCCTGGCCGTGAAGGACGTTGCCGAGGTCACCGGCTTCCCGGAAATGATGGATGGCCGGGTCAAGACCCTGCATCCAATGGTGCACGGCGGCCTGCTGGGCCGTTCCGGCCTGGACGACGCGGTGATGGCCGAGCACGGCATCGGCGCCATCGATCTGCTGGTGCTGAACCTGTATCCGTTCGAAGCGGTCACCGCCAAGGCCGACTGCACCCTGGCCGATGCGGTGGAGAACATCGACATCGGTGGCCCGGCGATGCTGCGCTCGGCGGCCAAGAACTTCGCCCGCGTGGCCGTGGCTACCGACCCGTCGCAGTACGCCGAACTGCTGGCATCGCTAGACGCCAACGACGGCCAGCTGTCGGCCGGCACCCGTTTCGCGTTCTCGGTAGCCGCGTTCAACCGCGTCGCCCAGTACGACGCGGCGATCAGCAACTACCTGTCTGCCGTCACCGCCACCGACGCTGCCGTGCCGGTGCGTGCCGAGTACCCGGCGCAGATGAATTCCACCTTTGTGAAGGTGATGGACCTGCGCTACGGCGAGAACCCGCACCAGAGCGGCGCGTTCTACCGCGACCTGCATCCGGTGCCGGGCACGCTGGCCACCTTCCAGCAGCTGCAGGGCAAGGAACTGAGCTACAACAACCTGGCCGATGCCGATGCGGCATGGGAATGCGTGCGTCAGTTCGATGCGCCGGCCTGTGTCATCGTCAAGCATGCAAACCCGTGCGGCGTGGCCGTTGGTGCCGGCAATGGCGATGCCTACGAGCTGGCCTACGCCACCGACCCGACCAGCGCCTTCGGCGGCATCATCGCCTTCAACAAGCCGCTCGACGCTGCTACCGCGCAGGTGATCCTCGACCGCCAGTTCGTGGAAGTGCTGATCGCCCCGGATTACGAACCGGCCGCGCTGGAATACGCGCAGAAGAAGGCCAACGTGCGCGTGCTGCGCATCCCGCATGGTGATGGCCTGAACAACTTCGACAACAAGCGCGTGGGCTCCGGCCTGCTGCTGCAGTCCTCGGACAACCGCGGCATGACCCGCGACGAACTGAAGGTGGTCAGCAAGCTGGCGCCGACCGACAAGCAGTTCACCGACCTGCTGTTCGCCTGGAAGGTCGCCAAGTTCGTGAAGTCCAACGCGATTGTCTATGCCAAGGACAACCGCACCATCGGTGTCGGTGCCGGCCAGATGAGCCGCGTGTACTCCGCGCGCATCGCTGGCATCAAGGCGGCCGATGCGAACCTGGTGGTGGAGGGCTCGGTGATGGCCTCCGATGCATTCTTCCCGTTCCGCGATGGCATCGACGCTGCAGCCGCGGCCGGCATCAAGGCGGTGATCCAGCCGGGCGGCTCGATGCGCGATGCCGAAGTCATCGCCGCCGCCGACGAGCACGGCCTGGCCATGGTGTTCACCGGCGTCCGCCACTTCCGTCACTGATTACTGGAGCGACACGGATGTCTGCAGTCTCTTTGAAACCGCTCGCCGTGCTCGCCTTCGTTGGCACGGCGCTGCTGGCCGGCTGCAAGCCGGCCGCCGAACCCACAGCTGCCCCGCAGGCAGAACCTGCAAAGGCGGCCACCGCCGAGCCCACTGCCCATATCAGCCGCACCGCGCGGCTGCAGGCGTTCCTGACCGGGCGCTACGGCAAGGACGCCAAGCTCTCAGGTGAGTGGCGCGGCACCTGGACCCAGGAAGGCGAAACCCGTCCCGTGGACTGGCAGGTCTGCGCCGAGCAGCCGGTGGTGACCGGCGACAGCTGGCAGCAGCTGCTGGCAGTGTGCGGTGCGCTGGCCGATGGCGCGCACATCGACCCGGGAACCATCGACTTCTTCGTGCTGCATCCCAAGGGCGAAGGCTTCGAAGTCGTGAGCGAACTGACCGGCGAGCGCTTCGGCAGTGGCGGTCAGCCCGGCAGCGCCAGCATCATCCGCGCTGGCAGCGATTTCTACGGCTTCCGCGTCGAAGATGGCTGGTTCGGCCAGGGCTTCTCGCTGCTCTCGCAGTCACTGATCCTGCCGGGGCCAAAGGGACTGGTCGCCACCGGCAACGTGCGCAGCCACATCGACAACGACGCCCAGTACGAATGCGAGAACGTCGACGCGGCCGCCGACCCCGACACTGCCGAGGACTGCCGCACCCGTCGCTTCAGCATCGACTTCGCGCTGCGCTTCGATGACAGCGATCGCAACGCGCGCGTCTGGCCGCTGCTGATCGAGGAAACCGGCAACACCTGCGGCGGCAAGCGGGTGCGGCAGGAGCACCGCTTCACCCTGGACCCGAAGTCCTGGACCTATTCCTTCCCCGAATCACTGCGACGCGAAGGCTGCGAGTGAGCCACGCGCGCCGCCGGGGATATCGACCTTCCCTTCCCACGCAATCTGGAATCTCGTGATGAACGTACTTGTCATCGGCTCTGGCGGCCGCGAACACGCCCTGGCATGGAAGCTGGCCCAGTCCTCCCGTGTCACTGAAGTGCTCGTGGCGCCCGGCAATGCCGGCACCGCCAACGAAGACAAGTGCCGCAACGTCGCGGTGAAGGTCACCGACATCGATGGCCTGCTCGCCCTGGCCCAGGCAGAAGGCGTAGCGCTGACCGTGGTCGGCCCGGAAGTGCCGCTGGTGGCCGGCGTGGTCGACCGTTTCCGCGCCGCCGGCCTGCGCATCTTCGGGCCGACGGCTGCCGCCGCGCAGCTGGAAGGCAGCAAGGCCTACGCCAAGGATTTCCTGGCACGCCACAACATCCCCACCGCGTTCTATTCCGTGCACACCGAGGTGGACGCGGCACTGGCCTACCTGCGCGAGAAGGGCGCGCCGATCGTGGTCAAGGCCGACGGCCTGGCCGCCGGCAAGGGCGTGATCGTGGCGATGACCCTGGCCGAAGCCGAAGACGCGGTGCGTGACATGCTTTCGGGCAACGCCTTCGGCGATGCCGGCGCGCGCGTGGTGATCGAGGAATTCCTCGACGGCGAGGAAGCCAGCTTCATTTCGATGGTCGATGGCGTGCATGCACTGCCGATGGCCACCTCGCAGGATCACAAGCGCGTCGGCGACGGCGACACCGGCCCGAACACCGGTGGCATGGGTGCGTACTCGCCGGCCCCGGTGGTCACGCCCGAGGTGCATGCACGGGTGATGCGCGAGGTGGTCAACCCGACCGTGCAGGGCATGATCGCCGACGGCATTCCGTTCACCGGCTTCCTCTACGCGGGCCTGATGATCGATGCCAGCGGCGCGCCGAAGGTGATCGAGTTCAACGTGCGTTTCGGCGACCCCGAAACCCAGCCGGTGATGCTGCGCCTGCAGTCGGACCTGGTGGAGCTGCTGGAAGCGGCGATCGATGGCCGCCTGGACCAGGTCGACGCGCAGTGGGATCCGCGCCCGTCGCTGGGCGTAGTGTTGGCCGCGAAGCCGTACCCGGAATCGCCGATCACCGGTGAGGTGATATCCGGCCTGGATGAGGTGCCGGCAACGGCCAAGGTGTTCCATGCAGGTACGACGCTGGATGCGCAGGGCCAGGTGCTCAGCGCCGGCGGCCGCGTGCTGTGCGTGGCTGCACTGGGTGACAGCGTGCGCGATGCACAGGCGAACGCCTATGCCGGCGTGGCCAAGGTGAGCTGGGCCAATGCGTTCCACCGCACCGATATCGGCTGGCGTGCGATCGCGCGGGAAGGTTGAGGCAGGCACGGCATCAAGGCATCCACGCATGGCGTGGATCTACTGGTGCTGTACCAGCCCCACAAACAGAAAAGGCCCGGCATTGCCGGGCCTTTTCGTCAATCAGGCGCGTCACCGCCTTACGCGGTAAACAGCGCCTTCATCTTCTTCAGCGCGTTCGCTTCAACCTGGCGGATACGCTCGGCCGACACGCCGTACTCGTCCGCCAGTTCCTGCAGCGTCACCTTGCTGTCCGCATCCAGCCAGCGGCGGCGGATGATGTCGCGCGAACGCGCATCCAGTTCCGCCAGGCCTTCGCGCAGCAGCTGCATCTGGTTGTCTTCGCTGTCCTCGCGCTCGTAGGCCATCGACGGATCTTCGTCATTGGCCACCAGATACGCAGCCGGCGACGGCGGTGCATGGTCGTTGTCTTCGTCGGTCGGCGCATCGAAACCGATATCGCGGCCGGACAGACGCGATTCCATTTCCAGCACTTCGCGCTCGGACACGTTCAGGTCCTTGGCCACCGCGGTGACTTCGGCGGCGTTCATCCAGCCCAGGCGCTTCTTCGACTTGCGCAGGTTGAAGAACAGCTTGCGCTGCGCCTTGGTCGTGGCGACCTTGACGATGCGCCAGTTCTTCAGGATGAACTCGTGCATCTCGGCACGGATCCAATGCACGGCGAAGGACACCAGGCGCACGCCCATGTCGGGGTCGAAGCGCTTGACCGCCTTCATCAGGCCGATGTTGCCTTCCTGGATCAGGTCGCCCAGCGCAAGGCCGTAGCCGTTGTAGCCGCGGGCCACGTGCACCACGAAGCGCAGGTGCGAATGCACCAGCTCACGGGCAGCGTCCAGATCATTGCCGTCGCGGAAGCGACGGGCCAGGTCCTGTTCGTTATCGACCGACAGCACCGGGATCTGGTGCACGGCACCGATATAGGCGTCCAGCGAACCGAGCGCACTGGGAATCGGCAGATTGTTTGCCACAAGGGCAGTAGAGGTGTTCTGGCTCATAGGCACCCATCTTAGCAGTCAGGGAATTGGACTGCTAAAGGAGGAAAAAGTTCCAGCATTCCACTGATGAAACACTGGTCCCAAACAGAGCCCTACCGTAACGCGATTTGATGACAGTGGCGAGCGCGCTTTTCGGGATACACAATCCCTTGTAATTCAATCCCCTGGCCCGGAAAACACGGCCATTCCGGGTCAAAGGGAGCTGAACGGGCGGCGGTTTCGCCCCTCAATCACCGGGCAGCGTTGCCCGCCGTTCAGCCCGAAGGCGCCAGCGAGGCCCGCGGCGGCAGTGACCAGTCGATCGGGGCCTGCCCGCGGCGCTGCAGGTACTCGTTGGCCATCGAAAAATGACGGCAGCCGAGGAAGCCACGGTGGGCCGACAGCGGCGAGGGATGCGGCGATTTCAGCACGCGGTGGCGACCACCATCAATCACCTTGCCCTTCTGCTGCGCGTAGGCGCCCCAGAGCATGAACACCAGGCCCTCGCGCTCGCGGTTGAGCACGTCCACCACGTGGTCGGTGAAGCCTTCCCAGCCGCGCCCCTGGTGGGCGCCGGCCTTGCCCTCTTCCACCGTCAGCACGGCGTTGAGCAGCAGCACGCCGCGCTGTGCCCAGGGAATCAGGCAGCCGTGGTCGGGGCGCGGGATGGCGAGGTCGCCCTCGATCTCCTTGTAGATGTTCAACAGCGACGGCGGCACCGGCACACCCGGCTGCACCGAGAAACTCAGGCCATGGGCCTGTCCACGACCGTGGTACGGGTCCTGGCCGAGGATGACCACTTTCACCTGATCGAACGGGGTGGCATCGAACGCGGCGAAGATCTGCGGGCCGGGCGGAAACACCGCCGCGCCGCTGGCCTTGCGCTGCCGCAGGAAGCTGGACAGCTCGCGCATCTGCGGCTGCAGCAGGTAATCGCCCACACGCTGTTTCCAGCTCGGTTCCAGCTGGATCGCCGGGGTGTCCACTATTTCATCGATCATCGCAACACGTCATCGCAACAGGGGTCCATCATTCAACCGGGCCAGCCGCAGCTGGAACAGCACCTTGGTGATCAACAGGCGCTCTTCGATCGGCTTCAGCACCAGATCGTTGGCGCCAGCCTGCAGCAGGCCGGTCTGGTTGTGCGGATTGCCATCGCCGGTCATCACCAGCACCGGCAGGCGGCGCTTGCCGTAGCCGAAGTCCACGCGCACGCGCTGCACCACGTCACGGCCGCTCAGCTCTCCCTTCAGGGTCACATCGGTCAGCACCAGATCGATGCGATGGCGGCTGCGCCCCAGCGATTCGGCGGTCAGCAGGGTGAACGCTTCTTCGGCGCTGACCACATGCATCACGTTGAGCTGCTGGCGCTCGAGCATGCGCTTGGTCGCCTCGGCCACCACCCGGCTGTCCTCGATATAGAGGATGGTCGCGCCGGGAATGGTCTGCGGCTGCACGTAGCCGCGCACGAACGTCGCCAGGGCCTCGTGGCCCAGCGATTTGTCGAAGTAGTCGGTGACGTACTCGGTGAAACGGCGCTGCTCCAGGTGCTGCTGGGCATCGCCGGAGACCACGATCACCGGCACATAGGCCTGCCCGGCGGCTTCACGCACCGTCCGTGCCAGCGCCAGCCCGTCGCCATCGCGCAGGGTCAGCGAGGTGGTGACCAGATCAACCGGGCCCTGCGCCAGCGCATGTTGGGCGTCTTCGATGCTGTCGCAGCCGATCACCTCCACGCCCGGCAGATCGCGCTGCAGGACGTCGGCGATCAGCTTGCGCACCAGCTTGGAACCGTCAACCACCATCACCCGCGTCGCGGGCCCTTCAAGGTGCTTCAGCGCTTGCGGTTGCATGCCGGTCTCAGGTGTCGGTCGGGCGGGTCTGGCGGAGGAAGTGACCGGTCACCAGCCACGCACCCAGCCAGCCCAGCAGCAAGGTGCCGAGCAGCACCAGGCTGCCATGCAGCAGGTCCAGGCCATGCAGCACGAACGGGCTGCCATAGCTGCGCGACAGTTCGGCCAGGGGTGCGCGCAGGGCGGCACCGGCAATGCCGATCAGGCCCAGCGCGACTGCGCCGGCGCCCAGGCCATACCAGGCGCCCAGGTACAGGAACGGGCGGCGGATGAAGCCATCGCTGGCGCCGAGCAGCTGCAGTACGCCGATTTCCTCGCGGCGGGCCTGGATGTCCAGGCGCACGGTGTTGCCGACCACCAGCGCGGCGCCGACGCCGAGCAGCACCGACAGCACCTGCACCAGCCGCGCGCCGAACGCGAGCCATGCATCCAGGCGCTGGCGCCACAACGCGTCATGCTGGACCAGGTCCGCCCCGGGCAGGCTTTCCAGCGCGCGTGCCAGCCGCGCATCGTCCTGGCCCTGGCCGGGAGTGATCACCAGCAGCGAGGGCAGCGGGTTGTCGTTGAGTGCGTCGATGGCTTCGCCGAGACCGGCCTGGCGCAGTTCCTCCAGGCCCTGTTCCGGCGTGCGCACGGTGACGCTGGCCACATCCGGGCGATCGCGCAGTTCACCGGCCAGGCGCAGCGCACCGGGGCCGTCGACGTCGGCCTTCAGGAAGACGTTGATATCGCGCGACTGCTGCACGCTGCCGGCGAACTGCTTGAGGTTGTCCAGCGCGATCGACAGGCCCAGCGGCAGCGCCAGGGCCAGCGCCATGACCATCACGGTCAGCAGCGTCGCCCACGGTTTGCGGCAGGCGCGGCCGAGGCTGAACACCACGCTGTGCACGTGATGCTGGAACCACACGCCCAGGCGCGACGGCGCAGCGGCTTCGGTGTTTTCGTTCTTGGCCATGGTTACTCCGCCAGATCCTGCGGCGAGATGTCGTCCACCAGCCGGCCGTGGTCGAGGATCAGCACGCGCTTGCGCATGTGGCGCAGCAGCGGCAGGTCATGGCTGACCACCAGCACGCTGGTGCCGCGCGCGGGCAGCTCGGCGAACAGGGACATGATTTCCGCCGCCAGGGTCGGGTCGAGGTTGCCGGTCGGCTCGTCGGCCACCAGCAGCTTGGGTTCGCCGACGATCGCACGGGCGATGCCGACGCGCTGCTGCTCACCAGCCGACAGCTGCGAGGGCAGCGCCTTCTCGCGGTGCCCCAGGCCCATGCGCTCGAGCACCGAACGCACGCGCTTGTTGATGTCGCCACGGCGGGTGCCGCGCAGGATCAGCGGCAGGGCCACGTTCTCGGCGATGGAGCGGTCCATCAGCAGGCGGTGGTCCTGGTAGACCGCGCCGACCGCGCGTCGATGCCGCGGCACATCGCCGCCGCGCACCTTCAGCAGGTTGCGCTCGTCGAACATCACCGCGCCGCGGCTGGGCCGCTCGTCGAGGTGGATCAACTTGAGCAGGGTGCTCTTGCCCGCCCCCGAGTGACCGGTGACGAACAGCATTTCGCCCGGCGCGACCTCGAAGCTGACATCGGTCAGGGCTTCGTGGCCACCGGCGTACTGTTTGCTGACATTGTCGAAGCGCAGGACACTCATGCCCCGATTATGCAGGACCGGCGCGACAGATCGGTAGCGCCGGGCCGCATGGTGGGTGCCGACCGTTGGTCGGCACACCCTTGATGCCACCCGACCAACGGTCGGGTGCTACCGGATCAGTTGCCCGACAGCATCCGGCGGATCTTGCGGCCGATACGGGTCAGGAACGAGTCGCCGGCATCGGCGCTGGTACGCACCGGCTTGGCCACCACCTGCACCGGGGTGACCGGGCCGGCACTGTTGCCGGCGTTGCTTGCCACGCCCTCGGCACCCTCGACCGGACGGCCGTGGCGACGACGACGACGCTTGCGCGGCTTGCGCTCGCCGTCCACCGCACCTTCCGGCGCAACCTCAGCGCGCGGCGGACGCGGGGCCTGCACAGCAGCGGCTTCGGCCGTCACCGCGCCCTCGACGGCTGCGGCGGCAACCTGCTCGCCTTCCACACGCGGCTTGCGCGGGCCACGCGGACGGCGTTCGCCGCTGCGCTCGCCATCACGGCCACCACGCCCGGCGCCAGCACCGCTGCCGGAACGACCGCCACTACGGCCGCCGCCACGACGCTCTTCCTCGGCGGCACGCGCTTCGCGTGCTTCGCGGAAGATCTGGCCGACGCTTTCGTTCTCGTCGCCTTCCTCACCCGGTGCCGGGGCGGCACGCTCCGGGCGCGGCAGCGAGGTCAGGATCTCGCTGGTGACCGCTTCAACCGGGATCTTCTGCTCGATGTAGGCCTCGATGTCCGGCAGGCCCATCGCGTACCGCTCGCAGGCGAAGCTGATGGCATCGCCTTCCTCGCCCAGGCGGGCGGTACGGCCGATGCGGTGCACGTAGTCTTCGGCGTCGAACGGCAGGTCGTAGTTGTAGACGTACTTGATGCCGTCGATGTGCAGGCCGCGGGCGGCCACGTCGGTCGCCACCAGGATTTCCAGCTGGCCCTTCTGGAAGCGGTTGAGCAGGCTCTCACGCTTCTTCTGCGGCACGTCGCCGGACAGCACGCCGACGCGGTAGCCAGCACGTTCCAGCGAGCGCGCCACGCGCTCGACGAACACCTTGGTGTTGACGAAGACCATGGTGCGCGCGCCTTCGCTGCGCGACAGCAGGCCCAGCAGCAGCGGGATCTTCTCTTCGTCGGCCGGGAAATAGATGCGCTGGCGCACGCGCGCGGCGGTGATGGTCTCGGCTTCGACCACCAGCTTCTGCGGCTCGTTCATGTGCTCATAGGCCAGCTCGAGCACGCGGTGGCTCAAGGTGGCGCTGAACAGCAGGGTCTGGCGGGTGGAACGCTCCGGCATGCGGCGCAGCAGGAAGCGGATGTCCTTGATGAAGCCCAGGTCGAACATGCGGTCGGCTTCGTCCAGCACGCAGATCTCGCAGGCGTGCAGCGAGACCACCTTGTGCTGCTTGACGTAGTCGATCAGGCGGCCGGGGGTGGCGATGATCACGTCCACGCCCTGCTGCAGGATCTCGCGCTGCTTGTCGTAATCCACGCCGCCGTACACCAGGGCGAAACGCAGGCCGAGGTCGGAACCGAACTTGACCGCATCCTTGTGGATCTGGATGGCCAGTTCGCGGGTCGGGGCCAGGATCAGCGCGCGCGGATCTTCCGGCTTGCGATCGGCCAGCGCCGGACGCGTCAGCAGGCGGTTCACGACAGCGACCAGGAAGGCCAGCGTCTTGCCGGTGCCGGTCTGGGCCTGGCCGGCGACGTCGCCACCGGGCAGCGCGACCGGCAGGGTCAGCGCCTGGATGGGCGTGCAGCGGGTGAATCCGGCTCCTTCAAGACCGGCCTGCAGGGCCGGATGCAGATCGAAGGAGGAAAAAGTCAAATCGGTCAGCGGTTTGTCGCTCATGTGTCCGTCTTGGTATGGCCACGCGCCTGCGGGCGGCGGCACTGAAATCTGTCTGGGGCTCCGTCGCAAACTGCGGCCCCTGCGGCGGGTCGGGCTGGCCGGGACCCCTCGGGTCCGCGCGCCGCACAATGCCCCAGTTTACCGCACTCGGGCCGGCAAACCGGAATCAGGCGTCTCAGAGCTTACGGAGACGCACCTCTTCACCCCGCAGTACCGCGCTTGAACAGCGGCGCATGCGCCCATGGCCTACCGCGCCAGCACCCCCATTTCAGCCATGGACAGTGAAATCGGACACATACCGTGCTCAACCCCGATCACGATACGCTGGGTTCCAGCCAGCATCTGTCCGCGCCCTGCGATAGGGGTACACTGCCGGCCGTGAGCGTCCAGGCATCCCGCCGAACGCACCGTGGCAGTCCGCCGCGAGGCAACGACGAGGGTCACGCCACCGGGCATGGCCCAGTTCACCCACCTCCGGCCTGGCCGGGTGCAATCCAAGACGAGAAACCAAGATGAGCGACAAGGTTGTACACGTCGGCGATGCCGACTTTGATAGCGCCGTACTGAATTCCAAGGAACCGGTGCTGGTCGATTTCTGGGCCGAATGGTGTGGCCCCTGCAAGATGATCGCCCCGGCACTGGACGAACTGGCTGATGCCTACCAGGGCCGCGCCAAGATCGCCAAGGTCAACGTGGACAACAACCGCGCGCTGGCCGCCAAGTACCACGTGCGTTCGATTCCCTACCTGGTCGTCTTCAAGGATGGCGAGAAGGTCGGCGAGCAGATTGGTGCCGTTGGCAAGGCCCAGCTGGCCGGCCTGCTGGACAAGGCCCTGGCCTGATCCTGCGGGTGACCGGCAGCCGTTTTCCACGGCTGCCGGGCGGGCGCCCCGGCGCCTGACTGAATACCGTATCCGGCGACCCTTGCGTGGCGCCGCGGGCCGATGATAGTGTCGGCATATCCGGCCGCGTTCGCGTGCCGCATCTTCTGGACGCAGTTTCTTCCAGACCCATTCCCAATGTTCGCCGCCCCAGCCGGGCGCTCGCACCTTCAAGCGAGGAATAACGCTCTTGTCCGATAACACTTCCGAAACCGGTAGCGCTGATGCGCCCGCCGAAAAGCGCGTGCGCAAAGCCCGCGTAACCAAGGCTGCCGCTCCGGCCGCCGCCGAAACCAGCGCTCCGGCGCAGCCTGCCCTGCCGCTGGCAGCCGCGCCCGAAGCGCCGGCACCGGCCGCAGCGCCTTCCGCGCCGAGCGCACCCGCCGCCGAGGCCCCTGCCAGCAGTGGCGGTGGCGAAGGTGGTGAGGGCCGCGAATCCGGCCAGCCGCGGCAGTCGCAGCAGAACAACCAGGGCGGCGGCCAGAACCAGAACCCCTACAACCAGGGCGGCCAGCAGGGCCAGCAGGGCCAGGGCAACCGCCGTGACCGTTTCCGCAACCGCCGCGACCGTGATCGCAATGGCGGTGGCGGTGGTGGCGGCAACGGCGGTCGCTTCCGCGATGACGGCATGCCCAACGACAACGGTGAACAGCAGCCGTTCGTACCGCGTCCGCACGCCAACGTGCCCGAGGGCTTCCCGGTCTATTCGCTGAGCGACCTCAAGCGCATGCCGGCCCAGAAACTGCTGGATATCGCCGAGCAGCTGCAGATTTCCGAAGGCGTGGCCCGTGCCCGCAAGCAGGACGTGATCTTCGCGCTGCTGAAGGTACTGACCCGCCACGGTGACGGCGTGGCCGCCGACGGCGTGCTGGAAATCCTGCCGGACGGCTTTGGCTTCCTGCGCGCGGCCGAAGCCAGCTACCTGGCCGGCCCGGACGATACCTACATCTCGCCCAGCCAGATCCGCCGCTTCAACCTGCGTACCGGCGACCACCTGTCCGGCCGCATCCGCTTCCCGAAGGACGGCGAGCGCTACTTCGCGCTGTCGATCGTGGACACCATCAACGGTGAGCCGCTGGAAGCGTCGAAGAACAAGGTGCTGTTCGAGAACCTGACCCCCCTGTTCCCGCGTCGCCGCTTCACCCTGGAGCGCGGCAACGGTTCCTCGGAAGACATTACCGGTCGCATCCTCGACCTGATGGCACCGCAGGGCAAGGGCCAGCGTTCGCTCATCGTTTCCCAGCCGAAGGCCGGCAAGACGATGATGATGCAGCAGGTCGCCACGGCCATCACCACCAACCATCCGGACGTGCACCTGATCGTGCTGCTGATCGATGAGCGCCCGGAAGAAGTGACCGAAATGCAGCGCACCGTGCGCGGCGAAGTCATCAGCTCGACCTTCGACGAACCGGCCGCGCGCCACGTGCAGGTGGCCGAAATGGTGATCGAGCGCGCCAAGCGCCTGGTAGAGCACAAGAAGGACGTGGTGATCCTGCTCGACTCGATCACCCGCCTGGCACGTGCCTACAACAACGTGGTGCCGAGCTCGGGCAAGGTGCTGACCGGTGGTGTGGACGCCAACGCCCTGCACCGTCCGAAGCGCTTCTTCGGTGCCGCACGCAACGTGGAAGAAGGCGGCAGCCTGACCATCATCGCCACCGCGCTGGTCGATACCGGCTCGAAGATGGACGAGGTGATCTACGAAGAGTTCAAGGGCACCGGCAACAGCGAAGTGCACCTGAGCCGCCGCATCTCTGAAAAGCGCGTGTTCCCGGCCATCGACATCAACCGCTCGGGCACCCGTCGCGAAGACCTGCTGATCGAGCCGGAGCTGCTGCAGAAGATCTGGATCCTGCGCAAGCTGCTGCATCCGATGGATGAAATGACGGCGATGGAATTCCTGCTCGACAAGATGAAGAACACCAAGTCCAACGACGAGTTCTTCGGTTCGATGAAGCGCTGATCGCGCGGCATTGATGCACTACGAAAAGGCCCCGCGATGCGGGGCTTTTTCTTTGGAAGGCGGCAGGACAGACGGCTTCACTTCGCGGGCCGGCGTTTTGGCGATAATCTGCGGGAAAAATGCCTGACTCTCCGCCCCGGCCGTGCTGGCCGGGCCGCCGATTCCCGCTGTCGCCCCATCCGGAGGATCCGGCGGGTCCAGCCCTGCCCGATCCTTCAACCGCATGCGCACACTGTCCCCCCGGCTCAACCTGGGCAAGCTGATCCTTGCCCTGGCCCTGCTCAGCGCCGTCATCGCCCTGGCCAATACGCTGCTTGCCAGCTATCGCGTGCAGCGCGACCAGCTGGTGGGCAACACCCTGGAAGCCAACCGCGTGTATGCCACCAAGCTGGCCGAGACCACGCAGAACTTCCTGCTGGCCGCGCAGCAGCAGCTGGCCTATGCCGCAACCCGGCTAGGCAACAGCGACATGGACCCTGCCCAGGCGCAGGATGAGGCCAGCCGCCTGCAGCTGCAGTCCAGCAGCTTCAACTCCTCGCTGGTGGTGGCCAGCGACGGGCGGGTGATCGCGACCTCGCCGCAGAGCCTGCAGCTGCAGGGCGAGATCCTGCGCAGCGCCGGCAGCAAGGCAGCACTCGATCGGCGCGAGCCGATGATCAGCGATCCCTACCAGTCGGCCACCGGCAAGCTGCTGATCTCGATCTCGCACCCGGTGTTCGACCGCAGCGGCCAGTACCGCGGCTATGTCAGCGGCACCCTGTACCTGCGCCAGCGCAGTGCGCTCAACACCCTGCTGGGTACGCACTACTACCGCGATGGTTCCTACCTGTACGTGGTGGACCGCCATGGACGTCTGATCTATCACAACAACGCCAAGGAAGTGGGCACCTACGCGTTGAACAACCCGGCGGTGAAAGAGGTGATGCGCGGCCAGCGCGGTGCGCAGCAGGTGCTCAACAACCACAAGGTGGCGATGCTGGCCGGTTACGCGCCCGTCGCGGCAACCGGCTGGGGCATTGTCGCGCAGCGCCCGACCGAGGCGACGCTGCAACCGCTGTCACGGCTGATGTCGGCGGTGATCTGGAATGCCATTCCGCTGGGCGTGTTGTCGCTGCTGATCACCTGGTGGTTCGCCCGCCGCATTTCGCTGCCGCTGTGGCAGCTGGCGCGCAACGTGCAGGATGGCGAAGACACCGGCAATGCGATCAGCCACGTCAATGGCATCCGAGCCTGGTACTTCGAAGTGGCGCAGCTGAAACAGGCCGTGCTGTACAGCTTCAGTGCGCTGCAGGATCGGATCGGCACGCTCAACCGGGCCAGCCGCACCGATCCGCTGACCGGCCTGCTCAACCGTCGCGGACTGCAGCAGGCGCTCGACGCACTGCAGGCGCAGGGCCTGCCGTTTGCGATCCTGACGCTGGATATCGACCGCTTCAAGTCGATCAACGACAGCCACGGTCACGACGTCGGTGATGCGGCCATCGTGCATATCGCCGAACAGATGCGCCGCCATTCGCGCGAGACCGACGTGCTGTGCCGCGCCGGTGGCGAGGAGTTCCTGGTGCTGCTGCCGGGCGTTGGCATCGAAGCGGCCCGGCAGACCGGCGAGCGCCTGCGCCAGGCCATCGCCGACGAACCCTTCGCGCCGGTGGGCACGATCACCGTATCGCTGGGTGTGGCCCATTTCCCCAGTTTCCACACCGATCCGGAACAGGCACTGCGCCTGGCCGACAAGGCCCTGTACCTGGCCAAGGAGCAGGGCCGCAACCGGGTCGTGGTGTACCCGCACGCCGATTGAGCACACCGATTGAAGCGGGATGCGCCGGGACCGGTCCGGGGCATCCCGCAATGACGCATCAGCCCAGCGGGGTGAGCAGGCGCGGGCCTTCCTGCGCGCGTCCGACCATGTACACACCGCCTTCGGGCAGCAGATCGGTTCCGGCGACCAGGGCGTCCTCGCCGGTCTTCCACGGCGCCTGCTGGCGCGGGCCGGGGATGTAGGCGGCCCAGCGGCCGTAGCGCTCGCGCGAATCCTCGAAGGCGTAGCGCACCGGTACGCGTACGGTCCAGAAGTCGCGATCCTTTGCCTCGCCAGTGGTGGGTGGGGTGAACGTCCAACGTTTCGCATTCCTGACGCTGGCCTTGGCCAGGATATCGCGTAGCTGGTTCATCGCGCGCGCGGTGCCAATCACGGTCAGATTGGTCTGCTCGGCGATCACATCAGCCACCCTGCCATCACGGCCGACCTTGACCAGCAGCATGACCGTGCCCTCGCCCTGCATCGTCACCGCCATCGGTGGGTACTCCGGCGCGCGCAGTCCGTTGCTGGTCACCTTGTCGGTGCTGACCTCACGCTCGCCACCTGCTTTGCTGAAATTGGCATCGACCAGGCGCACACGCATGCTGCCTTCGTCCGGGTTGTCGGCGATCAGCCGCAGGCGCACCGCAGTGCGTGCCTGTACGGGCTTGCCATCGACCAGCACCGGTTCGAAACGCCAGCCCTGCACGGCGTTGTCCACGAAGCCGGCAATACCCGCATCGACTTTTTCGCGACGGTCGAGCTGGAACATTTCAACCTGGCCTTCGCGGCCGATGTCGATGACGCCGCTGAGGGTCATGCTTGCCTCGGCCTGCTTGCGTACCTCGCGCGCGGTCTGCGCAGCGGCGGTATCGATCAGCACCGCACCGCCACCCACGGCAAGGGCCAACGCCAGGAAAAGAGAAGAACGCATCACAGCCACTCCTTGTGCATGAAAACGATGAAGTCTGACGCCCGGGCCGATGCAACCTGGGGTCGGTTGGCCGACATCACTGCTCGGCAAGCGGGGTCAACAGACGCAGCCCGCGGGTGGCGCCGTCGACCATGTACACGCCGCCGGCCGGCAACAGGTCACTGCCGACCTGCGCGGCATCCCCGGTGGTGCGCCACGGGGCCTGCTGGCGCGGGCCGGGAATGTAGGCCTGCCAGCGCCCGTAGGGGCTGGGCGGTTGCCTGCTGCCCGTCTCGCTCAGCGCGAAGGTGACCGGCACGCGCACGGTCCAGAACGCCAGGCCTTTGTCCTCACCGGAGGTCGGCGGCGTGAACGTCCACTTGCGGGCCTCGCTGATGCTGGCCTTGGCCAGCATGTCGCGCATCTTCTTCATTGCGTGCTCGGGGGCGACCACGCCCATGTTCACCTGTTCGGCGACGACATCGGCAACCGCGCCGTCACGCTCGACCTTGACCAGCAGCATCACCTCGCCCTGTGCACCGACGCGGAAAGCCGCTTCCGGATAGCGCGGAGGCCGCATCTGGTTGGCAGTCACCGCGTCGGTGGCCTTTTCGTCGTACTCGCTGAAGTCCACGCTGGTCATGCGCACTTCGGTGTTGCCGTCAGCCCCGGGCCGGCCCAGCAGACGCACGCGCAACGGTGCATGTTTCGCCACGGGCTTGCCGTCCACCAGCGTGGGCTCGAACTGCCACTTGCGGATCGTGCCGTCCACGAACGCAGCGATGGCAGGCGCGATCGACGCCCGCTGGTCGAGCACCAGGCCGGTGACCGCGCCATCTGCGGCGACATCGATGTTGCCGGTCAAGACCATGCTGGCTTCAGCGGTGGCCCGCACCGCGCGCGTACTCTGCGCTGCGGCATCGGTGCTGAGCAGGGAGCCAGCGGTGCCGATCGCAAGCGCGAAGGCGAGAAACAGCGGAGAACGCATCATGGCCCGATCCTTGGTGATGAAGATGCCGAGATTACCCGAGTTTCCAGCCGCCGGTACAGCCGATCACGCCAACCGCTGCACAGTCGAATACGGGGGTGTGTCCGGATAATCACCCGCCGCAAAGCGCGCCTGCAGCGCCTGCCACCAGGCGGGGTCGAACAGATGCCGATAGTGCTCGCGTACCGCCGCCAGCTCCTGCGCCGGCAAGCCCATGAATGGCCCGAACCGCTCCGGGAACACATCGCGCGGACCGACATGGAACCAGGGCTCGTCGGCCATCGCTTCTTCGGCGGAGCTTGGCCTGGGCCAGGCGCGGAATACGCAGTCGCTGACCAGGCACAACTCGTCGTAGTCGTAGAACACGGCACGGCCGTGGCGCGACACGCCGAAGTTCTTCGGCAGCATGTCACCGGGGAAAATGTTGTTGCGCGCCATGTCGGTTATCGCCTGCGCATAGTCGAGCACGGCTGCACGCACGGCCTCGCCAGCCTGCTCGCGCAGGTAGAGGTTCAGTGGCCGGAAGCGACGCTGCACGTAGCACAACGCGATCTCCACCTCGTCGCCGTCCACGCGCACGCTCTGCGCGCACTGCTGCAGCAGCTCGTCCAGCAACGCCGGGGCAAAGCGTTCGCGCGGGAAACGCAGGTGCCGGTAGGGCTGTGCATCGAGCAGGCGGCCAACACGATCGAGGTTGAACACCAGCGCGTACTTTTCCTCCACCTGCTGGCGCGACATCGCCTTGGGCCAGGCAAAGCGGTCGCGGATCAGCTTGAACACCAGCGGATAGCTGGGCAGGGTGAACACCGCCATGACCATGCCCGGTGTGCCTTCGGCATGCGCCAGGCGCTCGTTCGGGTGTTCATTGAAGTGGCGGAAGAACGTCCGGTAGCGCTCGGTCTTGCCCTGCTTGGCGCGTCCGAGCACGGTGTAGATCTCGTCGATCGGCTTGCCCGGCAGCAGGCTGCGCAGGAACACCACGGCATCGCCAACGGTGCCCAGGTCGGCCTGGAAATAGCTGCGTGACACGCCGAACAGGTGGGCCACATCGCGACGCCGGGTCAGCACGGCATCGGCACGCAGGCCCTGGTCATCGTTGACCAGCGCGATCACGCACGGCGAGAAACGGTGTTCGCCGAACACGCGGCCGACCAGATAGGCGCGACGCTCGCGGTAGAACACGGTATCGAGCAGTTCGATGCTGCGTACTGGCGTGTCGCCCCAGTGCGCCAGATCGTCCTGCAGGCGCACGGCGATGGCGGCGGCACAGCGCAGCTGGTGCGCATAGGGAACATCAAAGCGGTAGTCGGCCAGCACCCGCTGCAGCGCCTCCACCGGCCGCGTCGGCGAAATGGCATAGGTATGCCGCGCCACCGGATGCGTGATTGCATCGGAGGGCTCGACATCGAAGGCGATGAACTCCACTTCCGGATCCACGCCACGGATGGCGAACAGCCGCCGCGCCAGGGTGTTGTAGAAGGTCTTGTACAGCTCTGCGTCGATCAGATCCTGCAGCAGAGCGCTGTAGTGCGCGTTCACCTGCAACCACAGCGCGCGTTCGCTGATGGCGTCACCGGCCAGCCGTCGCAGTGCATCCATCTGCTCGGCGATGCACTGGTCGTAGAGGGCGATGCGCTCCACCGCATCGTGGCGCGCCGCTGCCCAGTCACGCTGCTCGAAGCGCTTCCGCGCGCGGGCCGTGATCACCGCGAAACGAGTGTGGTACTGCTCGAAACCATCGCGGATGGCACCGGCAATGCGCGGCGCCAGCTCGGCAGCGATGTCAGGCTTGGACATGCACAGCTCACCCGGGAAGACCGGCTCCACCATACGCTGGCGTGGGGTAGCTTGTGTAGCGCCGAGCCATGTTCGGCTGCTTCTGCCTGGGAGAACCAGACAAACGCAACCATTCCTACAGACCCGGCGCCCCCCTGCTGCTTACCATTTCAGGCCAAGTAACGGCAAAAGGTGACGCATGCAGCAAATGACCCTGATCCCACGCATGGAGGAAGGCAACGTAATCCCGCAGCGCGCCCGCGACGGCTACATCAGCGCGACAGCGCTTTGCCAGTCCGTCGGCAAGCGCTGGTCCGACTACCGCGCATTGAAATCGACAGGCGAGTTCATCGAGGAGCTGACCACGCAGACCGGGCTTGCGGAGGACCAGCTCATCCACGTGGTGTCCGGGGGCAATGCGGCGATGCAGGGCACCTGGATCCACCCCTACCTGGCCATCAATCTCGGCCAGTGGCTGTCGCGCAAGTTCGCGGTGAAGGTATCGCAGTGGGTGGTGGAATGGCAGCAGGGCCGTGCGAACGCGGTCATGCCCGCCCACATCGAGCGCTACATGCAGAACCGTTCGAAGGTACCTTATACGCACTTCTCGATGTTGAACGAGCTGACCCTGAACCTGATTGCGCCGCTCGAACAGGCCGGCTACACCCTGCCGCAGGAGCTGGTGCCGGACATCTCCGAGGGCCGGTTGTTCTGCAAGTGGCTGCGCGATCACAAGGGTATCGAGCCCAACACCTTCGACACCTATGAGCACAGCTATCCAGACGGCCGCAACGTGCAGGCAAAGCTCTATCCGAACGAGCTCTACGAAGACTTCCGCCGGCACTTCAACGAAACCTGGCTTCCCCTGCACGCGCCCAGATACTTTGCTGCGCGCGACACGCAGGCGCTGACGTTCGTACGTACGCTCCTGCTGCCTTCGACGTGACATCGCACCGGAACGATCCCTGGCGTGCCGTGCAGCAGCCAGGGATCGACGCCATCGAGCCGGTTCAGATCGCCAGCTCGGCCTCCACGTCCTGCACCTTGCGCCGCGCCAGGGCGAGGTTGGACTTGGTCCGGTCCAGCACGATGTAGAAGAACAGGCCCTTCTTCTTCGCCACCGGGCGCATGATGTGGTACGCCTTTCCGAGCGAGATCAGGATGTCCTCGATGCAATCGTTGAGGTTGAGCGAGGCCGCGGTTTTCATCTTCGCGCGGATCACTTCGGTATTGCCGGCGGCAGCCACTTCCATGTCCATGCCCGAACCGGCCTCGCCCAGCAGCATGCCGCTCTCGTAGTCGACCAGCGCCACGGCCTGCGCGCCATCGATGCCCATCAGTGCAGCCAACGAATCATTCAATCCAGCCACGTTGCACCCCTCTCAATGTTGGTTCGAGCCCCTCGTTCCCCTGCGGCCGGGCTCACGATCCGCTGAGTTCGGCCAGGATCGCCTGGCCACATTCCCTGCTCTGCCACAGCACCTGGCCGATCACGCTGCGCTGGTCGCAGGCCGCCATCAGCAGCAGCGGTGCTCGACCTTCGGCCTGGATCGCGAGCATCAGTACCTTGCCGCCGGCGGCCTCCAGCATCAGCGTCTGCAGATCGCCCAGTGCCAGCTCGCGCCCCACCGCCGCAGCCAGGGCCAGCATTGCGCTGGTCATCGCCGCCAGGCGTTCACCGCGCCCCTCCGCACCAGCGCTGACCAGGGCAAAGCCATCGACACTGGCCAGCACCACGGTCCGTACCCCTTCCACCCGTTGCTGCAGGTCCTGCAGCAACGGTTGCAGGCGCTCACGCTGCTGCGCGTCCGGCAACGGCGCGCCTTGTCCATCAGCCATGTGCGGCCACCAGTGCATGCGCTTCCATTTCGCTCATCAGTACGTCCATCAGCAGCAGTCCTTGTTCGCGGTCACGGGCGTCCACGGCCAGCAACGGCAGCGGCTGGCCATCGAGGCGGGCGCGATCGGCCCAGTCATCCAGTGCCGCTGCCGGCACCTGGTCGAGATGGGTCACCGCCACCACCAGGGCCAATGCCGGACCGAACGGGCGCAGCACCTGCAGGTAAGCGTCCAGCTCAGCGGCCACCCCGGCCCGACGCGCGTCGAGCAGCAGCACGGCACCGCGCGCGCCCTGCAGCAGGATCGGCCACAGGAAATCGAAGCGCTGCTGGCCGGGCGTGCCGTAGAGACGCAGGCGCTCGCCGTTGGGCAGGTCGATATCGGCGTAGTCCAGCGCCACCGTGGTCGACGCCTTGTCCGCACCCGCGCGGTCGCTGTTGGCTACATCGGTGTCGACAACCGCGCCGGCGGCGATGCTGCGTACCAAGGTCGACTTGCCGCTGCCCATGCCGCCGAGCACCACCACCTTGTGCTCACGCATCGCGGTCACTCCCGCGCAGCGTGCGCCACAGGCGTGCGAGCAGGCTGGTGTCGGCAGTGCTGGCACGTGCGCCCGACAGCGGTGCGGCAGGCGCGACCTGCAGCTGTGCATAACCGCACAGGTAGGCGGCGTGGATGAAATCGCGCACGGCGGCGGCGGGAAGATCCAGCAGCATCGCGCATTCGTCCACCGTGCAGGCACGCTTGAGCAGCAGCGAACACAGACGGAAGCCATCGTGATCGTGGCCGAGCACGCGGAAATCCGGCCAGCGCAGCAGCTTCACCGACGCCCCGCGCAGGCGCTCGTCCAAGGCCTGCCAGTGGCGGCTGCGCTGTGCCCATTGCCACAGCAGCGGACGCAGCGGCAATCGCGTGCGGTCACCCGCCAGTGCCTGCAGCTGCGCCAGCTGCAATGCATCCAGAAACAGATGCTCGAAGCCCTGTGCCAGACGTTCCACCAGCACCGTGGCCGGCTCGTGCAGCAGCACCGCCTGGTCCTGTTCCAGATCCAGCAGCAACAGCGGCTCTGCGCCCTCGCCCAACAGCGCCTGGCCCTGCCGCAATGGCAGGCGCTCGCGCAATAGACGGGTGATCGCGTGCGCACCGTCCGCCAGGCGGATCGGTGTCGCTGCGGCACCGGCCTGCATGCCGCGTAGTGCGCGTCCTATCGCGCCATCATCCAATACGTCCTGGCCACCATCGCCTTCGCGCAACTGGCCACCGAGGTCTTCGATCCAGCAGTGCAGCCGCGGGCGCTGCTGGCGCATGCGTAGTGCCGCGTTGCGCAGCGCTGGCGTATCGCGGATCACCAGCAGGTCGCAGTCGTCCAGGTCCTGGCTGCGGCGGATCTGCCCGTCGGGCAACGCCGAGGCCAGCCGCAACCGTTGCAGCAGGGCCTGTTCGCCTTGGATATCGGTTCCCACTACGAGCACGCGTGCCATCCGTGTTCCCCGTGCGACCACCTCCCCGGCGGTCTCGCATCGCCAAGGCTAGGCCATGGCTTGCCGCCATCGTCGTGATCGACTGCTCATATTGGTGGCAGTAGTGAACAGGCACGCGTCCGTTCTGCGACGGCCATCGCGGGCAAGTTTCATGCCGTGTTGACGGCATTCCGACAGACGACGGATTTCACGGTTTTTGGCCCGAGTAGACCTACGCCACGGGTGGGGTCAGCTCCCTCTGCGGTGCAGAGGGATCTGACCCCGGCCCTCAAAAAAGAAACCCGCGCCGGAGCGCGGGTTTCAAGGTCACGACCGGGCAGCGATGGATCAGCCGCGCAACTGTTCCAGCGCAGCATTGAAGGTCGCGCTCGGACGCATCGCGGCAGCGGCCTTGGCCACGTCCGGACGGTAGTAGCCACCGATGTCCACGGCCTTGCCCTGCACCGCGATCAGCTCGTCGACGATCTTCTGCTCGTTGTCGGCCAGCGCCTTCGCCAACGGAGCGAAGCGTGCCTGCAGTGCAGCGTCTTCGTTCTGCGCAGCCAGCGCCTGCGCCCAGTACAGGGCGATGTAGAAGTGGCTGCCACGGTTGTCGATGCCACCCAGCTTGCGCGACGGCGACTTGTCGTTGTCCAGGAACTGACCGTTGGCCTCGTCCAGCGCCTTGGCCAGCACGCGGGCAGCGGCGTTGTCGTAACGATTGCCGAGGTGCTCCAGCGACGCAGCCAGGGCCAGGAATTCACCCAGCGAATCCCAACGCAGGTAGTCCTCTTCGACGAACTGCTGCACGTGCTTCGGGGCCGAACCACCGGCGCCGGTCTCGAACAGGCCACCACCGGCCATCAGCGGCACGATCGACAGCATCTTGGCGCTGGTACCCAGCTCCATGATCGGGAACAGGTCGGTGAGGTAATCGCGCAGCACGTTGCCGGTCACCGAAATGGTGTCCTCGCCCTTGCGGATGCGGGCCAGCGAGAACGCGGTCGCTTCCACCGGCGGCAGGATGCGGATGTCCAGGCCGTTGGTGTCGTGGTCCTTCAGGTACGTCTCGACCTTGGCGATGACCTGCGCGTCGTGGGCACGGGCGGCGTCCAGCCAGAACACGGCCGGGGTGCTGCTCAGGCGGGCGCGTTCGACGGCCAGCTTGACCCAGTCCTGGATCGGCGCGTCCTTGGTCTGGCACATGCGCCAGATATCGCCCGCTTCCACGGCGTGTTCGAACACCACCGCGCCGGCGTCGTCGGTGACCTTGACCACGCCGTCGGCAGCGATCTGGAAGGTCTTGTCGTGCGAACCGTACTCTTCAGCCTTCTGCGCCATCAGGCCGACGTTGGGCACCGAGCCCATGGTGGCCGGGTTGAAGGCACCGTTGGCCTTGCAGTCGTCGATGACGGCCTGGTACACACCGGCATAGCAGCGGTCCGGAATGACCGCCTTGGTATCCTGCAGCTTGCCTTCGGCGTTCCACATCTTGCCGGAGTCGCGGATCATCGCCGGCATCGAGGCGTCGACGATCACGTCGCTCGGCACGTGCAGGTTGGTGATGCCCTTGTCCGAGTTGACCATGGCCACGCCCGGGCGCTGTGCATACTCGGCGGCCAGGTCGGCTTCGATGGCGGTGCGGGTGGCTTCGGGCAGCGACGGCAGGCGCGCGGCCAGGTCACCGATGCCGTTGTTGGCATCGAAACCGGCCTGCTTGAGCACGTCGGCGTGCTTGGCCAGCACGTCCTTGTAGAACTCGTTGACCGCTACGCCGAACATGATCGGGTCGGAGACCTTCATCATGGTCGCCTTCAGGTGCAGCGAGAACAGCACGCCCTGGGCCTTGGCATCGGCGATCTGCTCGCCGATGAAAGCGGCCAGTGCCTTGCGGCTCATCACCGCGGCGTCGACGATCTCGCCGGCCTTGACCGCGGTCTTTTCCTTCAGCACGACGGTGCTGCCGTCGTTGCCGTGGAAGGTGATCTTCAGCGACCCGGCGTTGGCCAGCGTGGCCGACTTCTCGCTGCCGTAGAAATCGCCGGCGGCCATGTGCGCGACGTGCGACTTCGAATCGGACGCCCAGGCGCCCATACGGTGCGGATGCTTGCGGGCGTAGTTCTTCACCGACAGCGGTGCGCGCCGATCGGAGTTGCCTTCGCGCAGCACCGGATTGACCGCACTGCCCTTGACCTTGTCGTAGCGCGCCTTGTAGTCGCGCTGCTGGTCGTCGGCCGGGGTTTCCGGATAATCCGGCAGCGGATAACCCTGGTCCTGCAGTTCCTTGATGGCCGCCTTCAGCTGCGGCACCGAGGCGGAGATGTTCGGCAGCTTGATGATGTTGGCGTCGGGGGTGGTCGCCAGCTGGCCCAGCTCGGCCAGGTCATCGTTGACCTTCTGCGCATCGCTCAGCAGTTCCGGGAACAGCGAGAGGATGCGGCCGGACAGCGAGATGTCACGGGTTTCCACCGCGATGCCGGCGGTGGAGGTGTAGGCGTCGACGATCGGCAGCAGCGACTGGGTGGCCAGGAACGGTGCTTCGTCGGTCAGCGTGTAGAGGATCTTGGACATGGGGGACTTGGACTCTGTAGCAGTGCTCAGGGGAAGGCCGGCGCCAGCGCCGGGCCACGTGCAACCGTGTCGCTTTTCTCCGCCGCCGTCAGGGTGGGCGCGCGCCGGGGAAACCCCTGCATTGTCGCGTTTTCAGCCGCGCGGGGCAAAGCCGCGCCATACGCGGCGGTACTGGACCGCTGTGTTTCGTCATTGGCTCGCTTCCGGCCTGGAAACTGAGACTTGATGGCTAGTTCGACTTCTCGCGCGTTGAGGCACGCATGACCCACTCCGACAATCGCTGCCCCCACTCGGCACGCCTCGGACAGATCAATGTTTGTGAGCGCTTGCTTTGTTGGAAGCTGCAGATGCGGAATCCCCCAACGACGGTGGCGAGGCTGGCGAGTTCATCTGCTGTCGCTGCAGCACCTCGGATGTGCAGCGAACCGGCACCAGACACGCTGGGTCGAACGTAAACGTCGTACCGGGTGGAACGTCCTTCCGCCTTTGCGTATCCCGACACGGCGAATCCGCTCTCTGTGAAACGCAGCTCCGGCGTGCTTCCGGGAGCGGGCCTTTCAGGTGCATCGCCCTCGTAGATCAACGCGACTTCCCGATCCTCGCGTCTGACGCGGTGCACGCCGAAGTCAACAGGTGCCTCATAGGTCACGGACATGCCTGTCGGCACCCGTAGACAGGCCCCGTATAGGAAGTGGTCGCAACTGTAGCTCCACAGACTAGATTCCTGGGCCCACGAAGTGAGCGGGCACAGGAAAGCGAAGAAAACCAGAATCCGTGCAAGCATCTCAACGCTCCCGTTTCTGAACCGCCGAATCCCCCTCCACGATTCCACCGATGGCATGGCTGTCAATCACACCAGGAACCCTATTCATGATTCCGTCGCCGCCCGCAGGATTTGGCTGCCCCGTCGTCTTGTCATAAAGATCATCCACACCGCCAAGATGTGACATTTCATGAGGAACAACACCCTTGTCAAATCTATCCAGAACATTGATCTCGGCCTTCTTTCCGCCTAACTCCGCGAAACTCCGTCCGCTGCGGTGGGAGGTTTCCCCGTTGACAAGTTTTATCTCATTACGGGCGGCCCGCGGGGTCCGTTTATCAATGTCAGTGACCTCGACCGTCACGCGCGTCTCCTTTCCGCCAATATCATAGGTTCCTGACATTGATGCCACCTGCTCTTTGAAGGTCGCTATGTTCTTGGGTGTCGCACCATCCCCTGAAAACTTTGTTGGGAAGCTGATTTTTACCGAACCGTCCTTCATCCGCGTAACCACAGGAACTCTGCCGTCCGGATCGACAAAGTTGTAAGGACTGCTATTGGCGTATCGGTACCTGTTGAAGAGGGAAGACTTCCCACCATAGGCAGCGACGGGATCTACACTGAGAAAAGCACCGATTTCGGGAGAGTAGTATCGTTGCTGCATATAATTGAGACCTGTCGTGGAATCAAACACATGGCCTGAGTAACCAGGACCATCTGCCGCGGCGATTCCAACGACAGAGCCATAAGGTTCGTATGCAAATCTCTCGATCACGTTCCCGTGTGAGTCCGTAATAGCCACCGGACTCCCAAGTGCATCCGTATGAACATAGGTGACTACTTCACCGTCCGCCGACGCCATTGCCAGCGTGAGAACAATCCAGTCGAGCATCCCATCCCTCCCACATTTTCGTATCCCGTTCAGCGTACCCGAGATCCCCCTCGATCAAGCATCGCCCAGAAAAAAAGACGCAGCCTCGCGGCTGCGTCCATCGTGAGTCCAACCGGGAGAGAGTCGGCGGGACTTACTTGACCTCGAACTCCTGCGGCGTTCCGGCCGCCTTACCATCAACCATGACTTCGGCGCGGTACTTGCCGGCCGGCCAGCCATTGGCATTCTTGAAGGTGATGTTGGTGGTCTCGGCACCGCTGGTGTTCAGGGTTGCGTTCTGCTCGCCGGCCACCTGGCCATCCTGGAAGGTCAGCTTGGCGCCGACGGTGACATTGTTGGCTGCGCCATCGGTCTTCACCGAGACGACCACATCATCCTTCGGCGCGAACAGGGCGGCAGTGGCCACCGACTTGTCAGCAGCGGCAGACTTGCCGACGGTGACCGCCGACACCGCTACGGCCGATGCAGCCATCGGCGGCGGCGCGCCGGTCATCGGCGCGGGCGCTTCGGCCGGCGTGGTCGCTGCCGGAGCCGCGTTGTTGTCTGCGGTTTCTTCCTTCTTCTTGCAGCCCACCAGGGCGACACTGCCCAGCAGCGCGGCCAGCAGGGCATTCTGAAGCGGGGTCGTCTTGATCATTCGGGGTTCCTCACAGGGATTGTCGAACGGCGATTGGATCGCCGGCATTACTTCGGCGGCAGTTTCAGGGTCTGGCCCGGGAAGATCTTGTCCGGGTCGTCGAGCACATCGCGGTTGGCTTCGAAGATCTTCTTCCAGGCGTTGGCATCGCCCAGGTGCTGCTTGGCGATCTTCGACAGCGAATCACCCTTCTGCACGGTGTAGGTGCCACCGCTGACCACCTCGGCGGTACTGTCCACCGAGGCACTGACGCCGGAGAAGTCCGCCTTGGGGACCTGCTGGGCGGTACTGTCGACGCTGCCACTGACGCCGGAGAAATCGGCTTTCTTCTCGGTACTCATCCACACACTCCCGTCTGTATGACTACATGGCTGGCACGGTGTCATAGAGGTTGTTAAATGGGGATGGTGCCGATGTGAAGCCGCCCCCCGGGGCGGCTGAACAATCGAGGCGGAACGCCCCCGATGGGCTCGCCGGGCATGGCCCGGCACTACCCGCCACAAGGCGGCCCCACGGTAGCGCCGGGCCATGCCCGGCGACGCTTATTGCCGCAGTTCGCGGTAGGTCGCGGCCGGGGCGGCGATGCCGTGGCTGGCGCGCCACGGGTTGATGTCCAGGCCACCGCGACGGGTATAGCGGGCTTCCACCTCCAGCCACTGCGGTCGGCAGCGCGCGGACACTTCACTGAAGATGCGCTCGACGCACTGCTCGTGGAATTCGGCGTGCTCGCGGTAGCTGACCAGGTAGCGCAGCAGGCCGGCACGATCGATCTGCGGGCCGCGATAGCGCACGCTGACGGTGGCCCAGTCCGGCTGACCGGTGACCGGGCAGTTGGACTTCAGCAGGGCCGAGACCAGAGTCTCCTCCACCAGCGCATCGGCGTTGGCCGACAGATAGTCCGCCTGCGGCGGGCCATAGCAGTCGATGTCCACATCAAGGCCGTCGATCAACTCGCCCAGCGGCGACTCGCGCAGCGCCGGCAGCCCGAACGTGACCTGGACCGGGGCACCGGCGCAGGCCGACAGGTCGGCGACGAGACGCTCACGCAGGGCTTCGGCACTGTCCAGGCGGGTGCTGTTGAGCGAGTTCAGGTACAGCTTGAACGACTTCGACTCGATCAGCCGCGACGAGGTGCACGGCACCTGCACGGTGGCGACGGCGACCTGCGGTTTGCCACGCGGGTCGAGCCAGCTCAGCTCGAAGGCGTGCCAGCGGTCGTGGCCGACGAACGGCAGCGCGGCCTCGTCCAGGCCGATCTCGGCGCGGGCGCCGACGCGGGGGATGGGAAACAGCAGGCCGGGATCGTACTGCGACGGGTAACTGACCTCGCGACCGAGGCTGGAGTCCTGTGGGGTGTTCATGGTGCTTATTGTATCGCGCGCAGGGCGGGCCCTCGGCCGGGTCGGCCAACGGCGGAGCCCCTCCGTGGTGGGTGGGTTGGTCGCGTACAGCCGGGATTCTGGGTTTGGCCGGGCGGGGAGGCTGGGCAGGGGGCGCTGCAAGTACGTCCATGTAAGCTCGGTCGCCGCATCCATGCGGCTCACGCCCCTGCCCAGCCTCCCCGCCCGGCCTCTGACAGTTTCCTGCGCGCGGCCGCCACCACGGGAAAGATCAGGAAAATCAAAATCAAAAGCCGATGCTTCAGACGTTCATGACGTCCGCCGTGTCGACCAAGGTCGACACCTACCAAAGCAGGATGTCGTTCCGACAGCAGCAGGAAACTGTCGAAGGCGGGGTGGGTCCGGTGGCAGGGGCGTGAGCGCCATGGATGGCGCGACCGAGGCTACAGGGACGTACTTGCGCCGTCCCCTGCCACCGGATCCACCCCGCCATCCCTCGGATAGCCAGCTTTTGCCGTTGCTCCGGCTGTTGCCGTTGCCTCGGCGGGTGCAGGGCTGCAGGCCCTGCCTGCAACCCTCACCCCGCCGGGGTGCCGGCGCCGTGCAGGTAATCCAGGCTCACCTGCAGCAGCGCGCGGAATCCGACATCCAGCGCCTTCTCATCCAGCAGGAACTTCGGCGAATGATTGGCCGGCGCCGTCGCCGGGTCGATGCCCACGCTGGTGGAGCCGACGAAGAAGAACATGCCCGGCACTTCCTTGGCGTACAGCGAGAAATCCTCCGCGCCCATCTGCAGCGGCGGCTCGTACACGTTGTCCTTGCCCACCACCGCCTGCAGGCTTGGCAGCATCTTCGCGGTCAACGCCGGGTCGTTCACCGTGGCCGGGTTGCCTTCCGATTCGTAGATGTCGGTCACCGCCTTGGCCCCGTGCGCGGCAGCCGTATGCTCGGCCACGTTGCGCAGGTCGGCGAAGATCTGCTGGCGCATGCCTTCGTCGAAGGTGCGGATGGTGCCGACCATCTCCACTTCATCGGGAATGATGTTGTAGCGGATGCCGCCGTTGATCGCGCCGAAGGTCAGCACCGCCGGCTGCTTGGAGAGGTTGGCGCGGCGGCTGACGATGGTCTGTGCGGTGCCGATCAGATCGGCAGTGGCCACAATCGGGTCGACGCCGTTCCACGGTGCCGAGCCATGCGTCTGCCGGCCGATCACCTTGATGCCGAAACGATCGGACGCGGCCATCAGCGGGCCACCGCGCACCGCGATCTGCCCTGCCTGCACGCTGGAGAACACATGCAGGCCGAATACGGCTTCCGGCTTGAAGTCGGCAAACAGGCCTTCCTTCAGCATCAGCGCTGCACCGCCCTCTTCCGGCGGCGGCGCACCTTCCTCGGACGGCTGGAAGATCAGCATCACCTGGCCCGGCAGATCCTTCTTCATCGCCACCAGCGCTTCGGCCACGCCCAGCAGGGTGGCGGTGTGCGCGTCATGACCACAGGCGTGCATCACGCCTACGGTCTGCCCGCGGTACTGCGCAGTGGCCTTGGAGGCGAACGGCAAGCCGGTCTGCTCGGTCACCGGCAGTGCGTCCATGTCGGCGCGCAGGGCGATCTTCGGGCCGGGCTTGCCGCCTTCGATGATCGCCACCACGCCGTGGTGGGCGATGCCGGTCTTCGGCTTCAGGCCCATCGCACGCAGGCGCTTGGCGACCTCGGCGGAGGTGCGCTCCTCGCGATTGGACAGTTCCGGGTGCTGATGGAAATCGCGTCGCCATTCAACCACCTTGGCCTGCAGGCGCTGCGCGGCAGCGGTCACTTCCGGGCGCTGGGCGTCCTCGGCATGGGCAAGGGCCGGCAGGGCCAGCAGCAGGGCGGACAGCAGCAACGAACGGCGCATCTCGATCTCCACGGAAGGGGTCTGCACCTGAATGTAGGGCAACCTCGCCGCTACGGGAACCTCCACCGTCGCCCACCGGTCTGAGCGCCCGTCCCATCCGTCATGCAGGAAACCCGGTGGGCCACAGGTATGCTTTGCGCATTGCCACCCGGGGTGCCACCCCGTCCAGCCCTCTTGGAGTCTTGAATGTCACGTGTTTGGAAGATCGTGCTGCTGGTCGTGGCGGTACTGGTGCTGGCCGTGGTCGGCCTGCGCGTACTCGGTGGCGGCAAGGACAAGGCCGCGGGGCAGGAAGCAGGCGCCCGTGAGGGTGGTGAAGATCCCGATGCCGGCCCGGTGCCGGTGACCGTGGTCGATGCCGTACGCCAGGACGTGCCGGTGTATGCCAGCGCGCTGGGCACGGTGACCGCGATGAACACCGTGACCGTCAGCCCGCAGGTGGGCGGCCAGCTGATGAGCCTCAATTTCCGCGAAGGCCAGGAAGTGAAGAAGGGCGACGTGCTGGCGGTGATCGACCCGCGCACCGCCCAGGCCAGCTATGACCAGGCCGTTGCCTCCAAGCGCCAGAACGAAGCCCTGCTGGCCACCGCGCGCTCGAACTACCAGCGCTCGAACGCGCCGGAGTACCGCCAGTTCGTGGCCAAGACCGATCTGGATACACAACGAAACCAGGTGGCACAGTACGAAAGCGCAGTGGCGGCCAATGAAGCCAGCATGCGTTCGGCGCAGGTGCAGCTGCAGTACACCAAGGTCACCGCGCCGATCACCGGTATCGCCGGCATCCGCGCGGTCGACGCCGGCAATGTGGTCAACGCCGGCACCGCACTGGTCACCCTGACCCAGATCCATCCGATCCACGTGCTGTTCAACCTGCCCGAACGCCAGCTCGGCGACGTGCGCCAAGCGCAGACCGCCGGCAGCGTGCCGGTCGCAGCGCTGGACCGCGCCGATTCGCACGTGCTCAGCGGCGACGGCAAGCTGGATGTGGTCGACAACCTGATCAGCGCCGACAGCGGCACCTTCAAGGCGCGCGCGGTGTTCGACAACACCGACAACGGCCTGTGGCCGGGCCAGTTCGTCAATGTGCGCATGCAGTTGCGCACCATCGGCGGCGGCGTGGTGATCCCCACCCAGGCAGTGCTGCGTGGCCCAGACGGCGAGTACGTCTACGTCGTGCAGGGCGACAACACGGTGAAGATGCAGACTGTGCGCAGTGGCGTGGAAGTGGGCGACAGCCAGGTGCAGATCGCCGAAGGCCTGAAAGGTGGCGAGCGCGTGGTCAGCGAAGGCCAGTTCCGCCTGAAGCCGGGCAGCAAGGTGACCGCGCTGAAGCCGGGCGAGACGCCGGCTGCACCGACCGAGGCCGAACTGAAGGCCGCCGAACAGAAGAGTGGTGGCGGTCGCCGCGGTGGTGGCCCGCGCTGAGCGCAGGCCCCTGCTCTTCCCCGCGCCGGCGATCCCGCCGGCGCTGCCATTGAAGTGCCAGCAAGGATCAGTCCGTGGGCTTTTCGACGATCTTCATCCGCCGCCCGATTGCCACCTCGCTGTTGATGGCGGGCTTGTTGCTCCTGGGCATCCTCGGTTACCGCAAGCTGCCGGTGTCGGCGCTGCCGGAAATCGATGCGCCCAGCCTGGTGGTGACCACCCAGTACCCCGGTGCCAACGCCACCACCATGGCCTCGCTGGTGACCACGCCGCTGGAGCGCCAGTTCGGGCAGATCTCCGGGCTGGAACTGATGACCTCCGATTCCTCGGCGGGGTTGTCCACGATCATCCTGCAGTTCTCGATGGACCGCGACATCGACATCGCCGCACAGGATGTGCAGGCGGCGATCCGCCAGGCCACCCTGCCCTCGTCGCTGCCGTACCAGCCGGTCTACAACCGGGTGAATCCGGCAGACGCGGCCATCGTCACCCTCAAGCTGACCTCCGATACGCGGCCGCTGCGCGACGTCAACAACTACGCGGACTCGATCCTCGCCCAGCGCCTGTCGCAGGTGCAGGGCGTGGGCCTGGTGTCGATCGCCGGCAACGTGCGTCCGGCCGTGCGCATCCAGGTCAATCCGGCGCAGCTGTCCAACATGGGCCTGACCCTGGAAGAGCTGCGCAGCGCGCTCACCCAGGCCAACGTCAACGCGCCGAAGGGCTCGTTGAACGGCAAGACCCAGTCCTACAGCATCGGCACCAACGACCAGCTGGCCAGTGCCGCCGAGTACCGCGACACCATCATCAGCTACAGGAACGGCCGCCCGGTGCGGCTGTCCGACGTGGCCGAAGTGATCGATGGCGTGGAGAACGACCAGCTGGCCGCATGGGCCGATGGCAAGCCGGCGGTGCTGCTGGAAGTGCGCCGCCAGCCCGGCGCCAACATCGTGCAGACCGTGGAGCGCATCCGCGCGCTGCTGCCGCAGCTGCAGGGCGTGCTGCCGGCCGACGTGCACCTGGACGTGTTCTCCGACCGCACCGAAACCATCCGCGCGTCGGTGCATGAAGTGCAGTTCACCCTGATCCTGACCATCGGCCTGGTGGTGGCGGTGATCTTCGTGTTCCTGCGCCGGTTCTGGGCCACGATCATTCCCTCGGTGGCGGTGCCGTTGTCGCTGGCCGGCACCTTCGCGGTGATGGCCTTTACCGGCATGTCGCTGGACAACCTCTCGCTGATGGCCCTGGTGGTGGCCACCGGCTTCGTGGTCGACGATGCGATCGTGATGATCGAGAACATCGTGCGCTACATCGAACAAGGCAAGAGTGGCAAGGAAGCGGCCGAGATCGGTGCGCGCCAGATCGGCTTCACCGTGCTGTCGCTGACGGTTTCACTGGTGGCGGTGTTCCTGCCGCTGCTGCTGATGCCCGGCGTCACCGGCCGCCTGTTCCACGAGTTCGCCTGGGTGCTGAGCATCGCCGTGGTGCTGTCGATGCTGATCTCGCTGACGCTCACCCCGATGATGTGCGCCTACCTGCTCAAGCCCGATGCGCTGCCCGAGGGCGAGGACGCGCACGAGCGTGCCGCCGCGGCCGGCAAGCAGAACCTGTGGACGCGCACCGTCGGCCTGTACGAGCGCAGCCTGGACTGGGTGCTGGAACACCAGCCCCTCACCCTGGCCGTGGCCGCTGCCGCGCTGGTGTTGACCGTGCTGCTGTACGTGTTGATTCCCAAGGGCCTGTTGCCCGAACAGGACACCGGCCTGATCACCGCCGTGGTCCAGGCCGACCAGAACATCGCGTTCCCGCAGATGGAGCAGCGTACCAAGCAGGTGGCCGAAGCGCTGCGCAAGGACCCGGACGTGACCGGCGTATCGGCCTTCATCGGCGCCGGCAGCATGAATCCCACCCTCAACCAGGGCCAGCTGTCGATCGTGCTGAAAGAGCGCGGCGAGCGCGATGGACTGGATGACATCCTGCCGCGCCTGCAGAAGTCCGTCGCCGGCATTCCCGGCGTGGCGCTGTACCTGAAGCCGGTACAAGACGTGACCCTGGACACCCGCGTGGCCGCCACCGAGTACCAGTACTCGCTGTCGGACGTGGACAGCGCGGAGGTGGCACTGCAGGCCAACCGCCTGACCCAGGCGCTGCGCCAGCGCCCGGAACTGGCCGACGTCGACAACAACCTGTCCAACCAGGGCCGCGCACTGGAATTGAACATCGACCGCGACAAGGCCAGCGTGCTGGGCGTGCCGATGCAGACCATCGACGACACGCTCTACGATGCGTTCGGCCAGCGCCAGATCTCGACCATCTTCACCGAGCTCAACCAGTACCGGGTGGTGCTGGAAGTGGCGCCGCAGTTCCGCACCAGCACTGCGCTGATGGAACAGCTGGCGGTCGCCTCCAATGGTGCCGGCGCGCTGACCGGTACCAATGCGACCAGCTTCGGCCAGGTCACCTCGTCCAACTCGTCCACCGCCACCGGTATCGGCGCGCAGAACACCGGCATCACCGTCGGTGCGGGCAGCATCATCCCGCTGTCGGCGCTGGCCGAGGCCAAGGTGTCCAGCGCGCCGCTGCTGGTCAGCCACCAGCAGCAGCTGCCTGCGGTGACGGTGTCGTTCAACGTCGCCCCGGGCTATTCGCTGTCCGATGCGGTCAAGGCCATCGAAGAGACCAAGACCAGCCTGGACATGCCGGCACACGTGCATGCGCAGTTCATCGGCAAGGCCGCCGAATTCACCGGCAGCCAGACCGACGTGGTGTGGCTGCTGCTGGCGTCGCTGGTGGTGATCTACATCGTGCTGGGCGTGCTGTACGAGAGCTACATCCACCCGATCACGATCATCTCGACCCTGCCGCCGGCCGGCGTCGGCGCGCTGCTGGCACTGATGGTCTGTGGCCTGAGCCTGTCGGTGGACGGCATCGTCGGCATCGTGCTGCTGATCGGCATCGTCAAGAAGAACGGCATCATGATGGTCGACTTCGCCATCGAGGCGCGGCGCACCGGCGCCAACGCGCGCGAGGCCATCCGCCGCGCCTGCCTGCTGCGCTTCCGCCCGATCATGATGACCACCGCGGCGGCCATGCTCGGCGCGTTGCCGCTGGCGCTGGGCACCGGCATCGGCTCGGAACTGCGTCGCCCGCTGGGCATCGCCATCGTCGGCGGCCTGCTGCTGTCACAGCTGGTGACCCTGTACACCACGCCGGTGATCTACCTGTACATGGAGCGCTTCTCGGAATGGCTTGCACGTCGCCGTGAACAGCGCGCGCTGCGTGATGGCACGGTGCAGGAGCCGCAGGCATGACCCTGGCCCCGCACCTCCGGCGGGCCGCACGATGAATCTGTCCGGCCCCTTCATCCGCCGTCCGATCGGCACTGCCCTGCTGGCCATCGGCTTGTTCATGGTCGGCGTGATCTGCTACCTGCGGCTCGGCGTGTCGGCACTGCCGAACATCGAGATCCCGGTGATCTTCGTGCACGCCAGCCAGTCCGGTGCGGACGCAGCGACCATGGCCTCCACGGTGACCGCGCCGCTGGAGCGCCACCTCGGCCAGCTGCCGGGCATCGACCGCATGCGCTCGTCGAGCTCGGAAGGCAGCTCGCTGGTGTTCATGATCTTCCAGAGCGACCGCGACATCGATTCGGCTGCGCTGGACGTACAGACAGCGATCAATTCGGCGCAGGCCGACCTGCCCTCGGGCATGGGCTCGCCGATGTACCAGAAGGCGAACCCGAACGACGACCCGGTGATCGCCATCGCGCTGACGTCGCAGACGCAGTCCGCCGATGAGCTGTACAACGTCGCCGACTCGCTGCTGGCCCAGCGCATCCGCCAGATCGGTGGTGTCGCCTCGGTGGATATCGCCGGTGCCTCGACGCCGGCGGTGCGCGTGGACGTCAACCTGCGCCTGATGAACGCGCTGGGACTGACCGCCGACGACCTGCGCAATGCCGTGCGCGCGGCCAACGTGACCTCGCCCACCGGCTTCCTCAGCGATGGCAACACCACCACCGCGATCATCGCCAACGACTCGGTCGCCCGCGCCGCCGACTTCGCAGATCTGGTGGTGAAGACCCAGGGCGATGGCCGGGTGATCCGCCTGAAGGACATCGCCAACGTCTACGACGGCCAGCAGGATGCCTACCAGGCCGCGTGGTTCGACCACAAACCGGCCGTGGTGATGTATGTGTTCACCCGTGCCGGCGCCAACATCGTCGAGACCGTGGACCGGGTGAAAGCGCAGATTCCCGCCTTGCGCGATTACCTGCAGCCGGGCACCACGATGACGCCCTACTTCGACCGCACCCCGACCATCCGGTCGTCGCTGCATGAAGTGCAGATCACCCTGCTGATCAGCCTGGCGATGGTGGTGCTGACGATGGCGCTGTTCCTGCGCCGGTTGGCACCGACGCTGATCGCTGCGGTCACCGTGCCGCTGTCACTGGCCGGTGCCGCGCTGGTGATGTACGTGATGGGTTTCACCCTGAACAACCTGAGCCTGCTGGCGCTGGTGATCGCGATCGGCTTCGTGGTCGACGATGCGATCGTGGTGATCGAGAACATCATGCGCCACCTCGACGAGGGCATGCCGCGGATGCAGGCGGCCTTCGCCGGTGCGCGCGAAATCGGCTTCACCATCGTCTCGATCACCGCCTCGCTTGTGGCGGTGTTCATCCCGTTGCTGTTCGCCAGCGGCATGATGGGCGCGTTCTTCCGCGAGTTCACCGTGACCCTGGTGGCGGCGATCGTGGTGTCGATGATCGTTTCGCTGACGCTGACCCCGGCGCTGTGCAGCCGCTTCCTCAGCGCACACGACCAGAAGGCGGCACCATCGCGCTTCGGCCGCTGGCTCGATGCCGGTCACGAGCGGATGCTGCGCATCTACACCGTGTTCCTTGATTTCTCGCTGCGCCATGCGTTGCTGCTGTCGTTGACGCCGTTGATCCTGATCGGCGTCACCATCTTCCTGTTCGGTGCGGTGAAGAAGGGTGCGTTCCCGCCGCAGGACACCGGCCTGATCTGGGGCCGCGCCAACTCCAGTGCGACGGTGTCCTTCGAGGACATGGTCAGCCGCCAGCGGCGCATCACCGACATGCTGATGGCCGACCCGGCGGTGAAGACCGTGGGCGTACGCCTGGGCAGTGGCCGCCAGGGCTCCAGCGCACAGTTCAACGTCGAACTGAAGTCGCGCAAGGAAGGCCGTCGCGAAACCACAGCGCATGCACTGGCGCGGTTGAGTGCGAAGGCTGACCGCTACCCGGACCTGCAGCTGCGCCTGCGCGCGATCCAGGACCTGCCCAGCAATGATGGTGGCGGCAACAGCCAGGGCGCGCAGTACCGCGTCTCGCTGCAGGGCAACGATCTGGCCGCGCTGCAGGAATGGCTGCCCAAGCTGCAGGCGGCATTGAAGAAGAACCCGAAGCTGCGTGATGTCGGCACCGACGTCGACAATGCCGGGCTGCGCCAGAACATCGAGATCGACCGTGCCAAGGCCGCGCGCCTGGGCATCTCGGTCGGCGCCATCGACGGTGCGCTGTACGGCGCCTTCGGCCAGCGCCAGATCTCCACCATCTACTCGGACATCAACCAGTACAGCGTGGTGGTCAATGCGCTGCCATCGCAGACCGCCACGCCCGCGGCGCTGGACGAAGTGCATGTGCGCGCACGCAACGGCGAGATGGTGCCGATCACCGCGGTGGCCAGACAGGCGCCGGGCCTGGCGCCCTCGCAGATCACCCATGAAAACCAGTACACGACGATGGATCTGAGTTACAACCTCGCCCCCGGCGTCAGCATGGGCGAGGCCAAGGCCATCATCGACAGCACCGTGGCCGGCATGCGCATGCCCGGCGACATCCGCCTGGCCGATGACGCGGGCTTCGGCTTCAACTCCGACCCCAGCGACATGCTGATCCTGGTACTGGCGGCGATCCTCACCGTCTATCTGGTACTGGGCATCCTGTACGAAAGCCTGATCCACCCGGTGACGATCCTGTCCACGCTGCCGGCAGCCGGCGTGGGTGCGTTGCTGGCGTTGTTCGGCACCAACACCGAACTGTCGGTGATCTCGATGATCGCGCTGGTGCTGCTGATCGGCATCGTCAAGAAGAACGCGATCATGATGATCGACTTCGCCCTGGTGGCGCAGCGCGAACATGGGCTGACTCCGCGCGAGGCGGCACGCGAAGCCAGCATCGTGCGTTTCCGCCCGATCATGATGACCACGATGGTGGCGATCCTGGCCGCGGTGCCGCTGGCGATCGGCCTGGGTGAAGGTTCGGAACTGCGTCGCCCGCTGGGCATCGCGATGATCGGTGGTTTGCTGTTCTCGCAGAGCCTGACCCTGCTCAGCACGCCGGCGCTGTACGTGATCTTCTCGTGCCTGGCCGAGCGCTGGAAGGCGCGGCGCGCGCGCAGGCGTGAAGCGAAGCTGCTCAGGCGCGCGCAGCGGGCGTAGCAAGGCCCATCCACGCATGGCGTGGATCTACTGCAACACCTGCCTCTGGTGGGTGCGGACCGTTGGTCCGCACCCCGATGGCATTTGACGCGCTGTAACGAAAAGAGAACAATTCTCATCCAGCCATGGTCCTGCGCCCCCTTGCGGCGCCCCGCTGCCGTTGCCGGCACGCCTGTGTGATCCCAGCCACCGACCTTTCCCCCCTGCATGGGCGGATGGCCCGTGGCCGCCCGCCGAGGATCTCCATCGATGTTGCCCATCCGCTCCCCCCGCCTGGCCGTGCTGGCCGTAGCGCTGTCCGCCGCCTGCACTGCCCACGCCGAATCCCCGGCCGAATCCCGCAGCGCCACCGATCTGGACGCAGTCAAGGTCATCGCCGAGCGTACCCACACCGAGGCTGGCGCCCTGGGCGATCGCGCCCTGCGTGATACCCCGTTTGCGATCACCGCGGTCGGCCGTGAGCAGATCGAACAGCGCCAGGTCGTGTCGCTGGGCGAAGCCTTCCTGCTCGACCCCTCGGTCACCACGCAGGTAAGCGCGTATGCCAGCGGCTGGAGCTCGCCGATCCGCAACCGCGGCATCGACCTGAACTTCGACAGCTACCGGGTCAACGGCCTGCAGGTCTCGTCCTGGGGCACCGAATGGCCGCTGGAAGTGATGGAACAGGTCGATCTGCTGAAGGGCCCCGGTGGGTTCCTGTACGGCTTCGGCGCACCTGGCGGCATCGTCAACTACATCACCAAGAAGCCGACCGAAGTACCGACCTTCTCCGCCCAGCTCGGCTGGCGCGAGCAGGGCATCGTCAGCGGCGGCATCGACGTCGGTGGCCGCTTCGGCAACGAGCAGATGTTCGGCTACCGCTTCAACGCGTACCAGGAGAAGGGCGAAACCTTCAACGGCGGCCATGTCGATCGCAAGGTCGGCGCGCTGTCGCTGGACGCGCGCCTGAGTGATGCGCTCACCTGGACCTTCGACGGCGTATTCCAGTCGCGCGACCTGCGCGAGGAATCACCGCAGTACTACTTCCGTGGCCTGACGTCGCTGCCGCGGCCGATCGCCGGCGATGTCGACAACAGCGTGCCTGGCACTTACTACGACACCCGTTCCAGCCTGCTGTCCACCGCACTGAACTGGCAGATCAACAGCGACTGGAAGGCCAGCCTGAGCTATGGCGTCACCACCTCGTGGAACGACGTCAACAAGATCTTCGCCTACATCGATGACCTCAACGGCGACTACGACGTCAATGTCTACGAACTCGGCGGCAAGAGCGAGTGGAAGCTGGCGCAGGCACTGGTGCAGGGCAGCTTCGGCACGGGCCCGCTGCGGCACCAGCTGGTGGCCGGCGTCAGCCACCAGACCGGGCTGGGCTGGGACCGTCCTTACGAGTTCAGCCTGATCGGCCGCGCCAACCTGTACCAGCGCCATGACATCCGCCACGACGCAGTCGGTTCGCGGGTGATGAGCCGCGGTGACGAGACCGTGCAGCAGGCGGTGTTCGTCAGCGATACCGTCGACCTCGGCCATGGCTGGTCGGTGCTGGCCGGCTGGCGCTACAACGATTTCGAGACCAAGGGCGCGTACCACACCTATCCGGTCACCCCGACCTATGCGGTGATGTTCAAGCCCAGCGAGGCCGTCACCCTGTATGCCAGCTACATCGAGTCGCTGGAAGCCGGCGGCCGCGTGGGCAACAGCTACGTCAATGCCGGCGATGTGCTCGACCCCACCATCAGCAAGCAGTACGAGATCGGCGCCAAGGTTGAAGCGGATCGCTGGAACGCGAACGTCGCTGCGTTCCGCCTGGAGCGCGGCGCCAACATCGATCAGCTGACCGATGCAGGCAAGCGCCTGGTGCAGGATGGCATCACCCTGTACGAAGGCATCGAAGCCAGCGCCGACCTGCACCTGACCGATGCGCTGACCGTCGGCGGTGGCGTGACCTGGCTGGACCCGACCTACGACAAGCTGTCCCCGGGCAGCGCGGCGCAGCAAGGCAACCGCACCGTCGGTGCTGCACGCTGGAGCGGCGTGCTGCACGCCACCTACCAGCTGCCGTGGGTGGACGGGCTGGAGACCTATGCCGCCGTGCGCTACTACGGCGATGTCTGGTATGACGCCGACAACACCCTGAAGCTGCCCGACTACACGCTCGTCAATGCCGGCATCGGCTACCGCCTGCTGGCCTCCGGCCATCCGGTGACCCTGCGTGCCAGCGTGGAGAACCTGGCCAACCGCAGGTACTGGTCCAATGCGGGCGTCGGCCTGCCGCGCACCTTCGCGCTGAGCGTGCGGTTCGACATGTAAGCAACCGGCAAACGGTAGTGCCGGCCGCTGGCCGGCTCCTCGCACCTTCGTCCGGGCTCATGAGGAGCCGGCCAGCGGCTGGCACTACCTGGCATCGAGCGGAAAATCATCCACGCATGGCGTGGATCTACCATTTCACGCGCGGCCCGCAATAATGGAGGTCGATCCTTCCGCCGAGCCTGCATGTCCGCACGCGAATCCCGCCTCAGCCGCCTGTGGGCCCACGAGAAGGCCAGCTATGGCCTGCGGGTGTTCATTGCCCTGACAGCGGCCCTGGCCGTGTGCTGGCACCTGGATGCACTGACCGCTCTGCCCGGCGTGTTCCTGGGCATCATCGCCAGCGCCATTGCCGAGACCGATGACAACTGGTGGGGCCGGACCAAGGCCGTGCTGCTGTCGCTGCTGTGCTTCTGCCTGGCGGCGGCCTCGGTGATCTGGCTGTTCCCCTGGCCGTGGATCTTCATCACGGCCCTGGCGCTGTCCACGTTCGGCCTGACACTGCTCGGTGCACTCGGCGAGCGCTACGCGTCCATCGCCCAGGCGACCGTCACCCTGGCCATCTACACCATGATCGGCCTGGAGCAGCATGGCGCCCACGACCTGCACAGTGCGCTGGATGCGGTCAGCCACCTGCTGGCGGGCGCGGTCTGGTACGGGTTGCTGTCGATTCTGTGGACCACGCTGTTCGCCAACCGGCCGGTGCGCGAGCGCGTGGCGCGCCTGTACGTGGAACTGGGCCGTTACCTGCAGCTCAAGGCCGCTCTGTTCGAACCCGTGCGCGAGGCGGACCTGCAGCGCCGCCAGCTCGACCTGGCCGAGCAGAACCGCCGCGTGGTCGGTGCGCTGAACGAAGCGAAGACGGCGATCCTGGCACGCTTTGGCCGCTCCGGCCGGCCCGGCGTCAACTCCGGCCTGTACCTGCGCCTGTACTACATGGCACAGGATTTCCATGAGCGCGCCAGCTCCTCCCACTATCCGTACGGCGCGCTGGTCGATGCGTTCTTCCACAGCGACGTGCTGTACCGCTGCCAGCGCCTGCTGGACCTGCAGGGCCAGGCCTGTGCACGGCTGGGCGAAGCGATCCGGCTGCGCCGCCCGTTCGTCTACGGCGAGAGCAACCAGCAGGCTGGGCGCGACCTGGCCGATGCGCTGACCTACCTGCGCGACCAGCAACGCCCGCAGTGGCAGCGTCTGCTCGGCTCGCTGGACCTGCTGGTGCACAACCTGCGCAGCATCGAGCGCCGCCTGCTCGATGCCGAACGTTCCGAAGCCAGCCTGGACAACGTCGACACCCGTCTGCGCGACAGCAACCCGCACACCCTGCGCGAAATGGGCGTGCGCCTGCGCCAGCAGCTCACCCCGGGCTCGGTGCTGTTCCGCCATGGCCTGCGCATGGCGCTGGCACTGATCGCCGGTTTCGTTGCCATCCGTCTGTTCAATGCACAGAACGGCTCGTGGGTGCTGCTGACCATCGTGTTCGTGTGCCGGCCCAGTTTCGGCGCCACCCGCCAGCGCCTGGCCCAGCGCATCGTCGGCACGCTGGCCGGCCTGGTACTGACCTGGGCGCTGCTGCAGCTGTTCCCCCGGCTGGAGATCCAGCTGCTGATCGCGCTGCTGTCGGCGCTGCTGTTCTTCTTCACCCGTACCGACCGCTATCTGGTCGCCTCGGCCGCCATCACGGTGATGGCGCTGACCTGCTTCAACCTGATCGGCGACGGCTTCGTACTGATCGTGCCGCGCATGGTCGATACGATCCTCGGCTGCGCGATCGCAGCCGCCGCCGCGTTCCTGATCCTGCCGGACTGGCAGGGCCGACAGTTGCACCGCGTGCTGGCGCGGGTGCTGGATACCGCCGCCCGTTATCTGGAATCGGTGCTGGGTCAGTACCGCAGCGGCATGCGCGACGATCTGGCCTACCGCATCGCCCGCCGCGACATGCACAACGCCGATGCCGCACTGTCCACCGCTTTGTCGAACATGCTGCGCGAACCGGGCCACGTGCGTCGCAACCTCGATTCGGGTTTCCACTTCCTGGCGTTGTCCAACACCCTGCTCGGGCACCTGTCGGCGCTGGGTGCGCACCGCGACCAGGTCGACAGCTATGCGGGTGATCCACTGGCGCTGGCCGCTGGCGAGCGGGTGCGCAAAGCGCTGCAGCAGCTGGCGTCGGCATTGACTGCGCAGCAGCCGGTGTCGGAAGAAGACAACGATGCCGATCGTGCGGTGGCGGCGGAACTGGAACAGCTCGATGAGACGATGCCGCCGAAACTGCAGCTGATCCGCACGCAGATGGCGCTGGTGCTGCGGATGCTGCCGAAGGTGAGAGCGGCGGCGAATGGCGCGGTGCGTGGTTTGAGCTGACGGCATCCACGCGTGGCGTGGATCTACGGGTACGGCTGACGGCCGTGCAACATCGTGTTGCGTCCACAGCGGCATTCCGATCACGCCCCGGCGCCGATACTGCCGTGTCGCCCACGCAGGATCTCCCCCATGAAGATCGAACTCAACGACCGCACCGCGCTGGTCACCGCCTCCACCGCTGGCATCGGCCACGCCATCGCGCAGGGGCTCGCCGCCGCCGGTGCGCAGGTCATCCTCAATGGCCGCAGCGCCGACAGCGTGGAACGCGCGCGCCAGCGCCTGCTGGCTGCCCTTCCCGGTGCCAACGTGCTGGGCGTGGCTGCCGACCTGTCCGACGCCAGCGGTGTCGACACCCTGCTGGCCGCCCTGCCGGGGAAGGTCGACATCCTGGTCAACAATGCCGGCATCTTCGGCCCGCAGGATTTCTTCGAAACCGACGATGCCACCTGGGAGCAGTACTGGCAGACCAACGTCATGTCCGGCGTGCGCCTGTCGCGCGCCCTGCTGCCGGCGATGGTCGACGCCGGCTGGGGCCGCGTGCTGTTCATCTCCTCCGAATCGGCACGCAACATTCCGGCCGACATGATCCATTACGGCGTCAGCAAGACTGCGCAGCTGTCGCTGTCGCGCGGCCTGGCCAAGCGCGTGGCCGGCAGCGGCGTCACCGTCAATGCGGTGCTGCCCGGCCCGACGTTGTCCGACGGCTTCGCAACGATGTTCGAAGAAGAACGCGCGCGTAGCGGCAAGCCGCTGGAACAGATCGGCCGTGAGTTCGTGATGGCCCATCGTCCTGCGTCGGTGATCCAGCGCGCGGCCACGGTCGAGGAAGTGGCCAGCATGGTGGTCTACCTTGCCTCGCCGCAGGCGTCGGCCACCTCCGGCGCAGCGTTGCGGGTCGACGGCGGCGTGGTCGACGATATCGTCTGAGGTTCTCAGGTGTGCGGACCAACGGTCCGCACCCACCGTCCGTACCCAGGGGGTCTGAGTAGATCCACGCCATGCGTGGATGCATGCCGCCACGGTCCCGACAGATGGGCAGGAATGCTAGGCTGCGCCGGTCCAAGGAGGTTCCATGTCCGGTCACAACCAGTTCGCCCTGCTGCGCCAGCGCCGTTTCCTGCCGTTCTTCATCGTGCAGGGGTTGGGTGCCTTCAACGACAACGTGTACCGGCAGGCGATCATCGGCCTGCTGTTCTACCTCGGCGTTGCCGAGAGCGAGCGCACGCTCTACACCAACCTGGCGCCGGCGCTGTTCATCCTGCCCTACTTCCTGTTCTCCGCCCTGGCCGGGCAGATCGCGGAAAAGCTGGAGAAATCGCGACTGATCGTGATCACCACCACCATGGAGATCGTGATCATGACGCTGGCCGCGGTGGGCTTTCTCACCGAGAGCCTGCCGGTGCTGCTGGTGGCCCTGTTCTGCACGGGCCTGCAATCCACCCTGTTCGGTCCGGTGAAGTACTCGGTGCTGCCCTCGGTACTGCGCCCGGAAGAACTGACCGGTGGCAATGGCCTGGTCGAGATGGGCACGTCGATGTCGATCCTGACCGGCATGATCGTCGGCGGCCTGGTGTTCACTCTGGCCGGCACCCATGGCCCGATCGTGGCTGCCACGGCGGTCATCGCGCTGGCGATCTGCGGCAACCTGGCCGCGCGCATGATCCCCAAGGTCGATGCCGGCGCCCCTGATCTGAAGATCAACTGGAACCCGATCCCCGAATCGCTGGCCGTGCTGCGCATGGCCAGGAAACAGAAATCGGTACGCAACGCCATCCTCGGCGTGTCCTGGTTCTGGTTCGTCGGCACCATCCTCACCGCGCAGCTGCCGTCCTATGCGGTCACCAACCTCGGTGGCGAGCCCACCCTGTACATCTTCGCGCTGGCGCTATTCTCGGTCGGCACCGGCGTCGGTTCGCTGCTGTGCGAAAAGCTGTCGGCACGCACCGTGGAGATCGGCCTGGTGCCACTGGGCGCGTTCGGCATGACCGCGTTCCTGCTGGACCTGTACTTCGCACGCGCCGGTGAAGCCACCGCGCAGGGCCTGTCGGTCACCCAGTTCGTGCATCAAACCGGCAGCATCCGCATCATCGTCGACCTGCTCGGCATCGGCCTGTTCACCGGTTTCTTCGTGGTGCCGCTGTTCGCATTGATCCAGAGCCGCACGCCGAAATCGGAGATGTCGCGCGTGTTCGCCGCGCTGAACATCCAGAACTCCGGCTTCATCGTCGCAGCGGCGGTACTTGGCCTGCTCACCCAGCGCCTGCTCGGCTGGACCATCCCGCAGCTGTTCCTGGCATTGGCCATCGCCAACGCGGTGGTAGCGATCTACATCTTCACCATCGTCCCCGAATTCCTGATGCGTTTCCTCAGCTGGGTGATGGTGCGCACGCTGTATCGCCTGCGCCCGCATGGCATCGAGGGCAACGTACCCGATGAAGGTGCCGCACTGCTGGTCTGCAACCACGTCAGCTACATGGACGCGCTGATCCTGTCGGCGACGATTCCGCGCCCGGTGCGATTCGTCATGTACTACAAGATCTTCAACATCCCGGTGATGCGCTGGATTTTCCGCACCGCCAAGGCGATTCCGATCGCCGGTGCGCGCGAAGATCCTGCGCTGATGCAGCGTGCGTTCGATGAAGTCGATGCCGCACTCGCCGAGGGCGAGCTGGTGTGCATCTTCCCGGAAGGCGCATTGACCCGCGACGGCACGATGGCACCGTTCAAATCCGGCGTGGAGAAGATCCTCGAACGCCGCCCGGTGCCGGTGGTGCCGATGGCCCTGCGCGGCATGTGGTCGAGCATGTGGAGCCGCCGCGATACCCGCCTGGGCCGCATGCGCGTGCCCCGCCGGTTCCGGGCGACCGTAGAGGTGGTCGCGGCACCGGCCGTGGATGGCCATTCGACCGATGCCGCCGCCCTGGAAGCCCAGGTCCGCACCCTGCGCGGCGATCTCGCCTGAGGGGCCGATCACGCCGCAGCGTGCCCTGAAAGCCGGCGCCAAGCGCCGGCTTTTTCTTGTCCCGTCAAGCACCAAAGGCGACGGGATCTGGCTGTAACCGCATACATGCGTCGCAGGTTGCGGTAGATTACGCACCCACAGGGGGGAGGTTCGGCCTGTCTACGACACGCCGACCGCCAAGGAATGGAGTCTTGCTTTGAATCAACCGCCACCGCTCAGCCGTCCGGTCTACATCCCCAACCATCTGGTCTGGGCGATCCTGACGACGCTGTTCTGCTGCCTGCCGTTGGGCGTGGTGTCGATCGTGTATGCCGCCCAGGTCGATGGTCGCCGCGCGGCCGGTGACCTGCCGGGGGCCTACAGCGCGTCGCGCAAGGCGGGCTGGTGGGCAGTGGCTTCGGCCGTTGCCCTGCCGGTCCTGTTGCTGTTGTGGTTCGGGCTGTTCGGCGGCTTGGCCGTGCTGGGCGCTCTATCCGACCTTTGATTCACCACCACCACCCATCGAGGAGCTTGAACCATGAACACCAGTACCCCGCAGGTCCCCAACAATCTGGTCTGGGCCATCCTGTCCACCCTGTTCTGCTGCCTGCCGGCCGGCATCGTGTCGATCGTCTACGCCGCCCAGGTCAACGGCAAGCTGGCTGCTGGCGACGTCGCCGGTGCCCGTGATTCGGCCGACAAGGCCAAGAAGTGGGCCATGTGGTCGGCCATCGCCGCCGTCGTCGTCATGGTGCTGTACTTCATCGTGATCATGGCCGTTGGCGGCCTGGGCGCCCTGAGCGGCGGCAACGGCAGCTACTGATGCCCGCGACGGGGTCCGGCCACGCGCCGGATCCCGCTCCTGCATGTCCGCACTTCCCGCTCGTTCCCGCCTGGCCCGCTGGGCCCCGCTGCTGGCCGCTTCCGGCCTGGCTGCGGGTGCCGCCGTGGTCCTGCGCCACGTCAATCCGTATGTCTCCGGCAATCCGCTGCCGGGCTGCCCGCTGTATGCACTGACCGGCTTCTACTGCCCCGGCTGCGGCAGCACGCGCTGCCTGTATTCACTGGTCCACTTCGACCTGCCCGGCGCGATGGCGATGAACCCGTTGCTGGTCATCAGCCTGCCCTTCCTGTTCCTGATGCTGCTCAACATGGCTGGCGTGCGCCCGCGCGTGCTCGATCCGCTGATGCGGGTACTGGCCAGTCCCACGTTCTGGCTGTGGCTGCTGCCGGGCTATGCCGTGCTGCGCAACCTGCCGTGGGCGCCGTTCACCGCGCTGGCTCCGGTGTAGTTTCCAGCCAACGGCGCAGCCCCTCGTGGTGGTCGTTGAAGGCAGAAGCCGTTGGGGTTGGCCGGGCGGGTGGGCTGCGCAGGGGCGCCGTAAACCCATCCATGGGGGCTCGGGCGCGCCATCCATGGCGCTTACGCCCCTGCGCAACCCACCCGCCCGGCCACAGACAATTTCCGTGCGCGTCCACCACGGAAAAGAAAGAGAAGATCAAAAGCGGAAGCGGATCGCTTCGCTCTGCATCCACGCATGGCGTGGATCTACCGTGTCGACCAAGGTCGACACCTACCAACAGCCGCCGGAATCTGTCGGGGGTGGGGCTGCAAGCCCTGCAAAGCAACTAGGTCACCCAGCCTGCTATCACCAGCACGGCAAGCGCCGCCAGCCACAGCAGCAGCATCCGCCACACCAGGCTCATCGCATCACGCAGGTCCGGCAGCCGCTGCCACACCGGCAGCAGGCCGGCTTCGGTGTAATCGTGTGCATCTTCGCGCAGTTCGGCATTGACGCTGGCACGCGCCACCGCGCCCAGGAAACCAATGTCGCCGGCCAAGCGCTCACCATGCGCCTGGCGCCATGCCTTCCAGGCGGTGTCGAAGTTGCCCACCAGGGCCATCGAGAACGCCATCAACTGGGCCACCGGCCACTCGATCCAGCCCAGCAGCCGCTGCGCCAGCGCCAGCGGTTCCACCGGCACGCGCGCACGCATCGGGCTTTCCGCCATCAATGCCAGCAGGCGATAACCGAGCGCACCCACCGGCCCCAGCAGCAGGAACCAGAACAGCACCGCGAACCAGCGCCGCAGTGCGTTGAGCACGGTCGCTTCGACCAGCGAAGGAACATCCTCGCGCAGGCTGCCACCGGCCGACTGCAGGTTGCGTACCGCCGCCTGCCGGGTCGGTGCATCGTCGGCATCGATGATTGCTTCGATGTCGCGGTCCAGATCCCGCGGGCCCCAGCACCAGGCCAGCACGGCCACGCCCAGCAGCAGCGCCGGCAGGCCGAACAGCACCCCGCGCAGCAGCCAGGCGACCAGTGCCATCAGCAGCAGTGGCGGTACGATCGCCAGCGCCACGCCGGCGGCCCCCTGCCAGGCCCGACCACCGTGCGCGTCCAGCCAGCCCAGCCAGCGCCGGAAGCCGTCGAAACGGCGCAGCGACGCGGCAGCGGCCGGGGCGACATGGCCGAGGGCCAGTGCCACCAACACGGCGACCAGGGTGGTGAACATGGCAGGTCTCCCTACGAGCAAGCGTTCGGCGTCGCTACCTTACCTGTCGCAGCGCCGCCGTCAGCGGTGAACCGTACTGTAACCGGCAGCGTGTTCAGGTGGCGGCAATGCTGGCGCCGCCGGACGCCGGTTGCTGGCGGTACCAATGCTCGATCAGGCCCCGCGAAATGGAGATCGGCGGCGACAGACGGATGCCTTCACCATCGTCCTCGACGTCACGTGCGAGGGCAGCTCCCACCTCTTCGGCGCTGAACCAGCGCGCGTCTTCCAGCTCCCCATCCACGGTCGGCACGTCGTCCTGTGCCTGCGCCCGGAAACCGACCATCAATGCACCGGGGAACGGCCAGGGCTGCGAGCCCAGGTACTGGCAGGCGGTCACCCGCACCTTGCTCTCTTCGTGCACTTCGCGCGCTACGGTCTGTTCGAAGGTCTCGCCCGGCTCGACAAAGCCGGCCAGCACCGAATAGCGGCGCGGCGCCCAGTTGGACTGGCGGCCCAGCAACAGCCGTCCCTGGTTTTCCACGGCGACGATCACTGCCGGATCAACGCGCGGGTAGTGCTCGGTCGCGCACTGCGGGCAGCGGCCGACGAAGCCGCCACGGGCGAACGTCACGGCCGTGCCGCAGACGCCGCAGAAGCGGGTGCGCGACTGCCAGTAGGACATGCCGCGGGCATAGCTGAAGGCGGTGGCATCGGCCACGGTCCACAGCAGTGCGGCCTGGCGCAGATCGAGGCGGCGTGGGGCGGTGACGGTCACGCTGGCAGCTTCCACCGAGAACCACGCCTGCTCGCCACGCAGGCCGAGGAAGATGGCGACACCGGGCCCGCCACCGACATCAGCGCCGGTCAGCGCCAACGGCTGGTCGTCATCACCGGTGAAGGCGGTGCCGTCCTGGTCCAGGACAAGAATGCGCGCATCCGGCCACAGGCGCGCCAGAGCATCGGCATCTTCGCGCATGGCATCGGCGCGCTCCAACGGTTCACCCACGAAGGCAAAACCGGAAAGCGGCGAAGGAGAAGTGAGCATCCAGCTAGCCTGCCGCCAATCGATGCGGGTGGCAAGGTCGGCGCTGTGCGCAATCTGCTGTTGTGGTTGCAGGACAGGCCATCCACGCATGGCGTGGATCTACCGAAGGCACCGCGCGGGGCGCATGCCCCACGCCCTGCAATTACATGCTGAAACTGCTGCCGCAGCCGCAGGTGGTCTTGGCGTTCGGATTGCGGATCACGAACTGCGCACCGGTCAGGCTCTCGGTGTAATCCACCTCGGCGCCCATCAGGTACTGCAGGCTGAGCGGATCGACCAGCAGGGTGACCCCGCTGGTCTGCACCGCCAGGTCATCGCCGGCACGGTTCTCATCGAACTCGAACCCGTACTGGAAGCCCGAACAGCCGCCACCCTCGATGTACACGCGCAACGACAGGTCGGGGTTGCCCTCGTCCTGGATCAGTTCCTTGACCTTGGCCGCAGCGGCCTCGGTGAAGTTCAGCGGCCGATCCAGCGACTGGTAGTCGGGCGCGGCGGCCGGCGTGGCGCCGGGGAGGGAGACGAGCGTGTTCATGGGCTCAGCATGGGGGCGCAGGCGGTGGCTTTCAAGCCATCGCCTCGGCCAGCTTGCGGCGCGCGGCGGTGTCGCCCTTGCCGTCACCGGCGTCCTGGCTCTCCGGCGCTGGCAGGGCCTGCATCGGGGCGCTGGCATGGATCAGCCGGCCGTTCAGCTGGGCGCCCGCATTCATTTCCACTACCTGGTAATGAACGTTGCCGTTGACCCGGGCACTCGGGGTCAGTTCGACCTTCTCGGTGGCATGCACGTCGCCGTCCAGACGGCCACTGATGACCACCACCTGGGCACGGATCTCGCCTTCGATCACGCCGTGCTCGGCGAGGGTCAGGGTCGCCGCGCTGGCGCCCTCCTGGGCAATCACCTTGCCGTGGATGCGACCTTCCACGTACAGGCCACCACTGAATTCCACATCGCCACGGATCACCACCTGGTTGCCGATCAGGGCATCCACCACCAGTTGGCCATCACGGCTGGATTTGCTGCTTCCGAACATCTGCCTACTCCCCTTTGCTGGCCGGTGCGCCGGCCTGTTTCCAGTCGAATACCTGCGTGGTGCCCCCCGCACCACTCCCCAATGTCACCTTCACCCGTTGCGGGGTGAAGTCAGCCGGCAGCATCACGCTGCCGGTGAGCTGCTGGAAGTACCGGAACGAGTAATCCTGTCCCGGCACCTTGCTGCGCTGGTGCAGCTCGTCCCAGCTGATGGTGGCCAGCTTGCCGTTCTTCACGCCTTCCACCGTGAAACGCATCTGCCCCTGGCTGATCGCCCCCCGGTTGAGGTTCTGGGTCAGCACCACGCTGTACTGCCAGGTGCCGGCCGATTCCGGGCTGAATTCAATCGAATGGGTGTTCAGGCCCTTGCGCTGGCTGGTCGAGCCCACCAGGCGTTCGTAGAAGGCGACGTCAGCACGCAGGCCAGCGATCTCTTCATCGCGCTCGGCCAGCGAAGACTGCACTTCGTTGTTGGCGGCGCGGCTGATGCGGTCCGACGCTTCCAGCGTGGCCTGCTTCTGCTGCAGCTCGGTCAACTGGGTCTGCAGGGTATCGGCGCGCTTCTCGGCAACCTGCACGCGCTGGCCCTGTTCACCGCGCGGCGCACCCAGCCAGCAGCCACCCAGCACCGCAAGCACCAGGCTCAGTAGCCAGATGCCCGCGATCACCAGCAGGCGACGGCGGTCGGCAGGTGGTTGCGGGGCACCGGGAAGGCGGACCTGCACACGCATGGGAGGGCGGTTGTTCATGGGTAGTCTCCGTGGCATCGCAGTGGCGACGCCAGTACGGCCCCTGGGGCAAACGACGGGCTAGTGTATGACAGGAACGGCAGGTTTCCCCCGTGCCGGCCGGCACCGGGCGGTGGCATTCAGCCACTCCATCGTCGATAGTGTGGCACCCCGCACAGTTCCGCCGCCGGAGCCCGCCATGACCGAAGCCCACCTGTTCGTGATCGGCATCCTGCTGGCCTGGCTGGCCGGTATCCGCGTCTACCTCACCGTATTCGGCGTCGGCATTGCCGGCCTGCTCGGCTGGGTCGACCTGCCACCGGCACTGCAGGCCACCGAGTCGTGGTGGGTGCTGGGCACGTCGGCGGCGCTGGCCATCGCCGAATTCTTCGCGGACAAGATTCCCGGCGTCGATTCAGCCTGGGACCTGGTGCAGACCCTGGCGCGCGTACCCGCCGGTGCCTTCCTCGCAGCAGCGACATTGTCACCCGATGGCGATCTGGGCACCGGTGCACTGGTGGCCGGCGCGGGCGTTGCACTGGCCAGCCACGGCCTGAAGGCCGGCACCCGCGCCCTGCTCAACACATCGCCGGAGCCGGCCAGCAACTGGATCGCCTCGGCGGCCGAAGATACCGTGGTGATCGGCGGGCTGGCGCTCGCGCTGGCGCATCCATGGATCGCGCTGGTGGTGGTGCTGGCCTGCAGCCTGGCCGGTGCATTGCTGGTCTGGCTGGTCTGGCGCACCCTGTGGAAAAGCGTGCGCTGGTTGGCACGTGGCGGCAGCGACGACGGACAACGGCAACCCGGTACCGGCTGATCGGCGGGCTTGTCGCATAATGGCCACGAACACCAGGAGCATCGATGGCCGCAAACGAATCCGCCACGGGCCCCCGCCCGGGACGCGCTGAAACCCCTCCGGCCGATCATTGGCAACGTTGGGCCGCCCCCTTGGCTGCGGCCACGCCTGCCGAGGCACCGCCGTCAGCGACCGTGCAGATGCCGGCCTCGTCAGCACCCAGCGACGGTACCCGACTGGCTGCTCCGCCGCCGCTGCCCTCCGCCGCAGCACTGCCAGAGGCGGGCAACAATGACATGGCGCCTGTCGACGCCGACTCGCCCTACCGCGTGCTGATCGTCGAAGACGACCGTGCCCAGGCGCTGTTCGCGCAGAGCGTGCTGCATGGCGCCGGCATGCAGGCGATCGTGCTCGGCGACGCCGATGGCGTGCAGCAGGCCATCCGCGAGCAACGCCCGGACCTGATCCTGATGGATCTGCACCTGCCCGGGCTGGATGGCATGCGGCTGACCGCGATGATCCGCCAGCAGCCCGGCATGCAGCTGCTGCCGATCGTATTCCTCAGCGGCGATCCGGACCCGGAGCGCCAGTTCGAAGTGCTCGACTGCGGCGCCGACGATTACCTGAGCAAGCCGATCCGGCCGCGCCACCTGATCGCCGCGGTGGCCAACCGTATCCGCCGCGCACGCGCGCAGGCCGCAACCCTGCCGGGTGCCAACGGCGCACCGGCGACCAGCAACCCGGAAACCGGGCTGCCCACGCGCCACCACGTGCTGCAGCAGCTCAACGCAACGCTTGCCCAGCACGAACGCGGTGGCGTGTTCTTCGTGGAAATCTCCAGCGCGCTGGGCCTGCGCGAGCGCTACGGCTACGCGGCCTTCGAGCGGCTGATGGTGCAGGCCGGGCAACGCCTTGCCGAAGCCGGCCATCCGCACCTGTTGGCGCGCCTGAACGACAACAGCTTCCTGCTGCTGGCACGCAACACCGATGAGGAGAGCCTGGAAGCGATCGCCGGCACCCTGCGCGAGCAGCTGTCCGCGCGCGCCTTCGTGATCCGCGACGACGAATCGGTGCACCTGCGTGGCGTGGTCGGCTACGCGCCGCTGTCGCCGGGTTTCGACGATGCCAGCAGCGCCCTGGAAGCGGTCGAACGCACCACCCTGCAGGCACGCCTGCTCAGCGCCGGTGTGGCGGGCCACGTGCACCGCCAGGTGACCACCGAGCAGGAGCACCTGGCGCTGCTGGAAGGCCAGCTGGAGCTCGCTTACCAGCCGATCGTCGCCGTCGCCGGCGGCAGCAGCGCGCAGTACCAGCTGCTGCTGCGCCTGCGCCGGACCGATGGCAGCGTGCTGACCGCCGGCCAGGTGATTCCGGCGGCCGAAGCTGCCGGCCGCATCGCCGACCTCGACCAGCAGGTGCTGGAGCATGCGATGGGCCTGCTCGACCTGTATCGCCATGCCACCCAACCGCTGAACCTGTTCGTTTCGCAGTCGCTGCGTACCCTGCAGCGCGATGCCTTCGCCGACTGGCTGCTGGAATCGCTGCAGCAACGCCGCCTGCCCGGCAGCGCGCTGGTGATCGACGTGCGCCTGCCCGATGCGCTGATCCACACCGTGCCGTTGCAGCAGTTCTGCCAGCGCATGGCCAGCGTCGGCGTGCGCTTCTGCCTGAGCCAGTTCGAACCGGGCAGCGAAGCCCTGGCCCTGCTCACCCAGCTGCCGCTGTCGTTCGTGCGCATGGCCGCACGCTTTTCCAGCAGCCACTCCAACCCGGATACGCGCGAAGAACTGCGCCAATCGATCGAGCAGGCGCATGCAGCCGGCCTGCAGATCATCGGCCAGCAGATCGAGGATCCGCAGGCAGCGGCCGCGATGTGGGTCGGTGGTGTCGATTACATCCAGGGCAACATGGTGCAGTCGGCCGGCAGCGACCTGAACTTCGACTTCCACAACGCGGTGCTCTGAGTGGCATCGACGGTCGCGCTGCTGGCGGTGCTGGCCTTGGCCATCATCGCCCTGCTGGTACAGGGCCTGCGATTGCGTTCGCGCGGTCACGCGCTGGCGGTACTGCAGCGCGACCGCATCACCCTGATCAGCGAGCGCGACCAGCTGCGGCGCACCACCGAGCGCCAGGGCCAGCTGGAACATCAGCTGCTGCAGGCCAAGCAGGCGGCCGAAGCGGCGGTGCTGGCCAAGGGCGAGTTCCTGGCCACCATGAGCCATGAGATCCGCACGCCGCTCAACGGCATCCTGCCGATGCTGGAGCTGATCGCCCGTGGTCCACTCGGCGAGGACCAGCGGCAGATGCTGGCCACTGCCTCGGCCAGCTCGCAGCAGCTGCTGCGCATCGTCGATGACATCCTCGATTACTCGCGACTGGAAGCGCAGGCACTGGAACTGGAGATCACCAGCTTCAACCTGCGCGAGCTGCTCGACGGCGTGGTGCAGCTGCTGCAGCGCGCCGCCGAAGCCAAGGGCCTGACGCTGAGCCTGCAACTGGATCCGGCCGTGCGCCTGCCGGTACGCGGCGACCCGGTGCGCCTGCGCCAGGTACTGGGCAACCTGCTGGCCAATGCCATCAAATTCACCGCACGTGGCCAGGTGCAGCTGCGCGTGCAGCGGCTGGGCGAAGGCCCCGCCCAGCACCAGCTGCGTTTCGAAGTGGTCGACACCGGCATCGGCATCGATGAGGCCCAGCAGGCGCGGCTGTTCCAGTCCTTCAGCCAGGCCGACGCGTCCACCACCCGCATCTACGGTGGCACCGGCCTGGGCCTGGCCATCTGCAAGCGCATCACCGACCTGATGCATGGCGACATCGGCGTGCGGTCCACCCCGGGACAGGGTGCAACCTTCTGGTTCGAAATACCGCTGCTGAAGGTCCCCGGCGATCTGCCGGCGCTGGCACGCTCGCCGGCAGCGCTGCTGCTGTACACCGCCGATACGCAGCTGCAGCTACGCGTCGAACGCATCGCCGCGCACCACGGCCTGCAGGTACAGCTGCTGGCCAGCATCGATGAGGCAATGGAACGCCTGCGCGCAGCGCCACGTCCGGGCCAGAGCACGCCGGCATGGCTGCTGATCGACGCGCGCCAACGCCGCAATGGCGAGGCGGCCCTGCAGCGGGCCCTGGCCGAGCGCGGTGCCGACGACACGCTGCAGGTACTGTGGCTGCAGGACGATCCGATCACGCTGCGACCGCGCCAGCAGCAGCTGCACAGCACATTCAACGATGCCGCCCTGCACGCACTGCTGGCGCAGCCAACCGCCATCGCGCGTCCGGCAGCGCTGCTGGCCAACGCCGAAGACGCACAGCCGGCCGCCATGCTGCCGTCATTGGATCTGCGTGTCCTGCTGGTCGAGGACAATACGGTCAACCGGATGGTGGCCGAGCACCTGCTGCGGGTCTTCCAGTGCCAGGTGCGCAACGCCGCCGACGGCGAGCAGGCCCTCGCACTGTTGCGCGAAGGTGGAATCGACGTCGTGCTGATGGACTGCCAGATGCCGGTGCTCGACGGCTACGGCGCAACACAGCGCTGGCGCGAGGAAGAAGCCGATGCGGGGCGCACGCGGCTGCCGATCATCGCGATGACTGCGAATGCCATGGCGGGTGATCGCGAACGTTGCCTGCAGGCAGGCATGGACGACTATCTGTCCAAGCCGATCGCGCGGGAGGCGCTGCATGCGTTGCTGCAACGTTGGGGCCAGGCATCCGCGGATCGCGCACATGCAGCGCTGCCGGAACCTGTGCAATTGCCCGCAGCGCCGAGCGCGCCCGACGGCGAAGGCCCGCGCGATGAACGAGCACGCTCGATCCCGATTCCACAGCCGGTGCTTGATCGCAGCGTGCTGGATGAGCTGCACGCGGTGATCGGCGATGCCGCTGCGCAGATCGTGACGGTATTCCTGGAAGACGCACCGCAGTTGGTGCAGCAGTTGCAGCAGGCAGCGCAGGGCAACGACATCGAACGCCTGCAGGCGCTGTCGCACAGCCTGAAATCCTCCAGTGCCAACGTCGGTGCGCTGTCGCTGTCAGCAGTGGCGCGGCGGATCGAACACGAAGCCCGCAGTGGCAGCCTGCAGCGCCCTGCCGTGGCAGTAGCGCTGCTGGTGGCGGAGTTCGCCCGCGCACGCGTGGCGCTGACCGGCTATCTCGCCGGCCAGGCCCGCTGAATCACTCTTCGAGCTTGCTCAGCAGGTACTTCGGCTCACCGATGCGCTCGATCAGCTCCAGCTGGGTTTCCAGCCAGTCGATGTGCTCTTCCTCGGAGTCGAGGATCTTCACGAACAGCTGGCGGCTGACGTAGTCGCCGACCGAATCGGCGTAGGCCACCGCTTCGCGCAGAGTGACCACCCCATCGCGTTCCAGCGACAGATCGCACTGCAGGATCTCGGTCGGGTTCTCACCGATACGCAGCTTGCCCAGCGCCTGGAAGTTCGGCAGGCCTTCGAGGAACAGGATGCGATCGGCGAGCATGTCGGCATGCTTCATTTCCTCGATCGATTCCTTGTACTCGTGTTCGGCCAGTTCCTTGATGCCCCAGTTCTTCAGCATCTTGGCGTGCAGGAAGTACTGGTTGATCGCGGTCAGCTCGTTGTAGAGGACCTTGTTGAGGAATTCGATGACCTTGGTGTCGCCCTTCATGGGGATGCTCCTGCACGCTGAAATCGCGGGCACTGTAACGCCTTGCGCGCGCGCGTGAAGGAACGCGAATCGTGCGCATTGGCCAGTGCGGCCAGCAATGAATATCAGGAGAGCGCGGCGTCAACGCGCCGCGAAACGACTCAGGCGACCTGCGCCAGGCCCAGTACCGGCAGCGGCAGATCGTGGGTGGCACGTGCCTTGGCCAGCAGATCGCCGGCCATGTCCAGGCAGGAACCGCAGGTCGCGCCGCATCCGGTACGCATGGTCAGCTCGGCCACCGACGTGACGCCATGGCTGGCGGCTTCGCGGATCTGGTGGTCGGTAACACCGTTGCAGATGCAGACGTACACGGGCGGGAACCAGGGCAGCAGGCCAGTAGCGGCCTGGTCGCTATTCCAATGGAAACGAGAATGGTTGTCAATCAGAGACCTGAACCATTCTCGATACGGTTCAGCGTCCCGCCGAACCCGCCCGCGATGAGGGGGCTACAGACGCAGCAGCCCTAGCGCCAGCACCGGTGCACTGAAGAAGACGATCAGCCACTGCACGCCCCCGCCTGCCGCTCTCAGCCGCAGCAGGTGGTCCGCCAGCAACAGCGCACCTGCACAGGTCGCGAAGGCGAGGCACGCCCCCAGCGCAAGCGGCATCCATGCGAGGTCGCCGAGAACCACCACGCTCAACAACAGCCAGGGGAGGCTTGCCAGGCGGACAACCAGTCCTTGCCGGAAATAGCCGGCAGCGCTGCGTTGCGACCGATCGACCCGCTCGTTGCGCAGCCTGCGCGTCAAACCGCCCCCGGTTCACCCTTGGCTTTCCGCGGCCAGTACCCGCCGCGCATGGGTGTGCGCTTCCTGGGCCTGTCATGGCCGGCGGCGTGGCCTGGCATCCAGGCCTCGGCAGCGCTCTTGGGCATGGCACTGATGCCCTGCCCCGCCACCCCCTGGGCCAACGGCGCCAGATGCCGCAGGGCGCGCGCATAGACGCCACGCTTGAACACCACCACATGCTCCACCGGGTACCAGAAGTCGACCCAGCGCCAATGATCGAACTCGGGCGAGTCGGTATGGTCCAGGCTGACGTGGGCCTCGTCACCGGTCAGGCGCAGCAGGAACCAGACCTGCTTCTGGCCGATGCAGACCTGGCGTTCATTGCGGCGGATGGCACGCGCCGGCAGCTTGTAACGCAGCCAGCCCGGTGTCGCCCCGAGCACTTCAACGTGCTCCGGCAACAGCCCGGTCTCTTCCTGCAGTTCACGATACATGGCCTCGACAGGCGTCTCGTCGGTGTTCATGCCACCCTGCGGGAACTGCCAGCCATCCCGGCGCACACGTCGTGCCCAGAACACCTGCCCGTCCTGCCGCATCAGCACGATGCCGACGTTCGGTCGATAGCCGTCCGGATCGATCACGATGCGGACTCCTAAGAAAATCTACTGGTTGGGACTATCCCATGCCGTCTGTCGGGCCACAAGCTCGATACAAAGGTGTTGACAGTCCTTGTACACATCAGCAGAATAGCGGGCTCACCAAGGCTATGTAGCTCAGCCGGTTAGAGCACAGCACTCATAATGCTGGGGTCGGTGGTTCGAGTCCACCCATAGCCACCACACTGAAAATCAAGTTGTTTTTCAGCGTGAAGAGTGAGAAAATAGTTACACGTTACATTGCCCCTTAGCCAAGCGGTAAGGCACCTGACTCTGACTCAGGCATCGGTGGTTCGAATCCATCAGGGGCAGCCAAATTAAACGCGAAAGGCCAGATCGAAAGATCTGGCCTTTTGCGTTCGATCTGGTCACGCATTCCACCTTATCCCCGCGCCTGTCGGCGCACCCCTTGAACATCAAGGGGCCTCTCCTTCAGACAGAACTCCGGGGTCGGGTATGCGGAACCACGAGGAGCGCGGGCCGCTGGCCGGCAACCTCGAAATGCACACCCCCAGAACGACAAAAGCCCGGCCGAAGCCGGGCTTTTGCTTTTCCAGCCAGCGGGCTCCCGAAGGAGCCCAACCAGGCGCGGCAGATCAGCGCTTGGAGAACTGGGTGGCGCGGCGGGCCTTGTGCAGACCGACCTTCTTACGTTCGACTTCGCGGGCATCGCGGGTCATGAAGCCGGCCTTGCGCAGCTCGGACTTCAGGGTTTCGTCGTACTCGACCAGAGCACGGGCGATGCCCAGACGGATCGCACCGGCCTGGCCGGTGGTGCCGCCGCCAGCGGCGGTGACCAGGATGTCGAAGCTCTCGGTGTTCTTGGTCAGCTCGAGCGGCTGGCGCACGATCATGCGAGCGGTCTCACGGCCGAAGAACTCGTCCAGCGGACGGCCATTGACGGTGATGTTGCCCGAACCCTTGCGCAGGAACACGCGAGCGGTGGAGGACTTGCGGCGGCCAGTGCCGTAGTTTTGAGTGATAGCCATGATTAGATATCCAGAACCTGCGGCTGCTGTGCGGCGTGCGGATGCTCAGTGCCGGCGTAGACCTTGAGCTTGCGGTACATCTGGCGACCCAGCGTGCCCTTCGGCAGCATGCCCTTGACGGCGGTCTCGATCACGCGCTCCGGGTGGCGCTCAAGCGCCTGGGCGAGGGATTCGGTCTTCAGGTTGCCGATGTAACCGGTGAAACGGTGATACATCTTGTCCTGCAGCTTCTTGCCGGTGACGACAATCTTTTCTGCATTGATGACGACCAGGTAGTCGCCGGTATCAACGTGCGGGGTGTAGACCGGCTTGTGCTTGCCACGCAGACGGCGGGCCAGCTCGGTGCAGAGACGGCCCAGGGTCTTGCCCTCGGCGTCAACGAGGTACCAGTCGCGCTGGACGGTCTCGTTCTTGGCAGTGAAAGTGCTCATGAAGAACTCTTGGTTAGGTCGGGCTCATTGCGGCGAAGGACTCGCCGGAACTCTGCCACGCGTTGTGAAAGGTGGAGCGTAAGGGGCGGCATTGTACGCAGCTTGGCTGGCGGGTGCAAGCCGGCATCCGCCCCGGGTTGGCAGGGGGCCGGGGCCGGGCGAGAATCGGGCCTCCCCCGCTCCACGCCGTGCCGCCATGACCGTGCTTCGCCAGACCACCCCGCTGGACCACCTGCTGACCGAGGCGCAGCGCGCCCTGGACACGGTGTTCGGCAACCCGCCGGCCAGCCGCCCTTATCCGGCCACGGACACCGGCGAGCCCGGCATGGACAGCGCGCAGCGTCGCCACGCGGCCGGGCTGATGCGGATCAACCATGTCGGTGAGGTCTGCGCCCAGGGCCTGTATTTCGGCCAGGCCGCGGTGGCGCGCGATCCGGCGACCCGCGAGCATCTGCTGGAAGCGGCCCAGGAAGAGACCGATCATCTGGCGTGGTGCGCCACCCGCCTGGGCGAGCTGGACAGCCGCCCGAGCCTGTTCAATCCGCTCTGGTACGCCGGCAGCTACACCATCGGCACCCTGGCCGGGCTGCGTGGCGATGGCTGGAACCTGGGTTTCGTGGTCGAGACCGAGCGCCAGGTGGAAGCCCATCTGGACGAACACCTGGTCGACCTGCCGGCCGGCGACCTGCGCAGCCGCGCGGTCATCCGGGTGATGAAGGAAGACGAGGCCCGGCATGCCGAGCACGCCGAGCAGGCCGGCGCACGCCGCCTGCCGTTCCCGATTCCCGGCGCGATGGCGCTGGCCTCAAAGGTGATGAAGACCATTGCCTACCGCATTTGAGGGGAGCCCCCACCAACGGTGGGGCCCACCAAACCTCACGGTGGGGCCCGACGTTGGTCGGGCCACCTTTCAGTTGGGCGACACCAGCTTCAGGCCAATCACGCCGGCCACGATCAGGCCCACGCAGGCCAGGCGTGCCGGCGAGGCGCTGTCGTTGAACAGATAGATGCCCAGCACCGTCACGCCCATGGCGCCGATGCCGGTCCAGATCGCATAGGCCGTGCCGACCGGAATGTTCTTCATCGCCTGGCTCATCAGGTACAGGCTGATCAGGGCCGACACCACCGTCAGGGCGGTCGGCACGGGTTTGCTGAAACCTTCGGAGTACTTCATTCCAAGGGCGAATCCGATCTCGAACAGACCGGCCAGCAGCAGATAGATCCAGGGCATGGGTGGGGGCTCCTTACCTTTTTTGAGAAAAACGAAACGGCCCGGTGTTTTCACACCGGGCCGTAGGTCGGTACATCGCCGTGGAACTGAAGATTGCGCCAAGCGCAGGCTCCACGGGGCGGGGCGTCCCGCCTGGGTGGCGATGCCTGACGGCATCGCGCATGGGTCACTCAGCCAGGTTGCGGCCGTGGAACAGCTCTTCGATCTCACGACGCAGCAGCGCCTCGATCTTCATGCGTTCCTTGAACGAGATGTTCTTGGCCTTCTCCTCGAACAGGTACTGGTCCAGGTCGAAGTCCTTCAGGTGCATCTTCGTGTGGAAGATGTTTTCCTGGTAGACGTTAACGTCGAACATCTCGTAACGCGACTTGATGTTCTTGGCCAGGAAGTTCTGGATCGAGTTGATCTTGTGATCGATGTAGTGCTTTTTGCCCTTCACATCACGCGTGAAGCCACGGACACGGTAGTCCATGATCACGATGTCCGATTCCAGGCTCTCGATCAGGTAGTTCAGTGCCTTCAACGGCGAAATGACGCCGCAGGTAGCCACGTCGATATCGGCGCGGAAGGTGGCAATGCCTTCCTGCGGGTGCGTTTCCGGATAGGTGTGCACGGTGATGTGCGACTTGTCCATGTGCGCGACCACGGCATCGGAAATCAACTCCTTGCCGGCCTGCTTCTTGTCGATCACCGGCTCTTCGGAGATCAGGATCGTCACCGAGGCACCCTGCGGATCGTAATCCTGGCGCGCCACGTTGAGGATGTTGGCGCCGATGATCTCAGCGACATCGGTCAAGATTTGAGTAAGCCTGTCGGCGTTGTACTCTTCATCGATGTATTCAATGTAACGCTGACGCTCCTCTTCGGTGCGCGCGTAACACACGTCATAGATGTTGAAGCTCAGCGCCTTGGTGAGGTTGTTGAAACCCTGCAACCTCAGGCGAGGCAACGGCTTGACCACGGCGGTCGATTCCTGTGTAAGAAGGGAAAGGGTGAATTATGCGGCATAAGTGTCTCCAGGGGGAACGTGAAGACGCTCAGCTTCTGGCACACTGTTTGCCCTTAACAATTGCGCTGGTTAAGCTCCGCTATCGACCCCGTGAATCCGTTCATGCGCAGAGGGAGCGCCCCTATCGTGTCAACCGTGCGCCTAGCTAGCAGCCCATTGGCCTTGGACATCGCAACAATCGACCGCTTTCTGGCCCACAGCCACAGGCGGCGCTATCCCACCCGTACCGACGTCTTCCGACCCGGTGACCCGGCTGGCACCCTGTATTACGTCATCAGCGGCTCGGTTTCGATCATGGCCGAGGAGGAGGAGGACCGTGAGCTGGTGCTGGGCTATTTCGGCGCTGGCGAGTTCGTCGGCGAGATGGGCCTGTTCGTGGAGTCGGACCGCCGCGAGGTGATCCTGCGCACCCGGACTGCCTGTGAGCTGGCCGAAATCAGCTACGAGCGGCTGCATCAACTGTTCCTCGGCCCGCTGTCGGCTGATGCCCCGCGCCTGCTGTACGCGCTGGGCCAGCAGATCTCCAAGCGCCTGCTGGACACCAGCCGCAAGGCCAGCCGTCTGGCCTTCCTGGATGTCACCGACCGTATCGTGCGCACCCTGCACGATCTGGCGCAGGAGCCGGAGTCGATGACTCACCCGCAGGGCAGCCAGCTGCGCGTCTCACGCCAGGAACTGGCCCGTCTGGTCGGCTGCTCGCGCGAAATGGCCGGCCGGGTGTTGAAGAAGCTGCAGACCGACGGCCTGCTGCACGCCCGCGGCAAGACCGTGGTGCTGTACGGCACCCGTTGATCGACAGATGTCCGCCGGGCATGGCCCGGCGCTACCCCAAGGTCTCCACCACGGTAGCGCCGGGTCATGCCCGGCGGGTCGTCGTACGTGCGACACGCCATCGCATGTCGCGCACACCCGCATCCGCTAGGCTCGATCCATGGAGCTGAGCAGCGAATTCTGGTGGTTCATCCTCATCGGCCTCGGCGCACAGCTGGTCGATGGCGCGCTGGGCATGGCATTCGGACTGGTTTCTTCATCAGTGCTGCTCAGCATGGGGCTGCCTCCCGCACAGGTCAGCGCCAGCGTGCATACCGCTGAAGTGTTCACCACCGGGGCCTCCGGTGTGTCGCATCTGGTCGCCGGCAATGTCGACAAACGCCTGTTCTTCCGCCTCGCCCTGCCCGGCGCACTGGGCGGTGCACTCGGCGCGTACGTGCTGACACAGGTCCCTGGCGACCTGATCCGCCCGCTGATCTACCTGTACCTGCTGGTGCTGGCCATCATCATCCTGGCCCGCGCGGCCGGCCGCTGGATGCCCAAGGGCGAGATCCGCCGGGTGCCGGTGCTGGGTTTCTTCGCCGGCCTGCTCGATGCCAGCGGCGGCGGCGGCTGGGGCCCGGTGGCCACCTCCACCCTGCTGGCCCGCGGCGGTCAGGCCAGGACCACGATCGGCACCGTCAACGCGGCCGAGTTCGTGGTCACCTTGACCATTTCGGCCACGTTCCTGCTGTCGATGGGCATGCAGCACCTGCAGATCGTCGCCGGCCTGCTGATCGGCGGCATGATGGCCGCGCCGGTGGCGGCGGTGCTGGTGAAGCGGGTGAAGGAACGCTGGGTACTGGTCGCAGTGGGCGTGCTGGTGCTGGGCATCAGCCTGTTCCAGGTGGGCCATGCGCTGTTCGGGTATCTGTACCGCTGAGCGCTCGCCGGGCATGGCCCGGCGCTACCCGCGTGGGATGCGGTAGTGCCGGCCGCTGGCCGGCAACCTCATGGCCTGCGGAAGCGCGTGCACGGTTGCCGGCCAGCGCCCGGCACTACCGGATCCTTGCCCCACGCCCGGCGGGCAGGCGGGATCGATTACGCCTTGTCGCCGCCCCGGTCCACGCAACCCCAGTTGAGGATGCGGGTGCCGGCCGGCAGCACGCGACGGAAGAATTCCACCTTGGCAGGCTTCGGATTGACCACCACCGGCGCTTTCGCCGCAAGCAGCAGCGGCAGGTCGGCAGTGCTGTCTGAGTAGGCGATATCGATGTCGCCGTAGCCGCGCTCGCGCAGCATGCGCATCTTCTCTTCGTTGTGGCAGTGACGGGTCGGCCCTACCCCGCCCAGACGCGGCCCCACTTCGGTGCCGATCACCGGCACGTCCTGGTGGGCGACGAAGGCCAGGATCGCGCGGGCAAGCTCCGGCGGTGCGCCGGTGGCCACCACCACGCGATCGCCCTTGGCACGGTGCGCGGCGAACACCTCCAGCGCCTGCGGCAGCAGCTTGGCGCGCATCTGCGCCTCGTTGCGCAGCACGTAGGCATCGATCACCTTGTTGAACTCGCGGGCGCGATGCAGGCCGAAGCTGCCGATCCAGACGTAGACCGAAATGCCGGCACGGCGGGTCGGCAGCATCGCTACCATCGGCCCGGCAATCGGAGTGACCAGCAACGCCGCCAGCATCCGCAGCGGGTTGCGCTTGATCAGCGAGGCGAACAGGTGGGTACCCGAATCGCCGTCATACAGGGTGTGGTCGAAGTCGAAGACCACCAGCGGCGCATCCTCGCGCGGCGTTGGATAGTACGTTTTCATGCTGCGAAGAATAGCTGACGCAGACCCTCGCCCGGCTCTTCCACGCGCATGAAGGCCTCGCCGACCAGGAACGAGTGGATGCCGGCATCGCGCATCAGCGCCACATCCTGCGGGCCGAGAATGCCACTCTCGGTGACCAGCAGGCGGTCGCGCGGCACGGCCAGGCGCATGTCCAGGGTGGTCTGCAGCGACACCTCGAAGGTGCGCAGGTTGCGGTTGTTGATGCCGATCATCGGCGCCGGCACCTGCAGCGCACGCTCCAGCTCGTCGATGTCGTGCACTTCCACCAGCACATCCATGCCCAGCGACATCGCCAGTTCGGACAGCGTGGCCAGCTGCGTATCGTCCAGCGCGGCGACGATCAGCAGGATGCAGTCGGCGCCGAGCACGCGCGCCTCGACCACCTGGTAGGCGTCGATCACGAAGTCCTTGCGCAGCACCGGCAGCGTGCAGGCTTCGCGCGCCTGCTGCAGGTAGGCATCGGCCCCCTGGAAGAAATCGACATCGGTCAGCACCGACAGGCAGCTGGCGCCGCCGAACTCGTAGCTGACCGCGATGTCGGCCGGGCGGAAGTCGGGGCGGATCACGCCCTTGGACGGGCTGGCCTTCTTCACTTCGGCAATCACCGCTGGATCGCCATTGGCGACGGCGGCCTGCAGCGCGCGCACGAAGCCGCGCACCGGTGGCGCCTCGGCCAGCGCCGCCTGCAGCTCCTCAAGCGGGCGCTGGGCGCGGCGCTGGGCTACTTCTTCGGCCTTGCGGGCCAGGATCGTCTGCAGGATATCGCTCATCGTCGTCGGGTCGGTGCTGGGGCGGTGAGGACGACCATTATCGGCCATCGGGTGGGTCAGGCTGAACCGCGCGCTCAGGCAACCAGCGCGCGGGTGGTATCGACATACTGCTGCAGGCGGGCACGGGCGCTGCCATCGGCGATGACCGCGCGGGCGCGGGCCAGGCCGTCGCCGATATCGCTGGCCACGCCGGCCACGTACAACGCCGCGCCCGCATTCAGGGCGACGATGTCCAGTGCCGGGCCCGGCTCGTTGTCGAGCACCGCACGCAGCATGGCGATGGACTGTTCCGGGCCGTCCACGCGCAGGTTGCGGCTGGCCGACATGGCGATGCCGAAGTCTTCCGGGTGGATCTCGTACTCGCGCACCTTGCCGTCGCGCAGCTCACCCACCAGGGTGCCCGCGCCCAGCGAGATCTCGTCCATGTTGTCGCGGCCCCACACCACCATCGCGCGCTCGGCGCCCAGTTCGCGCAGCACGCGCGCCTGGATGCCCACCAGATCGGGGTGGAACACGCCCATCAGCACCGACGGCGCATTGGCCGGGTTGGTCAGCGGACCGAGGATGTTGAAGATGGTGCGCACCCCCATCTCGCGACGCACCGGCGCCACCACCTTCATCGACGGGTGGTGGATCGGCGCGAACATGAAGCCGATGCCGGTCTGTTCGATGGCCGCGGCCACCTGCGCAGGCTGCAGCTCGATCGCCGCGCCCAGTGCTTCGACCGCATCGGCACTGCCCGACTTGGACGACACGCTGCGGTTGCCGTGCTTGGCCACGCGCGCGCCGGCGGCAGCGGCAACGAACATCGCGCAGGTGGAGATGTTGAAGGTATGCGAGCCATCGCCACCGGTGCCGACGATGTCGACCAGGTGGGTGGTATCGGCGACCGGCACGGCCAGCGCGAATTCGCGCATCACCGTTGCGGCGGCGGCGATCTCGTCGATGGTTTCCTTCTTCACGCGCAGGCCGGTGAGGATGGCGGCGGTCATCATCGGCGAGACGTCGCCGCGCATGATCTGCCGCATCAGGTCGACCATTTCGTCGAAGAAGATTTCGCGATGCTCGATGGTGCGTTGCAGGGCTTCCTGGGGGGAGAAGCTCATCGGAATACTCCTTGGATCAGGCAGCCGGGCGCTGCAGGAAATTTCGCAGCAGGGCGTGGCCGTGTTCGGTGAGGATCGATTCGGGATGGAACTGCACGCCCTCGACCGGGAACTGGCGGTGGCGCAGGCCCATGATCTCTTCGATCGAGCCATCCTCGTTCTCGGTCCACGCAGTCACTTCCAGCGCATCGGGCAGGCTGTTCTTGTCCACCACCAGCGAGTGGTAGCGGGTGGCTTGGTAACCGTCCGGCAGGCCGGCGAACACGCCCTTGCCTTCGTGCCGGATCGGCGAGGTCTTGCCGTGCATGATGTTGCCGGCACGGATGACCGTACCGCCATAGACCTGGCCGATACCCTGGTGGCCCAGGCACACGCCGAGGATCGGCGTGGTCGGCCCCAGGCGCTGGATCAGCTCCAGCGACACGCCCGCTTCGTTGGGCGTGCACGGGCCGGGCGAGATGACGATGCGCTCGGGCTTCTGCGCGGCGATCTCGTCCACGCTCATCGCATCGTTGCGCACCACCTTCACCTCGGCACCCAGCGTCTGCAGGTACTGCACGAGGTTGTAGGTGAAGCTGTCGTAGTTGTCGATCATCCACAACATGGTCAGGTTCCGTCGCTTATCAGGAAAATGGCGTACACGTTTTCGGTGTAGGTGATGGGGCCGGCTTCGATGGATTCGGGCAGGCGCGAGCCCGTGGTCTCAATGCTGTTCATCGGCGCCTCGGGCGAGGGCGGCGAAGGCGGCGTCACCAGATCGTCGCTGCTGGGCCAGCTGCCCGCTTGGATTCCGTAGGCGAAGTTCGGCGCCACATCGGAAATGCTGTACAGACCGCGCAACTGGGTGCCGTAGGCCTTGGCCAGGCCCTGCGCGGACTCGCGGGTCTTGGCTGCGGCCTCGCCCTTGAGTTCACGGCGCAGCGCCACCTCGCCCGAGTACGTCGGGGCCAGGCTGCTGACCTGTACGTTCTCGTTGGCCTTCAGCGCCCCCAGCACATCCTGCATCGCCTTCACGCTGGCGAAGCTGGCGCGCAGCTGGCGTGACACGCGGGTACCGATGAAGACCTGCCGGCTCTGCTCATAGCGCGTGGCGGGGCCGATGCGCAGGTTGTCCGCGCGCACGCTGCCCTCCACCGCTTTGTGCTGCTTGAACAGCGCCAGCACGCGTGCGACGTTGTCCTGCACGCGGCGACGCGCGGCATCGGCATCCATATCGGTCTCTTCGATGTTCAACTGCAGGCCGAACCGGTCCGGCATCACCGTGCGGGTACCCTGCCCCTTCACCAGCAGGTGCGGCTGCGAGGGAATGGTGTTGGCCTGCGCCCACGCAGACGGGGCCATCGTGGCTAGCAGCGACGACCACAGCAGAACGCTCAGCAGCTTCATGCGGTACTCCTTGTCTTGAATGGAAACAGCGAAGGGTGCTGCGGCTCAGGCCACAGCACAGGGAAACTCACAGGCCCTTGGCGGCCTGGGCGACGGCGCGGAACAGCGCGCGGCCCTTGTTCATCGTCTCGTCCCATTCCTTGTCCGGGTCGGAGTCGTAGACGATGCCGGCGCCGGCCTGCACGTACAGGCGGCCATCCTTGATCACCGCAGTGCGGATCGCGATCGCGGTATCGGCATCGCCGTGCCAGCCGATGTAGCCGATGCTGCCGGCGTAGACATTGCGCTTGATCGGTTCCAGCTCGCGGATCACTTCCAGCGCGCGGATCTTCGGCGCGCCGCTGACCGTACCGGCCGGGAAGGTGGCGCGCAGCACGTCGGCATAGCTCAGGCCCGGCTGCAGCTGCCCGGTCACTTCGCTGACGATGTGCATGACATGGCTGTAGCGTTCGATCACGAACTGCTCGCCCACTTCGACGGTGCCGGCCTTGGACACGCGGCCGGCGTCATTGCGGCCCAGGTCGATCAGCATCAGGTGCTCGGCGCGTTCCTTCGGATCGGCCAGCAGCTCGACCTCCAGCGCCTGGTCCAGCTCCGGCGTGGCGCCGCGCGGACGGGTACCGGCGATCGGGCGCACGGTCACTTCACCGTCCTGCAGGCGCACCAGGATTTCCGGCGAGGAGCCGACCACCTGCAGATCGCCGACATCGAGGAAATACATATACGGCGACGGGTTCAGTGCACGCAGCGCGCGATACACATCCACCGGGCGCGCCTTGAACGGCACGCTCAGGCGCTGGCTGAGCACCACCTGGAAGATGTCGCCGGCACGGATGTATTCCTTGCTGCGCTGGACCGCGTCGACGAAGCCCTCGCGGGTGAAACCGGAAACGAAATCGGACTCGTCCAGCACGTCGCTGGTCAGCGGTGCCGGATAGCCTGCACCCGGCGCACGCAGTTTGGCGGTCAGTGCATCCAGGCGGGCCTGGGCCTGCTCGAAGGCGCCTTCGACACGCGGGTCGGCATGCACGATCAGGTACAGCCGGCCCTTCAAGTTGTCGAACACTGCCAGCTCATCGGAGTGCAGCAGCAGGATGTCCGGGGTGCCCAGTTCGTCACGGCCGGCCGGCGAGGCCAGGCGCGGCTCGATGTAGCCGATGCATTCGAAGCCGAACCAGCCGACCAGGCCACCTGTGAAGCCCGGCAAGCCTTCCAGCTTGGGCACCGAGTGGGCGCTGCGCAGCGCCTCGACCTCGGCGAACGGGTCGGCCACCTCACGGGTTTCCACCACATCGCCGTGCTCGCGTACGGTCAGGGTGAGGCCGTGGAAGGCGTACACGCGGCGTGCCGGCAGGCCGATGATCGAGTAACGACCAAAGCGCTCGCCGCCTTCGACGGATTCAAACAGGTAGGTATTGGGGCCGTCGGCGAGCTTCAGATAGACCGAAAGCGGCGTGTCCAGGTCGGACAGCACTTCGCGGACAACGGGAATATGGGTGTGGCCTTCAGCGGCCTGCTGCTGAAACTGAGCGTGCGAGATCAAGACGACTTTCCTTCCGGGACACAGCGTTATGGGGACGGACGACGGCAACAGGCCACCATCGCCACCAACGGCGTGCGGAAGAAAGGGTATGCGGGGTCGTCAGGCTGGACACCCAATGACTGTATCGCAGCTTTGGCCGCAGGGAAACCCTTTGGCGACGGGCGGCTTGTCTTCGCCCTAGCCCATCCGCCGCGCCTGTTCCTGGGTCTCCTGCACCTGCTGCTGGGCCAGCGACACCCCCTGCGCCTGCTCGCGATTGGCATTGATCGCGTCGATCTGGGCGGTGCTCGCGCTGAGCGGCTGGGCCATGCCCGCCGCCACATCAACGTGGGCATGGCGGCGGTGCGCGGCGTTCAGGTCGGGCGTATCCACCGCGAAGGCGCGGCTGTGATCGTCGCTGAGCACCACGTGGGAAATGGACTCCAGCCCCTCGCGCTTGGCCTGCACGGCCAGTGCACCGGCGAGCTGATCGCTCTGCACGTTCGGCACGCGGTTGTGGGCGGCATCCAGAGCGTGCACGCCGGTCTGTGCGCCATTGAACAACCGGTAATCGGTGTGGCCAGGGTCGTTGATGCCGGGCCCACGCGCAGCCGGTTCTGCCGCCACGCCGGCGCGACGGCCATCCTCCGGATGCTGTATGCGCTGGTGCTGCTCGACCAGCTTGCGGGCGGCGGCTTCCTGCTTGATCAGTTCCGAATCCAGGCTGGGGATGACGGTCGGATCCATGCCATGGCGGGCGGTGGCCTCGCTGAAGGCCGGCATCATGCCGCGGATGACACGTTCGGACCTGTCGAGGTTGTGCAGCTTCATTGCGTCCAACGGCAGGTTGCCGGTCGGCACGTGGGTCGCGGCGGCAGCCCCCATGCCCACCGCGGCACCACCCAGCGTGGACAGGGTGATCGGCGCCTTGGCGGTGATGCCCTTCACTTGCGACGCCACCAGGTCATAGCCACGATCGACATGGGCGCCGGCGGTGGCGAATCCGTTCTGCAGCTTGCCGGCCACCCATTGGCCGTCGTGGCTGATGGCAGCGGCCACGCGTTCACCCGCTGCGCGTGTGCCTGCGGCGTCGGCGACGGCCTGTTTCGTCGCGTGCTGCGCATGCTGCTCACCGTGGTCACGGGCAGCGTCGGCCTGCTTGGCAAGCCGGCCGGCGACGTTGTCCGCGCCCACCCGGTCAGCCACCCACGACAGGGCGGACAGGCCATGGGAGCGGGTCTGCGATTCGACGCGGTGCAGGGTGGCTTCGATGCTGCCGGTCAGTTCACGCCCCGAAGCAATCACCGTACTGGTCGCCCGGGTGCTCACCTGCAGGCTGGTGGACCCCATGTTCACCACCTGGCCGATGACCATGCCTTCGGTCTTCAGTACGCGCTCGACACCATCGCCCACCTTGTCCAGCGCATGGGCAGTGGCGGCGCCGGCCCGTTCAACCTGCTCGCCGGCCAGGCGACCGCCGCGCATGCCGTACGCCGTGGCGTGCAGCACGGAGGACAGCGGGCCCGCCAGCTCCGCCACCTGGCTGGGCGGCGCCACATGCGGGCGATCGACGAGTGCCCCGTGCGCGTCGCGGGTCTTGGGCTCAAGCAACAGTTCGAGGCGCCCTGCCGCGAGCGGAATATCGCGCAGCGCCTGCTGACCCGGCTGGCTCGCCAGTTGTTCGATGAACTGTGCAGCGGAGGTCTGCGCGCCCGGAGGCAGCATCTCGCGCAGCTTTTCGCCGACGACCTTCTGCATGGCCGGATCCTTCAGCACCATGCCCAGTTCGTTGGCAAGCACACCGTAGCCACGACGCTGATGCTCGCTCAGGCGGTGCATGCCGTTCTGCACATCGTTCAGCACCTCACCGGTGGTCTGATAGGTGTGCACGGACTGCTGCGTGTCGAAGGTCGGCAGGCCGTTATCCTTGGCATAACGCGCCGGGGTTGCCGGATGCAGGCCGGCGGCGTTGAACGTGGTGGCACGTGCGCCGGTGACTGCGGACGCGGCGGAAGCCATGCCTCCACCGAGGGAGTGACCGGCGATTTCGAAGCCGCCTGGCAGGCGCCTGTTCATGGCTACGGCAAGTTCCATCGCGCGATCGTAATAGTCGCTGCGCATGCCGATGCCCTGCTGACCGTTGTTGAGGAAATCCTCGCCGCCGGATTCACGTTTTCCATTGGGCGCCAGAGGGTCAAGAATCTCACCCGTAGATCCCTTGTAGACCACGACAGGTTTCGCATCCTCACCGAAGACGCGCTTGTCGGGGATGTAGATCTCGGCGCGGAATCCGGACTCAGGCGGCTGCAGGAGGTTCCGGATCGCATCGTCAGTCAGGTCGATCCCAGCCGCGCGCAACGCGACGGGATCCGAACTTGCACGCGTCCACCCCATAGGCGGCTCGCCAGCATGCTTCGCTGACTGATACACGTCGGAGGCGAGTCCAGACATCTCACGTGCGTGGTATGTCTCCTGCAAGCGATCTGCATCTTCGTTGTGGCCGCTTGCGCGCAACTGCTCCACAAGCTCGCGCTGTTCCTGGACTGCGCGTGCCCGCGCGTCAATGTCGTGATCCTTCATGGCAAGCTCCATCCACCTTGAGGGGACATGCCCCCGCGACACATATCGATTATCAGATCCGTTTGCTAATGTCACGTCTCGAGCACCGTTGCGGAATCAACATGCCCATTCATGTTTTTGAAAGTGTGAAACGGATGTTCCCGATAGTGGTCTGCGCCATCTTTCTGATGGTAAGCGGATGCGCCCTTTCGTCGAGCCATGGCGCCGAACAGTACTTCGACGGAAAAAACCTTGAGCTTGCGATAGCAACCGAGCATGGCGATTCGGACACCGTTCGGCACCTGATAAAGGACGAAGGAGTCGATCCGGACAAGGTCTTCGCTGGTGATGCTGGAATCCCCCTGGTGGCGTGGCCTCTTCGGGCGAAAAATCTTGATGGGCTACGCGCTCTCCTGGACAACGGCGCAGATCCGAATGCACGCGCATACAAGACGGTGGATGGACGCAGGCTTGGTTACAACAATGCGATGGTCTACGCGGCAAAGATGGACGACCCTCGCTTCCTTGAGCTGCTGCTGAAGCACGGCGGAGACCCCAACACGCGCAATTCGGCGAATGAAACCCTGCTGTTTCAAGCTTTCGTCAGTGGAAACCAGTGGAAGAACATCCAGGTACTCATTGAGAACGGAGCCAACATCAACGAATCGAACCGGGGCCTGGAGGATGACACCGTTCTGAGTTGGTACACGGGAAGAGGCGGATTTGACTACGCCTACTGGTTGCTGGAGCACGGCGCAGACCCCACGATCCCCGAGCATGTAGCGGAAAGTTCGGGAAAGTCTGCTCGGCAATTGATGGTCGAAGAGATCTACTGGGAGATCACCACGCCGGACAACCTGCCGTGGCAGAAGAAATGCCAGCAGTGGCTGATCGAACGCAACATTCCCCGCCCGCCGATGCCCGAACACATCCGCAGGAAGCGTGAAGCCTTCAAATTCCCGAGCAAGGAAGAAGACATTCCGCTGCTGTAAGGAGATCAGACATGGACGTTCACCTCCGACGCTTCTTTGTGCATTACGCCCTTCTGGCAGCAGCGCTGCTCCTGCTTTCGGGCTGCACGCCACAGTCAACGCATGGTGCCAGCGGTTACTTCAAGGGAAGGGCACTTGAGCTGGCCGTTGCCAGCGAGCAAGGGGATGCCGAGACGATCACGCACCTGATAAAGGACGAAGGAGTCGATCCGGACAAGATCTTCGCTCGTGATGCTGGAATCCCCCTGGTGGCGTGGCCTCTTCGGGCGAAGAATCTTGATGGGCTACGCGCCCTCCTGGACAACGGCGCAGATCCAAATGCCCGCGCCTACAAGGTCGTGGATGGCCGCAGACTTGGCTACAACAACGCCATGGTCTATGCCGCAAAGCTGGACGACCCGCGATACCTGCAATTGCTGCTTCAGCACGGTGGAGACCCCAACACGCGGAACTCAGCGGGCGAAACGTTGCTGTTTCAAGCCTTCATTGCGGGCAATCAGTGGGAAAACGTGAAACTGCTGATTGAGAATGGAGCGAACATCAATGAATCCAATCGCGGCACCGCCGACACAGTACTGAGCTGGTACACCACCCGGGGTGGATTCGAGCATGCCTATTGGCTGCTGGAACACGGGGCAGACCCTACGGTACTGCTGAAATCCTCCGTCGGCGCCCCCGACAGAATGCTGATCGCCGAGCACATCTTCTGGGGCATCACTACACCCGATCTTCTACCATGGCAGAGGAAGTGCCAGCAGTGGCTCGTCACGCGCGACATCCCTCGTCCCCCGATGCCGAAAGGCATCCGCGACAAACGTGAAGCCTTCGGCTTCCCCACGAAAGAAGAAGATATTCCGCTGCCGTAATTCCTGTATCAGCGGCCGGAAAGCAGCACACATTCCTCCGGCAGGTGCATCCGCACCCTGCCCGGCACGCATTCGATGCGGAAGCTGCGTGCCTGCACCGGTTCGCCGTCCAGGTTCAAGGTCAGCGGCTGCGGTGCGTCGATCTGCAGCCACGGCAGCTGCGCGCGCGTGGCGACGCGTTCCAGCGCCGCTTCCTTGCCGCCGGTCAGCATCTGCCCAAGAGTAGCGGCGACTTCACCGTCCAGTTCCGGCACCACGGTGACGTCCAGCAGACCGTCGTCGATCAGTGCCTGCGGGCACAGCTGCTGACCACCACCGGCCTGGCGGCCGTTGCCGATACCCAGCGCGATGAACCCACCTTCCCACTGGAAATCCGGCCCGCTCAGGCGCGCGGTGATCGGTTCGATGCGCCCGAGCTTGGCGATGCCGGTGATGACATACGCCAGACCGCCGAGCATCTTCTTCAAGCCCGCATCGGTTTCCACCGTGACCTGGGTACCGAAGCCGCCGCTGGCGAGGTTGGCGCACCACCATGGCTTGCCGTCGGCATCGACACGCAGCAGGTCCATCGGACGCGGCGTGCCGCCGGCAATCAGTGCGAAGGCCTCCTGCGGCTCCACCGGAATACCGGCAGCGGTAGCGAAATCGTTGGCGGTGCCCATCGGCACCAACGCCAGCGACGGCAGCGCCCCAGCCGGCTCGTCACGATGCGCCAGCGTCTCGGCCACCGCGCTCAGCGTGCCGTCGCCACCGGCCGCCACGATCACGTCCACGCCGTGGTCGATGGCCTCGGCCACGTAGCGCTCGGCGTCACCGTCTTCCCAGGTCACCCGCACTTCCAGCTGCACGCCACGGTCGCGCCAGTGGCCCACGGCCTCGCGCAGGTCGTCGTTGCCTGCGGACTTGCCGTTGAGGATCAGGCGCCAGCGCGGTGTGCTCATGCGGTACATCCAGGGAAAGGCGGCACAGGCTAGCAATCGCGCGTTCGGGGCCAGTGAAAGACGCTGGCAACCGTTCAGGTCAGATGGTTGGGCTCGCCAATGCGGGATGTCATGCAGGTGTCATCGGCGGCCCGGAGAATGGAAGGCCATAGCAGGGACGACGGATGGAGGCAGGATCAGCCTCCCACGCATGCAGCAAGGCCACGCCGGTGTTTGGCGTGGCCTTTTTTTTGCCTGCCAGGCGCATCCACGCATGGCGTGGATCTACTGTGCCCACGCACCGTCTTCAGTAGATCCACGCCATGCGTGGATGCATTCCGCCTCAACCGTTGGCGAAATCGTGCAGCGCCTCGCCTTCCAGGCGGTACACCGTCCACTCGTCCTGCGGCTTGGCGCCGGCTGCGGTGTAGAAGTCGATGGCCGGCGTGTTCCAGTCCAGCACCGACCACTCGAAGCGCCCGCACCCTTCAGCCACCGCCTGGCGGGCGATGTACTTCAGCAGCGCCTTGCCCGCACCGGAACCACGCTTTTCCGGGCTCACGTACAGGTCTTCGAGGTAGATGCCCTTGCGGCCCAGCCAGGTGGAATAGTTGTAGAAATACACCGCGTAGCCGATGGCTTCGCCGTTCGCCTCGCAGATCAGCGCGCGGGCGGTGGCGTCGGCGCCGAACAGGCTTTCAGCGATGCCGATTTCATCGGTCTGCACCGAATGCTCGGCCTTCTCGTAGATCGCCAGTTCGCGGATGAAGCGCAGGATCAGGCCGGCGTCGGCGACGGTGGCCGGGCGGATGTTCAACACGGCCACCGTGCTCATGGCTCAGCCCCGTGCCGCAGCGACGTTGGCGCGCATCTGCGCGATCACGTCCTGGTAGCTGGTCTTGGCGTTGAAGATGGCCGAGCCGGCAACAAAGGTGTCGGCACCGGCGGCAGCGATCTCACCGATGTTGTCGGCCTTCACGCCACCGTCGATCTCCAGGCGGATGTCACGGCCGCTGGCGTCGATCTTCTTGCGCACCACGCGCAGCTTGTCCAATGCCGACGGAATGAACGCCTGGCCGCCGAAGCCCGGGTTGACCGACATCAGCAGCACCAGGTCGAGGTCGTCCAGCACCCAGTCGAGGATATCCACCGGGGTGGCCGGGTTCAGCACGATGCCCGGCTTGCAGCCCAGCGAGCGGATCAGCTGGATGGTGCGGTGCACGTGGCGGCTGGCCTCCGGGTGGAAGCTGATGTAGGTGGCGCCGGCCTCGGCGAAGTCCGGGATGATGCGGTCCACCGGTTCGACCATCAGGTGCACGTCGATCGGCGCGGTGACGCCGTGCTTGCGCAGCGCCTGGCAGACCATCGGGCCGATGGTCAGGTTCGGCACGTAGTGGTTGTCCATCACGTCGAAATGGACCCAATCGGCGCCAGCGGCCAGGACGTTGTCGACTTCTTCGCCCAGGCGGGCGAAGTTGGCCGAGAGGATGGAAGGAGCGATGAGGCAGTTGGACATGGCCGGGGCCTTCGGAACGGGGAAAGGGGTCTCCCGCCCGCAGGCGGGACTGTGGGGTCAGCGCTTGCGCAGGGTCTTGATGCGGTCGTAGGCGGCGTTGATGCGCCGCGACTTCTGCTCGGCCTGCTGCTGCAGCTCGGGGGCGGCGCCGCCCAGCTTGTCGGGGTGGTACTGGGAGATCAGCTTGCGGTAGGCGCGCTCGACCTCGGCATCGGTGGCCTCGGAGGTCAGCCCCAGCTCGCGGTAGGGGTTCTCCTTGTTCAGGCGGAACCAGTCGCTGTCAAAGGCATGTCCCAGCAACAGGCCTACCACCGCGCCGAACAGCGGATTGGGCCGGAACAACAGGGCCCCGGCGATGAAACCGAGCAGTTTTCCGTACCAGCGCATGGCGCTCCGGGGTCGGCCGACGAAATGGACGCTCATTTTACGTCACAGCGGGCCCGGACCGCTTTACACTAGGCCGCCCGCTGGTCAGCGGGCCCGCCGGGTCCGTTGGGCAGCCGTATCGACGAAGCCCCAGGAGTGCCCGTGCCAACCACGCTGTTGCAATCCGATCTCCCCGGCCTGCCCTTGCGCCACCGCGGCAAGGTGCGTGATGTGTTCGATATCCCGCGCGAGCGGCTGCCGGCCGGTACCCCGCCGGGGGACTACCTGTTGATGGTCGCCACCGATCGCCTGTCGGCGTTCGACGTGGTCCTGCCCGACCCGATCCCGGGCAAGGGCGAGATGCTCTGCCAGGTGTCCAACTTCTGGTTCGCCAAGACCGCGCACCTGATGCCCAACCACCTGACCGGCATCGACGTGGCCAGCGTGCTGCCCGAGGGCGTGGACGCGGCCCTGTACGCCAAGCGCGCGGTGGTCACCCGCAAGCTGAAGCCGGTACCGGTGGAAGCGATCGCCCGCGGTTACCTGATCGGCAGCGGCTGGAAGGACTACCAGCGCACCGGCAAGGTCAGCGGCATCGACCTGCCCGACGGCCTGCGCCAGGCCGAGCAGCTGCCCGAGCCGATCTTCACCCCCTCGACCAAGGCCGCCGTGGGTGACCATGACGAGAACATCGACTTCGACGCGATGGTGAAGACGGTCGGTGCGGAGATGGCCGAGCGCGTGCGCGACGCCACGCTGCGCATCTACAAGTTCGCGGCCGATTACGCACGCGAGCACGGCATCATCCTGGCCGACACCAAGTTCGAGTTTGGTACCGACGCCGATGGCCGCCTGTACATCATGGACGAGATGCTGACGCCGGATTCCTCGCGCTACTGGCCGGCCGACGAGTACGAAGTGGGCACCAGCCCGCCGAGCTACGACAAGCAGTTCGTGCGTGACTACCTGGAGACGCTGGACTGGGGCAAGACCGCCCCGGGCCCGAGCATCCCGGCCGAGATCATCGAGCGCACCCGCGCCAAGTACGCCGAGGCGCTGCAGCGCCTGGCCGGAATCAGCGTCGACTGATTCCCCTGCGCCCCCGGCCGGCCTGGCTGGGGGCGTTCTGAATGCGGTGGTGCCGGCCGCTGGCCGGCAACCTCGGCGGACCTGCAGCCAGGCATGGCCTGGCTCTACTGTCGGCCCCGGCCGGGGTATGCTGGCCGCATGCAGACCACCACCCAGCTTGCGCGTCCGATCGACCGCTACTTCGCCAGCTACTCCGACGATCACCGCAATGTGGTCAACCAACGCATCCACGTGGTGGCGGTGCCGGCGATCCTGTGGTCGGTGGTGGCCCTGCTGTGGTGCGTGCCGCCGCTGATCACCTGGTTCCAGTACGGCATCTGGTCGGCGTTCGCGATGTTCAGCGCCTGGTGCTTCTACAACAGGCTGTCGCGCCCGCTGGGCATCGGCATGCTCATCCAGTTCTTCGTGTTCGGCTGCCTGTGCCGGCTGCTGGAAGCGGAAATCGGCCTGCACAATCTGTTCTGGCTGGCGATCGGCGTCTTCGTCGTCGCCTGGATCGCGCAGTTCATCGGCCACAAGTTCGAAGGCCGCAAGCCCAGCTTCCTGACCGACCTGACCTACCTGCTGATCGGCCCGGCCTGGGTGATGGCCAAGGCCTATCGCAAGCTCGACTGGCGCTACTGACCGGCGTCACCGCATCGACGCCTTCGTTTCCTGAACGGGCAGATGCCATCACCCACACTGCACGGCGCGCCTGCCAGCCTGCCGTGGTGACCTCCTCTCCCAGCCCCGCCCGACGGCGGCGGTCCCTGTGCGACAGGGGCTGCGGTCTCCCTGCGTGGGCGTAGGGTGGACCCGTCAGCCAGGTCCTGACGGGGCATCCACGCGGCATGCTGCATCGCAGAAAAAATGAATCAGCGCACGTTACATGCAATTGATCGCTGTTCAATGGGTTTCGGCGACATTTGGCAGCCTGTTATGCTCCCTGACCTGCTCGTGAATCATGGATTCCCTGCATGCTCCCCAGCCTGCCCCTGCTGCTGGCCCTGCCGTTCCTCATGGCAGTGGCTGTCGCAGCCTTCCCCCGTAGTTCGCGCTCGACTGCTGCCTGGCTGGCGGCGCTGGCGCCGTTGGGCGGGCTGGCGATCCTCGCCTGGCTGACCCCATCGGTGCTCGACGGCCAGGTGGTGCGGACGATGGTTCCGTGGCTGCCGCAGATCGGCCTGGACTTCACCCTGCGCCTGGATGGTCTGGCCTGGATGTTCGCCGGGCTGGTGCTGGGCATCGGTGCGCTGGTGGTGCTGTATGCGCGCTACTACCTGAGCCCGCAGGACAGCGCGCACCGCTTCTATACCTACCTGTTGCTGTTCATGGGCGCCATGCTGGGCATGGTGCTGTCGGGCAACCTGTTGCTGCTGATGATCTTCTGGGAAATGACCAGCATCAGCTCGTTCCTGCTGATCGGTTTCTGGTCGCATCGCCAGGACGCCCGCGAGGGCGCGCGGATGGCGCTGGTGATCACCGGCGGCGGCGGCCTGGCCCTGCTGGCCGGCGTGCTGCTGATCGGCCGCATCGTCGGCAGCTTCGACCTGGACGTGGTGCTGGCCGCCGGTGAGCAGATCCGCGCCAGCGCGCTGTACCCCTATGCGTTGTTCCTGGTGCTGGCGGGCATCTTCACCAAGAGCGCCCAGTTCCCGTTCCACTTCTGGCTGCCGCACGCGATGGCCGCGCCCACCCCGGTGTCGGCCTACCTGCACTCGGCCACCATGGTGAAGGCCGGCGTGTTCCTGCTGGCGCGCCTGCATCCGGCATTGGCCGGCAGCGATCTGTTCTTCTACACGGTCAGCGGCATCGGTGCGCTCACCCTGCTGATCGGTGCCTGGAACGCGATCTTCCAGCATGACCTGAAAGGCTTGCTGGCCTATTCGACGATCTCGCACCTGGGCCTGATCACCCTGCTGTTCGGCCTGTCCACGCCGATGGCGGTGGTCGCCGGCGTGTTCCACATCCTCAACCACGCGACCTTCAAGGCGTCGCTGTTCATGGCCGCCGGCATCATCGACCACGAGACCGGTACCCGTGACATGCGCAAGCTCGGTGGCCTGCGCAGGCTGATGCCGTTCACCAGCGCGCTGGCGATCATCGCCTCGCTGGCGATGGCCGGCATCCCGCTGCTCAATGGCTTCCTGTCCAAGGAAATGCTGTTCGCCGAAGCGCTCTCGGCCGGTGGCACCGACACCATGCGCACGGCGGTGTCGATCGCCGCGCTGCTGGCCGGTGTGTTCGGCGTGGCCTACAGCCTGCGCTTCGTGCACGACACCTTCTTCGGCAAGGGCCCGCATGGCCTGGACCGTGTGCCACACGAGCCGCCGCGCTGGATGAAGGTGCCGGTGGAGATCCTGGTGGTGATCTGCGTGGCGGTGGGTATCGCCCCGGCACTGACGGTGGCGCCGGTACTGCACGCGGCGGCGGCCTCGATCCTCGGCAGCGCGATGCCCGAGTACAACCTGTCGATCTGGCATGGCTTCAACCTGCCGCTGGCGATGAGCGCCGCGGGCGTGGTCGGTGGCGTGGCCCTCTACTTCGGCCTGCGCAAGCTGATCGACCTGCATGGGGTAACCAACACCACGCCGGGGCGCAACGTCTTCCACCACCAGCTGGACCTGCTGTCGGCCGGTGCGCAGCGGTTGACCGCCGGCATCGCCAACGGCAGCCTGCAGCGCATGCTGCTGGGCTTGGTGCTGGTGGCGATCGTGGTCGCCGCTGCGCCCTACATCGCCAACCCGGCCTCGCCGGAATGGACCAGACCGCAGCCCATCCCGCTGCTGGGCTGGGCACTGTGGCTGGTGATGATGTCCTGCGCGGTGGCGACGCTGCGCATGTACAAGCAGCGCCTGCTGGCGGTGCTGCTGGTCGGCGGTGTCGGCCTGATGGTGGCGCTGACCTTCGTGTTCCTGTCCGCACCGGACCTGGCACTGACCCAGCTGCTGGTGGAGATGGTGACCTTGGTGCTGATGCTGCTGGGCATGAACTACCTGCCCGCACAGTCGGGCCCGGAGCGGCCGCGCTGGCGCAAGCGCCGTGATGCGCTGATCGCGATCGTGGCCGGTGCCGGCCTCGGCGCGCTGGCCTACAGCGCGATGACGCTGCCGCCGAACACCATGGCCGGCGAACTGCTTGCCCGCGCACTGCCCGAGGCGTACGGCCAGAACGTGGTCAACGTGATCCTGGTCGACTTCCGCGGTTTCGATACCTTCGGTGAGATCACCGTGTTCGGCATTGCCGCACTGGTCGTGCATGCGCTGCTGCGGCGTACGCGGATGGCGCCGGAGCAGATCATGCCCGGCCCGCCGATCAAGCTGCCGGTGCCGGCCGATCTGGCCCAGATCATGTTCCCGCTGACCCTGACGGTCTCCATCTTCCTGTTCCTGCGCGGCCACAACGCGCCGGGCGGGGGCTTCATCGCCGGCCTGGTGCTGGCGGTGCCACTGCTGATCCAGTACGTGATCCAGGGCACCGCGTCGGTGGAATCGCGCTTCGGCTTCGACTACATCCGCTGCATCGGTACCGGCCTGCTGATCGCCATCCTCAGTGGTGGCGCCTCGATGCTGTTCGGCGTGCCGTTCCTGACCAGTGGCCACCTGGACCTGCACCTGCCGTTGATCGGTGATGTACCGCTGGCCAGCGCGATTGGTTTTGATATCGGCGTGTACCTGGTGGTGTTCGGTGGCGCGATGCTGATGCTGTCGATGATGGCCACCGTCAAACCCTCGCGGACGCGCACCGCGCGCAAGGGCGAGATCGACCTGCAACGCCGCTCGGCACGAACGGGGGAGATGCACTGATGGAACTGGCCCTGGCCTCTGCGATCGGCGTGCTGACCGCCATCGGCATCTACCTGCTGCTGCGCGCGCGCAGCTTCGATGTGATCCTCGGAATGACCTTCCTGTCCTACGCCACCAACCTGCTGATCTTCGCCGGTGGCCGCGTGGTGCAGGGCAAGGCGCCGGTGCTGCAGGAAGGCGTGGAGAGCCACCTCGGCAACTACACCGATCCGCTGCCGCAGGCGCTGGTATTGACCGCGATCGTGATCGCCTTTGCGATGACCGCCGTCAGCATCGTGCTGGCCATGCGCAGCCGCAGCGACAACCACAGTGACCATGTGGACGCACACGAGCCGGACGACGATGCACCGCCGCGCCGTGGCGAGGACCGCGCATGAATCATCTGGTGATCCTGCCGATCCTGGTTCCGCTGCTCGGCGCTGCGCTGTCGCTGTTCGTTGAACACCGCCGCTATGGGCCGAAGGTACAGCGTGCCGTGGCGTGGACCTCGCTGGGCGCGCTGGCGGTGGTGGTCGGCCTGTTGTTCGCCGACACCGCCGGTGGCGACATCCGCGTGTACCTGCTGGGCGACTGGCCGTCGCGGCTGGGCATCGCGCTGGTCGCCGACCAGCTGTCCGCATGGATGCTGCTGACCACCCTGCTGCTGGCCATTCCCTGCCTGCTGCATGCGTGTTCGGGGTGGGACCGGCGCGCACCGCACTTCCATGCGCTGTTCCAGTTCCAGCTGGTGGGCCTCAACGGCGCCTTCCTGACCGGCGACATCTTCAACCTGTTCGTGTTCTTCGAGGTGATGCTGATCGCCTCCTACGGCCTGCTGCTCAGTGGCGGCCGCGGCCTGCGCATGCGCATCGGCCTGCACTACGTGGTGTTCAACGTCACCGCCTCGACCCTGTTCCTGATCGCACTGGGCCTGCTGTACGCCTCGCTGGGGTCCTTGAACATGGCCGAGCTGTCGCAGCGCATTGCCGAGGTGCCGCCGGCGCAGCTGACCCTGGTGAAGGCGACGATGGGCCTGTTGCTGCTGGTGTTCTGTGCCAAGGCCGCGCTGATGCCGCTGTACCTGTGGCTGCCCGAATCGTATGCGCGTGCACCGGCGGCGGTAGCGGCGCTGTTCGCGATCATGACCAAGGTGGGCCTGTATGCCGTGCTGCGCATCCAGATGCTGTGGTTCGGCGAGGATGCGGGTGCGATGGCCGGCTACGGCCGCGACTGGCTGCTGTGGGCCGGCGTAGCGACGCTGGTGCTGGGCGGCCTGGGCGCATTGGCCGCAGCGCGCCTGCGCGTGCTGATTTCGTATCTGGTGATCGTCTCGGCAGCGACGCTGTTCATCGCCTTCTCTGTCGGCACACCGAAGGTGCTGTCTGCCGGCCTGTACTATCTGCCGCACAGCAGCTTCGTCGCCGCCGCACTGTTCCTGGTCGCCGACCTGATCCGACGCCGCCGTGGCGGCGCCAGCGACCGCAAGGAAGTGATCGCGCCGATGCCCGGCAAGGAGACGCCCGCCGTGCTGTTCCTGATTGCGGCGGTGTCGGTGGCCGGTCTGCCGCCACTGTCAGGCTTCCTGGCCAAGGCCGCGCTGTTGGCCGGTATGCCCGCGCAGTACACCGGCGCGGTGTGGACGGCAGTGCTGGTCAGCAGCCTGCTGGTCATCATGGGCCTGACCCGCGGTGGCATCCGCCTGTTCTGGCGCGTGCCGTTGCCTGATCCCGATGCACCGCCACCGCGCAAGGCACCGCTGCGCCGTGTCGAGCTGTTTGCCGCCTGCATCCTGCTGGCCTACGGCATCGGCATGACGCTGTTCGCTGCGCCGCTGATGCAGCACACCGACGCCATCGCCACCCAGCTGCTGCAGCCGGGCGACTACGTGCAGCAGTTGCGCGCGACCACGCCGGAGATCCGCCAGCCATGACCGCCAAGCGTTCCCCGATCCGCCGCCTGCTGCCCTCGCCCGCGCTGAGCGTGATGGTGGTGGTGTTCTGGCTGCTGATGTCCGACAGCTTCACGCTCGGCCAGTTCCTGCTGGGCCTGCTGCTGGGCGTGGTGATTCCGCTGTTCGCTGCGCGCCTGGACCGCGAGTTCGCCCGCATCGGCACCCTGCGGCCGCTGCCGAAGCTGTTGTTCGTGACCCTGTGGGACATCCTGATGTCCAACATCCGCGTGGCCATCCAGGTGCTGGGCCCGGAAAAGAACATCCACCCCGGTTTCATCTGGCTGCCGCTGGACATCGCCAACATCCACGGCATCGCCGCGCTGACCAGCATGATCACGCTGACTCCCGGCACGGTGTCGGCCGCGCTCAGCGACGACCGCAAGTTCCTGCTGGTGCACGTGCTGCACCTGGAAGACCCGCAGGACCTGATCGACACGATCAAGCGCCGTTATGAAGCCCCATTGATGGAGATCTTCCCATGACTGGATTCCAGATCATCCAGACCACCCTGGTGGTATGCATGCACGTGGTCGGCCTGGCCATGCTGCTGGCCACCTGGCGCCTGCTGCGCGGGCCGACCGTGCCCGACCGCATCCTGGCACTGGATACGCTGTCGGTGACTGCCATCGCCGAACTGATGCTGTTCGGCATGTACCTCAATTCGGCGATCTACTTCGAGGCGGCGCTGATCATCGCCATGCTCGGCTTCGGCAGCACGGTGGTGCTGAGCAAGTTCGTGCTGCGCCGGGACATCGTCGAATGATCACCTTCATCCAGATCGCGCTGTCGATCCTGCTGCTGTTCGGCTGCTTCTTCATCCTGGTCGGCGCGCTGGGGCTGGTGAAGCTGTCCACCTTCTTCAAGCGCCTGCACGCACCGACCAAGGCCAGCACGCTGGGCGTGGGCTGCGTGCTGGTGTGCTCGGTGTGTTACCACATCTTCCTGGGCCAGGACCCGCAGCCGCGCGAGCTGCTGATCACCGTGTTCCTGTTCATCACCGCACCGATCAGCGCGCACCTGATGGCCAAGGCGGCGTTGTCGCTGCTGATGGAAACGCGCCCCAGCCTGCCGGGCAACGAGCGTGCGGAAGAAGAACAGCTGCCGCCGCCGGAACCGGAGCGGGAAGAGGAAACCACCGCGCGTTGACGGTGGGTGCCGACCGTTGGTCGGCACTACCCCGGATCAACGCCAGTAGAGCCAGGCCATGCCTGGCTGCGAGTTCGCCGAGGTTGCCGGCCAGCGGCCGGCACTACCTCAGGCCGCGCTGACCAGCGCGATTTCCAATCCCAGCCAGGCCACGAACGCGCCCAGCAGCACCGCACCTTCGATGCGGCTGATGCGCAGGTCGCCGCGCAGCATCGGGTACAGCACCAGGGCGAACGCCAGAAGCGCCGGCAGTTCCAGGCGCACGAACGAAGCCGGCAGCGCCAGCGGCTGCAGCAGCCCCATCGCACCGATCACCAGCATCAGGTTGACCACGCTGGAACCGAGCACGTGGCCCAGCACCATGTCGCCGTGACCACGGCGCGCCGCCGCGACGGCGGCTGCCACCTCCGGCAACGCGGTGCCGATCGCCACCGGCAACAGACCGACCAGCAGCGGCGTCCAGCCCAGCACAGCACCCAAATCAGCGGCAGCACCGACCACCAGGCGCGCGCCCCAATACAGCGCCACGGCGGCAATCAACACGCGCAGCACGTTCAACGGCAGGCTGGTGCGGCTCAGTGCCGACTCGGCGATGATCGCCTGTACCTCGGCGCTCTCATGGCGCCCGCGTCGCAGCAGCAGGAACTGCACCACCACGAACCCGGCCACCAGCACGCCAGCCTCCCAGCGCAGCAGGCGGCCATCGAGCCCGAACACGATCAGCAGCAGGCCCGCGGCCAGCAACGCCCACCACAGCACCGTCTGCAGGCGGGCACGCAACAACAGCGGCGCGGCAATGGCAGCCATTGCCAGGGTCAGGCCAAGGTTGACCACGCTGCTGCCGACGGCGTTGCCCAAGGCCAGCTCCGGCTGGCCCATCACCAGTGCGCGGGCGTTGACCGCCAGCTCCGGCAGCGAAGTAGTGATGCCCAGCAACAGCAGGCCGGCGGTGAATGCGCTGGCACCGAAGCGCTGCGCCAGGCCGGAAACGGCTTTGACGATGGAGTCCCCGCCCAGGGCCAGCAACAGCAGGCCGAGCAGGAACCAGGCAATGGCAATGGCGATCATCGAGCACTCCCCAGCGGTCGTGGCGCGATTCTACGCTCGGCCCACCCGCTGCGGGTGAGCCGAGAAGGGTGGATCAGCCGCAGCCTTCGGCGTAGTCCACCTGCGGGGTCCTGCCGACCCGCCAGGCGCCGACCTTGCCGTCAGCGCCGAGGGCGAAATCGATGATCGCCGCGCCCTCCTGCGCCGGGCGCACGCGCAGGTGCTGGGCCTTGTCGTCGTACTTGTCCGGGCCAACGTCGGCGCGCTCGGGATAGAGCACCTGCAGCTCGCCGAGAGTCATGCCGACGCGGCCGCCACCGGGGGCGACGATGGACGGGCTGCGTACGTCGTAGCGGACCAGCTTGCGCGCCTCGAACATCAGGCGCGGGTCTTCGGCGTCCTGCGGGCGCAGGAAGTAGCAGCCTTCATTGGCATCGTCGGCAGGCAGCGGCTTGCCGGCGGCATCGGTACCCAGGCCCTGCAACGGCGTGCCGAAACCACTGCGGACCTCGGCGATGCCGGCGCCCAGCGTGGCACCGCCGAAGCCATCCAGGCGTGCCGGGCTGTCGCGGCGCGGGTCCACCGGCGAAGCGGTGGCCAGATCGGCGTCGGCGGGGACGGAGGCATCCTTCGCCGGTGTGGCGGCGGCGGCAGGTGCGTCCGCCGCGGCAGTTTCGGGACTACGGTTGCAGGCGGCCAGCGACAACAACAGCAGGCCGGCGATCGGGAGGTGCTTCATCGGTGCGGATCCTTGGCACAGGGTGGGTGCACGCTACCCCAGCGCGCGTGCAGGCGCTGCATTGTCATCGCGGTTTCATCGCCCTCATTCAGGCTGGGCAAGCACCGACTTGGCTGTCCTCCCCATGCAACCGCGCAAGACCGACCTCGCCCGAACCGCGCTGCAGGCCCACCGCGCGCCGCTGGACATGCGCCAGCGACGGCTGCTGATCCTGTGCGATGGCCAGCGCAGCATCGCCGAGCTGACCGCACTGCTGGGGCAGGACGCGGCAGCGATGGTGATCCAGCTGATCCAGGCCGGATATCTGGTGACCGGCGCGGACGCCGCCGTTTCCACGCAACCTGCGCCGAGTGTGGCTGCTGCCACTCTGGCGCCGTCAGCCGCCGCAGCGTCCGCCGCGCCAGTGGAGCGACGCCGCTCGCTGGTCGCCGCGCGCATCTATGTGCTGGGAATCCTGGAGATGCAGCGGCATCCCAACGCAGCGGCGTTGTTCCGCGACCTGCAGCAGGCGCGCGCGGAAGGCGAGGTCCTGCGGGTGATGCAATCGGCGCTGCAGGTGCTGCCGGCGCTGACCTCGGAAGGCTACTGCCAGCGCGTGCGGCAGCGGCTGATGGAGGCGCTGCCGGTGGAGCATTGCGGCGCGTTCGCGGCCATCGCCTGATCCGGCGAACAGCATCCACGCATGGCGTGGATCTACTGCATCACGAACGCCGATGGATCCACGCCAAGTGCGATCTCGCGCTTCCCGGTAGATCCACGCCATGCGTGGATGCGGACGATCAACGGAAATTGTTGCGCAGGCCGTTCCAGCACTGCTGGTAATCGCCCTGGCGGTGGCCCGCGGCCAGCGCCTGCGCGGTCGGGCGGATCACCCCACGGGTCTCGAACATGAAGGCCATGGTGTCCTTGATCACGTCCGGCTTGGACAGATCGGCACTGGAGGCCTTGTCGAAGGTCGGCGCATCCGGACCGTGGCCACTCATGCAGTTGTGCAACGACGCACCGCCCGGAACGAAGCCTTCGGCCTTGGCGTCGTAGGCACCATGCACCAAGCCCATGAACTCGCTGGCGATGTTGCGGTGGAACCACGGCGGGCGGAACGTGTTCTGCGCCACCAGCCAGCGCGGCGGGAAGATCGCGAAATCCATGTTGCTGGTGCCCGCGGTGTCGCTGGGCGAGTGCAGCACCAGGAAGATCGACGGATCCGGGTGGTCGTGGCTGATCGAGCCGATGGTGTTGAAGCGGCGCAGGTCGTAGCGGTACGGTGCGTAGTTGCCGTGCCAGGCGACCACGTCCAGCGGCGAATGATCGATCGGCGCACGCCACAGGCGGCCGTCGAACTTGGCGATCAGCTCGAAATCACCGTCGATGTCTTCGAACGCTGCATGCGGGGTTTCGAAGTCGCGCGGATTGGCCAGGCCGTTGGAGCCGATCGGGCCCAGGTCGGGCAGTTTCAGCAGCGCGCCGTAGTTCTCGCAGATGTAGCCACGGCTCGGACCATCAGGCAGCTCGACACGGAAGCGCACACCACGTGGAATCACCGCGATCTGCTGCGGTTCGATTTCGATCACGCCCAGCTCGGTCAGCAGGCGCAGGCTGCCCAGCTGCGGCACGATCAGCAGTTCGCCGTCGGCGTCGTAGAAGTAGCGGCCAACCATGTCACGGTTGGCGGCGTACAGATGGATACCAACACCGGCATGCGCATCAGGCGAACCGTTGCCGCCCATCGTGTACAGGCCTTCGACGAAATCGGTCGGCAGCTCAGGCAGCGGCAGCGGGCTCCAGCGCAGCTGGTTCGGCGAAGCGGGCTGCGCACCGAAATCGCCCTGCAACTGCGATTGCGCGAACGGAGTGAACTTGCCATGGGTCACCGCCGGGCGGATCCGGTACAGCCAGCTGCGGCGGTTGCTGCCGCGCGGTGCGGTGAAGGCGGTGCCGGTCAGCTGCTCGGCGTACAGGCCATGGGCCACCTTCTGCGGCGAATTCTGGCCGACCGGCAGTGCACCGGGCACGGCCTCGCTGGCGAACTCGTTGCCGAAACCGGACTGGTAGCCGCGGGCGGTGATGGCGCTGGACATGGGGGGCTCCTGGGTACGGCGGGACCGGAACGGAAAGCAGCCGAGCATGGCTCGGCTCTACAGATGGGCAGGCGCCGGGACTGGCCCGGCGCTACCGAAGACCTTACAGCACGCCGCGACGGATCTGGTCGCGCTCGATGCTCTCGAACAGCGCGGTGAAGTTGCCTTCGCCGAAGCCTTCGTTGCCCTTGCGCTGGATGATCTCGAAGAAGATCGGGCCGATGCAGTTCTGGGTGAAGATCTGCAGCAGCTTGCGCTGATGGGTTTCCGGGTCGGCGTCGATCAGGATCTTGTTCTTCGCCAGGCGGGCGACGTCCTCACCGTGGTTCGGCACGCGCTGGTCGATCACGTCAAAGTAGGTCTCCGGCGTGTCGAGGAAATCCACGCCCTGCGCGCGCATTGCTTCAACGGTCTCGTAGATGTTCTCGGTGAAGCAGGCGATGTGCTGGATGCCCTCGCCCTTGTACGCGTCCAGGTACTCGTTGATCTGGCTCTTCGGATCTGACGACTCGTTCAGCGGAATGCGCACGATGCCGTCCGGCGCGGTCATCGCCTTGGACACCAGACCGGTCTTCAGGCCCTTGATGTCGAAGTAACGGATCTCGCGGAAGTTGAACAGGCGCTCGTAGTAGTCCGACCACTGCTGCATGTTGCCGAAGTACAGGTTGTGGGTCAGGTGGTCGATGAAGGTCAGGCCGAAGCCCTTCGGGCGCAGCTCGGCGCCGGCGACCAGCTCGTAGTCGCCATCGAAGATGCTGCCAGCATCGCCGTAGCGATCCACCAGGTACAGCATGCAGTCGCCGATGCCCTTGATGACCGGGGCGTTGACCGCCTTGCTCTCCGGCTTGAAGGCGATGGCTTCAGCGCCATTGCCCAGCGCGGTCTGGTAGACCTCCGCACCCGGCTTCTTGAAGCGGATGGCGAAGCCGCAGGCGCACGGGCCGTGCTTCTCGGCGAAGTCGGCAGCGAACGAATCGGGGTCTTCATTGACCAGGAAGTTGACGTCGCCCTGGCGATAGACGGTAATCGGACGCTGCTTGTGCTTGAGCACCGCGCTGAAGCCCATCTTGCGGAAGTACTCGTGCAGCTCGGCGCCACGGCCGGCCGGTGCGGCGAATTCGACGAACTCGAAGCCGTCGATGCCCATCGGATTTTCGAAGGTGGTGACCTGCATGCCGGGGTTGGGATGCGAGGCGGACGGGACTGCGGTATTCATGGCGTGGCTCCGAATCGGTGCCGCATCGGCACAAACCAGGTGCGGGCGGGGTTGGACCCGGCGAGAATGCAGGGTACGGACCCAACACTTATAGTTACACTTGAAACCACCAGCAAGGTGCACCGCAACATGAGCCCCGCCGATCCCGCTTCCACCCGCCTGCGTGCCTCCCACGTCCTGCTCGACCTGGAACAGTTCCTGCCGTACCGGCTGAGCGTGCTGTCCAACCGGGTCAGCGGCAACATCGCCAAGCTGTACGGCGACCGTTATGGCCTGGCCATCCCGGAGTGGCGGGTAATCACCATCCTGGCGCTGTATCCCGGCTCGTCGGCCAGCGAGGTCTCCGACCGCACGGCGATGGACAAGGTGGCGGTCAGCCGCGCGGTGGCCCGGCTGCTGGAGCGCGGTTTCATCAAGCGTGAGACGCATGGCGATGACCGGCGTCGTTCGGTGCTGGCGCTGTCGGCGGCGGGGTTCGAGGTGTACGAGACGATCGCGCCGATGGTGATCGAGATCACCCGCAAGCTGATGTCGGTGCTGAGCGAAGAAGAGGAGCAGGTGCTGGAGAAGCTGATCCTGCGCCTGGCCGGCGATGGCCTGGAGCGGATGGGCGAAGGGGTCTGACCCCTTCGGGGCGGCGCCCACCCCGCCGCTCTTGGTAGGTGTCGACCTTGGTCGACACATGGACCCACGCCAAGCGTGGATGATGTCGCGGGCTGCGCTGTGAGGGGTCAGGCGCAGGCCATTGATGACGTGCAACGCGCGGGGTTCATGGCCCGCCGACGAACGGTCTTTCGGCCGGGTTCGACTCGACTTGTCGCGTTTACCACCTGATGTTTCGGCATCGGGCCGGTAGAGTCCTGGCCGACAGAGCGGTTGTATCGAAATTCGCGCATCGAATGGCATTGCCTATTGGACTGCCGGTCCCATCGGCCCGAGGGTAGGCGCGCAGCGGAGCACCGCTGCCGGGGTTGAAAGCCCGATGATCCGAAGGAAACCACGCCGCACCCGTCGCCGCCCATCGCGGGCGGCGGCGACTCGCGCTGCCCTGCTTTGGCGGGCGGTGCGTGGGGCCGCATGGCCGCCGTTCTTCCTTCGGATCACGGTCTTTCAACCACGCATCGCCTGCCGCCTTTCCGGCAGCCTCTCCCCGGAGCTTCGCCATGACACGCCCCAATCACCCCACCACCGAGCCCATCGACCGCGAAGCCGACCTGCAACGCATCGATGAGGCGTTGGCCACGTTGGAAACGGTCACCCAGGCGTGGTTCGAACATCAGCGCCTGAAGGCCTGCCAGCCGGGCCTGCTGCTGTCGTTGCACCGGCTGCTCGACCTGACCAGTCTCGCCAAGGGCTATGCCAGTGCGCTGCGGGTGATTGCTGAACCCTGACCCTGCTGGAAGGCACCTCATGGATGACACACCGCCCCTCACCCTGCCGCATACCCACGATCTGCTGGCTGATATCCGGGCACTGATATCCACGGCCCGCGCCGGGATGGTGAGGACCGTCAATGCCGAACTGACGCTGCTGTACTGGCGCATAGGACGTCGCATCCATGTCGATCAGATGGGTGGACGCCGGGCACGCTATGGAGAGGTCCTGTTCAAGCGCATCGCCAGGATACTGTCTGCCGAGTTCGGCGGTTCGTTCGGTGAAAAGAGCCTGCGCAGGATGGTGCAGTTCTCCATCGCATTTGCCGACGAGCAGATTGTCGTATCACTGCTACGACAATTGAGCTGGACCCATTTCATCGCGCTGATCCCGCTGTCTGATCCGCTCAAGCGCGACTTCTACGCCCAGATGGCCAGCACGGAAGGCTGGAGCGTCCGCATGTTGCGCCAGCGCATCGACTCGATGCTGTACGAACGTACGGCACTTTCCAGCCAACCCGAGCAGACCATTGCCAATGAGCTGTCGGCGTTGCGCAGGAACCAGCAGCTCTCCCCGGGCCTGGTCCTGCGCGACCCGTACGTACTGGATTTTCTCGGGCTGAAGGAATGCTGGGACGAGCAGGAGCTGGAAGGCGCCATCCTGCGTGAGATGCAGGGATTCCTGCTTGAACTCGGGGCAGGCTTCAGTTTCGTCGCCCGCCAGAAACGCATCCAGATCGACGACGATGACTTCCATCTCGACCTGTTGTTCTATAACCGCCGCCTGCGCAGGCTGGTGGCCGTCGAATTGAAGATCGGTGACTTCAAGCCTGCGTACAAGGGCCAGATGGAGCTCTATCTGCGTTGGCTGGATCGGTATGAGCGAGAGGAAGGTGAGGAGGCGCCGCTGGGCATCATCCTTTGCACAGGCAAGAAGGCAGGCCAGATCGAGTTGCTGGAACTGGACCGCTCAGGCATCCATGTGGCGGAGTACCTGACATCCCTTCCCTCCCGGGAAGTCCTCAAGCAACGGCTGCAGGCCGCCACGGAGCGTGCACGGCAGCGCATGGAGTTCACTGCTGCAGAGATCGACCGTTAGGGGGTCAACAGATCCACATCACGCGCGGATGGCCCACGCACTCAGCTCAGATGCTTGCGCCGCGCATGGATCCACGGCACCGCCAGCGCGCCGATGGCACCGCCGGCAAAGCCCAGCGAGGCGGCAACCGTGGCCGCTTCAACCGCCCCCGGCAGTGCCAGCGCAGCGGTGACCAGCAGCAGCGATGGCAGGCCAACAAACGTCCCAAGGAAGAACGGCCAGCGCGGCGACCAGGTGTTCAGCTGCAGCAGGCTGACCGGCTGCCACGCCTCGGACGCGGCGTCTTCGGCGATCTTCGCGACCACTCTGCCCAGATCCACTTCCGGCAGCAGCTTGCCCGGACGGGCGGCGGCAATCGCCTCGGCCACGGCCTCGACGGGCGGGAAGCTGCCCGGCCATGCCACCGGTGCGGGCACGCCATAGGCGGTCAGCAGGGGCACGCTCAGCCACGGCGCAACCAACGGGCGCAACCTGCGCCGGCCATGCACGCACCAGAGCTGCGGCTGGCCGTGCGCGGTCACGCTGTACAGCGCCAGCTCGCCCGGTGGCGGGTAGCCCAGCATGGTCACCCGCGCCGCCAGGCTGTCCTGGTCCATCGCACGCAGGAAGCCGGGGCGGCTGCGCCCTTCCTGCATCCAGGCCAGCCCCAGTGCGCCGACCAGATAGGCCTCGGCAACATCCTTGCTGCCCGCGTTGGCGCGGTCATCGCTGGCCAGGTACCAGGCCAGTGACTTCGGTTCGGGTACATCGACCAGGCCCCAGCGGCTGTCATCGCCCAGCACGTGGCGCACCGGCAGGCGGGCCGGTGCGGTCTCACCACGCTCGGCGGGCTGCAGGAACGGCAACACGCCCTGCACGAAACTGGACAGGTCGATCGCGCGCACGCCGTTGCCGTGCCATTCCGGCGGCAGCAGACCGGCCAATTGCCCTTCGGCGGCCAGTCGATCCAGCCGCGCCTTCTGTTCCACCAGCTTCTGCACCGCGCCCTTCAGCACCACGTTGTCGGGCAAGGCGATCTGCGGCAACCGATGCCGTGGCGGTGCGAGTTCAAGCGTTGCTGCGCCGGTGCCGGTGTCATCCAGCAGGGCTTCCTGCGGTGGCAGGCTCACGCCATCGCCTGCTCCGCCTTCGGCCAGTTCAGTGGCAGGTTCGTGCAGACGTTCGGCGTGATCGCTGTGCATGGGCGTTCCGGTAGGTTGCATCGACGGGTCGTCGACTGAAGTCCTTGCCGGTAACGGCGTGCGCACGCTGAAGTTGAGATGTGGAGTCGGAGAGTGTGACGGCGCGCGCAGTAGATCCACGCCATGCGTGGATGGCCGGGCAGCGGAGAGGCTGCCGGGCAGGCCCGGTGCTACCGGTCAGGCGCCCACTGCTTGAGGAACGCCATCACGCGTGCGGTCTGCACGGTCTTGCCCTTGTGCATCGCTTCGCTGGGCTGTGGCGCCAGCAGGGTGCCGTCGGCATCGATCACCAGCAGGTGCGGGTGTTCGCCTTGCAGCGGCGGGAACTGGCCCAGGAAGGCCGCGTTCGGGTTCTCGGCGCTGTCGTTGACCTTGACCCACACGTAGTGGGCATCACGGAAGCGGCGCAGATCGCCATTGCCTTCCACGGCTTCATCCAGCGCATGGCAGGGCTCGCAGGCGGCGTTGCCCACTTCCAGGATGATCCGCTTGCTGCCGCGCTGGGCTTCGACCTTGGCCGTTTCCAGGTCGGCAACGGGGTCGCGGGCCGGGTCGAACTGCGCGCCAAGCCCGGCGATGGCGGCGATATCAGCCGCCGCCGGAGTGTTGCCCGAGGCCACCGGTTCGCTGGGGTCAGCGACCGGTGGCTCGGTGGGGCGGGTATCGAGGGGCTGCGTGGGTTCGGGGGCCGCGGGAGGTTGAGGCTGCGAACAGGCGCCGATCAGCGCCGCACACACCACTGCCACCACTGCACCACCGAACGTTGTACGCATGCCCACTACCCTCTCATTACTTCACGCCGTGCATCAGCTTGTTGATCAGCGGCGCGACCAGGAACAGGACCACACCCGAACCGATCAAGGCCCAGAAGCCGAAGGTATACCCCTTCAGGGCCGATTCGACCGTCATGCCGCCTTCACCACTGACCGCACCGGCGAAGATGCCCGACAGGTTGTTGCCGATGCCGGTGGACAGGAACCAGCCACCCATGCCGAAGCCGACCAGGCGTACCGGGGCCAGCTTGGTCACCATCGACAGGCCGATCGGCGACAGGCACAGCTCACCGACCGACTGGATGACGTAGACCATGAACAGGGTCCAGAACGGGATCTTGCCGTCCACGACCATGGTCGACAGGGCGAACATCAGCAGTGCGAAGGCAGCGCCGTTGAACAGCAGGCCGAGGCCGAACTTGCGCGGGATGGACGGATTGGCGCGGCCCAGGGCCACCCAGATCCAGGCGATGATCGGCGCCAGGGTGATGATCGCCACCGAGTTGACCGACTGGAACCACGCGGTCGGGAAGGTCCACTCACCCAGCTGGCGGTTGACGATGTTCTCGGCCAGGAAGGTGAAGGAGCTGCCGGCCTGTTCGAAGAACATCCAGAACATGACGTTGAAGGCGAAGATGATCAGCATGGCGATCACGCGGTCGCGCTGCACCTTGCCCTCGCGGATGCCTTCCACCAGCAGCAGCACGGCCAGGGCGGCAAACATCACGCCGAGGATCCAGGCCAGCGCGGTGGCGCCGGTGGCGAGCAGGAAGTAAGCCACCGGAATGGCGAACAGCGAACCGACCAGCACCATGATGATGCGGCCGAAACCTTCAGCACCAGCCGGCGGTGCACCGATGCCCTTCAGGCCGGCACGACCGATGTAGAACCACACCAGCGAGATCAGCATGCCCACGCCGGAGGCGATGAACACGACCTTGTACGACGGCATTTCCGAGGTACCGAAGACCTTGCGGGCCAGGTACTCGGTCAGCACCGGGGCGATCATCGCGCCGATGTTGATGCCCATGTAGAAGATGGTGAAGCCCGAGTCGCGGCGTTCGTCCTTCAGGCCGTACAGCTTGCCGACCATGGTCGAGATGTTGGGCTTGAACAGACCGTTGCCGACGATGATCGTGGCCAGGCCGAGCTTGAAGATGTGCTCCTGCGGCAGCGAGATCATGAACAGGCCGACAGCCATGATGATCGCGCCGGTCAGGATCGAGCGCTGGTAACCCAGTACCCGGTCGGCCACGTAGCCGCCGAAGATCGCGGCGGCATACACCAGCGCCAGGTAGGCGCCGTAGATGCGGCTGGCGTCGCCTTCACCGGCGGCGTTGCCGTTGTAGAACTGGGCAACGATGTACAGCACCAACGCCCAGCGGATGCCGTAGAACGCAAAGCGCTCCCAGAACTCGGTCATGAACAGCATCCACAACGGGCGCGGGTGGCCCATCGTGGTGTTGAAGTCCGGCAGCGCCGGCTCTGGGGTGTTCGCAGTGGCGTTTACGCTCATGCGGAATTCCTGGTTCGGTGGATGGAGGCACGTCCGATGTGCGGTGAAGCAACGCGCGAGGATCACCGACTTCTGGCGTTCACGTCAAATACACGCCGTTTGAGGCAGGTCGCAGCCTGCTCGCTGAACTTGCATCTGAAACGATCCAGCCAGCCGCGGGCGGCCAAGCTGAATGGGGATCAGGCCAGATCCGGTGGGGGCGCGACCTGCAGCGTGGTGCGCACCTGGAACAATTCAGGGAAGAAGGTCAGCTCCAGCGCCTTGGCCAGGAAGCCCACGCCGGAGGAGCCGCCGGTGCCGCGCTTGAAGCCGATCACCCGCATCACCGTGCGCATGTGTCGGAACCGCCACAGCTGGAAGGCCGTTTCCAGGTCCACCAGGTCCTCGCACAGCGCGTACTCGCGCCAGTAGCGGTCAGTGTCCTGGTAGATGCGTTCAAAGACCGGCTGCAGTGCGTCATCGGCCACATGCGGCTGGGTCCAGTCGTGCGCCTCGTACACCGCCGGCACGGCATGGCCGAAGCGGGCCAGGTACTTCAGGAACTCCTCGTACAGGCTCGGCGCCTCCAGCACGGTGCGCAGCTGCGCCTGCCCGGCCGTATCGTGCTCGAACACCTGCAGCATCTGCGCGTTCTTGTTGCCCAGCAGGAACTCGATGTAGCGGTACTGCAGCGACTGGAAGCCCGAGGACGGGCCCAGCACGTCGCGGAAACCCATGTACTCGGACGGAGTGAGCGTCTCCAGTACCGACCACTGCTCGGTCAGCTGGCGCAGCACCTGCTTGCTGCGCGCCAGCACCTTGCGGCACTGCCAGACCTCGTCGCGCTGCAGGAAACCGATTGCCGCACCCAGCTCGTGGCCCAACAGCTTCAGCCACAGCTCGGAGGTCTGGTGCTGGATGATGAAGAGCATCTCGTCGTGATGCGGCGGATTGGACAGCGGCTGCTGCGCGCTGAGCAGCTGGTCCAGCCGCAGGTAGCCGCCGTAGGTCAGCCGCCCCTGCAGATCGGTGTGGATACCGGCTTCGAGATCGCGTTGGTTGTTGTCGACGGACATGGGCGGGACCAGATCGGGGGCGGCAAGGGTAGCGCGTTGCCGCCGCGCTGGCAGCCGTGATGACCGTACCGGGGCGTGCGGCGCAGCTGTGGAACGGCCGTTGCGCGTGGAACCGTTTGCGCCGTTCTACTGGCGCTCAGCCCAAGGGCATTTGTGATGCTTTGCAGCAATGGCTGAATACGTTGAAGTTATTGGCATCAAGCGCCCGGAAGGGGGTACAAAGGCCGGCAGGCCGTGCTGCGCCGCAGGAGAGCTTTTTCGTACGCATTCCTTAACATGGCGATTCATATCATTTGTAACTTCTCTGTCGAAGGTGCAGTACGCAATGACGGTTGCCGCTGAGTTCAAGATCGAATACCTGCAGTATCTGGACACGGACGGCACGCTCGTCCGCGATGACCTGCCCGAAGCCCTGCGCGACCCGCGCGCGTTGCTGCCGATGTTCAAGCAGATGCTGTTCGTGCGCGTGTTCGACGGAAAGTCGATCGCGCTGCAGCGCACCGGCAAGCTGGGCACCTACGCCGCCTGCCTCGGCCACGAAGCCGCGCATGTGGGCATCGGCGCCTCGATGCAGAAGGACGACGTGTTCGCACCGTCCTACCGCGAGTACGGCGCCATGTTCATGCGTGGCGTGCGCCCGCACGACGTGCTGATGTACTGGGGCGGCGACGAGCGCGGCAACGACTACGGCGGCAATGCAGCCAAGGACTTCCCGTTCTGCGTGCCGATCTCCACCCAGTGCCTGCACGCCGCAGGCGCTGCGCTGAAGTTCAAGCTCAACAAGGAACCGCAGATCGCGGTGGCCGTGTGCGGCGACGGCGGCAGTTCCAAGACCGACTTCTACGCTGCACTGAATTCGGCCGGTGCCTACAAGCTGCCGCTGATCCTGTGCATCGTCAACAACGGCTGGGCCATCTCGGTCCCGCGTTCGGCCCAGACCGGTGCCGAGACGCTGGCACAGAAGGGCCTGGCGGGCGGCCTGCACTGCCTGCAGGTGGACGGCAACGATCTGATCGCGGTGATGGCCGCCATGCTGCAGGCGCGCGAACGTGCGCTGGCCGGCGACGGTGGCACCGTGCTGGAACTGATGACCTATCGCCTGTCCGACCACACCACCGCCGATGACGCGCGCCGCTACCGCGACGACGCCGAAGTGAAGGATGCCTGGCAGCGCGAGCCGATGCTGCGCCTGCGCAAGTACCTGACCAACGCCGGTGTCTGGAGCGAGGAAGAAGAAGCGGCCTGGACCGCCGAGTGCGGCAAGCGCGTGGACGAGGAAGTGAACCTGTACCTCAACACGCCGGTGCAGCCGGTCGAGGCGATGTTCGATTTCCTCTATGCCGACCCGCCGCAGGACCTGCTGGCCCAGCGCGCCCAGGCGATCGCCCTGGAGCAGCGCCATGGATGAGATCAAGAACGGCGCGTCCAGCGCGCACACCAACGCCGCCGACAGCGCTGCCGTCGCGCGCGGAGAACAGAACATGACCGACACCCCGATCACCCTCATCGAAGCCATCACCCAGGCACTTGCCTGGGAGCTGGAGCACGACAAGTCGGTGCTGGTGCTGGGCGAAGACGTGGGCGTCAACGGCGGCGTGTTCCGCGCCACCGCCGGCCTGCAGCAGCGCTTCGGCGCCGACCGCATCCTCGACACCCCGCTGGATGAAACCACCATCGCCGGCCTCACCATCGGCCTGGCCGCGCAGGGCATGAAGCCGGTGGCCGAAGCCCAGTTCGATGGCTTCATGTACCCGATGGTCGACCACATCATCTGCCACGCCGCGCGCCTGCGTTACCGCACCCGTGGCCGCCTGCACTGCCCGATGGTGCTGCGCGTGCCGTGGGGTGGTGGCATCCGTGCGCCGGAACACCACAGCGAAGCCAACGAAGCGATCTTCACCAACGTGCCGGGCCTGCGCGTGGTGCTGCCGTCCTCGCCGCAGCGCGCCTATGGCCTGCTGCTGGCCGCGATCCGCGAGCCGGATCCGGTGATCTACATGGAGCCCAAGCGCATCTATCGCCAGTACAAGGAAGTGGTCGTCAACGACGGCGAAGCCTTGCCGCTGGACGTGTGCTTCGTGCTGCGCGACGGCACCGACGTGACCCTGGTGACCTGGGGTGCGCAGGTGAAGGAAGCGCTGGAAGCGGCCGACAAGCTGGCCGGCGAAGGCATCAGTGCCGAAGTCATCGACGTGGCCACGCTGCGTCCGCTGGACTTCGCCACCATCGCCGAGTCGGTGGCCAAGACCGGCCGCTGCGTGATCGTGCAGGAGGCCCCGAAGACCGCGGGCTTCGGCGCGGAAATCGCCGCACGCCTGGCCGAGGAATCGCTGTACGACCTGCTGGCTCCGGTCGAGCGCGTTACCGGCTACGACACCCACATTCCGCTGTTCCGCCTGGAGATGAAGTATCTGCCGAGCGTAGAGCGGATCGTGGCGGCGGCCAAGCGCGCGGTGGCGGCAGGCTGACATGCGGGCCCGCCTTCTCGGGGCTTACCGCAGCCAGTATCCCAACCCGCTCCGGTTCCGCACCGGCCAGATCGTCGAAGTAGGCGTACGTGACGAGGAATGGCCGGCGTTTGCCTGGGTGCGCACCAGTGATGGGCGCGCCGGATGGGCACCAGTAGCGTGGTTGCAGCTGTTGGACGATGGTCGCGCAGAAGCCCTGCGCGACTATGACGCCCGCGAGCTGGATGTGGAGAACGGCGAGATGGTCAAGCTTCATCACGAACACGGCGGGTGGTGGTGGTCCGAGCGCGCCAATGGCGCGACGGGCTGGTTGCCTGCCCGCGAACTGGAACTGCTGGAAGAGAACTGCAAATGAGCCAGACCAAGAACTTCAACCTGCCCGACCTGGGCGAAGGCCTGCCGGACGCGACTATCGTCGAGTGGTTCGTCAAGGAAGGCGATGTGATCAAGCTGGACGAGCCGCTGGTCTCGATGGAGACCGCCAAGGCCGTCGTCGAAGTGCCCTCGCCGTTCTCCGGCACGGTGCTGAAGCTGTCCGGCGCTGCCGGCGACATCATCCCGACCGGCGCGGTGCTGGCCAGCTTCGCGCTGGACCCGAACCTGCCGCAGCGCGCTGACGGCCAGGACACCGGCCACAGCCACGGTCATGCCGCTCCGGCGGCTCCGGCCGCACCGACGCCGCCGCCGCTGCCGACCGCAGCCGCCCCGGTAGCCGCTGAAGAAGCCAAGCCGGCGGCCGCCGAGCGTGATGACGCCGGCACCGTGGTCGGCGCGATGCAGAGCTCCAACGCAGTGCATGCCGAACAGGCGCTGGCCGTTGGCGGCGTCAAGGCCGTACCGGCCGTGCGTGCCACCGCGCGCAAGCTGGGCGTGGACCTGAGCCGCGTGCGTGCCACCGGCACCGATGGTGCGGTGACCATGGCCGACGTCAAGCAGGCCGCTGCCGATGGCAGCGCGAAGATCGGCGCCGCACCGGCAGCGGTTGCTGCACCGGCTGCTGCCGCATCGGCTCCGGCACAGGTGGCCGCGCCGGTACAGTCCGACGCACGCACCCCGCTGTCTGCCGCTGGCAAGCCGATGCGCACCCAGCCGCCGGGCGTGGTCGCCAAGGGCCAGCCGGAACCGCTGAAGGGCGTGCGCCGCAACATGGCCCGCGTCATGGCCGATGCGCACAGCAAGGTCGTGCCGACCACGCTGAACGACGACGCCGACATCCACGCCTGGCTGCCGGGCAACGACGTCACCGCGCGCCTGGTGCGCTCGATCGTGGTCGCCGCGCAGAAGGTGCCGGCGATGAACGCCTGGTTCGACGGTGAAGCGCTGACCCGCACCCTGCATGCGCAGGTGGACATCGGCATCGCCGTTGATACCGACGACGGCCTGTTCGTGCCGGCGCTGCGCAATGCCGACATGCTGGATGCCCGTGGCATCCGCGAAGGCGTGAACCGCCTGCGCGAGCAGGTGGAAGCGCGTTCGATCGCGGCGTCGGAACTGAGCGGCTACACCATCTCGCTGTCCAACTTCGGCATGTTCGCCGGCCGCTACGCGACCCCGGTCGTGGTGCCGCCGTGCGTGGCCATCGTCGGTGCCGGCCGTGCCCGCCACCAGATGACCCCGGTGATGGGCGGCGTGGAAGCGCACAAGGTGATCCCGCTGTCGGTGACGTTCGACCACCGTGCTGCTACGGGCGGTGAAGCGGCCCGCTTCCTGCGCGCGATAATGGACGATCTGGCGCTGGCCAGTTGATCCGGTAGGTGCCAACCTTGGTTGGCACATGAATGAAAAACGCCGGGCAATGCCCGGCGTTTTTTGTGCGTCTTCATCCACGCATGGCGTGGATCTACTTCGCGCTGATCAATCGCGCGCGACCATGCCCTCGGCGCGGCTGTAGACACGCAGGCGGTGGCCATCGGGATCGACGCCGACGAAGGTGTGGCCAAATTCCAGCGTCACCGGTGCCTGGGTGATCTGCACGCCAAGCGCGCGCCATTCGTCGTGCATGCGCTGCACCGTTGCTGCATCCGCCACCACCATCGCCAGTTCGGCTGCACCCGCTTCGGCAATGACAGGCGGCTGCACGTCATCGCGTTGCCACAGGCCCAGCGCGGCGCCATCGCCGAGCAGGAACAGGGCAAAGCCGGGCGACTGCTCGACCGGCGGCGTGCCGAGGATGCCGCTGTAGAAGGTGGCACTGGCGGCGACGTCGCGCACGTACTGCAGCAGGGTGCTGGGCTTGAACATGGGGAACCTCCGTTGTTGGAAGCGTTCATGGTGACCCTGCCCTGCTGACAGTTCCTGTCAGCAGTGTCGAGCCTGCTCGCGCCCTGGCTCTGGTAGATGTCGAGCTTGCTCGACTGCTGTTGCTCCCGCTTTGGTAGATGTCGAGCTTGCTCGACTGCTCTCCGCGAACAGCAAGAGCAGTCGAGCAAGCTCGACATCTACCAAGAGCAAAGAGCAAAGAGCAAAGAGCAAAGAGCAAAGAGCAAAGAGCAAAAGCGTCGAGCAAGCTCGACCTCTACCAAAGCTGGTCCGTCACGAACGGTCCAGCCAATCCGGGGCGATGCCCTGCGCCTTCTGCCAGCGCCGCAGCAAGGTGGCACGCGGCACCAGGTAGCACTCTTCCAACGCACGCACATGGCGGATGCGATCCAGGCGGAAATGGCGGAAGTCCTCGCGACCCTCACACCACGCCGCCAACATCGGCACTTCATCGAAGTAGCCCAGTGCGAACGGCCAGACCACGCGCTCGGTACGCCGTCCCTGTGCATCCTCATAGGCGAACTGCAGCCGCTGCTGCGTACCCACCGCTTCGCGCACGGTCTGCAGGCGCGCCGGGGGCACCTTGGCCGCTGTACGCGAAGGACCCACCCGCAGGCCGCTGTCACGCAGTGCTTCGCGGCGTGCCGCTGGCAGCACGTGGGCGATGCGTGCCAACGCATCACGCGCGGCCTCGGCCAGCGCCGGCTCGGTGCGTGCCGCTACCCAGCGCAGGCCCAGCACCAGCGCGTCGATTTCCGCCGGTGGCAAGGTCAGCGGCGGCAGCACGTCGCCCGGTTCCAGTTGGTAGCCAACACCGGCTTCCCCGCGCAGGTCGGCGCCCTGTTCGCGCAGCGTTTCGATATCGCGGTACAGCGTGCGCAGGCTGATGCCCAGCTCTTCGGCCAGCGCCTGCCCGGCCACCGGCCGGCGGTGGCGGCGCAGCACCTGCAGCAGCTGGGTCAGACGCAGCGCGCGCGACATCAGTCCACCAGGTCTTTCGAAGCCACCACGTGCTCGCCCGGTGCCGGCGCCAGTGCCGCGTTCACCAGCGCCCGCGCAATACGCGTGGCCGGGTTGATACGCCACGCTCGCGGCAGCACCGGCCGCAACGCACCAAGCACCTGCAGGGCGAACTGTTCGCCGCGGCGCGCCTGTGGGCGGTGGCCGCCGATCAGGCCCGGCCGGACCAGGGTCAGCGAAGCGAAGCCCAGCGCGCGCAGGTCGCGCTCCAGCTCGCCTTTTACCCGGCTGTAGAAGATGGCCGAACCCGGATTGGCCCCCGCCGCCGAATTCAGTACGAAGGCACGCGCGCCCTGGGTCCTGGCCAGGCGGGCGAAGGCGAGCGGGTAGTCGTGGTCGATCCGGTAGAAGGCCTCGCGGCTTCCCGCCAGGGCCATCGTGCTGCCCAGCGCGCAGACCACTGCATCCACCGGTGCCCAGCCCGGCGCATCCGGCAGCTGATCGAAGTCCAGCACCGGGGCGTGCAGTTTCGGGTCGCGCAGGTCCAGCGGTCGCCGGGTCGGGGCTACCACAGCGCGGCAGCGCGGGTCGTCCAGCAGCATCGGCAGGGCCAGCCCGCCCACCAGTCCCGTCGCCCCCAGCAACATCACACGCATACCCACCTCCACTGCGGCATCCTGTCGCCCATCCTATCGGTTCAAGCCACCGCCAGTTGCGCCGATATGCTGTGACCAGCCCCCTGCCACCCCAGGATTCGTTCCATGACGGACCAGCCCGACCCCCGCCCTGCCCCCGGTACCGCCATCGGGCCGCCTGCGCGCGTGCGCGCGGTGGTCGATGACGGGCGCGGCGATCGGGTGGTGCTGCAGGGCGGCAGCGGCGTGGCATTGCAGCAGCTGTTCGCCGGAGCCGATGCACCCGAGCCGCTGCTGGCCGCCTTCGCCAATGGCATGGCCACCCTGCCCGGCGAGCTGGGCGACATGGGCGATCGCCTGCAGTCGGCGCAGGCCAGTGCCGATTGGCCGCGCTATGGCCGGGCGATGCGGCAGCTGATCGACAAGTACATCCGCACCATCGACCAGCATTCGCCCGATGGCCAGCCCGACAGCCTGCGCCTGTCCGAGCAGTTGCGGTTGCTGCTGGGCGGGGCGGTGGTGGCGCTGCTGCAGCACGATCCCGACCTGCGCGAGCAGGCCCAGGCACTGTCCGTACGCCTGCGCCAGTGGCAACCGGGCGCGGCACTGGAGCCGATCGAACAAGGTGCGCGCGAGTTGGGTCACCAGATCGGCGTGCGCGCCGAGAGCTGGCAGGAACAGCAGGCGTTGTTGCTTGAGTTGTTCGCACTGCTGCTGGAGAACGTCAGCGAGCTGCTGGATGACCGCAGCTGGCTGCAGGGCCAGATCGCAGCCGTGCGCCAGTTGCTGGCCGGGCCGCTGGAAGCCGAATCGGTCGAGCGCACCCGCGCCGAGCTGCGCGAAGTGATCTACAAGCAGGGCCTGCTGCGGCAGGGAATCGACGATTCGAAAGCAGCCATGCGTAGCCTGATGGGTGAGTTCATCGAGCGCATGGACGGCATGGCTGCCAGTACTGGTGAATACCACGACCGCATCGGCAGCTACGCGTTGCAGTTGCGCGAGGCGCGCAGCATCGCCGACCTCAACCACCTGCTGCAGGAAGTGATGCAGGACACCGGCAAGGTGCAGCAGCAGGCGGCGCAGGCACGTGATCACCTGGCCAGCGCACGGCAGGAGGTGGAACGCGCCGAGCAGCGCATCAACCAGCTGGAACAGGATCTGCGCGCGGCCGGCGATCTGGCGCGTATCGATCCGCTGACCCAGGCCCTGAACCGGCGTGGTCTGGACGAACTGCTGCAACGCGAACTGGCCCGCGCCGCCCGCAACAACTCGCCGTTGGGGCTGGCGGTGATCGATCTGGATGATTTCCACCAGACCAACGACGAACACGGCCACGCCGGCGGCGACGCGCTGCTGCAGCACCTGGTGTCGGTGTGCCGCCTGCTGCTGCGTGCCACCGATGGCATCGCCCGGCTGGGTGGCGACGAGTTCGTGCTGGTACTGCCGGAAACCCCCGGCGCGGACAGCATGGCCACGGTGCAGCGGCTGCAGCGTTCACTGGCGCATCGCGTGCTGACCGTGCAGGACCGGCGGGTACCGGTGCATTTCAGTGCCGGGCTTTCGCAATGGCAGCCGGGCGACGATGCCGATACGTTGCTGCGACGCGCCGATGACGCCCTGTATGTGGCCAAGCGCGAAGGCAAGAACCGGGTGCACGCCGGGTAGTTCGCGAGCAGGTGCCAACCTTGGTTGGCACGCGCGGCAAACAAACCGCCGACCAAGGTCGGCCTCTACCGGGGAAGGAGCTGGCGCTATTTGCCGCGCAGCTTCTGCACGCCGGTCACCACCGACAGCACGATCGCACCGGCAATGATGCCGACCACCATGTTGCCCAGCGCGTTGACCAGCCAGCCCCAGTGGCCTTCACCGCCCAGCGCCTGCACCGCGTGGTGCAGCGCCGGCACGTTGTGCACCAGGATGCCGCCGCCGACCAGGAACATCGCCGCGGTTCCGGCCACCGACAGGAACTTCATCAGCCACGGTGCCGATACCAGCAGCCCACGGCCGACGGCCGCCAGCGCCGCGCCCTTGCGCGACAGGTACAGGCCCAGGTCATCCAGTTTGACGATGCCGGCCACCAGCCCATAGACGAACACGGTCATCGCCAGCGCAATCACCACCAGGGTACTGACCTGGTTGATGAACGAGGCCGTGGCGACCACACCCAGCGACAGCACGATGATTTCGGCCGAGAGGATGAAGTCGGTGCGGATCGCGCCCTTCACCTTGTCCTTCTCCCACGCGACCATGTCCACCTGCGCATCGGCCAGCGCCTTGCGCCGCTCAGCCTGGTGTTCGGCGTCCTCGTCGGCGGAATGCAGGAAACGGTGCGCCAGCTTCTCCACGCCCTCGAAGCACAGGAAGGCACCGCCGATCATCATCAGCGGCACGATCAGCGGCACGTTCCAGCCACGGCTGTGCAGCCAGGCTTCCAATGCGCTGATCGCCAGCGCGGCTGGCACCAGGATCACCTTGTTCACCAGCGAGCCCTTGGCCACCGCCCACACCACCGGCAGTTCGCGGTTGGCGTTGACGCCGGTCACCTGCTGCGCGTTCAGCGCCAGGTCGTCGCCCAGCACGCCGGCGGTCTTCTTGGCGGCGACCTTGGTCAGCACCGAGACGTCGTCGAGCAGGGAGGCGATATCGTCGAGCAGGGCAAACAGGCTGGCACCGGCCATGGGGGATCCAGTAAAGGGAATGAGCGGATTCTGACCGATCCTGCGCCGCCTGCGGTAGCGGATTCACCGCGCGCCTACCGCAGCGCAGGGACACTGGCAGCGTATTCCGATCCCGCCGGGCATGGCCCGGCGCTACCCGGCCGCCGGATCATGGCCACCGGGTCGTCGCTTTCGAGGAGTTCTGTTTGAGCAAGCCACCCACCGCCGCAGGCAATCCCCCGCTGATCCGGGGCATGAACCGGCGCAGCCAGATCCTGCGCCTGTTGATGCGCTACCGCCATTCCGGCGTGTTCTCCGGCATGAATCTGGACGCTGCCGGCAGCCACACCGATGTGCCGCCCGACGGCAATCCCGAGCAGTTCGTCAGTGACCTGGAAGCGCTGGGGCCGACCTTCGTCAAGCTCGGGCAGATGCTGTCCACCCGCCCGGACATGGTGCCGGTGGAGTTCGCCACCGCGCTGGAGCGGATGCAGGAGAAGGTGGCCGAGATCCCGGTCGAACGCATCCACGCCATCGTCGAGCAGGAGCTGGGCGCGCCGGTGAACAAGCTGTTCGCCGCATTCGACCCACAACCGCTGGGCTGCGCATCGATCGCCCAGGTGCATCGCGCGGTGCTGCATGACGGCCGCGAGGTGGCGGTGAAAGTGCAGAAGCCCGAGGTCGCCGCGCAACTGCGTTCGGATCTTGAAGTGCTGCGCAGCTTCGCCCTGGCCGCCGACCATCTGACCCAGATCGGTCGCCGCGTGCGCCTGCGCGACTGGCTCAACGAGTTCTCCAAGACCCTGATGCAGGAGCTGGACTACCACGCCGAGGCTGAGAACCTGTCGCGCTTCGGCCGTCATCTGAAGCCGTTCCGGCGCCTGTGGATTCCGCAGCCGCTGTGGGATTACTGCAGTCATCGCGTGCTGACCATGGAACTGGCCAGCGGCGTACGCGTGGATGCCATTCCCGATGTGCGCCGTACCGAACAGGCGATGGACCCGCTGGCGGCGGCGCTGATCCGCGGCTATCTGGACCAGATCTTCGTGCACGGCGAGATCCATGCCGATCCGCACCCGGGCAATCTGCGGGTACTTCCCGATGGGCGCCTGGCGATCTTCGATCTGGGCATGGTCGCGCACATGCCGCCGCGCCTGCGCGAGCGGCTGCTGAAGATCCTGTTCGCCGCCGTCGATGGCCGTGGCGAGGAAGTGGCCGACGACCTGATCAGCATCAGCACCCGGCTGGAGGCGTTCGATGAAGAACGTTACCTGCGCGAGACCGGCCAGCTGATCGCACGCTATGCGGCCAGCGCGAATTTCTCCGAAGGACGTGTGGTGCTGGACATGGTGCGCATCGCCACCTCGTCCGGATTGCGTACGCCGCCGGAGCTGAGCCTGCTCGGCAAGGCGCTGCTCAATCTTGAAACCGTATGCCGCCTGCTGGCACCGGACCTGGATACGCGGCGCATCGTCGAGCGCCAGTTGCAGCATGTGATGCGCGCGCGCCTGAAGAAATCGCTGTCGGCCGCCAACCTGGCCAGCGAAGCCATGGAGGTGCAGCAACTGCTGCGCGACGGACCGCGCAAGCTCTCGGACATCATGGCGCTGCTGGCCGAGAACCGCCTGCAGATGAAGGTGACCGGGCTGGAAGAGTCGCGGCTGATGGAGAACCTGCAGAAGATCGCCAACCGTGTTGCGGCCGGCATCATCAGCGCAGCGTTGATCATGGCGGCGGCGATGATGATGAAGATCGATACCGGCTGGCATGTGCTCGGCTATCCCGCCATCGCCTTGGTGCTGTTGTTGATCGGCGTGGTGCTTGGGCTGGGCATCGTGACCAGCGCCTTGTTGTTCGATCGGCGTGCGCGTTCGCGTGAGGAACGTGGACATCGATAGCGTTGATGCGTTGTCGTATCCACGCGTGTGGTGGATCTACGAAAACAGCGCATTCATGCGTTTTTTAATGCAATCGAGCGTGAGTTTTCACGCTCGATTTACGTTCGCGGCGTGATATCGCACGCGCGATTTCAACAAACATTTCAGTCAGGTTCGTGCATGCACTATCGGGTCATCGGCCTGTCATGCAGATGTGCTTGCAGCAGCGCCGGTCGGATGGACACGCGTCGGTACGACGTCCATCGCCACCCCGTCACTGCCGAAGCTGCCCATGCTCTGGATTCTGCTGCTGTCGCTGTTGTTGTTGTCCTGGTTGTTCCTCGCGTCCGCAAAGTGGGTGTGGTGGAAAGCCGGCTTGTTCTCGCTGTTGCTGCTGGCGCTCAGCGCCTGGTGGCTGATCGACAAGCTGTCCGGCGACGGACTCAACGCCGCTACCCTGTACCACCTGGGTGCGGACATGGAAGGCGCCGGTGTCGCCGACTTCAAGGGCTATATCGCCGGCTTCATCGTGCTGGCCGCTGTGTCGCTGCTGCCGCTGTTCGCGACGCGGGTGAAGCGTTGGCGCCGCCCCACGTCCGGTGGTGCGTGGTTTGCCGGTTTCGCCGCGCTGTGGGTGGCCACGATCATGATCAGCCCGCTGGCGCGCGATGGCCAACGCCTGTACCAGCAGCTGCGCCCGGTGGATTTCGCCCGTATCGCCCCCGAATACCAGGTGCCCACGCAGGCTCTGCAGCGCCCACGCAACATCGTCTGGATCTACGGCGAGAGCCTGGAGCGCACCTATCTGGATGAGGCCGTGTTTCCCGGCCTGATGCCCAATCTCAACCGCTTGGCGGCCAAGTCGCTGGATGTGCGCGGGCTGGTCTCGGCCGAAGGCGGCGGCTGGACCATCGCAGGCCTGGTGTCGTCGATGTGCGGCGTGCCGCTGACCACCTCGCAGGGCGATGAGAACAGCATGGACCGGATGGGCAGCTTCCTGCCCAAGGCCGTGTGCCTGGGCGACTACCTGAAGCAGCAGGGCTACACCAACCACTATCTGGGTGGCGCCAACGGCCAGTTCGCCGGCAAGGGCCAGTTCCTGGCCAGCCATGGCTTCGATGAAGTACATGACCTGGCCTGGTTCAAGCAGCAGAAGAAGATCGGCCGCATCCACTATTCGGCGTGGGGCGTGCATGACGACGTGCTGCTGGACACTGCCTACCAGCGCTTCGAGCAGCTGTCGCGGCAGGACGCACCGTTCATGCTGACCACGCTGACCATGGACACGCATCACCCGGCCGGGCATCTGCCGGTGGCCTGCAAGGGCGAGCGCTACCAGAGCCAGTACGGCAACATCGGCATGCTCAACGCACTCAAGTGCACCGACCGCCTGATCTCGCAGCTGGTCGAGCGCATCCAGGCCAGCCCGTATGGCAAGGACACCTTGATCGTGATCGCATCCGATCACCTGGCCATGCCCAATGACCTCAGCCATATCCTGACCAGGCAGAAGCGCGAGAACCTGCTGCTGTTCCTCGGTGACGGCGTGGCCCCGCGCCAGCTGGCCGCCGAAGACGGCTCGACGCTGGACTCGGGTGCCACCCTGCTCAGCCTGCTCGATCCGAACCTGCAGACGATGGGCTTCGGCCGTTCGCTGCTGGACGACAAGCGCACACCGAGTGCCAGCGCCGCCGCGCGCCGCGATGGCGGCCGCGACTATCCGCAATACCTAGCCTTCGCCCGCTCGCTGTGGCTGGGTGAACCGACGCGGCAGCTGAAGATCGACGGTGACGACCAGGTCGTTGTCGGCCTGCAGCACGTGCAGCCGCCGGTGCTGCTGGAGTACGACAAGGACTGGGACTTGAAATCGGTGTATCTGGAAAACACCTCGCGCCAGTTCGACGATGCCGACCCGGACAACACACTCGCCTACGTCGATCGCTGCACCGCGTTCGAGGATGGCTCAGCCGACGGCGACTGGTGCGCGCTGCTGGTGAACCGCGACAACGGCATCAAGCTGTACCGCGATGGCCAGCTGCGCAACGGCATCGACGTGGATGCGCCGCTGGATGCGTTCCAGGGCCCCCGCCCCAGCGTGCGCCAGGCACACATGATCACGCAGAAGGGCCGCCGTACCCGCGCCGGCCAGTACATGCTGCAGCTGGTGGCGAGCACGCGCCCGGATCGCGGTTTCTGGATCGAAGCGGTGTCTTCGCAGCGCAAGGTGGTGCTGGCCCAGCAGTGGGTGCAGCCCGATGCAGACGGCAAGATCAACGTGTCGTTCGGCCTCGACCACGAAGTGGACGATCTGGAAATCCGCGCGTGGTTGAACCACGCCGAGAAGCTGGCAGTGGATACGTTCGCACTGGTGCCCTCACGCGGGCGACCGCGGGGGTAAAGGGGGTTCGGCAGGGCTGCGCCCTGCACCTGCAGAAGCCGAAGCAACGGCAACAGCCGAACCAAAAGCGGGTTTCCTGTGGGATGGCGGGGTGGGTCCGGTTGCGGGGGACGCTGCAAGTACATCCATGTAAGCTCGGTCGCGCCATCCATGGCGCTCACGCCCCCGCAACCGGACCCACCCCGCCTTCGACAGATTTCCGCGATCTGTCGGAATGTCATGGCCTGCTTCTGGTGGGTGTCGACCTTGGTCGACACGTAGATCCACGCCATGCGTGGATGCTTTTTGATCAATTGTCGAAATATTCGATTTCGATGGAGATTCATCCACGCATGGCGTGGATCTACCAGACATCGGGAAACTGTCGAAGGTGGGGCGGTGTCGGATTGCGGGGTGTCAGCCGCATGGATGCGGCTGCCAAGCCTACAAGGACGTACTTGCGGCGTCCCCGCAATCCGACACCGCCCCGCCACCCCACGGAATACCCGCGTTTGCTGTTGCTTCGGCTGTTGCCGTTGCTTCGGCTTCTGCAGGTGCAGGGCGCAGCCCTGCCGACCCACCCTCTTACTGCTGCGGATCGCGGGTGATGTGGATGTCTGTTGGCGTGGACAACGGAATGTTCCGCCCGGCCAGGATCTGCAGCAGGCTGAAATACAGATCGCTGCGCGTGCCATACACCTGTCGCGGGCTGGCCACGTAGGCGAAGCTGTTGATGGTGATCTGGCCGCCAGCGATGCTGTCGATGTACACCGACGGCGCCGGCTGCTGCAGCACCGTGTTGTGCGCACCGTAGGCATCCAGCAGCGCCTGTCGCAGGCTCGCAACGTCGGTGCTGGCTGGCACCGCGAACTGGATCTGGATGCGGCCCTGGTTGTTGCCCATCGTCATGTTGCGGATGGTCTTGGTGATCAGTTCGGAATTGGGCACGATCAAGGTGGACTTGTCGCTCACCTGGATCTCGGTCGAACGCACGTTGATGCGCTTGATATCACCTTCCTGGTCACCCAGCTTCACCCAGTCACCGATCTTCACCGGCCGCTCGGTCAGCAGGATCAGGCCGGACACGAAGTTCTGGATGATCGCCTGCAGGCCGAAGCCGATACCCACCGAGAGCGCGCTGACCAGCAGCGCCAGGTTCTTCAGGTTCAGGCCCATCGCGGTCAGCGCCCACAGGCCCACCAGGATGATGCCGACGTAGCCGGCGATGGTGCTGATCGAATTTCGTGCACCCAGGTCGAGTTCGGTCTTGGGCAGGTAGGTATCGGTCAACCAGCGCTGCAGCAGCTGGGTCAGGCCCATGCCCACCAGCAGCACCAGCACGCCGGTGACGATGCGGCCCGGCTGCAGCGTCAGGTCCTTGTTGATCACGATGCCATTGGCCAGCGAGGCAATGCGTTCAACGATCGTGCCGATGTTGCCGAACGGTGCGGCCAGCGCCAGCAGGGCGATCAACACTACCAGGGTGCGCAGCATCGCCGACAGCAGCACGCCCGCCTGTTCCAGCTTCGACACGCTCAGTCCGGTGCTGAGCAGGATGGTCTGGCCAACCTTGCTGTCGGCGTTGAGCAGCCAGGTGGAGAAATCGTCGACGAACTTGAACAGCAGCGTTGCCGCCAGCACCACGATGCTGCCGCCGATCAGCTGCTGGTTCACGAACTTGGCGAAGTTCACATAACCCAGCAGGGTGGCGATGATCGCGGCCACCACGGCGATGTTGCCCGCCACGCGGGCCAGCACCAGCCAGCTGCTGCGTCGTACCGGCAGCTGTGCGCCAAGACCGTCGGCCTGTGCTTCCAGCTTCGCCTCGGCCTCGGCGGTCTGACGCCGGTGCAGGCGCGCCAGGGTCACCAGCATGGCCATGATCAGGCCCAGGTAGGTCAGTGCGATCACGCCGTCCAGCGCCACCGTGGTGACATCGCTGGTGCGCGTGGCGCGATCAAGTGCCACCAGCACCGTGCTCAGCCAGGCCAGTGCCGCAGCGCCCCAGGCGTACTTGCGCAGTTTCAGCGCGGCGGTGTCATCGAGGTTCAGCAGCCGCCACGAGGGCCGCTTGGGCACCAGCAGGCAGGCGCTCAGCGCGGAAATAAAGGCCGCAGCGAACGTCGCCGCCTGCACGCCTTCAGCCACGCTCTGCAGGCGCGGCGGAATCGCGCCGATGGCATCCAGCGCAGCCACCAGCACCACCACGGCGTAGCCGGGCAGCAAGGTACCCACCAGCAGCAGCCACATGGCCAGGCCGGAGCGGCGCAGGCGGCCGTCGGGGGCACGCTCGGACGCAGCGAACCGGCGCCCCAGCGCGCGCAGCCACAGACGCAGCGGGAACATCATCACCAGTGCCGCCGCCAGCCCCAGCAGCAACGTGCCCCAACCATGGGTGGCAATGGCCGTGGTCAGCGCAGCACGGCCCTGCTGGGCCAAGGGCGTGACGCGGGCGATGTCGTTTGGCAGCTGGTCGGCCACCTGTCGCCACAGCGTCGGTGACAGCGGCGAGGCGACCTTGCGCCCCAGTTCTTCGGTGCGCTGCGCGTTGCGCTGCTTGTCGATGTCCGCGCTCAGCTGCTGCGCACGCACGGCGCTGGATCTGGCCTGGGCAATCGATGCCACCAGGGCATCGCGCTGGCGGGTCAGCGTGCGCCGCTGCGCGGCCAGCTCCGGCGGTTCAGTGGTGTCCTTGGGCGCATCGCCCAGCTGCGTCAGCTGCTCGTTGAGCTGGTCCAGCTGCGGCTGCAGGGTCTTTTCCAGCGCCTCGGCATCGCGCTTGGCCTGCGATGCAGTTTCCGAAAGCGTGCCCAGCGTTTCGGTGGCTTCGGCATCAACACGCTTGCGCTCAACATCCTTCAGCGTGCTGTCGATCTGCGCCAGCTGCTGCTTCGGTGTGGGGTCATCATCCTGGGCCAGCGCCGGCACAGCCAGCAGCAACGTGCAGCACAACAGCAGGCCCAACCACGGGCCACGCACCAGGATCGTTCGGAAGAAGGAAGACAAGCCAGCCACACCGGTTCACGCGGACCACCGCGCCTGCGCGCGACTATACGGCAGGTGCTGTAAACGGCGGATGCGCAGGCGCTGGCGGGTGGCGGCGGCTCAGTACTTCAGCCGCAGCTCTTCCACCTGTGGCTGCTGCAGTGCGTACCAGTCCTGGAATTCTTCCTCGGTGATCTCGTCCGGTGCGTACACCGCGATCGGGTGCCAGGCATGGTCGGTCGGCAACGGCTGGCGCGGCCCGGCGCGCAGGCTGTAGGCCACGCCTTCGTAGTCCACCAGATCGTCGACCTGCGGCCACTGCTCGCGGGCGAACTGGGTTTCACTCTTCAACAGGATCACCTGGTACATCGGCACCTCCACTGCGGTTGGATCGGAAAAACGCGGCGCTGGCGGAAGCATACCGCTGCGCCGATGACGGCACGCGCTCCGCCGGGGCGACGGAATGTTCTGGACATGGCCCTCGCCCCGGCTTCACCCGCCCGTGGCAGTGTCCTCGTCATCTTGGAGGTCCTCTCCTGCCACGCCTGACAATGACCGACCTGCCGCCCCTGAAGACCGTCACCGACCTCAAGCTGCCCCGCTACCTGGGCACCTGGTACGAGATCGCCCGCCTGCCGATGCGCCACGAGCCGGAGGGCTGCACCGATGTGTCGGCCCATTACCACCTGCTCGACAACGGCAGCGTGGGTGTCACCAACCGCTGCCGCATGGACGGCGAGGTCGAGGAAGCCACCGGTGAGGCGTGCGCGATCGACAACGACAGCGCGCGGCTGGAAGTCAGCTTCCTGCCCAAGGGCCTGCGCTGGCTGCCCTTCGCCAAGGGTGACTACTGGGTGATGCAGGTGGCGCCGGACTACAGCGTTGCCCTGGTCGGCAGCCCGGATCGCAAGTACCTGTGGCTGCTGGCGCGTGAGCCCCGGCTGGATGCCACCGTGCAGGACCATTATCTGGCAGCCGCACGCCTGCAGGGCTTCGATCTGTCCGAACTGATCCAGACCCCGCATACTGGCCACCCCACTGCCTGAGCACCAACGCGCATGGACCTGAAGAGTGGCTACCCGTGGTGGGCGGTGCGCAACGGCCTGATCCAGGCCTTTCCGCCGCTGGAACAGGATCTGCAGTGCGATGTGCTGGTGGTCGGTGGCGGCATCACCGGCGCGCTGATCGCCGATGAGCTGTCGGCCCATGGGCACGACGTTGCAGTGATCGAGCAGCGCGACATCGGCTGGGGCAGCACCGCAGCCAGTACCGCGTTGCTGCAGTACGAGATCGACACCCATCTGCTGGAGCTGACTTCACAGTATGGCGAAGACGCTGCGGTGCTGGCCTACCAGGCATGCGCGGATGCGATCCCGGCCCTGCGCCAAGTGGCACGCGGCCTGAAGGACGTGGATTTCAAGCAGATGGACAGCCTGTACCTGGCCAGTCGCCGCCGTGACGTACCGCGGCTGATGGCCGAAGGCGAGGCGCGCCGTGGCATCGGCCTGGATGCGCGCTGGCTGGACCGGGAGGCGCTGCAGGAACGTTTCAGCGTCGATGCCGGCGGCGCGTTGCTGACCCGCCAGGCCGCGCGCGTGGATCCGTACCGTCTGGCCTATGGCCTGCTCGAGCGTGTGCGTCGGCGCGGCGGCGTGGTCCACGACCGCACCGTGCTGCATGCCCTCACCCCCAGCACGCGCGGCGTGACCGCCCGCACCGAATCCGGCATGCAGATCCGCGCCCGCCACGTGGTGCTGGCGATGGGCTATGCCAACCAGCAATGGCTGGACCCGCGCGTAGCCCGCAACCGCAGCAGCTACGCCTTCATCACCGACCCGATCAACGCCGACGAACTGGGCTGGCTGCAGCGCACGATGGTCTGGGAGAGCGCGCGTCCCTACCTGTACTTGCGCGCCACCGGCGACCGCCGGTTGCTGGTGGGCGGGCTGGACGATGCCATCGATATTCCCGCCCGCCGCGATGGCCGGGTGGAAAGCAAGGCCCGCAAACTGATGAAGCAGCTGCTGCAGTGGTTCCCGCACCTGCAGCCAACCCCGGCGTTCTCGTGGGCAGGCACCTTTGCCGAGACCGCCGACGGTCTGCCGTTCTTCGGCCCGCATAAGCAGTGGGGCCCGCGGGTGCAGTTCGCCATGGCCTATGGTGGCAACGGCATCACCTATTCGATGATCGGCGCCGGACTGCTGCGGGCGCGGATCGAGCGGCGCCGGCACCCGCTGCAGGAGCTGTTTGGATTCGGGCGGTTGTAGCGTGCAGCCAGGCATGGCTTGGCTCTACCGCAAGCGGGCGCCGACAGGCATCATTCAAGCAACGCCTGCTAGCGTCGGCCTGTACCGCCGCGTGCTGCGCGGCCCCTCTCCGTTGGAGCGCCGTCATGATCCGCCCCCTGACCCTGCTGCTGTGCCTGGCCGCCCTGCCCGGGACCGCGTTGGCGCAGTCCGCCGCCGGCGCCACCGCGCCGCAGGCCTCCGGCCTGGACCTGTCCGTGCCGCAGACGCCGATCCGCTATCTCAACGATCCGACCCTGCAGCAGGATCCGCCGGGCACGTTCTACGGCGACAAAACCGGCCCGCGCGTGAACGGCGACGGCCGCATCGCCGACGTGACGGATGACAAGGTCAAGGTGTCCGGCAGCTTCACCACCGGCATCGGCTACGCCAAGAATTACGGCAACACCCACTACAACGCCGCCACGCTCAACCTCAGCAAGAACTACACCAACGATGAAGGCAAGACCCGTGGGGTCAACGTCAACATCCACGTGAGCGAAGGCAAGGGCCCGGGCTTCTTTGGGCCGTATGGTGGTGGTGGCTACTACGGTGGTGGCCCGGGCTATTGGGACTACCCGCCGCCTTACGGCTGGTAATCCACGCCCTGGGTAGGTGTCGACCTTGGTCGACAGGCTCTTCCGGCCCTGTGCCGACCAAGGTCGGCATCTACCAAAGCGCAGCTCAACCCAGCCAGCGGCCGGCTCCACCCGCCATCAATCGGTAGGTGTCGACCTTGGTCGACACGCTTTTCCGGCCCTGTGCCGACCAAGGTCGGCATCTACCGAAGCGCAGCTCAATCCAGCCAGCGGCCGGCTCTACCCGCCATCAATCGGTAGGTGTCGACCTTGGTCGACACGCTTTTCCGGCCTTGTGCCGACCAAGGTCGGCATCTACCGAAGCGCAGCTCGACCCGGCCAGCGCCCGGCTCTACCCGGTAGCTGTTGACCTGGGTCGACACACCCACCCCATCAGGCATCAATCCAGCCAGCCATCGCGCTCGCTGTGCAGAATGCGGCCGTCATACCCACTCAGGCGCACTTCCACGCGCTGGTTGCGGGCATTGCGGGCTTCCAGCGACCACGTTGCACCATCGCGTTCCAGCGAATGGATCTCACGCAGCCCCTGCGACTGCGCCTTGGCCAGCACCTGTTCGGTACTCAGCTGTGCACGGCTATCGTGCTCGTCGAAGATCTCGCCGGTCTTCGGGTCCACATACACCTCGCTGAAGCGACCGTCGGCACGGCTGACATCGGCTTCCCACAGGCCATCATCGCGCTCGATCTCATGAATCTGGGTGTAGCCGGCCTTGCGCAGGGTCTGTTCGACCTGGGCCATGCCCAGCGGTGCGGCCTGGGCAGCGGGAGTGACGGCGAACGCGACGACAGTGGCGAGGGTGAGCGACTTCAACATGGGGGTTCTCCTGTTTGGTGCCGGACCATCCCGGCAACGCCACGATGCGCCGCGTGGTTAACAGCCACTTAGCCGGCGCTGTTAGCCAATGGTTAGTCAGCGGCCGCACACTGGTGCCTGTTCCCCATTCCCCATCATCCACGTGCCGATCCTGTCTTCCCTGCCCTTGCTGCTGGCGCTGGCCAGCGCCCCGACCGCCACCGGCCCCGCCCAGGACCCGGCGCAGCAGGTGGCGCGCCGGGCCGTGCAACAGGGCCGCTACGTGCCGCTGGAAAGCGTGGTGCGCGATGCGCTCAAGCGCCACCCCGGCCAGCTGCTGGAAGTGGAGCTGGACGATGGCGTGTACGAAGTGGAGATCCTGCGCGCCGACGGCGTGGTGGTGGAGCTGGACTATGATGCGCGCAACGGCAGGCTGCTGAAGACGGAGCTGGACGACTGATGCGCATCCTGTTGGCCGAAGACGATGCCGCGTTGGCCGAGCGCCTGCAGCCGCTGCTGGAACAGGCCGGTTACGTGGTCGACGTGGTGGCCGATGGTCGCCAGGCCGAGGAGATCGGCCAGGTGGAAGACCTGCAGGCCGCCATTGTCGATCTGGGCCTGCCCGGGCTGGATGGACTGAGCGTGATCGAGCGTTGGCGCGGCAATGGCCGTGACTTTCCGGTGCTGGTGCTGACCGCGCGCGGACGCTGGCACGACAAGCTGGCCGGCTTCGACGCCGGCGCCGACGACTACCTGACCAAACCCTTTCAGGCCGACGAACTGGTGCTGCGCCTGCGCGCACTGATCCGCCGCAGCCACGGCCATGCCAGCCCACGCCTGCAGTGCGGCCCGCTGCAGCTGGACGTCAATGCCGGGCGCTTCGATCTGGACGGCCAGGCACTGGCACTGAGCCCACAGGAATTCCGTCTGCTCAGCTACTTCATCCACCACAGCGGCCAGGTGATCGGCCGTGACCGCTTGGGTGAACACGTGTTCGATGGCGGTCACGATCCCGATTCGAATGCGCTGGACGTGCTGCTGGGGCGCGTGCGCCGCAAGCTCGGCGCCGACCTGATCCAGACCGTACGCGGCCAGGGCTGGCGGTTGACCGCGCCGTGAGCCGGCAACCGTCACTGCGACGCCGGCTGCTGCTGGCCGGTGGCATCGGCCTGCTGCTGGTCTCGGCACTGGCCAGCGCGCTGCTGGGCGAACTGTTCAAGCGCAGCGCGCGCGACCGCTTGGACAACGAACTGCAGCAGGACATGCTGACCCTGCTGGCACAGGCCGAGATCGATGCCGACGGCCAACTGCAGCTGCGCCAGGAGCCCAACGACGCGCGCTTCCAGCGCGTGTTCTCCGGTGCTTACTGGCAGATCGCCGATGGCAGCGGCAAGGTGCTGCTGCAGTCGCGTTCGCTGTGGGACGAGACGTTGCCCGTGGCCGCCAATGGCGCGGCCGAACGCAATTTGCCTGGCCCGCTGCAGCAGTCGCTGCGCGCGCGCGTACAGCAGGTGCGCCTGCCACGCGCGAACGAACCCTATGTCGCCGTGGTCGCCACTGATCGCAGCGCACTGGACGCGGATGTGGCCGCGTTCCGCCAACGCAGCGCGATGGCGCTGGCGGTACTGGTTGCCGCGTGGCTGGCGGTACTGGCCAGCCAGGTGCATTTCGGCCTGCGCCCGCTGCAACGCCTCGGTACGCAGCTGGAGCGTGTGCGCCGCGGCGATGCACAGCGCATCGATACAGCGGGATTAGGCGCTGAAATCGCGCCGCTGGGTGAGGAACTCAATGCACTGCTGGACCACCAGCAACGGATGGTGGCGCGCGCGCGTACGAGTGCACAGGACTTGGCGCATGCGCTGAAAACACCGCTGAGCGTGCTTGCCGCCGAAGCCGATGGCGAAGGCCGCGAGTGGCGTAACACGCTGCGTGAGCAGGGCGCGCGCATGCAGGCCAGCGTCGATCGCTATCTTGCCGCCGGGCTGACCGCTGATCATCGCGAACGCACGCCGGTGGCAGCGGTGGCGCAGGCGATGTGCCGGTTGATGGCACGGGTGCATGGCGAGCGTGCGTTGCAGTTCCAGGCCGCGGGCATTGCCAGCGACCTGCAGTTCGCCGGCGCCAGCGCAGACCTGGAAGAAATGCTTGGCAACCTGCTCGACAACGCCGGCAAGTGGGCGCAGCGGGACGTGACAGTAACGGCGCGCGTCGACGAAGGGCAGTTGCGCATCGATGTGCGCGATGACGGCCCGGGTCTGGCAGCCGAGGCGTTGGCGCAGGTCACCCAGCGCGGCGTGCGGTTGGATGAGCGCGAAAGCAGCAGCGGCCTGGGGCTGGCGATCGTCGGTGATATCGCCGCCAGTTATGGCGGGCGGTTGGCGTTGGAGAATGCGCAGCCGGGGTTGCGCGCTACGCTGTGGTTGCCGGTGGGGTGACGCGCCGCTGCGCTCGCCGGGCATGGCCCGGCGCTACCGGATCACGCGCCACCCGGTAGGTGTCGACCTTGGTCGACACGCATCAAGAGCGCCGACCAAGGTCGGCATCTACCAAAGCAGTGCGTCAGTTCCGTGGGTTATCGTGCGCCCCGGTAGGTGTCGACCTCGGTCGACACGCATCAAGCATCAACGGTGGTGCATCCACCAGCAGTCGATGGCATCCAGCACAATGTGGATCATCAAACCAATCCCCACCAGCCGCGTCTTCTTCGGAACGCACAGGCCCGCATACACGGCGATCGCCGGCGCGGTATGCAGTGGATGGAAGCCGATGCTGCAACGGTTCGGGGCGTAGATCGGATCGGCCAGCAGATGGTCCAGGTCGATGATCCAGCCCAGCAGTAGCAACAGCCACGCCGACGCAAAGCGCTTGCGCCAGAACAGCCATGCCAGCAGGGCTGGCACGGCGGCATGCAGGAACAAGTGGAAGATCGCGCGCGCGCTCATCAGCACCGGTAGCGCCGGGCCATGCCCGGCGTTCCCGTCACCCTCAGATCAGCGGTTCGTCGGACAGGTAGGTATAACCAGTCAGGCCCGCTTCCAGCGCTTCGGACAGTTCCTGCGCGCGCTCCGGCGACAGGTCCGCCGATGCCACGCGGTCGGCGTAGGCCGCACGCAGGTCATCCAGCTTGTAGCCCACGTAGTCCAGCATCACGTCGGTGGTGTCGCCGCGACGCTGCTGGGTGATGGCGTAGCCATCGGCATCGGCCAGCACTTCCACCGCGTCGGTATCACCGAACAGGTTGTGGATGTCGCCGAGGATTTCCTGGTAGGCACCGACCATGAAGAAACCGATGCGGTAGCTCTCGCCGTGCTTGATCGCGTGCAGCGGCAGCGAGCTGTCCAGGCTTTCGTTCTCGACATAGGTCTTGACCATGCCATCGGAATCGCAGGTCATGTCGGCGATGATGCCGCGACGGTCCGGTGTCTCGTTCAAGCGCTCGATCGGCACGATCGGGAACACCTGGTCGATCGCCCACGCATCGGGAATCGACTCGAACACGCTGAAGTTGACGAAGTACTTGTCGACCAGGCGCTCGTTCAGTTCATCCAGCGCCGGGCGATGGCTCTTCTCGTCGTAGCTCAGGCGCGCACGCACACCATGGGCGATGGCATAGAACAGATCGTCGATGCGCGCACGCTGCGGCAGGTCGATCTGGCCCAGCGCATAGCTGGACAGGCCTTCGGCATGGAAGTGCTGCGCTTCCTGGAACAGCTCCACCGCCGGACGCACGTCCAGCTCTTCGTGGATCTCGCGCAGGTGGCGGATCGAGGCCGGCTCGTCGTCGTGCTGGTCCGGCACGCGGCCTTCCTGCGCCTGTTCCACTTCGGACACGTTGGCGATCAGCACCGCGTGGTGCGCGGTCATCGCGCGGCCGCACTCGGTGACGATGCGCGGCGGGGTCAGGCCGTGTTCTTCGCAGGCGTTGGCCAGCGGCTGCACGATGTTGCTGGCGTACGAATTCAGGCCGTAGTTGATCGAGCAGAAGCTGCGCGAACGGGTGCCTTCGTAGTCCACGCCCAGGCCGCCGCCCACGTCGACGTGGGTGATCTTCGCACCCAGCTGTGACAGTTCGACGAAGTAACGGGTGGCCTCGCGCATGCCGTTGGCGATGTCGCGCACGTTGGAGATCTGCGAGCCCATGTGGAAATGCAGCAGGCTCAGGCAGTCGGCGTATTCGGTGTCGCGCAGCGACTTCCACAGGTCCAGCAGCTGGCGCGGGGACAGGCCGAACTTGGCCTTGTCGCCACCGCTGTTCTGCCACTTGCCGGCGCCCAGCGAGGCCAGGCGCATGCGCACGCCGAGGCCCGGCTTCACGTCCAGCGCCTTGGATTCTTCCAGCACCAGCTTCAGCTCGGACGGCTTCTCGATGACGATGAAGGTCTGCAGGCCCAGCTTGCGGCCGATCAGGGCCAGGCGGATGTACTCGCGGTCCTTGTAGCCGTTGCAGACGATCAGGCCACCCGGGCGCGACAGCGCCAGCACGGCCATCAGTTCCGGCTTGCTGCCCGCTTCCAGGCCGAAGCCCTCACCGTGGTGGCTGGCCAGGGTACCGGCCACGCCGCGGTGCTGGTTCACCTTGATCGGGTACACAGCGGTGTAGCCGCCCGGATAGTCCCAATCCTGCTGGGCCTGGGCGAACGCCGCCTGCAGCTTGCCCAGGCGCTGGCCGAGGATGTCCGGGAAGCGCACCAGCAGCGGCAGCTTGGCGCCGGCCGCGCGCGCGGCATCCACCACCTTGGGCAGCGACACCACCGGGCCATCCGCCCCGGTCGGTCTCACCACCATGTGCCCGGCCTGATCCACGTCGAAATAGCCATCCGCCCAGTGCGGGATCGAGTAGGTCTTGCGGGCTTGGTCGAGGGACCAATCGGTCATTGCAGTCGGCCTTGTGGCAAATAAAAGGGGGGGCATGATAACGCCTATATGCCCACAGGTTCGTTATCATGCGCGCCCGCGCCCGCGGCAGATTCCAACCTGAACGGGCCGATCCGTCCGGATGCGTGGCACCCCGCCTTCAGCCCGGCTCCATCCCTTCCGAACAGGAATGCTTTCCCATGACTGACAACAGCAACTGGTACATCGAACACTTCGAGCGCACCGGCTCGGCCATCGGCTACCGCATCACCGGCAAGCTGGACGAAGTGCAGTCGCCGTTCCAGAAGATCGAGATCTTCCAGACCACCGACTGGGGCAACCTGATGACCATCGATGGGGCCATCATGCTGACCAGCAAGGACAACTTCTTCTACCACGAGATGATCAGCCACCCGGTGCTGTTCACCCACGCCGCGCCCAAGCGCGTGGTGATCATCGGCGGCGGCGACTGCGGCACCCTGCGCGAAGTGCTCAAGCACAAGGGCGTGGAGAGCGTGACCCAGTGCGACATCGACGAGCAGGTGACGGTGATGGCGCGCAAGCACTTCCCGGAACTGTGCGATTCCAACAACGACCCGCGCGCCGAGCTGATGTTCGATGACGGCGTGGCCTACATGGCCAACTGCCCGGCCGGCAGCGTGGACGTGGTGATCGTCGATTCGACCGATCCGGTCGGCCCGGGCGAAGGCCTGTTCAACAAGGCGTTCTACGAGAGCTGCTTCAAGGCCCTGAAGGACGACGGCATCCTGGTGCAGCAGTCCGAGTCGCCGCTGATGCAGCTGGAGCTGATCAACGAAATGCGTACCGAGATGGGCAAGGCGGGCTTCGGCTCGTTCAAGACCCTGCCGTTCCCGCAGCCGTGCTACCCCACCGGCTGGTGGAGCGTGACCCTGGCGCGCAAGGGCGACAGCAGCTTCGACTTCCGCCAGGCCGATTCGGCCGCCAAGACCTTCGACACCCTGTACTACACCGCCGCGCTGCACACCGGCGTGCTGGTGACCCCGCCGTTCGTGAAGGCGGCGCTGAAGGGCTGATCGAAACGCGTGCCAACCAAGGTTGGCACCTACCAAAGCAAAAACCCGCGCTGGCGACAGCGCGGGTTTTTCGTTTTCCGGTAGCGCCGGGCCATGCCCGGCGGCCGTCCGCTTACAGCGCCCAGATACCAGCGATCACCGCCACCACCAGGCCCCACTTGATCACCTGGTAGGCCACCACGCTGCGCTCGCGCAGGGCCTTGGCCTTCAGCCGCACCTTGTAGACGCTGCCGAAGGCCTTGTTGACGCCGCCGGTCGGGTCACCCGGCAGGTTCGGCGATGCACCACCGGCCAGCAGCGTAGACGCCACCAGGCGGTTGAACAGGCCCGGCAGGCCGAAGCGCAGCGGACGGGCGATATCGCAGAACAGGATCACCCGGTCATCGGGCGTCTCGTTGTGCGCATGGTGGATGTAGGTCTCGTCGAACATCATCCACTCGCCGTCGCGCCAGCTCTTCTTGATGCCGTCCACTTCGATGTAGCAGGCATCGTTGTTGGGCGTAGCCAGGCCCAGGTGCAGGCGCAGCGAACCGGCGAACGGATCGCGGTGCGGGCGCAGCTCGCTGCCCGACGGCAGCTGCGCGAACATCGCCGCGCGCACGTCGGGCAGCGATTCCAGCAGCGCGGTGGTCTTCGGGCACATCGCCTTGGCGGACGGGTGCGAGGGGCCGTACCACTTCAGGTAGAAGCGCTTCCAGCCGCGGCGGAAGAACGAATTGAAGCCGGCATCGTTGAACGTGCTGGAGGCAGCAATCGCCTGCGCATCGCGCAGCGCCAGTGCCTCGTCGCGGATCATCTGCCAGTTCTGCCGCAGCGGCTCCAGCTGCGGGAATTCCTTGCCCGGGTCCAGGAACGGCGTGGTCGGCACCTTCGAGAACATGTACATGACCACGTTGATCGGGGCCATGAAGCTGGAATGGTCCAGCAGCTGGCGCGACCAGCGCGCACGGACCTTGCCACGGAAGTGGATGTACAGCACGCAGGACACGAACAGCGCCGCAAGTACGATTTTGATGATCAAAACACTTTCCTCCAGCACACGCCGGACAGGGAAACAGGGCGATGCGGCCGCAGGGCCGGCATCAGTGGGGGAACGCGGCAGGAGACGGGGACGTGCCGGGTGGGTGCGGCCGTCGATGTCGCGTGTAACAGCTTATGGTCGGCAGGCCGTGCGCTGGGGTCAAGCCGGGCGTGCGCGGCGCACAGCGCTGCCGTGTGAGCGGAGACGGCCGGCCTTGCAAGCCATTGAAATTCAATGCCTTTTAAAAAAGTGAGACAGAATTGTCCGAATGTATGTGACGAACTGTTCCAGCCACGACGCCGACATTTCTCCGACAAATCGTGGAATAGCGAACTCGCCGGTACTAAAATTGACTTAACGAAAGTTTAGCCAGTTACCCAAGTCGTACCGGTTCGCTTGACGCTTCAGCGCCGCCCACCGGGTCGCCCGAGACCCCACATGATCCCTTCCATTACTCCCTCCCCGTCCTGCGGCGATGACGCCGTGGCACCGCTGCTGCTCAAGCGCGGTGAGCGCTTCCTCGCCCCCGATGTCTACCGCACCTGCCTGGACGGTCGTCCGGCGGTGGTGAAGGACTACTCCCGCTACCGTGGCACCCCCGTGTCGCCGATCGCCCGGCTGATGGTGCGCCGCGAGGCGCGCATGCTGGAACGCCTGGGCGGCTGGAAGCACGCCCCGGCCCTGCTCGGCACCCTCGGCGGCCTGGCGCTGGGCATGGAATTCATCCCCGGCCAGACGCTCAGCACCGCGCAGGCGGTGGGCAATGAAGTGTTCGAGCAGCTGCAGCACGCGCTGAGCCGCCTGCACGCCGCCGGCATCACCCACAACGACCTGCATGGCACCAACGTGGTGGTCAGCGCCGGTGTTCCGGTGCTGCTGGACTTCACCTCGGCCTGGCGCGTACCGCGCTGGCTGCGCCGCAACCCGCTGAGCCGGCAGCTGAGCCGCAGCGACATGAAGAATCTGCTGAAGATGCGCCAGCGCGTGACCGGCCAGGCGCCGAGTGCTGCGCAAGCGGCCATGGTGGCCGACCCGGGTTGGGTGGCGGCCGTGCGGCAGGGCTGGAAGCGGTTCTACAATTGGGCCAAGCGCCGGTAGGCGCTTCGCTCTGGTAGAGGTCGAGCTTGCTCGACCGCTTCACCCGCTTTACCGGTTTACCTGTAGGGGTCGAGCTTGCTCGACCGCTTTTCTGTAGAGCCGAGCCCACGCTCGGCTACTCTTTGCATCAGCCGAGCATGGGCTCGGCTCCACAACAAAACGGCTTACAACGCGTCCGCGTCCAGCTCACCCGTACGAATACGCACCACGCTGCCCAGGTCGTACACGAACACCTTGCCGTCGCCGATCTTGCCGGTGCCCGCCGCCTTCACGATGGCTTCCACCACCACTTCCACCTGATCGTCGGTCACCGCCACTTCCAGCTTCACCTTCGGCAGGAAGTCGACCACGTACTCGGCGCCGCGGTACAGCTCGGTATGGCCCTTCTGGCGACCGAAGCCCTTCACTTCCGTCACCGTGATCCCGGTGACCCCGCGCTCGGCCAGCGCTTCGCGCACGTCGTCGAGCTTGAACGGCTTGATCACCGCCATGACCATCTTCATCGTCTATCTCCTGTATTCCGGCGTGGAGGATAGCGCCTGAACGCGGCCGGTGCGAAACCCGCAGCGCCTGTCCGGCAGCCCGGGGCCAGCAGTATCCTTATCGCCGAACAGCCGTGGCCGCGCCGGATGCGCAGGCCCACCACCCCACGGAGCACCCCATGATCGACCTGAACCAAATCGATGACCTCGCCCGTCGCCTCAGCGACCTGGTGCCGCCGGGCCTGCGCGAATCGCGCGAAGAACTGCAGGCCACCTTCAAGAGCGCGCTGCAGGCGGGGCTGGCCAAGCTGGATCTGGTGACCCGCGAAGAGTTTGAAGTGCAGCGCGCGGTGTTGTTGAAGACCCGCGAGAAGCTGGATGCGCTGGAAACAGCGGTGCGCGAGCTGGAAGGCCGCAGCAAGGCAGAATGAAAAAGGAGGCGCGCCGCGCCTCCCACTTACAGAGTATTTCCCTGATGGGGCCTTGCCGCAAGGCCCGCCCGGCGCCCTAGACTCGCCGGCCTGTCGATCCGGCAGGACAGGTAGGGGCAGTGCCGATGGCACAGGACACCGAATGGACACCCGTTTCGCATGACACCTGCGACCAGGTCGCCGGGCCGTTCTATCACGGCACCCGCGCTGACCTCGCGGTGGGCGAACTGCTGAGCGCGGGATTCCGCTCCAACTACCGCGACAGCGTGGTGATGAACCACATCTACTTCACGACGATTGCCAAGGGCGCCGGGCTGGCTGCGGAGATGGCTCGGGGTGAGGGGCGGCCGCGTGTGTATGTGGTGGAGCCGACCGGGCCGTTTGAGGACGATCCGAACGTGACCAACAAGAAGTTTCCTGGGAATCCGACGCGGTCGTATCGGAGTGCGCAGCCATTGCGGGTTGTTGGGGAGATTACGGAGTGGGAAGCCTACGATGCGGAGTTCGTTCGGCAGCTGAGGGCGTTTGTTGCTTCGGGGAGTGGGGAGATCATCAATTGAAGAATAGCGCCCACCTTGGCCTACGGAAGAGTGATAGACCTGATTGTCGGGCCATGTGCACTTTCGACCAGAAGCAGGCTTCGGAGTAACCGGAAATTCAAGCATAAACGCCATGTCCGGCCAGTGAGTTTGGCTTACCTAAAACCTCTCCAACTCATGGTCTCTTTGCAAATATTGGACCCACCATCGAGTCCTTTTCTGCGATTCAAATCGACTCTCCGAAGCGCTACGCCCACCGACATTCTTACTCCCACCCACTCACCACTGCGCCCAAAATGATTGTCAATGGCGCCACATCGGGATTCCCATGCCCAATTTCCAGCTTCAAAGAGATCAATGTCCTCGCTCATTTCAGTTATTCAACCAGACCCATCGAAAGGATCTGGCGAAGCGTGGCGCCGAGCTACAATCGCTTAAGATTGTTTTCTTTGAGAAAAACACGGAATAGTGGGCGATTGATGGGGTAGCCAGTGAACGCTGCGTGCTCCTGATCAATATCGCGATCCATCAGGGCGTGCAAAGCTTCTGCGGGCGACTTCTCCTCTGCCAGCGCAGCCTCGTAAACTTTCTGAATGGGGAGCTCATCGATAACTCGCTGCGTCCCTAAGGCTAACACCTCGCCTTCAGAAACTGCACGAGGCTTGGCCACTAGCCTTAGCTGCCCGAACTCCATTTCGCGCTGCGGTTGGAAATGATAAAGTGAATGCACTTTGGAGACAGGGCACCACACCCCGAAGGCGAAGGTCGCATTGGCCAGTCTCACGTCCTTTTCGCTTTGACAATGAGTCACCACGGATTGAAGAGCTGATTCAATGGCCTGGGCGACGACGCGGGAAAAATTTTCGGCCGTAAAGAGCAATTCAACATCTGCCTCGAAGAATGTTTCCTCGTCGAATGCCACGCCCTGATCGCGCATAGGATTTTCATCCCGGCCGTTGATCATAATAAACCGCTTGGGCTCTCCTTTTTGAAAGTCAAATCTATAGCTGACCACAAGACTATTCAGATTATTACGAACTGCGTTCAACACATGATGCGCAGAGTTGGCATTTCCGGCAAACGCCAGAAACGCCCTACCTTCATATGCGGGGGTCGAAAGGTAGCTCTGAAAACGCCCATTGCGTAAGATGTCAGGTCTCAGAACTTTAATATTCAGTTCATGGACCTTCTCCAGGCCCGTAAGTAGCGTCCGATAAGACGCCCTTCCATCTTCCAGCCCATCCTTCCGGGTCAGAGCACTATCCGCTACCGCGAAGAGCCCCATCGGACGAGCTTTCTCGTAACGGAGAGAGCTATGAGCATCCGTCCGACTGATTTCATGCCCCAGCAAAATAAGAGTCAAAGGTTGTTCCTCGCTTTAGTCAGTTGATAGTACGGGCGGCCCCTCTGTAAAAGCCAGCCGTTGTTAATATCCTGCCACGGAGGGAGCTGAGAACTTTCCCCTTAGGTCCTTTTCGGCACCAGATTAGTTTAATCTGCCATCGATAGATGTTCCTAGTCTCAACACAGCTAAGCATCAGATTTCAGCCATGAAGAGACATCTGATTTCCCCGCACTTCTCATCCGAGGGCAATCAGTACAGTCGCGGGAAGGTCCATATCCCACACTGAATATGGAAAGGACCATTAGCCCACGCCCCCTCGACTTCTCGGACGTCATCGTCGTGAGCCGCCACTTCCTGTTCAATCCCTTCGCTCTAACCGTTCACGGATTGCAAAGAAATCTTCCGGTGGACGGTCTCGCTGCAGCGGAAATTTGCACATACCATCTGTGCAGTAAAACTCATTCGAGCCTATTTTCAACCTCGCCGAGAACTGTTCCAACGGACTGCGCCGCGGCACTTAAAAGTGCGCGGATGGAAGCCTCTCCTCGCTCGACTGCAGCAGCTGTCTCTAGCAGCGCGGGAAGGTGATCTGGCGATGCGAACAAGATTGGGCTCGAGGCCAACCGTTTCCACGCCACAGAGAATCGACGCGCCACAGGCTTGCCGAAAGCGCTCTGAAGCAGCAGGCCTTCGGAGTGGCATACAGTGGCCGACGCTGCAAGACGCTGGATGCCAAACGTTTCTTCGGGAGTGAGCGAGGACTCCTGCATCAGCACTAGCGCCGCCCCGAAGGCTTCGGCATTTGAGCACTCTGCTCGGCCGCTCACAGCGGCAAGGGCATCTTGATTCGGCAGTGCCAGCCCGCGGGTCATGTCGGCAAGTACCGAGACGATCACACTGTCGCCCCCCCAAGTTTGCGATGCGTTACCTTGCCACGCGGCGATGGCTTGCGCTGGACTATCACAGCAAATGGCAGCTGCCGCAAACAGCGCAAACAATCCGTCAACGTTCAACTTTGACGGAGTCAGGGAGATGTCACCGCCTTCACTTTGCCCTTCCTGAGGGCGCCCAGATGCTGATGAGAAAGTTTTGAACGTCCGCTCATAAGCCACGAGCGCGGAAACAAACCCTACCCCTGTCCCAGCATTGAACTCGAATGCGAGCGTGGCATCTGCGACGCATGATCTCACTAGCACAGAATTCGATGTTTCCAGCGCCCCCAACTGAGCGCGGTACTCTGAGGATATGGATCCAAGCTGCGAAGCCAATAGACCGGCTTTCGCGATGGCAAGCTGAGTCCGCACGGCCTGGTTGGGCTGTGACGAACCAAAGCTCAGGCCAGGCTCAGAGGCCTTACCGAAAGGCAAACTCAGTGCAAGGGTGTCTTTCTGTCTCGCAATTGCGTCGATGAAGTTGCACACGCCGTTGACGAGTCGGATTAGTGCCTCCCAATCTTCATGCCCTTCTTCCTGAGCCGCCACTGGCAAATCAGACAACATGTCGGCAAGCATTCGTGCGGCGCGCTGAGGCGCGCCAGCCATGGCCACAACATAGCTGGCGTCAAGCACAAGTCCAAATCTCGTGATATTGAGACTGTACTCGTGCCGAACAGCGGCACCAGCAAGAAAATATTCCTCAGCCGACGCCCATCGTTCGAGACGACAGGCGCATATTCCTGCTCGTCGGAATGCGAACGCGTCTATGTATTTCGCAGCGTCGGGGTCAGAGATGAGGGATTCCCATTCTGCGAGGGCGCCGACATTATCATTTGCTTGGAAGAGTGCATTAACTCGCTGTTCGCGAATCGTGGAGGTCTCTCCGAAGGTCGCGGCAGCCTTCGTTAGAGTCTGCATCGCAGCTGCATGATCATGAAGATACTCACCCTGGACGATCGACAGGGCTTTGGAGACCTCACTTCCGAACTGGGCAAGTCCGAAGCGACTCGCGAGGCCGTCAGCTCGAATCAGCAACGAGAGCGTCGGGGCCCATTCGCTCTCGCTGCCGCTCTGCGAGGCCCACGCCCCGTGTACGAATGCTCCGCAAGAGTTAACCAGGGGCCAACGGAGAACGGCTTCGAAGGCTTCCCTATCATCGGCATCAGAATCCAGCTCAAGCCAGTCGAGCACTTCCGTCAAACCACGCAAGTCCCGCACAAAAGACGCTTGCAGCGAGAGATAGAGTTGCGTACTCGTCGCGCCTTCCGGTATGCCGTCGAGCGGATCAATTGTTTTCTCTAAAAACTGACGGCCAAGTTCCTCAGCCGCATCGGCAGCTTCACCCCTTAGTCTGCTGAGGGTGCCAATTGCAGTTATCTTGGATCTTAATGAAACCCGCGGATTTCTGTTGCTGAGCAACTTGGAGCAGCGCATGACTTGCAATGCCGCACGCGGCTCAGCCTCAGGAATCTGATCAACCTCTTCGGTCCAACGGGCCAAGATGGCTGGAAGGGCCTCAGAGTCAATCTCGCTTGCCACGGAGAACTGAAGCTGGCGCAACATAGCACTCACGAAAGGCTGCGGTTCAAAGAATCGCTGACCTTCGGACAACGACACATACGGCAACCAAACCAGATGCTGAAACACAGCGGCAGACACCGTCTCCTCGCCAATGGACTCCAGAACTCGAGCGCAGTGCGCCAGGCGGCGCGCGTCCTGCGCGATGTAGGCATGAAACAGGAGCGCCGCAGCGTCGGCGTCATCAAGGCCCCCAACGCCTGCGATTGCGTCGTAGATATGGCCGTGGGCAAGCTGCCTGCGCTCCACTGACCAGACATCTACAGCAGCCCCCTTCAACAGCGGAGTGACACTTAACCGACCGCCGCGAACCTGCTCTAGCCACTTACCATGCAAACAATCAATGACATCGCCGCCATTTATGATGCCTCCCACAGCTCGAGTAAGGCTCAGCAACATCGGACGGGTCAGAGCGAGCGTCGCCTCTGCGGCGGTGTATACAAATGCTGCTGTCTCCGGCGCGACGGCTCCGCTCAGCATCCGCCTTGCGATATGTTTGGCATTAGTGATAGCTGGCGAAGCTGACATGAGCTCAGCTGGCGCAGGTGGCGGCCACCCTTTCATTGCGAGCTCAGAGATCCTCACCTGAACCAACTTGGGGTGCCCTCCGGTAGCTCCTCGAATGAAGGTTGCCCAAATTTGCGAAAGATTCTCGGCGCAGCCATTGCTCAGACAGTGCTGTTGGACATCTTCGACGTGCATTTCTGGAACATCGATGGCCTGTACGCCATCAAAGTCCGAAAGCTCTGCCGCTTCAACCGACTCACCGCGCGCGGTCAGAAGCAAGCCACGACCCGAGCGTCTGGCGCGACTGACCAGCAACGCCAACGTCTGCCCATACACCGCATGTGCGTTAGGAGATAGGTCTATGTTGTCGACTACAACAAGTGAGGGCGTTGATTCATCACTAATGCATGCCGCTATCGCCTTCAGTAGATTGTCGATGTCAACGACATTACGAGAGGCCACCGTGAACCACCAGGCATCTGGGCAGAGTGCATTCGCTACGAGTTGCGCGATAGTCGTCTTTCCCTTGTGGATGGTTCCGGTTAAAAGTACTGCCTTCCGCTGCGCAATTTCAAAGCTAACGTGTTCAACGAGACTTGCTCGATTCAGGAGTGGCTCTGGCGTCTGTGGAACCGGCAGCCGCATCACTCTCAGGAGAGCAGCCCCGGGGTCAAAGGCACCCGTTTGAAGTGCGGCTTGGAACTGCTGATACTGATGCGCGGGGACTGAGACGTGTTCCGTCGTAGCTGCGTCAATCTCCCGGAGAAGGTCTGCAAGACCTAAGCGGCGCTTTGCAGACTCTGGGCGGACAAGCACATCGCAGGCGAAGGAATGAAGCCGATCCCGGACCGGCCCCACGTAGGATAGCGAGATCTTTTCCTCATTTAGTCGAGCCACCAGCCTGTCGTCAACGCTTTGCTTCACCTGATCGAGGCCGGGCTGGGCCAGAAACCAATGAAATCGGCTAATTAGCCTTTCCCTGACTTGCTCCGTCGTGGCTAACATGAGGAATGATCTTAGTGCACTGTTGGGAGCTAGCTTTGTTAGCAAGTAAGCCTGAATTCGCGCCGCCATTTCAGAATTTGTTTGAGCAATTCGCCAAGCCTCAAGGCCCGCGACACCTTCGAACTGTGCGTCTCTCTCCATTGCGGCGGACGCGGTCGTGATGTAATGGAACTCAACGCGCCTTGTCGATTCACGCTGGCTGAGCACCCAGTAGTTCTCCAATGCTTCATGGGACCGCTGGTTGTTGAGTGAAAGCCTGTCTGCCTCGTGCTTGATTTGTCCGGCGATGGCTCCGCTCGATGCTACTTGGTCAAGATCTTCGGCGCCCTCCAAGAAGATGATTTCATCCGGCGAGCTCAACCTTAGCCATGCATCGATCGACCACCAAATCTGATACACGATGCCTCGAATAGAGGCAACGGCTTGGCGCGCAGGGTCGCCCGGAAGCTCGCGAGGGCCCGCAAGAGGCTCTGGTAGATCGCTGAAAGTGGAGGACATATTGGCTAAGGACTTTCTTCTAACAGTAAGAATGTTATGCCGGGAGCTGCCCGCCCCAAGCTTGGGCTGACGTATAGCACGTTGCAGCCGCATGAAACACCCGATGTTCCGTGGGGAGAGCAGAGGGCCATTTTGGGGAGCGCCCCCTCCCAGTGAGCAGTCTTGCTCCACTGCACCGTCCAATTGGGAGCATCAAGCCGGCCATGTGGCCGCTGGAATGCTGAGGAGGTCGCGAATCAACGGTCGAACACTTGATCGATCCTCTGCAAGCAGCTGGGGCAGATCAGCGATGATCTTGAGCCCCCCGGCCAGAAGAGAGAGATCGTGCGAGCGCCCTTTCGGATGTATCTACGGATAAGCATCAAACGCACGTCCCCGGACCGTATAAATTTTCTTGCACAGCACAATGAGTCAGACTCGCCCAAAGCGCTACCCGGGACATGAAATTGATGGATTTTAATCAAAGTCCTAGTCACTACCCATAGGCTTCTTCACAATTCTGTTTGCGCCACCGATAGACCGGACGTAACTAGAGCGCTACTCATTGTCAGCAGCATTCTCGACGTAAAGTGATTCGAGATCATGGGCGACCATTATTTGTCGCAACCCCATCCCAAAGATTTTTCTTTCAATGATCGGCTCTGGGCGCACGATCTTGAACTGAGGAAAGGCCGGCCAAGCAAGCCTAAGTCAGAGGCAAGCGTCAATGGACTTGAGCCTAATGAGCTGAGACGACATCTCGCCGGGCAGATTGAGGGTCCAGTGCAAGACCAGGTCGATCGAATCTGGCAACGCCAATCTGTGGGCCACTCCGAAAGAGAGATACTGGCGACCTACCTCTTATCGATGTGGAAGCGTGTGCCCGTTGGCAAGGAGTGGCTGGAAAATAGTCTACCAATGGTCGCAAGGGGCACCAGTCTGACCAATGCCACTCAATCATGGGAAAGCCACCATCTGCACGATCCGCCGCCGCGGCGGCTTAGAGACGGGGCGAGACACGTTAGGCCGCCTAAGCCTGATTCCAGCCAGAAGCGCGCATCGTGCCGATCCGCTGGCGCAGCAATTTTCAGCATCTTCCAGTCCCATCGCATGGACGTCCCAGCAGTATCGCTAGACAAGCATGTCGCAATTGCCATGTCGCAAATCCTCCTTCGGAGGAACTGGTCAACAAAGCCCGATGACCACTGAATCCGTTGTCCCCCAAAGGCTCTTGCAGCACGTCCACCCATGCGACAATGCCAAAAACGTCTTGGGTTTTGGCGGCATTGCCCCCACCCCCTTGGCAATCCGCACAACAGCAGGTAATCGTTACAGCGCCACCGTGCATCGGTGGTCGGGCCTCGAAAACCCGCTGTTGTGATGATGTTTACGCTTGCCAGCCGGCACTGCTCTGCGTGGTGCCGGCTGGCAATCCGTCTGCCGGCTATGGCGGGCGGTGCGTGGGGGCCTTGCGCCCGCCGGGGATCATCACACGCCGGTTTTCGAGCCACGCATCGTCCGCCACCTTTATCGGTGGCGGCTTCTGCCTGCTTGCACGGAGCCTGCCATGACCACACCGCACTCCCCTCCCCCGCGCCCCATCCAGGAGGCGCCCTCGCCTGCACCTGCTCTGGACCCCAACAGCCTCATCGCCATCCTGCGCAGCATCGGCGCCGGCGCTGCAGCCGATGGTCAGCCGTGGCCGGAGCGCCATCACCTGCGCAGCCGGCAGATGCAGTTGTGCGACGCCGACTGCGCGCTGACGGGCCAGCGCATCGTGCAGGAACTCCTGCTGGCAGCGGAGCGCACGCGTCAGAACGGTGAGCCCGACCAGTACGTGGGCGACCGGGTGATGGAAGGGCTGGTGATGGCCGATATCGCACTTACCGCCTTCATCCACGAACGGGTACGGCCAAGGGAGTGACAGCGCGCTTGTGAGCATGTCCTTCTTCCTGTGTGGGGTGATGAATGAAGAAGCTCGGGCTTGCAGTTGTGGCACTGTGCGGCGTCTTGGCCGTTGCGGTGTGGATGCACTGGCCCGAACCTGCAGGCGAGCAGGTGTGGGCCTACCAGACGCTGCACGAGGTCGATTACCGGTTGCTGCGCGGCGATGCGCTCGGCTTCGTGACCGCGAAGACCCAGGAGGGCTTTGAACTGCACACGCGCTATTCCGAAGCGACGTACTTCGAGATCCGGTGCAAGGGCGTTCGGGTGATGGTGGTGGAGAATGCATCCTCGCGTGTATTGATCCGAATCCCTACGGATGCACTAAGGCGCGCGCCCGATATCGCGCGCCTGCACGCCAATGTTCCGCGTTGGCTGGATCACGACCAGAGCCATGATCTGTTGCTGGTGAGCCCTGACGAGCCATCTTGGTTCCTGACGGTACTGCGTCGCCTTTTCGAGCGAGTGCCCCGTAAGGATCGATGTGTACTGGGTGGTGACAGAGGCGGAGACCGTTGGCCGAGCAAGCTAGACACTACGGTTTTCCAGCGCGGCACCAAGGACTACCTAGACTCGCCCAATGCCACGGTCTGAGCATTGGCGGATGAAGAAGACTGCTCGTGACTCATCATTTAGCGTCGTGATCGATTGATCAGCTCACTATTGGGAGTTCTCATACAGCTGCGCTGGCGAGTCAGGGGAGATATTGGCACTCGATAGCGAAGCGTGTTCCCAGGAAGTAACTTAGGAAACATATTTCTAGAGACTAGCGGGAGGGTGCGGGAGGATCGCCAATGTACCCGCCGCTCATCAAATAGCTCACCAGACTGTGGTTGACAACCAAGAACTTTGCGTTCGGAGGAACCTCTCCTCGCTGAAGACTGGGCAAAGGGGCGCTCTTTCCCTCTGGCCAACGGGCAAACCTATGAACAACCACTGCAGACATCGGCTCAATTGTCTTGGCGCCCTCATCAGCACTGACCACTCCGTGTCTACCGTAGAAGCCAGGCCCGCCCGAAACAGCGAGTCGCGCCAAGATCGTGTAGAAGCGTAGGCGCCAGTGGTCCTCATGCTCCTCCAAGATCACCTTATGGACATCCAGGATCACGTGACCCTTGATCGTCTCGTACCTCGCGAGCAAGCGTGCGGCTGTGAGCCAAGCAACTCGATCACGTATAGGCAATCCACCGGGGTCATCTTTGTCTTCAAGTGCAGCATATGCCCTCTCCAAAGAGAGTAAAGCCTGATCGAGCATATGCTTTCTGCTCTGGCTAGCTTTTGAGTCCTGCAACGTCCGCGCGGATATCAATGCAGAAACCGCGGCAAAAGCCGCAGACAACCCAGCGGCTATCGTCGCAGTCAGCGAAATCGCATCAATCACACCTCCCGTCAGCTAATCCATTACTGTGCGAGATCCAAGCTGCTCGAAGACCAAGTTGCTTACGCTCATGGGCGTGAATTCCCATACGTGATATTCACCTCAGGAGTCAGAACGCTTGCGTAACCAAGACTACCGGCCATGGATCTTCGTCGCAAACAGATCCAAACCGTTCAAGCATCGCTTCACACGCTCATCGCACTCGGGCTCGGCAAGGTCCGTCGTGATGCTGAGCACGCCATCGTCGTCCCGCTCAATCATGCACTGCCCGCCCTCGAAGTAGTATCCGATCTCATCGAAGAACAGCCGAAGGTTTCGCTCCACCTCCTCCTTTTCCAAGTGGTCACGAAACGGATCAGCCCGGCTAGCACCGTTAAAGGCGTAGTAGGGCTTGTACTTGAATTCAGCCACGTATTCCTCCTCTGCCAGGCAGCACTTAGCTTCAAAGCAGTTTGAAAACCCGATAAGCAGCGGAGACCGTAGTTAAATTTGACAACGTGTGCAGCGTCTTGCCTTGGAGCCTTCCCTCATCCGCCTCAATCGCTGAGCCGGCATAGTGTAGAAGGATACGAAACGCTCCGCCCCATGTACGCCCACAGCGCGTCCTTCGCCTCTAATCTGTGGAGCATCACCTTTCATCGTTGCGCCGCAGGATGGGGCCAACCAGCGCCATCGCGATATCGCGAACAGCCCGATCGTGGCGCTCCGCACGATCCATCACACCATACAGATAGGATCCGAGCATCTCAACATCTGCGAATGTAAGCACCACACTTTTCATACTAAACCTAGTGGCTCCTGCGGCCACAGGAGTCGCGCACACTGGAAGTTGCCAGCGGGAGCACCAAGTCACAATTCGAACATTGGTGCCTAGAGCGGACTGGGCTTGATCAGCTAGAACTTGCATAGTTCAAAGAAAATAGGTTAAACCTGCAAATGACACAGAGCCTCTCTAACGTTTGCACCAATCAGCCAGAGGCAGCTTGCGCCATAATCTTGACGCAACGTAAGAACGTCGAGCGGGGATACAGGGATCATCAACCAATATGGAGAGAGAAGCATGACACCACAAGATCTAGTGAACCGCGCGAAGACAGATGCATTGAACGGCTTCTCACATGCGATCTTTCCAATCTATCTATTCCAAGAGGGAGAGAATCCTGAACATGTTGGCACCTGTTTCGCAATTGAGTATTCTTCCAAGTATTTTTTGATCACTGCAGCGCATGTTATCGACCATCAGAAAGCAGGCCAGCTTGTCGTGGGGAGCACATCGCAGAAGCTGGTGACTGTGCAGGGGGCGTGGCACGTGTCCGACGCGGGGGAATCAGGGCGCAACGACGACCCTATTGATCTCGCTTGGCATGAACTAAATGATGAAGAAAGGTCCATTTTGCAGGTTGTTCAATCAAGCCAGATCGAGCGAGAGCCCCCCACTAGCCAAGAGTCCCGGGTTCTTACAATGATTGGATTCCCACGATCCAAGAACAAGAAGATTTCCGCAAAAAATACCAGAGCAAAGAATCTTAGCCCTGTCAGAGCTCAGTACGCCGACTTGGAGACGATTCCCCATGAACATTTCAAGAGCAGGGGAATGTCCAGCGATACCCACATCGCAATGCGGAGGGGAAATCAATCAATGGGCGAGAATGGCGATGTCCAGAACACCATTGGTCATATTGGCTTCAGCGGCGGCCCAATGATATTTGCTGGCCTAGTTGATGCAGACCCTCCCATCAGACCGCAGACGATTGTCGGCATGGTAATCGAAAGTGGCGATAGCAATGACTGCGTGGTCGCGCTTCGCATGTCTGAAATAATTTCGCGCATCGACCGCAACATGGGGCAAACGCCCACAACACCGAACTAAGAGTTCTTCAAAAGCTGGAAAGTAGTGGCGCCTGGCCTTGTTGCCAAGCCAGGCGTCTATTCGCACCACTCTGTGTTTCGGGAATACAGAAATCTCCGCCCCTAGTCAGCACGATGCTTGCAAATTGCATCGATGTAGACGCTCTATATTGAAAGAAGACTGCTCGGCGAAGGCAATCAGGAGTCGCTGGCACATGCCGTTGAAGTTCTGCAGCTGTCGGAGCTTGCGATGCGCCCAGGTCCGGGCGCGGCACGGACCATGGCCTTCCTGGACGGATGTGAAGCTACCCAGATCACGCATCTAGCCAAGACTATCGGTTATCCGCAACCTTCCGGAATTCCCCGAGTCGTCTTAGCAGCAATTCCCGATGGAAACCCGCAGATCGCCGCCGCACCATCAAGCGCCCTCCGCAGGAAACCACACATGAGCCTGGCGCTGGTCCACAGCCGTGCCCGCGCCGGGGTTGATGCCCCGCTGGTGCGGATCGAGGTGCATCTCTCCGGTGGCCTGCCGGTCACCCAGATTGTCGGCCTGGCCGAGACCAGCGTGCGTGAGTCGCGCGAGCGCGTGCGTGCCGCCATGCTCTGCGCGCGCTTCGACTTCCCGCAGCGGCGCATCACCTTGAACCTCGCGCCCGCCGACCTGCCCAAGGAAGGCGGTCGCTATGACCTGGCGATTGCCTTGGGTATCCTCGCCGCCAGTGGCCAAGTCGATCCGCAGTCGCTGCTGCAATACGAGTTCCTCGGCGAGCTGGGCCTGACCGGCGAGCTGCGCCCGGTATCCGGCGCGCTGCCCGCCGCCATCGCCGCCGCCGAAGCCGGGCGCATCCTGATCGTGCCGCCGGGTAACGCTGCCGAAGCCGCCCTCGCCCAGCACGCCGATGTGCGGGTGGCGCGCACCCTGCTGGAATGCTGTGCGGGGCTGGGCAACCCGCGCCTGCTGCCACAGGTGGAACGCGTGGACACCACACCTTTGCCGCTGCCCGATCTGGCAGACGTGCGCGGGCAGGCGCTCGCACGCCGGGCACTGGAAGTGGCGGCGGCCGGTGGTCACCATCTGTTGCTGATCGGCAGCCCCGGCTGCGGCAAGACCCTGCTGGCCTCGCGCCTGCCCAGCCTGCTGCCGGATAGCGAGGAGATCGATGCCCTGCAGTTGGCGGCAATCACCTCGGTCAGCGGCGAAGGACTGGACCCGAAGCGCTGGCGACAGCGGCCGTTCCGCGCCCCGCACACCACAGCGCGAGTGCAGCGGCGCTGGTGGGTGGCGGTAATCCGCCCTGCCCTGGCGAAATCTCGCTGGCGCACCATGGCGTGTTGTTCCTGGATGAACTGCCGGAGTGGAACCGCAGCGCGCTGGAAACTCTGCGCGAGCCGCTGGAATCGGGCCATATCCGCATCTCCCGCGCGGCGCGAAGCGTTGTCTATCCCGCGCGCTTCCAACTGGTGGCGGCGATGAACCCGTGCCCCTGCGGCTGGGCGGGCGATCGCAGCAACCGCTGCCTGTGCAGTGACGAGCGAATCACCCGCTACCGCGCGCGGGTATCGGGCCCGTTGCTGGACCGCATCGACCTGCACATCAACGTGAGTCGCCTGGATGCGGTGGAGCTGCGCGAGAGCACACCGCTGGGCGAGCCCAGCGCCAGCGTACGTTCGAGGGTGGAAGCGGCGCACGCGCGGCAACAGGCGCGTGGTGGCCTCAACGCGCACCTGCCGCCTGCCGCCCTGCGTGCGTGCACGCGCTTGAGCGAAGCCGATCAGGACCTGCTGGAGCAGGCGATCGAGCGACTGCAGCTGTCGGCGCGGGCCATGCATCGCATCCTGCGCGTGGCACGCACGATCGCTGACCTGGCCGAAAGTGGAACCATCCAGACCGCGCACCTGGCCGAGGCCATTGGCTACCGGCAGCTGGATCGGGGCAAGCCAGGTACCTAGCACGCTGCTGCATGCACGAAGGAATCAGATTCATCTGATATCTGCCATGCCACCTGCGCCCTGACCATTTCCGCGAGCCCATACACAAGGAGACGCGGTTTGCTCAGGATGCTCATCATGGGCGGGCAGGAGGCCGCCCGTCAGCGGATATCACGGACGATAGGACGGCGCGGCCTCATCCGCATGGAATCGATCTACAGCGTGGACAGCGGCCTGTCGGTGCTGGAGTGGCGCAACTACGACCTGGTGGGAACGTTCCTGGCGGCTGGCCTCGGCACGCGCCTGCAGGAGTCGTTCGTGCTGCGCGATGCGAAGGTACAGCTGGTGCTGTTCGGTATGGGGCTGAGCGAAGAAGTGGCCAGCATCCGCCTGCGCCTGCGCGCGCAGGGCCTGCCGTCGCCAATTCTGGTCCGGACGGACTTTGACAGCTACGACGAGTCGCTGTTCTGGCGATCGCTGACGGCGCACATGATCCTGCCGTCGGTGCAGGAGGGCGCTGTCCCCCTCCCCGCCACGGGCGACGCGTGCGACCATGCAGGGCCCAGTCCCTAGCGGTGCCTGCCTCGCCAGGTGCCCGCCCAGTCATTCATGAGCACTCCCCAGCCGCCGCACCTGCCGACCTCCGATGCATCCACCCCGCTGACACCTGCGGCAACCGGCGGCGGGCCACTGGGTGAAACGAAGATGCGCGAAATCGCGGTGCGGATCTCGCAGTACTTCCGCGATTTCCTCGAGTCCGATTTCAAGCGCGCGCAGGCCCCGCGGCGCCGCATCGTGCTCACCAGCGATTCCGGCTTCCGCGCGGGCATGCGCACCGCGCCCTACCCGGCGTTGGACAAGGAGCTGTGGAAGCTGCTCAGCCGGCCCTCCGGCGAGGAGCTGTCGTTCACCATCGGCCCGCGCAGCTATACCCGGCCCATCAGCGCGACGCTGCGCCGGATTGTCGAAGAGCAGGTCAACGCCATCAGCGAGACCGCCATCGCCACGGTGCGCGTGGCCGTGCTCGACAAGGCGCGCGCCAGCATGGCCGGTGCACTGGAAGACCCGGAAGCCTGGGTGGAATCGGTGCAGGGCAGCCTGGTGGATGCGATGTGCGTTCAGGTCGTGCGGCCGCTGATCGCGCATCTGGCCGGCCCGCTGCAGGGCCAGGCGTACTGGGTGATGGATTCGCTGCACGCGGCGGAATCGGACCTGGTCACCCGTTCCGTTGTCGATCTGTACCAGACGCTGCCGGAAGTGCTGGCACGCCAGCTGGCCACCGGTGATGAGCTGCCGCTGCAGCAGGCCTGCGAGCACCAGTTGACCCGCGACGGCACGATCAGCGCGCTGATGGCCTTCTTCGAGAACTTCGTGGCGGCGGACGCCTTTCATGAGTTCCGCGACCTGGAAACCTATGTCGCCACCGGTGATGGCCTGCAGCTGTATCTCTACGTGGGCACGCTCAAGTACGCGGGCGTGCAGTACCCGGTGTTCTACCTGCCGCTGGACGTGGTGCGGGCCAAGGATGGGTCCGGTTACACCCTGACGCTCAGCAACCGTCTGTTCGCCAACCGCCGTGCGATCGACTTCGTGCTGCAGGAGCTGGCGGTGGGCATGGCGCGCGAGTGGGTATCGCCGATCCAGGAGCGCATCCAGTACCTCGACCCGGCACAAAGCCTGTTTGAAGTGGCGGCATCTCTGTTCCGCCAGGTGGCCAATGCGGTGGATCTGGGCGGTGAAGTCTCGCTGTCCTCGTCCGCCAGCGAGGCGTCCACCGCCACCGTGGCGCTGTCGCCTGCGCTGCACCTGGCTGCGTTCGAGCGCGCCGACGAGGCGCTGCTGAACGATTTCGAAGAGATCATCGACCAGGCCCGCAATGGCGGGTCGAAGCTGGTGGATCTGTTCCACGGCATGGTGGAAGGCGTGCTGATGCGCAACCCCGAGCCCATCGGGGAGCGGGTGGAATCGGCCTGGAATGCGCTGCCGCTGGTGGAGCGCATGGTGTTCGATTCGCCCATCCCGTTGAATGAAGAGCAGCGCAAGATCCTGCTGGCCGTGCGCGAGCCGCAGGGGCGGATCGTGGTGGTCGAAGGCCCACCCGGCACCGGCAAGTCGCACACCATTACCGCCATTGCCGCCGACTGTGCGTTCAACAAGAAGAGCTGCCTGGTGCTGTCGGACAAGACAGAAGCGCTGGACGTGGTGTACGACAAGCTGTCCGATGCGATGAGCCGGGTCCGCCATGATCGCGATTTCCCCAACCCCATCCTGCGGCTGGGCCAGCAGGCAGCGAACTTCAAGCGCCTGACCTCCACCGGCACCATCAGCCAGATTTCGGCCTTCGCCAAGGCCATGAAGGCCAACCAGCCCGCTCTTGAGAGCGAGCGCCAGGACACCGCACAGACCCTGCGGCAGGCCATCTCCAGCACCGTGCAGACGCTGGGGCGCGTCTCGCTTGCCGCCGTGAAGACCATGCACGAGCAGGAAGCGGAGCTGGGCGAACGCGCGCCTGCGGTGCTACAGCAGGTGCACGCGGTGATGGATGCCAACGTGCTGACCGAGCTGGAAGCGGTGACCGCACAGGCGGACGTGCTTGAGGCCTATCTTGCCGATCTGTTCGGCAGTACCGATTACACCCCGGCGTCGCTGGACGAGCGCATCCGTCGCGATGCGGTGACAACGGCCTTCCTTGCCGACCGACCGGTCGACGGCTGGGACCTGTTCGAGTCGTTGGATGCCGAGCAGGTGCGGCTGCTGGGCACGCTGCTGCTGCAATACCAGCAGCTGAAAATGCCGGTGCTGGGCTATCTGCTGCGCGGCAATGCGGTACGCGGGCTGGAACTGCAGCTCAACCAGCTGGGCACCACACGGCCGCTGCTGCTCAAGCACGATGCAGCCGCCCTGCAGGCCACCGTGCAGGGCGCAAACGCACTGCGCATGAAACTGGAGGCCGAAGACCTGGGCGCACAGCTGCCGGCCAGCTACCGGCAGATCGCCCACGGCGCCGCGCCGGGACCGGGTGCGGCGGTTGCACGGCAGGCAATGACCCTGCTGGCGCGGCTCAATCCGGCCATCGTCGAGACCCTGCTGGCCGAGCCGAAGGACGACCCTGCGCTGTGGGCGCTGACCCTGCGCTTCCTGCAGGGCTGGATGGCCACGCGCAAGGCCTTCGTCGATGCACCGCAGTACGACTATGTCGGCACCAAGACCAAGCTGGAACGCCTGAACACCTCGGTGATGAATGCCCACGTGGATGGGCGCCTGATCAGCTTCATGGATCATCACCGTGCCGACGCGCGGGCATTGGCGGGCGTGATCGCCAACCGGCAGAAATTCCCGGTGGACAAGTTCGAGAGCGTGCGCGAGTCGTTCCCGGTGATGATCGCCAGCATCCGCGAGTTCGGCGAGTACATGCCGCTGGCACCGGACCTGTTCGACGTGCTGGTGATCGATGAAGGCTCGCAGGTCTCGGTGGCGCAGGCACTGCCGGCGCTGCTGCGCGCGCGCAAGGTGGTGGTGCTGGGTGACTCCAAGCAGTTCTCCAACGTCAAGGCCGCCAACGCCAGCATCGCGCTGAACGACAAGTACCGCTCGGATCTGGTCAACTACTTCCGCGCCAACGTCAGCCAGCAGGCCGACGTGCTGGAACGGTTGGCCATGTTCGATGTGAAGCGCTCGGTGCTGGAGTTCTGCTCGCTCTCGGCCTCGTACTCGGTGATGCTGCGCAAGCACTTCCGCAGCTATGCGGAACTGATTGGTTTCTCGTCCTCCACCTTCTACAACCACCAGCTGCAGGCACTGAAGATCCGCAGCCGGCCGCTGCAGGAGGTGATCCGCTTCAGCCAGGTCGATGCCAGCGGGCACCGTACCAGCCGCAGCACCAACGACGCCGAAGCGGCGTTCATTGCCGAGCGCCTGGCCGAACTGCTGGATACGGAGGCGCCGCCCACGGTGGGCATCATCACGCCTTTCCGCGAGCAGCAGACGTTGTTGTCCAAGGCATTGTTCAACCATCCGCGCGGCCGCGAGTTCGAAGAGCGGCTTCGCCTGAAGGTGATGACGGTCGACTCCTGCCAGGGTGAGGAGCGCGGGCTGATCTTCTATTCGATGGTGGCGACCGCCGGCCAGGATGCGCTGAACTACATCTTCCCGGTCAGCCTGACTGGCGCGGTGGATGCGGTAGAGGACAAGCTGAAAGTGCAGCGCCTGAATGTCGGCTTCTCCCGTGCGCAGGAGGCGATCTGGTTCGTCCATTCGATGCCGGTCGATGCGTTCCGCGGTGCGATCGGCAATGCGCTGCGTTACTACGCCAGCCAGTTGGATCGCCCCGCGCCCGACGCCGCGCAGACCGACGCGCGCAGCCCGATGGAATCGAAGGTGCTGCAGTGGCTGCAGCAGACGCCCTTCGTGCTTGCACATGGCGACGCGGTGGAAATCATTCCGCAGTTCCCGGTGGGCGACTACCTGCGCCAGCTCGACCCGACCTACCAGCACCCGGCGTGGCGCGTGGACTTCCTGGTGACCGTGCAGACCGTGCGCGGCGCGCTGCAGATCGTGATCGAGTACGACGGCTTCGAGTTCCATTTCCGCCGCGACAAGCCGGTGCATGTGGGCAACCACGAGCGCTATCTGGTGGAGGCCGATGTCGAGCGCCAGCTCACGCTGGAGAGCTACGGCTATCGCTTCCTGCGCATCAACCGCTTCAATCTCGGCAGCGACCCGGTGCAGACCCTGTCCGACCGGCTCTATCGCCTGATTGAAGTGGCCGGCACCGAGATTCGCTCGGCAGCGGTCGATCAGGTGATCGAGCAGGTGCAGGGGCTGGAATCGAAGGAGAAGAAGGTCTGTAGCCGCTGCGGGCAGATCCGCAGCCAGGAGGAATTCTTTGACCCTGACCTGCGCGCAGGTGCTGGCGGCGTGGGACGGATCTGCATGCCCTGCAAGGTCAGCTGACGGAGACGATGTCGCGCGTGGTGGGTGATGCGGGACGGATCAGGGCGCCGTCCTGCGGAAAGAATCCTGGCCGCGTACCGCCACCGCCGCCAGCCTGCGGCTGGCCAGCGCGTAGAGTTCTTCCAGTTCGGCCGCCCGCGCGTCGGTGATGTTGGTACCGAACAGCACGCGTGACAGCGCGAGCTTGTGGGTGTCGGCGGGATAGCGCGCCCGCGCCCGGTACACGGACTGCAGCACCAGCCAGGCCAGGCGGAACCCGCCCCCGGGCAAGGGGCGGACCACGCGGTCATAGACCTGCCAGAACTGGTACTCGGCCTCCAGATCGACCGTCGGTGCGGCGAACGGCACCGGACGCGGACGTCCATGGGCGCGCCTGCGGACTGGAGGAAAACGGGGGTTCTGCTGTGCCATGCGTACAGGATGACCCAGCAACATTGTGGGAACCTTGCGCTGGTGCCACGAAATCAGTGCAGATCGTGCAAACAGCGGGTGGGGTCGGAACCCTTTGCGTGGCAGAGGGATCCGACCCCGGTCCGCAGTTCAGAACGACATCGAGGTGCTGAACATCACCTGCCGTGGTGCGCTGCGCTGCAGGGTCTGGTAATCCCCCGAGAACGACGAACCGGCGATGGTGGCGGTGCCGATGTTGTTGCGGTTGAACAGGTTGCTCACGTCCAGCCGCAGCTCCAGCCCCGGCACCAGGCTGTCCGGCCCCAGCTTGTAGGCCGTGTATGCGTTGACCTGCCAGAACGTCGGCACGCGGATGTCGTTTTCATAGGTGAAGGGCTGGCGCAGGTACGAGGTGCTGGTGGCACCGAAACGCCAACCGCCGAAGTGCGCGGACAGGTCGCTGACCAGCGACAGCTGCGGATAGCCCGGCTGTGCGTTGCCCTTGATCGGGTACACGGTATCACCCACCACGAAATCGCTGTCGTAGTACGAGCGCGCAAGCGCGATGCCCTGGTAGAACTGCAGGTGATCGGTGAGGTCGGCGGTGATGCCGAGGTCGGCGCCGATCACGTGCATCTTCGGCATCAACCGCACCGTGTTGATCTGTGCGAACTGGGTGCCGATCGCCGCCGACAGCAGCCGGTTGCGGATGTCGTTGTAGAACACGTCCGCCGTCACCGTCAGCCGGTCGAAGCGATGGCTGGCACCGACGGTCAGGTTCCAGTTCTTCTCCGGCCGCAGGGTGCCGGCCACGCGGTCGAACTCTTCCTGGTCGGTGATGGTCCAGGCCGAGGCGGTGTAGCCGATGTTGCCGCGCTGGGCCACGCGATAGCCGTTCATGGTGTTGGCCAGGTCGATGAAGGCATCGGTCTTTTCTGTCGGGCTCCAGTACAGCGATACATGCGGCAGGAAGTTGCTCTTGGCACGCAGCGCGCCGTTCACCGGCCGCTCCGGCGCATCGCCGATGCCACCCCCGGTGGTACTGAAGTCCACCGCCTTGAAGCCCAGCCCCAGCACCAGCGTGTCGGTGACAGCGTAGTTGTCATGCAGGTAGAACTGCCGTGAACGGGTCACCCAGCTTGATGCATTGTCGGTCTGGAACGCCGGCCCATACACATCGAACGGCCCGGTGGCCTTCAGTGGTTTGCCCTCCCCCAGCAGCGGCTGCTGGTACCACTCGGTCTTCGCCGCCGCCTTGCTCTTTTCCTGCCAGAAACCGGTGGTGATGGTGTGCGCACCGGCCTCGAACTGCAGGTTGAACATGCCGCCCAAGCGGTTGAGGTGCGGCGTCTGCACCTGTTCGGAGAAGGGCGCACCGTTGGGTGACGGCACGGTCGGGTCGGTCAAGGTGGCCTGGGTGTGGCTGTTGGCGTTGTACAGCTGCACGTTGCCACTGAGCGCGGGCGTGATCTGGAAACGGTGGTTGATCGAGGCGACGCGGTCGCGGGTTACCTGGCCGGTGTCGTACGGAATCAGTTCGGACAGCTCACCGCAGGTGTAGGCGCCGCAGGATTTGTCAGCGTTCTCCGGCGAGGCCACGTAGTACGCCCACGCATAGTCCGGATAGAAGCTGTCGGCCTTCCAGCCCAGCTTGCGGATCATGTCGAAGGAGATGTTGTTGTAGCCCCACACCGCGGCCTTGCTGTCGGACAGGAACACGGTGAAGTCACCCCACGCCACATCCTGCTGCGCCTTGAGGTCGCCGCGCAGGAACTTCTGCGTGCCCGCGCCCTGGTACTTGTCGGCCGACACGCGCTGCAGGTCGACCAGCAGCTTCGGGCCGTGCTCGCCCAACTGGCCGCTCTGGCCCGAGACCGTGGTGACCAGCGTGTTGTTGCTGCCCACGCCCTGCTTGATGCGCAGGCTGGGCGTGTCCTGCAGCTCTGCCAGACGGTACTCGAGGCTGCCGCCATTGACGCTGCTGGAGAACACGCTGACTGGCGCACCGCCCGGGCTGACCGTGATCGAGCCGATGCCATCGGGCACGCCGACATTGACCACGCTGGTGCCGGTAAGCGAGAGGAAGCCGTTGTCGTTCAGCGGCACGCCTTCGAAGGTGATGCCCATTTCATTCATGCGGAAACCGCGTACGAACAGGCTGGTGGCGGAGATGTCCAGACCGAGACCGTCGGTGGCGGTGTAGCTGGCGCCCGGCACATTCTTCAGCATCGACAGGCCGTTGTTGCCGGACACCATGGCGTCCAGGTCGGTGGCGTTGATGACGTAGCGGTTGGGGCCGACCACCTGGGTGGGGGCGACAGCAGCACCGCGCGGCGTGGCGATGACCTGCAGCGCGTTCAGGGTGGTGGGGGTCTCATGGGCGGCGTCGGTCGATTCGGCAGCGTGCAGTGGTGCAACGAGAGCGGTGCCGATCGCCAGGGCAAGAAGCGTAGGTGGAGTGTTCATGGCCAGATCCAGGGTGCAGGGGAAAAGTGGCGCAGGCGCACGCCCAGCGCGATGCAGCGCCGGTGTACGGCGCGCTGGCTGGCGGCGATTGCGATGAAGGAATGACGGCGCGGTGCGCGCCGGTCAGAGGCGGATGGAAGCGGTGGTCTTCCGGGTGATGCGGCGGGGTGATTTCGACGTGCGGAATTCTTGCATCGCACTGCTGCATACGCCATTGCACCGTGGTACAGCGCCAATGGCGATAGGGATGGCCGGGCTATACGTGGGTATAGCCCTGGCGTGGTAGAGGCCGACCTTGGTCGGCGCTTGCCGTCTGCGTGTGCCAACCAAGGTTGGCAACTACCTGGGCAGATCGACGTGCGGTTACTGCAGGACGAAGCGCTCGATCGCCTTGGCCACGCCTTCATCGGCGTTGGTCGCGGTCTCGAAACGCGCGGTCGCCTTCACCGCATCGATGGCATTGCCCATCGCCACGCTGGTACCGGCGTACTGCAGCATGGTCAGGTCGTTTTCCTGGTCGCCGATGGCCATCACGTTGGCGCGGTCGATGCCCAGGTGCTCGGCCAGCTTCTGCAGGCTCGGCCCCTTGCCGGCCTGGCGGTCGAATACTTCCAGGAAGAACGGCGCGCTCTTCAGCACCGCGAAACGCTCGGTCAATGCGGTTGGCAGGCGCGCGATGGCAGCGTCCAGCACCTCTGGTTCGTCGATCATCATCAGCTTGATGAAGGACATGCCCGGGTCCATGTCGGCCACGCGGCGGTACGACAGTGGCATGCGCGAAAGATGCGAGTCGGCCACGGTGTAGATGCTGATGTCCTGGTTGGGCGTGTACATGCGCTGCGCGTCCAGTGCCTGGAAATGTACGCCGATCTCGCGGGCGACCTGTTCGCAGTACACGAAGTCGTCGAAGCTGAGCGGGTACTCGACCACTGTCTCGCGCGGGCCGATGCGCTGCACCAGGCCACCGTTACAGGCGATGCAGTAGTCATCGTCGCCCTCGATGCCAAGTTCATGCAGGAACGGCGCCAGCCCCGGCACCGGACGGCCGCTGGTCAGCACGATGTGCACGCCCAGCGCGCGCGCCTCGGCGATGGCCTGTTTTACCCGCGGAGTAAGCTTGTGGGCGGGGTCCAGCAGGGTGCCATCCATATCGATGGCGACCAGTTCGATGGTCGATTGCCTGCGACCCATGTCCATCATCTTCAACCATTGCGGGGGACGCCCATTTTAGGCCAGGCTGCGGGGCACTGCCGGCCTCATGCCCGGTTCACCTCCGCGCCGCGCTGGCCGGAGATACTCATGGGGCCTGTGCGTCCCCCACCGCAGGACGGCCCTATCGACCGCCCTTCCCTGGACACTTCTTCGACGCATGACCTACCAAGCGCCTGACGCCACCGACACCGCCCCGCTTGCCCAGCAGATTGAAGACCTGATTGACGGGCTGCCCGGCGACCATATCCGCGTTGGCACTCTGCTGCATGCACTGGGCGACGAGGGCCTGATGCTCGTGGTGATCCTGCTGTCGGCGATCTTCCTGATTCCGGTGTCGATTCCCGGGCTGAGCACGGTATTCGGTGCGTCCATCCTGCTGATCGGCCTGAGCCGCGTGCGCGACCGTCCGTTGTGGGTGCCGCAGCGCTTGGCCGACAAACAGATCGCCACCGACAAGCTGAAGGCCAATCTGGGCCGTGCCCTGAAATGGGTGCACCGGATGGAGCGTCTGTCTCGGCCGATGCGGCTGGCAGCGATGGTGCGCTCGAAGAAGATGATGCGGTTGAACAATCTGGCGCTGGTGTTCGCCACGATCCTGCTGATGCTGCCGGCCGGGCCGATTCCCTTCAGCAACACGCTGCCGGCGCTGGCGTTGATGTCCTTTGCGATCGGCTTCATCCAGCGCGATGGCGCCGCGGTGGCGGCCGGCTACGGCTTCGTGGTGGCGTCGGTGGTGTACTTCGGCGTGCTGCTGGGCGGTGTGGGCTTTGCGGCCGAATCGGTGTTCAGTGGCTTCCGCAGCGGGTCGTCGGCGCTGTAGAGCCGAGCCCATGCTCGGCTGCTCTTCCATCTGGGCGTGGAAACTCCGCGCTGCGCACGTCAGCCGAGCATGGGCTCGGCTCTACAGAAAGCCTGCGAAGTGCGGACGGCCGGCTACTTCGCCGACACCCGCCACACCATGTCGCCCACATCGTCGGCGACCAGCAACGCGCCTTCGGCATCGATGGCCATGCCGACCGGCGCGCCCATCAGCGTCTTCTCATCCTTGGACGCGAACCCGCTCACCACCGCTTCCGGGCGGCCGGCCGGCTTGCCGTCCTTGAACGGCACGTACACCACTTCGTAGCCGCTCAACGGCGAGCGGTCCCAGCTGCCGTGCTCGCCGATGAAGGCACCGCCGTGGTACTTCGCCGGCAACGCCTGGCCGGTGTAGAACAGCAGGCCCAGCGGTGCCACGTGCGAGCCGATGGCGAAGTCCGGGCGGATCGCCTTGGCCACCAGGTCCGGCCGCTGCGGCTGCACGCGCTCGTCCACGTGCTGGCCGTAGTAGCTGTAGGGCCAGCCGTAGAACCCATGCTCCTGCACCGAGGTGAGGTAGTCCGGCACCAGGTCGGCACCGATCTCATCGCGCTCGTTCACCACTGCCCACAGCTTGCCGGTGCTCGGCTCCCAGTCCAGGCCGGTGGGATTGCGCAGGCCCGAGGCGTAGATGCGGCTGCCGCTGGTGGCCACGTCCACTTCCAGTACCACCGCACGGCGGTACTCGACGGCCAGGCCGTTCTCAGTGATGTTGCTGTTGGAGCCCACGCCCACGTACAGCTTGCTCCCATCGCGGCTGGCCAGCAGTTCCTTGGTCCAGTGGTGGTTGATGGTGCTTGGCAGGTCGGTGAACTCGCTGCCCTTGTCGGACATGCGGGTTTCGCCGGGCACGTAGTGGTACTTCATGATGTTGCCGGTGTTGGCCACATACAGCGTGTCACCGATCAGCTGGATGCCGAACGGCGAGTGCAGGTTCTCGATGTACACATGCTGGGTCCAGGCGTTGGTACCCGGCGTGCGCCGCAGCAGGGTGACCCGGTTGCCGCCCTTGCCGGCCTTGCCCGAGCGCGCCTTCACCTTGCCGGCGATCCACTGCTTGGGCGTGGTGACCGGCTCTTCGCCCGGGCCATTGCCTTCCACCACCAGCACATCGCCATTGGGCAGCGACAGCAGCCGGCGCGGATGCTGCAGGTTGGCGGCGATGCGTTCGATCTTCAGGCCATCGGCTACCGACGGTGACTGGCCCTCGGCCCAGCCCACGCCCTTGGGCACCTGCATCGGTGGCATCAGGTAGTTCTGCGGCGCAGGCAGCGGTGGCTGCGCACCGGATTGATCGGCCGGGTGGTACTCGGCTTTGCCGGCACAGGCGGCCAGCGCCAATGCCAGCGAGAGCACGCCCACGACGGGCAGGATGCGCTTAGCCATGACGGGCTCCTTGCAGCACCGGCTGCTGCAGCGAAAGCAGGATGAAACCGAGCGCGATCAGTGCCACCGTCAGCGCGGAAAGGAGGGTGCCCGGTACGGCCGCCGCATAGGCGTCGCGGCTGTGCACGAAGGCGTTCCAGATGGCCAGCACGATGGCGACCAGGTTGAGCAGGAAATCGAGGCGGTCGGTGCCGGTGGCGGTGCCGTTGCGGCGCCAGACCGCGAACAGGTTGATCAGGCGTGGCAGGATCGCGATCAGCAGGCCGAACGTGATCAGCCACGCCGCCGACTTGCCCCACATCACCTCGGCGGTGTTGAGGTAGAGGATGTCGAAGATGAGGCCGGCCACGAAGAAGCCGAACGGTATCGGGTTCAACAGGCTGAAGAGTGTAGTGCCGAGGCCGCGGTGGGCCTGGGCGACAGGGTTGACCATGGTCGTGCTCCGTACGGGGAAGGGCTGCACGGGTTGTAGTAGCACAGGGGGGTGGGAGGGGGTGCGATGACCTCGTAGATCCACACCATGCGTGGATGCCTGGTGCCAACCAAGGTTGGCAACTACCGAAGCTCAGGCTAGAGCGGCGCAGTCGTGATTACCAGGCGGCATAAGTGTTTGTGACGCAATTGGCACATCAGCACATTGCCGGCGTGAAGAGGTAGGGGGTTGTTCGTTGTGTCGCGTTTGGCTCGTTGCGATGGGGCAGATCCGCCCCGCCGTCCTGCCATGCCGATTCACAACAGAAGGATTCGTGTATGAAGCGACACACGCAACGCTCCGCGCCACCGCGCTCTGCGCGCCTGGCCCTGGCCACTGCCCTGGTACTGGGCAGCCTGGCCCTTACCGCCCAGGCGCAACAGGCCGACCCGCTGGCGGGTATCCAGTGGCATCTGCTCAATACCGGGCAGACGGTGCCGGCCGATACGCTGCCGGTGGCCGGCAACGATCTCAATGTCGATGGCCTGTTCCGCAATGGTATCCGTGGCCAGGGCGTGGTGATCGGCATTGTCGATGACGGCCTGCAGATCGCCCACCCGGACCTGGCCGGGAACGTGGCGGCGGTGGCCGGCAAGAACTTCGCCAATGGCTCCAACAACCCCACGCCTTCCAATCCCGATGCCGACAACCACGGCACGATGGTGGGCGGCATCGCCGGTGCCGTGGGCGCCAACAACCTGGGCGTGCGCGGCGTAGCCCCGGCGGCGACGCTGAAGGGCTTCAACGTGCTGGCGTCCAATGCGCAGGGCAACCAGCAGAGCAACATCGAATACGCCTGGTGGGATGGCGCAGAGTCGGCCGATGTGCAGGTGTTCAACAACAGCTGGGGCGCAGGCCCTGGCAACCCCAACCTGCCGGTTGCCTACAGCCAGAATACGGTGAGCTCGTACGAGCAGGCACTGTCGGGTACCCGCGGTGGCCGCGGCGGCATCTACGTGAAGTCGGCCGGCAACAACTTCAACAACGCCTCGATCAGCCAGACCCAGGACGTCTGCACCACCGATACCAAGAACCGCAACACGGGCTGCGTGCCGGCCGGCCGCGATCCGCGCAACAACCTGTTCAACGTGATCACCGTGGGTGCAGTGCGCGCCGACGGCGTGCGCTCGTCGTACTCGTCCACCGGTTCGGCACTGTGGGTGTCGGCCTTTGGCGGCGAGTATGGCCTGCAGGCGCAGTACGCGCCGAACCTGGTGGCACGTGCGTACGATCCGGCCATCGTCACCACCGACGTGACCGGCTGCACCCAGGGCAGCAACAAGAACACCAACCGCCAGAACACACTGGACAGCAACCTGTCGGCGATCGACAGCACCTGCAACTACACCGCGAAGATGAACGGTACGTCGGCGTCGGCGCCGATGGTATCGGGCGTGGCAGCACTGGTGCTGGAAGCGAATCCGAACCTGTCCTACCGCGATGTGAAGTACATCCTGGCCACCACCGCTACCCGCAATCACCCGAACCAGCCGGCAGTGACGCTGGCCGACGGTCGCACGCTGGTGCCGGGCTGGACGGTGAACGCTGCCAACCGCGCGTACAGCAACTGGTACGGCTTCGGTGTGGTCAACGCGGCGCGTGCGGTGCAGGTCGCCGAGACCTTCCAGTCGCTGGGGCCGCTGCTGGACACCGGCTGGCGCACCACCACGCGCACCGTTGCCATCGGCAACACCACCAACGCTGCCGCGCGGTTGACCTTCCAGGTGGCCAATGGCGCACGCAACATCGAGTCGGTGCAGCTGGGCTTCCGGGTCAACCACAGCAACACCCGCCAGCTGCAGTTCGTGCTGGTTTCGCCCAGTGGCACGCGCAGCGTGGTGCAACCGGCGTTCACCGCCATCGGCTCGGGTACAGGTGGCGTGCAGCGCAACTTCACCAACTGGGATCTGCTGTCCAGCAATGCCTTCCTGGATGAAAGCGCCACCGGCACCTGGACGCTGGAAGTAACCGACATGGGGCAGGCCGCGAACGCTGCATCGCGCGGCAACCTCGAATTCTTCAAGATCCGCGTTCTGGGGCACTGATGATGAAGACGACCATTCTGTTGAGCACGCTCGCCTTCGCGGCGATGACCTCCCCTGCCTGGGCACAGAGCTCGGGGCAGACCCCACCGGCCAGGAGCCTGTCCACCGTGGATGCGCAGGAACTGAAAGCCTCCGCCACCGGCCGATCGTTCGATGTGGGCGGCGCGCGTTTCCAGCTGTCTCCTTCGACCACCGTGAAGCAGGCCGCCGGCGGTCAGTTCACGATCACCCCGCAGGCGGCGGCGAGCACGACCGGCGCGCGCAGCAAGCGTTCGCTGGATGGTGCAGCAGCAGGCGGCGCTGATGCCGGTGCCGGCAAGTTCGCGGCGGCGGTATCCAATGATGGTGCGCCGGTGGTGGCGACCTCGCGGGTGAAGGTGTTCTTTACCGATGCGGCGTCTGCACAGCGCGCGGCGAAGGCCACTGGTGGCACCGTGGTGAAGGTCTCCAAGGCCGCAGGCCTGGCCATCGTGGAGTACCCGTCGGTGAACGCGGCGCTGGATGCGAGCACCCGGCTGCTGTCGACCGCGGGCGTCAAGGCGGCCGAGCCGGACGTGGTGCAGTGGGAAGAAACCAAGTAAGGCGTTGAGTGGTGCCCCGGCCGGTTGGCTCTCCTGGCCGGCCGGGGGATTGGCGCATGGGTGATCGTGTCGACCAAGGTCGACACCTACCAGAGCGAACATCGTGTCGACCAAGGTCGACACCTACCAGAGCGGGCATCACCCACCGGAGCGGGCATCACCCACCGGAGCGGACGCGTCGCTCAGCGGGCGGCGATGCTGGTGTTGTGCGGCAGTTTGCATGCGGCCAGTGCTTCGCTGCCGGCAGCCGGATGTTCCGGCTCCAGCAGCAACCGCTGCACGTCCGAGAACAGCTGTTCCACCGGCATGCCATAGGGTGCGAACAGGCGCAGGCGGCCCTGGCGGTCGAACACGTAGCCACCCGCGATGTGGCTCATCGTGTAGGTATCCGGCAGCTGCCCGGGCTCTTTCTCGTAGAACGCCTTGAAGTCACTGGCCATCGCCGAGAGCTGCGCTTCATCACCCACCAGCGCGATCGCCTTCGGATCGAACGCGTGCACGTAGGTGTGTGCGACTTCGGGTGTATCGCGCGCCGGGTCCACGCTGACGAACACCACCTGCAGCTGGTCGGCATCCTTGCCCATCAGGTGCTTGACCTGGCTCAGTTCGACCATGGTGGTCGGGCACACGTCGGGGCAGCTGGTGAAGCCGAAGAACAGGTAGGTCACCTGCCCCTGCAGGTCCTTCGGGCCACGCAGGGTGCCGGCGCTGTCGGGCATGGTCCAGTGCTGGCCCAGTTCCTCGCAGGCGATGTCCTTGGAATAGAAATCCATGCGCGACTGCGCGCTGCAGCCGGCCAGCAGGCCGAGTGCCAGGCCTGCGGCAAGCAGCGGCAGGCGAAGGGAACGAACAACGGAAGCAACACGCATCACGGGTACCACCAACACGAGGTGGGCGCGGTCTCGGTCAGGCCTGCCCTGGGGGGAGTGAGGGCTGAGGTGCCAGGGCGATCGCGCACTCCTTGCCGATCGCCCCGGCCACGGTCAGTTGATCATCATGTGGTAGTGCATGCTCCAGATGATCCAGATCGACAATGCGACCACGATGAACAGGATCACCAGGGTGAACACGAAGCTGGCGAGGTTCCAGCCACCTTCGGACTTGCGGTCCATGTGCAGGAAGTACACCAGCTGCACCAGGATCTGCGCGACGGCGAAGCCGACCAGCAGGAACAGCGTCACCGGCCGCGAGAGCACCGGGTTCATCACCAGAGCGAACGGCACCACCGTCAGCAGCGCGCACAGCACGAAGCCGATCAGGTAGGACTTGGTGGAACCGTGCGCATTGCCGGCGCGCGAGGTTTCGACGTGGGCCATGTCAGAAGGCTCCGATCAGGTAGACGAAGGTGAAGACGCAGATCCACACCAGGTCCAGGAAGTGCCAGAACAGGCTCAGGCAGGACACGCGGGTGATGTTGGTCGGGGTCAGGCCACGGCGATACACCTGGTGCATCACCACCGCCATCCAGATCAGGCCGCTGGCCACGTGCAGGCCGTGGGTGGCGACCAGGGCGAAGAACGCCGACAGGTAGGCACTGGTGCTGGGGCCGGCACCTTCATGGATCAGGTGCGAGAACTCGTACAGCTCCATGCCGATGAATGAGGCACCGAGCACGAAGGTCACGCCCAGCCAGCGCAGCACCGCGGCCTTGTCCAGGCGGTGCATGGCCAGCACGGCCTGGCCGTAGGTGATGCTGGACACCAGCAGGATGAAGGTCTCGGCCATCACGAACGGCAGCGAGAACAGCTCCTTGCCGGTGGGGCCGCCGGCGTAGGCGGTGCTGAGCACCGCGTACGAGGCGAACAGCGAGCCGAACAGCACCAGGTCGGACATGAGGTACACCCACATACCGAACACTTTCATGCCGCCCTGTTCGTGGGCATGGTCGTGCTCATGTTGGTCGTCGTGGACCAGCGCATCGCTGTCCAGCTGCGGACGGGTCAACAGGTTCATGCGCGTGCCTCCTGCAGCTTGGCGTGGTTGGCCGCTTCGGTACGCGCCACCTCCTCGGAGCTGACGTAGTAATCCACGTCCTCGTTGTAGGAGCGCGCGATCAGGGTGACGATCATCGCGATGAAGCTGGCACCGGCCATCCACCAGATGTGCCAGACCAGGGCGAAGCACAGCACCAGGATCCAGACGTTGAGGATCAACGGCACGCCGGTGTTCTTCGGCATGTGGATGGGTGCGTACTTCTTCGGCGGCGGCGGCAGGCCGCGCTTCTTCGCTTCGTGGAAGGCATCCAGCTCATCGGCCTTGGGCACCACGGCGAAGTTGTAGAACGGCGGCGGCGACGGCGTGGCCCATTCCAGCGTGCGTGCATTCCACGGGTCGCCGGTGAGGTCGAGGTTGCGCTTGCGGTCACGCACGCTGACGTAGATCTGCACCAGCATCAGGATGATGCCTGCGAACACGAACAGCGCACCAATGAACGCAGCGATCAGGTACGGCGTCCACGCCGGGTTGTCGTACTGGTTCATGCGTCGGGTCATACCCATGAAGCCGAGCATGTACAACGGCATGAAAGCCAGGTAGAAGCCGATCACCCAGCAGGCGAAGGACCACTTGCCCAGGCGCTCGTTGAGGGTGAAGCCGAACACCTTCGGGAACCAGTAGACGAAGCCGGCCAGGTAGCCGAACAGCGCGCCGCCGATGATGGTGTTGTGGAAGTGGGCCACCAGGAACAGGCTGTTGTGCAGCAGGAAGTCCGCGCCCGGGATGGCCAGCAGCACGCCGGTCATGCCACCGATGGTGAAGGTGACCAGGAAGGCGATGGTCCACAGCATCGGCACGCTGAACTCCACGCGGCCTCCGTACATGGTGAACAGCCAGGTGAAGATCTTCACGCCGGTGGGGATGGCGATGATCATCGTCATGATGCCGAAGAAGGCATTGACGCTGGCACCGGAACCCATGGTGAAGAAGTGGTGCAGCCACACGATGAAGGACAGGATACCGATCGCCAGGGTGGCGCCGACCATCGACTTGTAGCCGAACAGCTTCTTGCGCGAGAACGTGGCGGTCACTTCAGAGAAGATGCCGAACGCCGGCAGCACCAGGATGTACACCTCCGGGTGGCCCCAGGCCCACACCAGGTTCACGTACATCATCGGGTTGCCACCCAAGGTGTTGGTGTAGAAGTTGAAGTCCAGGTAGCGGTCCAGGGTGAGCGCACCCAGGGCCACGGTCAGGATCGGGAAGGCGGCGATGATGATCACGCTGGTGACCAGCACGGTCCAGGTGAACACCGGCATCTTCATCAACGTCATGCCCGGCGCACGCATGCGCAGGATGGTGATGAACAGGTTGACGCCGGTCAGCAACGTACCGATGCCGGACGCCTGCAACGCCCAGATGTAGTAATCGACACCCACGCCTGGACTGAACTCGATGCCCGACAGCGGCGGATAGGCGACCCAGCCGGTCATGGCGAATTCGCCAACGCCCAGCGAGATCATCATCAGCGCAGCGCCGACCACGAAGATCCAGAAGCTGAAGGCGTTGAGGAACGGGAACGCCATGTCGCGCGCGCCGATCTGCAGCGGCACGATGATGTTCATCAGGCCGACCACGAACGGGGTGGCCACGAAGAAGATCATGATCACGCCGTGCGCGGTGAAGATCTGATCGTAGTGCTCCGGTGGCAGGAAGCCATCACTGCCCGGCCCGGCCGCCGCCAGCTGTGCGCGCATCATCAACGCATCGGCGAAGCCGCGCACCAGCATGACCAGCGCGACGACCACGTACATGATGCCGATCTTCTTGTGGTCCACGGTGGTGAACCAGTCGCGCCACAGCACGCCCCACAGCTTGAAATACGTCACCGCGCCGAGCAGCGCGAGGCCACCCAGCACCATGGCCGCCAGCGTGACCACCACGATCGGCTCGTGCAGCGGCACGGCCTCCCACGTCAATTTACCCAACATGTTCGTTACTCCTGGGAAACCTGGGCACCGGCGGCCGTACCGGCCGGGGCCGCAGCAGCGGTGTTCTCACCGACGCCGATGAACTGGTCGATGACTTTCTTGAACAGCAGCGGTTCAACGCTGGAGAAGTGCTGCACCGGCGCATTCTTCGACGGTGCGGCGAGCGCCTTGAACTGTTCGAAGCTGAGCGCATCCGGCGCGCTGCGCACTTCGGCCACCCAGCGATCAAAGTCTTCGTTGCTGCTGGCGGTGGCCATGAACTTCATGTTCGAGAAGCCATGGCCGCTGTAGTTGCCGGACATGCCACGGAACTGGCCGGGCTCGTTGGCGATCAGGTGCAGCTGCGTGCGCATGCCGGCCATCGCGTAGATCTGCCCACCCAGCTGCGGGATGAAGAAGGTGTTCATCGTCGAGTTGGAGGTGATGTTGAACGCCAGCGCGCGGTTGGCCGGGAAGTTGAGCTGGTTGACCGTGGCGATGCCCAGGTCCGGGTACACGAACACCCACTTCCAGTCGGTGGCGATCACGTCCACGTGCAGCGGCTCGCCGGCCACGTCCAGCGGCTTGTACGGATCAAGCTCGTGGGTCGACTTCCACACGATGACTGCCAGCACCGCGATGATGATCAACGGCACGCCCCAGACCACCACTTCCACCTTGGTGGAGTGCGACCAGTCCGGCGTGTACTTCGCTTTGGTATTACCGGCGCGGAAGCGCCAGGCGAACACGAAGGTCAGCACGATGGCCGGCACGACGACGATCAGCATCAGGCCGATGCAGATCAGGATCAGGTCGCGTTGGGCGATCCCGACCATGCCTTTCGAATCCAGCAGCACCCAATCACAGCCCGTCAGGGCGATGCAGGCCAGGGCGACCAGCGCCAGGCGGATGCGGTTCCAGCAGATATTCATTGGAGGTCAACCCTGTTGAAGATGCGCGCTTGACCGGCTCGCCTGCGCGCAGCGCCCGGGCGTGGAGCGGCTACACTGTGGGTACGAGGTCGCCTACAAACAGGCGAGCCACTCCAATCAAGCCCATACAAGATACAGCATTGTATGGACTTGTGCATCTGCACGTATGGAAAAATCCGACCGATGACGCCTCCTGCTGCCGGCCGCCGCCTGAAACACCCCAACCGGACCTGGGTTCGCCCCTTCCGCGATGGCGCAGGACCGCTGTACCTGCAGATCGCCCAGCAGGTGCGCGAGGCGGTGGACGATGGCGTGCTGCGCCCGGGCGACCGCCTGCCACCGCAGCGCGATCTGGCCCAGCAGGTGGGCGTGGACCTGACCACGGTCACCCGCGCCTTCGCCGAACTGCGCCAGGCCGGGCTGCTGGATGCACAGGGGGCCGGCGGCACCTTCATCGCGATGTCCGCCGGCAACCGCAGCACCTCGGTCGACCTGAGCATGAACATCCCGCCGCTGCTGGGCAGCGCGCCGTTCGCGCAGGGCATGGAGGCCGGTTTCCAGCACCTGGGCCAGCAGCTGGGCCAGGGCGAGCTGATGAGCTACCACGTCGGCGCCGGCAGCCGCGACGACCGTGCTGCGGCCGTGCAATGGCTGGCGCCGATCCTCGGCCCGGTGGGCGCCGAGCGGGTGGTGATCTGCCCCGGTGCGCAGACCGCGCTGTGCGCGCTGATCCTGGCCCGCACCCAGCCGGGCGAACTGATCGCCGCCGAACAGCTGACCTACCCGGGCCTGCTGGCCGCCGCGCGGGTGCTGCAGCGGGGCGTGGTGCCGGTGGCGATGGACGCCGAGGGCATGCTGCCCGATGCCTTGGAAGAGGCCTGCCAGCTGCGTCGGCCGCGCCTGCTGTATCTGGTGCCGACCATCCAGAACCCGACCACGGCGACGATGTCGGCACAGCGCCGGCAGGCCCTGCTGGCGGTGGCGCGGCGGCACGAACTGACCGTGGTCGAGGACGATCCCTACTGGCTGCTGGCCGGCGATGCCGCCCCGCCACTGGCGGCGCTGGCCGACGGGGGCTGCCCGGTCTATTACATCTCCACCCTGTCCAAGTGCCTGGCCCCCGGCCTGCGCACGGCCTACCTGGTGGTGCCGGCCGGGCAGCCGATGGAGCCGGTGCTGGACGCCCTGCGCGCGATCGCGCTGATGCCCACCCAGTCGATGGTGGCCGTGGCCTCGCACTGGATCCGCACCGGCCAGGCGCAGGCGATGGTGCAGCGCTTCCAGCAGGAACTGCGCGAGCGCCAGGCCATCGCCGCCCGCTACCTGCCCGCCCGCCGCCAGGCCCATCCGGCCGGCCTGCATGTGTGGCTGCCCTTGCCGCCGCGGCTGGACCAGTACCGCTTGATCCAGGCCGCGCAGGAACAGGGCCTGGGCATCGCCAGCTCCGACGCCTTCAGCGTGGAGGAACCGCCACCGGGCAATGCCATCCGCCTGTCGCTGGGCGGTGCCGTGGACCAGGAGGCCTTGGCCGGCGCGCTGGCCAAGCTGAACGAGATTCTGTCCGAGGCACCCGACGCGCGGCATTCGGCGATCGTCTGAGCCCCCCTGTGAGCCATAACCATACAAGATGATATCTTGTATGCACTGTATGGACCGAGGGACGTGCCGCCGATGGCCGCCGACAAACTGAAGTTCCACCTGGTGATGGCCGGCTGCGGCGGCTTCGTCGTGCTGATGCTGGCTGCCCTGGCCTGGGTCTGCCTGCAACCGCAGACCGTGGATGTGCAGGCCGCCGAGCGCCACGCCATCGAACAGTGCCTGCAACGCAGCGAGGACGCGGCGCGCAGCGAGATCCAGCGCCGCGCCCAGGCCGATTCGTGCCGCGAGATGCGCAAGCAGTACGTGCACAAGTTCGGCGAGGACGACTCCTGATGGGCGCAGCCGCGCCGCGTCCACGCCGTTCGATGCTGCCGGTGATGATCGCCCTCGCCTGCCTGTTCATGGCCGGCGTGGCGGCGGCACTGTGGCAGTACTTCGGCTATGGCGAGCAGTCCACGTTCGCCGAACAGGCCATCGTCTTCGATGACTCGCAGCTGCGGTTGCCGGCGGAACTGGCCGGCGACACCGGCCGCATCCGCGTGGTGCATTTCTGGGACCCGGCCTGCGGCGTGTGCAACCGCGAAACCGGTGCGCACCTCAGCTACCTGATCAGCATGTACCGCCGCGCCGGTATCGACTTCTATGCGATCCGTCGCCCCGGCACCCAAGGTGAACTACCCGAGCCGCTGCGCAACAAGGTGATCACCCTGCCGACCATCGACGGCATCGAGAACATTCCGGCCAGCCCGGCGGTGGCGATCTGGGACCGCCAGGGCCACCTGGCCTATGCCGGCCCGTACAGCATCGGCATGGTCTGCAATTCGGCCAACAGCTTTGTCGAACCGTTGCTGGACAAACTGGTGCGCGGGGAAACCGTGCGCCCGAAAGGACTGCTTGCCGTGGGCTGCTACTGCCCGTGGCAGGCCAAGCGCTGAGGACGCGCGATGACATCACCGATGCTGGCCGGCGCAGCCGCCACAAACAACAACGGCGGTCACCTGTCCGAACCGACCGATGGTTATGGACAGGCTCCCGCCGTTGGAAGCAACGATACGCCCCGACATCCTCCGTACATGCCGCGACCCGATGTCGCAGGGCCTGGCGTCGCAGGGCTGGGCTGGGTGCAGGACGTGCATGTGCACAGCGGCCCGATCTACCTGCGCATCGTCAACACGCTGGAACGCACCATCAATCGCGGCGGCCTGGCGCCCGGGCAACGGCTGCCCTCGCAGCGCGCGTTGGCGCAGCAGCTGGGCGTGGACCTGACCACGGTAACCCGTGCGTTCGATGAAGCACGCAAGCGTGGACTGATCGAAGCACGTGGGCCACAGGGCAGCTTCATCGCACCGCCCAAGGCCGGTTTTGATCAGGCCGTCGATCTCAGCATGAACGTGCCGCCGGTACCCGACGCCGATGCACTGGCGGACATGCTGCGTCGAGGCGCAGCGGCGGTGCTCGCGCGCAGCAATGCGCCGAACCTGATGACCTATCACGTGGGTGGTGGCAATCCGACCGACCGCCACGCGGCGGCGCGCTGGCTGCAGCCGATGCTGGGCACGGTGGACGACGCACGCCTGCTGCTGACCGAGGGCGCGCAGGTGGCGCTGGCGGCGATCCTGGTCAGCCAGGGGCGCGAGGGCGATGCGATCCTCTGCGACCGCTTGGTGTATCCGGGCCTGCTGCAGGCGGCCGCGGCACTGGGGCGGCGGCTGGTCACGGTGGAGGGCGACGAACAGGGCATGTGCCCGGAGGCGCTGGCACGCCAGGCGCGGGAGTGTGGCGCGCGCCTGGTCTATCTCAACCCCACCTGCCAGAACCCGACGGCGCTGACCGTGCCCACCTCGCGGCGCGAGGCGCTGGCGCGGGTGCTGGAGCGCGAAGGCCTGCTGGCAATCGAGGACGACCCGTACTGGCATCTGGCCGTCACCGCGCCCATTGCGCTGGCGACGCTGGCACCTCGACATGTGTTCCATGTAGCCACCCTGTCCAAGGTGATCAGCCCCGGCCTGCGTACCGCGTTCGTGCAATGCCCAAGCGCCGCCCACGCCGAGGCGATGGCTGCCGCACTGCGTGCCACGCGGTTGATGGGCCATCCGCTGGTATCCGCGCTGGCCAGCCAGCTGCTGCTGGATGGTTCGGCGCAGGCGCTGCTGGTGCAGGTGCGCGAGGAAGCACGCGAGCGCACGCGGATGGCACGGTATCTGCTGGCGCCTTCATTGCTGGAGCGCGCCGATGGGCTGCATGCGTGGTGCCGGGTGCCCGCACCCTGGACCGATGCCACGCTGGTGCGTACGGCACAGCTGCAGGGCCTGGCGATCGCACCTTCATCGGCATTCTGTCCGCCGGGCGCAGCGTTCGCGAGTGGGGTGCGGCTGTCGTTGGGATTGGCTGCGGACCGGCGTCAACTGGAGAACGCGCTGCGGCGGATCGATCGGTTGTTGTTGTCCGATGCGTTGCCGGCGATTGAGCGGTAGGCGGAAAACATCCACGCATGGCGTGGATCTGCTCGACCTGTTTCGGTATTCGGTAGATGCCAACCTTGGTTGGCAATGCCCGTTCATGCCATGCGTGGATGCGGTGCCAACCAAGGTTGGCATCTACCAACGCGGTGGGCGTTCAGGCCAGCGCCGCCAGCGCCTGCACCAGCGCATCGATCTGCGCGGGGCGGGTGAACACCGATGGCGTCACCCGCACGCAGGCACCGGAGTCCAGACCATCGCGATGCGTGGTGAATATCCGGTGCTCATCCAGCAGCCGTTTCTGCAGCGCCACGTTGTCTTCCACCGAGGTATGGCCGCGCAGGCGGAAGCTGGCCAATGCACTGGCCAACGCCGCATCCGGCGACGACAGCACCTCGATATGCGCCATCTGCCGCGCTGGCACCGTCCACCGCTCGCGCAGATAGCGCAGGCGCGCCTGCTTGTTGGCTGCTCCGATGCGCTGGTGCAAGGCGATGGCCTCGGGCAGCGCCAGATAGGCAGCGAAGTTGACCGTGCCGGTGTGCACGCGGCTACCCACGCGACCGTCGTCGGTCTCGCCCATGTAAGGATCCAGGTCGGCCACGCGCCCCTTGCGTACGTACATCGCACCCACGCCCACCGGTGCGCCGATCCACTTGTGCAGGTTGATGCCAACGAAATCGGCCTTCAACTGCGGTACCACGTAGTCGATCTGGCCGAATCCATGTGCGGCATCGACAATCACATCGATGCCGCGCGCATGCGCACGCTCGGCGATCTCCGCTACCGGCAGCACCAGCCCATGGCGGTGACTGACCTGGGTCAGCAACACCAGTTTCAGGCGTGGCAGGCGCGCGAACGCCGCGTCGTAGGCCTGCAGGATCTGTTCGCGATCGGGAACGACCGGCAATGCGATGCGCTCGACCTGAACGCCACGGCGCTGCTGCAGCCAACGCATGGCGTTGATCATGCTGTCGTAGTCGATATCGGCGTACAGCACCTGGTCGCCGGGCTGCAGGCGGTTGTAGCCGCCGATCAGCGCCAGCATCGCTTCGGTGGCGCCGCGGGTCAGTGCGATCTCGTCCGCGCCAACACCGAGCATGTCGGCCACCTGCCGGTGCACGGCCATGTACTGCGCCGGGAATGCATGGCGGCCGTACCAGGCGTTGCCGCGATTCACTTCGGCGGTGTGCCGCTGGTAGCTGGCCAGGGTCTCCCGGCCCATCGCGCCCCAGTAGCCATTCTCCAGGTGGTTCACTTCATCGGTGATGTCGAAATGGCTGGCGACGGCGGACCAGTACGACTCGTCACGGGCCAGCACGTCCGGCGTCGTGGAAGGTGCGGGAATGTCCATCGGCACAGCGTAGCGCGCGGCTGCCGGGGCAGCCAGCGCGGCCAGCGCCGCACTGGCCGGCAGCAGCGCACCCGCGCGCAGCAGGGAACGACGGCGGCTGTCCATCAGAAGGTCAGCCGGTACTGCGCGTACACATTGGCGCCGTCGGTGTCATACGGGGCGTTGCGCGAATAGATCAGGCCGCGGCTGGCCTGGAACGTGGCTTCATCCGGGTAACGATCAAACACGTTGTCGGCACCCACGCGCAGGCTGTGGTGTTCGTTGATGCGATAGCCCACCGCGAGGTCGAGGAAGGTCATCGCACCGAACTGCTGGTAGATGTCGCCCGTAGCGTTGCCGGTGGAATCGGTCCACTTGCCGTAGTAGCGCACGCGCGCCATCAACGACCACGCGCCGACGTCCCAGCTGCCGGTGAAGCTACCCTTATGCTCGGGCAGGCGGTCTTCGAACAGCACGCGCTGGGTCTCGTTGGTCGCCACCGAGGTGCTGCCGTTGTCGACGCGGGTCTGGTTGTAGTTGTAGGCCAGGATCAGCGTCATGCGCCCGGCGCCGAGATCGCGCAGGTAGTTGCCGACCACGTCCACGCCGGTGGTGGTGGTGTCGAAATCGTTGGTGAAGTAGTTCACCGAGGTATAGCCCAGCGGGTTGGGCGTGCCGGCCGGAATGGCGAAGCTGGCCGACTGGCTGAAGCGGTCGCTGAGCGTGATCCGGTAGACATCCACCGAACCGGACAGGCCAATGTCCGTGCGCCAGGCCAGCCCCAGCGAGGCGGTGCGCGATTCTTCCGGGGTGAGCGGCTTGGCACCGAGCAGCTGCGCCAACGGATCGGTCGGCGACAGGCGGCCGCTGGTGAAGATCTGCAGCGTGCGCGTGTCCAGGCCCTGGGTGGTGCTGGTGGTGTTGAGCTGGGCCGGGGTGGGCGCGCGGAAGCCGGTGGACAGGGTGCCACGCAGGGCCACGTCCGGGGTGATCGCAAAGCGCGCCGACAGCTTGCCGTCCACCGTGCTGCCGAAGCTGGAGAAGTCTTCATAGCGACCGGCCGCGCCGATGCTCCAGCGTTCGCCCAGCGGCACTTCCATGTCCACGTAGGCGGCCTTGCTGCGCTGGCTCCACTGCCCGGCCTGGCTGGCCGAAAAACCCGGCGCGCCGTTGGAATTCGCTTCCAGACCCGCCGCCGCACCACGGCCCACCGCATACGAGGCAGGGTCACCGGCGCGCACCTGGTAGGTCTCCTGGCGGAACTCGGCACCGAAGGCGACGTTGATCGGCTTGGACAGCGCAGCCACGTCCCATTCGTAGTTGAAGTCCGCATTGGCGTTCTTCTCGGTCTGGGTCAGCCGGCCGAGGTCGAAGGAGGTCGGGCTGTCCGGGCCCAGCGATGCGTTGATCGAGTTGTCCAGGCTGTAGTCGATGGCATTGCGGCCATACGAGGCGCTCAGGTCCCAGCGCAGCTTGGGGGTGATTTCACCGCGCAGGCCCGCGACCAGCTGCAGGTCGTTCTGCGTGTTGCCGTACTGCGGGCTGAAGCCCACCGGGTAGATCGAACGCAGGTTCCAGCCGGGGAAGATGTTGGTGGTGCGATAGGCGCCGGTGGTGGTATCCGGGTTGCGCCAGTTGAAATCGCTGACACCGTCGCTGTGGCTGTACAGGCCGAAGGCATACAGCTCCAGGGTGTCGCTGGCATTGGCCTTCAGGTTGAAGCCCACGCGGCGGCTTTCCAGCTCCGGCTGGCCCCAGCGCTGCACCGGGTTGGGCACGTCCAGCTCTGGATGCGCGGCCTGGAAGGCGATGGCGTCGGGACGCTGGCGGGTGCGCGAGGTCGCATCGGAGTTGGATGATTCGGCGAACAGGGCCAGGCTGCCGTAGTCCCCCAGCGCCCAGCCGGTGCGTGCACTGAAGTCACGCGAGGCGCCATCGCCCTGCGCGTACTGCGAATAACCGGCGGTGATCTCGGTGCCCGGGCTGTCTTCCAGGATGATGTTGATGACGCCGGCAATGGCATCCGAACCGTACTGCGCCGACGCACCATCGCGCAGTACTTCGATGCGCTTGATGGCACTGGTCGGGATCTGCGCCAGGTCGGCGGCCTGTGCTCCGCGGTTGCCAAGCAAGGCACTGCGATGGAAGCGGCGGCCGTTGACCAGCACCAGCGTCTGGTCCGGCGACAGGCCGCGCAGCGTGGCCGGGCGCACGAACACCTGGCCATCGGCCATCGGCAGGCGCTGCACCACGAACGACGGCACCAGCTGCGCCAGCACGTCCTTCAGATCGGTGGAGTCGACCGACTGGATGTCCTGCTTGGTGAACACGTCCACCGGCGCCAGGGTTTCAAACTGGGTGCGGTTGGAGGCACGGGTACCGGTAACCAGCATCGCGTCAAGCTGGGTGGGTGCGGCGTGGCTGCCACTGCTGCTGGTGTCTGCCGTTCCGGCATCTGCTGCGATCGCGCCTCCTGCGCTGACCAGACCAATGGCGAGGAGGATGGAACGCGACAGCTTCGAACGATGCACGGCAGGACTCCGGGAAGGCACGACAGGGCCAGGTGGGACCTGGACAAGGCGCGCAGTCTCGGGCTGCGATGTGAAGCAGCGATGACGTGGAGACGACAGTTGCAGCGGTTACGGTGCGGGTGCCGCCCGTACCGGGCGTGCGCTACCCGGCAGCGTCATCGTCGAAGCCGAAGGTGGCTGGACGCGCCGTGCGCAGCGGGATGAACAGCGCGATCGCGAAGACGAACAGGAAAGGCGCGGAGAGGATGGCAGTGTCCTCGGTTCCGAAGGCAATCAGGTTCACCTGCAGTTGGCCGATCCACTCAAGGTCCATGAGTACCAGCACAAGGCCGCCGATGGTGGGGCACGGCAGGCCGCCATGGCCTGCCATCAACAGCGTGGGCGCCAGCAGTGCTGCCAGCAATGAGAACATCACACGGTACAGCCAGGGGTCCCCGCGCCAGCGCGGCGCCCGCCGCCACATGATCACCAGCAGCGCCAGTGGCAGCAGCGCCGGCAGCAGGGCAATCGCAATGATCATCACCATGCGTCGATCTGCGCGGCCTGGCTGATAGCGGTGACTTCCGGCATGTCCCTGGCCTCCATCGTGTCCATGAAGGCCGCATTGTTGCCGGTACAACGGCAAACGCAAAGCCCCGCCACCGCAAGAACTGCTAAGCGCCCCACCCTGTCGATCCGTTACGCTGCCCGGCATTCGAACAAGGAACAGCGCGATGAGCGCGGCAGGCAAAGCGTTGTGGTACATCGAAAGCCATGCGGACAAGCCGCTGGCGCTGGCCGACATCGCGGCTGCCGCCGGACTGTCGCCGTTCCATCTGTCGCGCCTGTTCCAGGCCCGCACCGGTACGTCGGTGGTGCGCTACCTGCGCGGACGCCGCCTGACCACCGCTGCACAGCAGCTGGCCAACGGTGCCGGCGACATCCTGCAGGTAGCTCTGGCGACGGGCTACAGCACACATGCCGCGTTCACCCGTGCCTTCTGCGAGCAGTTCGGGCAGACCCCGGAGCGCGTGCGCGAGCAGGGCCTGCAGGAGCTGGCACTGGTGCACGCGATCCGTCTCGACGATGCACCACAGGCCTGCAGCGAGGCGCCCAGGCTGATCGACTGCACACCGTTCCAGGTGGCTGGCATCGGCATGCGCCACACCCGCGACAGCGGTGGTGCGATTCCGGGGCAGTGGGCACAGCTCAATCGCGAATGGCCAACGCCGGCACCGCTCAGTTTCGGTGTGTGCTGCAACAGCGACGACGAGGGTGGTTTCGATTACATCGCAGCGCTGCCGGTGAATGCACTGCCATCGGTACCGGTACACTGGCAGCGGGTGGATGTGCCTGCGCGCCGTTACCTGGTGGCCTGGCATGGCGGCCATATCTCCACCATCCGCTCGACCTGGTTCTGGCTGCTGGACCAATATCTGCCCGCCAACCGCCTCAACCTGGCCAACGCGCCGGACCTTGAACGCTACGACACCCGATTCGACGAGCATAGCGGCCACGGTGGCGTGGAAATCTGGCTGCCGGTCGATCAACGCACTGCCTGACCCGGAGAGAGTGATGATGCATGCGACGCGATGGATGCTGGCCCTGCTGTTGGCTTCGCTGGCGCCGCTGGCGATGGCGGCAGCGCCCATCACCGCCGGTGAACGCCACGGCGTGACAACGCTGGAAAGCGCGGCGATACGCGATGGCGCGCACCGCGATGTGCTGCGCTTCACCGTGTGGTACCCGGCAAGCCCTGGCAGCCAGGAAACGCCGCTGACCATCGGGCCAGCGGATGCGCCACTGTTCGAGGTGGGGCGCGCCGCGAAGGACGCCCCCATCACCGGAGGGCGCCTGCCGACGCTCTTGCTGTCGCATGGCAATGGCGGCACCGCGCGCATGATGGGGTGGCTGGGCACCGCGCTGGCACGTACCGGTTACCTGGTGATCGCCGTGGACCACCCGGGCAACAACGGCGCCGATGAGATGACGCTGGCCGGCAGCGTGCTGACCTGGCTGCGCGCCGACGACCTGAAGGCCGCGCTGGCCGCAGTGCAGGCCGACCCGCAGTTGGGGCCACACATTGATGCGTCGCGGCTGGGCGTGGTCGGCTATTCCGCCGGTGGCTTCACCGCACTGCTCAGCGCCGGCGCGCGGCCGGACATGACGCGGCTGCTGGCGTTCTGCAAGGCGCACGCGGACGACGGCGTGTGCAGACCGCAGCAGGAAGCGGCCACGCATACGATGGAGGTGCGTCTTGCTGCAGCAGCATCGCCGCAACTGCAGCCCTACGTGCAGCACGCACAGGGTGATCGCTCGATTCCCGGTGTCCGCGCCGTGTTCGTGCTGGCGCCGGCCATCGTGCAGGCATTCACACCGGAGCAGCTGAAGGCGCTGCAGCAGCCGGTGGCGATCGTACTGGGCGCTGCTGATGACGTTGCGCCACCAGCGACCAATGGTGATGTGGCGGCGGCGCTGATTCCGAAGGCAACGCTTCACGCGCTGCCGGGTGTTGGCCACTACGATTTCCTGTCCGGGTGCACACCGCTGGCGAAGGAGCGGCTGCCGGCACTGTGCGTGACGGCGGTGCCGAAGGAACAGACGCATGCCGTGGCGGTGGAAGACGCGCTGCGCTTCTTCGGTGATGCACTGCGGTAGAAGCTGTCGAGCACGGCTCGACGCTGCGGCTGGCAGTAACGATTCGTTGCGCAGGTGATGACGCGGCGCGAAGGTGCGCGGGACTACACTGCACCCAGCGTTACACGGAGGATCGACCATGCGCCTGCTGCACCTCACCCTGCCTGTATCCGACGTCACCCGCGTTGCCAGTTATTTCCGCGACGTGCTGCAACTGGAGGTGGCCGGTGACCAGGTCCGCATCGGCTGGAGCACGATCCAGTTGCAACCTGCCGGCGACCACCCTGTCGGCGGCGTGCACCTGGCCTTCAATGTGCCGGACAACCGCTTCGCCGAGGCCATGACCTGGCTGCGTGCACGCACGCCCTTCCAACGCAACCCGGAAGGCCTCGATTACTTCGCACTGGAAAGCAGTTGGCAATCGCAGTCGGTGTACTTCACCGGACCCGATGGCCTGATCCTGGAACTGATCGGCCGCAGGCGCTTGCCGGCCAGCGACCGCAGTGGCGCCTTCCATGGCAGCGAGTTGACCTGCCTGAGCGAGGTTGGCCTGCCCAGCCACGATGTCGATGCGGTGCGCGAACAGTCCAGCCAGCGCTTCGGCCTGCAGCCGATCAGCCCGCCGTCGCCGCAGTTCGCGCCGATGGGCGATGACGAGGGCCTGCTGATCGTGGTCACTGCCGATCGTCGTTGGTTCCCCGAGCTGAAGGACCTGCCCAACGCGCAGGGACTGCAGCTGCAGGTGAGCGATGTGAGCGGCAGCGGCGAACTGCACGATGCCGCGCTGGGCTGGCGGGTGCAGGCGGCCTGAGCTACCAGCTGCCCGAGGCGCCACCGCCGCCGCTGCGGCCACCCCCACCGGACCAGTCGCTGGAACTGCTCGAGGACGAACTGGACGACGAAGTGCTGGAGGAGGAACGGTAGCCTCGGGACGAACCGCGGCCGCCGCGGGCTTTCTCGCCGGGCAGCAGGGTGAAAACCCAGATGAAATACAGGAACAGCGTGCCCACGCTGGACACGATCGTCGCCAGCACGCGGGCGCTCTCATCGCCGGCACGGTCGATGGCCAGCAGTGCGCCCAGCGCATAGCCAGCGGTCAGCAGCACCAGCACCACCAGGCGCACGGCGAAGCTGTTGCGGTTCTTCCGCCAACGCGCGCGACCGGCCTGCACCAGGAAGAACACCAGCATGGCGGCGATGCCGACCGCCAGGTTCAGCAGCGTGTGCAGCGCAAGGCTGGGCGGCAACTGGCCACGCACCAGCATCACCGCGAAGAAGCCGGTGCTGACGGCCAGCATGCCGTACAGCACGATGCGTACGCCGCGGCTGCGATGCCAGCACCAGCCCAGCAGGGTTGCCACCGGTACGGCGGGCAGCAGCACGAAGGACAGCGCCGGCAGCACGTGGCGCGGCAACAGCAGCGTCGCAGACAGCAGTCCCGCAGCAATCACCGCCGTCACCAGCAGCGGCCGGCCCCAGGCAGGTAAGGTCGGCCACGTCGGCCTGGGCATCGCCGCATTGGCTGCCAATGCCTTGCGCCGCCGCTCGCGGCGGTTACCGGTGAAATCGGCTTCGGTGCGGGTCGCCAGCAGACGCGGTGGCGATCGCCACAGACCGGCCAGGAAGCCCGCCAGCAACGTCAGCGCAACGACCGAATCCCCCGCGCGCCAATCCGGCGGCAATACGTTGCGTGCCGATGAATCTTCCCAGGCCGGCAGTTGCTCGCCATCGACCAGCGCCACCAGCACCGCGGTGCCGTCCAGCACGCCCTGGTCCAGGTCTCCCTCGCGCAACCGCGGCACGATCGCCTTGTCGATGATGCGTGCGGCATACGCATCAGGAATGGTGCCTTCCAGGCCATAGCCGGTCTGGATGCGTACGCGCCGATCCTGCACCGCCACCAGCAGCAGCACGCCATCATCGATACCGGCGCGGCCCAGCTGCCATTGGTCGAAGACGCGCTGCGCATAGGCTTCGATGCCTTCCTCGCCAACGCTCGGCACCACCAGCACCTGCAGCTGCGCGCCCTTGCGTGCCTGCAGCTGCAAGGCCTGCTCGCGCAGCGTGGCGCGGGTGCTGGCCGACAGTGCATCTGCGGTGTCCACCACCGGATCATTCAACGCAGGGATCGGGGCTGCCGCCAACGCCAGCAGCGGCAGCAGGCAGAGCAGCAGCGCAAGCCACTCCCACGGCCTGGCAATGCGCGCCTGCCGCACCCGGCTCATGTGCCCTGCCCTGCCTCGATCTGCGCATACAGCGCCTGCAGCCGGGCAGCGTTCTGCGCGAACACCTGCAGATCGGCGTCGACCAGTGCCGGCCAGTCCGGTGCATGACCCAGCAACTGCGCCACCTGTTCCTGCGGGGCGCGGTCGAAGCCCTCACCCAGTACGGTCAGATAGCGCTGGCGGAAGCCCTCCGGATCCTGCTGGTCCTGCACATACAGCTGCACCGCCAGCAATCCGGCATAGAGATAATTGACCAGATACTGCGGGTCGTCATACATCAGGCGCTTGCCGATCCAGGTGCTGCGCAGCTGCGGGTAGCGCTGCGGCTGCTGGCCGTAGCGCGCCAGCACCTGGCCGGTGAGCGCGTCCAGATCATCGGCGGTGCCCAATGTATTGCTGGCCACGCCCTGGTAGATCGACTGCTCCAGCTGTGCTTCCTCGGAGGAGGTGAACAGCTGCAACACCATGTCGTCGAGCAGCGACTTCAGGTAGTACGCCTTGGCGCGCGGGTCCTGCGCCTGCCGGTACAACTGGTCACGGAAGCGCAGCTCGTTGTAGATGGCGAACGCCTCGGTCATCCACGCACTGCCATTGAGATGCAATGGCGAGGCATGCCCGCGCAGCATCCACTGCCCATGCATGGCGTGACCTGCTTCATGGGCGATCTCCACATCGCTTTCCAGATCGCCGCTGCGCAGCCCCACGAACAGCAGCGCCGGCGTGTCCGGTGCGAACACATGGAACGCGTCCTGGCTGCGACTGCCCAGCACGGTGGCCAGGTCCATGCGCTTGTGCGCAGGATCCAGCAGCGCGCGCAGCTCGGCGACATACTCCGGCCCCAGCGGCTGCATGGCGTCGGCCGCGGTATCGCGCAGCTGTTCCAGGGTCAGCACCGGTGGCGTGTAGCCGGCATCCGGCACGGTGGTATCCCACAGCTGCGGCGACACCACACCGCTGCGCCCGGCATGCTGCAGCAGCATGTCCTGGTAGTCACGACGGTCTTCGGCGTGGCGCTCGATCGCCGCCAGCGTCGCGTCTACCGTTTTCGTATCCATGCCCATGCGTCGATAGCCGCGTGCGGTGGCCGAGCCGTCGCCCTGCAGACGCGCGGCGGCATCATTCACCTGTACCAGGCCCAGCAGTACCGACGCCATCGGCTCGCGGCGCGACTGCATGCCCTGCCAGTATCCCTTCCAGCCGGCCTCACGCAGCGCGCGGTCCGGATGCTGGGCCAGGGCCTGCTTGTCGGCGCCGGTATCCCAGCTGCGGCCAGCACCCTCGATACGCGGGTATTCCGCGCTGTGCATGATCTGCCGACGCAGGCGCGCGAAAGTATCCAGCGCCGGATCGGCCAGTACATCCACGGCATCATCCAGCTGCGCATTGGCCGGCGCCGCGCCTTCCTGCAGCGCGCGGGCGCGCAGGAATCCATAGGGCGTCAACCAGGTGGCGTCCACCGGCGCCTCACGCAGGGCGGCCCTGCCGGTACGGGCGATACGGCTGCACAGCCCCATCACCTGGTCCAGCGCCTGCGCCGGGCGACGATCGCGTGCGTTGCGCGCGGCCTGCAGATGCAGAAACGCATGGTGACGCATGCACTGTGCCTGCAGCGCTTCGGCCTGGCGGAAGCGCGTGGCCGGCTCGCCCGCCGTGGCGCTCTGCAATGCCTCAACGCGCTCGCCCAAGGTGACCCGTGCCGCCTGTTCGGCGGCGGCGCTGGGGAAGTAAGCGCGGTCATCGGCGTGCAGCGACTGTGCATGGGCGCCGAGGGAGGTGCTCATCGCCCACAGCGTGGCGATGACGACGGTAGTGGTGCGCATCCTGCGGGCCTGCATCGGCGTCTCCGTGCCTTGATCGGGCTTTGAGCCTAGCAGCCGCCGACGGTCCGCGCCTGTCCCGATCTGGCCTCAGATCGACTCGTCTTCACGCTTGACCAGTGTCCAGCACGGCTTCTGCGCGAAGGTGTAGGTCTGCTGGTCGCTGCTGTCCGGCGTGCGGATCTGCACCTGCATCTGCCCATCGGCCACCGCCGTCACCTGCATTTCCCGGCCCTGCCCGGCCAGCCCGGCTGGATCGGGCATCACCGGCCATTCGACATCGGCCAATGCAACCGGGCGTTCCACTGTGCGCGGCTCAGGCTCGGCGCCAGCGTCAACGTAGCTGTCCAGCAGCGGATCGGCGGTGGCCTTTTCCTGCAGGGTGATCTCGTTGCCGAAATGCTTCAGGAAGGTATCGAACGCGGGATGGGGGCACGCCGCGGTCGCCACTGCGGGCGCGGGTTCCACCGCCGTCGCTGTGCTGGCAGGTGCCGCTGCAGGGGCCGGGGCTTCAGCAGGCGCTGGCTGCGGCGCAGGCGTGCAGGCGGACAGCGCAAGGCCAAGGGCGGGTGCCAGCAGCGCAAGGGAACGGCGGGGCTTCATGGGATCGTCCTGATTCCGGTCTGGTCGCGCCATCCTATCCTGCCGCCTACAATCGCGCCTTCCCGCCTGTTCGAGATGCCCATGCGCCGCCTCCTGCTCCTGATCGGCCTGCTGCTGCCCGCCCTGTGGCCAGCCTTGGCGATGGCCATCGAGGTCCGTGAAGGCGACCTGCTGTTCGTCACCGCGGGTCACGGTGGCCTGAGCGCGGCCATCGACGATGCGACGGGAAAGCAAGGGGCGTCCAGCTTCGACCATGTCGCGCTGGTGGCGTCGGCACCGCAGGGCTGGGAGGTGCTGCACGCCGATGAGAAGGGCTCGCGCCGGCAGACGCTGGACCAGTTCCGCGAAGCTGCGCGTGGCAAGCAGCGGCAGGTCGTGGTCTATCGCCTGCGCGCGCCGCCAGGGAATGCCATCACCGATGCCGTGACCACCGCACGCACGATGCTGGGCAAGCCGTACAACACCGCCTATGTGTTGAACGACGAAAGCTACTACTGCTCGGACTTCATCGAACGCGCATTCCGTGCGCACCATGTGTTCGCGCTGCAGCCGATGAACTTCCGCAACCCGCAGACCGGTGAGATCTCCCAGCATTGGGTTGATCTGTATCGCGGCATGGGCCTGGACGTACCGCAGGGCCTGCCCGGTACCAACCCCAACGACATGGCCGCAGCGACGGTGCTGCAGCGGATCGGCGTGCTCGAATAAGCGAAGCCCCGCACGGGGCGGGGCTTCGTCGGTGATGGATGGCGGCTGCCAGGATCACTCTTCCTCGTCCTGCCCGCCCTGCTGCTGGTTCTGGTTGCGCTTCTGCTGTTCCTGCTGCTGTTGCTGCTGCTGGTCGCGGCCGCGTTCCTGCTGCTGATCCTGCTGGTTCTGCTGGCCCTGCTGCTTCTGGTTCGGGTTCTGGTTCTGCTGTGCCATGTCCGATCTCCAAATGCCACGCGCGGAATGCGGTGGACGGGGCCATCGTCGGCAGCGATTGGTTAACCATGCGTTGTGAGCGGGCTACACCGATGTGTACACGCGTGAATGAACCGGCGCCAGCCCTTGCGGCACAAGCCACTGAAGGATTCATGCGGGTTTGGCATGTAGTCATGCTGCAGCCGGAAAAGAACGCATTCAGCGGCCTGCACTGCCGGGGGTGCGCAGCGGCCGCCTACGCCTATGGTCCCATTTGCAGCATGCGGGGGCGCCGCCTATCGTCGGGTGACATCACCCCGGAGATGCGCATGGCCCGCGACACTGCAGCACGCCCCACCTACGAACAGGCACTGGCCGGCTTCAGCATCGAGCACGGGCAACGGCAGCTGCATGGCGACCTGCAGGCCGGCATCAATGCCTGCGTGGAGTGCTGCGACCGTCACTGCGGCCGCAATGCGCTGGCGCTGCGCTGGGTGGATGCCCACGGCGCCCTGCACCGGTACACCTTCGAGGACCTGCGCGACGCCTCCGCGCGTGTTGCCCAGGTGCTGACCGCGCAGGGCATCGGCAGGGGCGATGTGGTGGCCGGCCTGCTGCCGCGTACGCCCGACCTGCTGGCGACCATCCTCGGCACCTGGCGGGTGGGCGCGATCTACCAGCCGCTGTTCACCGCGTTCGGCCCCAAGGCCATCGAAACCCGGTTGAACACCGGACGCACCGCACTGGTGGTGACCGACAGCGCAAACCGCAGCAAGCTGGACGAGGTCGATGGCTGCCCGCAGGTTGCCACGATCCTGGCATCCGGACAGGCGCTGCGTGCCGGCGACATCGACTGGAGCGCACGCAGCGCCGATGCCAGGCCCGACTTCGCGCCGGTGATGCTGCGCGGCGATGCGTTGATGGCACTGCTGTCCACCTCCGGCACCACTGGTAGTCCCAAGGGCGTGCCGGTGCCGCTGCGCGCATTGCTGGCCTTTGCCAGTTACATGCAGTTGGCCGTGGACCTGCGCGCAGACGATGTGTTCTGGAACATCGCCGATCCCGGCTGGGCCTACGGGCTGTACTACGCGGTGATCGGCCCACTGCTGCTGGGCCAGGCCACCACCTTCAGCGAAGCCGGTTTCAGCGTGCAGGGACTGAACGACATCGTCGCGCGGTTGGGCGTCACCAATCTTGCCGGCTCGCCCACTGCCTACCGGCAGATCATCGCCGCCGGCCCCGAGGCCAGCGCTGCCATCAAGGGACAGCTGCGGGTGGTGAGCAGCGCGGGCGAACCGCTGAACCCGGAGATCGCGCGCTGGTTCGCTGCCCATCTGGGCACCACGGTGCTCGACCACTATGGTCAGACCGAGACCGGCATGGTGGTCAACAACCACCACGCGCTGGAGCATGCGGTGCGGCCGGGGTCATCGGGCGTTGCGATGCCCGGTTACCGCGTGGCGGTACTGGACGATGCCGGCAACGAACTGCCACCGCGCACGCCGGGCATCCTCGCCGTGGACCTGCGGCAGTCGCCGATCATGTGGTTCACCGGCTACTACGGTGCCGACACACCGGCGCTGGGTGATCGCTACTACCTCACCGGCGATTCGGTGGAATGCGAGGACGATGGCTCGATCAGTTTCATCGGCCGCTCGGACGACCTGATCACCTCGTCGGGCTATCGCATTGGTCCATTCGATGTGGAGAGCGTACTGATGGAACACCCTGCGGTGGCGGAGACGGCGGTGATCGGCGTGCCGGATCCGGAACGCACCGAGATCGTCAAAGCACTTGTGATCCTGTGCGATGGCTTCATCGGCAGCGACACGCTGGCGCAGGAACTGCAGCAGCATGTGCGGCGCCGGTTGTCCGCCCATGCCTACCCACGGCAGGTGGAATTCGTGTCGGAACTACCGAAGACACCCAGCGGCAAGCTGCAGCGCTTCCTGCTGCGCAAGGCGGAGATCGACAAGCAGGCGGCGGCTGGCTGAGGGTGTCTGGGGTCAGAGCCCTTCCTTCGGAGGGATCTGACCCCGGGCTCTGACCCCACATGACCCCGTGTTTGCGCTACGGCATCACCGGCGGCACGTACGCCAGCGTCATCCCCAGCAGCCACAGCAACCCCAGCACCAGCGGGATATGCACCAGCAGCTGGATGAAGGTGAAGCCGACGATGTCGCGGGCCTTCAGGCCGAGCACGCCCAGCAGCGGCAGCATCCAGAACGGATTGATCAGGTTCGGCAGCGCTTCGGCCGCGTTGTAGACCTGCACCGCCCAGCCCAGGTGCGCCTTCAACTCGTTCGCGGCCTGCATCACGTACGGCGCTTCGATGATCCACTTGCCGCCACCGGACGGCACGAAGAAGCCCAGCACTGCCGAGTACACGCCCATCACCAGCGCGAACGTATCGGTGCTGGCCACGTGCACGAACAGGCTCGACAGCCGATGCGCCAGCGTCTCACCGTCGCCACCAGCAGCGTGGGTGAGGATCATCGCGATGCCGCCGTACAGCGGGAACTGGATCAGCACACCGGTGGTGCTCGGCACCGCCTTGGCCACCGCGTTGAGGAAACTGCGCGGGCGCCAGTGCAGCAGCAGGCCCAGCGAGATGAACATGAAGTTGTAGGTGTTGAGGTTGGCGATGGCGCTGACCAACGGCTTGTTGGCGAACTCGTTGAACAGCCAGCCGAAGGCCAGCAGCGAAAGCAGCACGGTCAACAACGGGCTGTATTCCAGCCACTCACCCGGGCGGGTGCGGCGCTGCAGCGGTTCCGGTTCGGCCTGGGCGGCGCCGGGGAAATCTTCGGCGGTGCGGGCACTGCCAGCGGCCGGTGCGGTCAGCCAGGCGATCAGCAACGAGACCAGAATCAACACGGCAGTCAGCACAATCGACTGCCACAGGAAGATGGTTTCGGTGAACGGCAGTACGCCGGTGATCTCCACCAGCCCTGGCGGCATGCTGGCCGGATTGGCCTGCAGCTGTGCAGCCGACGAACTCAGGCCCATCGCCCATACCGCGCCCAGCCCCAGATAGGCCGAGGCACCGGCAGCACGGTAGTCCATGCGCAGCTCGGTGCGGCGGGCCAGCGCACGCACCAGCAGACCACCGAACACCAGCGAGAAGCCCCAGCTGAGCAGCGAGGCCAACATGCTGACCAGACCGACGTACACCACTGCGCCGCGACCGGTGCGCGGCACGCGGGCGAGGAAGTCGATGAAGCGCGCGACCACCGGCGCAGTGGCCAAGGCATAGCCACCGATGACCACGAAGGCCATCTGCATGGTGAAGGGAATCAGGCTCCAGAATCCGTCGCCGAAGGCGCTGGCGGTGGCCTGCGGGGTGGCACCGAAGCCCATCGCCGCCACGGCGACGATGACCACGCCGAGCACCGCGAACACGTAGGCATCGGGGAACCACTTTTCCGCCCAGGCGGCCGAGCGCAACGCGGCGCGCGCCATCCAGCCGTCCTGTACTGCTGCCGTCGACGCCATCACCTACTCTCCCAGGTTCGATGGCCTGATTCTGGGCGGTGGGGTGCGGGCTGTCAGCCACCTATTGGTCGTAGGTGGCGGGCATGACGGTAGTGCCGGCCGCTGGCCGGCAACCTCGGGATCGCATACGGGTGCAGCCGGCCAGCGGCCGGCTCTACCATGCCTTGGGCTCAACGCAGCGCCAGATCCACGGCGATGCCGGCAAACAGCGCGGCACCCACCCAGTTGTTGTGCAGGAAGGCCTTGAAGCACGGCCCACGCTCGCGGTTGCGGCAGATCCAGAATTCGTACACTACCAGCAGCGTCGCCACCGCAACGCCGGCCAGGTAGTACCCGCCCAGCCCACCGCGCACGCCGACCAGCGCCATCGTGGCCAGGAACAACGCGTACAGCACGCCCTGGATGACCAGGTCCAGATCGCCGAACAGGATCGCAGTGGAGTGCGAACCCATCTTCAGGTCATCCTCGCGGTCGACCATGGCGTACCAGGTATCGTAGGCCGTAGACCACAGGATGTTGCCGGCATACAGCAGCCAGCCCAGCATCGGCACTTCGCCCTGCACGGCGGCAAAGGCCATCGGGATGCCCCAGCCGAACGACATGCCCAGGTAGACCTGCGGCAGGTGGGTGTAGCGCTTCAGGTAGGGATAGCTGGCGGCCAGGAACACGCCGATGAAGCTGAGGGCGATGGTCAGGCCGTTCAGGGTCAGCACCAGGCCGAAGGCCACCAGCATCAGCACCGCGAACAGCGCCAGCGCTGCCCGGCCGCTGATCGCACCGGTCGCAAGCGGCCGCGCCTTGGTGCGCTCCACATGCGGGTCGAGCCAGCGGTCGGCATAGTCGTTGATGACGCAGCCGGCCGAGCGGGTCAGCCAGACGCCGGCGGTGAACACGAACAGGGTCCACAGCGGCGGCAGGCCGCCCGCAGCCAGCCACAACGCCCACCAGGTGGGCCACAGCAGCAGCAGCGTGCCGATCGGGCGATCGGCGCGCATCAGACTCCAGTAATGACGCCAGCGCGGCGTCGGCGCCGGATGCGGCGCGGAAAGAGGGGTATCAGCCATGACACTAGGATACTCCTGTGCCTTCTGACCGACTTTGCCGGCGGGGGGAGATTTGTGCGGCGAAACTGGATAGAATGCCCATCCCGCACCGCCTCATTGCGTTGCGATGCCCGCCCCGGCCCTGGCCGACGGCGCGGCGGTTCCACCACGCGCTCGTAGCTCAGCCGGATAGAGTAGTGGCTTCCGAAGCCATTGGTCGGGGGTTCGAATCCCTCCGGGCGCGCCATCTTCCCTCAGTCTTCGCCCGCGCCTGCCACCACGGCGTGGCGCGCTGGTCGTGGATTCATTCGGCTTCCCGATCCCCCGCTGCGGCTCCGTTGACGCCAGGCCGGAAGGGAACCGAGCGGTGGGCGCAGCCCTGCACGTCGCGGACGATGATCGAGAATTCCTCCCCAGCGCTGATCGCGCCGGGCATAAACGCGCCGTCGCCGTCGAACAGCACCGTCATTGCCTCGCCAGGGGCGATCGACAACCGTGCCGCCGGAGGCGCAACTTCTTCGAGGATGACATTGAAGGACCGCCACGCCTGTTCGCCAATCCGGCGAACCTCTGCGGTGGCTGCCCTGGCATACAGGCGTCTGTCGGCGCTGGCCAGCAACAGCTGCAGTGGCCGAGAACCATGCGGATTGATCTGGAAGCGGCCGTAGGTCATGCCATCCACCCGTGCGATGCCGGCATAGGTGATGACGACTGTCGGGCATGAGTCCGCGCGTGGTTCTTGGGCGGCGCATGCGGTCAGGCCAATGGCCAGACAGAGGACGAGATGCTTGGTCACGCTGCAGATCCTCCATTGATGTTCCGCGTGCCGCCTACCGGATGATCCGGCAGCGACGGCAGGGCACCTGCACCCTGCCGCTGCTCGACTCTTCAACGCACTACAGCGCTGCCGAGCATCTGCCGAACACGTTGGCGGGCTTATCCCGCAGGCTCACGGCGACCACCCGGTGCTTCTGCTCGCCGCAGCCCCCCATGACCCCATACATGATGAGAAGTCCCTTGTCGTTGACGTAGCCGATGAACTTGCCATTACCTTCATCCGAAGCGGCCCTGACGAAATAGACGATCTCCCCGGGTGCTGGCTTCACGCCACTCAACGGCATTGAACCGATCTTCCCTTCAATCTCTGATGCCGATACCACGACCAGTGAATTCTTCCACATCCACTCCGCAATGGCGGCTTCACTATCCGGATCAAGTGTGGAAATGCGGTCAAGCGGCAGAGTCGTTGAATTGCCAGGGAAAATCGCGTCGGATGAAACATCTACCCAATCCGATCTCCATTCCGTATGTTGAAATTTGTTGATGCTGCACCCGCCCAGCATTGGCAAGAGAAGCAATGCTGCGCGCAACATGCCAGCCATCGGCATTGTGATGCCGTTCCTTCCTGGGGCACCCGGGATCTTCCTGCGCTTGCCGCGCCACAGACCGATCAGATACCCACTGGTAGCTGGTCCCACCTCATCGGGATCGCTGGCTGATGCCCGGGCACCGGACGCCTCACTCATACCGTTCCACTCCCAGCTTTCTACATCGGCCGTCACTGCGGATCGACTCGCCAGCCCATGGCCAGGATGTCGAGCGAACTGCCGGTGGTGCAGATTTCGATGCGGAAGCACTGAAGTACTGGCAGCAACACCCCCGAGGCCGCCCAGCGCTGTCTGCAGTCGGCCAGTACCTCGCTTCCATCATCGACATACGCACGCTCGATCGTGTCCTCACCCAGCACTCCGAAGTTGAGCGCCAATCGAGCGCCGCGGCATTCAACGAAGATCACCTGCTCGTTACGTCCGTCGGGCCAGCGCACGTGGACCACTACTTCATCCTGATTACCCGGTTTGCTGCGATCAACGGACACCGCAACCAAGGTGGCGTCCGACCAGGGCAGTTCGTTGAACTCAAGGATCATGCGTGGAGGCCTGCTTCTTGGCACGTACGTAGCTTCGATCTGGATCCACCTTGTCACGGCAGATCGTTCCTCGCGCATGCATCGCCATCGCTGGTACGTGGCATAGCAGAAGCGCGGCTACCCAGAGCGCGGCCATCGCCATCCACTGCTGCTCCATGTAGGCCCATATCAGCGGCAAGCCCGCGATCAGCCCGATGAATTGCGTGTATAGCAAGAATAGAAGATACACGCCGATTGATGGGTGTGAACGAAGCACGATCCCACAGCCTCGACAGAGCTTTTTCGGCCGACGCGCGAGTGCCGAAAGGATCGAAAAGCGCTGCCGATCGGCGGCGCACATGGGGCAGGCAAAGGTGAACAAGCGCATCAGACGCCCTCCATTGGCTTCCGGCATTCACCTGCCATCCCACCTTCAATTGAAACCACCCACATGCAACTTTCTTGCAACGCGCAGGGCAATCGAGCACACGGTGGTACCAATGGCATTACTGCGCCTGAACCAGTCGGCAGTCTTCAGAATCGAACGCCATGAGCTGGCGCATGGCAATACGATAGCGCTGGAAGAACGTGAGGATATCCACCGCCGTCCCCCGCCGTCGTAGACCGTAATCTACACATCGCCACCAGCCGAGGTGCGCAGCACGCGCTCGCCGCGGTGGTTGTAGCTACAGCTCTCCATCGCAGCTTCCGAAGAGATGGGTTCCACTTCGCCAGATTCTCCGGGCCGTCTATTCCAACTTCCTCATGGGCGACCAAGTAGTCATCCACGTTTGTACTTCACGGTCCCGTCTCACATCTTGGCCGATAGCTCCCCCCCCTCCCAAGCGCCATCCATGAGAAGCGCAACTTCCGCGCCAACTGATGCCTCAATAAAAACCATACTATCGCCATCATCAATCTCGCGGGGATTCGATGAGTCTATCCCAAGAAGGAAACAGCATCTCTGAAACTCGAAAGACGCCTCGCGCTTGCTGAAAATCTTCAATTCAAACACTATGTTCTGCATCGCAAAACCGTCAACGACGATCCGCTTTACTCGCCTGAAGCCCAGATCAAAGCCTTGAGAAACAGATCCATCAAATAGAGAAACAACTACACCCGAATCCCTCTCGACGCGAATTCCAGTCAACTCGAAATCGTGGACATCAACACTCATGGCATCACCTCTTCGGCCAGTCACTTACAGGAACCCCGGGTTTTCTGACGCCGCTCTCCCACTCATGAACGTGCGGATTTCCCTGGCCATGATCATGCCCTCTATCAATATCGAATTTTGGCCTTCCATCATCTCCATAGTAACGGGATTGCTTCCCTGTCGGATGATCTGACCAAGTGTTCGGCTCGGCACTCCCTGGCAAGCCACGCTGCCCGGGTGTAGGGCATGCAGCGCCATCCTTCCCTTGATTCATCATCAACCAAGGGAAGACAAGATCCAACCTAGCTTTCGACATCATTGCAAGCGCATTGGCCAACAACTCGCCAGAAATTCTCTCTGGATATATGTACAGCCCTGGTGATTCATTCTTCCCATAGTTTGGAAGATCTGGGTTGTACTGTTGATGATCGCCATCTTCGCCACCGTAGTAGCCTGGTGGCGGCGGACCAATGGTTCGAACTATCGAAGATTGCAATCCATGAGGGTCTATGAGTGAACTAGCGTTGGATTGTGCATATGCGTAGCTGTTTATCCCTCCCTCCAAACCAATCGGATCGCTCTGCGTGTACCGCCCCACCGCCGGCTCGTACTCCCGCTGGTAGTTGTAGAAAAACCCACTCGCATCCGTCGCCTGCTGGCCTGGGAAGCGCAGTGCCAGATCAAACGCCACACCGTCCCCGTCCGGGTCATTGACCGGCGCCTGATCGCCAAACACCTCACTCTTGTTGCTCCACTCCCAGATCGCGACATCGCGCACGGGGTCGATCACTACTCGCGGCGTACCCAAGTGATCGGGCTGGATGTACGCCAGCTCCGGCACGCCCGTGGCTGGTGTCTGGATCAACGCCACCGGGTAGTTGTCCAGCCAGATCGCCTGCTGCTGCGCCTGCCCGGTCGCCGAATAGTTGCCAACCCACTGCCCGGCTTCGTCATAGACCGTGACCTGCGCATCGCCACTGGCCGGCGCGCGCAGCACGCGCTCACCGCGATGGTTGTAGCCGTAACTCTCCACCACAGCAGAGCCCTGCTTCACCGCATTCATGCGGTTGGCGTCGTTGTAGGCAAACGTCTTGCTGCCAATGCTGGTGGTATTGCCAGCGGCATCCTGGTTGCGTGCCTGACCATCCACGGCAATCAGGCGATGGCTGTCAGCCGGATAGGTGTAGCTTGCGGTTCCGGCCGACGTGGTCAGTGAGGTACGGTTGCCGGTGGCGTCATAGCCGTAGGTTTCAATCGGAGTACCCGTGGCGCCATCCTGGGTCTGGGTCAGGCGGCCGAGCGGGTCATAGGCGAATCTGGCCAGCACCTCGGAACCTGCACCATTCTTCAGCTCGACGGTCGAAGCAGCAGGTCGGATGCTGCTTTCCTACTCATGGACGTTGGGATGTCCTTGACCATGATCACTCCCACGATCTGCGCCGAATTCTGGCACCCCATCACCCCAGAACTTCATTTCTTATACCGCAATAAAAGTGCATCCACATTTTGCCAACGCACATGCAAGAGCTCGCAAGAATGCCGCTTATATTGCAACACCAAACCTACCCCCCACGCCACGTAGAACCAGCGGATATTTGCATTGATCCACATACTGACGGCGATACGGGAAACAGCTTAAAACCACTATTTGCATATTTCTCTCGCTCTGGCGAGAACGGCAGCACTTGCCCGTCCGACCTCGAGCTTCCGTACCAAGTCGGAACATTCGGGGTGGTCTCCAGTCTTCGCTCCATAGATCAGGAGTTCACCAGCCCTATCTACTCCATCCAAGTAGAGCACTGCGCAATCACCAGCTACCGTACCAATGCGCACCGCACGAACACTCTCAGCGCTCATGCCTGGGCCCGCTTCACCTTCGCACATCCCACCGTAGTACGAACTGCTCAGATCCGCATAAATGGGCTTTAGCTGCAGCTCCCCTAAACGGTCACCCTTGCATCCACTGAGAGCGAACGCACAGCCGAATGCGAGAAAAATAGATCGCATGAGGATGTTCTCGACACCTAGATAACGCCCGCGAAAATCCTGTTCTCGCCCATTACCTTCCATCACCCCCTCCCAGAATCGCAGGTGGAATGACACCACCTTTTGGTATGAAGTAGTACTTTGCACCTTCCATAAGATATGCATCCTGGAAAACACGACCAGGAAGGATTGATCTATTCTTTATGGCATCGATCGAAATTAACGAATCTGCGACCGCGGTTGCACAGTTGTGTGATTTCACGTTGTAATTCTTGGAGTTTTGCGACTTCATGACGCTCTCCATAAGTGCTTCCTGCGCAGCGGAAGTTTCGAACTCCACAATTTCTACGCTTCTATTTGTCAGCTGGGACTGGATATATTCACCAACCGACGAACCATAAGCGTGCGATGTTCCGTAGCTATATAGACCCGACTCGGTTGCAAGAGCAATGTGGCCGAACGGATTGTCACCAAACAGTGGGATACCTCCTTGCTCGGAAGCGGATAGAATTGCCAGACTCTTCCGCAGCCCCAGCGGATCTGTGGCCAAGGTTGGCGCACTGTTCACATAAGCGTACGCAGATATACCCCCCTCCAACCCAATCGGATCACTCTGCGAGTACCGCCCCACCTCCGGGTCGTACTCCCGCTGGTAGTTGTAGAACAAGCCACTCGCATCCGTCGCCTGCTGCCCCGGGAAGCGCAGCGCCAGATCAAACATCACGCCATCCCCATCGGGATCATTGGCCGGTGCCTGATCGCCAAACACCTCACTCTTGTTGCTCCACTCCCAGATCGCGACATCGCGCACGGGGTCGATCACCACACGCGGCGTACCCAGGTGATCGGGCTGGATGTACGCCAGCTCCGGCACGCCCGTGGCTGGTGTCTGGATCAACGCCACCGGGTAGTTGTCCAGCCAGATCGCCTGCTGCTGCGCCTGCCCGGTCGCCGAATAGTTGCCAACCCACTGCCCGGCTTCGTCATAGACCGTGACCTGCGCATCGCCACTGGCCGGCGCGCGCAGCACGCGCTCACCGCGATGGTTGTAGCCGTAACTCTCCACCACAGCAGAGCCCTGCTTCACCGCATTCATGCGGTTGGCGTCGTTGTAGGCAAACGTCTTGCTGCCAATGCTGGTGGTATTGCCAGCGGCATCCGGGTTGCGTGCCTGACCATCCACGGCAATCAGGCGATGGCTGTCAGCCGGATAGGTATAGCTTGCGGTCCCGGCCGACGTGGTCAGCGACGTGCGGTTGCCGGTGGCGTCGTAGCCGTAGGTTTCAATCGGCGTACCCGTGGCGCCATCCTGGGTCTGGATCAGGCGGCCGAGTGTGTCGTAGGCGTATTTGGCCAGCACCTCGGAACCTGCGCCGTTCTTCAGCTCGGTGATCGAACCAACGGGATCGTAGCCGTAGCCCAGTGACAGACCGCCTGCCGCGGGGTCATGCACCGCCTGCGGCCGGTAGTCCAGATCCAGTGGGCGCTGCAGTTGGCGCCCATTGCCGTAGGTCCAGCCGGTCGCCGGCCCGAAGGCTGCATAGGTCACGTTGTTGACCACCACCTGCCGGGCCTGTCCCGGGCGAGTCAGCCCAATCTGGCTGATACGACCCAGGGCGTCGCGTGCGTAGTCCGCCACACTTCCGTCCGGGTAGGTCAATGCGGTCAGGCGACCAGATTTACTGTACGCATAGCGCAGTGTGCTGGCCACGCCATTGATCGTCTGCACCTTGCGGGTGACCTGGCCGAAGCGGTCATGGCAGTACACGGTGCTGCCATTGGCGTGCAGCACCTGACCCAGGCGCCCCTTGGCGAAGCGCTCGTCGCTGGCACATACCGCTGGTGCGGTGTCGTAGTGATAGCCCACGTCGAGGTTGGGGTCCGGATAGGCGATACCGGCCAGCCGATTGAGCGCGTCGTAGCTGTAGGTGGCAGTCACGCCCCGCGCGTCGGTGCGGGTCTTGCGATTGCCAGCAGTATCAACAGTGAAAGTAGCACTCCCGCTGTCCGGGCTGACCTGCCCGGTCAGATCACCAAAACCATTGTAGGCGTACGTGGTGTGCAGTCCCTTCGGGTCGGTCACCTGGATGACCTGATCGAGCGCGTTGTAGCTGGAGCGGATCTCCGCAGCGACACCGCCCACGTCCTGCAGGGTCTGCGCCAGGCGGTTCAGCGGATCGTACTGCTGGCTCGTCACCCGCTGCAGGGCATCGGTGACCGACTGCGGATTGCCATTGGCGTCGTACGCAAAGCCGGTGGCGTTGTTGCCGGCATCCTTGAGCGTGGTCAGCTGCCCGAGCGTGTTGTAGACACGCGCCAGTGTGCGGCGCAGCGTGCCCCCTGCATCGACCGTATTCTCCTGCAGACGGTTGCCGGCGTTGTCCAGGGTGTAGTGAATGGTGTTGCCGGCACTGTCGGCAATGTCCGTCAGCCGCTGGGCCGCGTCGTAGACATAGGTGACGCTGCTGCCGTCGGGCTCGGTGACCTGCTGCACGTGGCCGGTGGGCCAATAGCTCAGTTGGGTGCTTCGGTCTTCGGCAGTAGTGGCGCCACGCACGGTGATCGACGTCGGCCAGCCACGCGGATGATAGGTGTAGTCGGTCACCACGCCATTGGCATCACGCACCGACAGCGGGCGCCCGAAGGCATCGTAAGCGAGTGTTTCAACGGTATGGCCCAATGCACTGGTGATGCTGCGAAGATCACCCTTGCGGAACGCGCAGGCACCGTTGGTCGCACATCCCGCATCATCGGCGGTGTACCAGGCATAGGTCACGGTATCGGTAACGTCCGTGCGGGGACCGTCGATGCTTCGCAGCAGGCCCACCTGTGGGCAGTCTGGACCTTCGGCCTCGCAGTAGTTCTGCGTGGTCACGCGGGTCTGGTTGGTCGTGGTATCCCGCACGGTGACGCTGGTCGGCTGCAGGCGCGCGTTACGGGTGATGCGGGTCTCCTGGTTGCCGACGGTCTGCTGCACCAAGCGATTGCTGTCGAGCGCGACACGCATCTCACTGACGCGCTGCTGGGGTGTTCCAGCCGCTTCGGTGGTGGTTGTCACGGTCACCGCACCGGCGGTTGGGTCGCTGGCCTCGGCGTAGGCGTACTGGGTAACCACGCCGCGTCTGTCGGTGGAGGACTGCAGGCGACGGCGGAAGTCCGTGCCCTCTGGGAGGTAGGTACGACCAGCGGTGCCGTTGCTGTCGGTGATGCCGTTGACCTTGCGTGGCAGACCACTGCTGCCACTCGCGGTAAGCGCGTACGTGCTCTGCTTGCCGAGTGCATCGGTGACGATGACCGGGCCGGCAGTCGTGTAATCCAGCCGTACCCCATCAATGCCGACATCCGCTTGTGTGCAGTCACCCGAATGGCGGCTATAGGTCACCCGCCCCTTGGCGTCGTAGCCATACCAGCTGTAGCGACGGCTATCCTCGGCGGTAACGCCTGTCAGGTATCCGGGGAAGCGGGCATCTTCGTAGTGATAGGTCCTTAACCCACCGTCGACATAGGTGACTGTGGTCAGTTCGCCTGTCGCGGAATACCCGTACGCCGCCACGACCTGACCGGCCACCGAAATCGTCGAAATCAGTGCATCGTCGCCAGGCGCAGCGTACTGGATATCCAAACGACGGCCGGTGGAATGGGTGATGCTGAGCAGCCGGCCACGAGCGTCGCGCGCATAGACCAACCACGTTCCATCCTCGAAATCGCGTCGCTGCATCAGTCCATCCGCGTTGAACAGGATGCGTTCCTGCGCACGCGACAGCAGCCAGCCACTGCCCTGCGGTGCCGCGCGATCCCCCCTTCCATCCATGGCCTCGTACTGGCCCCCCACCTTCTGGAATGCGATCTGCCCGCCACCTCCTTCGATCAGGCCTACTTTCAACTCCGAACTTGGAGGGAAGGTGGAGTTGTCCACAGCCGCTGTAAGGCGCAGGTTGTGTGAGTGCGTCCACCCCGTACCCAAGGCCCCTCCGGCGGTACTGGTAAGGGAATGGTAGTGGCGACGAAAGCTTACCCATCCAAAATCGAAATCGAGCTCCGGCTGGGATTTATCGCCAGTAGTCGGATCACAGGGATTGCCAACCGGGCACTCTTGAGGTGGCAATGGTGTACTTGTGTATGAAAGCATCGGAGCCATCGCTGACTCGTCCTGCTGGATCAGCGAGCACATCTGGATGGCGTCGTTCCATAGCATGCCGGACCGATTCGGGCACACTGCCGTTCGGTCGCGGAAGGCAGTTTGCCAACCCTGCCTCGCGCTGCACGTCTGCGTGCCGGCGAAGAAGTCATTGATCGTATAGTGGAATTTCTTTTCCTCGTGCGTGACGCTTCCATCGTCGCCATGGCCAAGACTGGGAATATCGGTCCACTCGTCCTCGACCAGCGTGGTTGCCGGACACTCCGGATCGCTCGCAAGCTTGGCAAGGATGGCAAGACGAGTACCGTCCTCGGACGTGTATTCCTGGCCGGAGAACTTGTAGACCCAGTCAGTGCTGACAATCGCCTCGGGCTTTGCCCGATAGTCATATACGACCTTGTTTGCCTGGACATGCTGTCGCTTTACCTCCCAGGCAAAGGGTTTGTCGTCCTCGTAGTGGGCGAAGAATGACTTGATGTCGTTCTGGACGGCGGCCTCGGTGGCACGCGGCTGGCCCATCGACAGATAGCTATCCCACCGCTTCTTCACCTCCTGCGCCTGCACCGCAGTAGTCCCCATGCACCCCAGCGCGGCCATCGCCAGCGCTGCGCGCGAAAGATCCTTCAATCGTTTCAACATCCCTGTTCTCCTTCCTGGGCGGTTACCGCACCGGGAGGAACGAAGGCGCTCGGGCAGCCATTGCCCTTTCCCGCCCTGCTTCGGATCGTCCCTGTTCCGGATTGCGGCGTGGCCGCATGGGGACGTTATCTCCGATGTGGGTTACGTATTCAAGTCAGAAACTGTGGAACCGGTTGAATTTCAGAGTTTTCTGATAGTCGCCAGCCACCGATAACGGGCGGCAGAAACAAAAACGCCGGGCAATGCCCGGCGTTTCCGTCACAGCGTGGAAGGGTGTAAGCCTCAATATTTTCCGTCAAACGCGAAAATCGGCTTGCGCTTCTGCCACAGCCCCGCCGTGAAATCCGGGAACTCCAGCGTCTGGAAGCTGTTGGCGATGGACTGCTCGCTCAACGGGGTAATCGCACTCCACGTCACCGCGTCGTAAATATCGATCGGCATCGGCGCCTTGGCCTTCAGCGCTTCCACGAACGCATGGATCACGAACCAGTCCATGCCACCGTGACCTGCACTCGCAGCAGTGTCGGCATTCTGCTTCCACAGCGGATGTTCGTACTGGTCCTGGTACGTCTTGAACTCTTCCCACTGGTGCGGCGGGCTGCGGCCTTCGATGTGGATCGAATGGTTCACGTCCATCCACAGGCCCTTGGTGCCCTGCACGCGGAAGCCCATCGAATACGGTCGCGGCAGCGAGGTGTCGTGCTGCAGCAGGATGGTCTCGCCGTTCTCGCAGGCCAGCGTGGTGGTGACGATGTCGCCCAGCTTGAACTTCACCTTGGTGCTCGGGTGGGTAGTGCCACCACTCTTGGCCACGGTGTATTCGTGCAGGCCGCGTGCCTTGGTGGCGAACGCATTGATGTGGGTGAAGCGGTTGCCGCGGTTGATGCCGGTATACATCGCGCACGGGCCGATACCGTGGCTGGGGTACAGCTCGCCATTACGCTCCACCGAATGCTCGGTGCGCCAGCGTGCTTCGCTCCAGCCCTTGGGGCCGAATTCCACGCCGCTGTCGTAGGGCTGGTTCGGGTCGCCGGAGTTGAACTTCACCCCGCGCAGGTCGTGCTGGTAGCCGGCCTGCAGGTGTACCAGCTCGCCGAACAGGCCTTGGCGCACCATCTGCAGGGCGGCCATCACGTCGCGGCGGTAGCAGACGTTTTCCAGCAGCATGTACGGGGTGCCGGTGCTCAGCTGGGTCTTCAGCACATCCCAGTGGTCCTGCAGGGTGATGCCCGCCACAACCTCACAGCCCACGGCCACGCCGGCCTGCATCGCGGCAATCGCCATCGGTGCGTGGTATTCCCACGGCGTGGCGATGATCACGCCGTCGACGCCCTTCTGCTCCAGCAGGCGCTTCCACGCGTTGATGTCGCGGTCCTGGCCGTAGGTCTTCGGCGCAGGCTTGCCCGCCTTGCTGACCATCTCGACCGCGCGACCGAGCATGATTGGCTCGATATCGCACAGGGCAACGACTTCCACGTCGTCGCGACGCACCAGTTCCTTCAGCAGCACCAGGCCACGCATGCCGGTGCCAATCACGGCCAGGCGCACCTTGCGGCCACGTGCCCATGCCGGGGTCTGCGGCAGCAGGCTGCTGGCGGCGACAGCGGCGCTGGCCGCGATGAATTCCCTACGCTTCATGGCAAACACTCTCCTCTTGAAGGCGCGCCAGCCTTGGCCGGCGCGCCTGGTCACGCAAACGGAATTACTTGAACCGGTAGCCGATGGTCACACTGTAACCACGACCGAAGATGGTGGCGTAGTCACTGGAGTCACCCAGGAAGCTGTTCGGATCGTAGAACGGCAGGCGGTTGAACAGGTTCTTGACGGTGAAACTCAGGTTCCAGGCATCGTCCGGGCGCCAGGTGACGCTCATGTTGGCCGTCCACCACGACGGTGCACCATCGCACTTGCTCTTCTGCAGTGCCAGGTAGCCGCCGGTGCAGGTTTCCTTGTTGTTGCTCACTTCGTCGACCTGGTCGGTGGCCCACTTGGTGCCACCCACGTAGTTGACGAACATGCTGGTGGTGACCTGCTTGTAGGTCCAGTCGGCATTCAGCGTCGCGCGCAGGCGTGGGTTGTTGTAGTAGCCCACCACGTCGCCGTAGAACCAGCCGTTCTGTTCGTCCATGTAGAAGCGGTTGCGGTTGGCGATGGTCGCGGCCAGGCCGATGTTCAGCCCGCCCCATTCACCCAGCGAGAAACGGCTGCGCGCGTCGATGTCGAAGCCATCGATCAGGGTCTTGCCGCGGTTCTTGTACTGGCCCACCACGCTGGCCACGTTGCCGGCCGAGTAGCCCGGCAGCGTTCCCGGGCAGCTGACGCCGCTGGCCGGGTCGGCGCACATCGCCGCCAGCTGCGCCAGGTTGGCGCGGTCGCTGTCGGTGATCGGCGAGCGCGACGAGGAGATGATGTCTTCAGCGCGGCGGTAGTCCGGGGCCACGATTTCGTTGTCGCGGTAGATGAACCAGTAGTCGGCCGACACCGACAGCCAGCTGGCCGGCTCGTAGACGAAGCCCAGCGTGGCGATCTTCGCCTTCTCCGGCTTCAGGTTCTGGTTCGGCTGGGTCATGCGCGCCACGGTGCGGCTGCAATCCACATTGAGCAGGCTCTTGCCCAGGTCGACATCACCGCCGCGCTGCGATTTCAGCAGCAGGTTGGCGATGGCGTTGGTCTCGGCGCAGCGCAGTTCATCACGGTAGCCGCCCAGCTGCGCGTACACGCCGCCGTTGCCGGACTCGGCCAGGCTGGGGGCGCGGAAGCCGGTGGAATAGGTGCCGCGCAGCATCAGCTGGTCGAAAGCCTGGTACTTGAAACCGATCTTCGGCGCGACGTTGGCGCTGAAGTTCGGGTACTTGTCCACGCGCACGGCGGCATCCAGCTCCAGCTTCTCGGTGATCGGCGCCACCGTTTCGGCGAACAGCGCATAGGTGTTGCGCGCGCCATCGAACCACGAGCCACCCTGCTGGGTGATCAGGCCGGCCGCCGCGTCGGCGTTGCCGGGGGTGTAGAAGGTTTCGCGGCTGGCGTTGAAGCCGAACGCGGCGCGCATGTCACCGGCCGGCAGCTTGAACAGCGGGCCTTCGATCTTGCCGTCCAGGGTATGCAGGCGCGTCCACGACTGGATGTCGAAGGTCGGGAACGCTTCGCGGATCAGTGCGCCGTTGGCCTCGCTGATCTCACCGAACTTGTACGCCGGATGATCGGAAATGATCACCCGGCCCGTGCCCGGGTCGATGCTGTACGGGCCGAAGGCCTTCTCGAAGCCCTTCACGTTGACGTTGATCGTCTGGTAAGTGGTCGAGTGCGTGCCGGCAGTGGCGAACGCGGTTTCCCAGTTCCAGTCACCGACGTTGCCACGCGCGCCGGTCAGCACGCGGTAGCTCTTGTCGGTGTTGCGCTGGCCGAAGTAGTTGGCGCCCGCGTCCTGCAGCAGGTACTGCAGGCCGACCACGCCACCCATCATGGCCTTCAGCTGGGGACTGGCGTGGTTGTACTCGTTGTTCGGGCCCAGGAACGGATACAGGAACTGGTTGACGTTGTTGCCGGTATCGCGCGAGAACCAGCTGGTCGGGTTGCCGGTGGTGGTGCCGTAGCTGCGCGGCGTACCGCCGTTGGCACGCAGGTCGATATCGGTATAGGTGGCCTCGGCGAAGATCTCGGTGCTGTCGCCCACCAGGAAGGTGCCGTTGAGGTAAGCGGTGTTGCGCTCGGATTTGGCGCCGGCGTCGATCTCGTTGTTCATCCAGGTTTCCCAGACGCAACGCGGGCCGGCCGCTTCACTGGTCAGCACGTTCTTGCAGCCCGGCGCGGCTTCCTGCACGCGGCGGCCGGTCACCGGATCGAACGCGAAATAGCTGCCCGGGTTGAACTCACCCGGCTTGCTGCCCACGCCCAGGCGCAGGTTGTTCAGGTAGTTGGGATTGTTGACGTAGTACTGGTCCGGGCGCTTGTCATAGAAGTCGGCCAGCGGGATCGCGTCGCGGCGGTACATGTTCACCGCGCCGTAGATGTTGAAGCGGTTCTCGGTGAGGTCACCGAAGCCGGCGGTGATGCTGGCCTGGCGCTCGCCGTAGGAATCGATGCGCGAGGAGGTGTCATTGGTGAAGCTGATCTCCGCGCCCTGGAAGTTGCGCTTGGTGATCACGTTGATCACGCCGGCCACTGCGTCGGTGCCGTACACGGCCGAGGCGCCGTCGGTCAGCACTTCCATGCGTTCGATGGCGGCGGCGGGAATCGCATCGATGTTGACGAACTGGGTCTGGAAGCCCGCCGGCGCGCCGTAGTACGACAGGCGACGGCCATTCAACAGCACCAGCGTGCCCTGTGCGCCGAGGCCGCGCAGGTTGGCCTGCGATGCGCCGTCCGAGCCGGTGAACAGCGAGCGCGAATCCTGCTGCGCTGGCCGTGCGGCCGGCAGGTTGTCGAGCACCTGCAGCAGCGTGCGCGCACCCATGTTCTGGATGTCCTGCTTGCTGATCACCTGCACCGGCGAGGCGGTTTCAACGTCGGTGCGGCGGATGTTGGAACCGGTGACCTCGATGCGGGCCAGGTCGGTGGCCTTGTCCTTGCTCTCCTGGGCGAAGGCAGGAACGGTGACCGACAGCAGCACGCCGGCAATGGCCAGCGACAGCGGTGCGATCGAGCGACAGGGGGGGCGGTGGTGGCGGGCGGGCAACATCGGGGTTCTCTCCTGGCAGGGGTGCGGCGCGAATGGTGGATCGGCGGGCAAAACGCTCCCGGGCCACGGCCCCCACAGTCGTGGTGAAGCCGTAGTCGGAATGGGCGGGGGAGGAGCGGTGTTACGTGGCGGTCATGGGGCGACGATGCTGGCGGAGTCGCCCTCCTGGCCGATCAGCACGGCGTTGGCCCAGTTGGCGCAGACCTGGGCGGGTTGGCTGCCCTGCGCACCCAGCGTGCGCAGGCTCAGGGTGGAAAGGCCACGGATATCCAGCTCCGGCTTGACCACACCGGGCGCCTTCACCAGGCCGCTGTCGTACAGCAGGTGGTTGTCACCCCAGACCTGGAACTGCAGGCCGCCGGCAGTCCGACAGGCGTCGTCGATGCCGAGGTCGGCACGCAGCAGGCGCCAACCCCCCTGCAGGCGCAGGTCGATGCGGCTGCTGGCGGCTACGCCGAGGCCCCGGCGGAACTGCAGGCCGTTCATGCGCATGCCGGCGTCACCCGTGAACGCCTTGTCGGCGCGCACCTGGCTGGCCAGCGCGGCCGGCACCGGCAGCTCGGAGAGATAGCGCTGCCGGGCCGGTCGCTCCGGTTCCTGGTGTTCGAGGATGTGGAAGGTGGACAGGGCAATCGGGCCGACGTCGCGCGGTTGCAGCGCATCGAAAGCACGCGCACTGCCCTGCGCGGCAGTCACCATCGGATCGGTACTGCTGGCGCCATCACCTTCGGGGTTCTGCACGCTCAGCACGCGGAAGCGCAGCAGGCGGCCGGCGTGGGCCGGGAAGTCGATGCGCTGCACGCCTTCCTTCAGCTGCAGGTGGCCGCGGGCGATGGGCCCGCCCCACTCGCCATTGCTGTCACCCAGGTACACCTCGTAGTCGCGTACCTGGCCGTGCTTCCAGTTCTTGTCGTTGCGCGGCGCGATGTCGATGCCATCGATCATCTTCCGTTCGCCGAAGCCGATCACCCACTCATGGGCGCCGGTGCGCACGGCCTGGTTGCGCACGCTGCGGAACCAGGTGGCCGGATCATCATCGAAGGCATTTTCCAGCGCATGGCCGGGTTCTTCCGCCGGGCGGTTGACCACCAGCAGGCTGTCGGCCGGCAGTTCGCGGCCCAGCACCGGTGCGGCCGGGTAGGCATCGTCAGTGGCCGCTGCGGCGACGGCGAAGTCCAGCTGCAGCTGCAGCGGCTGGCGGATGTCCTGCGCAGCAGTGCGCACATGCACGGTGCCGCGACGCTCCTTGGCGTCGAAGTACCAGCCCTCGTTGGCGCTGTTGAACGCGGTCGCATCGGCCAGCGCAGACAGCGTACGGCCAGCGGCCTGCACCGCGCGCGGCGCCTGCCGGCTGAGCACGCGCAGGCCATAGCGGCGCTGCGCCAGCTGGCCGTTGTACTGGCCCTGCACCGCATCGATCTGCACCTGCACCGGGCCACTGCCCTGCGCCGGCGCCTGCACGGTGATCTTCTGCGTGCTCGACTCACCCTGCTGGTAGCGGCGCGTGTTGCCATCGTCTTCGTACAGCGTGTACTGCGACTCTCCCTGCGGGTACAGGTCGAAGGTCACTTCATCCAAGGGCTTCTCACCGTCGAACAGCATCGACGGGTACATCGGCAGGATCGCACCGGCACGCACGAACACCGGCAGCGTGGCCAGGTCCACCTGGCGGTCCAGCTGGCGACCATCTGCGCCGGCCTGCACGCGGCGGCCATCCCAGTAGTCGATCCAGCCGCCGGCCGGCAGGTGGATGTCGCGGCGCCAGCCACGGCTGGCGGCCTGGCTGCGGTACACCGGCGCGACCAGCAGGTCGCGGCCGAGCAGGAACTGGTACTTGTAGGTTTCATCCTGCGCGTGCGGATCGCGCGGGTTGTCCCACATCAGGCCACGCACCGGCGGTGCACCGGTCTGCGCGGCCTCGTGCACCAGCCCGTACATGTACGGGGTCAGGCGCATCTTCAGCTTCAGGTAATCGCGGTTGATGCTGCGGTAGGGCTCGTCGTACCACCACGGGTGCTTGCGGGCGTTCGACGACCAGCCACTCATGCCCATCAGCACGGGAGTGAATGCCTTCCACTGCAGGTCGCGGGTGAAGGTCTCGGCGCTGCCGCCGAAGATCGCGTCCACATCGCCACTGGCGTAGGCCATGCCGGACAGGCCCGAACCCACCAGGGTCGGCACGTGCCAGCGGATGTAGTCCCAGCTGCTGCTCTGGTCGCCGGTCCAGGCCACGGCATAGCGCTGGATGCCGGCCCAGCCCATCACCGTCCACAGGAACGGGCGCGAATCGGAATTGTCGAGGATGCCGTTGAATGCCTGGCGGTTGGCATCCATCGCGAACTGGTAGCCCTTGCCGGTCCAGGCCACGTCCAGTTTCTGCACGCGGCTGCCGGCCTTGCCCACTTCCCAGGCGATCTTGTCGACGCCGTTCTCGGTCCACAGGCCGGTGCGGAAGCCATATCCGGCCAGGCCCTTCACGGTTTCCGGCAACTGCTTGTAGCCGCAGCCGTAGCCATCGTTGGGCAGGATCCAGCCGCCGGGCATGTCGTTGGCGCGGTACTGCTTGGCCACGCTGTCGATCACATCGGGGGTGGTGCCGGTCGGGCCGTCGCTCCATCCTTCGGGCACGGTACCGGGCTTCTTGCTGTTGTCGCCGTCGTTGTAGCAATCGGCATCGCCATAGGACAGCGCCCAGCGCGCGACCATGTTCGGGCGGCCGGTCAGCTGGGTGTAGCGCTCGATCAGCTTCGGCAGATCGGCGCCAACGAAGTAGTAGGCATCAAAGCGGTCTTCGCGATGCAGCAGGGTGGCCTGGTCGCTCTGACGCAGGTCGTAGCTGCCGTCACTCCATGTGTTGCGCAGCATGCCCCAGCCACGGCTGCTCAGCAGCATCGGTGCCGGGCTCGGGCGATCGCCCTCTTCCCAGCCGCCCGAGTACGAGACTTCCAGCTCGCGGCCCTTGAACTGGTAGCGGCCGTTCTGCTGGCCACCACCGTAATAGCCTTCATCGGCCTGCGAGGACAACACCTGCACGCTCTGCGCGGCATCCAGGTCCAACGGCTGCAGTTCCTGCCACAGCGCGGTGGGCTTGCCGTTGTCCAGGCGCTCCAGGCGCAGGCGCAGCGGCTGCCGCTGTACATGCAGCACGAGTGCAGCGGTACGCACGCGGATCTCCTGCGCGTCTTCTTCCAGCTGCGCCTGCACGTTGGCCTTGGGCTGCGGCAGCACGATGGGCGCGGCCTTGTCGCCGGCGCCGGTCAGTTTGCCGTTGCGGCCGGCCTGCACGCGGATGATGTCGGTGGCCGGCAGTTCGATGCGGATGCGCGTGCCGTTGTCGGTCTGCAGGTCCCAGCCACTTACACCGTCGGCGCTGGCACTGGCGCTGACCGAGCGCAGGTTGCCGACCGGTGCGGCCTGGGCCGACAGGGACGCCGACAGCAATGCCGGCAACAGGGCCAGCAGCAGTGGCGAACGACGAACGCAGATTTCCACACGGACTCCCAACCCGTTCACCGGGCGTTTCGAAAGCGGTTGGGCCGACTCTAGGGCAGCGATTCGAAAGATGTCAACAAATTGAAAGGAAAAAGGAAGATATATTTATATGAAACGAAAGTTGTTGCGCTGCAATACTTTGTGTAAGCGCTTGCAGGCCCCTGTTAAGCATTGTGCGATACGGCATCTGGCGGTTTCTTTCGTTTCCGGCGGCACGCCGCGTCGGAAAAGTCGGCACGGCAATATCTTTCTTTTTACTTTCGGTATTTGACATTTCGAAAGAAAACGAAGATGGTGCGCTGGCCCAACTGGAACCTCCGAATGGACGTCACCCTGCTTTCTGATGTGTCCGCCTGGCAGCGCCGCGGCGGAGCCGATACCGCTACCGAAATCGCCCAGCAGCCGGCGCTGTGGGAAGTCCTTGCACAGGATCTGTCGCGTGCCCGCGACCGCCTGCAGGCCTTCCTCGGCGACAGCCTCGATGATCCCAACCAGCGCGTGCTGTTCACCGGCGCCGGCAGTTCCGGCTTCATCGCCGAAATGGTGGCCGATGCCATCAATGCGCAGTGGCCGGCCGACGTACGCGTGGTGCATACCACCAGCCTGCTCACCCACCCTGCGCTGTACCTGCAGCGCGACCGTCCGACCCTGCTGGTGTCGTTCGGCCGCAGCGGCTCCAGCCCCGAAAGCGTTGCCGCCGTCGATCGCGTGCGCAGCGACGTGGATGATGCGCGCTTCCTCGACATCACCTGCAATGCCGATGGCGAACTGGCCCGTCGCGGCGCCGGCCGTGCCGACACCTGCACCCTGCTGATGCCGTCGGCCAGCTGCGACCGCGCCTTCGCCATGACCAGCAGCCTGACCTGCATGCTGCTGGCCGCGCTGACCGTGTTCGACCGTTCGCCGTGGGATGCGCGCATCGCGCGCCTGAAGCAGATTGCCGGTCTCGCCCGCGAAGGCCAGGCGCAGTGGGACGCACCGGTGGCCGCGCTGGCGCAGCGCCCGTTCAACCGGGTGATCTACCTTGGCAGCGGCCCGCTGGAAGCACTCGCACGCGAAGCCGCGTTGAAGGTGCTGGAGCTGACCGCCGGCCGCGTGCTGGCGCTGGCCAACACCCCGCTCGGCTTCCGCCACGGCCCGAAATCCACGCTGGACGGCACCACCCTGGTGGTCGTGCTGCGCAGCGGGCAGCCGCTGGCGCGCCGCTATGAACAGGATCTGCTGGAAGAACTGCGCCGTGACGGCGTGGCGGGCGAGGTGCTGTCGATCGGCCCGCATTCGGATATCGGCGCCGACGATGACTACACCCTCACCGTGCCTGCCCTGGATGACCCGTGGCTGGCGCCGGTGTGGCTGGGCTTTGCGCAGCTGTACGCGCTGCAGCGTTCGGCCGCACTCGGCCTGACCCCCGACAATCCGTTCCCGGACGGCACCGTCAACCGCGTGGTCAAGGGTGTCACCATCCACCATGGCTGAGCTGATCGCCAACGCCTGCTACGGCATCGACATCGGCGGCACCAAGATCGAGCTGGTGGTGTGCGATGCGGCGATGCAGGTCACCTGGCGGCGCCGCGTGGCCACCCCGCAGGGTGACTACGACGGTTTCCTGCAGGCGGTGGTGACACTGGTCGCTGAGGCCGATGCCGCGCTCGGTCGCAGCGATGCGGCCATCGGCATCGCCCTGCCCGGCGTGCGGGATCGTCGCAGCGGCCGCCAGCTCAGCGCGAATGTTCCTGCGCTGACCGGCCAATGCGTGGCGAGCGATCTGCAGGCACGCCTGCAGCGCCCGCTGCATTTCGGCAACGACCTGCAGTGTTTCGCGCTCTCTGAAGCGCATGGCGGCGCCGCCGATGGCTACCCCAGCATGTTCGGCGCCATCCTCGGCACCGGTGCCGGTGGCGGCTTCTGCCTGCAGGGACGCCTGCTGTCCGGCTTCAACGGCCTGGCCGGCGAATGGGGCCACTGGAGCGTGCCAGGGCACCTGCTGCAGCGCCATGGCCTGCCGTTGATCGATTGCGCCTGTGGCCTGCAAGGCTGCGTGGAACGCTACGTGTCCGGTAGTGGCCTGGCGATGATCGAGCGCCACCTCGGTGGCAGCGCTGCCGATGCCAGCGTGGTGATCGCCCTGGCCGAAGCCGGCGACGCGCGTGCACGACAGGCGCTCGACATCCACCGCGACCTGCTCGGCCACAGCCTCGCCGCACTGGTGCTGGCCCTGGACCCGCACGTGATCGTGCTCGGTGGTGGCCTTTCCCAGTACGCACCGCTGTACCAGCTGCTGCCTGCGGCCATCGCCGCGCATCTGTTCAACGGCGTGCAGGTGCCGCCCATCGTGCCACCGCGCTTCGGTGATGCCGGTGGCGCACGCGGTGCCGCCCTGCTGGCCTGCCAACCCTCGTTTTCCTGATTGACCGGAGCTTGACCATGTCCCCGTTGCAGACCCTGCTTGCCTCCCACCGCGCCGGTGCCAACGTCGGCCTGTACAGCGTCTGCTGCAGCAATGAACAGGTGCTGCGTGCGGCCATGCACGTGGCGTTGGCGCACGATACCGTGCTGCTGATCGAAGCCACCTCCAACCAGGTCGACCAGTTCGGCGGCTACACCGGCATGACCCCGCCGCAGTACCGCGACTACGTCGGCACCTTGGCCGATGAAGAAGGCTTCCCGCGCGAGCGCCTGATCCTCGGCGGCGACCACCTCGGCCCGAATGCCTGGCAGAAACGCCCGGCTGCGGAAGCGATGACCCATGCGCGCGTGCTGATCGAGGCCTATGTCGCCGCCGGTTTCCACAAGATCCACCTGGACTGCAGCATGTCCTGCGCCGATGACCCGGTGCCGCTGCCCGATGCCATCGTCGCTGCACGTTCGGCCGAACTGGCTGAAATCGCCGAACGCACCGCCGCCGAACACGGCCTGCCGCCGCCGGTCTATGTGATCGGCACCGAAGTGCCGATTCCCGGTGGCGAAGCCTCGCTGGCCGGTGGCCTGCAGGTGACCACGCCGGCCGCCGCCGCACAGACCCTGGCCATCCACCAGCAGGCCTTCGATACCCCGCAGCTGCGTGATGCGTGGCAGCGCGTGCTGGCCATGGTGGTGCAGCCGGGCGTGGACTTCGATCACAGCAGCGTGCACGAGTACGACGCTGCCGCCGCCAGCGAGCTGGCCGACTTCCTCGAACAGCAGCCGCGCATCGTGTTCGAAGCGCATTCCACCGACTACCAGCGCGAAAGTGGCCTGCATGCCCTGGTGCGCGACCATTTCGCTATCCTCAAGGTCGGCCCCGCGGCCACCTTCGCCTACCGCGAAGCGCTGTTCGCGCTGGCTGCCATCGAAGCCGAGCTGCTGCCGGCCGCACAGTGCTCGCGCCTGCCGCAGGTGCTGGACGAAGTGATGGTGGCCCAGCCGAAGTCCTGGCAGTCCTACTACCAGGGCGACGAAGCGACCCTGCGCCTGCTGCGCAGCTATTCCTTCAGCGACCGCTGCCGCTACTACTGGGGCGAGCCGGCGCTGCTGCAGGCCGTGCAGACCCTGTTCGCCAACCTGGAACAGCACGCACCGCCGCTGGTGCTGCTCAGCCAGTATCTGCCGGAGCAGTACCGCGCCGTGCGCGAGGGCACCCTGGCCAATACGCCTACCGCCCTGGTGCAGCATCGCATCGGCCTGTGCCTGGGCGAATACGCCCGCGCCTGCAGCGCCAACCAGGCCGGATCCCGCAAGCAAAACGCAAGTCCGGCTGCCGCCGCACTTGCGAACGGCTAATCTCTACCTTTCCCTGCGAAACCGAGAATGGCCATGCGCAACACCCGCTCCCGCCGGCAACAGATCCTGCAGCTGCTGATCGAGCACGGCTCGGTGCAGGTGGCCGATCTGGTCGAGCGCTTCGGCGTGTCGGCGGTGACCATCCGTGCCGATCTGACCCACTTCGAAGCGCAGGGGCTGGCCACGCGTACCCACGGTGGTGCCACCCTGGTGCGAACGCCGCCGCAGGAACAGGACATCCATGAAAAGGATGCGCTGAACCTGCCGCTGAAGGATTCCATCGGCACCGCGGCTGCGCGCCTGGTACAGGCCGGTGACAACATCATCATCGACTCCGGCTCCACCACGATGACGTTGGCCCGCCACCTGCGCGAACACCGCGATGTGACGGTGATGACCAATGGCCTGAACATCGCCTGGGAACTGGCCAACGCCGCCGGCATCACCGTGCTGCTGACCGGTGGCCTGTTGCGCCAGCAATCGCTGTCGCTGCAGGGCAGCCAGGCCGAAGCCAGCCTCAACTCCTACAGTTTCGACACGCTGTTCCTGGGTGTGGATGGCCTGGACCTGCAGTTCGGCCTGACCACGCACGACGAAGCCGAAGCCCGCCTCAACCACCGCATGGTCGAACGCGCGCGGCGCATCGTGGTGCTCACCGACGCCTCCAAGTTCGGCCGCGTCAGCCTGCACCGCATCGCCCGCCTCGATCAGATCCACGCCATCATCACCGACGCCGGCATCGACGAGGCAACCCGCGAAGGGCTGCAGCGGCTGGGCATCGAAGTGATCATCGCCGAGCCCCCCGCATGACCGACACCCGCTCCCTGCACGGCCGCATCCTCACCCCACTGGGCTGGCGGCGTGGCCAGGTCCAGTTCGATTCGCACGTGCGCCAGCTGCAGGTGGACGACCACAGCGGCGGCGATGACCCGCAACTGCCGGTGATCCTGCCCGGTTTCATCGACCTGCACGTGCATGGCGCGGCCGGCGTGGACCTGATGCAGGGCGGCGACGTAGCCCGCACCATCGCCCGCACCCATGCGCGCTTCGGCACCACCACCCTGCTGGCGACCACCATGACCGCCGGCCTGGACGAGATCGAATACGCGCTGCAGGGCGTTGCGGCAACGATGGCCGCGCCCGATGCCGACGCGGCCTGCATCGCCGGCGTGCACCTGGAAGGCCCCTTCATCAGCCCGCAGCGGCTGGGCGCGCAGCCCAACCGCACGATCGAGGCGACGATGGCGCTGGTGCAGCAGCTGCACGCACTGGCACCGATCCGGGTGATGACGCTGGCGCCTGAGATCGGCGAGCACACCGCACTGATTCCCGCGCTGTCCGCACTCGGCATCCGCGTGCAGCTCGGCCATAGCGCCGGCACCTACGAGGAAGGCGTGGCCGCTTTGCAGGCCGGTGCTTCCGGCTTCACCCATCTGTTCAACGGCATGACCGGCGTCGACCACTACCGGCCTGGCATCGCCGCGGCTGCCCTGGCGCACGCGCAGTACGCCGAGATCATTCCCGACCTGCAGCACATCCACCCCGGCGTGATCCGTCTGGCCGCACGCGCGATTCCGCGGCTGTATGCAGTGACCGATGCGACCGCCGCCACCGGCATGCCCGATGGTGAGTACGCGCTGGGCGAGCAGCGCGTGCACAAGTGCGGCGGCTGCGTGCGCCTGGCCACCGGCTCGCTGGCCGGCAGTGCGCTGACCATGGACCAGGCGCTGCGCAATCTGGTACAGGTGGGATTGGAACTGGCAGACGCGTCGCAACGCGTGTCCACCTTCCCCGCCGATTACCTGGGCTTGAGCGATCGCGGCCGCATTGCGCCCGACGCCCGCGCCGACCTGGTGGTACTGGATGCGGAACTGCGTCTGCAGCAGGTGGTGGTCGGTGGCCGCGTGATCGACCTGCACTAAGCGACGCACGTCTGTAGAGCCGAGCCATGCTCGGCTGCTTTTCGCACCGACATCGACGACGTCCGCGCCGCGCTTCGCGCGGCAAGCCGAGCATGGCTCGGCTCTACATGAAGCGCGCAAGCGCATTGCATCAGCCACGCACCATCCCCGTTATTCCAGGAATACGCCGATGACCGCAGCCACTGCACCTGCCGTACCCGCTTCCACCGCCCCGCGCTGGCCCGTACGCTATCTGCTGTTCATCGGCGGCCTCGGTGGCCTGCTGTACGGCATCGACATCGGCATCATCGCCGGCGCCCTGCCCTATCTTGAAGCCACCGCCAGCCACGCCTGGCAGCTCAGCAGCCAGCAGCTCGGTTTCGTCGTCGCTGCGGTGCTGCTGGGCAGCGTACTGTCCTCGTTGTTCGCCGGCATGATCGCCGACCTCATCGGCCGTCGCGGTGCGATGCTGCTGGCCGGCATCCTGTTCACCACCAGCATTCCGATCATGGCGCTGGCGTCGGGCTACACCCCGCTGCTGCTGGGACGCCTGCTGCAGGGTGTCAGCGGTGGCCTGATCGGCGTGGTCATTCCCCTGTACCTGGCTGAAGTGCTCAGCCCCGAGCGGCGCGGTCGCGGCGCGGCGATGTTCCAGCTGCTGCTGACCGTCGGCCTGGTGCTGGCCGCGTTGATCGGGCTGTACCACGCGCATGCCGTGGACGCCGCCGCGGAAGCGGTGCGCTCGCTGCCGGTCGCACAGCAGGCGCAGGAACTGTTCGCGGTGAAGGACCACGCCTGGCGCACCATCTTCTGGACCTGCCTGGCACCAGGCCTGCTGTTCTGCGCCGGCATCTTCTGGCTGTCCGAATCGCCGCGCTGGCTGGTGCGCCGTGGCCGTATCGATGACGCCCGCCGCAGCCTGCAACGCGTGCTGCCCGCTGCCGACGTCGAGCCCACGCTGGCGCAGATCCAGGCGCCGGAGTCGAGCAGCAGCAGCGGCAAGCGCGACCCGCTGCTCAGCCGTCGCTACGTGGTGCCGTTCGTGTTGGCCTGCGTGGTGCTGGCCTGCACCCAGGCCACCGGCATCAACTCGGTGCTGGCCTATGCGGTGAACATCCTCAACCAGGCAGGCCTGTCCGGCTCGGTCGCCAACGGCGCCGACGTGGCGATCAAGCTGCTCAACGCGGTGATGACCGTGGTCGCGCTGCTGCTGGTCGACCGCAAGGGCCGCAAGTTCCTGCTGATGCTGGGCAGCGGTGGCATCTGCGTTGCCTTGCTGGCCGCAGCAACGCTGTTCTTCCAGGCCGAACGAGGCCGCGCCGACGTACAGCCGCAGCTGCAGGCCGCGGTAAGTGGCGACGGCCTGCAACTGGTACTCGACGACGCGCAGTGGCAACGCCTTGCCGTCGGCGTCGACCGCGAAGGCCGCCCACTGCAGCTGACGGTGTCCTATGCGTATGGCGACTTCACCAACGTACGCGCCCTGCGCAGCGACAACCTGACCGACCGCGAGCTGCGCATCGAACGCGCCGGCACCGTGCAGCCGGACAGCGTCATCGGCGCGTTCTTCCGCACCCTGCACCTGAATCCGTTCGCCGACCCCGCCAGTGCCGCGCAGGCACCGCTGCGCATCGAGCAGGCACGCATCGGCCCGATCCCGCCGCCCGCGCATGGCTGGGCCGTCGCCGCCTGCATCCTGGTGTTCGTGGCGTTCTTCGCCGTCGGCCCCGGTGTGTGCGTATGGCTGGCGCTGTCCGAGCTGATGCCCAACCGCATCCGCTCCAACGGCATGAGCATCGCACTGCTGATCAACCAGTTCGTGTCCACCACCATCGCCGCGATCTTCCTGCCCACGGTGGGGCACTACGGCTACGCCAGCATGTTCCTGTTCTGGGCGGGCTGCACGTTCGTGTTCTTCCTGGTGGCCGCGTTGTGGCTGCCGGAAACCAAGGGACGCTCGCTGGAAGAGATCGAAGCCGGGTTTGCAGGAAAGCAGCGCTGATTTAGCGCTGCTGTGACGGCGCAGGGCCACCGTGGACGATGTAGCGCGCCATGTCGTGCACTTCGGCCACGCTCATGTCCGTACCAACCACCTGCATGGACTCGCCAAAAGGGCCCGCTATGGTGGCCACGGACAGCACGTGGTCATCGACGGTAAGGGCGACCTGCTTGCCCACCAGGGCCTCGGTCGCGTGCAGCAACCGGCCGGCGGACTCCTTGCGGAACGTCAGTTCGAGCACGGGCTGGTGGGCGGCGTTCAGCTCCGCTCGCACGTCGAGGATATCGGCACTGGTGAGCATCGGCGGCTCTTTCACGGCGATGCTGCGCCCTTGCCACTGCAGGGTGGCGCGGCCATCGGGATCGACCACACGCATCTGTACCTGCACACCCTGCCGCGGCGGATGCCGTGTCTCCGCAGGAAGCACCCGGTTGCAGCCTACCAGCAGCAACACCGCGAGGCCATTGCCGAGCAGCGCCCATCTGCTCCAGCCCCGCATCAACGCAGCTTCCTCAGCTTGAACGCCACCAGCACCTGCAGCACGCCGTACAGCAGGCTGCCGATGCCGATCCACAACGTGGTTACCGCCACGCCGGCATAGGGGTTGGCTGCAAACAGCAGGCCCAGCACGATGGCGAGCACGCCGCTGAGGATCAGCAGCCACTCCCCCTGGATCTGCTTGCGTACGCGTAGGGCGAAGACGATGCGGTAGATACCCGCCACCAGCAGCCATGCCGCCAGGAACAGCACCAGCACGCTGGCAGTGGCGAGCGGATTGATCACGGCCAGGATGCCGAAGCCCAGCGAGGCGACGACGTAGAGCAGCAGCCAGCCGCGCGAGGCGCCGCTGCTACCCGTGACCAGCGCCAGCAGGCTGATGACACCCTCGACGATGGCCATCACGCCCAGCGTCCACGCCAGCGCGATGGCCGCCGACATCGGCCAGCCGATCGCGATGATGCCGAAGCCCAGCGCGACCAGACCGTACAGCAGCAGGATCCACCAGCTGCGTCCAACGGCCGACAACAGGGGAGACAAGGGGGAATTCATGACCACTCCTTCGATCCGGGCTCGTGATCATCCTAGCCCCTGTCGATGAAAGGAGCGATCACGGCACGCGAGCGCAGACCCATGCACGCACCTCCCCTGCACCCACCAAACGCAGCGTCTCTGCAATCTCCAGCACGGTGCTGCCGGTGGTCATCACGTCGTCGACGATGGTCAGCCGCGCCGGTACGGTGCCTCGCACGTCGAAGGCGTCGAACAGGTTGTCACGACGCTGCTCGGCACTGCGTTCGGACTGCGGCGCGGTGTGGCGACGACGATACAGCCCGCGCCACGTCGGCAACTGCAGCAGGCGGCACAGTTCAGCGGCCTGGTCGTAGCCACGTTGACGCAGGCGCTTGCGGTGCAGCGGCACGGGTACCAGCGGCGCGCACGACCACGGCGGCGGATTGCGCAGCATCAACTGCGCAAGCAGGCGTCCGGCAGCCAGGTCCTGGTGGAACTTGTAGCGGACCAGCAGCTGATCGACCGGCGGCAGGTACAGCAGGCTGGCATGGGTTGCGGTCTGCGCTGGCGGCTCATCGCGGCAGGTCCCGCAGATGGGCAGGGCTTCATCCGGTAGCGGCAGCGCGCAGCGAAGGCAGGCGCGACCGGCCCACGGCAGCTCGGCGAGGCAGGCGGGGCAGAGATCGAGGGTGTCATGGCCGCGCTCGCTGCAGACCAGGCAGCGCAGGGGCAGCAGCAGGCGGAAGGCAGCCTGCAATGGTTCACCAAGGACAGAAGGCAGTGGGAGGCGCATGCCGCAGCATCGCCCTGCAGGCGCAGGCTGCCCATCGGCATATCCAGCGTATTCGCGTCAGGGAAGAGACTGATCCGTCTCTCCCACTTACTGGCTGGAGTCCTGAAAGTGACGGCAGTGTTTCCGTTTTCGCTTGGGAAACCGGTCCGTATCCACAGGCCCCTAGTTCCTCACCGTGCCGCTCGGTCTTCTGCAGCTAGGGCTATGCACATCGACCAGCGCCGTGCACGAAGCTCCGAACGGATCGACGTCAGGCACGCGCAAGCGCGATCCACCGGTAGCCGCAGTAAACGGCCCCTGCGGCCACGGGCGCCAGACTTATCCAGAGCGGCAGCCCGAGCACGAAAAACATCAGCGTGGCGGCAGCAAGCGCGAGGATCGACAGCCCGATCACCCTGATATCAAACAGCGCGATGTCCGCGGCGTCTTCTTTCCAGGTGTTTTGCGCCCGGCCCCTGCTGGCGCGCTGCCGACGCAGCAGCCATACATCGGAGACGAAGCTGGCTATCCCTTCCAACAGATCACCGATGAAGCCAGACATGGACGATCCCTGACGGCCGGATTGAAGGGGTAGATCTTCATGGCACGCGCGTTGGCCCGTCAAGCGATCGTTCCCGGGGCCCGGGGAGCCTATCCAGCTTGGTGGATCGTGGCATGCGCTGCTTGACAGGCAACCGGGATGTCCTGACTCTCCGCAGCATGACTATCGACGTTGAACACCTGAGCCTGCGCGAACTGAACGCCCTTGTGACTGCTGCCGAGCAGCGGAGGGCGCTGGTCGCCAGCCGCCGCCCGGTGGCCGTTGTCCGCCGCAAGCTGATCGCCTTCGCTGCGCAATGCGGTTACACGATCGAGGAACTGATCGGCACCGCGCCCGCCGAGGCCACGGCGCCGGCGAGAAAACCTGCCGCACGGCGCAAGCCCGGCAAGGTAGCCGCCAAGTACCGCGATCCGGACAACAAGCGCAACACGTGGTCGGGCCGCGGCCGGATGCCGCGCTGGCTTGCCGAGAAGACCAAGCATGGCCGCAGCCCCGCTGATTTCCTGATTCCCGGGCTGGGCCGGTCCGCCGCTCGCAAGACCAGCACGATCGGCCAGCGAACGGTCTTCAAACAAGGCTGACTGTAGACGCTGGACGCCCGGAGCGGACGCTGGCCGGCCGCTCACGGCGGCGTCTCATCGCTGAACCGTGCAGCCAGCGCACACGTTTCCGGGTCGGGCGGTGCATCCGCTGGTCTGCCTGCTGCGTACCTTCCATGCCCCCATGCCGGGGGCGGAAGTACTCAGGAGACGCACCATGCACGCTCTTCTTCAACGTATCGCCCTCACCGCCAGCCTTGCTGTGCTCTGCGGCACCGCCTCGGTCAGCTTTGCCGCTGACACGGTGATGGTCGGTGGCGCTGCGATGTACCCGAACAAAACCATCGTTGAGAACGCCCTCAACTCGAAGGATCACACCACGCTGGTCGCAGCCGTGAAGGCCGCCGGGCTGGTGGACACGCTCAATGGCAAAGGCCCGTTCACGGTCTTTGCGCCCACCAACGAGGCATTCGCCAAGTTGCCCGCAGGCACGGTCGACACCCTGGTCAAGCCGGAGCACAAGGCAGACCTGACGAAGATCCTGACCTACCACGTGGTTGCCGGTACCCACACCTCGCAGCAGCTGATGGCCGATGCAAAGAAACACGGCGGCACGGTGTCGCTGAAAACTGTGGAAGGCGAGCCGCTGACCGTGAAGCTGCACGACGGCGCGCTATGGGTGGTTGATGCCAAGGGCGGCAAGGCCGCTATCAGCATTGCCGATGTCAGGCAGTCCAATGGCGTGATCCACGTCGTGGACACGGTGCTGATGCCGAAGTGATCTGATGCGCCGGGCGGGCATTCAACGCAATGCCCCGCTCGGTGCATGGCTCGTGCACGCTGGCCGCTCTACTGCATCGTAGCGACAGCAGTTACCTGCAACGCGATCCAGCCGCTCACTCCTCGCCCAGTGCCACCGGCAACGGCACCTTGCGGATCAACTTGAGCGCGCGTCCTTTCAGCACGTAGAAGAACGCGAAGTTGCCGGTCCTTGCGTAGTTGTCGTCGAACTCCCCGCCCTCGGCCACTACCAGCGCGCTGTGCGGATCAACCTTGACCACCATCGGGCCGAGCTCTCCGCCCAGCGATGGCGTAGCCAGCTTGCCGCTGCGCTTGCTGATGAAGGTCATCGAAACACAACTGGTTCCGCAACCCCAGCCCACCAGCGTGTACTCGCCGGCAAAGCCGACCTCTCCGTCCTTCAGGGCTGCAGACAGGCGCGTCCTGAACATGCGGGCGCGTGGATCGCTGAGATCCAGCGATGCGGTTGGCCCGCTGTAGATCTTTGTCACGGGGTAGTCGGCGAACCTGGGATTGCCGCCTTCACCATTGAAGATCGCCTCGCGGATGCGTGCGTTTTCTGCGACCTGTGCGGCTGTCGGGCCAATGGAACTTGCGGCATCCGTGGTATCCGGGGCGCTTGTCTGCATCGCCTCCACCTGCATCGCCAAGCAAAGAGCCAGTCCTGCGCCGGCCATGGCCAGCAGGACGGTCAGCGATGTGCGACTTCTGAACATGCTCATCTCCTCAAGACACCCTATTGCTCTGCACATGCTTCAGCGGCAAGCGAACAGACTTGCACGACAGCGGCGACCTGCGGCGTTTCTTCCGCATGCCTGCAGTCCTGCAACCAGATCAATACGTGCTGCCCCACCTTGAGGTCGGTCTCCTCGATACCGCCGCCATAGACCGTCCACAGACCAGTGCCATCGTTGACGATAGTGCGGTGAACCAAGCCGGCTTTGGTCTGGACCGTCAGCCGGTGATTGTGGATCTTCACGATCTTCCCCGTCACCGAGGGCGGCGAGGGAGGAATGTCATCGCCATCGGCAGCCGGGAGCACGCACTGCGTCGTCGCCAGGGCGATGCCGGGAATGGGGGTCAGCATCAAGGCAGTGGCAATGGCCGTCGCCTGCAGCGCGTTCGCCGCCACGGCCTTCAGTACGGCGATCAATGGGTTGTTCATGGCAATCCTTTGCGTGAGCGCCCAGTCTAAACCTCGGATGCAATGTAAACTTATCAATATCCGTACCAGTTGACAGCTCGCCACGAGCCACCCAGACTGCGCCCTCGCTCCAGCCCTTCCAAGGTCCCGCCATGGCAACCGCCATCCGCCACGACTGGCACCACGACGAACTGCAGGCGCTGTTCGACCTGCCCTTCCCGGAACTGCTGTTCCGAGCCGCCGCGGTCCACCGCGAGCACTTCGACCCAGCCCAGGTACAGGTCTCCACGCTGCTGTCGGTGAAGACCGGTGGCTGCCCGGAAGACTGCGCGTACTGCCCGCAGGCGCAGCGCTACAGCACCGGAGTCAACGCGCAGAAGCTGATGGAGACCGACGCGGTACTGGCCAAGGCACGCCAGGCGAAGGCGGCCGGTGCTTCGCGTTTCTGCATGGGTGCGGCCTGGCGTTCGCCGAAGGACCGCGACATTCCCAAAGTGGCTGCGATGATCGCCGGAGTGAAGGCGCTGGGCCTGGAAACCTGCGCCACGCTGGGCATGCTCAGTGGCGAACAGGCGCGCGCGTTGAAGGACGCCGGCCTGGACTACTACAACCACAACCTCGATACCGCGCCGGACTACTACGACTCGATCATCCACACCCGGCAGTATCAGGATCGCCTGGATACGCTGGGCCATGTGCGCGATGCGGGGCTGAAGACCTGCTGCGGCGGCATCGTCGGCATGGGCGAAACGCGCGCGCAGCGGGTCGGCCTGCTGCTGGCGCTGGCCACCTTGCCGGCACATCCCGATTCGGTGCCGATCAACAAGCTGGTGCAGGTCGCCGGCACGCCGCTGCATGGCAGTGCCGAGCTGGACCCGTTCGAGTTCGTGCGCATGATCGCCGTGGCGCGCATCGCCATGCCGCGTTCGATGGTGCGGCTGTCGGCCGGCCGCGAAGCGATGAGTGACGAACTGCAGGCGCTGTGCTTCCTGGCCGGCGCCAACTCCATCTTCTATGGCGACACGCTGCTGACTACCGGCAACCCGGAGAGCGAGCGCGACATGGCCCTGTTCGCACGGTTGGGCCTGCAGCCGATGGCGGTGCAGGTAGACGCCGACGGTCACGACCATGGCGGCACCGTGCATGCCGATATCAGCGCCGATGCCCCCGGCTGCGGCTGCGCCCACGCGGCCTGAGCCGGCGGCCAAGCAGGCGTCGCGGCAACGCGCTACCCTAGCCGCCCCGTCGCCGCATCCAGCCGCCATGGCACGCCCCGACCTGACCGCCCGCCTCCAAGCCCAGCGCGCGTTGCGCGATGCACAAGGCCGTCGCCGCCCGCGGCGCACGGTCACCCGTCGCGATGGTGTGCGCCTGGAAGTCGATGGGCGCTGGCTGACCGGCTTCTGCAGCAACGATTACCTGGGCCTGGCCCAGCAGTTCAGTGTGGTCAACGCACTGCAGGATGCCGCCGCGCGCGAAGGTGCTGGCGCCGGTGCTTCGCACCTGGTCTGCGGCCACCACGCGCTGCATGACGCATTGGAGCGCGAAGTGGCCGAGTGGCTCGGTTACCCGCGTGCGCTGCTGTTCGGCAGTGGCTTCGCCGCCAACCTGGCCGTACAGCAGGCGCTGCTGAGCGAAGAGAACGATGTCTGCGTGCAGGACAAGCTCAACCACGCCAGTCTGCTCGATGCCACGCGGCTGGCCGGCGCGCGCCTACGCCGCTACCCGCACCTGGACGCGGAAGGTGCGATGCGCCAGCTCAAGCATGCGCCCGATGGCGCGGCGATGCTGGCCACCGATGGTGTCTTCAGCATGGATGGCGATATCGCGCCGCTGCGTGCGCTGTCGCTGGTCGCGCGCCTGCAGCAGGCGTTGTTCTACGTGGACGATGCGCATGGCGTGGGCGTGCTTGGCGATGGCCGTGGCGCGGTCGCCACCGCCGGCCTGGGCGTGGACGATGTGCCGCTGCAGCTGGTCACCCTGGGCAAGGCGCTCGGCGGTTCCGGCGCGCTGGTGCTCGGCCGCGAAGACCTGATCGAGCATCTGGCCGAAACCGCACGCCCCTACATCTACACCACCGCCATGGCGCCGGCATTGGCGGCATCCGCGCTGGAAGCGGTGCGGCTGGCCCGACGCGATCATTGGCGGCGCGCGAAGCTGGCCGATCTGATTGCACTGTTCCGCGGCGAAGCGCGCCGTCACGGGCTGGATCTGATGGCATCGGAAACGCCGATCCAGCCGTTGCTCTGTGGCGACGACCACACCGCCGTGGCGATGTCGCAGGCGCTGGAGCAGGCCGGCTGGCTGGTCGGCGCGATCCGCCCACCGACCGTGCCGGAGGGCAAGGCGCGCCTGCGCGTCACCTTGTCCGCCCTGCACACCACCGAACAGGTGCGCGGTCTGGTCGAAGCCATCGCCGTTGCACGCGACCGCGTGGCCTTTGCCGCGCGCGAAGTACTGCCACCGTCGTTGCCGGCGCTGGCCTGAGTGATTGCGTAGTTCCCCCATGCATATCGAAGTGACCGGCCATGGGCCGGACCTGGTACTGATTCACGGCTGGGCCCTGCAGGGCGGCGTATTTGCGCCGCTGGTGCAGCGTCTGGCCGATCGGTTCACGCTGCATCTGGTCGACCTGCCCGGCCACGGCCACAGCCGAGACGACAGCACGCCGCTGCGTCTGCCGTTCGTGGTCAACGCCATTGCCGCGGTCACGCCGCCAGCGGTGTGGTGCGGCTGGTCACTGGGCGGCCTGTTCGCACTGCACGCGGCGGCCACGCTGCCGAAGGTTCGTGGTCTGGCGATGATCGCCGCCACGCCGCGCTTCGTGCGCGCTGATGACTGGCCGCCCGCCGTGGAGCCATCGGTGTTCGAGCAGTTCGGTCGTGACCTCGCGCAGGACTTCAGTGGCACCCTGGAACGTTTCCTGGCACTGGACGTGATGGGTTCGGCGCATGCCCGCGAGGAACTGCGCACCCTGCGCCAGCGTCTGGTCGAACGCGGTGCGCCTACCGAGCGCGCACTTCGCGAGGGCCTGCAGCTGCTGGAGAACACCGACCTGCGCGGCGCCCTGCCCGCACTGGGCAAGCCCAGCCTGTGGATTGCCGGCCAGCGTGACCGCCTGGTCTCTCCCGCTGCCATGCAGGCCGCTGCCGCGCTGGCACCGGGCGGGCAGTCGCTGACCGTCGCCCACGGCGGCCACGCCCCCTTCCTCGGCCATGCCGACGAAGTGGCAGCCGCCCTGCAACACTTCGTTGCCGGCCTGTCACCGGCCGATGGCGGACAATGAGCCTCCCAACGTTTCTGCAGGACTGACGCATGGATCTGGGCATTTCCGGCCGCTGGGCACTGGTCTGCGGCGCCAGCAAGGGGCTTGGCCTGGGCTGCGCGCGTGCGCTGGTGCGCGAAGGCGTGAACGTGGTCATCGTCGCCCGCGGCGACGCTGCGCTGCAGGCTGCGGCTGAAGAACTGCGCACGCTGCCCGGTGCCGCTGAAGTACGCGCGATTGCTGCCGACGTCACCACCGAGGCGGGCCGCGCCCACGCGCTGGCCGCCTGCCCGCAGGTCGACATCCTGGTGACCAACGCCGGTGGCCCGCCGCCGGGCGACTTCCGCACGTTTGAGCGCGAGGACTGGATCGCTGCGCTGGACGCCAACATGCTGGCGCCGATCGCGCTGATCCGCGCCACCGTGGACGCGATGATCGAACGCGGCTTCGGCCGCATCGTCAACATCACCTCGTCATCGGTGAAGGCACCCATCGATACGCTGGCCCTGTCCAACGGCGCGCGCAGCGGCCTGACCGGCTTCGTCGCCGGGCTGGCGCGGCGCACCGTCGCCCACAACGTCACCATCAACAATCTGCTGCCCGGCCAGTTCGATACCGACCGCCTGCGCGCCAACTTCGCCCACGCCGCGGGGCAGGATGGTGATGCGCAGGCTGTGGCCGAACGCCGCCGCCAGCAGATCCCCGCCGGCCGCTTCGGTACGCCGGACGAATTCGGCGCCGCCTGCGCCTTCCTGTGCAGTGCGCAGGCGGCTTACCTCACCGGACAGAACCTGCTGATCGATGGCGGCGCCTACCCTGGTACGTTCTAAGAGACTTCTGCAATGCCGTCCCATTTCGATGCCCGCCATGTCCGTCGCGCTTTTGCCCGCGCCGCCAGCAGCTACGATGCTGCCGCCGCCCTGCAGCGCGAGGTGCAGTCGCGGCTGCTGGAATCGCTGGATTACCTGGAGGCGCGCAAGCCGGAGGTGGTGCTGGATATCGGCGCCGGCACCGGCCATGCCAGCGCGCTGATGAAGAAGCGCTGGCCGAAGGCGCAGGTGATCGCGCTGGACGTGGCACTGCCGATGCTGGACCAGGCCAAGCGCCAGGCTGGCTGGTGGAAGCCGTTCCAGCGCCTGGCCGCCGATGCCACCGCCCTGCCGTTGGCCGACAACAGCGTCGATGTGATCTTCAGCAACCTGTGCCTGCAGTGGGTGGACGACCTGCCGGCGGTGTTCGCCGGTTTCCGCCGCGTGCTCAAGCCCGGTGGGCTGCTGCTGTGTTCAACCTTCGGGCCGGACACGCTGGTCGAGCTCAATGAAGCCTTCGCCGCCGCCGATGACCGCCCGCATGTCAGCCGCTTCGCGCAGATCGCCCAGTTCGGCGATGCGCTGATGATGGCCGGCTTCCGCGACCCGGTACTCGACCGCGACCTGTTCACCCTCACCTACGACGATCTGCCTTCGTTGATGCGCGAGCTGCGTGCGATGGGCGCGACCAACGCGCGGGTCGATCGCCGCCATACGTTGACCGGTCGCGGTCGGTTTGCAGCGGCAGCAGCGGCGTACGAACCGATGCGCCGTGACGATGGCAAGCTGCCCAGCAGCTGGGAAGTGATCTACGCCCATGCCTGGGCACCCGACCCGGGCGCACCGATCCGCGAAGGCGGCCATGACATTGCTTCGGTGCCGGTGTCGGCGATCCCGATCCGGCGCAAGCAGACCTGATCGAGCGGCCGCAGGTCATGCGCCGACCAAGGTCGGCGACTACCGATTCATGCACGGAATCTGCTCTGGTAGGTGCCAACCTTGGTCGGCGCTGTACTTCCCGTGCCGACCAGGGTCGGCAACTACCAACAGCAGGTCCGTGCTCAGGTATTGGCCGGTGAACTCAGCGGCGGCCGCACAAGATCACGGTGGAAGAAGTAGATCTCCTGCACCAGGAAGCGCCAGCTGGTATGGAAGCTGCGGAAGCGCGTGCTCGGCGTGGACGACGCCAACGCCTGGATGCCCAGCGCCTTGCTCAGGCGCAGCGCGCGCGCCATGTGCAGCGGGTCGCTGACGATGATCACCGAATGCAGCTTGCGCTGGTCCATCAGCCGCTTGGCCTCGACCAGGTTCTGCACGGTATTGCGCGAGGCGGTCTCGATGAGGATCGCGTCATCGGGAATGCCGTGCTTGAGCGCATAGCGGCGGGCCACCTGCGATTCCGAGAAGCGCGCGCCGCTGCCGCCATAGCCACCGGTGAAGATCAGCAGTGGCGCGTAGCCGGCGTCGTACAGATCCAGGCCGTGGCGGATGCGTTCTTCAAATACCGGCGACGGCTTGGCATCGTAGGCCGCCGCGCCAAGCACGATGATCGCGTCCGCCTTGGCCGCCTGGTCGCGTTCGCCGACCCAGACGATCCAGGCGGTCACGCCCAGCAGCCAGATCACCAGCAATACGAACAACCGCCACAACCAACCGAGCAGGCCGGTGCGTTCGCGATGGCGGCCGCGGCTCATGACGCTCCCCAACGCAGGGCAGGCAGATCGACATTGCCACCGGACAGCACCAGCCCCACGCGCAGGCCGGCGAAGCGCGCAGGCTGCGCAAGCACCGCCGCCAGCACGATCGCCGAGGACGGTTCGACCACCTGCTTGAGCACGTCCCACAGCAGGCGCATCGCCGCCACGGTGGCGGCATCGTCAACCACGATGACCTCCGCGCCCGCAGATTGCAGCAGCGCGAAGTTGGGTGCGCCGATCAGCGTACGCAGTCCGTCGCAGATCGTGTCCGGGGTAAATGCCTCCTGCCGCTTGCCAGCCGCCAGCGAACGGGCGGTGTCGTCGGCACCGGCCGGTTCGGCCAGCACCAGCCGGGTGCCCGGACTGGCGTGCTGCAGGGCCAACGCGGTGCCACTGGCCAGGCCACCGCCGCCCACCGGCACCACCAGCACGTCGAACGGACCCTCGCTGTGCAGCAGCTCCAGCGCCGCCGTGCCCTGCCCGGCCATCACCGCGGGATTCGTATAGGGATGGACCAGAGTGGCGCCGGTATCAGCCTGCACCTTGGCGCAGGTGGCCTCGCGGTCAGCGATGGTCGCCGGGCAGCGCCAGAGGGTGGCGCCATGCCGGGCAATGTTGGCCAGCTTGGCGGCCACCGCCCCTTCGGGCACCACCACGTGGCAGGGAATGCCCCGTGTGCGGGCAGCCAGCGCCAAGGCGGCGCCGTGGTTGCCGGAGGAATGGGTCACCACACCGGCACTGGCGTGATCGGCATCCAGCGACCACACCGCATTGCAGGCGCCACGGAACTTGAACGCGCCACCCCGCTGCAGGTGCTCGGCCTTGAACGCCAGTCGCGCACCAGCCAATGCGTCCAGCGTGCGCGAGCGCAGCACCGGGGTCACGCTGGCATGGGGCGCTATCCGCGCAGCGGCGGCAAGGACGTCATCAGCGCGGGGCAACAGTGAATCGCTCATGACGCAAGATTAACGTATGCCTCCGCGCTGGCGAGGGCGCCATCGGTCATGCCAGCATGCTGGCGTACACCGCCATTCATCCTGAGCGGTGGAGTTAAGGGCTGATTCAACGCTGGCGGCTGAAGCTGCCTGCATACCCGTCCTCTGGGGGGACCCATCATGAAAACGCGCCTGATGCTTGCCGGTGGCCTGTTGCTGGCCCTGACCGGTTGCACCACTTACGACTATGTCGGTGGCCGCAGCGGTGGTTACTACCACGGTGCGCCGTCGGTGGAGTACCGCTACCCCAATGGTTACCCCTATGACGCCGGCTACCCGTATTACGGTGGCTATGGCGGCTACGGCGGTGGCTATTACGGCTACGGCGGCCCGTACTACCAGCGGCCGATCTACCGCCCGCCGCACAACAACCACCGCCCGCCGCCGCGTCCGGGCAATGGCGGCGAGAACCGTCCGCCACCGCCGCCGCGCCAGAACAATGGCGGCTCGCCCTGGCGCAACATGGATTCAATGCGTCGTCCGGCGCAGCCCGCGCAGCGGGTAGAGCGCCCGTCGCCGCCGCCGCAGGCACGACCGGCTCCGGCTCCGCGTGCGCCGAGGATGAACAGTTCCCCCTGGCGTGCGATGGATCAAGAGAGATAGCTCACAGTTGCGGCTGTTCCGTCTTGCATTTCACACGGTCCAAGCCTCAATCTACGCAGGTGGTGACGGCCCGCGTCACAAAGTGACAAAAACGTTAAGGGCACGTCCCAAACAGCTCTGCGTCGATATCCGACAGGAACATCTGGATCCCCCCTGTTCCGGCCCTGTCGGATGTCGGCACCTTTGAAGACGAACGGCCCCGCACTGCGGGGCCGTTTGTTGTTGGGGACGCCGCAACGGCATCCACGCATGGCGTGGATCTACCTGGACACTGCGCGCGGGGGCCGTTTTCACGCCATGTCTGGTCGCAGCCCGGGACAGTAGATCCACGCCATGCGTGGATGACGCTTTCCCGGAAGCCAAAAAAACAGGGCCGGACAGTCCCCCGACTGCCGGCCCCTCTGCTTCCCCACCGTGCGCCTGTACCGGCCCCTGTTCCAATTCCGGTCACCAGCGCCTGCGGCGCCAGCCACGGTGGGTGCTATTGGGTTATCTGCAAATATCCTGCCAACTTTAGGGTTGATTTCGACTCCAGCCGACCGGCGCCGACGCCCCTGCCCCGATTGGCGCTAAAATCGCCACCCCGGCACGGCCCCCGGCCGCGCCTGCCCCTTGCTGAACAGCCTCCATGATCGATTCCTTCCATCGTTACGACGTCATCGTCATCGGCGGCGGCCACGCCGGCACCGAGGCCGCGCTGGCTGCGGCCCGTACCGGCGTGCGCACCCTGTTGCTGACCCACAACATCGAAACGGTGGGGGCGATGAGCTGCAACCCGGCCATCGGTGGCATCGGCAAGGGCCATCTGGTCAAGGAAATCGACGCCCTTGGCGGTGCGATGGCGCATGCCGCCGACCGCGCCGGCATCCAGTGGCGCACGCTCAATGCCTCCAAGGGCCCGGCCGTGCGCGCCACCCGCTGCCAGGCCGACCGCAACCTGTACCGCATGGCGATACGCGCCATCGTCGAAGGCCAGGCCAACCTGACCGTGTTCCAGGCGGCGGTGGATGACCTGGTCATCGAGGGCGACCACGTGCGCGGGGTCATCACCCAGACCGGCCTGCGTTTCGACGCCGAGGCCGTGGTGCTGACCGCCGGCACCTTCCTGGCCGGCAAGATCCATGTCGGCCCGACCCAGTACGCCGCTGGCCGCATGGGCGACCCGCCGGCCACCACGCTGGCCGCGCGCCTGCGCGAGAGGCCGTTCCAGGTGGACCGCCTGAAGACCGGCACGCCGCCGCGCATCGACGGCCGTTCGCTGGACTACAGCGTGATGGACGAACAGCCCGGCGACACGCCGCGCCCGGTGATGTCCTTCCTTGGCTCGGTGGATGAGCATCCGCAGCAGGTCAGCTGCTGGATCACCCACACCAGCGAGCAGACCCACCAGATCATCCGCGATGCCCTGCACCGCTCGCCGCTGTACAGCGGCCAGATCGAAGGCATCGGCCCGCGCTACTGCCCGTCCATCGAAGACAAGGTGGTGCGCTTCGCCGAGAAGGCCAGCCACCAGATCTTCGTCGAGCCGGAAGGCCTGGGCATCGTCGAGATCTATCCCAACGGCATTTCCACCTCGCTGCCGTTCGACGTGCAGCTGGAGATGGTGCGCAGTATCCGCGGCTTCCAGAACGCGCACATCACCCGCCCCGGCTATGCCATCGAGTACGACTTCTTCGATCCACGCGGGCTGAAGGCCTCGCTGGAAACCAAGCTGGTCAACGGCCTGTTCTTCGCCGGACAGATCAACGGCACCACCGGTTACGAAGAGGCTGCCGCACAGGGCCTGCTGGCCGGCCTCAATGCCGCTCGCCAGGTGCGTGGCCTGGAGGGCTGGTGCCCGCGTCGCGACGAAGCCTACCTCGGCGTGCTGGTGGATGACCTGATCACCCACGGCACCAACGAGCCGTACCGCATGTTCACCAGCCGCGCCGAATACCGCCTGCAGCTGCGCGAAGACAATGCCGACCAGCGCCTGACCCCGGCCGGCCGCGACATGGGCCTGGTGGATGACCGCCGCTGGCGTGCCTTCGAGACCAAGCAGGCCGCCGTGGCCGCCGAGCGCACCCGCCTGGGCGCGCTGTGGGCCACGCCGGCCAATGCGCTGGGCCGCGAAGTACAGGAAACGCTCGGCGTGGCAGTCAGCCGCGAAACCAACGTGCTGGACCTGATCAAGCGCCCGGAACTGGATTACGCGCAGCTGATGCAGGTGCCCTCGCTCGGCCCGGCCGTGGCCGATGGCAAGGTGGCCGAGCAGGTGGAGATCGGGGTGAAGTACGCCGGTTACCTGGATCGCCAGCGCGAGGAGATCGAGCGCCAGCAGCGGCATGAAGCAACGCCGATTGCCGGCGATTTCGACTACGCCATCGTGCGTGGGTTGTCGGCTGAAGCGCTGCAGAAGCTGGAACGCGTGCGACCGCAGACCATCGGCCAGGCACAGCGCATTCCCGGCATGACCCCGGCAGCGATCTCGCTGCTGCTGGTGCACCTGGAACGCGCGCGGCGCGGACGCGTGGCGTAACGCGGGATCGGCAAATGCCATCCACGCATGGCGTGGATCTACTCGCGGTCCGATCTGGTAGGTGTCGACCTTGGTCGACACGGATGCATGAAGCATCCCGGTCGCTGCAGGTGCCCGCAGGGTCGGCATCGGCAGAGCGCGTATCATCGTCGTGTCAGCCCCACCTGGAGACACCAATGACCCCGCTGCGCCCTTTCCGCGACAAGATGCCGGTACTCGGCCAGCGCGTGTATGTCGATCCGGCCTGCACCATCATCGGTGATGTCGAGCTGGCCGATGACGTGTCGGTCTGGCCGGGCACGGTCATCCGCGGCGACGTCAATTTCGTCCGCATCGGTGCACGCACCAATGTGCAGGACGGCACCATCATCCACGTCAGCCACCACAGCCCGTACAACAAGGCGGGCTACCCGACCCTGATCGGCGAAGGCGTGACTGTCGGCCATGGTTGCATCATCCATGCCTGCAGCATCGGCGATTACAGCCTGATCGGCATGGGCGCGTGCATCCTCGACGGTGCCCGGGTCGAGCGCCATGGCTTCGTCGGTGCCGGCGCCGTGGTCGGCCCCGGCAAGGTGGTGGGCGAAGGCGAACTGTGGGTGGGCAACCCCGCCCGTCCGGCGCGCACGCTCAGCGACAAGGAGATCGAGGCGCTGCATTATTCGGCCGACCACTACGTGCGGCTGAAGGACGAGTACCTGGGCTGAGCCCGCATCGCCAATGGCCGGGCTCTGCTAAAGTCTGGGCCCGACCAGGAACCGTCGAGACCCCCATGCCCGTGGCTGCACGCCGGAGAGGACTCCAGCGCCCACTTCGGCGGCCATCGCGCTGATGGCCGCGCCGATGCTCGATACCTACCGCGAGGTGGTAACGCCGGAAGGCGTGCCGCTGCAGTTGCCTGCGGCCGGACCGATGCCGCGCGCCCTGGCCTGGCTGGTCGACCTGGCAGTCCGCTTCGGCGCGCTGACCGCGCTGTCCATTCCACTGGCCCTGCTGGATGAGTTCGGCCGCGGCCTGTACATGGCGCTGATGTTCCTGCTGATGTGGGCCTACCCCATCGTCTGCGAAGCGCTGTGGGGGCGCACCCTCGGCAAACGTGTTCTTGGCCTGCGGGTGCTGGCACAGGATGGCGCACCGGTGGGCTGGATGGCATCGATCACCCGCAACCTGCTGCGCACCGTGGACATGCTGCCCTTTGGCTACGCGCTGGGCCTGATCAGCAGCCTGTTCGATCCGCATGGCCGCCGCCTGGGCGATCTGGTTGCCGGCACGATGGTGGTGCATTCGCCACCGCATTACCTGCCGCCGCTGGCCACCATCGACAGCGTGTTGGCGCCGCCGCAACCGCTACGGCCGGAAGAACAAGCGGCAGTGATGGCCTTCGCCGAACGCGCGCCACGCCTGTCTCCCGCGCGCCAGCAGGAACTCGCCAGCATCGCCGAGCCGTTGACCAGTGCGTCCGGCCAGGTCGGCGTGCTGCGCCTGTATGCGATGGCCAACTGGTTGCTGGGACGACGATGAAGCAGGAACAGTTCGTCGCCCGCCATCAACAGGAATGGCATGACCTGGAGCAGTGGCTGCAGCATCGCGCAGGCGCCTCGCGTCGGCGTCGGCGCAGGCCGGGCGCAGAGGAGGCTGGCGATGTCAGTTTCCCGCAGCGTTACCGACGGCTGTGCCAGCAGCTGGCGCTGGCCCGTGAACGCGGCTACAGCCCGCAGCTGGTGCAGCGCCTGCAGCAGCTGATGCAGCACGGCCATGGCGTGCTGTACCGCACGCCACCCACCCGCTGGCGGCGCGCATTGGAATTCCTGGTCGCTGATTTCCCGCTGCTGGTACGCAGCCAGGCGCGCAGCATGTGGGCCGCGCTGGCGATGTTTGCCGTGCCGGCGCTGGCCTGCTTCGTGCTGGTGCAGGTATACCCGGACAGCATCCACCTGCTGATGGACAACGGCCAGATCGCCGAGATGGAACGCATGTACGATCCATCCGCCGAGCGCCTGGGCCGCGACAGCGGCACCGACTGGATGATGTTCGGCTACTACATCATGAACAACATCAGCATCGCTCTGCGCACCTTCGCCAGCGGCCTGCTGGCGGGGTTGGGCACGCTGCTGGTGCTGGTGTTCAACGGCATCACCATCGGCGCGGTGGCGGGCCATCTGCAGCACATCGGCCACGGTGGCCCGTTCTGGCGCTTCGTGGTTGGCCACGGCGCGTTCGAACTGACCGCCATCGTGATCGCTGGCGGTGCCGGACTGCAGCTGGGCATGAAACTGCTGGCGCCCGGGCGGCGCCGCCGCCTGGATGCGCTGGTCGAAGGGGGACGCATCGGCGCGCGGCTGTGCCTGGGCGTGGCCTTCATGCTGCTGCTGGCAGCGTTCGTGGAAGCGTTCTGGTCGTCCATCGCCGAAATCCCGGCTGCAGTGAAGTTCAGCGTGGCCGGTGTGCTGTGGGCCGGCGTGCTGCTGTGGCTGTGGCGCGGTGGACGCGGAGGCAGCCATGCGGATTGACCACCTGGACGTGGTGCTGCGCGCGCGCAGCAGCTGGGAAGCAATGGAGCTGGGCACCGCGCTGGCCCGCCGCCATGCACGCGGCGTGTGGGGCAGCTGGCTGCTGGCCAGTGCGCCGTTGTTCGTGCTGTTCAATGCGCTGGCCTGGTGGCTGGATGGCTTCGGCTGGGCCTGGCTGGCGATGTGGTGGTGCAAGCCCTTGTTCGAGCGCGCGCCGCTGTACGTACTTTCGCGCGGCATCTTCGGCGAGCGGGTTGGTCCGCGCGCTGCACTGCGCGCGCAGCGGCAGTGGGGTGGCAGTGGCTTCTGGGGCTACCTGGGCTGGCGCCGTTTCAGCGGTCTGCGCAGCCTGTGCCTGCCGGTCAATCTGCTGGAGGGCAATGCGCCCGCACAGCGCGGTGCTCGCCGGCGAGCGGTCGCTGCCGGCGCCGCGGGCCCTGCACTGGTGCTGGCGATGATCTGCCTGGCCTTCGAGCTGGTGCTGGTGGTGGGCGCGATCGCAACCATCTTCATCTTCATTCCCCTGGAACTGCTGCCCGAATCCTGGCGCGCGGCGTGGGCGATGGTCAGCGTGGAAGCGCCTGCGTGGGCCAAGCTTGGCCTCAACCTGCTGTGCTGGCTGGCAGCGGCGCTGATCGGCCCGTTCTACGTGGGCGCCGGCTTCGGCCTGTACTTGAACCGGCGCACGCAGATGGAAGCCTGGGACGTGGAAATCGCCCTGCGCCGCCTGCGCGAACGCTTGCTGCCCATCGCCTCTTCGTTGGTGCTGCTGCTGTGCCTGGCGCTGCCGTTGGCGCCCGTGCACGCGCAGGACGCCGACACGCCGGACGCCGCGCAGACCGCTGCGGCCAACGCCGATGAAGACGAAGACGCAGAAGAAGCCGATGAAGTGGCCACTGCGGAAAACGATCCGGCCAATACACCGGCGCTGATCTTCGGCGACAAGCCGGTCGATACCGCTGGCTTCCGCCAGGCCGTGAACCGTGCCTATGAAGATCCGCTGCAGCGGCCGACGCGGCAGGTCAGCCGCTGGAAGCCGATCGAAGACGCGGCCGAAAAGAACAAAGACAAGAAGGATCTGCAGAAGGACAGCAGCAGCGACGCAGACCGCAAGGCGCGCAGGAGCGGCCAGCTGTGGCTGGCACGGATCGCAGAATGGGGCCTGTGGGGGCTGCTGGGTGTCCTGCTGCTGGTGCTGCTGTTGACCGCGCGGCTGTGGCTGCCGTGGTTGCGCGGTTCCGGCCGCCGCAAAGAAAAGCAGGCAGCGCAGATCACCGAAGAACAGGTGGTAATGCCGGTGGTGCTGCCACCGGATGTAGCGACCCAGGCCGGCGTGCTGTGGGACCAGGGACGCCCGCGGCAGGCGCTGGCCCTGCTGTATCGCGCCAGCGTACGCACGCTGGTGGAGCGCACGGGTATCGCGTTGCCGCCCGGTGCGACCGAAGCGCAGTGCCTGCGTGCCTCGCGGCGCATGACCGACAGCACCGACCGTGAACTGTTCGCGCGCATCGTGCGCATGTGGCAGTACGCCGCCTACGGTGGGCGCCTGCCCAGCCGCAGCGATTTCGACGCGTTGGCCAGCACGCTGCGCCAGCAGTACGGGTGGCAGGCATGAATCCGCGCCTGTTCTGGTCATTGCTGCTGGGCGCGCTGGTCCTGTTCGGGGTACCGCTGACGATCCTGTTCCTGCGCACGCACGAAAAGGTGACCGAGACCGTCGTGCTGCCGCCACAGGGCGAAGCCAGCTACAACCCGCTGTATGTGCTGGGCCAGGCCCTGCGCGCCGACGGCATCGAGGTGCAGTCCCGGCAGCGGCTGGATCTGGCACAGATGCCCCTGGCCGCCACCGATACGCTGGTGCTGCTGCAGGACACCGCCGACATGCCGCCGCGCACTGCGCAGGCCCTGCTGGACTGGGTGGATACCGGTGGCCATCTGCTGCTGCGTACGCAGCCTCCGGCCGAGGACGATGCCAGCAGCACGCAGGGCCCTTTGCTGGACAGGATCGGCGTGGACAGCCTGTTCCATGGCAGCGACTGCCAGCCCTTCCACGTGGTCGATGATCCGAGCCACGTCGAGTTCTGCGGCGGCCGGCGCTTCAGCCTGGGCTTCCAGGCCAACGCCACGGCCGAGCGCCGCTGGGGCGGCAACGACGGACTGGTGTTCGCGCGCCTGCCGCACGGCAAGGGCCGCATCGACGTGCTGGCGGACATGGATGTCATGCGTGGTGAAGGACCGAACGCGTCCACGCGCCGCCGCCCTGTAGATGCTGTTGCCCGCGATGGCCTGCATGACCTCTCGCACCGCGACCTGACACGCTACCTGCTCGATCCCAACTATGGCCGCGGCACGGTGTGGCTGGTGTACGGCAGCCGCCCGCCCTCGCTGGGCGCGCGCATCTTCTACCAGGGCTGGCCGCTGTGGGTGCCGCTGCTGCTGGCGATCCTCGGCTGGCTGTGGTCACGCGCGCAACGCTTCGGCAGTGCCCTGCCCGCACCGGTGATCGAGCGCCGTTCGCTGCTGGAACACGTCCGCGCCAGTGGCGAACTGCTGCTGCGCTTCGGGCATGGCGCGCGCCTTTACCAGGCCGTGCAGGCGCTGTTCCTGCATCGCCTGCGCCTGCGTGCACCCGTGGCTGCCGCACTCGACGGTGCCGCGCGTGACCAGGCCATCGCTGCGGTGCTGCAATGGCCGGTCAGTCGTGTCACCAGCGCACTCACGCCGCCTTCGCCGCATGATTCCTCCGCCCTGCGCGAGCGCATCCGCTTGCTGCTCCAGATGAGATCCCTGCTATGACCGATGCCCCTGAACTTCCGGCGGCCGCCACCGCCCGCCTGATCGAACGCGTCGACGCCATCCGTCAGGCCGTCGGCCATGCCTTCATCGGCCAGGCCGATGTGCTCGACCAGATCCTGGTCGCCCTGCTGGCCGGTGGCCACGTGCTGATCGAAGGCGTGCCCGGCCTCGGCAAGACCCTGCTGGTGCGCGCGCTGGCGCAGGCGCTGGAGCTGGACTATGGCCGCGTGCAGTTCACCCCCGACCTGATGCCCAGCGACGTCAGCGGGCATGCGGTGTATGACCCGAAGAGCGAGAGCTTCAAGATCCGTCGCGGCCCGGTGTTCACCAACCTGCTGCTGGCCGACGAGATCAACCGTGCCCCGGCCAAGACCCAGTCCGCCTTGCTGGAAGTGATGCAGGAAGGCCAGGTCACCATCGAAGGCAAGGCCTTCACCCTGGCGCCGCCGTTCATGGCGCTAGCCACGCAGAACCCGCTGGAACAGGAAGGCACCTATCCGCTGCCGGAAGCGCAGCTGGATCGTTTCCTGCTGAAGGTACTGATCGACTATCCGCAGCTGGAAGACGAGAAGCGCATGGTCGCGGCGATCACCAGCGGCCGTGCCGCCAGCGATTTCGACCTGAGCCAGGTGCCGCGCGTACTCGGTGCCGGTGAACTGTTGGCGTTGCAGCAGGCGACCGCGGCGATCACCGTCGATGACGAAGTGATCGACTACGCGGTGCGCATCGTGGCCGCCACCCGGCAGTGGCCCGGCATCGCCGTTGGTGCCGGACCGCGCGGCAGCATCGCCCTGGTACGTGCCTCGCGCGCGCAGGCGGTGCTGGCCGCGCGTGATTTCGTCACCCCCGATGATGTCCGCGACATCGCCCGCCCTGCCCTGCGCCACCGCATTGCACTGGCACCGGAGCTGCAGATCGAAGGCCAGGATGCCGACGATGTCCTGGGTGCGCTGCTGGCCAAGGTCGAAGCGCCGCGCCGATGAGGCCTGCGCCGCTGCTGCTGGCGTTGCTGCTGGCCTGGGCCGTGCTGGGCGGCATGGTGCTGGGCGGGCTGCTGCCGCGCTGGAGCTGGGCGCTGGCCGGCGCATTGATTGCGGTGCTGGCACTGGTTGATCTGTGGCGACAACGGCGACGGCCGTCGCCCAGCGTCGAACGCGACGTGCCCGAGGCGCTGGCACTGGGCGTGCGTCGCGAGATCGGCCTGCGCCTGCACAGCGAACAGAACATGCACGTGCACGTGTTCGATCTGGTGCCGGGCGGTTGGCCACTGGAGTCGCTGCCACAGCGCGTGCCGTTGCGGGCCGGCCATGTCAGCTCCCTGCATTACCACGTGCAGCCGCAGCAGCGCGGGCGCTTTGCCTTTGAAGGCGTGCAGCTGCGCATCCGCTCGCCGTGGCGGCTGTGGTGGCAGCAACGCACGCTGCCACCGGCGCTGGAGGTACGGGTCTATCCCAACTTCGTGCCGCTCACCCGCTTCGCGCTGTTCAGTGCCGACCAGGCCTCACGCCTGGTCGGCGCCCATGTGAAACGGCGGCGTGGCGAGGGCACCGACTTCCACCAGATGCGCGAGTACCGCATCGGCGACAGCCTGCGCCAGCTCGACTGGAAGGCCACCGCACGCGCGCGCAAGCTGATCTCGCGCGAGTACCAGGACGAGAAGAACCAGCAGCTGCTGCTGATGCTCGACAGCGGCCGGCGCATGCTGGCCAGCGAAGGCGGGCTCTCGCATTTCGACCATGCCTTGAACGCCTCGCTGGTGGTGGCTTACCTCGCGCTGCGCCAGGGCGATGCCGCCGGCCTGTTCGCGGTGGGCGGCGAGCGCCGCTGGGTGGCGCCGCAGCGCGGCATGGGCACGGTGCAGCACCTGTTGCGTGCCAGCTACGACCTGCAGCCGCAGGCGGTGGCTACCGATTACCTGGCCGCTGCCACCGAAGTATCACTGCGCCAGCGTCGGCGTGCGCTGGTGATGCTGGTCAGCAACGTGCGCGATGAAGACATCGAAGACCTGCTTGCGGCCGTGCGCCTGCTGCAGCGCCGCCACCTGGTGTGCGTGGCCAGCCTGCGCGAGCGCGAGCTGGATGCCGCGCTGGAGGGCGAGGTGCATACGGTCGAGGATGCCGCGCAGGCCGGTGCCGCCGCGCTGTACCTGCAGCAGCGCGCGCAGGCGCACGACGCGCTGCGCGCCGAACGGGTGATGGTGCTGGACGTGACCGCCGATGCGCTGCCCGCAGCGCTGGTGGAACGCTACCTGGCGGTGAAACGCGAAGGGTTGCTGTAACCGGTAATGCCGGCCGCTGGCGGGCGGATCACCGTGGGTACCGGGCATGGCCCGGCGCTACCGGCCCGTTGCTCTGGTAGCTGCCAACCTTGGTTGGCGCACAATCAACGGCGCCGACCAAGGCCGGCACTACCCCTGCAGCAAGCGCTTCTGCAACCGCTCCACCGCGCGCTGCAGCAGCACGCGATGCCGCGCCAATTTCATCCACTGCGGCAGCCGCGAGAACATCGAGCGATGATGCCCTTTGGTTTCACGCAGTGTCGCGACGGCGTACTGATGAAGCGCCTGCAGATGCTCGGCGTTGTAGGCCCAAAGCAGACCTGCGCGGGTCGGCTCGACCAGATGCAGCGGAAGGCCGAAGTGCGGATCAGCCGGCTCGGCATCGCGCAGCGGGGTGGCCGACACGTCGACATCGCTGCTGCGCCCACATTGCCCACATCGCGCGGGAAAGGTGGCCGGCAAACGAACACCCGACGCGATCCGGCGATGCACGTACAGCCATTGGTGCCCGCAGTACCCGCACGGCCGACGCCCCTGCATGCACACCGCGCCCACCCAGTCGCCACTGTCCAGCGCAACGCTGCAGCCGGTGCAGCGGAAACGCACCGTCCAACGGTAGGGCTGCCAGCTCGCCAGCACCCAGCCCGGCGTATCGCAGCGGTGGCAGCGCACCGCGATGCGGTCGGCGAACGCATTCAGGCCGCGACCATCGTCGAAATGACGGCCCGGCACGGGAGCAGGACGCCCGCGCCGACCGGGCGGGCGTTGCACCACCATCAGACGTAGATCCGCGTCGGCGCTTCGTCGATGATCGCGTGCGGCACGAAGCGCGCACTGTCGCGGGTGATCGCGCTGTCGTCCTCGCGGATGCCGATGCCGCAGGCGTGGTCGCCGATCACCCAGCTGCCGATCAGCGGGTAACCGCCTTCGAAGCGGGTGAGCGGGTGCGCACGCTGGAGGATCGCCGGGCCGTCGTAGGGGCCATCGCTGCGCTGCGTGCTGCCGTCGGCCAGGTGCATCTCGATGTTGGCGCCTTCGCGCGAGAACAACGGCTTGCGCACCCAGCCCGAGGCCAGCGCGCTGCCGTCATCGAAATGCGCTTCCAGCAGGTTCGGATGGCCAACGTTGCGCTGCCACAGCAGCGGCAGGATGCCCTTGTTGCTGAGCACCGCCTTCCATGCCGGTTCCAGCAGCTGCACGCCCGAGCCCGGCAACGCACGGCCGAATTCCTCGGCCATCAGGTCTTCCAGCGGGTACAGCTTGAACAGCGTGCCGATCACCGTATCGTCCAGCGCGGTGAAGCGCCCGTCTTCGGAAAGGCCGATGTCCTCGATGGCGATGGCCTGCCCATGCAGGCCCGTCTGCGAAGCGCAGTCGCGCAGGTAATCGACCGTACCGCGGTCTTCGTCCGAGCTGCCCACCGCACTGAAGTACAGCGGCGGCGGCAGCTGCGTGGCCAGTTCGCCGAAGCGTTCGACCAGGGCTTCATGGATCGCATTGAACTGGTCGGCATGCTGCGGCAGGCGGCCGGCATTGCGCTGGTCCTCCAGCCATTGCCACTGGAAGAAGCTGGCTTCGAACAGCGAGGTCGGCGTGTCGTAGTTCAGCTCGTACAGCTTGGCCGGGCCGGTGCCGTCGTAGGCCAGGTCCAGGCGCCCGTACAGGTGCAGCTGGCGCTGGCGCCAGCTGTCGGCGATCCAGTCGCGGTAGTGCGCGGGGATCGCCAGCTGGTCCATCAGGCGCTCGCTGCCGATGACATCGCCGACCAGGTCCATCGCCATCTGGTGCAGTTCGGCGCTGGGGTCTTCGATGTCCTGTTCGATCTGGCGCAGGGTGAAGGCGTAATACGCGCTTTCATCCCAGTACGGCTGGCCTTCGATGGTGTGGAAGCGGAAACCGGCTTCCTCCGCGCGCGCCCGCCACTGGGCGCGCTCGGCAATACGGATACGTTGCATGGATTGATCAGCCGCCGACGCTGCTGCCGCTACGGCGCGCACTGGTGCTGCCGAAGCCGCTGCGGCTGGCGGTCACCGCACGGTTCGGTTCGCTGCTGACCGGGGCCAGCCCGGCCTTGCCCGCGCCGATGCCGCTGGCAGTGTTCAGGCCGCCGCTGCCACCCGGGGCAGGACGCGCCCAACCGGCACTCTTGTCCTGGTAGGCCGGCGCCGAAGCAGGTGCCTGCGGGGCCAGGCCACCGCGGTTGCTCAGCATCTGCGACATGAAGAAGCCCATCATCATCGGGCCGATGAACGACGTACCGGCCGAGGTGTGCTGCTGCACGCACTGCTCAGGCTTGTAGTCCTGTTCGCAGGCTTCCTTGGTCGCGTACTTCGGCGCTGCATCGGCGGACTTCTTCTGCGCCTCGGCAAATGCATTGCGGCAGGCCGAAGGATCAGCGGTAGCCGTGGTGCAGGCCTCCACCGAGGTATACAGGCCTTCCTGCACCTGCACCTGCTCTTCCTTCTGGCAGGCAGTGAACAGCAGCGGCGCAGCGCTCATCAGCAGCAGCGCGGTGGTGCGGGAACGTTTCATGGCCTCATGCCTTCAAGTCGGAACAATGCCCCATCATGCCAAATCCCGGCCAACAACCGGAATCGGCAAAGTGGGAAAGATGAACGATCTTTCATTTTCGTCGTTCCTCCCGAGTTCCCTCCACGCATGGCGTGGATCCACGTGTCGACCCAGGTCGACACCCACCAACAGCAAGAATCGGGTCAGAGCCCGCTGCGCAGCAACGGGATCCGACCCTGTCAGATCGCGGACAACTGTCGAAGGCGGGGTGGGTCCGGTGGCGGGGGTGTCCGCGGCATGGATGCCGCGGCCAAGCCCCCAAGGACGGGTTTACGGCGTCCCCCGCCACCGGACCCACCCCGCCATCCCATGGAATGCACGCTGTTGCCGTTGCCGTTGATTCGGCAGGTGCAGGGCGCAGCCCTGCCGGACCACCTCCGGTGGTTGCAGCAGCAACCGAAAAAATTGGCCATGATCAACCGACCCCCACGTCGTACGGCCCGCCCGTTCCGCCAGCCATGCCTGAATACCGCTCCCGCACCTCCACCGCTGGCCGCAACATGGCCGGCGCCCGCGCCCTGTGGCGTGCCACCGGCATGAAGGATGGCGACTTCCACAAGCCGATCATCGCCATCGCCAACTCCTTCACCCAGTTCGTGCCCGGCCACGTGCACCTGAAGGACCTTGGCCAGCTGGTCGCGCGCGAGATCGAACAGGTCGGCGGCGTCGCCAAGGAATTCAATACGATCGCCGTGGACGACGGCATCGCCATGGGCCACGACGGCATGCTGTACTCGCTGCCCAGCCGCGAGATCATCGCCGACTCGGTGGAGTACATGGTCAACGCCCACTGCGCCGACGCGCTGGTGTGCATCAGCAACTGCGACAAGATCACCCCCGGCATGCTGATGGCCGCACTGCGCCTGGATATTCCGGTGGTGTTCGTGTCCGGCGGACCGATGGAAGCCGGCAAGACCAAGCTGTCCGAGCACAAGCTGGACCTGGTTGATGCCATGGTCGTCGCCGCCGATGACAGCGCCTCGGATGAGAAGGTTGCCGAGTACGAGCGCAGCGCCTGCCCCACCTGTGGCTCGTGCTCGGGAATGTTCACCGCCAACTCGATGAACTGCCTGACCGAAGCCCTGGGCCTGTCGCTGCCCGGCAACGGCACCACCCTGGCCACGCATGCCGACCGCGAAGCGCTGTTCCGCCGTGCCGGCCGCCTGATCGTCGAGCTCTGCCACCGCTGGTATGGCGGCGAGGATCCGCGCGCACTGCCGCGTGGCATCGCCACCCAGGCCGCGTTCGCCAACGCGATGACCCTGGACATCGCCATGGGCGGGTCCACCAATACCATCCTGCATCTGCTGGCTGCCGCGCAGGAAGCGGAGGTCGACTTCGACCTGTCCCACATCGACGCACTGTCGCGGCGCGTGCCACAACTGTGCAAGGTGGCGCCGAACTCGCCCAAGTACCACGTCGAAGATGTGCATCGCGCCGGTGGTGTGTTCGGCATCCTCGGGGAGCTGGACCGCGCCGGGCTGCTGGATACCTCCGTGCCCACCGTGCACAGCGCCACGCTCGGCGAAGCACTGGATCGCTGGGACGTGATGCGCAGCGACAACGACACCCTGCACACGTTCTTCAAGGCCGGCCCGGCCGGCATTCCCACCCAGGAAGCCTTCAGCCAGGCCACACGCTGGCCGTCGCTGGATGTTGACCGCGCCGAAGGCTGCATCCGTGCGCTGGAGCATGCCTATTCGCAGGAAGGTGGGCTGGCCGTGCTGCGCGGCAACCTCGCCGTCGACGGCTGCGTGGTGAAGACTGCGGGCGTGGACGAATCGATCCACGTGTTCGAAGGCAATGCGCGCGTGTTCGAAAGCCAGGACGCGGCGGTGGCCGGCATCCTCGCCGATGAAGTGAAGCCCGGCGACGTGGTGGTGATCCGCTACGAAGGCCCGAAGGGTGGCCCGGGCATGCAGGAAATGCTGTATCCGACCAGTTACCTGAAGTCGAAGGGGCTGGGCAAGCACTGTGCGCTGCTGACCGATGGTCGCTTCTCGGGCGGCACCTCGGGCCTGTCGATCGGCCACGTCTCGCCGGAAGCGGCCAGCGGCGGTGTGATCGGCCTGGTGGAGGATGGTGACCGCATCCGCATCGACATCCCGGCGCGGCGCATCGATCTGCTGCTGGACGACGCCACGCTGGCACAACGCCGCGCCGACGCCGATGCGCGTGGCTGGAAGCCGCGCGCGCCGCGCCCACGCAAGGTCACCAGCGCGCTGAAGGCCTACGCCTTGCTGGCCACCAGCGCCGACAAGGGCGCCGTGCGCAACACGGCCCTGCTCGGCGATTGAAGACGGGTAGTGCCGGCCGCTGGCCGGCAGTGCCCCTTCAGCACGCGGCACTACCCGCCCGCGGGGTGCATCATGTGCGGCCCCACACATGGACGTCCTGATGCGCCGTTTCCTCAGCCTGATATCGCTGGCACTGGCCACTGCGACCGCGTCGGCGTCCGCCGACGAATGCCGCTTCGACAATCGTGCCGAACTGCTGGCGATGTCACCGGAAGCATTCGACCACGGCCCCGGCGAGGGTTGGGACGCGCTGGTCCGGCGCGCCGGCTGCCAGTTGGAACTGGCTGACCTGTTCGCCGCATACCGGCGCCAGGCCAAGGCAAGCGGCCACCCACAGTTGGCCTGGCACGAGGCGCAGCTGCGTGCCTATGAGGGGCAACGCGATCCCGCCAGCGCGCTGATGCGGTTGACGTACAAGCCTGCCGGCGCCGACCCGGAGGGGTGGAACCTCTACGTGGATGCGACCATCGCCTTTCTGGATGATGACCTGCCGGCACTACGACGTGCTCGCGCGCGCTTGGCCGCCCTGCCGCTGCCACCCGGTACCACGCTCAAGGAAGGGATGGTCGAGATGCGTAACGCACAGGGCCTGCAGCACGTCGCATGGCCACCGCGGCTGAAGACGGTGGACGACCTGATCCGCTGCATGTACCAGCCCTACGCACTGGCGTCCGAGTCATGTCCGCAATCGCAATACTGAAACGCGGAACCAGCCGGCACCTCAGCCGATGGTGCGCTTGAACGGCGGCAGCGCGTCGATGATGCGCTTGCCGTAACGACGGGTCAGCAGACGCGAGTCGAGGATGATCACGCGCCCGGTGTCGGTGGAGGTGCGGATCAGGCGGCCGGCGAACTGGGTCAGCGTGCGCAACGCATGCGGAATCGCAATCAGGTTGAACGCATTGAGGCCACGTGCTTCCACCCACTCGCTCAGCGTGGCGGTCTGCGGATCGGTCGGCACCGCGAACGGTACCTGGGTGATCACCACCGTGGTGCAGGCCTCACCGGGAAGATCCAGGCCTTCGCCGAACGAGTTCAGCCCGAACAGCACCGAGCCCTCGCCGGCAGCCACCCGGCGCAGATGTTCGTCGATCATGCGCGTCTTCGACATCTCGCCCTGCACCAGCACCTGCTTGCGCTTGGCGGCCGGCATCAGGCCAGCCACCTTCTCCATCTTCCAGCGCGAGGTGAACAGCACCATCGAGCCCTTCGTCCAGTCCAGTTCCTTGCCGATGTAGCGCGCCACTTCACGCGGATGGCCTTCGCGGTCATCGGGCGTGACCGGGAACGGCGGCACGATCAGCTCGGCCTGGTTGGGCAGGTCGAACGGGGAAGACAACGAGACCATCTCGGCGGTTTCAGGGATGCCGTTGTCGATCGCCAGCGCCTGGAAATCGCCGCCGCCGGTCAGCGTCGCCGAGGTCAGCACCACCGAATCCACTTCATCCCACAACAGCTTGCGCAGCACGTGCGCGGCCGACACCGGCGAGCCATGCAGCACCAGGTCGCCATCACGGGTAGCGGTCACCCAGCGCGCCATCGGCGGCGCGCCTTCCTTGTCCTCGCGGCGCCAGACCTGCCACAGGTTGTACTGCTGCTCGATCATCTCCAGGGCCATGCCCAGGTTGCGCTGCAGGCGCTCGCGTGCCGGATCGTCCGGCTTGCCCTTGGCGACCTGCGCGGTGGCCGCGTGCGCCCAGTTGTAGAGGCTGCGGGTATCGTCGGCCAGCGCCTCGATCGGCTCGCGCCAGGCCTCGGGCAGGCGCCCGTTGGCCGCGCGCCACATTGGTTCCTCATCGGCCGGCGCCGGCATCCACACCGCTTCCACGTGGTCGCGGAACATGCGCAGGCCCTTGGCCACGTTGCTGGCCGCGTCGATGGCTTCGTTCGGCAGCAGGTTGCCGAGGCGGTCCTTGTCGACCGCGCGGTAGGCGCCGGCGATCAGGATCTGCAGGCGGCCGGTGCGCTTGGCCATTTCATCCAATGCGAGGCTGGCGGCGCCCTGATCGATGGCCACATTGCCAACGTGGTGGCCTTCGTCGAGCACCAGCAGCATGTCCGACGGCGCGGCGATCATCGGCTGCCCGTTGTCGCTGTCACCAATGGACAGCGCCGACAGCAGCAGCGCGTGGTTGGTGACCACGATCTGCGCGTCACGCACGGTGTTGCGCGAACGCAGCACCGCGCACTGCGCCGAGTATGCACAGCGCCGCCCCGCACAGCCCGAGGCCGGCGTGGTGATGCGCCCGCGCAGACCGGGGCTGATGGTTTCCGGTGCGTTGTCGATGTCGCCGTCCCAGCTGCCGTTGCTGAAGGCCACGGTGAGGCGCTTGGCGATGTCCATCTCGATCGGCGCCAGCGGGCGGTCGAACAGCGGCTGCTCGTCGTCGAACATGCCGTTCTGCGCGCCCTCGCCATGTGCTTCGGCGGCGTTGCGCGTGCACAGGTAGCGGGTACGGCCCTTGGCCAGGGCGATGGTCGCCTCCAGGCCGGTTGCCTTGAGGAAGTTCGGGATATCGCGCTCGACCAGCTGCGACTGCAGCGCCACGGTACCGGTGCTGATCACCAGCTTCTTCTTGCTGGCCAGCGCAATCGGCACGCCGGCGGTCAGGTAGCCCAGGCTCTTGCCAACGCCGGTCGGCGCCTCGACCACGCCCACGCCACCGCTGGTGGACAGCGCACGCGACACCACGCCGATCATCTGGCTCTGCGAGCGGCGGGTGGAGAAGCCGGGGGTATTGGCCTGCAGCGTCGTGTACGCCTTGCGGATCGCGTCCTTCAAGGTGTCATCGAGCTTGCGTGGGGCGGCGACGGTTTCGGTCACGCCAGAACTACCGTAGCGGGGTCAGGCCGGTCATTGTCGCATGGCCGGCCACGGGCTCCGATGCGCGGGCGCTGAACGGGGTCAGCCGCGTCGCGCCATGGCTGGATGAGCGCCCCGCAACGCCACCGACGCGGCCAAGGCCGCCATCGGGGTCAGGGCGTCGCAGCGCGCTGCCGCAGCAGCCGTACCAATGCCCAGACCAGCAGTACCGTGCCGACGGCATCCAGCATGGCCAGGCCGAAGTGGACCACGCCCAGCACGGTGCTCAGCTGCGAGATCGCACTGAAGTCACCCTTGCTGACCATCCACATCGGCACCAGGTTGGCCAGCAGGCTGCCCATGCTGGACGCCAGCAACAGCAGCAGGCCGGTCAGCGCGCCGGTGCGTGCCGGATCGCGCGGCGCGCCCATCACCCAGACCAGGCCGACGCACAGGGCGATCAGCACCGGCAGGCGCACGCCGACCATGGTCAGCAGGGAGACCATCAGAGCCTGGCTGTCCATCGATCAGTCCTGCCCGGCGAAGGCACCGGCTCCGGCGCGCAGCTGCTGGTAGACCGCGTCGGTCTGCGGGCGTACGGCGTGCCACTGCAGGAAGCTCTCGGCCGCCTGCTCGACCAGCATGCCCAGGCCATCGACCGTGTTGCGGCACTGCGCAGCGCGCGCCCAGGCCAGGAAGGCAATGGCAGCCTCGCCGTAGTTCAGGTCGACCGCCGTGGTCATCGAATTGACCAGCGACAGCGGCAGCTTGAACTCGGCGTCGCGATCGCGGCCGGCCGAAGTGGCGTTGAGGATCAGCTCGAAATCCCCGAGGTCGCGCAGATCGTCCCAGTAACGGCTGAGCGCGCGGCCCGGCTCGCCCATGGCATCGATCAGTTCGTCGGCGCGTTCCGGCGTGCGGTTGACCACCACCAGTTCGGTGATGCCGGCATCCAGCAGCGCCGGCGCAACGCTGCGCGCCGAACCACCGGCGCCCAGCAGCAGCACGCGGCGGCCGCGCAGGTCCAGGCCGTGGCGGTCGGTGAGGTCGCGCACCAGACCGATGCCATCGGTGGTGTCACCGTGCCAGCGGTCGCCCTTGCGCAGCAGAGTGTTGACCGAGCCGGCGCGGCGCGCGCGTGCGGTCAGCGTGGTGCACACGGAGAATGCCGCTTCCTTGTGCGGTGAGGTGACGTTGGCACCGACACCGCCCTCGGCGGCGAACGCCTCCAGCCCGGCCAGGAATGCGTCCGGGGCGAGATCGATGCTGCGGTAGTCGAGGGAGATGCCTTCCTGGCGACCGAACGCAGCATGGATCTGCGGCGACTTCGAGTGGGCGACGGGGTGTCCGAAGACGGCGTAACGATCGGTCATGGAATCCTCAAGCTGGCTAGACTGGTGCTCTTTCGTGCATGGACCTGGATGATGCGTATCGCCCCGACCCTGCTGGTGCTCGCCGCCAGTCTACTCTCTGCCCCGGTGGCGATGGCGTTGAACGAGTACGGCATCGAGGGCATGGGCGTGGTCTCCACCCGCGCCGATGAGGGCCGGGCCACGATCAGCGCCGATGGCCAGCGCATCGTCTTCGCCCGTCGTGGCGAGGCCGGCTGGGGGCTGTGGCAGGCGCGCGTGGTCGACGGCCGCTGGCAGCAGGCGCAGGCCTTGCCGCTGGCGGTGTCCGGCGAGGTGCGTGATCCGTATTTCAGCCGCGACGGCCGCTGGCTGCTGTTCGCCGCAGGTCGCGAGGGCCGGCTGGCGCTGTACCGGGCGGCGATTGCCGCCGATGGCGGCTTGGGCACCCCACAACCGTTGGCCGGCGATGGCGGTCGCCATGAGGAGCGCGGCCCGGCATTGAGCGCGGACGGGCGGCGGCTGCTGTTTGCCCGCCAGCAGGGCCGTGGTGCCGGCTGGGACCTGTTCGTGGCCACGCTGGACGCGCAGGGCGCGCGAGGGCCGGCGACGGCGCTGCAGGCATTGAACAGCGCTGCCGATGAAACCGATGGGGACTGGCTGGGCATCGAGGGCGCCGTGGCCTTCAGCCGCGACAGCGGTGACGCCGCGCAGGTCTGGACCAGCGGTTGCGCGTGGACGGGCGCTGCGTTGCAGCCGTTGGGGTTGTCATTCAACCAGGGAAGCGGCTGGACCGGCGCGCCGGTCGTCGACAACGCCAAGCCGGGCGAAATGATGGTGGCCAGCAGCGCGGCGAAGTCGCCACGCGCCGGTGGCGTGGACGTGTACCGGCTGGCCGTGCCGAAGGTGGTGGCAGTGGCGGAGTGCGTGCGGTAGATCCACGCCATGCGTGGATGATGGTTCGGTGGAGGCCGACCGCCCCCTCCGGTAGGTGCCGACCTTGGTCGGCGCAGAAACAGAACCGCCAACCAAGGTTGGCGACTACCAGAACATCAGATCAGCGCGACAGCACCTTCGCGCGCTGCTGCTCGTATTCCACTTCGCTGAGCTGGCCGTTGTCCTTGCGCCGGTTCAGTGCGGCCAGTTCGGCCTGCACGCTCTCCGGCAGGGACTGCTCGCGGGCAACCTGCGCGGCAGCGGAGAGCTGCTCGGGCGGGCGCCGTGCGGCACGCCAGGCAGCGACGAACACGCCGACGATGATGGCCCCGAACACCAGCGTACCGGTGCCCCAGATCAACCATTGCATCCAACCCATTTCAGGTCCCATCGCGTGTTCCTCCGTCCGTCGTGGGCGCTATTGTCAGCGCTCGCGCAGCCAACGCGCCACCTGCGGCGCGAAATAGGTCAGCACGCCATCGGCGCCGGCACGCTTGAAGCCCAGCAGCGATTCCAGCACGCAGGCGCGCTCGTCCAGCCAGCCGTTGGCGAACGCCGCCTTCATCATCGCGTACTCGCCGCTGACCTGGTAGGCGAAGGTCGGCACACCGAAGGTTTCCTTCACCCGCCGCACCAGGTCCAGGTACGGCATGCCCGGCTTGACCATCACCATGTCCGCGCCCTCCTCCAGGTCCAGCGCGATCTCGCGCATCGCCTCGTCACCGTTGGCCGGGTCCATCTGGTAGGTCTTCTTGTCGGCCTTGCCGAGGCTGGCCGCGCTGCCCACCGCGTCACGGAACGGGCCGTAGAACGCAGACGCGTACTTGGCCGAGTAGGCCATGATGCGTACGTTGAGGTGGTGGTCGGCATCCAGCGCACGACGGATCGCACCGATACGGCCATCCATCATGTCCGAGGGCGAAATGATGTCCGCGCCCGCCTCGGCGTGCGACAGCGACTGCTTGACCAGCGCTTCAACGGTGATGTCGTTGAGCACGTAGCCCTTGTCATCGATGATGCCGTCCTGGCCGTGCGTGGTGTACGGATCCAGGGCAACGTCGGTCATCACCCCCAGTTCCGGGAAACGCGACTTCAGCGCGCGGATCGCACGCTGCGCCAGGCCGTCCTCGGCCCAGGCCGCGGATGCGTCCAACGACTTCTGCGAGGCGTCCAGCACCGGGAACAGGTCGATCACCGGGATGCCCAGTTCCAGCGCTTCCTCGGCCACCTTCAGCAGTTCTTCGATCGACAGCCGCTCCACGCCCGGCATCGACGGCACCGCAACGCGGCCAGCCGGTTCGTGCACGAACACCGGATAGATCAGGTCGTCGGTGGTCAGCGTGTTCTCGCGCATCAGGCGGCGCGAGAATTCGTCATGGCGCATGCGCCGCGGGCGGTAATGGGGATGAGGCATGGCAGGCTCCGGGGAGTGGCTATTGCAACAGGTAGCCCTGCGGCAGCAGGGGTTCGGGCAACGGGCGTTCGCCGAGGGCATCGAGCTGGTCGATCTCGATGGTGCGCACCAGCGCGTCCAACGGCAGGTCGTTCGGCTCCAGGCCGAACGGGTCTTCCATTTCTTCACCCAGCTGGTCCAGGCCGAAGAAGGCATAGGCCAGCACCGCCGAAAGCACCGGCGTGGCCCAGCCCAGCGAGCTGGCCAGGCCGAACGGCAGCAGTACGCAGAACATCCATGCGCAGCGGTGCAGCAGCAGGGTGTAGGCGAACGGCAGCGGGGTGGTAAGGATGCGCTCGCAGCCGGCCTGGATCGAGGACATCGCGTGCAGGCGCTCTTCCAGCTGGACGTAAAGAATGGAATCGAGCGTGCCTTCGCGACGGGCCTGGGCCAGTTCGGCGGCGATCATCGCCAGCAGCGCATCGGGCACGTTCTCGCGCTGGGCGAGCTGCCCGCGCTGTTCCTCGTCCAGCCAGGGCACCGCGGCCAGCGCCACGTCGCGGGCGCGCAGGCGCGCGGCCAGTGCATAGGCAAAAGCGGTGGTCAGGTAGCTGATGCGCTGGCGGCGTGGCGCATCGTCGGCCAGCAGTACCTGTACCTGCCGCGCCAGCGAACGCGATTCGAACACCAGTTGGCCCCACAGCTTGCGGCCCTCCCACCAGCGGTCGTAGCAGGCGCTGTTGCGGAAGCTGAGGAAGATCGACAGGACCAGGCCGAGCAGGGTGAACGGGGTGACCGAGACGCGCTCGATGCCGACCGGCGGCGCCAGTTCCACCACCGCGGCGACCGCGATGGAGAGGGTGAGGATGGCCAGCACCTTGGGCGCGATCGCCGGGACGATGGAGCCACGCAGGATGTACAGCAGTTGCCAGCCGTGGGGACGGGAACGAATGATCATGGGAGCAGCCGCGCGGCGCGCGGTTCGACAGGCACGCGGGGGGCTCGCGCAGCCGCCCATTCTACTCCCTGCCCGGCCAGCGGCCGTGTCCCTGCGACGCCCTGTCGCACCGGCCGTACTGCCTCAGATGACGCCGCCGCCGAGCCCCAGGCGCAGGATGCCGACCACCACCACGATGCCGTTCAGGATCAGCCCGGTCCAGGCCCGGCCACGCTTGCTGGGGTGGGTGAACAGGATGCCGAGCGCGGCAATGATCGCGCCGACCGCGGCAAAGGGGATCAGGAACCAGTTGCCCCAGCCCAGCAGCGGTATCAACGCCAGGATCATCCACAACAGCGCCAGTACGCCCCACAACAGACTGATCACACCCATAGCGCGCTCCCGTGGTTGTTCTTGCTCCCAACCATAGCCGTTCCCGGCAGCGCCGCCTACCGCCGTTGCCGTCAACCTCACCGGTGCCGTGCTAGCGTGCCGCCATGGGTCGAGCCCCGATGTTGGCGCCGATTCAGAGTGCCCGGCTGATGATCCGAACCAGTCCTACAGGGGTATACGCCATGAACATCCGTTGGGTCGCCTTGGCGGCCATGCTGCTGACCGTTGCCGGTTGCGCCAGCACCTCCAAGGTCATGCTGGGCCGCGCTCGTGCGCCGATCGATCCGGCCCAGGTGCAGATCTATTCGACGCCGCCCGCCGGTTCGCAGGAAATTGCCCAGCTGGAGTCGTCTTCGGCGGTGGGCTTCGGCACGCAGGGCCAGACCGATGCCGCCGTGGCTCGCCTGAAGCGCGAAGCAGCTGCGCTGGGTGCCAACGGCGTGATCCTGATGGGCGTGGGCAGCAGTGGCTCACCGGTCGGCATGTCGGTGGGTGCCGGCAGCTACGGTTCACACGTGGGCGGTGGCGTGGGCATCGGCATACCGACCACGCAGAAACGCGCGGCCGGCGTGGCGATCTGGGTGCCGAATCCGGCGCCGCCGGCACGCCTGCCGACGCAGACGATCACCCCGCAACCGCAGCGGTGACCCGCACGGGTCACCGCGGGTAGCGCCGGGCCATGCCCGGCGTCTCTTCCGCTGCGCTCGCCGGGCATGGCCCGGCGCTACCGTTACTTCTTCTGGTACTTCGGCACGAACACCTGGTTCACCGCTTCGGCCAGCTGGTCCGGCGGCAACAGGCCCTGGTCGAGCAGGAAGTTGTTGAACGCCAGGCGGTCGAACTTCGCGCCCAGTGCCAGCTCGGTCTGCATGCGCAGTTCGAGGATGCGGGTGTAGCCGTAGAAGTAGCTGCCCGCCTGGCCCGGCATGCGCACCATGTAGCGGTCCAGTTCCTGGGTGGCCATCGCCTTGGACAGACCCACCTGCTCGATCAGCACGCGTTCGCCGTTGGCACGGTCGGTCAGGCCGAGATTGAGCATCGGGTCGAGCATCGCGCGGGCGGCACGCAGCAGGCGGAACTGCAGCGCGATCATCTGCCCGTCCAGCGGCTCGTACGGCACCATCTCCGCTTCGGCGTACAGCGCCCAGCCTTCCACGTTCACCGAATTGAACGCGAACATCGTGCGCGCCAGCGACACGCCGCGCTCGACCATCGCGGTGAACTGCAGTTCGTGGCCCGGGCGGCCTTCATGCGCGCTCAGCGTCCAGGCCGCCGAACCGAAGTTGAAGTCGTCGTACTGCGCACCCGCGCCGGCGGCCGGGTTGCCCAGCGGCAGCACGAAGGTGCCCTGCTGCCCGGTGTTGTTGACCAGCGGCGCGGGCAGGAAGTGCGGTGCCGGGCTGGCAGCGCTCTCTGCGGCCGAGCCCAGGCGCATCTGCATCGCACGCTGCGGCACATCGACAATGCGATGTTCGCGGATCAGCGGATCGATGGCATCGATCACCTTGCGGTAGTGGCCTTCAAGCTGGTCATCGGCGATCTTCTCGCCCTTCAGCGCGCGGATCACCGCCACCGGGTCGCTCGGATCACTGACCTTCAGGCCCTTATCTTTCGCCACCAGCGGGGCCAGCTGGCGCATCGCCGAGCGCGTTTCCATGAACTCCAGCTGCGCGCGCTGCATCAGCAGCTTCGGGTCGATATCAATACCGACCTGCTTGAGCTGGTAGGCGTACAGCGGGGCCGGCAGGCGCGCATCGGCACGTGCCTTCGGCAGCACCTCCTTGCGGGTCCATGCGGCGTAGTCCTTCATCTGTGCGGCGAGCGCCTTCATCGCCTCGTCGGCACCGGCGACCTGGTACTTCTTCAGCAGTGACTCGATACCGGTGATGTAGGTCTCGACGTTGTCCAGCGACTGCTGCACTTCGATCTTCGTCGGCTGCAGCAGCGTGCTGTCCTTCAGGCGCTCTTCGTAGCGCTGACGGGCCAGCGTGGTGAACGCGGTGCCACCCGGCTGCAGGCCCGCGTATGCCTTGAGGCGATCGACCGCCTTGGCCCGGCGCTCGGCCGGCACCTGGTCGGACAGCAGCAGGTTGAGGCCGCTGAACACGCTCTGCGGCGCATCCCGCCACGGCAGCAGGTACTTCTGGTTGAGTTCGCTGCCTTCGATGTTCTGGTTGGCGGCGGCGATCATGATCTCCAGATCCTGGCGGACGTTGGGATCCTTCTCAGTGGCCAGTTTGGCCTTCAGTTCGTCGCGGGCCTTGGCCATCGCGGCGCGGTAGCGCTGGTCGTTGTCCGGGCCGAGGTCGGCGACCTTGTCGTCGTAGCCGGGCACGCCGAAGAAGCCGGTTTCCTCGGGCTGGAACGGGCCCTGGGCATCCAGCAGGATCTGCGCCAGCGCGTTGCTGCGCGCGACCCAGGCCGGGCTGGCCGGCGTAGAAGCCTTGGCGGCCGGTGCGGCCAGGGCCGGTGGGGCTGACAGCAGCGGGGCGGCGGTCAGGGCCAGGGCGATGGCAAGCGCGATCGGCTTCATGGAGCACTCCAGGACAGGGTTGCCCGCACCCTACGCGCTCATGGCGGTGGCGACAATCGGCCGGAGGTCACGCCCTCTACAGCGCGGCCGTCAGCGCACAGTCTCCGCGCGCGCGACAGGCCTGCAGTTCGCATTCGCCGGCCGCTTCGGCATCATCCAGCGCGCTCAGGTCGAAGGTCTGCTTGTCTTCGGCCAGCACGTACATCACCGGGTAATCCCACACGTCGTCGCTGCGGGTGCCCTTCACGAACAGGCGGCCGTGCGCATGCGGTCCTTCCAGCGCCACGGTCAGGCCGACATCGCGCTCGCCGTTGATGGCGGTCTGCATGCTGCCCAGCGGCAGTGTGCCGGCCTGCAGCGGCTCGCCGAACACCTGCACCAGTTCGACGCTGCAGCCGGCGCGACGCATCGCCTCGCGCATCGGCGCACTGTCATGCGCGGCCTGGGTCCAGCGCAGCACGCTCCAGGCGATAGCGCCGCCCAGCGCCGCCAGGAACAGCAGCACCGCCAACGGCATCGCCCAGCGCCAATGCCGGCACCACCAGCCGGAGGCCAGGTTGGAGGGAGCAGGAATCGGCGGCGGCAGGGTCATGGGCGGGCTCCTTCCCGGATGATGATCAAGGCTTCAGGCAACGTCCCAGGAAGGCTTCGGCAACGCGGTAGCGATGCAGTGCGTCGGCACCGGACAGGCCGTGCTTGGCACCCGGATAGGTCATCAGTTCAAACGGCTGGCCACGCTTCTGCAGCGCGCTCATCAGGCTGGTCGAATTGGTGAACAGCACGTTGTCGTCGGCCATGCCGTGGATCAGCAGCAGCGGCGAACGCAGGCCCTCGATGTGGGTCAGCACGCGTGCTTCGCGGTAGCCGGCATCGTTGCGCGCCGGCAGGTCCATGTAGCGCTCGGTGTAGTGGCTGTCGTACAGGCCCCAATCGGTGACCGGTGCACCGGCCACACCGCAGGCGTAGCTGTCCGACGCCTTGGCCAGCAGCATCAGGGTCATGTAGCCGCCGTTGGACCAGCCCTGCACGCCGATGCGCGCCGGGTCCACCCACGGCTGCTGCTTCAACCACGCCACGCCACGCAGCTGGTCGGCCACTTCCACCGTGCCCTGCCTGCCATACAGCGCGCCACCGAAGTCACGGCCACGGCGCGGGGTGCCGCGGTTGTCCAGCGAGAACACCACGTAGCCCTGCTGGGCCAGATACTGGTTGAACAGATGGTCGCCACGGCCGGGCCAGCTGTCGGTGACGGTCTGGCTGGCCGGGCCGCCATACACGTACACCGCCACCGGGTAGCGCTTGGCCGGATCGAAGCCGGCCGGCTTGATCACGCTGTAGTTCAGCGGCGTCTTGCCGTCGGCGGCAGTCAGCGTGCCGAATTCGACCGGGCGCTGCGCGTCGCGGTAGCGCGCGTAGGGATGCTTGGGATCGGCCAGATCGTTCTCGACCAGGGTGGCGATCTTCTCGCCATTGGCGCGGAACAGTTCGATCTGCGGCGGGGTGCTGTTGTTGGACCAGCTGTCGACGTACACGCTGGCGTTGCGCGCGAAACTGGCGCTGTGCATGCCGGGCGACTTCGACAGGCGCTGCGGCTGGCCGCCCTGCAGCGGGACGGCGTAGATCTGGCTTTCGCGCGCCGATTCGATGCCGGCACGGAAATACGCCAGGCCGGCCTTTTCATCGACCGCCAGCAGTTCATCGACCGACCAGTTGCCGTGGGTCAGCGCGGTGGCCTTGCCCTTGCTGTCGATGCGGTACAGATGCTGGAAACCGGTGCGCTCGGACGACCACAGGATGCTGCCGTCGTCGAGGAAACGCAGGCTGTTGTGCAGCGGCACCCAGGTCGGGCTGGTTTCGTGGGCCAGCACCCGCTGCTGGTTCGAGGCCAGGGTGACTTCCACCAGGTCCAGCTTCTTCTGGTCGCGCGACTGGCGCTGGAAACTCAGGTGCTGCGGATCGCGCCAATCGACGCGGGCCAGGTAGATATCCTGCTCCTTGCCGAGGTCGATCCACTGCGTCTGCGCCTGTTCCGCCGGCGAGATCACGCCGAGCTTCACCTGCACGTTGGCATCGCCCGCGGCCGGATAGCGCTGTTCGATCACATCGGTGCGGTCGGCATAGACTTCATAGCGCTTCTGCACCGGCACCGGGCTTTCATCGATGCGGGCGTAGGCGATGGCCGAATCGTCCGGCGCCCACCAGTAGCCCGTATGGCGGTCCATCTCCTCGTCGGCGACGAATTCGGCGATACCGTTGCCGATGGTGGTGCTGCCATCAGCGGTCAGCTGCGTCTGCCTGCCGCTGGCCAGGTCGATCACCCACAGGTTGCGGCCGCGGATGAAGCTGACGAAGCCGCCCTTGGGCGACAGCTTGGCGTCGGTGGCAAAGCCTTCGCCGTGGGTCAGCTGGCGCACTGCCGCCTTGCCTTCCTGCTTGAGGTCGTACAGGTACAGCTCGCCGCCCAGCGGGAACAGCAGGCGCTGCGCGTCCGGCGACCACTGGTAATCGACGATGCCGGTCATCGCGGCGATGCGCTGGCGCTCGCGGCGGGCCTTTTCTTCGTCACTGAGGGTTTCGGTGCCCGGCAGCACCACCTTCGAATCCACCAGCAGTCGGGTCTGGCCGCTGCCGATGTCGTAGCTCCACAGGTCCAGCTGGTTGCGGTCGCTGTCCTTGCCGCGCAGGAAGGTCACGCGCGAGCCGTCCGGCGCCACCTTCGGCTTCATCAGGGTCGGGCCGGACAACGGCAATGGGCCGGTGATGGCTTCCAGAGTGAGTTTTTCAGCGTGGGCGACGGTAGCGGTGGCGAGCATGAGGGCGAGCGAGGCGAACAGATGGCGCATGGAGGATCCCGGCAAACGGCAGGTCCGTCACCGCGGCGGGCGCGGGACGGTCAGCCTCCATCCTAACCAAGCCGGTGCGGGAAGACAGCATGACCTTCTGCCCATGGCGGTCGCGCGCGGCACATCCGCCGGGCATGGCCCGGCGCTACCGTTGGCGGGCTGGGTAGCGCCGGGCCATGCCCGGCGAGCGCAGCGGCCTGCGCTGAATCCTCAGCGCTTGCCGAACAGGTGCTTGCGCTCTTCGTCGCTGAGCGGCTTGCCAGCGTCCGGGTTCACCTGCGTGCGCAGCGCATAGGCGCGCTGGGTGGCCGGACGGGCGGCGATGGCCTGGTGCCAGCGCTTGAGGTTCGGGAACGCGTCGAAGTCGGCCGGCAGCTTGTCGTAGGCGCCAACCCACGGGTAGCTGGCCATGTCGGCGATGGTGTAGTCCGCGCCGGCCAGGAAGGCGTGCTCGGCCAAGCGCTTGTCCATCACCCCGTGCAGGCGGCGCACTTCATTGTCGTAGCGCTCGATCGCGTACGGAATCTTCTCCGGCGCGTACACGTTGAAATGGCCCATCTGCCCGCTCATCGGGCCCAGCCCGGCCATCTGCCAGAACAGCCATTCCAGGGTGGTGACGCGGCCACGCGGATCGGCCGGCAGGAAGCGGCCGGTCTTCTCGGCCAGGTACAGCAGGATCGCGCCGGACTCGAACACGCTCTGCGGGGCGCCGCCGTCGGCCGGGGCGTGGTCAACGATGGCCGGCATCTTGTTGTTGGGGGAAATGGCCAGGAATTCCGGCTTGAACTGGTCGCCCGAGCCGATGTTGACCGGGTGGATGCGGTACTCCAGGCCAGCTTCTTCCAGCAGCAGGGTCACTTTGTGGCCGTTCGGGGTAGGCCAGTAATACAGGTCGATCATGGCGGCGGCTCTGGGGTACGGAAAGGAACCTGAAGTCTAGTGCGTGCGTTGGCTTGGCACCGTCATGGCGGGCCGGTAACCTCGCCTCTCCCCCGAAACGCAGCATCCTCCGCATGAGTGCAAACCGTCCGCTACTGTCCCCGCTGTCCAGCCTGATCTTCGCTACCCGCTGGCTGCAGCTGCCGCTGTACCTGGGTTTGATCGTTGCCCAGTGCGTTTACGTGTTCCTGTTCGGCAAGGAACTGTGGCACCTGATCTCGCACTCGGTGTCGATGGGCGAGCAGCAGATCATGCTGATCGTGCTGGGCCTGATCGACGTGGTGATGATCTCCAACCTGCTGGTGATGGTGATCGTCGGCGGCTATGAAACCTTCGTCTCGCGCCTGCGACTGGAGGGCCACCCGGACCAGCCGGAATGGCTGAGCCACGTCAACGCCAGCGTGCTGAAGGTGAAGCTGGCGATGGCGATCATCGGCATCTCCTCGATCCACCTGTTGAAGACGTTCATTGCAGCCAGCCCGCTGAACGGCCTGCCGCTGTGCAAGCCGGAACAATGGGCGGCGGCGGCTTCGTCGGCATCGGCCAGCTTCTACAACGCCGGCCCCGATACCTGCACGACCCTGACCCCCGATGGCGTGCTGTGGCAGACCATCATCCACTGCGTGTTCATCCTGTCGGCGATCGGCATTGCCTGGACCGACAAGCTGATGTCCAACAGCCATAGCAAGGCTGCCGCGCACTGACGCCAACGCCGGTGGCGGCACGACTGCCGCCGCCGGCTCCGTTCCCGGCCCTTGTACGCATGGGTGGCCGGGATGCTAGATTGCACCCTCGCTGCAGGCGACGGTGACGCTGGGAAACGTCCCCCGCCACGCCCGGACCTTCGGTCCCGGCCATGCGTATCTACGTTTTTCGTAACGTCGTCTTCTTAGAGGGGAGCAGGATGTCGCACGTCGCAATGATCGCTGCCGCGCGCCGGTGGATGCCGGTCGCTCTGGCATTGGCCCTGGCTGCCTGCTCGGGCAAGGAAGAAACACCGGCTCCGGCCGCGCCGGGTGCCGCCGCCCCCGTCGCTGCGGCGCCAGCCGCACCGGCCGTGGCCGCCAAGGTGCAGTCGATGGGCACCGAACAGCTGCGCGAATCGGCCAGCCAGGCACTGCGCGAGAACCGCATGTACGCCCCGGCCGGCGACAACGCCATCGAGTATTACCTGGCACTGCGCGACAAGACCCCGGACGACGCCTCGGTGAAGAGCGCGCTGACCGACCTGCTGCCCTACACCCTGATCGCCGCCGAGCAGCACCTGGGCCGCGAAGATTTCGCCGAAGCGCAGCGGCTGGTCGCCCTGATCGAAAAGGTCGACGCCTCGGCTCCGGCCCTGCCGCGCCTGAAGGAAGGCCTGAGCAAGGGCGTGCAGGTTGCGGCCAAGCGCACCGAAGACGAGACCGAGAAGGTCAAGAAGGACGCTGAAGACCGCACCAAGCAGCTGGCCGAGCAGCAGCGCCTGACCGAACAGCGCGCCAAGGAAGCCGAGGCGGCCAAGCAGATTGCCGCGCAGCAGGATGTTGCCCGTCGTGACAGCGAGCGCCAGGAAGCCGAGCGCCAGGCCGCCGCCCGCCGCGATGCCGAGCAGAAGCAGCAGCAGGCCGCGGCGCAGCAGGCCAACGCCGCCCGCCAGGCAGCGACCGCCGCCGCGCCAAGCCTGCGCCCGGTCAGCACGCCGGCACCGCGTTACCCTGCCGACGCGCTGCGTTCGGGCACTTCCGGCGAAGTACTTGTGGAAATCACCGTCGGCACCGACGGCTCGGTGACCAATGCGCGCGTGCTGCGTGCAACGCCCTCGCGCGTCTTTGATCGCGAAGCACTCAACGCGGTCAAGCGCTGGCGCTTTGAGCCGGTCAATGCCCCGGTCACCACCCGCCGCACGCTGGTGTTCGCACCGGGCGGCTGATGCCCAAGGCGGTAGCGCCGGGCCGCGCCCGGCGGTTCTGGAGCAAGGCCCGGCATGTCCGGGCTTTGTTCGTTTCAGGCTGCGCCGTCGATCAACCGTTGCAGCGTCGGATCGCGTGCCGCCAGCACCTGGAACAGACCCAATGCGTGCAGTCCGGGCAGCAGACTGCGCAGATCGGCTTCGGCAGCGGCACGGGTGGCGGAGTCACCGGCCGGATCCTGCCAGTCGCGGACGCTGGCGAGGAAGGCGCCGACACTGCCCTTGCGCACGGTGAGACCGTTCACCTGCACGTCGTTCTGGTGATCGGGAAGGATGTCCTGCGGTTGCATGGCGTGCTCCTGGGGAATGGACGACCAGTGTCGACGCTCGCTTCCGGCCGTTCTGCCGTATAACTGCCAATCGATATGGCAGAACAGACAGTCCAGACACCCCTGATCGATCCTGCACTGGCTGATGCCAGCGCGGGGCCCGCCCTGCTCGGCACGCAGTTGGCGATGCCGGGTTCACGCCGCACCGCCCGCCACCAGCACGCGCGCGGGCAACTGCTGGGCGCCCACACGGGCCTGCTGCGGATCGAGGCGGGCGACATCCACTGGCTGCTTCCGGCCGGACACGTGGCATGGCTGCCGCCGCAGCACCCGCATGCGCTGTCCAGCATCGGCAGCTTCGATGGCTGGAGCTTGTACTTCAGCAGGGAAGCCTGCGCAGGCTTGCCCACCACACCACGCATCTTCCAGCCCAGCGACCTGCTGCAGGTGGCAGTGCCGCGGGCACTGCGGTGGTCCGGGCAGGCGTTGGATGCGGTGCAGCAGCGCCTGGCCGGTGTGATCATCGATGAGATCGCCGCCGGCACGCCTTTGCCGCTGGCCCTGCAGCAACCCAGCGATCGCCGCCTGCGTCGCATCGCCTCGGCCCTGGCGCGCGCGCCGCATGACACCCGCAGCGTCGAGGGCTGGGCCGCAGCGAGCGGCCTGTCCAGTCGCAGCCTCGCCCGCCGCTGGCAGGCCGAGACCAACATGACCCTGACCCACTGGCGGCAGCGCCTGCGCGTGCTGGTGGCGCTGCCGCGATTGCTGGCCGGTGAGCCGGTCACCACCATCGCACTGTCATTGGGCTACGACACGCCCAGCTCTTTCATCGCCGTGTTCAAGCGCGAGATGGGAGTGACGCCGGCACGGTATGGGGACGGAAACGCCTCACTGCGCTGACATGAACAAGGCCCGGGGGATGACCGGGCCTCGTTCTGCATCCGCCGGGCATGGCCCGGCGCTACCGGTTACGCTCAGCCGGAAATCGCCAGGCGTTCGTTGTGGTAACGACGCACGGCAGCAAACCACAGCACTGCGGCCAGACCCAGGCTTGCGCCGAGGTAGACCGCCCAGATGGTCGGGCTGATCGCCTCGTGGCGGATCACCTTCAACAGCATCTGGTTCTGCGACAGGAACGGCACTGCGTACTGCCACAGCTCGCTCTTCACCGGGTAGGCCATCAGCGCGTAGCCGGGCAGCATCGGCAGCAGCACCAGCCAGGTCATGTGGCTCTGCGCTTCCTTCATGCTCTTGGCCGCGGCCGAGAGGAAGGTCAGCAGCGAGGTGCCGATCAGCAGCATCGGCACCATCACCAGCAGCATCTGCAACATCGAGCCGATGTTCATGTTGAGCTGCCGGCCGACATTGCCGGGCGCGATCTGCGCACTGGCCTTGAACGCGATCAACGTCAGCAGCAACGAGGCGAAGCCGACCACGCAGGCGGCGGCGATCTTGCCGCTGACGATGGCGCTGCGCGAGCCCGGGGTCGCCAGCAGCGGCTCCAGCGATTGCCGCTCGCGCTCACCGGCGGTGGCATCCATCACCAGATAGGCGCCACCAATGAACGAGGTCAGCGTCAGCAGCACCGGCAGCAGCATCGACAGCATCATGCCGCGCTTGGCCTCGGCGCTGGCCATGTCCTGGGTAGCCACCTCCAGCGGCCGCGCCACCTGTGCGTCGACGCCACGTGCCATCAGCCGGAGCGCACCGACCTGGCCGTTGTAGGTCGCCAGGGCCGCCTGCAGGCGGGCGCTGGGTACCTCGGCGGCGCGCCGGGTACTGTCACGGATCACTTCCACCAGCGCGGGCTTGCCGTCGGCCCAGTCCTTGCTGAAATCGGGGCTGATGCGCAGCGCGACGTCGATCTCCTGCGAGCGGATCGCCTCGGCCAGATCCTTGGGCGCCGGCGCGGTGTTCAGCCCCTGCGCGGCCAGGAAACGCACCAGGTTCGGCGCATTCTCGGCACCGATGGTCGGGATCTGCAGTGGCTGTTCAATCTGGATGCGCACACGGCTTTCGGCCAGCTTGCCCATGCCCAGGATCAGCAGCGGGTACAGCAAGGGACCAAACAGCAGGGTCAGCATCAGGGTGCGGCGGTCACGCGAGAGGTCGCGCAGTTCCTTGCGCATCACCGTCATCATGGTCGACATCATGCTCATGCGTGCAGGCCCTCTTCGCTGCCGATCAGTTTCACGAACGCATCTTCCAGGTTGGGTTCGCCGGACTGCGCACGCAGTTCATCGGCGCTGCCGGCGGCCATCACCGTGCCCTTGGCGATGATCACGATGTGGTCACACAGCGCACCGACCTCCTGCATGATGTGGCTGGACAGGATCACGCAGCGCCCTTCCTCGCGCAGGCCCAGCAGGAAGCGGCGAAGTGCGCGGGTGGTCATCACGTCCAGGCCGTTGGTGGGTTCGTCGAGGATCACGTTGCGCGGATCGTGCACCAGCGCGCGGGCAATGGCGGTCTTGGTGCGCTGGCCCTGCGAGAAGCCATCGGTCTGGCGGTCGAGGATGTCGCCCATGTCCAGCGCATGCGACAGCACTTCGATGCGTTCGCGGATGCGCGACGCGGACAGGCCATGCAGCTCGCCGAAGTAAGCGATGTTCTCGCGCGCGGTCAGTCGCTTGTAGACGCCACGCGCGTCGGGCAGTACGCCGAGATGACGACGTACTTCCACCGGATTGCGGGCGGCATCGATGCCATCGACGGTGATGCTGCCTTCATCCGGCGTCATCAGCGTGTACAGCATGCGCATGGTGGTGGTCTTGCCAGCCCCGTTCGGCCCGAGCAGGCCGGTGATGCGGCCATCCTCGGCGCGGAAGCCGACATCGGCCACCGCCTGGATACGGCCAGTGCGGGTGTTGAAGGCCTTGTGCAGGTTGTCGGCGACGATCATGGGGCCCATCCGTTGAACGAGGTGAACGCCGGCACGTAGCTCAGCGTGTCCAGGCAGCTGGCATCCAGCGCCTTGGCATCGGTGGTGTCGATGAACTGGCCGAGCAGGCGCGGCATGCAACCGGCGGTCAGGGTGCCGTGGCCTTGCCCGCGGGCGACCAGCGCGCGTCCCTTCGGCAGCCCCTTGAGCACCTGTTCGGCGTAACGCGGCGGCGTCACCGGGTCCAGTTCGCCGGACAGCAGCAGCACCGGCAGATCGCTGCGCAGTGGCGCTGCCGCATCAGCCGGCGCCGGCTGATGCGGCCACACCGGGCAGGCGGCGAAGAACGCACGCGCCGCTTCCGGCCCGAACAGCGCGTCTCCGCTTTCCGCCGGCGCCTGGTAGCGCGGTGCATCTTCGCTGCAGATCACCGACCACTGCATGCCACGGTTGATCTGGAAATCCATGCTGCGGGTCGCACCGCGTACCAGCGAGGCCAGTGGCGCGTAACGCCCCTGCGCGGCCTCGTCCAGCACCAGTGGCAGCAGCGAGGAATACTGCGGTACGTAGGAGAAGGCGAACGCCAGGCCGACCACGCTGTCCGGGGTCAACACATCCTTCCGCGGCGCATTCGTGCCCGGATCGCGGTACTCGACGGTAACCGGCGTGCGGCGCAGGGTGTCCGCAACGCTGCGCAGCTGTGCGCGGGTATCGACCGGGAAGCGCTTGCTGCAGGCAACATCCTTGCGGCACTGCGCCGACTGCAGGGTGATGGCGTTGTCGAAGGTATTGGCGAATTCGCCCCCGACCACCAGATCGTTCGGCACCACGCCGTCGATGACGATGCTGCGGGTGTGCTGCGGATAGGCCGCAGCGTAGCGCTGGGCAACGCGGGTGCCGTACGAGCCGCCAACCAGGTTGAGCGTATCGGCGCCGAGCGCCTGGCGTACCGCGTCCAGATCGGCGATGGCCTCGGCGGTGGTATAGAAGCGCGGGTCGGCACGGCCCTTCAGCGACGCGGCGCAGCGCTCCGCGTACTCGCGCAGCAGCGCCTCGCTGGGCGCAGCGTCTTCATCCATCGGCAGCTCCTTGCCATCCGCGCCCAGGCAGCTGAGCGGGTTGGAGCCACCGGTGCCACGCTGGTCGATCAGGAAGATGTCGCGCTGCTTGCGCACCTGGCGCAGTGCCGTATCGACGATGACGGCGACCTCGCTGGCCGCCTGGCCAGGGCCACCGGCCAGGAAGAACACCGGGTCCGGCAGGCCGGAACCGCTGTTGCCCGACTCCAGCCAAGCCACGCGCAGATCAATCCTGCGACCCTCCGGCTTGCTCCGGTCTTCCGGCACCTGGAATGTCGCGCACTGCGCCTCGACGTTCGCGCTGGCGCCTTCGGTGGCCAGCGTACAGGGACGGAAATCGATCTGGCCGTAGCGGCGGCTGGGCGTATCGCCTGCGCCGTCGGACCCTGCCTGCGGCGGTGCGCTGCAGCCGGCAATCAGCATGCTGGCCAGCAACCCGGCCCGCGCGAAATGGTGTCGTTGCATCGTGCGTGATTCCCCTGGGAATGTTCCTGTCCACCACGACGGTGTGCCGCGGCAGATGTGACCAAACAGATGTGACCCAACTTACACGCGCCGGGCGCTGGCGGCGACAGGCGGATGTCCTAGGCCGGCGTCGGCACCGCCACCAGGCGGTTGCGGCCCTCGGCCTTGGCCCGGTACAGGGCGCTGTCGGCCAGCGCGATCAAGCCGGAAAGATCGGTCCGGCCGTCGTCCAGCACCAGCCCGATGCTGGCGGTCACCGCCACCGGACCGGTATCGAGCAGGGCGGGACGCTGCTGCAGGCCGTGGCGGATCGCGTCGGCCAGCGCCGTCGCCTCATTGCCACTGCTGCCAGGCAGCAGCAACAGGAACTCCTCGCCGCCATAGCGGCTGAGCAGATGCACGCGGCCGATCGCGCAGCGCTGCAGCATCGCGGTGAAGTGCTGCAGCACGTGGTCACCCGCCAGATGACCCCAGCGATCGTTGACCTGCTTGAAATGATCCACATCCAGCAACAGCAGCGCCAACGGCGTACCGTGCCGGCGCGCCTGTTCCAGCTGCAGCTGCCCATCCGCCAGCACCGCGCTGCGATTGAGCAGGCCGGTAAGACCATCGATCCGCGCCGCCCGACGCAGTTCCACCAGCATGCGTTCGACCAGCAGCAGCACCAGAGCGAAGCAACGGGCCAGCTCCAGCATCACCCCGGCCAGGTAGGTCACGAACATCGGCGTGCCGGTACGCATGATGTCCTCGCCGGCGTCGGCAGCCACCGGTAGGAACAGGCGCACCACGTACAGCAGGCCCTCGGCGAGGAACACCGCAGCGGCCAGCCTGCAGCTGGTGCGCTGCTGTGGCGGGGCGTGGCGCAGCAGCAGCCAGGCGATCCAGCCGTCGATGATCGCGGCGAACACACTGAATACATGCAGGCGCACCACCAGGTTCGGCCACGGCACCAGGAACAGGAAGATGCCGGTCATGAACGCGGCCACCAGCAACAGCGGTCGCCATGCCGGCAGCGGTTGGCCCAGATGCAGGGCCATGCCGCGAAGCAACAGCACCGCGCAGGCGGCCATCGCCGCGTTGCCGGCCAGAATCGCTGGCACCTGCGGCAGGTAGGGACGCAGCGCCAGCAAGGTCACCCCCAGCGTCAGGGCCCACAGGCTCAGCGTCCACAGCCGCAACACCGGTTGCCCGCGCAGCACCACCAGCAGCAACGAGAACCCCAGCGCGATGCCCACGCAGAGCAGGAAGCCAAGCACGGCGACGGTGGGGAAATCCAGGGACATGCGGCGCTGGAAGGAAGGCGGCGCGCGCATCTTAGCGCCTTGTGGCGGCCGCACGGACCGTCGCACTTGGGCAGGGGCAGGCGCGCCATCGAATCCGGTGGCGGAAAATGGCGAGCACGCAGCCCGTGTCGCCGACAGAATGCGCGGAAAACCGGGAGACACTCCATGCATTCGTGGCAACTCAGTGGCATCGACCACCAGCCGTTCGAAGCGCTTTTCGAAACCAACGACGACGCCTTGGCCGCACAGGGAATCGTGCGGCGACGCGCCGGCGACAGCGGCGGCTACCCCTGCAGGGTCAGCCTGACCGACGCGCCTGCGGGTGCGGAAGTGCTTCTGCTGCCATACACACACCTGGCCTCGCAGTCGCCCTACCGCGCCTCGGGCCCGATCTTCGTGCAGCGTGGTGCCATCCGCTGCGTGCTGCCGGCAGGCGTGGTACCTGCCTACGTGCACCGTCGGCTGATGTCAGTGCGTGCCTATGACAGCGCGGACTTCATGCTGAGCGGCCTGGTCTGCCAGGGCACCGAGGTTGCTGCGCACCTGGACCGGTTGTTCGCCGATGCGACGGTGGCCTTCGTGCAACTGCACAACGCAGGGCATGGATGCTTTTCGTGCCAGGTGGATCGGGCCGGCAATCAACGGTCATGACGGTGCGCACGAACGTGATCGTTGCCGCGCTGCAGGCGTGACCGCCAACGCATTCGTTCAGTGTGGCGTGAAGCCTGCGGGAAAGGCTTCACACACGTAGTCACGGATCGGCGTTGACGTGGTTTCCCGCGGTGCATTGCCGCTCGATACTCGCGGCGGTACCGCCCACTGTCCGTCGCGTGGCACAGCGCGGCTGCTGCGGTCACCGCTCCCTTCGACGATCACAAGGATGCGCCATGTCTCTGCGATACACCCCCTTGCTGCTGGCTACCGCCTTCGTTGGCGCCGGTGTTGGCGTTGCCGGCAACGCGGCCGCACACGGCACGATGATCACCCCGGTCAGCCGCGTCTATGCCTGTTTTCAGGGCAACCCGGAAAACCCCACCAACCCGGCCTGCGCGGCCGCCAAGGCAGTGGCCGGCTCGCAGGCGTTCTACGACTGGAACGGCATCAACCAGGCCAACGCCAACGGCAACCACCAGGCCGTGGTGCCCGACGGCAAGCTGTGCAGCGGCAACAACCCGACTTTCCGCGGCCTGGACCTGGATCGCAGCGACTGGCAGACCACGCCGATCCAGCCGGATGCGAACGGCAGGTTCACCTTCGTGTTCAAGGCCACCGCCCCGCATGCCACGCGTGACTGGAAGTTCTTCGTCACCCGCGCCGGCTGGCAGCCCGGCAGCCCGCTGCGCTGGGCCGACCTGCAGGAATTCTGCTCGCTGGGCAATACGCCGCTGTCGGCCGATGGCACCTACAAGCTGCAATGCACGCTGCCGCAGCGCAGCGGCCAGCATGTGATCTACAACACCTGGCAGCGCTCGGATTCGACCGAAGCGTTCTACACCTGCATGGATGTGCGCTTTGAAGGCGGCGGCGCTACCACGCCGGTGCCGCAGTGGCAGGATGCCGGGCCGGTCACCGCGCGTACCGAGCTGCCGGTCGGCACCACGTTGGCGCTGCGTGTGTTCAATGCCAACGGCAACGATGTGGAACGTGTGGAAGCCACGCTCGCCGCAGGCCAGACCGCGCCAGCGCAGTGGCCGCTGGCGCTGGCCCGCAAGGTCAATGCCAGTGCCCAGCATGCGCGCGTGGGGGTGCTCAGCAACGGCGCGATCACGCCGATCGCCTCGGCCACCGACAACCGCGTGTACCTGAAGGACGGCAACCGCTTCCAGCTGGACACGAAGGTGCCGGACCCGGGCACGCCGTCGCCCGGCGGCGACTTCGACCATGTGTATCCGGCCGGCATCGGCAGCTACGTACCCGGGCAGACCGTGGTGAAGAGCAGCGACGGCAAGCTCTACGCCTGCCGCCCGTTCCCGGAAGGTGCGTGGTGCAACGTCAATGCCGAGGCGTACCGGCCGGGCGTGGGCTCGGCGTGGCGCGATGCCTGGGTGCCGTACTGAGTGAGTGAGAGATGGAGCGGGAGCGGCGCGCACGTGCCGCCCCGCTTCTGCAATCGGGCAGATGCAGACCCGCGGGTACAACATGAAGTGTTAACCCGTTCGCGCAGGCAATGCACATTGCGTCGCAACCTGCAGCTTTTCGGAATCGTTGAATGGATGGCGCTGTGCATCGTGTGGAGACTCGCTGGTCCTTCCACCGTTCACGGGATCCCCACCATGCAACCGCTCAATCGACTTGCTCTCGCGGTGGCTGCCATCGCCAGCCTGGGCGCCTCTGCCAGCGCGCTGGCACACGGCACCATGTCCAAACCCAGCAGCCGGGTCTATGCCTGCTACCAGGGCAATCCGGAGAACCCGACCAATCCGGCGTGCGCCGCCGCAAAAGCGATCGGCGGTGCACAGCCCTTCTATGACTGGTCCGGCATCAACCAGGCCAATGCCAACGGCAATCACCAGGCCGTGGTGCCGGACGGACAGTTGTGCAGCGGTGGCAACAGCAAGTACCGCGGCCTGGATCTGGATCGGTCCGACTGGTCGACCACGCCGATCCGCGCCGATGGCAACGGCCGCTACACCTTTGAATTCCTTGCGCCCGCCCCGCATGCCACCCGTGACTGGAAGTTCTATGTGACGCGCGAAGGATGGCAGCCGGGTTCGCCCGTGGGCTGGTCGGATCTGCAGGAGTTCTGCACCTTGGGCAACGTGCCGCTGTCGGAAGGTGGTGTCTACAAGCTGGATTGCCCGTTGCCCCAGCGCACCGGCCAGCATCTGATCTACAACACCTGGCAGCGCTCGGATTCGGCCGAGGCGTTCTACACCTGCATGGACGTGCGTTTCGAGGGGGGCGGTGTGACGCCGCCGCCGCAATGGCACGATGCCGGCCCTGTCACCGCGCGCGGAGCCCTGGACGCGGGTACGACCCTCACCCTGCGCGTGTTCAACGCGAACGGCAATGATCTGGAACGCATCGACACCACGCTGACCACTGGCCAGACGCTGCCAACGCAGTGGCCGCTGACGTTGGCCCGTGCGGTCAATGCAGGTGCGCGGCATGCCCGCATCGGCCTGCTGGAGAACGGTGTGATCACGCCGATTGCCTCAGCAACGGCGAACCGCGTCTACCTGGCGCAGGGGCATCGGTTCCAGCTGGATACGAAGGTGCCCGATCCGGTGCAGCCGCCGGGCGACTTCGATTTCATCTATCCGGCCGGCATCGGCAGCTACGTGCCCGGGCAGACCGTGGTGAAGAGCAGCGACGGCAAGCTCTACGCCTGCCGCCCGTTCCCGGAAGGCGCGTGGTGCAACGTCAATGCCGAGGCGTACCGGCCGGGCGTGGGCTCGGCCTGGCGCGATGCCTGGGTGCCGTACTGACCGGGAAGGAGCCGGGGGCAGCCGCTGGCTGCCTCCACTGATCACAGCGGCCTGCACTCGCAACGGCCATCCAGAAGGCAGATGCAGATGAACTACGTGAAATGGGACCTTGGAATCCTGCAGGCGGGTGACGTGATTGAAATCACCCTGACCCGCGCCGCCAATGTCCGCTTGATGACACCAAGCAATCTGGCCAGTTACCGGAATGGGCGGCGGCATCAGTTCCACGGCGGACTGGTCAACACGTCACCCTTCCACCTCACGGTCCCTTCTTCGGGCCCATGGCATCTGACCATAGACACGGCCGGACTGGCGGGCAGCACCCAAGCCTCGGTGCAGGTACTGCCGCGCCCCTTGCCACCGGCCTGATCCCGGCGGCAGCGGGCTTACTTGCTGCTGACGTACTTCTCGCGGCGGATCTGCGGATTGCCCAGGCCCGCCGCCTTCAGCGCTTCGGCGCAGGCGTCGACCATGTCCGGGTTGCCGCACAGGTAGGCGATGTCGGTGGCCGGGTCCGGTGTGAATTCCGCCAGCGCCTGCTGCACGTAGCCATGGTGTACATCCGGGTGCGGCTCGGCCGGCAGTTCCCGCGACAGGCACGGCACATACCGGAAGTTCGGGTGCTTTTCGGCGAAGCTGTAGAAGTCTTCGCTGTACAGCAGCTCGCCCGGGCTGCGTGCACCCTGCAGCAGGACCACCTGCACGCCGCGCTCGGCCATCGCCGTTGCCAGCAACGGCAGCATCGAGCGGTACGGGGTGACGCCGGTGCCGGTGGCGATCAGCAGGTAGCGGCCGTTGTGGTCGCCCGGATTCAGGCAGAACCGGCCGTAGGGGCCGGACGCGCTGACCTGGCCGCCAATGTCCAGCGCCTCGAACAGCGCCGTGGCGGCGCCGCCGGGGACGAAGCTGACCGCGATATCCACCGCCTCGCCTGGCCCCAGCGCGTGGTCGTGGATGGTCGCCAGCGAATAGCTGCGCTTGGTTTCGGTGCCATCGGCGTAGCTGAAATGGACCTGGATGAACTGGCCGGGCTGGAAATCCAGCGGCTGGCCGTCGTCACGCACGAACTGGTAATGGCCGATGGAGGGCGCCAGCATGCGGCGGTCGACCAGTTTGATGGGGAATTGGACAGGCACGACTTTTCGGGACAGTGTGTAGCCGGGGCAAGCCCTCGGGGTCTTCTATAATAGACCTTCCCCGCCCCTCTCCAGCGCCAGCCCATGGGCGCGAAGGCTTCGAGCTTGGCTTCCCAGAACGATACGGCGCCCGCCCTGCGCGTGCGCGACCTGCGTAAAACCTATGACAACGGCACCCAGGCCCTGAAAGGGGTCTCGCTGGAAGTGGCCCCGGGCGACTTCTTCGCCCTGCTGGGCCCGAACGGCGCCGGCAAGTCCACCCTGATCGGCATCATCAGCTCCCTGGTCAACCTCAGCGAGGGCCAGGTGGAGGTGTTCGGCAGCGACCTGGTGCGCAACCGCAGCGCCACCATGCGCCTGATCGGGCTGGTGCCGCAGGAGATCAACTTCAACCTGTTCGAAAAGCCCTTCGACATCCTGGTGAACTACGCCGGCTTCTACGGCGTGCCGCGCGCGGAAGCCGAGCAGATGGCCGAGGTCGAGCTCAAGCGCGCCCACCTGTGGGAGAAGGCGCAGGTGATGAGCCGCACCCTGTCCGGTGGCATGAAGCGCCGGCTGATGATCGCCCGCGCGATGATGACCCGCCCGCGCCTGCTGATCCTGGACGAACCGACCGCCGGCGTTGACATCGAGATCCGCCGCGACATGTGGCGGGTGCTGAAGGAGATCAACGCCGCCGGCACCACGATCATCCTGACCACCCACTACCTGGAAGAGGCCGAGCATCTGTGCCGCAACCTGGCCATCATCGACCATGGCCAGATCGTCACCCAGGGCCCGATGCGCGAACTGCTGGCCAAGCTTGATGTGGAAGGCTTCCTGCTGGACATCGACGGCGCCCTGCCGGCCCAGCTGCCGGTGATCGAGGGTGCGACCCTTATCGCCACCGACAGCCACACGCTGGACATCGACATGCCGCGCGCGATGGATCTGAACCGCGTGTTCGAGGCACTGAACGCAGCGGGCATCCGCGTGCGTTCGATGCGTACCAAGAGCAACCGCCTGGAGGAACTGTTCGTGCGCCTCACCGGCAACCAGGAGACATCCGCATGAGCAGCACCCCGACCCCGGTCCTGACCGACGGCCAGCGCAACCGCATCGCACTGATGACCATCGTGCGCCGCGAAGTCGCCCGCATCATGCGCATCTGGGGCCAGACCCTGGTGCCGCCGGCGATCACCATGACCCTGTACTTCCTGATCTTCGGCGGCCTGATCGGCTCGCGCGTGGGCGACATGGGCGGCTACACCTACATGCAGTTCATCGTGCCGGGCCTGGTGATGATGAGCGTGATCCAGAACAGTTACGGCAACATCAGTTCGTCGTTCTTCGGCGCCAAGTTCGGTCGCCACGTGGAAGAACTGCTGGTCAGCCCGATGCCGAACTGGGTGATCCTGTGGGGCTACGTGGCCGGTGCGGTGCTGCGCGGGCTGATGGTCGGCGTGATCGTGCTGATCATCGCGATGTTCTTCACCCCGGTGCGCATTCCGCATCCGCTGGTGACGCTGACCACGGTGATCCTGGGCGCGACGATCTTCTCGCTGGCCGGCTTCATCAACGCGGTGTATGCGAAGAAGTTCGACGACGTGGCAATCGTGCCGACCTTCATCCTGACCCCGCTGACCTACCTGGGCGGCGTGTTCTATTCGGTGAAGCTGCTGCCGCCATGGGCGGAGGCGGCCACGCACGCGAACCCGATCTTCTACATGGTCAACGCGTTCCGCTATGGCCTGCTGGGCAGCAGCGATGTGCCGGTGGTGGTGGCGTATGCGCTGATGATCGGTTTCGTGGTGGTGCTGACGGCGCTGGCGCTGTGGTTGTTGAAGCGTGGCGTAGGCATGCGCAGCTGAGGATGTCCTGCAGGGCCTGCGGCCCTGCACCCGCGGTGGTAGTGCCGGCCGCTGGCCGGCAACGTCAACGTCAAAAGCGAGCTATCCGTGGGATGGCGGGGTGGGTCCGGTGGCGGGGGACGCCGTGAACCCATCCATGGGGGCTTGGCCGCGGCATCCATGCCGCGGACACCCCCGCCACCGGACCCACCCCGCCTTTGACAGTTTCCCGATGCTGTTGGAACGGCGGTCTTTGCTGCTGTTGGTGGGTGTCGACCTTGGTCGACACGGCAGATCCACGCCATGCGTGGATGGCTGGAGATCATGTAGAGCCGAGCCAATGCTCGGCTCTTTTTGTTTGCGATCTGATGGATGTGGATCCACGGGAAAGATGATCGAGAGAACCGAGCGGAGCGACCCGCTGTTGCTTTTGATTTTCTTCTTTGTTTTCCGCGGTGGACGCACACGGAAACCGTCAGGGGTCGGGCGGGGTGGGCTCGCGGGGGTGTCCGCCGCATGGATGCGGCGGCCAAGCCTACAGGGACGTATTCACGGCGTCCCCGCGAGCCCACCCCGCCCGACCCAAACACGGCTTATGCTTCAAACCACCACGAGGGGCGCAGCCGTTGGCCGCGAACTCCGGCACAATCACGGCAGTGAATTCCCCAACTGCGGTGAGCGTGCAATGCGTATCCTGATCCTCGGCGCCGGCGGTACCGGCGGTTACTTCGGTGGTCGCCTGGCCCAGGCGGGCGTGGACGTGACCTTCCTCGTGCGCCCGGCCCGCGCCGCGCAACTGGATCGTGATGGCCTGGTGCTGCGCAGCCCGGTGGGTGACGCCACGTTCCCGGTGCAGCATGTCACCGCTGAAGCTCTGCCTGCGCTGGCTGCGGAACAACCGTTCGATCTGGTGATCCTCAGCTGCAAGGCCTACGACCTGGACAGCTCGATCGATGCCATCGCACCGGCCGTGGGTGCGGGTACCACCGTGCTGCCGATCCTCAACGGCCTGCATCACTACAACGCGCTCGACGCACGCTTCGGTCGCGATGCAGTGCTCGGTGGGCTGTGCTTCATCAGTGCCACCAAGGCGCCCGATGGTGCCGTGCTGCACCTGGGCAAGCCGGCCAAGCTGACCTTCGGCGAACGCGATGGCGGTGCGGTCTCCGCGCGCGTGCAGGCATTCGCTGCAGCCTGTGCACAGGCGAATCTCGATCATCTGGCCAGCGAACACATCGGCCAGGAACAGTGGATCAAGTACACGTTCCTCACCGCGCTGGCGGCGGCTACCTGCCTGCTGCGCGCGGACATCGGCACCATCATGGCCACCGACGACGGCGACGCCATCGTGCGTGGGCTCTACGACGAATGCCTGGCGGTGGCCGAAGCCGCGGGCGAACCGGTGCCGCAGGCTGCGCAGGACACCGCGCGCGGCACCCTGACCCAGGCGGGTTCGGCGTTGAAGGCGTCGATGCTGCGCGACCTGGAAGCGGGCCAGCAGGTGGAAGCCGCGCAGATCGTTGGCGACATGCTGGCGCGTGCGCGCGCCGCGGGCCAGGAAGCGTTGCTGCTGCAGGTGGCCTACAGCAGCCTGCAGGCCTATCAGGCCCAGCGCGCGGCGTGATCCGATGAACCTGCCTGGCCCGTTGCCGAAGCGCGTACTGATCCTCGGCATGGGCTGGAGTGGGCGCGTGTTGGCTGCGCACCTTCAGGCCCAAGGCGTGCGGGTGGAAGGCACGGTGCGCGATCCGGCGTCAGCACCTGACGATGGCCTGCAGCGCCATCAGCTGCAGGCCGACGCTGCGCTCTCACCCGCCCTGCTCGCTGCCATCGCACACGCCGACGCGGTGCTGTGCAGCGTGCCACCCGATGCCGAGGGCGACCCGGCACTGCGACTGCTGCATGCCGCGCTGCGCGACAGCGCGTCACTGCGATGGCTCGGCTACCTGTCATCGACCTCGGTCTATGGTGATCGCGACGGTGGCTGGATCGACGCGAGCAGCGTTGCCGATGCCACAGAACCCGTGGGCATGCAGCGTCAACTCGCCGAATCGCAGTGGCGTGCGCTGGCGGAGGCGCGCGGCATCGCCTCGGCCGTGTTCCGCCTGCCTGGCCTCTATGGCCCAGGGCGTAATGCGCTGCTGCAGTTGGCGCAGGGCCGCGCGCGGCACGTGGTGCGGCCAGGGCTCGTGTTCAATCGCCTGCATGTCGAAGACCTGGCAACGGTGGTGATCGCCGCGATGCGCCGCCCCATGGCCAATGCGCTGTATCTGCCGAGCGATGACGAGCCGGCGCCGTCGCAGGATGTACTGGCCTTCGCCGCGCAGCTGGGGGGCTTTGCCCTGCCGCCCGCAGTGGCCTGGGATGATCCATCGCTCAGTGCGACGTTGCGGCGCTTCTACCAGAGCAACAAGCGCATCGACAGCCGCGGCACGCGCGAGGCGCTGGAGTGGACACCGCGGTTTCCGAGCTATCGCGAAGGACTGACGGATCTTGCCGCTTCGCTCGCCGGGCATGGCCCGGCGCTACCGGATCCGGGCGTTCCCGGCTGACGGGTAGTGCCGGTCAGGCAGCGTCGGGCAGGCGGAAGAACGCACGCGTGGCGGCCGTGGCGTTCGCCGCCGTGGTCTGCACATCCTCGCCACGGTCCCGCGCCAGCTCTTCCACGATGTGCGACAGGAACACCGGTTCGTTGCGGCGGTCCTTCGGCATCGGCTTCAAGGTGCGCGGCAGCAGGTAGGGCGCATCAGTCTCGATCATCAGGCGATTGGCCGGAATGTTCTTCACCAGCTCGCGCAGGTGGCCACCGCGGCGCTCGTCGCACAGCCAGCCGGTGATGCCGATGTACCAGTCCTGGTCCAGGTAATCGAACAGCTCCTGCCGCTCGCCGGTGAAGCAATGCACCACGGCCGGACCGATGCGGCCTTCGAAGTTCTTCATCTGCGCCATGAAATCGGCATGCGCATCGCGCTGGTGCAGGAACAACGACTTGCCGTTGTCCGCAGCCAGCTGCAGCTGGCGCTCGAACGCGCGGTGCTGCGCCGGGCGCGGCGAGAAGTCGCGGAAATAGTCCAGCCCGCACTCGCCCACCGCCACGACTTCAGCGTGGGCATGCAGCGCGCGCATCTCCGCATCGCACTCGTCGGTGTACTCCACCGCGTGGTGCGGATGCACGCCGGCGGTGGCGTACAGGAAGCCGGGGTGCTGCTGCGCCAGCTGCAGGGCCAGCGGCGAATGCTCGCGACTGGCACCGGTAATGATCATCTGCACCACACCGGCCTGCCGAGCGCGGTCCAGCACGGCCTCGCGGTCGCGGTCGAAGGAGTCGTGGGTCAGGTTGGCGCCGATATCGATCAGATGCATGGGGGCAGCAGGGGCAGGAAAACCCGCGCATTGTACCCGTGCCCGCCATGGCCCCTTATCCTTTGCACATGAACGCCCCGCAATTCCCGATTTCCCCGCTGCTGCCGCAGATCCAGCAGCACCTGGCCGCGCACCCGCGGCTGGTGCTGGAAGCCCCGCCCGGCGCCGGCAAGACCACCCAGGTGCCGTTGGCGCTGCTCGATGCGCCCTGGCTGCAGGGCCGCAGGATCATCCTGCTGGAACCGCGCCGGGTGGCCGCGCGCAGTGCCGCGATGTTCATGGCGCGCCAGCTCGGCGAGGAGCTCGGCGGCACCGTCGGCTACCGCATCCGCTTCGAGAACAAGGTATCGGCACGCACGCGCATCGAAGTGGTCACCGAAGGCATCCTGACCCGGATGCTGCAGGACGACCCGATGCTGGAAACGGTGGGCGCGATCCTGTTCGATGAATTCCACGAACGCCACCTCAGTGGCGATCTGGGCCTGGCGCTGGCCCTGGACGTGCAATCGCAGCTGCGCGACGACCTGCGTTTGCTGGTGATGTCGGCGACGCTGGACGGTGAGCGCCTGGCCCGCTTCCTCGATGCACCACGGTTGAGCAGCGAGGGCCGCAGCTATCCGGTGGCGATCAGCCACTTCCCGGCGCGGCGTGACGAGGCGCTGGAACTGCAGGTGCGGCGCGCAGTACAGCAGGCGCTGGCCGAGCACCCGGGTGACCTGCTGGTGTTCCTGCCCGGCCAGCGTGAGATCGCACGCGTGCAGGCCGGCCTGCAGGACAGTCTTGATGGCGCTGCGGTGGACGTGCTGGCCCTGCACGGTGAACTGCCGGTGGAACAGCAGGCGCGCGTGTTGCAGGCCTCCAACGATGGCCGCCGCCGCGTGGTGTTGGCCACCAACGTGGCCGAGTCCTCGGTGACCCTGCCCGGCGTGCGTGTAGTCATCGACAGCGGCCAGGCGCGCGAGCCACGCTACGACCCCAACAGTGGCTTCACCCGCCTGGATGTGGTCGCCATCGCGCAGGCCTCGGCCGACCAGCGTGCCGGCCGTGCCGGGCGTGTGGCCGAGGGCGTGGCGTGGCGGCTGTGGCCGCAGTCGCAACGGCTGGAGCCGCAGCGTCGCGCCGAGATCGACCAGGTTGAACTGGCCGGCCTTGCGCTGGAGCTGGCCGCCTGGGGCAGCAGTGACCTGCGCTTCCTCGACCCGCCACCGAGCGGGCCGATGGCCGCCGCACGCGAACTGCTGCAGCGCCTGGGTGCGTTGTCCAGCAGTGGCGCGATCACCGCACTCGGCCGTCGCGTGCTGGCGCTGGGCACCCATCCGCGGATGGCCGCGATGCTGCTGGCCGCACCCGATGCGCGCGCACAGGCCTTGGCCGCCGATCTTGCTGCCTTGCTGGAAGCCCGCGACCCGTTGCGCCAGGGCGGTGATGCATTGGCCGCGCGCTGGCGTGCACTGGCGGCCTTCCGCAATGGCCGTGCGCCCGCCGATGCCAATCGCAGTGGCCTGGCCGCCATCGACGCTGCTGCCAAGCAATGGCGCCGTCGCCTGCGCTGTGAGGCCGCGCCACCGGCCAGCATCGAAGCGCACGAACTGGGCGACCTGCTGGCGCACGCCTTCCCCGACCGCATTGCCTTCCAGCATCCGAACGACCCGCTGCGTTACCTGCTGGCCAACGGCCGCAGCGCCCGCCTGCATGAACTGAGCGACCTGCGTGGCGAACCGTGGCTGGTGGCCAGCGAACTGCGCTTCGAAGCACGCGACGCACTGCTGCTGCGCGCCGCACCGGTGGATGAAAGCTATCTGCGCAGGTGCTGGCCCGACCGCTTCGTGACCGAAGACGCGGTGCGCTGGGATGACGCACGCCGCGCCCTGGTCGCGCTGCGCGAAACACGCTTCGACCGCATCGTGATGGACAGTCGTTCGGCGGGCCGGGTTGATCCGCAACTGGCGGCGCAGGCACTCACCGATGCCGTTGCCGAGCTCGGCCTGCAGGCGCTGCCGTGGACCGAGGGCCTGCGCCAGTGGCAGGCACGCGTGGAATCGCTGCGGCGCTGGATGCCGGAGCTGGGCCTGCCCGACTGCAGCGACGTCGCATTGCTGGCCAACCGTGCGCAGTGGCTGCAGCCGACATTCGCTGGCAGGACACGTTTGGATGCGCTGGACGAGGCCAGTTTCGGCGAAGCGCTGAAGTCGCCACTGGAGTGGTCGCAGCGGCAGCTGGTCGAACGTCACGCGCCCACCCGGATCACCGTACCGTCGGGGCTGGAGCGGCCGATCACCTACGCGCTGGACGGCGAAAGCGGCGAGCCGCTGCCGCCCGTGCTGGCGGTGAAGCTGCAGGAGTTGTTCGGGCTGGCCGACACGCCGCGCATCGCCGATGGCCGGGTGCCGCTGACCTTGCACCTGCTGTCACCGGGCGGCCGGCCGTTGCAGGTGACCCAGGATCTGCGCAATTTCTGGGAGAACACCTACGCCGAGGTGAAGAAGGAAATGAAGGGCCGTTACCCGCGCCACCCCTGGCCGGACGATCCGTGGACGGCCACGGCGACCCACCGGGCCAAGCCGCGCGGGACGTGACGCGCGCCGACACCCCGCCCGTTCCTGAATGGCTGCGGTAGAGTCACACCACGCGCCCGCCTGACTGACATACCGTTTACGGGCAACAGGCGACACTGGACTTCGACCCGAGGCAAGGACACCCCCGCATGAGCAAGCTGACCGTAATCACCGACCGCGCCCTGGAGCGCGCCCTCGACCTGGCCCATACCGCAGGCGATGGCCTGAAGAGCGCTGGCGGCAGCCTGCGTCACCTCGGCCCGCAGGCCAGCGACTGGATCAAGACCGGCGCCGCGCTTGGCGCGGTGAAGACCGGCGGCAAAGTCGCCACCAGGTTCGCCCGCCGCAATCCGGCGGTGACCATCGCGGCAGCTGCGGTGGGCGTGGGCCTGCTGGGCTATGCGCTGTACCGCAAACAGCAGAAGAAGAAGGCCGCCAATGGCCATGTGGTCAACGGCCAGGCCCAGCGCATCAATGCGCGCGATCGCCGCAACGACACCGTGGTCGATGAGCACAGCGATATCGGCAGCGACGCCTGATTGGCCGGGGTCGGATCCCTTCCGCAGGAAGGGCTCTGACCCCATGACGCTGCACCAGGGTCGGACGCCGCAAGGCCTCCGGCCTTTTTTCTTTCAGCTTTTCTTTCAGCCGATCTGCCGCCACTGGCCCGGCTGCAGGTCATCCAGCCGGTACGGCCCCATCGCAGCGCGCACCAGGCGCAGCGTCGGCAGGTTCACCGCAGCAGTCATCCGCCGCACCTGGCGGTTGCGACCTTCGCGGATCGTGATCGCCAGCCAGCTGTCGGGCACCGTCTTGCGGAAGCGCACCGGTGGATCGCGGGGCCACAGCTCAGGCGCGGGATCGAGGCGCTCGATCTTCGCCGGCAGCGTCGGACCATCATTGAGCACCACGCCATCGCGCAGCTGCTGCAGCTGCTCGTCACTGGGCGTGCCTTCCACCTGCACCCAGTAGAGCTTGTCCGCCTTGTGCTTCGGGTCGGTCAGCTTGTGCGCCAGCGTGCCGTTGTCGGTCAGCAGCAGCAGGCCTTCGCTGTCGTGGTCGAGGCGGCCAGCAGCGTAGACCCGCGGCGGCAAGCCGAAGCCGGCCAATGTCGGCCGCGGCGGCATGCTGCGGTCGGTGAACTGGCAGAGCACGTTGAACGGCTTGTTGAAGGCAATCAGCATTACGGGTACGGCAGGCGGCGGGCAAGGCATTGTCCCACGCCGCGCGTCGTGCAACCGACCTGTAGAGCCGAGCCGATGCTCGGCTGCTGTTGCGTTCCGTCGCGCTGTGCGCGATGAGCCGAGCATGGGCTCGGCTCTACAGCGGGGAATCCGTGCTGGCAGTACGACGTGCCGGCTTACGGCTTCACGAAACGCAGGGTCATGCGGTCGCTTTCACCGATGGCCTGGTACTTGGCGTCATCCGCCTTGTCATGCTGGTTGGTCGGCGGCAGGGTCCAGACGCCATTCGGATGGTCCTTGGTATCGCGCGGGTTGGCATTGACCTCGGTACGCGCATCCAGCTTGAAACCGGCGGCCTCGGCCATCGCGATCACCTGCTGCTGGCCCACATAACCGGTGTCGTCAGCGTCGGCCACGTCGGCCTTGGCGCGGTGCTCGACCACGCCGAGCACGCCGCCCGGCTTGAGCACGTTGAAGAAGCCCTGGAACATGCCCTGCGCCTGGCCGGCCTTGCGCCAGTTGTGCACGTTGCGGAACGTCAGCACCACATCGGCCGAGTTGGCCGCGCCGAACACCGGCTTGGCCGGGTCGTAGGCGACCACGGTGGTCTTGTCGAACTGTGCCGGTGCGGCGGCGTACTTCTTTTCCAGGCTGTCGCGGCTACGCTGCTGGTAGTCGCGGCCGCGGCCTTCCGCCACGGCCTGCGGATCGACCACCGCAGCGATGTAATGGCCCTTGTCGCGCAGCAGCGGCGCCAGGATTTCCGAGTACCAGCCATTGCCGGGCGTGATCTCGATGACGGTCTTTTCCGGCGCCACGCCGAAGAAGCCCAGCGTCTGCGCAGGATGACGGAAACCGTCGCGCTTGACGTTGGCCGCGTCGCGGGTCGACGCCTTGACCGCCGCATCGATCGCCGGCGACACCTGGATCTTTGCCGGTGCGACCGTGGCCGGTGCAGCGAATGCGGGAACGGCGACCAGCAGCGCCGAGGCAAGCAGCACGCGGCAACCACGCAGGGATGAGGCAGCAATCATCGGGGCGACTCCAGCGGAAGATGCGGCGAGACTAGCAGCCGCGGCGCCGCAGGTGTTCACAAAACGTTAGCCGCGTGCACGTCGCGGAACACAGTTTTGTGGTCAGCGCCGCAGCGCGGTCACACATCGCGCTCTATCCTGAAGGACTTCCCCCAAGGAGTCCGTGCCCATGACGGCAATCCGCGAACTGGGCCGTTCCGGCCTGCATGTAGCTCCGCTCGCCTTCGGTGGCAACGTATTCGGCTGGAGCGCCGATGAGAAGGCCAGCTTTGCGCTGCTGGATGCCTTCGTCGATGCCGGCTTCAACCTGGTCGACACCGCCGATGTGTATTCAGCGTGGGTGCCGGGCAACCAGGGTGGCGAGTCGGAGACCCTGCTCGGCAAGTGGTTCGCGCGCAGCGGCAAGCGCGACAAGGTGGTGCTGGCGACCAAGGTGGCCAAATGGGCCGAGCGGCCCGGCCTGACCCCGGACAACATCAATGCAGCGGTGGAAGATTCGCTGCGTCGGCTGCAGACCGATGTCATCGATCTGTACCAGGCTCACGAGGACGATGAATCCACGCCGCTGGAAGCCACCCTGGCTGCGTTCGGTCGCCTGATCGAGGCAGGCAAGGTGCGCGCCATCGGTGCATCCAACTACAGCGCCACGCGCCTGGCCGAAGCGCTGAAGGTGTCCACCGACTACAAGCTGCCGCGTTACGAAACCCTGCAGCCGGAGTACAACCTGTACGACCGCGCCGGCTACGAGAAGGAGCTGGAGCCGCTGGTGCAGCGCGAGCAGATCGGCGTGATCAATTACTACGCACTGGCCAGTGGCTTCCTCAGTGGCAAGTACCGCACACCGGACGATGCCGGCAAGAGCAGCGCGCGTGGCGCCACCGTGGTCAAGCGCTATCTGAACCCGCGCGGCCTGCGCATCCTGCAGGCGCTGGATGATGTGGCCAGCAAGCACAACGCCACTGCCGCGCAGATCGCGCTGGCCTGGCAGATTGCACGGCCATCGATCACCGCACCGATTGTCAGCGCCACCAGCGTGGAACAGCTGCACGACCTGCTGGCGGCGGCGAACGTCGCGTTGAGCGTGCAGGACGTGGCGCAGCTGGATGCGGCCAGCGTGGAAGGGTGAGGATGGACGGTGCCGACCAACGTCGGCACCATTCAGTAGATCCACGCCACGCGTGGATGCAGCAGCTCAACGCGGCAGGCTGTCTTCGCCGACCAGCGCATGGTGCACGCCGATACCCGCACGCACCCCTTCGGCCATGGCCAGGGTGATGTTGCCGACCGTGGTCGCATCACCGGCCGCATGGACGTTCGGCACCGAGGTCTGCTTCATCATGTCCACCTCGATCAGCACGCCCAGCGGACTTTCCACCAACGCGCAGCCCAGTTGCTGCACCAGCGGCGTGGCCATCGCCTGCCCGGCAGGTACGAACAGTGCACGCTGGGCGATACAGCGGCCATCGGCCAGCTCGACCTCCAGCCAGGTGGTCTGTTCGCCGTGCACGCCGACCACCGGTGTGGTTTCGATCTGCACGCCGCGCTGCTGCATGGCGGCCAGCTCCTCGTCGCTGATCGGCAGGCCCTGGCTGAAGAAGGTCACGTTGCCCCAATCGGCGAACAGCGGCGCCTTGCCGGCCGACATCGGATGGCCGCCGAGCAGGCCAATCGAACCGCCACCCACTTCGTAACCGTGGCAGTACGGGCAGTGCAGCACGGTGCTGCCCCAGCGTTCGGCCATGCCGGGCAGTTCGGGCAGCTGGTCGGCGATGCCTGTGGCCAGCAGCAGCTTGCGCGCGGTCAGCACCTGACCGTCGGCGGTATGCACCTCCACACCCTCGGCGCTGGCCGAGGCCCGCACGGCTTCGGCATTCAGCCAACGCACGGCCGGGTAGTCCAGCAGTTGCTGGCGTGCGTTCTTCAGCAACTCGGCGCCACTGATCCCGTCCATGCCCAGTACGCCGTGCGAATGGCTGGCAAAGCGGTTGCGCGGCGAACCCGCGTCGATGATCGTGACCGGCCGACGCGCACGCGCCAGGATCAGTCCGGCGGCGATGCCGGCGTAGCTGCCGCCGACGATGAGGACATCAGGATTCATGGTGAGCTTCCAGGGAACGGTGATGGGCAAGATGGCGGGCGAAGTCGGCGCCAAGCTGGTCGAGGGTGGTTGCCTGCAGCCGCTGCTCGAGCAGGCGCTGCGCTTCGCGGGCGCTCTCCAGCAGGGCCTGGTTGACCAGCTGCTGGATCGGGCAGCCGCCCCTGCCTTCGCGGGTACCCACCTGGACCATCGGCGGCGCGCCGATGGCCTGGTAGACGTCGTGCAGGGTGATCGTCGCCGCATCGCGGGCGAGCTGGCTGCCACCACCGTGGCCGCGCGTGCTGCGGACCAGGCCGGCCTTGTGCATCTGCGCCAGCAGGCGGCGGATCACCACCGGATGGGTTGGCAGGCAGGTGGCCAGCTGTTCGGAGGTTCGCGGCCCGGGCTGGCCGACCAGATGGGCCATCACGTGCAGGGCATCGGAGAGCGGATTCGCGGATTTCATGTAACTACGATAGTTACATTTAAACCAGCTGTCGAGGGTCTGCTTTCGTTCCATATGGACACATTTGTCCTATTAAACACACCCTTCACATCACTAAACAGAACGGGAATGTGACACGCATCGCACTTCAGAGACCTAAAGGATGGTCGATACCGCATCGCACCCCTTCCGAGATCTCGTCCCATGAAAGCCTCTTCCCATGCGCCGCGGCTGCAGTCGAAGCTGCTCGGCGCCGTTTCTGTTGGTCTGGCCGTTGTCCTGGTATGCGCCCTGGCGGGCCTGGCGTCTGCCTGGTTGAAGCTGTCCACCGAAGTCCCTCCGGAGGTCGCCCACAGCCGCGACGCCGAGCGCCTGCAGCGTGAGTTCCGCGGGCAGGTGCAGGAATGGAAGAACGTGCTGCTGCGCGGTCACGATGACGCGTTGCGCCAGCACCACCTGCAGGCCTTCGACAGCGAAGGCCGCCTCGTTGCCGAACTGGCCAAAGGCCTGGCCGCCAGCCCCGATGCGCGCACGCGTGAACTGGCGCAGGCGTTTTCCGGCCTGCATGCTCAATTGCAGCTGGATTACCACGCGGCGCTGCAGGCCTTCGCTGACGCCGACTATGATCCTGCGGCCGGCGATTCGCTGGTGCGTGGCAAAGACCGTCCGGCGGCCAGCGCGCTGGATGCCCTGAGCACGCGTGCCACCGCGGTTGCCGAGACCGCAGTGACCGCGCGCTCGCAGCAGGCACGGCAGACGCTGCTGCTGTGCGCCGCACTGACCATTGGCGCGGCCGTGCTGCTGTTGATGGGCCTGGGCTGGTGGCTGCGGCGTGCCGTGGTGCAGCCGGTGCTGGCCGTGGAAGCGGCCGCACGTGCGGTCGCTGCCGGCGATCTCGACTACCGCGTGCAGGTGCGCAGCCGCGACGAGATCGGTCGCCTGGCGCAGGCGATGCAGGCCGTGCAGAGCACTCTGCGTGGCGTGCTCGACGCGCAGACTGCGATGGCCAAGGCTCACGACGCCGGCACGATCAGCCACCGCATGGACAGCAGCGCCTTCCCCGGCGCCTACGGCACGATGGTGGCCGATACCAACACCCTGGTCGATGCACACATCCAGGTGAAGATGCGCGCGATCGCGATCATGGGCCGCTATGCGGTGGGCGACCTCAGCCTGGACATGGAGCGCCTGCCGGGCGAAAAAGCCGTGATCACCCAGGCGCTGGATGCGGTCAAATCCAACCTCGGTGCGATCAATGGCGAGATCCGCCGCCTGGCCGAAGCCGCTGCCGCAGGCGACTTCAGCCAGCGCGGCGACAGCGCGCGCTTCGAGCATGATTTCCGCGCGATGGTCGATGGCCTGAACCGGTTGATGCAGACCACCGAACACAACCTCGGCGAGGTCTCGACGATGCTGCGTGCCATTGCCGATGGTCGCCTGGGCGCACGCATGCACGGCGATTTCCAGGGCGTGTTCGCCCGCATTGCCGGCGATGCCAACACTACGGCGGCACAGCTGGCCACGATCGTCACCGACATCAAGCACGCCTCGGGCAACATCCACACCGCCGCGGCCGAGATTGCCGCCGGCAACAACGACCTGTCGCGCCGCACCGAACAGCAGGCGGCGAACCTGGAAGAAACCGCTGCATCGATGGAAGAACTGACCTCCACCGTGCGCCAGAACGCCGAGCATGCGCGGCAGGCGAACCAGCTGGCGATCGGTGCGCACAGCGTGGCCTCGCAGGGCGGTGAAGTGGTCGGCCAGGTCGTGGCGACGATGGATGCGATCGAAGGCTCCTCGCGGCAGATCGCCGACATCATCAGTGTGATCGACGGCATCGCATTCCAGACCAACATCCTGGCGCTGAACGCGGCGGTGGAAGCGGCACGTGCCGGCGAGCAGGGCCGCGGCTTCGCAGTGGTCGCCAGTGAAGTGCGCACGCTGGCGCAGCGCTCGGCGGCAGCGGCCAAGGAAATCAAATCGCTGATCGAGGCATCGGTGGAACAGGTGGGCCACGGTGCGCAGCGTGTGCGCCAGGCCGGCGACACCATGGCCGAGATCGTCGCTTCGGTACAGCGCGTGACCGACATCATGGCTGAGATTTCGGCTGCCTCGCAGGAGCAGTCGGCCGGCATCGAGCAGGTCAGCCAGACCATCATCCAGATGGATGGCACCACCCAGCAGAATGCCGCGCTGGTGGAAGAAGCGAGTGCGGCGGCGCGCAGCCTGGAGCAGCAGGCGAACCGCTTGATCGACTCGGTGGATGTGTTTGATCTGTCGACAACGGCGGCGGCGAAGGGTGCCTTGGCGCGCGCGGCGTGATCCTTTGCAGGCAGCCGAGCATGGGCTTGGCTCTACACCGGGCCGTCGATCGTTCCGGGCTCTGTAGAGCCGAGCCTACGCTCGGCTCACATCAGCGCAGGTAATCCGATGCGGACATCGCTTCACCCAGGTAATCCAGGAACGAGCTGATCCGTGCCGATACGGCCGTGTTGCGGTAGTACACCGCGTGGATCGGCTGATACACGTCCAGCGTCTGTGCGGCCAGCACCGGCACCAGCGTGCCGGCCGCACGATCGCGTTCGGTCACGAAGTCGGACAGGCAGGTGATGCCCACGCCTTCCACCGCCAGCGTGCGCAGCGTCTCGCCGCTGGATACCGCGATATCCGGGCGCACCAGCAACTGCCCGTCGGCATCGCCCGGCAGCGGCCAGCGGTTCAGCGATTCCGGTTCGTTGAAGCTGAGCAGCGTGTGCTGGCCCAGCGCCGCCACGCTGGTCGGCTCGCCGTGCGCGGCCAGGTAGCCCGGGCTGGCCAGCACCTGCAGCCGGCAGCGTCCCAGCGGCCGTGCATGCAGCGTGGAATCAGCCAGCGGGCCGATGCGGATCGCCAGGTCGGTACGCCGTTCCAGCAGGTCGATGTAGCGCTCGGAACTGTTCAACTCCAGCTGCACGTCCGGATAGCGCGCGCGGTAGCCAGCCACCAGCGGCGCGATCACGTGCAGCACGAACGGCATCGCCGCATCCACCCGCAGCCTTCCGGCCGGACGCTCGCGGCGCGCAGCCATCTGTTCCTCGGCCGATTCCACTGCATCGATGATCGCGCGCGCATGACGCAGGTAGGCCTCGCCCTCGGCGGTCAGGTGCAGGCGGCGGGTGGTGCGGGTCAGCAGGGTGGTGCCCAGCTTGTCCTCCAGCCGGCCCAGCGCGCGGCTCACGCCTGAAGGCGTCTGCCCCAGCTGCTCGGCGGCGGCGCTGATCGAACCGCTGTCGATCACCGCCAGGAAGGCCTGCATTTCGTCGAGGGTGGTTTTCATGCCGCCATTATTGACCACGCGGCAAGAGTGATTGGCGTGAAGACCGGTTTTTCGGCAAAGGTCGGCCGCGCACACTGCGCCCCTTCCTTCGCTCTGGACACTGTCATGATCCGTGGCATTCCGCTCGCCCTGCTGGCGCTGACCCTCGGCGCCTTCGCCATCGGCACCACCGAGTTCGTCATCGTCGGCCTGATCCCGACCATCGCCGCCGACCTGCAGGTCAGCCTGCCGTCGGCCGGCCTGCTGGTGTCCCTGTACGCGCTCGGCGTGGCCGTCGGCGCACCGGTGCTGACCGCACTCACCGGCCGTGTGCCGCGCAAGACCCTGCTGGTCGCGCTGATGGTGCTGTTCACCCTCGGCAACGTCATCGCGTGGATGGCACCGGGCTACACCTCGCTGATCGTCGCCCGCATCCTCACCGGCCTGGCCCACGGGGTGTTCTTCTCCATCGGCTCGATCATCGCCACCGCCGTGGTGCCCAAGGAGAAGGCCGCCAGTGCCATCGCCATCATGTTCACCGGCCTGACCGTGGCGCTGGTGACCGGCGTACCGCTGGGTACCTTCATCGGCCAGCACCTGGGCTGGCGCGCCACGTTCCTGGCCGTAGCCGGGCTGGGCGTGATCGCGCTGCTGGGCGCTCTGCTGTTCGTGCCGCGCGGCCTGGCACAGAGCGCGCCGTCCACCTTCCGCCAGCAGCTGGGCGTGCTTGCGCAGCCGCGCCTGCTGATGGTCTACGCCATCACTGCACTCGGCTACGGCGGCACCTTCCTGTCCTTCACCTACCTGACGCCGATCCTGCAGGACGTCACCGGCTTCTCGGCCAACGCGGTCAGCCTGGTGCTGCTGGTGTATGGCGTGTCGGTGGCGATCGGCAACCTGTGGGGTGGCCGCATGGCCGACCGCATGGGCCCGGTGCCCGCGCTGAAGCGCATCTTCGCGCTGCTGGCCGTGGTGCTGCTGGTGATGACCTTCACCGCCCACAGCACCTGGTTGATGCTGCTGACCGTACTGGCATTGGGCGCGGTGGCATTCGGCAACGTGCCCGGCCTGCAGGTGTATGTGGTCAAGCAGGCACAGCGCTACGCACCGCAGGCCACCGATGTGGCCTCGGGCCTGAACATCGCCGCGTTCAACATCGGCATCGCGCTGGGTGCATCGCTGGGCGGCCTGGTGGTCGAACACATCGGCCTGATGCACACGCCGTGGCTGGGCGCGCTGGTGGTGGTCGGCGCGTATGGCCTGACCGTGCTGAGCGGTCGCCTGGACCGTCGCGACGGCATCGATGATCGCGCCGAAGGCATCACCATTGCGGCGCATTGATGAGCGCAATGCACCGTTGCCGGCATGCACACGGCCCCTGCCCTACCCTTTGCAATCACCTCCTTCCCCCGCTTTGGAGTTCCCCATGACTGTCCCCGCTTTCGGTCTCGGCACCTTCCGCCTGAAAGACCAGACCGTGATCGACTCGGTGCGCAACGCACTGGACGTCGGCTACCGCGCCATCGACACCGCGCAGATCTACGGCAACGAAGCCGAGGTCGGCCAGGCCATCGCCGAGTCCGGCGTGCCGCGTGACGAGATCTACCTGACCACCAAGGTGTGGATCACCGAGTTCAAGCGCGACGCACTGCTGGCGAGCCTGCGCACCAGCCTGGAAAAGCTGCGCACCGACCATGTCGACCTGGCGCTGATCCACTGGCCGTCGCCGAACGACAAGGTCGATACGCCGATGGAGGAGTACCTGACCGCGCTGGCTGAAGCCAAGGCGCAGGGGCTGACCCGCGAAATCGGCATCTCCAACTTCACCATCGCCCAGACCCGCAAGGCGATTGAGATCCTCGGTGCCGATGCGATCGCCACCAACCAGGTCGAGATCCACCCGTACCTGCAGAACCGCCTGCTGGTGAAGTTCCTGCAGGACAACGGCATCCGCGTCACCGCGTACATGAGCCTGGCCTATGGCGAGGTGATCAAGGACCCGGTGATCCAGGCCATCGCCGGCCGCCATCAGGCCAGCCCGGCGCAGATCGCACTGGCGTGGGCGCTGCAGCAGGACTACGCGGTCATTCCGTCGTCGACCAAGCGCGAGAACCTGGCCAGCAACCTGGAAGCGGCAGCGATCCGCCTGACCGAGGACGACATGGCGCAGATCGCCAAGCTGGACCGCGGCCATCGCCTGGCCAATCCGGAAGGCATTGCGCCGGCCTGGGATTGATCCCAGCGTCGCGCACGGGCAGGTTTTGGTAGATGCCGACCTTGGTCGGCGCTTGCCTCTGGTCGATCGATGAAACACCGTGCCGACCAAGGTCGGCACCTACCAGAAGCGTGGGTTCAGCCCTCGCCCTGCAACAACCACCCGCGCATCGCCGCACTCACCTCATCCGGCTTCTCCATCGGTGCCAGGTGCCCGCAGTCGGGCACCACCACCAGCTGCGAATGCGGCACCAGCGCGTGTATCTCTTCGCTCACCGCCAAGGGCGTGATGCGGTCGTTCGCACCACAGACGATCAGCAGCGGATCGCGGTAGCTGGCCAGCACGTCGTGGCCGTCGCTCCGTTCCAGCGCGCTCTGCCGCAGGAACACCTCCGCACCCAACCGCGCGGTCATGTCGCGCACGCGCTGCACCAGCACGTAGTCGTCCAGCCGCGAGGCGTCGATGTAGCTGCGCATCAGCACATCGCCAAAGCCATGGAATTTTCCCGGCAGGCGCACGCTGGCACGCTGGCTGCGACGTTGTTCGGCACGTTCGGGAGAGTCGGCATGGATCGAGGTGTCGATCAGGGCCAGCTGCAGGACGCGCTCCGGCGCGGTGCGCAGGATCTGCTGGGCGACGAAGCCACCCAGTGAGAAACCGGCCAGCGCGAATCGCGCGGGCGCCTGCGCCAGCACGTCCTCGGCCACCGCCTGCAAGGTCTCGCCCCGGGTCTGGTCGCCCACGGTGCAGTCGGCGATATCGGCCAGGTCGGCCAGCTGCGCGCGCCAGAGTTCGGCATCGTTGAGCAGGCCCGGGAGGAGGAGCAGGGGAATACGGTCGGTCATGGCGGTATTGTGGCGCCTTCAAACCCACAAGACGACCAGACACCCATGGCCGATCCCTACAACAGTGGCACTCCCACCACCTCCCCAGCGCGCTTCGATGATTCGATGGTGACCACCGCCTTCGAGCTGCCCGGCTACCGCATCGAGCGCAACCTGGGCGTGGTGCGCGGCATCACCGTGCGCTCGCGCTCGATCGTGGGCAACTTCCTTGGCGGCATCCAGACCATCTTCGGCGGCAACATCACCATCTACACCGAGCTGTGCGAGCAGGCACGCGAGGAAACCTATCGCGACATGGTCAAGCATGCGCGGCAGCTGGGCGCCAACGCGATCATCGGCATGCGCTACGACGCCACCGATGTGATGACCGGGCTGACCGAGGTGCTGTGCTATGGCACGGCGGTGGTGGTCGAGCCGCTGCGTTGAATCCGATGTTCCGCCGGGCATGGCCCGGCGCTACCGACAGGGTGACGGTCACGCCACCGGCGGCACTTCGGGCACTTCCACCTGCTGCACCGGCAACGTCACCATCATCACCGTCGGGTCGTCCGGGTCCAGCCGGGTCTTGAAGCCCAGGCTCTGGCACATCGCCAGCATGGTGCTGTTCTCGCGCAGCACCTGGCCTTCCACCACGTCCAGGCCCAGCCATTTGGCGTACTCGATCATGATCGCCATCAGGCGCCAGCCGATGCCGTGGCCCTTCAGGTCCGAACGGATCAGGATGCCGTACTCGCCGCGGTGGTAGTCCGCATCGGCATGCAGTCGCACCGCACCCAGCATCTCGCCGCTGCGCGGCTCAATAGCCACCAAGGCGATCGAGCGCGCGTAGTCCAGCTGGGTCAGGCGGGCGATGAACTCGTGGCTGAAGTGCTTGACCGACTGGAAGAAGCGCAGGCGCAGATCCTCATCGCTGACGCGCGCGAAGAACGCGCGGAACAACGCGTCATCTTCCGGCCGCACCGGGCGTACGAAGGCGCGACCGCCGTCGGACAGTTCGATGGTGCGTTCCCATTCCTTCGGATACGGGAAGACGGCGAAGCGCGGATGGCCACGGCCCTTGTGCAGGATGCGCGACGGCGCAACCGCCACGCGCGCGTCCAGCGCCAGGATGCCCTTGCTGTCGACCAGCAGCGGGTTGATGTCCAGCGTGCGTACTTCGGGAATATCTGCTGCCAGCTGCGCCAGCTTGACCAGCGCCAGCGCCAGCGCGCGCTCGTCGGCCGCTGGCACATCGCCGTAGGCCTTGAGGATGCGCGAGGCGCGGGTCTGGCCGATCAGCTCGTGGGCCAGGCGCAGGTCCAGCGGGGGCAGCGCCAAGGCCTTGTCATTGATGACTTCCACCGCCGTGCCACCACGACCGACTACGATCACCGGGCCGAACGTGGCATCGTCGGCGATGCCGACGATGAGCTCGCGCGCCTTCGGGCGGACGATGGTCGGCTGCACCAGCAGGCCGTCGATGCGGGCGTCCGGCCGCAGCTGCCGTGCACGGGCAAGGATCGCCTTGGCCGCGCTCTGCACCGCAGGCAGCGTTGCCAGATTGAGGCGCACGCCATCCACTTCGGATTTGTGCGGAATATCGGGCGACAGGATCTTCAGCGCGACGGTCGCACCACGCTCCAGCAGCGGCTGCGCCAGGTCCATCGCCTCGTGCGCATCGCGCGCGTGCATCACCGGCGCAGAGGGGATGCCGTAGGCCTTCAGCAGTTCATGGGTGGCCAGCGGATCCAGCCAGCCTTGACCGTTGGCCAGCGCGGCCTCGACCAGCGCACGTGCACGCACGGTGTCCACGCTGAAGTCCTGCGGCAGGCTGGGTGGCGTTTCCATCAACGCGTTCTGTGCTTCGCGGTAACGCACCAGATGCTGGAAACCGCGTACGGCTTCGGCTTCGGTGGGATAGGTCGGCACGCGTGCCGCATTGAGCGTGGCGGTGGCCTGGTCGTCGTTGCCCAGCCACACCGCGAACACCGGCTTGTCACGATGATGGCGCGGGCGCAGGCCGAGCGTGCGGGTCAGCGCCTGCGCGGCGTCGGCCGAGGAGGTGAACGCCGTGGGCACGTTGACCACCAGCACCGCGTCGTTCTCGTTGTCGGCCAGCAGCGCCTCGATGGCCGTGGCATAGCGATCACCATCGGCATCGACCACGATGTCGACCGGGTTGCTGCGCGACCAGCCCTGCGGCAGTACCGCATCGAGCTTCTGTACGGTGCTGTCGGACAGCTGCGCCAACGTGCCATGCAGGGCGATCAGCTGGTCCACCGCCAGGTGGCCGACACCGCCGCCGTTGCTGAGGATGGCCAGGCGACGCCCGGGGAAGGTACCCAGGCGGCCCAGCGACTCGGCCGCGGTGAACAGTTCGTCCAGCGCGCTCACCCGCAGCAGGCCGGCACGATTGAATGCCGCGCCATAGACATCATCGGCGCGCGCCAGTGCCTGCACATGGGTATCGGCGCTGCCCGGCTGTACCCGCTCGGCGCGGCCGGACTTCACCACCACCACAGGCTTGGCACGCGCAGCGGCACGTGCGGCCGACATGAATTTGCGGGCGTCCTTGATCTGCTCGACGTAGAGCAGGATGGCGCGCGTGCGGTAGTCGGTGGCGAAATAGTCCAGCAGGTCGCCGAAGTCCACGTCCATGGTGTCGCCCAGCGAAACCACGGCGGAGAACCCCACCGAACGTGCCACGCCCCACTCCACCAGGGCGGCGGCGATCGCCGAGGATTCGGAGATCAGCGCGAGATCGCCGGCCTGCGGGAAATGCGCGGCGATGCTGGCATTGAGCCGTGCATGCGGTGCGATCACGCCCAGGCAGTGCGGGCCGAGGATACGCAGGCCATGCGCGCGCGCGGCAGCCTCCACCTGTACCCACGGCGAGCCTGGGCCTTCACCCAGATGCGCGGTGAGGATGATCGCGGCCTGCACGCCACGTTCGGCGGCGGTGCGTACCACCTGCGGCACGATCGCCGCCGGCGCGGTGATCACCACCAGCTCCGGCACCCAGTCCAGGTCCTTCAACCGCTTTACCGTGCGGATGCCGTCGATCTCGGCGTGGCGCGGATTGATCCATGCCACCTTGCCGGGGAAGCCGGTGCCACGCAGGTTGCGCATCACTGCGCGGCCGGCCGAGCGCTCACGCGGGCTGCCGCCGATCACCGCGACCGACTGCGGACGGAACACGGACTGCAGGTGGTAGGTACTCATGTGCCTACGTTACACGGACCGGCGCTGCGGCGGCATGATCGTGCGCAGGAACCTGGCATCGCATCCACGCATGGCGTGCGGCCAGGACCAGTAGATCCACGCCATGCGTGGATGATGCACCCGTTACAGCAGGGTGCCGTGCAGAATCATCGCAGCGATGCTGAAATAGATCACCAGGCCTGTCACATCCACCAGGGTGGCGACGAACGGGGCCGAGGCGCTGGCCGGGTCGAAGCCCAGCCGCTTGAGGATGAAGGGCAGCATCGACCCGGACAGCGAGCCGAAGGTAACGATACCCACCAGCGCAGCGCCGATGGTGATCGCCAGCAGGATCCAGTGCTCGCCGTAGTCATGGAAGCCACCAAGCTGCCAGATCACGATGCGTACGATGGCCAGGCAGCCGAGGATGGCGCCGAGCACCATGCCGGTGGGCACTTCGCGCAGGGCCACCTTCCACCAGTCGCGCAGGCGCAGCTCGCGCAGGGCCAGGCTGCGGATCAGCAGCGAAGTGGCCTGCGAACCGGAGTTGCCACCCGAGCTCATGATCAACGGGATGAACAGGGTCAGCACCACCGCGCGCGCCAGTTCGTCCTCGTAGTGCTGCATCGCGCTGGCGGTCAGCATCTCGCCCACGAACAGCACGCTCAGCCAGCCGGCGCGCTTGCGCAGCATCTCGAAAAAGCCGATCTGCATGTACGGCTTGTCCAGCGCTTCCATGCCGCCGAACTTGTGCGCGTCTTCGGTGGACTCTTCGATCAGTGCATCGAGGATGTCATCGACGGTGACGATGCCGAGCATGTGCTGCTGCGCGTCCACCACCGGGATCGCCAGCAGATCGTGGCGGCGGATCAGCCGTGCCACGTCTTCCTGGTCCATCTGCGCATCCACCATCACCGGCGGGTTGACCTGGGCCACGTCCAGGATCGATTCCTCCGGCAGGCCGGTGATCAGCCGGCGCATGGTCACCACCTGCTGCAGCTGCTGGTTGGCCGGGTCGAGGACGTAGATCGCATACACGGTCTCGCGCGTGCGCTCGACCTGGCGGATGTGCTGCAGGGTCTGGGCCACGGTCCAGGTGGCGGGCACGGCGACGAACTCGGTGGTCATCAGCGCACCGGCGGTGTTCGGCGGGTAGCTCAGCAGCTTCTGGATGGTCTGCCGGGCTTCGTTGCCCAGCAGCGGAATCAGCCGCGCGCGTTCCTCTTCATCCAGCTCGTGGACGATGTCGGTGGCACGGTCGTCGGCCATCAACCCCAGCAGCGCGGCGGCGCGTGCCGGCGGCAGCGCGGCAACCAGTTCGCCACTGCGGTGCAGCTCCGGCGCCTCCAGCATCTTCACTGCACGCGGCAACGACAGCGCGGCCAGCGTCTCGGCGGCGCGCTGCAGTTCGAGCGTGTTGAGGAATTCCACCGCGTCGGCGGTGTTGTAGTTCGCCAGCGGTGCCGACAATGCTGCGGCATCGGCCACCGGACGCAGCAATTGCTTCTGGTTCATTGTGATTCGCCTTCATGGGGTGCGACATCGCGCAACGCCAACGCAGGCAAACCGTCCCGATGTCAGGCGGTGGCCATCGCTGGCGTCGACCGAGGTCGACTTCTACTGTCGCTGGACATGGGTTGGGGACTCCGGAAGGGTGTACTGACGGACATGCCGGCAGCGGCGGGCAGTCTGGACCTGCGGTCGATGCAGGTCAACCCGCCGCCGGTGACCGGGCAAGGGGCCCGCTGCCGTTCTCGTGCGTACACAGCCGCGCGCGCATAATGGCCAGGTGGCATCCGCCGCGCTTCCCCCCCCGCCGAACGGACGCACAGCCGGCCTCCCGATGACCAGGTATTCCCATGCATAGCGGTGGTCTGGAACTGGCATTGGTGCTGCTGCTGGCCGCGGTGATCGCGGTGCCGGTGTTCAAGAAGTTCGGCTTCGGCGCGGTGCTGGGCTACCTGGCGGCCGGCGTGGTGCTGGGGCCGGATGGCCTCGGCTTCGTGCAGGATGCCGACCGCATCCTCGGCGCGGCCGAGATCGGCGTGGTGATGCTGCTGTTCGTGATCGGGCTGGAGCTGTCCCCTGCCCGGCTGAAGGTGATGCGGCGTTCGGTATTCGGTGCCGGTGCGGCGCAGGTGGCGCTGTCCGGGCTGGTGCTGGGCGGCCTGCTGCTGCTCGATCACTTCCAGTGGAAGAGCGCGCTGGTGGTGGGCGTGGCGCTGGCGCTGTCGTCGACCGCGGTCGGCCTGCAGCTGCTGTCCGAGCACAAGGCGATCAACAGCGACCACGGCCGGCTGGGGTTTGCCATCCTGCTGTTCCAGGACCTGATTGCCATTCCGCTGCTGGCCGCGATTCCGCTGCTGGGCGGGGTCAAGAACGAGACGCTGCGCTGGGAAGATGCCGCCGTCGCGCTGGGCGCGCTGGCGGTGGTGATCCTGTGTGGACGGCCGGTGCTGCGCCGCCTGTTCGGCATCATCGCGCGCACCCGCAGCCCGGAAGTGTTCACCGCTACGGCGCTGCTGGTGGTGCTGGGCACCGCCTGGTTCATGCAGGAAGCCGGCCTGAGTCCCAGCCTGGGGGCGTTCCTGGCCGGCGTGCTGCTGTCCGATTCGGAATTCCGGCACGAGCTGGAATCGCAGATCGAGCCGTTCAAGGGTTTGCTGCTGGGCCTGTTCTTCATCGCGGTGGGCATGGGCATCGACCTGGACCGCATCGCCGCCGAGCCGTGGATGATCGCTGCCGGCGTGGCGATCCTGCTGGTGGTGAAGTTCAGCCTGCTGTACGCCATCGGCCGCATCGCCAAGCTCAGTTCGCGGCAGTCGCTGCTGCTGGGCAGCGTGCTGTGGCTGGGCGGCGAATTCGCCTTCGTGGTGTTCAACGAAGCGCAGCGCGCGCACCTGCTGGGCAATGCCAACCATGACCGGCTGGTGGCGATCGTCGGCCTGTCGATGGCGATCACCCCGTTGCTGATGATTGCCCTGATGCGCCTGCTCGGCGAGGAGAAGGCCGCGCCACGCCAAGCGGCGGAGGCCGACAAGGTGGCGCCGGACAATCGCCCGAAGGTGCTGATTGCCGGCATGGGCCGCTTCGGCCAGGTGATCGCGCGCCTGCTGACCGCGCAGAAGGTGCCGTTCGTGGCGCTGGAAGCGAACCCGGACACCGTGGCCGACCTGCGCCGCTTCGGCAACCAGCTGTACTACGGCGACCCGACCCGGCCGGAGATGCTGCGCGCCGCCGGTGGCGAGCACATCGACGTGTTCGTGATCACCGTGGACGACCCGGAGACCAACCTGCGCGCGGTGCGCATGGTGCGCCGCCTGTACCCGGATGCGACGGTGCTGGCACGCGCACGCAACCGCCAGCATGCGTGGCGGTTGATGGACATGTCGGCCGAACCGTTCCGCGAAGTGTTCGGTACCAGCCTGGAAATGAGCGGGCGCGTGCTGACCGCGCTGGGCGTGGCCCCGAACGTGGCCGAGCGTCATGTGCAGCAGTTCCGCGAACACGACGAGAAGCTGCTGCGCGATCAGTACCTGGTCTACGACGACGAGGCGGCGGTGATCCAGACCTCGCGTGATGCGCGCAACGACCTGATGCACCTGTTCGAAGCGGACGCGGAAAGCGACGACAAGTAGATCCACGCCATGCGTGGATGTTGTTGTTTCCGTGCGCGGCGATCATCCACGCATGGCGTGGATCTACTGAAGGCATCCTGCCGACCAACGGTCGGCACCCACCCTATGGAGTGCGACCTTCAGCCGTTGTCGCGCAGGAACCTGGCCATCGACGATACGCCCGGCACGCGCGGCTCGAACTCGGCGGCGACGTCGATGAAGCCGCGCATCACCGCGATCTCGCGCGGGCTGCGGTTCAAGCCATCGCGCGCTTCCGGATCGGCACCGGCGCGCAGCAGGCGCTGCACCAGCAGCGGCAACCCGTGCAGGGCGGCCAGGTGCAACGGGCCGAAGCCGCGCGGATCGCGCACATCCAGGCTGACGTCTTCATCCAGCAGGCGCTCGACAGCGGCCATCACCACCTGCTCGTCGCAGGCGGTGCCCGGTTCGGCGCGCGCACCCATCAGCAGCAGCAGTGGCGTGACCGCACCGGCGGCGGCCTGGTCCGGTTCTGCACCGGCCAGCAGCAGGGTGTCGAGCAGCGCCAGCAGGCGCGAACGGTCGCGCGCACTGAAGCCATACAGGGCGGCGCAGTGCAGCGGTGCCAGCTGCTGGGCATCGCCGGCATGCACGTTGGCACCGGCGGTGAGCAGGCGCGCCACGATGTCCGGCAGGCCCAGCGCCGAGGCCAGCATCAGCACGGTGACGCCGCCTGGCAGGCGGTGTTCGAGCTGCGCACCAGCATCAAGCAGGGCCGAGACGATCTCGACCTGGCGCATGCTGACCGCCGCCGACAACGGCGTCGCACCACTGGCAGCGGCATGCTGCGGATCAGCACCGCGCGCCAGCAGCAGGTCGACCACGGCCAGATGGCCACCGCCGGCAGCACGCAGCAGCGCGGTGCAGCCCTGCGCATCGACGGCGTCGACGGCAAAGCCCAGATCATTCAAACGACGCACGGCATCGACATCACCGGCCATCGCGGCGGCCGGCAGATCGCCTTCGCGCAGGGTCCTGCGCGGCAGCGGCCAGACCCGCCAGTCCAGCCAGTCGGCCAGATCGCGACGACCGATCGACAGCGCCACGCCCAGCGGCGTCTGCCCATCGGCAGCACGCGCTTCGGGCGAGGCGCCGTGCTGCACCAGCAGCTTCAGGGCACTTTCGCGCGCCAGTGCGGTGGCCAGATGCAGCGCGGTCATGCCATGGCTGTCGCGTGCTTCGCGGTCCACGCCAGTGGTGAGCAGGGCCTGCTGCAGGCGCAGCCAGCCCAGGCGCACGGCCAGTGACAACGGCGGATCACCGGCCGGCGAGGCAGCAAACGGATCGGCGCCGCGTTCCAGCAGCTCCAGCGCCAGCTGTTCCAGGCCACGCGCCGCCTGGTCGTGCTGCGCACAGGCGGCCAGGAAACGTGCCAGGCCACCACGGCCGGCCGGCGACAGGCCATGCTGCAGCATCACCTGCAGGGCCGGCACGGCATCGATGCCACGCGACAGCAGCGCGAACATCGGTGTATCGGCACAGGCGTCACGCACGTACGGATCGGCACCGTGGGCGAGCAGCCAGTCGACCGCGCGCGGCTCCAGTGCCAGCTCCGGATCGAGCAGCAGACCACCCAGTTCTTCCGGCTGGCACAGCCTGGCCAGTGCGGCCATGCCATCGGTATTGCCGAACCCCAGCGCCTCGCGCAGCAGGGTCAGCGGCGGGCGATCGGGCAGCAGGCCGCTGGCACTGGCCGTCTCACCGCGCTCGGCCAGGCCATCGCTGACGGCGGCGGGCAACGGGTAAGACGGATCCAGCAGGGCGACGATCGCCCAGCGACCGGCTTCGGCGGCGTAGTCCACCGCGCGTCGACCTGCCGGATCGCTGCCATCGGCGGCGATGCCCAGTTCCAGCAGGCGCTTGATCAACAGCGGCGAAACGTCCTCGGCCATCGTTGCCAGCAGCACCGCGTTGCGGCCATCGTTGTCGACTGCAACCAGATCGGGCTTGTGCGGCAGCAGGTGCTCGACCACGGCGGCGCGGCCGGCACGTGCAGCTTCCAGCCACGGGGTACGGCCGAGCGCATCGCGCGCTTCCAGGTTGGCACCGGCGGCAAGCAGCACGCCGATGATGTCCACGTGGCCGGCCAGTGCCGCTTCGTGCAGCGCGCTGCGGCGCTGGCGGTCACGCGCGTCGGCACGTGCCTTGTGCTTGAGCAGCAGCTGCACGCCGGCTGGATCATCGTCTTCGGTAGCGGCCGCGGCCAGCAGCACCGGGGTGCCGTCAGCCGGTTCGCTGCGGGCGCCGCGCTCCAGCAGGAAGCGCGCGAGGCGCCAGTTGCCGACCTGGCAGGCCACCGCCAACGGCGACCAGCCATCACGGTTCAGTGCGTCGACTTCAGCCGCTGCATCGCGCAGCAGCGCGGCCACGCCCGGGTCGGAACTGCGCGCGGCGTGATGCAGGGGCGTGTTGCCCTCGCTGTCGGTGGCGCGCGAATCGGCACCGTTGGCCAGCAGGGTCATCACCGCTTCCGGACGCCCATGCCAGCTGTCGCGGGTGGCGGCCAGCAGCGGGGTCATGCCGCGATGCGGCGCGTTCACATCGACGCCGCGGCCGATCAGTTCACGCAGCAGGCGCAGGTCCGGCAGGACGGCGGCGAGCACCGCCAGGCTGCGCTGGTCGCGCCAGTTCGGGTCAGGCAGGGAATACGGATCGGCGCCGGCCTGCAGCAGTTGCAGCGCACGATCGATGCGGCCGTGGCGCGCGGCTTCGTACAGGGCCGGGGTCAGCTCCTGCGGCGCCAGAGCTTCCAGCGGCGTGGTGTCCACGACCGCGCTGAACAGCGTTTCGCGATCGACTGGCAGTTCCGCGCCAAGCGGGCTGCGCAACGAGACCAGCGGCGCCGGTGCAATGCGCTGCAGCAGCAGGTGCAGCAGCGGCGACAGCAGCAGCACCGCCAGTGCCGACGGCCAACGTGCGCTTTCCGGCAGCAGGTCCGGCCAGGTCGGCAGTACCACCAGTGCCGCCAGGGCCATCACCAGTGCTGCCGCGCCAAGGCCACGCCAGGCGCTGAGGTCACGACCGGCCAACGCCTGCCAATGCTGGGCCAGGCCACCATCGAGACGCTCGACATCGTTCCACAGCGGCCAGGTGCGCCAGGCCGCCAGCAGGCCGGCGCTGACCAGCACGCTCAGGCCCAGCACCGCGGCAAGACTGCCGCTGTCGCGCAGCGCGGCCAGCGGCCAGGCCAGCAGCAGGGCCAGCAGCAACGGCGCGGCGGTCCACAGCGCCAGCAGTGCCGGCAGGTCCTGGCGGGCGATCACCTTCGGCGGCAGCAGCGCGCGGCTGCGCCGCCACCACGAGATTCCCAGTGCGAACGCCGGTTGCGCCAGGGCCGCCAGTACCGCACCGGGCAGGCCACCCAGCGCCGATCCCAGCGCCAGCAAGGCACCGAGGGTGAAGGCCAGCGGCAGAGCGCGGGAGCGGGAAAGCTCAGTCATAGTGGCGCAGCATCATGCTGCTCACCGACGGCGGCACCTGCAGGTAGAACCCGCGCTCGGTCAGTTCGCTGCGCACCTTGGCCGGATCGGCCTGGGCCAGCCGGCGCTGCGCGTCCAGGGTCACTTCCAGCACGAAGACGAGCGCACCCAACGACGCCGACAGCGGCGCAGGCAAAGCGCTGAAGTCATCGCGTCGGGCGAGATAGACGTAGGTGTCCGGCTTGAGTTGGCTTTTATAGACGTAGGCGTGCATGTCCACGGGACGATAACCCGGGAAGAGCCGTGATTGTGTCGGAAAGCCGACACCGGGGAAAGCCGTCACGCGACGATGGCGGCGTGATCGACGGCGTTTCCCCGGTGAGGTTCAGCAATGTGGCGGCGCCGTTCAGCCAGCGCCACCGGTCCGCCGCGCTTACTTGACCTTGGCGTAGGTGCCCTTCAAGGCCACGCCGGCGACGAAGGTGCCGGCCCAGCACTCGTAGTTGGTCGCGCTCTTGAACTCGTTCTTCTTGTAGTAGCTGACGATGTCGACCACGGCGTTGGCGCCGCGCGACTTGGCACCGTCCTGCAGCGCCAGCAGCGCCGACAGGGCCACCCAGTTGCAGGCCTCGACGTCGCTCTTGTTGGCGGCGTTGGTCTTCTTGTTGGTCACGTCTTCGCCCAGGCGCTGCTGCACGCTGACCGGCTGGCCGGCCAGGTAGAAGCGCACGCTGCCGTCGATGCCGGCATCTTTGGCGGCCTGCGAACTGATCAACTCGCGCAGGGACTGCTCGACGCGGGTATCGCGCGCCGAAGCGGTGGAAGTCAGGGCCAGCAGCGCGGTGGCAGTGGCGATCAGCAGGGTGCGGCGCATCGGAACGTCTCCTTGTTGAGGTGCGGGTACGGCGGGATCACGCGCTCCAGCGGCGGAACACCAGCGAGGTGTTGATGCCGCCGAAGGCGAAGTTGTTGCTCATCACGTACTCGGCCTGCAGCTCGCGGCCCTGCCCGGTGATGAAGTCGAGCTGGCCGCAGCGCGGGTCCACCTCGACCAGGTTCAGGGTCGGCGCGAACCAGCCGGCGCGCATCATCTCGATGCTCATCCAGGCTTCGAACGCACCGCAACCGCCCAGCATGTGGCCGACGTAGCTCTTCAGCGAGCTGATCGGCACGCGGCTGCCGAACACCTGGGCGGTGGCCTGGGTCTCGGCGATGTCACCGTGGTCGGTGGCCGTGCCGTGGGCGTTCACGTAGTCGATCTGCGCCGGCTGCAGGCCGGCGTCTTCCAATGCCAGGCGCATGGCCTGGGCCATGGTGTCGGCGCTGGGCTGGGTGACGTGCTGGCCGTCGCTGTTGGTGCCGTAGCCCACGATCTCGGCAAGGATGGTCGCGCCGCGTGCCTGTGCGTGCTCCAGATCCTCCAGGATCAGCGTGCAGGCGCCCTCGCCCAGCACCAGGCCATCGCGGCCGGCATCGAACGGACGTGGGGTGGTGTGCGGCGCGTCGTTGCGCGTGCTGGTGGCGAACAGGGTGTCGAACACTGCCGCAGCGGTGGCGTCGAGCTGTTCGGCGCCACCGGCCACCATCACCGTCTGCTTGCCGCTGCGGATCGCTTCGTAGCCGGCGCCCACGCCCTGGCTGCCCGACGTACAGGCACTGGAGGTGGTGTAGACACGCCCGGACAAGCCGAAGAACACACCGATATTGACCGGCGCGGTGTGGCTCATCATCTTCAGGTAGGTAGTGGCGCTGATGCCGTCGGTGGTGAACTCATGCAGCATGCGACCGAATTCGCCGGTGGCCTCGTGGCTGCCCGACGACGAGCCGTAGGCCACGCCGGTACGGCCGCTGCGCAGCACCGGGTGCTCGAGCAAGCCTGCCTCACGCAGGGCGACCTCGGTGGCGCGCACCGACATGATCGCCACCTTGCCCATCGAGCGGGTGGTCTTGCGGTTGTAGTTCGGCGGCAGCTCATAGTCCTGCGCCGGCGCGGCCAGCTTGGTGTTCAGGCCCGCATACACATCCCATTCCGGCATCGAACGCACCGCGTTGCGGCAGCTGCGCAGATGGGCCTGGATGGTCGGCCAGTCATGGCCGAGCGGACTGATGGCGGCGGCACCGGTGACCACCACGCGACGATCGGCGGCCATCAGATCATCCCCCCGTTGACCGAGATCACCTGGCGGGTGATGTACCCGGCCGGCTCGGACAGCAGGAACGCGACCGTCGCCGCCACTTCCTCGGGACGGCCGACGCGGCCGGCCGGAATCAGCTTCAATGCGTGTTCGACCACTTCTTCGTTGAGCATGTCGGTCTCGATCAGGCCAGGGGCCACGCAGTTGACGGTGATCTGGCGGCTGGCCAGCTCCAGCGCCAATGCCTTGCTGGCGCCGATGATGCCGGCCTTGGCAGCACTGTAATTGACCTGGCCACGGTTGCCGGCCACGCCGGACACCGAGGACAGAGTGACGATGCGGCCGGGCTTGCGCCGCCGCACCATCGGCATGATCAGCGGATGCAGCACGTTGTAGAAGCCGTCCAGATTGGTATGGATCACCTGGTCCCAGTCATCCTCGGACAGCGCCGGGAAGGCGCCGTCACGGGCGATGCCGGCATTGCACACCACGCCGTAGTAGGCGCCATGTGCTTCCACATCCGCTTCCAGCGCGGCACGTGCGGCGGCACGGTCGGCCACGTCGAACGCCAGCACGCGGGCCTGCTGGCCCAGTGCCTGGATCTCGTCGGCCACCGCCTGTGCTTCCTCCACACGGCTGCGGCAATGCACCACCACGTCGAAGCCATCGCGCGCGATACGCAGCGCAATGGCCCGGCCGATTCCCCGGCTCGCGCCGGTCACCAGCACGCATCGATTTCCTGTCATGCCTGTCCACTCTCCAGATAGGCCATCGAGTCGGCCGGTTCGAACACCGACACGTTGGCAACCGCCCATTCTTCTTCGCCTGCCAGGATGCGGCAGGCAAACATCCCCAATCCATTGTCGCCCAACAGCTCGCAACGCGCCTGTACCTGCAGGCGGGTGCCGCTGGGGAAGCTGCTGCGCGTGCTGGCATAGCGCCGGCTGCCGAGCAGGAAGCCCAGCTGCGGCGGGTTGCCGGCCGTACGCGCACGGCAGCCGGCCCAGGCGGCGATGGCCTGGGCCATGTATTCGATGCCGACCCAGGCCGGGACCGCGCCGTCTTCGATGAACAGGCCGGCCTCGGGCACCACCAGTTCCGCCTCGATGCTGTCCTGGTCCCAGCGCAGGATGCGGTCCAGCAGGCACATGTCCTGGCGGTGCGGCACCACTTCTTCGATGGCATACAGCGGCAGGCTCATCGGCGCTCCAGTGCCAGCACGGCATTGCTGCCGCCGAAGGCGAACGAATTGCTCAGCACCCGCCGCGGCAGCTGCGGCAGGAAGGTCGCCGGGGCGACCAGCGGCAACGCCGGCAGCGCCGGATCGGCCACGCCGTCCCACCAGTGCGGCGGCAGCTGCTGCTGCGGATTCTCGGCCAGCAGGATCCAGCACAGCGCCGCTTCGATCGCACCGGACGCACCCAGCGTGTGGCCGGTCAGTGGCTTGGTCGAGCTGGCCGGCACATCGGTGCCCAGCACCTGCGCCACCGCCAGGCTTTCCATCGCGTCGTTGTGGCCGGTCGCAGTGCCATGCAGATTCACGTAATCCACTTCCGAAGGCGCCCAGCCGGCACGCTGCAACGCCTGCTGCAGGGCATCGATGGCGCCCAGGCCCTGCGGGTCCGGTGCGGACATATGGTGCGCGTCGGCTGACTCACCCCAACCGGCCAGGCTGACCGGACCGGGTTCGCGGGTCAGCAGGAACAGCGCGGCGCCCTCGCCGATGTTGATCCCGCAGCGATGCTGCGAGAACGGATTGCAGCGCACGGCGGAGACCGATTCGAGCGCGCTGAATCCGGCGACGGTGAACCGGCACAGGGAATCGGCACCACCGGCGATGACCGCATCGACGATGCCCGAACGCAGCATGCGCGCAGCCGACATCAACGCCTTGGCGCTGGACGAACAGGCCGTGGACAGCGTCCAGGCTGGGCCCAGCGCGCCACTGCGCTCCCGCACGAACTGCGCGGCGGTACCCATTTCCTGCTGCGCGTAGTCGAAGCCTTCGGGCCAATGGCCGTGCTCGGCGCGGGTACGCAGTGCCTGTTCGGATTCACCGATGCCCGAGGTACTGGTGCCCAGCACCACGGCCACGCGCTCGGCACCGTAACGGCTGATGACATCGGCAACGGCCGGCGCGATCTGCGCCAGGGCCACGTCCAGCAGCGCGTTGTTGCGGCCACGCAGGGACACCGGCAGTGCTTCCAGCGTCGGCAACGGGCTGTGCACTTCGCCCAGCGCCAGGGTGCGTCCTGGCAGCAGGGTGGCGTTGTCGCTCAGCCCGCCGGGCACGTCGGCAAACAGCGCAGCCGCCACCGCAGCGCGGCCGTCACCCAACGCGCAGACCACGCCGAGGTCGTTGAGGAAAATGGGCGCGCTCTTCATTGCTGGCCGGCCATGTCGATCGATTCGATGCGCAGGGTGTAGCCCTCGGCGCGGTTGTCCAGTTGCACGCTGCCATCGGCCAGGCGCTGCAGTTGCAGCCACACGGTGCCGTCGCGCGACAGGCTGCGCTGGCGGCCGTCATCGCTCACCTGCCAGCCGGCCGGCAGCGCGGCGGCAATGGCGTCGGTTGGCCACAGCGCGAACTGCAGGTCGTCCAGCACGCGTTCGGCGCGCACCTGCGGCGGCAGCCACGGTGCACGCTGCTGGGTCAGCTGCTGGCCATCCCACTGCAGGCGCACGCCGGTCTGGCCCATCGCCTGCACGGCCAGCCGCACCTGCTGCGCGTCGGCCTCCAGCAGCGCATCCAGATCACGCTCGTGGCTGCCGAAGCGGAAGTGCAGCTGCTGCTGCAGAGCCAACGGCGCCGGCAGGCTGGACGGTGCCAGCCGCAACGGCGGCAGCTCGACCAGCGGCCGCGGCATGCGGCTGGCACAGGCGGCCAGCAGCAGGCACAGCAGGACCGCAGAGAGGCGGGCAATCAGGCGCTGCACAGTTCCTCCAGCACACGCATGCGGCGGCCGCTGTCGTCGGCCACATACGGATTGTTGGTGTCCCAGGCGTAGCCGGCCAGGATGGAGCTGATCATGTCGCGCACCTGCGGCTGCTGGTCGGGGTGGTAGATGATCTTCTGGAAGCCGCCCTGGTACCAGCTTTCGACGAAGCGGCGGAAGGTTTTCACACCGGCACGCAGCGGAATCGAGAAGTCGCTTTCCCAGTCAACGGTCTCGCCCGCGTAGCGGCGCTTCAGGCATTCGCTGGCCAGCTGCGCGGATTTGAACGCGATGGTGACGCCGGAGGAGAACACCGGATCCAGGAATTCGCCGGCGTTGCCCAGCAGCGCATAGCCCGGGCCCCACAGCGAGCTGACGTTGGCCGAGTAGCCGGTGATGCGGCGCACCGGCAGCACGGCCCATTCGGCGTTGGCCAGCAGCGAGGTCAGGTTCGGGTCCTCGCCGACGATGGCCTGCAGCTTCTGCAGGTCGTCGCCTTCGTAGCGCTCGAAGAATGACGGCTCGGCCACCACGCCCAGCGAGCAGCAGCCGTTGGAGAACGGGATCGTCCAGTACCAGACGTCGATGTGCTCGGGATGGGTGGTGATCAGGATCTTGTTGCGGTCGAAATCCGCTTCGGCCGGGATGTTGTCACGCACGTGGCAGAAGATCGCGCCACGCACCGGGAAATTGGACGGCGATTCCAGGTCGAGCAGGCGCGGCAGCAGCCGCGCGAAGCCGGAAGCGTCGAGGATGAAATCGGCTTCGATGCGGTACTCGCTGCCATCCGGACGGCGCACGTTCACCACCGGCTGTTCGCCAGGCTCGACCGCCAGCACTTCGTCGCCGAAACGCAGGGTCGCGCCCATGCGCTCGGCGCCGCGCGCCAGCACGTTGTCGAAGTCGGCGCGCTGCACCTGGTAGGTGGTGCCCCAGCCCGGCGAGAACTTCTTCCTGAAGTCGAACGCGGTGCGCGCTTCCCCGTGCACGAAGGCCGCGCCGTTCTTGTACTGGAAGCCCGCCTCGACCACGTCCTGCAGCAGGCCCGCCGCCTCGATGTATTCCATGCTCTGCGGCAGCAGGCTCTCGCCGATGGAAAAGCGCGGGAACTGCTGGCGCTCCAGCATCAGCACCTTGCGGCCCTGCTGGCGCAGCATCGCCGCGGCCACCGAACCGGCCGGGCCGGCACCGATGATCAGGATTTCGGTACGTTCCACGTCTTCGTGGCCGGAAGAATCAGCGGCATCCACAGCAGTAGTCATCGGTGCGTCCTTGTTGCTCGATCAGGTGGAAAAGCGGAGGAATCGGAATGAAGCGTGTCCGTTCAGGCCGGCGGCACGTCATGCGGTGGCGGCCGGAACAGCGGCGAGATCAGCCAGACCAGGCCGATGCCGAACAGCAGGGTGAGCCCGAACGCGCGCAGCGCCGGTGTCTGCGAAAGACCCAGCAGGCCGAACGACAGCCACGTGCTGGCGGCACCCACGCACACCGCCAGCCAGGCACTGGCGTCGCCGCGGTGCTCGATCAGGAAGATGCCGTAGTCGATGCCCATGCCCAGCAGCAACATCAGTGCCAGCACGTTGAACAGCTGTAGCGGCTGGCCGAACAGGCCGAGCAGGCCCAGGGTGAGCGCACCGGCCACCAGTGTGGGTGCGAATACGCGCCAGGCCTGGCGCCGATAGCGCAGCCACAGGGCGCCGAACACCAGCACGATGCCAACCAGCAGCAGGCCGCCCATCAGCTTGCGGTAATGGCCCAGCAGCTGCGAGAAATCAGCGGTGCGGTCGACCCAGCGCACGCCGTCCAGGCCTTCGGCAGCGCCACGCAGGGTGGCCAGCGCATCGGCACGCGACAGGTCATCAACCATCACCACGCTGATCATCTGCCCGCCTACGTTGCCGACCCACAGGTGGCGGAACGGCTGCGACGCCGGCGAAGCGAGGAAGGCCTCTGCGCTCAGCGGCGCCGCCGCGAATGCAGGGCGCTGCAAGGGCTCACCCACCGCTTCGCCCACCGCGGCCAGCACACCCGGTTCCACCCGGGCGGTCAGCGCCGCATCGGCCTGCTGCCGCGCAGGCGACGGCAGCCAGTCGCTGATCGCGCGGTAACCGCCGATGCGCTTGTCGCTGGTCAGTTCACGCAGGCGCGTGGTCAGCGCTTCTTCGCGCTGCAGCAGTTGTGCGGCATCGCGGCCCTGCACCAGGTAGAACTGCGCCGGGCTGGGCATGCCCAGAAGCTGGCTGAGGCGGATCTGCTGGGCCATCAGCGCCGGCGGCGACGACTGCAGGCTGCGCAGGTCGTCATTGCTCTGCAGGCGGGCGATGCCGATGGCCGACACCAACGCGGCCATGCCGAGGAAGATCGCCACCGGGCGACGCCCATGCAGGCGCGGGAAGCGCTCGAGCGTATTGCCCAGCCACTGCGCGAAGCGGGTGCTACGGATCTCGCCACCGTCCAGCCACGGGAACCAGAAGATCACCGTGAGGAAGGCCGCAGCCAGACCGACCACCGAGAACAACGCCATCTGCCGCAGCCCGGGGAACGGCGCCAGGCCCAGTGCCAGGTAGGCCAGCGCACTGGTCAGCAGGGCAAGCCACAGGCCCGGCAGCAGATGCCGCAGCAGCTTCCAGCGGCGGTCGGCCGGCTCGGCCTGGCGCGAAGCAAACCAGTGGATGCCGTAGTCCTCGGCCACGCCGACCAGCGAGGCACCAAACACCAGGGTAAGCACATGCACCTTGTCGAACACCAGCACGGTGACCGCCAGCGCCACGCCACAACCGATCAGCAGCGAGGCGGCGACCAGCAGGATCGGCCGCAGCGAGCGGAACGCCAGCCACACCAGCAGCAGCACCGCCGCCAGCGAACCCCAGCCGATGGTGTTGATCTCCTGGTTGGCCTGCACGGCGGCCGCTTCGGCATGCAACGGCACGCCGGCATGCAGGATCTCCAGATCCGGCGCAGCGGCCTTGGCCGCCTCTCCGGCGCGCTCGAGCAGACCGTCGAGATGGCGCTCGCCATCAAGCCTGAAGGCCGAGCCCGGCGTATCGAACTGCAATGCCGCCCAATGCTTGCCCTCGGCCTCAAGCAGACCGTCATCGCCCAGGCGCAGCCCGGAGCCCTGGGCCTGCTGCTGCCACCACTGCGGCCACAGCGACAGCGGATCCTGCCGCCACTCGGTCAGGCGCGGCGCGCCCATCGGTCCGTACAGCGCGCCCAGCGCCTGTTCGGCCAGCGCAGCGGTTTCGGCCTGTTGCAGCTGCTCGCGCTGGGCCGGGGTCAGCAGGCGGTCGCGGTACGGTGCGTAGAACGCTCGCGCGTCATCGAACCAGCCTTCGATCGAACCACTCGGCACCAGCAGCGCGCTGTCGGCATCGCTGGCCATCGCCGCAGCGAACGCCGCCTGCGCGCGCTTGGCAGCGGCTCCGTCGGTGCTGCCGAGCAGCACCACCACCTGCCGCGAGCTGCCATCGGCGATGCGCCGGGTAACGTCGCTGAGCAGGCGGTCGTGCGCGTCCTGCGGCAACAGGGCGAGGATGTCGGTGTCGATCCGCGACTCCTGGCTCCACAGGCGCCACTGCTGCGCGCCCAGCACCAGCAACAGCAGCAGCCAGGCGATGCCCAGCCAGTGCCACCAGCGGCGCAGGCGATCCGGTGCGGCGCTGTCACTCAAAGCGGCGCGCCTCGTCGGCGTTCAGCGTGGCCGGCGCTTCGCTCAGCGCGGTGAACTGGATGCGGGTGCGATCCTGGTTGGCTTCGATGATCTCGACCTGACGCACGTAACGATCGCCCTGCAGTGTCAGCGACTGGAAGGCCTTGGCCAGCATCGCCGACTTCGGCGTCAGTTTCAGGCGCCAGCCCTGCCCTTCACGCGTGGCCAGGACGTTGAACTGGCTGGACAGTGCCTGCACGTCACCGCTCATCAACGCGAACATGATCGCGTTGACCGAGCGCATCGCCGGCTGCTGACGCGCGTCCAGTTCGACGCGGTTGCTGCCATCGCGCTGGCGGCTGAGGATGCGGTCGGCGGTGACCACCACCTCGGACGGGAACGGCTTGAGCGTGGACCAGATCACCCCATGCTTGCGCGCGACCACGAACTGGCCCTGCGATCGCAGCGGGTTCTTGAAGCCGCTGACCTGCTTTTCCTGGGTGAACTGCCCGCGCAGCACGTCCGGCCGGGCGACGGCCTGGGTGATGGCATCGACGGCGGGATCTGCCGCCTGCACCAACGGCGCGGCAACCAGCAGCAGCGCGCACAGCAGCACGCGCGGGAGACGAAGGGATCGGATCACGGGGCAGGCACTCCAAGACGCTGCCACAGCACCGGCGGGCACTGGTACAGCATTTCCTTGCTGGCCGCGTCGACCGCGACCTGGATGGTCATTGCGCGGGTCAGCACCTGGCCGCTTTCCGCATCGAGGATCTCGTATTCGATCTTCAGCCGGTTCTCCCACTCGACGATGCGCGAGCGCACGCGCAGCGCCTGCCCGAACAGCAAAGGCCGCACGTACTTCACCCGCGCATCGACCACCGGCCACAGGTAGCCCGATTCGAGCATCTGCGGATAGTCGTAGTCGTAACGCTTCAGCAACGCGCAGCGCGCGATCTCGAAGTACTTGAAGTAATTGCCATGCCAGACCACGTTCATCGGATCGCAGTCATGGAATGCGGGGGCCAACTCGATTTCGCCGACCAGTTCGTTGCCTTCATTCACCGACATACAGCTCCCAGCGTTGCGCGCGGATCTCCACCAGCAGTTCCCGCAGTTCGCGATCCAGCGCGCGGTCTTCTTCGACCAGGGCGATGCGCTGCCCCAGGTCGGCGTACATGTCGGCCAGACTGCCATGCAGCTGCGCGTTCATGCCAACCCGTTCGCGCAACGCCAGCCCCTGGCGAGCGGCGATCAGCATGGCCGCCACCACCTGTTCAGTCAGCTCGATCACGCGCAGGCAGTCGCGCGCGGCGATGGTGCCCATGCTGACCTTGTCCTGGTTGTGGCATTCGGTGGAACGCGAGAACACCGAGGCCGGCATGGTCTGCTTCAGAGCTTCGGCCGTCCATGCCGAAACGCTGATCTGCAGCGCCTTCAGGCCATGGTTGATCGCCGCGCGCGGGCCGGTGGCCGCCGACAGGTTGGCCGGCAGGCCGTGGTTGTAGCGGGCATCGACCACCAGCGCCAGCTGCCGGTCGAGCAGGTCGGCGATGTTGGCCACGGTGTTCTTCAGCGTATCCATCGCCAGCGCGATGTGGCCGCCGTAGAAGTGGCCGCCGTGCAGGATGCGCTCGCCGTCGGCATCGATCAGCGGGTTGTCGTTGGCGCTGTTCAGCTCGGTTTCGATCAGCTGGCGCAGGAACGGCAGCGTGTCTTCCAGCACGCCGATCACGTGCGGCGCGCAGCGCAGCGAGTAGCGGTCCTGCAGGCGCTGCTCGTTGCGCGGCGGGCGCTCGCTGTGCAGGTCGCTGCGCAGGCGCGCGGCAATGCGCGACTGCCCCGGGTGCGGCTTGGCGGCGAACAGGGTTTCATCGAAGTGGTGTGCGTTGCCGTCGCTGGACAGCACGTTGAACGCGGTCAGGCGCGTGGCCATGCGTGCCAGGTAGTCGGCGCGCTGCCAGGCCAGGCAGGCCAGGCCGGTCATCACCGCCGTGCCGTTCATGATCGCCAGGCCTTCCTTCGGCCGCAGCTTCAGCGGGGTCATGCCGACCTTCGCCAGCACCTCGGCCGCCGGCTGCACGCGGCCGTCGTGCAGTACCTCGCGCTCACCGCACAGCACCGCCGCCACGTACGACAGCGGGGTCAGGTCGCCACTGGCGCCCACCGAACCTTCGGCGGGAATCAACGGCAGCACATCGTGCTGCAGCAGCGTGGCCAGGCCTTCCAGCAACGGCACGCTGACGCCGGACATGCCACGCACCAGCGAGGCCAGGCGCGCGGCGAGCACGGCGCGGGTCTCGGCCGGGTCCAGGTAACGGCCCAGGCCGCAGCCATGGTAGGTGTACAGGTGGTGCGGCAGCTCAGCGACCAGTGCCGGTGGAATGTTCACCGTGCACGAATCGCCGTAGCCGGTGGTCACGCCATAGATCACGCCATCCTCGCGCAGCAGGCGGTCGAGGAAGTCGGCACCACGCTGGATATGGGCGCGGAATGCCGGCACATCGCTCAGCGCGGCCTCGCACCTGCGCTGGGCCAGGGCGACCACGTCTTCGATGGTCAGCGGTGCATCGCCGAAACGGCACACGGGTACGGCGTCAATCGTCATGAGGAGCCTGATCCCAGAAGGGGAAGAAATTGAACCAGTCCAGCGGGGACTGGATGACCTGGAGTTCCAGCCAGTGCGCGAAGCGCTGCGCCTGTTCGGCCAGTGCGGCATCGCGCGAACCGCGCGGCAGCACCACGCGCTCGGCGAACTGTTCGAAGGCCACCCGATAGCCGTCGCCCTGGTGCAGGCACGACATCGTGTAGACCGGGCAGCCCAGCGCGGCCGCCAGCACGTAAGCGCCGATCGGGAACGGCGCACGGTGGCCGAGGAAATCGGCGGTGACACTGCGGCCGCCCTGTACTGGCGTGCGGTCGCCAACGATGGCAACGAAGCCACCGGCGGCGACCTTTTCGGCGAGCATCACAGCCGTGGCCGGGCCCATTTCGGTGACCTGCACCAGCTCCACCGCCGCCAGCGGATCCAGCCGCTGCAGCAGGCGGTTGAAGCGCTGCGCATGCGCGGTATGCACCAGCACGGTAATGCGGAACCCCGGCACCTGCTCGGCCAGCACCTGGCACAGTTCCAGGCAGCCGATGTGCGCGGTGAGGATCAGGCCGCCTTCGCGGCGCGCGATCTTGCCCAGCACCAGGTCGCGCTGCAGGCGGATGCGCTCGGGCGGATAGCGGCCGCCAAGGCCCAGAATCTTGTCCAGCATCGTGTCGGCGAAGCTGAAGAAATGGCGCAGGCTGTCGCGCCGGGTCGGCGCATGGCCAATCGCCCCGGTATGCGCCTGCAAGCGCTGCAGATACTGCATCGAGGCCTGGCGGCCGACGCGGTTGGCCAGCCAATGGCAGGCGACCACCGGCCACACGCACAGGCGGAACGGCCAGCGCCCGAACCAGCGGTGCACCCAGCACAGGAACAGTACGCCGGCCACCGAGGTGGACTCGCCGATATCGGCCCAGTGCGGGGCGTTCTGCGCGCGGCGCATCTCAGCCCTGCCCCTGCAGCCGGCGCCACAGCAGGCGCGGCGCACGCCAGAGCATGCCGAAGAACAGCCGGGTATGCATGCGGCTGATGCGCACGTTGTCGCGCCACACATCGAAATGCGAAACCCCGTCGGCCGGATAGGTCACGCGCGTGGCCAGGTGCTCGACCGGTACCTGCCGCCAGTACAGGCGCACCATCACTTCGGTGTCGAAATCCATGCGCCGGCCGATGGTTTCCTCACCAATCAGGCGCAGCACTGGCGGCAGCGGATACACGCGGAATCCGCACATGGTGTCGCGCAGGTGCAGCGACAGCGTGTTGATCCACACCCAGATGTGGGTGGCGTAGCGACCGTACAGGCGGGCCTTCGGCACGCTGGCATCGTAGGCGGGAATGCCGCAGATCACCGCGTCCGGGCGGGTACGTGCGGCATCGATGAAACGCGACAGGTCGCCGGTATCGTGCTGGCCGTCGGCATCGATCTGCAGCACGTGGGTGTAGCCACGACGCTGCGCTTCGGCGAAACCGGCCAGCATCGCACCGCCCTTGCCCTGGTTCACGTTCAGCCGCAGCAGGTCGACGCCCGATCGCTGTGCCAGTTCCCGCAGCACCCGCGTGCAGGAGGACTGCGAGCCATCGTCGACCAGCAGGCAGGGCAGGCCCGCGGCCTGCACGCCGTCGACCACCGCGCCGATGGCGTGTTCGTGGTCGTACACGGGAATGACCACCAGCGGCGCGAACGCGCCGCCAGCGGTGGCTGGCTCAATGCGCATCGGCGAAGACCACCCTGCCGCTGGCGTGCACGCCATGCACGGAGGTGTAGCGGAAGGTCAGCACGCCGCGTTCGGCGTCCCACTGCAGTTGCAGGGTCAGCTCGTCGCCGGGGCGGGCCACGCGCTGGAACTTCACTGCATCCATGCGCTGGAAACCGGTCGGCAGCACGAAGGCCTGCCGACCGAAGCGCACCGCCCAGTCCAGCTGGGCCACGCCGGGCAGGATCGCCGCCTGCGGGAAATGGCCCTGGAACGCGCGCAGCGCAGGGTCCAGCATCATCCGCAGGGTGGCCGCGGCCTCTTCGCGACAGTCCCAGACCGGCACCGGCAGCAGCGGCTGGAACAGCGCGACCAGCGCCGCTTGGGTGACCTTGCCCTGGGCATTGATCGGCAGCGATTCGACCAGGCGCCAGCGGCGCGGCCGGGTGACCGCGTCATGGCCCTGCGCCAGCCGCGTGCCCAATCGCTGCCCCAGCGCGCGCCGTGCGCTGTCGCCGGCACGTGCCAGCGCCGGATCGGCCGGCACCACTACGGCCGCCAGCTGCTCGCGCTGGCCCTGAAGCACAAGTACGCGCGCGTCCTCGACCTCGGGATCTTCGCGCAGGGCGCGCTCCAGTGCGTCCAGCGAAACGCGCCGTTCTTCGATCTTGACGATGCGGTCGGCGCGGCCCAGCAGGCGGAAGCGGCCCTCGGCCAGTGCTTGCACGCGATCCTGGGTGCGCCACCAGTCCGACGTCTCCAGGTGCGGTGAAGCGACTGCGAGGCAGTCCTCCTCGATCCGCCACTGCACGCCCGGCAGCGGCTGCCACGGCGGCGCATCGGTGTCCCAGCGCCGCCAGGCGATACCGCCGGTTTCACTGCTGCCATAAACCTCGGTAGGCGCCACGCCCAACCACTGGCGGACCTGGCGCGCTGCGTCCTCCGGCAGCGGGCCGCCGGAAGAGAACACCGCGCGCAGGCGACCGTGCAGGCTGGCCCAGTCGAGCTGCTCGGGCAGGCGCTTGAGATGGGCCGGGGTGGCGACCAGCACCGTATCGGTTCCGGCAAGCGCGCCCACCAGGTCTTCGTGGAAGAAGCGCCGGGGCTGGATCGCACGACCGGCCGCCAGCGGCCACAGCACGCGGAACAGCAGGCCATAGATGTGCTGGTGGGAGACGGTGCCATGCACCTGGGCGCCATCGAGCTGAGCGCCGAACGCGGCCTGCAGGGCATCGACCTCGCGCGCCAGCTGGTCCAGCCGCTTGCTGATCGCGCTGGGCTGGCCGGTGCTGCCGGAGGTGAACACGCACAGTTCGCAGGCGCGCTCGTCCAACGGCTCCAGCGGCGCATCGTCGGCGACGGCGGTCGCCTGCAACGGCTGGTAATCGGCCGACAGGTCACCTGCAAAACCACTCACCTGCGGCTGCAGCGCCTGCAATGTCGCGGGCAGGTTGTCGGCGGCCAGGAACACCCGCTTGCCGGCATGCCAGGCACCGAACAACGCTGCAGCGAAGGCCACGGTGTCATCGAAGTAGAGCGCCCAGTCACGGCCTTCGGCAGTGCTGAAAGCGTCACGCCAGGCCAGTACGCGCAGGCGGAAGCCAGCGTGGTCGACGGCAACGCCATCACAGACACCAATGTCGCGACCGGGCTGCGCCGTAGTCAGCAGCCGATCCAGGGCGATCCAGTCAGCCATGCGCGTGCGCTGCCTTGACCCGACGCCGTACCAGCCATTCGCCCCCGAACAACAATCCCATCATCACGTACGCCAACAATCCGTTGTAGAGCATCCAGACCCGGTCCGACGCATACAGCGCGGTGAGCAGGGCGAGACCACCATTGAGAACGAAAAAGCCACACCACACCTGGGTGACGCGACGGGTATAGGTCACCGCGAACGGTGGCAGGTCCGGCTCCTGCAGGCGCGCCAGGCGTTCCACCAGCGGCGGACCGAAGCGCAGGCTGGTGGCGAACACCGTCAACATCACCACGTTCACCAGCGCCGGGTACAGCTTCAGCGGCAGCGCCTGGTTGAGCACGGTGGCCAGCCCGGCCAGCAGGCCTGCGCCGGCGGCGGCGGCCCACCACAAGGGCTGGCGGGTGCTCAGCGCGCGCAGCAGCGCCAGCGCGAACAGCAGCAGCGCCAGCCAGCGCGGCTCGAAGCGGCCCATCGCCACGTAGACCAGCACCGGATAGGCAAGCGAAATCGCTGCCACCACGACCATGCGTGCCCGTGCCATGGTCGCGGCGTCCGTGCTGCTGTCAGGCAGCGGCCTGACCGGGCAGCAGGCCATGCACGACATCAACGATGTCCTGCACGGTGCGCACGGCCTTGAACGCTTCAGGCTGCAGGTTGCGGCCGAGCAGCGGCTTGAGCTGCACGATCAGGTCCACGGCATCGATGCTGTCGATGTCCAGGTCGTCGTACAGGCGCGATTCCGGGCTGATCCGCGCCGGCTCGATCTCGAAGCTGTCGGTCAGGATGCGGACGATGCGCTCGAACAATTCATTCTTGGTCATGGCAGTTCCTGGCGCCTTACGACTGGCGGGCGGCGACGAACTCGCCGAGCGCGCGCACGCTGGAGAAATGGCGACGGGTTTCTTCCGAGTCGGCCGAGAGGCTGACACCGTACTTCTTCTGCAGCGCCAGGCCCAGTTCCAGCGCATCGATCGAGTCCAGGCCGAGGCCTTCCACGAACAGCGGCGCGGTCGGATCGATGTCCTCCGGGGTGATGTCCTCCAGTGAAAGCGAGGAAATGATCAATTCCTTGATCTCGTGCTCAAGTGCTTGCACGGGTCGGATCTCCAGACAGGTCGAAATAACGAGTGAGGTGGTCGGTGACGCGACGGGCCGCCAGGGCATCCCCCCTTGGCGAGTCATCTTCGGCCAGAAACGGCGCGATCGGGATATCTTCGCCGATCTGCAGCTGAACGTGAAAACGACGTGAGGGCACACGATACCACTTCTGGCCCTTGGTCAACGTCGGCGGGGTGCAGGTGATGCGCACCGGGGTGATGTCCAGGCGCCCGCGCACGGCGATGTTGGCCGCGCCGCGCTGCAGCCGCAGCGGCTGCCCAGGCACGCTGCGGGTGCCCTCCGGGAAGATGACCAGGGTGCCGCCGGCATGCACGGCCGCCGCGCAGTCATCGACCAGGCCAGCGCCGTCATCATTGGAGATGTAGCCCGCCGCGCGCACCGGGCCGCGCATGAACGGGTTGCAGGCCACCGCCCGCTTGACCACGCAGTCAGCGTTGGGCAGCAGGGCGATCAGGCAGACCACGTCGATCAGCGTCGGGTGGTTGGCCAGCACCAGCAGGCCCTCGCGCTGCAGGCGTTCGCGCCCTTCGACCTGCAGGGTCATCACCCCCAGCCGGCACATCAGCCACACATGGCTGGCGAAGGCGCGCTGGACCATCCGGCGGGCCCGGCGCCGACGCGCCACCGGGTCGCGCATCAGCAACAGCACCGGCATCACCAGCACGCCCAGCAGCAGTCCACCCACGCCGAACGCGGCAAAGCTCAGACCGGTGCCGAACACCCGCCAGGCATGATCGAGGCGGCGCAGCGCCTCAGCCACGGCGGCGCCAGGACCAGCGCTGGCCTTGGGTCACGTGCTGCAGCACCGGATCTGCGGCCAGCAGGAAGCGGTGCAGGTCCAGCGCATGCGGCAACAGGCCCGGCGCGGTCGGATCGACGTCGTCGGCGACCTGCCAAGACAGCGAAAGATCGGTGCCACCGGCGGTGCCGACGGGTGCCAGACGCCAGCACCAGGCAAAGAACGGGTCGGGTTCGTCGGCGAATTCGGCGTAAACGTCGGGCAATGGCGACTCATACACCACGATCCGCACCTCACGCGCACCATCACCGAGCAGGCCGACGGCCTCCAGGCACGCCGCTTCCACCGTCGACTGGCCGGCGGACAACGCCAGGTAGTTGCCACGGTGGCCGCGGGCGATCGAGTACAGCGCGGCAATGGCGTTGTGCACCGACAGGCCGAAGCCGGTGGGTGACAGCGGCTGATCGGCCACCAGCGAGCCCAGCAGGTCCATCGAACGGGCAACATCGCCATGGCGGCTGGCGAACACCAGCGGCACCTGGCTGTCGGCGCCCTGCCCGTCCTCGCACCAGCACGCCGCCTGGATCGCCATGCGGCCCAGGCGCTCGATACGGCGGCGCTGCATGGCCGGAATCTCGGCCAGCGCCGGCGTGTCCTCGCCCTGCGGCAGGAACGGCGACCCGGCCCAGCCCATCCATTGGCTACGCTCGGTCAGGCCAGGCGCCCAGGCGGCCCAGTCGACAACGGAAAATTCGATCATTACCGGTAATGTTTCGATGGGCGAACGAGAGTCTCGAGCCATTACGGCGACACGCGGCTGCCCCCCATTCCTGCAGCCATGCATCCGTCCAGGACGTCGCCGGCTGCCCCCCTGGCTGCCGGAAAGGAGCGCACGCTAGCACGTCCGACACAGGGATGACATGTTTCACAAAACACAACGGGGAGCGGTCAGCGACCGCCCCCCGCGTGGACTGATACCAGCGAACGGATTCAGTGATAACCGGCGTCGGCGCGCACCTTGCCGCGGAACACCCGGTACGACCACGCCGTGTAGCCCAGGATCACCGGCAGCAGAAGCACCAGCCCGACCAGGGTGAAGCTGAGCGAAGAGGCCGGCGCGGCGGCCTGCCACAGCGTCATCGACGGCGGCAGCAGGTACGGCCACATGCCCAGCACCAGACCGGCGAAGCCGAGCACGAACAAGGCCAGGCTGAGCAGGAACGGCGGCAGGTCGCGACGCGGATGGGCGGCACTGCGCCACAGCGCGATGGCCACCGCCAGGGTCAGCAGCGGCACTGGCGACAACCACCAGAAGTTGCCGTCGCTGAACCAGCGGTCCATCAGCCGCGACTGCAGGAACGGCAGCCAGCTGCTGACCAGGCCCATCGCCGCGATCACCGCCACCACCAGCGGGCGGGTCATCTGCCGGGCCAGCGCCTGCACGCGCCCTTCCGTCTTCAGGATCAACCAGGTGCTGCCCAACAATGCGTAGCCGGCCACCAGCGCGGCACCGGTCAGCATGGCGAACGGGCTGAACCAGCCGAAGGCACCGCCCTGGTACACGCCATCGACCAGTGGCAGGCCCTGCACCAGCGTACCGAGGATCACACCCTGGGCGAAGGTGGCCAGCAGCGAACCGAGGCCGAACGCCACGCTCCACAGCCGCCGCGAGCGGTGCGCCTTGAAACGGAACTCGAAGGCCACGCCACGGAACACCAGCGCCACCACCAGCAGCAGCACCGGCAGGTACAGCGCCGACAGCAGCACCGCGTAGGCCTTCGGGAACGCCGCCATCAGGCCGGCGCCGCCGAGCACCAGCCAGGTCTCGTTGCCGTCCCAGATCGGCGCGGCGGTGTTCATCATCAGGTCCAGCTGTTCCTCGTCCTCGGCGAACGGAGCGAGGATGCCGATGCCGAGCACGAAGCCATCCAGCACCACGTACATCAGCACGCCGAAGCCGATCACCGCGAACCATGCCACCGGCAGCCAGGTCATCAGGTCCATGTCAGCGCTCCTCCAGCGGTTCGTCGGCGGCCGACAGCGGCCGCGCCGGGGTGTGGCTGCCATGGTCCAGCGACGGCCCTGCGTCGTACGGCTGTGGGCCATGGCGCAGGATCTTCACCAGGTACCAGATGCCCCAGCCGAACACGAAGGCGTAGCCGACCACGTACACCGTCAGCGACAGTGCGGTCATCCATGCACTCTGCGGGCCGACCGCATCGGCGGTGCGCAGCACACCGTAGACGACCCACGGCTGCCGTCCCATCTCGGTGACGAACCAGCCCGATATCAGCGCGATGAAGCCACTGGGCAGCATCCAGTTCCAGCCGCGCAGCAGCCACGGCGAATCCAGCAGCTTCTTCCGCCACAGCTGGATGGCCGAGACCCAGGCCAGCACCAGCATCAGCGTGCCCAGCCCGACCATGATGCGGAAGGCAAAGAACACCGGCGTCACCGGCGGCCGCTCGCTGGCCGGCACCGAGGTCAGCGGATCGAACGTACCGTCCAGGGTGTGGGTCAGGATCACGCTGCCGAGCTTGGGAATGGCCACTTCGAAATCGTTGCGCTCTTCCTTCTCGTTGGGCAGTGCGAATACCACCAGCGGCACGCCCTCGCCCTCCTTGGTCTCATGCCAGTGCGCTTCCATCGCCGCGATCTTCATCGGCTGGTGCTTGAGCGTGTTCAGGCCGTGCATGTCGCCGACGAAGATCTGCAGCGGCACGGTCAGCGCGGCGAACGCGACGGCGGCGATCAGCATGCGGCGGCCGGCCTCGACGTGGGTTCCCCTGCGCAGGTACCACGCACCGACGCCACCGATCACGAAACAGGTGGTGATGAACGAACCCAGCGCCATATGCGCCAACCGGTACGGGAAGGACGGGTTGAACACCACCTGCCACCAGTCGACGGGGTGGACGATGCCGTTGACCATCTCGTAGCCGGCCGGCGTGTGCAGCCAGCTGTTGGACGAGAGGATCCAGAAGGTAGAGAACAGCGTGCCCAGCGCCACCATGCAGGTGGACAGGAAATGCAGGCGCGGCGAGACCCGGCCCCAGCCGAACATCATCACGCCGAGGAAGCTGGCTTCCAGGAAGAACGCGGTCAGCACTTCGTAGGTCAGCAGCGGGCCGATCACCGTGCCGGCCACTTCGCTCAGCCGCGGCCAGTTGGTGCCGAACTGGAAGGCCATGACGATGCCGCTGACCACGCCCATGCCGAACGAGACCGCGAAGATCTTCTGCCAGAAGAAATACAGTTCGCGCCATACGGGCAGCTTCGTGCGCAGCCAGCGCCATTCGATGAAGGCCAGCCAGCTGGCCGTGCCGATGGTGAAGGCCGGGAACAGTACGTGGAAACTGATGACGAATCCGAACTGGATCCGCGACAACAACAACGCGTCCAAGGGACGCCTCCTGCCAGGAGCCGGTCGGATACCAGACCACTTTAGGGGGATATCGTTAAGCCGGGATGCGACCGGGTGACGCGCTGCTTCACTTTGTCGCAGGTGGAGAAGGCGCAGCCGACATGGCGCGGCGCTACCGTTCAGCCGCTCTGGTAGCTGCCAACCTTGGTTGGCACACACCCAAGCGCCGACCAGGGTCGGCATCTACCAACAGCGATTGGAGCGGCCCATCACCCGGCGGGCGCCTCAGCGCCAGAAATACCAGACGCCCCCTGCCACCAGCGCCCCCAGCAGCAGCACCTGCACCACCACATAGCCCACGCCGCTGTCGCGCGATTCGGAGACAATGCGCTTCCGCAGCGCCTCACTCACATCCGGCGTCTGTTCCTGCTGCGCCTGCTCACGCAACGCCTGTGCCAGCGCGCGCTCTTCCGCATCGCGGGAATCGGTCGGTCGGTTCACAGCAGCTCTCCGGCGGTGGCGTGCCGCACCAGTTCCTGCTTCAGGACCTGGCGCGCACGGTACAGGTGGCTCTTGATGGTACCGCGGGCCAGGCCGGTCACCTGTTCGATCTCGGCCAGATCGAAATCCTCCAGATAATGCAGGCCTACGATCAGGCGCTGCGGCGCACTCAATCGTTCCAGCGCCGCCCCGAGGTGGCGGCCGGCCTGCAATGTCTCGCTGAGTTCCGCCGGGCCCGGCCCGTCGTCACCAACGCCCAGTTCCTCGGGCGCTTGCACCGCCACCATCCACTGCGCTTCCAGCCGCCGCCGCCGCAGATACTGCAGCGCGGTGGTGTAGGCCACGCGCGAAATCCAGGTGCGCAGCGAGGATTCGAAACGGAACCGGTGCAGCTGGCGGAATACCGCCAGGAACGTTTCCTGCAGCAGGTCGGCCACCTGGTCACGGTCGCCGACCATGCGGCCGATCACATGCGCGCAGGTGCGCTGATGTGTTTCCACCAGCTGCGCGAAGGCCGGCTGCGAGCCGTCGATGATCGCGCGCACCAATACCTGGTCCGCATCCAGCGGCTCGGCAGGGGTGGTCGCGGCCGCGGCATCCTGTCGATGCCGCCTCCGCAACGCGGCCAGCGCTTCCCCCAGCAGGCTCATGCGTGGGGCTCCTCCTGTGCCCGCAGCATGCGCCGGCTCAGCCCTTGCGCACTGCGGGGCGGGTGAAGTGCCAGGCCAGCAGCTGACCCAGGCCGGCGCTGCCGACCATCGCGGCGGCGGCTCCGAACGTCAGGTCGCGTGCACCGATCGCCTCCAGCAGCGCCATGGCCAGTGCCAGGCACACCAGGCTGATGCCCCAGCGCAGCGCGCCCTGGCGGCGGCGCTCCTCTTCCAATACCGCCAGCGAGCGGATCACCTCTTCCGGCACGTGCGGCGCCACCAGCTTGCTGCGCGCACGCGCATCGGCGATGGCATGGATCGCATAGGCGGTGCAGATGAAGAGGGTGATCGGGATGAGTTCCTGCATGGTCGTGCTCCTGTCCGCTGGATGATGCGGGTTCAGGAGATTGGATGCGCGACCCTGCCGACCGGTTGCATCGCTTTGCCGATCCCGCTGCCATGACCTGTGGCCCCTTCCCCCGGCCCTTGCGGCTGCTACGCTTGCCCGGTTTCCTCTTCTGGTGCTGTCCGCCCATGTCCCGAGTGCTGCCCCTGTCCCTCCTGCTGTCTGCCGTGCTGGCCGCTCCGGCCGCCCAGGCCGCGCCGACGCCGATCACCATCGAACAGGCCATGGCCGATCCGGACTGGATCGGTCCGCCGGTGGAGAAGGCCTGGTGGTCGTGGAACAGCCAGCAGGTGGAATACCAGCTCAAGCGCAACGGCAGCCCGGTGCGCGACACCTTCCGCCAGCCGGTGGCCGGTGGCGTGGCCGCACAGGTGGCCGATGACCAGCGCGGCAGCCTCGACGTGGCCGATCCGGTCTATGACCGCAGCCGCAGCCGCAGCGCCTTCGTGCGCAACGGCGACGTGTTCGTCCGCGACCTGCGCAGCGGCGCGCTGACCCAGCTGACCCGCAGCAACGAACGCGCCGCCGGTGTGAACTTCGCCGCCGACAACGGCGTGATCTGGCGCGTCGGCCAGAACTGGTTCCACTGGACCGCCGCCAGCGGCGTGCAGCAGGTGGCCAGCCTGAAGGCCGACAAGGATCCGAGCACGCCGCCGAAGGCCGACGTGCTGCGCGACCAGCAGCTGCGCACGCTGGAAACCCTGCGCCGCGACCGCGAGCAGCGCGAGGCGCTGAAGGACCAGGACCAGCGCTGGCGCCAGGCCGACCCGACCCGCGCACCGGGCCCGGTGTTCCTGGGTGCCGACGTCGAGATCGTCGACAGCGTGCTGTCGCCGGACCTGGGCCACCTGATCGTGACCACCAAGCCGAAGGACTTCGATGACGGCCGCGGCGGCAAGATGCCGCTGTACGTGACCGAGTCGGGCTACGAAGAAACCGAGGACACCCGTCCCCGCGTCGGCCGCAACGGCTTCGAGCCGCACACCCTGTGGTTCGTGGATGTACGCAGCGGCAAGGCCGAGAAGCTGTCGCTGTCCAGCCTGCCGGGCATCGGCACCGATCCGCTGGCCGAGCTGCGCCGCAAGGCCGGCAAGGACGCGCTGAAGGGCGACCGCAGCGTGCAGGTGATGAGCGACTTCATGGGCGGTGGCATCCGCTGGAGCGCCGATGGCCAGCAGGCCGCGGTGATGCTGCGCGCCAACGACAACAAGGACCGCTGGATCGTCAGTGTTGCCGCTGCCGACGGCCGCGTGCAGAACCGCCACCGGCTGACTGACAACGCCTGGATCAACTGGGGCTTCAACGATTTCGGCTGGATGGCCGATGGCCGCACGCTGTGGCTGTTGTCCGAGGAATCCGGCTTCTCGCACCTGTACACCCAGGCCGGCGGCGGCAAGCCGCAGGCGCTGACCAGTGGCAAGTGGGAAACCTCGGCGCCGGTGCTGTCGGCCGACGGCAAGGGCTTCTACTTCCTGTGCAACCAGCAGGCCCCGCATGACTACGAAGTCTGCGCGGTCGATACCAGTGCCCGCCAGGTGCGCGAGCTGACCAGCCTCAACGGCGTGGAAGATTTCTCGCTGTCGCCGGACGGCCAGCAGCTGCTGGTGCGCTATTCCGGCGCCTACCTGCCGGCGCAGCTGGCAGTGGTGCCCAGTACCGGTTCTGGCCAGGCGCGCGTGCTGACCGACACCCGCACCGCCGACTACAAGGCGCGCCAGTGGGTCCAGCCGAAGCTGGTGGCGGTGCCGTCCAAGCACGGCGCCGGCGTGGTCTGGGCCAAGTACTACGAGCCGGAAAACAAGGAACCGGGGAAGAAGTACCCGATCGTGATGTTCGTGCACGGTGCCGGCTACCTGCAGAACGTGCACCAGCGCTACCCGGCCTACTTCCGCGAGCAGATGTTCCATAACCTGCTGGTGCAGAAGGGTTACATCGTGCTGGACATGGACTACCGCGGCAGCGAGGGCTATGGCCGCGACTGGCGCACGGCCATCTACCGCAACATGGGCCACCCGGAACTGGAAGACTACAAGGACGGCCTGGACTGGCTGGTCGACACCCAGCAGGGCGATCGTGACCATGCCGGCATCTACGGCGGTTCCTATGGCGGCTTCATGACCTTCATGGCGCTGTTCCGCTCGCCGGGCACGTTCAAGGCCGGCGCCGCGCTGCGCCCGGTGGTCGACTGGCACCAGTACAACCACGGCTACACCAGCAACATCCTCAACACCCCGGACATCGATCCGGAGGCGTACCGCGTGTCGTCGCCCATCGAGTACGCACAGAACCTGCAGGACAACCTGCTGATCGCCCACGGCATGATGGACGACAACGTGTTCTTCCAGGATTCGGTGAACCTGACCCAGCGCCTGATCGAGCTGCACAAGGACAACTGGTCGATCGCGCCGTACCCGCTGGAGCGCCACGGCTACGTACGTGCCGACTCCTGGCTGGACCAGTACAAGCGCATCCTCAAGCTGTTCGAGCAGAACCTGAAGTGAGTGCTGCCGCGGCCACGATCCACATCGTGGCCGCGGTCATCCTCGATGATCGCGGCCGGGCGCTGGTGGTGCGCAAGCACGGTGCCAGCCGTTTCATCCAGCCGGGTGGCAAGCCCGACCCGGGCGAGGAGCCGCTGCAGGCACTGGCACGCGAACTGCACGAGGAACTGGGCGTGCGGTTGGATGCCGCCTCGGCGCTGCCGTTGGGCACGTTCGAGGACTGGGCAGTGAACGAGCCTGGCCACCGCGTGCAGGCACAGGCCTGGCGGGTGTGGATCGAAGGTGAGCCGTGCGCGCGTGCGGAGATCGCCGAACTGGCCTGGGTGCCGCTGCAGCCGCCGCACGGCCGGCCCTTGGCACCCTTGAGCGAACACCATATCCTGCCGGCGGTCGCTGCCCTGGCGACGGCTCGCTGACGAGGCGGGCATTGCTCACCCGGACAACGGATGTCAGCCTCGATTCCCCCGATTCCCGCGCCCACCCCACCGCCACCCAACAACTGGGTCGCCGCGGTGGCGCAGGGCTCGTTCTGGCTGAGCCTGCTGGTCACCCTCTACTTCGTCGCGCAGGCGCTGATGGCCGCAGTACTGGCCCGCACCGGGTTCTGGACCACGCTGGTGACACTGGCGTGGGAGCAGCAGCTCGACGGCAGCTTGTGGTGGATGCTGAAACACCCAGCGGCCACCTCGCTGCTTGTTGCCCTGCTCTGCCTGGTCTCGACCCTGGCCAGCTGGGGCCTGTGGCGCGGTCGCCGGTGGGGCCTGTGGGCCTATGTGTGGATGCTGGGCCTGAGCGCGCTGGCCAACTTCGTGATCGCCTGGTGGATGGACCGCCTGCTGCTGGTGTTGATCGCGCTGCTCGCCAGCGACCCGTCGGCGCAGCATGAGCTGCAGGTGCAGCGCGTGCTGTTCACCCTGACACTGGTCGGCACCTCGGTGCTGTTCGCGGGCCTGCAGGGCTGGCTGGGCTGGCGCCTGCTGCGGCCGGATATCCGCGCGCGCTTCCACTGAGTTGCATCCGTTCCCGCACGACAAGGATCGTCGCATGCGTTTATTGAACTTCCTGCCCACCTTGTTCCTGCTCATCGCACTGCCTGCCGGTGCCGACGCGCTGCGGTGTGGCGAATACCGCAGTACCGATGGCGGCATGGCGCTCGTGTTCACCACCTCCAACACCGGCTACCGCCACAACGACATCAGTGAGCCGGAGCCGCTGTGGGTCGATCGCAGTGCGGCACGGACCCGCCTGGTCATGCTCGACGATGGCGTGGCGGAGTCGATCCGGATCAGTGCCGATGGGCAGCGCATCGAGGACGACGTCGTCGTGGTCTACACCCTGCGCCAGCCTCGCGCCTGCGCCATCGAACCCAGCGCGATGGACGGCAGCTGCCGCGCCGCCGGCAGCCACTGCATCGCGCAGCTGCCCACGGCCTCGCCCGGCCAGGCCAAACGCGCGTGCAACGAAGGCGTTGGCGCGGGCTGCTCGACGCTGCTGCGACAGCTGCGCGATGCAGTGACTACGGTGGGAAGCGACGACATCGGCCCCGCGCGCTTCGAGCGCCCGCCCGTCTGCCGCGAACACACGCCCGGACATGACACAGCAGCCTGCGAGGCGCTGACCGACGATGCGCTGGCTGCCGCCATGCAGCGGGTGGGTGAACGTCTGCAACGGGAAGACGAAGACACACTGGATTCGCGCCTTACGGCCGCTGCACGCGATCACCTGCAGCAGCTGTGCCTGCAGCACCGCAGTGGCCGCTTCTGCGTCGAAGTGGCCGAACAACAGTTGATTGCGCTGGAACCTGCGTTGGCGGTGCAGGCCCTGCAGGTGGTCTGCGATGCGGGCCGCGTCAGCGCCTGCGAACGTACCGCACCATTGCGTGAACTCGGTGCCGATCTACGCCTGGTGCCGCTCTTGCAGGTGCCGTGCGGCCGCTATCAGGCCGATGGTGGCAGCCTGGACACGCTCACGTTCGACGATGCCGGGCGGGCCAGGGTCGATACGCAGGACGTGCGCGCGCTGCTGCTGGACGGCACCCTTCACATACGCCACGACAATGGCGCCGATTACGTGCTGGGCCTGCTGGCCAATGGCGATCTGCTGGGGCTGGACGCATTTACCGGGTACCAGCGTTACCGGCGACGGCCGGGCGCCCCGCAGTTTTGTCGCGAACGACCCGCCCGGCGCTGAAGCCGCGACGGCAGGTCCTGCGTTCTGGCGGATTTTATTGCGGATCGGGATGGGCTGGCTATCGTGGCCCGCGTCTTTCTGCTGTGGCCTCGACATGTCTGCTTACGCTCCGCGCAACCTGCTTCCGCGCTGCATCGCGTTGCTGTCCCTGCTGCTTTGCGCCCAACAGGCCGCCGCATCCGGCCTGCCACGCTGCGGCGTTTTCGAGGCCGAAGGCGGCGGCAACCAGCTGCGCGTGGATGGGCCTGACCGCGGGGTCGAGAAAGGCAGCTACATCTCCGATCGGCCCTTCGTTGTCCAGCGCAGCGAAGGCACCCTCAATCTGGTTGATCTCACCTTCGGCCTCGTCTCTGAACTGGAGGTCCAGCGCGATGGTCGCGCCCTGCATAGGGACGGCAAACGCTACCGCCTGATCCAGCCGGCCGCGTGCCTGCCCCCGGTCGAACATACGCCCGGCAGCTGCCTGGCCGACGCCCGGCAGTGCCTCTACAACCACCATGAGCTGAGCCTTCCGGCACTGGAATCGGGCTGCGCCGAAGGCGTTCCGCAACTCTGCCAGCGCCTGCCCGATCGCTATCGCAAGGCCGACCAGGCCCCCGGCAGCGATACGCCGACCGAAGCACAGATCGCGGTGATACAGGCCACCATGGAAAAGGCGATGGCCGAGATGGATTTCCCTCGCCAGTGCCGCGACGATGACCCTGCTGCCGACACCGAGGCCTGCATGGCCATTCTGGAAGACCGGCCCGAGCTCGTCGAGGCAGTCGACACCGCCATTCGCACGGCCTCGACGGCGGCCAGCATGGTTGAAGTGTTTTCGCCTGCAGTCAAGCCCACACTGTCGGATACTCGGCTGCAACGCCTGCAGGGGCTCTGCACGAAGGTGGGCGAAAGTGGCTTCTGCGAGGATGTCGCCAAGCTGCAGTGGACCGCCGGCAATTTTCAGCAAGGTCGGGCGGCCTTGCAGGTGGCCTGCGACGGCGGCGACGAGCGATCGTGCCGTCAGGCGTCCGCGTTGCTGCAGCTGGGCGAAGCGCTGGTGCAGCACCCCGCCGCCGCCGTGCCCTGTGGCCACTATGCGGCCTCCGGCGGGCTGATGGACGAACTGACTTTCGGCGACGGTGGCATGGTGGAGGTTGGCTTCGGCTCGCGAGTACGCGCGCGCGTACAGGACGGCCAGATCCGCATGCGCCACGAGCGTGGGGCTGACTATGTACTGCAGCCGTTGGCCAACGGCGACTTGCTGGGGCTGGACGATTCGACGCGTTTCCAGCGGTTCCAGCGGCAACCGGGCAATGCACAGTGCAGCGCGCCACTGGTGTTCGACGAAACTCCGTTCCCGCAGGACTGCCCGCGCGCGCCCATCGACGGTGAAGCCGAAGCCTGCTGCGCCGCCGGCAGGATGCAGGGCTGCCACGTGCTGGGCAGTCGCGCCGCGCTGAACGGGAAGTGGGTGGAGGCCAGCCAGCATTACCAGAAGGTCTGCCAGGCCGGTATCCGCGAGGGCTGTGAGAACCTGGTCAGCGTCATGGAGAACAGCAGCAGGGTAGACGCCCGCCCCATGCTTGAGGCCATCTGCGAGGCCGATGGTAGTGGCCGCCACGTGGCGTGCGACGTGCTGGCGACCCGCAACTGGGGGTTGCTTGAGTTCGGGCAGGCCTTGGAGCGCGCTGTCCAGGAGCAGTCGGCGGACGAGGATCGGACCAGACCGGCCCCACGCACCCCCAACCACAAGCAGTAAGGGAGCTTGCCCGGCCAGGCCCTGCGGTAAAGTACGCGCCATGAACGAATTCGAGCGCGTTCGCGCCTACCTCACCGACCTGCAGGATCGCATCTGTGCGGCGATCGAGTCCGCCGATGGCCGCGCACGCTTCCAGGAAGACCTGTGGCAGCGTGCCGAGGGCGGCGGTGGCCGCACCCGCGTGCTGCGCGATGGCGCGGTGTTCGAACAGGCCGGCATCGGCTTTTCCGATGTGGCGGGCAGCCGCCTGCCGCCGTCTGCCTCGGCAAACCGGCCGGAACTGGCCGGCGCCTCGTGGCGCGCCACCGGTGTGTCGCTGGTGTTCCACCCGCTCAATCCCTACGTGCCGACCACCCACGCCAACGTGCGCTTCTTCCAGGCGCAGCGCGATGGCGAAGTGGTGGCCAGCTGGTTCGGCGGTGGCTTCGACCTGACCCCGTTCTACCCGTTCGACGAGGACGTGCAGCGCTGGCATCGGGTGGCACGCGATCTGTGCGCGCCGTTCGGTGAAGAACGCTACGCCGCGCACAAGCGCTGGTGCGATGAGTATTTCTTCCTGCGCCATCGCAACGAAACACGCGGCGTGGGCGGTCTGTTCTTCGACGATCTGCACGGCGATTTCGAGCGTGACTTCGCCTACCTGCGCGCGGTCGGCGATGGTTTCCTCGATGCGTATCTGCCGATCGTGCAGCAGCGCAGGGACACGCCGTACGGCGAGCGCGAACGCGAGTTCCAGCTGTACCGCCGTGGCCGCTACGTCGAGTTCAACCTGGTCTACGACCGCGGCACGCTGTTCGGCCTGCAGAGCGGTGGCCGCAGCGAGAGCATCCTGATGAGCCTGCCCCCGCGCGTGCGCTGGGAGTACGGCTTTACCCCGGAAGACGGCAGCGCCGAAGCGCGCCTGGCCGATTACCTGGTGCCACGCGACTGGCTGTAGGCGCTTCCGGTACCGGACGCTGCACGCGTTGCAGCTGCGCGAACCGCCGCCCGCGCGGCGGTGGCCGCGCTGCGGCGCGCTCCGCTTCATTCCCCCTCTTGTCTTGAATCAAGGAAGACCGTGATGCCCGTTGTTGTTTCCCCACGCCGCCGGATGGCCACCTGGCGCCTCATGCTGCTGCTCGCGCTGGCCGTGCCCAGCCTGCCGGTGGCCGCGCAGTCGATGGCCTGCGGCACCTACCTGCAGGACGATGGCAACGCCAGCCTGACCATCGAAAGCGAAGCCCACGGCTTCCTTTCGGGCCCCTACCAGGCCACGGAGCGGCTGCGGCTGGTACGCCAGGACAACCTGCTGGGCACCGGCAACCTGTCCACCGGCCGCCTGGAGAACTGGGAGTTCAGCGACAACGACCGCACGGTCACCGGCGGGTACCACACGTTCCACCTGAAAGCAGCGGCCGCCTGCAAGCCGGTACCGGAGATGGTCGAAGGCAGCTGCATGGCCGACACCAGCGACTGCCTGGAGGCACTGCCTGAGGCCGCGCCCTTGCAGCTGCACGCCTGGTGCCGCGAGGGCGTGGAGGTGGCCTGCACCCAACTGCAGGAGACCTACCAGCGCCAGGCCACGGAGGCGCAACCGCAGCGTGCCCGGGCCGAGCCGCAGATGCCGCCCTACTGCCGCGATGACGCATCGCCCGAGGACGGGGAAGCCTGCATGGCCGTCATGAAGGCCATGGCCGGCGAGCTGATGGGCAGGGCGGTGATGGGCCTGGAGCAGACCCTGGACGCACCGCTGCCAGCAGCGCAGCTGGATGAACTGGCGGCGCTGTGCGCGCAGCAGCAGGGCGAGGCGTTCTGCAGCAACGTGGCCGAGGCGCTGTGGAACGGCGGACGCCTGCAGCAGGCGCAGCAGGCCCTGCAGCGCTCATGCACGCAGCGCGAGGGCACCTACGCCTGCGGCCCGGCCAAGGGCCTGGCGATGCTGACCCCGCTCGCGTCGTCGGCGCTGACCCCGGTCGCAGCTACCGCGCTTCCCTGCGGCCGCTTCGAGGCCGAGCTTGGCCTGCTGTCGTCGCTGCGGTTCCTGGATGCCGGCCTGGTCGAAGTGGAGGGTGTCGGCACCCGCCTGCGCGCACGCGTGCAGGACGGCAGGATCCTGATCCGTCGTGACGTCGGCAGCGATTTCGTACTGCAGCCACTGAGCAACGGAACCCTGGCCGGGATGGACAAGGACAACCGCTACGGCTACTACCAGCGCATGGACAAGTCCGCGACGAGCTGCCGGCCGCCGCCGGCATTCGTGGAGATCCCGCAGCCGCTGGATTGCCCGATCCTGGCCCGCAAGGGCGGCGCCGCATCATGCTGCAACGACGGCAAGCTGCTCGGCTGCAAGGTCGCCGGTGAGGAACTGCACAGCGCGGAGAAGTGGGCGCAGGCCCAGCCCTATTTCATCAAGCTGTGCAGCGCCGGCGTGCGCGATGGCTGCCTGGGGCTCGCCGCAGGCTATGCGCATACCGCCGACCCCAAGGTTCCGCAGACGATGGCGGCGATCTGCGCCAAGGATGGCAAGGGCACCCATGTAGCCTGCGATGTGGACGCCACACGTGACTGGGCGGGCATGAAGGCGCAGGCGGCCGAACAGTAAACCGTAGTGCCGTGGGCCGGAGGAATACTGCCTTCGGCCCACGCTGTGGCGCGCCTCAATCGTCCTTGCGCTTGGGAATGATGGTGATGTGGCCGTTGGTTTCCAGCAGTGCCAGTTCCACCTCTTCCACGCCGATGCAGCTCTGCTGGCGCATGGCGACCTCGAAATCGGCGCGGCTGACCAGCTCGCGCCGCAGCACGCTGTCGAAGAGCTTGCCGTTGCGCGCGATCACCACCGGTTCGCCCTCGATCAGCCGTTCCATGCGGCGGCTGCGGGCGGTGATCCAGCCCACGCCGTAGTTCAGCAGGATCAGCGTGGCGGCCAGCAGCAGGCCGCCGGCCAGCGACGTATCGGTGCCCAGCAACGCGTTCTGCACCGCGTTGCCGAGCAATACGATCAGCAGCACATCAAACGGCGTGACCTGCCCCAGCGCGCGCTTGCCACTGAGCCGGACCATGCCCAGCACCACGGCATAGACCACCACCGCGCGCAGGATGAATTCCCACCACGGCATCGCCAGGGCGAACAGATCGGGCATTGCGGGTTCCCCTGCTGAGCGATGGCCCAGCGTGGCGCAGCAGCGCACAAATAAAAAGCCCCGCTGACCAGGGGGAGGTCAACGGGGCCGGGGAACGGGTGCTTGGGGAGGAGCCCCCGTTCCGAGATCTGCTCCAGGGGATGGGAGAGATCCACAACAGGCGTTGCGCCTGTCGGGAGTTATAGAAGCACTCCGAACACTAACGGTTCGTGAAGGGGCCCAATTTAATAAGCACCCCCCAGGGAAACATTCATGTTCGAGTCAGAAATATCACGCAAATGAACGAATTCACGGCGTTTTCGGCCTGAATGCGACTCAGTGCGCCTCATCCCAGTTACTGCCGGTGCCGGTATCAACCACCAGCGGCACGCGCAATTGTGCTGCTTGCGACATGTGCTGCACGACATTGCTGCGCAGCTCTTCAATGAATCCGGTCTCGGCTTCGAATACCAGTTCATCGTGCACCTGCAGGATCATCCGCGCCGGGGCACCGCTGTCACGCAGCCACTGATCCACCGCGACCATGGCGCGCTTGATGATGTCGGCGGCCGTGCCCTGCATCGGGGCATTGATCGCCGCACGCTCGGCACCGGCGCGCAGGCCCTGGTTACGTGCATGAATGTCGTTCAGGTACAGGCGGCGGCCGAACAGGGTTTCCACATAGCCCTGGTCACGCGCCTGCTGGCGCATGCGCTCCATGAAGTCGCGCACGCCCGGGTAGCGGCTGAAGTACAGCGCCACGTAGTCCTGCGCCTGGCCGCGGTCGATGCCCAGGTTGCGGGCCAGGCCGAAGGCGCTCATGCCGTACATCAGGCCGAAGTTGATGGCCTTGGCGGCACGGCGCTCGTTGGCGGTCACCTCGTCCAGCGCGCGCCCGAACACCTCGGCGGCGGTGGCGCGGTGCACGTCGGCGCCCTGTTCGAAGGCACGCACCAGGCCTGGGTCCTCGGACAGGTGGGCCATGATCCGCAGCTCGATCTGCGAATAGTCGGCCGCCAGCAACTGCATGCCTTCCGGGGCGATGAACGCGCGGCGGATGCGGCGGCCATCCTCGGTGCGGATCGGGATGTTCTGCAGGTTCGGATCGGACGAGGACAGGCGGCCGGTCGCAGCACCGGACTGGTGGTAGCTGGTGTGTACGCGGCCGGTGTCCGGGTTGACCATTTCCGGCAGCTTGTCGGTGTAGGTGCTGCGCAGCTTGGCCAGGCCGCGGTACTCCAGGATCACCCGCGGCAGTTCGTGCTGGTCGGCAATCGCCTCCAGTGCCTCTTCATTGGTGCTGGGCTGGCCCTTGGGGGTCTTCACCACCGCCGGCAGCTTCAGCTCATCGAACAGCACCGCCTGCAGCTGCTTGGGCGAATCCAGGTTGAAGCTGCGTCCGGCCAGTTCGGTGGCCTTCTGCTGCGCGGCCAGCATGCGCGAGGACAGGTCCTGGCTCTGCCGGCGCAGTTCGTCGGTGTCGATCCGTACGCCGTTGGCTTCGATGCTGGTCAGCACCGGCACCAGCGGCATCTCGATGCTGCGGTACACGCTGTCCAGGGTCGGTTCGGCCCGCAGCTGCGGCTGCAGCGCATGGTGCAGGCGCAGGGTGATGTCGGCGTCTTCGGCGGCGTAGCGGCTGGCCTCGTCAATGCCCACCTGCGAGAACGAGATCTGCTTGGCGCCCTTGCCGGCCACCTCCTCGAACTTGATGGTGTTGTAGCCCAGGTAACGCAGGGCCAGCGAATCCATGTCGTGGCGGGTGGCGGTGGAATTGAGCACGAAGCTCTCGAGCATGGTGTCGTCGTGGTAGCCCTGCACGTCCACGCCATGGCGGCGCAGCACGTGCAGGTCGTACTTGCCATGCTGGCCCAGCTTCTTCTTCGCCGGGTCCTGCAGCACCGGCCGCAGCGCGTCGAGCACCTGTGCCAGCGGCAGCTGTGCCGGCGCGCCCGGATAGTCATGGCCGACCGGGATGTAGGCGGCCTTGCCCGGTTCCACCGCCAGGCTGATGCCCACCAGTCGCGCACGCATCGCATCCAGCGCGTCGGTCTCGGTATCGAAGCTGATCAGATCGGCCTGCTGCACACGTGCGACCCAGGCCTGCAGCTGCTCGGTGGTCAGCACGGTCTCGTACTCGCCGGGCGCCGACAGCGCCGGATCGAGTTCGCCCGCCGGCGGCGCTTCCGCGCTGCCACGGGCAAAGCCGGCCGCGGTGCCACGCAGGCTGGGCGTCGCGTCGTTGGCCACCGCAGGCGCTGGTACCGGCCCACCCAGTTCCTTCAATGCCTGGGTGAAGCCGTAACGCAGGTACAGCTCGCCCAGCGTGGGCACGTCCGGATCACGCAGGGCCAGCGTGGTCGGGCTGGCGTCCAGCGCGACGTCGGTGCGGATGGTCACCAGTTCCTTGTTCAGCGGCAGCCGCTCCAGCGCGGCGCGCAGGTTCTCGCCGATCTTGCCCTTCATGGTTGGCGCGGCCGCGATCACACCGTCCAGATGCTGGTATTCGGCCAGCCACTTGGCCGCCGTCTTCGGCCCGCACTTCTCGACCCCGGGCACGTTGTCCACGGTGTCGCCCATCAGCGCCAGCAGGTCGACGATCTGGTCGGCACGCACGCCGAACTTGTCCATCACCGCCGCATCCGAATCCATGCGGCTGCCGGTCATGGTGTTGACCAGTTCGATGCCCGGCCGGACCAGCTGGGCGAAATCCTTGTCGCCGGTCGAGATGGTGACCTTCAGGTCCTGTGCGACGCCCTGCAGGGCCAGGGTGCCGATAACATCGTCGGCCTCCACGCCATCAATGCGCAGGATGCTGATGCCCAGCGCTTCGACGATGCGGCACATCGGCTCGACCTGGCTGCGCAGTTCGTCGGGCATCGGCGGGCGGTTGGCCTTGTACTGGTCGTACAGGTCGTCGCGGAAGGTCTTGCCGGGGGCATCGACGACGAACGCGACGTAGGCCGGGCGCTCCTTCAGCGTCGAGCGCAGCATGTTGACCACGCCGAACAGCGCGCCGGTGGGCTCACCCTGTGCATTGGACAGGGGCGGCAGCGCGTGGAACGCGCGGTACAGGTAACTGGACCCGTCGATCAGGACTAATCTGCTCATGCGACGATTCTACGCGCCCACGCCTGCACCGAGGCGACACGGCAGTGACGCGACGATGGGGCATAATCAAGGCTCTTTCCAGGCAAAGGCCCCGCCGATGAAAACCCTGATGCTGGCTTCCGTGCTCCTGCTCGCTGGCTGCGCCAGCATGGGCGGCGCCGGCGCGCCCCCGGTGGACGTCAAGGGCGCCGATGTCTCCAAACGCACGATGGACAATGGTGACACCATCGAGGAGTACCGGGTGTCCGGCCAGCTGCGCATGGTCAAGGTGACGCCGGCACGCGGCGCGCCGTTCTACATGTACGACAAGAACGGCGATGGCCGCTTCGACAACGACAAGGATGGTGTGTCGCCGGTGTACTGGAAGCTGTACAGCTGGTGATGCGACCGGGGTCGGATCCCTTTCCGCAGGAAAGGGCTCTGACCCCATCAAGGCGATCGGCAAGGCCCATCCACGCATGGCGTGGATCTACTGGGTCCTATCCACGGATGGCCTGGACCGTTGACGGTGGCTCTACCGGGCTCCGGAAAAAACAACGCCGGCGCGCATCCTGCGGCCGGCGTCGGGTCCCCTCCCCGGGAACGCTTCTGTATCAGCGGATGACCAGCACCGGCAGCGTGCTGCGCGCCAGCACCTCGGCGGTCTGGCTGCCCAGCAGCACGCGGGTGACGCCGCGGCGGCCGTGCGAGGTCATCACGATCAAGTCGCTGTTGCGCTGGCCCGCCGTCTCGATGATGCCGTCGGCCGCATAGCGGTCCAGCACATGCACCGGATTGGCGGTGATGCCCTGCTCGGCCGCCTTGGCCAGCGCAGGCTGCAGCACCTTCTGCGCGCCTTCCTCGCGGTCGGCCTTGTACTCCGGGCTGTTCATGTAACCCACGCTCCAGCCCATGGCGTCGTACATGCCGACGGCCCATGGCTCGGAGACGGTGACGATGTCGACCTCGGCGTTGAGGTCCTTGGCCAGCTCCAGGCCCTTGGCCAGGCCCTTGTCGGCCAGCTCCGAACCGTCGGTGGCGATCAGGATGCGCTTGTACATGGTGGGGCTCCGCGATGATCTACCCAGTGGGAACGACACCATTACATACCCGATGTGGAGATCGTGCCTTGCGCAGGATCAATCCGGCAGCGCGCAGCGATGCCTGCGCAGCGCGGGTTGACCGGGCGATGCGCGGCCTGGCATCGCCCGGCGCAACATGCCCAGGATCGACACGCGGCTGCGATGCTCCGGTAGCGCCGGGCCATGCCCGGCGGGCACTCAGGCCTGCACCTTCACCCGCCAGCCACCCTCGTGCGGTTGCCAGTCGAATTCCACCGGCAGGAACTTCTCGATCAACCGCGCATTGCTGACCAGGTGATCGCTCAGCACGTGGGTGGTGAACGCACCGCCGCCCGCCAGCGCCATCGGCAGCAGCAACTGGTCGGACAGGTACTCGCCAACGGCACCCGCCCCGTCCAGATACTGCTTCACCTGCCCGGCCAGGCGCGCGCCGACCTGCTCGGCGGAGACACTGCGCTCGCCATGCCCGCTGAACACCTCCACGTGGTCGCCATGCCGCACGCGCACCAGGGCAACGTTGCCCGGTCCCAGCGCCGGCCGTATCGACTGCACGTTGCGCGGATGCGGGTCCACGCCCAGCGTCTCAGCCAATACCTGCAGTTCGCGCAGGCCGATGCCGGTGGACAGTCCGGACATCAGCACCTGTGCCTCGATTCCCTGCAATGGCGCACGCACCTCCAGCGACGGCGGCTGCAGCGCTGCGCACGGCTGCACCTGCACCTCCATCACGCCACCGCCTGCCGGGTGAAAGCCGTGCTGCAGCAGCTGCATCGACGCCTGCACGCCCATCCGTTGCAGCGCCGGCAGATAGCTTTCGGCGATGAAGTCCGCACTGGGCGCCAGTGGGTTGTGGGTACCGCCTTCCAGGCGCAGCTGCGACGCTCCCTGCGCGCGCCACAGTGCCGGCAGCACGGTCTGCAGCACCAGCGTTGCCGAGCCGCTGCTGCCGGTCGCGAAATGATAGTCGCCAGCGCTCACCGCCCCCGGCTCGAAGCGCAGCGAGGTAGCGCCCAGTTCCGCACCGTGCACACACGCGTTGCCGACCCGCGCCGCGGCGTTCACCGCGGTCAGGTGCTGGCGCATCAATCCCGGCTTGCGCCGGATCGCGCGGATGTTGTGCAGCGTGAAGCCGGTGCCGGTGCACAGGCTCAATGTCAGTGCCGAGCGCAGCAGCTGTCCGCCACCCTGCCCGCCATCCAGTTCAATCATGTCCATCTGTCTGTTCCTCCATGCCCGTTGTGTCGATGCCGGGCCCTGCTGCCGTGCGCGGCGCAGTGTACGCCGCGCACGGGTTGCCTCATCCCTTCACGCACACCACCTGGCGCAGCGTGTGCACGATCTCGACCAGATCGCGCTGGGCCTCCATTACCGCCTCGATCGGCTTGTAGGCCGCCGGCGATTCATCCACCACCTCCGCATCCTTGCGGCATTCCACGTGCGCGGTAGCCTTGGCGTGGTCATCCACGGTGATCAGCTTGCGCGCCTGGGTACGGCTCATCACGCGGCCGGCACCGTGGCTGCAGCTGTGGAAGCTGTCCTCGTTGCCGAGGCCACGCACGATGAAGCTCTTGGCTCCCATGCTGCCCGGAATGATGCCCAGTTCGCCCTTACGCGCACTCACCGCGCCCTTGCGGGTCAGCATCACCTCCTTGCCAAAGTGGGTCTCGCGGTTCACGTAGTTGTGGTGGCAGTTCACCGCCTCGGCCTCGGCCTCGAACGGCTTGCTGATCACCGTGCGCACTGCAGCCACCACGTTGCGCATCATCACCTCGCGGTTCATGCGTGCGAAACGCTGCGCCCAGTCCACTGCGAACACGTAGTCGCCGTAGTGCTGGCTGCCCTCGGGCAGGTAGGCCAGGTCCTGGTCGGGCAGGTTGATCATCCAGCGGCGCATTTCCTGCTTGGCCAGCTCGATGAAGTAGGTGCCGATGGCATTGCCCACGCCACGCGAACCGGAGTGCAGCATGAACCACACGCGCTGCTCCTGGTCCAGGCAGACCTCGACGAAGTGGTTGCCGGTACCCAGCGTCCCCAGGTGCTTGAGGTTGTTGGTGTTCTTCAGGCGCGGGTGACGCTCGCAGATCAATGCGAAGTCGTCCACCAGCTGCGCCCAGCCTTCCACCGCCAGTTCGGGCGGCGTGTCCCAGCTGCCCTTGTCGCGGCCACCGCGGGTGACGCTGCGGCCATGCGGCACCGCCCGTTCAATCGCGCTGCGCACAGCGGACAGATTGTCCGGCAGGTCGCTGGCAACCAGCGTGGTGCGCACCGCGATCATGCCGCAGCCGATGTCCACGCCCACTGCCGCTGGAATGATCGCGCCGATGGTCGGCACCACCGAACCCACGGTCGCGCCCTTGCCCAGGTGCACGTCGGGCATCACCGAAATCCACTTGTGGATGAAAGGCAGCCTGGCGATGTTCTGCAGCTGCTCGCGCGCCTGGTCTTCCAGCGGCACGCCGCGGGTCCACAGCTTGATCGGTGCAGCACCCGGCTGCTGGATCACGTCGTAATTGAGAGTGGTCATGGTGATGTTTCCTTTCATCCAAAGCAAAAACAAAGAAGGTGCGGTGACAAAGGTGGTGGAACATTCCGTCGTCCACGTTGCCGTGGATGACGGCCGGGACTTGAACCCGACCCCGAAGGGCTTCCGATGTAGTTCCACCTGCATTCCCCGCGCAACGAAAGCGAAGGTGCCGGCAGCACGACAAGAATCTGGAGGAACATCCTGCTCTACCACTGAGCTACCGCCGCGTTGCCGCGGCAGGCGGGAGTCGAACCCGCGACCTGGAGCTTAAGAGGCTGTAGTTCCTCCGGCATTCGCGCTGCCGGCGGTGAAGCATCGGCGCCGTTGCCGGTGCCGTTCGAAAAGGTGCGGTGACAAGGGAAGTGGAACGTCTGCTTCCTCACGACAGGCAGGAAACGCGGGACTCGAACCCGACCCCGAAGGGACAACCAATGTAGTTCCACCAGCATTCACCGCAAAAACGAACTCCTGGCCCTGCCCGGCTGGCCCCATTGCCAGCCGGGCGGTCCGTGGCGACATCCTTGCCGCCTTACAACGCCATGTCCTGGATGCGCTGGACCCAGCTGCTGCCGTCCTCGGCCGCAGCGGCGTACTGCGCGATCAGGTCGAACACCGCATCGCTGAAGCCTCCGATGTGCAGCACGTCACCGCGCTGCACGGTCTGGCTGCTGGCCACCGGCTGCAGGTCGATGCACACCAGCCGCGCCTGCGGGCAGCGACGCTTCAGTGCATCCCACTGCAGCATCGTGGCCGTCTGCCCACCCTGGCGGGTGTCGCGCCAACTCTCGTTGTCCGACACCATCACCACCAGGTCCACCGGCTCGCGCTTCAGGTTGAGGTACTGCAGCGGTGCGCTGACCGACGTACCGCCACCGTTGATCGCCAGCTGGCGGGCCAACGTCATCACGCTGTCGCGCGGGTTCAACCGCACGTGGCGCACTTCGGTATCGAACGGCAATACCTTGGCCTGCGGCTGCCCGCGCAGCACGCAGGCTGCAACCAGCGCCGCCACGTCCACACAGCGTGCCGCGGTACTGGCGCCCTTGCGGTAGCCGGTTACCGGCGACTGCATGGAACCGGACACGTCCACCGCCACCACCACCCGCCCCGGCAATGCCGGCGCCGACGCCGTCGCGATCTCCATCGCATCCTGCAGCGCTTCCAGGATCGGCGACGGCAAGCCAGCACCCGCGTGGAAGGCCATCAGCAGCTGGTACGGCAGTACACGGGCACGACGCACCTGCTGCGGATCACGCAGGCGATCTGCGATCACCTGCACCATCGCCGGATCATCGAACACGCCGTTGCGGGCGAACGTGTTGAGGTTCATCCGCATCGACTGCCACGATGCATTGCGGGCCAGTGCCGACCACTGCGCCGCATCCAGCGGCAGCGTGCTGTAGTACTGGAACGGCAGGTCCGGCGGCAGTCCGCGCGGATCGCGCTTGAAGGCTTCGTAGGCCTGCACGACCGCCGGCAGCTGCGCCTCGTCGTACGCACGACCGATGATCCAGGCATACAGCGCCTTGCGCTCGGCGTTGGCCGGCTTCGGATGCACCATGCGGATCACATCGGCCAGCGACGGCTGCTGGCCGATCGCCGCACGCACCAGCGTTTCCGCCGACGCCTGCTGGATCCACTCACGCACCCTGCGCTTGGGCAGCGAGCCCAGCGAACGACGCCCCACCTGGCCGCTGCGCATGATCTGCACGAAGGTGCGCAGTTGGCGGCCGTTGTCGATCACCCGCGGAAACGCCAGAGCGAACGCCTCCGGGTCACGCAGGCTGAGCACCGCCAGCAGCAGCGCCGGCATGTCCTTCATATGTGCGACCTGGCGGGCGTACAGGGCAGTGCGGGCGATGAAGCGCGGCTCGACCTGCGCGGTCAGCGCCAGCACCTGCTGCAGCTGCGCTTCGGCGTCGCTGTAGAAAGTGTTGTTCAGGCACCCGGTGGCCGCATACAGCGCCAGCGCTGCACGCGGGTCGCGGCGGTAGGCCAGGCCACCGGCTTCATTGACGGTGTCTGCCTGCGGCGGCTGCGGCGTGCGCATCCAGGAGAAGAGCGAAAGGTTGGCCATGCTGATGTCCTCGGCGGGAACAGCCCGCGTCGTGTCTTGCTGGATATAGAGCAATGGCCGTGCCAACTTTTCTCGCAAGTATCCATGCGATTGATTTTCATGGAATTTCTCTTGAATCGAGCTATCTTGATCAGCGAGACGCGGCGAAACGATATATATTTCTGGCGCATCTTTTATAGGAATGGATATGGCGCGTCGGCAGGTGGTCTTTGGCATGCTCGGCACCCAGCTCGACGCGGGCGAGGGCCCGGGGCGCTGGCAGAAGTGGCGCCCGACGGTGTCGCTGGGCATGCATGAGGATTTCCTGCCCGACCGCATCGAGCTGCTGCTGGATGAGCGCCGCTACAGCAAGCTGGCGCGGGTGGTCTGCGAGGATCTGGTGCAGGCGGCGCCGGGCATCAGCGTGCAGCGGCACGACACCTACCTGGCAGATCCGTGGGAATTCGAGGGGGTCTACGCCACCCTGCATGACTTCCTCGCCAGCTATCCGTTCCAGCCGGAGGAGGAGGACTACTACGTCCACATCACCACCGGCACGCACGTCGCGCAGATCTGCTGGTTCCTGCTGACCGAGAGCCGGCACTTCCCCGGGCGCCTGCTGCAGACCTCGCCGCCGCGCAAGCAGGACGGCGCCGCCGGCACGTACGCGGTCATCGACCTCGATCTATCGCGTTACGACCACATCGCCCAGCGTTTTGCCCAGCAGCAGCTGCAGGACCGCGACCTGCTGAAGGGCGGCATCGCCACCCGCAACGCGGCCTTCAATCGCATGATCGAGCAGATCGAAACGGTGGCTACCCGCTCGCGCGCGCCGATGCTGCTGATGGGGCCGACCGGTGCAGGCAAGAGCCAGCTGGCCAAGCGTGTGTTCGAGCTGAAGAAGCTCAAGCACCAGTTGCCGGGTCGCTTCGTCGAGGTGAACTGCGCGACCCTGCGCGGCGACGGTGCGATGAGCACCCTGTTCGGCCATACCAAGGGCGCCTATACCGGTGCTTCCAGCGACCGTGCCGGCCTGCTGCGCTCAGCCCACCAAGGCCTGCTGTTCCTGGACGAGATCGGCGAACTCGGCCAGGACGAACAGGCGATGCTGCTGCGGGCGCTGGAAGAGAAGCGGTTCCTGCCGGTCGGCAGCGACCGCGAAGTGGAGAGCGACTTCCAGCTGATCGCCGGCACCAACCGCGACCTGCAGCAGTCGGTGCTGGAAGGCCGCTTCCGCGAAGACCTGCTGGCCCGCCTCAACCTGTGGACCTATCGCCTGCCGGGTCTGGCCCAGCGCATGGAAGACATCGAACCGAACATCGAGTTCGAGCTGGAACGCTGGTCGCAGGACCAGCATGCGCGGGTACGTTTCAACGTCGAGGCACGCACGCGCTATCTGGCATTCGCCACCAGCCCGGAAGCCGCGTGGCGCGGCAACTTCCGCGATCTGGGCGCGTCGATCATGCGCCTGGCCACCTTGGCGAGTGCCGGGCGCATCCAGATCGAGGGCGTGGAAGACGAGATCGTGCGCCTGCGGGCGCAGTGGCGCGGCGGCGATGCGCCTTCACCGCTGGATGCACTGTTGGGCGATGCCGTGGACACGCTGGACCGTTTCGATCGCGTGCAGCTGGAAGAAGTGGTGCGGGTCTGTGCGCGCTCGAAATCGCTGTCCGCTGCGGGTCGCGAGCTGTTTGCGGTCTCGCGCACGCAGCGCGCCAGCACCAACGACGCCGACCGCCTGCGCAAATACCTGGCCAAGTTCGGGCTGGACTGGGAGCAGGTGCGGGGTCCGGTCACACCGTAGCGCCGGGCTTGCCCGGCTGCCACGCACGGCGCATGCTGGGCGCGCGGCACGCTGCCGCCATCGGGGAGCACGCGCATGCAGGACCGCAAGCCGACATCACAGATCACCCCACGGGCCATTCTTCTGGCCGTGGCCGCCGCGTTCGTGCTGTTCTATGGCGGCTACCAGCTGGGCAAGCACCTTGCCCTGCGCGAGAACGCGCAGCAGGCCGCAAGTCGGTAACGCTCTTCTGTAGAGCCGAGCCATGCTCGGCTGCTCTCCGCGACCGACGACATCGTGCCAACCAAGGTTGGCACCTACCGGTAGAGGCCTATGCTCAGGCGATCTGCACCACGCGTGCGTTCTGGCACAGCGGGTAGCTGCTGACGAATTCAGCGATCGCCTCACGCATCGCCTCGAACGACTGGCCATACATGTACAGCGCGGTCTCGCTCGGCCCCTGCCACCAGCTGCAGATCTCGCCCAGGCCATCGATGCGCTCGGACAGCTGTTCGAACACATGGTTCGAATCGCACTGCTCGTATACCTCGTCCGGCAGGGTGAGGCCATCGAGGTAGATGCCCAGGCCCTCGGTCACGCCGAAGCTGCGATCGGCCTCGCCTGCGCCCTGTATCTGCGAGCCCTTCGGTGCACCCAGCTGCTCCAGCAGGTCGATCAGCTTCGGCACGCCCGCGGCATCGACCAGTGCCACTTCGATATCGCCGTATTCGACTTCGCCTTCGTCGGACATCGCGGTACCGCCTCCGGTGATCCCACCCAGCTCGGCCGCCTGCAGCAGCGCATCCAGCGGATCCTCGAACAGCTCATGGCGATGCTCGGGCTGCAGCCTGGCGTTCAATTTCACGGTGACATGCAGCGTGGGCTCGGTCATGAGGGCATTCCTGGGAGATGTGGCCGCTATTGTAGAGCCGCGCCTGCTCGACTGGCTTTGCTGCGGAAAGCAGCCGAGCATGGGCTCGGCTCTACAAGACCGCGCTCAGCGCAGGAACGGCGGCACTTTCCGTTTCAGCAGCTCCACCAGCACCGGGTCCATGTACTCGTAGTCATCCGGGATATCCAGGCAGATCACGCGCTTGCCCTTCAGCCACGGCTTGTAGCGGCTGGACAGCCGGTTGCGATGCGCCCGCTCCATCACGAACACCAGGTCGGCCCACTGCAACAGCTCGGGGCTGAGGATCTCTTCGGCGTCGGCGAGCAGCCCGGCCGAGGCGGTCTCGATGCCCGGCCACTCGGCGAACACCTGCTCGGCCGTCGGGCTGCGCAGGCGGTTCTGGCTGCAGAGGAAGAGAACCTTGCGGGTCATGACCGCAGCGTATCGGGGTCGGATCCCTTTTCCAACGGAAAAGGGCTCTGGCCCTACGCAGTACCTTCAGAGACGTTGCATGGCCGCCGCAGGCTTCATCAGCGATCATTGGGCTATCGCATCTTGGACACGCCCATGATTACCAGAGATGACCTGTTGCAGGAGTTCGGGGAGGTAACCGAGGTCCACGGCTGCTACTTCGCCAAGTACACCGTGGCGACATTCGATCTTCATTGCTGTTTGAGGATCACCGATGGCCAGGATCTGATGGTTGTCTCAAAGAACATCAACGACCCGGAACTCGCCTCCAGCGTTGCACTGGAAGCGCCGCGCCATCTGTCTCACGACAGGCCAACGATCTTCACTATTTCTTCCAATGCTTATGGGTTCACCCACGCAATGGCGGTGCCCAGCACGTATCACGGGTTCCTCAACCAGATTGAGGGTCGTGCGAACCTGTTCCTGTGCGTGCCGATCTTCCAGTGCGAGTTCAGCGGCGAGGAATCAGCAGAGGAGTTCCGGCTGGCCACGACGCATGTCGTTTCGATCTACGAGTGGGACAGAACCGTGCAACCCAAGGTCAGCGTGTACTTCGACAACCCCCGCACCGGCGGCGGCACAGACGAGTCCGGCGCCCTCGTGCCGTTGCGGGTACTCCTGGCTGAAATCGACAATCTGAGCGGCGTAGGCGACGGCTTCATCGAGATCACCAATTATCGCGACGAGGTGATCGAGGTGTTGTCACCGGAAGAAGGCAGCTATGTGTTGATCCGCAACCGGCAGGATGAGGAAATGATGGAGCGCGTGCGGCTGGTGGCAGCAGTGGAGACGTTCACCACCAAGTGACGCCCAGCCGTTTTTTGTAGAGCCGAGCCCATGCTCGGCTGAATTTTCCGGCCAACCGCGGCCGAGCATGGCTCGGCTCTACAGATGTCCCGGCCCCCTGACAGCGATCAGATCACCGTCAGGTTGGCATATGCCATCACCAGCCACTTGCTGCCGGCGTCGGCGAACTCGATCTGCACACGTGCGTGGGCGCCGTTGCCTTCGTAGTCGGTCACCATGCCTTCGCCGAACTTGGGATGGTTGACCAGCGCGCCCAGCTTGATCGGCGGCGCTTCGATGGCGGCGTGACCCATCACCCGGCTTGCGCCCATCGAGGCCGGTCGCGAGACCTGCACCTTCGGCCGTACTTCGTGCAGCAGCTCGCGCGGGATCTCGCGCAGGAAGCGCGACGGCAGGCTGTAGTTGTCCTGGCCGTGGATGCGCCGCGATTCGGCGTAGCTCAGCACCAGCTTCTGTCGCGCACGGGTGATGCCAACGTAGGCCAGTCGACGTTCTTCTTCCAGCCGCCCGCTTTCCTCCAGCGACCGTGCGCTGGGGAACAGGCCCTCTTCCACGCCGGCCAGGAACACCAGCGGGAATTCCAGGCCCTTGGCCGAGTGCAGCGTCATCAGCTGCACGCCCTCCTCGCCCGCCTGCGCCTGGCCTTCACCAGCTTCCAGCGCGGCATAGGCCAGGAACGCGACCAGCTCGTCCATGTCCTCGCCCACTTCCTCGATGTCGTCGGCACGCCGCACGAAGCGCGAGGCCACCGACACCAGTTCGTCGAGGTTGTCGGTGCGCGATTCCGAATCCAGCGCGTTGCGGCTTTCCTTGCTCCAGTGTTCGCGCAGCTGCGAACGCACCAGCACATGGTCCACGCGCTCGGCCAGGGTCATCTGCTGGGTCTGCGCCTGCAGTTCATTGACCAGCACCAGGAAGCCGGCCAGCGCGTTGCGCGCACGCGCCGCCAATGCACTGCCCTGGGTCACCAGCATGGTGGCTTCCCACAGCGAGATGCCCTGGGTGCGTGCTTCGCGGCGCACTTCGTCCAGCGTGCGGTCACCGATGCCACGCGTGGGCGTGTTCACCGCGCGCTCGAATGCAGCGTCGTCGTTGCGGTTGGACAGCAGGCGCAGGTACGCCAGCGCATCCTTCACTTCGGCGCGCTCGAAGAAGCGCATGCCCCCGTACACGCGGTACGGCACCTGTTCGCTCAGCAGCGCTTCTTCCAGCGCGCGTGACTGCGCGTTGCTGCGGTAGAGCACGGCCACTTCGGTATAGCTGCCACCGTCGCGCACCCACTGCCGCGCGCGCTCGACGATGTAGCGCGCCTCGTCCATCTCGTTGTACGCCGCGTACAGGTCGATCGGATCGCCGTCGCCGCTGTCGGTCCACAGCTGCTTGCCGATGCGGTCCGGGTTGTGCGCGATCACCGCGTTGGCGGCGTTGAGGATGTTGGCGGTGGAACGGTAGTTCTGTTCCAGGCGGATGGTCTGCGCGCCCGGGAAATCGCGCAGGAAGCCCTGCACGTTCTCGACCTTGGCACCGCGCCAGCCATAGATGGCCTGGTCATCGTCACCGACCACGAACACGTGGCCCTCATGCCCGGCCAGCACGCGCACGAAGGCGTACTGGATGGCGTTGGTATCCTGGAATTCGTCGACCAGGATCTCGCGGAACCGCGCGCGGTAATGCGACAGCAACGGCGGATTGTCGCGCAGCAGTTCGTGCGCGCGCAGCAGCAGCTCGGCGAAATCGACCAGGCCGGCGCGGTCGCAGCGCGCCTGGTACTCGGCATAGGCCTGGCGCATGGTTTCCAGCCACGCGTCGTTCGGCTCGGGCTGGATGTGCTGCGGGCGGCGGCCTTCATCCTTCTGCGCGTTGATCCACCAGGCAATCTGCTTGGGCGGGTACTTGCCGTCATCCAGCTCCAGCGCCTGTACCACGCGCTTGACCAGCCGCAGCTGATCGTCCGAATCCATCACCTGGAAGCTTTCCGGCAGCTTGGCGTCCTGCCAGTGCAGGCGCAGCAGGCGGTTGGCCAAGCCGTGGAAGGTGCCGATCCACATGCCGCGGCTGCCATGCGGCAGCTGTGCGTCGATGCGATGGCGCATCTCGCCAGCGGCCTTGTTGGTGAAGGTCACCGCGAAAATGCCGTGCGTCGGCACGCCTTCGACTTCATGCAGCCAGGCAATGCGGTGGGTGAGTACGCGCGTCTTGCCCGACCCGGCACCGGCCAGCACCAGGTGGTGACCGAGGGGAGCGGAGACGGCTTCGCGCTGGGCCGGGTTCAGGCCATCAAGCAAGTGGGAGACATCCATGCCTCCATTTTACGGCATCGACGTCGCAGCTCCTGCGACCACCTGCACGGCCAGGGCCTGCGCCTGCTGACGCAGTTCAGGCACCGCCAGGCTTTCCCACAGGCTGCCGATGCGCAGGCTGCCGAGTACGCCCAAGCGCGCCTGCGGCTGGCCGCCCGCTGCGCACAGCCGGTCGCCCGGCACACTGCTGTCCAGGCCCAGCCCATGCGGGCCGGGACGGGCCAGGCCGTCGACCTGCAGCTGCTGCAGCAAGGGGTTGCGCAGCGCCGAGGCACGGGTTTCCACGCCCGTGGCATTGACCACCGCACCGATCGTCCACTGCACGTTGCCGCCGCCCGCCTCGCGACCCGACAGCTGCAGGGCATCCCCGTCGCGCCACACGCGTTGCAGGCGGGCGCGGTGAACCCGCAGCTGGCCGCTGGCCTGCAACGCCTGCAACTGCTGGGCCACCGGCTCAGCGATGCGATGACGGTGTACGTCCCAGTAGCGCACCACGTGGCGCAGGAAGCGACGCTGGTCGGCCTCGCCCAGACTGAGCCAAAGTGCCTGGCCGTGCGGACGGATGCGGTCCATCACGCCCTGCCACGGGATGCCATCGACCTGAGCCTGCCGTGCGTGCTGGCGCAGTGCGCGCAGGCGCTGGCGCAGGGTCATCGGCAGCAGCTCCTGCGGGTCGAACGCCGGCTGGCCACCATGTGCATGCGGCAACGGCAGCAAGCCATGGCGCGAGATCACGTGCAGCGGCCCGCTGTGACCTGCGGCCGCCAGCGCCAGTACGGTGTCGGCCATGCTCAGCCCGGAGCCGACGATGGCCAGTGCATGGCCACCGGCCAGCGTGCGCACGCCGTCGTAATCCCAGGCTTCGACCACGTCATCGGCGAGCAGCGCATCGGCGCCGTCCACCGGCAGCGGCCGCATGCTGTTGCCTGTAGCGATCACCGCCTGCGCTGCATGCAGCGTTGTGCCATCGCCCAGCTGCAGCTGGTAACCGTGGTCATCGGCATGCAGCGCCAGCACCGGTTGGGCGATGACCTGCAATCGCGCCGCGCTGGTCGCTTCGGCCTCGCGCAGGCGTTGCTGCAGATAGGCGGCGAAGTAATGGCGGCACACGTAACGTTCACCCAGCACCTCGCGCGCCTCACCCGGGTAGGCGTTGGCCGCCTGCAGGTAATCGAGGAAGTCGCCAGGCTGGTCGGGGAAGGCGCTCATCTTCGCCGCCGGTACGTTCAGCAGATGCTCCGGCCATGGCGTGGCATAAGCGATGCCCTGTGCCAGCTGCGAGGCGGGTTCGAAGATGGCCAGCGTCAGTGGGGCCTGAGCCTGGCGCAGCATCTGGATCGCTACCAGCACCCCGGCCGCACCACCACCGATGATCGCCAGGTCCAGTTCGCCATTACGCGGTGAATCAGTCATGCGCCGATTGTAGGCCATCGGCCCTGCCGGGCTGGCGCCGGCCTACATCAAGGCATCGGCCAGGCGCGCGATGCCTTCGCGGCTGCGCAGCCACGCGGGGCGCTTGCGCCATTGCTCCAGGTCCAGCAGGCGCGACTGGCGCAGATAGTCGTCCTCGATGGCGCACAACTGTGTGACCAGTTGTCGGTCGTAGCAGATCAGGCCGATTTCGGCGTTCAGCGCGAACGAACGGATGTCCATGTTGATCGAGCCGAGCACGGCGATGTCCTCGTCCACGCTCATGTGCTTGGCATGCAGGAACTGCGGCTCGTACAGCGCGATCTGCACTCCGCAGCGCAGCAGCTCGTCGTAGTAGGCCTCCTGTGCCCACGAGGTCAGCCGCTGGTTGTTGCTGGCCGACAATATCAACTGCACCTGCACGCCGGACAGTGCGGCGATGCGCAGTGCACTCAGCGTTGCTTCGTCGGGCACGAAGTACGGCGTCACCATCACCAGCCGGCGCCGGGCAAGATGGATCAGCGCGGCCACCGCATCGCGCGCGTTGCTGTAGGGGTACGCCGGGCCGCTGGGCAGCAGCTGGGTGGCGATGTCCTCGCTGCACACCGGCACATCGGCGATGACGTCCAGGCGCTGCCCGGTTTCGATGTACCAGTCGCTGGCGAACACCGCCTCCAGGTGCGCCACTGCTGGCCCGCGTACGCGCGCCACCAGTTCGCGGTTGGGGTGCCCCGCAACGAATTCAGGCCGCGCCAGGTTCTGCGAACCGACGTAGCCCACTTCGTTGTCGATCACTGCGATCTTGCGATGGTTGCGCAGGTCCATGCGTCCGCTGCGGCGCCAGCGCAGGCCGCCGGGCAGCATCGCGCGCACTTCGACGTCACGTGACCGCAGCCGCTTGCTGTACGCACGCAGGCCGCGCTTGGCGCCCACCGCATCCAGCAGCACGCGGCACTGCACGCCGCGCGCGGCGGCACGCTGCAGGGCTTCGACGATGGCCTCGCCCACCGTGTCATCGAACATCAGGTAGTACAGCAGGTGCACCCGGTCCTGGGCCTGGTCGATGTCGGCGATCAGGTTGTGCAGGGATTCGTCGTAGTCGGTCAGCAGGTCGACCGCGTTGCCATGCACCGGCATGAAATCGCCCTGGCGCTGCACCAGCGGCACCACTTCGGCACTGGCCGAGTCGGGCTGTGGCGTCCAGCGCAGTCGGCGCTGCAGCGCCTGCTCCTCGCGGATCACCTGCGAGGCCTCGGCCTGCCGGCGGATGCGTTCGCGCGACAGCCACGGGTGGCCAAACAGCAGGTACAGCGGCAGGCCCAGCAGCGGCACGAAGCCGACCAGCAGCAGCCAGCTGCGCGCCGCGCCCGGCGTGGTGCGGGTGGGGATCCAGCACAGCGCCACCAGCCGGATCAGCCAGTCGATCAGCAGCAGATACGAACCCAGCAACCACTCGAACAGCATCAGGCGCGCCCGTCGGGAGGGTGATGGGCCATTCTGCCCAGCGGGGTGGGTGGAGTCGAGCCGCGCCAAGCGTGCCGACCAACGGTCGGCACCCACCGGGGTCGGAACGTGTCGACCGAGGTCGACACCTACCGGGGGCGGGGGGCCACAAAAAAACCCGCCACGAGGGCGGGTTTCTTCGGAGGCAATCAGCAATCCTTGCGGATTACTTGATCTTGCCTTCCTTGTACGGGACGTGCTTGCGCACGACCGGATCGTACTTGGAGAATTCCATCTTCCCCGGGGTGTTCTTCTTGTTCTTGTCGGTCGTGTAGAAGTGACCGGTACCAGCGGTCGAAATCATACGGACCTTATCGCGCTTGCCTGCCATGATCGTCTACTCCTCAGACCTTTTCGCCGCGCGCACGCAGCTCAGCCAGAACGGAATCGATACCGTTCTTGTCGATGGTGCGCAGTGCATGCGCGGAAACACGAAGCTTCACCCAGCGGTTCTCGCTGGCAACCCAGAAGCGGCGCTCGTGCAGATTCGGCAGGAAACGACGACGGGTCTTGTTGTTGGCGTGCGAGACGTTGTTACCCGTCTGCACTCGCTTGCCGGAAACCTGGCATACGCGGGACATGGCGCACCTCGATAGTAAGTTGTGTCAGCCCGTAGCCCGGGAGACGGCGGCCTCGATGGTTGCCCACCACACGTCAAGAGAATCAAAGGGTTACGCTGGCGTTGGGCGGCCGGGGACGTGCTCCCGGGGGCGCCGCCCGATAGAAAACCGGACACAGCGAGCCGCGCATTATGCACGGGTTCAAGCACTTGCGCAAGTTACCCACAGGGCAAGGCTGAACACGGCGACGGGGGCCAGCTCAGCGCAGGTGTGGAATGACCTGGGCCAGCAGATGGGCGTCCTTCAGCGCGCCGTGCAGGCCACGATTACCGGGAATGCGCAGGCGCTGCAGCACATCGTCCAGCTTGTTGCCCTGGCCGGGCCAGCGCCCCCGCGCCAGCTTCAGGCTGCAGGTCACGCGGCAGTGCTGGGCCAGCCCATCGGCGATGCCGGCCAAGCGCAGCTCGTTGTCGAGGAAGCCGACGTCGAAGGTAGCGTTGTGCGCGACCATCTCGCTGCCACGCAGGAACTCCAGCAGCTCGGCGGCCTTGCTCGCGAACAGCGGCTTGCCCACCAGCATCGCATCGCTGATGCCGTGCACGCGCTGCGCGCCCCAGTCCACTTTGCGCTGCGGCTGCAGATAGGTGTGGAACTGGCGGCCGCTGAGCTGACCATCGATCAGTTCCACCGCCCCGATTTCAATCACCCGGTGGCCCAGACGATGCGAGATGCCGGTGGTTTCGGTGTCCAGCGCGACGATGCGGCTCATGCCGCACACCTGTGAGCAGCAACGCGCAGGCAGGAGACAACGGACGGTAGTGAAGGGAGTGCGGTCATGCGGTGCTGGATCCTGGTGCGCGCGCCCGTGCAGCGTGGGCAGGTGATGCGGGATTGTCCCATGCGGCGCGCCAACGGGTAGGCGGGACGAACACTGCGATACCGGCATACTGCCGCCTCACTGCGGAGGCTCCAATGCGATTGCTGGCCCTCACCTACGGCACCGAAGGCGATACACGCCCGCTGGTCATGCTCTGCCACGGGCTGATCGCGGCCGGCCACGACGTCATGCTGCTGGCCGACGGCGGCACCCTGGGCAGCGCGAAAGCAATGGGCGTCCGGCACGCGGCGCTGGAAGGCGACATCCACGATGAAGTGGTGGCGCTGGTCTCACGCGGCAACGGCGTGGCCGCCGCCAGCACCGGGCTGGCACGGATGGCGCTGCAGCACGTCGCCGGCTGGATGCGCCAGGCCGATGCTGCAGCCGAGGGCTGCGATGCGATCCTGACCGGCGGCCTGGCGGCGTTCGTCGGCATGAGCGTGGGCGAACGTCGTGGTCTTCCGGTGATCGGCGCCGGCATGATTCCGCTGACGCCGACGCGCGCATTCCGCTCGCCCTTCCTGCCACCCGGGCGCTCGCCGGGATGGTTGAACCGGGCCAGCTACGGACTGGTCAACGGTCTGATCTGGCGGCAGTTCCGTGGCCCGATCAACGCTGCCCGCCAGCACGCCGGGCAGCCGCCACGACGCTCGCTGTGGACCGGCCTGCCGATGCTGTACGGCATCTCGCCGCAGCTGCTGGCACCGCCTTTGGACTGGCCGGCCGACCATGTCGTGTGTGGCCAATGGTCGGCACCTGCTGCGCCGTGGCAACCGTCGGCGGAACTGCAGGCCTTCCTCGATGCCGGGCCACCGCCGGTCTACCTGGGCTTCGGCAGCATGACCGGCTTCGACCGCGAACGTGTGCTGCCGGCGCTGTTGTCGGCGCTGGCACCGCGCCGCGTGCTGCTGTTTCCCGGTTGGGTCGGCGTGCCCGACATGGCGTTGCCCGACACGGTATTTGTGATCGGCCCCACCCCGCATGAAGCCTTGCTGCCGCGCTGCGCGCTGGCGATCCATCATGGTGGCAGCGGCACCACGCATTCGGCCTGTCGTGCCGGCATACCGTCGATGGTGATGCCGTTTGCCGCCGACCAGTTCTTCTGGGCCGATCGCCTGCAGCGGCTGGGTGTAGCGCCTGCGCCGCTGTCACCGAAACGGTTGCAGCCGCAGGCGTTGGCCGATGCACTGGCGTTCGCCGAGCAGGCGGCTACGCGCGCGCGTGCAGCCGCGCTGGGCGCTGCAATGGCGAACGAGGACGGAGTGGCATGCGGCGTAGCGGCGATCGAGCGGTGGCTCAGCCCAACGTCTCCACCACCCACTCAATGAACACCCGCAGCCGCTGGCTCATGTGCCGGTTCGGCGGGAACATCACGTGCATCGGCATCGGCGGCAGGCGCCAGTCCTGCAGCACCGGCAGCAGCTCGCCGCGCGCCACATGCGGTTCGGCCATGTAGCTGGGCAGCGCGACCACGCCGAGGCCGGCCAGACCCGCCGCCAGATAGGCGTTGCCATCATCGAAGCCGATTGAATAGCGCCCCTGCACCTCGATGCGCTCGGCACCGCGCTGCGCGGTGAACACGCGGGCGCGGCCACTGCGCGGGCTGAGGAAACCGACCGTGTGGTGGTCCGGCCCTTGCATCGCGCGCGGGTGTTCCGGCATACCGAACTGCTGCACATAGCCAGGGCTGGCATGAAAGCCGATCGGCAGGCTCGCCAGCGGACGCGCCACCAACGCCGGGTCGGCCGGAGTTCCGCCGCGGATCACGCAGTCGACGTTGTCGGCGATGACATCAACCTCGCGGTCGCTGACCCCCACCTCCAGCTGGATCTCCGGATAGCGCGCCTGGAAACCGGGCAGCGCCGGCACCAGCCGCAGCCGCGCATACGGTCCGGGCACATCGATGCGCAGGCGACCGCGCGGTTGTGCGGCGGCATCGCCCAGGCCGCCCTCCACCTCTTCCAGCTCGGCCAGCAGACGCACGATGCGCGGGTAATACGCCGCGCCATCGGCGGTGACACTGACCCGGCGCGTGGTGCGGTTGAGCAGCCGCAACCGCAGATGCGCTTCCAGCTGCTGTACCAGCTGGGTGACCGTGGTGCGGCTGAGCTGCAGCGTATGCGCGGCGCGGGTGAAGCTGCCGGTCTCCACCACCCGGGCAAACGCCCGCATCGCCTCGAAGCGGTCCATGTCAGCGGCTCTGATTATTTGGAATTACCAATCAATCTAGGCGCATCATCGCGGTTTATCTAGACAGCGGCAGCGGGGAGGATGGTCTCCTCCCGTCTGGAATCCCCCGTATGTCCCACCGTGATGTCGTCTTTCCCGCCGGCCGGCAGGCGCTGTACGAGCGCAACCGTTACTCGCCGGCGATCCGGTCCAATGGCTTCCTGTTCGTCTCCGGCCAGGTCGGCAGCCGCGAGGACGGTTCGCCCGAACCGGACTTCGAGACCCAGGTGCGTCGCGCCTTCGACAATCTCAACGCGGTGCTGGCCGCGGCTGGCTGCACGTTCGACAACGTGATCGACGTGACCGTGTTCCTGGTCGACCCGGAAACCAACTTCGAAAAGGCCTGGGCGATCGTGCCGGAGTACTGGGGCGAAGCGCCGTACCCGACCCTGACCGGCATCGGCGTGACCTGGCTGTATGGGTTCCAGTTCGAGATCAAGGTGATCGCGAAGCTGCCCGCCGACCGGTAGTGCCGGCCGCTGGCCGGCAATGTGTCGGGGGTCAAAAAGCGTGTCGACCAAGGTCGACACCTACCGGGGCAGCTGGTCGCGCGACAGCAGCCGAGCATGGGCTCGGCTCTACAGAAGCGCATCCCGGTGTCCCACCCCACGGACCGAAAGGCGTGCCGACCAAGATCGGCACCTACCAGAGCAGCAGTCCCGTGCGCGGCGCAGCTGAACGGGAGGTTCCGACGAATTCCCGAGGTGGCCATTGATATTGTATCCACCGAAAACCGCTTGCTAGCCTCCCCTCCATGCGCCGGATCGCCCGCCACCTTCGTTCGTACCTGCTGATGCTGCTGATGGCGGCGTTCGTGGTCGTGCCGGTGGCCGATGTTCTGGCGTGTGCGGTGGAACCGCACGACAGCACGGTGGTGCATGTGGAGTCGGCTGCCGAAGAGCCCGACGGTGGCAATGACAGTGACGGCAAGCACACCGCTGCCTGCAGTCATAACCACTGCCACCACTCCAACCTGAGCCTGCCGGCGAGCACCTTCGCCGCCTTTGGTACGCCGCAACCGGCGCGCTGGATGAATGCAGGCGACGCGGCGACCTATGCGGTCGCCCAGGACGAACTGGCACGTCCTCCCCGGGCGTGAGTTGAGCGCGTCCCGCAATCGCGGGCTCCCGTTTCACTCACAACCGGAATCCCCCTATGTCGATCCTGACACGTCGGTCGCCGCGCGCGGCCGGGCTGGTCGTCGCCGTGCTGCTGGGCCTGATCCCCGCCGCACAGGTCGCCGCACAAGCCGCACCTTCGTACGACACCCTGCTTGAACGTCTCGACCAGCTGCCCGGCGCCCGCGTCGGCGCGGCATTGGCCGAGGCGGCCGACGCCCGCGCCGACCAGGCCCGGGCGCTGCCCAACCCCTCCCTTTCCTGGTCCGCCGAAAACGCCTGGGGCACGGGCTCCTACGGCGGCATGGGCAGGGCCGACACCGTGCTTACCCTGTCCCAGCCTTTGGAGGTCTGGGGCCAGCGTGGCGCGCGCGTCCGCGCCGCCCGCGCCGAGGCACAGGCCGCTGCCCTGCGTGGTTCGCAGAGCCGCAGTGATGTCGCCAGCCAGCTGGCGGCGATCTACGCACAGGCGGAAAGCGCCCTGCGTCGTTACACCCTGGCCGACGAAGCGCTGACCCTCACCCGCGACGATGCGGCGGCGGTCACCGCCATGGTCAAGCATGGCCGCGAGCCGCAGTTGCGCGCGGTGCAGGCACAAAGCGAAGTGGCCAATGCCAGCGCCGCGCTGGATGAGGCGCAGGCCTTCCGCGATGCTGCACTGGCCCGCCTGGCCGGTGCGGCCCTGCTGGATGCACCGGTGCAGACCATCGACGACAGCCTGCTCGACCGCGCACCGCCGACACCGCGCGGCGCCACCGATGTGGCACTGGCCGTGCGCGTCGCCGAAGCCGAGGTGGATGCAGCCGGTCGCCTGGTCGATGTGGAGCGCAAGCGTGCCCTGCCCGACCTCAGCGTCACGGCCGCGCAGACGCGTTTCCGCGAGGACCGTGAGCAGGCCTACACGCTCGGCGTCAGCCTCTCGATCCCGTTGTTCGACCGCAACCGTGGTGGCATCCGCGCCGCCAGTGCCGAACAGCGCGCGGCCGAGGCGCGGCTGGACCAGCAGCGCCGTGACAGCGAAGCGGAACGGTTGTCGGCGGTGGCGGGGCTGAAAGCTGCCGGCAGCCGCACCCGTGCCGCCGATGAAAGCGTCGTGGCCGCCGAGGAGGCCTATCGCCTGGCCCGCGTCGGCTTCGACGCCGGACGCATCTCGCAGCTGGAACTGCGCAGTACCCGCAGTGCCCTCATCGCCGCCCGCGGCACCGCTGTGGACGCGCGTCTGTCGCGCGTCGGCGCGGAAATCGATCTCGCCCGCCTCGAAGGGCGCGCACCTTTTGTGGAGGCCCGATGAACCTGTCCCGCTCTTTCCCCCTGGTGGGTGGCCTGCTGCTGACCGTATTCCTGGCCGGCTGCTCCGGCAACGCACAGACCCCGGACGCGTCGGATGCCGCCAGCAAGGCAGCGGCCGACGACGGCCATGGTCATGCCGCTGACAGCACCGAAGCCAAGGCCGAAACAAGCAAGGTGCCCGACGCCGATGAAGGCGTGGTGCAGCTGACGCCCGAGCAGATCAAGGCCTCCGGCATCGACGTGGTTGCCGTCGGCCGCGGCGGCGGCGGTTCAACGCGGCTGTCCGGCCGGGTGGAGCCATCGATCGGTGCGCGTGCATCGGTCGCCTCCACCGTAACCGGGCGCGTGGAGCGCGTGCTGGTCGCACCGGGCACGGCAGTGAAGCAGAACCAGGCGCTGGCGATCGTGGTCAGCGGCGAGGCGGCGGTGTTCCGCGCCAATGCGGTTGCCGCTGCTGCGGAAGCCGAGGCGGCGCGCCTGGCCCATGGCCGTGACAAGGCGCTGGTCGAACAGGGCGTGGTCGCCCGCCAGGAACTGGAAACCTCACGTGCGCGCTCGCTGGCGGCACAGGCGCAGGCTGCGGCCGCACAGGCACAGGCCGCCGCCAACGGTTCACCCGACAGCAGCGGCCGCGTGCGCATCACCAGCCCGGTGGCCGGCATCGTCGGCAACGTGCAGGTGACGCCCGGTGGCGTGGTGGCAGCCGGCAGCCCGGTGGCCGACGTCGCCGATCCGTCGATGAACGAGCTGGTGTTCACCGCACCGCCAGCGCTGGCCGCACAGGTCAGCCCGGGCATGACGCTGGAAGTGACCGTGCCGGGCGGCAGCTTCAGTGCCACCGTCACCGGTTCTGCCGCCGATGTGCGCCAGCAGGGTGGCGTGGCGGTGATCCGTGCCACGCCGGTCAATGCGGCATTGCCGCCCGCCGGTTCGCCGGTGTCGGCGGTGGTGGTCACCGACGGCAAGGACGGCGCGTTGAGCGTGCCGGCCGATGCCGTGCAGAACGTGGATGGCAGCAGCGCGGTGTTCGTCGCCGTCGAGGGCGGCTTCAAGGTGCAACCGGTGCTGGCTGGCCGACGCGCCGGCGACCGCATTGAGATCCTCGGTGGCCTGAGCGGCAGCGAACGCATCGTCGGCGCCAACGCCTTCCTGCTCAAGGCCGAACTGGCCAAGGGCGAAGCCGAGCACGGGCACTGAGGACCATCCATGTTCAAGCTCATCATTGAAACCGCGGTACGCCACCGCTGGCTGGTCGTAGCCCTGGCTGCACTCATTGCCGCCGTGGGCCTGTTCCAGCTCGGCAAGCTGCCGATCGATGCGGTACCGGACATCACCAACCGCCAGGTGCAGATCAACACCGTGGCGCCGGCACTGACGCCCGAACAGATCGAGCGGCAGGTGACCTATCCGCTGGAAACCGCGCTGGCCGGCATCCCCGGCCTGACCACCACCCGTTCGCTGTCGCGCAATGGCTTCTCGCAGGTCACCGCGATCTTCACCGATGCCACCGACATCTACTTCGCCCGCCAGCAGGTGGCCGAACGCATGCGCGAAGCATCGGAAGACCTGCCCGATGGTGCATCGCCGATGCTGTCGCCGGTCACCACCGGCCTCGGCGAGGTGCTGATGTGGACGGTGGACTTCACCGCGTTCGACCCTGCGAAGCTGGCCAAGCCCGGTGAAGCCGGCTGGCAGGCCGGCGAGGTCTACCGCACGCCGGAAGGCAACCTGCTGCGCACGCCGGAAGAACGCGCCACCTACCTGCGCACTGTGCAGGACTGGATCATCGCGCCGCAGATGCGCTCCAGCCCCGGGCTGGCGGGCGTGGACACCGTCGGTGGCTACGTCAAGGAATACGGCGTGCATCCGGACAGCGCGCGGTTGGCCGCGCATGGCCTGGGCCTGGCCGATCTGGTGACGGCCCTGCAGCGCTCCAACGTGCAGGCCGGTGCCGGCTTCGTGCAGCGTGCCGGCGAAGGCCTGGTGGTGCGTGCCGATGGCCTGGCGCTGACCACCGACGATCTGGCACAAGCGCCGGTGGCCACCCGCAACGGCGTGGTGGTACGGGTGTCCGATGTGGCCGAGGTCGAACTGAGCCGCGCACCGCGCCTGGGTGCGGCCAGCCGCAACGGCCATGAAGCCGTGCTGGGTACCGCGCTGATGATCGCCGGTGGCAACAGCCGCACCGTGGCCCAGGCCGCCGCCGCGCGCCTGGAACAAGTGAACAAATCGCTGCCGGCCGACATCGTGGCAGCGCCGGTGCTGGACCGCAGCGTGCTGGTCAATTCCACCATCAAGACCGTGGCCAAGAACCTCACCGAGGGCGCCCTGCTGGTGGTGGTGGTGCTGTTCCTGCTGCTCGGCAACCTGCGCGCGGCGGCGATCACCGCACTGGTGATCCCGCTGTCGTTCCTGTTCGCAGTGATCGGCATGAACCGCTTCGGCATCAGCGGCAACCTGATGAGTCTGGGTGCGCTGGACTTCGGCATCCTGGTGGACGGTGCGGTGATCGTGATCGAATCAACGCTGCTGATGCTGGGCCAGCGGCGCGCCGAACTGGGCCGTGCATTGACCGCGATGGAACGCCTGCGTGTAGCGGCCGATTCGGCGCGCAGGATGGCGCGACCGGCAGCGTTCGGCCAGCTGATCATCCTGCTGGTGTTCGCGCCGATCCTCACCCTGGAAGGCGTGGAGGGCAAGACGTTCCACCCGATGGCGGCGACCTTCATGCTGGCCCTGGTCGGTGCCTTCATCTTCTCCTTCACCTTCGTGCCGGCGATGGCCGCACTGATGGTGCGCGAGCCGAAGCTGAAGGAAGGCGAGGCACACAGCGATGATGGCGAGCACGAAACGAAGCTGATCCGCGTGCTGCGTGGGCGCATCGAGCCGATCATCCGCCAGGCCGTCGCGCGGCCGCGGTCAGTGGTGGCGGGTGCGGGCTTGATGCTGCTGGTGGGTATTGGTTCGTTCGGCCTGCTCGGCCGCGAGTTCATGCCGACACTGGATGAAGGCAACGTGGCAATGCAGGCACTGCGCGTGCCGTCCACCTCACTGGAGCAATCGCTGGCGATGCAGCTGGCGCTGGAAAAGGCGATTGCCAAGCAACCGGAAGTGGAAACGGTGTTCTCGCGTACCGGTACCGCTGAAGCGGCGATCGATCCGATGCCGACCAACATTTCCGACAGCGTGATCGTGCTCAAGCCACGTGCGGACTGGCCCGATCCGAAGCTGGGCAAGGAAGCGCTGGTGGCCCGCTTCGAAAAGCTGGCCGGCCAGCAGCTGGGCAACAGCTTCGAGTTCAGCCAGCCGATCGAGCTGCGCTTCAACGAGCTGATTTCCGGCGTGCGGACCGATCTGGCGGTGATGATCTTCGGCGATGACTTCAGCCAGCTGCAGAAGGTGGCCGACCAGGTGGCGCTGAAACTGCGTGCGGTGGAAGGTGCGGCCGATGTGCGCGTGGAGCAGATTTCCGGCCTGCCCACGCTCAACGTCAAGATCGACCATGTGGCAGCGGCGCAGTACGGATTGACCGCCGCGGACGTCAGCGATGCGCTGTCCACCGGCATCGGCGGCACGGCGGCCGGCAAGATCTTCGAGGGCGACCGTCGCTTTGACGTGGTGGTCCGGCTGGACGACAGCGCACGCAACGACCCGGATCAGCTGGCCTCGCTGCCGATCGCAACACCGGCCGGTGTGGTGATTCCGCTGTCCTCGGTCGCGCGCATCAGCGTCAGCGAAGGGCCGAACCAGATCAGCCGCAACAACGGCAGCCGCCGCGTGGTGGTGCAGGCCAACGTGCGTGGCCGCGATCTCGGCGGCTTCGTTGGTGAGGCGCAGACCGCCGTCGCCGAGGTGGCGCTGCCGCCCGGTGCGTACCTGACCTGGGGTGGCCAGTTCGAGAACCTGCAGCGCGCGGAAAAGCGCCTGGCCACAGTGGTGCCGGTGGTGTTCCTGCTGATCGGCAGCCTGCTGTTCATGGCCCTGCGCAGCGGCAAGGAAGCGGTACTGGTGTTCAGCTGCGTGCCGCTGGCGCTGGTCGGCGGCATCCTCGCCCTGCTGCTGCGCGGCATGCCGTTCTCGGTGTCGGCAGCGGTGGGCTTCATCGCAGTGTCCGGCGTGGCCACGCTCAACGGCCTGGTTTTGATGCAGGCGATCCGTGAGCGCCTGAACGCCGGTGACGTGCCGATGATGGCCGCAATCAATGGTGCGTCCAGCCGTATCCGCGCGGTGCTGACCACCGCGCTGGTGGCCATCGTCGGCTTCATTCCGATGGCGATCGCCAGTGGTTCCGGTGCGGAAGTGCAGAAGCCGCTGGCAACAGTGGTGATCGGCGGCTTGATCACCGCCACGGTGCTGACCCTGCTGGTGCTGCCGACCTTTGCTGCGCGCGTGGCGAAGGTGCGGGCGGTAGGGTGAGGTGAGAGGGGGTCGGAGCCCTTTCCGCGGGAAAGGGATCCGACCCCGCGCCCGGGTCGGACCCCCGCCACCGTCGGGGCTCCGACCCGACCACACGGCGGTCAGGCCTTCTTGCGTTCGGCGATGTACGCCTGGATCTGCTGTTCCAGTACCGGCAACGGCACCGAGCCCTGCTTCAGCAGCGTGTCGTGGAAGCCTTTGATGTCGAACTTGTCACCCAGCTCCTTCTCCGCCTGCGCACGCAGGCGCACGATGGCGATCTCGCCGAGCTTGTAGCTCAACGCCTGGCCCGGCCAGGAAATGTAGCGGTCCACTTCGGTGGTCACTTCGTGCTCGCTCAGCGCCGTGTGGTCACGCAGGTAGGCCAGCGCCTGCTCGCGGCTCCAGCCCTTGCTGTGCACGCCGGTGTCGATCACCAGGCGCGTGGCGCGCCACATCTCGTAGGTCAGGCGACCGAAATCCTCGTACGGGGTTTCGTAGATGCCCATTTCCACGCCCAGCTTCTCGCAGTACAGCGCCCAGCCTTCGCCATAGGCGGAGATGTAGGCATTGCGGCGGAACTCCGGCAGGTTCTTCTGCTCGGCGGCGATGGCACCCTGCAGTGCATGGCCCGGATCGGATTCGTGCAGGGTCAGCGCCGGCAGGTTGTACAGCGGGCGCGACGGCAGGTTGTAGGTGTTGAGCCAATAGGTGCCCATGCCACCCCGGCCGGCGGTCCAGAACGGCGCGATGTCCGGCGGCACCGGCACGATGGTGAAGCGCGCACGCGGCAATGTCATGTACTTGCCGAGCTGGCCATCGGCCCGCTTGGAGATCCATGCGGCACGCGACAGCAGTTCTTCCGGCGTCTTGGCATAGAACTGCGGGTCGGTACGCAGGAAGGTCAGGAACTCGGCAAAGCTGCCCTTGAACTTCACCTGCTTGATGATGTCGTTCATTTCCTTCTGGATGCGTGCCACTTCATCCAGGCCGATGCGGTGGATCTCGTCCGGCGACAGGTCCAGCGTGGTGTATTCGTGGATCTGCTGCTTGTAGTACGCCTTGCCGCCGGGCATCGCTTCGGCGGCGAGGGTGGTACGCGCCTGCGGAACGTATTCGTTGACGAAGAACGTGCGCAGCTGCTGGAACGCCGGCACCACCTTGCCGCTGATCGCCGCGCGGGCCTGTGCCTGCAGCTTGGCCTGCTCGGCAGCCGGGACGGTGTTGGGCAGCTTCTTGAACGGCGCGTACAACGGCGATTCGGTTGGATCCTTCAGTTCGGCGACGGTGGCGATGGACACCTCGCGGCCATCGAGCACCGCACGCGGCACGCTGAAGCCGCGCTTCAGGCCGGCGCGCATGTTTTCGGTCTGCTGGTCGAAGTAGCGCGGCACATCATTCAGGCGCGCGATGTAGTTCTGGTAGTCCTGCACGGTCTTCATCTCGCGCCGGGCCATGAAGGACAGATTGGACCAGAACGAGGAGTCGGCGTTGAACGGCATCTCGTAGCCGCGCAGGCGTACTTCTTCGGCCAGGTTGAACACCTGGTCGCGGTAGATCGCGTAGTTGACCTGGTTGTCGGGCGACAGGGTCTTCGGGTCGATCTTCTTCAGCGCGGCCAGGGTTTCGTCCCATACCTTCAGGCGTGCCTGCTGCGCGGCCGCACCGACGTCGGGCATGCGGGTGGCGTTGGCCGGGGCGTCTTCGTCCTCGCTGGCCTCGCCACCGCCGTCCTGGCGCCACTTCCATTCCTTTTCGTACAGCGCGCGGAAGGCGGCATCGGCGGGCGATTCAGTGGCCACGCTGGCCGGCGCGGTGGCGGTGGGCGGGGCGGCCAGGGCCACGGCAGGGGCAGACAGAGCGATCAGCAGGGCTACGGCAAGACGGGTTTTCACGAGCACAGGTTCCCGGGAAGGCAGACCCCGATCATGGCACCCCGCACCGCGCATGGCATGGGACGAAGGTCCTGCCTGCAACGCAGGCAGGACCGGGAACGGCCGCAGGCCGGGACCCCAGCGCCGAAGGCTGGTCGGCTGCTCTTGCGCTCGATGCGTGGAAAAATCCACGCCTCGCATGGCATGGAACAGAGCCCGGCCTCAGTAGATCCACGCCATGCGTGGATGCCCCTGGCGCTGGGCACACCTGCGCCGACCAAGGTCGGCGTCTACCGGAGCACCGAGGCGCCAGCATTGCCGCTCTGGTAGTGGCCAACCTTGGTTGGCCCCCTAAAACCCAGTGCCGACCAAGGTCGGCATCTACCAACGCTTCAGTGGCTGGCCTTGTCCCGCTTCCAGCCGCGGTGCTTGATGTCCAGCTGCAGGCTGTACAACGCGGTGAACGCCGGGAACAGGTTCTGCAGCACGCCCACCGAGTCCTGCTTGGCCGAGAACAGGAAGTAGCTCAGCGTCATCAGGCTGCCGACCACGCTCATGTACCAGAACAGGCGCGGGATCACCGGCTTGCCGGCGCGCTTGGAAGCAACGAACTGGACCAGCCAGCGGCCGCCAAACATCAACGCACCGGTGTAGCCGATCAGCTTCCAACCGGTCACATGTAGGCCGGTCCAGTACAACCAGGTCAGCGGCTGGTCCAGCCAGTGCAGCGCCAGGCCCATCATCGCTCTTCCACCGCGGTGCGCTTGCTGCGGGTGATCAGCCAGGCCACGCCGCGCAGGTCGCGGATGCCGACCAGCGCGCGGCCGAGATTGTTGTACTTGGACACGCCTGCAGTGCGGTGGCGATGGTTGACCGGCACGCTGACGGTCTTCCAGCCGGCACGCTGCATCAGCGCCGGCAGGTAGCGATGCATGTGATCGAAGTACGGCAGATCGAGGAAGGCATTGCGCTCGAACAGTTTGATGCCGCAGCCGGTATCGGGGGTGTCATCGCGCAGCATGCGCGCGCGGATGGCGTTGGCCCACTTGCTGGCCCAGCGCTTGCTGCCGCTGTCCTGGCGGTTGACGCGCCAGCCGGCGAACAGCTTCACCTGGGCATCGGCGGCACCGCGGGCCTGCAGCAGCTTGGGGATGTCGGCCGGATCGTTCTGGCCATCACCGTCGAGGGTGGCGATCCACGGTGCACGCGCATGCTTGACGCCGGTACGTACCGCGGTGCTCTGCCCGCTCTGCGAAACGTGGTGCAGCACCCGCAGTTCCGGCGTGGTGGCCTTCAGGCCCTGCAGCACGGCCAGGGTGTCATCGCGCGAATGATCGTCGATGTAGACGATCTCGAACGGCAGCCGGCCGCGCAGTGCAGCGGTGATTTCGGCCACCAGGGGCGCGACGTTGTCGCGCTCGTTGAATACTGGGACGACGACGGACAGCTCGGGTTGGCTCATGGGGGGACTCGGCCAAGGAGGGACAAAGACCGCGCATTTTCCGACGCCGAGGTTATCCGAAGATGAATCCGGCAGTGTGAGGATGCGTTCTCACGCGCGATCAGCAAAATACTCGCGGCACCACTGCACCACCGGTGGCAGGCCCTGTTCGATGGGCATGGCCGGTTCGTAGCCAAATGCGTCATGTGCGCGCCGGGTATCGGCCATCGTGCGCACCATGTCGCCCGGCTGCATCGGCTTGTAGACCTTCTGCGCGGGGCGACCGGCGGCCTGCTCGATCACGCCGATGAAGCGCTCCAGCTCGACCGGCGTGTGGTTGCCGAGGTTGAACACCCGGTGCGGCACCGGACCATCAGCCGGGTGCGCGAGGGCGCCGAGAATACCGGCCACGATGTCGGAGACATGTGTGAAGTCGCGCTGCATGCGGCCTTCGTTGAACACATCGATGGAACGACCGGCCAGCACCGCGCGCGAGAACAGCAGCGGTGCCATGTCCGGCCGACCCCACGGGCCGTACACGGTGAAGAAGCGCAGGCCGGTGGCATGCAGGCCATACAGCTGCGCGTAGGTGTAGGCCATCAGTTCATTGGCGGCCTTGGTTGCGGCGTACAGCGAGCGCGGCTGGTCCACGCGCTGGTCTTCGGAAAACGGCGGCGTAGCCGAATCGCCGTACACCGAGCTGCTGGACGCATACACCAGGTGCTGCACGCCACGGTGGCGGCACAGCTCGAGCATGTTGACGAAGCCGACCAGGTTGCTGTCGACGTAGGCGTGCGGGTTTTCCAGCGAATAGCGCACGCCGGCCTGCGCGGCCAGGTGGATCACCGCCGTCGGCTGTATTTCGTCGAACAGTGCGGCCAGTCCGTCGCGGTCGGTCAGGTCCAGGGTGCGCAGGTCCAGCGTCGGGCACAGCGCGGCCACGCGGTCACGCTTGATCTGCGGGTCGTAGTAATCGTTGAAGTTGTCCAGGCCGACCACGGACCGGCCCGCATCAAGCAGGGCACGCGCGGTGTAGGCGCCGATGAAGCCGGCTGCGCCGGTAAGCAGGATGGTCATTGCGGTGGGCCTGGAATTCAGCGGTCGATTCAACGGTTACAGAGTCTGATGGTACGCGCAGGGCCTAGAACAGGCCGAAACGCTTCTTGGCCACATTGGTGCGCCCCGGCTGGATGACATCCTGGATGTTCTTCGCATCGAAGCGGTCCAGCAGGGTTTCCGAATCCTTCTTCAGCTTCAGGTCCATCTCTTCCGGGTACAGCGGCACGATCGCCATGAACTCAATGGTGGTGCCGTCTTCCAGCGCCAACGTGCCGAAGTCGTCCGGGGTGGTGACCGGCGGCAGCACGATGGCGCCATCGAATCCCACGCCCGGTGCATAGGGCTCGGACGGATGGCCGTTGGGAATGGTGTGGCCGAAACCCAGCCAGGTGTCGTACTCGTGCGGCAACCGCGCCAGGGTCTTCAGCAAGCGCACCGGCCAGTAGTTGCGCTCGTCCTTGAAGGCGTCATCGCTGATCGGCCAGTCGGCCGGCAGGGTCACCATCAGTTCCATGTGCCGGGGGGCGTCCACCTCCTCGGGCACGGACATCGGCAGATCACTCATGCCCGAGGTCACCAGGCGCAGGTACGGACATTCATCGGTAGCCGGCACGACGTGCACGTCGATGTGCACGATATCGGAGATGATTTCGTGGAAGACGCCGGAGATCGGTCCCAGATGGCGCTCGATGTACGCGCTGATCGCCTCGATGTGTTCTTCGCCGTGGGCCGGGGTGAAGTCCTTCTCGCGGCTGTGCACGAGGATCGGGCTGCCGCCCGGGCTGACGTCGTCTACTTCAATGGCCATGTCCTGCTCCCTGGATGAGCCACGGGGCGGAGCGGGCCCACCCGCGAGTGGACGATACGACCTCCGGCACGCGCGGCGGTGCGTTCCCTGCAATCGACGGAGCACGGCAGGAACAGGCCGTACTCCCATGAAACTGCGCCGGGGTCAGCCCTGGCGCGTGCGCAGCCGCTCCAGCACGCCATCGAGCGTGTCCAGGTTGGCGTAATGGATGATCAGCTTGCCCTTGCCACCGCGGCCATGGTTGATCGCAACGGAGGTGCCCAGCACTTCGGACAGCTCGGTCTCCAGCGAGGCGATATCGGCCTGCTGCACCTTGGCCACCGGCTGCGGACGGTTGCTCGGCACCTTGCCGGCGGCGAACGCCTGCGCACGACGCTCAACCTCGCGCACCGACCAGCCCTCATCGGCCGCTTCCTGGGCCAGCTTGCTGGCCAGTTCCGGGGCCAGGGTCAGCAGCGCGCGGGCGTGCCCCATCTCCAGCCGGCGCGTTTCCAGCAGCAGGCGGATGGCGATCGGCAGCTCCAGCAGGCGCAGCAGGTTGGACACCGCCGCGCGCGAGCGGCCGACGGCCTCGGCGGCCTCGGCATGGGTCAGGGTGAATTCGCTGATGAGGCGCTGCAGTGCTTCGGCTTCTTCCAGCGGGTTGAGGTCTTCGCGCTGGATGTTCTCGATCAGCGCCATCGCGATGACGGTGCGGTCTTCCAGCTCGCGCACCACCACCGGCACTTCGTCCAGGCCGGCCAGCTGCGAGGCGCGCCAGCGACGTTCACCGGCGACGATTTCGAAGTTGCCTGCCGGCAGCTGGCGCACCAGGATCGGCTGGATCACGCCCTGCGACTTGATCGAGTCGGCCAGTTCGGACAGCTTGCCCTGGTCCATCTCGCGACGCGGCTGGTACTTGCCCGGCTGCAGCTGGCCTACCGGCAGCTTGCGCAGCACTTCACCGGGCAGCGGCTCGATCACCGCCGTGCTGGCCTGCACCTGGCTGACCGCGCCCTTGGGCCCCAGCAGGGCGTCCAGGCCGCGGCCGAGGCCACGCTTCTTGGCGGCAGGCTTGCTGGTCATCAGACGGTCTCCACGGCCTTGATGGCCTTGTTGCGTTCGTTGTTGCGGCGGATGATCTCGCCGGCCAGGCCGAGGTAGGCCACGCCGCCACGCGAAGTACGATCGTAGCCGACGATGCTCTGGCCATGGCTGGGCGCCTCGGCCAGGCGCACGTTGCGCGGCACGATGGTGCGGAACACGCGGTCACCGAAATGCTCGGTGAGCTCGGCCGACACGGCATTGGCCAGGTTGTTGCGCACATCGAACATGGTGCGCAGCACGCCTTCGATCTCCAGCGCCGGGTTGAGGTTGGCGCGCAGCGCTTCGATGGTTTCCACCAGCGCGCTCAGGCCTTCCAGCGCGTAGTACTCGCACTGCATCGGCACGATCACCGAATCGGCGGCGGCCAGGGCGTTCAAGGTCAGCAGCGAAAGTGCCGGCGGGCAGTCGATCAGGATGTAGTCGTACTCGTCGCGGATCGGCGCCAGCGCGCGCTTCAGGCGCTGCTCGCGCTCGCTCTGCGCCATCAGCTGGATCTCGGCCGCGGTCAGGTCGATGTTGCCCGGCAACAGGTCGTAGCCTTCGGCGGTCTGCACGCGCACGTCGGCAGCGCTGGACTCGCCCAGCAGCAGATCGTAGGTGGAGGAGACCAGCTCGCGCTTGTCCACGCCACTGCCCATGGTCGCGTTGCCCTGGGAATCCAGGTCGACCAACAGCACGCGCTTGGGTGCGTTGGCCAGGGAAGCGGCCAGGTTGACGGCGGTCGTGGTCTTGCCGACGCCACCCTTCTGGTTGGCGATGGCGATGATGCGGGCCATGCGGGTGTGCCTCGTCGACGTGTGCTGGGACCGGTCATTATGCGTACAACCGGGCCCGTGCGGAAATCGTGGATCGCCAACCGCCTGTTCCACAAGGGGCTGGCGGCGGGGTTCAGGGGCCTGTGACGGTGACCAGATGGCGTTCGCCGGCCAGGCCGGGCACGCTCAGCGGGACCACCTCGCGCACCTGCCAACCGGCCGGCAGCGCTGCGATCTCTTCATGTGGGTAGACGCCCTTCATGGCCAGCAGCACGCCACCGGGTCGCAGCAGGTGGCCACCGACGCGGACGATGCCGGCCAAGGTGTCCATCGCGCGCGCGGTCAGCTGATCGTAGCTGCCCGGCTCGGCCAGCGCTTCGGCGCGCGACTCGGCCACGCGGGCATTGCCCAGGCCCAGCTGGCGCACGGCCTCGCGCATGAAGCGGGCCTTCTTGCCGTTGCTTTCCACCAGGGTGACCTGCAGGCCCGGGCAGGCGATCGCCAGCGGGATGCCCGGCAACCCGGGGCCGGTACCGAGGTCGGCCAGGCTGCCATCGGCCACGAACGGCTGCATCGCCAGCGAATCAAGCAGATGGCGGGTGACCATTTCCTGCGGATCGCGGATGGCGGTGAGGTTGTAGGTGCCGTTCCAGCGGTGCAGCAACGCCAGGTAGCGCAGCAGCGGCGGGGCCAGCTCGGCAGCCAGGCCCATGCTGGCCAGGCCCTGCTGCAGCGTGGTCGCTACGCCGGCGGGAAGATCGTGTTCGCTCATGCCGACATTATCGCCGGTTTTCACTGCAGATTCGGCGATTCACTGCGGATACCAGGCCAATGCGGCGCGGAACTGGCCACTGGCCTGCCACTCGTGCAGGTGCCAGCGCGCCGCCTCGCCCAGTTCCGGGTCGCACCAGCGCAGGTGCAGCGCGCCATCGGCGGCCGGGGCCAGCTGCAGGCGGTGCAGGCCAAAGGAAATGCCCTGCCCGTGCGCCTTCAGCATGGCTTCCTTGGCGCACCACACGCGGAAGAACCAATGCTCGCGGTCGGCCTCGTCCAGGCCCTGCAGCCAGACCACTTCGTCGGGATGGAAGAAGCGCTGGATGATTTCCAGCATGCGAGGGCGCGGCCGCAGCAGTTCCAGGTCCACGCCCAACCGCACGCCTTCGCCCAGCGCCACCAGCAGCACCTCGCCGCTGTGGCTCCAGCCGGTGCCGTAGTGGGCCAGCGCGCCGCTCAGCTCGGGCCGGCCCTTGTCATCGCGCAGCAGCGGCAGCGCATCCGGCTCGCCGCCCAGGGCCTGTGCCAGTACCTGCCGGGCCTGCGGCTCACCGCGCTGACCGGGCACGTGCGGGCAGCGCCAGACGGTGACCGGACCAAACCGCCAGGGGCCGTCGAGGGTGGCTGGCAGGCTCATGCGCACGCGGCCGTCACGGGATTGCACAGCGGGTTCACGGCACTGCGCGTCAACTGGACACGGTTATCCACCGGAGAGTCGATCATGGGCATCATCATCTGGCTGATCGTCGGCGGCATCGTCGGCTGGCTGGCAAGCATCATCATGAAGCGCGATGGCCAGCAGGGCATCATCCTCAACATCGTGGTGGGCATCGTTGGCGCATTGATTTCCGGCTGGCTGTTCGGCGGCGGCATCAACGAAGCGATCACCCTGCGCACGTTCCTGTTCTCGCTGATCGGCGCGGTGATCCTGCTGGCGATCGTCAACCTGTTCACCCGCAAGAGCATACGCTGACGCGGAATACTGCTTGAACACGGGCCCGGCCATCGCCGGGCCTCGTTGTTTCAGCCCAGCTGCACCCACGCCGGTGCATGGTCGCTGGGACGTTCCCAGGTGCGCGGCTCGCGGTCGATGCCCGAGGCCACCACATTCCCCTTCAGTGCATCGGAGACCAGATTCAGGTCGATGCGCAGGCCGAGGTTGCGGCGGAAACCCGCTGCGCGGTAATCCCACCAGCTGAACGTGCCGGCCTCGTCGTTGTGCAGGCGGAAGCCATCGTGCAGTCCCAGCTGCAGCAGTTTGGTCAGCGCGCCGCGCTCGGCGGTCGAGGTGAGGATGTGGTTCTCGTTCCAGACCTCGGGGTCGTGCACGTCGCGCGCATCGGGGGCGATGTTGAAGTCGCCCATCACGATCAGCTTCGGATGCCGCTGCAGTTCTTCGGCGATCCACGCGTGCACCGCCTCCAGCCAGCGCAGCTTGTACTCGTACTTGTCGGTGCCGATGTCCTGGCCGTTGACCACATACAGGTTGATCACCCGCAGGTCGCCGAAGGTGCCGGCGATGACCCGCTTCTGCTCGTCCTCGAAGCCGGGAATGCCGATCTGCACGTCCTGCGCCGGCTCGCGCGACACCAGCGCCACGCCGTTATAGGTCTTCTGGCCGGCGAACACGCTGCGGTAACCGGCGGCGATCAACGCCGAGTCCGGGAACTTGTGGTCCTCCAGCTTGGTTTCCTGGATGCCGACGATGTCCGGACCGAAGTCCTTGAGCCACTGCTCCAGGTGCGGCAGGCGGACATTGAGCGAATTGACGTTCCACGAGGCGATCTTCATGCGGGCATTCTACCCGGCCCAGCTTTGGTAGACGCCAACCTTGGTTGGCGCTGGGGGGCCCGTATGTCCCGGTAGAGGCCGACCTTGGTCGGCGCTTGGGGTCCACGTGTGCCAACCAAGGTTGGCACGTAGCAGAACCCGGTCCCGTCAGTAGAGCCACGCCATGCGTGGCTTCACCGCAGCAGCAACCTCAACAACCCCGCAATCTTCGAATACGGTGGCCGCAGCCGGTCACTGGCCGCCCAGCGCGACTGCCACAACACCGGCAGTAGCTTGCTCATGGCATCGAACCCGGCCTGTCCGTGATACGCACCCATGCCACTGGCGCCCACCCCACCAAAGGGCAAGCCATCGGCGGCGAAGTGCAGCAGCGTGTCATTCACCGTCACCCCGCCCGCCACCACCTGGCCGAGGATGCGCTCCACCGTGGTCGTGTCATGGCTGAAGGGATACAGCGCCAGCGGCCGGTCGCGGGACACGATGTTGGCCAGCGCCGCATCCAGGTCCGGATAGGCGCGCACCGGCAGGATCGGGCCGAAGATCTCCTCGCGCATCAGATCCAGATCGTCCGGCGGGTCCAGCACCACCGTCGGCACCAGCAGCCGCTCGCGATCAGCGCGCGCCTCATCCACCTGCGCCAACGGAATCACCGGCACACCGCGTTCGCGCGCCTGCGCCAGATAGCCCTGCAGGCGCCGGTACTGGCCGTCGTTGATGATGCGGGTGTAGTCGCCGGCATCGCTGAAATCGCCGTAGCGCTCGCGCACCTGCTGCTGCAGGGCCTGCACGAACTCACGCTGGCGCGCGGTGTCGATCAGCACGTAGTCCGGGGCGATGCAGGTCTGGCCGGCGTTGAACCACTTGCCGGTGGCCAGCCGCGCGGCGGCTTTTTCCAGCGGGAAATCGCGGCAGACGATGGCAGGTGACTTGCCGCCCAGCTCCAGCGTGAGCGGCACCAGATGTTCCGCCGCCGCCGCCATCACCTTGCGGCCGACCGCGGTGGAACCGGTGAACACGAGATGATCCAGCGGCAGCGCGGACACTGCCGCTGCAACATCGGCCCCGCCCTGCACCACCGCCACGCGATCGGACGGGAACACGCTGGCCAGCAGATCGGCCAGGAAAGCGCTGGTGCGCGGTGTGTGCTCGGAAGGCTTCAGCAGCACATGGTTGCCAGCGGCAATCGCGGTGGCCAGCGGCACCAACGCCAACGTGACCGGATAGTTCCACGGCGAGATCACCCCGACCACACCCAGCGGCGTCGGCCGCAGCTGCGCGCGGGCTGGCCATAGCTTCCAGCCGGCAGACGCATGACGCGGCTTCGACCAGCGCCGCAGGTGGCGGCGCAGGTGATCGATGGCCGACAGCACGCTCATGCCATCGGCCAGTTTCGATTCAACGTGGGCGCGGTGGCCGAAGTCCTCGGCAATGGCCGCAGCCATTTCGTCCATGCGTTCCTTCAGCGCCGCGCGCAGGCGACGCAGATCGGCTTCGCGCTGGTCGAGCGAGGGGCGCTGCGACTGCCAGGCACTGCGCAGGGTGTGCAGGATGGCGGGGAGGTCGGCGGCTGAGATGCTCATTCCGCGACTATACGGCGTGCGCACGTGAGGCGGCGGTCTCGATGGGGTCAGATCCCTTTCGCGTGCGAAAGGGATCTGACCCCGGGCGCGCGAGGGCGTGCGGCTTCGGATGCTTGTCAACCGCGATGGCGGCATTGAGCGCTGTCTGTTCGCGTCTGCGGAGTTTTGTGCCGCGCGTTGCGCGGTCGCCGAGCATGGCTCGGCGCTACAGGGAAACGAAAAGGCCGTGGTCTGCACCACGGCCTCTCCTTCATCCAATGAACATCATTCTTACTTGGTGATATCCACGTTCTTCGTCTCGCGCAGGAACAGGCCGCCAATCACCACCGACATCAGCGCGATGATGATCGGATACCACAGGCCGTAGTACAGGTTGCCGGTACCGGCCACCAGCGCGAACGAGATCGCCGGCAGGAAGCCACCGAACCAGCCGTTGCCGATGTGGTACGGCAGCGACATCGAGGTGTAGCGGATGCGGGTCGGGAACAGTTCGACCAGATAGGCGGCGATCGGGCCGTAGACCATGGTCACGTACAGCACCAGCAGCCACAGCATCAGGATTGTGCCGGCGTAGTTGATGCGTGCGCCGTCTGCCTTGGCCGGGTAGCCGGCGGTGCTCAGCGCGGTCTTCAGCTCGGCACCGAACGCATCGGCCTTGGCCTTGCCTTCTTCCTTGGTCAGGCCGGCGGCTTCATACGAGATGACGCTGGCACTGCCCACGTTGACCATCGCCAGCGAGCCAGCAGCGGCCGGCTGCACGTCATACGGCACACCGGCCTTGGTCAGCGCAGCGGTAGCCACGTCACAGGAGCTGGTGAACTTGCGCAGGCCAACCGGATCGAACTGGAACGAGCAGGTGTTCGGATCGGCAACCACGAGCGCCGGCGAGCTGCTGCGGGCTTCTTCGATGGCCGGATTGGCGAAGTGGGTCAGGCCCTTGAAGATCGGGATGTAGGTGACGGCGGCCAGCAGGCAGCCGGCGAGGATGATCTTCTTGCGGCCGATTCGGTCGGACAGCCAGCCGAAGAAGATGAAGAACGGCACGCCCAGTGCAAGCGCGGCGGCGATCAGCAGGTAGGAGGTGGTGGCATCGACCTTCAGCATGCTGCTGAGGAAGAACAGCGCGTAGAACTGGCCGCCATACCAGACCACCGCCTGGCCTGCGGCAGCACCGAGCAGCACCAGCAGCATCAGCTTCAGGTTGCCGCCCTTCAGGCTGTCACGGAACGGCGTCTTGGAACCCTTGCCTTCCGACTTCATCTGCTGGAACAGCGGCGACTCGCTCAGCTGCAGGCGGATCCACACCGACACGCCCAGCAGCACGATCGAGACCAGGAACGGAATGCGCCAGCCCCAGGCTTCGAAGGCTTCGTTGCCGAGGAAATAGCGGCAGGCCAGGATGATCAGCAGCGACATGAACAGGCCAAGGGTGGCCGTGCACTGGATGAAGCTGGTGTACAGGCCACGCTTGTCGTCCGGTGCGTGTTCGGCTACATAGGTCGCCGCACCACCGTACTCGCCGCCCATCGCCAGGCCCTGGGCCAGGCGCAGGATGATCAGGATCACCGGCGCGGCGAAGCCGATCGAGGCGTAGTTGGGCAGCACACCGACCAGGAAGGTCGAGATGCCCATGATCAGGATGGTGACCAGGAAGGTGTACTTGCGGCCGATACGGTCGCCGAGGCTGCCGAAGAAGGCCGCGCCGAACGGTCGCACGAAGAAGCCGGCCGCGAAGGCCAGCAGGGCGAAGATCATGCCCGTGGTTTCATTGACGCCGCTGAAGAACTGCTTGGCGATGATCGCCGCAAGCGAGCCATACAGGAAGAAGTCGTACCACTCGAAAACGGTGCCCAGGCTGGACGCGAAGATGACCTTCTTGTGTCCCTGGGTAAGTTGGGCTTTCGCCGGTGCGGGTGTTGTGGACATGGGACGCTTTCCCTCTGTAGGTGCCAACCTTGGTCGGCACGCAGTCTAGGTAGATACCGACCATGGTCGGCACTCAATCTCGGCAGGTGCCGACCGTTGGTCGGCACTCGATCAGAAGCTGTATTTCGTAGTGAACTGCAGACGGGTGATGTCGCCCTTGTTGCCGTTCTCGATCTCGCGCTTGCCGTACATCAGCTCGGCACCAACATCGACCTTGGGCAGCGGCGAATAGAAGATGTTGCCGCGGATGCTCTGCACGCTCTTGGTCACCAGCGGGCCGAGGATGCTGTCGTTGTCGTAGTCGCTGCGCGCGTAGATCAGGTTGGTGCGCAGCTTCGGCGAGAACGCATGGCGCCAGCCGACGTAGCCGGCGATCACACCGGTCGGGTTGAGTTCGTCGCGCGCCACGTCATAGGCCGAATCGGCGGTGATGCCGAGGCCGATGTAGCGGGCGATGCCCTCGCCACCGGTGAGCTGGTAGTGCAGCGAATCGCTGTCACCCATCACCCACTTGCCGCCCAGGGTGAGGCCACCGGCCACCTTGTCAGCCTTGGCACCGGTGGTCTGGTTGTCGACCTTCAGCTGACGGACGATGCCGCCCACACCGAAGGTGCCCCAGTCTCCCTTCCAGCCGTAACGCAGGGTCAGGTCCGGCAGGCTGCCGCGATCGGAGTTGGCGCTGGCGTTGGTCCAGGCGCCGGTGACCGGATTGCGCGTGCCGGTGAGGGTGGTGGTTTCCGGATTCTCCAGCGCGACGCTGAAGCCGCCCTTGGTGTAGCGAACCTGGGCCTGGCGCACGAAGATCACACCGTCGGTGGGGCCGACGAAGTCGACCGCTTCCGGCAGCGACGCCGCATCCATGAAGTTCGACCAGGTCTGGCCGGCCATCCAGTTGTTCCAGTACATGTACGCATGGCGCAGGGTCACGCCATAGGTGTTGGTGGCAGTCTGGTTGCCCAGCGAATTGCCGAAGAAATCCATCTCGAAGAACGCGCCGGCCTTGTTGCCCGACTCGCTGACGTTGTCGATGCCCAGGTTGAAGCGCGAGAACTTGGCGTGAGCGTTGTAGTCCACGTCCGAGCGCTTGCCGCTGCCGCCGGCACCTTCCACCGGGGTCTGCCCGGGCAGGTACAGCGCGCGGCCGGTGGCATCGTCGGCCAGCTGGCCATCGCTGGTCTGGGTGGCCAGGAAATCGGCCTTGATGAAGCCGCCGATCTTGACCGTGGTGCCCGGCGCCGCACCGGGGGTGATAGTGGTGACCTGGATCGGCTGCTTGCCCGCAGGCACCGCCGGCTTCTGTTCGGCCTGCAGCGTGCGGACGTCGGTGACCGCCTGCTGGGTCTGCACGATCTGGGTCTGTTGCTGCTGCTGTGACGACAGCAGCGCCTGTACCTGCCGCTCCAGTTCGGCAACGCGTGCTTCCAGTGCCTTCTCTTTGGCGGTCTCGGCGAACGCCATGCCCGGTGCGACCAGGGCGACCAACAAGCAGGCCGCCAAAGGTTTGCGCACGGCTTTCAACGTACGGTGGCTCATGTTGCCCTCTCTCCCAAGTGGCAAGGTGATGCCGCGCGTGGGGCACGGTCGAGCCGAGACTGCGGGGCGTTTGCACGCACCGGCTATTGGCCATTGGTCGAACCCGGGCCTGAAGGGGCCCGACTTTCGACCAAGGTCTAACCGAAGTGGTGACGCGACCGGGGGTGGATGGGGCAAACTGAGGGGGAACGGCTGCTGCAATGCTGCGGCTGCACACACAAAGTCAACGTGCAAGTGAGGGTGCCATGGCTGATCTCTACCCCGTCGATCCGCAGTTCGCCGCCAAGGCGCGTATCGACAAGAATTCTTACGAACAGCAGTACCAGGCCTCGGTGTCCGATCCGGATGCGTTCTGGGGCAAGGCCGCCGAGCGGCTGGACTGGTCGCGCAAGCCGACCAGGATCAAGAACGTCAGCTACGACCTGGCCGACTTCCACATCAAGTGGTTCGAAGATGGCGAGCTCAACGCCAGCGTGAACTGCCTGGACCGCCAGCTGGAAAAGCGTGGCGACAAGACCGCCCTGCTGTTCGAGCCGGACAGCCCGGATTCGCCGGCCCAGCACGTGACCTATCGCGAGCTGTACGAGCGCACCTGCCGTCTCGGCAACGCGCTGCGCAACCTCGGCGTCAAGAAGGGCGACCGGGTCACCATCTACCTGCCGATGATCGTCGACGCTGCCGTGGCCATGCTGGCCTGCGCACGCATCGGCGCGATCCACTCGGTGGTGTTCGGTGGCTTCGCACCGAACTCGATCGCCGACCGTGTCAGCGACTGCCAGAGCAAGCTGATCATCACCGCCGACGAAGGCCTGCGTGGTGGCCGGAAGATTCCGCTGAAGGCCAACGTCGATGCGGCGCTGAAGCTGCCCGGCACCAATACCGTGGAAACCGTGCTGGTGGTGCGCCATACCGGCGGCGCGGTGGACATGCAGGCCCCGCGCGACCGCTGGTTCCATGATGTAGTCGACAGCCAGCCGGCCAGCTGCGAGCCGGAGCCGATGAACGCCGAGGATCCGCTGTTCATCCTCTACACCTCCGGTTCGACCGGCAAGCCGAAGGGCGTGCTGCACACCACCGCCGGTTACCTGCTGTACGCGGCCTACACCCATGAAGCGGTGTTCGACCTGCGCGAGGACGACATCTACTGGTGCACCGCCGACGTTGGCTGGGTCACCGGCCACAGCTACATCGTGTACGGCCCGCTGGCCAATGGCGCGACCTCGCTGATGTTCGAGGGCGTACCGAACTACCCCGATACCTCGCGCTTCTGGAACGTGATCGACAAGCACAAGGTGTCGATCTTCTACACCGCCCCCACCGCCATCCGCGCGTTGATGCGCGAAGGCGAGGAGCCGGTGAAGAAGACCTCGCGCGCGTCGCTGCGCCTGCTTGGCAGCGTCGGCGAACCGATCAATCCGGAAGCCTGGCGCTGGTACTACGAGGTGGTCGGCGACAGCCGTTGCCCGATCGTCGATACCTGGTGGCAGACCGAGACCGGCGGCATCCTGATCTCGCCGCTGGCCGGTGCGATGGATCTGAAACCGGGTTCGGCCACCCTGCCCTTCTTCGGCGTACAGCCAGCCCTGGTCAACGCCGATGGCGAGATCAAGGACGGCCCGACCGAAGGCAACCTGATCATCCGCGATTCCTGGCCGGGCCAGATGCGCACGGTGTATGGCGACCACCAGCGCTTCATCGATACCTACTTCCGCACCTATCCGGGCAGCTACTTCACCGGTGACGGCAGCCGCCGCGATGAAGACGGCTACTACTGGATCACCGGCCGCGTGGACGATGTGATCAACGTGTCCGGCCACCGCATCGGTACCGCCGAAGTGGAAAGCGCGCTGGTCTCGCATCCGAAGGTGGCCGAGGCCGCCGTGGTCGGCTTCCCGCACGACGTGAAGGGCCAGGGCATCTATGCCTACGTCACCCTGGTGGCTGAGGAAGCGCCGAGCGACGAACTGCAGAAGGAACTGGTCGCCTGGGTGCGCAAGGAAATCGGCCCGATCGCTACGCCAGATCATCTGCAGTGGGCGCCGGGCCTGCCGAAGACCCGTTCGGGCAAGATCATGCGCCGCATCCTGCGCAAGATCGCCGAGAACGCGCCGGACCAGCTGGGCGACACCTCGACCCTGGCCGATCCGTCGGTCGTGGCCTCGCTGGTGGACGAACGCAAGGTCCGTTGATGACGTGAGCGCGGGCACAGGACGCGCCACGAACGTGGCCGGGAGGAGGGACCCGGCCATGTTCAACCCGTCCTGTGCCAGCCATCACACCGCCCTTTTTCCTGATCGATAAGCTCGACCCATGACCACCCTCCTGATTGCCGATGACCATCCGTTGTTCCGCGAAGCCCTGCGGGGTGCCGTGCAACGGGTCATTCCGGGCGTTCAACTGTTCGAGGCCGACAGCGTGGAAGCGTTGTATGCGCTGGCCGACCAGCACAACGACGCCGACTTGGTCCTGATGGATCTCAACATGCCCGGCGCACAGGGCTTCAACGCGCTGGTGCACATGCGCTCGCTGCATCCGCACCTGCCGGTGGTGGTGGTCTCCGCACGCGAAGAAGCCACGGTGATGCGTCGCGCACTCGACCACGGCGCACTGGGTTTCATTCCGAAGTCCGCTGATTCGGACACGATCGGCCATGCGCTCGGCACCATCCTCGATGGCGAGACCTGGGCGCCGCCGGAAGCACACAACGTGCCGCCGACCGGCAGCGAAGAACGCGAAGTCGGCCAGCGTCTGCGCGAGCTGACCCCGCAGCAGTTCCGCGTGCTGCAGATGCTCGGCGCGGGCCGCTTGAACAAGCAGATCGCCTACGACCTCAACGTCTCCGAAGCAACGATCAAGGCGCACGTCACCGCGATCCTGCGCAAGCTGGGCGTGACCAACCGCACCCAGGCGGTGCTGATGGCCGGCAAGCTGGCGATCGACGACGACGCCATCGTGCTGCCGCCGGAAGAAGATTGATGGTAGTGCCGGCCGCTGGCCGGCAATCTCTCGACACCGCCTGAAACCGCTCTGGTAGGTGCCAAGCTTGCTTGGCACGGTGTATCCGCGGCACCCGCCAGCGCATGAATTATGGCCAATGCCCGGCGATTGGTTCCACGCGTATGGCGGTGCGCCCGATGTGTGTCGGACCTCTCTGCTGTCCAAGACGACGCTTTTGGCTCTATGGCTGCCACTACTGCAATTGCATACTGCCGCTGCATGGCGACTTGGGCTCGGAAATGAACACTCCGCTCGACACACCTAGGGATGAGTCGCAGCTTCGACCGGAAGAACGGGTAGCTATCCGTATGCTGGTTGCCTTCCTCCGCGAAGGCTGTCCGGATGGCCCCAGTCCGCCGGGCTTCCCCATTGATCGCAAGGAGGATTTTCGGCGTGCAGCGCTCGAGTACTTCTCCGATCCGCCCGATCCTGCCAATCACTTTCGGATTGATGTTCCCAGCGATGAATACATCCGCACCCAGGCGCACATATACAAGCGCCCATCGGGTGTCCAGGTGGAACTGGAGCTGTTCGCCGATGGCGAGCGATGCGACCTGACCGCCACCTTCGACCTTGATCGTGAGAGCACGGTATTCGGTGGGCCCAGTCTGTACGGCATGCACGTGATGTAGTCGGTACGGGGGCTGAAGCTCTGCCGGCAAGCGGCTGGCACTATCAGTGCGCCACTGCGCTCGCCGGGCATGGCCCGGCGCTACCATTCCCGGTGATATAGCCATCGCTATAAAAACCAGCCCTGCCTGCGCGTTTCGCTGGAAATGCGCCACGCGCGAATCGCGGTGCTAAGCTTCGCGTCCCCCTTGGGGAGTAGCCGGATTCCTGCGCAGGAATCGTCCACGTCAACATACTCGGCCAGTGCGCCGTGGCGTGGACAACCATGATGGTTGGCGAGACCAGCGGCCCGCGCGCGCAACGTCAGGTTGGGCGCGAGCGCAGGCCGTGCGTCCGTCCTAGCCCGACCTCAGCAGCCGCCCATGTCCCCCATTTCGATCCTCCTGATCGGCTTTGCCATGTCCACCGATGCCTTCGCCGCTGCAATCGGCAAGGGCGCGGCCATGCGCAAGCCGGTGTTCCGTGATGCGCTGCGCGCCGGCATCATCTTCGGCGTCATCGAGGCGATCACGCCCATCATCGGTTGGCTGCTTGGCCGTGCCGCTCTGCAGTACGTGGAGGCGTTCGACCATTGGATCGCCTTCGGCCTGCTCGGCGCGCTGGGCATCCACATGATCTACAACGGGCTGCGTCCGGATAACGGCGAGGACGACGAAGATCCTGCGCAGCACCATGGTTTCTGGAAACTCGCACTGACCGGTTTCGCCACCAGCATCGACGCGATGGCGGTGGGCATCGGCCTGGCCTTCATGGACGTGCATATCGGGGTGATGGCCGCAGTCATCGGCCTGTGCACGCTGACCATGGTCACCGCCGGCATCATGCTGGGCCGCATGCTCGGCAGCATGGTCGGCAAGCGCGCCGAAATCATCGGTGGTGTGATCCTGGTGATCATCGGTGCGACGATCCTGTACGAACACTTGCACGGCGTCGCGTAAGGCGTCGGTTGTCGGCGATCATGAAGTTGCCGGCCAGCGGCCGGCACTACCCGCGCGTCATCCGCGTATGGCGTGGATTCAGTCGTTGTTGCGGGTATCCCGCAACGCGCCCAGGAACGCACGCAGCGACGCCGGCTTGATCGGCTTGGTCAACAGGCGATAGCCACGCTCGCGCGCCATCCGCTTCAGTTCATCACGACCATCCGCGGTCAGCAGCGCACCGGGCAGCGGATAGCCTGCGGCCTCGCGCAATGCCACCAGCGCGTCCAGGCCATCCATGCGATCGTGCAGGTGGTAGTCCACCAGCATCACCTGCGGACGCTCGGCGATCTTCTGCAGCGCCTGGTCCACCGTCGATGCAGTGATCACCTGCACCTGCCAACGCCCCAGCAGCGCGCGCATGCCGTCGAGGATCTCCTCGTCGTTGTCAACGCACAGCACGCGCAGGCCCGCCAGCGAATCACTGCGGACCGGCGGCGCTGTCGCCGCCAGGGTGACCGCTTCGGTATAGCCCGGCAACGGCGCCACCCGCGGCAGGATGATCGAGAACATCGAGCCACTGCCAACCCGGCTGCGCGCGTTCAAGCGATGGTCGAGCAGGCGCGAGATGCGCTGGCAGATCGACAGGCCTAGGCCCAGGCCCTGCTCGCCCCAGTCGAACGGCTGCTGGTAGCGGTGGAACTCATCGAAGATCTGCCGCATGTGATGCTCGGGAATGCCGGGACCGGTATCCCACACCTGCAGTTCCACTTCGTCGCCGCGCTGGCGCACCGCCAGCACGATGCGCCCCTGCCGCGTGTAGCGCAGCGCATTGGCAAGGAAGTTCTGCAGCACGCGACGCAGCAGGCGACGGTCGCTGCGCACCCAGGTGGTACGCGCGAACAGATCCAGGCGCAGCCCACGGCCGGCCGCAACCGGCGTGTACTGCGCGGCCAGTTCGCGCATCAGCGCACTGACATCGAACTCGCCGATCACCGGGTGCAGGCCGCCGGCATCCAGCCGCGACACGTCCAGCAGGCCATCCAGCAGCTCCTCGGCGGCGCGCAGCGATGCATCCACGCGCTCGGCCAGGTGCTTCTGCTCGTCGCTGACATGGTCGCTGTCGCGCAACGCCGATGCGAACAGCCGCGCCGCGTTCAACGGCTGCAGCACGTCATGGCTGATCGCGGCCAGGAAACGGGTCTTCGACTGCTGCGCGACTTCCGCAACATGCGAGCGCTCGGCCACGCGCTGCTCCAGCGTTTCGTTGGCTTCCAGCAGCGCGCGTTCGGCGTGCTTGTAGTCGGTGATGTCGTTGTAGCTGGTGACGTAGCCGCCGCCGGGCAGTGCCTGGCCACGCATTTCGATCACCTTGCCATCGCTGCGGGTACGCTCGAACACATGCGGCGAACCGGCGCGCATATAGCCGATGCGACGGTTGATCTGCACTTCGATATCGCCCTCGCCCAGCTCACCACGCTCGGCGTTGTAGCGGATCAGGTCGGCCACCGGGCGCCCCACGTAGAGCATGCCATCGGGATAACCGAACATGTCCTGGTAGCGCCGGTTCCAGGCGGTCAGGCGCATGTCCGGGTCGACCACACTGACCCCGGCGCTGATGTTTTCCAGGGTGGTCGACAGGATCTCGCGATTGAAGCGCAGTTCCTGTCCTGCTTCGTCCAGCACCGCCACCACTTCACCCAGGTCCATGCCCGAACCGCGCAGCAGGCTGGTGAGCAGCAGGCGCGCGGAGGCCGCGCCGATCGACGCCGCCAGCAGGCGTTCGGTGAACTGCACCCAGGGCCGGTCAGCCGGTGCCGAGGACTGCAGCTCGCGCCCCAACGACTGCGCCTGTTCGAAGAACGAGCGCCGCGCATGACGTTCGCCGACCACGCGCGAGGCCAGTGCCAGCAGGTCACCCACATGCACGTGGCCCGGCCATCCCCCCGCCACTGAAGGCCGCTCGGCATAGGGATCGAGGAAGGGTGCAGCACGCAGGCGCTCATCCACGCCCGGACGCCAACGCGCCGATACCAGCATCATCGTCGCCGCGTTGACCAGCAGCGACCAGAACGTGCCGTGGGTCAGCGGGTCCCAGCCGGTCATGCCGAACAGCTGCTGCGGGCGCAGCCAATCGATGCCGAACGGACCATGCTGCACCCAGCCCGCATCCATCCAGCCGGCCATGGTCATCGCCGGCAGCAGCAGGGTGTACAGCCAGGTGGCGAAGCCGAGCAGCATGCCGGTCTCCACGCCACGACGGCTGGCGCCGCGCCAGTACAGGCCACCGATCAGGCCCGGCGCGAACTGCGCTACCGCGGCGAAGGCCATCAATCCATACGAGGCCAGCGTGCTGTCGTTGCTGCTGCTGCGGTAGTAGCTGTAGGCCATCAGCGCCAGCAGCAGAATCGCCAGGCGGCGGATCCACAGCACGCGCGAAGCGACGTCAGCCGCTTCCTGGTGATCGCCACTGCGACGCAGCAGCACCGGCATCACCAGGTCGTTGCTGACCATCGTCGCCAGCGCGATGGAAGACACGATGACCATGCCGGTGGCGGCGGAGAAGCCGCCGATATAGGCGATCAATGCCAACGCGTTGCGGCCCTCGGCCAGCGGCAGGGCCAGCACCATCGAGTCGTCGGCCACGCCGCTTCCGGTACCGAACAGGCTGATGCCGGCGGTGGCGATCGGCAGCACCATCGCCGAGATCAGCACCAGGTAGCCGCCGAACATCCAGCGCGCGCGGCGCACGTCGCGCACGTCGCCGCACTCGACCACCGCCACGTGGAACTGGCGCGGCAGGCAGATGATGGCCAGGAAACTCAGCAGGGTCTGCGAGAGGAAACCCACCGGTGGCAGACCAGTGAACAGCGTATGCACCGACTCCACCACCGCTTCATTGCGGTCGCTGAGCCAGACATAGGCGAACACGCCCACCGCCACCATCGCCACCAGCTTGATCACCGATTCCAGCGCGATCGCCAGCATCATGCCGTGGTGGTGTTCGGTGGCATCGACCTGGCGGGTGCCGAACAGGGTGGCGAACAGCGCCATCAACAGCGCCACATACAGGGCCGGGTCGCTGAAGAATCCGGTCGGCCCGGTGTTGCCGGTCAGTACCTGCAGGCTCATCGCCACCGCTTTGTACTGCAGGGCGAGGTAGGGAATGATGCCGATCAGCGCGATGATCGCCACCAGCGCTGCCAGCCGCCGCGAGCGGCCGAAGCGCGAGGAAATGAAGTCGGCGATGGAGACCACGTTCTGGCTGCGCGCGATCAGCGCCAGGCGCTCGATGATGCGCCAGCCGAACAGCAGCAGCAGCAACGGCCCGATGTAGATCGGCAGGTAGCCCACGCCGTTGCGCACGGCGGTGCCGACTGCGCCGTAGAAGGTCCACGACGAGCAGTACACCGCCAGCGCCAGGCTGTAGACGACCGGACGCAGCCACGGCCGGTCCGGGTACATCGGCCGACGGTCGCCCCACCACGCCACGCCGAACAGCAGCGCCGCATAGGCAACCGAGACCAGCAGCAGGATCCAGCTGGAGACCAAGCGCGTGTTTCCGTCAGAGCAGGGGCCAGTAGATCATGACCGTTGGTGGTGATGGTAGGTCACGCCGGTGGCCCGCAAGGGTGGGCACCCACCAGGAAACGGTGGGCACCTACCGGGTACCGGCCCTTATTCCGCCGGAACGCCCATTTCCTTCAGCAGCTCGGGCGCCGGGTAGACCTTGGCCAGCAGCCAGCGCAGGTAGCGCATGTCCACGTGCACGGCGCGCTTGTAGCGCGGGTCGAACCACCAGCTGGCACTGACCGACTCCCAGTTGCTGTCGAAGTTCAGGCCGATCAGTTCGCCCTTGGCATTGAGCACCGGCGAGCCGGAGTTGCCGCCGGTGGTGTCCAGGTTGGTCAGGAAGTTGACCGTCTGGGTCTTCAGCGCGGGATCGGCGGTGCTGCCGAAGTCGCCCTTGGCAATCGCGGCCAGCAACGGCTTGGGTGCATCGAACGGATAGGCGTTGGTGTTCTTCTCGACGATGCCGGCCACGGTGGTCACCGGCGAGTACGTCACGCCATCACGCGGATGCAGCGCCTCGACCTTGCCGTAGCTGATGCGCAGCGTGCGGTTGGCATCCGGGTACACCGCACGGCCCTGCTTGGCACGCCAGGCGAACAGCGCCTGCATGTAGGCCGGGCGCAGGCGCAGCTGTTCGCCTTCGCGGGTCTTGCTCTCGTTCTCGATGCGCAGCTGCGCGGCCACCAGCGGGCCGGCCACGGCGATCAGCGGGTCGGCGGCGAGCGCCTTGCCTTCGCGGGCAACGGCGAAACGGGACAGACGCTGCGCTTCATCACCCAGCTGGGTGCCGGCGTACAGCGTGTCCAGTGCCTGCGCCAGCTGTGCCGGGGTGCGGCCGAACGCAGCGTCGAACTCGGCCACGCGCTGCGCATCCGGCAGCTGCTGGTAGCGGGTCAACAGGGTGGACAGCAGCGCCTTCTCGACCTCGGGTGCATAGCGACGCTGCACCTGCTTCAGCACGCCCTCGATCATCGCCTGGTCGCGCTGCTGGTAGCCGGTCTCGCGCTGCGCGTCCGGCTTGGCCGATTCGATGCGCAGGCGTTCCAGCAGCAGCGCCGAGCGCAGCAGCTGGCTTTGGCCGGCCATCTGCTCCAGCAGCAGGTCACGCTCGCCCACCGCCGCACCCTGCGACAGGTTGGTCAGCAATGCCTTGATGTCGCCCTGGTACTTGCGGTCGGTGGCGGCCAGCATCGCCTGCTCGTCGGCTGCACGCTGCGCCTTGGCGTCGCTGCGCAGCAGGCCTTCCAGCTCACCGGCGGCACGCTTGCGGTTGTTCTTCAGCGACTGCAGCTGCGAGGCATAGCGGGTACGCGCCTGCGCGTCCTTGGCACTGGCTGCCTCGATGGTATCGATCATCTGCTGGAACACCGACACCCGGCGCGGCAGCACGGTATCGATCTGGCCCGCGAATTCGGCGGCGGTGCGATGGCGGTAGGTGATGCCCGGGTAACCGGCCAGCATCGCGTAATCGCCCTCCTTCGGGCCTTCCACCGACATCTGCAGGTGCGCCGGTGCCTGGTAGGGCACGTTGTCCTTGCTGTAGGCGGCCGGCTTGCCGTCCTTGCCCACGTAGGCACGCAGCAGGGTGAAGTCGCCGGTGTGGCGCGGCCACATGAAGTTGTCGATCTCATCGCCGTAGTTGCCGATCGCGCGCGGCGGTGCATAGACCAGGCGCACGTCGCTCAGTTCCAGCTGGGCGATGCGGTAGAAGTCGGTGCCGTAATACATGTTGGCCACCGAGCAGCGCACGCTGCCGTCCTTCTCGCACTCGGCCACGATCTGCTTGCTGGCTGCGTCCACCGCATCGAAGTACGCGCGGCCGGTCTTGCCCCGGGCCTGCGCCAGCACCTGGTCGGTCACCTTGTCGAAGCCGACGGTGACCAGCACGCGGAAGTCCGGATTGGCCGGGCGCTCGTCGGCGCGGCCCTTGGCGATGAAGCCGTCGTTGATGAAGTTGTGCTCAGGCGAGCTGTTGTACTGGATCACGCCCATCGCCACGTGGTGGTTGGTCAGCAGCAGGCCATCGGCCGAGACGAACGAGCCGGTGCCACCACCGGCACGCACGACCGCACTCAGCGGCGGCGCAGTCACGTTGGCCAGATCGGCCGGGTTGCCCTTGAAGCCGGCCGCCTGCAGGGGCTTGGCCAGCTCCGGCAGCTGGGTCGGCATCCACATGCCTTCATCGGCGTGGGCGCCGGCGGCGAGGGTCAGGCCCAGGGCCAGGGCAGTGGGGAGGGCTTTGCGTGGCGACATGAGGCAATCCGGTACGACAGAACAGCCCGGGACCATAGCCGCTGGGGGCGGATGGGGCAACGGCCGATGGTTGGGGGCCTGACAGGTAGAGCCGAGCCCATGCTCGGCTGCTCTTCCGTCAGTCCGCGCTGCGCGCGGAAGCCGAGCATGGCTTGGCTCTACAGGGATGCCGCGGCGGGTTATTTTTCCCGCCGCCAGTTCAGCGAACCGCGGTTTTCCACCGTGCTCGATTCCACTTCCACGTCGAAGCCGCGGCGGAGCAGGTACTTCAGCGTGATCACCGAGCCGGCACCGACCAGCGACACGCCGTAGCCCACGTACAGCTTGGGCGAAATGTACTTGCCGACGCCGATGACCGAACCGCCCAGCGCGCGCGACTGGCTGACGCCGGCATCGTCCAGGCCCAGCTTGGCACCGAGCTGCGAAGCCAGCAGGCCACTGCCGGCCGACAGCGCGGCCGAGGCCGCGTTCACCTGCTGGGTCTGGTCGCTGCTGGCACCGGTCAGGCTGCGCCCCAGCACCAGGTAACCCAGTGCTTCGGACTGCGACATCGCCGGATCGGACCAGACATCGGCACGGGGCTGCTGCGCGCGCCCGGTCACGTCGATGCCGGCGGTGACATCACCGATCCGGCGCTCGGCGCGGATGTTGATGCGCGGGTCGGACACCGCGTTGTAGTTCCAGTTGAGGTTGCCGCGGGTGATGGTCAGGTCCTGGCCATAGGCCTTGTAGCGGCCACTGACTTCCAGGCCGCCGTTGGCGGTCATCTCGCGGCCGGGCTTGGCCCAGACCTGCATCTTGCCGGTCAGCGCGCCCTTCAGGCCGAAGCCGGTCATCTTGACCTTGTCGCCCAGGCTGACGGTCAGCTCCATGTCCAGCGGCGAGGTGCGCGACTCTTCCGGATCGGCCGGGTCCAGCACCACCACGTCTTCGGACACCGAGGTGCCACGGTCCAGGCGCTCCAGATCGATGTCGGCCTCGGGCACGTGCACCGTTCCGCGCAGCTCCATCGCGGCCTTGGCCAGGGTGAAGTCCAGGTTGGGATTGGCGATGATGCGCAGTTCGCTGGTATTGGACAGCAGCACGTTCTCGCCGTGGATCTTCAGCTGCAGCGGCTGTGCATCGCCGAACCAGGACAGGCCGCCGTCGACATACAGCGTGCCCTTGCCCGAATTGGCCTGCGCGGTGATCTTGGCCGACCCATCAGGCTGTGCGACGAAGCTGCCCTTGCCCTGGTCGAAGGTCAGGCCCAGCGCCGGGAACTCGCCCTTGAAGTTGCTCAGCTGCGCATCACCGCCCAGCGAGGGCTGGCCGCGCGTGCCACGCAGGCTGACGTGGCCCTCGATCAGGCCGGTCGGGCGCACCACGTCCGGCGAGAACAGTTCCAGCCAGTACAGGCGCGACATGTTGAGGTAGAGCTCGCCGTTGAGCGGCGCACTCGGTTCCCAACCGGTCTGCATCTTGGCATCGACGAAGCCATTGCCCTGGAAGCCCATGCCCAGGTAGCCCTTGATGCTGGCCGGGGTCATGTCCAGCTTCAGCGAGAACTGGTCATAGCGCACCAGCTCGCCACGGTTGGCATCGGCCACGCTGGTGTTGCGGTTCTCGCCCAGGCGGACGCCGCCTTCGGCCGAACGCACTTCCACATGCCCTTCCCACGCGTTGCCACGCGGACGGATCTGCGCGTCCAGGTTGAGTTCGCCACGCAGGTAGATGCGCCGGCCGGACTGCGGGGGCAACCACGGCTGCACCAGTGCCAGCGGCAACGCATCGCCGCGCACCACCAGCCCTTCGCGCGGCCAGTTGGCGTGCGCACACAAGGCGCCCCCGGTCGCAGCGCCCAGGCAGGTTTCGCCCAGCGTGTAGTTGCCGCCGTTGATGGCGAATGCCGCAGGCGCACGCAGTGCCCACGCATCGCCCTTCACCGGTGCGATGCGCAGCGCGGCCAGTTCGCCACGCCATTGCTCGCCCTGCTGGCGCACGCTGCCCTGCAGCTCGATCGCGCCCAGCTCGTTGCGGGTCTGCGCGGCCAGGCGCAGGTTGGAGACACTGCCCTGCGCATCGATGTTCAAGCGTTCCAGCAGCATGCCGGCGTTGACCTGCTGGCCCTGAATCGCCAGCGTGCCACTGTCGCCACGCCACGGCAGCCGGCCCTTGATGCTCAGGCTTTCAGCGCCGTAACCGTCCCAGTTGAGATTGTTGCCGACCAGATCCGCGGTGATGTCCGGCGCATCGCGCGGGCCTTTCACCTGCACCTGGCCACGCAGGCCACCGTCGGCGCCGGGCAGCAGATCGCTCAGCTGCAGCGGTTCGAAGCGCGCATCGATGTCCAGGCGGTCGCCGACCTTGCCCGAGGCGGTCACCCGGCTGCTGCCGACGGCCAGTTTCAGTTCACCCTGGCCCTGCTCACCCTGCAGGGCGAACTTGCCTTGTGCATCCACGTTGCGCTGGCGCAGGGTGCCCTTCAGCGAGGGCAGGTCCACCGTAGCCTCCAGCGTGCCCGCGGTGCCCGGCGGCGCATTGGCCGGCGGCGGCAGCTGGCGGCCCTTGGACGCGAGATTGCCGGACAGACGACCATCCCAACCCGGCGCGAAGTAGCCCGGGTCGAAATCCTTCAGCGTGGCCTTGGCATCCCAGTCCAGCTGCGGTGCCCATGCCACCTTGCCTTCCACCTGCAGCTGGCCACCCGGGGTCTGCGCCTGCAGTTCGCGGATCTCGGCGGCCTGATCGTTGCCACGCACATCAAAGCGCAGCTGCGCCTTCTGCTTTTCGCGTTCGACATCGGCACGGCCGATCGCCGCCCACGCCTTCAAGGTACCGGCCAGGCCAAAGCGCGCTTCCTTCAGCGTTACCGGCACCGGCGAACTGCCGGCGGTGTTCGGGTCCGGTGCCGGCACCCAGGTCAGGTCCTGCGCGATCACCGAGAAGTTCAGCTTCTGCTGGTCTTCCTGGCTGAAATCGGCAGTACCTTCCAGGCGTGCTTCGCCGCCCAGGCCCTTGACCACCAGCGGTGAGACCTTCAGCACCTGGTCCTGCAGCGACACCACCGACGGCGCCAGCTCCAGTTCCTGCTCACCCTGCTTCACCCGGCCCTGCAGGTTGGCGTTGCCACCCTTGCCGGAGGCCGTGAAATCCAATGCCAGCGGCGCGATGGCCGAGCTGGCCAGCGCCGGCGACAACAGCGCCAGATCCAGCTCGTCGCTGCGCACGGTCGCGTTCCAGGTCGGATCGGTGCGGCCATCGAACACCAGCATCGCGTGCAGCGGCTTCGGCGCGCGACCGGCCAGCGCCACTTCCATATGCGCCAGATCACCGCGCGCGACCAGGCCGACCGTGGCCGCAGTCCGACCGCGCGGTGCCGGCAGCACTGCAGTGACGGTAACGTCGGTGTCGTAATCCTTGGCCGGGATGTAGCGGCCCTGGGCAGTGAAATTGCCCATGTCGCTGTCCACGACCAGCTTGCGCGCCTGGAACTCGCCGTTGGCGATCTCGATGCCACCACGCACGCGGCTGATGTCGATCACCGGCTCGTTGGCCTGGCTGATGCGGAAACTGTCGATGGCGATCACATCGGCCTGGATCGCCAGCGGCATTTCGATCTGCGGCAGTGAATCGGGCCACGAAGGCAGCTTGAACGGCTCGTCGCTCTTGGCCAGGTTGAGCGTGGCGTTGGTCAGTTCCAGCTTGTCCAGCAGCAGCTTGCGGCCCAGCAGCGGGCGCAGGTCCGGCTCCAGGTGCGCGCGCTCGGCGTGGAAATGGATGTCGTCGTAGCGGAAGTCCACGTTGTACAGGGTCAACGGTCCGGCCACCGGGCCATCGACCTTGTCCCAGGTGAAGCTGGCACCCACCGGCAGGCGTGCCACCACCTGCGCCAGCAGTACATCGCGGCCGGCCACCGTCTGCAGTAGCCAGTACACGGCCAGCAGGGCAACCAGCACCAGGCCGACCACGCCCGCGCCGGACCATGCCCAGAAACGGCGACGGCGGTAGAAGCGCACGCGCCGCGGCGGCGTGTTCGGCGACGGGGTCGGTGCGGGCGTGCTCACAGGTCCGCTCCGATGTTGAGGTACAGCTGGAACTGCGAATCAGGGTTGTTCAGGCCATGCGCGATATCCACCCGCACCGGGCCCACCGGCGATTTCCAGCGCACGCCGAAGCCGACGCCGGTATGCAGGTCGATATTGGTATCGAAGGCGCTGCCGGTATCGACGAATACCGCCGCACCCCACGGACCGCCATTGAAGTAGTGCTCGTATTCGGCCGAGCCGACCACCAGGTGCTTGGCACCGAGTGCGTACTTGTCGGGTTTCGGGGTACGCGGGCCGACCTCACGGTAGGCATAGCCGCGGATGCTGCGGTCGCCACCGGCGAAGTAGCGCAGGCTGGGCGGCATCGCCACCAGGTCACTGGTCCAGGTGGTGCCACCTTCGCCGCGCAGGATCAGGCGATTGGTCGGCCCCACCGGGATGTACCAGCGCAGCACAGCATTGGCCTGCACGAAGCTGGTGTCCGAACCAACGCCTTCGACGCCGGCACGCACCGTCGCTGTGCCGCTGATGCCGCTGCGCGGGAACAGCTCGTCGTCCACCTTCACGTAATCAGCCACGATCTGCGGGTAGACCAGCGTGGACGTGTTGTAGACCGCATCGGTGAATTCGGTGCCCGAGGCATAGCGCCAGCGTTCGCGCAGCGCGTTGATCGAGGCGATGGCGGTCCAGTTCTCGTTGATCTCGCCGCTGCGGCTGGCGATCAGCTTGAAGTTGCGCAGATCGATGTAGTCGGTCTGCTCGTCGTAGGCGCTGGCAGCGAAGGTGTACCAGCCATCAAGCCAGTTGAACGCCGGGATGCGGTAGCTGGTGATCAGGCTCTTGCGCTTCTGCGCATAGTCCAGCTGGGTGTTCATCTTGTGGCCACGGCTGTTCAGGAAGCGCCGTTCAAGGCCACCGCGCACACCGGCGCCACTTTCGCTGCCGTAGCTAAGACCGTAGGAATAGATGCTGCGCTTGGCCCGCGTCAGCTTCACATCGACCGGCACCTCGCCGTTTTCATCGGCCTGGTCCGGGCGCGGCTGGATGTCGATCACGCTGAAGTAATCGAGCTTGGTCAGCGACTCGCGCAGGCGGTCCAGCTTGCCTTCGTGGAAATAGCTGCCCTGGTCCCAGTACACCAGCGGGTCGAACAGCTTGTCGTCGAAGTAGTTCTGCTCGAAGGTCACCGGGCCCATGTTGTAGCGGCGGCCGCTGTCCCAGGTCAGGTCGATGTCGGCAGCGTTGTCCGCGCGGGTGATCTGCACCTGGCGCTGGGTGTAGTCGGCGTCGAAGTAGCCACGCTCGGCCAGGCGCCGGGTCACGGTGATCTTGCTGGCTTCGTACTGGGTATGTTCGAAGCGCTGGCCCTTGCGGGGCTTGAATGCGGTCAGGTCGTCCTGCAGGTACTGGTCGTACATCGCCGGACCGGTGATGTCGATATGCTCGCGGCGCACCAGCACCGGCGGGCCCTTGTCGACATGGATCAGCACGGTGACGTGCTCGTCCTGCCGCGGCGCCTCGACCTTGATCACCGGGTTGTAGTACCCGAACGGCTCCAGCGCCTGGCGGGTCTGCCGCTCGGCCTGCGACAGCAGGTATTCCAGGCGCGACTCGCCCTGCTCCTTGCCGATCGTGTCGAACAACGACAGCGATTCCTGGATGTTCTCGATGATCGCGGCGTCGTCGCCCTTGTCCAATCCCTTGATGTCCACCTTGTCGATGGTGCCGCGCGCATGGGCCACGGAAGTGGCGCAAAGCGAGAGGACCATCAGCGGCAGGGCGTATTTCGTTGGCTGCATGCGGCACAGCATACCGACCGAAGGTGACGATGCGAAATGCATCACGTGTTTCGGGATCGGTTGTTAAGTGGCGGTCAAAATACGCGCCTTTGTGGCGATCATCGCGAGCGTATGCGGAAATGCCGGCATCGTGTGCGATGCCGGCGATGACCCCGATGGACAACATCGGGCAGTGCCGGCCGCTGGCCGGCAACGCCACCTTAGTGCCGTGAATCGCCATGTTGCCGGCCAGCGGCCGGCACTACCGGTAAATCCACACCATGCGTGACGGTTGCCCAGTAGATCCACGCCATGCGTGGATGGGCTACCCATCAGCTCGACAGGTGCTCGATCGCCGCGACCTTGCCCAGGCGTTCACCCAGCATCGTCAACAGCGCCAGGCGGTTGCCGCGCAATGCCGGATCCTCGGCATTGACCATCACCCCGTCGAAGAACGCATCGACCTGCGGACGCAGGCGAGCCAGGCGCGCCAGCACGGCCACGTAGTCCTTCTGGTGCAGGCTGGCGCCGGTGTCGTCAATGGCTGCAGTCACGGCTTCCGCCAGCGCGCGCTCGGCATCTTCCTGCAGCAGAGCCGCATCGATCTGGCCCGGAATATCGCCTTCGGCCTTGCGCAGGATGTTGCGGATGCGCTTGTTGGCCGCTGCCAGCGCCTCGGCCTCCGGCAGCGCGGCGAAGATCCCGATCGCATCCAGGCGGCGGTCGAAGTCGTACAGCGAGGCCGGCTTCAGCTCGGCCACCGCATTGAAGTGGCTGGCCGGCACGCCCTTGTCGCTGTAATAGCCCTTCAGGCGGTCGAGGATGAAGTCGTACAACTCAGCCACGTCGGCCTGCACGTTGCGCGCGGCCAGCCCGGCATTGGCGCTGGCCAGCAGCGCGCGCAGGTCCAGCTCGAAGCCGCTCTCGATGATCGTGCGGGCCAGGCCCAGTGCGTTGCGGCGCAGGGCGAACGGGTCCTTGTTGCCGGTCGGCTTCAGGCCCGCGGCGAAACCGCCGGCCAGGGTGTCCACACGCTCGACGATCGCCAGCACCTTGCCCAGCGGCGACAGCGCGATGTCATCGCCACCGAAGCGCGGCTGGTAGGCCTCGTCGATGGCCAGCGCCACCTCCGGCGACTCGCCACCGACCACCGCGTAGTGGCGACCGGCGATGCCCTGCAGTTCCGGGAATTCGTTGACCATGCGCGACTGCAGGTCGTTCTTGGCCAGCTGCGCGGCACGCTTGGCCAGCACCGGGTCAGCTCCCACCTGCGCGGCGATCACCTCGGCCAGCGCCGCCACGCGCGCGACCTTGTCGGCCACGCTGCCCAGCTTGGCCTGGTAGGTCACCGTCTTCAGGCCCTCGCCCATCGCCTCCAGGCCCTGCTTCAGGTCTTCGTCGAAGAAGAACTTGGCATCGGCGAAGCGCGGGCGGATCACGCGCTCGTAGCCCTTGGCCACTTCGGCCACGTCCTTGGACTCGATGTTGGCGATGCCGATGAACTTCTCGGTCAGCTTGCCGCCGTCATCCAGCACCGGGAAGAACTTCTGGTTGATCTCCATCGTCTCGATCAGCGCTTCCTGCGGTACCGCCAGGAACGCGCGCTCGAAGCTGCACAACACTGCCGACGGCCACTCGACCAGGTTCACCACCTGCTCCAGGTTGTCCTCGGTGATGCGTGCGCTGCCACCGGCGGTGGCGGCAGCGGCTTCCACTTCGGCAACGATGCGCTGGCGGCGCTCGGCCGGATCGACCACCACGAAGGCGGCGCGCAGCGATTCGACATAGTCCTGCGGCTGGGTCAGCCACACGGTCTTGTCGTGCAGGAAGCGGTGGCCGCGGCTCATGCGGTCGGCCTTCAGGCCGAACAGTTCGGCCTCGACCACGTCGCCGCCGTGCAGCAGCACCAGCCAGTGCACCGGGCGGGCGAAGCCCCAGCTGTGGTCGCCCCAGCGCATCGGCTTGGGAATCGGCATGCCGGCGATGGCCTCGCGCAGGATTTCCGGCAGCAGCGCAGCGGTGCGCGCGCCCGGAGTCACCGCACGGTGCACGAAGCGCTCACCCTTGTTGTCGGTGGTCTTCTCCAGCGCGGTCCAGTCGATCCCGGCCTTGGCTGCGAAACCCTGCAGCGCCTTGGTCGGCTGACCTTCGGCGTCCAGCGCGATGTTCAGGTACGGGCCCAGCACTTCGCTGTGCTGTTCCGGCTGTTCCAGGCCAACGCCCGGCAGCAGCACGGCCAGGCGGCGCGGGGTCGACAGCGGGCGTGCATCGCCCAGCTCCAGTTCGACGCCGCGCTTGCGCAGGCCATCGACAACACCGTCGAAGAAAGCCTGGGCCAGGCCCGGCAGCGCCTTGACCGGCAACTCTTCGGTGCCCAGTTCAATCAGCAGGGGAGACAAGTGGCTCATCGGTTCGATCCTGTGGTGGGGGCGCAGCGCGCGACGCGGCCGGCGCCCCTGGGGTAGTAGGTGAAACGCGTGATGGGAGAACGGGCCGTCAGGCCTTCTTCGCGCCCGGGAAGCCCAGCTTCTCGCGCTGCTCGTAGTAGGCCTTGGCCACCGCCTGCGCCAGCGCGCGCACGCGCAGGATGTAGCGCTGGCGTTCGGTCACGCTGATCGCACGGCGCGCATCCAGCAGGTTGAAGGTGTGGCTGGCCTTCATCACCTGCTCGTAGGCCGGCAGCGGCAGGTTCACTTCCACCAGCTTCTGCGCTTCACGCTCGCAGGCGTCGAAGCGGTGGAACATTTCTTCCACGTCGGCGTATTCGAAGTTGTAGGTGCTCTGCTCCACCTCGTTCTGGTGATAGACGTCGCCGTAGGTCACTGGCTGCCCGTCCGGGCCGTAGGTCCACACCAGGTCGTAGACGTTGTCGCAGTTCTGCAGGTACATGCACAGGCGCTCGAGACCGTAGGTGATCTCGCCCAGCACCGGCCGGCATTCCAGGCCACCGGCCTGCTGGAAGTAGGTGAACTGGGTCACCTCCATGCCGTTGAGCCAGACTTCCCAGCCCAGGCCCCAGGCGCCCAGCGTCGGCGATTCCCAGTTGTCCTCGACGAAACGCAGGTCGTGCACCAGCGGATCGATGCCCACCGCCTTCAGCGAATCCAGGTACAGCTGCTGGATGTTGTCCGGTGCCGGCTTCATCGCCACCTGGTACTGGTAGTAGCGCTGCAGGCGGTTCGGGTTCTCGCCGTAGCGGCCATCGGTCGGGCGCCGCGAGGGCTGCACGTAGGCCGCGTTCCAGGTTTCCGGACCGATCGCACGCAGGAAGGTGGCCGGGTGGAAGGTACCGGCGCCCACCTCCAGGTCGAGCGGCTGGATGAGCACGCAGCCCTGCTGGGCCCAGAACTGGTTCAGGGTCTGGATCAGGCCCTGGAAGGTGATCGGAACGGTCGGGGTCGCGGACATGCGGACGAGTCTTGGCCGGCAAAGGGGTGCGCTAGTATAACGGCCGACCTGCGGGGCATTCCGTACCCGGAAGGAGCAGGTGGATGGAACATCGGCTGCCCACGGGCACGCCCGGCGAGCCTGGTGCGGTGCCGTTGCCGCCCGGTCGCCTGCAGTTCGAACAGGTTGCGGCGGCCCTGCTGGCCGATGGCGTGGTGGCTGCGCACGAGCGCGAGCGCATCCGTTTTTCCGCGCAGGGCGCCCGCAATGCCAGTGAAGTACATCCGCTGGTGCTGCTGTCCAACCTCAAGCTGGCCGCAAGCGACGGCGGCGACCTCAATCTGGAACGCCTCACCGAGTGGCTGGCCCAGCGCACCGGCAGCCGCTACCTGCGCATCGATCCAACCCGGGTCGACGTCGCTTCGGTCACCGCCGTGGCCTCGCACGCCTACGCGCGCCGCCATCGCTTCCTGCCGCTGGCGGTGGATGGCGAACGCGTGCTGGTGGCCACCAGCGAGCCGCTGGCCCAGGAATGGCTGCGCGACCTGCAGCACCTGACCCGGCTGCGCATCGAGCTGGCGGTGGTCAATCCGCTCGACCTGCACCGTTACACCATGGAGTTCTTCGGCGTCACCCGCTCGGTGCGCGGAGCCCGTGGCGACGTGCGTGGCGAGGCCAACACCACCCTGCCCAGCTTCGAGCAGCTGGTCGAACTGGGCCGTACCGGCGACGTCAATGCCGACGACCAGCACATCGTGCACATCGTCGACTGGCTGCTGCAGTACGCCTACGAACAGCGCGCGTCGGACATCCACCTGGAGCCACGCCGCGACATGGGCCGCATGCGCTTCCGCATCGACGGCGTGCTGCACAAGGTGTTCGAAGTGCCGCCGGCGGTGATGACCGCCGTGGTCAGCCGCATCAAGGTGCTGGGACGCATGGACCTGGCCGAGCGCCGGCGCCCGCAGGATGGCCGCATCAAGACCCGCTCGCCCGGCGGCCGTGAAGTGGAAATGCGCCTGTCGACCATGCCGACCGCCTTCGGCGAAAAGTGCGTGATGCGCATCTTCGACCCGGAAGCGGCCTTCAAGAGCATCGACCAGCTCGGCTTCAGCCCGCAGGAAGCGGCCGGCTGGACCGCCCTGGTCGAGCGCCCGCACGGCATCGTGCTGGTCACCGGCCCGACCGGTTCGGGCAAGACCACCACCCTGTATTCCACCCTGAAGCGGCTGGCCACGCCGGACGTCAACGTGTGCACGGTGGAAGACCCGATCGAGATGATCGCGCCGGAATTCAACCAGATGCAGGTGCAGACCAACATCGACCTGGACTTCGCCAGCGGTGTGCGCACCCTGCTGCGGCAGGACCCGGACATCATCATGATCGGCGAGATCCGCGACCTGGAAACCGCGCAGATGGCGGTGCAGGCCTCGGTGACCGGCCACCTGGTGCTGTCCACCCTGCACACCAACGATGCGCCCTCGGCCATCACCCGCCTGCTCGACCTGGGCGTGCCGCATTACCTGCTGTCATCCACCGTCAACGGCATCCTCGCCCAGCGCCTGGTGCGCACCCTGTGCCCGCACTGCAAGCAGCCGCACACCCTCGGCAGGGCCGATTGGGCGGTGCTGGCTGATAGCGAAGCTGCATATCCAGATGCCGCCACGCCCTGTCGGCCGGTCGGTTGCCTGGAGTGCCGGCGCACCGGATTCCTCGGCCGCATCGGCCTGTATGAGTTGCTGCCATTGGGCTCGCGCCTGCGCGGGCTGATCCGTGCGGACATGGATCTGGCCGGTTTCAACCGCGCCGCGCGTGCTGAAGGCGTGCGAACCCTGCGCCAGGCCGGGCTTGAAAAGGTGGCACAGGGGCTGACTACAATCGAGGAAGTCCTGTCCGTACTGCCTCCCCCGGATGAATCCAGCGCCCTTCCTGATCCTTGAAACCGGCCGCCCCGTGCCGTCGCTGCGCCGTTACGGGCGCTTTCCGCACTGGATCCGGGTGGCCGCCGGCCTGGAAGAACACGAGACCGTGGTGGTCGACGTCGAGCATGGCGCCGACCTGCCCGATCCGCGCGACTTCGCCGGCGTGCTGGTGACCGGCTCGGCCGCATTCGTCACCGACCATGCCGAATGGAGCGAACGCAGTGCCGCCTGGCTGCGGCAGACCGCGCACGACGACGTGCCGGTGTTCGGCATCTGCTACGGCCACCAGCTGCTGGCCCACGCGCTGGGCGGCGAAGTGGCCTACAACCCCGCCGGGCGCGAATCGGGAACCATTGAATTGGCACTGGACCCGCAGGCCGCGCAGGACCCCTTGTTCCAGGGCCTGCCGAGCCACTTCGCGGCCCACGCCACCCATCTGCAGACCGTGCTGCGCGTGCCTGAAGGTGCCGCCGTGCTGGCACGCTCGCCGCTGGATGGCTGCCACGCCTTCCGCTGGGGCCGCCAGGCCTGGGGCGTGCAGTTCCATCCGGAATTCGCCACCCACCACATGCGTGGCTACGTGCGCGCGCGCGCCGACTGCATCGGCCGACATGGTGGTTGTGCGCGCAGCATCGAGCGCGCGGTCAGCGCCGCCCCGCTGGCCCGCCAGCTGTTGCGGCGCTTTGTCCGCCAGGCCCGGCTGTCTTCAGCCCAGCCGGTGGCAAAACAGGGATAATCGGCGGCACGGGCACACCGCCCGGCCCCTCCTGTCCCTCCCCGGATGTCCATGAAAGAGATTCGCAAGCTGCCAGCCTCGGCGGGCGCCCAGTGGTTGCTGGATACGTTCTCGCTGTATCGGCGTGCGCCGCTGCAGCTGGCCCGGATCGGCCTGACCTGGCTGCTGGTGAACTGGGTGGTCACCCTGCTGGGGACGATGCTGCCCGGCACCGCCGGCCTGGCCCTGCAGATGATGACGCTGGTGATCTCACCGGTGATGTTCGGCGGCATGCTGTACGCCATGGGTGAGATCGACCAGGGCCGTCCCGGCCTGGCCACCCATCTGCTGCAGCCGATCCGCGACCGCCGTGTCAGCCACCTGCTGGTGCCGCTGGCGATCCAGGTGCTGGCCGTGCTGCTGCTCGGCGCGCTGCTGTACCTGATGATCGGCCGCGAGGGCTTCACCGCCTTCAGCGACACCATGACCAAGATGCAGGAACTCGGCCGCAGCGGGCAGCAGATCAGCCCGGAAACCGCCGCCGAACTGGTCGCCAACCTGCCGGCGCAGCGCATCGCGCTGTGGATGCTGCTGGTGTTCTGCACCGCCGTGGCCCTGACCCTGGCGATGTTCACCCAGCCGGCACTGGTGGTGTTCGACCGCCAGAGCGGCATGCACGCCCTGCGCCTGAGCCTGCAGGGCTGCATCGAGAACATCGGCGCCACTGCCGTGTTCACCGTGCTCGGCCTGATCGCCGCGTTCTGCGTCTATGTGCTGTTCGTGATCGTGGTCCAGCTCGGCATGCTGATCGGCGGCCCGCTGGCGGCGGCATTCATCGCGCAGCTGGTGTTCACCACGGTGCTGATGCCGCTGTATGTCGGCGCGGTCTATGCGGCCTGGAAGCAGATGTTCGTGCATCGCGGCAGCCGCGGCGCACCGCCGGTGCCGCAGTCGCCGCCTGCCAACGACGTCTTCCACGCCTGAGCAGGCGCTCAACGGTAGCGCCGGGCCAAGCCCGGCGGATGGATGTCACCTCGCCCCTCGAACGCCGGGCATGGCCCGGCGCTACCGGGAATCAGGCAGCGGGCTTCTTGACCACCGAAGACGGCACCAGCCAGCGCGCGGCGTGGATGCCCAGCTCGTACAGCAGGCACATCGGGATCGCCAGCATCAGCTGCGACACCACATCCGGCGGGGTCAGGATCGCAGCGAGCACGAAGATGCCGACAATCGCGTAGCCGCGCCCTTCCTTGAACTGCTGCGGCGTGATCCAGCCCAGCAGCACCAGGATCACCATCGCCACCGGCAATTCGAAACTGCCGCCGAAGGCGAAGAAGATCGCCAGCACGAAATCCAGGTAGGCGTTCGCATCCGGCGTAATCGCGATCACTTCCGGGCTGAAGGTAGTGAGGAAGTGGAAGACCGCCGGCAGCACCAGGAAATAGGCGAAGGCGCAGCCGGTATAGAACAGCAGCACCGACGAGACCAGCAGCGGCATCGCCAGGCGCTTCTCGCGTGCATACAGGCCCGGCGCGACGAAGGCCCACAGCTGGTACAGCAGCCACGGCACGGCCACGAACAAGGCCACGAAGAACGTCAGCTTCAACGGCGCGAAGAAGGCGCCGGCCGGGTTGGTGGCGATCATCGTCTGCCCGTTGGGCAACTGCGAGATCAGCGGCTCGGCCAATGCGTTGTAGAGCTTCTGGGTGAACGGCAGCAGGCCCAGCAGAACCACGCCCAGCCCCAGCAGCGCACGCACCAGGCGCGCGCGCAGTTCAACCAGGTGTTCCACCAGCGAGCTTTCGCCGAAGTCGTGTTCGCTCATGACGGGCGCTCCGTGCGGGCAGGCGCTTCGGCCGCGGCATCAGCAACGGCATCGCCTGCGGGTTCGACGGTGGTGGGCGCATTGGCAGCACCTTCCGCCGAAGCCACCACCGGCTCGGTCGCCTCCACCAGATGGGGGGGCTGTTCGGCCGGGGCGGGCGCACGCACCTGCTGCGCCAGCGTGTCGCTGTGCTGTTGCATCTGCTCGGCCTCGCGGCGTACGGCTTCGCCGCTGGCACGCAGCTGGTTCTCGGTGTCCTGCATGCCCTGGCGCACGTCCTGCATCTGCCGCTTGATGTCTTCGGCCTGCAGTTCGCGTTCCAGTTCCTGCTTGACCGAATCCCATTGATTACGCGCGCGGCGCACCCACAGCCCGGCGAAGCGGGCCGCCTTGGGCAGGCGCTCAGGTCCGAGCACCACCAAGGCGACAACCGCGATCACCAGCAGTTCGCTGAAGCCGATATCAAACACCGCAACCGCTCCGGATCAACGCGCGTTGCGGTCGTGCTCGTCCTGCGCGGTGCGCGAGGCGTCCTGGCTGCGCGACTCATCGCCCAACTGTGCGTTCGGCTTGTCTTCGTCGTGCATGCCCTTCTTGAATTCCTTGACCGCCGAGCCGAGATCCTTGGCACCACTGGTCAGGCGCTTGGTGCCGAACACCAGCAGGACGATGACGAGCACGACCAACCAATGCCAGATGCTGAAACTGCCCATAAGTCGCTCGTTACGTTAGTGATCAGATTGCCGAGCATAGCGCACCGGCTGTAAGCCGGCGCGCGTGACGAAAGTCAGTTGTTGCCCAGCGTTTCAGTGCGGATTTCACCGTCATTGACCGGCTGGAAACCCTGCTGGGCCGGTGGCGGGGTCTGCGGCACGGCCTGCAACGGCGCCGTGGTCGCTTCAACCGGTGCCGCAGGTGCTGCCTGAACAGGCGCCGGGGCGGGCGCTGCAGCGGCGGCCGGACGCGGTGCGTCATTGCCACCGTTGCGGTTGTTGCGCGCCGCGTAGGTCGCCTCTTCCAGGCGATCACGGAAAGCGACCACATCCATTGACGGCGAGCCAGCCGCGCGTCCCTCGAAGATCATCCGCGGCGTCGTGTTGCTGCCGTAGGCGTCGAGATTGGCGGCATCGTCGATCTGCAGGATCGCACCATCCAGGGCAACGCCTGCGAACAGGCCACGGGCGCGCGACCACGACCAGATTTCGGCCTTCAGCTGGCCATCGGTGGCGGCGGCGGCATTGCGGCCGACCGGACCGGCTGCCACGCCGGCATCGGCGCCGAGGGTGAACTTGCCGTTGACGAGATTGTCCAGGCTGCGGTCGTTGCGGAACACCAGCACAACGTCGGAGGACTGCACGCCAGCCTGGAAGCCGATGCTGCCGCCGGTGAGCTTGATGAATACCGGGTTGGACCACGCACCATTGGGCATGCGCACCGACATCAGGCCGTGGCCACGGCGTCCGCCGATCACCAGACCGGCCTTGATCGTGTCGGGAATGACGATGACCGCGCGGCCTTCGTCGAGCAATTTGTCCGGAATGCCCTGTTCAGGGATTCCCTGGATTTCAGCCAGTACACGCACCGCGTTGCGGGCGCGCTGGTCTTCCTGCGGTCCGGCCATGGCCTGGCTGGACAGCAGGCTGGCGGCGATCAGCAGGGCTTGGATCGGGCGACGCATGGCAGGCTCCAGAAGTCAGTCCATAGGAAGATATAGCAAGTGACTGAAATTAGTAGTGTTGTGATGAATCCCCAATGAGCGTTGCCTGCTCACATTGGCCTCAGCAATGACATCGATGCGAAGCCTGCATACCGACGTGACGATGGAATCGGCGACAATAGCGCCCATGCTCGACGCACCCGATACCGCCGTATTGGCGGTCAACCTAGGCACGCCCGAGACGCCGACGGCTCCCGCTGTTCGTCGTTACCTGGCCGAATTCCTGTCCGACCCGCGCGTGGTCGCGATACCGGCACTGCTGTGGCAGCCTCTGCTGCGCGGCCTGATCCTGCCGCTGCGCAGTGGCCGCTCGGCCGCCAAGTACGCCCAGGTGTGGCTGCCGGAAGGCTCGCCGCTGATGGTCCACACCCGCCAGTTGGCGCAGGCGATGCAGACGCTGCTGCCGACGCTGCGCGTGCGCCCCGCGATGCGCTACGGCGAACCGGCGCTGACCACCGAGCTGGATCGGCTGGCCAGCGAGGGCGTGCGCCGCATCGTGGTCTTGCCGCTGTATCCGCAGTATTCGACCACCACCACCGCCTCGGTCGAAGACCGCGTGGATGCGTGGCAGCGCAGGAACCCGCAGGTCACCGTCAGTCTGGTGCAGGACTATTCGATCGATCCCGACTGGGTTGCCGCCGTCGCCGGCTCGATCCAGCGCTATTGGCAGCAGCAGGGTCGCGGCCAGAAGCTGATGTTCTCCTTCCATGGCATTCCGCAGCGCCTTGCCGATGCCGGCGATCCCTATCCGCAGCGCTGCGAGGCCAGTGCACGCGCGATCGCCGCGGCGCTCGGCCTGGGCGCAGACGAGTGGCAGCTGGGTTACCAGTCGCGCTTCGGCCGCGAACGCTGGCTGCAGCCCTACGCCGAACCCAGCCTGTGGGAGCTGGCCGAAGCGGGGGTGAAACAGATCGATGTGGTCTGCCCCGGATTTGCCACCGACTGCCTGGAAACACTGGAAGAAGTCGCCATGGGCTTCACCGAGACATTGGCTGAGCGCGGCGCGCAGATGCGTTACATCCCCTGCCTCAACGCCGAACCGGAACACGCCCGCGCATTGGCTCGGCTGGCCGTGGCCTCGCTGGCATGACCCTGCAGCCGTTTGAACTGCAGGTCGCAGGCGTCCGCGTGGCCGGCCTGCGCCGTGCGGGCGACGGGCCGCGCGTGCTGGCCCTGCACGGCTGGCTCGACAATGCGGCCAGCTTCGTACCGCTGGCGCCGCATCTGCCACAACTGGATCTGGTGGCGATCGACCTGCCCGGACACGGCCACAGCGCACATCTGCCCACCGGTGCGGTGTACACGACGCCGGCGGCGATCACCCATGTGCTCGATGTCGCCGACGCGCTGGGCTGGGACCGGTTCACCCTCATGGGCCATTCGATGGGTGCCGGCATCGCCAGCCTCACCGCGGCGGTCAGTGATCGCATCGAACGCCTGGTCGCCATCGAGGCGCTCGGCGGCCTGCGCGGACCGGAAGAAGACACCGCCAGCCGTCTGCGCGAACACGTCGATGCCACCCGCGCACTCGCGCGCAAGCAGCTGCGCGTGTTCCCCGATCTGGCCGCACCGATCCGGGCGCGGATGATGACCAACCAGCTCAGCGAAGGCTGCGCGCGCCTGCTGGTCGAACGCGGTGTCGAGCCGGTCGAAGGCGGCTATCGCTGGTGCAGCGATCCGCGCCTGATGCTGCCCACTGCGATCCGTCTCAGCGAAGGCCAGATCGACAACCTGCTGCAGGCCATCAGCTGCCCGACCCAGGTGATCTACGCCACGCCTGCGCAGTCGTACTATCCCGAGCCGATGCGCAGTGAGCGCCTGCAGCACCTGCGTGATGGCCGCCTGGCGGTATTCCCCGGCAACCATCATCTGCACATGGAACACCCGGCACAGATTGCCGCGGTCATCGATGCATTCCTGAGCGGAAACGCCAACGCACGCTGACCATCGTCGGCTGCGCGCACTTCACTCTGCGCCAGTGCGGCCGATAGAACGGTAGTGGGCCCCTGCGCCCACAGCACGCAGGCCCTTTGTGCCTGCGGCTCGTTCCTGGTTCTGCAAGGAAGACCGCATGTCCCGTCTGCTGCACCGTCATCCACAGGATGTGGTCACGGTGTCTGTCCTCCGCGTCGCAGCCTGCGCCGCATTCCCTGAATTTCCCGACCCTGCCGTCGTTGCGCTCGTCCGCGCAGCGCGTTGCATGGCCGCTGCCGTCCGTTGATCCAGGAGTTGCCGATGTCCATTGCGTCCTCCCGCCCGCCCGACCAGGGCCGTGTCCCTTATCTGCAACAGCTGGCACAGCGAGGCGATCGTCGCCTGCTGCTGGGCAGCGTCGTGTTTGCGTTGATCGGCCTTGTGCTGGCCGTGCGCGGTACGTCGCTGCCCGCCGCGAGCGCCGTTGCCGCTGCGGTGCTGCCAGCCGCCTGGCTGGGCTGGCGCCAGGCCGGCCATGTGCTCGCGCGCAACGGCCTGGCCGTAGTGCTTTCACTGCAGTTGAGCCTGCTCTGCCATATCAGCGGATTGAATGCCGCATTGCCCATCGCGCTGCTGCTGGGCGTGCTGCTCATCCAGCGTGACCGCATGCCGTTGTGGCTGGCCGGCGCGGTGGGTGTCAGTGCGTTGCTGGCGCCGTTGCTTGATGGAGCGACCGTCCTGCCACCACTGTTGAATGCTACGGCCCTGGCAGTGCTGACGCTGGTGCTGGGGCAGACCGCCGCACGCCTGCGTCAACAGAGCGAAGCGCTGGGTCACGGACCGCACCGCCTGGCCGCACTGGCACGCGACATCGCCACGGGCGCCGACCTCGGCGCACACAGCGATGCACGCAACTACGCACCCGGTTCACTGGCCCACGCGCTGGCCGATACCGCACGTCATGTGCAGGCGCAGCGCGGCCGCGAAGCCGAAGCACATGCCGAAAACGCGCAGATCCGCCAGGCACTGGATGCCTCGCGCACGGCGATGATGATTGCCGACAACGATCACGTCATCCGCTACGTCAACCGCTCGGTGGTGGCGCTGCTGCGCAACCAGCAGGCCACGCTGCGCCAGGCGTTCCCCGATTTCGACGCAGAGCGGCTGGTCGGCAGCAGCATCCATCGTTTCCATGCCAACCCTGACCGCATCCGCGGCATCCTCAACGGGTTGCAGGCGACGCACAACGGCAAGGTGCGGATCGGGCCGGTGCATTTCGCGCAGGTGGTCACCCCGGTGTTCGATGCACAGGGCGCGCGCCTGGGCTTTGCGGTGGAATGGCATGACCGCACCCATGAACTGACGCTGGAGAATGCCGTTGCCGGGATTGTCGATGCCGCCGCGCACGGTGATCTCGAACAGCGCCTGCAGGCCAGCGAAGGCGCCAGCTTCCTCGACGGCCTGACAGGGGGCATCAACCAGCTGCTGGACACCCTGGGCAGCACGGTCGACGAAGTTCGGCAGATGCTTTCGGCAATGGCCAACGGCGATCTCGACCGCCGCATGCAGGGCGAGTATCACGGCGCGTTCGCCGCCATCCAGCGCGATGCCAACGCCACTGCCAGCCAGCTGGCACGCATGGTCGGGCACATCCAGCACTGCGCCACCACCATCAGCACGGCCGCCAGCGAAATCGCCGCCGGCAACGGCGCCCTGTCCGAGCGCAGCGAACGACAGGCTGCGCATCTGCAGGAAACCGCAGCCTCAATGGAGGAGCTGACGGCCACCGTGCGCCAGAATGCAGCGCATGCGCGTCAGGCCAGTGAGCTGGCCGCCTCCACCCAGGGCGCAGCAAGTGATGGCAACCACGCCATGCAGCGGGTGGTCGACACCATGCAGGCCATCGAAGGCGCGTCGAAGCGGATCGGCGACATTACCGGCGTGATCGACGGCATTGCCTTCCAGACCAACATCCTCGCGCTCAACGCAGCGGTCGAAGCGGCACGCGCCGGCGAGCAGGGGCGCGGGTTCGCGGTCGTCGCCAGCGAGGTCCGCGTGCTGGCGCAGCGATCGGCGGCAGCCGCCCAGGAGATCAAGGTCCTCATCGACGAGGCAGGTCGTCAGGTCGGCGAGGGCGCCCAGTTGGTCGCCGATGCCGGACAACGCATGCAGGGCATCGTCGGCGGCGTGGAGAACGTAAGCCACCTGATGCGCGAGATCTCGGCGGCATCGCAGGAGCAGTCCTCCGGTATCGAGCAGATCAACCAGACGGTGGTGCAGATGGACCAGGCCACACAACAGAATGCGGCCCTGGTGGAAGAAGCCACCGCAGCAGCGCGGGAACTGCAAGCGCAGGCAGGTGAATTGAACCAGGCGGTATCGGTGTTCCGGCAGCGCGAGGCCGCGTTGATCGACTGAGTCGACCCTGCACCATGCTCCATGGAAGGCGGCGCCCGCAGGGCGCCGCCTTTTTGTTGGGCGCGGTTCGCGGCAGGGTTCGTTGGCTCAACGGGTACGAAGGCAGTCCATTCAAGGCTGCCCGGCACACGATGATGAAGGCCGAGGGCGCCTGCCGTTGCGGCGAAGTAACTCCGCCTGCCGTTGAGCTCTACAGAAAGCGGCGCCCTTGGGCGCCGCTTTCTTATGCTTGGTGCCGGCCATCTGCTGGCCCCCGGTAGTGCCGGCCGCTGGCCGGCAACCCCATGAACCTCACGCAGCTGCACGTGATTGCCGGCCAGCGGCCGGCACTACCCTTGGTTTCTCGCGCACAAAGAAAAACCCCGCTGCATGAGCAGCGGGGTTTTCGGGGTATAAACCCTGGCGATGACCTACTCTCGCATGGCTTAGGCCACACTACCATCGGCGCAGCTACGTTTCACTTCCGAGTTCGGGATGGGATCGGGTGGTTCCATAGCGCTAATTTCACCAGGGAGGCGGTTGGAGTGTCGCTTCGGACGTCGTGTCTTTGCAGGAGGCGGGCATGGTGATGCCAGCGTTGCAAAGAGACACGCCTGAGCGCCTGCCTCTCGTTTGGTCTTGTGACGTAGCGTGCACTTGGATCTATCGACATGTCATGTCGGCCAAGGCAACTTGAGGTTATATGGTCAAGCCTCTCGGATCATTAGTATCAGTTAGCTCAATACATTGCTGTACTTACACACCTGACCTATCAACCACGTAGTCTACATGGTTCCTTCAGGGGGCTTGTGCCCCGGGAGATCTCATCTTGAGGCGCGCTTCCCGCTTAGATGCTTTCAGCGGTTATCGCTTCCGAACATAGCTACCCGGCAATGCCACTGGCGTGACAACCGGAACACCAGAGGTTCGTCCACTCCGGTC
>NZ_CP127405.1:4667500-4670000 GCF_030291015.1 Stenotrophomonas sp. As-7
CGTCGTTGGACCCGAGGGCCTTTCGTCGTTGCGAGCCGCCTATTATGGCAGGCTTTTCAGCTTTGTCAACAACTTGTGAGAGGAACTTGAAGCTCTTCGCGAAGTTGTTGCCGTAAGTCCAGGTCGAAACCTGAGGCTTGCAAAAAAAGGAAAACCCCGCTGCATGAGCAGCGGGGTTTTCGGGGTATAAACCCTGGCGATGACCTACTCTCGCATGGCTTAGGCCACACTACCATCGGCGCAGCTACGTTTCACTTCCGAGTTCGGGATGGGATCGGGTGGTTCCATAGCGCTAATTTCACCAGGGAGGCGGTTGGAGTGTCGCTTGGACGCCGTGTCTTTGCAGGGGGCGGGCATGGTGATGCCAGCGTTGCAAAGAGACGCGCCTGAGCGCCTGCCTCTCGTTTGGTCTTGTGACGTAGCGTGCACTTGGATCTATCGACATGTCATGTCGGCCAAGGCAACTTGAGGTTATATGGTCAAGCCTCTCGGATCATTAGTATCAGTTAGCTCAATACATTGCTGTACTTACACACCTGACCTATCAACCACGTAGTCTACATGGTTCCTTCAGGGGGCTTGTGCCCCGGGAGATCTCATCTTGAGGCGCGCTTCCCGCTTAGATGCTTTCAGCGGTTATCGCTTCCGAACATAGCTACCCGGCAATGCCACTGGCGTGACAACCGGAACACCAGAGGTTCGTCCACTCCGGTCCTCTCGTACTAGGAGCAGCCCCTCTCAAATCTCCAACGCCCATGGCAGATAGGGACCGAACTGTCTCACGACGTTCTGAACCCAGCTCGCGTACCACTTTAAATGGCGAACAGCCATACCCTTGGGACCGACTACAGCCCCAGGATGTGATGAGCCGACATCGAGGTGCCAAACACCGCCGTCGATATGAACTCTTGGGCGGTATCAGCCTGTTATCCCCGGAGTACCTTTTATCCGTTGAGCGATGGCCCTTCCATACAGAACCACCGGATCACTAAGTCCTAGTTTCCTACCTGCTTGATCCGTCGATCTTGCAGTCAAGCACGCTTATGCCTTTGCACACAGTGCGCGATGTCCGACCGCGCTGAGCGTACCTTCGAGCTCCTCCGTTACTCTTTAGGAGGAGACCGCCCCAGTCAAACTACCCACCATACACGGTCCCCGATCCAGATAATGGACCCAGGTTAGAACGTCAAGCACGACAGGGTGGTATTTCAAGGATGGCTCCGCCACAGCTAGCGCCATGGTTTCATAGCCTCCCACCTATCCTACACAGACGAACTCAACGTTCAGTGTAAAGCTATAGTAAAGGTTCACGGGGTCTTTCCGTCTTGCCACGGGAACGCTGCATCTTCACAGCGATTTCAATTTCACTGAGTCTCGGGTGGAGACAGCGCCGCTGTCGTTACGCCATTCGTGCAGGTCGGAACTTACCCGACAAGGAATTTCGCTACCTTAGGACCGTTATAGTTACGGCCGCCGTTTACTGGGGCTTCGATCAAGAGCTTCGCCTTGCGGCTGACCCCATCAATTAACCTTCCAGCACCGGGCAGGCGTCACACCCTATACGTCCACTTTCGTGTTTGCAGAGTGCTGTGTTTTTGATAAACAGTCGCAGCGGCCTGGTTACTGCGACCCTCTTCAGCTATAGCTCGCACGAGCCACCAAAAAGGGTGCACCTTCTCCCGAAGTTACGGTGCCATGTTGCCTAGTTCCTTCACCCGAGTTCTCTCAAGCGCCTGAGAATTCTCATCCTACCCACCTGTGTCGGTTTACGGTACGGTCTGCGTAAGCTGAAGCTTAGGAGCTTTTCCTGGAAGCGTGGTATCAGCAACTTCGCCATAAAGGCTCGTCTCGGTGCTCGGTCTTGAAGGATCCCGGATTTGCCAAAGATCCAAACCTACCGCCTTTCCCCGGGACAACCAACGCCCGGTATGCCTAACCTTCTCCGTCCCTCCATCGCACTTACGCGAGGTGCAGGAATATTAACCTGCTTCCCATCGACTACGACTTTCGTCCTCGCCTTAGGGGCCGACTCACCCTGCGCCGATTAACGTTGCGCAAGGAAACCTTGGGCTTTCGGCGTGCGGGTTTTTCACCCGCATTATCGTTACTCATGTCAGCATTCGCACTTCCGATACCTCCAGCAGACTTCTCAATCCACCTTCAACGGCTTACGGAACGCTCCTCTACCGCGTACATATAAATATGCACACCCCAAGCTTCGGTTCTGTGCTTAGCCCCGTTAAATCTTCCCCGCAGACCGACTCGACCAGTGAGCTATTACGCTTTCTTTAAAGGGTGGCTGCTTCTAAGCCAACCTCCTGGCTGTCTGTGCCTTTCCACATGGTTTTCCACTTAGCACAAAATTTGGGACCTTAGCTGTGGGTCTGGGTTGTTTCCCTTTTCACGACGGACGTTAGCACCCGCCGTGTGTCTCCCATACAGTCCGTCTCGGTATTCGGAGTTTGCAATGGTTTGGTAAGTCGCGATGACCCCCTAGCCA
>NZ_CP127405.1:4675000-4738653 GCF_030291015.1 Stenotrophomonas sp. As-7
GATCGCGCTGGATGCCACCAGCACGCCGACCCAGATGGCGGCCATGCGGTACATCTTCCGGTACATCATCCAGATCACGCCAAACAGGAACCCCGGCCAGTGCCAGGTGCCCGCCGCGTTCGCGGTGCCTTGGTCCAGGCGCCAACGCTTGCGATAGATCGGGAAGTTGCCGCCGACAATGGCTGCATACAGACCCAACTGGCCGGTCAGTCCGGCGCCCAGTGGAATGACATCGGGCGTTGCCGCTGCGGTCGGTGCGCGGTATGGGTCATGGCTGGACGCTGCGGCGACGGCGGTCTCACTGGCAGGCGGTGCTGCCGGGCCGTCGGCGACGCCGTCGGCACCCGACGCTGGCGCTGCAGTCGACTGCAGCGACTGCAGCGGCTGCCAGCCAGCCATGCCCTCGCACCAGAGCAGGGTGTGGCCGGTGATGACGCCGTCCTGCTGCAGCCTCTGCAGGCCAGCCAGGTCCACTGGGCCTTCACTCTTGCCGTGGCGGGCGTAGTACCACTGTGCTTCCTGCATTGAAGATCTTCCTGTGTGGGTGTTGCGCGGTTTACAGGGATGCGCTGGACAGCGTCTGCACCAGCGTGTGGCGATCGCCGGGGGCGATGGTGATCACATCCGGCCCGGCGTTGGCGGCTTCCAGGCAGACGTAGTCGCGCCAACCGTCACCGACATCGGCCATCTTCGCGGCAGCGTCGGCGCCAGGGTTCCATGCCACCAGCGAGCGGCTGCCTTCGGTGCGGATGTCGATGCGGCGCTTGAGCACCGGGTCGCGCAGCACATAGTGCCCGCCGGCCTGGGTGTAGATGCGGTCGCTGCGGCCCGGATCACGCGGATCACGCAGCGACCAGGGGCCCTGCTGGCGGCGTGACTGGGCGTAGTTCTCGAACTTGTCGAGGTAGTCCAGGCCATCGACGCCGTCGACGTCGACCTTGCTGGCGTCACCAACACGGAAGTAGTTATGCAGCGCCTGGGTGATGGCGGCCGGGGCCTTGCCGGTGTTCTCGGTAACCAGCTGCTGGCGCAGTTCACGGCCGATACGGACGGTCATGGTCAGGCGCAGGCCGAGGTTGTCCAACGCGGGTGGGGCCAGGGTCAGTTCGACGCTGCCATCGTCGAGACGGCGCGCCTGCTGCAGTTCCCAGGGCAAGGTGCGCACGAAGCCATGGGCCGGCACGTCATCGCCCTGCCCCTGGCGGCCGAAGTACGGCCAGCACACCGGGCTGCCACCGCGGATGGGCGTAGGCAGTGCCGCGCGCTTGGGCGAGAGCCACATCACATCGGGTTGGCCCTTGGGCACGAACGAGAGCAGTTGGCCGCCGAACACACTGATGGCGGCGGTAGCCTGCGGGGTTTCCACCAGCCAGGCATCGAGTCCCTGGAACTGGCCGCTGCTGACGCCCTTTATCTGTTGCACGCTGGATCGACTCCGGATGGCCGGCGACTGCACGGCACTGTAGTTGGTGGGAAGGCTGAAGCGGGTGGGTGTGGCCGGAACCTTCGCCTGCGGTCCGCTCTGCAGCGCGCGCAGGATGCGCTGGCCGGCGCGACCATCGGCGTCGGCCCAACCGAGCCGGCGCTGCTCGACCTGGATGGCGCGACGGCTGGCGGTACCGATCATGCCATCGGCGGCGCCGATGTCGTGGCCGCGCGCCAGCAGCAGGGTCTGCAGCTGGCGGCGCTCGTCGCGGCCAAGACCGGGATCATCGGTGGGCCAGGCCGTCACCAGTCCATTACCCCCGCGCAGGCGATCGGCCAGGGTGGCGATGGCCAAGGCATAGCTCTCGGCCGCGTTGTAGCTGTAGATCGCGTCGTAGTTGCGGAACACCAGCAGCGCCGGGCCCTTGTTGCCGGCCGGCAGCAGCAGCGCGGCGCGTGCATCGGCGGGCAGGCCGGCCGGCGCCAGCGCGCTGCCGTCCAGGCCGGTCACGCCCAATGCGCGCCAGTCGGCCAGTGCGCGGCGCTGGGTGCGGCCGGCCTGGCTGGCGTTGAAGCCGGTGGGGACGCGGACTTCCATGCCCCAGGGTTCGCCGGTTCGCCAGCCGGCACGCTTCAGATAGTTGGCGGTGGAAGCCAATGCATCGGGAATGCTGCCGACCAGATCGCGGCGGCCATCGCCATCACCATCAACGGCAATGCGTGCGTAGGTGCTGGGCATGAACTGGGTGTGGCCGAAGGCGCCGGCCCAGGAACCGGTCAGACCCTGCGCCTGCAGGTCACCCTTGTCGATGAGCTTGACCAGCGCCAGCAGTTCGCCGCGGAAGAAAGGTTGCCGTCGGCCGGCACAGGACAGCGTGGCCAGCGACTGCAGCAGCGGACGCTTGCCGAACACACGGCCGTAGTCGCTCTCCACACCCCATACGGCGACGATGGTGACTGGATCGACGCCGTACTGCGCCGATACGCGCTGAAGTAGATCGCGGTGCTGCTGCAGCATGGCGCGGCCGTCGTCCACGCGCTGGCGATCGACCAGCGCGGCCAGGTAGTCCCAGATCGGTGTGGTGAACTCCGGCTGCGCGTCGAGCAGCGGCAGCACGGTGGGATCGGGCTGCAGTCCGGCGGTGATGGCCGTGAAACGGTCAGCGGCAATGCCCTGGGTGGCGGCAGTCGTCTGCAGGCCCGCCATGCAGCGGGCGAACGCGGGATCAGCGGTTGCCGCGGCTGTCGGCGGGGCCGCCGCTGGCACGGCAAGCGCGGCGGCGAGGCCGAGCGTGGTCAGAATGGGCATGGCGTACTCCGTGTTGCCGGTGCTGGAGCCATGGTAACGCGGAGGGGCGGCCAGGTTGGTCGTTGCTGCCGGCCAGCGGCCGGCACTACCGGTGGCTACGGTGCGGGGCGCAGCAGGCGCAGGCCGTACGCAGGATGGTCAGCGTTCCAGTGCGCCACCACCTCCAGCCCTGCCTGCTGCAGCAGATGGCCGAAGCTGGCGTCGGTGTACTTGTGGCTGTACTCCACGCGGATCGGTTCGCCCGCGCTGAAGTGGAAGGTGCGGCCGTCGAGATGGACGTCCTGCTCGCGCTGGCTGACCAGGTCGGTTTCGATGCGCAGGCGCGCAGTGCTGTAACGGGCCTGGTGACGGAAGCCGTCGAGATCGAAATCGCTGCCGACCTCGCGGTTGAGGCGCGCCAGCAGGTTCAGGGTGAAGGCGGCGGTGATGCCGTCGGCATCGTTGTAGGCGGCCTCGATCAGTGCCGGGTCCTTGTGCAGGTCGATACCGACCAGCGCCAGGCCGTCCTTGCCCATCGTCTGCCGCATTGCGCGCAGCAGCGCGATCGCGTCCTCATCAGCGAAGTTGCCCAGCGTGGAGCCCGGGAAGAACAGCAGCCGGCGCGCGGCAGGCCGGTCCGGCACGGGAACCTGCACCGGCCGGGTGAAGTCGGCACACACCGGCAGCATTTCCACGTCCGGCAGCGCCGGTGCCAGGTGGTCGATGCTGGACAACAGCGCCGCGCGCGAGATCTCGATGGGGGTATAGGCCACCGGATCCTGCAGAGCGGCCAGCAGGCGGGCGGTCTTGCGGCCGCTGCCACTACCCAGTTCCACCACATGTACGCGCGGCCCCACCGCCTGCGCGATCTGCGGCAGTACCCGATCCAGCAGGGCCAGCTCGGTGCGTGTGGGGTAGTACTCGCGGGTGTGGGTGATCTGCTCGAACAAGCGCGAGCCGCGCGCGTCGTAGAAGTACTTGGAAGGCAACTGGCGTGAGGCGTGCGACAACCCCGCCACGGCGTCGGCAAGGATCTGCTGGCGGCCGGGGGTAAGGTCGGTCAGCGCCTGCAGCGCATCCTGGACGGTACTCATGAAAGATCCCTTGCCAGGCGCATGCCTGAGAACTGCCAACGCGCCGGTGGCATGAAGAAGTTGCGGTAGCTGGCCCGCACATGGCCGCGCGGGGTGGCACAGCTGCCACCGCGCAGCACCCATTGGCCGCACATGAATTTGCCGTTGTATTCGCCGAGGTTGCCGGCGAACGGACGGAAGCCGGGATAAGCACCATAGGCGCTGCTGGTCCATTCCCAGACATCGCCGAACAGCTGGCGGATGCCCCTGCCCTGCCCTGCATGCGGATGCAGCTGGTCGTCATCGGCGAAGTGGCCTTCGACCGGCTGCGTGGCGGCAGCCGCTTCCCATTCGAATTCGGTGGGCAGGCGGGCACCGGCCCAACGCGCGCAGGCATCGGCTTCGTAGTAGCTGAGATGACAGACCGGTGCGTGCGGATCGAGCTGGCGCCAGCCTCCCAGGGTGAACTCGCGCAGCAGGTCGTCATCCCAGTACAGCGGATGCTGCCACTGTTCGGCCTCACGCAGCGCCCACCCCTCGCTCAGCCACCAACGTGGATCGCGGTAGCCACCCGCGTCGATGAAGGCGCGGTATTCGGCGTTGCTGAGCGGACGTTCGGCGAGTGCATGCGCGGGCAGCAGCACGCGATGCACGGGTGACTCATTGTCATAAGCGAATGCTGCGTGCTGCGGCCAGGCGGATGCACCGATACTGACGATGCGTTCGCCCTGTTCGACCCAGCCCTGCGCGCTGGGAGCGCTGACGGCGATGGGCAGGTCATCACGATACGGTGGCTGCAGCGGATTGCACCAGAAGGCGTGCTTGATGTCGGTGAGCAGCAGCTCCTGATGCTGCTGTTCGTGATGCAGCCCCAGCTGCAGGTGCTGCAGGGCGTCGCTGCCCAGGTCGCCGTCGCGCAGCTGTGCCAGCACCTGCTCATCCACGTGCCGGCGGTAAGCGTGCACCTGCTGCAGCGAGGGCCGCGACAGCAGACCGCGCTGTGGCCGTGCGTGGGCGGGGCCGAGACTCTTGTAGTAACTGTTGAACAGATAGTCCCAGGCCGGATCCCAGGGTGTGTAGCCGGGCCGACTGGCGAGGACGAAGCGTTCGAAGAACCAGGTGGTATGGGCCAGGTGCCATTTGGCCGGGCTGGCATCGGCCATGCTCTGCAGCAGGGCGTCTTCGGGGCTGAGCGGTGCGGCCAGCTGCACGCTGCGCCCCCGCACATGGGTGAAGTGGCGGGCGAGGTCATGCTGCGGGGCAGCGACGGCGGCGGGTACGCTGTCCATGCAACCAGCTTCGACCGCGGCCGGTGAGCGCGATGTCATGGCCCGGTGCCATGGTGTTCACATCAGGCGCCATTCAAGAAGGGAACTGCTGCGCCGCTAACGGCAGTGCTGCGGCCGCGTCGTGACCGCGCTGGAATTCCGTGTGGCCCATCATCCGCTCCGACAGCCTGTGCACTATCTGTTCGTGCTGCCCGCCGTACTGGTCGCACTGGTGCTGTGGGTGAGCCTGGAAAGCGATGATGTCGGCCGCGCCGGGCAGCGCATTCTGCCGTGGTTGCTGGCCTGCCTGGGTGCAGGACTGGCGCTGATGTACAACCAGGTGCGCACGTTGTGCCTGTTGCTGTTGGTGGCGCTGGCCTTCGCGGTGCTGCACCAGGATCTGGGGCACTACCTGCGCGATGGGCGGGTAGCGGCGCTGACCCCACTGCGCTTCCATGCGATCTCGACCTGGCTGCCGTTGTTGTTCGCCATCCATGCGTTGTGGCCCGAACGCGGGCGCCGCCGCCAGGACCTGCTGCTGAGGGCCACGATCAGCGGTGTTGCCGTGGCGGTGTTCATCCTTTTGGCCGCACAGCAGCCACAAGGCATGCACGACCTGCTGTCGAACCGGCACTTCCCGTGGCTGCCGAGCGACTGGAACGCGTTGGCGCAGCTGCCTGCCATGCTGTTCCTGCTGGCCACCGTTGCGCTGGGATGGCAGGCGTGGCGCCAGCCGCGGCCGCTGCATACGGCGATGCTGCTGGCCCTGCTGTGCCTGTGGTGGATGCTGCCGCGGATCTTCCTGCAGCCGGTGCTGCTGCCGGCGTTGAGCGTGGCGGCGCTGCTGCTGATGCTGGCCGCGACCCTGCAGGAGTCTTTCCACATGGCATTCGGCGACGAGCTGACCGGCCTGCCCGGGCGCCGTGCGTTCAACGAGACGCTCAAGCGTGCCACCGGCACCTACAGCATCGCGATGATCGACGTGGATCATTTCAAGAAGTTCAACGACACCCACGGCCACGACACCGGCGATGACGTGCTGAAACTGGTGGCGTCACGGTTGTCGCGGGTGGGCGACGGCGGCCGCGCGTTCCGATATGGCGGCGAGGAATTCGCGGTGGTTTTCCTCGATCGCCCGGCATCGGCCTGCGTGGATGCGGTGGAGGCGCTGCGGCAGGGCATCGAGCAGAGCCGGATGCAGCTGCGCGACCGCAGCACCCGCAGCCGTGACGATACGCTCGGCCAGCAGCAGCGCGGGCGCGGCGGTGGCGGTGCGGTGGTGCAGGTGACCGTCAGCATCGGCCTGGCCGATAGCCGCGTCGATCCGCGCCCTGCCGGGGTGGTCAAAGCGGCCGACCGGGCGCTGTATGCGGCCAAGCAGGAAGGCCGCAACCGCGTGTGTGCGCATGGCGGCCAGCGCGTGCTGGCAGTGCGCGGCAGCCACGCTCAGACGGCGTCGAGGTAGTACCAGCGACCTTCGATCCGCAGGAAGCGGCTGTGCTCGGTCATTTTCACTGCGCTGCCGCCGCCGACGCGGTAGCGGGCGGTGAAGCGGACCTCAGCGCTGTCGGTGCCGGTCACCAAGTGATCCTGCACGGTCAGGCCCAGCCACTGGGTACGCTGGCCGGGGGCATCATCGAGCGACAGTTCTGCGGGACGGGTATCCGGATGCCAGGTGGCACGCAGGTAGTCCGGCAGATGGCGCACATAGGCGCTGTAACGCGAGCGCATCAGACGCTCGGCATCGGGCGCGGCGTCGCCGGCATGGAAGCGACCGCAGCAGGCGGCGTAGTCGGCGGCCAGGCCACAGGGACAGGGATCGGGGGCGGTTCGGCTCATGCGGGTATTGTCGCGTGGGCGGGGGCAATGTGACAGGCGTATGCTGTCGCGCCCTCACTTCGATCGATCGCCGTGCTGGAAATGATTCCTCCTGAGTTGTGGTGGCTGGTGGCGATCGCCTTCATTGCCGGCCTGGTCGATGCGGCCGTGGGTGGTGGCGGACTGGTGCAGCTGCCGGGCCTGTTCACGGTGCTGCCGCAGCAGACGCCGGCGATGCTGTTCGGCACCAACAAGTTCAGCTCGATGTTCGGCACCGGCGCGGCGGCGTGGCGTTATGCACGCAACGTTCGCTTCCCGTGGAAGCCGGTGTTGTTCGCCGCCGGTACGGCCTTCGTGTTCTCTTTCCTTGGCGCTACGGCGGTCAGCCTGCTGCCCAAGGACGCCGTGCGGCCACTGGTGCTGGTGCTGCTGGTGGCGATGCTGGCCTACACGTTGTGGAAGAAGGACTTCGGCGCGCTGCACCGGCCCCGCGAGATCGGCCGCAACGAGTTGATGATCGCGCTGGCGATCGGTGCGGCAATCGGATTCTACGATGGCTTCTTCGGGCCCGGCACCGGCAGCTTCCTGATCTTCCTGTTCGTGCGCTTCTTCGGGCTGGACTTCCTGCGTGCGTCGGCAGCGTCGAAGGTGGTGAACCTGGCGACCAACGTGGCGGCGATCTCGTTCTTCGTGCCGACCGGCAACATCCTGTGGCTGTTCGCGCTGCCGATGGCGGCGGCCAACATCATCGGTTCGGTGGTGGGCACGCGGTTGGCGCTGAAGGGCGGCACGCCGTTCATCCGCAAGCTGTTCGTGGGCCTGGTGGTGGTGCTGATCGCGCGGATGGCGTGGGATACGTTCCGTAGTTCGTGAATGAGCGTGATGACGTGGTAGGTGCCAACCTTGGTTGGCACGCTGTTTCCGGTCGCGAAGAGCAGCCGAGCATGGCTCGGCTCTACAGGGGATTGCCGGCCAGCGGCCGGCACTACCAGGATGCCGGCTGAGGCGATCAGGCTTCGGCTTCTTCCGGTTCGTCGGCCTGCTGGCGGCTGCGTTCCGGCAGCTTCAGGCGCTTGCCTTCTTCGTCGTACTCGATGAGCAGGACGCCCGAATCGTGGCGGCCGCTGATCTCGACGAAGCAGGCGCCACCGATGAACGGCTCCAGCGTCATCACCGACTTCAGCGGGGTGGCAACCACCATCTGGAAACCGAAGTTGTCGAAGATGTTCATCGCCAGCGCGGTGAATTCGTTGTCGGCCTTGTCGAAGGCTTCGTCGAGCACGACCGCGGCATAGCTGGGCAGCTGGCTGTCGGCACCGCCGAGCTGGTAGCGCAACGCCGCCGCCAGGCAGGTGGTGGCCAGCTTCTGCCGCTGGCCGCCGGACTTGCCAGCGCCACTGCGGTAGATCTCGACCTGCTGGCGCGTTTCCACATCCAGTTCCACGCCGATGAACTCCACGTGCAGGCGCACGTCGAGCACAATCTCGCGCCAACGCTTGTCTTCGCCTTCCTGCGAGCCCAGGCGGTTGACCAGCTGGCGCAGGACGGTGAACTGCGTTTCGGCAACGTCGCGCTGCTCGGTCTGCTGCTGCGACAACACCTCGCGCAGCTGCAGGTGGAACTCCTGCACTTCCGGCAGGCGCCGGTCGTTCAGCTCGATGGTCAGCAGGGTGCCGCGGTTGAAGGGCACCTGCTCGAGGCTGGCGTTGACTTCGTCCAGGCGCTGGCCGATCGACTTGCGGGCCTCGGCACTGTGCCGCTGCAGCGCCAGCAGGTTGTTCTTGCTCTGGTTCTGCAGCAGGTCGAAGAAGCGTTCTTCGTGCTGCGGCAGGCCATCGCGTTCAAGACGTTCGAGGCGGGCGAGGAAATCCTCGGCCGAGGCCACCGACACGGTGAAGTCGCCCGATTCTTCCGGCCACTGCTGGATGAAGCGACGGAAGCAGCCCAGCAGCAGGTTCTCGACGCGGTTGACGTCCTGCTGCGAAGACGACAGCTGTTCGTTCAGCGCATTGCTGACCTGGCGCATGTGCGCTTCCAGCGTTTCCAGGCTGAGCGGGCCCTGCTCCTGCAGGCGCTCGGCCAGGCCGGCTTCCTGGTCTTCGGCCAGTGCCGGCAATACCAGTGCACGGCTCTGCTGGCGGGCCCGGTCCAGGCGGTCGCGTTCGCGCACCAGCTGGCCGCGCTCGACGCGGGTGTCTTCGTAAGTGCGGCGGGCCTGCTCGATATCGGCACGGGTGGCGTCGATCTGCTGGGCGATCCTGGCCAGATCGGCGTTGCCTTCGCGCAGGGCGTGCAGGCTGGCCTCGATGTCGGCCAGGCGCTGCTGCGGCGCGGCGACGTCGATTTCATTCCAGCTGATGCCGACCAGCTGGTGACAGGCCAGGCGACGTTCGTTGTCGCGGTCACGCTGGCTGCGCAGGCGCGCGATGTCGGTATCGCAGCTGGCGATACGGGCGGCCAGCTCCTGGGCTTCCTTCTCGAAGACAGCGAGCTTGTCGCGGTTGCTGAAACCCAGCAGCCAGCGGCGGCGATCATTCACCGCACTGCGATCGTCCTTCTCGAAGCGGTCGCCCGGATGCTTGACCTGGCCCTCGCGGGTGATGCCGCGGTCGACGTTGCGCAGCTGCTTTGCGTCCACGCATTCGTAGTCGAAGCGCTTGCCCAGCTCGCGGCGCAGCCAGCTTTCGAACACGTGGTCGCGCAGTTCCAGCTTGTGCAGCAGCGATTTCGCGGACGGTTCGCGGGCGAACGCGTCGTCATTGCGACGCACGCGGTAGTAGGTGAAACGCATGCCCAGGTGGGTGCGGTTCACCCATTCGGCGACGTCGTTGTAGTGCTTGTCGTCGACCAGCAGCGATTGCGCGAAGCCACCGAGCACACGCTCGATCGCGCCCTGCCAGCTCTGCTCTTCCGAGCGGACCTGGATCAGTTCGCCGACGAACGGCAAGGCCGCTTCGGAGATACCGGTTTCTTCGGCCAGGCGCGCGCGCAGCTTCTGCATCGGCGCAGGAATGCTGGAGGGCGTGCGCTGCATCGCCTCCAGTTCGCCACGCACGTCGGAGAAGCGCCGCTCGTCGTCGCGCTTGCCGCCCAGCCGTTCGCTGATGGCGTCGTCCAGGGCGCTCGAAGCACGCTGACGGTCTTCCAGTTCGGACTGCGCCTGCTCGACCAGCGCGGCGAAGCCATGCGCGTCGTCGGGCAACGCGGCCTGCAGTTTCTGTGCGGCGTCGTGTGCCTGCGCCTGCTTGGCCAAGCGGCGGTCGCGTTCGGCTTCGGCGCGGCCCTGCTCGCGTTCCAGTTCCTCGATGCGCTCACCACCCTGCTGGCGGCGCTGCAGTTCCAGCTCAGCCAGGCGTTCGGTGTGGTTGTCCAGCGCCGCACGGCGCTGCGCTTCTTCACCCAGCAGGCCACGATCGCGCGTGTCCATCTCGCGCAGGCGCGCTTCGATCAACAACTGGCGGCGGCTTTCACGGAAGCTGTCGATACCGAGCTTGAGCGCTTCGTCGTCGCCGCGACGGCGGCTCATCGCCTGCAGGTCGCGGTAATGTTCGCGCGCCGGCTGCAGGGTTTCGACCTGACGCCGCGCCGTGACCACGGCCTGGTGCGCGCCATCGAGTTCGGCGAAATCGCTGACCAGTCGTTCGGCAGCGTCGAAGGTCTTCGGCGTGTCGAGCATGAAGTCGCGCAGGAAGACGTTCAGGTCTCCGAGGTTCTTCGCGGACTGCGTCTTGTGCAGCAGCCGCAGCGCCATCTCGTTGTCGATGCCGAGCAGATGACGGAAGCGTTCGGCGTAGCCGGAGAACGTGTCGAAGTGATGGACGTCGGCCAGCTTCTGCTTGAGCTTGCGCAGATCCAGGTCGAAACCGCCGAGGTCCTTGGCGATGTCGAACGGGCGCTCGGCGATCATGTAGTGCTTGCGCACGTCACCTGCGGAGGTGCTGCTGCCGGCGATCCAAAGCAGGCGCACCAGGCTGACCACGCGGCCATCACCAGCGCGGTACTCCAGCACCAGCGCGGTCCAGGTGGCGCCCTTGCGCAGGTACTGGGTGGCGATTTCACCGGTGCCACTGTCCTGCTGGTCGGCCCACGCGCCGCGCACGTAGGACACCAGGTTGCGGTCGCGGCCGCTGCGTTCGGCTTCACGCGCAGCGGCGTTGAAGTCGACGATGGCCGGCGGCGTCAGCAGTGCGGACATGGCATCGAGCAGGGTCGACTTGCCCGAGCCGGAGCGGCCGACGAACAGGAAGCCGCGCTCGGCGATCGGCACTTCGGTCAGGCCGTTGAAGGTGCCCCAGTTGTGCACCTGCAGGCGGCGCATGCGGAACTGCTGCAGACGCGGGTCGGGCAGGCCGTCGTTGAACAGGGCGGGAGTGTGCTTGGAAATGGCCATGCGGTGCTCGGGTCTCTCAGGCTTCAGCGGCCGGGGTTTCACGCAGCTGGCGGTAGACCGCCGAAAGCTGGGATACGTCTTCGGCGGAGAACAGCAGCTTCAACGCCGGCGAGACTTCGTGGCGGTCTTCCTGGCCGCCGAGGCGGGTCAGGATGTGGTTGTCCTTCATCTTCTGCACCGCCGAGGCGACGCGCCGATTGAAGCCGGCGCGGTCGGTGGACAGGTTCTTCTCGTAGATGGCCAGCGCTTCGGCCATTTCGGCGTCGGCTACCACGGCGCGGTTGCCGCGTGCATCGGCTTCGCCCAGCTGCTGGCGCAGGTACAGCAACAGCACCGAATCAATGAAGGTCAACGGCGAGGTGCGCAGCAGTACCGGCGCATCGACGTCCTCGGTGTCGGCCTGGCGGGTGAACGCCACGCCACTGTCGCGGTCGAGCACCAGTTCCAGGAACAGGTCCGACAGCGCCGAACGGATGCCGGCTTCGCTGCGGATCAGTGCCGGCCACAGCTTGGCGTGGCGCAGCTGGTCGATGCTGGGGCCGATCAGCAGCTGGCACAGCGCGCGGCGCGCATCCAGCGGCAGGCGGCCGGTATCGCCCATGTAGTAGACGTCGTTGCCGCGCCGCGGCTGGGCCACGGTCGCCACCGGCTCGGCCTGGTAAGCGTCTTCGGCCAGGTCGGCATGCGGTGCGTCGATGGGGTCTTCATGCCAGCTCATGGCGTCTCTCCTGGGTAAACCAAACCAGCGGGATGCGGGCGCGACGGATCTGGCCGTCGCCACCACGCCATTCGGCAAGCTCCTGCTCGCCGGCGATCACGCTGCCAAAGCGCGTGCCCAGCGAGAGGTAGCCGATGACACTGCCCAACCCCTGCGGCGCTTCGCGCTGCGACAGGGCCTGGGCGATGCTGAGTTTCGGCTGCGCGTCGAGCAGGTCGTGCAGGTCGCGGCGCAGGGTGCGGAAGTCGATTTCCGACGACGCCACCAGGTCGCCCACGCTTTCCAGGCTGATGCTGGCCGCATCGTTGTATTCGACATTGCCATCGACCTGGGCGCTGCGCGGGTCGTGCAGCTTCCACTGCGACCACGAACGCAGGCGGCTGGTGGTCAGCTGCAGGTCGCGGCCGATCGCGCGCTGCGCCGGGAACTCATCGCGCAACGCCAGTGCTTCGGACTGCGCCTGCTTCAGCAGCTGGTTGAGGCGGCGCTGTTCCAGGTAGCCACGGCTCTGCACGAAACCGCGCAGGCTGCGCGCGAAGTTCTGCAGCACGTCATGCACCTGGCCACCGCGCTCGAGCATGGTGCTGGTGAAGCCACGCAGGAAATTGCGCTCGTTGCGGTCCAGCCGACGGGCGAAGCCGCGGGCCAGCAGCGTCTCCAGCGCAGCATCGAGCTGGGCGCTCTGTTCGGCGTCGTTGAGCAGGCGCCAGAACGCCTGGAAACTACGGCCCGCGTCGCTCTCGCCGATCACGTCCACGCCTTCGAACAGCTTGGACAGCACGTCGCCGCGCTCGCCCTCGTCATCGATGATGCGTTCGCGGAAATCACGGTTGAGCTGTTCGAAGTCGTCGCGCACGCGGCGGAAGTCTTCGGTCAGTTCGTCGGCCAGGCCGATGATCTGCCGCGTACGTTCCAGCGCACGCTTGCCGTCCAGGGCCGTCACACGGCCGGCGCCGACACGGGCGATCTCGGCATCGATGCGGTCGCGCTCGTCGCGCAGTGCGGACAGGCGTGCGTCGGGATCGGCCTCCGTCTGCGCAGCGAGCTGCGACAGCTGTTCGATCACCAGTGCCAGACGGCTCTCGGTGGCGGCCACACGGGCCTGCTCCATGCTGTCGGCGAAGCGGATCGCCTGCAGCGCCTGGGTCGAGAGCTCGTACTGCTCCTGGTCGGCGCCTTCGGGCAGCCGGCGTTCCAGCCAGCCCTGCGCCAACCAATGGGCAACGTAGGCCTGCGCGGTCCGCGGCAGCTCGCGCGACAGCTCGTCACCGTTGAGCTGGTCCAGCGCGCGCTGCAGGCGCTCGTTGAGGACCGATGCAGGCAACGTGCGATCGCCGTCCATCAGCAGGCCCTGCAGCAGGCCGATGATTTCCGGTGCGTGGTCGGCGGCGAGCAGCTTCCATTGCGGCTGTTCGCGCAGGTGGCGGTAACGGGTGATGCGTTCGCGGTGCTTCATGCAGCGAGATCGGTCCGAAGGGCGCGGCAGCCAGCGCGCGCGCGCAGGCGCGGCGCAGGCACGGCGAAAGCGGCGGCCACGCGGGGCCGCCACCGGGAGGCGACGGCGCTCAGCGCTTGCCGCCCACTTCGATGAAGCGCAGGAACTCGGCGCGGGTGCGGGCGTCTTCGCGGAAGCTGCCCAGCATCTTCGAGGTGACCATGCTGACGCCGCGCTTGTGGATGCCGCGGGTGGTCATGCACTCATGGGCGCCTTCGACGACGACACCGACGCCGACCGGCTGCAGCACATCCTGGATGCACTGGGCGATCTGCGCGGTCATCTTTTCCTGCACCTGGAAGCGGCGGGCGTAGGCTTCGACCACGCGGGCCAGCTTGCTGATGCCCACCACCTTGCCGGCCGGCAGGTAGCCGACATGCACGCGGCCGATGATCGGCGCCATGTGATGCTCGCAGTGGCTTTCGTATTCGATGTCGCGCAGGACGATCAGTTCGTCGTAGCCGGCCACTTCCTCGAAGGTGCGTTCCATGTAGGCGCGCGGGTCGTCGCGGTAGCCGCTGAACCAGTCGCCATAGGCTTCAGCCACGCGGCGCGGGGTATCCAGCAGGCCTTCGCGGGTGGGGTCCTCACCGGCCCAGCGCAGCAGGGTGCGCACGGCATCCTCGGCCTGGACCTGGGTCACATCGCCCTGCGGGGCGGCCTTTTCGTTGTTCTTGCTCATTGCATACAGCGCCCGAACGGGGGGCGAGCATCGTACCCGACCGGGGGGTGGGTCGTCCTCTGGGGACGGTTCATCGGGGGTCTCCTGCGGCGCCTCATGGCTGCTGAGCGAGAGGTGGAGGGGCAGGCAGGGCCGGACACGCCGCAAGTACGTCCTTGTAGGCTCGGCCACAGCATCCATGCCGTGGACGGTCCTGCCCTGCCTGCCCCTCCGCCTCTCCGACGGTTTCCGGTGGACGCGGTCAGACCGCCCGAAAGCGGGGGTCAAAAGCTGGGGTTCATGGCTGCGGAGACTGCGCGCGCCGCTGCCTTGGTGGGTGCTGACCGTTGGTCCGCACTGCTTCTGCACTTGCCTTTAAAGAGCCAACCCTCCGCGCTCGCGGGGTGATGGGTGGGCGGCGGAGGGCCGGGCGGGGCAGGGCCGTGAGGCGCATGGATGCGCCGATCGAGCTTACAGGGACGTACTTGCAGCGTGCCCTGCCCCGTCGGGCGCTCCGCCACCCCAACCGATAACCAGCAGGCGCAACGCTTTCCTCAACACACCCACCCATTCAGCAAAACCTATTGATAGGAATGAAATTAGTAGTATCCTATCTATTACTTATGGACCGACCCCTCGACGAGCGCACCGTGCTGCAGATGCAGCTCAGCTCCGGCCTGCTTTACGCAGGGCGGCAGTGGCAGCGCCTGGCCGACAGCCGGTTGGGCAGCTACGGCATCTCCACCGCCTGCACCATGCCGCTGTTGATGATCGGCCGCTCCGGCGGTGGCATCCGCCAGGTCGCGCTGGCCCAGCAGCTGGGCATGGAAGGCCCGTCGCTGGTGCGCCTGCTGGACAAGCTCTGCGCCAGTGGACTGGTCCGCCGCGAATGCGATGCCAGCGACCGCCGCGCCAACCTGCTGTGGCTGACCGAGGAAGGCCAGGCGTTGGTGCGCGAACTGGAAGATCAGTTGATCGGCCTGCGCCAGGACGTGTTCGGCGAACTGTCCATGGATGAACTGCACGCCGTATTGAAGGCGTGGCGCCTGCTGGCCGAGGCTGCCGACCGCATCACGTAAGCCCGCTGTCCGTGAACACCGCCGCTGCCGTGCATACGCCAGCGGCTTTCGCCCGTTGCCGTTGTTCTGTTCCACCTCCCCTTCCCCATATCGCCCCCGCCCCTTCCGATGCCCGGTGAATTCAGTCTCCACGGAGTGTTCGTCCCGACCCTGCTCGGGTTGATGGTGTTGGCCTACCTGGTCAACAGCGGCCTGCACGCGCTGCTGCAGCGTGCCGGCGCCTATCGCCACGTATGGCACCCGGCGCTGTTCAACCTGGCCTTGTACGGGATCGTGCTGGGCCTGCTGTTCCACCTCCTGCGTTGGATGCAATCGTGAACAAGATCGTGAAGAAAACCGTGCCGGTGCTGCTCACCTGTGCAGCCGTGATCGTCGCCCTGCTGGTGCTGCGCCAGCTGTGGGTCTACTACATGGATGAGCCGTGGACCCGCGATGCACACGTTGGCGCCGACGTGGTGCAGGTGGCGCCGGATGTGTCCGGCCTGGTCGAAACGGTGCAGGTGGCCGACAACCAGACTGTGAAGAAGGGCGATCTGCTGTTTGTGATCGACCGCGCGCGCTACCGCATCGCGCTGGAGCAGAGCCGCGCCAGCCTGGCCGAACGGCAGGCGTCGGTCGCGCAGCTGCGCCGCGAGATCGGCCGCGACCGCAGCCTGCAGGATCTGGTGGCCGCCGAGGACGCCGAAGTGCGCCGGGCCAAGCTGCAGGCTGCGCAGGCAGCACTGGCCACTGCGCAGGCCGCGGTTGACCTGGCCGAACTCAACCTGGCCCGCACCGAAGTGCGCGCGCCGGCTGATGGCCGGGTCAACGACCGCACCATGCGCGTGGGCGACTACGTGGTGGCCGGCAAGCCGGTGCTGGCGCTGCTGGATACCGGTTCGTTCCGCATCGATGGCTACTTCGAGGAAACCCGCCTGCGCGGCGTGGCCCCGGGGCAGCGCGTGGACATCCGCCTGATGGGCGAGGACACCCCCCTGCACGGCCATGTCGAAAGCATCGCCGCCGGCATCGAGGATCGCTACCGCAGCAACGGCAGCACCCTGCTGCCGAACGTGACCCCGGCCTTCGACTGGGTGCGGCTGGCGCAGCGCATTCCGGTGCGCATCGCCATCGACGAAGTGCCTGCCGGCGTGGAGCTGATCGCCGGGCGCACCGCCACGGTGACCGTGGATACCGGCCGCCGCGTGCAGAACAAGAAGGCCGGCGCTGCGCCGACACAGGCGGGCCTGTGAACGCCGCCCTGCCCCGCCTTGGCCTGATCGTCGCGCTGGCCAGCCTGGCCGCGTGCAGGACCGTCGGCCCGGACTATGCATTGCCGGAAGGCTCGGCGTTCAAGCGCCCGCAGGCCAATGCGGCCTTCATCGATACGCAGAACCCGCAGGTGGCCGCCAACCAGGCGCTGCCCGACCGCTGGTGGTCGCTGTACAACGACCCGGTGCTGGACGGCCTGATCACCCAGGCGCTGCGCGACAACGTGGAACTGAAGGCCGCCGATGCGCACCTGCGCCGTGCGGCGGCGGTGTACGAACAAGCAATGGACGCCGGTGGCTTCGAATACGAGGCCGAGGCGGGCGTCAGCCGCGCACAGCTTTCGGCCGAGTCGTTCCTGCAGGAGCACGAGCTGCCGGTGATCAACCTGGCCGATGGCAAGTTCGCGGTCAGCTACCAGTTCGATCTGTTCGGCAAGCTCAAGCGCGGCGCCGAAGCGGCCCGCGCCGATGAACAGTCGGTGGCCGCCGCACGCGATCTGGCCCAGGTCAGCGTGGTCGCGCAGGTGGCCGACAGCTACCTGGAAATCTGCCACGCCAACCACGAACTGCACGTGGCCGAGCATTCGCTGCAGCTGCAGCAGCGCAGCCGCGCGGTCACCCAGCGGTTGATCAGCGCAGGCCGCGGCACGCCGCCGGAACTCGCCCGCGCCAATGCCCAGGTCGCGCTGCTGGAAGCGGCATTGCCTCCGCTGCAGGCGCAGCGTTCGGCGGCCGCCTATTCGCTGGCCGCCCTGCTCGGGCAGACCCCCGGCCAGCTGCCGGCCGGGGTGATCGTCTGCGCCGATGCGCCGACCCTGGCGCAGCCATTGCCGGTCGGTGATGGCCGTGCGCTGCTGCAGCGCCGCCCGGACGTGCGCCAGGCCGAACGCAAGCTGGCCTCGGCCACGGCACGGATTGGTGTGGCCACCGCCGAGCTGTATCCGGACATCCGCCTGGGTGCCTCGGTGGGCGCTGCGGGCCTGCTGGAGGACTTCGGCACGCCGATGACCCAGCAGTGGTCGTTCGGCCCGCTGATCTCGTGGACGCTGCCGTCCTCGGGTACCCACGCCCGCATCCACGCCGCCGAAGCCGGTGCCGATGCGGCGCTGGCCGAGTTCGACCACACGGTGCTGCAGGCGCTGCGCGAAACCCAGACCGCGCTGGATCGTTATGCGCAGGATCTGCGTCGTCTGCAATCCCTGCGCGTGGCGCAGGAGCAGGCCGCGCTGGCCGCCGAGCAGAACCGCCGGCTGTACCAGGGCGGCCGCACGCCGTACCTGTCCAGCCTGGATGCCGACCGCAGCCTGGCCAGCAGCGATGCCACCCTGGCCGCGGCCGAAGCGCAGGTCTCGCGTGACCAGATCCATCTGTTCCTGGTGCTGGGTGGTGGCTGGCAGGCAACCGTCGCCGCAGCCGGCACCCCGACCGCAGCGAAGTAAGCCATGAACGCGCTGACCGACCGCCAGGCCTGGCTGTTTTCGATCAAGACCTACCTGGCAGCGATCGTCGCGCTGTACATCGCCATGGCCGGCAACCTGTCGCGCCCGTACTGGGCGATGGGCACGGTGTACATCGTCAGCCAGCCGCTGCTGGGCCCGACCCGGGCCAAGGGCGTGTACCGCATCCTCGGCACCCTGGCCGCCGGCCTGGCCACCTTGCTGATGCTGCCCGCGCTGGTGGAAACACCTCTGGTGCTGAGTGCGGCGATGTCGATCTGGCTGGCCGGCTGCCTGTTCATGGCCCTGCTCAACCGCGGTCCGCGCGGCTACGCGTTCCTGCTGGCCGGCTACACCACCGCCTTCATCGGCTTCCCGGCGGTGACCTCGCCGGAAACCATCTTCGACACGGTGGTGGCACGCAGCGAGGAGATCATCCTCGGCACGGTGGTGGCGGTGCTGTTTGCTTCGCTGCTGTTCCCGGCTTCGGTGCGGCCGATGCTGGGCGCGCGCATCGGCAACTGGATGGAGGACGCGGCGCAGTGGTGCCGGCAGATCCTCGAGCGCGGCCGTGCGCATGCGCCGCGCAACCGGTTGGCCGCCGACCTGGTGCAGTTCGAAGCGCTGATCGAGTTCCTGCGCCGCGATGATCCACGCCATGCCGGGTCGGCGGTGTCGATGGAGCGCCTGCGCGAGCGCATGCTGCTGCTGTTGCCGGTGCTGTCCTCGATCGCAGACCGCCTGAGTGCGTTGCGCAGCGATGCCCAGGCGTTGCCGGAAGGCCTGCCGACGCTGGTCGATGACATCCACGACTGGATCGACACGCCGTCCAGTGCCAGCGACTACGCGCGCCTGCGCGCACGCATCAGTGCGCTGAAGCCACAGGTGGACCGCGACCTGCAGCACCTGCAGCTGGCCAGCCTGTTGCTGCGCCTGGAAGAGCTGGTGGACCTGTGGCAGGACTGCCGCACCCTGCAGCACGCGATCGACCAGGGCACCGCGCCACTGGACCGCGCGCACTACCGCATCCGCACCGAACGCACCGCCACCGACAAGCACGTCGACTACGGCATGGCGCTGTTCTCCGCGCTCAGTGCCGGCGTGGCGCTGATGAGCTACTGCGTGCTGTGGATCGGCCTAGGCTGGGAGGGCGGTGGCAACGGCGCGATGATGGCCGCGGTGACCGCCGCGTTCTTTGCTGCACAGGATGACCCGGCGCCGAGCATGGTCTCGTTCCTGGTGTGGGCGATGGTGGCGTCACTGGTGGCCGGTGTGTACCTGTTTGGTGTGTTCCCCGCCGTGCACGACTTCGGGCTGCTGGCGCTGGTGCTGGCGGTGGTGTTCCTGCCGTTGGGCCTGCTGCTGCACCACCCGAAGAGCGCGCTGTTCGCGCTGCCGCTGACGGTCAACCTTGCGGCACTGCTGAGCCTGCAGAACACCTACAGTGCCAACGTCCAGACCTTCGCCAACTCGTCGATCGCGATGTTCATCGGCATTGGGTTTGCCGTGGTGATGACGCGGTTGTTCCGCTCGGTGGGTGCCGAATGGACCGCGCGCCGGCTGGTACGGCAGGGCTGGACCACGTTGGCTGAAGCGGCCGAGGGCCGCGGCCAGCAGGATCGCCAGCGCTTCGCCGCACGCATGCTGGATCTGCTCGGCCTGCTGGCACCGCGCCTGGCAGCGACCCCGGAAGGCAGCGACATCGCCTCGGTGGACATGCTCAACGAAGCCCGCATCGGTCTGAACATCCTGCAGCTGCGCCGCGCACGACTGGAACTGCCCGAGCGCAGCCGCGAGGCCGTCGAGCACATCCTGGAGGAAGTGGCCGCGCACTACCGTCGGCAGATCGCCGCGCGCAGGCCGATCGCCGCTGCCGAGGCGCTGCGCGAGCGGCTGGACACGTCCTTGGGGCGGGTCGGCAGCGTGGCGGCGTGCAAGGCCCGCGACGAGGCGCTGATGGGCCTGGTCGGCCTGCGGTTCGCGCTGTTCCCGGAGGCCAAGGCGTTGACGCTGGGGTTGGCGGACGCCGCAGCGCCGTCCGTCTGATGCGATCCGCCGGGCATGGCCCGGCGCTACCCTGTCCGCCTGATACGAATCGCCGGTCATGCCCCGGCGTACCCCTTATCCTCCGGTAGCGCCGGGCCATGCCCGGCGGCTTTTCACCCAGACAACAGGACGCTCCAATGAGTTACGACATGATGGTGTTCGAGGCCAGCGTCGCCCCGCGTGAGGCGGCGGCGTTCATCGCCTGGTTCGAGAAGCAGGCGCAGTGGGGCGAGCGCCACGAGTACGACGATCCGGCGGTCAGCAGCCCGGCGCTGCAAGCGTGGTTCGCGGAGATGGCGGCGGTCTTTCCGCCGCTGAACGGGCCGCTGAGCAACGACGATGACGATCGCGCCGAAGTGACCGAGTACAGCATCGGCCGCGATGTGATCTATGGCGCGTTCGCGTATTCGGTGGCCGAGCGCGCGCATGGGCTGGTGCAGGACCTGGCCGAGAAGCACGGCGTGGGATTCTTCGATGTCAGTGCGGACGAAGCGGCGATCGTGTATCCGGATGGGCTGGTGTTGATGCCGGAGTAGGTCTGGCGGCAGGGCTGCGCCCTGCACCTGCCGAATCAACGTCAACGTCAACGTCAACGTCAAATGCTGGGCTACTGGGGGTTGGCGGGGTGGGTCCGGTTGCGGGGGACGCCGTGAATCCGTCCATGGAGCAACTGTGTTGAGAGAGGGGCCTCGGCCCCTCCGACAGTCACGCACGGTAGTGCCGGCCGCTGGCCGGCAGCCTTTTGGGGCACGCGCAGACTGGCTTCAGGCGGGGATCGATCCGCCTTGAGCGTCACGCATGCGGGCGTTGAGAATCACCAGCATCTTCCGCATCACCGCCACGATGGCTACTTTTCCTTCTTTGCCTCGGGCTCGCAGCGACTGGTAGAAATCGCGCAGTCGAGGTTCATGCCGCATGGCCGACATGCTGGCCATGTAAAGCACCTGACGGATCTCGGCCCTGCCGCCATGGATGCTTCGTTTGCCGCGCATGGTTCCGCTGTCGTGGGACATGGGTGCTACACCGACCAGACTGGCGATGGCCTTGCCGCTGATCTTGCCCAGCTCCGGCAGATAGCTGGCCAATACCGCCTGCAGGACAGGGCCCACGCCTTTCATCGACTTCAGTACCGCCAGCTGAGGTTGCTGGGCAACCTGCTCGGCAATCTGCTGTCCCAAACGCCCAACCATCCTCTGCAGGCGGCTGATGTTGGCTTGCAGCAGTCGGCGCAACTCACGATCGGTCACCATCTCCTGCTGCTGGCGCGCTACGGTCAGGGCTTCCATCGTCTGTCGACGCGCCCGCACAAATTCCCGCAGCTTTTGCTGCCAGGGCTCCAGTGGCTGATAAGCGGGCAGTTTCACCAAGGCCGCCATCTGCGCCAATGCATAGGCATCCAGACGGTCGGTCTTGGCCACCTGGCCCATTCCCTGGGCCAGCCTGCGAGCCCGCAGCGCGTTGGCACGGACCACCGCATGACCGGCGTTGTGCAGGAAGTTCAGTACTGACTGTTCGTAGCCCCCAGTGGCCTCCAGCACGATCTGGCTCACCGGATGTTTCCTCAACCAGAGATCCAATTCAGCGAAACCCGAAGCGCTATTGCTGACCTGCAGCACCTCTCCATCCGTCGTGCCGACATCCAGTTGGCGCTTGCTGACATCAATCCCGATCCCGTTCATCACCGGACTCCGTATAGTCTGGAAGGGTCGAGAGCTCCCCCGCTTGCCCAGTCTTATTACTGCGAGTGTCAGCTCCAGCAACTGTTCGGGCGGATCAAGGGAGATTCCGGCGTGGGCGCCAAGCTCCAAGGCGATCGTCGAGATCCAGGCTTACACGGCGGCCCACGCCGGCTCTCGACACCTACGCTGCCAGATTCCAATCAGATAAGGCTTGGCCGCGGCATCCATGCCGCGGACACCCCCGCAACCGGACCCACCCCGCCTTCGACCGATTCCCGCGATCTGTCGGAATGGCATGGCCTGCTTCTGGTGGGTGTCGACCTTGGTCGACACGGTAGATCCACGCCATGCGTGGATGAACGCCAAAATGATCGAAGTGCGCGGTTGTAGAGTCGAGCCATGCTCGACTGCTTCTGGTTAGCGATTTCGGAACAACTCCATCATCTCATCCACTTCCTCAGGTGCGATCTGACTCAGCATCCGCGCTGCACCGAAGTTTCCATGTTCCAAGGCGAGTATTGTCAAAAGGCAGGAACTCATACTTTCATCATGGCTTCCCGTGACGATGCTCGCAGCAAATCGCGCGAGCTTCTGTAAAGCCTCCGAATACTCCGGCTCCACGAGCTCAGGAAGCGAAATGCTGGCTTCCCGCCTCTGCATTTCAATCGAGATTGGCAGTCCAACGAAGTCGAACATCAAGAGCTCTGGCTGCTGCACAAATACATCAACAATGTGCGGCACAGCCGCAAACGAAGCAATGTAGACATCCCCTTGGTGACACAGACTGCTCCACAGCTCGTGCCAGGTGTCTTCGATCGGATCGTCTTCCGATCGTTTACCCTTCGCAATACTCAGATTGGCCAGCAGCTCCGGGATATCATCCGCAGCCCCGTAGGCATGCTGCAGTTCGGCCCAGCGTGGGTCATCAAGGGCGATAAGCGCCATGCGCCGGTTCCTGTGTCGTGGGGGTAGATAGCGTGGGATAGACAGCGCTGGCGTAGGTACCAAAAATCAAATGACGCTGACTTCGCGTCGAAGTCGAGTCGATTTGAACAGCCGCTTCAGTGATTGCGGAACAGCTCGACAGCCTCATCAGCCTCGAAGTGCTCAATCTGATTGAGCATCCGGGCGACACTGGTGTTTCCGTGCTCCAGCGCAAGCACCGTCAGTAAACAGGAGCTCATGCTGTTGTCGTGCTTCTCTGAGACGATGCTGGCAGCAAACCAAGCAAGCTTCTGCAGTGCCGCCGAGTACTCTGGTTCTACGTACTCAGGGAGCAGGATGCCGGCTTCGCGTCTCTCCATTTCAATGGTGATTGGAAGCGCGATGAAGTGAACCGAAAGCAGTTCAGGCCTTATAAGAAGGGCATCGACGATATGGGGAACTGCGGCAAACGAGGCGCTGTAAACATCATCTTGATGACACAGACTGCCCCAAAGCTCATGCCAAGTATCGTCAATCGAATCGTCTTCCGATCTTTCACCCTTCGGGATGCTGAGATTGGCGAGCAGCTCCGGAATGTCATCGGCCGCGCCGTAGGCATGCTGCAGTTCGGCCCAGCGTGGGTCATCAAGGGCGATAAGCGCCATGTGCCGGTTCCTGTGTGTGGGGTAGCAACGCAGGATAGGCAGCGCCAGCGGCGTCATCAAAGGGCAAATGCGACAGAAGCGCTGCCGAGATCTGGATGGGGTCAGAGCCCTTTCCCGTTGGGAAAGGGATCCGACCCATGATCAGAACAACTGGCCCTGCACCGTGGGTTGTTCGATGCGCGTTGGTTCGTCGGTCACCTCTTCCGCGCCCAGCCGCCAGGCCAATCCACCGAGGCGGCTGGCATGCCGCTTCAACGCTGCCTCCAGCACGTCGGCACTGCCGGCTACCTGCAGTCGCTGGCGGGCGCGGGTCAGGCCGGTGTAGACCAGCTCGCGCGAGAGCACGCGGCTGTCCTGCCGTGGCAGCTGCAGCCACACTTCATCGAACTCCGAGCCCTGTGCCTTGTGCACGGTCATGGCGAAGGCGCTCTCGTGTGCAGGCAACGCTGCCGGGTGGAAGGCGCGCGGCTGGTCGGCGGTCTCGCCGGGGAACCAGGCCGCCATCGCACCGCTGCCATCGCGCAGGCAGATGCCGATATCGCCGTTGAACAGGCGATGGCGGTAGCTGTTCTCGGTGATCAGCAGCAGCCGGCCCTGGAAGTAGCCCGGGGTGTTGCCGGCCAGCAGCTGTTCGATGCGGCTGTTGAGGCCGCGCGCGCCCTGCGGGCCTTCGCGCAGTGCGGTCAGCACGCGCAGGCGACCGGCCTGCTGCAGCGCCTTCGCCGGATCCACCGCGTCGGCCAGCGCGCGCCAATGGTCGAGCAGATGCTCGCGCTGGCTGCGCAACGGATCGGCTTCGCCTTCATGGAAGCGGACGCCGGCCAGTTCACCGCTGCGCAGCAGGCGCAGGGCGGTGCCACTGTCGCCGCCGCGCACGGCCTGCGCCAGCGGTGCCAGGTCCAGCGCATCACTCTGCCGGTAGCCCCGTTGCAACTGCACGCGGCGACCAGCAAATGCACGCGGTGCTGCCTGCGGCTGCAGCGTGGCCGGTGCCAGCAGGCCATGCAGCGCCTGAGCATCGTCGGCGCGGGTGCCGATGCCATCGCCGCTGGCGCGCAGGATGGCGCTGAGCACATCGCCGGCTTCCACCGATGGCAGCTGGTCGGGATCGCCGAGCAGGATCAGGCGGGTGCCGCTGGCGATCGCATCGACCAGTTTGGCCATCAACGGCAGGTCGATCATCGAGGCTTCGTCGACCACCACCACGTCCACCGGCAACGGGTTGTCGGCGTGATGGCGGAAACGCGGTGAATCGGGAATCACCCCGAGCAGGCGATGCAGGGTGGTGCCGGTGCTGGGCAGCGCGGTGCACAGCGCCGGGTCCAGCCCCTGCTCCTGCAAGCGCTGTACGGCCATGCGCAGGCTTTCGGCCATGCGCTCGGCGGCGCGGCCGGTGGGCGCAGCCAGCGCTACCTTCGGCACGGGCAGGCCCTGGTGCACCGCCTGTGCGGCCAACAGCAGCAGCAGGCGGGCGATGGTGGTGGTCTTGCCGGTACCGGGGCCGCCGGTGACCAGAGCCAGCGGGTGGCGCAGGGTCACACCGGCGGCGCGTGCCTGCTGGTCTTCGCTGGTGGCGGCCTGCGGGAACAGGCGCGCGAACAACGGCGCCACGGCAGCCATGTCCGGTGCAGGCAGCGGATGGCGGCCGATGCGCTGCAGGCCAACCGCCAGCTGCCGCTCGTACTCGCGGTAACGGCGCAGGTACAGCAGGCCGTTTTCCAACACCAGCGGTGCTTCCTCTGCGGCGGCGCTGGCGTCCTGCGGCGTCGCCACCCAGGGCGAGGCCCGCAACTGCGCCAGCCACTGCGCAGGCTCGGGCCATGCTGGCACGCCGTCGATCAGGCGCTGTGGCTGGCGTGGATCGAATCCAGCGTGCCCCTGCGCCACGGCCAGCGAGGCCAGTGCGGCCGCCAGCGCCACGTTCTCCGGGGTGTCCTCGCGCAGGCGCTTGAGGCTGGTGGCCAGGGCGTGGTCCAGGGTGCGCAGCTGGCCACCGCGATGCAGATCGCGCAGCAGGCTCATGCGGTTTCTCCGCGCGCGCGCGCCGCCATATCGGCCTGGGCCGCTTCGCCGCCGGCAAACAAGGCATCCAGCGCATCCACCAGTTCCGGTGCGAAGCGCTGCACGTGCACGCCGTTGCCGGCAACCTCCAGACCCCGGCAGAACAGATAACGGATACCGCCCATGTCGCGCGCGTAGTCGTAGGCCGCGCCCAGGCGGAAACGCAGCCAGCGATGCAGTGCGACGGTGTAGATCAGCGCCTGCAGGTCGTACTCGCTGTGGCGCATGGCGATCTCCAGCAGGTCCGGGCTGTAGCCCGGCAGCCGGTTGGATTTGTAGTCCAGCACATACCAGCGGCCGTCACGCACGTAGGTCAGATCGATCTTGCCGGTCATCAGGCCTTCCAGCCTTCTGCGCAGGCCAAAGCCACGCCGCGCGCTGGAGATGCCGTGGTCGTGCAGCAGCTGCAGCAGCACCGGTACTGCGGTCGGTTCGATGGCGAAGTGGAATTCGATCTCGGCCCGGCGTTCGGTCTCAGGCACGCTGCACAGCGCGCCGCCTTCGGGCAGCGGCACGGTGAGGGTATGGCCCACCAGCGGCACCAGCACCGCCACGCCATCGTCCAGATCCTCGTCGGCATAGCCTTCGTCGTGCAGCGAGCGGCGCAGCACGTCGGCCTGTCCCTCCGGTGCCGGTTGCTCAGGCTGCCAGCCGGTCCACAGTCCGAAGTCGACGTTCTCCAGCGCATCGTGCAGGACGTTGCCGAAACGGCTGCCCATGAAGCGTGGATCCGGCGGCGCCATGTCTTCTGCAGCGGCTTCCGGCAATGCCGGTTCCAGCGGCAGCTCGGCACCGGCGGGTTCGTCGGCGGCCGGTGCCGGCAGTTCGGTGGCCGCCGCTTCGATATCGTCGCTGTTGCCAGCGTCGGCATGCGCCAGCTGGGTGAAGCTGTAGACCCACCAGTCATGTGGCACACGGCGGGTCAATGCGCGCACCGCAGGCAGCTCACCTTCGGTTTCGGCCAGCAGCTGCGGTAGACGACCCGGCAGTACGCTGTCATCCAGCTCCACGTCCGCGTGCGCGCGCAGCACCTGCAGATCGCCCAGCAACGGGGCCAGGCGGGTTTTCGCGTGGCCAGCCAGATCGCCGGTGGCGATCCACAGCGCATGCTCGGCGCGGGTCAGGCCGACGTAAAGCAAGCGCGCGTCTTCTGCACGCTGTTCGCGCTCGCGCTGGCTGCTGGCCGCTTCCCAGGCATCGTCCTTGTCCAGCTTCCAGTGCAGCTGACGCTCGCCCTGCAGGTGCACGGTGCAGTGGGAAGCGGTGTTCGGCGCGCCACCATCGATCCCCACGAACGGCAGGAACACCAGCGGGTATTCCAGGCCCTTGCTCTTGTGCAGGGTGATGATCTGCACCCGCCGCGCGTCGGACTCCAAGCGCAGCAGCTGCTGCTCATCGTCCTGGTCGGCGTTGGCCATCTGCCCCTGCAGCCAGTCCAGCAGGCCGTGCATGCCCAGTGCCTGCGCCGAGGCTTCCTGCAGCAGTTCGCCCAGCTGCAGGTAATTGGTCAGGCGCCGCTCGCCATCGATCAGCGCCAGCAGGCGCTCGCCCTGCGCCGCGCAGACATCGGCAACCACCGCGAACGGACCGCCACGCTGCCAGCGCTCGCGCCAGTGCAGCAGCTGCGCCTGGAACCCGCGCTGCAGGTCGCCCTCGCGCTCCATGCTGGCAATCGCACTTGCGCGCTGGCCCAGCAGCACGGTTGCCAATGCGGTGCGCAGGCGCCCTTCGTCGGCCGGTTGCAGCAGGGCCAGCAGCAGCGCACGCAGGTCACGCGCCTCGCTGGTGGCGAACAGGCTCTGCTTGCCGGCCGCCACGGCGGGAATGCCGACCGCAGCCAGCGCGCGCTGCACCAGCGTCGCTTCGCGATGCGAGCGCACCAGCACGGCGATATCACCAGGCTGCAGCGCACGCCCGCGCAGCAGTGCGGTGCCGGCACGCGCCTCCAGCAGGATCTGGTGGATCGCGGCCACGCAGGCCTGGGTCGCCGCGTCACGCGAAGCATCGGCGCCGAAGGCTTTTTCACCCTCGCTGCGCAACAGGCGCAGGGTGAGGGCGGGTGCGGCCCGGCCATCGCGCAGGTAATCCTCATCGGCACGCACGCCACCCGGGCGCACCGGCTCGAACTGGATGTCGCGTTCGAGGAACGCGTCTTCGCCCGCGTTGTCGTACAGCGCCTGCAGCGCGCGCAGCACGGCCGGGCGCGAGCGGAAGTTCTGGTCCAGCGCCGGCGCCTGCTCGGCCACCTGCTTGGCTTTCAGGTAGGTATGGATGTCGCCGCCGCGGAAGCCATAGATCGCCTGCTTGGGGTCACCGATCAGGAACAGCGCCGGCTGCAGCCCCAGTTCGTCCACCTCCGGCGAGGCGCCGAACACGGTATGGAAGATGCCCCACTGGCGGTCGTCGGTATCCTGGAATTCATCGACCAGGGCGATGCGGTACTGCGCACGCAGCTGCTTCACCAGGGTCAGCCGCTGCGGGCCTTCAAGTGCGCGGGCGACGCCGTCGATCAGATCGTCGTAGGTCTGCACGCGGCGCAGGCGCTTCAGGGCCGCCAGGCGCTGGCTGGCATCCTCGCGCAGCGCATGCAGGAAGTTCAGCGCACTGGCCCGCAGCCACTGCTCACGCTCGGCGAGCAATGCGACATAGCGCGCCAACGGGGCCTGCAGCGGCGAAGACGGTGTGCGCTCGGTGAACTTCTTGTTGGTCTTGGCTACGAGTGCATCGGGCAGCAGCGCAGGCAGGCGGTCGCTGGACAGCAGTTCGGCGGCGTCGCCGCGCTCGGCCCAGCCCAACAGCTGGCGACCCAGCGGGTGCAGCCAGCCCAGCTTGTAGGAGACGCCGTTGATCCACTTGTTGTCGACCGCTTCGCACAGGTCCAGGAAGAAGCGCTCACCGTGCTCGCGCACGGCCATCGACAGCTCCACCGCCGCGTCCTGCAGGGCCGGGTGCGGGTCGTCCACCGCCAGCGGCTGCGGCCGCGGGTGCAGGGGGGGCGAAGCCAGCAGCGCGCGCAGGTCAGCCGCCAGCGCATCCGGGGTGGACCACAGCCAGGTCAGCGGTTCCAGCGTGGCCGGGTCGTTGGCGTGCACACGCCAGAGATCGGCGGCCAGTTCTTCCAGCAGTTCGCGATCGCTGGCCAGCAGTTCCGGCGGGTCGAAGGTATGCCCGCTCTCCAGCGCATGTTCGCGCAGCACGCGGGTGCAGAAGCCGTGGATGGTGAAGATCGCCGCCAGATCGATTTCATCGGCAGCCATCTGCAGGCGCCGCTTCAACGCCTTGGCGCTTTCGGTGCCGTCCTGCAGATGGCGTTGCAGCACCTGCCGGGTCAGCGCCGCGTCGGGCGTTTCATCTTCGCCGGGCGGCAGATCGACCAGGCGTGCGGCCAAGGCCAGGCGTTCACGGATGCGCTTGCGCAGCTCCTGGGTGGCCGCGTCAGTGAACGTCACCGCCAGGATCTGGCCGATACGCAGGCCCTGCTCGACCACCAGCCGGGTGAACAGTGTCGCCAGGGTGAAGGTCTTGCCGGTGCCGGCACTGGCTTCGATCAGTCGCGTGCCGTGCAGCGGCAATGCCAGGTAAGGGTCGGGGAAACGCGTGTCGATGAAAGGGCCCTCGGCAACGCTGCTCATGCGTGGCCTGCCTGTGGATCAGTGCCGAAGCTGCGGCCTTCGCGCACGGCGCTGAAGACTACCTGGCTGTTGCGCAGCAGGTCGGCATAACTGGCGTCGTCGGCAAATGGATCGGCGCCACGCAGCAGCAGCTGCCACGCATCACTGTTGGCTTCTCCCCAGCTGCGGTCGCTGCCATGCCATTGCTTCCAGCCTTCGCTGCGCTGCTTTTCCACCGGCGCGTTGAACAGCACCCAGCCGGTGTAGGGCGCGAAGCGCAGCGGCTCGCGCAGGCCGCGCTGGCGCAGCTGCAGCAGCGCGCGCAATGCCGCGCGGGCTGCAGGCACGGTCAGCGCAGGCAACACATGCGGACCGGGGCCGGCATCACCACCATCGTGGAACTGCACCAGCGGCAAGGCATCGCCGGCGGCGTTGGCCAACAGCCAGTCCAGCCCTTGGCGGATCACCGCGTTGCCGTTGAGGGCGCCGGCGCGCAGTCGCACCAGGCCCTCCGGATGGCGATCGCCGACCCGGCCATGCAGGCGCACACCGTCGATCTCCACTTCATAGCGGCGGCTCTCCAGTGGCGTGCCCTGCAACCAGCCGAGCATGGCCGTGGCGTAGGGCCGCGTCTTGAGTTGCTCCACTTCGAACTGGCGCTCGCCGAGGATGCCCGACGGCAACAGTCCGCGTGCGCGCAACCGCGGGTACAGCGGCTCGCTGTCGCCGGCCAGGGTGGCCTGCACCACGGCCAACTGCACGCTGCGCTTCTCCGGCCCGCGTGAAGACAGCACCAGCGGCTCCAGGTCGTCGACGTCCTCAACGTCGTCAGCCAGGCGCAGGCCCAGCGACTGCGCGAGGAACTGGCCGGCCGGATCGCACAGGAAACGACGCAGGCTGTCCAGCGAGACCTCTTCTTCCACCGCGTCGTCCGCCGGTGGCGGCAGTGTGGTGTCGAACCACGGCAGCAGGCCGCCACGCTCCCCACCCAGTCGCCCGGCGGCAGGATGCCACTGCCGGCGGTAGCTGAAGCGGCGTGGGTCGCCATCACCGAAGGCGGCCGGCGAGAACGGCTGCAGCGCGTGGCGCACGGTGAAGTCCCGCGTGGCGGTCAGCGGATCCAGGTGATAGGCCGCGGCGGCATCGATCAGTTCGCTGACCAGCACCGAGGGTTCGCGCACGCTGCCATCGCGCGGGTCGGCGCCGAGATAGCTGAGGTAGAACACATCCTGGGCGGCAGCAAACAGCTGCAGGAACAGGAAACGATCGTCTTCGCGGGTGGAGCGGTCGCCCGGGCGGCGGCGCGGCGTATCCAGTTCGGCGGTGAGCTGGTTGAGGCCGGCGGCCGGGTCACGACGCGGGAAATCACCGTCGTTGAGGCCGAGCACGCAGATCACCCGGAACGGCAGCAGGCGCATCGGCACCATGCGGCCGAAGCTGATGCCACCGGTCAGCAGCGGCGCCCGCGTATCGGCTTCGGCCAGGGCACCGGCGAAATGTGCACGCACCACTTCCGGCGGCACGCCGTCGGCGAACCCGGCCTTGTACGCATCCTCGGCGAACTGGTTGAGCAGCTTGCGCAGGCGCTCCAGCGCACGCTGGCTGTTGGGTGAGCTGGGCGGCGTCGGCAGCAGCGCATCGAGCAGCGACAGCAGGCGTTGCCGCCACTGTGCCGGGGTCAACAGCTCGCCGAGCCGGCGCTGGTAGACGGCCAGCACGCGCAGCAGGCGCAGCAGCCGGTCCAGCGCATCCAGCGCCCCGCCTTCCAGTTCGATCCACGGCGCCACCCCGGCCAGGTCCACCTCGCTGCCGGTGGCGTGGCCCAGCAGCAGGCGATCCAGCGCGAACTGCCAGGTGTAGGCGTCATCGCTGGGGGCCTGCAGCTGGTCGCGATGGTCGGCATCCAGGCCCCACCGTGCGCCGGCCTGCTGCAGCCAGCCATGCAGTCGATCGAAGTCGACCGCTTCCAGCCCCGCCGCCTCGGCCAGCGGCGCACTGGCCAGCAGGTCCAGCACCTCGTTCAGGCCGAAGCGCGAAATCGGCAGGCCGAGCAGGTGCACGAACACATCGGCCAGCGGCTCGCCGGCCAGTGGACTGCTGTCGGCCAGCGCGTAGGGAATGTGCTCGTCGTCGCCACCACGTCCGCCGAACACCGCTTCCAGATAGGGCACATACGGATCGATGTCCGGCGCCAGCACGGCGATCTCGCGCGCCTGCAACGGCGGGTCGAAGCGCGGGTCCTGCAGCAGGCTGCGCAGCTGGTCGTGCAGCACCTGCAGCTCGCGCAGGCGGGTGTGGCAGGCATGCACCTGCAGGCTCGGGTCGTCGCTGCGCAGGCCGTCGCGCAGTTCGCCCGAGGGCAATGCGCGGCGGTGGAACAGGTCGCGCTGCAGGCGGTGCAGCAGGCTGTCGGACAGCCCGCCCTGGTCCATGGTCGCCCGCGTATCTTCCTCGGGGTCGGAATAGGCCGCGATCTCACCGGCCGGATGCACCACTTCGTAGCTGCCCAGCACCGCCATGAAATCGCGGCCGGCCGCACCCCACGCTTCCAGCAGGCGGTTCTCGCCGGCGGCCTCGCCGAACGGGTCCGGCGCGCCGCTGCGCAGGCGCTCTGCCAGGGTCTGCAGGTCGCCCCAGTAGGACTGCACCGGCGTGGGCAGATAGAAATGCAGTTCGCCCACCCGCGACTGGGTGGCCATCACCCGCAGTACGTCGGGTGAGATGTTGAGGGTGGCGAACGCCGACATCCGCGGCGGCAGGCCCTTCGGCAGCGGCTGGGCGGCGCCCTCGAAGCGGTCCAGGTAGGCCTGGATGCGGCGCGCGCGGTAACCATGACCAGCGGCGATGCTGCGCCAGAGGATGGCCTGCGGGTCGGCCGCATCGGCGCCGGCTTCCCAGCGCAGCAGCCAGTCGCGGCGCCAGGCCTGGTACTTCTCGAACACCGAGGCCAGTTCGCCGGCCAGGGCCCAGGGTTTGAGCGCGTCGCCACCGGCAAGATAGGACTGCAGCGCACGCATGGGGGGCTGCGCCAGCAGGTGCGGGTCGCGCAGGGCCTGGTACAGGCGCCAATGCAGGGCGGCCGCGTCCAGGTCGTCGGCTTCGCCCTCGACATTGGCGTTCAATGCACGGGCGACGAACTCACCGGGGGTGAGGAATTGCAGATTGGCGGCCACGCCATACTCGGCAGCCAGGGTCGCCTGCAGCCAGCGCCGCATCGCCACCTGCGGGATCAGCACCACCTCCGGCGCCAGCAGCGGCTGTCCCGGCACCGGCACACGCACATTGCGCGCCAGCAGGGCAGCCAGCACGTCCAGCGAATTGGAATGGTAGAGGCGGAAGTCGCTGCCCGGGTCACTCATCGTGCACAGTGTGCAGCACAGCCGGCCGTATTCAATGCCGGGGGACGGTGATCGCGACGGATTGTTCCGGTCGTTTCAGGAATTGTCCCGGTCTGGCGGCGGTCCGGCCGTGCAACAATACTGGACCGTCCAGTCTGCTTATGTTCAGCAGTCTGACCCGATGCTTCAATGTCGAAAAAACGTTAAGGGTGCCCATGTCGGCTTCCACCTCCAGTCTGGTGCAGTTGTCCAACGTCCGCATCGACCGGAGCGGGCGCACGATCCTGCGCGACGTTTCGCTGCAGGTGCCCAAAGGCAGCATCACCGCCGTGCTGGGGCCGTCCGGCAGCGGCAAGTCGACCCTGCTGGCGGCGCTAACCGGCGAACTGCGCCCGGTTGCAGGCGACATCACCCTGTTCGGCAAGCCGATCCCGCAGCGCACCTCCGAACTGCTGGAGATGCGCAAGAGCGTTGGTGTACTGCTGCAGGGCAATGGCCTGCTGACCGACCTGACCGTGGCCGAAAACGTCGCCCTGCCGTTGCGCACCCACACCCGCCTGCCGGCACCGGTGCTGCGCCGGCTGGTGCAGATGAAGCTGCATTCGGTCGGCCTGCTGGCCGCCGCCGATGCCTGGCCACGTGAACTGTCCGGTGGCATGGCCCGCCGCGTGGCACTGGCCCGCGCATTGGCCCTGGACCCGCCGCTGATGATCTACGACGAGCCGCTGACCGGGCTGGACCCGATCGCCTCGGGTGTGATCATGAGCCTGATCCAGCGCCTCAACCACAGCCTGGGCCTGACCAGCATCATCGTCAGCCACCACGTGCACGAGACCCTGCCGATCTGCGACCAGGTGATCGCGATCGCCAACGGCGGCATCGTGTTCCAGGGCACGCCCGAAGCGCTGCAGTCCAGCCAGGACCCGCTGCTGCGGCAGTTCCTGCACGGCCAGCCCGACGGTCCCATTCCGTTTGATGCCGCACCGCGCGCGAGGGTTGCCTGATGCCGTTCGTGCAAGCCACCCGTTCGCTGGGCCGTGCCGGTCTGTTCTCGCTGACCGTGCTGCGCGGTTCGCTGCCGACCCGTGATTTCCTGGCCGAGCTGACCCGCGAGATCTACAAGATCGGTGCGCGCTCGCTGCCGATCATCGCCGTGGGCGGCGCCTTCGTCGGTCTGGTGCTGACCCTGCAGGGCTACCGCACGCTGACCACCTTCGGTGCGGCCGACGCGCTGTCGACCCTGCTCGGCCTGTCGTTGTACCGCGAGTTGGCACCGGTGCTGACCGCGCTGTTGTTCATCGGCCGCGCCGGCAGCTCGATCGCCGCCGAGCTGGGCCTGATGCGCGCCACCGACCAGATCAAGGCGCTGGAACTGATGGCCATCGACCCGGTGGCCAAGGCCGTGGCGCCGCGCTTCTGGGCGGCGGTACTGACCGTGCCGCTGCTGACCGGCATCTTCTGTTCGCTGGCGATCAGTGCCAGCTATTTCGAAGCCGTGCACGTACTGGGCCTGGACAACGGCGTGTTCTGGTCGGCGCTGCGCAACAGCGTGGACTTCTGGGACGACTTCGGCGTGGCGATGCTGAAATCGGCGATCTTCGGTGGCACCGCCGCACTGGTTGCCGCCTATGTCGGTTTCCACGCCGAACCGACCATCGAAGGCACCTCCGTCGCCACCACCCGTGCGGTGGTCAACGCTTCGCTGCTGGTGCTGATGTTCAACTTCGTGCTGTCGGCAATGTTGTTCACCTAACCCCTCCATCGGCGGTGCGCATCGGCGCGCGGCCACCACGACTGATCAGGTAATCCACATGGCCATCCGCGGTCCCAGACTCGAATTCTCCGTCGGCGCTTTCCTGCTGCTGGCCCTGGCCTCGCTGATGGTGCTGGCCGTCGCCTCGACCAACCAGCGCTGGAGCTGGGGTGGCGAAGGCTATGAACTCAAGGCCCGCTTCTCCCAGGTCGGCCAGCTGCGCAAGCAGGCGCCGGTGAAGATCGGCGGCGTCACCGTCGGCCAGGTCGCTTCCATCGAACTGGACCCGGTGAAGTTCGAATCGATCGTGACCCTGCGCATGGACAGCAAGGTCAAGGACCTGCCGGCCGACACCTCCGCCGGCATCTTCACCAGCGGTTTGCTTGGCGAGAGCTATATCGGTCTGCAGCCCGGCGGTGATCCGGACGTGCTCAAGCCCGGTGAGGAAATCGTGTTCACCCAGCCGGCCGTGGACCTGCTGCAGCTGGTCGGCAAATACATGTTCAGTGGCGGCGCCGGTGGTGGCGCTGCTCAGAAACCCAACGATGGCGAGCAGTCGCCTGCAACGGAACCGCAACCATGAAAATGAAACTGATCCCGGCCCTGCTCGCCTCGTCGCTGCTGCTGGCCACCCCGTTCCTGGCCCAGGCGCAGGCCGCCCCCGCCGCTGCCGCCGCCCCCCAGGGCCAGGCCGGCAAGGTTGTGATCGACGCCAGCAGCCGCATCATGTCGACCCTGCAGCAGCGCCGCGCTGAGTTCACCAGCAACCCGGCCAGCCTGCGCAGCTACATCGACAGCGAACTGACCCGCACCTTCGACCGCGACTATGCCGCGCGCCTGGTGCTGGGCCCGCACGCCCGCGGCGCTTCGGATGCCGACATCAAACTGTTCGCCGATGCGATGGCCGACAGCCTGATGCAGCGTTATGGCTCGACCCTGCTCAACATCCAGGGCAAGCCGAGCTTCCGCCTGAAGGGCGAGAGCCCGCTGCCGGGCAACCGTGGCGTGCGCGTGGCCACCGAACTGGTGCGCGCCGCCAACGAGCCGACGCCGGTTGAATACTGGATGCGCAACGTCAACGGCCAGTGGAAGATCTTCGACGTGAACATCGAGGGCATCTCCTACGTGCAGACCTTCCGCAACCAGTTCGATGCCCCGCTGCGACAGAAGGGCATCAAGCAGGTGGCCAACGATCTGCGCAGCGGCAGCATGCAGGCCGGACCGGCCGGCAATGGCAAATAAGGCGCTGGCGCTGCTGGAAGGTGACACCCTGCGCCTGCGCGGGGTGCTCGACCGTGCAGCGGTGATCGCGCTGTGGCCGCAACTGCAGGCCCTGCCGGCGCAGCTGTCGCGACTGGACCTGGCGGAGGTCGAGCGCGTGGACAGCGCCGGCCTGGCGTTGCTGGCCGAGCTGGCCGCGCGCGCGCGCCAGGGCGGCCATCCGCTGACGATCTCCGGCGCCCCCGCCGGCTACAACGAACTGAGCGCAGCCTACCGGCTGTCGCCCGACCTGGACTTCAACGCTACTTCTGCTGCGAGCTGACATGAACGTCGTGCGCGTTTTCCCTCTGATCCTCCTGGCCGCTGCGCTCAGCGCCTGTGCCGGCAAGCCGGCACGCAGCGACGCGCCGGTGGCCGATACCGTGGTTCCGTCGACTGCTGCAGCGCCTGCCGCAGCCACTGCTGCTGACACCGAGCCGGCCAGCCAGACGACGCAGGCCGACACGCCGCCCGCTGCGACGGCCGTGGACACCGGCAACCGTGCCCCGACAACCAATGCCGCCACCGACGCGGCGGCGACCGCACCGGGCGGCGACAACGACTTCGATGCGCTGTACGGCACCAGTGACAACAGCCGCAGTGCTACCGCCTACGACCCGTGGGAACCGTTCAACCGCAAGGTGCACGGCTTCAACAACGCCGTCGACCGCGGTATCGCCCGCCCGTTGGCCACCGCCTATACCCACGTGGTGCCGCGCTTTGCACGTACCGGCGTAAGCAACTTCTTCAGCAACCTGCGTGCGCCGCTGACCATCACCAACCAGCTGCTGCAGGGCCGACCGGCCGATGCGTGGGACAGCCTGGGCCGGTTCCTGATGAACAGCACGCTGGGCATTGGTGGCCTGTTCGACCCGGCCAGCAAGGCAATGGTGCCGCGTCGCAACGAGGACTTCGGGCAGACCCTGGGTGCCTGGGGCTGGCGTCGTTCGCGTTATGTGGAACTGCCGTTCTTCGGCCCGCGTACCGTGCGTGATGTGTTCGGCCTGGCCGGTGACATCCCGTTGTCGCCGATCCGCCGCATCGAAAGCGACAAGTACCGCATCGGCCTGCAGGGCCTGCAGCTGGTCGACACCCGTGCACAGCTGCTGGCGATCGACGACCTGCGCGATACCGCGGTGGACGAATACGCCCTGGTCCGCGATGCCTGGATGCAGCGCCGCAACTACCAGATCGAGAACGATCTGCGCAGCAAGCGCGAGCGTGGCAGCGACGATGCGAACTCGCCGATCCCGGTCGATGCGATGCCGATGCCGCAATGGACCAACTGACCGCTGCCGGCAACGCATGAAAAACCCCGCCTCGGCGGGGTTTTTTGTTTTTTACAGGCATCCACCAACCTTCCGGTGGGTGCCAACCTTGGTTGGCACGTCGTCTTCAGGCCGCCAGCGCCGCCTCGACGGCTTCGCGCAGGCGCGCATCATCGGCGGCAACGTCCGGGGCGAAGCGGGCGATGACCTTGCCATCGCGGCCGACCAGGAACTTCTCGAAATTCCACAGCACCGCCGGTGCCGGGTGGATCGGAATCTCCTTGCTGGCCAGGCGCTCGCGCAGCGGGCCTTCGCCGATCGCCTGCGGCTGCGCGGCGGTCAGCTGCTGGTACAGCGGGTGGGTGTCTTCACCGGCCACGCTGATCTTGGCGAACATCGGGAAGCTCACGTCGTAGGTCAGCTGGCAGAACTGCTGGATCTCCGCCTCGCTGCCCGGCTCCTGGCCGAGGAAATTGTTGGCCGGGAAGCCCAGCACTTCCAGGCCCTGCGCGTGCTTCTCCGCGTACAGCGCCTGCAGGCCTTCGTACTGCGGGGTCAGGCCGCACTTGGACGCCACGTTGACCAGCAGCAGTACCTTGCCCTGGTAGTGAGCAAGCGAGGACGGCTGGCCGTCGATGGTGGTGAGGGAAACATCCTGGATCGAGGTGCTCACGCGGGGGCTCCGGCTACGGCTGGGAAAGGCCCACCAGCATACCGCCGCATGCGCTGTTGTAGAGCCGAGCCCATGCTCGGCTGATGCCACGGCAGCCGAGCATGGGCTCGGCTCTACAGGACATCCTCAATCCACGCAGATCGTGCCCTGCGCCTTGCCACCGTCGATGCGCTGGCGGCAACCAAAGTTCTGGCTGACATCACGCTGGCAGGTGCCGGTCGCCATCGCGCCGGCAGCGACCTCGCCCGTGGCCAGGCACTGTCCGCTGCAGTCGCTCTTGTTGCCGCACGACTTGCCAGCGTCGGCATAGGGAATCACGCATTGCAGCCGTTGCAGGCGGCCCAACGGCTGCAGCGTACCGCCAGCTGCGCGGCAGTCCACATCGCGTGCTTCTTCATAGGCTGCAGCAGCTTCGGGGCTGTCGGCCGCCGTGGATGCCGTGCCTGCACCATCGCTGGCCGGTGGCGCACTGCTGCAGGCGGCAAGCAGCGCGCCCAGGGCAAAGCTGGCAAGGAATCGGAGGCGCATGGCGGTACCTGAAGGGTGTGGACGGCGCCAGCATACGCACCCGCCCATGCAGGTGGCGTGTCAGCCGGCGTTGCCGTCGTCCTCTCCGTCGGTGGAGGTCAACTGCTGCATCGGATCGGGGGTCAGCTCAGGGGGCAACGCGCGCTTTGACTTGCTGCCCAGTTCGGCAAGCCGGCGGGCACGGCTGATGGCCGACTGCGGCGAATCGATCAAGCGGTTGCGTGCGTCGGCGTAAGCCTTGCCTGCATCATCAAGCTTCTTGCCCATGGCATTGAAGTCCTGCAGGAAGCCAGTCAGGGCGTCCAGCACCAGTCCACCGGCTTCACTGATCTTCAATGCCTGCTTCTGCACCTTGTCACGTGTCCACAGTCGCTCGGCCACCCTCAACAGCGCCATCAGCGTATTGGGCGAAGCGAACACCACGCGGTTGTCGAAGGCATACGCCTGCAGTGCACCGTCCGCGCCCAGCGCCGCCGACAGTGCGCCTTCGATGGGAACGAAAGCGATGGTGATATCCAGGGTCTCGCTGCCAAGAGCCTTCGGATAGTTCTTATCGCCCAGATCCTTGACGTGCTGGCGCAGCGCCACCGCATGGCGGCGCAATGCATCCTCGGACTGTTCCGGCGTGGCGGCATTCATCGCCTCCTGCCAGGCGATCAGGTTGACCTTGCTGTCGATCACCACGCTGCGCTCATCGGGGAACTGCACCACCACGTCCGGCCGCAGGCGCGCGCCCTCATCATCCACGGCGTGCTTCTGCCGCTGGTAGTGAACGCCCTCCTCCAGGCCTGAGCCACGCAGCACGTTGTCGAGCATCAGCTCGCCCCAGTCACCGCGCACCTTGGCGCTGCCTTTCAGCGCATTGGTCAGCGCCGAGGCCTGTGCAGCCATGTCCTGGTTGAGCGTCTTCAGTTCACCCACCGCGCCAAGCAGGCTGGCACGCTGCCTCGCTTCTTCCCCGTACAGCGTGTCAACCCGGTTGCGGAAATCCCCCAGCCTGTCGGCAAAGGGTTTGAGCAGCCCTTCGATATCCGCGCGCGACTGCACCGTTGCCTGGCGCACGTTCTTTTCGAACTGTTGTCCGCGTTCGTCGAACACCTTGCCCGCCAGTTCGGCGAAGGCGCCGGAGAGCTTTTCCTTGGCAGTATCCAGATAGCTGCGCAGCTCGGCACTGGCGCGTTCGGAATGCTGCAGGTTGGCCAGCGCGCGAGCATGTTCGCCATGCAGCTGCTGGTAGCGCTGCTGCGCTTGTTGCAGCTCCTTGCTGGACTCGGCCAGACCGGCCCGCACCTGCGCCAGGGCAGCTTCGCGCTCGGCCAACATCGCTTCACGACTGGACGCCAACGCGGCCTCCCGCTCCACGCGTGCGGTCAGGGTAGTGACGAGCTGGGCGTGCTGCAGGCTTCGGCCACGCTCGCTTTCCAGCTCTGCCAGCAAGGCTTCCAGCCGACCTCGCAGTTGCCCGGCGTCAACCAGGGCCAGGCGATGCTGCTCGCGTTCGGTAACCAGCTGTTGCTGTGCTTCAGCAGCGGGGGCGCTGTTGGATGCCCGACGCCACAGCAGTACCAGCACCAGCAACGTCGCCAGCAGCAGCACCACGGCGACAATCATGAGGACTTCGATGTTCATGCGACCAGTGTAGCCCCGCTGCGCTAGCCTTGGTCGGACCACATCGGACCCGACCATGCTTGTTCTCTACGGAAAGCCCACCTCGATCAACGTGCGCAAAGTGCTGTGGCTGTGCGCCGAACTCGACCTCCCGCTTGCGCATGAACCAACCCCCGCGCCGGACCTGCTGGCCACGCTGAATCCGAATCGGCAGGTGCCGGCGCTACGCGACGGCGACTTCGTGCTGTGGGAGTCCAACAGCATCTGCCGGTACCTGGCCGCACGCCAGGGCCGCGATGACCTGCTGCCCGCCACGGCACAGGGCCGCGCCAAGGTCGAGCAGTGGATGGACTGGCAGGCCACCGACCTCAACAGCGCCTGGCGCCACGTGTTCATGGCCCGCGTCCGCCAGCACCCTGACTTCGCGGACGACGCGCGCGCGGAGGCCAGCCTGACGCACTGGAATCATCTGATGACACTGCTCGATGCACAGCTGGCGACGACCGATGGCTACGTGGTGGGCAACACCTTCACCCTGGCCGACATCGTGCTCGGCCTGTCCACCCAGCGCTGGCGCAGCACACCGGGCAACAAACCGGCGCTGCCCCACGTGGAAGCCTGGTTCGAGCGCCTGCGCCCCCGCCCGGGCTTCGCTAAACATGTGGACAACGGCGTGGCGTAGGGGGGTCCGGCAGGGCTGCGCCCTGCACCCGCAGAGGCAACGTCACATCGAAAGGCAGCATTCGGTGGGATGGCGGGGTGGCATGGATTTGCGGGACACGCCGTAAACCCATCCATGGGGGCTCGTAGGCGCCATCCATGGCGCCTGCGGTCCCGCAAACCCATGCCACCCCGCCTTTCACGGACTTCCGCGATCTGCAGTAGATCCACGCCATGCGTGGATGAAGCTCAGAAGGATCGATACGGGTTTCTTGTAAGGGAGCACCCGCTTTCACTTTGCTTGGCCGGAACCCTTACCAGCCTTCCAACACGATCTTGCCCTTCGCCCGATGGCTCTCCAGCAGCGCATGAGCACGCCGCAGGTTGGCCGCATCGATGCGCCCGAAGTGCTCACCCAGCGTGGTCTGCAGCACACCGGCATCGACCAGTTCGGCCACCCGGTTCAGCAGGTCATGCTGGCGCTGCATGTCCGCGGTCTTGTACAGCGGCCGGGTGAACATTGATTCCCAGTGCAGCGACAGCGCCTTGCGCTTGAGCGCCATCACATCGATCTGGCCCGGATCATCGATCAGCCCCAGCTGCCCCTGCGGCGCCAGCAGCTCGACGATCTGCGCGTAGTGCTGGTCGGTGTGGGTCAGGCTGGCCACGTGGTCCACCTCGGTGATGCCCAGCCGGGCCAGGCCCTCGGCCAGCGGCAGGCTGTGGTCGATCACATGGTGCGCGCCCATCGCCTGCACCCAGTCCTGGGTCTCCGGGCGCGAGGCGGTGCCGATCACCGTCAGCTTGGTCAGCCGACGCGCCAACTGCACCAGGATCGAACCGACGCCGCCCGCTGCACCGATCACCAGCAGGGTCTGGCCGTCGCCGCCGCCTTCGGCAATGCGCAGGCGGTCGAACAACAGTTCCCACGCGGTGATCGCGGTCAGCGGCAGCGCCGCCGCGGCGGCATCGTCCAGGCTGGCCGGCTTGCGGCCAACGCTGCGCTCGTCCACCAGCTGGTATTCGGCGTTGCTGCCCGGGCGATCGATCACACCGGCGTAGTACACGGCGTCGCCGGGTTGGAACAGGGTCACCTCGCTGCCAACCGCATCGACCACACCAACCGCGTCCCACCCCAGCACGCGTGGGCCGTCGGTGGCAGCGCCGCGTCGCACCTTGGTGTCAACCGGGTTCACCGCCACCGCGCGCACCGCCACCCGCAGGTCGCGTGGGCCCGGCTGCGGCAGAGGCAGGTCGAGGTCGATCAGGGCCTGCGGGTCGTCGATCGGCAGGCCGGCATGGGTATAGGCAATGGCGCGCATGGGGGGAGATCCAATGAGGAGAGGCCACAGCGTGCGCCGTGCGCAGAGGGGCAGAAAGGCGCAGAATCGGTCAACACTTTCACTGCAGCAATGAAAATGGTCCGTTTCGACGATCTGCAGCTGTTCGTCCGTACCGCCGCGCTGGGCAGCTTCTCGCAGGCCGCGCGCGAGGCCGATCTGCTGCCGGGCCAGGTGGCCGCGGCGGTGGCACGGCTGGAACGCGAACTGGACCTGCGCCTGTTCGTGCGTACCACCCGCAGCCTGCGGCTGACCGCCGAAGGCGCGCTGTACCTGCCCTACGCACAGGACGTTCTGACCACCCTGCGCGAAGGCCAGGCGCGGGTGCAGGGCGAGGATGCCGAACTGCACGGCACTCTGCAGCTGTCTGCGCCCTCGGACTTCGGCCGCAACCTGCTGCTGCCGTGGCTGACCGCGTTCCGTGCCGCACATCCACGGCTGCGCCTGCACCTGCGCCTGTCCGACGAAGTGGCCGACGTGTTCCGCGACCCGGTCGACGTGGCGATCCGCATTGGCCACTTCGACGACGCCAGCTATGTCGCCCTGCCGTTGCTGGAGGGCAACCGGCGCGTGCTGGCCGCATCGCCGGAGTACCTGCGTCGGCGTGGCACGCCGACCCGGCTGGACGACCTGCGCGAACACGATTGCCTTGTCTACCAGCTCGGCGGGCGTGCCTACGATCGCTGGTCGTTCGAGCTGGAGGGGCGCCGCGTAGTGATCCCGGTGCGCGGGCCACTGGTCTGCGACGACGCCGACGTGGTGCGGCGCTGGGCGGTCGCCGGCGAAGGCATCACCTACAAATCCTGGCTGGACGTGCGCGAGGACGTGCTGGGTGGACGCCTGCAGGTGCTGTTGGATGGCATCGGCAGCCACATCCCCCTGCAGCTGGTGTGTCCGCACCGCAAGCAGTTCTCACCGGCGGTGCGGCAACTGCACGCGCAGCTGCGCCAGTACCTGCAACCGCTGCTGTCGGCGATGCCCGGCCATGGCGGCCTGCACCTGTCGCCTGCAACGCCGCTGGCCGACAATGGTGCTCCCCCGTTGTAAGAGAATCGCGCCATGCCGTGGATGGGCATCCAGGACCTGTGGACCTTCCTGCTCGCCGTGCTGGTGTTTCTGGCCCTGCCCGGGCCGGGCACCTTCACCCTGCTGACCGCCACCGGTCGTGGCGGTGTACGCGGCGGCTACACGGCGCTGGCCGGCCTGCTGGTCGGCGACCAGATCCTGATGTGGCTGGCATTGGCCGGCGTGGCCGCGCTGCTGAAGGCCAATCCGACGGTGTTCCATGCCGTGCAGTATCTCGGCGCGGCGTACCTGGTGTGGGTAGGCATCAGCCTGCTGCGCACGCCCAAGGGCGACGGTGCCGAGGTTGGCCCGGTGCGCATGCAGCCGGGCCGCTACTTCCACCAGGCGATCCTGGTCAGCCTGCTCAATCCGAAGGCGATCCTGTTCTACATGGCCTTCCTGCCACTGTTCATCGACCCGAAGGCCCACCAGGGCATCGCCACGTTCGCCGCGCTGGCCGGGATCATCTTCGTGGTCAGCATCGCCTACTGCTCGCTGCTGATCTGGGTCGGCAACCTGGCCCGCCGTCGGTTGATCCAGCACCCGCGGGTCAGCGATGCGCTACGGCGTGTGGCCGGCCTGTTCCTGGTCGGCTTCGGCATCCGCCTGGGCCTGAACGGCTGAGAGCCCGTCGGCGCGGAGGGCCGCGCGCAGGTGGTCGATGAACACCCGCAGCTTGGGCGCCATATGCTCGCGCGCCGGGTAGTACAGATGAAAGCCGGGGAACGGCGGCTGCCAGTCCTCCAGCACGCTGCGCAGGCGGCCGGCGGCCAGGTCGTCGGCGACCAGCGAAGCAAAGCCCTGCGCCATGCCGAGCCCAGCCAGCACCGCCGCATAGGCCAGTTCGGCATCGTTGAACACCAGCCGCCCCGCGACGGCTACGTCCAGGTCACGCCCCTCACGGCTGAATTCCCAGGGCATGAGCCGGCCATTGGCGCGGCGATGGACGATGCAGTCGTGGCGCTGCAGCTCCTGCGGGCTCAGCGGCACCCCGTGGCGCGCGAAGTAGCCCGGCGTGGCCACCACCACCTGGCGCTCGGGTGGCCCGATCGGCACCGCGATCATGCCCTGCGCCAACGATTCACCCAGGCGGATGCCGGCGTCGAACCCCTCGGCGACCAGATCGGTCAGCGCCGGCTCCACGCACAATTCCACCTCTACCTGCGGATACCGGGCCAGGAAGGACGGCAGCGCCGGCAGAACCCGGCGTTCGGCAACGATGCGTGGCAGGGTGATGCGCAGCCGACCGGCCGGCACGGACCGCGCGCTGTCCAGGTCGTCGAAGGCCGATTCGATCTGTGCCAACCCGCCACGCACGCGCTGCAGGAAGCGTGCGCCGTGCTCGGTCAGACCCACCCGGCGCGTGGTCCGTTGCAACAGGCGCACGCCCATCCGCGCCTCCAGCGCACGCACGCTCTGTGACAGCGCCGAGGTCGAGACGCCCAGGGCATCGGCGGCACGGGTAAAGCTGGCGTGGTCGGCCACGTGGACAAAGGCAACCACCGCAGACAGCGGTGCGGAGGGATCCATTGTGAAGCCTTCCTTCATTGTCAGTTCGACTGCATCCAGTTTATCCACAAGATCATCGGACGGATGCTTGGCCTCCCGGCGGAACACCCGCCTCCTCCGATGGAATGCCACATGTCACTTGATCACTACCGCCTGCTCGGCCGCTCCGGCCTGCGTGTCAGCCCGATGGCGCTGGGCACGATGACCTTCGGTGCCGACTGGGGTTGGGGCGCGGACGAAGCCGAGGCCCGCCGCATCTTCGATGCCTACGTCGAACGTGGCGGCAACTTCGTCGATACCGCAAACAACTACACCAATGGCAGCGCAGAGACCCTGCTCGGGCGGTTCGCCCAAGGCCGCCGCGAACGGCTGGTGATCGCCAGCAAGTACACCCTGGCGACCGTGCCGGGCGATCCGAACAACGCCGGTAACCATCGCAAGAGCATGATGCGCTCGGTGGAGGACAGCCTGCGCCGGCTCGGCACCGACTACCTGGATCTGCTGTACCTGCACGCCTGGGACGACACCACCGGGGTGGACGAGGTGATGCGCGGTTTCGACGACCTCGTGCGCAGCGGCAAGGTGCTGTACGCCGGCATCTCGGACACGCCAGCCTGGCAGATCGCGCGCATGCAGACCCTGGCCGATCTACGCGGCTGGTCGCCACTGGTGGCACTGCAGATCGAATACAGCCTGATCCAGCGCAGCGTCGAACACGAACTGCTGCCGATGGCCGATGCGCTCGGGTTGGGCGTGGTGGCGTGGTCGCCGCTGGGCAGCGGCGTGCTGACCGGCAAATACAGCGCGGCGGACCTGGCCGCAGCCGAGACCGCCGAGGCCGCGCCGGGTGGTTCCAGACGCAATGTCGCGCTCATCAATGGCGCGTTGACGCCGCGTTCGTTGAACATCGCCGGGGAAGTCGCTGCGATCGCGGCAGAGCTGTCGCACTCGGCTGCGCAGGTCGCTCTGGCCTGGTTGCTGCAACGACCTGCGGCCGGGGCCATGCCGATCGTCGGTGCACGCACCCTGGACCAGTTGGAACACAACCTGGCGGCGCTGGATCTGGCGCTGCCGGCTGAGGCGTTGGCACGGCTGGATGCGATCAGCGCGGTCGCGCCGGCCTTTCCGCACGACTTCCTGCAGATGCCGCTGCCGCGCATGCTGATGAGCGGTGGTACGCGTCTGCAGCCACGCGCACCGGGCAGGTAATACCGGGGGCGCGCTATGCTGGCGCCCCATGCTGGAAGGAGGCGCCATGACCGCAACACCAACGCTCGCGGTCGCTGCAGCCCTGGTGTTGCTGCTTGCCAGTGGATCGGCCACGGCCGCACCTGATCACCGCTGCCTCACCGGCGGTGCCAACGGCACGATCCACCTGGAATGGCGCTGGCTGGACGATGGCCGCGCCGATGTGCGCTACGCCGGGCACCGCGAGCGCCTGCCGCTGCACCGGGTTTCCGAAGAGACCACGGTGCTGGACGAAGACCGCCCCTACCAGTTCGATACCGTCTGGGAAGAGCGCGTGGAGGGCCGCATCAACGGTCACTACACGCTGAGCACGCAGGGCGCACGGATCTACAGCTTCAGCTACGTGCGGGCCCGAGACGGTCGCCGCACGGATTTCGAAGAAGACTTCAACGCCTTTCAGGACGACGGCTGTCACTGGTAGCCGCCTGGACTGAGGCCGTTTGTGCCGATTCCGGCAGCGTGCCCACAGTCCAGCGCGCGCTGTGCCGGCCATGACCCCCGTCAGTGGCAATGCTGCGCTGCGTTCGGTCACACTCGGGGACTTGTCGTTCTCAGTCACCCCTTCCGAGGCCTGCATGTCCCTGCTCCGGCGCAAGTCCCTAGATTCCGTCACCGTCCATGAAGCCGGCCGGCGCCTGGTCCCGACCCTCAGCTGGCCGCACCTGATCGCGCTGGGCATCGGTGCCATCGTCGGCACCGGCATCTATACCCTGATCGGCGTCGGTGCCGACCGCGCCGGCCCCGCCGTGCTGATCTCCTTCGCCATCGCCGGCGCGGTGTGTGCCTGCGCGGCACTGGCCTACGCCGAACTGTCCACGATGATGCCGGCCGCCGGCAGCGCCTATACCTACAGCTACAGTGCCCTGGGCGAAGTCTTCGCCTGGGTGGTGGGCTGGAGCCTGATCCTGGAGTACTCGCTGGTGGTGAGTACCGTGGCGGTCGGCTGGTCCGGCTATTTCGTCGGCTTCCTGGAATGGGTGCATACCCAGTTCGGCTGGGACCTGCGCCTGCCGGCCATGCTCGCAGCGGGCCCGCACGTCGATGGCGGCATGATCAACCTGCCCGCCATCGTCATCACCTGGCTGGTGGCACTGATGCTGATGGCCGGTACCAAGGAGAGCGCCACCCTCAACGCGATCCTGGTCGTGTTCAAGCTGATCGCGCTGGCCATCTTCGTGGCGGTGGCCCTGCCGGCGTTCGACGCCAACAACCTGCAGCCGTTCATGCCCTACGGGTTCGCCAAGACGCTGGGACCGGATGGCGTCGAACGCGGCGTGATGGCCGCAGCGGCGATTATCTTCTTCGCGTTCTACGGCTTCGATGCGATCTCCACCGCCGCCGAAGAAACCAAGAACCCTGCGCGCGACCTGTCCATCGGCATCATCGGCTCGATGGTCGGCTGCACCATCGTGTACGTGCTGGTGGCGCTGGCCGCGATCGGTGCGATGAGCTACACCGTGTTCGGCCAGAGTGCCGAGCCGCTGGCACTGATCATGCGCCAGCTGGGCCAGCCAACCGCCGCGATGCTGATCGGCGTGATCGCCATCATCGCCCTGCCTACCGTGCTGCTGGCCTTCCTGTATGGCCAAAGCCGCATCTTCTTCGTGATGAGCCGCGATGGCCTGCTGCCACGTGGCCTGTCCAAGGTCAACGCACGTACCGGCACGCCGGTGGCGACCACGCTGTTCACCGCCGTGGTGGTGTCGGCGCTGGCCGGTGTGGCGCGCCTCGACGAGATCGCCGCACTGGCCAATGCCGGCACCCTGGCCGCGTTCACCGCCGTTGGCATCTGCCTGGTGGTGCTGCGCGTGCGTGAGCCGAACCGCGAACGTACCTTCCGCACGCCGTTCGCCTTCATCGTCGGCCCGCTGGCGGCGCTGGGCTGCATCTACCTGTTCGTCAGCCTGCCGCACACCACCCAGCTGTACTTCCTGGCGTGGAACGTGGTCGGCCTGGTGCTGTACTTCGCCTACAGCCGTCGCAACGCGCTGATCGGCCGGTAAAGGTAGCGCCGGGCCATGCCCGGCGGTCTTTGGGGATTGCCGGCCAGCGGCCGGCCCTGCCGCAGGGCGGCTAGCCGCCCTGCTTTGCCGCGTAGTCCTGCGCCTGGCGCATCACCCGCAGCAGGTTGCCGCCCCAGATGGCGGCGATCTGCTGCTCGGTGTAGCCCTTGCGCAACAGCCACGCGGTGATCTTCGGCAACTGGCTGACATCAGGCAGGTCGCTCAGGCCACCGCCGCCATCCCAGTCCAGGCCGATGCCGACGTGCTCGGGACCGACGACCTTCAGGATGTGCTCGAAGTGGGCGAAGAAGTCGTCCAGGCTGGCATGGCGCACCGGATGTTCGTGGTCCAGTGCCTGCTCGGCCTTCTGCAGGGCAACGCCCTGTTCGATGGTCATGCCTTCCCAGCCACCCAGCTGCTTGCTCAGGGCCTCTTCGGCCTGCTTGCGCTCGGGCGACTTGGCGGTGTCGATCAGGTAGCCGCCATACGCGTTCACCTGGATCACCCCGCCGGCCTTGGCCAGCCTGCGCAGGCGCGCGTCATCGAGGTTGCGTGGGTGGTCGTAGATCGCCTTGGCCGAGCTGTGCGACAACACGAACGGCACCGGCATCATCGCCAGCAGATCGTCGAACACGGCATCGGAGGCGTGCGACTGATCGATGACGATGCCCAGCTTCACCGCCTGCCGCACCAGGTCCTTACCAGCCGGGCTCAGGCCTTTCCACTCCGCGCCCTTGGGGTCGGTGGCCGAATCGGCGAACTCGTTGTTGGCGAAGTGCACGGTGCTGAGCAGGCGCAGGCCGGCGCGGTGATAGAACGACAGCATGCTGGGATCGGCCACCAGCGGGCTGGCGTTTTCCATGCTGATGTAGACCACACGCTTGCCGGCGGCCTTGATGCGCGCTGCGTCATCGGCGGTCAGCGCCAGCGCGAAGCGCTCGGGATTGGCGGCCAGCATTTCGCGGATCTCCAGCAGACGCTGCAGGCCGTGGTCGCGCTCGGCCAGATGCGCAGCGGTAGTGCGATCGCCCTGGTCGGTGTAGATCGCAAAGAAGCCGCCATCCAGCGCGCCTTCGACCATGCGCGGGTAATCCACCTGCGAGAGCGCATTACGGTCGTGCCGCTGCTCGATGTCGAAGCCGTCGCGGCCGAAGTTGGCCGGCGTATCCAGATGGCTGTCCAGGGTCAGCAGGCGCTGCTGCAGTGCCTTGGCCCGGGCCAGTTCCTGCGCGCTGAAGTCGATGGCATGGGCGGACAGCGGCGCACTCAGCGCCAGCGCGAGCAGCAGGGAGAGACGACGCAACGACGGCATGGGCATCCACCGGCAATGGGAAGGACACGACCATAGCGCCGGGACGGCCAACGCGGGTAGTGCCGCATTGGCCAGCCAGCTCCATTACACTCGCCCGCAGCCGATAAGGGCAGCGTGCAGCACCGCGTGCTGCGTCGACCATGGAATGGAAACACCGATGTCGAAGTCCCAGCCTCCGGCGCTGCCCGTGCAGGGCCAAGCGCCTGTCCCCGCCAGCGTGGTCACTGTCGAGCAGCTCAAGCGTGATGTGCTGCCACCGTTGTTTGCCGGGCGCACCGACATCGGCCGCTATGGCCCGGCCGACTTGGCCAGTGCCAGCGCCGAGCCGGCCTGGCAGGATGGCAGCGCCAACGCACTGGCCCAGGCGCTTGCCGAACTGGTCAGCCGGTTGTCCGAGCACGATCCCAATGCCCTGCTTCAGCGCGCGGGCTGGTGGCAGCGGTTCACCGGTGCCGATATCGAAGAACGCCTGCACCGGCGCATCGCCATGGGCAGCAACGGCGATGTGCTGGCCAGGATCGAGCGCGAGGCCATCGCCGTGCGCGCCAGCGTCGATCGACTGGATGCGCAGCTGCTTGAGCATGACGTACAGGGTGTGCGACTACAGATCTACATCGATGCAGGCATGCAGTTCCTGCAGGAACTGCCAGCAGCCGTCGACAGCGCCGATGATGCGCCGGTACTCGACCGCCCGGCTGAGCGGCTGCAGCGTCGTGTGGCCAACCTGACCGCCCTGCTTGCCAGTCATTCGATGAGCCGGGTGCAGGTGCAGTTGGCACGCAGCAATGCCATCGACCTGCTGGACCGCTACAGCGAGACCGTGCAGATCCTGCTGCCGATCTGGCGCCAGACCATCCAGGCGCTGCACAACAGCGACAACGCCAGCCCACAGATGATCGCCAGTGCTGCGCAGGCGCAGGACCAGCTGAAGCAGGCGCTGCAGCAGTTGCTGCGCACGTCGGGGGTGCCGGCATGAGCGCGCCGGTACGCGATCCGCTGCAGATCCCGCCGGACCTGCAGGCGCGTGCGGAAGCCGTTCCGGGTCTGCGCGCGTTTTACCGACGGGCCTCACTGCTTCGGGTCTTCGGCCTGGCCTGCATTCCGCTGGCGGCCACGGCACTGGCCTACATGGCGCTGGCATTCACCGGCACCGAACTGGGCCCGCCCTCGTGGGCGCACGTGCCGGCCGGCTATGGCGCGAAGGACACAGGCAAGCAGCTGGTCATCCTGCTGGTCATGACGCCCTTGCTGCTGGTGTGGATGTTCTTCGGTGTGCGGGACCTGCTCGGCCGCCATCGCGTTCGCCGCTTCGCCTGGTCGTTCGCGCTGGGTTCGATGCTGCTGTGCGGTGCATTGGGAAGCATGGGCATCACCGCACCCGCCATGGGCCAGGGCGATCGACTCGACCATCGCCAGCTGGACGCGCTCATCGCCAGTCCAGACTTCAGCAGCTTCAGCCCGCAGTGGCAGGCCTATCTGCGTGCACAGCAGGAGCTGCCTTACGGCGTGGCTTCATCGGCCGTTGTCGCCACCGCCCGTGCGCTGGCCAATGGCGAGGACATCGGAGTTCCGGTATCGCCGGCAATGCAGTCCCGCTTCGAGAAAGCAGCCGGCCTGCCGCGCTCCGAACGGTCACAGCGATGGCATGACCAGCGTCTGCTGAGCTGGCTTCTGTTCGACGTTGGCTGGGTACTGGCGCTGCTCGCGGTACCGGCGCTGCTGGCGCTGGGTACGGTGGCGATCGTGCTCAGTCGCCACCTGCGTCGCAGGTCCGACGTGATCAACGGGCTACTGCAGCAGCTGCAGCCGGTTCCTGCGCCGCCGCGCGCGCAGCCCTGAGGCTGGCGCGCGCGGACAGTCTTCCGCGCTGTGCACGGGAGCCGAGCATCACTCGGCTCCACGCGCCGTGGATCAATCCACCACGCGGCAGAACACGGCCTTCAGGTAACGCGATTCCTGCACGTGGGCCATGAACGGATGGTCCGGACCGGCGCCGGCCACCTTCAGGATCTGGATGGTGCGGCCAGAGAAGTACGCCGCACGACGCAGCATGTCCAGGAACTGGTCCTCGGCCACCAGGCCGGTGCAGGAGAACGTGGCGAACAGGCCACCGGGCTTGACCACGCCAAGCGCCAGCTTGTTCATGTCCAGGTACTTCTTCAGCGCGGTGATCACCTGCTCGCGGTCGCGGGTCATCTTCGCCGGGTCCAGGATTACCACGTCGTACTTCTCGCCGCGGTTGGCCGCATCACGCAGCCACGGGAAGATGTCAGACTGGACGAACTTCGGGCGCACGTTGTTCAGACGCGAATTGCCCTTGGCGATCTGGATGACGTCTTCATCGATGTCGATGCCGACCACTTCCGATGCACCACGCGCGGCCGCATACACGGCGAAGCCGCCGGTGTTGCAGCACAGGTCGAGCACGCTCTTGCCTTCCACCTGCTGGCTCAGCCACTCACGGTTCTCGCGCTGGTCGGCGAAGAAACCGGTCTTGTGCGCACCGGCCGGGTCGGCGCGGAACTTGATGCCGTACTCGGTGATCACCGACGCTTCGGTGGTGGTGTTGCCATGGAAGTCGAAGCTTTCCTGCTTCTGCACGTGTTCGTCGGCGAAGCTGTGGAAACGGCAGCCCGGGAACTGTTCGCGCAGGGCGTCGTAGATCCACTCGCGGTGGCGGAACATGCCGGCGGCGAAGAACTCCACCACCACCAGGTCGTTGTAACGGTCCACCACCAGGCCGGACAGACCGTCGCCTTCGCTGTGCACCACGCGCCAGGCGTCGGACACCGCATCAAGCTTCAGCACCTCACGACGCAGCGACACCGCCTGGGCGATCTTGCGCGAGAACCAGCCGGCGTCCACCGGGGTCTGCGGGTCGGTTTCGAGGATGCGTACGGCAATACGCGAATGCCCGTTGTAGAAGCCACGGCCGATGAACTCGCCATCCACGCCGACGACGTCGACAAGGGAGCCGGGCTTGGGCCGGACGGTCGGCTTCTCGACCAGTTTCTGGAAGATCCACGGGTGGCTGGAACGCCACGCGTTCTTGAGGCGGACAACGGGAAGGGGGGTATTCATCCACTTATTGTAAACCGGGCGCCGGGGTCAGATCCCCACAGGGGCTCTGACCCCGGGCCGGTGTGCCAACCAAGGTTGGCACCTACCAGAGCTGGCCCCCCGCCCCAGTGCATTTGACGCCGGCCCGGCCAGGCCGCAGAATCGGCGGCAGAAGGGGAGTAGCTCCCAGACGTTGTCGCCGTCAATTCGAGCCCGCAGGCTCCGGTGCAACGGCAGTTCCGGCCCATCGGAACTGCGAGCGAGACCTTCGCCGTACTGGCGAAGCTCTGTCCCTGGATCCCCTCCCGATCCTCCGTTGCAGATCCTCGCCGTCCGGCTTGAGGCATTTTTCATTTCCCAACGGACAAACCCATGCAGACGATCGGTAATTTGTGGTTGTGGGGCGGCTTCGCAGCGGTGGTGGTCATCGCCCTGCTGGTCGACCTCGTATTGATGCGCCACGGTGGCCCGCACAAGGTCACCTTCAAGGAAGCCCTGTGGTGGTCCATCGGCTGGGTCGCGCTGGCGCTGGCCTTCAACGGCGGGCTCTGGTTCTACCTGAACGAGACCGCCGGCCAGGTCGTGGCCAACAAGGTCGGCCTGGAGTTCCTGACCGGTTACCTGGTCGAGAAGGCGCTGGCGGTGGACAACATCTTTGTCTTCCTGATGATCATGAGCTACTTCGCGGTGCCGGAGGAACAGCGCCAGAAGGTGCTGATCATCGGCATTCTGGGTGCGATCGTGCTGCGTACGATCATGATCTTCGCCGGCAGCGTGCTGATCACCCAGTTCCATTGGCTGCTCTACGTGTTCGGCGCCTTCCTGCTCTTCACCGGTTGGAAGATGTGGTTCGCCGCGGGCCAGGAGCCTGACCTGGAAGCCAATCCGGCCCTGCGCTGGATGCGCAAGCACCTGCGCCTGCTGCCGGATTACGAAGGCAACGCGATGAGCGTCAAGCGCGACGGCGTGCGCTGGTTCACCCCGCTGTTCGCGGTGCTGATCCTGATTGCAGTCACCGACGTGATCTTCGCGGTGGACAGCATCCCGGCGATCTTCGCGATCACCACCGACCCGTTCATCGTGCTGACCTCCAACGTGTTCGCGGTGCTCGGCCTGCGTGCGATGTTCTTCCTGCTGGCCGGCATGGCTGACCGCTTCCACCTGCTGCCGTACGGCCTGGCCCTGGTGCTGGCCTTCATCGGCATCAAGATGATGATCATTGACCTGTTCAAGATCCCGACCCCGATCTCGCTGGGCGTGGTCGCGGTGATCATCGCTGCTACGGTGGTGCTGAGCCTGAAGAATCCGCCGAAGGAAGGCGGCGCCTGATCCAGGCGGATTGAAGGATGCGGCCGGGGGATTGTCCCGCCGGCCGCAGCCACTCTCCCGCAGCGGTGGCCTTGGTTTCGCGCCGGCCACCGCCATTGCTGAGGGTATGAACACGAACGCGCCCCTGCCCGCCGGCGACGCGCCGGCCGACCGCAACGACCGCACGCGCATCCTGCGCGCCTTCAACGCCAGCCTGGCTGCCGTGCTGGTGCTGGTGGCCGTGTTCGCCCTGCAGGACCATTTCGACTGGCGACCCTGGGCCGTGGCACCGCTGGAAGCCAAGGGCCTGCTCGGTCTGATCGGCGGGCCGCTGCTGCATGCCTCGGTCGAACACATCGCCGCCAACAGCGCCGCGATCCTGATCCTCGGCACCCTCGCCGGCAGCGTTTATCCGAAGGCCACGCTACGTGCCCTGCCCCTGCTGTGGGTCGGTTCGGGCATCGGTGCGTGGATGCTGGGCAACCCCGGCAGCTTCCATCTCGGCGCCAGTGGCGTCACCCACGGCCTGATGTTCCTGCTGGCCAGCCTCGGCCTGCTGCGCCGCGACCGCGCGGCCATCGCCACCGGGTTGATCGGCATGCTGTTCTACGGCGGCATGCTGATGACCGTGCTGCCGCACGCCGACGGCGTGTCCTGGCAGTCGCACATGGGCGGTGCCTTCGCCGGCATCATCGCTGCGCTGCTGTTCCGCAACGCCGATCCCTTGCCGCCGCGCCCGCGTTACAGCTGGGAAGACGAGGAAGAAGAGATCGAGCCGCTGGCCGACGACGAACTCGAGCCGCCGTCGCCGCAGCGCGTGCCGGTACTGTGGCAGCCGCGCGAAGGGCAGGACTATGTGGTCGTCCCGTTCCGCCGGCCGGAAGACCCGCGCGGTTGAGCGGTGGCGGGGTCGGATCCCCGAAGGGGCTCTGCCCCCGATCACCGATGACCCGGTGGCCGCCGACCTTGGTCGGCGCTCCTGCCTCCGGCGTTCATGCCCCCGCAGCGACCGCGTGCCAACCAAGGTTGGCACCTACCACCGTCGCATCAATCCGCCGCGTTTCCCGCCGCGCCCATTCCATCCACCGCCTGCCGGCCGAGCGCCGGGTCATCGGTGAAGAACGCATCGATGCCGGTCGCCAGGTAGGCGCGCATCTCGGCGATCGACCCTTCCGCATTGCGCGCATTGTCCGCGCCCTTGCGCAGGTTGCTGGCCTGGAAGTGGTTCTCCGGGCGGAACGTATACGGGATCACCATCAGACCCACCGCGTGCGCATCGCGCACCAGCGACGTCGGCGTGCCCAGCGCACCGTTGGCATCCAGCGGGATGATCGAGCGCAGCTCCGGGCCGATGCCATCGGCATAGGCCGCGACGTCCTTCAGACCCGCCGGGGTCATCATCTGCGCATAGGTCAGCGCGCCGCCGGCCTTGGCGATGTCGGCCGGCTGGGTATCGCCCTTCCACAGCAGCTGCAGCAGGCGGATGTTGCTGCCACGCGGGATCTTGCCGCGCAGGTAACGCAGGTTGGCGGTCTCGAACGACTGGATGGTGACCGGGCCTACGTTGGTATAGGCGTTGCCACGCAGCGCAGCCAGCACCTTGTCTTCCATCGGCAGGCCGATCGACTGGAAATAGGTCGGGTGCTTGATCTCCGGCACCAGGCCGATGCCACGGTTGGCACGACCTGCCTGCTGGACCAGGAACGCCAGGATCTCGTCCAGGCTGGCGATGCGGAACTGGCCGTCATAGGCGGTGCTGCGGAACTCCGGCAGTCGCTCGCGGGCGTACAGGGTCTTCAGCTCGGCGAGAGTGAAGTCTTCGGTGAACCAGCCTTCGACCGTCTGCCCGTCGATGACCTTGCGGGTCTTGCGCTTGGCGAATTCCTTGTGCTCGGCCACATCGGTGGTGCCACCGATCTCGTTCTCGTGGCGGGCCACCATCACCCCGTCCCTGGTCATCACCAGGTCCGGTTCGATGTAATCGGCACCGTCGGCGATGGCCTGCGCATACGCCGCCAAGGTGTGCTCGGGCAGCAGCGCGCTTGCGCCACGATGACCGTAGACCGACACCTTGGACGCGGCCGGAGGGGGAGATTCAGCACTCATGGCCACCGATGGTGCCACGGCCAGCGACAACAGCAACACACGACCCCACGACTTCACTGCGACTTCCCCAAAGCGGTTTGTGATGGGCGTCAGTATGCGGCGGGAATGTGACAGGTTGGGGGAACAGGTATTCGGCTGCCTGCCTGCGGTCGGCCAATGATCGTGCTGCCCCCAATTGGATTCGATTCTGCAATTTTTCCGATTGAACCGCGGAAAGGATGGGCCATAGCCTCGACTGACCAACACCGATGTTGGGAGGATCAGACCATGGAGAAGACAATGTACGTGCCCATCCTGAAATGGCGGCAAGGTGAGTACCTCGCTGTAGGTCGTACACGCGAGACCATCAAGGACTGGATGTATCCCCTGTTCGAGATCCCGGTCGAACAGTGGGACTTCGAGAACGATGCACCCGCCAAGTCGCTCGACGACCATCTGAAGAATGTCGGCAAGCGATTGAGCACCAACTGGAAGAAGCGCAGCTGCCTGTTCGATTCACCACATCTTGCCGGCGACGACACGATGGCCAATGGAGACCATCACCTCGCGCACGTCTTCGATCTCGCGCGGGCGTCGGCCTGCCAAGCCATCCCGGTCACCGGTCTCGGGCGGCATCTGGCGTATCAACAGGCGGTCGCCAGCATCATCGCGCAGGATAGTCGTGGCTGCGCACTGCGCTTGATTCCCGATGACCTGGAAGGCAATCCTTCGGCAAAGATCGACGGCTTGATGCATCTCCTGGGCGTAACACCAGAACAGGTGGACATCGTTCTGGACAGTGCGGCAGATGTCGCAGATTCTCCGACCCTGCAGGCATCGATCTGGCAGGCATGGATCGCGGGACTGCCATACATCAGCCGGTGGAGATCGCTCACCGTGGCCGGCGGAAGCTTCCCCGCAAGCCTGAACCCGTCAGCAGGGTATCGTCCTCATGGAGATGTTCATCGTCGCGAATGGCGTGGGTACACCCGGCTCGCTGCCAGTACCCCGCTGCGTCAGCCATGGTTCGGTGACTACGGATGCGCGTCACCACAGACCGAGATGATGGACCCACGTCTGTTCGACCCGAATGCAAAGATCAAATACACGATCGATGACCAGTGGCGGATCATCGTCGGCACCCAGGTCAAGCGCAATGGCCGCGACCAGTATCGCGACCTGTGCAGGCACCTGATCTCTGATCGACCTGTAGTATTCATGGGGCGAACTTACAGTGCTGGCGACGAGTACATCGAAGATTGCGCCAACAGCGTCGCCAGCACGGGCGGAAGTTCAACCTGGCCAACGGTGGCGACCAACCACCACCTGACTAAGGTTGTTCGCGACCTCGCCAATGTGTCCGGCGCTTCAACTGTTCCCTGACCAGCGTGCGGATCTCGGCGAGGCTGTATACCTCTCCAAGCCGCTCGCACAGCGCTGCGCGGTTGCCGCGCAGCGCTGCCTTGTCCGGATTCCTTGCACAGATCAGTGTCGTGATCTCATCACGCCAGAGAAGGGCGGCAACGTCCATCCCATTGACCGACGGATTGAGCCTCGCGGGTCGTAAAAGCTCCATTCGCACCGCATTACGCGCGCCGCGCGATACCGTTCGTACCCCCCACCACTCCGGCAAGACCTCCAGTGCGCGGTCAAGATGCCGCTGCCCCACGACAATCGTCGCTTTGTCGAGAACGTTTGAGTAGAACTGCTGCTGCACAGGAAGCCTGCGCAGCGTGTCGACGTCGCTCTTGATCTCGTAACCATGCAGATGTCCATTGATGACACAGACATCAACACGGCAGGCGCCGCGAGCGAGCCCCATCTCCTCCACGACCAGCGTATGGGGATTGGCCACGTGCTCGGCGATCACCTTGCGAAGGAGCGCTGATCTGACGTCGCTGTCGGTTATCGGGTCCATTGTCGAATCGTACCAAGAGGGAGTCGCTGTAATGCATGAAACTCAGGCATGTCGCAATTCACCGCGCACTACTTGCCGATGCAGAAACTGGAAAAGATCCTTCCCAGCAGATCGTCCGCACTCATCTGCCCGGTGATATCACCCAGCGCATCATGCGCCAACCGCAGTTCCTCGGCGGCCAGCTCCAGGTGCTCGTGCACCAGCTCTGCATCGGCACGCTGCGCATGTTCCTGCGCGCGCTCGATGGCATCCACGTGGCGCGTACGCGCGGAGAACTCACCGTCCACCTGCTCACCCGCGCCGGCCGAGGCGATCGAACGCAGACGCGCATGCAGCTCGTCCAGTCCCGCACCGGTGGCAGCGGAAACGAACACGCGGTCCGGGTCGTCCAGCGCCGGCATCGCCTTCAGCAGATCCGACTTGTTGTGGATATAGACCTTGTGTGGCACGCCGGCCACGGCATCGCCCAGCGCCGCTTCACCCGCCGCCGGGTCACGCGCGTCCAGCACGATCAGCGCCAGGTCGGTGCGCTCGATTTCCACATGCGCGCGGCGCATGCCTTCGCGTTCGATGGCATCGCCACCCTCGCGCAGGCCGGCGGTGTCGACCAGGGTCAGCTCCAGGCCATCCAGTCGGATCGTCTCGCGCAGCGTGTCGCGGGTGGTGCCGGCAATGTCGGTGACGATAGCCCGCTCACTGCCGGCCAGCGCGTTCAACAGCGAACTCTTGCCGGCATTCGGTGGGCCGATCAGCACGGCATGCAGACCATCGCGCAGGCGACGGCCGCGTTCGGCATCACGGCGCAGCAAGGCCAGGTCACTACGCGCCTGCTCCAGCCCACGCCGCACCTGCGCGCCGCCGAGCGTATCCAGCGGTTCGTCGGCGAAATCGATCGCCGCTTCCACGTGGATGCGCAGCAGCACCAGCTGTTCGACCACAGTGTCGATGCGACGCGAGAACACGCCATCCAGCGAACGGCGTGCCGCACGTGCGGCGCGGTTGTCACCGGCGGCGATCAAATCGGCGATGGCTTCGGCTTGGGCCAGGTCGAGCTTGCCGTTGAGGAAGGCGCGTTCGCTGAACTCACCTGGCCGCGCCTGGCGCGCGCCCAGCGCGATGCAGCGTGCAACCAGTTGCTGCAGCAGCACCGGGCTGCCATGCCCCTGCAGTTCCACCACTTCTTCGCCGGTGAAGCTGTTGGGTGCCGGGAACCACAGCACGATGCCGTCGTCGATCACCTCGCCGTCAGCATCGCGCAGGCGCGCGTAGTGCGCATGGCGTGGGCGCAGCGTCGGTGCGCCGAGTGCGTTGGCAATCGCTGCGGCGCGCGGGCCTGACAGGCGCAGCAGGCCGACGCCACCTGCGCCCGGTGCGCTGGCGATGGCCACGATGGTGTCGGTACGAATCGCGTCGTTCATTGCTCAGAGCTTCTCCAGCTGCGCGCGCGCCTGCGCCGCACCACTGCCCTGCGGCTGCAGCGCCAGATAGGTGGTGTAGGCCTGCTTCGCCTTGGCCTTGTCGCCCGCGTGGAAGTACGCATCGCCCAGGTTGAGATGGGCCACCGCGCGCGACGGATCGATCTTCAAGGTGTTCTCCAGCCAGCGCGCCGCTTCGGCGTAGCGTTGCTGGCGGTAGTAGACGAAGCCGAGGTTGTTGGCCGCCTGGGCGAAGTCCGGGCGCAGCTTCAGCGCCTCGGTGAACTGGAGGGCGGCTTCGTCGTACTGCTTCTCGCGGTACAGCTGCAGGCCACGGTCATTGGCCTGCTGCGCGCGCTGGCGGTCGGAGGCCGGGCCGGCGGTCGGCACCACCAGCTTGGCCTTGCCGCCCTGCAGGTCGGCCACGGTCACCGGCGCCTGGGCGCCCTTGGCATCCTGCGCGGCATCAACCTTGTTGTTCAGTGCGATCGCATCGGGCGTCAGCTGCCGGGTATCGGCGTTGAGGTATTCCTGGCTGTCCGGCACCTGGAACACGAACTCGCCGCCCTGCGAGCCGGGCAGGCTGCCGAAGGCGGGCGTCTGGTGCGAGACCGCCGACACCGCCGGTGCCACATATGCGGCCAGCTCGGTACCGGTGATCAGGCCATCTCCATTGAGATCGCCCTTGCCGGCCAATGCCTGCAGCAGCACCCAGGTAAACACCGAGTGCCCGTTCGGGCCGGCATCGGCAACCTGCTGGTCGGCGCCGCCGGCGGTCAGCATCTGTCGCGCGCTGCGGCGTGCGTTCTCGCGCAGGAACGACGACGACGACGGGCCGCCGCGGGTCAGGCCGAGGCCGCTGTAGCAGGCATCCATCACGAACATCACATGCTTGGCCTGCATGCTCTCGGCGATATTCTGGATGTCGGTCATCGCGATGGCATCGGTGGCGAATTCCTTCGGGTCCGAATCGACCGGGATGATGTAGCCCAGGTCACGACCGGAGGCGAGCTGGCGCGTCGCGCCATGGCCGGCGAAGAACACGAACACGCGATCATTCCTGCCGGTGCGGTCATCGGACAACCGGTCGTGGAAGGCGGCCAGGATGTTGTTGCGGGTGGCCTGTTCGTTCTTCAGCACGATCACCTGCGAGGAGGGGAAGCCGAACTGCCCGGTCAGCGTATCGGCCACCGCCTGCGCGTCGTGGCTGGCGTATTCCAGCTTCGGCCACTTGGCGTAGTTGTCGATGCCGACCACGATCGCCCACGATTTTTCGTAGCCGGTGGTGACGGTGGCATCGCGGTCGCTGCCCTTGCGCGGGCGGGCGACGCTGAAGTCGCGGCCATTCCAGCCAGCGAACTGGTAGCCGTCGGCGATCAGTCGATCCAGGATCTGCGGCAGTGCCTTCACCGCGCGGTCGTGGATATCGTGGAACAGGATGATGCCGCGCTGTTCCTTGTTCACCTGATCGAGCACGCGCTGCACGATCGATTCCGGCACCGGGTCGGCCCAGTCCATCGAATCGATGTTCCACATGATCGACTTCAGGCCCGCCTCGTTCAGCAGCTGCAGGCCTTCGGCGTTGCGCGCGCCATACGGGAAGCGGAACAGCGGCGCGCGCTTGCTGTCGACGTCCTTCAGCAGGGTGTCGGTGTCCAGCACCTGCTGGCGCAGTGCATCGCCAGTGGTACGCGACAACTGCGCATGGGTCAGGCTGTGGTTGCCGACGGCGTAGCCCTCTTCCATCAGGTTGCGGCTGATCTTCGCCATCGGCCCAAGGCTGACCTTGCCGTCGGTCTCGACCTTGCCCAGGTTGCGGCCGACCTCGAAGAACACGCCCGGTACGTCGTAGCGCTTGAGGATGGCCACCACTTCATCGGTATAGGCCTTGTGCGGGCCATCGTCGAAGGTCAGCACCACCGTCTTCGGCGGCAGGTCGCGGCCGAAGATCTCGCGGTCGCTGTCCTTCATCGACATCGGGTACGGTTCGATCACGCCGTAGTCGCGCAGGATCGCTTCGCGGCTGTAGTCCTTGTGCAGGTGCGCGATGTAGTCGTCCCACTTCTCGCGCTTCAGTTCGATGGCACGGGTGCGCTCGAAGCGGCTGAAGATGCGGGTCAGTTCCTGGTTGTAGTTGCGCTCGATCTCGTCCAGCGCCTCCAGGTCTTCGCCGATGCGCTGGTGCAGCTTCACCGCCGGCAACGAGGAATCGGCGCCGATGCGTTCGTGCAGGTCACGCAGCACTTCGCGGAATGCAAGGCGATCGGCATCGAACAGTTCCGGTGCCGACTCGATGTAATCCAGCACCGTGCCCAGGGTAGCGAAGCGCTGCGGGCTGCTACCACGCAGCAGCGTGTCGAACTGCGCGGCAATGGCGCTGCGCTGTTCCAGGCCGTCGTGGAACAGCTGCTGGCCGATGCGGGTGGAGGTGGTGCGATCGGCCGCGGACTGATGTTCCTCATCGGCCAGCAGCACGATGATCCGGCGATAGCCGTCGAGCTGCTTCTGCAATGCGCCCAGCAGCGGTGCTGCGGCCGGGTCGGCGGCAGCGGCAGCCTGTGCGCTCGGCTGGGTAACCGCCGCCGGTGCGTGCGCGTCCTTGTCGCCGCAGCCGGCCACGAGCAGGGTCAGCAGCAGGCTGGGCAGGAACAGACGGAACGACGGCGCACGCGGCATGGCGGACTCGAACAATGGGGAATGGTGTGTCGGCGATTCTAACGCCGCATGCGAAAAGCCCGCCTTGCGGCGGGCCTTTGCTGGGTCGATCGACCCTGGGGAGCAGTCGACCAAGGTCGACGTCTACCTCTTACTTTTTCTTGGCCGGGGCGGTGGCCGCCGTAGCCGGCACCGGATCGCTGCCGTGACGCTTGGTCATCCACCACTGCTGCAGCAGGCCCAGGCCACCGTTGACCACCCAGTACAGGACCAGGCCGGACGGCATGAAGGCCATCATGACGCCGAACACCAGCGGCATGAACTGCATCATCTTCTGCTGCATCGGGTCCATGCCCGGTGCCGGCGTCAGCTTCTGGGTGAACCACATCACCGCCACGTTGATCACCGGCAGGATGAAGTACGGATCGCGTGCGGTCAGGTCCTGGATCCAGCCGAACCAGGGCGCCTGGCGCAGTTCGACCGATTCCACCAGCACCCAGTACAGAGCGAAGAAGATCGGCATCTGGATGAGGATCGGCAGACAGCCGCCCATCGGATTGATCTTTTCCTTCTTGTACAGCTCCATCATCGCGGTCTGGAACTTCTGGCGGTCATCGCCATAGCGTTCCTTCAGCTGTGCGATGCGCGGCTGGAAGCGACGCATCTTGGCGCCACTCTTGTACTGAGTCGCCGACAGCGGATACAGCACGATCTTCAGCAGCACCACCAGGCCGACAATGGCCCAGCCCCAGTTGCCCACCAGCTTGTGCACCTGGTTGAGCACCCAGAACAGGCCCTGGCCGATCACCGCCATCATCGAGAAGCGGCTGTAGTCGACCACACGGTCCAGACCCGGCACGTCTTCCTTGGCGATCAGGTTGACCAGCTTCGGGCCGACCCACAGGCGGGCCTCGGTGCTGGTGGACTGGCCCGGGGCCACGGTGAAGGCCGGGCCGCGCGCTTCGATCAGGTCACGACCGGCCACCTGCGACAGCACGTAGTGTGCGGTCTGGTCCTTCTGCGGGATCCAGGCGGTGAAGAAGTGGTGCTGCAGCATCGCCAGCCAACCACCGGTGATGTTCTGGTTCAGCGCGCCATCGTCCAGGTAATCCTTGAACGCACGACGCTGGTACTTCTTGTCGTTGTCGTACCAGGTGGCACCGTTGAAGCTGAACGAATCCGGGTTGGTCATGCTCCGCGACAGGATCGTCGGGGTGCGGTCCAGGGTGCGGTAGACATAGCCGTTCCACGGCGCGGCGCCAGCGTTGCTGACCTCGTCCTTGAAGCGGATCGCATACTCGTTGCGGCCGACGATCAGGGTGCGCTTGATGGTCACGCCGTTGTCGGCAGTCCACACGAACGGGACCTGCAGTTCGTCCTGGCCCTTGGCCAGCACGAAGTCGCGGGTGTCACCGACCAGCTTGAAGCCGTCGGCGCCCGGCACCGGAGTGTTCTTGTCTTCGCTGGCCCAACCACTGATCGCGCTGTACGGATGCGCGGGGTCTTCGGTCAGCAGGCGCACCGGCGGGCTGCCTTCGTCCTTGCTCTGCGGGAACTGCAGCAGTTCGGCATCAAGCACGCGGCCGCCATCGAGCACCAGGCGCAGCACGTCGGTGGTGATGGTCACGCGCTGTGCGGACGGGGTGGCGCTGGCCTGGGCCTGTACAGCGGGCTGGCCCGGAGCACCGGGAACCTGCGCGCTGGGGATGCTGCCCGGGGCTGCACCGGGGACGCTCTGTGCGGCGGCCGGGGCCGAGCTGGTCGTCGGCGCCGGGGTCGGGGCGGACTTCTCGCGGCTCCACTCCATCCACAGCAGCACGGCCACCATCAGCCAGGCAAAGATCAGGAAAACACGGGTCTGGTTCATCAGCAGGCAGGCTCAGCGGGGCCGGGACGCGGTGCCGGCTCGGTGACGGAGGAAATGGCAATGCCATCAGGCGGCGGCATTGTGCCGTCCACGCCCGGCGCGGGCAATGCGCGCAGGCGCCGCAACAGGCGCAGGAAGGCCTGGCGGATATCTTCGTTGCTGGCATGACGCGCAGCAGTACGAGCCACGACGACGAAGTCGCCTGGCTGTATGTCGGTTCGTGTCTGACGCAAGGCGTCGCGCAGGACGCGCTTGATCCGGTTACGCCCAACGGCGTGAGGATCGACCTTGCGGGAAACCGCCAGACCCAGCCTGGCCGGCCGGTCAGCCGGTAGCCAGTGCAGGGTCATCAGCGGATCGGACACACGGCGGGCGCCGTTGAAGACCGTTGAATATTCGGCACGCGTGCGAACCCGCGCAGAGCGAGGGAATCGCTTGCGCGGGTCTGCAGTATTCACTGTCGAATGGATTGCGTCTGCCGCTGGATGCGGCATGGCAATCAGGCGCTCAGGACTTTGCGGCCCTTGGCGCGGCGACGCGACAGGATCTTGCGGCCGTCAGCGGTCTTCATACGGGCACGGAAGCCGTGGTCGCGCTTACGCTTGAGGTTGCTGGGCTGGAAGGTGCGCTTGGTGGCCATGTGGGCCTCTCGTATGAATGGGACGGAAAGAACCGGAAATTTTAGAGAGGTGTCCCCCCTCCCGTCAACCCCTGTCTGCTACGCCAATTCACCGGGCTGTGCAATAGCTGTGGATCTTTTTGTGAATAAGTACGGGACAAGCATTCCGAAGGCGGGCGCTCGGTGGTAGGCTGAGCCATCCATTTCCCCCTTTCAGGCCTGTGTTTGGGCGCCTTTTCGCGCCTATGCATCGGCCACCGGACAATTATTGCTG